>OZ271854.1:0-5053413 GCA_965601925.1 Alkalispirochaeta sp.
GGTGAACTTCCGATGATGGGCACGCGGCGCACATGGGTCCTGTGCGACCCGATTCCGATGGCGGAGACCGAAAGCGCATGGGCGCGCGTTTTGGCGTGGGAGCCGCCCGACGGGATCTCCGGAGAGGAGATGGCGGCTGCGTTGGCGGGAGCCGAACGCGCGGACATTACCGCACCTTTAAGCGTTCATACCCCGCAGTGGCTCAACTACAAACCGCTCACGGTCGAGAACCACCGTCGCGTCAACCAGTTCGAGTTCGGGTTGGGTCGCAACGCCAGTACGTGCGAGTCGAGCATTCACCTCGGTACTCATATGGACGGCGAGATCCATTTTTACAGTCCCGGGCGTACGATCGGCACCATGCCGCTGGATTACTGGTACGGACCCGGTGTCATAGCCGACATATCCGCTCGCGTATCGGACTCAAGTGTCTATACGCCCGAAATGATCGAAGAAGCGGTAGATCTCAGAGACGGCGATATCATGCTCATCAAAACCGGATACGCCCGCTACGGCTGGGCCAGTCCCGATTCCGACGAGTTTCGCTACATGATTCTCCATCCCGGGCCCTCACCGGACTTTGCCGAGTGGTGTCGAAAACGAAGAATCCGATGGATCGGCGTCGATACCGTCGCCGCCGACCACCCTATGAATACTATCGTCCGAGATTTTCATCCCACCAGCTTCGCTGCGGCGGACCAAAAGGTGCGCGAACAGTTCGGCAAGAGTTGGGACGAGCTGTACCCCATAGACCACTACTATCAGGACATGCACTTAAACATGTTTCCGTTTGGGATCGTGCATGCCGAAAACCTCGGCGGCGCAATCCTCGATCTTCCGGGGGGGCGGTATTTTGTCGCGGCGTCGGTGCCGCGGGCGGTCGAGGCCGAGACAATGTGGGGCCGCTTCACCGTTTGGTCGGCGGAGTAACGTCCGACACATGCTCTCGCCACGTTTGAAAGAAAGGGCTACGTGCCCGCGAACAAAACAACTCACGCAAGGAGTATGGTATGGAAGTAACGAAGTTTCACCGGTTTGCACTGCTCGCCGTATTGGCGCTGACGATGCCGATGAGTGTTTTTGCCGGGGGAGAGGGTGAGGCGACCGGCGATCAGATGCGTCTGGCCGTGGTCTTTCCCGGCTCGATTCAGGACGCCGATTATAACACGATCGGCTACACGGCGATGCAGGCCATCGGCGCGGAGTTCAACCTTGACACGGCCCTGTCGGAGCGGGTTGCCGTCCCCGACGCCGAACGCGTCCTGCGCGAGTACGCTACCGGCGATTTCGATGTGATATGGGTACACGGCTCGCAGTTCAACGGCGCCGCCAACACGGTAGCTCCCGACTACCCGGATGTAACATTCATCATCGAGGTGGACGTAGAACCGGTCGACCCGATGCCCAACGTGTGGTATCTCGACCGTAACTTTCACTCCGGTTTCTACGTCTTGGGCGCGGTCGCCGCTCTGAAGAGCGAGACCGGGCGCGTCGGATACTTTACCGGTGTTCAGTTGCCCTTTGCCAACGAGGAGATCAACGCAATCTACCAAGCGTGGGACGACCTCGGCTTCGACGGCTCGCTCGACTATCTCTTTTTGGGCGACTTCAACGATCCGGTGCGTACAAGGCAGGCGGCCGAAGGCTTCGTCGCCC
This sequence comes from Alkalispirochaeta sp., assembly GCA_965601925.1. GTDB lineage: Bacteria > Spirochaetota > Spirochaetia > DSM-27196 > Alkalispirochaetaceae > Alkalispirochaeta. The sequence continues at coordinate 1,657 of OZ271854.1, forward strand.
AGGGCGTCGATGTCATTATCAGTTCGGTAAATCTCGGTAACTACGGTCTCTACAACGCGGTGAGCGATACCGACGCCGAAGTCTGGTTTACTACCAAGTACACGAGCAAGGAGGTACACGCTCCGGACAACTACCTTACTTCGGATCTCTTCGACTTCACGCCCGCGCTGCGCGAGGTAATGAACGCCTACCTCGCCGGCGAGATGGGAGGATACACCGTACTGGAGTTTGCCGAAGGCGGGGCGCGATGGCTCGACTTTCCCATTCGCAATGTGGACGAGGCGACCAACGCAATGATTTACGAGATTGCCAGGGGCGTTGAGAGTGGCGAAATCGAGGTAATGCGTCGACAGGATACCGTCGCCGGCGGCGACCGATAGGGTACTCATGATGAGCAACCGCGGTGCACGGCTCGCCGGCCTCCCCCGACCCACCGACGGCGGGCTCGGTGACGAGTCTCGTCCGGCCGTTGTGTATCTTAAGAGCGTCACGAAGCGCTTCGGCGGCGTCGCGGCACTCACCGACGTCGATTTCATCGTCACCCAGGGAGAGATACACGGCCTACTCGGAGAAAACGGCGCCGGCAAGTCGACGTTGATGAAAATCCTCTACGGCCTGTATCGGCCCGACGAGGGTGAGTTATACATCGAGGGGCGCGCTTGTCGATTTAAGTCGCCCCACGATTCGATTCGGTACGGTGTCGGAATGGTTCATCAGGTGTCCACGCTCGTGCCCGAGTTCACCGCCGTGGAAAACATCATCCTCGGTGCGCCGGGACACCCCTTCACCCTGCCGCTGGCGGAGGCGCGGACCCGTGTTGAGGAACTCTGTACCTCCTTCGGGCTGGCGTTCCCTTTGGACGCTCGCGTGGGCGCACTCTCGGCGGGCCTCAAGCAAAAAGTCGAAATCGTTCGGGCCCTGTACCGCGGCGCGCGCATCCTGATCCTCGACGAGCCGACCACCTCTTTAGTCGAAAGTGAGTTCCGGAGCCTCCTGGAGTCGCTCAAACGATTTGTAGCAAAGGGGCTGACCGTTGTGTTCATCACCCACAAGATTCGGGAGGTCATGGAGTCGTGCAATGCGGTGACGGTCCTTCGTCGCGGTGAACTACAGGGACGTCTCAACCGCGATGAGCTGGACAAGGAGACGTTGGTGCGCTTGATGTTCTCAGAACGCACGATCGAAGTGACCGACAGCGCGCTGCCGACCATCGAACGCGGCGAAGTACCGCGCCGTGAGGCGCCGACGTTGTCATTTGTCGGCGCTTCGACCGCCGCGGGCGACACCGGCATCGGTCTGTCGGATTTGACACTTGACGTCCACGGCGGTGAGATTGTCGGAATCGCCGCAGTCAGCGGCAACGGTGAGAATGATTTGGCGGAGCTTGCCGTCAACCCAAAGCGCCTTACCGCGGGAGACATCATCCTACAGGGCGAGAGCATGCGAGGGCTCGGCACACTCGATGTGTTCGCTCGCGGCGTTTCATATACTCCCGAGGACCGTATCAGGGAGGGCGTCCTCAATGACGGGAGTATCGCGTTCAATATGCTTTTGGGTCACCACCGCGACAAACGATACGTTCGCCGCGGTTTTGTAGACTGGCCGGCGGTGCGTGCCGCGGCGCAGCGCCAAGTGGCGATGTTCAACGTCGCAACACCGTCGATCGATTTGGCGATTCGTCGATTGTCCGGCGGTAATATTCAAAAGTCGATACTGGCGCGCGCATTCCTCGATGAGGTGCGTCTTTTGGTCACTCACAACCCTACGTCCGGGCTGGACATTGCCACCGTGGAGGCGATTTTTCGCCAATTGGAAGAGCGCAGACGGTCCGGGACCGCTATTTTGTGGATCAACGAGGACTTGGACGAGCTTATGAGCATGAGCGATCGAATCGCCGTGTTGTACAAAGGGCGCATCAACGGAGTATTCGAACGCGATACATTCGACAAGTATACGATTGGGCTCGCGATGCTGGGCGGAGAAGAAGAGGAGCACGTCTAATGGCGGCGCCATCCCTCAAACGAATGTCTCCCGCCCTGGCGTACCTCGTCGCGATTGGCGCGGCGTTCACCGTCACGCTTATTCTCATCGCCACGCTCGGATTCAGTCCCGCGCGAGCGCTACGAACGCTGGTGACGACCTCGTTTCGCACCGGGTTCGGATTCCAGGAGACGATGAAGAAGGCGGTGCCGCTGGTATTCACTACATACGCCTTCACGATCCCTTTTATGATCAAGTTCTTCAATATCGGGGCCTGGGGACAGATGCTCTTCGGCGCGACGCTCACCGCGGTTGTCGGCTTGGTGATCGCACCGCTCGGCGTGCCCAACGTGCTCTTGGTACCGGTGCTCTTGAGCGTCGGTGCGCTCTCGGGAGGAGCACTTGCCCTCGTGTCCGGATGGCTCAAGGCGCGCTTCGATATCAACCCGATCATTTCTACGATCATGTCGAACTACGTCGCCCTCTACTTCTTGAACTTTGTAGCGACCTCACCTCCCTTTCGCGATCTCACCGAGGGACATCCCATGACCGTGCGTCTTCCGGAGAACGCACTCATCGGTTCGGTCGCCGCCGTTCCCCTGTCCGTGGTGCCCGCAGGCCTCGCGGCGGTGTTCGTGTGGCTGTTTCTATCACGCACACGCCTGGGGTATGAGATATCGGCCGTCGGACTCAATAAGCGCGCCGCGGAAACCTACGGCATCAACTTTGCCGCAACGATTCTTATGACATTTTTTATCGGTGGCGCCCTCGCCGGCATGGGCGGCGCTATTGAAGTTCTGGCGACGCAACAACGCCTCATAGAGGGCTTCGCGACGACCAGCGGTGCCCAATACGGCATGTTCGGCATCGTGACCGCGTTAATCGTCAACGCCAACCCCGTTGCGGTACCATTTGCCGCCTTCCTCATGGCGGTTCTGCTGGTCGGCGCCGACGCGCTCCAACGCACGATGCAGGTCCCGGTTGAGATCGTCTTTCTCGCACAGGCTCTCATGGTGCTCTTTGTCGTGGTAACTCGCGAACGTTTTTCAGGAGGAGGGGCATGATCGGAGGAATCTCGGCCGTGATTGAGCAGATCATCGTATACTCGACGATCTACGCCCTGGTTGCCCTCGGTATCGTAGTCGGTGGACGGGCCGGAATCTTCAACGTCGGAGGCGAGGGCATCATGCTGGCGTCCGCATCGGCGGGTTTCCTGGCCGCTTTTTTCACCGAGAGCTGGGTCCTCGGTTTTGTGACCGGAGGACTCATGGGAGCGGCCCTCGGGCTCGGGCTTGCATTACTCCACGAGTACTTGCGCGTGAACCAGTTCATCGCGGGGATTTTCATCGTGATTTTCGGGACCGGGCTGTCCGATTTGATGTATAAGCTCATTATCGGCGTGCGACTCCAGGCGCCCCAGGCCCCGGACATGCCGGAGGTGTCGGTGCCGATTATTCGCGATATCCCAATCGTGCGCGCATTTTTCAACCAGGATCCCATCGTATATTTCATGTACCTCGTGACGTTCGGGGCGTGGTGGTTTTTTTACCGAACACGCCTCGGCTTCGAAACTCGAGCAATCGGCGAGGTGCCGCGCGCGGCCGACGTCGTGGGTGTGAACGTCCGTGGACGACGAATCGCCGCTGCGACCGCAGGTGCAGCCCTCATGGGCGTCGCCGGGGCCTATCTCCCGATCTTCGTCACCGGGACCTACAATCCGAACATTTCGGCCGGACGCGGATTTATGGCCATCGGTATCGCGATCTTCGCGGCGTGGAAACCACATCGCACGCTCCTGGGAGGATTTCTCTTTGCGACGGTTGAGGTACTCTCCTATCAGTTTCAGCTTTCCCTGCCCGGCGTCCCGTTTCAGTTTTTCCTGATGCTTCCGTTCCTGTCGGTCATCGCGATTATGATCGTGTTTCGTCGCTACATAGAGTTTCCGGCTTCCATCGGCAAACCGTACCATAGAGAGTAGGTAAACACGCGTGAAAACTGTCCATATTGAATTAGGCGCTTACTACGATTCCGTGCACCTCATGCACGTATCCACGGAAGTGGAGGCGCTCGACGGCGTAACACGGGCCCTGGTGGCTATGGCGACGGAGTCCAACCGCGCGCTTGCCGCTTCCCTGGGATTCGACGTGCCGTCGGGGGTGGAAGCCGATGATATGCTTGTCGCGATCGATCACGACGACACGCTGGACTCGCAGCATCTCATCGATGCGGCGCGCACGATCATGCAAACCCGGACCGGCTCGCGCGATCACGACTATCGACCGCATACCGTTGAGCGCGCGTTGGACGAACTTCCCGACGCACATCTCGTGGTGGTATCGGTGGCGGGGACGTATGCCGCGCGAGAGGTTGAAAAAGCGATCAATCGCGGCCGGCATGTGATGGTATTCTCCGACAACGTATCCCCGGACGACGAGGTGCAACTCAAGATGAGGGCGGCGCAAAAGGGTCTTCTGGTGATGGGACCGGATTGCGGTACCGCAATCGTGAACGGCGTGCCGTTGTGCTTCGCGAATGTAGTGCGGCGTGGTACCGTCGGCATCGTCGCCGCCTCGGGAACGGGCCTACAGGAGGTCGCCAGTCGTGTACACAATCTCGGCGGTGGGGTGAGTCAAGCCATCGGCACCGGCGGTCGCGATCTCAAGCTGCCGGCGGCGGGCGGTATAACCACGCGCATGGGAGTTCGAGCGCTCGATGCCGACGAGGCCACATCGGTGATAGTCGTCGTTTCCAAACCGCCTCATCCCGAAGTCGCCGAGGCGCTCCTGGAGAGTCTTGCGACCGCGACGAAGCCTGTGGTCCTCCATTTTGTCGGTGGCATTCCCGATCACTTCACGATTCCCCGCGGTGTAACCGTGGCACACACTCTCGCCGAGACCGCCGAATACGCACTCGACGGTAACCGCGGAGAACCACCACCGACGGGGGAGCAATCCCGTTTGGAGAAAGAGGGTGGGCGCGAACCTTTGAAACGGGCTCGCAAGGCCGCACAGACGATCGTTGGTAACCGTCGCTATCTACGAGGACTCTTCTGCGGTGGTACTCTCGCCGATGAGCTGATTGCGATTGCCGGCGCTCGACTGGGGACGATAGCATCGGTCGGCGGCTCAGTGTGGGGCCGCGCCTTGGCCGATCCACGTGTAAGCGAAGCGCATACCGTGGTCGACCTCGGAGAGGACGTATTCACCGAGGGGCGTCCGCATCCCATGATCGATCCTACCGTTCGTCTCGAGCGCTTGGCGCGGGAAGCGACGGACTCGGAGACCGCGGTAATCGTCATGGATTTCGTGCTGGGCACCGGCTCCCACCCCGATCCGGTGGGCATTACAATACCCGCAATTGAGGCGGCGCGCGCCGAGGCGGGCGACAGAGGCCCGGTCTGGATCGCGACGGTCGTCGGTACCGACGATGATCCCCAGGACCGCTCGGTCTCGGAGCGGGCGCTGGAGCGCGCAGGGGTGATAGTGGCGGATTCCAACGCCGAGGCCGCGGAACTCGCCTGCGTCGTCTTAGGTGCAGCCGAAGTGTCCGCACCGATGGTGCGCGGGGCTCCGCATACGGGCGACGACTCCGAAGCCGAAGCGACGTCGTCCGCGGAGCGTGCGCCGGCGCTCGCGCGTCCCCTGTTTGCCCATGATCCGGCGTTCGTCAACGTCGGTGTTGCTGAGTTTGCAGCCGCCATGCGCTCGGCGGGCGCGCGGGTGGTGGATGTCGACTGGCGTCCGCCGGCTCGAGGGAATGCCCGCATGGCGGATTTGCTCAAGAGACTCGGAAGATAGCATGGGTCCTCTCACGTGTGTATCGAATAGACTCGGCGACTGGTCTGGGGTGAGCGGGTCCGATCGTGATCTGCTTGCAGCGCGCACCACGGAGGCGATCGCGCTCTTGGAACCTGAGATTAAGGCGTTTGTGCCGGGGTCGCTCGATGTCTCCGCCGTGCAGCGGACGTCCGAGGGCGACCCCGACGCGCCGTTTGCGGGAGCCCCGGTGGCGATAAAAGAGATCATTGCGGTCAAGAATATGTCCCGGCGGGCAGGGTCGACGCTACCGCCGGAGGCGTTTTCTCCCCGCGAGGCGTCCATCGTAGCGCGTCTTCGCGCCCTTGGGTTGGTACCCATAGGGCACGCGGTCAGCACGGAGTTTGCTTACTTTCATCCCGGGCCGACACGCAACCCACGCAATACGGCCCATACCCCGGGGGGATCGAGTAGCGGAAGCGCGGCGGCGGTAGCCGCGGGCATGTGCCCCGTCGCCGTCGGTACGCAAACCATCGGCAGCGTCATTCGTCCCGCCTCGTTTTGCGGCATTGTGGGGTACAAGCCGAGTTTCGGGCACCTCGCACGCGACGGCGTTTACCCCGTCTCGCGTACCGTCGATCATCTCGGTTTTTTCTCGCAGGACCTCGATGGAATGCAGCGGCTGGCAGCCACCCTCGCGTGTCCCGGTTTGGCTCCTCAAACGAGGTCCGAGGGGACGTCGGAGCATCGCGCTCTGGAGGTGCGTGTGTGCGGCGGGCCCTATGTTGAGCAGGGAGACGCCACAATAATACGAGCCCTTGCCGTCGTGGCCGACGCACTACGCCACGCCGGGGCGTCGATTACCATCGATCCGATATTCTCAAATATCGGGCGAATCAATACGCACCACCGCAGAATCATGGCGCGTGACTTTTTCCACGCCCATGCGGCGCTCTTCCGCGCGTGGGGCGATCGGTACCGAGCGCAGTCTCGCGAGTTGTACGAAGAGGGTGCGGCGGTCTCCGTGGAGGATTACGAACAGTCGCTGGCCGAGCGGGAGAGCGAGATAGCGACGTTTGACGAGGCCTCGGCACACGGCACCCGTCCAATCGTATGGTTGTCGCCCGCCGCGGCCGGTGCGGCACCCACCGGGCTTGAGAGCACCGGCAGTCCACTCCTCAACCTCCCGTGGACGCATGTAGGTGCGCCGGTACTCACCCTGCCCATGGCACTCGACGAGGCAAGTGGACTGCCTCTGGGCCTACAGATCGCCGCACCGAGAGGACGCGATGATCTTGTGTTTGCCGCCGCCCGACTCGTCGCCGCGACGGTGGGCGACGGTGCGGTTCGGTAGCGCATCCGTGGGCACGTTTTTGCATCGCAACTGGTTTGTTGTCGCTCTGATACTGGGGGTGTGCCTCGCCGGGGTACTGCGCGTACCCATTGCAACCGTAGATCCCGGTGCCGGTACCCGAGACGCGATCCGCGATTGGACGGTTATTACGATATTTGTGCTCATCGGTATGTCGCTTCCCAGCGAGCGCATTCTTCCCAGCCTTGTGCGGTTGCGCGTGCATCTCCTCTTTCAAGCTTCGATTTTTGTCGTGATGCCTCTGGCGGTGACGGCCATGGTCGCCGCGGCGCGCGGATCATTGTTGACCGAGGGAGTGGTCGTGGGGCTGTACGCCGTTGCAGTTCTGCCGACTACCGGTTCGAGTTGCGTCGTGTTTACGCAAGCTGCACGCGGTGACGTCGTGATTGCCACGGCTAACGCGGCGATTGCGAACACCGCGGGAATACTACTATCGCCGGTGTTGTTGTCGATTCTGCTCGGTACACAGGGTCGGGCTATGCCGAACGCGCAACTTTTCGCCGTTATACAAGGTTTGGCGATCCGAATGCTTCTTCCCCTGGTCGTCGGCCAACTCCTGCGTGCTACCAACCGCGCTAAGGTCGCGGCGGGCGAGGCGCGGCTCCGCGACGGCTCCGCCGCACTCATCGTAGTCGTCGTCTTCTTGAGCACCAGCGCCGCGTTGGACGCAGGTTTCGGCGATCTGCTGTCCGCGAGTATGGCGGCGGGGATCGCACTATTGGGACTTCTGCACGTCGCGCTTTTGCCGCTACTCTACCGCGCCGGAGCATTCTTCTCACTCTCGCACGAGGAGCGCGTGGCGTTAGTCTTTACCGGGTCTCAGAAAACCTTGGCCTTAGGCGCTCCGCTGCTATCGCTTTACTTCGCCGATCGTCCCGATCTATTTGCATCGGCTCTCGTTCCGTTAATGTTCTATCACCTCTGGCAGTTGGTAGTGGGCGGCTTTGCTCGCAATCGGCTACTCGCGATCGCTTCTTAGAAGCGACACTTCGATATTTTTATATAATATCGAATAATATTATTTCTCCATCGAAAACACACAAGAACTGCGAAATCAACTCGATGGTCTCCGACGCTCACCGGGGACTCGAGAATACCACCGCGAAGGCGTTCGGGACGAAGTGGTCCCGGTACCCGGTGCGCTGCATGAAGAACGCACTCGGTATCCTCCGAGCGCCGGGGCGCATCGGATTTCTCGTGTCGCAAGGTCCGCCGGAGACGACCCGCACGTTCTTCTTTCCGGCTACTCAGCACCTGTACGGCATACGTGCGGCGTTGACTCACGGACTACTGCCTCCTACTCTATAGCGATGACGAAATCGGAACGGCGTACGCCGACGCGCTGGGCGGTGTGGTGCGTCATCGGATCGTATGCGACGTTACTCGTGTTGACGGGAATCGGGGTGTCGATACCGCTCGACGGTGCGACCTGGGCGCTGACCATGGTGGTAGGTGCATATGTCGGCGTGGACGAGTTGTCCGCCTACATCGCCTCTCGCAACTTACCCAGAGGGCAGAAGTACACCGGCAGCTACGCCAAGTTGCGCAACATGGTCATCGCAATGTTCATATTGACGTTTCTTGCGGTCATAATCGAGATCGATCTCTTTCGCGCGGCCGCCTCGCGCGGTGCTTCGGAGCGCGGTCCGGTGTCGCTGGGGGGCCCTCCGGCCGAAGCGAACGTACCGGTCGATCGTCTGTTCGTCTCTCTGGGTATCGTCGTGGCACTCTTCGCCGGCGGAAACAAGGCGGCCAACATCGCCGAGCAGGCGGAGCCGCGCCCGTCGGCGCCGGAAGCGGAGGCGCCGGAGGCGGACGAGATGGACCAACGATAGATGATCGTCACCAACGCGCCGTCCGGTACGGTTTCGCCGCCCATTTTGCGTATTAGGGCTTGCGCGCCTCGACGATTTTCACAACACTCGTGACAGTATGATTCCTCGGCAATTTCAACTTCTGCCGGAACACCTGTACCCCTCCGAGGAGTGGGGCATCGTGGAGACCGGCTTCGACGGCGACTGGTTCGGCAACGCGGAGACGATATTTACCCTTTCCAACGGCTTCCTCGGCATTCGAGGAACGGTCGAGGAGGGGCGTCCGGCCATCGAGCCCGGGACGTTCTGCAACGGGTTTCACGAAACGTGGCCCATTGTACACGCCGAGGAGGCGTACGGATTTGCCAAAACGGGCCAGACGATCGTCAACGTACCCGACTCGACACTTCTGAAGCTCTACGTCGATGACGAGCCGTTATACTTACCCACCGCACGCCTGACCGAGTATCGACGCGAGCTCGACTTCCGTTCCGGCGTCTTGTCGCGAAGGATGAACTGGTCGACGCCGTCGGGAAAGCAGGTTGCGATCACCTCGCGACGATTGGTCTCTTTGGAACATCGTCATTTGGGAGCGATCAGCTACGAGGTGGTGAGCGATACCGACGCGCCGGTGGTCATCTCCTCCCAACTACTCAACCGACAGGATAGCCGTGGCGAGGACGAGCCGGTAGGAGCCGACGCCGCGGACCCCCGACGCGCACGCCGCTTCTCTAAGCGCGCCCTCAACGCCCGCAGCCACATTCAGGAGCACTTGCGAATCGCAACCGGCTATCGTACGACCAACGCCAAAACGACCCTCGGCGTCGGGATGGATCACGTTGTCGAGACCGATAACGAGTGGTATCCCCAAGTGAGCTGGTCGGAGGATCTGAGCAAGGTCGTCTTCATTATCAGCGCGCGCGCCGGGGTGCCGATCCGTATAACCAAGTTTTTCACCTATCACACCTCGCGGTCGGTGCCGACGCCGGAGCTGGTCGACCGGTGTAACCGAACGCTCGATCGGGCGATTCGTTGCGGCTATGAGTCCCTGGAACGGGAGCAGCGCGCCCGCCTCGACCACTTTTGGGAGCGCTCGGATGTCGTAGCCGGGGCGGAGTCTCGCGTGCAACAGGCGATCCGATGGAATCTGTTTCAGCTGTGCCAAGCTTCGGCGCGCGCCGAGACGACGGGTATCCCGGCAAAAGGGTTGACCGGGCAGGCGTATGAGGGACACTACTTCTGGGATACGGAGATCTACGTCGTTCCGTTTCTTACCTTCACCGAGCCGCGAGTCGCGCGCAACCTTCTACGATTCCGCCACGGCATGCTCGACATGGCGCGGCAGAGAGCGCGCGAGCTCTCCGAGTCGGGAGCCCTCTTCCCGTGGCGCACGATCAACGGTGAGGAGGCGTCATCCTACTACGCCGCGGGCACTGCGCAGTATCACATTAATGCCGATATCGCCTATGCGATTATGCACTACGTCCAGACGCGCGACGACGTCGATCTACTCGCGGAGGTCGGCGCCGAGATTCTCGTGGAGACGGCGCGTATGTGGATAAACTTGGGCTTTTTCAGCCCCGATACCGGTGCGTTTCATATCCACGGCGTGACAGGACCGGACGAATACACCACCGTGGTCAACGACAACACCTTTACCAATCTCATGGCCAGGGCCAATCTCCGATACGCCGCCGAGACCGCCGAGTGGCTGCGCACGGCTCGTCCCGAGGACTACTCGCGCCTCATTCACGCGACGAAACTCACCGACGACGAGGCCCGTCGCTGGACCGACGCGGCCGACAAGATGTACATCCCCTACGACGAGAAGCGGGGGATCAACCCGCAGGACGACAACTTTCTGGAAAAGGAGCGGTGGGACTTCGAAAACACGCCCCGGGATCGTTACCCGCTCTTACTCCATTACCATCCCCTCGTTATCTATCGCCATCAGGTAATCAAACAGGCCGACGTCGTTCTGGCGTTGGTCCTGCTCGGTGATGAGTTCAGCCTCCAGGAAAAGCGGCGCAACTTCGACTACTACGATCCCCTCACGACGGGCGACTCGTCGCTCTCGGCGTGTATGCAATCAATTCTCGCGGCGGAGATCGGCTACGAGGAAAAGGCGCTGGAGTACTTTCAATATGCGCTGCTCATGGATCTCGCCAACGTTGCGGGGAATGTGGTGGACGGCGTACATATCGCCTCGACCGGCGGCGTCTGGATGGCCCTCACCTACGGATTCGGCGGTATGCGCTCATATCGCGGCCGGCTGAGTTTCGATCCGCGCCTACCAAAGAGCTGGGAAAGCTTACGGTTCTCGGTGCGGTACCGACAGTCGCGAATCGCGATCGATCTTGACCATGAGGCGTATCGCTTCACACTCGTAGACGGTCCATCGACGACCCTCACGGTCTGCAACACGGAGCATACACTTACCGCCGATACACCGTTGGTCGTAAATAGTTGCACCCTTCTCTCCGAGCATGACTCGGTATGAACAACGCCATACGGTAAAGCGGCGGCGTCGCGCACGGGCTCATCGGAACGAACGACTCCAGCGCGGGGTGAATCGACTCATGCTCCAAGCCTTCCGCGATGAGTCGAGTCCGTTCAGTGTCTGGATACTCGACGAACACGATCGCTATCTCTTTTTTAATCGAACGCACCGGCGATCCATGAGAGACTTTTGGGGCGCTACGATCGAGATCGGCGCCCACGTACCGTCGCTCATCTCAGACGAAGCGTATCGAGAGCGCATGCGCGAAGCGTACGAGCAGGCGCGAGCTCGCAACGTCGTATTTCCCGCCAGCGTCGCACGGGATCGAAGGGGACGCGAGCGCTATTTCCACACGATTCTCGCACCTTTTACGTACCGCGGTGCGACCGGAGGGCGGGGAATCGTCGCATTTTCGGTTGAGGTGAGCGAGCTCGAGCACACGCGGCAATCGGTAGACGTCCTTCAGAGAGAGCTGGATCACCGCGTGCAGAATAATCTGCAAACGATCGTGTCGCTCCTCAGGATCGATCTGGACTCGATCGGCCACGGTGAGGCCCGTGCTCCCATTCTCATGGCGATCGGTCGCGTCTCGACGCTCGGGATCGCGTACGAAATGCAGGCGACGACGCACGGCGCAAACATCGACGCCACGTCCTATCTTACGCAGATCGTACAGTCGCTGCGCCTGACCTACGACCGCGACTATCGGCTCACCATTGAGACCGATTTCGATTCGGTCATCTGTCCGGCGCAGCACGCCGTTACGATGGGACTGATCGCCCACGAGTTAATTGCGCTCGCCATGCGGTACGCGGCCGAGGCGGTGCGCGGTAAGGGGGAACGGCGGGCACCGCGCGGCCGAGGCGATACGCGGTCCACCGATACAGGCCCGGCGTACATAGGAATCACACTTCGTCGCGAGAACGACGGACGCGCTACGTTCACCGTTGATCGCACATCGACCGATGAGATACACCCGTCGGCCCTCGCCGTGGCGCACGTACTGGCGTCACAAACGGGAAGTACGCTCGTCTTTGTACGGGACGTTCCCAACCGTCGGTCGGGATATCGACTGACGACGACGTTGACCGAGGAGTGAACCTCCGGTCTCGGATTAGGCGTCGCGGGACGCTCGATCGCGAACAACGGGCGAACACGAATGCCCGCCCCGGGCCGGCGCGTATTAAATCTCGACGGTATGGTGGCCGTGATATTGCCCGTCTCGGAGCTCCTGGACCTCTTTGTTGACGATGTACTCGTCAAACGGCATCGTTTTGTCGATGAGACCCGCCGGCGTAAACTCGATGATCCGATTCGCGACGGTGTTGACGAACTCGTGGTCGTGGCTGGTGAACAGCACCGTACCTTTGAAGGCGATGAGCGCATCGTTGAGCGCAGTGATCGCCTCCAGGTCCAAATGGTTGGTCGGCTCGTCCATGATGAGTGCATTAGGCTTGGCCAACATCAACTTCGCCAGCATGCAGCGAACCTTCTCGCCTCCCGACAACACCGTGACCTTTTTGAGCGAGTCCTCGCCGGAGAAGAGCATGCGTCCGAGAAAACCCCGTACGTACGTCTCCTCTTCGACTTCGGTAAACTGGCGTAGCCATTCGATAATCGAGAGATCGGAAGAGAAGTAACGGCTGTTATCCTTGGGGAAGTACGCCGGGGTGATCGTCGTGCCCCACTCGTACTCACCGCCGTCGGCCCCATCTTCGCCGGCAAGAATCTCGTACAGGGCCGTCTTGGTGTTATGCAGCGGCCCGACAAAGGCTATTTTGTCACCGGGGTGAACCGTCAGTTCCAGGCCGTCGAGCCCCGACTCGCCCTCGACACCCTTGGTTATCCGGCGCACCTCCAACATCTTCTTTCCCGCCTCACGTTCCATGTCGAAATGGATGTACGGCGTACGGCGGCTGGAGGGACGGATATCGTTAATGGTGAGCTTTTCTACGAGCTTTTGACGACTCGTCGCCTGCCGACTCCTCGCGGCGTTGGACGAGAAGCGCTGAATAAAGGTCTTGAGCTCGGCGATCTTGTCCTCTCGTCGCTTTTTTTCGTCCCGTTGCTGCTTCTGGGCGAGCTGGCTGGAGTGATACCAAAAATCGTAGTTACCGACATAGAGTTGGATCTTTCCGTAATCGATGTCGGCGACGTGGGTACACACTTTGTTGAGAAAGTGTCGATCGTGGCTCACGACGATGACGGTGTTGCGAAACCCGAAGAGAAAGTCCTCCAGCCACGCGACCGACTCGAGGTCGAGGTTGTTGGTCGGCTCGTCGAGGAGCAGGATATCCGGCTCGCCGAAGAGCGCCTGGGCCAGAAGAACGCGTACCTTCTGACCGCCGTCGAGATCCGCCATCTGTTTTTCGTGGAGATCGTCGGGGATGCCCAGTCCCGAGAGGAGCCTGGCCGCTTCGCTCTCCGCCTCCCAGCCCCCCAGCTCGGAGAACTCGCCCTCGAGCTCGGCGGCACGGAGTCCGTCCTCCTCGGAGAAGTCGGCCTTTGCGTAGATGGCGTCCTTTTCGATCATGATATCGTACAGATGCTTGTATCCCATGATGACGGTGTGTAGTACCGAATACTGATCGAAGGCAAACTGATCCTGGCGCAGAACGGCGACTCGTTCACCCTTCCCCACAGCGATCTCGCCGGAGTCGGGCTCGATCTCGCCGGCAAGAATCTTGAGGAAGGTCGACTTTCCCGCCCCGTTGGCTCCGATGACGCCGTAGCAGTTACCGGCGACGAACTTGATATTTACGTCCTTAAAGAGGACTTGCTCGCTAAACGAGAGACTGATATTACTCGCACTGATCATCGGCGCCACTATAGCCGCTCGGAGGCCTTCCGTCCACGGGGCACGCCGGATTGCGAGGTTTTCGTGTGTACACGGCGCCACAGGAGCGATAGTCTGACACGATGCCGGGCCGGCTCCTGCACGTCCAAGTGTATGAATACCTCCTGCGTCTGTTCGACGGTGGCTCGATCCACCCGGGCGACACCCTCCCGGGAGAGCTGGAACTCGCACAGCGGCTCAAGGTGAGCCGTAATACGGTGCGCCACGCTCTGGCGGATCTCGAGGGCGAGGGGCGCATTCAGAGGCGAAAACGGCGCGGTACGATCTATCTCGGCCGAACGCACGACCGCGCGCGGGACGACTCGCCGCGATCGGCGGTCGGGGTGATCAACAACGCGTTTTTCAACTCCATCTATCCAGAACTCAACGAGGGTATCGACGATCGACTCCATCGAGAGGGCCTCTCGATGCTCCTCTCCAACGGAACCTACGACTTCAGACGTGAAATCGAATCGATCGACCGCATGCTCGCACAGGGCGTACCGGGACTGATCGTGGAGCCCTACCCGAGCTCACCGACCTATCGATCGACCGATCTATCGAGTCGATTGCGATCCCTTCCGGTGCCGCTCGTGACGACCAACTGCGTCCTCCCCGAACTCGACGCGTCGTCGGTGACCGTCGACGACGAGTGGGTTGGATACCGCGCGACGCAGTACTTGATTCAAGCGGGGCATACACACATCGCGTGCGTCTTCGAAGAGGCTTCGCAACCGGGAGTGCTGCGTTTGCAAGGGTATCGCCGCGCGCTCGATGAGGCGGGTCTACCGCATCGCGCCGAACTGGTCGTCGGCACCATGCACTCGCGCACCGAGAAACATCCCGCCGCGGGACCCACCGAGGAGTTGCTCTCTCGCACCGAACGTATGCCGACGGCGATCTTCTTCTTCAACGATGAGTTCGCACTCCAAGGCCTCAAAGTGATGCAGGAGCGCGGGATAGAGGTACCGCGCCACGTTTCGGTCATCGGTGTCGACAATATTCCCGAGGCGGGCCGTACCGTTCCCGGACTCACGACCTTCGACCACCCCAAGTACTTGATGGGGACGATCGCCGCCGAACTCCTCATCGACCGGATGGGACGCGCTCGGGGGCTTCCCGGTCAGGAGATTCGTCTGAGGCCGGGATTGATCGCGCGTGCCTCCGTATCGACTCCCGCCGGTCGATAGATCAGCTGCCGTCCGCCGTGATGTCGTGCACGAGCACATGATCGCCGTCTATCACCGGCGATTGCCGCACACGAGTTCCCCGCTCGTCGACGACGAAGGCGGGGCCTTGCCAGAGAAAATCGGCAAAACGCCCGTTGAGACTGGTGCTCATCCCCCACTCGACGCGCGTGTTGGCCACCCGTTCGGGGAGCGCCGCCTCAAAACGCCGTCGGACCGCCTCGTTCCACAGCTCGCCGTTAGCCCTGATATCCAACCACACATCCGCGTTGCCGAACCGCCCCTCCCACACTTCGAAGTAGGAATCGCGACAGATCGTGAGGCCCAATGAGAACCCGTCGATAACGAAGGTACGCGCGCGCTCGATCCGCCCGGGACTCAAGCCGAGAAGGTCCCGTTCAAAGGGCGTCAGAAAGACCTTGTCCTGATGGTAGGCGACGTCTCCATCGGGAGAGAAGACCCAGGCGCGATTCCGCAACTCGCCCTCCCCGTCGACGACGAAGATACTACCGGCGACGATCCAGACGCGGTGGGTTCGCGCCAGCTCGGACCAGACCGAGCGCACCGCATCCTCGTCACGCAGCGCCTCCCGTCGGAAGAGATCGCGAAGGGCGGCGACGTCCGACGCCCCATCGAGTCGGAGCGCACCGTCTTCGCCGGCGAGCGCGCCGTGAACCGGGACTGGGGCCGTCGCCTCCGGCACAAGCTCACCGTCGGCGGAGAGATACTCGCCGAAAAGCGCGAAAACCGATGTGTACTCGGGAAACACTACGACGTCCGGCCGGTGGTGAACGACCGTCGCATCAAGAATCGCCCCGACTCGCTCGGAGAATGCGCTGAGACTACGATAATCCTCGCCGTCTACCGCGTATTGCACCAGCGCGATACGCAACGTCCGTGAATCGACGCGTTCGACGGCGGTCGGTCCGGGGGACGACGTGCCGGAGTCGCCGATGGACGGGGACTGAGCCCAGAGTGCTACGATCGGTGCGAGGAGTACGATGATGGTGGTGCGCCGGCGCCTCGACATACGTCGTAGGCTACCCCTCGACGGGCCGATCTGTCCACAACGCCGCGGCCGCGGTACCGACCTCCACGTCTGCAAGAATTTGATTCTTTTCGAAAGAGGCCGTACCCTCGTAGGCGTGGACGGTGGAGTGACGTCGGCGGCGATCGACGAGTTGGTATGGCATATGAAGGGGCGCATCGCCTGCGCTTTGACGGGCGCGGGCATCAGCACCGATTCGGGCATACCTGACTATCGCGGCCCCGAGGGATCGCTCAAGAAGCGGAGTCCCGTCACCTATACCGAGTTCGTACGTTCGGCGGAGAACCGGCGGCGCTATTGGGCCCGCAGCTGCCTGGGATGGACCTTTATGACCGCGCGCCGCCCCAACGACAGCCATCACGCCCTCCGCGATCTCCAACGCCACGGTGCGGTTCGTTCAATCGTTACCCAGAATGTCGACGGACTCCACCAAGCGTCGGGCAGCACCGACGTGTTGGAGCTGCACGGCGGCCTTTCGCGCGTGGTGTGTCTGGACTGCAGTACCGTGAGCGACCGCGAAACGCTGCAGCGGAGAATGCTGCGCCTCAATCCGGGCTGGCTCGAGGCGACCGTTGAGGCGGCTCCCGACGGCGATGCCGAGTTACCGCCCAAGGTGACGGCGCACTTCACCGTGCCGCCGTGCGAAGTCTGCGGCGGCACATTGAAACCGGATGTCGTCTTTTTCGGCGAAAGCGTTCCGAAGCCGCGGGTTCAGGCGGCGTTCGACGCGGTCAACGAGTCGGACATCCTGCTGGTGCTGGGCTCGTCATTGACCGTCTATTCCGGTTTTCGTTTTGCCGACCACGCCGCCAAGAGCGGCAAGACCGTCGCGATCGTCAACAAGGGTCCGACGCGTGCCGACGGGCTGGCGACGATCAAACTGGATACGCACCTCGGATCGCTCGTGCCCGAGCTGGCGCGACGTCTCGCTCCACGTTATGCCGATGAGAGAGCATGAGGCGGACGGACGATACTCACCCTCCGGCGCGCCGTCGGAGGAACGCCAGACGGACACTCCATACGTAGGCGGCAAGCCCGGTACCGGCGAATAACCACCATCGTCCATTGGGCCCCAGCAACTCCAACATCGCCCCGGCGACGACGTAGCTCGTAGGCGCTGCGAGGGAACTCGCGGCCTCCAACAGCGCGAATAACCTGCCGTGGTGGCGCTCGGAACACATACGTTGAATCCACGTCACCGCAAAAAGGTAGACGAGTCCCGCCGCACCACCCACGATGAGGGCCGAGACGATAAGTACGAGGGGACCGGTCGATAACGCCAGCATACCGAACACGGTGCCCAGGGCGAGGTAGGCGAGCATCGGCAGCGGCATTTCCGCCATGCGCGACGCCGAGACGCGCCGCAACACGACGAACACGGCGATTCCTCCCGCGAGCGCCGTGGCAAAGAAAAACCCCACGGCGCGTTCGGCCATACCGAGTTCGTCGATCACGATGAAGGGCAACGACAACAGGAGGACCGGCGAGACGACAAACAGACCGGCTTGAGAGAGAAACAGCGCGCGCATCGCCGGCGATCCGACGACCATCGTTAAACCCTCGCGCGCGGCACCGAACACGCGCGGTGCCGACGTCTCGGACACGGCTTCCTCCGCGGATATGAGACGCTCTCGCGAGGCGGAGACGAGAAAGCTGAATCCGTTGAACACGAAGAGGATCGGCGCGCCGAGGACGGTGTATACGAGTCCGCCGATTGCGTTTCCCGCCATGTTGGAGAGTTGGCCGGCCGCGGCGCGTACGCCGTTGGCGGACTGAAGACGATTCGGCGCGACGATGGAGGGGAGGAGCGCCTGGGCGGCGGGGACGAAAAACGCGTGCCCGATGCCCGATAGGAACGATACCGGTAGGATCAACCACGGCGTCCGCATCGTCGGAACCATGATGAGAAGGCCGGACGCGATCATAAGAAGGCCGCGATACAGATCGGAGAGCACCAACACCCGTGCACGCGAGTATCGATCGATGATCGCGCCGGAT
This sequence comes from Alkalispirochaeta sp., assembly GCA_965601925.1. GTDB lineage: Bacteria > Spirochaetota > Spirochaetia > DSM-27196 > Alkalispirochaetaceae > Alkalispirochaeta. Next base: position 20,147 of record OZ271854.1, read on the forward strand.
ACGGGACTCAAGAGGAATCCCGGCGATAGGGCCAAAAACTGAAAGAGTCCCAGAACGAGCGCGGAGGCGGTAAGGTCCTTGAGAAGGAGTGTAACCGCCACGAGGTATACGGAGTTACCGAAGGTCGAGACGGCGTTCCCCGAGACGAGAAGGCGCAAATTGCGCCGCTCGGCCTCGGTCACCTCCCCGTGCCCCGGTGGGCCGCAACGGAGCGTCTCTGGAGCGTGTGATCCCAGTAAAATGAGACGACTTGAAGCGCCAGGGCGAGCGCGAGGGCGCCGGTCTTCACCGCGCGGGGGAGGATTGGAGCGAACGAGGCGATCAAGGTAACCACCAAGGTCGCCGCAACGGTCTTGGCGAATGGTTTATAGAAACGGGGATAGTCGGGCGGGTCCCCGTCGTAGCGCCACACCAGGAAATACGCATACCGCATCAAGCCGATGGAGAGCACGAAGGGGTGGATGCGTTCAATGTGCCACACGGCCACCGCGAGGCTTAGTGTGAAGTAGGCGTCGTTCTCCATGTCCCAGATCGAGCCGAACGCGCCGGTGCCGAGGCGTCTGGCGAGGCGCCCGTCGAGGAGATCGGTAACCTCGGCGGCGGCCAGCACGGCCAGCAAAATCCACTGTCCCCCGGCCGACGACGAATCGGTCCCCATCTCGGGAAAACGGCCTCGGTGCCACACGACGATGAGCAAGCCCACCGCCGCGGCAAGGCGAACCGAGGTGAGTGCATTGGGTAGCATAGGACCGACCTCGTCGGGATGCGTCTTGTGCGCAAGCACGAAGAGGCACGAGAGGGACGCGCCGCCCCATAGAGCCATTACGAGCCACGGCCACCGCCCGGCCGGAGATATAACGGACAAAAGAACGAGGCCGACGAGAACGGCCGACTGGAGCCAGGTCCACCGGTGGTACAGGTACGCAAAGCTCATCGTCGTGCCAGTAGGTCGAGCTGATGGGCGATAAACAAGAGCTCGCCGCGTTCCACCTGTTCGCGTCGCTGTGCGATCCACCATTGGAACGACTCCCTATCGAGCGACGTGTCGACACCGCGCTCAAGGAGCGAACCCACCGATTCTTCGACCATATCCAGAATAGTGCCGAGAAGAATCTGCTCATCCTCTCGCGCCTCATCACCTCGGGGCGGCACGATCCAGTCGGAGCCGCCCACCTCTGCAAACGAAAAACCTCGGTCCCGTAATGCGGAGAGGTGCGCACGTGCGAATCCTCCCCCCATCGACCGGTGATACAACCGCAAGACCTCCGCGTCGACCCGCTGATCCGCAACCGGCTCGATGAATGTCGCACCGTCGAAGATAATCGAGGCGTATACAACGCCGTCCTCGGCGAGGAGACGGGTGAGCATCCCGACCGCCTCGTGGGGTCGGAATAGATCCATGACGGCGTGGGCGACGACCAAATCGTACGGCGCTTCACCGTACGCATCGTCCAGGACATTGTGCGTGAATACGTTCCAGGAATCGATTTCGGGCGAGGCGGCCAGACGTTCCGAAAGGCGCTTCGTCGAGTCCGGGGAGACCTCCCATGCGTGATAGGTCACGACTCGCCCCGCGCGCTTCGCGGACGCGAAAAAACCCCATTCACGCATTCGGTCGATCATGGTGCCGGTACCGGCACCCACCTCGGCGATGCGCAGGCTTCTCGGTCCGCTTTGGGAGACGGCATTCACCATGGCGTCCCAGACGCGACGGTTGACGGAACGATCGTCGATGGAACGCTTTGCCTCCAGATACGAGACGTGCATATCACATGAAGGTACTACCAGACCGCCTCGCCATGGTAGTCTCCGACTATGGAAATCACTCTCACGACTCCGGCACTACTCTTCCCGGGCATATCCCTTCTCTTTCTGGCGTACACCAATCGGTTTTTGACGTTGGCCGGGCTCGTTCGAGAGCTCCACGGCCGCTACCAGGCGCAGGGAGGGGAGATTCTCATCGGGCAGATTGCGAATCTTCGCAGACGTCTTAAGATCATCGTGTGGATGCAAGCGACCGGCGTCGTCTCGTTCTTCCTATGTGTCGTGACGATGCTGTTACTCTTTTGGGACCTCGTCATCGTCGGAGAGGTCGTCTTTGCGCTGGCGCTCCTGTCGATGCTCGCCTCGTTGGGGTGCTCGTTCTGGGAAATCCGCCTGTCGATCGGCGCGTTGAAGCTCCAGCTCTCCGACATGGAGCGGTCTTAGGACTCGCCATGATAATCTACGACGCCTCCGACGCACCGAGGCGGCGACGTGCAGCCCACAGATCCAGGGCGTGTGTAGCGCTTCCCGCGTCGAGGGTAATCGGCAGGCCGGCGTCGCGCACCTCGTCGCACAGACGGGTGTAGACCGAACGGCTCGATTCGCGCACCGGGACGCTAAAGACGACGGGCTTTGACGAACGCCTGGCAATGCTCGCCAAGCGTGCTCCGAGTCCGGTTCCGGAGGATGACTCCTCGTCGGTCGTGGTAATCGCTACGGAATGCGGCACGACCGAGACCACCACCATATCGACGGAGGGACTCTCAAGAAGCGTTTCCACGGCGCGACAATAGACCTCATCGCCCGCCATCGGTGTCAGATCGAGGAGCGCATCGGGATTGACGAAGTTCGGAAGCATCGCCGTCAGCGCCTCGCGCGTCGCCTCGTCGAGTTCTGCGAGTTGCAATGCGCCGATGTTGTCGGCGGCACACGTTTTCTCGTAGCCGGCGTTGGCGACGACCGCCAGCCGTCCCCGCCCCGCTTCCTTCTCGGCCAATAACGAAAAGACGGTGAGATACCGCAAAAACTCCTCAATCGACTCCGCGACCGTTGCACCGGCGGCGGTCATGACGGAACGACTCACTGCGTACGGCCCGGCGATGGATGCGGTGTGCGTCGCCGTGGCGCGCTGCCCCGCCGGCGTCCGTCCGGCAATATAGACGACCGTGCGGTGGGGCGATCGGCGTATCGCCGCCGCCAACCGTTCGCCGCCTCCGGGGGCAAACCCCTCTACATAGATACCGACGGCGTCGACCTCCTTGTCGTCGGTTAGGTGGCGGAGAATGTCGCCCGGTTCAACGTCGATTCCGTTGCCGTAGGTAACCGTTAATAGCGGGTCCGCTACCCCCGCCAAATGCGTGAGGGTGGTAAGGGCCAGCGCGCCGCTCTGACTAATGATCGCCACATTCGCACGAGGCGCGCGGACAGGCGGTAGCTTGCGTTCCGGGATGAAGAAGGTACTCAAGGAACGCCGTCGATTGATGAAGCCGAGACAGTTGGGGCCCAGAACGCGCATCCCCGCCTCTTTGGCAAGGTGCGCCATGTGCGTCTCCGCGTCACGATCACCTGAGAACTCGCTGAATCCGCCGGGGATGACCAGGAGCGAACGGGCCCCGGCAGCGGCGGCATCGGCCACGACCGGGAGCGTCGCCGCCGCCGGCACGGTTACCACAACCAGATCGAGCGTCGTGGGAATATCACCCAGGGAGCGATAGAGCGGCAACCGCTCACCGGCAAGCTCCACTTCGCCGCCCCGCGGATTGACGCAGTACAGCTCCGTCGAGTCACTGGCCGCCGTCGCGGCAATCGAGCGCGCAATGATCGTTCCCGGCTTCTCGGCGTTACTCACTCCTACGACGGCGATGGTGCGCGGCGCCAACAGCGCGTCCAGCCCCCTCGTATCGGGCTCGCGGACGACAAGGGTCTTGGCGTCGTCCTCCGCTTCCGGCTCGGGTCCGAAGGCGAGAGCGTCCAGCGCCAACAGCCTCTCTTCTCCGTTCCAAGCCGCAGGATTGATCTCCATCTCTTCCATACCGGGGTGTTCCCGCATGAGTTGTACGAGCCCGACCGCGGCGCGACTCGCCTGGGCGACGCGTGCACCCTTTTTACGGTGGTTCCATAACCGTCCAGGCCACGCCGCCTCGCAGGTCGCGCGGACCGTCCGCTCGATCTGTTCGTAGGAGGCCTCGGGGTCGACGGAGACGTATAGCGGTGTGAGTCCCGAACGCGTCAGCACCTCGGTGTCCGCACCGCCGGGCGCGATCGAGAGAATCGGTCCGAACTCGACGGTCCGTTGTACTCCCAAAAGCAGCTCCTCGCCGCAATGGTCGCTGTGGTCGACGTACTCCACCAGGAGCACCCCTTCGTAGCCCGCCGAATCGGCCGAAAAGCGTCCGTGCATATCCCGAACTGAGGCTACCAGCGCGTCGACGCGCGCCGTCTCTACCGCCACTCCCCCCGCAGCCGCCTTATGTGCGACCTCGCGGGCGGCGACCTTCACTACGACTCGTCGACCGGCTACGTTCTCGCCGGACGGGTCGGCGACGACGCGTTCTAAAAACTCACGCACCATCGATTCGCAGCGCGACGAATCATCGTCGATGGAGTTGCGCGACAGGAAATGCCACGACGGCGTTTCGATCCCGACGGAGGTCAACAACGGATACAGTTCGTGCTCAAGAAGAATGTTATGGTTCACGGCACCCTTAGCTTAGTCCGAGACGGACATCGGGTCAAAAGCAAACCGGGCGTACACCGCCTTTTTTTGCCGTTCTCTCTCGGGGCGCGGCGATCGTGCATCGGTGCCGAGCTCATCCTTGACGCGGCGGATCGGTCGTGCCACGATTCACGTCATCATGAGCATACCGATCGACCCTGCCATCGTATCCCACGCCGTGGAAGAGCTGCGTATTCGCCGCCTTGGAACCGCGTCCATCCGCGAAGTTAGACGCCTCATCGACCGTTTGGAGGCCGAACAGGACACACGCTTCATTCGTATGGAGATGGGCATTCCCGGCCTTCCCGTCTCCGACGTGGCGATTGAGGCCGAGAAGGCGGCGCTGGAAGCCGGGGTCGCCTCATCGTACCCTCCCGTTGCCGGTATTCCCGAGCTCAAGGCGGAGATTGCCCGCTTCGTGAGCAACTTCGTCGGCGTATCGGTGGCAAGCGAGGGGTGCCTCCCTACCGTCGGCAGCATCAACGGGAGCTTCGCCGCATTTATGGTCGCCGGACGCGCACGCCGCGGCGTCGATACGATTCTGCTCCTGAACCCCGGATTTCCCCTCCACGCCGCCCAGGCGAAGATGCTGGGGCTCAAGACGGCGGCGTTCGACGTGTACGAACATCGCGGCGCCGCGCTCGAGGCGAAACTCGAGGAGATGGTGAGTCGCCATCCGGTGGCCGCCATGCTCTATTCCAACCCCAACAACCCCTCGTGGATCTGCTTTACCGAAGAGGAGTTACAGATCATCGCTCGCGTCGCCGATCGCCATAACATCGTCGTTATTGAGGATCTGGCGTACCTTGCGATGGACTTCCGCCGAAATCTCGGCGAGCCGGGACGCGAGCCGTACCAGGCGAGCGTCGCGCACTACACCGATCGCTTCATCCTTCTCATATCGAGTTCCAAGGCGTTCAGCTATGCGGGGCAACGCGTCGGTATGCTCGTCATATCCGACGTGCTGTGGGCGACGGAGTATCCCGATCTTACGGAGTTCTATCCCTACAGTCGCTTCGGCGACGCGGTTCTTCTGGGCACGCTGTATCCGTCGACCGCCGGCGTGGCCCACTCCGCTCAACACGGCCTGGCGGCGCTTCTCGCGGCCGCCAACAACGGCGAGTACGCCTTTGTCGAGGAGGTACGGGTCTACGGCGATAAGGCGCGCGACATGAAACGCCACTTCCTGAAAAACGGCTTTCATCTGGTGTACGACCGCGACGTGGATCGCGAACTCGCCGACGGGTTCTACTTCACCGTCGCCTATCCCGGTCTCAGCGGTGAGGAGTTGGTGGAAGCGCTAATCCATTACGGCATCAGCGCAATTTCATTGAGCACCACCGGAAGCGAGCGTACCGAAGGGATACGGGCGTGCGTTTCACTCATTCCCACCGAGGATATTCCCGAGCTGGGTCGGCGCTTGGCGCAGTTCCACGCGGATCGTCGATAGGAGAGCGAAACGGCTCCCACTCCGACCCGGAGGAGGGACGACCCGAATCGTCGGGAGCGGCTCACGAGACCTCGTTGGTGTTTCTCTGTCGTTCGGAACCGCCGATCTTCTTTCACCGCTCAACATCCGTTAGTGAATAGGCTAAAATGTTTCAAAATAAACAGTTAAAAAAGTATTCATTGTTCTCTTAAAAAAGCTGATATAAAATATCAACTATTGCTTTTATGAAGGGGGCGGTTATGACGAGGCGGTTTCTGATTGTCGGTTTTTCGGCGGCAATGGTGGTTGTGCTCGGGGCGTGCGATCTGCTCGGAGGTGACGACGACGATGATAACGGAGCGCCGCAGTACATCCTGTCGCTCGATTACACGGGCGCCACCGGTGACGGCGGTTACGAAACCGACGTGGTAATCAGAACCGACGAAGCGCTCTTGGACGCCAACGCGTTTGAGCTCAACGATGCCAGCGATTCGCGGGATGTCGACGCCGGTACCTACACGTTGAACCTCACGTCGCGCGCCCCGGACACGATGCGATCGGTGCAGATATTCGAAGGCACAAACGAAGCCGTCACCCAGGCCACCTACGCCGCGACCAACGATACCCTATCCGATTTCATCGTGGAATGGGGATTTACCCCCACCGAATACGATCAGATTACCGCGGGTACGGTCGAAGTGTCGATTTCGGGATCCGAGTACACCTTCACGTGGAACCTCACCACCGCCGACAGCGCTACCATCACCGGCAGCTACACCGGCGCCGTCGACGAACTCTACTTTCAGGATAGTCGGGAAATCGAGCTCAATACAGACTACACGGGCGAGTCGATCACCGCTCTCGACGACGAGCGTTACACCTTCATAGCCGGATCGACGGCGGATCACACCGTCAGCGTCACCAACGTCGCATCGGACGTCAGTTTGGACGTCTTTTCGGACGAGTTCGTAATGGTCATCGCCGCATCCGACAGCTCCGGTTTGGCGAACGAAATTGCGAATGTGTCGCTGCTTACACCCGGCGACAGATATTGGCTGAGAGTTGACGAACTCGACAATGTCGACAGCTCGTTCGATCTGAGAATCGATAATTAGTCGTCGCCGGCACGATTTGATTTCGTCGGAATGCGCGGTGTTTCTCCGGGTAGCGGCATCGCGGTTCCGACGTTTATACGACTCCACAGTCATGACGGCAACGATCCTCGCGGCGGAGACGCACGGAGCCGTTGTTCATGGGGCGCGCTTACTCGTGTTTGCCGGGCGAATGACGGCATATGCGATTGACAGGCGTACTCGCTCCGGGCGGTCGCCGACCGCCGCGTACATCGCTACAATAGGACCATGCAGAGGCTCTCTTGGAAGACAAAGGCCGGTTACGGAATCGGTGATCTCGGCGGTAATCTCTTCTTCACGCTGGGCGGATTCTATTTTCTCTTCTATCTTACGAATATCTTAGGCATGCCCTCCGAGCTCGCCGGAACCGCGCTCATGCTCGGCAAGATATGGGACGCCGTTACCGATCCGGTCGTCGGCTTTTTATCGGACCGCACGCGGAGCCGCCATGGACGGCGGCGTCCCTGGCTTTTCGTCGGATCGTGGATCATCTTAGGCGGCATGGTGATGATGTTCTCGCCGCCGGCGGGCGCGGCGTTCCTGTGGATCGTGACGGCAAATTGCATCCTCAACACTGGCTACACCTTCATCAATATCCCGTACGGCGCCCTTGCGCCCGATCTTACCGAGGACTTTCACGAGCGGACCGAACTCAACGGATGGCGCATGAGTTTTGCGGTGGTGGGTACGTTCGTGGGCGCGGGCGTCGTCATTCCGTTGGTGAACGCCTTCGGCGGCGGTACGCAGGGGTGGACGGGAATGGCCGTCGTCGTCGGATCGCTCATCGCCCTCACGACGCTTATCGTCGTGATCTCCATACGTGAGCCCGCGCTACGCGTTGCGCCCGCGAAAACGGGGATCATCCGCTCCCATATCGAGGTGTTTCGGCTCAAACCTTTTCTGCTTGCACTCATCCCGTGGTCGCTCCACATCACCGGCGTCAACGTCATTCAGGCGGCACTCCTATTCTATTTTCGCTTCATCTACGGCGACGAGGCGGCGTTTCAGATCGCTCTACCGATCCTCTTGGCCAGTGCGATCATATGCATACCCGTGTGGGTGCGCATTTCAAAACGCGTCGGCAAGCGCACCAGCTATAACGCGGGGATGGCGATCTTTGCCGGAAGCGTGCTGCTCTTTTTTGCCTTCGGTCACTTAGCGGGACCCGCCGTCGCCTTCGTCGTCATGGCCGTAGCCGGTGTCGGATTCGCCACGCAGTACGTCATGCCCTACGCTATGGTTCCCGATATCGTGGAGTACGATTTCGCCGAAAACGGCGTACGTCGCGAAGGCGTGCTCTACGGAATGTGGACATTTATGTCCAAGATCGGGCAGGCCGTGGCCGTGGCGATCAACGGATGGGTTTTGGCCGCCTTCGGGTACCGGGAGGCCGTGGCGGGCGTCGAGATGGAACAGAGCGCGTCGGCGCTCTTCGGAATCAGGCTCCTCGTGGGGCCGGTGCCGGCGCTCTTCTTTATCGTCGGTATCGCCGTACTTCACTTCTACCCGATTACCAATGCATATTACGCAACGATCAAGGAGAAGGCACACGCGCGTCTCGCGGCCCTCGGGGACGGCGAGGCGTGATACGATAGCCCGGAGGAACTGATGAAACGGAGCGAAATCAACACATTGATACGGCGGGCCGAGGAGTTCTTTTCCCGGTACCTGGTGAGATTACCGCGTTGGGCGAGTTGGGGTCCCGATGAGTGGGCGGCCGAAGAGGGTCGGACGCGTGCGATTCGCTCGGCGATGCTCGGCTGGGACTTGACCGATTTCGGACAAGGCGCGTTCGACCGACGCGGGCTCATCCTGTTTACGGTGCGTAACGGACTCCTCGAAGAGCCGGACGGCAAACCGTACGCCGAAAAGATCATGATCGTTCGCGATCGACAGGAGACGCCGTGGCACTTCCATTGGCAGAAGATGGAAGACATTATCAATCGCGGCGGCGGCACGTTGGTTCTGGAGCTATCTCTGGCCGACCGCGAGAGCGAGCAGCTCAGCGACGAGCCCTTTTCGGTCTCCATCGACGGCGTAGAGAGGGCGTGCGCCGCCGGCGAGCGCGTGGAGCTCGACCCGGGCGAGAGTATCACCCTGCCGCCGTATCTATATCACCGGTTTTGGGCCGAGGGCGGAGACTGTCTGGTCGGTGAAGTGAGTAAGGTCAACGACGACAACGTTGACAATCGCTTCTTGGAGGAGCTCGGCCGGTTTCCCGACGTCATTGAGGACGAGGCGCCGTATCGCCTGCTCGTCTCCGACTACCGGAGAGATTGATGGAAGTTTCAATAGGGGGTACCGGATGCTCCCTAATGGACTATCTCTTTACCGGAATTGACTTTGAAGCCGGGATGTTCGCCCGTTACCGATCCCGGGAGCCGGGCGACGGAGGACTCGTACCGGGCGCGCTCGTGTTTATCGAGGGCCTTGAGTCTTTTGCCGGCCGGTCGTATGAGGAAGTCTTGCGGGACATTACCGACGGCGGGGAGCCCGCGTCGCGTAATCTGGGAGGGCCGTCGATCGTTGCGCTGGTACACGCCGCGCAGCTGCTGAACGGGGCCGGCGTGCCGGTCTCTTTCCATGGGATACGGGGCGAGGATACGATCGGCGATGAGTTGGCGGGCATCGTCTCGCGTACTCCCCTTCACTGGGATCGTTACGTCCAGAGGCCCGGAGAGACGCCCTTTACCCACGCCCTCTCCGATCCGAGGTACGCCGACGGCGCGGGGGAGCGCTCCTTCGTCAATAGCGTCGGCGTGGCGGCTGAGTTCAGCGTCGAGGATCTGCACGACTCCTTCTTCGATAACGCGATCGTGGCCTTCGGCGGGACGGCATTGGTGCCGACATTGCACGGTGAATTGCACAAGGCGGTCGGCCGCGCCGCCAAAGGCGGCTCTCTTACAGTCGTCAACACAGTCTACGACTTTTTCAATGAATCGCGTTTTCCCGATCGCCTCTGGCCGCTGGGTGATAGCGAAAGGACATACTCCAACACCGATCTGTTGGTCGTCGATGCCGAGGAAGCGTACCGCCTCTCCGGCGTAGCCGATTCAATTCGTGCGGCCCGGCGTTTCACCGAAGCCGGCGTCTCGGCGGTGGTGATCACCTCGGGAGCCGACGACATACTCGCGGTCTCCGACGGCGGACGGTTCGCACCGCTTGAGGCGCGCTTCTTTCCCGTGAGCGATCGTATACGCGCCGAGTTACGCAACGGGCACGGCGATGCGGGCGACACGACCGGGTGCGGAGACAACTTCGTCGGCGGATTATTGTTCGCCCTGGCCGAACAGTTGCGCTCCGGCGAGAGACGCTGCGACCTCTTCCACGCCATGAGTTGGGCCGTCGCATCGGGCGGCTACTGTTGCTTCTCGTTGGGGGGTACCGTTCTGGAATCGCGACGCGGCGAAAAGCGCGATGCGATCCGCGAATACGTTCGCGACTACCGCCGTCAGCTCGGAGCCGTTACCGGAGATGCGTGACACCGCCCGCGAGATACTAATCTTCGGGGCGGGAAACATCGGCCGCTCTTTCGTGGGGCAGATTTTCGCCCGCGCCGGGTACCGAGTGATATTTGCGGATCTCGACCGTACGCTGGTCGCGGCGCTCCGCTCGACGGGGCGATACGATGTCGTCCATCGCTATCCCGACGGGCGAGAGGAGCGTCTGACAATCGAGGGCGTCACCGCATGTGAGGCGGATCGTCCCGCGGACGTGGGACCGGTTCTCTCCCGCGTTACACTCGTAGCGACGTCGGTCGGAGCCGCCGCCCTCCCCCATCTATTGCCGCTTTTGGCGGCGGAGGCGGTACGGCGAGCCGAGGCGGGCGAGCGGCAATTCGACCTGATTCTCGCTGAGAACATCCACGGCGGTGGGGAGCTGGCCAGGAACGAGTTGGTCGCGGCGTTACACGCCGGCGGGTTCCACGCCGCATACCGGAGGACGAGCCCCCTCGGAACGGCGCCCGGCGTGATAGAGTGCAGCGTCGGCAAGATGGTACCGATCGTACCCACGGAGCTTCGCAATCGAGAGCCCCTCACGGTGTACGCCGAGTCGTTCAATACGCTCATCGTGGACGAGTTGGGATGGGCGGGTCCCATTCCTGCGGTTCGCGAGCTTCGCCCCGTAGACCCTATCGCGGCGTGGGTGGATCGAAAGCTCTTCATACACAATCTGGGACACGCAGCGTGCGCCTATTTTGCCGCCGTTCACCGTCCCGAGCTCACCTACATATGGCAGGCCGTCGCCGACCGGGATATCAGAACTCGATCGCGCGCGGCGATGGCCTCGAGCGCCGCGGCGCTTCGGGCCGAGTACCCAGGGGTGTTTTCATCGCGTGAGCTGGCCGAGCACATCGACGATCTCTTATATCGGTTCTCCAGTCGCTCCCTGGGAGACACGATTTTTCGCGTCGGGCGCGACGTGGCGCGCAAGCTCGGTCCCACCGACCGCATCGTCGGAGCAATCGCGCTCCTTCTGCGCCACGGAATGGATACCGCACCGGTGGAGGAGGTCTACAAGGCGGCGCTTCACTTCGACGCGCGCGACGAGAACGGAGAGCCCTTCCCGTCCGACCGGCTGTTTCGCAGTCGCCTGAGAGACCACGACGAGCCGTCGCGAGTACTTGTGGAGGTGTCCGGCTTCGATCCGACGACCGACCACGCATTGTTGCAGCGCCTTCTCGGCTCGTAAGGGCACGATTCGCGCCGTCTCTGTTTCATTTCTACCGTTCATTACTGCAATACTACAATTCCTATCTCCCATTAGATCGTGCAATATCGATAAATGAAAATCTTTTCACGCTTTGAAATTTTTTCATTGACAGATGGATAATCCGGGTTTACGGTAAATACACATTCGTGAAGAACAATTCACATATGTGAATTCATGGGGCGAAGATGCGAATCGACCGGCAGGACATGTTGGCTCAAATTGCAGTGTGGTACTACGAAGACGGTGTCGATCAGGCCGAGATAGGGCGGCGCATCGGAAAATCGCGTTCCATGGTATCGCGAATGCTCAACGAGGTCCGGGAGCTAGGTCTCGTTGAGATTCGAATCAAGTATCCGCTCAAACGTGACACGCATCTGGAGACGGCGTTGACCGATCGATTCGGATTGGAGTCGGCGTGGGTACTCTCAAGCCCGCCGTCGTGGACTACCGATATGCGTCTGCGCATGCTCGGTCGCGCTGCGGCCGCATGTCTTCAGCGCTATATCACCGACGGGGTCCGCATCGGTGTGGCGTGGTCACGAACGCTGCACCACGTGGTCGTGGAGGTCCCCGAGCAGCTGGTGCGCGACGCGATGGTGGTGCAGATCTCCGGCTCCATCATGGACAATCCCGTCTTCGACGGACCGGAGCTCGTCCGTACGCTCGCTCACAAGTTGGATGCCGAATACCGCTACTTCCCCGCACCACTGGTAGTACGGGAAGCGCGACTCAAAGAGAGCCTCATGGAGGAGGCGACGATCGCCGAGACGTTGCGAGTCGCCGAAAGTGTGGATGTCGCGATCATAGGCGTCGGCAATATCGGCGCTCAGACATCCAGTCTGCGCGGCTCGCGTATCCTCGACGAGGAGGCGTTGCGGGAACTGATCTCCCATGAGGTAGCCGGCGACATCATCGCGCGGCAATTCGACGGCGACGGCATACTCTTGCCGGTCGGCTTCAACGATCGAGTCGTGGGTATGGATCCGGACCAGCTCAAACGAGTGCCGACGGTAATCGCCGTATCGAGCGGCGCGGAAAAGGTGCGCTCGATTCTGGCGGCGATGCGCGGAGGATGGTTCGGCGTGCTCGTAAGCGACGCCGATACCGTCTCGGATGTTCTGAAATTGGCCGACGCGACGGTCGGTGGGGAGGCGAGATAAAGATGGCTCGTGGATTCGGACTGGTGTTTTTGTTGCTCGCCGCCGCGTGGCTGGCCCAGTTGGCGCTGTCGCTCCTGCAGACCCGGCGTTTTTATCGCCGCGTCGCCGAGCTTCGGCGGGGAAGTCACGCAAGCGCGGTCGGCGTCGCCGGGAACAACTGGCGTCGCAAACTGTACGCCGTACTCGTGGTCGACGAGCGCTATCGCATTACGGCGGCCGAGAAGCTTGCGGGATTTACCGTCTTCGCCGGCCTCAAACCGGTAGAGGCGTTGCGCGGTCTCGCACTCGAGAGAATCGAGGACGAGACGCCGGTGGCGGGGATCTCCAAGAAGCTGTGGAGCGCTTTCGGAAACGCGGCCGAGTACATAGGTCGCCACCGAAGCGAGAACGAGCCGGTCGTCGCACCGAGCGACGGAAAGGAGGAGCGTGGAGAGACGTAACACAGCGCACACCGATGACCCGTATCTGTCGTTGACAGAGGTTCAAAATGTGATGAGGAGGAAACATGCAAGGACTAGCTAATTTAGCGGAAGGATTTATCGGTCTTTTTCAGCAAGGCGGCGCGACCTTCATGGGTCTCGTGACGGGAATCGTCCCGTTGCTGATCGTGCTCATGACGTTCGTGAACGCGATCATCGCGATGATCGGCCCGGAGCGCATCGACAGAGTCGGCGAATGGGCGGCGCGAGACGGACTGTTGTTTTATCCCATTCGGTACATCCTACTTCCGTTTCTCTCGGTCTTTTTTCTCACCAATCCGATGGCCTACACCATGGGGCGATTTCTGCCGGAGAAGTTCAAGCCGGCGTTCTACGACGCGGCGGTCTCCTATGTACATCCGCCGTTGGGAGTATTTCCCCACATAAATCCCGGTGAGATTTTCGTTTGGTCGGGTATCGCAGCCGGTATCACGACGCTGGGGCTGGGGCTTGGCGATCTTGCAGTGCGATATCTTTTGGTCGGTTTGGTGGTCATTTTCATCAGAGGCATCGTGACCGAGCGCATCACCGCCATCATGTGGAATCGGAACAAGTAAGGAGGCCGTCAATGACTAAATTCCTGGAAAAAATAGGCCGCGCCGTCGGCGTCGTAGTCGCAGCGTTGTATCAGTCGGGTCGCGATGCGATCGATCAAGTGATCAAGAACATCCTTCCCTTTATGGCCTTCATCTCGCTGATCATCGGTATCATTCTGGCCACCAACGTCGGTAACTTGATCGCCCAAGGACTCACCGGGCTCGCCGATAACATCGTAGGCCTGCTGATACTGTCGGTCATCGTCGGATTCCCCGTGCTCTCACCGCTGCTCGGCCCCGGTGCGGTCATTGCGCAAATCATCGGAACGTTGATCGGCGTCGAGATCGGGCGCGGCAACATTCCGCCGCAGTACTCGCTTCCCGCCCTCTTCGCGATCAATCCACAGGTCGGATGTGACTTCATCCCCGTCGGTCTCTCGTTGGGAGAAGCGGAACCTGAGACCGTCGAGATCGGCGTCCCGGCGATTCTCTTTTCACGCATGATCACGGGCCCGATCGCGGTCGTCCTCGCGTGGTTGGCAAGCGCCGGACTCTACACCGAATAACAGGAGACGCCCCTATGTCGTTCTGGGACAAAGTGAAAAAAACGCTGGTGGGAGAGGCGCCCAAGCCCGAAGAGAAGCCGGCGGCGAAGACGAAACAGGAAGGTGTCGCGGAACCGAAACCGGCGGCCGAGAGCTCAGCACCTTCGAGCGGTGCGTACAACGCGTGCACCATTAACCGCGGAGTGCGCGGATGGGGTGGACCGCTCACGATCCGCCCGACGGACGAACGCAACCTGATTTACTCGGTAACCGGGGGCGGCATCCACCCGGTCGCCCAAAAGATCGCCGACCTTACCGGAGGCCAACCCTTCGACGGCTTCAAGTCCAAGGCGGACTTCGAGAAGATCGCCGTTGCGGTCATCGACTGCGGCGGCACCGCTCGCGTCGGCGTCTACCCAATGAAGGGTATCCCGACGGTAGATGTCCACGCCGCCTCTCCGTCGGGCCCGCTGGCGAAGTACATCAACGAGACCAACTTCGTATCGGGCGTCAAAGTGGAGAACATAGACGGGGCGTAGGCATACACGGGCGGCGGACTCGAACCGCCGTCCCGACGCATGAGCCTCGACGGTCCTAAACCGGGGTACACAATGAGTACACAAAAGTATAGCGCGCAGGTAACCGCGGTAGGCGAGTACGCCGCGGAGTTCATAGCCGAAGGAGTGCTCGTGTTCTTTTCCGAGACCGCTCCGGAAGAGCTGCAAGAACACGCGATCGTCCACGATCGAACCGAGCCGCAGACCGCCGACGTACGACCTACCGATGTCGTTCGTATCGGACAGTCGCGCTTTCCGATACTCGCGGTCGGATCGGTCGCGAATGAAAACCTACGCAACCTCGGCCACCTCGTTCTCAAATTCAACGGGTCGGACGAGGCGGAGATGCAGGGCGACGTAAATGTGCCGCACGAGGCGATACCGAATATCGTCCCCGGCACGGAAATCGAGATCACCGGAGATTGAACATAGATGGAGCTCTACAATTCCCTCGTTGAATATCAAAGAAGCGGCAAACTCATCCGAGTCGGCCTGGTAGGCGCCGGCCAAATGGGCGAGGGGCTCGCAAGTCAAATGGAGATGATGCACGGTATGCGCGCATTCGCAATCGCCGATGTCGTTGCGGGTCGCGCCGCCGAGGTGCTCCGTACCGCACACGTACCGCACAAAGATATCGTCGAAACCACCGATCCGGCCGTCGCCTCGCAAGCGATCGCCGACGGGAAGCGCGTCGCGACCACAAAAGCTGAAATACTGGCACGAATCGAAGGTCTGGACGTCGTCGTCGAGGCGACGGGTATCCCGGAAGTCGGAGCCCAGGTCGCTCTCGACGCAATCCTTAACCGAAAGCACGTACTGCAAATGAATGTGGAGACCGACGCGACCGTCGGTTACCTCCTGCGCACGATGGCGAAGAGCGCGGGGGTCGTATATACCCTCACCGCAGGAGACGAACCCGGTGCGACGATGGAACTCTTCGACTTCGCGAAGACCCTCGGGTTTACGGTAGTGGCGGCGGGAAAGGGAAAAAACAATCCCCTCGATCGCGGAGCTAACCCCGATACCGTCGCCGAACGCGCCAAGAGCCAGATGATGAACCCCAAAATGCTCGCCTCCTTCGTCGACGGCACCAAAACGATGGTAGAGATGACGTCGTTCGGAAACGCCGTGGGATTCGTTCCCGACGTGCGGGGAATGCACGGGCCCGAGGTGACGGCCAAGACGCTCTCTTCGGTATTTGCGCCTACCTCTGACGGCGGCATCTTGGGTAACACCGGAGTAGTAGAATACGGTCGCGGCGTCGCGCCGGGCGTATTCGTAGTATTTACCACCGACCACCCCAAGATCGTGCGCGACCTGGGGTATCTGGGAATGGGCGACGGCCCGTACTGGGCGCTCTATCGTCCGTATCACTTGACCAGTCTGGAGACACCGATCTCCATCGCCCGCGCCGTCCTCAAGGGCGAGACGACGATCGCGACCGACAAACCTCCGGTCGTCGAGACGGTGGCATATGCAAAGCGCGATCTGAAAGCCGGAGAGGTGATCGACAGCTTGGGCGGATACACCGCCTACGGCATGGCGGAGCGCGCATCAATCGCGACCGAGGAGAACTTACTTCCCTTGGGCCTCGCGCCTGGGTCGACGATGGTTCGCGACGTAAGAGCGGGTGAGCCGATCACCTATAGCGATGTCACGGTGAAGACCGACACGACGATCTTCTATCTCAGAAACCTCCAGGACCAACTGGTGCGGAGGAATGCACCATGAAACGCGCCACGGCCGCCGTACAACACGCCGTCGGGCTCCATGCGCGCCCGGCCGCACGCTTCGTGAAACGCGCGAAGGGGTACGAATCGACCATCACGATACGCAACCTTACCCGCGACGGCGAGACGGTCGACGCAAAGAGCCTTGTCAAGGTGATAAAAATCGCCGCGGCCCAACACCAAGAGGTCGAGATCGTCGTCGAGGGGCCGGACGAGGACGAGGCGCTTGCCGGACTTCTGGACTTCTTGGGCGACGTAGCCGAGGATGAGCAGTGAAGACCGTCGCCGGACACGCCGCGAGCGCGGGTATTGCGATCGGACCGCTGTTCGTGTACCGCGCGCCGACGATACCCACGGATCGTCGCGCGGTAGACGACGTCACGGCGGAGCTTGCGCGTTACGACGACGTGCGCGAGCGGGTAGCGCAGGAACTCCAAGCACTGGCCGCCACCCTCACCGAACGGGACAAAGACGACGAGGCCGCGATCTTCGAAATCCAGATGGAGTTCCTGGAGGATCCGACCTTCGGCGAAGAGATTCGATCGCGGATCGCCGATGAAAGCATATGCGGCGAGAGTGCCACGCGGTTCGTTACCGACGAGTTGGTAGCGGAGTTCTCCGAGATAGACGACGCGTACTTTGCCGGCCGCGCAATCGACATCCGCGATCTGGGCGAGCGTATGATCAAGCGGCTCTCAGGAATAGAGACCGATCCGTTTGACGACGTTAACGAGCCGTCAATCATCGTGGCGCACGATCTGACGCCTTCGGATACGGTATCGATGGATCGCACGAAGGTGCTTGCCCTGTGTACCGAAATCGGCAGCGCCACGTCGCACACGGCGATCATCGCGCGTAGCCTCGGCATCCCGGCGATCGTGGGGCTCGGCGCGCTCACCGTCGATGCGCGCGAGACGGCGATCGTAGACGCCATAGAGGGCAGGCTCATCGTCGAGCCCGATATGGAGACCGTCTCGATCTATCGTGCGCGCAAGGACGATTTCGATAGTCGGCGCGCCGGTCTATTACAACGGGCACACGAGCCGGCGAGAACGTCGGACGGCGTACCGGTAGAGGTGGTTGCAAACATCGGCGGAGTAGAGGACGCACGCCAAGCCGTAGAGTACGGTGCCGAAGGCGTGGGGCTGCTCCGGACGGAGTTTCTCTTTCTCGACCGTGCAACGCTCCCCGACGAGGAGGAGCAGTATCGAGTCTACCGAGAGATCGTCGATCTGTTCGGAACGCGCCCGGTCGTCGTACGCACCCTCGACGTGGGCGGAGACAAGCCGTTGCGGTCGGTTTCCACGCCTGCGGAGAGTAACCCCTTTCTGGGGCAACGGGCCATTCGTCTCGCCCTCGCCGATCCGGAGCGTCTGTTGTTACCGCAACTGCGCGCGCTCTTAAGGGCGTCACCGGATCGCACCGTGAAGATCATGTTTCCGATGGTTGCGACCGCCGCCGAGGTCAAGCAGTTGCAAGCGGCCCTCGCCGGCGTGCGTGTGGAACTCAATCGGCGCGGCGTACCCTACGCCCGAGACGTCCAAACCGGCATTATGGTGGAGATTCCGGCCGCAGCCGTGGCGTCGCGCCGTCTCGCCCGGTTGGTCGACTTTTTCTCCATCGGGACCAACGACCTGACGCAATACCTCCTCGCCGCAGACCGCACCAATGAGCGGGTAGCGACGTTAGCCGATAGTTTCGAGCCGGCGGTGCTTGAAGTAATACGCATGATCATCGATGCGGCCCACGGGGAGGGCAAACGAGTCGGTATGTGCGGCGAGATGGCCGGCGATCCGCTGGCGATTCCGCTTCTTTTGGGAATGGGCCTGGACGAGTTCTCCATGTCGCCCACGGCGATTCCCGATGCCAAGGATCGCCTCCGAAACCTCTCCAGAGAGGCACTACGCGGCGTAGTCGCGCAATGTCTGGAGGCCGAATCCGCCGCCGAGGTTCGCTCCGTGTTGGCTCGTGTGAGTTAATCGTTAGACTCCGACAAAATGAACGAAAAACTGGACGCGGCGAACATACTCCGCTATGCTTTAGAGCATGATTGATGCGATGACAACGGCTTATGTGTCGATGAATCAAGCTCAAGCTCAGCAGGACGCCGGCATGGCGGTACTCAGAAGCAGCGTAGATCTTGCCGCAACCCAGGGCTCGCAGATGACCGATCTCATCACGAGCGCCGGCGCGGCAACCTCTGCGGCGACGGACACGCAAGTTCAACAGGGCCTTGCGTTGACCGATCCGGCCCTCGGCCAACGGATCGATCTCACCGTATAAGATCTCGAGAGGGGCGGCGTACCGCCCCTCTCTTGTTTCGCCTCCACACTCTCTGTCTTGTTTTCGTTGCTACACGATACACGGTCGGCATAGAACCATTTACGACGTCGGAAATACCATACCATCGCAATCACGACGGCAGCCATGACGACTGGAACCGCCGGATACCCCCATCGCCGTCCCACGCCCGGCATATGGGATGAAAATCGCGGCAATGATGGTCGGCACCTTCATGACGCCGCTCGTTGCTTCACTTGAGACCGTCGAATAGAGGGGAACGAGTGTCGTCGCCCGCGGCGGCGTTGCGAAGGGAGTGCGCGAAGGAGGTCATAGCCCGTCGAAAGACGATAATCGTCGCAAGAAGCTCCCGGCGTCGGAGACTCATGCTCCGATACATACGTTGTACTCCAAGCGATTTCTTCCGTTCCGTTTGGCGGTGTAGAGTGCCTCATCGGCCGATTGCACGAGATTCGACGCGGTAACGCCCGCCTGTGGTACGGCAACGGATACGCCGAGACTGACCGTCACGGGTCGCAGACCCTCTCCGGTATCGGTCTCTTCCACGGCGCGACGGATTCGCTCGCCGATGTGACGGGCGCCGTCCTGATCGGTCTCGTACAGCAGTACGGCAAACTCCTCGCCGCCGTATCGCGCCAAGAAGTCGGTGGTGCGGGACAGCTGCGACTCCATGACCGCGCTTACCGCAGAGAGAGCTCGATCGCCGGCCACGTGCCCGTAGATGTCGTTAAACTGCTTGAAGCGGTCGACATCGATCATGATCAACGCAATCGAGCAGTGGGAGCGTCGCGCCCGCGACCACTCCTCCGCCAGGTGCGCGTCGAAGTAGCGTCGGTTAAAGACGCCGGTCAGCGGGTCGCGCACGCTCAGACGCTCCAACTCCTTGTTTGCCACCGCGAGCTGTGAAACCGCGTGCTTGAGTGCTTGGTTCTTCTCCGATAGGACGCGCGCCTCTCGGATACGCCACGCGCCGCGAAAGACCAACACGCCGACCAGACCGTAGATCGTCAGAGCCCACCAGTGGAGGTACCACGGTCTGAGCACGGTAAGATCCAACAACACCGGCGTCTCGCTCCACGATCCGGCGGCGTTTGCCGCTTGTACCTGCAGCTGATAGTGTCCCGCCGGAAGGTTGGTATAGGTCGCAAAGTTGCGCGTGCCGCTGTAAATCCACTCTCTATCGAAACCGACCAGCCGGTAGGCATAGGTATTACTCTCCGGCGACTCGTAGTCGAGTGCGACAAACTCAAAGCTGACGAAACTGTCGTCGGGTCCCAACCGTAGACTCGCACCGTTAAACGAAATGAGCTCCGAGTCGATCGACTCCTGAAAGACGCGTACGTCGGTGATCTGTACGCGCGGAGGATGCGGGTTCTGGGTGGTGACCGACGAGTCGATCTGCGTAATCCCGTGTCCCCCACCGAACAGGAGTGTCCCGTCGGGGTCGCGAAAGTGGCCCGTGTGAAACTCGCTCCCGAATAGGCCGTCACGTTCGTCCAATACATCGATGTGATCGGTCGCCGGGTCGTACATCGACAGGCCGCGCTGCGTCGACGCCCACACCCTACCGTCGTACCCCTCCAGAATGGCCAGTATCGTATTGTTCGAGAGCCCGTCCTCCTCGGTCAGGTGTTCGAAAATGCGGCTGCGCCGATCAAGTCGGCTGAGCCCTCCGCTGGTAGTTCCGATCCAAAACCAGCCGCGCGAGTCCTCGTAGAGCACGCGCACCGAGTTACTGCTCAAGCCCCGGGGGTTACGCGGATCGTAACGATACGCCTCGAAGTCGTCCGACTCCTCCCGATATCGATTGAGTCCGTCGTTGGTTGCGATCCAGATATCACCGGCACCGTCGGCGAGGATGTCGTAGATGAGGTCGTCGGTGAGCGTCCCGGGGGTCGACGCGTCGTGTCGGTAGACGCGTGTCTCGCCGGTAACCGGGTCGAATCGACGCACACCTTGCCGATAGGTGCCGATCCAGAACCGCCCGCGGCGATCCTGCTCGAGGGCGTAGATAATCTCGTCGTCGTAGACGGCCGCCTCATGGACGTCGCGCCCCCACGCATGAAAGCGGTCGCTTCCTGCGTCGTACCGTTGCAGCCCCTCATTTGTGCCGACCCACAGGTACCCGTCGCGATCCTCGAACAGGGTCGTTACGATGTCGTCGGCGAGGGAATAACGGTCCGTCGCATCGTGGCGATACCTATACCACACTGCGCCGTCATCGTCGTAGCGGGCCAACCCTCCGCTGTACAGGCCGGCCCACAGCGTGCCGTCACGGGTGCGAATCAACGCGTTAATCTTACCGGCCGGCAGACTCCCGGGACGTTCGGGGTCGTGAAAGTGGGTGCGATAGTTCCGCTGTCGCGGACTGAGGTAGTGTAGCCCTCCTCCGTTCGTTCCGACCCATATGAGCCCGGTGGCGTCCTGAAAGAGGGCGTAGATGACCGAGGAGGCCAAACTATCGGCGGATTGCAGCGTGAACTCGTAGACCTCGCCGTCGGAAGTCACCGCAAAAAGACCGCCTCCCCAGCTGCCGGCCCACAAGGACCCGTCATCGGCGGCCAACACCGTGTAGATCGTGTTGGCGCTGAACTGCCGGACCTCCCTGACGCCCCGGTCTACCGAATACACGGCGATCCCTCCCGGATAGGGAGGCGTGCCCCACGTGCCGATGAGGATCGTTCCCGGCTCGATCTCGTCGAGGGCCATCACGAACGGAGAGGGTAGCTCAATATCCACATCCACAACGCGCTCGGACTCACCGTCCCAGCGGGCGAGCCCGTCGTAGGTGGCGATCCACAGTACTCCGTCGGAGTCCAAAAGGAGATCGCGAATCACCTCGCTCGATGTGGGAATGCGCTCGAACGCCCCCCCGTCCGTCATGCGATTGAGTCCGTCCTGCGTACCGACCCACAGCCGTCCTTCGGGTCCGCGGCTGATCGAGAGCACGACGGCGTTGCTGAGGCTCGTGGGATCTTCGTAGTCGTGGCGATACGTCTCAAATCCGAGTCGGCCCGCGGTGAAGCGCGCGAGCCCGTCGTAGGTACCGACCCAGATCGAGTCGGTCTCCTCGTCATAGTAGATCGTCTGCACCAGATCGTGCGGCAGCGAGTCGAGATTGAAGGGTTGATTTCGGTGAGTTCGAAACCGTCGACCGTCGTAGCGGGAGAGCCCTCCTTGGGTGCCCAGCCACAAAAAGCCCCGCCGATCCTGTTGGATCGAGGAGACCGAGCTGCTAGGCAACCCGCTTTGACGCGTGATAAGGTTAAACTTGGGGCGTTGGCCGTCGGCAAAGAAAACCTGACCGTCAACTTGGCTGGTCAGAAAGCCGATAAGTGTGATAACAAAGCAGCGACGCAGTACGGTACTCATCGATACTGTTAGTCTAACGCAATACAGGAACCAATGGCACATCTTCTGCTGGTAGATAACGACCCGGATATTCTTGAGCTGCTGCGTCTGGGGATTGAGGAGTTCGGGTACGAAGTACGAACCGCTCCGAGCGGCGTCGAGGCGCTCCGGTCGATAGAGAGAGAGCCGCCGGACGTCCTCGTGACGGATCTTATCATGCCGAACGTCAGCGGGGAGAAACTCCTGCGCATCGTGCGGTCCGTCCCGGAATGGAGCCATATCCGCACGGTCGTTATATCCGGCGTAGCGGCGGAAGCGCCGGAAATTCGCGCTCGTACTCCCTGCGATATATACATCGCAAAGGGTCCGATCAGCACGACGGTCAAGCACCTAATCGACGCGCTGACCAACTTCGACACGATGAGCACCCAACAGCGCGACTCCACGCTCGGGATCGACCACATCCATTCACGGCATATCACTCGCGAGCTTCTCGAGTTTAAGCGGGATGTCGACACCATCCTCGATCACATCTCCGACGGCGTATGCAAAATCGATCGGGATTTGATCATCGTGTGGATGAATCGATCCTTTACACGTCTCACCGGATATGACGAGGCGGAGATTTTAGGCCGCTCGATCCGCGGTATTCTTCCCACCTCGGCGGTCGACGCATTGCAGCGTATCGCCTCGACGGAGAGTCCTACGGAAGACGATGACGTTGCGGAGTTTCATTTTGAAAAGACACAACGGTTGGTACGGGCGACACCGCTCTACCGCTGGAACGGACGCGACGACGCAGCGTTCATATGGCAAAATGTGACCGACCGTCTCCTCCTCGAGGAGCAGTACGAAAACATCGTCGAGAGCACGCGGGATCTCGTGTGGACCACCGATCTTGAAGGTCGCCTGAACTATCTGAGTCGATCCAGCCGTCGTACGCTGGGACTCGACCCCGAGGATCTCATCGGAACTCCCTTTTGGTGCGTTGCGATCGAGCAGGATCGGGAAGAGGCGAGTCGCGAAGCCAGGACGTTGCTGGTCGATGTACGGGCGGAAGTGCAGGAAGAGCAACGCGTCTTTGAGTGGCGCGGCCTGCACGCCTCGGGAGAACCGTTGTGGATCCAAGTGCGCGCCTCGACGCTCCGAGATCGCGCCGGACACGTTATCGGCCTCCAGGGCGTCTTTTCCGACATCACGCGGGAGCGGTCGCTGTTGGCGGAACGCGAAGCGTTGCTGCACGAGATTAACCATCGCGTCCGCGACAACCTGCAACTCGTCGCGAGTCTGGCGCGCGTCAGTTCACCCGATCTCCTCGCCGGTCGTATCACCGCGATCGGCGAGGTCTTCGACGAGTTGTATCGCGAACGCTCCTTTTCGCACGTGAAGCCTGCGCCGTTGATCCATCGCGTCGTGGCCGCCGCCCTGGCCGGCGGCGGGTGCGGCATGATAGATGATCCGGATTACCAAATCGAAATCGAAAGCCTTCCGATGCGGCGCGCCGTCCCCCTGGCGCTACTGATAAACGAGATTATCACCGAAGTATGCGCGAACAAAATCGTACTCGACGGCACGCGAAGTCTGTACATCCGTCTGGAGCGTACGGAACAAAGCCACCGCCTTACGGTGGAGGCGGGACACATCGGACGACTCACCGACACGCCCGGAGCGCCCATTGCGACCAGCAGTATCCTCACCCTCATGGTGGAGCAGCTCCACGGGTCGGCGGTTCTCTACGAGAGCGGGCGCGCCCGTCGCTACTACGTACTGTTCGATTGACGACGCGGGATGCGGGAGGAAGTCTACTCTGCGACTACCCCGGTTACGACGGTGCGATAGCGCTCCTCGATCATAGTGTGGAGACGCCGCCCCAAGGCGGTAGACAGTCGCGATCGACTCGTCTCAAAGAACTCGTCCATACGGGGATAATCGGGAAAGACCTGCTCTCCGGCGGAGGGGTCGTAACGCTTGTCGCGCTCATACACGTACGCCTGTAGACACATATCGATAAGGTTCATGTCGCGCACGAATCGGGCGGCCGGAGAGATCGCGCCCTCGTACTCTCTCCACAACTCGCCGACGAGATGCAGACTCATTTCGGCCTGTCCGTCAACCGCCTCACCGCGCGCGGTCGTGAGGCGCACGATTGCCGCATCTTCAAGTCGAGCCTTCTCCTCAGCCGACGGATGAGAGACCTCGGGATTCTGTCGTCGAGGGATGTCTCCCACTTGCACCTCGGCCAAATCGTGTACCAACGCCATCGATACGGCCCGGTGGGGATCGAGAGCCGCGAGGCTATCGTCGATTGCAGCGTACGGCGCAAAGAGCAAACACAGCTGCGCGGTGCCCCAGGAATGATCCGCTACCGATTCGGGCCGTTCCACTTCTCGCAAAATCCAGCCGCTGCGATCCACGTCCTTCAGTGCGCTATACTCGATCGCTCGATTCAACAGAAGTGCAAGCCCGTCGCGTTCGAAATCCATGGCAGCAACGCTACCGTCCCATGTTCAAACAATCAATAGAGATCGTTCAAACTCGGTTCATACTTTGCCGCTATCTTCGGAACATCAAATCACTTGGAGGTACGACATGAAGCGTACGATTGTTACCATGCTACTGCTCAGCACGCTTGCAGGTTTTGTCGCGGCACAGGATCGCCCCGACGGAGAGGCCCAGACGATTACCGGACGGATCGTCCTCGAGGAGGATACGTTACCGGTCCTGATTGCAGGTCAAACTCGCTACGATCTTCTGATTCATCCGTCCCTGGCGTCGGAAATCTCGGTCGACAGCGGCGAGACGGTGACCGTGGAAGGATATGTTATGGAGACCGCCTCCTTCGATCTCATCGGAACCGAGCGGCGTATCATGGTCACCGCTTTCGAGAGCGGGGATACGCGCGTTGTCCTTCCCCTCGGGCGACGGGGCGCGCGAGGAGGCCGGTGGGGTCGCCGAGCGGGCGGCCGCGACTCGGCGTGGTACGGTACAGGCGGTCCGATGGGCTACGGCGGCTGCCGGACCTCGGAACCGACCGGCCGGGGAGAGCAACCGCGCGGTAGAGATACGCGCTAACGCGGTGCGTAAGAACGCAAACCGTCGAACCGTGAAGGACCCGGGGATCGACACTCTCCGGGTCGATTCGTGACGGGTGCGCAGCGGGCTTCGATTTCGGCCGACATCTGATACACTACCGGCGGGGAGAGCGATGGCGACAGTGTTGGTCGTGGAAGATGAACACGATCTCAACCGTATGATATGCGACTATCTGGCGAGTAAAGGGTACAAAACGAGGGCCGCTTTCGACGGCGCAGAAGCGATCAGACTCGTATTCGACGCCCCTCCCGACATCATTGTGCTCGATCTCAACCTTCCCAATCTTGACGGCCTGGAAGTGGCTCGCGTCGTCGCCACACAGACGTCGATACCGACCATCATCACGACGGCGCGGGGCGAGGAGGACGACAGGCTTGCCGGCTTTCGGGCGGGCGCCGATGACTACGTGGTCAAACCGTTCAGTCTGCCGGAGTTGGCACTTCGTATTGAGGCGGTGCTCCGGCGAACGGATCGCAGATCGGCCGACACATCGCAGGATGCGGTCGTATCGGCCGGAGACGTACGGATCGACGTCGATCGTCGGATCGTCACCGTTGCAGGGCGGCGCGTCGATCTTACCGCAGCCCAATTCTCGATGCTCCTCACCCTTGCGAAATCGCCGGGGCGCGTGTTCACGCGCCTGCAACTCCTGGAAAGCGTTCAGGACACGACATATGAAGGATACGAGCGCACCGTCGACGTCCATATCAAAAATATCCGCAAACGCATCGAGACGAATCCGCATGAACCCCGTCGGATCAAGACCGTTTGGGGAGTCGGATATCGGATGGAGGAGTCCGAGTGAAGGCGCGGTTGAGCGCACGGATCGCGGCGAGCCACGTTATTCTCGTCGCTTCCGCGCTCTTCGTGTTCGTCGTGTCGGTAGCCTCGATCACATACCGCGACGTCGCCGACGTCGGGACCGGAGTCGACCGTGCGGTCGCGATGCGCCTGGCCCCGTGGCTCGAGAGCTACTATCGCCGGAACGGATCGTGGTCGGGAGTCGAGGAACTGCTTCGCGGCGAGCTGTCGACGCGGGCGTCCGAACCGGCGATCGACGATCCGATGCACGGCGGGAGGGTGCGCCACAGGCCGTGGCTCATGCGCCGACCCCGAGATTCATACGGACGCATCGTGCCGATGATGCATGAGCGCAGCCGTGCGTTTTTTTCAAATCAGCCCGTCGTCGTCATCGATCCGGACGATCGACTCGTGGCGATACACGGCATCGATCGCGACCGTGCCCGTGAGATCGTCGCCGAGGCTCCCGGCGGAGTGTGGCGCGATCGCGGCGTGGCGCTTCGTGGGGCCGACGGCGTCGTCGCGTGGTTGTTGGTCGGCTCGATGATCGCCGAGGAGCGAAACCAACTGCTCGATGCGGTTATGGATACGATGCGCCGCGCCATCGCCGTGACGTCCGTCTTCGTTCTCTCGGCGGCGGCGGTATTGAGCGCGTGGTGGGCGCGCTGGCTACTGCGCCCGATCCGCGCCCTGGATGCCGCGGCCCGCGAGATCGCGACCGGAAACTACGAGAGCGTCGTAGAGGTTCCTTCGGGCGAACACGAACTGTCGATGCTCGCCCGCAGTTTTAACACCATGGCTCGTGAAGTGGCGCTGCAGGAGCGGAGTCGGCGCCGATTCGTCGCCGACGCCGCGCATGAACTGAGAACGCCGATCGCGCTCGTCACCGCAAGAATCGACATGCTCCGCGACGGGGTGTACCGGCCGGAGGGTGAGCAGTGGAACGCCCTGTCGCGCGACGTCGATCGTCTCGGGATGCTCGTGGACGATCTGCAACTCTTGGCGCGAGCCGACGCCGGGCGGTTGTCTCTCACTCTCACGCCGATGACTCTCGACGGGGTGATACGCGATGCGCACGATCGCTTTGCGCCGGCCGCGCGAGCGGCGCGCGTTACCCTCCGCACCGCACGTCCCGTCGCCGAGTCACCACAGGTTGCCGTCGATCCGTCTCGAATGGGGCAGGTGCTCGCCAATATCATCGGCAACGCACTGCGCTACGCGCCCGGTGGAAGCGCTATCCGTATCGAAGGCGGTCGCCTCGACGCCGGTACGGTGTACATCGCCGTCGAGGACGCCGGTCCGGGCGTACCGGAGGCCGACCGCGAGCGTGTATTCGAGCGCTTCGTCCGGCTCGACGCCCACCGCGGTCGCGAGGAGGGCGGGAGCGGCTTAGGCCTCGCGATCGCCGCCGAGATCGTTCGCGCCCACGGCGGATCGATCCGAATCGAGGCGGCGCACCACTCGGAAGTGGGTGCACGATGTATCATTACGCTCCCGGCGTACGAGCCGAACTGAGGACCGGCGCCTCACGACTCGTGTTGCGTAAGCAGTCCGTCCGATCCGACGGAGCGGTAGAAGCAGCTATGTC
The DNA here is from genome assembly GCA_965601925.1 of Alkalispirochaeta sp. GTDB lineage: Bacteria > Spirochaetota > Spirochaetia > DSM-27196 > Alkalispirochaetaceae > Alkalispirochaeta. The sequence continues at coordinate 48,043 of OZ271854.1, forward strand.
GCGGTCGTCCGTCGTCGTTCCGTGTATGACACGCACCGTCTCCGTCCAACCGTACGCGATAAAGGAGGGCGTCCTGGTCGCAGTCTATGCGAATCTCCTCGACGTAGAGTACGTTGCCGCTCGTCTCCCCCTTGGTCCATAGCTCACTGCGACCGGTGCTCCAGAACGTCGCCTTTCCGGTGCGCTGCGTCGCCTCCAATGCGGCGCGATTGGCGTATCCGACCATCAGGACCTCACCGCCGTCGATCTGTTGCACGACGACCGGCAGAAGCCCGCCCCGTTTACGAAACTGCGCCATGAGCACGTCGGTCTCCTCTACGATACTCTCCGACAGTGACGGTCCGCCGATGTCGCGACGATACTGCATGCCGTCAAAGGAGACGAGACGCAAACGCTCATACGCACGCCTGCGCGCCTCGTCGACCGTTGCGCCGCGCGAGACGGCGGCGAGCACGCGCCCCCCCGCGGTTTTGAGCTCGTTACCGTCGGCGGCGAGGCCGGCGTAGAAGATATGGGTTTGTCCGGACAAAGCGCTGCGGCTGGGAACCGGTTCGACCGCGACACGCGCGCCCGAATTGTAGGGCCCGGGATAGCCCGCAGAGGCCGCCACCACGGCGCAACTCGCGCCGTCACGGACGCCGAAGCTCGCCTCGTTCACCGCATCGCCGAGGCGCCCCTGGGCGAGACCGCGCAACAACACGCCGAAGTCGCCGTCGATGAGCGGGAGAATCGCCTGCGCCTCCGGATCGCCGAATCGTACGTTGTATTCGAGGACGCGCGCCTCACCGTCGTCGACCATCAACCCGATGAAGAGAAATCCGCGAAACAACGCTCCCATGCTGCGAACGGCCTCGACACTCGGCTCGACGATGTCGCGCTCGATCCGAGCACGGACGGTGTCGGTAATCCGAGGATTCGGCGCGATCGCTCCCATGCCGCCGGTATTCGCGCCGAGGTCGCCCTCGCCGATCCGCTTATGATCCTGCGCGGTCGGGAGGGTGATGTATCCCGACTCATCGAGCATCACGATAACCGACGCCTCAAAGCCCGACAGACATCGCTCCACGACCACCGTTTCGCCGGCCTCTCCGAAGAGGCGCTCGGTCATGATCGTCTCGATCGCCGCCGCAGCCTGCGTCTCCGACTCGCACACCGACACACCCTTGCCCGCCGCGAGTCCGTCCGCCTTTATGACCACCGGTACGCCGAACTCCCGCACCGCCTCCCGGGCCTCCTCCACGGTGCGACACACGCGATAATCGGCGGTGCGAATGGCGTGGTCGCGCATGAAGTCCTTGGCAAAGGCCTTGCTGCCTTCGAGTCGCGCAGCCTCCCGCGAAGGTCCGACGACATCGATTCCTTCACCGCGCAACTCATCGGCCAACCCGGCGACCAGAGGAGCTTCGGGCCCGATGACCACGACATCGACGTCCAAACCGCGTATCGATTCGGCGGAGGGCTTCGGGGAGACGACGGTGATACGCGGATCGGTCGCCATCCCTGCGTTGCCCGGAGATACCAGGACCGCTCGGACACTCGGGCTTTCGATGAGGCGCCACGCGAGTGCGTGCTCCCGACCGCCCGAACCGACGACAAGTACTCTCATGCTCACTCCTTCTATCTCCCCGTTTCACCGACCGCCCGTGCCCCGGCGGTGGAATCACGATCTTACCGCAAGCGAGGGAGGACCGTCAGTATCGCGTCGCACATCGCGCGATGCTCCACCGGTCGTAGACGAGACGATAGGCTCCGGGGTGTATCTCCTCCGACGACCGGCACCGACCGCTGGAGAATGATGTCACCGGTATCGGTACCGGCATCGACATAGTGAACGGTACATCCGCTCCGTACGGCCCCGGAGGCGATGACTGCGCGATGGACGTGGTCCCCGTACATGCCCCGACCGCCGAAATCGGGGAGTAGCGACGGATGGATGTTGATCATCCTACGGCGGAAACGCGTCAAAAGGGGCTCACCTACGATCGAGAGAAAGCCGGCCAGCACAACCAGGCGCGTCGAGTCGGGGATCACCTCCCCCAGACGGGTGGAGAACTCGGATCGATGAACCCGACGGTCAACCACGGCGGTAGGGATGCCCACCGTCTCCGCACGCGTTAACGCATGCACATCCGGGCGGTCCGAGGCTACCACATCGATGCGGCACGGGAGCTCACCCCGATCGACGGCGTCGATGATCGCCTGCAGGGTCGTGCCGGAGCCGGAGGCGAGGACGCTCAACGGCACGGGCGCGTCACGGTTCACCGCGGGTCGAACCCCTCGACGATGAGGTCCCCTTCGACCTTCGCCGGAGCGGAGCCCGAGGCTTTCCCGGCGACCTCTCCGATCTTCCACGCCGCGACACCCTCCTCGGCGCAGATCGAACGGACGAGGTCGACCGTGCGGGCCTCCACGGCCAGTACCATACCGAGCCCCATGTTGAACGTGCCGTACAACTCACGTTCATCGACCGGTGCGCCGCGCAGTATTTCATACGCCTCCGGTCGCGGGACGGCGCGCCGGTCGACCACGAGTGATAACTCGCCTCGACGAACGCCCAACAGACGCGGAATGTTCTCGAACCATCCGCCGCCGGTGATATGGGCGATCCCGGCGATCGGCGAGGAGGCCGAAATCGCCGAGACAACCGATGCGTAGATTCGTGTGGGTCGCAGCACCAGATCGCGCACCGCCCGAAGTCCGTCTTCTGCGGCGCGACCGGCCGCGCCGTCCGCCTCGGCCCGGGCATCGGGATCGTCGAGTCCGGGAACGATGCGGCGGAGCAGAGAAAACCCGTTGGCGTGAAATCCGCTCGACGCAAGACCGACGAGGGCCATCCCGGCGCGCACGAAGCGTCCGTCGACGACGGCCTCCCGCTCCACCGCACCGAGGGCGAACCCGGCAAGGTCGAACCGCCCGGGTCGATACACGCCCGGCATCTCCGCGGTCTCGCCGCCGATGAGCGCGCACCCCGCCCGCCTGCACCCGACCGCCACACCGTTGACGACCTCCGCCGCTACCGACGGGTCCAGGCGATCCACCGCTATATAGTCGAGGAAAAAGAGGGGACGTGCACCGTGGCAGATCACGTCGTTGACGCACATCGCCACCAGATCGATACCGATCGTTTCGTAACGCCCCGCCGCGCGAGCGACTTCCACTTTGGTACCCACTCCGTCGGCGCCGGACACCAGAACCGGATCACGGTACCCGTTCAAGTGGTATAGCCCGGCGAATCCACCGAGGGAACCGAGCACCTCGGGACCGTGGGTAGACTCAACCGAGTCGCCGATATCCTCGACCAGCCGACGCCCCGCCTCGACATCGACGCCCGAGGACCGATAGTCGACTGCGTCGTCCGGTCGAGTCACGATTTACGACTCCCCGAGGTGAGCCGATCCCAATCTACCACCGCCTCGTCGGCGCCTTTCTCCACGGGTACGGCCGTAGCGAGTGTCTCGTCGGTGCCGTTGCTCCTTGCCGTCGTCTCACCGCTCATAGAGCGCTCCAACTCGTCCTTCTCCTGCTCTACCGGCGCAGCCACCGGGTAGACTCCCGTGAGACATCCGGTGCAAAAGTGGCGTGACCCGCCCAGCGACGCGTGCAGTCCCTCCAACGAGAGATAGGCGAGACTATCGGCGCCGATGTCGCGGCACACCGCGTCGGTGCCCCGCGTGCCTGCGAGCTCGTCTCGAGTCGGATAGTCCATTCCGAAGTGACACGCGTGCCGTACCGGCGGGGAGGCTATGCGAATATGAACCTCGGCCGCTCCGGCACGGCGCAACATCGCCACCAAGCGTCTCATCGTCGTCCCTCGGACGATCGAATCGTCGATGAGCACGATGCGCTTTCCCTCAATAGTGTGTCTGAGGGCGTTGAGTTTTACACTCACGGCGCGCTCCCTGAGCTCTTGAGTCGGGGCGATAAACGACCGCCCTACGTACTTGTTTTTGATGAGCGTCATCTCGTAGGGGAGGCCCGCCGCCTCGGCAAAGCCGTGGGCCGCCACGACGCCGGAGTCGGGCACTCCCGAAACGATATCGGCGTCCGCCGGCGCCTCGCGGTAGAGAATACGTCCCGCCTCAAGTCGCGAGGCGTAGACGCTGACGCCGTCGACCTCGCTGTCGGGCCGTGAGAAATAGACGAACTCGAACGAGCAGACGCGATTCTCGGTACGTTCGTGCAGTGTGACCGACTCGATTCCGTGCGCCGAGACGATCACGATCTCTCCCGGCTCCACGTCCCGGATGCGCGTCGCGCCGACGGCGTCCAAGGCGCACGTTTCGCTCGCGACGATCGTCGCATCGCCGAGCACCCCTATCACGAGCGGTCGAATTCCTTTGGGGTCGCGCACGGCGATCAAGCGATCCTCGGTAAGCAACACCAGAGAGAAGGCGCCCTGAATCGCCCGCATAGCGTCCTGGAGCGCGCGGCGCAATCCGTGACGAGCGCTCCGCGCCACAAGGTTGAGGATCACCTCCGAGTCACTGGTCGTCTGGAACATCACGCCCGCGTCTTCCAACAGTTCCCTGATCACCGGCGCGTTGACGAGGTTTCCGTTATGACCGATGGCGATTTCGCCGAGGCGCGACTGCGCCATAAGGGGTTGGGCGTTGGTTATGGTGCTGGACCCGGCGGTGGAGTACCGCACGTGGCCGATCGCCGAACGCCCCGACGTTGTGTCCAACAGATCGTCGGAAAAAACCTCCGAAACCAACCCCATACCGCGATGGTGTTCCAGATGCCCGTCGGTAGAGATCACCATACCGGCGCTCTCCTGGCCGCGGTGTTGCTGCGCGTAGAGCCCGTAATAGACGAGCCGCGCTACCGAGCGGGTCAGCGGGTCGTCCCCATCGGGTATAAAAATGCCGAAGACGCCGCACTCCTCGCTCAAACGGTCGGAGGGGTCGTGGGCGTCGAACCAACGGCTCTCTACCGGGCTACCCGTCACGGCGTGAATCTCCGACAACCAAAGGCGACCCGTAGGAGCGCTCATCCGTACAATGAATCGAATCGAGACGCCGGAGGATCGCGCGATAGCCGTCGAGCAGCGGCCCCAAATCGCGCCGAAAGCGATCTTTATCGAGCCGTTCGCCGGTATGCGTGTCCCACAGGCGGCACGTGTCGGGGCTGATCTCGTCGGCCAATATGAGTCTTCCGGGACCGAGCGCTCCGTCAACCGATGTCGACGCGGCCTCCAGGCGGCCGAACTCGAGTTTGAAGTCCACCAGCTCGATACCCACGGAATCGAAGAGACGTGCGAGAATCCTCCCCACCGTAAGAGCGGTGCGTTCCATCCAGGAGATCTCGGCCCACGTGGCGGCACCGATCGCCGCGGCGTGGTGCGGACCGATCAGGGGATCGCCCAGGGAATCGTCTTTATAACACCACTCGACCACCGTGTGCGCGAGGGGTGTCCCCTCCTCGATACCGAGACGGCGAGCCATGCTTCCGGCGACGCGATTACGCACGACTACCTCCAGCGGCACGATCCGTACCCGGCGGCACAATTGTTCCCGCTCCGAGAGGCGGCGCACGAAGTGCGTCGCGATACCCCGGGAGGCGACTTCGGCAAGCAGGACCGCGCTGAGTCGATTGTTCAGCTCCCCTTTGCCGGAGAAGACCTCATGCTTCTCACCGTTGAACGCCGTAGCGTCGTCTTTGTATTCGAAGATTACCAGATCGGGGTCGGAGGCCGCAAAAACGCGCTTCGCCTTTCCCTCGTACAACTGAGCGCCCCGGTGCGGCGCGGACGTGTCGGTGTGCACGGTCTCCCTCCTTACAGGTACCGTAGGATCGGGAGCCGAACGGTGGAAACACTCCACACCTACAACGGCGAAACGCGTGTGTGGGAGATGGATGTTTCCGCCCGTAGTCGGAACGTTACGGCGTTCCGGTAGAGACTCCCGAACCGATTATCGGGGTTATACGGACTCGGTGAGTCGCCGCAGTGGCCACGGACTACGACACACCGTATTCAAAGAACGATATCTTCGCCGTCAGTCTACACGGGCGACTTTCCCGTGTCCATCGGAGCGCGCGATACGATCCGCAAACGCCCTCATCGTCGGCGGCTACCGAAAAAACGCCACGCCGCTCTCGAAGAGTTTCAACGAACCCACCGACGGAAGATTGCGATAGAGCCCCTCGCATTGCCGTTCGGTATGGCCCATCTTGCCGAGAAAGCGCCCGTCCGGGGAGAGGAGCGCCTCGATTCCACCGACCGAACCGTTGGGATTCCAGGGCCGGTCCTCGCGCACACGAGCCTGCCGATCGACGTAACGCGCGGCGACCTGCCCCGCCGACTCCAACACCCGTACGATTTCGGGATCGCACACGAAGCGCCCTTCGCCGTGGGAAATCGGCACCGAGACGATATCGCCGGCGTTCGACGAGGCGAGCCACGGCCCGTGCGTCGAGGTGATCTGCGTCAGCACACTTCGCGAGACGTGGTGGGCGACGAGGTTCGGCGCGAGGGCCGGCCACCCCGCCCCTCGCTCTACGAATGAGCCGAAGGGTACCAATCCGGTGCGAACCATCGCTTGGAAGCCGTTGCATATCCCCACCATCAGTTTGTCGTCGCGAGCAAGATAGTCGCGCTCGATGACCTCACGTACCATCGGTGAGCGCAGCAGTGCGGCGATGTACTTTCCGCTACCGGCCGGTTCGTCCCCCGCCGAGAATCCGCCGGGGAGCATCACGATCTGAACGGCGGCAAGGCGCTCGGCGAGGGCGCGCAAGCTGTCGTTCAGGGCGTCCCGCGTTGCAGTCCGCACCACAAACTGCTCGCACACCGCCCCGGCGCGCTCGAAGGCCGCCGCGCCGTCGTCTTCGCAGTTGGTCCCGGAGAAGACGGGTATCAGTACCGTCGGACGACCGAAGGAAGCGGCGCTCCGGCGTCCCGTACGACGGCGGCGACGAAGCGTCGTGAGGGCGCGCTCGATGTCACCGGCGCCGGTATCTCCTCGGTGCGCACCCGATTGCGGGCTTCGCAACACGCCCTCCTCGGACGGGAACACCTCATCGAGGGGCGCGGCCCACACTCGGTACAGAGAGTCGGTCGAGCGTGTTTCGCCGTTCCATCGAAATATCCCGTCGGTCGTCGCGACGCCGAGAAGGTGGCGACCGTCGGCGGCATCGGCGTATGCACCGGGATCGGCTTCGGCGACGTGAACGATGAAGCTGCCGTACAACGCAGTCCCTACGTCCGGGAGAGTCCCATAGTCCAGGGCGTCGTCGGGGTCGAATCCGAGATTCTCGCCGAAGCACATTTGGGCTACGGTCGCCAAGAGGCCCGCGCCGCGGACCGGCGCCGCGGCGAGGAGCTCGCCACGGCGATTCGTGGCCTCCAGCCACGTGCAATGTCGATCGAAGGCGGTCACCGAGGGTACGCCGTCGTCTCCGACCGGCGTGTGGAGGAGATAGACCGCCCCGTCGGAAGAGACGAGGTGCGACGATACGACGCGATCGGGAGGGCACGTGCCGACGGCGACCGAAATGAGTGTCGGCGGCACGTCGAGGTGTTCGTAGGTGCCGGACATACTGTCTTTTCCACCGATCGCAGTCACGCCGAGGTCGCGTTGCGCCGCCACCGCTCCGAGCAGGGCCGCGAGCGGCGAGCCCCATCGGTCCGGCTCGCCTCCCGGACGCGGGAAATACTCTTGGAGCGACAGCCATTGGGAGGTGCGCGGCACACCGGCGGCGGCGAGGCGCGCAACACTCTCGAGGACCGCCGTGTACGCTCCGTGCCACGGTGAGACTGAGGCGATGTCGGGATCGTATCCGTAGGAGGTCACCACGGCGGCCGCCCCGGGGTCGAGGCCGGCCGCACGGGGCAGCAAAGCCGCCATCGCGGTCGTCGGCGAGCGTTGTAGGCGGCCGGCGCCGTGGGCGAGGAGCGTCCCCGCCCCGATACTCGAATCGAACCATTCGCCGAGGGATAGCCGTGAGGCGAACCGTAGGTCGCCGAGCGTCTCCTCCAGCCGTTCCAATGCGGAACTCTGTTTCTCATTACCACGCAGCGACGGGCGGTGATCGTCGGCGATACGAATGTGTGCACGGGTCTGCGAACGCACCCCGGCGCTATCGAGAAACACCCGTTCCAGATCCACGACGACGCGCCCGCGAAACCGCATGACGAGTCGGTCTTCCGAGGTGACGCGCGCAATCGCGACCGCCTCCACGTTTTCCGCCCGCGCAAGTGCCGTGACGCGTTCACGGTCGCTCGGATCGACGACGACGGCCATACGTTCTTGACTCTCGGAGATGGCGATCTCGGTCGCGGTAAGGCCGTCGTACTTGAGGAGCACCGCGTCCAGATCGATCTCGACGCCCCGGGCTATCTCGCCGACCGCGACGGCCACGCCGCCGGCGCCGAAATCGTTGCACCGCTTCACGAGAAGCGAGAACTCGCGTGTACGAAAGAGCCGTTGCAGGGCGCGCTCGGCGGGCGGGTTGCCTTTTTGTACCTCCGCGCCGGCAAGGTCGATGGATCGGCGCGTGTGGCTCTTGCTCGATCCGGTGGCGCCGCCGATTCCGTCCCGACCGGTGCGTCCACCGACAAGGAGTACTACATCGCCCTCCGCCGGCTCCTCGCGCCGCACGTGAGCCTCCGGTACGGCCCCGACGACGGCTCCCATCTCCAGACGCTTGGCCTGATAACCCGGATGGTATATCTCATCGACGAGGCCGGTCGCGACGCCGATCTGGTTGCCGTAGCTCGAATAGCCGCGCGCCGCGCCGCGGGTGATGCTGCGCTGCGAGAGCTTGCCGGGCAACGTCGGGGAGCCGATTGTCGAGCGTATCGCGCCGTCGCGCGCGTCGAGTCGACCGACACTCGTGAGGGGGCGGCGGCGCGGGTCGGCGGCGCCCGATATACGCATCGCCTGAAACACGTAAGCGCGCCCCGACAGCGGATCGCGAATGGCGCCGCCCAGGCAGGTGGCGGCGCCGCCGTACGGTTCGATCTCGGTGGGGTGGTTGTGCGTCTCGTTCTTGAACAGGAGTAACCACGGCGCGTCACCGTTCGGATGCGATCCGTCGCCTCCTATCCGCACCGTGCAGGCGTTGATCTCGTCGGAAAAAACGACCTCCGGTATGGCGCCGTCGTCGCGCCGCCACCTCATCATCGCCGTGGCGACGTCCATGAGTGTTATTGGACGGTGGCGCTCGCCGCGGCGTTCGCGCTCTTCGGTGAACCACTCCCACGTCCGCCGCACCGGCGCAACGAGCGGAGACGAATCGTCGTCAATCGTCACCGTCGCGAACTCGGTTCGAAATGTCGTGTGGCGACAGTGGTCGGACCAGTACGTATCGAGGACCGCGAGTTCGGTCTCGGTCGGCGCCCTTCCGCGGCGGCGAAAGTAGTCGGCGACAAAGGTACGATCGGCCTCCCCCATCGCGAGTCCGCTCGGATCACCGGTCAAAAACTCAGGAAGGAACGACGGAAGGCCCCGATCCGCAGGCTCCGCGTCCTGCCCGACGGTCACTCGCAAACGATCATCCGCGCCGGCCGAGGCCGTATCCGCCACTTGGGAGTCGACGGGATTTACCAAACGTTCAACGAACTCGCGTCGGCGTATCTCAATCGCCTCATCGTCGCCGTATCGAAGGGCGAACACGGTCACCTCGCACACCCTCACCGTCGCCCCGTCGATATCCAAAATTCGCAACGCCTGTTCGGCGGCGTCGGCGCGCTGATCGAACTGTCCTTTGTGATACTCGACGGGAATCCACACGACCGTTCGTCGCCGGTTACGCGAAGCGTCGGTGATATCGCCTTTGATCGGGTCGGCGGTTTCACGGCCTCCCTCGGCAAATACCTCATCGGGTTGGACGAGGACCACCTCTTGTGCCGGATCGGCAAAGACCGTGCTCATGGCCTCATGGATGCGCCCGTCGGGAACACCCGAGACGTCGTAACGCCTGAGCACGCGCGCCTCCTCGTCGCCGTGAAGAAGCCCTTCGTCGCGAAACTCAGCGGTGATACGCGAAGAGAGGACATCGAAGTCGGGCCGCGGCGCAACGTAGACTCGCCGTACGCGAGCCGTAGCGCGTTTGCTCACGACAGCTGTCCCCGCAACGCCGCGAGCGCAGCCTTGTGACGTGTGCAGATATCGCGCGCTCGTTCCGCCGCGCGACCGGTGTAGCGCGTCGGATCGGCAAAGAAGCGCTCCGGATCGTCGCCGGTTAGACGTCCGTACGTATCGGCTACGGTAGTCCACAGCTCCGTATCCTCACGAGCGGCATCCAAGACGGTTCGGCCCTCCTCGTCGGCACGAAGCGTCAATCGACGTACCCGTTCGTGGGCGTCCTGCACGCCGGCGGCGGCCAAAAGAATGTAGAGCGGCTCAGCAACGACACGCTCGGCGCCCGCGGCCACATTGCGCATCACTCCCTCGCGATCGATGGATAGGCGCGCGAGAATGCGTCGCATCCGCTCCGCGGCGGCGACGAATCCGGCGACGAACTCCACGATAAAGCGACTCGAGGCGGAGTTGGAGAGGTCGCGCTGGTGCTCGGAGATCTGATCCATGAACCACGTGACGCTCCGTGGCGCAAACGCCTTCCACAAACTCTTGACGTGCTCGGCGTTCCACGGATTGCGCTTGTGCGGCATGGTGGAGCTCCCGACCTGCCCCTCGGCAAAATACTCGGCGACCTCGCCGATCTCCGAACGTTGGAGATGGCGCAAATCGTCGGCGAGGTTTGCAATGATACCGAACGCGGTATTGAGCTCCAACAGAAGGCGCAGGAGGGGTTCGGGGCTCACGATCTGGGTCGCGTGCTCGCCCGGCTCCACGCCCAGGTCGGAGAGAACCTCGCGCTCGAGAGAGACCGGATCGGGATGGAGCACGGACGTAGCGTTGTAGGCGCCGACCGCTCCGGCGAGCTTGCCCCGAAGATCACGACTGCGCGCATCGATCTCAGCAATGGATTGTCCGAGACGCGAGACGTACTCTGAGAGTGCGAATCCGACGGTAATCGGCACCGCGTACTGGCCGTGTGTGCGTCCGATCGAGACCGTCTCGGCGTGCGTCTCGGCGAGGCCGATCAACAGCTCCTCTACATCGGCCAGCAGCGGAAGCACGACGGTTCGAATCGCCTCCCGATAGCGAACGGCCGCTGCAGTGTCGAGTATATCGACGGATGTCGCGCCGAGGTGCACCAGGTGGCGTATCTCCGGCGGTAGGTGGCGCTGGATGACGTTGACGATCGCGCGGATGTTGTGTCTCGTCGTCTCTTCCTCGCGGTAGACTTCATCCGCCTCTATGCGCCCTTCCAAGGCGTCGACGGCGGCCAGATACTCGTCCCGGCGCGGGTCGTCTTTCAAGAGATGGAGAATTAACCGTCTGAGAAGCGCCGCCTCGACGCGGACGCACTGTCCCACGGCAGCCTCCTCGCTCAAGAGGTCGGCGAGACGATCGAAGAGCGCCTCGTTGGCGAGACGATAGCGGTGGTCCAGGGGCGACAAGTTACGAAAGATGGTATGGGCCTGCATGACGCATCATGGTGAGGCATCGCACACTTTGTAAAGACCGCGACCGCCGCGCTCACGGTTAAACATCTCGTTAAAATATCGCGAAGGTGTTGCCGATGGGCGACGGAGGTGTTATACATACAAACAAGGTTGTATGTATAATGAGACGGACCAAAGAGGATGCGGAACAGACGCGGGAAGAGATCTTCCGATCGGGAATCAAAGTATTTGCTCGGAAGGGATACGCCGCGGCGACGATGAACGATATCGCGCGGGAGGCCGGTGTTACCCGAGGTGCGATTTATTGGCATTTCAAGAACAAAGAAGACTTTTATGTGGAGATAACGAGTCGCCTCAACAACTACTACAACGAGATGATGAAAGAGGGACTCACATGGATCGAGGACGGGGCGCTGCAGGAATACGAAGGGCAGGTCGTCGATGAGATCGTGCGTGTATGCACCGGCGTGCTGCGGCGGTTTTTGGATGACGACGATTTTCGCGAGATGAACGAAATCTCGCTGCAGGTGTCGATCGAGGGCCAGACGGGCCCGAAATGTAAGACGTTGATCGACGACAAGGTCGATGCGGAGGCGGTGCAGTTCTTCGCCGAGCTGATACGTCGTCGCACCGTATACGACAAATGGGCGCCCGAGTCGGCCGACTTGGCGGTCGCGGCATTCATGAACGGCCTGCTCGTGCTGGTTTTACACGACAAGTCGCTCTTTACCGCAGAGAGAATCGAAGAAGTGATGGGATTTTTCCATCGCGGCCTTATGCCGCGGCCGGAACACGATGTAGTAGCTCATGGGAGCACAGCAGAAAAAGGAGCAACGAAATGATCGGTGGGATCAAGACGATAACGAAGGGAACGGTTCTGTTGGGTGCGGTTATCGCGCTTGCCGCATGCGCGGGAGATGACGAGATCGTCCTTCCCAGTATTGACGAGGTTCATCGGACCGAAGGGGTGCCGGTCGAGGTACGCGACGTTGCGCCGACGACGTTTCGCACGTACCTGAGCTTTACCAGCAGCCTGACCGGCGCCGCCGAATCGACCGCTGCGGCGATGCTCGAAGACGAAGTCGTGGGCGTGCTGTACCGAGTCGGCGATTACGTCGAGCAGGGTACGCCGGTAGTCGTCTTTCCGCCGGATAACCCCTCGCTCAACTACGAGCAGGCGCGCGTCGGCTTCGAGAGCGCCCGCACCGCCTACGAGCGCGTGCGCGGACTGTACGAGGACCAGGGCGTGTCGCAGCAGACGTACGACGACGCGCGGACGCAATTCGAGATCTCCCGCGCCAACTGGGAGTCGATACAAAATATCACCCGCGTGCGCGCTCCCATCTCGGGATACGTCACGCGGATCAACGTCTTCGAGTCGGACAACGTTTACGCCGGAGACCCCCTCTTTACCATCTCCGACCATAGTAGCCTCATCACGACCGTTTGGCTCACCGACCGCCAGGTGCGCGCGGTTACCGTCGGACAACCGGCGCGGGCGACGTGGCAGGACGTCGAGGTGACCGGAGAAGTCATTCAAGTAGATCTGGCGATGGATCACACGCGCCGCGCCTTTGCCGCGTGGCTCCGATTCTCGAACGACGATCTCGCCGTTCAGAGCGGCGTGACCGCGACGGTGGAGATCGAAACGTATCGTAATGATGAGGCGATCGTACTCAGCCAGCAGGAGGTCGTCCAAGACGAGGTCGGCTACGCGGCCTATCTCGCCCGCGAGGATCTCGCGCACCGCGTGCCGGTACGGGTCGAGCGCAGCCAAGGGCTCTTTCTCGAAGTAGTCGACGGTCTCGAGGCCGGCGACCAGCTCATCACCCGCGGTATCGCCTTCGTGGACGACGGCACACCGGTGCGTATCGTGAACCGCAGCGCGCTGTTGGTGCAGCGCTAAAGGGGACCGCGATGTTTCTTTCGGACCTTTCCATAAAGCGTCCCGTCCTCATGACGATGGTCCTAGCGGGCCTCCTTTTGTTCGGTGCGATCGGCTTCACCAATCTACCGCTCAACTTGATGCCCGAGGTGGAGATACCCTTCGTGACCGTGCAGACGGTCTATCCCGGGGCGAGCCCCGAGCAGATCGAGACGCAGATTACCGAACGCATCGAGGACGAAATCAGCACGCTCAGCCAGATACGGGGCATTCAATCGTTCAGCCTCAACAGCGCCTCGGTGATCATCGTCGAGTTTGAGCTGGCGAAGGATGTCAACGTCGCGACGCAAGAGGTCAAAGACCGCGTCGATCTGATCGTCAACGATTTTCCCGCCGACGCCGAGACGCCGGTGGTAGAACGTTTCGACATTACCGCCCTGCCGATCGTCGACATCGTCATGAGCGGCGATATCGATCCGGTGGAACTGGGCAGCCTGGCGGAGAATACCGTGCGCGATCAACTCTCCAGAATCGCCGGCGTCGGAAGCGTATCGGTGGCCGGTGAGCGGGAGCGGGAAATACGCGTCGAGTTCGACAACCGCACGGTGTACGAAAACTCGATCAGCCTGGCGCAGGTCGCACAGGTGCTTGCGGCGGCCAACCTCGACATGCCCGGCGGCTCCATCCAGTCGCAGAACATGGACTTCGCCGTGCGCCTCGACGGTGAGTTTCAGGCGATCGATGAGTTGGCGGAGCTCGACATTCCCACCGCCGCGGGCCTTCGCCGGTTGGGAACGATCGCAACGATCAGCGATACCGGCGAGGACGTTCGCGAGCGCACGACCTTCTTCGACAACACCGCGGGGATGCGCGATGAGAATACGGTGCTCCTCGGCGTTATCCGGAGTCCCGACGGCAACACGGTCGATATAGCGCGCGAAGTTGCGGCGAGCATTCCCGGCATCCAGGCGCAACTTCCCCCGGAGGTCTCCCTCCGGATCGTTTCCGACGAGTCGATCGAGGTTCGTGATTCGGTTAACGACACGCTTACGAACATCGTGCTGGGTATCGCCCTCACCTCGTTGGTACTCCTCTTCTTTCTCCACGACCTGCGCTCGACGGTGATCGTCGCCCTGGCGATGCCGATGTCGATCATTCCGACCTTCTTCACCATGAACGCCCTGAGTATGTCGCTCAATCTTATGTCCCTCATGGGTATCTCGACGGCGGTCGGTGTCCTGGTCATGAACTCAGTCGTCGTTATCGAGAACATCTTTCGCCACCGAAGCATGGGGCACGATCGTACAACGGCCGCCGCGAAGGGCACCTCCGAGGTCGTCGTAGCGGTCGTCGCATCGACGTTGACCAACATCGCCGTCTTTTTACCGATGGCTAACATGCGCGGCTTGGCGGGTCTGTTCCTGCGTGAGTTCGCCCTTGCGGTATCGTTTGCCACGATCTTCTCGTTGCTCATCTCGTTCACGCTGACCCCGATGCTCGCCTCGCGCCTCTTGCCGCTTCACGACACCAAGAAACACCCCATCGGCGACTTTTTGGAGCGCGGATTCAGCGGCTTGGAACGGGGCTACAAGACGGCGCTCTCGACGATTCTCCGTAGCCGCGGTCGCAGCGCCTTGGTCGTCGTCGCAACCTTCGGCGTCTTCGTTCTCACTCTCATGCAGTTCGGGAGGATTCCGTTCGAGTTTCAGCCGGCCCAGGACTTCGGCCGCCTGGGTGTGGAGGTGGAGCTTCCCGAGGGCACGGATCTCGATTCTACGGCACACCTGATGCGCGAAGTCGAACATCGCCTTGCCGCGCACGCCGAAGTGGAGACGATCGTCACCTCCCTGGGATCGACCTCGGGGACCGACATCGGCACCAATCTGGCGACTGCGAGCATCGAACTGGTAGACAAGGAGCTCCGGGACGGCGACCGGATCGTCGCGGCGCGCATGGCTCTCGACCTGGAGGATATACCGGGAGCGAGCATCGAGGTCGGCCCGCAAGCCAACGAGATGGAGTCGGGAGCGGCGGTCCTCTTCTACATACAGGGCGAGGAGACCGATACGCTGGCCGGCATCGCCCGCGACCTCCGACCGCAGCTCCAGCGGATACCGGGACTCATCAACGTCGATATCTCGACGCGTCCCGGTAGCCCGGAGGTGGTGCTCTACCCCGATCGTCTCAAGCTCAATGAGGTCGGTCTGACGGTCCACGATCTCGCGATGACCATGCGCGCGGCGGTGGAGGGTATCGTGCTGACGACCTTCCGCGACGGCGGCGAGGAGTACGACATTCGCGTGACGCTCAGCGACGAGGATGTAGCAGGCTACGACCAGATCGCCAACATCGTAATCCCGACCACCACCGGGCTCTTCCCCCTGGGTCACTTCGCCGAGGTGGAGGTCGGCCAGGGAATCAATCAGATTCTGCGCGAGGACCGTATCCAAGCGGTCGAGGTAACCGCCGACCTATCACCGGGCTTCGTCTTCGGTGAGGTGAGCGCTCCGATCGAGGAGACGGTCGCGGCGATGAACATGCCCGAAGGATACCGACTGACGTGGGGCGGTGACGCCGAGCTTCTGGAAGAGACGGTGCAGGAGTTCATCTTCGTGTTCATCTTGGCGGTCATCCTCACCTATATGCTCCTGGCGGCGATATTGGAAAAGTTCGGTCAGCCGCTCTTGATTCTCTCGACCGTTCCGCTGTCGCTCATCGGCGTCATTATCGCCTTTCTGTTGACCGGACGCACGATGAATATCGTCTCGATGCTGGCGATCGTCATGTTGGTGGGGCTCGTCGTCAACAACGCGATTCTGATTCTCGAGTACGCCAATCAGCTGAAGAGCCGCGGCAAGAGCGTCCGCGAGGCGTTGATCGAAGCGGCGCCGACCAAGCTCAAACCGATTCTCATGGGCAACATCGCTACGATGCTGGGAATGCTCCCGATGGCGTTGGGTATCGGCGCCTCCGGCGCGGAGATGCGTCAACCGATGGGCATCGTCTCCATCGGCGGCCTCTTCGCCGCGACGTTCCTGTCGTTGTTCGTGATACCGGCGTTGGAAGTAACGCTCGCGCGGAAGCCGAGACGATCGTCGCTCGAGGGCGCGCCGGCCGAAGGATAGTCGGTGGACGTCTCCCGCGCCGCGGTCGAAATCCGTCGCGCGGGACGGCACCATGAAAGGACACTACGAACCATGAAACAGCACACCCCATCCCCCGCGGGAGGAAGAGCACTGCGCCGCGAGGGCCGGCTCGTCCGATGCATCATCGCGATACTCTTCGTCGTCTCATCGACGGGAGTCGCGGCCCAGGAGGTGACCCTCGAACTCGAGGCGTTTCTCATACGGGTCGAGGCCGAAAGCCTGCAGCTCGAACAGTTTCGCACCGACCGCGATCTCGCCTCGATACAAGAGGAGTTGGCGCGCTCGCAGATTTTTCCCTTTATCGGAGGGGAGGTCGGATATACCCGAAACTTCCTCGATATCGAACAAGACTTTGCCGTGGCAGCCGACTCGAACGATCCGATCGGCGGAGCCGGGAGCGGTATCTTTCCCCTCCTCACCGAGCCGGTCGACGTGAACTCCGACAACGACTACTCCTTCGGTGTCTCGCTCCAACAACGACTCTTCGACGTGACCGTCTTTCGTGCGATCGAGGCGAGCGGACAGTTCACGAATCTCACCGGAACGGTGTACGAGGCGAGTCGTCAACGTATCCTCACCGGCGCCAAGCAGCTCTTCTTTCAAACCCTCCTGCTCGAGGAGGTGTTGGCGGTGCGGCGAGCCTCCGAGGAGATCGCCCGCGAGAACTTCGTCGATACGCAGCGTCGCTTGGATAACGGACTCGCGTCACCGCTGGAGGTACTGCAGGCGGAGGTCAACTGGCGCATTACGCAACCGGAGACGAGCCAGGCGCAACGCAACCTCAACGTTGCGTTGCAGAACCTGAAAAACTTCGCCGGTCTATCGCAGGCGGACGCGGTTGTCCTCGAAGGGACGCTTGACTCCTATCCACCACTCCCCTCCTTCGACGACGCCTTTGACGAGCGCGCCGACCGCCCCGACTACCGGGCGCTCCTCTCCGAGCGTCGCCTGCGGGAGATCAACATCGACGCCCAGCGCGCGCAGTTTTACCCCAGCCTCTCGGCGCAACTCACCTACGGTTGGCAAGCGAGCGACGACGGATTTGATCTCGGCGACCCGACGGACTCGTTTTCGGCCGGTCTCGTGCTCACGGTTCCGATCTTTTTCGGCGGGAGTCGTTTCTCGCTCCTCGACGAGGCGCGTCTGGAACTGCGGCAGGTCGATACTCGAATCGCCCTCGCCGACGAGACGATCGCCACCGAGATCGAGACGATACGGCTCGTGCTCGAGGAGGCCGCCGTACGTATCGAATCGGCGTTACAAACCTTGGCGACCGCCGAGCGCGCCTTTGAAGTGACCGAGACGTCGTTGGAGAACGGTTTGGCAACACAACTCGACCTTGAGGACGCACGCGTCAACTTGGAGCAGGCGCGGCTCAACCACTTGGCGGCGGTCTTCGACTACCTGAGCGCGTACTTCGACTGGCAGCTCGCCACCGGGCGCGGTGATGAAGGGCTCGGATAAGGCCGGCGGCCGATCTCCGGCAGTACCGCCCCTTCACGCGATCGGGAATCTCGTCCTCGACGCCTTCTACGCGCAGCGGAGCGACGATGACTCGGATACTCGGATAGAGGTACCGACCGGGCCGGTCCACGTCTCCGCCGCTGAGCTCGACACGTGGTGGACAGAGCTTCCGCGCGAACGGATGGTTATGCGCGCCGGTGGAGCGCCGGGGAATG
Source organism: Alkalispirochaeta sp. (assembly GCA_965601925.1). Taxonomy (GTDB): domain Bacteria; phylum Spirochaetota; class Spirochaetia; order DSM-27196; family Alkalispirochaetaceae; genus Alkalispirochaeta. The sequence goes on from OZ271854.1 coordinate 66,229, forward strand.
TCGCCCGCGCCTTGGCCGCCTTGAACACGCCGTGCATCGTCCACGGCATGGTGGGACAAGATTGCGCAGGAGAGCGCTATAGACGACTTCTGTCCCAGGTCGGCGTCACGCTCGCCTCCGGTTCGCAGCCGGCGGTCGCGACGGGACGATCGGTCACCCGCTACAGACCGCGTCGGGTACACGACGCGCGCTTGCGCATTCAACCGCCGCCGCCCCTTTCGCTACCGTTCTGGGAGCAATTTCTCTCCGCCGTCGAAGCGACCTCCCGAACCGCGTCCACCGCCGGGGTCGTGTATATCGACGGATATCTCATCGGAACGGCGCTCCACCGGATGCGCGATCACGGGAAGGAACGGCGGGGACGGTCGCACCACATGGAGCCGCAGGATATCGTCACCGCCGTAGCGCATCTACGCGAACTGGGTTTCGCCCTCGCATTCGACTTGGCGCACTGGGCAATTGCCGCCGCTGCGCCGGACACGGTTCTAGCGGCGATACACACCGTGCTGGGCGGCGCCCCCGGGTCGGTGGTGTTCGCCAAACCGGAGGAGCTGGAGCCGCTTGGCGGCCTGCCGACCGTATTGACGCAACGCGTTCGAGGCGGCGAGCAGTACCGCGGCGTACTGGTGCTCAAAGAGGGAGCGCTGGGCTGTAGTGTCTACGCGCCCCGGCTCGGCGAGGAATCCGACGGCCGTTTCGAGCCCATCTCGTATCGCGGCATCCCGGCCGATACGGTCGAAGCGACGGGGCGCGGCGACTGCTTCGCCGCCGGCTGGCTCGCCTCGGCGCTCCGAGGTCACTCGCTCTACGAGTGCGCCGCAGCGGCATATCGCGCTGCGGCCTTGTGTAGCGGCGTGCCCGGCGCTATGCTCCCGGTATGAGCCGATCCGATCTGTTGATTCCCGCCGCAAGTAAACGCGGCGCTATGCTCGAGACGTTTTTCGTGGCGGCGACCGTCGCGCTACCGGTCCTGAGTCACGCCCTCGGATGGGACGGCGCGGTGTGGCTTCCCATGCATTGGGGAGTGCTTGCCGCCTCGATTACCGTCGGACCGCTTGCGGGTCTCGCCATCGGGCTGGCCGCGCCGCCTCTCAACGCGCTGTTGACCGGGTTACCGCCGGCGCCGATCGTCCCGGCGATGATGCTGGAGCTTGCGGTCTACGGATGTATCCCCGGCGTGGCGCTCCGCATCACGTATCGCGGTACGCGCTCCGCGGCCGGAACGGCGATAGTTGTCGCCGGCGCACTGATCGCAGGTCAGCTCATCGGCAGGGCGGCGTTTCTCGCGGGCATGCTCGTGACCGGCGGCTCGGGACCCGCGGCGGCGCTTTCGACGGCTCCCCTTGCGTTCTTGCGCTCCGCGTTCGCCTCCGGGCTATCGGCCGCTGCAGCCCAAGTCGTCGTCCTGTCCGCCGCATTCGTTGCGGCTCGACGCATGACGTCCGACATCGCCGGTCGGAGGTAACGAACCGCGCCGCGTTCGACACGTTCGGCCGCGGCCCATCTCCTCTATCTCGACAACCGAACATATCTCGCGTGCTATGTGCCGACGGCCCGCGGGTGACTGGGTGTGCCACGCCTTCGAACCGCGATTCGACGCTTGATTTGATTTCAAATGAAAGTTATATTGATTTCATAAGGAGCATTCTATGGGCGAAAAACGGATCGGATCGATCGACAAGCGCGTCAAAATAGCGGCGGGACTCTTCTGGGCCGACTACGGATACCTCGCCGACACGGTGGGAGAACTGGAAGCGGGCGGCGTCGACTGGATCCATATGGAGATGCGCGACGGCGAGTACATGCAGTTTAACGTTCCTCGCGGGGGCATCGACATACTGACCGGCGTCAGGCCGTACACCGACCTGGAGATCGAGGTCCAACTCCAAATGGTGCGCCCTACCCTCGACCTCTATCGCCAACTCGCCGATGCGGGTGCCGACCTCATCACCATTCCGATCGAACACGCCGGGGAGACCCTGATCGAGCACATCACCTTCGTGAAGGAGCTGGGTCTCAAGGTCGGCGTGTGGGGCTGGCAGGGCCTGCCGACGGTCTTTTTTGACCAATGCATTCCCTTCGTAGACGTGATCGAGTACGAATGTCGCTATCCTTTTTGGGCGCCCGTCAAAGGGGGTCGAAGTCCCCACGTGATGGATCCGATCATCGAGGAGACGATCGACGAGCTGTACGGCATGCTCCGTCGGCGCAATCGCGAGACCGAAGTGGAGCTCATGGAGGACGGGGGGCTCAACACCGGCAACCTCGAATCGTTCGTCAAACGCGGTATGAGCGTCGGCGAGTTCTCCTCCCCACTCCTTAAGGGGCCGAAGGGCAGGTTCAAGCCCGGGGAAGGGGATATCACCGCCGCCGCCCGGGCGCTCCGGTCGCACTTGGACGGGCTGGCCGAGCGGTACCGCGCCGACGACGGTAGTCTGAAATGAACGCCGCGACCAACATTGCCGTCATGGGCTACGGAATGATCGGGCGCCTCCACAGCCTCAACTACAAGGAGTTACCGTTTCTCTATCCCGGCACTATTCCCGCTCCGACTCTACACACCGTGTGTACTTCCCGCGACGAGAGCGCCGAGGCGGCCCGACGAGAGGCGGGTTTCCTGTCGGCGCGAACCGATATCGATGACGTCTTGGCCGACGGTGCGATCGATGTAGTAGACGTGTCGCTGCCCAACGGGCTCCATCGCGAGGTGATCGAGAAGGCCCTGAGCGCGGGAAAACACGTGTACTGCGAGAAGCCGCTGGCGGGAACCATTGAGGACGCACGCGCCATCGCCCGCGTCGCCGCCACCGCGACCGCGAAGTTCGGTATGGTCTTCCAATACCGCTTCGTGCCGGCGCTCGTCAGGGCGCGGCAGCTCATCGACGAGGGGCGATTGGGTCGCATTTTCACCTTCCGCGCCGAGTACCTCCACTCGGGGTACCAAAACCCGAAGCGCCCGTTGAGTTGGCGTATGAAAAAGGAAGCGGGCGGTTCCGGGGCGCTCGGCGACCTCGGCTCTCATGTGATCGACTTGGTACGGTACCTCGTCGGCGACTTTGACTCGCTCCAAGGTCATCTGGAGACCTTCATCCCCGAGCGTCCCGTGGCTGCGGACTCCCATGAGACGGGAACGGTTACGGTGGACGACGTGGCGTGGATACGCGCACGCATGAAAAACGGCGCGGTGGGTACCATCGAGGCGTCGCGGTTCGCCACCGGCACACTCGACGATCTGCGCATAGCCGTATACGGTGAGAAGGGCGCTTTCTCCTTCGATCTCATGGACCCGAGCTTTCTCTACTGGTTTGACGAGGGAAGTCCGGGAGGGGCGTACGGTGGGAGCCGCGGATGGCAACGCATCGAGTCGGTCAGTTACTACCCCGGAGCCAAGACGCCGCCGGCGCGTGCGCCCATCGGCTGGATACGCTCCCACGCGGAGAACCAGTATCGTTTTCTCTTGGCCGTCGCCGAAGGACGCGATCCCTCGCCGGGGATCGTCGACGGGCTCAAGGCGCAGCTGGTGATCGATGCGGCGGAGCGTTCCGCCGCCGACGCCGGACGGTGGATCGAGGTTGAACAGGAGTAACGAGGAGGGAGTATGAGTACGGTCGGCGCCTCGATGAGTATCAAAGCGATGGATGAGGCGGTCTCACGCCTTCCCTCCTCTACGCGGATCGAGACGCTCAAACGCGCAATGCTCGCCGAGGAGCGATGCGTGTCGGTGGAGCAGGCACGCATCGTCACCAAGAGCTACGCCGACCACCCCGATAGTCCGCGCATCCTCAAGCGCGCCTACGCCCTCGCCGATTCGCTGCGAACGATTACGGTCCGCGTCGATCCGGGAGAGCTCATCGTCGGCAATCGTACTCCCGGGGTGCGTGCCGGGGTCGTCTTTCCGGAGTCGGGCGTATCGTGGATAGCCGAGGAACTTGACGCGCTTCCCGGCCGACCGCAAGACCCGTTCAACGTCTCCATCGAGGCGGCGAGAGCGTTCAGGGAGGAGATCGTCCCCGCATGGTCCCGCGACACCCTCGAGGATGAGGTCGAGCGTCGTCTTGGTGACGACATCGCCGCCGTTCGTTCCGTGGTCAAGATCAACCAGACCGACCACGCCCAAGGGCACATCTGCCCCGATGTAGCCTCGTGGCTCTCATCCGGCCCCCGAGCGCTTCTGGATCACGCCCGGCGGGCCGCCGAGAACGCGCCGCTCTCCAACGATCCTGCGAAACCCGCGGGAAGAGACTTCTACCGCGCCGTGGCCGTAACCCTGGAAGGGGCGTTGGAGTTCATCACGCGCTACGCCGGCGAGGCGCGCCGAAGGGCGACCGGCCGGAGCGACGAGGCGGCGGCTGAGCTGTACGAGGTGGCACGGGTGTGCGGGGCACTTGCCGAACGCACTCCGGAGAGTTTTCACGAGGCGGTGCAAGCCGTGTGGTTCCTCTTTGTCATGCTGCAGATGGAATCCAACGCCTCGTCGTTTTCCCCGGGCCGGATGGACCAATATCTCCTCCCCTTCTTGAAGCGCGATCTCAAAGAGGGCGTATTGGATCTCCCGCGTGCGCAGGAGCTCATAGAGGCGCTGTGGCTCAAGTTCAATCAGATCGTCTATATGCGGAGTCGCTCTTCTGCGCAGTACTTCGCCGGCTTTCCCATCGGGTTCAATGTGGCGATCGGCGGCATCGACCGCCGTGGACGGGACGCCACCAACCTACTGTCGTTCATGTTTCTTCGCGCCCAGGAGCACATCGGCCTTCCGCAACCCAACCTTTCGGCGCGTCTGTGGCGCGGCTCACCCGCGGAGTTTGTCGATCGCTGCGCTCAGGTGATCGGCCTGGGGAGCGGAATGCCGCAGATCGTCAACGACGAGAGCGTCATACCGGCCCTCATGCGGCGCGGTATCGCCCGTGAGGACGCCCGGGACTACGCGGTAGTGGGGTGCGTCGAGCTCTCCACCCAGGGCAACAACCTCGGGTGGAGTGATGCGGCGATGTTCAACCTCGTCAAAGTGCTTGAGTTGGCGCTGAACGACGGCGTGTGTATGCTCACCGGTCGCCGCCTCGGTCCCGCGACCGGAACGCTCCCGGACCTCAACGATTTTGCCGCGTTGGAAGAGGCGTACCGGCGACAGTTCGATTTCTTCTTCGATGCTATGATTCCCCTGTGCGACGCGGTGGATCGTCTCCACGCCGAAATCCTCCCCTCCCCCTTTCTGTCGAGCGTCATCGACGGCTGCCTGGAGTCGGGAGTGGACGTGACCGCTGGTGGGGCGCGCTACAATCTGAGCGGCATTCAGGCGATCCAGGTCGCCAACTTGGCGGACAGTTTGGCGGCGCTCAAGGAGATGGTGTTCGATACGCGGGAGATCGACCCCGCTGAGTTTCTCGAGGCGCTTCGAAACGACTATACCGGCGCGGAGAGGCTTAGGCGCAGATTGATTGAGGCGGTTCCCAAGTACGGCAACGACGTCGCGTGGGTCGACGAGCTGGGCTCCCGTTGGACGCGCTACTTTGCAACGCGCCTCGCCGAAGCTATCAATGCCCGGGGAGGTCCGTATCACATGGGACTCTATACGGTCTCAGCGCACGTTCCCATGGGGAAAAACGTCGCGGCGACGCCCGACGGACGTCACGCACGCGAACCGTTGGCGGACGGCGGACTGTCGGCGATGTATGGGAGAGATCGAGCGGGTCCCACGGCGCTCCTCACGTCGGTCTCACGAATCGATGCGACGGACGCGAGCAACGGCACGCTCCTCAATATGAAGTTTCTACCCCGCACCTTCGAGAATGCGGTGGAGCGGGCCAAGTTTACGGCGATGCTGCGTGCGCTGGTGCGCCTCAACATTCACCACGTGCAGTTCAACGTCGTCGATCGTGAAACCCTCCGAGCCGCGCAGACCGATCCCGACGCGTATCGCAATCTGACGATCCGCGTCGCCGGCTACACGGCCTACTTCGTGGAGCTCGCGCCGGACCTCCAAGAGGAGATCATCGCGCGCACCGCTTACGGGGAGGTACAATGACCGGCAACGCTTCCGGGCTCATATTCGACGTGAAGCGCTTTGCCCTCCACGATGGGCCGGGGATTCGTACCACCGCCTTCCTCAAAGGGTGCCCCCTCGCGTGTCCGTGGTGCCACAACCCCGAGGGCATTGCAAAACGGCGCCTCGTCTGGTACGACGCTCATCGCTGCATCAAATGTCGTGCGTGCATCGCCTCGTGCCCGCGCTCCGCCCTTACGTCCCATCCCGACGGCGCCCACTTCATCCACGTGGATCGTACGGCGTGTGACCTTACCGGCTCATGCATCGACGTATGCCCCACCGGCGCCCTGCGGTGGGACAGCCGGAGCTACACGGTCGGCGAGTTGGTCGATCTCTTGGAACGCGACCGCCTCTTCTACGAAACATCCGGCGGCGGCGTCACCCTCTCCGGCGGGGAGCCGCTCTCTCAGGAGAAGTTCGCGCACGCCGTCCTGGCTGAGTGTCGAGAGCGGGGACTCCACACCGCGATCGAGACGACGCTGTTCGCCTCCCATCGGACGTTGGATCGCTTCATCCCTGTGGTGGATCACTTCTTAGTCGATATCAAAGTGTGGGACTCGGAGCTTCACCGTCGGACGGCGGGGGTCGACAACAAACCGATCCTGGATAACATCCGGCTCCTCGCCGAGAGAGGCTCGACGCTTACGGTACGTATTCCCCTCATCCCCGGCATCACGGCGACGGCGGAGAACATCCGTCCAACCGCCCGCTTCGTGCGCGACCTACCGGGGACGGTCCCCCTGGAGCTGATCAACTTCAACCCTCTCGCCTCGGGAAAGTATCTCGTCCTCGCACAGGATTACGCCTTTTCATCGTATAATGCGCCCTATTCAGAGGAGGAATACCGTGTCTTTGTCGACATCGCGCGCAGTGAGGGAGCCCATATCGCGGAAGGATAGTGCGGTCGTAGCCGTCGATATCGGCGGCACCAAGACGGTCGTGGGACGTTCCGTCGGTGACGCGATAGAACCGACGCACCGCTTTCCCACATCACAGGATCCGATCGAGGCGGCGGAGAACGTCGTCCGCGCCGCCGAACGCCTCATGACCGAGGACGCCGGTTTTCATCCCCGCTCCGTAGGCATCGGATGCCCCGGCCCTCTCGACCCGGTGAGCGGTACGATCCTGGAGCCCCCCAACCTGAAGCCGTGGAGGAACTTCGAACTCGCCGACTACATCGGCACGCGTATCGGTCTTCCGGTACGGATCGAGAACGATGCGAGTGTCGGCGCCCTCGGAGAGGCCCATTTCGGAGGCGGTCGCGGCCACGGATCGCTCTACTACGTGACCCTATCGACCGGCATCGGCGCCGGCTACGTCGTCGACGGTCGCATTGCCGGGGGATTGCGCGGTATGGCGGGAGAGGTATGGGCCTTTGATCCCGGAACGTTCTCGGGACGCCCGACCGGGGATACGATCATCGAACTCGCCTCCGGCCCCGGACTGCTACGCTCCTTTGAACGCCGTCTGGCGGCCGGCGGACGGAGCAGCCTGGAGCGGGATAACCTGGACACTCCCTCGCTTCTCGCCGCCGCCGACGAGGGAGACGAACTCGCACTCGAGACGGTCGAAGCTGGGCGCAACGCAATCGCCGCGCTCCTCACCGCGGTGATACTCGCCGTTGCGCCTGAGGTCGTCGTCCTCGCCGGCGGCCTGTGTACCGAGAGCCGCTGGTTCGTCGACCCGATCCGCGAGCGTATTCGCAGCTGGATATCGATCCCCGCCCTCGCCGACGTACCGGTACGACGCGCGGAGTTATGGGATCGCGCCGTCCTGGTCGGAGCTGCGGAGCTGGCGCGACAGACGAGCATCGAATGACGCCGCGATCGACACGCTACGAGGCGGCCGATAAGGAGATCACCGACACGGGGATCGCGGTGCGGAGCGAAACGGTGAGCGGATGTGGCGACGTCACCGGAAGCGAGGGTCGACCGTTCCAACGCGCGCCGTCCGTACCGCACCGAAGTTCCGTGGCGGGCATGGTAGCGGCCGCGGCACGTGTATCGTCGAACCGACGATCGAGATCGGATTCGGCGGTCGCACGGTGCGGCAAACGAACGTGATCGCGCCCGTCGAACGAAGGTGGGAGGGCGGCCCATTTTGACACCGCCGAAATCGGGTGTAGAGTTACCACCATGGAATCAGGAACCTTTACCGGCAGCGAGGGGACGGTCTTCTACCGGCGCTGGCGACCCGATGGGGAGACTCGGTGCATCGTTGTTATCGTCCACGGGTATGCCGAACACGGTGGGCGCTACGCCCATGTCGCGGAACGGCTCAACACGGCGGGTTCGGTGGTCTACGCGCCGGACCACATCGGCCACGGCAAGAGTGACGGCGAGCGCGCTTTGATTACCGACTTCGAGCACGTCGTGGACGACCTTCGCTCACTGGTGGTGCTCGCGCGGGAGGAGAACGGCGGTAAGCCGGTCATCATGATCGGACACTCGATGGGCGGCTTGCTCACGGCGCGGTATGCCGAACGATTTCCCGATTCTCTGACGGCGATCGGCTTTCTCGGGGCGGTCTTGGGCGACTGGAACTGGGCGCGGGAGGTCCTGGCACTTCCTGAGCTTCCGGAAGAGTCGAGTGACCCGGCGGGCATGTCGCGAGATCCGGAAACGATCCGCTCCTACGCCGAGGATCCGCTTGTGTACCACGGAGGCTACAAACGCCCCCTCCTGGAGGCGGAGGTTGCAGCCCTCGACCGTTTCAACGAGGAGATCGGCGCCCTTACGATGCCGGTACTCTTTCTACACGGCGGGGCGGATCCTTTTGTGCCCGCCGAGACGACGGCCGAGGCGGTGAGGCGAATGCCGGCCGAAAAGAAGGTGACGAACATCTATCCCGAGGCGCGACACGAGCTGGTGAACGAGTTGAACCGGGAAGAGGTGCTCGCGGAGATTTTGCGCTTCGTCCGAGAGGTAGTACGTTAGCGACGCGTCGGTCTAGGGGACATCGACGCCGGAACCAGGAACAACAGCCGCTGCCCGATGCCGTTGGTTGGGACGTATCGAAGAGCGTAGCCGTATCGTAGTCGGCGATCTCGCCATCGATCTCGTCCCGTACCTCCGAGGAAGGGTCGCACCGTCGATCATCGATGCAAACATCGTACGATCCCGATCGATTGCCCGATGAGGTCCCAATCGACTACTCGACGAAGTAGTATTTGGCACTCATAAAAGCGTTTGCATATAGATGTCGATGCACGTATCATGGCGGAATAGGTCCGAAAAAAGGAGGGGAGCATGTCGTTGCCGCATTTCATCTTAGGTGCGTTGGCCGATCGTCCGATGACCGGGTACGACCTCAACAAGTCGTTCCAGAACTCAATCAACCACTTCTGGTCTACCGATCAGAGTCAGATCTATCGCACCTTACAGAAGCTCAAACGAGAAGGACTCGTCAGGGATGAGCAGGTCGTACAGGAGGACTACCCCAACAAAAAGCTCTATCACCTCACCGCTACCGGTGAGGCGGAGCTACGGAAGTGGCTGGAGACACCGCTCGATGACCAAGAGGCGCCGGTGCGCCAGGGATGGCTCGGCCAGTTATTCTTCGGTAACCACGTCGAGCCGTCCCGGACGATCGAGGTGATGCAAGCGTATCTCCAAGAAGAGGAGGAGACGATCGAGCACCTCATATCGATTCGGGACGACGTCTTCGGCGAGATGGAGAGCGGGCCGAGCGATCGACGCACGACGCTACGCCTTGCGACGCTCGAGTACGGCATCGCCATCAGTCGGGCGGGAGCGGCGTGGTTGCATCGGCTCATACAAACGCTTGAGGGCCGGGAGGCGTAGAGGCGTTTATCCCGCCACGGAGCGACTAGACCCCCAAAGAGCCGTAGCGAACGATTGATATCCATAGCCTACTACATGCTATTGCATATAAGTGCATCAACATATATTATGCGGTATCACGTATTAACCACCGGGGCCCGCGGTTCATGACCGCCATCGATCGATGAGGCACGCAATTCGGCCACGCGACGATAGGTAATGCCGTCGATCGCGGAAGAGATGCGACAAAGCGACGACCCCGAATCGAAGAGGTAACCTATGATCATTCGCCGTATAGTACGCGTCACCCTATGGGTAGGAGCCGGTCTCGGACTCATTGTCCTTGGGGCATTCATATGGCTGCGGACCAGTCCTCACTGGGCCGGAGTCACGCTCTTTGCCGAACGCTATCGGGTCGAGAACTTTCGGAACTTGGACGCTGTGTTTCCCTACTCCTGCACCGTCGCCGAGAGTGACGATACGTGGGAGTTCGGGACGAGTCCGAGATCGCTACCGGTCGGGTACGCCTACGGCGGAAGCGAGCACAACGTAGCCGATTTTCTCGATCGCACGGTAACGACGGGTCTTCTGGTCGTGCATCGCGGCGACATCGTACATGAGGAGTACCGGCTGGGAGCCGAGGAGACATCTCCGTTCACCTCGTGGTCGGTCGCGAAATCGGTACTCTCCGCGCTGATCGGCATCGCGATCGAAGAGGGTCACATCGACAACGTCCGCGATCCGATCGACCGTTACGTGCCCGCACTCGTCGGCTCCGGTTACGAACACGTACCGATAGAGGATGCTCTGACCATGTCCTCGGGCGTAGCATTCGACGAGGATTACGAGAACCCGATGTCGGACATCAACATGCTGTTCGTCCGTGCCTTGGCCATGGACACGACGATCGTGGAGATCCTATCCGAGTTGGAGAGCGTCCGCGAACCGGGTACCTACAACGAGTACATCAGTTCCGACACCTTGGTGCTGGGCCTCGTATTGGAAAACGCCACCGGTATGTCGGTAGGAGAGTATCTCGAGACGCGACTGTGGCGACCGATGGGAGCCGAGGCGGATGCCTTCTGGAGCACCGACAGTGAGGGTAGCGCGTTCGGGACGTGCTGCCTCAACGCGACGTTGCGCGACTACGCGCGCTTCGGGCGACTCTATCTGGAGGGCGGCGCGCGGGACGGGGTGCAGATCGTTCCCGCCGCTTGGGTCGCGTCATCGGTCAATCCTACGGCGCCGCATCTGTTGCCGGGGGACAATCCGGACTCGTTCTGGACCTTCGGCTACGGCTATCAGTGGTGGATCCCGGAAGATCCGCACGGGGATTTTCTTGCGATCGGCATCTGGGGGCAGTACATTTACGTGGACCCGACGCGCGAGGTGCTTATCGTCAAGACCAGTGCAGATCCGCTGTTCGACGACCGCGACCACGAAACGGTAGCCGCGTTCCGTTCCATCGCCCGCTCGATTACCGGCGGATAAGGGTCCGAAACGGCGGGCCGACGGCGCAGAGGGCGAATCCACACGCCGCCGATTCGCCCCCGACGGCGAGTACGCGCCGCGCTTGCGTCCCGTCGGGAGTGGCTCTACAATCCTCTCGTGCGCGACAAGCGGCCTCGGACCTCGTTGAAATCTCAACTGATGTTGGCGCTCGGCCTCTCGGCGTTCGTTCCGTTCCTCGCCTTGAGCATCTTCAACTTCACCGTCTCGCGGAGGGCGCGCGAAGTGACGCTGGTCCGTTCGCAACTGCACTCCGCCGAGAGCTTGGCGGCAGAGATCGACAATCGCGTATCCCTCGCCGAACGGCTTTCGGCACGCATCGCCTTTCACGACGACTTGTCGCTCCTATTGAATCGTCGACGTGAGGAAGCGATGCAATTCGACGAGACGACGATGCGCTTTCTCGATTATATCGAGGGGCAGTACACCCACGATCCGGTTACGGAACATCTCCTCGGCATGTTGATTCTCGGCCGCAACGGATTGGATCTGCGCACCGGGGAGGGGTTTCTCCTCGACCGAGGGGCCGTGACCGAGAAGCGATGGTACCGCGAGCGCCTCGACCCGTTCGGCGCACCGACGTGGGGGCGGGTACAATCGACCGGTTCGCACCGAACGTCGCAGGCACAGATGATCCCTATGGTGCGGGTCGTACGCGACCTCGATACGGGAGTGCGCGTCGGGCGCATCATTCTACTCTTCGCTCCTTCGCTCCTGTCCGATTCTCTCGAACGGTACGCTCATACCGTGTCGGACGTGTGGGTCTATACGTCGCAAGACGAGGTCGTACTCGCGACCGGCCGAGAGGTCGCACCGGAGAGCGCGCGATTCGCCCCTCTCCCCGACGCAACTGAAGGGGGACGCTACGCCGTCGAGCGTACCGAAGGAGAGACGATCGTCTTTACCTCGGCGACCTCACCGCAGACGGGGTGGCGCCTGGTCATCTCAACGCCCGGCGACACGCTGCGCACCGAGCGCCTCGCGGTTCTCGTCACGACCGGGGCGCTCATCGCGTCGGCGGTGGTCCTCAGCGCGCTCCTCTCGGCGGTGCTTTCCGCCGGGCTTACCAAACCGATGCGGGAGCTCACGATGGGCGTCCAACGATTTGCGGCGGGCAATCTCGACGAGCCGGTGGCGCTGCCGGCCCACAGCGAGCTACGCGGCCTCGCGGCGACCATTAACGCAATGAGCCGCGAGATTCGCGATCTTATCGAGCAGAACCGGAAGCGTGAGCGCGAGGGGCGGCGCCTGGAGCTCGACGTACTGCGCAATCAGATCAACCCCCACTTCGTCTACAATACGCTCAACACGATTCGCTGGATGGCGGTGCTCCACGGCTCGCCCGGGATCGAGACGATGGTTACCTCCTTCGGCAGGCTCCTCAAAAGCGTCTATCAACACGACAGCGAGGTGGTACCGTTGGCCGAGGAGCTCCGTCTCGCCGAGGATTACATGCACATCCTCAGAATCCGGTACCGCGGGAAGGTGAGCTACTCCGTGACGGTCGACGAGTCGTTGGCACGGCGCGCCGGCGTGGTGAAGTTCGTCCTGCAGCCGCTCATTGAGAACGCCGTCTTTCACGGAATCGAACCGAAGGCGGGCGCGGGAGCGATTCGAGTAGAGGGCGAGGAGGCCGACGACGCGCTCGTCCTGCGCGTGACCGACGACGGTGTGGGGATCGACGACGAGCGCCTGGCCACCGTCCTGTCGGACGCCGAAGGAGAGGAAGAGCCGTCGCACCATCGCGGATTTCAACACGTCGGATTGCGCAACGTTCACCGCCGCGTGCGCCTGTTGTACGGCGACTCCTACGGCGTGCGTGTGGCGAGCGTCCCGGGACGTGGAACGGTGGTGACGGTCCGCATGCCGATTCTGTCGGTGGAGCCGAGCAATGTATGACGTCATCGTCGTCGACGACGAGGCGGTGGTGCGTGTGGGCCTTCGGGCGATCGTCGACTGGGAGTCGTACGGTTTCAGGCTCCGCGGGGAGTTTGCCGACGGAAGGGCCGCCCTCGAGTTCCTCAAAGGCGCGACGATCGACCTGGTCATTACCGATATTCGTATGCCCGTCGGGGACGGACTGTTCCTCCTGGACAAGCTGCGCCGTCTGCCGCACCCCCCGCTGTCGGTCGTGCTCAGCGGCCACGATGATTTCGATCTCGTACGCCGAGCCCTCCTCCTCGGCGCGGAGGATTACCTTCTGAAAATCGATACCAAGGCGGAGGACTTGGGAAGAATCCTCCGGGAAATGGGACGTCGCCTCGATGAGCGTCGGGGCACACTCCGTAGGGACGGGACGACGACGCCCGCCGCCTCGATACAGAGTGTCGCCGGAACCGGCCGCGACCGGGTGCGCGATCTGATCGACGACGGCGCCGCGAGTGAGGAGGCGCTGCGCGAAGCCCTCGCAGCCGGCGGCCTCACCCTCCGGCAATCCACCGTTACGTGTATCGTGATCGCCTATCGTCTCGGGGAGTCGACCACCACCGCCCTCCCCGACGCTCGAGGCGTGAACGACGAGTCGGTATGCGCTACCGTGGAGGAGGTCGTCCGCCACCGCGTGTCGGGGCTGTGTATCGGCGGGAAGACGGGTGAGTGCCTTATCCTGGTCGACGGTGAACGTGAGGTGGAGTCGACGACGGACGTCATCTCCGAGCTCCTCTTGGCGTATCTCAACCTCTCGGTCTCGATCACCGTCGGTGTCGGTGATGCGACGCTCGACGGCATACGCGCGGCCTACGCCGACGCCTCTCGATCGCGGCGACCGGTCGAGCCATCCGGAGGATCCCTTCCGGACGACGGTAATCTCCACACCGACCGGCTCCGCCGCCGTGTCGTCGGCGAGGCGGAGCGCTACATAGCGCAGAACTTTCATCGCGACATATCGCTCACCGAGGTTGCGGAATCGGTCGATCTGAGCCCCGCCTACTTCAGCACGCTCTTTCACCGCCATACCGGATCGACCTTCCTGACCTACCTGGCCGGGGTACGTATCGAGCACGCGAAGCGGTTGCTGGTCGAGACGCACGCCAAGATATACGAGATAGCCGAACGATCGGGGTTTCGCAGTAGCCAGTACTTCAGCCGAATCTTTCGCCGGGCGACGGGGCTCTCTCCCGGGCGGTTCCGGGACGCCGCCCCGCTCCAATCGAAAGAACGTACACAATAAGCAAAACTCGCACACCCTTTGTGTCCTGCGCCGGCCGCTCGGAGGCCTGTGGTGAACGATTTCGTAACAATCTCACATGGCGAGTCCGCACGTCCCGTGGGACAATTTCTCAGCTTATAAAAAAGGGGGATCGGAATGCGAATCATTCGAACCGTAGCCGGCCTTGTCGGGTTATTGCTTCTTGCCGCCGCGCTCTTTGCCGCGGGCTCACAGGAAAGCGGAAACGAGGGAGGGGATACGACGGTACTGCGCGTCGCCCTATGGGACTACGAGTCTCTGGGATACGACAGACAGATCATGGAGCGCTATATGGAGCTCAACCCCGACGTCGAGATCGAGGTGTTCGACAGCACCGCAGCGGACTACGACAGCCGTCTGGCGGTTATGCTTACCGGCGGCGAGGAGATTGACGTCTATTACGCCAAGAACATGAACCTCTACGGCGGCGTCATCCGACGGAACCAAGCGCGTCCTCTCAACGATTTGATCGAACGGGACAATATCGATCTGTCGGGGTACGGCGATCGCATCAATGCGATCAGCGTCGACGGAACGGTATACGGCCTGCCGTATCGCAGCGACAGCATCGTCCTCTATTACAACAGACGGATCTTCGACGAGGCGGGCGAGCCCTATCCGACGCACGATTGGACGTGGGACGACTTCGAACGGACCGCGGCGCGCCTGTCCCGCGGCGAGGGCCAGGATCGCGTGTGGGGTGCGCTCCTCAGGATGCGTCAGAACATGTGGTACACGCCGGCGCTGCAACTGGATATGGGTAACCTCCTTACCGGTGACCTGGAGATGATGCGCCCCGCGTTGGAGCTCCAGATGCGCATGACGACCGAGACGCGCTCAGCGATGGATTGGGCGACGATCAAATCTCAGGGATCGAGCGAGCGCGCCGTCTTCGGTCAGGATAGAACGGCGCTGCACTTCAATGGCACGTGGTTTATTAATCAGCTCATCGTCGACGAGGGGGCGGGGCGCCACAACGTCGACTGGGATATGGTGCGGCTTCCGACGTGGGTGGGCATGCCGACCGGCACGCGCTCCATCAACACGCCGGTGGTCATCAATCCGCGGACCGAGAATCTCGAGGCGGCGTGGGATCTCGTTCAGTTCATCGCCGGGCAGGAGGGCGCCAAGATCTTGGCCGAGAACCTCCTTATCCCGGGATGGCTCGACGACGAGGTATTTGAAGTGTTGACGACCAACCCCGACTTTCCCGCCGGAGGAATCGAAGGGCTTGAGTACGAACGCGCCTATCTCGATCTACCGCCCCAAGAGGGTTCGGGTCTCGTCGGCCAGATGATCTACGAGGAGATTTCACTCGTGGCGACGGAGAACAAGGGTATCGACGAGGCGATCGCCGACATGGAGCGTCGCCGCGCCGAGATATTGGCACAGTAGGACGCATACAAATCGATGCCGACCATCATAGATCGGGGGGCGCCGCCTCGGACCGGCCGAAGGCGCCCCTTCACAGCCGAAACTTCGAAAAAGGACGTACCGCACCGATGAGCTCGACCGTCGCGACGATCGACGTCGCTCCCAAACGCGCCCTCGTCAAGCGCAACCGGCGCATCGCATATCTCTTTCTCCTCCCCAACGCGATCGGCTTCTTGCTCTTCACCTTCGGCCCGGTCGTCTTCGCTCTGGTGCTCAGTTTCGTATCGTGGGACGGCGCCAACCCGCCCGAGTGGGTGGGTATGCGCAACATTGTGCGTCTGTTCGGCGATACGGGATTTCTTATCTCCTTGCGCAACACGGTGATCTACACCGCGACGGTCGTGCCCGGCACGGTCGCCCTCGCGCTCTTTTTGGCGGTGGTACTCAACAACGGCGTCAGGCGGGGTCTCACCTTCTTTCGCGCCGTGCACTTCTTTCCCCACATCGCCTCCATCGTCGCCGTGAGCGTCGTGTGGCAATTTCTTTTTCACGCCGAAATTGGACCGATCAACGCCTTTCTCCGATTTTTGGGCATCGAGAATCCTCCTCGATGGACCGCCTCGACGACATGGGCGCTCCCGTCGGTGATCATCGTCAATATTTGGCGACTCCAGGGGCGTTACATGGTGATGTACCTGGCGGGACTCCAGACGATTCCCAGCCAGCTTTACGAGGCGGCGACGATCGACGGCGCCGGTGGGTGGCAGAAGTTCCGCTTCATCACCGTACCGATGCTCAATCCCACGACCTTTTTGGTCGTCGTTATGTGCGTCATCAACTCATTCAAGGTCTTCTCCACGGTATTCATTATGACCGAAGGGGGACCGGGACGGGCGACCACGGTGCTCGTCTACTCGATATATACCGAAGCGTTCATCAACTACCGCTTCGGATATGCGTCGGCGATATCGATGGTGCTGTTCGCGATGATCATGGCGGTCACTCTCGTTCAGTTTCGCGCCCAAGAGCGGCACAACCGCTTCGTCGATTGAGCGTGCCATGAAAGAGCTATCCGTACCGATGCCGCACATACGCCCCAAAACGCTTGTGCTCTATCTGATTATCTCACTTTCGACGGCGACGATGCTTCTGCCCTTCGTGTGGATGCTCTCCTCGTCGCTCAAGGCGGAGTTCGAGGTCTTTCGGTTTCCCATTCAGTGGATACCGCGCGACTTCGTCTGGTCCAACTACGGCGACGTGTGGCGGACCATCGACTTCGGCCGCTACTACCTCAACTCGCTCCAACTGCTGGTGGCGGCCACCGCGCTCCAAGTCGCGACCAGCAGCCTCGCAGGGTACGCCTTTGCCAAGATTCCCTTTCCAGAGCGCAACGTCCTCTTCCTTGGGTATCTCGCGACCCTGATGATTCCCATTCAGGTCATCATGGTGCCGCAGTTCATGGTGATGCGGGGACTGGGACTCATCAACTCGTTGTGGGGTCTCTCACTCGTACTCGCCTTCAACCCCTTCGGCGTCTTTCTCTTCCGGCAGTTTTTCTCCGCCATTCCCAACGAACTGTCGGAATCGGCACGTCTCGACGGACTCAATGAGTTCGGTATCTATCGCAGAATCATACTGCCCCTCTCCAAACCGGCGATCGCCGCCCTCACGATCTTTACCTCAGTCGTCGTGTGGAACGACTTCCTCGCCTCCTTGATCTATCTCAACAGTCCGGCAAAGCGCACCGTACAGCTCGGGATTCGCTCCTTCGTCAGTCAGTACTCGACGGAGTACGCCCTCATCATGGCCGCATCGGTCATGTCGTTGCTGCCCGTGGTCGCCATCTTCGTCGTCGCGCAACGTTCCTTTGTAGAGGGAGTCGCTATGTCCGGTCTTAAGGGGTAAGCCGTGCAGATTACCAACATAGAGCCGATTCTCGCCGACCGATATCTCTTCGTCGTCGTAGAGACCGACGACGGTATCACCGGATACGGCGAGTGCGGTAGCTGGGCGCACCTCGCGCCCACCGCCGAGGCGGTCCGTCAAATGGCGCGCTACCTCGTGGGGCGCGATCCGCTGTGTATCGAGGATCACTGGCAGGCGATATACCGCGCGTATCACTTTCGCGGCGCGGTTATTATGGGCGCCCTCAGCGGGATCGATATCGCCCTGTGGGACATCGCCGGCAAACACTTCGACGCGCCGATCCACCGCCTCCTCGGCGGCCCGTGCCGAAAGCGCCTGCGCGCTTACTTCCATGTGCGGGGAGAGACCGCCGAGGAGTTAGTCGTCCGCTGCAGGGAGGCGAAGGAGCTCGGCTTTACCGCAGTGGGACACCTCAACCCGTACCTCGACGAGTCGCGCGATACGACCTACTTTGAGCCCCACGCCCGGAAGCTGGGCGCCGCGGTCCGGCGCGTCGTGGCGTTCCGAGAGGCGGTGGGCGACGAGGTGGACCTCTGCATCGAGCTTCACCGGAGGCTGACCCCGGCCGAGGCGATTCCCCTGTCCCGAGAGCTCGCGCCGTTGCGTCCGATGTTTCTCGAGGATCCGATCAAGCCGGATAGTCTATCAGCGATGATCGACGTCGCGCATCGCTCCCCCGTCCCCATCGCGACGGGAGAACGGTTGCACACGATCCATGAGTTTGCCGAGCTTCTCTCATCGGGCGGAGTCAAGTATGTCAGACCGGATCTGTGTCTCGCCGGGGGCATCACCCACGTTAAGAAGATCGCCGCCGTCGCCGAGGCGTTCGACGTAGCGGTCGTGCCCCACAATCCTCTCGGCCCGATCAGCACCGCCGCGTGCGTCCAACTGGGCGCCGCGATCCCCAACTTTGCCCTCCAGGAGTACAACCAGTTGGAGCACGAGAGTGCCGCGGGCGCGTTGGTGACCTCCCCGGTGGAGCTGGATACGGGCTTCTTGGTGGTACCGACAGGTCCCGGGCTGGGAATCGATCTCGATGCGGCGCGTGCCCGCCGAACACCGGAAGTCGCGCAATCATTTCAACCCCGTCGCGCCCCGGACGGTTCGGTAGTGGATTATTAGCCTATGAAACCACAACGCATTCTTCTCGTCGGCGACACCAACGTGCGCGCCGCCGAACGCAACGGGATGCCCTTTGCCGATGTCGCCGACCTCTTGGACGGCGGCGACGCGATCATCGGCCACATGGAGGGGCTTGTCGGCACGGGTGAGCTCTCCTTCAAGAAGAGCTGGACCCACAGCGACGAAGCGTCCGTGGCGGCGTACGCCGACGCGGGCTTCTCCGCCCTATGCTGCGCAAGCAACGTGTCCTACGGTACCGACGCGGTGCGCACCACCGTCGAGGTGCTGGAGCGTCATCGCCTCTCTTTTGCCGGTATCGGACTCGACCGCGAGGAGGCGCACCGTCCCGCGCTAATCGAGGCGTTGGGAATGCGGACGGCGCTGTTCAGTCGTACCTCGGTCTTTCAACCGGTGGGCCACGCCGCGACCGATGATGGGCCGGGAACGGCGACGATGCCGGCGTACACCGCCTACCGACCTCCCCCACGCGCCCTGGAGATGCCCGGCGCGTCACCGATCGTACTCACATGGCCCGATGAGGAGGCGCTTGCCGAGCTGTGCGCGCGGATCGCCGCGGCTAGGCGGAAGGCCGACCTCGTCATCGCCTCTTTTCATTGGGGCGTCTCCGACAGCCGACACGTTCACGACTACCAGCGTACGATCGCGAGACGGGTAATAGAAAGCGGGGCGGACGTTGTGTTCGGACACCATCCCCACGTCGTACAGCCGGTGGAGGTGTGGCGGGGGAGACCCATCTTCTATAGCCTCGGGAACTTCGCCTTCGACTGGGAGCGCATGGCGGCGCGCCACCGCACCGGAATGGTCGTCGAGTTGGAGGTACGCACCGCCGGGGGCGACGTACACCTCGACGCCGTGCGCCTGGTCCCGGTTTGCCGGAACGATCAAAACCAGATCGTCGCCGTCTCGATCGACGACCCCGCCGTGGCGGACGACGTGAAGATCGTCACCCAACGACAGGATGATGGGATCGCTGCCGAAGGCGCCGAGACGCGGCGCCATCTGACCCTTTCGATGGACTGCTGACGACCAGACCCGACCCGTCCGACGGAGGACGGTGGGATAGCCCTGCTCGGCGTATCGCCCCGCAGGGCCTACTGTTCGCCGCTCGAGATACCGCTCTTCGGCTCCCGTTACGCGAGTGCGAGGGCGCGCCTGCACGCGGCTCTTCAACCGCCTTGAACCATCGGGTCTGGACGAACAACGAGAACGGACGGACGTTCGCCGATTCTGATTCACGACACAGTTAATAAGGTACTTGACGTTACCTTTAAGCTCCAATATACTGCTTAAGGTACTTTTCAGTACCTTAACATCGCACGGGGAGCGTTTCGATGACGGAACAAGGTAAGCTAAAGGGTTTCAGCGGCCTCTCGATGCTGGTGCTTGCCGGAGTCTTTACCGGTTTGAGCGCGTCACTCGTCGATATCGCCGCGTACTTCGAAATCCCGGCCACTCGGGCGGGGATTCTCTATACGTACCATTTCGTAGGCTTTTTCGGTTTTATCGTGCTGTCACTACCGGTGTGGAGTGTGCGTCTCCGCCTACGACTGGTGACGTGGACGGCGACGTTCTATGCCATCGCTTTGGCACTTGTCGCCCTCGCACCGAGCTACACCGTTTTCGCTATTGTACTGATCGTCGTCGGCGGGTGCGGCGGCGTGTTGGAAAGTCATACGGCGACTCTGCAAGTACGCTTGGCCGACAGCCAAGCCGAAGCCGGGGCGGCGGTCAACACGACACAGGTATTCTTTGCGCTGGGCGCCCTCTGCGCACCCCTGTATATGGCGGCCCGCACCGATTCCGGCGATTGGTGGAGATTGCTCTTTGCGACAATGGCCGGCTTTGCGGCGCTCGCAGCGGCGGTTGGTGCGACCTTTCGCGGCGAGCGTTTTCCATCGGTGCGCCGGACCACTACGACGGCCTCTCCGACAAAGCCCGGCACGTTGCCGGCGATCTCGATTGCGATGGCTTCATACGTGGGGGCCGAGGTGATTGTGTTCGGCTGGACGCCGGCGGTGATGGAGCTGTTTCACGGTATTCCGGCACCGCGCGCACGTTTTGCACCCAGCGTGTTTTGGATCGGTATGTTCATCGGCCGAGTCGTCGTCGCGCGACTGACGCGTCGCGTATCGCTCCGGGCACTTCTGAACGGTGCGACAACGATTGCGATAGCAGGGGTCGCGCTGCTGGTGCTCGCAAACGGCGAGATCGGCCTTTGGCTCGCGACCGGGGTCTGCGCCGTCGCCTTCGCCGGCATCTGGCCGTTGATCGTCACCGTCACGGGCCGGAGGAATCACGAAACGGCGACCGGGATCGTCGTGGCCGCCGGAGGTGCCGGGGGTGCAATCTTTCCGTACCTCGCCGGCAGAAGCGCCGAGGTCCTTTCCGGACACCTCATACCGGCGACGGCGATACCGCTGTTTGCCGTGGTACTGTTCGTCACGGTGCGATTGGGAGTCGGCGATTCGGATATGGGCGCATCCGATGGAGAAAATGAATGCCGTACTACGGTGCAACGTCCGTGACCTCGATCGAACATTACTTGACGATATGGAGTGACGGGAGTCGGCACATGCAAAGATACAACGTCGTCACATTCGCCTCACCCGATATCAAGGTAATGAAAAATACCATGATCCGAACAAACCGCGAGTAAAGTAAAGGAGATACCCATGCACGACCTGACCAAACGATTACCGCTCAACACAGCGGAACCCGCCACTCCCTTCGGCCATTGGGACGAGGAGGAGGGGCTCGACTGCTTCGTCTACACCGCCGACCACCGAACGCTCGATGCGGCGCTCTGGGATCCCGTAAATCTGCCCAAAACACGACGCCACGAAGTAGGAATCGGTAACGAACGTCTGCAGATGTTCTGCGACAACACCGGCGGAGTCGCGCTCTGGGACGAGGGCGAGGTCCACCGATGGCTCACCGCACCGGCTCCCCACGGCACGGGCGGCACGGTAGTGACTCACAACGACACCCCGATGGGCACGCTCGAGGCGGATTGGCCGGAGGGAGTCGTGCCCGAACGCATATTCGGTCCGAATACCTTTCGCGTCCGCTTCTCCAAAAATGGAGTATCGATTGAGCGCGCCGTAATGGTGCCGCACGGGGATACTCCTTGGGTGCTGGTCAGGGTGACCGTCCGCAACGACGGTGCCGCTCCCGCCGAGATGACGCTACGCGAGAGTTGGCGCGTGTCGCCTCGGCTCACGCCCGCGTTGACTCCCCACGACCTCACCGTGGCGGCCGCACAGTCACTACTGCGATTCTCCGTCGAGGAAACGTCGCGGAGCCTGCGGGCTACGCAAGACCTGCCGTCCCAAGAGGAGATCGAGGCATTCGTCCGGGAGATAGCCGAGACGGCGCGCGAGATCGATATGGAGAGTGTAACGCCGGAGAGCCTCCGGGCGCATATGACGGAGCACCCTCCCCTCTACGGCGACCGTATGGTTTTGACTCTGGAACCGCTTTCGGAGGGATATATCCTCTCCTCGGACGGAGCGGCGCATCCGACGCTCTCCGCCGAAGGAGAGCTTACGCTGGCACCCGGCGAGGAGCGCACGGTCTGGTTTCGTTTCGGCGTTCCGGACGGGGAGACGCCGACCGATCCCGGACGGCTGTGGAGGGAGAGCATCGAGGCTCTGCAAGCGCGATTGCCGCGGGTGACACTACCCGGTGGTGAGGTGCTGTCGCGGGAGCTCCGTTGGCACGCGGCACTCTTGACGGGGCAGGCGAGCGTCGCACGAGCCGGAGGGATGCCGGGACACTTTCTTTCGCAAGGCAGTCTCTATCGCGCCTTCGGCGGGGTCAATGCCATGAACGACACGACGCAGTTCGGCCTGCCGCTTATCTACACTCAGCCTACGTTGGCGCGCTCAATTCTGCTCAATACCCTGGCCTGGGCCGATCCGTCCGGGCGGATCTGGTACGGCATCTCGGCGGACGGCGCACTCTGGGACGGTCCGACGGAGTTCATGCACGCGGAGGAGATCGTGCTCACCGACACGGCGCTGTGGCTTTTCTGGTACGTCTCCGAGTACGCGATCGCGACCGGCGACTGGGCCGTCTTTGAGGAGGTGGTGCCGTACCATCGATCCCTGAACGCGGAACCGGCGCCCGTCCGAGAGCACCTTCGGCGGATATGGGGCTATTGGCGCGACACGATCGGCATCGGACCGGGCGGCAACGTGCGCTTGCGCTCCGGAGACTGGAACGACGTCATCCTGCGCCTCCTGGACTTTCCGCCCGAGCGGGTGTTCGAAGAGGGCGAGTCGGTCTATTCCTCGGCTCTGGCGGCTTGGACGCTACCGGTCTTTGCCGGTGTACTCGAGCGGATCGGCGAAACGGCCCTCGCCGCACGGATGCGCGGGACGGCCGACGAGCTGCTCACGGCGGTTCGCAACGCGTGGAACGGCACGTGGTTCCGACGCGCCTACGGACCGGAAGGGGCGGTGATCGGAGACAAGGCGATCTGGCTGGAGGTACAGGTCTGGGCCTTGATGGCCGGTGCGGCCACCGACGAGCAGGCGCGCATCCTCATCGACACCATCAAGGAGCACTGTATGGCCGGCGCGCCGTTAGGCCCGCGCGTCCGCGT
Source organism: Alkalispirochaeta sp. (assembly GCA_965601925.1). Classification (GTDB taxonomy): domain Bacteria; phylum Spirochaetota; class Spirochaetia; order DSM-27196; family Alkalispirochaetaceae; genus Alkalispirochaeta. The sequence continues at coordinate 89,799 of OZ271854.1, forward strand.
CGCACTGCACGGCGAGGACGACAACGGCGGGTTTCGGCCCGGAACGGGTCTCGCGGGCGGTACCTGGAATAGCGTGAACGGCATACTCCTGTGGGCCGTCCGCGATCGCGACCCGGAGCTGGCGTGGGAGCTCTGGCAACAACTTTCGCTCGCCAATCACATTGCGCACTACCCCGACCAGTGGTCCGGGACGCTGTCGGCGACGGACTCCTACAACAGTCCGGAGAGCTACAATCCCGGCGGTGCGTACGTCATCGACGGTACGACATTCTCGGCGCAGACGTATCCCGTCAACAATGCGCACGCGCACACCCATCTTCTTCTGGGACTGATCAGGCTGCTCGGCATCGAGCCCGGAACCGAGGGCCAACTGAAAGTCCGGGGCATCGAAGGTGTGAGCTGGCGGAGCCGCGGGCTGGAAATGCGACCCGACGGATCGGGAGCGGTAAAAGCCGTCGGACCGGTCGCGGTCGAGCTGCCGAACGGTCGAAGAATGTCGGGTGACGGGACGGTCACGTGGAACGCCGGAGAGACGGCCGATAGGGAGACATCGTGAACGTACGGGCGTGCCGATCGTTCCGGGACGAGAGTCGAACCGCCTGCCTTCGACGCCCGTCGAGTCTACGGCGGACGGACCAAATCGCGACTTCCTGAGGTGCCGGCGGCGGCTCGATGTGTGCGGTGCGCCTATCGACGCCGGTGCCGCACCGACGCCGCGCATTCGATTGCGGCTCATCACGTAGGTGTTGGAGCTTCTCCAGGGGCGCGCAACCCATGCAGGGCGATGTCGACGGAGATGTGCACAACCCGCGCAATCTCCTCGGCCGTCGGTGTTATCGTATCGACCAGGACTTCAATAGGCGGCACATTGGCGCCTATCATCTCCACCACTGTTCTCGCCGTCACCGCATAGTCGGTGACGTGTATCAGCCCCCGCTCCGACCATACGCGCAAAGCAGCCTCCATCTGCCGATACGCGACGACCGGTCCGCCGTCGTAGAAGACGCGCCCCAACGCCGGAAAGCGCATACTCTCACCGATTACAACGCGGTAGAGGGAGACGACTCTCTTCGAGGTAAGGGTGCTGACATAACGCTCGCCGAATCGCTGCAACGCTCCCCGTACGTCGTCGGTGTCGGTCTCCAGGACGATCGAGTTATGCGAGAGGTCGCTACCGACGTAGGCGATGACGGCGCCGAAGAGCGCCTCCTTGCTTCCGAACCACTTGTAGATGTCGCGCCGCGATCCACCGGATCGCGATATGATCTCCTCGACCGATGCCTTCTCGTATCCCTTCTCCAAAAACACTTCGGTCGCCGCCTCTAACATAGCTCGACGCCGCTCGACGCCGGGACGGCGGGTAGGATCACTCTGCGTAGGGGACGTTTCCATTACCACGCACCAACGCAGGCGACAGCGAAAGTAAAGGGTGTGTCGTATCGCGATCGATACACATGATATTCAGCCACGGCACCCTCCCGGACAAGATGGAAGCGATCGTTTACGATATCGAAGGTGCCACCTCTTGAATAGTACACTACGTCGTAGGTCACGCATGGCCGGGGCCCCGGCTCGATTACATCCGTTGATCGGTGCGGTTCAGCTGACGCCAAACTTCTACCGATACCGGAGTGCACCCGCGTCATTGTCGGTCGTCACCGCCGCGGTCGTGGTGACATTCGGAGAAATCGAAACGTCGCCGGAGAAACGAGGGAATACACGGTCTCAATATTGAAAACTGGGCGAAATAGCGGTGCAGCGATGCGTTTCGCGATCGAAAACAGACGCATCGGCGTCGTAGCACACCGGACACCACGCACGGATCGAGGAGTGCTCCTCTCTCCTCGATCCCTACGCGCCGTCACCCCTTCACCGAGCCCGACATCAACCCACGGACGAAGTACCGTCCCGAGACCAGATAGATCACCAACGTCGGAAAGGCCGCCATGAGCGCCCCGGCGAAGTGCACGTTGTACTCCCTCACGCCGGTGGACGAGCTCACGAGATTGTTGAGTGCCACCTGCATCGGTTGCGAAGTTGCGTCGCCGAAGGAGGCGCCGAAGAGAAAGTCGTTCCAGATGTTGGTCGTTTGCCAGATGACCGACACCATGATCACCGGCGCGGAATTGGGAAGGATAATCTCCATGAAAATTCGTCCGAAGTGCGCCCCGTCCACCTGGGCCGACTGAATGAGCTCGTGAGGCATACTCGCGTAGCTGTTGCGAAAAAAAAGCGTCGTAAAGGCGACGCCGTACACGGTATGGACCAACACCAACCCGGTCGTCGTCCCCGCCAGTCCGAGGATCCCCAGGATGCGTGCCATGGGTATCAAGACGGTCTGAAAGGGGATAAAGGCGCCGAAGAGGATCAAGGCGAAGAGCGCGCGGCTGTTACGGATCGGCCACTGGGCGAGGACGAAGCCTGCCAATGCGCCGAGGGTCGTCGAGAGTAACACCGCCGGAATGACCATCTGCACCGAATTGAGAAAGTAGGGCCGCAGTCCCGTCGCCTGAACGCCGATCTGTGTGGAGGCCCACGCCTGGGCCCAATAGTCGAGGGAGAACTCAGCCGGGAGCGCCAACATGTTGCCGGTGCGGATCTCGGCAAGGGGTTTGACCGAGTTGACCACCATCACATAGAGGGGGACCAAAAAGTAGATCGCAAAGATCACCATGAGTACGACGATCGCCGCCTTGGCGACCTTCGACATGCGTATCGTTCCACCGATCGTCATTCTAGATCTCCTTCACCTGTGAGCGGATGTAGGGCACGATGATGGCGGCGATCATGACGAGCATGAAGACCGCCGAGGCGGCGCCGACCCCCATTTGGTTGCGCGTAAAGGTGTAGGAGTACATGAACGTTGAGGGGAGCTCCGTCGCGCGTCCCGGCCCTCCCCCGGTCAGTGCCACAACGAGGTCGTAGGATTTGATCGCCATGTGCCCCAGGATGACGAAGACCGAGAGAAACGACCCCGAGAGCTGCGGAACGACGACCCGCGTATAGAGCTGCCATATCCCGGCGCCGTCGACCACTGCCGACTCGATCGTCCCGTGGTCGATCGCCCGCAGCCCGGAGAGAAAGATCACCATTACGAAGCCGCTCACCTGCCAGACCGCGGCGATAACGACGGTGTAGATGGCGTACTCGTTACTTTTGATCCAGTTGAAGGTGAAGTTTGAGAACCCCCACAGGCGCATGATGTGCTCCAACCCGATACCGGGGTCGAGAAACCACTTCCACGCGGTACCGGTGACGATGAACGAGATCGCCATGGGATAGAGAAAGATCGGACGAAAGAGCGTCTCTCCCAAGCGGTTGAGATCGATGAGGATCGCGAGGAAGAGTCCAAGAAGCGTACTGATACCGATGTACAGCACGAAAAATATGCCCATATTCCTGAGGGCGAGATACCAGTTGTCCAATTGAAAGAGGCGGACGTAGTTCCGCCCACCGACCCAATTGAAACGGGGGAGAATCGTCGAGCCGGTGAATGAAAGATAGATCGTAAAGAGAATGAATCCGTATACAAACACGAGAGTGACGATAAGGGCGGGAAAGAGTACGAATCGTGCCGTCAGATCGTCTGAGGAAAGTCGAAGGCTCATGGTCGGTTTCCTTCCAGGGTTTTCGATAGAGCGACGCGCCGCCGCCGGTAGGCGCGGCGCAAGGGAGAGAAGCCTCCCGGGAGGAGGCTTCTCCGTACGGGTTACTGGACCTGCGCCACCACGTCGGCCAGGGCGTCCACCGCCTCTTCACTCGATATTTGATTGTTGAAGTGTGCGGTAATCACATCGTACATCGCGTTCTTGACCGCGGCGCGCGCACCGTGGCCGTGGGCCATCGAGCCGTATAACGTCCCGGAGGCGGCCGCATCTCGAAGTTCGCCCATGGCATTGCGCCCGATGACGGTAAACTCCTCGTCGGAGACGTCGGTCCGTGCCGGTACCGAACCCTTCACGGTGTTGAAAGCGACTTGAAAGCCGGGCTCCATGATGGCACTCGCGAGCATCTGCTGTGCGCCCTGCAACTCCAGCGCCACCTCAAACATCACAAACTGATCGGAGTTGAATAGCACCGTACCCTGCGTACCGGGTGTGCGGAAGCCCATGAAGTCCTCGCCCGCCTCAAGTCCGGCGTTGAAGAACTCGCCCTTGGCCCAGTCACCCATCATTTGGAAGAGCGCCTCACCCTGAATCACCATGGCCGAGGCGAGGTTCCAGTCGCGACCGCTGAAGTTGGGATCCACGTAGCCGCGCAGAACTTCCATACGCTCAAACACGTCCAGCATCTGATCCGACCGGAGCGCATCCTCGTCGAGGTCGATAATCGCCCGCCGATAGAAGTCGGGACCGCCGACCGATACGAGGACCGCTTCCCACACCGTCGCGTCCTGCCACGCCTGTCCGCCGTGGGCGAGACCGACGTAGCCCGCCGCCTGTGCCGCTTCCAATGCGGCGACGTACTCGTCCCACGTCTCGGGGATCTCAAGCCCGAGCTCGTTCAAGAGGGAGAGATTCGTCCAGACCCAGTTTGTCGAGTGCACGTTGACCGGCGCGGCGATCCAGTCGCCGTTATAGGTGGAAAACTGCTTAATCGCGTCGGGAATCACCGCGTCCCAGTTCTCGGCCGCGGCGATATCGTTGACGTTGGCCAGTACACCCAGCTCCGCCCAGTCGACGATATCGTAGCCCAGCATCTGCACCGCCGCCGGAGGATTGCCCGCCGTCGCGCGGGAACGAAGCACCGTCATCGCCTCGGTACCGCCGCCGCCGGCCACCGGGGAGTCGACCCACTCGATGCCCTCGGCCTCCAGGTTATCCTTAAGAACGCCGAGCGCTGCGGCCTCGCCGCCGGAAGTCCACCAGTGCAAGACCTCGACCGTGTTGTCGTCGACGACGGATTCCTGTCCGCCGGCGGCAAAGAGCGACCCCGCCGAGGCGACGATCGTCAAGACAACGACCATGACGAGCATTTTCTTCATACAGCCTCCTTCTCGGTCCCCGAGGACCGCATATCAGATGACATAAAGGATAGTCCAATCGGAGCACGGCGCAACTGAATGGATCCGTTACACCGCCGAGCGATTGCGCAACCCTTTCAATCATCTTTCGAAAGTCAATTGACTTTCTTTCATAACTATTTTACATTGTAAGTGCACCTTTAAACTGTGTCAAACAAAAAAGACATTCTCCGGAGGTGATTCATCGAACGGATACTGTGTGGCGTTGACCTTGGCGGTACGAAGATCGCGATCGCCCTCGTAGGCATCGACGGCGTACTCATACGCAAAGCGGAGATCCGCAATCACCAATCTCTGGGTGAGGACGAGACCGTCCGTCGGATCGCCGAGACGATCCGTACCGTGCTGTCCGAGGAGTCGGTATCGCCTGAGGCGGTCGCCGGTATCGGCCTCGGCACGTCGGGTCATGTGGACCATCGTCGGGGGCGATTAATCACCAACTCGAATCTTCCCGGCTTTACCGACTATCCGATCGGCGAACGCCTCCAAAACGCAACGGGCATGGCGGTGCGCGTCGACAACGACGCCAACGCTCAAGCGTACGCCGAGTATCTCTTCGGCGCCGCACGTGGCTTCGCGCATGCGGTGTTCGTCACGATCAGCACGGGAATCGGCGCGGGTATCGTCATCGACGGGAAGCTCTATCGCGGCGTCACCGGTACCGCCGGCGAGCTCGGCCACACGATCGTCAACCCCCACAGCACGATTCGGTGCGGCTGCGGCAACTACGGGTGCCTGATGGCCCACGCCTCGGGGCTGGCGCTTCCTCAGATCGTACGACAAAAGCTCCTGCGCCCCGGAGTGGAGACGACCATCAATTTCACGCGTCTCACCGATCGCGAGATCAACGGCGAGTTCATCGGGGAGGGATTTCGCAGCCATGATCCCCTCTGCCGGGAGGTTGTTCTGGAGTGCGCGGACTACATGGGCATCGGCCTGCAAAACGCCTTTCAGGTGCTGAATCCCGGCGTGATCGTGATCGGCGGCGGTCTCACCAGCTGGGGTGACGCCTACATCGATCGGATACGGAGTCGATTCTATCGCACGGCCGGTGATATGCTGAGCGACCCTATAGAGATCAGAACGGCGACGCTCGGTACCGATGCCGCGGTGATCGGTGCCGCCGCGTTGGTGATGGAGACCACATGAACGACCGTCAAAAATCGATCCTCCGCCTCCTCAGTCAGGATCGCGAGTTATCGGTGAGCGAGCTGACCGACCGCTTCAAGGTGAGCGGCGTCACGATCCGGCAGGATCTGGACTACCTCCAGGAGGAGGGACTATTGCGCCGCGTGCACGGTGGCGCGGTACTCCACAGCGAGGAGGATATCGCCCACCGCCTGGGCGTCAACTTTGAGAGTAAGCTCGCAATTGCCGAACGCGCCGCCTCATTCATTCACACCGGAGACACGATATTTATCGAGGCGGGGTCGGCCAACGCGATCCTCGCCCGCCAACTGTGTCGCCGGAGCGGAATCCGGGTCGTCACCAACAACCTCTTTATCGCCCGCACCCTCAAGGACTCGGAGGTGACCGTCGTGCTCCTCGGCGGCGTCTACCAGCACGAAAGCGAGTGCGTCGTCGGGCGCCTCGCCCGTCTCGGTATCGAAGAGGTCAACTTCTCCAAGGCGTTCATCGGGGTGGACGGCTTCACCTTCGAGCACGGTTTTACCTGCTCGGACATGATGCGCGCCGAGATTGCGGGGTCGGTCGTAGCCGACAGTCGCGAGACCTTCGTACTGACCGACTCGACCAAGTTCGGGAGGACGGCCCTCACCCGCATCTGCGACACCGCACAGGTGCGACATATCATCACCGACGGCGGTATTCCGGAGGAGTATCGGCGCGGTTTTGCGGAATACGAGGTCGGACTGCACATCGTGAACTGAGCGAATCCACGCGTTCCGAAATAAACGGCTCTATAGCCCATACAAAGGAAGAATCGACCATGGCTCGAGTACTGATTACCGGTAACCGCGGCTTCTTCGGCACCCGCTTTCACGCGCTCTACGACGGCGACCACACGGTCGTGGGTATAGACAAAGACGACGTCGACATCGTCGACGCCGAGGCGGTTGAGCGGGTGGTACGCGAGGCGCGCCCCGAGCTCGTCATCCACGCCGCGGCGATCACCGCCACCGCTTTCTCAAACGAGCACCCCGATCTGACCCGGAAGATTAACGTCGACGGAGCGGTCAATGTGGCGCGCGCGGCCCGCGAGGTAGGCGCCAAGCTCATCTTCTTCAGCACCGAGCAGGTCTATAACGGGAACGGGGAGCCGGGGCCCTACACCGAAGAGGATGAGGCGCACCCCGACACGATGTACGGCCGCACCAAACTCGAGGCGGAGTCGCTCCTGCGGGATATCATCGAGGAGCTGTGGATCCTACGCTTCACGTGGCTCTTCGGCCTGCCGGAACGCGCCATGCCGGTTAACCCCAACATCCTCTGGAACGCCGTCCGGATCGCCCTCAAGGGGGAACGGACCGCGGTGGCGGTCGACGAGTATCGGGGGCACACCTACGGCTACGATATGCTGGATCGCGTCATGAAGGTTCCCGAAATCCCCTACGGCACCTACCACATCGGAAGTACCAACGATCTCGGGCGCTACGAGATAACGCGTGCAATTCTCGGCGAACTCGGGCTATCGGACTCCCGCGTATCGGAGCTTCTGGAGGCCGATACTGAAAAATACGCCGGCAAGCCGCGCGACGTGCGCCTCGCCACGGACAAGATCGCACACCACGGTATAACCTTTGAGCCGAGCCTTGCGGCGGCATCCCGAGCCCTCGCGGAGTTCGGTCTGCGCGGGGCGGTGTAGGGTTCGATAACACGGGAGCGAACGGTGCGAAGACTGTTGCCGGACAGCATTACGAACATGAGAGACATCGGAGGCGTCGTGACGAGGTCCGGGCGGCGCCTTACCGAAGGTGTCTTCATCCGCAGCAATGTTCCCGTCGGCCTATCCGATCGGGATCTTTCCTTCCTTGCGGAAAGGCGCCTCACCACCGTAATCGATCTCAGGTCGGCGCGTGAGATCCAAACTCAGAAAAGCGACCTGAACGACAGACGGTTTCACTACCGACACATCGAGGTAAGAGGTTCCACCCCGCCGGAATCCGAATCTGAGATACCCGAGGGCTATCTCAAAATCGTCGACGACACGCCGACGATCGGTACGATTATGGAAACCATCGCCCGCGCTCCCGACGGTGTTATCTTCCACTGCACCGCCGGAAAGGATCGATCCGGGGTGTTGGCGATGCTCTTATTGTTGTACGCCGGCGCATACGACGAGGATATCATCGCCGATTACCAGATTTCGCACGCATTCATACGGGCCGATGTGCTGAGATATCTCGAGCAGCATCCCGAACTGCCGGCCTGGGCCGGACAATCGAAAGCCGAATACATGGAAAAGACCCTCGGATTGTTCAGGACCAGATACGGAACTATCGAGACCTACTTTGTGTCGTTGGGTCTGAGCCGCGAGGACACGAGGCGACTACGCGACAAAATGGTTGCGTAGCGCGGTCGCTCCCGCGATTCCGTGGCTCGTTGCGAAACGCTACCCTTTGCGCTACGGCGTCGAGTGAACCCACCTTCCTGCGAGCGGCTCAGGATACGATCGCACCGCGTCTCACGAGGAGCTCCCGGGGCGCGGAAATCCGGAGCGCCTCTTTGACCGATGAAGCCCCGAAAAGAACCAGGTCGGCGCGACACCCCGCTTCGATCCCGTAGCCGTCGAGGTTCATGATGCGGGCGGGCTGCGTCGTGATCGTTTCGAAGAGCGGGGTGAAGTCATCTTCTCCCATCAGATGCGCAATATGACCGGCCATTCGGGCGACTTCAAACATGTCGGCGTTGCCCAGCGGGTACCACGGATCCTGCACGCAGTCCTGGGCGCACGCAACCGCGAGCCCTGCTGCGAGATACTCACTAATCGGCGCCATCGCGCGGTGGGCGGGGTGGCTGAAGTGCCCTCCGAGATGCACGTTGATCAGCGGATTGGCGACGACATTGAGCTCGGCGCGCTGCATCATCGGTATCAAGCGGCGACTGAGATAGTAGCGGTCGTAGGTTGCGCTGGCGGTGATGTGCGACGCCGTTACGCGCCCTTGCATACCGCGAGCGACGGTGCCCGCAACGAGTGTCTCAACGTGCCGAGACTGGGGATCGTCACTCTCATCGCAGTGCATGTCGACCATCAACCCCCGGTCGGCGGCGATCGTGAGAAGATCCTCGATACTCTCGGTGCCGCGCCCATATGTCGGTTCGTTGTGAGGGATTCCACCGACGATGTCTACTCCCATGTCGAGCGCCCGCAGGAGACGGTCCCTGGTGTCCGGCGATCCGTACAAACCGTCCTGCGGAAACGCAACGAGCTGGATATCGATCCGGTCGCGCAGTCGACGACGAACTTCGATCAGTCCCTCCACGGTGCGTAGCTCGGGATCCGACACATCGACGTGAGATCGAATGGCCATGATTCCTTGTCGAAATGCCCATTCGCAGTAGCGAGACGCGCGTTCGACGACATCCTCTACCGTGAGGGTCGTCCGCTTGTACGTCCCCCAGTTGTCGATCCCCTCCCGGAGCGTCCCGGTCTCATTCGGGAGCTCCGTGAGAACGCTGTCTAGGTGGAAATGGGCGTCGACAAACGCCGGTGCGAGGAGACGTCCCCGACCTTCGACGACGCGGGCGGAACCGGGATCGAGGGACGCTCCCACCGCCGCGATCGTCTCACCTCGGATCGCGACGTCGAGGCGTTCGGCCATCCCCGGGAGACGGACCTCCCGAAAAAAGAGGTCAGCCATCCTCGCCGTGCGGGGATGCAACGACGGTGTGGTCCTGGGGGAGGCCGACCGCTCCCAGCACGAGGTCGCCGACGATGTACAGTACGATTGCAACGACGATACCGGTGATCGGCGGTATTCCGGGAGAAAAGTACGCCGCGGCGGACCCGCCGACGTACGCGACGAGTCCTGCGACGTTTACTTTGCGGAGCTTTACATCTTGCAGGCGCGGGTACGAACCGCGGTGCTTGTAGAAAAAGTCGGCGACGATGACACCACCGATCGGCGGGATAAAGGTACCGAGGAGGACGAGGTAGGGAATGAGCCAGTTGTAAAATCCGAAGATCGCCAGGACCGTTCCGATCGTCGCTCCGATGATCGTCATCAGCTTGCGATTTTCGCTTCGGACGAGGTTACACCCCGCTACCGAGAAGTTGTAAACCGTGTTGTCCTGGGTGGTCCAGATGTTGAGAAAGAGCATGAGAATGCCCGCCAAAAGAAGCCCTTGCATCGTGAGCACATTGACGATGTCCGCCTCTTGATAGACGATCGCTCCGTACGCTCCGGCAAATATCATGAGTCCGTTCCCGATAAAAAATGCAAAGAGGCTTGCGAGAACCGCGGTTCTTCCGGAACGTGCGAATCGGGTCCAGTTCGTCGCCTGGGTTCCGCCGCTGACGAATGTGCCGAATACGATCGTGATCGCCGCACCCAACGTCATCGTCTCGGTGGGGCGGATCGCCCGCAACGCGGCGACACCTCCCGCATCGCGAGTGGAGATGGTGAAGCTCCAGATGATAAGGATCGTCATGAGCGGGACCGAGACGATCGAAAGTTTTTCGAGGCCGCGGTATCCGATATACGCCGTCCAGGAAAAGGCGAATCCGAACAGGACCATCAGCGGGATCCTAAAAGCATCCGGCACGCTCAGCAACTGCATGAAAACGAGGGCTATCGTGGCGGTGCCCCACGCATACCAACCGATCTGTGTAAACCCGAGCGCGAAGTCGGGCCATTTGCTTCCCCAGTCGCCGAAGCTGAACCGGGCGAGCAGCACGGAGTTGAGACCGGTACGGTACGCGGCGTATCCCAAGACGGCAACGTACGTTCCAAGCAGGAGATTTCCGAGTAGAACCACGCCCAACAGATCGTCGAACGCAAAAGCGACGCCCAGACTCCCCCCGCCCCACATGGTTGCGGTAAAAAAGGTAAATCCCAACAGTACGACCGACGTCGACCAGAGACTCTTGCGCGCCTGGAGAGGAACCTCCGAGAGAGGAAAATCCTCCTTCCTCTCGACCGCTTTGGATATACCGGAATCGTTCATGGTCGCCCCCTTTGTAACGCAAACGTAGTCCAGCTTCCCACCGCAAATAGCAGAAAGAATCAGCTTTTGATCATAGGAAAAGTTATCTCGGAACACAAGCGTACCGGACGGTCATTTCCGACGCGACCTCCGAGTCGGCGCGAGTGGTGCACACGAGAAGCGCATAACAAGATAGCTTGACCGGTACAACGAGCCGCGCGCTATCTTCAGTTACTCCGGCTCGCGAGAGCATGCGATCATCCGTTCGGTTCCCAGCCCGCTTCCCAGAAAGAACGCTTTGAATCGGAGACCCACATAGTAGCCGTTTTCGGGCGTTCGTGGTCTGTTGTATGAGGCGGGCCGTGCGGGATGGAAATGTACACGTGGTGCGATCTTCGGATCGATGCACTGTTTTCGAAAATGCCGTCGTCCCGAGCGCCGACGCTTTTTCACGCATCGGACTCTTACGCGATTTCGAGCGCTTGCGTCGGGAGACACACTTTCCTATTATTGGCTACTTTTAGGCTTGCAAACCGCAAGGAGACGCGATGAAAAGGATAGCGCAACTCGGACTCGTCGGATTCTGTCTGCTGACGGCATCCGTGACCGCCGCCGATACGGCGGAAGAGGTCTATCGCGAATCGGGCCTCGAATACGAACTGAGCCGGCTGAGTGAAACGATGGTGGCCCAAATGAACGCCGAAACATCGGCGCAACTATACGAAGGTGTGACGGCTGACGACTTTCGAACGATTGTTCAGACCGTTCCCGCGGCTTTCTCAGAGAGAGCTATGCGAGCGGACATCGTCGAGTCGATCGAAGAGGGACTTTCGATTTCAGAGAGATCGAATGCCCTCGAATGGCTGCGATCACCTACCGGACGGTATATGACCGAGTTGGAAAACGCATCGTCCACGCCGGAAGCGGTCGAGCACATTGATGAGTTCAGAGCGACCAACCGAATAGAGACGCTTTCGCCCCAACGGCTGGCGCTCCTGAAACGACTCGACGAGGCGGTGGGCCTCACCCGAGGCGCGGCCGATTTGGTGATCGGTGTGCAACTCGGTGTGGTTGCCGGAGCGTTGGCAACGGTTCCGATGGATCACGAGACGCGAGTGAACCAGATGTCGCTCCTATCGTCGCACCTGGAAGCGACCCGAGCCCAGATCGTGCAGCAGATGGAGCAGCAGTTGGCCTCGCATATGGCCTTTACCTATGACGAGGCCGCCGATGAACAGCTGACCGCCTACGTTGAATTTCTCGAATCGGATGTGGGGGCGCGCTATTCCACCGTTCTATCGGATGCGCTGAAGAACGCATTATTCGAAGCGGCGCTGCGCTTCGGCCGATTGCTTGCGGAAGGATTCGGCACGAACGAACAGGTGTAGTCAACTCGCGGCTAACGGCAAGACGCGACGACCGATGTGAGTGCATCCGAGCCGCCCGTTCGGGCGGTTATCCGACCGCGCGGCGACTCCACTCCGTGGACGGGAAACGGAGGCGAAACTGCGTATCCTCGCGGCCGCCACGTTCCACCCACTCCCGGGAATCTTTCACAATGTTCCCATTCGCTCGAGCAAATAGTCCAGGATCGCTTCCGCCTGCGGGCCCGATGAACCGTGCGTGCGAATCGCGCGCTCACACCCCGGTATGAGAGCGTCATAAGGTGTACCCAGGGCAACGACGGTAACGGTCATCTTTTTCCGCGCCGCTGCGGCAAGGGCGCGCTCTATCCAAACACACAGCTCCTTCGATAGATGGGCGTTCTCGGTAAAGAGCAACAGGCGCCGGGCATCGAGCGGGGCCTCGCCGCTTGCGGTGTACGATTCGAGCCGACATCCCAGTCGATCCGCAAGATCGATCGCCACGGAGGGCAGGTGTTCCGACTCCTCGGCGGCGGGCGAATATCCGCGGGTCGCCGGAGCGAGGATCAAGTCGGGCACCGGCAACGGCGTTTCGACGGACACCGAATCGTCGGTTCTCCCGGGCTCAACGACTGCCGATCGAGCGAGAGCGAGCGCGTAGGCGCGGTCGGCGTCCCGCCTCGTCGTGCGGAACTCGACCGTGGATTCGTCCGGTTCCAACGATTCCGCAGCTCCGGGACCTGCGGAACGAGAAGCGAAATCAGCGGTCGAACCGTTCGTCGAGCCGAGTTTCGAGATGCCCTCGATAAAGGCGTCGACTCGGCGGAGCGACTCGGCGGCCCGTTGTCGGAGCTCATCGTCCCGAGCAACACGCGATCGAAAAGCCGTGAAACTACGAATTAACTCGTCCGAATCGTGGCATAGAGTGAGAACGTCCATACCCGCCGCGAGGGAGATAGTGAGTGCGTCGTCGAGGCGATATCGAGTCGTAATGCCGCCCATCATCAAATCGTCGGCTACGAGCACCCCGGAGAAACCGAGCTTACCGCGGGCAAGATCGGTAAGAATCGGACGCGATAGCGAGGCGGGCGCACCCGACGGATCGTAGGCCGGAACGGCGACGTGCGTCGGCATCCAGGCGCGGGCGCGGATACGGCGGTACGGTTCGAGCTCAATCTCGTCCAACGCCTCAATTGGAGCGTTGATGGTCGGGAGTTCAAGATGAGGATCCCGCATCGATGCGCCGAGGCCGGGAAAGTGTTTGAGACAGCCCTCGACACCTCGGCTTCGAAGTCCCTCGAGAAATGCCTCGGCGTGCGAGATGACCGCCTCGACATTGTCGCCGTAGCTTCGCAACCCGACTCCCGGATTGTCCGGATTGGTGAGTACGTCGACGACGGGGGCGAAGTTCCACGTGAGTCCGACCGCGGCCATTTCCAGACCGATAATCTCGCCGCACCGTCGAGCGGCGGAGGGACCTCCTCCCTCGGCAACGGCGCGTGGGTCGGGAACGACGGTGAAGCCGTCGAGCAGCCGTGTGACCCGTCCGCCCTCCTGATCGACTGACGCGACCGGCGCGTATCCGAGAAATGCGGAGACACGTTCAAGCAGCCGGCCGATTTGCTCGGCGCCGCGAATATTACGCGTGAAAAGAACTATGAAGCCCGGTCGAACCGCCTCCAAAACACGCTTGTTTTCGTCCGTAAGGTCCGCATGAGGAAGGCCGACAAGCATCAGACGGCCTATATCCGAGCGTTTGTCCGTCATGAGTACGACTGTACCCGCTTTGTACTCTCGGTACCAGTACAGACGCGTCGCAATCGTGTGCGGCTTCGGCCGAGCCGAAACGTGACCAGGGTACGCCACGCGCGTACATGATTCGAGTACCTTAGGGTCCGCGGTAACGAAGCGGCGTGACCGGGTCGGCGAGCTGTACGCGATCTTTGACTACTCCGGCTCGCGAAAGCAAACGATCATCCGTTCGGTTCCCAGCCCACTTCCCAGAAAAAACTCTTTGTTATTGCTTAAGAGCATCCGCGTCCACCGCGTGAACCCACCATCCACTATGTGGTACTCGTTTCCTCGCGCGTCACTCGCGAACGCTTTGAACCGCAAATCTACGTAGTAGTCGTTTTCGGGCCGTAGCGATGTATCGATCGTGACCGAGACGCCGGGATCCGATATGTGCGGCGCGATATGCTCCTCGCACATACGGAGCGATTGGTTCGTATACGGAATCAACTCCACGCGAGTCCCTTCGATACCGTAACCGTTTTTTTTGCGAAGCGCATTCAGGACCGACAGGTAGTAGCGCATGTGCTCGGATGCCGCCTCCGATTCTCGTCTGAAGTTTCCGGCGGTTCTTCCGGCGGTGCACAACGCCAACACACGAAAATGAACGAAGGATACCGGCCCGTCAAACACCTGAGCCCGCGTCTGTCGGTGGCTCGTACACAGTCTCGTTAGTGTCGTCGACGGATCGGACGACGTCTGCCTGCGAGCGGCCGCCTCCAGCGCAAGGACGTTGGTAGCGTCGGAGCACACCTCGGAGTTCCGCACCGTCGTTACCACCTTGTTTTGGTCGACGGGCGCGAGTACTGCGCTGGTACCCAGCGGACACACCGGAGAAAACTCGACCGCGTCAAAGCCGGATGGAAGAAGTTGAAACGCGATGGAGTCGAACGCAACCGTTTCCTTCTGTGAGAGTTGCGCAGGAGGTACGAATCGATCGCTTCTGTACTGATTCAAGATCGCTTTCGGCGACAACTTGAATACGCGTCGTTTGTAGACGCCGAGCATGAGCGATACCAAATCCGAGCCCGAAGCGTCTTCCGCGAGCGTATTCAGCAATCGGGGAGCGTTCAGCTTCGCGATAATCCGCGAAAGGATCGTTTCGGACATGCAGCGATAGTACCCGACGCGGACGGTAAAGGCCAGATAACGTCCACATGACCGGAGTCGTGTATGTCGGTACGACCGGTGCCGGCGCCGGCCGGCGTCCATCGATCCGATCCCTACCCTCTTCCTTGAGATCGCCATGCCGAGGTGACCGTCCGCTCGAGCGCTCATGGTACACCGCTCTCACGATTGTGGTTGATTGCATGCGGGATCCAACGTCCCGCAGTGACTGAGAAGCAGAGGTACGATGTCGTGCCACTGTGAATAGTGTTTCCAGATATTCCCTATTATCATTTCGTCGTGACGAACCACGTCGGGTTCCGAAATCGCTAAGGAACAGTACCGATGATTCGGAATCGCCCCTTCGCATCGTTCGCTTTCTGATGTACGACATCGAATGACGTGTTCGAACAAGAGACCCGGCTGTCATAGGCTTCGACCACCGTGTGCTCTATGGCCAAAGGTTGTTCAGACGGCAACTCCGGAAGGAACAGGTAGTCTATCTCAGGCGTCGACCTCACCCTCGCTTCGGGTTCTTAAAACACGTATACTCGGTCCTAGTCAGCTGCGGCAGAATCCGGAGCAATGCCTCTTTTGCTTTGATCTCGTTCTGCCGCTTCTCCATCCGTCAATCGTTTCCGGCCCCGATATGGAACGCAATTCAATGCGATCTGGTCGGTAATGCACCATACCGTCCGCGTGACCGCGACTGCGGCACAACGCATGTACGTCCCCCCTCCAAACACCCTATACTGACCGCAAGGGCGGCACGCTTTGATCGCGCGAAAGTATTTCCCACCGGACGACCTGAGACGGTTTGTGAAGTCGTACTTCATTCAAGAGGTCGATATCGACACGCAGGGGTTGTTGATCCCCGCCCTCACTCAGACGTTCGTTCAGTTTCACTATGGCCAGCTGTACACGATGTTGCACTCGACCGGTCGCAGAGTTCGGTTCTATCCCGTCACCGTAAGCGGCATCATGACGACCTACTCGTTCTTTGCCGATGAGAATCCCAAACCGAGATTTCTGGCGGCGGAACTTCAGCCCTACGTCCCCTTCCTCCTCTTCAAGAAGCGGAACCTACAGTTGGTCAACTCAAGTTTCAACGGTGCTCACCTGCTCCTCGGCTCCGAGGAGTTACGTCAATCGCTCGCCGACGCCAACGATTCCGGCACGATGATCGACCTGGCGAATCGGTACTTCGAACGCCTTTTTGCGGCGGTGCGGCCGTTTGATGACGAAGAGATCCTCCGCGTCCTCACGGTGATGGACGCTCCCGCCGAGTACACGACAATCGAAATGAGGTTGAGCCGTCTGGCTCACAACCCGCGGAACTTCAGGTCGAGGTTCAAGCGAGTGATCGGCGTGGCGCCGAAGTTGTACATGCGAATCCTGCGCATGGAAAAGGTCCTCTCAGACATACACCGGCACCCCGATGCTCGCTACCTCCAGAAACTGCACGGCTTCTACGACCAGCCGCACTTCATCAGGGAATGCAAGCTCTTCACCGGCAAGACTCCCACGGCCATATTAGCACCATTCAAAGACGAGAAGACGCGCAAGATCCACAACAACCTGTCGTGACGCCGCGGCCGGCCGTTTTCGGCCGACCGCAGCACGCCGTCTAAAACAGAGGAACAACGAAGATGTCCCACCGACTATTTGTGTCCCCGGGCACCAAGTTTGTCGCCTCGGAGACAAACGCAACTTGACTTCCGTCGTCGCTGATCGCCGGGCTAAAACTGCTTGCACCGCCTTCCGTTCCGTCGGCACTTTCGCTCACACGCCGGATCGTATCGTTCAGTCGGTCGTAGACGAAGACGTCGGTCACAGCGTTCCCGTCACCAGTCACCAGATTTGTGGCATCCGACTCGAACGCGACGTAGCGGCCGTCGGCGCTGATGGACGGCAACTCGCTGTTCCCGTTTGCCTCGGTACCGCCGCTTGCGACGCTTACCCGCTCGATCGTGTCGGTCTGGCGGTCGTACACAAAGATATCGGTAACAAGGTTTCCATCGCCGGCCACCAGGTTTGGTGCGTCCGACTGAAACGCGACGTAGCGCCCGTCGGCGCTGATCGAGGCTTCGATACTGTCGCCGGTGGCCTGGTTGCCGAATCCATCCACGCTAACCCGCTCGATCGTGTCGAGCTGGCGGTCGTACACGAAGACATCCGAGGTGCCGTTAGTATCGCCGCCTACCAGATTGCTCGCGTCGGATTGAAACGCGACGTAGCGCCCGGCCTCGCTCAGCGACGGGTACCGACTCGTGCCGCCGGTAGCCTGGTTGCCGGAGCCATCCACGCTCACCCGCTCGATCGTGTCGAGCTGGCGATCGTACACGAAGATATCACCGAGCGCGTTCGTGTCGCCGCCCACCAGATTCGTAGCAAAGGAGTGGAACGCAACGTAACGGCCGTCCCCGCTGATGTCCGGAAACTGACTGGTGCCGCCACCTTCGGTGCCGCTATCATCGACGCTCACGCGCTCGATCGTGTCGGTGTCTCGGTCAACCGCGAAAATGTCGTGGGCGGCGCCGTTCGTGATAACGCCGGCCGGCAGGAACGTGGTCGCGGGAGAGTGGAACACGACGTGACGTCCACTCTCGTCGATCGCCGGGGATGAAACAAAGTTGTTACCTTGCGTGCCGTCGTCGGCTACGCTGACGCGCTCGATCGCATCGGTCTGCCGGTCGTAGACGAAGATGTCGCTCTGCCCGTTGGTGTCGCCGGTAACGAGGTTTGAAGCGGAGGATCCAAAGACGACGTAGCGCCCGTCTGCGCTGAGAGCGACTCCTGCGCTGTTGCCGTTACCCTCGGTCCCGTTGCCCGCGATGCTCACGCGCTCGATGGAGCTGCCGAAGAGCGACTCCCACGCGGCATAGACGGTGACGTTCGCTTCAGGCATGGCGAAGGTCGCGCCGGCGGTGTACGCCGTGCCGTTTCCCTGCGAATCGGTATTCCAACCGACGAATGAGTACCCGGCGCGCGCGAGGCCGCCGGTGTTGCCGAGGACGGTCACGGTCGTTCCCGCCTCGTAGCCGACCGTATCGACGGGAACCACCCCTGAGTCTGCTCCGTTTGCGTTGTAGGTCACCGTGTAGGTCGGGTTGGATGACCATGTTGCGTAGAGGATCACGTGGGCAGCGGGCATTGGGAAGGTCGCCCCGGTT
Organism: Alkalispirochaeta sp.; assembly: GCA_965601925.1. Taxonomy (GTDB): domain Bacteria; phylum Spirochaetota; class Spirochaetia; order DSM-27196; family Alkalispirochaetaceae; genus Alkalispirochaeta. The sequence goes on from OZ271854.1 coordinate 108,362, forward strand.
GTGTACGCGGTTCCGGTACCCTGCGAATCGGTGTTCCACCCGACGAACGCATACCCCGCGCGCGTCAGGCCGCCGGTGTTGCCCTGAACGCTAACCGTATCGCCGGCCGTGTACCGCGTCGCGTCGGCGGGGACCGCACCACCGTCGGCACCATTGGGCTGATACGCGACCGAATAGCTCGGCCCCGTATCGCCGCTTGAGTCCGTTTCCCCCGGAAACAACTCACAACCGCCGAGAACAACTGCCGCAACCAACGACAGAATCGCTACTCTTCGTAAACACATAGATTTGCCCTCCTCCTGCCCGTTCACGTCGGGACGGGTGAATAGATGAGCAAAATAGTAAGATATCGGTGCCGGGCGGCATTGTAAAAAACGGCCCTTTTTGCGATTGAGCGGATGCGCGCGATACTCCCGAAGCGGCGACGCAAACGCAACGGTTCAGCCCATTATCGCGTCCGTATCGCCGCCAAGCGACGCATTTCCGAACGACCGGCGGTGGTAGAGTCCCGCGCGACCTTCGGGCATTGGGAAGCAGACACCATCAACGGCGGTGATCTGCATCACACACTCCTGACGATGGTCGAGCGCAAGGGCGGATTCGTACGGAGTCGCAAGTAGCGTCGACACACCGCCCAGGTGACTGCACAGGCGATGATCGCCTCGGTGGCCCGTTACCGCCGAAGCGTGACGACATTCACCTTGGACAATGGGACCGAGTTTCGTGACTATCGCCGCGTCGGGGTGGCAACCCGGGTCGTTTACTACTTCGTCACGCCGTATCACTCGTGGGAGCGCGGTACCAATGAAAACTGCAACGGACGAGTTCGCCGGTACTTCCCGAAACGACCATCGCCAATACACCTGCCGCAGCTGGAACGCGACAGGCTTACCGACCGGCTCTCCCGTACCGGTGGAGCACGATCGATTAGACGGTCATCGAAGACTGTCCTATAATCGAGGCGCAGCAAGTCCGGTGGCCGGTCGGCCGAGGCGGAGCCGTGTTCGGCCCCGTCTCGTCGGTTCTTTGAGGGAGGTTACTGATGAAAAGAGCAATCGTTATTCCGTTGGTGTCGGCGGTGCTTTTGGGATCGTGTGCGACTATCGCCGTGGTACCGACTCCGGGTGAGCAGGTGGATGTGGTGATCCCGTCGGGAGACTCATATGTGGTCGGCACCGTCACCTACCCGGAAGATCTCACCGAGCCGGTGCCAGCAGTGCTTCTCCTACCGGGATTTCTCGGAGAACGTGACGAGCTTCCGGTGGCCGGAACCGCCTCGGTTCAGGAAGGGGGACGTCCCTTGGGCATATGGGAGATGACGGCCGTCGCCCTCGCAGAGGCGGGGTTTGCCTCTCTTAGAATAGATTACAGGAACAGTGGGAGGTCCCCGGGACGTTGGCAAGAGGCGACGGTGACCGATCAGTTGGACGATGCGCGACGAGCGTTGCGTTGGCTTGCGGACAATCCTGCCGTCGACGACGCGCGCCTCGCCGTATGTGGACTCTCGCAAGGTGGCGCGGTCGCCGCCCTGATCAGCTCCGACCCGCTGGTTCACTCGGTCGTACTCTGGTCCGCCGCAGCCGATTTTGAGTGGCTCACCGAGTTCGTACCGCAGGACGTGCGTCCCATGATCGAATCGGACGGGTTCGTGACCTTCAACGTTCCGTGGGGCGAGGAGGTAACGATGGGTAGAGCCTACTTCGACTCGGTCGCGAATCTCGATCCTCTGGTCGAGATCTCTCGGTTTTCCGGACCGCTCCTCTCAGTCGCCGGTAGCGGCGATGTCGTGATATCTCCTCAGCCCGCGGTAGCCCAACGCTTCTTGGACGCCCACGACGGTCCCCAGTCGCTGGTAGTACTCGAGGCCGACCACACATTCGACAGCTTTGTCGGTCCCGAAGCGATGGAAGAAGCGATCAGCGTCACCATGGCGTGGCTCGCAGAACACCTCTGAACCGGCACCGCTCGGCGTAGGGACGAAGGCTGCTCAGCCGTCCTTTCGGCCGAAGACCTCCTCCCGCAGATACCGCCCTACTCGGAGCGAGTTGGCGGCGATGGTGAGAGCCGGATTGACCGCGGCGGAGGAGGGAAAGATGCTCCCGTCGACGACATAGAGGTTTTCCACCTCGTGGGCGCGGCACCGTGCGTCGACCACCGAATCGGCGGGGTCGGTGCCGGCTCGGAGCGTCCCGACCTGGTGCTGAATCGCCGAGGGTGACGGGGGGCGTTTGAGGACGATCCACAGCCCCGCGCGGCGCAACCGACGTCGAAAGCGCCGTACAAACGCCTTGTGCGCGGCGCCGTTGTTGAGCCGACGACGGAGTCGGATCGCCCCGTCGTCTCGCACTTCGACCCGGTTCTCCGGGTCCGGTAGATCCTCGGACATGAGCCAAAAATCAAAGCTGCGCTCGGCGATCCAACGGCGCAACAGGCGTCGAAGGGGGCGACTGCTCCTCGCGAGATTTTGGGGAAGAACCTTGCCGCGCATTTGGACGTTGCCGCCACCGTCATAATAGTCGTTAATCGCCAGCGTCTTTTGGAATCGTGTGGGGTTACGGCGTAGCGGCGAGAGAGCCATGAGCACGGTATTGTTATGGGCCATGAAGTTGCGTCCTACCTGCCCGGAACCGTTCGCAAGCCCTGCGGGGTGCCGGGCGGTTGCCGAGCGCAAAAGGATCGCCGCGGAGTGTGCCGCCCCGGCCGCCAGAGCAAAGAGATCACCCGCGATGCGTCGTCGCTCACCGTCCTCTCCCACGACCTCTGCAGCGATAACCCGCACGCCCGCCTCGTCGGTGATCAGTCGCTCGACTCTCGTGTGCGGCACCATGGTTATGCCTTTGTGAGCCCTTAGGGCGGGACGGAGAAAGGCGTTCTCCCCGTCGCCCTTGGCGCGTATCTTGCAGGGAAAGCCGTCGCACGGGCTCCCCTTTCGGCAGTGCCCGCCGTCACCCTGGTGTACCGCGATAGGGAGCGGGAAGGGGTGTAGTCCTTGGCGGCTCAGGCGCTCGGCGAGCCACGCGATCGGCTGTTCGTGGGACAATGGAGCGTAGGGATACGGTCCCCGCGGCGGCTCGGTGGGGTCGACTCCCGCCTCCCCGTGCACCCACATCGCGCGCTCCGCCTCGTTGTAGTGCGGCACAAGCTCCTCGTAGCCGAAGGGCCACGGATGTGTCGAGCCCTCCCGGTAACGACGCGCCGCAAAGTCCGACTCGCGGAGACGAAACGACGTTCCACCGAAGAACTTGCTGCTCCCGCCGTAGTTGTAGTAGACCCTGGGTACGAACGGGCGGTTCGCCTCGTCGTACCATTCCTCGCGGGGGTCGTAGCGTCGCTCGGTAATGACCGCGTCGGGATCCCAGTTAGCCGTCTCCTGCTTGAGCGGCCCTCCCCGTTCGATGATGCAGATGCGCACGTTCGTTGCACGAAGGGCCCAGGCGAGGGCGCACCCGCCCATACCGGCCCCTACGATCACCAGATCGAATCGGTCGATCGCGTCTCTCTCATTCCCCATACCGACGTCGACGGCGCCTCACAACACGTGTTCGGTCCGGGCGATGATGTCGTCTTGGGCGTCGGGCGAGAGAACGTTGAAAAATGCCGAGTACCCGGCGACGCGCACTACGAGATCCCGATACTCTTCCGGATTCTTCTGAGCCGCGAGCAACGTTTTGCGATCGACGACGTTATACTGCACGTGCCATCCCTTGAGACCGACGAAAAAGGTCCGCAGCATCGCCGAGAGCTTCCGCAGATTGGCCGGCTCGTCCAGGATTGAGGGCGAAAGCTTCTGGTTGAGAAGTACACCACCCAGGATTTTTTCGGTCGGGAGCTTACCGATCGACTGGAATACCGCCGTGGGTCCCGAGATGTCGGTCGCCCCCGAGGGCGAGCTCCCCTCGGCAAGAGGCGTCCACGCACGTCTACCGTCCGGCGTTGCGGGCACGACCGCTCCGGAGGGTACATTTGCCGAGATACTTGATGTTCCGGCAAAGTAGCGGCATCCGACCGGCCCGCGTCCGGCACGGATCGTCCTGTACTGTTCCAGCTCGTCGATGTAGACGACGTAGGCGTCGCGTACCAAGGTATCGACATAGTCGTCGTCGTTACCGAACTTGGGCACCTCGTCCAAAATCGTGCGACGCAACGCCTCGCCCTCGCTTCCGGCGAAATCGTTGTCCAGGTGACGTTTGAGCTCGCTCCCGGTAACGACTCGATCCTCGAAGACGAGCTTCTTGATGGTCGCCAAGGAGTTACCGAGGTTGGCGATCCCGACCTGCAAGCCCGAGACGAAATCGTACTTCGATCCGCCCTCGTGGATCGTCTTGCCGCGTCCCAGGCAATCGTCGACAAAGGTTGAGCACAAGATGTCCGGCGCCTCCTCCTCCAACACTACGTCGATGGCCGAGTCGATCGCGACACCGGCGCGGGCGTAGTGGGCGACCTGCCCCTTCCAAGCCGCCATGACCTCGTCAAATGAGGCGAACGTCTCCAGAGAGCCGGCCGCGGGAAAGAACGTCTCGCCGGAGACTGTATCGGTACCACCGTTCATCGCAGCGAGAAAGACGCGCATGAAGTTGAGAAAGTGCTTGCCCGTGGTGCGGTATCCCCACTTTCCGGGTACCCCTACCTCGATACACCCGATGGCGGAGTAGTCGTAGGCATCGTCCCGCGTTACTCCCAGTTTCATGAACGAAGGAATGACGATCTCGTCGTTGTTAAAGGCGGGCATGCCGAAGCCCTTTCGGACTACCGTGAGGCACGCCTCGAGAAAGTCGTCGGAGATGCCGCTATGGAAGCGTACCGAGAGGTTGGGTTGGGTGATGCGCGTTTCACCGACGGAGTTGAGTATGAGATAACTCAACTCATTGACCGCGTCGCCTCCATCGGGATGCTGACCGCCGATCGTCACGTTCTGATACAGAGGACTCCCGGCGGAAAACCGCGTGTGCGACCACGACCGAATCTTGTTGACGGACAGAAGTTTGATCCACGTGTTCTCCAGGAGCTCCATCGCGTCCGCCGGGGTAATCCTGCCGGCGGCCCGGTCGTCCCTGTAGAAGGGATACAGGTACTGATCCATACGCCCTAAAGACATCGAGTGACCGTTGCTCTCGATCTGGAGGGCGAGTTGTACGAAATAGGTGAGCTGCAACGCCTGACGGAACGTCTCGGGCGGCCGGTGCGCGATGTGTCGACACACTTCGGAAATCTCCGCGAGCTCCCCCCGTCTATCCGTATCGTCGTGTTTGGCCGCCCGTTCCTCGGCGAGGTCGGCAAATCGGAGGATAAATGCCTGGAGCGCTCCCAAACCGGTGAGGACCGCCTCGTAGAAGGTGCGCCGCTTGATTCCCCCCCGCGTCGTCGCATCGACGTTTTGCAGGTGATCGAGGACGCGGTCCACGTACCGATCGAGCCCGTCTGCGAGAATCCGTCGGTCGTCCACGGCGATGTGGGCGTCGCCGGAGGTGAGATTGCCCTCGGCGCGAATGATGCCGGCACGATGAATGGAACGCAACGTCTCGCCCATGAGCGCTCTACCCTTGTCGAGGGTCGTCTTTCCGCGCCAGAAGGAACAGATTTCCGACAACTCCTCCTTGACCTCCGCAGTCGGGTAAAACCGGTCGCCGGGACGCTTCTCGAACTCGTCGATTTCACGCTCGATCCACTCGACCGCGTACTCGGGAAAGATCGGCGCCGCCCGCAGCATCGAGGAGTGGTTACCGACGATGAGCGCGCCATCCTCGATGAATATCCTCATCTCCCGCAGGGTGCGATCCAAGGCGAGGGCGCGACGGACGATTACCGGTTTGTCGGGATGGTCTCGGTACACCTCGGTATAGATACGCGCGCGGTCGGTACAGATCGTCGAGCGAGCGTTCAACACCTCGTTTCTGAGTTTCTCGATGCGCGGGGTAAATCCGGTTACCTGTGAGACGAGAGTATTCATAGGTAAAGCCTATCACAAGCTTCAAATGTAAGTCAAATAATATCAAATGAAAGTTCGATGAGGAAATTCCGTCGTGTAGGGCACACGCTTCGCCCGCGCGAATCGCAGCGCGTCGGTGATGAATGTATGATCCGCGCCGAGACGCCACGCCGATCGCGGTCGACGCGTCTCCGATGCCTATTCGTTCCCGCCGCCCTCGCCCATTGCGGAGTGCTCCAGGGAGTATCGGATCAGCTCCCGCAGCACCTGCTCGTCCACATCGGATAAGCGCTTAATGTAGAGGCACGCCTTGCCCGTTTTGTGCTTGCCTAGGCGGCCGAATATCTCCTTTGCGGCGGGATCGTCGGAGTAGCCGGGACTTCCGTCCGCGAGATAGACGGTGATGTTCTGTTTGCGTGGAGAGAATCCGATGCGAAACCACTCACCGCTCCGTCCGGAGGCGTAGGTATAGCGATACAGGCCGAACCCGATCATCGTATCGCCCCACATCACCGGCGCCTCACCGGAGAGCTCACCCATCATATCGAGGAGGCGAAGACAGTCCGAACGCTTCTCGTCGTCGTCAACGGCCTCGATAAACGCTTTAGGATCGGCGCCGTTGGGTTGTGTTTTGAGTTCCGCCATACCGAAATCCTCCGGGAGTGCGTCGACCGACCGGCGGAACGCGGCGCGCTACCCGGTGGGCACCGACGATTCGCTTCGGGTCGACGGTATGTTAGATAAACTCGATCGCGTATCCGGGGAAGGTCTTCTCAAACTCCGAGACCAGCTCCCTCCGGATGCCCTGAATAATCGTCATTGCGATACCGGCGCAGGCGAGGCACGTCGGCGTATGGGCGTCAAAGGGTACGTCGAGATAGATGTGACGATGTTCGGTGCTCACCCGTACGCGTCGCACCAACCCCAGAGCCGCAACGGACAACCCGCTCTCCGGATCTCTGACTCGCCCCACGATATCGTCGATCGCCTCCTGAACCGCCGGGTCAGGGAGGGCGCCGGCGCTCTCTGTCCGTTTCATGGAATGTAGTATACCACGCTCCTATTCGGCCATGGCGAGGAGGTCGGCGACCGCAACCGTTCCCGCCAGGGGAATCTCTCGCGCCTCATACGGGAACACGGCCCTCGCCGCCTGGAGGCCGGCGTGCTCCGGCGGCAATCCTGCGCCGATCTCTCTCCGCGCTTGCGCGGCCCAATCGCGACAGCGTCGCGCGCCCGGCACGTGCACCAATCCATACTTCTCCCGTAGTGCGACGGGCATTCCGGCGTTCATGCCGTCATTGTGCCGAGGAGGTCGAAAAATGACAACGTATCGATACGAGACGGAGGCGCCACTGTACCGCCGTCGCGCGCATTGCGTACAATCTCAGTAGATGGATAACGTCATATTGCACGGCCTCGATTACTTCTTTCTCGTCTTTCACGCCGGCGTAACGGTATTCAACCTCATCGGATGGGCCTGGCGGAGAACCCGCCTCGCGAACTTGATGAGCCTCGCGTTGACCGGAGGCTCATGGTTCATCCTGGGAATCTTTTACGGTGTCGGTTACTGTCCGCTCACCGATTGGCACTGGCGCGTGCTTCACCGTCTCGGCCGAACCGATCTACCACGTAGCTACATCACATACCTCATCGATAGAATCATCGGAATATCCGTTGAGGGAGCGTTCGTGGAGCGCTGGACGGGGATTCTCTTCTTCGTCGCCCTCGCCCTGTCGATCTTCCTAAACGCGAAGGGGCGGAGAGTCGCGAGGCGCAACCATGCTCATACCGGACGGTTGTAGGATCTACCGATAACGGCGCGGCGTGAAGATCGCGGTCCGTATCGTCCCTGTGCATCGCCACCGCAATGTGCATCTACAAACTATTGCCGAGCCGTATATATGATTATTATGATAAACAATAGCGCGATACCGAAAGGAGTGAATATGAGAAGACGATCCGGACGGTCCATAGCGGTGACGGTCGATCGGCGAACGGCGCAAAGAGAGACTGTACGAAGAATGCTCCTCGCTGCAGTCGTCTTTGTCTTCCTTCTCCTCACCACCTCGATCGAAGCACATGATATTGTTATCGATTTTGACACCAGCATCGATGATTGGGAGGAGCTCACATTTCCCCAAGTCGAAAACCGCAGCGAGTACTCGGTCGACGAGAAGGACGGCCGATCCGTCCTCAAGGTGAGCTCAGACCGATCGGCCTCGGGAATCATCTATCGACAAGCCTTCAACGTTCATGACACGCCCTGGCTGGAGTGGACGTGGCTTGCCGGAAACGTCATTGAGACCGGAGACGCACGAGAACGGAGCGGCGACGACTATCCCATTCGCTTGTATGTGGTTTTCGAATATGATCCCTCCAACGTTCAATTCGGTGAACGCCTCCAGTACACCGCCGCGAGACTCATATACGGCGAGTATCCGCCTTCGGCCAGCTTGAGTTACATCTTCAACAACCGACCACATTCCGAGAGAATCATCCCCAACCCGTTTACCGAAAGAGCGCAGATGTTCGTCATGGAGTCGGGTCCGAGTGCCGTGGGTACGTGGCGGACCCACCGCGTCAACATGCTCGAGGATTATCGAGAGGCGTTCGGCGAAGAGCCGCCGCTTCGCGCTACGCTCGCGGTAATGGGTGATACGGACAACACCGGTGCGTCGGCCAGCGCGTACGTGGACTACGTTCGCATCTCTATGGATTGAGGGAGAGTCGCGGTTGACGGCGTCGCCGAAGTACCACCGACTCTACCGCACCGTTACGATATGTACTCCGATCGGGCCAGAAACGCCCGCCATTCGTCATCGGACATTGTATCGATAAACAGACTCCACAAGTCGTTTTCGGAGACGTCGCGATACCGGGTGGGATCGCTTTTCGTCATGGCGTCTATGCCGTCCATAGCCTCAAAGACGATTCTCGGAAACCAGAGCGGTATGTAGTCATACCGTCCGAAGGCGTATCGCCGCTGCATCTCGGCATCTGAAAACATGGGCTCGTTGATCGATTCCATGATTTTGAAGTAGTAGATTCTGATCCTCTCTCTCGTGCACATGTCACTCGTAGAGATCTGTCGTTCAACCCGACCCCGCAAGAAGAAGAGGAAGTCTTTCACATCCCTGCGTCCGACATTCATACTGTGCCCCCGAACAAACTTTTACATTACAGGCAATTTCAAAAATCGGCGATTTTTGAAATTGTCAAGGCCTTTAGAAATCATAATTATATACCATGTATATAATTATGATTTCGACCCGTTATTGAGGCTCTTGCAAAATACAATTTCGAAAGAGCCTCATTATCGACTTTTTTACGCGGGCTTCGTGGTGTCACACGGCAGTTTCGCCACGTACTTTTCGTAGGGAACCGTGTGTCATGCACTATCCGGATCGCGCCGCCGGACACGTGTGCATTCGACGCTGCACATCTTCGAACTGCTCTAACTAATTATGTATTAAACTTTTACGGCAAACGAAACACGACAGGGGAACACTCTTTTTACATTTCCAGCTCAGCCGCTTCGTTTCCGGGTTCGGCTGCGCCATACGGTATGGTCGGAACGACCGTTCATCCACATTGACGAACACACTTCTATTCATGCACGGAGCATTCCCGAGCGTATGACTAAGCAATATCAGTCTAGCACGGCGAAAACCGCACGTCAACGCCATTCATAGGCGATATCCCCGTTCACCCACGCCGACGTCCAGGGCCGGGGGACGACACGAAGCCCCCTTTCGCCCAGGCGCCTCGCGTCGATGGAATCCGGCTTGGACGCCCGTCGGCACAGCCTCGACGAGCAAGAAGAGTATTTGTCTCTTGTGCACCGTCGCGGACCGATCATCTATTCCCGAACAGCAACAACAGTCCCGCCGAGGAGAGTAGGACCGAGTACGGTGCGAGTCGGTGCGTCGTCCGCACCCAACCCGGTCGGTCGGGTTCGATAGTGAGAAGCGCTCCCGTCGCGATGGCGCCGGCAAAACAGAGATTCATGACTACCGTTGCGGCGACCTCCGTCCGCGTCAACGGCTCGATCCGATGCATCTGAACGGCCGTATAATTGAGGAGTCCCAGATTCGCCACGGCGGTGAGTTTATGTCCGGTTAACAGCCAGTCGTCGGGCGACTCATCGCCGCCGCTCATGCTATAGCCGGTCAGGACGGTCGGAATGAAGAGTGCGGCGGAGACCGCGGCGGTCAGCGCGATATTGGGCGGCGCGTCGCCGGTGAGTCCCAACCCGCGCGCACGCTCATCGGCCGCCGCTTCGATCGGTGGGACGCATAGCGCCAGGGTGATAAGGCATATCGGTACGAGACGGACGTGCGCGGCGCAAGCCGCCGGCACATTGCGAAGATGTCGGATATTCATGGTACCTCCGGGATATATAAGCGCTTCCGACGCCGCGACACGGGGCGCACCGCGGTCGCCGGAGGGCATTTCGTGTGAGGGGGCTTACTGCGAGAACGCGGCGACGAACGACGCCATCGCCTCACGATGGACACGGCTGTAGCTCGCCGTTACACCGGCCTTTTTCCTGAGGACAAACCGCATCAGCGGACCGAAATCGCCGATGTCGAGCTCCCCGCCGAAGCACGAACGACATACGGCGTGTGCCAGCACGTCGGCCGGAATGTTGGCGTGGAAGTGGTCTGAGGTCTCCTCACCGCAACAGACAAAGAGACCGATTCGCTTGGTCAGAAGCGTCGAACGATGCTTCCGCAAAAAGCGGCGAACCGCGACGTGGATCTTTCCCGCCCATATAGAAGAGCCGATCGCGACGGCTTCATATCGGGACAGGTCGACGCGCTCGGCATTGCGGGCGTCCACAGCCTCGCAATCACTCATCATAGCGGCGAGTTCTTCGGCGCGACGTTTGGTGCTCCCTTTACGGGAGCCGTAGAGAATCAACGTACTCATCGATTCCTCCTTCATAGGTTTCTCTACACCTTTGTGGCGAAATCGACCGAAAACGTTACGGCCTATGAGCGGTTTTTGATGATATGTTCCAACGTTTTGCGACCCTTGAAGTCGAGCATAGGAAAGGCGCCGACGATATCGCGCTCGCTTTCGATGGTATGAGCGATCCGGTCGGCGACCTGTCGATTGTATTCGGGCCTGCCGGTACGGACGGCGAGCGTCTTGGCAAGCGAGGGATATGTGTGCAGCGCATATGCGGCTCTGCTCTCGCAACGGCACGGATTCTTCGGATCGATCCAGGAACAGCGCTCGGCAAAGTGACGGCGGAGGTTGTCGCGGGCGCGAGCGAGGCGCGAGCGTACGACATCCTCGCTAACGTCGAGGAGATAGGCGACGTCGCGGTAGCTAAACTCGAATAGGTCGCGCAGCAGGAGCGTAACGCGCTGTTCGTCGGTGAGGCGAAAGGTGACGAACCAGTGACACTTCTCACGGATCTCGGCGATGAGGGCCTTCTCTACGAGCTCATCGACGGGATCACGGGATTCGGCCGCGCCGGCGACATCGTTGCGCGGGTCGGCTATCGGTCCATCTCGACTCGACTGCGCCCGATCCAATGAACTGAGCGCCGCGACGGCGTTCGCGCGTGCGTCGGCATCCCGCATGTGGCGTAGAGATGTGCGGAGCGTTACTTTGTATGCCCAGGTGTACGGAGAGCTCATTCCCCGAAAACGGGGCAACGCCTTCATGATCTCTATCATGCTCTCCTGCAGGAGATCCTCCGCGAGTTCGGCATCTCCGCAGATACGGTAGGCGAGGTTGTACAGTCGCTTGCCGTGGCGCGTCAGAATCGACTCTACGGTACACGGCTCATCGGGTCTTTCCTCCGTACTGAGGTCACCGGCCATAACGTTCAATTGTACCACGGCTGCTTCGCCGTGGCGGCCTACCGTCGGTGTCGGGAACGGGCGATCTCCATCGATGCCGGCGGAAAAGACATCCGCGATCGTCTCGGCATCCCCGTCAATCACCGACCCCGAGCCGAGCGGACATCAACATGAACCGCTCCCGCGCCTCAAATCCCAGGGATCGGTACAAGGCGCGCGCCGGCGTGTTATCACGACTTACTTCGAGATGGAGCGCTCGTACTCCCTCATCGGCAGCCGTCGCCCGTATCCGGGAGAGAACCGACCGGCCGATGCCGCGGCCGCGATGGCTCGGGACGATAAAGAACTCATCGACGAATGCATCGCGCCCGGAAAACTCGATGCTATAGCCGAAGCAGACCGCGATGTAGCCGATGGGTGCCCCGTCGAGCACGATGAGCCAGATTCGTCCGAACCGTTCAGACCGTAACAGGGGCGCAACGGCGCGCTCGATCTCGGCGTGCTCGAAAGGCGGTGCTCCTTCAAACTCGTGATACGCCGCAACGAGACGTACCACAATGTCGGTGTCGTCCCGGCCGGCCGATCGGAGTACGATATTGGATGGACTCACGGCTCAATACCTCCGTGCACATGGCGCCGAACTGTCGAACGCACGGTTCAGCGGATACGCGGCATCAGGGAGAGTGGTTACAAGGCGCTCCGCTCGGACTGTAACAACCCATAGTAGAGCATATCTCTCACCGTACCGTTCACGACAAAATGGTTCCGAATGGTGCCCTCAAGCGTGAAGCCCAACCTCGCCGCCAGTGCTTTGCTCTTTTCATTGTCGGCGGCACAGCAAATCACGATCTTATCCATCCCGTGCTCGTGAAAGAGATGGCGCATTAAGGCGATACACGAGTCCTTGACGATCCCCCTCCCGGCGTAAGCCTCATCGATCATGTAGCCGATCTCCGCCCACTTCGCCTCTCGGTTAATCTCGCGCGCCAACACATAGGCGATCATACTCGGGCCGTCCCACAAGGTATAAAAGAGACCGAGGCCCTCCGCATATCGGGCGAGATTGCGAGCGATTAACGCATCAACGTCGCCGATACCGGCGGTCTTACTCACGAACGGTATCCAATTTACGAAAAATGCTCTGTTTCTCTCAATGAAATCGAACATCGCCTCGGATTGTCCGACATCGAGCATTTTGATCGTGATACCGCTTCGCAGCGTACCGTGAACCATTGCGCCTCCCTTCTGTATGTCGCATTGTCCGTCATGCGGCGTGGAGACTCAAGTACGAGCCGTATTCCGGTGCGGCGTCCGCTCTGTCGGACTCCGTAGTATGTCGCTTACGATATTCAGTCGTCGAATCGCCCGCTTCCGAACGCCGCGGATCCGAAGCCGTAGCTCTGGGAAGAGGTCATATTGCTACTTTTTCGCTTCAGGAAACGACAAGAAATAAAAATACTAATAGACTGAAAAAAGATAATATGATACTGTTCTTCCCATACGAACGACAGAGTCCGATCGAAGGGTGACACACAAAAACACATTCTTCGATTATTTTTTATAACATAAATTTTATCCTTAAAAATCAAAACAATACACCGCGCGATTCAATGGGAGGATCCATATGGTTAGGAAACGAATAACCTTTCGAAGATCGACACAGTCGATGCACCGTGAAAAGGGCGCGGCATCCGGCAGTAACGGCATGCTACGTCGTCATATCGGCCGATTAGCACAGCCGATACTGGCAGCCGTTTTAGTAATGATGATGCTGGGATGCGAAAACCTTTTAGGTGAGAGTGGAGATGACGGCGAAGATGGGAACCAAAGTCCGTTGAGTGTTCTCGTAGGAGCGCCGTCATACGACGAAACCGACAGACTGTTAACGTTTAACAATGTTTCTCTCACTAATGTAAGCTCCGATACGGTATTTGACGCCTACATTTGGTTCTTCATTTCTCAAGATGGTGAAGTAGGCAACGGGGATGACATATTCGTGAATGTGCTTGAGCTGACGGGATTTCTCGATGCCGGGGAAACGCTTCCCGTCCCAAACACATTAACCGAAACGTTTATACCGGAAGACATCGGCGGAACGTGGCGTATTGCGGTGGTCGCTACGCAAACCGAGAACCCGTCTACCTTTAGCGGGTCGGTACATCCACACGCCGTCAGCACGGAGACATTTTCGCCGACCCGTACCGCCCTGGCCGTGAGAGTGCTGCTTAACAGCGACGGTACCGGTAGCCAGATGGCAAGCGAGGCCGAAATGGTCCTTAACAACGACTATCTCTATATCGCCTCGAACGGTGGCGGCGTTGGATATGTACATAGCCTCAATGTCAGCAATCCCGCCGGTCCGACGGCCGGACCGCCGGTTTCGTCGCTGAATCCTCTCTTCTCCAAGATAGCCGTAAACGGTACGTCGCTGTACGTCGGGGGATCTTCATCGTTCTCGTCGAATAACGACTTGGTCGTATACGATATCACGAATCCGGCCTCACCCTCTTCGCCGAATGAAATCGCTCTGACCAACGGAAGCGGTGGCGACGAGATGCTCGACGATTTGGCCGTCGATCCGACGCGAAACCGCCTCTATACCTTTACATCCACCGGATTCGCCGGATACGACACGACGACCGATCTTTCGAGTAAGCTCTTCTTTGAAACGTCCATAGATACGGACTCCTCGACGTCGGCTCTGTTCTCCAACGGTTACGTTTTTGCCTTTTCCGACGGAATCGGCTTGGACAGCTACACGGCCGTTCTGGTGGACGATGACACGATTGATACCACCCCTGGTACCGATGTTACGCAGACCACTGACACGGCCTTCGATAGTACCGCCAGCGACATATCGGGTACCACGGTCGCGATAGCCGACACCGCCGCCTTGCCGGACGCAATACAGTTAGTGAACGTCACCGATCCGACGGCTCCTATCACCATCGACCGCTGGAGTCTTCAGTCCTCCACAACGTTGGTTAACGATGTGGCGATAGACGGCAACTTTGTGTATGTCGCCCACAGCGCCGGCGTGTTTGTCTACGACATTACCGATACGAGCAATGTTCGACTCGTTTCGGAGTTCTCGTTGTTGGGCAATCCCGGGATACCGGCGCGGGCGGTATATCTGGACACGAACACGGCGTACGTTATCCATAGCTTGAATCTGAGCGGCATAGACAACGACGCAACATTCTTCGTCGCCCTGAACCGTTCTCTCTATGAGACGGGAGCTGCCGCCAGCATACAGTCTCAGTCCAAGGCGGCGGGGACGACGGCGGCGCCCTCCTCGTATCAAGAGGAGCTGTTCCGCTTCGTTAGCCCGATCCCCGCGCCCTCCGACGGGCACATGTGGAAACAACTACGATAAGGGCGTAATTGACGACCCCGCCCCGAAACGGGGCGGGGTTTCTCTTCAGTACTCAAAGCAGCCGTTCGAACGCCCACTTGCAGCACTCAATCCCCGACCCGCTCGATCGGAGATGTCACAGATGTCGACCGTCGGTGCAGGACGCGAACCAATCGGTCGTCCTTGTGCCAGGGACGAAAGCCGCCCGGTACGTTGTCGAGCTATAGATACAGAGACCGTAATCGGCTGCAAAACATAGAACACGTCCTGCCACGTCCACGGACAAAGACCGTTCGAAGGATTGACTCCGTCGATATCGAACCGTGACCCTCACGAAGGTGGGAACACGGATCTATTGAATGGGCGCATTGCTCTCGTGCCAAATCGTCATGAAGACCGACTCGAAGTCCGGTAATAGTTTTTTTATGGGCGATGGTCCCTGTTCTTCATATTTCTACTGTTTCGACGAACAGTGGTATATACGAGCCGCGCCGAGGAGCATTCCGTGAGAGACTTTACGGTCAAAACAATCGGCTCTTGACGCGCGCGGGCGATCGATCCACCATCGTACCAAGGTGTGTGCGCTCCGATTCGGTACAAAAAGCGCTATCGTTTTCGGCGCGATGGTCCTCGCGGGGTGTATCGCCTCTACCGGGAGTCTATCCGCGTCGACCCCGCGGGCGGTAGGCGGTACGATCGATCTGCGGGATTGGGACTTCGAGCGTGAGGGAACGGTGCGACTCGCAGGAGAGTGGCTGTGGTATTGGGACGCCCTTCTCTCCCCGGCCCAACTCGATGAGTCGGCCGGCAATGCGATTCCGGCAACGGGGACATTCGAGATGCCGGCAACGTGGAACGGAGCTCCTACCGGAGACGGACCGGCGGGGGGCCGGGGGTTTGCCACCTTCACGCTGGATATTCTCCTACCCCGAGACATGCAGTCGGCCGCGCTTTTAGTGCCTAACGCGTCGACCGCATATCGGCTGTGGTTGGACGGCGAGCGCACACTTGCAGAAGGGACGGTCGGTACGACGGCCGAGAGCTCCGTGCCGTACTATCGCGTACGGCGTGTGGATATTGCACCCGCCGGAGATGGATTGTCACTCGTATTACAGGTGTCCAACTTCCACCACCGCCGCGGCGGTATGTGGAAGCCGATGATTCTCGGTACACCCGATCAGATCGAGGCGGTCGACACCGCGGAGAGCACCTATGATCTGGCGTTATTGGGCGGATTTCTCCTGATGGCGCTCTACAATGTGGTGCTGTATCTCGCCGATAGCGAACGACGTCGGGCGCCGCTCGTACTCGGACTGATGTTCGCGCTGTTGGCGATCAGAGTTCCGCTCCTCGGTCAGATCCTCGTCACCCGTCTTATGCCCGCAACGCCGTGGGTAGTGACGCTCAAATTGGAATACCTGACGGCCAATTGGACGCCGTTCCTCTTCGTCGCATCGGCCCATCTCATACACCCCAAATCGCTGCCGCGCCCCTTTTTACTCGGTTTTCTCGTTTTCGCACTCGTAAACAGCGGTATCGTAATCGTCGCCTCGGTGCTGTTCTATTCCCGGATCATTTTGCTCGTGCTGCTTGTGATACAACTCGCGTTGCTCTCAATTCTGGTGTGGTACATCGCGCTTTTCTGGCGAGGACGCCGAGAGCTGTGGGTGATCATCGCCGGGTTCGTTCTTCTGCTGCTCACGATTTTCGGGGAGACGGCGCACTATCGCGAGTGGATACTGTCGCGCGACTTTGCGCCGTTCGGCTTCATGATCCGTCTCATCGCGCCCGAGTCGACCAACGAAACGCCGCTGTATCTGTTTACCACGACGCTGACGTTCATCCTCTTCTTCATCGTCAATACACTCCTCATGTTGCGTGTGAGTCGTACTCTTCCCGCCGTTCACGCACCACACGGGTTATCGCAGCCGACACCGCCGATCGACCTCGACACGGCGGGTCTCACGAAGCGGGAGCGCGAGATCGTACATCTCGCCGTCACGGGGCTGAGCAACAAAGAGATCGCCGCCGAACTCTATATCTCGGAGGGGACCGTCAAGGTGCACCTTCACAAGATCATGGGTAAGCTCGAAGTGCGCAACCGCACCGAGCTCTCTCATCGCGTATCGGGGCACGAGCGATGACCCGGCGAGGAGCCCGACGCAATGCAGTCCGACCGCTGCGCTTCGCGTGGCTCTTCGCGCTCATCAGCCTTGCGGCGTGCGAGATCGCGGAGTTTCCCTATTATGTAACGACGGACGAGCCGCCGCTGCTCGATATCGATTTTTTGGTGATACGGTACTCGTGGAGCGCCGAGGACGGTCGCGATCTCGACACGCGAACCGCCGTCGTCCGTCCGCCGCGTAACGTCGATGTGGGATGGGGAGCTCAACGAGCGAACGCAGACGGTCCGGTCGAATCTCCCTACCTCCAATGGGGAGGAGACAACACGGCTATCGGGTATGAGGCGGTCCTGATAGATATTCAGTCGCTCCGGAATGATTTTCCCAATGAAACGGAGTTCCACTTTCGGCTCCGTGCCTTTTGGTACGCCGAGGTGAATCGCGGCGATTTCACGGTAGATTTCACCGGATATCGCGGCGGCACCATGGCAAAGGACGCCGACGGGTTCAACTGGATCAACCGGGGCGGTGCGGAGGAGCGGAGCATCACCGTGACGCGCACCGTCACGACGCAGGAATCGAGCGACAACGACGGTGATGATATCGGAATGGCGCGCTACGTCGTCGCGACGCGCGTCTTGGAGATCGCAGACCCATGAAGGTCAATCGAAACCGCATGGGAGTCATGCTTTCGGCGCTACTGCTTATTGCGATCGGAACACGTCCCGTAGGGGCGGAGCCGTACGTTCCGCCGCTTTTCGGCGTCATCTCGCCGCGCATTACTCCTCAGGATCGTCTCGCGCTTTCGGCCGTCGGGGGACACGAACGGGGAGCGATACCGGCCTCGTTTGCCGATGTATCAGCGGGGGTCTCAGTGGGTCGCCGCGCGGGAATCGAGGCCGGCGCGGTCGCGGTTCACCTCCCCGACCTCAACGAGTACCGTCTCGCCGAGGTCAGCGGGACGTTAACGATTCCCCTGCTCTCTTTGGACCGTCTGTCACTCTCGCCGTACGCGCGCGCGGCGCTCCACATCGGTGAGGAGATCGTCGAGGCGTATTCGGGGAACCTCGACGACATATCGGCCGCCGTATCGCCGCGCGCCGACGGCGGCTACGACCTTTCCGCCGGACTGGCCGCGGCGATCGCGCTCCCCGACGTTGCGACCAACCCGACGGCGCTCGCGGTACACATCGCCTACGACCATACGGGGGCGCGCGACGCGACGAGAACCGGTCTGGAAGAGGAGACGCGCAGAGTCTCGGTCGCAGCGACTCCGACCGTTTTCTTCACCGACCCGGATCGGTATCCGCGCGCCGCCTTCGGATGGACGCACACGGCCGTGTACTGGTTCGACCGCGGATACTTCTACGACATGACGCCGCAACTCACTCTGGAAATCGCAGAGCCGGTCGCCGTAAACGCCGGCGTGACGGTTCCGGTCGTCGGCGGATTGGTGTGGCGCGCCTTCGCAGGTGTCCATCTCTCGCTTACTCGACGTCGGGAGATTCGCATCGTCGTGGAGAATCTCCACTTCCCACCCGACTCGGCCGACCTGTACGGCTTTGCCGATGAGACTCGCAACGCTCGCAATCGCGAGGTCATCGCCGATCTATACCGCCAGCTCAGGCGCTATCGGCACCATGCGATTACCGTCGAGGGGCATACGAGCTTCGTCCATTGGAACGATCCGGTTCGCGGCCCGCGGGAGGAGCGCGAGGTACTCGGTCCCCTCTCGCAGGCGCGCGCCGAGGCGGTACGAAGTGCCCTTGTAACGCACGGCATAGATGCCGGCCGCATCGTCGCCGAGGGGAAGGGCGCGTCCGAGCCGGCAGTACCCTTTTCCGATACCGAGAACCAGTGGCAAAATCGGCGCGTCGAGATCGTGCTGCGGAGACGATAGACGGATCGGTTCACGTGTGACGCATGCCGCTTCGGTAGGAGAGGGTGGAACGCGCGCTCACCGTCGACAAGCGCTTCGAGGACGACACCTCACTCGACGGAACCGTGAGTAGCTCGCGCCACGCCGTAGTGGACGCGTACCACATTGTCTCCTCCGGTAGCGTCTCGCCACGAGACATCGAAGGAGCCGCTGTGAGGAAGCGCCCCCGGTTCATCGGCATCGATATCGACGAATGCGCGCCCCGGATAGTTTTCATTATCCTCACCCGGCTCATACTCGTACAGCTCCGCCTCGATCCGGATGCTACCCACCTCCGGCGGTACGGGGGCGAGCCAATCGATTGTGTACCGCTCCCCCTCCTCCAAGTCGGCGTTATCGAGGGGACTCCGCATGCGCTTGATGCGATGTTTGTCGCCGTCTACCGAAAGCGTGAAATAGCCGTAATACTCGGCCTGATCGTCGGCTGGATTCAGCGGCCCGTCCCCCTCGTTCTCATCGATCACCTCGATCTCCGACAGCGTCACGACCAACTCAGCGGCGTGCGGCGGGCGTCCGGCGGCGGTGTGGATTTGACTGCGTACATCCTCGAGAAATCGATCGAAAAGCACGTCCGCATCGCGAATGTGATCCTGTGCGAGATAATCGTCGTATTCGTCGGTCAAAACGACGCGGTCGGCGGTGGTGAACTTGTGCCAGTAGATCATGTCGAGGACGTTGCGGTTGGAGTACGCAAAGGCCGCCGATTGCGTCGTACCGTCGGGCTCGTCGAACATCCCCTCGTCGATACGCACATCTACGACTCCGGTCTCCGCGGGAACGAACTCGGCAAGTGGTCCGGAGATGAAGTCGCCCCACGCCCAGTAGTTGTAAAACGCACCGGCGCGCGGGCGGTGCACCGCATCGGTCTCGAAGGCGAGGTCGCGAAACCAATCCTCGACGTAGTCGGTAATCACCGCCTCCTCGGGATAGGTGCTACCGTGCCCGTATCGCGTCCCGAGGGGTGTGCTCAATGTGATGTAGAGATCGACCTCCAACGGGTCGGGCTCCGCCGCTTCCAACGATAGCGCCAGGTAGGTGAGCACCGTGCCCCAGCTGTGGCCGACGACGACCAACGGCTTCTCCTGCGCCGCTGCGTACGCAGCGTGCTCGCGTAAATATTGTCTTAGGCTATCCCTTCCCGAGTCCTCGAGGATATCGTCGGTTTGTCCCGTCGCGTCGCCGCTCCACGGGAACGAGAAGATTTCAAACGAGTCGTCCAGGAGCGCGCTCAAGGTCTCGGTGAGGTACGCGTCGCGCTCTTCGAGCTCGAGTTGATCGACACCGGAGAGCTGTGCAAGCTCACCGGCCAGCGTATTGACGAAGGAGAGCCCCTCAACCGCGACGATGACGGCGCCGGCATCGTCATCGTTCTCGCCCTCTTCGACGATGCCCGTAAGGAGGTCGCAACCGGCGAGAACGAGCACTACCGCCGCCGCAATCAGTGAGTGGAACTTCATCATACGCTACCGAACGACCTCAATGGTGAAGACTGCATTGGCTACAGTGCCGCCCTCCCTAAAGTTGAGCTTATGCTTCTTGGCACTGTTCCAGACGTCGTTCATGTAGACATCCATGGTCCGAAATCCCATATCATCGTCGCCGGTAATGTCGTCCTCATAAAGGTGGCCGGCCAAAACGATATAGGACTCAGCTTCACTAAAATCGGAGAATGTGTGCCTGGAACTCCCATTGACGGTAATATAATTTCCCGGGGCGACCTGACCTTCCGCATCCGCGTCACCCTCGGGTATATCCCAAAGTTTCGGGCCATAGATCACCGCCATACCGGGGCTGTGCAGCTCGAATCGAAGGTCGCCGTAGAGTTCCGCGTTGTTACCCGCATCGTCGGTGCTGACGAGCTCTATACGTTCGAGCGTCACCTCGACGGTAAGCGATCCGTCCACATCGACGTCCGTCTCGTCGACGAGGGCGAGAAACGCCTCCTCGAGCGCCGTCGCGCGCGCCGCATCATCGGCGAACTCCCAGATTGCGATCAGCGGGTTTGTCGCCAGTACGCCCGACTCGGGGAAGCCGACGAACTGCGGGTTGGCGCCGACACTCTCGATCCACCGCTGGTAGTCGTTGTCGTTAATGATGTTTTGTCCGAACTCGCTTGCGCCGCCGTAGACGTTGAGAGTGCGTTGTGCGTTGGACTCGTAGACCGAACGGTCCTCGGTGGACACCGTCTCGGTCTCAATGCCTGCCGATACGAAGACGGCGTCGAATGAGGCGGAGGCCATTACCGAGAGGCTTCGACTCGTCGATATCTGCGACATGTCGAAGGCCATGTTGTAGTCGAGACGACCGCCGACGTAGATACTCTGCACGACGTGCGTCCCGTAGATACGGAATAGATCGAGGGGGGACACGCTCGGATTGTCGATATCCTCACGGGCTCGCGGCGTCAGATAAGCTCGCAGTTCATCGACACGCGGGTTGTCGATGGAGAGCTGCGTCTTGTAAATCTGGCTCTGGACGGTGGCGAACGAATACTCGGCGCGGCCGTAGGTGTCGGATGAGAAGTTGGTCTCGACCGAGCCGCTGAACGCCTTGTAACTCCCGGAGACCCCGACGCGCGATGCGAAGCTGTCGGAGTAGTCGGTGATCGTGGTACCGGTGTAGGTTTGGAACGTACTCGTCTCGATCGTACGCTCGCCGACGATCCCGGCCGCCTCCAGTGCGTCGTAGGAGAGTACTTCGGCTCGCACCTCCCGCGCGTCGGCGAAATTACCGAAAATGTTGTATCCACGTCCGAGGTTGCGGTTGGGAGGAATGGGCGGCGGTCCGTCGTCTTCTTCGAGAAATCCCAGGACCGTATCGCACGAGGCGAAAAACACGATCGCTCCCAACACCGTGAAAGATAACTTCAATACTCCGTTCATTGTCCCCTCCGTACCTCGGTAATAGATGAGTAAATCGCTTCGGTTCCTACAAAAAAGAGGATAGCTCTCCGGTGGTACGGAGGCTGTATATCGTTCGATATATTTTGAGCCCCGGCGTGCATTTCGGGTGTAGGCGGCGCATCGATACGCGGGCCGCAGTACCGGAACGGCTTGTCGACCCGAGCGCTACGGGGCGTATCGGCAAGGGATACGGCGGCTTTTTAGATGTTTACCGGACGGGAACGAACGAGACGTGCGGGGACGAACCGTCGAGAGGGCGATCCGTCCCCGCACGGTTATTGCCCGTTTTCCACGATCCAATCGTCGACCTGTGCTTGCACGAGGGCGACGAGCGTCTACAACTCGTCCAAATCGGGGCTGAAGCCGAGGGTCGGAGAGACGCCGGCCGACCGATTCAATGCGCGCACGTCTTCGAAAAGCGTGTCCGGTCGGCCCACGCCGTTTTCTCGGACGTCGAGCCGGCGCGTGAATCGGTGCACGCCATCGCCCTTCACACCGCGTTGACGATCGTGGCGCGCCGTCGCTATCGTCAACTCGTGCAACGGGACGTACCGCATGAATAGATTCACCCTGATCGCCGAGGCGCACCTCGTTCTCGTACGCGGCGGCAGTACGTTGATGCTCAGACGCTTCAATACGGGTTACGAGGACGGCAACTACTCGCTGGTGGCCGGTCATATCGACGGAGGAGAGACGGCGCGTCGGGCCGCGGCGCGAGAGGCGGCTGAGGAGGCGGGGCTGACGATCGATCCGGAGACCCTCACGTTGTTTCACCTCGTGCACCGTCCGGCGGATGTAGAGCGCGTATCCTTCTTCTTCACTACCGACTATTGGTCGGGAGAACCTCGTAATATGGAGCCGGACAAATGCGACGATCTCGCGTGGTTCCCCGTGGACCGACTGCCGGACAACACGATACCGTACGTCAAGCAGGCTCTCTTACGCGGGCTCGCAGGGGAGCGCTATTCCGAGTTCGGCTGGCCGAGTTGACCGAACGGGGTGCGCGTTGAGTTAACGGCGCTCCGTCCCGTCGACGACTCGATTCGCCGTCTCGGGAGCGCGGTTTTTTCTATTCGCTCGCCAACGCCACGCCGGCCGACGTAAGGCCGTCGGCGTGAGCTTCGGCGGTGATCACGCCTCGCAATCCGGTCGTCCGCAGGATCAACAGACATTTCCCGTTGAACGCCGTGCGTCGCGATCGTCGGAAGCTCTCGAAGCTCGTCGGATCGCCGGATCCTACACCCGCAAGAACCGCCGGGCCCGCGATATCGAACACCACCGGTGTCTTCGCCCTCGGAACGATTCGCCCCTCCGCGTCGATCACGTCCACCGTTATGTATGCCAAGTCGATCCCGTTCGCCTTCACGCCGATTCTATCGGGAGTCATCCGCAGTGAGGTCGCCTCGCCGGCGGTGGAAACGGTCTCCTCGGCCCAGTACGCTCCGTTCTTGTACGCCACGACCCGAAGGTGTCCCGGCTCGTACACGGTGTCGTCCCATCGCAGGCGATATTCGGCCGGCCCCTTTCTCTTCCGTCCCAGAGACGTACCGTTCAGAAACAGTTCGGCCTCGTCGCCGCTCGTATACACGTGAACGGGCGTCACCTCCCCGACTCGCTCCGGCCAACTCCAATGGGGGAGTATGTGCACCATCGGATGGTCGGGCCGCCACCGGGATTGGTAGAGGAAGAAGCGATCCTTCCTGAAGCCGCACAGATCGACGATACCGAAATACGACGAGCGCGCACGTGCGGCGCCGCCGATCGCGTCCAGCATGGCGATCGCCTCGTCCTTCCACGGATCGTCGTCACGAAAGTTCAAGGCGTTGGTCTCGTCCCGGTTATAGGGCGTCGGCTCGCCGAGGTAGTCGAAGCCGGTCCACACAAACTCGCCGGCAATCCACGGAAATCGGTCCTGGTTACGAAACTCCGCGTCCGGTGAGGTCGCCCACGGAGGACCGAAGAGATCGTACGAGCTGACGTGTCCGTCGACCGCTCCATTCTCCAACCCCTCTTTGAGGGGGAAAAAGTACTCGCCGCGGGAGCTTACGGTCGATCCGTTTTCGGTGCCGAGAATCGGATGACTCGGATAGACCTCGCGGGCTCGTTCATACTCCTTGTCGGTGGGATAGTGGATTCCGATCACATCGAACATCCGCGCGTACCCCGTTTCCGCGGCGGCGTGATCGTTCAGGCTACAGTAGATCGGGCGGTCGGCGTCGTGGTGCCGAAACTCGGCAACGAGATCGGCGAGAACTCCGTGTCGGCTCGGATCGTGCTGCTCCACGACCTCGTTCCCGATACTCCACAGAATCACCGACGGATGGTTACGGTCGCGGAGGACAAAGTTGCGGACGTCGCGCTTATACCAATCATCGTAAAAGACGCCGTAATCGTCGGCGGTCTTCGAGTGTTTCAGACCGTCGAAGAGCTCGTCGATGACGAGCAATCCCATCCGGTCGCACAGGTCCACCATCTCGGGCGCCGGTGGGTTGTGAGCGGTACGGACGGCGTTGGCGCCCATCTCCTTCATGATCT
The DNA here is from genome assembly GCA_965601925.1 of Alkalispirochaeta sp. Taxonomy (GTDB): domain Bacteria; phylum Spirochaetota; class Spirochaetia; order DSM-27196; family Alkalispirochaetaceae; genus Alkalispirochaeta. The sequence continues at coordinate 132,959 of OZ271854.1, forward strand.
CCAACTGACGCTCCATCGCTCGACGATAGAAGGCGCCCCCGAGCGGTCCGTGGTCGTGGTGGAGGCAGACTCCGTTGAGTCGCAGCCGCCGGCCGTTGAGGACGAAGCCGCGATCGGCGTCCCAGCCGAACGTCCTAAACCCGAATGGCGTATCGACGGAGTGGAGCGCCACGCCGTCGTCCGACGTGAGGACCGTACGCAGAGTGTACAGGTGAGGGTGCTCAACGTCCCAGATTGCCGGCGTCGCTACCGAGAGAGTCTGCACGAGTCGTCGCCCGACGTCGGAGTCTCCCTCGGACCCCGACGGAACCACGTCCAACGCATCGACGGCCGACGACGCGACGGAGTCTCCGGTGGGGGACAGCACGTGCTGCTCAACGAAGACCGTCGACGGCTCCTCCTCATGGTTCTCCACGGTCGTTTCGACCTCCACAGAGGCTTTATCCCGGCCGATCGCGGGAGTTCTGACGTGCACGCCCCAGTGGGCGATATGACGACGCGGAACGACCTCTATATGGACGGCGCGATAGAGTCCGGCACCGGGATACCAGCGAGAACAATCCCGATCTTGCGAGAGGCGGACCGCGACGAGGTTAGCGGAGCCGAAGACGACGCGGTCGCTGGCGTCGACGCGAAACGAGTTGTATCCGTAGGCCCATTCGCCGACGAAGTGCCCGTTGACGTACACCCGGGGCTCCTTCATGGCGCCGTCAAAATCGAGGTAGACCCGTTTGCCCTCGTCACGCGCGTCCAGGGTTATCGCCTTTCGGTACCAGCCGATACCGGCGTGAGGAAGCCTTCCGGTCCTCGCCGGGATATCGGGACGGAACGGTCCCTCGATCGCCCAGTCGTGGGGAAGGTCGACGCGCCGCCAAAAGAGATCATCTACATCGACCGCCTCGAGACCGGGCGGCTCCTCTACGGTGGTGCCGTCGGGCATCGGTCCGAAACGGGCAAATCTCCAACCATCGGTAATAACCATATGAATAGTGTCTATCCGTTTCGTGGCTTTGAAAATAGGACGGTATTACTCTCTATAAGACGATATGAAACACTTACTCCTGAATCGCCGCATCCCGGGGCTAACCAACTATCCGATCTTCGCACGGGGAGTGGGTATCGATTTCGACCAAGACGCGGTCGACCGACCGGAAGGCTTTCCCTACCATCAGCTTCTCTTTTCCGCTCGGGGAGTGGGTACATTTCACGTCGCGGGAAAAACTCATCATCTCGGGCCGAATCGCGGAATCTTTCTGCCGTCCCATACGCCGCACAGCTACCATCGTGCGACGGCGAATTGGGCGACACATTGGCTCGTCTTCGACGGGACGCTGTGCGGAACGTTGTTTCGCCAGCTCGGGCTCTCGGATGAGACGACATTCGACGTGCTGCGCGATTGGGATGTAGTCGGCATACTCCACGACGTGTACTCCCGACTCACCGAAACGACGGAGACGAACCACCGGCGCAACTCCACCGAAGCGTACCGGCTTGTGATAACGCTGCGCGACCATCTCCATACACCGAAAGCGCGCCCCGCTCCGTTTCAAAGACTCCTGGAGGATATGCAGCACTCCCCTGAAGGGGACTTCGGCATGACGACGTTGAGCCGGAGGCTCTCGTTGACGCCTCAATACATCTGCCGTCTGTTTCGAAACAACGTGGGGCTCCGTCCCGGCGAGTTTCTCCTCCAATGTCGTATGGAGCGGGCCAAAGAGATGCTTGTAGCGAGCCCCTCGCTCTCGGTTAAGGAGATATGCTACGCCGTGGGATACCGCGATACGAGCTACTTCATTCGACGTTTCCGCGCATACCAAAAGATGACTCCCGGCGAGTTCCGCAAAACCTTTTTCATGGGATAAGGTGCGGCGCCCCAAACGGGATCGCGGCTTTCCCGGCGGCCCTATCGCCCAGGTGACTCCATGATCGTCCCAACTCGTGCCAAAAAACTTGCCTCATATAATACGATTTTCGTACTATATGAATATCATTTTATTTGAGGAGCGTAGTATGAGAAGAGTACTGCGATGGATCGTTGCGATTCCATTGGCATTGGTGGCGTTGCTGGGAGCGGCCCTCGGCGCGTGGCACCTCTTTGACGAGACGCCCCGGCCGGCGGCGGCCGGAGAGACGGATACACAATTCGACCTATCGCGTCTTTTGGTACTGGTAGACGGAGACATGACGGCCACGGCGTATGTGGACGGCAATCTCGCCCCGATAGAGGGCCTACAGGACGCGATCGTCGAGGTGACCGACCCCGGCTCCGCAGTACACACCCGGACGAGTATCCCTGCGTCGAATACGGTAATGGGGTGGCCCGGTGCCATGACCGCGGATACCGCGGGACGCTTCGCGTACGTCATCGAGGGTCGCGCCCAACTCGACCGCTCTCTGGAGACGCTGGAAAATGTCTTCCGCGATATGCCCAACGGACGCCTCCTTACCGTCGTCGATCTGGCGTCGGCGGACGTCGTCGAGACGGTCGAGGTCTGCGTACGCCCCAACTCGATCGATATCTCCCCGTCGGGCGACTGGCTCCTGATAGCGTGCGGCGACCCCGAGAATGAGCTCGCGGTCGTCGTACTGGCCGACGGCGCTGTGGACGAGGTACGCCGTTTCGACCTCGACCTGCCCGATATCGCACAACGTCCCATCGACGGCGGGTTAACCTACGGAATGATTCACCCCGCAGGCAGCGCCGCCGGTATCATTCAGAGTAACCTCGGTGTCGCCCTCGTGCGATTCGACCGCGACGGCGACGGTATCCCGAGCGCCGCCACGGCCGAGTCGCCGATTACGGTCGAAGAGGCGTGGTTGTCGATCGGTCGGTGGACCCGATCGGGCGGGCACTTTCTCGTCGCCGATACGGGATGGGGTCCCAGACCGATCGACGGGCTCTTTAACGGCCCCGGGGCGATCGTCTCCATAGCGCTCGATCCCGCCGGAGGGGAGCGCGGCGAGGTGTCGCGAGCCGTAGTATCCAAGAGTCCCGAGGCGTTCGAGCTCAACCGACCCGGAGACCTTTTGGCCGCCGTCAACATGGAACGGGCGTATCTGCCCCCCGGGGGCGCCCTGTCTCTCGCACCGGGACAAAATGCGTCGTCCCTTTCCTTGGTCGCGATCGACGATCGCACGGGAGAGCTCGAGACGCTCACTGATCCGGTCGGATTTCGCGGTATGCTTCCGGAGGACGCAGCGTTCGACCGCGACGGCGACCACCTGGCGGTCGTGATCTACCAGGACCACGACGATCTACGCAGCGACGGGTGGGTCGAGTTCTTCGGTATCGAGCGCCATGATGGCGGAGTCGAGATCGTCCCGACCGGGCGACGCCTCCCGATGCCGCGAGGCGCCCACGATCTATTCGCGGTGGACTGAATCGTGACGTTCAAACGTATATTCCCCGGGCTCTGGGCCGCGGGCGGCGGCGTGAACGTCTTTGTAATCGTCGGCGACGGCGCGACGGTACTGATCGACACCGGTATGCCCGGCGCATCGTCCGTGCTGATCGACGCATTGGGTGCGTTGCCGGTTCTCACCGACATCGTCGTGACCCACGCTCACTACGACCACGCCGGCGGCGCGGCGGCCGTTCAGGCGGCGACCGGCGCAACGGTACGAATGCATCCCGATGACGCCGCGCTCCTGGCCGACGGCCGATGGAAGCGACAAGTCGTCGCCTCCCCCACCTTCCACGGACGCGTCGGAACGTGGGTAATCGGCGCGAGCGCGCCGGCGACGGTCGCGCCGGTGGTGCATACCGAGCCGCTCCGAGAAGGCGCGGTGCTCGATATCGCCGGTGGTATCGAGGTGTTCGAGATCCCGGGGCATTCGGCGGGGCAAATCGGACTGCGGTGGCGTGCGCCGGCGGGGACGGTCATATTCGCCGCCGACGCCGTCATGAACCTTGCGGGCTTACGCGAGCCGCTCCTTTACGAGGATCGGGCCACCGGCCTGGCGAGCATTACGAAGCTGGCCGACTATAGTGAGTCGGCGGTGCTGATGGTGTTCGGCCACGGCGGCGCTCTAAAGCGTCCGGCGCCCAAGATAACCGCGTTCCGGAACCGACTCGTGTGACCGGTTGTCACGGTACCGCCGCGCCGCCCCGCCGTTTTGCGGTGCCATCGAGGTCGGTGGGCGGTCCCGCCTGCCGATTCCGCAGGAACGCCTCGGCGATGAGCGCCATGGCGGTGACGAAGGGTTCACGTTCCTCGGCCGGCAGAACATCCAGCATCGCCTGACTCGACGCGAGCTCCTCGGCGTCGATCCGACCGAACGCATCTCGGCCGGCCTCGGTCAAATGCAACGCGACGGATCGACGGTTCTCCTCGGGACGCACTCGGTCGACGAACCCGCGCTTGACCAGCCGGTCGACGACGCTCGTCGCCGTGGTCGGCACCACACCGAGGTGGTGCGCCACCGCGACGGACATGCAGCCGGGATGGTGCGCAATGAAGCGTAACGTCTGCATATCCGGAGGGGCCAACTTCAACTCGCCGTGCGCGGTCGGCACGCTCCGTTCCATGATTTTCTGAATCCTCACGATCGTAAGAATGGAACTCTGCAGAGATCGCGTCATGTCGGTCATACCTGTATAATACGATAATCGTACAAAGATAGCTACCGGATTTGCGGCATGGATGGCTTCCAACGCGCTCGCACGGCCGCAACGCCGTCGCCGTGAGTATCTTGCCTTCATGCATGGAGCACACCCCCGTTTTTATCGACATACGAGACTCTCAGCCCTCGCCGTTCTGATTACCATATCGATCCTGGACGGCGCCCTCGCGCAGACGACGACCGATGAGACGACGGAGGTCGTCGGCCGGTCGGTTGAGGGCCGACCGATCACCGTTACCCGTATCGGGTCCGGGCCGATCGACGTGATCTTCGTCGGCGGCATACACGGCGGCTATGAGGCCAACTCGATTCTCCTCGCTCGACGCTTTGCGGAACACTTTCGTACCGCCGTCGACGAGTTGGCGCCTGAGTTCACCCTGCACGTCATCGAAAACATGAACCCCGATGGGCTATATCGCGTCACCGACGGGGTAGATCCGGCGGAGTTCGACTTTCGCGCCGTCGATACCGTGCCGGGGCGCTTCAACGCCCGCGGCGTGGACCTGAACCGCAACTGGGACGGCCAATGGCGCCCGGTGAGCTACTGGCGCGGACGCGAAGTCGACGCCGGCTCCGAGCCCTTCAGCGAGCCGGAAACGCGCGCCGTACGCGACTACTTCCTACGCGTCGATCCGACGGCGAGCGTTTTTTTTCAGAGCGCGGCGGCGTTTCTATGGTACAGCGGCGCGGAGGAGGGCTGGGACGCATCGCTCCGGTTGGCACGGGCGTACTCAGCCGGCTCGGGCTATCGAGTGCTGCAACCGAGCGGGGGACCGAACGACTTCGATATCACCGGCTCGGCGGACGATTACTTCTACACCATCGGCCACCGGAACGTAACGGTGGAGCTGACCACCCACTATGAGATCGAGTGGGAACGCAATCTCGCCGGTGTGCGCTCTCTGTTACGGACGTTACGACAAGAGCGGGGGTGACCCGCGGTACGCCGTGCGGCCCGAAGCCCCGGGAAGTCTTCGACCGGCCCGGGGCGGGCTCCGCACCGATGTCCTATCGCTCCTCGAACGCACCGACATTCATCTGCGAGAACCACTCAATAAGCGGCACCATGCGGCGCGCGTGGTTCAGGCAGACGGTAATGAGATCGGGTGATGTAACGGTGTCGAACGGTACCTGGGTACCCACACCGATACCGGCGTAACGGAGAAGGTCGGCGCGCGGATGGTCGGCGGGGTACCCGCGCGGAACGCGCTTGTAGTGCGGCTCCTCCATGAGGGGCAATCCCGCGCGTGACAGATCGTCCAGAATCTCCTGCAGTCGAGTCCCGCTCTTCTCGGCGTCTACGGCCGCGCGGTAGCGTTCCAGAGCATCCTTGGGTATGCCGTGTTGCCCGCCGTAGAAGAAGGCGCCCGTCGTATCGAGGTGAAAATAGAAGCCCGGGAGCTCTACTTTACGCCCCTCGCCGACCCAAAAAATGACGCCCAGATTACGCTTGTACGGACTCTTGTCCGGCGAAAATCGCACATCGCGATGAATCCGCATCACCGAACCGGCGCCGTTGCGTCGAGTGTCGAAGGTGATGTCGGGGACGAGTTCGGCGAGCTCACGGCCGAGGCTCACGACGAACCGCTCCGCAGGCCGCAGGATCTCGGCCTCGTACCGATCGCGGTTCTCCTGAAACCACGCCTTGTTGTTGTTCTCGCCGAGCTCGAAAAAGAAACGCTGCGCATCGACGCCGAATCCGGAAAAAGAGCCGTTATCGCTCATGACCGTTCCTCCTGTGTTGTATCGTGGGACGAACATACCCACTCGACCGCCGCCGCGGCATGGAGCGCCGTCGTATCGTATGCGGCGATCGAACTCGCCTCGGGGGCGATCAATAAGCCGATTTCGGTACATCCGAAAATGACCGCCTCCGCCCCCTCATCGGCGAGGTGACGAATAACGCTCCGGTAGTACTCTCGACTCTCGTCGCGGATTGTGCCGTAAACGAGCTCCTCGTAAATGATGCGATGGACCTCCGCGCGCTCATCGTCGGAGGGCACGACTACGTCCAGCTCGTATCGCTCACGAAGACGGTCGCGATAAAAGGGGCGTTCCATCGTGAACCGCGTCCCGAGGAGTCCGACGCGCCGACGCCCGTCGCGTCGGAGCGCGTCACCGGCGGCGTCGGCGATGTGAATCCACGGAACCGTCGTCGCAGCGGAAAGCTCGTCGAACACCACATGCATCGTATTGGTCGCCAACAGGAGCACACCGGCGCCGGCGCGTTCCACTCCTCGCGCAGCGTCGATGAGAATCTCCGCTGCGGCGCGCCAGTCGTCGGCGCGTTGCATCGCCTCGATCGGCGCAAAGTCGACCGAATGGAGGAGAATCGGGGCGGAGTGGTGCCCACCGAGACGTTCCCGGTATCGGCGATTTATCTCTTGGTAGTAGTGAGTCGTAGATTCCCAACTCATCCCGCCGATGATGCCGATCGGCGACGACCCCGTGCTCGTCATGGCCGGGATTATAGCACACCCTCCGATGTCACTTCGCAAGAGTAGCTAACGCATCAACCGAGCTGCGAGTGGGTAGCGCATGATATGCTGCGGCCCCGCGACACACGCCCCACATACTTCTCCTGGTGTTCGTGAACCTGGAGGTCGGAGACGGCCGGCACGGTATGCGGAACGACCCGCTCGAACGTCACCCTCTTACCGCGCATGGCGTTCTTCTGTTTCGGTTTCCCGAGCATAAGTGAAGATACGGTATCATACACGGAAGTCTTCTGCTCATGACCGACCCACGCCGCCATATCTCGTCGTTGTTTTACCGTCGAGTCGTCGACCGTACGGAGGAGAACAGTGGGCGGCTGACCGGATGCAGATCCGCTTAAAGAAGAAGCGCAATATAACGATTCTACCGGATATACACACCTATTAGTGATTCTCTACGAGTATTTTGTTTGACATAGCAACTAACAGGATCTATTCTGATCATAAATATTGACTAAACGGATATATAACGGAAAAATCGGATATGAACAGACTGCAAGGACGAATCCTTTCACTACCTTTGGAATCGGATGCGGCCAAACGTGTCATTTCGGCCCTCGACTCGGACAAACGCCGGGCGATCGTCAAACTCCTCGCCGCGCAGAGGCTCAACGTGAACGAGATCGCGGAAACGCTCGACGTACCGCAGTCGACGGTGGCGCCCAACGTCAAAGCGTTGGAACAGGCGGGACTATTATCGATCGAAACGAAGCCCGGGGAACGCGGTGGTGCGCAGAAGATATGCTCTCTCGCCTATGACTCGGTCATCCTGGAGCTGCCCACCCACAACCTTACCGCCGACGATCACGCGGTGGAAATCGAGATGCCGATCGGCTTATACGTCGATTTCGAGGTCTCCGCCACGTGCGGTATGTGTTCGGTCGATGCGATTCTCGGCAAGCTCGACGTCCCCGACACCTTTCTCTCGCCGGAACGGTCCAAAGCGGCGCTTATGTGGTTCTCTCACGGCTTCGTGGAGTACAAGTTTCCGCGCAACATCGAGCCGGGCCGGCGCATCACGCGCCTGGAGATCGGCGCGGAGATATGCTCCGAAGCGCCGGGGAGTAACCGTGACTGGCCGTCGGATATTACGGTATGGATCAACGGACAGGAGGTAGGGACCTGGACCTCGCCGTCCGACTTCGGCGGCGTGCGCGGCAAGCTCACACCCCACTGGTGGCGCCCGAGCGCGTCGCAGTACGGGCTGTTAACCCACTGGACCGTTACCGATCAGGGTGGATTCGTGGACGGCGACCGCGTCTCGGACATCACACTCGCGGAGTTGGATCTCGATGATCACCGCTCCGTCCGCGTTCGTATCGGCGTCAAAGACGACGCAGCGCACCGAGGCGGGGTCAATCTCTTCGGCCGCGGTTTCGGCAATTACGACCAGGATCTTCTCTTGCGCATGGAGTATGAATAGATGAGGCGCGAGCGTATCGACCTCAACGGCGCATGGAACTTCGGCGTCTTTGAACGTACGGGAGGCCAAAAGCCGCCCGTGGGCGACAGGATCATCGATATACCTCGGAGCTATCAATCGGCATTCGAAGATCTCTTTTCCCACACCGGACACACGGCTTTCACCCGATCGGGCTTCGTCGTTCCCGAGGTTTGGTTTACCGACGACGTCGTACTGCACTTCGACGCCGTCAACTATTGGTGCGAGGTATGGGTGAATGGGACGCGTATCGGGGAGCACGAAGGGGGATACGCACCCTTCGAGTTCCGGATCACCGACTCGCTCGACCGCGATCGAGGCAATGAGATCGCCCTGTGGGTACTGCTCCCCGCTATCGACGACGAGCGCTTTCCGTTCACCGAGATTCCCCACGGTAAGCAGGATTGGTACGGTCCCGCCGGAGGCATCTGGCAGGACGTCTATCTCGAGCGTCGCCCCGCTTCGTACATCGCGTCGCTGCGACTCACACCGGAACTGGACGCCCAGCGGGTCGCCGCGGAGGTGACGCTTGCGGGCCTCGCGACCGTAGGCCACGGGGGCGACGAGGCGGCCTACGAGTTTACGACGGCCGTGGTGGAGCGATCGGACGAGGGCGAGACGGTCGTTACGGAGAGCCGCCGAGTGGTGGGGCCGGATACGACGCTTTCGGTGGTCCTCGCGATCGATGAACCGCGTCCGTGGTCTCCCGACGATCCGTACCTGTACGGCGCGCGGGTCCGGCTCTATCGCAACGGAGAGCTCGTCGACGAGGTAGCGGACCATTTCGGTATGCGGTCGGTGGCCGCCGTCGACGGCGAGTTTCTCCTCAACGGTGAGCCGTACTACGTGGCGGGCGCGTTGGACCAGGACTTCTACCCTCACACCGGGTATACGCCGCCGTCGGTGGCGTATCTGGAGGATCAGTTTCGCAAAGTGAAGGCTATGGGTCTGAACTTGGTGCGGTGTCACATCAAGGTTCCCCACCCCGCCTACCTCGAGGTTGCCGATAGGCTGGGCGTACTGGTCTGGTACGACCTCCCGAACTGGGGCGCCAGCTTCTCGGAGACCCTTCGTCACAGCGCTACGGCTGCCGCCATGAGGCGAGGCGAAGAGCTTTTTGCCGAGGCGATACGACTCGACTACAACCATCCGTCGGTCGTCATCCGCACCATCATAAATGAGGACTGGGGTACCGATCTCGTACATGATGCGGACCATCGACGGTGGCTCGAGGCGGCGTGGCAACGCTTCAAACGCCTGGACGCGACGCGTCTCCTCGTCGATAACTCGGCCTGTTGCGACAACTTTCATGTGAGGACCGACATCGAGGATTTTCACATCTATTTCTCCATGCCCGACCATCGCAGAGCGTTTGACGCGCGCGTGGCGGAGTTTGCGGAGCGACCGGCTTGGACCTTCTCCGACGACGCCGCCGAGCGGCGCACCGGTCGGGAAGTGCTCATGCTCTCGGAGTTCGGCACATGGGGATTGCCGAGCTTGACGCGGCTGGAGGCGAGCTACGGCGGCGTGCCCGACTGGATGAAACGGCGTCCGAGCGCGGCCACGACGGGGCGGTCCGGCGGGAGCGCGGAGGGCGCGGCGGTCGACCCTGCACGGGCGATCGGAGCCTTCGCCGATTCGGGACTGTCGAAGATCTTTCCAACCTTCGAGGACTACGCCGTCGCCTCGCAGCGGTTGCAGTTTCAAGCACTTCGATACCAGATTCAGAGGATTCGGAGCCACGGCGCGATTCGGGGATACGTCGTCACGGAGCTCACCGATCTCCACTGGGAGGCGAACGGTATGCTCGATATGGGACGCAATCCTAAGTCCCATTTTTCGCTGTGGAAAAACGTCAACGGCCCGGATCTCGTGATACCGCACGTCGCTCGGTATACCTTCTTCGCCGATGAGACCGTTAAGGTCCATCTTTCGGTTTCGCACTTTTCTCATGACACATTGCACGGCGGCGTTATTCGCTGGGAGGGAGAACCGGGGCATCACCGGGGCGAGTTACATATCGACCGCTGTCGGCGGGGCGAGGTTACGCCGATCGGTACGGTACGCTACCGGTGTGAGGCGTGCACCAAGGCGACGACGGTCACCTTTCGCTTTGTATTAATGACGCGGGACGGAACGGTCGTCACCGAGGGGAGCCTCGATATCGGCGTGTACCCGAACCTGGACGTCGCTCCCGGCGGAGCGATCTACTGCCGTCACGACCGTCTCGCCGAATACCTCCGTCGCTCCAGTGTCCCGTTGACCGGCACACCGACGGATGCCGTGGTTGCCGTCGTCGACGGTCCGCCGACCACCGAGGAACTACAACTTGTGGCGGCGGGCGGAACGCTTATCGCGGCCCTTTCGACACCGGGCGAATATACGGTGGGGGTGAGATCGGTGCGCACCGTCGCTCGCACGGATGTTCTCTCGGGAGATTGGGCGACAAACAGCAACTGGATCTCGCGCGACGCCTTCCCCGGTGTCCTGGGCGACGGATTACTCGGATTCGAATCCGAGGGAATCGCCGGAGAACTGGTGATTGAACGTGTATCGGACGCAACGTCGCTCGTCGGGCTCGTCGTGGGGTGGGCGTACGACGGCGGCTCCTACTGCCTTAGGTGGGAGGAAGCCGCCGGCGGCCGGATCGTAGTCGTAACGTCGCCGATCGGACGTGCCGCGGACGAGCCCGCCCTGTCGGCATTCTTGGGAGATCTACTCCGCCTGAATGCCGCGCCGGTGTAGGAGCGGCAACGGATCTATTCGTTCCGCAAAGGAGGTGCACGGTATGTAGAAGATGCGTGCAGAAAAGCTTCCCGCCCCGCAAAGCTCGGGGGGAGATACCACAACCCATAAAAAGGAGTTGGAACCATGACGATACGACGCAGTGCGATACTGCCTGCAATAATCGTGCTCGGCTTGCTCGCCGCACCGACCCTCTATGCCTCGGGGGAATCGGAGCAGGCGTCACAAGCCGGCACGCAGACACTCTCCATCTGGACGCTATTCACCGGTGGAGAGGGCTCGATTATGGCCGATTTGATTACCGAGTTCAACGAGACCCACCCCGATATCACGATTCAAGAGCAAGTGATCGAGTGGGGGCAGTACTACAATAGGCTCCTCACGAGCCTCGTGGGGGGAACGGCACCCGACATCGCGATCATGCACCTGGCGGTACTGCCGGACTACGCCTCCAGGGGCGTTCTAACCTCCATCGACGACGCCCTATCGGCGGAGTTTCGCGACCTCTTTCTCGACAACATCATGGGAAAGGCGCATTACGAGGGGAATCTCTACGCCATTCCAATCGATACCCATCCGTTGGTGCTCTACTACAACGAGACCGTTCTTCGCGAGGCGGGACTCGTGGACGGCGCCGGGAACGTGATGGTTCCGGGAACGTGGGACGAGCTCTACGAGTACGCCGAACGCGTGCGAGAAACGACGGGGAAGCACGGCATCACCATGGAAGCAATGGGGGCGACGTTGGGCGAGCGGTGGTTTACCGCCCTCTATGCTCAACACGGAGGGTCGCTCACCGACGAGGCGGGCGCTCTCGCGGTCGACACGGACGTAGCCGAGCGCGCCTACGAGACGATCCTCGCACCGTTCAGCCGCGGTATTGCAGAAGGCCCCATGACGTACGACGACGCCGAGGCGCTCTTTCAGAGCAACCGGTCGGCCTTTCACATCAACGGCGTCTGGGTGATGGCCGTCTACCCCAATCTCGACGGGTTTGAGTTCGGCGTAACGCAACTACCCGCCGTTGAAGGCTCCCGCCCGTTCACCTGGGGTGACAGCCACTCCCTGGTATTTCCCGCATCGGGCGACGCGGCACGGCTCGAGGCGGCTCTCACCTTCGGTCAGTGGTTTTCGAACCGCACGATGGAGTGGGCCGCCGCGGGCCACCTTCCGGTCAACGAGTCGGTGCTCGCCTCAGCCGACTTTCGCGGCCTCCCGATGCGTGAAGACTACCTCGCCGCGGGAGAGAACGCCGTCTTGGCGCCCTCGACCCAAGGATGGTCGCGAGTACGCGAGGAGATGTGGGAAATCGCGGAAGCGGTACTCCTCGGCGATATCACGCCTACGGCCGCCGCGGAGCGGCTTTCGACCGCCGCCGTGGAGCACTGATCGCGCACGACACACCGCCCGACTCTTCGATATCGGGGCGTCGGGCCCGGCGTGAGGAGGACGCATGAAATCGGCTCACACCACCGTTACGGGATATCTCTTTTTTCTCCCTTTTTTTGTCGCCTACGTGGCGGTGCGCCTCGCACCCTTCGGGCACTCGATATGGCTCACCTTTCACGAATGGGAGATCCTCTCACCGCCGGTCTTCATCGGCCTGGAGAACTACCTCGCACTCTTTACTACGCCCCGCTTTTGGACCTCGATGCGCAACACCTTCTACTTTGCCGCGCTCACGGTGCCGCCGTTGGTCCTTACCGGTTTCGTCCTCGCCGTTCTGGTGAACGGCCCGATCGTCGGGAAGGCGCTCTTTCGCGCGCTCTTCTTCCTTCCCAACATCCTCTCCATATCGGTGGTCTGCATCACCTGGATGCTGTTATTCAACAACTCCTTCGGCCTCATCAATCGGATGCTCACGGCGGTCGGGCTCGGACAGGTGGGGTGGCTTACCGACCCTTCGGTCGCTATGGTCTCCATCGGAATGACCACGATCTGGTGGACGGTGGGGTTCAACTTTCTGATCTATCTCGCCTCGATGCAGCAGATACCCGACTCGCTTTACGAGGCGGCCCAAATGGACGGCGCGAGGCGGCGGCATACGCTCTTTTTTATCACCATTCCCATGTTGCGCAAGACTCACGCAATCGTCGTCGTACTCCAGCTCCTCGCCTCGCTCCAAATCTTCGGACAGGTGTACATCATGACCGGCGGCGGGCCGGGAGGGCATACCCGTGTCATCATTCAGTACATCTACGAAGAGGGCTTCCGCCACTTCAACATGGGATACGCGCAAGCCATGGCGATCGTCTTCTTTCTCTTCATGCTGGGAATCGCGTATCTGCAGATTCGGATCACCACCAGAGCGGAGGACCGGTAGATGGGCGCTCGGATCGTCGGACGGAGGTCGCATCGGATCGTTCTAACGGTCGCGACCGCAATCCTTCTCGTCGTCGCGCTCTTCCCGATCTACTGGATGATCTCCTCTTCGGTGAAATCGAACACCGAGATTCTTACCTCCCGCATCGTACCGTCGCACATCGTCGTGGCCAACTACACCGCGATCCTCGAACGCGCCCCGGTAATCCGTTGGTTCGTCAATAGTCTCATCGTCGGCGCCGGAACCACCTCGATCGCCGTCCTTCTCAGCCTCCTTGCGGCGTACTCTTTAGGCAGGCTACCGTTTCCGGGGCGACGGGTCCTCTTCCTCGTGGTACTCTCGGGCTTCATGATCCCGATCCACTCGATCATGATTCCCCTTTTCGTCATGTTGGGAGCGATGGGTCTGGGGAACAGCTACGGAGGTCTCCTCCTGCCCTTGGTGGTACATCCGGTGAGCGTTCTCGTCCTTACCCAGTACTTCCGGGGAATCGAACAGGAGTTTGAGGATGCGGCGCGGCTGGATGGGGCGGGAGAGTTTCAGATTCTCTTTCGCATCATGGTTCCCATGGCCGTACCGGCGATCGCGACCGTCTCGATCTTCATCTTCACCTACTCGTGGAACGAGTTTCTGTGGCCGTTGCTGATCGCCCAGACGGCGGACATGTACACCCTCCCGGTGGGACTGGCCACTCTGGCGGGGGGAGACATCAACATCACCTACGGCCCGATCATGGCCGCCAACGTCATGGCGAGTCTTCCGGTCTTTCTCGTGTACGCCTTCTTCCAGCGTTACATCGTCGCGGGAATCGCCATGGAGACGCGCTGAAGGGAGCCGCTTCGCTACACCGAGGGGGAGCGCTCTTCTCCGGCGTCGTCGATACCCGTCTTGTAGACACTCACTTCGGTATCGAGCGTCTCGGTGACCTCGTCGGTCCGTTCGGTCACCTCGGAGACGCGATCCAGGGCGCCCTTCATATGCGTAGAGGCGGCGGCGATGGCGTCGACCCGCCCGACGACGGAGCCCGAAATGTCGGTGACCTCCCCCATTGCCCTCTTGTTTTCGACGACCGCTTCGGCCATCTCCTCGCCGCCCTCCCGCACTTGGGCGGAGATGTGGTTGAGACTCGACATCGCCTGGAGGATCTGCCGCCCGCCGCCCTGAAGCTCCGTGGTATTATCGGCGATCTCGTCGAAGGCCGAGGTCACCTCGTCTACGCTTGCGTTTATCCGGAGAAAGACGCCGCTGGTCGTCTCCCCTTCCCGCGCCGCCGCCTCGATATTGTCGACGATTCCCGAAAGCACCCCCTCGATCTGGTGCGAGTTGACCGACGACGCCTCGGCCAGCTTGCGTATCTCCTCGGCGACGACCGCGAATCCCTTGCCCGCCTCGCCGGCGTGGGCGGCCTCGATGGCGGCGTTCATCGCCAGAAGGTTGGTACGCCCGGCCATATCTTTGATGAGTTCCGCGGCCGAGCGAATCTCGTCCACGCTTTCGTGGACGGTACGGATGATGCCGGCGGTCGTCTGTATCTTCTCGAGCCCGTCGGTCGCCACCCGCGCGAGCCCGTCCATGGAGGCGCGTTTTTTTTGTGTGACGCCGCCGACATTCGTAATGGCGGCGATCATCTGCGTCACCGACGCGGTCGCCTCCTCGACCATGCCGATCTGCTCGTCCAACATCCGTTCCAGTCGTCGCACGTTCTCCTCCACCGTATCGACCGTCCGGGTCGATACGCCGACCGCCGCCGAGAGGCGCTCCATCTCCCCATCGATGCTGATCGCCCCCGCGCCGACCTCTCGCGACATGCGTCCCAACTCCGATACACTCACGATGAGCTGTTCCTTGACCGCGAGATTCCTTCTCGAGGCGCGCTTTATCCGCGACATCGAGCGCCCCAACTCCTCGGTAAAGACGTTGACGTCGTCGCTCAGTCGCCCCAACTCGTCGCGACTCGTCACCTCTATTCGGTCGGCGAGATCTCCCTCCTTCATGCGCTGAATGCCGCGTTCGATATTGAGCACGTGCGAGCCGATGCGGCCGGTAATCGCGATGCCGATTATGATCGACGCGAGAAATATGAAACCGATGACGAGCACCACGATGCGGTGCGTCCGTGCCTCGATCCGGTCGATCTCGCGGGCGATGATGCTTCGCTGCATCGCCAGGTTCTCGACCGTGCCGGTAGTCGTAACATCCACGACGTACATGGCCGAGGTGAGCGACGTTACGTAACGGCTCACCTCCTCGACGCCGCCGTCGGTGAGAACGTCGCGCGCGGTCAATAGTTCCATTACGGTGAATGAACGTCCCGTACCGACGATCGCTTCCGCAGCTCGCGATAGCTCGACCGAGCGCGACCGGAACGCCTCGTACGCCCCGTCGATGTCGTCACGAAAGCCGGCCAGCGTCGTAACGGACGCGGCCACCGCATCGTTCAATCGCGGCAATAACCGCACCGATTCAACCCTACCGAACGCGGCGTCCAATACGTCTTTTGCTTCGTTGATGTGATCGATCTGGTTCCGGAAATTCTCGCTGTCGATACGGTTAATGTGATTGGCGAAGGAGAGCATCGCCTCGCCCAGATCGTCAAGGAGTGCTTGTTCCTCCTCGATAGCGACAATTGAACGCGAGACGAACGACTGTGCAGCGAAAGAGAGCAGATTGGCCGCACCGACGGCTACAACAAGGCATATGAGCTTAAAACGAATCGACATCGTCGTAGTCTTCTCTTTTTTATGACTGTCGGCCGATCGCGAATGATCGGACCGGTCCGCCGACGGGAACATCGCATGCGCCGCCGGTCGCCACCGGTGAGTCTATGAGAACGCGTTCTCCTACACCGTGAGAGATGGTTCGTATAGCGAGATTTTTGTATACAATATCTCGCACTCAACATGTGACACCATTGTCTCATTCGATGACCGAGGTGTCAAGATTCGAATATTGTCGACGATCGACGATGCAATGTCATTGAACCAACGGATATACGCCGCGCGCATCGCTCGGTAACGCCGCGTACGGGGGGCGCCCCTGTCCGGCGACATTTGTTTGCGCTATCATCGCGGGCGTGTATACCGCCGTCGATCCCGATCCGCGTCTATCGTCGTTTGTCGATCGCTACTGGTTTGTACGCGCCGCGCCGGAGTCGAGCTACACGCTCTCGGTCGATGTGTACGTCGACGCGCAGGCGGATCTGGTGCTGAACTTCGGCCCGCCCTACCGCCGGCGCCACGTCGACGGGACGCATATCGATGTCGCCGTATCGAGTGTCGATGCACAACGCACCTCACCGGTAGTGATCGAACAGGAGGGTAACGTGCAAGTGTGCGGGGCTCGATTTCATCCCGGCGGACTGGCCGCGTTTACGCGCGCGAAGATGGCACACCTCACCAACCGGATCGTCCCGACGCACGAGGTGCTCGGTGAGGCGGTCGAAGTTCTCGAACGAGAACTTACAGCGAAATGGACCTCCGCGACGCCGGAGGAACTCGCCGCGCGCCTGGACGCCTTCTTCGTCTCGGCGATGGTGGAGCGGCGCCCGTACGCCACCTTTTTACGACTCCTCGAGACGATCGACCGCGAAGGACCTTCACTCGCATCCGTAGAAGAACTTGCGGAGTTCGCCGAACTCTCCCACCGTACGATCGAGCGGCTCTTCGCGACACATATGGGGATCACGCCCAAACTGTACCTGCGGATCGCGCGATTCCAGCGCGCCCTCAAGAAAATGATGGACGATCCGGACTGCGATCTCTCGACCGTGGCGTTGGCCGAGGGGTACTACGATCAGTCTCATCTGGTACGGGAGTTTCACGCCTTCGCCGGTGGAGTGCCACGGCGCTACAAAGGCTATCTCCCACAGACGGGCGCGGACTTCGCGCCCAACGTGGTACGCTACGACGACCCGCCGGGGCGTTAGCCCGCCGCCGACCGGAGACGCTCGACACCGGCGGCCCAACCGACTCCGACCGAGCGCGCTCGGCGCGGAACAGCAGCGCGAACGACCGATTCGCTTCCGGCGTTCCGCGCCGGATCAACGAGCGACGACGGGGATCGCTACCACGCCGCGAGGATAGCGCCGGCGGCGACCGCCACCAGTAGATCGAATCCCAGATCGATTGCAACCGCGACGCGACCGACGCGACCGAATATCGCGTGCAGTGCATAGCGCGGCGCAATGATCCCCAACCACGCTCCGGCACCCAAGGCGACTCCGCCGCCCACGCCGGCGACACCCAGACGCCCCACCGCGATCGCCATCGCGTAGGTAAAGACGACCGCCGCGATCACCGTTGAGGCCATGGCGGCGGGGTGCGTCTTCTTGAGCGCGTCCGCCTCCAAGCGGTATCCCAACGCCCACGGCCTCCCGAAGAGCACCGAGTACCACACGAATCCCAGCAACTGACTGACGACGACGGTCACCAACACGGCGACGTGATTGATCGCTCCCATTACGACTCCTTTCGGTGTCGATGGTACGAAGGGGTGTCGCGGTGCGTCTTGGACAAACGCGACACGACGATCGGTCGAACAGCGGTATGAGCGGTCTATTGCGGCGCGATAAGGGGTACGGTCGGGGAATAGGTGCGGTACCGCCGGGCGTCGCGGGTGAGGAGGCGAAAGCCGGCGGACGCAGCGTGTGAGCCGATGTAGAAATCGGGAAGGGGGGAGCGACGCTCTCCGCCGCGCCTGCGATAGGTGAGAAACGCGCGGCCCGCGCCGAATGCCGCCTCGTACGGCAGCTCGTGTCGTTCGATACCGAGGAGGTGGAGTTGTGAGGTAAGTTCCCGCTCGTGCGCAAAGGCGAGCGACACCTCGGCAAAGACGATCGGGTTAACACACGCACCTTCGCCGGCAAGGGCCTCACCGAGTCGCGCGCGGGACCACGCCTCCCACGTCTCGTCGGCGGTGAACAAGTCCAGCAAGACATCCGAATCGACGAGAATCATGAATCGTCGTCTCGGGTTGGTCGCATGACCTCGTCGGTCGTCATCGGTATCGTCGCGCTACCGGTCGCACGCATCAGCCGTTCGCGGATCTCCTCGGTGCGGCTCAGTGCCGGTTTGATTAACACACCGGCGTCCGTCGCCACGAATGTAACTTCCGTCTCGGGTTGCAAGCCGAACTCATCCCTCAGCTTTTGTGGGATCGTTACCTGGCCTTTACGGTTGACCTTCATGAATATGAGTATTTCGAACCGGAAGTATTACCGTCAAATACCGAAGGAGCCGCGGCAGCATGTCTCGTCGGATATGACGTTGTAGCTAAAACCGCGAGAAACGCATCTAAAAGCCAGCATGTGTGCCTCGGTCGAAATCAGATCGACCCACACAGCCGGGCGCAACGCAGGCCGTCCGGGAATCGTTCTTTAGCCGACTCACCTATGATCATGACCGTGAACATCCATTGTGTGGCGTTTTCCAAATGTCTGCTCGATTTTACGGCTATGATGTAACTCCATTCGTTTCCCACACTATCAATCTGAACCGACTTCGCTGATCGCAGTTGGAAGGAAAACGTGTCGGTCTGAACCTGTGCAAAGACGGTGACGGACGAAGCCGAGAAGACCGAGCCCGAAACGTAAGGGTCAAGTCTACCGCACCTCGGAGAACGGTATGTTGTTGATCTAATCAACTCTGGGCGCTCGTTGGGGCTCATCAATGAGCACACGATTCGCTGCTGATCATTCACGTACGTGAAGGAGTTGGCCGTCAGGAATCAGGTATTCCTTGACGCATGGAACAAAGACAGTGTTTCACTCTCCTGACATGCGACTACGACTTCCATCTTCGCCAAGCTCCAACGGCTATGTGAACTAGCTTCCGGGATAGGACGATAGCGCCTATGTTGTCGCGGATCAATCTGTTGTAGGCTTGCAGACCAGCGTGTCTCGTCGAGAATGTCCGTATCATACTCAGAGTTGAAAAACCGTTTGAGAGTCGCGACGATCTACGCCCAGACCTCATCCCGACAGTACTCGATCGGATCGCGGCCCTCTAATCGTCGGTCCATCAACTCCGCCTCGAATGTCTTCTGCACCGACCTACTCCCACTGCCACTGTTCACCGCGAGGTGTCGGAGCATACTGACGTGCTGCACATCCTCGCATGCGGCCAACCGCTCGGGATCGGCCCCGGTGTGCTTGAGTAGACGGAGATAAATCGAGAACAGTTGGGCGTGAATCTGGGGCATACGCTACTCGACATACTGCAGCGGCTTGTAGGGCGAGTTCCCGGGCTACTCCACGTTACCGTTGACGACGATGGATCTCCCTTGCCGACGGCAGTACTGCCTCCGCGACGCGCAAATGCATAGAGTAGCACCACAACGTCTACCGAGCCCCGGCCGGCCACTACCCACCATTTGAGTGTCGGCATCGATACTATCCTCATATGGTCCTCGATCTAACCGATGCGTCTTCGCACTGTCATTCATAACCGGAGGAAAGAGTCCACGTCATGAAAGAATAATGCTTCGTATCGTTGTGCTCCCACCCGCGCTCGTAACCCTCATGTTCGACCCATCCGAGTACAGGAATGTGCTGTAGCTACCACTTGGTGGGACAACAGCGTAGTCTCGCCAAACGCTATCTGAGCCTCGGATTTCGAGCTTACCGGTTGTCCCAGCAGCGGTCGTCAGCTCGAGAAAAAGGTACGCCGGTCCCGGTAGTGTGCGGGGGGTACCCAATCCAGCAGTTGTTGCGCTGGCATTCCTCGAACCCGCCGTTGTCGGGACAACCGTTCTGAACTGCACATCGTCAGTTCTCCTCACCGCCTGATCCATCGGATGCAGTTCATTTTCACCCTGCCCCGTATTGACCGACGGCGCCCATATAGGATTAGAGAAGGTCTTTGACCCGTTGATCGTCTGGTTACCGCTCGTCTTGACGCTTGTTGCGTCGACGTCGTCGACGTATTGTTTCCGCGCGGCTTCGTTGCCGGCTGTCGGATTGGCGTCTGGCAAGACCGGGATACTCGCGAATGTCTTGCGTCCTCCTACCGTCTGATCACTCACAAGATCGACCGTATTGGCGTCTACCTCCGCCCTACTGTACACATCGAGCGTTGTCCGGGCGGTTGCGGCGTCCGCGGCCGCGCCGAGATCTCTGGTGTACGGCGTGGTGATGCTGTGGAGTTTCATGGCACCGGCAAAGCGATAGATGGTGAGATCATTATCGCCGTCACTCAGGATCACATCGGTGTCGTTGAGTGCCCCTATGTACGTCTGTATTAAACTGGGAAGTGCCAATCCCGAACCAATCTGTACAAAGTCGCTTCCATCAAACCCGTACGTCCGAAGCTCATGGTTATCCGCGTCGACGTAGGCAATCCGATCGGGACCTCCAAGCGGAGCCAGCCCATAGACCTGTGCAAAGCCCCACGGATGGTTCGCAACACTTAAGGGAAGGCCGTTACCTACCTGCTCCCATGTAGATCCGTTGAATTGTAGCCGCTTGAGGATCGATTCTGTGCCGTGAATCAGCGTAACCTGATTCAGGATGTGTCCGGTGACCGCGGGCCAGAATCCATCTGTGAATGTAATTGCACTACCTACCGGTGCCCAATCGGCTCCGTCGAAGTGATACGCCTGCATGTGCGGGCTTTGAGCCTCATAGAGAACAATGTCGTTTTCTCCAATTGTGGCGATGTTAACGAAGGACGACGACCCTATGGACCATAGCCAATTGCCGATTAGTGACCAATTTGTTCCGTCGAAACGGAACCGCCGAAGTTGAGGAGAGTGTGTGCTCGCTATGGCGATATCCGTAGCATTCAGGCGGGTGATCGAGAAAAGAGCCGCACCGATGATAGCGAGACCGTTTCCCACCTGCGCCCAGGACGATCCGTCGTATCTGTATGTCCTCAACTCACCGGTAAGCTCTTGATACATTGCTATATCGGTGTGGTTCAGCGCCGTGAAACCGAAACCGCCCCGACTATCGCCGGGAAGCGGCCATGGTGTGCCGACCCGAGACCAAGCGATGCCGGTGCTCACCGCCGAAAGCGATGCACCGGGCACAAGCGTCGCAGACACACCGGCGGTACCGCTTACGGTAACGTCAGATGTTGCAGAATCGTTGCTCACAATCACGTAGCCACCCGGAGTGGTAAGCGCACCGTTCAAAGTGAGGGAAAGTGGAGCGTCTCCGGTAACCGTTATCAGCATGGACGAACTATACGCACTCAAGTCTACGATCTGATCCGAGAGAACATCGATCCGATGTGGTATTATGCGTTCGAGTTTGATTTTCTTGTCACGATCGGTCCCGGCACCGCGGATGAGATACAGTATGTCGTCTAAGTGCGGATCATTTACCTCCGAGAAGTCCAGTATTGTCTTATTACTCATCATGCTCTCCTTAGTTGCCGGTTCTACTCACCACGCCGATCGGGTTACCCAGGGCGTCGGTTAGAGTATTTCCTTCCCCATCCTGTAGATACCCGTACAACAACCCCAACACCCCCGCAGGACTGATGGCCTGTAGCTGCTCCTCTGTAACATCGGCGTCTGTGCGTACGTTGTACTGCGCCGGCGTGTGATTCCACTCCGGCGTGTACTCCACATAGGTCGCCCCGAAGAGCGCCTTTAGAATGCCGATAATCGCCTCCGGCTCGGCGGAGAAGGTCTGGGCACCCCTCGCCTTCAACCCTTGGCGGTACTCCTCGTCGGTCCTTCCACCGCGCTCCTCGCGCAGAATCCGGCCGATGGTATCGAGCTGCGCCCCTTCGGCGGTATCGATCCGGAAGCGATCGCGTATCTCAAAGAGCGCCTCCTCCAAATCCTCGGCCTGCGTGTTCGCCGCCCGCACGACTCCCTGCAGGCGCGGTGACTCTTTGTACTGGTCCAGAATCAGATTGAGCGTGACCGCATCGTAGTCTGTAATCCGTGAAATCCTCGACATCGCTCCTCCTTCACACGGCTCTTACGGCTGTGTGAGCGCCTCCACGGCGACTCGGTCCGCGGCAAAGGCGGCGAACTCCCGCTCCAGAATCGAGACGTTCTCCGCGCTGAAAACGGGAGGATCTTCGGGGTTGTCGGTAACGCCGATTCCGATCTCTACGCCTCCCACACCGGAGACCGAATAGATTGGTATCAAGAGACGCTGACGAATCACATCGACACCGATACTCTGGTTCTCTTCGGCCCATGCGACGATCGCGCTCCGAATCGATTGGTCGCCGTTTGCCGGGTACTGCTCCTCAATATAGAGCTCTCGGCGCACCCTTACGTGGATAAAGCGCGCCGTGGGTCGGCTGAAGGCGATCTCTTGCGCCCGCCCCTCCGAATCGGTGACGACAACCGATGTATTGCCGAAGGGTTGGATACCGGCAGGCATCGTCTGCCAGATGACCTGCCCGATATCCTCATCGGTACCGCCAACAGCAACCACCTCGAAGCTCTTAGGCGGCCTGCCCTCGGTGTCGAGCTCCAAGGTGCGGTTACTCCGTACCGAGACTTGTTGAATACCCTCGACGCGGTTAAGGAGTCCGGACCTAATCGCCTCCTCGGTGGCGTTACCGGCGATCAGCGATTGATCGCGCCGGATGCGGAGCTCCTCATCGGTCTCGGCGTTGCGCCCCGTGACGCCCGCTGCCGGGTTTACGGCCTCGTCCAACCCCGTCACCGGGGTAACAACCGTGGTGAGAGTTGCAGGGGGAACGGGATACGGACCGGCATCCACCGCGGTAAATCCGGCGGCCGATGCTAGGAGCGTGAAAGAGAGCGTCGCCGACGCGCTCACCGAAAAGTCGACGGTGACGTGGCGCAGAGAAAGGCGATCCTCCCTGTTGACCGCCGTTCCACCCCACTCCCCGACGGCGATCGCGGCGACCAGGGCGTTTACAACCTCACGCTTTCCGTCGCCGGCAACCGCGACGTAGGTGTAGTCCACGCCGTCGACGGCAACGGTGTAGCTCTCGCCGCCTCCGCTCGACGGCTCATCCACATCCAACTCGACGTCTCGCGCCGCGGCGAGAGAGATCGCCGTCGCCGCGTCGATACGGAAGTCCGTCGGCCCGTTGGGCTGGCGGAGCCGCAGTGTTGAGGGAACAGCTGCACCGTCCTCCCCGTACAAAAGCACATCGGAGACCACCGTACGTCCGGCGCCGATGCGGCTGACGCCCGTCTCGGCGGCGATATTGTCCAGGGATACGCCGGTGGCTTGGCTGGGGTCGCGGGAGGTGTAGATCTCCTGTGCCGCGTCCCACAACTGCGCCTCGCGCCGTGAGAGGAGCCCCACCAACTGGCCGAAAGGCCCTTCCGCATCCAGATCGATATCCTCGCCGAATACACCCTGGAACGCCGTCTCCAGCTCGCTTTTGATCTCCGCCAACGTCTTACGCTGAAACCCTGTGGCGGTAACGTAGCGCCCCATTAGATACTCACCTCCCCCTCGACGATCTCGCCACCCTCGGCACGCACGGTGAAGGTCACGGTATACTCGCGCAGCGCCCCGTCGTAGGTAGTGCGAAATGTCACCACCTCGGCGACGCCCTCGATCCCCGATACGGCGGAAAGAAGCAGTGCATTAACCTCGTTCAGGTCCGCCTTGCCGAGGATCGACTGAAAGTACGGCACGCCACCGGAGCGCGCCAAAAACCACTCACCGCGATACCACCGGAGTCGCGCCTCGATCTTCTGCGAGAGATACTCGCCCGTATCGGCGGTTAAGCGCAGGTTGTACCGCTCGTCGATCGCCAAGTCCCGCGTCGCGGGATCCACGTAGAGTTGCGTTCGCATATGCCTACCCCGCCGTTACCTTCGTCTGACCGGCGCGCTGAACGAACACCGTGACCGAGAGCGTGCAGCTGCTGCCGCTTCCCGTTACTCCGGCAATGCCGCCGACGGTCACCTCGTCGCCCTCCCGTATCGGGAGTTTGCCGCCGCTTACGACCTTAGCCGCAGTCGCCGGGAGGGTCGCATTCGTCGGTGAGGAGGCGACGCACGCTCCGTCGGTGATCCCGGCGGGTATGGTGATCGCCGCGCCGTCCATGTACACACCGCGGCCGTCCGCCATAAGCGCGGCCGACGGCGCACCGGTAAAGACGGCGGGCGTTCCCGTTACCGGAGCGCGGTAGGCGAGTATTGCCGATGAGGTGGCGATCGCCTTGGCGTCGGCTCCCGGTCCGCCGGGGGAACCGCCCCCATCGCCGGCGGCCTCGAGAGCACTCCGATACGCGTCAAACACGTTTTGGAACGCCGTCCACTCACCGCCGTTGTCTATCATCCACCGCGGACAATCCTTGCCGGTGCAATCGTGGTGGCGGAGTACGCGCTCCCGCTCCGTTATCCCGTTGCGATACAGGATGTCGGCCGCCAACTCGGCACCGGCGCGGAGCGTCGCCGGATAAAACTCGCCGGTAACGGTGGGATGACACATCTCAACTCCGATCGTGCGCCAGTTAGGCAGCCCCCCGAGAAGCGTCTCGATCTCGGGAAATGTCTCGTCCGAAGGTCCGGCGTGCCACGCCGTCTCATCCTCGGGAATCATGCGAATGATCTCGCCGTCTAGCCCCACCACGTAGTGTGCCGACTTGACGCTATCGGGCTCAGTTTGCGGCAATGTGTTGAAGTAGTCTCTAAGCTCCTGCGCATCGGTCCCGGGCCACTCGGTCCAATGGACAACCACCCCCCGTAATGCAGGCAGCGCTTGCCCGGAGCGCGTATTGGGATGCACGGTAATCAGATCATCCCGAATCTTCATCGAACCGCTCCTTCGCCGGAAGCCGCGGATGCAGTCTCGCAACGCGTCACGGTCATTGCAGCACCTCCAAGTTGCCTCCGTTGATCACGACCTTGTTGGAGGTCATCTCCATGGTATTGCCGTTGGCGTCCGCAAGAACGATGTCGCCGCTCGCGGTAATCTCGATCGCGGCGCCGTTGTAACGCACGTAGAGCGAGTCCTCGGCCGGCGGCGGCTCGGGAGCCGAGCGAAAGCTCCACAGTCCCGGTATGCAGATCGCGTCGGTCAGCGCGTGACGGTGACTCGTCTCAGGCTCCACGGCGTCGGTGCCCTCGAGAAAGGAGCCCAGCGCCGCCTCCGAGAAAATGAGTAAACACCCATCGCCGCGCTGCAGCGGAAAGATGAGCTCCGCCGTACCGCTGGACGGGAAGACGACCGGCACGTTATCGATCGGTGGTATCTCGATCGCCCCGCCGAATCGTCGCCGCAGGCTCACCAGCGGCTTCACCCGCGCCTTACGCTCGCGGTGGCCCTCGTAGCTCTCGATGCGGCCGGGGAGCGCGGTATGTACATCCTCGAGGCTCGATAGGACAAAGCTGTTGAGTATCGCCACCGTATCGTCGCTCACGCCGCCGCCTCCCCCTCCGCGATAAAGCGCTCTCCGTAGTTGCTTCCGAGAAACGCGATCCTCTCTACGAGAAACGTGCCCCGGACGCGATCGGTCCGAACCGTGATGAGACCGTTGGGCTGAAGCTTCGGTATGAGGACGGAGCGGAACCGCACTCGCCGCCGTGCGTCCTCCACCTCGGTAATATCCTCGACCGATAGCAACCCCGAGTCGTAGTCCAAGAGGGTCGATCCGAACTGTCCGGACTGCCGGTCGCCGTCGCGATAGATCACGATCTCGCCGTTGTCGATGTAGAGCCCGCCGCCGTTGTTGGCCAGTATCTCTTCGGCGTAGCTCAACGCCCGCCGAGCACCCCCGGCAAAGACGAATCCGTTGGATAGCGCGATGCGCGCCTGGGCCTCGCCGAAAACGGCCAGCCCCAAGGCGGTCGCAACATCGCGAATCACCGTGGCAAGCTCGGTTCCGGGGGCGTAAGAGAGAGAGACGTTGGTTCGCGACAGCGCCGTATCCCGACCCCGGAGCGCCGCCGCATGTATCGTTGTACGCCAGTCCCGGTCGCGCTTCTCCGACTGCGCATCGACGATCGATCCGATAAAGAGCGTACCCATCCCCTCGTCCTCGTACCCGGCACGAAAGATAAGGTTGCTGCCGATCCGCAAAACCTCTTTCCGGGTCTCCTCCGACGCGTTGTACACGGTAAACTCGGCGCGCTGTTGGGAGACGGCGATCGAGCGCTCCACCCGGAAATCGACGTGCAGACCCGACATATCCAGACCGCTGCCGTCGGCACCCACGGTCAGTTCGACCACTCTATTCCAGGCCACGGACGTCCTCCCATGTATCGTATTCCTCCGAGGTCAAATAGAAGAGATCCCATCCGTTACCCAAATCGTCGTACTCGACGCGCCCCCCCAGACTGTCGTCGCTCCGTATCACCATGAAGTCCCCGGGGAGGTCCGGCAGCGTCTCCTTTTTGTACCGCAGAACGGGATAGCCCGGAACGAGTTTGACGCCGTCGACGCGTCCCCCTTCGGTCTCGACGGAGAGGTGAAAAAAACCGGATCGAGTGTTGTAAACAAGACGCAACGAGGTGCGCACGCCGTCCAGATCGATCGTCTGTCTGGTGTCCGCCGATACGCGTTGAAACGTTGGAATCTTTATCACTACCGCGCCCCCGCTAAATTGCGATCGATCCGCTCTTGCTGCGCCGGGGATATCGGTTCGGCGGTCGTCTGTCCCACATCGGCCGGGGGAGCGGCCTGACGGCTCACATCATCGCCCATACTCTCGACATCGATCGCAACGTCGAGGTTGGCCCGTTTGAGGCTCACCCGCCGTATCGCTTGAAAACTGACATTGAGGGAGATCGCCTCCCCGGTATCGGCGGATCGCTCTACGCCGACCGACCGGATCGCCACGTCCTCGTACACCCGCATGACCGTCACGATGGTGACCAGCTCTCGACTGCGCCAGAGTCGTTCGATCTCGTTGAAAGCGTCCTGGGCGCGATTGCTCGTAAGCGCGTCGGTCTTGAGCGAGAAGTTGGAGATGAGGGCGGTGAGCGACCCGGACAGGAGCTCGTTCTCGATGTGGTCGGCGACGGCGCTCCCGTCCTCGACCGGATGGGAGGTAATACGATTGTTGAAGGTGTGCTCCTCCTTCAGTACCAGATCGAAGGAGAGCGATCCGATACGATAGTTCCGATTTCCCTGGAAAAAGAGTACTGCCGGTAGTTCAGCCATTCCTAAAACTCCGCATCGATAAACAGCTGACGAAGCTCCGCAGCGAACCGTGAGCGAACCTCGTCGCCCACGCGCTCGGCCACCGCCTCGCCGATCTCATCCGGTTCTCCCTCGACGCCGCTAACGTTCACCGAAATCGGCATGTCGATATGTACATCTCCCGCTGCGCCGCGTACGCTCGGAACCATACGATCCAATATCTCCTCGGAGGTCGTGCCGGAACCGGCCAAAAGGGCCGGATCGAACAGCTGTCCCACGGCCGGCAACGCCTCAGGGAGCGCCGGTGCCTCGCGAATCGCCGCACCGGTAACGCCGCGCCCCAGGGTGAGCTCCTCCTGCAATCGTAACTCGGTACGCCCTAAGAAGGCGGCAACGCGATCGACGAGCCGCCCGATAAAGCCGAACGCCTCACGCAGGGGTTGCAGGACCGGCTCGATAAAACGCGTGACATTCTCCATGAGGGTCTGCACGAGGCCGCCCGCACGCTCTGCGATCACCCGAATGCCGAGCACGATCACCCGTGTCACCGCTTGGAACATCTCCGCCACTGCATACACGATGCCGAAGACCCGCTCCAAATCGGGAATAAAGAGGGTTCGCAGCGCCTCCACGAGCTCTCCGACTATGGCTATCACACCACCCAGAATTGAGGCCGGCAGGCGCAGAAGCGCCACTGCGCGGCGAATGGGTGCGAGTATCGCCTCGAATAGCGTTCCGAGTCCCTGGACCAAGGGAGGAAGGACGTCGGTGAGCACGCGCACCGCGTCCTCCAGAATGTCGTTGATCCCGGAGCGCTCGATGAAGCGTATCTGCGCCACCTCCATACGCGATCCGAACTCGGCAACGGCACCTCCCAGGCCCTCGAAATCGACGCGTGTAGCGGCGGCCTCCTCGGCGACGGCCTGCAATCGCAGGGGCATCTCCGCGATGATCTCGTTGACGCTCAACCCCTCGTCGGCGAGGCTCACTTGGACCGCCGCGACCTCAGCGGTGGAAAGCACGCTCGTCTCGGCGGCCGAAAGCGTCGCCTCATTTAGCCGCTCCATCTCCTCCGCTGAGGCTCCCGTGGCGCGTCGGACGCTCTGCATCGCCTCCTCGAAACGTATGAAGGTCTCGGTCGCTGTGGCGATCCCTTGAATCGCCAGAACCGTCGCCTCTACCGCGAGAGCGACCGGCGAGATCGAAGCGGCGACGGAGTCGAGTCCCGGGACAATCTCCCCGAGCTGTTTGAGCGGCTCGGCAACCGCCTCGGTTTGAGCGCTGAATCTTTCATTGAACCCTCTCAATGAGGAGTCGACTGCGGACAGACCTCGGCCCACCTCGTTGGCGATGCCGTCCAGAGAGGACGCATCGAACTGAACGCCGACCTTGTCCGCCAGCTCGCCAATCGTCACGTCGCGCCTCGCGCCTCGCGGTGCGTCGCTTCACGTCCCCGCTCGGCCGCCTCAATATCGTCTTGCATGTCCAACAGCGCGTTTACTCGCAAGATCTCCTCAAGACTCCACGTGTCGAGGTCGCGCAGGCTTAGCCTCATCTTCACCACGAGCCTCCAATACGGCCACTCCGACTCTATGCGCCTCGAGACGTTGCCGACGTTGCCGAGCCGTTCGCTCCGTCGTCGCGACTCGTCTCGTCCGCGGCGGAGGTACGGATTGTGCTCGTTAGGTTGCCAATCCCGAGCTTCTCGGCGAGGGCGAAAGGGCTGAAGTGGTTCCTCTTCATGACCTCGAAGGCGAGCGTGTACAGATCGACGATCGGTACGCCCTGGAGCGCGCTATCGAAGGTATCGTCGTCGATCTGCTCCGGAGCCCGTCCGGGACGCGAGACCTGAACGCACCCGAACAACTCGGTCAACACCGCAACAAACTGATCGGAGGACAACGACCGTAGCGCCCGGGAGATACCGTCGAAGAGTACGCCGGCATCCAGGTTTCTCCAATCGCTCACACTCCCGCCGAGCCCGCCGGCCGCACTCATTACAAGCTCCATGATGGTCTTGTCGAGGCGCAACGCAACCCTCGGCTTCAATCGATGTATCACGTAGGTATTACCGCCGATCGTTACTTTGTCCACCGCACGCTCCTCTCTTCGCCGCCGATTCTAGAGAATGTTTCCACCACTCACCTTAACGCTGGCACCGGTGTCGAACCGCCACTGCCGACTGCTCATGGAGTCGCTGAACTCGTCGTCCGGATCCTTGCCGATCCACGATTGCGGCGCGGTAAAGAGCGACAGCCCGTTGAGATCCTTTATCAGCAACGGAAACTTTCCCGTATTGGTAAGACGATCCTGCTCGAGGATACCGGAGAGGGCGTCGTTGGTAATGCTTGTCTGTTTGAGCGTAAGAGTCACCGAGAAGTCTCCCGCGTTCAGATTCACCCGATCGATGCCGCCGTCGGCGCCGCGAACCTTCTCAAACAGGTCGCCGTTGCGGGCAATCTGCACAAAGGTGCCCGAGGCGTAGCCGGTCACGATCACCGGACCGAAGGTAACGACGATCTGTTTGGGGTCGTAGGTGCGAACTATCGGATCTGCTGGCATTAATCTCTCCTTCTACCTATACCGTTACGGTTCCGGCGATCTTGACTTTGTGAATCGCCCCTTGCAGGTCGGCCTCGAAGGTCACGTCCGGCAGGCTGCGATTGGCTTTGTCGGTCTGCGAAACGTCGGCAGCCCTGGGCACCGACACCGCGACGGACTCGCCGACGAGCAGTTGACGCCGCGCCGCCTCGTCGAGGACGCCGCGTACCAACCCTTCGATGAGCGCGATTCCCGCGTCGGTAAAAGGGATCTTGTCGTTATTGATCAGGGATCCGAAGACCTCTTCCTGGAGTCTCGACTCCAACCAGTCGATGCCGCGAATAATGTCTACATACTCGCCGGAGGCGACGGTGCCGAACTGGGTCACCGGCACCCCCGCTACCTCGGTGTAGGTGTTGGCACGCTTGTCGAGCACCTCGGTGCGCTGGGTTGTGGTAAGCTCGTAGGCCGCGACCCCCGCGATCGTCTTGTGGGCCCACGTCGCCGAACCGGGATTCTTCGGAAGCATCACCCCGTTAATGCCCGCGGTGGGATACTGCGCAGCCTCGGGATGGTACCACACCGAGGCGCGATCGAGATTCTGCGTCGTAGCCCATGCGGCGATATCGTTGGTGTCGGAAGTCGGCGGGTAATAGTAGGTCACCGCGCCGGTAGGTTGGCTCGCCCCACCGGTGACGGCTGCCTCGACGGTCACCACAGGACCGGTGGTCGCGACGATAATCGTTCTGTTGTTACCGTCCACCGGATCGACGATCGCGGCAAACCCGGCGTTACGAATGGCCGTCGCAACCGCACCGAGAGTCGTTGCCTGATCGGCGGCGAATGGTACCGGGTCGACAGCCGTTACGGTACCGTTTACCGTAAGGCTCACCGCAATCTCGTTACTCGCGACAAAGTCGGCGCTGAACACGATCCGGGCGATATCGACGGCATCAATGAAGCAGATCTTCTTCTGCGTCGAGGCCCAATTCGCGGCGCTTTGTTGGTGTTCCGGTGCGAGGCTATCGATCACGAAGGTGTACCAGTTGTCGGTGGCAAGTTGGATCGCGCTCAGTGCGTCGGCCCACGTCGCGTCCGTTGCATCCTTACGCCCGACCATGACACGCGTCGGTCTCGGATTTTGTGAGAACACCTTCTGCGCGATCTTGTACACGCCGTCTCCGGCGCCCCACCCGTCGTCCGCCATCTCCTGGATGCCCGAGTAATAGCGGTGTCGCGGAAAGGATACGACCGTCTTACCCGGATCAAACTCACCTACGACGGCGAAGACGCCGAAGGACGCGCGCGCGACCGCTTGCGTCTGCCTTGTAATGTCGACCTGCACGATCTCGTTGAGTGCGCTCATATCGCCTTACCTCCTATAGTCCCCTGGTATTGGACCGTTTCGATGTAACCCGGCCGGTAGGTGGTGACACTTACCAGTCCGATACGGATTTTCACTGAATGTCTGTAGCGCCACTGTCCGCCGATCTGTCCCGAAGTCTCCGCGATTTCCGACTCCTCGCCGCGGTACGCCAGATTGGCCGCGGCGAAGCGATCCCTGATATCCTGCCGGTCCTGACTCTCGATCAGACGCCGCAACCGGTCGCCAAAGCCGTTGACCTCCGCAAGACTCCAGGTATCTTCATAGTCGTTGACGATCGTCTGATTGCCGAGTGCATCGACCGCGCCGACTTGTCCTCTACCCATGCGGACACGGGCCGGACGTGCATCGATTATCACGTAGGGCCCCGTGGGGTCCGGCACCGATGGAACGGCCCCCTCTTGAGAGACGACGATGGAAATGCTTTCGCCTCCATCGATGTTGAGGACGAAATCGATCCAACCGTGGATCTCCTGTCGCACCTCTTCGACCGTCGTTGCGCCCATCAACTCGTTATCTCGTCACCTTCGCGTTCATCACGACGTGCGCCGAGAGACGGTTCGCTTGCGACCCTTTTTTTGAGAGGTGGAGACGCTCCCGGAAGCACCCGGTCGCGAGCCTAACTCTTCGCCGTGCTCACGCTCCACCACGATTACTCCGCGCCGCACCAGATCGCGTAGTCCCGTCCGGACGGCGCCCCAGTCGACGGCGGAAACCTCGTTGAGTCCCGGAAGCAGAGTGATATCCCGCATGTGGACACCGTTATCGGCGACGACAGGGAATTTCTCTACGCTGTCTCGCGTCCACCGTATGATCATACGTCGTCCTCAGTTAAAATTGATTTATTTAAAGGCTATTTATTATATAATGCTAGCATAGTTATCTTACATAGTACTGCTGCATTATGGCAATAAAAATCTACCTATTCATTCCTGAGGAAAAGTATGCGGTAAGTGTGATATAGATAATCTTCGATTACTCTAAAAACTTTGGCCAATCTTCCTTCAGCAAGCGCGAGAGCGCTCGGTCGGCAAGGAGCTTGCCGCCGGTCTGGCAGGTGGCACAGTAGTTCGTCTCGTTCTCGGCGTAGCGGATACGTTGCACCGCCGAACCGCATCGCGGGCACGGCCGGCCGTACTTGCCGTGCACGGCCAGTTCGTCACGGAAGGCGGTAACTTTATCGGGAAACCCGTCTCCAACCTCAGCGGCGATCGTCTCGTACATACGCGCCAATACGGCGCGTGTCGCCTCGAAGAGGCGCTCCATCTCGCCGTCGGTCATCTTGCCGGTCTGCAAAAAGGGCGACAATCGCGCCTCATGTAGGATCTCGTCGGAGCAGGTGTTACCGACGCCGCTGATGATGCGGGGGTCGGTGAGGGAACGTTTGATCGTATGATTCTCCCGTCGGAACGCGGCGGCGAACTGCGCTCCGTCCGCCTCGAACACCTCAATCCCGCCGGGGTTGTGTCCGGCGAGCCCGTCCTCTCCTCTCACAAGGTGGATCGAGGCTCGGCGCTTGGAGCCCGCCTCGGTAAAATGGAGCGCATCCTCACCGAAGGAGAAGACCGCCAACGTCCGCCGACGGTCGACCTTCTTACTCGCTTTGTGCATCCGGAGTCGTCCGGCGATCATGAGGTGCACGACCACCCACACGTCCTCGGGAAAGCCGAGGGCGATGCGCTTGCCGATGCGTCGAACGGCGAGGAGCTCGCGTCCCGCTACCGCGTCAATCGGAGGATCGACGGTCCGCAACACGAAGGGATTGACGATATTCAGCGATTCCATAACGCGCGTGCGGAAGAGCGCATCGAGGCGTTCCACGTAGACACGCACGTCCGGGTATTCGGGCATGTGTTCAATGTAGCGGGCGGTCGCCGCGTCGGCTACTCGATCAACTCCTCTTGCGCCCCACGCCCTGACGGTTGGTGAGGAGCTTCACCGAGCTGAGATCCTTGGTCGAGAGACGCACACCGGCGGCGCGCACTCCCTTTACCAGGTAGTCGTCGATGAGAAAATCCTCTTCGAGTTTCTGTATACGCGGCTTTTTTTTGTAACGAAGGCGCACGATAACGTTCGTGCGCGTAGTGAGCAACAGCGCCTTCGCCTCGTCGGGAACGAGTGCGTACTCTTTTTCAAGAATGTACTGCTCGATGGTACACCGCTTGAGATAGGTCTCACCGGCGGCGTTGCGATACACTACCGAGAAGATACGTTCCGCGAGGGAATCTTTGTCGGCGAGTCCGGCGTACAGCATTCCCGTGCCGACAAAGAGCTTCTCGGGCGCGGAGATGACGCGGTACTTCGCCGTGCCGTCGATCACGAGAACGCGGTCGTACTGAGAGACCGCCTCGATTTCGCGCAGTGTTCCTTCGCCGGCGGTACCGCGCAGCTGCGTACCGAGATAGCCTTCGCCGGCGTCGTAGGAGAGCATCAGGTCGCGAACCGCCGCCTCGCGCACGTCGACCTTTTCGAATCCGGTGATCTGCGTTCGCCGGGGGAAGCGCGCACCGTGCTTCTCCAAGACGCCGTCGAGGAATCCCAGAGCGTACGTCGTAAGGTCGGCAAGATGCACGGTGATCTCGTCCAGTCGAGCGCGAATCGCATCGACCTCTTCGCGGTTCTTTTCGATGTCGTAGAGCGATATACGACGAATGGGAATCTTGAGCAGCCGCTCGATGTCCTCAGTGGTGATTGCTCGGATGAGCTCCTTCTTAAACGGCTCGAATCCGGTACGCACCGCCGAGACGACTCCGTCGTGTGTACGCTCCTCCTCGATGCGTTTGTAGATTCGCTCCTCCACGAAGATCCGTTCCAGGGTCCGCATGTGAAGGCGATCCATCAAATCGGCGCGCTCGTGTTTCAGCTCTTGTTCCAGGAGCGTCACCAACCGTTCGGCGTGGTGCGCGATTACCTCCGAGACGGTCATCTGCCGCGGCTTGTCCTCGGCGATGACCAACAGGTTCACCGAAATCGATTGCTCACAATCGGTGAAGGCAAACAGACCGTCCACGACATCCTGAGTGTAGACGCCTCGGGGAAGGCGAATTTCGATCTCGACCTTCTCGGTCGTGTAGTCGTTGATTTGGGCGATCTTGATCTTACCGCGCCGCGCCGCGCTCTCGATTGAGTTGGTAAGGCTCTCGGTGGTGGTGCCGTGGGGGAGCTCGCGGATCACGATCCGTTTGTCGTCGGTCGTGTCGAGCTTTGCGCGTACCAGCACCTTCCCCTGCCCGTCGGCGTACTCCGAGACGTCCATGAGCCCCCCGGTCGGCACGTCGGGAAAAAGTTCCACCGATTCGCCTCGCAACCGCGCCTGGACCGCCTCGATCACCTCGCGAAAATTGTGCGGCAGAATGCGCGTCGACATACCGACGGCTATTCCTTCGGCGCCCAGAATGAGCCCCAGGGGAATCTTAGCCGGAAAGACGACCGGCTCCCGGTTACGTCCGTCGTAGCTGTCGACGTACTCGGTAAGCTCGCTTTTCCACAGGATCTCCCGGGCGATCGGATTAATCCGACACTCGATATATCGCGGCGCAGAAGCGGCGTCGCCGGTATAAATGTTGCCGAAGTTACCCTGCTGATCGATGAAGATCTCTTTCTGTGCCAAGACGACCAGAGCGTCGGTGATCGATGCGTCGCCGTGGGGGTGGTACTTCATGCAGTGGCCGACGACGTTGGCCACCTTGTGAAACTTGCCGTCGTCTATCTCCAAGAGGGAGTGGAGGATACGTCGTTGTACCGGTTTCAGGCCGTCGTCGAGATGCGGGATCGCGCGATCCTTAATGACGTAGCTCGCGTACTCGAGAAAATTGCGGTTGAAGAGCGTGTTGACGTATGCCATTGCTGGCGATTTTCCACAAAAGGCGCCGCGATGTCACGGGGTCGCCCACCGATTCTCACCAGGATGCAAACTGCAAGGAGCACACGGGGCATCACCCTCATGTGCGCTTCTCCTCCGAACACACGCGCCGGGGGCGCCTACCGCCCCCTTTCGTATCGGGAACGGTCGGACATCGGTGTCCGTAGTGATCGGTTGCCGGCGCTTCGGTATGATAGAGGGATGAGCAATCGGAGTGCCGTGAAGATACAGCGAAACGAGGCGTTGGGTGAGGCGATCTGGAAGTACGGATGCGGCTCCCGAGCCGAGCGAGTTCACGCTCATGCCGAGCACTCCGTAGCGTTCGTCGTGCGGGGACGGACGCGTGCGAGGATCGGCTCTACACCGGTCGACCTTCGCGAGGGAGCGTGCATCTTCATCCCGGCGGGAACTCCCCATCTATGCGCGCCGGTGGATCCGGCGAGGTTCGTCTACCACGTCGTGTATGCCCATGAATCGGTCGCCGCCGCGTTCGCTCGGTGCAATGTGTCCGACGACTCCGTTGTTGTCGGGCGCGCACAGCCGTCGGTCGCGGCGGATCTCCACAGCCTTTTTTCAAGCGCCTCGGTTCGCGAGACCGCTGAGCGCGAACTTCGCGAAATTCTCGCGAAGTGTTTCGCCGAACGCGAGGAATCATACGGTCCGTTTCGCTCCATTCTTCCGCGTATCGCGCCACATCCGCCGGTGACGGACGATGAGCCGGGGTCGCGATATCGACTCTTTCGGTGGTACAAACGACGGTACGCGATCGGTGTCCACGGCTACATGCAGAATGCACGTATCGAAGCATCAAAAATCCTTCTCCGACGCGGTGTATCGGTCGCCCACGCCGCCGCGGAGTGCGACTTCTTCGACCAGAGCCATTTCGCCCGCACCTTTCGTCTATATACCGGGATGGCGCCTTCGGCATACCGGAACGGCCGGTAGGTGCGCACAATTGTACAATGCGCCTCCCTCGTTCACGGTACAAGATCGCCGGAGGAGGCTTCATGAAAATCTCAATGGTTGTCGATGGCACGCTCCCCGTCGGTCTGGTTGCAAACTGCACGGCGGTACTGGGTGCCGCACTGGGCGCTCGGTATCCGGAAATCATCGGGGCGGACACCACGGATCGCACGGGATTGTCGTATCCGGGAATCACGACCGTTCCGATACCGATTCTACGGGCGAGCCGGGAGGCGCTCGCGGATATCGTCGGTACGGCGTCCGAAACGTCCACCTGTATCGTGTTCACCGATCTCGCCCAACGGTGTCGCACCTACACCGAGTACGAGCTGCAACTGGGGCAGACCGATATCGAACGAATCGCCGTCGTCGGCCTGTGCCTCATCGGTGACAAACGGACGGTGAATCGTCTGACGGGATCGTTACCGCTGTACCGATAACACACGTTCCCGGGGACGTTGCGACAGGCGTCGCACGAAACGCGATATTGATGTACAATGAACGTCTCGCCGCCGCCGTCGGAGGCGGGGCAGCGCATGCGGTCCGCTCTCGGTACGCGTACGCTGCATGGGGGTCCGGCATGCGACGGCACAACATAGACCTATGCGATGATTGATGAGTAAATCTATATTGTAAAGGTGTATATTCCGGGAGGACAGAGACATGCATTGTAGATTCTACCGAGCCTTAGTGCTCTCCGCGGTCGCTCTTGCGACGGCAACGCACGCGTGGGCACAGTCCGCAGATCGTATCGACGAGCTACTCGCACAGGAGTCGGCGCAGACCGGTAGTGCGGCGTATCTGATACTTGCCGCTGCACAGCTCATAGACGAATCGGCCACACCAACACAGGCGGTCGAGTATGCAATCGCCGAAGGCATGCTTCCCCCGGACACCGGTCTCGACGAGGCCGTCACGTTCGGACGATTCTCCTACCTCCTTACGCGCTCATTCGATATCCCGGGCGGTGTGATGTATCGCCTGCTACCCGGCCCGCGCTACGCGGCGCGCGAGGTGGTGTTTCAGGGTTGGTCGCGCAGACGGCGCGACACCGGCGAGCTCCTCGATGGAGAGACGGTTACGCGTATACTCAGCGTCTATTTGAACGAGCAAGGGGGAACGCAATGAGGGCACGGAGCATAAAAGGGTCGTTTCCCCGAGGGATCGTAACGTTTCTCTTCCTTGTCGGCTTCGTCCCCGCGCTGTTCGCCTTCGACTGGGGCGGCAGCATCACGACGATAAACACTTCGCAGGCGGTCGCCGAGGGGTCGGACGACGATACATTCATCAATCGGGAAAAGCTCGTGATGTATCTAACCGGCAACATCGGCTCAACGAGGGAGTACGTGACGCAACTCGGCCTCCTCTTCGATTCCGAGGAGCCGACGTTTGCCGTCGATATCGAACGCTTGTTCATACAGAATACCCGGACGCCGGAGAGCGAGTCGGTGGTACGCCTGGTAACGCGGCTCGGCCGTTTCAACGTTTCGGACCCCATCGGATACATCGTCCGCCACCCGGTGGACGGCGGAGCGATCGTGGTCAGCGGCAGGCGATGGGACCTGGACCTGAGCGCCGGCACGACGGCGTTGGTCAACAGATCGTTCAGTAACGCGTCCATGAGTATCCGCGACGAGGTAGATATCGAGGACGAAGACGAATACTTCGGCCCGGGGCGCTTCATCGGTATCGTACGGCTCGGTCTTCCCGATATCGTTCCGACGCAGAATGTCGGTTTTTCCATTATCGCCCAAGAGGACATGCGCGATCCCTCTTCGGTCGTTCAGGAGGGGGATGAGCCGACCGATGTCGATGAGGCCGGCGGCGTCCTCGACACGCAGTACCTTCTGGTAACGATCGACGGGACGATCGTGGGCAACCTCTTCTACGAGGTGGGGTACGCGTTGGGTCTCGGACGAACCTTGAGCCTTATCGAGGACGAGGCGGCGGTCGGCGGCGAGGCGTATCGTTACGAACAGATTCGCTCGCACTTGGTAAGTGCGGGAGTCGAGTACTATCTCACCGATTTTCTCTCTTCGGTAGTACGCGCAGGCGTAACCGTCACGACCGGCGACGACGACTACTCCTCATACACCGAAGGCAATACCGACGGCTACGCGACCATGTTCACACCGATCGCGGGACGCAGCGCCGGAGCGGTTTTCGGCCTCCAACCTGGAAACGCGACCATTGTCGATCTATCTTATGTATTAAGGCCGTTCGGAGGCGCGACGAGTTCTTTCCTGAGTGAGTTTCAGACCGAAGCGTCGTTCTACAGCTTCTTTCGCACCGCGGGGTCCGGTCCGGTGTCGGTCTCCGAGGTAGACGCCTCTACCGACGAGGTGTATCTGGGAAGCGAAGTCGACGTCGCGTTGCGCTTTCGACCGTATAGCGATTTCGGGTTCGGCCTTACGACCGGAGTATTCGTAGGAAACGAGAGCGCACTGCTCGACGAGGTCGACAGTCTCGACTGGATCGTTCGCCTCCAGGCCTCGCTGAGCTTTTAGGTGAAAAGAGGGGGATCAAGATATGAGGATACGCATGATAGCGATCGCGATGCTGGTACTCATTGCCGCGACCGGTTGGACGCAGGCGGAGTTCACCGCGGTCAACGGACGCGTGGAAGTCCGTGCATCGTCGGCCCGCGAGTGGTCGCCTGCCGAAGTAGGAATGCGCATCGACGCCAACACGATGATCTCGACCGGTTTCGACGCCTCGGCGGTGTTGGCCATGGGAGCGTCGACGGTACGGGTGGCGCAGCTCACACGGATGGAGTTCGAAGAGATCGTCGAAGAGCCCGATGCGGTTCGAACCAATCTCAACCTCAATGTGGGACGGATGAGCGCGCAGGTGCGCTCGGTCGACGATCGTCGCCAGGATTTTCGCGTTCGTAGTCCGATCGCGACCGCGTCGGTACGCGGAACGTCATTCACATTCGACGGCGAGCGTCTCGAGGTAGAGGAGGGACAGGTTTCGTTCTCCAATAGTAACAATCAAAGCCGATCGGTAAGTGCGGGACAGTCGAGCACGACCACGGGCGACGAGCCGCCCGCCTCCCCGTCGAATCAGGCCGGAGAAGATGTGACGGTGGATATCGCTCCCGTCGGTGCCGGTAGCGACGACGAGCCCGACACCGGTGCGGCTACCGAAGGTGGCGGCCAGTCCACGCGCGGAACCGTCACGACCGAGATCAATTAGGGGGCGCGTATGAATGCGAAACATATAGGACGGATTGCAGCGGGATGCGCACTTCTCGTGCTCCTCGGCTCGTGTATGATTGCGGGCGGGGACGACGATACGGGAGGCGTGCGGATCGGGCTGCCGGTCGTCGGGAGCTCCGCGGTGAGCAGCGGCGTCGATACGGCGCGCGTCTGGCTCTACACTGCAAGTAACCTCGAGTACGGAATCTCCGGCGGCGCGGCCCGCCTACCCGACGACAGTGCGAACTACGCTCAGGCGAGTCTCACCGCCGCGGGTGGAGAGGTGGTCATTGACGACATACCCGCGGGCGACGGATATCGCCTGGTCGTAGTGCTCGGCACGCTCGACGGGAGCGTTTTCACGCCGATCGACGTTGCCGAGAGCGACGCGTTCGAGATAGCCGGCGGCAGAGAGACTCGCCTCTCCCTCACCGCCGCTCTTGCGGGACCGTTGACCACGGCATTAGAGGGTATCGCCCTCAACGCGGTAGTGGAGACGCGCATCAGCGCCTCGGATATCGTGTTTTCCAGTTCGACCTCCACGGTCTACCAAGATCCGTTCAGTTCCGACACCTCCTACGGGGTGGGTGACTACTTCGGTACCGCACAGACGATCAACAGCGTCAGCGTGGGTCGATTTTCCGCCGGCAATGAAGCCACGTTCGTTAACACCGACACCGGTGTATACTCGATCGTCTCAGGCGGTTCGCCGGCGACGATCAACACGGCGCTCGCGGATTCGATGACGTCCGCCGGTATCGCCGATATCGTCGATTCGGGCGCGTTCTATGACGACGCCTCGGGTGATACGATCATCTATTATGAACGTCTCGGGGGAATCGGCGGCGCGTCACTGACGGATCTTGCCT
Source organism: Alkalispirochaeta sp. (assembly GCA_965601925.1). Classification (GTDB taxonomy): domain Bacteria; phylum Spirochaetota; class Spirochaetia; order DSM-27196; family Alkalispirochaetaceae; genus Alkalispirochaeta. The sequence goes on from OZ271854.1 coordinate 173,443, forward strand.
TCGGCGGATTGGCGGCCGACGCGTGGGAAGATTCGGGGGACGATTTAGGCGACTACATCGACGAGGACGAGAGCCCGGTGCGAGCCGCAGCCAACAACACAACCGACACGGCCTACATCGCGAGCGTCCTCGGTACATTCGCCGTCACCCAAGAGTACTACGAAACCGATTTCGATGCCGGCGCGATCATCGCCGGGAACGATGAGGCGGGTTTGACCTTCTGGGGAGTGGCATACCCGGGAAACGACCGCCCTCTGCGCATCACGCAGCTCGGATACATCGAGACCGACGGCGGGGAGTACTTGGCCGTCGGCACACCGCGCGGGGCCTTTACCTTTCCCGTCTCGGCAATCGCGCGCGCCTCGGACAACGGCGGTCTCATACCGGCGGATGACGTTACGCAGATAGCGTCGCTTATCGATCAGCCGATCCTCGATCTTTCGGTTAATGACGGGTACGCGGCGTTTCTCACCGCGCGTTCACTCACGGTCACGGACGCGCTCACGGCCGATTTAACGGAACTTTATTCCAAACCGTTGCGCTCCGTGACGCTGGGGGCACCGAGTGACGTGTTTGTCGCCGCCGACGGGAGTGCGCCGGTGGTGTATATCGCCGGGAGCACCGGATTGACGAGCGTCACCGAGTAAGGAAGGACGGTACAGGCCTCCCGCCGAGGAATAGACGGCGGGCATACGGACCACAAAAGGGGACGCTCAATGCGTCCCCTTTTTTTGCACTCCTGGAAACCGAGGCGGGAGAATACCCTCGTCGGTCGTTCTCCCCGAAGATTTGTGCGCCGTGTCGTATGCCGTTAACCGCGTGTCACTCGGAACACGGCATGGCGCGTCGGGCGAGAGGACGTAGTCTACGGCTTCGTACGCGCCGGCCCTCACGAGAAAGGGCGGCCGCTCCTAAATGTGCAGTCTCATACCGATGATGCCGCCGTAGGCCCGCGTATCTACAGCGTAATTCAGGTGCAGAAAAAGATTCAAAATCGCGAGTTTGATATCGGAACCGGCGTTGATCACCACGTTGAAATCGTTGAAATCCTGCTCGGAGAGCGGCTCGACCGACGGGGCCGTCGGGTCCGCGGAGTTGTTGATGTTGGCCGAAAAGTCGTCGGCCCCGGCGCGATACGTCGAGCGTTGGAAGTATCCACTGACACCGATAAACGGGTAGGTAACGCGCAAGAATCGCGTCGATGCGCGCGCATCGATACCGATCGAATGGGTCTGCGCCTCGAACGTGATATCCCCGTTGAGATCGAGGGTCGTCTCACTCGCACCGGAACCGGTGGTAATCGGGTCGAGCTCCTCTAAATCGTACGAAAAATCTATCATGCTGAACACGTAGCCGAGACCGACCGAGATCGCCGGGACGCCGTCCTGCTGTTCTACGAGCACTTTTCGAGCCCGCGTGCCGATGGTGGTAATCGTGGCGTCTACGCCGTCGACCGGGATGAGCCCGCTCGCGGCCGCCGGCACGAGCCCAACCTGGAAATCGAGCTCATATCCACCGACGAGTCCTACGCCGAACGTGGCGCGCATGCTGGGATACGGAGCATAATTGTCGGTGACGTCGCGCACGCTCGAATCGTTGAGCCCCGCTTCGTCCAGGAAGGTGTCGATAAGGGCGAAGTTCTCAAACTTGGCCTCGTCGTCGGTAAACTCCAGCACACCCGGCGCTACGGTCGCGCCGGTAGAGAGAGAGAAATACATACGGGGGAAATCTCCCAACTCCGCGCTTCCCAATCCGTGATTGAGAACCGACGCCGTCTGCAAGTTGGGCATGATCTCCTCTCCCAACTCTTCGAACACGGTCTGCAGATCGGTGGAAAGCTGATCCAGGGCCGACTGTGCGTACACGGTCGTCGTGAGAACAGCAAAACAGATACTCGCTACAACGCTTTTTCGCCACACAATACACCCCCTGTAACGCGGCCTTCATAGTAATGTACCCGAATATCGCCGTGGTATCCAATTGTTTTCATCAACTTTGGACGGCGCATCGCTCCCTCGGTGCAAAACAGCGCCTGATAACGGAGCACGGGCGGTTCGGGCGACCGTCAGGCGTAGGCCGATCCCGCGGCGCGCAACGATACGTACTCCGGCATTACGACACCAGGGCGACCGCCTCGCGCGAGACCGACTCAATGCGCGCGAAGTCGCCTTCGGCGATCCAATCGTGCCTGACCATCCAGCTTCCGCCGCACGCCGCGACGCTCGGGAGCGCGAGATAATCGGCGAGATTGGCGGCGTTGATACCGCCGGTAGGCACGAAGGAGACCTCCGGAAAAACCGCCGCGACCGACTTGAGGAATCCCGCTCCCCCGGCGTGCTCGGCGGGGAAAAACTTGAGTACGTCGAGCCCGTATGACACGGCGCGCTCGATCTCGGTCGGGGTAATGGTACCCGGTATGTGGGGGATTCCGCGCTTAGCCGCATGCTCGACGATGTCGGGGTCGAAGCCCGGAGCGACGAGAAACTCGGCACCCCCGTCGATCGCCCAATCGATCTGCTCGACGGTTCGCACCGTGCCGGCGCCGACGCGCAGGTCTCCCGACGCATCGCGGCAACGCTTGATCGCCTCGGCGGCGGCGGCGGTGCGAAACGTGATCTCGATTACGGTGATACCCGCGGCAACGAGAGCGCGTCCTACATCGGGGGCACGAACGGCGTCCTCGATCTTCACGACCGGCACGATTTTATTGGTTCCCAGAAGCTCGATAACGGACTGCATACCAGGTGACCTCCAGCGATTATACGTCGATGAGATTGTCCATAATGAACTCCCGCCGCTCGGGAGTATTCTTCCCCATGTAGAACTCCAACGTCTCCTGTATCCCCTTGATCGTCTTGACGTTGACCGGCACGAGGCGCATGTCGGCACTGATGAACTGACCGAACTCCTTGGGTGATATCTCGCCCAACCCCTTGAAGCGCGTCACCTCGGCGCCGCGAATCTCCTCGAGTGCCGCGTTGCGCTCCGAGGCGGAGTAGCAATAGCGCGTCTCGCGTTTGTTGCGCACGCGAAAAAGGGGGGTCTCCAGGATGTGTACGTGCCCGGCCACGACCAGCTCCTCGAAGTACTGCAGAAAGAAGGTGAGCAAAAGGTTCCGAATGTGAAAACCGTCGTGGTCGGCGTCGGTGGTGATCACGATACGGTTGTAGCGTAGGCCGGATACGTCTTCTTCGATACCGAGGGCCATCATCATGTTGTACAGCTCCTCGTTGCGATAGATGTCGCTCCGCTTTTTGGCAAACATATTCTGCGGCTTGCCGCGGAGGCTGAATATCGCCTGAGTATACACGTCCCGCGACGCGACCATGCTGCCGGTGGCGCTATCGCCCTCGGTGATGAAGATTGTACTCTGTCCGGCCAGATCGTGACGGTCGCCGAGGTGGTACTTGCAGTCCTTGAGCTTGGGAATCTTGAGGGCGATCTTCTTCGCCGCCTCCCGGCTCTCCTTGCGTACCGCGTTGAGCTCTTTGCGCAACTTCTCGTTCTGCGTGATTTTCTGCTCGAGACCCTTCGCCGCGTCCTTGTTTTTGTGAAGAAAGTCCACGACCGCCGCCTTGACCTCGCCGACGATCCAGCTCCGGACATCGGAGTTACCCAACTTGTTTTTCGTCTGTCCCTCGAACTGCGGATCCTTGAGGCGAATGGCGATCGCCCCGGCAATCCCCTCTCTCACGTCCTCACCGGCGTAGTTCTTTCTGTAGAACTCGTTGGCGCCCTTCAGGATCCCCTCACGAAAGGCGCTTTGGTGCGTGCCTCCGTCTGAGGTGTACTGTCCGTTGACGAACGACCAATGCGTCTCTCCGTAGTTGGTCGTGTGGGTAAAGGCGAACTCCAATCGATCGGCCCTGAGGTAGGCGATCTCGTAGAGCGCCTTGTCTCCCACCTCGGCGTCCAACAAGTCCCGTAAGCCCCCTTCGGAAACGATACGCTCTTTGTTGTACACGATGGTGAGTCCGGCGTTGAGATAGGCGTAGTTCCACAACCGCTGCAGGATGAACTCCTCGTTGAACTCGTACTCGCCGAAGAGCTCGCGATCCGGACGAAACTGTACCCACGTGCCGTCGCGATGCTTGTCGGTCTTACCCTTCTTCTCGCGTTTGAGCACTCCGCGCTCGAACGCCGCCTCGGCAAAGCGCCCCTCGCGGAATGAGGCGGCGTGGAAGTGCTCCGAGAGGGCGTTGACCGCCTTCGTGCCGACACCGTTGAGGCCGACGGAAAATTGAAAGACCTCGTCGTTGTACTTTGCGCCGGTATTGATCTGACTCACCGCGTCGGTGAGTTTTCCCAACGGGATACCGCGGCCGTAGTCGCGCACGGTCACCGTCCCGTCGCCGTCGCGCTTTATCTCGATCCGCTTTCCGTGTCCCATGATAAACTCGTCGATCGCGTTGTCCACCACCTCTTTGAGGAGAATGTAAATACCGTCGTCAAAGTTGCCGCCGTCACCGAGACGGCCGATATACATGCCGCTTCGCAGGCGAATGTGTTCCAGGCTTGAGAGCGTCTTTATCGTACTTTCGTCATACTTGGCCATCGGGGTGTGAGAATAGCACAAAGGACGGCCTCGGACCAGCGAGACGTAGACCCGAAAACCCGCGCGGTTGGTGATCTTCGTCGCGTTAGACTACCTTATGAAGTATGACCGAAGTGTGGGATGTAATAGTAGTCGGCGCAGGAATGGCGGGGCTGGCCGCGGCACACGAGCTTTCATCGGCGGGGCTGCGCGTCTTGGTGATAGACAAAGGGCGGCAAGTCGGCGGGCGCATGGCAAACCGGCGATTTCGGGGGATGCGTTTCGATACGGCGGCCCAGTTCTTCACCGCCCTCAGTGACGAGTTCTCCGAGTTGGTCGATCGAGCCGCCGAGGGGGGCGTTGTGGAACGGTGGTTTACCAAGCCGCCGCGTTCGTCGCGACAGGGTACCATTCCGGCGTGGCGCGGGGTCGACGCCATGACGGACCTTCCCAAATGGCTCGCCGCGTCGCTGCAGTCGCCCGAGGGGGAGGGCTCCGAGCCCGTGTCATTCGTACTGTCGCGCCGCGTGCTCTCCGTCTCGACGGTGGCGGGCGGTTTCGAACTCTCCGTTGCGCCTCCGGAGCACCGCGAAGCGGTGAGCGACACCTCGCCGGCATTCGCGACCAGGAGCGTCATCCTCACCGCCCCGATCGATCAAGCGCGCCCCCTCGTGCCGAGCGAGATACCGTTGCCGCAGGGACTCGATCAGCTCTCATACCATCCGGGGTTGGCACTGCTACTCGAACTGGATAAGTATCCGTGCGGGATCATGGCTCGAGAGCACTACAGACGCTTTTTCTTCTGCGACGTGGAGTGGATCGCCGACAATCTTCGCAAAGGTCTCAGACCGGAATCCGAGGAGACTCTCTCCGGGGAACGATCCTACCTGACGGTGCATTTTTCCCCGGAGGTGAGTAGCGAACTCTACGATCTCCGTCTCGACCGACTCGCGGGAAGCTTGGTCGAGCGTCTGGTAACGACGACGCTTCCCGAGGTCGACACCGAGGCGCAAGAGGCGTTGCGCGAGCTCGTACGCCGCGCCGCCGACCGCGGAGCGATACAGGTCAAGAAGTGGCGCTACGCACGCCCCGTGGCCGTCTGGCTCGAGTCCTCGGTACTTCTGGAACCGGGCATCGCGCTGGCCGGCGATACCTTCGGCGGCCCGCGCGTCGAGGGCGCGTTCCTCAGTGGACTGGACGCCGCGCGGTCGTTACGGGAGACGTATTTATCGTGAACCTCCGGAGAAGAGGTTCGTCGTTGCGCGGGACGCTGAAGCGGACCGTCCGTCGCGACCTATCGCACGGACTGTACTGTGCGATGACCCTCGCGGTCGTCGCGCTGCTTGTGGGGTGCGCGACTATAGCTCCGGGGCGCTCTCGGTCCGGCAACGGTGCGAGTACGGTCGAGGGGACCGACGATACCGAGGAAGAGGCTCCGCTCTTTCAGACCTCCGAGGACTATTGGGTCCAAACACCGTGGTTCAGCGTCAGTTCGATCATCATTCGGGTACGTACCACGCAGCCCCGGACCGTCATCGTACTCCCGGAATCGTCGGTCATGCGCGACTACATGACGAACGACCGGAACGTCGTCTTCGACGCCGATTCGATACCCCACCGCATGCGCTTTCTCTTCGGCCTGGGAATCAAAACGGGTGATATCGATCCCTTCTTCGACCCCGACCGAATCGACCGTCCGTAGCAGTTCGAATAGCACACCGGGAACTACGGTTCCGATTGGAGGGCGCGAATACGCCGTCGCTACTGTTGCCGCCAAAAGCGTCCGGTGAAGAGCACCAGCACGGTGTAGATCTCAAGCCGCCCCAACATCATAACGAAGGTGAGATACACCTTAATCCAGTCGGGAAAGAAGGCGTAGTTCTGAGTCGGCCCTACTCCGCCGAAACCGGGACCGATGTTTCCGAGGGTCACCAACGCGGTACTGAGGGAGGTGAGAATGTCGTTTCCCGCCGCGGCGACCAGAACGGTGGTACATAGAATCAGCACCATGTACAGGGCGACGAACCCGCTTATCGCGTAAACGATGTCTTTTCGCAGCCGCTCGCCGCTCAATCGAATCGAAAAGATACCGCGCGGATAGACGAGATAGCGCATCTCGTTCCAACCCTGCTTTATCATCGTTACGACGCGCACGACTTTGATACCGCCTCCGGTCGATCCCGAGCTTCCACCGACAAACATGAGGACGAACAGCACGATTTGCGCCAGTTCGGACCAGACCGCGAAATCGGCCGTTGCATACCCCGTGGTAGTGAGAATACTGGCCACCTGAAACGCGCCGTATCGCAGCCCCGCCCCGAAACCGCCGTACTCTCCCCGCAGGGCGAGTGCGGTAATGAGGCTGGCGACGACGAAGATACCGATGTACGCCCTCAACTCGCCGTCCTGGACGATCGAGCGAAACCGTCGCGTCGCGATCTTGTAGTACAGGACGAAGTTGACGCCGGCGAGTACCATGAATACCGTAATTACGATATCGATGTACGCCGAGTCGTAGGCGCCGACGCTCGCATTGCGCGGCGAAAACCCCCCCGTCGCCATCGTCCCGAAGGTGTGAGTCAGCGCATCGAAGAGGTTCATCCCCCCCAAAAGAAGCAGCACGACCTCCACGACGCTCAAAAGGACGTAGGAAAGCCACAGAATCTTCGCCGTCTCGGTGATTTTTGGGGTGAGCTTGTCGACGCGCGGTCCGGGCGCCTCGGCCTTGATCAACTGCAGCCCTCGTATGCCCAAAAGGGGGAAAATAGCGACCGTCAACACGATGATCCCCATACCCCCGAGCCAATGCGTGAGGGATCGCCAGAACAAAATCGAGCGCGGCAGATCTTCGATACTGGTGAGGATCGAAGCTCCGGTCGTGGTAAAACCGCTCATCGTCTCGAAGAGCGCGTCGACGTAGGATGGAATCGCGCCGGACAGGACAAAGGGAATCGCACCCACCAACGAGGCAACGACCCATCCGACACTCACCATCAGAAACCCGTCGCGCGTCGACACCTCGTCGTAATCGCGCCCGGCGAAGTGTACGAACGCCGCAGCAAGGGGAACGATCACCGCAACGGGAAGCAAAAAGGCCCGAAACGTCCCCTCTTCGCCGTCCGTCAGCGCCCAGATTAGGGGCGTCACCATAAACGCACACACGACGATAACCAGGATCGCCACGAACCGTAGGACCAAACGGGCATTCATTACCCATCATCTCCGGTGCGTCGGCGACTACCGTGCAGAGCCCATCCGCGACGGCGCGCGCGCGCGACGGCGCCCACTACGTAAAGATCTCCTGAACGCGATCGGCGTGCTCCTTTTTGGCCACAACGACGAGATGATCATTGCCGCGGATCACGTTACTGCCCCCGGGAACCAAACTCATACCGTCCCGTTCGAGCGCAACGATCAACGAGTCTTTGGGAAGCGAAAGATTCCGAATTGCCGTGCCGACGGCGCGGCTGTCGGAGCGTACCGTAAGCTCGATCGCCTCGATCTTACCGTCGCTGATCGTGTGGATGCTTCGTACCGCCCCGCTTCGGATGAACCGCAGAATCGTCGTTGCGATCGCGCTCTTTTGACTCACGGGCACGTCGATACCGAGCTGCGAGGCGATCGGAGCGTAACTCGCCCGATTCACCAGCACGATCGAGCGCGTTACGCCCAAACTCTTGGCGTACAACGCCGTCACGATATTGAGCTCCTGGTTGTCGGTCGTGGCAATCACCAAATCGGAGTTGGCGAAGTGTTGCTCCTCGAAGACGCCGTCGTCGGAAATATCGGCATTGATGACCAGAGCGTCGGGAAACTCCTCGGAGAGCTTCTTGCACCGCCGGTAGTCTCTATCGACGATTTTGACGTACCGTTCGTTCCCGGCGAGCCGTCGCGCCACGCGCTGAAAGAGCGACCCGCGGGAGCCGGTAAGGAGGTGCCGCGCTACCTGTTGCCCGATGCGGCCGCCGCCCACGATGATAATGCGCTTGAGCTCGCTGCGGCCCTTCCCGAGGGTATCGAAGATCCTCTCGAAGTCGGTCTCGTTAGCCACGAGATACAGAATGTCACTGCCCGATAGGCGCGTATCGCCGGAGGGAATGAGGTACCGATTCTCGCGAATCACGACGGCGACGAGAAAGGAACCAGGCAACACCTGGGAGAGCTCTTGGAGCGAGCGCCCTGCCAGAGGGCCGTCGCGCTCGACCACGACGGTACGAATCTGCATCGTCGACTGCTCGAAAGCCATGATGTCACTCACCGCACCGAAGTCCATGGCGCGTATAATCGCCTGAGCCGCCTCGATCTCGGGATTAACGACGAAATCTATGCCGAGAAAACGCTTCTCCGAGAGTTTGCCCGCGTGGTAGTCGACGCTGCGCACTCGCGCGATCTTCGCACGCACCTGAAACTCCGACGAGACGATCCCGCAGGCGATCATATTCACCTCGTCGGAGTCGGTCGCGGCGACGAAATAGTCGGCGGTCTCGGTGCCGGCGCGACGCAGGATCTCGTGATTCGTGCCCTCGCCGGTAACGACCATGCAATCCAGGAGGTCGGCTACTCGAGAGGCGATATCGGGATTCTTCTCGATGAGCACGACGTTTTTTTTCTCGCTGATGAGTTGTTTCGCGAGCTGAAAGCCGACGGCTCCCGCTCCGACGATCACAACCTTCATGTCGATCGGTTATATCAGCGCGGCCGAGCGCTGTCAAATCATTGTGCACCGCCCCACCGTTCGCCCGCTTGCATAGGCGCGTCGCCGGCGAACGGTCGCTCCTTGATGGCGCGACACAAAAGCAATACACTACATGACGTGGAACGAGCGATGGATAAGGTAAACTACAAGACGATCGACGGAGAGCGAAAAGAGCACGACACGATCGTCTACGCCCTCTCGACGTGTGCGTTCTGTCGACGGGCAATCGAATATCTCAAAAAACAAAAAGTTCAGTTCCGTTATACCTATCTCGATCAAATCGATGTGGAGACCAAACGCTCGGTTAAACGCGAGTTGGCCGAGCGTTTTGACAATATCGTCGTGTTTCCGATCTTGGTTGTCGACGATCAGCGAGCATACTCGGGTTTCACCGAGTCGGTGTGGGCGCGGGCCTTAGATTTGGAGTAGCAGCCCAACCATGGCCGACCGCACCCTGGAACAGACCAGACAGTTTATCGAACGGGCGGCGCAGCGCAACGGGTGGGAGTCCAATCCCGACGAGGACTTTCGCGGGACGATCGCCGAGGGTCTCACCACCAACGCAAATCGCCACGGGTACTACCTGTGTCCGTGCCGCGACGGCGAGGGGAATCGCAAGGACGACGCCGATATCGTCTGTCCGTGTATCTACGCCAAACGAGATATCGAGGAGTACGGCCAATGCTTCTGCGGCCTCTTCCTCTCTCCCGCGAAGGCGCGCGAAACGCCGCTCGTCGTAGAACAGATACCCGAGCGTCGTCACCGGCTACACTGAGCGCCCGGCGGCTAATCCTCACACAAGTCGCGACAACGTTTCACAAACGCGTCGACCATGTCGTCGCTCGTATCCCATGAGATCATCAGACGCGCCATCGACCGTTCGGCATCCCACATGTAGAAACCGAACTCCTCTTGAAGCGTCGCCACCACCGGGGGCGGCAACTCGACGAAGACGCCGTTGGCCTCTACCGGATGGGCGAGACGCACGCCGGGGATGCGCGAAAGACGCAGCGCGAGCTCGCCCGCAAGCGCGTTGGCGCGATGCGCATTTTCAAACCATATATCGCCGGCCAGGTACGACAAAAACTGCCCGGCGATATAGCGCATCTTGGAGTGGAGTTGCGTCGTCTGTTTGCGGAAAAAGGGAAAGAACCGTTCTAAATCGCGGTTGAAGAAGACGACCGCCTCTCCGAAGAGAAGCCCGTTCTTGGTCGCGCCGAACGACAACACGTCCACGCCGGCCTCCGATGTAATCGCACGCAACGCGCGGATCGGAGAGATCGATTCCCCCGCACGCACGGATCGGGTGTGGACCGTCGCCGCCGCATTCGCGATCCGGGCACCGTCCATGTGGACGGTCATCCCCGCCTCGTGCGCGGCGGCGGTTAGCTCGCCGAGCGCCGAGGGCTCGTATATCGTTCCGACTTCCGTTGCTTGGGTAAGCGACACGACCGCCGGCTGGCTGGTGTGCTCGAACCCCAGGCGCGAGAGAAACGGCGTTATGTCGTCGGGCCTGAGACGACCGTCCTCGCGCGCAACCGGCAGGAGCTTGAATCCCCCGATCGCCTCCGGAGCGCCCCCTTCGTCTTCGTTGATGTGGGCCATCTCGGTGCAGATAACCGCCTCGAACGGACGCGCCATGCAACGCAGAGCGCTCACGTTGGCTCCCGTGCCGTTGTAGACGAAATAGACGCCGCAATCGACGCCGAAGAGCTCCGCAAGCGCCTCCCTGGTCGCCTTGGTAACGGTGTCGGCACCGTAGGCCATCTCGTGCTCGCGCGAGAGTTCTTGCAATCCCGACAAGACGGCCGGGTGCGCCGCCGATGCGTTGTCGCTTGCGAAAAGCTCTCTCACGACTCCGCCCCGTGTGCGGGCGACTCAGTCGGTGTCACGCCGTGATCCTCATCCCGCGCCTCGCGATCGTCGAAGAGCTCGCGCTCCAAGGCGATGAGCGCCGGATGGTCGGGTTCGAGCTTGTCGGCCATAGCGTAGTCGGCGCGCGCCGACTCGAGGTCGTCGAGGTCGCGGTAGAGCTGCGCTCGTGCAACCCTTGAGTCGATATGGTACGGGTCATATTCGAGGCAGCGCGAGAAATCCGCCAGCGCCGCATCCGTGCGGTCCAAGCTGCGATACACGACGCCGCGATAATAATACGCCTTGGTCGTCTGCGGTGAGAGACGAATCGTCGCGGAGAAGTCTTCGATTGCACCGTCGGAGTCACCGAGGGCGAAGCGCGCCATGCCGCGATGGCTGTGGATGATTGCGGCGATGTGCTCCGCCGGCTGATACGTGAGAATATCGGTGTACAACCGCGCCGCCCACTGGTAGTCCTTACGGTTGTGGGCGTGAAGCGCGTTAATGAGCATGCCGTCGATCGTATCGCTCCCGGTGTGGATCGACTCGACCTCCTCCGAGGGGTCGACATCGTGCGATTCGATACCGCTCGCCTGGGACCAGAACGTCTCACGGCGACGCATGAGTTTACTCTGCAGCGAACGCTGATAGTCGCGGATCTCCTGAAAGATGATGTCCGATAGGGTCAGATTGGCGTTCAGCGCCGCCAGCTTTCGGCGGAGTTGCCGGTCGAGCGGGGTGAGTTCGGCTTTGTAGACCAACTCGTGCTCGACCTCGGCCCACGCATCCTGCAGGATGGTTCGAATCTGCACCTCACACGTCCAGCGCGTACCCAAATGGAAGCTGTCGCAGATATCGGCCGGCAGGCGTACCAGGAGATGAATCGACGAGTAACCGAACTCGGTCGTACCGAGATCCGATCCCTTGCGTTCGACTTCGGTGATGTCGAAGGCGTTGTGAAGCGTCTTCTCCACGCGGCCGATGTCCTCTACAAAGGGACATACGACGCGTACTCCCATCAGATCGGTCACCTCGATCGTGTCGCCCGGGGCGAGCTCACGGGAACGGCGCAATAACTTCTCGTAAATACTGTCAAACGTCTTAATGCGAAACTTGAGAGTGGGTCGCAATCCATCCTTTTCGACCGCGCGACGGATTCGCCGTTGCAACTCGTGGAGCGCCTTATCCAGGACGGTCGCGTGTTTGTCGTAGTCCTGCTGAATCTTCAGGCGCGAAGGAAGCGGAAGAGTATGGCGAAACATGCGGCCATCATAGCACGTCTGGTAGTATTTTGAAGCGGCAATGAACCGAGCGGAACGACTGTTTTTGGAGGGCGTCTTCCTCCTGACACTCCTTGGTATGAGTCTCGCATTCCTGCGATTGATGCAACCGTTTCTCCTATCCCTGTTTCTCGCATTGGTGTTCGCCAACATCTTTCGGCGGCCGTTCGGCTACCTACATGAGAAAACGGGCAAACCCCGACTGGCGGCGGCCCTCACGATCCTCCTGGTCTTTCTCGTGGTGGCGCTTCCGGTAACCGTCGTCGCCACGCTCGTCTCGACCGAGCTTGCCGAGGCGATCTCCAACATTCGCCAGGACTGGAACGACATTCAGTCGATGTTCGCCCTTTCGGAGACGATCGAGTGGCTGCGGACCGTACCGGTGATCGGCTCGATCGCGGAACACGTATCGCCCGGAGAGCTCAACGAAACGTTGCGGGAATCGCTTCTGAGCATCAGCGACTCGCTGCTCTTTATATCGCAACGCTCCATCGGCAACGTGGCCGGCGCGGTATTCAACTTTCTCATTATTCTCCTGCTCGTGTTCTTCTTCCTGCTCGACGGCCCGCGAGTGGTGAAACATCTCTACGAAACGATTCCGATGAGCAACGCCGAGATCGACCAAATCGCCGGAGAGACGTTCAACACCACCAGCGCCACGCTCATAAGCACGATCATTATCGGTTTGATGGAGGGCGGTCTCGCAACGGCACTCTTTCTGATTTTCGAGTTACCCAGTCCATTCTTGTGGGGAGTTATCACGATGGTACTCTCGATGATACCCCTTATCGGAACGAACCTCATACTCATACCCGCGGGACTCATCACGATTATTGCCGGTCGTCCCGTCGCGGGTGTGTTAATCATCGTCTCTGGGGCAGTGGGCGTCGCCATTACACAAAATGTCATAAAGCCCAAACTTCTCGGGGATCGTTCGGGTCTCCATCCGGCCCTCGCGCTCCTCTCGACGATCGGAGGTATCGCGTGGCTGGGCTTGATCGGATTCCTGGTGGGGCCCGTCCTCGCGGCGATCTTCATCGTGGTGTGGCGTCAGTTTGCACAACGCTACCGCGGTATGCTGAACGGAAAGAATACGCTGCCGGGCGAGGCGGCCGACCGGTCGACGGAGCCGCACCCGGACTCAGAGTGAGTCCGCATCGCCGTCGGCGTCAACTCGACCTACGTGTTGAACTTGAAAAACATCACGTCGCCGTCCCGTACGCGATAGCCCTTACCCTCTTGGCGCAACTTGCCCGCCTCGCGAACTTTCTGCTCGCTTTCGTAGGCGAAAAGGTCTTCCACGTGATACGTCTCGGCGCGGATGAATCCCTTCTGAAAATCGCTGTGAATTACTCCCGCCGCCTCGGGCGCCGTCGCCCCTTCGTGAAAGGTCCACGCACGGATCTCCTTGGGGCCCGCGGTGAAAAAAGTACGTAATCCCAGCCCGGCGTACCCGCTTCGGATGAGCTGGGCGAGCCCCGGCTCCGAGAGCCCGGCATCTTCCAAAAAGGCACGCCGCTCCTCTTCGCTCTCGAGGGCGACGATCTCCTTCTCGAGCTGCCCGCAGATGCGCACCGCCTCCGCTCCCTCGCGTTCGGCGTACTCCCTGACCGCCGCCTCGTGGGGCGACGATCCATCCAGACCCGACTCGTCGACGTTGCATACAAAAAGCACCGGCTTCATCGTCAACAGGTGGAGATCGCGAATGAGAAGCCGCTCGTCGTCGGAGAGCTCGAGTCCACGCGCCGGACGCCCCTCTTGAAGCTCGGCCGAAAGTGCGTCGAGGAGCGGCTCCAGAGTACGTGAAGCGGCGACGACCGCTTTGTCATGGGACTTCAGCTCCTTGGCAAGGCGATCCCGGCGCCGGGTGACGGTCTCCAAATCGGCGAGGGCGAGTTCGATATCGATCGTCTCGATATCGCGCAATGCATTGACCGAACCGTCGACGTGGGTGATATCGTCATCCTCGAAACAGCGCACGACATGGGCGATGATTCCCGTCTCTCGTATGTGGGCGAGGAACTGATTTCCTCTCCCCTCGCCCTTGCTGGCGCCCCGGACGAGACCGGCGATATCGACGAACTCGACTACCGTCGGTACGACCTTCTCGGTCGGTATGAGCTCGGAAAGGCGGTCCAGACGCGCGTCCGGTACCGGCACGACGCCCACGTTGGGATCGATCGTGCAAAAAGGATAGTTCGCCGCCTCAGCGGGTACGGCGGTGAGAGCTGAGAATATGGTGGACTTGCCGACGTTGGGCAGGCCCACGATGCCGACGTTTACGGGCATGAAATTCTTCCTTTCATCATAACTGCTCGGGTTCCGAGGCGGCGGAGTATAGCATAGAGCGGGAGCAAACCGCTATACTTCGCCGGTAGCGAGAAAAATATGATAATGTATGCGCACAACCGCCCCGCCGCCACGCCCCGCCTTTTTTCGTGCGTGGGCGTAATAATTCTTTTGACGCTGGTAACGATCGCGCCGGTATTCCCCCAAGGTCGTACGAAGAGGCGTCCACCGACCATCCAGTTCGATCGGCAGATATCGGGGGTCGTTCCGACCGTCGGCCCCGGAGCGGGTCGCATATCCTACCGCTTTGAGGTCTCCGATGAGGCGTTCGGCGTCCGCATCGAGCTTGCCAATGCTCAGGCGGATCTCGATATCGTGCTGTACGACGGCAACGGAGAACTTGCGACGTTCTCGGAAACGACGATGTACAACGAGACGTTGGCGATCACACGTCTCACCGACCCGGAGCTCAGGACCGGAACGTACGGTTTGGATATCACCTACCAGTACAACCGTCCGCCGGTCATCGACGGCGTCGAGCTTACCGAGATACCGTTCGAGATGGTGGTGCACGGCATCGTTCCCGCCGTTCGCCGTCGCCTTCGTCCGGGGCAGGGAGTGAGCGACACCTTATTGCCGGAGGATTCCATGGTCGCGCTCTACGAGATCGAAGTGCCGATCGGAACCCGCGCGCTACGCCTCGATGTGACGGACACCACCGCCGACCTCGACATATTTATCAACCGCGACCGCCCGACCATGACGCTGTACGAGTCGGACTATTGGTCGCAATCGGTCCGATCGACGGAGAACATCATCATCGATCGCAACAGCTCTCCCCCGCTCCGTCCCGGAACGTACTACGCGGTGATCATCGACCAGATCGACGACACATACGAGACCGACTTCGCCCTCACCGTCCACGACGAGGAGGAGGCGCCGCACGCACTCCTACGACACGTTGAAATTCCGACGGGACGCGACGGAATCGAACGAGCACTCGACGCCACGGTGGAGCTGTTGACCTTCGGCGGCGGCGGCTCGGGCGTGCTGGTGAGTCCCGACGGATTCATACTGACCAACCACCACGTGATCGTCGACGAATCGGGCGAAGCGGCGGACGAGATAACGGTGGGATTCACGCTGGACGCGGCGCTCCCGGCAGAGGAGCTCTTCTTGGCCGAGGTCGTGGAGAGCGCCCCGGACCGCGATTTGGCCCTCCTGCGCATCGTTTCCGGACGATACGGACAGGAACTTCGACCGGGGTCCACGTTTCCCTACTTAGAGATTCGCAACGGTGGAACCGTCGGAATCGGCGACGACCTCCGCTTTATCGGATACCCGTCGATCGGCGGTACCGGCTCGCGCGCGACGATCACGCTGACTCGAGGGACCGTGGCCGGTTTCCAACGGGTGCCGTTCGGAACGCTCATAAAGACCGACGGTGAGATCAACGAGGGCAACTCCGGCGGCGCAGCGCTGGATAGCGAGCTTCGATTGGTGGGCCTCCCCACGGAGGTTGTCGGATTCGAGGCGGGACAGATCGCCTACGTCTATCCGGTAAGCGCAATCCCGCCGGCGTGGCTCTCTCTTATCGGCGTGGAATAGCGGCAGCCGACGCCGCCGACACGGTCATGATCGCATCCGTGCGGGGCGCCGTCGGCATAGCGCGCGCGCAAGGCGGTGAAGTGCCCGACTCTCGCGTCGGATGATCGTACGTCCCAACCGCTCGAGACGGCGCATGTTCTCCTCGCTGGCGTCGTCCATCTCGGCGCTGACCTCTCCCAGGTCGGCGTTGAATCGAAAATACTCCACCCGCGGCAGACTCTTGAGCGCGTGGGCTACCGACTCGCTCTGGCCGTCCCACATCATCGAGGTGATCGGTACACCGTGAATCGGCGAGACCCAGTCGAGATAGCCCCACTTACGAATGGTTTCGAACGGAAAGTGGCGTTTGCTGCGCCCCGTCCCAATGGACACGATGAGATACTGGCGCGCATCGGGATAGAGTTTACGCGCCTCGACGTAGGCGTTGAGCGCCGGATTGTTGGCGACCAACCCGCCGTCGACGAGGCTATACGTCGTCCCGTCGCCCGAGACGATCTGGGCGGGAATGAAGTAGGTGGGAGCGGCGGTCGTCGAGCGTGCAATATCCTTTAGCAGAAAATCGTCGGACGGCTCTTTGGAGGTGATCGCGGCATCCTTGCCTCGCGCCGCCGCGCCGTTTACCACGTGGCGAAAGAAGAACGGCCCCCGATTATCGGTGTCATACGCGGTAACCAAAGTATTTGCGAGACATTCGCTCAACCGCGCATCGCCGAACAGTCGCTCCAACAAGGATTCAAAGGGATTCGCGTCGTACTTGTGCGCAAAGGCCTGCCGCATGGCGGATACCGAGGCGAATCGACCGACGGGAAAGATCGATCCGGACTCTTCCATGTAAAAGCGTACGATCTCCTCGGGAGACAACGGATTCGGCTGTACCAACCCGAGGGTGAGGAGCGCTCCGGTAGAGGTACCGGCAAAGATATCGAATAGTCGGTGAACGCGCACATCATCCGGGCGCTTCATCCACGTTTTGAGAAAACGCACTCGTCGGAGGATGTCGCGGATAAGCATAGCGGGAATGACCCCTCGCACGCCTCCGCCGTCCACGGAGAGGATGGCAACGGTACCGCGCTTCACCGCACGATCCTACGGGAGGGGCGCCACATCGTCACGGGGCGTTGAATCAGATGTCGAACATGCTTTTCAGATGGTCGAATATCTGCGACAGAGCGCCGCGATATTGACCGTCCAAGCGCCCGAGATTGTCCTGCAACACTGCGGAAAATTCGGGATCGGTCGATGGATCGATCCGTACGGGGCGTCCGTACTGCTGCTCGAGCTGTTGCTCCTTCTGCCGAAGACGGGGCCCGAACTGCTGCCTGAGAGACTCGATCATCTGCTGACGATCGGCGAGATACTGGGAAAAAAACTCCCGCGTCTGCCGCATAATGCTGCGAAGCGTACCGCGGTCGCCCCCGAGCTCGGATAGAGCCTTCTCGGTGGTGTCGAGGTTTTCCAGATCGGATTCGTACTGCGGGAGGGTAAGATTGCTGAGTATGACCTCAAAGAGCCCTTCTCTCACCCACGCACGACGCTCTCCCGGCAAGCTCGCGAGCTCTTTCGCTATATCGACACTCTCCCCGGACCGCAGGCGAGCGTATAGTCGTTTTCCATCTTTCTGCGCTTCGTTGCGATGCAGCGCTTCGGGATCCCCGGCGATGTCACGAGTGCGCTCCAGCGCGAGCTCCAAGGCGGACTTTATTTCTCCCATGGCCTCAATATAACAAAAACGCGGCGTGCGACGAAAGTGCGATCATGCGATACCGCCCGAGCCCTCAAAAGAAGTGCTGAAACCCAAACGACACGCCACCGGGATCGGTTCGTTCCGCTATTCCCCACCAAACGGACGACATTCCGCCACCCTTGACCGAGACTGCAGGATACGTACGTAATGGTCCAACGCGCACATCGGTGCAATGCCGAAGGGGACGGACACCGGTCGGTCGACGATACGCGAATCATCAGCGGTATGACCCAATACCGGATCGGACCGCGTTCACCCGTGGATACGGAGATGGATACACGATGAAAGACAAACGGATAATCATCATCGGTTCCGCGGGAGCGCTGGGACGGCACGTTGTCGAGAAGGCAATAGCATCATTTGGAGTAGAGAGCATTGTGTTATCCGACTACAAGCCGAATAGACTCGAGGCTCAAAGAGAGGGAGTCGGGACGAGGTTCGGAATTTCCCCATCGACCGAGGTAATCGACATACGCTCACCGGAGAGTATCAGGCGGGGCCTCGATACCGTTGATCTGGTAATCGTCGCAACACAGCAAATCGATCCGCTCATTCAATGTCAATGCATCGCACAGGGTATCGACAGTATCGATCTATCGGTGGATCCTCGGTTCATCGAAAAAGCTCTTGCACTTAACGCAACGATCGACAACCGGAGTACCCACATCGTTACGGGAGGCTTGTTTCCCGGACTGTCCGGGATTCTGGCGTCGGAAGTCAACACGGCGTCGCAACAAGAAGAACCCATTGACGTCGGCCTACTGCAATCCGTGCATGGGACAAACGGCAGAACGGGCGTGGCCGATATGCTTCAGATCTTTGATCAGGACGTGGACTTTGTCACGAAAGAATCCGCGACTCGCTATTCGGGATTCTCACACAAGAACCAGTTTGCACTCCCCAAACCGTTTTTTAACAGAGCACTGAGGCTCACGAATTTTGTCGAGCGGGATATTCTCAGGCGCAAAGGCGTCTTGTCAAACTATTGGACCGCCTTCGATAAGGAGAGTTTCAATACGCTCATCAGTTTCCTAAAGAAGATAGGTTTTCTGAAGTTTTTCAAGCACCCAAAACTGAGAAGTGTTTTGGGTACCGTCATTGCGAAGGAGAAGCAATCGACCGAACACATTGCGTTATGTGCTCGGAACGCACGACACGCGATCCTTCTCACTCTGTCCTCCGATTATGAAGCGACGGGATCCTGCGCCATCGCCTTTTCCAAGCTCCTATTGAGTGGCGGCGTAAGATGCGGAGCCGTGAAGTTTCCCTTTGAGGTGTTCGCGTTAGATGAGATCACACCGAACTTGGACGATGTAATCATAGAGATACAACATCGACCGGCTCATGCCTGAGGTCACAACACGATGCGCCGACGGGAGCGGCCGGACCACCGGCACATAAAGACGCCGTAGCACCGAGAACCACAGCGCCGGACCGATACTCGGTTCGTTGCAGGCCCCGTTCAATCACTCTTGGGTAATCGAGAACGTATCGGCATTGGATACTCGCACGATGCCGTCCCGACCGGATATCGTGGGGTGTTCCATTGAGCCTGCAGAATAGTGTAGCAGAGACGCCGGCACCGAAAAAGCGCAGCGTTTCGCACGATAGTCATAGGACGTGTGATCGTAGAGAAACATATCGAGCGCGTACTGCGCGACGGAAAAGAGCGCGGGCCACGGGAGCGTATTCTCAGATACGGCGCCCACGTATTGAGCGACCGAGACCTATTGGCGGTCGTGCTCGGGAGCGGCACGGCCAAGTTCGATGTCTTCAACCTGGCGGATACCGTGTTGCGAGTTTTGGAGCGGAAGAACTACGTCATTGCACCGGGCGCACTGATGAAGATACCCGGCCTCGGCCCGGCGAAAGCGACAAAACTCGCCGCAGCGATGGAGTTCGGTCGGCGCGTGCTCGTACCTCGCAACTACCGTATCGGTCAGCCGTCGGACGCCGTACCGCTCCTTCAACACTACGCCGACCGTCCCCAGGAACACTTCATTTCGATCTCGCTCAACGGAGCTCACGAAGTGCTGGCCATCCGGGTCGTCTCCATCGGCTTGGTGAACAGAACGCTGGTCCATCCGCGGGAGGTCTTTTCGGATCCGATCAAAGACCGCGCTACCGCGATCGTATGCGCTCACAACCACCCCAGCGGCAACGTTACGCCGAGTCGGGACGATCGGGGGGTGACGAAGTCGCTACGGGAAGCGGGCGACATCCTCGGAGTACGCCTACTCGATCACATCATCTTTTCGGCTCAGTCGTATTACAGCTTTCTCGACCATGACGAGCTGTGATCGCGTGCCGGAGCTGTAACGAGACCAAAGGCAATCTCATCGCCGCGGCGTCCGCTCCGGATACCGTACGGATCAAGATCGGGTCGCCGTCCCCGAGAAGACGGACAGTCCTCCGTGCCGACGACGTCGGAGGATCAGTCCCCTTCGGTGATCAACGGAACCGAGCCGGCGAGATCGCGATCGCCTCGCGTTCCACCCCCGGATTTGATATTGACCCGATATCGGATCGTCGAAGGTGATCGAGGGATTCAATCCGTTCGCAACATCGCTATAGTGCCAAATGCCGCTTGGACTGTTCACCAGCAGCACCGTGTCGGCCTCCGTACTCTCCATTTTAATCGTGAGGGACGCGGTGCGGATCCGGCAGAAATCCCGAATCAAGCCGAATTTCATGGTACGTAGGACCAGCGACGCCGGTCTTGTCCCCATACACCCACGACGATGGAGAGAAATAGCGCTCCGGCCAAGAACTGCTTCACGAGAAGCCTCCCATGGTTTGTAGAGTTGATTTACAAAAAATCAGACTATTACCAGCAATAATCTCAATACAGAATCCGAAATATGTATGCTGCGCGGTCGCGACGGAGATGGCGCATAGTCGCCGACGGGACGGAAAGTGTGCCGCCCCTTACTCCACGTCGTACCGATATTGAGACGGTAGCGAAGAATCGCAGTTGAGTCTTTTCATCCTACGCCGTTCTTTTACCATTTCGCGCCGATGTGCGTGCATTGATTTCGGGGCGCGTCTTGGCCCGGGAAGAATATCGGGTACTCAACGCGCCTCGGCGAGCGGATACTCGGTGAGCACCTCCGGCAACGCGAACATCAGCTTGGCGCATACTCATACAAATCGAACATTCCGCTAGCAATTCTGCAACGTTGCCATCGGTACCGTTACGAGACCGAGAACACTGCGATAACGAAAGGAGCGAGAATATGCGAACGGTACGATACGCGCTTATCACGGCCGTAGCATTGGTCGCGTTGGTCGGTTGCCGGACAGCCGCAAGCGCCGATGCCGATGCGCCGATGGTTCTTCAGTTGCTGCATTTTGCGGACGTCGACGGGAATCAGGACGACGCACTCGATTCGGTTGACGAGTTCTCAGCAATCGTCAACGCCCTGGTGGCGGATCCGACCTACGGACCAAGCACTCTCTTGGTGAGCTCCGGCGACAACATCCTCCCCGGGCCCCGCTTCAGCTTGGCGACCGACCCGCTGGTAACCACCGTAACGGGGGGAGACACCCCGGCACACTTGGATATCTTTTGGATGAACGAGCTCGGTGTCGCGGCATCCGCATTGGGCAACCATGAACTCGACCAAGGACCCGCTACGCTCGCGGCGGCCCTTGCCGAGGAGGGAGACTTTTCCGGCTCGCGGTTTCCGTACCTGTCGGCGAATGTCAACTGGGGGCGCTCGTTCGACGTCGGACGCAATGGACGCGACGTCGGTGACCTTGCGGGTCAGGTAGCCTCATACGCCACAGTGACCGTCGCAGACCAACGCATCGGTCTGGTCGGTGCGGTCACACCGACCCTCGGTGGGATCACCAGTGCGGGCGACGTGACGACGACGCCCCGCGGCATCAACTTCACGATCCCGGAGCTTGCGGTCGAGATTCAGCGCGCCGTCGATGCGTTGGTCGACGATGGAGTCAACAAGATCATCGTCCTCTCACACATGCAACAGATATCGATCGAGGAGGAGTTGGCCGGTGCGTTGACCGACGTCGACATCATTGTTGCCGGCGGATCGAACACGCTTTTGGCCGACGACGACGATATGCTCATCGAAGACGACGTCGCCGACGGAGCGTATCCGCTGACCTTCACCAACCCGGACGGTGAACCGGTGCTGGTGGTAAATGTCTCGGGAGACTACCAATATCTCGGGCGATTGGTGGTGTCGTTCGACGCGGCGGGGACGATCGACGTCGAGGCGCTCAATCCGGAGCTTAACGGTCCGATCGCCGCGACCGAGGAGAACGCAGCCGCCCTCGGTGGTGCGCCGAATCCGGCGATCGTGGCGAGCCGGGACGCCGTCCAAACGGCGATTGCCAACACCCTCAGTCGGGTCGTCGGGTACTCAGCGGTAGATATCTACGGCGACCGCGAGACGTCGCGCGTACAGCAGTCGAACGGGGGTGACCTCACCGCCGACGCGAACCTGTGGTACGCTAACCTGATGGCCGACGATCCGGTCCAGATATCGATCAAGAACGGCGGCGGCATCCGTGCCGACGTAGACGCCGGGGCGATCACCCTCGGCGACGTCGCGACGATACTCGCCTTCAACAACGGACTCGCTACCGTTTCGGTAACCGCCGAAGAGCTCAAGGGGCTCCTCGAACACGCGATTTCCCGCGCCGAGGCTGAGTTTACACCCGACGGTGCACTCGGCGGCCAGGGCGGAAGCTTTCCGCAGGTGGCCGGAATGTGGGTCGGAATCGATGTGAGTCGATCGCCGCGGGTGACGAACGACGCCGGCCAAGTAACCGCAGCGGGACAGCGGATTCGTGAGCTCGCGCTTGTCGATGAGACGGGCGATCGTATCGAGACGGTGATCACCGGTGGCGAGATTCAAGGCGACCCGAACCGGACCTTTCGTCTCGTGTCGCTCAACTTCCTGATCAACGGAGGCAGCGGCTGGCCCTTCCCGAACCTGTCGACGCCTCAACGGCGGAACCTTTACGCCGCCTACAACGGGAGCGACGATAGTACGATCACCTACGAGACGGAGGATTTCTCTCGGGACCCGGGGAACTTCGAATATAGTCTTCCCGGTCTCGAGCAGGACGCGCTGGCGGAGTACTTCGCGACGTTCCACCCGACCGTTAACAACGGTTTTGATGAGCCGGAGCAAGCTCCGGTTCAAGATCGTAGGATACAGTTAATTACTCCGTCGAACCCGTGGGTCGCACCGTCGAACCCTTGATACCGGACGGGAAGCCCCTGCGACCGGGGGTCGCTGGGGTTTTTCTGCGGTCCGACCGCTCCGTGCTCGGCTACTCCGGCATCGCCGGGCGGAACATGGGTGCGCACAGCACCGATACACCCGCGTTGTCGCGCGCTACCCGCGCGCAGCGACCGGTCGGGGCGGCAATTGTCTTAGGCTTACCGCGATTCTGTTCCAGGCGTTAATCGCCGATACCGCGTACGTCAGATCGACCAACTCCTCATCCGTGACGCGGCTCCGGACTCGTTCATAGAGTTCGTCCGGCACACTGTTGGTCACCAGGTGTGTAAGGGCTTCACACCACTCTAAAGCCGCCCGTTCTCGCTCGCTAAACAGTGTGGTCATCTCGCGCCACGCCGGCACGAGGTTCAGCTCCGCATCCGTCAATCCGGCCTTCAGCGCCTGAGAGCGGTGAAGATCGATGCAATACGCGCATCGGTTAATCTGCGACGCTCGAAACTCGACCAGACTCTTGAGACGGGCGTCAAGCTCCGTCAACTCGGCGTCGGCGGCAAGTCGTAATGGGAGACGCGAGTATCGCGGTGTGACGGCACTACACGAACGCTGCGGGACAGAGCCGTGCAACAGCGTCCTCGACCACGACGAGTTACGGCCGCATGCCGCGCTCGACGGTTGTCGCGCGGCGTCGGCGACCCGACCTATACTGCGCAGTTGTAGACGCGATACCGCGCACAGATGCGACCGCCGGAGCCGATCACGTCGCTCCAGGAGGAGGTTGCGGCCGGGGGAAGGCCGGCTATGGTGACTTCTTCCACTTCGAGTTCCGACAACCGCCGTAGAAGGCCGGCGAGAAGCAATGGCATGTCACCGTTCTCGCCGTCGCCGGGAGGAACGCTCAGTCCGTCTACGACGCGGCGCCCCGTGCGCCTTCGCTCTCGAAAAAGGTCGATTGCCGTCCGCAGTCCGAGGTATCCGGAAGCGCGGCGGAGCGCCGGCGAGAGGTCGTAGGACGGCACCGCGCATCCCACAAGCCGACCGTGCCGATCCCGAAGGAGCGTAACTGCGGCGTGGTCCACCGCCGACAGTCGGAGCCGGACACCGCCGCGCGGGCCGGGATGTGCGCCGTCGAGGAGCGCGACAACCTCCCTCTCGAGTCGCATCAGATCGCGGTGAGAACGCGGATGCTCGACGCGTATCCGACCGTCCACATCCGCTCCGTGCTCACTCTCGCGCATCCAGCCGGAAACATCCAAACTTTCGAGACGAACGGAGACTGAGACGAAATCGTAAAGCGCGGCACATCCGCCGGACTCAAAGCGACTCCGATAGTACGGCGGGTGGAACGGAGCCGTGCGCTCCTCATACCCCTCGACGAGAAGCCCCGCCCTATTCGTACCGCCGAGGTCGAAGGGTCCGACCAACCGCGTCGCCCCGTTCTCACGGCACCACGCTCGGGCACGATCGAAGAGCGCCGTCCATACGTCCTCTCGATCGATCGACTCGGGTACGGCGAGCCACGTATCGCTCCCGGCGAAGGGCTCACGCTCATCCGTCGAATGAACCACGACGAAGCGCGCCAGTACACGGGCGCCCTCGACGATGACGAACGCATCGCTTCGAAAGATGGTACGAGGTAGATATCTCTTTTGCAGAATCCGCCGCACATCCCGCGCACGCGGCGGCGTCCACGCCGGCGTATCGCGATACAACGCCAGGGGAAAATGAAAAAACGCCTTGCCGAGGCGACTCGCCGGATCGGTCACCGGGTAGATAGAGAGACTCATCCCGCCCACCGTACCGTAGGACCGCTCGCTCCGAGCGGGTGGGCGGGCGCCGAACGGCATTCGGCGCCGACGGCGAAGTGTCGTACGTGAATCAGGAGCCGTCGCTCAGGGTGAAGTCTTCGTCGTTATCCGGAGACTGCCGATCGGCGTCGGCCTTTAATCCCGACGAATCGACGAGCTGGCGCGTATCGGCTCCCTCGGCATCCTTCGGACGACCGGCTTTACTTCGAAAGGAGAACTCACCCTTACGGACGCCGACGACGATATGCGATCCCTGTGCGAATCGACCTTTGAGAATCTCAAGCGAGAGTGGGTCTTCGATCTCTCGCTGAATCGTCCTCCGAAGGGGTCGTGCGCCGTATTTGACGTCGTACCCCTTCTCTATCAAGAGATCGTGTGCTGCCCGATTTACTTCGAGCACGATCTCACGCTCCGCAAGTCGCGTCTGCAACTCTCCCAGAAGAATATCCAGAATGTTGCGTACCTGGACATCGGTAAGACTGTGAAACACGACGATCTCGTCGACCCGGTTTATAAACTCGGGGCGGAACAGCCGCCGTAACTCATTCATCGCCGACGCTTTGATCTCCTTGTAGTCGATAACGCCCTCTTCGGAGCGGAATCCGACCGCGGAGTCGCGTGTGATTTGCCGCGCTCCGGCGTTGGAGGTCATGATCAGCACCGTGTTCCGAAAGCTTACTTTATGCCCCAAGTTGTCGTGGAGCTCCCCCTCCTCCAAGATCTGCAGGAGAATGTTGAAGACGTCGGGGTGCGCCTTTTCGATCTCGTCGAGCAGGACGACCGCGTAGGGCTTTCGTCGGATCTTCTCGGTAAGAACGCCGCCTTCGTCGTATCCGACGTATCCGGGAGGGGCACCGACGAGGCGCGACACGTTGTGCTTCTCCATGTAGTCGGACATATCGATTCGGATCAGCGCATCCTCACTGCCGAACAGGTACTCGGCGAGCGATTTTGCAAGTAAACTCTTTCCGACTCCCGTGGGACCGAGAAAGATAAACGAACCCATGGGCCGTTCGGGCGCGCTCAGACCCGTGCGGCTCCGTCGGATGGAACTCGCGATCGCCTTGATCGCATCATCCTGGCCGACCACGCGGCGATGCAGCTCATCCTCGATTCGCAACAGACGCTCACTTTCCGTCTGCGCCAACCGGACCAGCGGGATACCGGTGATCTCACTGAGCACGAAGTTGATATCCTCCGAGTCGACGATGCTCTGCTCGCTGCGGAGCATCACTTTCCATTGGTTGCGAAGCTCCTCGACGCGCTCCTTGAGCTGCCGGACCTCGTCGCGGATCGCCGCGGCGCGTTCGTAGTTTTGGCTGTTGACCAACGCGAGTTTCTCGGAGTTGAGTCGCTCGATCTCCTGCTCCAGCTCGGCGATCTCCGTCGGCCGCACGCTGTTACTGATGCGCTTGCGACTTCCCGCCTCGTCGATGAGGTCGATCGCCTTGTCCGGCAGATAGCGATCCGCGATGTAGCGTCGCGACATGACCGCCGCAACCTCGATCGCACCGGGCGTGTAGGAGACGTTATGGTGCTCCTCATAGCGCCCCTTGATGCCGTTGAGAATCTCGATCGTATCGTCTACCGTTGGTTCCTCGACGATAATGGACTGAAACCGCCGCTCGAGCGCCGCGTCCTTCTCGATGTACTTCTTGTACTCATTGAGAGTGGTGGCGCCGATACATTGAATCTCCCCGCGCGAGAGTGCCGGTTTGAGCATGTTGCTCGCGTCGATTGCACCCTCGGCGCCGCCGGCACCGATAATGGTGTGCAACTCGTCGATAAACAGCACGACATTTCCGCTCGTCGTTATCTCTTTCATGACGCGTTTGAGGCGCTCTTCGAACTCGCCGCGATACTTCGTACCGGCAATGAGCCCCGCAAGATCGAGCGTGAGAACGCGTTTGCCCATGAGCACCTCGGGCGCCGTGCCCTCGATGATACGCTGGGCCAGCCCCTCGACGATTGCGGTCTTTCCCACACCGGGCTCGCCGATGAGAACGGGATTGTTCTTCGTGCGCCGCGCCAGAATTTGAATAACGCGTTCGATCTCGCGATTACGTCCCACCACCGGGTCGAGCTTGTCCTCTCGTGCCATGCTCGTAAGGTCGCGCGAAAACTCGTCCAGTGTCGGAGTCGCTTTTTTTCCCGATTGTGCGGTTGCGATACGTCGCCGACCGTGGCTCTGTGCCGAGCTACCGGCGCTCGAGGAGGCGCTGGTTGTCGTCTGGTTTCCCGATCCGCCGCCGGAGAGCTCGGCGATGACCTCCCGCAACATATCGATGGTGACGTTGTGAGAGGCGAGAAACTTTCCCGTCTCGCCGCCGGCCTCGCGACTACAGGCGAGAAGCAAATGTTCGGTCCCGATATACTCGTGGCCGAGATTACGCGCCTCTTCGGCCGAATCCTCCAGTACCTTGCGGCCTCGAGGAGAGGGAGGCACGTCTCCAAGTGTGAAACCACCGCGCTTCTTGGGTATGGTATTCTCAAGTCCGATCTGCATCTTTGCCGGATCGATCATGAGCTTCTCGAGCGCCTTGTAGCCGAGTCCACCGCCCTCCTTAAGAAGGGCCAGCATAATATGCTCGGGTAATAATTGGTCCGAATGAAACCGCTTCGCCTCATCCTGTGCAAGTATCTGCAGCACACGCTGCGCACGTTGTGTCAAACCTTTAAACATATTCAATCTCCCGTATCGGTTCGATCGGCATATAACGATTGTAATAACCGGGCGCGGCGTACATCCACAACGCTCCCGTCGTCGTCACACAATACCGCGACTTGACTGTCGTGGCTGACGAACATCAGCTCCGTGACGACATTCAGCCGAACGCTCTCCATTAGACCCGTTCCGACGGCCAGTCGTAACAGGCTCAACATCTCACTCGTTTCACTCCATGAGAGGCGCCGGGCGTGCAATAATGTACCCAGCGCCCGGTACGCCGCTTCCGACAACGCATCACCGTGGCGTCGTACGAGCTCGTCTCGAGCTTCCCGCTCATAATGTACTAACCGCTCACCGTACTCTGCAAGCACGGCCAGGGTCTCTTCTTCGCGCTCGCCGAACTCCGATCGGCACGATACACGATAGAGGCCGCCGAGGCGTTGCATATGCACGCGCTCGGAGGTCCCGCCCCGTACCGCCTCGATACCCTCACTTTGCTCCAGAGCCGACATGTGAAGAAGCATGGAGGCGCTGAGTCCGGCGCCGACGCGCCGTATCTCGGGCGAAAGATAGCCTAGCTGCAGCGATACCGCGTACTCCAAGTTGCTCTCCAAAAAGCCGTCCAACTCATCGCACCGCGCCCTCGCGTCGGCGACACCGGCTCCACCTCCGTAGGAGACGATGCACAAATGATCCGTGCCGCGCAGCCGCACGAAGAGCCGTCCATCCTCGTGGATGACCGCCGGCCCGCTCGATCCGTTCCGTCCCAAGTATCCGCGGTATCGATAGCAGTCGAGAAGACGCGGCGAAAGCTGTTCGGGATCGACAAACCGAAAGGGATGCTCCAGGTGGTGAAAGGATTCCTCTACACAACGACGGAGCGTGACCTCGTCATCGTCGGTCATGCGATGCGGGAAGGGGATGGTACTGAGGTTACGGGCTAAATCCACCTCGGAGAAGACGACGACGTCGTTCTCCGGACCGTCCAAGGGAAACCATATACCCGCACCGGGGGCGATGGAGTGACTCAACATAGCTCAATCGGTGTGGCCGGTGCGCTCATCGTCCCGGAGAGCGCCGTTGTCCCACACGTCGGTCTCGGTAATAGTGCGGATGCGATCTCGAATGTGCGCCGCCGTCTCGAAGTCTTCGTTTTCCACCGCGACGTTAAGGCGATGTAACAGCTCTTCGCGCTCCACGAACAGGCGGCGATAACGAATCAATCGTCGTGGTATGCGCCCCGCATGGGTGGTCTCTTTGCTCGAGAGCCGTAAAAGACGGCCGATCGACGATGAGAAGGTCTCGAAACACTCGGCGCACCCGACAGTATGACGCAACACCAACTCGCGGTGCGTCGTTCCGCAGCGAGGGCACGCGTCGGTACTCGCTTGGCCCGCGTCCTGCCATGCGAGGACGCCGTCCATGAGGTAGGCGATGGTTGCCGGCGACGATCCCTCCGTACCGATCCCCAACTCCCGGGCGCGCTCCACCGGTATCTCCAGTTCTTGGCGCTTTCCGCCGATCATGCGGACAATTCGAAGTGTATCTACCTTACGTCCCATCGTTGTTTAGCATAATGTACCACGCGCAGGTTACGCTACCAAGCGCTCTGGCGACGAAGGATCCGATCCGGCGGCACCTTCGCGGCGCGGGTCGCCGGTAGAAGCGCAGCGAAGAGTGAAAGCACGAGAACGAGCAACACCGCTCCGGCGGCCGGCACGAACCGGAGATCCACCGGTATCTGTTGAAGATAGAAGTCGGGATTGAGTATTTGCACGTTGCGACCGGCGAAGAAGGTGATGGCCGTCTCGACGCCGCGCAGTAGCGCATTGATATTGAGCGCCGCGGCGATGCCCACCGCCGCACCGATGAGGGCGCCGATAAAACCGATGAGAAGCCCCGCCACGAGAAAAACCGCCGCGATCGTTCGCCTTCCGATGCCGGTGGCGCGGAGAATCGCGATATCCTGTTCCTTCTCGATAACCAACAGGACCAATGCCGAGGATATGTTGACCGCCGCGACCACGACGATCATTGCCATGACGAACGTGAGCAGATTGCGACTCGTCAGGAACGATACATAGCGTCCTTGCTCGGCCGAGTACCAGTCGTACACTCGCCATTCCGCGCGGAGTGCCGAGGCGACTGCGGCGGCGGTTCGGATCATCTCCACACGCTCCCCTCGCCGCGCGACACCCTGCAATCCGCGACCGAACAGCGGATTCGGAAGCGAATGCGGGTGCTCGACTTTTACGCCGATGATATCCTGCGCGCCGTCGCTCGGCACGATCGCGAGACCCCGATCGAGGGGTACGAAAATCCATAGGCGATCGAGATCGCGATAGCCGGTCGAGGCGATCCCCGTAACGGTGAATCGACTCACACGAGCCTGTACCCTGCCGTCCTCGAAGGATCGCGTGGTCAAGAGTCGCACTTCGTCTCCCACGGTCGCCTCCAGAGTGTCGGCAACCTCCGAACCCAGGACGATGTGGTGCTCCTCGGACAGCAGAAACTCGCCGGCGCGCAGCTCTACGAGCTCTCGTACTCGCTCGTCGCCGGACCACCAGTCGCGAGGGACCGAACGGATCGTGACACCGCTGCGTCCCGACGCGGAGTAGACCAGTCCGAAACCGCGTCGTTCACGAACCGCCTCGACGACGCCCGGAATCGTCCTAATCTCCTCTAAGACGGCCTCGGACTCCGCGTCGTCAGGCGGGATGCGGGCGATCGCCTCAAGATGGTAGCTCCCCGTCTCGATGAAGCGATCGGTAATGCCGGCGATCATACCCTCGGCCACCTGCTGGACCACAACCAACGGGATAACGCTGAGGGAGACCCCGACCACCGCTGCAATGAGTCGACTCCTACCGCGCCGCGAACGACGGTCTTCGGGGCGTATCGGGGGACCTGCAAGGATGCGCCGCGCGAGAAATACTACACCGGGTTCAGGCATCCGGCCTCCAGCTGCAGAACGTCGCCTACCCGCCGCGCAAGTTCTCGGTTATGGGTTACCAATATCAACGTTCGACCCCGTTCTTCCACCAGAGACAGGAGAATCTCCTCGACCACGCGCGAGTTCTTATCGTCGAGGTTACCCGTCGGTTCGTCGGCGAGCAAAAGGTGGGGGCGGTTTATGAGCGATCGCGCGAGTGCGGCGCGCTGCCGCTCGCCGCCGGAGAGTTGCGCCGGTAGGTGATTGAGTCGATCGCCCAAGCCCACCGAGATTAACAGTTCGGCCGCCTCCTCGCGTACCTCTCGGCGCGATCGATTACCGATCATGGCCGGAAGCATGACGTTTTCGATCGCCGAAAAATCGCGCAGAAGGTAGTGAAACTGAAATACCAGCCCCACGGTAGTCGATCGATATCGCGTCAGCCCATCCTCGTCCAGCTCGTGTATCGTCTCCGAGCCGACTTCGATCGACCCGCCGTCGGGTGTATCGAGACCGGCGATGAGGCTCAACAGCGTACTCTTGCCGCTTCCGCTCTCTCCGATAATGGCGACCTTTTCACCCGCCTTACGTGAGAACGTCGCATTGGACAGCACCTCGAGTCGCTGTCCGCCGTTGGGAAACAGCTTTCGCAATCCCGCAACCGAGATCGATACTCCGCCCGGCTCGTCGTGTAACGCACTACTCTCCACGTAATAACTCCATAGGAACATGATGCAGAACCGATCTCCCCGCCAGACGTGCAGCGGCGACCGACACGCCGATCGCGCCGGCGCCGACGAGCACAACCTCGCTACCGAGAATACGCACGGGAATCTCCTCGATGTAAAAGTACGTTGGAGAGAACACCCGCACGCCGTAATCACCCAGAAAGAGGGTGAGCGCCTCGAGGGATGCGAATATCGCATTTACGTTTATCGCGAGGACGAGACCGATTACCACGCCGGCGAGCGTCCCGCCCACACCGATGAGCCATCCCTCCAGCGCAAATACTCGGCGCAGATTGTCGGGCCCCGCACCCAGGGCTCGGAGAATCGCGATCTCTTCGCTCCGTTCCAGGATGCTACGCCGCAAGAGTTGATAGATGTTACCGGCCACAACGACGAATATGAGGGCGATGAGAAAGGTCATCATCGCCTTCTCTACGCGCAGTGCGCCGAAGATGCCGCGGTTAAACTCCCGCCAGCTCTCGATACGCCACGTTTCGGGTATGATCGGCTCGACCACCTCAACGGCGCGTCGATCATGAAAACGATTCTCCAGTTTCATGCCCACCACGATCGTATCGCGAGCCGCCAGCGTTTCTACCGCACCGGCGATGGAGACGAACCCCCAATTACGATCGAAATCGAGGTACCCGGTTCGGAAGAGACCGCTAACGACCAACTCCTCCTCGGCCGGACGATTTCCTCCGGCGGGAATGTGCGTGACCGCCACGTGGTCCCCGACCCGTACTCCCAATACGCGCGCAAGCTCGATGCCGAGGACGATACCGGCAGGACTCGAAAGGTCGAACGCGCCCGATACGACTTCGACTTGATCGGCGGCGCTCGGATCGAGGACAAACCAATTCTCGGGTACGACGCGGATAACGATGCCCTGCGGCTCGGGCCAGAACCCGCGCGCCATCGTTTGGAACTCCGCGGTCGGCAGTGCGGCCTCCACTCCCGGTACCGCGGAGAGTTCCGCGATACGGTCGGAGATCCGTTCCGCGTCGGATAACGCAACGCCGGAGTCGATGCGGAGGTGAAACGAGTTAACCTCCAAGATGCTCTCGATCTGCCCGAGCTGGAATCCGTTCATCACCCCCAGAACGACGATAAGGGTCGCCACGCCGGCGGCTATTCCGAGGACCGCGAGCCGACCGGCGCCGCCGGCTGAAACGCGTGCCGAACGCAGGAACCGTCGCGCGACGAAGACAATCCACGGACTCATGGCTCCTCCACGCGGATAAGACGCCCATCTGAGAAGATCTCTCTCTGTGTCAACGTCTCGTCCATGAACGTCTCGCGAAGCAGTAATTGCCCGTCGCGATATCGAGAAACCACTCGCGCATCACCATTCACCGTCTCCTCCACGACGAGAATATCGTCCTCCCACACCGTTCGCACATACTCCTCATCGCCGTCCCACTCCCAAACCTCTCGTACCCGGCGGTTGCGCGTCCGCTCGATTCGCTCGACGGTGCGACCCGCCGAATCGTAGCGCAACTGTGCCGAAAACACCAAGCGCCCGTCGCGCAGCCGTTCTTCGAGTACGACGCGTCCATCGCGATAGCTCAACCGTTCCAGCTCGGCGCCGCGCATAGTGCGTCGCTCCCGCAGACGTCCGTCGTCGGCGTACTCGTACCACGTCTCTTCGATCGAGCCGTCGGGTTGCTCGAGACGCGAATAGGTCGGAAGAGCCGATTGATTGTGTTGGAGCTGCAAAAGCAGTCCGTCACCCTCGATGCTCTCCGATCCCCGATTCCCCGGGGGCGCGAATCGTGCGGTAAGACATCCCTCATCGACGGCGCAGTGAATCATGGATCGCAAGGTACCATCGGGTCGATATCGAAACGTCTCTTCCAGCACCGCCGCATCCTCGTGGTCGAATCGCGTGCGCTCATACAATAGATCGTCATATCCGTACACCAACGTCTCGCGGCCGTAGACGACGCCGTCGCGATAGAGCGTCGCGCGATACTCCCGCCCCGATGCGCCGTCGGTACGTTCCTCCATTAGAGACCATTCGGTTGGAAGCGGCCCGCCGTCCGCCAACTCATCGAGGCGCATAAACTCGCGATTGGAACGATACCAGCGAGGTCCATTTTGAGCGTACACGGAGGCGAACACCGTTCCGAGAAGGATCGTCGCCCAGATCGCGCGACGGGCGTTCACGGCGCAATAAGCTCCTCGACGTAGGTCGCGGGATCGAATCGCAGAAGATCGTCGTACCCTTCGCCGGTACCGAGCCAGATACAGCCCAACCCAAACTGACGCGCCAGGGGAACCAGAATACCGCCTCTGGCGGTAGAGTCGTATTTCGATAGAACCAGACCGTCGACGCCGACCGTCTCGTGGAACAGCTCCGCTTGTCGGAGCGCGTTTTGCCCCGTCGTTCCGTCGACGACCAGAAGCTTTCGGTACACGACGCGCTCCGTCGCCCGCTTGCGGATAATCCCGTCAATTTTGCCGAGCTCTTGTACAAGATCGGTGCGGTTGTGCATGCGGCCGGCGGTGTCGGCCAAAAGCACCCGTTCGCCCTTCGCCTCGGCGCTGTCGATGGCGTCCCAGATAACCGCGCCCGCGTCGGAGCCGGCGCCCTGCTTTACGATACGTACTCCCAACCGCTGGGCGTGAAGCGAGAGCTGCTCCACGGCGGCGGCGCGAAACGTGTCGCCGGCAGCCAACACGATACCCGCGTCGGGCCACTCACGTTGGTAGACTCGAGCGATTTTTGCCAGATTGGTCGTCTTGCCCACGCCGTTGACGCCCAACACGAGAACGATGTTGAGGCGGTCGCGATCGAGGGAGAGGTCGGTCGGTTTGAGCTCCGCGAGGAGCGTCTCCCGCAACGCGGAGAGGAGATCCTCACGCGATTTGACGCGAGTCTGCGACCGCAACCTATCGGACAGTTCCATCACGAACTGCGCTCCCAAATCGGCTTCGATCAAAAGATCTTCCAACTCCTCGTAAAACTCGTCGCTGGTGGTACTGAAAGAGAAGAGGTCTCGCAGACGCTCTCCGAGTTTCTTTTTCCTCATGCTGTCCTACGTGAACGAATCATAATCCGGCGACATTGCCGGTATCACCGCGTGTGATATCCTTGCGCGGTCTGAACATAATCGACCAAGCGCCATATCATATTGGCAAAGAGCCCCGCGCTCAAGCCGATACCGACGTAGTACCCGTAAAACAGCGCATCGACCTGCGGTTGCAGGCGATCTTGTTCGTCCTGGGAGAGATCGGATCGGGCGACGCCTCCGGGATAGAGACCGGTATAGTTCTGGTACACGCCGTTGATCAGAATCGGCACACCTACAGATACGACGAAGGCTCCGAAAGAGCGATAGAATCGATCGCGTGAGCGCTCAACCGATTCGGCCCAGTCGTCGTCGGCGGCGATGAGCACTCGCTCGATACGACTCGGGCTGTCGGGACCGACGACGACGCGGCTGTCGTAGTATCCCTCCCGAGCGATCGTATAGCTCGTCTCTTCGGTGGGACGCGGGACGGGCAGCGGCGTGAATCCCTGCCAAAACGCTCCACGGTACACGAGAGCACCGGCGGGCTCGGAGGCTAAAAAGACGGTTTCCGGCTCCTCGTCGGCGATGGTGACGATCAACGATGTGCGGTCGTCGGGACCGATCTCAACGGCGCGCGCTACCTCGCGTCCGTCCGGTAGACGCGCGGTGAATGTATAGGCTCCCTCGGGGAGATACGGTTCGACGACGCGACCCACACCGAGGAACCGGCCGTCCATGAACAGGCGCGCCTCGTCCAATGCGTTTCCCTCCGCATCCGCCGCGCGAAGGTTGACCACGGCGAGAGGGCGACCGGCGAGCTCGGCCACGAGTGTACGTTCGTATGCCTCGAGTTGGTCGGCGATATCGGCCGGTGAGGCGATAATCCGCAATACTTCCCGGTCACGTTCCAGAACCGGAAGCCACGAACGGACGGTAAACACGTAGTCCGCACCGAGCTCCTCGACGGTAAGATAGAGAAAGAGTCGGTTCTCATCGGATTGCAACGTTTCGCCCTCGGCGGTCGGCAGGACCCGTCGAAACTCATACTCACCTTCGAGAAGCCGCACCGGTACGCGATCGGGAACGGAGACGTCGTCGACACCCACGGTTGCCAGACGAGCACGCTCTTCGTGGAGAGAACTGAGTTCGGTATCCTCGATCGGGCCGTCGGCGAGTCCCGATTCGAGGCGATTTCGCTCGATTGAAAGGCGACGAGCCTCGATCGCCGCCATAAGACGCTCTTCTTCTCGGCGGAGACGCTGTTCCGCCAAGGCTCGCCGTTCGGCGGAGTCGAGATAGCGCCACGGTAGCCCGGTGGCCATATCGCGTAGCACCTGGACGTAGGAGCCCAGTACGATACGGTCTTCCTCCGGGATATCCGGCGTAACGACCGTCGTCAGCACGACGGTATACTCCGCCTCCGACAGAGAGAGGCGTGCGATGAGTGCGGCGCGTAGCTCGGCCTCTGCGTCGAGCTCGGCCGAACCGCCGGCAAACAGCATCGGCGTTATTGCAAAGGTTAGCGCCGCGGTGAGGATCGGAAGATCAGCTAGAGACCTGGCCCGCTTCATACTTGAGATACGCCTCGATGAAGGGATCGAGCTCGCCGTCCATCACCGCCTGAACGTTGCCCGTCTCTACCGACGTCCTGAGATCCTTTACCATCGTATACGGTTGAAAGACGTATGACCTGATCTGGTTTCCCCAGGATATATCCTTCTTTTCGATGGCCCGCGACGCTTGCTCCGCCTCGCGCTGGTGTCGATAGTACTCGTACAATCGCGATTTGAGCACCTTCATGGCGGTCGCGCGGTTTTTGTGTTGGCTGCGCTCGTTCTGGCATTGGACGACGATACCGGTCGGCAGGTGAGTCATCCGTACCGCCGAATCGGTCTTGTTGACGTGCTGGCCTCCGGCTCCGCTCGCTCGATAGGTGTCGACGCGAATCTCGTCGGCCTTGATCTCGACCTCGATATCGTCCTCTACGACCGGAGATACGTACACCGAGGCGAAGGATGTGTGGCGGCGACCGCTCGAATCGAAAGGACTGATTCGCACGAGGCGATGAATGCCCGCCTCGGCCTTGAGGTACCCGAAGACGTAGGCGCCGGTTACCTCTACGGTTACCGACTTGATGCCCCCTTCCGCCTCTTGGAGATCGATCACGTCCCGCTTATAGTCGTGTACGTCGATCCAACGGCTATACATGCGATACAGCATGCTGACCCAATCGCACGCCTCGGTACCACCGGCGCCGGAATGAATCGTGAGAAAGGCGTTGGCTCCGTCCGCGGCATCGTGGAGGAGCCGCTTGAGTTGTAGTTTTTCAAAACGCATCCGGGCGTCTTCGATCGCCGAGCGGATATCACTCTCCTGCGACTCGTCGCCCTCCTCCTGAGCCAACTCCAGAAGCGCCTCGGCGTCGTCGACATCGGCGATCAATCGCTCCCACGGTTCGATCGTATCGCGAAGGCGCTTGATTTCGGTCATCGTCGCCTCGGCGGCTTCCCGATCGTTCCAGAAGCCCGGGTCGGCGGTTGCGGCCTCTTTGTCCGCTATCTGAACTCTGACCTCATCGGGGTCAAAGATACCTCCAAGTCGAATGTACGTCTTCTTTCAGCTGCTTGAGCGGCGCAGCAAGTTCCTGAAGCATCGCTATTACTCCTCATCGTTTGAGTATTATCGTGGACTGTAGCACGCCGGTCCCCCAACTGTCACGAGAGCCCGGACAACGAGCCGGCGATGCGGGCGGCCAGACGGGCGTTATTCTTCACCAGCGCGATATTGGCCTCTAACGATTCGCCGTCGGTAAGCTCTACGATACGCGCCAAGAGGTAGGGGGTAACCTCCTTGCCGCGAATTCCCTCCCCGTCGGCCTCACGGATCGAACGTTCGATAATCGCCTCGATCGCCCCGCGATCCATCGACTCGTTCTCCGGAATGGGATTGGCCACCAGCGCCCCTCCGGCACCCGGCAACGCCCAGTGGGCGGCGAGGGTCCGGGCGATCTCATCCGGCTCGTCGAGTCGCAACGGCGCTCCCAGGCCGCTCTGGCGAGAATAGAAGGCGGGGAACTCGTCGGATCGAAATGTGATCACCGGAACACCCAACGTCTCGAGATACTCCAGCGTCCGGCCGATATCGAGGATCGATTTGACACCCGCGGAGACGACGGCGACGGACGTCTTCTCGAACTCCGGGAGGTCCGCCGACACGTCCATGGAACTCTGCCAGCCACGGTGTACTCCGCCGGTGCCGCCGGTCGCAAAGAGACGAATACCCGCAAGCGCGGCGCCTATCATCGTCGCGGCGACGGTGGTGGCGGCGATACGACCCGTCGCCAGGGCGAACCCGAGATCGCGTCGACTCGCCTTCAAGACGTCGTTGCTCGTTCCCAATAGTGCTATTTGGTCGTCGGTAAGCCCTACGGTAAACGCACCGTTCATCACTGCGATCGTCGCCGGTACTGCGCCGGCGCTCCGCACCGTCTCCTCGACCGCACGCGCGGTCTCGACGTTGCGCGGATAGGGCATCCCGTGGGAGATGATGGTCGACTCCAACGCGACGACCGGCCGCCGTTCGGCGACTGCCGACCGTACCTCTTCGTGAACCCGAACGTACTTAGTTTGCATTACCCTTTCCCTTCTCGTATCACCACCGACGATCGCCGCCGATACGCACCGTCACCGTCGTCGCACTGCCGCTGCCGACGCGTTACTGTTCCGCACCCATTCCGAGGAGGTCGTCGAGTCTCAGCCGTTCGTCCACGGTACCCGGTGCGGCGACGGTACGGCGACCGGCGGCGAGACCCAGAGCGATCGCACCGGGACACGTGAGCCCTCGCGACAGTCCCGTTACCAGCCCCGCGACAAAGGCGTCTCCGGCGCCGTTGGCATTTGCGGTGGGTACGGGCGCGGTTCGATAGAGCTGTGTTTCCGTCTCGCCGGGTCGCCACGACGCCGCACCACGCTCACCGCGGGTAACGATGCAGCAGCGTATATCCGCATCGCCCGGTTTGAACAGATCGCGCGCCACTGCATTCATCTCGTCGGCGTTGGGTGTGATGATGTCGATGCGACCCGACAGACGACAAAGACGCCGCGCCTTTTCGACACTCACCGGCTCCACAACGACATACGCGCCCCGCCCACGAGCCCAATCGAGCCCCGCCTCCAGCGCCTCGACGGAGAGGTTGCAATCCATGACGAGAATCGGGTGCGCGCTACGGCCACGACGAGCCGTTGCCGTGGGCGCTCTCGGTCCCCTCAGGACGGCGGCGGCCCGATCGAGCATCGCGCGGAAAGCATCGGGTTCCAGCGTCTCGACGGCGGCCATGTCCGAGACGGCCGTATCGAGCTCTCCACGGTCCATGATGCTCACATACAATCCGACGCGACCGTCGGGCCGTCGCGCTACACACCCCACGTCGACCCCCGCTGCGGCGGTCCGCGCTAAGGTCCAGACGGAGAGCGGGTCCTCGCCGACGACGCCGACAAGCGCCACCGGAGTTTCCAGACGCGCAACAGTCTCGGCGATATTGCGCGCCACGCCACCGGCCGAGAGGCGCACCGTTCCCGGGTTGGAGGTATGTCGTCGCATGGTCGAGGCGCTTTCGGCCGCGAGATCGCAGCTGATACCGCCGGCGACTATCACCGGCACGACGTCCCGCCGCACAGTCCGTTCCATGTGAAGCGGGATTGTATCACGCACTAAGCGCGGACTACAGTACATTCGTGCAGAGATTCGCAACCCTGACGCTGCTCTTCGTACTGCGTTACACCCTGGGGCTGTGGCTTCGATGGCGTTTTCGCGTGACGATTCGATACGACGAGAGTTTTCGCCGCCTTAAGCCTCCCTTTCTCGTCCTCCCCAACCACGTCAATTTCTGGGACCCATTTCTCGTGGCAATGGCCTTCGATAAGCCGGTGCACTTCATCGCCGCGGACGGGAACTTTCGCAGCCGTGTGATGCGTCGCCTTCTTACCGTCGCCGCGGCGATTCCCAAGACGAAGGCTAAGAACGACTTCGAAAGCCTGCGCGCGCTCCGGGAACGCGTGGCGGCGCGGGAAATCGTCGGCCTATTCGCGGAAGGGCAACGGACGTGGGACGGGCGAAGTCGCCCCCTCCTTCCGGCGACGCCCAAACTCGTGAAACTCTTGGACGTGCCGGTCGTCGGCGTGCGACTGGGCGGTGCGTATCTTTCGACGCCGCGGTGGGCGACCAATCTGAGGCGGGGCCGGCTTGAGATAGCGATCTCGACCGTCCTCGACGCGCAGCAGGTACACACCCTCTCCAGACGCCGCATCGCCGAAGAGCTCGATACGGCGATTCGATTCGACGAGGACGATTGGCGACAAGAACGCGGCATCCACTTCGTGGCGCGCAATCGCGCAGAGGGAGCCGAGCGAGCGCTTTTTCTGTGTCCGACGTGCCTCCGGTGGGGCACGCTTCGCTCCGACGGATCGTTCCTACGGTGTCTTCACTGCGGTGATACGACGTGGTTCGCGCCGTCGGGAACGCTCTATCACATCGCCCCGTCCACCGCCGTCCGACACCACCGATTCCGATATCTCGCCGACTGGAACGCATGGCAACGAGCGACGCTTCTGAGCGCGGCGAAAACGGACGGGCACCCCGCTACTCCGGCGGTGGTCGATTCGCCGGAGCACCCCTTTCCGTACTGCATAGAGCGCGTTCGACTTCTCACGGGCTTCCGTAGCCGCCCGCTGTCGGAACGCGGTGAGGTGGCGCTTGCACTCGAGGCACGGGGGCTACGCCTACGCGCCTCCACGTATGCGCAGCTTCCGAATCGTCGGGGAGAACTCTTCCTGCCTATCGAGGAGATCAAGGGTGTCAACGTGCAGTACGCCCACCAACTCGAGTTCTACGTCCGCGGCACGCTGTTCGTGATACGCGCACTCGCGGCCCATGACTCGGTATATCGCATCGAGGAGTCGATTCTCTTTCTCCAAGGCCGGCGTTCGCTCGCTCCTATTCTTCACAATTTCGATAAGAATTAGTATAGTATCGATATGAAAAGAGCGATTTTCGATTTGGTCGGTGCGACGTGCACCTCGTGTTCGATCGGTATCGAACATATGGGGCGCCGGATTCGCGGCGTCGAGGACGTATGGGTCGACAGACAAACGAGTGAGATCTTTCTCGACTTTGACGGCAACCCCGCTACCGTAGATAAAATCGTCAATTTTGTGCAAGCGATCGGATATGAAGCTAAGCTCAAGGCTGAGGAG
This sequence comes from Alkalispirochaeta sp., assembly GCA_965601925.1. Taxonomy (GTDB): domain Bacteria; phylum Spirochaetota; class Spirochaetia; order DSM-27196; family Alkalispirochaetaceae; genus Alkalispirochaeta. The sequence goes on from OZ271854.1 coordinate 214,068, forward strand.
CCGGTTCCGCAGGAGACCTAAACTTCGCGCGCCACGGCTCCTTCAGCGTTGCCGTTACCGTGTATCGCAATATGCCGGTTGAGCCTGGAAAGGCGTTGCGCCAAAAGGCGAGCGAGGAATATGCCGTAATGAGGTTGCCGTTGTACACTGTTCACAAAGGCGTTCTTCGTCACCCGTATGAGTCGGCTCTGTCCGCGTGAGACGACGGTGGCCGAGCGTCTGTTACCGAGAAGAAACGACATTTCGCCGAGAAAAATATCGTCCGGCGTGAGCGTCGCCACCTTCTGCCCCCCGCTGAGAATTTCGAGCTTTCCGTTGACGATATAGAATAGATCGTTCGACTCCTCGCCCTCCCGAAACACCACCTCGTCGTCCCGGAAGTCGGTTATCTCCTGATCGGCAAAGATGCTCGGTGTAGCGTTGGCCTGCTTCTGGTGCGGCACTTCAAAGCTGACTTCGTTTCCCCGTTCGTTGTAACGAAGATCGCTGATATAGTGACTCGTCATCTTGATGCCGTGGCCGTGTTGCTCGAGGTTCACCTCGTCGTTGGCAACGCGGGAGCGCCAGTCGAATCCCGCACCCTCGTCGGCGATCTGGAACGCAGAATGTGACGGATTAATACGATACGTCACCGCAACGCGCCTGGAGCCGATGCGTTCGTCGCGGCACTTCTCGCGAATGAGAGGGATAATATCGCCGTGGGCCTTCAAATACTCGGTCTTCTCATCATAGGAGATCCCGCAGTTACCGTGCTCGATCGCGTTCATAATCATCTCGAAGAGCGCCACGTGCAGGCGGTCGCGCATCTCTAAATCGATGTAGTTCGAGTTAAACAGAAAGTTGGATATCAGCGAGGCGTAGGTACGGGCGTTGTACGGATCGTTATCCATCTCGAAGCTGCCGTGAATCGTACCGAGGAAATCGAGCTGAATGTCCCGTTGAAAGAGAATTTGACGATTGCGGTACAGAATGTAGAGTACACGAAAAAAGGTTTCTACAAACTCGTCCCGCCGGATCATGGTCACCACGTTGGTCTCTCGCGGCAGCTCCTCGACGATGCGGCTGTTTTTGCGCGCGTACACCCCGATGATACCGCCGTAGTGGAGCCACGGATCTTCATTGATCGATGCGACCAACTGTCGGCCGTCGATCCTCTCGTCGGAAAAGTGAACGAGTTGAAACTCCGGTAGCTCGTAGCGGATGTACTCGAGTGCCGCGTCCACGGTATCAAGAAACACCGGTTGAAAGGCTGAGTCGAACTTGGAGCAGATCCTCCGGACGCGATCGTTTATCGCATCGTCACTGCACACTACGGGAAAGCGGCGCATATCTCAGATATCGGCGCCGGCCCGACGAACGTTGAACATTTTCATATGTAGCGAATAATACCATAAAAAAACGGAGCCGCAACGATGTACGACTCCGCTCCCTCTGCAACCTCGTCCTTCAGGACGGCGGTCGACTCCCGCGGAGTCGGCCGGTCTGCGATACGCCTTACTTCGAGTAGAACTCGACGATCAGCTGCTCCTCGGCGATGGTGGGAATCATATCCCGCGTCGGAAGCATCGCTACGGTGCCTGTGAGGTCGTCCTGGGAAACCTCGATCCACGGCGCTATCTGCCGCGACGAGTTTTCCGATACGAGCCGGCGCATGAGCATCTCGGAACCCTTTTTCGATTTTACCGAGATCTTGTCACCGGGGCGTACCAATGCACTGGGAATCGTCACCTTGCGTCCGTTGAGATGAATGTGACCGTGGCCTACGAGCTGTCGAGCTTGTCGACGGCTTGCGGCCATACCCATGCGATACACCACGTTGTCCAAACGCCGCTCGAGTAAGATCAGCATGTTGTGTCCGGTAACGCCCTTCAAGACCTTGGCCTTGTAGAACAGGTTGCGGAACTGACGCTCCGACAACCCGTAGGCGAACTTTACCTTTTGCTTCTCTTTGAGCTGGCGTGCGTACTCAGTCTCGCGAATGCGACCCTTCTTCGGTTCACCAGGCCCGTACGGCTTTTTCTTAAGCAGACGGTCGTACTTGGGATTTCCAAAGATATTGATGCCGAGGTGACGTACCGTCTTACCCCGGGCTTTGGAAGATCGAGCCATTCACATATCTCCTTGCAATACGCTGCCAACGGACGCGTTTCGAAAGCGCATACTATGCCTATGATTCATCGCGTGTCAAGGATCTCGAATGATCGGAGTCCTACTCACCGCCGCCGAAGAGCCCCTTCAATCGCCCGAGAATACCTTTCGGCTTCTCGGACGCGGTTTCTCGGGGCGGTGCCGTCCGATCCTCCGACGGGCGAGCGGCCTTTTTCGCCTGCTGCGGCTTCTTTCCCGCAGCCGACCGATCGGATTCGCGGCGGTCGCCTCCGCTCGATGCGTTCTTCTGCGGGGGACGCGCACCGTCACGTCGCTGTTGATTGGAGCGGCCGCGAGACCGCCTTTTGCGAGAACTCGATCCGCTCTTTGTGCGCGGGCTTCCTTTGGCGCCGTCCATGCTCGCAAGCATCTCGTCGGTGGGTTGAAAATCCTCGCCATATTTTTTGCGATAGTACGCGAGGCGCTCCTCCAAGCTGTCGCTCGCCTTGGGTGCCGCCCCGACCGGCTCGCGCGACGGCCGTCGATCCGGACGGCGATCCGCCGGTCGGCGATCGGAGGGACGACGGTCGGAGTCGTGCCGCTCGTGGGACCGACGTCTCGACGCGGGCCGGTCGTCGTCGCGACGTTCGTGCTGACGACGCGAAGGGTGTCTGTCGCCGTCGCGGCGTTCGCTTCGCCGGTCCGGAGCGCCGCGCTCGCCGCGTCGTTGCCCGCCTCGCCCGGAGGAGCCGCGCCCCGGTCTGCCGCCCCGCCCCGGACCGCGATCGTCCCGGTCGCGTCCGGTTACCTCGAGCTGAATGCGCATACCGGCACTTGCGTCCTCGGCGTACAGATCGTCGGTCAACTGTTCCACGGGAATTTTCTGATTAATCAAGCTTTCTATGGCGTCGAGGCCGAAGACGAACTTCTGGCACGCTAAAGAGACCGCGCGCCCCGACTCGCCGGCGCGGGCGGTTCGTCCGATACGGTGTACGTACGCCTCGGGATCCTCCGGAAGGTCGTAGTTGATCACCATGTCGAGATTGTCGATGTGGAGTCCCCGCGCCGCCACGTCGGTCGCCACGAGAAACTCCGACTCACCCGCCTTGATGCGCCGGATGATCGCCAACCGCTTACGCTGCGGAAGGTCTCCCATAATGAAGTCCGCGGGATACCCGTTGATGTCCAGGCGTTTCGCGACCTCCTCGGCGGCGCGTTTGGTGTTGGTAAAGACGATCGCGGTACGCGGCCGATCGCGCTTCAGGAGGCCCAGTATGACGGCCATCTTGTCCTCCGAGGCGACGTGATAGAGGCTCTGATTCACGCGGTCGACGGTAATCTGTTCCGGTTCGATCTCGATCTCCACCGGATTGTTCATATACTCCCACGCGATATTACGCGCCTTTACGCTCAGGGTGGCGCTGAAGAGCATGGTAGTGCGCTCCTCCCGCGGCTGCATGCGGCGCATCATGCGTCTGATATCGGGGTAGAAGCCCATATCGAAGAGCCGGTCGGCCTCGTCGATAATGACAGCGCCGACCTCTTTAAGCTTCATGTGGCCGGTCTGACTGAGATCCAGGATGCGCCCGGGCGTGCCGACCATGATATTGACGCCTTCGGCGAGGGCCTGTTGCTGACGCCCGTAGCCGACACCGCCGTGAAAGACCTCCGTCTTAATAGGTAGCTTTTCCGCGAGGAGGTCGGCCTCCTCTTTGATTTGAACCGCCAACTCGCGCGTCGGCGCGACCACCAGTGCATTGCGTTCCTTGAACCGTTCGTCATGCAAAAGAAGTTGAAACGTTGGAAGAAGAAAGGCTGCAGTCTTGCCAGTTCCCGTCTGTGATTGTACCATTACATCAGAACCGTCGATCACGTGCGGTATGGTACGGGCTTGTACGTCGGTGCATTCCTCAAAGCCGGCCGCAGCTATTCCGGCGAGTATTTCACTGTCGAGTTTCAATTCATCGAATTTCATACCCGTCTAAGGTATAGAAAAGACCGGTATTCCGCAACGGAGCATATTTCGGGAGGAACTATATGCACGATTCTCACCAATTGGCGAGTAAAGCGGGCGATATTGCCGCCGATTTCGACGGTCATCCCCACGGATGCGCCCACTGTACGCTTGCGGGCGTCCACGAAGCGCTGGGCATTCGAGACGCCATACTGTTTCGAGCGGCAACCGGGCTCTCCGCCGAGAGCGGTCTTTCCGTCGACGGTACGTGCGGCGCGTACAGCGGTGCGGTGTTGGCGATGTCCAGTATCTTCGGCCCCGCCGAGGCGAGCGCAGAGGCCGATAGCGCAACGTTGTATCGAGGATTCGATTTGGCGCGACGGCTGTTCAATCGATTCATGGATCAGTACGGCACGCTTCGATGCAGCGCCATCCGACGGCGAACCGCTACGCACCGTGCGTCGTCGGTACTCGACGAGGGTAGTCGTCTCTCACAGTGCGGAGCCAAACGTTCAGGGCATTGCCGCGAGACGTGTCGCTACGCCGCCTCGTGGGCGACTGAGCTTCTCCTCGCCGAGGCCGCGCGATCCGGCTCAACGTTGAACGACGTTCGGCACACCTTCGTGCGCTCCCGCGCCGGAATCGAAACGTAGGCGGCGGCACCCTCCGCCGGTGCGTCGGGGCTTGCGGTACGAACTATCGCGATCCCGAGCCGCTCTCGGTGAGAACCGTGCCGCCCACAGAAGTCATCACACCGATTTGCATCTTTTTTTTGACACCACGCGCCGCCTGTACTAAAATACGTCTACAGTAAACCGGTTTACAAAAATCTACCGCTACTTATTAGGAGCATGACTCATGAAGATAGGGAAACTATACATCGCCGCCCTTCTCGGGCTCACGGTGCTGGCGGCCGGTTGTAATGTAGGACTGCACTCCGCGGAGGACGCGAATGAGCAAACGGATGCGCCGCTGTCCGCTGCATCCGCCGGTGCCTTTACCGCAAACGTTATGGCGCCCCTTCGCGTCACCGATTGGAACGGCTTCCGCAATCAGCTTTCGGTCGCCAAATCAATGGGGGTCGACGCGGTAAGCGTTGATGTGTGGTGGGGCGATGTCGAGGGCGCGGGTGATCAATCCTTCGATTGGTCGTACTACGATACAATCTTTCGAGAGATTACCGACGCCGGTCTCGATATTGTAGCGATCATGTCCTTCCATCAGGCGGGGGGCAACGTCGGGGACGACTATACCGCGCTCCTCCCATCGTGGATCTGGAACCACTATACCTCGCAGGGCATCAGCGCCGACGATCTCAAATACGTGAGCGAGACCGGTCAGGCGAGTGCCGAGTATGTGACGCTGTGGGCCGATGACTACGTCATAAGCGAGTACGTCGAGTTTATGAACGCCTTCGAGGCGCGTTACGCCTTCTATGCCGCGGACATAGACGAGCTTAACATCTCCGGAGGCAGCGCAGGCGAGCTACGCTACCCCTCCTACAACGCTCACGACTGGGGCGGCTATCCAAACCGCGGCACGCTCCAGGCCTACGGCAGACTTGCGGTCGAGGACTTTCAAGATGCGATGGTGTCCAAATACGGAAATCTCACCGGCATCAACACGGCGTGGGGCAGCAGCCTTACCAGCGTCTCCCAGATCGGCCCTCCGACAAATGTCGACTACTTCTTCAGCTCATACGACTATCAGAACATTCAGTACGGGCGCGATTTCTTCGATTGGTACAACCAGTCCCTCGTGGATCACGGACGCCGCCTGATCCAAGCGGCCATCGACGCCTTCGATAACCAGATGAGCGGCATTGAGATCGGGATCAAGATTCCCGGTATTCATTGGACGATGGGCGATCCAAACTATCCGCGCCTCGCGGAGCTCACCGCCGGACTGATTCGGTCGAGTACCAACAACTGGACCCCGTCGACGGGCCACGGCTACGACTCCATCGTGAGCGCCGCCGCCGGCTGGAGTCGTCACATCAACTTACACTTCACATGCTTGGAGATGGGGAACGAGAACTACGCCCCCGCCTATTCGCGAGCCCAGGACCTCGTCTTCTGGGTCGCCGATGCGGCCGAGCGCGCCGGTGTCTCGATCAAGGGCGAAAACGCGCTCGCCGGCGGCGTAACGACCCACGCCGGCTGGAACAACATCGAGAACGCCCTGACTTGGGCCTCCTACTCCGGCCTGACGGTCCTCAGGATGGAGCAGGTGACGTGGAACGGCATCGGCCGCTCACGCTACGAACAGGTGATTTTGCATTACTGAGTAACAACCGGAACCGGAGTGGGCCGGCATCTCAAGCCCACTCCGGCGTATACTCCCGCCCTTTGCGTAAACGCGACGCGTCACGACGCGTTTACGCGGACGATTACGCCACACGAGACGTATCCGAAACCTTGGAGCGGATGTCGATGTACGGACGCACAGAGTGCACGGACTGCCCGGAATCGCCGCGAGCTTGAATAACCACCGTCGTTCAACACGCTCGCCGTACGACGGAGTGCGTCTCACCGCGGTCGCGTACAACCGCCGCTATGCCGAATACTCACGGTATGGAACGCTCTCTATCAACAATCGGTCCTGCGATACGGTACCCCCTCCTGCACCGCGCACTCATGCACGCGACACCGACACCGACTCCGCATCGCGCTCTCGCGGCGGCTGTCGAAGCCTGATACCGAGAATCGCGACGCCCAGAAAGGCGATTCCGGAGATCGCGAATGCCGTCGCGCCTACCGACTCGTACAACACGCCGCCGGCGACGAGACCGATGAGGCTTGCCGCACTACCCGCCGACGTGCCGTATCCCTGCACCTCTCCCTGGTGCTCGGCCGAGACCAGAGACGAAAGCATCGCGAGAAACGACGGCCACATCACGCCGTTCCCGACGGCAAACAGCACAGCCGCGGCAAAGGCCCAACGCCCGTCGGCAAAAATCAATATGACGAAGCACAGCGCCAATACCGCGCTCCCGCCGGTGACGCGTCCCACCTCCGACACACGAGTGCTCAGGAAGCGCAACACCGGACCCTGCACGGCGAGCATCACGAAGCTTAACGTCGAATAAAAGACGCCTAACTCCGCGGTAGTCCAGCCGTACATGCGTAAGGCGTGTACCGGAAAGACGGCATAGAAGATGTTAAATCCCAGAAACAACACAAAGTAGAGCACCAAAAAGAGCGCGACGTTGGGGAGGCGGAGCACCACCCGCAGACCGCGCTCCGCGGCCGTCGAAAGACCGTTGGCGTGCATGTCGTCCGTCGAGGTCGTCGCCGCATGCGGGCAATGGCGAACGATCTTCTCCGAGCAGTCCGCCGGCCGCCGCGGTGGTGTGGCGGACCGCCTGGGCGACGGCGGTGGAAGGAACGCAACGATTAATACCAGACCGACGATCGCGATCGAGAAGGCGGCGATGACCGGGAGGCGCACGCCTAGAGCGGTGGCCCCCAGAATGCCCGAAAGCGTCGGGCCGAGGATGAATCCCAGATTGGACGAGATTCCCATGAGTCCGAAGTTTCGACCGCGCGTATCGGCGGTGGATATGTCGGCCAGCAGGGCGTTTGCCACCGAGACGTTGCCGCCGGTCAGCCCGTCCAGGGCGCGTGCTGCAAACAGAACGACCAACGGTACCGTTACGCCGACGGCGCCGAGCCACGACGAATCGACGCTAAATAGTGACACGGTCGGCACCACCAAGGCGATGTAGAAGACGATCCACGCCGCTGCGGTGCCGGCTTGACTGAGAAGCAGAACCGGTCGACGTCCCAGGCGGTCCGACCAACGTCCCAGAACGGGAGAGCCGATAAGTTGAAAGGCGGGGTAGGCGGCGGCCATCAAGCCGTAGACGACACCGTTGCCTCCGAACTCCTCGACGAGCACGACCAAAAAGGGCATCACCAGGCTCAGGCCGAGGGCGCCGACAAAGTTGACCGCCAGTAGGGGTAGTATGCTCTTCATCGTATCCTCCTCGCCGACGGATCGCTCCGATACCGGTCGCCGACGACCGGCCATACCTTACCAAAAAAGTCGGATATTGCGAAGGTAGTGAAGAGGCGAACGGTACTGCGGTGATTTGGGGCTGATCTGCACGTCGCCGACCACCGCGCCTTGGCGACGCGCACGCTGCATGTGCAATCGGTGAAAGCTCGGCGAAGAGACGGCGGTACACATCACGCGCGAACCGTCAACAGAGCAACCGCGGATTGGGGCCAGGGCCCAAAAGAGACCGGTCCGCAATGCGGGCCTTCGCACCGCCGTATCAAGGTGCGCGTGTCGACGCGGTCCGTCGTCTCGCTAAATCGCGACGTCCTCGGTGTAGTCCACGCCGTCGAACGCAAACCCGTGAATCTGCAGAAACTCGCGCTGAAACCCCTCGACGTCGGCAAGTGCGCTCAGATTCTCCTGGGTGACCTCGTCCCACAGCCGACCGACCTCGCGCTGTACGTCCTCGCGCATCTCCCAGTCGTCCATACGAATGCGCAGCTCATCGTCGAGACTCGGTGCGGAGCCGCCGTACAGTTGCGTAGTGAAGAGGCGATACATCTGCTCGATCGTTCCCTCGTGAAGCCCCTTTTCCTTCATTACCTTGTACAAGATGGCCAAATAGAGCGGTACCGCGGCGATGACCGAACTCGCCTTGGTCACCAGCGCCTTGTTGATGCTGACCCAGGCGTGACCGCCCCGTTCGCGCAATCGCTCGTCCATCGCGCGCGCGGTCGCCTCCAGATGCTCCTTCGCACGACCGATCGTCCCGTCCCGATAGAGCGGAAAGGTTACTTCGGGGCCGATATAGGAATACGCGACGGTCGTTGCCGACGGAGCCAGGACACCGGCCTCGTCGAGAGCGTTGATCCACAGCTCCCAGTCCTCGCCGCCCATCACCTTGACCGTCTGCGCAATCTCGTCGTCGGACGCCCCCTCGGCGGCGGTGGGCTTTAGCTGCGCAGTCTTGCCGTCGAGCGTCATCGCTTCGTAGCGTCGACCGATCGGTTTGAGGGTCGAACGATACATCTCACCGGTATCGGGATCGACGCGCACGGGCGAGGCGAGGCTGTAAACGACCAGATCGACCGTTCCCATCGTCTCTTTGATTGCTTGAATAGTCTGCGCCTTCGTCTCGTGGGCAAAGGCGTCGGCGATGATGCTTCGATGCGTCAATCCGGCCTCATCGGCGTATTTCCGAAACGCAAGATCTTGGTACCATCCGGCCGTCGCGGTTCGCCGCCCCTTTGCGGGGGTTTCGTAGGATACGCCGATCGTAGCGGCACCGGAGCCGAAAGCGGCTACGATCCTTGATGCGAGCCCGTACCCCCCCGAGGCACCGATGACCAGTACGTTACGAGGTCCGGAGAAGGTTCCGTGACCGCGGACGTATTCGATCTGCTCTTTTACGTTCCTATCGCATCCCACCGGGTGGGCGTTCATACAGATGTTGTTTCGGATCATCGGCTCGACTACCATATCTTCCTCCTCGGTCTGAGACCGACAAAATAGCACAACGGCGGATCATATGACCACCGTATGTAACGCGAAACCCGGATTGTCGCGGGGCGCGCCGTATACTATCGTGTGAGCGTGCAAGACATCAGAGAGTTCCAGCAAGCGATTGCCGCGCGGTTGTTGAAGTGGAGCGTTCCGTCGATGGTGGTCGGTGGCCTCTGCCTTTTCGCCCCGTGGCCGGCGGTGCAAGGCTTCGGCCTCCAGGCGCTCATCTGGGGTGCGATCGACAGCCTTATCGCGGTAACGGTGCTTCATACGGTGTATCGTCGATCCGGACGGTATCCTGACGAACATCGCGACATAGCCGAAACCGCGCGAGTCCGCCGCCTGCTTCGCATAAACGGCCGACTCGACATTGTATATGTGCTCGGCGGAATCGCGATGGTTGCGCTGTGCCGTACCGATCCGTTCTTTGTCGGCAACGGCGTGGGCATCATTGTCCAGGGCTCATTTCTGTCGTTCTTTGATCGTGTGCACGCCGTCAGGCTGCCATCTCAAGTGCCGCCGTGGTATGATCCGACCCCATGAACATCAGGGTATACCGCTGGAAGACGTTGACGGAGGAGGACCGCCGCAGGATATTGGGTCGTTCACAGACCGATATTACGGCGCTCGTGGAGACGGTGCGCCCTATCGTCGACGATGTGTGCAGCCGCGGAGACACTGCGTTGGTGGAGCTGACCCACACCTTCGACGGCGCGGATATCGCCGAGCGCGGAGTTGCCGTCGGCCGTCATGAGTTCGACGAGGCGTCGACTCTGATCGACGACACGTTAAAGGCGGCCCTCGACTACGCCATCGAGAATGTGCGGCGATTTCACGCCGCGCAGGTACATACGGCGCTGTCGTCGGTCGAGGTTCGTCCGGGCGTCCTCGCCACCGAACGAGTGACGCCGATAGAGAGCGCGGGATTGTACGTACCGAGCGGACGAGGGAGCTTTCCGTCGATGTTGTACATGCTTGCCGTTCCCGCCGTACTGGCGGGAGTACCGACGATCGTGGTAACGACTCCGCCGCGGCCGGACGGAACGGTCGATCCCGCGGTGTTGTACGCCGCACGTCGCTGCGGTATCGAGCAAGTGTATCGTGTCGGCGGTGCACAGGCGATCGCGGCGCTGGCCCGCGGAACCGAAAGCGTGCCGCCGGTGCGCAAAATCGTCGGACCGGGAAGCGCCTACGTAGCCGCGGCGAAACGGCTGGTTGCGGACCACGTCGACGTAGGCCTCCCTGCCGGACCGTCGGAATCGATCGTCCTCGCCGACGAGCATGCGGACCCGTGGCGCGTCGCGTTGGATCTCATGATCGAGGCCGAGCACGGGAGCGACTCGGCCGCCCTCCTGGTAACCGACTCTCCGGCCCTCGCCGATCGAACCGCGGAACATATCCGCGCATTAATTAGGGAGGTTCCCGAGCCGCGGCGAACGTTTCTGGAGGACGTATTCGCAGGGTACGGCGGCTTCGTCATCACCGAGAATGAAGCTCAGAGTGTCGCGTTTGTTAATGAGTTCGCCCCGGAGCATTTGCTCATTCATACCGCAGACCCGCGCGCGCTCTCGACGCGCATCACCAACGCCGCCGAGATATTGCTCGGTCCGCATACCGCCTTCAGCTTGGCAAACTACGCGACGGGCCCCAACGCCGTACTACCGACCGGCGGATGGGCCAAGAGTTGGGGACCGGTGTCGGTTCGCGACTTCCAGAAGAGTGTGACCGTAATCGAGGTGACCGAGACCGGCTACCGCGAGATGGCCGACCACGTTATTCGCCTCGCCGACCACGAGGGGTTCTTTACCCACGCCGCTGCCTTACGTCGACGGGACGAATCACCATGAACGGTGACGGCGACCGCTCCGACGCACCGCACGAACCGTGGAGCGTCGAGACGGTATTCGAGCGCTTCGAGTCGCGCACCAACTTGGAGCGCACGGCGCCCCAGCTGCGTCTGTATCGTCTCGAACGTATGGAGACACTTCTCACCCGATTGGACGACGTACACCGGGCTCTACCGATCGTGCACCTTGCGGGATCGAAAGGGAAGGGCTCGACCGCCGCGTACGTCGCCTCGCTACTGGCTGCCGCAGGATACCGCGTGGGGCTGTATACCTCCCCGCACGTCCGCGACTATCGCGAACGTTTTACCGTGATAGCACCGGGAACGGCGGTCGGCGATGCGGAGCGCGACGCGGCGTTTCTCGACACCGACGGACACCTCGTGGAGCAAGGACGGCGTGTATGGTCGATCGTAGAGGCAATGATCGCCGAGGGCGCCGAGGAGGACGATCTCCCGACGACGTTCGAACTGTTGACCGCCCTCGCATTCTGTTACTTTCCCGCCGCCGGCTGCGACTGGATAGTCCTGGAGACCGGCATGGGAGGGAGGCTCGATGCAACTAATGTGTGCGCGCCGGCCCTTACGATGATAACGCGGATCGAGTTGGAACATACCGAGTACTTAGGCGATACCGTAGAGAAGATCGCCGCGGAAAAGGCGGGCATCATCAAAGAGGGCGTACCGCTTCTGTTGGCGCCTCAGGCGCCGGGGCCCGACGGCGTATTCGACGATGTCGCCGCGTCGCGCTCCGTGTCGGTGACGCGGGTCACGGAGCTTTCGGGCGCGCCGACGCACCGGGTCGATGCGGGCGCGTTCCGCGGTGAGACGGTCACACTCCCGCCGTGGGTGGACGGCGGGCACGCGACGCTGGCGATGCTCGGGCGCGTTCACCGCATCAACGCGGCAATGGCTCTGGAGGCGCTCCACAATCTGGTGCAACGAGACGTCGTCGCGGCGCCGAGCGCCGAATCGATCCGTCGCGCCCTGGAGTATACCCGTCTCCCGGGGCGAGGAGAGGTACTGGACGAGCTGATCTTGGACGGTGCCCACACACCGGAAAGCGCGACGAATCTCGCCTCCTCACTGCGGCAGGCGCTACCCGACGGACGGAAGATTCCCGTTATCATCGGGATCGTCGCCGGAAAGAATGTCGAGGGTATCGCCCGCGCGTTCTCATCCGTCGCCTCGTGCTTCATCGTCTCGCGCCCCGGACATTTCAAGCCGGGAGACCCGGCGGAGGTGACGCGCCGCATCGCCGCGTGCGGATTCGATGTGGAACTTGAAGAAGAACCGCGCAGCGCCCTCGAAAAAGCGCGGACGGCGCGTGATTCGGAAGGGAATCGGGAGTTACCCATACTGGTAAGCGGCTCATTTTACATGGTCGCGGAAATCCGCCGTCTTGTGTTACCCTGATAGTATGGTAAATGCAGTCGGCGACCGACTTTCCGTCATACTCGGAGACATCACTACCCGCCGAGTGAACGCGATCGTGAACGCCGCAAACTCGTCGCTCGGCGGCGGCGGCGGCGTAGACGGCGCCATTCACGCTGCGGGGGGGCCGACCATCGGACGGGAGTGTCGAGCCTTGCGGGAGAGCACGCTTCCCGACGGTCTCCCGACCGGCGAGGCGGTCGCAACCACGGGGGGAGATCTACCGGCTCGCTGGGTCATTCACACCGTCGGTCCGATCTGGCGGGGCGGCGCGCACGATGAAGATGCGCTCCTCGCCCACGCCGTCGACGCCTGTTTTTCCGTCGCTCGGCAACTATCGGAGCAAAACGCGGAACCGATACGTTCAATCGCCTTTCCCGCGATCTCCACCGGAGTGTACGGATTTCCGCGGGAGCGGGCGTACCCAATCATCCGAGACCGCATACTCGCCCAGCTACGGAGCCATACTCTTCCTCAATCGGTCGAACTCGTACTTCACGCACGAAACGATCTGGAGTTATATCATAGCGTATGTCCATAAATAGCGCCGAGATAGACGGGATTCTCGCGGAGCTCGACCTTACAGGCCAACATATCCAGAAGGTGATTCAACCCGATTTTCGGAATCTGTATCTGCAGCTCTTTCGTCCCCCCCGGTCGTGGTGGCTGCGCGTATGTCTGGAAAATCCGTATGTGCGCTTTCATGAGACGGCGAAACCGCCGCGGGCCAAGCGGAGCCATCAACGATTCGAGGATTTTTTGTGGTCTCGTCTACGCGGGGGACGTGTCGTAGATACCGAACACGTCTATCGCGACCGCATCGTCCGCCTCACCGTAGAGCGTGCCGGTGAACGGAGTTTCTTGTACATCCGCCTGTGGGGTTCGCAGGCGAACGTCATCGTCACCGCGCCCGACGGCACGATTCTCGACGCATTCTTTCGTAAACCGAAACGAGGGATCGAAACGGGTGGTCATTTTGTGCCCGAGAAGCCGCCAAAGGCCGAAAAGCCGCGGGAGATCCGCCCTATCTCTGCGGGTCGAACGCTCAATAGCGTGATCGACGAGGAGTATCGGACCGCCGAGACGGCACGTGAAAAAGAACGGTTGGTCGCGCGATGCCGGCGGGCTCTAGACAAGCAAAGGCGCCGGCTCTCTACTCGCTTGAGTGAACTCGAAGCGGGGCTGGCCGACGCGTCTTCAAACGATCGCAATCGCCACTACGGCGACCTCATTCTCGCCAACCTTCATGGTACCCGCACCGGAGAGCGCTGGATAGAAGTCGCAGACTATGCCGACGGTAATCGTACGTTGAGGATCGAGCTCGACCCGACCCGGCCGCCTGCGGACAATGCCAAAGCCTACTACGACCGAGCCCGACGCGCCGAGGACAAGGCGAACCTCCTGGAGGAAAACGCGGCCAACGTTCGTACGCGCCTTCACGCCGTAGAACGGAGACTGGAGCGTCTCGACGACATGGAACCGTCGGATCTTCGTCGCATGGCGAGCGAGGTGGAACCGGCGACGGCGAGTCGGTCCGATCGCGCCGCTCTTCCGGGCCTCGAGTTCGAGTCGAACGGCTTCCGAATCCTCGTGGGGCGAAATGCGCGCGAGAACGACCACCTCCTTCGCCGAGCGGTACGAGGAAACGATTGGTGGCTCCACACGCGCGACTACCCGGGCGGCTATGTGTTCGTCCTCAACCGTCCGGGCAAGAGCGTGCCGTTGGAGGCGCTCTTAGATGCCGGAAATCTTGCGCTGTTTTTCAGCAAAGCGCGCGCGAACGGACGCGCCGATCTCTACTATACTCAAGTTAAGTATCTCCGCCGCGCCAAACACGCACCCGTCGGCTTGGTCATCCCGACACAAGAGAAAAACTTGGCCGTGGAGCTCGACGAGAATCGTCTGTCGCGCCTCGGAATCGGTCTGGGGCTGTCGGGCGAGGTCGCAACGCAGTCCGGGAACGGAAAAGACCGCGTGGGTTACCGGGACGGCTAAGGGCGGATCGTTCATATGGTGCGGATGATAGAGAAGATGGAGCATTGAGGTTGTACTGATGGTCCGTCCGATGGTAGTGGATGGGTTTTTGTACCCTTCCGACCCGGCAGCGTTGAAATCTCGACTTCAGCGAGCGTTCATAGAAGCTCGCGTGACGCGCAATCACGCCTCGGTCGTCGTGGCACCCTACGGCTCCTACGACTTGATGCTCTCATACATCGCCGGTAGTCTGCGCGCCACCAACATCTCCGACCCGGAGTTCGTGTTGCTCCTCGCCCCGCCGGACGCCGAGGTGTGGAACCGCATCCTCATACCGGAATCCGACGCGTTTGAGACTCCCTTCGGCGAGATTCCGGTTCAACGAGAGATCTGCGATTCCCTGGCGGCCGCCGACGAGCTGTTCGCGGTGGACGAGATTGCACACCTCCAGAATCACAGTATCGAGGTCTTTCTGCCGGCGATACACTACCTCTTCGGGCCGGTACCCATCGTGCCGCTTCTGGTCGGGCACATCTCCGGCGAGAAACTGGTCACCGCGCACTCGCATCTGACCCGCATTACCCGCGAGGCGCGGAATCTCGTCGTCGCCGGAGCCAATCTGAGTGGATTTACCGACCCCTCGGAGGCGGACGGACGGGCGCGCAAAATCATTCGCCTTATCATGACCGGCCCGGGCCAGAAAATCCTCGAAAACCTCGACACGTTGGAGGACGCTCCGCGTTCCTTGTCGACGATCGTTCTGTCGCACCTTTTGGCGGGCGAAGAGTGTCGCCCCACGGTACTCGCCCGTGGTACCTTTGAGACGGAAGTCGAAGGTCACGTCGGTGGCGTCGTGTTTGCGTCCATCGCGTACTTCCACGGGGCATAACGCCCGGATGCGAGTGAGGCAATGAATATTACACGACAAACCGACGACCGTATCGTCGTTACGAGCGAGGATCGCACACTTTTGGGGATACGGACGGGAATCGCAGCCCGCGGGTTCGGCGCGCAACGCATGAGTGCCGTTGCGCGGCGCGGCGGCACACTCATCGGCGGCGACCGATTCGAGTCGTGGCCCGTGGAACGACTCGTGGAGAGTGACGGGGAGTTCTACCTGTGCGGCCCACGACACGAGGGAAAAACGATCGCGGAGTTGCTGGACGACGCCGCGGCCGACGTCACCGATTGGCTTCCGCTCCTCCTCGACGCGCTCCGTCGCGCCCTCGTCCACGACGATCTGGCGCTCTGCAATATTTCGACGTCCCTGGTCACCGACGACGGCCGCGTACTCTTTCTCGACGCCGAACTCGCATCGACGATACATACCAATCTCCCCCTCGACGAACGGCGAAGAGTCTATGCACCGTATCGCTACGATACGTTGCGCGGCGTCGATGCGCACATATACCACGCGCTGGCGATCGCCTACCACGCCCTCGCCGGCGTTGCGGTCTGCCCGCCGGACGAAGGGGACGCGGGCGACACGTCGACGGAGTGCCATTCATCGGCGCTCGTGAAAACTCCGATGCGCTTTCATAATCCGGCGTTGCGCGCCGAGTTGTGCGTAGCGATCGAAGGCGGTCTCTCCCGGTCGGAAAAGCGGTCGCCGGAGCTCCTTGACGAGATCGCGGCGCTACTTCGAGCGGGTCCCGCCGAAGAATCCATCGATTCTCGAGAGGCGACCGACAGACGTAATGCCGCCCGGGAGATGGTCGAGGCGAACAGCGTCAGAGTGCGCCGCCGCACATTTTGGCGCAAGCGCGGAATGACGGTGCTGGCCGTATCCGTCGCGCTCTTGGTTGTCGGAATCGTCCCGTATAGGATCATAGCCGGTAGGCTTGAGGCGCCGGCGACCGTCGGAATGGGTCCCCGTGAGGTGGCGCGGACGTTCTACGATGCGTGGAATGATCTCGACCACATCCTCATGGAGGATACGCTCGCCGACGGCGTGGGGCGCGGGGTAATACGCGAGGTGACCAACGTATATGTCATAGATCGAGTGCAAACCGCTCATACGTGGGAGAGTCTTCTGCTACCGGCCGACGAATGGCTGGACGCCGGCAGACCGGTCGGGAGAATGCCGTACGGCGTGGCGGAACTCGACCTTCGCCTCGTAACCGAAGGAGCGGACACCGCCACGGTGCACGCGCAGTACGATGTGTGGCGACCGGAAAGCGTCGACACGCCGGACGGAACCGGCTCCACCGTCGCGGTGAGGACGCCGATCTCCGAGCGTCTCCTCCTCGCCCGCGGCCGCCATAGTTGGGAAATCATCGAAATACGGACCAGCGTCGACGGCGAGAGGGAGCGCGTCCCCATCAATCTCCGGTAACGGCGCTGAGCAGATAGGAGATCAGGCCCGATCCGATAAAGATACCGCCTCCGATCATGAGCCCGGTTCCGGCTCCGCCGTCGCCGAGATCGCCGAACGATCCCACGTCGTCGGAGTGCCACGCGGTAGCGAGTCCCGCTATCTCCAACGCTATACCGACTCCCATGAACCAGTGCCCGGCGACACGCCACTGCGCGGCTTGTCCTTCCACATCGGGCGAAATCAACGTACGGATACGGTCGTCGGGAAGCGGTTCCTGGAGCTCTACGGCGTCGGGTTCGCGCGCTACGACCTCTTCGGTATCCTCGGCCGCCGGGTCATCGGACGAATGGAGCAAGCCCTCCCGACGGAGCCGTTGGAGCTCCTCGTACTGCAAGCGCTCCTGGGTCAACTCTTCTACCCGGGCGTTGATACCCGGAAAGACGGCCTCGACCTGATCGGGCTCTACCGCATCGCGCTGAAAGTCACGCTCGGTCCAGAACTGCTCGATCTCCTCCTGGAGAGACTCCGTTTGAAAGACGATCGGGCGTGCCGGCGCTCCGTCCGGCCGGACTCGATCGCCGCGCGGTTCATCGGGTAGCGCCGGCCGTACGGCGTCGGTTGCAAGAGAAGCGGGCACTTCGGTGACGACACTCACCATCTCCTCGGCGGTCAGCCGAACGGTCTGTGGTGTCGCGCCCGTATCCGCACCCTCGGCATCGGCCTCGACCGCGATGTTCTCCGAGACCTCGACTTCACCCTCGAAGACGTACACTCGTGTCTGAAGCTCGTTCGTCGCATCGCGCTCTACGACCATATCGTACCCGAAGTCGGTACCGCGCACGCCGGCAACGGCGGTAAAGCCTCGAATTTCAAACGTTTCGTTCGTTGTGATACGTTCCACTCGAGCGCGCAGGCGTCCGTAATTCATGTTGAACGTTCCCCCGCCGGCGCCACCTAAACTCTCGATTTCAAAGGTGGTGTTTTCAGCTACTTTTACGATCGTACGCGACGGCATCACTTGGATCTCGACGAAGGTATCACCGCCGGTTTGTACCAAGTCTCCCGCCAAGAGGGGCATGCCGAGCACATCATCGACCAACACGTCGTACGTGCTCAGCTCACCGTTTCGAAAGATGGAAAGATCGAAGCCCTCGGCGTATATGACGAAGGCGTACGTATCGCTCTGGGCCGCCACGGCGGAGGAGACGCCGAAAAGGAGGGCGAGACACAGAACGAACGACACCGATCTATTCGGCTTCATACTACAACTGTAGCCCGTGTAGACCGGAATCACAATATCGCTTGAAGGAGGCGATGTTTCCGAGTACTTTTCTGCAATGGCGCTTAGTCCGAGTGCGATCCACCTATCTGTCGGCGATGCGGAGATCAACGCGATCATCCGGAGAGAGGTCGGCGGCGGCGTCTCGTATACGCGCCATTTCAACCAAGGGGAGGACTTTTTTCTCAAACTGGGGACCGACTTCGTCGTGCCGTCACTCCCGATCCACCACGATGTTCGACAACGGGAACCGGAGCCGGCTTATCTTAAGACGATCGGCGGTCTGATGGATACGCTGCAAGGGTTGATCCCCGACATCTTCGAAGGCCTCACCTACGTATTTAACCCGACCGAAGTGCTACGCCCGATGTTTTTCCAACTCTTTCGCGTCGACGGCGACGGCTATCTCTACATAGTGAAGCTCGATTTGGTATGCCGCCCACAGAACCATCATATCGTCGAAAGGGGCACCAACGACGCCACGCCGGTCTATCGTACCAACGAGCTCATCGTCGAGGCCGACATCGTTCCCTTGAGCGAAATCCTCTCCGAGGACGGGCGGACCACCGGCGTGGTCGCCGAGCAACTTATCTCGGACACGTGGATCGGTGAGACGGGAAGAGGTTACTTTGTTCAGGGTATCTGGTTGGACACCGACCTTACCAAGTTCTTTTCCAAGTTGTTCGTCCCGGCGGGCAAGCGAATCTATCCGTACTATCCCTTCAACAGCAAGTACCGCAGCGTATGCCACCGCCCCATCGCCCTCGGGCTCGCCGAGAGGAGGCGCGCGGTCCCGATTCTCCACCACGTCAAAGAATTTCTCAAACCGCACCTTGAACGCATCGAGCGCGTATTGCGGGAACAGGAGTTTTCCGACGCATTACCGGAGTTTCAGGAGATACGGTCCACCGTTCCCGGGGAGTGGATGCAGTGGTTGGAGCCGGTCACGCTTTCGGTCTATCTCAATGAAGAGGACATGAAGGAGTTCGAAATCGTTGACTCATAAGCGACTCGACCTGCAGGGCCTCTCCGTGACGGTCATGGGCTTGGGTCTCCACGGGGGGGGGCTTGCGAGCGTGCGCTTTCTCGTTGAGCGCGGTGCACGCGTGACCGTCACGGATCTGCGCTCCGAAGCGGCGCTATCGCAGAGCGTCGCGAAGCTTCCCGGTGGCGTCAGAGCCGTTCTGGGCAGACACGAGCGCTCCGACTTTTCCTCCGCCGATCTGGTGGTGAAGAATCCCGCCGTTCCCCGTACCGCCTCGCCGCTTCTGGCGGCCCGGGCGATCTGTACCGATATCTCACTTTTCTTGGCCGAGTGGGCGAGAGACGACGAGCCGCCCGGTCCGCTCATCGCGATAACCGGCACGAAGGGTAAGAGCACCACCAGCGCCGCGACGGCGCATATTCTCGGTACGACGTACCCCGGCACACGCCTGGGCGGAAACATCACCGTCTCGCCCCTCCAATTCGTCGAGGCGTTGCGCCCCGGAGATCCCGTTGTTCTGGAGCTCTCTTCATTTCAGCTCGGGGACATCGCCTTTTGTCGGCGTTACAACGAAGCGCGCGGTGGGGCGAACCGCGCGGCCGCGCGTCTACCCCACCGGGCGCTCTTTCCCGAGGTGCCGGCGAATGTGGCGGCCATTACGAATATCTTTCGCGACCATCAGGATTACTACGACTCCATGGAGACGTATGTCGAGGACAAGCGGGAGATATACCGCCATCTTCCGCCGGGGGGTACGGCGCTTTTCTCGCTCGGCGACGAGTGGGGAGAGACCTTTGTGGAAGAGTTTGATCGACTGTACGGTACCGCGGCCGACGAAACAAAACGCTTCCGCCGACTGATACCGGAAGAGGTCCCGGCAACGCTTGTCCCCGACAATCTTACCGTCTCGGGGCGTCATAGTCGTTCCAACCTCACCTTCGCCGCCCTCGCCGCCGGTGCCGTGGGAACTTCGGCCGCGGCGATCCGCCGCGCCGCGGCGACGTTTTCCGGTGTGGCCCATCGCTTGGAGACCGTGTGGCACGGCAACGGCCTTCGGGTCGTAAACGACAGCGCGGCGACCATTCCCGAGGCGGCGCTGGCGGCGGTCAACGCCTTCGACGGGCCGGTGATCCTCATCGCCGGGGGCAGCGACAAAGGCGTCGAGCCCACCCTCCTCGTGGAGGCCGCCGAGCGATGCGTTTCCACCGGCGGCGGCATCATACTCTTGGACGGAAGCGCCACCGGTCGCGTCGTCGCACTCCTCGAGTCAAAGGGGGTTCCCTATGCGGGGCCGTACGACGCCCTCGAACCGGCGGTTCGCGACGCGCTCGTACGCGCCGCCGGTATCGCCGGGCGGAAGGGTGTGCGCGATGAGGCGTCGACCGGCGACGAGGTGGTGGTGCTCCTCTCCCCGGGATACGCCTCCTTCGGTATGTTCGTCAATGAGTTTGATCGCGGCCGGCAGTTCTGCACGGTGAGTCGTGCGTTGCTCAGCGAGTTGGAACTCTGCGATCCTCCGTGTCGGGGGTAGCCGGCGGGTCGACGCGGTAAATCGCAATATTGTTATCGAGAAAGTCGGTCGCTGCGAGAAAGAGCCCGTCGGCGGAGACGGCGAGGCCGGTCGGTTGATGGCGCCCCCAGAGCACCTGGACCGGCTCGAGGTGCGACGCATCCAAGACGACGATGCGGCCGAACTCGGACCCTTGGAGGAGATAGCTGTCGCCGTTGTTGGGCCCCCGCTCGCTCACGTATAGATACCGTTCCGCGGGGTCGACGGCGATCGTGTTGACATTCACCCCGACGTAGCGGGAGCCGACGATCCGCCTCCGGGCGACGTCTACGCGGTGCACCATGCCGGTGTGCATGTCCGAGTAGTAGAGATACGCGCCGTCGCCGCTTACCACGATATGACGCGCCGCACCGTCGCCGGCGAAAAGCCGATCGACGACGGTGTGCGTCCGCGTTTCGACGACGAGAACCTCTCCGCTTGAGAAGAGACACACCCACAAAAACGCGCCGCCGTCGGTGATCGCCATTCCGCGAGGCGTACCGCCGACGACGATCGTTTCCTCGACGGCACCCGATTCGAGGTCGATTACGCTCACCGTCTCGTCCATCCAGTTGGAGACGTACAACGTTGCGGCGGCCTCGTCGACAGCCATTACTTTGGGCCACCGCCCGCCCGACGGGACCGACTGCAGGAGCTCCAACGATGCGAGGTCGAAGCGGTGCAGCAGATTCGTGGTCATCTGCGATATCCACACCTCCCCGCGATCGGGAAGGATCAACGGCTCGACAAAACCCTCCTGTCGAGCGACGGTTTCGGACGGACCGATGCGCTCGGAGAGCTCGAGATGGACGCGGCCCCACCGATCGCGGTGCAGGCGGTACACGTCCGCGCCGGAAGCGCGCAGGAGCGGTACGACGATTCGCCCGTCCGGAAGAAACGCAACGCTCTTCGGCGAGTCGCCGGTGGGCAGCTCCGAGATCAGACGCAAGGGGCCGTCGGACGAGACCAACCGTTCTTCCACCTGGACGACCCGTTCGATTTCGCCCGGACCCGACTCGGGCACATGGAGGAACGTATCCGAGTATCCCGGTGAGGAGAGGCGGATACGCGAGCCGCCGCCGACGCCGCGAAAGAGACGCCAGGTTCCCTCGCGCCCGATAGGCTCGAGAGGCCGGTCGACTCCGCCGGGAGGAGCGAGAGACACCGCGGCGTCGGGCGGAAAACTCCTGAGTCGCAACTGTACCGACTCATCGGCGCGCATCACCGTCGAAGGAATGAGGAAAAACAGGAGAATGCGTAGCAGGAAGGCGCGCTTCATCGCTATTATGGGATTATGACACGATATCCCGATCACTTCGTAGAACAAATTCCCAAAACGGATCTTCATGTGCACCTCGATGGCAGTCTCAGGGAGCAGACCCTCATCGATATCGCCAAGGAAGAGGGGATCGAGCTTCCCTCATACACCAAAGAGGGACTCAATGAGCTCGTCTTCAAACCCAGCTATTCCAATCTCGACGAGTATCTGCGCGGATTCGGCCTTACCAACAAGGTGATGCAGCGATCCGAGCATATCGATCAGATCTCCTACGAGTTGGCGATGGACAATTTTGCCGAGGGAGTACGCCATCTGGAAGTGCGATTCGCACCGCAACTCCATATGAGCGACGAGCTCTCGTTTCCGCAGGTGATGCACGCGGTCGACTCAGGGCTTAGGCGAGCGCGGACGGAGATCAACCGCTCTCTTCCCCCGGAAGAACCGGAGTTCGACTACGGCATTATCGTGATCGCTATGCGCTTTTTCGCACCGAACTTCTCCCAGTACTACCGCTCGCTCAGCGCCGTGCACGGATACTCCGAGTCGGGAGAGATCATCCAAATGGCCTCCAGTGAGCTCGCCCGCGCCACGGTACGTTTACGAAACGAGAGCGACATCCAGGTCGTGGCCTTCGATCTGGCCGGGAGCGAATACGGCTATCCCGCCGGGGACCATCAGGAGGCGTTCGACTACGTTCACAAACACTTTCTAAAAAAAACGGTCCACGCCGGAGAGGCGTATGGGCCGGAGTCGATCTTTCAGGCGATCACCAAGCTTCACGCCGACCGTATCGGCCACGGGCTGCGCCTCTTCGATCCGGACCACATCCGCGACGAGACGATCGACGACAAGGATCAGTATATCCGTCGCCTGATTAACTACATAGCCGATAACCGTACGACGATCGAGGTCTGCCTTACGAGCAACCTGCAGACCGCTCCGGACCTTGCAAGCGTCGCCGATCATTCCTTGGGGCGAATGCTCGAAGACAAGCTCTCGATCTCGTTCTGTACCGACAACCGCCTCGTTTCACACACAACGGTAACCGACGAGATCAAGCTTGCCCTGAGTAGTTTCGACATCTCCCCTAAAGTGCTGAAAAATATCGTGATCTACGGGTTCAAGCGCTCATTTTCGTACAAGCGTTACCCGGAGAAGCGCGAGTATGTGCGCAAGGTGATCAATTACTACGAGGGGTTGGAGAAGACGTTCGGTATCGCATCGGAGTGACGAACCGACGGGTGACACGATCGGGCATACGTTCGTAGCCTCACCGGTCGGTGAGAGTCCGCACGAGGCGAAATCCGATACTATGGCTGCTTGCGCCCGGCTCAAAGCCGCCGCGATTGCCGGGGCGGATCGCGGCGCGCGAGCTGTTCCATGCACCGCCGCGCACCGTCCGGAGACGACGGCCGTATATGTCGACCGACGCCTCTCTCGGGCCGTCTAGCGCATCGGCGCCCGGTTGTGCGGCGGCGAGTACGGAGTACCTTCCCGGATCGTACCAGTCGTTGGTCCACTCCCATACATTTCCCAACAGGTCGTATATACCGCCCGGTGTGGCGTATCCGAGAGCGCCTACCGGACTCGTCGGACCGCCGGCGGCGGTGAAGGGAGGATTGACCTCTTCCCACCGGTCGCCGCTGCGTTGATAGTTGATTCCACGCCACTCCGGCGCGGAGAGTTCACGTCCCTCGGACACGCGTACCGATTGTCCGGAACCGAGGCGCGTATCCAAGGAGAGAGCGAGGGCCCATTCGACTTCACTCGGGAGTCGGTACCCGTCGCGCGCCGCGACGATACGAACCTCCTCGCCCGCAAACTCGTAGACCTCGTCGCGCGCCTCCAGGAGCGACAACTCGTTTGCGAGGATCGCTGCGCCGTACCACGTGACGCCGATCGCCGGATGCGACCCGTATCCGGGGCGTGGACCGATTCGGTCGCCGTGGATAATCAGGCCGAACTGACGTCCGAAGTGCAACTCATCGAGCCCGAGTATCGGTCGCCCGGTCGCGCCGTGACGAACGGTAGCCCCGTCGCGTACGATTCGTCCGGCGGATAAGGCGATGTTGAGGAGCGCAGAGGCGACGTCGTTACTAACCTCGTAGCGCATCATGGCGAAGGGCCGCGCGACGAGAATCTCGACCGCCGGCGTCTCGTCGACCTCCGGAGCGTCGTCGGAGCCGAGCACCAGCGTAGCGGTCGATTCTCGGGGAAGGATCGGCTCGAGTGAAGCGGCCAGGGGTCGATACTCGAATCGATAGTCCGGCGAGACGGGCGTGACGATACCGTCGGCGCTCCGCGCCGCCACGCGCCAATGTATAGAGCGTGTGTCGTCGAGCCCGATGAGCCGTTGGATCGTCTCGATATCGAGGCGAAAGCGCGCTTCGGCAAGCTCGAGGCGCTCGGCGTCCGCCCAACCGCGTGCGCCGGAGAGCTCGAGGAGATACGCCGTCGCTCCCGGCACCGGGTCCCACACGAGCCCGGGTAGCGCCGTTACCGACGGAGCGCCGGCGAAAAGTGTCACCGCAACGGGTACGAGCCGATCGAGTCGATAGAGCAACGTCGCGGACTCCGACCACGGTCCCACCACACCGGCCGGAGACGTCGCGCGTACGCGCCACACGACGGTCGTTCCGGAGCGCACCTCCTCCGGACTCACCAAGTCTTCGCCCGCCGTAGCACGATCACTCATCTCGTTCCGCACGATTCGCAGCGCTTCTCCGTCGGCGACGCGATACTCGACGACGAAACCGGCGGCGAGTCCGGACCGCGGAACGGTCCACGCGAACGGCTGCCGCCGATCCATCGTAGGTAGCTCGGTCCGGCGAGGCGTGAGAGGCGGAAGTCCCAGATCGAGCGTGACACGGACCGCGTCGCCGAGGACGAATCGCGCCCCGTTACGGTGGATCAGAACGAATCGGAACCGGTAGGAGGAGCCGTCCTGCAACCCGTCGAGCGGGAGATCGAAGGAAAAGTCGGACGGGACGGGCTCCACGTTCCAGGTGCGTATCGGAGCGGTAGCATCACGCTCTTCGTACGCTTCGACGACGAGCATCGTGACGACGCCGCGCCATTCGCCGAGATCCAAGACTATCGGTATCGAATCGGTGGTTAGCCGCTCTCCATCACCGGGTCCGCCTCGGATCGAAGGCGCAGCGTCGCCTTCCGGAATCGCGACGGTACCGCACGCAATGAGGAGGACAAGCAGCGTGCACGCCGTCGTTACGTGCATACCGACCCGTCCTCGAGCGAGAGGATTCGCCGCGGAGTGCAACACAAAGGGGAACAACCGCGCGCGAGTCGCCACGCTCATCCCCTCCGCACGCGTTTGCGAAGCCCGTGGTGATACCATATGCGGGTGCGCTCGGCGGTGCGAAAGAGCGTTGCGCGAATCGGGGACGGAGAGAGATCCCAACATCCCGGACGGTGCACGACCCGGCCGCCGAATCCGGTCTTGAAGCGGTACAGTCCGTGCATCGGATGGCCCGGATCGTCCGACGGGGGTATGCCGAACAGATCGTACGCCGCATCCCCGGCGAGACGGGCGGCGCGGATCGCCTCCCACTGGATCAGATAACTCGCCATGAGGTTGCGCTTTCGGTCCGAGCTCGCACCGTACAGGTACGTGCTCACGCCGTCCCACGACACCACCACGACGCCGACGAGCAGGTCGCTCTCATGATACGCCGAGTAGAGTGCGACGCTCGGCGCCGGCTCGCCCGCTTCCCGCATCGCCACGGCGGTACCGACGACATCACGATAGTACCGTTCCGGGTGGATCGCGATACGATCACGTCGCGCCGTCACTTGATAGAGCCGGTACCACTCCGGTAGCGCCGCCAATGCGGCGGCACCGACGACGCGTTTGACGACAACGCCCTTTTTGGCGGCGAGGCGCACGTTGTACCGCGTTTTACTCTTCATGTTTCCGAGGAGCGTATCCTCATCGGGAGATAGTTCTATGACGACCGTATCGGGAGGCTGGACTCGCGCCGCCGGTACGAGGCCGAGTCGACGCGCCTCGTCGCGATCGAACGCCTCGACCGACCACGGCACGTCCCAGCGGATAATATGCGGCTTCCCGATCCTCGATTTACGACCGATGTTTCGTAACGCTTCACAGGCCTCAGCGAGATCGCGGGACGGAGATGCAGCGAAGGCGTGGGGCGCGTAGGCAAAACGGAGCGGACCGATGGGTCTCGAGAGCACTAACGGAGCGGCGTGTTCACCGAGAGTCCGCGCCTCTTCACGAGGATCGAGCCTCGCCCACCCCTGTTTCAGCCGCACCCGCGCCCACCACTCGCTCTGCAGGAGCGTGAAGGCGCCGTGCGACGTCGCGTCCGACTCGACTTGCCGTGTCACCACGCTCTTTGCCGGCGCCGTTGCGTTGTCGTGCGACGGGGCGCCGGAAGCGCCGCGTCTCTCGTGCCCTGCGTCCTCGGCGGTCATCCCACCTCGCCGTCTGAAATTCGAGCGGTCCGTACCGGCTCGTCTCCGGCCATGAGCCGGGCGGCGCCCACTTTTACCAATCCGCCTTCGGCGCGGATCGGAACGGCAAAGAAATCGTCGATCTTAATCCTCTTAAGGCCGCCGACGGCCGTTCCGTCGCCGGCCGGCGCCGCTTCGATCGGCCGAAAGTCCTCGAGGTACAGTCGTTCTCCCGGAGAGAGGTGGTCGACGAAGAGCACATCGACGGTCTCATCGTTCGCGTCGGCGTCGGCTCCCTCACTCGGAGACGAGGCCGCGAGGAGCATGCCGTGGCTCTTCACACCCCGGAGCTTTGCCGGTTTCAGATTGGCGACGACGATAATCGTGCGTCCCAACAGTTCGCCGGGCTCGTAGTGCGGAACCAACCCGGAGACGATCGTCCGCCCCTCCTCGGTACCGTCGTCCAACTTCTCGATGTACAGCTTATCCGCCTCGGGATGGCGTTCGATCTCCACGATCTTCGCCGCCCGTAGCTCGACGGTATCGCGAAAGCGCTCCTCCATGCCCACGGTGTCCTCCTCCTTCTCGACTTCATCTTCGGCGGCTTCGCGCGCAGCGCGCTCCGCTTGACTCCCGCTGAAACGACTGTTCAACTCGGCGATCAACTCGTCGGGCAACTGCTCAAAGAGAATCGACGTCTCGCCGATGCGCTCCAACCCATCGGGCCTTCCGAGATCGTCCCACCGCAGGTCGCCCGCTCCGAGCATATCCCGCAACCGCGAAGCCATGCCGGGCATATAGGGGGCGGTGAGAATCGCTAAGTCGCGAATCAGATAGACGAGGTCGCTCAATAGCGCGTGAGTCGCCTCCGGGTCGCTCGTCCGCGTCTTCCACGGCTCGGCGGCCTGAAACACCTTGTTTCCGTAGCTGGCAAGCGCGAACGTGCGCCTGAAGGCGTCACGCAAACCCGCCCACTCCAGTTTTTCGGTAATCTCCGCCTCGCGTTCCCGCACATCGTCCCAAAACGTCTTCTGCCGATCCGAGGCGAAGGTGATCGGGAGGACCGCTCCGCCGAAGTACCGCTTGACAAAGGTCAACGTTCGGTTGACTAAGTTGGCCAGATTACCGATCAGTTCGCCGTTGACCCGCTCCTGAAAATCGTTCCACGTAAAGGTGTAGTCGCTCGTCTCGGGACGGTTATAGAAGATATAAAAACGCCATACGTCGGCGGGGATACCCGTTTCGCGCGCGTCGCTTCCGAACACACCGATCCCCTTGCTCTTGGAAAACTGCCCACCTTCGTAGTTGAGGTACTCACTACTGGACATGTGATGGAGCAACGTCCAATTCTCGCCGCTCCCTAAAAGACTCGATGGGAAAATAACGGTGTGAAAGGGGATGTTATCCTTTCCGATGAACTGAAAGAGTTCGACCTCGGCAGGATTCTTCCACCACGCTTCCCACTCGTTGGTAAGCGTAGCGGTGATGGAGATGTATCCGATCGGCGCGTCGAACCAGACGTAAAAGACCTTGTCCTCGAATCCCGCCAGAGGTACCGGAATACCCCACTTGAGATCGCGGGTAATCGCCCGCTCCCGGAGCCCGTCGCGAATCCACGCTTGGGTCATCTGGATGGCGTTGCGCGCCCAGCGGCCCCGGACACTCGCCTCGGACATCCACGTCTGCAGCTTTGGCAAGATCGCCGGGAGATCGATGTACAAGTGCGAGGTCTTTTTGACGATAGGTGTGGTACCGTCGACGGCGCTTCTGGGATCGATGAGGTCGGTCGGATCGAGCAACTTACCGCAGTTCTCGCACTGGTCGCCGCGAGCATCCTCGTACCCGCAGTGCGGGCACGTACCGAGGACGAAGCGATCGGCAAGAAACATTTCCGACGTCTCGCTGTAGAGCTGTTCGATCGTCTTCTCCTTGACGTAGCCCGCCTCGTGGAGCTTGAGAAAGATGCTCTGCACGATCTCGGTCTGCTGCGGCGTGGAGGTACGCCCCCATTTATCGAAGGCGATTTCGAACCATTCGTAAATATCGGTGTGAATCGCGTAGTACCGGTCGCACAAATCCCGGGGAGAGATCCCCTCCTCGCGGGCGCGCGTTTCGGTAGCCGTGCCGTACTCGTCGGTCCCGCATATGTAGAGCGTATCGTATCCGCGGGATCGACAGAAGCGCGCAAAGACATCCGCCGAGAGCACCTGGATCAGATTGCCCAAATGGGGGATGTTATTAACGTATGGAAGCGCGCTGGTGATGAGACGTTTCTTCATAATGGGTCATGATATGGGCGCCCGAGGTGGGCGTCAACGGGAGCGCCGGGCTCTGTGCGGCCGACGGCGCCGGGTGCGTCATAGAGGGAGGTTCCGCAGCGGTTCGGGTCGGTAGTTATGACGCCGACAGCCGCATGATGACCGTTGTCACGCCGGCGGAGTTGACGTGGGCCCGCTTGTAATCGACGAATCCGAAGCGGCCGTAGAGTCGCCGCGCCGCTGCGCCCTCCGGAACCGAGTCGTCGAACGTCTGAACGTATACCTCTTGCGTTCGGTCCAGGTGCTCCAAGGCGCGACTCAAGAGAAGAGCTCCGCATCCCCGCCCCCGCTCGCCCGACGCCACCGCGAACCACACAATCTCGTTGGCCTCGGGAGCGATGATGATCCCGCCCCGCAATCGTCGGGTATCGCCTTCGAAGCGAATACATAGGGCCGTTCGATTCGCTATCGCTTGCCGCAACCCGTCGCGGAACGGCGCCTCATCGGCCATCGGACCGAATAAATGCTCCACGCCACGTGCCAAGGATATCCATCCCCCAAAATCTGAGTCGGTCGCATGTTCTACTCGCACGGCCGCACTCTATCGCGTCGACACCGACAGCGCAACGGAGGCGCATAGCGGGAACGCCCTCCCATCTCCTATCCCCGACGATACACCAAGCGGCATGGCGGGACGAGAAGCGCACAGTGGATCGGAGACCGGGGCGGCGTACGACTCTCGGCTCCGCCGACTGAGCGGACGACTCGGCCTCGGATCCACCGGGTAAAAAACACGCCCCGCCCGGGACGCCCCTACTATACCAATATCGTCGCCGGTACCTCGACGAGCGTGACGAAGCGCTGTAGAAAAATCGCTCCTTGGGCACCGTCGATCAGGCGATGGTCGATGGTGAGGCTGAAATCCATCACCGAACGCATGGCGATTTCGCCGTCGTCGCGCCGTTCCAGCTCCTCCCTGATCGTGCCGACGCCGAGGATTGCCGCCTCCGGCGGGTTGATCATGGGCGTAAAGGTGGTGATACCGTACATGCCGAGGTTCGAGACGCTGAAGGTGCCGCCCTGCATGTCCGCGACCTCCAATTTGCGCTCCCGGGCGCGGCGCCCCAACTCACGGGCGCGTTCGGAAATCCGGGAGAGCGTCATGTCCGCGGCGTGGTGAATGACCGGTACGACGAGTCCCTGCTCCAAAGCGACCGCCATACCGATATTCACCGCACCGTGGTACACGACCTCGTCGTCGTCCAAACTCACGCGCATCCACGGGCACGCGGCGACCGCCTTGGCGGCGGCGAGGAGTATGAAGTCGTTGATCGAGAACCTCGAGCGCCCCGCATCAACGCCGTTCAGCTCCTTCCGCAAGCGCAGCAGCGCATCGACGCGAGCGATACCGTTGAGCGTCACCGGCGGGATCGTGAGGTGGCTTTCAGACATGCGTTGCGCGATTACTCGACGCATCCCGGTAAGAGCGACGCGCTCGTCGCCCGGGAGTTCGACGGACGGCGCAGCGGCAGCCGGCGGGGACGGAGCGGCGGTGGTCGAGCGCGCCAGAACGGACCCCTGCTCCACAACGTCCCGACGTAGGATGCGCCCACCGGGACCGCTTCCCCGGACCGCGGTAAGATCGATACCGGCTTGGTCGGCCTCGGTGCGTGCCAAGGGAGTCGCGGGGGAGCTTCGACGTTCGACGGCCTCGATATCGACAAGGCGTACCTCGCCGGCGGGGCCGCTCGGCATGACGCCGGCGATGTCGACGGCCAGCTCCGCGGCACGACGGCGTGCGGCCGGCGTCGCCTTGGTTCGGCCCTCGACGCTCTCGGCAAGCGACTCCGTACCGGTTGTCGCGGCGTCGGCCGCCGCTCTTGCGCGCTCGGAAGTCGGAATGACCGTCGTGCGCGCCGTGGTCTCGACCGCCGGAGTATCGACCGGCGACGCGGGAGAGGGGCCTGCCGCGGCCGCCTCGGGCGCGTTCTCACCCTCCGTGCCGATCCACCCGATTGTGTGAGTTACGGGCACTACGTCGCCGGCGTCGTGAAGGATGCCGAGAAGATATCCCGCCGTTTCGGCCTCCACCGGCATCGCTACCTTGTCGGTTTCGATCTCTAAAATCTCATCGCCGACCTCGATACGATCGCCGACCTCGACCTTCCACTCGATAATCGTGCCCGTCTCCATAGCCATGCCGGCCTTGGGCATAATGATCTCTGTCGCCACGGGTACCTCCCTCGTCTCAGCCGAGAAGCGCTCGGACCGCCGATGCGATCGTCTCGTGGGTCGGCACGACATTGGCTTCCAGGACCGGGTTATAGGGGATCGGGACGTCGAGGCCGCCCAGGCGTTTGATCGGCGCATCGAGAAAGTAAAACGCGTCGCTGTCGGCGATGCGCGCCGCGATCTCGCCGCCGTAGCCGCCGGTCTGCACCGCCTCGTGGACGATGAGCACGCGACCGGTCTTCTTGGCGCTTGCAATGATCGGCGCGTCGTCCAGGGGCATGAGGGTGCGCGGATCGACGATCTCCAGCTCAATCCCCTCTTTTGCGAGCTCAATCGCCACTTCCAGGCAACGGTTGACCATACGTCCCCATGTGACGACCGTGATGTGACGCCCCTCCCTCTTGATGTCGGAGGCGGAGAGGGGAACTGTGTACTCTTCCTCCGGCACCTCACCCTTGACGCGATAGAGGAGCTTCTGTTCCAGGAAAACGACCGGATTGTCGTCGGCGATCGCGCTCTTGAGAAGCCCTTTGGCGTCGTAAGGGGTCGACGGCGTCACGACCTTGAGTCCCGGGACGTGGGTATACCACGCCTCCATGCTGGAGGAGTGCTGCGCCGCGGCGCCCGTTCCGCTTCCGGCGGGAGCACGGACGACCATCGGCACCTGCGCCTTGCCGCCGAACATATAGCGCATCTTCGCCGCTTGATTGACCAACTGGTCCATCCCGATGGTGATGAAGTCGCTGAACTGAATCTCCGCGATCGGACGCATACCCGTCACCGCGGCGCCGGCTGCGGCGCCGACGATAACCGCCTCCGAGATCGGTGTATCTCGGATGCGCTCCTCGCCGAACTCGTCGATCATGCCGACCGACACGCCGAACGCACCGCCGTACACGCCGATGTCCTCGCCCATGAGGAAGACATCGTCGCTCTTGCGCATCTCCTCGCTCATCGCTTCGCGGATCGCTTCCGCGTAGGTTATTTCTCGCATCATCGACTCCTTACGCGTACACGTCGTTGAGAATGTCGGAGAGGTCCGGTGCTTCCGAAGAGTCGGCGAAACGCACCGCCGCCTCGATGTCTTCCCGAGCCTGCGCCTCGATCTCCTCGAGTTCTTTTTCATTCGCCGCGCGACGCTCGAGCATCGCGTCGTGCAAAATCCGGATCGGATCGCGTTCGCGCCACTCGCTGATCTCTTCCTTCGTACGATAACGGTTGGCGTCGCTCTTGGAGTGCCCCATGTAGCGATACGTCTCGCT
This sequence comes from Alkalispirochaeta sp., assembly GCA_965601925.1. Taxonomy (GTDB): domain Bacteria; phylum Spirochaetota; class Spirochaetia; order DSM-27196; family Alkalispirochaetaceae; genus Alkalispirochaeta. Next base: position 246,458 of record OZ271854.1, read on the forward strand.
CACGATCAGACTCGGACCGTTCGTTCTCACGTACTCGACCGCCTCGACCATGGCGTCGTACACCTCAAAGACGTTCTGACCGTCGATCGTCTTCCCCGGTATGCCGTACGCCTTCGCGCGGTCGGACAGATCGTCGATCTTGATACTCTTGTGACGACTCATCGACATACCGTACTGGTTGTCCTCGCACACGAAGACGATCGGAAGATCCCACACCGAGGCGAGGTTGACCGACTCGTGAAAGCTCCCCTCGTTAATCGCGCCGTCTCCGAAAAAGCTCACGACTACTCGATCCTGCTTACGCATCTTGACCGTGAGAGCCGCTCCCACCGCGATGGGAATACCGCCGCCGACGATACCGTTGGCCCCCAAATTGCCGCGCGTCAAGTCGGCGATGTGCATCGATCCGCCCTTGCCTTTACAGTAACCGTTCGCTTTTCCGAGGAGCTCCGCCATCATACGATTCAGGTCGATTCCCTTGGCGATCGTATGCCCGTGACCGCGGTGTGTGCTGGTAATGAGATCCTCGTTGGTCAACGGCGCGATGGAGCCCACCGCGGTGGCCTCCTCTCCGATGTAGAGATGGGTCGTACCGTGGATCATCCCACGAGAAAAGAAATACGCCACCTTCTCCTCGAAGGCGCGAATTTGATTCATCCGGGAGTACATACCTTTGAGCTCGTCGGCGCCGAGGGCGTCCGACGGTCGTTTTTTCGTAGTGCGGGTCTTTGTCGCTGTCTTTCCTGCCACCTTCGCCTCCATCTTCGGCCGCGTCGACTACGTCGGAGTACTATCCGAGCCGTGCGCACGCGGAATGAAAATTATTCCAACATTTGGAAAATATTTCTGTCTCAGACTACTATTTATTCACACGGCGGGTCAAGGCATAATAGACGCACACTATGAGCCGAGAACACGCACAACTACAGAAGATAGCTCGTTTATATTACATCGAGGATCTCAATCAACGCCAAATAGCGGACAAACTGAACATTAGTATGGCGAGTGTCTCACGTAGCCTCGCCCGGGCGAAGGAGACGGGAATCGTGACGATTTCGATCTCCGACACGCCCGACAGCTTTCACGAGCTGGAGGTCGCGATCGAGCGCCGTTACGGAATCAAAGAGTGCGTGGTGACGCCCTCGGCCGAGAAGACCGAAAACACCTATCGCGCCTTTGCGTCGGCGGTCGCCGAGCTCCTTCCACGAGTGATGTCGCGTCGAGGCCTAATCGGCGTGAGCTGGGGAGAGACGCTCAAGGCGCTCGGAGAGGAGATTCGGAGCGTCGAATCGTTGCATTGCGACGTAGTGCCGGTTATCGGAGCCATGGGTACGATAGAGACGGGCATATACCCCAACAGTATTGCACGCACCTTTGCCGATCGGACCGGTGGCGACGCCTACCTTATCAACGCTCCGGCGGTGCTCGACTCCGAGGAGACGGCCGAGCGATTGGTACGCGACAGCACCTTTGAACAGGTTCGCTCCTCGTGGCAACGCCTCGATCTGGCGATTCTCGGAGCAAGTACGCTGGGAAAGGAGACGAGCGTGCACAAGAGCGGCATCTTCTCAGTCGCGGAGTTGGAATCGCTCCGCGCGGCCGGCGCCGTCGCCGCGACGAACTTTCTCTTTCTCTCCGCCGAGGGAGCGGTATTGGACCACCCCTTGAGCAGGCGGATCGTCTGCCTACCGGAGTCGCTCATGCGACGCATTCCCAACGTTATCGTCGCCGCCGGCGGTCCCGGCAAGGCGCCGGCGATCGCCGCAACGCTCAAGAGCGGATTGGCCCATATTCTCGTCACCGACGCAACGACCGCCGCGGAGCTGGTAGAGGTGCATCCGTAACGATGGAGTTCCGATGCGGCGGGTTGCATCGCAACGCAACGACACTCACGGGTGCGCGTCGACCGTCGACGCCGTCCCCGCCGAACGTCGCACGGACTCCGGCGTTGATCCGGTCCAGGTACTAAAGGCGCGAAAGAACGAGTTGGAATCGTCGAATCCCAAGAGAAATGAGATTTCAGAAGCGGTCAACCGGGAGCTCGTCAGGTAGTGCAGCGCGAGATCGGTGCGCGTCCTCCTGAGCACCTCGTGAAATGTCGTGCCTTCGCTATGTAGACGCCGCTGGAGAGTTCTCTTGCTCATTATGAGCTTCTCGGAGATCGATTCCATCGAGGTACGCCCGCTCGGGAGAAACTCCAGGAGGACCGAGCCGACGCGCTCGGCTACGGTCGCCTTCTCATCCAAGTCGGCGAGGCGTCGCTTCAGATCGGGGGCAAATGCCTCCCACATGCGCTCGTTGGCCGTCAAAAAAGGCATCACTGCGTCATGGAGAGAGAAACTGACGGAGTGTTCGTCCGCGCGCGTGACCCTGACACCGAAGAATCGCTCGTACTCGGCCGCAGGCTCCGGCGGCTCGCTCGTCGTCACGCGCACCGGTCGAATCATCTCGCGTGTCGCGATTCGTCCGAGGGCGACGAAAAAGATAAGCTCCGCGGCGACGAGTGAGGCCGGGGGCGGGAGGACCGTCTCGAGCCAGCGGAAGGTGAGCGTAACATTCCCGTCGGCCTCGCGAACGTCCAGAGCGATCGGCGCAATGAGCGGCTTGTAACGGCTGATACGCATCGCAGCCGTCCTAAGATTCGGGCTACAGAGTCCCGCAAACAGCGGCGGCGAGAAGGTCTCCACCGTCAACGCCTCACCGAGACGGATGGGGAACAACGGATCGCCGATTTTCGCCTCCACACTTCGCCACAAGCGAAAGTACTCCTCACTACCAAGACGTACGTCTTGGCGGGCAAACAGATCATCGGGTAGTCCCGCCTGCCGCAACGCATCGGCCGGATTCACCCCGAGATCGCGTAGGAGGGGCCGCCAATTGACGGCTATCGCGTATCCACCGCTTCGCTTCATATCGTCACCTCGTCAGTATATCTCATCGCACTGCAAACGTGTTCCGCCTTGATACCGGCGGCAAAGGCGTCGTCGCCGTGGGTCGTACGCTCCTCGCCGCCCCACTCGGCACCGGTACCGACGGGATGCCGCCGCCCATCGTATCGAAGGGAGTCGCGTGAAGCGTACGGCGCGCGCCATGAGAACGAGAATAGCGAGGCGAGCGTCGCGCGGAACGGACAAAAGACGCCGCCGTACTAACAAAAAGCGCCGTTCGACATGGTGCGAATGCGGAAGCGCGTCGGATCGCCGAGCAACGCCGGAGTATGCGGAGGTCTACCGAGTAGGAACCTCAGGACCGGGACGTCGAAGGTCCACATGCGTTCGGCATCGTTATACTATACAGACGATGAAACGCCCCGCTCCCCATAACCGGATCTTGGACCTTCTGCGCGTGATTCCGGCCGTCGACTGTCAGAATCGCCTGATGCGCGTCGCCGACAAGGATCTTTCCCTCTCCCTCTTGTACATGAGTGACGAGCAGCGGGACAGAATCCTTACATTCGTTGGGGCGGCCAAGGCCCGACGTGTCCTTGCGGAACTTGATCGCCATCGGCACACGCGAATCCTCTACGCCCAGTACGAGGTGGCCGCGGGAGTGGTGGCCAAGGTTCTCCAAGGCGGCTCCGCCCGCTCGCCGCGCAGCTACTATCGCCCGGTAGGAAAACGGTGAGCGTGTATCGGCCGACGACACCGATGGGCGCGGATTGCCGGCACCGCGAGGGGCCGACTACATGCGGTCGGCCACGCTCAACAAACGTACGCGGCAGATCACACCGCTTCCGAAAAAAGAGAGTCCGGCGTTGAGGACCGTTAATCCCCCGGTCCCGATCCAAAACCACGGGAGTCCCGAGCCTCTGCGGATGATCGCCTCGCCGACGACGGCAACGCCCGCGCCCACGAGGACGAGCCCGGTGATGCAAAACAGGAGCCACCGGGTGCGCAGATTCACCGTTACTGCCCCATTAGGCTCTCGAGGGAACCGGTGAACTCGACGGTCGACACGACCTGAGCGAGTTGTTCGTGCCGCGATACGAGATCCTCGCGAAATCCAAGGGCGACGCCGAAAACGATCACATTCTCCTGCTCGTGCGTCACGAACACGATCCCCGAGACCTCGTGGGAAACATTGTCGAAAAGAATCGAAGGAACCTCTCGCCCGCCGAACTGGTGCGTCATCCGCTCCCTGTTCTGCAGGTCGGCGTCCTCGGCCATCATATTCTCGAATATCCCGTCCACGATGGCGCCCTGATCGTCGACGGAGATTCCCATCATCGAGAGGAGCATCGTCGGTAGAATACCGAAGGTTAACATCGCGTCCCCCGGTTGCACATCCGGAGCCTCGCGATTCAAGTCGCCGAGAAGCGCTTCGCGGTTGACCACCCAGATCGAATCGCTCCCGTTGGCGACGTACCATCCGTCGGGATAGTAAAAAGCGATCTCGAACTCCTCGTCGACATGGTCGGTATAGCCGGCCGGCCGGCTACCGAGTTGCCCGTGTGCCGCCGCGACCGCGACGGTGAAGACGATTGTATACAGAATGATTTGTCTCATACCGTAGGCTACGGTATGCCATATCTACTGTCAACGCGTTCTCTCATGCGACACGCAACGGCGCAGCGCAGGCGATCCTCCCCGAGTCGAATAACGGCGTAGTTGAAACGCAGCCTGAAGTTGAGTAATTTTGTAAATGATATGGTAGTAACAAAAGACAAGTACATCACGATCGAGTATGAGTTTTCCGCACCCGACGGAACGCTTCTCGGTAGCAGCGAATACAGTGGGCCCTTCACATTCAAGCAGGGATACGGGGATGTCGTGCCCGGACTCGACACCAGGGTAGAGGGCGCACGCATAGGCGACGAGCTCTCGTTCGTTATCCCTCCCGAGGAGGGCTACGGCGTCCGCGACGAGGCGCAGGTCAAGCGTCTGCCGAAAGACGCGCTTCCCTTGGGACGCGAGCCGGAGCCGGGTTTGCGCGTCAACATCAACGGAACGATCATGATCATAAGCGAGGTCACCTCGACCGAGTTGGTGCTCGACGGCAACCACCCGCTTGCGAGCGTACCGCTCGACTTCACAGTTAGGGTCACCGCCATCAGCGATGAAGCGCCCGAACCCGTGGGCGGATGCGGATGCGGCGGCACGTGTAGCTGTAACTGATCGGTACCATCGTTGTTATCGTCCTCAGGGAGTACTACAATGCTCGTTGGGGGCGATACATATAAAAAATGTTTACGTAAGAGAAATCGAAGAAAAACCCGAGTACATGACATTATTCTTGCTTTCTTGAAAAAAGACCTTGCCAGGAGGATGCGAGACTACTAAGATTACGGTATGTAAAGATTATTGGAGATAGTATCTGAGGTTTTTTTCGAATGTTGATTTCTGATTCCGGCTTCGGCGATACGTTATGGCTTCCGGAACCATCCGAAACCAGCGAAGAGCAGCGTTACATCGTCGCAAACCACTTACGAATTCTTAAAGATCTCCTGGCTAGCGCGCACCGCGGCCGGTGTAAGGGAGCAAAAGTCGCTGAGGCGGCCACCGCGATACTGAAGCGAGTCGAGGAGTACATCTCGACGCAACGGGAAGAATATCCGTCGTCGTGGGTCGTTCGGTTCGATGCGGAGGCGTCCATTGACGATATCTTAACGACGGTTCGCTCTCTCTGGGGTAAAGCGGGACGAGACCTCGAAAAGGATATCGTGGTAGTTACGACGAAGATAGATACACTTCTCGGTGCCATGTAGCGATTCTTTTTTCCTTTGTCTTGACACCGACCGATCGTCGACACTATCGATACCGAGGCCGAACTGGACACCGTTATCGCGGCGTTCGGCTACGTCTTTTCGTTCCGTTGCCACCGCCGGTCACGAACAATGCCGTCGACGCCGGCGCGAATCGACTGGGCGGCGGCGTTGTAGGTGGCGCTGATCGATACACCGAGCCCGGCGTTCACTACGTCGTGTACCACGTGGGTCGTCAGTTTCACGTACGCCGACCGGTGCACGGCGCCCGCCTCGTCGCGCAACAGGAGTGCCGACAGTCCGAAGCGCGCGTTGAGCGCCGAGATTTTGCGTGTAATGCTGGGAAACAGCGTTCTGACCACCTGAAAAAAGAGGCGATGATACTCCTCGTCGCGACTGAGTACCCGCAGGATCTGGCGATATCGATCGCGTTGCACTCCCCCGCGCGCTTTGCGGCGCGTCGGGATAAGTCTGCGGATGAGCTCGCGAGCCTCATCGTCGTCGAACTCCTTATCGGTGGCGATCAGAAACAACGTGGTAGCGGCGGCGTTACGGGCGAACAGAGACAGACGCCCTCCCCCGTGGGACGCCGCCTCCGCCCCGATAAGGCTCAGCACTCTCGGGACCGCGCCTCTCACGATACGGTGATGGTCGAGGCTCAGACGCTGGAGAAACCCGCGAGAGCTGCCGGCCACCGCCTCGATCGCATCGTCGAGAATACGCAGCACCCGCACCAACTCGTTGAAGAGTTCGTCCGAGGCAAGCTCGGCGACGACGCGGCGCAGCGCCGTTTCCTGAGCGGCGGAGAGAACCTCGAGGTCGCCGGAGCGATCGAGCCGATCCCACAGCTCCTTTACGCGTTCTCGAGCGCTCGTACGGATTACGCCGGCGAGAAACGCATCCAGTTCCCGGACGTACAACTCCGCCTCGTCGATGTCGCTGGTGTGCGTCAGGTAGTAAACGATCAGATCCAGACTCTTTTTTCCCGCCGGGACCGAGGCGACGACGGATCGAATCAGTTGGTCAAGCACCAGACCCAACGTTTCGCGGATCTTGGCGTAGATCGTTACCGACGGATCGATATCGGTTTGGAGCAGATCGAGCGCCGGGTCGGGAGGCACAAAGGCGATATCGCGGATCGCCTCGGCCTCGGCGTCGGTAATCTTGAGTTCGTCTCCGACGTATCGATTGTAATTCGCGACCACCGAGCGGGGATCGAAGCCGGACTCACCGGCCGGACGATACCGATTGTGCCACACGAGGATCGGCATGGTGGAACGAATCTCGAAGATACTACGCAGATATCCGCCGGCCGACACGTGAGACGTCGGCTCCGCATTCGTCACCAGCAGAAGCGCTCCGATATACGGGAGAAAGTGCAGATTCTCTTCGGCGCTGATCCCGGCCGGCAAGTCGAAAATCAATACGTCGTATCGCTCGACGAGTTGCTCGGCAAAGCGCGCAAAGAGACGAAATTTCTCCACCCCCCCGTCGTCCCGCGCGCCGGGATGTGGAAAGACGAGATCGATGTTTTCGCCGTACGGCGCCACAAACCGCTCAAGGCTGCCGTGCTCCTCGGGGTCACGCAGAACACCGTCGAGCTTCTCCGGTGGTATGTCGAGAATTACCGCCACGTTGGATAAGGGATCAAGATCGACGAGAGCCGTCCGACACCCCTGCCGCGAGAGAAGGAGCGCTACGTTGAGCGCGGTTGTAGACTTTCCGACGCCGCCTTTTCCGGAGCCGACCGCCACGCTCCGAGCCCGTAGCGTCGGAACCAAATCGGACGCGACTATGGAACTCATTACGATACGCATAGTATCGCAACGTCTCCCCTATTGCAAAAGCTCGGCGTGGTTATACAATCGCGATAGGACTATGAGTATCACCAAGTCACCAAAAGAGATCGGTCTGGACAACCGCATACTCGAGCTCGTGCCGGCGCGTTTGGCGGATATCGCCGACAAGATGCTCCACGACGAGGAGATAAAGGCGTTGCAGGACTACGCCAACATCGTGAGCATCAAGCGCCTCGGCTACAACGACCATGGGCCGGTACACATGCGCAAGGTCGTGAAAAACGCCCTGAAGTTCGCCAACCTCTTTCGCGACGCCGGCATCTCCATGAGCCTGGAGACCGAGGGTATCGGATCGTTCCAAGATAGCGTGTTCGCCCTGTTCAGTGCCGGCCTTCTCCACGATATCGGCATGAGTGTGACGCGACAGGACCACGAGAACTACTCCGCCGAGCTCGCACGACCGATCATCGACCGGTATCTCGCCGAGCTCTACCCGGATGACCTCACGAAACGGGTCATTCTCCGTTCACTCATACTGGAGGGGATCGTCGGCCACATGGCGATGATCCGCATCCATTCACTGGAGGCGGGGTTGATCCTCATCGCCGACGGATGCGACATGGAAAAGGGACGCGCGCGAATACCCATGCTCATCAATACCGAGGCGCGTGTCGGCGACATTCACAAGTATTCGTCCTCGGCGGTGGAGCGCATTACGATCGGCAAGGGAGAACACAAACCGATCAAAATCGAAATCGAGATGTCCCAGTCGGTCGGCTTCTTTCAGATCGAGGAGGTGCTCTTTCCCAAACTCAACATGAGCCCCGCCAAGCCTTACATCGAGCTCACCGCCGGCGTCATCGACGAAGAGCCTAAACGATATCTCTAACGCGCGCTCGACCGTTCCGCGAGGGCACGTACCCCGCTACGCCTCTTCGGTGAGAAATCGCTCGGCCTCCAACGCCGCCATACAGCCCGATCCCGCGGCGGTGACCGCTTGGCGATAGACTCTGTCCTGCACATCACCGCACGCAAAGACGCCGGGAATCCCGGTGGTCGTTGACGTGTCTCCGGTAAGGAGATAGCCCGTGTCGTCCATCGGCAACTGGTCGTCGAGAAATGCGGTGTTGGGCGTGTGGCCAATGGCGTAGAACAGACCGCTCGCCTCCAACAGACGCTCCTCGCCGCTCTTGTTGTTTCGTACGTTGACGTGGGTAAGGAGCTTGCCGTCGCCGGTAACTTCAGTCGCGTTGGTATTCCACAAAATCTCGATCTTGTCATTGTCGAGGACGCGCTTCTGCATCGCTTTGGAGGCGCGCAACACGTCGCGCCGCACCAGCATCGTCACCTTGCTGCCGAACTTGGCGAGGTGGCTCGCTTCCTCGCACGCCGAGTCGCCGCCGCCGATCACGATGAGCGGCTTGTCGCGAAAGATCGGAAGTGCGCCGTCGCACACCGCGCACGCACTCATCCCGCGCTGCCAGTATTGGTCCTCGCCGGGTAGGCCGAGGCGCCTGGCTGTAGCGCCGGTGGCGACGATGAGTGTCTTGGCCTTGTACTCGGCAGAGCCGACCTTGACCGTAAATGGTCGACTCGACAGATCCACCGCATCGACGGTCGCGGTCTTAATCCGCGTTCCGAATCGCGCGCTCTGCCGCCGCATTTGATCCATGAGCTCGGGCCCCATGATTCCGTCGGAAAAACCGGGGTAGTTCTCAACATCGGTGGTGGTCGTCAATTGTCCTCCGGCGGCGACACCGCCGGCCATGAACCCCTCGAACATGAGCGGATTGAGATCGGCCCTGGCGGCGTATACCGCGGCGGTATGCCCCGCCGGCCCGGAACCGATGATGATTACGTTTTCGATATCGTGATTCTGTTCGTTGTCAGCCATGCCGTGCTCCCACTTCTCCAGTAATGAGGCAGTGTATCTCCCTTGGGAAACTCTGTCTTTATTTTTTCTCTATATAGTATAAATAATATTTTACGTATCGCCAAGCAGGCGGAGCGAAGACCGTCGGCGCGTCTCAATCCCGAACACGCTCGCGGCCTGAGCCGACCGGGGGACACACCGCCTCGATTGACAGCTCGATCGATCCCGACTACCATAGTCGAACAATCCCCGGAAGGAAACACATGGCAGATCTGCGCGTACGGTACATGGGTCTTGAGCTGGCCAATCCGCTCGTCGTGTCAAGCTCGAGTCTCACCAACACGGTCGACAAAGTCAAACAGTGCGAGACCGCCGGCGCCGGCGCAGTCGTGCTGAAATCGCTTTTTGAAGAAGAGATTCAAGCCGAAATCGACGCCAGCGCGTCGGGTGCCGAGCACACCGAGGCGGCCGACTACATCAGGGAGATCCAGACCGAGGCCGGGCTCCGACGCTACACCTCGCTCATTCGGGACAGCAAGGCGACGGTGCGAATACCGGTGATCGCCAGCATCAACGCGGTGAGCCGCGACTGGTGGGAAGAACACGTTCCGGCGCTCGAGGAGGCGGGAGCCGATGCGATCGAGCTAAATATCTCTCTCATGCCGTACGACTACAAGGACGACGACGATGAAGTCACCGAGTTCTACGTACGGACCGTCGAGGCGATAAAAGGGCTGGTCTCGATCCCGATCGCCGTCAAGATAGGCCACTACTTTTCATCGATTCCGACGATGGTCGATCGACTGCGTTGGGCGGGCGCGGCGGCGGTGGTGCTCTTCAACCGTTTTTATCAACTCGACATCGATATTGAGGCGATGCGCCTGCGCTCCGGCTCGCCCATGTCGAGCCCGGCGGATCTTGCGTTTCCGCTCCGCTGGATCACCCTGATCTACGGCAGCACCGAGGCTCAGTTGGCCGCTTCAAGCGGGGTCCACTCGGGGGGCGACGCGGTAAAGGCGCTTTTGGCCGGAGCGCACGTCGTGCAAGTCTGCTCGGCGTTGTACAAACACGGCGTCGAGCACCTCTCGCCCATGCGCGATGAGGTGGCCTCGTGGATGGATCGGCACAGTTTTGCGACGATCGAGCAGTTTCGCGGCAAATTGAGCCGAACACGAAGTGAGACGCCCGACAGCTACGAGCGGCTCCAATACATCAAGGCTCTCGTCGGTCAAGAGTAGCGGCGCGGCCCGTGACGTCGAACGCACTCACGTCGGGCCGCGTATTCGCCGGTGGGTGACACAGGGTGCCTTTGGTGATGGAACAAGCGCACGTGATATAGGTACGGTGATTCATGCAAAAAATCCGCGTTCGTATTGATACGTTGATTCCTCAGCTCGGAAAGATCCAACTCTTTCGATATCTACCGGAGAAATCGGTCCGTAGGCTCCTCGACTGCTCGTCGTTCGCCGAGTGCAGCGACGGGGAACGCTTCATCACCGAACATTCCGTGGAGTCGAGCGTATATGTGATCTTGTCCGGTTCGTGCGCCGTTATGGTCGACCGTGACGGACGAGAGGCGTACGTCGCGACCCTCGGCCCGGGACAGGTCGTCGGGGAGGCGGCGATCTTCGCCAACTTACCGAGGACGGCGAGCGTCGTCTCGCAGGGAGAGAGTCGTCTGATGTGCTTCGAACGCGACGCGTTCCTGGACGTCTTGCGCGACGAGCCCGAGGCGGGAGTTCGCATCCTCTTTGTCATGGTGCACAATCTTCTCGGCAAGTTGCGCGAGGTGAACCTCGAACTCGCCTTTGAGCGCAAAGACGATGCAAGCCAGGACGACGTAGACGATCTCATCGCCTCGCTCACTCAAGGCGCGGGATAGCACTCTCCCAAAGGACCGCTACCGAGGCGAGGACGCGTTTCAGGCCGCCGTCCGATGTCGCACGACGGGCGGCAAACACGCTCCGAGGCGCGCCTCAATCGGCACCTACACGAGACCTGCAAAGCCCCCGAACGCGAGCGCGAGAAGCCCCGCGGTGACCAGCGCGATCGGGGCGCCCTTCATCGCTTTGGGAATGTCCACCAGATCCATCCGTTCCCTGAGACCCGCAAATATGTACAGCGCGAACATGAATCCAATGCTGCTCCCGATTGCGAAGACGACTCCTTCACCGAGGGTGTACTGTCGAGTAACGACCAGGATCGCGACGCCGAGAATGGCACAGTTGGTCGTGATAAGGGGTAAAAAGACGCCCAGGGCCTGGTAGAGCGCCGGACTCACCTTCTTGAGTACGATCTCAACGAGTTGTACAAGGGACGCGATAATGAGGATGAACGCGACGGTCTGCAAAAAGGTCAGCCCCAAGGGTACGAGTATCAGGTGCTGTACCAAGTGCGTCGCGATCGTCGCCATCGTCATGACGAAGATGACCGCCATACCCATGCCGACCGCGGTCGACAGTCGGCTACTCACACCCAAAAAGGGACAGATCCCGAGAAACTGGGAGAGGACAATGTTGTTCACCAGTACGGCGCTTACGATGATAACTACATACTCCATCAGTCTACACCCCCGTCGTGGTATTGATCGTCCCGGCGACGATTGCCGCCGAGGCGGCCTTGCGTGAGCGTGAGCGCCGTTCCGCCGCCGCCTCGGCGCGGTCGCGTACGCTATTCACCGCCGCAATCAGGAATCCAAGGGCGATAAATGCACCGGGAGGCATGATGAAGATCAGAATCGGATTGTCGGCGAGCCACGGTATAGCGGCACCGAAGATCGCACCGGAGCCGAGAATCTCCCGCGCACTCCCCAACAGGGTAAGGGCGAATGAGAACCCGAGCCCCATACTCAATGCATCCACGACCGAGGTGAGTACGCCGTTTTTGCTCGCAAACGCCTCGGCGCGGCCCAGGATAATACAGTTGACGACAATCAACGGAATGAAGAGCCCCAACTGCGCGTGAAGTGCCGGGACATAGGCCGCCATCGTCAGATCGATAATGGTCACGAAGCTGGCAATAATCACGATGAAGGCGGGAATGCGCACCTTCTCCGGTATCAGGTTCTTTATGAGGGAGATGACGATGTTACTCCCGAGCAACACCGCGGTCGTGGCGAGCCCCATCCCGAGACCGTTCGCGGCGCTCCCGGTGACTCCCAGAGTCGGACACATTCCCAAGAGCAACACGAACACCGGGTTCTCCTTGAAAAAACCTTTGACGAACTCTCCCTTGAGCGTCGTCCCGTTCACGATTCACCTCCCACCATCACTACCGTATCCCGCGCCTCGTTTTGGACGGGGCGCACCTCGACGTCGCCTTCCGACCCGACGCTGTCGGGGACGGACGGCAGGGCGGCGTCCACAGCCTGCCACGCCCGATTGACCGCCTCGACAAAGGCGCGTGAGCTGATCGTCGCCGCGGTGATCGCATCGACGTGGCCGCCGTCCTGGGTAACCGCGAGCGGCGCGACTCCAGGCTGCATCCCGATGAACTGGTCGCGAAAACTCTCCTCGGTCAACTTGGCGCCGAGCCCCGGCGTCTCCACGTGTTGCAATACGGTGCTACCGGTGATGCGGCCTTCGGAATCGAATCCGACCATAACGGTGAGATCGCCGCCGTATCCGGCGGAAGAGAAACTTTGCACCGCCGTGCCGACCCGCACTCCGTCCCGCGTCGCCGGATAGAGTTCTACGCCGGGATGGGCCTCCAAGACGATCACGTCCTCGTTCGGCGCATTGTCGAACGGTACGACCACCTCCGCAATCGCGGCGATCTGGCGCTGACGCGCCTGCTCGTCGAGAATCGGCTTGGTACGGCCGTAGGTAAATGCCAGCGCCGCCGCCGAGATGAGAGCGATCGAGGTCAGCACGAAAAACATATTGGAAAGTGTCGACTCGAGTTTCTTCATGAGGTGCCTCCCGTCGACTTCTGCACAGGTGCGCCGCCACTCCTCGACGCGGCGCGATAGCCGAACTTGCGCGGTTTGATGTGGCGATCGATCACCGGCACCAAGGCGTTCATGATCAGGATCGAATAACTCGCACCCTCGGGAAATCCTCCGAAGAGCCGAATCACGCCCGACAACATACCGGCGGCGGCGGCAAACACCATGCGACCGCCTCTTGCCATGGGAGTAGTGGTCATGTCGGTTACCATGAACCAGGCTGCGAGCATCGCGCCGCCCGCCAGAATATGGTACAGAGGATCGGCGTAGGTCGCAGGATCGACGAGCCACGCAATACCGGTAACGACGGCGAGGCCGGTGAGGTACAGCGTGGGAACCGCGAGCTGAACGTATCCCTTCCACACCAGATAGAGGCCGCCGATGATCACGGCCAAAGCGCTCGCCTCGCCGATGCACCCGCCGATGTTCCCCAAAAAGAGATCGCGGTAGGTGGGCAGCTCATCGGCGACGCGCGCCAGTCCGCCCGCTCCCGCGTCTTTTATCAATCCCAACGGCGTCGCGGCGGTCACCGCATCGAGATTCCACGCGGCAAACCCGACAGAACGCGGTACGGGCCAACTGGTCATGTCGACCGGGAAGGAGACGAGCATGAACGCCCGTCCGACCAGCGCCGGGTTGAACGGATTATTACCGATCCCGCCGAAGGCCATCTTGGCGATACCGACGGCGACGACGGCACCGATTGCGATCTGCCATAGGGGAATGGGGGCCGGGACGTTGTAGGCCAAAAGGAGCCCCGTCACTACCGCGGAGCCGTCGGTGACCGATGTCGTCTCGCGACGGAAGAGGTATCGCACTACGAGGTGTTCCACACCGACGCTCGTTCCTACGGCAACGAGTGCTACTGCGGCGGCGCGGATCCCGTAGAACCACACGCCGGCGATGGTCGTCGGTACAAGTGCCAAGACGACCGACCACATGATGCGAGCCACCGAAACGTCGCTACGCTCGTGCGGCGGTAAGGCGACCACGAGGGGTCGACCGTTGAATCGCGTACTCATCGTATTTCGTTTACCTTCCTGCGCGAGCGGCCGCCCGGCTCCGACGAAGCGAAGCCACCTTCGCCTTGCCCAGTCTGATCCAGTCGAGGATCGCTCGATTAGACGGACAGGCGAAGCTGCAGCTTCCGCATTCGATGCAATCCATGATGCCCTCACGCTCGGCATCGTCCCAACGTTCCACCTGGACGAGCTTCTCCAACAGATACGGTTCCAACCCCATCGGACACGATGCGACGCAGCGGGAACAGCGAATACAGTTATCCACCGCCCGGCGACGCGCCTCGCGCGCATCGAAGAAGATCAATCCGCCGGACCCTTTTGTGATCGGTACGTCGAAATCGGTGATCGCCCGACCGGTCATCGGTCCACCCATAATCACCTTCTCGGTCCCCTCGGGCATTCCTCCGGCGGCCTCGACCAACGCGGCGGTCGGCGTCCCGATGCGAACGCGGAAGTTTCCGCCGCCGCCGGAAGCGACCAATCTCTTTCCGGTTACGGTGACGATGCGATCGATAAAGGGGCGGTTTTTCTGCACGGCGTCGTACACGGCGATTGCGGTACTGACGTTACTAACCACGCATCCGACGTCGAGGGGAAGTTTGCCGCTGGGCACCTCGCGACCGGTAGCCGCCTGGATGAGCTGTTTCTCGCCGCCCTGGGGATACTTGGTCTTCAGAGCCAGTACGTCGATCACCCCCTCCGGTATCTTCCCGGCGCTCTGTTTTTCGGCTACCAGGCGCATCAAGTGGGAGACGGCGTCGGGCTTGTTGGCCTCGACGCCGATCCACGCACGCTCGACGCCGACGGCGCGCATGAGGATGCGTGTACCGACGATGAGTTCCGCGGCGTGCTCCAGCATCAGACGATGGTCGGCGGTCAAGTACGGCTCGCACTCCACGCCGTTGATCAGCAACGTATCGACCGAGCGTCCTTTCGGGATCGAATACTTGACCGCGGTGGGAAAGGTGGCGCCGCCGGCACCGACGATTCCCGCTTCGGCGATGCTGCCGACGATCTTCTCCCGATCGATCGTGATCTCCTCGTCCACCTCGGAGGTGGTATCGATGCGTTCGTCCCACTCGTCACCGTCCACAGCAATAATGACCGCCTGGCGACGGTACCCCTGCGCGTCGATCACCGTATCGATCTTTTTGACCGTGCCGGACACACTCGAGTGCACCGGAGCCGAGATAAATCCGTTCGCCGCGGCGAGCAGTGTGCCGACCTTTACCGCGCTCCCCCGTTCGACCACGATATCGGCGGGTTTACCGATGTGCTGCGAAACCGGAATCGCCATCTGTGTCGGCACCGCGAGATCGACGATCGCCTTGTCGGCGGTAAGCTTGTTGTCCGGCGGATGGACCCCACCCACGGCAAACGTTTTGAGTCCCTTTGCGTGCATATCGCGCTCCTCACTTCTCCGACTCACGTCGCCGCCGGCTCCGCGTCTTTTGTCTTCGGTTTGGGCTTGGGCGGCTCGAAGGTCGCGGCGATCGCCTTGGTCGGGCAGACCGAGACGCACTGGCCGCAGACGATACACTTGTCGGGGTCGATATATGCGCAGTTGCGTTCGACGGCGATCGCTTGGACGATGGTGTCACACTTCTTTTTGCACAGGCCGCAGGCGATACACGCCACCTTGCAGTTCTTTTTGGCCGCCACGGCGGGTTCGGTATTGCGACAGTTGACCCACACGCGGCGATTACGACGGCCGAGAGGTCGTACCTCAAAGAGTCCTCGCGGACAAGCGTCGACACACACGCCGCAACTCGTACACTTCTCCCGACTCACCTCGGGCAAACCGGTCTCCGTGTTCATGATGATTGCGTCGAACGGACAGGCGACTTCACAATCGCCGTGACCGAGGCATCCGAAGGCGCAGCCGCTCTCTCCGGCGAAGGTCCCATGTGCGATAACGCAGCTCTTCGGCCCGTCGTAGGCGCTTTTGGCCGGAGCGAGCGTACACGTTCCCCCGCATCGCAACACGGCGACGCTCGCCTTGGCGCTTCCCACCTCGAGACCGAAGTAGTCGCCGACGCGTCCCATCGTGTCGCTGCCGCCGGGTGGACACGTAAGATGCGAGATGTCCCCGCCGTCGGCCGCCTCGACCAACGCCGCGGCCAGCCCCGAGCATCCGGGAAACCCGCAGGCCCCGCAGTTGATCCCCGGCAGTATCTCGGCGACGTCGTGCACGCGCGGGTCCTCCTCTACGGCGAACCTACGGGCAATCGCGTAGAGGATCGCGGCAAACGAAGCCGCGATAATCCCCAAGACGAGCACCGAAAAAAGTATTGTCTGGGTCACGAGATACCTTCCTTGCCGAGCATTGGGCGGGATACGACGCCGAGAGTCGGCGTCGCCTCGAATCGTACGATCCGCGCAAATCGACGGCGCAGTACATACAATCCGCCGTAGTACGGTACGAGCGCACCGATACCGACCAGCGCCCCGAGCTCTTCACTTCCGAATATGTTCGCGGTGCCGAAGAGGACCGCAACGACCAGTATGAGCGGTATCACAAATGCGAACGCGACGCCGAGCCATCCGTACCGTTCCGGCATCGAAATATCGACGCGATCTCCGCTCTTTAGATCGTGACGGTTCGGCGCTTGTATCAACCGGCGACGTCCATCACCGGCGGCGCAGATGCTCTTCACATGACAGGAGGCGCACGAGCCGAGCTGAACGATCTCTATATCGGCAACCATCCCGTGTACGGCCGCGACGACTCCCGGCTGAGTAACGAGCCGGCACTGCTTTTGTAAGTGATCCATGAATCTGCCCTGTGTGGGATGTATCGCCTGCAGTATACATGGCGGGCATATTTTTTGCAACATTTTTCACGTTAACAGCATTAATGACTAGTAATAAAAACCTTATCTTTCTTATTATATTCCGACGTGCCGTTATCACGCCCCTCTTCGCCCTGGTGCGCAGTGGTCCAATTGGGGTCGATCGTGTAGGCTCACCGCATGGCAGATACAACTCGCGGAATACGACTCATTCCGCTTGCGGCGAAAGGAGCGGCCATCGGCGCCGCCAACACGGTCCCGGGTGTCAGCGGCGGCACGATCGCGGTGGTAACGGGGATCTACGACCGTCTCATCGAGGCGATCGGAGACTTCATATCGCCGCGTTGGAAGAGTCACCTCGCCTTTCTGGCCCCCGTTTTCGTCGGGATCGTGGCGGGAATCGCCGGATTTGCCTGGATCATTGAGTTGGGTCTCACCCGCGCCCCTGAGCAGACATTCTTCTTTTTCGCCGGGTTAATTGCCGGGAGCTTGCCGTTTATCGTACGTCAACTCCACGGCCATAAGATCCGCGTGCACTACATTCCCGTCGGCGTTGCGGCGTGCGCTTTGATGATCGCCCAGGCGACGCTGGGCGAACCGGCCATGAGCGAGGCGATTACACGCGTCACATCGACGACGATACTGCCCCTTTTGGGTGCCGGGGCGATCGCCACCGCTACCATGATCATACCCGGCGTCTCGGGCTCCTTCGTGCTGCTGATAATCGGAATGTACGCTACCTTTCTCCAGGCGGTACGCACCGGCAACATTCCCGTGCTTCTCGTACTTGCCGTCGGCGCCGTAGTCGGGCTCGTTGCGGTGAGCAAGGCGATGAGTTTCCTCATAAAACGATATCACGCGACGACCTACTGGCTGATTTTGGGCCTGGTCGCCGGTTCTGTCGTCGGTATCTGGCCCGGCATCTCCTCGATACCGGCGGCGCTTTTGGACGCCGCCGCCGCCGTACTCGGCGTCGTACTGGCGCTCCTGTTGGGCAAACGCCCGTCTCGGTAGGGGGCCGCCTGTGAAGATCGCCCGCAGCGCCCATCCGTCGCTCTCGAACTACGTGGTTCGCACCGCGGGTCTCTGCGGCGGCACCCACGGTAACGAACCGACCGGCGTCGCGGCGGTGAATCGTCGGCGCGCGGTGGAGCGCACACCCTCTCCGGGATCGAGCGGGGAGTCGATTCTCCCGGAACCGAGACTGCCGGAGACGTTTGCCCTCACCCCGCTCATCGCCAATCCTCGCGCGGTAGAGCGCAATCGACGCTACGTCGACTTCGATCTCAATCGCTGCTTCTCCGCCGACTCGCTCGACGACCGCGAGACGGCGGCGTACGAGCGCCGACGTGCCCAGGTGCTGAACCGGCTGTTCGGACCCAAGGGATCGCCGGTACCGGCCGCCCAGTTTCTCATCGACCTACACACGACAACGTCAAATCTCGGTCCGACGGTGATTATCCGCGAAGACGGAGCGCTGGCTCGGATCATCGCCGCGGCGACCCGGCGGGCGATACCGGAGGTGCGAATCCTCAGCTACTTTGCCGAATCGGCGGATCGGGAAGCAGGAGACGCGACTCCTCCTCTGCCGGCCGGGGGCGGGCCGGGATCGGCCAACAGAGCCGGAGACTATCCGTATTTGGCGGAGATCACCCCCCACGGAATCGAGGTTGAAGTGGGGCCGACGCCCCAGGGCGTAGTGCGCGCCGACGTCCTCATATGGACGGAACGGATCGTCAACGCGATCATTGCGACTATCGATGCCTGGAATCGCGACGAGGAGATAGAGGTAGCGGATACGATCACCGTTTATCGGTTGGTCGGAGATCTCGACTTTCCGCGCACTGAGGACGGCTCGCTCGCCGGCGCAATCCACCCCGAACGGCAGGATCGCGACTTTGAGCCGCTGCGGGAGGGCGATCCGCTCTTCGTAGCGTTCGACGGGGAAGAGATACGGTGGACGGGCAACGACGGCGCGCTTCCGGTCTTCATTAACGAGGCGGCCTACTACGAGAAACGCGCCGCACTTACCTTGGCACGCGCCGTGGACATCGCTACGGTGTCGGGAGAGTGCATCACACGGCCGAGATCGTAGGGGCAGTCACATCCCCGTGGGTCCCGGCAACACGACGATTTCAACCTCTCGCCGCCGCCGATCGAACGACACATCCGGTTCCGCAGCGTAGAGCACGATAACCATCCTTACGCGAGCGCGCGATGAACAACACCGGCGGCCGCATCGATTGCGACGGATGGAATCTCGTGTCGACCTTCAAACGGGGACCATTCGACGGGAATCCCGAGTGAGGTTATCGCGTCGCGTAACGCTTCACCTTCACTGAGAGCGAGTACCGCGTCGGAGGTCCCGTGACTCTGAAAAACCGCCGGCGCATATCGAAGAGGCGGGGCTGTCGGGCTACTCTTCCACCACGGCTCGGCAACGAGTGCGCCGGAAAAGAGAAGCACCGCGGCCGGTAGCGGAAGGCGTCGATCGACCACTCCCTGCCGGAGTATCTCGGCGGCGACCATCGCGCCCTGACTGAATCCGCCGAGCACACAGTGACTCCAATCGACACCGTGTGCGTCCAACAATTGGCGCACCTCCTCGGCGGCCCGTCGTAACCCCTCGGGAACCAACGACCGTAAGCGTATGAAGTATCCGCCAAAGAGCGCCTGCTCGAGGGATTCCGTATCCCGGGGAAACCACGCTCTCCCGTAAGACATTCCCGCGACGGTAACGGGGACCGGCGCGTGGGGGAAAAACCAGCGCCGAGCCAGGCCCAACTGCGGCGCCAACCCCACCAGATCGTGCGCACTCGCACCGAACCCATGGAGCAGGCATCCACTCCAACCCTCGCGCCATCCCGGAGAGTCGTGTGTACCGCCGGGCGGCGTGACGCCGGAAAGGTCGAGTTCGACGTGGGAGAGGTCGCTCAGAACGTGCCGTCCCGTGAACCGGAGATCGAGTCGCGCACCAACCACCCGCGACCGGCGACGTACCGACGTATGAGCGCGGCGGTCGTGTCCACGACGTCCCGGTTCACCCCGCGGATCACCAATCGCGTGCGATAGTCAAAATCGCCGACGACCGGATAACTACCGATGGAAGTCTCCGGATGGCGAGCCTGCATCTCACTCAGCCAGTCGGCGAAGACGCTCTCGTCCTCCGACAGGTACAACTCCGACGACCACGAGCGATCGAGCGGCGGCAGGAGCGCGACGATACGTTCCATCTTGTCGGCCAGCGCCCGCGGCAGTCCGGGAAGGACGAATACGTTGTTCCAGCGAATGAGCGGCCATCGTCCCTCGGCACACCCGAGCACCTCGGTCTCCCGCGGGAGGTCGGCCATGCGGGCCACCATCGGCGAGAGCGGTTCTCCGTAGCGCCCTTTGAGAAAGGCGAGCATCTCGGGGTGGGTCGTCACCGGAGTATCGAACGCTTCGGCGGCCGCCTCCAGCGTCTTGTCGTCGTGAGTCGGACCGATACCGCCGGCGCTGAACACGTAATCGTAACCGTCCCTGAGGGCACGGAACGCAGAGGCGATCTCATCTATTTCGTCGCGAACGATGCGAACCTCTCCGGTCCGATATCCTATGCGCGCGAGAGCGGTCAGCATCAGATGGAGATTCGCTTCGCGAACATCGGCGGAGAGGATTTCGTCCCCGATGAGGAGTATCGCAACCATACTCGCCACTATACGGCGCACCTCACTCCGACGACAAGCGCGGGGGGGCAGAGGCGCGGAGGATACCGCGCGGGGCAGAGGCGCGGTGGTGACCGCGCGGGGGGGAGGCGCGGTGGTGACCGCGCGGGGCAGAGGCGCGGTGGTGACCGCGCGGGGGGGAGGCGCGGTGGTGACCGCGCGGGGCAGAGGCGCGGTGGTGACCGCGCGGGGCAGAGGCGCGGTGGTGACCGCGCGGGGCAGAGGCGCGGTGGTGACCGCGCGGGGCAGAGGCGCGGTGGTGACCGCGCGGGGCAGAGGCGCGGTGGTGACCGCGCGGGGCAGAGGCGCGGTGGTGACCGCGCGGGGCAGAGGCGCGGTGGTGACCGCGCGGGGCAGAGGCGCGGTGGTGACCGCGCGGGGCAGAGGCGCGGTGGTGACCGCGCGGGGCAGAGGCGCGGTGGTGACCGCGCGGGGGGCAGAGGCGCGGTGGTGACCGCGCGGGGGGCAGAGGCGCGGTGGTGACCGCGCGGGGGGCAGAGGCGCGGTGGTGACCGCGCGGGGGGATATAATTGACTGTTTTAATCGGATAACCATATCTTAGGCCCATGGAAGTTCGGAACCGGATCACGGAATCGGAACAGTTGATTCGCACCGGTCGATACGCCGATGCCATAGAGCTCCTCACGGCCGTGCTCGCCGACGACCCCACCAATTTGACGGCTCTGCTCGATATCGGCATCGCCTTCACCGAAAACGGACAGAATGATTCCGCCATTCAGGCGCTGGAGTACTACGTGCGTCACGACGAGGCCAACGATCAGGCGTGGGAAGCGCTGGGGTGTGCGTATCTTCGCAAGAAGGAGTACAAAACAGCTGAGGTGCATCTCGATCGCGCCCGCACCATCAATCCTCAAAATGCAAGCGTGCTCCGAAATCTGAGCGTACTTCTCAGCCAAACGGGCCGCGGTCGCGTCGGGTTTACCACGCTCAAAAAGGCGTACGAGATCAATCCGAACGACTATCTGACCACCTACGCCTTGGGCACGGCTTACCGCCACCTCGGCCGCTCCGGCGAGGCGCTCCAGCTCTTTGAACGCCTTCAGGCGTTCGAGTATCTACCGACCATTCTTAGGAGGGAGTCGGAGAAGCATCTTCTGGAGCTCAGCGTGGGGTGGGAGTAGCTCCCGCCTCCGTACGGGTATCACCGGACACGAGAAAATCACTCGTTGAAAGTGCCCCATAAGCGAGTTACATTAACTCCAGGGGCGAAAATTGAAAAAGTCAAGGGTTACCAGTGGCGTTTACTGGGTAGAAGCTCCCCGGTCGGGCCTGCGCATCTTGTGCGGAACCCCAGCCGACGCCGTCAAGCACCTCATGCGTAGAGGACTCATCCACAAAATCGAACGAAAGGGCGCGCAATGGGAGACCGGACCCAACGCGATTATCCTTTCCGACGTGAGTATCCAGAACGGGGACTTTGCCAATCTCTCCGAGTTTCCGGTGCTCCAAATGTTCTACCGTCAGGGAATGATCGTTCCCGGCCATCCGAACAATACCGGCGTGAGACCCAAGATTATCGGTGCCCGAGACCAAATCGAGGCGCAACGCGAATACATCTTTCGCGGAACCTACGGGTTGGTCAGCATCGAGGAGTTGTCGGCTGCGGGATTGGACGACGCTACGGCGGCGGAATACATGCGAATCAAAAAGATCTTCGCCTTCGGCGAGATCCGTCGTCCCGAGGAGATGATCGACTTTGTCGTGGTGGACGACGAGCCGGTCGAGATCGCGCCCGAGGTGACGATCGAACGGGTTGCACTTAATACCTACCGCATTTCGGACGGCGGAGACTCGGTAAAGGTGTCGTTGAATCTGCCGCCGGGCGAGCAGTACGAACCGCCCTACGTCCTCGGGCAGCACAAAATCAAGGGAGAGTACTTCTCGATCGTGCATACCGGTGAGGGCGACGGCTGGGATAGTACGAGGCCGTGCATGGCCAGCATTCTCGTCTTTCAGGGACGCATATATCTCATCGACGCCGGCCCCAGCGTGATGCATACGCTCAACTCCGTCGGCATGAGCGTCAACCAGATAGACGGGATCTTCCATACCCACGCCCACGACGACCATTTTGCCGGATTGACATCACTGGTGCGCGCGGACCACCGTCTGCCCTATTTCGCCGCCCCAATGGTACGCGCTTCGGTCATGAAGAAGCTGTCCGCTCTCATGTCGTTTCCTGAGGGGCAGTTTGAGCGCTACTTCGTTCCCCACGACCTTACACCCGATACGTGGAACATGATTCAAGGGTTGGAGGTGATGCCGGTCTTCTCTCCCCACCCGGTCGAGACGACGGTGATGTTCTTCCGCGCCCTGTGGCAAGGCGGCTACAAGACCTATGCACACTTTGCGGACACGTGCTCCATGCAGCAACTCGATCGTTTGATGTCCGGCGGGGACAAGACGAGCCGTGCGATTTTGGACCGTGTTCGTCACAACTACTCGATCCCGGTAGATATCAAGAAGCTCGATATCGGCGGAGGAATGATCCACGGTGTCGCGGAAGACTTCTGTGACGATCAATCGGCGCGGATCGTGCTCAGCCACACCTCGCTGCCCCTCACGCTGCGGGAAAAGGAGATCGGTGCCGACACCTCCTTCGGCATGGCCGACGTCCTGATTCATTCGGCGAACAAACAGCCCGAAGCTTCCATCAGGTATCTCCTCCGACAAAACTATCCCGCGGTACCCGATCACGACATCGCGCTTCTCGCCAACTGTCCGACGCGCACCTTGACGATCGGTTCCATCCTGATCAAGAAGGACGGCCACGTCGACGCGATCTATCTTCTGACAAACGGCCTGGTAGAGACGGTCGAGTCGGAGACCAATACGCACAACATCGTCACCGCGGGATCGATGATCGGCGAACGCAATTGCCTCCTCGGCGAAATATCCAAGCGTACCTATCGCGCCGCCAGCTTCATTCGAGTGGTGGAGATACCGCGGGACCTGTACCGTTCGTTTATCGAGCGTAACGACCTCGAGGAGGCGATGCGCGAGTACTTGGAGCGCAAGTATTTTCTCGAGGGAACCTATCTCTTTGGAGACAGGATTTCCGGAGCGACGCGCAACGCGATCACTCATGCGTTGGACGAGCGTACGGCTGCCGCGGGAGAACGTATCGTTCCCGACGACTCGATCGTTGCGGTTGCGGAGGGTACGATCGATGTACACTGCGGTGAACGGCATATATACACTGCGCGGCCGAGCGAGGTCATAGGCGGAATGCGACTATTGAGAGACGATCGCCCGGAAACTGCCTATGTCGCGCGTAAGGCGTGTCGGTACTATCTCATTCCGTGTGCGGTTGTAGAGGAGATACCGATCGTACGGTGGAAACTTCTGGAACAGATAAACCGAACGATGCGCTCGTGCATATCGACATTTCAAGGGTAGTATGGCGCGTATGGAGTACGATATAGCCGCAAATGCACGCATCGCGCAGGGGGCTACGCTACGGTCCCTCGGAGATCGCCGCCCGGCCGTCGGAGCCGACGTCGTGATTATGGAAGGGGTGCGCGTCGTCGGTGACGTACGCCTGGGCGACGGGGTAAACCTTTGGTACAACACCGTAATTCGCGGCGACGTTCACTGGGTGCGTATCGGCGACGACACGAACATTCAGGACAACTCGGTCCTGCACGTCACCCACGATCGCTTCCCCCTTACCATAGGTGCGCGCGTCACCGTCGGTCACGCGGCTCGTCTTCACGGCTGTACGATAGAGGACGAAAGCCTCATCGGTATCGCGGCTACGGTTCTCGACGGTGCGGTCGTTGAACGCCACGCAATGGTCGCCGCCGGTGCCGTAGTCGTTCCCGGCACGGTCGTAGAATCCGGCTCCTTGGTAGCCGGCGTGCCCGCGCGCGTCATCCGTCGTCTACGCGACGAGGAGATCGCGGATCTGCCGATGAGCGCTCGGCGCTATCGAGGCTACGCCGCCGAGCACGCGGCGCATATGCGCGAGTAGCGGCGGTGCTATACCGCACGGGCGACGATGATCTGCGTGCCGCTGTCGGAGGAGAACGGAGTACGGTCGTACCATCCGTAGCGGTCGACAACCGAAAAACCGGCCGACTTCAGGATGAGCAGCATCTCTTCGGGAAAGAACATCCGCAAACCGTGCTCGACCATGGTGGTCTCCTCCGCCGATTCGATATACCAGGTGAGGTCGAGAATCTGCCGGTCCGCCCGGTAGCGGCACCGCTCATAGACGACGACATTCGTGATTTCTTGGTGAATCCTCTCCAAGCTGTCGCTCTCGCGGGCGAGGAGACGCGGGTTGGGGTTGTGGAGTGCAAAACATAGCGTTCCGTTGCGATTCAAGCTCCGACGGATGTTCGAGAGACACGTCACCACCTCGTCGGTATCGTGCAGATGCGAGAGGCTGTGGAGCGGAATCAACACGAGTGAGAACCGGTCGTCCGAGTCCATAGCGCACATGTCGCGCTCTACGAAACGCGGATTTTCCGCCGAAAGGCGTGCGGAGGTCGCTCGCGCACGGGCCGCGTCGAGCATTGCGGCACTTTTGTCGATTCCGACGATCTCGATTCCCGCTCGGGCGAGGGGCACCGTCACTCTACCGGTACCGCATGCGAGCTCGCACACACGCCCGCCGGAGTTCTGCGCGACGTCAAGATAGAACGAGATATCCTCGGTAAAGCGATCGTACACGGTGTCGTACAATCGGGGTTGCTCATATAGCATACGATTCATACTATTATCCCGCAGTGACAACTTCAACAAAACCGACGAACATCGTGATCGTGGGCGCCTCGGGAGATCTTACCAGAAAAAAGCTTCTTCCGGCGCTTTTTAGTCTTTTTTGCAACGACTTGTTGCCCGAACGGTTCCACGTCGTGGGCTTCGCTCGCTCACCGATGAGCGAGAAAGAGTTTCGGGACGGTGTCGCGAAGACGCTTACATGCCGCTACGAGCCGGAGCCGAGTCAATGCGATGTCAAAGTCGGGCAATTTCTCAAGCGCTGCTACTACCACGCGGGGCAGTACGACAACGCGGACGATTTTCGCGCTCTCGGCAGGCGGTTGGAGTTTTTAAACGGCCCACACGCCAACATGCTTATGTACATGGCGATTCCTCCGAGTGTGTTCCTATCCACGGCGCGCTCCATCCGCGAGGCCGGCCTCTCCGACGAGGCGACGCGCGACTGGTCGCGGGTCGTGATTGAGAAGCCCTTCGGACGCGACACGGAGAGCTCCTTGGAGTTGACGCGGGCGTTGAGCGAGATATTCACCGAGGAGCAAACCTATCGGATCGACCACTACCTGGGAAAAGAGGTTATCCAAAACTTGATGATTCTGCGGTTCGGCAATCGTATCTTCGAGCCGATATGGAATCGCGACCATATCGAATCGATATCGATCGCATTCTCCGAGAAGATCGGTCTCGAAGGTCGTGCCGGGTACTTCGACCGCTTCGGGATCATTCGTGACGTCCTTCAGAACCATCTACTCCAGACGATGGCGCTCATCGCGATGGAGCAACCGATTCGGCTCGACGCGCGGGAAATCGCCGAAGAAAAGACCAAGCTTCTGCGCGCCACCTCGCCTATGGACACCGGTACCACGATCACCGGCCAGTACAAAGGGTATCTCGACGATCCGGATGTGCCGGACGATTCTATTACCGAGACGTTCGTGGCGACGACGCTCTGTATCAACACTCCGCGTTGGTACGGTGTACCGTTCCATCTAAGCGCGGGCAAGGCGTTGGATACGCAGAAGACGGAGATCCTCATTCAATTTCGCGATCTGCCGTACTCACTCTTTTCCGGGGTCGCGGCCAACTGTCTACGGATACGCGTGCAGCCCAACGAGGCGATCGAGCTTATCGTCAATAATAAGGTACCGGGCATGGCATTGAAGTCGGCCGCCGTGAACCTCAACATGCTCTACCACGAAGCGTTCGAGACGCAACTTCCCGAGGCGTATGAGCGATTGCTCCTCGATGTGCTGCGCGGCGACCGCTCCTTGTTTATCCAAAAGCAGGAGCTTGCCGCGGCGTGGGAGGTCGTTACCCCGGCACTCAAACGCATCGAGGGGGAACGTATTAAGCCGTACGAGTACTCACACGGCAGCGGCGGACCGGCCGTTCGAAACTCCGAGAAGGGGCTGTAGCGTGTCCGTTGAGTTCGTTCGTTTTGAGACTGAGAAGCGCGCGGGCGACGCCCTTTACAATGAGATCCGTCGCTATCTTGTCGATGCGCCGGGTTATAACGAGGCCGACTCGGACGGAAGCGTCGGCAGCCGCACCGCGACATCGCCCTTCGTGGTCATGTTGGCAGGCGGGTCGACGCCAATGGGGGTATACCACCGTTTGGCGGAGGAGCCGCCGAACCGTCTCCACCCGGCGGCGCACGTGATGGTCTCCGACGACCGATACGTGCCGATAGACGATCCCCGGTCCAACGTCGGGAACATTCTTCCCACGACCCACGCCTTGGGACTGCCCGATACGCGATTTATTCACGTCGACGCGACGCTCCCGATAGAGGAGGCGGTCGCCGGCTACGCTCGCCGGATACGCACTCTGGCGGCGCGGCACGCTCTTTTTGCGTTGGGGATTCTCGGCATCGGGGCCGACGGGCATACCGCCAGCCTCTTCTCCGCCGACATGGTAGATTCGATCAATGGGCGCGAAACGCGTACCGTCGAGCCGGGCAGCGGCGTCCTTCTCACCGAACACACCTATCCTTTGGCGCTCCATACCGGCCGGCACGACGGCGTCGAGCGGGTCTCGGCCGGCACGGCGGTATTGCTTTCGTTCCGCAAGCTCATCTTCTTTGCCACCGGAGCGGGAAAACGAGACGTCCTGTACGAGATAAGCCGCCGACCGGAGGGCTACGCCGCGGGAAGGCTCTTGCTTCAACACCCAAATGCGTACATATGGACCGATGAGGCGCCTCGTGTCGGTTGACCGAGATATGTCCGGCGCCGAACGTGCCGAGAAGGCGGATCGCTGGAACGAGATAGCCGTCGAATGGCATCGTCATTTCGGTGGAAAGATGGAGACCACACCGCGGTGTGTCGTTCGGGGAATGGAGGACTTTTCGGTATGGTACTCCCCCGGTGTGGCCGAGGCGTGCATGGCGATCCACCGGGAGCCGGAGCTGGTGGACGAACTCACCAATCGCTGGAACACCGTTGCGGTCGTCTCCGACGGAAGTCGCGTTCTGGGACTGGGCGATATAGGCCCCAAGGCCGGCTATCCGGTCATGGAAGGCAAGGCGCTCCTCTACAAGTACCTGGGCGGTGTCGACAGCGTCCCCATTATGTTGAACGACGGCGATCCGGATCAAATCATACGCACGGTGCTCAACCTACAGCCGAGTTTCGGTGGGATCAACCTCGAGGATATCGCCCAGCCGAAGTGCTTTCGCATCTTGGATACACTGCGGGCCGAGGCGGAGATCCCCGTGTGGCACGACGACCAGCAGGGAACGGCGACGGTCACCCTCGCCGGACTCACCAATGCGCTGGATATCGCCGGCAAACGAATCGAGGAGGTTCGAATAGCGTTCATCGGTTCGGGGGCGGCCAACGTAGCGTGCGCACGGCTGATCTTTGCCCGCGGCGCGGACCCGTCGCGGTGCACGGTAAACGATAGCCGCGGCATTCTCTCCACCGAACGCGACGACCTCAGGCGCAACCGTAACGAGTATCCGGAGAAATGGAAGCTCGCCGAGCAAACCAACGCCCAAGGGCGACGGGGCGGCATTCCGGAGGCGTTGGAAGGCGCCGACGTCGTGATCTCTCTCTCGAGCCCCGGGCCCGGCACGATCAAACCGGAATGGATCGCTCGCATGGCCGACCGGCCGATCGTCTTTCCCGAGGCCAATCCGGTGCCGGAAATCTGGCCGTGGGAGGCCCGTGACGCGGGGGCGGTGGTCGTTGCGACGGGACGGAGCGATCTTCCGAACCAGGTCAACAACTCACTCTGCTTCCCCGGGATCTTTCGCGGTGCCTTGGATGTGCGTGCGACGACGATCACGGATGAGATGTGTTTTGTCGCCGCCGATGCGATCGCACACCGCGCCCGGCTCCACGCCGACTACGGGCCACAGCGCATCATTCCGACGATGGAGGAGTGGGATCTCTTTGGAGATATCGCCGCCGCGGTCGGTACGAAGGCGCAGGAGCAGGGGATCGCCCGACGCTCCCTTTCGAGCGATGAGATCCGAGAGGCGGCAATCACACGGATACGACGTAGTCGCCGCATTACCGAGTTAATGATGGAGCACGGCCTGATCGTCGATGCACCGGAGGAGAAGTGATGTACGAGGCCGTTATCATCGGCGGGGGTCCGGCGGGATTGGCCGCAACGATGTACTGCGTACGCAAGGGGATGGACGTACTGATGGTCACCGCGACGATGGGCGGCAAATCGGTGCTCGGCCTCAATCTGCCGGATATGGCGGAGTATCACGTACTCAAGGCGCGCGAACAGGTACACATTTTTCGAGCACGCATCGAGTATCTGGATCACGTGTGGCGCCAGGGACGGGTAACGCATATCACCGAAGATGACGGGATCTTCCATCTTGCACTCACCGACGCTGCAGGTTCACAGGAGATCCGCGCGGAGCGACTCATCGTCGCCACCGGTACGACTCCACGGCCGTTGGACGTCCCGGGAGAACATGAGTTCTTCGGACGTGCCCTCGGTTCGAGCGCCGTCAGCTACTCTCATCTTCTTAGAGAGAGGACGATTGCGGTGATCGGCGACTCCGATAGGTCGGTCGAGGCCGCCTTGGAATGCTCGATACAGGCGGAACGTGTAATACTCATACTGGAACCCGAGGCACGCTACTTTCCCGATCACTTGGCGCTGTTGGGGCGTCGAGAGAACGTAACGCTCTATAACGGCTACCGCGTTCTGGAAATAAAGGGCGATACATTTGCCCGTCGCGTAACGATCGCGAGAGAGGCCGACGGTGAGAACGACGACCACCGCGAATCAATCGTGGCCGATGCGTTCTTCATAGAGCGTGAGCCGCAGCGCAACAGCGCCGTCGTGTCGCATTTAGTCGATCGCACTGAGAGCGGAGAGATACACATCGACGCTCAGAACCGCACCAGCAACAGCCGCATCTTTGCCGCCGGCGATGTGACGACCGTCGGGATAGAACAGATTCTCGTTGCCTTGGGCGAGGGAGCGCGCGCAGGACTCAGCGCCTATCGTCACTTCAGCATGAAACAATAGACGCTTCGCCGACGCCGCGTCCGTGCACGGGCGTCACGTTTTTTGCCCTTATCGAGCTACGCCAAGAACCATTCGGCGATCTCCTCGGCGGTATCCCACGTGAGTGTATCGACATCGCGGCTGTGGCGAAGAATACGCTTGAACATAAACCGCGTCGGTCCCGAAAGAATCGCCATACGCACGCGACCGCCGATAAAAAACTGACGACTCGCATGGCTGAGGAGCCAGGACGGAAAGACGTTCATCATCTGCTGCCGTGCCTGCTCGCCCTCGTAGAGACACGCGAGCACCAGCGCCACCGGACGAGCCGCGAGCGCCTCGCGCTGTTTCTCTATAAAGCGTCGCATCGATTTCGGCGCTTGCCCCGCGTACACGGGCGTTACCAACACGATCTTGTCGTCGTATCCCCCGGCTAACGTAGCGGCGGCGCTTCCCGCCTCCCTGGAAAGATCGAAGGCGAGCGGCGGAGCGGCGCTTTCGAGGCGTCCCACCGCCTCCCGGATCGATCCGACGTACTCACGAACGGAGCCGTGCTTGCTTACGTACAAGATCATCTCCGGCCCTCCGTCTTCTTCGTCCCCGGGGTGCGCTTCGATATGGGCGTTTTGTTCGGTCGATGTATCATTGTTCGGCGTCCTTTCGGCGTTCCGCGGCGTCCAAGCTGGCATTGATTTGATAGAGACGATTTCTAAGATAGAGCGCAAT
The DNA here is from genome assembly GCA_965601925.1 of Alkalispirochaeta sp. Taxonomy (GTDB): domain Bacteria; phylum Spirochaetota; class Spirochaetia; order DSM-27196; family Alkalispirochaetaceae; genus Alkalispirochaeta. Next base: position 277,246 of record OZ271854.1, read on the forward strand.
ATCGATCGATACCATCGTTCCGTTGATGATATACAAGACGATGACACCATCCATGAGGAAAAAGACCTTATGCAGAATACCGGCGATGTACCCCACTAAAAGCGCCAAGAGAAAGATAAGGCTCTTGGAACCTACCTCGCGCGTGCGCCACGACTTGTAGATTGAAAACGGCCACGCCATACCGAAACAAATCAACATGACCGCCTCAAAGATGCTCATACGCTTACCCCACTCGTTGATATATGTCGTCGGACAGCCGGCAACTCTACGACAAAGCGCGCTCCACGTCCGGCACCGGACTCTACCCAGGCTCGCCCCTCGTGCGCCAAGACGACGGCGCGCACCAAACTCAAGCCGAGTCCCAAGCCCGAGTTCGTGGGTTGTACCGGGCCACGATACATCCGTTCCCATACGCGCTCGCGTTCGGCCTCGTCCAGCCCGGGTCCGGTGTCGCTGACCGCGATGCGAACAGCCGACACACCGGTGTCCGGGTCGGCCGTCGCGCCGCCCGATATCGTCACCAACCCGCCTTCTCGGCAGTACTTTACCGCGTTGTCGACGAGATTAGCGACAACTTGGCGAAGACGCAACCAGTCGGCCTCCACCACCACCTCTTCGGTCACGTCGAGACGAATCGTAATCGAGCGCTCTTCGGCGAGAAGCTCGTAGAGATCGCGAACTTCTCCCAGAAGCGTGGCCAGATGAACCGGCTCGGGATCAAGACGCATCACACCGCTCTCGGCCTCGGTGATATCGAGAAGCGTATTCACCAGACGCAGAATCTCGTCACTCTGTTCCACCGTCTCCACGAGCGCCGCATGAGCCTCCTCGTCCCCGCCGTCGCGGAGCGCAAGTTCGGCGCGCGCGCGCAGCCGGGTAATCGGGGTACGCAGATCGTGCGCCACCATATCCACCGTGTCACGCATGCCGGCGACCAAACGATCGATACGCGCCAGCATTGCGTTGATAACGTCGACGAGTTGGGTTAGCTCGCCGCCGCCGGTGCCTTGCTCCACTCGCCCGTCGAGACGCCCCGTGTCGACGATATGCCGCGCCACGGTCGTGACACGCGAGATCGGCCGGAGCGCGCGACTGGCGGTGACCAGTCCTACGACGAACCCGATACCCACGACCGCAGCCGCCATAAGAAAGAAATTGCGCTGAAAGAGCCCCAGAAGCTGCGTACGATCCTGGGTCGACAGTCCCAACTGCAGGAAATAATCGTCCGCCAACCAGATGCCCGCCACCTCGAGTTCATAGTCGTGGCCCGGCGAGGTCAAGACGTGAATCGTGTTGGGATTGAGCGGTAGCGTGTCGAGCTGCACGATACCGAAGCTCTCCCAGACCCCGGGATAACTGAAAAAAAGCGTGCGATTGGCCCGATCGGCGATCCGTACGAAAAAGGGCCGCTCGCCGAAGAGGATATTGTCGACATCGATCTCGGTCTGAAGAAGCTCGATTCCACCGGTTTGAAACTGCGCCCAGTACACCAACAGCCGATTGCGCATATCGCGCAGATCATCCTGCTGCAACGTCCGGTAAAGGGAAAAAACGGTCAATGCGAAGACGACGACGACGCTCCCGATCGAGATGCCGGTGAAAATGAGCGTAAGTCGTAGTCGCGTGGTGAGTCGCGGCGCGGCCATCACTCCGCGCCCCCCTCGCCGCCGTCGGGACGCAGTACGTATCCGACGCCGCGGATCGTATGAATGACCTTGTGGTCGAACTGGCGATCCACCTTAGACCGAAGCCTCGACACCAATACGTCGACGACGTTGGTCTGCGGATCGAAATCGTAGCTCCACACGTGTTCGAGAATGAGCGTTTTGGTGAGCACCTGCCCGGGATGGCGGAGAAACAGCTCCAGGAGTGAAAACTCACGAGGCTGCAGGTCGAGCGGTCGCCCTTGTCGACACACCTCCCGAGACAATAGATCCATTTCGATGTCGCCGACATCCAACTTGGTTACCTGGGAGGCGACCGTCGCCCGTCGGCCGTCACGAGACGACCCGTCGCCGTCGCCTATCCGTGCACGACGTATGAGCGCCTCGATTCGAACGTGTAACTCGGAAAAGGAGAACGGTTTGGTGAGGTAGTCGTCCCCGCCCATCTTGATCCCCTGAACGCGATCATCAACGGTACGACGAGCGCTGAGAATCAGAATCGGTGTCGTCACACCGCGACCTCGAAGCCCCTCGATCAATTGCAGCCCGTCCATACCCGGTAACATTAAATCGACGACGAGGGCGTCATAGCGCTTCAGCGTCGCCGCTCCCAGAGCGTCTTCGGCGGTATCCAGGTGATCGACCCGGTATCCCGCCTCGCCCAGACCTTTACGAAGAAATTGCGCGATTTTCGCGTCGTCTTCCACTACCAGAATTTGCACAGCGATCATTATATTACACGCTATGATCGAAACTGGACAGAAAGCGCCGGACTTTATCCTTCCGGATCAGAACGGTGAACGACACCAACTGTCGACGCACTACGGTAACCCGATAGTGGTCTACTTCTACCCCAAGGACGACACCCCGGGATGCACGAAAGAGGCGTGCAGCTTCAGGGACAACTGGGACGCCCTCAAGGGCGCAGGGGTGACGGTCTTCGGCATCAGTGCCGACAGCGTCGAGAGCCACAAGTCATTTGCCGAGAAGCACAGCCTTCCGTTTCCGCTCCTATCGGACCCCGAGATGGCGGTCATCAAGGAGTGGGGTGCGTTCGGAATGAAGAACATGTACGGCAAGAAGTTCGAAAGCATCTTGCGCTACACCTTCGTCATCGACGAGAACGGCGTCGTCAAGAAGGTCTTCAAGCGGCCCAAGAACGATATCCACGCCGAGGAGGTGCTCGGGGCTCTCGGCTGAAAGCGGCGGGGGTACGGCTCTACCGCACGTCGCTTCGGCGAGTTGGGGGTCACGGCCTCGCGTAGATAAGCGTCACGAAATCGACGCTCCCGACACGTCCGACGATCTCCTGCGGGAGCACGATGTGCGCCTCCGAACCGGAACCTTCTACCGGACCGTAAAAGAGGCGAATACTGTCTCCCGGAGCCGCTCGAAAGGCGAGATCGAATCGTCCCTCGGCGTTGGTACGAGCGACCAGTGAAGGGTCGAGCCGTCCGATTGCCGGATGAGGTGAGACGGCGAAACCCGACAACGGCGAACCCAAATCGCCGACAACGACTCCTTCGATTGAGCGCTGCCGTCTGACGACCGCGGACTGCAGTTCGAGACGTAGTTCGGTCCCGTCGGATCCCGAATAGCGTATCGTAGGCGCGCCGCCTGCCGGTATCGCGCCCGGCTCGGCCGCGAATCGGGACATCGCTACGGTCGCATCGCCGGACAGATCGCGGCGATAGCCTTCGGCGATCGCATACGTGATCGTCCAGCCGGCCTCACCGCCGACGAACTCGGCCTGTACGCGGCCTTCGAGAAGATCGCGGGAAAAGAGAAAGGTCCCATCGTCTCGGGGAAGGAATCGGGGCCACGGTAGCGCCGCCAAGAGCGCCGCCTCAACGCTGTCGATAGCGGTGCGCACCGGATACCAAAGCGATTCGCCTTCATCCATGACGGCGAATCCCTCGAAACCCGCTCCGTGTATCGAAAAATCGGCCCGCGCACCGCGGGAGGGTTGCATTACGAGGCTGACTCGTCGGCCCGTGTCTTCCTCGTTCACGAACAGTGCGTATTCCAGACGCATGCCCGGCAGCGGGGTGAAAACCTCTTCCAAGGGCACGCCGGCGGAGTGAACCGGCTCCTCGACGACACGCGGTCGGACCGCCTCGTCCACTCCCGTTTCATCGAGATCGACCGAGGAGTGCGTCGTGCCACCCTCGTCCTCGATAGTCGGCGACTCCTCCGGCGTCGCGTCCGAGACGCGATCCGTTACACAGGAGAGAAATAACATCGATAAAAGAGATCCGCATACGATGCATAACATGGTTCGAGTACGTTCACCGTGCGAATCTTGGCGCCCTATCATCCGGTCCTCCAACGAGCTTTTTACTTTGCGCTTATTGTACACGGGAATCGGCGTTTTGCGACACTAGGGTGCGGGACGAGTTGGGCCGCACCTCTCGCATAGAAAGCGCACTTCGTCGATGCTATATTTGAAGAGGAAATGAAGGTAATAAAGGCATCGCACTACCTTACACCGTCGCACGTATCGCCGCGCGACGCCCGGTCGGCGGACGACGGTACAGCGACGCGGTTCATTATCCGTGTCGCGGGTGCGCTCGTAGCGACGCTTGTGGCGGCGGCGTGTTCCGGCGGCGTCGACTGGAGCGACTACGAGGGCGTGGACCTTGTTTCCACGCGAAGCCGCGACGCATCGCTTTGGTACTTTGCCCCGGGCCTCGACACGGACACCGACGCGACGGCGACCGTCGACTATGTCGAGTTTGAAGAGGTCTCCTCGGCCGTATACGGGACGCTTCCCGCGGGCGTGGCCGGTCCGGTATATCGCCTCGAGGTTGTGAATCTGTTTCAGGACGGCACGTTTGAGGAAAGCGACGTGGCGGACGGCGCAGATCACCTGACCCTTGGCGGCGGAAATGCAATCGGCTGGCGAGAAGGAGACATCGACGGTGGTGGTGATCTGGCTAACACTACGATCGTGGAGACCGACAGCATCGCGGGGCAGTCGATATCGCTCAGGTTTGACAATGATTCGGTTTACTACGCGGTAAATCTATCGACGGCATTGCTGGACGGATTTCCCACCTCCTCGTTGTACGCATTCCATCTGGACTTTCGCAGCAGTAGCCAGGAATTTGGGATTGAGCTTCACGACAACACCTCTTCCGGAAGTGATCAAATCACCCAGCTTATCTCGCGCAACAGCCCCGGTGATGAGACGACGGTTTACGCCTATCCCGGCTCCGCCGGCGAGAACGCCGATATCGTCGACGCGGCCGACCCGAGCGACAACTCGATCACTCCGGAGTCCGGCTTTTCTTACTTCTCCTTCGGCGGATTCGATGTCACGGCCCGGGAAACGATCCGAGCAACCATCGACAACATTCGATTCGTCCGGGCCGATCAGAACCACCACGCGCGGCTCCCGGTGCCGATAACGGAGGCGGGACGGCCCGACCTATCCTCCGGGGGCAGTTACACCGTAACGGTATGGGTACGCAACGACCCGACTGCCGAAGGCGCATCCGCGCCCAACCGTACTCCGGCGCGTTTCATGAGCGCCGGGATCGATCCGCGTATCGCCGACTCCACATCGGTGACCTCGTCGCGGGGCGTCTCGGGAACGACGCGCTTCTACGTGGGGGGACTCACGGATTGGCAGCAGTTCAACGCGACGGTAAACGCCTCGGCCGTGGCTTTTTCTGCCTCGATTGTAGATGGAGACGAGATCGCGCTCGACCTCGTTCTGGAGATCGGGCATAGCATCGCGGGATCGCAATTCCGAGACGCCGGAAGCGTGCTGGTGACCGGTATCGCTATGGAATGGAGCCCCAATCAGAACTGAGTAAAACGGTCCGACGCGGTTGACCGAATCTCGACACTATCGGACTTCATACGAATCGTGCCGGGCCGCAACGGCGACACGAGACCGATCGAGCCGGAGACCCGCTCGTTCGGTGCTACCGCGCGACGATCACCTTTCGATACTCATCCACACCCGGAGCGACTACGCGAATGAAGTAGATCCCGCGCGCTACGGCCCTTCCCGAGTTGTTCCGTCCATCCCACGCGTGCCGGAAGGTCCCTTGCCCCTGTCGCCCGCGCTGCAACGTCCTGACGATACTCCCGTCCAATGAAAACACGTTGATCGTCACCATCCCGGGCCGGTCCAGTTCATACACCAACACCGTGCTCTCACCGCGATCCGGATAGATCACGTTGTTCAGGATTGTTACGTTCCCCCGCTGCTCGATGAACCCGGTCCCGATCCCGATTCGCCACGGCGCGACGGTACGTGGGTCGCTTACGTCGCTCGACGTCGCCGCCGCCAACGGTCCGACGCGAAACTGGAACTCCAACACGTCTCCATTCCGCATCTCCGCATCGTTCCCGGGGATCACGAACGTCCGGAGTGCGCCGTCCACCTCAAACGGTAGTACCGTCCTCGCCGGCGCCGTCGCGCCCGACTCGATCAGCCCCGGTATCACCGTCGGCGACCAGTACTCGCCCACGCGCTCTTCGTCTCCGATATCGATGTCGTACAACAACGATACCGCCCGGTTCGCATCGGTCGTGTTCAGCCGTCCCTGCAACGTGATATCGGTGCGTGACAGCTCCTCAGTCCCATCGAAGCTTCGGATCGTTCGAAATCCCCCCGTGTCCGCTCCCGCATCATTGATACCGAACGAGTCGGTCGCCCACAACGGATCGACCACGCCGATCGCCACGTCCGACAACCGTCGCTCATCGCTCACCGGCATCGCGTTCTCAGCGGCGTCGTAGATCCGATCCGACGCGGTCGGCCGGAGGCGCAGACTGAACATATCGTCGGCGGTGATGGTGTCCTGCAGCGTCAAAAACGCCTCCAGCACTCCGCCCACCGTAAAACCGCTCTCACTCTGCGACAGGATCTCCAACGCCGTCGGCGGATTCCCGACCACCGCAAAATCGTTAAACGCGATCGGAATCGTGCGGTCGCTCTCATCCCCGAATACCGGCTCGCTGAACTTAAGATACACTCGATTGGCCCCGACGATCGCCAGAGCTAACTCGATATTGGGCGGCGTGCGTTCGATCGCCTGCATCGGCACCGTCGTCGATGGTAACAGATTCCCCGCGAGGTCGGTGATCCGTGCCAGCGTTGCGTCGTACTCCACGTATAAGTTCGTCAACGAGCCCCACGGATGCGTCGCGCCGGTGCTGTCCAGCTCGATCCGCATGTACGCATCGTTATCCGGATTCGCCATCGGTGCTCCGAACACACCTTGATCCTCCACCGTCGTCTCGAACCCTACGACCAACCCCGGCGTCGATAGGTTATTGAGCAACGGCACGATATCCACCTCCTCGATCGAAAAGGCGTCGATCGGCGTCAGCCCACCCAAGGTCGAGAATGAGATATCCCGGATTCCCTCGTTCGCTCGCGTGTTGGTGTGCGTCAGGTCGGCATTGCTCGAAAACCCTTGCGGATCCCACAGCCCGACGCCGGCCGGGTTGTCTTCTTGTCCATCCGCAACATTGCCGTAGTCGAGCGACTCATTGTCCAGGATGTGAAACTCAAGATACTGCACCAAGTTCGGCGCGGTCGACGCTACGCGCGTCACGATCTCGGTCGTCACAACCTCATTGACCACCGGGACGACATTGACCTCAAAGGTGGAGAAGGTCGGCGGTTCGACGTCCCATGCATTCAGCCATTCGGCCGCGACCGTCGGACCCGGGGCCACACCCGCGGGGTCTGCGACGACCGTCACCGTATCGATCGTGTGATCAACGGCATTTGCCGCCGGCGATACATCCTGAATCGCCGGATTCGCCACGACGTCGATCGTTACGGCGCCCGTCGCGTTTATATTCGGCATACTCCCGTGCCACCCGAGAAACTGCTCCGCCGCCGCCGTTCCCATGTTGTATCCGCTCAGGTAGATTCGCAGCTCCTGAGCACTGTTATTGAAGGCCCCGGGGCTTGCGCTGTCGGTACGAAATAGTGCGTTTGCGGGTCCTCCGCCGTCTCTCGAGCCTCGCTCCATCGGCCCGGTACCGTCGGGATCGGTGTAGGTGAAATAGCCGTCCACCAGCACCAGCCCCCCACTGTCCCGAATGTCGCCGCCGATCAACGTCCCGGCCCCCGCGTCCGCCTCACTTCGTACGTTCTCGGCGGTTGTAGCCAACGCTCCGCCGCCGATATCGATCGGTTCGGAATAAAACAGGTGCAGATAGTTGTGGCCGTCGTAGGTCCTCGTCGCCGGGTGTTCGTGTCCGGCGCGCCCGTACTCCACGAGATACAAGACCGGGCCTGCACCGTCGTCGGTAGCGGTAAAGCGTGCCGCTGCGACGTTTGCGCCGTAATTGACGACGCCGTTGTTTCCTCCCGCATCGAAGAACACACCTTTGATCCAGCCGAGATCGGGAACGGCGGTACGCACGGTACCGTCGCGATCCGTGGCGGTGCCGCTGACCGATGCCGACGCACCGGTGGCGTCGGTGTTCCACGGATTTCCGCCGGTCTCTACATAGAACGTCGTTACGTCACCCTCTCCGTCGGTGGTGGTGAAGGTATAGGGCAGCGTATCCGGTGTCGCGTCGGCATCGACGTATGTCGCCACGATTGCGTCCGCGCCGCCGTTGGTCGACAGGGACGCGATAGCGGCGCCGATCTCGTTGTTGGAGTTCTCGATCGCCTCCGAGAAGGTGAGCCGAATGACGTTATCCCTCACCGTCTGCGCGTAGGCGAGGTACGGAGCGACGAAATCCCACCCCTCGGTAGCGCTGTCGAGGCCGAAGTCGGTGTTGGTGGTGGCCGGTATCGCAGGAGGCGTGAACGGGAGAGAGAACGCTCCCGGTGCGTTCGGTACTACCGCCGCCCCGTCAGCCGTTACGTTGTTGTGCGTGTGCGGCGCGACGGCCGACGGCGCCGAAATGCGTCCCTGAGTCACCGTTGAGTTACGTACGTCGCCGTTGAAAAAGACCGCGTACGGCGCCCCGAACGGCGGATTGCCGATCGGGTTCGAGGCGCTGTTGTCCTGAACCGTGAGCGTCCAGGCTCCGGTAGCGGTCATGTCGGCGCCGTTCACGTAAAAGTTACCGTTCCCGGCACTTCCTACGCTGATCGCGGCCCCGGCGAGGTCCGGAGAAAACGCCGCGGTCGTACCCACGGCAAAGTCACCGACGGTCGGTGAGTTGTAAGCGCCGCCGCCGGGGTAATACGCCAGCCCTGCCGCCGCAGGATAGGCGAATAGGGCGTTGTCGGCACCGTCGGTGGTAGCGCGGTCCGCATCGTCGGGGTCGTACGATGCGCCGAAGACGGCGAAGTCGTCTACGGTCGATAGGGTGCTGTTGTTGGTTCCCAGGTCGAGGGTGCCGCGATAAAAGATGAGACGCCGCACGGTGATGTCGTTTGCGGGCTGAATCGTGGCACCGGGAGCGTCAACGTACACGTCGACGGCACTGATGTCGATCGGATTGACCGCGCCGCTCACGGTCGCCGCACCGAATACACGAATGTGGTTGAGCGGCACACCGCCGCCCACCGCGGCGTCGAGCACGAGGTTTCCGGTGCCGGCGTCCAACGACAGAACATGTGTGTTCGCGGTGTCGGAGTTCACCGTGTTATCGAAGGTGATATTCCCACCCGCCGCACCGGTGTCGATTGCAACGTCTCCGGTGAGGGTGACGGGGCCGCTATACAGCACGGCATCGTCCGAAGTCGTCGCGTCGCCGGACGTAGCGACGGTACCGCCGGCGATACTTACCGCTCCATCGGCGGTAATGTCGCCGCCGAGCGCTATCTGCACCGACGTGGCGTAACTCGCAGCGACCGGTCCGGTACCGATCGTCGTAATCGCTCCGTTGAAGATACCGTTGGTCCCGGCCAACGAGATCCCTCCCGCGGCATCGGTATCGAGGGCGCCGAATCGCGATGTGCCGCTTCCGGCGGTCTGTACGATGACGGCGGCGGTTATCGCCCCGGCGTCCGCCGTTGCACCGACGTTCCCGGCGACATTTGCGGCGGCGGTGATCGTGAAGGTGCCGAGGCGCGTACCGCCGACGGCATCGACCAGTACAACGTTTCCGGCGTCGGCATCGAGGGTAAGGTTCTGAGCGCCCGCGGCAGTCGCGTCGACGGTACTCGCAAATGCGATATCCCCCGCGCCTACACCCGTATCGATCGCTACATGTCCGGACAGTGTTACCGCTCCCGCGAATGATACCGCGTCGGCGGTGGTCGTAATGTCGCCGGCGGTATTGACCGTCCCGCCGCCGGTTTGCGTAAAGGACCCGTCCAGATTCATGTCCCCGGCGGCCGCGATCAGGAGAACACCGGTGTGGTTGATACTCACCGTCCCCGTGGTTACCGAGTTGTCTATCGTTACGTTTCCGGCGTTTGTGACGGTAAGGGACCCCGGCGGCGTAGTGAAACCGACGGTCCCGTTCAAAGCGACGTTACCGGCCCCTGCGTCGAGCGACAGGTCCTCGGTCGATGCGGTCGCCGCTTCGACCGCGGCGAGGGTTATCGTCCCCCCGCCGCCGCTCGTATCGATCGTCGTGGGGTCGACGCCGAGAGTGGTAGTTGCACTCGTATGGGTGAAGCCGCCGTCGGCGGTCACCGCGGCCGCAATCGTCAGACCGGTACCGGTAGTGACCGTCAGCAGTCCCGAGATCGTCGTCGTACCGAGAACGAGAGCGTCGACGTCGTTGAGCGTGACCGCCGTCGCGCCCGGTAGAGTCGTCTGATCGCCGGTGTCGTCGCTGTCGAAATCGTTCGCGCTGTCGAGCACGATAGCGCCGGTCGCCTGAAGGGACGTCGTTCCGGCGACGGTGATTACCCCGCTGTCGGTGATACTCGTCGTCACGCCGGTGGAGTTCACGTTGAGACTCCCCGCAAGCGTAACCGTTGGAACGTCGATATCGGTATCGTCTACGAGCGTCAGGTTCCGCAGATTCGTGACGGGGAAGGCAAGCGTGCCGGTGAACGTATTGTTGGCGGTGTCCAAAATGACATCCGCGGCGGCCCCACCGCTCAACGTAAATGACGAGTTGCCGCCGACGTTCACCTCGCCGAAATCGGTCAAATGGCCGGCGGCGAGAGTGACGGTGAGATTTCCGGCGGCGTCGACCGTTCCGAACTCGAGCGTATCGGCGTCCACGAGCACCACATCGGCGGCGCTAACCACGGTAACCGTCCCGCCGTCGGCGCCGTCATCGAAATTGTTTCCCCCATCGTTCAGAATCACGTCGGCGGCACCGGCGGTGAACGAGGCGGCTCCGTCGATCGCAAGTGCGCCGCTGTCGGTGATGTCGTGTCCGCCGAGGCCGCCGCCGGTAACGCTCAAGGTGCCGTTGATATCGGAGGTGCCCAAATCGATGCCGTTGGTATCGAACAACGTGACGTTGTCGGCGCTGGTAATCGCGATCGTCGCGAAATCGTTGGCGCCGTTATTCAGTGTGACGTCGGCCGCACCGGCGATGATCGTCGCAGTAGCGCCGATGATCAATGTGCCGGTGTCGGTGATATCGTGACCGACCGCACCGCCGCCGGTTAGCGTCAACGAGCCGAGTGTACCGCTGTCGAACGCCGTACCGTCGGGATCGCCCACGGTAAATCCGGTCGCGTCCCGATACGCGACGACGCTGTTTACAAACGCGGTGGGCACTGTCGCGTCGACGGCGCGCACGCTTACCGTGATAAAGTCGTTGGCGGGATCGTTCAGCGTGAGATTGTTCCCGGCACCTATCGTCTGTGCCAGGAGTTCGCCCCCGGAGATGAATGCCGTCTGGACGATACCTCCACCGGCGGCGCTCAAAAAGACCGTACCCGCACCGGTGTTCTGGACGGTGTGGTTAATGGAGAGCTGGCCCGCCCCGGTTATCAGCGATAGTGTGCCGGTCGAGGTACTGAGCGCGGCTGCGGTCGAGAGCGTCGCGCCGCTTTCTAAGTATAGATCGGCGGTGCCGGTGTCGATTGTCGCCGCCGGTAGCGTCAGGGCGCCGCTTGCGACGACACGCAGCGGCGTATCGGCGGCGAGATTGGTCGCATTTATGGTAAGCGGTCCGGTGTGGTTGATGAATGCTCCCGCCGGTTGTCCCGCCGCCGCGGCGCCGAGGGAGAGCGTAGTAGGATTTCCGTCGGTTTCGATCGGATTGGCAAGAGTCCCCACGGCTCCGCTACTTCCCGCAGCGGTCTGCAGGTTGATCGTGTCGGCACGTAAGAAACCGCCGGCGTCCACGACGCCTCCCGCCCCCGTATCGATGTCGATTCGATTGATCGCGGCATCTCCCGCTCCGGTATCGATGTCGGCTCCGATCGTCACCGCCCCGGCGTTGTTGATATCCACGTCGGACGCGGCGTTCTGCGTGATTCCGCCGATTATTAGGGCGACGGTGTTGTTGAACTGAATGTTCGCGACTGCAGTGTTGGTCGCCGTAAAGGTGCCGACGGCGTGCGCCTCGTCCAGGGTGACGGCGCCGACGGAGGTTACGTCCAAGGTACCGGCGGTAATGCCGGTGACGGCGTCGGTTACCGCGCCGCCGGAGTTAACGGTGATGGTCGTTGCCGCCGCTCCGGTTCCACCGAGCACGATATCGTCGGTGTCGGTGACCGATGCGATTCCACCGCCGTTGACGACGACGGTCCCGAAATCGTTCGCCGCGGTATCGAGCGTGATGGTGTTTCCGCTCGACGAGAGCGTCGTCGTTCCGGTGACGGCCAACGCACCGGTGTCGTCCATAGTTCCATTGGATGTGAGGGTAAGGGTCGTAGCGGTTGCGCCGACGACGGTCATTGCGCTCCCCTCGACTACGCTCACCGTCGCGCCCGTTACATCGAGACTCCCGAAGTCGGCGGTCGATGCGTCGCCGAGTGTTATGTTCGCCGCCCCGGCGCCGGCGGTAAAGGTCCCCAAACCGGTCACCGACACGTTGCCGCTGTCGGTGATCGCTCCGGTTGAACCCACCGTAAACGTTCCGTCGACGGTGGTCGCCGCCAGATCCACGCCGCTCGTGACGCCGGTCAATGCGACATTTCCCGTCGTGCCCCCGGTGGTCGTGTCGAAGGCGACGGTACCGGCGTAGCTACTCGCTCCGTCCAACGTGATATCCGCCGCCGCGCCGGTGATAAACGTCGCGTTGCCGCCGATGGTGACGGCGCCGCCGTCGGTGAGGGCACCGTCGGCGGTGATCGACAGATTCCCGTTAATGTTGAGCCCCGCTTGTATCACGAAGGGACTCGCGTCGTCGATCGCAATATCCGCAATCGTCCCGGCGCTTGAGAAGGTCACCGCCCCGGTGAAGTCGTTGGTCGCGGTATCAAGAACTATCGATTGCGTGTCGGCAACGGTGAGCTGCGTCGCACCGCCCACGGTGATCTGGCCGCTGTCGGCAATATCTCCGGCGACGGCCGTCGCGTCGAGGTTCCCGGTCACCGCCGTGAGACCGAAATCGATTGCTGCGTTCTCGAACACCGTTACGTCGGTACCGTCGAGCTGCAACGTGCCGAAGGTGTTGCTGTACGGAGCGCCGTCGTCATCGATGGTTATCGTGGTCGTCGCATCCAACGTCGTGACGCCGCCGATTGTCAGCGTACCCGAATCGGTGATCGTCCCACCGCTGGTAACGTTCAGGGCGCCGGTAGCTGAAAGCGCCGCCAGGTCGATGTCGGTGTCGCTGACCACGGTGACGTTGTCGAGATTGGCCCCGGCGAACGTAATCGTACCGGTCAGTGTGTTGGCCGCCGAGTCCAGCGTAACGTCCACCGCCGCACCGTCGTTCAGCGTGAACGAGGAGGTCCCGTCGACGTCCACCGCACCCGAGTCGGTCAGTGCCCCGACACCGACTATCACGGAGAGATTTCCCGTTATGGCGATCGCGCCGAGATCAAGGGCGTTCGCATCGACCAGCGTTGCGTCGACGGCGCTCGCAATCGACACCGCCCCCCCGTTTGCGTCGGCGTCGAAGTTATTGGCCGCTTCGTCCAGGACGACGTTTGCGGCGCCGGCGGTGAGCGTCGTGGTACCGTCTACCGAGAGGGCGCCGCTGTCGGTGATATTGTGTCCCGCCGCACCGCCGCCCTGGACCACCAAATTACCGCTAATCGTGGAGGGTCCCAACACGATGGCGTCGACGTCCCTTAGCGTAACGTTGGCGGCGCTGGTAGTGGTGACCGTCGTGAAATCGTTGGCGGCGTTATTCAGCGCGATATCGTTCGCCGCACCGACATCGATCGTCGTGGCGCCGGTGACGGACAGTATGACGGTCGCCGCGACGGTCGCCGGGCCGCCGTTTCCGATTGCGGCCGTTCCGGTTGCAGTCACCGCAACCGCTGCTCCGCTATTGGCCAACGCGCCGTTCACCGCGACGTCGACGGTACCGATCGCGTTCCCGTTCATGTCGAGCGTACCGGCGGAGACGGTCAACGTGTCGTTCACCGTCCATACTCCGCCGAGGGAGGTGTTGGCCGCGACGGTGACGTTCGTGAACGTGTACGCGTTTACCGTCGAGCCCGGCGTATTGTCGAACGTGACCGTTCCGGCGGTACCGTTGAGATTGAACGTCGTAACCGTGAGGTTGCCGCCGATCGCCGTCGTTGCGGACGACTCGGTAAAAGACCCCGCTCCGGTGACGTTACCGTCGATATCGATCGCGCCGGCACTTCCGGTTAACGCACCGGCGACGGCGACGTTGCCGCCGACTGCGAGATCGTGACCGTTGGTATCGAGGGTGTCACCGACGTTGATGGTGAGATCCCCACCGATCGCCCAGTTTCCGGCCAGGGTAGTGTCGGCATCGATGATCAGGTTATTGAAACTGTAAACACCGGCCGCACCGACCGACGAGGGGCCGGCGGTGTCGAAGGTGACGGTTCCACCGTTTGCAGAGACCGTCGCGACGGTGAGATCGCCGCCGATCGCGGTCGTCGTCGAGGACTCGGTGAATGCGCCCGCGCCGGTGACGCTCCCGGCGATATCGATCGCTCCCGCACCCCCGATGAAGGCGGTCCCGACGGCTACGTCGGCCGGAATGGTGATCGCACCGCCGCCGCCGTTGAGCGTGGCGATCGATACGTTTCCACTGAGGGTCGCCGAGCCCGCACCGAGGGTCAGCGTACCGGTACCACCGGCCACACCGCCGACGGCGACCGTGTTACCGCCTCCCTGTCCGGAGGCGTCGAGGATTCCTCCAACCGATAGCGCCCCGGACACCGAGAGATCGTTAGCGGCGGTGGCAAAGGTGCCGCTGGTGACAGCCAGGTCGTTGTTGACGGTGATGTTCGCCGCCGCGTTCCAGGGCCCCGCGCCGTCAAACTCCAGATCGAAATACGCCGTACCGAGAAGAAGCCCGCCGCTCCCGCTGTAGCGCACCGCCCCGCTGTCGGTGTTCAGCGTTGCGGTCACCGTTTGGGAACCGTCCAAGGCGATCGTGCCGATGTTGGTGAGCGCGTCCGACACCGTAAGATTCTGATTCGCCATGTCCAACGTCGCGCCGGCGTTGACGGTGAGATTGCGCACGATCAGCGCGGTGTCGGCCACCGGCGCCGGGGTAGCGTTGGGAATTATGACGCTGTCGTTCGCCGCCGGATTGCCGTTCGGCGACCAGTTTGTGGCGACGCTCGTGTCGGGCGTCACGCCGGCCCATGTGTACGTCGTACCCAAAAAGGTCCAGGCGGTGTTCGAACCCTCACCGGTTGAAGAGTACGCCGTCAGTGCCACGCTTGCAGTACTCTCCTCAACCGTAGCGAACTGCACCGTGACGCTTCCCGTAGCGTTAATCGTCCAAGCGGCTCCACCGGTCGGTCGTAATTCCACGTTGTTACCCGAGACGCCGGTTATCGTAAAGGCGCCGGTAACGTTCGTCGTCTCCCCGCTCGTGAAGCGGACGACCTTCCCCGGTGTATCGACGGTAAGATTATTAAACGTTGTGGCTCCCGATACGACCGACGTGCCGCCGCCGTCGAACGCGACGGTGCCGCTACCGGCCGTGAACGTCCCGGCGCGCGTCCAATCGCCCTCTACGGTGATCGTGAAAGTGCTCGCGTCTAAGGTACCGGCGGAGATCGAAAGGTCACCGTTCACGTCGAGATCGGCGTCGAGGGTGTAGGTGCCGGTAGAGCTGATCTCCAGATCGTGGTACTGGTTGCCGATCGCAAGACCGGTCACGGTGGCGCCGGTGTACTCGATCGTGCCGCTGTCGACGTCGAACGGCCCGCCCGCGTTGAGCCCCGTGCCTTGCGCGACGGTGCCGTCCAGGAGCAGACGCCCCTCGTTGGAAGAGGTTCCGTTGACCGTCAAGGCGTTAGCACCCAGGTCCAACTGCGCACCCGACCCGATCGTGAGATCGTTGATGCCCTCGTTGCCGGTCAAAATGACGGGATAGCCCGCGCCGTCCCCGGGGAGGACGACGTTGTGCGTGGCCATGTTCGGAAAGCCGTCGTCTCCCGGCGTTGGGTCCCCCACGTCCCAGTTCCCTTGAACGTTCCAATCGGAGTCCGTGGCGCCGGTCCAGGTGTAGGTGACGGCAGTGTCCTGAACGACGATGAGGGCCGAGTCGGTCACCTCCGCGATGGTGTCGCCGTCAAACGAAAACTCGAGAAAGAAGTTGGTATCGCTGTCGCCGACCGTGTCCAGCAGCAGACCGTCGATCGTGATCGAGTCGGGCGTCGCGGTATCGAAGTCGGAGGCGATATCGATCACGGCCGTTTTGTTGCCGTTCTCATATCGCAGCGTCCCGGTGTAGCCGGCGGCGGGCGTGCCGTCGACCACCGTTTGATCGTCATCGACGGCACCGCCCCCGCCGCCGTTCGTTACCGTCAAGGTTACACTCGCCGCCGTGTCGAAGGTAACCGCCGCGCTCGTCGGGATCGTGATCCTGATATCGTCGGCGGCGGTGATACTGGGCGTGCTTCCCGCCTCGGTGATGGTAATAATAGCGATCGGCTGGTCGATCGCCCCCTCATTGAACGCCGTTCCCGACGCGGATGAGGCGGTCGGCGGAGCATCGGCGATAAACACGACTTGAGGGGCGTCGTTTACGCCGAGCGTTCCACTTACCGGCAGTCGATCGGTCGTCGTCGGTCCCGGAAGGGCGGCGGTGACGCCGTCGGTGGTTACCGTCAGGGTACTCGTCTCCGCGACGGCGTTGGTCACCTCGACCCACGCGAGGCCGTCGGAGTTGGTAGAGATCGTGCGCTCGGTCACGCCGAGCGGTCCGGCCTCGTCGCTGGTGGCGTCGATCGTCGCCGAGCCGTCAATCGAGACGTAGACGGTGCGAACCGCCGGCGCCGGATCGCCCGATGGGTCCACCAACTGGAGTAGGATGCGCTCCACGGCGCCGACGACCGTCGTTCCGTCGGCCGGCGTAGCGGTTACGCGCTCCGGCTCCTCCGGAAAGTACTCCGCGGCGTAGGCTCGGAAGAGTGACGACCAGAGCACGCCCACTGCAGCGCCCTGACCGAACCATACCTCGACCGGGTTCTGCGCCGGACCGTTGCCGTCGGTCGTGATCCGCAGGCGCCACGTACCGTTAACGGCACCTCCGATCGGATGTTCGGAGAGCGTGATCGCATCGTTTCCCTGTGTAGCGTTTGCCGCATTTAAGACATCGAACGTGGTGCCCTCGCCGGATGTATCTACGTCGCCGTCGATCAGGGCGCCGGTGGTATCGAAGAGCTCGGGGCCGGTCGCAGTTTCGCCGTTGTCGAAGTCCCACGTAAAGACTTGAATGTTGCCCGTCGCGTCCTCGGGCACGAAGGGATAGAGGTCGAACGTCACCCCCGCGCTTTGGGAAAACATCGGTGTCCATGTGTAGGCGAAGGCGCGCACGTCCGGGATACTCGCGGGCGAGCCGGAGGCGGTACCCCAAGCGTTACCGTAGTTCGTGCTGGAGACGTCCAGCCGGTACCCGTTTCGGTCGCCGGTGGCGGTGACCACCATCTTGAAGAAATAGAAATTTCCGATCCGTTCGCCCTGGCTCGGCGCCACGCCCGGCATATAGGTCCACGCTTGGTTCAGGTCCGTCTCTGTAGCGTCCGCGGTCCGGCTAACGAGCAACGTTCCGGTGTTAGGGTTTTTTCCGACCTCATCGGTATAACTTGCGGCAATGGTGGCCGGGTCGCTTAGCGCGCCGGGACCACCGTAAAGGCTGAAGGTTGTCGGAGTGTCCGTACCGGTGTCGGGAAACGCAGCGGCCCCGGAATCTGCATCAAACACACCGAAGTACAGCGTGTCGGTCACGCCCACCGGCACCTGAAAAAAGACGACGGTTGTCGCGTCTCGGTCTCCGACCGTCTGGTTACCCGCTATGGCTAAATAATTTCCCGGTTCCGCCGGTATTCGGCTCTGTGCCGACGCCTCCCCGGCCCCGACGAGGGTCAACGCGAGAGCCGTTACACAGAGAGTCGAGATATAGTTTCTACGTCGATCAACGCGACATTTTGACATAGTGGGCGGAGTGGCTCCTTGTACAGTGTTATACCCGTACCGTCATAAATATAGTACGCCTGACTCGCGACATCTAACTTTCGCGATCCCGCCCCTTCTCGCCGTCATCCGCCTCGGCCTCAAGGCGCCTCATCTCCTCCACGACGTCGAACATATTGGGGACGCGTCGGCCCATCTCCGTCGATCCCTTACGCGCCTCGTTGGGTCGACGCAAGCGACGGATCTCCATGACGTCGGGTTCCCGTATACGCACTTCGCGGTAGCGTCCGGTCGGAAGGACGCGAGGCTGAGTAACGCGGCGATGAGTGACGAGTACGGAGTAGAGGTCGGTGAGGTCTCCCGACGTCTCACAGATCGTGTAGCGGTAATAACAGTCGCCCTCCTCGAGCACGGACCGAATCGCCGTATTCTGCGGAAGCGTCGGGTCGCTCTCGGCGCGAATCTCGTTGCGCAGTCCTCCGTACCACGCACGACCCATCTTGATGATGCGGGGGATTCGGGCGTTTTTCAGGTGGTAGAGCTCCCATATGCCCGAGACGGACGGAACCGCCGCGTTGATTTCCCATCGCGATACGGGCAACAGCGGCGACCATGAGATACGAAAGTACGCCCGATCGCGCCTGACGATCTTCTCCACGCGCGGTTCGTCGGTCACGTAGGCTCCATGAATGAAAGGGTATTCGGGCGGCTACATCGCGTTGGAAGGCGCATAGCGTTGATTATATCGCATACGACGCCGCTCCTTCACGGGTCGTGTAGCCGTCCCCCGGCGCGGCGGATGCGGCGGCGATGACCACACCGTCGGAAAAAAGGTGCGATGCCGCGTCCCTGAGGTAACGGCCGCAACGGCGCGGTCGTGCGCACATACTGTGAGCTAACGACACCGATCACACGCCGACGGCGGCGATCATCCACATCAGGAGAAAACTCACGACGATACTGACGTTGACCATCGTGGTCGCCAGGCGCGAGTCGAGATTGAACTCGACGCTGTACGGGATGACGGTCATACCGATCGGGAGGATGAACGCGATGGACAGAATATTGCGAAAGAGCTCGCCCGTACCGATAAGGGCGACGCTGGCCAAAGCGAAGAGGGCGCCGATTGCGTAGCGTAGTCCGAGTATCTTGAGGATAGCGGACCAGTCGCGCCGACGGATGTTCAGGGATTGAAAGATCCCCAACACCAAAAGCGCGAGGGCGCCGTTGGCGCCGGCTACGATATCGACACCTCGGCTCACGGCGCCGGGCAACTCCAATCCGAAAAGATTGAGCGCAATGGCGAAGAAGAATGCGATAATCGGCACAGAGGTACAGATCGTGTATGCGATGGCGCGCAGGGCGTCGCGGAGCGTCAGGTCCGCGGCGGCTCTCCCGGACGCCCGCAGGGCCATGGCGCTGAACCAACTCGCAACGACGTAGTTGACGCCCAACACGACAAAGCCGTTTCCCACATCGAAGACCGCCAACAGCTGAATCGCCTCCCCGCCCCACATCTCGTAGACGATCGGAAAGGCGAACAACCCATTGTTGAACCCCATGGCACAGATCGCAAAGAGCCCGCGCCGCGCCGGTGCGCTGCGTCGAAAGAGGAGCGTCACGACGGCGAAGGAGACGGCGCCGTGGGCCAGCGCCAACAGGGGCAAAAAGAGCAATGACGAGCGAAACTCGATTCCGGGTACCGTCTGCAGGATCACCGCCGGGAGCGTCACATTGATGACGATCCGCGCGATCGTACTCCCGTCTCGGCGATCAACGAGGCCGCGCCTTCTGAGGACATATCCGAGGGCGATGACCAGCACCGCCGAAAAGAAGATCGACTGTGGAGATACTGTGTCCATGAGGGCCAATCATGGCAGCTCATCTCGATTGCGCCAAGCGGTCGGCGCACCAAGACCCGACGATTACGACGTGTGCGCTACCACCGAATCGTGGGATCGAGTTTTACGCCGATCCACGCGCTAATCTCGCTCATGTCCGCGGCGATCCGGCCGATGCCGACCTCCTCGGTCAACTCCGCCACGAGCCACTCGCGTCCCTCGAAGGGAAATCGTGCGCCCTCGCCGGACACGTCGACGCCGACCATCGCGTGGGCAAACTCCATGCTCACCATCATGATCGCCTCGAACCCGAGGTGGTGGAGCAAAATTGCGTAGGTCAGTCCCAGACTATCGCAATCGCCGGCAAACTCGACCAGGCACGAGGCGGGATTCATGAGGTCGCTCAGGGAGGCGGTCCGCTCGTAGCGCGCAGTTTGGAGCCACTCTACAATACGCGCCGGCATGTCGTCGCGTGCAACGCCCGCCGAGGCGAGATCCATGAAGATCGCCTCGGCGACCGGCTGTAGGCGATCGAAGCTGTCGCGATAGAGCATACGAAAGTAGCGGCGCCACGCGGTCACCCACCACGGCGGCTCGCCGGCTCCATGGTGATGTTCGCTCTCCGGCGGGGGGGCGTACGAGCTCAACACGCGCGCCTCGCGCTCAATGAGTATCTGGTGCGCCTCGCGGATCTCCGGCGAGCTGATTGACGGGGGAAGCACATACTCGACGCCGCTGGGAAGGGTAATCGTCGCTCCGGCTTCCCCGTCGGAGGCGCGGTCCGCGCGATCGGCGGAGAAGAACTGGCTCACCGGGCCCGGCATGGCTCGCGACGGGATATCGGGTGAGAAGCTATCCAGAACGGACAGAATATGATCGTGATACGCCTCATAGTGGTCGGTGGAGACGTAGGTCATGACGGCGTAGTCGAATTCGTCACGATTGAGAAAACTCATGTATCCCCGCACCTCGAATCGCCCGGTCGAGAAGCGATAATCGGCGAAGATCGCGGGCTCTCCCAAATAGCGGAACGATGCCGAATCTCCGGCTGCGTCGAACCGTTCCCTAATGTGTCGATCGACCGCCTCGGCGGTGGCAAACCTACTTCCCGGAAAGGCGATGATCTGAAACACGGCGACACGATTGGGGTCGGCAAAACTGACGATTTCGGCATTCTCTCCGTCGAGAATGTGCCATCCCGCCGGTAGATCGACGACATACTCGAAGTCGGGGTTGCGAAAAACCGTCTGGGCCCGAGCGTAACTCGTCACCGCGAGGAGGAGAGCCACGACCGACACGATACGAGTATATTTCAGGAGACGACGGGCACCACGTCGCCGGCCGTCCACGATAGTCGACTTTATTCTCAAAACCGCGTCCTCCTGCTACTATGGTCGGACGCTAAGGAGGGAACGATTACTATCGATTCGCAGACCCGGACCGCGACCGTCAGACCCGCGGTAACGCGGGGAACGGTGACCGTCCCGGCATCGAAGTCCCATACCATTCGCGCACTCCTCATTGCCGGATGCGCCGACGGCGAAAGTACCATCGAGAACGCCTTGAGAAGCGCCGACATCGACAGTTGCGTCGCCGCCCTTAGGACCCTCGGAGTGAGCGTAGCCGAGACCGCCCGCGACGACAAGGGAGCCACACTATCGATTACGCCGCCGGCCGGAGGCGCTTTCTCCGGTAATCGTTCCCGACAGCGGAGCGACGCGTCGCCCCTGCGCATCGATGTGGGAAACAGCGGTACCACGCTCTACTTTATGACGGCGCTGGCGGCGCTTCGTTCGGACGGTATACGCTTCGACGGCGACGGGTCGATCCGGCGGCGCCCGGCCGGCTCCTTACTGGAGGTACTCCGTGCACTCGGCGCGACCGTCGTCTCCGTCGGTTCCAAAGCGGAAAACGGCGGGCCGTCGGACGCCGCACGCGAACGCGTACCGTATTGCATTTCCGGGCCGTTGCATCCCGGGCGTTCGGTGACGCTCGCAAGCCCGACGAGTCAATATCTCAGCGCCCTCCTTCTGACCGCGCCGCTCATCGCGACGGCGACCGGCACGACACCGAACGAACAAGCCACGACCATTGCGCTCTCTCTTCTCAACGAGCGTCCCTACGTCGACATGACCTGTTGGTGGCTCGATCGGCAGGACATATCCTATGAGCGCGACGGGTACCGACGCTTTGTAATTCCCGGCGGACAACGGTACAGGCCCTTTTCCGACGTGCTTCCCGGAGACTATAGCTCGGCGACCTTCTGGTTTTCCGCGGCCGCAGTGACCGGCGGCGAGGCGACCGTAACCGGTCTGTCGCTACAGGACGTCCAGGGCGACCGAGGCGTGTTATCGGTTCTCGCCCGTATGGGCTGTATCGTCGAGGAGACGCCGTCGACGATACGCGTCGCCGGCCGTCCGCGTCGAGGCGGTCAATTCGACCTCAATGCGATGCCCGACGCGCTTCCGGCCCTGGCCGTCGCGGCGTGCTACGCCCCCGAGCCGGTGCGTCTCGTCAATGTAGCGCAGGCAAGAGAGAAAGAGACCGACAGAATCGGCGTCATGGTCGGTGAGTTGAAACGACTCGGAGCGACGGTGCGCGAGCGTCCCGACGGTATCGAGGTGGAGCCGTCGCGACTGTCCGGAGGAACGGTCGACAGTCACGGCGACCACCGCGTCGCCATGGCTCTCGCCGTCGCCGCCCTGGGTTCATCGGATTCCGTCACGATCGGCGACGCAGGGGCGGCCTCGGTGACGTATCCCGGTTTTTTTCGCGATCTGGCCGCCGTCGCGCCGGGAAGTATCGTCGCCGAACCGTAGTGATGGAGCAAAAGAGAGCACCCGACGGCCGGGCATCCTACTTGGAGTACTTGGCCGATCGCGCCCACACCCACATCTTCGACGTCGACCACACCCTCACCAGGCACTCCACCGGCCGGCGATTTGCCCAGGCTGGCGTCAAAGTGGGACTCTTCTCGCGCCGCCATCTTCTGAGCCTGCCGTGGTTCTACCTTCGCTACCGACTCGGTCATCTGAGTCTCGAGGACGTCACGCGAGAGATCAGGGTCTTGCGCGGACGCACGCGGAGAGAGTTGTCGGAGATCGCGCTATCGGCGTGGCGCGACCATATTGCGCTGGACCTGTACACGCAGGCGACTCGGTACGTCCGCTCGCTCGTCGATCGCGGACGGCGGGTGGTACTCGCCAGCACGACCTTCGACGTCATCTTGGAGCCACTCGCCCGGGAACTGGGAGTGCGCGATACCATCTCCTCGGTCCTGCAGTTCGAACACGACCGGGCCACCGGCTGGCTTCTGGGAGGTCCCTGTTACGCCGAGGAGAAGGCGCGCCGCATCGCGGTATTTCTCGACGACCACGGTATCGATCCCGATGGGTGTGCGTTCTACTCCGACAGCTTCCACGACCTTCCGAGCTTCAATCTCGTGGCGTTTCCGGTACCGGTCCATCCGGATGCGCTGTTGCGTACCCGCTGTGCGGCGGCGGGGTGGCGCGCGGTGAGCTGGAAGCGTGGACAACGCGATTAAAGCGACCCTCGTTACACGAACCACGCGAGGGACAACCCGACAAAGAGCGGAATCGTCGCCAAAGAGACCAAATAGGTAAAGAGAATCATCTGCCCGGTGTAGTGTAGTTGTTCGGCGGTTCCGACGGCACGCGTCACGACCATCGTCTGCGTCGCCGGTGGTACGGTGGCCTGCAACACCAACAACATACGCATGCCCCACCCGAACGACCCGTCGAGTCCCGGCCACGGCAGCGCTACCAAAAGAAGCGTGGCCGCCGGATACAACACCATTCGCCAGGCGGCAAAGAGCCAGTGCTCGCGATCGAACACGAGCTTCTCGCGGATACTGGCGAGCGCCCCTCCGAGGGCGATGAGGGCGCCGTCGAGGGCGAGATCGCCCACCCGACCGGCGGCGGAGAGGACGGTGTGCGGCACGTGCCGATATACGCCGGTCACGGCAACGACAAACCCGATCGCCATGCCGACCAGGGGCGGGTTAATCTTGATCGAGATGCGCCGCATGTCGAGATGTCCACTCTCGATCATCGGTACCGCTACGGCCCAAAAAGTGACGTTAAAGGCGAGGAGATACGAGAACATCCCGAGCAGAATCGACTCCGGCGCAAGGCGTTCCAAAATCGGCAAAGGAATGAATCCCGCGTTGTGGACCGCACCCAACAGTATGTAGCTGGTGGGCTGGCTCACCGCCGCCCGTTTCAGGCGCGTAACGAGGCGTGCGAGCCAACCTTGCAGCGTCATCATGACGAGACACAGCACGAACAACAAGAGCAGCACCGGCCACCCCAGCGCCGAGGTACTGTCCCACCCCGTCGGGATGCGCACGACGAAATAAAAGGGAAAGAGCACTTTCAGAACGACGAAGAGGAACGGGGGCAGCAAACGCCGTTGCGCCCACGATGGTCGAAACACGACGAATCCGACGCCTGCGAGCAACGACAGATACCCGATGGTAGTAAGCAGAGAGACGAACACCGCGGACGACCATAGCGCGAACTCCCGGTAGTCGCAAGGCCGCGTTGGGTCTATGCTAACCCTATGGACATACAATCGTTGATAAAACTTAACAACGGTGTGCATATGCCGCGTTTCGGCCTCGGGGTGTTCAAGTCGCCTCCCGGCGCGGAGACCGAGACCGCGATTCGCGAAGCTGTTGCGGCGGGATATCGGAGCATCGACACCGCAAGCATCTATCGCAACGAGGAGAGTGTCGGTGCCGCGATACGGCACGCAGGCGTCGGGCGGGAGTCGCTGTTCGTCACTACCAAGGTTTGGAACAGCGACTTCGGATACGATAAGACGCTACGCGCCTTCGACGAGAGTATGCGCCTGCTCGCGCTTGAGTATCTCGATCTGTATCTCGTCCATTGGCCGGTAAAAGACGCCTACCTCGAGACGTGGAGAGCGTTGGTGGAACTGTATCGAGCGGGGCGCGTCCGCGCGATCGGCGTCAGCAACTTTCAGATTCACCACATTCGGGAACTTGCCGAGCGGTCGGACGTCGTACCGGCGGTGAACCAGGTCGAGCTTCATCCCTACTTGCAACAACGGAAGCTCAGCGAATATTGTATGGAACACAACATCGTGGTCGAAGCGTGGAGCCCCATCGCAAAGGGTAACGTCGTGAACGAACCAGTTCTTCAGACGATCGGCGCCGCTCACGGTAAGACACCGGTACAGGTCGCCTTGCGGTGGGGCTTGCAACGGGAGATCGTAGTAATACCCAAGTCAATACAGCCCAATCGAATTCGAAGTAACGCACAGGTGTTCGATTTTACCCTGAGCGACACCGAGATGCAGCGCATCGAGCGACTCGATCGCGAGGATGATGGACGCCTCGGCCCACACCCGGACCACTTCGATTTCTGATAGAGCACGAAAGGAGTCGCTATGCGTTTACGCGCAAAGCTCATGATAGCCTTCGAGACCCTGGGAGTCATTATCCTGATAGCCGGGGGTATCGGAGTGTGGCAGATCGCGGAACTCAACCGCGCGGCGGGCCAGGTCGCAAACGTGGCGACGCCGCACTTATACGCAATCCTCGATTCGCAGAAAGATACCTTGCAGGCGAATCTTCTGGCCGGCAACATCGATCCGGAATCCATCGAAGATGCTCAGTTGGACGAGATAAACGCGCTGCTGAGCGAGGCGGAGTCTACTCTGTCGATTATCCTAAGCGGCGAAGGAACTATACTGGGAGATCGCGTAGACGCGGTCGAAGACACCCAAATTCGGCAATCCCTGGAGTTGATGCTCTCCTATCTCCGGGTAACGAGAGCCAACATCCAGGATCAGCTCATGTTCATCCGCCAGTTCGGGAATGTCAGTAACACCCTCGCCGCGCGACTCAACAACGCGCTGATCGGCTATGTCGAGGCGACCGAAACCGCCGAGGCGGCGATCGAGCGAGAGCTCATTACGCTGCGCTCCACGATGGTCGCCACGGCGCGGACAGGCATGATCATTCTCGTCGCCGCCACCGTTCTCAGTTTGATCATAGCGCTCGTTTTGGCGGCAATCATCTCAAACCACGTCGTATCGCGGGTGCGTAAGGTCACGAACGTGACCGAGCGCCTGGCCGAGGGCGATCTCACCACAGTGGTGGAGGTGCAGGGACGGGACGAGATCGGAGATCTCACCGGAAACGTCAACACGGCGATCGCCGGCCTCGGTTCCATCATCGGCACCGTCGTCGAGGGGGTGAACGTCCTCTCCGAGACCGGCCGGACCCTCGCATCCAGCACCGACGATACGGTGCGCGCCGTGGACGAGATCAACACCGTCGTCGAACGGGGCAACGCCGGAAACGAGGAGTTAGTGGCCAACGTGACCGAGACCTCGGCGGTCGTCGAACAGCTCGTACGCAACATCGAGTCTCTGGACAACGGTGTACAGCAGCAAGCGGCGGTGATCGAGGAGTCGTCCGCATCGATCGAACAGATGATCTCCTCCATCGAGAGCATTGCCGCCATCTCCCATCGAGCCCAGGATCAACTCCAACGGCTGACGCAGGTCTCGGACGACGGCCGCCGCTCCCTCGATGACCAGGAGGCGATGGTCTCCGAAATGTCTACGGCGAGCCAAAGCTTGGAGGAGGCGAACGGACTCATCGCGGGCGTGGCGAGTCAGACGAATCTCCTCGCGATGAACGCCGCGATCGAGGCGGCCCACGCCGGAGAGGCGGGGCGCGGATTCGCAGTCGTCGCCGACGAGATTCGCAACCTTGCCGAAAAAACGAGCAAACAGTCCCGCCAGGTAAAAGAGGAGATCAACGGCCTTCGCAAACTCATCGAGCGGCTGGTCGAGGGAAGCCACACGAGTAGCAAGGGCTTCGCCTCGATTCGTGACGAGTTGGACGGGGTCAGAAACGTATTTGATGAGATCTATAACGCGATGGAAGAGCAACGGACCGGCGGTGCGGAGATTCTCAAGGCGCTGACACAGATGCGGGAGATGACCGGTACCGTCCACGACGGCTCCAGCGAGATGAAGTCGGGAACCGAGCAGATGCTCTCGGCGATCCGCAACGTCAATGAGGTGGCCCAAGAATCGCGTCAGGCAATGCACAACCTCGCCTCGGGAACCGAACGCATCAGCGTAGCGATGGCGAACATCTCGTCGATCAGCGAACGTAATCGCTCTCAAATAGAGGGCATCATCGCCTCGACCGAGCGTATCGTTATCTCCCAGGACGACGATAATGAGTCCATCACGGAGTATTCCGAAGCCGTGGAGCCGCAAGAGTCCGACGAAGCTGCGGCCGAAGAGCACGAGGCGGATGCGGCGGACGATGTCGAGCGATCGGACGACGGCGGCGCGCCGGAGGAGATTCTCGAGCCGTCGGAGGAGGAGGCGCTTTCCACCTAACGGGCGTCTGTGTCGCGGCGCCTTCGACGACGGATTCGATCGCGCAGTCCTCCCCGAATCTCCTCGAACTGACTCTGCAGCGTTTCCAGGAGACTCCGGTCGAGTTCGATCTGTCCCGAGAGCTCTTTTGCCGCGTCGACGATCGTGCGCACCCCTTCGTCGGCCTGCAGGAGGAATCGATCCAGTCTGGCTAACGCCGTCTCTCTCACCGCTTCGTCCCGCCCGTCGTCCTCTTCATACTGCGCAAAATCGTAGTCGATCAAATCGCGCCGGATCTCACCGATGAGTCGTCGATGGAGGTCCGAATGGATCGCCTTGAGCATGTAGGCGATGCGCCCCTCCTTTTCCAAACGGCGGACGCTCACCTCCACCCACGTACCGGTGAGGAACTCCAGCGGTCGATACTGCGATGCCGCCTTGCCGAAGGCGTGATCCTCTCCGAGCGTAATCGTCTCATCGAACCCGCCGACGCGCCGAAAGAGTCGCCGCGTAACCAAGATACAATATCCGGTAGTCCTGGGCTGCGTACGCACGGTAAAGCGCGTCACGGTGCTCGCAAAATTGAACAGTAGCGTATCGAACGCCACGTCGGTGATGGGGCGCGCCTCGCACACGGCAAGATCGATAAAGCGACGTTCGAGCTCGCTCCAGGCGCTTGAAAGAAATCCGTCCGGGAGCCGCACATCGGAGTCAAGAAAAAAGAGAAACTCGCCGCGGGCGACGCGGGCACCGGCGTTCCGTCCGACCGCGGGAAGCCCGCCCTCGACGACGCGACAGTGGTGCTCCCGTGCGTACTCGCGCGTCCCGTCGGTGGATCCGGCGTCGGCGACGATGATCTCATAGTCGTCGAAATCCTGACCCTCTACACTTTCGATGAGGGTAGGAAGATAGTTGCGCTCGTTAAGCGTCGGAATGACGATGGAAATGCGAGGGATATCGCTCACGCGTTACTCCGTCCACGCCCGGCGGTGAGCGGTCACGACACCGTCGACGTCGGTCGCGTTCCCGCCGGCGACGGCTACGAGGTTCCAGATCCGACAATCCCCGAGTATCGTTCCGTCGTACAAGTGTCGATCCTCGTTGCGGAAGAGACCGTATACGCCGTCGTAACCGGCAGATCGGAGGAGCGCTACAATCTCCTCTCGCCGGTAGCCGGCGTTCTGTGTGTTGACGCAGGAATACTCCACGATCACCGGCGGTCGGTACGTTTTAAGCGTCCTCGCGGCGCCGCGGAGTATCGATCGCTCGGCGCCCTCTACATCTATCTTTATCAATGACGGCGGCGGAACCGTGCCGGCCTCGACGAGATCATCCAAGGGACGTACTCGCACCTCGACGCGCTCGACGAGTTCGAGCCGATACCGTTCCAGGTCCGCGGTCGGTCGCCCGAAGAGGGAGGAAAACGTGTCGTCGCTGTAGATTTCAAGATGCGTCGTATCGTCGACCTCACCCAGGGCCAAGGGAATGATCGTCACGTCCGCCGTGCCCCAAAGCGAGACCGACAGTGCACACTCCTCGGCGCGGCGTACCAACCGCGCGCGTGCGGCCGGAGCCGGTTCAAAAGCGATGACCGAGAGGTGCCCGGCGCGCTTATCCGCGGCATTACCGTCCGATGACCGTGCACCGCGGCGCGGGGAAGCGCCGGAGGCTCCGCCGGAATCGAAGAGCGGGAGCGAGAGCTCACCATCGTTGGCCCCGATATCGTAGACGACGAGCTCACGGCCGCCGACGGCGCGCGCCAACGTCCCCATCCAATAGCGAAGGTTGTCGTGAATATCGTCGTAGCCGTCGATCGTCGGAGAAGAGTGCTGCACGCCTCCATCGTAACAGAGAGTGCCTCGCCTTGCCAAAGACTCTGCAAACCGAACACAATGTCATAATGACACAGTGGGACGTTTCGGCCGTATGCGACTTGATGATCGAGGCGGGTAAAATCGCGCTCGACCACTTTACCTCACCCGGGACGGAACACAAGGCGGACACCTCCCTGGTAACCGTTGCGGACCGCGCAATCGAAGCGTATCTCGCGGAGGCACTCGCCCCGGACGCCGACGAGGCGCTTCTCATCGGTGAGGAGACCTCGGGTGCGATGACCCAAAACGATGTGGATGCCGCGCTGGCGGGCGCCACGTGGGTGGTCGATCCGATCGACGGCACGGCTCCGTACGCCAACCGGCTCCCGACCTGGGGAGTGTCCGTCGGATTTATGAGTGAGGGTCGGCTTACCGACGGCGCGCTCTTTCTTCCCCGTACCGGCGAGTTGTTCATCACCTCGGGTGACGATGTTCTGTATCATCGCGGTCCACGAGATCCCGACTATTGGGACTTTTCACGCCTATCACCGCTCGCCGCGACCGATCGGGCGTATCGAAGCACGGGAATGGTCAGCTTACCTCAGGAGATCATGTATACCGGCGGTTTTTCGGGACGCAATCCCTTTCAATCGGTGGGCAGCGCGGTGTACTCGGTCGCAAAACTGATCCAAGGCAGTTATATCTGTTACGTAGCGCGTGTACGCCTATGGGACCTCGCCGGCTCCCTGCCGATTCTCCATAGACTGGGTTTCCACCTTCAGTTCGCCGACGGTACGGAGCTCACCGATCGCGTCACGACCGACGGGTGGGTGCTCGACGCGTCGAGCAGCCGAATGTGGAAGAGCACGGGACTGCTCTACATCGCGGCGGACACCGCCACAATCGAATATGTAAAGACCCACCACAACGGTAAGCGCTGAGGGACCCGCAACCGAACGGCCGCGCCCCGTTAGGCGAGTCGGACGTACCAGACCCACCGATACGCATCACCGCCCCGTATCCATCGGGGATGCGCATCGGGACCGCACGCGGCCGTACCGATGCCGCGGTGATATCGGTCGACGATGAGAATCGTCTCCGGCCGCGGCTCGATCTCCCACGTATGGCGCAACCGATCCAGATCCTCGGGCGCGCTGTGCAGGGCCGAAAAGTGGAACGCCTCGCCGGCGGCCGCCGCAAGCTCAAAGGCGGGAGTCGACGCGTCGTCCGCTCCGATTCGTAGCATGCGCGTATCGCTGTGTCCGCCGTGCTCCTGAGGCACGATATAGGGAACGTACTGATCGGTGACGGTCGTCTCCCACAAACCGATGGGGTAGCCCGCGCTCCTGTCCGGATAGTTCTCCTGCGGCCCCCGCCCATACCACGTAAGAATCTCGTAATCGCTCGGCAACTCCCAACGCAGTCCGATTCGAGGTAGATCGGTCGCCCCTTCGTCGATCGCGACATCGACCGAAAGACGGTACCAATCGTCCCGTTCGGCGGGCCGAAGCGCCAAGCGAATCTGCGCCCGGCTACGGTCTCCGTGCATATAGTCCGCCTCCACGGTGCCCGCATCGACCTTCAGCCAACGAGCGGTCAGAGTGTCGAGCCCCAGAGCCCGCCAGCGGTGTGCCGGCTTCTCGCCCTGATCGGAGGCCGGTATATCGCGAATAAGATCGTTTTCTGTGGGAGCGCGCCAGAGAGAGAGCTCGGGACCGGCGATACGGGCCGCTTCACTACCCGCATCATCGCGGGCGATTACCGTCGGCGCTCCGCCGTCCAAGGCGAAGGACAGAGTGTGTCCATGCGACCCGTTCGCGACGATCGGCGGACCGTTCCATCGTCCGGCATCAAGCGTCCATTGCTCCCACGCGAACTCGTGACCCTCCGCGGCCAGGGCGGACGCGCGACCGCGCGCCAGTCGAACGGTGAGCATACGCTCCGTCGAGTCCGCAGCCGGCCGTCCGACGTCGATCGATACCTCGGAGACTCCGTCGACGGGAGTATCCGGCACTACGGCCGAGCCGGCGTCTACCGTCACCCCGTCTTCGGTAAGGTTCCAATGGAGAACGCACTCCGTCAAAACCGTAAAGTCCAAACGGCTGCGAATTGCGATACGCGCGGTCGAATCGGTTATACCGGGCGAGGCGACGAGCTCGATATCCACCGGTTGGGCCAGCTTCTTGAACTCCCACATCGCCGGGTGCGGCGTTCGATCGGGCCATATGAGGCCGTTAATGCAGATATCGTAATCGGTCGGCTCGTCGCCGAAGTCGCCGCCGTACGCCCAATATTCACGCCCGTTCGACGCCGCGGCGCGAATCCCCTGGTCGACCCAGTCCCAGATAAATCCGCCCTGGAGTCCGTGATGGTTCCTAAAGGCGTCGAAGTAGTCCTCTAAGCCGCCGTTGGAGTTACCCATGGCGTGGGAATACTCACACATGATGAGCGGTCGCGGATCGTCCGTCCCGTCGAGATCACGTCCACCCTCGGTCGCCCACGCGACGATCTCCTCGACCGGCGCATACATAGGTGCGATGATGTCGGTTGCCCGGCGACCGCGCCACAACTCGTACGAGTCCTGACCCCACTCGGTACGGATTGCGCCCTCGTAATGAAGCACGCGTGTGGAGTCGACCGCGCGCACCCACGCCGCCGCGGCATCGTGGTTGGGTCCGTACCCCGATTCATTACCCAACGACCAAATAATCACCGAGGGGTGATTGTAGTCTCGCGCAACCATCCGCTGCACGCGGGCAACGAACGCGGCGGTGTAGCTGGGATCGCGACACAGTTCGTTGTAATAGTGATGAGACTCGATGTTGGCCTCGTCCACCACATAGATACCGTACTGATCGCACAGATCGTACCAGTCCGGATGGTTGGGATAGTGAGCGGTTCGCACGGCGTTGAAATTGAACCGCTTCAAGAGCTCGATGTCGCGAATCATCGAGGCGCGGTCGATAGCTTTGCCGCGGTCGGGATCGTGCTCGTGGCGATTGCCCCCTCTGATGAACACGGGGCGACCGTTAATGAGCAGCTGACGATCGGCGATCTCGACGCGCCGAAATCCTACGCGCTGTCGATAGACACCGATCGTACGCCCCTGCGAATCGGCAATGGTAACGACGACGGTATAGAGTGTCGGCGACTCCGAGCTCCAGGGGTCGACATCGACCGCGTCGGTCTCGAGGCGAAGACGATCGGCGCGATTGGGACTCTCGCTCCGCAGGCTCTCGAGTCCGAATCCCATCTCACCGGAGCACCGGCCGGCCGCGGTCGCGATCGGCTCGACCGCGCGCGCCGACGCCGCCTTCTCGGACCGACCGTTGAGTACGTCGCCCGGTCGGTCGAAGAGCGCCACCACAACGTCCCACGGACCCGTCGGTGCGACCCTCCCGCCGCTGTCGCGACTTAGCCGGTCCAACCCGCCGATTTCTATCTCGGCAACGAGTCGTCCGCGGCCGGTATCGCGCTCCAACATCGGCTGCAGCCTCAGCTGCCGGAGGAACACCTCCGGTTCGTGTCGTATATACACGTCGCGGTGAATACCGGCCATCCACCATTGGTCCTGGTCCTCGATAAAACTGGCATCCGAGTACCGCACGACCATGATGAGCAGTTCGTGCTCCTCGGCGCGGGCGGCGAGAATCGGGGTGATATCGAACTCGCTTTCGATACGCGTATCTTTCGCCAGGCCGACGAAGACGCCGTCGAGCCAGACCATGGCCACGCTCTCCGCGCCGCCTACGTGCAACACCGAGCGCACCGCATCCGGGCCGCTCGCGTTCGCCGGATGTGAAAACCGCCGCCTGTAGATACCCGTCGGATTCTCCGCCGGCGGCTTGGGCGGACTCTCCGGAAACGGCATCCGCACGTTGGTGTAATGCGGCTTATCCCACCCTTGAAGCGTCCAGTGTCCCGGCACGGTGATCGGCGCCCATGCTCCGTCCACCGCATCGCCGCCGCCGAGGAGCGTGCGCATAGCGCGACACGCCGCCTCAGGCGTCTCAAAGTATCGAAACTCCCATTCGCCGGTGAGATCCACGGCGGCTCCGCGATCGAACGGATCGGCCTCGAGGGCGTCGGAGACCGTACGGTAGGTGGTCAGACGCGGTCGCAGAGGCAGCCGCCCAATGCCGGTAATTTCCGGTCTCTCCCAGACCCTTAGGGCGAGTATGTCGTCGTTATTCACGGTCGACGCCGTCTTTCCGTCGTATTGCGCGTCTTATGCGCGCGGTGGCGCCCCACCTTAGACACGCACAAGGTGCCAAAACCGCGCCTGATAGTCACCCGGCGCCAGATGTATCCATAGACCGCGTTGGCGAAGCTGCGCCGCATCGTAGGTCTGCCCGCTGTGCGTCTCACGGTACGAGCCGTCCGCCGATAGCCCGGTAAGGCGCAGGTGGCCCGGATCGTGGTTGGTACGCCCCAAGGGGAGGAAGTGGAAGACGAATATCTCATCGCCGTCCTCGCTCTCCACCATCCACGCCCGCGCACCGCCTCCTTCACCGGTCAGCGCCGCCCTCGGTGTGGTCGGACCCGTGGGCGTCGCGGCTCCCCCGGCGCCCGAAGGGCTCCCCAGGCGTACGAATCGACCGCGCATGATCTTCTCGCGAATGGCGGCGTAGAGCTCGGATCCCCTGGCGAAGATCGCACGATCCTTGGCACTCTCTCGCGAAGGATCGAGCTCGTACCCGTAGCTGAACGCGGCGGCGGTGCACACTCGCGTCCACGCCGGGGTGATGCGTCCCACCTGATGGTTGGGGACGCTCGAGACGTGCGCGCCGGCCATCTCCGGCGGAAACACAAGGGTCGTTCCGTACTGAATATCGAGCCGCTCCACCGCGTCGGTCTGGTCGCTGGTCCAAAAGCGCGGGCAGTAGCGGGCCAGTCCGAGATCGAATCGCCCGCCGCCGCCCGCACACCCTTCGATGAGTACATCGGGAAAGGCGACCGCGAGCCGATCGAGCAGACGATAGAGCCCGAGCATGTAACGGTGCATCACCTCGCCCTGGTGTTCCGCCGGCAGGGCGGCCGAGCCGGCCTCCGTCATGGCGCGATTCATATCCCATTTGACGTAGCGAGCCCCGGACTCGTTCAGGATCGCGGAGACGACGTCGAACAGGTGGTCCACAACCGCCGGATCGGCCAAATCGAGGGTGAGCTGCCCACGCGCCAAGGTCGACGACCTCCCCGGAACGGCGAGAATCCAGTCCGGATGGTCACGGTGTAGGTCGCTACCGGGCGATACCATCTCCGGCTCGATCCATACACCGAACTCCAGCCCTTCGCGACGAACCGCCTCGGCGACGCCGCCCAAGCCGTCGGGGAAGCGCTCTCGGTTGGTGTGCCAATCACCGAGGGAGGTAGTATCGTCTCTACGGTCGGCAAACCATCCGTCGTCGAGAACGAGAAGCTCGGCGCCGATCTCCCGTCCCGAACGGGCCAAAGCGGCGATCTTATCGGCCGTGACGTCGAAATACATAGCCTCCCAGCTGTTGATGGTCGTCTTTCGCGCCTCGCTCCGCCACCGAGACGGTACGATTCCCTCCCGCAAGAGGTGGTGAAAGGCGCCGCTCATACCGTTGAATCCGCGGTCCGACTGGACGAGGAAGGCGACCGGAGTATCGAACGATTCGCCGGGTCCGAGATGTGCTCTCAGACGGTTGATACCGACGGAGAGACGACACGCCTCGTACTGATCGACATCGCAGGCGACGGTACAGTTACCGCTGTAGGCGAGAGCCATCGCAAAGACGCGCCCCCGGTGCTCATCGGTTTCCGGATCGCATACGGCGATAAACGGACCGGCCTGATGGCCGCTCATCCCGCCACGACCGCCGAGGCTATGCCTGCCCGGCGAGAGGGGACGCCGCACCACGTGACGCTCCCGCGCCCAGGAGCCCGCCAACGTCACCATGTCGTAGCGATCCGCCGGCAGATCGAGCGACGCCGAGGCGGGATCGCGCAGCGTGATCGCCGCGCCGTTCTCCGTGTTGATAACGCGCGCCCAGCGGATGAGCGCAGGGCTCGCCTCGTGTATCACGTAGAATAGATCCACCGATAGGCCGCCTCTTGGATCGGCGAGACGGATTCGAAGGGTGCGTGCATCGCCGAGGCGATGGTCGGGCCGCATCGCCGGAAGCGCCCGAGGCGCGCTTGAACCGTGAGTGACCTCGTGCTCGGCATACTCGAGACGGAGCGCCTCGGTACCGTCGGCAAACAGGACGTTCAAGGCGCCTTCGCGGTACTCCCCGGCACCCCACGCGGGATACTCCTGGGGAAGCGTATCGAGAGAGAGCCCACCCTGCGCCATGGGGAAAAACGGCGCCGGCGAGTCGGCTCCGGCCTCCCCCGTTCGGGGGATGACCGAAAGGTACGGCACGGCCGCCGGGTGCATTAACTCCTCGGGACGAATATCCGCAACCGGCGGCCCCCAATATAGATGGGACAGAAACGTCCCATCGAACAGGTGCATAGCGTAGCTGAAATAGTCGTTCCGCAGGTGGAACGTTCGGCCCGTCGAGTCGATCGTAATCATGTCTCGCTCACTCATGCGGATATTGTACCGATAACGCTACTCTTTGACGCCACCGAACGTGAGTCCCGCGATGAACTGCCGCTGCAACACAAAGAACACGATGACCGATGGAACGGCCGCTACGACCGAACCTGCGGCGATAAGATTCCACGAAATCGACCACGTACCGCGCAGTGCTTGGAGGCCGAAGGTTATGGGCCTCGCCGCGTCACTTTGGACCAACGTCAAAGCCCAGAAGAAGTCGTTCCATATGAAGGTGAAGAGGAGGACTCCCAGAGAGGCCAACGCCGGCCGTATCAGCGGCATGATCACGCGGAAGAAAATTCCCATCTCCGTCGCACCCTCGATCCGGGCCGACTCGACCAACGCCATCGGGAGATCGGCGATGAAGTTGCGCAGAAAGAAGGTCGCGAACCCGATCTGAAAGGCCGTATGAAAGATCATCAACGCCCACAACGTATCGAGAAGATCGAGGTTGGCGAACATCGTCCGCACCGGGATCATCAGGATCTGAAACGGCACGAAGTTTCCCGCGATGAACATCGCGTACAGGAAGATGCGCCCGCGAAAGCGGTGGATCGCGAGCGTATATCCCGCCATAGCACTGAACAGGACCGCCGCCAGGACCGATGGGATGGTGATCACGACGGAGTTGAAAAAGTATAAGAGCATCGGGCTGCGCGCCGGATTGAACACTTCGGCGTAGTTGTCCACGATGCTGAACTCGGTGGGCCACCCCCAGTAATTTCCCGCGATGATATCGGCGTTGCCGCGCGCGGAAGTCGTCAAAATCGCGACCAGCGGCAGCAACCACACAACGGTCAAGAGAATGAGTACGACGTGGTAGACGGTTCGTACCGCCGGATTGGTTCGTTCTATCGGTGTCGGAAACATCGCCTCACCTCTCGTTCCGTACGACCGATCGCAGGAAAAATGCGATAAAGATCGACATCATCAGAAAGAGAACGACGGCGATAGACGCGCCGTAGCCCATATTGAAGTTGAACAGCGCCTCGTCGTACATCTGGTACGCCAGGACGTAACTACTGCCCCACGGTCCCCCGGCGGTCATGATGGCAATCAGGTCGAAGCTGCGTAGCGCACCGATGATCGTCACGACGACCGCGATGAAGCTTGCTCCCCGCAGCTGCGGCAGCACCACGTGCCACAACATCGAAAAGCCCGACGCGCCGTCGATGCGTCCCGCCTCCAATACTTGGGCGTTCATGCTCGTCAAACCGGTCAGGTAGAGAATCATACAATAGGCGGTCTGAGGCCACAGCGCCGCGGCGATAATCCCGTAGGTCGCGAGATTCTCGTCGGCGAGGATCGGTATCGGATCGAGCCCTAGGCTGCGAAAAATCGCCGCCAGAATTCCCAGGTCAGGATTGTAGAACCACGAGAAAATGAGTCCTACGACGACCAGATTGATAACGAAGGGAAAGAAGAACATCGATTTGATGAAGCGGATACCGCGCACATTCTGGTTGAGAAAGAGCGCCACCGCCAGTCCGCCGACGGGCGCCAACAGCATCAACACCAACCAACGAATGTTGTTGGAAAAAGAGATCACGAAACGCCGGTCACCGACAAGCTCGCGATAGTTCTCCAGTCCCACCCACGTCATTGCACCGAATCCGCTCCACTCGTGGAAGCTGATCCAGATACTCTGGATAATCGGCCATAACACGAATACCGCAAACAGTATCATCGCGGGCGCCAAAAAATAGACCGGCGCCAACGTGTACTGTAAGCGAAGCCATCGATACTCGGTACGTTTGTCCACGAGATTACCTTCCCCCCTTCGATAGCAAAGACGCCCGACCCCGCAGGGCCGGACGTCGTTATAGATTCACGATGTCGAGACGACTACTCGAAGACGCTGAGACGCTCGTCTTCCAACCGCTGGCGAATCTCCTCTACGCGGTCGGGATTCACCATGAACTCCTGAAATCCCTGCATACCGGCCGAGGCCATCTCGGGGCTGGTATCGCGATCGTAGAACTGAGCCAGTCCGTCGGCGGCGTTTAACATCTCGAACCCGGCGAGGGTGAATCGATCCTCGGGGGGACGGGAGTTCCTGTTGGGAGGGATGTTACCGACCGTGTAGGCGAAGTCGGCAAGCACGTCGGGACGAGAGGCGAACTCGAGAAAGAGCTTGGCCTCTTCTACATTCTCCGCTCCCGCAGGAATGTGGTACGACTCCATCGGTGCATCTTCGTACATTCCGACCGCCGGGTTGATCTGAGGAAACTGGAAGAAGCCCACATTATCGATGACGCCTGCGCTCTCCATGTCGGGCACGATGAAGTTCCCGATCAGATACATCGCGGCGCGGCCGTTAATAAACGGCGCCTGAGCCTCCTGCCACGAGAAGGTGGCGTGGTTTTCCAAGAAGAAACCGCGCTCGATCAGATCGGTCCACACGGCAAAGACCTCATCCAACTCGGGGTCGAGATAGCTCGCCTCGCCGTCCATGAGCGACATGTGGTAGTCGAACCCGTTGATGCGCAGGTTGAGGTAGTCGAACCAACCGGCGGCGGTCCACAGGAACCGGGTTCCGATGGTAACCGGCGTGATACCATTGGCTACCAACGTGTCGCCGACTTCCAGGAACTCATCCCACGTCTCCGGGACGGAGAGCCCGTACTCCTGGAAGACGTCGGTGCGATAAAAGACACCCCATTGGTAATAACCCCACGGAACGCCGTACTGGCGGCCGTCGACGGTGAGAGTCGGTCGAGA
This sequence comes from Alkalispirochaeta sp., assembly GCA_965601925.1. Classification (GTDB taxonomy): domain Bacteria; phylum Spirochaetota; class Spirochaetia; order DSM-27196; family Alkalispirochaetaceae; genus Alkalispirochaeta. The sequence goes on from OZ271854.1 coordinate 315,625, forward strand.
CGAGGCCATCGAATCATTGAAATCGGCCTCTTCCCACAGATCGCTCACGTCCATGAATAGTCCCTCATCGACGAAAAACTTCATGCGATTACCGGCGAACCAGAGTGCAACGTCCGGCGGATCGGAGACCAGAAAGTTACGGATCGCCGTCTTGTACGCCTCGTGATCGAAGGTGTTGAGGGTCACATCGATATCGGGATACTCGGCCTGAAACGCATCCACAAGCTCCTGAAACGCTCCGCGCGGTGCAGGGTCGGACAGATTCGAGTTGATTACCAACTCCCGTTGACCGTCGTCACCGTCTTCGCCCTGCCCGGACGCCAACACAACCATCGGCGCGAGAAGTGTGAAGACCATCAGCAGTGAAAAAACTCTTCGCATTGTCACTACTTCCTCCTTGATTATAATAGTTAACTATTGTCAGCCCGCTTGCGAGACTAGGTCAATCTTAAGATTTTCCTGGCTTTTTTAACCATTTCAGGTGTCGCGCGTTGAAGAACGATTGGCGTTGAATTTATGCATTTTTGAACCACTTAACGCCCTGTTAATGAATATTATTCATCGAATATTCACTTCTCGGCGTCAAATGGAAAAAGGGCACCCAGCATTTCTTTTGCAATTTTCAAAAAAATATGGCAATATTACGATGCCGGAGGCGGTGGCATTGAAAAACCAGCATGATCAGGGTCGCAGAGACGGCGAATTTGTTCTCAGCACTCCTACGGAGGTCGAAAACGAGCTACCGTTTCAACTCATCGGCGCGGGATGTGACTTCTATCAGTATCCTATCGATCGCCCGTTCGGATTTCCCGTTTTTCAGTGGATCCAGACGATGAGCGGCAACGGCGTGCTCATTTACAACGGCCAGGAGATGAAAGTCGGGGACCACGAGGGGATACTCCTCTATCCCGAAGTGGGTCACCGGTACCACGCCGTCGAGGAGCCGTGGTACGTCAATTGGATCACCTTCAGCGGCCACCATATCGAGAGCATGCTCCAATACGCCGATATGAATAGGACCGGAGTCTACCGCGTCTCCGAGGCCTCGATCGTCGAGTCGTTGATTCGCAAGGCGTTTCATACCCTCGCAAGCACCTATCCGCTCAAGGGCGTGGACGGCTCGGTGATCGTCTACGAGTTACTCCTCGGCTTTCTCAAGTACGCGCGCTTGGAGGGGTCGGAGAGTCGCAACACGCACGTCATGCGCCTGAAGCCGGCTCTCGACTTGATAGAACGAGAGATGCACCGCCCTTTGAGCCTAAACGATCTCGCCTCATCGATCGGCGTTACCCCGCAGTACTTCTGCGAGCTGTTCCGAACCGTGACGAGTCGTCGTCCGACCGAGTACGTTAATCAGCGACGCATCGACCGGGCGAAGGAGATTCTCTACGCCGAGCCCAATACGCGTATCAGCGAGATCGCACATCGCGTCGGGTTTGAGAGCGACAGCTACTTTTCTACCGTATTTCGTCGTATGGAGGGTGTCAGCCCCCGGCAGTATCGCGAAACGAAGACCGGCGTACAACTCGACGAGCACACGGCCCTATTCGCCCGGCGGCTGCAACGCCAGGGCGATCGATAGTCGATTCCAGGCGTTCATCAGCATAATCTGGTGAACGAGATAGAGCGTCGCCTCCCCTCCGAGTCCGTCCACCGCCGCTTGCCACAGATCGTCGCGGATGCCGGCGGCAGGGTGCTTCGTCAATGCGCGCGCCAGACGGAGCGCCGACTTCTCACTCGCCGAGAAGCGCCCGCTCTCCTCAAAGGTTGTTACCAGGCGTAGTTTTTCCTCCGCTACCCCTTCGGCGCGAGCCTTCTCCCAATGTACGACGATACAGTGCGCGCACCCATTCAGCTGCGAGACGAGCACCGATACCAACTCTCTCAAGCCGTTGTCGAGGACGCTGCGCCGGATGATTCCGGAGAGCGAAAACAGGGCGCGTGTCGCTTCGGGGGCAACCGTCCGGTAGTCGATACGCATCGGTGAAAGATAGCGATTTTTAACACGAACGGTTTGGCGTAAAGCCGATCCCCGATGACCGGGCGATACGGCGATCGTCTTCGCGTCACAAGGTGCACGGTCAACCGCACATATCACCGAGGGATACGTGCGATTCCTGCGCGCCCGATGGAGCGTCGAGGTAGTCTATGGCCGCACCCGCGGAGTCCGCGGGGCACCCGTCGACGGGCACGGGCCTCGCTACAGCGCCTTCTCCATCACACGATTGAGTCGCTCGACGAACGTCGCCGGGTCTTTCAGTTGCACACCTTCGACAAGAAGCGCCTGATCGAGAAGCAGGAACGAGGCGTCCGCAAAACGATCGTCGTCTTCGATCTCTTTCATGCGCTCGACGATCGTGTGGTCCGGGTTGATCTCCAATATCGGTTTCACATCCGGTAGATCGACCTGTCCCATCGCCTTCATCATCTGCGCCATTTTCATCGTGGGATCGCTCTCGTCTACGACCATACAACTCGGACTGTCGGCGAGACGTACCGAGGTCACCACGTCTTTGACGCGATCCTCCAGCACCTTCTTCATCCGCTCAAGGAGCGGTTGGAGCTCCTTGTCCTTTTCTTTGTCTTTCTGCTCGTTGAGATCTTCGCCGGCGTCCGAGCGGTTGACCGCCTTGAGGTCGATGTCTTTGTACTTCCCGACTGTGGGAATCACGAGCTCGTCGACGTCCTCGGCCATGACGAGCACCTCGATGTTCTTCTTCCGGTACGCCTCCAACAGCGGCGAGCGGCGCAAGGTCTCCTCGTTGTCGCCGGTGATGAAGTAGATCGCCTTCTGGTCCGGGAGCATGCGCTCTTTGTACTCGGCGAGGCTCGTCCATCCGTCGGCCGTGGTACTCTTGAACCGCACGAGGTCCATCAACGCCTCACGGTTGGCAAAATCGGAGTAAAGCCCCTCCTTGAGCGGCCGATTGAACGCCTCGATGAAGGCGCCCCACGTCTCGGCGTCCTCGGCGGCGAGGCGGGCGAACTCGTTAAGCAACTTCTTGACCGAACTCTCCCTAATTTTTGCGAGGATGCGATTTTGCTGCAGTATCTCGCGGCTGACGTTGAGGGGCAGGTCCTCCGAGTCAATTACCCCCCGGACGAAGCGCAGGTAGGTCGGCATGAGCTCCTTCTCGTCGTCGGTGATAAAGACGCGCCGGACGTAGAGCTTGACGCCGGGACGATAGTCGACCTGATACATATCGAAGGGCGCCGTCTTGGGAACGTAGAAGAGCGTCGTGTACTCCATCGTTCCCTCAGCTTGGGTGTGGAGATGGAAGAGCGGCTCGTCGGTATCGTGGCTGATCGTCTTGTAGAACTCGGCGTACTCCTCTTCGGAGATGTCGGATTTGCCGCGCTTCCACAACGCATTGGCGCTGTTGACTTGCTCGGTAGTCGGCTCTTTGCTCTTCTCCTTGCCCTTATCGTCGTACTCGACCTTCTCGTAGTGGAGCCAGATCGGAAAGGCGATGTGGTTGGAATACTTCTTGATGATCTGTTCGATCTGCCACCGAGAGGCGTACTCCTCGCCCTCGCCGTTCAGGTGCAGAACTACCGTCGTACCTTGGCTGTCGCGTTCGGCCTCGTTCAGATCGAATCCGCTCTCGCCGTCGGACTCCCACTTCCACGCCTTCTCCTCTCCGGCCTTGCGACTGATCACCTCGACGCGGTCGGCGACCATAAAGACCGAATAGAACCCGACACCGAACTGGCCGATGAGGTTGCTGTCTTTCTTCGCGTCCCCCGTGAGCTGTCCCAAAAAGGCCTTGGTACCGCTCTTGGCGATCGTACCCAGATTCTCGACCAGATCGGTCTCGCCCATACCGATTCCGTTGTCGCGGACGGTGAGCGTCTTACCACCTTCGGCATCGGAGAACTCGATATCGATACGCGGCTGAAACTCCATCGACTTGAAGGCGTCTTCGGTCAGCGTGAGATACTTGAGCTTATCCAGCGCGTCGCTGGAGTTGGAAACCAGCTCTCTCAAAAAGATCTCTTTGTGCGAATAGAGAGAATGAATAATGAGATTGAGTAGCTGGTTGACCTCGGTCTGAAATTGATGTGTGGACATACTGTGATCCCTCAATCCTTTGATAAATGCGTCCCACCAAAGGGTTTCGGTGGGCGCCGCACAATATACCGCCAATTACGAGGCGGGTAAATAGCAGGGGGCGCCGCGTCTACTCGTGCTCGAATGAGTGCCGTAACACGACGCTCCGGCGATCGGCATCGTAGCGCCGTCGCTTCTCTTCCGGAAGCTTATCCACCTCCACCCGCGTGAAACCGATACTCTCGAACCAGTCGATGGTGCGGGTGGTCAGGACGAACACCGCCGGAAGGCGCAGGCTACGGGCGCGTTCCATGAGGTAGAGCACGATACGACGCCCGATTCCCAACTCCTCGTAGTGCGAATCGACCGCGAGGGCGGCGATTTCCGCCTCGCCGTTGGCGTACTCGTGGAGCGCTCCGCATCCGTGAATACGACCGTCGGTCTCGTGTACGACGAAGTCACGGTATCGTGCCGCGATATCGTCGGGAGACCGCGCCACGAGCACGCCGCTCGCCGCCAACGGTTGTAGAAGATCGTGAACCTTTCCGACGTCTTCCAGCCGCATCGGTCGAATGCTCTGATACACGTTGCTGTGCACCATGGTACCGACTCCCCGGTCGCTGAAGACCTCGACGAGCACGACACCCTCTCTGCCGCCGTCGACGATATGGACGCGATTGACCGTCGCTCTCGCGGCCAAATAGGCGAGACGGAGATACTCCAAATGTTCCCGACGACCCTCGTGATATCCGCTCGGTTCGATTCTATCGTCCACTCCCGCCTCGTCCGCGGACGCGACGGAGGGTTCGTCGGTGGGAGCGGCTATACCGTTATGGGCAAGTACCAGACCGGCCTCCTCCACGGTGAGACGGTTGATACGCCCCGAGTCGGCGTAGTCGATGTCGCGCGGTAACTCGATGTCGTCGTCACCGATCCCCATGTGGTCGGTGACGAAAAAGAGCTTGTCCGCCTCAATGCTCACGGCGATACGAAAGGCGAGCTCTCGCGAGGAGATGTTGTACGGTTTACCGGTCGCGCTCCACCCGATACACGGGAAGATGGGGATGATCTCCTGGAGGAGCGTCGAGCGCAACAGATCGAGTCGAACTCGCTCCACGACGCCCGCCTGATCGTAGTCGACGCCGTCGACAACGCCGATACCCCGCGCCCGCACCCAGTTGCCTACGACGGCGTTGGCGTGGTTGGCGCTAAGAAGCGTCATAAACCGGTTGGTCACGTCGAAGGCGGCCATCTTGATAAAGGGAATCGACTCCGCCGAGGCGATACGTATTCCGCGCTCGCGACGCCAGGTGACGTTGTATCTCGCCAGCACCTCGTCGATCCGTTGGCGCGCCCCTGGGACCAAAATAATGCGAATACCGGCCTGGTGGAGCAGCGCAACATCCTGTACGAGCGCGTTGATACCGGCCCCCTCGACCGCGGCGTAGTCCACGTGGATGACGAACGTCTTTCCGCGAAATCGATGCGCATAGGTAAAAACTTGGCGTATAAGATCGACCTGATCGATGATGTCGGAGCTGTTCATCCCGCAGTCAGTCTATCCGAAAGGCGGGAAGCGTTTCCACAATCCCGCGTGGCGGTCGATATCGAGTCGATAGGAGGAGCGGTTAAAATCGTGTACCGAGTCCGATGCCGATCATGGACCACGAGCGAACGCTGTTGTCGTCGACGAAGGCGAACCACGAAGTGCGCAGCGAGACTCGCGCCGCTCCGACGAGCCCGAATCCTAACTCGGTGGAAAATCCGAAGGCGGGATACCAGTCCGTCTCCTCGTCGATATTATCGGTCAACGGAATGTGAACCGCGCTTCTTACCAATGCGACGCCGCCCGAGGCCCGAATCAGGAGGTCGACGCCAGAGGCGGGACCGACGACGTAACCGGTCGTTCCCATGAATCGCGTGAGGTCGTACTCGATATCCAGCTCTACGCCGCTTTCCAAGAAGGAACTCTCACCGTAGGCGATTCCCACCTCGGTGCCGACGAGGAGACCGGGAACGAACGCCCCGGTCACCATCGCTCTGGCGGTAACCGAGATCGCATCGGCGTTCTCGAACATCGAAAGTCCGGTCGAGGGTATTGCGTAGGCCGTCTCGATGTCGAGAATTGCACCCGGCCGGTGCTCATCGACGGCACGCGACGACTCGTCCGACGGTCGGGACGGATCTCGCAGTGCAAATCGGATATCGATGAAGTCGTCGTCCCGGAGGGTCACCTCTCGCCGTCCGACGACATACTCCAACCGCTCGTCTCTCACACGAACGTCGATCTCGTACTCGCCGACGGGAAGTTCTATTTCTCCGATATTGGTTCCCAAAAGCGTATCGTTCGCGTAGACGTAGTAATCATCTCGGAGGCCGGTGTTGGTAAAACGCAAACGGGCGAACCCCGGAAAGAGCGCCGCTACCTCCCGAGACACCATGTCCGCGACCTCGTCCGCCACGGCAAACCGGTCGCCGTCCGTGGGAAGAACCTCGACGCCCGACCAACGGAAGCGCTCACCGTCCCACACGTCGAACTCGATGCTCAACCCGCGATCGCGACGACTGACGAGCGTAAGAAACACCGTTGCATCGGCGATCGGAACGTCAACCGCACGCACCGACGCGACGTACTCTTCGGGTGTCGTTTGACCGCCTATTCGTGCGATTTCGTAGCGCTGCTGCGTTCTCAGGCGTCCTTCCACCGTCGATTGCAGCAGACGTACGGCGTTCGTCTGGGCGTCGTCCAACGCCGCGGTATCGACCGTCGAGAAGATCACGTCCACCGTCGGCCGAATACCGTCGTGTCGCGACTGTTGGCCCCAAGCCGAAGGCGGACGTACTCCCGCGGCGACGAAGCAGAGAATACACAGCGCATATCCACGAAGTAGTGGTCGCATCGTCCTGTTAATGTAGCACAGCCCGTTTTGATTTACATCGCATCGTCCGACCCCTTCCCTTAAGAATAGTGCGATCTTCACACGTTTTCGCTATCGCTTCCATTGTTATATCGGCCGTTTTGAGTGCTACCGCGACGCTCGTTGTCCGTCGCAATGCCGACCGGGCATGAAAAGAGCGTATCCTTTTAGTCGGTGAGTACGTGAAGACCTCGCGGCTCGGCCACGGCGCACTATGAGTACCAACGCGTTGGAGACGCGTACCGGCGGCGCGCTGCGGGGTCTCCCGGGCGAGGTCGCGCATACGACCGAGTGGGAGCTCGACGAAGCCTCCAAACATTGACACGAGAACACTCCGCGCCCTTGTCATTTAAAGTCCGGTGTGTTAATTTATATATATAGTTTTTAATATTTGAGGGGTAACAGAATGACCGAGAGTTTGACGAAGCAGTCTTTCATAGAGAAGGTCTTCAACTACGAAGATAATACAGAGTGGAAGTACGAGGGTACCAAGCCGGCGATCATCGATTTCTACGCCGATTGGTGCGGACCGTGCAAAATGGTCGCTCCCATTCTGGAAGAGTTATCCGAGGAGTACGCCGACAAGGTCACCGTCTATAAAGTAGACACGGACGCCGAGCAGGAGCTTGCGTCGGTATTCGGCATCCAGAGCATTCCGTCGATGCTGTTCGTACCGGTAGACGACAAGCCGCAAATGGCGGTGGGGGCTCTCCCCAAGGACAACATCAAACAAGCGATGAAAGACGTCCTGAAAATCGACTGAGCGCTGTGCGCGCAGCGGTTAGGGTCGCCTGCGGGCGGCCCTTTTTTATTGTTCGAGACGGCCGCACCTCGGCACGAAGGCGATTCGCACTATCTCGCATCGGATTGTTCTTGCTGGGGCGAGTTCAATTCTTGTATGATCGGAGCACGTGAAGGATCTACCCCATCCACGCCTACCGACTCGCATGAGCCCTATTCATGGTTGAAATAACGATCGTCGTGATCTTACTGATCATCTCGGGCGCTTACTCCGGTACGGAGGTCGCCTTTACGTCGCTTACCGTCGATCAAATAGAGCGCATCAAGCGCAAATACGGGAAACGCGGCAAGCTCACCGCGCAACTCCACGATGAGCTTGATCTCGTTCTGACCTCAATCACCATCGGCAATAATCTCGCGAACCTGGCCGCCTCGGCACTCGTGTCGGCCTTTACCATTCGCATGTTCGGCGAAGCGTGGCTCATGGCGTCGACCGGCGTCCTGACGCTCCTGGTGCTCATCTTCGGCGAGGTCACGCCCAAGCAGATCGGCATTCTGCACAATGAGTACGTGACCGTACACCTCTCCCGGTTTTTGCGATTCTTCTCCTACCTATTTGCACCGCTCATCTGGTTGATTCGTCGGATCAGTAACGCCCTCACTCGTCTCACCGGGGGTAGAGCGCGCCCCAAAGTAACCGCGGAGGGCCTCCGACACTTAGCCCAGTATGCGGGTAGCACCGGCGTACTCAACAAAATGCACGCATCCATCGTCAAAAACGTGATTCGCTCCCACGACGTTCGCGTCGAAGCGGTGATGACTCACCGAACGCGGATCGTGAGTCTGGATAAGCGCACGACGGCCCGTGAGGCCCTTCCGACGCTGTTGGAGTCGGGATTCTCGCGCGTTCCGGTCTATGACGGCGATCCTGAACGTATCGTCGGGATTGTATTGCTTCGCGATATCGCGCAAGCGGTGCTGGATCGGGAGCATACGGCTGATATTCCGCTCGCGCGGCTCATGGTCGGACCATTGTACGTGTCGGAGACGCGGACACTTCACCAGGTACTCACCCAGCTACAGCAGGAGCACATAAACATGGCCATCGTACTGGACGAGTACGGCGGACTCGCCGGGATAGTCACCAGAGAGGATCTGGTGGAGGAGTTCGTCGGAGAGCTCTACGATGAGAACGAGGACGAGAAGCAACAGCTTGTGGCTCGATTAAGCGACGGCGAGCTGCGTATCGCCGGAAACGCGGCGCTTCACGTCGTGAACGATCATCTCGACACCCAACTGCCCAACGTCGGTGAGGCGCAGACGCTCGGAGGCTACATCACCGAACAGATCGGTCGCATCCCGGCGGTACACGAGGAGCTCCACATACCTCAGGGGACCTTCACGATTACCGAAGTCAGCGGCAATAGGGTCGTAACGGTACGATTTCGTCGCGCGGCGGCGCCCGAGCAAGAGTAAATATCGTCGATTCGACCGATCGGAACGCTCTCACAAGCTCACGAAATCGTCACGCCGCACAGGCGGCGCAATCCCTTGGAACGAGAGCCGTGCCGTGCGATCTCGACCGCTTTTGAAAGGCGGCAAATTAATCGTTTGCACATTGATAATGCGTCCGCGGTGAGATAATATTTGCACTATATTGGGAGTCGGCGGTGTCGACGCTGTACGACGCCGGCGACCCGGGCCACCTGATCTTTGTTTTCTCCCCTCTCAGGTTTACCTCCTTTCCTGAGAGGGTTTTTTCTTTTCCGACCCATACCGTTACATTGAACGGGTGAAAGAGTCGAATAGTGCGGTAATCATCGGCGCTTCGCGCGGAATCGGGCTCGCGCTGGCGCGAGAGTTTTTGTTGCACGACTGGAAGGTGTGCGCCGTGGCGCGGGATCCCGGTGTCGCGACGTTGGAAGAGCTCAACCGGGAATACCCGAACGCACTAATGCGCTATCACGCCGACGTTCTCCACCAGGAGACGTTGGATACCGCCTCCCGCGCCGTGGCGCGCGACAACCCACACGGGATCGACATATTGGTCAATAACGCCGGCGTGCTCCCGACCCGGAAGCACATCGCCGTGGAGTCCTACGACCCCGACGAGATGTCGGAAACCTTCGACGTCAACACCGCGGGCGTGATGCGATCGTGCCACTCCTTTGCACCGATTCTCGGTAGGCCGCAAGTCGCACCGGACACTGAAGCCGTCCCGTCGGACCGCGACGAAGACACCGTTCGCACCGGAACCGTCCCCAGCGCTCGGATCGTCAATATCACATCGATCATGGGGAGTCTCGCCGAGGTCGACTCACCGCGAAATTACGCCTACTCGGTGAGCAAGGCGGCGCTCAACATGCTGACGCGCATTCTCCATCACGAGTTTCTGCCTCGAGGGATCGGGGTATTGGCGCTCCACCCCGGCTGGGTCCGTACCGACATGGGAGGGCCCGAAGCGCACTTTTCGGTGGAAGAGTCCGCAGCCGGTCTCTACGCTCAGATGACGACCTGGCGCTTCGGCGATCCCGAGCTGTTGGACTTTCGCGGGCGTCCGTTACGTTGGTAACGGTGCGGAGTGAACGTGGCGGGCGACGACCGAGCCGACTCGGCGGTTGGAGCGTGAACGCGATGCATAGGCGCACGGGCCGATGCGCCGATCGCGAAACGACGGGCTCGCGGGCCGCTACTCCGTCGCTCCCATTACGCGACGAAACACTTCCAGCGCCTCCTCGATCGGCGGGAGGTAGGGGTGCCACTTTCGTTCCCACTCCAGGCAGTACCACCCGGAAAAACCGGACGTCTCGGTAAGGGCGCGAATCTCCGCGAGCGGTACGATTCCCTCTCCGGGCAGGCACAGAGTCTTTTTATCGCCTTGCATCGGATGCTCGTCTTTGAGATGGAGATATCCCACCCGTTCACGTACTCGGTTCCATCCCTCGGCGGCCGTCTCATCGGTCCTCATGAGGGAATGGGCGGCGTCCCACAACACGCCCAAAGAGGGGTGCCGGGCCCGATCGAGAAGACTCATCACTTCCGATGTAGAGCTGACGGTGTCGTGACTCTCCATGAGGACGGTGACGCCGTAGGTCGCGCACCGTTCCGCCGCCTCGAGAAGCGCCCCGGCCGCCGAGTCGTAGTAGTCGCGCGCCTCACCGTCCGTTTTGCCGCCCCCCATGAAGGTCCTCACAAAGGACGCTCCCAGGTCGGAGGCGAGCTTCGCGTACTCGACGAGCTCCGAGACCTGGGCGGCTAAGGCGTCGGCGGAATCCTGTGCGAATCTGGTGTACGCAGTCACCGCAATGATCTCTACACCGGCGTCCCGGAAGCTCTCGCGCACGCTTCGCCGTTCGTCGGCGCTCATCGAGGGGTGGACGTGCTCCCCTTGCGTTCCGCGAAGCTCCACACCGCCGTAACGGTGACGAGAGGCCACTTCGGGCAGCTTCTCAACGGCGATCTCCGGACATCCCAGGCTGGAAAATGCGAGTTTCATGGCGTATCGTACACCGCCCACGGCCGGTCGCGATAGACGTCGATCCGCCGGGAATGCGCGCCCATACGCACCTCATACCCGTTCTCGAGGACCGTAAACGTCGGCGGTGCGGCGTCGGAGCGCCCCTCGTACGGATACGCCAGGGCATGAAAGGTCGTAGAGCCCGCCGCGACGCGCCGAAACCGCAACTCCGGCGCCGGCTCTTTGATGTCGTAGTACGGGCAGTGCCACCCCCGGATCGGATCCTCCTGTCCGTGAAAGTAGCTCGATACGACCTCACCGTCTCCTTCGGCGGCGGCGCACACCATCCATAGGTTGGCATCGGGAAAGTCGGTCGTCCACGCACCGCGCTCCCGTTCGATGAGGGCTCCCTCGCGATAATGCCAGACTTGCTCGTAGGTGTGCTCCCCGCGACTCTCCATATCGTCTCGTATGATCCAAAAGTACGGCTTTGCGAAAAAGACGGTACGCCGATGGACTACGTCGTCGACGATGAGCTCCTTGGTCGTAGTGATTCCGGAGCTGAGCAGGAGCTTCTCGTCGGTCTGTGTCCGCTCCACACCGTACCCGGCCGAAAAGGTCGCCGCGGCGTAGTCGAACGTTCGCGAGGAGGTCATCGTACCGGTTGCGTCCCCGGGGACTTGGCAGTAGCCGTCGACAAGCACCGCGTTGTACGCCTCGGTGGTCTTAAAGTAGCGTGCCCAGCCCATCCACGGCGCGGAGGGGTCGCTCGTCGTATATCGCCAGCGCCCGGATGCGACGAGAAAGTTCCTCCCGTACGCCGATATCTCGACGTGGAGTTGATCCTCGTTCATGTGGTTGTCGCCCCACCGTCCCATATCGAAGAAGAGGTACGGTGAGCGCTCCGTCCAGTCGCCGCGCATAATCGCGATCCCGGAGGAGGGGTAGTAGTATGAGGTGTGCTCCGGCGCCGTGCCGGCGACGCCCTCGCTCAGCCGGTATCGGAAGTCCGCGAGGTCGAAAAAGCGATCGATTCGCTCGATCTGCTCACGACGGTTGGTACGCGAGTTGGAATCATTGGTGACCGGGACGGAGTAGTCCGGTTTTTGCTGGTAAAGCTCCGCTCGAGAGGTCACCAGAAGCCACTCGGCGTATTCCGGCGGAAAGAGATCGCCGTAGCCGTTATTCCCCGCAACCTCATAAAAGGCGAAGAAGCTCCGCATGGCGACCCAGTGGTAGGCGCCCGACATCTCTTTGGAGTATCCGTCGGCGTGAAAGAGTACGTCCCACATTCCCATCAGAAACTCCACGGCGTAGGTCCGCCACGCCGGAGCGTCGGAGAAGTCGAAAAAGAAGGTACCGATGATACCGAGCGCGGCTACCTCCAACGTCGCGTGGTTGCCGGTCTTCCAGTGGCGCTTTCGCAGGAAACGGGCGTGCTCGTGAACGGAGAGCAGGATGACGCCCCACCGTTCCGGCGTCATTGCCGGGGATGAGATGACCCGCGCCAGGGCTACCGGCCAGTTCTCCGCCGCACGCCCCGCCGCCTCGAATGGGCGCCAGGTCGACCTCTTGTACTCCAAATACGGCTTTCCGTCGGGGTCGAAGGGCGGCACACGCTCGATGTAGTCGAGCATGTGCTCCACCACGGTCCGCGCGTACTTCTCGTCGCCGGTCTCGCGATAGGCGTCGGCGAGGAGCATGAAGTACCCGTGGCGTACCAGTCCGCCGTTCCACTCCAAGTCGCCCGAGGGTGTCCCGTACCAGTTCAGCCCACCCGACATATCGAGCGTCTCCTGCCCGAGGTGAAAGAGACCCTCTACAAAGTGGTCGGCGGCCTCCTCGTCATCGTCGTGGTGCATAATCGGCCCCACCTCGTCCTGGCGATACGATCCCACTCGGCGCGGGAGCTCGCGACGGTAGTAGTCCAACACCGCCTCCAAGGTGTCGAAGGGGTGCGACACAACGGCGTTGATCCCTCCTAAAATGTCGCCGAATCTACTCATCGGTGCCTCCGAAGGTACACGGTATCTCGTCGCCGACGCGCCGTTCGGCGGTATTCCACCCGGTAACGCGACACGTGAAGCGCTTGGTGCCGACAAAGCCGGTCGAGTTTCTCAGGACGACGTGCACGTCGCGCTCCTCGCCGGGTAGAAGCGCAAAATAGTTGTCGTCAAAGAGCGGGCGAATGTCTTCGTCACCCCCGTCGACGCGCAGGTCCGTCAGGAACGAGATCGTCTCGGTTCTGTTTTCGATACGGAAGAGAATCACACCCTCCCGCTCTGCCGACGGCGGGCGGTGAAAGACCTCGACGTCCAAATCGACCTCCGGGAGGTCGCGCACGGCGGCCAAGTACGCCCCCCGATTATCCAGCTCGATAACGGCGGTCTGTTCCGACGGTGTCGAGGCCTCACGGATAAATATCGGCTCCGATATGCCGGTGGCGTGCGCCCCCTTGAGTTGTACCTCAATCGTGTTTTTGCCGCCCCATTCGATGATCCCCGCCGGAACGGCGTAGAAACGCTTCATAAGGTTGGGGACGACGATCGGGTCGGCGTTGGGACGGACGCTGTAGTCGTTCCCCGACTTAAGAAGCCCCATCGCGGCGGCGCCGGACTCCTCCTCCCCCTCCGAGGCTATCAACGCCGCGGCGGAATCTCGAGCGGCCCCGGCCTTCGCGGTATCGGGAACACGCTCGTCGGTGGCGCCGATCTGCGTACCGTTAAAGAACACAACGTCGTCACCTTCAAATCCCTGACAGAAGAGCTCTATCTCCGTCCCCTCCCACTCCGCCGGAATGGTAATGCGGCGGCGGTAGAAGACGCGCTCTCCCTCATCGGGGGCACGCTTGGGAAGCGCCCAGTAGGAGGGGAGATTGGCGGTGTTCCACTCGACCTCGTCCACCTCGCGCCCGACCTGCCAACGCCACGGGCCGTTGAGGTTGAGACAGCGTTCTTTGCGGGTGTAGTGGGAGGTACCGACCCAATAGAGGTTGCGAGCCAAGACTTCACCGTCTCGCGCCATTTCGAGGGAGACGAAGAAGACCGACCCCAGATAGTCCGCCGGGACCCTCCAGTCGGTGGTCGTGACGTTGATCGACTCGTTCTCGCCGAGGACGGCCGATGCGACCTTCTCGTGCAAGAGTTCCATAGAGAGGCTGTAGATACGAACCGCCACCTCGACGCGTCCGATATAGCGGTGCCTGTCGCTCACCGCAAAGACATCGACCTCGAAAGGCTCGTTCCCGTCGTAGATGTACTTTTCCAAATCCAGAGCCACAAGGAGGTCTCGGCTCGCCCGCTTGTAGAAGTAAAAGACCGGCTTGGGAACGCCGTACCAGTCGATCATCTCGCGGTGCATCGTCGGCCACGACGCCTGTACCTGCCATTGCATGCACCCGGAGCTCTGCCATTTGGTAAGGCGGGAGTACTCAATGTTGTGACGGTGGACCAAACCGTGGACGATCTGCCCGGCGTAGATCCAATGCTCTAAGTCGCCGGTCGCGCCGTACTCTCGAGCGTCGCGCTCCTGCTCGGCGATGACGGCGTGGTGGTACTCCCATACGTCTTTGATATCGCGGTTGCCGAGAACGGGCCATAGCTTATCCTCGCCGATAAAGCGCTTCACGCTCTCGAGAACCGGGGTGCTGCGTCCCGTGGCCACCTCCGCACGAAAGAGCGTCTTGCGTTGGTCGCCGTGTAAGATGTCACCGCTGTACTTGTTGCTCGTCCGAGTCGGAAACATGAGCAGTCCGCCGTGACGATCCCCCTTATAGGGGCTCCCGCGTCGAAAACTGCGGTCCGGGTCGTACTCGGCCACCGCCCCGGCCAACTTGTCCACCAAGTCTTTGTTCTCCGGGCTGTCCGGGTTGTACTCGTTTCCTCCGGACCACATCGCCACCGCGGGATGGTTGCGTAGGACCTTCACCATATCGACGGCGTTCTCCAGAAAGAGATCATGGGGCATCACCGGATAGTTGGCGCAGGCAAACCAGAACTCCGTCCAGCAGAGAATCCCCTTACGATTACAGAGGCGGTAAAACGTTTCGGTCTCCTGAATACCGCCGCCCCACACCCTCAACATGTTGAGGTTGGCCGCCTCCACGTGGTCCAGGTAGTTCGTGTAACGCTCAGGAAGAAAGCGAAAGAGGTTGTCCATCGGCACCCAGTTGGAGCCGCGAATGAACAGGCGTTTTCGATTGACCACGAAGATCCACGGATAGGGATTCCCGGCGTAGGACCACAGCCGGTTGGACTGACGGCTCGTCTCGATGACGTATAGGTCGTCGGGGTTCTTCTCGAAGGTGATCTCCCTGACGCCGAACTCGGTCGTCGCGCGATCCGAGCACTCACCGTCGTCGTCGAGAAGCTCAAGGTCCACCGCGTAGAGCGGGTGCTCCCCCATACCGTTGGGCCACCAGAGCTTGGGGCGTTCAATCGTCGCCGTGAGCTCCACCGTTCGGGTCTCTCCGGCGACGGCGGTGTGGTGAGCGCGTACTTCGATCTCCGTCTCGGTACGGTCGACCCCGCGGATTCGACCCCGAAGCTGCACATCGACATCGCGGGTCAGCGTAGAGGCCATCGCTACGGCGACGGCGACGCGGGCCGATGCGGCCTCCTCGCACTCGTTCCATTCGATCGCCGTGCGTACCTGGGGGTCCGCAAGGGTGATACCGCCGGAGATTTTGAGCGACACACCGCGCCATAACCCGATCGGCACCATATGGGGTGACCAGTTCCACCAGTAGGTAAAGGGAGCCACCACCCCGGAGCTGCGAACCATGCCCCACTTCACCGTGCCGCCCGGGCGGTCCTCGTGGGAGCGCTCCAGGGCGCGGGTACGCACGGTAAGCGTGTAGCTCCCGCCCGGCTCCACGTACGAGGTGATGTCGATGACGCGGCGCTTGAAGGTGCCTTGAAAGGTTCCCACGGTAATCCCGTCCAGCCACACCTCGGCCTTATACGTAATGCCGTCCAACAACAGCTCGTATCGCCGGCCGGTGGAATCCGAAGGAATCTCGAGGGTGCGGCGGTACCACCACTCCTTCTCCTCGACCCAGAGGATCTTCTCGTTGTTCTTCTCCCAGTACGGGTCCTCGATGCGCCCCGCCTCCAAAAGGTGATTCTGTACGATCCCCGGCACCTGGGCGGGAATCGCGTCGGCGGGGCGATATTCCGGGCGGTAGGCGCCGGCGGCGAGACCCTCGTCGAGGGAGAGTCCCTCCAACGACCATTCGCCGTTGAGGCTGATGATCTTTTGCATGAATACTCCTATCGTTGCGCTGGATTGATGATGATGTCGTGCCGACCGGTACGATCGTTGTACCTCAAAGGCCGTGGTTCGCCGTCGACGGTCACGGTTCGCTCCCCGAGACCCGCCAACGAAATCTGCATACGCGCCGAGCCTTCGTTCACCAACTCGACGGTTCGTGCGTCCATAGCGAAGTGAAATAGTGTTCCCGGCTGCCGGAGACCGGCGAGCCCGGGGCCGAAGGTCACGTCCAGGCCGTACCCCCGGAGATAGCTCGCCCCGACGGCGGCGATATCGCGCACCTCGCCGTCCTGCAAACGTACGACGAGCACCGTCGCATCGGTCTCCCAGCCGTCGAACACGCGATCGGCCGGGGGGCCGTAAAACGACGCAACGACCTCACTCTCCATACCGCGCACCAGCCGCAGGGCGACCCCGGTCTCGTCGGCGAGCAGGGTGCTCGTTCGATAGCCCTCCGCCGACTCGGCGGGGACGTAGAGAATGGGATACGCGGCGCGCTCGGCAGTCTTTCTCAGGGCTATCGCGTCCAGGGGGCTTGCGGCGATCTCATCGCCCGTTTCCGCCGCGACCGGTACGCGCGCGGCGATGAACTCCGTCGGATTACCGTCGGCGACGTAGTGCATCGCGGCGTATCGGCCGTCGGACAACTCGTAGCCGAACGCCGCATCGCCGGCGATCGCTCCACCCCGCGGATCGTTCCAGTACTCGAATCCGCCGGTCTGCGGAAGCGCTATCGGCGACAGCGCGATGTCGGTCATCAAGCGGCCGTCGCCCCGGTAGACCCACAGGAGGTCACCGGGCTCCGACGACTCGCTCGTGGTAACATCCAACAGGTACCACGTCCCCATGATCAACGTCCGCGACATCTCCGTGTCGGCGTACGCCTCGTCCTCCACCATGCGGACCGCCTGATAGCGCGGTCCGGCGGTGAAGATCGTCGTCTCCGACGCGTCGACATAGCGCTGAAACTCGTAGTTCCTCACCAGTGTGTTGTGCGCCGAGGTGGACTTGAAGTAGGCGTCCTGCGCGGGGTTGCGATACTTAATGGACCCGGAGTCGGGGGCGAGGATCGTGTTACCTGCGTGGAGCGTGATCGACAGCTTGTCGTAGTGGCTGTGCCCGCCGGAGTACGGCCGACCGTTCATCGTGGCAAAGAGGTCGCCGGAACGCAGGACGGCGAGAGAACCTCCAAGGAGCACGCTGCCGATACCGGTCTCCCCCGGATTCGGTAGATCCTCCTCTCCATACAGGAGCGCTTGCCACGTCGAGCGGTCGCTGCCGCGAAGCGCCTCTACCAACGACGGGTCGCCCAGTCTGTGGTACGCGATCTCAAGAAATCGGGAGCGTTCGTCTAAGGTGATGTCCACCCGTCGGCCGTCGTTGATGACCGGAAGTTGCCCCGCCGCGTTGGCGTAGAGTCCGGGAAAGCGAAAGTAACGCTGCAACGCCTCGTTACGGTACAGATCGATACCGCTGAATGCCGCGGCCTCGGCCAGGCTTACCAGGGGGTCCATCGTGTAAAACTGGTAGTGACCCGAACCCTCGTACCACATACCGTCGTCGGTGATACTGGCGCGCATCTGAAAAAGGAAGCCGTTGTCCGGCCCGTAGAGAGCGTACTTCACGTAGTCTTCGTCGCGGAGCAAAAAACCGATGACGCCTACCCCGGCGTTGTACCACGCCTGGTGGTTATGTTTGCCCTCGTTGTTCACCATGATGAGGTCCGCGGCGGGACGAAAGAGGTGCGCCTCCACCATTGCCCGTTCACGCCGAGAGAAGAGATCGTAGGCGGTATCGTATGCGTGAGCCAAAGGAATGATCCATTTCGCCTCGTTAATCGACTGGGCGGTCGCCCTTCCGCCCGTGGTAGCCTCGGCGCCGGTATTGCCGAACTTATCGTGGAGTTCGTACTCCGGGTACACAGCGGCGTATTGCAACACGATATCCTTGGCCGCCTCGCCGAACGACTCGTCCCCGGTCATCCGATATACGATGCCGTTGTACGCCGCGCCGCGGGAAAGGCGATAGTGTTCCGCGGTGATCGCGTATGCGGCGGGATCGCTCTCGTCGTGGTAGAAGCCGCCGCCGGTAGCAGGCACCGTGGGGCGTTCGTCCCGTACCGCAACGGCGGCCCGTCTGAGCGAAGCAAAGGCGCGTTCCGCCCATGGGAGGCGTTGCGCCTTCTCCAGCGCCGTTCGATACAAGTCGTCGTTCCCGAAAAGGAAGGGGTGCGGGGCGTCGGGAAACTCGATCGCGAGGTCCGCAAGCGGATCGGGCGCAATCGAGTCGCTCGTGATGTTCAGATCGTCAAGATGGAGCACCGTATCGATTAGGGCGGTATGCCCCCATCCGGTCGCGGCGATCTTGATGTAGTCGATCCGGTGCCACCCTACGGGGCTCCGAGTCGGCGTAAAGGTGTCGAAGGGAATCTCGATGAGCTTCCACCCCTCCCAATCCACCACGATCTCCTTGTTATAGTAGTCGTCCTGGGGAGAGTCCACGTCTTCGGAGTAGAGTACCAGCTCGATGGCGGCGTAGTTCGCAACCTCGGAGTACGCCCAAAACGAGAGAAACTCGTAATCGGACCAGTCGTGCGGAATCGCATCGGTGACGATGCGCGAGCTCTCCGGTGTAGAGAACCATCGCAGTGATTGTGCGCCCGCGTGGACGCGCTCGTCGGAGAACTCGTGACCGGTCGCGTAGCGGTACCAATGGCCGTCGTACGGTATATGTACCGCGCCCAAGTTGTAATATCCCTCGGGGCCCGCCTCCCCCGGATCGAGTATGATGCGTTCGATATTGTCGTACCCGATCCACATCGCCTCGGCATCTTCGAATCCGCTCAACGGTTGGATTCGCACTCCATTGTGCTCGTACGGAGCATTGCCCGCCTGTGATGCAACCGATCCGTCGGTCTCCGACGGACCACCGACACACCCCGAGAGGTAGAATGCTCCCATGAGCGCGATCATCGCTGAAAGAGTTCTCTTCATCGTTTGACCCTCTTTACCATTGATTCTGCGGAAGGGCTCGACCGCCGACGCGGGACGAAAAAGAGCGCGTACGAGCAAAAGCGGGCCGCGGCCGAAGCGCCCATCCGGCGCCGGTATAGCATCCTCGGCGCCGAACGGCCCGGGCACCCTCGCGGAGCCGTGTACTCCCTTACACCTCTCGTAAGGGAGCGGCCCTCGGTGACACCCGGGTTTCTTATGTCATTTATCGCGACGAGGCGAGGATCTCCTCGATCTGCTCCGAGGCGCGCCGGACCGCCTCTTCGGCGCTTACGAATCCCATGTGCGCCTGCTCAAGTTCGGCCCGGTGAACCGAGTTGATCCGCTCGAAAATCACATTGATCGGGTCGTACATGCTGAACTGGTTGTCGTTTCCGAAGAAGAACGCATCTTTGTTCAGGCTCAAACCGCCGGTCAGACTCTGATCGGGACTGATAAAGCGTTCGCTCTCCGCCATGGAGATAATCGCCGGGAGCATTTGCTGCCGATCAAGGAGCATATCGACACCTGCGGAACCGGGTCCCGCGAGAAACTGGATGAACCGAAACGCCTCATCGGGGTGTTCGGAGGCCGACGAGAGGGCGAAGGCCGATCCGTCGCCGCGGTTGTAGGGAATGCCGGAGCGCCCGAGGGGCAGGTCCGCCAAGTCCCACTCAAAATCCGAGATATTGCTGATGTAGCGCGGCATGTTCCAGGAGCCGATCATAATCATCGCCGCCCTGCCGGCCATGAAGTAGTCCCGAATCTGCTGCACCTCGGCGGGGTCGGGAGCGATGCCGTGGACGAGCCACATGTCGTAATACTCCTGCAGCGCTCTGGTACTCTCCGGTCGGGTCATCAGGTACTCGGTCGGCTCAAAGTAGTTGTCGAATACGCCCTGATCGGTCTGCGATTTGAGATACACCGGCCAGTAGTCGGGCCGTAGGTGAATCCCGTACTGGTCGACGATACCGTCACCGTCAAAATCCTCGACAAAGTTGCGGCTGGTCTCGATGAGGTCGTCCCACGTCCACCCCTCTTCGGGATACGGCACGCCGTACTCGTCGAACATATCCTTGTTGTAGAAGATGACGAGGGCCGCGGCGTCGAGAGGAAGCCCGTAGATGCTCTCATCGATGGTGTAGAAATCGAGTACGTTCTGATAGTACTCGCCTCGGTCGATACCGGCGGCGTCCATATAGTCGTTCAAGGGAGTGAGGGCGCCGCGAGTCGCAAAAGTCGAGACGTAGTGCGGCCCGAGGTAGGTCACGTCCGGCGTCTCGCCCCCGGCGACCAAGGTGTTGAGCTTGGTGTAATAGTCGACGCCGCGCCCGATATTCTCGAACTCGATTCTAATATCGGGGTTGGCCGCTTCGAACTCGGCGATGAGCGGCATGGCGACCTCCTCGACCCGCGAGTTGTCCCACCGCATAAACCAGCTGATGGTAACGGGCCCATCGCTTTGCGCCTCTCCTTGACCGGCGGCAAACAGCACCGCAGGAACCAACAGTAACACTACGCCTATCCATAAAAACGATCGCTTCATGGATTCCTCCTTAAAAGGGTGGTTTTTCTCGAGCCGGAACCCGGCCCGCAGACGGCACTATTGTTTAAGGCCGGTGTGCACCACCGCGCCTTCCAGGAAATACTTCTGACCGAGGAAAAAGATGATCAGGGGCGGCACCAGGGCCAGCATGCTGGCGGCCATCATCCAATGCCACTCGACATCCATACCGTTGTAAAAACCCAATATTCCGAGGGAGATCGTGTAGAGTCGCGAGCTCGATATGTAAATGAGGGGCGAGAAGAAGTCCCTCCAGACTTGGATAAAGGTAAAGACCCCTACGATGCCGATCACCGACTTCGACAGCGGCAAAATGACTCGGTAGTAGATACCGAACCAGTTGCACCCGTCGATCTTCGCCGCGTCGTCCAACTGCAGCGGGATGGTCATGTAGAACTGGCGGAAGAGGAATATTCCGAACGCCTCGCCGCCGAGAAAGGCCGGTACGATTAACGGCAAATGCGACTGTAGCCACCCGAACGTCCGAAAGAGGACGAACCGCGGAATAATGAGCACTTGCAGGGGGATCATGGTCGTCGAGATAACGAGTATGAACAGGGGCGCCTTGAACCGAAAGTTCATCCGTGCAAAGGCGAACGCCACGAGGCTGCAGCTGAACAGGGTTCCTACGATATTCAGGAACGTAATCTTTAACGTATTGAAGTAGTACAGCCCGAAGGGGATCTGCGTCATGACGTGTGTGTAGTTCTCGAAGCGCGGGGGATTCGGAATCCACTTCTTGGGAATCTGGTATATCTCCTCCACGTTCAACAAGCTCGTGGAGATCGTCCAGAGAAAGGGAATGAGGATCATTACGCTCCCGAGGACCAAGAGCAGATTGAGTACAACGCCTTGAATATGGCGCGTGGTTCGTCCGTTTAGTTCCATGGGAGGCTCCTTTTACTTCTTCGCCTCGTAGTAGACCCACTTATTGGAACTACGAAAGACCGCAAGGGTGAACAGTAGGGTGACGATGAACAGTACCCACGCCAGGGCGGAGGCGTATCCCATTTCGTAAAACCGGAAGGCGTTCTCGTAGAGATAGTAGACGTAGAAGAGCGAGGCGTTACGCGGCCCTCCTTGGGTCATGACGAAGGCTTGGGTAAACATCCTGAACGACTCAATGAGCATCATGACCAGCTGATAGAAGATCACCGGTGAGAGCATGGGGAGCTTGATTCTGAAAAAGGTCTGCCACCCGTTGGCGCCGTCGATCCCCGCCGACTCCAAGAGTTGCTTGGGAATGCTGTTAAGGCCCGCTAAGTAAACCAACATGTTCTTTCCCATGAGCGTCCAGACGGCCATCATGAGAAACGAGGGCAACACCAACCGCTCGTCCTGAAGCCACAGGAGTCCCGGCAAACCGAAAAACCGCAGTACGCCGTTGAGAACGCCGTCTTGGGGTGAGAAGATCCACGACCACATAAGCGATACGGCAACGGGAGGAAGTACCGCCGGCATGTAATACAGGACTCGCCATCCGCTTTTGAGCTTCACAAGCTTGGAGTTGAGTATCATCGCCAAGCCGAGGCCGAAGACGAGTCCGGTCGGAACGCGCATGAGGGCGTATGTGATCGTCACTTTCAGGGACTGCCAGAACAGCCGATCCCGCATCATCCTGGAAAAGTTCTGCATGCCCACCCACCGGGGCTCGGTCAACAGATCCCAGTCGGTCAAGGCGTAGTAGATCGAGGCGAACAACGGAAAGGCGATCAGTACCGCAAATCCGATAAGCCACGGAGAGAGAAAGCAGAACGCGTACAGGCTCTCCTGACGCCGCATGGGACTACGCTTACCGACTTGATGCTCAATATGGGAACTCATGGGTCGTTACGCTCCTTTTTTTCGTTCCGACGACTCGCGCAGGATGAGCCACGCGTCGACTACGGCAAGGCTCGGCTCGCTACGTCGGAAGAAGACTCCTTCCAACAGATGTACGATGGTGGAACACGCCTCGAACTGGTCGTAGGCGATGGTGGAGAGCGGAATACCGCTGTGTCGTCCGGCGATAGAGTTGTCGTAACCGAAGACCGCCAGTTCGTCGGGGACGACGACGCCCGTACCTTCCAAGGACTGAATGAAGGCGATGGCGAGGCTATCGTGGGGCAAAAACGCGGCGTCGGAGGCGCGGATCACATCCAAACTCTCCGAAGATATCCGGCGCGCCCTCAGATCCGCCTCGGGAATGACTAAACGCTCAACGGTACCGCCGACACTGTCGACGGCCCTTCGATACGACGCCTCGCGGACATCGTAGACTTCTTTGTTATAGTCGTTTACCACGTACAGAAAGCGCGTGAATCCGGCATCCGCCATGTGCTCGGCCATCGTACGGACGGCGTCGTCGCTGATTACCACGGCGCTGATGCCGTACTCGCGATAATCGCGGTTAAAGGCGACGCACGGTATCCCGGCCGCCTTGATCTCGGCCAAATCCTCGGGCTCCGCCCCACCGACGAGTACCATGCCGTCCAGGTTCGGGAGGTAGGTACGAAAGTCCATGCCGTCGGCGCGACTGATCACATTCCATGTAAATCCGGCCTGGGTAAGACGGTGTTGAAGGTTGAAGGCGATCTTCGCCAACACCCGATCGGCGTCGGCAATCGTACGTATCGGTGAATCGAAGAGGACTCCGATGCGGAACTCACTACTCTCCTTGAGCCTGTCCAAGTCCACATCTTCCACGACGTACGCCCCGTATCCCGGTTTGCGATCCAGCGTCGCCTCGGAGACGAGAATCGAAATGGCCTTGTTGATCGTTTGAACGCTCACGCCGAAATAGTTCGCCAGCTCCTTTTCACTGGGCATCTTTTTACCCGGGGCGTACGCGCCGGTGGCGATACGCTTATTCAAAGAGCTTGCTATCTGTCGGTATTTCTCCATCGACCCATCCTTTGACCCATACACCATTATCATTGTTTTTTAGTGTATGGTATGTGGTACTTTTGCATCTGTCAACGTTTTTCTTGCCCCCGCTTCCGCACCTACTCTATGATGTGATGCGTGGAGATGCCGAAGTACCGACACATCATGGAGGAGATCAAGACACGCGTGGAGGACGGACTCTATCCGGCCGGCACGGCCCTTCCCTCGGAGCGCACCTTGGCAAAGGAGTTCTCCACCAACCACGAGACGGCAAACAAGGCGATTTCAAACCTGGTGGCCGAAGGCCTCCTCTTCCGAAAGCGCGGCATCGGTACATTCGTCACCGAAGAGGTCACCGAGGACCCCGCAAGCAGCCTTACCATCGATATCCTGCTCTACGGAAAGGCGTCGGATCTCTTTCACGCCGCCAGCTTTCACGAGGAAATCGTATTCGCACTCCAACAATCGATCGTGGAGCGCGGTTACGGGTGTCGCATCACGCCGGTGGCGGATGTGGAGGACTTCGAGTCGTACGTTCGCCAAGCCCAGGCGTTTATTGCGAGCAAGTATCTCCCCTACGCCCACATCCGGGCGATCCGGGACGCGGGGGTACCGCTGGTGACGCTCAACATCGATGTGGCGCTACCGGGGGTGAGCGCGGTACTGACGGAAAACCAGGCGATCGACCTATTGTGTCGCCACCTGACCGACCGCGGACACACACGGATAGCCTTCCTGCGGCGTCCGGGGCACGTGGCGACGCACGACCTCCGCGAGTATCGGTTTAAAAACTTCATGCATATGATGGAGCTTCGGGAAAATCTCGACCGCGTATGCTACCTCGACCCCGACGAAGATACGCAGTCCGGCCGACTGGTGACGGAGCTGAAGAGTTGCACGGCGGTGGTTGCCGCCGACGACTTTATCGCCATAAAGCTGCGCCATCTCCTGCGAAAATACCGAATGGCCGTGCCCGAAGACCTCTCGATTACCGGTTTCGGCAATCTCAGTCTGGCAAAAACGCTCTTTCCCGAGCTCACCACCGCCGATGTTGACCGAGAAACGCTCTGTACCGCCCTGGTTGACGAGGCATTTCGCCTTATGGACGGCACTTCGACCGGTACGACGATCTCGTTTTCGAGCTTTCCCGTCATTCGCCGGTCGACCACCGACACCGCCGACCGCTAAGCGCGGTACACACCACCGTTGATATCCAGGGTTGCACCGGTTATAAATCCGTCGTACTCCGCGGCAAGAAAGGCTGCGGCGCGCGCGACATCCTCGGGAGTTCCCGCCCGTCCAAGGGGAATACCTCGTACGGTCTTCTCCGCCGACGCCTTGGTCGTATGAGTATCGTGGAACCGCGTACCGAGAATAAGCCCTGGTGCAAGCGCGTTAACCCGTATGCCGTCTCCGCCGACCTCGGCGGACAAAGCGCGTGTAAAGGTGAGGATGGCACCCTTTGAGGTCGCATAGACCAACGATCCTCCGTGTCCGCCCTTGCGCCCTGCAAGGGACGATAGATTGACCACCGACGCTCCCCCGTCACTGCCGGCGATACGGAGCAGCGGCAGAAGGGCACGCGTGGTCATCATCGTCGAACGGAGATTCACGTCCATTACGCGGTCGTAGAATCGGTCGTCGACCTCGTCCAGCGGGTGTCGCGCCACCAGATCACCGGCGTTGTTTATCAGAACATCGACCCGCCTCCAACGGTCGCGCAAGACGCCGGCCAACTCCGTCGATCCGTCTCCGCCCGATAAATCGCCGCGCCACAGCATGACGCGTTGGTCGTCGATCTCGGCGATGCGCCGCGCCGCCGCCTCCGATGAGTGGTAGTGGACACACACCTCGGCTCCGGCCGCCAGTAACGCTGTGCTGATCGCCGCACCGATGCCCGACGCACCGCCGGTCACGACCGCACGCTTTCCCGTAAGAGAACCCATCGCAAAACCTCCTTGACATACCCATACACCCGAAATTAAAATCCAGTGTATTGGTCTCACTATCAACAAATGGACGGTCTATGTCAAGGAAACGCTGCCTATTCCTGTTACCGCGCACCCGGTGGGCGCACCAGATCTTTCCCGATTCGACGATGACGGCGCTGGACGAACTCGTCGACGTGACACGTAACCCGTCGTCGGAACATCTCACCCCCGATGAGTTGGTGGAGTACGCCGCCGGTGTGGACTTCATCGTTACCGGCTGGGGCACACCGAAGATCGACGGACGCGTGCTGGATGTCGCCCCCAACGTGGCCGGCGTATTTCACTCCGCCGGTACGGTACAACCGATCGTCGCACCCGAGGTATTCGATCGCGGCGTCACCGTTACCAGCGCCAATCACATCATGTCTCAAGTGACCGCAGAGGCCGGAGTCGCGATGGCGATGATCGGCAACTGGGAGACCAAACACTGGCTCGGCGTTATGGAGCGGGGCGGTTGGAAGAAGCGCGACACGATGGTTCCGGGCCTCCATGGGCGCACCCTCGGCATCGTAGGATACGGCGCGATTACCAGGGCTATGCTTCCAATGCTGCGCCCCTTTACACCGGAGCGTATTCTCATGCACAGCCGCCACCTCGACGAGAAAGAGGCGGCGACACAGGGACTGGTTGCGTCACCGTTGGACGACCTTCTGGAACAGGCGGATATCATCTTTCTGCAGACATCGCTCTCGGAACGAACGTATCACATGATAGACGAACGGCGGTTAGGACTGATTCGCGCCGACGCGCTGTTTATAAACCTGGGACGAGGAGAGCTCGTGGATGAACAGGCGTTGGTTCGCGAACTGTCGCGACGTCGATTCCGCGCCGTTCTGGACGTCTACACCGAGGAACCGTTGGCCGCCGACAGTCCTCTTCGCACCATGCCCAACGTGATGTGCCTCCCCCATCTGGGCGCCGCGACGCGCTACTGCCGCGAGAAGATGGGGCTGTCGGTGGTGGAGAGCGTGCGCTCCGTCCTGGCGGGTACGCGCCCGGATGGGCTCATCGATCGGACCGCCGCCGGTCTCATGAGCCGGCGATGAAGCGTCCGTTCCTCATGATGTCGCCCAACAGGGTGTGGCGCACATATCCCGGCGGGATGATTCTGGACCGGTGGGAGGGGAAAGAGGTACCGACGGACACTCACTTTCCCGAGGACTGGATCGCCTCGACGACCGCGGCAAAAAACATCGGCCGAGAGAATGTACGCGATGAGGGGCTCGCACGGACGTCGGAGGGTGCCGACGGTCGACTCTTGGCGGACGTACTCGCCGAGGCCCCGGAGTACTACTTCGGCCCGCGCCACGCCCGGCGGCACGGCGCCGACCCGCGCTTTCTTCTGAAGTACCTCGACTCAGCCATTCGTCTCCATATTCAAGTGCATCCCACAGTCGCGTTCGCCCGGGCCCACTTAGGTGCGAACTACGGCAAAACCGAGGGCTATTACATCCTGGGCTCGCGCGAGACGGCCGGAGACGCGGTCATCTACATCGGGTTCCGGGACGATATCGATCCTACCAGACTCAAACAGTGGGTCGCCGATCAGGATATCGATGCGTTGCTGAGTCGGATGCACGCGCTCCCGGTTGAGGCCGGCGATTGCTTCATCGTGCCCGGCGGGCTCCCCCACGCCATCGGCGCCGGCGTCTACATGCTGGAGGTCATGGAGCCGAGCGACTTCGCCGTCCGTTTCGAGTTTGAGCGCGGGGGGTACGTGCTTCCGGAGACCGCCCGATTCATGGGCAGGGGGGTGGACTTCGGCGTCTCCATGACCGACCTCGCGGGACACTCTCGCGCTGAAATCCTCGATCTATGCCGAGTAGAGCCGCGGCGAGTCGGAGAGGCGAGCGGTATACGTGAAGACGTGTTCTTCGACGCCTCGGTGACCGACCGGTTTACCCTGCGTCGCTATGCCGGTATCGGCGCCGTCGAGATCCCCGGTGGCGAATATGCGGTCGCTGTGGCGGCCGACGGGCGATGCTCCTTGAACTCGAAGGACGACTCGATACACCTCGAAACACACGATCGCTGCGTCATCGCCGCCGGGTGCGGACCGTTCGGGTTGACCGCGGAGGAGCCGTCGGAACTGCTCCTCTTCGGACCACCGCGATAGGGTTATCTTCGACACCGACCCTATAACTGCGGCGTCGGACGATCGCGATTCATTCCCGCGGCGGGCGACCGGCGGGCGATCCCGAAGTGAGCGTGAAGTTGATACCGGTGGAAACGCGCGAAGCGACGTTGATCCAGTCGTCCCCGCCGATCAAAAGATCCTGCTGCACCTCCACGAACCAGCTCATGATCGGATGTACTCGCAGCCGCATCGCGCCTTTGACGTACGGCCCCATGTAAAACTCAAACTCGTCGTCGGTGTCGGGGTTGATGTTGAACACCGGCGTAAGACCGGTGCCGAAGAGAAACGTCGTACGCTCAACGGGGAAGGCGAAATTGAGCCCGATATTGACCGGGATGAGAAAGCTCGGAACCGTATCGCCGTCGGCATCCTCATCGGTAGTAATACCGAACTCTCCTCCGATATTCAGCTCGAGATCGGGTCTGAGCTCGTGCTGATAGTTGGCGGCAATCGCCGTGAGATATGTCGTGTCGTAGCGAAAAAAGTTAGCGCCGAGACCTGCCGAAACAGAGTTCTCGGCGGCGGCGGGAGCCAAACACATCGTAACAACGACACATACGATCAAAATCCTGCGCATGAAAGAAGTCCTCCAAGTGATCATCGAAAGTCAGCGAAGACGCCGTAGACGACGCGACCGCAGCCGGGACACGCTCCTGCGTCGGTCTCATCACGGACCGGAGAGCGGTGATCGATACACAACGTACCGCAGGATGGGCACAGCGTCTTCCCGTACTTCGATTGTCGGCTGTTACCGGCAAAAATAAACGGCGGGTCACCGTCGTTACGCAAACGCTCGATGACCGCATCCAGCCACCCCTCGCTCGTCGCCGCCTCGTCCAGCATGCGCCACGCGGGAAAAAAGCGCGTTACGTGCCACACCCGCACACCCGCATCGACGAGGGTGTCGCGCAACCGCAACACGCTATCGACGGTGTGGCGAGACTCGATAAGCATGGTCGTTACCTCGAGGTGGCGCGTCCCGGAGATGCGCTGGATCGTCTCGATGACCGGGTTGAGGCGGGCACGACACAAGGTGCGGTAAAAGTGATCGTCGCCCTTCAGATCGATATTGAAGGCGTCTACCAGGGGAACCATGCGTTCGAGCGCCTCACCGGTCATGAATCCGTTCGAGACGACCACGACGCGCCCCCCCATCTCTCGAACCGCGGCGGACGCGTCCAACAGATAGTCCTGCCAGACCGTGGGCTCGCTGTACGTCCAGGCGATCGACGGCGTCTCGGACCGGCGCCACGCCTCGGCGGCTTCCTCCGGAGCCCACCGGTACCGCGCTTCGGGAATCAGCTCGGGCATGGCGATGGAGGCATTTTGGCAAAAGCTGCATCGAAAATTGCACCCTCCGAGCGCTACCGAAAATATCTCGGAGCCGGGAAGAAAGTGGTAGAGCGGTTTTTTCTCTATAGGATCGATCGCCGCAGCGAGAATTTTCCCGTATACGGTAGTGACGAGTGTGCCGTCGCGGTTTTCTCGCACGCCGCACACACCGTGCGCTCCCGGCGCGATAGTGCACCGATGAGCACAGAAGTCACACCGTATCGCCCGGGGGCCGTTACTCACAGTGTAGCTCAGTGTAGTGCTCGGTTCGAAAGACCGCAAAGCGGGCGGCCGGGTCCCGCCACGCGTCGAGCGCGGCACCGGCCTTGCGACAAAGCGCGACGAGCGTCATTTCGAGACTCCACCCCTGCTCGATCGGCACCTCCGGGAGAAAGACTGCGTGGTACCGACCGAGGGTAAAAATGATTCCGTGATGCCCCAGCTCGACGGTGTCGACGGAGCTGATCGGGCACGGGGAGGAGAGAAATGAGTGTTCGATCCGGCACCGGGGGAGCTCGACACGTTCCAGGGGCGCAAACCGCGAATCGTGAAACGCCGCATCCAAGGTCAGTCGCCCGAGTGAGAGGCTCAGCGGCTTGTCGGTGTGAATCGCACCGATACACCCTCGAAGCTCACCGTGCGTGCGCAACGTGACGAAGAGTCCGGGACTCTCGTCAAGTAGCGGTTCGTCTTTCGGAAGCGTCGGTCCACCGGGAGTGTCGAGAATGCATGAAACCGTTCGGTTTGCCGCTTCCGCCGACTCGAGCGCCCATTCGATGAGTAACCGCGAGTAGTGTAACAACATGCAATGAATGCCGCGGTAGCGGCCGTCGCCGTCGTTCACGTGCGTATGCTCCGGTTCAGTATCGCGGTCGGATAACAGACAAACTCCATGTCGTCCCCATCCGAGAAGCCGTCGTCCGCCGACGAATAGTAGTCGAGGAAGTGAAAACCGTCGATCTCGAGCTTATGACCGGCAATCAAACGCTCGACGATCGCCGCGCCGAGACCGAGGGCGTAGCGCCCGCAGACCGTGCTTTTCTTCGACAGGAAAAGGTCCCAGTAGCGATCGAGGTCGAGCGAAAGTGCCGGCGTGATCAGCTGCATGTCGCCGTCACGAACGGTGGCGTTCAGCTCACTCCACGGTCGATCCCCGAAGGGCTGCCACGAAAATCGTCGCCCGTAGTGCGTTCCATCGGAACTCACCAGCCACAACAGGCGCCCCGGATCGACGACGCCTCGTCCCGCGTCATCGATTCGCGAAAGCACCCGTTGCGCCATGGAACGGGCCGAAGCGGCGCTGCCTATCCGTCCCACGACGAGCGCGGCGACCGGAATCTCGCCGAGTGTGCAGCGGATTCCGGGAAGAAGAAGCTCCACGGCGTGCTCTCCCTCCACGATCCGCGGTTCCTCGGTGTCGCCGAGGCCGCTCTGCCGCCGCGAGAGCGCAACGTCGTCGTCCGCCCGCGATCGCTCGTGGTCAGGCGCCGTTAGACCGGGAAGGAGTCCTACGGGAGTCTCGTGGGCGTCGAAGGTCCCTCCTACCGCTACATCCGAAGGAAGGTACACGTAGTGGCTGGGTGCGATAATGACCACGCCGTCGAGGCGATCACGATACCCATCTTCCACGATACTCCACAACGCACGCTGCCCTCGTGCGGAATAGCTAAGTCCGGCGTGGGGTAAAACGGCGAGGGCCGGACGCACCGGTCGCTCGTCTCCGCCGGACTCCGCAAATACATCGGCGACCGCGCGCGCATCGTCGGGATACCAGGAGCCGGCAAAGCGCATGCGATTGATCCGTCGCGGAACGGAACGTTGGTGTCGGGAGGAAGTTTTCGGACGTATCGGCGGTACTCGCTCGTCCATGCAAGGGCCTCCTTGGAGGCATACTCTCATTGTAGGCGCGATTGACGGCGTTGTGAAGCATTGGGTACCATGCCGCGCATGAAGAAATATCCATTCCGCGAGATCGAGCAGAAATGGCAGCGCTACTGGGCGGAGCACAAGACCTTCCGCGCGGTAGAAGACCCTGCCGTTCCGCCCGAAAAGCGGCGCTACGTCCTGGACATGTTCCCGTATCCTTCGGCCTCGGGCCTGCATGTCGGTCATCCCGAGGGCTACACCGCAACGGACATCTATTGCCGCTATCTACGTATGAATGGATATAACGTGCTCCACCCGATCGGCTTCGACAGCTTCGGGCTCCCCGCGGAGAACTACGCGATTCAAACCGGCACGCATCCCCGGACGACGACCGAGGCCAACATAGAACGCTTTCGCGAGCAAATTAAGAGCCTCGGTTTTTCCTACGACTGGGACCGCGACGTAAGCACCCACAGCTCGGAGTACTACCGTTGGACCCAATGGATCTTCATCAAGCTCTGGGAACGCGGGTTGGCGTACGTCGCCGAGATTCCGATGTGGTACTGCGAGGCGTTGGGTACGGTACTCGCCAATGAGGAGGTCCTCGCGACGAGTGACGGTCCGCGGTCGGAGCGGGGTAACCATCCGGTCGTCCGCCGCCCGTTGCGGCAGTGGATGCTCCGGATTACCGAATACGCCGAGCGCCTCCTTGACGGTTTGGACGATCTCGACTGGCCCGACTCGACACGCACTATGCAGCGCAATTGGATCGGCCGCTCCGAGGGCGCCAACGTGATCTTTCCCCTCGCCGACCCCGCGTCGGCCCGCGCAAACGGGGTGGCGGCCGACGAGTGCCACATCGAGGTCTACACGACGCGCCCCGACACTCTGTTCGGGGCGACCTATATGGTCATGGCCCCGGAGCACGGCCTCGTTCCGGCGTTGACGACACCGGAGGCGGCCGACGGCGTCGCAGCGTACGTTGAAGCCACGAAACTCAAGAGTGATCTGGAGCGCACGGAGCTCGCCAAGGACAAAACCGGCGTCTTTACCGGCGCTTACGCCGTGAATCCTCTCAACGACAAAAAGATTCCGATCTGGATATCGGATTACATCCTTGCGAGCTACGGCACCGGGGCGATCATGGCGGTTCCGGGCCACGACACGCGGGACTGGGAGTTTGCACGCGCCTTCGACTTGCCCATTGTGAAGGTCGTCGCCCGGCCGGACGAGGATGATCCGTTTGCACCCCTTACCGAGGCGACTCCGGAGTACGGTGTGGCGGTGAACAGCGGTCCTTTCGACGGCAAATCGACCGAGGAGGTGAAAGAGGGGATTATCGCCTGGCTGGAGGAGCACGGGCACGGCCGGCGAACGGTAAACTATAAGCTGCGGGACTGGATATTCAGTCGCCAGCGATACTGGGGCGAGCCGATTCCGCTGGTCGAGTGCGACGGTGAGTACGTACCGGTGCCGTACGATCAATTACCGGTAACCCTCCCCGATGTAGAGAGCTACAAGCCGACCGGCACCGGCGAAAGTCCGCTCGCGGCGGTTACCGAGTGGGTCGAGTGCGCATGTCCGGACGACAGCGGTCGCATGGGACGCCGCGAGACCAACACGATGCCGCAGTGGGCCGGGAGTTGCTGGTACTACTTGCGCTACCTCGATCCCGGCAACGAGCACGAACTGGCTTCAAAAGAGAAGATCGAGTACTGGATGCCGGTGGACCTCTATATCGGCGGCGCCGAGCACGCGGTGCTCCACCTACTCTATGCTCGCTTCTGGCACAAGGTGCTCTACGACATCGGAGTAGTCAACACCGACGAGCCGTTTGTGCGACTGGTGCACCAAGGTATGATCCTCGGAGAAAACGGCGTTAAGATGTCCAAGAGCTTGGGCAATGTGATCAACCCCGACGAGATCGTGGAACGCTACGGCGCCGACAGCATGCGCATGTACGAGATGTTCATGGGTCCGCTCCAGCAGGAGAAACCGTGGTCGACGCAAGGGTTGGCGGGAGTCCACCGCTTTCTCGACCGCGTGTGGCGCCTCGCCGAGCGACCCGTCGTAGACGCGGAAGTCGACGCTGAGCTCCTGCGCAACCTTCATAAGACGATCAAAAAGGTCGGCGGCGATACCGACAGACTCGCCTTCAACACGGCGATCAGCCAAATGATGATTCTCGTCAACGAGCTCTACAAGAGAGATACCGTGCCGAGAGCGGTGTGGGACCCCTTTATCCGGATCCTGTCGCCCTACGCCCCGCACATCGCCGAGGAGCTGTGGGAGATGATGGGTAACGCCGCGCCGGTCTCCCTCGCCGACTGGCCGGAGTATGAGGAAGACCTCACGCAGGACGAGCAGGAAGAGATCGTCCTTCAAGTGAACGGTAAGATTCGCTCGCGCCTCACCGTCGACGCCGGAGCCGCCAAGGAGCACCTACAAGATCTCGCCCTCTCCGACGACAGGATAGGCGAGCTCACGCGAGACAAACAGATCGTGAAGGTCGTCGTCGTGCCGGGTAGACTCGTCAATGTGGTGGTGAAATAGGCGGCCTCCGCACCATATACCAGTGGGCGTGACCGTTTGAGGCGCGCCCGACGGTGACGATCTCCCAGAAGCGGACGGGAGTCGCCACGGCCTCCGACTCGGAGGGCTCGGCAATCGCGCGCCAATATCGTCTCACCTCGCCGCTACCCACCGCTATCGTCCAGTAAACGGAGCCCTCGGCGGCGACACCTTCGGCCAGCCCCTCAAGGGCGTCGTCGGAGTACCACGCCGCGGCCCTATCGGATGGGAGGCGTATGACGACCTCCGGCCGCTCGCGGCGGGACACATCGTAACGCGTCATCGCTCCTGTCAGGAGCGCCTTGAGGAGGCGGTCGCCGTCCAGGCTCGACGGGTCGTCGACACACACACGACGTACCTCGTCTTCCAGACGCTTCATATGAACCAAGGCGGGATCCAAACCCCGCTCGGCCGCGTCGAGCAGGGTCTCTACGAGAGCGCCCAACTCGAGGGAGAGGTCGAGTCCGCGCGACGGATGTGCGGTCCACGCTCCGACGGGCTTCATATGTACGATTCCATCTTCGTTTGCGCCGTCCAGATACGGTTCCGCTCGCGCGGCGACTATCACAACATCCGCTCCGGAAAAGGCCGTTTCTAACGACAGTCGCCGTGACGATTCCGCCGCTCCGGGCCCAAGGATGAGACGACGCACCGAACGGCCGTCCCACCACCGCACGTTCCATCCGACTGCGAGCTCGCCGTAGTCCTCGCTTAGTGGAGGAATGCGAACGTCGATATCGGCAGTACCGACGAACGGCGGCCTACACGAGGAGACTGCTCCCACGAACAATACCGCGACGACTCCCACCGCCGCATCGACGATGGCTCGCCGCTCTTCCCGACTTCTCATGCTTCATATGACGGTGGTGAATCGTCATTGCGCCTTCTCAACCACGCAAACCGGTCATTCGCTTGCGGGAGAGAGCGCCATTTCGTATCATGACGACATGGCAGAATCGGAGCGTTTCGAGGAGCAGCTTGCGGAGCTTCTCGAAGCACAAGCCCAACAGATAGAATCCGAGGTCATCCCGGAGCTTAAGCAGCAATTCCGCCAAATGCGGTCCAGCTTCGAGGCGATCCACAATGTACTGAGGAAGAAGGCTCTCCTCAAAGAGGACCCGTACAACTATGAGGAACGAATTTCGGAACTCGATACTCCGTCGGACGATCCCTATCTCGACAGCGAAAAAGATGTACAACTCAGCACGAGACTGTCGCAATATCACTCGCGCATCGAATATCTGACCGACTACTACGACTGTTCGATTGAAAATCTCGATCTGGTACGCCTCAAGGCGCTGACGAAGTTCATAAAGTACCTCAACTGGAGGAATCTTTCGGAAACCGCGACCCAGCCGACGACGCGGGGACTCGCGGAACAGATCATGAAGATCAAGCGATCGAGCGACGCCCTGTCGGTCAATATCGTGAACGACGCGCACGAACAGCTCAATCGCGCGTCGGTCAAAATCAACAAGGCATTGAAGAAGATCGCGCGCTACCAACGGGAGTCGTACAAACTCGCGGTACGCACGACGATTTTGACCGAACCGTCGATACCCGCCGCGCCGGCGCCTGCGGAGATGGACAAGACGGCGCGCAAAATAAAATCGGCTTTTCCGCGCCTCCTTCCCGGTCGTCCGTTTGCGAGGGAGCTCATTTTCGAGATCTTCAGCGAGAACGCCGCCGACGGTGGAGAAGCGGCGAGACAGAACCTGCTCCACGACCTCGCCGTGGAACGGGCGCCGGCGGAGGAAAAGCAGGCCGGGGCCGACCTCAAACCGATACTGCTCGACGCGGCGAAGGCCGTAGCCTCGTGTAGTCGTCCCTTCGAGGAGGGGGCGCGGAAACTAAGCGATAATGCGCTGGTCGTCGAGAATCGCAAACTCACGTTCGGTGAAATGCTGCGACGTATTTGGGAACACATGCGGGGAAGGGATCGCGAAAGCCACGTCTACACCGTCGACTACCTGGATCAATCGACGAATGCGCGCCGAAGCGAGGACATTCATTTCGAAGAGTTCATCAATCTCGTCTCCCGAAGGGCGCGGATCTATAACGGCATCTTACGCAAGACGGGTAACGCGTGGAACAAGCTTTACGGCTCGTCGGAGGATGTCATTCTCAACTTCGTCACCAAGGATATCCAGGACGCGTACGAGATCGTACGGCGCTTTGAGTCGCTGGATACCTTTTTTCGCGCCGAGGTGACTCGCGAGCAGCGCGCCCAACTTCGCGGGATCAACGTGGAGCTGACGACGATCAAGGACAACCTCGTGCGAGCCCGTAAAAAGGCGCATCAGTACGTCGCCAAGTCCGAGGAGATCGCACAACTCAAGAAACTGGGCATCACCGGGACGTAGCGGGCACGGCTCCCTCAGTGCGTCGCCAAGTCGATCCGTCGTCGCTCGGCAAGGCGATATGTCGTGAACACCTCGGCAAAGTGTCGCCGCAGAAGACCGTCCATCGTTCCGTCTGCGGTGCGGTGGCTCCTTGAGGTGGCGGTACATGTATCGCGTCACCTATGTTTGCCTCGAAGAGGCGCACAATATCGTCACTGATATCGTTCGTGATTTGATGGTCGATGCCGGTAAATCCAATTCATCGTACATCTCTTGCGGGTTTATACTCGTTCGTCCTCATTGTACGTATCGCCGTCGGGAAGCGTATCATCGTCGTCTCATCGGGACTCGCCCTTTAATGACGATTCTATCTTCCGCGAGCAGCGTGTGCGCGTGTTCGATCATTGCAATGAGTTGTAGATCAATCCGTTCCGCGATACTTCCGGGGTAACTGCGAACGATTCTTCGACCGGCACTCGCGGCATGGCAAGAATGACGATCGTCGACAAATCCCGTATTGTCGGGTTACACCATAGCCGGCTCTCCTCACCCGGTTTGAGCGCCTTGCGAGATAAACAGATGATACTCGAACCGGAACCCTATGGATGGTTGCCCCGCAACCTCAATGAACAGCGGTTGGTCCGTGGGAATCTCGCGTAGATTCAAGAGCTGTTCCGCGGTCTCTATCCGGACGATTCAACGTCTTAAGACGCGATTGGATATGCAACCGGCGAGGCGTACTGCCAAGACGGGACACGACAACGTTTATCGAAGTATTTTTTACAACGAGGCCCCCAAATTGATAATCCGTTTATTGCCTATCATGAGATTTTCCGATTGGTACCCGGAGTTCGATCAACGTCGATACGGTATCGGTGGCCTCTCTGTAAACAATACTTGACAACTGGGCGTTCTCGTATGATCATACCATCGATACGAAAAAGTTAAGGTATATACTAAAAATATTCGGTAATATCTATGTATCAATGCAGGAGGTTTCAGATGAAGTGGCAAGGTTACAATGAGAAAGCGGCCGAGCGGATGAATGGATTTGTCGTCAGGATTATAAACAGTCGATCGATCCTCGTCCTGATCGCATTGGCGGCGATGGTGGTGGTCGCTGCGGCAACCAACAAGTGGGGCGGTTAATCATCCGATTCCGGATTCGTTAGTTCGTTCACGACCAATAATCAATCTCGTTGCGTGATATACGTATCCCGTGGGTGTTGTTCGGCGTGTTTTTGGTGTTCGCTTAGCCCATAGGCGCAGGACCGTCGACCAGCCACCTCATTCTGTTCGTCGCGGAGGAATGCGTGTTATTATCCCGCAATGAGCAGATGGGCGCGCATCTATATCGCCGCCGTGTGTTTCGGCAGCCTTGTAATACTCACTACCGGATCGATCGATCTCGATCTGAGACAAAATCTCGTGCCGATCATGCTTCTTACGGCGGCTTCGTTCCTCACTCAGGTTTACGAGCTTGAGATACTGCCCAAGTATCTATTCTCAACTCATATTGCGATAGCGACGACGGCGGCGTTCATCGGTGGAATGCCTCTTGCGATATGGGTCGTGGTTTTGTCCACGCTACCGGCGGAGATCCTCTTACGGTGGGACCATATCAATAGCAGCTTCGGCCGGTTTACCGCACCGGTCTTGTTCAACACCGGACAGGTGATCTTGAGCGTCGCCGCTGCAGCTACCGTTTTCGATGCGATGATCGATCTCATCCCGGCCGTAAATCATTCCTATTATGCGATGATTGCGTCCTTTCTGGCTTACTTCTTCGCCAACAACTTCCTGGTTGCCGGTGTCATCGCATTGACCTCAGACGAACGATTTTTCAAGATCCTTCATTCCGGATTCAAGAATCTTTATTTGCAATTCCTCAACCTGGGAGTCTTGTCAATCCTTATGACTACCCTCTACAAGGTCTCTCCGGTAAACCTCGCGTTGGCCCTTGCTCCCCTCGCACTCGTACACCACTCGACCCGCAACTACCTTCGGCTACGCCGTGAATCGCACCAAGCGTTCAAACGGATCACCGAGCTGTTGGCCGAACGGGATGAGTACACCGGTGCGCATTCCGACGAGGTGGAGGAGTTGGCGGTCAAGCTCGCGGGGGCGGCAGGGCTCACCGACGACGCGATCGAGGCTGTGCGAGCCGGCGCCGCCATTCACGATATCGGTAAGATCGCGATACCCGACGCAATACTGAAAAAACAGGGTCCCCTCGATACTGAGGAGTTTGAGACGATGAAGCGACACACGATCATCGGCGCCGAAATCATCAAGGATCTCGATATCTACCGGAGCGTCGTGCCGATCGTTCGGCACGAACACGAACACTGGGACGGATCGGGCTATCCGGACGGGTTGGTTCGGGAGGCTATTCCGATCGGGGCGCGCATCGTCGCGGTTGCCGATGTGTACAGCGCGCTAAGGACCGAGCGAGCGTACCGACCTCCGCAAGGCAAACCGTTGAAGTACACACACAAAGAGGCGTGTCGCATACTGTCTGAGATGGCCGGAACGGTATTGGATCCACACTTCGTCGAGGTATTCCTTCGCGTCGTCGGTAACATGGTTCACGAAGAGACGGCGGGGGACTGATAGTGATCGCATTGTGGGGAATTGTTTTCGGGCTGTTGATCGGATTCATTCGCGGGGGAAAACTCAATAATCTCGGAGCTACTCGGTTACGGGGACTCTCTATCGTCTTCGTGGCCCTTGCCGTTCAGCTCCTCATCTTCCCTACGCCGTGGTGGCCCGAACCACCGGTGTCGCGGGCGACGGGTGCATTGCACCTTGGTTCCTACGCTCTGATGGTGACGTTCCTCATATTGAACCGTCGGTATACTCCCTTCTGGGGTGTTGCCCTCGGTATGGCGATGAATCTTACCGTGATAGCGGTAAACGGCGGTTACATGCCCGCGGATTTAGACGCTTTGAGAGCCACCGGACAGTTGGGGACGGTTCGCAAGATTCTGGCGTCCGTCGATCAGACCTACGGTAACGTGGTCGCGATGAGCGAAGCGACGCGTTTGAATTTTCTCGGCGATTGGTTGGTGGTTCCCCCCTGGGTGCCATTTGCCGCGAGCTTCAGCCTGGGAGACGCAGTGTTGATGGTTAGCGCTGCTTGGCTCGTCCAAGCACTTATGTCTGATCGAGAACGACGGAACGACGACGGTTGATGATGGGCCTTGTCCGCACGCATCAATAGATAATCACGTCACGGCGATTGACTCTTCCGTAGCGGGGTCCCACAGCGTTCGTATCGAGTTCCGTTTTCTCGATGCTCGGGCAGCGGCGCCGCAGCGTATCCAGGTTCACTACCGAGAGTACCAGGCCCTGGCGGTCTCCGACGTGTCTCGCCGCTTCGCCATAATCCGCGACGGTGAATAGCGCGTCTTCCCCCGTCCAAAGACGCCCTCGATCGGGTTTCGCGCATGCTGATCGTTACGAGCCTGATAGCGTTCGGCCCGCGTCGGATAACTTCTTCGGCCCGCCCCCAAAGGCGGTCCGCCAAGCCGTGTGCCGCGTGTTGTGCAATACCGTGCCGTCACGGTCGGTGATACGCCGCGACGTATTTGGAAACACATGCGGGGAAAGGATCGCGAAAGCCACGTCTACACCGTCGACTACCTGGATCAATCGACGAATGCGCGCCGAAGCGACTCGCGAGCAGCGAGCCCAACTTCGCGGGATCAACGTGGAGCTGACGACGATCAAGGACAACCTCGTGCGAGCCCGTAAAAAGGCGCATCAGTACGTCGCCAAGTCCGAGGAGATCGCACAACTCAAGAAACTGGGCATCACCGGGACGTAGCGGGCACGGCTCCCTTAGTGCGTCGCCAAGTCGATCCGTCGTCGCTCGGCAAGGCGATATGTCGTGAACACCTCGGCAAAGTGTCGCCGCAGAAGACGATCCATCGTTCCGTCCGCCGCGACCGCATGCAAGCCCCGTTCTATGGCTTGAATGACGCAGGGCGAAACCTGGGGAGAAAAGTAGAACCGGAAATCGCGCGCGTATACCAAAAGCAGATTCGGCTCCACCTCGAGGTGGGGATAGTGCGGTGCCTCGGAAATCACCTCGGCGATGCCGCGCGGAAAATAGTCGATTCCGCGACCGCGATTGGCAACCATACCGAAGATATTGCGCGAGTCGGCCACCTCTACCACGGAGAGACCGTTGACGTTCCATACCTGGGCGTCGTACCAGCCTTCACCTACGCCGGCCACAGCGTCGAGCGCTACGAGGTCGGCCACGGAACGGACGTCGCGATACCGCGCCGACTCGCCGCGCGGTATCAAAAACACGCGATGTCCGATCAAATTGTTGGTGACCGGCGCGTTAGCGACGCGATACGTACCGTTTCGCTCGACCGTCTCGACGTACCAATCGACGTCGATCAGATGGCCGGCTTCGAGTGCCGCCTGGCGCCGTAGCTGCGGAATATCGGGGATCGATTCGATCTCCAGACGAAGTCCCGCACGATCGGCCGCCGCGATGAGCAGTTCGTGATAATACCGATGGCCTTGATCCTCCGCACTCGGTACGCGCAGGGAGATCTGCGACTGAGCGTCCGTAACGGTGGCGAACAACATTAGTATAGCCCCCAATAGCGTGAGCCGATTGGGGACGACTCGAGATGCATGCATAAAGACGAATCCCCCATGAGAAGTGGTGACACTATCCTGTGTCGGATGGGCACGGGCCCGTAGTGTGCTCGCGCGCCGTTCGGACCGGATTGACGCCGCCGCACGGAATGGTACCACCGGCGGGACGTCATGGGCAGCCCACCGTCTGGTCGCGCGCCAACGCATCCAAGCAACGATCGAGCGTGTCGGGGCGATGGAGGTGATAGCCCTGGCCGAGCTCAAAACCGGCCTCCAGAACGAGCTGAACGTGTTCGCGCGATTCGATTCCCTCGGCGAGGGCGGGTATACGCAACGCGCGCGCCAAGCCGGCGATCGACTTCAACACATGCTTGGACGCCCAGTTGTCGGCGGCGCCGGACACGAAGTGGCGGTCGATTTTGATCATACCGAAGCGATAATCATTGAGCCTCCGGAGCGTCGAAGAGCCGGCCCCGAAGTCGTCTATAACGATAAGAAAGCCGAGTTCCTGTAACGCCCGTACGGCGGCGACGTAGGCGGTGGAGTCGTTCCCGACCGATGTCTCGGTCAGTTCGAACCGCAAGCGCCGCGGTAACTCGGGTCGCTCCGCGATAAGCGCACGAATGTCGTCGACGAGACGCTCGCTCAACAACTGGACGGGACTGAGATTGACGTTGACGAAGACACCGCCGTCGGTTCGTGCCGCGTCGATTCGCGTGATCGCATCCGCCGCCTGCCGTACCGCCCACCACCCGAGGTTTAGGATCTCACCGTTCTCCTCAGCAATGGGGATAAACACCGACGGCGGAATCATTCCCAACTCGGGGTGGGACCAGCGCACCAACAATTCATATCCCACGACGCGCCTGACGCGCAGATCGACGATCGCTTGATAGTGCGCCGACAGCTGGCTTCGATAATCCGTTCCGGACATCGCCTGCTCCAGCGCGGTCCGCAGGGAGTGCTCGTGCCGCGCGGCGTCGTCATACTCCGCTACGGCCGAGCCGTGGGGCATCCGTACGGTGGCGCGAAGCCCGGCGTCGGCCCGTTTGCGCGCCTCGTTAACCTCCATGTCGATCGGAAACGAGGCGACGGCGGCGCGAACCCGAATACGAAACGCGCCGGTACGAAGATGGATCGGTCGCTCCATCACTTCGATAAGTCGCGCCGCTCGGGCCCGCGCAGCCGTGAGACCATCCAACTGGGCGACGGCGAAGAACTTAAAACCGTATCCGCGTACCAAAACGGCGCACGAGGAGCCGAGATTGGTGCGCGCGCGGGCCGCGAGCACACGCAACAACTCGTCGATCAAGTGTGTGTCGAGGAGCGAAACGAGTTCCGCCACGTGTTCGACCGACAGGGCGATCATGAATCTCGAGTGCCGGGGATGAGCCTTGCTCTCCGCCGCCGGTACCGGAACCTCCTCGTTCAGCGCTCGCAACAGCGGCAATCCGGTCGCATAGTCATAGTATGCTTGATACCGCAGTCGACTCTGATCGAGCTGGAGGGAGCGCAACTCGCGCATGAGCCGTACACGATTGCCGCGACGATCAACCCCGTTCATGATCTCCATGAGTACCGCCAGCAACCCGACGATCAGAACCAACTGGCCGACGTAGAGCAATACGCTACCGACGATCGCTCGACCTACCGCGTCTTCAATGGAGGAACGATTCAACAGCACCGTGGCGTGTCCTATCGTCCGGTCCTGCCAATAGATCGGGGCGCGATACACGAACTGAGCCAGCCGCCGATCGGCTATCCAACTCGGGCGAGCGATCGGGTTGCCGCCGGACGAAAAGAATATCCGCACCCCCTCGGAGTCGTAGGTCGCGGTAATGCGGCCGTTTTCGGACACCACGGCACGCTCGATCTCACGGAGATTCTCCATGGCCGCCACCGCCCGCCGCATACCCTCATCGGACAGCGTCCAGAGAGGCTCGGCGACCGCAGCGGCCAGTGCACGCGCGAGCCGATCTCCGGCTGCGTGCAACTCCGCCCGCTGCCGCCGAACGGAGATGATGCCGAACAACACGATCGCGACCAATGCCCCCAACGCTACAACGATGACGTGCGGCCGCATCGTCGACAACGCCGAGGTACGCGCCTCAGTCGAAACGTCTATTCG
This sequence comes from Alkalispirochaeta sp., assembly GCA_965601925.1. Lineage (GTDB taxonomy): Bacteria > Spirochaetota > Spirochaetia > DSM-27196 > Alkalispirochaetaceae > Alkalispirochaeta. The sequence continues at coordinate 358,469 of OZ271854.1, forward strand.
CTTCATCATCGGCTTCATCGGTGTACCGTAAGTCGATAGACAACGTCGGCGGCGTCCGACAGTCACTACACCGATCGGCGTGTGATATCAAGCTCACCGGCGTAGTCGGTAGATTTGCTCTTATTTCGATTATCGTTTCCCTCGTCATCGCCGCCGTATCCGTGACGATTCGAAGCGCGGCGACATCTGAGAGCGCCCGCTCACGATCGTCTACCGCCCCGCTGCGTAACGAGGATGTACCGTTGTGTCGCAATACCTATACCCCTCCGGTCCGGCAATGCGCGGACTACGCTCATAATTCGCCGGTCGGCAGTGCTCCGTCGATCCGTGCATCTGCGCCGAAGCATACAATACGAGGGTTCCGTACGATCGCCTGTAACTGTCTTGCCGGAAATTTGTCGGTACTTGCTCCGGCGCGTGCGTAGCAAAGCTCCGTATTGCACTGCGTAGGTATCGCGACGGTTTGCTCGTCGGTTCCGGTTGCGATACTATTACAGAAGGTCGGGCCGCGGTCTTCTCCTCCGATGACGGCAATATTAGAGCAGGGAGACACGAGAGGGTCTCGCTCGACACACTGCGTATCGGCACACGCCGATCTTTTTCGGGGTGCGCCGGCAGGGAGTAGCGATGACCAGCGGGAGCACCGACATACACACGCTCACCACCCTACCGGCCGATCGACACGCCGAAACGCGCAGCAACTTCGCATTCTTCGACCGTAGTGGACGTCGCGTCGATGTCGGTAAAGTCGCCGCGTACTCGAGCGTCGGGCTGGACATTCCGCACGTCATTGCCGAATCGGGACACAACGACCATTGTATCCTGGAACAGGGGCACTCTCGCACGTTCATGCTTTTCATGCATCTGGAGCGTTCGACACCGATCGAGTTGTCGGCCGCGGGAATACATCGATCCTACGATATGCGCTACGGCCAGATCATATGGATACCTCCGAACGTCGAGTACAGCGTATACGGCGTGAATCCGTCGAGTTATATCGGGCTTGCGTTCGAGAGACGCTTCTTCGACGAGTTACCGATCGAGACGCGGCACTTCCGGTTCTCACAGCATGTACCGGACTACGAGATAGAGGACGCGCGGCTACGGCATGTGATGGGTGCGGTGCGCTCCGAGCTGGAGCACGAGTCGCCGCTTTCGACGATGATCCTACAGAGCCTTTTTACAACAGCCGCCGCGCTGCTGTTGGAACCCCAGGGTTTCGGGCCTGCAGACCGACCGAAGCGGCACTTCGCACCGGACAGACGGCTTCAGAGGGTGGTCGATTACATCGACGCCAACCTCGGGTCGGAGCTGTCGATCGATGAGCTATCCGCCGTTGCGGGTATGAGCCGGTTCTACTTTGCACGAATGTTTCGCGAACAGACCGGCGACACGCCGAGGACATTCGTCATGAGTCGACGTATCGCCCGAGCGACGACGCTGTTGGCGTCGACCGACCTTTCGATCGGGGAGATCGCGTTGGGACTCGGGTTCGCCGACCATTCCCATTTCACCCGGGCGTTTCGCGCCCGACTCGGTGTATCGCCCAGCGAGTACCGGGACGAACGGACCGGGAGATCGTTCGCGATGGCGGCGGGATAGATCGGAAACTCGCCCTCCGGCGTGACCGTCCGTACGGCGACGCTTTCGGTCCGCGGCTCGGTGGTGCCGCGTTTTTCTCTCGGACTCCTCGGCGGTCGGGCGACGTTACGCAGAGTCGCTCAACGGGCGATCACGAACGATCGGGCCGACGCGAGCTACGAAACATTCCCAAGAGGCGTAGATTGCGGGTCTCAGCCTCGAGGGCGCGATACGCCTCGTCAAACTTGGCGTGCTCACCGGGTAACTCGACGTCGAGATAGAACATGTAACGCCACGGCTCGCCGAGAATCGGACGCGACTCGAGCTTCTTCAGGTTGAGATTGCGCTCCGCGACGACGCGCATACAGTCGTATAACGCACCGGGCTTGTCGGGTGTCGAGAAAACCAGCGTCGCCATATCAGGGTCACGCGCTCCGGAATGTTCCTCTCGAGCCAGGATGGCAAAACGCGTGTAATTACGCGCGTTCGTCTCGATGCTCTCCCGCAGCACCTTCATGCCGTAGTAGGTCGCCGTGCGCTTGTGGGCGATCGCCGCGACGGAGGGGTCCGCCGTCTCGGCAACGTGCGCCACCGCGCCGGCAGTGTCATAAAAGGGCACGACCGACCATTCGGGATAACGGTTGAGAAAGTCCCTGCATTGCTCGATACCCGGCGCCTGCGAGACGACGGTGCGCACCGTATCCAACGTCGCATCGGGAGTCCCGATCAAACTGTGCTGGATCCGAATGTGCGTCTCGCCGATGATACGGATATCGGGATACTGGAGCAGAAGGTCGTAGTTCTCGTGGATCGACCCCATGAGTGAGTTCTCCAAGGGAACGATCCCGAACTCCACCTCTCCTGTGAGCACCGATTCAAACACATCACGAAAATGCGACCGGCTAACCGGCTGCAACTCGCGTTCCGGCTGGTCGAAGTAGCGCAGGAGCGCGATTTCGCTGTAAGCGCCGCGAGCCCCTTGAAACGCAACGCGAATCTCCGAGGAGGCCGATTCGGGTGCCGGCCGGTCCGCATCGGCGACAACTGAGCAATCGATGCGGTGGCGTTGAGGAAGTCTGGCGACCTCGCGTCCCACGACCGGCGAAAGCGCCTCGATGTCGCGCATCAACTTCTCGAACTGCTCGGGGTAGAGCGTTTGCGGTCCGTCGGATAGAGCGCGATCGGGCTCGGGATGCACCTCGACGATCAATCCGTCGGCACCGGCCGCGATGGCGCCGAGACCGACGGGAGAAACTTGTTCGCGCAACCCCGTAGCGTGGCTCGGATCGACCAGCACGGGAAGATGGCTCAGCTTCTTCACGACCGGAATCGATGAGATGTCGAGGCTATTTCGGGTGTACGTCTCGAAGGTGCGGATACCCCGTTCGCAGAGGATCACGTCTTCGGCCCCGTGGGCCAACAGATACTCGGCGGCCATGAGCCACTCCTCGATCGTTGCGGCGAGACCTCGCTTGAGCATAACCGGGCGCGCCTGCGCACCGACGGTCTTGAGGAGTTCGAAGTTCTGCATGTTGCGCGCGCCGATCTGAAAAACATCGACGTACTCACGCATGTGCTCGACGTGGGTGGGAGAGACGATCTCCGAGACGACCGGAAGACCATAGCGCTCTCCCGCCTCCTTGAGGTATCGGAGCCCCTCCTCGCCCAACCCTTGAAAGGAATACGGAGAGGTACGCGGCTTGTAGGCACCCCCGCGAAGCATCACTCCGCCCGAGGAAGCGACGATATCGGCGGTCTCGATAATGAGCTCGCGACTCTCGACCGCGCACGGACCGGCGATCACCACGAGACGGTTTCCGCCGACCTTTATCGGTCCAATGGGGAAGACCGAGTCCTCCCGCTTGAACTCACGCGAGGCGAGTTTGTACGGCTTGGTAATCGGCACGACCTTCGCCACACCGGGAAGAAGCTCTACCTCGCGAACATCGATGGGGCCGCTGCCGACGGCGCCGAGAATCGTTTCGGTCTCTCCTACCACTTCGCGGACGCGAAACCCGCGTCCTTCGAGAAACGCGCGCAAGGAGGTCTTATCGCGCTCGGTAATATCGTGTTCCAGTACGACGACCATACGCGTTACTGTACCACTACGTCATGTCGGTGGGAAAGCGACTGAGCATGTACGCGCGGAACCGTCGCTCCAAACTCGCTCGAAATCGGGTGGCGCGATCGATATAGACGACCGTCGTCGGCGGAGTGTATCCCGACCTGACCCTGGAGAGGCCGGCGTTATAACACGTCAGCGCCTGGATGTCGGTCTCGGTATGCTCTCTACACCACGAGAGATACTCGATGCCGTGATAGGTATTTACGTCGGGGTTGAAGAAATCCTCCTCGGTAAGGTCGGTAAAGGTTCTCGAGTTGAGCTGAAAGAGTCCTCGATCGACCGACGTCGCGTTCCGGTTGACGTTGACCGCCACCGGCGAGTACCGACTCTCGACCCACGCGATGGAAAAGACGAGAGATAAGGGCATGTCGGCCCGTTCGGCGTGGTAGAGAATCGGCATAGTAATGGTTGGCGAACCGGTGACCTCCAGGAAAAAATCGGTGACCGCTTCATGGGTAAGATCCTCGCGATAGAGGGCGAGCATCGGCTTGTCGCCGTCCAACAGATTGAGGACGTTGGTATAGTCCTCCGGCACAACGGCACGAACCGGTTCGGAGTCCCAACTGAAAGCAAACTGTGCCTCTTCGTCCGACGCGCCCGAGTGGGCCGTGGGGAGTGTCGTGCTGCATCCCAAAATCGCCGCAGCGGTTAGGAGCACGAGAATTCGATTAATCATGACTGTGATCGCCTCACTTACGTCTTGACGACCACGGCGTGGCCATTGAGATTACCGACAACGGTCAGTCCGTCGTGAGATCTCAACTCGTGAACGAGATAGGTTACGCCCTCGCATCCATAAAAACCGTAATCGTCAAACACAACGATCCCTCCGGGAGGAAGGAGAGGCAAAACCCAATCGAAGACGCCCTTGGCGGACTCGTATACATCGACGTCTATGTGGCACAGGGCGATTCGATCGGCACGCACGTGGTGCGCAGACTCATCGGGAAATATCCCGGCAACAATATTAAGATTTCGTAAGGCCAGATTATCGAGAAACGACTCCACAATGTCAAGCTGCGTATCACCGTGCTCCCCTCCGCGGTAGTAGGGGTCACGCACTCCCGCCTTAGCGACGCCCTCGAAGGTGTCGGCAACAATAAGCTTACGGTCTTCGCGAAGGAGATGCTTCAGCCGAAGTCCGATCAGGGCGGCGCTTCCGCCGCGCCACGTCCCGACCTCAAGAACGTCGCCGGGAACTTTGACGGCTTGCTCTACGAGTTCCCACAGCTCGTAGAGACGCGCCTGATCGAGGAGCGTCTTATCCCGCACGAGACGCCACGCCTCCAGGAAGGCGAAATCCGCCTCCCATGGGCGATAGTCGGAGTCGAAAGGGGTGTGACCGTAGCCCGGTGGATACACTCGGACCGGTTCCGACGCGCTTGCCACGTCTCTATCGTACTATGACGCGGCGCTATATGACTACACGCGTCCGCCGCGAATCGTCGTAGTGCGACTACGGCAGTGTTCTGACTTCCAAATCACGAAACTCGCCGCGGCCGAGGGACCGCAACGCAAGCTCGACACTCGAACCACGGACGAGATCCATCCGATATCGAAGGTACTCCGTGCCGTCGACCGCCACCGTCAGCATGTTGGCACCGGGATCGAAGAGCGTCTCCACCGCATTGGGATCGCCTAAATCGGTATCGATGCGCGCCTGGGCGACTCTGTTCATATTGACGTCGTCGTGCGACACGTACACTTCGAGGAACGTCTCGTCGGTACCGTAGGTCGCCTCGTCGCGCGTCAACCAGATCAGGACGCTCCGTCCGTGTCCGTAGCCGGCCGGCTGCACTACTCCCTCCACCGAGAGATGCAGCCCGACGCCGGCCCACCCCGGATCCAGGGAGCGCATGATCAACCGGTAGAGCCGCGGACGGCTGTCCTGGTCGTACGACAACGTAAACTTTGCAAAATACGCCTCCGGATCGGCCTGTACGACCCGCGTCGGACCGTCGACATTCCAGAGTCCACCCGTTGCATCGCCCTCATCGAGTCCGACCCTCGTTAACGAAGACATGGTGGCGCGTGCGAGACTGAGTGCCATAGTCGGTGCATAGTCCCGAACGTCGTGAGCGGTGGACGGTACCAACGACGGGGAGCCCGCCGGCGCGGCCGCAACGGCGTCCATCAGATCGGTAACACGGCGATCCATGGCGGCGGCCTCGTCTCGCAGCCGTCCGTCGACCGCGGCGACGCGGTCGACGAGTTCCTCGATCCGCGCTTCGATCGCCGCAAGACGCGCGTCGTGATCGGTCGCATTCCCCTCAATGAGCGCTGCGATACGGTCGAGGCGCTCGATGAGTGCCGCGTACTCCGGCGTCACATCCTCATCGGGCGACACCTCAGTGTCGTCGAGCGGCGACGCCACGATTTCGGTGGTCTCGGTCGGTTCCGCGGAAGTCGACGCGTACCTCTGAAGCAGTAACTCGACCAGTTCATTCCGTTCCAGATCGACCGGCTCCGACGGGACGAATCGATACGTCTCGACGCGTTCGAGTCGATCGTCGAACGCAATCGTCCCGGAGTAAAACGCGCCGTCGAGAAACACATTGTCGACGATGAGTCGGCCCTCGTCGTCGACCGACAGACGGGCCAGATCAAACAGGATGTTCTCGGGAATCGGTCCATCGGCGTAGCGCAACACGACGTCGGCGACGCGCCACGACCCGCCCTCGTCGACGGTAAGACGGACCGCATACGGACGTCCGTCTATCCGTAGGGCGTCGAGTACCACGGAGTCGGGCCCGGCGACGCGGATCCGCGCCGAGTCGGCTTCAATGACGGGTTCCGCAACGGCTGCAAAAAGTGTATTGAACAGGAGCAACAACCAGAGCAAAAAAGGAACACCATTTTTCTTTGCACATTTGTAGATAAGCATAGTCCACTTTTTCCCTTTATAATATCGGCATCATTGCACGTTTTCTTTAGTACAATCGAGTGAGATGCTCATGAATAACGGCCCGTGTACTGTAACCGAGCTACTGCGAGGCCCGCAATCGCTGCCGATCGGATTCGGCACGTGGGCGATCGGCGAGCGCGACTGGGGTCCCATGACGAGTGCGGAGGCCAAAACGCTCCTCGTCGCCGCATGGGAGGTCGGGTTTCGTCACTTCGACACCGCCGAAGCGTATGGAAACGGTCGGTCGGAGCTCCTTATCGGGCAGGCTCTGAAGAGTCATATCCGTCGGTCGCGCGAATCGGTTTCCATCGCGACAAAGACCGTCGTTCGCCCCCCGGCGGCGATGGAAGCGCACATAGAGCGCTCGCTTCGGCGTTGCAACTGCGAATACTTCGACATCTTCTACATTCATTGGCCTCGCGAGGGTATCGATCTCGTCCGTGCCGCCGAAGCGATTGATCGACAGCGCCGCCGCGGTCTGGTACGCGGGATCGGGTTGTGCAACGTATCGATCGAGGAGGCTCGACGAGTAGCGCGCGTCGTGCCGGTGGCGGCGATTCAATTCGGCTACAACGTGATCTGGCGCCGAGCCGAACGGGATGGGCTCGCGAATCCCGACGCCGTCGCGCGATCGCCGGAAGAGCGTGTACGTCCCGTGCGCATCGCGTACAGTCCCCTCGCGCAAGGGTTACTGGCTCGTTCGTTTTCTCGCGCTCCGGTGTGGCACGCGGAGGATCATCGCCCGCGGACGCCTCTTTTTGCCGCCGACCAATGGGGTGCCGTTGCACGGTTCAACGAGTCCTACCTGGCCGTCTGCGCGGAGGCGGCCGTTCACCCCGTCGCAGCCGCGCTCTTGTGGCTCGTCTCCGGCCCCGGGCCGCGCAGAGTCGACGGAGCGGTCGTCGGTGGGCGCACCGTTGAGCAATTGCGGGCGCTGGCGGCGGGACTCGAGTCGGCGCTGGACCGGCCCGATACGCTCGCTGAGGTACTGAGCCGTGTACAGACGCTCTCGGACGAGGTGCAACACTCGTTACCGAACTTACCCAATATGTTCGGCTACACCCCGACGCCTTGTCGGAGTCGCGGAATGTGAGTATATCCAAAGGTATGAAGCGTCGAATTGTATGCGTCGCCCTGGTGACGTTGACGATAGTCGCGACTCACGCGACGCAATCGATTTGGAGACCGGTTCAGGATACCGACGAGGGGGGCGAGTTCGTGATCTCGTTTCCTCGCGGCATCGTCCAACTCAATCCGATCTATAGTCTCACAGCCAGCGAGGCTCAGATATATACCGGAATCTACGAGGGACTCGTCGGCTATCATCCCCTTACGATGGAGCCGGTGCCGGCGGTTTCCGAGGGGTGGGAGATCAGTGAGGACGGGTTGACCTACACGTTTCGCCTGAGAGAGGACGCACGGTATTGGAACGGGGACCGCGTCGTCGCCGCGCACTTTCGCGACACGTGGTTCATGCTCATCGATCCCGAAACCGATGCGGCGTACAACTTTCTCTTCGATGTCATAGACGGCGTGCGTGAGTATCGCAGTGGAGAGATACGTAATCGCCGGCGCGTCGGGATTCGTGCGGTCAACAACTCAACCCTGGAGGTACGCCTGAGAAAGCCGGCCACGCATTTTCTACAGACCCTCGCCCACCACGCCTTCGTGCCGGTCCATCCGTCGGTGAGGGATCAGCGCGACTGGTCCGATCTGGAAACCATCCCCGGAAACGGACCGTATCGCGTGAGCGAGCGTTCCGACAGGGAACTCGTTCTGGAACGCAACGAACGCTATTGGGACGCCGACGAGGTGGCGATCCCTCGTATGCGAATCATCTTCACCGATGACGACGACGAGACGGTAACGCCGCGCTTCAATCGTGGCGAGATCGATTGGGTGACGGCCGGAATAGACTTCTTGGAAGTGCAATTTCCGGAGAATATCGTCATCAATCCGCTGTTTGCCACGACCTACTACTTTATGCGATCCGATGTGGAACCCTTCTCCGATTCGCGAGTGCGACGGGCGTTGGCGCTGCTTCTGCCGTGGGATCAGATCCGCGACCCGGAGATTCAGTTCATCCCCACCGATCGGCTCGTTCCCAGTATTCCGCGCTATCCGACCGTCGCCGGGATCACGGAGCCGAATATCGAAGAGGCGTTGGCATTGCTGGAGGAGGCGGGCTACCAGCGGGGTGTACGCCTGCCTACCATCACCATTCACATCCACGACGGCGTCGAAACGATGCGCGTCGCCTCACTGATGCGCGAGGCGTGGGAAGAGGCGCTGGAGGTCGACGTAGACATCGTGTCGACACCGTACCAGACTTATTTCGACGCGTTGGATACGAGTGATTTCACCGTCGGTACGGTGAGCTGGATCGGGGACTTCGCCGATCCTCTCACCTTTCTGCAAATGTGGATAACCGACAGTAACGTCAATGACGCGGGCTTCTCAGACGAAACGTACGATACCCTCATCGATCAATCGATGTTCGAACGTGGGTCGGCACGATTCGAGATCCTCGGCGAGGCCGAGGAGATACTGCTGCAAACCGGAACGGTGCTGCCGGTCAGTCACGCCCCGTCGGTCAATCTGATCAATCTCGAAGCGGTAGACGGCTGGTTTCCCAACCCGCTGGACATTCACCCTCTGCGATACCTCCGCTTCTCCGAGCGGTCGTTGGCTCCCGGTGTTATCCGTTTCGACGTTCCCGATCCTCGGCAGTAGCGGCGGCATCACCGGCTCCGTTTCGACGTGCCAGGACGCGAGCCGCCGCCGCCTCGATGCGTCGTCGATGTTTTATACCGAGGATAAGCGCAACCACGGCCAGGACGAACAGCGTGATCGCAACCGTCGTGTGCCCCGCCGCCGCAGAGGCGCCGATAGCGGCGCTGCCCGCGATACCCGGTACGCGGCCGATCATGGAAAAGAGCAAAAAGGTCTTCACGCTCATGGAATGTCCGGCGGCACCCGCGACGTACCCCAGGATGTCCTTCGGAAGGCCCGGTATGACGAAGAGCAGAAAGAACCCGATCTTCGTTCCGCGGCGCTCCACGATATTGTCGATGCGTCGTCGCGATTCGGCGCTTGTAATCGCCTCTACGAATCGTCGTCCGAGGAGGCGGCCCACCGTATAGTTGATGAGACTGCCGACGGCGATGCCGACGATCGATAGTGTCGCACCGCGCACTACGCCGAACAGAAATCCCGCTCCGATTTGTACGACCTCCCCAGGAATGACGAACACCACGACCTGGAGGATCTGCAGCGCGACGATAACAAGGGGCGAGCGAATCCTCTCCGCCCCCTCGCTCTGTACCAGAGCGATCACGGCGGAAATCTCGTCTCGATAGACGACGGCCGCGGTAACAACGACGGCGAGAAAGAGTGGAAACGCGATCAGATCGCGGAGCTTTGACCTCGACATGCCTCTATGAGTATACTGCTCTGAATGAGTGCCAAGGCCAAGAGTCAGTCCACGACATTTAAAGAGAAGCAGCGTGTAGTCTATCCGCTGCAAGGTGTGGGCCAGGTCCAAAAGATAATCGAGATGGAGTTTAAAGGGGAGAAGGTTCTTTACTACGTAATCTATCTTCCCGTTTCCGACATGACGGTGAAGATCCCGGTCGACAGAGCCGAGGAACACGGCATCCGCGCCATCGTGCCCAAAAAAGAGGCCAATGCTGCATTGGACATGTTCTCCGAAGAGATCGATCCGGTCCCGCAAGACTGGAAAATGCGGTATCAAATGAATCTGGAGCTTCTAAAAAAAGGCTCGATACGGGACATCGCGTCGGTTGTTCGCACCCTCTATGCCCGCAAAAAGGTGAAAGAGCTGCCTATCATGGAGCGCAAGCTCTACGATAGCGCATTACAGCTTCTGGTGGACGAGGTCTCATTCTCGCTTAACATCTCGACCGACGAGGTCGAAGAGCTCGTATTCAGCAAGCTCGAAGTCGACAACGACCCCAAGGGCGACGACCTGGAAGATATCATCCCCGAAGACGAGATCGACGAGGATGGGAACGACAAAGACGGGAGTTAATCTCGCCGACGGCGCCGGTCGCGGCAACACGTACTCCGACGCCGAATGGCGGTCGCTATTCACGCGTATCGCGTCCGCCATCGGGTCCGATTACGGCGCAAGCGTCAACCGTATCGCGGAGGGCGATCCGTCGCGCGCTCCCTTCCGGGTATTAGTCTCCACCCTTATAAGCCTCCGCACGAGAGACGAGGTCACCTTCGAGGCGAGTGAACGGCTCCTGGCCGAGGCCTCCACGCCGAGGGAGCTCGCTACGCTCTCGCGCGAACGTATCGAGACGCTTATCTACCCCGCAGGATTCTACCGCAACAAGGCGAAAACGCTGCTCTCGATCGCCTCGATTCTTGAGGAGGCGCATGACGGCTGCGTGCCGGACACGCTGGACGCGCTTCTTGCTCTTCCGGGAGTCGGCCGAAAAACGGCAAACCTCGTGTTGGGGATCGGATTCGGTATTCCCGCAATATGCGTAGACACCCACGTTCACCGCATACCCAACCGGCTCGGCCTGATCGCTACCAAGACTCCCGAGGAGTCCGAACGAGCGCTCACGGCGATTCTACCGAAACGGTACTGGATCCCCATCAATGAATGGCTGGTCGGCTTTGGGCAGCGCGTGTGTACACCCCAAAGTCCGTGGTGCAGTCGCTGTCCGCTCGCCGGTGAGTGTCGGCAAGTGGGCGTTACGCGCATGCGATAGGCCCCGACCACCGCCGGGGTATGACGTCCACGCAACCGGCGAGCAGTGCATCCATACTCCTCGAGGTCGGTATCGCGATGCCGGCGCAAAAAAAGACCTTCGTACAAACGAAGGTCTCTTTCCGGCGCTATGCCGCTCGCCGGTTAAGTAATCGCCACCGCCGACACTCTCCGAAGGGGCGGTATCGACGTCGCGCCCTACTGCTCTTTGATGAGAAGCGTCTTGCTATCCAACTCGAGGTGTAAATCCTCGGTGCGATATTGATCGTGGTCTTTTATGAGACGGAGCTTGAGATGGTCGTCCTCGGGTGAGAGCGTGATGATCACCGCGACTTCTTCCTCGAACGGGCTCAGTATCGCGGGGATTCCGTGTTCATCGACGGAAGGATCGTCACGGTGTGTCGAGGCGGTAAACCATACGGCAAGTCCATGTTTGACGGCAAACTCACGAATCGCCGTGAGCGTCTCCAACTGCCCCTTTTCAAAATCGTATCCGTCTATGACCACCACGTCGGCTCGAAAGTTGCCGTCGTCGATAAGCGCGCTGATGCTCCGCAGCAGCTGTTCTCGCGACACGCCGTCCTGGTTAAAGTTGAGAATAACGCGATTCTTAATGAGTTCGTCGTGAACCTCCATCGCATTCTCGAGGTGTCGCCGCTTGGCGATTTCACCGAAGATATCCTCGTACCAGCTGATGATATGGTCGGTACGTCCGGAAAACGAAACGTGGATGACGTGCTTGTCCTGAAAGAGTTGATCGGTTGCGATGTGTACGAGACACGCGGTCTTACCGGTGCCTTTGCGAGCCGCAATAATACCGACGCGACCCTTGCCGACGCCCCCGTGGATCGATTTCTCAAGCAGCCGGAGTGGGCTGCGCTTGATAAGCTCCTCTTTTACCATACTGCGACTCCTTACTTGTTGCCCGCTTGCTTCGCCTTGAGATACGCGGCACGAAGCTCCTCTGCAATACTTTGCGGTACTTTGCCGTACTTCGCAAATTCCATGGAGTACTCAGCCTTCCCCTGCGTAAGAGAGCGTAGCACCGTGGAGTACCCGAACATCTCCGCGAGGGGAACTTCCGCCTCGACGACGCTGAACAGACCGTCCTCCGTGGAGGATTGGATGATGCCGCGGCGCTGATTGAGAGACGCAAAGATATTCCCCTGAAACTCCGTAGGCCCCTCTACGGTCACCTTCATGATCGGCTCCAGGGCGATCGGCTTGGCCTTCTCGTACGCCGAGCGAAACGCTCCGAGTCCGGCGGTCTGGAACGCCTGGTCCGAGGAATCGACCGGGTGCGTGCTTCCGTCGTTTATGAGGCCGCGAACGTTGATGATGGGATAGCCGATATAGGTTCCCTTCTCCATCGCCGTTTGAAAACCCTTATCGACCGACGGGATGTACTCGTTGGGAATCACACCACCCTTGATCTTGTTGACGAACTCATAGTTCGACTCTTCGTTGGGCTCGATGTACCCGGCAACGCGTCCGAACTGACCGCTACCACCGGTCTGCTTTTTGTGCGTGTAGTTAAACTCCGCACGAGCGCTGATCGTTTCGCGAAAGGCGACCTGGGGCATACCGGTCTCGACCTCGGCTTTGTACTCGCGACGCATTCGTTCGACGTACACATCGAGGTGAAGCTCACCCATACCCTGGATGATCGTCTCGTTGCTTTCGTCGTCGACGTAGCTGCGAAAGGTCGGATCCTCTTTTACGAAGCGGTTGATCGCTTTGCTCATCTTATCCGTCGACGCCTTGTCCTTCGGCTTGATGGAAAGGGAGATAACGGGGTTGGGTACGTACATGGACGTCATGGAGACGTTCAGATCGGGATGGCAGAACGTATCGCCGGAGGCGCAATCGACGCCGAAGAGCGCTACGATATCGCCGGAGCCGGCCTCGTTGATGTCCTCCATATGGTTGGAGTGCATTCGTATGAGGCGGCCGACTTTGAACTTCTTGCGACTGCGAACGTTGTAGAGATCGGCGCCTTTTTTGACCGTTCCCTGATAGATACGGATGTAGGTCAGCTGGCCGTACTGCCCCTCCTCCAGTTTAAAGGCGAGAGCGATCGTCGGTTCATTGTCGTCCGAGATGGTGATGACCTCGGCCTCGTCCTTGTCCAGATCGACCGCTTTGTTGGTGATATCCAACGGGGACGGCAAATACCTGACGACCGCGTTCAACAGCGTTTGCACACCCTTGTTCTTGTACGCGCTCCCGACGTACACCGGACACAACTCGTTGGCCAAGACGCCCTTGCGAATCGCCGCGTGGATCTGGTCCTCGGTCGCCGCGCCCTCGAGTACCGCCTCCATCAGCTCTTCATCGAACATGGATACGGCGTCGAGAAGCTTTTCGCGGTACTCTTCGGCCTGCTCGGTCAACTCCGCGGGAACCTCGTCCTCGCGAATAACCTCGCCGAAGTCGCCCTCGAAATAGACGGCCTTCATCGTTACCAAGTCTACCATGCCCAGGTGCTTGTCCTCCAACCCGATCGGAAGCTGTGCCATGACCGCATTGAGTCCCAGCTTGTCCTCGAGCTGTTGGCGAACCTTGATCGGGTCCGCCCCGACGCGGTCACATTTGTTGATGAACGCAAGGCGCGGTACGCTATAGCGCTTCAGTTGTCGGTCGACGGTGATCGATTGGGATTGCACACCCGCCACGGAGTCCAAAATGAGGATCGCTCCGTCGAGCACGCGCAGCGCCCGTTCAACCTCTATCGTAAAGTCGACGTGGCCCGGCGTGTCGATGATGTTGATCGGATGGCCCTGCCATTCGACGTTGGTCGCCGCCGACTGTATCGTAATGCCCCGCTCGCGCTCGAGCTCCATCGAGTCCATCGTGGCACCGACGCCGTCCTTACCGCGAACCTCGTGGATCGCGTGAATCTTATCGGTATAGAACAAGATCCGTTCGGTCAATGTCGTTTTGCCACTGTCAATGTGCGCAGAAATACCGATGTTGCGCATGTTTGCCAGTTTTTCACTCATATGTCTTCGTCCTTGTTATAAGAAACCGGTGCGTTATTGCCCGTATGCGTCGGGCAACTATATAGAGAGTAACGATTTCCTTCAATACCCGACATTACAAGCCGGGGTCGACCGCCGACTACGCGTAGCCGAGTACGCGCATCGGGTCCGGTGGGCGCGTTCTATTCATAGTCGTTGAAATAGAACGCATAGATAGCCTGCACGTGGCGCCTGCTCAGTCGCGCCGCATCGCTCGGGAGTTCGTCATTGACGCGGCTTAAGGCCTCGGAGGCCGGGAGGTTCGGTTCGGCAATGCGCAACTCCACGACCCTGACGACCGTCTCGGGATCGACTTCGCTGATGCCGCCGAATGCGCCGCGCGAGGCGAGTACAACCGCACCCTGGCGCATCGTCTCGAACTGTTCTGTCAGGGCGACCACCTCGGCGATCAATCGATTTTCGAGGTCGGCCATGGCGTCCGCGTTGCGAGATACTTCGAGATTCAACTGGCCCTGTAGGTCGTCGATGAGACTCTGTTGCTCGTCCAGACGAACGGCGAGAAACTGCGGGTCCTGACTGAGGATGTACGCCGCCGGATTATCTACGGCGCGTACGATTCGCTCGAAGAACTGCTCATTGGTAAAAAATTGTCCGTTGATCCTCACCGCAAGGTTGTCTATCAACATGCGAAAATCGTAGGCAACGCCGTCCTGAAACAAGAACTGCATTCCCGACGGCATGTAGGCCACGTAGTCGTCCCCTTCGATAACGAACTCGGAGGGTATGACGACCGCATTTGCACGATCGCGATCGAACACGATTCGTAGGCGCTGTATCGTAAGGCCGTCGAGGGCGTAGATCACACTCCGTAACTCACCGATCGCCCGCACACGCGCCTGGGAGAGAGAACCGATCAGACTGATCGAGAAAGGTCTGCCCTGGTCGTCGACGACGTCCCACGTGGGGAGACCCGACTCGGTTCTGGACTCTACGACTCGGTATCCCGCATCTTCGAGGGTGGAAGCGGTGGCGTCGTCGGCTTGACCGAAGACCAATGAACTTGCACCTATCAACAACAAAAGGGTTCCGAAAAACATTTTGCGATGCATCTTTTTCTCCTGCTTCCTACTCCGCCTCGATCAACACACGGTCAAAAGCGTGCACCTGCATATCCTCTACCGTCTCCTCGACGCGGGCGATTAATCGTCCGTCCTCACCGGCAAAGAAGCGGATCGTGCCGATATATTCGTCGTCGCGGCGAAAGACGTACCCGATCGATCCGTCGATGACGGTGTGAATTCGATTGATGTACACGACAACCCGTTCCGGGTCCCGCGGATCGAGAATATATCCGATATCGCCGTTGATCTGGCTGAACTCGTCCAGTGCGTAGATAAACTCGGCTATGTGCGTCTCTTGCTCGTCGATCGTTCGGTTGCGCTCCACGACGACGCCCTCCAAACCGGTTCGTACTTCATCAAAGCCGGCGGCGATATCACGCGTACGGCGATCGAGCTGCTCCAAGGCGGCGGGAATCGAGTTTTCGAAGGGTATGCGCTGAAGGCGCTCGAGAATCGCCTCGACGCCCTGATACTGATCCACGAGCGCGGCGTAGCGCGTCGGCCCCATGAGCCCCTCCTGCTCGAGGAGCTCCGAGTAGGGAGAGAGGCCGGCGAAGCGGGCGGCGTTCTCGGTCTCGGGCCGTCCCAACAGGGGGCCTACCGCCTCTTCTTCGAGTTGCGGATTGAAGCGGAGGATGAGTCCGGCTATTTCTCCGGCGTGACGCTGCCTGATCGTACGTTCGAACTCGCGTTGATGGGACTCCAGTTGCGTGATCTCGGACTCGTACGAGGCGGTGAGGCGCGCGATCTGATCTTCGTACTGCCGGCGCACCCCATCGATTTCGAGCTCGAACACTTGCCGCTCGCTATTGAGTCTCTCTTCCTGCTGCCGCGCTAACTCGAGTTGGCGGCTGTCATACTCGGCGATCTCGGCTTCGAGCGTCGCAATACGCGCTTCGATCTCCGCGATCCTCGGTTCGTACTCGCCGTTGAGACTTGCGATCTCGCTATCGGCTTGGGAGCGCAACACGGACGCCCGGTTGTTCCGCTCGGCGACGCTCAGGTTCTGGTCGGCGAGAAGCCCGATGTTGCGATCACGAGCCCGTTCTACCTGACCGATCCTGGTGGCGAGCTCCTGCCGCACTTGCTCCAGCTCGCGCTCGGCGGCCTCCAATTGATTTTGAAGACGCTGCGCTTCATCGAGGATGTCGCGCAGGTTCACGTCGGCAAAGTCCTGAATGTTGATCTGGATCGCGCGACTTGAGCTCTGAATGTAGCGCGTTATACCGACGAGCAGAACCGAGAAAACGGCGACCAAAACGACGATGACCGCCGGCACCAGTATACTTCTGTTGCGTTTTGTCTTGGCGAACTCCGCCGGGAGATCGTACTGCTGTTGTTTCCGCTTGAACTCATTGATGACCTCCCTGAGGAAGACCATCTTACTGCGCTCGACGAGATCGGTTACCGGCGGAGCCTGTTGATCTATTTCTCTTTCATTGTCCATACGCCGTTCCAATCTGCCGGTGCTTCTCTATCTTTGATGCGATTTCGGAACAACCCGGCGGCGGCGAGAGAGCACCGCTCAAAGTGAGGAAGTGCCTCGGGCCACTCCCCGCGATAGTAGAGGTGGAGCCCCTGCTTGTACTCCTCTACATCGGACTTCAGTTGGTCGTCGACTTGATCCTTCGGAATCGGCCAAAAGATCTTTTTACCCTTCGTTTTGCCCTTCACCTGCACCAAGTCGAGCTCCATGAACTCGAACTCCCCGCTATGGGCGGCGACCTCGTCTTTGACGTACTCGGAACAGATCACCGGCGAACGATAGAACCGCGTCAGCCCCTCCAGACGGGAGGCGCTGTTGACATTGTCGCCGATGACGGTGTTGACCATACGCTCGTAACTTCCGATATTGCCGTAAAATACCTGGCCGCCGTCGATACCGACACCGACCTCCAGGAGCACCGCCTTGTAGACGTTCTCCTCCTCGTCGGTGAGGCTCCCTCGCTGTTTAATGATCTGCTCGCGCCTGTCGTGCATCTCCGAGCGCAGGTTCGCCGCGACGTCGTGAATTCGGTAGGCTGCGCGCACCGACTGGACGCTCTTGTTCACCCCGTCGTCCTCGACGGTACCGAATACCGCGAGCAGCGCGTCGCCGATGATGGAACCGATATCGCCGTTGTGGGTGTGAATGTGGCTGATAGCCTGATCGTAGTGGAGGTTGAGCAACTTGATGATATCGGTACCCAACGTCTCGGTCATGAAGGTAAAGCTCTTAATATCGGTGAAGAGGATCGTCAGATCGCGTTTCGCGCCCTCGAGCCGTATTTCGCGCTCTTGATACGCCTTGGCGGCGACATCTCGAGCGACGAACTTCTTGAAGATATTGAGCAGGTTGTCGATCGTATTGGCGAGGGAGTTGAACGCAAAGCCGAGATAGGTCACGTCGTCGTTGGGCGCGCCCTTGAGATCGAGGAGCGACAACGACTGATCGCCCTGCATGCGCATGATGTTGTCGGTGATCTGTCTGACGAACCGGAGAATAAACCGGAGTAACAGAATACCGACGACGGCAAAAATGATGGTAATGCCGATAATGATCAGGGATACATTGCGAAAGATGGCAACGGAGTCGGAGTAAAACTCCTCGAGCTCCTCGGCGCGAATCTGAAAGACCTCCCAGTTTCGGTTGTATTTGTAGACCCCGAAGTAGTCGAACCCTTGAAACTCGAAGTTGATCGTTCCCTCTTCCACGCCGTCGTCGACGAGGGCGGTGCGCATCTGTTCGAGCGCGTCGGTGTCGGGGAACGACGTCGCCCGCGTCATGTCGCCGGCCTGCAACATCATCGAGCCGTCCTGATAGACGCCCATCGTTACCGCGCGGTTGCCCCGGTGGTTACGGGCCGCCGCCTGCTCGATGTTCGAGACGGCCGACTCCATATCGGCGTTGAAATTGAAGATTTCGTGTTGGTTGTTCGCAAAGACGTGCATCTCCCGCAGATCCTTGACGAGGATTTGGTTGAGAAGCTGGATCTGTTCTCCCTGGTTCAACATGAGATTGATGTAATTGGTCATGAAGTTAGAGACCAGGAGGAAGATGGAGAAAATGATGACGATCTTCAAGATTAATGGCACGACGCGCGTGCCATTCACTTTTTGCCCCAATACTCGGGATAATGGATCTGCCATAGACTCGTCTAATATACCCAATATTCCTTCATAGCGAAAGGAAAGACGAAATATTTTCGTCGATCTTTCTCACGTATGTGAGTAGGGCACACCGATCACACGGGGGCTTCTCCCCGCTTTACGTCTCCCGGATGTCGATGACTTCGACGATATGCTTCTTAACCGATGAAAGGAACGTTTCCCGATCCATATCCGTGACCTTCATGATGCACACGGCGTTGGTCGGCTTGTCCCCGGGCCAGGTGCCGATCGATACGATGTTGCCCCCGTGGTCGGCTACGTCCTGCCCGAGCTTTGCGATCTCGCCACGCTCCTCCGGTATACGGAGGGTAGCTCGCAAGCCCTTCTCGCGCGTACCGAATAGATCGATAAAGAGGCGAAATATGTCCGACTCGGTCACGATTCCCACCGGATAGCCCTCGTCGTCGACGACCGGCAGACATCCGATATCGTTGTCGACCATTTTACGCGCCGCGTCCTCTACGAGTTCGTCCGTCTTCGCGGTAAGGACGTCTTTGGTCATTACCTTTTTGATCGTGAGCTTTGCCAGAAGCCGCGTCATTTCATACACATCGAGTGTCGATGCGGGCGACGGTGAGGCGTAGATGAGATCTTTCTCGCTCGCAATACCGACGAGTTTCTTCGTGTGCTCGTCCACGACCGGAAGGTGGTGTATACGCTCACGTCTCATTGTGTCCTGGGCATCGGTAACGGGAGTACCGGGATGGACCGTGTAGAGGTTGGCGCTCATTATTTTGTGTACCAGCATAGTTGTACCTCCTTATGACGCGATTATACGCCGAGATACGCCTTCTTGACCTCCTCGTCGTTAAGGAGGTTTGCCGCGGTATCGGCAAGGGTAATGCGCCCGTTCTCCATGACGTAGCCGCGGTGGGCGACTTTGAGCGCTTGATTGGCGTTTTGCTCGACGAGAAAGATCGTCGTTCCGTTTTCGCTGTTGATCTGCGAGATGATCTCGAATATTCGTTGGACGATGAGCGGCGCGAGACCGAGGCTCGGTTCGTCGAGGAGCAGGAGCGTCGGTCTGGCCATGAGCGCGCGCGATATGGCGAGCATCTGTTGTTCGCCGCCGGAGAGCGTCCCACCGGCCTGGCCGCGCCGTTCGGCGAGAATCGGAAAGAGTTCGTACACGTACTCCAGATCGCGCTTGATTCCCTCTCTGTCGCGTCTGAGAAGCGCTCCCATGTCGAGATTTTCGCGGACCGTTAGGTGAGGAAATATCCTCCGCCCCTCCGGCACCTGGGAGATGCCGCGTCCGACGATGCGATCCGGATCCATACCGGTGATGGAGTCGCCCTCAAAGACGATATCCCCCTCCTTGGGCGGTACGACGCCGCAAATCGACATGAGGGTCGTCGACTTACCGGCGCCGTTTGCACCGATAAGGGTGATAATCTCGCCGCGATTGATGAGGAGATCGATCCCTTTGAGCGCCTGAATGTTGCCGTAGTAGGTGCGCACGGATTTGAGTTCAAGCATCGACTTCTTCTCCCAGATACGCTTTGATCACCTCGGGATTGTTCTTGACCTCGTACGGCTCACCCGTTGCGATCAACTTCCCGTAGTCCATCACGTAGATGCGCTCGGACAACGACATGACCAAGCTCATATCGTGCTCGATAAGAAAGATCGAGACCCGCTCGGTGTCGCGGATCTGTTTGATCAGCTGCTCGAGCTCCTTCGTCTCCTGAGGATTCATCCCCGCCGCCGGCTCGTCGAGGAGCAGGAGAAAGGGCTCGGTGGCCAACGCGCGCGCGATCTCGAGGCGCCGTTGCGCTCCGTAGGGAAGATTGCGCGCCAACTCATTCACGAACGCCTCCAAGCCCAACCGTTTAAGGATCGCGTAGCTGTCGTGAATGACGCGCTCTTCTTCCTCGCGGGTACGACGATCCCGTAGGACCGCGCCGAGAATGCCCGACTTGAGGCGCCCGTGGCGACCGATCATCACATTCTCCAAAACGGTCATGGCGCCGAACAGGCGAATGTTCTGAAACGTCCGGGCGAGCCCTTTGTGGGTGATCGAGCTCGGCCGAAGTCCCTTTATCGACTCCTGGATACCGTCGGCGGGCATGATGAACACGTCGCCGCCGGTGGGTGTGTAGACGCCGGTCACACAGTTGAAGAACGTCGTCTTTCCCGCGCCGTTGGGACCGATGAGGGCGATGATCTCATTCTCCTCCATCGTCACCGTCACGTTATTGACCGCCCGCAAGCCGCCGAAATCCATCGTCATCTCGCGGACGCTGAGAATCTGACGGCTCATGAGACCACCTCTTTCTCTACGGGAAAGGTGTACGCTTTGCGTTTTTTGCGAATCAAGCCTTCGGGGCGAAAGACCATCATGAGGATCAGGATCGCTCCGAACATGAGCATACGATAGTCGGAAAAGGCGCGCAGATACTCGGGGATGAGAATCAATCCCAGGGCTCCGATAATCGAGCCGGGGATGGAACCCATGCCGCCGAGCACGACGCAACACAGCACGATGACCGACTGCCACACGGTGAAACTGGCGGGGTTGATGAAGGTGGTGCGCGAAGCGAAGATGACACCGCCCATACCGGCCCAGAACGACCCCATGGCAAAGGCGATCACCTTGAGACGCGTAATATTGATGCCCATCGCCTCGGCCGCGATGTCGTCCTCGCCCATCGCTACCAGGGCGCGCCCCAGCCTCGAGTGCTCGAATCGCCACACGACGAAGATCGTCAGGATCACCGCGACAACGATGATGTAGTAGGTATAGGTCGTCGCGGTCGACAGGTTCATACTCAGGCCGAAGAAGGTCGGACGCGGAATACCGCCGATACCTTGGGGACCGCCGGTAATATCGGTCATGTTGTTGAAGACGATACGGACGATCTCGCCGAATCCCAGCGTCACGATCGCCAGATAGTCGCCTCGCAACCGTAACACCGGCAACGCCAACAGGATGCCGGCCACCGTAGCCAGAATCGTGCCGATCGGCAGGGCGACCCAGAATCCGACGCCGAAGAAGCGGTTCAGGATACCGTAGGTGTAGGCGCCGACGGCGTAGAAGGCGATATATCCGAGATGCAACATCCCGCCCAAGCCGATAACAATATTGAGGCCCAGGGCGAGCATCACGTAGATCAGGGCGGTAATCATGATGTTGGTCTGATAGAGCGAGGAGACCAGCGGAAAGACGATGGCGATAACCAACAGCAAACCGTAAACAACAGAGCGATACCGCGGCTGCATGGCGAGTTCGCGCCACGCACCGATGCGCGCCCCGAGCGCTCTTACCGTCGCGGTGACCGCGACGCCGCTCCCTCCGTCACCGGTGCTCGTCCCGCCCTTTGCGCGGCGCACTTTTGCCGAACGTCTGGACTCGATTAGATGGTGCAACACGACACCGACGGCGGCGGCGGCGGCGACGTAGAGCATATTGTGCCAGCGCCATATCACCGTGTTATCGACCGTATTGATTCGGATTACCATGATCGGAAAGGTGAGAAAGACGAGCCACAACGACATAAAGACGGACCGTTTCAACAGTTGTATGGTCATGGCGATCTACACTTTCTGCACTTCCGGCTTACCGAGTAGACCGGACGGTTTGAAGATGAGAATGAACACGAGAATCAAAAAGGCAAACACGTCCTCGTACACGCTGGAAATGTAGCCGGCGGCGTACGCCTCGGCCATGCCGAGCACCAGACTGCCGAGGACCGCGCCGGGTATGCTACCGATACCGCCGAGCACCGCCGCGACGAACGCTTTGATCCCGGCGACAAACCCGATATAGAAATTGATCTGGCCGATGAAGGAGCTGATAAGAATACCACCTAGCGCAGCGGTGAAACTCCCGATGACGAAGGTCCAGCTGATGACGCGATTGACGTTGATTCCCACGAGGGTCGCCATCGTGCGGTCCTGACTGGTGGCACGCATCGACTTCCCCATGCGGGTGAACTTGATCAATACCGTTAATACGATCATCACGACCGCCGTCGTCATGAAGATGAAGATCTGCGGTGCGGTAACGATGCCCTGGAGCCCTCTCGGGATGGGTACATCGGGCAGCAGGGCCGGAAAGGGGAGAAAGTTGGGTGTCTGCGCCAACAGAACGTAGTTCTGAAGAAAGAGCGACATTCCGATGGCGCCGATCAGTACCGAGAGACGCGGTGCGCGACGCAAAGGCTTATAGGCCAGTTTTTCTACCGTGTATCCGTACGCGGACGAGTAGACCAGGGCGACGAGGCTCGCTAAAACGAGAATAGCGAGAATCGGCATCCCCATGATCGAAAAGAGGCCCGACATAATAAGGGCGATAAAGGCCCCGATCATGTAGATCTCGCCGTGGGCGAAGTTGATCAGCTTGATGATTCCGTAGACCATCGTATAGCCGAGGGCGAGGAGCGCGTAAATACTGCCCCTCGTGAGCCCGCTGAAAAAGAGGCGAAAGAAATATTCAAAGTCCATGATGGTTGGTGTGCATGTAGTAGGAAGATGGGGCGGGCCCTCGGGGCCCGCCTACAATCCATTTTTGAATGTCAGAGCTCGACGTACACGCCGCTCTGGACTTGGAACACGGCAAAACCGACGCCCGTGGCGTCTCCTCTGCCGTCGAAGCTGATCGAACCGAGAGGGGTATCGACCGACTCGGAGCGCAGCGCGTTCATGATCGCATCGGGATCGGTTGAGCCGGCGGCTTCAATCGCGTGTACGATGGCGAGCATGGCGGCGTACGCATTCATGAAGAAGGGGCCGGGCTCCTCGCCGTACGCGTCGATGTGCGCCTGTCGCGCCTCGTCGGCGATGGGGTTGCCGGCCGTATCCATGGGACCGGTGGCGTAGACGCCCTCGGCGTCGTCTCCGGCAACTCCGATAAACGCGTCGTCCTTAACGCCGTCACCGGAGAGGAAGGGCAGCTCGATTCCCTGGGTGCGCATCTGGCTTACGAGTCGGGAGGCCTCGGGGTGGTATCCGCCGAAGATCACCGCCTCGGCGCCGGAAGCGGCTACACGGTTGATGATCGCGCTGTAATCCACTGCATTGACGGTAACGCCCTCGTACAGGAGCACCTCGACGCCGGGGTAGTTCGCCTCTAAGGAAGCACGCGCAAAGTCCGCGAGTCCGCGACCGTAGTCGCCGCCGTCGTGCAGGATCGCGACCGACGCTACACCGAGCCCTTCGGCGGCAAATTGCGCCTGCAACTCGCCCTGGGCGTCGTCCGGCGCGATCGTGCGGAAGAAGGAGGGAAACTCGCCGCTTTGCGTCAACGTCGGGCTGGTTGCGGACGGAGAGACGGCGATGATGTTCTCGCCGGTATAGATACCCAATGCGGATCGCGTAGCGCCCGAGCAGATATGTCCGAGTACGGCGGCGACGCCGTCACCGACCAGTTTCGCAGCAGTGTTCGTCGCGATGTCGGCCTGGCACTGATCGTCCTCGACGATGAGCTCTATCTGACGACCGAGTAGGCCCCCCTCGGCATTGACGCGCTCGGCGATAATCTCGGCGGCGTTTACCGTGGGCAGTCCGAAGGACGCCAAGTCTCCGCTATGCGCCCCGGCGACACCGATACGTATCGCTTCACTCTCGCCTTGTCCTCCCGCCGTAGCGACCGAAGCCACCAACGCCAGGGCAACGAATACCGTTACCAATTTGTTTCCCATGCCATTCCTCCTTAGAAAATATCCGGCATTATGCTGCAGAGCTCGGTCCTTATGCAAGGACCGGCCCTTTTTCATGAATAAATATACGTGCCCAAAAAAGCAATCGAGAAGATGCATTAATTCAATCGCGCCTCGTCACTCTCCAGATCGCGATGGCGAATCTGGTGGAACCGATCTACGAGCCCGTCGACGGTGAGTTTTCGCTTCTCGTCGCCGGATACATCGAGAATAATCTCGCCGCCGTCCATCATAAGCAGTCGATTCCCGTAGTCGATCGCGTGTTGCATGTTGTGCGTGATCATCATGGTGGTCAGATCGTACTCGTCGACGTACCTCCGCGTAAGCTCCAGCACGAGCGCAGCGTTTTTCGGGTCGAGAGCGGCGGTATGCTCGTCCAAAAGAACGAGGGCGGGACGAGAGAGAACGGTCATCAGGAGCGTGAGCGCCTGGCGTTGCCCTCCCGAAAGAAGGCGCACGTTGTCTTTGAGACGATACTCCAGGCCCATCTGAAGATCGGCAAGTTGTTCGCGAAAAAAATCGCGTAGCTCCCGATTGAGACTGATCTTGAGGCCCTTGAATCCCTTTCGCCGGCAAATCGTCATATTGTCTTCCAGGGTCATGTTTCCGGCAGTTCCGAGCATGGGATTCTGGAAGATTCGTCCGATGGACTCGGCGCGCCGGTACTCGCTCAAACGCGTCACATCTTCCTCCTGAAAGAGGATACGTCCGGCACTGGGTGGATAGGTGCCGGCCACTAGGTTGAACAATGTGCTCTTCCCGGCGCCGTTGCTCCCGATTACGGTGATGAAATCTCCCTCGGCGACGTCGAGGTCGGCGGGCCTAAGCGCGACGACCTCATTGACCGTCCCGGGATGAAACGTCTTTCCGACTCCGCGGAGGCGTATCACGATGACTCCCCCTCGCCGAGTTTGGGTCGCGACGCATCGCGGAGGCTGCGTTTGAGGCGTGAGACCTCATTCCTTTGAGTGCGATATCGGCTCACGACGAGGGAGACGATGATGAGCAGTCCGGTAACGAGGCGCAGATCGTTGGGAGTGAGATCGATATAGTACCCGTAGTAGCGTCCCAGAAACATGATGCCCCGATAGACGATCGAGCCGAGAAG
Organism: Alkalispirochaeta sp.; assembly: GCA_965601925.1. GTDB lineage: Bacteria > Spirochaetota > Spirochaetia > DSM-27196 > Alkalispirochaetaceae > Alkalispirochaeta. The sequence goes on from OZ271854.1 coordinate 383,844, forward strand.
GACGCGGAGCGTCAGCACGCCGATTCGGTTGGAGCGCAGGAGAAACTCGCCGATCATCACCGACGCGAGGCCGGCAATGATGATACTCTGTCCCATATTGACGTCTGCGAACCCCTGAAACTGGGCGGCGAAGGCACCGGAGACGGCGACAATGCCGTTCGAAAGGCTGACACCGATCAGTTTCATCAACTCCGGGTTGACCCCCTGACTGATCACCATTTGTTGATTATCTCCCATTGCACCGAGCGTCAGCCCCATATCGGTATGGAAGAAGGCGTCGAGCAACACCTTGACGGTGAGGCTTACGACCACAAAGAATATCAACACCGACCACGGCTCCGCGATCGCCGGCGCGAGGGTATCGACCACCAGACTGAGAATCGTGCGCTGCCGCAACAGCGGTAAGTTGGCACGATTTCCGAGGACTCTGATGTTGATCGACCAGAGCATCGTCATCGTAAGGATACCGGCGAGAAGGTTGGGAACCTTGAGTTTGTTGTGGATTGTCGCGGTCACGGCGCCTGCGGCGAGCCCGCCGCCGAAGGCGAGGAGCAACGCGAGGGCGAGCGGCACACCGTTGACGACGGATATCCCCATGATCGCGGCGCCGAGGGGAAAGGTTCCGTCGACGGACAGATCGGGGAAGTTGAGAATGCGAAACGTGATAAAAACGCCGAGGGCCATGATGCCGTACAGGAGGCCCTCGACGAGAATTCCTTCAATCACGGAGAGGACGTGCCGGCGAGCCTAACGAAGCTCGCCGTTCTCGATGACCATCGAAGCGTCGGCCATGACGCTACCGGGAATCGCTATACCGAGCTCGCTCGCGACGTCGAGATTGACGAGCAGATTGAGATCCGACGGATCGGTGAGAAAGAGCGTCGGGATCTCCTCGGGGTCGGTGCCGTTCAGCACATCGGCGACCAATCGCCCGGTAGCGCGGCCGAACTTATAGTAGTCGAATCCCAACGCGGCAAGCACCCCACCCGGCTCCGCCGAGGTCGTGTCGGCGCTGATAACGGGAACACCGGCTGAGGAAGCGACATCGACCAACGCGGAGAGGGCGCTGACGACGGTATTGTCGTTACTGACGTAAATCGCGTCGACGCGGCCGACGATCGACTGCGTCGCGGCACGCACCTCGCTGGAGTTCACGACGGTGGCCTCAACGAACGCGAGCCCCGCCTGTTCGGCGGCTTCGCGAGCCATGGCGGCAAGGGCGACCGCGTTGGCCTCCCCGCTCGCGTACACGTGTCCCACCGTCTCGACATCCACGAGTTGCGTCATCAACTCCAACTGAGCCGCCACGGGTGCCATGTCCGACGAGCCGGTGACGTTACCCTCTCCGGCCTCGAAACTCGGTACGAGCCCGGCGCTCACGGGGTCCGAGACCGCAGCGTATACTACAGGTATATCGTCGATGGCATTTACGAGGGCTTGCGATGTCGGAGTTGCAATACCGATAGCCAGACGCACGGAATCGTTTTCGAACTTCGTCGCAATGCTTGCCGCGGTCGAGATATCGCCGTTGGCGTTCTGTAGGTCGTATTCAAGGTTGGTAAAGCCGATCTCGGTGAGCTCGTCGATAATTCCCTGCTCGACCGCATCGAGGGCCGGGTGCGCCACGATCTTGGAGATGCCGATAACGTTACTATCGGGAGCTTCGATCTCTTCGGCGGAACCGCCGGCAAAGGCCGATCCGAGAGCAATCGTCATGAGTACGACGGCAACCGTCGGTATCATCTTACGTCGGTACTGCATATTCTTACACCCTCCTTGTAGGCGCGTCAGAGTACTGCAAAGGGAGGGATCTGTCCATCGCGGGGGTGGTTCGGTACGAAGTCGTGGCGGAGCGCCCGATACGAGAAGACGCGGCGTCCGCAACGCACGGGGGAGAGACGCACGCCGGCGGCCTCTCCACGCCTACGATCCGTCGATCCATCGCGAGTACGACGGATCGACGGGGAGCGATACGGCCTACGGCACGAGGGCTACCGTGTGTGCGCCGCGGGGCACAAAGATGCGGTAGTCGGTCGCTTCCAAGGCGACGTTGGACTCTCCATCGCGGACCAAGCGCCAGAAATCGACCCGACCGACCCCGGCATCATCACCAAACTGGTCGAACACGGCCACCGCGACGTAGTTTCCCGTCGTATCGAAGACGATACCCTCCGGCAAGACGCCGTCGATCTCATAGTCCGATAGCCACGCGAGACGTCCCCGCTCGGCGTCGAACGTCATGAGCGACAACGATGCGGCCGACGGATTTTCCGGCAGATGGCTGCGCTCCAAGTTCACGGTAACGACGAGGTCGCCTCCGGGACTGATCGCCAGACCCTCGGGATTCGCCGGAACGGCCGGCCCGGGCACGACCCGGTGAAACACACCGTCGGCTCCGTCGAGATCGGGCCGAACGATGGAGAGAGAACCGGCGCTGTTATTGAAGTCCGTGATGCCGAGCGCGAGATTCCAGTTCATGTCGGCGGTGATGAATGCGGAGCCGTCGCGGGACCACAGGGCGGTGAAGGGAAACAGTCCGACCGGTGTCGGTTCACCGACGGGACGAACGACGAACGTCCCATCGGCCTGGGCGGCGAGGGAATAGAATGCGACCAGATTCAGCGGCCCGACGACTACGCCGAGCGTAGTATCGTCACGCCACTCAACGGTGTTCGGAAAGGCGAAATCGTTTTCGATACCTAAGGAAAATCGTTGCGGCTCACCCACGTCGACACCGTCGACGGGAAGGAGGATGAGCTGTGCGTCGGGCGCCCAGTTGGTAATGGCGAGTGTGTCGCCCGCGCCGTTTATGTCGATGTAGTGACCGGCAAATCCCCCGAGATCGACAACCTCGACGAGCTCCGGTCGCCGCGGGTCGGAGAGATCGATAATACTCATACGCGTAGAGAATGCGAGGTCCTCCTCGAACGTCACGTCCCCGGCCTCGCGGGGCTCGCGGATCTCCAGCACATAGGCAACCGTACCGTCGGGAGAAAGCGCCATAGTCGGCGGCGCCCACACCGAGTTACTTACCGGCAGCGTCGCGGTGAACGGCGAGCGTCCCAACCCGAGGACGGTAAGCGTGTCGCGTTCTTCGATAGGCTCGCCGATACGATCATCGACATACGCGCTGGCCAACGTGTCGGTGTCCGACAACACCACGAGGTAGCGCCCTCCGAAATCCGGCGGAACGCCGAGCGTACCACCGACTTCCGGCGACGCATTCCCTCCGGGCTCACGTTCCGGCGTGACACAGCTCGTAAGAAATACCAACAGCAGCGCAACCGCGCCTGCGGAACCAAACGTTTTCATGAAGACCTCCTAAAACATCGCCGTGGTCGGCGTAGCTTCAAGAAACCCACATCATCGCCGCCGGACCATGCGTATTTCTCAGGGTTACCGGCCAATTTCAAAGAGCGGAGCGGGGTGAGGGCGCCGCGTCTGCGAAACGGCCGCGCGGCTGCGATGTACGGTACGGTACCGCCGATCGGATGTGTCTACCGGTTGGGATCGTACCGTCTCATACGTCTCTCCAACTCGGCCGCCGGAACGTCTTCCATGTGCGTCGCGATCGTCCATCGATAGTGAAAGGGATCTTCCACGATACCGTGTATGTCGCCGAAAAACTGTTCTTGCACGGCCATGATCGAGGTCGCGCCGGCGGCAACCGCTCGATTGAATGCGACCACCGCGTCCTCGACGTACAAGTGGACGGCGGCCGGCGATCGTCCGAGCGTTTCCGCACTTACGAATCCTTCGTCCGGAAACTCGTCCGCCAACATGATCTTGCCGTTCCCGATCGTGATATGCGTATGCATGACCACTCCCCCCGCCTGCATGCGGTACCCTTCGATCGCCCCGAAGGCGCGGCCGTAGAACTCGACGGCCGCGGGAACGCTTTTCACGATTAAGTACGGCGTAATGGAACCGAATCCGTCCGGTATTGCATGTGTCTTCATGGTGTAGCGAAGGTATCAGGCCCCCTTCACGGTGTATTGGAAATTTTTTGAAACGGTCCGGGCAGGTGATAAGGATCGTAACTCGCCGTAAGACGATACTGTGTCGGCGTTACGCCGGAGAAATCCATGAAATCGTTGTGAAAATGCGCTTGGTCGTAGTACCCGCTCTCAAGTGCTATCTCGACGAGGCTGCGCGACGAACGACTCAATGCGCGCACCGACCGCTCGAACCGTCGCACGCGAAGAAACTGCTTCGGCGTAAATCCCAACCGGTCTGAGGATGAGCGGTGGAGCTTGTAGTAACTGAAGTGAAGCGACTCCATGAGATCGCCGATCGACCGACCCGCCGAATCGGCGGCTGTCAAACACTGCGCGATCGTGTCCATGTGGGACAATCGATTTCGGAAGAGCGCAACGAGCGTGTCTACCGCGTGCCGAATCGCAAACGGCGGATACAAATCGTCGGGGGCGCCGCGTACATCCACCACGTCGGCGAGACCGATAAATCTGTTTTTGAGATGAGACGCGGGAACTCCCGTGAGCGCGAAGAGGGCTCCGGGTTTGAGATGGGCACCGACAATCCGCTCGTGCGGTTCGTGATAGATCGCGAACGGCCGATCCCGCGGTGCAACGACCAGCGCACCGCGGTACTCCACGGCTTCGCCGTCTGCTCCGCGAATACGCACCGCGCCGGACGTTCGATTGACGATGATTTCCGCCGATACCGAGGGCAGAATCCGCTCCGGCGCAGGAGACGGCGCGCCATCGAAATCGAGCGTCCAAAACGTCTCGACGAAATCGCGCACATGGTCCGGTGGTTTTATGAGGACGAGGTTCGGTGACGCCGCGTTACCCATCCGCTACCCCGTCGACGCTCCGGCCGGTGCGAGACATCATTCCTCCGAAACTGCCGCCACGATGCGTCGTATAATCGGCGCTACGATCACCGCCGTCGGTATACTGACCACGAGACTCACGAGAAACGCGTGCATCCAGCGGCCCCAGAATCCCGAGTCGAAAAACTCGGTGTTGATCCCGGTGAGCGTAAAGCTCATCAGCAGCGCCATCGTCGAGCCCATGAGAGCGCTGAACAACGCTCCCCGATATCGTTTCGGTATTTTCACGCATTCATCTCCTTGATGCGAACGGTATTGTATTACATCGAAGAGTTGCGGGATATGCCAGGTACATATCGCAGGAAACCTTGTCGATTTCAACGGCGGCGGTCGGCCGGCGCTACGCGTCGCGAAACCGTCGCCTGAATGCCGAAGGACTCAATCCGGTCCTATGTTTGAAAAAGCGCGAAAAATGCGCCGCATCGGAGAACCCCAAACGAAAGGCGACGCGCTGAATCGGTGCGTGCGAGCGCGCCAGCTGCGCCTGCGCCTCGGTGATCGTCTTTTCCGCGATCCACACTTTGACCGATTTACCCGTTTTGCGCTTGATCACGGTGCTGAAATAGTTCGGGTGGAGATACTGCGCGGCGGCATAATCCTGAACCTGATACAAATCGGTTGCCGTCTCGGTCGCCAGGGCGCGGTAATGCGCCTCGAGCTGTTGCTTAAAGGCCCGTACGATGCGCGTCTCGCCGTCCGATTCGGTGAGCGGGTCATAGTTCGCCCAAAATCGTTCCTTGATTTTGACGAGCAGTATCGTCATGAGACTGCCGAGGATGGTCAGGCGGTGCCGTGAGGCGCTCTCGAACTCATCGTACATACGAGAGCCCAACTCGTCGAAGACACGAAGCGTTTCACCGGCGACCGAATGCGGCGGGACGACCTCCGCTATCAAAAACGCGCACTCGTCCAGGATCGTCTCTTGGACGTAGCGCTTCAAAAAGGCCTCGGAGAACGCAATGACGAAGCCCGACACTAGATCGTAGGTACCGTATCCCTTGATGTGGCCGGGGTTGGAAAAAAAGAGCGCCCCGGGGCGAATAGGGTACCGATTACTATCGATGACGTAGAATCCGTTCCCCTCTCGTACGAGGACGATCGAATAGTAGTTGACGCGAAACAACGGCGACGTGTACGGCCAAGCGGGCTGCAGTTGCTCGAGACGATGTATCGCGAAGTCGCCGCCTCCCCGGATGGGTGCGCCTATAGCGTCATAGTGCTCGGCCAAGGAGTCGTGTATGAGAAAGTCCTGTTGCATGGAGGTGCCGATTGACGACTTCACAACCGAGGAACGGCGGGGAAACGGTGCAAGGGTCGCAGCCATCCCGGCATCACACAACGCATATCCGAGACCGCCGTCAACAGGCCACATCGAATATCGACGTTCACCTCCCCGATATGAAGGACGCGATCGTTATCGGTCATATTCCTCCCTCGCCTAGGGCGACCCGAACACAGTGTGCATCTCATTCTCACCATCGGGAGATAGCCCGACGGTGCACCGGACGTCGATCCGTTGAACGCGTCTACGTTCGCCGGGCGACGTACAATGAAGACGCTTCAACACACCACGCAATAGGTAAAGTATCGTCTTTGGACAAAAAAGTCCGCCCCGGAGTATCCGAGGCGGACCGTTCTACCGTCGAAGCGCCCGCTATCAAGAGTGGGCGCTTCTTCGACTACTCAATCGATACGCCGGCGGGGAGGGCCGCGTTTACCGCCGCCAGATTTTCATCGACGAACAATCGCGCCGACTCGAAGTAGTCCATTCCCTCCGCTTCGTTGTTCACCATCACGGAACCGAAATCGAGAGACTGCCAATCGGTTTGTGCGAGAAAGGCGTACACCTCGGGCATATCTTCCTCGAGACCGACACGCGCCATGGTATGGATATTCTCGGACGCTCCGAAAATTCCGTCGGGATCATCGAGCAACTTCAGGTCCCAACGGCCGAACGCCCAATGGGGCGCCCACAGTGTGACGACGATCGGCGTCTCGTTCTGGTAGGCGTCGTCCAGGGCGGCCAGCATCGTGGCGCCGCTTCCCTCCAAGAGGGTAAACTCGCCGAGGCCGCTTAAATTGTCGGCGATTGCGCCTTCGGTCTGCTGCATCATACCGGCTCCGGGATCGATACCGGTAATCTCGAAGTCGACGAGTTCGCCGGCGGCCGCCAACTCCGGAATACTATCGACCGGTACGTAGGTAGGCACGATCAAACCGAGGGCGGCGCCGGTGAAGTTGGGACCCAGATCGACGATCCGGTCGGTGTACTCTCCCTCGTCACCGAAGAAGGAGCCGTGCGTCACCGGCAGCCACGCGGTCAGTTGCGCATCGACATCGCCCTCGGCGAGGGCGGCCCACATGGCGGCGTTGGAAACCGGGGTCGCTTCGACCTCGTATCCCATGCGAGTCATAATTTCCGCCGCAACGTGGGTAATCGCGACGCCGCGGGCCCATCCGTCGACGTATGCAAGCTCAACGGATCGCGCCTCCCCCGTCTCCGTTTGTCCGGACGCAAAGGAAAACGCGGGGGCCACGGTGAGCAATACGAGGCCGACGATAAATCTTTTGAATGTAACCATGATACTCCTCCTTACAGAGTTTCATAACCACCCGAGCCAACCCCGGGCGGTATCGGTGCGTAATTGATATGAACGACCGACGTCTACCGCCGGCCGTTTTTTGTAATGCTTTGGGTGATGCGGTCGAGCACCATTGCGACGATCACCACGGCGATACCCGCCTCGAACCCTCGTCCCGGTTGGAGGCGCTGGATGGCGCGCCACACCTCGCCGCCGAGTCCGCCGGCGCCGATCATCGCGGAGATTACCACCATCGATAGGGCAAGCATAATCGTCTGGTTGACGCCCGCCATAATCGTCGGCATTGCCAACGGCATCTGCACCTTAAAGAGCTTTTGCCGCGTCGTGGTACCGAAGGCGTCTGACGCTTCGATCAACTCGCGGTCGATCTGCCGTATACCCAGAGAGGTGAGGCGGATCGACGGCGGTACCGAAAAGATAACCGTCGCAAAGACCGCCGAGACGGGCCCCAATCCGAAGAATGGGATCGCCGGGATGAGGTACACGAAGGCCGGCATCGTCTGCATGAAGTCCAAAATCGGCTTCACGGCGACGTAGAACCGGTCGTTCAGCCCCGCGGCAATTCCCAGGGGAAGACCGACAATGACGGCAAGGATCGTCGAGATGAGCACCAAAGCGATCGTAGATACGGTTGCGTCCCACAGTTCGAGGTTCCAGACGAACAGCAGCCCGACAAGGCCGAAGATCGCCACACCGCGTCCGGCGATACGCCACGCGATCGCCGCGACGATGAGAATCAGCAGCCACGGCGGCGGCACCAACAGGACATCGACGAGGCCGTCGATACCCGCCTCAACGACGGCAGATATCCCGCGGGTCAACCACGAGAGCGCTTCGGTCAATACGTCGAGGAGCGCCTCGACCCCTTCGCCGAGCGGTATCTTGGGTATGCTACGCATCGTTACCCCCTTGCTCGGCGAGAGCCGCCAGGATGGCGCCGCGCACGATCACGCCCTTCAAAAGACCTTTGTCGTCTACGACCGCGACCGGATTCTTGCTTTCGGCTACGAGAGGGAAAATCTCCCGAATAGGCTCGTCCGGAGGAACGGTGGCAATCTCGGCGAGATCGGCAACGTGGTCGAGCCACTTTTCCTCTCTCTTGAGCGCATCGGAGGCGCGCTCCGCGGACACGTGGCCCACGAGTTCGTAGTTCTGCCGGACGACGAAGATTCCCGACAGCCCCGCCTCGCGCATGGTGTGCAGCGCGGTACGCGGCCCATCCTTTACAAAGGCGACGGGTCGCGGCTTTTTCATGACGTCCCTCGCGGTAAGTACCTTCGTGATGTCGACGTTCTCGACAAACCGCTCGACGTAGGTGTCGGCGGGCGAGGAGAGAATCTCCTCTGGCGTACCGATCTGTACGACATTGCCGTCCTTCATCAAGACGATCCGATCGCCCATCTTGAGCGCTTCGTCGAGGTCGTGGGTGATAAAGACGATCGTCTTCTTTACCTCGCTCTCAAGGGCCAACAACTCGTCCTGCATGTCGGTGCGTATCAACGGATCGAGGGCGCTGAACGCTTCGTCCATCAACAGCACGTCGGGCTCGATTGCCAGTGCACGGGCGAGGCCGACGCGTTGTTTCATGCCGCCCGAGAGACTTTCGGGGTAGTAGTCCTCCCACCCGGCGAGGCCAACCTGTGAAAGTGCGGCCAACGCTTTCTCGGCGCGTACGGCCGGCGATACTCCCTGAACCTCCAAGCCGAACTCGGCGTTCTGACGAACCGTTCGATGGGGCATCAACGCGAAGCTCTGAAACACCATCCCGAACTTGTGACGTCTGAGCTCCCTCAAACGCTCCTCGTCCATCGCGGTAACCTCTTCGTCGTCGACGAAGATCTGACCGAACGTCGGCTCGTGAATCCGATTGATGCACCTGAGGAGCGTCGACTTTCCGCTCCCGGAGAGTCCCATGACGACCAACGTTTCTCCCTCGTAGATATCGAAGGTCGCGTCGGAGACGCCCACGGCACATCCCGTTTTGGCGAGTATCTCCTCTTTCGTGCGTCCCTCCTCGATCATGGCACGCGCGCGTTCGGGGTGACGACCGAAGATCTTGTAGAGTCCCTTGATTCTGATTTTTACGTTTCTATGTTCTTGCATGTAATGAATCTGCGCAGGTTTCGAGCCGATTATTCTTTATAATACGAAAAGAATCAGCCAAAAACAGGGGCTTTTTTTGAAGCGGTCTAAACTTAACAAATGATGGCGCCTTCAGTAAACCCTTATGAAATAATAATTAGTATTTCGTTCGGACAGATCGAGACGTGTTTTTTAATTCGATGTAAAACATTTCGTCTCGTGTATGATTCCATGAATTGTATCGTCGCGGCGTGATGTGGTAAGAATCGTACATGCGTCTTGTCTGTCTTGATCTCGAAGGTGTTCTCGTTCCGGAAATTTGGCAAGGTGTCGCCGAGGAGACCGGCGTCGCCGAACTCAACCTTACCACGCGCGACATACCCGACTACCACGAGCTCATGCGAAAACGGTTGGCAATCCTCCGTCGAGAGGGTGTAACACTGCCGCGGATTCAGGCTGTGGCGGAGTCGATGGAACCGTTGGACGGCGCGAAAGCATTTCTCGACGAGCTTCGCTCACGCGTACAGGTCGTCATACTGTCGGATACGTATGTCGAGTTCGCCTCCGCGCTCATGCGCCGACTCGGATGGCCGCTGTTGTTGTGCAATACTCTGAACGTGGACGGCGCGGGGCGCATCGTCGACTATCATCTGCGGCAGGAAGATGGAAAACTTCACGCCGTGCGCGCCTTCCGCACGCTCAACCTGGAGGTGCTCGCCGCCGGGGATTCGTACAACGACCTATCTATGATTTTGGAGGCGGACAAGGGAGCGTTCTTCCGTCCCCCGGATTCGATCGTCTCCGAGCATCCCGGTGTGTCGGTATGCCGAACCTATCAAGAACTTTTTACGTTCCTGACGTCGTAGGTAGCGAAGACACGAAAACCTATACTATACTCATCCGCGATGCTTCCCGATGATTCCGGAGGCGAGATCCGCAAACGTGCAGAAGAGATCGCCCAACGACAAACGACTCCCGGAGAGTCACCGCAGGATCGGCTCATATACGAGTTGAAGGTCCACCAGATCGAGCTGGAAATGCAGAACAGCGAACTGCGCAGCTCGCAACAGGAACTGCAGCGCGCACGCAAGCAGTATGAAATTCTCTTCGATTTCGCCCCCGTAGCATACTTTGTGTTTAACCAGGAGGGGGGCGTGGTTGAGGCCAACCACGCCGGTGCGGCACTACTCAAGACGGAGCGCAAGTTCCTGGACCGCAAGCCGTTCATCGTCTTTTTGGCCAACGAATACCACACCGTATTCTTCAACCACCTACGCCGCGTATTCGAGTTGGGGCACCGTCAGAGCACGGAGATTCAGATCAATACGCGCCAAGGCGGGCAGATCTGGGCTCGTCTGGAGAGTCGTCACCAACGAAGTATCAAGGGCGACTCACAGTGCCTCACGGCGGTGCTCGATATCACCGATCGCAAACGTATCGAAGACGATCTGATTCTGGCCCGCGAGGACGCGATGAGTGCCAACCGCGCCAAGAGCGTCTTTCTTGCCAACATGAGCCACGAGATCCGCACTCCCATGAGCGGTATCCTCTCGATGAGCGAGCTGGCACTCCAAATGAAGCTTCCCGCCGAGGCGGGGCGATACGTCACCGCGATCCACAGCGCCGCCCGCTCGCTCTTGTCGGTGCTCGACGACGTGTTGGACGTCTCCAAAGTCGAGGCCGACCAGTTGAGCATCGACAAGCAACCGTTTGCCATCCGGGAGCTCCTTACGACGCTGCAAGCGATGTTTCAGCCCCACGCGGCGCAGAAACACCTGGATCTCATCGTAGAGGTACCCGATGCGGTCTCGGATACTCTCGTGGGCGACCGCAACCGAATCCGACAAGTCCTCGTAAGCCTTCTTGCCAACGCACTCACCTTCACCGAGACCGGCACGGTGACGTTGAGTCTCCGCGAGGATGAGCTGTCGGGTTTCTTGCGCGAAGTGACCTTCGAGGTGGCCGATACGGGGCCGGGCATCACTCCGGCGGAGCAGCGGCGCATCTTCGAGACCTTCAACCGGTCGTTGGACGACGAGGAGTCGCGGTACGAGGGCAAGGGACTCGGTTTGGCGATATCGCGACGTTTGGCAAAGTTGATGGGCGGTCAACTTTACTTTGAGACCGACCCCGGGAAGGGCAGTCGCTTCTTCCTGTCGGTACCTCTTGAACTTCCGGGAGAAGACGAGGATGTCGACGGTCCCGCACCGGCCTCCCATAACGCGGAGGAGACCCAACACGGGACGATTCTCGTCGCCGAGGATAGCGCTATCAACCTCCTGGTGATTAGGACGGTACTCGAGAAGGCCGGGTATGACGTGGTGACGGTCGGCAACGGCCACGATGTGATCGAAAAACTTGAAAACGGCGCCTTCGATCTCGTTATAATGGATATATCGATGCCGGGATTGGACGGCCTCAGCGCGACGCGTCAGATTCGCTCGCGCCAAGGCGACGCATCAATTCGGTGGGACATACCGGTAATCGCAATCTCGGCGCACTCCATGAAAGGAGACCGTGAGCGCTTTCTTGACGCAGGCATGAACGATTACATTAGCAAACCGTTCGTACGCGACACGGTACTTTCGGTGGTCCGCAAGCATCTCAGGAGTACCTCATGAGCAAACCCGACGGCAAAGAAAAATCGTTCTACATCGTCGGAGTGGGAGCCTCGGCCGGCGGCCTCGAGGCGTTGGAGTCGTTTTTCGACAACACGCCGACGTCCGACGACTTTGCATTTGTCGTCATCCAGCACCTCTCGCCCGACTACAAGAGTCTCATGGCTGAGTTACTCGCGAAGCATACCGAGATGGAGATTCATCCGGCCGAGGACGGCATGGAGATACGTCCGGGCTCGATCTACCTCATTCCACGCAAGAAGAACATGACCGTGTACAAACGCAAGCTCTTTCTCACCGAGCAGGAGCACGGTCTCAACCTCCCGATCGATATCTTCATGCAATCCCTGGCCGAGGATGTCGGCGAGCATGCGATCGGCGTTATTCTCTCCGGTACCGGGAGCGACGGCACGCGAGGCGTCAGGTCGATCAAAGAGGCCGGCGGGTTGGTCATCGCCCAGGACGAGGACGACGCCAAGTTCGACGGGATGCCCCGCAGCGCAATCTCCACCGGAATCGTCGACTTCGTACTCCCGGCGGATAAAATTCCGCAGGAGCTCAAAGCCTTCGTCAACGGCGACGTCAAGCTCGTTACCGAAAATGCGCAGATCCGTTTGGGCGATACCAACGCGATTACCAAGATATTCATGCTCATCAAGCGCAAAACCGGGGTCGACCTCTCGTTTTACAAGGAGACGACCATTCTTCGCCGACTGGAGCGGCGAATGGGTATCAACCAGATCCACGACGTGAACCGGTATATCGCCTTCCTGGAGGAAAATCCGCAGGAGATCAACACACTCTTCAAAGAGATTCTCATCGGCGTCACGCGATTCTTCCGCGACAGCGAGGCGTTTGACGTGCTGGCGGATGAGGTAATCCCCGAGATTTTCAACGCCAAGGAGTCGGGCGATCCGATCCGGGTATGGGTCGGCGGATGCTCCACGGGCGAGGAGGCGTACAGCCTGGCGATCTCTTTGGCGGAATATGCCGAAGAGCATTTTCTCCAAAATGACATCAAGATATTTGCGACCGATATCGACAAAGATGCGATCGAGTTCGCCTCCTATGGGTTATACCCCGAAAGTATTGCAGCCGATGCGTCGCCGGATCGGTTGGCAAAGTACTTCATAAAAAAGGGCGAAAGCTACCAGATCATCCCGGCAATCCGCGAGATGGTGATCTTTGCGTACCACAACATCTTCAAGGATCCGCCGTTCCGCCGCATCGACCTCATCAGCTGTCGTAACCTGCTCATCTACCTGCAGCCGGTACTTCAGAAAAAGGTGCTCTCCAGCTTTCACTTCTCGCTTAACACGAGCGGATACCTCTTTTTGGGCTCCAGCGAGTCGATCGGCGATCTGAGCAAATACTTTCAATCCGTCGACACGAAGTGGAAGATCTTCGCCTATAAAGGTGAACACCACCCCCGGGATTTGCGGATCACTCCGCCGGAGCCCAATTGGTACGAGCACAGAATCTCCAACGATCCGCCGCTCGAAACCCACGTGAGATCTATACAACGTTCGGACTCGATGTACGAGCACCTCATCGAGGACTATCTCCCGCCGACGATCGTCGTCGACGAGAATCGCCAAGTCATTCACGTCTTCGGCGAGCTCGGCGACTATCTCAAGATTCCGGCGGGAAAGATGGATCTCGATCTCCTCAAGATGGCGCGCAAGGAGGTCGGCATTCCTCTGGGAACGGCACTTCAAGCGGCGATTCGCGAGCACGCGGTCATCGCCTACGAGGACGTGGTGGTGCCGCTGCAAAACGGTGAAGCGGAGACGATACGACTCACGGTACGCCCCCTGGACGGGGGCTCGGGGGGACGCTTTTTCGCCGTGCTCTTCGAGACGCAGGAGGATCAAGACACCCGGAAGCCGGTCGCGGCGATGAAGTTCGACCTCGACGAGAGCGTCCGTCGCCGTATCGCCGATTTGGAGAGCGAGCTCCGGTATACCAAAGAGAATCTCCAGGCGACCATCGAGGAGTTGGAAACCTCCAACGAGGAGCTACAGGCGACCAACGAGGAGCTGCTGTCGTCCAACGAGGAGTTGCAAAGCACCAACGAGGAGCTGCAATCGGTCAATGAGGAGTTGATCACCGTTAACTCCGAGTACCAGAAGAAGATCGAAGAGCTTTCGGAGCTCAACGACGACATGGACAATCTGTTATCGGGTACGGCGATCGGCACGATCTTCCTCGATAGCGAGCTTACGATCCGCAAGTTCACGCCGCCGGTCGCGCGGCAGATCAACATTATCAAGACCGACATCGGGCGCCCCTTCACCGACCTGTCCCACAACCTGCACTACGAGAGTCTTCTGGAAGACGTCACGGCGGTGATGAAGTCCGAGGAGCCGCGCGAGGTCGAAGTACAGAATAAGGACGGCTACTGGTTTCTCGTAAAAATTCAGCCCTACCGGAGCGAGCAGGAGAAGACGAAGGGTATCGTCCTCTCTCTCATCGATATCACCAAGCGCAAGACCGCAGAGCTTGCACTGTTGAGACAGCACGAGCTCTTGATGCAGGTTCTCGACTCCAATCCGTCGGCGATTACCATGCTCGACCATCGGGGACGGATTATCTACGCCAACTTGCGCGGTGCGGAGCTGCTCGGGTATCCCAAGGAACAGCTCCTATCCATGAGCCACGAGGATCCGGCCTTCAACCAGACGAAGCGCGACGGCGGCGCACTATCGGCCGAGGAGCTCCCCTTCTCGGTCATCCAGAGAACACGCCGGTCCGTCACCGATTTCGAGATGGATATCACCACCGGAACGAAGGCGAAACGGATCAGCATCCGGATCAACGGCAGCCCGATCTACGACGAACACGGCGAGGTCGAGGGCGCCGTGCTCCACATGCACCAAATCGAAGACGACGCGGCGGAGTAGTAACCGCCGCTCGTTACGAGGTGGCGGCGGGAGGGCCCAAGGCTCGAATCCGAACCGCCAGACGGTAGTAGTCAAGGGCGCCGCCGCTGCGCAGATCGTGCTGAAAGATCGTCCGACCGCGCCCCGGCGCCTCGGCGAGTGACGCGTTGTGGCGGATCGCCTCAAGCACGACACCGTCCCCGAGACGCGTGCGGAGTTCAGCAATGATCTCCCGTGAGAACGCGGCACTCTCCTCGAAAAAGGTCGGTATGATACCCCGAACGCTCAACTCCGGGTTGGCGTGTCGCCGCGTCTCGTCTACCAACTCGATAATCTCGACCATGCCCTCCATCGCGAGAAAGTGCGCCTGCATCGGAATGAAGGCTTCGCGCGAGGCGACCAGCGCGCTCATCGTCAATAGGTGTGTCGTCGGCGGTGTGTCGAAGATCGTGTAGTCGAAGCGTTCCATGGTCGCCTCAAGACGTTCCTTGATCCACGATTGCGCCTCGCCATGGGCGGCGAAGCGCCGCTCAAAATCCTCCAAGCGGCGCGAAGAGGGCATGACTTTGAGTCGCGGCACGTACGTATCCCGGAGCGCCTTCTCGGCGGGAGTGTGCCCCTGCGCCACCTCACCGAGGTCGGACTCGACTTCTGCGATTGAAACGCCTAGTGACATCGTGGCGTGGGCCTGCGGATCGGCGTCGACGACGAGCACGGTGTTTCCCATGTGGGCGAGCGCCGCCGCAATGTTGACGCTGGTGGTCGTCTTACCGCATCCTCCCTTGCGGTTGGTAAAGACAAGGCGTCGGCCGATGCTCATCGATTGCCTCCGGTGATGATCTGATTCAAAATATGGCGCGTGATGGTATACAACGGCGGCACGCCCTCCTCCGTGGTGAGGGGCGCCGCGAGATTGGCGCCGGCCTCCAACGGCAAGTCGGATACGTAGTACAACGATCGAATCTCGATGTCGGGGCCGATGACTCCCAGCTGTTGTGACTCAAGTATCTCTCTATAGTAGTGCATGCCTTCCATTTCAATCCCCACGACATCTCGAATCTGTCGATAAAACTGCAACATCTGACGATTCTGCAGGAGCGTCCCGTCGACGGTGAGCATCGGCCCGCGATGAACCGTCACGCCGTGCGGTGCGCTCTGACTCGACAATGGCTGGAGCAGGTCACTATGTTGCGCGATAAATGCCGTCGGCGCAAGAATATCGCCGCGCCGCCCGACGAGAGCTCCCGCCTTTCCGAGGAAATTTACGCTTCGGATGTTCTGTCCGTAAAGCATGAGGAGATTTCGGATGACGTACTCCGCCTGTTCGCCGAAGGCGTAGTCGATATTCACAATGACATCGTCGCAGCTCGGCGAGGCGGCTGCGATAGCCTCGACTCCGGGATCGAACGACGCGTCGACGAGCGAGGCGAGGTCTACCAACTGCACGCGAATTCCGGTACTTACCGTCTCTTCCAGACGATGGTGTCCGTACCGACGCGCCATGCGCTGCGATTCCGTCACGTGATCGGGATGTTCGAGAAAAAAATCGCGGGCGAGGGAATACACAAGATCGTGGGGATTCTCCCACCGCACGTCCAAGGCCGGATGAGAGCGCTCGACCGCCCAACGCTCGATCGCATCGCGCCGTTCGACAAACCACGGATTGAGACAGTTGGTCACCGAGTGCGTGTTGCTGCTCACGATGTGGACGCCGCGGTGCGGCGGTAGATCGGAGGGATCGATTCCCGTGAGCTCTCGATTGACCCGCGCTACTTCGGCGATCCACAGCTCGCCGCGACGTGCAATGTGCGTGCGTTGTCGCCGTCTGACGTCGATATCGAACATTTCGCGATGGCGGGCGATTTCGGAAATGCGCGCCGCGGCATCGTCGGGCCATATGCGAACCAGCGCATCGACCTCGCGAGAGCTGAACGAAAGCGTATTGAGAAATGCGCGAACCTCATCGGCGAAGTGCGCGTCGTCCGCAACGAACTCGGCGATGCGGGCGAGGCTCCCGTCACGCCCGACGCGTTTGCGAATCTTCTGAGCCTCCACCGCGTAAACGCACAAGCACGTGACGAGATCGATTAAATCCGAATCCCCGGTGCGGAGCAGCACCAGATCTTTTCCGGGTAGCACCTCCCACACGTCTCGCCGGCGCGCCGAGGTGGGCACCACGGGAAAGAGGCGCTCGGAGCCGGCCAGAGCCGGTGGGAGCTCGTCGACCAGCAGAAACGCGAAGGTTCGCGTCAGATTGTCCGGTAGGCGACGCACCGCGTAGGTAAGCGCGCCGGTATCGATACGGTATTCGTCATGTGCCCCCGGGTGCAGCGCCGGCTGCAGCGCCAGATAGAGCGGTACGAGCGACCCGATGCCGATGTGGCCGCGCTGTGCGCCCTGGAGGAGCTCGAACTTAAAACGATCGAACGCGGAGAAGATTCCCTGATTGTCCCTGAGGATTGTCCCGAACCCCTGAGCCAGACTCGGTGAGGCGTGCAGGAGGCGCCGAAACTCCTCGCCCGAAATGGAATAACACTCGCACTCCGTCAGCGCTCGTGCGCTGAACAGGCGCGGCTCCTGAAAAATCGCCTCCCATTCGCCGAACACCCGATACGTTTCGATTACGGTGACGAGATCATCGTCGACACGCCGCGGATCGAACACCTCAACGGTGCCGCGGGCGATGAGAAACACCGATTGATCCACATCGTTCTGACGGAATATCGTATCCCCCGGTGTAAAGCGGTGAGGACGGAGGCGGAGGGTAAGGTCTCGTCGTTGTCGATCCCGAAGGAACCGAAACGGATGGATCCGGCGCAGGAGCTCGATTACATCCACCGCGCCATGCTATCATGCCGTCATAGAGTGTCGAAAGGGAGCACGCGATGCACGAGTACGATCCGAACTATCGCGAGCGCGCATTGGACGACATTTCACGACGATTTGCCGATGATCTCCTTTCCGAGGAGCGATTCGAGACGGCTCTGGCCGAGATCGGCCGCGCAACGACGAATCAGGACATTGCCGCGATACTGGGCGACCTCCCGACTCGTACGGCCTCTGGGAGCCGTCCGTCCACGCACGACGTCGACGGCGACCACCGGATTGCGGACGCCGAGGAGGCGTCAACGCGGCTCCCCGCCGATCGCGGAAGTTCGATCGTCGCGATTTTGGGTGAGCGCCGCCTTACCGGGCGTTGGTTGCACCATCGGTACGTGAGCGTCGTGGCGGTGATGGGTCTCGTCGACTTGGACCTCTCGGCGTGTAAAATCGAAATGCACACCCATATTCATATCGTCAGTGTCATGGCGGAGGTACGTCTCCATATCCCGAGCGGTATTACGATCACCAACGACGTGGCGACGCTCATGTCGGGGCACACCGACGAGACGCCCGCCGCGCGTGGCGGCGGCGGGCACATACGACTCACGGGAACGGTACTCCTCTCGGAGTTGAAGGTTCGACGAACGTAACCCGACGCACGCCGAAGTCGACCGGCGGCGCGGCGTCTTAGTTCAGCACACCGGGCGCGGCGGGAGGGCGCAGAGTGATGTGTCCTCGCACACGCTGCAGAATGTGCCAACCGTCGGTATAGGTGAATCCCTCACACAGGTCCATGAGATGTTGTTCGGACGGCTCGTCGAAACCGAAGTCAAAACTGCAGATCGGGTGTTCGATGAGACCGCGAATGAGGGCGAGATCGAGTCCGCGAGCCATCAGAAACTGCGCAAACGAAGAAGCATCGAGTCCGGCGGGGGTACCGTCGGGTGCGAGCAGGTAGTCGCGGGTATCCAGCAACTGCTCGAAGGGGCTCCTGGAGATGTGCACGGCACGAGCGATCGGCATCCTCTGCAGCAAGAGCCCCCGCTCCACGAGCGCCCGCTTCATCTCCACGGCGACCTCGAAAAAGTGACGGTAACCCTCACGGGTACGAAAAGTCATAACGGCGATGTCGGTCGCGGCGCTGTTCTTGTGCAGGAGTGCCGGCACGTCGTAGTTCACGATCCAGACATCTTGGTACCGCTTGACCACCTGCCCGGCGATCCGAAACACCGCCGACTCTTCCACCCATAGATCGAAGAGCTCCTCGGGCGACCACGCAAACCGGCGCAACGCCTCGAAGGCGCCGATCACGCGGGCGGGTCGGAACTCGGCCCGGTAGAAGTCCTCGAACTGCCGTATCATATCCAGCGTAAACGCCCGACCGCCGTGAACGGCGAAAAAGAGCCTGAGCGAATAGTGGCGTTCTATGATCTTGCGGCTCACGATGTAGTCGCCGGGCATATTGGCCATATATATCAGCTTTACATGCTGATCGTTCTTACGGCATTCCTTGATAACCGAGAGAATAGCACTCTCCACGGCGACGCCGTTACTCTCCGGGCGTAAATAGAGGAAAATATCAAGCAGGTCCGGATCGGGGTCCGGCCCGACGTACGGGACGAGAATCTTCGGTTTATGAAGCGCCTGCGTCTCCATCATCGCCGTGGATCAATACCTCCAAGTCGACCTCACCGCCGGTACAGGGCATCTGAATCCCCCATGCGTCGAGGACTCGGGGATGAACTTCACCGAAGACACCGACGACATTCTCGCTTCCGGCGCGAA
The DNA here is from genome assembly GCA_965601925.1 of Alkalispirochaeta sp. Taxonomy (GTDB): domain Bacteria; phylum Spirochaetota; class Spirochaetia; order DSM-27196; family Alkalispirochaetaceae; genus Alkalispirochaeta. The sequence goes on from OZ271854.1 coordinate 403,492, forward strand.
CGATCTGGGCCGCTCGCCCGGGAATGAATCGGCTGTCGTGCACCTCCCGGACGGTGTATTCATGCCCTAGATAGTACAGTATAGCCGATATATGGGAGTTTACCAGATTGAAACCTGCGCCTCGATCGGCGGAGACGAATCCGAGTTTGGTGAGCGTTCGGGTTCCGCTCGCCTCGTTTTCGGCGCGGCAGGCGATCTTGCCGACTTCGAACACGTGGTGCGGATAGACGGCGTTTCCGCTCACCGACTCGGCGGCGAGGAGCGACGGCAGAATCGATGGACGCACGAACTCATAATTCTCGCTCATCGGATTGGCGATGCGCACGACGTGAGAGAGCGCCTCGGTCCACTCGTCCTCGGGATACATCCTCTCGACGAAATCCCTTCCCGAACCGAGATAGTTAAAAATCATCTCCTGGAATCCCAGACCGACCATTACGGTCTTGGCGCGGCGAGAAAACTCTTCGATCGGCAGTAACCGTCCCACGGTAAAATCGCGCGGCATTTCGGCGACGAAACTTTCCATCCCACGGCCGATCATCACCTCCTCGACGACGTCGACGGCGTGAAGAAAGTCGTTGCGGTACTCCGGCACCCGAATGGAAACGTGTTCGACGTCCGACGGCGAGGTCGGCTCCGTCACCTCGATCCCCATACGGCGCAACGCCTCGGTCACCTCGGAACGGCTCAGATCGACGCCGAGCATAGCGTTAATCTCGCTCATCGCAGCGTCTCGTCCGGTCTGGAAATAGTAGGGCACGGTGATCTCTCGTCCATACGGCGTATCGTACGGATACTCGATACGTACCGGCTCGATGGCGTATCCCATGTCCGCTGCGTCGCACGCAACGATCGAGGCGGTTAGGAGGAGAGAATCGAGATCGCTTCCGGTTAGCTCCACAAAGAGCGTCGTATCACCCTCCACGACGGCGCCGATCGTAGCGCTGTTTATTACCGGCGGAAAGCTCAGTATCCCCCCGCGATCGTCGGTCAAAATAGGGAAGCGCGGGAGCTCGGCGACGATGTGACCGAACTCGACTCCCTTGGGGTGTTCGGTAAGCATCTGGCGCATCGAGAGCTCGCGCTCCATCTGCAGCGGCACGAATCGCGTCGAATCGGGATCGACCGCCTTGTAGTGTACGGGATACTCGATAAGGTCCGACCGGTAGATTCCCATGGAGATCGAACGCCGTTTTCGCCCGAAGTTCCACGTAAGCTTTTCCTGCGTCTGAATCAAGTCCTTGAGCACCACCTCACTCAAGGGAGGGCCGGTCATGACGAATCCGGCGAGATAGGGCCTGATATCCCCTACCGACCGATCCACCACGACGCGGCGCGATCCCGTCTCGCGTTGCGTCGCGGCGTTGGAAAAGAAATCGTACTGCGGCGGCTCCGCACCGCGATACAGGCGCAACTGTCGCGCCAGACCGGCGGTCGACCACAGATCGGGCCGGTTGGTGTCGTTCAGCTCGACCTTCATAAACCCGTCGTCGCCGGCCGGCTCGTCGAGCTCGGCCTTGGCGGCGGGGAAAATGGCCTCCAGTTCGTCGTCGGTGATGGCAGACGCGCCGATCGCCGTAGTCAGCGCCGCGCGCGATATTTCGATTTTCGGCATGATTCCCCCTTATCCGGCGCGACGCCTGAGCCGAACGTGCTCGATATCGGAACTGAAGAGCTCTCTTAGGTCGTTGAGTCCCAGATGCATCAGCGCCATCCGATCGATACCGAGCCCCCACGCCAACACGGGAACGTCGATCCCCATAGGACGCGTCACCTCGGGACGGAAGATTCCCGATCCACCGAGCTCAAACCATCCGAGGCGCGGATGTTTGATATGCACCTCTACAGACGGCTCGGTGAACGGAAAGTAACCCGGCACGTAGCGCACTTCCGTTGCGCCGGCCAGCTGTTCCGCGAACATCTTCAAGAGGCCCAGTAAGGTGCGCAGATTGACGTCTTTTCCCAGAACGATTCCCTCGGTCTGGTAGAAATCGGCAAGATGCGTTGCATCGACCTGATCGTAGCGAAAACAGCGCAGAATCCCGAAGTACTTGCCGGGAACTTTCGCCGTCGGTAGCGCTTTCGCCGACATGACCGTTCCCTGACTCCTGAGAATGAGCCGGCGCGTGAAGTCGCGATCGAAGCGATAGTTCCATCCTCGACTGCCGGTTTCCCACCCGTTCTCGTGCGTTGTCGCGACGCGGGAGAGAAACGGCTCTTCTATTTCGGTGGCGTGGCGCGGATCGTCGACGTAATACACATCGTGAATGTCCCGCGCCGAGTGAAATTGCGGCATAAAGAGCGCGTCGGAGTTCCAGAACTCGGTCTCGACGATCGGTCCGTCAAACTCCTCGAATCCCAGGGAAACGAGCTTGTCTTTTACCGAGTCGAGATACTCGCAATAGGCGTTGCGCCGCCCCGGGAGCACGCGCGCGACCGGCGCGGAGAGTGCATACTCGCGAAACCGTTTGCCTCGCCACGTACCGTCGCGGAGCATCTCGGGCGTCAGTTGCCCCTCTTCGTCTCCGGTTAGCCCCGCGGCCGCCAAGGCGTCGCGCACCTCCGTGCCTTGGACGGACAGTCGATATCGCACCCGCTCGCGCTCGATAATCCGAAACATCGCCGACGACGCGCCGCGCTTCTTTGCGTGCCCGGCGATCGCCGCACGCTCCTCCTCGGAGAGCGAGGCGTCTTCGATTCCACCCGCCGCCGCGCGGTCGAGGAGCCGGCGAAGCACCGCGTCGGGTCGAGGCATGTCCTCATTGGAGTCGATCGCGGAGGCGAGGCGTACGCGCTTCTCGTCGTCCATGGCGAGGACGTTCAGTTTGGAGAGGTGGCCGAAGGTCGAACCGACGTCCCTTTTCTCGAGCCCCGTCGCCGCGGCGAGGTGAGGCATCGCCAGAGGTCCCTTCTCGGCGACGGTCCTGATTATACGCTCCGCCGGCGTTCCGGCGGCGGCAAACTCCGCCCCGAGTTCGGTGCGTTCGTAGGTCACCGAGGGAAGGCGCTCTACCTCATCGATAAGCGCCTTGGCGGAGAGCCAACTAATCGCCTGGTTGCACTGCCCCAGTACCAGACCGAGATCGATCTGCATGCGGTCGGCGTCGAATACGGAGTCAACATCGTACCGGAGAAGGGTCTTGACCTCCAACGGGTGAAGACTCTTGAGAGTTGCATCGGAAACCATGGCGCGCATTATAGACAAAAGCACACGCGACACACCACCCTGTCCCACAGACGAGGATTGCACGCCCCGTGTCGCGCTCGGACCGGACTCGTTTACTCGTCGGAGGCGATCTTGTCGCGGAGCGTACGTACACGCTCGCTTAACTGCTGCCCTATTTCCGGGTCGGGAACATTGCCGCTGAGCGACGCGAGGTACGAGAACGTTCCCGCGAGACCCTTACGATCGATGCGTGTGCGGTTCGACGACGAGTCCGGTGCACTCTCGGCACTCTTCGCGCGACGCCCCGCCTTCTCCCGCAGCGTCGTCCGTCCGCTTAGCCGAGCGTGAAGCCCCGCAAGCTTCAACCGCGCCTCGCTCTGTCGATACTCCTGATCCCTCGTCGGCGGCAAACTGTCGGCCAGGCTCATTAAGTAACGGAAAAGTCGCGCATGGGGCGCGAGGGGCGTATCTTTGTCGGAGTGAGCGCTGCCTGCGGTCTTCGGCGGCGCGCCGAGGCGATCCTGGATGCCGGCGATCATGTCCCGCAGCTTGCGTCTGAGGGAAGGATCGGCCGGCGCCTCGTCTGCGTCGTCGTCCATCGCGTCGGACTCCGTCGGTGCGTCCGCTGCGTCGTGTGTCGACGAAGGAGATGCGGCCTCGCGCGATGCGCCCCCTTCGATCTCACCGGAGGCGCCGGGCTGCACGTACGGCTCGCTCTCGTCGGCGGGTACGGCACGATCATCTCCGACCGACGCCTCGCCGCCGTCCTCGCCGGTGTCGTACGCGCGTTCCGACGCGGAGTCGTCCAAAGACGGCTCCATCGCTCCGTCGGCCTCTGCATCTCCCTCACCATCCGACATTTCGAGGTGTCCGACACCCTCTCCCGATAGAGCGTCTTCGGTCGGCTCTTCGCCTTCGAACACCCCGTCGACACCCGCTTCATCGTCGCCACCGGTCTCTTCACCATCTCCGACGAAACGGCCGACGCCGCGTCTCGCCTCGTCGGCGGTCTCTCGATCCTCGACCTCACCGTCGCGGCCCGCCTCGACTCCAACCTGCTCCGGCACGAGTGTACCGTCCGGTGTCGGATCCACCGTTTCACCCCCGGATTCGACGTCGCGCTCACCGATCTCGGCTCCCTCGACCGGTATCCCGCGGGTCTCTTCTTCCCCGTTCGCCGGTGGGGCGGCGAGCGGGGCGCCCCCGTTTTCGTCTTCTGCTGCAACCGTCGCCGGGGCGACAGGCGCCTCTTCGTCGATTCCGGCGTCGACGGCCTCCTGCACCGCTACCGGCTCGCCGTCCGCCGGGGCCTCCTCGGCATCCTTCGTCGGCTTCGCGGGAACCGGTCGAGGGCTCACGGCAGCAAGCGGAAACCCTCTGATCGGCTCTTCGGCCCGCTCCTCCTCCGGTTCGTCCGGCGGAGGCTTGCTGAGCGGCTCGTCGCGTTTCGGAAAGGGCATCTCATCGGTTTCGTCCGGGAGATCGCGCAGATTGGATTCCAACGGATCGTCGAACGCACCGCCTTCTCCCCGTCCCGCGGATGTGCCGTTTCTGGGAGTCTTTTGTTCGATCTCACCGGTATCGGGCGGCTCGGCGATAGGCGGCGGTTCCGCGCCGACCGGCTCCTCGACGGCTTCCTCTTCCTCTTCCTCTTCCTCTTCCCGTTCGGAGACCGTGCCGCCGTTGAAGCTCAGAATCGGTATCGATTCCTCGTCGAGGCCTTCGGCCTCACTCGTCTCCATGTCCACCACCGTTTCGGCGATCCGGCCTTGGTTGGCGAGTCGTCCGAGCTTCTCGAGATTTCGCTGCCACTGCTCGGCGTTCTCCGCCTCCCAATCGTTGACCATTTGCTCGTACAGCTCGAGGCTTTCGTTGAGGTTGCTGAGGTCGTCGGCGTTTCCGCGGTGGCCTTGGAGGGATATCAGCTCGTCGGCCGCTGCGAGCGCCCCCTCGCGGTCTCCGAGAACCCGGTGCACGTTGGCCCGTGAGGTGAGTAGTCGCGGATCGTCCTCGCCCAACCGGGCGGCATGCTGCAGTGTTTGACGCGCCTCGGTCTCCTTTCCGAGGTCCGCGAGTATCTCCGCCTTGCGCAACAGACCGCTCACGTCCTGCGGGTTGGACTGTACGGCGCGCTCCGCGAGTTCCAACGCCTCCTTATGAAAGCCGTCGCCGCGCAGGATACCGGAGAGATCGGCGAGATAGGAGCCGTCCTGGGGCCTACCTTCGGCGTACCGCCGGAGGCTTTGCTCGCCGGCCTCGCGTTCACCGCTGCGATACTGAGAGAGCCCGAGTTCCCGCATCGCATCCAAATCGGTGGCGTCGCCGGCCACGATCCGCTCCCACATCCGCGCGGCCTGGTCGTGCATTCCCGACCGGGTGTACACGCCGGCGAGGCTTCGCTGGAGACGCACGTTGTCGGGGTCCCGCTCCAGCATCTGGGATAACGTCCGCCGGGCGGCCGCGGGATCGCTCCCGCGCTCTACGATCTGTCCAAGGTTGGTCGCGGCCCGCGCGTACTGCGGAGCCTGCTCGAGGGCGGTGCGAAATGAACGAATCGCCTCGTCGATACGCCCGGAACGAGCCAGGACGGTGCCGAGGTTATTGCGCGCGGTGTAGTTGTCGGGCTCCAACTCGAGTAGCTCGTTGAAGGCTTCCTCGGCGCCGTCGAGCTCGCCCATACGCTCCAACACGATTCCGAGGTTGTTGACCGCGTCGGTCCAGCCGGGATGAGCCCTACGCGCCGCCTCATAACTCCGACGCGCATCGTCCAACCGTTCGACCGTCTGATAGGTGTTACCGAGATTATAGTTGAGGGTCGGGTGGTTGGGGTCGTGTTCGAGGCCGTGCTCGAATGCCGCCATCGCCTCCTCGTGCCGACCCTGGGCGTCATAGAGCGTACCCAGATTGTTGTACGCCGCAGCGAGTGTGGGGTCGGCGGCGATCGACCGCTCGTACGCATCGATCGCCTCGTCGTGGTCGCCGAGATCCTTGTGGATGTTGCCGAGATTGTAAAACATCTCACCGTTGCTCGGCTCGAGAGCGAGTGCACGACGGACCAACTCGATCGCTCGTTGAGCGTCGCCGGTCTGACGATAGATAACCGCTAAATTGTTGAGCGCTTCGGCATTCTTGGGGTCCAGGACGATCGCGTGCTCAAAGCGTTCGATGGCCGGAGCGTACCGTTTTTGGCGACCGTAGATCGTTCCGAGCAGAACGTGCGCCGCGGCGATATCGGGAAAATCACTCAGAAGCTCCGACGTCAATCGCTCGGCTACTTCGAGATCGTTGACTCGAAATGCGCTTATGGCTCTGCTGAGGCGTTCCTGATGTTTCATTATTCCCTTCTTCCCGCACGCACCTGAACCTCATTCGACAATCGACTCTGCCGGCCATGGACGTCGTAACTCTCGACGGCAAACACATACGCTCCGTCGGGTCGAAGTCCCTCGATGCGGAACGTCGTGTCGAGACCGACGTCAACGGGACTGATACGATCTGCGGTTCCGACGTATCGACGCGGTCGCTCTCCAAAATACACACGATACCCGGCAAGGTCTTCGGTTACGACCGGATCCCACGCAATCTCGACGCCGCCGGGAATACCGATTCCCCTGACGGCTCGTGGAATCGGGGGTGGAAGCTCAGGGCGATACGCAATCCGCGCGTTTCGGACCCGCGGGCTCTCCCGACGCTCGGCGTCGGCGAGCAGATCGAAGCGCATTTGGATCCACGCGCCGCGCTCGTCCGGAGAGAGCACACCGTCGTCGGGAAGCTCGCGCCACGGCGCGTCGAGCGCAAAGCGTAGATCGTCGCTCACGATTCCCTCGGCGAGACGATACCACGTTCGTACCTCGGTACGTCCCGGCTCATGCACATTGACGCGGACCGAGGTGACGCGCGCTCCCCGACCGCCGAGGAACACGGGCGTCGTGAAGGCGCTCCCCGATTCGCCCGAATAGCGCGTCGGACGCGCCTCACGCGTCGCATCGGCGGCGATGGAAAGCTCATCCAACACGCCGTGGTACCCCTCGCCGACGATAAGGCCGTCCCCGGTGTCGCTTCCGAACAGAATCGTGTACGCCGAACCGTCCTCCGTGCCGCTCTCGCTTAAATATGCGATTGCCTCCGGTATGCCGTCGACCCGATAACTCATTTGTCCCGTCGTAGCGTCGAAACGGAGCTCGTGGTGCGACCAGCGTTCGGGAACCAAGCCGCGTCGGGCCGATAACCGTATGCTGGAGATCGAGCGACCGCCGTCGGCGTGCGCTTCGCTCACGAGATTGTTAAGCGTCCAGTGGAGTCGACTCTCGTCGATCTCGAAGCGCAGCTCCTGGAGCACCGGCGCCCCCGCATTCAAGAGGGCGCCCCGCCAGCGCACGACCGATGCGCCTTCATTAACGCGAATCGGATAGAGCCACAGTCGGATGGAAAACGAGCCGGGCTGCGAGTACGGTGTCAAAAGGGCGCTCCCCCGGGGAACGTAGGAGAGCATCGATTGTCCGTCGAAGGCCGCCGCGCCGGAACCGAATCGACGATGCGTATCGACCACGCGCGCGCCGCCGGGCACGAGGTCATAGTTCCCGGCCTCGTCGCGGAGTAGGCCGTCGAAGGAGACGAGCAAATCACTCGCCTCGTCTACGCGCCGTCGCCAGTCGGCGAGTACGATATCCTCGCCGCCCTGCCACCCGTCGGCGAAGGCTGTGTTCTCCAATAGAGCGATCGTGTCCCATCCGGCGCGGCCGCCGAGATGGATCGTCTCGTCCGGAAGCTGTGCAAATCCCCACGTCGGAATGATGAGCGAGAAGACCCACGGCAGGATCGCGATCGGGAGTCGAGACGGACGTTTCTTACTTGACATGACGAGCAGGCCCATAGTTCCGTATTGTTAGCATCGGCATGTCACGGGACGAACTCAAAAACACGATCCAGGATTTTCCTCGTAACGCGGGCGTATACATCATGCGCGATGTCGACGATACGATTCTGTACGTCGGCAAGGCGAAGAGCCTGCGCGCCAGGGTGCGGTCGTACTTTGCAAAGGATCTGCCGATTAAGACCGCCGTTCTTATGTCGCGGGTGATACGCATAGACTACCTCGTCACCGGCAACGAGTACGAGGCGCTCTTGTTGGAAAACGAGCTTATCAAGCAGCACACCCCGCGCTACAACATCAACCTCAAGGACGGTAAAAGCTATCCGGTGATACGCATTACCACCGACAAGTATCCGCGTGTCTTCAAGACGCGGCGTATCGTCCAGGACGGTTCAACCTACTTCGGACCCTTTACCAGCGTGTGGCGCCTGGAAGCGTACCTCGACCTGATCGACCGTCTATACCCGCTCCGGAAGTGTCGCACCACCGAACTCAAGCCGCGCAAGTCACCCTGTCTGTACTGGCACATCGGCCGGTGCGCTGCGGTCTGCGCCGGTAAAACGAGCCACGAGGACTACACGGCGCGTATCGAGTCGATCAAACGCCTTCTGTCGGGCAGAACCGGGGCGATCCGCAAAGAGCTGTCCGAGCGCATGGATGCCGCGAGCGAGGCGCTGGAGTTCGAGAAGGCGGCGCAGTATCGCGACGCCCTCACCGGCCTCGACCAAATCGAGAGCGAACAGCGCGTCGTCGATTTCGATCCCGAAATCCGGGATTACATCGGGTACGCCGCGCGGGACGAGCTGTGCACATTTGTCGTCTTCCAGATGCGCGCCGGCAAACTGGTGGGGAGCAACGTCTTTCACGCCGAGCTTCCGGGAACGGACGAGGAAAACCTCGTGGAGTTTGTCCTGCAGTTCTACGGGTCGACCAGCAAAGCTCCTCGCGAGCTGTACACCTCGGCCTCTATGGGCGACCTTGCGACGTTGCAACGGTTCTTTCGCGAGGAGCTGGGAAGCGAGGTCGAAATCCGCACGCCGGAGACGAGTCGTGACGCTTCGGTCCTGCGTCTGTGCATAGAAAACGCCCGCCAGGAGTTGGACCGACGCCTACGAGAAAAGGGCGACCTTCCGGCGCTGGAGGAACTCGCCGCGGTTCTCTCCCTACCGAATCCGCCGTTGCGGATCGAGGGCTTCGATATCGCCCACGTCGGGGGACGCAACACCGTCGCCAGCCTCGTGAGTTTCTCCAACGGCGTGCCGGACAAGAGCCAGTACAAGCGTTTTCGTATTAAGAGCCTCAAGGAGGGGCAAATCGACGACTTCGCCTCGATGCGGGAGGTGATCGCGCGGCGCTATACGAGGGTCAAAAACGAACGCCTGCCGCGCCCCGATCTTATCCTCATCGACGGCGGAAAGGGCCAAGTGGGAGCGGCGCAGGAGATTCTGGACGCCCTGGATCTCGCGATTCCCATCGTCGGACTTGCGAAGCGCAATGAGGAGCTCTTTCTTCCCGCCCACGGTGAGCCGATCCTCCTCCCCGAAGGATCGCCGCCCTTGAGAGTGCTTCAGCACGTGCGGGACGAGGCGCATCGCTTTGCGACGACCTATCGCGCGGGGCTCCAGAAAAAAAGCGCCCTGACACCGGTTCTGGAAAAAGTCCCCGGGATCGGCCCGCGCCGGGCCGCCAAAATCCTGCGCTCCTTCCCGGATGTCGAGGGTCTCGTCGAGACCCCTGTCGACGTCATCGCCAAAAGCACCGGCATCAGCGAAGAGCAGGCCTACACCGTGCAGGAGTTCGTCAGGCGGGAGCTGTTCGGCCAATGATGGGGAGTACGCGATACGTTCCCGCCTCAGCTCCCGTCGACTCACGGGACATATCGACCATGAAACACGATCGCGTGCTGTTTTGGGATTTCGACGGAACGCTTGCGCACCGGAACGGCTTTTTCAGCGAGGTGCTCCTGCAGATACTCGATGAGCGTGAGCCGAGCCACACGACCCGAATTGACGATATTCGGCCGTTCCTCCGAGACGGCTTTCCCTGGCATTTTCCCGAGCGGACGCACTTTGAACTATCGGACCCGGCGGCGTGGTGGGCCTTTGTAGAGCGATCGTTCGTGCGCGCTTTCGTAGGCGTCGGTGTCTCGGAGAAAAAGGCGGTCGAATATGCCGAACTGTCGCATATGAGGTATATCGACTCCACCGGATTCGAGCTCTACGACGACACAGAAGAGACACTCGACCACTGCGTGAACGGAGGCTGGACAAATATCATCCTCTCGAACCACGTGCCCGAACTACCCTCGATCTACGTCGCGTCGCTGAAGCGGTTGGCGTCGGAGGGAAACGACGTTTTCCGGCTTGGGTGCAAAGCTCGCGACGACTGCGCTCGCGCGCACCGCAGGCCGCTCCCGGCACGGCATCGCGCGCGCCTCGGCATCGACCGGACACGCATCGACGGCAGGGATCGTCGGCGCACCTCACTCCTCGCAGTACTCCAGGTAGTCAAAGTCCGCGACAAGCCCACGCCCCGACGCGTCCCAACAACCGATGCCGACGAAGGTGCCGGTAAATCCCAGCGGCTCGGCCGTATCGTCGGACAAGAGCGATGCATCCAGGGTCGGCCCGACGGCGCTCCACCCCGCTCCTCCCTGACGCCAAAAAAAGTTGAGATCTTTCCCGGACACCTCGACGGCGAGATCGACGGCGCCGTGCTGCAGGGGGACTTCGTCGTCTCCCAGAGGAGTCGTGACGACCCGTCCGACATACCGTACGATTCCCAGACACCGCTCCGCCCGGTCCGCGGCACTTAGGCGGAGTAAATACTGGTTGTCCTCATCGTAGCGTACGATAAGTCCTGCGAGCTGCTGAAAGTCATCCGGGGCTGCGTCTATGCGCGTCTCGGCGCGCCAATCGAACGCTTGAACGCGCCGCGCCGCGATGGTCTGACGAAATCGGCTCGTCGGTGAAAGGGCGCCTCTCAGCCGCAACCAACCGGGACGCGCCGAGAGATCGAAGCGGTCGTCGACCGGTTCGCGAAGTGTATTGAGCTCCGCGGCCATAGTAGGTCCGTCAAAATCGTCGCGCCATACGGGCGTCCGCGGGGGCTCCGAACCGCCGTCGCCGGCCGGTACGTCACGCTCGGCGAACGCGACGCTCCACTGCGGAGCGCGGCTGGCCGGCCACGGCCACCCGTCGGAGCGCCACTCCAGGACTTGGAGCGCCGTTTCACGACCCAAGGGGCAGTTGAGTGTATCCGCCACCGGGCGCCCGCACAGATGGGCCAACACCCACTGTCGATCGTCCCACCGCGCCATACTCCCGTGTCCCGCCTTCTGTAAACCCGTCTCCAGATGCGGCCTGATGTCCCCTTCCTCCGCAACGGCCGCGTCGAAGCCGCACCGATCGGCCACCGAGGTAATGAGGGGCGTTTGAGGATGCAGCTCGTAGGGGCCGTCGATCGTTCTACTGCGAGCGAGTACGACCGCGTGGCCGTAGGAGGTGCCGCCTTCGGCGGTCATGAGATAGTACCACCCGGCGCGACGATACAGGTGCGGAGCCTCGGTATATCCGATCTCGGTGCCGGGGAATATCGAACGAATGGGGCCGACCAGTCGCTCGGCACGGGCGTCGTACTCCTGAAGCACGATCCCGCCGAAACTGTTGCGCCCCGGCCGGTAGTCCCATTTGACGTTCACCAGCCACTTACGCCCGTCTTCGTCGTGAAAGAGCGACGGATCGAATCCACTGGCGTTGAGAAACCGCGGCTCCGACCACGGCCCCTCGATCGTCGCCGCGGTCACTACATAGTTGAGGCTATCTTTGAACCCGTCGTTGGATCGCGATCCCACCCACTCTTTGACGTCGGTGTAAATCAACCAAAACCGCTCGTCGGCGTAGCTCAAACACGGCGCCCAGATACCCCCGGACGGCGGATTGCCCGCCATATCGAGTTGCGAGCGACGATCCAACGGTCGGGCGACCAACCTCCAGTCGCACAAGGTGCGACTGGAATAGATCATCACACCGGGAAACCACTCGAAGGTGCTGGTGGCGATGTAGAAATCGTCGCCGACCCTACAGATAGACGGGTCGGGATGAAACCCCCGCAAGACGGGATTATGGATTGTCGGCACGGTACTCCCTTTCGTTATCGAAATATGAACGCAGCGGCATGAACAACGCGATGGATCGCGCCGCGTGTACCCGATACGCTCGCGCGTTCTGGGGCGACACTCATCCCTTTATGGCCCCGACGGTCAGCCCCTTGATAATCGACTTGGAGAAGAGCACCACGACGACGATGATCGGTACGACCGAAATCGTAACGCCCAGATAAATCGCGCCGAAGTTCGCCTCGTACAATCCGCGAATGTTTGAGATAACCACGGGCATGGGAAACTTGTCCCCGGAGCTCAGGAGTACCAACGGCGTGATCAGATCGTTCCATTTGAAGACGAAGGTAAAGATCGACATCGTCGCGATAGCCGGCATGGAGAGGGGAACGATGAGGCGCAGAAACGTGTAAAACTCACCGGCTCCGTCGATGATCGCCGCTTCGATGAGCGAGTCCGGAATGCTCGATTCGATGTAGGCGCGTACGAAAAAGACCATCCCTGCGTTGGCCATGAGGGGCAATATCAGCGGCGGATAGGTATCGATAATCCCGAGGCGTACGCACAAGTCATAAAACCCGATGAGCGCGAGCTGTTGGGGAATCATCATCGTCGCCAAAACGATCCAAAAAAGAAGCTCCCGACCGGGAAAGCGAAACTTCGCAAACCCGTAGGCGGTCATCGCGCCGAAGAAGGCCGACAGTACGACGCTGGGTACGGTAATGATCGTACTGGCAAGAAAGCCGCGCCAAATGTTCACCCTATCCTGAATAATGCGATAGTTCTCGACGATGCGGTCCCCGGGAAGAAGCGCGATACCTTGTGAAATCTCGACATTACTGCGTGTGGCGTTAATTACCATGATGTAGAACGGTACGACGCTGACCGCGGCGAGTACGACAAGAACGATGTACAAGACGCCCTTTTCGACGCGCCTCCGCTTCGCAATCATCGCACACTCCTTCGCGTCGAACTCCGTTCGTAACTGATCACCTTAAACGCGATTACCGAAAAGACGAGGATCATGATGAATAGGACGTAGGCGACCGCCGCGGCGTAGCCGACGTTGAAAAAGGAGAACGCTTGGTTGTAGAGATAGAGCACCATAGTGGTGAGCGCGTTATCGGGAGCGCCGCGGCCGTTGGTTAACACGCGAGGGATATCGAAAATCTGCAGCCCGCCTATGAGGGAGGTGACCGCGACGTAGAGCATGGTCGGCCGTAAGAGCGGGAGCGTGATGCGGCGAAAGACCTGCCACGTTGAGGCGCCGTCGATGTGCGCCGCCTCGTATAGCTCCTCGCCGATCGCGCTGAGGCCGGCCATGACGATGATCGTGGTATAGCCGAACCATTGCCACCACTGAATGAAAGAGACCGTACCCTGGGCGATGAGGGGCTCTTGCAGCCAGTTGATCGGCTCCGCCAACACACCGAAGCGCAGTAACATCTGGTTGAGGGCGCCGAAACGCCAATCCAATAGTACCGCGAACAGTACGCCGATCGACGCGGCGGTTACCAGATTGGGTAAAAAATAGAGTGTGCGCAGCGTCTCCCGTCCCCCGATACTGCGGTCGCTCAATATCACGCCCAAAAAGAGCGCGATGGCGATTTGCGGCACAAAATTAACCAACCAGATGTACCAGGTATTGCCGATCGCCTGATAGAAGAGCGCGGTCGAGAAGAGCCGCCGATAGTTGTCCAATCCGGCGAACTCGTTCTCGAACATAGTAACCGGCGTCTGGAAACTGAGGATAAGCGTATAGATCATCGGGTACAGTTGAAACGTGAGAAACGCGAGAAAATACGGCAGGACGAACAAGTACCCCTTGTTGTCCCGTCGATGAAAGAAACGCCGGATCGATGAATCGACTGCCATGTACACCTCCGAGTACCGTTGGTCGAGCCGGCCGGAGAGGGCTTCCTCGCGACCGGCCGACAAACCGGACGATTCAGCGCTCTACCACGACCCGCGTAATTCCCGGCACGATATCGCGCACCGCTACTTCGAAATCGGCGATCGCCTCCTCCAGCGTCTTTTGACCGTTGGCATACTGGTCCACCTGATCACCCCACGCGTTCTGAATCTGGAAGTCCCAAGGACCGACGAACGAGACGTCGACCTGCGTCACCTGATCGAAGAAATAGGCGTAGTGATTCTGTCCGTCGAGGAACGGCTCGGAAAAATCGTCCTGAATCGCCCGAATCACCTCGACATTGGAAACGAAGTCGCCGGTATCCCGAGCCCAGTCGGCCTGGAACTCCGGATTGCTACCGACGAATCGCACCAGCTCCCACGCCAGCTCCTTGTTCTCGGAGAAGCGATTGATACCGATCCAAGTACCTCCCCAGCTATACGGCGCCGGGGGATCGGCGAGGCCCCAGTCGCCGGAGAACTCGGCGTTTCCCGCGTCGGCCTCGGGCTCGGCGTTGGGCTTGAGCACGTAGTGGAGTCCCCACGTGGGCAGGATGTAGGCAAAGACGCTACCGTCGGCCATGGATGAGAACCACGGCGGCTGCCACGTTCTCGTCCCCGCCTCGATCCGGTTCTCCCGCATCCGGCGCGCAATACGCATGTAGTCCACCAGACTCCGAGGTATCGTGAGCGTGTCGCCGTCGACGTAGGGATCGGTACGGCGGTTGGTGACGAACTCCAGCATATCCGAGTAGCCGGCCACGAGGAATCGCTCGCCGCCGTAGGTCTCCTGAATCATCTCGCCGAGCTCATAGAAACGGTCGATATCGCTGGTGTACTCGGAAACCGCTTCCGGATCGTCGGTCCCGAGCACCTCTCGAGCGATGCTACGACGATAAAAGAGTCCGCCCGGAGTAGCCTGCCACGATAGTGCGGTTATCTCCCCCGCGTCGTCGCGCGCCAAATCGACAACGTAGGGCACCAGATCGTCGACAAGCGCTTCGGCGTTGTACGGTGCGCCGGAAATCGGCTCCCAATATCCCGCGTCGATCAACTGTCGAAACCACGCTCGTTCGCCGGTAAAGACATCGGGAACCTCGGAGCGACCGCGAAGGGTATTGTTGATGCGGTTGAGATAGATCTCATCCTGATTGGGGAAGACGGTAAACTCGACCTCTACTCCGGGATACACCTCCTCGAAGTACTCGATCATATCCCCCAACTCATCGGTAAAAGACCAGACGACGAGCGTACCGGACGGTTCACCGTCCACCGCCGCGCCACCGGCCTCTCCCTGCCCTCCGGCACCCACCGAATACACGAGTAGTAGTGCGCAGGCCCACGTTAGGGCCGTTCTTCGTAAGGGACTCATGGGTTCCTCCTCGTATTATTGGTACTATATTTGTACTTCCAATCGACAATCAAAAGTACCTTTTAAGACACATTATCACGCTGAAGGGGAGCGGTAAAGCGAAATGATCGAAATAGAGCACGATATTCGGCCTTTAGTTGCAAAGAAGCAGATACTTTTACCATACCTTTATATAACGATTGCCCATCATTCGGTCTCTTGATATGGTAGGATCATGGCGCGATTAGTGTCTTCGAGCGCGGAACACACCGGACTCAAGTACCTCTATGTTCGCGATCTGTTGGTACATCGCTTCAAAAAAGAACGATATCAGCCCGGGCAAAAGCTTCCGACGGAGCAGGAACTCTCGCGGAGCCTCAGCGTCAGCAGAACCACGATCCGCCAGGCGCTCAAACTCCTGGAGGACGATGATATCATCGTACGGCGTCACGGAAGCGGTACCTTTTTTGCCGGCCACGCCGGTCCGACTCCCCGACCCGAGACGACGAACGGATTGATCGGAATGGTCAACTTTTTCTTCATGGACTACATCTACCCGGATATCCTCCGCGGTATCGAGCAGACGATCTTTTCGGAAGGGTATACGCTGGTGCTCGCCAACTCGCACCAGAACGAGCACCAAGAGCTCCTTTCGGTCGAGCGTTTAGTCGAACAAGGAGTAAAGGGACTCATCCTGGAGCCGTCGCGCAATCTCCAGATACGAGACGATCATCCCATGGCGGGACTCTTGGACACTCTCGACATACCGGTGGTGACGACGCACTGGGGTATCGAGCACCGGCGCGTATCGACGGTCTCGATCGACGACGAATGCGCCGGATATGAGGCGACGCGCCATCTCATAGAACGAGGCCACCGATCCATAGCAATCGTATATAAGGAAGATGTGCAGGCCGGCTACGACCGTTACCGAGGCTACCGCCACGCGCTCGAGGAGGCGTCGCTCCCGCATTGCGAGGAGTGGGCCGCGGCGTATGACAGTCAACTGGAGTTAGACGACCCACGCCAGGGATACGCGTTGACGCAGCGGCTCCTCGATATCCCACAACGGCCCACGGCGATCTTCTACTTCAACGACTTCAACGCGATTCAGGGATACCGAGCGATCCAAGAGGCGGGGTTGAGAATACCCGAGGATATCTCGGTCATCGGGTTCGACAACTATCGCAGCGCAGAGCTCCTCTACCCGCCGCTGACCACATTCGAGCATCCCAAGTATCGCTTGGGCCGGTGGGCGGCGCGCATCCTTCTGGACGAGATCACCGAACCGCGCCCGCGCCTCCCCAAAAAGATGGTCTTTGAGCCGATATTGATAGAGCGCGAAAGCGTCGCGCCACCACCCGCGTAAATCGCGCGACCATGCGAGCTCCTTCGGAACGTGCGTTACACCCGGTCTCGCTGCCGTTCGAAATGCGCGTAGCTCCACGGCCATATCGCGCCGTAGTGTCCCTGGGGACTCCACGCCCCGCGCCGTACGATGACGCCGTACAGGTACTGTTGAACGATGCCGTGGTGGAGGGCCGCGGGGACCGTCCGCAGTAGCGCGTCCACCTCGCCGGTCAGCGTTTTGATCGCCTCGCACTCCGCTAGGGAGTAGCGGGATGCGGCCGCAAGCAGACTCTTTCGAACTCGTTTACTCGTAACTCGCTGCCCGGTAAGGCGTGAAAGCTCGTCAAAGAGCGTCGCATCGCCGACGCCGGATGACCGCAACATGCACACCTGATAAAGACGATCCAACTGCCAGGATAACCCGATAACGAGCTGAATCGTCTCGCTCGTAGCCGAGAGCGCGGCCGCGATGTCCAACGCGTGATCCAGATCGCCCTCGACGACTGCGTCGTACAACGAGAAGACGCTCTCTTCTCGTCCGTGATAGATAAACCGGTCGACGTCGTCGACGGTCACGCGCTCCCCGACAAAGGCGATGAGGCGGTCGGCCTCGTGCCTCAGGTCCAACGTGTTATTCTGCACCAGCTCGAGCATGAGCTCAACGGCGTCCGGTTCGATCCGCACTTTGTGTCGCCGGAAGTACCCCTGCAGCCACGACTGCTTCTGGTTGTCGAACATCTCCCAGAAGACGCGCTTGTTCCGACTCCCCGCCGCCTTTTCGAGGTCTCTGGAGACCGAGGACTCGGCACTCTCCAGAATCAATACCGAACCGGGAGTCGGCTCGGCTCCGTACTCCACCAAGGCTCGCACCTCGTCCTTACGCTTCAACTGCTCGACGGCGCGATAGAGGATATACGTCGCCGACCCGAAGAGTGAGCCGTTACGTAAGATGGCGACGACATCCTCGGGCGGTGTCTCGAACGCGTAAAACCGATGCTCTTCCAAACCGTCGCCGTGCTCTTTTTTGAGGGCCTCTCGGATCTCGGTGATGGCGGCGAGTTTTTCACCCTCCTCGGGGCCGACAAAGAGAAGAACGGGGGCGATCGGCATCGATCCTACTCGTAATTTCGTACGATATGTGCAAGGCGACCCAAGATACGGGCGTCGCGCGTATAAATCGGCGGATAGACGGGATTCTCGGCTTTGAGCTGGATTCGATTACTCTCACGATAGAATCGCTTGAGCGTAACCGCCTCGTCGATCATCGCGACGACGATATCGCCGTTATCCGCAACGGGCTGCTGCGAAATAATCGCGATATCGCCGTCCATGATCCCGGCGTTAATCATGCTGTCGCCGTGAACGTGGAGAGCGAAATAGCGCTTGTTTCCCAACATCATCGCCGGAACCGAAACCGTACCGTCGTAGTTCTCCTCGGCGAGAAGCGGCTTACCGGCCGCAACCATTCCCAGAATGGGTACTTGGCGTACCGACGTCTCGTCGGTCTCCTCGGCCGGATCGTCGAGCACCTCTATCGCGCGCGAGCGGTTCGTATCGCACCGAATCGCGCCCTTGCGCTGCAACGCCTTCACGTGATCGTAGGCGCCTTTTACCGAAATCCCGAAGTGCTCGGAGATCTCCCGAATCGTCGGTGGGTACTTATTCTCCGCGACGAATCGCCGAATAAACTCGAGAACCTCTTGCTGTCGATTGGTAATCGGTCTCATCGTTCCACCTCAATCCCGAATTTCTTGATCTTTGCGTGCAAGTTACTGGGATAAATACCCAACTCCTGCGCCGTGCGCGAGATATTGAAGTCGTGCTCGCCAAGCTTCTCGACCAGAAACTGCCGCTCGAAACGATCGCGAGCCTCTGCAAGGCCAAGATGAAGAAAATCGCTCAGGGGCGACGTACGGACGGCGGTTGTTCGGCTACCTACGAAGCGTTCAACCTCGTCGCGCGTTATCTCGGTACTATCGGCCATTATGCTAACCCGTTCGGCGAAATTCTTCAACTCGCGAATGTTGCCGGGCCACCGATATGTCGAAAGTGCGTCTAATGCGTCGTCGGAAAAGCGCAACTCGCCGTTGAATGCCGCCAACAGGAGCGGAATATCCTCGATACGCTCGCGCAACGCCGGCATCCCGATCGGCACGACGTTGAGGCGAAAGAAGAGGTCCTCTCGAAAGCTCCCGCCGGCGATCGCCGAGGCGAGATCCTTGTTGGTCGCCGCAATGATTCGCACGTCCACCGTTACCGACTCCTCACTACCCAACCGTTCGAATCGCATCTCCTGCACGACGCGCAGAACCTTCGCTTGGGCGTTCAAGGACATGTCGGCAACTTCGTCCAAAAAGAGCGTCCCGCCGTGGGCAAGCTCGAACTTGCCCTTGCGCCCCGCCTCAGCGCTCGTGAAGGCACCCTTCACGTGGCCGAACAACTCGCTCTCGATAAGCGTGTCGGGAATGGCGGCGCAGTTTACGGCGACGAACGGTCCGTCGGAACGCTCGCTCCGCTCGTGAATCTCCCGCGCCACCAGTTCTTTTCCGGTACCGTTCTCCCCGGTGATCAACACTCGAGCGTCGCTTGAGGCGGTGTGCTCGATGAGCTCTCGCACGTGCCGAATCGCGGCGCTCTGCCCGACGAGGCGATCGCGGGGTACCAACTTGCCGCGCAACGTCTCGTTCTCGCGCCGCAGATGTTCAATCTCCAAGGCGTTACGCGTTACCGTCGTGACGCGATCGATACTCAGAGGCTTCTCCAGAAAGTCGAACGCGCCGCGCTTTACCGCCTTGACCGCCATATCGATGTTTCCATGGCCGCTGATCATTACGACCGGCACGCGCGGGAAGCGTTCTTTCACCTCCTCGAGCACGTCCAGGCCGCCCTTGCCCGGCAACCACACGTCCAAGAGCACGCAATCGACGACTTCGCGTTCGAGCATTCCGATGCCGATCAGTCCGTCTTCGGCGGTGAGAACCTGATACCCTTCGTCGGAGAGAATATCGGAGAGGATCTCGCGAATCCCCGCCTCGTCGTCGACGATCAGAACCGTCATCATACCTCACCGCTCCCTTCGTGGAATTGCTCGACCGGAAGATCGAGCACAAAGGTCGTGCCGCTGCCCGGCGCGCTCTCGTAGGATATGCGTCCATCGTGGTCAAAGACAATACGCTCAACGATGGCGAGTCCGAGTCCGGTGCCGTGGGGCTTACTCGTGACGTACGGCTCGAAAATGTCGCCCTGCAGATCCTCGGGGATACCGGGCCCGTCGTCCTCCACGCGCACGCGGCAGATACGTGCACCGGCACGCTCCGCCTCTCTCGCCGATACTGCAATCCGTACCGCATCTGCGCTCGCCTCGACGGCGTTGGCGTACAGATTGACGAAGGCCTGACGCAACTGCCCTCTGTCGGCCTTCACCCGCATCTCGTCGGCGACGCCGGTGAGGTCGAGCGTCACGCGCGGGTCCTCACGATACATCGCGGCGACCTCATACAAGAGCGCTCTCAGGTCTACATCCTCGAACCGCGGCTCCGGCCTGCGCGAGAACGACCGAAACTCGTTGAGAAGGGACGTCAGCTCTTCGACCTCGCGGACGATCATCGAAACGGTGCGGTCCAGCACTTCGCCGAAATCGGGCGAGCCCACTTCATAGCGCCGTTTCAGCCGTTCCGCCGCGAGACGAATCGGCGTCAGCGGATTTTTGACCTCGTGGGCGAGGCGTTGGGCGATCTCCTGCCACGCCTGCACCTTCTCAGCCTGAGCGATTCGTCGTCGCGTCCTGTCGAGTTCGGTCACCATACGATTGAACGAAATCACCAACAGGCCGAGGTCGTCTCCCGGCCTGGCGAGAATGCGTACCGAGTAGTCACCGTCGGCGACTCGTCTGGTCGCCTCCTCCAACGACTCGATCGGACGCATGATCCTATCGGAGAGGAAAAATCCGGCGAGAATCGCGAGCAGGAGGATGGGAGACGCGAAGACGCCGTAGAGAATCGCAACGATCAACACAAACGTAGAGCGCAACCCCTCCAAGCGCGAGAATATCTCCTGAGCCTGGGTGAGTCCTCGCGCCCGCGCTTCGAAGCCCGGCGGTAAACGCACCGTGAGGAGTGCGACCATCGTCTCAGCGCCCTCCCCTCCTGAACGGACGCCGACGACAAGTCGCAGTATTCCCTCTCCCGCTACCGACGCACGAGCGACCGGTCCGACATCGCCGAGCCGTACTCGGGCCGGCGGTGCGGCACTGCGAAATCGTCTATCGCCGCGAAACGCAACCTCCGATCCGTCCGCGTCGAACAGCTGAAACGTCGCCGCCAGCGGGACGCGTTGACGAATCTCGGGCCAGATCTCGCCGCCCGACGCATCGACCGCGATTTCGCTCCACCGATCGGCGACGATACGCTGCATCGATCCGTCGAGACCGAACACGCGGAGATCGTAAATCTGCCGATCGTAATAGTCGAAGATGAGGCTCAGTCCACCGCGAACGGCGTCGCCGGTACCTGAGTTGAACAGAAGCTGTAACGCGGAGGAAAGAAAACTCACGGAGACGACCCCCTGTGGGACCGCGGCGAAGATGACCACGGCGGCAAAGAAGGTCGTCAAGCGCGCCTTGAGAGAGCTGCCCGGTTTCCTGGCACTGCGGTCGCGCACCAGTCGCGCGACATTCAGTCCGACGACGGCCAATAACCCGGTTGGAAAGATTACGGCCAAAGCGCCGAACACCCAGACGAGGCTCCTGTCGATCTCGAGCGGATTGACCAAGAGACGGTTGGAGAGGAGCACGGTGAGCATCACCACAACGCCGTATAACGCGCCGAGGCTCGCGAGCGTCGTCATCGACGCGGTGGCGTTGCGTAGCGCTTTCATCGAAATCTACCGCACCTCATCCGGCGGGTCGAAAGACGGACGCACGCGAAGGCGAACCGGTCCGTCGCGAAATCGAAACGTTACTCTTCCTCAAATCGATTTTCAAAGAGTTGCGCCAAACTCGCGACCGCCTCTTGCTCGTCCGTTCCGTCGGCCGCGATCGTGATCGCCGAGTTGTACCCCGCACCGAGGGTAATAATTCCCATGATCGACTTTGCGTTAATCGTCTCGTGGTCTTTTTTGAACTCGATATGCGAGGCAAATTGGGACGCCGTCTGAACGATAAGTGCCGCCGGGCGCGCGTGAATACCGGCGCGATTGCGGACCACTACCTCCTTTTCAACCATGAACACTCCTCACGAAATCGCTTTTTTCTGCAGATACGCCTTGCGGGCGTTCTCGCTATCGAGCCACCGCATGACATTTCGATTGAACTCCCGCGCGCTATAGTATCCCATTTTCTTCAGCCGCTCGTTCATCGCGGCGGTCTCGATGATGATCGGAATATTACGGCCCGGTTTGACGGGGATCTCGAGGTACGGCGTCGCTACATCCAAAATCTCCCACGTTCGCTCTTCGGCACCGATACGATCGTACGCCTTTCTGGAGTCCCACTCTTCGAGCTGGCATATCAACTGGATCTGCTTATTCTCGCGGATCGATCCGACGCCGAACAGATGCGTAATGTTGATGATACCCAGACCGCGGATCTCCATGTGGTGGCCCAGTGCCGGGTTGGCACCCTGGCCGAGGAGAATGTTCCCCGCCACTCGACGAATCTCCACCGCGTCGTCGGCGACCAACCGATGGCCGCGCTCGATCAGCTCCAACGCCGCCTCACTCTTGCCGACTCCGCTATCTCCCAAAATGAGCACCCCGATACCGAACACCTCGACCAACGTGCCATGGATCGTCTCGCGCTCGGCAAAGACGTTGCCCAGAGCGCGAATCAGGCGCATGACGAACTCGCTCGTAGCAAGGCTGGTTTGGAGGGTGGGACATTCCGCCTCATCGGCGATGCGCATGAAATCTGAAGTCGGCGAGAGGCCGTGGGTAAAGACGCACGCGGGAATATCGAGACGAAACAGCTCCTCAATGGTCTCTGTCGTCCCTTCCCGCGCCAGCTTCTCGACAAAGGCCGTCTCCCCGCGCCCGAAGATCTGGATCCGCTTCACGCCGAAGTTATCGAAGAACCCGTTCAACGCGAGTCCCGGCCGATTGAGTTCGGTGGTGGAAATCACCCGCAATAATCCCTGACGACCGCCGATGCAGGTCAAATCGAGGTCGTTGTGTTCCTTTAGATCGAGATCCAGAAGATCGAGAACGGTAAACTGGTCCATAATCAGGCTTTATGATCCTGCTTCTTTTCTACTTCTTTACGAACTTTTTGGTCGACCTTGTCGACCAGCTCATTGATTCCCTTGTTCAACTCATAGGAATCGGACTTGATAACCGCGTTGGTTCCCCACCGAAAGTGAATTTTTGCCTCCAACGCAAACATATGATCCTTCTCCTTGGTGAGGGTGAAGTCCAAATCGACGATCTTGTCGGCGGCGAAATCGATTCGTTGCATGCGCGTTTCCAATAGTTGCTTGGTCTGATCGTCGGCATCAAAATGAACCGCTTTGATCGTCATATTCATGGTACACCTCCATATCGTGGATCATCGCTCGTAGGACGAGCTTATTTTGAGCTCCTTGCGGTACTTGGCGACGGTTCTCCGCGCGATCTTGATCCCCCGTTGCGCAAGCAGATCGGAGATACGCTGGTCGGAAAGGTGCTTTCCGGTCTTCTCTTCCCCTTCCAGAATCTCCCGCACGATCTCTTTCACCCCCCCTTTACTATACCGGGAACCGCTCGGTCCCGTACCGGCGATGCTATTCGAGAAGAAGTGTTTCAACTCGAAGATACCCCACTCCGTTTGAATATACTTTCCATTCGTGACCCGGGACACCGTCGCCTCGCTTACGTCTACCTCGGCTGCGATATCTTTGAGTGTGAGGGGTACGAGGTACTTTTTGCCCTTGAGAAAGAAATCGCGTTGAAAATCGAGAATCGCCCGCGCAACCCTGAGAAGCGTCTGGTTCCGCTGCCGCACGCTGTGGATAAACCACCGCGCATCGCGTACCCGCGCGCCGGCGAAACGGCGGGCATCTTTGTCGCCACCGTCGGCGATCTCGGAGAACATGTCGTCTACTCCCAATACCGGTATCTCCTCGTCGTTGACGACCAGTACGAACTCGCCGTCACGGCGACGCAGAATGAGATCGGGTACGACATACCGCGACTCGTCGGTGGAAAACATGCGGCCGGGAAAGGGGGTAAGACCGCGAATCACCTCCAGCGCCGCACCGACCTCCTCGGTCGTGATCGATAGTGCGCGGGCTATCTCGCGAAACTTGCCCTTCTCCAAGGGTTCGAGATGGTCCCGTATGATCTCGGCGATACCCCGCGGCGGATCGGGCACTCCGAGCGCCTGAACGACCAGAGACTCTTTATAGTCGGCAGTACAGCACCCGACCGGCTCGAACAGGCGAATGGTGTGCATCACCTTCCGGAGCGCCTCGTGGCGTTCGACGTCGACCAACGTCATCGGATCCTCGCGATGAAATCCATCTTCGTCGAGGTTGCGGATTAGCAGCAAGCCGAGAGCAAATTCATCCCGATCGATCGGCTGAAGCTGCAACTGCCACACCAGATGTTCCTGGAGCGATTCGGGCCGCGAGAGCGTTCCTTCGATGAAGAGCCGTTTGCTGTCTTCATCTCCTTCGTATCGACTTCCCGTAACGAATCCCGGATCCGAGGAGTTCTCGAAATACTCGTACTCCTCGCGGCGTGCCGTCTCTTCTACTTGGGTATCGAGGGAGACGGTCGGTGTGTCCTGTACGACCTCGAGCGCCGGGTTAGCCTCCAACTCCTCGCGGATACGCAGCCTGAGATCCTGCAACGGGAGCGTCATGATCTGAATGCTTTGCAAGAGCTGCGGAGTCATCCGAAGCTCCTGTCGCTGCACGAGCGCAGGACGTTGATACTGCATACCACCCATAATGGGAGAGCCCCAAATCTTTGTCAATTTGGGGTGCCTATCGGTTATGACTGGTAATCGTCTCCGAGATAGATCTTTCGCGCCGTCTCGTTGGCCTCGATCTCGCCTCTCGTTCCGGCGACGACGATCTGCCCCTGATGGATGAGGTAGGAGTAGTGCGAGATGGCCAACGTGTCCCGTTCGTTGTGATCGGTTATAAGAATGCCGATGCCCTGCGACGCCAACTGCGCGACGATCGTCTTGAGTTCGAACCGTGCCCGCGGATCGATACCGGCAAACGGCTCGTCGAGCAGCAAGAAGCGCGGCTCGATCGTAAGGGCGCGGGCGATCTCGGTACGTCGCCGTTCTCCGCCGGAGAGGGTATACGCCTTCTGTCGACGCAACGCGGTAATACCCAGCTCATCTAGGAGCTTGTCGACACGCTCGCGCTTCTCGCCGCGCGTGAGGTCGCGGCGCGGCTCAAGCACCGCCATCAGATTTTGCTCAACCGAGAGCTTGCGAAACACCGACGGTTCTTGGGGCAGATATGATATACCCAAGCGCGCCCGTTGATACATGGGGAGGCGGGTGATGTCGTTCTCGTCGAGATACACGCTCCCCGCACTCGGCGTGATAAAGCCGACGATCATATAGAAACAGGTAGTCTTTCCCGCGCCGTTAGGACCGAGAAGGCTCACGACGCGCCCATTCTCCATCGAAAACTCGACGCCTCGGACGACCTCGCGCTTTCCGAAGCGCTTTCTCAAGCCGGCGATCCGCAAGGTATTGGTGGCATTCACGATCTTGTTACTCCTCGGAAAGACGCTCGGCGGAACCGTCGGTCTCCGTCCCCTCGGTAGAAGGCTCCGGCGACCCGTCCTCGCCGCCGGTCGACTCGTCGATGGCCCCTTCACCCTCAGATGCTTCTCCCGACTCTCCGGTATCTTCCCCGGCGTCCCCGAGTTCGGACTCGTCGTTTGCGGCGCTTTCTTCGGCGTCCGCCGCCTCCTCATCGTCCTCGACGACCACCGACCCTTCGACCCGTCCCTGCAGCTCGATCTCTTCGGTCTCGAGGTTGAGGACGATACGGCTCGCCCGATACTCGTCGCCGCGCCAGAAGACCACGGGGAATCCCGAGAGCTCCAGGATCTCCTCAGCGCGACGGTATCGGAGAAACTGCGCCCGGGCCGTGAGATCGTCCTGCAACACCCGCACCGCAATCTGTACGAAAATGAGATCGCCGCCGTCGCGTGTTTCGAGGTATCCGCCTTTGAGGAGAAGCTCGTTCCCGGCGTCTTCCACCACGACCGATCCCTGTGCTTGAGAGTTCTCCGTCTCCCGGTCGAACCGTAGCGACTCGGCGGTGATTACCAGGTCGCGTTCGGCGTCGGTGACGCGCACGTTTCCTCTCGTCTCGGCGTAACGAAAGTCGGTGCCCGAAAGCTCGATCTCATCGGCGTCCAACGTGATCGCGTCGCTGACCACGCGGGCGTTGCCTTCCAGGAGCGTACGTTCCCGCCCTTCGGCCAGAACGACCTCCGTTCGATCGCCGGAAAACGAAAATGCGTCAGCGTGCGCAAAGCCGCCGCCGACAATGAAACAGAGCACAACCGACGCGATCGCCGTCGTTTCGCGGCGCCTCAAGAGTCGTCCTCATCGGAAAACACACCCTCTACGCCGCGGTCGAACTCGAGCGAGTTACGACGCCCGTCCAAGCGCAGCCCGTAGCCGCGCAGTTGCGAGCCGTCGTCGCGGTCAAGGGTCACCACATCCTCGTCCTCACCCGACAACACGCGCTCGGCGTCATTCCAATAGAGAAACTCACTTTGGAGCTCGGCCTCTTCTACCTGGGAGTAGAACCGTACCACACCCCGTAACTCGACGTTCTCGGTATCGAAAAAAAGCGTTCCCGCCTCGGCGCGTCCCTCCAGCCGGAGCTCCCCGTCGGGGCCGAACTCGCGAAACTCGAGTCCGCCGAACTGTTGATATCCTTCGTCCGGAAAACTCGCGATCCGGCGCGCCGTGAGCTCCAGGCGGTTTTCGCGCTCTATCACCATGCGCACATCGAGAATCTCGACTTGGGGGAGCGCACCGTCCACCTCGCCCTCTATCGTCGCACCGCTGTAATCGAAGGTACACGCCGAAGCGGCGAGGAGGGAGACGACGACGCAGGCGAGCCGCTGCACCGTACGCGCAGCGCGCATCCGAGACGGTGCGCCGCACGGAGCGATCACCGGCGCGCTATACCGGTACACCGACCGTCATCCGCTCGACGGCGGCGCCGATAAACCCGCGAAAGAGGGGGTGCGCCTCCACCGGTTTGGACTTGAACTCGGGATGAAACTGGACGCCGACACCCCAGGGGTGCCCCGCCCACTCCAACGACTCGACCAACGAATAATCCTCCGTTACACCGGCGGTAATAAGGCCGCTCTCGTTCAGCTGCTGTCGATACGCGTTGGAGACCTCGTAACGGTGTCGGTGGCGCTCCTCCACGATCTCACGTCCGTACACCGTCCTGATCGTCGTCCCCGGTAAGAGCCGCGACTTACTCGCTCCGAGGCGCATCGTACCGCCGTAGTTCTTCACATCGACCTGCTCTTCCAGAAGGCTCACCACCGGATGGTTGCATTCGGGGGCGAACTCGGTGCTGTCCGCATCCTCGAAGCCCAAGACGTGGCGGGCGTACTCGATGACCATGACCTGCATGCCGAGACAGATACCGAAGTAAGGAATGCCTCCGGTGCGCGCATACTCTGCGGCAAGTACCATGCCGTTGACGCCGCGCCCGCCGAAGCCTCCGGGGATTAGGATACCGTGTACCCCGGAAAAAATCTCATCGAAGTCGGCGTCCGGCTTCTCCAGACGTTCGGAGTCGATTTTGACCAACTCCACACGGCACTCGTTGGCGATTCCGCCGTGGAAGAGCGCCTCGTCGACCGACTTGTAGGAGTCGGAAAGCTCAATGTACTTACCTACCACGGCGATCCGTGCGACGCACTCCGAACCGGTGACGACGCGTACGACGCGCTCCCAGTCGGAAAGTTTCGCCGGCGATATCTCGATGCCCAGGCGCTTCATCGCAATCTCATCGAGTCCCTGACGATGGTACATCAACGGTATCTCGTACAACGTCGACTGGATGTCGTAGGCGGAGATGACACCTTCGACGGCGACGTTGGTAAAGAGAGCTATTTTCCGCTTGAGATCGTCGGGAAGGGCCGCAGGCGCCCGGCATAGAAGGATATCGGGTTGAATACCGATCTCCCGCAACTCCTTGACCGAATGCTGGGTCGGCTTCGTTTTGAGCTCGCCGTTCACTACCTCGGGAATAAGCGTCACATGCACGGCGAGCACGTTGGCGGCGCCCAACTCGTGAATAATCTGGCGTACCGATTCGAGAAAGGGAAACGATTCGATATCGCCGACCGTGCCGCCGATCTCGACGATCGTGACATCGACCCCCTCCTCGTCACCGACGGCTCGAATTCGCTGCTTGATGCGGTCCGAAATATGCGGGATTACCTGCACGGTACGCCCTAAGTAACGACCTTCGCGCTCGCGCCGAATTACTTCTTGGTACACCTGGCCCGTGGTGATGGAGTTTGCCCGCGAGAGTGGCGATGAAGTAAAACGTGCGTAATTTCCTAAATCGAGATCGGTTTCGGCGCCGTCGTCGGTGACGTAAACCTCGCCGTGTTGATACGGACTCATCGTCCCCGCATCGACATTGATGTAGGGATCGACCTTTATCATACGGACTGCAAGTCCCCGACTCTCCAGAAGACTCCCCAAAGATGCGGCTGCGATTCCCTTTCCGAGACTCGAGCAAACACCACCGGTAACAAATATGTACTTGTTCATCCCGGGGCTTCATTATCCGCGCCGCTTTGCGCGCTGTCAACGAACGAAGGGGGTCATACGGCAATTCTTGTTGTGATAAGAATCGTCGGGGCCCCCGGCACTTCCTCCGCTCGTCGGAAGTGCCGGGGGCTGTCGAGAATGATGTTTGACAGCACCTACACCAACGATTACTCTTAGGGCAAGAAATGTGAACCTTTTAAAGATAGTACACTATGTCTGACTTCCTTGGCGACGCCGACTTCGAGCGATTTCGAAGCTTAATTTACGATGAGAGCGGAATTCACTTTTCCGAAACCAATCGAACTATCCTGGAGAGCCGTCTCAAGGAGCGGTTGCGGGCGGCTAACATAGAAACCGTCGGCGAGTACTACACGTACGTTCGTTCCACCGGCGAAGAACTCAAAGTGCTGCTCGACGCGGTGACGACCAACCTCACCCGCTTTTTTCGAAACGCGGCACACTGGCAAACGTTCGAGAATTACGTGATGCCGGACTTAATCCAGCGAAAGCGTGCCAGCGGAGATCAAACGTTTCGGATGTGGAGCGCCGGATGCTCCACCGGCGAAGAACCCTACACGCTCGCCATAGAGATGCTGGAACTCATGCCCCCCGGGTTCAGCGTCGAGATTCTCGCCTCCGACTTAAGTCTCAAGTCGCTCTTAACGGGTCAGCAGGGGTACTATCGGGAGAGCCGCGTCGCGGGCATACCGGAAGGGCACCTGGCCAAGTACTTCGATCACAAAGAGGGCGGCTACCAAGCCAAAGACGAAGTAAAGAGACTGATCAAGTTCGACTATCACAACCTCAAGCACGACAGCGGGCGACGAAATCTCGATGTCGTGTTTTGCCGCAACGTATTGATCTACTTCGACGATGCCGCGCAAAAGGCGGTCGTCGACCGATTCTGGCAGGCGATGGCGTCTCACTCGTATCTGTTTATCGGACACAGCGAGTCGTTATTCGGTATGGAGACCGATTTCAAGTTCATTAGAACCGATTGGGCGTGCATCTACGGGAAAGAGGTCTGACATATGGAAATCGGTGTTCTCGTGGTAGACGATTCCGCTTTGATGCGCAATCTGGTGAGTCGCATCGTCAACGCCGCACCGGATCTCACCGTCGTCGGGACGGCGATGAACGGAGAGTTTGCACTGAGCAAAATTCCTCGCCTCAAGCCGGACATTATCGTCCTCGACATCGAGATGCCGGTCATGACGGGCATCGAGTTTCTTCAGGAGCGGGAGAAGCGGGGAATAGACATACCGGTCATTATTCTCTCTTCGATCGCCCAGAAAGGCGCTAAAGTCACGATGGAGGCGTTGGCCCACGGGGCCAGCGACTTCATTACCAAACCGTCCGGCGCAATTTCCCAGGATATTCACATCGTCGGCAATCAGCTGGTGGCGCTGCTTCGCGGATACGGCGGGAAATACCGCCGGATGCGGGGACTGGAAGTGCCCCCGGCGCCGGATGATGACGGTGCGTTCGTACCCCAGACTCGCGGCGACTCGACGCCGCCGGCCGCGGCACATAGCGTTCCGGACGCGCACGAGGACGGCGTTGCGACGGTTGACCGCCCTATCCAAAAAAAGCCGGCGGTTGTCGTTGAACGCAAGAAACCGAAGAGCGAGCCGGGACCACTCGAGCTTATCGTGCTCGGCATCTCTACCGGTGGGCCGAATGCGCTTCGCAAAGTATTCACCGATATAGACGGCGACATCGGCGTCCCGATCGTCGTCGTCCAACATATGCCCGCCGGGTTCACCACCGAGTTCGCCCGAAGCCTCGATCGCGTTTCATCGCTTGAGGTAAAGGAGGCGGCGGACGGCGACATACTCAAGCCCGGTCGCGTACTTATCGCTCCCGGTGATTATCACATAGCGGTAGAGCGACGCAAACTCGCCGGCATCGCTCACCTGAATCACGACGCTCCCTGCAACGGTCACAGACCGTCGGCGGGGGTACTCTTTCAATCGGCCGCCAAGCATTACGGTAACAAGGTGATGGCCGTCATCATGACCGGCATGGGACGCGACGGCTCCTTCGAGATCGGAGAGATCTACGAGGCGGGCGGCGTCACGCTCGGGCAGGACGAGCCGTCGAGCGTCGTCTACGGCATGCCCCGGGTCGCCTTTGAGAGTGGTCATCTCCACCGCCAAGTCTCGTTGGACGAGATGGCGAAAGAGATAAACGAGACGGCGAAGACGCTGAAGGCATAGACTGCGCCGCCGACGCAGCTCACACCCCGCGAATCGCGCGGGGATGTGAAAAACGCTTTAATGAACGTTGATCTGAAAGTTTTGGAGCGAAATCACGCCCGCTGTGTCGCAGATTTTAGTTGTTAATCACGAGATCGAAGGAGCTCGATCCTAAACCTGATTCTTCGACTATGTTGAGCCAATACCGTTCGCCGGGAGTGAGCGTTATGATTTTGACCTCATCCGCATTATCAGTGTTGGTGTTCGATAAATCGAGAAACATTTGATCGGCTTCACTACCGTGAAACAGCATCCAATCGATATTCGACGCGAGATTAGTGACCTCAATACTATGCGCCCCAGCGGAAGCGGATCCGGCGATAAAGGTGTAGTACCGATCGCCGGACGAACCGATCGATTGGTTATCATAGGTGGTATTCAGATCGATCGGAAAATGCCCGCTATATAAATCGACCGACCCCGTGTAGCTTCCGGCGATCACATCTCCGCCCCAAAGGGCAAGATTCCACTCTAGTGTATAGTCCGTTCCGACATTCGAGACGGCAACTGCTCCCATGGCTATCCGATCGTAAGAGCTTGGCGTAAACCCGTACCGATCGATGAAGACGTCTCTGCTGAGCTCCGATGCCGCATAGTCGATGGCCGCGCCGTCCGCACCTACCATGACAATTACGCCCGTCATCGTACTCGCCGTACTCGACAGAGAGGTAAGCACGTACGTGCCGGCATCAACGTCCCGTGAATCGCTGTTGTCGTTTAACGACATGTAAATCATGCCGCTATCTACGGAGGACGAAATAAACACGTCGGTACGGTACGCACCGTCGGCGCCTAATCCGAAATACTCAAGATTGAGCGTATCCAACCCGTCTATCGACGGTACGCCGTCGGGCCCGTCCGATCCTCCATGGTCAAGGCTCCCGGTGTAGCTTCCGCGTATCGAGCCGCCGTCGGATAGATCAAGATTCCACTCAAACGTGTACTCGCTGCTCGATTTCGAAACCGTAACCGTTCCACTGATGATTTGATCATGCTGGTTAAGCGTAATCCCTTGCGTCTCGATGACATTACGAGGAGCCACTGAAGCCATATAATCAACGGAAAATGTGGTGCTGTTGAATCCGACGACGACATTGATATCCGACATTGTACTCGGCGCCTCGGAGAGAGTATCGAAGCGATAGGTACCCGCTTCTACGTCGCCTGGATCGACGGAGTCATTGAGCACAAAGTTAATTTGATCCGCCGTCATGGTGGAATTAATCAACACTTCGGTCGTATAGCCGCCGTCGGTACTCGGTCCGCCGGCACCGGTAAACTCCAAGTAGTTCAAACCGCGTAGAGCTGGAACTTCGTCGTCGTCCTCTTCCTGGAGCGCCGTCAATAAATCGCACGCCCCCAGCAAACCTATCAGTCCGAACAATAGACCGAGGTACAGAAACCGCCGCATGAGTAATCTCCTATATGTTGAACTTAATGTCCAAAAAAGTAGCATGGTTTCCTTTTCTTGACAATATTCCAATACGAAATAAAAATGAATTTTTTCCGGCATCTAAGGCTATTTCAGACGAAGAATGTGCACATTACTCCATAAAAGATAAGAACTTACGAGTATACTTACGTATCCGATCTCTGTGCCGTGAGAATGACACTATTCGGACGCCGTAGGCGCCTGGCCTCTCTCATCGCCGCGACGATTCTCGAACCATGAGCTCCGCCTCAAGCAGAAACTCACGTGGCGCGCGGTCGGGGTGCGCAATGCGGCTGAGCATCGCCTCGACTGCCGCGTCACCGATAGCCTCGCACGGTTGTTTGAGCGTGGTGAGAGGTACGCGGACCAGGCGGGCGTATTTGACGTCGTCGAAGCCGATGATTCGCACGTCGCGCGGGATGGCGACGCCCACCTTTTCCAGAGAGAGGATGAGCAGCGCCGCAGTCTCGTCGTTGACGCATACGATATCCCGCGCTCCAGACGCCATGAGCCGCTCCACGGCGTCGAGGTTTTCCGGATCGAGAAAGTGCTCCCACTCCGGTGACGGGATGAGGTCGGCGGCAAGGAGCGCGAGCCGGTAGCCGTCGACGCGTCGCTCCACGGTGGTGGCGGTGTGCGGTCTGGCGACAAAATCGACTCGCCGCGCCCCTTGCGAGGTCAGGTGCTCGGTGGCGACCCACGCTGCACGGATATTGTCAATGCCGACGATATCGAATTCGCTCCGTTCGGGAAAGGGAAGATAGTCTGCGTCGAGGAGCACGACCGGAACACGACTCTGCGCTAAGCGATCGATGACGGCTCTGTTCGTTGTGCCGCGGTCGGGATCGAGCTCGGCCGGCTGGAAGAAGATACCGTCGACCTCCTGAGCGATATAGCGGTCGGCCGTTCTGAGAAGCTCCTCGCCGGAGGTACCCTGCGCTGCGGAGCCTCCCCAACTCAGCGTGTAATGGTCCTCGGTGGCGCGTTCGGCTATACGGGCGCAGACCGGTTCGAAAATTTCGCCGCGCCCCAAGCCCGGTACCAGGAGGCCGAAAGTATGAGGTCTGTCACCGCTCCCCGGCGTAGTTACGAAGCTACCGGAGCCGACCTTTCGCTCGATTAAACCTTCGGCGGCGAGATCGTTGAGCGCTCGCGTCACGGTGGGACGCGATACACCGTATTCGCGCGCCAACTCGCGCTCGGTTGCTATGCGCTCGCCCGGGCTGAGCACGCCGGTATGAATGCGTTCTCGAATCCGGCGACTGATCGTCTCGTGCTTCTTTGCCGAACTCTCCGATGCGTGATCCATCACCGACTCCTTACTCCCGTTCTATTGACAAATTGTCTTTTCCAATGTATTCCAATGTATATCCAATCATAATGATTGGAAAGGTCATTTTATGAACTCTACCGCAGCACCGCTCCTTGGAGTCGATATCGGCACAACTTCGATATCTATCGTCGTTGTCGATTCTGCCAGTGGTCGCAATCTCTCGAAATACACCGAAAACCACAACGCCCGACTCCCGTCAGACGAGCCGGGATCGTACATACAAAACCCGGATATTCTCGCCACGACGGCGCTTCGGCTCATCTCTCGCGTACGAGAACAATACCCCAACATCGCCGCATTGGGTATCACGGGACAGATGCACGGAATTATCATTCTCGACGAAGCCGGGCGCGCGATCAGCCCCGCATATACGTGGCTGGACCGCCGCCTCGCGTGGCGTAGCCCCGATGGACGACCATTTCAGGCGCTGATGAAGGCCGAGTTGGGCTACGATGTGCCGGTAGGATACGGCGTGGGTACACTGTTCGCGTTGCAGCGCCTCGGTGCGATACCCCCGGGAGCGCGATATGTTGCCGGCGTCCCCGATTACGTAGCGATGCGGCTGATCGACGGGAAGGGCCCGATAACGGCCCCGGGCCTCGCGCATAGCATGGGTTGCTACTCACTCCGGGAGGCACGCTTTCACTCCGATCTGTGGCGCCGCACAAGCTCACTCGCTCCCCCGGAAGTCCGCAATGCGACGGAGGTTATCGGCGAAACGTCCGACGGTATCCCCGTCGTCGCGCCGGATGGGGACAACCAGGCGAGCTTCATCGCCGGCATTCGCGATCCCGACCGCGCCATCTCGATCAACATCGGAACGAGCGGACAAGTCAGCGTGCACGTCCCTTCAACATCGACCGACTCTGAGAACGACGGCTCTATGGAGCGGCGCCCCTATCCGGGAGGCGGGACGCTCGCAGTGGGGGCGACTCTCAGCGGCGGCAAATCGTTCGAGGTGCTCACCTCTCTGATCGGGGATATCATGAAGCGCATCGACGCCGGGAAGTACGACCCGTACCGTCTGTTGGCCGATCTGCCGCGGCCGGTGGAGGGAACGGCGCTGCAGGTGGACACCCGATTCACCGGCACGCGCACCGATCCGTCGACGCGTGGCGCAATAACGCGACTGGGGACGGAT
The DNA here is from genome assembly GCA_965601925.1 of Alkalispirochaeta sp. Lineage (GTDB taxonomy): Bacteria > Spirochaetota > Spirochaetia > DSM-27196 > Alkalispirochaetaceae > Alkalispirochaeta. The sequence goes on from OZ271854.1 coordinate 438,188, forward strand.
AATATGACCCTCCCCCACCTTTACTGGGGTATCGCCGACGGCGTCGTCACCGAGCTTGTACAGTTGCTTGCGGATCATCGTCGAATCCTGGACGCGTCGGGGAGTTACATCGGAATCTCGGGCAATGCAATCAACCGCAGTGCGGCGATCCGCACGATCCTCGCGGAAAAACTCGCGCGACCGCTACGCCGCCCGGTAGACGTCGAGGCGTCCGCCAGGGGTGCGGCAATGCTCGCGGCGGCGACTCTGGAAGGGGGGGCCGCCGCACTCCCTGCGATCCAGTCGCGGATGATACGCTACGTGGAAGAGTGACGCATCGCGTTGGGATCAACCCAGCCCGTACTCGCGTGCCTTGGCGGTGAGAAAGGCGACGCCGTCACGAATCAACGCCTCGGGATCCTTGACGATGTCGCGCCACATACACGTTGCGCGGGCGATGTCGGGATTGAGCCGTACAAAGGACTCCATGACCAACGCTCCGGTGAAATCGATCTCCTTCAGTCCGGCGAAGACGTCGTCCCAGTCGACGGTACCGGTGCCGGGCGTGCCGCGATGACTCTCGGAGAGATGGATGTAACCCATACGCGCCCCGGCGAGTCGAATCGCGTCGCTGTACGACTCCTCCTCGATATTGAGATGGTACGTATCGAGGTGAATGAACACGGATGGCGAATCGATGCGGTCGAGAAGCTCGCTCGCCTGCCGGGCGGTATTCACGAGAAAGGTTTCATAGCGGTTGACCGGCTCGATCCCGAGCCGTATCCCCCGCGGCTCGGCATACTGGGCCACGCGGGAGAGTACATCGGCGATCACCCGATAGTCGTCCTCGGAGGGCGGTCGACCCGGTAACGCTCCCAACGTCCCGTAGATGACGCCGGTGAGCGTCTTACCGCCGGCCTCTTCGACGGCGTCGACCGCCGTACGCAGAAACCGCTCCGCCTTTTCGGGCTTATCGGGCAGACTCGCCTCAACCGGCAGGCCGAGCGAATAGGTCGCATAAATGCCGTGCTCATCGAGGAGTCGCTTGGTCCCGTGTGCGTTGAGGCGATCGGGGTGGAGAAGCGGAATCTCTACAAAATCGAGCCCGATGCGCGCGGCCTCGGAAATGACCCGTCTACCGGTCGTTTCGTTCCATTCTCCTTCCCATACAAAGGCGTGTGCTCCAAACTCCATATCGTACTCCTTTACCGTGATTCGCCCGATACCGGGTCTCGCTCGCCCGACCTATACATAGGTCTCGTGGCGCCGTTTTTCGCGTTGCTCCGATCGCCGACGTTGAACGAACCGGTACGCAATGACACCCGTCAGCATAACACCCCACAACGCCACCGTGGCAAACGAACGCACTCCCAAGAGGTTGAGACCGCTGGTTGCCATTTGGAGAATCACCAAAGCCATCACCAGCCCCGAAACCTTGCCGAATCCGCCGAACGGATCGGTGCCGCCGAGCATACAGATAAGCACCGTCGAGAGGAGCAACGACGAGCCTTGGCGCGCGTTGGCCGAGTTGAAACGCGCCAGCATGACGATCGCGGCTACGCCGGCCAACACCCCGGAGAGTATATAGGTACGCATGAGGACTGCGCGGACATCTACGCCCGAGAACGCGGTCGCCGTCGGATTGGATCCGACGAAATAGAGGTGCACGCCGTACGGCCGACGCCTGAGGAGCACCGCGACGAGTACGGCCACAACCGCAAATATCCACATTTGAATCGGAATGCCGATAACCGACAGATTTCCGAGGACGAGAAACTGCGAAGGAAGGCCGGAAATGACGAATCCCCGCGTAATGGAGAGCGTAACACCCTCGTAGAGAATCATCGTTCCCAACGTCGTCAGTACCGCCGGCACCTCCACATACCCGATGAGGTACCCATTGACGGCACCGAGAGCGGCCGAGGTCGCAAGCCCGACTACCACCGCCACGCCGACCATCATCCACATGACGAGCCCGGTCGTCTCCGCCGGCACCACACGCGTCAAAAAGAGTGCCATGACCACCGCGCTCAGGTTGGCGGAACTGATGATCGAGAGGTTGATCCCCGCGGTAATCATCGCGACCATCATGGCGAGTGCCAAGAGTCCCAACTCCGGCATTTGCGTCAAAAGATTGGAGAGGTTGACCGGCCGTACGAAACGCCCTCGCGTCGCGATCGTCATAACGGCGACAACAACGACGATCAACCACGGCAGCGCGGCGATGTCGTTATTCCGCTCGCTCCACCGCCGATACGCGCGTACAAAATCAGCGAACATCGATCGTCCGTTCCTTTCGTTTTGCCAACACCGTCTTGAACGACGTAACACTGATGCTTCCCAGCACCACCGCTCCGATAATCACCTGGTGCCAATACGCCGGGACCCTGAGAATCGTCAACGCGTTGGTGATCACGGTAATCAATGCAACGCCCAGAAGCGTGCCTCCGATCGTCCCGGCGCCACCGAAGATATCGGCCCCTCCCAAGACGACCGCGGCAACCACATCGAACTCACGACCTACCAGTGCGTTGGGTGCGACGGTCTGGGTGTTGAGCGCCTGAACGAGTCCCGCTACACCGGCCGAGAACCCGAGAAAGGCGTATGCAAATAATCTGAGACCGAAGATGTCCAGGCCGGCTCGACGCGCCGCCTCGAGATTCCCGCCGAGGGCGTACAACCGTCGTCCGAGTTTGGTATAGCGCAGGATAAATACGCCGACGCACGCCATAAAAAACCAGATAAGGGTAATGTAGGCCATGCCGTACGACGCACCGTTTTCATCGACCAATGAAAAGATAAATCCTCGCCCCACCGCGCCGAACCAACGGGGAAAGTCGTAAATCCACGTCCCTCCGGAGAGAATCTGCAGGACGCCGTAATAAATATTGAGATTTGATATGGCGATGATGATCGACGGCGCGTTGAGCCAGTGGATCAATGCCGCATTGATTCCTCCCAGGAGCGTTCCGACGACCAGGGGCACGAGAATCGCAACGACCACCGGCGTCTCGGGATTGGAGGCGAGCATGAGTGCCATCACATACTGGGCGACCGTTGCGGTGGCGGTAAACGAGATATCGAGTCCTCCGGCAATGAGCACGAAGAGGAATCCCACGGAGAGAATACCGGTAAAGGCCGCGCTCCTGAGGATCTGAAACCCGTTGCGTCCCGTGAAAAAGCGCGGATTGACGAGGGATACGACGGTGACTACCCCGACGAGAATCAACAGGAGGTAGGTTTCATTGCGGGAAAAGACGCGGGTAGTAAGGCCGTTGTGTCGCATAGCTCCTCTACGCCAAGTTGAATTGCTCGAGAAGTGCCTCCTCGGCGCCGGGGCCGGGAGTAATCTCGTCGAGGATGCGTCCCCGATCCATCACCAACACGCGGTGGCAGTTGGCCAGCACCTCGTGAACCTCGTCGGAGATCATGATGATACCGATGCCCGTTTCGGCGAGTTGCTTCACGATCTTGTGGACGCCGTTTTTGGCCACTACATCGATGCCCACCGTCGGCTCATCGAGGATGAGCACCTTCGGCCGCGTGGCGAGCCACTTGGAGAGCACGACCTTCTGCTGGTTCCCACCCGAGAGCGTCTCGACCGGAGAGTCGAGGTCGGGAATCTTGATCGCGAGTTTGTCGACCCAATGTCCGGCGAGGGAGACCGTGCGACCGCGATCGAGAAGTCCGAGGGCGTTCAGGAGCTCATCGAGAACCGAGACGGTCACGTTGGACAAGATCGGCTGCGCCATCACGAGTCCCTGGGTGAGCCGATTCTCGGGAACGTAGGCGATACCGGCGCGTGTCGCCGCTCCGTTACTGTCGAGTTCGAGCGCCTCGCCGGCGAGATAGACCGCCCCCGAATCGGGCGGATTCATACCGAAGAGCGTCAGCGCGAGTTCGGTACGCCCGGAGCCGAGTCTGCCGGTGATGCCGAGGATTTCACCCTCGCGCAGGGTGAGCGATACATCGCGGTAGTTGCTCCTCTTGGTGAGCGCCTCCACCCGCATGAGCTCGCCGGCGCCGTCGGCAACCGGTGCCGGCGGTTGCGTTACGACCTCCTGACCGGTCATAAGGTGGATCAGCTTCTTTTGATTCAACTCAGCGGGTCGGTACGTGCCGACCGAGCGTCCGTCCCGAAAAACCGTTACCCGCTCGGCGATTTCGAAGATCTCGTTGAGTTTATGACTCACAAAAAGTGTGGCGATGCCGCGCGACTTGAGGAGCATAATCGTCGCAAACAACCGATCGACCTCCTGCCGGGTGAGCGAGGCGGTCGGCTCGTCGAGTATCAGTAACTTCAGATCACCCACGATCGAACGCGCGATCTCGACTTGCTGCTGCTCGGCGATAGAAAGAGACGCAACGAGACGATCGAGATCGAGCTCCAGACCGATCATGCCCATAGCTTCGCGGGCGCGCGAGCGAATCGCCTTCCAACTGACCAGCGGGCCGGGGGTGTCGCCGTACAGCCCGAAGGCGATATTCTCCCGCACCGTCAGATTGGGAAAGAGCGCCAGATCCTGGTAGATGACGCGCACGCCGTGGTCGATCGCCTCACGGGCGGAAACGGACGTCGTCTCGCGCCCGTCGATCACGATGCGAGAGCCGGGCTCGGGTCGAACCACCCCGGAGATGATCTTTATCAGAGTCGATTTGCCCGAGCCGTTCTCGCCGACGAGACAGTGGATTTCACCCCGCTCGAGGGCGAAATCCACGCCGTCGAGGGCGCGGACACCGGGATAGAGTTTGGTGATGTTCGTACACTCGATGAAGCTGCCCATCAAATCTCCCGTCCCGGGACCGCAAAACTCGGCCGACTAAAAACCGAAGGCGTCGGCGTTCTCGGCGGTGACCTCCGCCGGCGCGTGAAAGGTGACGACCGTACCGTCGATCGCCGGCTCTCCGTACTCGGGGAGACTACCGATACCGTCGAAGCTCCCACCGGTCAGAAAATGGCGGACCAAATGCGCCGAGTCGCGACCGATTCGGTAAGGATTGCTGATGTAGTTCGCGTTGATCGATCCCTCTTCCAGATACGACTTGGCCTGACTCGGAACCGATCCTCCGACGATCGCGATATCGTCGCGGTTGAGCGACGTAATCGCCTGAGCGCCGCCGATTGCGCCGAGACTCCCGATATACATGACGCCGACGAGGTCGTCGTAGGCGGCAATCAGCTCCAAGGTTCGATCCTGAGCCTCCTCGACGCTCTCCGAACCCTCCAGACGGCTGGTGACTTGGTACAATCCGGGATAGGTCGCCTCCTGATGGGCGACGGCCATGTCGGCGCGCTGGTTGTGTGACTCAACGGTGAGCCCGCCTACCATGATGGCGTATCCGCCCTCCGTGCCAGCTTCGCGCACGAACAGATCCATCATGTCCGAACCGTAACGCTCGGCAATGAGAAACTCGATATCGAGGTCGGCATTTTGCACGCCCGGCGCTTCCTGGGTAACCATCAGGATGCCGGCATCACGCCCGCGGGCGAGAATCGGTTCGAGCACTTGTGTATCGTTGGGCACGACCACGATCGCATCGGGTTCCTGTGCGATCGCGTCCTCCAAGATACGCGCCTGAGCGGCGGGATCGGTGTCCGGAGCGCCGACCACGGTGATATCGAGATCGCCGATCTCTTCGGCGTAGTCCTCAAATCCGTTTTCCATCGCGGTAAACCACGGAATACCGACCAGTTTGGGAATAAAAACGATCTCGTACACACCGTCGTCTTCCGCGGCGCCTCCGGCGAACACAGCCGCTCCGACCAAGATCGAAAACATCAAAAGGAACATCGCGAATCGTCTCATGGAACTACCTCCTCCTATATTGGCCTACACCCAGGATACACCGTAGCAGAAATACGTCAAGGCCAATTAGCATATAATTATACCTCCAATTACTATACCAATTTTGCAAATGGTAATGTATTATTCCCGCCTATTCCTCTATACGCGACGTTGACACGCACGACTCGACGCGATACGCTCAGATTAACATTCATATATGGGGAGTTCGGACCCTTTCCGGACTGAGAGGAGAGTAGAATGGGCTCTCGACCCTTTGACCTGATCCGGATAATGCCGGCGTAGGGAAGTCGATACGGTCTCGGTACGAGGTCGTAGACCACGCAAAGCCGGCCGCCATTATGGCGGTCTTTTTTGTTTCAGCCCATCCACCTCCTTCCCCGCGAGGAGGCTTTTATGCGAATCGGCGCGCACATCTCGTTGTATCCCATGACCGATCGGTTCGTGGAGACGATTCTACCGGCGGTACGCGCTATCGGCCGCAGAGACGATCTCGACGTCACGACCGACGACGTGAGTACCTTAATCCTCGGGGAGGCGGCAGCGGTATTCGCCGCCGCCCGGGACGCCTTTGCTTCGACCGCGGCCGGCGGCGTTCACGTCGTCTTAAATGCGCTCTTTTCCCGCGGATGCCCGGGGGACTCTTACTGCGCCGCGCAGTCGCCCGACCGGACCGCGGATGATCCGATGTCGGCCACGGCTCCCTCGACGGCGCCCGATCCACCGACATCGGCCGACGGAGACGCCATCGAAGCGGCGGCACAGTTCGCGTTGTATCCACTCGGTCTCGACACCTACATGGACGAGATTTATCGTGCGATCGAGACGACACGCACCGGTGGGGCGAGGAGCACATCCAAGAACTTCTGTACGCGCCTCGACGGCACGGCGAGCGCGATCTTTCGCACTTTGTATCGGTCGTTCGTCGATGCGACGGCGACACACGTCGTCGTTCACGCGACCGTTTCGGCCAACAGCCCGAGTACGAGAGGAGCGGCAACTCGATGACTACTCGACAGTCTTCCGCGTCCGGTTGGACTACAAGGGAAAGCGTGGTGGTGGCCGTATCCTCGGCGGTATTCGGTATGTTGTACCTCGCATGGGTTCAGGTGTGGCTCGTGGCCCAGGGACTCATAGGCCCGATCGCTATGGACATCGTGTTCGGCTTCTGGTTTGCGGGCTCCACGTTCAACGCGTACGTGATCCGCAAACCGGGCGTCGCCTTTGCGACGGCGATGATCGCCGTTGTAGTGCAGATTCTCTCCGGGAATGCGGCCGGCGCCATCCTATTGCTCACCGGTCTCGTCCAAGGCGCCGGCTCCGAGCTACCGTTCCTCCTCACCCGATGGAGGCGTTATACGTGGCCCGTCATCGTCGCATCCGCGGCGGCGGCGGCGATCATGAGCTTCGTCTACAACTGGGTTCGCTTTGACTACGGGAATCTCGACGGCGCGCTCTTGATCGCGATGGGATCGTTCCGCCTCGTAAGCGGCGTCGTGCTGGGAGCGATCGTGCCGCGCCTGTTAGCCGACCGGTTGATTCGAACCGGCATCTTTGTGGGCCTTGCAATCGATCCGGCGGCGACCGATGGTGTTGACTGATCGACTTACCGTGACCTATCCCCGCCGCGGCGCCGCGCTACGGGACACCACCATCGCTCTGGAGCCCGGTTCGACGGCGTGGGTGGTCGGCAACAACGGGTCGGGAAAGAGCACGTTGGGTCTCGCCCTCGCCGGCCTCATACCGGAGATCGTACCGGCAACACGACGCGGGACGGTAGTGATCGGCGGTCGGGATCCCGCCGCACTCTCGACGCGTGGGCGTGCCACGTCGGTCGGCGTGGTTCGCCAGGACCCGGAGGCCCAAATCTGTACGTCCTCGATACCGAGCGAACTCGCCTTCACGTTGGAGAATCGCGCCGCTCCGGCCGAGACAATCGCACAATGCGTCGGGCGAACGATGCGGGAGTGGGATCTCGGCCACCTTTCGGACCGCCCGCTACACACGCTGAGCGGCGGGGAAAAGCAGCTCGTCGCGATTGCGGCGGTCGCCGTCGCGCCGCCGCCGCTGTTCATCGTCGACGAACCCGCCGCCTATCTCGATGAGGAGCACCGAGCACTCGTGTACCGGTCTCTCGTCGAGTTGCGGAGTCGCCGTCCCGAGATGATCATGCTCATCGTGGAGCACCGCACCGACGGCCTCCCGGAACCGGACGTCGTCTTTCGGTGCGTCGACGGGCGTGTTGTCGTCGCCGACACTCCCCCACGACGCTGGGGTACCTCGTTTCCTCGTCTATCGTCGCAGCCGTTGCGCGACCGCATCGCGCTCTCCGTCGAAGGGCTCTCGTTCCGGTGGGAGTCTGTCGACCGCGCCCCTCGGATGCTCTTCCGAGAGTTCGATCTTCGCGTTCGGCACGGTGAGATCGTCGTCGTCCGTGGACCCAACGGATGCGGCAAGACGACACTCCTCAGACTCATTGCCGGGGCGCTGAACGGAGCGGCGGGACGGATTATCGCCGAGGATATCGCCTACGTCCCGCAAAACCCCGAGCACCTATTCGTCTCCTACCGCGTCCGGGATGAACTCATCCAGGGGAGCCGCGGCGACCCGGGGCGGGCGGCGTTCATCGCCCGGCGGTTCGGTCTCGAGGAGCTGTGGGACGCGAACCCGTACGAGCTCTCAAGCGGCCAACAACGACGCGTGAGCATTGCAATCGCCGCAGCCGGCGGCGCCTCGTTGGTGTTATTGGATGAGCCGACTTTCGCGTTGGACGAGGAGGGAGTCGTGAGACTCATCGAAACGATGGAGGCGTTGCGGGCCGAGGGATCCGCCCAACTTGTCGTCACGCACGACCGCCGATTCGCCGAACGGGTGGCTCACCGGTTGGTCACGATCAGGGACGGTCGACCCGTGGAGGAGCGCCCGTGACGAGCGCCTCCACGTTCTTGGCGCGCGTCAATCCCTTGACCCGCGCCGCCGTATCGGTCGCATACATCATCGTTGCGACCATCGGATCGAGTGCCGCGCTCTCGGCACTATGGCTCGTCACGGTGAGCGGGGCCACACTCGGTCTCACGACGATCTCGCCCCGCCGCCTTCTCATCCGGATGGTGCCGTTTGCCGTCGTCGGACTCGGGTTCGTGTGGATGAATCTCTTCTTTCACCGTAGCGGTGACGTGGCGGTAGGGTTGCGCGCCGGCGGAGAGCTCATGCTGAGGGCCCTGGTATTCGGCGGCTTCTCGTTGTTTTTCGTTCTCGACATGGATCGGGAGACCTTCGCGCGCTCGCTGATACGGTTTCTCCACGCGCCGCCCCGCGTAGTGTACGCGGTCATGGTCGCCTTCCGTCTCCTGCCGATTCTTCGCACCGAGTTCGAGACGATTCGTCTCGCCATGCGGTTGCGCGGCATCCCTCGGACACGAGGCCTCGTCGATCGTGCGACGGCGCTCAAAACGGCGCTCTCCGCGCTATTCGTTGCGTCCATTCGTCGTGCGCAACGACTCGCCGTGGCGCTTGAGGCCCGTGGCCTGGACGACGGTCCGCGTACGTTCCTTACCTCGCCCCGATTCGGAAGTCGGGACGTGATATTCGCCGCGACGGCGTTGGCTTGCATGGGAATCTCACTGTGGTTGGTATCGTGGAAGCTCTGGAACGGACGTTTCGTATAAGTATTGTCGGCCACGCAGCGGCGAGACTTGCTCGCCCGTACCGTTTCCTCTATGCTATGGATGCGATCAAGATCGAGTGTATGTGAATGAGTAGCGATACCGAAGACTTAATCAGACTCTCCTTTTTTACCGACATGGCACAATCGATCGCCTCGGCGATCACGCTGGAAGAGACGCTCTCGGAGGTGATGCGCCACGTCGGCGGTATCTTCGCCCCTCGCAACTGGTCTCTCCTCCTTCGCGACGCAAAGACCGACGAGTTGGTATTCACACTGGTCACCGGCGGCGGCGAAGTCGACAAGCTCAGGGGACGTCGACTGGCTTCCGGGAAGGGGATCGCCGGATGGATCGCCGCACATCAAAGTCCGCTGGTCATCCCCGATGTAACCAAGGATCCGCGCTTCGATCCCTCGATGGATGCGATGACCAATTTCGTAACCAAGAGCATCATCGGTGTGCCGTTAGCCTCCCGCGGCCAGGTGTTCGGCGTGATCGAGCTGGTAAACAAGCTCAACGGCGAACCGTTTACCGCGCTCGATCTCAAGATACTCTCCACGATCGCCGATTTTGCGGCGACGGCGATAGAAAAGGCGTATTACTTGCGCGCCCTACGATCGATGGCGTTGGAGGACGATCTCACGGGCCTCGCCAATCGACGCGCCCTTTCACGCGCGATTGAACGTGAAACCGCCCGGGCGCGCAGAAGCGGCGTGACGGTGGCGCTGTTGATGGTGGATATCGACGACTTCAAGACGATCAATGACACGCGCGGGCACGGTGCGGGAGACGAGGTACTCAAGCATCTCGCGACCATCCTTAAGCGCAATGTTCGCGAGATCGACGTCGTGTGTCGGTACGGCGGCGACGAGTTTGCGATTCTCATGCCCGATACGACGACCGAGGCGGCGTCGGAAATTCGAGGTCGGATACTCAAAATGCTTGCCGGGGGAACACCGAAACCGCCGGTGCCGTATCACATAAGCATCGGCGTTCACGCCGCGGGCCCGGACTCGATCGACTCTCTCTTTGAGCGCGCCGATCTCCACCTCTACCGCGAGAAGGACCGCAAGCGCGAGGCCGACATCGAAAACGTAGGAACTCATATCGTCGAGTTTTTGGACGTCGGGAAGCGGTTCGGACGCGACGGCGGGCAGCGGTAGTCGGTATCATATAGGTCCCGCCGTCGGAGAGACGGCGCCTACCCTTTCGTGCCGGAAGCGACTCGTCGGATCGGTGGGACCCCGCGCCGCCGCTTGGCCCTCGCAGGTGGTCCGGCGTACATTACACGCATGCAAGGGACACTCGGAAAAGGGCAGACTCTTTCGGTCTACGACATCGGGACGGTTCCGTATCGCGAGGCTCTCGAGCTGCAACATACGCTGGTCGAGCGTCGCCAACGGGACGAGGTCGGTGACACCCTCCTCCTTTTGGAACACCCGCCGGTCATCACGATGGGACGGAGCGCGGTGGCCGATCACGTACTGGTACCCGAATCCGAAATTACGCGGGCCGGCGGTACCATCGAGTACATAGAGCGCGGCGGAGAGACGACCTATCATGGGCCGGGCCAACTCGTCGGCTACGCGATTCTCGACTTACGCGCCCATCTTCGGAGTCTCAAAAAGTTCGTCTACCTTCTGGAGGAGCTCTTCATTCGATATCTCCACCAGGAGTACGATATCACCGCCGGACGCGATCCCGACCATCGCGGAGTGTGGGTTGCCGACGAAAAGATCACCGCCCTCGGGATCGCGGTGCAACGACGCGTGACCTTTCACGGCTTTGCCTTTAATGTAAATACGGACCTAAGCCACTTCGACTGGATCGTGCCGTGCGGCATCACCGATCGAAGCCAAACATCACTCCGAGAGGTTACCGGTCGACGGCAGGAGATGGCTTCGGTCAAAGAGGGTGTTGCACGCGCCTTCGCAGATGTCTTCGGCTATCGGCCGGAACGTCCCGTCTCGGCGAGTCCGGGACGACTTCGCGTTGGATAGGAAGTCGCTCACTCGTCTACTACCGTTCGTACGACGGGAAGATCGGCACGGCGACTTCCCCGTGCCACCACGATTCCGATAGCGCAGCAGGCCGCCGCGACGGCCGCAATGATTCGCGCCGCCTCGTCGCCGCCCGCCGCAAATCTTCCAACCCCACCGAAGACGCCGACGCCGGCGACGAACGGTGTGACGAGCAATCGAACGAGCGCCCGCACGATCGAGCTCGGCGAGCTCTCGATCCGGACGCGGCATCCGGTCTCGATACGCTTCGCGATTTCCGGAGCGACTCGCGCCGAGAGCGTTCGGAGTGAACGCGCGCAGTGGCCGCCGCGGCACGACTTGCACGACGGCGGAACCAGAGAGACACGTACGAGATCACGTTCGGCGTTGAGGTCGACAACGGTAACGATCTCAGCCATCGACTTTGGACGCGTCCCGCCCCGTCCGGTGCGGGTCCTTCGACGCGTCGGTCTCCCCGGATCGTCCGTCCGGGCGCTCGTTATTACGCTTGTGGTTGCGTCGGTCGTGCTTTGCGGAGTCGCGACGGGAATCCTTCCGACCGCCGTTCCTTCCGCCGGAGCGTTCGTGAGCGCGTTGGCGCTCCTCGGGCGGCGGTGGAGGACACTCCTTCCGCAGCGCCTCAAATCCGACGACGTAGCCGCTCGCGAGATCGACGTCGAGAATCGCTCCCTGGAGCTCCAACGCATCCCAGCTCTCCTCCGACTTGATCGGGATGCGCGTCAGGTATTTCCGAATTTCGGGAGAAGTCGTCATACCGCCGACACTCTGCTGGCTTCCCGTTCGCCCGGCGTCGCAGATCACTGCGGTACCCGAAGGAAAGACTTGGGCGTCGGCGGTCTGTACACGCTGCCCGCTTCCGATGACGGCGGTAGCCTTTCCGTCGGCGTGATGAAACATCGTATACTTCTCCGCGGTAGTCAGAGCGTGAAAATCGACGATGACCGCCACGCTGTCCTTGCTTAACCGTTCCAGCACGTTGTCGAAATAGGTATACGGATTTCCGGCGTGGATTCGCGCAAACCCCGACTGTCCAAGCAGGCTGAGAACCGAGATTTTAACGCCGGGTCTCTTGGTGTCGCCGTCCTTCGACGACGTCTGGTTCCGGTCCGTCCGTGGGTCGGAATCGGCGGCGCCTTGCTGCCCGTCGTCGGGTTCGTCGGCCTCGGCCGCGTCGTCGACAGGCCGACTCTCGGACAGCGCAGCCCACTCCGACGGCTCAACGGTATAGTGGCGCCACCCCCGCCCCGGCATGTCGGCCGGAAGGTTGGCGGGACGCAGCATATAAAAGGCGCGCTCGATATGCTCGGCCATATCTTTTTTCAGGAACGTCTGGTCGCCGCCGGTAATCACGTCGACCCCGAGCTTACGGAGATAGATCGAGTGGTTCTTACCGATACCGAACCCTCCCGTGACTCCGTCGCCATTGGCGATCACAAAGTCGATCCCCTTCTCCTGGCGAACGTCCGATAGAAGCGTCTTAATACAATAGAGCCCGGGCTTGCCTACAATCTCGGCGATGTACAGTATGCGCATGTGCGGACATGGTACCTGCGACGACGGGCTAACACAATCCCGCCCTCGATGTGTTATATTATCGTCAGGTGCCACATGGACCAAGGCTGCCGATCGAAGGATGACAGCCGCGCGCTGCCGTACGGAGCGCACATACCGACACAGGAGGTGTAGTATGCACAACCGAGACTCTCTGGATCTCGGGCGTCTGCTCGACCAAATTTTTCAAGCGACGGAACGGTTTACCAACTCGTTCGGTGACTTCGGTTTCGAGTTTCAAAAACACGCCGATCACCGTAACTATTACTCGTTCTATCCCTTCCCCCCGGCCAACATTTACATGTTGCCGGACAAGACGATGATCTTCGAGTTTGCCCTTGCCGGGTATCGGGACACCGACATCTCGTTGGAGTTTCAAGGTGAGTACATGGTGCTCTCCGCAAACGCCCCGGAGCAATCGATCGAGGGTGAAGAGGTGATCTTCTTTAACCGTCGACTCAAGTTCAAGACGATTCCCGACCAAAAGTACTTCGTACCTGAGGACAAGTTCGATCGCGAGTCCGCTACGGCCGTCTTCAAGAACGGTATCTTGAAGGTTACCATTCCTCCGCGGGACGAGGTCAAAAACGCAGCGGGCGTGAAGATCAAGATCGTCAACGAGGACGAGTAACGGCGAAACGCGCGGCTCGTGGGCGGGTCGCGCCGGGAGAGAATAGAGAAGGAGCGCAATATGCTTTTATGGATCATAGTCGGTGTCGCAATCGGATACTTCTTCAAGCCCCAGATCGATCGAGTAGTGTATCGAGTCATTCGGGCGATCCGCGACAACCGTCGTAATAACTAACCGTAGTATCTACATGGTGGTGCCCACCGAGCCCGCAAGTATCGCTTGCGGGCTTTTTTTGTACAGCGAGAGGGAGACGCGAACGATAGTAGCTACGGGCCGTTCGGTCCCGACGCGCTGAGTGCCGCGACTACCACTGGACCGTGACGCGAAAGCCGCTGTGACGCCGCACGTTGACGACCGCGCCACCGTCCAAAATAAGGTACTGTCCACGAATGCCGACCAAGGTACTCTCCACGACGGGACTCTTCTGAAGATTGACCGACTTCACCTTGGCGGGCGCGACCGGAAGTGGATACGCCAAAGCCAGCGGTTCGAGCTCGGCGGGCGCGAGAAGATACCGGGACAGCTCCTCGCCGTCGGGAAGGGTCGCAAAATGGTCGCGAATCCGGGCACTCTCGCGGTCGAGATCGATATCGGCGGTGAGCTCTCCTTTTAACATGCGTTGCCAGGCGGTACGATCGGTGTAGAGCTCTTTGAGTGCCACCTCTATGCGCCCGGCGAGTTGGCGATAGGGAACGCCGGCGATCCGCACCGCCCAGGCGGCGCCTTGATCGATCCAGCGCGTGGGAACCTGCGTCATCCGCGTTACGCCGACCTTCAGTGCGCTCGTGGCCGCCAAGTAGACCGCGTGGGGCTGATTGTGATGCGCCTCCTCCCACTGCGGATCGCGGCCGCGCCCCAGGTGCGCTTCGCACAGCTCCGGCCTGACGATACACTCCGCCGCCTCGGGAGCCGAAGCAAAACAGGGATAGCAGAACCCCTCGCCGAAGAGCTTGGCGACACTACGCCCGCACCGTATGCAGGTATACTCGCCGGTCCGCTCGATCCGAATCGCCTTCCCGACCAGACGGTCGAGATCGATCTCGGTGACGTCCGCCGGATCTTCTCCGGCGGCGGGTCGCGGCTCCTCCAGACGCAGGCGATAATGTACCGGCACGATCGAAATGGGGCGGTTCCCGACGGTCAACGCGCGAGCGAGATTCGTCGCAGCCGCCATGTCCTTGTCGGGCGTCTCGGTCGCCTCTCCGACGGCGGTCGGCATCTTTACCAGGATACCCTCTCTATTCACGCCCCCATCGTAGCCGGACCGACGGAGTCGTGTCACCACGGGCAAGGTACGGAGGCGGAGGCGCCACCTTTGAGAGCGCGCCGACTCAGTTCAATCGACATACCCGGTGTACGATGTTCGGACATTTAGCCGACTCCGGACAGCGGACCGTAGGCAGACATAGACCTGTTGATTCTCTCGATAGGGGATGCGATCGTTTGCCACACGAACGTTTGGTGATAACGGGACCGGTAGGTCGCGCAATCGGACCGAAAAGCCGCTTGTCGTACAGGCGCGAACCCCAAGCGCACACGGAAAAACCGGCACGTTCGCGATGACAATAAATATTTACTGTACAATATTTTATGGGTACGATGGTTTTGTAAGAGATCAAAAATTATCGCATAGAGTCGGCTATCGCATATCAAGCGAACTAAAGTGCTGTAAGGTATTAACTTATCAGTCGAACGGTCGCTCCTCACGCGGGAGCGTGGATTGAAACTGCAGTTCAGCCCTTGCTTTGCCGAAACGCTGGGTCGCTCCTCACGCGGGAGCGTGGATTGAAACTACTCCGACGATGACTCCTACGAGCGCTATATCAGGTCGCTCCTCACGCGGGAGCGTGGATTGAAACACCGTGTATCACGGCTACTTCCTCCCAACCCGCAGGTCGCTCCTCACGCGGGAGCGTGGATTGAAACTGGTACGTGAGATAGAGGAGCTCCTGCCTGTTGTGTCGCTCCTCACGCGGGAGCGTGGATTGAAACTTGCCCTCGGAGATGCTGGGCACGTTCCATGCGGGTCGCTCCTCACGCGGGAGCGTGGATTGAAACTCGTTGGGGCGCGACGGAACGGACTGGAAGAGCGTGTCGCTCCTCACGCGGGAGCGTGGATTGAAACACGGGCGGGGGTCTGCAGGCCCTCGAAAACGCGGGTCGCTCCTCACGCGGGAGCGTGGATTGAAACGTACCATGCGAAGTTGTGGTGGTTGTGGACCTCATGTCGCTCCTCGCGCGGGAGCGTGGATTGAAACTTTGTCGCATCACGGTCGTGACAGACGTTGTGACAGACGTCGCTCCTCACGCGGGAGCGTGGATTGAAACTCGAGGGAACGCGCCGGCGCCTTGCCGCGATGGGTCGCTCCTCACGCGGGAGCGTGGATTGAAACACCCATATCACACGTCAAAATTTTGCTGTATGACGTCGCTCCTCGCGCGGGAGCGTGGATTGAAACTACGCGACGCAAGGCATGCGCCAAGCACTCGGGGGTCGCTCCTCACGCGGGAGCGTGGATTGAAACAACGAAGTGTCTGAGGAAGACTGGAAACGCGCCGGTCGCTCCCCATGCGGGGGCGTGGATTGAAACCGGGTAGCCGGCAAAAAGCGTCTCTCTCGTCGCGTCGCTCCCCATGCGGGGGCGTGGATTGAAACCGGATCAGCTGTGACGCGCCGACACCGGTAATGAGTCGCTCCTCATGCGGGAGCGTGGATTGAAACAAAAACGACTCGGTCGCATCCAGGGTGCCGCCCCGTCGCTCCCCATGCGGGGGCGTGGATTGAGACCTGTCCCACTCCAACGCCTCGCTCACGATCACGAGTCGCTCCTCACACAAGAGCATAGGTCGAAACGTGTAACACGGCGACCCGGTTACACCGATGTGGTGGGATTTTCCATGAATACAGACGATAAGCACGCCCTTCGTTGACAACGATCGATAGTGGCAAAATACTCATGACGTAGAGCGAACTATGCAGTACTACGCCCATAGCCTTCCGGATACGCCTCCCTCGGAGTGGCAGCCGTTAGAGGATCATCTCTACGCCGTCGCCGACAAGGCGCGGGAGTTCGCCGAAGGCTTCGGGTTCGGCGATTGGGCGTATCTTGCCGGGTTGTGGCATGACCTCGGGAAGTACTCGCTGGACTTTCAGCAGAAAGTGTTGGGAAGCAATTCCGAAGGCTATCGCGACGGACACGTCGCCGAGAAACGGGGACGTGTCGACCATTCGAGTGCGGGAGCGCAGTGGGCCGACGCCCAAGAGACGTGGCATGTGGCAAGCCGCTTCATCAGCTACGCAATCGCAGGCCACCACGCGGGTCTTCCTGACTACGAGTCGGACAACAACGCCTGTCTTATTGAGAGACTCAAAAAACGGATACCGGCCACGGCGCCCCCAATAGAGATCGCCTCACCGCCGTACGCCGCCTCGCCCTCCTTACCGGCTTGGAATGAGACCGGTAAGGAGGGCTACTTTTCATTCTCCTTTGCGATCCGCATGATTTTCTCGTGCCTTGTTGACGCCGATTGTCTCGACACCGAGTCATTCTGCGACCGTGAAAAGCATTCGATACGAAATGGATTTCCTTCCGCCGTCGAGCTGAAAGACGCTCTGGAACGCAGGCTTGCCAAGTTTGATACGGCAGAGAAAACGACCGTGAACAAAGTACGACAGGCCGTCTCGTCGGCGTGTCGTCTCGGTGCGAAGATGGAACCGGGCTTCTTCTCTCTAACCGTGCCGACCGGCGGCGGCAAGACCCTTGCGTCAATGCGATTCGCGCTCCACCACGCCCTCAAGTATGAGAAACGACGGGTGATATACGCAATTCCCTACACCAGCATCATCGAGCAGACCGTCGGCGTGTTCCGAGACGTATTCGGCGAAGAGGTCGTAGTCGAGCACCACAGTCGCGTCGAGGCCAATGATGCGCACGAGACGACGCGTACGCGTCTCGCAGTGGAGAACTGGGAGGCGCCGGTCGTCGTTACGACGAACGTGCAGTTTTTTGAATCGTTATTCGCCGATAGAACGTCGCGGTGCCGCAAGCTGCACAACATCGCCGGGAGCGTAATTATCCTGGACGAGGCGCAGATGCTGCCGATTAGCCTCTTGATCCCGACGCTCGCCGCGCTCAAAGAGCTCGTAGCACACTACGGCTGCAGTGTCGTCTTATGCACCGCGACGCAGCCGGCATTAGTCGCCGGTGATCATTTACCGCGCGGTTTGCAGAACGTCCGCGAGATCATACCGGAGCCCCGTGTCCACTTTAATGCACTCAAGCGGGTTCGGATACACGCGATCGGCCGGATCGATTGGGTTGAACTCACCGATCGCCTCGCCGGACATGACCACGTCCTCTGCATCGTCAACTCGCGACGGGACGCCCAAGAAATCTACGCTGCCCTTCTCCACAAGACTGAGCGCCGGGCCTGCTTTTATCTCACCACGTACCTGTGTCCCAAGCACCGAGACGCCGTGTTTGAAGAGATAAAACGTCGCCTCAGGGACGGGGAGCCGTGTCGTATTGTGAGCACGCAGCTCATCGAGGCGGGCGTCGACATCGACCTCCCGGTAGTCTTTCGTGCCGTTGCCGGTATCGACAGCATCCTGCAGGCCGCGGGGCGCTGCAACCGCCACGGTACCCCGGGTCGCCTCGGCGAGGTGTTTGTCTTTGAGGGAGAGCGCCCGGCGCCCCAGGGACTTCTCAGACAAACGGCGCGCATCGGTGCAGAGTTCCTCGGCGAGGAGAACGACATTACCGAGTTCGACGCGATTACGCGGTACTTTGCGCGGCTCTATCAATACCAGGACGCTAACCTCGATGCGCGGGACCTTATGAAGCTTTTAGAACACGACGGCGCCCAGTCTCTCAGGTTTCAGTTTCGCGAGATCGCAGAACGTTACAAGCTGATCACGAGTGAAGATGTACCGATTGTGATTCGGTACGATAAAAAGGCGGAAGAACTCATACAGACACTACGGTACGCTCCGTCGCCGCGTGCGATTGTGCGACTGCTGCAGCCGTACATCGTTACGGTCCCGCAGAATGTAGCTCGGACGCTCGCACAACGGGGTGATGTATACTTGGTAGCCGATCTGATCTATGTGCTGGAGCGCAAAGACTTATACGAGAAGGACGGAGCCGGTTTTGTGATGCGCGAGTTCGCCGATATGGAACCGGCGGGGCTCACGTGGTAGCCGATAGGGCACCGGTATAGACGGAGTCACGGGAATCCCGCTCTTCTCGGAGCAGGCTCCTGTTCACTTGATCACTGTTTATACATTGTATATCCTCATCGTATGGAAGCAAAAATACAGCGATGGGGAAATAGTTTGGGCATTCGAATCCCCGCGGCGATGGCGCGGGAACTCCATTTACAGAACGGATCCGTCGTCGATGTCGTAGAGGAGTCGAACAGCATCGTTATCCGCCCCGCGAAGAGGCACGATATACACTCCCTTTTGAACGCAATAACCGACGATAATCGGCACTCCGAGGTCGCCTGGGGCACTCAAGAAGGGAACGAGGCGTGGTGACGAGCGCCTACGTGCCAGATCGCGGTGACATCGTCTGGTTAAGTTTTTCTCCGCAATCGGGCCATGAGCAAGCGGGTAGGCGTCCCGCGATCGTACTCTCACCGGCCGAGTACAACGGCAAAACCGATCTTATGATCGCGTGTCCGATCACCAGCAGAATAAAGGGATATCCATTTGAGACTCGCATACGAGGAGCGCGAATCGACGGTGTCGTCCTCTCCGACCAGGTAAAGAGTCTCGACTGGAAAACGCGTAATGCAACCTTTGCGGAGAAGGCGAAGGCGGAGGTTCTGCGGGAGGTACGAGGTAAACTGATGGTGCTCCTCGATTGAGGAATGGAGTGCCGCTTATGAATCAGTATCGTCGTGTGGTGCCCGTATTTGGTATGTGACGACGAGGGGCCGCTCTGACCTCGAGGCAACGAGCCTCCAATTTCTTGCTCTCTTGCTTGACAGGTGCACTTCTTGGATGTACCATGATACGAGAAGTACGAAATATAAAAAATCAATATCAACGCATTCGCTTTCAAATAATCGAGAGTACGGAAAGTCGCGCGATTGAATATGAGGAACAAACGTACAACCTGCCGAACAGGGCGCGAGGGAGTCAAAGTACCCGGTCAGCTTGGTCATTGTTCGCTGGATTACTTCACATCGCAAATTGGATTCGCAGCGCTTTTGGTGGATAAAGAAATCAGGACTGTGCATCGATCTTTTTGTCGGGCTTTTTACCCGCGGATTGAAACGTACTACTCGTTTCATGTGTGTTCGTGAGGAACCGGCCCTCGGGTCGGTTCCTCACCTTTCTTCAATTATCACCAGCAATACCGATAAAAATTATTTTAGAATATACAAAAGTATGTGATAATATGACCACAACTAAATATTGTGGGGAGCGGTGTGTCCTTCGGAATAACACTCAAAGCCTGGGGTCCGTTCGCACTCTTTACGCGCCCGGAGATGAAGGCCGAACGTGTCAGCTACGACGTCATGACGCCCTCCGCGGCCCGGGGCATTCTCGATGCAATCTACTGGAAGCCGGGGATGCGGTGGGTCGTCGATCGGATTGAGGTGCGCAAGCCGATCCGCTTCACTTCCATTCGACGCAACGAGATTGCGGGAAAGATCCCGGTTGGAAAGGTGAAAAGCGCGATGAGAGGCGGCGAGATGCCCTTTACCGTGGTCGAGGATCACCGCCAACAACGTTCATCGTTGGTGCTCCGGGATGTCGAGTATCTCATCGATGCGCACTTCGAGCTGACCGGCTACGGCGATAACAATGAGGCGAAACATATCGATACGTTTCGTCGTCGAGCGCGGTCCGGGCGCTGTCACCACCAACCGTGCATGGGTACACGGGAGTTTCCGGCCTACTTTGAACTGATCGAGGATAATCGTCCCCCCAAACATTACCGCGAAAGCCGCGATCTCGGATGGATGTTGTACGACATGAACTTTGCCGCTGATCCCGAAAGTCCGTCGCCGAGCTTCTTCCGCGCCGAGATGGTGGAAGGGGTAATCGACCTGCACGGGGCGGACATACGGGGATAGCGATGATTCTGCAAGAGCTTGTGCGCCATTACGACCGACTCACCGCCGAAGGTTCCAACGAGTTACCGCCCGAAGGATTTTCTCGTGAGAAAATTCACTTCGTCCTTCGCATCGACCGAGATGGAAATGCACTGAACGCTATCCCGCTGACCGGCGAGGATGCAAAGGGAAAAACGCAGGCGTTTCAAGAGCGTATCGTCCCGAAATACAAGGATAGGGCAAACGACGTGTTTCCTTTTTTTTTGTGGGACAAGACGGCGTATGTAGTTGGGGTCGATCCGACCGCACGGTCCCAACGCCTCACCGAACAGTTCGTTGCCTTCAAGGGGTTACACCACGCGATTGGGGATCACATTGATGAGCCGGAGATGAGAGCGGTCCTTGGGTTCCTTGACGGTTGGTCTCCGGAGATGGTGGATGAGGTGCCGGGACTGAGAGAGCTCATCGGCGGTAATCTTGTGTTTGAGGTCGCGGGTTTTAACCGTCCGGTCTTCGAGAACCCGGTACTGCGTAACGCGTGGCTACGACACATGCACGCACAGCTTGGTGGCACAAGCTCCGTGTGTCTGGCAACGGGAGAGACGACAAAGATAGCTCGCACTCATCCCAAAATACGTGGCGTATTCGGGAGTCAGACGAGTGGTGCGGCAATCGTCTCTTTTAACGACGACGCCTATACCTCATACGGCAAAACCCAGAGCTACAATGCACCCGTAGGTGCCGCGGCGGCGGAGAAGTATACCAAAATGCTCAACTATCTGTTGCGGCGCGGCAGCCGCAACGTCGTACGCATCGGCGATACGAGCGTCGTGTTCTGGTGTGAGACACAGACGCCCCTTGAGGGCGGAATCGGCATGCTCATGGGACGTCGGGACGATGATACGATAGGTGACGATACGATCCGCGCCTTTCTCATGCGCCTCAAAAAAGGCCTGCCATACGATTTTGAACCCGATCGCCGCTTTTTCATCCTGGGGTTAGCGGCGCCCAGCAAGTCACGCCTCTCGGTGCGCTATTGGTATCAGGGCACAACAGGTGAACTTGCCGACCGCCTGCGGCTCCACCTCCAAGATACGGATATCATCTCGATGTGGGACGACGACCCTGTCCCGCCCAGTGTGTGGCACATGCTCATTTCGGCCGTCTTGGGTGGCGACGCGGGCAACATCGACCAGCGCATGCAGGAGACGCTCATGCGCGCAATTCTCTTCGGCACGCCGTATCCGCGGCGACTCTACAGCGCAATACTCGATCGCATCCGTGTAGGAGATCGGCGCATACGCGCCTTCGAAACGGTTCGCGCCGGCATCATCCGCGGCTACCTAAAACGCCGAAGACGCAGTCTACAAACTCAGGAATCGGCCAAGGAGGTTCCCATAATGCTACAACGGGATACAGAGAGCGCTCCGTATCAACTCGGTAGGCTCTTTGCGGTGTACGAAAAGATTCAAAAGGCTTCGTTTGGTACCAGAACGCTCAACAGAACGATTAGAGATCGGTTCTATGCGTCCGCGTCGACGACTCCGCGACGGAGCTTTGCGACGATTACGAAACTCTCGATCGCCCATCAAAAAAAGCTGCCCGAGAATGCACGAACGTACTACGACAAGCTCCTGCAAGAGATCGCGGACCGTCTTCATCCCGACCGATATCCGAGCCGGCTCTCTCAGGAGGACCAGGGCCTCTTTGCCCTCGGCTACTACCACCAGCGCAAAGAACTCTTTACCCCAAAAGGCGACGCCACGGACGCGGAACAGACAAACACGGAGGAATAGCATGGGCGACACGATCACGAAACGGTATGAGTTTCTTCTGCTTTTTGACGTAGAAAGTGGCAATCCAAACGGTGACCCGGACGCCGACAACCATCCCCGCATGGATTTTGACATGAACATCGGCTGGGTATCGGACGTGGCGCTGAAACGCAAGATCAGAAACTACGTGCTACTGAAACATCGAAACGCGGATCCGCATAGGATCTACGTCACTGAGCGGGGGATACTCAACCGGACCATTGACGACGCCCACCGAGAGACCGGTTCGTCGGTCGCGGGGGTGAAGGAAAAAAACAAAGACAAGCGCGGCTCCGACGAGGAGGCCGACAAGGCGAAGCAGTGGATGTGCGACCATTTCTTCGACGTACGGACCTTTGGCGCGGTCATGAGCACGGGGCACAACGCGGGGCAGGTTCGCGGTCCGGTACAAATCGCATTTGCAAAAAGCGTTGAGCCGATCGAGGCGGTCGAACAGACGATTACGCGCATGGCCGTCACCTCGGAAGAGGATGCCGAAAAACAGAAGGACAACCGCACGATGGGACGCAAGTGGATCGTACCTTACGGCCTATACCGCGCCGAGGGGTTTGTTTCGGCCTTCTTTGCCGAGGATACCGGGTTTTCCGGGGAAGACCTGGCCCTTCTGTGGGAAGCTCTCACCAATATGTTTGAACACGACCGCTCGGCGGCGCGCGGAAGGATGAGCACACGCAAGCTGTTCGTCTTTGAGCACGACAGCGCGCTGGGTAACGCGCCTGCCCACACGCTTTTTGACCTCGTGGCGATCAAGAGGGTCGGAGACGGGGACATTGAGCGACCCGCGCGATCCTTTTCAGATTACGCGATCACCATCAATCGGAAGGGCGTGCCCGCAGGGGTCAATCTTCACGAAATGGTGTGACACGCTATGGCGTTTGCCGAAAACGAACTGGTCCCCATAAGCGCGCTCCAGCACGTATTGTACTGCGAGCGGCAGTGCGGACTGATTCATATCGAGCGTGTGTGGGCGGAGAATCGATTTACCGCCGAGGGCGACGTGCTCCACCGTAACGTCCACCGGGAGGAGACGCGCCGCCGAGGCGGACTAAGTTCGGAGTATAGCGTTCCCCTTCGGTCGTTGGAGGTAGGAGTCGTCGGGATCGCCGACGTGATCGAGTACCCATCTGACGGCCCGCCGCGCCCCGTCGAGTTCAAGCGCGGTCGACCCAAGCAGACGCTCATCGACGTGGTACAATTGTGCGCCCAAGCGCTCTCGTTAGAGGAGATGACGGGACAAGCGGTGCCGTTCGGCTACCTGTTCTACGGAAAGACGCGGCGTCGAGAACGGGTAGACTTTGGGCCGACCATTCGCAGCGCGACGCACGACGCTGCTCGCCGGGTGCACGAGCTATTCCGGTCACGGGTGACCCCGGTGATGGAGTACGAACCGGCGCGGTGCGACGCCTGTTCGCTCTTTGACATATGTGGCCCCAAGGTCGCCGGCCGAAGGCAAAGCGCCTCGGCGTTTCTCTCCCGACAGATCAAGAGTGTCCTTCGGGAGAGCGCGCCGTGAAACGTCATCTCAATACACTCTTCGTTACCCGTCAGTCGAGCTATCTCCGCAAAGAGGGCGAATCGATCGTGGTCAACCACGACGGCTCGGAGCTTTTTCGCGTGCCGATTCACAACCTCGGCGGCGTAGTGTGTTTCGGGAATGTCTTGTGTAGTCCTTTCCTGCTTGGGCATTGCGCGGAGAACAAGGTGAGTGTGAGCTTCCTCACCGAACATGGAAGATTCTTGGCACGAGTAACCGGGGAGACCGACGGGAATGTCTTGGTTCGACGAGAGCAATATCGACGAGCCGACGACCCCGAACACTGCGCCTCGATCGCCCGCGGTATCGTCATCGGAAAAGTCATGAATGCGCGCGCGGTGTTGCTCCGGACGCAGCGCGATCACGGGGGGAAAATCGACACTGAGCGCGTGGCAGACGCGATTCGCCGCCTCGACGCATCGTTGCGGCGTCTTGAAAAAGAGAACCTTCTCGACTCGATCCGCGGTATCGAGGGTGAGGCTGCGGCGAGCTACTTCGGCGTGTTCGACGAGCTTATCGTACACCAAAAAAAGGCGTTTCGTTTTACGAGCCGGTCACGGCGCCCACCGTTGGATCCGATCAATGCGTTGCTTTCCTTCGTCTACACACTGATACTGCACGATGTGCGTTCGGCGCTCGAAACGGTAGGTCTTGATCCGGAGGTCGGCTTTCTGCATCGCGACCGTCCGGGACGACCGGGCCTCGCTTTGGACCTGATGGAGGAGCTGCGCCCGTGGCTCGCCGATCGGCTCGTCCTCTCGTTGATCAATCGCAAACAGGTCGGCGCTTCGGGATTCGATATAACGGGAACTGGAGCCGTGCTCATGGACGACGATACGCGCAAAGTTGTTCTTCTTGCATATCAGAAGCGTAAACAAGAGGAGCTACAACACGGATTCACCCAGGAGAAAGTCTCGATAGGACTCATACCGGTGGTGCAGGCGCTGCTATTCGGAAAGTACATTCGGGACGAGCTCGACGCGTATCCGCCGTTTTTGTGGAAGTAGGGATGAAAGGATAGGGGGGGTGACGCATGTTGGTGGTCGTGAGTTATGACGTGAAGACCGACGAGGCGGACGGCAAGAGACGCTTACGCCACGTTGCGAAGCACTGCCTCAATTTCGGCCAACGCGTTCAGTACTCGGTATTCGAATGTCTCGTTGATCCGGCGCAATGGACCAAACTCAGACAGAAGCTCGTTGAGACGATCGATGAGCGCTACGATAGCTTGCGATTCTATTTCCTGGGAGCCAATTGGAAGCGGCGCGTCGAGCATATCGGGGCTAAAGAGCCGTACGATCCGGAGGGTGCGCTCATCGTATAGCGCGAACCCTAAGCTCACGCGAAAATACCGGAATGTTCGCGATGAATATAATTCATTACGATATAGATATTTATTGTTTTCCATGTCTTTCGAAAGAGACAACACCGCTACAAAACCCCTGCCTTCGCGCAGTAAACTTATTAACTATAGATGTCGTATCGACTTAAGAGTTGAGCAGTCGCTCCCCATGCGGGAGCGTGGATTGAAACGGTATCTCAGAGACATCGATATCGAGGTGAACGCGTCGCTCCCCATGCGGGAGCGTGGATTGAAACCGTTCCGCGTCCTGGTGTTGATATGGGCGGCGATGTCGCTCCCCATGCGGGAGCGTGGATTGAAACGACTTTTGGATAGCGGTGCTCGAAGACTCTACCACGTCGCTCCCCATGCGGGAGCGTGGATTGAAACCGAACCACATCCTCGGTAAAACCGTACTCTCTTACGTCGCTCCCCATGCGGGAGCGTGGATTGAAACCCTAGATTGAGGGATTCCTCCCAACCCTGGGTCGTGTCGCTCCCCATGCGGGAGCGTGGATTGAAACTTTGGGAGATTGACTGACAGTGTATCCATTATCGGTCGCTCCCCATGCGGGAGCGTGGATTGAAACATACGCATCATCGATACGTAGAAGTGCCGCCAGGGTCGCTCCCCATGCGGGAGCGTGGATTGAAACTTTGACCCCGAGCGGACCCGCGAGAGGATGGAATCGTCGCTCCCCATGCGGGAGCGTGGATTGAAACATGGACAGTCTCGACGCTGATCTCCATGGGGTGTGTCGCTCCCCATGCGGGAGCGTGGATTGAAACAATGCGGAACAGCACACGGGTGCGCCGCCTCGCGCGTCGCTCCCCATGCGGGAGCGTGGATTGAAACTCCCATAACACATCCGGGAAGAGCAGATAGAGCAAGTCGCTCCCCATGCGGGAGCGTGGATTGAAACATCGTGATTGCGTATCTTGCGGGACTCCATCATAGTCGCTCCCCATGCGGGAGCGTGGATTGAAACGGGAACGTGTCGACGAATTGAATGAACGTCTCCGGTCGCTCCCCATGCGGGAGCGTGGATTGAAACTCTTGGTATTGGTCGTGGTTTTTGCGAGAGAAAGTCGCTCCCCATGCGGGAGCGTGGATTGAAACACCGGTCCGAACCGTATCGTCTATGAAGTCACAGTCGCTCCCCATGCGGGAGCGTGGATTGAAACGACGCGGAGCGCGCGGCGGACCGCAAGGAGTCCGGTCGCTCCCCACGCGGGAGCGTGGATTGAAACGCGAGATCCAACATCCGTATCCCGTTGTAAATCGCGTCGCTCCCCACGCGGGAGCGTGGATTGAAACATGAGATCCGTAGTGGTCGGACCGTTGTCGATGAGTCGCTCCTCATACGGAAGCGCGAAAAAAGGGCTCGGTCGTCGCCGGATAGGTACCATGAGCCCGTGCCTCCAACCGCTTGCCGCACCGCCCGTCGGATTCGTACACTCACGCCCATGTATCGTCTTCTTGCTACCGACATCGACGACACGATTCTCGCTCGCGACGGCACCTTTCCCGACGCCAATCGGCGCGCCCTTACGGCGTTGCACGACCGCGGGGTTGTGGTGGTATTCAGCTCCGGACGCGCCACGGTGAGTATGCGCACCGTCATTCGCGACCTCATCGGGCTGGAAAAAGACGAGTACCTCATATCGTTCAACGGTGCACGCGTCGTATCGGCACTCTCCGACGAGGTCTTGTACGAACACTATATTCCCCGGGATGTAATAGCCGAGATCGAGGCGTACACCGTCGAACACGGACTCTTGCTTCAAGGCTATACCGACGAGGCGTTTGTCGCGGCGCCCGGCGATGCACGGAGGCGGTCCCTCGCCGAACGCTACGCGGTCAGCGCCTCGATGGCGTGGGAGGCGGTGGCGAGCGTCACGGATACGCTTCCCCGGGGAAGCGCGAAACTTCTTATTATCGATGAGCACGACGTGTTGGTTCGCCATCGCGAGGCGCTGAGCGCACTTTCCGGCGGCCGGTTTGAGACGGTATTCTCCAAACCACACTATCTGGAGATCGTCGCCTCGGGAGTAAATAAAGGCGACGCGCTAAGCACACTTGCGCGCCACCTGACGATTCCTATTGAACAGACGATCGCGATCGGTGATGGGTTAAACGACTGTGAGATGGTAAGCGTCGCCGGTACCGGCGTCGCGGTGGCCAATGCCCACGATGAACTGAAGGACGCATCCGACGTAGTATTGACGCGAAACGCCGATGAGGCCGCGCTTGAGGAGCTTGTCGCGCGCTTCTTTTCGCACTAGAGCAGACCGAACATGGAACGACTCCTTCTTACATTGTCGCATCGCGTGCGGCGCTATGTGCTGCTCATCCGTAGCGTATCCGCGGTTCTCCTCCGTCATTCCTCGGGGAGTCTTGCCGACCGTCAGCGACGTTACTTCCGATCGCGCATGAGGGTCCTGCACCGCCGGGCATCGCGTTATGAGATGACCGATATTACCAGACTCGACCGCGACGCTGGAGATACGGCGGCACGAACGTTCGATCGCGGCGCGGTATGGGAAATACGCCTCACCGGGCCGCGGGGCATTCGTCATTCGGTAGGTGACACGTTGCTTTTACGATGGTCGAACCCGCCGCACCTCGTCGACGAGATCATCGGCATTTTGCAATGCGCCGATACTCGACGCTATCCGATCATCACCCACTCCAGCGTCTTTCAGCCGGGCCGACTACGGTACGCACGACTCAGACGCATCCTGGAAGAGGATATCGAGCTCCGGGTGGCCGGGCCTCAGCTGCTCGATCGTCTCGGATACGGTGCGTCACACCCGCTTGGCGGTAACGGACTCGACCGTCTCGCCCCGCAGCACGTAGGGGACGGTCGCGGTGTCTCCCTGACCGCTACGCTGCGGAGTGCGACACCACCGATCGGCCCACGCGAGCTACTTCGCCTCCAACCGCGAACCACGGCACGAGCGTACTCCCTCAGTCGCGTGGAGCGCGGTGGACGCCTTTTCGGACGGGACCGAGTGGAGATTATCGTGAGCGCCGCAGAGACGAAAGTAAAGGAGCCCGACGGCGCCATCGTACCGGCCGACGGTCGTGCAACGGCTTTTGTACGCCGTCTACACGAAAACGCTCAGCCGCGTATCGTCCACGCGTGGAGCCTGCGCCACCCGTGGCGCTTGGACACACAGCAGTCCGAGCGGTTGGTTATCATCGTTACCGGAACGGGGATCGCTGGCGCACTCGCATGGCTGCGGGAGCGTACAATGCACGGCACGGGAGCGACGCCTACATCGGTGTGGCTTATCTTCGGCGTGCGCGCATGGAGCCGCTACGGCCTGTACCAGGAGGAACTCCTCGACTACCGCCGCCGCTCTATAATCGACGAGATGGACATCGCACAGTCCCGCAGTGAGGTCGAGGAGCCGAGCGTAACGGATGCCGGGGCGCGGCTTCACCATTGCACTCGCGTTACCGACGTTGTGGCGCGCCGGCGGGAGACGTTCACCGAGTGGCTCGCAGCGGGCGCTGCGCTGTACGTATCGGGTACACGCGCCATGGGTTCGGCCGTGCGACGCGAAATAGTCTCCGCCGCCGTTCACGCCGGCTTGGCGCGCGAAGCCGACGATGCACAGCGGCATATTACCGCTTGGGAAGAGGACGGCCGGGCTCAGTTCTCGATATCCTGATCCCTGGTTTTCACACCGGGATCAAATTGGAGGACGGGCTCGGTACGTCGCGCTATCGGCGATCGGCAGGCGGACTCAACACGACCAGCTCCGAAAATATACCGAACGATATACAGCCACCTCGCGACGAAGGCGGTATCTTTATTATCGCAGAACAAAAACTTATTGATTTGGTCGGGTATTCGAAACGCTGATCGAGGTAGGAGACGTGGTACGAAAGAACGTACTGCAGGCTGCGGTAGCGGCAAGCGTCGCTCTCTTTTTGTCGGCCGGTTGTATACAACCGTTCGGGTTCTCCCCCGAAGCGCTGCAAGCCACCGCTCAAGAAGAGCTCCCCCAGGTTGAAGCACCCCTCTTTGCTATCGCCCCGGGCGTATACAATCGCGATCTATCGTTGTCACTCTCCACACCGACCGCGGAGGCGACGATCCATGTAACGACGGACGGCACGACACCGACCGAGTCGTCGCCGGTATACACCGGTCCGATACCCATCACGGGACACGAAACGACCGTCACGATACAAGCGATAGCCGCCAAAGAGGACATGCGCCCAAGCGATGTAGCGAGCGCGACCTATACGATCAACTACAACGCGGTAAATCCCCCGACCTTTTCGGTGCTGCCGGGAACCTACAATACCGATCAGTTCGTCTCCATCGTGAGCGATGAGCCGGTGGCGACGATCTTCTACACCACCGACGGCACCGATCCCGATCCCGCAGACCCGTCGCAGATCTACGGCGGTCCGATTCCGGTCGTCGGCCACGATACGATCGTCACCATCAACGCGATCGCCGTTGCGCCCCAAGCGCTCCCCAGCACCGTGGCGAGCGCGACCTACACCATCAACTACAACGCGGTAAATCCCCCGACCTTTTCGGTGCTGCCGGGAACCTACAATACCGATCAGTCCGTCTCCATCGAGAGCGATGAGCCGGCGGCGACGATCTTCTACACCACCGACGGCACCGATCCCGATCCCGCAGACCCGTCGCAGATCTACGGCGGTCCGATTCCGGTCGTCGGCCACGATACGATCGTCACCATCAACGCAATCGCCGTTGCGCCCCAAACGCTCCCCAGCACCGTGGCGAGCGCGACCTACACCATTAACTACGACGCGGCAAATGCTCCCTCTTTTAGCCTCGCTCCCGGCACCTACGACACCGACCAAAGTGTAACGATCACCAACAACGATCCCGATGCGACGATCTACTACACCACCGACGGGTCCGATCCCGATACAAACGATCCGTCGCAGATCTACGGCGGGGAGACGATATCGGTCGCCGGTCATAACACAACTGTTACGATTATCGCCACTGCGACCGCGCCGCAAAAGCAACCCGCCACGGTGACCGGCACCTACTCGATCGTTTGGAACACCGTCGCGACGCCGATCTTCCAAACGAGCGCGGCGCCGACGTACGACAACGCAATCTCGGTCTCCATCTCCATGTCGACCGCGGGAGCGACCATCCACTACACCACCGACGGCTCACCGCCTACGGCGTCATCGACGCAGTACGGGGGGCCCATCGCGGTCGATGGGACGACTACCATTCGGGCGATCGGTGTTCGCTCGGGGTACGTCGACTCGGCCGGCGCGACTGCAACCTACAATTTCAAGACGGCGCCGGTGTCGATAAATACCTCCGGAGGAACATTCAACAACGCCGTCGCCGGTGTGGAGCTCTCGACAAATACGAGCGGCGCCACGATCCACTACACGACCGACGGCTCCACGCCCACGCCGTCATCGACGCAATACGGCGGCCCACTCACGATAACCTCGACGCAAACACTCCGAGCAATCGCCGTCAAGACCGACTACGCCGACTCCAATGTGGCGAGCGAAACGTACACCTTGGTGGTAGCCGACGTGTTCTTCAGCATCACCGGTGGAACCTTCGACAACGACATCAACACCATAACGCTGTGGACGGAGACGAACGACGCAACGATCTACTACACCACCGACGGCAGTTTTCCAAACCCGGCAACGTCCGACGTCTACAGCGCGCCGTTGTCGGTCACATCGAGTCAAACGATCAGCACCATCGCGGTCAAGAACGGGTATACCGATTCCAACGAAGTGTTCAACGAGTACACGATGGAGGTCGCCCCGGTCACTTTCACCCCGAACGGCGGCACCTACAATAACGATCTGGCCGCCGTAACGCTCTCTACCAACACAACCGACGCAACGATCCACTACACTACGGACAACACTACGCCCACGACGGGATCGCCGATATACGGCGCCCCGTTGTCCGTCACATCGGATCAGACGATCCGCGCCATCGCCGTTAAGAACGGATATGCGGGTACGGGTGTGTTCACCGCATCATATGCGTTTCAAGTCGCGGAGGTCGATTTCAGCGTCGCACCGGGGAGTTACACGCAATCGTTTAATGTAGCACTCACGACGACGACAACCGGAGCCGCCGTTCACTATACCCTCGACGGCTCCGAGCCGACGGCGAGCTCACCGACATACTCCGGATCGATTCCCATCCAAGAGACGACGACATTGCGAGCGCGCGCATTCAGGAACGGATACACGGCCGGCCCGATAAGTACGGCCGCCTACACGCTCGATACGCCGTATCACAACACCACCTTCGCCGATGTGCAGCAGGCGCAGGATGCCGGACAGTTGAACACGACACCGACAGACAACAGCGGGGCCAACCGACTGCCGTTAGGCACGGTCTTCTATATCAGCACCGATCAAGGCAGGCTGGTCAAGCTCGTGCTGCGAGAAGATAAGGGAGACGGGTACTGGTACGATCTCATTGCGTATAACAACGACGGTTCGGTATTTCAGCACCGCGTGCGGAACTTCATCAACCCGAACAACTCCGTCGACGCCGACTTTGGATTCACCTACGAGGGGACGGGAACGGGAGAGTTCGCTCTGACGGCGGCGGACGGTACACCACCAACGAGCTTCATACCGATAAACGGGGCGACAATGCTCGTTATCCGCCCGTGAGCACGCGGCGGCCGTCGCTTCAGGTCGGTTCGTAGTGCGGCGTGTTGCCCGCCGGCTTTGAGCGATCACAAACCTCGCTCCACCCCCTATCCCAACCGGCCCGATCCCGGATAGCTTCCCTCCATGCACAAAGATGCCGCCAACCAACGCTTGCGCAACATCGCGATCATCGCCCACGTCGACCACGGAAAGACGACCCTGGTAGACGCCCTCTTTCGCCAATCCGGCGTCTTTCGCCACGGGCAGGAGGCGGCGGAGCGCCTCATGGACAGTATGGACCTGGAGCGGGAGCGCGGCATTACCATCGCCGCCAAAAACGGCGCCATCTCCTGGAAGGGTATCAAGATAAACATCCTGGATACGCCGGGACACGCCGACTTCGGCGGGGAAGTGGAACGGGCGCTCTCTATGGTGGACGGCGTGTTGTTACTCGTCGACGCCTCGGAGGGGCCGTTGCCCCAGACACGCTTCGTCCTGGACAAGGCGCTACGCGCATCGCTCCACGTGGTAATCGTGATCAACAAGATCGACCGTTCCGATGCGCGTCCCCTGGAAGTACTCGATGAAATCTACGATCTCCTCATCGACCTGGACGCGGGAGAAGAACAGCTGGACTGCCCCGTGCTCTTCGCCGACGGCAGAAGCGGCATCGCCAAAAAGAGTCTGGAGGAGGAGTCGGATAACCTGCATGCGCTCATGGATACGATCGTGGAGGAGGTTCCGCCCCCGGTCTACAACTCGTCGGAGCCGTTTCAGATGTTGGTGTCCGACCTCTCCTACTCGGACTTTCTGGGACGTTTGGCGGTCGGCAAAGTGATCCACGGCTCGGCCAGGAGTCGCGAATCGTTGGTGTGCTTGGGCGAGCACGAACGACAGACCAATCTCAGCGTTACCCGTCTGCAGACCCACGAGGGTCCGTCATTGAGGGATGCGGAGGTCGCATCGCCCGGCGATATCGTGGTGCTTGCCGGCGTGGAGGACGTGCATATCGGCGATACCATCTGCGCCAAGACCGCACCCAAGGCGCTTCCCCGCATCACGGTGGACGAACCCACGGTATCCATGCTCTTTGCTCCCAATACCTCGCCTCTGTTAGGACGCGAGGGGAAGATCGTCCAGTCGAGCAAAATCTACGAACGTCTCAAGAAAGAGACGATGCTCAACGTCTCCATCCAAGTCGAGGAGACCGCGAGCAAAGAGGGGTTCATCGTCAAGGGGCGCGGAGAGTTTCAGATGGTCATCCTCCTGGAGACGATGCGTCGCGAGGGCTTTGAGCTCAATGTCGGGCGCCCCAAGGTGATCTTTCGCACCGAAAACGGCAAGACACTAGAGCCGATCGAGCATCTGTTCCTGGAGTGCGACGAGAGCTTCACCGGCGTGGTGACCGAGAAGCTCTCCAAGCGCAAGGGACGTATGCTCAGCTACGAGATTCACAAAGGCAACCGCGCGAGGTTGGAGTTCAGCGTGCCGTCCCGAAGCTTGTTGGGATATCGCGACGAGTTCCTCACCGACACGCGCGGTACCGGAATCATCAACTCGTCGCTTCTCGGGTATGAACCGCATCGCGGCGAGTTTCTGAATCGCTTTACCGGCTCTCTCGTGGCCGACAGATCGGGAGAGGCGGTACCGTATGCGCTCTTTAACTTGGAGCCCCGCGGTCAACTGTTCATCGCCCCGGGCGAGCCGGTCTACGAAGGGATGATCGTCGGCGAACACAACAGAGAGAACGACCTCAACGTCAATCCGTGCAAGACCAAAAAACTCACCAATATGCGCGCCGCCGGCAAGGACGACGCGGTGGTCCTCACCCCGATTCTTCCCATGACTCTGGAGCGAGCCATCCAGTTCATTCGCGACGACGAGATGGTGGAGGTAACGCCGGAGTCCATCCGCCTACGCAAGGTGTACCTCGCCGCGCACCATCGTAAGGCTGACTTACGCAAACAGTCGGTGTAAAATACCGTAAGGAGATATTCATCTCCCCTATGTAAGACGATTTTCAGCGTCAAAAATATATCGAACGATATATAGCCGGTGTAAACGGCCGCGAATATGCTCACCCACACGGATCGCGGCCGGTCGGAGAAATACGCTATGAAAATCTGGCTGAAGGTAGTCTTTGTCGTCTTACCCATCCTCTTCACGACGCTCGTCATCGGCGGCATATCGTCCTTTTTCGTGGCCGTGAACGGGGTCAATCGCGTTACCACCGAGTTCCTCGACTTCAAGGTCTCGGAGCTGGAGCGTCACATGGCGAGCGAGTGGGACCTGTTGGCTCAGAACGGACTAACCGGTAATCCCGTGATGGTACAGGCGACACAGGCCGGTATCGAGGTATACGCACGCTCGCTCGTGCGCGGCGAGTCGGAGCTCATCCTCGCCGTCGACCCCGATCTTCGGGTGGTGATGGCGACCGACGATATCGCCCTGGAAGACGAAGAACGCGATCGACTCGCGGAGGTGATCGGCAACGCCGAGCGCGGCTTACAAAGCGTTACGATCGCCGAGATCGAGCGCGTGGCGATGAGCTTCTCGTTCGAGCCGTTCGGATGGTTTGTCTTCGTCTCCGAGGGACGAGACGCCTTCTACACCTACCTCAACCGGATAACCGTACAGACCATCATACTTATTCTGGGAGGATCGACATTCTCGATTCTGCTGATTCTCTTCTTTGTACGGTTTACCATGCAGCCTCTCTCCCGTATGGCAGCGGCAATGAAGACGATCATTTCGTCCAACGACCTGAGCGAGCGTGTCGAGGTGGAGCACGACGACGAGATAGGCCAGGTATCACACACCTTCAACATCATGATCGGAGAGCTGGACAAAGCGTACAACACGATCAAGCAGTACGCCTTTGAGGCGGTAGTCGCGCAGAAGAAAGAGATGAAGATCCGCAACATTTTCCAGAAGTACGTTCCCCAGGAGCTCATCGATCGCTTTTTCGTCAATCCGGACGCGATGTTGGTCGGCGAAAATCGCGAGATCGCCGTGCTCTTCTCCGATATTCGGTCGTTCACGACGATATCCGAGCGCATGAGCCCCGACGATCTGGTGAACTCGCTCAACCGCTACTTCTCGGTGATGGTCGATATCATCATGAATCGCAACGGCGTGGTGGATAAGTACATCGGCGACGCCATTATGGCGATATTCGGCGCGCCTGTGCGCCACGACGACGACCCGTTGCAATCGGTGCGGGCCGGCATGGAGATGGTCGACGCGGTCAAAGTCTTCAATCAAGAGCAGCTCCGTACGGGCAAGCCGGAATTCCGTATCGGAGTCGGGATTGCATACGGTGAGGTTACCGTCGGGAACATCGGCACCGAGCGCAAGATGGACTACACCGTCATCGGCGACATGGTCAACCTCGCCTCGCGTCTGGAAGGTCTCACGAAGCTGTATCGCCAAGATTTGATCATCTCCGAGAGCTTGTACGAGGAGGTGAAGAACGAGATCCCGTGTCGCCTCATCGACGCGGTGGCGGTCAAAGGGAAACATCAGAGCGTGCGGATTTATACGGCCCACGGAGCGCTCTCCGCCGAGGAGGAGCGCGCCCTCAAACTCCACAACGAGGGCATGGAGCTCTATTTCAACCGGGAGTTCAACGGGTGTGTGGAGAAGTTCGACGAGATAGAGGCTCTCGGCAAGAGCGAGCACGTCAATGAGCTCATGCTGCAACGGTGCCGGACCTATGAGAACGATCCGCCCCCCAGCGACTGGGACGGCGTGGAGATCATAAAGAGCAAGTAGCGTGGCGATGAAAGCGCACACGACGATGATGACCATGGCGTGCCTCATGGCGTGGCCGCATGGGGCTGTATACGCGCAGGAGACGGCGAGTACGCGCCCTACGGCCGTCATCCACATTGACGATTTCTCGCCGGCCGCGGGAGAAGGTGCTACGAGGGAGATCGTGTTGTCGGCGCTCCGCGATCTGTTGCAGACCCTCGGGTTCGATTCGGTCGACCGCTCGATGGGAGCGGCCGACGATGCGGAGCTCTCCCGGACGGCGGCACTGGCCGACGCCGGGGCGATCGGAGCCGACGTAGCGGTTACGGGCTTTTTCCGTCAGACGGAACGGGAGGTGTTGATTAACCTGAAGGTCCACGATGTCGAACAGGGAGTCGTACTGGCGAGCCTCTTGGACCGGGGTCGCCCCGGGCTCGCATTCTACAACGCCCTCCCGTCGACGATAGAAGGTTTGCGACCCGCTCTGGAAGCGTTTTTGGACGACCGTTACGTGTACATCCCTTCCGAGACCGAGGTGCGGAAGATCACGCTCCGTTCGCGCGATGACGGCGCACGAGTATACTTTGCCGACCGTTTCGTGGGGTCGATATCGGGGGGCGAGTTGGTCGTGCCGTTTACTCCGTTCGAGATAGGCTCCGTCGTCACACTCCGTATGACACAGCCGGACTATCACGATCTGCACGCCGATATCCTCCTGGACTCGCGAGCCGTCGTCGTGACGTTACGTCCTATGACGCCGCAAACCTCGGTCGCGGCGACGTTCTCTTGGGAGTTGGACCGTGTTCTCGGTGTCGGCGCGGGAATACGCGCCTACCTTAGCCCGGACGAGACCTTCGGGGAGTTACAGCTCAACACGAGTGCCGACCCATTCGAGGGATACACGCGCACCGATGCGGCACTCGTCCTCGGACGGTACGCTTTTTTTGCCCCGACCTCGCCGATACGATTGTATCTGTCGGCGGGGGCCGGTTTTCTATGGTCGGTACCGATCGACGGATCGGGAGAGCGGTTCAGCGATTGGTATTTGTCGATCGCCAATCCGACGATCGAGTTCACGGTGCGCGGGCGGCGCCTCTTTGCCGGCGCGGAGTTGCGCTACAATCTCGGCGTACCGTCCGGTTATTGGAGTCGCACGTGGCTATTCATCGGCGACGCCGTTCCGCCGTTTATAGTGGGGACCGTGTTCACATGGTGAAACCGTTCTGCATACTGCTATCGGTCGCGACGGGCCTCCTCGGCGCATACGCACAAATCGGCGCAGTACCGGAGGCGGCCGATACCGAACAACGTCGCTCCGTCATATTCTTCGCGGCCGGCGACGACGCCGATTTTACCACCGCCGAGCTTCGTATCGTGTACGAATCGCTCGTCTCGGCGATACGCCGCGCCGATCCCAACCTGGTCATTCTGGAGCACGACACCTTCGATACCCCGGAGGATCACGAGAGACTCTACGCTGCGGCGCTGCGGGAGGGCGCTCACAGCTGGCTCTATGTCGAAGTGACAGGCTCCATGGAGGACGTAGGCGCGCGCGCCTCCTCGTACGATATTCTGCGGGATCGAGGACAAGCACACCTCGGTGACGGCGCCGAACGGGCGGTTCCCTTT
The DNA here is from genome assembly GCA_965601925.1 of Alkalispirochaeta sp. Classification (GTDB taxonomy): domain Bacteria; phylum Spirochaetota; class Spirochaetia; order DSM-27196; family Alkalispirochaetaceae; genus Alkalispirochaeta. The sequence goes on from OZ271854.1 coordinate 475,661, forward strand.
CGACTCGTCGATCGACTCTATTGGCAGCCGCTCACCGAATCGATGTACGTCTGGAACGATCCGGTAACGCGGCGAGTCGGCGTCACGGTCAACGCTCCGCCCGGTTCGACCATCCACGGCCTGACGGACGAAGCGGTACCGGTCGGCCCCGCGGGTGAAGTCGTGATACACGTCGAAAACCCGGCAACCTACACCGCCCGGGCCGAGCGCACCGAACACTTTCCCGCCGCCGAGACCTTTTATGTCGGATACGATTCGGTCGCTATCGATCTCGATCCCATCCCGGTGAGCACGTGGGGTGTCGATCTATCCCTCAACGGCCTGCAATTCCTGGGCGCGCGCGGGACGTACTACCCCGTGCCGGCGCGAGTATTCGTCCGTGCGGGCATCACCTCATACGCGGTGGGCGTATACTTAATATCGAGCCGGTCCGAGACGGAGACCCCGGAGCTGTTCGAGTTTAATCCGATGACGCTCCTCTCGGCTCAGGCGGGAGGATATCTCAACGCTCCGGAGCGCCGTATACGCCCCTACGGTGGAGCGGGAGCGTTCCTTCGCGTCCGTCACGACGGCGATAAGAACGGGCTGGATTCCGTCGCACCCTTCGGTCTGTCCGCGACGATCGGCGTTGAGTACGCTCCGTTTCTGAGAGTGCGCCTATTTCTGGAGTACGAACCGTTGGTTTATCTACCCGGGTCGGTGGACGATTTTATCGTCGTCTCGTTTCCGCAAGGGTACTACGAGGGACGGTCGGTCCCGGGATACATCATCACCGATAATGCGGCGATCGACATGCGGAACACCGCCGTCGGCATCAGAATCTTCCTTTAGTGTCGCCTCATCTACCGCAGGGTGACCAGATCCCGCAGCGTCACCAACATCTCCCGTCGAATCCCATTGTCGGTGCCTTCCTCAATTCGTTCTCGAAGGTACTCCAATTGCTCCGCCGGCTCGCTGAAGAACGAGAGATCCTCCAGGATCTCGGTAATATCGAGCAGCGCGCTCCGATATCCGGCGTTCTCAAATGCGCGGTCGTATGAACGAATGCGTGTCAAAAGCTCGGGAAACACGCCGCTCATCTCCGGAGAACCGACGAAGGTATCGAGCAGAAACTTCGACTCCACCAGCCCCGCTTCATCCTCCATCGTGACCCGACTGTGACGGTCCACGAACTCGCGATACCGCGTCTGCAGTCCGTCCAGGGTGGCCACCGTCTCCTGAAGTGCGTCGGCCTCCCGTCGGGACGCACGCAGACGATCGGCGTAGTCTGCGCGCTCTGCGCGGAGATCGCGGATTTCGCCGGAGGCGATGTCCAGGGCCGCGTTGAGTTCGACGATTCGCGCCTCCGCGGCGGCGGAGGCCTCGATCGCCGCCTGAGTCGAGCGCTCGGCGGCGGACTCCACGTCCGTTTGCAACCGGGCGATTCGCCCCAGATGCTGCTCGACCTCATTCGCGAGACGTTGCCGATCGTTCCGCAACGTCTCGGCGGCAGCCTCCGACTCCTCGAGGCGAGCGTCCACATCGGCGATCGCGGCGCGGAGCTCATCGATTTCAAGCCGACTTTCGGCAATCTCCCCCTCAAGAGTTGCCTCCCGATCCTCCAAGAGAGCGATCGTTTGTACGTACCGTTCGTTTTCCGCCTCCGAAGTCTCGAGCAGAGCCTCCAACGGCCCGATGATCGCCTGCGCCTCACGCCGGGTGCGCCCGACCTCTCTGTCGACGACGAAGGCGTGGGCCGCCTCGAGTCCCGACACTTCGGCAAGGGCCGCCCGATACGACGCAGCGGCGCGCTCCTCGTCGAGAGCCGCGAGGGACGTACCGGCCGAATCGAGGTGAGTGCCGATGTTCTGGAGCCGCTCCAGCCGCTCGGCGATCGAAGCGGCCTCATCACGTGCATCACCCTCGGCCGCGATCAATCGGTCTATCGCATCGACCATAAACAGGTCGATCTCGCGGCGTGGATAGGCGATCGGCACGCCCTCGGTCGGATCGATGAAACTCCTGAACGCCGCAATCGACTCGCGCGCCTCGTCATACTCGTTTTGCCTGACCGCGGCACGGAGGCGCGCAAGGTGCCCCGATACCTGATTGTTCAAACTCTCTTCCGCCTCACGCTGTCGCGCCAGCTCGTCCAACCGCGCTTGCGCCGCCCTTACATCGGCCTCCGCGGCCTCCCGGCTCTCTCTAAGCGCTACCGTGCGCATCTCCAACCGGCGGCGGAGGTCCGCTTCCCGCTCCTGAAATGAGACGACAAGAGCGGCGCGCTCGGCGTTTAACTGCGACAACTGTGTATCGTACTCGACCTGGATACGTTGCATATCCTCTTCCAGCCGTCGTCGCTCCGTCTCCAACTGAGCGCGAAAGGCCTCTAAGTCGCGGTCGACCACAATAGCGCGGTCCTCCTCGTAGGAGCTCAATCGACTCTCCAAATCGCGGCCCGCTATACCCTGTTGCACCAGACGGCGCCGTTCGGCGTCCAACTCGGCATCCAACCGGCCGCGCAGCGTCTCTTCGCGCTCGCGGATCTGCTCTTCGATGGACTGGAGGAGCTCATTGCGCTCCATTGCGACCGCGCGAAGCCGACCTTGAATTTCGGAGATCTCGCGCTCTTTTTGCTGCAGTTGGTCGCGCGATTCCGCCTGCAGTTGCCGAATCAGTTGATTCTCGACGGTCGCGAACACCGCTCTGCGTTCTCGGAACTGTTGATCGTCCTGTCGGAAGAACAGCCACAGCAAGACCACCGACACGCCGATCACGACCAACGCGGCGACGTTGACGACAAGTGGAAAAAGCATCCCCTTTTTCGCCTTCACCACGAACAGATCGTCGCTCAGCTCGATCTTATGCGCGTCTACTATCTCATCGAGATGATCGACGATTTCCTTTTTTTCTTCTTCCGAGATACCGGAGACGGTTTTAAGCGACGGTTCGTTTCCCACGTATGTAAATATAACATGTCCGGCCGCGAGCGAGCCTCTCCTCACGAGAGTTAGCATGTACCTCTCCGAGCCCCATCGCCGGGAGACACGGGAAATCATTGACACGGGGAGGTCGATTCTATAGAGTCGGAATTCGCATTGACACGATGCCCGAGTGGCGGAATTGGTAGACGCGCTAGGTTCAGGGTCTAGTGGGGGCAACCCCGTGAAGGTTCAAGTCCTTTCTCGGGCAAAGGAAAAAGGCGATCCGTGAGGGTCGCCTTTTTCCTTTGGGGCCCCGAGATAGGGCTTGAAACGGAGGTGCGGCGCGAAACCCGGACGTACCGCAACGAAGTGAGGAACGTGCGGTTGGAGCGCCGAGGCACAGGATGTGCCGAGAGCACCGTAGGCGGCCTGAAGTCCCGAGCCACATAATAGCGGGAGCCAAGCCGCCTCCCGCCCCACCGACATAAAAATCATTGACAGAATACCGACCCGCATGTGACCATTACTATGATACACGTATCAAACGGAGTCTTTTGGCTCGGCGGATACGTCCCCACCATCTATACAAAGTCCTCCATGTAATCTCAAACCGTTCACGAGCCCCAAAAAGTGACGACATCACACGAGGAGGCATAGCCATGTTACGAAAGATTGTCGTTGTTGTACTCTTTGGTACGGTTTCGACGGTTTCCGCTCAAATGCGGGTCAACTTCACCGAGGCGTTTTTCGCTCCGGAGGACTACTTGGACCAGGAGGTAGTTTTCTCCCGCGTGTTCGCCGGCGATATGTTCAACATGAATCTCGAGTCGGGCGGCGGCGACACGTTTCTTCTCAGGATTGAGGATGATGTGCGGAACTTCGTCGGCGGTCCCGGAGCCCCGTTCGTCCCCATCCTGCCCGAGAGACTCGCACGCCAATGGGAGGCGCTGGAGCTCGGATCGGTGGAACTCCGCCGATCGAATGTACACGGGCGTCTGTACCGGGGCGAACATTGGATCATCCTGGAGATTAACAAAATCGAAATGCTCAGTGCGACCGGCGCTGTGCTGGACGTCATAGATTAACGAGTCGCCTACAACCTCCCGACGATCTCCGGCTCGGCGTTCTGGAGTCGTCGCGGCGGTACCCCGGCGATGATCGCCTCGAGATCGTCGGCCACCATGCGGCCGATGAGGAGGAGATCCTCGGTGACCGAGCCCGCTCTATGCGCTGAAAGTACCGTATTGGGTGCACGGCGGATCGGATGGTCCGCCGACAGCGGCTCCGCGGGAAAGACGTCGATCGCCGCTTTGATTCGCCGGTCGTGCAGTACGTCGGTCAACGCGTCGAAGTCGACGACGTGCGCGCGACTCAAAAGTGCGAAGACGGCGCCGCGTTTCATGCTCTCCAGAAGGGTCCGATCGATCATGTGACGGTTCTCTTTACTGACGACGGCCAAAACGAATACGACGTCAGACGTCCCCATGAGGGTCGGTAGGTCTACGGGAGCGACGTCGTTATCCTCAATGAAAGACGCGGGCAGCCACGGATCGTAGGCTTGCAGCGTGCACCGGAAGGGCGCCACGAGGCGCTGGAGATATCGCGCCAGGTTCCCATACCCGACGAACCCGATCGTTTTGCCGAACAGCGTAAACGTCGTGCGATTTCCTTCGGCCAGATAGCGCTCTCTCCCGGCCTTGAACGCCGCATCGCCGACGGCGATCTCCCGCGCCGCATCCAGAGCCATAGCAAGGCCCATTTCTGCAACCTGCGGGGCGAACGCGGGTGCGCAGCTGAGAACGCGAATGTTTCGAGCAAAGGCGGAGCCGTAGTCGAACTGTACGGCGGTGGGATGCCGCCCCGATACCTCCATCACCGCTCGCAGTCGCGGAATCTCGGCAGGCGACGGGTAGCGCCAAGAACCGGTTACAATGACGTCCAACTCATCTTTGTACCGCTCGAACTCCGACCGAGGCATCGGTTCGTCACGCACCCACACGACCTCGCCCAGGCTCGACAGGCGCGATAGATCGTCGTTCCCGAATATCTCGGCGGTGCGACGCGGGCTCGGGTCCAAAAGGATTGTGGGTCGCTCGGGCATATCGGGCCTCCTTATGTTCGCTCCCGTTCGCAAAGATAGGGAAACACACCGCCTCAGTGTAATACGAGCGGGACGAAAACCGTGCACATCAAGTCAAACTACGGCCGGATCGGCGTCGGCCGAATACCGCCGGCGAAGCCGACTCGTTACGACAGGCGCCCGACCGTGTGAACCAACTCGCGAGCCGTGCCCTCGTCCTCAACGCCCCGGACCACCATCAACAGACCGCGGCTGTCAAGGTTCTTGACCAGCGTCTCTACCTCCCACGGCTCGCAGTAGATATAAAGCGCTTTACCGCCCTCCTGGATGCGCCGCATGACCTCCATCCAGTCGGAGACCGCGCCGGCACCGGCTCCCTGGACCCATTGAATCGCGTTGATCTCCTCCACTGCCAAGAGCGTGTCCAGGTGCCGCACCATGTCGGGCCCGTCGAGATGAAAGATAGATCGCGGAAAGGCCTCCGCTTGTTCCTTGACAAAGGGCAGGATGAACTCACGGAACATCTCGGGAGAGATGAGGCAGGAGAAGTCGGACTGTAGATCGGGGGCCGGAAGGGCGGACCAAAGTCCCATCCATGTGAAGTAGCCGCCGAAGGCATGAGCGATCTCGGTCGTTCCGCGCCACGCCGTGAACCACGCCTCCTGCACCCTCCGTGCCGCCTCTTTTACCGCCTCCGGCGCCAACAAGAGGTCGAGACACATCTTTTCGGCGTTTCTAAGGCCCGCGAGCACCTCGGTGGGACCGTTGAGATCCGGGAGCCCCATGAAACACTCCAACTCGTAGCGTTCGATCGCCTCGGCGCACCGTTGCATGTTGCGCATCGTGATCCGCCACCACTCGTTGTCGGGATTCCACGTCAGATCGGGCGCGTCGTCCCAGTCGGCAATGATCGGCTCCGACCATGTCGTGTTATCGTCTACGTAGACGTTGGGCGCCCCGAGGTACTTACACGTAATGGAGACGATTCTACCGGGTACGGGATACAAGACGGGAAAAGCCTCGCCGCCGAAATAGGTCGCGCCCATGGTATTCACAATCCGCGGAATGATCACCTCCGGATCGGTCCAAAAAGAGTGAAGGTCGGTCGATGTAGCCGCGGGGACGCTGAACACCGGTACATCACGCGGCGCGGTGACTTGGATCAACGCTCGATCGGCCTCGCGGTTGTCCCACCACGCTTCCACCCGCTCCTGTGCCTCGGAAATGTCGTCCTTGAAGCGCACCATCATTTACCTCCGATGTTTTCCTGATCGGCTATGGTAATGCATAAATGTGCTATATTCCTTGACGATAGGACCACATATCAGCACAAAATGACCTCGTGCGCCACTATTCTCTCGAGGGCAAGCTATCACCGACCGACGTTCCCCTCACCTATGGGCGCGCTCGCCTCGTCGACGGTGGATTTCCCGAGCATACTCACGACTACTGGGAGCTGGTGATCGTCCTCGCCGGCAGCGGTCTCCACACTGCAGAGGGGCACTCCTATCCGCTGCGCGCCGGCGACGTGTTCGTCATCAAGAAGGGGCAATGCCACCGATTCAATGAATGCCGCGACTTGGAGATGGTCAACATCGGATTCGATCGAAGGATTGTGGGCGACCGCGGTATGGAAGAGATACCGGGTATGACCGCCCTGGTCGATACCGAGCCGGCGGTTCGCACGAGCGACGGATTCGCCGCCAAGCTGCACCTATCCCCGGTTCAGTTGGAGGAGATCGTCGACCTGCTGCGTACGATCGAGCACGAGCGTTCGGAGCGTCGACCGGGATGCGGCGTCGTATTTCGCAGTGTGTTCGAACGGATGCTGGTGCTCTTGGCGCGGTGCTACTCCGCCGCGGACTTTCCCGCCGGACGCGAGCTTACGCGCCTTACCGCGTGCGCCTCACTGATAGAACGGAACTATTCGAGTCGCGTCGATATGGCCCGTCTGGCGACGGAGCACGGGTATTCACATTCCCGGTTCAGACGGGAGTTTCGACGCGTGTTCGGTCTTACGCCGCTGCAATACCTCAGGCGACAACGTCTGGATAAGGCGACCGAGCTCCTACGCACCACGGAGCGTACCGTGTCGGAGATCGGCTATGCGTGCGGATTCGAGGATAGTAACTACTTTTCGCGGGTGTTCCGCAAGGAGATGGGGAGCGCCCCTCGCAACTACCGCAAGGGGCGTTCGGCGGTTGGGCCGAGGGTTATCGAGACGACGCGACCTTAGTTCGCCAGAAGCGCTCGCGCGGTATCCGCCATGCTCTTGAGCATTAGATAACAACTCGTCGCGCCGGCGTCCAGAACACCCTTTGAGCGTTCGCCGAGCCTCGATGCACGGCCGATCTTGGCGACCATATCCTCGGTGGATCGCCACCCCGTCTGGGCCGCCGTCGTCATAGCCTCAAGGGCCTCGGAAAAGGACCGCCCTTCGTCCACGGCGCGGCGCATCGCCGCGGCGGCGGGGTCTAAGGTATCGACCAGCGTCTTGTCGCCCGGCTTGGCATCTCCCAGTTCCCGAATGGCCTCGTACGCAGCCTCGAGCATCGTTGCAAAAACCTCGGCGGTAATCGCCTCCGCTCCTTTGCTCACCTTGGCCATCGCCTTAAAGAACTGACCGTATAGTGGCCCCATCGAGCCGCCGATATCCATAAGCAACGTTCGCCCCAGCGTCCTGAGGGCGTCACTCATCGACATGCTTCCCTCCAGACGCTCAGAGGTCATCTGGAAACCCTTGTCCATATTGATGCCGTGGTCTCCGTCGCCGATCTTCCCGTCGATCTCGCTCAAATACGCTCGATTCTCGCCGATCGTACGAATCAATCCGTCGACGATGACGCGTCCCGCTCCATTATCGAATGATTCAGCACCCATCGTCGCCGCTCCTACACACCCCATTGCCGGAGGCCCATGGAATAGGCGTCCAGATCGATGAGCTCCTTCAGCTCTTCATCGAGCTTCATTACGGTGAGGGTGATGCCCATCATCTCCAAACTGGTGAAGTAGTTTCCCACGTACGGCCGATAGACGCCGATGTTCTTCTCTTCCAGAACTTCCGCGATACGATTGTAGAAGATGTACTGCTCCATTACCGGCGTAGCGCCCAGTCCGCTCACCAACACGACGACCTCGTCGCCGGCGCCGAAGGGAAGATCGGGCAGGACGATATCGAGACACATCTCGGCCATTTTGTCCGCGGGTTGCAGATCCTGCACCGTAATCCCCGGTTCGCCGTGGTGGCCGATACCGACCTCCATGGTGCCGGGCTCGATGGAGAAGTTGGGCTTACCCACCGCGGGGATGGTGCACGGGGTGAGTCCGATACCGACGCTCCGGGTGTTGTCGATCGCCTTTTGCGCCGCAGCGATGACCTCGTCCAAGGTACCGCCGAGGGCCGCTTTTGCGCCGCCGACCTTCCACATGAGCACCTCGCCGGCGACGCCGCGGCGTTTCTCCCGCTCGTCGCGCGGGGCGCTCGGCACGTCGTCGTTGGCCAACACCGTCTTTACCACGATGTCGTCCTCCTCCGCCTCCTCGACCGCCATTTTCACGTTCATGACGTCGCCGGCGTAGTTCCCATAGAGCACCGCGACCCCCTTTCCGGCATCGGCGGCGCGTATGGCGTCGTAGAACGCCTTCGCAGTGGGCGAACTGAACACTTCTCCCACCGCGACGGCGTCCACGAGGTTTTTTCCGACGTATCCGATGAACGCCGGTTTGTGTCCGCTCCCGCCGCCGGTAATGACGCCGACCTTGCCTTCAATCGGGGCGTCTTTGAACTTGACGACCCGCGGGTTGTCGGTGGCCGAGACGATATCGCCGTGGGTCCTGAAGAACCCCTTCAGCATATCCTCCACGACGTTGTCGGGGTTATTGATAATTCGTTGCATAGCGATCTCCCTGACGCAAACGTGATAATGCCGCGGAGCGATGAACGCCCCGCGGCCGAGAAGAATCCTATCGCCCCGTTAGTTGGAAGCGGTGTAGATGTCTTCAAAATCCTGCATGTAATCGACCGCCTCACTCCACGGCAGATGGTGCCCGGTGAGGAGGAAGCGATTCAAATACCCGTCCCGCCACTCCTCGGTTTGCGCGACCCGCGCGAACACTTCGGACCAGAACTCGACGGCCTCCTGAGGCATATCGCGCGGACCGACGATGCCGCGATACACAGTGAGCTCGACATCGTAGCCGAGTTCTCTGAACGTCGGCGCCACGAACGGCTCACCGAACCGGTCGCGTGTCGCCGCGATAAGCGGTCTCAACTCGCCTGCCGCCACCAGATCGAACGACGCCGCCGGCTTGGCGATCACGACATCGATGTTGCCGCCGAGGATCTGTATCAGTGCGTCGCCGGTCGAGTCGTTGATCAGATACTCCAAATCCCCGCCGACCTCGGCCTCGATGGTCTCGTACAAGTTGACGTCGTCTCCCTTGGAACCGCCCATAATCACTCGTTGCCCACTGTCGAGCGCGTCGATGAAATCCTGAGCCGTCTGGAACGGCGAATCCGACCGTACGAGCAAGATTTGTCCGTCGGTCGCCATGACCGCCAACGGCGTGAAGTTATCGAGGTCGCCGTTTTCCAACTGCACGTGAGGCTGGAGGTCGCCGTTGTTGAAGGTGAGCAACGTGTGTCCGCGCGAGTTCGTACCGCTCACTTCGCGACGTCCGACCGCTCCACCGCCGTCGGTCTTGTAGTTGATGATGATATCCTCGTCGACCAGTCCTTCGGAGTTGATGATCTCAATGATCGTCTGTGTGAAGATCGAGGATCCGCCGCCGGGACTCGATGTCACGAACCACTCCACCGATCGGTCGGGCCGCCACGGTCCGTCGGACTCTCCCTGGCCCTCGGCAAAGATCAACCCCGCACTCGTCAACAGAACGAGCATACTAATAAGAACCAAACGTCTCATACACTTTCCCCTTTCGTTTTGGTTTTGAGTTTTCCTATGACACTTCGAATGATTGGTGAAAGAATCGTGATACACAAAAAGACGATGAGCACCGCGGCGATCGGGCGCTGGAAGAATATCAATACGCTTCCATCGGAGATCTGCAGGGCTTGGCGAAAACTGCGCTCCAGAGTCGGCGCAAGCACGAAGGCCAACAGGAGCGGAGCAATCGGATAGCCGTGTTTCTTAAGGAGAAACCCGACGATACCCGCAATGAGCATGATGATGATTCCATACAGCGAATTATTGGCGCTGTAGCTCCCCATAACGCAGATCGTAGTGATGACCGGTATCATGACCCGAACCGGCACCTTCAAGATCTGGATCAGCCACGGAATGATCATGAGCGCGACGATGAGCGTCACGATGTTGGCGACGTACAGCGACGCGATCAGCCCCCAGGTAAACTCGGGCTGATTCTGAAAGAGTAGCGGACCCGGGTTGAGTCCGTACATGAGAAGTCCGCCGAGCAACACTGCGCCGGTTCCCGATCCGGGTATTCCGAGTGAGAGGAGCGGGGCGAATGCACCGGCGGCGGCGGAGTTGTTTCCCGCTTCGGCCGCGGCGACCCCCTCGATCCGCCCCGTACCTAAAAGGTGGCCCTGCTTGCCGAGGCGTTTCTCCTGCATGTAACTCAAAAACGCGCCGGTCGTCGCACCGGCGCCCGGCAGCACCCCGATGATCGTTCCGAGAAAGCTCGAACGGACGGCGGGCGGCAAAATCCTTCGTACTTCGTCCTTCGATAACAGACTTTCGCGGAGGGTGAGCTTTTTGGTATCGAAGTCGCGCGGTTTGTTACGCAGCTCCATCATCTCGAGCACTTGTGAGAATCCGAATATGCCGATCACCAGCGGTATGAACGGTATACCGCCCAAGAGGTAGATCGAGCCGAAATCGTAGCGCGGCGTCCCCACTACCGCATCGAACCCGATCGTCGCCAGAATAATGCCCAGAAGGGTCGACACGATGCCCTTCGCCGGATTGTCTCCCAACAGCCACCCGAGAGACGTCATGGCGACCATCAGGAGCGCGGCCATCTCGACGGGACCGAACCGCAGCCCGAAGCGCGCGAGACCGGGACCGATGGCGGTCAGGATGACGATGCCGATCGTTCCGCCGATAAAGGAGGCTATGTTGGACGTGAACAGGGCCGTTCCCGGCTTTCCCTTTTGGGCCAACGGATAGCCGTCGAGCCCCGTCATGACCGCCGGTGTATCCCCGGGAATATTGATGAGTATTGCGCTGTATGATCCGCCGTACATGTTGGCGTAGTAGATCGCCGAGAGCATGATCATGCCCGTGATCGGATTGAACTGGAACGTCAACGGTAGCAGAAGCGCGACACCGGCAAGCGACCCGATGCCGGGCATCGCGCCGACGAGAATTCCCAATATTGCACCGGCTGCGGCCGCAAAAAAGTTCTGAAACGAAAGAGCGACGGCGAATCCGCCGAAGAGCAGTTGTAACGTTTCCATCGCTACCGACCTATGGCCTCGAGAATCGCACCTTGAGGGAACGGCACGCGTAGCCAGATGGAGAACACCGCGTACATCGACGCGATCGTAATGGCGGTTATGAGCGCGGCGAAACGCCCGGTATATTTCTCATACCACTTGAGCCAACTGAAGACGTACACCGTCAAGGCGGGGAAAAAGCCGACTAAGAGTACCAGCAGGACAATCGCTACGACCGCCGCAATCGGAAAGAAGTGAGATGGAAAGAATGCGGGAGACGTTCCTTTGAGCTCTCCCCACACCGTGATAACACTAACCAGTACGAGCACGCCCCCGACGAAGGAGGGGAAAAACCCGCTTCCCGGTCGACCGTCAGTCCACCATCCGTGGTAGGCGATACCGACTATGACCCACACGAGCCCGATACAAGCCGTAATCGCCGGTAGGAACACTTTGGAGTTAAGGTGCGTCACTCGACCTCCTTTTCGTATATGGTATACCATTACAAACACCTGTCAAGAGAAAAAGGGTACCAAACCGCTCTTAGAACCGATAACAACAATGCAATGCTTCGCACAAGGCGCCTCTTTGCCGAAAATAGTGCTATAAATACCATTACATACACCGAAAGTACCATTCATGTGATGCGCATGGAAAAATTGACAGGTGTTACCGTCCGACTATAGTATATGATATACAATAATGAAAGGAGCACACTATGCATATTATCCATGAAGATGATGTTCACGGCGATCACATCGAGGCGCCCTTCAAGCGCGTTATTAAGCACCTTTCGTCGCCGTGGACGTTAGGGAGCAAGAATCTGTGGGTCGGCACCTCAACGGTGGAGCCCGGCAACAAGACCAATGCCCACTCCCACGACGTCAACGAGGAGGTATTCTACTGTGTCAGCGGAACGGGCATTATGATCGTGGACGAGGAGGAGCGGGAATACACCGCCGGATCGGTCGTCTACGTCCCGCCGGGCTGCGTGCATCAAGTAGTCAACACCGGTGACGTGCCCCTCAAGTCGGTCTGTGCGGTCTCGCCGCCCTTCGAGCAGCAACAGTTTCGCGATGACCACGACATGGAGAGCTGATCGCGACGCTCGGTAACACCGGCCGGATCGACGGCCGCGACGGTCACCGATGCTCGTCGCCGTATACCGCGCCATCTATCCGGCTGTCGGCCACACGTTGGGCCAACTGCAGCAGGTTGCCCTCGGGGTCGCGAAAAAACGCCACCCTGCTCCCTTCGTAGACCGTAAAGATCTCCCGTTCCAGAACGACGCCGCGCTCCCGCAACCCACGTTCGGCCGCCTCGATATCGCGCACGGAAAAACAGACGTGGACGTGATCATTCGGCGCGGCCGCCGACTCTCCGGCGGGAACCAACTCCAGGAGCGCACCGCCGCCGAAACGCAGAAAAATGACCGCCGGTGTGTCCGTACCCCGCGACACCTCTACCGCTCCGAACGTTTCGCCGTACCACGCCGCAAGCGCTTCGGGATCTCGGGCGAGTACGCCGACGTGCTCTACTCCGTATACGCCGATCGGTGCGCTCATGCGGCACCCCGTCGCACCATCTCCGAAACCACGGAGACGGCGTTTTTCAACGCCTGATGGTTCGCCTTCCCGGTACCTTTTAGATCGAAGGCGGTCCCGTGGGCCGCAGTAGCGATCGGGACTGCCATCCCGGGGTGAAACGTGACGCCGCGCTCCAGTCCGATCAACTTGGTGGCGATCTGGAGTTGATCGTGATACATACCGACCACTCCGGTGTAGTCGCCCTTCAGTACCCGTGGGAAGAGGGTGTCTGCGGGCAGCGGGCCTTCGATGTGCCACCGGCGGTGCTTCTGAGCGACCCGCTCGATCGCCGGTGCGATCAGGCGCCCCTCCTCGTCGCCGAACATGCCGTGCTCGCCGGCGTGGGGGTTGAGGGCGGCAACGGCGAGGCGCGGCGTAATACCGGCGGTATCCTGCGCCTCACCCAGGAGGGTGATCGTCCGGGATATCCGCTCAACGCTGAGAGTTCGAGCGATGTCGGCAACGGGTATATGGGAGGTCACCCGCGCGAGCCACATACCGTCCAGTACATTGAACTCTCCGGTGATGTCCGGTCGACCGAACTGCTCTTTGAAGAGCTCCAACTCCGAGTAGTGCTCGCAGCCGGCGAGATGCATCGACTCTTTGTTAAACGGGGCAAAGACAATCCCGTCAACCTTGCCGTCCTTGGCGAAACCGATCGACTGCATCAGAGACGCCAGAACCTCGCGCCCCGCCGCCTCGCTCACCTCGCGCCGCGGGATGGACGGCGTATCCTCGGTTCGATAGTCCCAAAACAGAACCGATTCGTCGGACGCATCCACCTCGTCGAAAGACGAAACGGTGGGAAGCTCGACCGGCCTCTTCGTCGCCTCGCCCGCCTCCCGAAGAACGCGGCCGTCACCGGTGAGAACGACTTGCACACCGGAAGCGACATCCGCCAACTCGTGCGCCACTTTGACGCATAACTCGGGACCGACGCCGGCGGTATCGCCGAACAGTAGTTGTATTCTCGGTCTCAACGCTTTCTCCTTTTGACGCACGTAACCGACCGCGTCACGCCATAAGATCCCAGTTCGCCAGATCGTGGACGATATGTATACGAAGCAGCTCGTCTATGGCGCTGCACCGCTCGGTCCTCAACATCTCGACGATGTCGAAGTGCTGTCGCATGTAAATCTCGAGGCGCTCCACCGCAACGTCCTGGGCTATGCGGAGCAGCTGCACTTTGCCGTCGAACTGGCGGTATATCATCGCAAGCTGTCCGTTCCCGCACGCCTCGGCCACGCTCTGGTGAAAGAGCGAATCCGCCTCGAAGTACGCCGCCTTATCTTTACGCGCCAACGCGTCTCGCGCTTCCTCGGCGATCTTACCGAGGCGATCGACGGCGTCGTGATCGTTGCGGGCGCATAGGAGTCGAAACGCAAACTGCTCGAGGTGGAGGCGTACCTGCGCGATCTCGTTCGCCTCCCGCGCGCCGATACGCACGACCTCGGCGTAGCTGCGCGGCTGCAAATAGACCAACCCGTAGATCTGCAGGCGTGTAAGGGCTTCCCGAATCGGGGTGCGACTCACCCCAAACCGCTGCGCAATCTTGTCCTCGACGATTTTATCGCCCTGTTTCAACTCACCGGAAAGAATCAACTCTTTGATGTAGTGATATACCTGATCGGCATAACTCTGTCGCACCATCCGGTTGCCGGACGTCGTACTAAATTGCGTAGCCACTCTTCACCTCCATCTCTGTAACACCGTTAGATCTGCGATTGTACACAATTTTATGCACTTCGGCGTTGACAGAGAATTCGATCGGCCCTTACCATGGTAGTGAATGGTATTCCATATACAATTTACGGTCAAGCAGGAGTGTAGTGAATGAAAAAACCTTGGATCCAAGTCTCCATCGACACGCAAGATATACCGACAGCATTCACGCACGTGGACCACGCCCTCGCGATTGACGCCGAATGGATCGAGGTCGGGACGCCGCTTTTGACCTTTGCCGGAGTGCGCTCAATCGGCGAGGTGGTTTCCAAAGTCGGCGACAGAACGGTCCTCGTCGACTTCAAAGCGTTGGACGGCGTGGCCCAATACTTCCAAGTGGCCGGCAAACTTGGGGCGCGGGTCGCAACGGTTATGGCGGTGGCCAACGAGGCGAGTATCGTACGGGCGATCCAAGCGGGTCACGAGGCCGGCGTACAGGTGCAGGTAGACATGCTGGGCGTTCCCAGCCCCGATCTTGCCTCCCGTGCGTCGGAGATCGCGGCGATGGGCGCCGACTACTTCCTGCTCCATCTCGCGATCGACGAGCTCACGCGCAACCCCGACGCCGACCCCCTTGCGGGAATCGATGAGCTGGTCGGTGCGAGCGATGTTCCCGTCGGGCCGGTGGTATTCAGCGCCGAGCAGGGCATCGAGGCCGTACGACGGGGCGCATCGTATCTGGTCATCGGCCATCCGCTCATTACGATGCCCGACGCCCGGCGCCAGCTCACCGCCTTTGCCGACGCTGTGCGGCAAAACGGCGCGGCGGCGGGCTCCGAACGTTGAAGCGATGCAGTGCGTCTCCCTCGGACTCGACGGTCCCGACATCTCTCAGGTTGCACTCGGCACCTGGACCTTCGCGGGCGATGCGATCTGGGGCGCGACCGAGGAGAGTCTGTGCATTCGAGTAGTGCACGCCGCGGCGGACCGGGGCATTACCCTCTTTGACACGGCACCGAACTACGGAGACGGGCGCAGTGAGCACATCCTCGGGAAGGCGTTGTGGCGGCGCAGCGACGCGTACGTCGCGACCAAACTTAAAATAGAGGGCAAGAGCCCTCAAGATATCAGGATCGCGACGATAGAGAGCCTGCGACGGCTCCACCGCGATACGATCGATCTTATGCAGATCCACTGGCCCGCCTCCTCATCCGACGAGACGGCGGAGGCGCTGGAGACCCTCGCACGGATGCGTAGAGAGGGCCTCATTCGACACATCGGTGTATGCAACTTCGGCGTCTACGATCTCGCCGAGTTGCAGGACGTGCCGGTCGTCAGTAATCAGCTCCCCTACAGCGCGCTATGGCGCGTCATAGAGGAGGACATCGCCGCAGAGAGCGTCGCGCGAGGGCTGACGACCGTCGCCTACAGCGTCCTTCAACAGGGGCTTTTGAGCGGCGCTTACGAGAATCTGGCTGCGTTTCCAGACGAGAGGAAGCGTACGCGGCACTTCGATCAAAAATGGCCAGCGGTGCGTCATAGCGAGCCGGGCATGGAGAACGAGACTGAAGGCGCCCTGGGAGCGCTCCGGACGTTGAGTCGCGCACTCGATCGGCCGCTGTGGGAGATTGCCCTCGCCTTCGTTCGCTCGCGCCCCTTCATCGACGTCATGCTCATCGGCGCACGCACCGAGGAGCAACTCGTCCGTAGCGTCGAGGCGGCCGAGTCGGATCTATCGGAAGTCGATGTACGCGGTGTGGAGGGGGCGACCGCGGAACTCCTCGCCGCCGCCGGAGGCAACCCCGATATGTACCTCACCGAATCGCGCATACGATTTCGCGGTCCGGACGGCACAGCGACCCGACGGGTGGCGCGTACTCCGCCGGACGCATCGTCCTAATCGCCCGTTCCGACGGCCGTCATTGCGCCTACCCCTTGCTTCGGGCGTGAGAGCGAAGCTTGCGGCGCGTGTTGCGACTGCGCGACTGGGCGCGCGCCGACCGTTCGGCCTCAGCGAGGCGCCGGCGCCTCCGTTCCCACCACGAGAAGGCCACCAGGAGACCCACGCCGACAAGAATCATGAGACCGCTCCAAAACTGGCTGGCGATGAAGTTCCACGGCGTAAGAAGGCGGTACGGCGGTATCGTAGGATCGGCGGCAAGGCGAATCCAGTAATCGCTTCCGAGGGGCATGCGGAAGTAGTCGATGAGAAATCGCCACGCCCCGTACCACAAAACGTAAAACGCAATGATGAATCCGCGATAGGGAATGCGCTTTCTCAGGAGGAACCAAATCACGAGCCACGCGAGGATACCCTCCGTGAATCCCTCGTAGAGCTGCGTGGGATGGCGCGGGAGGTTGACCATCGCCTCCGCATCGGCGGGGATGGGCATCCCGACGGCGTCCATCGTCTCCCGTACCCACGGCTCGGTTACCGAAAAGAGACGCGCGTGAGGGAACACTACGCCCCACGATGCGGTGGTAACCCGCCCGAAGAGTTCGCCGTTGATGAAGTTTCCGAGACGACCGAACGTATACCCCAACGGTACGGCCGCGACGATCATATCGCCCAACGCAAGCAGATCGAGGCGTTTGACGCGGGCGTATATCCCGAATCCGGCGACCGCGCCGAGGAGACCGCCGTAGAAGTTCATACCTTGAAGGCCGATGAAGGCACCGCTGTCGTCGAAGGGCAGGATGATGCGGTGGGGGTTGCGCCAATAGAACCACGTCTCGTCGAAGATGAGCGTCGCGAAGAGTCGAGCGCCCACAAGAAGACCGACAACTCCCCAAAAGAAGAAATCGATGAGCCGGTTATCTGAGATATCGAGACCCTGCTCGGCGATCTGGTAGCGCGTGAGAAACCACGTTGTGACGAATGCGATGAGATACATGAGGCCGTACCACTGAAAGGGCAATCCGGGAATGATCTCCGGACTGATCCACTCAGGGAACGGTATGTAAAGAACCATATGACTCCTCTCCGCGCGTGGGTGTGTACGGTGCCGCGCTGCCGCCGCTGCCGTGGTCGCGCTCCAACTCGGCTGCGGCGGACCGACGCGCGCGCTCGGTACCGAGCTCGGGAATATCCAGCGCCTCGGCAAGGCGCGTAAGTTGCTCGTGAGGGCGCTTCATCAACTCGCTATGCTCGATATGCGGTACATCGAAGGCCTCCGGATGGCGGTACCATCGTTCCACGAGCTGCGTAACGATCCTGCGCGGCGCGGCGGCTCCCCTCCTCCCCCCGAGGAGCGAGAACCACACGCCGAACCAGCGCAGGGTGGAGCGGAGCGTCGCCTCGGCGTCGCGCTCGGCCACGACGAAACGCGCGTCGGGAAACTCCTCCCGCAGGGTGTCCATCGCACCGGTGAAGGCGGGATTCTTGGAGAGAAAGATCGGACGGACGGACGCACCGGGGCGACGGCGCGCATGGGCGTAGAGGTGCTTCCGAACCAGGTCGCCGTAGAACCGAACGGCAAGACGACGCCGACGCGGCGGCAGCTCGTCGAGCATTGCGACCGCCGGAACGTCGTTGCGACGGGGAAAGACGAACCAGGTGAAGAAGCCCGACCACACATACAGAAGCGCTCCGGCGTCCTCTTCCGGTGCAAAGAGGTCGATCGGGTGGTACGGAACCGAGCGAAGGCGTCGATTCATTCGATGTACGATGCTCCCGATCGGCGAACCGAGGGCGCGATCGAGATGCGCCGCCGCTCTCCAAAAGAGGCGTTGGCTCACCGTCGGCGCCAGATAGATCTCCCACGTCGCCGGAGAGCTCGCCGCCGGGACGCCTCGAGAAAGCATACGCAGCAAAAGCGTCGTGCCGCTGCGAAAGTTGCCCACGACAAAGAGCGGTCGCTCGACACGCTGGCTCCGCCAGGCGGGAAAGAGGAGCGCGTCGAGGAGCCAAAAGAGGCGGATACTCGTTTGCGCATAGACAAAGAGGAGCCCCACGACGAGAAGTACCGCCACGCGCCGAATCGTAACGGGATGGTAGGCTCCGGTGCGGCGGAACACCGCGGCGCGCACATCCGAGGTCAGCTGCGTCCAATCGATCGTGGGCCACGCCATATGTGGACGGCAGTTTCACAGGATTGTGTTAGAACTCCATTCGCATCGCGGTGAATCGTAGGGGCGCAACGGACCGTGCGGTCGAAAGGCGCATATCGGCTATGGTTCCGCCTTCGATCCGCCGTGCGGATCGACCGGATGCGCAACGATTATCAAGCACATCGTGCAAGACGGTGCTCTCATTACCGTCATTGCTGGAAAAGGAGCACATACCACTATGCATGGGAACACGAGTATCGTTGAAGCGCGGGAAGGGCTGGAAACGGGAGGCCTGTCGAGCAGGGCGCTCGTCGAGGCGTGTATCGCCGCGATCGAACGTTGGAACGGCGAGATAAACGCCGTTGTCACACGTCTGGACGACCGGGCGCGCAAAGAGGCCGACTCGGGGGATGCGCGTCGCGGAGAGAAGAGTACATCGCGACCGCTCGAGGGGATACCGATCACGATAAAGGATCACCTCGCCGTCGGCGGCGTACGCAACACCAACGGCATGCCCCGGATGAGAGACTACGTGCCCGACTTCGATGCGACCGTCGTCGAACGACTGCGGAACGCAGGCGCGATCGTTTTGGGCAAGAGCAACCTTCCGTTCATGGCCATGGATTTCCAGGCGCGGAGTCCCGTCTTCGGTGTCACCAACAACCCGTGGGACACCGCACGCACCAGCGGCGGAAGCACCGCCGGAGCGGCGGCGGTCGCCACGTGCATGTCATACATGGAAATCGGCAGCGATCTCGGCGGCTCGCTGCGTATCCCGGCCCACTTCTGCGGTGTTTACAGCATCCGCCCGACCGACTCGGCCGTCTCACGATACGGGCTTCATCCGGGAGGGCCCGCGTCGCGGTATCGCTCTACGCGGCATATGGCGGTACCGGGGCCGATTGCGCGCTCACTGGAGGACCTCACCCTGGCACTTGAAGTCGTCGCCGGACCGGACGGCCACGAGCCCGATCTCGGCTACCTTGCGCCGCCTCGCAACGAGCTCGGGAAAATCAGGTTCGCGTGGAGCGACTCGTGGCCGGGCCTGGAGATCACCGACTCGTATCGCGCGCGTATTCACGAGTTCGTCGCTCGGTGCGAGGCGAAGGGAATCGAGCTGACGCGGATCGAAGGGCCGCCGATCGATGCCGTCGAGGCGTATCGTACGTTCGGAGCGCTGTTGAGTACCGAGATCATGCACCTTCCCTTGCCCGCTCGGCTCCTCGGGACGCTCTCGGGTCGAAAAACGCCGCGGGACTTCCCCGTTTATAACCCTCAACTCCGCATCGACCGCCGGCACCACGATCGGTGGGTGGTGCGACGGGACCGTCTCATGCGAGAGATCGAGGCGTTTCTCGCCCCCTTCGACGGGTATATCTGTCCGGTTACGACATCCCCGGCGCCGCTGCACCTCGTACCTCCCAAGGGCCGAACCATGGGTGTACACGATCTGTATGCTGAGGTGACGATACACGATAGACGCGAGCTCTACGGAAAGGCTTTCGCCGGATACACGGTCCCCTTCAGCGTTACCGGGAGTCCCGTCGTGAGTCTGCCGATCGGCCTCACCGACCGGGGACTACCGGTCGGAGTTCAAGTCGTCGGTCGACGCTTTCGCGACTTGGATCTCCTTGCCGCGTGCAGGGCGGTCGAGGAACGTATAGAATCGTCAGTGCCGGTAGCGGAGAAGTATGTCGGAGAGTTCGAAGAGCACCTACTACGACCGAGTCGACCGCGCCCTTGAGTATATCGAGCGCGACCTCTTTGAGGAGCTATCGATCGCTACGGTCGCCGCCGTCGCTCACATGTCGCCGTTCCACTTTCATCGCCTCTTTCAGGCGCTGGTCGGCGATCCGGTTGTGGAGTACATCACGCGTCGGCGGCTCTCCTCGATCGTGTCGCGACTGCGGGACGGTATGCCGGTGGTGGAGGCGGCGTTCCTGTGCGGGTACGCCAGCCACGAAGCGTTCACGCGGGCATTCAAGCGGTGCTACGGCGTACCGCCCGGGAGGATCGCACAATACGGTGCGGAGCTTCCCACCTATCCTTCGATGGTAGGCATGCTCGATCGATCCGACACGCGGCGATCGACGCCGGCGGTTGAGGGGCCGGTGTTCGTTCGAGAGGCGGGATTTACGGTGGTCGGAATCACGCGCGAGGTCGAGATCGCCGGATATCGCACGGCGCGCGAAATCATGACGTTGTGGAAGGAGCTCCGACGGAGCGCGGGGAGACTCCCCTCCTCGCGTCTGTTCGGTGTCTCCGGCGGTTTCCCGGAACGCGGAGGGGCGTTGCGGGAGGGAGATCGATTCTCCTACACGGCCGGTATCGAATCGGGCTCCCTGGAGACCTACCCCGTGTACTGGAACCACCGATACATCCCGGCCTACCGGTACGCCGTCTTCATCTATCTCGGCCCGCAGCGGCGCATACGAGACCTCTACGATTGGATATACCGGCGCTGGCTCTTGGAATCGGGCGCGGCACTCGAGGGCGACTTCTCCCTGGAGTGCTACACCGACACGCGTCGCATCGCCCGCATCCGTTCGCGCGCCGAGGTATGGGTGCCGTTGCAACCGCTGGAGGCGACCTCGAACGCACCGGATCGTTAGAGGGCGCTCTCCCTGAGCGGCGATATCGACTCGCTTACGTATCGTCGTCGGTCTTGAACACCGAGAGTTGTGCCTCGACCTCCTTGACGTTCTGATTGTTCTTGTCACCCGATGCGGATATCTCCTCGACCGAGGAGAAAATCTCCGAAATCCCCGTGACCATCTCGGTGATACCGACCTTCGTCTCCGCAGAGACGCCTTCCAACTGCTCCATGGAATCGCTAATGTTCGAAATCTTCGAGTCCATCTCGGACGATGCTTCTTTCACGTCGTCGGTCGTGCTTATGAGAGTGTCCAGAGCCGTGACGATCTGTCGACTCCCTTCCGAGAGCTCCGAGGTCGCGTACTGAATCTCTTCCATCCCCGAGGCGACCTTGGTGATCGAGGAGACCATATCGGCGAAGACGCCGCCGGTCTTCTCGGTGGTCTGTTTCGAAGTATCGATGAATCCGCGAATCTCCTCGAGCGAGCCGGTAATCTGCTGCGCCGAGCGCGCCGAACTCTCGGCCAGTTTGCGAATCTCACCGGCGACGACGGCAAACCCTTTTCCCGCGTCACCGGCGTGGGCCGCCTCGATGGCGGCGTTCATCGCCAGAAGATTCGTCTGGGAGGCGATACCCTGTATGACGGATATCATCTCCATAATCACATTCGCCGAGTCGGCCACCCTGTTAATGACGCTGACCGTCTCCTTCATCTCAGTCTCTCCGTGGGATGCGGTCTCCTGGAGTTGCCGCGTGATGACCAGCTTATCCTCGGCCGACCGCGCCATCGTGTGGATGGACGCCGAAATCTCCTCGATCGCCGCCGAAGACTGTGTGATAGAGGCCGCCTGCGAGGCGATGAGGCCTCTCACATGGGAGATGAACTGCCTGATATCCTTCGCCGACTTGCTGGACGTAATGATCTCGCCGTCCAAGCGTTCGATGCGGGACATCATCGACTCCGAGGTCGCCTTCATCTCTTCGAGCGAGGAGGCGGTCCGTTCCGCGGTCGCTGCAAGCTCGGTGCCGATGATGCGCGCGTCGACCGCCGTCACCTTGATCCTACGAATCATGCCGTTTATAGAGGAGAGGAACTCATTGTAAAAGCCGGACAACGTCCCGATTTCGTCCTTGGTATCGATATCGGAATAGGCCGTTAGATCCCCCGAGGAGGCCAGCTCGAAGTTTCCGACGTACGCTGAAAGGGGATTGAGAATTCTCGATACGACCAGTAGAAGCAGGAGGCTCAACGCGGCGGAAACGGCGGCGGTAACGAGGACGATATTGCGCGCCGCCTGCGCTTGCGTTGCGCGCGCTTGATCGAGCGAGCTGATGACCTGGAACGCGCCGTGCATCTCGCCGGCCTGCCACCCCTCTCTGATACCGCCCACCGGATCGACGGATCCGGCGGGAAATCCGTGACAGAGAAGACAGTCGGGGGTGAGCACGATGGGCCGGAAGTATCGGATCTGATTGTCCTCGAAGATAATTCGTTCTTCCAAGTTGTTATCCCGCATATCCCGAAGTACCGTGAGCTCCAGCTCCGTCGGCTCGTTTTCCGGATTTCGAGGACTCTCTTTAGGTACGCGAAAGGTGTAGCCCAACTCTTCGGCGTTTTGCTCCGCGACGGCGATTGCGGTAAGAACCGGGATGCCCTCCAGTAACAGCGCAGGGTCCCGCTCGGCCAGCTCATCGAGATCCGTAACGACTCCGATCTCCAGCTTGTGGCCCATCTCATTGCGGACCGATTCCGCCGCCTGCACGACGGCACGACTGCGTTCCAGAATCGCTATCTCCGCCTGCTCGCCGATATCGTTTATGTACATCGAGGTAATGACGGCGGCCAACACCAACAGGCCGAACACCGACACGCCCAACACTCTGAATTTCATACTGATATCTCGGAACCTCACCGCGGAACCTCCCAATGTGCTGCTTACCAATAATTGTAGAACACCGGGATTTCGATTGCCACAGAATGGGGGGCACACAATGTGCGAGACGCGGAGTCGGGCTTATAGGCTGCGCCGCCCCCCCACGTAAACCGACACGCGCCCCGTCGATTCGGAGACGGCTATCGTAACCGTTTGGGTGACGCCGGTGATGGCGCGCGCGGTGGCGTGGCGGGCCCCTTCGCCGGGACGCAGGTCGAGATGCTCGGAGGTAACGGCTATGTAGGTGCCGGCCGACGCGACCGTTCCGTCGGGCCTGATGACGAACGCACCGTCAATTTTGGAGAACTCTTTGATCGTCTCCTCCAAGGACGGATCCAGGATGTTGCGCGCCTCCTCGGGGTATCCGAGAAACGGATTGACGATCAGCTGGTGGGTGTATTCGGTCAGTTCCTCCTCGGAGCCGATTACGAAGAGGCATCCGATGGGCTTTCCTTCGCGCCCCTCCGAGGCGATCTCCCGCGCCAGCTGGAGCACCTTCCGCGATACCACGTGGTGAACTCCCGCGGGCAGGCGGTGTGACTGCCGGTGGGCGACGGTGACGACGCGGATCGTGGACAGCCGGTTGGAGGCTCGCGACCCGTAGACTACCACCAGCACCTGTCGGTCTTCGAACGCTCCGACGACTGACAACCGCTCGATTTCGCTCTCTACGGCGACCTCGTCGAGCTTCGGGAGGCGCAGACCGGCGATCCACTTTGCCGGTACGGAGCGGTCCTCCTCCAAGGAGGCCGACAGAAGAAAGCCCTTGAAGTCTGCGAGCGCCTCTCGCAATCGACGACGATCCGAAAAGGTGTCCGCGACCACGGCCAGCTCGGCATACGGTAGGGCCGTACTCACGTCCCGCGCCGCCGCTAAGAGTGCCTCGTTCGCTACGTGGAGTCCGTCCGAGGCGGCCCGGTCGCCGGCATCGGCGTGGTGAGAGGCGACGATCCCGAGCACTTCGCCCTCACTTTCGGCGGCGTCGATCGCGTCGGTTACTCCCGGCGTCCGAAGGATCCGTGCGATGGAGCTCATGGCCGCAAGATGGCGCCGATCGCCACCGGCAAAGAGCACAATGAGCCGTACCGTCCGATCCGGAGGATCCCATACGAGGGGAGTACGACACACGCCGACGACGACGATACTGTCGCCGTTACCCGGCTCTACGGCGTGCGGAAAGGCGATGTCGTCGGACACGATCGAGGTCGCGATCGCCTCGCGCTCTCGAGCGAGGCGCGCGATAGTGTCGCCGGAAAGATCGGTGCAGTGGGATGAGGCCGCCTCGGCAAGCGTATTGAGCGCCTCGTCCTTGTCCGTCGTACGCAGAAAGGCCGCGCTGACGCTCGTTGCGCCGTCGGTGTCGTGCTCAAGGGTTATCCGCATACAAAAACCTCCCTGCCGCGGGAGACGCGCCTCCGCGTCCCCCACCTCTCGTACAACGTCCGGCCGCCTCGAGTCAGGCGTGGCGTCGACGCTCACCGAGTAACAGCACGCGCCGTAAGTCGTGAACGTTACGCGCACCGTCCCAGTCCGCCTGAAATGTATCGCTCTGCAAAAGCTGCGCAATTGCAACCAGGGAGCGCAGGTGCTGGTCGCGTTGATCCTTGGTGCCGATGAGCACGAACGCGCTGTACGCCGTCTCCCCCTCCGCGGTCCAGCGTATGCCGTGGCGATTACGTACCAACAGGAGTTCCAAGCGCCCCGTCCCTTCCAAAATGATATGCGGAATCGCGTGCGGGAGCGCGACGCCGGGATACAACAGCGTCGACGCTTGTCCCTCGCGCTCGTTGAGGCGTTCGATCACCTTGTCCGCGGGGACCTCCCATCGCGCTGCGACCTCCCTCCCGACGAGATCGAACAGATCGTCGCGCGACGTCTCCGCATCCATGTCCACAACGACCGCATCGCGCACCATCGCGTCGAAGGTGTCTTCGATGACCTCGTTCCGCTCCAAGAGAATCTCCAACAGCTCGTCTTCGAGCCCTTGATCGACATCCTCCAACTCCGGCCCGGCGAGCGTCTTCACGACCCGGACGAACGCCGATTTTCGATTGCTGCGCGGACGAGCGTAGGCAACGTACCACAGGATCGACAGCAATGCCATTGCGGCGATAACGATGAGCGGCAGCGTTCCGATGGTGGCAAGCAACGCGCCGTACACGACGATGCCGATGATCTGTAAGTACGGGAACAGGGGGGCGCGAAAGGTCGGCCGGTAGGTGTGGATCGAGGCAAGGCGTACGACCAGGAGTGCGAGATTGGTAGAGAAAAACAAAAAGAGCATGAACGCACTCGCTACCTGCGCCAACTCTGCGACATCGAGAAATGCGACCACGCTCGCCATGACGGCCGAGGTGAGAATAATCGCGGCGACCGGCGTACCGAAGCGTGGGCTCACACGGCCGAACCACGACGGAAGAAGTACATCGCGGCTCATGGACATCGGCACGCGCGAGGCGGTCATGATACCGGCGTTGCCGGTTGTGACGAAGGCGAGGATCGCCGCCACGGTGACGGCGACGAACATGCCGTTGGGGAGAATCGTAAACCGAGAGGCCGCGTCGCTCAGCGGGGCCACCGACAAAGCGAACTCGCCGGGGGGGAACATGGCGGTCAGGAGAAGAACGACCACGACGTAAAGCAGCTGGACGACCAAAAAGGCGGCCGTCATACCGCGCACGAGGGACTTGCGCGGATCGCGCACCTCTTCGGCGATGTTCGCGATCTTGGTGATCCCCCCGTAGGATATGAACACCATGCCGGTAACCGGCAATAGGGCGCCGACGTTCTCGGTTTCCAGACGCGAGGCGACGCCTTCAAACGAAGTATCTACGAATCCGACGACGATGAAGGCGACGAGAATGGCGAGCAGCACCGCGACCATGACGTTTTGCACGCCGCTTGAGCTCTCGACGCTGAGAATGTTTAAGACGCCGAAGAGGACGCACAGTCCGACGCCGACGATACGCACGTGGGTATCGGTGATCGCCGGCGACAGCAGTGATACGAATAGGCCGATTCCCAACAGAGCGAATGCGGACTTGAGGGCAATCGTCAGCCAACTCGCGACGCCCGCGAGAATTCCCATCGGTGTCCCCATGATCCGTTCCAGAAAGAAATAGGTTCCGCCCGATTTCGGAATGGCTGTGGCGAGCTCCAATTGGGTGAAGACTGCGGGGACCATCAAAAGGCCCGCCACGAAGTACGCCGCGATCACCCACGCTCCGGCCTCGGCGTAGGCGACCGACGGCAGGACGAACAGGCCGGAGCTGATCATCGACCCGGCGCCGATGCTGAACACGCCGACCGCCGATAGTTTCCGTTCCATCTTCACGAGCTACTCCTCTTGTAACCGATGCCCCAGCAACGGGTCGGCACGCACGGGGGCGACGGCTCCGAGTCTCCTCATCCCGCGGCCGCAATGGACGCGTCGTTACGCCGTTGTACGTTCGGAAACGTTGTCGCGCGTGGAGGTTCCGACACGCCGTTTTCTTTTCTCGTTCATAATAACCATTTGGAGACGATTCTCTATATTGCCCAGGCTCGTATCGGGATCGAAATCGAGGCTGATAATGTTCAACCCGGGGCGCTCCTGCTTGATCCGCTTCTCGAATCCCCGCCCGGTGACGTGGTTGGGCAGACACCCGAAGGGTTGCACGATGACGAACGATTCAATCCCATGGTCGGCCATTGCGATAATCTCACCGGGGATCTTCCATCCCTCGGCACCGCGGTAGGTAAGATCGATCATCCCACGGGCGGCGTCGGCGATCTCCTCGATCATCGTCACTTTCTCATCGAACCGGAACGCGCGTCCGACCTCGCGCACTCGGGAACGCACCGTGTCGTATACCCGTTCGGAAAACGACGCAACCGACCGATCGAGGAGCGGGTGACTACTCCATCCGCGCGAGGCGACCTCATTGTCGATGAAGGGGTTCTTCCGAAAGAAGAGGTGCATATCCGGAATCACGATCTCCATACCGTGACGTTCCAGATAGCCGCCGACATCGAAGTTGGCCGTGGGATGGTAGTTGAGAAGAATCTCGCCCACGATTCCGACTCGCGGCTTTCGGTCTACCCCGTCGTCCAACGCGACGGCGTTGAAGGCGGCGATCGCCCGTGCCAGAGCGTCCAGCGCACGGCGATAGTTGACTGCCAGGGCGTTGCAAACCGCCTCGACACCGCGCTCCAGGCACGAACGCACCGTTCCGGCTACCGCCTCGTAGGGCCGCAAACGACGCGCAATACGCTCCAACTCGTCGAGTATCGTTACGCCCCACAACAACCCCAGCTTGTCGGCCAGGCTAAAACGAAATCCGGGATGCCACACTTTCGTGTCGGTACCCGTAGTAACGATCGGCACCTGAAGGAGGCCGGCGGCGTCCAAGGCGCGGCGTGCGACGGCGGGATATTGGCTGGCGCGACACGACTCACAGTTCTTCGCAAGGCCCAACGCCGACGTTGCCGGGTCGATCGTTCCTCGCTCCACGCACGCGAGAAACTCCCCGATGTTGACCTGCGCCGGAAAGCATATGTCATTGTGAACGTACCGTTTACCGAGTTCGAATGCTCGAGAATCGGCCAATGGGAGTGTTTGCAGGCGCACGCCTCGACGACCCAACACCGCCGTCATACAGCGCGAAAAGGCGGGGCTGAGGTTCGGAACGTAGATCGTCTTTGCCGATCGATCGCGGCGTCGGTAACGCGGAGGGGTCGTGGGGGCGGTAGGTCGCGCGGCGCCCCGCCGTCGCTCCCGTACCGTCTCGATAAACGAGTCGATGCGCAGCCGCAACGGTCCCGCGGCGCTCCCGTCGTCGACCTTGAGCATGAGAGGGACCTTGCCGGCCCGCGTCTTCAGTATCCAGGCGGCCTCGTCGGCGATCACGGCGTCGTGCCCGCACCCGAAGCTGACGATCTGAACCATCTCGAGCGCCGCGTTGCGCGCCACCAACTCCGCGGTCGCCAGAACGCGGCTATGAAACGTGATCTCGTTTTCCATCGTGGTGTGCGACAGGTCGACGCGCGATAATCCGTCCAACGCCTCGGGGATCAGTACCGAGACGCCGTGCCGGGCAAACAACTCGGGAATGTCGTGGTTGATGAATCGATCCGCGTGATACGGTCGCCCCACCATTACGACGGCAAAGTCGTCGTTGGCCATAGGGCGCGCCAACACGTCGTTTCCCGCATCGACCAAAAGGCGACGGTGCCGTGCCAAGGCCGCATCGGCGTGCCGGATCGCGGTGTGGGCAACGTGCGGCGCGATGCCGAACTCCCGCTCCAGAAACGATACGATCTGTTGAGTTCTACCGCGCCGAGTGTACCAATGAAAGATGGGATGCAGGAGCGGTTTCCCGTGCCGCGTGAGGGGCTCGTGCATGTTCCCGAGGACCATCGGATACCCCTGCACGACGGCGCAATAATGGGCCCCCGACGCGGAACTCGACTCCTTCTCGCCGTAGAGCATCTGGGGTAGAAAAATCGCGTCTACCGAGCGGTCCAATAAATCCTCGACGTGTCCGTGAGCGATTTTGGCGGGCAGGCAGATCGTATCCGAGCTCACGTAGGTGACGCCGCGGTCGTACTGAACCGGCGTCGTGGGTCGCGAGTAGACGACCCGAAAACCGACCGTGCGAAACAACGCGTTCCAGAACGGGGCGGTCTCCCACATGTCGAGAACGCGCGGGATACCGATAGTGAAGTTTTGCGCCTCCCGTAGCGACGGAACCTCCTGTTGTTCAAAGAGCGCCCGTCGTCTGAGGGCGACGAGGTTGACGCCGGTGGTCGGTTCCGTATGTATCGCTTTCGTGCCGTCGGATAACGCACCGCCGCGATAACACCGATTACCACCGACGTGGGTCGCGCCGTTGGAAAACCGCACGACGGTACGGGCGCACGCGTTGGCGCACAACGAGCACGGTTCGATCTCCTCTCGCCGCCACGACAATGCAAGAAACTCCTCGATGGAGCGCGCCCGCCCGCGTGCACCGTGCGACCACGACACGCTCCCCGCCGCTTCCATGCCCAACAGCGCCGCGCCGATCGCCCCCATATGTTTGGGATACGAGGGACGCACGAGGTCGCGGGACAGATACCGCTCGGCGGCGCGAAGGACCGCGTCGTTGGCGAACGTCCCCCCCTCGACGACGATAGTGTCGCCTAACTTCGCGAGATTGTGGGGCCGCACCACCTTTTCGAAGACGTTTTGCACGACCGAAACGCACAAACCGGCGAGCACATCCTCGGTCGACTTGCCGCGCCGTTGCTCGGTGATGATGGATGAGTTCATAAACACCGTGCACCGCGAACCGAGCTTAGCGGGCGAGCGACTCCTCAAGGCGTGGGACGCGACCTCTCCGATCGGTACCGATAGCGTATCGGCGTATGACTCGAGAAAACTCCCGCAGCCGGCACTACACGCCTCGTTCACGATGATATCGGTGACCACTCCGTCGTCCAAAAAGATGACCTTCATGTCCTGTCCGCCGATATCGATGACCGCGGTGACCCCCGGTGCCACCGCGCGAGCGGCCTTGGCGTGCGCCACCGTCTCCACGCTGCGATGATCGGCTGCGAGCGCGGCGTGAAAGAGCGGCGCGCCGTATCCGGTTACGCCGACGCCGACGATCGATATATCGACGCCCGCCTCTGATACGGTGCGCTCCAGCTGTTGCATTCCGCGTCTGAACGTCTGCAGCGGATCGCCGTGGTTGTGATCGTAGAAGAGATGGCGAACCGTCCCCGTGTCGTCCAGGAGGGCGAACTTGCAGGTCGTCGAGCCCGCATCGACGCCCATCCACAACGCCTCTCCCGCGGCATCGGTGATATCGGGCTCGGAGGCGCGACGACCGTGACGATCGGAAAATGCCGTCCCCGTATCCCGGTCGCCGAAGAGCGCCGTCTCCGCCTCGTCACCGCGCTGGTCGACCGTGTCGACCGATTCGACCAGGCGCGAGAGTTTTTCGCTCTCGTATCCGCACGGCTCCTCGTCGAACATCGTACCGGCGGCGATTGCGGCCCCCAGTGCGACGAAGAGTTCGGGATGTTCGGGACGAACGATCTGGGCGTCGGTTAGCGAGAGAGACTCTTGAAAGACCTCTACCAGGCGATGTTGGAACGTCAGCGGTCCGCCGGCAAACAGCACGTCGGGCCTCATCTCCAGGCCGTGGGCCAAGCCGCCCAACGTCTGGCGCACGATGGCGTGGAAACATGAGAGGGCGAGGTCCGACTTGGCCGCACCGCCGTTGAGAAGCGGTTGAATATCGGTCTTGGCAAATACACCGCAGCGCCCCGACACGTCGTATACGCGCGTTGCGCGCCCCGCCTCGTCGTCGAACGCTTCGATGGGAATATCGAGAAGGGCCGCCATCTGATCGATGAAGGCACCGGTCCCGCCGGCGCACACGCCGTTCATACGCATCGCCGAGGGCTCGGCGACTCCGTCGACGGCGGGTGTAAACGTCACGACCTTGGCGTCCTGACCGCCCAACTCGATCGCGGTACGGACCTCGGGGTACGATCGTCCCACCGCCGCGGCGAGGGCGGTTACCTCTTGGACGAAAAACGCCCCCAGGCACTCGGCGACCGGCTCCGCACCGCTCCCGCAAACGGCGACGCGAAAGGCGTTGCGAGGGAGCGCGGCGTGAGCCGCCGCGAGGAGTTCGGCGGCGGTAGCCCGCTGGCGGGTGTGGTGGCGCGCATAGCGCGAGAACAGCACGCGATCGCCGGTCGAATCGGTTACAACTATCTTCGCCGTGGTGGACCCGATGTCCAATCCCACATGACTCGTCTCTTTGAAGGCCATACTTAAGCTCCTAGAAGAACTTATGATACTATCAGGGTACCGAAAGTATCATAATTTCACAATAGAAACAGTCAAAAGGCGTAATCGTACCGATTAGTGAGGACGTTCGGATGGCTCGGAACGTCCGTTATCCCTGACGAACGATACCGAACACGGCGATACTCACGATCATCTCGACGATCTCGCCGTACGTATACGTAGTCACCTCGTCCACCGGCGCCGTCGAGAGGCGCTCCACCGCGGCCAAAATGAGGGTCGTTACCACCGAACGGGGGATGTCGTCGCGAAACTCTCCCGTTTGCTGCCCACGCTCGACGATTGCACCAACATAATCGTCGACGAGGCGGCGCCGAAACGCAACGGCTGATCGATACTTATCGTATCGGTACCGCTCAAGATCGCCCCAGAAATCGTCGCCGAGACGCGACAGCTCCGAGGCCAGCCGAACGACCAGCATTTTTATCTTCTCTACATTTGACTCGCGGCTCTCTACGACCGAGGCGACCCTCGAGGAGACGCGTTCGAAGAACTGATCCATTACCGCGTCGAACAGCGCATTCTTGGAACCGAAGTGTCTGTAGACGGTCGCCTTACCGGTTCCGGCGCGGACGGCGACCTCCTCCATACCGACACGAGAAAACCCGTTACGGAGAAACAACTCCTCGGCGTGGTCGAGAACTCGATTTCGCGTTCTGGCAACTCGGTCTGATTGTGTCACGGTATGGAAATCTTACATGGAAACCAATCGGAAATCGAGACAACCATACCAAAGGAGCACGAAGACGACAACCGCGCCGCAGCCCGACGCCATCGACTATTGCGTTCCCGGCGGCCGTATCACACGTTCCCTGTGCTCCATTGACACCGTCGCGTCGCACGCGTATGCTTCGATCTCGTTGATACACAACGGTGTTCCCACGTTCGTCGGCCGGCAGGATTGGCTGACACGCCGACGAGAGGAAGACCGTCTGCCTACGGAAATGGTTGCCTGAGGTTCCTGTCCTGCCCTGATTCCTCCCATAGATCGCCCGTTCCGAACTGCAGCTTCAACAAGTTTTAACACTCAAAGAGGAATCACATGGATAATCATTTTCTCACGTTGATGGAGCCCTTACAGCGGGCGCTCAAAGATAGTGGATTTACCGAACCCACTCCTATTCAAGCTGAGGCTATCCCGACGGCGCTGGCGGGGCACGATATACTGGGCTGCGCGCAGACGGGGAGCGGCAAGACCGCCGCCTTCAGCCTACCGATCCTCCACCGACTCGCCGAAGAGCGACGCCGCGCGCGCCCCGGCTCACCGCGCGCG
Organism: Alkalispirochaeta sp.; assembly: GCA_965601925.1. GTDB lineage: Bacteria > Spirochaetota > Spirochaetia > DSM-27196 > Alkalispirochaetaceae > Alkalispirochaeta. The sequence goes on from OZ271854.1 coordinate 508,006, forward strand.
CTCGTCTTGGCGCCGACTCGCGAGCTGGCACACCAAATCGGAGAAGTGTTCGGCGAGTTGGGACGGCACCTTCGTCTACGACGCTTGGTGGTCTTCGGCGGCGTCGGTAAGCACCCACAGATCAAAAGCCTCGGCCGAGGAGTGGATATTCTCATTGCAACGCCCGGCCGGCTCCTCGATCTCATGAACACCGGGGACGTGACCTTGCGGGATATCGAGATCGTCGTGCTTGACGAGGCGGACCGCATGTTGGACATGGGCTTTCTTCCCGACGTCAAGCGTATTATCGCCGCCCTGCCGCAACGCCGACAATCGCTCTTCTTCTCCGCGACGCTCCCGACGGAAGTCGCGGGGCTGGCTGCGAATATGCTCGTCGACCCCACGCGCATCGAAATCGAACGGACGATCGAAACGACGCCCCGTATCGATCAGACTCTGTTGTTCGTCGATCGGAGCAACAAGCGCGAGCTGTTGATGAACCTGCTTGCAGAGGGGAACTGGTCGCGAACGATCGTCTTTACGCGCACCAAGTACGGCGCGCGCAATCTTGAAAAGAGGCTCGCACGCAACGGCCTCTCGGTCGACTCTCTCCACGGCGACAAATCGCAAACCGCCCGACGCAAGGCACTGGACGGATTCAGCTCCGGGAGGATCGACGTCCTGGTCGCCACCGACATCGCCTCCCGAGGGCTCGATGTCGACGATGTGACACACGTCATTAACTACGAGCTGCCTCACGAACCGGAAGTGTACGTGCACCGCATCGGCCGCACGGCGCGAGCAGGTAAAGAGGGAAGCGCGGTCTCATTTTGCGACACCACCGAGATCAAGCAACTGGTGGACATTGAGAAGCTTCTTAAGGCGCGCGTACCCGTAGATATCGACCACCCATTTCATTGCCAGGACGCCCAGCAGGCTCGAAATGTCGTCGACTCGCGCGCCGGAGGGCGTAATCGACGCGGCGGTGGTGGAGCGCCGCGGCCGCGGGGCCGGAACACGCGCCGCGGTCGCAACTCGCGTACCGCACCTCGCGCATAGCTTCCGATCGGATCATACGCACCACGCCGGTGCGAAAGGGTGGTCCGATTCCAGATGCGATCTGTGGGGCGTCGCGCCGTCGTGCGCGGGGTGACGTCGAGCACCGTTACTGTTCTCCCCGTCGAAACAGAGAAACGATATCGCGAGCGCTCACCGGTTTTTTAAGGAATCCTAACGGCGCGAGTGACAGTGCGCGTCTCTCCGTTACGCGATCGGGATAGCCGGTGACAAAGACGATGCGGCAGGACGACACGTCACGCATCGCCTCGGCGGCCTGAATACCGTCCATTGCGCCGCCGAGTCGTACATCCATGACGACGACATCGGGGTCGTGTCGGGCGCAGAGCTCGACGGCGCCCGCTCCGTCGGAGACCGTCGCGAGAACCCGACACCCCAGACGCTTGAGCTCAACCTCAAGGCTCATGGCGATGAATGTCTCGTCCTCAACGATGAGAACGCGTTCCTGCGCCACGATCAGACCCTCGGCTCGTAGAGACGATCGGGAAAGCGGAGTGAAAACGTGAAGCCGGGCCGCGAGACGATCGAAAGCTCGCCTTGAAGCTGCTGCTCCGCGAGCGCCCGGATGAGCTGAAAGCCGAGCGTCCGCCGGGTATTGATATCGAACGGCTCTTCCAGCCCGACTCCGTCGTCGGAACACGTAAACTGAAAGTGTGCGTCTTCGGAGTACGTCAACACGACGCGTATCGTTCCGGTCCGCGATGGAAAGGCGTGGAGGAACGCATTGGTGACCAGCTCATTCAACAAGAGACCGAAGGGAACGGCGGTATCGATCAGAAAGCGACCATCGTCGATTTCGGTGACGATTCGCACTCTCCGAGCCACCTCGGGATGGAAATCGCGAATGCGATCCAAGCACGATTCGACGTACCCTCGGCACGGAATACGACTCAAGTCTTTGGCGCTGTAGAGCAACTCTTGTACCGCCGCCATACCCATGATGCGTTGCTCGGTGCGTCGCACGATGTCACGGACCGCGTCGCTGTCCGGCGCGGCGCCGGCCTGTAGTACGAGCATCGCCCGAATCATCTGAAGGATATTGTTCGTACGGTGGTAGAGCTCTCTGATCAGCACCTCTTTCTCCGATAGGGATTGCTTGAGGCTATTGTCGGCCTCGATACGCTCGGTAACGTCTCGCTGAATGATCGAGAGTCCGCCCTCAAAGGGATATGCAAACACGTCGTAGAATCGCGTCGCGTCGCCCTCGACACGTCGAAGGAGGTGGTGACGGGGCGCCGCCAGGCGTATCGTTTCTTGGAGAAACAGGTCGAACGGAGAGCCTCGATCCTCGGGGAGAACGTCAAAGAGCGGACGCGTGACGGCGGAGGCCGCCGACACCCCGTTCCCCTCGGACGCTGCATTCCAGTAGGTAATGTCGAACCGGTCGTCGATTGAGAAAAAAATGTCCTGAATACTCTCGGCCAAGTGGCGGTATCGCTCATCGGAACGGCGCGCCGTCTCTTTGTGACGATCTACCTCGCGAATCAATTGCCTGTGCGGCAGAACGAATAGATCGATGAAGACGAACGCCTCGGCGGCGTATCGGCGAAATCGGGCTCGAAACACCATTAAGAATGCGAACAGAGGAATGCTGAACGAGGCGGCCAGGACGACTTTTCCCGGCAAGCCGCCGAAGACCGTCTCTACGATCTCGCGACGAAACCCAAAGGCGATCAACGGGAAGGCGACCCCGTCGAAGCATATCAAGACGACGTATATTGCGATAAAACACAACGCCAACACGGTTAGGTTTTGAATCCGCGCCTTGAGAAGATCGAAGAGATAGAGCACGGCCAAAAGCTCTACGATGATGAGCAGCTCTCCCAAGAGCATGAGCCCCAGAGAGACGGAAAAGACCTCCCCGGATACTCCGAAGGGGTTGATTATCGCATCATTGCCGAGGACGCCGACCAACAAACTGAATAGGAAGAAGACGAAAACATTGACGGTGATGACCAAGCGGACGACATAGCGGATATTCACCACGCGGTTGTCGACGATCACCAGCACGATAGCGGTCATCATAAAGGCGGCGTACGCGATATTGCCGCCCGACACGTTGCCCCCTACGGCAAGGGGAAAGGAGTAGATCGCGCCGAGAAATCCACCGAAGGAGAGGACGATACCCAGATATACGTAAAACGGCAACGTACCGAAGCGTTTGTATAAACCGACGAAGTAAAAAGGAAACGCCGAGTACAACACGATGTTAGCGACGAACAGCGCCAATGTCATACGGGCTAACTTCCTTCGTCTCCGTTGTTCTCAAGTGTATCGTCTGGGGATCGAAACTTCAAAAGGGTCGGCAAAAAAGATGCGGACCGGTGCGCTCGCGCCCGCACATCGAGGCGACCGTCAGTTCGGGAAAAAAGAGCTACAGGCTCGTCGAACGCCGCACGGCGAGGCGCATCTCGATCTCGATCTCGGTAGGGGGCGAGTGAGGGTGGGCAAGCCGACGCCGCGCGAGCTCGTACAACTTCTCGGCCATCTCACGATTGGAGTATGAGACGGTCGTCAACGGCACCACCATCTTCTCCGGGCTGATTGAATCGTCGAAGCACGCCAAGGCCACGTCCTCCGGAATACTCAAGCCGCCGTGGTGGAGCGCATTCACCGCGCCCATTGCCATCTCTTCGTTATAAAACAGGATGCTCCGCGGTACCGTGCCGCGCTCGATCATCGATTGCGTCGCGTCGTAGCCGCCCTTATACGTCGGATCGGCCTGAAAGACGTTGTCAAAATCGATCGTGCAGTGTCCGTCGATGTGCACGTCGCAATAACCGCGGAAGCGTCCCGTCTTTTCGACCGACTCGTCGGACCCGGAGACGAAGCCCACCGGCGGGCCTAAGGTATCCAAAAGATGGGCGGTCACGATGCGCGATCCGGCGCGCATGTCGGGATGAACGTTGTCGATCCCGATGCCCGAGGCGTGGCTTCCGACGACCGGTATGACTGCGGACTCCAGAATACGCCGCTCGACGAGCGATCGCGCGGCTCCGCCCTGAATAAACACAATATCGATTCCCAGTTCCCGATACATGGAAATGATACGGCGAAGGGCCTCCGGATCGCGCGCAGTGGTATTGGCCTGAACGGTAATGCCGTTGTCGTGGGCGTGCTCGTGCATAGCGTGTACCAACTGCGCGAAGTTGGGGTTGGATACGTCGGAAAGGATGAGTCCCGCCCGTATGGGTGAGGGCGAATCAGCTGCCGGCTCGTCGGAGACAAAGGTACCCAACCCCTGCGACGTGTAGAGCACGCCGTCCTTGACGAGGAGAGAGAGCGCCTTGCTCACCGTTTTTGGATTGGCTGAGAAACGCGCCGACAAATCGCGCAACCCCGGTAGTTTACCCCGCCAGTGTCCCAAGGCGATCTCGTTTCTGATTTGATTCGCGATGTCGACGTACACCGCCTTTCGGTTGCTCTCCATGGGCTGCATTCGATTCTACTTGATGGGGCGGCTCAATTGAATCACCTTGTTTCGCCTTGACATCTCACAGTCAGTGTACCATAATGGTGCACCATGGTACAGGGAATCGTAAACGGTTTGGGAGATCTCGTCTACCGCTCATCGGCCAGGACGCGCTCAATCAGCCCGGAAAACTTCACCGGAGAGAAGGGCGCCGGCGCCATGGCGACGGAAGGAACCGGAGCGGAGGCGGCGCGCGATCTGGGACGAGGGTGGAAGGTGTCGCCGTCGATCAAGATAGAACCGGGCGAGGAGCGCCTGTTGGGCGCCGTCGACGAGGCGGGCGTCATTCAGCAGATTTGGCTCACGCAAGCGAAGGGAAACTGGCGCCACAGTATTCTGCGCTTCTATTGGGACGGCCAGGAGACGCCGTCGGTGGAGACGCCCCTGGGCGACTTCTTTCTCAACGGGTGGAACCGGTACGCCCCCGTCTCGTCATTGGCGGTGTGCGTCAACTCCAACCGGGGGTTCAACTCCTACTGGCAGATGCCCTTTGGCACATCGGCCCGTATCACCCTCGAGAACCTTGCGGACGAGCCGATCACGCTGTACTACCAGATCAACTACATCGTGACCGAGGTCCCGTCCGACGCGCTCTACTTTCACGCCCAGTTTCGCAGGAGCAATCCGCTCCCGTATAAGGAGACGCATACCCTTCTCGACGGGGTGCGCGGTGCCGGTCACTACGTCGGGACGTACATGGCGTGGGGCGTCAACTCCAACAATTGGTGGGGCGAGGGCGAGATAAAGTTCTACCTCGATGGGGACGCCGAGTTTCCGACGATCTGCGGTACCGGCACGGAAGATTACTTCTGCGGCGCCTACGACTTCGATGTGGGATTTTTCGAGGAGGGCGCACCTGCACGGTACCAAGAGTTCACCACGCCGTACAGCGGTCTCCATCAGGTGATACGTCCCGACGGGGCGTATCGATCGCAACAGCGCTTCGGCATGTATCGGTGGCACATCGTCGACCCGATTCGCTTCGAGTCGGATATTAGCGTCGATATACAAGCGTTAGGGTGGCGGCACGACGGACGCTACCTACCGCTCCAGGACGACATTGCATCGGTGAGTTTCTGGTATCAGACCTTGCCCACAACGCCGCATCCGCCGTTGCCCGACCGCGACTATTTGGAAGTCATATAGATGAGAACCACTTGCAAACCGATTCGCAATACGAGGAGATGCACGATGATCACACGCAACACGATGGTATTGGTGGGGGTCGCGATACTCGCTATGATTCTCGCACCCGCCGCGCTGTTCGGCGGCGGACAGGAGGAGCAAGAGGGCGTGGAGCTCCTCTTCTGGTCGCTTCACACCGGCGACGAGGCCGACTTCATGGCCGACCTCGCCCAAACGTACTCACAGATGACCGAGGGGGTCACGATACGCTACGAGGCGATTCCCCAGAGCGAGTATCTCGGCGCCGCGTTGACGACCGCATTCGCGTCTGGACAGGGGCCCGATGTCTTTCTCATCAGTCCCGGCGACTTTTTGAAGTACGCCAACTCAGGCGTAGCCCTCGATCTGACGCCCTACTTCACCCCGGAGATCCGTTCCGACTTCCTCGACAGCTCCATTGAGGCGGTAACCGTCGGTGGTCAAATACTGGCGGTTCCCTTTGAGATCGAGCTCCTCGGTCTGTATTACAATCGTACGGTGCTGTCCCAGGCCGGCGTGGAGCCGCCTGAGACGTGGGACGAGTTTGTCGCGGCCACCAGGACACTCACGACCGCGGAGCGCTACGGCGCGCTCATCGAGCCGACCCAAGGATATTTCCAGAACTTCCTGTGGTACCCTTTCCTGTGGCAGAACGAAGGCACGGTACTCGACGCCGCGACGATGGAGTCGCGCTTCGATGGAGCGGCCGCAGAGGCGGCGCTGCAACTGTGGCGCGACCTCGTCGAGGCCGGAGCGGCGCGCTCAATCGCGACCGGTGCGTGGGACGCCGTGTACATCGGCGACGGGTCCACGGCCATGCAGGTCACCGGTACGTGGATTATCAACACCTTGGAGTCGACCTACCCCGACGCCGATATCGGTGTGGTGCCCCTACCGATTCCCGACGGCGGGAGACCGGCTACCGACGCCGGGGGATGGAAGTTTATGGCCAACAGCCGGAGCGACCACGCGGACGAGGCGGCGCAGTTTCTGATGTGGGCGATGGCCGAGAGCGTCGAGTGGCCCCTACGGTGGTGCACGGAGGTCAAGTTTGCCTACTCGCCCCGCCGCTCGGTCATAGAGGCGGGTCAGGCGATCTACAACCAAGGGTTGCGAGCCGTATTTACCGAGCGCATTTACGACACGGCGATCGGGGAGCCGCGTTATCCCGCCCAGGTCGTCAACATGGTCGGAGAGGCGATCCAGCAGGCAATGTTTACCGACCGCGATGTCGCGGCCATCGTCGACGACACCGATCGCCGCATTGAAGAGTTCCTCGCTACCTTCGAGGGGTCGATGTAGATACCGTACCGAATGCACCGCGGCGATCGTGGATGACGCGATCGTCGCGAGGAAGCGGGCCACTCACCGCCGGCCGGCGGTGGTCCGCGCCGTCGGTCCAACGAGACGCAGATGAAAGATTCCAGTCGAAAAAAGAGACAACGCCGAATGGACTTGGTCGCCTACGCGATGCTGGCCCCCGACCTTATCGGCCTTCTGACGTTTGTCTTTGTCCCGATCATCTTGGCGCTCTACATCAGCTTCTTCTCATGGAACGCACTCTCATCGATGACTTTCATCGGCATCAGAAACTACGTCAGTGTGTTTCGGGATCGGGAGTGGTGGCTCTCGGTGGTCAGAACGCTCAACTACACCGCCTTCTACGTCTCCTTTGTATACGTTGGATCGCTCGGTGCGGCGCTCCTCGTCAACTCACTCGCCGGTACCGCTCGCGGCTTCTTTCGCACCGCGATCTTCGTACCTTTCTCCGTATCGATGGTCGTGGCGGGGATCATCTGGATGTTCATCTTTGAGGAGCAGCGCGGTTTTGCCAACTCCGTCTTGCGGCTTGTCGGCCTTCCGGTGCAGAACTATCTATCGAACACCGACACGGCCCTCTTGTGGGTCGCCGTCGTCTCGGCGTGGCTCGTCATCGGCTACTATACGATCATATTCATCGCCGGACTGAACGATATTCCCCGCAGCTACTACGAGGCGGCGGAGATTGACGGGGCTCGCCCGCTCACGGTCCTCTTTCGGATCACCCTCCCCCAGCTACGACACATAAGCATCTTCGTCTCGGTCATGACGGCGATCGCCTCGTTTCAAGTCTTCGATCAGATCAAGGTCATGACCAACGGCGGACCGGCAAACGCGACGACCGTGTCGGTGTTTTATATCTACCGCCAAGCCTTTGAGTATATCGATCTGGGCTACTCGTCGGCCCTCGCCTTTATCCTCTTTCTTATGGTCTTCGGCAGCAGTCTGCTGCAGTTATCGATCTTTGCGCCTCGGGACGGTGTGTAACGTGACCTCTCTCCCTCGACTCGCCGGGAGAATCAAGCCCGGCCGAATGCTTCTGGCGACGGTGCTCGTCGCGCTGTTCCTATTTCCGATTCTGCTCCTGCTGACCTCGTCGCTGAAGCCCCTCGCGGAGGTGTTCGACCTCGCGCTTGTGCCGGCGACCGTGTCGCTCGACGGCTACCGGTACGCCTTTGAGATCGAGATCCACCGCTTCTTTCTCAACTCGCTATTCGTCTCCGCGGTGGTGACCGTCGTCGCGCTCTTCTTTCACTCCATGGCCGCCTATCCCCTGGCCCGCATGCCCTTCACGGGCCGCAAGTACGTCTTTTTGTGGATCTTGAGCACCCTTATGATTCCCTTTCCGGTGATCATGATCCCTCTCTTTATCTTGGTGCGGAGCTTCGGATGGCTCAACACCTACCAAGGGGTCATCATACCGGCGATACCCCACGCCTACGGCATCTTTCTCTTTCGCCAATTCTACCTGTCGATCCCGAAAGAGCTCGAAGAGGCGGCGTCCATCGACGGGTGCTCGCCCTTCTCGACGTATGTGAGGATCTTTATTCCCCTCTCCAAGCCCATCGCCGTCACCCTGGCGGTCGGCTTCTTTATCGCCAATTGGAACAACTATCTGTGGCCCTTGATCGTCAACAACGAGCGGCGCCTGTGGGTCCTGCAAGTCGCGATCGCCAACTTTATCAGTCGCAGCGACACGCGATGGGACGCCGTACTCGCCTCCGGTGTGGTTTCGATTGTGCCGACGATCCTTTTCTTCTTTCTCCTCCAACGCTACCTCGTCGAGGGCATCAAGATGGCGGGTATCAAATAGCGCCTCGATACCCGTCTCGCCTCGACTGCCGCCGTCCTCACGGCGGCGGTTCCTCTGCGGCGGCGGTCCCGACCGGCGGTGCGTTCGGTTCGTGCGCTCACGCCGTGGGACGATTTCGATTCCGATCATGATTCTGAAGCGGACCGAGACGGATGGCGATTTCGGTGCGATTCCCGACGTCGAGCTTGCGCATCGCGCGGTAGAGGTGGTTCTTGACGGTCCCCTCGGAGATCGAAAGGTCCGCGGCGATCTCCTTGTTGCTCTTTCCGACCGCAACCAAACGAAGGATTTCGCTCTCCCGCGCCGTCACGTGGTACCGTTCGCTCAGAAGCTTGGGATCCAACGGCGCCAGTCGCATTTCGAGGTGCAGAAAGGACTGTGAAACCTTGAACACGAACAGATTGAAGATGACCACCATTACTCCCAGCGTCGCGACCGTCGAGGCCAGGTAGAGCAACGTCTCGTTCCGACTACCCCCTCCAAACAGCGCGACGATGAAGCCTACAGGAGCGAAATCGCGGGACAGTACGATTTCGCGGTAGTGAATCATCTCGCTGAAGGTGATGAGGAAAAAGATCGCGATGGCGCCGACCATCGTCCACGCCTCTCGCCGTCCCGAGGCGGCGTGCATCACGAACCGCACGGTCATCGCCAGGAGCACCACGCTTTTGGCGATGTTGTACGAGGTAACGACGCGCGAGTATACGAGAACGGGGAAGAAGAGCGTCACCGCGGCGTTACATGCAACAAACGCGGTAATGCCCCAAACGACGCGCCTGGCGATCACTCCGGGATAGGCTCGGTCGGCGATCCACGCAAACACGACGAACACCACATGAGCCGAAAGGTACTCGATCCGGAGTTGGAGCCACCATGGAAAACCGGGAACGAGCCGGGTCACTAAGATTTGCCCGGTCACAAAGACCCTCGCGATGAGTGCTAAAAACGCGATGCCCAACAAAAGCGGCGCGTCCACGCCGCGACGCGCAATGACGTCGGCACGGCGTTGGGACGACGAAAGGAAAAAGTTGTACAGCGCCATTGCGATGAAGTTTCCCAGAAGCAAGAGGTCGTACATCGTCTCGGTCGCGTCGAGGCGGCGTATCTGACCCGGGGTGCCGAGCTTGATCGCCTTCCACATGCCGCCGCGACGGTGGTGGAAGTTCGATACCTGCAACACTATCGTCGCGCGGCCCGCCGGCGCGTCGAACTCGGCGGTATTCATGATGTAGTGGGGACGCGAGGAACCCCGATCGACGCCCGGTGTGCCGCTTTCGGCGCGTAGCTCCGTATCTACCCACAGGCGATAGGCGGTCGAGGCGTTCGGTATCCACAGCGCCGCGCGTTCCATCCCGGGGGGCAAGAGCAACTCCAACAGAAAGGTCGCGTAGCCCATGCCGCCGACCGTCGCTCCCTCGTACTCCCAGTCGTTCCACGTGCTCGGCATACCGAAGAAGCCGTCCGATTCTTGGAGCCGCCGGTCGCGCTCCGGAAGGTCCGCCGGTGTGAGGAGATTCTCCCAGTAGATGATCCAATCGCCGGTCAACTCGACCGTACCCTGTCGACCGAAATCCCATTCCCGCACGTCGATCACGCCTCTTCCGGCCGTAGGAACGCTCTGAGCGCTACAGCCCGCGGCGAGAACACAACCGAGCAGCAGGAGGGGGAAGCGGCCTTTTTGTCGCATATTGCGGCACCTGAGCCGAAGGTACCACGCCGGCCGGCGCGAGACAACGACAACGAAAGTAACAGGTGGGAAATTGGTACCAAAGTTACACCCTCCTTTTGTGGTCGTCGATTTCACTTCGGTATACCTGTTGAGAGCGCACATCCGGAGGTTGAATGAAACAAAGACGTTTTTCGGGGATGCCGTTCATGCTCGCCGCAGCGGCCGCGATATTTCTATTCACCGGCTGTCCCAACCCGCTCGGCGGCGGAGGAGGAGGCGGTGGAGGAGACGATGGTGGAGGCGGCGGGACGCCGCAAGTTACGGCGGCGCCCTCCTTCTCACCCACGACGGGAACCTACGGCGCCGATATCGCCGTAATGCTTGCGAGCGAAACCGACGGTGCCACGATCTACTTCACTACCGACGGCTCGGAACCGACCACCGGCTCCGCGGTATATACCGCGCCCATTCCGGTGGCCGGCAACGGGACGGTGATCGCGATTCGCGCCTTTGCGGCCGCCGCGGGCTTCAGTCCCAGCGCGCCGGTCGAGGCGGTATTTACCATCGACTACGGACGAGTTTCCACGCCGCAGTTCGACCCGCCCGCGGGCACCTACGGCTCCGATATCGCCGTCTCGATCTCGACGATGACGGCCGGTGCGACGATTCACTACACCACCGACGGAAACGAGCCGACGACCGCCTCGCCGGTGTTTGATCCCGCATCGCCGATTGCGGTGGCGGGGAGCGGCTCATCGCGCACCATCCGCGCCCTTGCGGTTGTACCGGGACTCGATCCGAGCACGGTCGCCGACGGGGTGTTCATCGTCGATTACCCCGACGTCGCCACGCCGACATTCTCGCCGGCGCCGGGCACCTACACGAACGATCAACTCGTATCGCTCTCAACCACGACCGCCGGCGCAACGATCTACTACACGACAGACGGCCAAGCGCCGACTACCGGCTCGCCGGTATACAGCACGCCGATCGCCGTTGCCGGCAACGGTGCGTCGGCGACAATCAAGGCGCTCGCCGTGGCGCCCGGCTTTGACGATAGCGCCGTGGCGGAGGGCACCCTCACCGTCGCCTACGCTCCGGCTGCCACCCCGACCGTCACCGAGCCGCCCCGGCCGTGGGTCAGCGGCCGCCGCTGGTGGCTTGAAAGCAGCCCCGGCGCGACGATCTACTACACGACCAACAACTCGGCGCCGCTCGACGTCTCAGGCAACCCGACCGGCGCCGCGCAGGTCTACAATCCCACGCAGGGAGTCCAACTCACCACGCCGGACACCGGCCCGACCACCCATACGATCCGCGCGGCGGCCACCGGCGCAGGCTACCTGCCGAGTGCCGAGCTCAGCCAGAGCTTCGAGGTGATTCCCGGGCGGGTGCTGGGCAACCTGAGCGGGCCGGATTTTGGCACCCTCGTTAGAGATCTCCCGGAGGGACTCACCGTTACGTGGCGGCAGGACACAACTATTCAATTTGTCCCTGTGATGCCTCGAATACGTGTACGACAAGACCTCATCTTCGATGCCGGTGGGTTCGACGTTGTCTTTGACTACGGCTTTACCTCCGCCTCCGGTGGCATACACATCATGGTAGGCGACCTCTCCGCGATCAATGTCCCTGATCCCAGCGTTCAGGCGACGCTCATCATGCGCGGTATTACGATACGGGATTTCGCCACCCAGTTCCGTGGAGGCGCCGTGCGGGTGAACCCTGGGAGCACGTTTATTGCCCAGAACGTTCAATTCGATGGCAACGTCGCCGGCGCCTCTCCCGCCAACGCAGACTCCGCCGGAGGCGCGATCGCCAATGAGGGTACGCTCGTGGTAGAGGACAGCGTCTTTGTTGGAAACAGAGCACCGGGAGGCGGCGCGATCGCAAACTTCAGCGGAGGAACGGCAACGATCCGACGGAGCCGCTTTCTGGGCAATTCCCTGGCGAGCTTCAACTCCGCGACACAGTACATATCCGGCGGTGCGATCCTCGCAATCGGCGGCACCGTCAACGTTGTCGACAGTTTCTTTGCCGGGAACGAAAGCGATCTTGGTTCAGCATTTGGAGCTATACAGTACGGTGGCGCACTTTCGGCATTCGACGGCACGATTAACGTGCAGGGTTCTCAGTTCGCCGGTAATACTGCGGACGTGGGCGCCGCCGTGTATCTGAGCGACGAGAGCACGCACAGCGGTTCGATACGCATCTCCTCCTCCGCCTTCTATGATAATTCTTCGCTAAGTTTCAATCCTAACATCTTCGATTCCATTATCTCCGCCGGCGTAGCCGGCGGGACTGTGGCGGCGAGGCTCGATATTCGTTCTTCAACCATCGTCGACAACACCCCGTTTTCAATAAACGGCTCGTTTAGTGAACCACCGATCCTGGCGCCCAATCTGTTGGTGATTAACACCACGGTAGGGAACGGCGACTTCCAGAACAGCTTTGTCCAAACCGGCGTCAACACCGCCGACATCTTCGTCGCCCTGCCGGACAAAGGGCCCGACAACACATGGGGCACTAACGACGACGTAGCCGGCGACTTCCGGTTGCGTAGCTCGGCGGACCCGGCAATACGAAGCGGCGTGATCAACGCCGGCGCCAGTGCCTTGCGCGCGACCGACTTCGCCGACGCCGACGGCGACGGCAACACCGGCGAGAACGAGCCGCTGGACCTGGCCGGAAACAGCCGCGTTCAGGGCGGCACGATCGACATCGGCGCGGTGGAGCACTAAGGAGAACGTGATGCATCAACCAAAGCGAATCATCTGGGCCGGCGCCCTGCTGCTGGCCCTCACCCTCGTATCGGCCGGGTGCCCCAACCCGGCGGGTGGTGGTAACGACGGCGATCCCGACGGAGGAGACGATCCACCGCCGGATACCACCCCACCCGGGCCCGTGAGCGGCCTCGGCGCCAGCGTCCTCAGCGCCACCCAAATCGAGCTTGCGTGGACCGACCCGGCGGACGCGGACCTAGCGGCGATCGTGGTGCGTTGGTCGCCGGGGCGCGACTCCGACACTCCGCTGCGGATCGACCCGGGAAGCGGTACCACCGTTGTCGCCGGGCTGCTCCCCGAGACCGCCTACACCCTCGCCGTTGTTGCGCTAGACGAATCGGGTAACGCCTCCGGCCCGACGGAGGCGACCGGTACGACCCTCGTGGTCACCTTCTCCGCGGGCACCGAGATCACCAACGCAGCCGACGGCGCCCGGTCGGTCTACGCCGCAGACCTCGACGGCGACGGTGACATCGACGTCCTGTCGGCTTCGGCCGGCTCTACCGACGACCGCGTCACTTGGTACGAGAATACCGACGGGAACGGCGCCTTCTCCACCGGCACCGACATCACCACCTCGGAGATCGGCGGTCCGACTGCGGTCTTTACCGCCGACTTGGACGGCGATGGCGATGCGGATGTGCTCTCGGCGTCCCAAGATAACGCTCGTATCGCGTGGTTTGAAAACAATGGGTCCGGCCTCTTCTCGGCCGCTCAGGACGTCGCGGCTCCGGGGGGTAGCGAGGACGCAGCGCGAAGCGTATTTGCCGTCGACCTGGACGGCGACGGGGATCTTGACGTCCTGGCGGCCATAGGGGGCGACCCGACTAGTCGCGTCACGTGGTACGAAAATACTGGCGGCACCTTCTCGGCGGGCGTCGACATCACCACAGCGGTCGACGGTCCCCGGTCGGTCTACGCCGCAGACCTCGACGGCGACGGCGACCCGGACGTGCTCTCGGCTTCCGGGTTCGACGATCGCATTGCGTGGTACCAGAACACCGGCGGCACCTTCGCGACCGGGACGGACATCGCGAGCCCGGCAAAGGGCAACGGCGCCGATTCCGCCTCTGCGGTCTACGCCATCGACCTCGACGGAGACGGGGACATCGATGTGCTCTCGGCTTCCGGATTCGACGATCGCATCGTCTGGTACGAGAACACCGACGGGAATGGAACCTTCTCCACAGGTACGGAGATCGCAAGCCCACCCAACGGTAACCCTGCCGATGGCGCCGAGGCGGTCTACGCCATCGACTTGGACGGAGACGGCGACGCCGATGTGCTCTCAGCCTCCTCAGGTGACGATCGCATCGTGTGGTATGAGAACAACGGTTCCGGCATCTTCTCCGCCGGAATCGACATCGCAGGCACGGCACTGGGCAACCCCGCCGACGCGGCCAACTCAGTCTACGCCGTAGACATAGACGGTGACGGCGATGCCGACGTGCTGTCGTCTTCCCAAAACGACGGTCGCATCGTGTGGTACGAGAACCGGGCGGTGGTGGCGCAGTAGGCGGAATCCCTGAGTGGGTGATCCGCGCCTTTTTCCCGTGGGCACCTATCCGGAACCGTAACGTCGAGATCGGCATAGATCAGTACGAACAGATAAGAGCACCGAGGAGCGCGGGATGAAGAAGCACGAAACGAAGAGTAAAACGAACCGCCGCGGCCAACGGAAGCCCGCGAGCCTTGTCGCCCTCGCCGCGCTCATCGTGGCCCTGACGGTGGTCTTGGCCGGCTGCCCGAACCCCGCCGGCGGCGGGAGCAACAACGGAGGCGGGGGCGGGGGCAACGACGGACCCGGCGACGGAGGTGGCCCCGGCGGCGGGGACCCCGGAGGCGATCCGGGCGGTGGAGACGGTGGCGGAACCGCTCCCGTCTGGCGCGAGATCGACACACTTTTCGCCGACGCCCCCGGCTCCTTTGACGCAATGGGAACCGCCGTGGCGGTGAGCGGCGACACGGCGATCGTAGGCGCCCCCAACCGAGACGGTCCGGCTCGCGATACGGGAGCGGCATACATCCTTGTGCGCACAACCGACGGGCAGTGGAATCTCCAACAGATGATCACCCCCGCTACCGACGCCGCGCTCGACGACTTCTTCGGAACCAGCGTCGCCATAGATGGCGACACGGCGGTGGTCGGCGCACCGGGGAAGGACGATGGGGCCTCTCTCAACGCCGGCGCAGCCTACGTCTTTGTGCGCGGCGCGGGCGGGCAGTGGACCGAGCAAGAGAAGCTGACCGCAGGCATGTCTGCCCAAGCCGGGGCGGAGTTTGGCTCCGCTGTGGCGGTACACGGCACCGCGGCGATAGTGGGCGCGCATAGAGAAGACCTTGGCGCGTTCACAGACGCCGGGGCGGCCTACGTCTTCGAACGCGACGGCACCGGCCAATGGGGCGATCCGCAGCGGTTGATCGGCGATACAAACCTTTCAAACGGCGGCGACCGGTTTGGAGTCAGCGTATCGATCACCGCCGGCACCGCCATCATCGGTGCCCCGGGGGTTGATGAACCGGGCCCGAGCGGCGCCGCAAACGTCGGCGCAATGTACCTTTCTATCCGCGGGGCAACCGATTGGTCCCCAACTGTCAAATACACCGCGTCCGACGGCACGGCTGGCGACCGGTTCGGCAGCAGCGTCGCGATCAGCGGCCAGACGGCGATCGTCGGCGCAGTGGCCGGCGACGCCAGCTTCGACGTTGCCGACAGCGGGGCGGCGTACGTTTTCGGATTCAACCCCGACACGGGAACCTACGTTGAAGAAGAGAAACTCATCGCCTCGGACGCCGCATTTCTAGACGCCTTTGGCGCCGGCGTCGCCATCAGCGGCAACACCGCGATCGTCGGCGCTCCTGATAACGACCTGAACTCATCCGACGAGGGCGCGGCATACATCTTTACCTCCGACGGCGCCGGGGGTTGGAGCGAGACCGCCAGCCTTCTAGCGTCGGGCGGCGCGGGCGAAGACCAGTTGGGAACGAGCGTCGCCATAAGCGGTATCACCGCCGTCATCGGAGCGCCGGGCCTTGACCAGGGTGCAAACAACGCCGGAGGGGCGTACCTCTTTCGGTTTGAGTAACTCCGACTCGCACGCGGGCTCATAAAGCAAAAGAAAGTCGCGGTTTCGCGGAGGGCCGCCACGACACCGGCGCCTATGAGCGGCAGTAGGGCACGCTTGCCTCCGGTGTCCCTTCGACCATTCCGCGCCGAGCAGGCGTAGCCTAAAGCTCCCGGCGGAGGCGGCCGGACCCCGGCGGTAGCGGCGATGACGCAGCAACGGTGAATCGCGGAAGCGGAACACGATTGACGCAGAGTACCGCAAGGAATACCATCTAAGGCTCTGATGCCGAGTGCTTGCCGACGGCTCTTACGGCGTCCGCCGATCTTATCGAGAACAAGAACGGGCACGATGTGTTCGTCACGCTATCTCGTCAGTCGATATCCCGCGGTCAGCGTGAACAGCGGTACGACACCGGAGGCGCCGCCGGTCTCGCCGAACGCAAGCAACACCGGAACCTCGAAGCGTACGTCGAATCCGTTCGCAAAGGCATACCCGGCCCCCACATTGAATAGCGCACCGCCTACACCGCCCTCAAACGTGTCGCGGCTTCCGCCGTCCGGGAGCAGTTCGCCCAACGAGGTGTCCGTGTCACTGGTTTCCTCCCAGTATACTCCGATGTAAGCCAGACCGAAGCCGCCGACGAGATACCACGCGGACGCTTCGGCCTCGTATCCGTAGAGATAGTTGACGAGGACGGCGACCGCGGTGACTTCCGTCGTCTCCTCGTACTCGTTGAATCCGTTGTCGGTAGTCTCTTCGAAACGCCCATAGTAGGCCACCAGCCCGGCCTCCGCGTCGTCACGAATCAAGTGGTTGATCCCACCTCCGAACGCGACACCGGCAAACGTGATATCGGCCCCGATTCCCGCCCGCAGGCCGAGACCGTCGCCCACCTCACGCTGGCCACCCGACTCCGACGATTGCAGGCGCCGTAGGTCGTCACGATATGGCGATTTCGCAGCGATCGTTACGATAAGACCGCACATCAGCGCAACCAGTATTACACCGTGTTTCATAGTACCCCCAATTCACCACGTACGAGCTGTGGGTACCCATATGTTACCACGTGACGACACACTCACGAGATCTCTCATACATCCGGCGCCGAGGGTCCTGCTCGCACGCCGACGGCTCCATCGGCAGGGTGCGCTGGATGATCGAACGGCGCGCCGCGTCGTCCTGGACGACTCTCATATCGACCTCATTCGTCCCAAGGAGCGCCCCCTGGATATAGAAAACGGCCGTATGATCTTCTATCAAGATGATCGGCTCGACCTCGTCTCAGAGACGGCCCGCGAGCGGTCGGCGATCTCCTTGGGAGTCATGCGTAGTCTCGACCTGACGACGGGAGCGTTCGCCACCCGCTTTTCACACGATGGTCACAATATGCTCATCGTCGGACGCGATCCCGACGAAATGGCTGGCACGGCCGACGCGCTCCACCGGCAGCGAGGCGGTATGGTATCGATCGAGCACTCGCCCATCGCCGTGGGCCTCGATCTGTCGGTGATATCACTGTTGAACGGCGGGCCAGCCTTGGAGGTTGCCGACGAGCTTGCTCATTTGAAGAATACTCATCGCCGTCTCGGCATGACCCACGATCGCCCCTTTCTCATCCTGTCGCTCCTATCCTATCGGTGAGCCCGTTGTACACGTTCTCCGATCTCGGCCTCCTCGATACCGCGGCGCGGGCCGTTCTCGCCCCCCTCGTCGAGGACGACGGTAGGTGATACGCGACCGCCGGCCGGCCAGAGGAGGACCGGGGCCTCGGCGTCGTGGCCCCACCGGCAGCCACCGGCGGGTCCCGAGGATCTCCACCTCTTCCAGGGCGGCGATACTCCCCGGCACCGCTTCTCCCTCTTCCGTGGTGATGGGGGGGTGTTGCGGCGCACGCCCCGGCCACTCGACGACCTCTCGGCCGGGCGCGACAGCACCCGGTATATCGGTCACATTGTTCCATACGTCCTCCAATCGGATAGAGTCGATCCATGGATACTCCGCAGCGCGTCATCGAGAAATCGGACGTATGTATGATTCGAGCAGTATGTCAAGTATCGTCGGTCCGTCAGAACCGCTCATACGGATACATGAGGCTACCCCCCGGAAAGAATGCGGAGCAGTTCGACACGAGTGGCCGCGCCGGTCTTCTTGAAGACGTTGTAGACGTGGGTGCGAACCGTCGTAAAGGAGACGCGTAGCCTCTCGGCAATCTCCCTATTGGATAGTCCTCGACTTAGGTGGGTAATGACCTCCGCCTCCCGGGGGCTGATACCGTACCGTTTGAGGGCCTCTTCCGGGACTCCCCCGTCGGCAAAGATGTCAACGGGGTGGGTTAAGTACCTGATAAAACCGGTAATCGCTACGACGTTCCAAGCGAGATAGAGAATGAAGTTCAAGGCGACCGTCGGCGTCAGGTCGATTCGAAGAGCCTCGACAACGGCGGTCGCGGCTATCGAGAGGACCGAAAAACCGATTAGCATCAACCCCAGACCGCGAATCAGGAAGCGAACCGTCGGATGCGCCACTCCCCCGACCGCCCCCTGCAACCGCCGGCCGCAGTACGCCAGATAGAGAGATGCGACGGTAACGGAGACGATCAAGGCGATGGCGGCGCGGTCCGATACCCAGGCGACCGCTCTTTCGTCTACGGTCGGCATAACTCCAAATAAAAGATAGCTCGCCGCGACGGCAAGTATCAGAAGCGATAGGAGCCACCGTGGGCTTTGAGGAGAGACCCAACGTACGATAAGCGCAATACCGCCGTAGATAGCCAAGACGATTGCGAGGTTTATGAGATGGACAAGCCCTCCGAAGGAAAGGGTATACACGACGATCGATCGGAGGTAGAAAAGCGCGAGGAAAAAGAGCAGCCCGAGGGCAAAGGCGCCTATGACGAACATCACGACCAAGAGCAACCGTTCCCGAATACGGTACCAAAGAATCCCGGTAACGGTCACACCGGCAAAGCCGGTAGCCAACATCACGATGTAGAGAAAGAGCTGCAGATGCTCCATGGTGCCTCCTCCCGTATTGTACTATTGTGTCAGGCATCTTCAAAAAGTAATTTTTCTGAAAATGTAGGGACCTTTAGAAATCATAATTATATACCATGCATGCAATTATCATTTTGACCCGGACGCATGGGCGAGCAGCAATCCGACAGGATTGCGACCAGCCCCGGACGCATGGGCGAGCAGCAATCCAACAGGATTGCGACCAGCCCCGGACGCATGGGCGAGCAGCAATCCGATAGGATTGCGACCAGCCCCGGACGCATCTGGATGTGTTCCTCAGGGCTTCGTCCTTCCGGTACACATCCGGGGGCAGAGGCTCGCGTTCCTCGCGCTTCGCCCTGCAGTACGCGAGCGGGACAGGCAACAACCGAAGGCTGTGACCAGCCTCGCTATTACGGCTCTTGCAAAATGCTATTTTGAAAGGGCCTCCATTTCATTTCTTGAACTGTCAACGCTTCCGTCCCTCATATCTCTGTCCTAGGGCTCCCGCCCGCGAGGACGCCGGGGCAAATCATACGAATGTCGGATGGGAGATTATCTCTCGCGAACCTACCCTATGCTCAAGACTTAACACGGAGGTGTTCACATGAAAGGAAACGCAGTAGCAATTGTCGTCGCGCTCCTCGGAGCCTTAGCGATTGTCGGAGTCGGAGCGCAGGAAGCACGGAACGTGGGCGAACGGATTCTCCCGGGCGGCCTCACGCTTAGCGGCGATCTTGGGGCAAGTACCCTCGACGATGAGCCGGTCGGCCTTATCGGTCTCCGGGTCACGACCTCGGCCGGCCGGTGGCTGGACGTCGGACTCTCCTTTGGGGCGGTTCATACCCTCGAGCGCGACTACGACGACCTCGCCGGGCGCGAGTATCAGGCGGAGTTCGGCTACGCCTCGATCGTCGTGCGCCCGCGCCTCTCCCTTGGGGAGGTCGTGGAGATCGGGCTGCCCGTGAGCAGCGGCGTCGGAATCCTCCAGTACCGTTTTGAGCGCCGCTACCGCGAAGAGCTTACGTGGACCGAAGAGTTTCTCGACCGGGAGCCCGTACACGTCTACACCGCCGGCATCGATATCCGAGTGGCTCTCTCGGAGCGCTTCGGCGCCCGCGTCGAGGGCGGGTACCGCGCGGCGACCGGCCTCGACTCGCCGCTGGCGGAGAGGGATACCGCCAACGGCCCTTACACCATAGCCGGTGTCGTCTTCCGTCCCTGGTAGTCTTCCGCGCCGACAGTGGCGTTCCGAGAACGGAGCGCCACGGCGGGAGGCGCCGTCGTATCGGTTTGGGTATAGGGCGACGCGACTTCGGGCTCTGCCCGCTGAGCGGCGACACGCACCCACCCGATCCGACCTATGAACATACCGGCGGGGACGCACGGCACTCCGTTGGACTCCAGGCTCGGGTCCGGAGAGTAGACACGATCAAGCCCTTGGGTGGATACCGTCACCGCGGCCCGCGTTGGAATCGCGACGCCACCGAAACGATGGAGTCGTACCGGAAACCAACCGATTCAAGACGACGCTGCCGTCGGCTAAGTGCTCTTCATGCTTGGAAGGACGATATCAGGGGCTATGACGACTTCTCTCCGATCTCCCCGCGCTCTAGAAGGAGAGTGCGGACCCGGCGCAACCACCACGTCCACAAGACGTTGAACGCCGCAAAGATGAACAGGAACCCCGCGAGCGCCCACGGTACGCCGTGCGCGCCCTCGACGATACTGATCAAAATCCCCGCTACCGCCCCCCAACTCCAAATTATCTTGAGATTGAGAAGCGCCGGAAAGGCGGAGAGCGGCGCACTACGCGCCAGGAAGCTCTCGATCCCGATACCGAAGAGCGCCGCAGCGACGAGCCTTGAGGCAACGGGATCGACCCTCGTCCAACCGAGGGCGGAGAGAAAGAACCTCGGTGCGACGAGGAGCGGAATTGCAAAGAGGACGTCGAGGACAAAGTGAACGAAGAACCATCGCTTGAGGGCCGTCGGCACACTGGCTGATGTCGTGGCGTCGTCCATGACTACAATCTACGGTGCGCAGGGTGATATGGGCAAACGAGGATTTGCGTGATGCACACCGTCGAGATATCGGCCGGCGTGCGTGCGCCTACTGCGCCGCCCGCGTAGCGGGATGGTCCGAGGTGCGCGCGAGAATAATTGCCGCACCGAGAATAAGCGCACCGCCTGCGACGACCGATACGCCGATCGGCTCACCGAGGAACAGGGCAGCCAGAACGACCGCCGTCACCGGCTCGAACGTCGACAACACCGAGGCGTTTGTCGGACCGATCGCCGCTAGACCGACGAGGAACAGCGTCACCGCGACGACGGTGGAGATGATCGCCACACCGAGTATACCGGTCCATCCGAAGAACGAGGTGGGTACGGTGAGGCCGTGCGCCGCCGCCAGAGCGCCGAAGACGACTCCGGCCGATGCCATGACGATCACGGATCCGCTTAATGGAGAGGTGTTCTTCAGGGTCCTCGTTCCCACCATGATTTATCCGGAGTAGATTAGCGCGGAGGCCACGCCGAAGAGAATTCCGAGAGGACGAGCGTCGAGCTGCGGTCCCACGGTCAGAACGGTTCCGATAAAGGCCGCCCCTACGGCGGCCGCACGCAGCAGCGTGAGACGCTCGCGGAACAAGACCACCGAGAGTACGGCGACGATCGACGGGTACAGATAGAGCAAGATGACCGCAAGCCCGACGTTTGCCAACGTCATGGCACTAAAAAAAGAAAACGCCTGCCCCACGTACCCGACGCCGCCCATGAGTGACAGCCCTATGAGAGTACGCCCGCTCGGGAACCGATCCCCGCGCAGTGCTACGACCGCAGTCATGACGATCGCGGCGATCCCGAATCGGAAAAACAAAAGACTGACGGTAGATACCCCTTCATCGTACGCCAATCGCGCAAAGAGGGGCATCATGCCGAAGGCGACCGACGATACGACCACCATGAGCACACCGAACCGTTTGGACATACATTCTCCGTACGTGTACCGATTGTGAACGTGGCGTACCGCCGGGCGCCGACGGTACCGGGTTCCACGGTAGCCGTACCTTATACGCACACACCGGAAGAGTACAATTGCAAACGCGCTATATCGAGCATTGGTACGGCGGACTTGCTCGAACGGCATCGTAGGCGCGACCGTTCGACAAGAAAGGCGGCGAGTGCACGCCTCGCCGCCCATCCTCGGAGATACCGATCGGTCCGTCAGCGCGCCAAGCTCAGTTTCATCGCCTCCGGGGCGAAGATGCGCTCTTCCATGAGACGCAAATTCTCACTCACAATCGGCTCGAAGTCCATGTGCGCAAGGATATCCTTTTCGAGATCGATTCCGGGAGCGATCTCCACCAACTTGAGCCCCCTGGGGGTAAGCTCAAAGACCGCCCGCTCGGTGATGTACATTACCGGCTGCTCCGTCTCGATTGCGTACTCACCGCTGAACGTCTTGTGCTCGACTTGGGAGACGAACTTCTTGATGCGTCCCTCCTGCACGATCACCAACTTCCCGTCCTCGACTTCAACCTTCAATCCGCCGGCGGTAAAGGTACCGGTATAGAAGACCTTCTTCGCGTTCTGGGTGATATTGATGAACCCGCCGGCACCGGCAAACTTCGGCCCGAACTTGCTGACGTTCAGGTTCCCTTCGGCATCGACCTGAGCCAATCCGAGAAATGCCAAATCGAGGCCGCCGCCGTCGTAGAAGTCGAATTGCGCGGGCTGATCGAGGAGCGATTCCATATTGGTGGCGGCACCGAAGCTGAGGCCCCCTGCGGGAATACCGCCGACCGGTCCCGGCTCGACGGTGAGGGTCAACGCTTGGAGCACCCCCTCTTCCGCCGCAACCGAGGCGACCCCTTCGGGCATACCGATACCGAGATTGACGACCGCGCCGTCCTCGAGTTCCATCGCCGCGCGGCGACAGATGATTTTGCGCTCGTTGAGATCGATCGGCGGGATGCTGTCGGCCGGTACGCGCAACGTACCGGTGTAGGCCGGGTTGAACTGTTCGGCAAAGGTCTGCCAGTGGTTCTCCGGCTTCGCGGTTACCACATAGTCGACGAGAATACCGGGCACGACCACATCCCGAGGGCGCAAGGTGCCGAACTCGGCGACACGCTCCACTTGGGCGATGACGATGCCGCCGCTGTTGCGTACCGCTTGCGCCATGGCGAGGTTCTCGAGGACCAACGCCTCTTTTTGATAGGTCAAGTTACCGCGCGTGTCGGCAACGGTCGCGCGAATGAACGCCACATCGACGGGCATCGCCTTGTACCACAAGTACTCTTTACCGTCGAGCTCCAATAGCGACACGATATCTTCGGTCGTGCGCTCGTTCATCTTTCCACCGCCGTTGCGCGGATCGACGAAGGTCTTGAGCCCGACGTGAGTAATGTGCCCCGGACGGTGGCCGGCGATCGCACGAAAGAGGTGAGAAATACATCCCTGCGGTAGGTTGTACGCCTCGATTTCGTTCTCGATCGCCATCGCGCCGAGCTTGGGCGCGAGCCCCCAGTGGCCGCCGATGACGCGCCGCACGAGCCCTTTGTGGGCGAAGTGATTCAGACCCTTCTCTTTACCGTCGCCCTGCCCGGCGGCGTAGATCAAATCGAGGTTGCGCGGTTGTCCCGTCTCGAGAAACCGCTTCTCCAGCGCAACGGCCAACTCTTCACAGAATCCGCTTCCGACGAACCCCTCCGACGCCAAGGTGGCGCCGTCGGGTATTTGAGACACCGCGTACTCCGCGGTGACGATCTTCTTCTTGCTCATTACACCAATCCCGTAATCATGTGCAACAGAATGACGACGAGAGTAGCGATCAGGGGCGTGGCTATGGTCATCATTGCAATATCGCCGTACGACTCTTTATGCGTTAGTCTGGTTACCGCCAACAACGTGATAATCGCGCCGCTATGGGGCAAGGTGTCCAAACCGCCGGAGGCCATGATCATCACACGGTGCAGAACCTGCGGATTGATGTTCATCGCCAGGAACTCCTCGGAGAGAACGCTGAGGGCAATCGCCGTGCCACCGGAGGAGGAACCGACGATACCGGCGAGGAGCGTCGTGGAGATCGCCACCTTGAACAGCGACGGAATAGCGAGGGCCACGATTCCCGCCTGTACCGTTGCGAAGGCCGCCAGACCGCGAATGACGCCGCCGTACCCGACTTGAGATGCGGTGTTGAAGATCGGGAGAAGGGCGCCGGAGGAACCGTCGAACACCTCTTTGTTCGGCTGCTTGATGTGCTTGCGCATAGTGATCAGGATCAACACGACCGCCGTGCTCAGCGCGATAATGACCGGCCAGGTGCCGTTCACCCCGTTCTCTCCGAACGACTCGACGACCGCCGGAACCTCGAAGATCCAGTTGGTGATGATGAAGTTCAGCACGAAGACCAGGAGAATCGGGATAACCGAGAGCCAAATGCCGGGAAGATCGCCGTTGGGCAGGTCGAGGCCCTCGTCCTGATGGTCGCCGTAGCCCTCACCGGCAAGCGCGGCCTGATTCACGCGGCGCTTAAGCCACCACAGTCCGAGCCCTACGCTCACCGCCGATCCTACCAGACCGAGAACGGGCGCAGCGTAGATATTCGTACCGAAGAAGACCGTCGGCATCGTATTGAGAAACTGAGGCGAACCGGGCATCGCGGTCATCGTGAAGGTGAATGCTCCCAACGCGATCGCCGCGGGCAACAACCGTTTCGGTGCGTTGGCCTCCTTCAAGAGACTGGCGCCGATCGGGTACATCGCAAAGACGACGACGAACAGCGAAACACCGCCGTAGGTAAGAAGTGCCGTGGCGATGACGATGACGGCGATGGCGCGCTCTTTCCCGAACGTTTGCCCGATGACCTGGGCGATCTTGGTCGCCGCACCGCTGGCGCCCATCAACTTTCCGAAGATCGCTCCTGCGAGAAAGACCGGGAAAAAAGCCGCAATGTAGTTTCCCGCCGCCGGCATGAACTGTGACGACAACGCAACCAGCGGGCTGACCTCCTGCGACAGAAGCGCCGCGGCCATCGCCAAGAGAGGCGCCAGGACGAGTACCGACACGCCGCGGTATGCAAAGTACATGAGCGCGACGAGGGTCAGTATGATTGCCAATACTCCTAACATGATTCTCCTCCGTGTTGTGTATGGTTTTTACGTGATGAGATTTCCGAATGTGTAGGCGATCGCCACGACGATCACCAGACACGTCACGATCAAAAGTGCTTGCGGAACGAGCGTCGACTTTTCCAGGATTTCCCGATGCCGCTCGGTGATGCATTCGACCCGTCGCTTCGATAGGATCACGCGCAACTCCAGGAATGTCTTTATCGCCATTACGCCGGCGACGCCCAAGGAGAGGCGGTACAGGAGACTGATGTCACGAATGACGTAGTGCTCGGCTACGCTGACGACCGATGACGCCAGCACCGCAATAAGTAGCGCGAAGTCGGTCGCCAAATCGCGTCGGGAATGCTCGCGAAGATCGCCGAACGCCATATAGGCGAAGAGGATCGCCAGATGGAAGTATTTCTGCTCTTGGGGCCAATAGATTTGCTGCCCGATAACAAACGCCAGGGACGAAAGAAAGACGTACTTGTACACCGAAGCAGTAACCGGTATCGAAAGTCGGCCGGTAGATATCATGGTTGCTCCCTTCCGCGTGAGACGAGCCGGTTCGACGGACGCGCACTCCCGCCGACGCCCGTCGAACCGGTTTCGCTATTTCGCGATCATTCCGCTGATCATTCCGCCGGTCACCTCAATGGTGGCGGCGTCGATCGCATCGTTTTCGATGACCGCTTCGATCGCCCGCGCGATCTCTTCGGGCTCTATGAGTCGCTGTATGTGCACCGTCGACACGATACGGTCCAGGGCCTTTTGATCCATTCCCTTGACCATCGGCGTTCCGACGTACCCCGGCGCAATGGAGTTGACGCGGATATTGGTGATGTTGCGCATCGCAAACTCACCGACGAGAATCTTGGGCCATATCGCCACGGCCGCCTTCGTAGATGAGTAATTGAGCTGCCCGACCCCGCCCTCTTTCTGGATCGAAGAGATCGTAAAGAGTGCGCCGGGCCACCCGTTATCGACCATGCGTACCGCCGCTTCTCGTAAGGTGATGAAGGTTCCGGTCAAGTTGATATCGACGACGAGACGAAAGTCCGCGGTGGTCATCGCCCGTTTGACCTTCCCCGTCTCTTTGTCGGTAGAGATGAACAGGCCGTCTCTGATGATCCCCGCGCACGGCACGACGACGTTAATGGCGCCGTACGTCTCGACGGCGAAGTCCATCAGCGCCGCGACGGCCGCGTCGTCGGTTACATCGGCCGTGGTGCCGGCCACCTCAAACCCAGCCGCCTTCATATCCGAAACGACGGTGTCGATACCCGTCTGATTCATGTCGCCGATGACCACGCGCGCACCCTTGGACGCGAGATGGCGCACGACCGCCTCTCCGATACCGCTTGCACCGCCGGTTACAACGGCCACCAGCCCTTTGATATCCATGAGTCCTCCGTATGAATTAGTGACCTGAGTCACTGACTTGGTTGTTGACCCAGTCATTCTATGAGCAATCCTGCTCATGGTCAAACTTTTTTTTCAGATCTTTACCCGACGGCCGGCAAAGCAGCCATAGACTCGTCAAAGGGCCGAAAGAGCGTGTATACTGTCTATACTGGTACAGCGCGCATGCAGGTACGACTCACAAAGCGCCAGCAACAGGCGATCGAAACGAAAAAGCATCTCTTCGACACCGCGGTACACTTGTTTAACGAAAAAGGGTACGACAACGTCACGGTTGAAGAGATAACGAGTCAGGCCGGCGTTGCAAAAGGGAGCTTCTATACCTACTTTCGCTCCAAGAGCGAGATCGTCATCGAGGAGTTCCGCAATATCGACGACTACTACCGCAAGTACGCACGCAACTTGAAGCGTTACCCCACCGCCCGGAAACGCATCGTAGCGTTCACTCGAGCTCAGTTGAAATACGTACGCGACGTAGTGGGCATAAAGCTCCTCAAACTACTGTATGTCAACAACATAGCCGTGCCCGACAGTGAGCATATTCTCATCGATACCGATCGCTACCTCCATGATCTTATGCAGGAGATGATCGAGTTCGGACAGGAACGTGAAGAACTACGCTCCGATGTATCGGCCGATACGTTGGCACTCTATGTGAATCGCGCCATGCGTTCGATGTTTCTGGACTGGGCGATCAGCGATGCGGCATTCGATCTCGTTACCGAGGGCGTCCGCTTCTGCGAGGTTATCCTGTGCCCGGCGCTGTTGTCGGGTGTCCGATCGCACGAATAGCGCTCCACCGATTCGCGGCACACGTTTGCTCGACGCGTCTCCCGATTATTTCTTTTTCTTGACAGCTCGACCATGACGAATTATCGTTGAAAAACGACCCGGTCATCTAAATCCGACTCGGTTGCTAAACCTCGACCCGGTCAACAAAGCGAAGCAAGGAGCTACACATATGTCGCAAGTGAGCATTGTAGGCGGCTACAACACTCAGTTCGGATCGTTCGTACGGAAGAATAAAGAGACGGGCGAAATCACGGACCTGAAGCCGCTCCACGAACTTATGGTAGAGGCGGCGCGGGGAGCGATCGAGGATTCCGGTATCGCGCCCGATGAGATAGATGCGATCTGGATCGGCTCGTTCACACCGGGTCTATTTACCGACCAGGATCACCTGGGGCCGTACATCCTCGAGGCCTTTCCCGAGGCGTTCCGGTTCAAGCCGACACAACGCGTGGAGGGGGCGTGCGCAAGCTCTTCCATGGCGCTGTATAACGCAGTGTACGGAGTGGAAAGCGGTCGCTACCGCAACGTGTTGGTCGTCGGCGCCGAGAAGATGAACACCCGCAACACCAAGCAGGTGACCCACGCACTCGCAACCGCGTCCTACTGGCCCTCCGAGGGTGCACACGGCATGACTTTTCCGGGGCTCTTCGCCGAGTACGCTAAAGGCTACAAGGCGCGCTACAACCTCACCGACGAACAGTTGCGCACCATGCTGGCGTCGATCTCCGCTCTGATGTACAAGAACGGCCTGGAGAATCCCCTGGCGCACTTCGGCAAGGGAAGTCCGGCCGATCGATACCGGCTCGTGACTCCCGAGGCGGTGATGGGACTTCCCGAGGAGAAGAATCCGATGATCGCCGAGCCGCTGCGACTCCATGACTGTTCTCTGGTTACCGACGGCGCTGCGGCCGCGGTTCTTACGACGACCGAACGCGCCAAGAGCGACTTCGACAGGGCGGTGGAGATAAGCGGCATCGGCCACACGAGTGAGCGGTTGGCGATCGACAAGCGGGAAAACATGCATACCCTCATCGCCGCCGAAAGGGCGCGCGATATCGCCTTTGCCGAGGCCGGCGTCACTACCGAGGACATCGACGTCGCGGAAGTGCACGACTGTTTCACGATCAACCAGATCCTGTGTACCGAGGCGCTCGGCTTCTCCGCTCCCGGTCGCGGCGGTTACGACTACATGGAGGGACGCTTCGGTGTCGACGACCCGACGGTGAGCATCAACCTTTCAGGAGGACTCAAGGCAAAGGGCCACCCCGTGGGAGCGACCGGCACATCGATGCATGTACTACTCTATAAGCAACTCGTCGGGGATCCGATCGGTCTCCCGGCGGCGAGGACTCCGGAAGTGGTCGCAACACTCAACGTCGGCGGTTCGGCGGCGACCAACGCCGTCACGGTTATGAAGCGTATTCGTTAAGCACCTGCCGTCCCTCCTCCAAACCCCGTCGGCCGAGTCGGCGGGGTTTTTCTATGCGTGGTTGCGAATCAGTGCGGTGTGGGGTGACTGTCCTCTCCGCTTCGCCTCCCCTCTACACAGAGCGGAGTCGCGCGTCCGCGGCTCACGATTTCTTTCGTGTAGACGAGGTGCCCGTACGACCGTTTCACGGATGAGCTCCGAGGACGTTACGGCTGGGTATCGAGGAGAAGCGCGTCGTCAAACACGCCGGCGGAATGTGGTCGGCTATCGGGTCGACATATGACGCGATCCGGCCGAATATGTCGGCGCGGGCGGCGGGCCCGGCGCCGACGAACGCACACCGGACCGCGCACGCGAAACCTCATTGAGACTCGGACAAACTCTCCAGCTCTTCAAGAATGGCGGGCACTACCTGATTGATGTCGCCGACGACACCGATATCGGCGACGTCGAAGATCGGAGCGTCGGGATTCTTGTTGATCGCTACGATGAAGTCCGACTCCTCCATCCCCGCCAAGTGCTGAATCTGCCCGGAAATACCGAGGGCGAAATAGAGACCGGGGCGGACCGTCTTTCCGGTTTGGCCGACCTGCCGGTCTTTCTCCAACCATCCGGCGTCAACCACGGCGCGCGATCCGGACACTTCTCCGGAGAGTCGCTCGGCGAGGGCGTTGACCGACGTCAGCTTGGCGGGGTGTCCTATACCGCGACCCGCCGAGACCAGTACGTCGGCGTCCTCGATCTTGATACGCTTATGCGCCTCGTGTACCACTTCCAACACCTCTACGTTGAGATCATCGGACGAGAGCCCGGCCTCAAAGGTGATCACCTCACCGGTCCGCTTCTCGTCGAAGTCGGGGCGGTGCACGACCCCCGGGCGGACCGTCGACATTTGGGGGCGATGGTGGGGACAGATGATGGTCGCCATAATATTGCCGCCGAAGGCCGGGCGCGTCATCAGCAGATCTTCCGTGTCCGGATCGATATCGAGGGATGTGCAGTCGGCGGTGAGGCCGGTATATATTCTTGCCCCCACCCGAGGGGCAAGATCGCGACCGATTGCGGTGGCGCCGAAGAGCACAATCTCCGGTTTCTCCGACTCGATCGCCCCGGCAATCGCTTTTGTATACGGCTCGGTCGTGTAATGCTCCAGTACCGCGTGGTCTATTACCACGACGCGGTCGGCACCGCACCCGATCGCATCGGCGGCGAGAGCCGCGATACCGTTGCCTGCAATGACCGCCACGACGTGCTGCTTACGCACGTCGGCGAGCTCGCGTGCCTTTCCCAGGAGCTCCAGGGATACGGGCTGAATCGTGCCCTGACGCTGCTCGACAATCACCATTACGTTTCTATAGTCGTCTCTGTTCATCGAGAACCCTTTCCTCTCACCGTTAAATGACGTATCGCTCGCGCAACCGATCCACGATCATACGCGCCGCCTCGCGGGGCGGAAGCTCATACTTCTTACCGGCGCCCTTCACCTCTTTGTTCGTCGAAGACTTCACCTTGGTAGGCGATCCCTTGAGTCCCAAGTGCGTCGGATCGACCTCGATATCGGCGAGCTTCCAGCGCTCCACCGCCTCCTCGCGCCACGCGTTGTAGATCGATCCGATGCGCATGTAACGCGGCTGATGTATCTCCTTGAGCACGGTAATGAGGCACGGTGTCGCCACTCTGACGAGTTGATACCCGTCCTCGAATGCGCGCTTCACCACCAGCGAGCCCTCCTCGCGACGGATATCCTCGACGTAGGCGACCGATGGGATGCCGAGATGTTCGCCGATCTGCGGCCCGACCTGGGCGGTGTCACCGTCGATCGCTTGGCGACCGGCAATGATGAGATCGTAATCCAGCTTACGGATCGCACCGGCGAGGGCGCTGCTGGTCGCCCATGTATCGGAGCCGGCGAAGGCGCCGTCGGAAAGGAGAATCAAGCGATCGGCGCCCATGGCCTGAGCCTCCTGGAGCGCACTTTTCGCCTGGGGCGGCCCCATGGAGAGTACGGTGACCTCGACGTCGTCGTGCACGTCCTTGAGCCGCAGCGCCGCCTCGAGCCCCGCCTTATCGTCGGGATTGATGATCGACGGTACACCCTGCCTGATGAGGGTACCGGTTTTGGGATCGAGGCGTACCTCGGTGGTGTCGGGGACCTGTTTGATACATACGATGATTTTCATACCAGCTCCTATTTCAACAGCGCCGCGGAGATGACCATCTTCTGCACCTCCGAGGTTCCCTCGTAGATCTCGGTGATCTTAGCGTCGCGGAACATTCGCTCCACCTCGTACTCACGGGTAAACCCGTAACCTCCGTGCAGCTGAATAGCGCGCGTCGTGACGTTCATCGCCGTCTCCGAAGCGACGAGCTTCGCCATCGCCGCAGCCTCGCTGTACTTCTTCTTCCGGTCTTTCATCCACGCCGCTTTGTAAACCAACAGGCGCGCCGCCTCGACGCGCGACGCCATATCCGCGAGTTCGAACTGCGTGTTCTGAAACTTGGCGATGCTGCGACCGAACTGACGGCGTTCCTTGACGTACTCGATCGTGTGGTCGAGGGCGCCTTGGGCGATACCGAGAGCTTGGGCGGCGATTCCGATGCGCCCGCCGTCGAGTGTCTTCATGGCGATCTTGAATCCCTGCCCTTCGGCGCCGATGAGGTTCTCTTTGGGTATGCGCGCGCCGTCCATGATGAGCTCGGAGGTCGCTGAGCCGCGAATACCGAGTTTCTTCTCCTTGGCGCCGACCGAGAAGCCGGGGGTGTCGGCGGGCACGATAAACGCGGAGATACCGCGCGTGCCCGCCGCCTTATCGGTCATCGCCATGATGATATACGTCTGGGCGTAGCCGGCGTTGGTGATGAACATCTTGGTCCCGTTCAACACGTACTCATCGCCGTCGAGGACCGCGGTTGTCTGCTGCGCGGCGGCGTCGGTGCCGGCGTTGGGCTCGGTAAGGCCGAACGCGCCGATCGCCTCACCGGCGGCCAGGGGACGCAGATAGCGCTCCTTCTGCTCGGCGGTGCCGAACTCGTAAATCGGCGAGGCGCCGAGAGAGACGTGGGCCGAGAGAATAACCCCGGTCGTCGCGCACACGCGCGAAAGTTCCTCCACCGCCAAGGCGTAGCCGAGGTTGTCTCCACCGGCTCCGCCCAACTCCTGCGGAAACGGGATACCGAAAAAGCCGACGGGACGCATCTTGTCCACCGTCTCGGTGGGATAGCGCTCCTCCTCGTCGATCTCAATGGCCAAGGGGGCGACCTCGGTTTCGGCGAAGTCTCTATACATGTGTCGTAACACGCGGTGCTCTCCGCTGAGTTCGAATACCATGCTCATCTCCTCTCTATGTGCGCCCTTATGACGCGGCGCGGGGAGGCATGACCGTGGCGTAGCCCTCGATCACCACCTCGTCGCGCTGATTGGTACATACGGTCTTAAGTCGCAGAAACTTCTCTTTGACCTTCTCCTCGGCGGTCACCGTTGCGGTGATGGTATCGCCGAAATGGACCGGAGCCTTGAATGAGAGCTCCTGTCCCACGTAGATCGTTCCGGGACCGGGCAGCTGCATACCCAGTACCGCCGATATCAATCCGGCGGACAACATTCCGTGCACGATGCGGCCGCCGAATCTCGTCTCCTCACTTGCCGCCTGATTGATATGTGCGGGGTTAAGATCGGCGGTAATGCCCGCGTACAGGTACGTGTCCGTCTCAGTCAGCGTCTTTGAGAACGACGCCGTATCGCCGATGCGTATCTCGTCTAAGGTACGGCCCAATGGCACGATATGCCTCCATATATTGATTTATTTATCGATATATTATTCTTGAAAAAAGACCGTGTCAATAAAAATGACTCGGTCGATGACCAAGTCATTGACTGGACTTACCTGCAAGCATCGGCGTTCGGCTCGACGATCCGTCCGACGACGAGACGCCGACGCGGCATACATAGAGGAGAGAGTGTTTGCGTGGGCTCGGATCAGACGCGCTCGATGTCCTCCGCGAGAGCCTCGAGCGCGCTTGAGCGGGTAAAGGCCATGCGTGCCGCGGCTCGCGCGATCGCTCCGACGGCCTCACCGGGAAGGTCGTCGAGAAGTGCGCGGGGAGTACGCGTACCGAGAAATAACTCCTTGGACGCCGCGATGCCCGCATCGAGCTCTCGGTCGCCGAGACAGCGGTAGACAAAGAGCGAGAGCGGCGAGTTTTGCAGATCGAAGGGCGACTCGCTCGCTCGTCCGTGGGCAAAGAGTCGATACAGCGTATCACCGTCGTCGTCACTGCGGCGGCAAACCGGCGGTCGGGCCGGTAGATACGCCGCCAGCTTGCCCGCCTCGTCGCGCGGTCGGAGATCTCCCATGAAGTAGGCGACCGGCGCATCGCCACCGGTGAGTTCGGCTAAGGCGGCCAAAACGCCGGCGCTCAACAGCTTAATACCCAAGTACCGTCGCGCAGTGGCGAGGTTTCGCGCAGCAAGAGTCGATACCTCGCGGTAATCCTTCTGGGCGGGGCTTCCCGCATAGCGATGAAAGATCGTCTCGGCGTCGAGATTCTGGAGGAAGCCCTCCATCTTGAGGAGCGCGTGTCCGTAACTGCGAATGGAGTAGACCCCACCGACACGCAAATCGGGATTTGTCTCGGGAAGGAGCTTCCACGTATTGTCCAAAAACCGCCCCACGTCTTCCTCGGCAAAGTTGTGTACATCGCGATTGGCAAAACAGACCGCCGTGACCACGATCTCCTCCAACCGTGCGTCGGACAGGTCGAGGCCGAGGTCCCGATTGACATCGACAAGCCGCGCCGCAAGCACCTCCGGCGGCGTACGACCCATCCCGTCGCGCCGGCGAAACGGAATCGTCTGCTCGATACACGCGGTCGCCACGAGTAGATCCGCCTCTGCGACAAACTCTTCGAGCAGGAGGTTCATCACCAACGCACTCAAGAACTCGTTGAGTCCGCCGAACGGTGAGAGCGGCTGTCCCGGAGTGAACCCGAATACCGCCAAACAGCGATGAAACGGCCGATCGGCGGACGGGACATCCGCCGCCGGGGCGACTTGGTCATCGGAGACGAGCAGATACGGTCGCAGGAGCTTTTCGATCTCCGGCAGAAAGCCGTCGTCGACCTGAAAATAGACCAAGTCGTGGAAGAGTGCCGCGAGCGTGGCGTGCGCGTCCTTCGGATCCGAGAGATCGAAAATATGCTCGGCCGTGTGGAAACAACGTTGGTTGGTGTTCATAGCGCGATTGACCATCACGCCGATCCGTTCCACAGCGGGGTCTTCGATCGGCACATGGAGACGATGCAATGCTCCGGCGAGAAGACCGATCGTACGATGAACCGTTCCGGAAGGAACGTCGAAGGTATGCTCTAATGCGTTTTCCATAGCCTTTTTCTTATCCACACTATTGATAGTGTACACCCGATTAAGCGCGACGACAGGTGTCGCCCTCACGCCATCGTGACTCGATTGCGCCCTGCGTCCTTCGACATGTACATCGCGTCGTCGGCCCGCCGCACGAGGGTGTCGAATCCGCGCCCGGCGTTCGGTATCTCGCATGCGACGCCGATACTCACCGTGACGGACCAATCGACGTCCGGATGGTCGATCTCCCGAACGTGTCGACATATCCGCTCCGACGCGGCGTAGGCTTGCCGGCACGTCGCGTCGGGAAACACGATGACGAACTCCTCTCCTCCGAAACGGGCGAACAGATCGGTAGAGCGCAGTTCTCGAAAACAGACCGCGGCGATTCTGCGTAGGACTTGGTCGCCCACCTCGTGACCGTAGCGGTCGTTGACCTCCTTGAAATGGTCGGCGTCCAGCATCGCAACCGCAATGGGATGCTCGGTACGGACGGAGTTCTCGTATAGGAGGCGCCCTTCGACCTGAAAGCGCCGTCGGCTACCGGCTCCGGTGAGCGGGTCGGACATCGCGAGCTGATATGTCTGGTCGTGTAACCGCGCGTTCTCCAGCGCAATGGCGATGTGATCGGCGATCGTAGCCCCCAACCGAAGGTGCCGTTCGCTGTACGCGTTGCTTTTGAGACTGTCCGTCGCCAACAGGCCGATCACCTCCCCACGCCGAATAAGGGGCATTCCCATCCACGACTGGATCGTTATCTCTTCGGTGGGTTGGATGAAGGCGGGAAAATCTTTGGCAAGGTCGTGAGTATAACAGGGGCGCTTCTCGCGAATTGCGCGGGTACTGAGGCTCCCCTTCTCGGGATATCGGAACCGAAGATTCATAACACGGGAGATATCCTCGAATCCCGTCCCGCCGACGACTCGCAAGTACCCCCCGTCGAGGATCTGGACGGTGGCCGTATCGTAGGGGATGATGCGGCGAGTCTGTTCGAGGATGCGATTCACCGTCTCTTCCATGTCGAGAGAGGATCCTATGACCGCGATCACCTGACGGAGCGTCTCCAACTCCTCGTACTGCTGCTGAAGCCTCGTTTCCACCGTCTTGAAACGACTGATGTCGGTGTCCGCGCCGACGTAGAGGATCGGAAGTCCGTCCTCGCTCTTCCCCACCGACCGACCGCGACTGACGATCCAGCGGTACGTCCCGTTGCGACGACGCAGTCGGAACGTCTCCTCGAACTGCTCCACCTCTCCGTTGTAGATTCGCTCCGCGGCGAGCCGGACGCGCTTGCGGTCGTCGGGGTGTACTTGATCGAGCCATTGCAGACCGCGTCCGATCGCTTCCGACGGTTGACCGAGAGAACGCCACACATCGCTTGTAAAACTCTTTTCGGAGACGTACTGGCTGGCAAACACGCCGATCTCGGATAACGCGTCACGCAGCTCTTTATCTTCGAACAGTAGATCATAAGCCGTCCGGTCCGTTTTTTTCATCAGGCTTCCTACGGATAGTATACGGAGGGGGGGCCGTCGACGCTACTGCGACCGAACGATCACCGACCGTCCGGAATGGTTATGGCATCCTCGGGAAAGATGAGATCCGGATCGGCTATGTTGTTCTCTTCAGCGATATCGAAGTACGCCCAGGGCGTTCCGTAAAACCGCTCCGAGAGCGCCCACAACGTATCGCCTCGCTGCACTCGGTACTCCGTCTCCGTACGCTCGTCCTCCGTCGCATCGCCCGTGATATCGGTCTGCAACGAGTCCGTTACGTCGGCGGCGGGCTCCTCGGGTGCCGGCGATTCCTCCGGGAGCGGCTCGGACACCGCGGGTTGTGTCGCTTCGGATTCAGGCTCCTCCTCCGCCGGAATCTGCGCCGGCGGCGGGGTTGTTTCAGGCGGGCGGGCGGACGTCTCGACGACACCGTCTCCTCGATCGATGGGCAGAAACAGAACCAGCGCGACGGCCGCACCGATCAAAAGGAGCGCGGCGGCGAGTATAGGCCACCACCGTCGCCGTTTTCGCTCGGTGTCGTAGGAAACGGCGGTAAATACGCCGCCATCCGATGCTTTCGTCTCATACGAATCGTCGTGCGGTCCGACCGGAAGAGCCTCCTCCGGAAAAACGTACTCGTCCAGATCGAGTGATACGCTTTGCACGTTACCGGTATCGCCGTCCCGAACGCGCACCAAAAGCGTACGATCGGCGGTGACGGTCATATCGAGGTCCAACTCCGCCTCGCCGCTCGGGCGGGGAGGCACGTTGTCGACGACGATCGTCTCCAAAGGCTCGCCTTCGTCGTCAATGATACGATACAGCTCGATAAGAGCGCGTGTTTGGTCGTCGGTCGCCGTTACCAAAACGACGTGTCGACGCCCCGGCGCATCCTCTTCCAACACGGGGAACAAACTACGATCCGCAAGTCTGATTCCGATCATTATCGTATCCGTATACTATAATACGGCCAATCTTACTATCCAAACAAGCATCTCTTCCCTTACAAAAAATGATATATTAGCAGATAGCGTCTTATTCGACAGCCCAATCGGGCCGGTACGACGCGTTCCGCAAGCAGCAAGAGGTGTCATTGATGAGTCAATCCATGGATCTGGTAAACGATCCGATCCCCCGCTTGATTCGCCGAATCGCCGTGCCGGCGAGCGTGGGAATGATATTCAATACGATGTACAACATCGTGGATACGTATTTCGGCCAGTTTTTATCGACCGAGGGTTTGGCGGCCCTATCGCTTTCGTTTCCCCTATTCTTCGTGATCATCGCCGCCGGAAGCGGCATTGCGACCGGAGCCACGGCGCTCATATCCAACGCCCTCGGCACCGGTGACAACGAGGCGGCGGCGCGCTATCAGGCGCAGGCGATATCGTTCGGCATCATCGCCTCGATCGTGCTGACGATAATAGGTCTCCTGGTCGCCGAGAGCGCCTACCGGTTCATGGGGGCCGAAGGACTCGTCCTCGATCTCGCGATGCAATACATACGCGTGATTCTCTTCGGTACCGGCTTTTTTATCCTGAACTCGATCATCAACGCCGGTCTTACGTCGCGGGGCGACACCAAGAGCTTCCGCAACGTGCTGTTCATCGGGATGATCCTCAACGTCGGTCTCGACCCGCTCTTTCTCTTCGGGTTCGAACCGTTGCGTATCCCCGCATTCGGTGCGGCGGGAATCGCTCTGGCGACCGTGCTCATCCAGGGAGTCAGCTTGATCTATATGTCGAGTAAAGCGCGCAGGAAGGGCACGTGCAGGGGCATGCGCGTACGAGACTACCTTCCGTTGGAGCGTTTCTACCGCGAGATTGCCGTCCAGGGCATTCCGGCGAGCATCAATATGATGACCGTCGCCCTCGGTATGTTCGTGATCAACTTCTTCATCTCTCGCTCAGGTTCGACCGCGGGATTGGCGGCCTACGGCGTTGCGTTGCGCATCGAGCAGATTGCGCTCCTGCCGAGCATCGGGCTGCACACCGCGATTCTGACCCTCGTCGGGAACAACTTCGGTGCCGGACGGTTCGATCGCATTCGCGAAACCTTTCGCACCGCCCTGTGGTACGGTCTCATCGTCATGGCGGTTTCGCTGGGTATCGTGCTCCCCTTAGCGGGCGTGCTGATGCGACAGTTCACCACCGACCCCGAGGTAGTGGCCATCGGAAGAACTTATCTCTACATCGAGGGGCTCGTGTACTACGCGTACGTCATGCTCTTCGGCGCAGTGGCGTTCATGCAGGGTCTCAAACGCCCGATGCCGGCGATCTACATCGGTGTCTACCGGCAGTTGGTCGCGCCGGCGGCGGTTTTCTTCCTCTTAGCGGAGGTGCTCGGTTGGGGGCTCATGGGAATATGGTGGGGCATCTTTCTCGTGACGTGGTCGGCGGCGATCGTTACCAACGGTTGGGCGTGGGCGGTCTTCCGTCGTGAGGAGCGCGGCAGCGAAACGCCGGAGGCTGCCTCCGCCTAAGACTCGTCGGGAGGCGGGCAGAACTCGGCGGACGGAGGCGTAGGTACGGCGTGCACCGTCGGATAGCGGGCGAAATGTTCGATATTCTCGGCGAGAAAGTGGATAGCATTCTCCACCATCAGTTCGAAATCGTCCCACGAGCGCTTGCGGTCGCGGTTGAGCATGTTGCTCTCCCAAAGCATCACGTTCCCGTGGACGTGGGTCCAACAGCTCATCGATGCGGCGCCGGCGCGACGAGCTCGTTCTTCCGGGCTATCCCCCGGACGCGACACAAGCGGCGTTACGGCACTCAATAGCGCATCGAAAGCGCGGCCGGCAACCTGGTGAAACTGCTCGTCGTGCGCGACCAGCTTTGCCTTGTGGGGACCGAACATGATGCGATAATGCGCCGGGTGCTCGAAGGCGAAGCGGCAATATCCCCGGCCGAGTTCCGCGAGTCGCCTTTTTGCGTCGGTAATGGTCGACGTCGACTCAAGCCTGCGACCGAGTATACGAAATCCCTCGGTCGCGACGGCGAGAATAATGGCCGTCTTATCGGGAAAGTGGTGCGCCGGCGCGGCGTGAGAGACCCCGACCTCCTTGGCGAGCCGCCGGATGGTGAGCGCCTCCGTCCCTTCGGTGTCGATAATGTCCAGCGCCGCCTCTATGAGCGCGTGACGCAGATCACCGTGATGGTACCGTCCTTGTTGCATGCTACTACTCTAAATCGATAAGCTCCCGCGGCACAATCTCCAATCCTCGTGCCCGCCGCCACGCAAAGAACGCCCTGATCGCCTGGGTCGCAGCTTGATCGCGCGCCGTTCGTTCGCGCCGGACCTCGGCCTGTGCCTCGACGTAGTCGGTGCTGGTTCTTCGCCCCGCTTCAAACAGCTGTGCGGTCTCCGCCTCCAACCGCTCGGCAAGTTGGAGTGAGCGCTCCTGGACGCGATAGCGATCCAGTGCGATCTCAAAGTCGACCGACCGCTGATGCAGCTCGACCTCCACCGCCTCGATTGCCGCAGTATACCGCTCCTCGGTGGCGAGCCTCAGTTGACGCACACGATCGGCGGCGGCGACACGCGCTCCGCGGGCGTAAGGAACCCATCGCAGGACGACCGCCGCCTCGATCCAATAGTCTTGTTCCAGAGCGCTGTTGAGCACATTGATGCCGCGTAGCTGCGCCTCCACCGACGGAAGGCGCTGGAAGTGCACGGATCGTTCCGCTGCGATCGTCTCCTCGATGACGCTTCCGAGCGAGACGAGATCGTTCCGCTGCCGCCACGATGCGTCGTCTCCGTGGTAGGGACTGTTGCGGTACAGACGTTCGGCGTGCTCGACCACGCGAGCGATCCCGGCCGATGAAGGAACGTCAACGGGTCGCCGACGTCCGATAAGGCGGGCCAGGTCGTCCGCGACGACCTCTCGGCGTAGGACAAACGTGCGCAGGTCGCGCTCAACCTGGAGTAACGCTATCTCGATACGGTCGGCGTCGCTCTGTATGGCGCGGCCCCCGTCGACCAACCGCGTGACCCGCTCGTACTGGGCGCGAAGCGCGGCGCCGGAAATTGAGGCCGCCTCGACCGCGCTGTCGACGTCGACGACATCGAGGGAGCGAAAGAGCGCTTCGATTACTTGCGCCTCCCCTTCTTCCCGCGCCTGCGCCGCAGCGGTCCGAACCGCCGCCGATCGGAGCGCCGGCTCGCCGACCTGTACCGCGAGATCGAACACCGGCTGCGAGAGTACCGCGACGACTTGGCCCTCCCAGTCGGGCTCCTCTTCGATGGTGCCTCCGCCGGGGGACGGTACCGTCAACGCCTCGTTGCGCCGCAACACCTCTCCCTCGATCGATAGGGCGGGTAACAACGCGCTTCGGCGCGCCTCGACGAGTCCTCGATCCGCCGCCGCGACGTCCAACGCTGCGGCACGCGAGGCGGCGTTGGCGCGCGCGCCGTCGACGATATCCGCGAAGATCGCGCCCACTGCGCCGTCGTCCGCGTCCTGTGCGGAGGAGGGGTACGCTACTCCAAAAAGCGAGAACGCCAACCCGCAGAGGAAGAGCGCCGCACGCGAGGCGATACCGCGCTGGCGGATCGTGGGCCGAGCAAACATCAATCGGTACATCGCCGGGACGACCAGAATGGTAAGCACCGTAGAGGCGGCGAGGCCGGAGATAATCGATCCGGCGAAGGGCGGCCATAGTGAGCTCGACGAGAAGAGTAACGGCACCATACCGGCTATCGTCGTGCCGGCGGTGAGCAGAATCGGTCTGATACGCTCCTCCACGGCGCCTCGGATCGCCGCATCCAGAGGGAGCCCCTCGTCGCGTTTGGCGTCCATCAAATCGATGAGGATAATCGCGTTGTTGACGACGATACCGATAAGAGCGATGACGCCGAGCATCGACGTGAAACCGAAGGGCTGATTGAAGATCAACAACCCGGGAATAACTCCGACGGCGGCCAGCGGTACGGTCGTCATGACGATTCCCACTTTGCGGAAGGAGCGAAACTGGAGAAGGAGGATCGTCAGCAGTACGACGACGCCGAGATAGGAAGCGTTGGCGATCGCGCGATTGGCGGCCGCCGACTCCTCGGCAGCGCCGCCCACGGTGCGCTCTACCCCTTCGATCGGCGGCTCCAGACGATCGTTGAGCGTCGCGAGCACCTCATTGTACGCCGCTCCGGGAGCGAGCTCGGCGAGGACCGACGCGGTTCTCACACCGTTACGGCGCGTGATCTCGGAGGGACGGAACTCCGTCCTGACACGGGCGACGGCGGCCAGCGGTACGAGCCCTCCGCCGACCGGTGAGAAGAGTTGAATGTCGTCGAACTGCGCCGCGTCGTAGTCCTCACCGGCGGGACTCCGTACGATCACGGGGATGCGCTCTTCGCGATAGGAGATCTCACCGGCCGGAATGCCGCGCACGGCGGCGCGTACCGCTTGAGCGATGGAGGCGCGGTTGATACCCAGCGCGTTAGCTCGGGCGTCGTCTATCGCAAGTGAGAGGGTCAACGTCGGGGCGCTCAGGGTGGAGCGTACGTCCACGGCGCCCGGTATCTCCTGTAATGAGCCGATAATATTCTGCACCTCGCTCGCGACGCGTTGAAAGTCCTCTCCCGCGACACGGAGTTGAATCGGCGCATCGACCGGCGGCCCCTGCTCCAGCTTTCGAGCAACAACGACGGCTTCCGGCGTGATTTCGCGAGCACGGCGACGAATCCACTCCGTCATGGGCTCAACGACATCGGATGTCGTCGTCGTCACGAGGATCTGACCTCGGTACGGTGCATTGGTGACGGTAAGGACGTTGTAATAGAAACGAGGTGCGGTGCGACCGGCAAACGCTGCGACCTGTACCACCTCTTCGCGCTCCAGGAGCGCCTGTTCGAGAGTCGCTACGACCCGCGACGTCTCACCGATATGTGTACCTCGCGGCGTCTCGATGTCGATGACGAGTTGGTTGCGATCCGAGCTCGGAAAAAACTGTTGCTGCACCCTCGGTAACAACGTCGCGACGAGTATTACTCCGACGAGCGCACCGGCGATGACTAACCACGGGCGACGAGTTGAGAAGTGCGACACGCGACGAAGCGCCGGCGACGTCTCGGCCATCGTGAGGGTCGCGCCGTCCCGCGTGCCGTCCCCGTTCCCGGACGGACGGAGGACCATCATCGCTATTGTCGGTGTAACGATAACGGCAAAAAAGTAACTCAGGGTGAGGGTGAGCATAACCAAGCGCGGAATGGCTCCCGTGAACTCCGCAGTCTCTCCGCGAGCCAACAGCAGCGGAATATAGGCCGCGAGGGTGGTGCCGGTCGCCGCCGCCAACGGCACAAGAAGCTCCCGTACCGCTGCGCCCGCCGCACTCTTGCGATCTTCACCGGCGTCCAGTCGCCACTGGATCCGCTCTGCAACGACGATGGCGTTGTCTACCAGAAGTCCCAGGGACATCACGAGCGCCGCAATCGAAATCTGGTGGAGCACGCCTCCGGCAACGGCATACAACGCAAGTCCGCCGAGCGCAACGACGGGGACCATCGCGGCGACGGTGAGTCCCAACCTGACTCCCATTGCAAGGATCACGACCGCCGCAACGATGGCGATGCCCTGCAACAACGATCCCGCGAGATCGCTCAACCGCGTCTCGACGCGCCGCGGCTGGAACGAGGCATAATCGACGGTGAGCTCGGGATGTTCCGCGGAAAACCGATCTACCGTCGAGATGACCTGTTCACCGAAGGCGACGATATCGATCGCCTGCTGCGGAACGACCCCGACGGTTACGACACTTCGATTATCGAGTCGCGCCGATGCATCGGCGGGCTCGGCCGGACCGATATACAGCGGGCCGACCGAGGAGAGCGGTATCGATGCGCCGCTCGGGAGTACGATCTCCGTTTCGCCGAGCTCGTGCATCGTGTCTACGCCGCTCTCGGGGTCGACACCGGCTTGTACCGTTCCGACGCGCAACTGACCGCCGGGAATGGTAACCAAGCGCTCGGCGAGCTGGCCGGCGAGGTACGAGCGACTCATCCCGAGCTGGCGGGAGGTCGCCTCATCGAGCGTCACCACCAGCTCGCGATCGACATCGGGGGCGATGTTCACCTCCTTGACACCCTGCACGCGCCGGAGATCCCGTTCGAGCTCCTCGGCGGCGTACCATAGCTCAGCGAGGTCTCCACTCCCGCCGATACCGACGATGACCGCCTCGACGGAGGTCACCTCCCAATTGGTAATGGGCTCCTCGACACCTTCGGGATACTCCCGCTGGGCTCGCCTGAGAGCGCTTTCGACTTCGTCCCATACCGGATCCACATCGCGCACACGGCCGTCCAACTCCACGGTAATTGCGGCTACGTCGGGTCGAATACTGACTTCGACCGCCGCGATCTCTTCGACGCTCCGCAGTTGGTCCTCGGTCGGTATGACGATCAACTCTTCGATGGAGTCCGCGTCACCGCCGGGGTAGATAACCAGAATCGAGCCGAAGCGTGCGGTGAGGGACGGATCCTCCTGTCTCGGCATCGTCGTCCAGGAGAAGATGCCGGTGAAGACGGCGGCGGCGGCGATGAGGAGGATCGCCCGTCGTTGGCGATAGAGTATCGCTCCGAATCGGCCGGGACTCATCGAATCACCTCTACGCTCAATCCGTCCGAGAGATTCACCTGGCCCGACACGACGACCGGCGTCCCCGCTGCGACGACCGGCGGTATCAATAGTCCTTCGGCGGTCGGTTCCGGATCATCGACCGGGACGATCCGAATGCGGTCGTCCTCCACGACATACACGCGCGGCCTGAGATCGGGACCACCGACGACGGCGGACGGAGGAAGCAACAACGCCGGCGTGCGCCGGGTAAGCCGCAGCGTCACCTCGGCAGGCGAGCCGGACGGTAAGCCCGAGTCGATGCTGTCGACCGACGCCACGACCGGAAAGAGCATCGACGGCTCGGCGGCGTGGTCGGCTACCGACCGCACGGATCCGGTGAGTTCACGGTCGGGCAGAAACGTCGGCCGTACGGTGAGGGAATCTCCGGACTCGAGGGCGAGGGCGACGGAGGCGGGAACCAAGAGCTCAATCTCATAGCGCGGATCGGTGCTGCTCAGGAACGCCACCGGTCCGCCCGCCGACACCACCTGTCCCTCTTCCACGGGAAGCGCGGTGACCACCGCGTCGTAGGGAGCCCGGAGCGTCGCCTCATCAAGCTGTCGTCGCGCCTCTCCGAGCGCCACCTCCGCCTGGGACACCTGCGCGCGCCACGTCGCGACGAGCGTCTCGCGCGCCTCTCGCTCCTCATCGGTAGCGGCATCGCCGAGACGGTCCACGCGGCCCAAATCGCGACGCGCCTGTTCCCATTGCTCGCGCGCGCTCGTGAGGGCGGCCTCGGCCTGTCGTACCGCGTTGCGCCATCCGTTGGCCTCCAGGCGGGCAAGCGACTGCCCCTCCTCGACTCGGTCGCCGAGCTCAATAGCGATTTCCTCGACACGCCCGGTGTGCACGAAGGCGACCGGGCCTCCGTCGGCGGTCCGCATCACACCGTGAAAGCGATGCTCCCGCACCTCAGGCGCATATCGCGCCGGGACGACGCCGACGCGCAACGCGGAAGCGGCATCGTCCGTACGCTCGGAACTCGATACATCGGTGGAATCGTCGCCCAGCGCGACAAACGCCACCGTGGAAAGGGCCAACAACGTCGCC
This sequence comes from Alkalispirochaeta sp., assembly GCA_965601925.1. Lineage (GTDB taxonomy): Bacteria > Spirochaetota > Spirochaetia > DSM-27196 > Alkalispirochaetaceae > Alkalispirochaeta. Next base: position 552,619 of record OZ271854.1, read on the forward strand.
GCGCCGCGGGCGAGCCATCTTCTCACGTTTGTATTCATGACCATACTCCTATCTTTACGATGTAAAGTTTCTTTACGACGTAAAGATAACGTGTCGGATACAATGCGTCCAGATAAATCGAAAAAACTTTTGAATGTTTTTTTAGCGGAGATCATTTAGGGGTGTGCGTTACGATTGAGTACTCGACGCGTCCGGTAAACCGTGGGATGCGGTAGACGCGGAAATCGTCGGAAAAGAAACGGCTCTCGTGTCGCGTCAGCTTCCGACCGCATCCAACGGCGAGTGTCGGCGCGCGGCACGGTAGACCGGCACGGTTTGTTCCTTGCCCTTCACCTTCGAGTCGGCGACGAACACGGCGCGCTCCCGACGACCGGGCTCCAGAATCCGCACGACGCTTTCGGTCAACAGCAGCGAGAAGCCGTGCTCTTTGGTCAGTGATTCGACGCGCGAAGCGGCGTTAACGGCGTCACCGATGACGGTAAACTCTTTACGACTCGAGCTGCCGATACTCCCTTGTACCACCTCTCCGTAATGGAGACCGATGCCGATCTGCAACGGACGTCTGCCGACTCGGGTCCAATGAGCGTTCAGCGCGTCGAGGCGACGTAACATATCCTCGGCCGCGTCGAGTGCCGCGTCGCCCGGTCGATCGAGCTCGGTCACGCCGCCGAATACCGCCATCACCGCGTCCCCGATGAACTTGTCGACGACGCCGCCGTGACTGATGATCGCTTCTACCATTTCGTCGAAGTACTCATTGAGTTGAGCGACGATTTGGGTCGGCGGCAGCGCTTCACTGAGGGCGCTGAAGGAGCGAATATCGGAAAAGAGCACCACGACGTTCTTCATTTCGCTGACGTTCTCTTCTCGCTGTTGGAGCAACTTTTCCTTTACTTCATCGCTGACGTACTGCCCGAACATACGCGATATTGCGTTCTTTTCGAACTCCTCGCGGACGATACTTCGAATGAGTTTGTGCACATGCCCGGCGAGAGCCCACAACATAACTCCCGACAAACCGATCATCATCGCCTTGAAGGCGTACAACGCACCGGAGCTGATATCCTGTGTGAGCTCGGGGTAGGGCGAGGAGACCTGCGCCAAATACGGAGACGCGAGGAGATAGACGAGGAAGTACTGCAGACCGACCGATACTCCCATCACGAGCGAAAGCGTCCGGTCGAAGAGAAAACCGGTGATCAGAATGAGCAAATAATAGAGATACGAGAACGGCCCGGTGATGTAGAACGCCGCTCCGCCCTCAAAGGCCGCGTGCGACATGAGAAAGAGCATCGTCGGAAGGGCGGTGAGGGCACCGAAGACGAGATAGAGCCGATGGCCCTTCATCTTGCTACGCCGTGCGAGCGCGTAAATCGCAAAACTCACCACGCCGCCGATGAAGGCGGTAACCGCCGGTAGCAACACTCCGGAAAGCACATCCAACGCCATCAACACGGCGATCGCCGGACCGCACGCCAATCCGAGGACTCCCAAAACCAAGGAGCCGCGTTGAAGCACCACGTTCGCCTCGCGTGTGACATAGGTCTGAATGTCGAGATCGTGCGCGGGGGATGTATTGTCGATCATGCCGTCGATTATAGAGCGGAGCGGAGCCCTGTCAAACGGCGCCGCGACGCCCTCCGTTCGGTACGTTGTCATCACACCGTGAAGCGTGTAGGTTGTGGCACATGCCCAGTATGACCGAGATTTACCGCCACCATGCGGATCGTTACGACGAGTTGGTTTCCGCCGAGGACTACCGCGGAACTCTGAGAGAGACCTTGCATCGTATCGCCGTGTGGGAAGGCGCGGCGGTAATCGAGGCGGGCGTCGGAACCGGACGCGTCACAAAGCTGTACATCGACGACGCGGCGCGCGCGGTGTGTTGCGACCGGTCGCGCCACATGCTCGATTACACCGAATCGATACTCACCCCTCACGCGAGCAAGATCACCTACACGGTCGCCGACAACATGCAGTTCCCGCGGATCGAGGGCGACTTCAATCTGTTTGTCGAGGGGTGGAGTTTCGGACACTCCGCAATGGAAAGCTCCGACGACGAGGATCTCGTGAACATAACGGAGCGGTTGGTGGGCGGAGCGGAGCGCAATCTTGCCTCCGGGGGAACGGTCATCGTCATAGAGACACTGGGAACGAACGTCGATGAAGCGTCTGCTCCCCATCCGACGTTGCGACGATTTTATGATCTTCTGGAACGCGAACACGGCTTCGTACGGGAGGTAATTCGTACGGACTATCGGTTCGAAACCGTAGACGAAGCGGCTCGAGTGATGGGCTTCTTTTTCGGACCCGCTATGGAGCGCGGCGTACGAGAACGCTCCTCGGCGACGGTCCCGGAATGGACGGGCGTATGGAAGAAGCGCGTCACGAACACCCCGTAAGATTTGTTGCGAATCCCCGCTCTGCTGCATATCAGGCGGCGAGACGAACGTGCGTGCCGGCTCAGCAGACCCGTTCCGGGTCAGAGGTCGCCGTCCCGCACGTTCGCCCCGCCTCAGCATGTATCCGCCGGAAGGGGCCTCTCTCGGTCAACGGACGTAAGAGCGGTAATCGTGCTTTGCTGCTATGCGACGCCCCGTTATCGCGCCATGCCGGCCCAGACCATTTCGAAGGTGGTCCGGATGTACATATCCACGTCCGCATCGGATAACAAGAGCTCCTCGATAACCCCGGACGTCGTTGAAATGACGAACGTGTAGAGGAGATCGAGAGGAATATCCTGTAGATGGTTCTCTTGGACCCCGCGCTTGAGGAACGAGACGATAAACTCAAAACGCAAGGGGCCTTCGCGTCGCCGCAGGTCGAAAAAGTAGGGAGAGGAGGCAAACTGAGTGAAGAACCATCGCATCTTGGGGTTCTCTATCCCCCAGCGGATACCCCGTTCCCACAGGAGCCGAAAGGTCTCGCGGTACTCGCCCCGCTCGCTCTCTTCAACGTGGAGCGCGGCGGCCATGGACTCTTTGCAGTACAAAAACAGCTGCTTAATAAGCTCCGTCTTTGACGGAAAGTAGTTAAAAAGCGTCCCCGTCGCGACACCGGCGGTACGGGAGATTTCAGCCGTTGTCGTCTCTTGAAAGCCCTTTTCGGTGAACAGGTGCACAGCTGCGTTGAGAATCGCGTCGCGTTTGCCCATGGCCGCCATCGTATCACGAAATGCTCCTCGCCGGAGAGACCGTCATCGCGTTCGCGATTAACTCGCCATCCGCCGACCGAAGATGACCAGCTCCTCCGACGAGATGGGCCGCATGTCGACGTAACGGCCCACGCCCTGCCGTCCGAACACTATAGTATACGGATAGAGCGCGCGTTCCCCGTCACCAACAATGACTACCTCGCGCGGCACAGGCAACTCCTCGACCAAGGGCGATCCGGCAAAGCGGAACGTCATCCGCGATACACGGTATTCCCCGCTCGGAAGGGCGTCGGCTGAGGCAAACTCGTCGTCATAGGTAACAATGAGGCGACGACGCACATCCGGGTCGTCGACCGATTCCACAAAGAGGACGAGTGTACCGAAGCGCGCTTGGCGTGCCTCCTCGCTCCTCTCAATCGCGAACGCGAGCTCGTTGGATCGGCCGTGAGCGGCACTCGTAGTCGCGCACGCCGAGACTATGAACGCAAACGCCGCAAGCACGACGAGCGCGAGCGCGCCTCTGTTCATCGTAAACATTGTCATACCGTTCTCCTCCGTCGACCCATGAATCGAGTCGACGCTGTATGTGATAAGGGCAAGATAACGTTAAATGACTGATTAGTCAATCTTTTTCGTGATAATCGTCGCCGCTCGTCGGAGGGAACGGACGGACACGGCGCTTCTGACGCAATGGGTCGGGCCTCACGGAGCGGCTCCGGTTCGAGACGTTCTCCGAACAATCTGGTACCCTTGCGTGCGGGCAGATTATGGGGATCGTATGTAGAGTCGTTTTGATCGTCGGAGGAGCCATCCTGGCCGCCTCACTTGTGGCCGCCGTGGGCGTAGCGACCAATCCGCGACCACCCGCTCCACCGGCCGAGGGGGTTGAGGCGTTTTCCCGTTATCTCGACGAATGGACTGCGAGCGGCGCGGCACCGTCCGTGGTAGCGGCCGCGATCATCGACGGTAGGCCGGTCTATTCCAAGGGCAGCGGCACGCTTTCCCCGACGGCCCACGCCGCGCCCACGATCGATTCGATATACAACTGGTGGAGTATCACGAAAGTCTTCACCGCCGTGGCGGTCATGCAGTTGGCCGAAGAGGGGGCAATCGATCTCGACCGCCCGATTACCGTCGCGCTGCCGTGGTTGAGGGCCGTGGACTCGCTGTTCGACTCGGTCACCCCGCGACAACTTCTGTCGCACAGTGCCGGACTGCCGGACAATGTTCCGGAGGTCTTCGGGTGGACGCACCTCGCCCAAGACCGCGAGCACGATCAAACGCACTTTCTACGCAGCGTCATCGGAGAGTACGCACGCCTGACCTACCGCCCCGCCTCACGCCACCGATATAGCAACGTCGGCTATATGATCCTCGGCGCGGCGATAGAGGCGGCCTCGCGGGAGTCGTATCTCGCCTACGTAGAGCGGGAGGTCCTCGGTCGAGCGGGATTGGAACGTACGGGATTCCGGTTGGACCGTATCGAGAACCTCGACCCCGCGAGCGTAGCGGTCGGTTCGCATTTGGTCTGGCGCATGGAGACGCCGTTTCTCTACCTCTATTACCCGGACCGGCTCGACGCTATGCTCCTTCACCGCACTCCGCGAAGACTCTACTTTCGTGAAATCATCCCCGACAGCCATCCGCCGACGGGTTTGCGCGGGAGCGCCGGCGACCTGTTACACTTTGCCGATCAGCTACTAGCGGCTCTTACCGGCGACGCTACTCTGCTGAGTCCCGCTTCCGCGCGACAGATGTTTCGCCCCCACCTTTCTCAAGAGGCCGGCGACCTGACCGACGCAATCGAGTCGAATGCGGACGGCCTCCATGGAGACGCATACGGCCTCGCATTCCGCCTCCACGCGTATCGCGGCACCCCCGTTGCCCGACACAGCGGCGGCGGGCCCGGTTTCAACACCGATCTGTGGCTCTTACCGGAGCATCGCGCAGCACTCGTACTTCTGGCCAGCGACACGCGGGTGCGCCTCGACGAGATCATGACGTCGTTTGTCGACGCGCTGATCCGCGACGGACTACTGTAGAGGCGCGCCCGATGACGCCGGTCTCCAAACTCACCGAGGCGACTCCCTTACTCACCACCGCGGCGGCGAAGTCGAAATGCGGCGTCGCTCCTCGGATCATCGCTCCGAGAGCGATGATGCCGTCCCAGACTCCCACGAGGGAGAGGCGTTGTGCGGTAAAGTGGGAGTTCCCACGCTCCCGGGACGCGTACCACGGCGAGAGCGTCCCCCGTACATAGCGCCGACGATCTCGGTCGAGACCGCGCGGTTGACTGCAGTACACGGGAAACCTATCGTACTCGTGTGGGCTCATACGCGCTCGATGATGCATTTCCGTTGCCCCAACTCAAGACGATGCAGCCGGTCGTCTGGATCAATCCGCGCCGTCTGCCGTGGCACGAGGCGCGACGAAGCATCGAGTACGGCGAGACCGATATCGTGGCCGTGCGCGATCGACTGCGCCGAGCGCGACGACTTACGGCACATCTGTTTCCCGACGAGGTGTGGCTCGACTCGCCGGGTACGATCGAGAGCATATTACAGCCTCTGGCGCCGGTACGGGGTATAGCCGGGCGCATCTTTGCCAAGCTCGATAGCCGACTCCCCATCGCGGGGTCGATCAAGGCGAGAGGCGGCGTGTACGAGGTGCTCTCCCACGCGGAGCGACTGGCGGTCGCCGCCGGTATCGTCGAGCCGGGAGCCGACCTGCTTCCCCTCGCCTCACCGAGCGCCAGACGGCTGTTTGCCGCGCAATGCATCGCCGTCGGTTCGACGGGAAATCTCGGCCTAAGCATCGGCACGATGTCGCGCGCGCTCGGCTTTCGCGCAACGATCCACATGTCCTCGGACGCACGAGGGTGGAAAAAGAAGCGTCTCCGCGAGCTCGGCGCCGCGGTGTTGGAATACGAAAGCGACTACAGCGAAGCAGTACGGCGCGGCAGGCTGGCCGCGGAGACGGACGACAGCACGTACTTCGTCGACGATGAAAACTCCCCCGAGCTGTTTCTTGCCTACGCGGCCGCGGCGCGCTATCTCCGGGACCAACTCGAGACGGCGCTCGTCACGGTGGACGAGGAACATCCGCTGTTCGTCTATCTACCGTGCGGGGTCGGCGGCGGTCCCGGAGGCGTGTGCCTGGGCCTCAAGATCGAGTACGGCGACGCGGTAAAGTGCTTCTTCGTGGAGCCGACGCACTCTCCGGCAATGACTCTCGGCCTCTCTACGGAGCTCCATCACGAGATCAGCGTTGCCGACATAGGACTCGACAATGCGACGATCGCGGACGGACTCGCCGTCGGCAGGCCGTCGGGTTTCGTCGGTCGCACATTGGGCCGGACGATCGACGGCGCGATTACCGTCACGGACGAGAGCCTCCTCCGCTGGTTGGCGAGGGTTTACAAAGACGAGGGCTTGCGGCTGGAGCCGTCGGCCACTGCAGGCATCGCCGGGCTCGCCCGACTGGCGAACGACTCCGTCGCCGACTTCGATCGTGCGACGCACGTAGTATGGGCTACCGGAGGCGGCATGCTCCCCGACGACGAATTCCGCCGCTACCTCGCATCGGCCGACCGATTGAGCTAAGCCGAACCGTCGTCGGCACCCGCTACGACGCTCAGTCGGCGAGCTCGCGATACCCTTCGCGTAACGAGTTGATCGCCACCACTCGACCGCCTTGTGTGTATAGTCGAGGAATGCGCGGGGTGAAATCGCAGGTAATCTCGTAGGTAATGGTGCCGGCGAGGCGCGCAAGATCCGCGGCCGAAATCCGCTCGGCGCCGTCATCGATCGCCTTCCCATCGTCACGGACCTGCTCTCCCATGAGCACCACCTCGTCGCCGATCGAAACGTCTTCACCCACACGCGTGAGATCGACGGCGATCATGTCCATGGAGACGCGTCCCGCGATAGGAACGCGCACTCCCCGAACCAACACTTCGCCGCGATTCGAGAGCGAGCGCGGATAGCCGTCTCCGTATCCGATGGGGACGATACCCACGAGCGACCCCGGTCGGACCGCGTAGGTCCGTCCGTATCCAACCGTCCAGTTTCGCGTATGACGCGTGAGCTTCACGAGTCGACTCACCACTTTCATAACGGGGCGGAGCCCTATGCCGTGGTCGACGTCCTCGGACGGGTACATCCCGTAGAGCATGACGCCGGGGCGAACCAAGTCCCAGTCGACACGCTCGGGAAAATCGATGAGTGCCCCGCTGTTGGCGAGATGCCGATATCGCGGACGCACCCCCTGCCTTTCCGCCTCGCGTACGATTCGATCCAACGCTTCCACCTGGGCAAACGAGAACTCTTTGTCGCGCTCGTCCGATGATGGAAAGTGCGAGAACACGCCTTCGAGCGTCGTATTGGCGAGTGACGCGACGCACAGGAGCGCCTCCACCGGGGTATCGCTCACAAGCCCCATACGCCCCATACCGGTATCCACATTGAGATGAATCATCGCCGTCGTTCCCAAGCGCCCCGCGGCGTCGGACAGCAGACGGGCATACTCCACCGAGCCGGCGCTCAATCGCGCCCCGACGCGTAACGCCTCCTCGACCTCATGGGGGAAGAGATCCTCGAGAATCAGGATCGGTAGGGTTATTCCGTTGTCCCTGAGGACGAAGTACTCCTCGAGATTGGCGACTGCAAGCATGGTCGCGCCCCACCGCTCGCACAGAGAAGCGATCGCGATCGCTCCGTGACCGTACGCATCGGCTTTTACCGCCGGCATTACGGAGGCTCCCGGCACCCGCGCCGCCGCGAGATTCAGATTGTGCTCAAAGGCGTCCAAGTCCACATACGCTCGCGTCTCGCGAATCGGGTAGTCCAGCACTCGTCTCTCCAATCGTCGACGGCGTCCGCTCGGTACAAGACACGCGCGCTACCGGTCGGACTCTCCGGCGAGTGTCCGACCGGCCGCCGTACCGACTTATTGCTTCAGCTTCTGTTCGTACTCCTTCAGAGCGGAAAAAACAACCGGACTGAGGGCGATCAACGCGATTAGGTTGGGAATCGCCATAAGGCCGTTAAACGCGTCCGAAATGTTCCACACGAAACTAAGCGACGAGACCGAACCGACGAACGCGAGGGCGACCCACAGCCACTTGTAGTACTCCGCAACGGCGCGCCCGGTGATGAACTCCAAGGACTTAAAGCCGTAGAAGTACCAGGTAAGCATCGTGGAGAAGGCAAAGAAGATGAGCCCGAAACTCACGATGAATGCGCCGAAGCCGGGTAGTTGCGCTCCGTACGCCGCAGTCGTAAGCTGGGCGCCGTTCAACCCGCCCTGGACTTCCATTACGCCCCCGGGCATCGTAAGTACGGTGCTGGTGAGAATGACGAGAGCCGTCATCGTGCAAATGACGATCGTGTCGATAAACGAGCCGAGGCTGGCGATGATGCCCTGGCGCACCGGATCGTTCGTTCGGCTGGACGCGTGTGCGATCGGAGCGCTGCCGAGTCCCGCCTCGTTGGAGAAGATACCCCGAGCAACCCCGAAGCGAATGACCGATCCGACCAGTCCGCCGCCGACGGCCGTCCCTGTGAAAGCGTTGCCGAAAATCCAACCGAAAGCCTCCGGTATGCGAGCGGCACCGGCGACGATGATGATAAGCGACCCGATGACGTAGATGACCGCCATAACGGGAACGATCGCCTCCGCAACTCGGGCGATGCTCTTGATACCGCCGATGATTACCAACCCGACGGCGACGGCAAGAATCACCCCGGTAATCCACATCGGGAGGCCGAGAGACTGGTTCATTGCCGCGGCGACGCTGTTGGACTGCACCATGTTCCCGATACCGACCGATGCGATAAACGCGAAGAGGGCGAAGGACCAGCCGAGCCACTTCCAGTTACCGCCGAAGCGCTCCTCCATACCCTTGCTCGCATAGTACATAGGACCGCCGGACTTCTCGCCCGCTTCGTCGGTGATGCGATACTTCACCGCCAACACCGCCTCACTGAACTTGGTCGCACCCCCGAGAATCGCGGTGACCCACATCCAGAAGACCGCACCCGGTCCACCCAAGGCGATCGCCGTTGCGACGCCGGCGATGTTTCCGGTGCCGATCGTCGCCGATAAAGAGGTCATGAGGGCGGCAAAGGGACTAATCTCCCCCTCTCCCTCCGACTTTCGGACGAGCAAGCGGAATGCGTATCCGAGTTTGCGATACTGCACGACCTTCGTTCCCACCGAAAGGATCAGGCCGGTGGAAAAAAGAAGCACGATCATGACCGGTCCCCACGCAAAGCTCCCGATCACGCCGACTACATTCGCGATAGCCTCCATAGAACCCTCCTCCGTATGCTGAAAATTCGGTCCCGATCGCAATCCGGGGGCGGTCCATTCGCCCCCGAGATAGTTCGACCGTTAGACCGTTACCTCCTCGATTACATCCGCAAGCGGCGTGTACTGCATACCGAACGCCTCGGCAACCGCTTGGTAGGTCATCTTTCCGCCGTAGGTGTTAATACCCAGCGCGATCGCCCGATTTCCGCGCGCCGCCGTCTCCAACCCCTTGTTTGCGATCTCCAGACCGTACGGTAGTGTTACCGTCGTGAGCGCCTGGGTAGAGGTGCGCGACACGCCCCCGGGCATGTTGGCTACGCAATAGTGCACCACATCTTCGACGACGAAGATGGGGTCGTCGTGCGTCGTGGGTCGGGTCGTTTCGATACATCCGCCCTGGTCGACGGCGACATCGACGATGACCGACCCCTTTTTCATGCGCTTGAGATCGTTTCGCGATACGAGGTGGGGCGCCTTGGCACCGTGAATCAACACCGCTCCCACGATCAGGTCGCTCGTCTCCAAAACGTGCTCCAGATGCGCGACGTTGGAGTAGAGCGTTGTAATACGGCCGCCGAAGATGTCGTCCAGATAGGTCAGGCGGTCGATGTTAACGTCAAGGATCGTAACCTCGGCGCCGAGACCGACGGCCATTTTTGCCGCGTGCGTGCCGACGACACCGCCCCCGATGATTGCGACCTTTCCCCGTTCCACACTGGGTACTCCGCCCAACAGGACGCCGCGTCCGCCCTGGGGACGCTCGAGGAAACGCGCTCCCTCCTGAATGCTCATACGCCCTGCGATCTCGCTCATAGGCCGCAACAGCGGGAGAGCCCCTCTGTCGGTCTCGACCGTCTCGTAGGCGACGCCCTTCACGTTGCGCTCTGTCATCGCGCGGGTAAGCGGTTCGTCGGCGGCGAGGTGGAGGTATGTATAGAGTATCAGCCCGTCGGTCATCAGCTCATACTCCGACGCCTGCGGCTCCTTGACCTTGACGATCATGTCGCTCGCCCGCCAGATCTCCTCGGCACCGTCGCAGACGATCGCGCCGACCGCTTCGTACTCCTTGTCCTCATATCCCGCATCGATGCCGCCGGCCCGCTCGACCCGTACGGTGTGTCCGGCACTTACGTAGGCGCGCGCGCAACTCGGCGTCAGTCCGACGCGATATTCATGTTTTTTGATTTCCTTCACGGAACCGATGTTCATATGTGGACCTCCGGGGTGATGTTTTCCTCAGGTTTACACGATATTCGTAATCGGTCAAATATTTTGTAACGATTTTCGTTGAAAATTCTTCCCCGGATGTCTTTTTAGAGACGAAGAACAGGCGTAGCACGACGCCGAGCGCCGTCCACGACCGCCGAAGAACAGCGGATTCGTTGCGTTTTGGTGACGGGAAGATCGGTGGGGGCGCGCCGATCGACTCCGGCGAATCGCTTACACGAACTTGGAGTAGGTCTTGAGAGTCACGAAGCTTTCGGTACTGGTGATACCCTCTACACGAGAGAGCTCGTTGATGAGAAAGTCGACCAAGCCGCGGTGCGTGTCCAACAGGAGTTCGATCACCAGGTCGAATCGCCCCGATACGATCGACACGGAGAGTACGTTCTCCAAGTCGGCGATCTCCTCCGCCTTCTTGTCCAAAAGCCGGCTTTCGGCCACGTTGGCGCCGAGCCATACGATCTGTCGATTGGCGAGGATATCGGGATTGATGAGCCCCCGCAACGAAATGATGCCGCGCTCGCGCAGGCGCTTCATACGCGAACGGATCATTCCCTCGGAGACATCGAGCTTCTTTGCAATGGCGCTGTTGGAGATCGTCCCGGAACGCAACAGCTCTACGATCGCCCAATCCCGAGCGTCGAGTTCGTGTACTTCCTCGTACTTTGACACCGTCGCTCCTCACACGCGCGTTGCGGCGAGACTCACTCGTGCTCCCGCGGCACGAGGCATATGAACTGCAACTCCCCCGCCCCGGTGTTACGAAACTGATGCTTCTCGTCGGGAGCGACCATAGCGTAATCGCCGGCGACGATCGGTGTCGCCTCGCCCGCCTCGTTGATCAACGCTCCTTCACCGGAGAGTACATAGTTCAGGTGTTCCCAGGGATGGGAGTGGTACGGCGTATAACCGCCGACCTCTATGGTAAAGACGCGCAACGACATCGTCGGCGTGCCGTCGGCGAGGCCGAGGGGGACCTGCTTGGATACGCCGCGTACGTGATCGGATTCCACGGTTGTCCGCGCAACGTCGGTGAGCTTGACCACTTTCATGACTCCATTATGAGGCGCTCAGGAAGGTGGTCAAGCCCCTGCCGCTATATGACGCGGCGCGCGCAAACGACATCACGATATCGTGGCGGTGTATTTCGAACCCTTACGTGTCGAAGCGGTCGACGAGGCCGCCGATGTCGAGAATCATCTCGCGATTCGTGCCGGATATCTCATTGATGCTGTGCACCGAGGAGTTAATCTCCCGCGTACCGGTCACGATCTCATCCATGGACGACCTCATTTGTACCGTCGCCTCGTTGAGTCCGGCGACGACCCGGAGAATCTGTTCGTTCGCACGACTCATCTCGTCGGCGCCGGTATGGACGGCTGAGGCGATATCGGTGAGCTCTCCCAACGCATCGCGGATCGTGCGTCCCGCCTCGCCGTGGTCTTGTACCTCTCCCGCCAGCTGCGAGAACACGCCGTCTACCTGGGATACGGTGCCGTGGATCTCACCGAACAGTCGCCGCGCCTCATCGGACACCGCGACGCTCACTTCGATGTCGTGCTCCATGCCCCGGATCTCCTCGGCGATGCGTTTGGATTGTGCGGACGCCTGATCGGCGAGCTTGCGAATCTCCTCGGCAACGACCGAGAAACCGCGCCCGCTCTCACCGGCGTGCGCCGCCTCGATCGCCGCGTTCATGGCCAGTAAGTTCGTTTGCGATGCGATCCCCACGACAAACGAGTTGGCCTCTTGGAGATGTTTCGATCGCTCGGCCATCTGCGCTACCGCGCTTCCCATCTCCTCGGCGGCGCGATTACCGTCATCGGTTTTAGTCTGCAGCGTCTCGAGTTGCTCGCGGGTTGTGCCCGCCGAACCGAGCATCCGCTCCACCCCGGTAAGCATCGTGCCGATCGTTCGGGTGGTCGAGTCGATGGTCGCGACTTCGCGGGAGACCTGATCGTTGAGCGCTTCGATATTGCGGGTCAACTCCTCTACCGACGACGCGGTGACATCCACTTGTTCCCCCTGGGTGTGCACTTGTCGTTTGAGGCTCTCGATGTTTGCGGTGATCTCATTGACCGCCGCCGCGGTCTCGTCCATGTTGGACGCCAAATCGTTTCCCAACTCTCCCAAGGTGCCGGTCGCGCCCTTAATATCACCGATCATCCGTTGGAGGGACGCTACAAACTCGTCAAAACTGCGCGCGACCGCCCCCACCTCGTCGGAACTCGTCACTCTGAGGCGCTGCGTAAGGTTTCCCGCTCCTTTGGCAATCTCGGTGAGAGCGGTACTGACGACACCCAACGGTCGCGTAAGACGACGGCTCAGGGCGACGATTAGACCAATGAAAAGAGAGATGCATACGACCGCAACCGTCGCCAGTGTGACCAACAACCTGCGAAAGCGCACCAGGTTGGCTTCGCGCAACGCCTCGACCTCACGCACGATATCGTCGATATAGTTACCCGTACCGACGACCCACCCGAACGGCTCGTACAACAACGAGTATCCCCTCTTCGGCTCCGGTTCGCCGCCGGATGAGCGGGGAAACCAGTAGTCGGTGTAGCCGCCGCCGGGCTGCGATCCCGCGTCGACAATCGCTCGAATGAACTCGAACCCCTTCTCGTCGCGATCGTTCAGACGATTGGTACCCTCGGTATCGCGGCCGAGGAGTACGACGTTGACGCCGTCTACGGTGTCGGCCCAGAAGTACCCCTCCTCTCCGTAGCGCAGCTCCCGTAGCACGTCGGCGGCCTCCCGACGCGCCTCGTCCAAGCTTACCGCTCCCGAGAGATAACGGGAGTGGTGATAGTCCAGGAGACTTATCGCCGTATCGACTTGCGTACGAATGAGAAGATCGTAGTCACTCCTCAGATACTCCGACTGCAGATTCTCGAAAGTCGTAAACGTATTACGAACGGTGATACTGATCACCAGGGCCAAAACAACGATGATCGCAGCCGCGGAAATACCGGCAACGACGGCGATCCGATTACCAAGACTTTTCATATATGCTTCGCTCCAGCTTCAGAATACCATGAGAACTCCCGATTTTGGCACGAATGGTCACTCCGCTATGATAAGAACGCTCTTTGAAGTAAGAACTATTATTGACGATATAAAGCTCGAATCCGCAGCGTTGTCGCCCTTCCGTATCGCCGCTATGGTCGAATACGGAAGGGGCCGACAATGCACGAGAGTCACAAACAGGAGATGAGCCCGACACCGAGCGGACCCGATGTTCACCTATCGATCGCCATAGACGGAGTGGTACCTCCCTCGCGTTTCGCGCTCTTTCGCCGACGCGTGAATCGTTTTGTGGTGGAGATCGAGTTGATCGACGATGAGCCCGATACATCACCGGTGCGAATCGTGACGAAGCTGCCCACGACCGCATCCATGTCCAATCCCGGTCGCATGCAAGAGATCCTCCTCCCCGGTGCGCGTCTGGGTTTGGTACCGGGCCCGGAGGACGGACGGCATCCGTGGCGCGTGGTGAGTTTTCATCGCGACGATCTCACGATTCCCATCGATACGGTGACCGCCAATCGAGTCGCGCGGTTTCTCATCCGTTCGCAACGGATACCGGCGTTACGCGACTGGGACATCGCGCAGAGTGAGGTCGCGCGCCGAGGCGGAAGCAGGTTCGATTTTTTGCTGCGCCGGAGAGATAGCACCGCCGACCGTGCGGTCGCCGGCGAGGAGCGATACCTTGAGGTCAAATCGTGCTCACTGTTCAACGGACCGTGGGCGTTCTTTCCCGATGCGGTAACCACGAGGGGCAGACGCCATGTGGAAGAGTTGGCGGACCTCGGAGGGGGCGCGGTGCTGTTTGTGGTCAACTCCGGCGAGGCGAAATACTTTTCACCCGACTTTCACGCAGATATTGCCTTTGCCCGCACACTGGCCCGCTCGCGTCGGTCGTTGGAAATCATCGCCGTCGGCGTCGGCTGGACGCAGGATCTCAGAATCGCCGGCCCGGTGCGCGAACTCGCCATACCGTGGGACGGGGTCGAGGCGCAGCTCGACGATGCGGGAAGCTATCTCGTGCTGTTACGCTTGTCCAAACCGCGTACCATCGAGGTCGGCGCGCTCGGTTCGCGCGAGTTTGCGCCGGGCTACTACCTCTACGTGGGAAGCGCCATGAAAAACCTATCGGGTCGCATAGAGCACCACCGCCGGGGCGGAGCCAAACACCTCCACTGGCATATCGACTACCTGCGACGCATCGCCGCATACGCCGACAGCTGGGCGATTCGGGAACCGTATCGTCGCGAACCGGAGATAGCGGAAGCCGTCGCGGCGCTGGCGGAGAGCGACGTACCGGGCTTCGGCGCGAGCGACAGCGCGGCTCGATCACATCTGTTTTTTTGGCGTGATGATCCTCGACGCTTGCCGCAGTTCCAAGCGCTCATTCTCGCCCTCCGGCGATTCGGCCTGGATCGACACGGCGCGCCGTGAACGGCGCGACGCACGTCGCTCGGATCACACCGCCGGGCGCTCGTCGATGCGGTCGATCGAATCCGGAGCGTCGGCGCCGGTCTCCCGGTCGGTTTCGTCGGTCCGTGCAACCTCCGAGACGGTCGCATCGACACCCTCCGCAGTCTTGAAGTCCTGAAGGCTGTCGGCGAGCGCCACAGTTGCGCCCGAGGCCGTTCGTAACTTTTCAACCACTGCATCGAGGCCGTCGGTGAGCGTTCCGACGCCGGAATCGACCTGCGTGACGCGGCGTCCGATGTCCCGTCCCAGATCACCGACTTCGCGGCTCGATTCACGAATCGCCTCCGCGTCGGCTCGGAGTCCGTCCGCACGCTCTGAAATCGTCCTCCCCTGGTCTTCGACCGAAGCCGTCGAATCGTGAAGCACATGCGCAACCTGACGCAAATTGACTACTACTCGGTCGAGTGCGTCGGCGAGGTCCGCCGATCGTGCGCTCGCGTCCGCCACCGTCGAGAAGGCCTCGACGCTCTCGCCGTTCGCGCTGCGAGCCGTTTCCATTTTCGCGTCCATCGTCGTGAGTAGGTTGACGATCTTTTCCGACTCGCGCGTCGTCGCCCCGGCCAGGTCGCGAATCCGCGCCGCAACGATCGAAAACCCCTGCCCCGCCTCCCCGGCACGAGCACTCTCGATCGCCGCGTTAACCGCCAACACGTGCGTCTGTTCGGCGATATCGGTGATCACCTCGGTGATCGTCCGCACTACCTCTATCTCTCGGGCGAGCGCGGAGATCGCCTCGCGCTCTCGGGAGACGCTCAACTCGGTTTGCCCCACCGACGCGTGAAGTGAATCGATTATCTGCTTCTGCTCCGCCGCGGTCCGCGTAACGGAGGCGATCTGATCGTCGATGCTCGCAACCGCATCGCGGGAATGCTCGATGGCTTGAGCCTGGACGCCCAACGCGTGCTCGAAATCGGAGGCGCTTTCATCGAGCGCCCGGGCGGCGTCACACGTACGATCGCCGACACGTGCGATTTGCTCGACCGATTTCCGCGTTGCGGCGATACGCAGTGCGATCCCGGCACCGGCGTGCCGAACCCGCTGCACGACCTCGTCCACGGCCGCCTCGGCGCGGCGACTACCGGCGACAAGAGATCGTATCTCTTCAACGACGGTCCGAAAGGTATCCAGAAGTCCCTGCAAGTCCCTGCCGAGCGCTCCCAGTTCGTCGCGTTGTCGCGAAGCCGTACCGACCGTCAGATCGCGGCGAGCGGCACGTTGAACGACCCGCTGCACGGCGACGATTCTTGCCGCCAACCGCGTCACGGAGAGAGCCGCTACGACGAACGCCGCCGCACCGATACCGATGATCGCGATAATCGTCTGGCGGCGCGCCGAACGGACGATATCGAGACGAAACGCCTGTACTTCGGCGGTAATCATCGGAAGCGTCTCGGTCGTAAACACGAGGACGGTTCGTCCCAACTGGGCGCTTTGCGACTCCGTCACGCTGAGCGAGGCGGCGCCGTCGCCGAGATCGACGCCTCGGGAGCTTGCATCTTGGCGTGTACGCACGACACCGCGGGCGAGCACGGGAAAAGAGACGCGTTCCAGTGCGGTCAAACCCTCGTTCAGGATGTCCGCGTCACGTTGTAGCTGGCGAAACAGATACGCCGAGTTCCGAATCACTTCCGCGACCGCAGCCGGCGCCACGTGTACGCCGGGGTGCTCTTCCAAGGCCCGATACGCCTCGAGCGCCTCGACGCGACGCGTTCGCCACGTAGTGACGGCGGTGCCGATAATATCCTCGGTAACGAGCAAGCCGTACGTCGCCGCGTCCAGCGCGTGCATCGAGGCGGACGCGCGACTGACGGTAAACGCCAAATCGTCGACCACCGTTACGGTCGCCATGGATCTGAGCAGTAGAACAGGAACCGTACAAAAGGCTATCACGGCGAGAATGACGCCCATGCCGAGTTTGCCTCGTATTTTCATAGATTTCTCCCAATTCGATCCGTCATACCGCGTCGTAAAGCGACGGTAGTGCACGAATATTACATGAAGATGAGTGCTTGAGGGGTAGTTACTACACCTGCGACGCAAAAATCAACAGAGTCCCCCGTTGCGGTCTTAAGGGGGCAAACTACGAACAACGCACCGCCGAGGGGGCGGTGCGTCTACGTGGAATGAGGTTCGTAGCGGTGGATCAGATCGTCGGCTGCAGGAATCGCGAAAACCATCGCGCGAGGCCCGAACCGTAATGTGCCGCGAAATCGCGGGCCGCCTCCTCGGGCGTAACCGCGGTATCCCGTTCCTTAAGAAAGTGCCAATGCGTCGTGATCGCGAGATACAACTGTCCGCCGGTTTTGTGAGGAAACGCTCTGCGAACCTCCCACAACTCCACCGCCCGCTGCATGGGACGATATACATTCTCATACCACGAGAAGATCGCGTCGTCCCACGAGACGGTCCATCCGATCTCTTGATTGATCAAATACTTGTGGACGTCGATGTGATCGACGAGTTCTAACCATTCCATATCGTTCCGCAGATCCATCCCCTCGGGACGCAGCATTTCGGAAAGTGTGCGAATGCGGTCGATCTGCGTCTGCGATAGCGTTTCTGTATGATAGGTCTGTACCGTGTTCATATGTCGGTCACCTCCATACCCTTATGATACCAAAATTCTCGCCCCAAATCAAAATTTTTCCTTGACAAAAACATGTTTTCACCCATATTGACGCGCCGTCCGTTCCGGATTGCCGATGTAACGCATCTATGCTCCGCAGGATTGTCGTGTAATCACCGTCCCGGGGGCAAGACACGTGCGCGGCGGTCGATTCGGATGGACAATTCTCCATAGCATCGTCTCCATCGCGAGATCGGCAATCTCCTCTACCGGTTGGTGAAGCGTGCTAAGGGGCACTCGCAGCAGCTTGGCGTACCGCACGTCGTCGAATCCGATGACTTTGAGACGTTCGGGAACGGGAACTCCCAGATTATCGAGTGTCGTCATGAGGGTGGCGGCCGTCTCGTCATTCGCGCACACAAGATGGCTCGCACCGCCGCCGATGATGCGTTCGGCGACGTACGCCTCATCGGCGGGATCGCCGAAGTGGACCCATTCATCTCGGGGTATGACGCCGTAGTCGATAAGCGCCCCACGATATCCGCGCAGACGAACCGAGATGGTGTATGCGGAATACGGTCTGGCGAGAAAATCGAGGCGCGTAAGTCCTCGGCGCAGAAAGTGATCCGCCACGAGATAGCCGCTGCGAAAGTTATCGATACCGACCAAATCGAGATCGCTCCGTTTCGGAAAAGGCAGATAGTCGGAGTCGATCAAAACGATCGGAATCCCCGCCTCGGCAAACATCGAAACCAGACGGCGATTGATCGTGTCGAAGGAGGGGCTTAACTCCAACGGTTCGAAGAACACGCCGGCAACGCGATGTTCGATATAACGCCGGGCAACTTGTACCAGAGCGTGTGCGGCCCGTTCGGTCTCTATCTCAGAGCCGCTCCACAAGAGCGAGCAGCGATGCTCCTCGGCGCGCTTGGCTATCTCGGCGCAAATCGGCTCGAAGATCTCACCTCGCCCCAATCCCGGTATGACGAGACCGAACAACCGGCCCTCCACCCCTGTCGCCGGCGGACCCTCCACATAACTCCCGGACCCGGCGCGGCGCACGATGAGGCGCTCCGATTCCAACGCCTTGAGCGCACGAGTTACGGTCGGCCTCGATACGTCGTACCTACGAGCCAACTCGATCTCGGTAGGAAGGCGATCGCCGGGTGCGTATCCTCCGCGAGTTACCATCGTTCGTAACTCGTTGTAGATAAACTCGTGCTTAAACTGCTTCTGTCGCGTCGGCGTACTCACTCCACACCCTTTCCCTTCGTAATTGTAACATCACATCTTCATATTGGTAACATTTTTCCTTGACAAATCAGATACTCGGATTATTAATAGGTAATAACAATCGTAACGTTTCGTTACGACACCACTTTTTGAGCGGTCTTTGTAAGGAGGACATAATGAGAAGATTCGTTTCACTTTTCGTGAGTCTATTGCTCCTCGGCGGCGTGCTTTTTGCGGCGGGCCAAGGGGAGGACGACGATACGCTCCAGGTAGCCGCGACCTTCGGCGACCTCGGAAACCCGTTCTTTTTCACCATGGGTCGGGGCGTCGAGGATGCCGCTCGCGCCATCGATCCCGATGCGCGTATAACGGTGGTCTCCTCGGGTTACGACCTCAATACGCAAACCGGTCAAATGGATACGTTCATTAGCGCCGGAGTAGACATCATCGTCCTTAATGCGGCCGACACCGCCGGTATTGCACCTGCGGTCCGACGCGCCAAGGAGGCGGGTATCGTCGTGGTAGCCGCAGACGTAAACGCCGACGGTGGAGTCGACGCGACGGTGACGTCCAACAACTACCAAGCGGGCACGCAGGCCGGCGAGTACATCGTCGAGCGCCTGGGCGGCCAAGGTAACGTCGTGATCATCAACGGCCCACCCGTCTCGGCGGTCATCGACCGTGTCGCCGGGGCGCAGGACGTCTTTGCCCGGCATCCCGGTATTACGGTCCTCTCCGATAACCAGAATGCCGGCGGCAACCGCGAGGGCGGGTTGCGAGTCATGACCGACCTACTCACCGCCTTCGACGAGATCGATGCGGTATTCGCGATCAACGATCCGACCGGCATCGGTGCCGATCTGGCGATTCAGCAGGCGCAGCGCTCCGGCGAAATGTTCATCGTCGGCGTCGACGGAGCTCCCGACGCGGTCGTGGCGCTCAACCAGGAGGGGAGCGATTTCGTTGCCACTCCTTCGCAGGACCCGTACGAGATGGCGCGTCGCGCCGTTGAGATCGGACACGAGATCATGCAGGGGGGAGAACTCGCCGAGGACCTCATCCTGATTCCCACGGCCCTCATCACCCGCGACAACGTCGACGAGTACGACGGCTGGACACAGCCCGAATAGTCCAACGGAGATTAATTCGGTAGAATATCGAGAAGGGCCCCGACGGGGCCCTTCGTCTTGTGAGGGAGATCGATTCATATGAGCGAACACGGCGGCGCACCGTTCCTTACCGTACGAAATGTCAGTAAGCGTTTTCCCGGCGTACAGGCGTTGGCGGGCGTCTCCCTCGACATCCACGCCGGCGAAGTACACGTCGTGATGGGAGAGAACGGAGCGGGCAAAAGCACCCTCATGAAAATACTCGCCGGCGTCTACCGCGCCGATGAGGGCGAGGTACGGATCGACGGAGAGCTCGTGGCGCCGGAAAATCCACTCCAGGCGATGGCGCTCGGTGTCAATCTCATCAATCAGGAGCTCGGCGTCGCCACCAATCTTACCGTTACCGAAAACGTCTTCATGGGGAGTGAGATTCACCGCTGGGGTGTGTTGGACCGACGTCGAATGGCCGAGAGGACGCAGGGGGTGCTCGAAACCCTCGGCGCCCCCTTTGCCCCCCACGCGCGCGCATCCACGCTTAAAGTCGCCGAGCAACAGCAGGTCGATATCGCTCGCGCCCTGGTGCACAACGGACGCGTGTTGATCATGGACGAGCCGACCGCCGCGCTGAGTGAGCGCGAAATCGACAAGTTGTTCGATCTGATTCGCTCGCTGCGTGAGTCCGGTCTCGCGATCGTCTATATCAGCCATCGTTTGGCGGAGGTCTCGGTCATCGCCGACCGCGTCTCGGTGCTCCGCGACGGTCAGTATATCGGGACGCTCGAGGGTGAACAGATAGACAACGAGCGGATCGTGCGCATGATGGTCGGGCGCCCCCTCAAAGACTTCTACGAACACGAGGTCGCCGAGACAAAACGCGACAATTACCTCGTGGTAAAGGGCATATCCGACGGGAAGCGCGTGAAGGAGACCTCGTTTCAGGCCGCATCGGGAGAAATTCTGGCGATCGCCGGACTGGTCGGATCGGGACGGACCGAGCTTGCGCGCCTCATCTTCGGTGCCGACAAAGCGGTAGGCGGCGAGGTATGGGTAGACGGGAGACGGCTCGATATACGCTCGCCCCACGATGCGATTCGCCACGGCGTAGGGTACGTCCCGGAGGACCGCAAGGTCGAAGGGCTCTTTCTCGGCATGACCAGCCAGGAAAACATCGTCATGAACGTCATGGAGCGCAACGCGCACTTCGGTGTTCTCGACCGCTCACAGAACGACGCCATTACGGCGCGCGCGATCGAACGCCTCAATATCAAAGTCGCGCGGCCGCGCACGCCCGCGATGTCGCTGTCCGGCGGCAACCAACAGAAACTGCTTCTCGCGCGCTGGCTCGAGATTCAACCCGACGTCTTGATTCTCGACGAGCCGACGCGCGGGGTCGATGTCGGCGCCAAGAGCGAGATCTACAAGCTCATCGGCGACATCGCGCGCCACGGCGTCGCGGTCATTTTCATTTCCAGCGAGCTTCCCGAGGTCGTCGGCCTCGCGCAACGGGTACTCGTCATGCGCGAGGGGCGCATTACGACCGATATCACCGACAAAGCGAACATCAATCAAGAGACGATCATGGCCTATGCGACCGGTGTACGTGAGCCGGATTACTCGTATACGGCGTGATCGATTGCGATACCGGAGGAGAGACCATCGATGAGTTCCAAACCTGCGCTACTCAAACGGCACGACTCGGCGATCTGGGAGAGCATCGGGATTCTCCCGATACTGGTGATCATCGTCGCGCTGTTTGCAATACTCAACGGAAACTTTCTGCGGGCGAACAATCTCCTAAACATTCTCAGGCAAGCGTCGATTAACATCGTGTTGGCGGCGGGAATGACGTTGGTGATTCTCACCGGCCGGATCGATCTATCGGTGGGATCGATTCTCGCGACGACGGCGGTCGTCGGGCTTCTGGTATCGCTCAATCCGGCGTTGCAGGGCTTCACGATTATCATTCCACTTCTGACGGGACTCCTCCTCGGCGTGATCAACGGCGTCCTCATCGCCTACGTAAAACTACCCTTCTTCATCGTCGTCCTCGGTAGCATGACCGCGTTGCGGGGTGCGTCGTATCTGCTCGCAAACGGCACGACGCTGATCAACAACGATCTCAACTTTGCATGGATCGGAAACGCCGGATTGGGGCAACTGCCGTGGTTGGTCATCATCGCCCTCGCCGTTGTCGGGATCGTATGGTTCGTGCTGCGCAAGACGGTGCTCGGGGTGCACATCTACGCGGTGGGCGGCAACGCGCAGGCGGCGCGCCTCACCGGTATCGACGTGGGCTTCGTGATCGTCTTCGTCTATGCGATGAGCGGACTCCTATCGGGCCTCGCGGGTGTCATGACCGCAAGCCGCCTCTACTCAGCATCGGGACTGCTGGGAAACGGGAACGAGCTCGACGCGATCGCATCGGTCATTCTCGGCGGCACGAGCATCCTCGGCGGGAGCGGAAGCGTCGTGGGAACGCTGGTAGGAGCGCTCATCATCGCCGTCCTCAACAACGGCCTGACGCTGATGAACGTATCGTTTTTTTGGCAGTTGGTAGTGCGCGGCGTGGTCATCGTCTTGGCGGTGCTGATCGAACGGTTCCGCCACCGCCTCACGCGCATAGCGTGAGACGCCGACGACCCGGGATCGCCGGCGTCGCGCGTGCCGTTAGGTAAACTTGACCGCCGTACCGTATACCATGACTTCCGCCGCGCCCTGCAGAATGGAGCTTGTTGCGTAGCGTACGTTGATGACCGCGTCCGCTCCCTCCCGTTGGGCCTCCTCGACCATGCGTTGCGTCGCCGTCGCGCGCGCTTCGTTGATCATATCGGAATACGCGCGTAGCTCGCCGCCGATGATCGTCTTGAGGCCGCTCATGATGTCGCGCCCGATATGCTTGGACTGAATCATGGAGCCCTTGACCAGCCCTATCGTCTCCAACGTCTTACCGCTGACAAAATCGGTATTCACAAGAATCATGCAAGCCCCTCCGTTAAATGGCCGTACGAGACGTCGTGCGGCCGTCGTCTCGCTACAAATACGGCTGCAGTCTATCGCCCTGCCGCCGGTTCGACAATCGTACCGCCGAACTACGCCGATCGCACCGTTGAGGTCGCCGGTGCCGGGCGCATGCGACGGGTAAATCGTGCTACGCTGTCGGTATGAAAGGCCGCCTATCGCCGGTGGTAACCGGATCTTTGTCGGTGTTGCTATGCGTCTCGGCGTTGGTATTCGTCCAACCGGCCGGAGCCGGACAACCGGCGTTCGACGCAAACACGATTCCCGAAGGACGATCGATCGCGGTCTTTGCGGGAGGCTGCTTTTGGTGCATGGAGCCGCCCTTCGATGCGTTGGACGGTGTCGAGGAGACGATCGTCGGCTACACCGGCGGCCACTACGAGCGCCCGTCGTATCGAATCGTCGCCCACACCGACACCGGCCACTACGAGGCGGTCCTCGTCGTCTTCGACCCGTCGCGCGTCTCATATGAGGAACTACTGGAAGTGTTTTGGATAAATGTGAATCCCGTCGACTCCACGGGGCAGTTCTGCGATCGCGGCGATAGTTATCGGAGCGCGATCTTCGCCGCCGATGCGGCGCAGGCGGACGCTGCCGATGCAACGCGACGAGCCCTCGATACCTCGGGCCATCTCTTATCGTACGATCGCCCGATTGCCACCGCCGTCTTACCGTTGTCGACGTTTTGGGTCGCCGAAGAGTATCACCAGGACTACTATCTGAACCACTCGTTCAATTATCGCTACTATCGCAGTCGCTGCGGCCGCGACGACCGGCTGGAGGCGCTGTGGGGTCCCGAGGATGGGCGCCGCACCCTCATTCGTCGTCTGATCGAGTCCGAGCGGTAGCCGCGGCGCAACTCATCGATAGCCGCCGACCTCGGCGGGCGCCGACAACACCGACTCCGAGAAGGGGACGATCGTTCAAGCCGGCTTTTCTGCCTATCCGATCACACCCGGAAGCGTTCTACCGAAGTACCGAGACGGTCCACCTGGTGAGATAGAGACTGCGTGAGCCGTTGGACTTCATCGATTGCGGTACTGACTTCCGAATTCCCGGCATCAATTTCGGCCATTCGATCGGCCGCCGAGGCGAGCTGATCGGCAATCGCTTTGAGGTTGTCCACGACGACCCGGATCGAATGCTTCATGTGCTCCTCCGAGTCTCTGACTTTCGAGGCGGCAGCGGTGAGCTCGGCTATCGCGGTGAGGACCTCGTTGCCTCCGATCGACATCTCCTTCGCGGTCTGTTCGAGCTCCGAGTACGCGCGATAGTTCTCTTCCGCATTGTGGGCTACCTGCTCGAAAGTCTCGGAGCCGGCCCTCGCCAATTGGGTCGCAGATTCGATGCGTGCGGTTATCTCGCTGAGGATTTCCTGAATTCGAGTCGAGTTTCCCGCGGAATCCTCGGCGAGTTTGCGGATCTCGTCCGCCACAACGGCGAACCCTTTACCGGCGTCGCCGGCATGAGCCGCCTCTATCGCAGCGTTCATTGAGAGAAGATTGGTTTGACTCGTAATGCCGGTTATGACTTCCGTGATTTCGGTGATTTGACCGGCAAAGCTGGCGACCTCTTCGATCATGGTTCTGGTTTCAGCGGCGCCCTCGTCGCCTTTTCGGGCCGCGTTCATCAGAGCCTCGGTATCGCCGCGACGAGCGCTCACGATGCTCGCGACGTTTGTCAGGCTCGAGACGATCTGTTCAACGCTGGCCGTGGATTCCTCGGTCATGGCGGTCTGATCCTGCACGTGGTCGTCCAGCTCTTGTACGGCGACCGTAATCTCCTCGATCTCATGCAGCGCCTCTCGGACGCGCTCGTTGATGCCGTCGACGTCCTTTCGCACCGCCGCGGTATTCTTGGCCATGTTTCGCCCGCTCACCGAGGTTTGTTCCGCGGTCGAGGCAAGACTGTTGATCGAGTTCCCCGCCGCGGTCGTGACTTCCTTGATTGCGACGACGTTGGCACGCTGGTTGTCGCTCATCTGCTGCATCGAGCCCGCGAGGTTGTCCCCGTGGTCTACGCCCAGATCGGTCGTCGTCAGATCACCTTCGGCAATGCGTCGCGCGAGGGTCCGAAGCGCCGCCGGGTCGGCGCCGAGCTGCGTAAGAATCGAGCGGGTGAGCACAAACGCCGCGGCCAGTCCGATGAGCAGGGCCGTCGCTCCCGCAATCTGCGAGAAAAGGCGTGCCCGCGAAGCCCGCATCGCGATCACGCCGCGAAGCTCCTCCAAATCGTCGGAGATTCCGAGGGCCAGGTCCTCGGAAAGGGCGTCGATCCGCGAAAGGGCGGGGAAAATCACCTCATCGTCAAGCCGGTTCCGCGTGATTATTGCTTCGCCCACGTCATCGAGCGCATCGAAATATTGATCACTACCGGATCGGACCTGCGCGAGAATCGCTCGCCGCCGGGGGTTCTGAAGGTCTCTATCGAGGGCGTCGAGCTGTCGGACGAGCTCGGCAAACTCCGTCGTCGACTCCTCAAGATCGCTTTGCCTGTTGTTCACGAGGAACTTGTTTACCGCGAGACGCCCCCTCAAGAGGTGTCGCAACGCGAGGGCGGCTTCGTAGGCGGCAACGAGGTCGCCGTCGGCTTCCGCCGACACCAAGATCTCCGTGAGCAGTGCGTCGATCCTCGGGCCAACCACGTCCATGGTATTGAATACAATGTCGTCCCTTCGCGCCACCGCCGCGAGAAGCTCCGGTTTGACCTCTTGGAAGCGGTCGACAAGCGTGATCATCTCCCGCACCCCTTCGATACGCTCGGGATCGGAAATAGCCCCCTCGAGTTCGTCGAGCAGCTGTTCTTCTCGCTCTCCGAGCCGATCCATCTCGGCGATGCTCTCACTCACGTAATCCGGGTCCAGGCGAGCACCGTGATTCGTCACGAAATCGGTAAATATTCGGTCTTGAGTGAGGACGGCGGTCTGAAGCTGGACGGCTAATCGCTCATCGACGATGAGATCGCCCAACACTGCGAGATCCCGACCGGTTTGCACTTGCAAGATCACATTCGAAACGATTGACACTAAAAACGGCGCGATTACTACGGCGAACCCAACAACGATTCGTGTCCTAAGTTTCATAACGAGCCAAACGTAACGTCAAAGGGGTGGCGAAAACAATTCTCGAAGCTTATCGTTATAGAATATAACCGAATTTTTATAAACAAAAATAGCATATTATGCCGCATTTTTTTATATCTATCGATAAATATACATAACAACCTCGGTGCTTCGGTGCAAATACGCGCCGTCCAGATTGCGCCGACAAACTGCCGTACGTGCACCCCCGACAGCCACTATCCGGCCCGGTGTAGGCGACACGTGGGCCCAATCGGTAGTTGGGAACCGGCCTCGCGAGACTCGAAAAGCCCCCTTGCAGCGTCGCGGGGCATGAGGCGCTACGGGATCGGCGTGCCGCCTCAAGCTTCCCGGTGACGACGAAAAGTCGCATTTCCGGACCGCGCAGGACATTGACCCGACGGCGGCCGTCCATCTACCCTGCCTCATGGTCCATGAGTCGACAACGACCTCGCGGCGACGATCGAATACGTATCGGCAAGACGGCGCGGCGGTGCGATGACGCAGTACTCGGAAGACGCCGTACCGCTC
Source organism: Alkalispirochaeta sp. (assembly GCA_965601925.1). GTDB lineage: Bacteria > Spirochaetota > Spirochaetia > DSM-27196 > Alkalispirochaetaceae > Alkalispirochaeta. Next base: position 579,345 of record OZ271854.1, read on the forward strand.
GCTCCGCGTATCCTCCTCGTGGAAGACGATCCCCTGTGGGCGTTCAATACCAAGACGGCGTTGGATGCGTTGGGATACCGCGTGCACTACGTTCTCGAAGCGGAGGAGGCGCTACGGAGTATCGAGACGTTTGCGCCGGATACGCTTCTCATCGATATCGATCTCGGCCCCACCTCGGACGGTCCCGGGCTGGCGTGTACCATTGCGAGGGAACGGCCGGATATGCCGATCGTCTTTTTTTCCGCCCACGTCGACGAACGCACCGTGGAACGTGTCGCCGGCATCGACCACTACGGCTACGTGACCAAGGAAGCGGGGCCGTACGTATTGGACCAAATGTTGCGAATGGCACTCAGACTCTCTGCGGCGCGGCGAGGAAAACGGGAGAGCGACGATCTCTTTCAGAGCGTCGTCGAAGAGAGCACCGACGGTATAGCTATGAGCGACGAAGAGGGACGTCAGATCCTTTGGAACCGCGCCGCCGCGGAACTAACGGGCATCCCGGGGACCGAAGCGCTCGGCCTGGCGGTATGGGACACCTTTGAACGACTCGTACCGGATACGGGCCCCGGGAGGCGCTCGGGGCGATACGAGGCGGTGGTCAGGGCGTGGCTCAAACGGGGAGTCCCTACCGAGGTTACGCGTCCGCGCATCGTCACCATTCGACACGGCGACGGCATCTCGAGGCGCGTCGAACAGCGTATCTTTCCCATACCGGGTGAGCGAGGCCTCCGTCTCGGGGCGCTGATCAGAGACGTCACGCGCCGAGTCGAGGCCGAAGAGAAGGTTCGCGCACTCTTGCGGGAGCAGACCGAGTTGCTAAGGGAGTCGCATGAACGCATCCGCGTCGATCTGGATCTCGTTCGCTCGCTTCTCACCGTTCAACGCTTCCAATCGCACGACGCACAAACGCAAGGGGCGCTCTACGACGCCGAGCAGCACATTACGCTGCTCAGCCGCGTCTACGATCGGATGTATCGCAGCGAGGACATTACCTCGATTCCTCTCGAACGGCTCATGGACGATCTCATCGCCGATCTACAGAGACAGCGTCACGGCGTGCGGTCCGGAGGTGACGGTTCCCGGCGGGACGGATCAAACGGTTCTTCGACGGGACCGACGGTCTCGCTCAACGTCGAACGAGTCGCGGTTGCGCGACGCTTTTGTCTACCCGTCGCGCTCATCGCGTGGTTACTCGTCGACAATGTACTCGCCCGTACTCCCGGTGCCGGCGCCGTAGGAGCGGTTACGGTATACGTCGGCAAACTGGGAGAGGACTGGTTGGAACTGGTCGTCTCCTACGATGGAGACGATCTCAGGCCGCAGGATACGGTAGAGGGCCGGGCGAGATTCGACATCGAGCTGGTAGCGACCCTCGCCGAACAACTGAACGGCGCGATGACCGTCGAGAGCGGCGGCGCCTCGATTCGTATCACGCTGCAGCTCCCCGGGACGTGACGGCCTTACGCAGGGGCGATAACGCTCTCCGAGGCGAGGTCGGTCCGCGGTTGCCCACCTGAACTTTCTTGCTCACCGAGCACACCGACGCTATAATGCGTCCATCCGGAGGTACTATTGAACGCAATCAAGACGGTAGCGGAGCTGATGGAGGTATCCGCCGTCACCGCTCCTAAGGCGGTGGGGCGTAACTACGTCGTGACCGCCACGATCGAAGGTGACGAGCTGCAGCGTCTGGCACAACGGATGATCGAGTACGGAAAAGAGAGCGGCAAGAAGAATTTCGACCGTGACGGCGCCAATCTGGCGGCCTCCGAGGCGGTCTTACTGATCGGTCTCAAAGATGCTCTCCCGCCGGGGATCGATTGCGCCGCATGCGGACACCCGGTCTGCATCTCGATCAACGACGGCGAGCGGAACGGGGAGTTTCTCGGCCCTCAGTGCGCGGTCCGTCTTCTTGACATGGGCATCGCCATCGGGAGCGCAGTCAAAACGGCGCAGATGCTCAACGTCGACAATCGCATCATGTACCGCATCGGCGTCGCGGCGCGACAGCTCGATATGATCGACGCCGACTTTGTCATGGGAGTACCCCTATCGGTAACGGGTAAGAGTATTTACTACGATCGCTGACGGCCGCCGGTACCTACTAAGCTACTTCGCCGGCGGACGGTTCCGACGCACCCTTGGGACCTCGTAACAGTCGGACGCCCAAGTACACAAACGGCGTGTCCAACAGCGCCATCAAAACCTTGAGCAGCCAGTACGGGGGCACCATGCTTCCCAGCACGAAGGCGAGCGTGAATTGCTCTCCGACGCCCCAAAAGGCGATCAGCATAAAGACGACCGTGTCGATGAGCTGACTGACCATCGTCGATGCGTTGTTGCGCAGCCACAGCATTCGACCCTGGGTCGCTCGCTTCCACGCTTCGAATGCCCACACATCGTGGGCCTGCGAGAGGGCAAATGCAACGATACTCGCCGCGGTGATACGCAGGGAGTTCCGAAATATCGTCCGATACGCCTCGTCGTTCGCGGCGAACCGATCGGCAGGCGGAAGTACGGTGGCAACGGCGGTCACGGCAAATACCAAAAGCAGCACGACGATGGTGGACCAGATGAGCGATCTGATCGCCTTCCCGCCCCAAATCTCCGCCATGATATCGGTCACCAAAAAAGAGAGCGGAAAGAGAAAGATCCCCACGGAACCCGTGAACTGAAACCCCCGAATCGTGAAAAAGGGTATCACCTTGGTCCCCATCAGATTGACCGCGACGATCGAACCGATGAAGAGCGCCGAGAGATAGGTATATGCTCGCGGGTGCGGCCCGCTCTTGCCGTCAATGCTCATCATGATTCACGCATACTATTCGATGTGCCGAGTAGCGGCAAGTAAAGCCGATTGTCTTGACCAACGACCACGAGCGACGCACTATCGAGAGACACATGCTCCTTGCAATCGTCATCACCGTCGCGCAAATCTTAGGGGTCCTGTCGTCGATCTCGGCGCTCTTTACCGCTCGCACCTCGCAGGGAGCGATCGCCTGGATCGTATCGTTGGTGACGTTCCCCTATTTGGCGGTACCGGCGTACTGGATCTTCGGCAGAACGCGGTTCAACGGATATGTGCAGTCGCGCAAGGCCGTCGACGCGCAACTGAAGGACCGTGTGGGCGAGTTGCGAACCTCCTTGGAACGCTGGCGCCGCCCCTTGTCCGACGACACGAACGGCCTCGAGGCGGCGGAATCGATCGCCAAAATCCCCTTCACCTTCGGCAACACGGTCGAACTGTTGATCAACGGACCTCAGGCGTTCGAGCGCATGTTCGACGCGATAGGGCGCGCACAGCGCTACGTCCTCATTCAATTCTACATCCTACGAGCCGATCGTTTCGGGCAGGAACTCAAGGAGCTGCTCCTCGCAACGGCCGCGCGGGGCGTACGGATCTACTTTCTCTTTGACGAGATCGGAAGTTATAGACTCCCCCTCTCTTTCGCGCGCGAGTTGCGACTGGGTGGGGTGCGTATACACCCCTTCTCCTCCACGCGCGGGCGTCGCAACCGTTTTCAACTCAACTTTCGCAACCATCGCAAGGTACTCATCGTCGACGGGGTCGACGGGTACGTCGGCGGGCTCAACATCGGAGAGGAGTATCTGGGGCTGAGTGAGAAGTTCGGTCGGTGGCGCGACACGCACTTGCGCCTCCGGGGTCCGGCGTTGGTCGGGCTGCAACTGCCCTTTGTCGAGGACTGGCATTGGGCGACCGGCGAGCATCTCGATCTCGACTGGACGCGGTGCATACAGGCGGCAACATCGGGAATCGCGTCGGTGGACTCCTCCGACTCCACCGCATTGGTCTTGCCCTCGGGGCCGGCCGACGAGTATCCCACTGCGGGCCTCATGATACAAAATGCGATTCACTCGGCGAGGACGCGCCTGTGGATTGCAAGCCCGTACTTCGTCCCCGACGAGGCGGTGCAAGATGCACTTCTACTCGCGGCGATGCGGGGCGTGGACGTGCGTATTCTCATTCCCGACCGACCGGACCATACGTTGGTGTATCTCTCGGCGTTCGCTTTTGTGGGCGCGATGCTTCGCGGCGGCGTCAAAATCTATCGCTATCTTCCGGCGTTTCTCCACGAGAAGGTCTTTCTGGTGGACGACGAAGTGTCGGGAGTGGGAACGGTGAACCTCGACAATCGGTCGTTTCGGCTCAACTTCGAGATTACCGCACTCATTATCGCCGAGAACTTCGCGCGAAACGTCCAGCAGATGTTCATTCACGATTTCGAGCGCTCCCGGGAGATGACCGTTGAAGAGGTCGACCGGATGCCGATTTGGCTCCGCGGCGCCTCGCGACTGGCGTACCTCTTTGCGCCGATACAGTAGTGAGCCGGAAGGACCGGCGTGCGGGATCGTTCGGCGCCTCGTAACGCCGCTCGGTGTTCTGATATGATCGCGCTATGCAAGAGCAATTCCGAGCAGTGCGCACCCGCGGCGGTGGAGCGGAACAATCCGATACCGGTCCTTACGGCGGATTCGCGTCTCGCGTTGAAGAGTGTCGTACTGAGGAGTTACCCGCCGGTGACGTTCTCATTAAGGTCGAGTACTCCTCCCTGAACTATAAAGACGCCCTCTCCATGGCCGGGCATCCCGGCGTAACGAAACGCTACCCCCACACGCCGGGTATCGACGCGGCGGGGCGCATCGCTCGAATCGACGGCGCGGGAACGGGCGAACTGCAACCCGATATGCCGGTGATCGTCCACGGGTACGATCTCGGTATGAACACATGGGGCGGACTCGGCGAATACATTCGCGTCCCCGCCGACTGGGTAGTACCGCTTCCGGAGTCTCTGGACGCAAGGAATGCGATGGCGTACGGCACGGCGGGGTTTACCGCCGCCCTTTCGGTGGAACGCCTCCGACACGCGCTGGGAGACGCTCCGTTCCCGCCGGACCTACCGGTAGTCGTCTCCGGTGCGTCGGGCGGCGTCGGATCGGTGGCCGTTGCCATGCTCGCGGGCCTGGGTTGCGAGGTGGTCGCCTCTACCGGCAAGGTCGACGAGGCGGCGTCTCGGGACTATCTGGACCGCCTCGGCGCACGCGATGTGGTGGGACGCGACGCGCTGGAGGTCGATCCGGGACGACCGTTGGCCAAGGCGCGTTGGGCCGCCGGAGTCGACACAACCGGCGGGACGATTCTCTCGGGCGTCGTGCGCTCTACGGCATATCGCGGCGCGGTCACGTGTTGCGGCCTTACCCAAAGCGCGGAGGTACCCTTGAGCGTGTACCCTTTTATTCTACGCGGCGTACAGCTGGTCGGCATCGACTCCGCACAAACGCCCATCACCGAACGTCGCCGGATCTGGCAACGGATCGCCGACGAACTGCGTCGGCCGGTCGTGGAGGAGCACGCCGAGGAGATACCCCTCCATCGCGCACCGGAAGTGGCGGCGAGCCTGCTCGACGGCACGCACCGAGGTAGGACGATCGTCGCGGTACGGTCCTAAGCAGCCGTGACGCGGAGCGAAACGAGACGCTTGGTGTGCCTGGTCACCGAGTCGATACCGGCCGCCCGTAAAGTCACCGCCGGAGAGCTCGCGCTCCGCATCGCTCGGGGGACGGCGTGCATCCCGCGGGAGAGCGCCGCGGCGCTCCGCGATACCCTCGCCGCGGCGCCGTCCCTCGACGATCTTATGGACGGCGAGGCGCGGTGGCGCGAGTTGGTCTATCGGGACGCAGCCGACCGTTTTCACCGCCGGCGCTGGAATCGGCCGGAGCGACGGCGGGCGGTCGTCGACCTCAGCAACCTCGCATGGACGTTCCGCGTGAAAGGGTCGCGCCCCACCGTCGCGGCGCTCCTGCCGGTCGTAGCGTTTCTTCGCTCCCTGAACATCGAGGAAATCCACGGCATTGCGGACGCCAATATTCGTCACGTGGTCGACGATCCCGATTCAATATCCGAGCTCGCCGTCGCCTTGGACGAGCTCACGATCGTCGAGGCGCGACAACCGGCGGATCCGGCGATTATCGACACGGCGCTCCGCTGGGGTTCTCTCATTGTGAGTAACGACCGTTACCGAGAGTGGAAACGGAGCTCCGCCGGGAGACGGCGAGCGGTGTGGCGTATCGTCGTTCCTCTACGCCCGGCTGCGCACAACCGAAGCGATATCTACGACCTGGGCGAGCCGGGCGCCGAGCTTCGAGATCCCGTCTAAGAAATACTTTGGCAATTTGTTGAAAAATCGGATATCATCGTTCGAGGATTAGACTTCATGGCAACGGACAAATTGGGAATTTTCGGCGCCGCAACGGGGGGTGCTATCTTCGATCTGGTACGCCGCAACGGGCCGATTACTCGGGCCCAGCTGGTGAGACGGACGGGACTTTCCAAGAGTACCGTCTCGCTCCAGACCGATCGGCTCCTACGCATGGGGCTCATACGCGAAGAGGCGAAAGAGACCGGATCCGGACCGGGCCGGCGGAGCGTTCTGCGCTTTGCCACCGACCGCGGCGTGGTGGTCGGAGTCGAGCTCGGCGCCACGAGTGTCGACATGGCGATCTGCGACCTCGACGCGGGCGTACTCGCCTCGCGATGCGAACCCCTCGACATCGCCCAAGGCCCCGTACCGGTACTACAACGGGTGTATCAACTCGCCGATGAGCTTCTCGCCCTCCCGGCGGGCGACGAGCGACGCCTGTTGGGAATCGGGATCGGTCTGCCCGGCCCGGTGGATATCGCGCACGGGTATGTGACGAGTCCGCCGATAATGCCGGGGTGGGACCGCTACCCGGTCCGCGACGAGGTCTCCGACCGATTCGGCGTGCCGTGCTTCGTCGACAACGACGTCAACGTCATGGCGATCGGCGAGGCGCGAGCGGGGGTCGGGAAAGAGCTCAAGGACTTTCTCTTTATAAAAGTCGGAACCGGCATCGGATGCGGAATCATCACCGATGGACAGATCTACCGCGGAGCCCAGGGCAGCGCCGGCGATATCGGTCATATCGCCATCGACGGCGAGACGGAGCGCTGTCCGTGCGGGAACCAGGGGTGCCTCGAGGTGGTCGCCGGCGGCGCCGCGATCGCTCGCCGCGGACGGGAGCTCGCGAAGCGCGGGGAGAGTCCCCTCCTCCAATCATTCATCGCCGGCGGCGACGAGATCCCGGGCGACATCACCGCAATCGACGTCGGACGCGCCGCAAGCCAGGGAGACGCGGCCGCGATCGACCTCGTCGTTACCAGCGGGCGCCATATCGGGTCGGTCCTGGCAAAACTCGTCAACTTCTTTAATCCCGAGATGATCATTCTGGGCGGCGGCGTCACCAACCTCGGAGACGTGTTCGTCGCGGCGATTCGCGAAATGGTCGTGAGTCGGTCAACGGCCCTCGCAACCGCCGAGCTGGTCGTGCGGCGTTCTACCTTCGGCGAGCAGAGCGGCATGGTGGGCGCCGCGGCGATGACGGTCGATGAGTTGTTCTCCTCCCGCGAGGTAACGGAGATGGTGAAAGCCTTTCCCGGTTAAATGTCCTAAGATCGAACAAAAAAGATTGACATATGGTCTTTATCGACCTACGATGTTCTCAGGCACGTCGGAAACGGCCCAATTTGTGCCGTTACGAAGGGGAATAACGTGAAAATTGGATTTATTGGATCAGGATTTATTTCGAAATTTCAAGCCGACGCATTGGCGATGGTGCGCGGAGTGGAGGTCTCGGCGGTCCTCAAACGATCGAGCTCCCACGAGCTCGTGGAACACTGCACGCATATCGGCGTCGGTACGCCGAAGGAGTACGAGACCGTCGCAGACGTCGTACGGAACAGCGATGTCGTCGCGATCTACAACCCGAACCACTCGCGCATCGAGACCGTTGAGGCGATCGTCGACGCGGTGGCGGGCGGGGCCGAGCTCGCGGGGGTGATCATTGAAAAACCCTTGGGCCGCACGGTGGCCGAGGCGCGCCGTCTTGTAGAGCTCGTGCGGAAGGCGGGGCTCAAGACGGCGTACTTTGAAAATCAGATCTTCATGCGTGCGATCCGCACCCAGATGCACCAACTGCGACCGACGATCGAGGCGATGGGATCACCCTCCCTCGTCCGGAGCGCCGAGGAGCACGGCGGCCCGCACGCACCGTGGTTTTGGGATCCCACGCGCCTGGGCGGCGGCGTGCTCATGGATATGGGCTGTCACAGCATCGCCGTCGGCCAGTTCTTGTTGACCCCGCCGGGAAAACCGCTCGACTTTCTCGAGCCGGTGTCCGTCTCGTGCGACACGAGTCTTCTCAAATGGGGCTCGTCGCCGTGGCGGGAGGAGCTCTTGAAGCGTACCGGCATCGACTACGCCAAGACGCCGGCGGAGGATTTTGCGACCGGCATCGTGACCTATCGTAACCCCGAGACGGGGCGACTCGTCAAATCGCAGTTTACCGACTCATGGATGTACGAGAAACAGGGACTCCGACTCCTGATGGACGGCATGGGTCCGGGGTACGCCTTCGAGGTCAACTCGCTGCGTTCCCCCGTTGAGATTTTCATCGGCGACGCCGCCGCGGAGTCGCTAGCGGACGCCGAGACGGCGCTCGAAAAATCCACGGCGACGCGCGGGCTCTTGGCGGTCCAACCTAACGAGGCCGATCTCTACGGTTACGTCGACGAGAATCGCGACGCCGTGGAGAGCTTCGCGGCGGGGAGAGACGCATTTCTCCCCTGGGAGTTCGGTCTGGAGATCACCCGGCTCCTTATGGCGGCGTATTACTCCGCCGAGACCGGCGCGGTGGTCGATATGACCGATCGACGAACCGTCGATGCACTTGAGGAGTTTGTACCCGCGATTCAGCGGGGAGAAGGCTCGCGCATCCTCTCAGGGCGCGCATAATATCGAATCGTACGAAGGAGGAGTTATGGTACGACGAATCATTTTTTCGGTGTTGATCGTGGTGGGAACGGCCGGTCTCGTCTTTGCGGGCGGCCAGGACGAGGGCGACGGCTTTGTCGTCGGCATTAGCAATCCCTGGGTCGGTAGTGAGTGGCGAACGCAGATGGTCGACAACGTACTCGCCGCGGCGCAGCCGTATATCGATTCGGGCCTGATTCAAGAGGTGATCGTCCAGAGCTTCGATACGACCCTCGAGGGGCAGATCGACCAGATACGGAATCTTATGAGCGCCGGTGCCGATCTCATTCTCGTCAATCCGGCGGACGCCAGAGCCTTCAATCCGGTCATCCGAGAGGCGGCCGCTCGGGGCGTGATCGTCATCGGTACCGACACGGAGCTCGCCTCCCCCGACGCGATTAACGTCGCGATCGATCAGAGCGAGTGGGCACGCATATCGGCGCGTTGGCTGGCGGAAAAGATCAACTACGAGGGGAACGTCGTCACGATCAACGGCATCGCCGGCCATCCGGCAAACACGGCCCGCGTCGCGGGGTACCAAGACGTCTTTGGGCAATATGAGGGGATCACCATTCTCAACGAGACCAACGCGGACTGGGACAACGCCCGAGGGCAGGCGACGATGCAGAGCCTCTTGGCGACGTATCCCGACATCGACGGTGTGTGGGTCCAGGACGGCATGGCCGAGGGCGCCCTCAGAGCGTTGCTGGCCGCCGATCGCCGCGACATTCACGTAACCGGCGAAGCGCGACTCGGGTATCTCAGATTGTGGGACGACGAAGGAATCGACGGTATCGGTGTGGCGAACCCGCCGGGAGCGATGACCAGCGCCTTCTACGTCGGACTGCATCTTCTTCGCGGCCGCGAGTTGCGTGAAGAGGTCCTCGCCGGCCCGTACGGCAATACGATCTACGTGCCGATTCCCGTGGTCGTGACCAACGTCAACTTCGACACGATCTTCGACGCTCATACCGACTATCCGGACTTCTATTCCGTCGACGGCCACCTCACCGAGGCGCAGGCCGGTCAGTACTTCGCTCCCGAGGCGGAGTAGCCGAAAAAGACACGGAAAGGCTCCCGATGAACGACGTACTACACCTGACCGAGATTGAGAAGCGCTACGGCAACGTCCGGGCCTTGGACAAGGCGGAACTGCGACTCCGCGCCGGAGAGGTACACGTCCTGTTGGGAGCCAACGGGTCGGGCAAGAGCACCCTGAGTAAGATTATCGTCGGGGTGGTGCGGCCGGATCGGGGCGGTATGGCCCTGGACGGTCGCCCCTTTGCTCCCCACGGCCCCGACGCCGCGCGGCGCGAGGGTATTGCGGAGGTGTATCAGGAGATGAGTCTCGTACCGACCCTCACCGTCGCGGAGAACATCACCCTCGGCTCATCGGAAGATCGGCCGAGCCTCCTCGTCGACCAAAACCGGATGCACGAATCGGCGCAACGCGCCCTCGACTCGTTCGCAGGCGTCTTTGACACGGAGCGCTGCCGGCCCGACGCGACGGCGGGGAGTCTCCCCCCGGACGAGCAGCAGATCGTCGAGATACTCAAAGCGCTCCACCGCAAACCACGCATCCTCATACTCGACGAGGCGACCGCAAGCCTCCGAGGGCGTCAAGTCGAGCGACTCTTTACGGTTGTCGAAGAGCTGAAGCGTACGGGATGTGCCGTCGTGTTCATCAGTCACCGGATGGAGGAGATCTTCCGCATCGGAGACCGCGCCACGGTACTGCGCAACGGACGCACGGTAGGGAGCTTTGTCCTGGCCGAGTCGAACCGCGAGGAGCTCCTCGCCGCGATGGTGGGGGAAGCGGTCGAGGAGCGGGAGCGCTCGCCGGACGTCGGCGGCTCGAACGCAGAGCCACTCTTGTCCGCTACCGATCTCCGCTGCGCCGGCGTGCGGGGCGTCTCATTTACGCTCCGGCGCGGCGAGGTGTTGGGGCTGAGCGGCCTACAAGGTCAGGGACAGAGCGAGCTTCTACGCGCCCTGTTCGGTGCCGAGGGAGCGGTGGACGGAGAGATCGAACTCGACGGAGATACCGTACGGATCGCCCATCCGGCCGACGCGGTGCGACGGGGAATCGCGTTCGTGACCGGCGACCGAAAGCGATTCGGTATCTTCCCCACGCGAGCAATCCTGGAGAACCTTGCAGTCGTCGGAATCCGCACGCGTCGTTCGGCGATCTTTTCCCGCCGCTCCGTCGCACGATGGGTACAACCGGTGGTCGGCCGACTGGAGATTGTCTTCTCTCGCCTCGCCGCGCGTATCGTCTCCCTCTCCGGCGGTAATCAACAGAAGGTGATTATCGGCCGCTGGCTCCTTACCGCGCCGCGCGTCCTCCTCATGGACGATCCGACCAAGGGTGTCGATATCAAGACTAAAAACGAGCTGTACGACGTCGTGGCGCAGATGTGCGCCGAAGGGGTGTCGGTGATTTGGAGCTCCAGCGAGGATCGCGAGCTTCTGGACGCCGCCCATCGCGTACTCGTGATGCGCGAAGGACGCGTAGCGGCGGAGCTGCAAGGTGAAAAGCTGAATGCCTATGAACTATACAACGCCGCTCTCTAAGGTGCGCTCGCTCTTTCGTCGCGACGTCCTGAAGCGCCGCCCCTTTGTATTGAGCGCCGTAGTGGCCGCCGCACTGGTCGTCCTGATCGCCGTGGTGGAGCCGCGCTACCTCAGCCCCTTTGAGTTGAGTATCAAACTGCGCATCTGGATGCCTCTCGTCATGGCGGCGGTCGGACAGACCTTCATCATCCTCGGCGGCGGCATCGATCTGTCGGCGGGGACAATGATCGCCATGATCAACGTGACGACGGTTCGTGTGCTGACCGGCCTCGGGGGAGACGGCCTCGCGATAACGGCGGGTCTCGCCGCCGGCCTCGCCGTTGCGATCGTTGCCGGAGCGTTCAACGGCTTTGTCGTGGCCTTTTTGAGGATCCAGCCGATTATCGCGACCTTCGCCACCAGTGTACTGTGGCAGGGGATCGCGTTGTGGATCATGCCCCAGTCGGGGGGCGAGGTTCCCATGGCGGTGTACGACGTCTACGCCGGCCGGTTTCTCTTTCTTCCCAGCTCGGTTTGGATGCTCGCTTTGCTTGCCGTCGTCTTTCGGCTCCTCGCCAGATCGCGCTTCCACGTTGAGTTGAGGGCAGTGGGCGGCAATATGACCGGAGCGTACGAGAGCGGTCTGGCGGTTGTGCGTATTCGTATCGCGAGCTACGTGATCGGGGCGGTCTTCTTTGCCGTGGCGGCGTGGCTCATCGTCGGTGAAACGATCACCGGCAACCCGTTGGCCGGTCAAGGCTATGAGTTGGAGTCGATCGCCTCGGCGGTTATCGGCGGCGTCGCCCTCTCCGGCGGATTCGGTGCCCCGGTCGGCAGCGTCTTCGGCGCCTTCGTGGTGAAGCTGGTAAACGACGTGATCTTCTTCCTTGGGATTCCGGTAACCTTTCAGCGCCTCATGCAGGGCGTCATCATCATCGCCGCCCTCGCCGCCGGTGCCATGCTCACCGGAGCGACCAAGGCGACGCGGAGGGAACGATGAAACGACCGAACGTAGATGCGACACTCCTCGCAGCGGTTGCGACCGGTGCGCTCCTGTTCATCGGGCAGATCGTCTCTCCGGGCTTCGCTTCGCCGCGGCAGATCGTGAATCTCCTGACCGTCGCCGCCTTTCTCGGCATCGTCGCGGCCGGTCAGTCCTTGGTCGTGATCGCCGGCGGAAGCGGCATCGATCTCTCGGTCGGCAAGGTCGTCACGCTGGGAGCTATTATCGGCGGCGCGGTCATGAACGGGAACGACGAGCGCGTACTCCTGGCATTGGGGGTCGTAGCGGCGGCGACGTTTCTCGTCGGACTCGCAAACGGCGCCGGTGTCGCCTACTTGGGCATTCCCCCGTTGGTCATGACGCTGGGAATGAGCATCGTCGTGGCGGCGATCAGCCAATTCATCACCGGCGGCGTGCCGGTCGAGGGCGCCCCGGACGCCCTCAAAGGGGTCGTCATCGGGCGACTCTTCGGCCTCCCGGGAATTCTCTTTTGGTGGCTCCTTTTGGGCGTAATCGTCACCGTCGTCCTGCGCAACACGCGCTACGGTACCTACCTCTACGCGTTAGGGTCCAGCACGAGCGCGGCGTTTCTGTCGGGGATACGCGTCCGTCCGACGCGGATGGTAACGTACGGCGTGTGCGCCGCGATCGCGGGGCTTGCGGGCTTCCTCTACCTCGGTTACGTCGGGAGCGTCTACAACGTCACCCTCGGCGACCAGTATATGTTGGCCTCTATCGTCGCGGTGGTGATCGGCGGGATCTCGCTCTCAGGGGGTGTCGGTTCGTATCTCGGCGTCGCCGTCGGGGCGGTGCTCCTGCAAGTGCTGGAGAGCGTGCTCATCACGATCAACATCGAGCAGTTCGGTCGCAATATCATCTTCGGGTTCGCCCTCCTCCTCCTCTTGCTCGCCTATGGCCGTGAGCGCCGCCTGAGACAGTAGCGCCGCCGAACCGTCCGGCCGCGTTGCGCCGGCCTTCCCGGATCGGTGTCCGAACAGCCGAAAACGCGTCCCTAACGCAAGAAATGGGTTTTCGGCGATCAGGCAATCGACAGGGACACCGTATTCGATAGCCTTTGACGAATACACAATGCTACCATACTATGAATGCGGTCGAGTTTATTCATCCAATGAACAAACGCGTTCCGCGGGATGAACCAAAGGAGGAGTTATGAAACGACTGACGGTTGGTATTGCATTGATGCTGGTAAGCGCATCGCTGGTATTCGCCGGAGGGCAGGGAGAACAGCAAGGGGCGGACGATGCGGTCACCCTTACGATCGAGAGCTGGCGCAACGACGATCTACGAATTTGGCAGGATCAGATCATTCCCGCCTTCAATGCTCGCTACCCCGACATTCAGGTCCTATTCCAGCCGCTTCCCCCGGCGGAGTACAACGCGGCGCTCAACGCGAGGCTGGAAGGCGGCACCGCCGGAGACCTCATTACGGCGCGACCCTTCGATGCGTCCTTGGCGCTCTATCAAGCGGGGTATCTCGCCGAGCTGTCGGATCTCTCCGGGATGGAAAACTTCTCCGACGTCGCCAAGAGCGCGTGGATGACCGACGACGGATCGGAAGTCTTCGCCGTTCCCATGGCTTCGGTCATTCACGGTTTCATCTATAACGCCGAGATATTCGCGGAGCTCGGTCTGGACGAGCCGGAGACGGTAGACGAGTTTTTCGCCGTTTTGGATGCGATTCGCGCGGACGGTCGTTGGGAGCCGTTGGCCATGGGTACCAACGACCTATGGGAGGCGGCGACGATGGGGTTTCAGAACATCGGTCCCAACTTCTGGGGCGGTGAAGTCGGGCGACGGGGGTTAATCGACGGAACCGAAGCGCTCACAGACGGACAGTACGTCGCGGTGTGGGAGCAGCTCTCGCGGTGGGGCGAGTACATGCCGTCCGGTTTTCAGGCCCAGACCTATCCCGACAGCCAGAATCTCTTTACGTTAGGTCGCGCGGCGATCTACCCCGCGGGCTCTTGGGAGATTTCGCTCTTCAACGAGCAAGCGGACTTCGAGATGGGGGTCTTTCCGCCGCCGGTACCGGCCGCGGGCGACACACTCTACATCTCCGACCACACCGATATCGCCCTGGCGATGAACGCCGCCACCGAGCATCCCGAGGAGGCGCGGCTCTTTCTCGAATGGATGACGACCGCGGAGTTTGCCGAGCTTTACAGCAACGCGCTCCCCGGCTTCTTCAGTCTCGCCGACGTCCCGATCGCATTGGACGACCCGATGGCCCAGGAGTTCATCAGCTGGCGGGGCCAGGGAGAGAGCACGATTCGTAACAGCTACCAAATCCTGAGCCGCGGCGAGCCCAACTTGGAGAACGAGCTATGGGTCGTGTCCGCGCAGGTCATCAACGGCGAGATGACGCCCGAGGAGGCCGCCAGACGCACGCAGGCGGGCCTCGAGAGCTGGTACGCTCCCCAACAGTAGCGGTGCCGTTAGCGGAGTCGGCGCGATCCTTTCGCGGTTCGCGCCGGCTTTTCCCGTAGAGCGGGCTGCGCGGCGGCGCGGTAGGAAACGCGGAACGAGGTGGTAGGTTGCGCAACAAACGTCTTCGATCGTACATCGCAGTGTTCCTTGCTCCCGCCGTCATCATTTACTCCCTATTTCTCATCTATCCGCTTATCGGGTCCTTAAGCCTCAGCTTTTTTGCCGACGCCCCCGAAGGTGGGCGCGTGTTCGTCGGATTCGACAACATTCGGCGCCTTCTTACCGACGACCGATGGGCGCCGGGGTTTTGGAACGCCGTGGGCAACAACGTGCTTTTCTTCGTGGTCCACTTTCTGGTGCAAAATCCGATCGGGCTCCTATTGGCGACGCTCCTCACGGCGGGACGAGTGAGGGGACGCGGCATGTATCGCACGGTCCTGTTTATGCCGACGATGCTATCGGTCGTAATTGTGGGATTCATTTGGCAGCTCATACTGTCGCCGCTATGGGGCGTCGCCGAGGGATTTCTCACCGCCATCGGCCGCGGGGAGCTCTTTCAACCGTGGCTGGGCCTTCAGAATACGGCACTGATTACGCTTTCGCTCATTTCGGTGTGGCAGTTCTACGGCATCCCCATGATGCTGTTTTACGCGGCGCTCATCGGCATACCGCGCGAGCTGACCGAGAGCGCGTTCGTAGACGGAGCGGGGAGTTGGAACGTCTTTTGGCGTATTAAGTTTCCCCTTATCCTCCCGGTTCTGGGGGTCGTGACGGTGTTGACCTTCGTTGGAAACTTCAATGCATTTGATCTCATCTATACGACGCAGGGTGTGCTCGCGGGGCCGGATTTCAGCACCGATATTCTGGGGACCTATTTCTTCAGAACCTTCTTCGGCCAACAGCTTCAACTCGGCAACCCCACCATGGGAGCGACGGTCGCAACGATGATGTTCGTCATCATTCTTTCGGGGGTACTGGCCTATATGTTTGCGTGGCGACGCAGGGTGCAGACCTATGAGTTGTAGGGACGGTCGGTGATGCGACGCGGTAGCGTCCGCCTCGGTTCGGTGGCGACCCACGGCCTCCTCTCGTGCGCCGTACTGATCGCCGGATTTCCCATTTTTTTGGTCTTTCTCAATAGCTTCAAGACGCGCCGCGCGATCTTTGAGGGACCGTTACGCCTTCCCACCGCGGAGACGTTCAGCGTACAGGGGTTCGAAACCGTGTTTCAGCGCTCGTCGTTTCCGAGTTACTATCTCAATAGTGTGCTGGTAACGACGATATCCATGGCGATGGTGGTCTTGTTCGGCGCGATGGCCGCGTGGGCGTTGAGTGAATATCGCTTTAAGGGTAATCGCCAGATGAGCCTCTATTTGGCGATCGGCATCATGATCCCGATCAGAATCGGTACCGTCGCGATTCTTCGCCTCATGGTGAGCCTCGGGCTGGTAAACACGCTCTTATCTCTCATATTGGTGTATACCGCCCAGGGCCTGCCGCTGACGGTCTTCATCATGCAGCAGTTCCTCTCCCAGGTTCCTCGGGCGATGAAGGATGCCGGGAGAGTCGACGGGGCGAGCGAATACCGCATCTTCGCTCTCATGCTCCCCATGGTCCAACCGGCCCTGGCGACCGTTGCGGTCTTCACGATAATTCCGATTTGGAACGATCTCTGGTTTCCTCTCATTCTGGCGCCGAGCGAGGCGACCAAAACGGTCATCCTCGGAGCGCAGGAGTTTCTCGGTCAATTCGTCTCCGATTGGAACAGCGTACTCTCGTCCCTCTCGCTCGCGATCTTTCCGGTATTGGTGCTATATATACTCTTCTCGCGCCAGCTGATCGAGGGACTGACCGCGGGCTCGGTGAAGCAGTAGCGATACGGCGGGATAAAGGCGGCCGATGGAGTACGCGTCCATCGGCCGACGCGTGGTGACGGTACGGCGTCATGATCGAAACCGGCGGAAGGAGGAACGTCGTGAAAATCGGACTCATCGGAGCGGGTTTCATGGGACGCACCCACGCCGACGGGTGGCGGGAGTGCGGAGGAGAGATCGGGGGCGTTCTTGCGACTCCCGATCGGTCGGCGCGGGAGCTCGCGGACGCATACGACGCGCCGGTTGTGGAGACCATCGCCGAGCTCGCCGGTGGTGTAGATATCGTCGATGTTTGCAGCCCCACTCCGCTCCACCGCGACCACGTGTCCGCCGCCGTCGAGGCCGGATCGCGCGCAATCTTTTGCGAGAAGCCTTTGGCTCGCCATCTCGGGGAGGCCGAGGCGATGGTACGCGCATGCCGCGGCGCCGGTATCCCCCTGGGGGTCGGCCACGTACTACGATTCTTTCCGGAGTACGGGAACGCACTGGCGGCGGTACGACGCGGCGAGTTGGGTAAACTCGCTGTGCTCCGTTTCAGTCGTCGCACGTTTGCTCCCCGAAAACCGTGGTTTCTCGACACCGCTCAGTCCGGGGGCGTCGTTTTGGATCTGATGATTCACGATCTCGACTTCGCGCGGCTGGCCGCCGGCGAAGTACAACGTGTCTACGCTCGCGTCGATCCCGGCAGCGACGGTCGACAACACGCCTACGCGCTTCTCACCCACGCCTCCGGGACGATAACGCACGTCGAGGGGAGCTGGCGCTACCCGCAGCCGGAGTTTCACACATCATTCGAGTTTGCCGGAAGCAAGGCGCTGGTGACTTTCGATTCTCAGTCGACCCAAGCAATTCGACTCCACCTCACGCCGCTGCGCGGGTCCGTGACGGATGCCGATCGCCTCCTTCCGGAGGTGCCGGTGGCCGCCAGTCCGATTTCGGAGAACCCTTACGCGGCGGAACTTACGGCGTTTCGGCGGGCGATAGATGCCGGCTCGGAACCTCCGGTATCCGGCGAAGAGGGCGTTCGCACCCTCCAACTCGCCCTCGCCGTGTTGGAATCGTCAGAGAGCGGACGACCGGTCGAGATTACCCCGTGGGAGGAGGCGCCGTGATCCGCGTCGCAATCATCAGTTTCGCCCACCTTCACGGAGAGGCGTACATCTCGAATCTCAGAGCCAACGGCTCGGCGGAGTTCGTCGGCGTGTACGACCCCGATAGCGAGAGACGAGCGACCTACGGCGAGCGGATGGATGTACCGACGTTCGCGAGCCGGGACGCCATGCTCAACGCGGGGATCGACGCCGCGGTCGTGTGCAGTGAGAACAGTCGTCATCGCGAAGATGTCGAGGTCTTGTCCGAAGCGGGGGTGCACCTCCTCTGTGAGAAACCGCTCGCGGTAACCGCCGACGACGGAGCGGCGATGGTGGCGGCGTGCAAACGCGCCGGCGTTCTCCTCATGACCGCCTTTCCGATGCGTTTCAGCGCGCCACTCGTCGCCGCCGAACACAACCTCACCGACGGTGCCTTCGGTACGCTGACCAGCTGCGTGGCGATCAATCAAGGCCAGCTTCCCAAGCGACATCGCGCGTGGTTTGTCGACCCCATGCTCGCCGGCGGCGGCGCGATAACCGACCACACCGTGCACTTAGTCGATGTGATGCGTTGGTTCACACGCTCGGAGGTAGAGAGCGTATATGCAATCGGCAATCGTATCGCCTACGCCGATGAGGCGGTCGTGGAGACCGGCGGCTTGGTGAGCCTGCGCTTCAAAAACGGCGTCGACGTCTCGATCGACTGCAGCTGGTCTCGTCCGCTCAACTTTCCGACGTGGGGCGGTCTCACCATGCGTCTCGTGACCGATCGCGGAGC
The DNA here is from genome assembly GCA_965601925.1 of Alkalispirochaeta sp. Lineage (GTDB taxonomy): Bacteria > Spirochaetota > Spirochaetia > DSM-27196 > Alkalispirochaetaceae > Alkalispirochaeta. The sequence continues at coordinate 597,944 of OZ271854.1, forward strand.
GGTAGATCTCGATGCGTTCGTGCAGAACAACACGGTCTACGGCCTCCCCGACCGCCATACCCGTTGGGACAACTGGGGAAGCGACGCCAATCAGGCGATGATCGATGAGTTCATAGCGGCCGTTATCGAACGGCGCGTCCCCGCAGTGACCGGTGAGGACGGGCTCCGCGCCGTGGAGGTCGTGGAGGCGGCATACCGCAGCATCGCGAGCGGCGGTGTGGAGTCGGTCGTGCAGCGGTGAGGGACGGGCGGCCCGGTATATCGGGGCGGCCGCCCTTGCCACCACCATCCCGTATACGACGCATTATATGCAGTTCTCGCCGATGCATGTACGCGCACGAGCGCGGAGGCGATAGTATATGGATATGAACGGCCGAGTATTGATCACCGGCGGATCCGGACTGATCGGTCGACGTCTCACCGATCTTCTTCTCGAGAAGGGCCATGAAGTCGCCTGGCTTAGTCGCGGCGCCGCAGAGTCTCATCGCGTACCGCGCCCGCATGCGGTACGAGTCTTTCGATGGGACGTCGAACGCGGCGACATCGAACACGACGCCGTCGAATGGGCCGATGCGGTGGTGCACCTGGCGGGAGCCGGCGTTGCCGACCGGCGGTGGACCGCACGCCGCAAGCGGACCATCCTCGATAGTCGAGTACACGCCACGCGCCTCCTGAGGAAATCGATCCAAGGGGCGACAAGGAGGCCCGAGGTCGTCATTGCCGCGTCAGCGACGGGGCGGTACGGTTCCGGCGGGGAAGATCGCTGGATGTCGGAAAATGACGACCCGGACGAGTGCGATTTTCTGGCCGAGGTCGTGCGCCAATGGGAAGCCGAGAGTGCAGTTATCGCAAACACGGGTGTTCGATCACTGGTGGTCCGAATCGGCATCGTGCTGAGTCGCGACGGCGGTGCACTGCCCAGGATGGCGGCGCCCTTCCGGCTGGGCCTCGGAGCGCCGATTGGGACGGGCGAGCAGTACATGAGCTGGATTCATATCGACGATCTCTGCCGCATGATCGTACACGCGTTAGACGACGCGACCCGGCAGGGCGTCTATAACGGCGTGGCCCCCCATCCGGTGACGAACGCGGTCTTTTCCGATGAGCTTGCCCGCGCAATGGGGAGGCCGTTTTTCATGCCCGCCGTTCCGGCGTTCGTTCTACGGATGGTGATGGGCGAAATGGCGAGTATCGTGCTGGGGGGTGCGCGCGTCTCGAGCCGGAAGGCGCAACACGACGGCTTCACGTTTCGCTATCCGACGGTGCGAGATGCCCTGAACGAGCTCTTTCGGAACGGTTCGAGATAATCCCGCCCCACTGAAACACCATGTCGGCCGCGCGCCGACCGGCCTCCCTCGCATCGTGTCGAGACGCGGAGTCTCGTACCATCCTGCTACGCCTCATCCACCGGTATCCCGCACCAGTCGCCGTTGAGCGGTGCGTAATCACAAAACATGAAAAATACTCATATTATATGTGAGCATATTTCATTTTTGGTTCACTATGGAGTACGCTTTGAGTGAATCTTGGATGATATGAGCGGCGAAAGAGGGCCTGCATCGTGCGCACGGCGACCGACGACCGGCGGCGAATATCATCCACACTATGTACGACGATACATCGCTCACGGCGCGATTCCGTGTAGCGGCACACCGGGAGGAACGACGACATGAATCGTATCGGGATAATCGCCGCGTGCGTGGCTGCGGCTCTGACTATGATAGGGTGCGCCAGCGCCAACGATTGGACCAGGCTAAGCGCCGCGGAGAGCATTGCAATCGTACAAGTAAGCGCGAATCGCGTTGTAGAGACGGAGGCCGAAGGACGGGGAGCCGACGTCATGGCGGGAGTGCGGACCGTCGGTGCGTTGGTTCGCGGAGGCAGTGTCGGCGACGCCATGGAGGCCGCAACCCACTCGAGCGGCAATGCGATTGACGCGAGCGTCGATTCTCTCTTTCGGAACGTGCGCGAAGCAGGCACATTCACGCTCCTCTCCCCCTCACAGGTAACCGGCAGCGAGTTTTACCGCGAACTCGGTGAGTTGGCATCCTCCGGCGAGTACAACACGGCGGAAGGCTTTCGCTTCGTGGCCGCCGGCGGCCGTTTTTCGGCGGCGGAAGCGTTAATGGGCGCGCTCGATGTCGACGCATTGATGGTGGTGTTCATCGACTATAACGCGGTGATGTGGACCGGCATACAGAGTTCCGGAACGATGAAGGCGTACGTGGAGGCTACCGCTTATGTGTACGATGAGAGCGGCGTACCCTTCGTCACCGTGGAAGGGAGCGCCAACTCAGAGGACACCGTCGTTGTTGCAGCCGGCGCGTACGACTTCGACGCGATGGACGAGTTGGCCGCTCAGGCGATCAATCGGGCAAGCCTGGAGCTCGCCGAGCGCATCCGGTCGGAGGTAGCCGAAAACCGCGAGGGATAGCACCGACCGTATACGCGATGTCGGTCGCGTCGCCGATGAGGCCCGATTTCCCGTTACGTCGGTGTAGGTCGCATGAGGACAGGAGGAACAATGAACGCTTACGCGCTGCGTGCCAAGACTGTTGCGATAATAGTATGTGCCGTTGCAGGTTGCACTACCGTCTCGGAGATCACCGATGAGGTGTTGGTTGAAACGGGGCCGAGTAGGTTTAGACGCTTCGAGCCCGCCGATCCCGGTCCGTGGTATGGACCGCTGGCGGAGGAGTACGCGGGTCAGGTGGTCTTTTCCTCCGAATACATACCGCATGACAGCGATGACGACGGCGCGGTGATAACCGAGTATCGCCCCGGCGGCAACGTAACGATGGAACTCGGCCGCGAGTCGGTGGGTTTCGACAACGTCCGGGAGAGAATCGCGGCATCCATCGGGAGCGAAGAGATGACGACGCGAGTTCCGCACATCGTCGGAATCGGATCGGAGTCGATAGACATCGCTGTACGCCGGACGTTCAGCGACTCCATGGTTCCACGATCGCCGGACGGATCGACGATGCTGGAAAATGCCGGACTCCCCGACGTTTAGCTCTCAATAAGGGAGATGTAGTCAACGCATCTGAGCAAACAGAAAAATATCACCGAATAATGCAAGGAGTATGTATGCGTACGATGTTAAGCAGATTGACGGTAGTTGGATGTACGGCGGTCGTACTGTCGGCCTGTGCATCCCTCACATTCGGCGCACCGGATGAGCCGGAGACGTTTCTGAGAACGGTGGAACTGCCCGACGGAAGGACGGAAGTCGACTCGTACATCCTGACCTACGAGACGCAGAACAGCGGGAGTTACCTCCACACCATCGTTGCATCCGGAAACCGTTTCGGAAACGTCGACAGCATGGTATCCGGCGAGTTCGTCATCAACGAGGGCGCGGGTAACACCGGTACGATCACCTTCTCCCCGGATTTGCCGGACGCGGGAGAACCGGTTCGCGAGGATGCCTATCTGGATCCCTTTGTCGCCGACTGGACGCCCTTCGTCATCACGATCGACGGCACCGAGTACGCGCTTCAGTTTTAGCGGGACGCGCACGGCCGGGTCGTGGACACCCGTTCGACGCGGCCCCGCCACCGTACCGTCCTCAGACGCTCGGAAACCCGCTTTGATGATCGACTGTCGTATAACACCGAGACGCACATCGAGATATGTCGTCCGACGCGCAAGGCCTCCGATTCACTACCTTACCTCCTAACATGGAGGAAGTATTATGAGTCGAGTTGCGTCGATTGTTATGGCGGTATCCGTTGTGATGACCGCTATGGTCGTTACACCCGCAGTTGCCCAAACGCCGATAAACGCCGGAGACGACAGCGTAGCGATCCACGGTTACGATCCGGTGGCGTACTTTCAGGAGGGTGCGGCGCGTCAGGGTTCGACGTCTTTTCAGTATGAGTGGAACGACGTAACGTGGCACTTCGCGTCGGCGGAGAACATGGAGCGCTTTCAAGAAGACCCCGAACGCTACGCACCGCAGTTCGGCGGCTATTGTGCGTGGGCCGCCTCGCAAGGCTACATCGCCGGTATCGATCCTAACGCGTGGACCGTCCACAACGGACGGCTCTACCTCAACTTCTCCGCCGGGGTGCGGCGTCGATTCCTCAGAGGTATCGAGAGCAATATCCGCGCGGCGGAGCGGAACTGGCCGGTGCTGGCGGCGGACATTACGACACAGCGTTAGAGACGGCGTCGGATGCCGCCGGACACGGTCGGGTCACATCGGGACGGATCGCACCGGGGTCGGCTCGGCTACTCCACCGGCCCGGGAGATCGAACCGCGATATCGACTCGGCGGACATCCCACGAGCCGCTTAAACACGGTACTGAAGCTGTAGATACTTGCAAAGCCGCTTTTTATCGCCACATCCCCGACGCGCTCGCCGTGAAGTAGCAGTTCCTTCGCCCGTTCGATACGGCACATCACGATGTACTCCGAAAGGCGCATTCCCGTCTCGGATGCGAAGCGTCGGGAGAGGTAGGCCGGACTCACCCCGACGTATCGCGCGAGACGCTCGACGGACAGATCCTCGTCGTAGTGGGCACGAACGCGATCGGACACGGCCTGTATTACCTCCGATCCGGTCGTCCGCTCGCGCTCCGGTAGAAGGCGGCGATGAAGCATCACCAGGAGTTCGAGCAGTTTGGAGTAGATGAGAAAGAGCTGCAGATGCCGCGTCTTGCGTATCTCGTTCAATAACGACGCGAACGGCGCACAGAGCTCCGGGGCGTTGCGCACGATCGCGAAACGATCGATCGCGAGTGTCGCTCCCAACTTCAGAAGCTCCGGATAGTCGTGGTCGGGGGTAAGATAGCGACTCGAGACGCCGCGGCGGTTGACGAGTGCGCGCGGGGGAATGCGATGGTCACTCGTGATTCCCACACTTTCGGTCGTCTGAATCCCGATCCAGTAGTAACAGATGTCGGCGTGGGGAATTCGAAAATTGTGAAGCACGCCCGGAGAGGTGACGAAAACGTCGTCGGTGGAACAGAGAATCGGGTCGGCGTGGGGAAACACACCGATCTCAGCGCCGCCGCGCTTCACATACACGATCTCATAACCCAAATGATAGTGCTCACCGATGGTTCGCCCCGCTTCGCCGTCGCAACAGCCGAAATGGGTGATGCGCGGAAAGTCGGGAACGGGATACTCGACGAGATAGTAACTCACTCACTTACTGTACCACGATCGTGTAGTGCAGACGCATTGAAAATTCGGTCGTTGATAAGCAAATACGAATGTGAGAAACGAGGCGTACAATGCAATCGACGTCGTGATCGAATGGAGGAGGGACAGGCATGAGACCCAGCACTACGGCACTCCGCAGCGTGACGCACGCGATTCTCCCCCTCGCGAGAGCGACGGTTTCCTCGCAGATTGCGACCGCGACGTCGTCGGCAGCACGGGTCCGACGACTCGTGGTGCGGCAGCTTCGCGTTGTGACGGCAGTCCTCGTCGACGACGTACCGCCGCGTAGGTATTCGTAGGGAACATCGCCATGGATCGAAGAGAACGAAAAGAGACGCTCATGGCACAGATGCGCCTCGATGCGTATCTTGCGTGGAAGCCGGAGGAGTTGGTGGCGCTGTGCGGCTGCTACCCCCACTGGGGCGCATCGATCGCCCTGCTCCTCCCGGGGCGGAATCCCATCCTCTTCATACCCGCCGGCGAGCCGGACGACGCCGTGCCCGAAGATGTTATCGCGGTTGAATCACCCTGGGGGACCTCGACGCGTCCGTGGACGGACCTCGCACGGCGGATGGCTGAATACCTTCCGACCGCGACGACACGGCCGATCAAAATCGGATACGACCCGCGATTCGGCCGTATTGCACCGCCACGGAACGCCGCGGAGGGTCCGCCGGTGGATCTGGCGGTAGTCCACGCGATACACGCCCTCTCTGGTGTCGAGGTGGCGGATGCGTCCGAGGCGGCATCGGCACTCTACGCGCGAAAGTCCACCCATGAGATCGACGCGGTAGAGCGGGCCAACGGCGTCGCCGATCGCGCCCTCCACCGATTCTATGCGATGCTGCAACCCGGCGTGAGCGAGGCGGCCGTCGCGTCGGAGGTGGAGACGGTGATACAGCGCGCCATGGAGGACTCCGATATTGCCTACGCCCGTGGGTGGGCGTTCGTTCAGTCGGGACCGGAAACGGGACACACGGGCACGTACAACCGGTCCACCGGCCGTATGCTGCGCGAGTCGGATATGGTGACGATCGAGCTCGCCACGTGCGTCGACGGTTACTGGTCCGACCTTACCCGCACCGGCGTCGTCGGTCCACCATCGGCGCGACAACGACACTTGCACGCCGTAGTTCGCGAGGCACAGGAGGCTTCTTTGGCACGCGTACGTCCCGGAGTGTCGGGACGCGAGCTGGACGCGGCCGCCCGCGGAGTCGTCGCCGGCCACGGCTTGGCGACCTACTTCCCCCACCCTCTGGGTCACCAGACGGGGTTTCGCTATCACGACGACGGCCCCACCCTCTCCCCGGACGAGGAGCGTACCATGGAGGAGGGAATGGTCGTCACCGTCGAGCCCGGCGTCTATCTTCCCTCGGACGTTTTCGGACGCGGATCCCCGAGCGAGGGATGTCGTGTAGAGGACAACGTGGTGGTGACGTCGGACGGCTACCGACTCCTCTCCCACGCGCCGCGTGACCTCGGGGGCCGGACGTGACGACGGCCCCTCAAACCGCTCTCTTGGCGGGGAAGCGTGCGATCGTCACCGGCGGCTCCCGGGGAATCGGAGCGGGAATCGTCGACGCGCTGCACGAGGCCGGTGCCCGCGTCGTGGTGAACTATCGCTCCGCCTCAGACCTCGCGGCGCAGAGAGTAGAGATGCTTAACGCTCGGCGGCCCGAATCGGCGATTGCAATGCGCGCGGACGTTACCGACGAGGCGGCGGTGGTGGAGATGTTTCTCAGGGTCGACGAGTGGTGCGACGGGGTGGACATCCTGATAAACAACGCCGGCTACGAGCGGTGCGATCACCTCCTCGATATATCGCTGTCCGACTGGCGGCGCGTGTTCGAGACCAACGTGACGGGCGCCTTTCTCTGCACTCGAGAGGCGGGGCGCAGAATGGAGGCGCAGTTCGTCGCGAGCCCGCGTTCAACGGGGGTGATCGTCAACCTCTCGTCGATCCACGACCGCGTACCGCGCAAAGGGTTTGCTCACTACTGCGCGGCCAAGGCGGGCCTCTCCATGCTTACCAAGGCGACGGCGCTGGAGCTTGCGGAGGTGGGCGTGCGGGCGGTAACCGTGTGTCCCGGGGCGATCGCAACCGACATGAACCGGGACGAGATCGCCTCATTCGGCGAGGACCGGTTTCGCGAATGGATTCCCGCAGGACGAATCGGCGAGGTTGACGATGTATCACACCTCGTCGCGTTTTTGTGCGGTCCCCACGCCGCCTACGTTACCGGCACCGAGCTCTATGTCGACGGCGGCTACCTGCAGCGCCTCGTCCAGTACGATCCGAGAGCACCGCGAAACCTCGGCGCGGAACGGCACGGGACGCCGACGACCGGGGGTGACGTATCGAACGGGGGCGACCGGTGAAGATCGGATACGGTTTTTACGCGCACATGGCGCACGAACGGGAGTTTCAATTTGCCCGGCAGTGCGGGGCGACGCACGCGGTGGTGCACCTCGTCGACTACACCGCCGGCGGCGGACAGGAGCGCTCCGGAGCCAAAGACAACCAGCCGATCGGCGGCGACGACGGATGGGGTCGCGCCGGAGAGAATCGCTCGGCGTGGACGGAGGAGCGTCTGCGTAGCCTCAAGGCGCGTCTCGCGGCGTCGGGGCTGGAGCTCGCCGCAATCGAGAACTTCGACCCTGCAGACTGGTACGACGTACTGCTCGACGGTCCCCGAAAGGACGAGCAGCTCGAACGGCTCAAGGGGCTGGTCCGCACGGTGGCCCGGGCGGGAATCTCGATGATCGGCTACAACTTCAGCCTCGCCGGGGTCGCCTCCCGCACCGTCGGACCCTTTGCCCGGGGCGGCGCCGAATCGGTGGGAATGACGGGGGTCGACGAACGACCGATTCCGAACGGCATGGTGTGGAACATGACCTACGACTCGTCGGCGCCGCCGGGAAGTCTGGCCCCGACGACCGAGGAGGAGTTATGGCGTCGTCTCAAGGACTTCTTGGATGCCGTGCTACCCGTGGCCGAAGAGGAGGGTGTCATCCTCGCGGCGCATCCCGACGACCCGCCGGTAGAACGAGTCCGTCAACAGCCGCGTTTGGTATGGCGACCCGACCGTTACGACCGCCTGCTCGATCTCGCGCCGTCGCCGTGTAACAAGCTGGAGTTCTGTCTCGGCACCCTGGCCGAGATGCCGGGGCACGACCTCTACGAGACGCTCGACCACTACCTCGGCCGGGACGCGGTGGGTTACGTGCACTTCCGAAACGTCCGCGGCACGGTACCGTCCTACGTGGAGACATTTATCGACGAGGGCGACATCGATATGGGACGCGTCATGCGCATCTTCCGCGATCGACGATACGACGGCGTACTAATCCCCGACCATACCCCGCAAATGAGCTGCGACGCGCCGTGGCACGCCGGTATGGCGTACGCGTTGGGGTATATGAACGCACTCAAACGAAGCGTGTGAACGAAGGAGACGATATGAAGCCATGGCGGAACGAACGGGAGCTACGCGATCTTGTTATCCGGGAACTCTACACACCGGTCCTCGGAGATATCTTGGATAGCTTGGGATACGTTCACCAGTTCCTCCCCCAACCGATCCACCCCATGCGGGACGAGATGGTCGTGGCGGGGCGCGCCATGCCGGTGCTCATGATGGACGTCTACGGAGAGCAAGCGGAACCCTTCGGCCTCATGACGCAGGCGCTGGACGATCTGACGGAGGGAGAGGTATACATCGCCGGCGGAGCGCATCACCGGAGCGCAAACTGGGGAGAGATCATGACCGCGACGGCCAAGGTGCGCGGCGCGGCGGGCGCGGTGGTCGACGGCTTCCATCGTGACACGCGACAGGTAGTGTCGCAGCGATTCCCCGTCTTCAGCCGCGGCCCATACGGCCAGGACTCGGGACCGCGCATGAAGGTGGCCGACTTCCGTACCGGAATCGAAATCGGCGAGGTGGCGATTCGTCCGGGCGACTTTGTCTTCGGGGATGTCGACGGTGTGCTCATTGTGCCCCACGAAACGGTCGACGACGTCGTTACTACGGCGCTTGAAAAGGCGCGCGGTGAAAAAGTGGTGCGGAGAGAGATAGAAAACGGCGTGTCGGCGACCGAGGCGTTCAGAAAATACGGGATCCTATAACTCGCTCACCGCACGAGTCCGTCACCACTCATCACCTACCGGAGCGTCGATCGAGATTACGGTTCCGTCCCCCCTTACGATTTCGGTCGCGTACATCTCCCGACTGAACGCGATCGCGTCGTCGTCGACCCACCCGGAAACGGTGATCGTCTCTCCTACCTCGGCCGGCGGCTCCGGGGATCGAGCGCCCCTCACGAAGATCTCGATACGCCCGCTTCCGTCGCGTAAGAGAATTTCGTCGGAATCCCGATAGCGCACCACCTCGCCCCGGATAGTCGCGAAGTCGCCGCGGCGGAGACTCTCGATCGGTACGATCGCCTCCTCGTCGGAAGATTGAGCGCTTGCGACGCCCCCAAGCAAAACCAAGGCCGCAATAACGATGGCCGCTTTGTTCATACGGTCCCCCTTTTCAGCGTTCGGCCGGCAAAGCCGACGGTCGTCCCTCACAAAGGGATCGGATGCGACAAAATGTAACGGAAAAAAGAGCGTCAGCCACGAGCACGACGGCGACAATCGTGAATCATCCTACGGAGGGCCGGTATGAAGGGGTAGCGAGTCGGATGTCTGCATGGGCAAGTCGAGGCGCTAAGCTTCGGAAACGACGACCCTCGAGTTTTCATGTTATATAATATCGAGATTCTTCATGCTCACATCGACGGTAAAGGGTCCCAAATCGGTGGTAAAGGGCATCCCGATGATCGGAGCGCTACTTGGCCAGTGTATGCGGTGATTCTTGCCCTGCACCACCAGGGGGGGCGATATGTCGAGATCGATGCCTTTCTGATACAGGGGCCCCAGGGCGTTTCCGGCGATAATGTTGGTAAACTCTCCGACCATCTCGTTTATCATAATCTCCCGTTGCCGCTCGGTTTCGAAGACCATACCCGTGCGCTCCAGGAGCTTATCCGCCAGCAATCGCGGAAGCCGAATAACGACGACGCCGGTATGAGTCCCGAGAAAGCTGATAACACCTGATATTTCCCAGCGGTGATTGCCGAGGCGTTGCACTAAATGGGGAGTGCCGGGAGTCGGGTCGAGCCTGAACATCTTCTTGAAGAGATTCATCGTCGACTCCAGGAACGGATTGATGATGATGGCCCTCATACCTGTAGCGCCCGTCTCCTTGGATGAATAATAGAGAGAGATACCGACCTGTACAATAGCGCGACTCGGCGACGAGTGTCTCCGGGCGATGAACGAGATCGATTTCTCTCACTTCCTTAATACCATCCAATATAACGCTCGATGGGGCTAACGGCGAAAGTGACCTCTCCCGATGCTGCTCCTCATCGACGCCGTCGTACGCCGAATGAGGGCGCCACGTTCGCGCTCGGCCGGCACACTGCGCTGCGGCGGAAGCGGTGCGCAACCCGAGTATCGCAGGCGCGTATACACAAAGCGGTACACTATACCGCCGCCGTCCGGATGTCCGAGCATTGGGTGCGGGTCTCTCGACGAAATCTCCGTCGCGCACCGAGGCGAGCGAGACTCCATAGTCGGAGCCCGCCCCCCTTCGCGAGAGTCGTCGGGGCACCCCCGGCGGCCTCATGTCCAATCGATTGCATGAACGAAAACAGAATCACATGCTGAATTGAATACATGTCGCACCTCCACGAACGCTGTCGTCCTTTATCGGACAACATATTATCGATAAGGTATGCCTACAGGTGAATGTAGTCAAGTAGTGGACAACAAAAAACAGAGGTAGGCCGTACAAACCGCTACGACCGTCGATACATCGCGTGCAAGGACTCTGAGAACGTCGAATATCTCTATCGGAGGAACAATCTTCAAGGAGAAACGGGAAGCGCTATACGATGCTGTCGATAGAGGACGATTCCTGCAAGCTGTGGAGTAGTATGTCGTCCTCTACGATGTTCTTGACCCCGTGCTTTTTTTCCAAACGATGTAGGTAGATATCGTGGTGAAAGTGCTCCGATACCAGATCGATCAAAATCACGTCGTCCGAGTAGACACCGCGAAAATCGTCCTCTCCGTGACCACGAACGATAAGAGCCTTACCGTTGTCGACCACCATCATCATTTTGGAATACGGCCTACGCGAAGCGTCGAACTTGTCGCTGTAGTAAAACTCCACCGGCAGCGCTCGTTCGTTCACTCGGCAAAATGAAAAGACGATGACCCGCACGCCCCGGTCGGCAAGCTCGTTCAACTCGCGCTCGAACACCGACAGCTCGATGTTCGTATGCATGTAGATCTCTGCACGCGCCGAGGTCAAAAACTCCTTAGTCTTCACCAACACGTTGGTGTAACCCTCTATGTTGACGAATCCCTGGGAGGTCTTCTTCACCGACAACTTCGACAGCTCGTCGGAGATGGTAGCGGCGGAGCGGCGCAAATCGTCGGTGAGACGCGCAAACAGGGCCTGCGGCTCCTCCGCCTGATAGACGCTGATATTGCCGGGAATCAGAATCACCGCTCCGCGCCGTTCCAGATTACCGAGAGAGTTGTACACGGTACTGCGCGGCAAATTGACGATTTTGGCCAACTGAGAGCCGTTGAGTTCCGGATATTGCAGCAGATTGACGTAGATTTCGGCCTCGATCCTCGTGAAATGAAACTTCGTCATTTCGGCGTACAGTGCGTCCATAGTGTGTCCTGTTTTCCAGTGTAGGACGACTCCGAAATTGAGGCAACCGGCCGCGCCCGCGCGCGACGGACGGAACGAGCCATACGCCGCATGCGCACGGATCGCGCCGACGGCGTTCGGGTTCAACACCCCATCTTCGTCAGTTGCTCCTTGGGAATACGAATATGAAACGAGGCGCCGCCGCCCTCCGCATTCCGCGCGTCGATCGTCCACCCGTGACTATCGACAATCGCGCGCGCCGTCGAGAGGCCGAGCCCGAACCCCGGCTCCTGGCGCGAGTTGGTACCCCGTGCCAAGGGTTCGAACAACTTCTCCGGATCGTTATCGCCGAATCCCGGGCCCGTATCGTCGACACACACCGTCACCGCGCCGTCGCCTTCGATCCCTGCGGAGACGGTGACGCGGTCGCCTTCGTTCGTGTACCGCAATGCGTTGTGAAAGAGGTTTTCGAATACGCGTGTGAGAAGCGCCTTGTCGCCCATCACGTTGAGATCGGCGGGAAGGTCGATATCGTAGCCGAATGTGCGGCCGTGGACGCGCGCATCTTCGGTGAGCACCGCGCAGTGGCGGGTCAGAAACTCGCGGAGGGAGAAGCAGGCGTTCTGCATGCGCCAATCGCCGGTCTCCATACGCACGAACTCAATCAACTCCACGATACGGGTTTCCAGAACTTCCGACTTCTGTCGAATGATCGATAGGTATTGAGCCAGCGTCTCCGCACTATCGGCGAGCCCGTCGTCGATCGCCTCCAGATACCCCCGTATCGTCGTCAACGGCGTCTTGAGGTCGTGAGAGACGCTCATGAGAAAACGCGATCGCTTGGCGTACTCCTCCTTGAGCGTACCCCGCGTCGCATCGAGATCGCGAGCCAAGTCGGACAGCTCGTCGCTACCCACTACCTCAACCGGGACGTCGAGATTGCCGCCGGCGATGCGTCGAATCGCCTCACGGATCGAACTGAGTCGCCGCCGGAAGGAGATGATTGCGAGGTTACCGCCCACCGCTCCGATCAGGACCATACCGAGAAAACCGGCCAGGGCTATGATGACGCGTCGCGTCCGACTGAAGAACTCCCGCTGCAGCGCTGCGGGAAAGGCCTGTGCGATCTGAAAGACGCGACCGTTGGCGTTTTCTATATTTTCGAGAAAGAAGGTGAAGTTGCTTTGCGGCGGACCGTCGAACCCCGGGGGATGATCCAACTCGTCGGCACGATGTCCCTCGACGAGCTCCGGTATCGATGAGAAAAGCACCGTTCGCTCCGCGTGGTCGATAACGACCACCATGACGCCCTCGGGGGGGAGGATGCCGTCGAAGTTCTCCGTCTCTATGCGCGGACGGATCTCGCGCTCGATCCAGTCCCGTTGCTCGACAAACCGCGTAATCGTCTCGCTGTCGCGAGAGAACAGCGCGACACCGGCCGAGAGAAGCACCGCGGTGACCGCGGGCACCGTCACGATACCGACCATCAGCACGCGGAATTTGTGCTGCAACGTCACTGCAACTGGTCCTCGGCGAAGGTATATCCGTATCCGTGAACGGTCACAATGTAGCGCGGGGAGGAGGGGTCCTCCTCGATTTTGCGCCGTAGTCGCTGAATGTGGACGGCCACCGTTGCGACCTCGCCGAACTGATTACCCCACACCTCTCTATAGATATCTTCGGGGGACTTTGGTACTCCGGCGTTGCGGACCAGAAAGGTGAGGAGATCGAACTCTCGCGGAGCGAGGGGCACGCGCTCCCCCTCCCGACGAAGCAGATAGCTCTCAGGCTCCAGCTGGAACGGTCCGAATCGATAGGTCACACCCAGCGGCACCCGTTCCCGGGCGCGGCGCAGCCTCGTCCTAATACGCGCGACGAGCACTTTGGGTGAAAAGGGTTTGGTGACAAAGTCGTCCGCTCCGATTCCCAGTCCCAGAACGATATCGGAATCGTCTTGGCGTGCGGACACGATGACGACCGGAATCTGCGTCGTCTTCCGTAACTCCTGCAGCACCTGAAACCCGTCGATTCCCGGTAGGTTGAGATCGAGAATAACCAGATCCCACGTCTCCTCTCGGAGGGCGGCGAGACCGGCCTCGCCGGTCTCACAGTGGCGCGTATGTACGCCCTCGCGCTCCAGATACATGACGATGAGATTCGCGATATCGGAATCGTCTTCGATGATAAGAATGGAACCCTTCACATCGACCATTATCATACGCGTAATGCACGCCCGCCGCCAGGGGAGCCCGGCGACGGTGTACGCCTCCACTACTGCGAATCGTGTGCCAACGCGACCTGTGCGGCGTGCGCCGTCGGATCGACTTTACGTACCGTGGACTTGCTGGCGATGAGCGAGTAGAGCACCGGGACGACGAAGAGCGTCATGAAGGTACTCGAGACCAGCCCCCCGACGATGGTCAACGCCACCGGCTGCGTCGCAACGGCGGCGTCGCCGGGAAAGAACGCCAACGGCACCATGCCGAGTATGGTCGTAAAGGTGGTCATGAGCACGGGGCGCAACCTGCTGCGTCCCGCCTCGACACATGCATCGATCAGAGACAAGCCGCGCACGCGCAAAAGGTTGGTGTAATCGACCAACACGATCCCGTTATTTACCACCAGCCCCGCGAGCATGATGAGTCCCATGAAAGAGAACATGCTGAAGGGTTGACCCATGAGAAAATAGATCCCGATGGCTCCGATCAACATCAAAGGAATCGTGAAGACGATGATAAAGGGTGAACGGAACGACTCGAACTGGCTCGCCATGACGGCGAAGACCAACAATATCGCCATCGCCAACACGACGAGAAACGCCGACGCGGTCTCGGCGATGACCGCCTGTTCCCCCGAAAAATCGAGTCGTACCCCTTCATCGAGGGTGATAGTCGACTCGATCGCCGCCTGCAGACGCGCCTGTACTTCAGCCGGCGTATTCTCCGGCAACAGACCGCCTGTCACATTTACGATGCGCTGTTCGTTCTCACGCTCGATCGAGACCGGACCGCCTCGCCGTTGGAGTGTCGCGAAGTTGGAAAGGGGCACGACCTCGCCGGCCGAGCTTCTGAGAAAAATCCGCTCCAAATCGGGAATATCGGACCGATCCTCCTGACGCAGGGTCACAAACAGGTCGATCTCCTCGCCGCTGGAGCGGTACTGCGTCGCGACGGTACCTTGCACGTTGGCGCGAATCTCCTCGGCTATGTCGGCGACACTCAGACCGAAGGCGTAGGCGCGGGAGCGGTCGATCACCACTTCGAGCTCGGGCAGGGCGTCCGAGATGCTCAACGTCGGCTCGGTAATCTCCGGAAAGCGGTCGAGCATGAGACGTTGAATCGAGTACGCCGTATCGGTAGCGGCGTCCAAATCGTCGGCGATGATCGCCACATCGATCGGATCCGAGCCGGACAATGCCGCGCCCTGGCTCTCACTGAAACTGAGCTGCACGCCGGGGAAAAGGTTCGCATTATCACGAACGAACTGTTCGATGTCGCCGACCGACGTCGTGCGTTCGCCGACCGTCGGGAGATTCACCGTGACCTCGCCGAGATGTTCGCTGGACGCACCCCCGAAGAAGCCTCCTCCGGCCGATCCGGCGGTCACCAGAATGTTCTGAATCTCGTCGAATTCTTCGACGATCATCGTTTCCAGCCGTCTGAGCGAGGCCTCGGTAACCTCGATGCGCGTACCGACCGGCAGCTCAAACTCGACGGAGATGCTGTCCTCTTCGGTCGGGGGTGCGAATATGATGTCCAGACGCGTAACGAGGAGGAGCGATACGACAAGCACGGCAAAGGCGACCACGAGAGTGGCCGCACGCGCCGAAAGAACGCCACGTACCGCGGACGCATAGACTCGGTCGAGCCATTGGAAAAACTGCTCCATCTTTCTATCGGCGCCGCGAAATACACCCAACTTCTTCTCGCGAGCCTCCGGGGAACGCAGAGGGAGGTAAGTACTGGAAAGCACCGGCACCAGAAGCACGGCGACGAGGAGGGAAGCGAGGATGGCAAAAATGATCGTAAAGGCGATCTCGCCGAACATGACCCCGATGACATCCAACTCACCGCGCATGAGGACGATCGGCAAAAAGACGCTGATCGTCGTCATCGCTGAGGCGGTAATGGCTCCGACCATCTCCTGCGTTCCGAGAACGGCCGCCTTGTGGGCGTCCAGGCCCTCCGCGCGCCGATTGTAGATGTTCTCCAGAATGACGATCGACGAGTCGACGATCATCCCCAACCCCATGATGAGCCCGGATAATGAAACGACATTGAGAGAAACGCCGGCGAAGTACATCGCTCCCAAGGTGATCGCCATGGAGATCGGAATCGAGAGAGCGATGATGAGGGTCGTGCGAAGGTTCCTCAGGAACACGAAGAGCACGAGCGTGGCGAAGGCCAGCCCGATCACGAGGGAGGATGCAACCTCATTGAGGGCGCTGCGAACGATCGTGGTGGAGTCGTCGACGACCTCGAGTGAGACACCGGAAGGGAGTGTCGGCGCGATGAGCTCGATCTCCGAGCGCACACCGTCGGCAACCTCGACCGAGTTGGTCCCGCTCTCCTTGCGAATCGAGAGATAGACACCCGGCTCGCCGTTGATATAGGCCGTCTGGTCGACGTCGCTCAGTCCGAACTCAACCTCGGCCACGTCACGCAGGCGAATCGGCCGCCCGAGGCGGGAGGTCCTTCCGCGAGAGTCGGCCGGAGCGCCGGTGGCGATGACGGTGTTGCGAATCTCGTCCAGGCTCCCAAACTCCCCGGAAGTCCGCAACAGAAGATTGCGCTCCCCCTCTGCGATCTCACCGCCGCCGACCTGTTGGTTTTGCGTTCTGAGCGCCGCGGCGATCTGCGTGATCGTGATGTTCAACGCCTGAAGTCTATTTTGGATCACCTCGACGCGCACCTCGCGCTCGCGCCCCCCTTGAATGTTCGCCTCGCCCACGCCCTCGACGCGTTCGAAGCGGGGCTGCACGATATCCTCGGCGACCTCGCGCATCTCGGCGGCCGAAAGATTTCCGCGGAGCGCGATGTCCATGATCGGCTGGCTCGAGGGATCGAACTTAAGAATCTGCGGGTCCTCGGCCTCGGAGGGAAGCAGAGAACGAACCAGCTCCAACTGATCGCGAATCTCGTTCGTCGCCTCGGTAAGGTCGCTCCCGAAGACGAACTCCAATACGACCGAGCTGAGCCCTTCAGAGGAGCTGGAACTCATCTCCTCGATACCGCTGACGCTCGATAGCGACCCCTCCAGGATCCGCGTCACATTGGTCTCGACCTCCTGGGGCCCGGCGCCGTCGTACTGCGTATTGACGACGATGATCGGGAGCTCGAACTCGGGGAAAAAATCGACGGGTATGTCCCCGAGACCGAATATCCCCAGCCCCACCAAGACGATGAAGAGCATGATGATCGTTACGGGCCGTCGTACGACCCCTTGTACGAAGTTCACAGCTCGCCTCCCCCTTCAACGAAGAGACGGTCGGCGGAGAGTACCTGTACCGAGGATCCCTCTTCGATGACGCTTTGGCCGCGCACGACGACCGGATCGCCCGGTTCGAGTCCCTCTTGGATCTCCGCGAGTTGATTCTCAATGAGCCCGACCCGGACGGGACGTAACGAAGCGACCGAATCGTCGACCACGGTGAAGATGAAGTCGCGATCGGAACGGGTGATGATACTCTCGACGGGAATCACGACGACGTCGTCGCGCGTCTCGGTAATGATCGTCACCTCGGCGAACATCCCCGCCTCCGCTCCCGTCTCGACCGGATCGACGAGAAAGCGAACCTCCTTAGTACGCGTCGTGGAGTCCAGAAGCGGACTGATCTCGTTGGCCGCCACGGTGAACCGACTGCCCGGAAAGGCCGACAACTCGACGTCGGCGGTCATACCGGGACGCGCCGCCGAGACAAAACGTTCGGGAATGTCCACAACTACTTCCAACGTGTCGAGCTCGCCGACGGCGACGATCGGCGTGGCGGTCGAAACGGTACCCCCCTGATCGACGTATACGGCGGTTACCGTACCGGAGATCGGCGCGGTGACGGGGCTCACCTCAAAGCGCGCGCCGGGCCGCGAAGGGTCGATGTTCGCCACGACCTGCCCCCTACGGACGCGGTCGCCGAGGCGCACGAACAGACGCTGCACCTCGCCGGCGACCTCGGGATACGTGTCGACGTTGGTCGTGGGGACCACCTCTCCGTTGAGCCGTATCAAGGAGCGGACGGTACCCGACCGCGCCTCATCAAGCTCGACCGAGTACACACGGTCGGTCGCCGCCACCTCGAGATTTCTCCCGCCGGGTCCTCCGTCGCCGCCCAGGACGAAACGGGCGCTTATGACGACAAATAGAATCGAAGCGGCTATGGTGATGGAAGATACGACTCTCTTCTTTTTCATCGGTGTCTCCTTTACTGACTGGTGCGTATGGTTGTATTGAGTGCGTACTCGAGATCGAGCAGCGTCGATAGATAGGTAAACTGTTCACTGAGCAGCTGATATCGCGCCTCTTCGAGGTCGTCGGCGGCCTCCAGCACGTCGATGAAATCGGTAACGCCCTGCTGATATGAGTCGAGGGTAAGCAGATAAATCTCTTCCTGGAGGCTGAGGCTGAGTTCGAGCGACTCCAAGGCGACCGCGGAACTCTGCAGCGCCCGCAGGAGTGAATCCACCTCGAAGCGGGCGTTATCGAGCACGTTCGCGCGCTGGATCTCAAGGGCGCTCAGGATGTCGTCGTTTCCCCGTAGATCGACGCCCGTAGAGGAAAAGGGCAGATAGTTGTCGAGTGGAATCGTTACCGTAACGCTCAACGAGCCCTGATCGTTCCACTCGTCGCCGGCGGGGTTGTCGGCGTTAAAGGGATCGGCGAGAGCGGGGCTGTACGAGGCGCCGAGGGTCACCGTCGGCGTGCGCTCCAACTGTGTGGTGGCGCGGTTGACGCTGCGCCGCGTGGCAATCTGGGCGTCAATATCCTGCAAATCCCAGCGACCCGTAAGATCGGTGCGCCCGGCAATCTCGTCCAGCCCGTCGAGCGCCTCAACTTCGATGGTACCCTCCAGCTCGATCACCTGCTCTTCGCGAATCCCCAAAAGGAGGCGAAAGTTCGCCAGCGCATCGTCGTAGGCCGCCTCCTGGCGTTGCAACGTCAGCCGCCTGTTCCGCAACGTCACCTCCGCCTGGCGTAGCGTCACCTCCGAAACCAACCCGGCATTGAACTCCGTTTGGGTTTGTACCAGCGTCTCTTCGGCCGTCGCGACGCTCTGCTCGGCGACGGTGATGTTCTGCTCCGCCAGGATCAAGCTGTAGAAGCTCTGACGTACCGCGAGCGCGACGTCGGCGACCGCCTGCTCGTAGGTGATTTGGTCGTTGATGTACTGCAGCCGCGCCGTCGAGATTCCCTCGATCGAGGCGATCGAGAATACGAGTTGAGCCTCCAAGCGTGCAGAAAACGTCGTATTGTACGGATCGGTCGTCGATATCTCCTCGTTGGACCGGGCAAGGGTGCCGCTCACATTCATGGACGGCAGGAGGGCGTTCCACGCCGTATCGGCCGAGCGAGCCGACGTGGATAGATTGACTCGCCCCTGCGCGAGACTCAGATTCTCGACGATCGCCCGCTCTACCGCCGAGTCTTCGGTGAGCACGATTGTCTGCGCGAATACCGGCAGCAAGGCGGTCGAAATCATTAGGATCGTTAGCACTGTTCTTTTCACGTGTTGCCTCTCAGTCTCGTTTAAACCAAATGTAGTCGGCTCTCCGACTCATTGCTATAAACGACGTTTTAAAGTTGGGATAACGGATCGTTTATGAGTTGTACCACTCCCCTCTAAACCGTAGCAACTTCTTTTATTATTTGTAATTGCATAAGAAACGACCTCGATACGTGCATCCGTCGCTCGAGCGGATGTATGCCCCGGCGCGCGCGCAACGGTCCCCTGCCGGCAAACGCCGAACGCGCCTGTGCGGACGCGTACACGCGCGCCCGTCGAGATGCGGCGAGTGGGCGGTAGCGGTGACGATGAAACGTCAACGGAAATCGTCCGGTGGCGTATGCGCACGTCAGGAGGTTCGTGAAAAGCGCGCCACGGGGTTGCGTCAACTCCTCGTCCGAAACGCCGAATACGCGCTCGAACGATCCGATACGCGAGAACCGATCGAGATCGCCGGTGACGGCCGCCGGAGCGTTGAGGGAGACGACCGTTCCGCGGCCGGATGACCGCCCGAGCCCGTACGATCTCACGCCTGCGGCGGACTGCGCCGGTGCAGCGTTACGGGACGGAGCCTGGTGTTCATCGGCGGGTGCGGATAGGCGGCGCCATAAACGGGTTGCCGCCTCGTCGATACGATCGACTCCATCGCCCGAACCCGATGCGAACCGGAACCGCGTGTGGCCTGATCGGGTCGCGAGCTCCACCGCCAAGGAGAGGGCGGGCGCCCACCGACCGACTACGGTGACCTCATCGCTCTCCAACAACCGCTCAACGAGTTGATGCCGGAGCGTCGCGTCGACAATCGCTCGATCGCCCGCCGTCTCACGATACGTTGATACGATCCCATCGTAGAGGCCGTAGGACGGAGTGCACAGAAGCGCCTTGAAACCGACGGTTCGCACTGCTCCGTCGGGCGAGCGCATCGTGATGGAGTCGGCATCGATATCGATCGGATCGGCGACGAGATACCCGTCTATCGGAAGGAACTCATCGACATCCCGGACGAACGCCTCTACCGGATATCCGGCGACAAGCGCGCCGGCAAAGTACGGATCGTATATCCGAGTCGTGGGAGTGACCAAGGCGGCCGGAACCAATCGTCGTAAGGCGGCGGTCCAGGCGATCGCCGTCGGGCCGTTACCGACGATGAATATGTGGTCGTCGCCTATGTCTCGCAGGTGTGCCATTGCGTTTCTCCAGTGACGTCGTCGTCGGGTGCCACTCATTCCGACGACCGACATTCGATGTAGGCCAATCTACGGCGGTGAGCGGCGACGTACCATAAACGGCGGGTAAGCTTCGGATAACACGTTCGTTTAAACGATCGCGGTCCTCGACGCGTCGTGTCCGCGTTCATCCGGAACGGGCGAACGGACTGCGCCGGGCGCGGGTCACAAAAAAACCTCACCCGTTCGGTCACGAGCGCGTCGGCCTGCTTCCGAACGGGTGAGGTGAATCCTAAGATCCCGAGAAGGAATCCGAGATAGATCATAACGAGGCGACGTGAACGGGAGGTGAAGCGGAGCTGAAGTCTTGCTGTATGTTGCGACGGTCGCCCGAGCACCTCATCAGGGCGTTTTCAGTTCCCGTTCAGCTTGCGTTCATATTGCTCAGCTATAGTACCTCCGACTGCGACGGCCGCTCGCGGCGGTCGTCGGGCACTAGAAAAAGCCGGGGAAAAGGGCCGTCGGTCCACCCGGGAAACCCTTGAGGAGGAATAGCATGAAACGATTTGCGATCGTCGGCTTGGCGCTTTGCACTATCGGAGCCGCCGTCTTTGCGGAAGAAGAGGTCGGTCCGAGCATCAACGTAGGCGGCGAATTGACCTACGGCTTCGTCGTGAATCCCGAAACGGATCCCACGTTCACCGATCTTCTCGACGCCGCCGATATCAACTTGACCGGTAACATGGATGCATATAACTCATATCGCATACGTCTCGACTTCAACGGCGGTACCGACGAGCTCCAGGAGGCCGACGATGTGGCGGTCGACGAGGCGTTCATCAACACCGATCTGGCGCACTATTTCGGACTCGACGCATTGGGCGTCGTCATTCAGTGGCGCAACGGATTCGACGATACCAACGCGTCGGTGCACAGCGCCGGTACGCGTTATGCGTTCGACGAGATCACCGACAACGACGATTTGTCCACCGACGACACGTGGATATCCGAAGTAACGCTCGGATACATGGACGTATTTCGTCTGAAGAGCGCTTGGGCGTGGGACACCGATCAAGGCGCCGACGATATTCCCGAGATGCTCTTTGAGATATCAAGCGCTCCGGTCACCGGTGTCGAGGCGGCGGTCGCCTATACCACCAACCGTACCGCGGGCGGTACGATCGGCGTGAGCTCGAGCTTTGCGCTCGCTGAGTTCGTTCCGACGTTCGCCTCGTCCGGCATCGGACTCGATCTCGGCGCCAACTTCGCCTACAACCTTTCGGCGTCCGACGACTTCACCGAGTCCGGCGTGGAGCCCGATGTCATCGCGGCGGAGCAGGCGGTCTGGGGTGCATCGGCTAAGGTCACCTACCTCGGCGCCGACCTCGGCGTGTCCTACGTCGGCGGCGCGGAAGACGATGAGAACACAGCGGCCGGCTTTGTCGTTATCGGCATCGACGCCGGATACCAGCTCATCGAGGATTTGGGTGTGTACGGCGGAATCGCCCTTGACTTCACCGATTACGAGGCGGTCGGCGGCGCCGAGAACATCGAGGGCGTCGCCGGCGGAGAGTTCGGCGTGTCGTGGGACATCGGCGGCCTCAACCTCAAGACCGGGTACTGGTTCAGCGACGGGTACGGGTTGGGTAGCATCGACGCTCTCGGAGAAGACGTCGACGGCGACATGAATCCCGACGGCGGCATGTTCTTCCGCTTCTCCTACGAGTGGGGAATCTAACATCGATCGAGTTGTTCAAAGAATCGGGCCGCAGTCGGGTAACCACTCGACTGCGGCCTTTTTTTGCTCTTCCGCCGGATCACGATGCGGGGGATAGTGCGGCGGGAGACGGCACCGGGGAACCGCCGAACTGGTACCCGTATCCTCGAATCGTCTCGATCCAATCGGGCCATCCCAGTTTCTTCCGTATGTTCTTGACATGGGCATCCAATGAACGCAGATAGCTGCTCGTATACTCGTACCCCATGCACTCCTGTACAATCGCGTCGCGCGCGCAGTTCTTCTCGGCGCGATACGCGAGATACCGCAGGACTTTCCATTCGGTTTCGGTCACCCTGAGCGCCTTCCCATCCAGAAAGACCTTATGGGCGTCGTCGTCGATGGTGAGCGTACTCCCGTGGAGCCGCCAAGAGCGACGTATATCCGAGGTCTGCTGCGCCGCGGAGTAATCCGAAGTGGAGGCGTGAAGTATTCCGGCGATACGGAGCGCAATCTCGCGCATCGAGAACGCCTGATCGATAATGCCGCTGGCTCCGATTCGTAACAAGTTGAGTCGGTCACCCTCGCCGATTGCGGTGCTTACCACGATGACGACGCGCTGGTGCCCCAGAGCCAACTCCCGCACGGTGTCGAAGGCGAGCCGCTTTCGCCCAAAATCGCCCACGACGACCGTCGGTGTCGGATACGGTTTCGTATCGACGGGTCGCGAGACAACTTCACGAATGCTGGAACACGCGACGATCGAATAGCCCAAGAGCGCCAACTCGTTTTGCAAGGGTCGACTCGTCTTCTCATCGAGAGTCAGGACTTCAATTTCGATACCATGCATCATTCTCTCCAAGTGTGGACTACCCCCGTACGAGAACTATGGTATACACGCTGGACGACGACATTGAATCGACGGAATACCACACGTCGACGCGCATTCGTCGAGAGAAACGACGTTGGTTCCGACGATGTCGCCTAACGGGACAATCGGGCCGTCGGCGCCGAGTACGGCGACGCCTACGCGCTTTCCATCCGCCGCGTAGCATCGTCGACGAGGGTGAGAAACTCACGACTGACCGGCGGCATTCGGGCGTTCAGAAGGTCGGGCGTCGCGATGAAGAAGTTTGCAACGAGGAACGCCGCAATGTCCTCGACCGATACGCGGCAATCCTCTTTCACCCACCACGATAGGAGCCCGAGAAGGCTTCCGGCCAGCAGGTGCGCCAGAACGACGAGGGGCATCCTCGGCGTGCTGTGATTATGATCGACGACGTGGGTCAGGCGGTGGCGAAATGCATCGACGGCGGAGTCGCGCATCCTCAAGACGAAGTCTCCCGAGCCTCGCGGGCCGAACATAAGCTTGTAAAAGTCGAGATTGTGTTTGATGTGGGTAAGCATAGCAAGGGTGTATTGCCGCGGTTTGTCGATCCCGTTGTCCTCCATCTCTTCCGGCACGGACCAGAGGGTGTTCCAGATCTCGTCGAGCATTTCGTCCATGCCTCGCGTAAACAGGTCGCTCTTATCCTCGTAGTGTCGGTAAAACGTCGTTCGATTGACCATCGCTCGCTCGGCGATCTCGGCGACGGTAATCGCCTCGTACGATTTCTCGTTCATGAGGTCCATGAGCGCCTGGCGCAGTATCTGCTTTGTTCTACGAACCCGTAAGTCCGGCATCGTTCCCTCCTGTCACCGATCGGTGCCCAACGCGTAGTCGCGATCGACCGTCGGCTATACGGTTCGACGCGCACTCCGCCGTCGAACATGCTGGAAAAACCCGACGAGGTTTTTTATATGGAGCATACGTTTTACGATTCGATGTGATACGGCGACGAGATCCTCGTGCGGACACGGCGCCGATAGTCGACGAACGCCCGCGACACAGCTGCCGGTCACGACGGTCGCGCATCACGATCGCGTCAAAAACGATACGAGACGAACACTCCGCCATTGAACTGCTCACCTTGTTGCACGATCGGACTATCCTCGGCGTCTCCGGTAATCCACGTATAGCCGAACGTACCGTTGAGGAGCCAGCGCTCCCCGAGGACATACATGACGCCTACGTTCGTTCCCAGTGCGTAAAAGCCGGCGTCGGCGTCATGTCGATTCAGACCGGAGCGTACGGCCTGCTCACCGTTCACGCCGAAGTAGCGTTCCATATAGGTTTCGTTCGCCCACTCGGCCGAAAAACCGAGCATAACGGCGGGTCCGGGAGGCGGTCCTCCGCCGCCCATTTCTCCCGGACGAATGTCGCCGGTCACCATTGCAAGGGGAACCATGGCGCGCACGCCTACCTCGGCCGTGAGGCCGTCGGTTCCGCCGAGGTGTTGCGTGAGCGTTCCATAGGGCGTGACGGGCCCGAGTCGATACTCGAATCCACCGTTGACCGTCACCGCGGGATCGATATCGCCGAGACCGTTGAGATCGTCGTGGTCATCGGGGCGCCCGGTGGAGTATCCGAGACCGCTCGAAATGGTGAAGCCGCCTCCGCGGTACAGATGCACACCGATTCCGCGCGGGACGCTGAGATATAAGCGATCGTTCCACTCGATGTTTACCATCGGCAGGACGCGCAGTTCCATCTCGTCGGCGCCGTCGTAGGCCGAGCCGTATAGGGACCCGACGCCGACGGATATATCCCACATCCCCGCCTCGACGAGCCGATCGCCGTCGGCGTCTACCGGACGGGGAGACGCTACCATACACAGCGCCGCGACCATCATCATCGTCGCGGCGCTCGACGAGCCTCTTACCATGGCTCACCCCTCCTCGATCGATGCGGAACGGAGAGCGCCTCTCGCAGACCGTTACGTATCGCGTTCAGGGTAGCGATTCGACCGGCTCGACACCATAAACGACGTCTTAAGTTTCTATAAACAATTTGGCGCGTCCGCGGTGCATATCGATTTCATGGCATAGAGAGTTCACCGGCGACTGCGCCGGGCAAAGGCGTACAGCCGCTCAACCGCATCGATGACCACGTGCGGGGCCTCGTCCTGCACCCAATGCCCGACGGACGGGTCCGTCCACACACCGACGATCCGGTCGTCATTCCAACGGTCGAGAAAACGCTCCAATGGATACCAGTACGGTCGACCCGCGGCATCGACGCAGTTGGTGCGCGCATCGACCTCGCCGGGTTCCGGAACAAACCCATCAACGCACAGCGCTCGCGGCTCGCCAAGAAACCCGAGATCTACTTTGTAGGGTCCAAAGGCCGTATCATCTCCGAAGGCGAAGTACGCGGGTACATCGGTGAGCGCATCCAAGGACTCGTCGAGCTGTTGAAGAAACGCGCCGTCTCGGACGGTGGCCATCGCCGATATGTGTATCGCATCCGTGATATCGTCTCGCAACAGCTCGTAGGGCTCGGTAAGCTCCAAGTACGGCGCCCACATCGCATTTCGCAACGCGACGTACTCAGCCGTCCCCTCCTCGGCGTTGCGCCGGGCAACGCCCAATCCGCCGCGACGGATGAGCGCGCCGCTGCGATAGAAGGCCGGCTCGGCCGCCGCGTGGACTCCGCGATCGTGGACGGCGTGCATAAAGGCGGTCTCCCCTCGCCGGATGTCCGGTAGACGCCACGCCCACGTGTTCATGATCACCACGGCCTGAATGCGATGCGACTCCTCGATACCGGCCGCGAGTCCTATGGGCCCGCCCCAATCCTGCACTACGAGATAGATCTCCCGCAGATCCACGTCGCGGATGAAATCGGCCAACACCTCCGCGTGATCGTGGGGCATATAACCGAACCGTGAGACCGGAGGCTTGTCCGACATACCGAAGCCGAACTGATCGGTGGCGACGACGCGAAATCCCGCCTCGGTAAGCGGGGCGACGATCTTGCGGTAGATGAAGCTCCACGCGGCGTTCCCGTGGACCGCAAGCACCGTGCCCTTCGGCTCGCCGCCGCCGATCGGCGGCTCATCAATGTAGTGATAGGCGATGCCGTTCCATTCGTAGACGTGCGAATCGAACGGATAGAGCGCCTGCGAGACGTCGAACGGTCGCGTCCAGTCGGCTCCGTGTGCGGTGTCGACGGCGCGGCGTTCACCGATGTCCGAGGTACCGGCGTCGGCGGTCTCGTATCGGCCGGTAGTAGAGCAGCTCGCCGCGACGGCGAGCGCGACGACAACGACGATCGATCGAAAACTACGGTAGGTATACATAATGACCTCCTGAGTCACGTGAAATAGCGTGTGAAACGATGCATCGAGGCCTGGAAGGGTCCTCAACGCCGAGAGGAGCGTAGCGTAGTGCTCCGGGGAACGGCGCGACCGTCGACGGCCGGCCGATGTCCCACGTACGAGGAGCGCGGCCCCGGTCGTCGGCTGCTCCGCGCCATGCGCGACCGCAGATCGCGACATCCACGCAGCCGCCCCCTCAAAAGCGATACATCACGAGGAGCGCGGTGACGTACTGGTTTTCATTCCGCACGATCGGACTGTCCGCCGCATCCCCGATGAGGCGGGAGTATTCGAACGACGCGGTGGCAAAAAACCGAGCGCTCAAGGGATACATGAGGGCGATGCTACCCCCGAGGGACTTAAACCCCGCCTCGGCGTCGTGGCGCTCCAGCCCGGACCGCGTCGCCTGCTCGGCATCGACACCGAAGTACGAACTCATATACCGATCATCGGCCCAACTGACCGCCACCGCGGGTGCAATCGCCGGTCGCGGTCCGTTTTGGTCCGCCGGCCGTCCGAGAGGAATCCGTCCCCCGACTTCCAACGACGCCTCCACACCGTCGGACCCGCCGACGTACCGCTTTGCCGAGAGGCCGGTCGTAATCGGTCCTACCTCGTATTCGATCCCGAAATTGACTGTAGGGGCGCGATCTATGTCGCCGAGCCCCGACAACGCGTCGTCGTCGTCGCGACCGAAGTCGTAGCCGATACCGATATTCGCCTCGATATTGCGGTTGTTATAGAGCGTTACCCCGAGTTCTTCCGGTATCGTAAGATAGATACGGTCGTTCCACACGAGGCGAACCATCGGCACCGGGGAGACGCGCATATCGTCCGCCCCTTCGTATCGAGGAGAGAGAGCCACACCCGCACCGATCGATAACTCCCACGGAGAGTCGTCGTGTTGCTGTGCCGCAAGGGGTACCCTCGTTACAAGAATTACCGCCGCGATCGACAACACGGCGCGCGCCGTATCTAACGTGATCGTTCTCATCTTTTTTACCCTCCACTGTGTTTTAGCGACACACCGCGATTCGGCCGAACGAAGCGCCGGGTTTCGACGCGCCGCCGGCGGCACGGTCAAGGTCGCTACGGCCGAACGTGCCGTACGGAGGGGTAAAGGTCGTTCGAGTACGCGTACTCGAACGTTTTTCGTATGATGGAGCCTTGATCGGAGGGATCGATTACCCTATATCGTAGAATGAGATGAACGGCATTGTCTCATACATACTCTTTACCTCCTCAATTTGGGGGTTCACGATCTCATCGGTACTGTTCATCGCGAATCGCAATCAGAAAGCGAACCGTGTGTTGGCGTTGTTTCTGTTTTTCGTGGCCCGGGGATTGCTCCAGGGATACTTCACCTCCCTCGATATACACACCCGCGTTCCCCACCTCTTGTGGCTGACATTTCCCCACATGTTTATCTTCGGACCGCTTCTGTACATTTACTGCCGAGTACTCACACGAAACGCGCCGGTGTTCTCTGCGGAGGCCGCCTATCATGCGATACCGTTTCTCGCGAGCCTCCTGTACCTGAGCCTCTTCTTCTATGCGCTCCCAGCGCAGGAGAAGCTTGCGCGCTTCCTCGCGATCGAAGCGAGCGGTCCACCGATATCCCTCACGATCATGCGCATCGCGGGACGCATATCCGGCATGACCTACTCGCTCTTCTCATTTCTCCAGGTGCGCTCCTATACCAAGAGAATCAAGGGGTACTTCTCCGACATTCATCAAGTGAACCTGAACTGGCTCCAAGCCATACTGGGGATGGTCATATGCGCGTGGTCGCTCTCGAGCGTTTCGTTCGTCTCCGAGACATTTCTGGCGACACCCTTGGGGGTCGTGGACGGTGCGACCAACCTTGTCGCCTTTTTGCTGTTCTATACGATGTCGTATCTCATGATTCAACAACCCGATCTGTACAACTGGGTCGAACATCTGAATGCCGAGCGCGTGTTGTGGGAGGAACGAAGAGACTCCGCGCCGTCGGATGAAAAACGAGAACAAAAATCGATCAATCTTAACGAAGCCTCGTTGGAACTCTATCGCAACGAGATATACCGCTGTATGGAACGTGAGCGCCCCTATCTCGACAGCCTCCTTACGATCAAGAAGCTCTCTTCCGTCTCGCGCGTGCCGGTGAACGTACTCTCCTACATCATCAACACCGATACGGGGAACAACTTCTACTACTTCATCAATCGCTATCGTATCGATCACGCCGCCGCGCTGCTCCTCGACAAGGAGGAACCCGATACTCGCATCCTGGATATCGCCTATTCGTCGGGGTTCAACTCAAAGTCGGTCTTCAACACGATGTTTCGTAAGTTCAAGGGCACGACGCCAAGAGACTACAGAACACGGGGGGAGGCGCAATGACGGTTCGGCTACACCACCGCTTCACAAGGAGCGCTCGCTCCGATGTCACGTCATCCCGCGCATCGAACTCATTTGAGAGGACGGTATGACGCGCTGTACGATTCTCACGTTGTGGCTGATTATGTCCGTGGGGGTAGTGGCGGTGTCTTCGCAATCCCCACACACGGCCCTCACCGAACTCGGCGATGTCACGACGGCGCTCGAAACACACCGAGTACCGCTCATCGCGATCGTCGTTACCCGGGACGGAGTGTCCTATCGCCTTACACAACACCGAGACGGCCGTACCGTCCCGGCGGCCGTCGACGATGAGGATCGCGCGCCGATCTTTGAAGCCGCCTCCCTCGGGAAGGTGGTGACGGCCTATCTCGTCTGCATCCTCGCCGATCGCGGTATCGTCTCTTTGGACGAACCGGTATTTCCGTATCTCGAATCTGAGTGGACCGCGGACGACAGTGTCCGAGATGTCACGTTGCGCACGCTCCTGTCTCATACCGCCGGCTACGGCAACTCGGTGGTTCCCCTAGATAGAACGATATACGACCCTCCGGGCACGCATTTTCGCTACTCCGGCGTCGGATATGTAGCGGTTATGCGCATGCTGGAGTATAAAACGGGCCGCCCATTCGAGGCGTTGGCCGACGAACACGTCTTTACGCCCTTGGGAATGACCTCGAGCAGTTTTGTGACCGATCGATCTATCGTCGCGCGCAAGGTGGCACCTCACGTCAATACGACCACCGCACTGGCTGCGGTAGTGATCCCCGCCGTGGCGATTTTTACCGCGTGTGCGATCGTCGCCGGTCTTATCGTGCGGGTCACAAGACGCCGCCGCACGCTCCGCTCGCTCTTTGTCCCGCTTTTGATCGGCACCGCGCTTTTGGAGACCGCGCTCTTTCTGGTGACGGCGCCGCGCTTTCTGTGGATCAACGTCGCCGTATGGGGTGCTACTCTCGCGTGTGTGATTGCGACGCGACATCTGCTGAGGAGGACGTGGATCGGGATCGCCGTCATCGCGACGTCCATCGCGGCGACCGCCCTTTTCGCGGGAGAGGCGCAGGTACCGCTCATGGCGGAGGCGGTGACGAAACCGAACGCCGCCTATACGTTCCACACCACGAGCTCCGATCTCTCCCGATTTGCGGAAATCCTACTGGCCGATATCGGTGAGTCGTACCTGCGTCCCATGGTCACACCGCAGATTCGCGTCGACACGCATATGAGTTGGGGAAGCGGACTCGGTATCGAGGAGCACGCAGGCCGTACGGTGTACTGGCACTGGGGGTCCAATATGGGATTCAAGAGCCTCTTGATTATCGACCCTGCAGCGGGAACGACCTCGGTTATGTTGACCAACGGCGACAACGGCTTGGAGGTAGCGCGTCACGTGGCACGCACGATGCATGGCGCTGCATTTCGCTTTCGACTTCCGGACGAATGAGCGCTCGGCCGCGGGCTGTGCGCCGAGGACGGAAGAGCGCTACGCTATAGATTCGGCGCCGGGCTCAACATCGCCCAGGAATCGGCCAACTTCTCCGCTATCTGGAACTGCAGGTCACGCAAGCCGGAGAGCGCGATATCGTATTGCCTCCTGATCTGCTCCAGTCCGGAGTCGCGGACCCCGCGGACTCGCTTCGCGAGAGCGCGCTCATACCGAACGCCCAGCTCCGCGGCCCGGCCCCCCAACCCGTCGTACCGGCTCCGTAGCTCCTGCACGTTGGCGACCAACGTTGTTAACCGTCGAGCCGTACCCTCCCGCGCCTTGAGTCGGAATCCGTCGGCCAGCTCACGCACCAGCTCCGCGACGGGCACGATCTCCTTGATTCGATACGCATTGGCGCCGACGAAAACGAACCCGTGGTTGAGCCGTCCCCGGCGAGCGTTGTTGAGAGCGATAGAGATGCAGTAGCGCGCCGAGTCCGCCTTGCAGCTGGCCAAACAGCGCCACGCACACTTGAACGCCGGTCGTCTCCCCTCTTCGGCGGCGGCGATGAACTCGTTACGGATAGCGCGTCCCGGCATGCCGACGGGACTCCGTATAATTCCGATCTCCTCAGGCGTACAGTCCACGTAGGCCTGTTTGAACGCGTCGTCGGCGTCACACTCGTCGGTCGCCACGAACCGTGTCCCCAACTGTACCGCTTTGGCGCCGAGCGCAAGGGCTGCATGAATATCCGCGCCGGTAAATATCCCCCCGCCGGCGACAACGGGAACGGCGCGGCCGAACTCCTCTTCGTACGGTTTTACCGCCTCGACGATCCGTGGAACGATCGCCTCCAACTGATACGCCGGATCGTCCAGCTGCTCCTCCGAAAAGCCCAGATGTCCCCCGGCCGAAGGTCCCTCGAACACAACCGCGTCGGGCACGTCGTGGTAGCTCTTCTTCCACATCCGAAAGATGAGCTCTGCCGCCCGCGCAGAACTGACGATCGGAAGCGCCTTGACGCCGGCGGCGCGCATCCGTTCAACGGGGATGTCTTTGACCGGAAGGCCGGCTCCCATGACGACTAAATCGACCTTCTCCTCTATCGCGACGTCCAGAAGCTCGCGAAAGTCGTTGACCGCCACCATGATGTTCACTCCGATAATACCCTCGGTGCGTCGTCGTGCAGCGCGAATCTCCCGCCGAAAGGCCCGCAGATTGGCGGCGCGTCCGTCCTTGTAGTAGTCCTTCTCGAGCATACCGATACCGTTTGCGGCGATGATGCCGACCCCACCCGCCTCGGCCACCGCTGAGGCGAGCCCCGACAGAGAGACACCGACCCCCATACCGCCCTGGATGATGGGCACCGGCGCGCACAGATCGCCGATCCGCAACGGGGGCCACTCGAAACGCGGCGAACGGGGAAGCCGCAAGGACTCACGCAGCTCCTTAAAGGGAAGCGTAGCGGATAGCTCCTCGGTCAGACTCTTCAAAGTAGTCAACACGTTTTCCAACTGAAATGTGTGCACGTATGTCTCCTAGGAGCGGGCGGCTCAAAGATATTCGGCCCGCGGCCGATTTCTTATTATCGCACGTTTGCCGTCTCTCGGATAGTGACGCGCCGGTTGGTTGCCGCTCCGACGCCGGCACAGCAGATATGGCGGTTCAGTCCGGCCCTTCCGTATCTCGATCTCCGGCGGCAACGTCGACGAACAGCGGGAAAAACTCGCTCATCGGAGTGTGCGGCGGCGCCTGAGAGCCCTCCATGCCGAACTCGAATCCCCGTTCGACGAAGCGGTCGAGAATCTCTCCATCGCGGGCGGCGATGTGAATCGGAACCGAAAGATGCGCGTCGAGTTCGCGGATGGGTCGTTGCGCCTGATGGTCGCCGAATATCATAATGACGGGACTCCGCGACACATCGAGGTGCTCTTCGACGTAGTCGGAGATCACCCGAAACACATATGAGATGGCGGCAATGTACCCCTCGTCCAACTGAGTACCGCCGGTCCACGTGTTGTCGAAGGTGCGCACCTCGTCTGCGAGCTCACGGTAGATCGATCCGTCGCCCAGCCGCTCCCAATCATCGATAAGCGGCGGAATACGGTTGAACGGAGTGTGACTGCTCACGAGTTGGTAGTAGGCGAACAGCGGCCGATCGTATGCCGCGCCGCCGGGAGAGGTGACCTCCGCGATACGGCGATGGGCGGCCCATAGTGCAAACTGATCGGTGACGGCGACGTAGGAGAACCACGGACCGGCGTACCCGAAATCGCCGTCGTAGGCCACCAGCATATCCTCGAAGCGGTAGAGCTCCCACCCCTCGGGCCACGATCCGTGCACCGTCCCGGGGCGAACCGTTAGGGTGTAGTATCCGCCGGCGTGGAGGAACCCGCTCAGCGTCGGAAGCTCGGCACCGTACAGCTCCTCGAACGCCGGTTGCGAATCGATCCATTGGCCGGTGAGAAGTGTCGCTTCGGCGAGCCAACTGAACCCGCCGGCGACCGGAGAGCGCAGAAAGCTCGAGACGACGCGATACCCCTTTTCACCGAGCGTCGCCTCCAGCGCGGTCCTCTCCGGGCGTAGGGATGCGGCGAGCTCTTCGCGGCTGAAGGCGGCGTACCCGTAAGCCTCGACGGCGAACACGTAAATATCGCGGTCCAAGATTCCCGGGAAACGGTAGTGCGTCTCGACGGCGGCGCCGCTCGGGATGAGTGGATCCCCGTGTCGCTCCGTCGGGTCGTCGGCCAACGCGTCTCGTATATCGGCGCGGCCGCTCTCACCCCAGGCGGCGACGGCGCGTATCGCAAGATCGGGAGACACCCCGGCGACAGCGATCGCGCCCCCGCTCAGGACGGTCGCCGCCGCGAGGACGTGCGCCGCGTACGGGACGCGACTGAGTACGTTGCCGGCGGCGGACACGTAGGCGATCCCAATGAGAAAAAACGCGACAAAGACCGCCGTGATGACGACCGGAGTCAGGATGCCGGCCCACGGACCGATTCTCCCGACCGTCAGCTGCAACAGGCTCCGCGCCATAGGAATATCCGCACGAGGTACGAAAGGGCGCGCGTAGATGTACCGAATAGCCGCCTCTGCGACGGCAAACCCAATTACGTACCCGACGACGACGCCGACGGCGGCTCGCCATCGCGCCCGGAGGCGGCGCGAGTAGACCAGAAACGTCGCCCAAAGGGCGCCAACCGTCTCGATACGGGGAATGAAGATCGAGCGGGGCGACCCTTCGGCGCTCCACTCCGGGAGCGCGATCGCGATATTGAGAGCGAAAAACGCGATCGCGACGAAGAAAACGCTCGCGATGATGCCGAGGCGGTCGCTGTTTTTACTCATACGGCGTCGGGAAACGTACCGCATGGCGGCTCACCGGGGCAAGTGTGACCGCTACGGGACGAGCGTCGGCATCGACGCCGGAGCCGTACTACTGAGTATCAGCTCTCACCGTCGGGGAAAAAGCCGTACACCGCACCATCTCGACATCGACCGGCGCCGGCGGCTCGACACAACGCTCATGATGTTCTTTTGAAATGCGAGAAACGCCTCGGTATCAGCCGGCGGACTCCTTCCGTCGGTAGTATCGATGGACGCCACATAAAAAAGGTTACTCCGTCCTCGGCCCTGAACGTCGCATACCGCAGATTCGCCGGCCTCATCCGGTGGAGCTCCTCGTATACGCCCTGACGCCCAGCGGGTCGCGGTTCTACCCGGTGCTTAAGCTCCTCGGCGATTGGGCGGATGCCCACACCAGAGACGCCCGGCGAGAGTGAGGCATCCGGCGTCTCAGCGCGCCTGCCGTCGATACCGTGCATCGCGGGCGGCTTGCGCCCGCACTCGATAGGCGCGTCTGCCGGCGGCGAGAAAGAATGATGTTGAGGCGACCACATGCAGGAACACGGCCACGGTATACAGCTCGGGATACCCGCGCTTGATGAAGAGTAAGTCCCGTCGTACGACCGCGGCGATCGCCTCCCATGTGGCGAGTATCCACGTCGCCGCGGCAATCCCGTGATGTCCGCTCCCATAGGCGCGAAACGTTATCGCGACCAATATGAACGTCTGGAACAGATAGGCGGAGAAGAGTTCCACGGGGGAAACGGATATGACGCCGGATGCTCCGACAAAGGCGAACCAGATATTTCTCAACCCGTCGGTGGCTCCGAGCGCCGCCAAGACGATACCGGCGAGAATGCCGATTCCGATTGCACGAGCACGCGCGTTCTCTCGACGCTTGGCCTCGGTGAGAATCTGTTTGTCGTTCCCTCGCATCGGCACCATGAGCAAAGTAGTATTTTCTACCGAAGACGGCCACAATGCAAACAGAGGACGGTGCCATGGAAACACGACGGAATGGACGGCGATGGTGGCGATGGATCGTATTCGCACCGGTAGCCCTTATCGTCGCTGCGGCGTTATGGGGACTCCTCGATGCGGTGGACGGCGCGAGCGCCCGAACGGTGTGGAATCGCACCTGGAGGGACGCCGGCGGGCGCGAACTCGGAGGATATCTTGTCGTACCGGAAGAGGCGCGGCGCGTGGTGTCGGTCACCGCAACCCGCACCCTCGCCGCGACACAACGTTCGGACGACGGACGGTATCCCGCAGTGCTACTCATTCACGAGTGGTGGGGACTCACCGTCGATACGGCGCGCATGGCCGACCAGTTGGCCGCCGACGGTTACATCGTACTCGCCGTCGACGCGTTGCGGGGTCGACGCGCGGTAAGTGTACCGGGAGCTCTCACCCTCATGATCATGACGAGCGAGGAGGTGATCGATCGGGATATCGATCGCGCCTTGGACGAGCTTGCGGCGCTTCCCGACGTCGATCCCCGACGAATCGCAGTCGCCGGTTTCTGCTTCGGCGGCTCCCAAGCGATGCGATTGGGTAGCCGACGGGACGACGTCGCGGCGACGGCGATTTTTTACGGCGGGGGGCCCTTTTCAACCGCCGAGGAGGTCGGCCTGCTCGGACGATCGGGGCCGGTGTTGGGCATCTACGGAGCGGCGGACCGAACGATTCCCACCGAGGAGGTACAGCGGTTCGAGTCGCTGCTCCTCGACGCCGGTGTCGACGCGCGAATCACGATCTATGACGGTGTCGGACACGCCTTTGTCGATCCGGTGAGCATCGGCATCGACCCCATCGCCGCCAGGGCGTGGGATCAGTTCCGCCTGTTTCTGATGAGCGCCTTGTAGTCTGCTCATCCGCCATTGAGTATGTTTACGGGCATGGTAGTGACGATCCTGCGAATCCTTGCGAGCGTGGCCGCCTTCACGGCCGCGGCGATCGGCATGGAGTTTGTCGCGCGCTTCATGCACAAATACGTCATGCACGGAAGAGGGTGGTGCTTTCATTACGATCACCACAACCATTCGGGACGCGTATTTCAGAAGAACGACCTCTATTTTTTCTTCTTTGCCGGGCTCTCCTTTGTCCTGATATTCTTCGGATTGCGCGCCGGGTGGTACGAAATGGCCGCCGCCGGACTGGGCGTGGCGCTCTACGGCGTGGGCTACGTGCTCTTTCACGACATCATGTTTCACGGCCGGATCAAGCGGTTTAAGTTCAAACCGAAACACCCGTACCTCAAGCGCATCATTAACGCCCACCGCGTGCACCACGCAACCGTGACCCAAGGCGGCGCGGTGAGCTTCAGCTTTCTATGGGCGCCGAAGTTCTACAACCCGGACAACCAAGAGGCGATCAACGCAAAACTCAAAGAGATTAGAGAGATGCAACTGGCCATAAAGCGTCGTGAGCGAGAGCGCGCCGCCGCATCGGGCGTCACGACGGCGGAGCCGAACAACAGCTGAGCCCCACCGCTCCGACGTACGATCTTAACCGAGCGCACCTTTGACGTAGGTAGTCACCGCGTCCAGTTCGTCTTCGTTGATGGTGTGCCCCATTCCCTCGTAGAGTCGTAGATCGACCGCACCGTTCAACGATTCCGCCACACGCGCACTCTCGACGACGCGCTCTTTGGGTATATGCATGTCCACATCGCTGCACCCGAAAAAAACGGGCGTCCCATCGAGATCGCCGTCGAAGGCGAAGACCGTATCGGGCGGGCCGATGAGGCCACCGCTCAGAGCGAATACGCCGCCGTAGCGCCGCGGGTACCGTACGACGGTATCGCTCGCGAGGCACGCGCCCTGGCTGAACCCGGCGATAAAGAGGCGTTGGGGCGGCGTTCCCTGCTCGATCAGTTGATCGATAAGGGAGGCCGCGGCCGCTCTCGCGGAGTCGAGCCACGGCTGATTCTGCTCTTCGGGAGCCAGAAAGGGATAGGGGTACCACGTCGCATTCGCCGCGTCGGGAGCCACGAGCAGCGTATCTTCGCGGCCGAGGCGACGGGCGATCTCCCGCCCGAGCCCGATGATCCCGTCGGCCCCCGCTCCGCGGCCGTGTAGCAACAAGATCGTAGCGCCCGCACGAGCCGGGCTCGGCCCCTCCGAGAAGACCGGTCTACCGGCGTGCGGCCCGTCGATTCGGGACAGATCGATTGCTTTCATATGTCGTCTCCTGTGATGTCGTCTCGAGCCGTCGAGCGATACGGAACGGCCCCGTCGGTTTGAATGAAGATCGAATACCGCGGGACGCCCCCGACGTTGCGCGTACGGTGCCCCCGGCCTTCGGTGTCTTCCAAGAACAGCGTCGTTCCCGCCCCCACCACTCGCGTCTCGCCGTCGCCTACTTGGATTTCGATCGCGCCGGTCACGACGACGACGAACTGGCGCGCCGGCGTCGGGTGCCAGTCGTAGTCGTAATCCGCACCGGTGCTCCGAAAGATGATCTTCGCCGGACCGATGACGTCCGAGAGTCGCCCGATCTCTCCGGCCGACCGCAACTCGACTCGGCCGTCCTCGAAATGCGTTACACCCTCGGTATCGCTGTAGATGCGCACCACGGGAAACCACTCCTCGGTATGATTCGATTCCTGTTCCATGGCGCAAACATACGAACACCGCGAAGAAAGGTCAATGTTGAACTATATTAAACGTAGAGCGGTCGGCGACTTTCGAACCGTACTACCCTTCAAGCGGCGCCTGCAGCGTCTCACTCCCGGTCCGTGACGCACTACTACTCAGACGGACCGCGACCAGGACGAAGAACGCACCGGCCCACTGTATCGCGGTAAGTCGTTCGTCAAGAACGATCCAACCGGTAACGGCGGTGACAACGGGAATCGCGTTGATGTACAGCGCTGCGCGGCTCGCCCTCTCGTACCGCAACGCCCAGTTGTACAAGAGAAACGCCGCGACGGTCGCTCCGATGGAAAGAAAGAGCAGCGCTCCCCATCCGAACCCGTCGAGGGAGATCGGCCCGAATCGGTCGCCGGTGACGGCCCACAGGAGCACGAACACACCGCCGCCCCACCACGTCTGCACGATCGTGACGCTGACCGGATCGTGGTGCTGGTTGAGCCTTCTCGCCAGCGTGATGTAGCACGCCGCGGAGAGGACCGCACCGATCACGAGAAGGACACCCGCGAGCTGCCCCGTGAGCACACCCGCCACGATGCGCCGCCCATTCGGACCGGCCTCCGAGGCGGCAGTCCCGGCCGATGAGCCGAACACCAATAGGGCGATACCCGCCATAGAGACGAACACTGCGACGATCCCACGCCCACTCAGCGGTTCTCCGAGAAACAGCGAGGCGAGCACGGCCACCGCGAGGGGTATCGTGGCGATGATGAGCGCGGCGGTCGTCGCCGGTATGAGACGAAGTCCGAAGCTCTCGAACAGAAAGTACGCGATCGGCTCCGCCAGGGCGGTGAGGGCGATGAGCGCATGGGTACGTCGGGAGAA
Organism: Alkalispirochaeta sp.; assembly: GCA_965601925.1. Taxonomy (GTDB): domain Bacteria; phylum Spirochaetota; class Spirochaetia; order DSM-27196; family Alkalispirochaetaceae; genus Alkalispirochaeta. The sequence continues at coordinate 636,263 of OZ271854.1, forward strand.
TCGCGGTCGCCCTCGTACAACCATCACGACGCCGAGCACGGCGGAGGCGATTAAAAACCGAATCGCCATGTAGGTGATCGGCGATATCTGCTCCAACACCAACTTCGACGCGACAAAGGAGACGCCCCAGAAGAGCATCGTCGTCACCATTGCCAGCTGTACCGCAACTCCGGGGGGCTTCATAAACGGTGTGAGTGTATCGCGCTCAGTACGCTCGTCACAAGCTGCCGGGAGGGACCGCAACGCGCCTCGTACGTCCCGGCGCGTTGCGGCGTTCTCCGAGCAATGCCATAATGGCGACATGCGGGAATATCGGTGGCCGCTGGGCGGCATTGCGACCGGCGAGGTGATCTACGGTTGCATGGAAATCGGGGGCGGCTGGGACGATACGCCGCCGGGACGGGAAACGCGCAGCCGCGCCTTTGCCGTCCTCGACGCGGCGATCGAGGCGGGATACACGATGTTCGACCACGCCGACATCTATTGTCGGGGCAAGTCGGAGACGCTTTTCGGGGAATGGCTCTCCGCGCGGGGCGATGTTCGCGATCGAATCACGATTCAGTCGAAATGCGGCATCCTACTCGCCGACGGAGACGCACAACCCTCACCGCGTCCGACGATGTACGACTTTTCATACGACCATATTACACGATCCGTCGACGGCATCCTTTCGCGACTCGGGGTGGAGAGAATCGATGTTCTTCTCCTCCACCGACCCGATCCACTCGTCGAGCCGGAGGAGGTCGCCCGCGCCTTCGACGATCTTCACGGCGCCGGCAAAGTTCGTTCATTCGGCGTGAGCAACCACTCGGCGATGCAAATCGATCTCCTACGTTCGGCGACCGATTATCCGATTGTCGCCAACCAGATGGAGATCAGCCTCGCCCATCCCGATCTCCTCCTTGCCGGAACGGCGGTCAACCAGCGTGAACCGACGTGGTCGATGCGGGCCGCCGACACGGTTGAGTACTGCCGGTTGGAGGGAATTACCCTTCAGGCGTGGTCGCCGTTAGGTCGCGGCATCTACTCAGGGCGCGAGGAAAATGCGACCGCACGAGTGGTGGAACGCCTCGCCGCCGAGTACGACGTGAGCCGAGAGGCGATCGTGTTGGCGTGGATCATGCACCACCCGGCGCCGATCTTACCGGTCGTGGGATCTACGAACACCGACCGCATCGCTGCCGCCGCGGAGGCGTCGGGAGTACGACTGAGTCGCGAACACTGGTATCTTCTCGCCGAGTCGGCGCGCGGCATGGGGATGCCCTGATGCGCCGCATCTGGATACCCCGCGCCGGGAGGGCGCACGTGCTTGAAGTGCGAGAAGAGCCCGACGTTACACCGGCTGAGGGCGAGGTTTGTATCGACGTGGTCGCGGCGGGCGTCAACTTCGCGGATGTGCTGGCACGCACCGGAATGTATCCCGACGCGCCGCCCTTTCCGTGCGTCGTCGGTTATGAGGTATCGGGGCGCATCCGGGCGGTCGGTAACGCCGTCTCGGAGGCGAGGCCGGAACTGATACCGGGAGCGGCGGTCGTAGCGCTCACACGGTTCGGCGGTTACAGTGACACGGTATCGGTCCCCCACGGTCAGGTATTCGTTCTGCCGCCGGAGATACCGGTGGAGGATGCGGCTGCCTTACCCGTCAACTATCTCACGGCGTGGCTCGCCCTCAGGCGTCTGGCGGTCGTCCACCCCGGCGACCTCGTGTTGATCCACAACGCCGGCGGAGGCGTGGGAATCGCCGCCACCCAGCTCGCAAAGGCGGCCGGAGCGCGCACCGTCGGAACATCGTCGGCGTGGAAGCACGACGCGCTTACGGCCGGCGGCCTCGACCACGCGATCGACTATCGCACGCGCGATGTGGCCGAGGAGGTTCGCCGCATCGAGGCGCGCGGCGCCGACGTCATACTCAATCCGATGGGAGGTTCCACGGTGCGTCGCGATCTCCGTCTCCTCGCTCCCCTCGGTCATCTCGTGCTGTTCGGTCTATCGGAACCGGTCGCGGAGGGTCGTCGCTCGTGGTGGCGCCTCCTCCGCTCCCTCGTCGCGATGCCGCGCCCCGGGGTACTGGGCCTCATCAGCCGCAACCAGAGCGTCGCGGGACTCAACATCGGCCATCTCTGGTCGGATTTTCACCGATTCCGGGCCGCCGGCGAGTATCTGCTCGAGGACTGGAAGAACGGTGTGATAGCGCCCAAGATTCACGCGCGCGTTCCCTTCGTCGACGCGGCACAGGCGCACGAGATACTCCAGGAGCGTAAGAATCTCGGCAAGGTACTCCTCGTCCCGTAAAGCGGCCTACCGGGGGCGACCGCGCCGTATCGGCCAACACGACATCGGCGCTCACCATTGACGATACCGCATCGGCGGTAGTAGAGAAGGAGATGTGACGGAGTTTTCTACATGAGTAACGACCGCCTCGGCGCATCGGCGCTTGACGACAAGGAATACGAGCAGCTCCTGCGATCGGCTCTCGACGCGTATGTGGCGGTACTCGTCGCCGACCTTGACGATCGAATACTGTACGCCAACAAGCAATGGTGCGATATCTGGGGCTACACCGACGGGCCACCGGAGGTGGTCGATACGAAACTTCTCACTCTCGCACGCAACATGATTCACGATGTCGACGCATTCGAAGCGCGCATCGTCTACTTACGCGCCAACCCTCACGAAACCTCCTTCGAACTCGTACAATTCACCGACGGTAGAGTCCTGGAGCGACTCACCGCTCCATTGTACGTCGCGGGCGAGCTGCGCGCGCAGATATGGGCGTTCAGAGATCTGTCGGACCGCCTCAGCCCGTCGCTCATCTCACCCTCGAGCGGTCTCATATCCGGAAGCGGCGAGTCGGCGCGGCGCCTCGCCGCGACATCGGCGCGCGTTCGCGATTTCGTCAGTCGACACGTCGACGACATGTGCACTGTCTGCGTGGGCCTCGTATCGCTCCTTCACGACGCCATCGAGTCCGGAAGCGAGGATGACGAGTCACCAGTTCGCGCGCTCTCGCGTTACACCGCCATGTACACCGCAACCGGCCTCGGCTGCGATCCGAACGCCATCGACATCTCCGACACCCGTGAGAACGGCGCGGCGATGGTACCGCGGAGTCTAGACGCGCTTCTCGGTGCCGAACTGCTCCTCGCCGGCCTCGTTGCACTCGCGGCCGGGGAGGAGGTTGTGGCCGAGGTGCGGATTCACGCTTCGACGCTGGACATCGCCGGGCGACATCTCGGCTCGTATCCGCCCGTCGTAACCTACCCTCACATCGATATCGCCCGCGACTGCGCCGATCTTATACGGCGAGAGACGGACCACACGAGGACGGCGCAACCGGGACTGGTGAGATTCGCGAGGCTCCGGTTTGAGGAGGAGACGACTCGCGGGGAGGATACGCGATGAACCGGTCCGTGGCGTTTTACGACGCCATCCTCGACACGTTGGCCGCCGTGCTCATCGTAGATGAGGAGGGTAGAGTACTATACGCAAACGAGCCGTGGTACGACATGGTCGATGTCGAACGGAGTATCGTAGATTTTCGCATCACGCCGGAGCTTCGCGAGCGGTGGTCGGCCATGCTCCGCAATCCCGAGGGCTTCAGCGCTCGACTGGAGGAGTTACGGGAACACCCCGAGTTGGAAGCGCACGACCTGATCGAGTTCAAGGACGGGAGACTCTTCGAACGGTACAGCAAGCCGATTCCGAACGAGAACTATAAGAACGTACGCTTATGGGTCTTTCGCAACTTCTCAGACCGCCTCGCGATGCACGACGCTCTACCGTCGATCGCCCTCTCACAACGGGGGGCAAATAGGATCGCCGAGCGGATCGCGACACTCGAGTACGAGCTCGCTCGAGCTCGCGTACTGCGCGCCCACGCCGACGTAGCGACCGAGAAGAAGGCGGAATGGCTCGATACACTGCTCGGGACGGCGCACAAGGTGCTGGGCGAGCTCCTTTCCGATCAGCCGCGGGGCGCCGGCTCGCTCGAGGCGGGGGAGATCCGCGATCGAGGGGCAGCCGCATTCGACGTCGCGATTCACGGATACGCCGTGTTTCGGTTCGACGAACTCTGCTCGATTGCCGACGTCGCGTCGGTCCCGGTGTTCAGCCCGACGGCATTTCTGGAGGGATTCGTTCCTGCGCTCTGCGCACACACCCTCATGCTGAACAAACGACATTCCGGGATGCGCAACACCGAACCCGCCATACGTCTGTTTGTCGCCGGCGGCTCGGTCGTGATCGAGTCGGTCGGAGATATGCCCCCTCCCGGTGCGAGTGCCGCCGTGACCGGCGGCGCGACGGGAGATCCGCTCGATCCGCTGCGTCCCAAGCTTCGCGTGATTACCGAGCTCGAGGACATCTTTGCGACGTTAAGCGGCTTTCACCGCGCCGAGACCCGTACGGCCCGGGAATGGATACGGTACGAACATGATTGACTACACCGACGGACTGCACACGACCACCATCGTGACGCTCGCCGCTCGCGAACTCCTCGGCAACCCGCGGTACGTGCGCATCGAGAGCCTGAGCGAGCGGTGGCTCGTCGAAAGCCACCCCGACGCACCGCCGGACCGCGTCGACACGGAGACGGTGCGCGGGGAGCGCCACGATGAGACGTGGCGCATCGATTGGTCTCACGGCGAGACGGGTGAACCGGGCGTACCGGTCGATCGCGAGCGCATTCGGGCCGTCTTTGCCCGGCTCATCGACACGCACGCCGACCCCGCATTTTCGCTTCGGGGGCTGCAGACGCACCGTGAGGCATCGCCGAGCTATTCCGGCGCACCGTTAAGCCCCGGCGTAGTGGCGGCGGTACCGACGAAAATCGACACGTGGGAACTCGATTCGATCCTCGCGTCGACCGAGTTACGACGCGAGATCGCCGAAGGCGAAATCGTCGCCGCCTCGCGCCTCGTGACGACCGAGATTCGCTCCCTCGCGGAGCGCTCGGCGAGCCGGGATGCCGCCGCGGTACTGGAGGCCCAAGCACTCCTGCTCGAGTCGTCGTCGTTCATCGGGGCGATCACGAGCAGCGTACGCGACGGCCAGTCTTTCAGCCTTTCGGTATCCTCGACCGTTAATCGCCTACGCGATCGGATTCGCGGCGTCGGCTCCTCGCTGGTGCTCGAAAAGATTCAAGATATCGAGGATCTGGCGATGCGGCTCTCCCTCGCCGTACTGGGCACGAGCAGCACCTCCGTGAACGTGGCGGGGCGCATCGTATGCATCGACCAACCGCAACCGTCGACGCTCTTTCAACTGACGAATGCGGGCGCCGCCGGTATTGCACTGTTCGACGCGACGGCAACGTCCCACCTCGCGATCATCGCTTCGTCTCTGCCGGTTCCGACCGTCCTGTTCGAAGGAAACGCGCCGACGCAGTTTGCCGCGGGGCCGTATACACTCGACGCGGAGTCGGGTGCGTTTTACGCCGGAACCGAGGCGTCCGGTACGAAGATATCCCTTCCACCGGCACTCGAGCTGGCCGGTGGACTGTCGCTGACCGATACCTCCATCATCGATCGCCCGGCGCTGCTTGCGAACGTGAGCGCGGAGCAGGATGCGGCCATCGCCGCCGCGGACGCGGAAGGCATCGGCCTGTACCGTACGGAACTTGCCTGGGAGTTGGTCGGACGCATCCCCGCGGAGGACGAACAGTGTGCAACGTATCGCACCGTGTTCGCTTCGTTCGCAGGTAAGCCCATCACCGTCAGAACGGCCGATATCGGTGGCGACAAGCCGATAGACGAAACTCTCTCCGACGCGGAGGATAACCCGTTTCTCGGCGTGCGGGGCATTCGATTCTCCCTGGCCCAGCGCGAGCTGTTTCGACGCCAGTTGCGGGCGATATTGCGCGCCGGAGTCGGATACGATGTGCGCGTTATGCTCCCGATGGTGACCACACCGTCGGAAATCGAGACGGCGCGCGAGGAGCTCGCTATTGCGGCGCTCGAGTTGGAACACGACGGCGTCGAACATCTGCGGACTCCCAAGCTCGGCATTATGATCGAAACGCCGGCGGCGGCGATCTATGCCGAGGAGTTGGCCCGTCGCGTCGATTTCTTTTCGATCGGTACCAACGACTTGGTCATGTATCTCATGGCGGTTGATCGCACGAATCAGGCCGTATCGTCACTCTATCGCACCTTTCATCCGGTGATCCTCAGAACTCTCGATACGGTGGCAAAGGCGGCACATAGCGCATCCATACACGTATCGGTCTGCGGTCAGGCGGCCGCCGATCCGCACTTTTTGCCCTTCCTCGTCGGTATCGGCATCGATGCGGTAAGCGTCGCCCCCGGGAGTCTTCGTCGCACTCGCGACATCATCGCCCGTCTCTCACCCGCTCTATGCCGCGGATTCGCGGACCGCCTGCTGTCCGGCGAATCGTTGGCGGCCGTGTTGTCCGAGGTCGGGGACCGATAGACTTCCGAAACGGCCGGCGAAATAAGACTATATGCTCCGCAGCTGAGACCTCCGCGCCTCCGGTGGAGCATTGAGCGTTGATTCCCGGCGGCGACGGTCCTAATAAGGATCGGGAGCGTCGGCACCCCACAGTTGCCGGAGTCGCGCGTCGCGACCGCAGCCGGTGCGGTAGGTACGATATCGAACCGGGTTCTTGAGGTAGTAGTCCTGATGAAACTCCTCGGCCACATAAAACGGACGCGCCGATAAGATCTCGGTGACGACCGGAGCACGCAGCCTCCCCGACTCGTCGAGGGCGTCTCTGCTCGACTCCGCCGACCGCTGTTGTTGGGCATCGGCGTAAAACACCGCGGTGCGATAACTCGATCCGCGATCGCAAAATTGACCACCGGCGTCGAGGGGATCGATGTTGACCCAAAAGACGTCGAGCAACTCCTCGTAGCTCACGACGCCGGGCTCGTAGACGATTAGGACCGCCTCGTAGTGCCCCGTATTGCCGCGAGTCACCTGACGATACGTAGGATTGGCGACGATGCCGCCGGTATATCCGGAGATCGTCGCAACGACGCCGTCGACCGAGTCGTAGGGGTGCTCCATGCACCAGAAACAACCTCCGGCAAACACCGCCACCGCTTGATCGTCTTCCAACGTGGAAAAATCGAATGCCGGCTGTTGAGCCGCAATCGACATGGAAAGAACGAGGGAGAAGAGGACGATACTGTGAAAAGAAACCACGGTTTTCATGTGATAAAGATAGCCATAGACCGTCGAGACGGGGAGGAACCATGCAGAAATCGTATATCGAGCGACGGCGGATCGCAACGTCGCGGAACGTCTACGGCGGTCTCCTCGTTCTGATGTTGACGACTCTCTCGCCGACGGTCGCGTGGGCCGTGGATGTCCGCAACGAGATTCTCATACCGGCCCAGGGATACGTCGGGGCCGCCTACTGCCACGGAGGCTTCGCGGCGCCGTGCTTCGACTGCAGCGGCTTCGTCTCGCACTTATACAGCCCGCACGTTCCCGGACTTCCGAGAATTTCCAACGATATGGCGCGCTTCGGGACACCGGTCGAGCGCTCGGATCTTCGTCCGGGAGACCTCGTCTTCTTCGTCACCGGAAGCCGCTCCGGGGTCGTAACGCACGTCGCGGTGTATATGGGCAACGATTCGATCATTCACGCAATATCGGACGGCCCGAATCGCGGTGTGTCGATCACGCCGTTGAGCGCTCGGTACTGGCGCACGCGGTATCACAGTGCACGCCGGGTCGTCCAATCGGCGCCCCCGGCGGCGTCCGGGGAGCACACCGATCGCTCCATCCGTTTTGCCGACGGTGCGTACACGGGCGAGCTCCGGGACGGCGTGCCGCACGGCGAGGGACGAATCGTTCTGAACAACGGCGACGAGTACGCGGGTTCGTTCGAAGAGGGAGCGTTTCACGGCCGAGGCGTCTATCGTTGGGCTTCGGGCGAGCGCTACGAGGGCTCATTTCGCGCCGGCTCGATGCACGGCGAAGGGGTGTTCGTCCGCGCCGACGGCCGGACGGTCGCCGGACAGTGGCGCGACGGCGCGTTGCAGCCCGAAGCGACCGCCGCGGCGCCGCCACAGCAGATCGAACGGCGCACGTATACGGAAACCGCGACCTCTCCGTGGGATACTTGGGACGGTATCGTCGAAGGCGACTTTCGCGCGTGGCTCCGGCAGCAGGAGGCCGAGTTTGAGGAGTGGAAGCGCAATAACTAACGGCGGAGATCGAGGGCGCGAAAGACGTGCGGTAACGATGCGGGATCGTCCGACACAAAAAGTATCTCGCCGTCGGTCGCGATGAGTACGACGGCAAAATCGCTGTCGGCGAGACCGAGCTGGTGCGCGACCGCTTCCACATTGTAGATCGCAGGATCGACGTCGATCGCGACCACGTTGCGCGCGACGACACGATTCCATTCCGTAGAGAGGGCCAGGTTAAAGGAAAACACGCGCGGATCGTCGGTATCGGAAGAGAACACGACGAGTACGTTCGATTCTCCCCGATATTGCTCCAGATCGAGAGCTTGACCGTACAAGACGGCGGTCGGAGCGAGGACGACGAGCATCGCAAGCCGGCGAATCGTTACACGTACCGTCATGGCACCACAGCGTACCCGCCGCCCGGGGTTTGAGCAAGACGCGTCGTCGGCACCGGAATGACGAACATGAGTGTGCGCATGCAGCCGTCGAAGGCGTTCCGGTAGTACCTTTGACCGATCCAAGCTAATCATCCAGGAGGTGTAGTCAATGGTACCGATTACGGTGGCCCGAGGAGACGGGATTGGACCCGAAATCATGGATGCGTCGTTGCGCATTCTGCAGGAGGCCGGAGCTGATATCGAGATAGAAGAGGTAATGGTCGGTGAGAAGGTATACCTTTCCGGTAATACATCCGGCATCGAGCCGGCGTTTTGGGATTCCATCCGTCGAACAAAGGTATTCTACAAGGCGCCGTTGACGACTCCTCAGGGAGGCGGTTACAAAAGCATCAACGTCACTACACGTAAGACGCTATCGCTCTATGCGAACGTTCGTCCCGCGCGATCACTGCATCCCTTCGTCGAGACCAAACATCCCAAACAGGACCTCGTAGTGATCCGTGAAAACGAGGAAGACCTCTACGCGGGAATAGAGCATCGGCAAACCGACGAGGTCTATCAGTGCCTCAAGCTCATATCGCGACCCGGAAGCGAGCGCATCATCCGCTACGCCTTTGAGTACGCCAGAGCCAATAACCGCCAAAAGGTCACCTGTTTTACCAAAGACAATATCATGAAGCTCACCGACGGACTCTTTCACGACGTCTTCGACGAGGTCGCCGCCGAGTACCCCGACGTTGAAAACGAGCACTGGATCGTCGATATCGGCGCGGCGAAGATGGCCGACGCACCGGAGAACTTCGACGTACTGGTCCTCCCCAACCTCTACGGAGACGTTCTCTCCGACGTCGCAGCCCAGATCGCGGGTTCCGTCGGCATGGCCGGCAGCGCCAACATCGGCGAGCACGCGGCGATGTTCGAGGCGATTCACGGAAGCGCGCCGCGCCGGGCGGGTCAGAATCTCGCCAATCCGTCGGGACTGCTGCAGGGCGGCATCATGATGTTGGTACACATCGGACAAAGCGAGGCCGCCGAACGCGTCCACAACGCGTGGTTGCGCACGATCGAGGAGGGAATTCACACCTACGACATCTATCGCGAGGGAGTGAGCAAACAAAAGGTCGGCACCAAGGAGTTTGCCGATGCGGTGATCGAACGCCTCGGGAAGAAACCGGAGACGTTGCAGGCGGTAAGCTACGCCGGGAGCGCCGGCGTGCCCGCAGCGACGTCGGCATCAAAACGTAAGCCGGCGGAGCGAATTCTCAAAGGTGCGGACATCTTTCTCTCCTGGGACGAGGCCGACCGAAGTCCGGAGGTGCTCGGAGAGACGCTGAGCAAAGCAAGCGACGACCGCATCAAACTCACAATGATCACCAACCGCGGCCTCAAAGTATGGCCTAAGGGGGCGCCGGAGACCTTCTGCACCGACCACTGGCGGTGTCGCTTCGAGGGCGCAACCGATGCGGTCCAACTGAAGCCCCAAGACATCGTCGACGCGCAGCAGCGGGTACTGCAAAACGGGTTCGACATCATAAAGACGGAGAATCTGTACACATTCGACGGTGTTCCCGGATACTCGTTGGGCCAGGGGCAATAGCTCGCAATCTATCACATCGACCGAGGACGCCCCGGCGTTCTCGGTCGCACCTCACCTTCGGACACGCACCGTGTACGATTTCCACGATCGGTAGGCGGAAGCCGGCGCTCGTCAGCGCAGCAACCGCCCGCCGAACCGCTTAATAACGTACTCGGTCACCTCGCTCATTGTATCGATCGAGCGCGACGAGTTTCCCGATCTGACGAAAAACCGTTCGACCGGCGGCGCACCCTTTGCGGCAATTCGGGTGTACAGCGGGACTCGTCCCTTGCGGACGTCCAACCGACAGATCTCCCGACCGTCGATGACGGGAAAGCGAATTCGGATACGATCGGCGGCAAAGGCGGTACCGTAGTGCGACGAGATGAGGTTACGCAGATGGAGCTCGAAATAGTCTTTTCCCTCGTCCTTGAGACAGCCGTAATCGGCGTCTAACCCCGCGATCTGGCCGTCGTCGGACACACCGATGAGAATCGTTCCGCCGCGATGGTTGTTAAAGGCCGCGATCGATTTAATGATCACCAACTCGAGATCCTTGTTGGGCCTCTTTTCGCGATGATCCCAGCGGAGTGACGCTTTTAACTCCAGCGACGCGGACTCGCCGCCGGCGATGCGCGCCTTGAGCTTCTCCTCGTCGGTAGCTTGGTCGATACGCGTCATGAAGTCCCGCACCAACAGAATCGACAGGAGCGCGACGGCGCCGAATACGAGGGCGCCGACGAGTTGAAAGGGGAAATAGAGTCGTGCGATCCATAAGGCGTCTTCGGGAATGACCGTACCGACGAGAATGTCGGCGCGTCCTACGTTGAGGGTTCGCGAGTCCGTGCGCCAGGTGCGCCCCCCGTACTGGAACAGCACGTCACGAGAGAGTGCGGATACGCCGTCGGTCCGTTCGCCCAACGCCTCGGCGAGTAGGTCCGCCTCATCGCCGAAACGGATCGGCGGGCGCGCGAAGCCGGACTCGTCGAACGGTTCTGCGGTACCGGCGACCTCATCAATCGAAAAGATAAGATACTCGCCCTGGGGCAAAAGGAGAAAGACCGCCGCGTCGGAGACGCCCTCAAGCGGCTCCAGCCAGTGAGCCATCGTGGCAAGGGGCAGGTCAAGCCACAGGTGGATCGTCGAGTCGGTCGATCGCGCACCGATCTCGGCCTCGATCGTCACTCCCGTGACGTCTTTGTCGAGGAGCGTGTACGGACTGCTGATACGAAATCGGACGCGCGATCGGATCTCCTCCACGGTAGCGATCGGCGAGTCCCACAACCGTAGGTACTCGATATCGGCGCGCCTGCGACGAGCGATCAAGGAGTCTCCGTGCTCCACGGTCGTCTCGTACCATTCATAGGTCTCGAGCGTATCGTCGAGTCGGAAGACCAACTCGCGTTCGGCATCGTCGGCTATTGAGATCGCCGAGACCGAGCCCATCGACGCAAGACTATGGAAGAGCGTGTCGGCGTAGGCGGCGGGATCACCCAACGAATCGATGGCGCCGATCTCGACCCACAACGACGCCGAGGAGATAAATTGAAACAAGGGAGAGAAATACCCGTCGACGACCCTGAGAAAGCGCGTGGAAAGAGTGTCGACGATCGCTTCGTTGAGTCGTTCGCGAATCATCGTACTGCCGACGGCCAGAAATACGAGCGCCGCGAGCGCGGCGGACAGTAAGAGAATGGTCAAACGACGAACGAACTGTCGTACTTGATCCGAACGATCGGGTTTCCATTCGATCCGGTATAAACTGATCTGCGCCTCCCGCGTTATTGCGGTACCATACCCTCGCCGTTCGGACCGTATCAACCCGCCGAGCCCGAGGAAAAAGAGCAATAAACGGAATGAGCCGTGCGGTGAGAAATGCGTACACTCGGAGTACGTTGCGGCGCGCAACGATACGTATCAAAAAACGGGAGGATACGGATGAAACACGCGGAAACGCCCCATCACTTTCGGCTCGCCGAACGCTGCATCGCGTATCTCGACGGCCATAAACGGGAAAAGGTCGATATGAAAACGCTCTCGCAACACGTCGGCGTCTCGGAGTTTCACCTCAATCGACTCTTCTCCGAGTGGGTCGGCATTACGCCGGATAGATTCATGCGATACCTCAAAAAGGAGGTCGTTCTGTCCCACTTGGCGCAAACGCCCCTACTTGATATCGCTCTGGATGTCGGATTCGCAAGCCCAAGCCGAGTACACGAACTGATGGTGACCTATGAGGCGATGTCGCCGGGAGAGCTGCGCCTGCAGGGTCGCGGCAGTGTAATCCGCCACGCCTTCGCCGAGACGCCGTTCGGGCGGGGATTCATCGCCGCAACCGATCGCGGGATTTTGGTGCTTCGCTTTGCCGAGGAGACCGACGCAGACCCCGTAGGCGACCTCTCCCGCGATTTTCCGCACGCGGACATGCGAGAGGATACGGCCACCGGCGACGTCCTTCGAGACCTGTTCACCACCGGCGGCGGCACATCGCGGCGTCTCCATCTCCTTTTGCGGGGAACGAACTTTCAGGTCCGAGTATGGGAGGCGCTGCTCACCCTACCCTTCGGTACCGTAGCCTCGTACGGGGACATTGCACGCGCAATCGGCAAACCGTCGGCCTCTCGCGCGGTCGGGCGGGCGGTGGGAGCAAACAAGATCGCCTACCTCATCCCGTGCCACCGCATTATTCACAAAGTTGGGACGACCGGCGAATATCAATGGGGGATCTACCGCAAAAAGGCGCTGCTGGCGTGGGAGGCGGCGACGGTTGATCGGGGTCGCGATCGCTGAGTGTCGCTGCGGCGAGGCCGCGATGATCGAGAGGGGGAGGGCCGCGGGCCGCTCCCCCTTCAAAAGCCGGTGTCGGTATATTAAGACGATGATTCGCGTATGCACCGCATGGGCGGTACTGCTCGGCACGATGTCACTCCCGCATACGGCGGAGACGCAGCAACCGCCGCTCATCGTCGGCACGTTTAACGTTCACTACATCAGCGACGATCAGGGGAACTTTGCGTGGGAGGTGCGAAGGGACGCGGTGGCGCGCTCGATTCGTGACGGCGCACCCGATATCATCGCATTTCAAGAGATGGAAACGTTCGAGGGCGGGCACTACAACGAGCGGAATGTGCAACTCGAGTTCTTACGCGATCGATTTCCCGAGTACGCCTTCGGTGCGGTGGGCGAGCCCGCCGAGTATCCCTCGACTCAGCCGGTGATGTACCGCCGCGATCGTTTCGACCTTCTCGATCAGGGGTTCTTTTTCTTCTCCGCTACGCCCGATATGATCTACTCGAGATCGTGGGACGGGCGTTTTCCGGCGTTCGCGTCGTGGGCGCGCCTGTACGATCGCCTACGGAGCGAGCGGTTCTATATCTATAACATTCACTTCGACCACGGCAGCAGGCGCAACCGTCTTATGGCCGCGGCGTTGACCGTAGAGCGCATCGCCGACCGTACCCATCCCGAGGATGCAGTACTCGTGGTAGGAGATTTCAACGCTCCCCGTTCCTTCCGCCCGGTACGTATCGTCGCCGAGGCGGGGTTTCGCGTCGCGCGCTCCCGCGGAAGTACGGTGCATTTTAACCGTGGCGTCAACGTCGTACCGGCGATCGATCACATCCTCTACTCCGAACCGTTCCGCTTCCGAAGCGCGACGATAATACGGGAACGCTACGACGGCGTGTGGCCGTCCGATCACTATCCGGTGTTCGTCACCTTCGAATGAGTGACGCTATCGATCGCGCCGAGCCGCCTGAGCGTGCGGCCGCCGTATGTGCAGTCGGTGAGGGAATGTGAATCGCGATACCGGCGCCGTGGCACCCGGTGGGCGCCGAAACGCTCCCGTGAAGTTGGTCGACCAACGCATCGACCAGGTATCCGCCGTGGGCCGAGACGCGTTGTGCGAATGCATACGCCCGGCTCTCGTCCGCTTTCCCGCAAAACGTGAGGGTCGCGTCGGACTTCGAAGCGGAAAATGTAAGCGAGCAACGGCCGGGTCTCTCGGCCTCACGGTGTACTACGCGCCATGTGCGTAGAACCTCGTCCACGAGGAGTGCAATCGGGCCGGCGGCGTCGAAACCGATCCGCACGCCGCGGGCCTCCACCGAACACCATTGATGGGCGCCGAACCGACCGTCCGTTGCGAGGGAGTGATCCCTGATCGTCGTAAGGAGTTCCTCGCCGTCCACCGTGGCGGCGTCGTCATTTCCGTGGAGTAACTCGTGGGCGACGGCCAGGCAGTACACGCGCGACCGAAAGGTCTCGAGAGTCGTTCGTGCGTCGACCTCGCCGTCGGACTCGAGGTTGAGGAGGCTTGCCAGGAGTTGCAGGTTGTTCTTGACGCGATGGTGCAGCTCGCCCAGCAATCCCGCCTGTAGCTCGAGATGAAACCGCAGTAGTTCGTTTGCATCGCGGACCTCGGCGTGGCGACGAAGAAGCGCAAGATGATAGGCGCGCTGCCGTGCGAACGACGCCTCGAGCCGCGTTACGAGAAAATCCGTAGCGAGCGCCAACACAGAGGATACAGCGAGAAAGTTCGTCATATGAACGGTCCACTCGACGACCGAGATAGACCATGCGAGGAGATCGCGAGAGAGCGCCCACCCCAACACCACCGTGGCGGCGACAACTGCCGCGATGGTAACGAGAGCACCGGTACGACCCAAGAGGAGCGCACTGAAGGCGACGGCGGCGAAGAGCCACACAATCCCCCCGCCATGCGGCCCTAACTGCACCAAAAGAAGCGTCGCGAGGACGAACGCGATTAGGATAACGCCGGCGACACGGATCATGTACGGTATGCGCTTGCCGATCCACAACACGAAAATCAACACATAGGCGGCCAGATCGATCCAAAATACGAGCCATAGGGACGCGGAGAACGAGAGCGCCAGGCTGGGGATCAAGGCGATAAGCGCCGCAACGAGGGCGATTCGCAAGCAGTAGGTGAGCAGCCGGTTACGCCAGGCATTAACGAGGGTTAGATCCGTCGTGAACGACATGCTTCCAACTCAGTGTATCGCACCCGGGTGCGAGAAACACTTCTTATAACGCCGAAACCGCGACGGCGCGAGGGAGACGCGAGGTCGATGCAAATGTAACGCGGCTCACCGCTATCGATTCGGTCGTTAGTCGTTACCGGCGGGACGCGGCGGCCGCAATCCCCTTATCTACACGATCCGCGATCGCCTGCCGCTTTTCCGGAGAGCCGAGCACACCGGCCGCGGCGTTTCGTTGCCACTCCGCTACATCGTCCGCGGTAAATCCGAACTGCCGCGTCACGCGAAAAAACTCGTCGGTGTAGGTCGTCGCGAACATCGGGGGATCGTCGGAATTGACGGTGACGACGAGTCCGCTCTCCACCAGACGCGGCAACGGATGCTCCGCCAACGACGGTACGACGCCGAGACACACGTTGCTGGACGGACACACCTCGAGAAGAATGCGCCGGGAACGCAGATACTCGACCAGCTCGGGATCCTCCAGACAGCGTACACCGTGACCGATACGCACGGCGCCCAGCTCCTCGAGGGCGCCCCAAATGCTCGCGGGCCCGTCGGTCTCGCCGGCGTGGATTACGGCGGGCACTCCGGCACGTCCGGTGATATCAAACGCCGCCTTGAACATCTCGGGTGGAAACCCGATCTCGTAACCACCGAGCCCCATCGCCACGATCGTCTCCCCCCAACTACCCGCAAGCCACTCGGCAACGAGGACTCCCTCCTCGGGCGTGCCGGTATCGCGCGGGATATCGACGATAACGCCGAAGGAGACGTCCAACTCCCGCTCCGCCCACGCACGCGCGCGATCGAGCGCTGCGAGTTGTGCGTCAAAGGCGATGTCGTAGTTCTGATAATGGGTGAGAGCGGTAAACGTGAACTCGGTATAGACGATATTTTGAGCCGCCTGGCCCTTAATGAAGTCCTTTGCGAGCAGTTCGATATCGTCCGCCGAACGAATGCACTTGGACGAGGTGTGATAAACGTCGGCAAAGTGCGGAAAGTCCTTGAACGTGTACCACCTCGCAATCGCCTCCGGTGTATCCACCGGCAGCGCTACACCGTTTCGCCGAGCAAGCTCGAGCAGCGTCTCGGGAGGTATACTCCCCTCTAAGTGAACGTGCAACTCGACTTTGGGAATCTCTCGAATGAAGGAATCCAACTGCTGTTGTGTACGTACCGCGTCCATGTACCACCATCATACGACGCGGAGGTACCTCGAGCAAAGATATGCTATGCGAACACGCCCGCCGCCGATACACGCGACATGCGCCGCGTCTCCGGCGCAACCGTCGTTCACCGCAGCGTCAGGATGTAGTCCCAACACGCTGCCGAGACGGGCATGATCGATAGCCGATTACCGCGCCGTACAAGCGGCATCTCGGCGAGCGCCTCTTCATGGTCTTTGAGCGTATCGAGAGTAATCATAGCGTCAAACTTCTCGACAAACTCGACGTCGACGCGAAACCAGCGCGGGTTATCGGGATCGCTCTTCGCGTCGTAGTGCTTGTCCTCGGGATCGAACGCCGCAGAGTCGGGGTACGCGTCGGTGACGATTTTCATGATGCCGACGATGCCCGGCGGCTTGCTGTTGGAGTGGTAGAAAAACGCCAAATCGCCGACGCGCATGTCGTCGCGAATCATGTTACGAACCTGGTAGTTTCGAATGCCGTCCCACGGCTCAACCCCAACGCGCTGCAGATCATCGATGCCGAACTCATCGGGTTCGGACTTCATCAGCCAATACGCCATACACTTCCTCATATGCCCGGCGAAAACCGAGCCGTGCTTTTCCGCCAGAAGGTACACGAATCGGACCGAAAACGACAATTACACGAAACGAGGGAGGCGGTCCGGACGCACCCGCGGTGCCGGCCGGGATGTTCTCCGTCATACCGGCCCGCCGATTCCGCCGCGGAGCCGCTCCGGATGCGCCATTCGGTGTAGTATGACGGCACAGGAAACCGCGCGGCGGTTCTCTCGTCGTAATGAATGAGGACAACGAATGGAAGAGCTGTATCGAGAACTACACGACGCCGTGTTTCGGTACGTACGCCGACATATTGACTCGGACGAGACTGCCGAAGACATAACTCACGACATCTTTCTTAAGCTTCTTATCGCATTTCGCGACGGCGACGCGATTCGGAATGCCGGAGCGTTTCTCTTTCGCGCCGCAAAACACCGTATCATCGATTACTATCGTACCCGACGAGTCGGAGAACCGTACACGGAGATCGGCGACGACGTTGACGATCGTCGTCGCGACGAGATTGGTAGGATCGAGATTGCAAGCTGGATGCGCGGCACGATCGCAGCGTTGAGTGAGCCGTATCGCACCACTCTATTGATGACCGATATCGACCGCCTCCCGTACGGCGAGGTCGCACGCCGCCTCGATCTCACGCCCTCGGGGGTGAAAAGCCGCGTCCGGCGCGGACGAGCGATGATGCGAGAGCGTCTTCTGGCGTGTTGTCGCTTTGTGTTCGACGCGAGAGGCCGCGTCGTGGACTACGAGTCCATTGCGTGGAGAGCCCGAAGGGGACGCCGCGAGTGCGCAGCGGAAGGAACGACACCGACCATCCGTGAATCGTGTGGGTGCAACACGTCTCAATGAGAGACGTGACGCCGGATCACCTTCGATGAAGATCAACACATAGGTACCGGCGAATAGACCGTTGCGCGCAAAGACAGATTGAGTCACGGGACCGCAGTCGTCAGGATCGACGGGGGCGAAATCGACCGTGAGAGGAAGTTCATCGGCGAGAGCCGGTTTCGGCCGAAACCGCGACCTATCGCGGGCCGATTACGCACGAACGGGTAGCGAATGCCGATCCGGCGGCGGCGCCTCGATTTACACGGACGCAGTGCATAAACCTCAAGGAATACACGCCGATCTATAATGAGGAACGTGCCGATCGACCGTCGGCGTGAGGCCGATACGCACGAATGGTCGGATATAGGCGCGCAGGACACTATCGTGAGCGTTATGAAACTGTTGAGCCCGATCCGGCGTATCATTCGTCGATACGTCGAGATTCACGGATCACTTTTGACGAAAGGCTTGAGCTTCAGCCTCATCGTCGGAACCGTTCCCCTTCTCTTCACGCTCTTTTTAGCCGGTTCCATCCTCGTGACTCCGGAGATCGTAACGCTCTTGGAGGGGGAGCTTCTAAACTTTTTGCCCGAAGGGATACGTCGTGGGTTTCTCGCCGGAATCGAGCGGTACTCCCGTAACCCGGGCTCCCTGTCTCTGTTCACCGTCGCCTTTTTTCTCTTGGCGGTAAACAACCTCTTTTTCGACCTCTATCGTACGCTCGCAGTCGGCATCGGTTGCCGCTGGTCGCCCAAACGAGGTCGCATTGCCGCGGTGGCCGCCGGCGCGCTGCTTCTGGCCCTGCTGTACGTCGCTGCGCTCGCCTCCGCGGCCGCGGAGCTCATAGGTCGGATCTATCCCCTTCCGACGAGGTTGATCACCTTCGGAAGTCGGTCCTTTTCGGCCCTCGTTGCCACCGGCGCCTTCTTTGCCATCTTTCGCGCCGCCGCCGGGCGACCGCTCAAGAGGGGACGCACCATAGCCATCTCGCTGGGAGCGGCGATCGTGTGGCGCGTTCTGTTTACCGCCGGCGGCGCAACGGTACGCGTCGCCGGCTCGCGCTTCGTCGCCTACGGTGTGATGGCGTGGGCGGTCGTATTTCTCACCTTCATGCGTCTTATGGCGGAGATCCTGCTCTTTTCCGCAATTCTCATACGCGAGTTCGCCGTGTCCGACGACACATAACCGTCCCGCACCTCGATCATCCCCTGCCGGCGACCTGTCTATCGAACATGCGGTCGCCGACGGGCCTACGCGTGCGGTCGCCCGCCGGACCGCGCGGGCCGAGCTTACGCAGGCGGTTTGTGCCCGCGAATGGTCGCCGATGCGACGGGATAGTTCGGCTTGTCGATGCTCTTCCACGACACATTCGAGCCGCCGATCTCCACGCCGGCCTCCTCAAAGCCGGCTACCCTGAGCATGTCGACGACCGACTCTTCGGTCTCCGCTCCACTCACGCACGATCCGTACAACGCCATGTCGGAGCGCTCTGCGTCGGTCATCGGTCGTAACGCGATGATATCGGAGATCGCTAGCCGTCCTCCCGGCTTCAGTACGCGAAACACCTCGGCAAACACCCTCCCCTTCTCGGGCGAGAGATTGACCACGCAATTCGAAATCACGACGTCCACGCTGTTATCGGAGAGTGGAAGCGCCTCGATCTCCCCGAGAACGAACGCGACGTTCTCGACCCCGCCGATACGCGCGTTACGGCGAGCTTTCTCGACCATCTCCGGTGTCATGTCCACACCGATTACGCGTCCCGCCGGACCGACGGTGCGCGCCGCGAGAAAGACGTCGACGCCGGCACCGCTTCCCAAATCGAGCACCGTCTCGCCGGGCGCCAACTCGGCGACGAGAGTCGGATTCCCGCATCCGAGGCCCAGATCGGCCCCTTTCGGGAGCGTGCGTATCTGATCAGCGGTATATCCTCCGCCGCACTGCGTCGAGGCACCCTCCTCGGAGGAAGATCCGCAACAAGAGACGGTCTCGCCCACCGTTTCGCAACACGATCGGTCGTCCTCGGACTCGACGACGACCGATCGATATCGATCTCGCACGGTCGAGCGTACAGCCTTTGGTGAAACGTTCATACTCCACTCCTTTGTAGCGATAGTTGCATACCATTACAGACGACGAGGCGGAGTGACGGTTTCACGGTGCGGGTGCACCCACGGTACGGCCGAGACTAAAAGGGAAAGCCGAACACCGGTCCCAATCCTACGGTGAACAACCAAAACCCATACACGCCGTGGAGCAGGCATAGCGACAAGAACCGTCGTGAACGCAGCCAATGGAGGGAGAAGACGTATCCACCGGCAAAGGTAAGGGCGTAGACGATCGGATGGTGCAGGATCGCATGGGCGATCGAGAACGAGACGGCGTTCAAGAGTAGCGCGAGCCATCGTCGGTCTCCCCACAGCACGCGATATCGGTCGAAAAAGACCACGCGAAACAGCGCCTCCTGCGGCGCAACCGAGCCCACGGTGTAGATGAACCAAAACAGGAGCCACCGACGCGGCGCTTCCCGGGGAGCGCTAAAGAGCAAATCGGGCCGAATCAGCGCGATCATTACTGCAGAGACGACGGCAAAGGCGAGAAACGTGATGCTGATAGCTGCGAAATCGGGCGGCAGACGACGCCGCACCCCCGACTCGGAGCGTTTGGTGCGGCCGACACGCCCGCCGCGCGACGTTTTGCGCGAGCGTCGTGCACGTATACCGACGACGGCGATCCAGACGATCGCGACCAAAAACGCCGGAACGTACCATCGGGGCCTCAAACCGGCAAGCGGGAGGGCCGGGATAAGCACATAAATGATAATGAACTCGACGGTTAGAGCGATGCGGCGGGCTGCGCGCGCTTCGTTGGTTCGAGACGCGTGTACATTATCGTTCACGGTGTGGTACCGCCTCTCTCGCGTCACAGTAGGAGTGCCATATGCGGTCCATTGACTACCTCTCAAAATTAGTTGTATTGTAAAATATATCGTAAAGACGACGGTCGAGGGGCAGACCGTAACAATGGCTACGCAACAGTGAAAGCAAAAACAACCCGATACAACCTGCCCGCCGGCGTAAAGCGTCTTACACCGTCTACGAACTTCATCATCGGAAGTGCCGTTGTTTCGGCGCTCATAGCGGTGTGGTGGATCATAGCGGCGCTCGAAGTTGTTCCGCGCCTGTTCGTCCCCCATCCGATGGAAGTCGTACGCGCTTTTCTCGATATTTTGATGTACGGCTATCGCGGCGGAACGCTTCTCTTTCACCTTCGTTCGAGTCTGTGGCGCGTCTTCGCAGGGTTTGCCCTCGCCGTTGTTACGGCGGTCCCCATCGGGTTATGGATGGGCCACAACCGCTTCATCTATGCCGCCTTCGATCCGATTCTACAGTTCTATCGCCCCCTGCCGCCGTTGGCCTACTACACGGTACTCATCCTGTGGCTCGGCATAGACAATGAGTCCAAGATTGCACTGCTCTATCTCGCCGCATTTCCACCGTTGGCGATCAGCGCCTCATCGGCGGTACGGAGTGTGTCCGAGGAGAAGCTCCACGCAGCGCGTTCCCTCGGCGCCGACGAGATGCAGGTGATGTGGCACGTCATCTTTCCGGCGTGTCTACCCCAGATTCTTACCGGCATGCGCGTGAGCGTCGGGTTCACCTACACCACGCTCGTCGCTTCGGAGATCGTCGCGGCTCAGTCGGGTATCGGCTGGATGGTGCTGGACGCGAGCAACTTCCTCAGGAGTGACGTCATATTCATGGGTATATTCGTAATGGGCATCACCGGGGTCCTGTTGGACCGTGGGATCGTCCTTATCGAACGACGGCTGGTGCCGTGGAAAGGGAGAGAATAATGCAACGAAAAGTCATCGCGACGATAGTCGCTGTGTGGATCGCGGCGGTAGCGGCCGCTCCGCTCATGGCCGGAGGCGGTCAAGAGGCCGACTCGGGAATGCCCGAGGAGATCGTCATCGGGTTTCAGGCGATACCGAATGCGGAGATCATCGCCAAGAACCTCGGCTGGCACGAGGAGGCGCTGGGGATTCCGATCCGTTGGGTGCAGATCGACTCCGGACGCGACTTGAATACGGCGATCGCCGCCGGCGGCATGGATCTGGGCTTGGGCGGCTCGAGCACGACGGTCGCCGCGATCGCCCAAGGCGTGCCCGGCCAAGTGTTCTGGATCTACGACATCATAGGTGAGAACGAGGCGTTGGTGGTCCGCGAGGACTCCGATATCCGCGAGGTCGCCGATCTCGTCGGCCGGCGCGTTGCGGCACCCTTCGGGGCGACGACGCACTATCATCTCTTGGCGGCGTTTCAGGAGTTCGGCGTAGATCCGGCGACGGTTGAGATCTTCGACATGCAGCCCCCGGAGATGCTCGCGGCGTGGCAGCGGGGAGATATCGATGCCGGGTTCGTATGGGAGCCGACCCTCGCCCAAATGCTCGAGTTCGACGGGCGCGTCCTGATATCCAGCGGGGAGCTTGCCTCTCGCGGATACGTAACCGGCGATATCGGTCTCGTGCGTACCGCCTTTGCGGAACGCTATCCCGAGGTGGTTTCGACCTATCTCGCGACGCTCCACCGCGCCGTTCAGTTCTACAGAACCAACCCCGATGAGGCCGCAGAGGCGGTGGCGCGTGAGTTCGGTATCGAGGTCGAAGAGGCGGCCAGGCAAATGGCGAGCCTCGTATGGGTAGACGGCGAGGAACAGCTCGGCGAGGAGTATCTGGGTACGCCCGGCGCAATCGGCAATCTCGCCGACGTATTCGTGGCGACGGGGCAATTTCTCTTCGAGCAGGGAACCATCACAAGCGCCCCCTCGCGAGCGGTATTCGAAGAGGCGATCAATCCACAGTATCTCGAGGAGGCGCTTCAATAGCCCCTCCGCTTATCTCATTTCGCGACGCCTCGGTCGTCTTCCCTACCCGGGGAGGCGGCGTCGAGGCGCTCAAAAACATCAATCTCGAGGTACAGCCGGGAGATTTTGTGTGCGTGGTGGGGCCGTCGGGAAGCGGCAAGACGACGCTCCTGCGCCTCATTGCCGGCTTTCTCACACCGACGGGGGGCGACGTCCGCTTTCAGGGAAGCGCCATACGCGAACCGGGGTGGGAACGCGGCGTCGTATTCCAGAGCGCGTCGCTGTATCCGTGGCTCTCGGTCTATCGCAACGTGGAGTTCGGTCCCCGGATGCGCGGCATGGCAAAGGGTGAACGCCGCGAGTCGGTCGAACGCTATCTGCGGATGGTGAAGCTGTGGGACTATCGCCATCGCCACCCGCACGAGCTCTCCGGCGGCATGCGTCAGCGCGTCGCAATCGCGCGAGTGCTCGCCAACGAGCCGCAAGTGCTCCTCATGGATGAACCGCTGGGCGCTTTGGACGCCCTGACGCGCGAGCACTTGCAAGAGGAGCTTCTGGAAATCTGGCGCTCGACGGGAAAGACCGTCGTATTAGTGACTCACAGCGTAGAGGAGGCGGTTTTTCTTGCGACCCATATCGTGGTGCTCTCCTCGCAGCCCGGTACCATTCTGGCGACGGTGTGTCCGCCCTTCAGCCGCTCCGAGACGGCCGGCCGCGGGCGCGCCATCAAGTCCGACGCGGCCTTCGTCACGCTTCGCGAAGAGGTGCTCCAGCATATCTGGACGTCTCACTGAGGCGTCCGCTCCTTCGCCACGCACGCTGCGTTGACCTATCAAGAAGCCGGTTGCGAGAAAACGAGTAGCGGCATCGCACTACGAACCAGCGCTTCCACGTCGTCAATTACGTCCCCGGACAGCCACTGATCCTTTGACAAGTTCCGTCTCACGAGCAGGCTTCTCAAACGGATGTAATCCGCATGACGATGTCCGTCATGACGTGAGTATCCACGCGGCATAGCTGCGAGCGCATCACCGCGATCCACCGCAAGACCGGCTTCGTTAAGCGAGCGCAATACGAGGTCGAACGCGCCGGCCCGTTCAATGATCGCATCCCGGATCGGCGTGAGTTGCCGGGGCGAGAGTCGGTGAAAACCGGTCGATGCAAATCCCCCTTTCACGTCGATCTGCAGGTAAAGCAGCCCGGCCTCGTTCGATTTTTTACCGGACGGGCTCATCAAGCCGTTTACATGGGTATTGTACGGCGTCTTGTCTTTTGAGAAACGTACATCGCGATGAATGCGATACATAGATTGTCGACCGCCCCGTAGCGGATAGTCGGCATCCCCCAGTCTATCGTTCAACGCATCGATCACCCGTACGAACGGGATTTCTAAGAGGCTCCTGAACGCGTCCTTGTTTGAGGCGAACCACTCACGGTTATTGTTGTTCTCCAAGTCCTTCAGAAAAACAAAACTCTCCTCAGAGAATCCCAGTGTCTTCATCTACAATCCTTTTGAGCCACGGACGTTCTCTGCGGGCTCTCGCGTTGAACCTGTTGAGTTCGACCGATGGAGGTGCGTCGATCGCGCACCGACGCACCGTCCCGAGAGACTCTCGGCGAAATCGCGGATGCTCAGAACATCCCATTGTCATGCACCATCTCGGTCGGGATCTCCTGTACCGTATCCCAATGTTCCACGATCCTTCCGTCGGCGACGCGAAAGAGGTCATAGAACACATGCGGTGTACCGGCGATGCGCCCCTCGCTCTGAAGAAGAACGAAGTTGCCCTCGGCTATCGAACGATGGGTCTTGATTAGCTCGAAGGGAATAGTATTTTCTTGGATATGGTCGAGGAAACCCATCAACCCTTCCGCACCATCCGCAATGCCGGGATTGTGTTGGTGATAGGTTTCGCCCAGATACTCTCCGAGCCTCTCCGTCCTTCCGTCGATCAAGATCTCTTGGTAGAAATCGACGACCAGTTTTCTGTTCTGCTCGGTCCGATCGAGATCGGTGATTTCGGTCGGCCCATCGATCATCGATCGGCCGGACACCGTCGTATCCGGTGGTTCTTGGATTCCGTCCCAATGCTCCACGGCCACACCGTCCCGAAATGCGAACACATCGAATGCAGCGGATTCGCCCACGCCGGTATGGCGTCCGTGAACGGCGACGACATCTCCATCGGCGATTATGCGCACGGGCTCGACCGTGAAACTCCCGCCCTCGGACTGCAGGTGCTTCACCATGCCGATCAGCCCCTCGCGGCCGTCGGGGACCCGTGGATTGTGCTGCTTGTAGTCCTCGGCGACGATGTGTTCAAGAAAGTCGGTGTCTCCGCCGGCGATACCTCTTACCAGTATGTCAACGGCGTTCTGTCGGTTGTTCATATGATGGCGCCTCCTGTATCGATAAGTAACTTAGTTACTATTAGTAACAACATCCAAGAGAAATTGCAAGCAGACTCGGAAAGGTCACAACCATGAGCAAGCGTACTCCGCCGAACATCGCTCCCGACGAGTTCTATGACACCGCGTGCTGCCCTATACGAGGCGTCCTGGCCCACATCGGGGACAAGTGGAGCCTGCTCGTCATCACCCATCTTGGTTTCGGGCGGCATCGGTTTTCCGAGTTGTTGAACGCCCTACCGGACATCTCGCAGCGAATGCTCACTCAGACGCTCCGTAAGCTGGAGCGTGAAGGGTTGGTATCCCGAACGGTCAACCCGACTACGCCTCCTCGCGTCGATTACGCGCTCACCGACCTCGGGCGGTCGCTGGTCGATCCGCTCACCACACTGTCGCGTTGGGCGAAATCGAGAAAAGCGGAGATCGAGGGAGCACGGGCGGCGTTCGACCGCAGGTCCGAGGAGTGAGCGATCGTTCCACTGTACGCCTGCAGGTCACCCGCACGGTATGCCGCCGTCACCGTCCGGGCGGCAAAGAGGTGGATAGAGTGTCGGAAGATATAGCGATCGACTCACATGGTCCCCATCGGGGAGATACGGTAGATCCGAATGAAATCGGAACGATCTACTTCGGTACGCGGATTGAAAACATGGTCATGCTCGACCGCGACGGCATTAGTCGACCGATCAGTGTATTCGACGACCTCCCGCGAAGTTCCCGAAATCGCACGAACGTCACCGCCGTCATCCCGAAACGGTTCGCCCGCTCCCTTCGTCGACCGCCGGTCGACAAGAAAATCGACGGTATTCCGCAGGAGTACTACTCGTTGGCGCTACACCCGTTCATCGCCGCAATTGAACCGGACATGATAGCGGGCTGGATCGTCGGTCCGGAAACGGTAGCCGTGATTCAGAAGGAGATGGACTCCGGTACGCTGTCACCGCGATCAATATGGGACGTGACATCACTCCGACCGATGCAACCGTCCGAGGCGTAAGCACCCGAGTCCGGCGGTACCGGAGACGCGAAACGCGGACAGGTCCGGTCCACCGTCGCAACACCATATAACAGGTGCGCCGCGCCGATCGTCCACCGCTCCGCTTCCGGCAGCATCGTGCAGGCCGGCCGGACGGTATGCCGCTTTCGAATAACTCGTCCGTTTGGCGGATCATTTTTAGTTGACACGGCAACTTTTTCGCATCATATTAGTATCCATGGAAACTAAATCGAGTTTGGGCGGATCGTACGCCGGTAAGAGTCAATCGGCCCCGTTGATAATCGGCAAATTGTTGAACATCGGCGGCATGCTCCAACGCCACGGCAACAGACTTCTCAAATCGTTCGGCCTGAATCAGCAACAGTTCTCAGTTCTCTATGAGATCGCGAAAGCTCATAACGTCAACCAAACCACCATGGTCAACCGCCTCGCTCTGGAAAAAGCTCATGTATCCAAAGTTGTCAAGAAGCTGAATCAGATGGGTCTGGTCGCAATCAAGACGTCGGCGGAAGACCGCCGCTCGACGTGGTTGGAGCCGACCTCAACGGGCGATCGGCTGATAGGCGAATGTATGACGGTGTTCGAGCAATGGAATGAGAAATGGATCGAAGCATTCGATCAAGAAGAGCTGGATTCGATGGTCAACCATCTGACACAGCTACAATCCGTCTTCAGGGAAAACACGTAGATCGACAAGGAGATCGCACGATGGAACGAAGAATCATTAACCCATGGACCTGGCAGGATCAGTTTGGCTTCGTTCAGGCGAACGAGGTCACCGACGCGGAACGCACCCTATTTACCGCGGGTATCGTATCGGTTGATCAAGACGGGAACCTCCTTCACCCCGGCGATATGGAGAGACAGATCGATCAAACACTCGACAACATGGAAACGTTGGTTCGGCAGGCCGGTTTTCAGCTTTCGGATGTCGTCCGATTCACCTACTACACAACGGACGTTGAAGCATTCGCGAGCGCCGGACACGTGCTGGGCACACGCCTGGCCGACGCGGCCTGTCGGCCCGCGACCTCTTTGATTGGTGTCGCCGCGCTATTCCATCCGGACTGCGTCGTTGAGATCGAAGCGGTCGCGTCACGTTAGTCGGACGGCAAATCCCGGGTGGTTGGAGTAACACGCGTACACGGCGGCCCCGTGTGGCCGGGACCGGTCGGACCGATATAACTCTGGGTGAAAGTGAGCGGCACTGCTATAATGAGACATGCGAGGGCTTCCGTGTACACAGCAATGATGCAATACCGACGCCTACCGGAACGGCTCGAGAAGAGGTGCGCAACGCGGCTACGGGAAGGGCTGGATATCGCGCGCGGACACGACGGATTCGTGCGGATGAAGCGCTACTCTCGCCCCACCGACGAGGTGCTCGCGATCGGCCGGTGGAAATCCCGCGACCACGCCGAAGCGTGCCTCAAGACCGGGGGCTTCCGGAGACATCTTCACCGACTGAGCGGTATGACGACCGAATCGTCGACTCCCGTTCGCGGGGAGCTCCGGAGTTTCGCCTCTGCCGTGTAGTCTGCGGCGGCTCGTCGCGGCCGGACGCCCAAGAAGGACACCACAATGAACAACACCGACTCCCCAGCGCTGAACCGAGCAATGACCGAGGAACTTGTCGTCGCGGTCAAACGCGTCATAACGTCGGAGGATCACCGGCGCCGTGCAAGAACACTGGCGAAGATGGTGCTCGGTGCGCGGCCGACCGGACGCGACGGAGCGTTCGCGCGGGTCCGGTTCGGCATCTGGATGCCTGGGATAGCAGACGGGAAACTCGCCGATCGTCTCGAAGATATCCGGCTCGAGATTTTCCGCTTCGCGGACCCGTTCGACTTCGCAGAGTTACCGTCGGGGACGAGCGTTTCCAAGGAGGCGTACGTCGCGGCCGTCAGGCTCGAGGCGGTCGGCGACTACCTGGTCGGTGAAGTCGACGGCGTCGTGGCCGGCGATCGCACGACCCTCGGCGACCTCTACTGGCTGCGCTATGACGACGGCGAACGACGTCACATCATTCGCGACCCCCTTGCGGCGTCGCTGCCCTTCGGAATCTACGCGCCCGCGGAGGTATTCGACGTCACGACGATGCTCGCCGGCCGCCGCGATATGGAGTACTTCCGCACCCATAACGCACGACAATTCTCCGACGGCACCTATCGCGCACACGACGTTGGAATGCATCTCGAAATTCACACCGAGACGGCCACGAGCGAGCGGACGTTTGCGGCCCTTACCGAACGCTACCGGCGGATCGGAGAATCGATCCAAGAGGCTCTGGACGCCGGCGAGGAGCCGTACGCTCGTCTTAGCCCGGCCGACCGGATGTTCGTCGGGTTCGACTCGGTCGAGCTGACGCCCGAAGTACCGCCGGCGGAGCGCGAAGGGGTCGCCGAACGCTCGGGTGAGTTCTTTCGGATTTCCGACGGCGTCGATACGGCGCCGTCGGACGCCGAGGCCGGTGCGATAACGATCGCTCTCTCCCGCCCGGACATCTCCAACTGGGGGTACGATACGCCGATCCTGGGGTCGGCGGCGGTCAATCCGTCGGTCCTGCGCACCGTGCGGCCGAACGAGTTTCTCGAGTTCGTCGAGACGCTCCACACCATGCCGTACCGGCCGATCCAGCTGTGCATCGACTCGGTCCTCGGGCACTGCGACTTCCAGGGCGCCCGTCTCCTTCAGACCTTCGAGCGGGTTTCGACCGATCACGACGACCTCCAACATGTGAACAGCGCGTACCTGCGCGGAGCTAACATGTACGGACGGGATATCGATTTCGGGCGGCCCGAAGTACAGGCGTTGCTCTTGGAGCTGTTGGAACGGAAGCTCGCGTACGGGTTCGACGCCGTAAGGGTCGACGGCGCGCAAGACTTCGTCGCCGATCGCGATCCGGTCTCGGGGATGCGCATCCAGAACGACGCCTTCCTGAATGAAATGGCCAACATCGTCGTCGACATCAACGGAATCCGACGCCGTCCCGACTTCAATCTCGAAGACGGTAGGCCGTGGCCCGACGACATCAACTGGCTCTACAACTCGAAGTACCTCGACCACACGATAGAACGTACCCTTCCGTTCGGCGACCGGGTCAAACAGTGGAGCCCGATTATCTTCGCCCACAACGTGCACGGGAAGTTCAAGTGGTTCTTCTCCAAGTGGGATCGGTTCGTCGAGGTGTTTCGCTACGGCGCGCACTGGATTACCGGCAACAGCAACCACGATAACGCCCGCTATTTCTATCGCATGACCAAGATGACACCCGCATCCGAGTACCGCACCGGCGACGCGTTCGAGAACTATTACAACGATGAGCTGGGTGCGACGATGCGGGAGGTGGCGCACAACGCGCTGGACCACGGGGCGCTCACGGCGCTGACGCTCGGCTTCCTGCCGGGGCACCCGATGTTCATGCTCAACGTCCTGTTTCATACGCCGTGGACGTTCATGCGCGATATCGATCGGACCTACGACGTCAAAATCGCCGCCGAAGAGGGTTCGCGCTATTTCACCTGGTACGTCGACGAGACCCTGTACCGCAAAGAGGGGTTTTACACGCGTCTCAAGGCGCTCGGGTTCACGACCGTTCGCTCCCTCGTGGCGCCGCCGGCGGAGAAGGCGCGTCACCCCGGGTTTGCCGATCGGCTGGATCAGCTCCGATCGGAGGTGAAGACCGAAGCGCTCGCCGCTCGATATCTCTTCGACGATCCGGAAGAGGGTGGAGGCTACGGAGATGCGCTGGCGCTCGAACACGCCCTTGAACGGCTCCGCGCCGCCGGAGAGACCAACGCGCATTGGAGCGCGATGGCCTGCCGGATCGCCGGCGACCCCCGCGCGTCGGAACATCGAGTCGCGGCCGCGCGCGCGCTGTTCGACAAGAGCCTGACGTGGCTGATGCGGCGCATTCCACGCGTCGGCGCCGCGCGCGCCGCCGTCCTGACTCGAATGGTCGAGAAACTGAAGGTACTGGCAAGCTGCAGCGATCGTGAGCTCGCGTTGTTAATTGAGGACGCCGACTGCATCGACGACTACAACCCCGCACGTTGGTCGACCGACGCCGAACTCGTTCGCGAGGCGCCCAGAGCGATGCGCGACGATCGCGACATGATCGCGAGCGGGATGCTCTCCAAGTACGCCCGCGCCTTCATGTTGGATGCGCGCGACGCCGCAACGATCACCGCCTTCGAGGACGATGTCGACGATGCCGGGTCGGCGTACCGTCTCGCGCTACGCGCATTTCGCAGCCGACATCGCTGGCTCGCGGCAAACCCGAGCAACGACGTACGTCGCGACTATTTTGCCCGCAAGCTCCTGCCGAACGGCGCCAAGGACACCGGAGATTGGGGCGACACCGGCGACATCGTCAACTGCAACACGATCTACTACGGATGGCGCACCAGCCCCGATAATCGCGAGCAGGTGTTTGCGATCGCAAACATGGAGGGTTCACCGGTCGACGTGTGTCCGCTCTCTCTGTTTATGAACTTCTCCGGCGAATGGACCGTCGCGATCGCCTCCCCGTCGATGAAACCCCTCCCCGACCGGTTCGACCGCTCCTCCGTTATCGAAAACTTTCGAAACGGCGAGGCGTTGATCCTCGTTCGGAGCGTCGACGGCGCGGGTCACGACCCCGACGTGGTCTCGGACGATCGGGATATCGTCGATTGATGAGTAGTCAAGCCCTCTAACGTTTTTCTGCTTGGTCGGTATTACCGCGGGCGCCGACACCTTTGTGTCTATTCCGGTCGATCTCGATCCTGCTGCGCCGGAGAAGTCGAGCGGCAGGCGGCGCCTGCGTTCCGTCGAGAGCCCGGGGTATCGCTTCGTAGAGACGCAGCGCTCTATGGTGCGTTTGGAAGGGGCGATACCGTTCGCCCTCGGCCTATCATTCGATACGACTGACCGGCGACTCCGCCGACGAAATCGCGAGATTTAGCTTGACAAGTCACCGGTAAGTGACATATCGTACAAATCAAGAAGTCACCACTTAGTGACATTACAGGAGTACGCATGAAGGATAGATCGGCGACGAAGGAACGAATACTGGAAACCGTAGGGCGGATGCTCGCGCGGGGCCGGTTCCGGGACATCGGGATCAACGCCGTGGCTCGCGAGGCGGGAGTAGACAAGGTGTTAATCTACCGCTACTTCGGCGGACTGAGCGAGCTGCTGGACGCCTATGCCGAGTCAACGACCTTTTGGCCGAGTTCGGAGGAGCTTCTGCAGGGGGCGTCGACGGAGCCGTCCGACGCCGATGAGGCCGCGGGCCTTACCATCACCGTGCTCCGCAACCATTTGCGGCGGCTGCGGCGGCTGGCGGTAACCCAGGACATCATGCGGATGGAGCTGATCGAACGAAACGAGCTCACCGACAAGCTGGCCCACGCTCGGGAGGAGCAAGGGTTGCAGTTGTTGCAACGGATGGGGAAGGCCGTGGATGAGGAATGGGACGTGGCGGCGTTCGGCGCGCTGCTCCACGCGGGAATCAGCTATCTGATCCTGCGCTCGGGAACGGCATCGAATTACATGGGTGTCGATCTCGGCTCCGAAGCCGGATGGAAGCGGCTGGAGGCGGCGATCGAGCCCGCGGTTAGGGGGTACTGGAAATGGAAAAGAGAAGACGTCGACGAATAACACTCGTGGTAGTTTGGATCGCGCTGGTGATACCTGTGCAGCCGTTCGCTCAGGATAGCGAATCTCGCGGTCCAGAGCCGCGGATCTCTGAGGCTGTGGGTTTCACCTTCGACCTACTCCCTCCGGTCATGAGTGCAGCTGCGGGCGAGATCGGTCTATCGGGTCAAGCGTGGTACGCCCGGGAGCATGTGCGGTTTCGCCTCGTGGGCGCCGGACTCCGCTTTCCCGACGCCGTGTTGGGAACCGATGATTTCCGTTCCTACCGCACAAACGTCATGGCGCTGATCACCGATTACACCTTTGGCAAACGGCACAACGGACCGTGGATCGGTGCCGGTCTGGAACTTTGGATGAGCACGATCGAACACGAGGCGACCGGCGTCGAGACGAGCTGGAACAGCTTGGTCGCAACGGTGGGCGGTGGCTACATCTGGCGGCTTCATCCCCGCCTCTACCTGGAACCGTGGGGAGCCCTCCATGTGGCCACGAGGTCCGAAACGGTAGAGATCGGGAGCGATCGGTTTGAGCCGAGACGGGTGAGCGGTGAAGTCTCACTCAAAGTCGGATGGATCTACGATTTCTGATATGAGAAGGAGAGACGAGATGAAAATGAAACGCATATACCTCGGCGCGGCCCTTGTGGCTCTCTCGGCCGCGGCGGCTTGGGCGGGCGGATCAAAAGAAGAAACGGTTCGGACCGGAAGCCACGGTGGAGACACTCTTGTCCTCCGAGTGACCCCGGGGGAGCACTACCTTCACGATCTGAAGGTTTCCTGGTGGCTTACCGTACGTAACGCACCGCAAATGGCGGTTTGGATGGAGACGCTCGAGGGCGAGTACATTCGCACGCTCTACGTCACCGACCGCGCCGCAACGCAAAACTGGCGGGCGGCCCCACTGGATGGTGTGGCGGCTGGAGATATCCGCCGGCCGTCTGCACTCCCCGTCTGGCGGCATCGCGCACGCCTCGCCGGCGACGCGACGGTGGAGTCTTCAGACCCCTTCGAGACCCCGAGCATCGACATCGATGCGGTATCCGCCGCCACGACGAAGAGGGCGCTCATCCTACACGCAACCATGGACCTGCCAGCCGGCCCCTGTGTCGTTATGCTCGAAGTCAATAGCTCCACCGACTTTAACGATGCGTATCCGCAAGACGTCGAACCGGGGGCCTCCGGCTACTCCGGCGGCCCCTGGGGAAGCGGACAACCCGCCCTTATTTACGCGGCCGTCGTGGAACCGGTAGCCGCAGGGGCTGTCGAGCTGGAACTCATAGGCCACTCGAGCCCCGATGGATCGGACGGCGACGTTCGGTCGGGTGTCGCCGACGTAACCACGGCGACGAGTATCCTCGAACGGGTGACGATTGAGGTTGTGGCCGGAACGTGATCAGAGTCCATTAGCATGTCGGCGGGACAATCGCTTTCGGCAGAGATACTCCGGAGAAGAGTAGCGACATCTTCCGTTAGCTGCGGCGACGTGCCGTTCCTGATGCCGAGCCGGAAACGATACCGCGCCGGGTCGGCTCATCGGATCTCGGCACGTGGATTGTGCCGTCGCTCTTGAGAACTCGGTACGTCTCCTCGGAAACTACTATTCTGCCCGGCGCATCACGTTTCCGGGGCGCGACGTCGGTTTTGCCGTTCGTTAACCGTCCGGGACCACTCGTGTCGCCGCCTTGCACGATGCGTGCCGTATGTCGTCGTCGAGGGCGGTTGTTGTGTATGCGTGCTCGGACCGTCAGCGACAGAGCTATCAACGCGAGGGATGCAATGAGTAACTCCGGCCGAACTATCACCCGAAGAATCGTCCTCACCACCGTGGGGAGAGGTTACAAGAAATGTACTCCGGTCGCAACGGATCAACCTCTTCCCGGTCGGGGGCGCGGGGATCAACGTCCGGCGGCACAGGGCCGGTACGACGAAGCACCTCTCAACGAGCTCGAAGAACGGCGAAAGTCGCGGCGCGCTACCGTTGTCCATTTGAGAACTGATACACGATTGAAAGGGGCGAATTTCGGGCTGTAGGAGGGCCAAGCGGCCGAACCACGCACCGGCGGGAAGACTACCCTCGGTACGAGGCGGATTCGATTTCATACCGGCGCCGCCGGGAGACGCGTTCTTGACCATCGGCCTCTCTCGCCGTACAACGGAATGATGGAATCACGCACACACGTTGCCACGATCGGTATCGTGACGGTGTCCGATCGCGCCTCCCGGGACGAGTACGGGGATCGGAGCGGTCCCGCGATCGAGCAGTGGCTGGAGCACACATTGGCGACACCGTGGCGGCGGGAGTATCGCCTGGTGAGCGACGATCAAACCCTTATCGAAGGAGTACTTACGGAGTTAATCGACGAGAAGGGGTGCTCGCTGGTACTGACCACCGGAGGGACCGGCCCCGCACCGCGCGATGTGACGCCCGAGGCGGTGCGGTCGGTTTGTACGCGTATGCTCCCCGGCTTCGGCGAACAGATGCGTCGCGCGTCACTCGAGTCGGTTCCCACGGCGATTCTTTCCCGACAGGAGGCCGGTGTGCGCGATGCGTGTCTGATCATCTCCCTACCGGGGCATCCCGCGGCGATCGCGGAGTGCCTGGACGCCGTATTCGCCGCAGTGCCGTACGCGATAGACCTCGTCGGCGGAGCGTGGATCGATACCAAACGCGAGCGTATCGTATCC
Source organism: Alkalispirochaeta sp. (assembly GCA_965601925.1). Classification (GTDB taxonomy): domain Bacteria; phylum Spirochaetota; class Spirochaetia; order DSM-27196; family Alkalispirochaetaceae; genus Alkalispirochaeta. The sequence continues at coordinate 670,588 of OZ271854.1, forward strand.
TTTCGTCCGGCCCACGCGCGACGGCCGGAAGCGGCTGATTGACACCGGCGCGGTGAGGTAGCGTGCCGTCGGCGCTTCTACCGATTGACCTTCCATCGGTGTGTGTCGCCGTCGAGGATCTCCTTTCCGTAGATCGGCACGTCGCGCTTGATCTCTTCCAGAATCTCCTCGCAGAGACGAAACGCCTCTTTCCGATGGCCGGTACCGACGACGATGACGATCGGGCACTCGCCTACCTCTACGCGGCCCAGGGCGTGTTCTACGTGTACTCGGAGGAATCCGCCTCCGACGGAGCCCGCACGATTCCGTACGATCTCCCTCATGCGCTCCTCGGCCATCTCACGGTGGGCGGAAAACTCGATCGCCGCGACCGACCCGTCCGGCGTCGCATCACGCCGTACGACACCTGAAAACGTCACGACGGCTCCGATCCTCCCGTCGCTCGCAAACACTGTGCTCACCGCCGCCGGGCGGGCGGCGTCCAGCGGCCCGTCGTGCACCATCTCGTCGGGTTCGATTACTACGTTGCTCATAAGGACTCCTGAATGTGTACCGCGCGCGTCATCCGCCGGAAAAGGGCGGCAACAGCGAAATCTCGGCGGCGTGTTCGACAGAGCCGCCGGCAGAAATCATGGTGCGATCCACGGCGATTTGAAAGGTGCGATTCCCGAGCGCCGGCAGATGAGAGCGCAGCTCGGCCTCCAGATTCTCCTTTGACGCGGGTAGCGACACCTCGACATCGAGTGAGGTGGGAAACAGATCGGTGAGGGGGCCGAAAAAACGCACCGTTACCGTCATGCGAGCTCCACCCGATCGGTTCGCATCGTTTTTCCATCGTAGAGCAGCAGCGACGAGCAGAGCGGCGTCTCGTGCGGGTCCGCACACCAGTGCAAAAACTCGCCGGTCTGAAAAGCGGCGACCGCCGCAACGGTGTGAACCAAAATGGGCTTGGGCCCCCCCGGTATCTCGGCGTACTCGGGTCCGAACACGCGCGCATATCCACCGCGGCCCGGCAACAGCGTCGTCACCTGGCCGTACCACCCCTCTACGCCGCCATGAAAAACGGGGCACCCGATGCGATGATGAAGCGCGTCGAGCCCCTCGCGGGCGGCAAAGGAGTCGAGGCAATCGAAGACCACCACCTCCGATCGATCGGCGTCGCCCAACGGGACTCCTGCGGCGTCGACCGGTACGGCGTCTTGAACGGCCGTTACGTCCAACTGAGGATTGATTGCACGCAGGCGCTCGGCCGCGGCGAGCACTTTGGGGCGTCCCACGTCACCCTCGGCATACAAAACCTGCCGATTGAGATCGGGCTCGTCCAGGAGGGCGGGGTCCCATATCTCGATGTGCAGCGCCCCCAACCTCGATAACACCTGGAGTACGTGAGACCCGAGCCCCCCCGCACCGGCAACGACGATGCGTGCGGCGCACATTCGCTCCCACGCTGCGTCGCTCAAAAGCGGGCGATGTCTGCTATAGCGCGGCGTGATTTCGCCGCAAAGTGGTTTATCCGTCGTTGACGGCTGCATGGGGCGCCTCCTGAGCACGAAAGTACGTAACGCCGGGCGCCCGACAAGAAGCCTGAAAGACAAGCTCGCCGATCGACGTTCCCCGGTGTATCATTCACTGTGCGCTTTGCGCGATGCCCCCATATCACCGTCTTGCGTCTCTATACCGCAATGACGATCATGCGTCGTACAGTGTATCGCCGCCGCGGCGATTCGGCAAATACCCCACGAACTCGCGTCGGTGACCGTCAGCCTATACGGCGACCTCAATAACGCGATTATCGGCCGATAACGCGTCCAATACTACCAATCTTGCCCGGGTCGGCACCTCAGGATTCACCAGCCACCGTAGGAGTTCCGCGACCTGCGTCGCGGCGACGATCGCAACCGAATGGGGCATGACCGGCTTCGGGGCCGCCTCGGTCCGCGCAAAGTCGTCGCCGAACACGGCGGCATATCCCACCTCGGGAGGGCGTAACACGACAACCTGGCCGTAATATCCGGTCACACCCCCGTGGACGATTATGCGCGGAATATCCGTAGTATGATCGGGCGCCGGCGTGTGGAGATTCGTCTCAGAAATCGAACTCACCGTTTTATCGGCCGTGTAATTCCAGCTCGCCACCGCAGCCGACTCCAGCGCACCCCGTGCCGCAAAGGAGTCCAGACAGTCGAAACAGATATCAACACCGTCTATGCGGCGACCCAACGCCGAATCGGGGGTTACCGCCTCCGCGACGCCCTCGATATGAGCGCCGGGAACGATCGTCCTCAGACGCTCGACGGCCGCCTCGACTTTGAGCCGTCCGAGATCGGCGTGCACGTACAGACTCTGACGATTGAGATCCGGCTCGTCCAAGACCCCCGGGTCCCAGATTTCCAGATGGTTCACCCCGAGGCGCACGATCAGATCCAATACGTGGGAGCCGAGCCCTCCGGCGCCGGCGACCACGATCCGGGCTCCTCGGATGATCGCCCACTGCGTGTCGGAGAGAAGAGGTCGATGCCGGACAAAGAGCGCATCGGCTCCGAGCGCCGGTTCGCCCACGTTCACCCGCCTCCGGCCGGTGGGAAGACGCTGAACACTTCGCCGGCGACCGGCGTATTCAGCCCTTGGGCATGAATGACATTGTGACCGTCAATGAGGAGCATCGTGCCGGGACGAATGCTGTCGTCTACGTCCAAAAGCTTGGTCCGGATGTCCAACGCATGCCCTTTTGCGCGCGTGTATTCCTGGATCCAATCGATAAGCTCGCCGGCGGTGATCTCCGGTCCGTCGTAATCGATTTCGCGTATGTCGAGCTGCAATTGCAATGTCGCAAAGAGCTTGATCTTGATGTACGGCACCGTCGCTCCTTTGAATCCACGGGCCGGGAGGGCCCGGTCCGTGCCTCATGTTCCGATATCCGGCGGCGCGCACCACGCGATGCGAGAGGGGGATATCCTCCCTCCACATGGGCGCCCGCCGATCCCTCTACAGGCTCAACTCGGCCAGTTTCTCCTTGGTCGGCCGGCCCGTTGCGTCCCAGCCCCGGAGGCTGTAGAACTCGGGCAACATCTCCGGTAGTCGGTGCACCTGGCCTTTGTTGGGTCCCTCTTTCGCCGGCTCCTCGAAGAAACGCTTGGGAAGCGTATCCTCTTTGGGGTCGATTCCGGCGTCGAGGTTAAACTGGCGTTCCATGTTCCAGATACGTTCGCCGACCTTGAGCATATCCTCTATCGTCAGATCGAATCCCGTGGCGCCGTTGATGAGCCCGTTGTAATCCGGAGCGCCGAGGGAGAAGGAGGTGAACAGACACAGCCCGGAGGAGTCGATGACACCGGTCAGATCCTGAAAGGCGATGACCCACTGCGGCTTGCCTTTCACGTCCTGGGGATCGATCTTCTCCGGCGCGCCGAGAATCTCCGGTGAGATGAGGTAGGCGCGAACGTGGTCGGCGCCGCGGTTGCCGACGGCATACTCCAGACCGTGTCCTTGGACACCGCGCGGATCGTAGGCGGCGAGCTCCTGCTTCTTGATCGTCATCGAGAGCTCGGGATGGCCGTATCCGGTGGCGAAACGAAACGATCCGTCGGCCAGCTTGTCGCCGATCCCCTCGCGATACCCCATCTGCTTGAGGTAGTACAGAAGCGATTCGGTGCTTCCGAAGTAGGGCTCCGGCCCCTTCTGGAGATCGTCTTTGGGGATAAATCCCTTCTCGTAGAGCTCCATCATGCAGGAGAGTGTAACGCCGGCGGAGATGGTATCCATTCCCAGATCGTTACACGTGAAGTTGGCGTCGCAGATGGCGTTGAGGTCGTCGATGCCCATCATGGCGCCGAAGGCCCATCCCGTCTCGTACTCCGGGCCCTCTCCACGTCGCCCGCTGGGGGTCTCGACGTCCCGCGCGCACCGTATCGGGCACATGTAACATCCGGTGTTACGGACCAAGTAGCCTTTCTCCACCAAGGCTTCGCCGGAGACCAGTTCGGTACCTTCGAACATGACGTCCTGGGCGTTGCGGGTCGGATACATCCCGTTTTGGTTGATGATATTGTCCAGCACCTTGGTTCCCAACGTGGGGAGCCCCTCGCCGGTAATGGCACCCTCTTTGAGCTTCTTGAGGTCCGCTTTGACCGCCGCCTTAAAGTCGTCCTCTTTGGCGATCGGCGAGTTTTTGTTACCCCACGTTACGACGGCCTTGAGATTCTTACTCCCCATGACGGCGCCTACACCGCTGCGACCGGCCGCGCGATGCACCTCGTTCATGATCGAGGCGATCAGCACCAGCTTCTCTCCCGCCGGACCGATGCACGCCACCGACGCGCGCTTTTGGCCGCTCTCCTCGGTGAGGATCTTGGTCGTCTCTTCAACGCGCTTACCCCATACGTGGGAGGCGTCCTTGATCTCGACGGTCTCCTCGTTCACGACGAGATACACCGGCTTGTCGGCCTTTCCCTCGAAGATTACGATGTCGTAACCGGCCTTTTTGAGATAGGCGCCGAAGACGCCGCCGGAGTTGCTCGAGGCGATCGTCCCGGTGAGAGGACTCTTGGTGACTACCATGTACCGACCGCCGGTGGGCGCACCGGTATTGGTCAGCGGACCGGTGGCGAAGATGAGTTTGTTGTCCGCCGAGAGCGCATCGACCTTCGGATCGATTTCATCGATGAGAATGCGTGAACCCAACCCACGCCCGCCGATATACAGCTTGGCGAGGTCCATCGGCGTCTCTTCGGTCGTGATGGAACCGGACGTCAAATTGACTCGGAGCATCTTACCCATGTACGACATTGCGTACCTCCTAGAGATTTGTGTGCTGTCCTCTTTTCCAAGCGCGGGAGGCGTCGGCGTTTCCACCGACACCCATTGGCCGTCGTCCGTAGTCGTGATGCGACCGTAGCACGTGCGGCTCAGAGGGGTTGAATTTATTTTCAATCACGGTCGGACGGATGTCAAGTTTTTCTTGACGAACCGCTTATGGTGGGAGAATAATGATCCTATTATAGAAAACAAACGGGTTGTGTCCACATCGCGCGCGTAACCGCGATGCGTGCATACCCGCCCCCTCGGAGGACAACAGCATGAAGCGTTTCGTATTCTTCCTCGGGCTCTGCATACTCGCCGTCGCCACGCTTACCGCGGCAGGCCGGAGAGAATCGACCTCGGAAATGCCGTCCGCACTCGCCGAGGCGCAGGCCGACCGCGTTCGACTCGCAACGACGACGAGCACCGAGAACTCGGGCCTCCTCGACTCGATTCTGCCGGTCTTCACCGAGATGTACGGTATCGCCGTCGACGTGGTAGCCGTCGGCACCGGAGCGGCACTGGAGTTAGGGCGTAACGGTGATGCGGACGTCGTTATGGTGCACGCCCGTAGTTTAGAGGATCAATTCGTCGTCGCCGGATACGGTGTAAACCGTCGCGACATTATGTACAACGACTTCATTATCCTGGGTCCGGCCGACGATCCGGCCGGTATCGCCGACGCCGCGAGCGTGTCGGATGCCATGTCCCGGATCGCCGCCGCGGAGGTCGTGTTCATTTCCCGGGGCGACAACTCGGGTACGCACAACAGGGAACTCCAACTCTGGGAAACGGCCGGCATCGCGCCGGCGGGCCGCTGGTATCGAGAAGTGGGTCAGGGAATGGGGGCGGTTATCGCCATAGCCGACGAGGAGGAGGCGTATACCCTCGCCGATCGCGGTACCTTCCTCTCATTTCGTGGTGATATCGCCCTCGAGGTGCTCACGGAGGGCGATCAGGCGCTCTTTAACCCCTACGGAATCATTGCGGTCAATCCCGCTCTCCACGAACGCGCGAACTACATCGGCGCGATGGCGTTGATCGCCTTCCTTACTTCGCCTGAGGGACAGTCGCGTATCGGGGCGTTCCGCGTAGAGGGCGAGGCGCTGTTTACGCCGAATACCGCCGGATTCTGACTCCGATGAAATCGTTACGGATAGTGTACGCACCAGGATGGAAGGTCCTCTCGTCGTAGCGCTTCGACTCATCGCCGCGGCGGACGCGGAGCTCATCGGCATCACGTGGCGGTCGGTACGGATAGCCCTCAGCTCGACCGTCCTCGCGGCGATTGTCGGGCTTCCCGCAGCGGGCTTTCTCGCTCTCACGCGCTTTCCGGGTCGTCGCTTCATACTCATCGTGAGCAACGCATTAATGGCCCTGCCTACCGTCGTGGTGGCGCTGGCGGTGTACGGCATCATCTCGCGGAGCGGCCCCCTCGGCTATCTGGATCTTCTCTTCACTCCCGGGGCGATCATTGTGGGCCAGACGATTCTTCTCCTGCCGATCGTCGTCAGCCTCTCGACCGCGGCACTCGCTCACGCCGATCCCCGGTTGCAGGAGACCGCGATTTCGCTCGGGGCCGGCCCGGCGCGCCGACTACTCACCGTGGTGCGTGAGACCTCTCCTGCGATCTCGGCGGCGGTGCTCTCGGGATTCGGTCGCGCGATCGGCGAGGTCGGCGTATCGATGATGTTGGGTGGCAACATCCGCCATTATACGCGTACCATGACGACGGCCATCGCGCTGGAGACGAATCGCGGCGCATTCGACCTGGCGATCGCCCTGGGAATCATCTTGGTCGTGATCGCCCTGGGGGTAAACGGGGGGCTGCGCGCGCTGACGGAACTCGGAAGGAGTCGATATCGCCGGTCGGCGAGGGAGAAGGGTCGGTGATTGAAATACGCAACGTGCGCGTTCGGTACCCCGAAAGTACTCGAGACGTCGTGAGCGACTGGACCCTGCGCTTCAACGCGGGCGACGTCGTCGTGCTATTCGGTCCCAACGGCAGCGGAAAGACGACGGGCCTCAAAGCGATCGCCGGCATTTTGCGGCCGGAGACGATCGAGTCGAACATCGGATGCGAGGAGTGTGCCTATGTTCATCAGGATCCGTTGATGTTTCACCGACGCGTGTACGCCAACATCGCCTACGGTCTCTCCACGACGGGCGTGGCAAGAAACGAGGTCGCCGAGCGGGTGCGCATCGCAGCCCGGCGGTGTAGCGTAGAGGACATCCTATCGCAACGCGCCACCCAACTCTCCGGCGGTCAACGACAGCGAGTAGCGATCGCACGCGCGCTCATTCTTGCGCGGACCGTGTTACTGCTGGACGAGCCGACGGCCAATCTGGACGGCCGGTCGCGGGATATCGTAGCGGACATCATCCGCGAAGAGTCGGCGGCGGGTCGGAGTGTGGTCCTGGCGAGTCACGACAGGGACTTCGCATATGAGGTGGGCGAGCGCTTCTACACGATGACCGACGGAGTGCTCAAATCGAGCGCCATCAATCTTATCCGCGGCACGACGGCGGTCGATGAGGACGGGCTGACCGCGGTGGAGGCGAGTCCGACGGCTCGCCTCTTCGGTAGAGCCGTGAACCCGATCGCCCTACGCGAACCGGCGCGGGCGATCTTTCGACCCGAGGACGTGGTCCTTTCAAAGACGAACGTCACCTCGAGCGCGCTCAACGACATACCGGTGACGGTGGCTCACGTCGAGTCGCGCGGCGAGGGGAGCGCCCTCGTAGAGGTGATGCACCGCGAGGTCGAATCCGTACGGTTTTCCGCGATGATCTCCTATCGCTCGTTGCGTAGGCTCGAGATACGTCCCGGCGCAGAGCTCTTCGCCGCGATAAAGGCCTCGTCGATCACCGTTTACGCCGATTCCCGGCGCGTGTCGCCCCATGTAGAAGAGGAGAACGGATGAGCAAACCGAATACCTTTCTGGAACCCGAGGAGGCGTATCGCATCGTTATGGAGGCGGTATCGCCTTTAGAGACGGAGACCGTAGCCCTTTCCGAAGCGGCCGGACGCGTCCTATCGGAACCGGTCGTCGCACGGCTGGATCAACCGCGATTTCGAAAGGCGGCGGTAGACGGCTACGGCGTGCGCCCCGATCAGGGGGTGCGGCCCTTCACGGTGGTCGGCACGATCGCCGCCGGTGACGAGGTCGATCCCGACGCCCCGTCCGAACTGGAGGCCGACCAGGGCCTACGCATCATGACCGGTGCCGTCGTACCGGCCGGTATCGAACGAATCATCCGCTTCGAGTATGCCGAGGAGGTGCCTCCGAACGCGGCAGACGGAGAGAGCCTTGCGCCACGTGCTCGTGTCGCGATCCCCGAACAACCGACAAACATCGCGCTCCCGGGAGAAAACATCCGTGCCGGAGAGCCGCTATTGGGCCCTCGACGACTCACCGCCTCGGATGTGGGCATTTTGGCGAGCCAGGGGCACGGGCGCGTTCCCGTCGTGCGCCGTCCCGAAGTGGCGATCTTTTCTACCGGGAGCGAGCTCTACTCGCCGACGGAGGAGATCCTCCCGCCGTGGGCCATTTATGACAGCAACGGCTATCAACTCGCCGCCCTCGCGAAGTCGAATCTTGCGTCGGTGCACAACTATGGTATACTAAAAGACAAGCAAGCATTCATTACGAGAGCGATTCGCGATGCCGTGGAGAAGTCCGACGTCGTCATCGTTTCCGGCGGCGTCTCTATGGGCGACCTCGATTACGTTCCCGCCGCACTGGCCGACATCGGCGCAACGCGCCTGTTTCACGGACTTGCCATGAAGCCCGGCAAGCCGACCTTATTCGCTACACTCGGAGAGAAGCTGCTGTTCGGACTACCGGGAAATCCGGTCTCTACCATGGCGCAGTTTGAACTCTTTATCGCGCCCGCCCTGCACGCGCTGCAGGGACTCGACTATCGCCCGCGCGAAGGACGCTTTCCTTTGGCGTCTCCATACACGCGAGCCAAAGCGGACCGGCACGAGTTACGGCCGGGGTACTACCGCGATGGACTGGTTCACCAGATTACCTATCAAGGCTCGGGACATCTGAGCGCTCTCGCATCGGCCGATCTCATATTCAGGATCGATCGCGGTGTCGAGACGCTATCTGAGGGAGACATGGTGTATGCGCGATTCATTCGGCCGGACGATCGACTATCTTCGAATCTCGGTAACCGATAAGTGTAACCAACGGTGCCGTTACTGCATGCCCGCCTCGGGAATCGTGCATCGCCGCCACGACGAAGTGATGAGGATCGAGGAGTATCTCGCCGTCGTCGCCACGGCGGCGACGTTGGGCATCACGAAAGTTCGACTCACCGGCGGAGAGCCGTTGGTGCGGCACGGTATCGTGGAGTTGGTGGAGGGTATCGCCGGGGTCCCCGGCATCGAGATCGTAGCCATGACGACCAACGGAACGCTCCTTGCCTCCATGGCTCGACCGTTGTATGAGGCCGGGTTGACGCATCTGAACATCTCCATCGACACGATGGATCCCGAGCGCTACTCCATTATCACGCGCGGAGGTCGTCTCGAACACGCGATCGCGGGTGCTCTGGCGGCGCGCGACATCGGGTTCGAGCGCATCAAAATCAACGTCGTCGCCGGGACGCATTGGGTCGACTCCCCTGACCGCGTCGCCCTCGAGACGTTCTGTCGGCGCAACGGTTTCACGCTACAACGGATCGCGGAGTATGACCTTACCGCTCGCAAACAAGACACACGTACCTTCGAGCGCCCCCTCCCGTGCGGTACGTGCAATCGTATACGGCTGCTCTCTACCGGCCGTTTGAAGCCGTGCCTCCACTCGGATCAGGAGATTCCCGTGGATTTCAACGACATTGCCGAGTCGCTCAAACGCGCCGCGCTCGCCAAACCGAAACGCGGAACGGCGTGTACCAATCGCGGTATGGTCGAGATAGGAGGATGACGATGGATCATGATCGTCGCCTCACACATGTCGACGCCGAGGGTACGGCGCGCATGGTCGACGTATCGTCGAAGCCGGCGGTCGTACGCACGGCAAAGGCGGCGGGATTCATACGACTCGCGCCGGCTACGGTGGGGCTCATCCGCGAAAACGGCGTCGCGAAGGGCGATGTACTCACGGTCGCGAAGATCGCCGGCGTCATGGGAGGGAAGCGTACCGCGGACCTGATTCCATTGTGCCACACGATCGAGATCGATCATATCGATGTACAGTTGAACCTCACGACCGACGGAGTGACGATCGAGGCGACGGCGCGCTGCACCGGGAAAACGGGGATCGAGATGGAGGCACTCGCGGCGGTAAGTGTCGCCGCGCTGACGGTATACGATATGTGCAAGGCAGTCGACCGTACGATGGAGATCGGTGCGGTACGGCTTATCGAGAAGACGAAACGTGCGAAGGGGGACGAACGCGCGTAGAATCGACGGAAAGATCGGACCGCGCGCCCGACTACGATACGCGACCGGGCGCACACGGCGGTTTGGGAGAGATCAGTCGGTGGCGACCATCACATTGCTCGCCTTGACTACCGCGTAGGCGGTCGTTCCCGCCTTGAGGCCCAGCGACTCGGCACTCGACTTCGTAATGATGGCGGTAACCTCGACACCGGGAGCTACTTCGATCACAACTTCGGAGTTGACCGCTCCGTGATTGACCGCCTTTACCGTTCCCTTGAGCTGGTTGCGAGCACTGATGTTCATGTGGAACCTCCTGAATTATGAAATATATCGGGGTACATAATGAAGAACATTGGTAGGATTAGGCAATGATTATATCGATTGTCGGATATGCGAAATCGGGGAAAACGTCGTTTGCCGAACGCTTGGTCCGTGAGGCCGCCTCCCGTGCGCTACGGGTCGCGGCGATCAAGACCGGGCGTTCCTCCCACGGCGGTGCCGAACACGCGTCGACGGGCGTCCTTGCGTATCGCGATAGCGAGCGACTGCACGGAGCGGGCGCCGAGTTGACGCTATTCTGGTCCGAGCAAGGGTGTGCGGTCACCGGAGGAGCGCTCGGCGCCTTCCATCCGACGCCGTTACCGGACCGGGACACCTTCTATCGATCCTGGCGTTCGCTTCTTCCTCTCGAGGTGCGGCGTGTGCTGGAGGAGACATCGCTTGTGGTTATCGAGGGGCGCCCCGTTTCGGGAGCCGAGGTCGTGCAGATGCGCAAACGATCCGCACCCGAGGCGGAGGCCTTAAAGTATCCCATCTCGGCGGGCCATACGGTGGTCACCGATCCGCACGATTTTCCACGCCTTATCGCCGCATTGCTTTCGCCGCTGGTGCACAAGGAACATCTGAATGCCGGGACGACATAACAAGGGACGCACCGTCTCTCCTCGCGAGATTCAACTTCTGGTCGATGGTGAAGAGATAACGCTCAACGGCTACGTACAGGACGTATTTCAGGAGACGATTCTCGCGCTCGTCCGCACCCTCGGCACCTGCAACGAGGCGTCTTCGATCGCGATTACCATCGCGCCCGACGGGTCGCCGGACGCCGCTGCGATTAGGCGCGCATCACCGGAACGTGGGTAGTATCTCGCTCGCCTTCCCGTGACGGACGACCACGTTCCGCGGGATCGCTCCGTAGAGATGCGGGTACGTTTCGCCGAGCGTATCGCCGGCCTCGACGCGGAGCAGGGTATCTACCGCCGCACGATCGATCTCCAAGAGCACCGGATCGGGCGTATCGGGAAAGTGACGGCGTATGACGGCGGGAATCTGGTGGGCAAAGCTGCAATGGACAAAACCCTCGCGGTCGAACGCTGCGGGACGGTATCCGACATGCGAGGCGTTCCATTCGTCGTCGGTAACCACGTGGTAGATCCGCCGCGGGAGAGGACCCACGAGTTCGTCCCACCCATCGGCATCGAGCGCTATCAGACCGGTCGGCGGGAGACGTAGGGCGAGGCGTCGCCATCGATCGTCGCCGGCGCGTTCGATCGATTCGAGCTGCCGCCGCGCGCCGGCGATATCGCCGGCTCCCGCGTTCGCCATCGCCTCCCAAAAGGCGAGCTCCACGCGATCGGGGGCCAGTCGGCGAGCGTCGCGGTAGTGCTCACGGGCCGCTTTACGCTCATCCCGCGCCAACGCCGCGTCGCCGTCGTCGATGTGACGATATGCGGCGTGGAGGTTCAGGAGTCGCTCCAACTCGCCGAGGGGGTCGGGATGGTCGTCGACCCGCACATCGAGCGGCATCGCCTGCACGATATCGGCCCGAGGCGTCGTCGATACCACGGTCATTGACGCTGACTGACGCCCTCGAATATCCCCCCCGACTCCTTCGGCGGCCTTAAGCGCCGCGAGTAGTCGCTCCGGCAACGGACCGTTCGTCTTGCTCCACGCTTCGACCATCGCCTCGGGAACTCCGGTCCGATCCATCATATTCGCTTGTACGGAATAGCCGTTGCCGCGTACGTGCCCCGCTTCGGCGATGCATCGCTCGCCGGTATGCGTCGCCGAGACGCCGTCGGGAGTGATGAGCGCGACCTGTCTCACCGCCGGTGCGTCGTCGGCGGCCAACAACTCGTCGAGCGCAACAGGCGCCGGACGCCCCTCCTCGAGCAGCTCCAACCCTCGCGGACCGAAGTTCGGATTGACGACCGACTGCGTCGCAACGACCCCGACGCCGGCACGCGCCCACACCACGATCGAGCCTACCGCAAAGGCGTGCGACTGCACCGCTCCACCCATCAGCCCTCGCTCCTCGTCGATCCCGACAATTGAGTACGTCGTTACCAATCTCTCGTTACGCCGCATTGCTTCAGTATCGTGAGAGAGCCGCTCTGTGCCAAGGGTACCGTCGTCCGACGAAACACCCTTGTACGGAACGCCTCAGGCCGCTACTCTTAGGCTATGAAACGGACGATTCTACTAAGTGTCTGGTACATTGCGTTGTTGATGATTCCGTTGCTGCACTCGGCGGCACAAAGTCCGTCGGCACAGGCGGCGACCATTACGACGCCGGATCGGACGAGTACGGACCCGAGCCGAACATTGATTCTCTTTTACAGCGACGCGTGTCCCCATTGCCACAATCAAATACGGTGGATGGCTGGGATCGAGGACGATTTTCCCGAGATCGAGTTCTTACGCTACGAGATCGAGGTCACTGATAACCGCGTGAATCAGGCGTATTTCTCGGCGATGATGGATGTGTACGACTCCAACACAACCGGATGGCCGCGCACCGTTATCGGGGATCGCGTCTTCATCGGATTCGCCGACGATGACGGGGATCTGGTGTACAACGACCAGTATCGGGCGTGGATCGGGTATCGCAACCAGTTATACCAAGCCCTGGCGGAGCTACGCGACGCGATAGAGAGCTGAACGCACCTTCATACGCCGCGGATCGACGACGCACTGCATAATAAAAGCGCGTCATACGACACAACGGGTAAGGTCGACCATGAATCACAAAGATGAAGTCATAACATTCAAAGTAGATGGGACGCTGGCGGAGCAGCTACGCCTCATGCCGAACCGTTCGGAGTTCATCCGCCAGGCCGTACTCCAGGCGCTGCAGTTGGAGTGTCCGCTCTGTCACGGCACCGGTACGCTCACCCCCAATCAGATGCGGCACTGGGAAGCGTTTTCGAAGCATCACCACGTCGTGTCCTGCGACGTGTGCGGCGAAAGCCATATCACGTGTGAGGACCAGTCGGAGAAGGAGCCGGCGGAGGACCGGACCGTCCACCAACGGTGACGCGCCCCGTCACGACTCGGCGCGCCTGCGGGAGTCCGCACTCCGTCTCAGGGTGTCGCCAGCCCACAACACAACGAAGACGATCGTGAGGGTCAGCACGATCGACGCCCCCGATGCGGCGTCCCAATAGTAGGACGCGTAGAACCCGACGACGGTAGCCCCGACGGACAAGACGACGGAAACCGCGATGATACGCGACATTCGACGCGATACCATCGACGCTGCCGCGCCGGGTGTCACCAGAAGTGCCAGGACCAGCACCACTCCCACCGTTTGAATAGCCACTACGGTGGTGAGGGCGAGGAGCAGCAGCAGTCCGTATCGCAGCAGATCGGGCGACAGGCCGATTGCGACGGCGTGGGACGGATCAAAGGAGGTCACCAGCAACTCCTTGAAACCGATCGCCACGGCGAGGACGACGACGGTGACCACGACGCTCATGACGATCAAGTCCGACCGTGAGACGCCGAGGATGTTGCCGAAGAGGATATGACTCAAGTCCTGGAAGCTCACCATTCTACTCAGAAGAAATATCCCGAGAGCAAAGAAGCCGGCAAACACTACGCCGATCGCCGAATCCTCCTTGAGGCTACCCCGACGGGAGAAGAGGCCGATACCGAAAACGGCGACGATCGCCGCGCCGAGGGCACCGAGAAAGAGGCTGATGCCCGCCGCGTACGCCACGACGATACCCGGCAGGATTGCGTGCGCCATAGCGTCACCGACGAAGGCCATGCCGCGCCACACGACAAAGGCGCTCAGCGTCGCGCAAGCGACGGCGGCCAAGATACCCGCCGCGAGACCGCGCACCACAAACGAAAAACTGAGCGGTTCGATCAACCATTCAATCACGCCGCCCCCCCTCAAGACGATCGCCGTGAAACTCGAATCCGTACGCCCGCGCGATCGTCTCGGGCGTCAGCACCTCTCGAACGGGCCCGTCGGCTATGATGCGGCGGTCGAGGAAGACGGCGCGATTGAAGTGTATCGAAAGGATCCCCAGATCGTGAGTACTCACGATTACCGCCTTTCCCTCCCCGGTTAACCGTTCGAGGGTATGAAAGATCAGCTCCTGAGTCGAGATATCAACGTGGTTGAGCGGCTCATCGAGAAGCATGAGGTCCGCATCGTGGGCGAGTGTACGGGCGAGCATAACCCGCTGTTGTTGTCCACCGGAGAGCTCACCCACTTGCCGATCGGCAAGGGAGGTGATCTCCATCGTCTCGAGAGCTCCTTGCACCCGGTCGTAGTCTTCACTCTTGGGCCTCTTGAACCAGCCGAGATGTACGTACCGTCCCATCATGACGACGTGCCTGACCGTCACCGGAAAGCGCCAATCGACCGTAGTGCGTTGGGGAACGATCGACACGCGGTGCAAACATTGGTGAGCGGGATTTCCGTACACCCGGACCGATCCGCGGGTGCACGTTTCCAGACCGAGCACGAGCTTGAGCAGAGTCGACTTCCCCGCGCCGTTGGGGCCCACCAAGGCGACGCGGTCGCCGGGGTGTATCGTGAGATCGACCGCGTCGAGGACGTCGTTGGGAAGCGACGGATATCGAAAGGAGACCGCACGGACATCGAGAGCGGGCTCCCCGTGAATCGCCGGGATGTGGCACGTCCCTCCATACTGTAACGCTCTCAAAAGCACCGTCGTATCACTCGCCTTGTCGAAGTTATCGAGCCGCGTCTATGCATCACCGGCGGCCCGCCGTTGCGGGGAACAGTCTACACCGTTAGGCACTGCGATGATACGGATTATCCGGGACAATGAGTGATTGATGGGCGAAAACTCCCGCCGATACGCCGTCGGCTGCGGCCCACGTCGTGGAGTGAATCGCGCGTGTCGCATAACCGGCGGCAAAAACGCCGCCGACCGTTAGACGGTGAACTCACTCACCGACGCCTCGATCTCCTTGACGCCGCTTATTGTCAGCGACGACTCTCCCTGTACCTGTCGGACATTCCGGGTGATATCGCCGACGCGGGAATGAATCGTTTCGGTAATACCGACGATCTCCTCGAAGGCGGCCTCAAGGGCGTGAATCGCGGAGTTGACGACCTCGCGGCCCGTATTGAGATCAAGAGATTTCTCACGAACCTGGGTCGTGGTGTCTCGCATGCCGCTTACGGCGTCGAGAATCTCGTGCGAACCGGAGCGCTGCTCGGCCAACGCCGTGCCCAACGTCGCCACCGATTGCTCCACCGTATTGAGCTGCTCCACGACCTGTGAGAAGGCGTGTTCCGCCGATTCGCTGGCGGAGACGACCTTGGCGATTCCGCCCATGATCGCCGCCAGGGAGACGCCGATACGCCGTGAGTTTTCGGCGGTCTGCTCCGCAAGCAGGCGTATCTCCTCCGCGACAACGGAGAAACCGCGCCCCGCGTCTCCCGCGTGCGCCGCCTCAATGGCCGCGTTCATGGCGAGGAGGTTTGTCTGCGAGGCGACCTTGGAGACGATCCGATTGGCCTCGGTCAACGTATCCGAGGTGGATGCGATCTCCTGCACGAGCGTCACGACGGTGTGAACCTTGTCCGCCCCGATTCGGGAGACGCTTTGGAGCTCACCGGTCGAGGCGGTCGTCTGCTCGGCGGTACGAGAGATCGAGTCGATGCCGGCGGACATCTCTTCGATGGAGGCGGACGCCTCCTCGACGATCGCCGCTTGAGTCTGGATCGCCTCATCAAGGTTTCGAATACTCTCGACCATATTGTGCGTCGCCGTCGACGCCTCGCCGACCGCGCCTTGCTGGGCACCGACACGTTTTACGACCGCCTCGATGTCGTCGTTAATCGCGTCCAATGCCGTCATATTGGCCTCCGTGACGGCCATAAGTGTATCCCCGCGCTCCCTCGCGGTGTTGGTACGGCCCCTGATGCCGGCGACCATCGTGCGTAACCGATCGGTGACGTCCAAGAGGCGATGGTATATCGAAACCAGTTCGTCATTCCCCTTCATACGATCGGCGCCGGTCAGATCGCCCTGCCCGATCGCATCCACCAGCGTCGCCATGCGGAGGGTTAGCGTCCTCATTTTTCGGCCGAGTATCCAAATCAACAGCCCGGCGGATACGCCTGCCACGATCGCGTAGCCGACGACGGTAACGATCCGTATCTCGTCGCGGAGCTCGAAGAACTGGCGTGTATCCATGGTCAGCGCGACGGCCCAGGGGAGAATATTGAGCCACGTGAATGCGGCATTCTTATCGGTATCGCGAAATCGGTACTCGATCATGCCCGCGCCGTCCCCTCGCTGTGCAAGCATAAGGCGTGCAAACGACTCAGAGCTGAAGTCCGTCAGAATCAGCTCTTCGTCGGGATGGGCTAATATGACGCCGCGGTCGTCAATGAGATAGAAATAGCCGGTCTCTCCCACCGTCGCCGAACGCAAGAACTCTGAAGAAAAACGCGACATATCGAAGGCGACGCCCACCACACCGACGGTTGTACCCCCTGCGGATACCGGAACCGATACCATCGCAACGGTGTGGTCGGACACCTCCGAGCGTGCGGGATACGAATCGATAAAAAAACGCATTCCCCGGTCGAGAATGGCGCTCGTGAAAGCCGCCGACGAGAGGTCGCGATCGACGGACGCCGGAACCGCCGCCGCGACGGACATGCCGGCGCCGTCGACGAGCAGGACGTTCTCTACGAGCGTATTTTGCGCGAGGACTTGTTGCGCCACCTGACTCGCCGCAAAGGCGTCGCCCCCCGCCAGGGCCGTGGCGACGACGGGGTTGATCGCCAAGGATTGGGCCAGTTGGCGCATGGCGGTCAGAAGACTGGTGATCTGAAGCCGCATCGAGCGCGTCTGCTGAAGCATGAAATCCGACTGGCCCTCGATCGTTCGCGCCGTCACCACACGATCGACAAAGAGATAGAGCCCGACAAAACTGGGGATGAGCACCGCCAGCAACAACCCCGTGAGGATCACGCTGAGACGTCTTGCACGCTTCATGGGGCGATTATATCCGAAGTACCGGAAACGAAAAGGGCCGGCGCGTTTGGCCCGTACGGCTCTATCGGAACGACCGATCCCCCGGGTCATCCGTCGATGGAGCCTCGACCCGAAAGGGCGTCTCCCCTTCTTCGCAGGCACGCTGCGCATCGCCATCGCCTTGACGCCCGTTGATCTCCGCCGGTAGCCTATCACTGCTCGGTTTGACCCATAATTATGGAGGGATTGATGAATTCGGCTACTGTACGAGGGCGACTTGAGTTAAAAATTCTCATTCCTGTCTTACTCGTCATCGCAGTCAGCATGGCGGCGCTCGGCGTTCTGAGCTTCCGGGAAACGCGTATCAGACTAGAAAGCGATGTCGTTCCGGACTTTGTACGGGCGATCGCCGGTGACGCGAAGGGGTCGGTGGAGGCGACGATCGCGAGGGCGATCGAGACGAGTTTTGTCCTTTCCGAGGACGCGACGATCATCGAATGGATTCGTCAGGGCGAGCCCGAAGGGCTACTGCAGGATCTTATCCTCTCACGACTCGACCAACTCACGGTGACGCAGGACTATTTCACGACCTTTCTCGTGAGCGAACGGACCAACAATTACTGGGCGGACGACTTCCGACTTCTCGAGGTCGTCAGCCGCGGCGATCCGGACGACGGCTGGTTCTTCGAAGCTCTTGCCATGCCGAGTGACTACGTTCTCAATCTCGACTACAACCGGGAACTCGGAAACACCTTCTTGTTCGTAAACGTGCCGATCGAAATAGACGGTCGGCGGGCGGGAGTGACCGGGGTCGGCCTCGACGTCTCCTCGGTTGTGCCGACCGAGACGATCGTCGCGGGCGGAGAGCTCTTTCTGGTATCTTCCGAGGGCTCCATCCTTGCCGCCGCCGATCCGACCTTTGCCGGTCGGGCAATCGCCGAGCTCATACCGGAGGTCTCCACGGACGTGATCGTCTCGGAGGAGGCCATCCACACCGCCAGAATCGCCGAGGACGGCGCCGCCGACAGCGACATATTCGCATCGGCCCGACAAATACTCGACAGCCCGTACTATCTCGTCGCCACTATGCCGACGTCGCTTCTGGACCGGACGCTGTTCGGCATACGAAACGTGACGCTCGTCATTGCGTTAATTGCGACGCTCGCGGCGATATTGATCCTACGCTTCCTCATTCGCTCTTCGGTGCGGGGCGTCATCGAGGTATCACGTCAACTGGGGGAGATCGCCTCCGGCGAGGCGGATCTGTCCAAGAAGCTCGTCGTTCGGAGCGGAAACGAGGTCGGCGTGCTCGCCCGTCGTTTCAACGGTTTTGTGACGACGCTGGCCGATTTGGTACAGAGTGTCATGGACGACACAACCGCGCTTACCAACGAACGGGATGCTGCGGCGACCGGCGCAACCGAGACCGCCGCCTCGGTCCGGCAGATTACCGCCAACATCACCACCGTTTCCGGCTCGGTAGACCGCCTGCACGCCTCAATCGAGGAGACGGTACAGCGTCTCGATCGCATCACCGAAGCGATCGGGTCGATGGAACGGCAGATCAACACCCAAGTGAGCGCTATCGAGGAGACCTCGGCATCGGTCGAACAGATGAACGCCCAGTCCGAAAGTATCCGCGCGACGGCGCATAGGCGGGCCGGCGAGGCGGAGGAGCTGACCGTGGCGGTGGGGCGCAGCTCGGGCCACTTAGAGGATCTGTCCCGAAAGGCGCAGGAGCTTGCCCACCGGACCGACCAAATGCTCGAAGCGACCAATGTGATAAACGGTATCGCGGCGCAGACGAATCTCCTCTCGATGAACGCCGCCATCGAGGCGGCCCACGCCGGCGAAGCGGGGCGCGGATTTTCCGTAGTAGCCGAAGAGATACGAAAACTCGCCGAGACCTCCGCATCGAACTCCAAAGTGATCCAGGAGAGTCTGCGGGGAAGCGTCGACATGATCCGCGAGATCAACGATTCGTCGGTGACGATGCAACAGACATTCGGCTCGGTCACCAACACCACGAAGAGCACACGCGACGCCTTTGCCGAGATCGAGAGCACCGTCTCCGAACTTTCGGTCGGGATGAGTGAGATTACTACGGCTGTGGTGTCGATCCGCGACGCCATTCTCTCGATCGATGAGCAATCCAAGCAGGTAAGCGCGCTCACCGGCGAGATCATCGAGCTCAATCGGACCAATAACACGATCGGGTCGGAAGTACAGGGAGCGATACGCGAAATCACCAATGATACGCAGCAGATTGACGACGCCGTCGCCGGGCTCAACACGATCCTGGGAGAACTCGACAAGCGCGTCAACGGAATCTGCGACAAAGTGAGCCGGTTCCGTACCTAAGCGCGGTGCAGGAGCGTCGCGATGACGTCGGCGGTGCGCTATCCGCGCTTCCGAAACGCTCCGGGCGTCGATCCGGTCTCGCGACGAAAGGCGAGAGTGAGGTGGCTTTGGTCGACGAACCCTGAGAGTTCGGCGATGTCACCGATGGAGAGGCGAGTGCCGATCAAGAGATCTTGCGCACGTCGCACCCGAGTGCGTCGAACGTAGCCGGAGAAGGTCTCGCCCATCTCGCGCGAAAACACGCGACTGAGATACCCGGCTGAGACGCCGACAAGCCCCGCCGCGGCCGTGAGACTGATGCGGCCGCGGTAGGAGTCCTCCACATAGTCCAGGACGCGACGGAGCATCGTCGTGTGGACCGTACCGGCGGGAAGACGGAGTACCGAACCGGTGAATCCGCGCACGATACGCGCCATCCAATGCGCGACATCGTTGATATCCTCGAGCCCGTTCAACTCATCGAGGGCGCGATAGTTGAATCCGAAGACGCGATTGGCGTCGGCCCCGCGGGCGATGACGATACGGGAGAGAAGGATCACAATCTCGCGAGCGCGAATCTTGATGCGCTCCAGATCGGCACCGAGGGTGAAAAACACGTGCCCCAATAACTCGTTGAGAAGCGCCTGGGCGCGCTCCCCCTCCCCGGAGCGTATCGCATCCAAGAGCGCCGCTTCGGTTTCTAGCGGGTAGGTCGGAATTCCCGCTTGGAGCCCCCGCTCGCGACGATACTCTTTAAGCTCCTGAATGTACTCGTTGATCCGCGACTCTCGTTCGAGGCGCTCCGGTCGCGAATCTGTCGCCGGCGCATCCGTGAGACTGAGAGAAGCGCGATACAGTTGTCGCGAGAGGGCCTCCACTCGGGCGGCGCCGACGAGGGGAATCGCCGCATACATCTCCCGCAGACTCGCTTCTTGTGCACGAGCCACACTCTCCGACCGTCGTCGTAGAGGCGCCAGGACATCACCCTCGAAGGTGGCGTCTCCTTCGGCGACGCGCACCGGACCGCCCACGAGGGTAGCGACGATTCGCGCCCCGGAACGGATCGGCACGACCCAGTGCATGAGGTTACTCCGACAGAGAAATATCTGTCTGCCACCGACGTTGTCGGCCTGTTCGGCCCGATGGGCATGGTCCACCGCCAGGAGACGGCGATCGGGAATCGCCCCGGCGGCCAAACGACACATCCAGCACGGGTAGTCGCGCAACCGCACCGGGTAGAGCACCTCACCGTGCGGATCGACGAGACTACACGGAACGGCGGTCGCAACGGCGGTCTCCCGCGCAACGGAGATCGCGTCGCTTAGGGAAAATGACCGATCCCGGCGTCCGAGTTCTCCGGTTTCGGTACGATCTTGTGTCATGAAAATACCATTTCGAGCAAAATCATTATAGCATGATTTCCAAACTGGGCCGACAATACCGCCATGCGGTACAAGGTCATCGCGTGCAGTGTGTTCTCTCGCGAAATCGCCATGATCGGCGCTCATTCTGATTCGATCGTCGATACCGTGTGGATCCGTCAAGGTTTGCATAACTATCCCGATCTACTGCGGGCGGAAATCCAACGCGAAATAGACCGCGCCGAAGAGGAGGATGAAGGTCTCGATCGCATCACGCACCCGCCGGAGGGATACGCGGCGATCATCCTCGGCTTCGGCCTCTGCTCCGGAGCCGTCGCCGGACTTCGCGCTCGCCGCCTCCCGTTGGTGATCCCCCGCAGTCACGACTGCATCGCCATTCTGCTCGGTTCGCACCGTCGCTACACGGGGGAGTTCGCCGCGAATCCCGGGACCTACTGGTTCAGTCCCGGATGGATCGAGCACTCGACGTTTCCCTGCGGCGCCCAATGCTCGCTCCTGAAGACGCGCCTTGCCGAGCGGTACGGCGAGGACAATGCGGCATACTTGGTGCAACTGGAGCGCGACGCCCTCCAATCGTACTCACGCGCGGCACTCATCTGTTGGCCGCAGCTCGACCGCGACCGCTATCACCGACGAGTTGAGGAGGTCGCCCGCGACTTCGGCTGGCAGTCGGCTACGATTTCGGGCGACAAGGGCCTCCTCGAACGCCTCCTCGCAGGGCAATGGAACTCCGAGGAGGTACTCGTGTGCCCCGTCGGGAGCACGCCGGAGATGGGAGGCGAAGAGGTGATTCGCTGCGGAGAGGGGACGGTCTCCGATGGCTGAGGCTACTCGCGGTCGAGGCGAGGTAACGATAGCGCCGGGAGAGAGTCGCCCCGGCGCAACGGTGCTCGAAGCGCTCGTCGATAACGGGCATGCAGTCCCTCCCGCCCCTTGCGGCGGCCGAGGGCGCTGCGGTAAGTGCGTCGTAACGATCCCCGATACGCCACCGGAGCCGAGCGACGCAGATACGCGTTTTTTGTCACGTCGGGATCTCGCCGTCGGCGACCGCTTAGCGTGCGTTTGCCCGGCCGCCGGAGTAACGCGTGTGATCGTGCCGCATCAATACCGAAAAGCGCTTCCAAAGAGCGCCGTCCCGACCTTCACGACCCCGCCGACGGTCTGGCGACGAGCGCGGAACGAGGGCGCGTACGCGGTAGCGGTCGACATCGGAACGACCACCGTCGCCGTGTATCTCTTCGATACGGCAGCGGGGAACGTGGTTGATGCGGCGGCGGCGATCAATCGTCAAACGGTATACGGCGCCGACATTGTGAGTCGCATCACCTATAGCGAGGAGGGCGCCGTAGCCCTGGGACGACTCTCAAGGGCGATCAGGGTGCAGCTGGCCGCGATGATCGAGACGCTGTGCGCCGCTCACGGGATCGATACGCGAGAGCTCGGCACCGCCGCGGTTACGGGCAATACGACGATGCTTCACCTTCTCGCGGGTGTGAGTCCGGCGGGCATGGGACGCGCTCCCTTTCAACCCGCGTTCGTCGCCCTCAGAGAGGTACGCCCCACCGATCTCGGCCTTCCCCTCGTCGGGACGGTCTTTCTACTGCCCTCGCAGACGGCGTACGTCGGAGCCGATATCGTGAGCGCCGCAGTCGCGGCCGACATGGATCGCAGCGAGCACACGACCCTCCTTGCCGACATCGGCACCAATGGAGAGCTCGCCCTCGGCCACGCCGGCAAGATCTACACGTGCGCGACTGCAGCCGGCCCCGCGTTTGAGGGCGCCTCCATCGGCGCGGGGGTGGGCGGCGTCGCCGGCGCGATCGTATCGTGGCGTCGAGAGGGAGAGCGGTTCGCCTACGACACGATCGGTGACGAGCCGGTCGTCGGTATATGCGGCGCCGGCCTTCTGGACATTATCGCGACGCTCTTGGTGGACGGCGTCGTAGACGAGACGGGGCGTATCGCCCGCAGGGAGGATGTTGAGGCGTTCGGAGACGAAGGAGCCCGCACGGCGTGGCGAGACCGACTCGAAGGCGACGGGACACTACGCATCGGCGGACACTATCGGTTGACTCAGCATGATGTGAGAGAGGTGCAGCTCGCCACCGCGGCGATCGCCGCAGGCATCGACGTACTGTGCGCCGAAGTCGGCATCGCTCCCGCGGCGATAGAGCGTGTCGTGCTCACCGGAGGGTTCGGAAACCATCTGAGCGTCGGGAGCGCCGTCGCAATAGGACTTCTGCCGGCGTTGCCGCGCGATCGATTCGTCACCATCGACAACGCCGCCGGACGCGGGGCGGTGGAAGTGCTGCGCCGGGAGGGCACGCTGGAGCGACTCGTCGAGCTCTCGGCGACGGCACGCTACATAGCGTTAAGCGGCCACGCGCTCTTTCAGAAGCGTTACATCGAACACATGATTTTTCCTTGAGGAGGAGACTATGAGTATCGCAGCGATCTCGGAGGCGTTGCAGAGGGGTAAGGCAAAGGACGTGGAGACGCTCGTGCGGGAACAGATCGATGCCGGCGTCCCGGCGAAGGAAATTCTGGAGGGCGGCCTGATGGCGGGTATGGATGTCGTAGGTCGCCGCTTCAAGGCCAACGAAATCTACGTACCGGAGGTGTTGATCGCGGCCCGGGCCATGACGGCCGGCATCACATTGCTCAAGCCGTTGTTGATCGAGGAGGCGGTTCAAGCGCGGGGCACGATCGTCATCGGTACGGTCAAAGGAGACCTCCATGACATCGGCAAGAATCTCGTGAAGATGATGATGGAGGGCAAGGGCTTCAATGTCGTCGATCTCGGGACCGATGTTTCGGCCGATACGTTCGTCGCCGCGGCCACGGAGCATGACGCCGATATTATCTGTTGCTCCGCGCTCCTTACGACCACGATGATGGAGATGAAGAGCGTCGTGGCCGGGGTGGAAACGGCGGGGTTGCGCGACGCAATCAAGATTATGGTGGGGGGTGCACCGATCACGCAAGAGTACGCCGATACGATCGGTGCCGACGCCTATTCACCGGACGCGGCCAGCGCCGCGGAAAGGGCGCTCGAGCTGGTCGACGCGGCGTCGTAGGAGGCGCGATCGCGGCGGAGGTTCGGCGCCGAGTCTCTACCGCGCCGTGAAGTCACATAACGAAGCGCCACATTCAATCTCACACGGAGGAACACGATGACGGGAAGGGAACGCATTTTCAATACGTTCGACCACACACCGGTGGACTGCGTACCGTGGGTACCTTTTGCGGGCGTTCACGCGGGCAAGCTCATCGGCGAAAGCGCGCGCGCGGTCTACACCGACCGAGCGCTCCTGATACGTTCGCTCGAGGAGGCGCATCGCCTGTATCGCCCCGACGGATTGCCGATCATGTTCGATCTACAGATCGAGGCGGAGATTTTGGGGTGCGATCTACTGTGGAGCGAGGACGCACCACCGACGGTCATATCGCATCCTTTGGAGGATGACGACGATATTCCGGCCGTGCTCCCGAAGGCGGAAGACGGCCGCCTCTCGATGGCTCTTGCGGCGACACGCCACATGAAAAAACGCATCGGCGGTGAGACGGCGCTGTACGGACTCTTCTGCGGCCCCTTCACTCTTGCCTCTCACCTGCGCGGCACCGCCATCTTCATGGATATGTTCGACGATCCGGACTACGTCCATCGCCTTCTGTCCTATACCACCGACGTGTGCGAGGTGATGGTCGGCCACTACGTCGATGCGGGCGCCGACGTGTTGGCCGCGGTAGACCCTTTGGTCTCGCAGATATCGCCGGACCACTTCGCCGAGTTCCTCGCATCCCCGTTTCGTCGCGTCTTCTCGTCGATTCGCGACCGCGGCGCCAAGTCGTCGTTTTTCGTGTGCGGCGACGCGACACGCAACATCGAGGTGATGTGCGGGACGCATCCGGACGGCATCTCGGTCGACGAGAACATCAACTTACCCGAAGCAAAAAAGATCACCGACGCCCACGACATCGTCATCGGCGGCAATATTCCTCTCGCGTCGGTGATGCTATTCGGTAACCAGCAGGACTGTATGAAGGTGGTAATCGACGAGTTGGACTCGGTTGATCACACCAATTTGATCGTGAGTCCCGGCTGCGACATGCCGTACGACGTTGCGATCGAAAACGCGGTGGCGTGCGAACAGGCGGTTCATCAGACCGAGCAATCCCGAAGGCTCGTTGCGAACTACACACAAGAGCTCCCCGACATCGCCGTCGCCATCCCCGACTACGGCGCCCTCTCCCGTCCATTCGTCGAGGTGTTTACCATCGACTCCGACACGTGTGCAGCGTGTACGTACATGTTCCGTTCCGCAATGACCGCCAAGGAGCGTTACGGAGACGGTATCGATGTGGTGGAATACAAAGCGACCCGGATCGAAAACATCGTGCGTCTCAAGAAGATGGGAGTCAAGCAGTTGCCGAGCATCTATATTAACGGCCGCCTCGCATTCGAGTCGATTATTCCGGGACCCAACGCGCTGGACGCGGCGATCGACGCGGTACGATGAGGAAGACACCGACGCGGCAAGGGGACAGGGGGTCTCGCCTCGCCGCGAAACGAGATACAGACCCCCTGCCGATCGTACACTTCGTAGGTGGATTTCTGGGTAGCGGGAAAACGACCTCAATCGTCGGTGCGTGTCGTCGCCTCGCGGCCCGAGGCGTTCGCACCGCCATCGTCACCAACGACCAGGGACGCCGACAGGTAGACGAAGCCTTTGCCCGTTCGGCGGGCGTACCGGCGGTCGGCGTGAGTGACGGATGCCTCTGCTGTCGCTACGACGACTTCGAGACGCGCCTTTTCGATGTGGCACACGAGGCGCGGCCGGAAGTGATTTTTGCCGAATCGGTGGGTTCGTGCGCCGATATCGTCGCGACGGTCGTGAAGCCCTTTGCGGCGTTTCGCGCAGCCCACCGACCTCGGGGGGTGCTCAGCAGCTTCGTCGACATTCGCTTGGTCGAGGCGCGCCTCTCGGGCGTGCGCCTGCCGTTCAGCGACAATGTGTTGTACATCTTCGACAAGCAGTTGGAGGAGGCGGACCTCATCGTGGTGAACAAGCGCGACCGATACGACCTCGACAGAGGGGAGGCGGTACGAACGCTGGTCCGAGAACGCTATCCGGAGAGCACGGTGCTGCTCCAGAGCGCCTTTGAGGAGTCGGATCTGGAACGTTGGCTTACCGCTCTCGATGAGGGCGTCGACACCCACGAGACCGTCACCGCTCACA
Source organism: Alkalispirochaeta sp. (assembly GCA_965601925.1). Classification (GTDB taxonomy): domain Bacteria; phylum Spirochaetota; class Spirochaetia; order DSM-27196; family Alkalispirochaetaceae; genus Alkalispirochaeta. Next base: position 696,998 of record OZ271854.1, read on the forward strand.
AAGGCGGCCGCCGGCTATCGCCCGCGGAGGTCAAAAAGCCGGCGATGCGCGCCGCATCGAGCCGCACGCCGTTCGCGCTCGACTACGAGCGATATGCAGCCGGTGAACGGGAAATGGCGTGGCTCGATGAGGAGATCGCAATCGACGCACCGGTGCCCCTCGGGGCGGTATCGGCGTTCTTCTCCGCCCTGGTGGGGCTAACTCGCGACGGTGGGGCGACGATTGCCCACATCAAATGCCACGTCACGGCGGCGGCCACACATTACAAACTGAGTTGGACGGTCGGGGATGAGTTCACGGAGCACCGCGGCGAGGCTCCGCGAACGGTCGACAGGGAGACGATGGGGACGGAAGAACTGGTCGCGCCGATACGCGTAACGGTGAACGTTCGCGCCGTCGCCGCGCCGCATACGCTTGAAGCCGCAGTCGACGGCGCCGTAGCGGTCTTTACCGACGCCGGAATCGCCGCACGTTCGGAGGGACGCGACGTCTTCCGCCCGGGATATCCCGAGCCTGTGCATCGTATGACGTAGCATAGGCACCGTTGCGTCGGCCGTCGCGGGCTCAAACGTCCGTAAACGCCGCCCTTCTTCCAAATGATCCCGGCACCGGAGCGTCGCACCAACACGACGAGCATCCGTCGGTATGCAGATACAACGTGATCGGTTCTCCTGGATCGACGGCATCGAGATACGCGAATGATCGATTGAGGCGTTGCGCGGCGGCCTCGTCGAGATCGCCGATCAGAAACAGCTGCCGGTTGCGCAGAACCGGGTCATTATAGTCAATCTCCGGTTCCAAGAAGCCTTCCAAGTATAACTGCTCTACCGCCGCCGCAACGGTTTGCGTCGTAATGTCTATGGAACTCATACCGTCGTTCGACGTGCATCCACCCAAGACGGCCGTCGCAAGGACGGCGACTACGGGCCGAATAACTCGGTATACCACTCCTATCATCCTTTCCGACGGCACCACTCGTCCTGTGAACAGACGCGGCGTCACCATGCCATACGAAGATCGGCGCATTACAGTAGCATTCATTTCAACAATAAAAGAATACTATTTTCTATTTGTTATACCGATCGAACGTCTCACTTCATACGCTACTCACGGTCGTACCGCAATCCGCTCCGGAACGTCCAGCTCGATCCTACGGAGCCACATTCCGGACCGTAGCATCAAGAACCCGACCGTGGCCGTTACGATGTTGGAGATGAACATGGCGTACCAAATGCCGTCGGGGCCCAATCCGACGCGCCACGCCAGGAGCATGGCCAAAGGAACGCGCAAACCCCACAGGCGAATAATGTTGAGCACCATGATCGGCCGGGTGACGCCGCCGCCCTGGAAGGCGCCGTTGATGACCGTAAAGAGGGTAAACGGTACCACAGAGACCGATACGATGCGAAAAAGGGTCGCCCCATGCACCGCGACCTCCGGATCGTCGACGAAGAAGCGCACGACCGAGTTTCCGAAGAAGAAGGTAAGCGTCATCGCCGGGACGATAAATGCCAACATGGCCGACACGCTCACGCGGACCGCACGGCGGGCGGCATCCGTCGATCCGGCACCCAACTCCTGGCCCACCAACGCGGCGGTCGCTCTGGACAGGCCGATCGCCGGCATATTGAATACACCGATGACGCGGTTCCCGACTCCGAAGGCGGCCACAACGGCGACGCCGAATCCGTTCACCACCCCCTGCAGAACCGTGAAGCCCAGCGCTGCTACCGCCTGACCCGTAGCGAGGGGGAAGCCGATGGAAAGAAGACGTCGCCACGCGCGGCGGTCGGGGCGAAGATCCGACGGGTGCACGGTGACGTCGTTCCGCCGACGGAGAAGCATCACGACAATCGCCGCGGCTGAGACGGCTCGACTGATGAGCGTTGCCGTGGCCGCACCGGCTACTCCGAGGGCCGGTATGGGGCCGAGCCCGAATATGAACACGGGATCCAATACCGCGTTGAGCGCCACCGTGGCCAGTTGGACCCGCAACGGCGTTACCGAATCGCCGACGCCCTGCAACACCCCTTGCAGGACAAAGAAGAAAAACATGAACGGAGAGGCGGCGAAGATGATCTGCATATAGACTCGCGTCTCTCCGAGCACGGCGGTGGGGACGCGCAACAGCCACAGAAGGGGACCGATCGCCGCCAGCCCGACGACACACACAACGAGTCCCGTGGCGGTGACCAACCCGACCGTTTGGGCGGCGAAAAAGTCGACCTCACGACGGCGTCCCGCCCCATGCGCCTGAGACACAAGGGTTGTACCGGCCTGAGAAAAGGCCATTCCGAAGACGCTTAGAAAGAAGACGACATTAAACGCAATGGAGGGAGCCGATACCGCCTCGGCGCTGAGGCGCCCCAGAAACCACGCATCCACCAGGCTATAGGCGACCTGCAACAGGTTGGTGAGCATAATAGGTACTGCCAAGCGGAGCAGGCGGGATACGGTTCGAGTGGTCACGATATGACAATGTACTTCAAATAGATCGAAGACCGCCACATGACACGAACACCGCTCCGTTTGATGAACGCACGGCCCGTTGACGAAGCATCCTTGCGGCACGGCGTCTCACAGTGTCCAAACGAGGACGGCAAACCTACGACATAACCCTTCGACCTTCCGCTAAACGCGGTGCCGATCGTCGGCGTTGTAGCGGGATCCGCCGAGAATCTTTCGCACCGTACTACGCTCAATCGCGGGACCGGCGGGTCTGAGGATGCTCCTTGTCGTATAGCCTCGGGTCTACCAAAACCGACCGCGACTGCGATCGTCCCCACGAGATCGGCCGCCCCGCAATACATCGAAGAGCGAGTACAAGACGACGCAAACCGGCAACACGACGAGGAGCACAACGCCGAGCAACACCTCGGCTCGATTCCACGGAATGTGCCGTATCAACACCGCCTCGGCGGGATCGTCGGGATTGTAGTAGACCGGTACGCGCTCGCCGGCGCCCAGACCGAAGCGATCCCCATAGGTTCCCGCCCGCTCAGCGGAGCGATACACCCAGTCGAACACGGCGATCCGCGTCGACTCGTATAGCCGTCCGTCGATCTCATAGTGGTACAACGCAAAAAGCCGAAAGCGTTCTCCCGGCGCACGACTATCGCCGGGCTCGCCGGCACGCACCGCCGCGAACTCCTCAATGAGACCGAGCGTCGCCGGCCATTCCAGCGTCTCGGTGTGGCGTGACAAAATCAACACCGCCGATAACACGAAGAACGTCGCCGTGAGCGTTCTCAGTCCGAATCGAATCAGGGCCCTGCCCACTCTTTTCATGCGTTATCTATCCTTCGCCCCCGGCCGTGCCGATCGGTTTGCCGACGTCCCCGACGAAACTCCCGTACTGTCGCACATAATCGACACGAAGCGCGACCCCCGGACCCGTGCGACGATCAGCGGCGCTGCAAACACCCTTGATATGGAGCGCTTTGCCCCGCATACTTCAATTGGTGAACGTCTCATCTCGGAGCCGCTTGGACCGCATTGCTAAGCTGAGTATAACCGTTGCGTTCCTCGGCATCGCGGTACAACTCTACCGTCTGTTTATCGAGCTCTCCCGATTCCGGGCCTTTGCGGCGACGGTGGTCAGTCTCTCGCTGGAGGCACTTCCGTTTCTCATTCTCGGTTCGGTGGCCGCGGCGGCGGTACGAGTCTTTGCTCCCGGCGACGCGCTGCGACGGATCGCCCGACGCATGGGTCCGGCCGGTATTCCGATCGCCGCGCTGACCGGCATCGTCGCTCCGGTGTGTGAATGCGCCATCGTCCCCACCGTGGCCGGACTACGCGACCGAGGGCTGCCCCTCCCCTACGCGGTTACGGTCCTTACGGCGGTACCCCTCTTTAATCCGATCGTGTTAGCCTCAACGATCGCGGCATTTCCCGGTCGTCCCGAGCTCGTTGCGGCACGATTCGGCGGAGGATTCGCCGTTGCGATCCTCACCGGGTTGGTGTTCTATGTAGTCGAGACGGCGCGGGGTGGCAATGCAGCGGACGCCGCTCCGGTCGACCCAATTACGAAGTCGGTTCGGATACCGCTCTCGCGCCGTATAGCGGCCCTCGCGGGCGACGCGCTGGATGAGTTTCTGGAAGTCACGCGATACTTCATGGTAGGAGTGCTTCTGTCCTCCCTCGTTCAGGTGATGGTTCCGGTTGATTTTTTCGCGACCCTTGGGTCCTCCGCGCTCTTGGCCGGGTTGGCGATGATCGCGTTGGCCTTCATCCTGTCGGTCTGCAGCGAGGCCGATGCTTTCATCGCCAAGGCTTTTTTGCCGCTCCTGCCCGCCTCGTCGGTGATCGCTTTCCTCGTTTTCGGACCGATGTTGGATCTCAAGAACACGGCAATGCTTCACCGCGTCATGACCGGACGCCACATTCTCACGCTTGCCGCCGCACTGACGACCTTCGTTATTGCGTTGGTATTTGTATTGGAGGCGCTATGGGCGTAAAACGTATAATCCTGCCGATCGCGGTTACTCTCACGGCGCTCGCGATCTTCGGCATCCTCGTCGCGGCTACCGCAAACGGTACGGTGCGCACGATACTCAACCCGCGTATTCTTCCTCGAACGCTCGCAGGCGCGGGCGCACTGCTTATACTCGCTGTTTGGCGCCTGTGGCGCGCGATATCGTCACCCGACGCGTGCCACGCGGAAGACGATCATTCCCATGTGCATCAACACTCCCACGGATCGTCCGTGTTTCGTCGAATCTGGCCGCTGGTGTTGCCCCTCACGCTCCTACCCGCCTCGACGAGTCACCGTTCGGTCGACTATAGCTCGATTCGACTCTTCACCGCCGGCGGCGCCGGCATCGCTTCGTCGGACACCCCCGTCGTGCCGCCCCCCGGAGACGAGTTGTGGGTGGACGAGCCCAATACCGCACTCCTCGACGCGGTCGCCGAGGTCACCGGACTAGCGTCTACGACGGATGAACGCGTCGCCGAGCTCGACGCTTTGGCCCGGTCCTCGGGGATCATCGCCATCGAGGAGGAGAACTTCTCGCGGCGTATCGATCTATTGTGGGATGCGCCGGACCGCTTTGTCGGTCGCACCGTCGAGCTCACCGGGTTTGTGTATCGCAGGCCCGACTGGCCTATGGATACCTTCGTGGTTGCGCGTCTCTCGATCTGGTGTTGCGTCGCCGACGCCGCCGTCGTGGGACTCCTCGTACAGGTGCCGGATGTACACTCCGCGCCGCCGGACGGCACGTGGATCGATATTCGCGGCGCGGTCGCGCGACGTGACGAGTTCAGGGCGGAGCCGTTGGCGATGGAACATGTGCCCGAGCTGACCGATGTTACGTGGACGGTTGTCGATCCTCCCGAATTCGAGTACGTATTTCCCATAGGGTGGTAGAGATTCGCGCCGCAAAGGGGGTGTTGTGATCGGTACTATAGGAGCGACGGTCGCCGGCTCCGTTTTGATTCTTGCCGCGGTGGTGGGTTGCGTAGTCCCGGTGATTCCGGGACCGATTCTGGCGGCGGCGGCGTTATACGTGTTATCGCTCGCCGCAGGGTGGTCCGTCTTTTCATGGCCCGTCTTGATCGGGTGGACCGTCGCGGCAGCGGCCGTACAGATTCTCGACAACATCTTACCGGCCCGTGCAGCCGGTCGCGCGGGCGCGGGTCCGGGCGGTGTGTGGGGGAGCGTGGTCGGCATGCTCGCCGGGACGATTCTCTTTCCACCGTTCGGCGTCTTCATCGGCGCGTTCGTCGGTGCGTGGGTGGGCGAGATACTCTTTCATCGCGAGAACGAAGAGCCCCTGAAGGCGGCTTTCGCGGTCTTTCGCGGTACCTTGGGAGCAATCGTTCTCAAACTTGCGGTAACCGGAGCGATCGGATTCGTATTCGTACGCGGCGCCGTCCGCCTCTTTGCATAGTGTACCGACCGTAGTGCGGTACGAAGCGGCGCCTATGCGTCCTCTTCATCGGCGGCCGATATCACGAAGGTACTCACGCGACCGGCGAGTTCCTCCGCCTCTCGAGTCAGCGAAGCGACAAGAGCCTGTACGCGATCGATTTCCTCGCCTGAGCTGTGCGCCTGGCGATTGATGCGATCGCTCTCTCTGCGCACCTCGCCCGCAAGCGACTCCATGGAAGACAACGACGTGCGCACTTGCTGCGCCTCCTCGTCGGCGGACTGTACGCTTGTGCGCGTCGCCTCTGAGGACTCGCGAAGAGTATGCAGCCGACCGGCCAACTCACGATGTTGAGCCTCCAAACGATCGGTGTCGGCGGCGATCGTCTCCAGTGCACCGCTTACCCGTCCGATCTCCTCTTCGAACCGCACGAAGGTATCGCTCGTCTCGCTACTGATCTGCGACGCCTGCCGAATCATGACCACCAAGTCCTTCAGAACCGTAGCGATGTTGTGAGAGCTGTCTCCCGCTTCGGTCGAGAGCTTACGGATTTCATCGGCCACGACCGCGAAGCCCTTCCCCGCCTCGCCGGCGTGGGACGCCTCGATCGCGGCGTTCATAGCGAGGAGATTGGTCTGCTCGGCTATGCTCTGGATGAGATCGATGAAGTCGTTGATCCCCTCGACCCGGGCGGCGGTATCACCCATGAGCGTGCTGCTACGCCCGGCACTCTCGCTTGAGGTACGCGTCGCCTCCTGCAGTGCAGCCGAAGCGCTGCGCGCCTCGTGCGCTCGCTCTAAGCTTCCGGCAAGCGTCTTTTCCATATCGGCAAGGGACTCAACGAGCCCGTCGATGGTGACGTCCTCGGTCTCGACGCGTTCGGCGAGAACATGCACGTGTTCGGCAATGCCGCCGACTCTTCGTGTCGACTCCTCTACGTGATCGCCGAGATGGCCGATCTCTTCGGCGATGGCGCCGGTATCGACGCCGATCGACCGAAAGGACTCGAGTGCGCCGTCGGCAAACTGCTTCAGCTGATGGCCCGCCTCGACCGTGCGAGCCGTCCCTTGCGTAATGCCGTCGATCACGTGGCCGAACTGACCGAGCAAGGAGTCGACCGCAGCGGCGATGCGCCCCAACTCGGTGCGTCCCCTCTCCCCGAGTCGGCCCGTCAAATCGCCCTCTTCCGCCGCGGCCAACGTGCGCTCTATCGGCCGAACCGGCTTCAGCAACCGGTTGAGAATTGAACCGAACAGCACGAACAGCAGGACCGCACTCACGGCAACGGCGATTGCGAGCCCCGTTAAGAGCCGTCGCACGCCGGCGTAGCGCGTCGCGTTACTCATCACGAATCCGGTGTACCAGTCCCAAGGCCGGTAATAAGAATAGATCACCCATCCCGAGAAGGAACCGGTACGAACCTCTCGGTCGCGACGTTCGTTCGCCTGAGAAAGCTCGGAGATCGTGCCGTCGGTGACGAGAGAGGAGAAAAAGGCGGCGTCCAGCCCGCTCTCCGACAAATGGAGAATCGTCTGTCCGTCGCCGTTGACGATAAACGGGTACGCCCGCGACTCGGCAAAGCCCAAATAGCGGCTCTCGAGGCGATCGAGAAGCTCGCCTTGGATCCGTTGCACCTCTTCGGTTGCCGCCGATACGGCGTCGACGACACGATAATCATACTCGAAGTTTCTGATACGCTCGGAGTAGTCGCTTCGATCGAGCTGTCCGATCTCGTAGAGGAGGCTGAGGACCGATAGTGTGATGGTTAACAGGCCGAGTACGACCGTTACCGCTCCCGCCGCGAGATACAAGGGCGTTCGTAATGTACCGCGCATACCATCAGTGTATCGCGTGCGGCGATCGGGTGCCATAGCGGCGCATCGAGATACCGAGGATTCAGCCGAGCGAGCGTACGATCCGTGACCCCTCGTCCTCGTCGAGCTCGATCCGCAGACACGCGTCGATCTCCTGCTGCAACGCTTCCACGTGCGAGATCACACCGACGACCCGGTGCTCTTTGCGCAGATCCTTGAGCGTGGCAAAGACATCTTGTAACGCATCTCCGTCGAGGGAACCGAACCCTTCGTCGAGAAAGAAGAATCCCGGGAGGCCGTCCTCGGAGGCGCCGCGATCGATACTATCCACGAGCGCCAATGCAAGGCACAACGCAGCCTGAAAGGTCTGCCCGCCCGAGAGCGTTTTGATGCTTCGGCGACGACCACCGTTGAGGTAGTCGACGACCTCGAAATCTCGATCACCTCGGAGCGCCAAATGGAGCTGATTGCGCGTCAATCGACGGAACCGCTCATTGGCCGCGGCAACCAACTGCTCCAAATACACTTGCGCTACGTAGCCGACAAATCCCGCTCCCTTGAAGAGGTTACGTACGGTCTGGATGTCGCCGATACGCGCTGCAAGATGTGTCTCCCGTTCGACGAGCTCGGCGTGTCGCGCCAGCTGGCGTCGAGCAAGCTCCAAGTCGCTCTCGAGGGCCCCGGTACGTGTATCGATGCGCCGGATCTCTCCTTCCAGAGTCCGTACCCGTTCGCGCTCACGGTCGAGAGCGTCGGGTTCATACGGGCGATCGGTGAGCTCGGCCTCGATCGTTCGCAATCGATCGGAGACCGTCCGTTGCGCCTCGCGATATCGATCGATCCGACGACGATAATCGGGGATGCCCGGAAGGTCGGCCACATACGCGTTCAGACGCTCGTCGTCGGCATCGCGAATCGCCGACGGCGAGTCGGCACGCTCCCGATAGAGGTCGTCTTCCGCCTCGGTCCGCTCGGCGGAGATGCGTTCGTACTGTTCCCGCCGTTCTTCCTCCTGTACGCGCAAACGTTCGGCCTCGAGTGAGCGCTCCTCGGCGATGCGTGTCGCCTCTTCCAAGTCCGCCTCCAAGCGCCCGATCTCTCGATCGAGCTCCTCGGCCCGCCGATGCGGTTCGCCCGCGACATCTCCTTCGAACCGCCGTCGTTCCTCCTCATCGAACCCGTCGAGCAACGTGGCGATACGAGTATCCAGCGCTTCGATTTTTCCCGCGGATTTGCCGTGAGACGCGTGGTAACTCGCAAGGCGGTCTGCGATATCGCGCCGTTTTTCGCGGATGCGCTCCAACGTCTCCCGGCGCGCGTCGATCCGGTCGTGCCGTTTCCACGCCTCATCAACCTCGCGCGCGGCGCGCTCCGGGTCGCCTACGAGTGCGGGATCTCCGTCCTCCCCGTCGACCAGGGCGGCCTCTTCACGATCGAGAGCCTCAAAGGTCGCCTTGAGTCCCCGAAGCGCCTCGATACGTCGATCGAACTCCTCGATCGACGGCCGGTCCCGGGACGACTCCTCGACGGCGGCCGCGACGAGACGGCGGCCGTCGGGATGGTGGGTCGAACCGCACAACGGACACGGTTCCCCGTCGGTGAGTCCGTCGGCCAACGCGGCTAAGTGTCGGGCGAGATCCGCCTCACGCCGATCCCTCTGTGCACTTTCGCGTCGTTCCGCGAGCGTCGCGAGCGCGCGCTCGATATCGTGCGCATCGTCGGCGTCGATGCCGAACTTCCGCGGGGCGTCGCGTCGGAGCCGCCGCAGGCGGGTGAGCGCATCCAGTCGGGTGCGTGCAACTTCGATCACAGCGCCTCGCCGTCGCAACTCGTCGCGGTCGAGAAGCCCCCCTTGGAGCTCCTCGATCGCCGCGCGCATATCGCGTTCCTGTTGCGCGCCGACCTCATCCTCGGATCGCAGGCGTTCGACCGCATCCCGATCCCGCGAGGTCTCATCGAGGAGGGCGAGCCGCTCGGAGGCGAGAAACAGCGCATCGCGACGACGCACGAGCTCGTCCTTGAGAACGCTCCGTTTCATAAGCGCCTCCCGTCGCGATCGCGCGGCGTCCAGCTGGGTCCGGGCGGGGCCGACCTTCTGCGTCGTTTCGGCGAGGCGTGCGCGCGCTTCTCCCTCGGTTTTACGTGCGCGCTCCCGCCGCTCCCAGATGGGACGAATGCGATCGCGCACGAGTTCCAGAACTGCGACGTGCTCACCGAGGGTCTCAATGTCGGCTCGTTGCGCGTCCAAATCGGCCGCCTCTCCGGCGAGTCGCGCTCGCTCCTCGATGAGGCGAGAACGCGCTTCCAAGGCGGCAAGCTCCTCGGCGGCGCGAGTCCGCTCGGCGCGCGCTTCCTCGCCGCGTTTCCGCAGACTCTCCAGCTCCTCTTCCGCCGCCTCAACGCGGGTCCGGAGCTCGGCGGGCAGCTCGCCCAACGCCGCCTGCACCGCCTCATACTCCCTCCGCGCGCGGTTATAGAGCGTCGTCGCCGAGCGATAGAGATCGAACCGTTCGAGCTGAAAGAGCTCTTTCATCATCGCGGTACGCTCGCCGCCGCCGAGTTGCAAGAACTCCTGGAAGCGTCCCTGGGGAATGATCGTCGTGCGACGAAAATTGGCGTAGTTGAGCCCGATAATGGGCTCGGCATCGGGGGTCTCCAAAGGACGCCATTCTCTCGTGTCCCGGTCGTAAACGTACGCGCGACGCGTGAAACTGCCGGCGCTGTCGACACGCTTCTTGTCGCGCTTGGCCGCTACCGTGAAACGGTACGTCTCCCCGTCGCGAGACAGAAACTCGAAATCCACCGACAGACGGTCGCTGCGGAGGTTGAGCATGTTGTAGCTTCGGCTGTCGCGTTGGTTCAGTCGCGCCGACTCTCCGTAAAGCGCGAGGGTGATCGCCTCGAGAATCGACGATTTACCGCTGCCGACACGGCCGAAAATACCGAATAGACTTGCTGAGGTGAGGGGACGAAAGTCGATGTCGACCTCTCGCCGATAGGAATAAAATCCCTCCATCTTTAATCGTACGGGGATCATCGAATCGCTCCTTCGTCCACCTCGCCATCGTCCTCCGACGGCGCCGCTACGATCTCCGCCAACAGCTCGATGATGGTATCCGGAGGCTCCTGCCCCGTGCGATCGCGGAAGAAACGCGAAAACAACTCACCCATGTCGCCGCGCGGATCGAGACCGGTGCGGCGCGACTCCTCGGAGTCACCGGCGGATATGACCGGAACGATCGTTACGATACGACGGTGCGCCTCGTGTAATCGCCGACGATCCGCACCGGAAAGATACTCCGGCAGGGTGAGACTCAACTCCACCAAACAGTCGCGATGCGCGGCAAGCCAAGCGACCGCGCCGTCGACCGAGTGGGCGTGGTGGCGCACAAGGGGCAATCCGCCGGAAAGACGACGCTCGCGGATCTCCGGATCGGCGCCGAGTGAATCGTGTGACTCGACCTCGACGATCGTGACGCTTTTGGCCTGCCCCGCCTCCGAGAAGCTGTAACTCAAGGGGCTCCCGCTGTAGCGCACCGCCGCCGGGCCGGCGACGGCGTGAGGCCGGTGGAGATGACCGCACGCGACGTACTGAATACGCGACGGTACGATGGCCGTGGAGAGCGCCGGAGCTCCGCCGATGTGCCCTATCGGCCGCTCCGATTCGGGCTCTTCCGGCGGGGCCGCAGGGTCGGCGGCGAACAGGAGGTGGGCCACCATAAGATCGATCCCGTCGTCACGACAGTGCTCGGCGACGAGGCCGCTCCACGCCTCCTGCAACACGTGTTGGAGCGCTCGATCCGCCTCGTCCTCCTCGGTTGTGCTCCCCGCTCGTTCGCCGACGAGAGCGCGACGCAAGCGAAACTCATTGGCGTACGGTGCGAGGAGGATGCGAACGGGGATGCCGGCGATTCCGGGGCGATCGATTGCAAGCTCGACCAGACCGGGGACGGTATGTGTTACCGAGACCCTACCGGCCGCAAAACGGGGGACGGTCGTGTCCGGGTAGCCGGCCAGGATGATGCCGTGGCGACGGGCGAGTACCTCAGGAGCGACGACTCTGTCCGGCGAATCGTGGTTACCCGCTACCGCCACAACCGCCCGCTCGCCGTCGCGAGCGAGATCCTTTAAGGTTCTGTAGAGCAACTCCTGCGCGTCGCTTGCGGGATTGAACGTATCGAACAGGTCTCCGGCGACGAGGACGAGGTCGACATCCTCATCGTCGGCGACGGTGACGATCTCCGAAAGTATGCGTTCCTGCTCCTCGAGTCGCGCGAATCGTTCGAGGCGTTTTCCGATATGCCAGTCGGCGGTGTGTAGAATCTTCATGGTTGCGGATCGTCGGCGACAAACGCACGAGGGCGCGGTCGTTCACCCTATGCGCGTCTCGACGGAACTACGGTCGCGGCCCGACGTTTGGCCGCGATGCGCGCACGGCGCCGAGCGGCTCGTCGATTCCGTCCGGCGTTCCCCGAGGTCTCCGTCCGCGACTATAAGATATCCCGGCTGCGATGCCAATCTCTCGAGCCTACCTCCGCCCCGGACGGACGACGTGACAAGAGGAAGCGTGAGGGGTGATACTGATAGTTATGAAACGCCGTGGAGCCGTCATGGCGACGATTGTACTGAGCATAGTGTGGGCGACGCCGATCGGTGCGGTGGAGATTGCCGGTATCATAGGGTTCGACGGTGCGGTGCGGGCGCGTCGCTGGAATCCCATTCTCGTATCGTTGGCCGCGGGCGCCGCGCCGACGGTGGCCATTCTGGAGATCGAAACGTCGCCGGGGCCGCTCGCGAGCGGGCGCGAGAGTCGCTACACCGTTCGTCGGTCCATACGCTTGGAGCCGGGCGAACGGAGACTCTTCCGCGAGGTCGTGCCGATCGGACGTACGATTCTCCCGGTACGGGTGCGCGTGGTGGAACAGCACGACGGCGGCGAGACGAGAGACGTACAACCCACCGCCCAGCCGGGGACACGCACCATCGCGGAAGAGAGCCTATCTCCCGCGCTCACGCTCACCGATCGGCCTCTCATCATCGCACTCGGCGCCTCCCCGACGCTTGTCGCTGAGGTATCGACCGGTGGCACGGTCGTTACCCCCTTCGTGGAACAGCTGCCCGAGCACGCGGCGGGCTATGAGCCGGCCTCTCTGATAATCACCGATCGCTCGTCAATTGCGCGCACCACCGCGGCGCAACGGAGAGCGCTCTTGGACTGGGTCGATGCCGGTGGAACGATGGTGTGGCTCGGCGAAGCGGCGATGATCGAGCGCGATCTCGATATCGGCGCGCTCGGGGAGCCCGCCGGAGTCGTATTCGTCGCACCGGACGGGGGGGAAGGGACGACACTCGCGGCCGTTCTACGGCACGTGGAGACGACCGAAGGGGCACCTCAGCTCCCTATCTTCAGCGATCGGGTCGCATTTGCCGACGAGACGCATAGAGCACTCTTACCGGGGTTGGTTTATCGATATCCGTCGCGACTCAGCGCGGCGTTGCCGCTTGCTATGGTCACCGCCGCCTTTTGGTGGTTTGCCTCGCCCGCACGTCGCACCGGCTCCCCCTATCGCGTCCTTGTCATCCTCGGCGCGACGATAGTGCTCTACGTCACCTTCGGCGTCATAGCCAGGCCGCCGGTCACCGTCGGGGTCGAGGTACAGACACTCAACGCCTCCTCGTCCGCGAGACGAGGAATACTCCACCGTGAGTTGCTGCTCGCCTCCGTAGCCCCCGCGACTCGACGTGTCACAATATCGTCCACGGAGGTCGTCGTACCGATGTGGGGCGAGACGATTGTGGAGCGGAACGGCGCCGGATCGCTCTCTTTCACCCTCGAGACGGAGGCGTGGAATCACCGGTACGCCGTCTTGGCGCAGCGGCATCGCGTCCCGTTACACGCCCGTTACGCCGACCAGACGCTTGTCGTCGCCGCGGACGAAAGTGTGGCCGTCTCCTCCTTCGCAACGGTCAGGTCGACGGAGGTAGGATTTTTCGGTCCGTTGGAGCCCTCATCGGTCCGAACCCTGTCGAGCGAGGAGCTCACCGTCGGCGGCGCCGGTGAGGGCGTAGAGCTGCGCCTCGAGAGACTGCGCGACGAGCTACGTCGTCGGGGTCGGCGATTACTCGACGCGGATATGTCGGTCATCGCCCTCCTTCGACACCCTCTCACGGCGCCGCTTCTCGACGATGCCGGAGACCGCACGGTAACGCGAGTCGAACTCGACATCACGGGGGGCGATCTATGATCGGTACGACGCTCCAAGATCGCGTTGCCGCAACATGGGTCGTCGGCGGCTTGTCGATCGTCGTCGCCCTCACGTGGCCCGGATCGAGTCTGTTGGAGCTCTTCGCCGCCGGCGGAACGCCGACGATGGTGGAGGCGATACGTCTCACGCTCCCTCTTTCGGCACTATGCGCCGGCGGCTATCTGGGTTCGAGAACGGACGGAGGCGGACGGCGGCGCACCATACCGGAGCATATTGCCGGAATCGCGCTCTTTGCCGGCGCAACGCTCCCCCCGGTTGCGGTGGCGGCCGGAGTGTTGGCGTTGGGGCCGACGGCGGTGCCGACTCTCGCTCTTTTGGCGGCGATTCTGGCTGCGACGGCACGCGGCATCGCGATTATCGCTCACACGATCGTCCGAGCGTCGGTTTTGAGGAGTATATTGGTATGGGGACTACTCGGCTCCATTCTCGCCGTATCGACGTTGTACGTACCGGCGGCTAACCCGTTCGCCATGGCAGCGATGTTGAGCGACCCCGGCACGCCGATGGGCGCACACGACGTCGTCGCGCGATGGAGTCCGGTCGCCGGCTGGGCCGTGGCGGCCGCGATCGTTTTAGGCATTGCCGCTCGCCTACAGCACCGGAAGCGGGGGAATCGCGATGGATGAGACGCATCGTACACTACACGAGATCGCCGACTCGATTCGACGCCGATGCCGGACGAACGGCGCGCTCGCGGGGCTGGTCGATGCGTTGTGTGCGGCCGGCGTTATCGTTGCGGTCGTCATCGTTGCAACGTCTACCGACGGCCCGATCGCCGTCGCGGTTTGGGGATCGCTTACTGCGGCGACGGCGACGGCACTCCTATCGGGAAGACGTCGTACACCTACGGCGATAGAGGCAATTCGCCGTGCCGACCGCGAAATACGGGCCAAAGGTCTCCTCCCGAGCGCGTGGGAGGTTCTCGAGGGGAGACGTGGCGACCTACAAGCGCTCACGGCACTCGAGCGCGCCCTCGTACGTCGCGCCGCCACCGCCGCACGACGGGTCGAGACCTCGCGCGTGGTCCCGTTCCGGCTGCCTCCGCGGACGCCTTTTTTTGCGTTGGCGCTGGCACTCCCCATTCTGGCCGTGGCCGCGCGCCCCTATCTGTCGGAACGAGACGCGACTCCGGTTCTTATGTCTTGGGACGCACAGATACCACAGGATCTCCTACGACCCGACGAACGCGAGACGTCCGGACAGGAACGTCTGGCTCTCACGCAACGCCTCCGCCGATCGGGCGGCGAAAGGCAGCGTCCGGAACGCGGAACCGACCGCGGCGGTCGCACCGGTGAGATCTTACGCTTTGAAGATGCGATGCGCGATTTGGCGCCCGGCGACGCGCTGACTCCCGGACGACAGGGGGGAAGAGCGTCCGGTGAGGTGGAGTCGCAGGGATTTCTCCGCGCCGTACCGCCCGACGGAACCGGCGGAGTCGTACTGCTTGAGAGAGACTCGTCTGAGGCGAGTCGTACGTCTCCGGCGGAGGTTCCGGGAACGGAAGCACCCACCGATCCCGAGCGGAACGGCGACGAGAGGAGCGGCGGTGGCGGCACCGGCGCACCGAGCGGCCCCGGGGCGGAGAGAGGCAATAATCCCGCAGAGGGCGGTGCTCCGTCTCAAGCGGACTCGTCTGGCGGTGGTATCAATCCGCAGGGCGGAGAGGACGAGGGGTCGTCGGACGGAAGCACAACGCGACCGGGACGGGGCGCCGGCGATCGGTCCGACGACACGCCGTCTCCGACGAGGAGTATCGAAGGTATCGGCACGATCCCGTTGGAACTACCGCAGGCCGCCGAGAGCGACGTGCCGGTAAACGAGCTCATGAGTCGTGCACGACCGTGGGGTATACCCGGTGAGGAGATCGAAGCGCTCGCTACGACCGATTTTGATCGCCGGGCCGAGCGTATTCTCGAGCGCCAAGACATACCGGAATCGGCGCGAGTTTTCGTACGCGACTATTTTTTGCGCCTCGACGGATAGAAAGGACGGGTAAGACATGATCGATTCAAGGACCGAAACGAGCGCAGCGGAGACGATCGAGGAGGAGATAGCGCAGCGAGTCGCACAAATCCGATCGGTCCACCGCCAGGTGCGTCGCGTGATCATCGGACAGGACGAGTTGATATCTCACGTGCTCGCCTGCATATTCTGCAGCGGACACGCACTCCTGGAGGGCATTCCCGGCCTCGGCAAAACGCGCCTTATTCGCTCGGTCGCTCGCTCCCTCGCCTTGGAAACGACGCGCGTACAATGCACGCCCGATCTGATGCCGGCGGACATCATCGGCACGAACACCCTGCTGCAGGACGAGGCGGGCCACCAAAGCATCGAGTTTCAGCGGGGGCCCATCTTTACCCAGCTCCTGTTGGCCGATGAGGTAAACCGCGCCACCCCAAAGACGCAATCGGCCCTCCTGGAGGCGATGCAGGAGCACCAAGTCACCGTCGGAGGAACGACGTATCCGCTGGGACCGCCGTTCGTCGTGCTGGCAACGCAGAACCCTTTGGAGCTCGAGGGAACCTATCCACTCCCCGAGGCGCAGCTCGATCGTTTCTTCCTTAAGCTGCGCGTTCGATTTCCGGAACCCGACCAGATGATGGAGATCGTCAGACGCACGACGGGCAACGAACTGATCGATCTCGAGCCGGTAATCGGCGTTGAGGACATCGCCGCCATCCAGCGTCTGGTACGAGAGATCGTCGCCGAGGAGTGGGTGCGGCGGTACGTCGTCGATCTGGTATATGCGACACATCCGGATCGAGATGATGCGCCCGATATCGTGAAACGCTACGTTCGTTACGGTGCGAGCCCGCGGGGAGCACAAAGCCTGCTGCTTGCCGCCAAGTTTTCAGCCCTACTCGCGGGGCGTCTGCACGTTTCGCCGGAGGATTTTTCCGACATCATCGCCCCGAGTCTACGCCACAGAATCGTTTTGGGATTTCGCGCCGAGGCGGAGGGGCTATCGGTGGAGCGCGTGATCCAGGCGATTACGGAGGAGGTGACGCCACGCTGAATCGTGAAGTCGACACCGGCGTTTTTGACGATCAATTCTTCTCCTCTTTGGAGGCATTGACGCTCCCGTTTCGGTCCGCGCCGTCGGGTTCGCTCACGGGTCGCACCCTTACACGTCGCGGCGGCGACAGCCTCGAGTTTGCCGATATGCGGCCGTACCAGACCGGAGACGACCTGAGGATGGTCGACTGGAGCGTCTATCGTCGGCTGGGCAAGTTGTACGTGCGCCGGTACCAAGCTGAGCAGAGCCGCGTAATCACGGTGCTTCTCGATACCAGCGCGTCGATGGCGAGCCCCGAGGAACGGTTTCGCGGCGCGCAACTACTCGCCGGTGCGATCGCGGTGGTCGCGACACGCCAACTCGACCGCGTCGCGGTTATGCCGTTCTCGGAGGATCTCGGCGAGCGCGGTGCACGCACGCAACGCGGCGGCCTCCCGACCGAACTCCTCGCATACATCTCGACGCTCAAGTGCGCGGGACGTACCGCGATCGCCTCGGCCATGGGATCGGCCGCGCTCTCATCTCCGCGAGGGGCGACCGTCGTCGTCGTCACCGACTGCTATGACGCCGACGGACTCCGCGACGGGGTATCGGCTCTCGCCGCGCGACGGTGTGAAACGGTGATCGTACATCTTGCGGGCGCAGCCGACCGCGAACCGCCCGTTCGAGGCGACGCTGTTCTGGAAGATGTAGAGCTTCGCGAGACTCGCGAAGTCTACGTCGACGAGCGGCGACGGCGTGAGTACAGCGCGGTATTCGCAGACTGGATCGACGAGCTCAGAGGCGAAGTCGGTCGCGCCGGAGGCCGGTATCTGACGGTCGACTACACCGCTCCGGTGGAGCAGACCATCCGTCGCCTCGTGGGAGAGACGCCGTGATGCTCGGTAACCCGGCCGGGCTCTGGGTCCTCGCGGCCATTCCTCTCGTCGCGGCGCTCCACTTTCTCATACGGACGCGTCGTAAGGTGGTCGTACCCTCGATGCTCGTATGGCGGCGAATGGCGCACGCGAGGCGCCGGAGAATGCGGCTCCGCGCCCTCCTAAACCGTCATTTGATCGTCCAAAGCGTTGCGTTGTCTCTCATGGCGCTCGCGTTGAGCGACCCGCGGTTCACGACCGGAGATCCGAACGAGGCGATACATCTCATCGCGGTGGTCGATACGACCGCCGGAATGGGTGCACTGGAACCTTCGGGCGTCCCGCGCATTGAGGCGGCGCGAACGGCACTTCTCTCCGATCGTCGAAGCGTACCGAGACGAGGCCGCATGACCGTCATAACATTCGGCGCCCATCCGCGAGTACACGGACACTTCGATATCGACGATCCGGCGTTGGTAGACCTCATTTCGCGGTTGTCGGCGACCGATGAAGCGGGAGATCCCGCCGAAGCGCTCCGCATTGCCGTGGAGTTGGCCGGTGAGTCGGGGAACAGGGCGATAACGACGCTCTATACCGACGGAACGCGAGAGGTACCGGCGTGGTTCGGCGCGCGGACGGAAGAACGAGTACGTCTGGTCGCTACGTCCATACCCAACGCCGGAATCACGACCCTATCGATCAGACGAAATGCACGAGGCGTCCCCGCTGCACTGATCGAAGTGCTCAACGCCTCGACGACGACGTTCCGTGGGACGATCGTACTGGAAACCGATGCGGGCGATTCGCTCTCGTATCCCATTGCGGTGGAGGCCGACCGCCAAGCCGGCGTCGTTCTGGACCTTCCCGGCATCACGGGCGTATGGCTCCGCTCGACGCTCTATCCCGATGAGACGACCCCGGACGCTTTGGAAGCGGACAATCGCGCGTGGTTTGTCTTCGGGCGACGGCCGCGCTTTCGCGTCGCCCTTATCGGTGCACCCGACCGCTTCGTCGAAGCGGCCCTCACCGCCCATCCGCGACTTATCGTGGAGCGCCACGAACGCTACAGCCCCTTTTTGTCGGCGGATCTCGCCGTGTTTGTCGACCAAAACGGGGGGATCCCGTCCCGAGGGCGAATACTATCGATTGCATCGGCGATCGACGGGATACCCGAGGTGCCCGGTCGAACCGATACGGCGCTCGACGGCCTCGCGTGGAATCCGGACCATCGCCTTACCGCGGCGCTCTCCGGATCGACGGTGTATCTCGCGTGGTCCCGTCGCTACGCCCTCGGTCCCGACGGAGAAGCGCTTTTGGGCGACACCGACGGTGCGGCGGCGTTCACGATGGAGACACCGATGTTGAGACTCCTCGGAATCGGCTTTCACCCGGCGCAAAGCAGCGTAGCGGCGGGCGAAGATTTACCCCTTTTGATATACAACGCGATTGAATGGCTCATTCCCGACAGTGCGCTCGACGGCGCGACGGTCGCGGGGACGGCGATCCGCACCACAACGCCTCCCGGAGGGTCTCTTACGGTCACTCGTCCCGACGGACGCCGAAGCGAACTGGCGACGCGCGAGCTGGAGACCGTCATCACCGATACCGCTCACGCGGGAATCTACGAACTCAGCTCACCGTCACGCACGGACTTCATCGCCGTTAACCTCACCGATAGAGACGAGACCGATCTTCGACCTCGAGTACCCGAGACTACTGCTACCGAGGCCGAACGTTCCCGCGCCGCCGGTCGTCCCCTGTGGACCATCGCGGCGGCTCTCGCGGCCGCGCTTCTGCTGGCGGACGCGTGGTCGTGGAGCAGGAGAGACCCGTGAACGTCGGATCGCCGATCGCGCTCGTGCTCGCCGTCGTCCTCGCGGGAGCGACCGCCTATATCGCCGTACGCGCGGGCAAACACCGTCGCCGCATTACCGTCGTTCTGCGTGGCGTCGCAGTGGCATTGATGCTGCTCGCCGTTGCACAAGCCGGCCTATCCACCACCGATCGCGGAGTCCACACCGTCTACCTTCTGGACGTCTCGGCAAGCGTCTCCGACTCGGCACTCGCACGCGGTCTCCAGTTTATCGAGCGGTCGAATGCCGAGACGCGCTCGCCCGATACGGCAACGACGTTGCTCGTGGCAAACGGCGTCGCGCCCTTGTCCGCCGACGATATGGCACGGCTTCGCAACGGTGTACGTCCCCTCGCACCACGTAGCGGAGCGACGAGAATCGTGGAGGCGCTCGACCACGCGGTAGCGGCGCTGCCGTTTTCCGGCGACCGGCGAGTCGTGCTTGTCGGCGACGGGAACGGCACCGGCGGCGATGCACCGTCTTCGGCGAGAAGGCTTGCCGATTCGGGTGTCCGCACCTCAACGGTGCTGCTCGACAACTCCGACGGATCGCCCGACGCCCGGATCACGGCACTCTCCCTTCCCACGTCGGGTCCCCCCGACTCCTCCGCGGAGCTTCGTCTCGCAATCTGGAGCGACGTCGCCGCGACCGCGCGCCTCGTAATCCGCCGCGACGGTCGTGAAAGCGGCGTCGACACGCTCCGGTTGAGCGCCGGTCACAGTGTGCACCGCTATCGCGTGCGTGTACCGGACCGGGGGTTCGTCCGATACGAGGCGGAAATCGACGTCCCGGGCGACCGACTCTACGAGAACAATATCGCCGACGGTTGGATCGGCTCACGCGACGGCTCGTCCATTCTGTATCTGTCTGCCGACGAGATGCGGCCGGTGTTAACGGCGATCGAAACGCAGGGTCGTGCGGTTGACCGTATAGCGCCCGGCGAGCTGGACACGGCGTTACCCATCCTGGCCGGCTACGACGCCGTCGTAGTAGACGATGTCTCCGCGGAACAGATATCGCTCTCCCAAATGAACGCCCTTGAGCGCTACGTGCGCCACACCGGTGGAGGGCTCCTCTTTCTCGGCGGCCCCCGCTCACTTTCGGACGGCGGATATCGCGGCACCACTCTGGAAGACATCCTGCCGATCACGTTCGACGTCGCCTCGCCGGTGCAGATACCGAGTCTGATCATTCTCTTTCTCATCGATAAGTCGGGGAGCATGGAGGGCGGCCCCGACGCGGAGGTCTCAAAACTCCAACTCGTCTTGGAATCGGTATTGGCATCGGTCGAGGTCATGCAGCCCAACCAACGGGTCGGCGTAATCGCCTTCGACTCCGAGGTAGAGTGGACGGTGCCGATCACCCGCGCCGCGGAACGGCAGGAGATACTCAGTGCCATTACATCCCTGCAGGGCGGCGGCGGTACGATCCTTGAAAAGGCGCTCATCGAGGCGCATCGGGTATTGGGAGAAATCGAGGCGGTGAAGCGTCACGTCATCGTCTTGTCCGACGGGTTGACCGTGGAGGCCGACTTCCGCGCAATCGCCTCATCAATGCGACAATCGGACATCACCGTCTCGACGGTCGGCGTGGGAGTCGACGCCGATGCGGAGCTGCTGGACCTCATCGCACGCGAGGGAGCGGGCCGATCCTATCACACCGCGAGCGCCGACGAGGTACCGCGCATCTTCGCGCTGGAGGCGAACCTCGTATCGCGCGCCGTAGTGGTCGAGGAGACTTTCTTTCCCGTTCGCCGTCCCCAGGCGACCCTCTTGGGCATCGAGGAGGAGGTACTGCTTCCTCCTTTGGAAGCCTTTGCTTTGACCTTTCCGCGAGAACGGGCGACGCAGCTTATCGACGCCCCGGAGGGCCAGCCGCTCTTGGTCGCATGGCAGTACGGCTTAGGGCGGAGCGTCTCCTTCTCCTCTTCCATAGGCGGATCATGGGGTCAGCAATGGGGAGACTGGGCGGAGCTGCCCCGAATTCTCGGGCAGACGCTCGGATGGCTGGCGCCCACGGAGACCGGCTCACGCCTGGAGGCGGATATCGAGGAGGGAGAGATCGTTCTTACGGCGGAGCTTCGCGACGAGTCGGGGGCGTTTCTCGACGCCGCACAACCTCGCGTCACACTATCGCTCGCCGACGGCGGCATTATCGAGACGCCGTTGGAGCCGAAGGCTCCGGGCCGATTTTCAGCCCGATTACCGCTCGATTTCCTCGGGACGGCCGTTGCAACCTTGAGTGACTCCCAACACGCGCACATCCGCGCGGTGACCGTTCTCGGGCGTCCTTACGCGCCGGAGTACGCGCGATTGGAGGCGGATGCCGCGGCGATGCGCTCGATCGCGGCGGCGGGACGGGGCGTGGCGCTCTCCGACCGCGAGAGCGCGATGCCCCACGACAGGCTCCCGCGGCACGTGACTCCCGCAGCGGAGCGTCGTGAGCTGTGGCCGTGGTTTCTCGCCGCGGCGGCGATGCTGGTGGTCGTCGAGATCGCAATCACCATACTCCTGTCGTTTCGTGATGAGCGACGGCGGGAACGGGTCGCGCGATAATCGTAGTCGAGCCTATATTCCCGGACGTTCCCCCGCTCGGAGCATCGCCTTGGCTCGTTGTAACCTTCGAAGTCTCGTTTCGGGGCGCTTGGCGTCGGTAATCCACAGGACGTACTGTCGCCGGAGGGACGGGGCGATCTTCTCGAAGATGTGAAACGCCTCATCGTCCCGCTTAAGATCCTCAAGCAACTCGTCGGGCAGCGTCGGATGCTTGGGCTGACGAACGACACGATCCTCCTCGACGGCTCGCCGGAACTCTGATGCGGCGCGCTCGACGACGCGACCGGTCCTAACCAGCTCACCCATGCGTCGTATGTTGGCCTCGCTCCAACGGCTGTTGTGCGTGCGCGGCGTGAAACGCCGAACGTACTTGGCCTCGTCGATCCTCTTAATGCGTCCGTCTATCCACCCGTGGCAGAGCGCCTCATCGACGGAATCGGGATAGGTGACGCACGGGTCCTCGTTTCCCTTCTTGAGATAGATCAACCATATCTCGCTCGCCTCGTCGCCGTGAGTCTCCAACCATCGCCGCCACTCTGCGGCGTCTCGGCAGTAGAGCGTCTCCATCGCATCGCCCCTTCGCACAGCATAGGCCCACCCTACCGAGCCGTCAACGGTGCACTGCGCAGCACGTGGCACCACCCTCGACTCGTTTTATCGCGCCGACTCGTCAATTCCACTCCGCATAGAGCTTATCGTACAACCGCTGCGTCTTTTCGAGATCGCGCGACAGCGCTTTCGCCGTCTTGAGATCGCCGTTCGAGTACGCGTGTTTGAGACGCCGCTCGATCTCGATCTTGCGCGCTTCCAACGCAAGCAGCCGCGCCTCCACCGTATCCTCCGATGCCGACGCCGTCTGTCGGTGTTCGCCTTTTTTCGGTCCCTCCCATCGACCGATGGAGTACCAAAAGTCCGAAAAGCCGCCGTCGAAACTCTCGATCTGCTCGTCGACGAGATAGAGCACGCGATTGACGACGCTGTCGAGGAGGTAGCGGTCGTGGCTGACGATGAGTACCGTACCGCTGAACCGGAGAAGCGCCTCCTCCACCGCTTCCCGACTGGCGATGTCGAGATGGTTCGTCGGTTCGTCGAGGATCAAAAAATTGGCGCCGAGGAGCTCGGCGCGGGCGAGTTGAAGCCGGTTGATCTCTCCGCCCGACAGCGTTCCGACGTGGCGCGAGAGGTCGCGATACTCGAACAGGTATCGCGATATGAGGCCGAACACGTAGTCGCGCGTGTACCGTCCGAGGTCGCGTAAATTATCCTCCACACTCGCCTCGGCGCGAAAGACGTGTCGAGTCTGAGCGCAGTAGCCGACCTTCATGCTGGGGCCGAGGCGCAAAGAGGGGTGGTCCCAGTGGGCGTCGTCGATGATCCGTTCGAGAAGGGTCGTCTTCCCCGATCCGTTGGGTCCGATGAGGGCGACGCGTTCGCCGACGAGTATGCGGGCGCTCGCCGCGCGGAAGAGCATCCGTTCTCCGTAGCCGAACGAAAATCCTTGAATATCGAGCGCAATGTCCGCCTTGGCGGCCGCCGGTCCGAAGCCGATCCTCACCGTCCCGTCGTCGAGCGAGGGCGCCTCGCGCGAACGTTCGCGGGCTCGCCGGAGCTGCGTTCGACGAGCCCGTAGCCGTTTACCGATCGCCGGGTCGGGCCGAGCCCTGGCAAGCGAGGCAAGATATGCGACCATCGCCTCCAGGCGCTCGAGGTGTTTTTTGTCGGCGCGAGCGTCGGAGGCACTCTTTACCGCCTGTCGTAACGTTGCGCTCCGATAGGCGGAGTAATTACCGGTATATGAGGTGATCCGGCGCCCCCGCAACTCCCAAACTCGTGTGACCACGCGGTCCAGGAGGTAGCGATTATGCGAGATAACGAGTATCGCCGCCGGATACGAAGAGAGAAATCCCTCTAACCAGGCCAAGCCCCACGCATCGAGGTGGTTGCCCGGCTCGTCGAGGATGAGCATCTCGGGTCGTCTGATCAGACCGCGCAAAATCTGGATTCGATTTTTCTCACCGCCGGAGAGGTCCGCCACCGGCGTGTCGGCAAGATACCCGATACCGTTCTGCGCGAGGAGGGCGAGGGCGCGATGTTCCGCGTCGTCACCGGCCTCGGCGTCGTAGCGCTCACGAGCCTCGGCGTAGCGCTCAAGGATCGAGGAGAGGCGTTCCGGATCGCAGTCGGCCATCTCCCGTTCGAATGCGCGCAGACGATCTCGCAGCGCGAGAGCATCTTCGATGATGAACTCGAGGGCCGTGGAGGCAATGTCTGAAGGCATGTGTTGCGAAACGTACGCGATGCGCTGCGCCGTCGGGCCTTGAAGGCGGACGCTTCCTCCATCCGCCTCGAGGTCGCCCATAACGGCCCGCACGAGTGTCGTTTTTCCGGCGCCGTTGGCGCCGATGAGCCCGATCTTCTCCCCCGCCTCGACGCGTGCCGTCACGCTCTCGAGCACTCTCGTGCCGCCGTACTGTACCGTGAGTTGATTGATTTCAAGCAGTGCCATCGTCGTCTCCCTTCCGACATCGCAGCGGGGATCGCCGCCGACGGCACTCTTCTGTCACCGCTACGGGAACGGGACGAAAAAAGCCGCGGAGGCGTGCCCCCGCGGCTCTCTATTATCGGTGAAATATCACATAGATCCATCACCGTCCGCGGACACACCTATCCCGTCGGCTCGGATCTTTCCGGTGATGCGACGGATATTCCGCAGACGATTCTTGTACATAGAGGATAGTATATCTTCAGGAGGTTCCCGTGTCACCAGTGAACAACGAGTACTTCGTATATATCGGGACGCGCGATCCGGCGGGCGTCTACCGCGCTCGCCTCGATATCGAAAGCGGCGATCTTACGCAGCCCGAACCGATCGTCGGAATCGACAATCCGGGTTGGCTGACACTCAATCCGCGCCGTCCCGTGTTGTACGCGACGTGTCTGGGAGATTCCTGCACCGATGCCGGCTACGGGTATGTCAACGCCTTTGGAATCGATACGCGGACCGGCGATCTCTCCTTTATCGGCGGTCAAACGGGAGGCGGCCACCCCCTCGTACATCTGAACGTTGACCCCGCGGGGGAGCTCCTGGCGGCCGCGAGCTATCACGGCACCGCCATGGCGGTCTTTCCGCTTACCGAGAACGGCGGCATCGCTCGGGCTGTTACCAAGCACAATTTCAATCATCCCGGCTCCGGCGTCGTACCGGAACGACAGGGTCGAGCGTTTCCCCACTCGTTTACCTTCGACCGACACGGAGAATACGCATATCTGTGCGACTTGGGAGCCGATGTGGTGTGGGTTTATCGCCGAAGCACCGAACGAGCCGATCTCGAACCGCACGATCCGCCTTCGTTCTCTCTCGCCCCCGGCTCGGGACCGCGCCACGTGGCGTGGCACCCCGACGGACGTATCCTCTACGTCATCAACGAGTTGGCCAATACGATAACGGTGTGTCGGATTGACGCCGGTAACGCCCATGAACTCCAGACCGTCGGCACGCTCCCGCCGAACTTCGAGGGCGAGAACACCACCGCGGAGGTCGCCGTATCACCCGACGGCCGCTTTGTGTACGGATCGAACCGGGGCCACAACAGCATTGCGATTTTTGCCGTAGAGCGTGGCTCCGGTCTCCTTCGCGCCGCGGGATGGACGCCGACCGACGGAGATCACCCACGCCACTTCACCCTCGAAGCGACCGGTAGGTGGTGTCTGGTCGCCAACCGCACGTCCGGCACCGTAGTGGTATTTCGACGCGACGCGGCGACGGGAACACTTACTAAGGTGGGACACGTGGGCGGCATGGTAAACCCGCAGTGCGTCGTTCTGTACAGGGGAGGATAGTCGAGCGACGCGTCGCGCCTACTCTTTTACGCAGTCAACCACGACGCCGCCGGTAACGGTGATGAGCTGGTCAAAGGTGAGCGAAACGTTATCGTGATGCGTACCGGCGGCGGCGTATACGACCGGCCAGCGCGAGAGCGTCTCATCGATAATGACGCGCACTCCCTCGGTCCGATGGCCCACCGGGGCGACACCGCCGGGCGGATAGCCGAAGATGTCGAGACACTGCGCGCCGGTCGCGATCTTGACCTTTTTTCTGCCCACCGAAAAGTGACGCGCAATCTTGGCATCCGAGAGCCGCTTGTCACCGGCGGCAACCGCTACGGTGGGACTACCGTCTACCATGAGGCACATACTCTTCGCGATCTGCCCCAACTCGCACCCGATTGAGCGCGCCGCGTCCTCACTGGTAAATGTGCTGTCCTCGAAATGCACGACTCTCAGCCCGAGAGCAAAGCCGTCGAGGACGCGTTGTACGTGATCCGGTGTGAGCGCTTGCATAGTCGCACGTCGGGCCGAGTCGGCCTCAATCGGCGGATCGAACCTCGACGGAGTATTCGGCCCCGGGGTCGGTCAGATAGAGGGGAGCAATATCCACATAATAGGTCCCGGACTCCAGCATCATATCGATACGGGAGTTGAATCCGAACCCACCGTCGTCGTTGGAAATGATCGGCTCGATCGCGTCGTCGTACAACGTCATGTACGTATCGATATCGCCGTACGTCTCGATCGTGACCTCGCGCCCTTCGGGGTGGGTATCGGAGGAGATGTCGATCCGCAACCAATCGACGTCGCCGTCCGACGAGAAGGTTCGTCGTTGAGGACTCGCTCCCACCACGATTTGCGCCGCCTCGTCGGATACGTTGTCGGGTTCGTACTCGTCGAACGCGAGGTATTCGACGCCCCAGACGAGTCGATAATCGCCTTCGGTCGAATCGCCGAACCCACGCACCTCGACATAGATCGGACCGGTCGTCTCGGACAGGAGCACGCGCGCATTACCCCACTCGCCCCCGTCGTCATTGTAGGCGATCTCCCGTCCGTCCTGGTCGTACACCACCATGACCGTGTCGATCTGACTCTCGGTCTCTAAACGAAGGGCGGGAACATCACGAGGGTCGCCGTCGTGGTCGAAGGCTTCCCGGAACGTCGAGAAGTCGACGGCGTACCAGTCGCTGTCGAAGGAGGGACGAATACTACTTTCCAACGGCAAATCGCTCGGCCCTATGGGCGTCGCCTGAGCGAGTGTATCATTGGGCTCCAACGTATCGGCGACAAACGTCACATTCGCAAGATGCAGGTTATACGGTCCCGTCGCGGAGTTGGCAAACCCGCGCACCTTTATCCAATATCGGCTCCCCGGTTCCACCGCAAACGAAATCGAGGCGTTGGTGCTTCCCAATGCGTCGTCGTTCTGACCTACGAGCATGGTCCACGTATCCGGGCCGTATACCTCGATATACGTATCGGTCGTACCGGTGGTGAAGGCGTTGACCGCCGGGACGTCGTCGCTCCCGACGGCGGCTCCTTCCGCGATAAAGGAGAACCAGTCCTCATCGCCTTGGGCTTCCAAGAACAGATCCGAGGCGACCTCGCCGACCGTTATCGGGACCGCGGCGTCGGGATCGTTCGTTACGTCGTCGGTTCCCACAACGGCAGCGGAGGCGTAAGAGAGGGCGGGACGAAGGGCGTCGGCCAACTCGTTTGAGCGTTCGATCCGTAGTCGAGAGCTGGCGAGAATCCGTCCTTCGCCGTGTATCAGCTGTACGACAAAGAGCGCCTCATCGCCCTCACCCCCGCCGTCGACATGTACCAACACGTCGGCGGGAGCGGAGTCGCGTACCTCTACGGTGAGCGCGCCTTGAAATCGGCGGGAGGCCGCGAGAAGCTCGTCCTCAATGACGGCGATCAAAAGCGACGCCAGACGCGGAGGTCGCCCGTCATACATCACCTCCTCGACGGCGACGGTCACCGGGTCGACCGAATCGAACGCGATATCGATCGCCGGGAGAAGACGCCCCGCGGCGGCGGCGATAAGCTCGACCGTATCCGAAGTATCGCGAGCGGAATCCTGGGCCTCCAGGTGCCGCGGCACGACGAATAGGCTCGCGAGAGAAACCGTGACGAGTGAGATGGTAAGGCGTCGCATAATGTAGACCATAGTAGCCTCCGAGGTGGCGGGATACAATCCCTTACTTCTTGTAATAGTGCGCGGATTGCGCCTCGTTGCGCGCTCGCTTCGCACCGTACATCGAATGGTCGGCGAGGCGCACGAGTTGTTCATAGGTGGTACCGTCGCGCGGGAAGAGTGCTACGCCGGTGCTGACCGAAATCGTTACTTCCCCCGAAAACTGTCCGCGACCGTCGCCGATTGCGATCGGCGCGTGGAGAATCTCGTGGAGCTTGGCCACTCTGTTCGCCACCGCTGAGTCGTCGGCGATATCGTGAAGCATGATGACGAACTCATCGCCCCCCACTCGGGCGACGAGATCGCCGGCGCGCGTCCCCTCCCGGAGTCGTTTGGCCACCGCGCGGAGCACATCGTCGCCGGCTTCGTGACCGTAGGTATCGTTAATCGGCTTGAAGTCGTCGAGGTCGATATACAACAGCGCGAGGGGGCGCGTACCGTCCTTGCGGCTGTGCAACTGAGCGGTCAATATCTCCTGAAACATTCGTCGGTTGGCGAGCCCCGTGAGATGGTCGCGATTGGCCACCCTACTGATTCGCTCGTACGCCTGACGAAGTTCGTCTTTTTCCTGTACGACCAATCGATTGACCAGAGTCACTCGATCGAGGATGAGCGCGTTATCGATTGCGATCCCCAGAAAGGAGGCGAGGGTGCGTACCATTCGAATATCCAGATTCGAATACGCGCCGATGCGCGAAGTCTGCACGCTGAGCACGCCGATAAAACGATCCTTCACGATGAGGGGCAGGTAAATTGCCGAACGCTTTTCGCCGCCCGACGCGGAGGAAGGAAAGGTCTTGATGAAGTGTCGATACTCGGAACGTAAATCGTCGATAATGACCGGCTTGCGGTTGCGTACGACCCACGCACTGAAACTATTCTCGTCACTACCGTCGATGCGCGTCGGTTCGCCCCGTCGACCGTGATGGATCACCAGTTGATAGTCCAAGGCGTCCGCCTCGTGATCGTACAACGCGATGGAGAACAGCTCCGCATCGAGAATGCGATTCACTCGTTGGTAGAGGCCATCCAATATATCGTCCAAATCGAGACTGGAGGTGATTTCTTGCGCAATCTCGCTCACAACCTCGAGTCGGTCTACCTCCATCCGCTTGGAGAGTTCCAGCATTCGGTGTTCGGTCCATTCCTCCTCGATAGTCTCTTTGAGTTCGACGTATCGCTTGTAACTCTCCAACGCCTGCGGAAGTTCGTGTCGCTCCTCGTGCATCTGCGCGATGCGCTCGTGGAGATGATACAAGAGATGGCGTACCGGCATGCGCAACGCGAGATCCCGAGCTCGCCGGTAAAATCCGAGGGCGGCCTCTTCCAGGCTGAAGTGACGATACACGTCACCGCAGTGCATGAGAGCGGCGCAGCGCAGCGAGGGGCTTCGGATGTCGCACGCGACTTGGATACTCTCGGCCTCCAAGCGGGCCGCCTCTGCGGTATTGTCGCGCCGCGCCTCCAACGTACCGAGGAGCGCGTAAAGCGCGCTTTCGTTAAACCGATCGTCGAGCGTTGCGGCGATCTCGCAGGCACGCGTTAAGTATCCGAGGGCAAGTTCGCCGTTGCCCTCGATCAGCGCAATGTCGCCGAGATGCTGTAGAATGATCATCTCGGACGAATCGTCGGGGTGTTCTCCCAGAAGCGTTGCCGCCTGCAAAAAGAGATCGCGACCGTAGGCGATGTGACCCAGGTCCAGCTCAACCTCACCCAAGCGACAGAGACCCTCGATCCGACTGTGTGTCAGATCGGCGCGTTCGGCGATGGACAGACTCTCGCGATAGGAGGCGACCGCGCGCGACATCTCCCATTGACCGTGGAGCGCCGCGCCGAGCCCCATGTGGAGATTACACGACAGCTCTCCGTCGATCGTGTCGAGGTCGACGCGATTCAGCACATCCTGTAGATCGGACGCGGCGCGGCGAAAGTCGGTGAGGACGATTCGCGCGGTGGCAAGTCGTAGAATCGCCTCGAGCTCATCCCTGAGTGACCCGATCGCCTCGGCCTCGGCGAGCTCGTCGATCGTCGTGCGTTCCACCGCCGCCGGATCGTAGAATTGATCCTCCCGGGCGCGTTGGTGAAACAAACCGAGATGATTCAGATCGGCAGACGACTTTGGCACGACCGGACGCTCTCCTCGTGTTGCAATTGTAGTGTGTTGTTTCGGTTTCGGTCTATCATTGCCGCTCGTATGAAAGACTTTTCCAAGGGTTTGGCCGCCGCGATACCGATCGCCAGCGGATATGTGCCGGTAGCCGTCACGTTCGGATTGATCGCGCGGACATTCGGGCTCTCACCGATGGATGCGACACTCGCATCGCTGTTCATTTTTGCGGGTTCATCGCAGTTTCTCGCAATCGGCGCCTACGGAGCGGCGGCGACCGCGGTTAGCCTGGGAACGGAGATGACGACGCAGAACGCCGCATGGATCGTCGGTCCGTGGCCGACGGGAGCCCAACTCGTAGTTCTCCTACAGATCGTCGTCGCCGGATGGTTACTCAATCTCCGCCATCTTCTGATGAGCTCCGTGGTTGCGGAGCATCTCGCCGGCGCCCGCTCTCGTCTCGCGCGAAACCTCCTCGCCTTCGGCGTTACCGATGAGGTATTCGGCGTTGCGGGGCTCCAAATCGCCCGGGACGGCTCGATTCGCGCGCGCTACCTCGCCGGGCTGGAGCTGGGGGCATACTCGGCATGGGTCGCCGGTACCGCCCTCGGAGCGCTCGTCGGTGACATATTGCCCGACCGCCTGCGGGTCGCCATGGGCCTTGCGCTCTACGCGCTCTTTGCCGCGCTCCTGGCCGGCCAATTTCGCTCGGCGCGCGATGGAGCACGCGGGCTTTGTATGCGTCTTGCCGTCGCGGCGGTTACTGCGGCGGGGACCAACGCCGTCCTGCGATTCGTAGTCGGACTCGACGCGGGTTCGGCGTTTCCCGTTGCGATGATCGTCGGGGCGGGATTCGCGGCGGTGGGAGGACGTAGTGATGGTGCGCGTTGATTGGCTCGTCGTGGTTGTGGGATTGACGATGGGCACGTATCTCATACGGGCTCTGCCCTTTTGGTTCTCGAGCATAGATCGCCTACCGGAGCCGCTTCGTCGTTTCCTGGAGTTCGTCCCCGCCGCGGCGCTGGGCGCGTTAATCATACCCGACGCCTTCATCGGTTCGCCGGCTGCGATCGCCGCGCTGTCGGTCGTCTCGGCGTTTGTATTGAGCCTGCGCGGCTTCAATCTCACCATCGTTGTACTCGTATCGATTCTCCTCGCGTGGCTGGGCCTCGTTCTCATGCCTTGACAGACGCGGCGGCGACTCATCACCCTGGCGGCATGGTCACGAAAGAACCCCTTTTGGGTCACACCGGAGCGGACCTCGAGGCGGTGGCGCGCCGTCTGGGAGAGGCCCCGTTTCGCGGTCGGCAACTACGCGACTGGCTCTATCGCCGATACACCGCCAACTTCGATGCGATGGACAATCTTCCCAAAGCGTTTCGGGCCCGCTTGGATGAGCAATACACGCCCGGTTCCCTCGGTCCGGTGCGCGTCAGCGCGAGCGCCGACGGAACGCGAAAGTACCTCTTCCCGACTCGCCACGGCGGGTTTGTCGAAGCCGCGCTCATTCCCGAGGGCAAGCGCTCGACATTGTGTCTTTCCACACAGGTCGGTTGTCGTCGGAGCTGTACCTTTTGTCAGACCGCCCGCCAGGGCTTTCAGGGAAACCTATCGGCGGGAGAAATCGTGAATCAGTATCACAGCATTCCCGAACGCGATACGATTACCAATATCGTCTACATGGGAATGGGCGAGCCTCTGGACAACATAGAGGGCACGCTCGCCAGCCTCGAGCTGTTCACCGACCGCGAGGCGTATCGCCTCGCACCGCGACGCATCACCCTCTCGACCGTCGGTATCCACCCGCAGCTGGAACGGTTTCTGGATGCGAGCCCGGTGAATCTGGCGATCAGCCTCCACACGCCGTTTCCCGACGAACGGAGACGTATCATGCCGGTCGAGAACGCACATCCGATCGAGGAGACGCTTCGGCTCATAAGAAGTCGGCGCGAGGATCGACAACGCCGAGTATCGTTCGAGTACACGATGTTTGCGGGCCTCAACGACACGCCGAAGCACATCGACGGAATCTCAAAGCTCCTCAACGGACTCGCGGTGCGGATCAACTTGATCCCCTTTCACCGTTTGGAAGGAAGCTCGCTCGCCCCGACGAGCACCGATGAGATCGAGACGTTTGCCGAACGGCTTCGTGCCAAAGGGTTTCGCGCCTCTATTCGCCGCTCCCGAGGACAAGATATCGAGGCTGCCTGCGGTATGCTCTGGACTCGTCACGCTACCGAACCGACGGTGTGATCGGCGGCCGCATACCGTCGATTCCTCGCCGTCTCCGTAGGTATCTACTCCTGAGACTCGAGACGCGCGATCATCTCGTTCGCAAAGTCGGCTATTGCGCCGTCGATGCGAAAGTCCGCGAGATCGTCCAAGGGCGTTTCGCCGCGGGTAACGATTGCGAGAAGCGCGCCGTTGTTGCGGGCAACCACCGGAATACTCGCCGCCGGCTGCACCGTGAGGGTGGAACCGATCGCGAGCAGAAGGTCACACTCGGTGAGCATCCTCTGAGCACGTTCTAGTTCCTCGGCGCGCAAGCTCTGACCGAACATCACCGTTGCCGGCTTGAGAAGCCCCCCGCACTCGTCGCAGCGCGGTATATCGTTGCGCCGCACCCTCGGAACGCCCTTCGTGTCGCGCGAAAGCGCGGCAAGCGGATCGAGCACGCCCTTCGCGTCCATTCGCCTACGGCAGCCCACACATTCCACTTCCAAATTGCTTCCATGGAGATTCACGATCAAATCGGAGGGTATGCCGCTCTTCTCGTGGAGACCGTCGATATTCTGCGTGATGACGCCGTGCAGACGGTTTCGCTCGAAGAGAGAACGCACCAATCGATGCCCGGGGCCGGGCGTCGCGTCGCGCATAGCCGGCCAAACCGACGCCTTATGCGTCCAATATTCCACGCGCTTCTCCTCGCTTGCGAGAAACTCCTGAAAGTACACGGGCTGATATCGTTCGTACTGCCCGCCGGTCCCGCGATAGTCCGGGATACCCGAGTCGGTGGAGATACCGGCGCCGGAGAACACGACCACTCCGCGTGCCGAGATAAGGGAACGGGCCAATGATTCATTCGTCATGACTCGCCACCCTCCTTGAGCGGCCCTCAATTCCGGCTATGTGCGGAGGCGGACCGGAGGCCGCACCCAGCTCGTGGAGCTTGCGGGCGGTCGGCAATATGCGTCTCTCGAACGAGCCCGCCGCCTCGTTGAAGCGTTCGACCGCCTGGGTAAGGCTACCGCCGAGCCGATTGAGATGGTCGGCAAAGGGTCCGAGTCGCTCCAGAAGCTCGCGCCCCGCCGAGGAGATCGCCTGAGCATTCTCCGACAGTCGCATGTGCATCCATCCGTAGGCCACAACGCGCAACAACGCCAAGAAACTCGCCGGAGCGACGACGACCACGCGGTGTGCCAAGGCGTACTCCAATAGATCGGGATCGACGGTAAAGGCGGCCGAGAGTCCGCTTTCGTAGGGCACGAGAAGCGCGACGAACTCAGGGGCGCGATCGAACTGCGCCCAATACGCCTTACTCGCCAGACTCTGGATATGGGAGCGTAGCGCGGCGCCGTGTCGTTTCAGGGCTTGACGGGAGAGCTCGGGAGTCGGCGCCTCCTGCGACTCCAGGTAGGCCGACATCGGGGCTTTGGCGTCGACCGGAAGTACTCCGTCCGATGGGAGTCGCACGACGAGATCGGGGCGCCGTCGGATGGCGTCGCCGGCGGTGGCGGTTCCCACCGCCTGCTCGTCGAAGTCGACGTGTTCGTTCATACCGGCGAGCTCTACGAGCCTCCGCAACTGAACCTCGCCCCACTTGCCGCGTACGTTGGGGGCGCGTAACGCTTGATCGAGAGAGGTCGTCGCTTGGTGCAGACTGCGATACTGCTGCGATATGAGTTGAATCTGATCGGCGATGCCCTGATACGCCCCTTGACGCTTCTCTTCCAGGGCGCGTACTTGGGTATCCAACTTACGCAACTCAGTACTCAAGGGGCGCACCAAGCCGGACAGCTCCTCCTTGTGGGCGCCCCAGTCCGCCTTAAGTACGCGGCCGAACTGGTCGAGGTGCGTCTTACTCTGGTCGGTTAGAACGCGCGCGCTCTCCTGAAGCGTCCTGGAAGCTAACGACTCGAAGGTTTCACGGAGCGTCTTCTCGGCGTTCCCGAGCCACGCCAGGCGCTCGTCGGCAACGGCGACCTGCCCCCTCAAGTCCGCAACCTCGATGCCGAGCGTCTCGGCACGAGTCCGCGCTTCGTCGCGTTCGGCCGTCAACTCCGAGAGCCGCTCTCGTAGCGACCGGATCTCCGCCCTGTCGTCGGCGCGACGACCGATTAGGGTCATGCGTACGAGAAGTATGATCATCGCCGCCGCGACGCACACGGAGGCGATGATGAGGTAGGTCAACGAGGCGGCCACGGGGTAACCATACCGCGTACCCGTCGTCGTTGCCTATCGGTGAGGCGTCCGCCTCTCAGCCGATCTCCTTTGCAACGTAACCGGCCGGTTCCAACACACCGTTTACCGACTCCAAGGTCGGCGTCAAATCGTGGCGATACTCGATTACCAAACGCTTATCCGCAGACGTCGCACGGACCTTCTTGACGCCGGGAAGCCCGTGTACCGCGGTCGATACTTTCGCTTCGCAATGGCTGCAATTCATGTCCGGCACCTCAAACTCGACGCGCTTGCGCTCGGAAAAAAGACCCATATGTCCTCCTAACGTTTCTCGTGTCCATCATATCCCGTACCACGGGTTCTCGACTTAACTATCGACGCTACGCTTCTCGTCGTCGTAATACACGCCTGAGGTGGAGCGAGTTCGTCACCACCGTCACGGAGCTGAAGGCCATAGCGATCTCAGCTATTATGGGGTGGAGAAGCCCGGCAACGGCCAGCGGTATTGCGACGAGATTGTAAAAAAACGCCCAAAACAGATTGGTCTTGATCTTGGCAAACGTGTGTCGCGATATCTCCACCGCTCGCGGAATCATCAGGAGACTGGAGCTCATAAGCGTCACATCGGCGGATTCGATCGCGATGTCGGTGCCCGTTCCGATGGCAATGCCGACATTCGCCTGTTTGAGTGCGGGCGCATCGTTGATACCGTCGCCGACCATTGCGACTGCACGTCCCTCGTTCTGCAGAGCGCGCACCGCCTCGATCTTCTTATCCGGGAGTAACTCGGCGAACACGTCGTCGATTCCCACCCGTTCGGCAACGGCACGCGCGGCGCTCTCGTTATCGCCGGTAAGCATTGCCGTGCGAAGCCCGAGGGCGTGCAACCGGTCGATCGACGCAGGACTGTCGGGCTTCATCGCGTCGGCAAGGCCGAAAAGTGCCGCTACATTTCCGTCTATCGCGGTGCCGACGACGGTCATACCATCGCCTTTCCACGTCTCGATCAGCTCCGACTCATACGCCGAAAGAGCGACTCCGGCCTCGGAGAGCCACCGGAGGCTTCCCACACGCACATCGCGCCCGTCGACGGTAGCGAGTATGCCCCGCCCCGGAACCGCCTCGGTCTTCGATACGTCGGGGACCGTCGTGCCATCGCCGTGCTCGTCGAGATACGCGACGATCGCCCGTGCCAGGGGGTGCTCACTTTGCCCCTCGACGGCGCGGGTAAGACGCGCGGCGTCGGAACCGGGAAGGATCGTATCTATCTCGGCGGACTCCTCATCTCGGCGGGTTCCGGCGATATAGACTTGCGCTACCTCCGGCCGCCCTACCGTAAGCGTCCCGGTTTTGTCGAAGACGATCGTATCGAGGTTCCGCGCGCTTTGAATCGCCTCGCCGTTGCGCACCAGCACGCCGCGTTCGGCGCCGTAACCCATTCCCACCATCAGTGCCGTCGGGGTGGCGAGGCCCAATGCGCAGGGACACGCGATAACGAGGGTAGCGATCGCCGCCGAGAGAGCCGCCGAGACATCGGTCGCCCCCGCCCCGACGACGCCCAGCCCCGTAAGAGCCATCCACCCAGCGAAGGTCGCCGCGGAGAGGATGAGAATCGCCGGCACGAAGATCGCCGTGATGCGATCCGCCAGCTCTTGGACCGGTACGCGAGACCCTTGGGCCTCCTCTACCATATCGACGATGCGCGATAGAAAGGTGTCGCCGCCGACCTTCTCGACTCTGACATCGATGGAACCCATTTGGTTGATCGTCGCGCCGACGACCGAGGCTCCCTCGCCCTTGTCTATCGGAACGGACTCGCCGGTAACGATCGACTCGTCGATACTCGTCGTGCCCCGGACGATCACCCCGTCGGCGGGAATCTTCTCACCGGGGCGCACGCGCACCGTGTCGCCGAGTTTCAGAAGCGCGACATCGACGACCTCTTCCGTACCGTTGCCGTCGATTCTCGTAGCACGTGTAGCGCCGAGCTCCAACAGTTGCCTAATCGCCGAGCTCGCGCGACCGGTAGCCCGCACTTTGATGTAGTTCCCGATATAGTTGATCGCAATAATCATCGCTCCGACGGAGGTGAAATCGTCTATATCGATACCGAGGAGGCGGAGGATTCCCGTCGAATATGCAGCGATCGAGCCGATACCGATCAACGAATCCATGGTGAACGCAAATGAAAAAAACGACGTTCCGGTGCTTCGGATGATCGGCCAACCGATACCGAAGATCACGACCCCGGACATCGCGAGCGTTACCCACCGAGCGATACCGGGCGGCACCGGGTGGATGTCCCAGACCATATGGAGCGCCATGAGAATCATGAGCGGGGAGGTAAGCACCCACGACCAGATGAGCCGACGACGCTCCGAACGCATGAGCGCATCGGCCCTATCGTGACTTTCCGTCGGATCAACGACCGCGTAGCCGGCGTTGTGGACGGCGGTGCGTAGTCGATCGTCGATTGCGCCGGTTTCGACACCGTCTTCGAGTTCCAACAGCGCCTTCTTACCGGCAAAGTTGACCTGTGCGACCGCGACGCGCGGCACCGCACCGAGGGCCTTCTCTACCGCCGCGGCGCAGGATGTGCAGGTCATGCCCTCGATATGCAACTGCATATGTGTACCCATCGTGCTCTCCTCCCCTCATAATGCATCGTTCCGAGCGATGCGTCAACCACCCATAGGGGGTGGGGGTACCATAGACACAGTCACACTTCTCCGGTACCCTCGATACATGCATGCGGCACACGCAAACGGTGACCAGTCGCTCCACGGCGATCGCCCGGTCCACGGCCCTCACGGCGTCAATGAATCGGCGCTTCTCCGGATGAAAAGCGTCGAGGGGCAAGTCAAAGGGATTCAACGGATGATCGAGGATGAACGCTACTGCGTAGACATCGTCGATCAGATATCGGCGGTACGCGCGGCACTCGCAAAAGTAAGCGAGGAGGTCTTGCGGCGCCACATCGAGACGTGTGTCGCCGATGAGTTTCGATCCGGCTCACCGACGGAACAAGGGCGTGTGATCGACGAGCTCGTCGATATCATCGCCCGCCGTCTTCGATAGGAAACCGCCACGAGAAAATTTCGCAAGAAAGTCTTGCACAATGTGCCGTCGTAAGATATTGTTCGCTATATCATCTTTTTGAAAGGAGCGCGTCTTATATGAATCGTTGTATTAACTCCTTCACGACATGCGTAATACTCTATAAGGCGTGTTTCCCGTCGGTATAGCCGACCCTCCGTAACAGAGAACCAGGAGCCGCGATCCTTATAGGGTCGCGGCTTTTTTTGTGCCGGTATCGCCTCGGCGTTGCCGGCCCGGACAAAGGCCGCACTTCTCCCTCGGGAGAGGCGGCCTTTTCTTGTGGGATTCAAGGAGGAGGAGCCCATGTTTTTTCATCCACAGGAGATCGCGGCGATGGCCGAAGCGCAGCGTCGCGATATCGCAGAACGGCACAAGCACGCCGCCGAGCGCTCGCGCAACACGACAAAGATGCGGTTGCTTCTGGCGCGCGCGCTGGTAGAGTTCGGCCGTGTATTGGAACGGTCCGGGCGACGCCTCGCCCGGGAGATGTGACATTGAAGCCGGCGGCTTTACGAATAGCGTAGAGCCGCCGGTCGTTTTGTGTAGAGGGTGGTACAATGAACACGATGCGACACCTTCGGTTACTGATTGCAGTCGTTTTTTTTGCGGTATCCGT
Source organism: Alkalispirochaeta sp. (assembly GCA_965601925.1). GTDB lineage: Bacteria > Spirochaetota > Spirochaetia > DSM-27196 > Alkalispirochaetaceae > Alkalispirochaeta. The sequence continues at coordinate 735,480 of OZ271854.1, forward strand.
CGACTCGGTCCTCTCCGATGAACTACCGTTGCGACGCGTCACGATCTTTACCAGCGGCGTGGCGGAGTTTGTGCACGAGGGGCGTCTCACCGGCGACGAGATGATCGTGCTCCCCGTCCCCGAGGCTCACATGAGCGACGTCATCCGTTCGCTCACCGTCATAGATTCCGGCGGCGGCGAAGTTCGCGCTATCTCGTATCCCGCCGGCGAGAGCGTGTCGGATCGCCTTTCGCGCTTCAGAATCGATCTCCAACACGTTACCTCCATCGAAAGTCTCCTCAATCGCGCTCGAGGGACGACGATTCGCATCGTGCTCGAAGACGGCCGGATGATCGAGGGGCGTGTCGTCGGAGCCGATCGACCGAGCGCCGATGATTCGCCGTCTCTTTTGATACGCGAGACTGGGGGGCTTAGATCGATCGCTACCGATGAGATTGCCGAGTTCTCGCTGGGCGATACAGCGCTCCAACGGGACCTCGATCGGGCGCTGGAAGTTCTGGAAACCTCGACCGTCGGGACCGATATTCGGTCGATCCGCCTTGATCTCGTCGGCGACGTTCCGAGAACCGTGCAAATCCGATACTTGCGCGAGATGCCGGTGTGGAAAACGAGCTATCGTGCCGTCGTTGATGGGGAGCGTGTGCTGCTTCAGGGGTGGGCGCATCTGGACAATACCGGCACGGTTGACTGGGACGACGTCGAGGTGCATCTTGTATCGGCCTCTCCCGAAACGTACCGGATCGATCTCTATCCGCCGCGCTACGTGAGACGCGCCGTCGTACCGGATCGGCCCGCGGCGGCACCGGAAGGCCTCTCACCGAGTCGACGATCGAACGCCGCGGACGGATTCGCTCAACGTATCGACGAACAGCAGATAACCAATCTGAACCTCGCGGTGCGAGAGAGCGCCGAGGCACACCGGCAACGATCGGGTACGAGTTTCGTTCTCGCCGATCCGGTAACGATCGCACGCGGCGAGTCGGCGATGGTCGGGCTCATCAACCGTTCGTTTCCCGTGGAGATCATCCGCTCATTCGACCCCACTCGCGATTCCGTCGGTCCGCGCCTGTCGGTCTCGTTCGAGAACGACTCGCCGATTCAACTCCCGGCCGGTCCGGTCACTATCTATGAGGGCGACCGCTACGCCGGCGACTCGAGCCTGGCGATTCTTCTGCCCGGTGGAAGCGCGACCCTTCCCTACGCCGCGGACCTGGAGCTCACCGTAGAGAGGGAGACGCGGTCGGCCGTCGAGGAGCTCGAAACCATACGGGTCGTCGACGGTTTGTTGGTAACCGAGCGCCGGGCCAGAGTCAGCACCGTATATCGTATCCGGGAGACCGGTGAGGCACCGCGTCCCTTTCCCTCGGTACGGATCGCTCACCCGTCGCGACCGGGCTGGGAGTTGGTTTCTCCTACGCCGATCGAGCGCCGCGCCGATACGGTGGAAATCGAGAGCACGGGAAGGGAGGTCGTCGTCGTGGAAGAGCAGATCCGCGAGCAGCGCTACGCCCTGGGATCGATGGCGCGGGACGCCCTCGTCACCTTCAGCAGCAACCGACTGATCGTGCCGCGAGTGCGCCGCATACTGCAAAATGTTCTGCAACTCCGCGACGAACTCGTCGAGAAGGAACGGGAGCGTCAGGAACTCGAGAGAGAAGAGGGCGCAATTTTCCGCGATCAGGCGCGCATTCGTGAGAATATGGCCAACCTCGATCGGGATTCTCGTCTGTACCTCCGCTATGTGGCCGATCTATCGGCTCAAGAGACGATGCTGGAGGATCTCGAGGAGAGTCTACGGCTCGCCCGCGAAGCCGAGGAGGCGGCACGCACCGCCCTCGAGGGGTATCTGCGCTCCCTCGACTCGTGACGATAGGCGCGTAAAAGAGGCGAACGCCGTTTTATCGACGTATCTCGACGACCGACGACGAGTTGTGAACGGCAAGACGGTTCCAGCGCACCAACACGTCGGCGCCCGCGGATAGGTGCTCCAGCGGCCCTCCGGCGACGTGCACGAGAAGCTCCTCTCCCGACTCTTGCTTCGATTCGTCGGACGCGCGGAGACGAAGGTGCAGGGCGAATACCGAACCGAGATAACGCACATCCACGACCCGAGCGTTAGTCTCCTCGTCGCGACACGGGCCGCATATGACCGTCAGCTGGTGAGGACGCACGACCGCCAGTCGCTCCCGTCCCGTCTCGTCGGCGGCGACGGTAGCGACCTCATGGGGAACGGGCCCCAACAGAGAGTGCCACCCGGTGTCGGCCTGTCCGTCGTCGCGATCCGTCCAGATACGCACAAATGAAGCTCCGCCGGAAAACTCGGCGACCTCACGGCTCGCCGGAGACGCATAAATCTCCTCGGCACTTCCCAACTGTTCCAGGCGGCCCTCCCGCAGCACCGCAATTCGGTCGGACAGGGTGAAGGCTTCGTATCGATCGTGAGTGACCACTACCGCGGTGGTGCCGCTGGTCTTAATGAGCTGGCGCGTCTCGGCCAGCAGTCGGTGCGTGCACGTATGATCAAGATTGCTGAACGGCTCGTCGAGGAGAATGATCTCCGGTTTGGGGGCCAAGGCGCGGGCCAACGCGACCCGTTGCTGTTGGCCGCCGGATATCTCATGCGGGTAACGCCGCGCCAACTCCGCAATCCCCGCCATATGGAGCAGCTCCGCGGCTCTCAGACGCTGACGCCGCCCCGGCTGCTCCGAAAGTCCGAATGCGACGTTCCGCTCGACGGTAAGGTGAGGGAAGAGGGCAAAATCCTGAAACACGACGCCGACATTGCGCCGCTCGGGGGCCAAAAACGTACGATTGTCCGCCAAGACCCTTCCACCGACGACGATCGATCCGCCGTCGGGACGATCGAAACCCGCGATCAACCTGAGAGTCGTCGTCTTCCCCGAGCCGCTTGCCCCCGCAAGAGCAACAATCTCTCCGGCGTCGATATCAAGATTGAGGCGGTCGACCGCGGGACGGTTCATCCCCGCAAATCGACGCGTGAGTTCTCGAAGTCGTATCACTGAGCGGAAGCTCCTTTCGAGCGTCGTCGCACCGGTCGCATAATAAGTCCTATAGTAAAAATTCCGACGGCGACCAGCAAGAGCGCTCGTGGAGCCGCCTCAGGCAGACGCTCGTCGGAGGCGAGACGATACACTTCCACCGCCAGCGTGTTGAAATCGAAGGGACGCAGAAGCAGCGTCATCGGGAGATCCTTAATGACGTCGATCGCGACGATAAGGGCGGCTCCCGCCAGAGTGGGCCGAAAGACCGGCAGCACGACGCGGGCCAGCACATCCGCCGGACGCCGTCCCAGGGAGCGCGCGGCGTCTACGGTACTCCGATGGTGGCGAGCAAAGGCGGCGTGGAGGGGTTGCATCGCTACCGCCAAATACCGCGCGGTATAGGCAAAGAACAATCCCGCTACCGATCCGAACAAGAAAAGCCGGTCGCTTACGGCGCTGAGACTTCGAAACACTGCGAGCACACCGATCGCCACAACCGTTCCTGGAACCGCATAGCCAATGCGCGCTCCGTGTAACATCGCCTCCGTAGCGCGCCCGGGCCGTAGATAGGCCGCAAAGTTGAGAAGCAGCGCTACAATCAGCATCATGAGGGTGGCCCCGGCCGCGAGCGCGACCGTACGAGCTGTGGAGGTCAAAATCCCATCGACTCCCGCGCCGCCGATTCCGAGAATCGACCACCATCCGAGTTGCAGAGTCGGTAAGACGAATCCCGCCGTCGGCGGTATGACGAGGATCACGACGAAGACCACTCGCTTTAAGGGGCCAACGAACTTTCGCCGCGGGAGGGCGCCGGCTGCGGCGGTATAGCGGCGGCGCCCCCGTAAATACTGTTCGGCTACGATAAGCCCCAGCATGGAAAGAAGCACAAACGCCGCGAGCGTCGTTGCGGTTTCCAGATCGCCCAAACCGAACCACGTGCGAAACACTCCGGTCGAAAGCGTCTCGACTCCCAGATACACCGGCGTCGCGTATGAGTTCATGACTTCCATCGCGACCAGACTCGCGCCGCCCACGATCGCCGGACGCAGCGACGGAAAGACGCCGCGCCGGAGGCGTCGCCAGTAGTGGAGGCGATCGACGACGCCAACGAGCAACACGCCGAGTCCGACTCGCGCCGACGACATTCCTCGTATATCCCGCAGACGGTACGATTCTTGGGAGGGTTGGGCGCCGAGCGGCGATACCCTACTCGCCGTCGCGCCGCTTAGCGCCGCGACGACCTCGAATAGGACGCGGGAGTTCCCCATGAGCGCGCCGCGGACGGTCAGATACACGTAGGGATACAGGCCGGTACTCAGAATAAACACCGCCGCCGGCCAACCCGAGAAGGGGATGATCCGTCCGACGAGGCGACTCACCGGCCCGCCGAAGCCCAGTATGCCTCCCCACGTGAAGGTGCTGATGTACACCGGCAACGCCAGGGGAGCAACCACCAGTATCTCGAGGATACGCCGCCCCGGAATCTCGTACCGTTCCAGAATCCAGGCTCCGGCGACTCCCAATGAAGTGGCAAACAGGACCGAGAGTCCGACGAGAATCACCGTATTTCCGATGTATCGGAGCAATACGGTGTCTCGTACGTGGTCCCAGCTCTCGCCGCCGCCCGAAAATAGGCTTCCGGCGAGGGGAATGTAGGGAGTCAGGAGAACCGCCGTGATGCAAAAAGCGGCCGCCGTCCACCACGGATAGCGACCGCTGTCTGAGAGACCCATACGGTCTACTGCCAGCCGACCTCGTCAAAGATCATCGTTGCCCGGCGTGCATTTGCTCCGAGAGCTTCCAATGACAGTGTGTCCGCCACGAACTCTCCCCAAGCCGCCACTTCCGGGGCCAGAGCGATCCCGTCGCGCACCGGATACTCGTAGTTGGCCCGGGCAAAGAGGCCCTGCGCCTCGTCGCCGAGCAGGAACTCGAGGAGCTGAACCGCTCCGTCGACATTGTCGGCGTGGCGCGTCACACCGGCCCCGCTGATGTTGATGTGCGTACCGCGTTCGCTTCCTCCGGAACCGGGTTGGTTGGGAAAGAAGACACCGACCCGTCGCGCGACTTCGACCTCCGCAGGATCGGTGGAGGTGAGCATCCGTCCGACGTAGTAGGTGTTCACGACCGCAAAGTCCGCCTCACCGCCGGCGACCGCTCGCAGTTGATCGCGATCGTTTCCTTGGGGGGCGCGGGCGAAACTGCGCGTCATGCTCTGCGCCCAATCGAGTGCGGCATCTTCACCGAGGTTGGCAATGATGGAGGAGAGGAGAGAGATGTTGTAGATGTTGCTCGACGACCGAATGGCGATCGACCCTTCAAACTCGTCGCCGGTCAGCGCTTCGTAGGTTGAGAGCATCGAACGATCGGCGCGCTCCTGGTGATAGGCGATGATGCGCGCTCGGATAGTGAGGGCGTACCACTCCCCATCGGGATCGCGTAAGTGCTCGGGGAGAAGCGAATCGACGGTTTCCGACTCGATCGACTGGAGCAGGTCCTGCTCCGCCGCCTGATAGAGTCGCCCCGCGTCGACGGTAATCAACAGATCCGCCGGCGTGTTCTCGCCTTCGGCCGCTAAGCGCTGAATCAACTCGTCGGCGCCCGCCTCGACCACCTGAACCTCGATACCGGTCAGCTCTTCGAAGCGATCGAAGAGCGCCTGATCGGTATCGTAGTGGCGGTGAGAATAGACGTGGACGACATTCGCCTCCTCTTCTTGTCCGCCGCCGGCGAATATATGAAGCGGAGCAAGCAGTAGCACCAAAACCGCGATCAAAGCGGAAGATATACGCCTACTCTGCGTTGTGTTGAGAAAAAACATGGTGAAGCTCCTTAGGCATTGTTAGTCTTGGCTAATAATTATAACACAAACCTAACTCAGTCAAGCCTCCGGGTAGAAAAGATCCACCGTGGTGTGCCCGAGACGGTGTGATATGCATCATTGTCGTATCGATATCTTTTTCTTGACACGCCGTCACAACAATGGTACCGTTCCGATGTATCGATATTGTTCCCAATATCACAATAAAACTCCCTAACTCATGAAGGAGACTCTTATGTCGCGCACGTCGATAATCAAAGCGACCGTAGCGGTGGTTCTCATCGCCGGTCTAATCGTACTTGGAAGAGTATTCGATGTTCCCACGTATCTACGCCAAGCGATGCTTTGGATCGACGGGCTCGGATTCGTCGGAGTATTCGTATTCATAGCGTTGTACGCTACGACCACGGTACTGCTTGTACCCGGAACGATACCGACCTTGGCGGCGGGCGCGATCTTCGGCCTCGCACAAGGAGCCGTGTACGTCTCGTTGGGGAGTACGATCGGCGCGACTCTGGCGTTTTTCGTCGGTCGCTATCTCGCTCGTGACGCCGTCGCCGGAGCGGTCGGCAAGAACCCGCGCTTTGCCGCGATCGATGAGGCGATCGGACGCGAGGGCTGGAAGATCGTCGGCCTCCTCAGGCTCTCGCCCGTGGTACCGTTTAGCCTCTCGAACTACTTCTACGGCATCACCAGCGTAAAGCCCGCCGGCTATGTGCTATCGTCGTGGATCGGCATGATGCCGGGTACGATCATGTACGTATACATCGGCACGCTTCTCGGCATGGCGGCGACCGGTGGCGGTCAGGACGGTATGACAACGGGCCAGTGGATCATGACCATCGTCGGCTTAGCGGCAACGGTCGTCGTGACCGTCTTCATTACCCGCGTCGCAAAGAAAGCGATCGATGAGAAGATGGGCGGCTCAAGCGACGCCGCCGTAGCCACCGGCATGGCGGCCGAGAGCAGCGCCGAATCCCAGGATTCCAAGATCAAAGCGTAACCCCAAAGAGGTACGCCCTACATCGCCTTCCAGAACTTATAGTTGGTCTTTTCAATATCCCGATGCGGCGGCATCCGAAAGAAACGATACTCGCCGTGCCGGGCAAACATGAATCCGTGTCGCACCATGCGATACGGAATGGTGTCGAAGCTGGAGTCCAGCAGGAGCCCCTTCGTCTTCTTTCGTAGCGAGCTGGACAGCTCGCCGAGCGCGTCGCGCAATTTGGACGGATGTACCTTGGGCACCGGGGGCGGTAGCATCGGATTGAGTTCGAAGTCGGTCAAAAAAGCATCGGCGTCAAACTCCAGTTGGGTATAGAAGAGCGCCGGCACGTTGCGCAACACCGACGGATTGGTAACGAGGTCTCCGAACTCCAGAAAGTTCATGCGCGTGAGCACGAGCATACGCACGGGGTTGATCTCGGCAAAGATACGCACCAATCCGGGTTGTCGCGTCTGCACCTCCTCGCTCGCCTCCAAGGCCAGGGTCGCCGCTTCGGGTGTCGTTAGGTAGAGCTTCCTGATACGCGAGAAGTCCAGATGCTCCAGGACGCGGTAGACGCTGATGAACTTCGTCGCCTTGGGTCGCCCGTCCTCATGGGGAACGACGTCCTTCATGAACTCATCGATATGAAAGTATTCGTGGTTGAAGTCGGAATCGAGTTGGGCAAAGATCACCTTGCCCGAGTAGTGACGGATTGAACCGGCGAGATAGTGACGGGCGAAGCGATCCGGTTCCAATTGCGAAGCGATCAGCGCCGGACTGGGGTGCATAATCGCGTATAGGTGTGTTTCGTAATGATCGCGACCCATAATCAGCCTCCCATCCTCAGAATCGGCGCGATCACGAGCGCCACGACGGACATCAACTTGACGAGGATATTGATCGCGGGGCCCGCGGTGTCCTTAAACGGGTCGCCGACGGTATCGCCGACCACTGCGGCCTTGTGCGCGTCGCTCCCCCGGCCGCCGGCCTCTCCCGCCTCGATCATCTTTTTCGCGTTGTCCCACGCGCCGCCGGAGTTCGCCATGAAGATCGCAAGCACCACCCCCGCGGCGGTCACGCCGACGAGAAGCCCGACCAACATGTCGATACCGCCGGCAAAACCGACCAACACGGGGGTACCGACGGCGATGAAACCGGGAAGACGCATCTGCTCCAACGCGGATCCCGTCGAGATCGCGATACAACGATCGTAATCCGGCGATTCGTCGCCGTCCAGTATCGCCGGCGTCTCTTTGAACTGTCGCCGCACTTCCTCGATCATCTGAAAAGCGGCGGTTCCGATCGCGTTCATCGCGAGGGCGCTGAACAGGTACGGAATCACGGCTCCGATGAGCACGCCGATGAGTACGTTAACGTTGGTCAGATCGATCGACGCGACGCCGGCCGATTCGCGGAAGCTGGAGAGCAGAATAATCGCCGTGAGAGCCGCCGAGCCGATGGCAAAGCCCTTACCGACCGCCGCGGTCGTGTTGCCGACACTATCGAGCTCGTCGGTGATGTCCCGCACCTCCGACGGAAAGTCGCTCATCACCGCCAGGCCGCCGGCGTTGTCGGCGATCGGCCCGTATGCGTCGACGGAGAGCTGTACCCCGAGGGTGACGAGCATCCCGACCGCCGAGGTGGCGACGCCGTACAGTCCGGCAAAGCTATGGCTGGCGAAGATCGTTATCGCAATGAGGGCGATGGGAAAGAGTGCCGAGAGCATGCCGATGCCCATGCCGGTAATGATCGTCGTCGCCGGCCCGGTAATCGCCGAGCGTACGATCGCCTTTACGGGGCGCTTACCGGTGCCGGTAAAGAGCTCGGTCACCGCACCGATACCCATACCGGTCACCAGTCCGAAGAGGACCGACCAATAGATGCCCCACATAGAGACTCCGGCGGGCATCACCGATCGACCGAAGAGCGCAACCAACAACGGAATCGCACCGAGGGCGGCAAGGAGCGCCGCAGCGAAGCTACCGAGGTTGAGCGCCGCCTGGGGTGATCGCTTTCCACCGGTACGAACCATGAATATACCGACCGCGGAGGCGAGCATACCGATGACGCTCAACCCGATTGGAAAGACCATCAGGCGCACCTTGATGTCGTAGTCGGCCTCAACCGCAAAGGCGAGGATCATTGCACCGACCAAGGACCCGACGAAGGATTCGAAGAGGTCGGCGCCCATGCCGGCCACGTCCCCCACGTTGTCGCCCACATTATCGGCGATCGTGGCCGGGTTGCGCGGGTCGTCTTCGGGAATGCCGGCCTCTACTTTGCCCACCAAATCGGCACCGATGTCGGCGGCCTTGGTAAAGATGCCGCCGCCGACCCTGGCAAAGAGGGCGATCGAGGAGGCGCCCAGACTGAAGCCGCTCATTACCGGGAGAACGGTCGTGACCATCGCGGTCTCGTCGGCGCCGATTCGATTCACACCGATCCATAGCACCACCGAGACGCCTGCAAGCACCAAACCGACGACACTCATGCCCATGACCGCGCCGCCGGAAAAGGCGAGACGGAGCGCCGGGTCCATACCGCTCAAGGCCGCGTGGGTAGTGCGCACGTTACTCTGCGTCGCAATGCGCATGCCGAAAAAACCGGCCGCCGCGCTTGCCACGGCTCCGATCAAAAACGAGACCGCCTGTAGGCGCAGGTATCCGTCGTTTCCGATGTAGAGGAAGGCCGCCACGACGATGACGAAGGGTGCCAACGCCTGATACTCTTTGTTGAGAAAGGTCATCGCCCCACTACGTACAAATCCGCCGATCCGCTTCAATCGCTCGCTCTCGACGTCCTGCTTGAGAATCCACCGGGCGCGGCCGGCGGCAAAGAGCAACGCGAAGCACCCCCCGACCAGCCCAACGACAATTGCTACGGTGATCATGGTATTTCAAGCTACCTCGCACGCTACGAGGGGGCAAGCAAAATGCTATACCGCGAGGAAATGTAATCGGTTAATCAGCCGACGGGTGGTAAAAGAGAGTCGGAGCGACGGGGATCGGATCAATTCTCCGGTGCTTGGGAGGTATCCGCCGAGGAAGGCTCCTCGTCGCCGGCGGACTCAATGGAATCGAGCCACCGAGCAACGGTGCCGGACGTCGTCGCGACCGTGCCCGGCTTCGGAATGATGAAGAGGTAGGCCCGTTCGCGGTGCGGCACGAGCGCTGCATGGCGGAGCGTTCCCGGCTCCGAGAGATCATCCATGAGGCGATGCATCCACGCGCGCGATCGCTCGGACGAGCTGTACAACAAGAACGCGCGCTCCCCCCACCGGAGCTCTTCGCGATCGAGGCTCTCGGCGTTTTCGATCGAGTTGCCCATGGTCTTTGAGAAGCGCGCTTCGATGAGATGCGCCTCCTCGCGTATCCGTTTACCGCGCTTATTGAACTCAAAGGTCATCTGCATTCGATCGAACCGACGCACCAGGAGTGAGAAGGGGAGATAGAGCCAGCTCTGGCGCGGTAACAACGTGATGGTGATGTCGACTTTGCGTACGGTGCGAATGTTTCCCGGTACGATCGTCGCGTGGAAACCGGTCTGCCCGCCGATGTTGGTAAACTGCTGGTCACGCGCCTTGAACACTTCTAAGAGCGGATCGAGCGCATTGACCAACACCCGTCGATTCCACCGCCGTCCCCAACTGTATCCCAGGGTCAGGACGATGGTAAGCGAGACGAGAAAGTAGAACGCGGGCTGGTATATGATCTCTTCGTACGCGAACATGGGTCCTCCTCCGACCGTCGATCAGGCAAACAAGGTGCACAGATCGTACCCGATCTCGTACGCTTTTTCACGACGGTACGGCTCCCACGGAACGCGTACCACTTCAGGCGCATCGTTCATCTTCGCGAAGAGCTCTCGTTCCATCTCGTCGGCGATCGTCTTGAGTCCCGGGGTGTACTTATTGTTTATGGCGACCTGGGCCGAGAGCTTGAGATCGGCAAGGCCGACGAAGATGCGCTCGCTCTCGCGCAAGCTCAGATAATCGGGGTTGAAGACCACGGCGATCCGGTTGCCATCCCCTTCGAGGTGCTGCGCCACGGCTACATACCGCTCAAAGAGCTCCCTCAGCTTCTGCATCACCCGATCGTCCTTCTCTTCGTAGGCGAGCTTCTGCCCCTGTTCGTCGTAGACCCCGGTAATCGCATGCACCGTGTGGCGCTTGTCGAGGATATCGCGCCGAATACGACGCAGTCGGTCGATCCACGTGATCGAGATGCGCGGCAGAGCGAGAATACGCAGCGTCAGACCGGTCGGCGGAGTGTCGACAACCACCACGTCGTACTCATCTGAGGTGCGTAAGAGCTCCTCCAACGCGGTGAGAACGGCGTATTCCTCCACACCGGGAGAGTGGCGCAGAACTTTGAAATAGCGATCGAGATTGAACGCCCGCGTGTAACTGTAGACCTCCGTGAGGATGTCGGTGTTCTTTTTGATGTACTCCTGCGCCGAGCGCTCCAGATCGGCTTCGCGGAGGTCGAGATTGGCGGAAAAACGGGTCGGTTTATGACCGAGCTTCACGCCGAAGATATCGCCGAGATTGTGGGCAGGATCGAAGGATATTGCAAGGACGCGCCGCCCCGCCTGGGATAGTTGCCACGCGGCGGCGGAGGCCATCGTCGACTTGCCGACCCCGCCCTTTCCGGTAAAAAAAATCGTCTTCACGCGGTTATTCCTTTGTTGGAGTGCAAAACGGCGGACCTACGCATCCGCGTCGAGGCTTCCCATGATTTCGGCGAGCGCGTCCGTGGAACTCTCGGCGCGTCGGTTCAGAACGCGAATTTCATGTTCCAGATGCGGTAACAGCTCGACCGCCAAAAACGACGGGGGCGAAGGCATGCCGGCAAACGAACCGAGGAGGAGCAACACGAACATGTTTTCGAGCTCCCGCGCTTCATACGCGGTGAGAGACGTCATCTTCTCGCGGTGGGCACGATCCAATCCGCGAAAAAACGAGATCACCAACTGTCCTATCCGTCGTACCGCGCCGATTGCTCGACGCGAAGATCGATCGCGCGCCATATAGGTCCTCTCTCGAAATACAGAGAGGGCCCTACCCCGCGCCGTACTAATCGACGCGGGAGGATAGGGCCCCGATGAAACGTGGAGACGGATTAGGCCTCGGAGGCCTCCGGAGCGGGATCGTTACGCGTCTTCACGAAGTCGATAATGAACACGATGTTCAGAATGAGCATGATCGCCTCGATGATGAACACGACCGTGTTGGTTACCGCATTGGCCTGAATCGCCGGCAGCACGACGATGAACATGTGCCACACAATCGCGGCGGTAACGGTGATCCACAAGAGATACGCGGGAATCAGCGCCATGGTCGCCTTGGTCTTGAGTCGTTTGGCGACCCACGCCGTACCGGTCAACAATGCGATCGACGCGATCAACTGGTTACCGGCACCGAAGCTGGGCCACAGAATACTGAACGTACCGGACCACGCGAGGTAGATTCCCAACGCCGCGGGAATGGCCGAAGCGACCCACCGGTTCGTCAAGAAGTTGTAGACGCTCTCGCTCCTGTCTTTCACGGGTAGTGCGATCTCGGCAAGAGTGTAGCGCGCCAGACGGTTGGTCGTGTCCAGCGTCGTCATCGCGAAGGAGGCGACCCACATACCGGCGATCGTCCTGACGAAGGTCGTGGGTAAAAAGCCCAACCACGTCGAGTCGACCATGGCGGCGTAGGCGGTAGTGAACATACCCGCACCGCTCAACCCCGCGGCGGCGCCGGCGGCGAGATAACGCTCGCCCCACGTAGCGGCGGTGATATCCTGTCCGGCGTTTACCAGAAGCGTCATCCCGTAACCGGCGATGGTCACGACGACGATGGTGGAGAGAAAACCCTCAAAAAGCATACCGCCGTACCCGATCGTAAGGCCCGAACTCTCTTTGTCGAGCTGCTTGCTCGTGGTACCCGATCCTACGAGGGAGTGGAATCCGCTCAAGCTACCGCAGGCGATAATCAGCGGAATGACCGGCCAGAACGGGCTCGGCTGACCGCCGGAGACGATCGGCGCAAAGCTGGTAAAGGCCGGCGCGGTGAAGCTGACGCCGCTTGAGATCGCCGCAACGGCGCCGATCGCGAGGCCGAGGTAGAGGAGCCAGCTGTTAAGGTAGTCCCGCGGCTGCAGGAGAACGTTCACCGGAATGGCCGAAGCGATAATGATGTAAAAGAACATCACGACGAACCACACACTCCTGGGAGCTGCAATCGGGAATGCGATACCGCCGAAGATCGCCGCAATCAACAGCACCACGCCGATAACCGTCGCAACGGTGAAGTTCATCTTCACCCGATACATCAACACACCCAATATCAACGCGGCAACGAGGGTGAGCAGATAACTGGACGGAACCGAGGGGTCGCCGACGAACATATTGCCGAGGACCGCACCGAAAGCGCCGACGATCAGGACGAGAATCAGGAACACGAGCCAATAAAAGAGTTTCCCGGTTCGCTTGGTGATCAGATCCGAGGCGACGAACTGGATCGACTTTCCGTCATAGCGCACCGAAGCCATGATCGCCAGGTAATCGTGGACGGCACCGATGAAGATGTTGCCGAACCAGATCCACGCGAGTGCCGGAACCCAACCCCACGCCATGGCGATGACGGGCCCGATAATCGGAGCCGCACCCGCAACGGACGCGAAGTGATGGCCGAATAGCACCGGCGCCTTTGCCGGAACGTAGTCGACACCGTCGTACAAGCGATTTGCCGGAGTCTGGATGCTGTCGTCGGCCTTAACCACATTCCGCTCTAACTTTTTTCCATAAAGAAAGTAAAGCGCAATATAGACGACGACACCAACCAGCACAACAATTGAGGACATATGGACCTCCTGATGGGTGTGATGTGGTTTAGCCCACGGTAACCCGGGTTTCAGGAGCGGTCAAGGAAAATAGTGCCGTTGCGACGGTTTCCAATTCCATTTTTATTGTATTGGTACAAGGCGTCAAAAAAATGGTAATTGTCCCACGTCTTGAATCGACGCCGATTTGGTTAATATTCGGCGCGGGAATGAGGTGCGGTACCGTCTCGCGCAGTCTGCTCGCCACTACGGCATTGAAGGAGAAGAGACGAAATCGCCGTCCCTCGGTAACCAGGCGCTCCTCGTTCCACTCTTCGTCTCGTTCTACCGCCGACCACCGCGATCGGTGAGCCGTTTCGTGTACAAGAGTACCGACTCCGGGCGGCAACACGTCTCGGCAAAAAAAAGTCAACTTGAGCAGGTCACTGCGACCGAGGAGTCGGGCGATCGGCATATAGAGCGGCGCATAGCGCGGCAGCGTCGTGACGACGCCGTGGAGAGACGCAATCGGACCGTCCAGATCGTACTCGAACCCGTAGCCGATTCCCCGTCCCAGCGGGACGTAGTCGGTCCGCCGGGGGCGAAAGCACTCCTCGACGGCCGTTATGATCGCGGTCGTGAGGCGTGCATTGTGACGAAGGCCGAGTCTGAACGCTACCGCAAACGCGAGGGCCGACACGACGAAGAACGCAGCCATGGGTGGAAGATACCGCATTACGAACCGCAGGACCACGATCGGCGACACCGCCGGTATCCTCGTGTACAATTCCACGCGATGCAATCCGTTATATTCGATATGGACGGCGTTATCGTCGACAGCGAGCCGACGCATTTTCGTCTGGAGCGGGAACTCTTTCACAGGTTGGGACTGGTCATAGATGACGCCGAGCACGAGCGTTACGTCGGCACGAACGCTCGGGGTATGCTCGAAGAGATCGCCCGTCGCCATGGAGCCGCGTGGGAACGTCACGGTATGACGATCGACGATGTAGTAGAGGACGAGTATCGTCGCTATCAGGAGCAATTGATCGCCGGAGCGGTGCCCTTCGTATCGGGTGCCGTGGAGGTGATACGCGATCTCTCCCGTGCGGGTTGGAAACTGGCGATCGCCTCCTCGGCGCCGCACAGCCAGATAGACGAGGTGGTACGGCAAGCCGAGCTCGACGATATCGTCGAGTGTCGGATAAGCGGCGACGATGTGGAACGTAGCAAACCGGACCCTGCCATCTTTCTGAGGACGGCGGCGTGTCTCGGTAGCGCGCCGTCGGAGTGTTGGGTGGTCGAAGACTCGGAAAACGGAGTGCGCGCCGCTGTTGCCGCCGGAATGGTATGCATCGGCTTCCGCAACGGTAGCTCGGGCCGTCAAAACGTGAGCGCCGCCGCCTACGTGGCCGATACCATGCCGGAGGTGGCGCGCATTCTCGCGATATAGCGCGAGAGTTCGAGTCTTCGCATCCCTTGGTGTATCTTAGTGACGTCGCCCGGCAGGAACACTCCTTCTTCGTATCGGGCGACGACTCGAAGGTATCTTTGGAATAGGAGCGTAGTATCATGAGCACCGCATTATTCTCTCTGGACGGCAAGAGGGCGCTCGTAACCGGATCGACCCAAGGCATCGGACGGTCGCTCGCCCGCGGGCTTGCCGAGGCGGGGGCGACGGTGATTCTCAACGGAAGGACCGCAGCGAAGGTAGACGCCGCCGTCGAGGAGTTGCGCGCCGAGGGACTATCGGCCGAGGGTGCGGCGTTCGACGTGACGGATGAGAGGTCGGTGACGCGGGGTATCGAGGAGATCGTATCGAGCGGAACGATCGATGTCCTCGTGAACAACGCCGGCGGCACGGTGCGCAAGCCGGTCCACGAACTCTCGTTCGACGAGTGGCGTCGCGTCCTGGACCTCAACCTCAACGGCGCATTTCTCACGACCCGCGCCGTGGTGCCGTCTATGATCGAAGGCAAGGCGGGCAAGATCATCAACACGTGTTCTCTCATGAGCGATATCGCTCGCGAACAGAACACGCCGTACGCCGCGAGCAAGGGCGGGATGCGCATGTTCACCCGCGCCTTGGCGGTGGAGCTCGGTCCTCACAACATCCAGGTGAACGGCATCGGCCCGGGCTACTTCGTCACCCCGCTTACGAAAGTCCTCCAGGAGAACCGTGAGTTCGACTCCTGGCTCAAGCGGCGCACCCCTATGGCGCGATGGGGCAGGGTCGAGGAACTCGTGGGGGCGGCGGTGTATCTGGCGAGCCCGGCGAGCAGCTTTGTGTCGGGACAGATTCTCTATGTGGACGGGGGATTCACCGCGGCGATGTAAGCGGCGCTGTACGAAGGGATGTTCGGACCGAGGTTGAGACCGCTCGAGTGATCTGTAACGGGCGTTTATCCCGTTATTGAAAAGACGAGATGCGTCGACGAACCGCTACCCCTCCGCCATAACGAAGAATGGAGAACGGCGAGAGAATCCCCGACGAATCTGTCCGGTCTGCTCGTCAAAAGCAAGCACGGGATGCGTATGCCACCGGAGTCCGTCGGTGTATCGGCCCGGAGCAACGCGTCCGGGCTCTCTATCAACTCCTCAACTAAAAAGGAAAAAAATCCAAGCGCCGCTGCTGGTCGGCGTAGTGGCCGTATATACTTCCTAATTCCCTGAGACGCTATAAATGACTGCATTCCAGCCTGCGGAAAGAGCCATGTTGTCGAGTATCGTCGCCTGGGTCATTTTGGCATTTGTGTTCGAACTAGTAACATCGATACTAAACTCCTCGGCAGTTGTGCCGAGTTCACTTTCATTGGGGGCATCGCCGGATAAGATCAGGATAGCGTCGTCGCTACTGTCGGTATCAAGTGTCTCAGTATTTGTCGAAAGAAAAAAGTACGTCCCGGCGCGTGTTCATGAGCTCCATATGTGGTGATAACATCACCATCGAATTCGGCTTGAGTCGGGATCGTTACATCGGTATCAAGTGTATCGCCTACGGCCCCGGGGCCCAGCCCTCCCCAGCCCACGCCGTTCTCGTCGTCCTCACCTAAGAGATCGCACGCTGAGAGTCCGACGAACGTGACCAAACAGAGCGCCACAAGCTTAAGATGGTTTCGCATCAGTGATGCCTCCTGGTGTGTCGTGCTGAAGATTCTTAATGTGTCGTGATCGAACGTCAATGTATCGCGACAGAAAAAAATAGGTATTTTTATTAATTTAAATTAATTTATATTATAATTTTTTAGCGTCGTTTTCAATGATCATAGCGTTCCGACTGACGGCGGCAGCCAAGTCGAAATCGGTCTACTCAGTGTTACTCCCGTTAGTGTCAACCACGCGCTATTACACTCGCCACCGGATATGTGAAAGCACTCGAACTCTCTCGACAGTGCTCAGATAACCGAGATCAAAACGGTGTCAGTTCGCCGCATCCGTTACTAAAGACTCAAAGAGCATAGGAAGTTCGACAAGCTTGCCTTTAAGGTGATGAAATGAGGAACAAATATGACAAGCGAGCGCACCAAAAAAACTCCTGTGGCATATGATGATCACACCACAGGAGTGTCTTGTCACTAATCGGTGAATTGATTCAATCGCAACCTTAGGGCTCGAAGGTCCAAGCGCCGCTAATACCGGACGGTATAGAGTTGGTATACCCGCTACTGTCAGGTGAGGACACATAAATCACGACATTCCAGCCGGCAGCAAGCGAAATGTTGAAGTCATCGAACCCATCACTGCCGCCAAGCTCCGTTGCCTCCGATGAGTATATATATACCTCGTAGTATTCAGTAACGGTACTGAAAACGGCGTGATAAAAACGGACAGGATCAAAAGTGTCACTCTCAATCTCCGCCTCAAGAATTCTCGCGTCCGTGTTAGTACTGGTCACACCAACCCCAAAAACATTAGCTGGAGTATCTAAAAGAGTAGCGTCCGGCACACCCGTCGAGAGCATAAGGACGGCGTCATCCGACGTATCGGTATCAAGAATCGTGAAGCTTCGGGCGTCGAACAACTCGTAGTCGCGGCCCGGCGTGTGCTGATACGCAACAAATAACTCATCTTGGGAAGTTCCATCGAAATTGACTTCGCGCGTCACCGTCGCGTTGATACTGAGCGTATCGCCCAAAGCCCCGGGTCCAAGTCCTCCCCAACTCGCGTCGTCGTCATCGTCGCCGAGAAGATCGCACGCCGAAAGTCCTATAAAGGTGATCAGCAAAAGCGCCACAAGTTTAAGATTGCTTCGCATCAGAGATGCCTCCTGTTGTGTGTTGTTGAACGTTATTAACTTGCAGTGATCGTCGGTAGTATATCGTAGCCCGATCTTTATTCAAGATATTTATGTTTATTTTTTCTTTTTCACAGCATGATTCATTACTGTGAAAATATTAGTTTTGTGTTAAATCCGTGCGCTTTTCATAGAGTAACCGAAGTGCAGAAGGGACGGTGCGGCGCGTCGACGACTCCGCAACGGTATAGATCCCGCGACTATCGAGGTTGGGGAGGAGCTCACCTCGACTCACCCCTTGTCTCCTCCGAGCGCGTCCGATATCGTGGAGTATGTCCGCCAAATATTATTTCAGTTACCGTCAGATTCACAAAACCGTTAAGAGCCTCGCCGAGGCGATAACCGCCGACGGCTACGACCCGGACGTGATCGTCGCGATCGGTACCGGTGGATTCATACCCGCGCGCATCCTCAAGACGTTTATCGATCGGCCGATTCTCACCGTCGGTATCCGGTACTACGACGAGAACAACCGACCGACGGACCGTCCGCGCAAAATTCAGTGGATCGATGAGGTGGAGAAGAAGCTCACGGGTCGCAAGATCCTCTTGGTGGACGAGGTAGACGACACGCGCACGACCCTCGAGTATTGTCTGAACGAGCTCCTCTCCCACCACCCCGCCGAGACGGCGGTCGCGGTGATGCATAAGAAAAACAAGCCGAAGCGAGGGGCGATTCCGGCAGCCGTGAGCCGCTACTACGTCGGGAAAGAGGTTGAGGATATCTGGGTCGTCTACCCGTGGGACGCCGAAGATATCGACGCCCATTGTGATAGAGCCGAACGCCGCGAGACGGCTAGCGGCGCGGTAACGGTAGATTCCGCGCCTTCCGTTGGGTCGTAACCGGTCCTGCGAGGTTCGTTGAGCGTCGCTCAGCTACAGCCATTCGGGATCGTAGACCGTCAACTCGCTTTCGACGGCACCGGTATTGCGGGTGCCGGCCGGTTCAAAGAGGAGTATCTCGCACTCTTCGTCCGCGATGGGGCGGTGTTCTCGGCCGCGGGGAACGACGTAGATATCGCCGGGCCCCAAATCGACTGCGCCGTTGCGAAACTCGAGGCGTAGCGTACCCCGATGTACGAAAAAGAGTTCGTCGGTATCCTCGTGGGTATGCCACACGAACGCGCCCTGAATTTTGGCCGCTTTGACGTGATAGTCGTTGACTTGCGCAACGATTCGCGGTTGCCATCGGTCGGAAATACGCGCGAACTTCTCTTTGAGATGTATCGCGCCCGAGACGTCGTCGGTTTTCATAGTGTGTAGCATAGAGCCGGAAACGCGACCGATCAATCGACCCGTACCGAAGGTCAACGACGGAGCGCGTTACCCGCGACGCTACTCACTCGCCTCATCGTCGAGTCGAAACGAGGAGACGAGGGACTCCTGAAAGGAGGCCATCGCCGAGAGTTCCTGCGCCGTGAGGGCGACGGCGTCGATCTGACCGTGTAGCTTCTCGCCGGCGTCGCTTACCGCATCAAATTGTCTACCGTTCTCACGGTGAATTTCGGTTAACGATTTGATCGTCGTTGCAACGCTCTGCGCGTTCTCCTCCATCTGCGAGAGGTCTCCAAGCACACTCTGCATCTTGGTGCGATTCGTTGACGCACTCTCGTCGATGGCGAGGAGCCGCTTCTCCGCTTCGGAGACGCTCTCGGCGCTGGAGGAGATCACCTCGATCTCCTCTTCGGCGCGCTCCGCGGTCTGTTCGGTTGCGCTCACGATCTCCTCCAAAAGGCCCGTAATCCGCTCCGTCGCACGACTCGATTGCTCCGAGAGGGCGCGTATCTCGTGGGCGACGACGGAAAACCCGGCTCCCGCCTCACCGGCGCGTGCCGCCTCGATCGATGCGTTCATTGCGAGCAAATGCGTTTGAGCGGAGATACTTTCGATCGTGCCGATGGTGGTACGAATCTCCTGCGAGCGATCAACGAGTTTGTCGATCAGATCCCGCGTCGCATGCGCCGAGACCGAAACGCGTTCGCCGGCGGTCCGTGACGCCAGAATGGCTTCGCGACCGGATCGAGCAGTCTCGGCTACCCGCTCCGCACGTTGTGCGGCGGCTCGCGTCTCTTCGGCGACGTTGCCCACCAGTTGTACCAACCGCTCCATCGCTGCGTCGGCATCTTCAACGCGCTCCTGTTGATCGTTGAGCGCCGCGTGGACGCTCCGGAGGGTCGTATCGATACGCGCGGTTGCGGCTTGCGACTCGCCGGCGCCGGCGTTGAGCACATCACCGATCTTGGCCACGCGCCCCGCCTGCTCCTCGACCCCCAGGATCATGCCGCGTAAGTTGGACGGTTCCTGATTGTAGGTCGCCACGCGCAGGCCACGTTTGGCCGCGCGATTTACGATCGGGATGAGACGATCGCTGAAGATGGGAATCGCAAATCCGTCGAAACGCTCCGCCTCCAACCGCTCGACCATCTCGGTCCATGAGGCTATATCGTAGGCGCTACGGCTCTTCGGCGGTAGCACAACCTCCACGGTACAGCCGCGTTCGACCAAAAGACGTTGCGCCGCAAGGGCCCCTTTGTAGACCGGCGGCCAAAAATCGTGGTTTTTGGGAATGAGAAAGGCGAGTTTGAGATGTCGGGCACTCGTCGGATTCACCGCCTCGGCGAGTCCAACCGATTCCTCGTCGACTCCCAAGAGAGTGCGAAAGTTTTCGGGGGTAATGACCGTGGGCGATACGAGCAGCTTCGGTTTCTCCGGATGCCAGGAGGAGGAAAGTGTGTTGTACAGATGTATCAGCGGGTTATACCCCTGCAGGTAAGGGCTTTGGGTTATCGTCCGCGTAAGGTACCCGGACTCGAAATACGGGGCGAACTCCGATCGCTTTCCGTGTCCGAAGAACGGTATCGTCCCGGGCTTGGCGCCGTTCATAAGAGCGTTGAGACCCGCGATCGTCGTCGCCTCCTCCAGCTGATAGATCGCCGACAAATCGGGATGACGCCGGAGGAGATCCTCGATACCGGCCGTCGTCTTCGCGGCGTCGCGGTCGGTGTGTACGGTGCCCGCGATCGTGACGTGCGGAAAGCGAGTCCCCACGGCGTGGACAAAACCCCGTTCGCGGAGTACCGAATAGTTCGTATCGTCATTGACCGCGACAATGCCGACGCTCCCGCGGCCGCCGAGAAACGAACCGACTATCGTTCCCATGCGTTGGCCGTGTTGATAATCGTCGATGCCGGTATAACAGACGCGCCGGATCGGCTCGCCGGTGAGGCTGTTGAGCCCTTGCGCCGCGCGTTCCACCGCCTCTCCGGCGGCGGCGAGGGAGCGATGCACCGTTGAAAACTCACGCGGTCGTGACGAGGCGAAAGCCGAAACGTCGACCGAGGCGGTGACGCACATATTGCCTCGGGCGATCTCCCACACGGCGCGCCCGAGCGGCTCGACTCCCGAGGTTCTGAGCGTTTCCATCGCGTCGTGAAGGGCGCGGACACCGCGCAGGTAGCGAAAAAAGAGAAGCCGCAGCGCCGCTAACAGGCTTATGACGGATACAAGCGCGAAGCCTACGATCACCACATCCGGACCCATACGAACAATCGAACGCGCCAGCAATACGAGGACGCCGAGCAGCGCCGCCGGCAGGTAGACGAATACCTTTTTACCCACTGATGTAACCTCACATACGTGATGTTACATCAGCATAACACGACCCCTATACGCCGTAAACGACAAAAGTTCACCAAGAAATAACAGACGTTCAACATGAAATCGATCCGAACTGAGGGGGCCCGCGAAGCGGTAAAAGGGCGTGCGGCGTGTCGCGACATCAACGTACGCACCTACAGACGCATCTCCATCTCATATTGAGAGACGTAGCGGCGAAAACCGAGACGCACGATACCGTCGTTGGTCTTCCGATCCGCCTCGTCGATGTTCAGCGCCTTGATCTCCGACGCCGTCGAGAGAGTCGCCGCAGTGGCGACGACGCGCCGTGCACTCTCGATATCGCGCCCTTCCCATCCTACTTGCATGACGTTCCCGGTCGACGGCACGAACACGGCGTACGCCGACGGCCCCACACCGTAGTGTATGACCAGACACTCCTCGACGGTGGATACGGCCGCCTCGACGGTGTTCTGCCACGACGGACGGTGGCCCAGAAGAGGGATGAATCGAGCCATCTCATCGGCGCTTGGGCGGCCGATCGTGACCCCTTCATAGTGACGGGCGAGTACGGTTCGGTCCGCAACGTAACAATGGAGTGTTCGTACCGCCGCAAGTCCCTTTCCCGTGTACAGCGCGATCGCGGTACCATTCCCGGTAAGAACTTCCAAAAGATATCGACGGTAGTCGAGAGCTCGCAACGCGTCCGCCGCACGGTCGAAGAGTTCGGTCCCGAGCCCTCTCCCTTGACGGCTCCGGCGCACCCCCGTACCGGAGTCGTACGCTACCAACTCGCCGTCGACAATGCGGCTGCCGTTCAACACAAACGCCACCACGCTATCGCCCTCCGCAAAGGCAAACGAGTGGTCGAGGCGTACGCTACGGGCGGCAATCATAGAAGAGAGACGCTCGACGGTCATATTGATGGGAACTTCATACTCCGAGAAGGCGTCGTTGAACGCGCCGACGATCGCAGGTAGAGGCATGCGTGCCAAGGTGACGAAATCCATACGGTTACTCAAAGAGACCTGCTTTCCGGGAGTAGTTCCACCGCAGCTCTCGATCGACGTGTAGTCGCGCCGTCACGAAGACTCGCTCTCGGTGCATCGCGAATCGCTCGCGTACATAAGATCGCCGACGAGGACGCGTACGCCGGGCTTCGCCTTCGCGGCGAGTCGTTGCAACAGCCAACGCCGTTCGTCAGGTGTCAAGTGATGCAGCGCGTAGGTGGAGACTACGAAATCGAACACGCCGAGATGGGTCCGATCGACGTACTCCATGATATCCGAATGTACGAATGAGACGGCACGGTGCTCGATCTTTGTCCGGGCAATGCGGGTCATCTCGACCGACACGTCGACGGCGGTCACGACACATCCAGCGGGAAGCGCCAGAATGGTATTGCCCGTTCCCGTCCCGAGGTCGAGCACCGTGCCGCCCGGAGACACGTGTGCGCCTATCCATTCCAGCGTGGCTCGATAGCCCGTGCGAATCGGGTGCTCTTCTCGGGTGACGTCCGTGTCATAGTTCGCGGCGTCCCGATCGTGGTTGAAGTAGTCCGCATCGGCACTTCTCATGGTACACCTCCGACGTCGCTCATTGTACGGAGCGTGAGGCGGTACGGACAAGTCACGATCCTCGACGGCGTCGCGTTGCGAGAACGTGGAATACACACTACACCCCGCCGGGGCTCCGGGCTTCGCAAGGCCGTCGCGCGCTATCGGCGTCGAAACGCGGCCTCGTTCAGCCGCCGCACCAATCCTTCGCGGTCCATGGAATAGATGACGAACGGGGTTCGGTACGCCGGATTACCGTGGTAGACGTGAACCGCTTTGCCGAACGAGGCGGCAAAAACGCTTCGCTCATTTTCGACTCGTTCGATCTCTTGGAGCCGCAGTACGATTTTCTTGGCGGCACCGACGACGAGTATATCGTCGTACAGGGCAAGTCGCGCAAAGGGCCAACTGTACTTGGTCCATCGGAACCGACCGCCGCACGTCTCGGTATACAGCGCCTCTCGTCTCCCCTCCTCCGGGGCCGCTCTTTGAGCGGCGATCACCGAGTACGCGAGAAAGGCAACAATCAGGACGAAGACCGCAATGAAGGAGACCAGAGGGAGCACGTGGAGCGCCTATCGCCCGCGAGGAGGCTGTCGCGCGCCCTCTCCCGGACGTCGTCCTCCCGAGGGGCCGCCCGGTGGACGCCGATCGTCGCCGAACCCTTGGTGTGACCCGCCGCTCATGAATCCCAACGCCTCACCGAATGCGAAATAGACTGCGGATCGTCCCGCGCCCTCGGAATCGGCGTGCGTCGTCGAGGTCCAGTAGAACGGGTAGTTCGTTCCACCGCCCTCATCGACGATGGCAGCGACGGAAAAAATCGGATCGATCGCCGCCGAATCGGTCGTATCGGGCGATCGCGCATAGTCGACGATACTTTGGAGCTCTTTGGCATCCGGTACGCGCCAGTCATCATACCCGGCGGCCTCCAGCCCCTCGGCCCACGCCAACGCCGCAGCCCATTCCACCGGGCCGTAATCGTCTTGCAGCCACATGAGTCCGGTGGCGAGATCGGTGACGGTTCCATCGCCGTTGTCGACGAAGTCGTTCATACCGTAGGCTTCGTTACCGCGAACGAGGAGCACGAAAAACGCGGTCTCTCCGCCACGCTGAGTCTCTATCGGATAGCCTTTGATACGCCCGTCGGCAAAGTTCACGCCGAAGACCGTCTCGTCGCCTCCCATGGTCGTGGAGACGTAGCGGGTCGATGAGAGAAACTGCGAATCGATAATCCGTTCACCGGCCGATTCGTCCCCATACTCAAAGGCAAAAAATTCGGTATTCAAGAAAGGCACGAACGTTCCGGAACCGGTGCGCATGGATACACTGACGTCCCGTCCCCGGAAATCGATAAGGGAGTACAGCTCCTTGATGGAGGGCAGCCGCCAATCGTCGTGGTCGGCGAGCGTGAAATCGCCCACCGCGGCAAGCGCCTCGCTCCACGTCATCTTCGCTCCGGCGTCCCGTTGCCACGTGAGTCCGGTCACCTCGTCGGTGACCGTTCCGTCGCCGTTGTCCCGATACCGGGGAGCGACGCCCCGGTAGTGGGCGTCCTGTCCGTAGAAGGCGTCGCCCTCGCCGGGGCGCGTTATCGTCCCCCGTTCGTCGAAGAACGAAGCTTGCGCGGTATCCACGATTGCGTAGGGACGTTCGGCGGACGAAGTCGATCTGACGGGTCGAACGTAGTTGTATATCCGAACGACATCGCCTTGGGGACCGTGTCCCGAAGGGTAGTCCGCCGGATCACCGCTCTTCGGATCGCTACGCTGCGCCCCGGCTCCGTGGACGTCCAGTAGCTCCGGCTCGGCGGAAGGAGCCGTGGAACCGCGAGGCGCGCCTTGGGCCTCGAGCCCTCCCGTCACAAGAGAGATCACACACGTCACAAGAACGATTTTACGCATCGCCTACCCCCGAACTCGGTTCTGTCGATAAGTGTAGCACTTTTTCGTGGAGCGAGCGCGGGAGGCGGCACTGTTCACATAACGGGGTATTTCGATAAAAAAATAGTGAATAAAGCTATACATGATCTGATCTGTAATGTACAGTCACGCCCGGGCATATCTGCCCAAAAAGGAGTAACGCATGAAAAAGATCATGCTGATGATGCTGCTCATGAGTGCAGCGGTACTCGCCTTTGCAGGCGGCCAGAGCGAGGGCCAGGAGTCAGCCGGCGCATCGACACCCGACGCCATGGCGCGACCGACTCAATACGTGATCGAAAGCCCGGCGGACGTTCAGGCGGCGGTCGGACCCGACGGAGCGTGGATCATCATTTTTCAGGGTGACGTCGCGGTCGACTCGAGCGTCGTCGTGTCCGGCGAGGTAAGCCAGGAAGAGGGAGAGGCGCCTCGACGCAAAGTCGCGCTATATACCCAAGACTCGGATCGCAACGTTACGGAGCGATATACCTTGACCGTGCCGGAGCTGGTCGTCCAGCACGTGAATGTGCGGATTCAGTCGGGCACCGTCGCCGGCGACGTCTATGTAGAGAGTGAAGGATTTCATCTCAGAGACGCGACGATCGACGGCAACGTCTATTTCGCGACGCAGGACCTTCTGGACGGATTCGTCATGGACGAGACGTCGATGGTTACCGGCGAGATCGCCGTCGCGAGCATGTAAGGATATCGCTCAGGCGATACTCGTGGCAGGGGCGTCAGGCCCCTGCTTTTTTTGGCTCCTCTTCATCAATGTTCGCGAATACTGATGACGCCGGCAGTTGCGCCCATCGGACGGAAATCGCGTCGCTGCGCGGCGGCCCGCCAGTCCACATTGTCGGTGTAATACTCCAGAACGAGATTGTCGTGTCCGTGCACGAAACTCCCTAGAAGAGCCCCGATCTCCTCTCTGAGTTGCGCCACCGCGTTTCCGATCAGCCGACCGT
Source organism: Alkalispirochaeta sp. (assembly GCA_965601925.1). GTDB lineage: Bacteria > Spirochaetota > Spirochaetia > DSM-27196 > Alkalispirochaetaceae > Alkalispirochaeta. The sequence goes on from OZ271854.1 coordinate 761,448, forward strand.
TGAACTCTCCGTCGCCGAGCGCCACGGTCCAGTCGATAGCGGTAACGCGGCTGAAAATGCGCCCCAAATCGACGCGCTTGCGCTGAGGTAATGTATCGTCGACGGAAAAGTTCAACATATCCCTGACGTACTCGATGCCGCGCCGGGTTAATGGATGATCCGAAAGGAACCGAGCGACGTTATGCTCCGCAACGCGCGCCATTGACTTCAGAAAACCGTCGGCCACCTGTTGGTAGATCACATCGTTGGAACCCTCGAAAATCTGGAACGGGCGCGTATCGTTGGTCGATCGACCGGCAAAATGGTCCTGTCGGTATCCCTTGGCTCCCACCAGCTGGAGAACGCTCTGAGACGCCTGCTGCATGTAGTCGCTCATGAGCGTCTTTTGAATGTTGGCGACGAGACCCTCTTTGACGAGATTCAGCTCGATACCGGAACGCTTCGCCGCCTCGCGACAAAAAGCGCTGGCCGTCGTGAACCACCCCTGGAGCTGCGCAAGGCGTCGCTGCACTTGATCGAAGGTATGCAACGCCTTTCCGCCTATAAGACGGTCGCGACAGTGGTTGAGTGCCTCGTCCAGGGAGCGACGAATGAATCCGAGCGCCATGCCGGGGAAACGCATTCGACTCCGATGGAGAAGATCCTGCATGAGCTTCGTTCCACTGCCCTCGAAACTGAGTTTATGAGCGGCGGGGACCGAGAGCTCGATACGATTGCGCCCGTAGGGGATCATATAGAGTCCGAGATTGTTATAGTACTCCTCGACGTGAATCAACTGGTCGGGCTGCCGTGAATCGCAGAAGAAGAAGTCGATCGCCCGGTTGAGCGTCCCGTCCTCCCGCTCGCGGCGTGCGGTAACCAACCAATAGTCGGCCCAACCGGTGAGACCGGCCCAGTGCTTCTCACCGCTGATCGTAAACCGTCCACCGTCTTCGCGATAGTGCGTACGCATACCGAGCGCATCGGTGCCGTACTCGGGCTCGGTAATCATAAGCCCACCCAACGCCCCGTCATCGCGTAGGCGCGCAAAAACCGGCGCGGCGATCGCACCGTCGGCGTACTTGGCCATAGGCTCGGCGAACAAGGCGCCGCTTATGGCGAGCATGAGGGAGAGCGGCAAGGACTCGTATGCGCTCGCCTCCAAAACTGAGAGAATCTCACCGGGATCGGCACCTCGGCCCCCGTGGATCGTCGGTATCGACGCGTCTAAGGGTTTTGCCGACAGGATCTCCTTCAAAAAGTAGGGTGGAAGGCCGCGAACGAGATTTTGCCGATCTGGATCGAGTCGCTGATTGAATAGAAAATGCAGTTTTTCTTTGAAACGCGTCATAAACGCGGCGAAGGGCTCAGAGGAATACATACTACGAAGATACGGAAAGGCGCCGACAAAGAACAGTATTTATCGGTCAGCGCCCGACGATATCGATCGAAGTCAAACATTGACCGCCGATATGCGCCTCAGTATCGTATGCGGCATGGATATCTCCCGCTATCTGGCATTTCTTTCGGCCGCATTCGTCATTATCATCATTCCCGGCCCGACGAATCTCGTCATACTATCCGATAGCCTCCGTTCCGGATTTCGCAAAGCCGTATGGACGGTCGCCGGCGCGGCGCTGGCCCATGCACTGTTCCTCACGGCCTTCACCGCCGGTTTCGCCACGCTCGTCGAGACGTATCCCCGCGCGATCGAGTACATACGCGTGTTCGGCGTAGTGTATCTCGCGTGGACCGGATTGAAGCTCATCGTCTCTTCGCCGTCGAGTGCGGCGGAAGCACACGAGCGGGCGGGAGCCGGCAATCCGGCCGGATATCTCCTGCGGGGATTTCTCGTTAACGCTACCAATCCGAAGGCGCTTCTTTTCTATGCGGCCTTTTTTCCGCCCTTCATCGCGACGAGCGCGCCGGTCGGACCGCAGTTGGTCGTGTTAGGCCTCACTTTTCTCGCCATCTTCGTAGCGGTCGGTCTATTGCATGCGTTTGTTCCCGAAGTGATCCATCGCCGCAGCACGAGTCGACGGGCGCGCAGACGCGTGAACGTCGTCGCGGGCAGTGCCGCAATCGGCGCCGGGATCTGGCTTGCAACGCGGTAAACTCGACAAAGCGTTATATTCTGCCAATGACTGACGGAGCTCGTACCGACACGATGAATGGAGAACCGCGCCACATCCAACGGGTGTACCTTCTCTTGACGCTATTGTCGACTTTGGCGGCGTCGTTTATCTGGGGCATCAACACGCTGTTTCTGTTGGACGCAGGGTTGAGTAACACCCAGGCTTTTGCCGCCAACGCCTTTTTCACCCTCGGCCAGGTCGTCTTTGAAATTCCGACCGGCGTCGTCGCCGATTCCTGGGGGCGTCGTTCGTCGTACCTGCTGGGCGCGGTCACGTTGCTCATTTCGACGTTGCTCTATCTCCTTATGTGGCGGTTGCAGGCGCCCTTCTGGGGTTGGGCGGCAAGCTCCGTCTGCATCGGCCTCGGATTCACCTTCTTTTCCGGTGCAACCGAGGCGTGGCTCGTCGATGCGCTGGCGTTTTCGGGATACGAGGGCGAGTTGGATCCGGTCTTTGCGAAAGGACAATCGGTCGCCGGCGTCGCCATGCTGACCGGGTCGGTCGCCGGCGGCTACATCGCCCAAATCACGAATCTCGGCGTACCCTACATTGCGAGGGCGGCCATGCTCTCCCTAACCGTTCTCGCCGCATTCCTGTTCATGAAGGATCTCGGTTTCGAACCGGACACGAGTATGTCCCTGTCGCGGAGAATGAAAACGATCTTCCGCTCGTCCATCGACAACGGGCTCAAACGACCCGCCGTGCGGTGGTTGATGCTGGGCGCGCCCTTCACCGCCGGAGCAGGATTCTTCGCGTTCTACGCGATGCAGCCCTATCTGCTTGAACTCTACGGTACGTCGAGCGCGTACATGGTGGCCGGTCTTGCCGCGGCCGCGGTTGCGGGGGCGCAGATCGTAGGCGGCCTTTTGGCGGGACGGATTCGCCGTCTCTTCTCACGGCGGACGCACGTCATCATACTCGGCGTCGTCGCGAGCGCAGCGGCGCTGGCACTGATCGGATTCACCGACAGCTTTTGGGTTGCCGTTACGGTACTGGTCGTCTGGGCGATTATTTTTGCGGCCGTAACCCCTATTAGGCAGGCGTACCTGAACGGGATCATCCCATCGAAACAGCGCGCGACGGTTCTTTCCTTCGACTCGTTGATGGGTTCTTCGGGGGCGGTGGCGACGCAGCCGGCCTTAGGTCGCGTTGCCGACGTGTGGGGATACTCGACCTCGTACTTCGTCTCTTCGATCATACAACTCGCGGCGTTGCCGTTCGGCGTGTTGGCGCGGAGAGAGAACGCTTCCTCCGATCCGATAGAGCATTAGACGCGTCACGGGAAAGACCTGAGACCGTCCGGTGTGAGAACCGCTCCGGGCGGCCGGCGTGCGATACGGCGCGTTACGCGGCCGGACCGACTCGCCGTCACCGTCGATTTCGCGTCCGTACACGTAGTGCGCGAAAAGCGCAATGCGCTATGATGGCCGTATCGCACGGGGGTGAGCATTGACTACTACGAGCGGCGAACTACACCTACGAACGATGCGGGACGACGAGGCACAGTCGGTTCGACGGGTGATGAAAAACGCCTTTCCGTTTCTCCTGCGACTCTTCTTCACCATTACGAAGGAGACGTTTGTCGCCGAGCAAGACGGCGCGCTTCTGGGCGGGGTGGTTACCAAAACATTCAGGATCAACCGTGAGAAAAAAGGCGGCCTCATCGCATTCATATTCACGAGCGATGCGGCTCGCGGTCGAGGCCTCGGCCAAAAGCTTCTGGATCACGCGCTCACATACTTAGCGGAACGGGGGTGTGATGAGGTATTCGCGTCGGTCGAAGGCACCAATACAAGCTCGAGTAAGATGTTTTTGACCCGAGGATTCGCGCTCGCCTCCGGCGGCCGTCTGATCACGCGGTACGGATTCAATATCTTCAGAATACTGTTTTGTACGTCCCATACGATCGATGTGGGCCATTTTCTCTGGATAAAACCGCTGGAGAACTATCGGGAGCGGCCCACGATGCAATGGATCGCGAACGTGCTGCTCAACACGCTGTTCTGGACGGCGGCGTATGCGATGCGACAAGGCTCGGCTCTCGAGGATGTGCCGCGCAGTGCGCTGTCGATCTTCATATCCATGGTTCTTCTTTTTGGGGTGCGCGATCTATCGACGATCGCCGGGTCGAAGCTCTTCGGTATTCCCATGCAGTACCGGTTGTGGGAAACGAGTCTGTTACTGAACGCCGCCATCTCGCTCGTGTTTCGGGGCTCTTTTATCTCCACGGGATCGTTCTATCCGATACGCAAAGATTGGCGCTACAAGGACGAGTACGCCCGCCTCGGCACGATCGCCTATACTTCGTCCCTTGTGATGCTTGCAACCCTCTACGGCGCGTTTTTTCTGCAATACCTCCTCGTGTTACCGCCACTAATGTCGGCAGCGGTAGCGATGCTTCTCTTTGTCGGTACGGTGTTCACCATATTCGATATTCTCGTGCCGATATTCCCGCTCTATTCCGGTAACGGTGGGCGCGTGTACCATTGGAGCAAACCGTTATGGGTGACGATCGCCCTCCCGGGTGTCGGATTGATCCTCATGCGAGCGTTGCTACTCTGAAAGCGAGACCGGCGTGCCGCTCACTACACGCCGTGAATCGTGCGTTCGCGGCATCTCGATCGATGAAGAGAGTGCGGCATCTTGACCGTCGCGATCGCAGAGCGTATTTTTAGAACGATCGGTAACTAAATCCGCACCTCGACAATGGCGGCTCTACGGGAAGTCACGGCGTGGAACTACGAGTGCCGGAGTCGGCAACGGGCACCGCAGCCGAGCCGACCGCCGGAATCGGCGGCATACTTCGAGCGAGGCGGCGGGTAGTACAGGGGGTAACGACGATATGGCGGAGTTTCAATCGTACTGCGACGCGGTGCGTAATGTAGACGAGGGCGACGTACACCGCATTTACCACGATACCGAATACGGATTTCCCCTGGAATCCGACGACGCCTTATTCGGCCGACTCATCCTGGAGATCAACCAGGCGGGACTATCGTGGACGACGATCCTCAACAAGAAAGAGCAGTTTGAGCGGGCGTATGCCGGCTTCGATATCCGGAGGATCGCGACGTTTGACGACGTGGATCGAGAGCGGCTGTTGAGCGATGCGGGTATCATACGCAACAAGCTCAAGGTCGACGCGGCGATTTACAACGCCCAGAGGGTCGTGGAGCTGCAGCGGGAATACGGCTCCTTTAAGCAGTGGCTCGACCACCACTTTCCCAAAACGAGAGAGGAATGGGTAAAACTGTTCAAGAAGACCTTCAAGTTTACCGGGGGCGAGATAACCAACGAGTTTCTGGTGAGTACCGGCTACCTCCCGGGCGCTCACGAGCCGTCGTGCCCGATCTGGAATCGAGTGCTTCGCGAACGGCCGCGGTGGTATGTCAGTTGACGATCGACCGCACGGTGGCGGTTCATTCGGACCGGGGTGCGTTACGGCGCCGGTCTACACGCCGAGGCTCATGAACGCCCCGACCGCGTGCTCGGCGATCGCAACCAGATCGGCTGGGCGCGGAAGGGGATCGATACCGAGGAGAATGCGCATCTCCCGGTCGCCGCGAAGGAGTGAGAAAAACAACTCTGCGCTGCGTTCGGCGTCCGGGACGGCGATGTCGCCGGCATCATTTCGCTCGCCAAGAAATGCCGCGATTTGACGGATGAGTTCCGCGGGTCCCTCGTCGTAGTATTGCTTTGCAACGTCGGGAAACCGCTGCGACTCCGCGACGACGATTCGAAATAGATGGAGCGACCTTTTACAGTAGAGCGCGGTAAGGAGCTCCACCCCCAACAGAATGAGCGCTTCGCGCGTATCGTCCGGTGCAACTTCGCGAAAACGGGTTAATGAAAAGTCGATCTCATGACGAATTTTCGCCAGCGCCTCGGCAAAAAGGATACGTTTGTCGCGAAAATGCGCGTATACGGTGCTCTTCGAGCCGCCGACTCTGTCGACGATGGTATCGATCGACGTTCCGTCGTACCCGTGTTGCAAAAACGCCTCTTCGGCGGAATGCAGAATACGCTCGCGTTTAGACGGCATAACGATACCAGTATGACACACCTCGGCGGAAGATACCCGCCGAGGGACGACGAGCTTTGTTATTGGGCGAGAAGAAGGCTCACGCTGTTGTCGACGATCATCTCCCTCAGCGCCTGCAACTCACGATTGAGCATCCGGTCGAACGCCCGTGTGGTACCGGTCGCGCCGGTAATTCCGTCGATCCGCGCGTTCTCCGCATCGTAGTCGCCCGGGCCCCGCGTCTGGACAAAGACGCCGTCCGGGCCGATGCGCTCGCCCCGCAACTGGTCGAGAAAGGGCCGCCCGGTGACGCGACCGCCGAGTCCAGGGGTCTCATTTTGATCCAGAATCTCCACACCGATGATACGCGTCACGTCGGCGTTGACGCTCACGACCGCGACGATATCGCCCCACACACCGGGACCGCTGAACTGCCGCGCAATGATGGGCTCGCCCTCGCCGCTGTACAGATAGAGACCCGGTCCGCCCTCCTCAAGCAGTTCGAGGTCGGCGTAGGCGGAGAATATCTCCTCGGTGGAATCGGCACCGATACCGATCGCCGACAGCACCGTCGACTTGCGACGTTCTAACTCGTTGCGTTCAACCATATCGATCGTAGAGGTGTGCGCCGCCGAAAGCAGTATTCCCATCGTAAACGTCACAATGAACGTAAACGCGATGACGTATACCATACCTTCTTTTTTCATAAACACCCCCCACTCTTTGAATTGCATTGTACCGTACCGGACGGTACCGGTGTACTGAATAGTACAATTCATGAGTGGGATGGTCAAGTTTTTTCGTTCCGGGAAAATATACTCGTCTTTCAGGAGACGAAGATGGAGTAGAGCTCCTCGTTACTCTTCGCTTTGAGCATCCGCTTGCGTATCTTGTTGTCCTTTAAGAGACGGCTCACCTCGGCCAGAAATTGCACGTGCGGTCCGGTACCGTCGCGGGGAGAGAGCGTCATCACGAATATCTGCGACGGTTTGCGATCCAGGCTGTCGAAGTCGACCTTTTTTCGCGTCACACCGATGCACGCGACGAGCGCATCGACGGCATCGGTCTTCGCGTGCGGGATGGCGATACCGTGTTCCATGCCGGTAGACGTATTGTTCTCGTGATCCAATACGTCGGCAAGGGCGGTCTCCGCGTCGGCCAGGCCGCCGTGCTCTACGAGGATCGCGATGAGCGATTCTATGACCGAACGCTTGTCGGTCCCGGCCAGGTCGGTTGTCACAAGATCGGGTGTCAGTACCTCTCGAAGCATGTCAAACAGCGTAGTGGGAAGCGCATCATACGGTCAAGATTGGCCGCACCGGCAAATAGAGCGTATATTCAGGTGAAATGGTAGCGTCGGCATTTCGATATGTGCGCAACGTGGTAGTGCTAACCGCGGTATGGGTCGTACTCAATGAGCGGCTCACACCCTCGATTCTCCTTGCCGGCGTCGTCGTTTCTGCAATAGCGCTTTTAACGACGAATCGCCTCATTCTCAAGGGAAGCTATCGACGGCAGTACCCATTTCGTCTCCGCAGCGCCGCGATGTACGTCGTACGTCTCGTCGTCGCGATCTACGTCGCCGGTTTTCACGCCGTGCGTCACATGATGACCGGCAACGTAAGCGTGCGCGTCGTGGACGTTACGACGGACTTGGCAAACGATTTCGCCGTCTCGTTGTTGGCGAACTCGATCACCCTCACGCCGGGTACCGTTACGTTGGATCGCGAAGGACAGTGCCTACGCGTACTGTGGCTCACCACCGAGGTGCCGGATCAAGAAGAGACCAACGCCCAGGTAAAGGGTCAGTTCGAGCCCCTTCTCCGAGAGGTGACGCGATGACGTTTCTCCAGGCGAGTCTGATCGCCATCTTTCTCCTCTCCGTCGGCGGCATCCTCAGGATACTCATCGGACCGACGGTGTGGGACCGACTCCTCGGCATGAGCTTGATCTCCTCGAAGATTATCGTCGCGATCGTAGTCGCCTCGGTTATCACCGATCGGTCGTTTCTGATGGATATCGCAATCATCTACAGCCTTCTCGGATTTCTGTCGAGCGTGCTTATCGCGCGCTTCATAGAGCGAAAGGGCGAGTCGTGATCGTAGCACTCGGCAGAGCGTTAGTCCTGCTCGGACTTCTGTTTGTCGCCGCGGGCGTGTACAGCGTGTTGCGCTATCGCGAGTTCTACTCCCGCATCGTCATTACGGCCAAGGTCGATACGGTCGGCTTCATCACCCTCATGGTGGGGCTAATGCTTCTGGAAGGCGCGACGTTCGCCTCCTTGAAGGTGCTTATCATCATCGTGTTCGAGATGCTCACCTCGCCGTTATCGACACACGCGATCGCCCATTCGGCGTACGCCGCCGGATATCGCATCGAACGCGAAGAGGATCGCGATGGGCGTTGACGCGATTCTCCTGTTACTGGTCGTGGTACTGGCGGCCGCGACGATCTGGACCCGCATCTTGCGTCACGCGATCGTGTTCGTCGGCGTATTTTCTCTGATCATTTCGTACCTGTATCTCTACTATGGAGCCCCGGACGTCGCAATCGCCGAGGCGGTAATCGGGAGCGGGTTGGTGATGCTCCTCTATCTGACGGCGATCAAGCGCTATCGCACGTACACCGTGTGCGTCGTGGACGAGACGGTCGACCGCATCGAGGACGCGACGATCTACGACCTGTCGGTGTCGCGGCAAGGTCGGGTACTGGAGGAGATCGAACGCTTCTGTCTCTCCCGTGAACTCGAACCGCAGATCGTCTTCACCCCCGAGACGGTGGAGTCGGTACAGCAGGACGGGCGCTACGACCTCATCGTCCGTCGCGAGGCCGATGACGTAACCGTGATGGGTCGTAACGATAACTTCCTGGTGGACGAGCTCGAAATGCTGTTCATTCTCCATTCTCAAGAGCTCTCGTGTTCCTTCGTGCGATTTGGAGAGGAACCGTGATTCGATCGATTCTCGTTTCGTTGCTTGTGACGACGGCCTTTGCCGGCGTCATGTACCTCAGCATCGCTCACCCCGACACGGTCAATACCGGAGAGGTGACGCGCTACTTCGTGGAGAACTACGAGGACGATACCGGAGCGCGCAATGCGGTGGCGGCGATCTATCTGAACTACCGCGTCTACGACACGCTGTTCGAGGCGCTGCTCCTGCTGATCGCGATCGTCGGTATCGTACACTTCTTCAAGATCGGAGCGCCAAACATGAAGGAAAAACGCGATGAATGAATCGCATAGCTTCGTATCCACGATGACGGGATTTCTCTATCCGTTCGTAATCGTCTTCGGGTTCTACGTCATTCTGAACGGGCACAATACGCCGGGCGGCGGCTTTCAGGGCGGCGCTATTCTGGCCACTCTGTTCATCGGCCGCTTTATCGTTAATCCCCTGAACGATATCGACGCACACCTCCTCCACGATATCGAGCAGGCACTCTTTTCGCTCATCATCGCGGTGCCGGTCCTCTTTCTCTTCTATCAGGTCAATCGGGCGTATCCGGTGCTCAATGAGGCGTTTTTGGTGTTGATGAACGTGCTTATCGGAATCAAGGTGTGCCTCGGCCTCACGATCGTAGTGTTTCGGTTCGGCTTCGACGAGGAGTCGCAGTAAGATGAACGTCATATCGTCAATCGGTCGCTACGTCACCGCCCAAAACGTGAGCATCCTCTTGTTTTTCATAGGTGTGCTGGGACTGGTGCTGCAAAAGAACATTTTCAAGACGATCATCTCGATCAACATCATGGACGCTGCAGCGATTCTGTATCTCATCACCGTCAATTATATTCCCGGCAGCGTCCCGCCGGTGAGTCCGCACGGAGCGGGTCCGGTCGCCGATCCTCTGCCCCAGGCGCTGATGATAACGGCAATCGTGATCGGGATTTCGGTGAGCGCGGTCAGTCTGGCGATCTTCATCAGTCTCTTTCGACGCTACGGCTCGGCGGATTGGGAGACGGTACTCAAGCGGGCATATAGCAAGTGACGCTGTTATGGATACCGGTCCTCGCGCCCATACTCGTGGCGGCGGTCGGATACTACCTCCCTAGACGCGTGTTGCGCTACGTGCAGCTGGCGTTTCAACTCATTCAGGTGTCCTTGGTGACGCGTCTGGTGATTGCGGTGCGCACGAGCGGGCCGCTCAGGACGGTGCTGGGGCTGTGGCCGGACGGAATCGGTGTCTCTCTGGAGGCCGACATCGTCGCGGCGGTCTTGGTAGCGCTCGTCGGATGGTTGTATCTCTTTCTATTGCTCTTCAACCACCGCAAGCTATACATGAATCGTCTCTTTCAGTTTCTTTTGGGTGCGTTGCAGGGATTGCTGATCGCCATCTTCGTCTCCGGCGATCTATTCAATATCTACGTGCTGCTCGAGCTGTCCACGCTCGTGATCAGCATTCTGATCATGTACAAACGCGACAAGCAGGCGATTTACAACGGGATGGTCTACGTGATGATCAACCTGGCGTCGATGTCGTTCATGCTTCTGGGCGTGGGCATGGTGTATCGCGTCTTCGGGACGCTCGATCTTTCGCTCATCGCCGACGGAGTGCGCCGCGCAGGTGATCTGCGGGCACTGATCATACCCTACACCCTCGTGATGACCGCCGTGGGAGTGAAGTCGGCGTTGTTTCTGCTCTTTGCCTGGTTGCCCCCAGCACACGGTGCGCCGAGTGCACCGTCGATCGTGTCGGCAATTCTGTCCGGTCTCCAGGTGAAAGCGGGTGTATATCTCTTCATTCGGCTCCAGGCGATGTTCGCGCCTGCATTCTCCAACGAGACGTACTTTCTCATCATAGGGGTTCTCACCTCGGTTACCGGCTTTTTGTTCGCAATCGCCCAGAAGGATATTAAGCTCATTCTCGCGTATCATACGGTGTCGCAGGTGGGCCTGATCATCGTGGGGTTGAGTGCGGGTACCAGCGAGGCGTGGTGGGGCGGTGTGTACCACATCGTCAACCATGCGTTATTCAAGGGACTCCTCTTCCTTACCGCCGGCCTCATCACCCACGTCTACAAGACGCGCAACGTCGCAGAGATTCGCGGTGTCTTCCGGCGCATGCCGCTGGTCACTTCGGCGGCGATCGCCGGTGTGCTCGGCATAACCGGCGCGCCGTACTTCAACGGTAGCGTCAGCAAGTACCTGATTCAATCGGGGTGGAGAATGTCCGCGGGCGAGATTGCGATTCACGTGATCAATCTGGGAACGGCGATCTCATTCACAAAGTTTTCCACGATCTTCTTCGGTAAGCCGCCTGAGGCGGTACGTGCTCGTCGACGCCAACCCGACCCGTTCACTACGACCGTTGCGTTGATAATGGGCGGCGCATGTTTGGCGGGAGGCGTCGCGGCCGCGCCGATTTTGCGCGCGTTGTTCGGTACGAACATGAGCGTCGACGGCGCCTACTACGCCGAGAAGACGCTCTTCTTTGCCGCGACGGTCGCTATTGCGGTAGCGACGTACGTGCTGGTCGTCAAACGCACCACATTATTCGATTCCATACGGCGTATGCACTTTGCATTCAACGATATCGTGGCGGGAGTATTGGTGTTCTTCGTCGCCACCGCAGCGTATCTGTACTTCACCGTGTGAGGCGCCGGTGTGCCGCGAAAAGGGGCCGCGGTATGTCGATGAGCTCCGTTTTTCGCTATCTTTGTAGGATGAAACGCACCGTGCCGGCTCCTCCGTATGCACCGCAACGTCGCTACTCGACAGTGCGCCGACGGACGCGTAAACGCCGATGATTCCCTTGTGGATACCCGCCGTCGCTCCGATACTCGCCGCGGCGGTCTTCTATTACCTCCCGCGAAACGCGATGCGCCGCTGTATGCTCGCGTTTCAGCTGGTCCAGGTAGCGCTCGTCACACGCCTCTTGGTTGCAGTACGGGCGAACGGACCGATACGAACGATCATCGCCGGTTGGCCCGATAGCGTCGGGATTGCACTGGAGGCGGACATCGTCGCGGCGCTTCTGGTGTCTCTGGTCGCGTGGATCTACGTGGCGTTGCTGATCTTTGCCACGCGTAAGCTGTACGCCGACCGGTTGTTTCAGTTCCTGTTGGGCACGCTCCAGGGCGTATTGGTGGGTATCTTTCTATCCGGCGACCTCTTTAACATATACGTACTGTTGGAACTCGCGACGCTCGTTACCGGCATTCTCATCATGTATAAGCGGAGCAAGCAGGCGATATACAACGGCATGATCTACATCATGGTCAACCTGTCGTCGATGTCGTTCATGCTCATGGGTATCGGCATGCTCTATCGCGTCGTCGGGTCGCTGGATCTGCTCCAGATTGCCGCGGCGGCGCAGACCGTCGACGGTCGTGCTCTCGTCGTGCCGTACGCTTTTTTGATTACCGCAATCGGGATGAAATCGGCGCTCTTCTTCCTCTTCGGCTGGCTGCCGCCGGCTCACGGTGCGCCCAGTGCGCCGTCGATCATATCGGCAATCCTATCGGGCCTACAGATTAACACCGGCATCTATCTGTTCATCCGTATGCAGACGCTCTTCGCGCACGCGTTGGCAACCGACGAGCTATTTCTGATCGTCGGCACCCTGACCTCCGTCGCCGGCTTTCTGCTCGCCGTCGCACAATCCGATATTAAGTTGACTCTCGCCTACAGCACTATCTCCCAGGTAGGACTGATTATCGTCGGTCTGACCCTCGCCGATGAGACGGCGTGGTGGGGGGCGGTCTATCACATCGTGAGCCACGCCCTGTTCAAGGTGCTCCTCTTTCTGAGCGCCGGGGTGATCGTCCACGTGTATCATACGCGGGAGATATCCGCGATTCGCGGCGTCTTCCGTCGCATGCCGCTTGTCGCCGTGGCGATGGCGGCCGGACTCTTGGGAATCACCGGCGCCCCCTACTTCAATGGAAGCGTCAGCAAGTACCTCATCGGGACCGGATGGCCCGCCGGATTCGGCGAGATCGTCATGCATGTGCTCAACGTGGGAACGGCGCTGTATGCCGTCAAGTTGGCGACGGTGCTCTTCGGGCCCGTATCCGAGAGTGCACGGCAACCGACAACCGACGGCGCACAGGTACCTCGGCAGCCCGACCCGTTTACTACCTCGGTGTTGTTGATCCTCGGCGGTGCAGTGTTCGTCGGCGGATTCGCGGCCGGTCCGATCGTGCCGAACCTGCTCGGCGTAGCGCCATCCGTGGACGGCGCCTTCACGACGGCAAAGGCGATAACCTACGCCGCTACCATGGTGGGTGCGCTCGTCATATACGCCGCGATCGCCCGCTTCGAGGCCCTACCCGAGCGCGTCCGTCGATTTCACTTCTCCTTTAACGACATGATCGCGGGAGTGTTACTCTTCTTCGGCATCACGACCGGATACCTGTACTACGCGCTGTAGATTGTCGTACGTAATCGCGACACGCATCTACGCAAACCGTCCCTGTAAGAATCGATCGACATGACCTTCCGGATCGATGTCGGGGACTCGGTGCGCCCCGAACGCGCTACGGAGGAGGGTGGAAAACACCAACGGCCCGAACAGCGCAGTGATGCCGCTCATCGGCGCTTCCGGTCGCAGGACACCCTCGTCTTGGTATCGCCCCAAAAGATCGCCGATCCGTGAAAACACACCGAAGGGCGCCTCCAACGCGTGCACGAGGTTGGGGACGCGCTCGATCTCGGAGAAGATTACCAGCAATAGTCGGCTGTTGCGTACCGCCGCCGTCCGATACGTCGTCACGACCCGCGATAGATCGGCGCGGATATCGCCGGTGTACGTCGACGCACTCCGTAACTCGTTCCACGCCGGTAACGCCGCCACCGCCCGTTGTATCAACTCCTCTTTACTTCCGTAGCGCCGAAAGAGCGTCACTTCGCTCATATCGGCCGCAGCCGCCATATGAGCGGTCGTCGCTCCGGTATACCCCCGCTCCGCTACAACCCCAACTACGGCAGCATAGACCGCCTCGTCGGCAATAATCTTCGGCACTTCCACCCCCTTCTTTCATCGTATCATATGAAAGTATTGACTTACAATAAAGCACCGCCTATGCTTATGTTAGTAATTACTAACATTAGGAGGTCGCTATGAAGGTGCTCAGTACCGTAAAACATGCGATTCAGTCGCAGATCATCAAGGTTCCGCTGGCGATCATGGACGGTGTAGAGCGAAGGACGCGAGAGGCGCCCGGCTCTATTCACGGCACTGAGGACTCACCCATGCGGTTCGATATCCTCCGAGAGGGGATGCGGCTGGAGGAGGAGCACCCGCCGGTCGCGGGGTTTCCTCGTACCGTTCCCCATATCATGGGAAGCATGCGGAACATCGTGAAATCGGTCGCCGATTTTCGCAAAAATCCCGAGCGCGGGCGAACGACGATCGATCCCGAAGAGCTGAAGGAGTTGCGTACGTTTGCAAAAACGGTGGGGGCGGATACGGTCGGCTTCGCGAGGGTACCCCGTGAGTGGGTGTTTCGGAACACCGCAGTGCTGTACGATCGCGCCGTCGTGCTTGTGATGGAGATGGATAAACGGCGTATGGCCAAAGCGCCGAACCCGGACACGGCCGTCATGGTGCACGAAACTTACAACGCCCTGGGGCAAACCTCCAACAAAGTGGCCAACTGGCTACGCGAGCGCGGCTTTCGAACCCACGCCGGCCACCCCCTCTCGGGCATGGCACTCTATCCGCCGATGGCCGCCGCCGCGGGACTCGGCGCGCGGAGCTTAGCCGGCCTCCTCATCACTCCTGAGTTCGGCCCGCGTGTCCGCCTCGCGGCCGTATTCACCGAGATCGAGAACCTGCCGGTCTATCAGGGCGACGATCACGACTGGATCATGGACTTCTGTAAACGGTGCGGTATCTGCGTCAAACAATGCCCGGCGGGAGCGATATTCGACGATCCGGTTCCGCACAAGAACGGGTTGTTCACCTGCGTCGACGACGGAGAGTGCTTTCGTTACTTCGCCACGAACCACGGGTGCTCGGTGTGTATCAAAGTATGTCCGTTCAACAACCGCCCATACAACGAGTTGAAGGCTGCGTTCGAAAAGCACGGTGAGCAACGATAGGAGTCATACTCGCCGGAGTCGAGCGCTCGCCCACCGAGGCGAAGCGTGCCTCGTCCTCGCACCGACTTCGGCCTCGTTCAGTCCACAATCCGACGACCGTCGTCTTTTCGCGTTCGATCGAAACCGCGCGATACCGGCGCGATCCGTGAACATCTTCTTCCGTACGTAACCCTTGACGGAACGGAGTGTCCGGACGTCACGCTCATCCGTGCGCAGGCCGTGGAGGACGAGTTCACGCACGTCCGTCCACCGCGCGTACTCACAGCGGAATCGCAACAACGGTCAAGACGAAGGCGCGTAACGGTAGTACTTTTGCATTAGATGGCGATCACATTTCGGACCGTGTTGGCCCTCCTCGCGGAAGTCCAACGAGACGTGCGAAGGAGAACCGACCTCAAGACGCTCGCCGAACGCGCCTCTCGCACGCCGACTCATTTCCAACGCGTCTTTCGCGCGATGATCGGCGAGAGCGCCAAAACGATCGTCGCACGGACCGCGATGGAACGCGCCGCAGCGGCGCTCCTTACGACCGACGCGTCGATCCTGGAGGTGGCGTTGGACAGCGGGTTCGAGAGTCACGAGGGATTCACCCGCGCATTTCGACGCCATTTCGGACAAAGCCCGGCTCAGTACCGACGGCGCGGATTCCGCGGCGTCGGAAACGAGAAGCTCGCGGGAGACCGCGCCGTGCGGCATCGCGATATCGCGGGTGCCGTAGCGCCGTGTCTCGGCCTCTTCCGCACGTCGATTTCGAAACGAATTTCAAGGACTACCCACGACAGGAGGATCCTAATGGAATACACGATCGAAAAGAAACACATTCCCGAGACGCACGTCCTCGTTATGCGCAAACGCACGTCACCCGACGGTATCGCGGATACGCTGGCGGAGGTGCTGCCGCAGGTCTTCACATATGCGACCGGCAAGGGTGTGCCGCTCGCGGGTCCGCCCTTTTGTCGCTACCGCGACTGGAACGCGAGTGGCGTCACCGTCGAGGCGGGGCTACCGGTGGGGGCACCGGCAGAGGGTGCGGGCGATATCGTCGGAGATACGATTCCGGCCGGAACCGTCGCCTCGACGATTCACATCGGCCCGTACGACACCCTCAACGAGGCGTATGCGGCGGTCGAAGCGTGGATGAAGAGACACACCCTGACGGCCGCCGACGATCCGCACGAAGTCTACCTCACCGATCCGGGACAAGTGCCGGACCCCGCGCAGTGGCGGACTGAGATAGTGTGGCCGTTGGCGGAGTAGCGGCGGTGGGACCGACGCCATCATCCCGACCGACCCGCGAGAAGGTCGGCCGGCTGCGACCGATACGATAGGTCGCCGCATGGTGGACGTCTACTCTTAGGCCGCCTCGACGGGTCGGGCGTTCATCACGGTTCGCAACGTGGCGCGATACCACAGGTGCGCGACGAGTCCGGAGATGAGATTCGCGACGGCCAGTCCGAAGAAGATACCGGCGACGGCAAAGAAGCGCTCCCCTATCACGGCAAGAGGGATCGCCAGAGCGAACATGCGAATGAGCGACAGTGCGGCGGCGGGCATCGGCCTGCCGAGGGCGCTGAACGCCGTATTGACGAGGAGCATAGTGCTTTGACCGGCGTAGGACGCGCCGACGATCAGGAGATACAGGACCGTTACGCGGGTGATGCCCGGCTCGCCCCTGTTGAAGAGCGCCGCGATGGGCTCGGCGGCAAAGAGAAAGAGCACCAATATCAACGCGCTCCACACGATCGAATAGAGCGTCGCGTACCGCATACCTTGTTGGGCGCGCTCCGGCTTTCCGGCGCCGATGTTCTGCCCGGTGAATGGGCCGATGACGGCGCCGAGCGCCATAACGAATGTGAGGGCGAACATCTCTATTCTCGAGGCCACTCCGTAGCCTGCAACCGCCTCGGGACCGTGTGAAGCGACCAGACGCGTCAAGACGCCGATCGAAACGGGGATGATTACGTTCGTCGCGGCGGCGGGAAGCCCGACGAAGAGTACGCGCCGCCACGAGTCCACTACCTCTTCGACCGTCGGAGCGGCGAGCGTTATCATCTTTTGCTTCACGGATAAGATGACGAGCGAGACGACCAGGGTCGTCGCTCGCGCCAAAACGGTCGCAAAAGCGGCGCCGAAGAGACCCCACTCGGGGAACGGACCGATGCCGAAGATGAACAGCGGATCAAGCACGAGATTCACCAAGACGGCGACGAGCATGACCACCGACGGGGTGAGGGTGTCGCCGGTGGAGCGGATCGCGTTATTCCCTACCATGGGAATGACGACGAACGGTACGCCGATGTACCACATAACCATGTACCGCCGGATGAGGGGTATCAGCCGGGTGTCGGCGCCCAGGGCGCGAAAGAGAGGATCGATGGTGAGAATACCGACGACCACCACGACCGCTACGATCAGCACCGACAACACCAACGCGTCGGTCGTGAGACGTTGGACATCTCGCTTGTTACCCTGACCGATCGCGCGCGAGACGACCGAAGAGGTTCCGATACCGAGTCCCAACGCGATGCTTTGGACGACAAGCACGACCGGAAACGTGAAACTCATCGCCGCAAGCTCGTCGCCGCCCAACCTGCCGACAAAGTACGTGTCGACGAGGTTGAACATCACCATGCCGAGCATACCGAGGATCATGAATCCGGTGAGGGTGAGGATCGTCGGGCCGATGGAACCGGCAACGAACCGGTCGCGCCGCGGTTGTGTCATGGGATCTCCTTTACAGTAATGCGACGATATGCGCGTGAATCGTTTCTACGATCCGTTTGGCGTCGGCTTGTTCCTCCGGAGAGAGCGCCCGGGCGATGGAGTCCTCAAGCTCGCGTCGAAACCGGCGTATTGCCGGCAGCAACCGGTCGGCCGCCTCGGTCGTGTGTAACCGGCTTACTCGTGCATCGGCGACATCCCGCACGCGACGCACCAGCCCGGCGCGCTCCATACGCCGAATCATCTTGGCGACGGTAGGCTGCCGAACGCCCGCCACTTCCGCGAGCTGCACTTGGGTCATACCGGGCGTCTCGTGCAAGCGCTGGATGATCGTGTGTTGACCGGGATGGAGTCCGAGGCGCGCCAACCGCTCGGAAGCAAGATGCCGCATATCGCGACACAGCATCGCAAGAGCAAAACTTAAGCTTTCGTCCCACGCTTCGGTATCGTCCATACAGTCGCCATTATATAGCCGGCTATATAATAGTTACCCGTAACCGCCACGTCAAACACGTCGTACTCCTCTGCCGCCGTGGGTGGTGATAAACGCAGCGGTGTTCCACGGCGCGAACGGTTCACCCGGTTCGACGCCCCTACGGAATGAAGTTCATCGCATGGACGCCGCGAACCACCGGCAGCCGGACGGCCGTGCGCTCCAGACGCGGCCGGCTCCCGTCGCGCGCTACGTTCCAGAACTCGATAGCACCGGGCCCCATGGGATCTTCGTGGTCGTTGTAGATCACGACCGCCAAGGAATCTCCGTCGGCGTCAAACATCGCCGCCTCCGGTAGAGCGCCCTCGAACCCGTACTCGTCGGTCACCCACGTCAGCTCACCGGTATCGCGATCGAAGGTCAAGAGAGACAGTGAGTTCATCCGCGCTCCGGGCCAGAACGAGAGGACGTCAGGGAGGTAGGTACGTCCCATGTTAACGGTCACGACGAGGTCCTCGGCTGCGTTTACGGCGAAGCTCTCCGCACTCTGACCGACGGGAATCCGCGAGACCAACTCGTGCGCCGCCGCATCGCTCCGGTCGAAGCGGATGGACCACATCTCGCTGGGCGGATTAATGAGATTTCTCAGAGGCGGCGGAAATCGGTCCCAGTTGATCTCGGCGGTGAGGTAAAACCGTCCGTCGGCGGTAAATTGGCCGTAGGTGACGGTATATCCGCCGGTAATACGCTCGCCGTGAGGTTCTATCGATATCCCCTCCTCGCCGTTGCGACGTACCCGGTAGAACAGAACCTCCCCTGCGTTGATCCCGACGGCGAGGAAGTCGCCGGACGGATGCCAAAAGACCGAACTCACCTCTCGGGCCGGCTCGCCGGCCGCGTCGAAAACGGGGAAAAAGCTGAACGTCGCGGGGTCGTCGAGCGTCGCAGTCGGCAACACGGCCAACTGGCGGCCTACCTCCGTACCGCCGACCGCGAGATACGCTCCGTCGGAGCTCACGGCGATGTGCGATACCCCGTCCGCAACCTCCACGGTCATAACGTCGGCCGCCTCAACACCGGCGCCGATATCGACGACCGTCAGCGTCCGCCCCGGTGGGAACTGATCGATCGGAAGCACCTCCACCGCGTCGTCGATTCGTCCCGCCGTCTCCACCACGTAGATCGTCTCACCGTTCGGGGAAACGGCGATGATCTGCGGCCACGATGTTACCGAGTTGGACGCCGGTATCTGCGCTACGCGAGCATTTGTATCGACAAGGGGCAGCTCGATCACCGAGAGGGTGTCCTCGTCGCCGGGAACCTGGCGTAGCAGACCGTCGGCGTACGCCGCCGCGATCATGTCCGCGTCCGACGCGGCGAGAAGATAGCGCCCGTCAAATCGAGTCGTCTCGGCGATAACGGGAGCCGAGGAAGCACGCCGAAGATTGACCGCCGCAACGGCAACGGTGCTGACGAAAACGAGCAACACAACGACGACGAGCCCCGCCGGCACGGCGAGGATGATCAGCAATCGGCGGCGAGCCGTCCACTTCTTCGGTGTCGATTCTACGGAATAGTGATCCACGATGGTCCTCCACAAACGTAATGGTACCGGCAGTGTACGCATCGCTCGTACATGTCGGCCTCCGCCGGAGTATAGATTTTGCCGCCCGCCGGGATGACGGCGGTGTGCTACGATCGCCGTATATCGCACGGCGCATAGACGTTCTATCGCAGGACGCATGACGCGGCGTGATGATGCGTGTTACGTTCCAGTCGGTCGCCGGTGAGTACCAATGAAGAAAAACCGAGTATCCGTCGATGCTCCGACGTACGCTGCGGAGTCGGCCTCCGGCAGGCTTCGACTCACGACATCGGGAAGCATTACCGCGCTGTTGGGGATCGTGTGTGTAGCCGCCCTCCTCTTGAACGCTGTCGGTTCCCACGAGGCGGTGCGCCTCAGAGATCCGATCCTCGCATCGTTGGCAGTAATCGTGCTTCTGATCCTCGATCGATTCGTCGAAGGTCGCTACGGCGCTCGTCCCTCACGTACCGTCGGAGCGATTGCGGTGGCGGCACACGCGCTACTGGTGGAGGCGGTCACGTGGACCGACGGCCTGACCTATACGCTCGTTCTCTATCTGACGCTCCCGTTTCCCGCTTTTTTTCTGCTCGGCAAGCGCGTAGGTATCGCGATGAGCGCCGGTCTATTCTCGTGGTTCACCCTAAAGTTCGCGCTCTTCAAGCCCGGTTGGATGAGCGATCCGGCGACGATGAACACGTACC
The DNA here is from genome assembly GCA_965601925.1 of Alkalispirochaeta sp. GTDB lineage: Bacteria > Spirochaetota > Spirochaetia > DSM-27196 > Alkalispirochaetaceae > Alkalispirochaeta. The sequence continues at coordinate 782,067 of OZ271854.1, forward strand.
TCCTCTTTTGTATCTGTCTGGCCGTCATCACCGCAATGGCGCTCGTCGTCCGCCGAGAGCGACGGCATCGAATGCGGACCGAGGAGTTGTTGCGCGAGCTCGAGGCGTCCCATACAACACTTGAACAGTATGCGGGCCGAGTCGCCGAGCTGGCAAAGACAGAAGAACGCAACCGTTTAGCGAGGGACATACACGACAGCATCGGGCATTATCTCACCGTGGTCGGTGTCCAGCTGGAGAAGGCGCTCGCCGTCGCCGCGGAGAGCCCGGACGAGGCGCTTGAGGCGATTCGGACCGCGAAGCGGCTCAATGACATTGCGTTAACCGATGTTCGCCGCTCGGTCGGCACCCTCCGCACGAGCGCTGCACCGTTCAAGCTGCGCCCCGCCCTGGAGACGCTGATCGCGGATCTGGAGGGGCTTCCGTTTCGCGCGGAGTTGGAGTTCGACGGCGACGAAAACCGTCTGTCGACGCAAGAGCTCATCGCGCTCTACCGTTCGGCACAGGAAGGGCTGACGAATGTCCAAAAGCACGCACGCGCCGACAACGTGCGCATCGCGGTGAAGGTAGGACAAGAGAGCGCAACGCTCTCGGTCGACGACGACGGGATCGGATTCTCTGCAACGGGGCGTGTGGGCGGCGGTTTCGGACTCCAGGGAGTACGCGAACGGTTGGAGACGCTCAGCGGTCGTCTCACGGTATCGAAGAGCGCTCTGGGCGGCATGCGGATGCACGCCGTCATTCCGCGCATCAACCGATCCGGTACATGAAGGAGGCGAGTCGGAATGGAAGAACACAACGACATTCGCGTGATGGTGGTCGATGATCAAGAGTTAATGCGTGACGGCCTCATTGCCGTGCTTCAGCGCCAATCGGGAATCGCGGTGGTCGCGTCGGCCGCCGACGGAAAAGAGGCGCTCCAGCGGGCCCAGGAGGCGCAGCCGGACGTCGTGCTGATGGACGTCAGAATGCCGGTCATGGACGGTGTGCGGGCCGCCGCCGAGTTTCGCGAGCGTATGCCCCACATCGGTATTCTCATGCTCACCACCTTCGATGACGAAACCTACGTTGTGGAGGCGTTGCGCGCCGGAGCGGTGGGATACATTCTCAAAAACATTCCCGCAAGCGATCTGGCCGATGCGATACGCATGGCGCACAAACGCATCGTGCAGCTCGATGAGGCGGCGGCCCAGCGTGTGGTTGACGCGCTCGTATCCAAACGAGTCGAGGAGAGACGCCCATCAATGCCGACCGGGGCGGCGGAAAGTTTGACCAAACGCGAGCAAGAAGTCATGCATCTGGTCGCCGAAGGGGAAAATAACCGCGAGATCGCCGAGCAGCTGTTCATCTCCGAGGGTACCGTTAAGAGCCACATCTCGAGCATCCTCGGCCGTCTCGGGTTGCGAGACCGTACGCAAATCGCGGTGTTCATGTATAGAAACGGGTCTCGCACCGAAGAATGAGACGCGTCGCACGCGGCTATGGGCTCCGCCGCCCTGCCGGGACGCCGCGAGTCGCATCGGTCGGTGCATTGCCGCGACGCGTGCCCCAGGTCGCCCGAGTAGCCTCATCCGTATCGAGTCTGGTCATCACACCTTCCACATGATTTTCGAACATCGCCCGTGCTAAGCTCGACCCTGAGGAACGCGAAGCATTGGATATCTTCATCTTTCGCCACGCACAGGGTCACAACAACCTTCCGGTCTCGTCGCTCCCGCTCTCCGCCGACGAGATACGACACCGTTTGGACGCACCGCTTACCGAACGCGGGCACGAGCAGGCGCGTCATCTCGCCGACTACGTATCCGCACGATGGAGCGAGGAGGAGTACGGCGAATACGGCCGCGTATCGTTTTGGTTCTCTCGCCTCTATGCGTCGCCCATGCACAGAACCGCCGACACCGCTAATGCACTCTCACGAAAGCTCGGTATCCCGATAACGTTCGAGCCGCTAATCCACGAGTGCGGCGGGCTCTCACATCGCGAGGAGGACGGTACGGTCATTACCGTGCCGGGACTATCGCGATCGTTCTACCGGAAGCACTACGAAGACGCGGTGATTCCCGATGAGATTACCGAGGACGGCTGGTGGAAGACCGAGCGTCCCGAGACGTCGGCCGACTGGGACGAACGGGCGCGCGTGTGGTTGCTCAAGGCGAAGGAACTTCACGGCGGTGAGGACGAGAGCATCGCGATCGTCACCCACCAGGGGTTCTTTCAAGCCCTTATGCGACGCCTGTTGGATGCCGTGGGCGAACCGCTGTGGTTCACCATGCTGAACACCGGCGCGACTCGCGTGCATTTGGGGCCCGACGGTCAGACGGTCTTCCGCTTTGTAAATCATCTCTCTCACTTGCCGAACGACCTCATAACCGGATGATCGGGGAGCCTCGGTAACGCCGTCACCTCCGAGGTGGCGTGCCGGCACGGCAGCGTGGGAGGGAGACGCCCGGGCCCGCTGTCATCACCCCGAGAATAGCGGCATAATGCGGTTGTGGAACGGTTTCAACGCATAGCGATACCCGAGGGCGAGTCACCTCTCACAAAGCATATCGATCGATTTCAGCGATACTCCGAGCAGCCGATTGCGGTCTACCAGGATAATGCGGACTCCGAGGCCGAGCTGGCGCGCCGCATCGGCGAGGCGGACTGCGTACTGATCGGATGGGGTTCAAGACTGTCGCGAGAGACGATCCTGGCGTGTAGTCGTCTTTCGTACATCGGTTTGGCCGCGACGTTATTTTCCGGCCCCGGATCAAACATCGATCTGGAGACGGCTCGAGAGCGCGGCATTGCAGTTTCGGGCGTCTCGGACTATGGAGATATCGGCGTCGTCGAGTTCGTCCTGTGCGAGATCATACGGCACATTAAGTACGGAGCGGAGAACACGGAACTCGGCAGTCACTGCGTGGGTATCGTCGGCGCAGGTGCGACCGGCTCGAAGGTGGCACACGCGCTACATAGCCTGGGTGCCGACACCCGCTATTTCAGCCGTAGCCGCAAGCCGGATTTGGAGCGTCTGGGCGTGCGATCGATGCCGCTCGCGGAGTTGCTGCGCAATGCCGACGTCGTCTCCCTCCATCTCCCGCGAAACACGCATCTTTTGACGGAACGAGAGATGCGCGTCTGGACGGGGCACAAGCTCTTGATCAACACATCTCTGGGCTTACCCGTCGAGCGCTCGGCAATGGTGAGGTGGTTACAGGATCCCACCAATAGATTCGTCGCCGACGCCGACGGGGCGGTGGGCATACGCGATATCGCTGCCCACCGAGATAATGCGTTCTTATACGAACACTACGCGGGACTCACCAGCGAGGCGCAGGGGCGCCTGATCGATAAGGTGGAGCAGAACATCACGCAGTTTCTACGAGACGCGGCGTCTCATCCCCGCCCGAATAGATCCAGCTGACTCTCGGGCGCCTTGGGTGGCCGCGCCGGCTCCGGTTGGAGGCGATCAAGCAGGTCCCGTTCTATGTCGTCTAAGAAGGGACTCCGCGCGTTGGTGTACTCCCGCCCGAAGAGGACTCGACGCGTCGCGTTGGTGAGGTAGAGATATCGCTTTGCGCGGGTCATCGCAACGTATAAGAGCCGACGCTCCTCCTCAATATCGGTCCGGTCGCGAAAGAGCGTGTACGGGAGGAGTCCGTCCTCGCAGCCGACGACGAACACGGCGGCAAACTCCAACCCCTTGGCGGCGTGCAACGTCATGAGCGTCACCTTCTCACCGGCGCGCTCGTATCGATCGAGATCGCTTCCGATATCGATGGATCGCAAAAAGCGGTCGTGATCACCACCGAAGCGATCGGCAACGCTGAGGAGTTCCCGGATCTCTGCGTCATCCGACTCCTTCCCGACGATCGGGTACTCCGCACGCAAGACCGACAACGCCTTGGTCACCGATATCTCCTCGAGGCGACGGCCGCCGGTACCGAAGAGCTTGCGATTCGGTTCGATCCCCTCGCGGGCAAGACGCAACGCGACGACGCGGTTACGGGGGTTGCGATAATGTGTAAGAAGAGTGATGAGACGGCTCGCACCGCCTGATCGAAATCGCGGTCCGGTGTCGATGCGTTGATACGGTACGTGGTGGTCCAAAAGCGCCTTTTCGATCGTCGACATTTGGCGCCGCGTGCGACAGAGTACGGCAAAATCGGAGAGACTCTCGATTCCGTTGGCGGCGTCGCCGGCGGCAACCTCCGAGTCCATGGAGAAAAACTGCAACCCGCCTAACAGGTCCTCGATCGTGCGGGCAACGAACTCAGCCTCGCTCCGGTCGGTGCGCGCCTCCACGATCCGGACATTGACGCCCGTAGCGACGCCCTCAAGGCCGTTCTCCGATTCAACGTCGAGAACTTGGGTGGAGGCGTTCAGAATGCGAGCGGAACAGCGGTAACTCGTGGTCAGGTGATGCACCCGCGCATCGGGATAGTCGGTTTGAAATTCGCGGATATACCGTACCATCGCTCCCCGGAATCCGTAGATCGCTTGGTTAGGGTCGCCGATGACGCAGAGGTTGGCGTCGTGTTCCGGCGCCAGGGTACGGAGAAGGCGATACTGTGCCTTGTTTACATCTTGGTACTCGTCGACCAATATCCATCGCACGCGTTCGCGATAGCGCCGCCGAAACGCCGAGTCGTTCTCGAGTCTGAGGATCGGCAGTCGAAGGAGATCCTCCAGATCAAACGCGTTGATTTCGCGCAGTAGCTGCTCGTAGGCGTCAAAGAGCTCGGCGAAGAGTGTATCGTCATACGCGATGTCCTCAGCGGACGCAAGCTCTTCCTTCGCGGTCCCGATACGATTCGACAGCGCCGAACGTTCACGCGATGAGGTGTGTGTACCGATCGACGGCACCTCACGCAGCAACTCGGCCCGCTCCGTAGCGTTAATTATGGAGAAGGTCGCATCTCTCCCGAGTTCCGACGCACATTCCCGCAGAATCGAGAGCCCGAAGGCGTGGAAGGTCGCGATCGTCGGCTCGGTACGCTCCGACGGGGCGGCCCGATCGGCCAGGAGTGCCCGGAGCCGTTCGCGCATCTCGGTCGCCGCTTTGTTGGTAAAGGTGAGAGCCAGAATTGAGGCGGGGTGAACGCCGGCCTCGATGAGGTGGGCGACGCGGGTGGTCAACGTCTTGGTCTTGCCGGTTCCCGGCCCCGCGAGGATCAAGGCGGGTCCGTTATAGTCCGTAACCGCTTCGCGCTGGGCCGCATTCAGCCCCTCCGTAAGACTCGTCGGGACGCCTTCTGCCGCCGCTCCGTCGCGGGAGTCGGCCTCCTCGCCCGCGGCGGCTCGGTCGATTGGCTCGCGTGCCGTCGGCGCGGGTGTCTCCGCCGGGCCGGCGTCCGCCGCGGCGTCTACGGACGTCGGAGGCTCTTCCCGGTCGTCCATTCCCGTCTTGAGCGCGTGCAACGCCGAGAGATCGAACTCTACCAACGCTAAGGGAGCCGGCGGCGGAACGCGCGCGATATCGGCGAAGAGCGAATCCTGGTCGCGACTCGACGGCCGCTCTCCTTTCGCAAATACGCGAACACGCCCGTACTCGCCGTCGTATCCCTCATCGACGACGACCTCCCGTCGCCGAACGCGACGTATCGCCTCGGCAAAGTGCTCGCCGCCTATCGCCTCGCACCGAGATGCGTCGGCTTCCCGCAGAATGGAAAGCTCGCTACCCCCCTTCGTGAGGATCGCCTGATACGCTTGGGCCACGCGTTTTGATGCGGGCCCGACGCCGAGGAGTTCCGAGAGTATCTCCTTTAAGGGTACGAGAGGGTAAAACGGTGTCTTATGCGATCGCCCGTCGACGGAATCGCGGTCGGCAAGCTCCGCAACGCGGCTGAGCACCCCCTGCGTCACCGGCTTACCGCACACCGAACAGATGCCGCCGTGGCGAATCGTCTCCACCGGGTCCCATCGAATATTGCACTTTCGGTGGCCGTCGAAGTGATACTTCCCTTCCTGAGGAAAGAACTCGATCGTTCCCAGAAAGCCGGCATTCTCACCACGTCTCATCGCCTCGACGATTCCCGCGTACGAACGCTCGGTGTCGAAGAGATTGGCCTCGCGCCCCAGTTTCTCCGGGGAGTGGGCGTCGGAGTTGGAGACCAGCGTAAAGCGGTCCAGCACACTGCACATCCAGTTCATCGGGGGGTCGGACGAGAGCCCCGTTTCCACGGCGTGAATGTGGTGCGAGAGGTCGCGAAAACACTCCTCCACGGAGTCGAAACCCGACTTCGATCCGAGGGTGGAGAACCAGGGAGTCCAGACGTGAGCGGGAATGAAGAAGATATCCGGTGAGGCCTCCAACACGATTTCCAGAAGATCGCGCGAATCGAGCCCCAGAATCGGACGTCCGTCGGAGGTAATGTTGCCGATACGCGACAGGCTCGCCTGGATCTTCTCGACCGTCTCGAAGTCCGGCGCGCATATGACGTGGTGAACCTTTCGTACGCGCCCGTCGAACTTATAGATACAGCTGATTTCGGACGTCAGCATGAATCGCACGTCGCCCGGCACCGACGGCTCGCGATCGATGAGACGATACTCGGGCCGCAGCGAGAACAGCCCCTCTTCGGCCGGCTCGAACTTCTCCTTGAGCTCAGCGGTCCACGCGGGATGCGTGAAGTCTCCGGTACCGACGACGCCGATACCCTTTACCCGCGCCCAATAATCCAGGTGTTCCGGGGTGAGATCCTTGCTGGTTGCCCGCGAGTAGTGCGAATGGATGTGGAGATCGGCGATAAACTTCACGCCACAACGGTAGATGTTCTCGCCTATGACATCAAGGTCGCCGGTGCATCCGCCTCGAGTGTCAGAAGGCGCCGCACTGGGACGCGATCGGGCCGTTCTTTTCCACCGGGAGCCACGCCCATTGTCAAGTATCGAGCATTGTTCTATATTATAAAAAAAGAACAACGTTCTATGTTTCAGAAGGAGTATCAAGATGGAAATTCGATCGGAACCTATCGCGGAGCGGATAGAGGGAACCACCCGAACGGGGACGTCGGGAGTCGGTGGACCGCACGTTTTTTTGCGCCTCGACGGCCTGTCCACGCTCGTCGCCGCGACCATCGTATATCGAACGGTGGGCGGGAGATGGTCGTTGTTTGCACTTCTCTTCCTGGCGCCCGACCTCTCGATGGTCGGATATCTCGCGGGGCCGCGAATCGGCGCGATAGCGTACAACCTCTTCCACGGCATCCTGCTCCCGGTGACGGTTGTGATCTTCGGGGTCGTCTCGTCGTATCAGCTCGCGATCCATATCGGACTGGTCTGGTTGGCCCACATTGGACTGGATCGCGCGATCGGATACGGGTTCAAATACCCGACGGCGTTTCGGGATACCCATTTTCAACGGGTATGAAGGGGAAAGAACAGTGGCGTACAGACGCACGGAATCGCGGCAACGCCATATAGCCGCCGTACGGGATACGATGATCGAAGCGGCGACGGCACTCGTGCGGGAGGACGGACTCTCGGCGCTCACCGTCCGAGCCGTGATTGGTCGCGCAGGGTCGTCAATCGGCAATTTCCACCACTACTTCGGCGACAAGGCGGGGCTCATACGAGAGGTGCTCAACCGCGTCATCGACGAGATATTCGCGACCGTCGATCGCGCCGCCGGTAACGAACCACCGGGTCCGCGACAACTCGCGGTAATGGTATACACCGGTATCACTGAAACCATGAAACAACGGCGTCTCGCGAGCGCATTATTTGCCGGAGAGCCGGGAGAGGCGACCCGAAGAGTGGTAACGCAGCGCCTCGTCCAACGGGTTGAAACGACGTTTGCCGCGTACGAGTCGTCGGGACGGCACGATTTCCCTGCCGAGTCGCCGCTTGCCGCGGCGATGTGGCAGGGAACGATCACGATGGTAGTAGAAGTGCTCCTGTCCGGGGATTTGAGCATCGACGCACATTCGGCGGCGTGCTCGTGCGCAGCGTGGAATCTCCGAGCGATCGGCGTGAGCGACGGCGCTGTGGAAGATGCAGTCGCCCGGCTTGAAGCGGTCCGGACGGCGTAGGGGAGCCGCAGCCGGGAATCGCCGCACGGGAGTCGTCTTATCCGCCCGAACCGTCCGACGGCGCCGTGGCCTCGATGACCGCTACGGCGCGGTTTCGGGCGCCGTCGCCACACCTCTCGTTGAACGCCTCACCATGAACAGCTACCGAAATCGAAGGACGCACTGAAACCGTAATTCGTCATCGTGTGACCCTTTACCTGAATCGTAACTTGACAATGTAAACTTCTTTAGCGATACTGAGTTGACAGTGTCTACCAAGGAGGGACGTAGCGATGAGAAAACGTGAACGGTGGGTCGCAAAGTTCGGACCGTGGGCGGTCGTGACCGGCGCGTCGGACGGGATAGGGCGTGCGTGTGCGTACACCCTTGCGGAACGGGGTATGAACGTCGTACTGGTCGCCCGACGGCGGGAGGTTCTCGATGAGATCGCCGGTGACATCGAGCAACGTCACGCGGTGAACACACGCGTCGTGTCGGTGGATCTGGGGGAGCGCTCCTCATTCGATCTCCTCGCCCGCGAGACGGCGGATATCGACGTGGGTCTCCTTATCGCCTCTGCCGGATTCGGTACTTCGGGACCCTTCATCGAGTCGGATATCGAGACCGAACTGTCCATGGTCGACTTGAACTGCACCGCATTGATGGCCCTTACCCACCACTACGGTAGACGCTTTGCGAGTCGGCGACGGGGCGGCATCGTACTCATGAGTTCCATCGTCGCGTTTCAAGGCGTGCCCTTTGCGGCCGACTATGCGGCGACCAAAGCGTACGTCCAGACGCTGGCCGAGGGTCTCCGTCTGGAGTTGAAGCCCTACGGCGTCGACGTGCTCGCCTCGGCTCCCGCCCAGGTACACAGCGGATTTGCCGCACGAGCCGATATGCGCATGGGTCGGGCGCTCACTCCCCACCACGTGGCGCGCGGTACCATCAACGCTCTGGGCCGACGCGCGACGGTACGCCCCGGTTTCCTGTCGAAGTTTCTCGAGGCGGTTCTGAAGCTGCCGCGCGCGTTACGAACGCGGATCATGAAGGTGGTAATGGGCGGTATGACCGCACACCGCCGTGCCGCGTAAGGGCCGAACACCCGGCGATCTCCGCGAAGCGTGCGTCGCCGAGGCGTTACGGATCGTGGAACGCGAGGGAGTAGAGAGCCTGAGCATGCGCGAAGTCGCGAGAAGACTCGGCGTGTCCCATCAGGCGCCGTACAAGCACTTCGCGAGTCGCGACCACATTCTCGCCGAGATCGTTGCGCGCGCCTACGGGAGCTTCGTGGAGTATCTCGAGGCGATACCCGAGACCGATAACCCGGCGGAAGATATGGCCGAGATGGGACGCAGGTACGTGAGATATGCGCTGACGCATCCTCTTCAGTACCGCCTCATGTTCGAGAGTCCCTTACCGGAGCCGCGTCGCCATCCGGAGATGATGCGTCGCGCCGATCGCGCGTTTACGCTTCTTCGCACATGCCTGAAACGAATGCCGGATCGGTGGACGAACGCCCTCGGCGACGACGCCACCGATACCGATGCACTGTTCGTATGGGCGACTCTGCACGGTTTGGCGAGCATATCACGCTCCTCGGCACTCCATACACTGACGCTTCCCGACTCGGTTATCGAGAATGCGGTACGCGATGCATTGATCAGAATCGGTGTCGGTATCGGAGTGGAGGGGCGATCGTAGGTCGCGCTCCTTGTCCCGCCCCATTGAAAGTCGTACTTTCGTGACGATGAACAGCCGAACTTCCCGCCTGGGCACCGACCCGACCCACCGTGTTCTGATGCGCCTGGCGCTTCCCGCCACCGCGAGCCTCCTCATCAATGCGACTTACAACGTCGTCGACTCCCTCTTCGTCGGACGCTTCGTCGGCACCGCCGGACTCGCCGCCGTCGGCCTCAACTTCCCGTTGATGATCATGCTCATCGCAATGGGCATACTCGTCGGTGTGGGCGGTTCGGCACAGATTTCGCGACGTCTCGGCGCGGGCGATCCCGAGCGCGCCAACCGCGCCTTTGGTAGTTCATTGCTCTTGATTGCGACGCTCGGCGGATCCGTCATCGCTTTCGGTTCGCTCTTCTCACCCTTTTTGGTGCGCGTACTCGGTGCAAGCGACGCGGTCTTTCCGATGGCACACCGGTACTTCGTGATCATCGTGTTGGGCTCGCCGCTGTTGATCGCCAACCAGGCACTCAACAACGTAGTGTACGCCGAAGGTGCCGGGACGGTAGGATTCGCGGCGCTTAGTATTTCGAGCATCATGAACATCGTACTGGACTGGCTCTTCATCGTCCGTTTCGGGTGGGGTGTCGGAGGCGCCGCGTGGGCTACGGTCATCAGCCAGGGTGTGGCGACGGCGATCATGCTCGGGTACTTCGCACTGCCGTACAGTCAACTCCGCCTCCACGTCTGTATGTGCCGCGCCGATATGTGGGAGACGGTGCGCGTCGGATTTTCCGCGTCGGTACGCACCTTGTCTGTCGTCTTTATGGCGCTGGTCATCAACCGAGCGGCGTTTCGAGCCCAGGGAGACCTGGGGATCGCGGTGGCGTCGGTGGTGTTTCGGGTCGTTAGCATCGTGGTACTTCCCGCGTTCGGCATCAATCAGGCGTATCTGCCGGTGGCGGCGTACAACTACGGCGCGGGAAAACACAAGCGCATGGTCAGCGCTACCTGGCAGTCGATTTTAATGGCCCTGGCGATCTGCTTTACGGCGAGCATCGCAATATCGATTCTGTCTATACCGATTGCGGAGCTGTTCAATAACGACGAAGCGTTCATCGCTACAGCGTCGCGGGGATTCCGCCGTTCCTTCATCCTCACGCCCTTTATCATTTTTAACTTGGTCGGCGCGGGGCTCTTTCAAGCGCTCGGCGACGCGCGACGCAGCTTGTTGATCTCTCTTTCGCGCATGGTCTTTTTCATGTTGCCGCTCCTTGTGGTACTTCCGCGCTTTTTCGGCCTGGACGGCATCTGGCACTCGTTCCCGATCGGGGAGTTCTTCTCGGCGGCGTTTGCCACGGCCGTCACCCTCCCCCACTTGATGCGCCTGAACGGACACGGCGCGCTCGACGGATCCGCCGCCACGCCCTTAGACTCCGCGGAACCGGTGGCGAAGCGGGCGTAGAACTGCGTGAAGACTTCGCCGCTGCACGAAGCGATTCGACTGCGCGCGCACGATGTCGGCGGACTCGTCCCCGGAGGCCGTTGTGATCGAGTTCTCGGATGCCCCGGCGAAGCCGGTGCAGGCCGAACACTGGAGTAGCGCTAACCCAACCGTATCCGCGGATTAAGCAGCGCAAAGAGCAGATCGGCGGCCAAATTTGCCAGGGAGTAACACAACACGATCAGCACGGAGATCGCTTGGAGCACCGGCAGGTTCTTCTGTGTCACGGCAGTAACCAGCAGCGATCCGATTCCCGGGTAGTTGAACACACTCTCGATAACGACCAATCCACCCATGAGCCAACCGATCGACAAAGCGATAACAGCGATAGTCGGCAGGAGCGCATTGCGCAGCACGTGACCGAGCACGACTCGGCGACGCCGTAGTCCCTTAACGATGGCGGTACGCACGTACGGTTTTTTAAGCTCCTCCAGCATTCCGGCTCTCGTGATGCGGGTGATATACCCGACAAGCACCAATCCGGCCGTAGCGGCAGGCAGCGCCAGCGTGCGTAGCCATTGCCACAACGACATATCGGAACCGATTGAGGTAGTAGCCTGAAACCATCCCAAGCCGATCGCGAAGACGTTGATCAGAAAGACCCCGGTGACGAACTCGGGCAACCCGACTACCGAAAGCGACAGTACCGAGATGACGTTGTCGACCCACGTGTCCTCCCATAGCGCGGCAACCAGCCCTAAGGTCAACGACAGCGGCACGATGAGTATGAGCGTAAACCCGGCCAAACGCAGCGAGTTTCCCAGCCGCGCAACGACCAACGGTCGGACCGGCGGGTTTCCGGCGGTGAAGGAGCGCCCCCAGTCGGCGGTGACGAAACCGCCAAGCCAGTTAAGATAACGCCGGAGCGGGGGTGTATCGAGACCGAACTCGGCGTTGAAGTTCGCCACGGCAACCGGTGAGGCGTCCCGGCCAAGCACCAATCGTGCGACGTCGCCCGGTAGTAGACTGGTAAGGGCGTAGATGACGAAAGAGGTCACCAGTAACGTCAACACCAACAACAAAAGACGCCGTATGACGTAGTTGGTCATCCGGGCGCCCCCGAGTGGGGCCGGTGTGAAGCCTGCATCGCCCGGAGCTGATCCAGTCGGTAGTGACAACGAATCTCAAGGCCGTTGGCGGTAGTGCGCGTCGGCGGTGCGGTCGTCTCGCAGATCGAACCGATCTTACGGGGACAGCGGGTGTGAAACGCGCAGCCCGTTGGACGATTTCTCGGCGACGGAGCCTCCCCGGTAAGGGCGATCGGGTGCCGCCTGACGCGGGGATCCGGGAGCGGAATCGCCGAAAGCAGCGCCTCGGTGTAGGGGTGCGAGGGCGCGGCCAACACCGCATCGGTCGGACCCTGCTCCACAATCTCGCCGAGGTACATCACCGCGATGCGATCGGCCAGATAGCGCACGACCGCCAAATCGTGGGAGATGATCACATACGAAATACCCTCGCGGGCGCGTAGATCCTTCAATAGGTTGAGAATCACCGCTTGGACCGAAACGTCCAGCGAGGAGGTCGGCTCGTCGGCGACGATCAGCGCCGGCTTAGATGCAAACGCCCGCGCGATCGCCACCCGTTGTTTTTCGCCGCCGGACAGGCGCGACGGCAGACGATCGTAGTACTTCGCGGGTAACCCGACCGCGTTCAACAGCGCCTCAACGCGCGAGCGCAGCTGCGTTCGATCCGCCGATTCCGGCGCAAGCTTGCGGATCGTCCTCCCGATCGTCTGGCCGACGGTACGGTACGGATTGAGCGAATCGTCCGGATTCTGAAACACGATGCGCAGATTGCGGAGCGTTTCACGCTCGCGATCACCGAGGCGCAGCGCGATGGGCCGATCCATGAGGCGAAGCGAACCGCGGTCCGCCTCCGCAAGCGCGAGAATTGAGCGTGCCAGCGTCGTCTTGCCGCTACCGCTCTCGCCGACCAGGCCGAACGTCGAACCTGCGGCGACACGAATTGACGCTCCGTTGAGCGCTTGAACGACGTCGCGTGTGGCGCGGCCGGGCAACAACGACGTTCGACGCGGGGCGAACCACTTGACGATATCGGTCGCTTCCAGCACCGGCGGCCGCGCCGACGACGACCGGACGGCGTGCCGTCTATTCGGCAGCTCCGCGCCGGGTAACGAAGTGTCGCGCCAGTGCCAGCAGCGAACCGTGCGCCGGTCTTCGATGGGCTCCAAGGGCGGCTTCTCGGCGTGACACTTGGCCGTCGCCAGGGGACAGCGCGGGGCGAATACGCACGCCGAGCTGCGCTCCGCCAAGGACGGCGCTATCCCCGAGATCGTCGTCAGCCGCGAATCGTCGCCGGTCGCCGCACTGGGAAGGCACGCGAGCAAGCCCGCAGTGTACGGGTGGCGCGGCGCGGTAAAGAGCGCGTCGACCGGGGCGCTCTCCATTACCTCGCCCGCGTACAACACCGTGACGTAATCGCACAACTGCGCTACGGCGCCCAAATCGTGGGACACGTAGAGCGCTGCGGCGTGTTCGGCGGCGATAAGGTCGCGCAGCAGATCCAGAATCACCGCCTGGGTCGTTACGTCGAGTGCGGTCGTCGGCTCGTCGAGCACCACGAGCGCGGGACGGGTGCTCAGCGCCATCGCGATCATGACCCGCTGCAGCATACCGCCGGACAGTTGGTGCGGATAACGCCGTATCACGCGCTCCGGATCCGCAATCTGCACCTGCCGCAGCGCCGCGACGGCTCGGTCAATCGCCGCGGACTCCGAGAGGTGGTCGTGACGCCGCGTAGTCTCGGTCATCTGTCTCCCGATACGCAACGACGGATTCAGCGCCTCCATCGGGTTTTGCGGCACCAGCGTGATCCGGGAACCCCACACCCCCTCGAGCTCGCGATCGGTCATCGTGTGTAAATCGGCATCGCCGAACCGGATGCTACCCTTGGTGATTCGCGCGTTGTGGGCCAAGTAGCGCATGATCGCCAGGCCGAGGGTCGATTTTCCGCTCCCGCTCTCACCGACCAAACCGTGCGTCTGTAACGGCAAGATTTTTAGATCGACGTCCCGAATCGCGTCGAACCACCGCCTCCCGATCTTGTAGCCGACCGAAAGGCCGGCTACGTCGATGACCGGTCGTGGGGCCACATCAGTCCTCGTTACGTAAGACACGGCGCAGTCCGTCGGACATCAAGTTGACGCTGATGATCAGCAACGCGATCGCCGCCACCGGATACCACAGCTCCCACGGTGCATCGGCAAACTGGGTACGGGCGTCGAGCACCATCCGGCCCCATTCCGGCGACGGTGGTTGCACGCCCAACCCGAGGAATCCGAGGGAGGTCACCAAGATGATCGCGTAGGAGAAGCGGAGCGCGGCCTCGACGATAACGACCGGCCACACGCCGGGCAGAATCTGGCGCAGCACGATGTGTCCGATCCGCTCACCGCGTAACCGCGCCTCTTCGATGTAGCCGCGATCGCGTATCGAGAAGGTCGCGCTCCGGGTAACGCGAGCGATAATGGGGACGTACACAATGACAATAACGGCGGTAAGGCTGATATTCTGTGCGCCCAACAACGGGACGATCCCGGTTTCGCGGGCCGAGAGGACCGGAACGATCGTCGAAATCGCAACCAGTGCGAGCACCATGGTAGGGATGGACACCAAACCGTCGAGCACACGAGAGGCGATATCGTCCACGACGCCGCCCACATAGCCCAAGAGTAGTCCTAACGGCGCGCCGAGCACTACCGAGAGCGCGGTGGCGACCAGAGGCAATCCGATCGTCTCCCGCCCACCCCACAGTAGGCGACTCAACACATCGCGCCCGCGCTGATCGGTTCCCAGGCGGAAGGTCTGCGACGGCGCCTGGCTGACCAGTGCGCGGCGACTCTCGAGTCCGATGTCGGTACCGCGGATCACCCGGTCGAAGGGATACGGAGCGAGCGACGGACCGAGCACCGTGACCACGAGAAAGAACGCTACGCCCACACTGCCCGCCAGAATCGACGGGCGTGCGAGCAACGTTTTGACGACCGTCATTGTACCGACTACCTGACGCTTACCTCGCGAAAATCGGTCCGTCCGGGAAATGGATGCATATCTAAGCCGACGACCCTGTCGTTGTGCGCACCGACGACGGGGCGGAAGTAGGGGATGAGGATCGGACCCTCGGCGAGGAAAATACCGCTTATTGCGTCGTACAGCTGCGCTCGCTCCGTGAGGTCGGCCGTTCGAGACGCCTCGGCCGCGAGTCGATCCAACTCCGCATTGGACCACGCGGACTCGTTGAACGCGGCACCGGTCGTGTAGGCGACGCTCAAGTACTCCTGCGGCGTCGGCCGCTCGCCCCAGGCGGTCATGCCCAACTGGGTGTTGATCCAGTTGTTGTCGCCGTCGGCGTAGTAGACGTTCTCCGGCACAACGGTGAGATCCACGAAGATGTTCGATTCGCGCCACTGCTGTTGGAGGAACTCCGCAACAAGACCGTACTCCCACGTATCCCCGACGTAGAACTCGACTTCGATACGAGCCTGCCCGTCGACCGTGCGTACGTAGCCGTTGCCGGTACCGTCCGCGGCAACTTGAGCAATCAACTCTCGGGCGCGTGCGGGATCGTGCGGTTGATTCTCTTGCGGGTTGTAGAGCGCACCATACGTTGGACCGATTGGATCGTTATTGCCGACCACGCCCGCGCCGTCCAGCGCATCGAGGTTGATCAGCTCGCGATCGGTAGCGTATTTGAACGCCTGTCGAATCCGCACGTCTTCTCCGATCGAGCCGTCGTCGGCACGCAAGCGAACGACCGGATGGGTGTTGGTCGGTCGATTGAGCACCGTCGCGTCCGGTACGCGTGATAGCGCTGCGACCAAATCGTCGGGAACCTTGATGATGAAGTCCAAAGCGCCGCTGCGAAACGCGTCGAGCTGTGACTGATCGTCGTCAAAGAATACCAACTCAACGCGGTCGAGTGCCGGCCGACCGGCCCAGTAGTCTGCATTGGCGTTGAACACGGCGCGCTCGTCCGGCGCATACTGTTCCAAGACAAATGCACCGGTACCGTTGAAGTTGACGTACGGATCCGCGCCGTCGGCGATCACGTTGACCGCCTCACTTTGGCTGGAAAGAATTAGCGAGAAGCGCGACGCGACGCCGAAGAGGAAATCGGCGTTCGGTTCTTCGAGTCGAAAGACCACCGTTAGCTCGTCGAGCGCTTCGACGGTCCACGACGCGCTTCCGTCCTCGCGCGTCCCCAACAGTCCTACGATCGACGAGCCCTCGCGCACTAATCGGTCGAACGTAAAGACGACGTCCTCGGCGTCGAACGACGATCCGTCTTGGAAAGACACATCGGGTCGCAAGAAGAACGTGAACGTACGGCCGTCCGCACCGGTCTCCCATCCGGTCGCGAGGCTGGGCGCCAATGAGCCGTCCGGCAAGATTTCGACCAGGTAGTCGTACTGTAATCGGTTGAACATCACCTCCGGATCGTTGGCGCCGAGCGCCGGATCGATTGTGGTGAGTTTACGCAGCCCGACGCGAAGCACCTGCTCAGGTGCGGCCTCCGATTCCTCCTCGGCACTCGGCGCCGCGTACAGGGCAAAGGATACGAACAGGAGGAACAATGGGGTAAGAAGCCGCAACAAGCGTGTATTGTGCATAGCAATTCCTTTAGAGGCGGTGTGTCGCCCGCGCCCGAGTTTTGATTTGAGCTGTACTAGTACAGTTGTAACTCGGCGTGTTATTGCAATATACCCTCGCCGAGCGCCCGCGGTGAAGCCGAAGCGGCCGGAGATTGAAGTTTCAACGCCGCGACGGTGAGCGGCGGGAGCGGCCGGCGGCGAAGCGGGCGTAGTACCGCATTACGTCGTAAACCGAGGATCGTGCGGTCGCGCTACAACCGCCGAAAGGGCTCGAACGGCGGGAAACTCGGCGACGTCTTTCCGGTGCACCCAGTAGGTTCGCACAACGGGGAGTCTCGTCGTCGGTTCCACGATACGTACCGAGTGGCGTGACGCTTCGGCAATGACTCTTGGAAGCGCCGTTATTCCCATACCGGCAGCGGTACAACCGAGCACGGCATCGAGTCCTCGAAACTCCTGCGTGCTCCGTGGATGAATGCCGGACGCGGAAAACCACTCCTCGAGAGCGGATCGATATCTACACCCTCGCGGAAACGCAATGATAGCATCACGCTCGCCGGGTGGACCGGGAGCACGTTCGAGTGACGTAACGAGGACCAGTTCGTCCTCTCGTACGAAGTGACGTTGCAGCGCCTTGTCGGTGGCGTCGCTCTCAATAAAGGCGGCGTCGAGCCGATAGTCGAGCAGTCCCTCGATAAGCGTTGCGCTTTCCTGCGTATCGATCGAAAGCCTGAGGTGCGGTAACGCCGAATGGACGGTCCGGGCGACGTGCGGAAGGTGCACCGCCGCGAATGTGTCGGTCGTCCCGATTCTCAGCTCGCCGGAGAGGTCGTTCCCCAGAGCAAAGGTACGATGAATCTGTTCAACCGTTCCCAGGAGCTTCTCCGCGTGAGGAAGGAGTCGACGGCCACTCGGGGTGAGCTCCATACCGCGACTCTTGCGAAAGAAAAGCTGCGTTGAGAGCGTTTCCTCAAGTTGAGCGATCCGAGCCGATACGTTCGGCTGCACGTAATGCAGCGCCTTAGCGGCCGCCGAAACCGATCCCAGTTTCGCCACCGTTGCGAAGACGCGAAGCAGTCCGATTTCCACCATGATATGAGATAATATATCACCGAAAATGATGGATAGATACATTATTTATTGTTATTCATTATGCTACATTTCTAATACTATCGCTGTGTGAGAGACCGACGGACACCGACGTTGCTATTCGCGCAGATACTATTCGTTCTCGCTTGGAGCTCCGGATGGTTGTCGGCGGAGATCGCCGTTCGATACGCCACGACACCCCTCATTCTCGCCCTACGGTTTTCCGGAGCTACACTCATGCTATCGTGCCTGTGGTTGATACGTTGCCTGGCGAACCGTGTCCCGCAGCCGGCCGGTACGGAATCGTACGGTAGCTCGCACGGCTCCCGGCGGCGATCGATCGGACGCGCCGCGCTGATCGGCATCCTTTCTCAAATGGTGTGGCTCTGGGCCGTGTTAGAGTCGCAGCGGCGCGGCGTGTCGCCCGGAACGAACGCGTTGATAAACGCGACCCAGCCCTTTGTGACGGCGATCGCTCTCTCGGTGGTGTTACGGGAACGCACGAGTCGGCGAGTATTGGCCGGCATCGTAGTCGCCGGTATCGGACTGTTTCTCGCCGTTCGGGACGATCTTCGGGGACCCGGCGCCGATGCGCGGGCCTTGGCGATTCCACTCATATCGGTAGCCTCCATGACGTGCGCGATCGTACTGCAGCGCGCGACCTCGCGTTACAGCACCGCTCCCGACGGACACGGACCTGAACACCTACTGATTCAAACGGCGGCCTCGGCTGCGGTCGCGCTCCTACACCTCGCGATAGTGGGCACCGGGGATATTCGATGGAGTGTGCCGTTTGTCGCGACGCTGGCGTGGATCGTCCTCGTCTCCCATATCGCGAGCTACGCGCTCTTTTGGTACTTGGTGGCTCGCACCTCGCCGACTCGCGCGTCCGCGCTCTTACTTGCAAGCCCCCCGACGACGATCATCCTAAGTGCAATACTATTCGGCGAGCGATTGGGGACGGTCGAGATAGTGGGAACTTCCATCGTGGTGGCCGGCTTGGCTCTCGCCCAAGGGCGGAGCGTGCCGGACGGGAGGCGGGCGATCGCAGCTCGTCGGAAGTGCACGCGAAATCCCGCGGCACGGAAATGCTCGCAATAGCGCCCCAGACCGCATCCCGTATCAAGCAGCACTTTTCCGCGCGCCGGACCGACGCGGTCGGCGATCCGCGCCGCCAGCCGATCAGTTGTCGAGTGCTTCAAACGGGCCGAATCGACATCGAAGCCCAGGTGAAACGTCAACATCCGCCGTCCGACGCGGTCGTCGGTCCGGACGGCGTGCTCCGATCGAGTGTCTATCCGAGGGCGTTCCGGGACTATCCGGCGATTCGGTGTCGCGACCGATCCGTCGAAAGCGCCTCAGTATACGCTCGCATCGGCCTCGAGGTCGGCCGAGTCGGTATCCACCCCCTCAACGGGAAGCTGCCCGGGAGCAAAGTGATCGGGGCACGGTTGGCGCCCGGGCAAGTCGCACTCTCGATAGTGGTAGCGTCCGATCTCGTGCGCCTCGCGAAGATCCCGGAGGGTAAATACCGAATCGGTGTGGTCCGTCCCGCTATGACACACGACGCACGATGTCGAGGAGCGTGAAAAGAGCTCGCCGGTACCGCGGAACCAGTAGTAGTCCCACTGCTCCGCCGCAAAATCGACCTCTTCCAGGGCGCGCTCGGACTTCTGCATGACAAAGACGTTGTTGAGCACTCCGGCGACGATCTCGTCCGAGACGCGTCCGACCGATCCGTCGGCGTTACGCTCGGCCGAGTGGCTGTCCATGAGGATGATGGTTCCCGGTGGAAAGACGTCACCCTCTCGCAGCGCCTGGTACGCCCCCTCTTGGATATACATATGACGTACCGTGCCGTCCGGTCGTCCGATCCGCGCGTAGTTGATGTACTCTTCTCGGTAGCGGTCGGGCAGTGAGACGAGCGCCTCCACACTCAAAGGCGCCGCGCTACCCGGCTCGTATCCGACGACGTTCCGTACTATGCCGGTCTCGACGGCTCGATCCTCGAGAGTCGAGACGACCTCGATATCGGGACGACTCTCGATGAAAAAGGAGCCGAGCACGATAAGCACGCATAGAACGAGGACCGAGGGAAGAATAATACGCTTCATGTTTCCACCTGCAATATGAGCACCGATAGTGTGTCGCGATGACAATTTCATGATATCGTGGAACGGCGCCGACGGTGAAATAGCAAAACACTATCGCTCGATAACCAACATGTATCGCAGACGTCGACGGCTCCGTCAGACAACGTCCATCCCGGAGCGGATGGTTACAATCTTTTCCGTCAGGTAGGCCTTCACTCGCGTGAGCTCCGCTATCGTACGCGAAATCTCTTCGATCTTATGCCCGATATGGACGATCTGATCGGCGGCCGTAAGCTCGCCGGCGTCCCACGCCGACATGAGAGAGCCGATCTCGGCAAGGGAGAAACCGGCCGTCTGCGCGCGCCGTATCATCGCGATCCGCTCCACCGCATCTTCGGTGTAGGTCCGATAGTTATTCTCCAAGCGCTCGACAAATCGTCCGTCCAAGAGACCGATCTTCTCGTAGAACCGAATAGTGTGCCGCGGAAGGCCCGTGCGTACGCATAGCTCATGTATCTTCATAAAAAAAATCGCTCGTCAGTTGACTATGAAGTGTACTTCATACTTTATCTTCTCGCTCGCACCCGTTGCAAGGAGGTTTGAGATGGGAAGAGAACAGAGAGCGGTTCTGATTACCGGCGCATCGAGCGGCATCGGTCGCGCCACGGCAACAACGTTTTACCATGCCGGCTGGAAGGTCGTCGCCGCCATGCGCAACCCGAAGCGAGACGCACCAATCGTGAATGGAGATCGGTTCTTACCGGTCACAATGGACGTCACCGACGAGGCTGAGATCGAACGCGCCGTCGCAACGGCGGTCGACCGCTTTGGACGAATCGATGTGCTCGTCAACAACGCGGGGTACGGCCTCACCGGTCCGCTCGAGGGTATCACAGCGGACCAACTCAGCCGTCAGTTCGATGTCAATGTGTTCGGCGTGGCGGCGGTGATACGCCGCGTCCTGCCGACGCTCCGAACACAGAGAGACGGAGTCATCATCAACGTGTCGTCCATCGGGGGTCGCATCGCCTTCCCCTTTGCGTCGGCGTATCACGCGACGAAGTTCGCCGTCGAGGGGCTGAGCGAGTCGCTGCGTTTTGAGCTCCGCTCCCACGGTATTCGCGTCAAGGTCGTCGAGCCCGGTGGGATACGGACCGACTTCATCACCCGCTCGCAAGAGTTGGCGCGGCACTCTGACTATGAGCCGCAGCTCTCGCGCATGGCCGACATGACGGCGCGACTCAACGATCGCCTCCCCGGACCGGAGGGTGTCGCCGCAGTGATTCTGCGCGCCGCAACGGATCGGTCCGACAGACTACGTTATACCGCGAAGGCGGGACCGTATCTGACCATGAACGCGATCTTGCCCGATCGCCTCTGGCGGCGCATGGTGGGCGGGATGCTGGAGCGCCACGCGGGATGAGAAGGCGGTTCGGCGTGGGCTTGTTCTCCACGGCCGTAATCCGTTCCGTGGCGCCGTAACGCGTCGGCCGCCCTCCTCTGGGACGGCGAGCGAATCGGGTGAGTTCTCTCCGATCACACCGACTTTCGAGCCTCACGGGAACCGACGGTGTGACGCGGGCGGTCGATCTCCCGGCCCGATGTCGCAGCGGTATCGAGACGTTAGGGTCGACTCTCGCGCATCGTACACGAGCGGAGACCGAAGCGAAAGCGTGAGGGTTGCGACCGGACTTAGTTGAGCACCATGATCGTGATGACGGCGCCGATGGCGACGGCGACGCCCCACGCGACCTTGTGCGACCCGGGAGCCTCGCGGAAAACGACCTGCGGGTCCTTGGTCTTGGCGCGGCTCTCCTTTAGGGTCATGTTCCCACCGGGGAACACGATGAAAGCGAGCCCGACGATCACCAGCCCCGGCCCCGCCGCAAGTAAACGCAACGTGAAGCCGGCGTCGCGAAGCATCGTAACGGCAAACCACGAGAAGACGAGACCGATGAACACGATGAAGATTCCCAAGAAACGACCGAGTTGCATACCGCTTCCCCCCGGGCGGGATGGTATACCGTAGGAGATATCGATGGAAAGCCTCGTGGTGACCAAAGAGGATGCAACTAACGTTCAGAGAAGCATAGATCGATCCGCGCCGAGGAGCGGCGCGATGTAAATGTACACCCTGAACGCGCCGGAAACGTGCCGACTCCACCATGCCGCGAATGTTTCGTCTCCAGCCGGCTCTCGCACAGCCTTGCGGCCCGCCATGGTTTTTCCTACTATTGGGACCTATGTTTTACACCTTCCCCGAGGGCACCACGGCGGTTGTGATAGCCGACTACGATCGCCCGTATCCCGACCCGATCGCCGTGCGCGCCGGCGACCTCATCCGGCCCGACCTCGAGCGCACGAAGGAGACCGACTTCCTGGGCTGGACGTGGTGCCGCGGGCCGGACGGTCGCGAGGGCTGGGTACCGAACGGCTGGGTCACGCGAGGCGCCGACGGCTGGCGTATACGCCGCGACTTCTCGGCGCTGGAGCTGTCGGTCCGCAAGGGCGATCGGATGACCCTTGACTTCAGTGAGAGCGGCTTCGTCCACGGCCGCCGCACGGACGGAGAGGTCGGATGGCTACCCGACGCCGTGGTGGAGCTGACGACGGGAGACGCGACCGCCGATCGCGATCGTGAGGACTGAGACCACCCGACGTCAACCCGATCGCGCTGCGGTTGACCGTCGTCGACGGTCCGGAGGAACTTGCCCGGTCCTACGGGAGCCCGTATCTTCGGGGAAAAGGGGGGAGTCATGACAAGAAAAGTGGGCTTGGTAGCCGCACTGGTCGTGTTAACGTCGTTCTCCGTGTCCGCTCAGGCGGTGGCGGTCGATCCGAGCGCACCGGGGGAGCGAAACGTGGTATATCGCACCGCCGACGGGGTCGAGATTGAAGCGTACCTCGCGCTTCCCGAGGGTTCCGGGCCGCATCCGGCGGTGGTGCTCATCCACGAGTGGTGGGGTCTCAACCACGACACGGTGCTACTCGCCGACGCTCTGGCGCGTGAAGGCTTCGTCGTTCTCGCCGCCGATGCGTTTCGGGGCAGCGTCGCGGATACGCAAGCGGCGGCGCGGGCGCAGGTGATGGGAACGCCTCGGGTGCAAATCGCCTCCGATCTGGACGCTGCGTTTGCGTTCCTTGCCGCTCATGAGGCGGTCGATGCGTCGCGGATTGCGAGTTGGGGTTTTTGCTTCGGCGGGACGCAGTCGATGTTTATGGGGACGAGAAACCCCGATCTTGCGGCGATCGTCATCTTTTACGGTTCCGGTCCGATACAGGAGGTCGATAACCTCGGCGTCATGGCGCAGAACGGACCGGTACTGGGAATCTACGGCGAGAACGATCCGGTCATCACCGTTGACGAGGTTCGCACCTTCGAGGGTGCACTAAACGCAGCCGGCGTCGACAATACGATTGAAATCTACGCCGAGGTCGGGCACGCTTTTGTAAAGAGCGACACCTACAACGCCGGCGGCACGCCGGAACGCGCCTGGAGACAGGCCGTCGATTTCCTCAAAGCCGTGATCGGGGGCTGAAGGTGAGCCCTGCGGGGCGCAGGGTTGTCGTCGGTCACCGACTCCGCGCCTCGGAGACGGCATCATCGAGCCACCACTCCCAGAACGCTTTGCGCCGCAGGCTCTCCGGTTCGGAGGTGACCGTTGTCGGGCCGCAGAGATACGCCCGGCACGCGTGCCACGGTGGATCGAGCTCGTAGGGGTCGTAGTCGACATCGCGTCGATCGAGGTCCACGCCGTCGAGGAGCAGTACGTCCTTCAATGCAGCCGAGAGGGTAGCCGCCGCCGCGGTACCCGCCATGATCGCCGCCTGAACCGCCGGATCGTCTCTATCGGTGTGATTGGTAAGCGCATTGTCGAGGTACGTCCACCAATCGGAAACCGCGCCGTGTAACGAGGTGGGTAACGACTCGCCGGCGAGCCACCGGTCCACCCAGTGCAACAGCTCATGGGGCGTCTCATCGTCGGGAAACGCGGCCTCCCAGGTCGGCAACACCTTCCGCGATGTAATGCAAAAGAGTCTCGTGCGTCGCACGTGGCCGATCGCGCGAGGTTTCGCACTGGCGTTTCCGGGCGCTCCCAGCCCGCGGTAGACGTGGTAGCGCCGGCCGATCTCCAGATGGCCGTCGGGATTCGCCTCCAGTGCGGCGCGGCACGCAGCGATGATTTCAACCATTGTCGTCTCCGTCGGTTCCGCCACTTGCACCCTCCCTCAACCGCATCACGCGGATAGCCGTCCGTCGTCTACCGGCCCTTTCGCCTCCCCGGCGTTCGATCCCGCGGCAGCGCTTTCATCCGGCGCATCAGGTCGGCTTCGATCGCTTTCTTGTTGATACAGTACTCGATCGATTCGCGGAACGTACCGGGCTTCTGCTCTCTGATCAGCGCGTCCCTGATCCCCACCGGGCTGAAGCCGATGCCGTCGTCGTCTTTGAACCCGTACACCATCGGCGTTCCGTGCGTGAAATCGGTGTCGCGCCCCATCTCCCAACGACCGCCGGCGTGACGGATGAGCACTTCTCCGAGATACGCGAGGACGGCGCGATCGAAGTGATTCTGCGAGAAGGGAATCCGGTCCGTTCCGACCAACACATCGAGGTAAAACGCCTCTACGGTATCCACCATCTCGATGCTGTAATCGACGGACGTGGTTGCGTAGCGCTTGCTTTCCGCTATCGCTTGCCGCAGGTCCTCGATCAACATCGGAATCTCGACCTCAAAATCGTGAAACTCGTCCAGTAACGTTCTATCCATGATAAAGCGCTCCCGAGAAGTCATAACCGCACGGTGTCGTCCCCTCCGCGTCCTGCCGTCCCGATCAGCTTCTCGGGACCGGGCGGGTACGCCTCGGGTGCAACCAGCGACCGAACACCCGCATAATGAGCGGCATAAGCACCCACGTCATAAATACGATCATCAGCGCCGAGGTAATGAACGCCGCGACGATACGCCCCACGTACCCCGAAATGAATGCCGCGGTGGGTGGAAGGAGAAACGACGTGAGCGGCGTCAGGACGAGCCACAACACGGAGGCTTGTCGCAGGCGCGAAAGTGGGGGCGCGCTCGGCGCGTCAAACCACACCTCGTACCCCGTCGCTTCCTGAATCTGAGGGCCACCCTCGAACCAATCGTCCGCCTCGGAGATGATCTCGTCGTGCGCGGGTGAACGCTGCCACGCCTTGAAGTGCTCATCCGTGTCGAATGTTATGGACAACGTATACGTCCCCGCCGCCTCGTTCTGAGGCGGCTTCATGACACTGATGCTCCGATACCCTTCGAAGGTGCTCATCGCCTGTATGACTCGTTGCAACCACTCGTCGTGGCGCTCCCGAAAGCCCGGTTTAATCGATCGGACGATGACGATCGTAGCCTGTGTTTCCGCCTTGTTGTGCAAGGACACCTGCGACCTCCTACTAATAGATATCATTACGGGGCCGGCGGTGAAACGAGACCCCTGTGCGTGTCGACGAGGTCATAGTACGCGCCATCGACAAACTCGGCAACGCAACTTGGGAGTCGCCGTCGGTAGCGCGCCGGATCGACGCGGCCGGAGCTCTCATGTCTCAACGCGACCGGCCGGCCGGTGAGAATAACCGCTGTATTCCCGACGTGTAAGATATAGATTGTTTCGATACCGGACCGCGGCCCGGTTCAACGGCCCTTGCTCGTCGGAGGAATAAGGTATGACAAAGCAGACCATCGTTGCGTGTCTTGTAGTGTTGGGCGCCGCCGCACCGATCGTGGGTCAGGTCGTCGTACCGGCTCAACAGCAGTTGACGCTACTGGTAGACGCTCGCTACCGTGCGTCTCACGGCTGGGGCCACGTGTTTGAGTGCACCGTACGGCGCGTTATCTCCGGCGCACCGACGGACGAGGTAATCCTCGTAACGGTGTACGGCGCCGCGGACCCATCGGACGCTCCGCTTCAACCGTTTGAGGAGCACCACGACGTGGTGATGACGTTTACACGCAATCCCGATCGGCGCCACGGCCCGCCACCGGGTTTCACCGACTCCGGCGGTGACTATTGGGTGTTGCAGACGGTTGATGTCCCCGTCGCTCCCGACGCGATCGTGGAGTAAGATCGGCGATCAAGAGACGGGACGCCGCCCCACCCCGTGGGTCCAACAAAACCTTGATAAATCCCATATCTGCTGTAGCATCGTTTGTATGAAGAAAGTAGTAGCAATCGGTGCATTGGTAGCGATGGTGTCGTTCTCCGCCTTCGGCCAAACGTTGGAAACCGCGTTCTCAAACGATTTTGATGCCTGGGAGTTTG
Organism: Alkalispirochaeta sp.; assembly: GCA_965601925.1. GTDB lineage: Bacteria > Spirochaetota > Spirochaetia > DSM-27196 > Alkalispirochaetaceae > Alkalispirochaeta. The sequence goes on from OZ271854.1 coordinate 808,344, forward strand.
ACGGTACCACCATCGAGACGGCCTTTAGCGACGACTGGGACGCCTGGGAGTACGGTAACTCGATCGAGATCGAGACGGCGTTCGCCGAGGATTGGGACAACTGGGACGTCGGGCGCAATACGACGCTGGAGACGGAGTTCAGTGAAGATTGGGACGCCTGGGAGATCACCAGCGGCGCAACCACGGTTTATGTGAACACCCAATTCTCCGAAGATTGGGATAGCTGGGAAGTCACCGGCGACGCGACGGGAAGCATGGAAACGAGCTTCTCCAACGATTTCGACGAATGGGACATCGACGTCGACTTCTCGTCGGTCTCGGAAGAGGTGCGCGCGGCGATCATCTTCGTGCCGATCTTCATCAGCTCGATTTACGAGGGGTAGTTCCGACCGGTACGAGCGCCGCGTCACGGTCGCGCTTCCCATACGCACGCCGACCGCCGTTTCATTCCACCCACGCTAAAAGGCGATTCGAATCGTCGGCAGCACTCGCTTGTCGCGTAACACGGCAAAGCCTTCCAGCGCGCCTTCGATACCCCCTTTGTGTCCGACGCCGCGGGGCTCCAGCGCCGAGAGTTCGGCGACCGTTAACGGTTTAATCACCTCGACAACTCCATGGTCGGTCCGCCCGGAGCGGGCGCCTTCGGCCTTAAGCGCCTGTGCAGCCAGGTAGCGCATCTCTCCAAAGAGGTACGGCAGGGAGACGACGCACGGCGTCATATCGTCGAGGCACTCCTTCAGGAGCGCGACTACACGCCGGTCTCCGGTTGGATTGCGCGCGATCTCCCGTAACGCCGCCGCCTTGAGCGTCACATCCGAGGATGCGAGATCCTCGTGCAGCTCGCGATACTCGCGGCCGTCCAGCACCGTCCGACTCCTCCTTCTATCCCACTACGAATACGACGCCGCTGTGAACTCGCCGTCCACGCGGCCATCCTACCACGCCCAGGGCAGCGATCGCGAGAGCTAAAAAACGTGTGCCGGTCGGTGTTGCGTGTCGTCATACGGTGCATCGGACACGGTCCGCTCTCGTCTCCAATTCCCATTAGGATCGCTTTTCTGAACTTTTGCTTGACTTTTATCATTACGTTACGTAACGTTTCGTAATGATAAAACAAACACCCAGTGGCGTAAGCACGAGTGAGAAGCAAAAGCGGGGGCGTCCACGGAGCGAGCGTGCACGACACGCAATTTTGCGCGCCGCTTTCGAATTGTTGCAGGAGGTGGGACCCAAAATGATAACCGTTGAGGCCGTGGCCGCGCGCGCCGGCGTAGGCAAGCCGACGATTTACCGCTACTGGGCAAATGCGCAGGAGCTTGCGATGGCCGCAATCATCTCGCGGTTGGCAAGTATGGAAGAGGCGCATTACCCCACGTCGATACCCCAGTCGGCATCACCGCTGGACGATCTGCGTCGGCAGGTTCAGTGGATCATTCGAGGATCTTCGTCGCACGAAGGTAATCAAATCATGAAAATGCTCGCATCCGTAGAACATAGCGGAGAGTTGTTTGAAGCATTTCGGGATCAGGTCGTCCTCGATCACAGGAGTGAGAGCCTGTCGATACTCCGGAGAGCCGTCGCGGTCGGACAGATCAGAACCGATGCGCCGCTTGAGGAGGCGGTCGATCTCCTCCACGGAGCGATTTTCTTTCGTCTGGTTTCGAGCCACGCACCGGTCACTCCGGAGTTTGGTGAGCGAGCCGTCGATATCATCATTCAGGGTCTGGCAGAAGTAGAGAAATAGCCCACGTAGCATTCCGCATCATCTCACGTTGGAAATATGGGAAAGGAGCATCCATATGATGAAAAGAATAGTGAGTAGCGCGCTCACCGGCGCGGTACTTCTTATGTTGATCGGTTGTACCGGCGAGGCGGAAGTGTCTACGCCCACAATTGATGAAATTCAGCGCGAGGACGGGGTGCCGGTAGAGACGCGAATCGTCGAGCCTGCCAGCTTCCGGTCCTACTACACCTTCACCAGCAGCTTGCGCGGGGCCGAAGAGTCGACCGCGTCGGCGCTGATCGTCGAAGAGGTCGCCGCGGTGCTTCACGAGGTCGGCGATTTCGTCGAGCGTAATACGCCTGTCGTGACCTTTCCTCCCGACAATCCGACGTTGGGCTACGAGCAGGCGCGGGTGAATCTTTTGAGTGCCAGGGCCTCGTACGAGCGGGTTCGCGGGCTCTTTCAGGATCAGGGCGTTTCGCAGCAAGCCTTCGACGACGCCAGAACGCAATATGATCTTGCTCGCGCGAGGTGGAACAACGTGCAAAACATCACCCAAGTCCGCGCGCCGATCTCCGGCTTTATCACACGCATCAACGTGTTCGAGTCGGACAATGTACGAAGCGGCGACCCGCTCTTCACCGTCTCCGACTACACCGAAATCTTGACCACCGTGTGGCTCACCGACCGTCAAGCGCGCAATGTGCGGGTCGGCCGGCCGGCGCGCGCGATCTGGCAGGACCACATCGTCGAGGGGCACGTCGTACGAATCGACCGGGCGATGGATCAGGAGCGCAAGGCGTTTGCAACGTGGTTGCGCTTTGACAACCCCGGGCGGCTGGTCAACAGCGGCGTCACGGCGATCGTCGAGATCGAGACCTATCGCAACGACCGGGCGGTCATTCTCAACCGGCGCGAGGTGATCGACGACGAGGTGATCGGGACGTACGTCTATCTGGCGCGCGATGGCCGCGCCGTTCGCGTCCCGATTCGGATCGACCGCACGCAAGGACTCTTTGTCGAGGTCGCCGAGGGCATCACGATGGGCGAAGAGGTGATCACCGTCGGAGTCGACCGCGTCAGCGACGGGGTGCGGATCCAGGTGGTAGAGCAAGAGCCGCTGTTGGTGCAGCAGCAAGACCCACAAGAGTAGGAGGAACGAGCGATGTTTTTATCGGATCTTTCCATCAAACGCCCGATCATGATGTCGATGGGGCTGGTAGCGCTGCTCTTGTTCGGTGCGATCGGGTATTTCAATCTCCCGCTCAACTTGCTGCCGGAGATCGAGATTCCGATCGTCACGGTCACCACGGTGTTTCCCGGCGCCGGTCCGGATCAAGTCGAGACGCAGATCACCACGCTGATCGAAGACGAGGTGGGCACGATCAGCCAGATCGACAATATCCAGTCCTTCAGCCTGGACAGCGCGGCGGTGGTGATCATCCAGTTCGAGTTGACCAAGGACGCCGATGTCGCCACCCAAGAGGTGCGCGACCGCGTCGCCTTGATCGTCAATGAACTGCCCGAAGAGGCCGACGAAGCGGTGGTCGAGAAGATCGATATTACCGCCACGCCGATCGTCAACATCGTGATGAGCGGCGACCTCGACCCGGTTGTGCTCAGCGAACTCGCCGACACCACGGTGAGCGATCAATTGTCGCGTATCGCGGGGGTCGGCACCGTCTCGATCGCCGGTCGGCGCGAGCGCGAGATCCGCGTCGAGTTCGACAATCGCGTGGTCTACGAGAACGAGATCAGCTTGGTGCAGGTGGCGCAGGTGCTGTCGGCGGCCAACGTCGCGACTCCGGGCGGCAACATCCAAGCGCAGGAAATGGATTTCTCGGTGCGGATGGAGGGCGAGTTTGCCGCGGTCGACGAGTTGGCGGCGATCGACATTCCCACTGCGGTCGGGTTGCGCCGCCTCGGCAGTATCGCAACGGTGTACGACGGGGGAGCGGACGTGCGCGAACGCGTCTCGTTCTTCGACACCGTTGAGGACGAACGCGATGCGCAGTCGCTGTTGATCAGCGTCATTAAGAGTCCCGACGGTAACACCGTCGACGTGGCCGACGCAGTTATCGATGCGCTCCCCCGTATCCAGGCGTCCTTGCGGGCCAACGTCGGCTTGCGCGTCGTCTCCGACGACTCTACCGAGGTACGCGGAGCGGTCGAGGATACGCTGACCAACATCGGGCTCGGCATCGCGCTTACCGCGCTGGTGTTGCTGCTCTTTCTGCGCGACATACGCTCTACGTTGATTGTGGCGCTCACGATGCCGATGTCGATTATCCCGACCTTTCTCGCGATGGATGTGCTGGGGTTATCGCTCAATGTGATGTCGCTGATGGGCATCTCCACCGCGGTCGGCGTGTTGGTCATGAATTCGGTAATCGTGATCGAGAACATCTTTCGCCACACGGCGCTCGGAGCCGACCGTGTGACCGCAGCGTCCAGGGGTACATCGGAGATGGTGATCGCGGTGATAGCGTCGACGGCCACCAACATCGCCGTCTTTCTCCCGTTGGCCGGTGTCAGCGGCGTCGCCGGCCTCTATTTATACGAGTTCGCCCTGGCGATCACCTTCGCCACGCTCTTTTCGCTCTTGATTTCATTCACCCTTACGCCGATGCTCGCCTCTAAGCTCTTGCCCGAGAGCACCGCCACCAAGAAGTCCGGCGGCGGCCGGTCGGGCGCCGTATTCGTTGCGCTCGAACGGGGTTACAAGGGGCTCTTGGAAAAGCTCTTGGTAAAGCGTTGGCGCAGCGCGGCGCTGGTGGCCGGTGTGTTTGTCGCCTTCGTCGCAGCGATGTCGCGGTTCGGCGGCATACCGTTCGAGCTGCTGCCGATTCAGGACCACAGCAGAATCGTGGCCGAGGTGGAGCTGGCACAGGGAACGGACCTGGACGTCACCGCCGAAACCCTCGCCGAGATCGAACGGCGGATCGCGACGCACGATGAGGTGGTAACGATCACCACCACCCTCGGTTCTACCTCCGAGACCAACGTCGGCACCAACGTGGCGGTGGCCGATATACGGCTGGTAGATCGGGAGCTTCGCGATCGTGACAACATCGTCGCGGGGCGCATCGCGGCCGACCTGGCGACCGTGCCCGGCGCGCTCATCAAGGTCGGTGCGCGGCAATCGGGCGCGCTGGACGCCGGTGCACCGGTCCTCTTTTATCTCCAGGGCGAAGACACCGAAACGCTCGCGTCGCTGGCGCGAGAGCTGCGTCCGCGATTGCAACAGATCCCGGGAATGATCAACGTCGATATCTCGGCCAAGGCGGGGCGGCCGGAGGTGATTCTCATTCCCGACCGCATCAAGATCAACGATGCGGGGCTCACGGTGCAGGACATCGCCATCAGCATGCGCGCGGCGGTCGAGGGTATGGTAATGACCACTTTGCGCGAGGGGGGCGAGGAGTACGACATCCGCGTCACACTCAACGACGAAGATGTATCGGGTTACGACGATATTACCAATATCGTGATTCCCACCCGCGCCGGCCTGTTGCCGTTGGGCCACTTTGCCGAGGTGAGCGTGGCTCAAGGTATCAACCAGATCTTGCGCGAAGACCGCTGGGAATCGGTGCAAATCACCGCCGACTTGGAGCCGGGCTACGTGCTCGGTGAGGTATCGGCACCGATCGAAGAGACGGTCGCGGCGATGGGGCTACCCCCGGGCTATCAGTTTAGCTGGGGCGGCGACGCCGAGAGCTTTAGTGAAACGGCGCCGCAGCTTCTGTTCGCCTTTGCTTTGGCGATCATCCTGACCTACATGCTTTTGGCCGCCATCCTGGAAAAAACGCGCCAGCCGTTGCTGATTCTTTCGACGGTGCCGCTCTCGTTGATCGGCGTTGTGGCGGCGTTCTACATGACCGGGCTGTCGATGAATATCATCTCGATCCTCTCGATCATCATGCTGGTCGGTATGGTGGTCAACAACGCGATCCTGATTCTGGACTACGCCAACCAACTACGCACCGAAGGCCGAAGCCTGCGCGAGGCGCTCATCGAAGCGGCGCCGACCAAGCTCAAGCCGATTTTGATGGCCAACACCGCCACGATCCTCGGCATGCTGCCGATGGCGCTGGGGATCGGCGCGTCGGGTGTGGAGTTCCGCCAGCCGATGGGTGTGGTCTCGATCGGTGGGTTGATAACCGCGACGTTCCTGTCGCTATTCGTGATCCCGGCGTTGGAGATCGTGGTCGAGTCGCGCACATCGCGGCGCGCCGGCGGCGCGACGGCGAGCGGTACATAACGAGTTTGTAGGAAGGACGCAGAGATGAAACATTCCATTGTCTCAATGAATCGAAGACGCGCGAACGGTGCGCTCGCAATACTGGCGGCGGTGGCCCTCACGGCCGTCGCGCCGGCCACGGGCTTTACCCAGCCCCGCACGCTCAGCCTCACCGAGTATTTGGCTCTGGTGGAAGAGGGCAGCCTGCAACTGGAGATATCGCGCACCGACCGCGTTCTGGCGGAGGCGGGAGAGCGTGTGGCGCGTTCGGGTCTCTTGCCGTCCGTCGGCGGGGAGGTGGGCTACACGCGTAATTTCATCGATATCGAAACCGGTCAGGCGGCGTTCGCCGACACTAACACCGACCTTGGAAGCGGTCTCATTCCGGTTATCAGTCAACCGAGGGTAGTCAGCGACGACAACGAGTACTCGGCGGGGGTCTCGCTCTCCCAGGTCTTCGACTTGGCTACGGTGCGGTCGTTCGATGCAAGCCGGCAGTTGACCGATCTTACCTACACGGTGCACGAGGCGACCCGCCACCGCGTTCTGACAACCGCCAAACAGCTCTTTTTTCAGACCCTTTTGCTGCAAGAGGTGTTGCTGGTACGCCGAGCGTCCGAAGAAGCGGCGTTGAACAACTTTTTGGATACGCAGAATCGGTTGGAAAACGGACTGGCAACGCAGCTGGACGTTCTGACGGCCGAAGTCGACTGGCAGATCACGCGACCGGACACGACGCAGGCCGAGCGCGATTTGGCCGTAGCGCAGCAAAGCGTGCGCACCTTCGCCGGATTGCCGCAACACGGCGATCTCGTTATCACCGGCAGCCTGGGTGAGTATCCGCCGCCGCCCTCGTTTGATGGCGCGTTTGACGAACGAATCAACCGCCCCGACTACCGGGCGCTTTTGGGCGAACGCCGGTTGCGCGAGATCGAGATCGGCGTCCGGCAGGCCGCGTTTTATCCCAGCCTGTCGGCGTCGCTGACCTACGGGTGGGAAGCCGGTGACGACGGGTTCGACCTGACCGCCGACGACAGCGATTTTTTTGCAGCCGGATTCACCGTGACGATCCCGCTCTTTTTGGGCGGCGCTCGCTTTGCCCGTTTGGAGCGCGCGCGCCTGGAGTTGGTTCAGAACGCGAGCGAAATTGCACTTACCGACGAGAACATCGCCACCGAGATCGAGACGATACGGCTCACCCTCGAAGAGGCGAGTGTGCGCATCGAGTCGGCCGAGCAGACGCGCGAGACCGCCGAGCGCGCGTACGCGGTCACGCAGACCTCCGTTGCCAACGGCCTGTCGACGCAGCTCGAGCTGCAAAGTGCGCGCGTTCATCGCGATCAGGCGCGGCTCAACTATCTCACGGCGGTCTTCGACTACCTGATCGCCTATTTCGATTGGCAACTGGCCACCGGGCGCGGTGACCAAACTCTGTAACAGCTCATAGGCCCGCTACCGGCCCGACGAGGGCCGTTTGTGCCGCGCTCAAACTGCCCGCGGGCGGGCTGTGCGGGAGCAATAGGTGCCGACACGATCGGCAAACACTTCCATTTTGATTGAGAGGAGCTGTCCCCATGTTGGACAAGAACGTGTACCAAAGCGCCGCGACCTTACCGAGCAGCGGCGGACAACGAACGCGCGCACTGTACCGCAGCCGCGGCGTCGCAGCCTTCGTTGCATTGTTGTGTCTGGTCGCCGCGACCGGCGCGCTGTGTGCGCAAGAGGCCGCCGACGACCAGTCGTCCGAACCACCGCAGGGCTGGTTTTTCGGCCTCGGAGCGGTGGGACTGGCCAACATCGAAGACGGGCCGCGTGCGGGACTCCAGGGGCGCGTCTGGTACCAACATCCGCTGTTCCACCGCACCGGATCGCTTTGGGACCCCGCGCGCATCGAGGTTGGCCTCGCCAATCGTTGGACGCCGGTTTCTAACGAGGTGACCGCGTCGGTATACTTTGAGCCGATCGCCGTCTTCGACGTGACCGCCAGCGTGACCTTTCAGACGCAATACGACCAGTTGCTGGACGCAACAGGCTACTATCGGCTCACATCGTACGATGAAGATCCGACCGACGAGATCGACGAACGCTATACCACGCAATCCGGCCTCGTATATCGCGTAGCGCCGCGCGTGAAGGCGGCGTTTGCCGGCTTTATCGCCGCGCATACCGTGCAGATATCGTATGTGGACTACGGCGCCGTCTCGGACGACTCCGACGACTTCGATTACTACTTGGACGCCCCTGCAGGCATCTCCGAGGTCTTGAACGAACGCGACATGTGGATTCGCAACAACACGGTGGTGCTCTATCAGGTGACCGACGAACTGAATCTGGGACTAAACAGCGTGGCCGACACGGTGCCGGACGCCGATCGAACCAACTACCGCCTCTCGTTGATCGGGCTCTACGACCGCCCCTTGCGTAACGACTGGAACCTCGGGCTGGTCGTGGTCACCGGCGCATACCTGTCGCACCGCTGGCTGGAAGGCGAACCGGACCTTACCGTTGTCGTCGAGTTCAGCCGCCCATTACGATGAAGGTGGCCTTCGTTCTATGCCGGGACCGCCGGCAGTGTGCGGAAGAAGGCGGGTAGACGAAGTGATGCGTTGCGTTAGGGCTCGTGTCTATGGCGTGAGCGCCCGCTTTCACTCGACGCCTCTACGCACTCCCGTCCGGCCATCCGTCGCGTATCTCGCTCCCATCCCCCGATGTGCTGAAATCGTTCCGTTCCGCAAGACCCGAAACGAACGTGGTGCCGTTCACGTCGAGGTTATAGAGCTTGCTTTCGGTAATGATCGTGCTTTCCATCGCAAGGTCGCGGAGCCGCGCCCCTCTCAGGTCGCAGCGGTGGAAGAGTGTTTTGAGTAGGGTTGCCTCGGACAAGTCGCTCTCTTGCATGAAGACGTCTGAGAACGCGGCGCGCGTCAAATCGGCCCCGACCAGCGCAGTTGCATCCAAGTGGCCGCCCCGGCACTCAGTTTTGTGCCACCTGCTGTCGGTAAGATCGGCAGAATCGAAGCGGCACCCCCGCAAGCCGCTGCCGGAGAGGTCGAGGTGACGCCCTTGTACCCGTGCAAAGTCGCAATCGACGAGGCGCATATCCTGCGCTCGGACGTCGGTCATATCGGCTCCGGTGAAGTTGAGGTTTGTGCCGACTACTCCCTCAAACCGAGCGCCGCTCAGGTTTGCACGCTCGAACGAGACGTCGTCCAAAACTGCCAGGTCGAAGATCAATCCGGAGAGATCCAGGCCCGAGAAATCTACGTGAGAGAATAGCGGGTTCCTTTTGGGACTGTGGTTCTTGGTCCACCGGTCGTGTCGATCGAGGGCCGCGGCGATCGCCGTTCGGGTTGCTCGTGTCGTGTCCATCTTCCTCGGCCCGAAAAGCCGGCAGCCCCTCCTTGCATGACCGCGAATGCGGCGACGCCTCAAGCTCGCTATCGACTGCGCCGCACCCTTGCATGACGCGCTGACAACCGCACCCGTCAGGATTGCCGGCGTACGTTAGCGATTGACGCTCGGCCGGCCTATCTCAGGGCAGACGGTCGATCAAATCCAGCCGTTGCACGCACGGATGCCGCGCCTTGACCAAGCCCAACCGGTGCAGCCGTTTCATGATGATCAGGCGGTTTTTCACTCGTCGGAGCTCGCGTATCGTGTCGATCGGCAGTGTTTGCCATGCTCGCGCAAGTTCTTCGGCCTCGTCGATCGACAGGGGGAGGTCCTGCGCCCACGCGATGATGCGATCGGGATTTAGAACATCGCGGTCGCTATCGGGCCCCAGCCGTTCTATCGCTTTTAGGCGCGTGTACATTTCGGAGTATCGAAACAACTCCGAATCCTGCCGGTGGCGCGTGGATAGGATCGCGTAACACCGTACGGGAACCTCGATCCACTGCACCTCCGGCGCCTCTTCCGGGCGTGCAAGCTTTGCGTTTGCGTACGCAAGCTCCGCCAGCCCGAGCCAGTTGAAATCCTGCGAGGCGGCATCGGCGGCGCCAATCCAATCCAGCACCTCGGCCGGTGGTACGCCCAGAACGTCGCGGAACGTGGACGGGTTCATCGTCTACACCGTATCGTGTAATCGACGGTGGCCAAAAGCCAACTCACGCGCCGAACGGTGCGCCTCTTCGTTCTCAATATTCAGGGGCATAGTCCCTCCTAAAAGAAAAACCTCCTCCTGGGAGGAGGATGCCGCATCGTATTCGCGCCGTCAATGTGAGACTTCCGCCGGCGACTCGCGGTCCATCCCGAACCGACCTCGAACCATGCCACCGGCTTGTATGAGTGCTTATCGTTTTCTATGATCGCGCCATGGCGAAACCGTATTTCCAGCGCTACAATGAACTGGCCGACGCGTTGGAGCGTGCCTATCACACGGAAGTCGTTGAGAGAACTCCTGCGATGGTCGAGAGGAAATCGGCGGCCCCGCGAGGGTTTCGTAAGCTGGTCGATGAAAAGAGCTATGCGATTCCCGAAGACTACCTGTCGATTCTTGAGATCCCTAACACCCTTGCGCTCCGTTTCTTCTACGACATCGATGAGGCGCACCGGGGCGCCGGTGAGTTCAAAATCAGGTCGTTCTACTCCGCGCTCACCTCGAACAAAGATCCCAAGCTCTCCAACACCTCGATGCACAGCGAAGAGGACATCGAGATTCTGAAACACTTCAGGATTATCGACGAGCATCCGTTTTCCGGAGACTTCAAGCTGGCGGCGTTCTACAAAAAGCCCGGCGCCTCGCCGCCGGCGATACCGCAGATCTACTTTTACGACCGCGGCACGTACTACCCGATGAACCTCGACTACTTCGGTTACTTGGACGCCGTGTTGGACCTGGCCGGGATCGCCAACTGGCAGTACCTCTTTTGCGACGTAAATCTTCGCACCGCGGAGTATCAGCACATCCACGAGGATCTGAAGCGCGGTATCGAAGCGGTCGCGATGCTCTTTCCCGACAAGGACCTCTCACGCTACGAGCAGTTGTTGGCGAAGTGACGTCGATCCGTGGGGCAAAACCCGTCCGTGTCCGTCGATGTGCGATATGCTCGCCGCGGTAGGGCTGCTTCTCGGCCGGCGGCATCGAGCGAATCGTTCCGAGCTGCAGTAGATTGGTAGTGTCGGATCGATATCACAACGGAGAGATGCAACCACGATGAAAGCGTTATCTGCATTGAAAGCTGAGCTGGCGAACCTGAAGGTAGCGAAACAGGGAAAAATCTGGCCCGAGGAACGGCCGGAAGTCTGGCTCGATTATGTCCAAGAGCTGGGAATAACCCCGCAAGACTATCCCCAGCTTTTGGAAATTGTACGAGAGTCCGACCTGGAAGGTGCGTACGAAGGGTGCTCTCCTGAAGAGTGCATTCCGGTTCATGCGTGGCGGGCGATCGCTCAACTCAAACAGCCGGATGCCGTTCGAGATCTGTATGAGGTGCTGATCGATGAAAAAAATGAAGAGGCCTTCTGGTTCAAGATAGAGTTTCCGACCGTCATGCAGACGATCGGTCCCGATGCGATACCCCTTTTGTCTGCGCTTCTTCACGATCACGATTCCGACTGGGGATACAAAATGCTTCTCGTAGAATCGTTACTGCCGTTTGCGGCGAGCGATCAAACCCATCGTTCGGCGGTCATCCGGAGCGTGCATGACGTCCTGCGGGACTACCAGAATCATGACCCCGAGTATATCGGCGCGATCATCAAAGAGATCCGGAAGATACATCCGAAAGAGATCTCTGAGACCGTTGTCACGATCATGAAGAATGACGGCTATGATCTGTCCGGTCTGGAGCGTGACGAGGACGTCTGGCTGTATATCGAATAGCGTTCTTGGCCTCGGCGCGGAGCGTCCTCTTCGATCGAGGTTGAACGTCTCACCGGGTAATCTCCACCGTGCCCTTGGCCGCGAGCTCGTCCAAGCCGCGCACCCGTTTCGGCTCGTCGGCTGCTTCGTCGTGGAACGACCCGAGATCGAGATGGCGCAACTTCGGCAACGCCAACAACGGCGTGAGGTCTTCCAGGGCGCGGCATCCGTCCAGAATCAGCTCGGCAAGCTCCCCGAATGCGGTAATCGCACCGATGTCGACCAGGTCGGTACAGTCGGAGAGGTCCAAGTAGTTCAGCCGCTTCATCGGAACAAGGTCGTCCAGGGTGCGTAACCCAGCCAGCGTCAACTCCAGCTCTTCCATATTGACCAGCGCCGACAAATAGCGCGTGTCGTGGGCGATCTCGTCGCCGACGATCTTGAGCATCCGCAACTGCGGCAGGTTCACGATCGTCTCGAAGGTGACAAAGCCACCGGCCACCAAGTGCAGCGACGGGACGCTCGCCAAGAGCTCGATCGGACCGATATCGGTGTCGACCGGTAGTGTCTCGACCGAGACGTACTCGACGTGGTGCACCAGCGGCCACCAGATCGGCGCGGGCTGGCCGGCGATGACGTTTGTAGCCACCTCCTCCCACAGCTCGGTGGCGCATGCACGGTGGTAGGAAGGCCACCGGCTGAGCTCCGGGTGCGCCAGTACGTAGGCGGTCGCTTCGCGCTGCCGGCGGGCGTCCTGCACACGCACCGTATCGATCAACGGCCGCCAGTTGCGCTTGGAAGACTTGCGCGCCAAGATCGCGTCGATCTGAGTATGGAGATCGTTCATTCATTACTCCGTTGCGATGAGCGAGCCGCCACGTGTGCGGTACGCCCGAGCGCCGGTTTGATCAACACGCCGGCGTCGGTCGACTCGAACACCACCTCCGTCTCGGGCTGCAGGTCGAAACGGTCGCGCAGTTTTGGGCTTGTTCTCCCAGCCACCGTCTCCGATAAGCGTGACGCGGACACATGACCCAACAGGAATTGTTAACCAAGTTTACCAGTTTTTCGCCACATTGACCTCGACGACGATTGGCCCGACTACATCGGCGAGCTCGGTATTACGGACGCCGACGCGCGTATGATCGCGGAGCTCCTGCGCGAGAGCGATCTCAACTTGGTCAGCATCGCGCATACGTCTGAAAGAAATTACCCCTTGCATCTATGGCGGACGTTGGCACAAACGAGAGAGGCTCGCTATCTCGACGTGCTATTCGATCTCCTGGTCGACGAGAAACATGAAGAGGCGTCGTGGTTTCGGACAGAGTTCCCGCTGATCACTTCGGCCGGTCCGCTATCCCATTCATTGAAAAACACCTCCTTGGACGTGGTTCCTCATTGACGTTCAACAGCCTCAATAAAACCGCGCCAGGTCAAAACCCATCCGTTTGGAGAGCTCATAGTAAGATTCGTCTGGGTCCAGACCGGCGGCCGCAAAGACTTCGGCTCTGTGGTCCGAGAACCGCAGATCGTATCGGTTCAGGTTCCGCAACTCCTTGTCGACCAAAACCGGGTTGTGGATATCATCCTTTCGTCCCATTGCGTACAAGATGTACTCCGCAAGAAACACGGTGGGGATGGTCGCCGGGGTTACATCGATCGCTTCAACCTCTTCCAACCCCATCCCGGCCATGGGAATTTTCAACTCGCCTTTGATCAACTGTGCTTCGCTGATCGTCTTTATGGACAACGCCTCGGGAAACTCCAACTCGTGTGGATCGACCTGCGTGAAGCCCACCGTGGCGAACAGCCCGTCGACGAGAAACCCAAAGGGAATGAACACTCCCGGGATAACCGTGCCGGTGAAATCGGGCAACGCTCCGGCGCTCGTCTCGGCGTAGATCTCCACTAAGGCTACGCCTTCGGGCCACCTGCTCAACGGGTTGTCGGGCCGGATCAGCCCCGCCTTCACGCACTGGTCTTGGATGTTCAGCATCACCCGTCCAAAGGCGAACTCGTTCGGTGCGATTTGGACGGAAAAGAGGTCGCCCGGTTTCGGTTTCACGACTGATAGTCTCCCTTTTATCGTTACGGCGTGTTGTAGCCGAACCAGTCTGCAAGGGGCCGGCCGTGGTTAAGGAAATCCCAGAAGCTTTGCGGTTCGAATATTTCGCGCATCTCGTGGTCCCAATCGACGGTCGACGGGTCGGCGTCGTCTTTGCTCTGTCGGTGGAAATGGCGGCCGTTCCCGCTGCCGTCGTTGTAGAACTCGAGCAGGTCCAGGAAATCGTAGTCCACCGGGGTGTTCTGTTCGGCGACGACATCGTTCATGTGGGTCATCACCGAAAGATGCCGATTGGGCAGGATTGCGTTGGCGGCGTTTTGCCAGCCCCAGGCGTGGTTCAAGAGGCCGAAGCCGTTGTGGACGCGGTAGAGGGCGGCGATCGAGGCGGGGACACGCCAGTGTTCTTTCGCCGGAGCTTCGCCCAGGCGCGGGTCGTCGGTCGGCGGCGCGCCGACCAAGAGCGTTGTGGAGGAATACGCTCCCTCGTAGTGGCCGGCGTTGAGATTCTCTACCGCGTACAACAGATAGTCATTACCGTCTACGCGCAGCGCCAGCACGCAGATCAAGCGATCGAGTAAGGCGTCCAGAAAGGGCGCCGCGTGCCGCTCCACCGGCTGAAAGACCGCCGTAACCAGTTGGTCAAAACCAAGCCCCGCCAACTCCCGCCAATGGAAGTCGTCCGGCGCATTATCCAGTGGGGCGACTTGGACCGCATCCGGTTCGGACTCCGGAAAGGCGGCGGCAACCTCCAGTGCGATCACGCGCCAGCCGTGGTCCAGTACGAAGCGGTGCAGGCGCTCCGATTTTTGCGTCGAGTAATCCTGCGCGGTAAGCTCGTCGTATTCTCGGCGAGCCGCCTCGTCCAGCTGCGCCTCGAAGCGCTCGGCCGTCCACCACAGGCGCCGAGAGCGGCTGTGGACCGAGTGTCCCTTTTGATACTCCACGACGCGCGCGGAGGCTTGCCCAAACCGCAGGTCTTCGGAGTCTGCGGCGGCATCGCCCGGAGCGGCAAGCGTGCGCTGCTTCTCCTCGCGCGCACCTTCGAGCTCCTCGCGCGACAGGGCGCGAATCTCTTCCTCGTAGGCGAGGTGACGCCGATAGAGCTCGATCGAGGGCGCCTGGTCGCGCTGTTCGTACCACCAGTGGCCCAGGAGCCACCGCACGCTCTTTTCGGCCGGCGCTTCGGCCTTCTCTTGCGCCGGAATCTCGACGGTGGTGGCTCTGCCGAACGTCTCAACCTCCACCGTCCAGGTGTCGCCGGAGACCGCCACCAGCTTGGCCTCGAATCCGTTGAAGGCGCCGCCTGTTATCCGAAATACCGATCCTATCTCCATGTAACTCTCCTATCGTGAGCTCGTGCGCCCGGTTTCGCGATAGCGCGCTTCGAACGCGGCAAAGTGTTCTTGGTGATGATCAAAATCCAAAAAGGGAAATGACCCTGGCAGTAGCGTTATGCACCGGTGTAGGTATTCGTGGATCAAGTCCAGACGATCAAACGGCGTGTCGGTGACCGGTTCAAAACCCCGCAAGCGCTCGTCGACGCGCGTGCCCACGTGCAACGACCAGGTGAGATAGAGCTGATCCCTATTCTTCGCCACGATCGTCTGCGGGTCGATGTAGAAGTACTGCCAACACCGCACCATCGCCGACGCGGCCATCGCCGTGAAGTACTCTTCAAACGACGTGAACGGCAGCCGGTACACAAAGCCGCTGTCGTAGAAATAGAACTCGGTGGGAAACGCCTCGGAGTCGATCTTCACACAACCGAACTGCGGCGTGTACTCCGGGTCGTTGTAGGCGGTCGTGCTTTCGATCCAGCGCATATCGGTTGGGATCTCGGCACGACGTTCCAGTCCGTGTTGCGCAAACTTCCGGGTGGCCTTATCCCAGAACTCGACGGGATACAGAAACGTATCCAGGATACCGTTGATGTACGTTCCGCCCGATACCACTCCTTCGTCGGGCGTTTGCGACCTTCGGTTCCATCTGGTTTTGAAACTTCCCAGATAGAACAGATCGCGTTGAGCATCGGGAAACTCGATTCCCGCCTCGTCTCTAATCGTTGCGATGCGCGAATCGATTTCGGTTTCAAACAACTCCGTCTTGCCCGCCAGGTACTTCTTCAGCTTTTTGTGCGAGGCTTTCTGCAACTCGATTCCAACCGACTCGTTGGTTGCCCCTTCAACGAAATCATACAGTAGTTGGATTACGTTACGCACGCGAACTGGTCCCCCACACAGTGTATCACCCCGGCCCATCCAACAACGCTTCAAAGTCGGCGCAGATCTCGGCATCGTACCCTTCGGCCCGGTAGGATTGGTGAAGCCGACGCGCACACGCGACTTGGTCTTCGACCGATACGTCGCCGAGGGGCGATACCTCTACCCTGAACTTGAAAAAGAGAAATCCATCCTCTTCTCGCGTGCGCACCGCGTCGTGATCCTCGTTCTGCGCAACCTGAATCCAGTTGCGTTGCCAATCGAACGAGCGCCGCGTGCGCCGCACAAAGCCGTCCAATCGCGCCATGCGGTTCAGGAGCTCATTCAATGAGATCGCCGCGTCGACCATCACCAAGAATTGGCGCTCGTAGTCCATGGGAGGATCGTCCCCTGTTCGTGTGCTCTTGCAAACCATTTGCGTATTCTCGAGGTAGTTTAGCAGATACTTCGGTCTCGAAGTGCGAACTCTGTAGGGTACGTTCCGTGCCGAGTTTCTTCTCTATCCGGAGCTGGGAGCCGCGTCGCGTCGGGGAGTTATCTTTTTTTCCTCGTGCCTCGCACAATGACGGGGTCGGTGCTCGAGGTTGCCGGGGATATCCACCAGGAGTACACTGAGGTTCTAAGGGCCCTGGGTCCGGAGTGATGAACTGAATGAAACATACGCATCGCGTCTCAAACCACGTAACCCCTGAGATGCATAATGATTTTGCCCGGGCCGGTATTATATTCGGTCCGGGCTTCGACGCATTTGACATCACCGAAGACGATGAGGCGTGGCCACGCGTGCGTGAGTTGATCGCGAAGCACAAGTGCGTAGACTTTGAATCCACCAAATTTACTAAGAAAGAGATCGGTACAGCGCCGAACGCGGACGTAACGCCAAGCTGGCATCACGGGTACCCCCAGCCGGAGGACGACTTCGGATATCTCGAAGCAACCTTCGATCTGAGCGATCACTGCCGTGCGTGCGGTATCGGCAAGCGCCAGATCGCGCCGTTCAGGTTCAAGAAGGAGCCGGCGTGGGGCAAGCGATCGGTGCTGCAGCTCAACTGGGTGTTTGACGAGTACTTCACCACCCCGGAGACGTGGGACGCGGTGTTCCGGCCCCGGGGGATCGAAAGCATGCCGGTCGTGCATCACCGCAAGAGCCACGAGTTGTCGACGGTTGTGCAACTCGCGGTACCGGACCGCGTGGATCTCGTCGGCATCGAAGCGTACCCGAGCGAGGTTTGCGAGAAATGCGGGCGGAGGAAGTACCTGCCGATTAGGCTGGGCTTCTTCCCAAGCCCCGAACCGTCAACGTGCGCGCTGGCGAAGTCGAACCAGTACTTCGGCAGCGGCGGCAGCGCGTTCAATTCGGTGATCGCGGACAACGCGATGGTCAATGTCGTGCTGGAGGCGAAGCTGAAGGGCGTCTCGTTCTGGCCTTGCGGCTGAAAGCTTTGCCGGACAGACCGAGCGTGGTGCTCCCGACCGGCGCCTCTACCAGCGTGAAGAGCGCGGCGAGTTGATCGGCAGAAAACACTGTAAAGCGGTCCCGAAAATAGTGGCTGAAGTGGGCGTAGATACCGTGAAACGAATAGTCGTCGGGACCGTCGCGAACGTGCACCCTATCCGCTGATCCGCACCGAGTCGTGGAGCTCGTAGAAGCCTTCCTTGGTGAACTCGGGAAACAGCCGATGCATGTTGGCGATGATCCGCTCGGAGATGCCGCCTTCGGGGTTCAAGATGATCCGTTGCCAGTACGCCACGCCTTTGGTGTACTTCAGCATCTGGAGGTAGCCCTTGAAGTCGAGGTTGAGCGCCTTCGTGTCACCGTCAAAAAACGTAATGAAGAAACCCCGCTCCGGCTTATCCACATAGAACCCAACGCCGGCTTCGGGATAGAAATAGTCCACGACGGTGAAGTTCCGCATCACCGGGAACTCATCAGGATGGAAGTCTACGTCGCCAATGAGCACCTGCTCGATTGGCAGGATGTTGAACGTTCCCTCGAGCTCGATTGGGCTGTGTTGGTTGGTCTTCCACGTCACCTTCCACCGCTCGATCGCCGAGTAAAAGCGCACCAATTCCGCATCGAACGTGAGCGCTTGATCCACGCGGCCCTCTGCGTTCTCGATCAGTGTGTTTTCGATGAGGTCGATGGTATCTCGGTGTGAACGCATAGCCCTATTTAGGGGCAGATCGTATTCTTGCACATACTCATCGAACACCTGTTTGCTCATGATTCCTCCGTCGGTTGTATCGCATCCCGTCTCAGCGTTCGTCCCGGTCGGCGTCTTCCGCCGATGCTTTGCGTCCCCTTTACGCGCCCGCGCCTCACCGCTCGTAGCGCTGCATGCTCGCCGGGTGGTCCGACGGCGCGAGAAGCCGCCGCGTCTCCACCAGCTTGCCGGGGTGGTTGACGTCATAGGCGCTGTCTGTGGCGACGGTGGTCCACTTGTAGGTGTTGGCGCCGAAGAGCTTGAAAAAGCGGCTTGCGGTGATCGTTAACTCTGAATCGACCTCTTCCACAATCAAGCACTTGCCGTACTCCTTCCAGTCCTTCGGCGACCGGTCCGAGACAAAGCAGTGGTACAGCGCGGTGCCGTCGCTGGTCTGGTAGTGGTCGATGCGAAAGAGGAAGCGCTTGGTCGGCGGCTTCCTTTTGGCCGCCCGCTCGTAGTAGTCCGGTTCTTCGAGCGTTTTCAACGGAATCATGCCGAACTTGTTTTTCACCTTTGGTGAGGCGAACCGGTTCATCGCCTCGAGCTTGCGGTTGTAGTCGTCCAGATCGGGCACGCGGTTCGCCGCGATCGCCGCCACCTCGGCCTCAAAGAAGCGGTCCAAAAAGTCGATTACGTTTTCCATCGTGGTTCCCCCTTGTGTGGTCGGCGTTCGGGCGCCCTTGCTCCTGCCCCGTCAATCACGGCGCGCACGCTACCGATCGATCCGCACCGAGTCGTACATCTCGTAAAAGCCCTCGACCGTTACCTCGGGAAAGAGCGCGTGCATCTTCTCGATAACCGGGCTCGAGGTTTTCACGATCGGCTCGATGACACTCTTCTGCCAGTACGCCGCGCCCTTGGTGTACTTCAGCATCTCCAGATAGCCTTTAAAGTCAAGGTTGAGCTTATCGGTATGACCATCAAATTCATGGTAAAACAAGCCTTGTTCAGGTTTGTCTAAATAGAACCCAACACCGGCTTCGGGATAGAAATAGTCCACGAGGGTGAAGTTCCGCATCACCGGGAACTCATCAGGATGGAAGTCTACGTCGCCGATGAGGACTTCCTCGATCGGCAGAATGTTGATCGTCCCTTCGATGTCGACGCCCAACTCGGGTTTGAGCGTCCATTTGACGGTCCAGCCCTTCAATGCGGCGTAAAACCGCTTCATTTCGTCGTCTAAGTTGAGCGCGGTATCTACTCCGAGACCCTCGCCTCGAAATATTTTGAGATTGTTCTCGAAAGAACTGAACTTTTCTTCGTTTGCCATCTCCCATGCAAAGAGATGCTTGTTACAGTTTTCAGCGAAGTATTTTTTTAGCTCGGTCTTATCGATCATCTCTGGCTCCTCATACCCCGGTATCCCTCGCGCCGGTGCATTGCGGCACCGGTATGCTCCCAGCCTACCGGTGCCGCGATGCACAACCGATGTTTGGGGAGCTATACGAAGGGATTGAGAACCTCAATCCCGCATTCTTCGAAGTCTTTCACGTTACCGGTCGCAACCGCCAGCAGATTTGTGCGGGCGATTGAGGCGATCTGTGCGTCCAACGCTGCCAGTGGTCGGCCCAACGCCCTACGGCGACCGACGATCTGCGGATAGATCCGCGCTGATCGTTCGTCGAATGCGAGAATCCGTTGATCGAATCCTTGTCGTACGAATCGCTCGAATCGTTCCTCGAGGTTTCGACGGCGCTTGCCGTCCGGCAAAACCCACAAACCGTATCCGATCTCGGCGATCGTGATCGTCGAAATAAATAAGCCGCCGGCATCTTGTTGGTTGAGCCATTCTATGACCACTGGATCGGGCGACCGGCTCATGACGGCCGACACGACGTTGGTATCGAGTAGCGTCACGTATCGAATCCGACCGGCTCGTGCACCTCGCGCGGCGGCAACCGGAGCTCGACGCCGTCGTTTTCGAAACAGCTGAGCGCCAGGTCGCCGAGACGCTCAGGCGCGTTGACGGTATACGCGAGGATTTGCCGTACTTCCTCTTCCATCGACACTCCATGTTTCGCGGCGCGCATCCGGAGACGGCGATAGACCTCCGCATCGATCTTTCGAACACTCAGGCTGTGCATCCGATCCTCCTAAGACCAATGATAGCGTGTGCTATCACCGCCGGCAAGTGCCGGCACGACTGCTGAAGCGTCGCCGAACTGCGAGACGATCGGGGCCGGTCTTGTAGCGGCCTCGGCGCACATCGGTCCGGACCGTCAGCCGCGAACAGCTCACGCTACCGATCGATCCGCACCGAGTCGTAGAGCTCCAGAAACCCTTCCTTGGTGAACTCGGGAAACAGCCGCTGCATGTTGGCGATGATCCGCTCGGAGATGCCGCCTTCGGGGTTCAAAATGATTCGTTGCCAGTACGCAGCGCCCTTGGTGTACTTCATCATCTGGAGGTAGCCCTTGAAATCCAGGTTGAGCGCCTTCGTGTCACCGTCAAAAAACGTAACGAAGAAACCCCGCTCCGGCCTATCCACATAGAACCCAACGCCGGCTTCGGGATAGAAATAGTCCACGACGGTGAAGTTCCGCATCACCGGGAACTCATCGGGATGGAAGTCTACGTCGCCAATGAGCACCTGCTCGATTGGCAGGATGTTGAACGTTCCCTCGAGCTCGATTGGGCTGTGTTGGTTGGTCTTCCACGTCACCTTCCACCGCTCGATCGCCGAGTAAAAGCGCACCAATTCCGCATCGAACGTGAGCGCTTGATCCACGCGGCCCTCTGCGTTCTCGATCAGTGTGTTTTCGATGAGGTCGATGGTATCTCGGTGTGAACGCATAGCCCTATTTAGGGGCAGATCGTATTCTTGCACATACTCATCGAACACCTGTTTGCTCATGATTCCTCCGTCGGTTGTATCGCATCCCGTCTCAGCGTTCGTCCCGGTCGGCGTCTTCCGCCGATGCTTTGCGTCCCCTTTACGCGCCCGCGCCTCACCGCTCGTAGCGCTGCATGCTCGCCGGGTGGTCCGACGGCGCGAGAAGCCGCCGCGTCTCCACCAGCTTGCCGGGGTGGTTGACGTCATAGGCGCTGTCTGTGGCGACGGTGGTCCACTTGTAGGTGTTGGCGCCGAAGAGCTTGAAAAAGCGGCTTGCGGTGATCGTTAACTCTGAATCGACCTCTTCCACAATCAAGCACTTGCCGTACTCCTTCCAGTCCTTCGGCGACCGGTCCGAGACAAAGCAGTGGTACAGCGCGGTGCCGTCGCTGGTCTGGTAGTGGTCGATGCGAAAGAGGAAGCGCTTGGTCGGCGGCTTCCTTTTGGCCGCCCGCTCGTAGTAGTCCGGTTCTTCGAGCGTTTTCAACGGAATCATGCCGAACTTGTTTTTCACCTTTGGCGATACGAACCGGTTCATCGCCTCGAGCTTGCTGTTGTAGTCGTCTATGTCCGGTAGGCCGTCGGCCACAATCGCCGCTACCTCGGCTTCAAAAAAGCGGTCCAAAAAGTCGATCACAGGGTCCATCATCCTCTCCTTGTTCGGTCGCCGATACGCGGCTCATACGGGTTCTTGGTAGTCTCGTGACCTTATCATAGCGCGATTCGTCTCACCATTCGCGTGGTGCAGATGAGATTGACGCACGACCGCGTCACAATACGATGAGAACGCGAAGCCAAGACCGACAGCCTGACCACTGCGGCGAAGGCGGCAGCTGCTATGGAGTAGCGGTGGCGACGGCGCGTGGACGCTCAACGCACGCGCTACGTGCGGCGGGCCCATGCGACGACATCTTCGGGAACCAACTTGGGCTCCACCAGAATGAACTTTGCCTCCGCCCCCTCAAAAAAGAGCTTGTCGGTCGGCCGCAGCAAGCTGTTGACGACTACACGCCGGACGATCGCTACGGTAGCGCCGGCATCTCGCGCCAAGAGTTCGCGTACCGTGTCCCGCATCTTCAGAAATTGCGGCGGTGCCTCGATCGGTTCTTCTTGATCGTCGTAGTCCCGTGACGAGACGTAGTAGACGTGGTGCGGACGAACGACAGAATCGATCCCCGCCTCACGTATCCGCTCTACTCTGACCAGCGCGCTGAGCTCGGGCCGCTCTTCGATCCATCGACCAACCGCCTCGATCAAACCGGCGTAAGGCTCGACGTATTCGGGCGCGAGCTTACTATCGAAGTGCCTTACGATGATCGACCTACCGGCCGGAGCATCGGGCGCGAAGTACAACGTGCCGAGTGTACTCGCTAAAAATCTCTTGAGGCCCAGCTCGTGCTTTCGGGCGGCGAAGGTGTGATCGAGCTCACTCTTTTGCTCGTTCCGTCCGTGAGCCGGTTGCACCGTTATGCCATGCCGAACGCGGCCAGATCCAACGCGACGAGCGACACCATCAGCGGAAGAAAGCGCCGATCGATTGGTCGCTTACGAGTCTCGACCTCCGCTGAAGCCGGGCGGTCGCCGCATACGGTTTTCGATGCAACTGGTCCGCGTGCACGCGGTTACATATTGACGTCGGCGGTTGCGGGCATTGTGATAATTTTCGGGCAACTTGCGGCGCTGAGTGAATCGATCGTCGTCACGAGTTGCACGACGTCGTGAACCGGAATGAGCGACGCGTCCGTTTCGCGCAACACTTCATCTCGCGAGACCGAGAGTCCGTGCTCACTCGCCATGTACCCGAGGTTCATGAGGGTGACCGAAATTCCGTCTCCTCTGACGATCTCCCGAACGGCGTTCGTCAGACCCCGCATCGCTCCTTTGCTCGCGGAAAACGCGACTTCGCGGCCGTTATTGTGATCTTCTCCCCACGTAGAGCCGATGAATATCATCGTCCCGGAACTCGACGCGCGGAGAAGCGGGATTGCCCCCTGCGTATGGAGTATAAGCGACAATACATTCGTCTCGATCAGTTTACGTGACTCGACGTGCGGAGAAGACGAGAAATCGTACTCCTCGCTGAACGCCGTTTGCTCCCAGATACCGACGTTGTAGATAAAAAGATCAATCGCGGTTTCCCCGATACGATCAAAGACGACGCGGGTCGATTCCTCAGGCTTAGAAAGGTCCGCCTCTATCCAGACGACGTCCCCAACGCCGCGATCAAGATACGCCGGTCTTGACCGTGACACGACAAACAGCCGCGTCTCTTTCTCCGATAGGCCCTCGGCAAGAGCCTGACCAAGGCCGCGAGACGCTCCGTATATCAGCACTGTCTTCATCGCGTCAATATAATACCGGCTCAGATTACCGGGACAGTGTATTTGGTAGCGGTACAAGACGGCATCGAATTGATAGAATCGGTTAGGAAGTCACGAGCGACGTGCACATGGGACGGCTGGTTCCGGCCGATGGTATGCGGTATCATCACCGCACCATGAGTGGGATTTCGGCGCGATGTTGGAGAACGAGACGGTCGTGATGCCGCACTTGCTGCCACAGTAGCTGACTATGCGTATATCCCGGCAAAGCCCAAACCCTGAGATTGTCGAAATCCATGGAAAAGTTTGCAGAAAACTACTGGCCGTGCCGGATGACAACAACCCCGATGCAATTGTGATCTTCTATCTTCTGGTTGACGGTCTATGGCTTCGTATGTTCCTGGACGCCGGACTCCTTTTTGTACATGAGGTCGAAGGTCCCGACCCCGTGGATGACTTGAATGGCGGTCAAGATTACTTGGACTTGACGGATCAATTTGATTGTGCCGGAACCACTATCGTTTCGGCAGTTATGCGCGATCGTGTGTTCACACTACAGTTGGACGGTGGAACTGAGTTCTGTTTCTCAGAACGAGATGACGACACCATACTTGAAGTAAAGCACTCGTCGTCTGGGCCGGAGAATCCTAGGTGACTGAGCTGGGATGATAGTTATCAAAAAGAGGTACATAAAAAAGGTAAGGCGCATCGTCCTCTGCCTTGCGGTTACCATCTTGATCGGTTACGGATCTGAACGCCCGGCACGTGCGGACGCGCCTGATGGAAGCCGGGAACCAGATGTAACACTGGACTTAGTTCAGATTAGTAACGGCGCCGTGCAGTTCTATCTCGCCTTTGGCGCCGATAGTGCCGTGCTCGGTTTCTGGGCCATGAACGATTCCGGCGACCGAAGGTATTTCCCGATGTACGGTTCCTCTTATCGCGGGATTCCACCTGTGACGCTGGAGGTATTCGTATCGGATACTGAAGAAGAGATGTGGGTCCATTCCTCGTGGTCGGGGTACGAGGAGCTGGCCTACCATCGTATAGGTACCGACCGGTTAACAACTGTCTACGGAGAGATGAGCTCGTTTGAAGAGCCTCTACCTGAGAGTCTTGTAGGAAGAACACGCGCCTTCCCAACGATGGACACTCAAAATGTGTCGAAGGTAGCCACCTTGCACTATCCTGACCAGGAACGGTGATGCTCGCATAGCGGTAGTAGGACGATAAATGTATTTCACGATACGATAGCGTTCATGCGAGAATCACGGCGTGCCGCGCTGTCGGCTGCGATTCACGATATTCTGATTCGCGATTGGGATCCGATCGGTCTGGGAGATGAGCAAGACGTTCAAGACGAGTACGACTCCTACATTCCCGGCATCCTGCGACTGCTCACCGCTGGAGCGGATCGGGTCAAAATTGCTGCGCACCTCACGCAGATTGCCCGCGTATCGATGGGCCTATCTCCCGATCCGGACGACGGCGCGCAGGCGGTCGCCGATCGGATCATCGAGACGTACCGGCTAAAGCGCGAGTACGAGCCGGAAGGATGACGGTAGTCGACAGAAGCCGCGGCCCGGTCGGCAAGTGGACGGCGCTGATGCCCGATCCGCCCCAGCCGAGCGATGTATTCGACGCTCTACCCCACTACTTCAACGTGCTAAACGCAGTCGCCGGCATTTTGGAACGCGAACAGTTGCTCACGCCGCAACGCGTGCATTGCGCGGATTGGGTACATTGGAACGAACCGCTCGAACTGGTGCGTGCGTCCAGGCCGCCTGCTACTTTGGACTGGGAAGATGTGCAGCGCCTCACATACGATGAGTTTTTGTTCGATCGCCCGACGCGCACCGTTCCGTTGGAGATATCGGTCGACGGCGTCGGCATCGTCTACAACGAACATGGGGCCGCCGTAGAGATTTGCGACGCCGTCTGGATCGGTTACGCCTACTTCGTCGAGCCGTATCTGAGCATTCAAACGCAGACCGATGCGTGGCTGGCCCGCGATCTCGACGGCGCCGAGCAGCCGGCGATACACGCGGCCAATCGCGACCGCCTCGCCCGCGGCCTCGCGGCGGTACAGGCATTTCTGGGCGAGCCGCTCGAGTCGGAAGAGGACATGAAGTTCGGTACCGCCGACGGCTTTTACCTGCGGAACGTTCCGTGAGCGAAGCGGCGATCGAGGCGACACACACTGTACCCGGCCACGACGACCGGGCATAATCGATTCATGGAACGCTTCAAGAAGTTCTTCGACACCTACGGACCGGGCACGCGGTACGGCGCGATTAACGCGAACGCCTGGAGTAGTACCGCGAGGCGCTCGGCGCCGATATCTACGCGTTGCTCGCCTACGAAGGCGGCTCAAGTTACATAGACGGTTTTCTGTGGACCCTCGACCCAGCGCCACACGTCCAGTGGGTCGTCGCCGACTCGCCCTGCATCCCCTTTGCCCGAACCGCCTTCACCGATCTGTCCTTTGTGCGCGACCGGGAGGTCATGATCCTGTTTACCGACAAGGGTCTGCTTGACTACGCGACCGGCCTGGGCGATTGGTTCTTCAATCGCTATCTGACCGACGCCACGTACATGGACGAGGATTTTCGCCGGCGGCTTTTCTTTCATATACCCGAACACAGCGGTATCGGCCCCGACGAGTGCTTTGGGTTTACGCCGCTGTTGTCGCTCGGCGGGTCCGAGACGGTGGAGCATATCGAGCCGGTGAAGCTCGACGAGTACTTGCTACTCCTGTCGCAAGCCTCGGACGAGCTCGACTTTGTGCAACATTGAAGTCACGCTACCCGCGAGATATCGTGGTCCAAAGGAGGCTCACGATGCACCCGCGCCGACCGGTTTCGCTCCCGCCGCTGCAAGAGGTCTCGCTGGAGATCAGCGCGATCAAGACCGCGTGTTACATGTGGCGGATCAAGCGCCGATCGATCTATGCCGGCTATACCGTGGTTAGCGGCGTCTACCGAGAAGGATCTGCAGGGGCTCAGGACGCCACCTATATCCACTGGAGGCTGAACGAGTTTTGCGATCTGACTCACCCGGCTTTGATACAAGGGCTCGTGGTCGACTTCACCAACTTGGAATACACCTACGGTGACGATCTGGAGATCACGCCGGATCGGATCGTTCGTATGCGCTTGCCGCTTCGAATCGTCGTTCCGGCGGACAAGCGCGACCGGTTCGAGCCGGTGTTGGGGTCGGAGCACCTCAGCACGTCGCTTGAAGACGCGTTTGGATACGTGCAGCGCTCACTGGAGCAGGGTTAATGTCGTTTCCGGACTGTATCAACACGTGTATAGAGGCCACGCTGGCCGCGCCCGGCACACCGCAGCGCCTCGGGCCGCTGGGGGAGCGGACGGCGGGCGATCGCTTCCTCGTGGCGTACGAGACGCTGCACGAACGGTTCGGCCCGCCCGATGCGCCGGCGATCGAGAGTCCGATCGACTACCGATCGATCTTGGAGGTGGAAGCGGAGATGTTCGCTCTGTGGGAGTTCGACTACTACCAACTATCGTTGCGCCTGGAATCGGAACTGGACCAGGGCTATGTTGTCATCCAGCGACATGAGCCGTCTTCCCATGCCTTGGAAAGCTAACGCGTCTGTGATCCGGCGCAACGCGATCAGTTGTGTAATCGCTGCGACTGCCGTACTGCTCGCCCTATCGTCGTGCGCCGGCCGTCACGCCGTCGGCGCCGAATACCGACGCTTCACCGCTCCCGACGGGCGTTACGCGGTCGTTGTGCGGTTCGACGCCGCGTCCCCGGCGCCGATCGTCCCCGGATCCAGCGGCGACCGAGCCGGCTTCGTGCAACTGGTGGACCGACACGGCGAAGTGGTGCAACAGGTGGCGGTAGACATGGTGAGCCGGGTCGATCAAGTGACGTGGCACGCGGATGAGGTGGAGGTGAAGCTTGTTGCTACATGGCGGCTTGAGAGCACGACGCAGTGAACCTGTGTTATGGCGGGGCTATGGTAAAAGCGCGACACTCTCGCGTAACTGCCCGGAGTATTGTTGGGTCTGGACGACCGGGGGCGAGGCGGATGACCCATTACCGGGCTCGCCGGCACCTACACCGACACGCGCCACCTGTGATATAACGGCGCGCGCCGGGTGGCGGCTCATATCGCGTCCAGCGATTTGGGTTCGATCGACGAAGGAACGGAAGTCGCCGCCCGGTGAGGCTTCGTGACGAAAACCGCAATGGATGATCTCGTTCGTGGACATTTCGAGCGTTTTGCAGAGTCGCTGGCATACCCGGTACGCTACTCAATAACGCATCTCGATGACGTATGGAAGGCGGATTACCTCGTTCAACACCCGTTGTTTGGACCAATCCATTGTATTCCGGACATTACGTTGTCATTCACGAACCGACGCGGGAAGTACGAGTCGCACGTGCTTGCCATGTTTTATGCATCCCAAAAGCGATTGCAAACGCGAAACTTCGGAGCACCCATACTCTCCGGCGTCTACGATTCTGAGAACGCGGCGTGGGACCGTTGGCAGTGGAGCATCGACGAGTTTGATGAGTTCGAAACGGTACTACCAGCGGAACATGGTCCGTTGAACAATCAAATGGAAGATGTGAACCTTGACTCTGATATCAACAGGCTCAGGTTGTTGGAAGCGTGCTTCGCGGTGCCGTTTACCGGGAAGGGACTCCACGATTCGTTTTGGGAAGCTGAATCCGATATCGTTTTGGGACCGTTTCAGGTACGGTTGCACGTTAGAGTCCCGTTGGGCGGGAACTAGAACGAATGGTTGGTGGCTATCGCGATTCGGGGCGAGCACGTAGCCATCGGCAATTATGAAGGCGATTGGATGGTGTTTGGGCTTGAGAAGACCGATGGTTTCCCTGCTCTTACCCCCAAAGAACTCGTATGGTGGGATGACGATAGCCACAGATTTGCCGGCCGCGAGCAGCGACAAGACTCTTGAACCCGGCAATGGCCCGACGCGCGCCGAATCCCCTGCGAAGCGGGCTACCGTGGCCGCTCAGTCCCACAGAGAATAGTAACGTCGCGACTCGGCGCCCATCAGTGGTGCGATCGTGTCGGTGAACCCTTCGCCGGCGATGTTCTCCAAAAAGCAGGTGGTCGCCGCGCCGGATAGATCGGGCGCGGCGCTACGCACCGACACTTCGACCAGGGTAAAGAGATCGGAAAGCTGATTCTGAGAAAGCGTCGTGAAATTGTCGCGAAAATAATGGCTGAAGTGGGCGTAGATGCCGTAAAACGAGTAGTCGTCGGGGCCGTCGCGAAAGAGGTTCTCGTCGCTATCCCAGTACGGCCCGAAGTCGGGAACGATGGCTACAAGCGCGGCCAACAGCTCCCGCGGGTCGTTGGCAACAGGCGGCGGCTTCATGCGTCGACGATATGCCCGTGCCGCAAGATCGTCAATCAGCGTACCCTACGTGTCGACCTCGTCCTCGTGATCGTAGTTCGCATTGTTCAGCGGCTTGTCTCAGCCCGCACACCAAGCCATGAGACTGATCATCTGTGCCACCGCGAGTAATACTACTTTCACCAGATTGGCTCCACAACAAACTCAAAAACTGATTGATGATATATCGGATCGTCATCGCGCCACTCTTGGTGTGGAAAAAACTCATCCCAAATCAAGATGAACACTTTTTTTGTTTCCTCTTCTTCAAGAAAGGAATGCATCGCTCCTTTCACCATGAGATCATTCAGTCTAACGAGTTCATTATTTAGTATAAACTTCAAAACAAATTTTAAACCATGCAGATATTTCGTCTGACCTTCAGAATCGCCCGCACCAAATACTTTTTCTTTATAGAACTGTATGAAACATAGATAGTCTTCAGGGCTGGGCATCTCAAAATATTGGCCCTCGATCATATATGCTGTTATGTCCAATAGATATCTTATATTGACCTCGGTCATTTCAATCTCCCGGTTTCTAAAGCAGGAATACTTGTCATTGTTCTAAACATAGGAATGCCGGCAAAGCTGAAGTCGCTTCGCGAGACGGACACGCGGAGGCACCCTCTTTGAACCCCTTCGGAACGGGGGGCGACCCGCGGTCATTCATCCTCATCGTCCCAACCCTGCCAAAACGCGTTGTCTGCGTCGTTCAATGCGTCTCCATCGGATTCGGGGTGCCCTTCCAGCCGTCCCTCCAACGCCGTAATCGTGACATGAGGCGGCCGCCGCAACTCGCGCCGCGAGAGTCCGGTCATCGAGCGACGCTACCTCATCGGCCGAGAGCACGATCATACTGAGTCGATCGCGATATTCATCGTCCGGCCGCTCGAGGCGACGCCGTAAGCGCACGACGCGCAGCACGCCGTCGGCATCGACCATCGCCGCGGTGGCGGCCTCTTCCCACTCGCTTACCTCGAGTCGAAACTCGCGCTCCACGACCGCTTAGACGGCGCCGGCCGAACGGCACCAACCCGACCTCGTGTTGCGCCAACAGGGCGATCTCGTCCGGTGTGCTTCGCGCCAGCTCGGCCAGACACTCTTGCAGCGATTTTATCAAGACCTCAACGTCCGTCTCGAAAGGATCGGCCAACTGGTCGGTCGCAAGGACTTGCAGCGGCGCCGCGAGCGAGCCCAGCAGGTCGCGGTAGGTATCGATAAGCTCCGCGGCGTCGGGAAGCGGTTCGATGCGCGCCCCGTAGCGCTCCGCCAACCGGTCAAGCTGCGGCCGATGAAATTGAGCGCAGATCGCAACCAACACCTCCAGTCGCGCGGGCTCATCCGGCGGCCACGGGTCGGTCCAGATTTCCGGATCGATACGCGCCGGCTCGACCTGGTTGGCTACCAGCGGGTCGGCCGACTCGTCCCGGTTGTCGATAGCCAAGGCATCACATAGGACGAGACACCGTTCGGCCGCTTCGCAGAGCGCCCTGCGATACGCCACGAGCGGCACAGTGGCGCGTGGCAAGGTTTCCGTTTCGCCGTCCGGTGTGCCGCGCAAGAACGATACGACGAAGGCGCCCGACGCCTGCGAGAGCGTAAAGGTGTACGGCCCTTCCATGAAGGAATTGGTCTGCTGCGACTCCGGGGCGCGACCGCTTGCGAAGGTCAGGTAGTCTTCGATTCACCGCCCGCGCACGATGACCGATTGATCGTACCGTCGGTCGCCGGAAAAACGCGGCCGGCGATCTCCAGGAAAACTGTGGTCGTGAGTTTGCCGGGTTGTGTCGCCAGATTGTCGTTGCCCAATCGCATCACGACCATCGTGGATGAATCCTTAGAGCGGAATCCTTCTCAACAATGTTCCTTCGTGCACCGAATACATATCGAACGGAACGCCGTCCAGCGACTCATTCGTCGGCATGTACGTCTGTTTATCGTAGATGACAAACCGATTCTCCCACTCCGGCTCGATTTCGTACCGCGCGCCGTAGCTATCCTGCAGAAACCGCATCAGCGCCTGAAGTTGTCGCCGCGCTCCGGTAGCAGCCTCGCATTGCATTCCGCCGTCGAGAGTATGCGGAAGCCACACGTCGTAGTACGAGGCGAGTGTGATGACTCGCGTATCGAGGACGGTGGCGCGCACCACCAAAAGATCGTCTAACGGTTCCGTTTCGCCCGATAGAAGCCCGCTTCCGCTGCAGTGGGCCGCGATGCCCAGTTGCATGTCGGAAGTCGCCGCTTCGGTCCGCCGTTTGTCCGCGATCAGTAACACATCGGTGCGAGCGAGCAACTCCTCGACGCGCTCGGCCGCGTCCGCGTCGCCACCGGCCGCGATCTCGACTATGCAGGGTTCGGCAATGTGCGTGGCGACGACCCGTTCAACGATGCCTATCGCGTCCTGAGTCACATCGAGAAGATGTTGAGTTCGCCTATGAATAGGAAACGCTGCATTGCTCGTCAGCGATATCTCGAAGATCGGATAGAGACGGTGGGTCGACTTGATGACGTATTTGTTCGTGTTGCTCCTTTTCATAGCCGCGCGAACCGCGGACGTCGCCCGTTACAATCGCGCCTTCACCTGCCGCAACCGCTCTGCGTGGTAGCTGAAGTCGCGCTCGGGGAAGATCGTCGGCAAGAGCCTGACGGCGCGCTCCATATCTTCCAACGCGGCCTCGACGTGTGGCATGTCCTTGGCGATATCGATGTAGAAGTATTGCCACCCCTTGACCGCGCATGAGGCGAACATCGCGTCATAGTACTGCGAAAGTGAGAACTCCATCGGTACATACCAGTTGCGATCAAAGAAGGCGATGTGCGGCGGGAAGGTCCCGGGCTTGCGGACGAAGCAACCGAAACGCCAGTCGTCGCCCCACGCCTGCTGCTCGAACCAACCCAGCTTCTCGAAGTGCGCCAGGTTCTCCGGTACCTCGACATCCGGCGGCAACGAGAAGTCGACCTTCCAGAACTGCGACGGTACCGCCAGCGACTCCCACAGGCCGTTGATCTTGAAGCCGCCGTAGAGGAACTCATCGTCGGCGACGTGCCACATCAAGGAGGCGCCGTCAAAGTCGATGTAATCGGTATCGCCGCCCGAAAGCGTAACCCCGCAGTCCCGGGCGATATCCTCGACGACCATCTCCAACACGCCCTCTTCCGAAACCTCAGGATCGACCCACTGTTCCCGATCGTCTGGACCGGCCAGCCGTGGACCGTTCAGAAGCTCTTCTTTGAACGTCTGGAACTGCTCGATAACGCTTGCCATGGTTGGATGGCGCCCCCTTGACTATCGGCGTCGTGATCGTCGCGTTGTTGCGCCAGCCACTCTTCGTCGTGCGCCTTTTGCGTGTAGTTGTAGAGCAAATCCATGTCTGCGGCGAGTCGTCGCGATATGACCAGTGTGCCGTCGGAGGTGGTCCGATACGGCTCGCGGTAGAAGCTCAAAACGAACTCGAGGTTGGAGATGAACTCAGGGTCGTCGATAGGCGGTTCGAAGACGTACTGGTCGCCCGCGACCGTTACCGGACGAAATGCGGCATCGATCAGAGAGCTACAGGAGAATGTTACGAGGAAAAGGAGCGTAACAAGGGTAATGCGTGCGATCAGTTTTAACACGACTCGTCTCTCCGACACCACAGTATCACTTTGGCGAGGCTCTTTCAAAACTGCGTTTTGTAAGAGCCTCACTATCGGACCGATACCGGTCACAACGGTGAGGACGTCCGTCTCCGAACCGGCTCTATCAGATCTTCGCTTTCGCCGACGCGTAGTCTTCTTGCTTCGAATGCCGGAGGTCCCGATAGCCCCGCAGCATCTACCCCTGTGGGCGGGAGAGCAACGGTGCGCGTATACAGGCTCATTGCGCGATAGGAAGACGCCATTCCGCCGGTAGAGCTCCTCTCCCGTGATAATCGGCCGCCCTACGGCTTTTTGTGCTCCACGGAGGAGTACGACGACACGAAAAAGGTGATCGATGGCTCCGGGGTAACGTCGAGGGGTGTGTCCCAATGGGGTTTTTTAGCATCTCTTTCCGGGGTGCATTGGTACACGATGTTCGGCCGGGATACTGAGTCGGGCGCCGACGCGGTACGACTCCCACTCGGACCGGTGCGTACTAGTCTCGTCCTCGCTGCACGCACACAGGCCGTCGCCGTGTCCCAACGCCGAGGCGAGGCGTTGCAAGCATTCTCACAGTCGATATGGGGGCCGATGCCCGGCTATCACGCGAACCCCCGACGTGCTCGCAGAGTTGACGCAGGATGCATCGCCGAGCAGCACCTATTTGCGTGCGCCCAGGGGCCGATCGCCGGCGGTCGTCGTCCGGCCCGGTTGCGTACCGCAGGCGAAGCCAAGGAACGCAGCCTCTGCCCCCTGCGGGATTTCCTCCCTTCGCCTTCACGCTCGTTCTGTGGTGTGTGTGCCTCATAGACATCATTTCACGTCTTGAACTGTTTTTTCAATTGAAGATCAAGCCGGTAATTCTGTTCCTGATGTCTTTCTTGAGAGATATCGAACTTCGATTCAGCTTCGTCCCAAAGGGTGTTGGTTTTGACCGGTCTCCGATCCGATCAATGGGAGATTTTCTATTCAAAGAGCCGTGTGGCCGATCCCAGTTATAGAAATACTACCACTCCGCTAAAAGCAGGTCGAGCTCTTCAAGACCGGTTATCAAAATCTACGTGGGGTAAAACTCCCGTAAGTCTGTTTGCTGTGAACGTTCGACCTTCCCGTTCAAATGCGGAGATACAGGCCGTGTGGGTCGGAATTTGATACCGTATTCTTGAAGCCTTTCCTGAACAGAACACGCAAGGAACTCTCTACCACGATCCGTCTGAAGTCTTTGGATGAGGAATGGCATTTCCTCGACCGCGCAATCGATAAAATCCAAAGTATTCTTAGCTGTTCGACGGTTATAGACCCGTAGGACGCGATATCGCGTGCAATCATCAACCGTTGTGTACTGATACCGTCCGCTTTTCATCTTGCAGCTGTCCAGTTGCACTCCCGGGATTGCCTTCTCATATCGTCTGTATCGTTTTTCACGTTTTGGTCTACGGAGAAGCATCACTGATGGATGCGTGAGAACCTCGTGAATAGACGTGCGGAAAAGCGTAATATCACGCTTTCTCGGCAGTTCTAATTGGATTATCCGGTTTCCAATGTCTTGGTCTGTTCACATTGAAAAAATGAGTACGACTACATCATCCGTCAACGTAAGAGCAGGACCATTCTTCAAGTTTCGACTTCGCGAGTGAAGACCTTCGACTCCCGACTCCTTGTATCGGTTTAACCACTTCCGCAAAGTCGGTCGAGAAACTCCGCATCTCCGACAGGTCAATCCTGAGTCTCGGGTCTCGTTATGTACGTCAACCCATTTTAATCGTGCTCTAATTTCACGATCCATTTCAGGATTCCAATTGAAACCATGTCTACGAGTTACACATAATGCGATACCTCTTGGTCGCTCTCTCAATGTTCGGCGATGTGTACTACGTACATGCATAGTTTCTCCTTCATCTGATGATGTCCAAAGATGACCGATGCGCGAGCTCAGCCACCAATAGATTGTGGGAATGGCGCGACATCCTGCAGTTATATCTCAACAGCATCGGAGAGATGCATTATTTGTATGTTTTTGCTTGATAATACTATATCGCGATCGCGACACCACCGGTCAGCGGAAACAGTCGACCCGGCCCGCCGAATACCTCCCGCGTCCAAATCGTCCGCACCGTGAGCGGTGAGTCCGCGAGGTAGCGACCGATGTCACGAGTAAGCTCGCATCCGGCGACGGCGCGTTGTACCGGGTTGAGACGGCGCTGCCACGCGAGGACACGTCTATCGCCGTGCGCGCCATGCTCCAAGAAACGATACTGACCGCCGGGCTTGAGCACGCGCCGGATCTCGTCGAGCACACGCGCAGGATCGGCTACGCCGCACAACAAGAGGGTACTGACCACGAAGTCAAAGCGCCCCTCCGAAAAGGGAAGTGCCTCCGCCCGGCCGGTAACCCAATGCGTCGGCGGAGCCGCATCACGAAGCCGCGACTCGACGCGTGCCCTCATACCCGCGGCCTCATCGAGCACGGTGAGCTCGCGCACGAGTGGGGAGTAGTGCGGCAGGTTGTTTCCCGTCCCGACACCGATCTCGAGACCCACCCCGGATAGATCAACCACCTGTTGAGTCCGCAACGTCCGAAGCGGCGGGAGGTCGGCGACGTCGAAAAGAAGGCCGCGCAACCGTTCGATTCCGCTACCCATACGCCACCGGAGTACGCCGCAACGCAGATCGTCCGTTCATCTGTTCAACCGAAAAAACCGTCGTCGAGAGCCTCCTCGACGAATACCGCCGCATCCCGAACGTTATCGATCGATCGACTCGTGTCGCGATCCGTATCCTCAAAGAGATGCCCCGCGTTCTCTACGACGAACACGCGCCCGTTGCGCGCCTTCTGAAGCGCGCCGACGAGCGATCGATCGTAGTACGGATCGCGGTCGCCGATCGCCATTAACGTGGGGGCGTCGTCGGCGATGAGGATATCGAGCAGCTCACGCTGACGTTCCGTGGGTGTGAGCAGCACATATCCCACGCGTTGAGCTGCGCCGCGCACCTCGGCCTCGGAGAGCATCGTGAATAACGCCGTCGTTCCCAACGACTTACCGATCAATAGTAGGTGGTCGCAATCGAGTGTATCGACCACGTACTTACCGATCTTTTGGTGTTCGCGCCGAAGGAAATCGTCCTTATCCTCGTCCCCCAATGCAAGAAACGCATCGTGCTCGCTATATCGATAGTCGATGGCGAGTACGTCCCAACGGCGCTTGATGAACACGAGCTTGAGATAGAAAAGAAGCGGCGCCTCGGCGCTATAGGCGAAGCCGGGGAGTAACACCGCCGTCCGACGCGATAACGCGTCGGAAGCCGTCCAACGCGTGGTCCGAATTCTTCTGCCGTCAACTCCGGTCAGATCCGATACATGTACGCTACGCATGCACTCCTCCCATGAACTCGCACGGTACGAATCGCAGTTGAAGATTATCGTACATTCCCTCGCGCGCCGCGTCTCGACGTGACGCGCGCTTCAAATCGTAATAATCACCTTTCCGAGAGCGCGTCCATCCGCCAAATACTGGAGCGCGGCGGGGAGCTCGACCAACGGATACCGTCTATCGATGACCGGGGCGATCTTCCCCGCTCCGACGAGCTCCGCGAGGTTTGCCAGCTCCTTGTTGGGTTCATGTGCCAAAATCCGCAACGTTTTGCTCCCGAGGAGAGAGAGCGACGGACCTAAGAGTATAAACTGTAGAATCGTGCCGACCCCTCCCCCGATGACGATACACGCCCCGCCGCTTCGTAGGGCGCGCTGATAGTCGAGGATCGACCTCCGAGCCACGCTATCGATGATCAGGTCGTAGCGTCGTCGCGAGGCGGTGTAGTCCTCGTTCCGGTAGTCGATGAGATAGTCGGCGCCCGCCTCGCGCATCGTATCGAACTTCTCGGCTCCATCCACGGCGGTTACCTCGGCTCCCGCCGTCTTCGCCATCTGGATTGCAAAGGTACCCACTCCTCCGCCCGCGCCGTTTATGAGTACCCTCCGACCGCGAAGGGCCGTCCCACGATCACGAACGGCCTGCCACGCCATTACGGCCGCCTGCGGTATCGCGGCCGCTTCCTCAAACGATACGCCGGACGGTTTGCGGGTCAATACGGCCTCATCGGCGCACACGTACTCGGCAAAACCGCCCCACCCCGACGCGCACAAGTCGCCGAAGACCTCGTCGCCCACCCGGAATCGCGATACACCGCGGCCGATACCGGCGACGCGGCCGGCGATGTCCGCCCCGAGGATGCGATACTTCGGCTTGAAGAATCCCCACATACGAAAGGCGATGGGCCTACCGGTCACGAGATCCCAATCCCACGAATTGACGGAGGCGGCGTGTACGCGCACGAGCACCTCGTTATCCCTTGGTGACGGTTTCGGTACCTCTCGGAGTCGGAGCACGGACGGCGGTCCGTACCGGGTGTATACCATAGCCTGCATCTATCGCCCCCACGATCGCGTGTTTTTCAGGATATCACGACCAGGCGAGAGTATGGTCTCCGTATAGATTCGTCTCATCACCGGCATATCGTCGGACGAGATGTGCACCACCGGAAGGTGTCGAACATCGATGGCGGGATCGTGATGTCCCGGGTGGGGGACGTTCCCACACCCGGGATGGGTATGTCGGCGCCGGTATCTCAGCGCACGATCACCATCGAGTGCGCGCCGCGCGTAACGGGAACCGAGTACTCCGACTTCACCAACTCTACACGCTCCGGGTCGAGGGGATCGCCGGCGATGCGCCAGAAGTCGACCGAGCCGCCGACGCGTCGATCGTCGAAGTGGTCGTAGGTGACCACCGCAATGGAGCTACTCGAGTTGTCGAAGACCGCCGCCTCGGGCAGTATTCCGTCGTAGGTGTAGTCTCCGATGCGCGTGAGAGCGCCGGTCTCCGGGTCGAGGCGCACCAACGTAAGGGAGCTGAACCACGTGATGCGCGGGTCGTCGTAGGGGAGGTAGCTCCGCTCGAGGTTGGTCGTGACGACCCACCGTCCGTCGGGGCTCACCGCCAAACCTTCAGGAGAGACGCCGGTTATGGCGCGCGAGACGAGGGCGTGACGCGGCGTTCCGTCGGGGTACGTTCCGGCGTTCATCCGCACCGAGAAGACCGACCCGCGTGGAGCCTCATTCCAGAATCCCTGGACGTCGACGCCCCAGTAGAGGGCGTTGGCGACGACGTGGCGCCCGTCGGGAGTAAACTCGATCCGGTACTGTGCCTTTTCCGTCTCTACGACGTTCCCGTACAGCTCGAGGGTCAGCTCTCCGCCGTCACGGACGATCTCCACGAAGCGCACATTCGCGCCGACCTCGTTTAACAGGGCGAGGATATCGCCGTCGGGATGAAAGTCGAGGTCGATCAAGCGATCTCCGGCCGTCCATTGTGGGATTGCGGGGAAGACCGCCTCGCCGACGCGCCCGCCCTCGAAGGGGTAGAGACCTATCGGCGTCTCGGCGCCGGCGCCTTCCGGATTGAAGCCGATCGCGACCAGCCCGCCGTCGGGACTCACCCTGACCGCGTCGGGTCGCGCCGGAATAGTGACCTCTTGATGGAGCACCGGATTCCGCGGGTTCGAGAGATCGATGACCGACAATCGATCTCCGACGGAGAAATCGGCGAATGTGTGCGTCATCTCGTCGCCGCCGTCGGGCCGCCGGGTGAAGGTCTCGATCACAAAAGCGTACCGCCCGTCCGGTGTGACGTCGACCGCCGCAGGGGGACCGGCGACGGAGTTACTCGCCTCTACTTCATAGGCGCGCCATTCTCTGGGGTCGTCGGTGAGAGGAATGACGCTCACGGCGTCGGTACCCTCCCGCGGTCCCAACATTCCGTTAACGTACGCAGAGGAGACCATGTCGGCATCGGAGACCGAGACGATGTAACGCCCGGCAAAGTCGAGACGGCCGAAAAGGTCACGGTCGGGGGCGTTGATCTCCTCCGGGGTAAAGACGCTCCCGGTCTGCGCTACCGACGTGTCCTCCGCACCGCCGCTTTCGCGAGTGCCGCGAGCCGACGCCGTCTCCGGCGAGGTGAAAGACGAGACCACGACGAGTAGCGCTACGAGGGCGCCGCGCGTCGCACCGTCCAGCAGAAGATGGGATTCACCATACGTATCCATGCATCGCTCCTTTGGTAGATGATGACCAAAGGTCGGCCCGACCGCCCTCTGGCGGCCAATAGATGTATGGAATGGCGCGATAGCCGATCGCTATCTCCGGATTACGAGCGACCGAGGAGAGCGACCCGGCCCTCTACAAGAGAAAGTCCGAGATCGAAGGCGTCGAGCGCCCTCCTGCGGGTACCGAAGCGCTCGGCAACGGCCGCCCTAAGAGAATCACAGCCGACAATTCCGGTGAGGCTCGCTACGGAGCCCAGCATGCAGATATTCGCCGAACGATCGCTGCCGAGCTTCTCGGCCGCGGATCGGCTGAAGGGGAGCTCGACGCAGCGCGCATCGGTGGAGCGGTCGACGGTAACGTGGCTCGCATCGGTAACGAGGAGCGCTCCGGGTCGAATCAACCGCAGATTGGCGGTAAGCGCCTTTTGGTGCATGCAGACGAGAATATGTGCTTGCGTTACTTTGGGATACATCACCGGCCCGTCGGAGATGGTGACGTCGGCGCGACTCAGTCCGCCACGCATCTCCGCTCCGTAGGTTTGCGTCTGCACGGCGTGGCGCCCCTCGTGTATGACTGCCGCCTCGCCCAGGAGGATACCGGCGCTTACGACCCCTTGCCCACCGAGGCCCGCGAATATCACCTTCCACGTCACGACTCGTCCTCCCCGACACCCACGGCCACGCGCGCCACCATACGCCCGTACTCCTCGCAGTACTCCGGCCGTTCGGTCTCGACGAATACGCCGCGGGGGATAAGACTCGGATCGTCGGTACGCTTCGGCGAGTCTTTGGGAACGGTTCGCTCTTTGAAGGTGGTGAGCATCTCCACCGCCTCGGTGGACCCGTTCCGGCGGCCGAAGTGCGTCGGACACTGAGAGAGAATCTCGACGAGGGAGAAGCCGGTGTGGCTGATGGCGCGAGTGATAAGTTGTTGCATCTCGCGGACGTGGTAGGTGGTCGTGCGGGCGACAAACGTCGCGCCGGCGCCCCGAGCGAGCTCCACCGTGTCGAAGGAGTGGTCGATGGTGGAGTACGGGGCGGTAGAGGCGCGGATGCCGCACCCCGAAAGGGGTGAGTGCTGTCCGCCGGTCATGCCGTAGATGCGATTGTTAAAGATCAAAACCGTGATGTCGATGTTCCGCCGGGCGGCGTGAATGAGGTGGTTCCCGCCGATCGCCATAGCGTCGCCGTCGCCCATGGGCACGATGATCTTGAGGTCGGGACGGCTCATCTTAACCCCCGTAGCAAAGGCGAGGGCCCGCCCATGCAGCGTATGAAGGGTATGAAAGTCCAGATATCCCGATATGCGCGCCGAGCACCCGATGCCGGAGACTACGACGATATCGTTCTTCTCCAGCTCCAACTCGTCTATCGATCGTATGAGGGCGTTGAGTATCGTACCGTGCCCGCACCCGGGGCACCAAATATGCGGGAAGAATCGCTTTCTGATGTACTTCTTGACCACCGACACGTTACACCCCCTGCCCTTCGACGATGCGTAAGACGCTGCGGATATCGCGCGGCGTGATAAACTGCCCGTCGACCCGATTTGCGAGAAAGACGGTACGCGGATCCTCCACCGCGTGTCTGACCTGTTGGTGAACTTGGCCCATGTTCATCTCGACGACCACCGTAGCCCGACTTCCCGCGCACGCCTCGCGTACCGCGCCGGTGGGAAAGGGCCACAGAGTCTGAAGCTCCAACAGACCGAGTCGTCGCCCGTTCTGGCGCGCCTCGTGGACGACCTGTAGGGCGGAACGCGCCGGCGACCCATAGGAGACGAGAATCGTGTCCGCATCGTCGAGATGGAAGCGCTTTGCCGATGCAAACTCATCGGCGCGTTGCTCGATCTTATCGTGGAGATGATGTGCCAGGTCGTCTACGACCGACGGATTCGTGGACGGAAAGCCCCACATGTCGTGATAGAGGCCGGTGACGTTGTAGCGATGGATCCCCCCGAAGTCGGACATGGGGAGGCGTCCGTCCTCCCGGGCGAGGTACGGATGGTAGTCGACCCCCTCCGACACGGACGTCTGGAGTCGGTCCACCAGCTCGAGCTCCCCGCGCTCCGGTATCACCAACCGCTCGCGCATATGACCCAACAACTCGTCAAAGAGCACCACCACGGGAGTGCGGTACGTCTCGGCGAAGTTGAAGGCGCGCACCGTAACCTCGAAGAGGTCCTGGTGGTTACTCGCCGTGAGGGCGACGATCGCGTGGTCGCCGTGGGTACCCCAGCGTACCTGGTTGATATCGCCCTGACTCGGTTGCGTCGGCAACCCCGTCGAGGGGCCACCGCGCATTACGTGGGCGACGACGCAGGGAATCTCGGACATGACCGCGAAACCCAACGCCTCCTGCATGAGAGAGAAACCGGGCCCGCTGGTGGCGGTCATGACCTTCTGCCCCGTCAGAGAGGCGCCGATAATGGCCGCCATGGAGGCGATCTCGTCCTCCATCTGAATGTAGGTTCCCCCGATACGGGGCAGTTGAGCGGAGAGAAACTCGGCGATTTCCGATGACGGCGTTATCGGGTATCCGGCAAAAAAGCCGAGCCCCGCATATAAGGCGCCCTCGGCGCATACCTGATTACCTTGGATGAAAAGCGGCCGGCCGGCAGCCGGCCGGCTCGGCGTGGATCCCGTCTTCGATTCCGTCCGAGTCCCTTCGACCGCGGCCTTCATACGGCGGCCTCCTTCCACTCGAGCTCTATCGCCAGCTCCGGGCAAAGCCGTTCGCACAATTCGCACGAGATGCACTTCTCGACGTGCACCGCGTCTATCGTACCGTCCTCGTCACAATCAAAGACGCTCTTCGGGCAGAAGGCGACGCAAATGCCGCACCTCTTACACCACTCCCGATTGATATCAATCGCCTCAACCCGTGATCTCGCCACAGGGACCTCTCTCTCCGACTCCCGATATGTCGTTGGGAACGGATCATCTGTTTGCGGTATGTGCTATTTAAACACGGCCGAGAAAAAGCGGCAACAGAAAGATGCGAACCTACGCCGCATAGTGGTGCTTGAGCCGTTCGACGAACGAGGAAAGCTCGCTCGATAGGGGACGTCGGGAAACGGCGATGCCCGTCTCCAGGCGCGGAAGTCCGGGCACCTCCAGGAGCGAGACGGTGGAGCTCCCCTCGGCCATCGCCTTGGGCACCACCGAATACCCCAGTCCCGCTTCGGCCATCATGAACCTGCTCGCAAACCCTTCACTCTCGTGGATGATAAAAAAGGAATCCAGATGTTTGCTCAGCGCCTCGTAGATTGCGGCGTACAGCGTCGGACCGCTGTCGTAGGGAAACATGATCACCGGTAGGCCATCTCGACCGGCCTCTCCGCCGCACCGCCCCGACCGTGGGCCCGCGAGTACCAGCGGCTCACTGTACAGCGCTTCCACGCTGAGGCCGTCGCGACTCACGGGAAGGTGCACAAGGGCGGTGTCGATGCGTCCTTCTACCAACAGACGCAACAACCCCTCGGTACATTCCGTCTCCAAAAAAATCGAAAGATTGGGCTCACGACGGCGTATGGTAGTGAGAAAACGGCGAAATCCCGCGTTCGCGACGATCTCGGTGACGCCGAGACGCACGACTTTGGCGTCCCACGTCCGTTGCTGCACGGCACGCGTAGCGTCGTCGGCGGCACGTAAGATGGACCACGCATAGGGAAGAAACTGCTTACCCGCCGCAGATAGCGCCGTCCCGCGTCCATTACGGTGAAAGAGACGTACGGACAGGCCCTCTTCCAGGTCGCGTATCTGCTTTGTCAGAGCTGGCTGAGCGAGATAGAGGCGCTCGGCCGCGGCGTGAAAGTTGAGCGTCTCGGCCAAAACGACGAACGATCGCACATGGCGCAGCTCGAAGGGAAACTGTCTCGTGGACGGTCGGTCTTGCATACTACGAGGGTACCATCACCCCATAACGCGCCATTGTCAACTCCGCGGCCGGAGTCGGCTCGCCGCACCCCTCGTCCCATTCACGTCGCCGCAAGGCCGTATCGGCGCCTCATCACCACGGAAGCGGCTTTCCGTCCCGGAAGAATCCACCCGTCGGACCGTCGTCGGATACGGTAACCGCCCACACGACGCTCGCCGCGCCGTCGGTCACCGGTCGACCTCCGGAGCCGCCCATGTCGGTTGCGACCCACCCGGGGCAGATCGAGTTGACGAGAATGCCGTCGCTTTTCAGATCGGCGGCGAGTTGGCGCGTGAACGCGTTGAGGGCAGCCTTCGTCATACTGTAGACGGGCGCGCCCCCGCTCATTCCGGCGAGCGAGCCCGCCTCGCTGGAGACGTTGACGATGCGTCCGCGGGAGCTCTTGCGCACCAACGGTACGAATGCGCGAGCCATACGCCATGGTCCGTAGACGTTGGTCTCCACGGCGCGCCGCATCCTATCCAGGTCGACGGTGGAGGCGCGTTGGTCCATGTCGTAGTCGATCCCGGCGTTGTTGACCAACACGTC
The DNA here is from genome assembly GCA_965601925.1 of Alkalispirochaeta sp. Lineage (GTDB taxonomy): Bacteria > Spirochaetota > Spirochaetia > DSM-27196 > Alkalispirochaetaceae > Alkalispirochaeta. The sequence goes on from OZ271854.1 coordinate 851,349, forward strand.
GAGCACTCCGTATTCCGATTCGATCCACTTCCGAAGCGCCTCGACGCTCGATGGATCGGTAACGTCGAGGCGTCGGGGAATCACACGCTCGTGATCCATACCCGTGGCGGCGCGACGGCCCTTCTTCTCGTCTCGCGCTCCGAGTACGACCGTGTAGCCCAGTGCCGCCAACTGCCGCACGACCTCAAGGCCGATTCCTCGGTTGGCGCCGGTTACTACTGCAATACCGTTCAATGTACTCCTCCTCGCGGCCCGCCCTCTCCCGACCCATTCCGGCGACGCCGAGCCCGTCGCACTACCGTTGCCCGTGGACGAGCGCCTTCAGCGCGGTTGCATCCAGCTCCAGGGTGTAGAGCTCCCGGTTGGGCTGCATCACCCCGGTACGATCCAAACCTCCAACGTCCACGGCGGCGAAACCGATGTCGGTCAACAGCGCCTCAACGACCTCTCGCGCCGAACCGTCGTCGGCGGCAAAGGGGATCGCCAGCCGGCCCGGACCCGATTCAAACGCGCGGTCGCGGAGCGTCTTGAAGTAGATCGTATTGAACACCTTCGCAACCGAAGCGCCGGAAAAGTAATGCGCAACCCATTCGGTCTCCGAGAGACCGCGCTCCTCCATCTCTCGCCCCGGCCGATCACCGTCCCGCCCGGGATAGTAGTTACCGGCGTCCAAGAGTACCTTTCCCGCGAGCGGACCGATCAGGTTCGCCGTATCGGGAACCAAACCGAAGGGAATTGCCAGGAGTATAACCTCGCCGACCGCGGCGGCATTCTCGACAGTGTCCGCACGAGCGTCCGGTCCCGCCTCGGACACGAGTCCGCCCAAACGCTCGGGATGACGGGAGCTGAACACGACGCGATGACCGGCCCGAGCGAAATGTACGCCGACGGTACCGCCGATATTGCCTGAGCCGATCACGCCGATGGTGTAGGGGCTACGCTCCATATGTTACTCCTTGTTCCTCTGAAGGGGATGCGTCGCCGGTACACGGGAACGACGGGCCGCCTCACCGACGGCCTCGGTAAAGGTACGACGATCCACACGGAGACGACAAACGGAGATTAGAGGGACGCCGTCGAAGGTCCGATGCCGGAGCGCTTCGTCGGCGACGACGCTTTCGTGCCCACCTACCGCAGGTCCCACGCGACGATGAGACCGTCTCGAACGGTGAAATAATAGTTCGCTTGACCGTTCCAACCGGTCGAGCGGAATCGACCGGCGAGTCGGACGTCGTCTCCATCTTCGGCGAGCTCGTACTCCTCGATTCGGCCGGCGACGTCGAAGATGTCGGTACTCCACCAGCTATCGAGGCGAGTGTGACTGAGGCACGATCCGCCGTAGCCGATACACGCGTCGTCCGAGACCAGCGCGAGAGCGGCATCGCGATCACCGCTGTTGATCGCCTCGACAAACTGCATCACGACCGAAACGGTAGGACTCGACTGAGCCGCATCGGTCGTTTGAGACGTGACGACGCTCGACACGCCTAGAAAGAAGACCACTATACACAGTGCACGGCTTCTCAATGTAGTTTTCAAAACAATACCTCCTGGGACGGGAGTGGCTTATACTCACGCTCGATCGTGTCGATGCGGCGTTTCGACGGATACGGGCTCGAACCCGCCGCCTGCGCCCGTGCAGACGATGATAACCGTACGACTCGCCGTCGGTCGAGAACGGCGACCATCATGCTTGTGCACGCTACGGCGTGACGGGGACGTACGTTCGTACCACGTCGTTGCCGCGCATGTAGGTGGCGACGAACGTCATGCCGGTTACCATCCACCGACCGTCGATTCGCTCCAAAGTGTGCGTATAGTCACCCCACACCTCCCACAGATCGTCGGGCGCCTCGCTCGGGAGGTGGTTGAACGCGTAGCCCTTGGAGAAGACCTCCGCCGTAACGCCGTCGATCGTGACGCGATGGTTGCCGTACATGTGGTAACTCGGTTTGCCGTCGAACAGCGCAATACTCCAGCCCGCCGCAAGATCGCGCGACGCCATTGTACCCGGTCGGCCGCCGGCCAACGAGGTGAAATCGACGTATATCTCCTCGGTAAAGAACGACGCGACGGCGTCCCAATCCTTCTCGTCGACGGCGATCGCGATGCCTTCGATTGCCCGCACGATTTCGTACTCGTCCACAATGTGTTGTACTACCTCGTCCCGTGTCGCCTCCCGTTCTCCGCCGGCAAACACTCCGGCGATACCGGCTACGGCGAGTAATCCCAACCCCATGGAGACCGTTCGTGTGCTGTTCTTCATTCGTCTCTCCGTACTCACAATGTTTGTGCGAAATGGTTCGCCGCAACGGCAACCGCTTTTCCGACCTGCGGCTCTTGATCGTAGAAATCGAACTGTGCGCCTTGCGTCCAGAAGATGTCCTTGGGACCGGCGAGGTTTGCAAAGAACTGTCGCGCACCGTCCGGGACGGCGGCGCCTTCCGAGTGAACCACCACCGTCGGTGCATCGATGTCCGCCCCGTATCGCACGCCGTCGAACCGCAACCACTCGGGCCACGACATGACGGCGAAACGATTCGTCCACTCGGGGATCGCACCGCGCGCCGGATCGAGGTAAAAGGTGAAGGGGCCGTACATCGCAGCCGCCTCGTCGGTGTCACTGCACGCCGGCACATAGTCGACCTCACCGGTGCGCTCGTACCGCTCGCGCGCCGCCTCGCCGGCGTCGATCTTCCGCGCCACGCCGTCCGCACCTCCGTAGATCGCCTCGACGATCGGGGAGTTGTGCAGCCACGGGGCGACCAACGCGAGGGATTTGATTCGTCGATCACGCGCGGCGGTGCCGGACATGTACCCGGCGCTCGCGCAGATACCGATCGCGCCGATTCGGTCCCCATCGACAAACGGTAACGACGCGAGATAGGTGACCGCGTTACGGTTGTCCTCCATCTTCAGCGTCGGCGACTCGTACTGACGCGGCTCACCCTCACTCTCGCCGTAGTTGCGAAAGTCGTAGTCCAGCGTGACGAACCCCGAGCGCGAAAGCCGCTCGGCGTATCGATCCGACATCTGCTCCTTTACCGACGTCCACGTACCTCCTACAACGACTCCGGGATATCCATGATGCGGATTGAAGTCCGGAGGGAGAAACAGATTTCCCTTCAGTGTAACGTCGCCGCTGGTGAACGACGTCGAGTTTTTCCCCGACTCGAATGCACTCACTACTTCGTACCTCCTCCACCGGTAGATGTTGGACAGAACCTACCGCCGCAGGCCGAGCGGGGCTTGTACATTTCTGCGGAGATGGCTGGACATTCTTGCGGTCGTGTGAGCGGAGACGCCCGAGTGGTCGTGGTCGTCTCCGCGGTGCACGCTCTTACAATGGCCGGGTCATGACGGCTCCTCGACAGGCTGTAGACTCGTGGACTCCGAAAGCGGGCGGGACGTGGAGGATCCCGCTCCCGAGTCGCCGGCACGCAGCCGTGCTGGCACTGCGCGGCCCGGGTCGAACGTTGCCGGAATCGGTACGCGCTCGAGCTCCCGCAGACTTCGGACACCCAGCCAGTTGCGATCGCGCCACCACCCGAGCTCGAACGTCATCAGACCGGCCAACTTCTCAAGCTGCGCGGCTCCTTCGGGCCCCCGCTTGCTCAAGATTTTTTCAATCATCCGTACCAAAAGGCGCGGAGGGTCGGGCTGACCGGCGATCGGCCCCCTGTGGAGATAATGGACCGCGTAAGTGCCCGCCATTTTCCGTTTCATGACTCGAAACATTCTTCGGTTCCAGGCCGTCGCCGGGGGAGTCCGCCCGGCGGCCAGCGTTCGCGCTACGCGCTTGGCAAGCCCCGCATATCGTGCCGTTTCAGACTCCTTGCGCGGGAAGAAGCCGGGGGTAAAGGCGCCTCGTGCGGCAACGGTTCCAAACGAGTGGGTTCCGTAGGTTGCCAGCATCTTCTCCAGGAAACGGCCGGTTGGACCGCATCCGTCATTCCCGGTCGTGACGACCGACAGGCTGGGTTTGCCCAGAAGGGGGAAGACGTGGCACCACGTGAAGAGCCGATCGAAAAACGCCTTCATCTGGGCGGTCACCTGGTTGGTGTAGACCGGGCTCGCCAGAACCAGCATGTCGCACTCGAGCATTGCCGATTGGATCTTTGCAAGATCATCGCCGCTGAGTGGACATGCGTGTCCGGTGGTGCAGGCCCAGCAACCCCGACACGGACGAACGTCGACGGCTCCCAGGATCACGACCTCTCGACTCAGTCGTACGCCGTGCTCCTCGACACGATCCAAAACGTTCTCGGCGAATGCCGCGGTGTTGGAGCCCCTCTTATGCGGGCTTCCGACAATGACGAGTACTTTTATCGGTTGCTTCATGGTTCGATACCTCCGCTCGGTGCCCAGATCGTGTGTCGCACCAGTCCGAGCGGACGGAGAGCAGCGACAACGCAGGCACCGAATCGGCTACCGTGCTCTCCCTCCGGGACATCCGCGTGCGAGATGTGGACACTGAAGTCCGTCGAGACCGAAAGACTTCGGAACACGGTGACGGGAGCCGTACGACGGCTTCCGAAAAGCAACTCCAACCGGTGTTCCACCGCTCCCACCGACTCTCGCGCGGCACGGAGCTCTATGATTTCGAGCCACATCTTCACATCAGGAGATAAGCAATCGGCGTGCCAGGTCAAAACCGGCGTCGAAGAGGCGGGCGGCGGGGCATCCGGCCCTATTCTCTGCTCTAAGACCTGGGCGACTGCGATATTTCGCGACTGCACACTGCGATATATCGCGGAATCGCGCGCTCGCGTTCGACTACGAGTTCCTGCCGTACGGAATCCTCAGCTTGTCCATGCGGCTCCGAAGGGTGCTGGGCTTAAGTCCGAGTATTGCGGCCGCGCCCTCTTTTCCATCGACTTGCCCTCCCGTCCTGGCGAGCACCTCGCGGATGTGGCGAACCGTCACGGTGTCCAGCCGATCGCACGCTCCTCCGCCCTCGTGAAGAGATGGGCCGGTGACGATACCGAGATGCGCAGGCTCGACGGGTCGGTTCCACGCCAGAATGAGGGCGCGTTCTATGACGTTGGCGAGCTCGCGTATGTTTCCCGGCCATCCGTATTGAGCGAGACGGTCCATCGCAGCCTCCGTCACCGCCGGTACGGAGGAGAGCTTCAGTTCCTTTGCCTTGAGGACGAGAAAGTGTCGGACCAGAGCTGGGAGATCGATCATTCTCTCCCGTAGCGGAGGAACGTGAATCGGAAAGACACTGAGCCGAAACCAGAGATCGCTGCGGAACTCGCCGCTTGTAACCATTCCTTCGAGATTGCGATTGGTGGCCGCAAGAACCCGGATGTCCAGAGTGATCGTCTCGCTTCCGCCCACGCGCTCAATGGTGCGATCTTGGAGGACGCGCAGAAGCTTGACTTGCGCCTGGGGAGGGAGCTCGCCGACCTCGTCGAGAAAGATGGTTCCCCCGTCGGCTCGCTCGAACCGGCCCCGTTGTCTACTGAGGGCGCCGGTAAAGGCGCCCCTCTCGTGTCCAAACAGCTCGCTGTCCAGCAGGCTCTCGGGAATCGCGCCGCAATTGACGGATATGAACGGACCCTCGCGTCTGGATGAGGCGGCGTGTATCGCATTGGCGATGACGTCCTTTCCGACACCGGTCTCTCCGAGAAGCAGCACCGGGCTGTCCAGGCGCGCGACGCGCATTGCCTGATCCATGACGGACTTGAGTCCGAAATCGGCGCCGACGATCGTCTCGCCTCCGTCGCGCGCGAGCTCCCCGCGAAGATACCGATTCTCGTCGGCCAGAAGCTCCTTGAGGTGATTCACCTCGGCGTGCCGTAGTGCATTGGAGAGCGCTACGGCAAACGGCTCCCGCAGCAGACACATCAGCTCCGCGTGGTGCTCGGTAAACGGCTCGCCCTGCGAGATCAAAACGGCGTTCCCCAACATCGCGTCCGCCGGACCCACGGGCAGGACCATCAGAGAACGAGCCCGTTGACGGTGAAAGGTAAGGAGCTCTCGCGCCGGCGACTGGTTCTCCGGATCCGTGTACACGTACGGCCCCGGGGCGCCGTCCTGCAACCACCGCTTCATGATCGCGCGAGCCCGGCCGTCCAGAGGCGCCAGAGTATCCGCCCCTCTCCCCGCCTCGACGTCCGCTTCCGCAATCGTCCGTACCGCAGAGAGCCCTTGGTCGTAGTACTCGACGAAGAGTTTGTCCACCGGGATGGTCGGTCTGAGGTACCGTAGAAGCTCTACCATCGCGTGGTGGATCTCGAGATTTCCGCAGATCCTCAGCGTCGCCTGACGGAAGAACTCGGCTTCATCCATATCGATTTCCGCCCCCGTGGACGAACGCGGTCGGTACTCGTCGTCTTCTACGGCGGAGCCGTCCCGACGGCGGCCCGCCGGTCCCCGGCGCCTCTTCGGGTCGGTACCACTCGCGACTCCAGCCGCTCAGGGCGTCGAGTGCCGCCCGAGGACCTCCCGTTGCGCGGAGCTTTCGACCGAGCGCCGCCGCCCTCTCTCGATACGTCTCGCGCTTCGCAAGCACGTCGCGAAGCCACGTCGGATTAAACTCGGACAGTTCTCCCATTTCGCCGGCTCCCGTGTGCTTCAGGTGCATCGCGTTAAACCGTCGCTCGAAAACCGACCCCGGGAAGGCGATTACGGGCACGTCGTGGATGAGGGACCGAACAATGGAGTTTTGGCCGCCGTGGCAAATCGTCCAGTCGCAGAGCGGCAGAACTCGCTCGACGGGAAGATAGGGGTGAAATTCGACCGAGGCGATTCTACGAGGTCTTCGTATCGACTGAGAAGCGACGAGGCACGTGCACTCACCACGGTCGGGAAAGACCGCCGGCAAGACGTCCTTGAGTGTCGAGAGAGGCACGGACCCGGTTCCGACGTATACGAAGACGAAACGGCGAGACCGGTCAACTTCAACATCCGTCGGGATATCGAGGTCGGCGAGAAGCGGGCCGACGTAGCGAACGTGGGGATCGTCCGGGTCGGCGTCGTCGAGGTCCGGAACGGAAGGAACAAGCTTAAGTACGTGATTTCCGAAACAAAGATCCTCCGGCGCCATCGACGACGCCGTTCCCCGCGTAAGCACTCGATTCGTCGCGGCTTTGAAAACCTTCCATAGGAACGACCTCCGTCCCGTGAGGACGACGGAAGAGAAGGTGCTCGCGACCGGTATCCGGAGCATGACCGCCGAGAGGAAGGCGACGGGGTTGTAGTCGGTGAGGATGACATCGGGACGAAAAGACTCGATCGCGCGCCGCTCGGCCCGCACGGCTCGAGTAAGGTACGAAACGTCGGCGTATCCCGAGAATACGAACACCATCCACATCGAGCCGATCGAACGCCCATCGGTCGCCGGTGCGGAGCTTCGTTGCGATCGCGACACGACGAGATCCGACACGGCACGAGGCAGGCCGAGAATCCGCGGCTCCGGCGCGGGAGCCACGTCGAAGCCTCGCGAAACCATGACGGTCCGTGCAGGCTCCGCGGCACTCACCAGTACGCCGTGCCCGGAGCGCCGCGCCTCTTCGGCGAGGGAAAGAACGCGCGTAAGGCCTCCCCACGTGGCGGCGGGGGGCGAAAACACCGATATGAAAATCTTCATCACCGCGCCTCCGCTCTCATCATACACCCCGTACGGGCTCTCAGCTATCGACGTGACCCACGCGATCGTTGCATACCGGTAGTCGACGGTCGTCTCCCCGAGCCTCCTTCGGTACCGATACGCGTTGCGCCGTCACGACGCTTGCACACACGACGAGCATGCCCGATAGCTGAATCGGGGAGAAGGTCTGATCCAATACGACGATGCCGGCGACGACCGCCACGATGGGGCTGAGCAACACGAGCACCGATACGTGCCAAGCCTTGGGGATTCGTTCGATTCCGCGAAACCACGCGACGTAGGCGACGCCGGTGTTAAGAACCACGAGCCACGTTAATCCGATGAGGTTGCCGAAAGTGAACGCCGGTACGGAAGGCGCCGTCACGAGGGCAATTATTCCAACCACGAAGGCACCGGCGCTAAGCTGCCAACCGGTAAACGATACGAGCGACACCGGCCGCCCCCAACGTTTTGTCAGCACGACGCCGACTGCCATGGAAATCGCGGCGCCGATCGCGGAGAGAACGCCGACGGCGTCCCAACTCGAACCGGGGCCGAGGACCAACAAACCGACTCCAAGCACGCCGGTACAAGAGGCGGCCACAGCCGCCGGTGACGGTCGTTGACCGTCGAGAGGCCACGAAAGCAGGAGAACCACGATGGGCTGTATCGCGCCGACGGTCGTTATCACTCCACCGGGGAGTCTGTACGCTGCAAAGAACAGCAGCGCAAAGAACATGCCTATGTTAAGGGTGCCGAGGACCAGACTACGCCACCACCAGACACCGTGCGGCAAGGTACGGCCCACAACCGTAAGGACCACGCCGACCGGCAGGGCTCGAAATGTTGCGGCGAGGAAGGGGTGAAACCCAGGCAAGAGCTCCGTGCTTACGACATAGGTCGTACCCCACAAAATCGGCGCCAACGAGGCCACGATAACGTTATGCATAATACCTCCATATAAAGCTTCTTTATATCAAGATACTTTATATAAAGAATATAGATGACATATATCTTTGCGTCAAGATATATACGTGAACAGTATGCGCTGTTATACTCGAACCATCGTGAGTGACCATGTCGATTTCATATTGTCCCAGTGGACCGGCGAACGCCCCGATATAGACCCGTCGCCTATAGGTGTCGTCGGAAGGGTCTCGCGCCTGTCGCGCTACCTCGAAGCACGTATGGAAGAGGACTACGCCCAGTTCGGACTCAACGGAGCCGATTTCGACGTGCTGGCGACCTTGAGACGAAGTGGCACACCGTATCAACTCACGCCGACGGCGCTGTACAAGGCGACGATGCTCTCATCGGGGGCGATGACCAACCGTCTCGATAGACTCGAACGGAGGGGTCACATCGAGCGCAGGCCCCATCCCGAAGACCGAAGGGGAACGCTCGTTACGTTGACCGAGCAGGGCCTCGAGACGATCAATGCCGCGGTCCCCTCGCACGTGAGCTACGAAGCGGAGCTGCTGAAAACGCTCGACGGACATGAACGACGCGTCCTGGCGCAGCTGCTGAGGAAGCTCTTGATATCCCTCGGAGATGTACACAAGGCTCATTGAGCCCCAAGGCATCGAGCCCTCCGAGAGCGGACACGGTCTTCTTCGTCTCCCGGTGCGCTTCCGTCCATCCGGTCGCGCATGCGGCTTCGGACCGTTACCTCTGCGCAGTGTCGTCGCGCGGAGGACGGCCGAAATGCCGTTTGTAGTGACGATTGAGATGGCTATGGTCCGAGAAGCCGACACGCAGCGCGATCTCTCCGACGGTCAGCCGCGATCTCTGCAAGAGAACTCGTGCCTTCTCGACGCGACGGCGAATGACGTATTGGTGCGGCGATATGTTGTAGACCTCTTTGAATCGTCGACAGAAGTAGTGCGGCGTCAGATGTACCACCGCCGCGATGTCGGAGAGCGATAAATCGTCGGCGAGACGGTCGTTGATGTACTCCACGGCTCTCTCAAGGCGACGGGCGCGATCGGTGTTCTGCACATCTCGCGCGCCCTCCCGACGCCCCGCCCCGGCGCCGTAACATCGGAGAAGATGGATAACCAGCTGTACGGCGAGCGTCTCGACGTAGAGCCGGCCGCCGGATCGCGAATCGGCAACCTCGTCAAAGAGATCACGGCCTATACGATGGAGTCTGATGTCCGTCGCCCCGAAATCGTCCCGGAGAGCAACGTGATCGGGCGGTATCACGCCCTGATCGGCTACGTCTCGAACGTAGGAAGGATCGATGGAAATGTACAGCGCGTCCACCTCGCTCCCGTGCGCGTAGTGTATCGGCGATCCGGCGGCCGTAAAAACCACGTCGCCGGGATGAAAACGATGCGCCTCTTCTCTCCCGTCGCGCCGGTGTAGGACGGTTACCGGGTCACCGAGATGTACGCCCAGAAGATGCCGCGGCAATCTGTTGCTGTTATAGCCCGGCGATGTCTTGACGCGGGCGATGCTTAGACCAGGCACAACATCGTCGTAGCGCGCTCCGATAGGGGTAAAAATCGACGCACGATGCGGATACTTCACGGCGCCCGATGTCGCGCCGGTCGTCCCGTGTCGCATAGGCTGAAAATACTCATCCCTGACCCGTTACGTCGTCACGGCGGCGAAGCGGTCGGAGCGCGCTGGGAACGCAAAACCGCGAGGTAGAGCAACCCCGATCGATGCTCCTCAGCCGGCGCGAAACGTGAGGTCGGCGGAAGTCAACGCCGACCGCCGGTCGAGGACGAACTTCTTCGAGTCGGTCGCGGGAGCTCCACGCCGTATTGGCCAAACAGTTTGACAATTTTGGCCTTCTTGCCCGAAAGCTGAAGTAATCCTCCGCGTTTTTGGAGGTAGACGTGCAGTTTCAGAAGGTAGCGAATCGCCGTTTGGTCGATCGTCTCCACCTCTCGCAGGTCGATGAAGATCCGCTGACTTCCCCGTTTGAGAAGGAGATTTACCATCGTCGTGACGTACTCAAGATTTCCCTCCACCAAATTCTCCCGAATCACGATGTGGCCCGGCCTGGCGGAATCCATGAGGATACAGATCGGCACGTTCTCGGCGACCGGTTCGTCTTCCGTACTCTGCCTGCGAACCTCCCGCTCCAACATGTCGTTCGTTTGGCGCAGACGGACGACGAGACTGCGCACTATTTCCATGAACCAATTCGGAAGTTTATAAAGATTTCTGTTGAAATCATCGACCGAGAGCTTGTACACGACACACGTCCGTTCGGCCCGCACGTTCGCTGATCGCGTACCCTCTTTGAGCAGATTTAGCTCACCGATGACGTCACCCGCCTCGGCGTGCCCCAGGAGTATCTCCTCACCGTCTACCTCTCTCGTGATCGATAATCGCCCCGTTTTGACGACGTACATGACGTTTCCGACCTCATTTTGTCGGATGAGGTACTCGTACTGCGTTACCCGCACCTGGGGAAGCTGACTCCGTGCGACGATGCGTTCTATTCCTTTGATCGATAGGATTTTGCTCCGGACGAGTTGAACGTTCCTGATTGAGAGCTCGAGGTTATACGTATTCGAATCCCCCGTAATCTGAACAAGGAAATCAAGGACCGCCTTATCTATGTCGGGCACACCGGCAAAGTCGATTACCGCCTGTGTAAAGCCGCGCGCGGCGTACGTTCTCAGTACTTTTTTTAACTCGTTGAGGTGCTTTCCGTAGAAATAGCCTTTGAGGTAGACGACGACTCGTTGTTCGGCAACTTCGTCGCGCAGCCCGAACTCATTGATCGTCTCCCCCGACGATTCGTGCCCCGCCACGGCCGCCGCATTGCGATACTCGCCGATCAAATTGGTCGTTCGCCGAACTCGGTCCGCGATGACTCGTGCGATATTGACAGCCCAGTCGTTAATTCCGAACGGATCGGATTTCAGGACCTCGCTCGAGACCAAACTGGCACTGACGTCTTCCCGTGCGACCACGGTGGCGGAACGCGGCAGCCCCGAGATAAACGACATCTCACCGACAAAACTTCCCTCACCCAAAACGGCAATGGGAATGACTCCGTTGTCGGAGATCTTCGAGACCTGGACCGTTCCCGATCGGACGATATACAGATCTCGCGTCGTATCACCCTCTTTGAAGAGAACATCGTTCGCTTCGAATCGTACAAGTTGTGTCTTGGACATCTCTCAAATCTCCGCAGACCATGGATAATAGCACGGCGGTCACGCCGATACCACGAACGCGACGATCGCGGTGGTGGACCGCCGGACCGCGACGGTGCGCACGTACGGATAGTGTGGTTCGATGACACGTATGCCGGGCGTGCGCCGCCGGGGACCAATAAAAAAGGCCCGCCCCGTTGGGGGCGGACCCGATACCGCGAATCCGTTGGTGTGGTGCGGTTTAGTTACCGGCGAGGCGCATCTCAACGTCGGCGGGCATGCCCGTTTCCAGGGCGAGCTGCTCGTTGTGCGACCACTCGATCCAGGAGCCGTCGTAGTTCCGTACGTCCTCGAAACCGAGCAGGCTCGCAAGGACGAAGGTCGTGTGAGCGGAACGTACGCCGCTCTGGCAATAGGCGATAATCGTCTTGTCGGGGGTCACACCGATCTCGGCAAACTGAGCGCGAAGCGTCTCTACGTCGAGGAAGGTCGTGTTCTCGCCGAGGCTCGCCTTGTACTCGAGCCATACCGAACCGGGAATGCGTCCGGCACGAACGGCGCCGTTCTTCATATCTTCTCCGGTAAACTCGCCGATGGAACGGGTGTCGAGAATAACGACGTTGGGGTCGTTCTGGGCGGCGATAACGTCGGCAACCGTCGCGACGCGTTGCACGTTCTCTTCGTTGATGAAGCGAAAATCGGTCGCCTCGACTACCGCGGAGGAAGCGCCCGTGGCGACCTCATAACCGGCGGCCTCCCACGCGTTGATACCGCCGTCGATCAACTTCACGTTGCGGAAGCCCTGCATGTCGAGCTGCCACCAGAAACGCGCCGCGTCGTAATCACCCTTGGCGTCGTAAGCCAGGATCATCGTTTCGTCGGTTACGCCCATCTGTCCGAGAAGCGCTTCGAGACCGGCGCGGTCGGTGCGCATACCGCCGAAGCCGTATACGGAAGAGTCGGCGCTGTAGTCGCCGCGGAAGATGTTCTGCGAACCCGGGATGTGGCCCAACGCGAAGTCGGCGGCCTTGCGAATGTCGACGACGACGACGTCGTCGAGCGTACCGATCAGGTTACGGGCCGTGGCGACGGTGATGATGTGGCTCGACTCAACGTAGGTGTCGATCTTGAGCTCCGCAGCGTCGAGGTCTTCCACGGCAACGGTGATCTCTTCGCTACCGAAGGCGGTGAAAATGAGTGCCGCGGCGAGGGCGACAACCAGAACGGAAAGGGCGATAACTGCCTTTTTCATGACAATCCTCCATGGATGTGATGTGCGTCGTCCGGAGGCTCGCCGACACGGGCGAGCCTGACCGGTACGATAAGTGGTGCGATTTCAGCTCGCGGCAACGCCGCGCGATCGGCGAGCATACGCTCGTCGATGTTGTTTACCTGCATTTTCCAGCGCCTTTTTGGCCTTGTAGCGGTTGGCCCACGCCTTGAGCGGTCCGCCGCCGACGCCGATGAACTCGGTCTCCTTCGTCTTGGTCGGGTCGAAGACGAGGTCGAGGATGTGAGCCGCCTCTTTGCCGCCTTTAACCATCGACTCGCGACACGCCGCGCAGTAGGTCACCATATGGTCGCTCTCGACCTCCGAGGTCCTGCGACTCATGACGCGCAACGCAAGCTCGGGGTTGGCCGGAACGACCATACCGCCGAATCCACAGCACCGCGCCGTCTCTCGAGTGTGCGGCGGCTCCTCGGTCTCGTATCCCAGCTCGTTCATGATCCAACGGATACCGTCGTGGATACCCGAACGATCACGAGTCGAGCAGCTGTCGTGGATCGCGAAGGTAAGGTCGCTCCCCTTACCCCGTTGCGCCGCGCCCTCGGGCAGGCCGATCTCCGGCATGATCTCCCACAATGAACGTACGCGCTGGTTGGGGCTGTAGGCGCTCATGTTGAGGAAGCAGCTCTGACAGGCAACGATGATCTCCTCGGCGCCGAGCTTATCGATCTCCGCCTGCAGCTGCCCGTACCGTTGCTTGAACTGGTCCGCCTGGCCGAGTGCCTTGGTGGGCTTACCGCAGCACTTGAGGATCGCACCGGTATTACCCAGACGCTCCTGCAAGTGGGTGAAAATCTTACCGACCGCCTCCGGGTTGTGGCTCGGGAGCGAACACCCGGGGATGAACACGCGTTTGGTGGTACCTTCGGGCGCCGCAACGGTCGTGTTGAACGTCTTGGAGAAGCCGAGCTTCTGGTGCATGTATATGACGTTGTGGCCCTTCATCGGGCTCTTGCCGTTGTTGGCCGACACCATCTCCTGACGCATACCGCCGAAGACTCCCTGCATATCGAACTCTTTGGGACAGACGATGGTGCACTGCTTACACATGTTGCAGCTGTACGGGATGATCGGGGCGACCTCGGGCGACTCGAGCATCTCACGAAAGAGCTGCTTGGGGCACTCGGAGAAGTCGGAGAGCATCTCGCACTCTTTGACGCACTTCAGACACTCGCACTTGAGACATCCGCCCGCCTCGTCCCGCGCCTGCTCTTCGGTGATACCGAAATCGTACTCGCCGAAGTCGCCGACGCGCTCCGCCGCGGGGCGCTTTTCCGAAACGACCCTGTCGCGTCGCACTGCGTCGTCGGGGATCTCCGTCTCGAGCTTGCTCTCGTAGGCGCGCTCCAGCTCTCTGTCGGCCGCAATATCCAGCCCATCGAAGAAGCGCACCAAGGTGGTAGCCGCTTTGCGCCCCTCCGCCATCGCCTCGACCGCAATGACCGACTGGCCCGAGGCGTCTCCGGCGACCACGACGTTGGGAATCGAGGTCTGAAGCGTCGTCTCGTCGACGACGAATCGGCCGCCGCGCGTCGTCTCAAGGGTCGACGCGAAACTTCCGTCGGTGGCTTGCCCGACGGCAAAAATCACGCTCTCGACGTCCAGGGAGATCACGTCGTTCTCATCGTACTGAGGATCGAATCGTCCTTCATCGTTAAACACTGCGGTACAACGTTTGAGCTCGATCGCCTCGACACGATCGGATCCGGCGACGCGAACCGTGCCGCGGCCGTAGTGAATCTGCACGCCCTCTTCCAACGCCTCTTCGATCTCCCAATTGTGGGCGGGAGACTCATCGATGTCACCTTCGAGCATGATCAGGTGCACATCTTCGATACCGATGCGACGGGCGCTTCGTACGACGTCGACGGCTACATTACCGCCGCCGATTACCGCTATGCGCGATCCGAGTCCCTCGAACGCGCCGTTCAAGCTGACATCGCGGAGAAAATCGACGGCGTTAAATACACCGGTCAGTTCGTGGCCCGGCACGGGAATCACCACGCCGCGGTGTGCGCCGACGGCGATCACGACACCGTCGTACTCTTTTTCGATCTCGTCGAAAGAGATGTCGTTTCCGATATCGACGCCGAGGCGAAACTCGACGCCCATCATCTTGAGAATCTCGTACTCTGCGGTGATCACGTTGCGCGGCAACCGATAGGCGGGGATTCCGACGTGCAGCATACCGCCGACTACCGGCAGACGGTCGAACACCGTGACGCGGAAGCCCTCTTTGGCGAGGTCGAACGCCGCCTGGGCACCGGCAGGTCCGGCGCCGATCACCGCGACTCGCTCATCACGGGCCGAAGCGGTCGTCGTATCCCACAAATCGGGATTGTCGTAATTGTCGGCGACGAACCGCTTGAGCGCCGCGATGGACATGGCGCTTCCCAACTCGTTGCGCTTGCAGGAGCCTTCGCAGGGGTGGGCGCATACACGGCCGAGCGTTGCGGGGAGAAAAAGCTGTTCGCGGATCAACTCGATCGCCTCGACGAACTTGCCTTCGGCGATGAGATTAACATACCCCTTGATGTCGGTATGCATCGGACAGGCGGCCTGACAGTACGGCGCCTCTTCTCCGAGACAGTTGTCGACGATGTCTTGCATTTTTGTGACCAAAGTGGTGTTCATGGTACTGACCTCTCAATATCGTGAAGGCGATTTTTTTGTATAATTTATTGTTGGGTTATCGTGACTACATTCACGATAACCCAACGTTATCTATGTGTCAATAAATTATCGATAAAACTTTATTCCGTCGTTATTGAGATATGATTTATTGAAATTTTTTTGCCCTTGTGAAAAATATTACTACTTGTAATGCGCCGTTCACGCGTTGCACGGGGCGCCGAAGGCCGCCTGGAATGTAATTACGCGACGCCTGTCATGAGACGTCGGCGATAATAACGTGCGAGGGTTCGGTCAAGGACGAGAAATAGTATCAGAGGTACCAGAACAAAAACAACGGTCAATACCGAGCCGAGCGTACGATCCCCGGATGAAAGAAATGGAAAGAGATAGCCGGTATAGGATCGTACCGCGCCGCCGCCGATAAGAAAGACTAAAAAATAATCGGAGAACGCAACCAGGAACACAACGGATCCACCGGCGAGTATCGCCGGACCCAAGAGGGGGAGGTACACCGTCAGTAGTCGTCTGAGCGGCGTAGCTCCCAAATTGGCGGCGCACACGTCGTAGTTCGGATCGATCTGTTGAAAGCCCGCAATGAGCGATCGCAGCATGTACGGATATGACGCGGCCGTAAGCACCAAGACGACCCCGATCATGCCGTTGGCGACGCCCAGACGTATGAAGATGAAGTGGATCCCCATACCGTAGGTTATCGCCGGGACGAGTACCGGTGAGAGAAAGAGCGTCTCAACGAACAGCCGTCCCCGAAACTCGTATCTGGCCAGCACGTTGGCCGGAAGCACGCATACTACAAACGACAGCACAACGGTGAGTATCGAATACGCCGTTGAGGAGAGGAGGGACTCTATGATTCCCTCGCGGTTATCCACGAGAAATCGAACGCCCCGGGCGCTGAAGGCGGTCGGCAATATGTCGGGATAGACCCACCGTGCCGCAGCGGCGTAGAGAGCCAGCACGAGAAGCGGCACGACGAAAAAGACGACCATAAGAGCGAATAGAACGCCCCATCGCATCCCTCCTTTTTCATAAGGTTCGGCTGCGCGTCGGGTATCCTTCATCCTCACAACGGACGCTCCCAGGCGGAAAACCGTCGGGCCAGACGCGAGTACAGTAACACGAAGACCACGGCGGTCGCCGCCAGAAGCGTAAGGGCCGCCATCGCAATCGGTCGGTCGGTAAGTTGACCCTGAAAGTACAGCGAATAGACGGTCATCGGTATCATCTGCGGATTACTCGCCCCCAAGAGCCAGGGGATATCGAATCCACCCAAGGCGAATAGAAAAAGAATGATAAACGTCTGATTCAGAATCGGCAGAATGAGAGGCAACACAACGCTGAAGAACACTCTGACCGGTCCCGCACCCAGCATGCGCGCCGTCGTCACCATCCGCTCCGGGATACGTTGCAGAACACCGAGGGTCAACAACATGACGAACGGAAACTCTTTGTAGATGTAGGCGAGAATCATTCCGATACCGTTGCGGGAAAACAGCAGGGGCGGGAAGCCGGGCTCGCCCACATCGATGTTGAGAGCGTGGAATACCGATGCAATGACGCCGCTCTGAGACCAAAACAACACGGTCAGAAAGGCCACGACGATGTGGGGAAGTATGATCGGCAACCGATACACCGACGCGGCGGCGGAAAACCAGCGCGGCCCTCTCCACAACAGATACGCAGCCACGGCGCCGAACACGACCGAAATCACCGCCGACACGCCGGATACAAACAGACTATGCAGGAGCGACGCGAGAAACTCAGGGCGCGTCAAGAGCTCCCGGTAGGCGTAGAGCACCCCCATATCGCCCCTCCGTAACGCAAAGAGCGACGGTCCCGCAAGCGAAAAGGATTGAAGCAGTCCATGGACGAGCCCCAACCCCACCGTCAGTGCAAAGAAGACCAACAGCGGTGCGAGTTTGAGGGCGACGCGCCGCCGCTCTCGCCGGTCGCCCGATACGGCGCGTCGTTGAATCGTCACGGGTTGGTGTGCTCAGCGAAGACGAACGTATTCGTCCCAGCCGGTTTCCAACGCCTCCCAATACTCGGAGGGAATTTCAGGCACGCCGTAGCGGTCGAAATCCTCCAGCGCGACGGTCGCTTCGCCGAGATCGAGCGCTTCGAAGCGCGTCCGATACTCTTCGGGAACTCGATCCAGGGCGAGAACGGTGAAGTCGCCCCAATTCTCCAACGTGTTTTTGGAGTATTGCGCCTCGGGTGAGAGGAGAAAGTCGGCCAGCACGAGCGCGGCGGGGGTGTTGGGCGCGTTGAACGGAATCGCTACGAAATGGGTGTTGAAGAGCGACCCGTCGGTCATAATGACCGAACGCACCGAGTCGGGATACCGTCCGTTGGCGATGCGCGTCGCCGCATTGGTCTGGGTGAACGACATGGTGAAGTCCACCTCGCCACGCTCGAAGAGCGTATCGAGGGCTGCCAAATCGCGCGGATAGCTCTCACCACCTTGCCAGAGATAGGGTTCAATTTCGTTCAGAAAGTCCCACAAACGCGGCGCTTGGGCCGCGAACAGCTCCTCGTCGAAGCCGTCGAGATACTGCTCGTGTCCACCGGTAAGCGCATAAAATGCCTGGCGAATAAAGGCCGACCCGGTGAAATCCGGCGGTTGCGGATAGGTGAACCGTCCGGGATTCTCGCGCACCCAGCGGGACAAGGCGGCAAAATCGGTCGGGGGATCGGGCACACGCGCGATATCCACATCGAAGTTGAATTGCGCTTTGCCCCATGGCGCCTCGTATCCGTCTACCGGAAAACCGGCGTCGGTTGCGGCGGTAGCGGGGTCCACGTAGCGGGCGAAGTTGGGCAGCATGTGCGTAAAGGGGCCGTAGAGAAGATCGGCGTCGCGCGCGTTCCGGAAGTTCTCTCCGTTTATCCATACAAGATCGATCGTACCGGTGTCTTGACCGGCCTGCATCTCGGTAAACAGCCGGTTCACGAAGACCGCCGCATCCATCGGCACGCGCTCGACGTCGATATCGTACAGCTCCTCCATACGGTCGGAGACGAAGCCGTCGATCCACGCGTTGATCGTGTCCGATCCGCCCCACATGTAAAATCCGACTTCACTTCCGCGAGCACGTTCGACGATCTCCTCGAAACTGAGCTCGCCGAGATCCTCGCGCGGCTCCTCGGCGCGACCGCCGGCCGACACAAGCGCAAGAGAACCGCACAACGCCATCACGCCGAAAAGGGCCGCCTTAGACCCAAGGGGGAGTCGCCTCCCCGTTCGTGCGCTCATAAGACCTCCTTGCCGTGGGCGCTTGCGCCCGCTAAGACTCCAGCGTAAAGACTTCCGTCGCGTAGAGCGACACCGTATCGCCGATATGATATCCCTCTCGGGCGGCGCGAACCGTCGCGTCCCAATCTCTGAAGGCGACAATATAATGAGCGTTTCCCCCTACGAGTCGCAGGTCCGTTATCGTCCCCGGGCCGTCCTCTTCCGACCTGAGGTCGAACGACTCAGCCCGGGCGCACACCAGACGCGACGCGACCATGTCGGAGCGTAGTGAGGTCAGCGTATCGTAAAGGTGCTCGGGTATAATATTGACGGGGCCGAACATACGAGCGACCTCCAGATCGTGAGGATGAAAGTAGACCTCATGAAAACTCGCGATCTGCCGGAGCCGTCCCTCGATGATGACGCCGATTCTGTCGGATATCTCACTGGTCTCCTCCAAATCGTGGGAGACGACCACCGTGGTAACGCCCAGATCCTGCTGCAATGAACGAATGAACTGCGCCGTTTCGCGCTTGAGATTCTTATCAAGATTGGCAAACGGCTCGTCGAGGAGGAGGAGCGCCGGCTCCATCACCAGTGCTCGCGCCAGAGCGACGCGCTGTCGCTGCCCGCCGGATAGTTGACCCGGCCAGTGGTCGGCCCTATCGGCAATACCCAACTGATCGAGATAGCGCATGACTCGCTCGCGTATCTCCACGCGAGTGGCGCGACAACGCCGACGTCGCGACCGCAAGCCGAACGCGACGTTATCGAACACGGTCATATGGGGAAACAGGAGATAATCCTGGAATACGAGAATGGCGGGGTGATCTCGCGTGATCGCCTTTTCGTAGCGTATCGATCCCGAGGACGGCGCCTCCAAGCCGGCGAGCATTCGTAGGAGCGTCGTCTTTCCGGCTCCGGACGGACCCACGAGGGAGAGGAGCTCGCCGCGCTTGACGCCGAAACTGACCGACTCAAGGGCGGCAAATGCGCCGAAGCGCTTCGAGATAGCTTGAAGCTGCACATATTCACCCATTACGTGCTGAAATATCCTCAATAACGGTTTAGTTTGTCCACATGAGAAGTCAGGATGCTTGATCGAGTTACACGAGACCTCAAAGACCGGGCGCTGGACTCGTTCGTACGGTTCGTGCCCAAACGCGTCTCACCCACGGCCGTGACGGTCGCGTCTCTCCCCGTCGGTCTCGCCTCGGCGGTGAGTGCCGCCTACGGGTTGTGGTGGTGGGCGGTTGCGCTTTTCTGGGTCAATCGGCTCATGGACGGGCTGGACGGACTGATCGCCCGTTCCCGAAATCTTCAATCCGACGTCGGCGGCTACCTCGATATTATGGTCGACTTCGTCGTGTACGCGACGATTCCGATCGGTGTGTGGCTCGGTCGCGGCGGGGGAGTGTCCGGCCGAGCGGCCCCTGCATGGCCCCTCGTGACGCTTCTGGCGGTGTTTTACGTCAACGGCGCGTCGTGGATGTATCTCTCGGCGCTCATCGAAAAACGGCGTCGCGAGTCGGCGGCGCCGGAGGCCGAGGAGAAACAATCGATCACCAGCGTCGTCATGCCGACGGGGTTAATAGAAGGTACCGAGACGGTCGTGTTCTATACTCTTTTTTTCCTGTTTCCCGGGCAATATGCGCCTCTATTCACGATCATGTCGGCGGCGACCCTCGTCGGAGTAGTCCAACGGATAGTGTGGGCTCGCCGCACACTGTAGCGCTACCGTCCGATCGCGTCCCGCAGCCCCTCGCCCAGAAGATTGACCGACAAGACGCTCATCATGATCATCGCTCCCGGAAAGACCGCGAGCCACCACGCCTCGGGCAGATACTGCCGGGAGGAGGCCAACATCATGCCCCAATCGGCCGTCGGGGGTTGCGTCCCCAATCCGAGAAAACTTAGGCTCGCGGTCGCCAGAATCGCATAACCGATGTTGAGCGTGCTTTGTACGACGAGCGGGGTCATGACGTTGGGCAACAGATGGCGCCACATGATTCCACCTCTGCTCGCCCCGGCGACGACGGCGGCGGAGACAAAGTCGGCCTCCCTCACCGACAACACCTGCCCACGAGTCATTCTCGCGTATCCCGGAATACTCACCACCGCCACCGCCAGCATGGCATTGAGGAGTCCAGGCCCCAGACTCCCTACGACCGCCAGGGCCAAAAAGAGCGCCGGGAAGGCGAGCAGCACATCCATGACGCGCATAATCGCAAGGTCCCATCGCCCCCCCAGGAACCCGGCGACGAGTCCGGCGGCGATACCGATCACGGCACCGATCGCGACCGGTATGACGCCGGCGGCCAGACTTATCCGGCCGCCGTGGAGGACGCGGGCCACCATATCCCGACCGAACTCATCGGTCCCCAGAGGATACCCGGGCCCGGGCGGCTCCAGACGCCGGGTCCAGTCTTGAGCCGCGGGATCGTACGGAGAAACGAGCTCCGCGGCGAGGGAGAGCACCGCCAATACGACGATTCCCATCGCACCGGTGACCGCGCCGCGGTGGCGTACAAAGCGCTTCCAAACGATCATTGCCGCACCTTAGCGATACCTGATGCGGGGATCCACGGCGACGTACAGCACATCAACCACAAGATTTACCAGATTGAACACGACGGCGATCCAGAGAATCGCTCCCTGGATCATCGGTAAGTCGCGCGCCTGAATCGCATCCACGGTAAGACGTCCGAGACCCGGAAGGCCGAAGATCGTCTCCACCACGACGGCACCGCCGAGGAGAGAGCCGAACTGAAGTCCGACGGTGGTGAGTACGGGAATCATGGTCCCGCGTAGCGCGTGGCGCCCCACCACGACGAGCTCTCGCAACCCTTTGGCGCGCGCCGTGCGCACGTAGTCCTCTCCCAACTGTTCCATGAGAGCCGACCGCGTCATGCGGGCGATGAACGCGACGCTTGCGAAGGCGATCGTCGCCGCCGGCAGGACCATATGGCGCCAGGTGCCGCTCCCCGACGGCGGTAACCAGCGTAGATTGAGCGAGAACGCCTGCATCAGGAGAATACCGAGCCAAAACACCGGCATGGAGACGCCCATCAACACGACACCCATCACCGCGATATCGGGCCACCGCCTCGCTCGCAGCGCGGCAACGACACCGGCCGGAACGCCCACGAGCACCGCGATCAGCAACGAGATCGCCGCCAATCGCGCGGTAAACGGGAAACGGGAGGCAATTTCTTCCAGTACCGGCCGCCCGGTACGAAACGAACGGCCCAAGTCACCGCGCGTCGCGCGGGATAGGAAGGCGACGTATTGTACGTACCACGGCCTATCCAGTCCCAACTGCTCGCGAATGCGTTCCACTTCCTCGGCGGATATGCCCTGTCCCGCCTCGCCCAACATCGCACGAACCGAGTCGCCCGGTGTGAGATGAAAGATCAAGAACACCAGGAACGATACGCCGACGAGAACGGGTACGAACAATACGAGGCGACGAACGATATACGCCGGCATCGGCTGCGACCGCTATTCGATACGCGCGTCGCGTAGATCGAGAGAAATGGGAGAAAACCCGTACGCCTCTCCGACGAGCCGATCATTCTTTGCGTACGACGAGAGCGGGTAATAGAGCGTCAGATACGGGACGTCCCGCACCACCGCCTCGTGGACCCGCGCGTAGAGCTCACGTCGTTCCTGAGCGTCTCCCGCGGCACGCGCCTCCTCCAACATTCGATCGACCTCGTCGTTCGCATAAAGCGATCGGTTATCCGCATCGTGCTGAGCGGAGTGTAACAACGCATAGAGCGTATAGTCGGCGTCCAGCGTTACCGTTCCCCACGTGGTGAGCCACAAGTCGTGGTCGCTCGCCGAGGTCGCCGCGGCAAACGCGCCATAGTCGGTGATCTCGGCCTCGACCGCAATCCCGACGTCCGCGAGTTGCGCCTGAATGGCGGTGGCGAGCTGACGCGTTTCCGCCCGTTCGAACGTATTGAGCGCGATGGTCAGCGGCAGCTCGACGCCGGCATCTTCCAGGAGCCTGCGCGCTCGGTCGGGATCGAAGGGAATCGCCTCCGCATCGGTCTGCGATCCGAACACGGTGTCGGGGATCATGGCGACCGCAGGCAGCGCCATACCCTCACGCAAATTGTCGATAATTCCCTGCCGATCTATGGCGAGAGCGATAGCCCGACGCACCCGTTCGTCGGCGAGAGGTCCCCGAAGCGTGTTGTATCCGAGGTAAACCGATCCCCATCCGAGAAACCGTTCGGCGCTCAACTCCGGATCGTCATCGATCGAGGCAAATCGCTCGGGCGGTACGTCGGAAACGAGGTCGACCGTCCCCGTCTGAAGCGCCACCAACTGCGTTCCCGTCTCCGGGATAACCTGAAATGTGATGTTCCGAATCGTCGGCGCTCCGCCCCAATACTCGACGTTGGCGCGTAGACGAAGATCGGTATTGCTCGATCGACTCTCAAAGACGAACGGACCGGTACCGACGGGATCGACTCCCAAGTCGCCGGCGGCGGCCGCGGGACTGACGATCGCCGTCACCGGATGGGACAGATGGGCCGGAAGGGGCGCGAAGGGGCGATCGGTAACGATACGTATCGTTCGCTCGTCGATGACGCTCACCTCCTCCACCATCGTGAGAATGAATGAGCCGATCGCCCGCGTCTCGGGGTTCAAAAGACGATCGATACTGAATCTGACCGCCTCGGCATCGAAGGCCGTGCCGTCGTGAAACCGCACCCCGTCGCGAAGCGTGAACTCCCACGTCGTATCGTCGATCGCACTCCACGATTCGGCCAACTCCGGCTCCAACGTTCCGTCCGGAGCGCGGTGGACCAACGTCTCGTATATCTGATTCGTAACGGTGAAGACGAAACCGTTGAAGGATCGGTGCGGATCCAAAGTAGACGGGTCGCCGCCGAGCGCGATGGTAACCGTCTGCTGCCGCACCTCATCGCTCTCGGAGGTCCCGGACGCCCGGACGCCCGCTCCCGCCGTAATCAGCAAAACGACGATCAATGCACTTCGAATACATCTCTCCATGTCGGTACCCCCTGAATGAATGTTGTATTGCAGACCGAACGACATCTGCAATACGAACCGCCCCGTCGGCGCGTGTCTACGCCGACTCGATCGAGACTTTAATCGGGCCCACCAGCGTACGGTGCACCGGACAACGATGGGCGATCTCCACAAGGCGCGCCCGCTGGTCGTCGTCCAACGCGCCGCGGAGCGCCAACGACACCCGAATATGCGTCCCCTGGCCCCGCGTTTCTCGAGCCCACTCGGCGGGAAACCCGAGTTCTTCGGCGGCGTGCCTACTATACTTAAGGTGTGTCGTTACCTCCTCCAACGGCCACTCCTTCCGATCCGCGTACATTCGTACCGTCATAACGGTGCATGCGGCGAGTCCCCACAGGAGATAGTCGAACGGCGTTCCGCCGAGGTCACCACCGCCGGCATCGGACGGTTCATCGGCCAGCTGGTGGTGCCGACCGTCGGATAGCGTCACCCGATAGTGATCGCGCCCGATCCGTCCCGTGACGTTCCAGCCCTCGGCGGGTTCGACGAACCCGTCGCTCGACGGTGCAGGGGCGGGCAAAAACGAGTCCGCCCACGCCGCCAGGACGCGCGCAACGTGACGTGCGTCGCGCGCATTCGACAACAGATGATCGGCCCGATCGAGAGAGACGAAACTTTTGGGATGGCGTACGGCGGTGTATATGTCCTGCGCGTTGGAGATATCGACTACGTTGTCGATCGGACTATGAAATATGAGAACGCGCGTGCGGAGCTCGCCGAGCCACGTCGACGGCGGATGCGCTCGAAGATCGTCGATAAACTCCTTCCGTATGGAGAACGGGCGACCACCGATCGAGACGCGCGCCTCCCCGGTGCGCTCTATCTCTTCGACCTCACAGGTAAACAGCTTCGTAACGTGCACCGGATCCGCGGGCGCCCCGATCGTTGCGATACCCTCGACGCCGTCTATCTTGCGTGCGGCAAAGAGCGTCGCGGTTCCTCCGAGGGAGTGACCGATCATGATCGCGGGCGACGAACCGTACTCGGCCTTCATAAATGCGGCCGCAGCGACCAAGTCGGCGGCTTGGGAAGAGAAGGTCGTCTCCGAAAACGATCCTTCGCTCTCTCCCAGACCGGCAAAGTCGAAACTGAGTACCGCAATCCCCTCGTCGGCAAGTGAGCGCGCGATACGTCTGACTGCGAGCAGGTTCTTGGTGCACGTGAAGCAGTGGGCGAACAACGCCCATGCGCGCGGCGGGCCGTCCGCCGGAACGTCGACTTTGGCGGCAAGCGCCTCTCCCCGATCATTGAGAAAACGTACCGTTGTCCCCTGCATTCGGATCCTCCGATTTCACGAGTACATTACGTTCACCCTCAATGTACTATTGCGGGCCGCCGACGGTCGATTAGTTGACGATACAAGTAATCGTGATAACTTTATGCTCCATGAAATGCGCACGTATTCATGGCGTCTTTGGGGTGGTTTTGGCGGGTCTCCTTGTTCCGGCGGCGCTCACGGCCGCACCGCAAGCCGAACTATGGCCGCGCTGGGAATCTCACGATCCGACGAGCACCATCGTGGTGGATCACGACCTGTGGCAGGAGTTCATCGACGAGTACATCGTTACCGACCATCCCACGGGGGTCGTCCGGGTCGACTATGCCGCAGTGACCGACGGCGACCGCCGGGACCTCCAGGCATACATCCGGGCGATGGAGGCCGTTCCGGTCGACGACCTCTCGCGGAACGAGCAACTTCCCTATTGGCTCAATCTATACAATGCGATAACCGTGGAGCTGATCCTGGAACACTATCCTTTGGATAGCATACGCGATATCAACCGTCCTTGGGATACGCCGATCGCTACGGTGGAGGGTATCGAGGTCACGCTCAACGATATCGAGCATCGCATCATTCGGCCGATATGGATGGATCCGCGCATTCACTACGTTATCAACTGCGCGAGTTACGGCTGTCCCGATCTCTACCCTGTGGCGCTCACAGGGGATAACATCGACGGGATCATGGACCGCGCCGCAAGAATGTATCTCGCCCACCCCCGCGGCGTACGGTTCGAGGGAAATCGCCTGATCCTATCGAGCATTTTCGACTGGTTTCAGCCCGACTTCGGCACCGACGAGGAGGAGGTGCTCGCTCACATCGCGCAGTACGCACCGGCCGAGGTATCCTCGCGGTTTTCCCAGCGGAGGGGACGCATCCGGTACGAATACGATTGGGCGCTCAACAGCCCGTAAACCGAACGACCGCTTCGGCGTCCCGTTGTTGACGAGACGCCCCCTACCTACCTTATACCATTCCGGGTACCGAAACGGATGGTGGATAATTGCCGCCCTTCGATATATCATAGAGGCGGCGGACCGTTGCCGGGACGTTCGATTACACGCTCCGGCTCGGCTTCGGTCAGCCTCTTCACGTGTGGCTTGTCTTTCTCTGATTATTTCAGTTAGGTTTATCGTAGGGGGTAGTGACTATGCTTGCACATGCAATTGATAAGAAGAAACGGACCGTATACAGCCCCAGTGATTTCGCCGATATCCACAGCATCTGCATCGCGACCAATATCGGAAAGGCGAACAGGATCGTCAGTAGAATCTATGAAGAGGCGTTCCGCGAGGTCGGTATATCGTCGCCGCAGTTTGCGCTTTTGGTCGCGTTGGTCATCAGTCCCGGATCAACCTCCAGCGAAATCGCAGAGACTCTGGGCTCGGACCCGAGCACGGTATCCCGAAATACCGAGCTCCTCGTCAAACGCGGTCTCATTTCAGTAAAGCCCGGCGTCGACCGGCGAGTACGTACGTTTTCGCTTACCGAACACGGCGAGCATACGATCCAATGCTGCGTTCCGCGGTGGAAACGGGCGCAACGCGCGGCACTGCGCAAGATCGGCCGCTCTCACTGGCGGGACATTCGGCGAAGCTTGAGACGCCTCGCCGGCTGAATATCCGTTGCATTTACAAACAATTATTGACGACGGCGTGTCTCCGCGGTAGCTTTCTGGCCATGAGACCTGGAAATATTGTGCGTTTCGCGCTTATCGCCGCCATAGTCGTTCTGGCGATTGTCCTGGGAGTTCGATTCGATGTGCAGTCAATACTCCGCGATCTGCTCGGCTGGGTCGAATCACAAGGGTTCACCGGGGTGTTGGTCTTCATTGCGGTCTACATTTTTGCAACGGTGTTCTTCATTCCCGGCAGCATTTTGACCCTCGGCGCGGGCGCGGTCTTCGGCGTCGGCGCGGGCACCGCGTGGGTATCCGCCGCGTCAACGCTGGGCGCCTTTGCGGCATTTCTCACCGGGCGCTACATCGCACGTGGATGGGTCGCCGCCAAGATCGACGACAATCCGCGCTTCGCGGCGATCGATACGGCGGTCGGTCGCGAGGGGTGGAAGATCGTTCTCCTCACGCGACTCTCACCGATTTTCCCCTTTAACCTACTCAACTACGCGTACGGCCTCACGGCGGTTTCCGCATCGTCGTATTTCTTTGCATCGTGGATAGGAATGCTTCCGGGAACGGTCATGTACGTGTATATCGGCTCGTTGGCGGCAAATCTCGCGACGCTCGGCAGCGCTTCGGGAGAACGCGATATGGTGCAATGGATTCTATACGGTGTCGGACTCGTGGCCACGATTGCGGTGACGCTATTCGTAACGCGTGTCGCCAGACGAGCGTTGAAAACGGCCATCGACGACACGCCCGATACACCCACTACGCACGGCAACCAGGAGGTAGAGTCATGAAACGGCCCGAAGTTCTTCCCGCGGATCGATACAACACGGTCTTACTCGACAACGTCCACCCGCTCGATTGGACCAATCCGGAACCCTCGGGCACATACAACGTCGTCGTCGTCGGCGCCGGAACCGCAGGCCTCATCAGCGCCTCGATCGCCGCCTCTCTCGGCGCCCGCACGGCGCTCGTAGAGCGGCACTTCTTGGGTGGAGACTGTCTCAACGTCGGGTGCGTACCGTCCAAGGGCGTAATCCGCGGAGCCCGCGCACAAGCCGAGTTGAACTGGCTTCGCACGAGCGAGCTTGTCGACGACTCCTCGACAATGCCGCGGGTGTCGTTCCCCGCAGTCATGGAACGCCTCCGCCGCATCCGCTCGGAGATCAGCGGGCACGATTCGGCCGCTCGCTATCGTGACGAGTTCGGCGTCGACGTGTACATCGGCTCCGGACATTATACCGGAAGAAAGACACTGGAGGTTGTCGGAGACGACGGAACGACGCGCCAACTACGCTTCTCCCGTTCCATTATCGCTACCGGCGCTCGCGCCGCCGCGCCCCCCATTCCGGGCCTCGATACCGTGCCCTACCTCACGAATGAAAATCTGTTCTGGCTCACCGAGCTCCCGGAATCGTTGGTCATTATCGGCGCCGGACCAATCGGTTGCGAGATGGCGCAGAGCTTCGCCCGCCTCGGAAGCAGGGTGGAGCTCGTCGATATGGCTCCCCGTATCCTGCCGCGCGAGGACGCCGACGTTGCGGAAATCGTGCAGAAGGAGCTTGAGCACGCGGGCGTCCACCTCCATTTGGGTGTTGCCGTAAAAGAGGTCGGCGGCGGCGAGGAAGCAATCGAGGTGCGCTATACTTCCGGGGCGGGTTCCGCCGGTACGGCCGGGGGACGGAAACTCCTGGTGGCGGTCGGTCGCGCCGCCAATCTCGACGGTCTCGGGCTCGAGGCGGCGGGCGTAAAAGCTCACAAGCGCGGCATTGCGGTCAACGACTTTCTACAAACGAGCAATCGCCGCATATACGCCGCCGGAGACGTAGCGAGCCCGTACCAGTTCACCCATACCGCCGAGGCGAATGCGTCGATTGTCGTGCAGAACGCGCTGTTTATGCGTACGGCGCGTACGAGTCGCCTCGTCGTCCCGTGGTCGACCTATACCAGTCCGGAGGTCGCGCACGCCGGTATCTCCGAGCAGGATGCGCAAAAGAGCGGGATCGCCGTCGACGTCTATCGTCACGAGCTTTCGGGGGTAGACCGAGCGCGCCTCGACGGCGAGACCGAGGGGTTCGTGAAGCTCATTACCCCCCGAGGAAAAACGCGCATCCTGGGTGCGACGATCGTAGCAGCCCACGCCGGCGAGATGATGGGAGAGATCGTCTTGGCGATGCAAAACGGGCTGGGGGTCGACAAGCTGGCCTCAGTCATTCATCCTTACCCCACTCAAGCCGAGGCGGTGAAGCGCGCCGCGGCGGGATACATCAAGAAGAAGCTGACGCCGCGTACCAAGCGGATCTTCAGTACGTGGTTTCGTTGGAATCGGTAGCGAGCAGTAATGAAAACGGGCAAACAACAGTCAGTCAGTATCACGATTTTAGTCTCATTGGCGGTAGCCATATTGGTCATCGAGGCGATTATCCTCGGTTTTTCGGCGCTCTCTCAGCGTCAAACGCTTCTGGATCATTATCGCTTCAAAGGTGCGATCATCGGGCTGAGCGTGGGAGAGGACGCCGCTACGGATCCCGATCTCTTGGATCGCGCCGCGGCCCGTCTCGCCGACGAAAACGTCATCGCCATCTACGATGCCGCAACCTCGCCCCACGCGAACCGGGAGTGGCGGCGGGACGACTTTGGTGGGGAGCATATTCTGGGCGACGATGCGACGATGCACTATCGCATAGCGGGTGTAGAGGTCGTCATCGACATTGCGAGTCTTCCCGGCCAACTGCGCGCATACGCCCTGCGAATCGTCGGTCTGGTGGTGATCATCGTGGTGTTTGTGACCGTGAGCGGCTACATCGTGCTGTACCCGCAGTTGGTCACGCCGCTTCGCCGTCTGGAGGCGCGTCTTACGGCGATATCGGGCGCCGAGGCTGACCTCACCGAGCGGCTGGACGTATCGCGCGGCGATGAGATCGGACGTATCGCCAACTCCTTCGATCAGTTCTCGGAAAATCTGCGGCAAATCATGTGCGTCGTCCAGACGCGCTCCGACGATCTGTTGGAGAGCTCCGATCGCCTCGTGTCGGAGAGCCAGCGTGCGGCGGATAACGTTTCGGCAAACGGCGAAACGGTGCGCGAAGTGCACACCGAGTTGGAACACCTCGACGGCGAGCTGCAGGCCGCCTCGTCGTCGGTATCGGAGATTACCAACTCGATCACCGGCCTCAATACGTCGGTTTTGCGTCAGTCGGACGCGCTCGCCGACTCCCTGGCAGCGGTCGAGGAGATGGACGCGTCGATCCGCAGCTTGGACAAGATCGCCAAGGACAAGAAACGCCTCACCGACGATCTGGTCGCCCTTGCCAACGAGGCGGGAGAGCAGATCGGTGAGTCGGTATCGGCGATCGGGATGGTCGAGACCTCCACGCAAGATATGCTCGACATGATCGACGTGATTAACGCCGTGGCCGAACAGACGAACCTCCTGGCGATGAACGCCGCGATAGAGGCGGCGCACGCCGGCGAATACGGAAAGGGCTTTGCCGTAGTCTCCGACGAGATCAGAAAGCTCTCGGAGCTCTCCGGCGAGAACGCGAGCAAGATCAACGCCAATCTTCAGCGCGATGTGGCGCGTATCCACGACGCGGGCGAGATCAACCGAAAAGCGCGCGAAGCGTTCGAACGAATCGTCGAGAGTATTCAAGACGTAGCGCAGTCCATGGGAGAGATGTTGGCGAGCCTCAATGAGCAGTCCGAGGCGAGCCGAGAGATCGTAAAGGCGCTCACGGAAATCAGAGAGGTGACCGATCGCGTGCAGTCGGAGTCGGAACGCATCAACGGCAGGGTCGGCTCCATTAACGAGACCGTGGAAGAGCTCGCCGGGTCATCCAGCGCCGTCAATACTCGCATGCAGACGGTCGGCGAACGGATCGGCAACATCATCGGCGCCATCTCGGAGGTCAACGAGATCGTGCAGGGCAATCAAGAACAGATGCGAGAGCTGATCGGCCTCGTACGGCGGTTTCGCACCACTTGACGAAGCGTCTCTCACGCCCGTACACTCGCTGCAGACACTATTATCGTATACGGGGAGCTGGAGATTCCGGCTGAGAGGAAGCGTAGCGCTTCGACCCATCGAACCTGATCCGGATAATGCCGGTGTAGGGAATCGGAGTCGACTTGTAGAGCCTTTCGCCCCGGTGGAAGGTTTTTTTATTTCCTTCACGGACTAAAACCGACCATTCCGCCCGGCGCGACACCCCTTCCTCTTCACAGCCCACCCTCGTTCCATCGTCCCCGGGGAGGAAATGATGAATCGACGATTTCACAGATCGATCGCGATATTCGCGATTCTGAGCGTATCGGCACTTCCGTTGTCGGCGGCGGGACGGGGAGAGCGGCGGGCCGATGAGGCGACACCCCGATCCGACGATACTCAATTACAACCGATCACGGTGGTTCTGGACTGGCTTCCCAACACCAACCACGCCGGGCTCTATCTCGCCGTGGACCGCGGCCGGTTTGCCGATGAGGGGCTCGACGTAGAAATCGTGCAGCCGTCGGAGGTGGGGAGTGAGGCGCTCGTCGCCGCCGGCGCCGGACAGTTCGGCATCAGTCACCAGGAGGCGCTTACCTTTGCCCGCACCGCGGATGCGCCGCTGCCCATCGTGGCGATCGCCACGATTCTACAGCATAATACCTCCGGTTACGCCGCTCCCTCCGCACGCGGCTTCGCGAATCCCGGCGCCTTCGAAGGTGCGCGATACGGCGGATGGGGAACGCCGTACGAGGACGCGATGCTCGACGCGGTGATGGGTCCATTCGGCGGCGACGCGAGTAGTGTAGAGGTAGTAAACGTCGGCACGATGGATATCCTGGTCGCATTTGAACGAGAGATCGACTTCACGTGGATCTTCTACGGTTGGGATGGCGTCCGCGCCGAGGTTCAAGGCGTCGAGTTGGATTACTTTCCCTTGGTGGAGTTTGACGAGCGGCTGGATTACTATACCCCGATCTTTATCACCAGCGAACAGATGATTGTCGACAGTCCCGAGACGGTCGAGGCGTTTCTCCGCGCTCTTTCACGGGGATACGAGGAGGCGATCGACGACCCGGCCGAGGCCGCGGCGGTGCTGAGGCGTTATGCGCCGGAGATCGCGGACGAGCACGCCCGACGCAGTCTCGACTACCTCGCCTCCTATTTTCGTGCCGATGCGGACCGTTGGGGCGTCATGGATCGAGCGGTGTGGGAAAACTTCACGACATTTATGGATGAAAACGGATTGTTACCCCGACCGCTCGATGTCGAGGCGGCGTTTACGAACGAGTACCTACCCCGCGAGTAGCGCGAGACGCGGCGGCGAAGTCGGCCGGAGGGTGTGTTAACACCGCCCTCCGTCAATGCCGAGTTCTTCGCGCACAAATCGGGATGCAGCCTCGCGGATTCGGTCTCGAATCGGTCGGATCGCCGCACGCTTGTCGTCCTCGGTACCGCCTGCACGAGAGGGGTCGGGAAAGGGCCAGTGCAACCGCTTGCGTTCGGCGGGAAAGATAGGGCACCGCTCCGCGACTTCGGGGTCGCATACGGCAATGACGTAATCGTAGGCCGCCCCTCGCCGGTGAAGATCAAAGACGCTCTTCGTCGCCTTGCCGCGGATGTCGATCCCGTCCTCCAAAAGGAGCTCGACGACAATTGGGTTGAGCGTACCGGGCTCAAGACCGGCACTTTCGACTTCTACGGCGTCGCCTGCGCACAACCGGATAAACTCTTCAGTCATCTGGCTTCGCGCGCTATTGTGAATACAGATAGCCAGGACTCGCGGCTTGGACACGAACTTCGACCTCCCTGGAGGGCCGAGTTGCACAGACCGCCGGTCGAAGACGACACCGCGCCCCCCTGAGCGCGTCTTCGACATACCGTCGGTCTCAATGTAACGCTCGCCGGAGGGCGGAGAAAAGCAGAATACACGCTCATAACACGCTCGCCCTCACCGAATCCTCACGATTGCACGACACAATTCACATCATGACTGAGTCCGATCTTCGAAAACGACTCAATGTCGTCGACGTAGCGACGGGGTTCGTCTTCGGATCCGCTGCGCTCGTGACCGCTTCGGTCACGTTCGTCATACTCATATTTTTCCTGAACGAATCGCGCGGATTCTTTCAAGCCTCGACATTTTCCTTTAGGGAGTTTTTCCTCGGAACGTCGTGGAGACCGGCGCTGGAGGAGTTCGGCATCTTGCCGCTACTCGTTCCGACGGTCGTAGTAGCGGCAATCGCCGTCGCAGTCGCCATGCCGTTCGGGATATCTATCGCGGTACTACTCAACGAATACGCGAGTCCCGTTGCGCGGCGTATCTTCAAGCCGATACTGGAGATGGTCGCCGGTATTCCGACGGTCGTGTTCGGTTACTTCGCGCTCACAAAGCTCACGCCGTTCTTGCAGAATCTCTTGGGCCCGGAGCGCGTCGAGCCGTTCAACCTGCTCTCGGCGGGACTTACGATCGGACTGCTCATTACACCGACGGTCTTCACCATTATGGACGAGCGCTTCTCACGGATCCCCGCGCATCTGCGTGAGGCGCCGCTGTCGGTCGGCGCAAACCGCTTCGAGGCGTTTCGTAAGGCGGTCATGCCCGCAAGCAAAACAACGATGAGAGCGACGTTGGTTCTCACCTTTTCGCGCGCCGTCGGGGAATCGATGATCGTCTCCCTCGCTGCGGGTAGCGGATCGGTACTGACGGCCAATCCGTTACGGGGAGCGGAGACGATGACCGGATACATCGTACGCATCACCCGCGGCGATGTGGCGTTCGGAACGTTCGATTACACAAGCATCTTTGCCCTGGCGGTCGCGTTGTACCTCATCTCGCTCTGCATGATCGTCATCAGTCGACGAAGCGACAAAAAAGGTATCGGAGTATGAGTTCAACACATCTCATCGATAGCGCCCAGCTCAGTCTGGTACGGGTACGACACAGGGTCGGTATTGTATGGGTGTCGCTCCTTATGGTAGCGGCCGCCGCCGCCTGCGTCATGATAACGTGGCTTCTTCTCGGGATCGTGAACGACGCATTCGGGTACGTTTTGGTCTCCTATGAAGTAGACCCGCCGGCAGGGATAGAGGAGTACGACGAGGCCGCGCTGGCGGAGCTGGTTCGCGCGGACGCCGGCGCCGGAATCGTGCGTCGCTACGAGCAGGAGGGCGCGCTCGAAGCTCTCTCTCGCGCGCGCCTGCGGGAGATTGCCGAGACTCACGTATTTCGGCCGTCGGTAGTCGACACGTGGTCATTATCCGAATCGTTGCTTCGGACTTCATACATTCGCGATCGTATGGACGAGACGACGGGCACCGAACTGCGTTTTCGCGCATGGATTCGTCCCTCCTTTCTCACCCAACCGCTGGAGCGCCGCCCACTCACCACCGGTATTCGCACGGCGCTGCTCGGTACGGTCTGGATCGTTGCGGTGAGTCTTGCGATCGCATTTCCCATCGGCGTGGCGACGGCGGTGTTTTTGACCGAATATGATCGCGGCGGACGGTTTTCCCGGTTCGTTCGCAGCAACATCGAAACGATGGCTTCAATTCCGTCGATCATCTACGGAATACTCGGCTTGGCGCTCTTTGTTCGGAGCTTAGGCCCCATCACCAGCGGGGCCGCATTCGGAGTAGACGGAGTGGGGACGGTGGGACGTACGGTACTATCGGCGGCGCTCACCCTGGCGATTCTTGTACTTCCGTCGATCGTCATAAACAGCCGAGATATCCTGGAGCAGATCCCCCACAGTTATCGCGAAGCGTGCTATGCCGTCGGTGCGTCGCGTTCGGCGGTCGTTCTGAGGCGCATTCTTCCGGCGGTGTCGGGACAGCTCATCACGGTGCTTTTTCTCGGGATATCACGGGTCATCGGTGAGACGGCGCCGCTATTGGTCGTCGGCGCCGCAGCGTTTATATCGGTAGATCCGCAGGGCGTCTTCTCGCGCTTCACCGCGTTACCGGCTCAGGTTTTTTACTGGTCCGCACGGCCCGGTCTCGAGTATCAACGCCTTGCCGCGGCGGCGATCATCGTTCTACTCGCCCTATCGACAACGATCAATCTCGGACTGAGAGCCCTCGGCAAGCACTTGGATCGCCGATCGTCGGTAGGGGTGGAAAAACGCGAAGCGGGGGAACACAATGCACGATAACGCCATTCAGTTTCAGGGAGCATCTCCTCGGACAACGGATCCCAACCTCCTACCCGAGGCGAAGCAACCGGTCATCGAGACCAAACAGCTGTCCGTAGCATTTCGCAACCAACCGGTCATTCGAAACGTGGATCTCTCATTTCACGTCGGAACCGCGACCTCGATCGTCGGACCCTCCGGGAGCGGCAAGACGAGCTTCCTTCGGACGCTCAATCGGATCATAGAAATAGAACCGCACGCTCGCGTTACCGGGAGTGTGTTCTACCACGGAATCGATATCTATCGGCACGACATCGACCCGACATTGGTGCGTCGCCGCATCGGCATGGTATTTCAACGAGCCAACCCCTATCCGACCAGCATATGGGACAACGTCGCCTGGGGTCTCCAGATAAACGGCATTCGCGACCGTTTGGGAGACCGAATCGAAGAGGCGCTCACTCGTGCTGCGCTGTGGTCCGAAGTAAAAAAGAACTTACGACGCAACGCACTCGAACTGTCGGGCGGTCAACAACAACGGCTGTGCATCGCCCGCGCCATCGCGCTCAATCCCGATGTGCTCCTCTTTGACGAGCCGACGAGTCACCTCGATCCGGTTACCGCGGGGGAGATCGAGGAGCTCATCGGCCGGCTGAAACAAGATCATACCATCCTGGTCGTTACCCACGATCTCAACATGGCCGCACGCGTCTCGGATTACGTAGCGTTTTTCCGTCTCGACGAAGAGGGCGTCGGATACTTGGAAGTGTACGACTCGAACATCAACTTCTTCGTGCGGTCCGCGAGCCGCGTCGTGAACGAATACATAACACGCAACCAATGGATGTGGCAGGAACCGATCGACGGAGCGGGCACGATCGGATAAAAGGAGCGTAGCGCGTCGTTACCTCCTATCGCCGCGGAACATCGTCTTTATCATGCGAAAATTCGGCCTCTGTCGGTGAAAAGTGCTACCATTTGGTTAATGCATCGGCTTACGCTATCATTACATCGTGGAACGAGGTAATCGCGAGGCTGATACATACAACACCATTGCGATGCGATCCGGGAGTGATGCGCACGACGTGCTACACTTCTCTCGCACGCGCAGGATACTCTTCATCGTAGTTCCGCTGATCGTCGTAGCCGCCGGGTGGAGCGGCGTGGTAGCACGCAGCGCTCGTCCGACGCAAACGATCATCATGAGCTGCCGGGACGCCCAGGCGACGAGCATAAACGGAGCCGTGCAAGGCATGACGGTGAACATCGATGTGTTGACTATGATCGGCGTTACCCTCATTACCTCGCTGGCGTCTCTCTTACTCTTCAATAAAGACGAGAAGATCGAACTCATGCGGCTGCGCACCGCGAACGAGAAACTGTGCGCATCCAACGAACACAAAGAAACGCTCATACGCGATCTCTACCATCGAACCAAAAATAACATGCACGTCATTCACTCGATGTTGAACCTTGCGGCGTCGGACAGCACGTCGCCGGAAGTCGCCGATATTGCGCTGGAGGTGGGTAACCGCGTGCAGTCCCTGGCCCTTGTGCACGAGAAGCTCCATCGGGCGCACGATCTCTCGCGCATAAACCTCGGAGAGTACGTATCGGATGTAGTCGCGATGATCATTGGAAGCTACTCGGCGTTTCGTGACCGCATCAGAATCGCATGTTCGACCGAGGAGATACCGGTCTGCATTGATACCGCCGCTCCGTGCGGCTTTGTGGTGAGCGAGCTGCTTTCCAACGCGGCAAAACATGCGTTTCCCGTCGGTCACGAGGGTATGGTCAGCATAGACGTACGCAGAGACGGCGCCGACGGAGTCGTGTTCGAGTACGCTGACGACGGCAAAGGCGTGCCTCCGGAGTTCGACTTCACCGCACAGTCCGGCACGGGCGTTAAGACGCTGATCTCCCTTGTCGAGCATCAGCTCCGGGGAACCATACGGTTTGATAGTAGCCGAGGCGTCGCGGTGAGCATAACGTTTCCGAGCGGTCTTCACGGGGAGAACGTGTGATGGGCTCTCCTACCCATCGAGTCTTGATCGCCGAGGATGAGGCGTTGGTCGCCCTCGCCCTGGAAGACGAGCTTGTCAATGCGGGATACGAAACCGACATGGCCGCAACTGCAGAAGAGGTGGTGCGATCGGCACTATCCCGCAATCCCTCGCTCGTGATTATGGATGTTCATCTTGCCGGCAACACCGATGGGATAGAGGCCGCACACGCAATTCGCGCTCACAGCGACGTGCCGATCGTCTTCATATCCGGGTATCACGACTCCCGGGTGAAAAAACGCGCGGCGAAAGTTCGTCCCGTCGCGTTCCGCGTCAAGCCGGTGTCGATATCGGAGCTGCGAGAGATCGTCGAGGCGGTCATACCGGCGACATAGCGCCGCGCGGGAGGCGGGGAACAACCGAGACCATTCGCCGCACGTGCGGTGGGGCGGGGACGAATGGGGCCGATGTCCGCCTACGAGCGTGCGACCGATCCTATCGAACAGTGTCGATATCGCGAATGGGTTCGGCTGACGGCTTGGCAAAGAGATATCCCTGAGCAAGGTCGACGTTCGCGCGCCGCAGAAACGCCAGCTCCTCGGGCGTCTCGACACCCTCCGCCAAGACTTTGATCGAGTTCTGTCGCGCAATGTCCATGAGGGCGCGGAAGATCGACTGCTTCATCTCATCACGATCGATCCCGCGGATCAAATTCATGTCGATTTTGATAAAGTCGGGCTTGATGTCCGCCAGCATATTGAGCGAGCTATATCCGCTGCCGACATCGTCCAACGCCACGCGAAATCCCCGGTCGTGATAGTAGTTCAAAATGCCGATCAGATGACGAACATCGGTGATGCGCTCCGTCTCCACGACCTCAAACACGATTTTCCGAAAATCGAAGTCCAGCCGCTCCGCCCACTCCACGGTGCTTTTGAGGCAGTTCTCCGGATCGTAGATCGTCGACGGCAGGAAGTTGATAAATACGTTGACGTCGATACGCTTGACCGCGGCGGTCTTGAGGGCGGTCTCTCGCGCCAATCGATCGAGATTGAACGTGAGGTCCGCGCGCGTCGCCTGCTCCAACAGCACATTGGGCGGGATGAGCGTACCGTCCGAACGCACGCCGCGCAACAGACACTCGTGCGCGAACACCGCATGCGACTCGATCTCCACAATCGGCTGAAAATGGGTGGTGATCGATTTGGTTTTGAGAACCTCAATGAGATCGGTGGCGGCGGCGATATTGCACAATCGCTCCAGCGGCACGATGCGGCTGAAATGAGTTACATCGAGCTCTTCGTCGTCGGATAACACAACCGCGTTGATATCCTGTTTCTCGATGTCCGAAAGTTGGAGATCGCGACAGATCGTCATCAAAAGTCCCCGTACGTTTTCGGTAGCGACGGCAATATAGCCGGCCGGCTCATATCGGTACTGAATCCGCTCTACGATCTTCGATCGAAAGACTTCTATTACGTCGCTATTACCGGACATAAAAAAAATCTTCCCCGGAACGTCGTAGTCGGACGGCACCGTTTCACACCTACACGCCATGTATCAATCATAAGAGGATACCCACGCCTGAGCAACACGGGTGCGGCACCGTCATACGAGCTTGCCCAACGAGTGTGCGCTCACTATTTTTTCGAAATGGAGGCACAATAATGGCAGCAACCCAGTCGACAATGCGGGAGCTCGGAACGCCCGCGCCGGACTTTTCCCTTCCGTCTGCCGACGGAACGACGGTATCGCGCAGCGACTTTGCGGGCAAACCGCTGTTGATCGGATTCATCTGCAACCATTGTCCGTTTGTGAAGCATATCGCCGGCAAACTCGGAGAACTCGCGTCCGCCTACACGAAACGGGGCGTCGCGTTCGTCCTCATTAGCTCCAACGACATTGCGTCTTATCCGGAAGATGCACCGGAGAACATGCCGGCTTTCCTCGCCCAGTACGGTATTGCCGCACCGTATCTCTACGATGAGAGTCAGGAGGTCGCAAAGGCGTACGAGGCGGCGTGCACACCCGACTTTTTTCTCTTCGATGCCGATCACAAGTTACGGTATCGAGGACAGTTTGACGATGCTCGACCCGGCAACGCCGAGCCCGTTACCGGCGCGGACCTCGGCCGTGCGTTGGACGCAGTGTTGGCGCGGGACAAACCCATCGAGCCGCAAAAGCCCAGCGTGGGCTGCAACATCAAGTGGAAGCGCGGAAACGAGCCGGCGTTCTCTACGATTCACTAACGCGGAAGGGGCGGGCGGCTGCGCTTAATGCGCAACCGCCTTTTTGTTTCGTCTCTTCTCCAACAAACGATACTTAATGCTCAACATCGCCGGCACGACGATAAGCGTGGTGACCGTTGCAAAGGTCAATCCGTAGAGCATCGTCCACGCAAACGCCCTCCAATACTCACTGGACTCGCTACCGACGATAACGCGAAACTCATGGACGCTGAAGCTCACGCCGAGCGCCATCGGTACGAGGGCGAGCACCGTCGTGAGCGCCGTAAGAATGACCGGGCGCAACCGCGTCCGTCCGGCTTCTACCACCGCCTGCCGCCACGGCTCGCCCTCCCGCAGCAGCTTATGCGTGTAGTCCACCAAAACGATGCAGTTATTCACCGCGACGCCGGCGAGGGCGATCGTCCCGATGCCGGACATGATGATGATGAAGTTTTGCTGCCCGAGAGCGAATCCCCACATGACGCCGCCGATACTCAGGAACACCGCGTACAGAATGATGAAGGGGTCGGCGAGGGAGTTGAACTGCGCGACCAGCACGATGAAGATCAAAAAGATCGCCACCAGAAACGCCTGTACGAGAAAGGTCGTCGACTCGTCGCGAACATCAAAGCCGGCGCCGGCGCCGATGGAGTACCCCAACGGCAGGGAAGCGCGCAACGCCTCGACCTCTTGCTCGATGGCCGCACTGATCTCGCTACGGTTCTCCGTATCGGGGTTGAAGTTGGCCCACACGTTGACCGCGCGATTGAAATTACGTCGCCGTATGACGCTCACGGTCGCTTGCGGCTCGAACGCCGCGACGGTACTGAGCGGAACGCGCGTCCCGTCGTAGGCGACGACATGAATGTTCCGCAGCATCTGGAGCGAATCGCGTGCGTCGTCACGGTAGCGAACGACAATATCGTACTCCTCCTCGTCGTATCGAAACGCACCGGCGGTAGATCCGGTGACAGCCGTACGAACGGTGCTCGCGATGTCGGCGGTGCTCAATCCGTAGTAAGCGGCACGTTGGCGATCGATGTTGACGGCGATCTCGGGCAGACTCGACTCGTAGTCGTTGTCGAGGGTACGGAAGGAGTCCTGATGCGGACGCAGTATCGCCATCAGTTCTGAGGTGATCTCGCCCATAATCGTGTAGTCGGCGCCGCGAACCTCGTACGAAACGTCGTCTCCCGCGGGCGGGCCGGAGTTACTCTCCTCGACGGTTACGATCGCTCCGGTTATTGCCTGGACCTGCTGTTGGAGCCGTCTGACCGCCGTGGCGCCGGGAATCTCTCGCTCGGCGTAGGGTGAAAACGTCACGTCGACCCGTCCACGATGGCTTCCGCCGCCCTGCCCCGTCACCGCTTCGAAACTATCCATCGACATCGGCACCAACGGAATCGATGCCTCTACCTGATTGACGATGACGTCGGTCCGCTCGAGCGGCGTTCCCTGAGGCGCCTCGACCTCGATGCGAGCCCGCTCGGGATCGAGACTGGGAAAAAAGAGCGTCTCTGCCGAGATGAGTCCATAGGTTACAAAGCCGGCGAACACAACCGCCGTTACGGCCAAAACGGTCTTAAAGGCGTGTTTCGTCGCCCTTTCTAAAGTGCGGGTGTACCAGTCCTGAATGCGGGTGAACGTGCCGCTTCCCTGCTCCATTTTGAGCCGTTGCTTCTCGGTAACCTTGAGATACTGAGCACAGAACGTAGGATTGATCACGATCGCCACGAAGAGCGAAGAGGCCAACACCACGATTACCGTCCGCGGCAGATAGCTCATGAAGTCACCCATTATTCCCGGCATAAATATGATGGGGAAAAAGGCCAGGAGGGTGGTGAGCGTACTCGCGGCGATGGGGCCCGCTACCTCTTTGGAGCCGTCGATGGCGGCCTGCACGCGCGTCTTACCCAACGCCTGGTGCCGGTAGATGTTCTCTACGATAACGATCCCGTTATCCACCAACATTCCGAGGGCGAGGATCAGACTGAACAGCACGATCATATTGAGGGTAATCCCCATGAGCTGCAGGATGAAAAACGACATCAGCATCGACAGAGGTATCGCCATCGAGACGAAGAGGCTGTTGCGAAATCCCAGAAAGAAGATCGTGACCAGGAGCACCAGAACGAAACCGGTCGCCATGTTGTTCTCCAGATCGGCGAGCATATCGCGAATGTAGCGACTCTCGTCGTAGGAGACGAACACTTCGGTGCCGACCGGGAGTTGGGGGGTCATCCGATCGATCGTTGCGCGCGTCTCCTCCACAAGATCGAGAATGTTGGCGCCCAACCGCTTCTTAATGCTCAACGTAATCGCGGGCGTTCCGTTCAGGCGCGAGAGTGTATCGTCGTCGGCGTTCTGAAATGCGACGTGGGCGATATCGCCCAAGGGCACCTGCACGTCTCCGCCGGAGACCATGATATCTCGGAAACGCCACTCTTCGGTAATCTCTCCGGTTACCGCCAGGGAGTAGTTCTTCTCGCGGTTCTCCAGCGATCCGCCGGGAATGGAGACGTGCTCTCGATCGATCGCCGTCGTAACGTCCGATACGGACAGACCGTATGAGGCCATCCGAAAGGGGTCGAGCTCGATGGCAAGTTCCCGATCCGGCTTGCCCGACATTTCGACCTCCAACACGCCGGAGACGCTCTCCAACTCATCGCGAAACACCTCGGCGGCCTCGTCGATGACCGCCACTCCGTTCGGATGAGAGAGGGTCACGACGAATATCGGCCAATCCGACACGCTAAACTCTTCGACGTGCGGTTCATCGGCGTCGTCGGGCAGATCGGCGAGATCGACGCGGTCCTTTGTCCGCCGCAGCGCCTCTTCTACCGTTACGTCCGAAGAAAACTCGACGAAAATCGAAGAGACGTTCTGCCGACTCTCACTGGTAAGCTCGGCGAGCCCTTCGACACCTTCCAACTCGTCCTCGATCGGTTCGGTGACGAGCGTTTCGATATCTGAGGCCGAAACACCCACGTAGGTGGTTGTGATGAAGATGTAGGGTTGCTTGATCTCAGGCGACGACTCCCGGGGCAACGTAATATAGGCGATTACCCCGAGAATGACGATCAAAACGGCGAATGAGAAAACCGCCGTGTGTTTTTTGATAAAGAGACTTATCATATGGCAGCACCTCGCCTACCCGACTATTTCGACCGGCATTCCGTCGGTAAGACGGTTGAACCCCTCGATTACCAGCTGTGTACCGGAATCGAGTCCGTCGAGGATGACCGTCTGCTCGATGCCGACCGCACCCGTGCGTACGGGAACTTCGCGAGCGGTCCCGTCGACCACGACCATGACGAAGGTTCCGTCGTTGCGTGTAACAACGACGCTCGAGGGGACGGCGACCACGTCGCGATAGCGGCGCAGAACCAAACGAACGCGCGCGGTCTGCCCC
Source organism: Alkalispirochaeta sp. (assembly GCA_965601925.1). Lineage (GTDB taxonomy): Bacteria > Spirochaetota > Spirochaetia > DSM-27196 > Alkalispirochaetaceae > Alkalispirochaeta. The sequence continues at coordinate 893,979 of OZ271854.1, forward strand.
GAGACGATAAGCCCCTCGGAGTTTTCCACCTCGATATCGACCTCGTAGCTCAGCGTCCGATCGGATCGTCCGCGAGCGAAACTCGTCGGCGTGCCGAGAAACACCCTATTGGGAAAGGCGGCGAACGTTATCTCCGCCTCTTCCAGTTCGCGCACGCCGGCGATGTCGGCCTCAGGCACGCCGACCGATATCGTAATCCGGCTCAAATCGGCGACATCGAAGGTCGGATCGCCCTCTTCCAAATCCTGGTGCAGCTCAATGTGCCGATTCAACACCGTGCCGTTGATCGGGGTGATCGCAAACGCACCCTCACGCGTCTTGTCGGCGTCGAGGAGCGACGAGCGCGCCTGGAGCCACGCCAGATGCGCCTCATCTACCCTGAGCTGAAACGAGTTACCTTGCTGAAGAAAACGCTGTTCGCGTTCGTAAGTCTCACGGGTGATGCGCTCGTTGAGCACCGCCGTCTCGTACGTTGCGCGCGCCAGCTCGGGATCGACTTCGGCCAGCGATTCGCCCCGCGCGACCTGGTCACCCTCTTCGGCCAGGAGTGCGGTCACTCGCCCGCCGGCATCGGCGGTAAGCCGCACCTCCGATACACCGCGCGCCTCGCCGACGTACTCGCCGTAATCGACGAAGTCGGTGAGCTCGGTCATCGCCACTCGTACCGGAATCCGACGCTCAGCCTCGGTTGTGCGCTCCGGGGGCGAACCGTCGGAGTCGAGCCCCTGCGCCTCGGCCGGATGACCGCACGACGTAACCACGAGAAAAACCGCGAATATCGCCGCGCCTACCACCAGGCCGACGAACCTCCTCAATGAGAACCGGGAAGAGCGAAGCGTACCGTCGGCATTTCGCCCGGTGGCGCGCTCCCTCTTGTAATAAAAAAAATTCATACAAAACACCCTTTTTGTTTTGTCATCCGTTGGTGACGTCGAAGTTCCACACTTCGACCCCTGGATCAAGCGTTCATTACGCCAAAGATATAATACTACAAAGGTGGTGAGAAAAAGAAGCTCATATGCAATATTGCTGGACGTATTACGTGGTCGAGGCTACGCTGTGTCCATGCAGGAGGCGGGCGAAGGCGAACGCCGGTTCAGCGGTGCGTTGGCCGAGGAGTACGAACTCATTACCCTCGCATACCCCGACTTCGAGTCGTTTCAACGCCGCATGATCGATGTGATCGGCCGCGAGGCACCCGACGCCGCGCATATCCTGGAAGTCGGCACGGGAAACGGGTTTACCACGCGTATGATCATGGAGATCCCGGCCCCTGAGGTCATATCGATCGACAATGATCCGCATATGGTTGCACAGGCCCGGTCTCACCTTTCCGACTACCATACGGGGTCGGACGGTGGGCGTTTGACGATAGAGGAGGCCGACGCGCTGGCGTTTTTGCACCGCCAGACAGACGGACGGTTCGACGTCGTCGTATCCGCCTTCACCCTCCACAACATGGAACACGAGTATCGTACGGATGTGGAGAAAGAGATCTTTCGCGTACTGGCACCCGGCGGCCTGTTCGTCAATGCGGATAAGTACGCTCCCGACGACGAAGAGCGGTTCGACGCCTTGATCCACCAAGTCGAGCGATTCTTCGACGCCTTTGCAGCGCGCGGTAAGCTCGACCTCCTGCGCCGGTGGGTCGTGCACAACATCGCAGACCAATCGCCGCGATACGTTATGCGTGCCTCGGAGTCGATCGGACGCTTGGGGGCGCTGGGATTCGATGCGATCCACATCGGTGAACGCGCCGACATGCAGGCAATCCTTCACGCCCGTAAGCCGAGGTAGGTGTGGATACGGGCGGAGCGAGTACTCTGCGGCTGCGCGGTCTCGGCCGTCATTGACCCGCCGTAGAGGTGCCGTCTATACTTGCGACCACAAATCGAAAGGAAACGAAAGTGTCTCAGGTGCGGCACCACCGTTTTTTCGGGTCCGATAACTCCGGAGGGTCCATCGTGGAAGAGGTAATGAAATGGGGCGGTCCCGATGAGGATCTTACACCGAACCAGATTCGCTCCGCGTTGGCCGACGTTCTGACGCACTTCGGTCCGATCCGGCGCGCATTGGCGATCCCGCCCGACTTCAGCCGATATCACTCCTTCGCAGGCGAGATCACGTCGATGGTGCACGATCTTCTCGGCGATCGTCTCACCGACGTTCTTCCCGCGTTGGGTACCCACCGACCGATGACGCCGCGCGAACGCGAGACGATGTTCCCCGGCGTGCCGGAGGGGCTCTTTCGTATACACGACTGGCGTAACGACTTGGTGACGCTGGGAGAAGTTCCTCGCGCGTTCATCCGAGAGCAGAGCGAGGGCAAACTCGACTGGCCGTGGCCCGCACAGGTCAACCGTTTGGTCGCCGAGGGCGGCCATGACGCGGTGCTCTCAATCGGCCAAGTGGTGCCCCATGAGGTGATCGGCATGGCGAATCACGCCAAAAACCTGTTCATCGGCACCGGCGGCAAGGACGGAATCAATCGCAGCCATTTCCTGGGCGCCGTCTACGGCATGGAGCGCATCATGGGGCGAGCGGACAATCCGGTACGCGCCGTGGTCAACTACGCGGCAAGAGAGTTCCTGCGCGCCGTGCCGGTTGTGTTCGTGCTTACGGTGGTGGGACGCCGTCCGCCGGGACCGGACGGACATGACGCCGGTTTGGCTGTGCGGGGACTTTTTGCCGGTCGCGGTTTCGACTGTTTCTATCAGGCCGCTCAATTGGCGCTGGAGACGAATCTTACCTTGATAGACGAGGAGCCGGACCATGTGGTGGCGCGACTCGATCCCGCCGAGTTTCACAGCACCTGGTTGGGGAACAAGGCTATCTACCGCACACGCATGATGATCGCCGACGGAGGACGTCTGACGGTTCTTGCTCCCGGAGTCGAGAGTTTCGGAGAGGACGCCGATATCGATAGACTCGTGCGCAAACACGGATACCACGGGACGCCCGAGACCCTGAGGGCGGTGGAGCGAGACCCTGAGCTCGCCGACAATTTGGGCGCCGCGGCGCATCTGATTCACGGATCGAGCGAGGGACGATTTAATATCGAGTATGCGCCCGGTAAACTTACTCGCGAAGAGATAGAGGGCGTCGGCTTTACGTATCGCGACCTCGCGGAGGTGACCGAACAGCTTGCTGTAGACACACTTATCGACGGTTGGAATATCCTCCCGTCGGGGGAGCGAATATACTACATCTCACAACCGGCGCTGGGCTTGTGGGCCTTTAAGAAGCGGTTTTAAGGAGTGATACGTGGCACGGAAAGCGGATATCGGACTCATCGGGCTTGCGGTCATGGGGCAGAACCTCGTGTTGAACATGAACGACAACGGGTACACCGTCGCGGTCTACAACAGGACGGCGCAAAAGACCCGTGACTTTCTGTCGGGGCCCGCGGCCGGGCGGGAGACGATCCTTCCGACCTACGAGATCGCCGAGTTCGCGGCGACCTTGGAGCGACCGCGACGCGTGATGCTCATGGTGAAGGCGGGCGAGGTCGTCGATAGATTCATCGAGCAACTCCTTCCCCATCTCGAAGCGGGGGACATCGTCATCGACGGCGGTAACTCGCACTATCCCGACTCGACGAGACGCACCCGAGAGCTTGCCGAGAGGGGCATTCTCTTCGTGGGATCCGGCGTCTCCGGCGGCGAGGAGGGGGCGCGCCACGGGCCGAGCATCATGCCCGGTGGAAATGCCGCCGCATGGCCGCACATTAAGGAGATCTTTCAAGCTATTGCGGCCAAGACGTCATCGGGCGAGCCGTGCGCGGACTGGGTCGGTGCGGACGGCGCCGGTCATTACGTCAAGATGGTCCACAACGGGATCGAGTACGGAGATATGCAGCTCATCAGCGAGGCGTACCACGTTATGAAGTACGGACTCGGTATGACCAACGACGAGATGCAAAGGACCTTTGCGGCGTGGAACGAGACGGAACTCGATAGTTACCTCGTGGAAATCACATCGGATATTCTCAAGGCCAAAACCGAGGACGGAACCTACGTCCTCGACACGATTCTCGACGCCGCGGGACAAAAGGGAACCGGGAAATGGACCGGCATCAACGCCTTGGACGCCGGGATTCCCGTTACGCTCATCGTCGAGGCGGTCTTTGCGCGTTCATTGTCGGCCCTCAAGGAGCAACGCGTGGCGGCCAGCGAAATCCTCGAAGGTCCCGCCGGTTCTTCCGCCGGCGACGGTGGCGGTATCGAGCCGATTGGGGCTCCTCGTACGGAGTTTTTGGAGGATCTGCGCAGAGCGCTTCTCGCCTCCAAGATCGTCTCATACGCCCAGGGGTTCATGCTGATCCGCGAGGCGGGTGAAAGCAACGACTGGAACATCGACTACGGGAACGTGGCGCTCCTGTGGCGCGAAGGATGTATCATTCGCAGCGCCTTCTTGGGACGTATCAAGGAGGCCTTCGTTCATAATCCCGACCTTCAAAATCTCCTGCTCGACGATTGGTTTCGAACGGTAATCGGCGAGGCGCAGTCCTCGTGGCGCCGCGTTATCGCTGCCGCCGTAGTGTCGGGAATACCCGTGCCGGCGTTTTCCACCGCCCTGGCCTTTTACGACGGCTATCGCAGCGGACGCTTAGCGGCCAACATGATTCAGGCACAGCGCGACTATTTCGGAGCGCATACGTTCGAGCGCGTCGATCGTCCCAGAGGAGAGTTCAGCCACTTCAACTGGACCGGTACCGGCGGCAACACGACGGCGGGCACGTATAACGCATAGCCGTCTCGACGTGGGCCGACGCAAACAGCTCGGCCCACGCATGATAAAGATAGCACTTCGCTAAAATTTGTGTACAATAATCACATAATATCCGCACCTAAGGAGACTCGGTTGTATGATGGGCGCAGGAATACAGCTCATGGTACTGGGCATGAGCGTGGTGATCGTCTTTTTAATCGTGTTGGTCCTGTTCATGGGGCTGGCGGCGGCGATGGTGCGGCGATTCGCGCCCCAAGCGGCGGAGTCGGACGCCGCGGATGCGGCGGTGCGGACCGCCGGCGGGCATAACGACGCCGCGGGCGAGACGCGCACCCACCGCATCGCCGCGGTCCTGGCGGCGGTGGCGATGCACCACCGGCGGCGACGGACATCCACCACATCGCAAGGAGAGCACCGATGAAGAGGATCAACGTGATGGTTACGGCGTTTCGGGACGGGTTTCAGTCCGTCTTCGGTGCCCGGGTGTTGACGCCCGATTTCATTCCCGCGTTGGAAGCCGCCCGGCACGCCGGCCTCACCCACTTCGAGGTGGGCGGCGGTGCACGCTTTCAGAGTTTGTACTTCTACTGTAACGAGGACGCCTTCGCCATGATGGATGCGTGTCGCGCGGCGGCGGGGCCCGAGGCGAACCTCCAGACCCTCGCCCGGGGGATTAACGTCGTCGGCTTAGAGAGTCAGTCGTCGGACATGATCAAGCTGCACGCGGAGCTGTTCAAGAGGCACGGTATTACGACGATCCGCAACTTCGACGCGCTCAACGATGTGGACAACCTCGACTATTCGGGACGCTGCATCGTCGATGCGGGGCTGCACCACGAAGTCTCGGTCACGCTCATGGGCCTTCCGCCCGGGTTATCCGGCGCCCATACCGCGGAGTTCTATCTGAACCGATTGACACAGATTCTCGACGCCGACATTCCGATGCACTCCTTGGCGCTGAAGGACGCGTCGGGGACCGCGACGCCGCAGGTCGTGTACGAGACGGTGCAACTGGCCAAATCGAAGCTGCCGGCGGACATCCCCGTACGGTTTCATACTCACGACACGGCGGGCACCGGCGTGGTGACCTACCGGGCGGCGCTGGAGGCCGGCGTCGACGGCATCGATCTGTCGATGGCACCGGTGTCGGGCGGTACGGCACAACCGGACATCATTACGATGTGGCACGCCCTGCGCGGCACTGAGTTCGATCTGGGTGTGGATATCGAGCAGGTGATGGAGGCCGAAGAGGTCTTCAAGGAGTGTATGCAGGACTACTTCTTCCCGCCGGAGGCGCTGCGGGTGGAACCGCTCATCCCCTTCTCGCCGATGCCCGGCGGCGCGTTGACGGCCAATACGCAGATGATGCGCGACCACAAGGTGTTGCACCGCTTTCCGGAGGTGATCGCGGCGATGCGCGAGGTGGTGGAACGGGGCGGGTTTGCGACCTCGGTCACCCCGGTCTCGCAATTCTACTTTCAGCAGGCGTTCAACAACGTCGTCATGGGGCCGTGGAAGAAGATCGCCGACGGATACGGGAAGATGCTGTTGGGCTACTTCGGTAAGACGCCGAATGCGCCGGATCCGGAGTTGGTACGCATCGCCGGCGAGCAGTTGGGACTGGAGCCGACGACCGAAAGTCCGCGCCTGTTGAACGACGCCGATCCGACCAAGGGCCGCGACGCCGCCGAGGCGGTCTTGCGCGCGGAGGGGCTTCCCGTCACCGACGAGAACGTCTTTATCGCCGCAACGTGTAAGGAGCGGGGCATCACGTTTCTCAAGGGCGAGGCGCGCGTACAGGTCCGCAAACACGGATCCGACGGAGCCGAGACGCCGGCCGCGAGCGGTCCGTCTCCTCAGACGAGTGTCGGACCGGCAACGTACTCGGTGACCGTCTCGGGACAGACCTTTGCGGTAACCGTGGCGGACGGGAGTGCGGTGATCGACGGCCAGGCACATCCCTTGCCGTCGGCCGGCACGGCCGCACCCACCCCGGGTGCCGCTCCGTCTCCGACACCGCCGGCCGGCGGCGCCACCGTATCCGCGCCCATGCCCGGGGTGATTCTCCGTACCCTCGTACGGGCCGGCGAGGCGGTCACCGAGGGGACACCGGTCGTACTCATGGAATGCATGAAGATGGAGATGAAGGTCGAGGCGTCCTCCGCGGGCACGGTTTCTCAGGTACACGTCACCGACGGACAATCGGTTGAGGCGGATGCCGCGTTGGTATCGGTCGTATGAATATCGCGCACTCTTTCGTCAATCTCTGGACGGCGACGGGGATCCACGCGATCACCGGCGGCGAGCTGGTCATGATCGGCCTTAGTCTGGTGTTGATCTATCTGGCGATCGGCCGGAACTTCGAGCCGTTGTTATTGTTGCCGATCGGGTTCGGCGGAATACTCGCCAATATTCCGATCGCCGGCATCGCCGGGCCCGCCGGCTTCATCGGCATGATCGATGCGGTGGGGCTGGCGACAGGGATCTTTCCGCTGTTGATCTTCATGGGCGTGGGCGCGATGACCGATTTCGGCCCCCTCATCGCCAACCCGCGTACCGCCCTGTTGGGGGCGGCGGCGCAGTTCGGCATCTTCGCCACGGTGTTGGGCGCCCTCGCATTGAGCGAGTATCTCGGATTCGACTTTTCTCTGCGCGACGCCGCCTCGATCGGCATTATCGGGGGCGCCGACGGTCCGACGGCGATCTTCCTCTCCTCGCGGCTGAGTCCCGATCTGGTCGGCGCCATCGCGGTGGCGGCGTACAGCTACATGGCGTTAGTACCGATCATCCAACCGCCGATCATGCGTGCGCTGACGAAACCGGAGGAGCGTCGTATCGTCATGACGCAGCTGCGCCCCGTGTCCAAGATCGAGAAGATCATCTTCCCCTTGATGGCCCTCGGCCTGTGCATTCTCCTGCTGCCCACCGCAACGCCGCTGATCGGCGCGCTCATGTTCGGTAATCTGGTAAAGGAGTCCGGCGTCACCGAACGCCTCTCGAAGACGCTCCAGAGCTCGTTTATCGACAGCGTCACGATTCTGCTGGGATTGGTCGTCGGGGGGAAACTACAGGCGGCCTACTTCCTCCGCCTGGAAACGATCGGCATTCTCTTGTTGGGGTTGGTCGCCTTCTCGATCGGCACCGCGACGGGGGTACTGTTGGCGCGCCTTATGCATCGTCTCTCCCGTACCCCGATCAATCCGCTGATCGGCGCGGCCGGCGTCTCGGCGGTTCCGATGGCCGCACGGGTCGTCAACAAGGTCGGACTCCAGGACAATCCCCGCAACTATCTGTTGATGCACGCCATGGGTCCCAACGTCAGCGGCGTCATCGGCTCCGCCGTCGCCGCCGGCGTCCTCCTCTCGGTCTTTATGTAGCCCGACCGGGGCGTGTCTCTCGGCGTACCGCGACGCTCCCGGCCAGCACGGTACACGGGAAGCGCACGAGAAAGGTAAGCGAATCCTCGACGGCAATGGAGAACATTCCACCCAAATCGGCCGCGAGGGAGCCGATGAGCGTGAGGCCCGTCCCCGCCTTCACATCTTCCGCTTCGTGCACATCATCGGGGAGCGGAGCACCGTCGCAGTACGAGAAGACCACATCATCGTCGACCGCGCAACAGTTGATGGTGATGGCGTTCGTGAGGGGAGCGTATTTCGCAGTATTGGTAAGAAGCTCGTTGGTGATGATACCCAACTTCATCGCGACTCCCGACGGCGTGCGAGGGATATCGATCGATAATCGATACCGAAAGTCGTCTCGATCGCGATATGAACCCGCCGAGAAGTGGCTGATAAGCCCGTCGAGATAGACTTCGAGATCGATCTCGGTAACCGTCGGCTGTTTGGAGAGTTTCTCGTGAACGAGCGCCACGGCGCGCAGTCGCCCGAGGAGGTCGAAGAGCGTCTCGGCCTTTGACTTGTCGGCCTGCCACTGTTCTATCCACACCATCGTAACGAGCAAATTGAGGTTGTTTTTAATGCGATGGTTCATCTCGACCAAGAGATCTCGTTGCTGCTCCGTAAGCCGCTTCAAGTGCTCTTCCGACTCCTTGAAGGCGGTAACTTCGTTGTGGGCGCCGAGCATTCTCACCGGACGCCCTCGCTCGTCCCGAATCGCAATCCCGCGGCACCGAACCCACACAGTGGAACCGTTCTTATGGCGGTAGCGCACGATTTGATCGTACGGGTGCGTGGGATCCTTTAGATGTTTGCGGAAGTTCTCGACGACGATGGTGAGGTCGTCGGGATGAATCATGTCTTGCCACTCCTCGGGGTCGTGGCGCTTCTCTTCCGGGCCGTAGCCGAATGTGTTCCAAAAGGTGGGGCTCATCCACTCGTTGGACTGATTCTCCAGGTCCCAGTACCAGATACCGTCGAGAGATCCGACCTCCAAAAACTCGAAGAGGCGGCGATCTCTTCTTACCAGGTCGTAGAGCTCCTCCTCAAGATAGTGCATCGTACGTGTGCCGTTGACGGGCTTCGAAAAGGGCACGTAGAGAGAGCGCGACGCGTCCCTGTTACCTCGCCGCCTCACGATGCCGCGAATCGATTCGGCAAGAATCGGCAAGGCGGCATCGATGGGGAGAAGACCGTCGTGAACAATAGCCGAGAGCTTACGGAGCACGGCCTCGTCCGCATTGTCGATAAGGAAGAGAATCGGCACATCGACGGCTGCGTGAATGCGACGAGCGGCATCGACGCATGCGTCGACGGATGCGGGTGTGCACGTGATAAGAATCACCTGTACCAGGGCCGCACCGGTGCCTCCTTTACACACCGATGCGAGAACATCCTCTCCATTCGACACCGTACGAACATCAAAGCCCGAACGGTACAGGAAATGAGAGCGTTCTCGCCCCCGAGGTAGATCGTCATCGACGACCAAAATTCGAGTAGAATCGCGCCGCAAACGGTCGGTCATGACCTACACCTTTCGGATAGAGCGTAATTCAAAGCGGAACTATTCGCAAATTTTTACTTGATATTACACACTCCCTTCGTCTCGTTCCAAGGGAGCAATCCTCTTCCATCACATACGGACGGCGGCGAGGTGCGTCCGAGAGCTTCGGGAAGGGTGCTACACGGTCCGAGGGGTAACCGGAACGCGCGTTATCCGCAGAGACCTGTCGGCGTCGCGCCACTCCACTACGGCGAAGGAGGGGTTTGGTTCGACAAGGGCCCAAGAAGCGGCCGACGTATCGAAGCGTGTAGAGAGGCTGTCGAGAGAGAGGAGATGCGCTTCCGAATCGTCGCCTGGACTCACGGCCGCGGTATACGGCATCCACTGATGAACATGCCCCCACACCACGATGCTCGCCATGGCGCGGGCACGTCTCGCGGCGGCAAGATCGAGCAGCTCGCGTCGGTGGGGGTGCGCCGTGGCGTCGATCCACGATGTGCCGACCGGCACGAGATGGCGGTGGGTAACAACGACCAAACCGCCCGGCTCTCCGAAGGCGCGCCGTACCTCCGGCGTGACCGCCGAGCCGTCGGGGAGCAGTACAACGCGCATCGCGCCGACACGCAGAACGGTCGGTTGTCGATGAACGTGTAGTCTCGATCCACTCATCGCCGCGGCCATACTCGTCGGATCGTCGTGGTTGCCCGGTATGATGTGCCACGTCAGCGCACGCGGCGATCCGGATATCGGCTCCCGAGAATCGGCGACGCGGCGCGCCACGGCTCCGAGAACCGATCGCGCGAAGGCTGCGTAGATCCGCGATGAGGCGGGCCGAGAAGCGACGTCACCGGCGTGTATCACGGCCTCCGGCGCCGACTCGGCGATCCGCGCCAGCGCCGCAGTGGTTATGCGCCACGGATCGCTATTGTGATACGGCTCGCCCGCGGGCGTAAGGTGGGTATCGGCCAGTACGACGATACGCGTGACGAGACGTTTCGGTTGACGGACCACTCGTCGTCAACTCGATCGAAAGGCGTGCACGCGTCGGACCGACAACCGAACGCGCGCTCCCGGGGCGGGCGGCGGCGCATCGTCGAGTACACTCGCGGCGACGACCACCTGCCCGTCGTCAAGATCCACCTCATGGAGCCGGTAGTCGCCCATGAAGGTCGACACACGCAGGCGCCCGCTGAGTGTGCCGCTCTCTCCTGAGCGCTCCTCGCGTGGGTGCGCGTTTATCTCGAGTGCCGAATGGCGCAACGACACGACCACCGGGGCACCCTCCTTCCGGGGAAGATCCGGTGTTGCGGCGACTCGCAAGACGTCACCGGCGATCGCCAGTTCCAGGTGGTCGCCCGCCTTTTTCACCGTCCCGGTGACGATCGAAGTCCGCCCCAGAAACCGTGCGACGAACTCCGATGCCGGCCGATCGTGAATCTCCTCAGGGGTTCCGAGCTGTACGACATGCCCGTCCGATAGCACGGCGATGCGGTCGGACATCGCCAACGCCTCTTCCTGGTCGTGCGTCACATATACGATCGTAAGGGCGAGGCGGCGCTGCAGCTCCTTCAGTTCGAATCGCATTTGCGCACGCAGGCGCGCATCCAGATTGGAGAGCGGCTCATCGAGAAGGAGCGCCGTCGGCTTCATGACCAACGCGCGCGCCAACGCGACTCGCTGCTGCTGCCCGCCGGATAGCTGCGCCGAGCGACGGTCCTCGAGTCCGTTAAGACGTACCTGCTGCAGCGCGACGCGTACACGCTCCCGGACCTCCACCCTCGGGACTTTGCGCACGCTCAACGGATACGCGACGTTCTCTCCGACGGTCATGTGCGGCCACACCGCATAAGACTGAAAGACCATCCCCAGATCGCGCCGTTCGGGAGGAATTAGGAGTCCCCGTCGCGGGTCACTGACCGTTCGCGTATCGATGGCGATCGTCCCCGCGTCTATCTGGAAAAAACCGGCGATCGCCCTCAGTAGGGTCGTTTTTCCGCACCCCGAGGGTCCCAATAAGGTAAAGAACTCTTGATCGCGAATGGAAAGCGAGACATCGGCCAGGGCCCGTTTATGCTGCCCCGGTGTGCGCCTGTTACCGTATCCCTTCGCTACTCCGGAAATCTCTATCTGTGCCACGCAACACCTCTCTTGTCTTACGTTCGCCGTCTCTCAATAACCCGCCGCGTCAAAAGGTCGACGACGAGCACCATCGCGATGATTACGATCGAAAGCGCCGACGCAACGGGCAGTAGTCCCTCCTGCATGATGTTGTACGCGGTGACGCCGATCGTCTCGTTTCCCGGAGAGTACAGGAGAATACTGAGTGTGAGCTCGGTCAAAGCGGGCATGAATACCAACATCCAGCCCGAGAGCACCGACGGCTTTACGATCGGTAGGAGAATATCCCGACCGCTCTGCGCTGCGGTTGCGCCGGACAGACGCGCCGCCTCAACGAGGGTCCCATCGACGGAGCGGAGCGCCGCATCGACGGACCGCATCGGGAAAATCATAAACCGAATTAAATACGCGACGGCGAGTATCCACCACGTGTTGTACAACCGGAGGCCGAGCACCGGTCGGATCCAGGTAACGATGATCGCGATACCGATCACCATTCCCGGAACGGCATACGGAACGCTTGCGACGAAATCGACCAAACGCGCGATACGCCGTCGGAAGGCGGTACGTCCGTACCGTCGCACGAAAATCACGACGAGTGCGGCGGCGCTCGAGAGCGTCGCTATCGAGACGCCGAGCAGCAAACTGTTGCGAACCGACCGCTCTACGACGGGCATAGCCGTCACGATTCGTCCGAAGTGGTCAAAGGTCAGATTCTCGAAGGACAGCGGGAGTCCCAACGCGCGCGTCAGTGCGGTAAGCAACACGGCGGCGATCGGTGCAACCACGCCCAAAGCCGCAACGATAACGAGTGCGGCGTACAGAGGCCATCGAAGCGGTCCGAGACGAACCGGCGGCGCTTGCGAGCTCTTGCCCGAGACGGTCACGAACTTCTCGTGTCGAATGAAATACTGTTGTAACCATAGGCCGACGGCGCCGATCACCAGAAGAACCAGCGACAACCCCGCGGCGATGTGGAGCCCCCATGGATTTCCGAAGCTCCCGACGTACGCGTAGATCCGTGTGGTGAGTACGACAAAGCGCCCCGGCACGCCGAGAATCGCCGGTATCCCGAACATCGACACGGTAGTCACGAACACGATTACGGCGGCGGCGCCGATGGAGGGCAAGAGCGTCGGCACCGTAATGTCCATCGCCGAGCGAAACGGTGTCGCCCCCGACACGCGGGCGCTCTCCTCCAAACTGGCGTCCATGTTGACCATCGCCTTGCGGAGAATCAAAAAGGCGAACGGGAAGGTATATATCGCCGAGACCGCGATCACGCCCCCGGCGCCGTAGATCGAAATCGGCGCTCGGTCGAGGTTGAGCGCCCACATAAGGAACCGATTGTAGTATCCCACGGGCCCCAGCAGCCGTGTCCACGCAAAGGCAGAGATGAACGGCGGTATAAAGTACGGAGTCACGAAGATCCACGAAAGAAAACGCGCTCCCGGTAGATCGGTGCGCGCGAGAAGATATGCAAGCACCGTCGCGACGGCGACGGCAATTATGGTGACGGAGACGCCCACGAACAGACTGTTGAGAAGGGCCCTAAAGTCGGACCCGCCGAGCGCCAACACCGATATGTTCTCGAGGGTCGCCGCACCGTCGCGGGAAAAAGCGATACCCCCAAGACGTACGAAGGGCCACACATAGAGAAAAAGCAACAGAACCGTCGCGACGGCAAAGGCCGCGACGGTCATGACGCGTGAGGTGGAGTGTTCCATCGAGTTAGTTAATGCCGAAGATCTCTCCGTAGGTGGCGAGGATCTCTTCACGATTGCTCCGGAACACCTGCCAATCGGTCGTCAGAATGGCGATCTCGTCGGCCGGCGTCATGCCCTCCGGTAAGGCGACGTTGCGATTGACCGGCAGATAACCGCGTGCCGAGAGCTGGAGTTGCCCCGGTACACTCAAAAGGTAGTTGATGAACGCTTCCGCCAACACCGGATTATCCGTCGTCGACAGCGCGGCGACGGGCGTCGGTACGTAGAGTGATCCCTCCTCCTGGTAGACGTATCCGACCGGTGCGCCTTGAGCCATCTGGGCACGGGCCATGAAATCGATCGTCAACCCGAGGGCGAACTCTCCGGTTGCGATTCGATTGGCGACACCACCGTTACCTCCACCGACCACCGCACCGTTGGCGGCCAGCGCCTCGTAGAACTCCCACCCGAACCGGTCGTCGTTGGAGAGGGTCGCCGCCTGAGTCAGTGTGGCGCCGGAGGTAAAGGGAGAGGCTGAACCGACGCGCCCGCTCCAGCGCGCATCGGTGAGATCGGCCCATCCGGACGCTCCGTCGGGAACAATATTGGTGTTATACGCGACGACTTGATAGATTAAGCGCGCCTCGTATGCCATTCCGTCGAAGTACACGTACTGCTCGGGAATATTCGCCGCCTCGGAAGGGGCTATCTGCAGAAGGTCGCCGGCGGCGGCGAAGTCCTCAAACAGCGCCATATCGGCAAACCAGATCACGTCGGCGGAGGGCGAACCGGCCTCCATTTCCGCCGAAAGGCGAGCGACCAGCTCGGTCGTTCCGAGACGAAAAATCTCGACCTGGGTACCGGGGTTGAGCCGCTCGAACTGATTGACATAGAGCTGCACGTCGGTGAGCGTCTCGGACGTGAAGAGCGTGATGGTGCCCGCCGGACCGTCGGCGGAAGCCGCTTCCTCCGCTCCTCCGCCGGCGAAAGTCAAACCGACGACCAATACGAACACAAGCAAGGTGAAAAAATTTCTGATCATGAAAGATCCTCCAGGAGTGTATGAAGTAGAGCCTAAAGTCGATACAAACGGTTAGAATCGTGTTACACATCCGTAAGAATGCGGTTAATCGACACGTCGTCACATCAAGAATGATCGCGGACGTCCCGTGTGCCGTTCGGCCCTGGAGATTTTTTGTTTGCCACGCACGTATGCGAAAAAGTGTGTGCATCCGGTCGGATCAGGTACTATACTGCCGATATGATACAACTCGACGAAGTCGCGCCGGCTACACATCTCTCTGCTGATGATCTCGACTACCTGGCCGATTTTCTTCTCTCGACCGGCTCTCTAACGCCGGAGGCGGTGCGGGAAAACATCGTATGGTTCGTCAGAGACTTGGGAATCGATGCGTATTATTTTCGCACCACACCCTTGGAAGAGTTGGGGCGCCATATCCTGGCGTTGGCCTCCTCGGAGATGGTGGCACGCCACGGTGGTGACGGCGTCGCCGTTCAACTAATTAGCGAGCAGAGTCACAAAGCGATCTACATTGTCGAGGATCGTGCCGAGCGCATCCGCGAGGTAGAACTGCGCATCGAAAAGCGCTATGCACGATTTCGTTTGGAGAGTTATCTCACCGGAACGCTCCAGGGAGGCGGTGTGCTCCGCTTCTATATCGCCACACGCCCCGAGTATCCCGATCCCGCAACTACCGCGATACGTGAGGACGCCCGTCGCTCCGACGGCCGCGAGCCGTTCCCGCTATGCGCTACGACGAGCTTCTTGGAGCGATCATTACCGGCCACAATCGAACGCTACCGTTCCATCTGGAACGATCTTAACGGTCACTTGGCGCCGATCGTCCATATCTCGGAGAAACGGGACAGTGAAGAGATGCGTATCATGGTCGGACTCCACGGCGCCAAGAGCCGTAGAATCCTCACTTCATTTTCGCAACTCTTCGACAATATGCGGATTCTCGTTCGTCGGCGCTACATCGAGCCGTTCAACGACAACAAGTACGTCCTTACGTTCTATACGCCGCCGGTCGCCGACGATCGGGTGGAGACGTTGCGGCGCGAGTTGAACGCCGTGGCGATGCTTCCTCAAAATCCCATCACGGCGCTCTTCTCCGGGGAGCGTATGTCGGCACAACAGACGATGTACGCCATCGCGGCGGCGGCGTTTACCCACCAGTTCGTGTCGGAGTTCTCCGAGGGATACCATCTGCTTCAGGAAGCGGTGGCGTCCAATCCCGAGGCGCTCGGCATTCTGGACGCGATGCGGTCGAACATGACCAAGAATACGTTTTCGACGGCGCGGATCGCCAACACGGTGCTCTCTCACCCCGACGTCGTAGCGCTCCTCTACCGACACTTCTGCGCGACCGGCGATGAGCGCGAACGTGCGGCGGTCGCAATCGAGGAGGCGCTTAAACGGGATGTGCCGTACCACCGCGACAGGACGATTCTCGATTACTTCAGGCGCTTTAACGAATCGGTGAAGCGCACCAACTTCTTCGTGCACGACGCGGCGGCGCTCGTGTTTCGGATGGGGAGCGGATTTCTCGACTCTCAGGACTACGCCGAGGAGCCGTTCGGCATCTTCTTTCTCGTCGGTCGCGAGTTCAGCGGGTTTCACGTACGATTCCGCGATATCGCGCGCGGAGGCATACGTATCGTTCGCAGTCGCACCGCCGATGCGTGGGGACGCAACGTCGATACGATCTTCCAGGAAAACTACAACCTGGCGGCGACCCAGCAACGAAAGAACAAAGATATTCCGGAGGGTGGGAGCAAGGGCATCGTCCTGTTGAGCCCGGAGTTCGGAGAGGATACCGAGGCCACCGACGGCGCATTTCGCGGTTATGCGGACGCCCTCATCGATCTCATGGTGCAACCGTCGGACTCCCCGGAGGTTCTCTTTCTCGGCCCCGACGAAGGCTCGGCGGGACTGATGGATTGGGCGGCGCTCCACGCAAAGAAACGGGGCTATCCGTTCTGGAAAAGTTTCACGACCGGGAAGTCGCTCGCCTTGGGCGGCATCCCCCACGACCGCTACGGTATGACGACCAGAAGCGTCCATACCTTCGCCACCGCCGTGCTGGAGAAACTGGGCCTCGAGGAAGAGTCAATTCGCAAAGTGCAGACCGGCGGCCCGGACGGCGACCTCGGAAGCAACGAGATTCTTATCTCACGCGACAAGACCGTCGCGATCGTCGACGGGAGCGGCGTGCTGTACGATCCGGAAGGAATCGATCGCGACGAACTGGTTCGTCTCGCGCGGTCACGTCGAGCGGTCGCGGCATTTCCGCGCGATCGCTTGAGCGCCCACGGGTTCTTCGTCGGTGTGGACGATCGCGATGTCACCCTTCCCGACGGCAGCGTTCAGGCCAACGGTGAGCAATTTCGCAATAAGTTCCATCTCAGCCGCTACATGGACGCCGAACTCTTTGTGCCGTGCGGCGGCCGCCCCGGAGCGATCACCATCGCAAACTGGAAGGCGCTGTTCCACGAAGATGGTACACCGCGCATCCGCGCATTGGTAGAGGGAGCCAACCTATTCGTAACTCAGGAGGCGCGGATCCGTCTGGAGGAGCGCGGCGTGATCGTGCTCAAGGACGCGTCGACCAATAAGGGCGGCGTGACAAGCTCGTCTCTGGAGGTCTACGCGGGCCTCGCAATGAACGATGAGGAGTTTGAGCACCATATGTGCGTGGACGCGGACTCGGAAGACGAGTCGCCGTTCCGCACGGCGTACGTTGCGGCGATCATCGAGCGAGTAGAGATCAACGCGCGCGCCGAGTTTGACGTGATGTGGGCCGAAAGGGAGCGTAGCGGGCGACCATTGACGCACATCTCGGATGAGGTGAGTGCGCGTATCAATCGTATCACCGACGCGATCGGGCGCTCCGATCTGTTGCGAAACGCCGCGATTCGTCGCGCGGTCATCGCGGAGTACACGCCGAAGCCGATGTTGGAGCTCGTCGGTTTGGAACGGATCATAGAACGCGTTCCGCAGTCGTACCTCGACGCTATCGTCGCCAGTCGAATCGCCTCGCGATTCGTGTACGATCGCGGCCTACGATCCACGGAAGTGGACTTCGCGATGTACGTCGAAGAACTCGGGCGCACGTAGTACGCCGGTCCGACAACGCCTGCGGACTCGGCCGCGTCGCAGAATGCTTCGCGGCAGACCGTTGCGCTATGCTCTATCGAACACACGACGCGCCGGTTCGTCCGTCCGATTGCGCCGTCGACTAGCGGCGCGCGACTCCCAGCGGCCCGATGTGGCGCTCGAAGTGGTCGACGAGGAGCTGCGCATACTCCTCTTCGTAACGAAAGAGCGCGTCGTACAGCGCCGCCGCGAGTTCGCGATTCTGCAGGATACCGCCGTAGGAGATATGCAGCATTTGCCGCGCGTTGGCGTCGTCCAAATATGCGGGAAGGTCGGCATCGTCGACCGAGTCGGGCGGTGTGATTGCGTCGAAATCGGCGGTAATGTGATAGAAACGCAACGCCGTCGGATAGTATTGCAATACGAACCGGTGAATCCGGCGGTAGAGCGCCGGATCGTGAACCGCGATCGTCCGGAGAGCCTCCAGCCAACTCGTACCCGACGTCTTGAGATGCAGCCGAAGTCCCGTTTCCCGTCCGACGATCGGGTAGACGGCAAACTTATCGCTTCCTGAGTGGACCGAAATTTTGTAGTTGCCGTAGGAGCGCGCGATCAGGCAGTGCACGCGAAACTGCCGCTCGAACTCGGCCACATCGCCGATGTAATCCACCGCCTTTTGAAAGTCGCCGATAAACCGTGGCGCAAGGCTGTTCACCAGAACGCCGCGGTGTTGCAGCTCCCGGGCGATGAACAGATGGTGGGCGGGAAGCGTCGGCGTGGTCGTCTCGTCGATCGAGATTTCCAGATCGTACGCTCCATCGGTAGCGCGATCTAGATGGTCGTTGACCCGGCTGCTGAAGGTTAACGCCGGCCCGTACATGACCGCGCATCGCCGAGCGTCGGCGGTGGTAAAATGAATCTCCACCTTGTTGCCGTCGCCGTCGGTACCGACGGCGAACGTCTGCCCCACGTACTCATGATCGACCCTATCTCGAAAGGCGTCCTCAAGCTCACCGAATGCGCTCAATACTTCGGCGTCGCTCCACTGTGCCACCTCCGGGCGCATGACCTCGGTGAGGTCGAGGGTAATCATCGGCATCGAGGAGCTGAGTGCGATATCGATGGAGGAGACATTCTTGAGATGGTCCCCGTCGGCGCCGTACCCGTCGCGATATCCCTCCTGAAAGACACCCCACGTCGCGTTGGCAACGACATCGTCGAACGTGCGGCCGATGAAGTCGTTTTCCCGCACGCTCTGCTGGGCGAGCACCGGCGCCGCATCGAACTGGCGAACGGCGCGAATGTGGCCGGGAGTCGCAACGCCGACGCGGTCACCCATTCCGATCGTAGTACGACGCTCTCTAAGTGAGGTTGGTGCGGTCCACGGAAAGAGCGCGTGAAGCGCGACGGCGTTCTTTTGGGTAAGCTCGGCGGTGGCGACCCACGGGGAGTGCTTGGAGACCTCAGCGAGATCGAGCGCACCTACCGCGTCGTGGGCTTTACCGTGTCGAGCGGCGACGAAGAGGTGTCGAGTGCCGGAACCGGCGGACTCCTCGGAATCGAAACGCACCATACCGAAGAGCGCTCCTTCGTGCCACGTCAGGCTTCGGAGATATATGCGAACCGCACCCGAACCGATACTCGGACTCTCAGAGAGGGCCAGACCGGCCAGGCGTCGGTGAAGTCCCTCCTGTATCGCGTCGTCCAAAAGTCCTTCTCTCTCTATCAATGTTACCAGCATATCCATGCTTTACTCCTTGGATACCTCCCGCGGAACCTCATCGATACCGAAGTAGTCATGTGCGTTGTACCACGAGATATTCTGAATCATACCGCCGAGGAGTTCGAAATCACGGGGCGCCTCGCCGGCATCCACCCACCCTCCGATGAGGTCGGCGAGGATACGCCTGAAGTACTCATGACGAGGGAAGGAGAGAAAACTTCGGCTGTCGGTCAGCATTCCGACAAAGCGACTTAACAGACCCTGGTTGGCAAGACTCGTCATCTGCCGGATCATCCCGTCCTTTTGGTCGTTGAACCACCATCCCGATCCGTGTTGCATCTTCCCGGCCACCGAACCGTCCTGAAAGTTACCGATCATCGTCGCGAGAAGCTCGTTGTCCCGAGCGTTGAGCCCGTACAAAATCGTCTTCGGCAGTTTCCCGTCCCGTTCGAGTCGATCGAGAAATCCGGCGAGGGGGGCGGCGACCTCCCCGTCGACAATCGAGTCGAACCCGCTGTCGGGGCCCAGGGCACGAAGCATTCTGGTGTTGGTGTTGCGCAGTGCGCCGATGTGAATTTGCAATACCCAGTCGCGCTCCGCATACTCCCGGCACACAAAGTCCAACACGGCGGTGGTGAACGCCGCGGTATCCTCGTCGGTAACGCGACCGCCTGAAAGCACGGTGGAGAGTATTCCGTTGAGCAAGCCCTCGGTGTAGTCGGTGTTCACCGGTAGGACCAGAGCGTGGTCGCTGACCCGACATCCCGCCGCGGCAAAATAATCGATACGACGTCGCAGCGCCTCGCGAAGATCGTCGAAGGTTTCTATCGCTCCCAGTCCGGCGGCCTCCGCGAGCCGCCCGATCCAACTCCGATACGCGCCGGGATCCCGAATCATGAACGCTTTATCAGGGCGAAAACTGGGTCGCACCACGACGGGGAACTCCGATTTGGGTAGTACCGCCAGCGCCTTGTGGTGAGAGAGGTCGTCGATCGGATCGTCGGTCGTCCCGATGTAACGCACGTTCATCGCCGTTATGAGGCCCCGAACGGAAAAATCCGGCGAACCGATCCGACGATTGGCCTCCGTCCACACTGAATCGGCCGTTTGCGGATCGAGTAACGAGTCGATGCCGAAGCAGCGCTGTAGCTCCAAATGCGTCCAGTGATACAGAGGGTTGCCGATCAGGTATGGAACGGTGGCCGCCCAAGAGTCGAACTTTTCCCGCCACGTCGCGTCTCCCGTAACGCGCGGCTCGGCGATACCGTTGGCGCGCATGGCACGCCACTTGTAGTGGTCGCCGCCGAGCCAGAGCTGTCCGATGTTTTCAAACCGCACGTCGTCGGCGATCTCTCGAGGCGGCAGATGGCAATGGTAGTCGAAGATCGGCATATGGCGCGCGTAGTCGTGGTACAACCGCCGCGCCGCCTCACTGTGAAGCAGAAAGTCCTCATCGATAAACGGTTTCATGGTGCTGTCGTCCTCCACGCCGATCAGATGTTGTCCACGAGATATCCGCCGTCGACGGGAATCGTAACGCCGGTGACGAATCCCGCCGCGGCGCGACTCGCCAAAAAGAGGGTCGCCCCCTCGATATCGGAGATCTCACCAAACCGTCCGAAGGGCGTACGATCGATAATCGCCCTACCACGCGCGGTGAGCTCTCCCGTCTCATCGTTCGCGACGAGGAGCGCACGATTCTGATACCCCAGAAAAAACCCGGGCGCTACGGCGTTCACCCGAATGCCGTGCGGCGCAAACTCGCGTGCCGCACCTTCGGTGAGGTTGAGAACGGCACTCTTCGAGGCGTTGTACGCCCACACCCCGGAGAGCGCCTTGTAGCTCGTCATCGACGCCACGTTGATGACGCTACCCGGCACCGAACCGTCGATCCATCGTCGCGCACACGCCTTGAGAGGGATCACGAGCCCGGCCAGAAGATTCATGGAAAGGACGTCGCTGAACGTGTCGATGTCGATATCGACGAACTCGCTCTTGCCGCGATTGCCGCCGACGCCGTTCACGAGGATCGTCGGCATGCCGACGCGCGCCACCGTCTCGTCGAGGGCACTCGCGACGGCCGACTCGCTCCCGGTATCGACCGTGACCGCAACGACCCGCTCGTCCGATACGCCGGTCTCGGCGACGAGCGAGTCTGCGGCCTCTTGCACCGGATGATTGGCACCACGTCCCCAGAGCGCGACACGGGCCCCGGCACGGACGAGCGTTCCGGCCATGGCCGAGGGCAGCACCCCGGCTCCACCGGTAACGACCGCGATCTCCCCTTCCAGTGAGAATAGTCGTTCCACGTACTCTCGATCAGCTTGCATATCAGTCACCTAATCCTCCTCGTATGGTGCGACACGAACGACGTGAAGCCCCGCCTCCTCCAGACGTCGACATTGGCTCGCGTCCCCGTCGGTTACGAGGACATCGATCTCCTCGGCGTCGGCAAACACACTGAATGCCTGGACACCGATCTTACTCCGGTCGACCAGGGCGATAGAGCTCCGCGCCGTGGCGATGACCGAGCGTTTGAACTGCGATTCGATATTGTTCTGCGATGAAAAGCGCCCGGACCGCGAGACGCCGGTGGCGCCGAGAAAGGCGTGATCGACCTGCACGGAACGAATCGCGCTGTCGGCCCACGGTCCTATGAAACTCCCGGCGTCGTGGCGGTACGATCCACCGACGACGAACAGTGCAATTCCGGGCCGGTCGGCGAGATGGTTGAGCACCTGAAGACTGTTGGTCACCACACGCAGCTCCATACCGGCGACTTCGTCGGCGAGAGCCGCGCAAGTGCTCCCCGAGTCCAAATAGATCGTCTCGCCGTGATTTATCATCTTTCGCGCTTCGGCGGCGATGGCGCGCTTGGCCGCGGCGTGCGTTTCACTGCGTGCCGAGAGCGTCCAATGGGGCTCTACGCGCTCGGCGAGCACCGCTCCTCCGTGTGTTCGCTCCAGATAGCCCTGTTCCTCCAAGAATGCCAGATCTTTGCGAATCGTTACGTCGCTCACATCGAGGCGCTCCGATAGCTCCGACACGCGAATCGCATCGCGCACGTTGAGGATCGATAGGATCGCCTGTCGTCGTTCGAAGGAGGCCAATACTTCCGTTTCCTTTTCAAAATCACAGTATACCGAAAGAAAAGTCGTGTCAAACTTTGTGGTATAATCATAATATGTTCGGGAGACGTTCGGTAATTCGTCGGCGGTCCGACGGTGACTCCGCACGACGATTCTCCCTACGACGCCTCTCTCTTCGACGTCAACAGCTGATCTTCTTCGCGGTGGTCACCGCCTTCGTGCTGCTTCTGATCGGTATCGCGATAGGTGTAAGTGCCCAATACTCGCAAGTATTCGGTACGAACCTGAGCCGATACTTCCACATCCACGAGATCAGAACGGGCCTATCCGCTATTCACGGCGATCTCCGGCAGTATCTCCGCGGCGGTGAGGATGAGTTCATCGAGTCGGTCGAGTCGCGCATCCCGGTGATCGAGGAGCGTTGGAGCGCCTTGGTAGGTATGGAGTTTCGGGACCGCGCAAGCCTCTTTGAGCTCAACGCGAGTTACTACGGCTTAGTGGCGTATCGAGAGGCGGCGCAGCGAGCGATACGCGAATACCGCGAAGAGAACGAGGGATACTACTTCACCCTCGAATACGCCGATCGAGTTCGCGGCTATATCGACCTCTATTTGGAGCGCCTCTTTCAGATTCAGCTCGACATCGGACGACGCGAGTATCGCGCGGCACTCGGTCGACAGGACTCGATTCGATGGTGGACCTTCGGCGGGATAGCGCTGGTCGGCGGCGCGCTGTCGCTCTTCGCTCTCCTCTTTTCCCGAAGCGTCACTCGCCCCCTCGAACGATTGGTACGACGGGCCCACGCCTTGGCCTCCGGCGACTTCGATCAGCCGGCGCTGGATGTTCCCGAGAGCGAGGAGTTGCGCGAGGTGGCGTCGGCATTCAATGCGATGAGCGCCGGCATTCGCACCTTGGTCAACGACCTGAGGGACAAACGCGAAATCGAACGACGACTCCATCAGCAGGAACTTTCGAACGTCAGCATGGAACGGTTGTTGAGAGAGGCGCAACTCGTGGCGCTTCAAAGTCAGGTCAATCCGCACTTTCTCTTCAATACGCTCAACAGTATCGCGCGCACCGCGCGAATCGAAGGGGCCGAGGGAAGCGAGAACCTCATCAGGGAGCTCTCGACGGTACTGCGCTACGTTCTCCGCAATCCGCGCCGTAGCGTCGCGCTCAGGGAAGAACTGCGAGTGGTACGCGACTATCTGGCGCTCCAGCAGGTTCGATTCGGCGACCGCCTCGACGTTGACATCGACGCCGACCCGTCAGTCGAGGAGGCCCAAATTCCACCGCTCACACTCCAGCCCTTGGTGGAAAACGCCATCCATTACGGCATCGAGCCGCTGCCGGAAGGCGGTACCGTATGGGTGCATGCTCGCGAAGACGGGGAGGGCGCGCACCGGCGTATGACGATAGAGATCGGCGACAACGGTGTCGGCATGGACGCACACACGGTAGACCATCTTCTACGGGACGAACCGGAGACGGGCGGAGAATCGACGAAGGGTATCGGCGTACTGAACGTCCGGGCCAGGCTCGACCTATTCTTCGGCGCGGCGCAGGTGTTCTCCCTGTCGAGCCGTATCAACGAGGGAACGGTGATCACGATCGGCATTCCCCTGCATCGCGAAGCGGAGACCTATGGAATACACGATTCTCATCGCCGATGACGAACCGCTCGAGCGGCACGCCCTACACGAGCTGGTGGCGCAGAACGCCCCCGGCACGCCACGCATACGCGTTGCCGGAGACGGTATCGGAGTGGTTCGCCTCGCCGATACCGAGCGAATCGATATCGCACTCCTGGATATCCGCATGCCGGGGATGACCGGGTTGGATGCCGCCGCCCACCTACGGCGCGTGCATCCGTCGGCGGCGATCGTCTTCCTGTCGGCCTTCGATTACTTCTCGTATGCGCAAGCGGCGTTACGACTGGGTGCGGTAGACTATCTCATCAAGCCGGTGGAAGACGACGCGGTCCTTCGCGTTCTGGAACGATATCATCGCGCACTCGCCGATCGGAGACCGCAGACCGATGTTCATGATTCACGCTTTCAGGAGGCGGCGCGGTTTCTGGAGTACGAGCTTCTCGACGATCTGGTTGCCGGCGACCCCGATCTCGAGCTGCTTCGCCGGGCGTTCGATTTGTTGGGATGCGATGAGGTTCGCGGTCGTGCGATCGTCATACGTCCGAGCCTCGCCGATTACGCGTTTCGCCTCCAGACCGATGCGCAGAAACGAACCGTTGTGCTCAGAGTACTACGTGCGATAGCGCCGCGGGTCGCGGTCCCGGGTAGTCGCGTCCTATTTCGTGCTCATCCCGACTTTGGATACATGCTGTACTTGAACGGCAGCGACGGGGAGGACGTCGACCTTACGTCGCGTATGGCCGCCGGGTGCACCGATGCACGGGAGCGAACGGGAATCGAAACGGCGTACGCGACATCCCCGGTCTACACCGCGATCGAAGATCTCGGTACGGGAATCCTCGCGGCGCGCTCAGCACTGCGCGAACGGCGGTCGGCGCACCCGCTCGATGAACGGCCGACGGCATCGGACGCGATCGTTCGTTCGGAGCGCCACGTCCTTGCGGCGGCATTCGAGAGAAACGGAGAGGAACTCCGCGAGCGCGCTGCGGAGCTGTGGGACCGCATACGGGAGCATTACCGCGAGACGACAAAAGACGACGTCGTGCGTGAGGCGAACGAGATATTGGCGTTTCTCTCCCACAGCCTACGAGTCCACGGTGATAGAACGGAACGTCGCGCATGCTCACTCAGTGCGACGCACAGTCTCAGGGACCTGCGCGACGGTTTTCTCGACGCAGTACAACGCCTCGCGGCACAGTCGAACGCCGCCGACGGTTCGCGTTTCGCCGACACGGTTCACGAATGGTTGTGGGAGCACTACGCTGCGGACGTCGGTCTCCCGGACCTGGCGCGCCATATGGGTATATCGGAGAGCCACTGCAGCCGCGAGTTTTCACGCGCAGTCGGTGCGGGATTTCGCGAGTATCTGCGTGATATGCGTATCGCCGCCGCAAAGCGCCTCCTCGCAACGACGACGCTCCCGGTGCGAGAGGTAGCCGAGACGGTGGGGTTTCACGACGCGAACTACTTTTCCCGCGTGTTTTCCGCCACACAAGGCGTGAGCCCTCGATCCTTTCGACGCTGCACCGGTCGTTGAATAGGATGAGTCGTGCCGACCGGCTGCATGAAAGTCCTATCTTTGGCAAGAAAATACAGTGCGCGAACGCTGAAACGGGGTGACTATGAGCGAAAGATTCAAGGAGGTATCCATGAAAAAGCTCTCGTGTATCGTCGTATTGCTCGTACTCACACTGGGCGTCGTGTGGGCCGGCGGTCAAACGGAAGGGGCCGAACAACCCGAGGCGACGGCGGAACCGATCGTCCTGAGGCTTGCGGAGACGCACTCCCAAGACTATCCGACGACCCAAGGCAACTACTATTTTGCACAACTGGTCGAGGAACGCACCGACGGACGCATCACCGTCGAGGTGTTCCACTCTGCACAGCTCGGGGAAGAACGAGCCGTAATCGAACAGGTGCAGTTCGGCGCGATCGATATGACACGCGTCTCGATCAGCCCCCTCGCAGCATTCAGTCCGGGCTTGGATGCGCTACAAATGCCTTATCTCTACGACAGCACCGATCACATGTGGCGCGTGCTGAAGGGTTCGATCGGCGATGAGATGCTCGAAAGCGTCAGAGACGCCGGATTCGTCGGCCTCGCGTGGTACGAGTCGGGCGCCCGTTCGTTTTACAACTCCGTCCGTCCGATCGAAAGTGTCGCGGACCTCGACGGCTTGAGGATCCGCGTCCAGGAGAGCCGCCTGATGGTCGGTTTGGTGGAGGCCCTCGGTGCGGTCGCGACGCCCATGCCCTTCGGCGAGGTATACGGCGCATTGCAGACCGGCGTCATCGACGGCGCGGAGAACAACTGGCCGAGCTACTACTCCACGAGTCACTTTGAGGTGGCGCAGTACTACACCCTCGATCGCCACACACAAGTTCCGGAGATTCTCATCGCCAGCACGATCGCCATGGAGCGGTTGAGCGCGGAGGACCAAGAGATCATTCGCCAGGCGGCGCGGGACTCGATCGACTTCCAGCGTGAGCGGTGGGCGGAGTTCGTCGCCGAGGCCGAGGAGGAGATTCGCGCCAACGGCAACGTGATCACCGAGTTGTCGCCGGAGGCGCTTGCGGAGTTCCAGGCGGCGATGCAACCGCTGTATGAGGGTCTCAACGACGAAGCGGTTGCGGTAGTCGAGCGTATCCGCGCCGCGCGCTAACGCACGTTCTGCTATACTCGTAATACACACATCCGAGGCGGTCCGGCGGGATCGAGAGTTCTGCCGGACCGCCTTTTTTTGGAGGCTTGCATGCGCGCCGTCGGATTAGCCCTCGTACACCTCTTCGACACGTTCTTCACCGTCGCCCTGGCTCTGGCGCAGGCGCTTTTGGTGGCTATGGTGCTGTTGATCGGCACAAACGTGTTCATGAGATATGTCCTCAACTCGGGAATCTTCTGGGCTGAGGAGATCTCTCTGGTCATGGCGGTCTGGTTTATATTCATCGCCATGCCGCTGGGCGTGAGGAAAGATCTCCATATCAGTATTCACCTCTTTCGTAGTCCCAAGCCGTGGCTGGATCGAACCCTAAACAACCTGAAGGCCGTTGCGGCGCTCGTGGTAGGATACGCTCTGTTGCGTTACGGCTGGATTCTGATCCAATTTACCAGTCGCTCCATCATGCCGGCGACGGAGTTTCCCTCGTCGATCCTGTACCTTATTCTGCCGTTTTCGGCCGTGCTCATGATCTACGAAGCGATTACCGACTTGGTGGGATTCGATACCGACGCGGCGGACCGTCGCAATACCGATACGTTGGAGACCTGACCATGCCGAATCTTGTACTAGCCTCGTGGATCTTAGTCATCTCTTTCTTCGTGCTACTGATTCTGCGCGTCCCCATCACCTTCACTCTCGCCGTCTCGTCGATCGTCACGGCCTGGTATCTCGATATCCCCATGATGGCGATCGTCCAGCGCATGGTGCAGGGAGTGCGATCCTTCAGCCTCTTGGCGATACCGTTCTTCATACTCGCCGGTGAGATCATGAGCCAAGGAGGCATTTCGCGTCGCCTGATCGACTTTTCCAACGTGATCATCGGTCGCGTACGGGGCGGGTTGGCGCAGGTAAACGTACTGGCGAGTATGTTCTTCGGCGGCATTTCGGGATCCGCGGTGGCTGACGTGAGCTCCATCGGTACCATCATGATCCCGGTGATGAAGCAAAAAGGGTATGACGCGGACTACTCCACGGCGGTGACGGTAACGAGTGCTTGTCAGGGTATTATTATCCCGCCCAGTCACAACATGATCATCTACTCCTTGGCCGCCGGCGGCGTCTCGGTGGGACGCCTCTTCCTGGGCGGATTCGTACCGGGCGTCCTTCTCGGTATCGCGCTGATGGCGATCAGTTACATCATTGCCGTCAAACGGGGCTACCCCAAGGAGCGGAAGTACACACTTCGCGAGGGGCTGGCGGTGAGCCGCGATGCTCTCTTGGGGCTCTTAACGGCGGTGATCATTATCGGCGGCGTCATCTCCGGCGTCTTCACCGCGACCGAGAGCGCCGCGGTGGCGGTGATCTACGCGTTCATCGTTACCTTCTTCGTATACCGCGAAATTCCACTCTCTCGGATGTCGACGATTCTCGTTAACGCTCTCAAAACGCTGGCGATGGTGATGAGCTTGATCGCCGCGGCGAGCGCCTTCGGATACCTTTTGGCGTTTCTCCGGATACCCGCCCAGGCGACTCAGCTCCTTTTGGGAGTGACGACGAATCACATCGCCCTTCTCTTGCTCATTAACGTCCTCCTTCTCTTATTGGGAATGATCATGGATATGGCGCCGCTCATTCTGATTACTACGCCGATCCTCTATCCGGTAGTTGTGGGAGCGTTAGGCATGGATCCGGTGCACTTCGGAATCATGTTAATGCTCAATCTCGGCATCGGCCTTGCGACGCCGCCGGTCGGCTCGGCGCTCTTTGTCGGGTGCGCCGTGGGTAAGGTATCGGTGGAACGGGCAACCCGCGCAATGCTCCCGTTTTACGCGACGATGGTCGTGGTCCTACTCCTGGTGACCTTTGCGCCCGAGCTTGTCATGTTCGTCCCCAATCTCATTATGGGATGAAACGGTCGGCGGGCCGATTAACGTCGGTGCCGCGACGTCGGGCCCCGAACTCGCGCAAAACGTGAACGATTCGCCGCAGGGATCTCGCCGACAGCCGGCTGAACGGTCGTCTCTATTCTACGTATCGAGCATCGCCGTCGAGTACACACGGCGCTCATGAACAAAGAGGAGGACCCATATGGTGAGGTTAGAAAGGCAAGAAATCGTTCAAGCAAGTCACGTACTGGGAGCCGCCTTCTTTAACGACCCGATTTGGAGAGGCTTTGTACCCGACGGCGAACGACGCGAACGCTTTTTGCCGGCGCTGTTTGAGTTCCTATTGCGGTGCGGCGACAAATACGGCCGCATATGGGCATCGAGCGATCGTATGGAGGGCGTCGCCATTTGGTTTCCGTCCGAGACGGCGAATCTCGGCTTTTTTCGTATTCTCCTCGGCGGACTTCTCGGACACGTATCGAAACTAACGTCTGCATAAAAACCGGAGATGCGGGATCTACAGAAGAATATGACGGTGCTTGAAAAAGATCGCAATCGATTCATGAAGGACCAAGACCACCTCTATCTCGCCGCAATCGGCGTAGCCCCCGAGTTTCAACGCAAGGGTCACGCTCGGAGACTACTGACGGAGCTGTTCAACGTGTCGCGCGAGCGACGTGTACCGATCTATCTGGAAACCGAGACCGAGGAGAACGTTCGATTGTATGAGCACTACGGATTCCAGACGATCGGCGAACGCGATTACTCCCACAAGGGATTTCACATTTGGCAGATGGTGCGACGGCAACAATCGGACTGATCCGCCGTTCCGGCGTCGCGCGAAACGGTGAGACCGTTGCGGACCCTCGGCGTGACACGCCGGAGTCTCGGTCCTTTTGGATCGACAACGAGCCGACGCCGAGATACTATGAAAGGCAGCGAGCCTAACGGCGGGTACCCGATTGAATCGTCGGGCCGGATCGCGGGGTGTACCCACGTCGAAAGGGATCCCGACCGACCAAAGCGCGGTTTCGACCGCGGGAGGTAACGCATGCATTCCGGTATCACCCAGCGGAGTCCATCCCGTGTCTCGACGCTCTTGCTACTCGTAGCCGGTTTCGGCTTATTCGCCTTTACGAGGCGCAGCAATCTCGTTCCGACGATTCCCGCGGCTATCGTGGCGGCGCCGATCTTGATCCTTCGATTTTCTCGCACTCTTCCGACCGGTCGCGCGATAGTCCTAACGATAGCCGGCTTCGTTCTCTCCATGAACGTGGCGTTGTGGGGTCTGTTCGGTCTTGACGACGCCGCATCTACCGTTCTACTCAACGTGGTTCGTAGTACGCTTTTGGCGCTACTCTATGCCGTTCCGTATGTAGTCGACAGAGTGATCACACCGCGCTTAGGCGATCGTCCGTGGACGACCTTGGTCTTCCCGGTGGCGGTAACGGCGATTATGTTTCTCTCATCTCTGGAGGGACCCTTCGACGGTACCACCGCAAAGAACGTGTACGCCACGGGTCCGCTTGTTCTGCTGCAGATCTATGCGATAACCGGTCTGTGGGGTTTCGTCTTTTTGTGGTCGTGGGTTGCATCCCTCATAAACTTTGCGTGGGAGCGCCGTTTTGCCGCGCGCTCCACCCTGATTGCCGCAGCGTCGTTTTGCGTAGTGTTCGGGGCGATCGTTCTCTACGGCGGAGTGCGTCTGTATCGAGCACCGGAGGGTGAAACGGTCACTCTGGCCGCAGTGGTACTCATTCCCGAGGACGGCACACCGGTCTCCATGGAACGGCTCAACGCCGAGAGGATTACGGTGCCGTACGCGGAGACGCTGCGACGAATCGAAGCGCTGACCGCCGAGGCGGCGAACCACGGCGCCCGGATCGTCTCCTTCCAGGAGTACGCCATGACGATCGGGAATGAGGACGTCGCACGTCTCCGAGCGGACTATGCACGTATCGCTTCGGAGTGTGGGGTGTGGCTGTCGGTGACGTACGCCCGATACGCGGATCAAGGCAAGGGAGCCAACATCCATGTACTGATCGACGACCGCGGTCGGATTCGCGCCGACTACCAAAAGCGGTATCTCCTGGGGTTGGGTCCGTTCGGCGAAACCGGCGTCTTTTCAAAGGGGGAAGAGATTATCCAGACGGTCGATACGCCGTACGGCCGTATCGCGGTCTCCATCTGCCGCGACATGAGTTTTCCCGCCTTTGCCAGACAAGCGGGACGGATGGGGGCGGACATCATGCTCACGCCGTCGTACGACTTCCCGGCGAGTCGAGGGCTGTCCGACTCCGGGCGGGCCATCGATACGGGGTTTACTCACGTGCGCCCGACATACAACGGCATCTCCTACGCCATGGACCCCTACGGGAGGGTTCTGGCGCGCATGGCGTCGGCCGACGGGGGAAACGGCATCATGTACGCCGAGCTCCCGACGCGCGGAGCGCGTACCCTGTACGCTCGCTTCGGCGACTGGTTCGGTTGGCTCACCGTGGCGGCACTCGCCTTTTTCGCCGTGAGAGCCGTCGTCTCTCGACGTGCAGAACGATAGACACGCGCGAGCGATCGACTCCCTCGACCTCATCCGCATATGCAATGCGGGTCGGTAGCCGAGATCCCCGGCGGCGGACACGGTTAGAGCGTGGCCTCCGGTACTCCCTTCGGAGCCCTCGGTACGAAATGTAAGAAATCCATAGCGGTGTACGGAAACCGTCACCGCACGAACCCCGGCATGACCGTTTCACTCAGAAATAACTGGTTATAGCCAACATCGCTTGCAAACAATCTCTTTTTCTTTGCAATGGTTCTCGCATGGTATGAAACAAGCCGTCTGAAGGAACGATCGTAAGCGCCGCTTTCACGGAGCTCCGTGATTGGACGCCTTCGGCTGCGCTCAACCTCGATGGTGAGACGAACGTGCTTCGCGCCGAGATCGACGGCGGTTCACTCACGGTTTCGTTGAACGGAACCGAAGTGCTGTCGACGGTCTATACACCGATCGGCGGAACGCGCGTCGGCGGACGGGTATCGATCGGCGAAGAAGCGGATGAAAGCTTCCCGAACACACCCGTAGACGTCCGGCTCCGCGTCACGCAGCCGGTCGCGATCCCGTAGCCGACCGGAGTGCGTTCCGCGTAGGTCGAAGGACGCTGAAGACCCGACCCATCGCGTTGGTGGAGCCGGAATCGAACATTTCACCGGTGCACCGTCCGGTACGGAGACGTGTCGTACCCATCATCCTACGTTCGAGAATCGATCTCACTTTTTTCGATGTTGAAGTGACCGATGTCCCCCGTTCTCGTGTTACTCTGTATATCGATTACCAACGCAGGAGCCCGAGGTATGAAGCACACTCTCGCCGCAGTCGTCGCGTTCTGGCTTACGCCCCTATTCCTCATCGGCTGTATATCCAACGGCACTTCACGCGCCGAGTTCGTCCGGATTGAACACGAAGACGAGCGCTTGAACCTGCAGGCGGCTCCCGAAGGTCGCCCGCAGTTTTTTACGGTTGCGGCGCAACCGTCCCGCGGTTTTCACTATGAGTATTACCTGTTCGTCCCGGCGCGCCTGCAGTCCGGGGAAGCGTCCAGACTGTTGGTGGAACCGAACAACACCGGCACCGTCGACGACAACCATTCGCGGCACGCGGAGGGCGCGCGCCGATTCATATCGGATAGTCACACTCGCCGGATCGCCGAGCGACTCGGCATCCCCTTGATCGTACCGACCTTCGATCGTCCCGAAACGGGATGGAGACGATATACTCACGCCCTCGACAGCGACACCATGGCCATACAGGACGGACCGTTAGCCCGGATCGATCTGCAACTTATTGCGATGATCGACCACGCCCGAGCCCTGCTTGCGGAAGAGGGGATCATCATCAAAGAGCGAGTCCTGATGAACGGGTTTTCCGCATCCGGCACGTTTGCGAACCGTTTTGCCGCTCTCCATCCGAATCGCGTTCGAGCGGTCGCCTCGGGCGGAGTGAACGCTATGCCGATCGTGCCGCTGGAATCGAAAGACGGCGAAGAGCTGACGTATCACGTCGGTGTGGCCGGCGCCGAGGACCTCACCGGTGTACCGTTCGATATCGACACGTACCGTACCGTAGCGCAGTACATCTATATGGGTGAGTTGGACGATAACGATACGCTTCCGTACGACGACGCGTACAATGACGACGAACGGGCGGTAACCGCGGCTATTCTGGGTAATACGATGTCCGAGAGGTGGGGGAGCGCACAGGCGATATACCGCGAGTTGAACCTACCGGTCCGCTTCGTCACATACGCCGATATCGGTCACGACATCACGAACGATATCGTGAACGATCTCATACGCTTCTTTGAAGCCAACATGGACGACACGGTCCGGCTGCCGGAGCCGCACGGGGCTACCGTATCGCGGATGCGTTAGTTTCATGGGTTGAATAGAGATCGGGCTTTTCGTTGTTCTTCGGCACTGCCGGCGGTGCACTCCGGGGCTTGTCGAGAGCATTCTCGATCTCGCGGTACAGGATTATACGGAGGAGGCGAGGTTCATACGCGCAGAAGTGCGCATGGGGCCGCAAGAGCCCTACAACCTCGAAAGCCGTTTGGTAGGTGCCGTGACTATCGACGAGTATCCGTTCGTGCTCGGATACCCGCCCGAGCCCGTCTTCTATTAGGTGAGGAGGTCCGTCGGCGACGACGGCGGGCCGATGGACACCACGTCACCGTCGATACGTGACCGGAGCGCCGCAGGGCGAATCGAGGCGTCGCCGGCCTAAAACTGTCGCGTCCACGCCTTGGGCCAGCGCTCCACCACGACCTTGGTCTGCGTGTAGAACTCCACACCGTGGCGTCCCTGGGCGTGCAGATCGCCGAAGAAGCTCTCGTTCCACCCGCTAAAGGGGAAAAAGGCCATCGGAGCGGCGACCCCGATGTTGATGCCGATGTTGCCGGCGTCCGCTTGGTAGCGAAACGTGCGTGCCGTCGCACCGTCTGAGGTAAAGATACACGCCATGTTGCCGTAGGCGCGTTGGTTCACGGCGCGGATCGCGTCGTCGAGCGAGTCCGCATGCATCAGGCTCAAGACGGGACCGAAGATCTCGGTGTGCGCGATCCGGCTGTCGAACGGGACACCGTCCAATATCGTCGGAAAGATCCAGTTGCCGTCCTCGTAGCCCGAGACCGTTTTGCCGCGCCCGTCGACGAGCACGTCGATCTTTTCTTTCTCGCCCTCGGCGATGATACCCTCGATTCGCGACTTGCTTTCGGGGGTGATGACCGGCCCCATCTCGACACCGGCGTCCAGCCCGTAGCCGACGGTACGCGAGGAGGCGATGTCGGCGATCTGCTCGGTAAATGCAGCGCGCGCGCGACCGACGGTGATCGCGACACTCGCGGCAAGACAGCGTTGTCCGGCGCAGCCGAAGGCGCTGTCGGCCATGATGCGCGTCGCCGTTTCCATATCGGCGTCCGGCATGATCACGACCGGATTTTTGGCCCCGCCCTGGCACTGCGCACGTTTCCCCTGTTCGGTAGCGCGACGATACACGTATCTCGCCACCGGCGTGCTGCCGACGAAGCTGATCGCCCGGACCAAGGGGTGATCGATCAGGGCGTCGACCGTCGCTTTTCCTCCGGCAACGAGTTGGAGTACGCCCGGAGGAAAGCCGGCGATCTCGATTAACTCAAACAGCTTGGCCGAGGTCATCGGCACACGCTCACTCGGCTTCAGGATGAAACAGTTGCCGGTAGCGACCGCGTACGGCAGGAACCAGAGCGGAATCATCCCGGGAAAGTTGAACGGCGTAATCGCCGCCACGACGCCCAGGGGTTGCCGGTACATATGCTCGTCGATTCCGCCGGCGATATCCTCGTTGTTGTAACCTTGGATCAGCGCCGGTGTGCCGCACGCGACCTCCACATTTTCGATGCCGCGACGCAGCTCTCCCACGCTTTCTTTCTTTGTCTTACCGCATTCGTTGGTGATCGTGGTCGCAAGCTCGTCCAAGTGCTCCTCAAGCAGCGCCTTGAGACGAAACAGGTACTGAATGCGATCGGTTACCGGTGTCGCACGCCAGTCGTTAAAGGCGCGATGCGCCGCTTCCACCGCACGCTCGACCTCGGCGGCGGGAGTCAGCACCATCCGTGCCAACTGGACGCCGCTGGCGGGATTGACGACTGGGTGATAATCCGAGGCGGGTCCGTCGGACCACGTATTGTCGATGTAATTCAATATCTTCACGCATACGCTCCTTTTCGCGTGGTTGCCGGCGGCGGCTCCGATCGGTCGCGGTCAGGCGTCGGGATTCGGCAGCATGAACTCGCGAACGAGGGCGCAGAGTTCCGCGTAGCTGGCGATGAACCCACGCAGGGTGCGCACCGTCGCGCCGTAGGTGTCGAACTGTGCCGGCTCCATACCGTCGACGTCGTAGGCTTTGGCAAAGTCGTCAAACTTGTCGCGTAGCTTGGCTACAAGGTCGGAGTCGACCGGATCGTCGATTCGATTACGCACGGCGATATCCGAGCCGTTGAAGCGGACCGCCCACTTGTACGGCATGCTGCAAATGACGTCACCGCCGATAAACTCCGACCAGTGATAGTGGTTGCGGTAGGCCGCCGCCAACAGGCGCGATCGGTAGCCGCGCTCCTGAAAGTGACGATAGGCGTGCTTCATGACCGCAACGCCGGCCCACTCGAGGTAGTCGGGATTGACGATGATATCGTGTTTGGCGGCCAGGACCTTGATCCAATCGTCGACGCGTCCCACCATGATCGTCACCACCGGCGCCATCTGCGCCGTCGATTCGCCCGCCGTCTCGCGTCGCGCGAGGCCGCGTTCGACCGCCTCGGCGACGGCGATCGCTTGCGGCACGGTGAACGAAACGGTTGCGTTGATGCTGACACCCCGATAGGTAACCTCTTCCATCGCCTCGATTCCGGCACTGGTGGCCGGGATCTTGACGTTGATGTTCGGCGCCAGTGCGGCAAACGACATCGTCTGCTCCACCAACTTGTCCTTGCTGCGGAAGTACTCGGGGTTCGTCTGGATCGAGATACGGCCTTTCAAACCGTGATGCCGGTCGAAAACCGGCCGCAGGATCGCGGCGCCGGCCTGCGCCATCTCCTCTATCACTCGCCACGCAACCTGACCTTCCGTCCACGTCGGATTGTCGCCGACGATCGTCGCGATCCGATCGCGCCACTGCTTCAACTGTTGTCGTAAAACGGTGAGGACGATCGTGGGGTTGGTCGTCGCCCCGACCGCGCCGTGCTCGACGCCGTAGCGGAGCTCGTCGGTATTGCAGGAGTCGTTCCAGTAGTCGGTAAGTGTGGTCTGAGACATATGGTGTAACGGGCTCTTGTATGCGGTCTGCGTCGTCATGTAGGTCTCCTTTCCGACGTACGATGGTACGGTTACGGAGTGTTTATCATATTATCATAATATCAGACAATATACGGTGCAAGAGATTTATCCCCTCGGACTCAAGTTAAGCAGCTTGCGGGTGCGGACAAAGTGCTCGGCGTGGCGCGCGACTGCTGCGTCTACCTGCGCTTCCTCTAAGATCTGCAAAATCTCGCCGTGGTCGACCGCTGCGTCGTGTAAGCGCGTCATACTCTTGTACGACTGCGCGATCTCCTCGGTCATAAAGGCCTGCAGCGTGTGGTAGATCGCCACGAACAATCGATTACCCCCGGCGGATATGATCTGTTCGTGGAATCGGTAGTCCGCCTCGGCGATCGCACGCTGGTCGTCGCGCTCGGCCGCCTGAGCCATCGCCTCTACCTCGCGATGCAAGCCGGCCAACACGCTTTGCGACTCCCCATCGCCCCGCCTGACTCCCGCGGCGAGGCGGCGGAAGCAGATCGACTCGATCGCCTCGCGGAGCTCAAACACATCGACCAAGTCGTCGTCGCCCAGAAGCAACGCCCACGTGATCGCCTCGAGGGAGATGTGCGCTCGGTCTTTCACAAACGTCCCTTTGGCGGCCTTTGATTCCAGCACCCCGAGGTGCTGAAACACCTTCATCGCCTCGCGAATCGACGACCGGCCGACGCCGAAGCGCGTGGCGAGCTCTTGCTCCGTCGGTAGCTTGTCCCCGGGCCGGTAGTGGTCCGAGGCGATCAGTTGCTTAAGCTGCGACATCACCTGCGCGACGACCGTCTGCTGGGTAATGAGCTGGTACTGCGGTGCTACACGATTCATTTGCTTGGCGCCCCACCGATCACGATATGTACAAGATAGGGCGAAAATCCGTGACAGGGAATCCTTCTTTCGCCCCCCGCCGCGACCGATGACTCGGGGACGCCGCCTCCGCGTCGTGTGCGGCTCGTACGGCTCCGACCTAAAACCGGCGCACGTCCGGTAGGTGCGCTTCCAGCTCCTTACGCGCCGAGCGAACCCCTGCGCTGGAGGAGACTTCCGGCACGCCGACGCGCCACCAACTCTCGTATCCCCGGGTCATCGATTTTTGCGTCACCTTCACGTCGATCACGACCGGAGCCGCAGCTCGGAGACCGGCGGTCACCGCATCGGCCAACTCGGCAAGGGTGCGGACGGAGTAACTCTCGGCACCGTAGCCACGGGCAATCGCCGCATAATCGATCGGGAGATACCCGCCGCCGAGATCGCCGGTGGTCCGATCGCGTCGACGCCACTCGTTGCCGTAGCTCCTGATACCCTGATTGGTCTGTAGGTTATCGATGACCTGAAAGCCGTTGTTATCAAAGACGATTATGACGATCGGCAGCGCCTCCTGAATCGCGGTGACCAACTCGCTGTGGAGCATGACAAAACCGCCGTCGCCGACCATCGCTATCGCCGGTCGCCCCGGTTCGGCGAGCTTTGCGCCGACCGTGGCGTTGATCTCGTAGCCCATGCAGCTAAAACCGTACTCCACGTGATAGCTACCGCCGCTCCGGGCGCGCCACACCCGCTGCATGTCGCCCGGCAGGCTGCCGGAGGCGCCGACAACCACCGCATCGGGGGGCAGAAGCCGTTCGTTCAGCTCACCGAGCACCCGCGTTTGGCTGAGTCCGTGCGGATCCTCGGTACGGTAGAGCCGATCGACCTCGGCGTTCCAAGCGTCAATCGCCGCGGCGGGCTCGTTACGGTAGCCTGCGGTCCACCGGCGATCGCGCAACAACGGGGTGAGCTGCTCGAGCGCCGTTCGCGCGTCGGCGATAAAGGGCTCGGCATCCATTTTGTAGGCGTCAAAATCGTTGATGTTGATCGTCGCGACGCGTAGATCGGGATTCCGAAACGCGTACTTACTGGCGGTGGTGAAATCGCCGAGCCGCGTACCGACCGCCAAAAGCAGGTCGCAGTCGCGGGCGATCACGTTCGCCGCCTCGGTACCGGTGACGCCGATACCGCCCAGGTTCAGCGGATGGTCCCACGCGATCGTGCCTTTGCCGGCCTGCGTCTCGCCGAACGGCACGCCGAACTCCCGGGCAAACCGATCGAACTGAGCGCCGGCGTCGCTGTACCGCACTCCCCCGCCCAGAATCAGCAACGGCCGCTTGCCCGCGGCGATGAGGTCCGCCAGCCGAGTCAGAGCGGCGGTACTCAGGGAGCGCCGTTCCAGGTGGTGTACACGCTTCTCGAGAAAGGAGACGGGGTAATCGTAGCTTTCCGCCTGAACGTCCTGCGGCAACGCCAGCGTAACCGCGCCGGTGGCCGCCGGATCGGTCAGCACTCGCATCGCGTTGATCGCCGCGCTCATCAGCTGCTCCGGACGCCCGATACGATCCCAGTACGCGCTGACCGGCTTGAACGCATCGTTGGCACTGAGCGTCAGATCGCGCGCCGACTCCACCTGCTGCAGCACCGGATCGGGCTGGCGACAGGCGAAGGTGTCCCCGGGCAAGAGCAACAGGGGAATCCGGTTGACCGTCGCGGTGGCCGCTGCCGTCACCAGGTTCATCGCACCGGGACCGATCGAACTGGTTGCCGCGTAAATGCGACGACGATTGTTTTGCTTTGCAAATCCGATCGCCGCGTGCGCCATACCCTGCTCGCTGTGCCCTTGGCGAAAGATCAGTCCGTGTTGCCCCTCGACGATCGCCTCGCCCAGCCCCACAACGTTACCGTGGCCGAAGATACCGAAGATGCCCTCGACGAACTTGTACTCGGTGCCGTCGACCTCCAGATACTGGTTATCCAAAAACCGTACCAACGCCTGAGCCATCGTCAGCTTGATCGTTTTCATCACCTCTCCTTCCGTTCGGTTGTCCGGTGGGCAAGCACCGTTTCCAACGCCGCATCGGGCCATATCGGTGCGTCGGAGTCCATCAACCAGGTGTGCTCGCGTCGAAAGACGCGCGAATCGGGGCCGAACCGATCGCCGGGTAGATGGGGAATCGCCCATACGTAATACAAGGCGTAACCCGGTGCCGCGCACTGAGCGTGCGTCACGCCCGGAGGGATCGCGTACGTGTCGCCGTCGGTGATCTTGTACACTTCGTCCTCGCACTCGGCGTGGCCGTGCCCGTGGGGCGGGAAGACCCGGTAGTGATAAATCTCCGGGTGGGCGTGGTCGTGAGGGGGATAGCTGGACCACTTGCCGGGAAAGTTGACCACCTCCCCCAGTACCATCTGGCTGTACGGTGCGGTGGCGGCGTCGAAGATCGTACGTACAATGCGCGTGCCGGTCTCTTGTAAGGTGCCCTCGCCGAACCGTTCGCTACGGTAGTCTCCGGGTCGCCACAGACGCGCCGGAAACGACTCGGCGTTGGGACGTGCCTGCACTACGAGCTCAGCCTCACCGTCCAACGCCTCGACGCGAACCTGAGCGCCGGGACCGGCGTGTAACGCAACCGGATCGTGGTCCAGCACGTTGGTACGCTCCCACTCGACGTCCGCTTCGGTGTCGCCTTCGACCCAGGTAAAGCGCACCGCACCGGTCAACAGCAGTACGGCGCGCTCGCGATCCGCATCCGACTCCCACATCTCGCCGGCGGCCAGCTTCAAGATGCCGAAGTCCATCAGCATCTCCTCGTGGGGTCCGCCGATCGCCGTGATCGGTTGATATCCCGGGGCAAACGGTCCGTCGTGTTTGATAATCGCCATATCGGCACCTCCTAACGTCTGAATCAGTACCGAACGCCGATCGCCCTCCGACTACGGAGGCTCTCAGTCGCCGCATACGCCACGGCGGTCGCCCGGGTGCCGTCCTGCACAGTCACCTCCGGCGACCGTCGGTCTCGAATACACGCGGCAAACTCGAGAAACTCGTTGCGGAACGCCTCGGCAAAGCGCTCCGGAAAGGACTGAACGACAGGCTCTCCGACACCGTCGCCGGTGTATACCACCGCGCGCGTGCTACGCGGCACCCCGTCGATCCGAATCGCACCCTCGGTACCGACGACCTCGGTCTCGATGTGATACCCGTGGGCCGCGGTGCGACCGGCATAAAACAGCCCCATCGCGTTACCGTCGAACTGCATCAGCGCCGTGGCGTTGTCCACATCGCCGACCTCGCCGAATTGCGGGTATTTGAAGGTACCGCCGATCGCGTGCACCATCCGCACCTCGGCCTGCAGCAACCAGCGCGCCAGATCGATATCGTGGATCATCATGTCGAGGAAGATCCCCCCGCTGGTGGCGGCGAACTGGATCGCACCGGCGGCAAAGCGATCGGGGTCGAGCCCGTAGGCGCGCACCAAAAACGGCTCGCCGATGACTCCCGCGCGAATACGCTCGACCGCATAGCGGTAGGAACGGTCGTACCGCCGCATGAATCCCAACATGAACCGCTGATCCGGATGGTCGGCCACGACCGCCTCGGCCCGGCGGCACTGTTCGATCGTCGTTCCCAACGGCTTCTCACAGAACACGTGCAGCCCGGCCTCGATCGCCATAACGATTTGATCGGTGTGAACGGCGCTGGACGAGGCGATCACCACGCCGTCAAGGTCGGCCTCCTCGATCATGCGTTCGTACTCTCCGTAGCCGGCGGCCACATCCAGCTCCGCTTGGGCGCGCGCGACCTCGGTGGCAATGGTGCTGCACACCGCGGATAGACGAACTCCCGGCACGCCGAACCGCAGAATGCGCGCGTGCTCCAAGCCCAAGCGGCCCAGACCGACGATACCCAAACGGATCGGTGTCACGGCATCACC
Source organism: Alkalispirochaeta sp. (assembly GCA_965601925.1). GTDB lineage: Bacteria > Spirochaetota > Spirochaetia > DSM-27196 > Alkalispirochaetaceae > Alkalispirochaeta. The sequence continues at coordinate 934,685 of OZ271854.1, forward strand.
TCGCGCACCTCGACGCGGCGAGCCTCCGCAAACGACTTTTGCGCCGCCAGCGCGATATAGATCGGTGCCAGTCCGTCCCGACCGGTGACGGGAACCGGCCCGTCGCCGTTGATCGCGGCCACAAACGCCCGCGACTCCGCGACGAACGCCTCGCCGTAGCGCTCCAAGAAGAAGTGGAGCGGGTTACGGCCGTGGCTGCCGTCTCGGTCGAAGATCTGCACGCGGTTCGACAGATCGTTCTCGACCCTGACCATTCCCGCGCTCCCGAACACCTCACTGCGTTGATCGTACCCGTAGACGGCGCGGCGACTGTTATCGATGACCGCGATCGCGCCCGATTCGAGCCAGAGTGTGACGACCGCGGTATCGATGTCGCCGGCCGCTCCGATCGCGGGATCAACCAACACCGTCCCGGCGGCGTGCACCGCCGTCACCTCACTGGCGGAAAGAAAGCGTACCATGTCGAAATCGTGAATCATCATGTCGAGAAAGAGCCCGCCCGACGCCGCGACGTATTCGGGGGGCGGCGGCTCCGGGTCGCGGCTAGTGATCTTAATCAGCTCGACCTTCCCGACTCGTCCCTCGCGTACCGCCCGGGCGGCCCCGGCGTGGTTGCGGTCGAATCTCCGGTTGAATCCGACCTGTAACAAGACGCCGGCCTCGCGAACCGCATCCAACGCCTCTTGAACCCGCAGCGGATCGAGATCGATCGGTTTTTCGCAAAACAGATGTTTGCCGGCTCGCGCGCCGTCGATAACGATCCGGGCGTGCGTATCGGTGCTGGAACAGACGTAAATCGCCTCGACAGCCGGATCGGACAACAGGTCGCGGTGCGACCGATAAGAGACCGGTATCCCCAACTCATCGAGCCACGGCGCTTCGGCGGCGACGGGGTCGGAGACCGCGCTCACCGTCGCCCCGGGGACGCGCTGCGTCAGCACCTCGGCGTGTAGTCGGCCGATCCGACCGATTCCGACGATGCCGATTCCAATACTACGTTCCATCTTACATTCCTTTCCCGGGCTCTCCGCGTTCCGCGGACTACCCGCACCCGCAGGTACTACTCGAATCTCTCACGACCAGCTGCGGTTGCAGCGAGATATGTCGCGGTCGGTGCAAACGACCGCCGGCTCGATCCTCAATCATCTCGATAAGGCGCTCGCACGTCATAAACGCAACCGCCTCCGACGGTTGTCGCACCGTGGTAAGGGACGGGTGTAATATCGCGGCCAAGGGCGTATCATCGTACCCGACCACCGCGATATCGTCGGGCACCGAGAGCCCCGCGGCGGCGCACCCTTGGATCGCACCGATCGCCAACAGGTCGTTCAGTGCAAACACCGCGTCGGCGCGGCGAATCGTATCGAGATTGTCGCTCACCAGCCGGTACCCGGTTTCCAGCGAAAAATCGCCGTTGACGACCTCGATCTCTGTGGCCCGATCGGCGTGGGTGAGCGCCTTGCGAAGCCCGTCGGCGCGTTGACGAAACTCCAGCGCACGATCGGGATCCCCCAGCACGACGATCCGACGATAGCCGCAACAGTAGAAATGGTCCCCGACCAACATACCGCCGCGCTCGTGGTCGACAAAGACCCAATCGACGTCGGGCCGCGCCGACTCGGGCGGATAGTGCGAAAAGACGTACGGAGTCTCGGTCTCCTTCAAGAACGCCTCGGTCTGCGATTCGATCGCGGTGCCGATGATAATCAGACCGTCGACCTTTCCGCGCCGTACGATCCGGCCGATGTTGTCCGAATGGTCGTTGCGGTTGCGGGCAAAGCCGACGATCAAGTCCAGTCCGGCGCGCTCCAGGGCGCGACGCAGATTGTTGTGCAGACTGGAGTGGTAGAGCTGCACGTGAAAATGGTCAAACTCTTCCGGCAAGATGACGCCGATCGTACCGACGCGCCGCGTGACCATCCCACGGGCACCGGCGTTGAACTCGAAGCCCTGCCGATCGGCGATCGACTTGATGCGTCGCTTGGTCGCCTCGGCTACCAGTGGGCTGTCGTTCAGACTACGGGACACGGTGGACACGCTTACCCCCGCGATCTGCGCAATATCCTTGATCGTCATGTATGCCTCGCGTCGCCGCCATCGTTTAGCTCTTTTGAATGTTCTTGCGAACGTCGATGATGACGGCAGCGACTATGATAATTGCCTGCATTACTTGTTGAAAGTCTGCCGAGACATTGAGTAGATCGAGTCCGTTTTTCATCACCCCGACGATCAGCGCCCCTACCAGCGCTCCGGCCGCGGTACCGAGACCGCCTTGGAGGCTCGTACCGCCGATGACCGACGCGGCGATCGCATCCAGCTCGTACATCACGCCCAAACCGGGTTGGCCCGACCCGATCCGCGAGGTTAAGACGATCGAAGATACCGCCGCGAGGAATCCGGCGTAGGCAAACACCTGTATCAGATAGCGGTCGACGTTGATACCGGAGACTACGGCGGCCCGGCGGTTGCTGCCCAGAGCGTACGTATAGCGCCCCCACAGTGTGTGTTTCAGGATGATATGCGTTACCACCACGCAGACCAACAACACCCAAACGGGATTCGGAATGCCGAGAATCGAACCTTGACCGATCATCATGAAACGCTGCGCGAGGCTGCCGCGCGGCCGGCCGTCGGAGTAGATGAACGCCCAGCCCCTGGCAAAGGTCATCATGCCGAGGGTGGCGATAAATGCCGGAATTTTCGCCTTGGCCACGAGAAGACCGTTCACCAGCCCGGCCCCGGCGCCGACCGCCAGGCCGATCAGTATCACCGGCACGATCGGCCACGGCGACCCGCCGGCAAAGAGTCGGTCCGGCGCATCGATCGTCTGGATCAAACTGCCGACGATCACCGACACCAGGGCGACGACCGAACCCGATGAGAGGTCGATCCCTCCGGTAATGATCACCATCGTCACGCCCAATGCGATAATCGCCACCACGCTGACCTGCCGCAGCACGTTGAGCAAATTGCGTACGCGGAGAAACACGCCGCCGGTCAGAATCGAAATGAGAATGACGAGACCGACGAGAATCAACAGTATGCTGTAGTTGCGGAAGAAGGTGTTCCAATCGATTTTGCCGCCGCGGATCTTCGCTGGTCCTTCCACTTCACTCATCGGGGTGCTCCTTAGTAGTAGTGCACGTCGGTAAACGTGTGTAACGGTTCACCGGTGGCCATGTGCAGAATCTTCTCCTGGCTCGCCTCATCCCGGTCGATCTCGCCGACCTTGCGTCCCTCGTGCATCACCACGATCCGGTCCGACATCGCAAGAATCTCCGGCAGCTCGGAGGAGACCATAATGATCGCCTTGCCGCGTCCCGCCAAATCGCCCATCAGGCGATAGATCTCGCTCTTGGCCCCGACATCGATACCCCGCGTCGGCTCGTCGAGAATCAGCACCTCGGGCTCGGTAGCCAGCCAACGCGACACCAACACCTTCTGCTGATTGCCTCCGCTGAGGTACATCACCAGCTGTTCCAAGCTCGGTGTCTTGATCGCAAGACGGTCCAGCGCCCGGTCGCAGATCGAACGGATCGCGCGGTGGTCGATAAACGGGCCGTGCATGTGACGCGCTACGCTCGCGATCGCAATGTTGTCGCGAACCGAAAGGTTAAGGTACGCGCCGGAGCCCTTGCGATCCTCGGTAAGAAAGGCCATGCGGTACCCGATCGCGTCGTGGGGGCTACGGATATCGACCGTCCGGCCGTGGATCTTAACGGTACCGGCGTGGTGCGGCGTGACACCGAACAGCGCCTCCATCACTTCGGTCCTGCCGGCACCGATCAGACCGGCAAAGCCGAGTATCTCTCCCCGGCGCACGGAAAAATCGATCTCTTCGAACACTCCGCGACGCGTCAGCCCCTCCACCTCCAACACAACGTCGCCGGGGACCGCCGTCTCCTTGTGGAAAAAACTGTCCATCGAACGGCCGACCATCATACGAATGAGCGACTCCTTGGTCAGGTTCGACGATCGATCCGATCCGACATATTCTCCGTCGCGATATACCGTGACCTCGTCGGTGACGGCGAACACCTCGTCCATCTTGTGTGTGATGTAGATCACCGCAACTCCGCGCCCCTTGAGGTCGCCGATGATCCGAAAGAGGTGCGCCACCTCCTTTTCCGTGAGCGCCGAGGTCGGCTCGTCCATGATCACCAACTTGGCGTTGTACGAGACCGCCTTGGCGATCTCGACCAACTGCATCTGCGCCACGCTTAGCGTGCCCATCGTATCGGTGGGTCGGAGGTCGATCTGTAGGTCCCGTAGGATCGCCGCGGTCGCGTCGTTGATCGCCTTGTGGTCGATGAGCTTGAGCTTGGTCAGTTTTTCACGACCGAGAAAGATGTTTTGCGCAACGGTCATATACGGGAGCGGGTTCAACTCCTGGTGAATCATCGAGATGCCCAACGCGAGCGACTCGTGAATCGTCGACATCGACACCGGCGAACCGCAAAATCGAATGGTCCCGCCGTCCGGGCGGTACAGTCCGATCGCGATCTTCATCAGGGTCGACTTACCCGCTCCGTTCTCGCCCATCACACCGTGGACCGTCGCCGGCCGGACGCGTAGGTCCACCCCCTTGAGCGCTTTGACGCCGGGAAACGTTTTGACGATTCGTTCCAGCTCGAGCACGTAGTCCGACACCGCCACTCCTCACGCGCCGCCGCGACGCATGCGCTCGGCAGCTCCGGAACCGGAGAAGCCGAGCCGTCGTCTTGAGAGTTTTCTACCGGTAGTCCCCGTAGTTATCGCCGGTGACCGGCTCGAACGGGATCTCGACAAAGTTGTCGACCGCCTCGCCGTTAACCAGCCGCAACGCGGTATCGACCGCGCCGCGCCCCTGGGCGCCCGCATTTTGAAAGACCGTCATATCCAGACGGCCGGATGCGATAAACTGAAGCGCATCGGGGGTTGCGTCCACGCCGGTTACGATCACCTGGTCCTTGAGCCCGGCCTCCTCGAGCACGAGAACCGCGCCGATCGCCATTTCGTCGTTGTTGGCGATAATCGCGTCGATCCGATCGCCGCTGTTGAGCCAGTTTTCAACGACGGCGACCGCCTCGGCGCGTTGGAAATCGGCGGTTTGCTCACGAATCACGGAGATATCGGGGTACTGGGCAAAGGCGTCTTTTGCTCCCTGGGTACGACCGATCTGCGGTGCGGAACCCATCGAACCCATCAGGATCGCCACGTTGCCTCGACCGCCCAGCTCGCCGGCGACAAACGCCGCCTGCAACGCACCGGCCACCGGCTCCGGCGACGCGACGGCGACGATCAGGTCACCCTCGAGTGCCGTATCGTCGGGGCGACGGTTGACATACACCATCGGAATGCCCGCCTCGCGCGCCTGGCGGCTCATCTCGGGTGCCAAGGTCTGATCGATCACATGGATAATGATCGCATCGACGCCCTGGGTAATGAAGTTCTCCACCTGCTGCAACTGCTGGTTGGGATCGCGATCTCCGTTGGCGGCGCTCACCGTTACGCCACGCGACTCGGCCTCATCCATCAGCTCGTCGAGTAGAAAGCGCATAAACACGTCGTTGAAGTCCTCGATCGTGACACCGAGGGTAATCTCGCCGTCCTCCCCACTTCCGGCGGCAAAGAGGGGGCTCGCAACGATCAGCGACATGCACACGAACGTTAGCAGTCGTCTCATGCTGTCCTCCTTATTGGAATAACTTCAGCGTAGGAGCACTTTGTGCAGTTGTCAATGAAAAACAAACGTTTGCATTCAAAAAAACGATTTCAAGATGAAATGTTATTATTTATAATACAATAATTTATTAACGATTAACAGTGGATCAAGAGTGTTTTCAAATTGCCTCTATGCAAACGCTGCTTTGCAAACTTGCAAAAAGCGGTCAACAGAGGTAGGCTGCATTCTCGGAGGGAAGGAGGACATGTTGTGATTCGTATCGCCAACGCGCCGTGTTCTTGGGGCGTTTTAGAGTTCGATCTGGCCGGTGAGACGGTCGACTACCGGCAATTCTTGAATGAGCTCGTGGAGACCGGCTATGCCGGAACGGAGTTGGGCGATTGGGGATTTATGCCTACCGATGCCGCGGCACTGGGCGACGAGCTTCGGGCGCGAAACGTCGAGTTGGTCGGCGCGTTCGTACCGATGGCGTTGGCCGACCCGACGCGTCACGAAGAGGGTATTCGGGCCGGGGAGCGGACCGGATCGCTAATGGCGTCCGCCGGCTTTCCGGAGGCGTTGGTGGTCCTCGCCGACGACAACGGCACCGTCGCCGCGCGCACGGACAACGCGGGACGTGTCACGCCCGATACCGCCCTGGACGCCGACGACTGGCGGCGCGTCACCGATGCGACGGCGCTGTTTGCACGCCGGGTTCGTGACGCGTCCGGCCTATCGACCGTCTTCCACCACCACTGCGCCGGCTATGTCGAAACGCCGGCCGAGATCGAAAAACTACTGGCCTCCACATCGGAGGAGACGTTGGGATTGGTGCTCGATATGGGACACTACCGGTTTGCCGGAGGGTATCCGGAAGCCGCGTTACGCTTGTTCGGCGATCGTATCCGACACATCCATTACAAGGACTGTTCGACGCAGCTTGCGGCGCAATCGCGAGCCGAAGGGTGGGACTACTTCACGTCGGTCGGCAAAGGCGTCTTCTGCGAGCTGGGCACCGGTACGGTCGATTTTGCCGCTATCACCGCGGAGCTGACCCGCAGAGGATACGACGGATGGATCGTCGTCGAGCAGGACGTGCTCCCGGGTATGGGTAGTCCCAAGGAGACGGCGCGTCGCAATCGAGCGTTCCTGAACTCTCTTGGGTTGTAGCCGCCGGCCCGACGGAGCGAGGGGATGCGCTTCGGTGGGCGAACCTACGTATGTCGCGGTTGCACGCTCTCGTCCAGTATCGGCAACTCCTCAAAATCACCGATCGTGACGAGATACATATTCGAGTATGCCGTAAGGTCCGACGTGTAGAGGATGCTCCTTCCATCGGGTGTAAACCGCGGGTGGGGGTGGGCGTGCTGGTCGTTGAAAGTGCTGCGATGATAGGCGAGGATGCGCGGTCCCTCGTACGCCGTACCGTTCCATCGAAAGAGCTGAATAAAGGGCTGCGCGACTCCCTGATGGGTGAAGACCGCCGCCGGCGAGCCGTCTCCCACCACGAGCGATTCGTCCAAACTGTGAAAGTGGGTCGAGCGGAAGGGGAAGTGCCGCTCCACGTGATCTCGGTTGTCCCACGTGATGAATCCGAAGACGTGATCCCCCGTACCGTCGCGTCGCGCCCCGTGGTAGCCGATCCGCCGTCCGTCGGCAAACCAGTACTCGTGTCCCACCGCCAAGTCGAGGCCGTCGTCCTGGGGGCGGATCTTCCACGACTCGCCGGTCTCGATATTGAGCCCCCAGATGCGCTGCTCGACGAGGTCCCACGGACCCTCGTGACAGAAGGTCATGATCCGCGGCAATGAGGGTGAGGTGTTGAGGTGCGTGATATATCGACGGTCCTCGTGCAGTACCTCCGTCTCTCCCGTTTGCACATCGGTCCGCGTGATGCGGGTGAGGGGGCGTCCGTCGTAGAGTCTCCTGAAGCCGGAGTAAGAGAAGGTGATCCCCCCGTCTCCCGACTCGATCGGTTCCTGGAGCTTGCTGATCACGTAGCGACCGTCGGCGGTCGGGTTGGCACGCTCCCCGGGGTCCATGCCTTGGGGTGCCTCGTAGATCGTCCGCTCGTCACGGCTCGCGGGATCGAGTTCCATCAATCGTCGTCCGTCCCAGAAGTAGAGGCGCGCGTTTGCCTCGCTCCAGCAGGCGTGGGGGCGCCGACGCTCGGTAAAATCGGTCAGCTGGGTAATCGCGTAGTCGTCGAGATCGTAGCGGTAGATGTTGCTCCGGTTCCCACGGTCGGAGGTGAACAGGAACGAACGGCCCGATGCGAGCCAGCACGGATCGGTAAAGTAGAAGTGGTTGGAATGTCCCAAGTAGTCGGTCAGACGAGTTATCTCCCGCCCGCTGTACTCGTCGCGATACCGAAGAATCGGGTCGCGATAGACGGTGCCTTTTGCCATATGCCCTCACAGTCCCTCGCCGCGGAGAAACTCCACAAACGGACCGGGGCGGTCGAGATTGACCATATCGTAGTTCAACTCGACGACCCTCCGGTACAACGCGTGGAGCTCCTCGGCGTTCGCGGCGCTCTTTCCAAAGACGTTCGCCATCATCTTTATACCCAGCTCGCGACAGGCCGCCGCCACCGCCGGCGTCGCCTCGTTCGGCCCCTGTTCGACGATCTGATGGTCGAAGAGCGCTTTGTGGCGGCGCACATCCTCAGGGGTGCGACTGTTCATCTTGAGCGGAATGTCCGGCGCCAGCGCGCGAAACCGCTGCGCTCTGCGATCGAAGGGAAACCAAAAGAAGACGTGGGCCTCCATGCCGCGCTCGCGAATCATCCGCACGATACGGCGAAGACTGCCAGCCTTGACGTCCAAGTAGACCTTTGTACGGCCTCGTGCCCAGTCCAGGAACGCCTCCAGACGCGGCACACGCTCCCCCGCAAACTCGGGTGAGAACCACGACCCGGCGTCGAGGCGATCGATGTAGCGCGACGTCCGCAGAGCGATGGGACCGGTGCCGTCGGTGGTGCGGTTGAGGGTGGGATCGTGCATGACGTAGTGCTCGCCGTCCAGGCTTCGCCAGACGTCGATCTCTACGTAGTCCGCTCCCAGATCGACGCACGCTTGGGCGGAGGCCATGGTGTTCTCCGGAGCGATGTCGGCCGCCCCGCGGTGCACGACGATTTCCATCACGCTCCGGTTCCCCTCTCTCGCGAACCGGGGCGACCGCTGAGCGTGAGTATCGCGGTACCCGGTACGAGAAACGATCCGTGGATAATCTGAAGCGGCGGACGGTGTTTCTCACGCTCCATGGCACGTCGCATCCGGTCGTGGTCGCCGTAGTCGCGCTCCGCCGGAATCCACGGGTCGCCGCGCTGTGCCTCCAAGGTGATGTCGATCTGTGATGTACCGTTCTCGACCGTCGCGCGGCGGGGCTCCGCGTTCCACCCCTCCACCTCGACGGCGGATTCCGGATCGACGGCGATCTCGACGCACAACGCGACCGCCGTAGTCGAGCGCCCCTCGAAGGCGACCTCACACCGAGATCCGGCGCTGCGGACTGCAATGGAGAGTCCCACGGACTGTACGTTGGAACGCGCCCGCTCCGGGAGATCCGTTGCGCTCCAGAAACGACCGTCGCCGGTGGTAAGCGCATAGCGACCGTCGGGGCGCCGTTTTTCCGGCGGGAGCGGCTGGAAGTAACCGACCTCGCGCGCCGCTTCCAACCGGCACAGGCCGGCACCGGGCGACACCATACGGGGGCGCAGATAGCCGATGTTGAAGAATCGCGGCACGATACGCACCCAACGGATCGACGCCGGACCGACACAAAAGGTGAGGAAGGTCGGGTTACCGGCACGCCCCGAGACCTCCGGCGTCACCTCGCCGTCGCTCCAGCGGTCGTGCCCTCCGAAGATCGTGACCGCTACCTCTCCGCGTCGCTCCCGGTAGAGGCCCGACTCCGCGAAGATAGCGGCAAAGTCGGTAGGCACCGTGGCCGTATCGCCGCCGGGCAGCGCGGCCCTCATCGCGGGAAAGGCAAAAAAGGCGATCGCGTGGCCGGAGAGAGGGGTGCCGTGGTCACCGTTCCAACGCTCCAAGGAGCGCGCGGCCGCAGCGAAGCGCGGATTGCCGTCTATGGCGGCCAAGACCCGCAACGGCACGTAGTAGTTGAACCACCGGAGGGTCGTGTCGTACTGGTCTTGCCGCCGAGAGGCGGTGGTGTCGATGCGCCCGTCGGGCTGGGCTAAGAGGAGTGTCGTCTCCAAATTGCGGCGCACCGGTTCCAACAGCTCGTCTCGTCCCAACAGGAGGGCGACGTTGAGGAGCGCCGAGGAGGACACTGCGGAGTAAATGCCCGAGCTGTGCTCCGAGTACTGACCGTCCTCGTCGATGTCGATACCTTCGGTGAGCCACTCATCGATCCGAGCGAGATACTCCGACCTCCCGTAGAGACGGTAGGCAAAGGCGAGGGCCGAGGAGACGACCCACCGGTGGTTGGGAGTGTGCACGCCCCCGGTCACGAGGGCGGTGGCGGCACGACGCATGAACTCGTTCGCCCCGGCGACGACATCGGCGAGGGCGGGCGAAGGAATCTGTGTGCCGTAGACCTCCCGGAGTGCGAGGAGCGCGGCGCCGACGGTCTCCATCACGAACCCCGTATCCGGCGGCGTCCTGATATTGGACCCGTCGATCGTACCGTCGGGGTTCTGCAGCGCCAGAAGCGACCGGGCGTCGGCGGCGATCTCCCGCGCGAGTGCTTCACGTTCTTCGCCGCCTTCGCCCCGCACCCCGGTGAGGCCGAGGTAGCGGACCACGCCGGCGCAGACGGCGCCACCAATCGGCCGCGCCCCTGCGCCGGCGCGCACGGCGGAAGAGTACGTCACGGCGTCGATAATCGCGCGAGCCCCTCGATCGAGACTGCGTACGAGATCATGTTTCGCGTTCACGTATGCGCTCCTTCTCGTTCCGCCTCGAGTCGCTCGATTAAGGAGAGCAATTCGAGCGGTTTCTTGATCGTATGGTCCGGAACCTCGCTCGAGTCCGCCGGTACCTTCGCACGTCTGGGGGCCCAGTCGAGCCAGACGGAGGTGAGCCCCTCGTCGTTCGCTCCTTTGATATCGCGAAAGAGATTGTTACCGACCATGACGACGTTGTGACGCTCGTCGGCGGGAATATCGAGGGCGTCGAGGGCCGTGCGGAACATGCGTGCATCGGGCTTGAGAGCCCCAACCTCACCGGAGATGGCGTAGGCGTCGAAGAGCCGCCAGAGGCCGCGGGGTTTCAGGACGTTCTCGAACGTTGCACGCGGGCCGTCGGCGACGAGCGCCAAGGTATGGCCCCTCCGCTTGAGGCGCCGCACCATCCGCGCGGCCCCGGGAATGAGCCGAGCGTTCCGGGTAACACCGTCGGCGTCCTTCACCTCCGTTCCCTCGTCGGCAATGGTGTCGCCGCAATCGAGGAAGACGACGATACGTCGCAGCCGCGGCTCGGGTCCCACCAAACCTTCGATCGCCTCGTTCTGCAGGCGGTCACGCATCGTCGTCAGCGACCGGAGTAGCTCCCTGCGCGACGTTTCGTCCGCGAAGGCCGGCGACCGTGTGAAATGAGTGATCAGCTTCTCGATACGCCGGTTCGCCTCCTCGCGAGCCTGCGCTTCGGCCCCAGGATGAGACGTCTCGAGCTCCTGAGAGACCCACGAGCGGGGTATCCGGCCGGTGGCATAGATCATCTGTGCGACGCGATGGGTGTAAAGGGTGCTCCTGCCCACCGCCCCACCGACAAAACGTGACAGTCCATGAACTCCAAATGCGAGGCCGAAGACGACGAGGAGAAAGAGTACGAGTGTCCACCACAGCATCCGACCCTCCGTTCTGAAAAACGCAACTAAGCTATCATGCGTTATATTGTGAATTCTTGCAAACGTTTGCTATTGACAGCAAAGAAAAGTGGCCTCAGGATGAATTTCGCACGGTGAGGGAGTAAGCGACCGTCTCTAACGGCGGCGTCATATCACCATGCCACGGTGAATCGCGCACATGCGGATGCACGGTTGCCGTTCATTCTTTTTCGGAATCGTTTGCAAAAAGGGAGGTACGACGTGCGACGGATACTTGTTGCCTTTTCGATGCTGCTGGCCTTTTCGATGCTCGCAGTCGCCGGGGGACAGACCGATGAGCCGACCGGTAGCGCTGTTGATGCGGATCAGATCGAGGCACAGATGCTGGCTTCCATGGTGGCGACCGGCGAACTACCACCCCTCGATGAGCGACTACCGAGCGATCCCATGGTCGTCGATGATATGCCGGACGGCGTCGGGTCTTTCGGCGGTACGATCAACAAGAACTGGCTGGGACCATCGAACGATCGCTGGGGTATGGCGAAGAACTCCGAAGAGTTCCTGGTAATGATCAGTCCCGACGGGTCCGGTGTCGTTCCGAATCTCGCCTACGAGATGGAGACTCTCGACGGGGCGCGGCGCTTTCGATTTCACCTCCGCGAAGGGCTCCGGTGGTCGGACGGTGACGATTTTACCACCGAGGACGTCGTGTTCTTCTGGGAAGAGATCGTCCTCACCGAGCTGACCCGACCGGTCAATCCCGTCTTCTTTACCGGCGACGATGAACGTTCACGCGTGGAGGTCGTCGACGACTATACTTTCGACATCGTACACGCCGAGCCGTACTATAACTTTCCGATCGAGTTCACAATGCAGATTCGGGAGTTCTTCTACCCGGCCCACTACGGTCGAACGATTCTGCCGGCCTTCATCGGTGAAGATGAGGCGCTACGGAACGCCCAGGCCGAGGGATTTGCGAACCTCGATCAGTATCTGGCGGCCAAGACGTACTACTTTTGGGTGGAGTCCGACGTTCCGTCGATGCGCCCCTTCGTACCGGTCAACGATTCCAACTCCGCGATCTTCCGCACGGAGCGCAATCCGTACTACTGGAAGGTCGATCGCGACGGTCGCCAGCTGCCGTACGCCGACGGCATCAACTATCGTCTGGTTGAGGATGTCGAGACGATAATCTTATCGGCGATCTCCGGTGAGCTCGATTTTCAGGACCGGCGCATCGAGGCCGACGCCTTTACCACCCTTATGGAGAATCGCGACCGCGGCGACTACGATCTGATTCGGTGGGTCGGCTCGGCCGGTTCGAATGCGAACATCGCCCTCAACCACGCGGTGCCAGATCCGGTTCTCCGAGACATTTTCACCGACGTGCGCTTTCGCCGCGCCCTCTCGGTCGCTGTGGATCGTCAAGAGCTGGTCGATCTCGTCACCGACGGACTGGCTATCCCGCGCCAGGCGTCGATCCTCCCCGGCGGCGCCTACTACAGCGAGAGTTGGGAACGCGCCTATGCACAGTACGATCCCGACCTCGCCAACCGCCTTCTCGACGAGATGGGGCTGGAGTGGGACGAGAATCGCGAGTGGCGTCTGCGCCCCGACGGCGAGGTGCTGGAGGTCGTTATGACGATCCAGACGATACCCGGGGTCGCCAATCCGTATGAGATCATCGAGGACTACATCCGCCGCATCGGCGTGCGGTGGATCATTCGGCCGGTAGACCGCTCGCTGCGTGAGGATATTCTGCAACGCCGGGAGCACCAGGCGACGCACACCGATTTTCAGGGCTGGAACTTCATCGTGCGGCCCACCGCATACGTGCCGGTGCAGCCCGACGGTACGTGGCACGGCGGCTACTACGACTACATCACCAGCGACGGCGCCGGCGGTATTGAGCCGGAGGGGGACGTCGCGGAGTTGATTGCGGTATGGGACGAGCTCGGCCAGACGCCCCTCGGCCCCGAGCGCGACGCCCTTGCCCGACGCATCGTCGGGCTCCACGAAGAAAATCTGTGGGTCATCGGCTACTACGGCGGGGCACCGGTCATCTCGGTATTCAGCGATCGCCTCGGCAACCGCCCGCCCGACGGCCTCATCCACACCGATCCCCTGCGCTCCCCGCTGAATGCGCGACCCTTCATCTGGTATTTTAGGTAGGGCGGCGTCATACAACGGACCATGATGATCGGCCCCGAAAATGGGGCCGATCGCGGGTGAGAGACGCGAAGTATGCTGCAATTCATCGTTAAGCGCGTATTGATCATGATTCCGACGCTCCTGTTGGTCTCGGTCATCTCGTTCTGGATCATTCAGCTCCCCCCGGGCGACTATGTAACGACCTACGCCGCCTCCCTGCGCGAGATGGGCGAGGAGGTCGACGCGGCGCGTATGGCGGCGCTCCGTGAGGAGTTGGGAATCGATCAGCCGTTCTTCCAGCAGTATTGGCGCTGGATAAGCGGCATCCTCTTTCGCGGCGATTGGGGCTTCTCGTTCGAATGGCGCGTGCGGGTCGGGCACCTGATTCAGAGTAGGATCGGCACGACGCTGATCCTGTCCCTCTCGACGCTCCTCTTTACCTACGCCGTCGCCATTCCCATCGGTGTGTACAGCGCAACCCATCAGTATTCGGTCGGCGACTACGTCTTTACCTTTCTGGGATTTCTGGGTGTCGCTACGCCCAACTTTCTCTTCGCCCTGGTGCTCCTCTATCTCGCCTTCGAGTGGTTCGGGGTGAATCTCTCCGGTCTCTTCTCGCTGGAGTACATGGATGCGCCGTGGAGTTGGGCACGGGTCTGGGATCTCATCAAGCATCTGCCCATCCCGATCGTCGTTATCGGTACCGCCGGTACGGCGAGCCTGATCCGCGTCATGCGGTCGCAGCTCCTCGATGAGATTCGCAAGCAGTACGTCATTACGGCGCGCTCGAAGGGTGTGGAGGAGCGCACACTCCTGTTCAAGTATCCGGTCCGCGCAGCGCTCAACCCCATCGTAAGCACCATCGGGTGGAGTCTCACCGGTATCTTCTCCGGCTCCACCATCACGGCAATCGTCCTCAACCTACAGACCCAGGGGCCGCTGCTATATCGCGCCCTGCGAAGCCAGGATATGTACCTTGCCGGCGGTTTCCTACTCATTCTCGCGACCCTCACGGTCGTGGGAACGCTGCTCTCCGACATTCTGTTGGCGTGGCTCGATCCGCGGATCCGTTACGGGAGAAAGGCGTGATGCGGCTATGGCGGCGCGTAGCGGCCGCGCTCCCGTGGCGTCATCGGAGGAAGCGCATTGCACAGGAGGCGCTCCAACAGGAGCTGGGCGACGACTACTACCTCGCGAGCCAATGGACCCTCATGTGGCGCAAGTTTCGCAAGCACCGCCTCGCCAAAGCGTCCCTCGTGGTACTGGGCGTCTTCTATTTCATCGGTATCTTTGCGGAGTTTTTCGCCGTTCAGGGGTTGCGCACCTACGACTCCCGCTTCACCTACGTGCCGCCCATGGGCATTCACTTTGTCCACCCTGAGCACGGATTTACGCTGCGCCCCTTCGTCTACGGGCTCAAGCAGGAGCGCGACCCCGAGACGCTGCGCCGTCATTACGTTGCCGATACGTCGGTGACCTATCGGGTGCGGTTCTTCACCCGCGGCGAGCCGTATCGGTTGTGGGGACTCATCCCGTGGGACGTCCACCTCTACGGCGCCGAAGGTGAGGGCCAAGTCTTTCTCCTGGGTACCGACAGTCTGGGGCGCGATCTCGTCTCGCGCCTCATCCACGGCGCCCGGATATCGCTCTCGATCGGCCTCGTCGGCGTTGCGATCAGCCTCGTCGTGGGCACGGTCATGGGATCGATCTCCGGCTTCTTCGGCGGCCTTGCGGATACGATCATCCAACGGATCGTCGAGGTACTGCGCTCGTTCCCGGAGATTCCGCTGTGGATGGCCTTGAGTGCGGCGCTGCCTCCGAACATGCCCCTCGTGCGGACGTACTTCCTCATCACCGTGATTCTTTCTCTTGTCGGCTGGACGGGCTTGGCGCGCGTCGTGCGCGGGAAGTTCATCTCCATGCGGGAGGAGGACTTTATAATGGCCGCCCAGGTAAGCGGGGCGACCGACGCACGGATCATACGGACGCATATGATTCCCGGTTTTATCAGCTATCTGTTGGTCGAGGTCTCCCTCGCCATTCCGCGGATGATTCTCGCCGAGACCTCCCTGAGTTTTCTCGGCCTCGGCTTGCGCTCGCCGGTGACGAGTTGGGGTGTTCTGTTGCAGGAGGCGCAGTCGGTACGCACCGTCTCGCTCTATCCGTGGCTTCTGATCCCGGTGATTCCCGTCATCATCACCGTGCTGGCGTTCAACTTTGTGGGAGACGGTTTGCGCGACGCCGCCGACCCGTATGCGTGAGGAGGATCGATGGACGATTCGACGCTGCTTGAGGTGAAGGACCTCTCGATCAGCTTTCCCATGGACGAGGGACTCTTGGAGGCGGTTCGCACCATCTCATTCTCGATCCCACGAGGGAAGACGCTCGGCCTCGTCGGCGAGTCGGGGTGCGGTAAGAGCGTCACCGCCCATTCCCTCCTGAGACTCCTCCCCCCAAAGGCGCGGATCGGCGGTAGCTCTCGGTTTGCCCTTCCCGATGGCGAGGTGGTGGATCTGAACACCCTGGAACCGGTCGGGAAGGAGATTCGCACGATACGCGGCGGCGACATCGGGATCATCTTTCAGGAGCCGATGACCTCGCTCTCGCCCCTCTATACGGTCGGCAATCAGATCGTGGAGTCGGTCCTGCTCCACTACTCCCCGGAGCGGAATGCAGCGGACGCTCGGGCCGTGGAGATGCTCGCCAAGGTGGGCATCCCGGACCCCGGCGTGCGCGTCGCGAACTACCCCTTCCAGATGTCCGGAGGCATGCGCCAGCGCGTGATGATCGCCATGGCGCTCTGTGCCCGCCCGGCGCTGTTGATCGCCGACGAGCCGACGACCGCCCTCGATGTGACGATTCAGGCCCAGGTGCTCGACCTGATGCGCGATCTGCAACGAGAGTTCGGTATGTCGATCCTCTTTATCACCCACGACCTCGGTGTGGTGGCCGAAATGTGCGACAGAGTGGCTGTCATGTACCTGGGTAAGATCGTAGAGGAGGCGGACGTCCGCACCATCTTCGAACGCCCCAGGCACCCGTACACCCTCGGGCTTCTCAACTCAGTCCCCAAATTGGGACAGGCCGCCGCGGGCAAGATCGTCCCCATCGACGGATCGGTGCCGGTTCCCATCAACGTTCCGCGCTCGTGCAGTTTTCACGCTCGGTGCCCTCACGCAATGAAGGGGCTGTGCGACTCCTACGAGCCGCCGTTGGTTGAGATAGCCGACGGCGAGTCGGTGGCGTGCTTTCTCTACGAGGCGGTGCGGGACGCCCAAAAGAGGGAGCCCATCGTCACCGTGCCGGGAGACGGAGGAGCCACCGATGAGTGATCGCGTGTCGAGCGGCGAAGAACTCTTGCGTGTAACCGACCTTAAGAAGTACTTTCCCGTCCATTCCGGATTCTGGAATCGCGTCACCGGCCATGTGCGGGCGGTGGACGGCGTGAGCTTCACGGTGGAGCGCGGGGAGACGCTGGGCCTCGTCGGTGAGTCGGGGTGCGGCAAGACGACCCTCGGACGGTCGATCGTGCGTGGAATCGTCCCGACGAGCGGGGCAATCGAGTTTCGGACGCGATCCGACGAGGTTGTAGATCTTGCGGCTCTCTCGCGGAAGGAACTCCGGGGGTACCGCAAAGACTTTCAGATGATCTTTCAAGATCCGTACTCCTCCCTCGACCCGCGGATGTCCGTGTACGACATCATCGCCGAACCGTTGAAAATTCATCGCTACGGCACACAGGTGGAGATTGAGGAGCGCGTGAAATACCTCGCGACGGTCGTCGGCCTCAAGATCGAACACCTGAAGCGGTATCCCCACGCCTTCTCCGGGGGGCAGCGTCAGCGGATCGGCGTCGCCCGCGCCCTCGCAACCAACCCGGCGCTCATCATCGCCGACGAGCCGGTGAGCGCCCTCGACGTCTCCATTCAGGCCCAGGTGCTCAACCTCCTCAAAGAGTTGCAGGATGAGTTCAATCTCACCTACCTCTTCGTGGCCCACGATCTCAGCGTCGTGGAGTACATCTGCGACCGCGTGGCGGTCATGTATCTGGGCACGATTGTGGAACTCGCGCCGACACGCACCCTCTTTGCGATGCCCAAACACCCCTATACGGAGGCGTTGTTGTCCGCGGTGCCCAAGCCGCACCCCGATGGGGCGGGGAAGCGTGTCAGGCTCTCCGGCGAGGTACCCAGCCCGGCAGATCCACCCCCTGGATGCCGCTTCCATACTCGATGCTCCTATGCGCGGGATATCTGCCGCCGTGAGGTGCCCGGTCTGGTGGAGATAGGTCCGGGACGACGAGTTGCCTGTCATTTTGCACGGGAACTCGGGCTCGCCGGCGTCCGTTCAACCGGCGTCGCGCACTACCGCCTGCCCGCCGACGCCTCAACGCCCGAGAATCTGTGAGAGAGTACGTTCAGGTCGTGCTTCTTACGACGAGTCGCGGCTCCAGGACGACCGCCTCGGGCGTACGCCCTTCGTCGATACACTCCACGAGCATACGGAGGGCGCGCCCGCCCATCTCGTGAATCGGCTGCGCAACGGTCGAGAGCTCCACATTGTGCAAGCCGGCCCACGTGATGTCGTCGAAGCCGATCACCGCGACGTCGTCGGGAACGCGATACCCAAGCTCGGAGAGCGTTTGGATCGCCGCGATCGCCAAGTTGTCGTTTTCACAGAAGAGCGCCCGCGGCATACGCCGGTCCCGTTCGGCGCGGGTTATAAGATCGGAGGCTCCCTCGCGGGTGAAGGGTCCGAGCATCACCCGCCGTGGATCGTACCGGTATCCCGCCGATTCCAGGGCGGCACGGTATCCGCGCCGTCGTTCCGCGCCGGTGACGGAGCCGCTTTCGGCCCCGATGAACGCGATTGAGTCGTAGCCGCGGGAGATAAGGTGCTCGGTCGCGATGTAGCCGCCGAGGACGTTATCGATCGCAACGTAGCCCGAAGTCACCTCCTCCGGTACGCTCGATACGTAGACGGTCGGAACCTCCGGGGGTACCGCCTCGCGGTAGCGCTCCGCCGATCGTGAGACGGGCGCCAGAATGATACCGTCCACCCGATGCTCTATGAGCAGCTCCAAATACCGATCTTCACGTCGTCCGTCCCAGTCGCTCAAGCCCAACAGAACGCTGTAGTTCATCTCTTCGGCGGCGGCCTCTATGCCGGCGGCGACCTCGGGAAAGAAGGGATTGCGCAGGTCGGGAATGACGATACCGATGGTTCCGGTCTTACGCGCGATGAGGCCTCGAGCGATTGCGTTAGGACGATAGCGCATCTCTCGCGCCGCGGTGATGACGCGCTCGCGTGTCGCCATCTTGACGCCGTACTTGTCGTTGAGCGCCCGCGAAACCGTCGAGTACGAGAGACCCAGTCGTTTGGCGATGTCCTTGATTGTCGTACTCCGAGCTTGTTCTCTCCGCGTGGCGCCCACTATACCCCCGACGACGGCCCTGTAACGTGCAAATCAGAGTGACAAACGGTCTCGGGGTTGTCAATGAACGGAAATCGGCGGCCGAGCGTCTGCAAAGGCCGCACCCGACATGTCGTCATGCTACGGGCATCTTCCGGCCGGCGGGACACCTATGATCGAGGAGCAAAGAAATCGGTGAGCCGAGCCAACAGCTCATCGGGACGTTCCTCGATTACCAGGTGTCCGGCGTCGGCAATTGAATGAAACGCCGAGCCGGGTATCATTCCGGCCAGCGTTCTACCCCGCTCGATCGGTATCCACGTATCGTCCTCACCCCACACGATCAAAACCGGTACCTCGATGTCGCGATATCGAGGCTCGACCTCCAGGGTGTATCGCACGTCGGCTTGGGCGATCTGTCGATAAAACGCGCCCTTACCGTCGGCGGAGAGCCACGGGAGAACGGTACGAGCCACAACCTCCGGCGCCGGAGGTACGTGGGCGGCGTCACCGACGTAGGCGCGAACGACGGCTTCGTGAATGTAGTCGGGAAGTCCGGAAAAGGCGTCTTCGTGTTTCTGCACATGTCGAAAGAAGGGCGAACCCCACGGCGAGACGGCCACCGGATCGATGAGAGCGATCTTACCGAAAGTCAGCCCGTTGAGGATAAGTCCGCGAAGGACCGTCGCACCGCCGAAATCGTGACCGACCGCATACGGAGAGGAGAGGCCCCAGTGGGCAATCAGACGAGCCAAAAGCTCATTCTGCACGCCGAGCGAGACGTCGCCCGGACGCTTGTCCGACTCCCCGTACCCGACCATGTCGTAAAAAAAGACGGTGAAGTCGCGCGAGAGGCCGCGTATGAGGTGTCGCAGATTGTACGAAGACCACGGTGTACCGTGAACGATCACCAGTGGTCTTCCGGACCCGATAACACCGTAGCGCACTTCACGACCGTCGAAATCGTAGAGATCGTCGACTACCCAATCCGTCAAGAGAAAACCTCCCGCAGCAACTCCATGCTCTCGCCGTATCGGTGGAAAGGTACCTACTCAGCCAAGAAAAAACCAACGGCGACACCTGGTAGTCGGATGTTCGTAATGTGACGTCGCCTGTGTACGCTGCTATAGTATAGCGTATGGGCATCTTCAGGCCGACGACGCTATCGGCGCGGGATACACGGTCCATCGTCGAAAAAAAGCTCCACTGGATTCTTTCGGCGTGCGATCCCTTTGCGGTGTGGCTCTTCGGATCGGCTGCGAGAGGCTCAATGACCGAGGCGTCGGACGTCGACCTTGCTGTCGTTTTCGAGGACGAGCACACCCTCGTTACGTCGAGACAAAGACTGCATACCGCACCTCGCATCGATGAATGGCCGCACGACATCGTCTTTTTTGTTGCCGAAGATCTCGTGGAACGATCTCGGATAGGAGGGCTTCCGATGCTTATCGTCGAGGAAGGCAGAAAAATATACCAGCGAGAGAGGTCATGAGTCCCAAGCATCAGGAACGTCGCTTTGCGAAGGGGTATGCCGAAACGCTTCTTCGCATAGCTGAAGGGGACTTTCGTACCGCGCGATTCGCCCAAACGGGTGTGCCCGACGGAGAGGTGCGGCCGGAGAACGTTCTGTTCTTGTACCAACAATCGATCGAGAAATTGCTGAAGGCCGTCCTCTGCCATCTCGAGCTTCCCGTACCGATGGTGCACGATCTTGGGGTGCTCTTGGCGAAGCTTCCGGAGGACACGCAGCCGGCCGTCGGATACGAAATCGCTCGCCTTAACGACTTTGCCGGCGTACGGCGTTACGAGGAGGGCTCTATTCTTTATGAACCGGAAGACATCGACGATGCGCGCGGGCTCTCAGAAGAGCTGCTCGCATGGGCACGGTCGGTCATCTCGTCGTGACGATCCTCTACGAGGGAACGGCAACCTCTTCGCCGCGACGCTCCGCAGATAGGTAGGCGCCGTATACTACCGCGACCGTATCGGCTCCCAGGGCGCTGTCGCTCTCTACCGGCTCCCCGGTTGATGCGGCGCGGTAAAACGCCTCCATTTCGTGTTGGTAGCCGGTAAACCAGTCCTCGTCCGGGCTGGTAAAGGCCCATCCCTGTTTGGTTCCGGTCTTTTCCACGACGTAGATGTCGGCAAACTGCTCCTCGCGAGGGTTGTAGGTCTGCATCGCCGTGTTGGGGTTAATGTTGCAGATCGTCCGATGGTTGTCGGCGTGCACTTCGAGCCGGTTGGAGACGCCGCCGTGGACGAGCTCGTTGGCAAAGATGTCGGCAACCGTCCCATCATCAAAGACGACGTGGAGTGCCCCGAAGTCTTCGACATCGGTGTAGCCGGTACGGAGGAACCCCGTGTCTCGGTAGGCGGGAAGGCGCGTGATCGAGTGTACGCGCGCCGACACCGACCGAGGACGAATCGCACGTCCCGAGCCGGTACGACCTTCTACCCGCTTGAGATACAACGCGGCCGTAAGAGGGTGCACCGCCTTCCCCATCACCGATCCGCCGCCCGAGTGCTGCCAGACGCCGTAGGTGGGGCTGTGCGAGCCGGAGTGCGCTTGCAGGCCGTGCATCCACAAGATTTGGGCACCCGTCTTCTCGATGATCTCACGCTCTTTTTGTATCGCCGGGGCGTAGACCCAGTTTTCGGCGTAGAGAACGCGCCCTCTGCTCGTCGCCTCGGCCGCGCCGATACGGCGAACGCTCTCCATTGCCGTACGTAAACCCGCTTCCCGCGAAAAGGTATCGCCGTCGAGATCGCCGCCGCCGAAGTAGCCGGTGTACGGTTTCTCCACGACAGCGTCTCGATCGGCGTCGAGCGCCGTTATCGCCAGCACCTCGTGGGTCGCCGGGGGTGTACAGATGTGGACGACGTCCGCGCGCTCGATGACGGCATCCGGAGAATCGTACGCCGTAAGGCCGTGCTCGGCGGCGAATCGCTCGCGGCTCTCCTTCGTCGGCGAGTAGATGCCGGATACATCTACCGTAACGCCGTACACGCGGCGCAAGGCGTTGAGGTGGAACGCCGCGGCAAAGCCGCTTCCCATGATTCCCGCTCGAATCGTCCGTTTTGTGCTCATGAGCGATGATCCCCTATGCCGTCGTGCGGCCTCCGTCTTTCATCGTGACGCACCCCTATCGACCGTTTCGGTAGCTCACGGGGCGAAATCCGTCGGCGTCCACTACATGAGTATCGGCGCCCGCGACGCGGTCGGTATTTTGACAACTTACGATACGAAACCCGTCGTCTCGCCGATGGGCGACGACGCTGATGACCGCCACACGCGTCCCGGTCGATCCGCCGTCGGGCCCCGTTTGTCCGTCCAGGGTGGACACGGTGTGCACGATATGCACATCCGGGGAGAGCTCTCGTACCTTCAACTCGACCAGTTGAAGCGTAGCGTTCCGAAAGATCCGCTCAAATCCGTACGCGTGAGCCTTGCGAATTGCGCGTCGGTCGCGCCACCACAGGCCGACGACGTTCACGAAATCGGCATCCTCGACGAACAGCTCGCCCAGCCCCTCGGCGTCTCCTCGGTTCCAGCGGTCAAAAAAGGCGCGCGTCACCGCCTCGCCGTCCTGAAAACGAGCCACGTCGTCCTCCTTGTCGATGCTCGCCGGCCATCCCACCGCCCGCCGTACGAGGACTCCGGGTGTAAAGCCGCCACGAGTGCGCAAACTCGCGATAGCGGATATCACCCTCAAAGCACTGACGTCGATCATACCACGCAACGCCGCGAGAAGGGTCAACCACAATCTATCGGCGGCGGGCGCGGTACGCGGAGTGTCTTGCCCGCGATGTATTACATGCGACGGCTCACCGCCGCCACATGCAGCGGACCTATTGGGCGCCTTTCGGAGTCTCCCAGCCGTCGGCGCGGAGGAAGTCCTCAAGAGATAACGCGTCGGGATACCACCGCTTGAGAAAGTGCGGATCACCGTCCTGACCAAATTGATCGAAGTACCGATACATGGCCGTCAGGTCCTCGCCCTGCGTCCGGAGGCACGCGTCCCACGACATACGTACATAACGAACCGGTCGACCGATCACGCGGGAGAAGGTCTCCGCGATTTCCATAGGCGTCGACACCTCGCCCGCCAGCGGCACGATCCGACCGGTCCACACGTCGGGATGTTCCAACGCGACGACCGCCATCGCGGCTATGTCTGCTACAGCGACCTGGCGGTAGACCGTGGTCGGGGCAAGGGGCAGTGTAATAAAGCCTTCGCGTTCAATCTCTTCTCGATCCCACGCCCAGTTATCCATGAAGGCGGCGGGGCGAAGGACGGTCCAGGGGATATCGAGGGATCGTACACGCTGCTCGACGCGCCACTTGCTGTCCAAATGGGGGACACCGGTACTGCGATCCTGGGTACAGGCGCCGTTGTAGACGATATGGTCAACCCCCGCGGCGGCGGCCGCATCGGCCAGATTGAATCCCATTGTCACCTCGACCTCGACACCGGCCTCCAAAAAATCCTGAACGGAAAACACCGCACCCGCTCCGGCCAGCGCGCCCTCGAGCGCGGTGCGATCGGTGAGATCGGCTTCCACGATTTCGGCACCGCTCCGTTTGAGTGCGATTGCGGCCGGCTTGTCGGGACTACGGGTCAATGCACGCACCGCGTGGCCGCGCTTCAGGAGCCTGCGGGCGACGGCCCCTCCCTGGCTCCCCGTCGCGCCGGCCACGACGACCGGACGTGTATAGATTTTGGATGTGCTTTGCTTCGTCATTCATACTCTCCCTACGAAAAGATGGCTATGTTCGTGCGAGCGCCCACCCGAACAAATACTAAATCAAATCAATCATATATGATACGGTACAGTATCGTACTATCGTGTGCGTATCGTCAACGCTTCGTTCAAAGATCTCGGGAGACAGTCTTCAACGGGAGCCGGACACGAGGCGCGGCGAAGAAGGTCTACGGATCCCGTACCGTGGATGTGAAGAGTGCCGGACGCCGATGTGAGGTGTGCTGCGACTTACGGGAGTGTGACGCCAAAGAGCGTTTCGACGCACTGATTCGCCCAACGCTTGGGAGTTGTCGACGGCTCAGCGTCGAGTCCTAAGCGCGCTCTCACAAAGGCCAGCCCTTCCCACATACTGAGCAGATTGTCCGCCAAATCGTTCGCAGCGAGAGGCTTTGTCACGAATCCACGTCGCTTTCCGTGTTCGATCAGCTCGGCAACGTAAGCATGGGTGCGTTCGTAGGTGGCGTGGTAATAGATCTGAACCATATGTGTATGGTTGCGCACCTCCTCTTGAATCATCTGATGGAACTGGACGACCCTGCGGCTCCTCAGTAGTGTTAGTAGATTCTCGCCGTACCGCGCGATGGAGAGCCAGAACTCTTCGGGCGTCTCGGGATGCTCGGTCACACCCAAGGTAAAAGCGTTACCTTCCAGCGTGACAACGGCCTCGAAGACGCCGTCCATGCTCCCAAAGTACTTGTAGATCGATGTTTTTGAGACGCCGGCTTCCTTTGCGAGACGATCGGTGGTAATCGCGGAGAAGCCCTCATCGAAAAAGAGCCGTCGCCCGGTCTCCAAGATTCTCGCCTCGGGCCTCATCGATCCCCTTTGCTGAGTGCGCTCGTCGTCGCCTCGTCTCGTCCCGGTACTAATATCGGCCCGAACCCTTTCATCGGTATCTCTCCCATGCGCCCGACTAACTGCATCTTACGTCGCACGTTCGTCGCCCCGGCACGCCGATTCGTGCTCCGAGCTCCCGAAGAGACCGACGAGTGATGATAGGAAAAGCCGGTCCGTCGCGCAACGGCTCCTCATACGCTCACTCCCGATGCTCGTCGCGCATCCACTGCCCGGGCGCGACCCCGACATGCTTGCGGAATGTTCGATAAAAGTTTGCCAGGTCGTCAAACCCCACCGCGAATGCGGCTCCTACGATGGAATGGTCGTGATCGCGCA
Source organism: Alkalispirochaeta sp. (assembly GCA_965601925.1). Lineage (GTDB taxonomy): Bacteria > Spirochaetota > Spirochaetia > DSM-27196 > Alkalispirochaetaceae > Alkalispirochaeta. The sequence continues at coordinate 959,623 of OZ271854.1, forward strand.
TGAGCTTCTGCGCCGCCGTGATCCGTAGTCGCTGCACGCTGACGACGAAGCTTTCACCTACTACCATGCGCCAGAGTTCCGAGAAACGCCTTCGTGAAAGGTGTACCTCCGCCGCCGCCTTATCCAAGGGCCATCCTTCATGTACGAGTTCAGGAAGTGTCGCGGAGAAGGCCCGCACCCGTTCGCGGGCGTCGGGGACGCGGGGGCGCTGCTGCAGTCGGTGGAGCTCCACCAGGAATCGGCTGAAGGCGGTCTCTATCTCCAAGCGGCGCGCACCGCCGTGAGGCGCCTGTGTACCGCGCGCATCCGACAAAGCCGGTCGACTCAGGGCGATCAGCTCTCTCCACGGCGCATCGCGAAGATGCATCGGAGCGGAGTGAATGACCGCCGACGTCGTATCGGAACTCCGAGCAAGATCGTTCCATATCCGGCGGCGCCCCGGGCACGCATCGAGCGCTGCGTCGGAGAACGCCACGAGAACGAGTGTGGAGGCCCTGACGTCCTCGATGATGTGCGCCGTCCCGGCGGGGACGACCAAATAATCGCCCGGATCGAGAGGATGCGTAGCCCCGCCCATCGAGAAGGCGTCGCCCGGGGAACCATCGGCACGCAACACCACGCGTCCCCTTAACACGAGAAAGACTTCGTGGAACGCGTGGGTCTGGGGTTCCATCCGAAATTCGCGATCGTGGCGACTCTCGACTGCACGAATCCCCGAGGACGGCAGCGTCAAACGACGCGGGCTTCGCGACGCCATGTTGATGAGTATAGCACTCTCGCGAGCCGAAGGGCGAGCGCATTGCCCGATCTGCAAATCATGCGCCACTCGATTTACCAAGCGCGTTTCGAGATTGCGACGTATGATATCGGCATGTCGACAGCGAACGGAACGCAACACGCAGCGCCTCACCGAACCGCTTCCGGCGGCGCGGTTCTTGTGACCGGCGCAAGTCGCGGTCTCGGACGCGGTATCGCTCTGGAACTTGCAACGGCCGGACACAGTATCGCCATCAACTACCGACAAAACCGCGAGGCGGCGGAAAAGACGGCCGCCGCCTGTGCCGAGGCGGCATCGCAGCGTCCCAATGCAGCCGGTCCGATGCCGCGTTTCGTGCCCGTTCGGGGCGATATCGCCGTTCGCGCCGAACGGGAACGGCTTATTGAGGAGACGATAGAACACTTCGGCGCCATCGAGTCTCTGATCAATAACGCCGGCATCGCCCCGGACGTACGCGCTGATATCACCGAGGCGAGCGAGGAGTCGTTTGAGCGGATCGTACGAACCAACTTGCAGGGGCCGTACTTTCTTACCCAGGCGGTCGTGCGCCGCTGGCTTGTCGAGAAGGAAAGGGATGCCGATGCGACGGACGTTACCGTGTCGCCGCGGCACCACATCGTGTTCGTCACGTCGATAAGCGCCGCCACCGCAAGTATCAATCGCGGAGACTACTGCATATCCAAGGCCGGTCTGGCGATGGTATCGCAACTTTGGGCCACGCGGCTCGCCGGAGACGGGATCAACGTATACGAAGTGCGTCCCGGCGTCATGGAGACGGACATGACCGCCGGCGTAAAGGAGAAGTACGATGCACTCATCGCCGAAGGACTCGTCCCGCAAAAGAGATGGGGTCGCCCCGAGGACATCGGTCGAATCGTCCGAAGCATTCTGGCAGGCGATTTGGCCTTTTCGTCGGGAGCGGTGATCTACTCCGACGGCGGATTCAACATATCGCGACTGTAGGTCCGAGGGGGAACACGCATGATAGACATCAGTTCGGTACCGTCCGTAGACGATATTGCATCCCGTCTGCCGGCGGTGTGGGAGGCGGGGATCCGGGCGACACGACTCCTGCGCAACCATTGGGAGGAAGAACGCGGCGCGCCGGTCTACACGGAGGCGGGAGTGTACACGACCCGCGGCTGGACCGAGTGGACCCAAGGCTTTCAGTTCGGGAATGCGCTCTATTTGTATGAGGCGACCGGAGAACGGGACATGTTGGAACACGGCCGGACCGGAACGATGCAGTACATGGCGCCGCACCTTACCCACATCGGGGTCCACGACCACGGGTTCAACAACGTGAGCACATACGGCAACCTCCTGCGGCTCATGCACGACGGCGCAATCCCGTTCGACGAATGGGAGGCCCGATTCTATCGCCTGGCACTCAAGGTGAGTGGTGCCGTCCAAGCCACCCGTTGGACCGAGACCGCCGACGGCCTGGGGTTCGTACATAGCTTCAACGGTCCCCATTCCCTCTTCTCGGATACGATTCGTTCCATGCGCGCGGTCGCGCTCGCGTACCAACTCGGGCACACGTTGATGGGCGAACAGGACCGGCGGATCTCACTCCTCGAACGTCTTCTATCCCACGCCGAGGCGACCGCACGTTACAACGTCTACTACGGTACGGGCCGCGATCGTTACGACGTCCGTGGACGCACCGTACACGAGTCGATTTTCAACACCGCAAACGGTGTGTATCGCTCCGCGAGCACGCAACAAGGATACTCACCCTTCTCTACATGGACTCGCGGTTTGGCGTGGATCGCCGCCGGGTACGGCGAACAGCTCGAATGGCTGCGAGAACTCCCGGAACGGGCGTTCGACGAGATATCCGACGCGGCGACGCTCTTCGGCACATCGATGAGCGAAAGGGAATCGAGCGACATCAGGCACACAGTCGAGGCGCGATGGCTCACTACCGCGTGCGCAGTCGCCGATTTCTGGCTCGCTCACACGCCGACCGACGGCATCTCATACTGGGACACGGGAGCGCCTGGACTGGCCTACATGGCGGATCACTCCGAGCGGCCCGCCGACCCGTACAATAACTACGAGCCGGTAGACAGCTCCGCGGCGGCGATCACCGCTCAAGGTCTACTTCGCATAGGGCGGTATCTGGACGACGAGGCGGCGCGTCTGAGCGAGCGCGAACTCGACCTCGACGGCCGGGGGCCGCTGCGCCACGCCGAAGCGGCGATCCGCGAGCGGGGGCGCCGATATCGGGCCGCGGCGTTGGTTACGGCGTACACGCTCTTTGCCGAGCCGTATCTCAGCATCGCCGACGGCCACCAGGGAGTGCTTCTCCACGCGATCTACCACCACCCGAACGGCTGGGACTTCGTGCACGACCGACAGCGCATACCCAACGGCGAAAGCTGCATGTGGGGCGACTATCACCTCCTCGAGTTGGCGACGATGATGCAACGCGAAGCGGCCGGGAAGCGACCTCTTCGTTTCTTTGACATCGGCCCCGAGGGCGTCTTGTGAACACCGATCGTCCCGACGTCGATCGCGCGGAGGGCACGGCGCCGATTACCGATCTGAGGCGGTGTGCGGTGCACACGATCACGACAAAACCGTGGCCGATCGAGCAAGCGATCGATGAGTACGCACGCGTCGGTTTCGGCGGGATATCGATTTGGCGCGAGGCGCTGGAGGGACGCGCTCCGGCGGCAGTCCGACGTCGGATGCAAGAGGCGGGCCTGACGGGAGTGAGCCTGGTGCGGGGCGGCTTTTTTGCCCACGTCGATAAGGCTGAGCGCGCGAGGGCGCTGGCCGACAATCGGCGGTGCATCGAGGAGGCGCACGAACTTGGCCTGCCGTTGATCGTACTCGTCTGCGGCGCCGATCCGCACGTCGGTCTCGATCGGAGCCGTCGCATGATCGCCGACTCCCTCGCCGAGCTTGCGTCGGACGCGCAATCCGCGGGCGTCGTCCTGGGGATCGAACCGTTGCACCCCATGTACGCCGACACACGGAGCGCGATCAACACGCTGGCTCAGGCTACGCGGATCGCACGGGATGTGAACGGAGCCGTGCCGTCCGGTGACGGACGCCCGACGGTCGCCGACGTCGTCGATGTGTACCACTTGTGGTGGGACGAGCACCTGCCTCGGGATATCGCCGCGGCGGGTTCGGACGGCCTCCTGGCGGCGTTGCACGTGTGTGATTGGCGTGTCCCGACCGAGCACATGCTGTTGGACCGCGGCCTCATGGGAGAGGGGTGCATCGATATTCCGTCGATTCGAGGGGAGATGGAACGAGCGGGCTTCGACGGGTTGATCGAGGTCGAAATATTCTCCGAGCGGTACTGGGCGATGGACCAATCGGAGTGGCTGAGTATGGTCGCCGCGGCGTGTAAGAACGCGGTCTGAATGTCATCGATTCGCACCGCAGCGCGAGCGAGGATACTCGAGCAAGCGCCGCGGCTATGCACTAAGTAGGGAGAGACGATGCGAGAGATACGAGTAATCATGAACGGCGTGACCGGCAGGATGGGAACCAACCAACATCTGATTCGCAGTATTCTGGCGATTCGCGCTCAGGGAGGAGTCGCGTCGAAGAGCGGCGAGATGATCGTACCGGTACCGATCCTCGTCGGACGCAACGAGGGCAAGCTGCAGCGGTTGGCGGAGCGTTTGGCGGGTGAGCACGGCGCGATCGAGTACACGACCGACTTGGACAGCGCACTCGCCGATGCCTCCAACGAGATCTACTTCGATTCGACGCTGACCCAGATTCGTTCCGAAGGACTCAGAAAAGCAATCGCCGCCGACAAAGCGATTTACTGCGAGAAACCGATCGCTACGGACACCGAAACGGCGCTGAATCTCGCACGACTCGCCCGGGAGGGCGGAGTCAAAAACGGTGTGGTGCAGGACAAGCTATGGCTCCCGGGCTTACGCAAGCTCAAATACCTCGTCGACACCGGATTCTTCGGTCGCATTCTCTCGGTGCGCGGCGAGTTCGGTTACTGGGTATTCGACGGCGTGCATCAGCCGACGCAACGCCCCAGCTGGAACTACCGAAAAGAAGACGGCGGCGGGATAATGGTCGATATGTTCTGCCATTGGCGCTACGTTATCGACAACTTGTTCGGTACCATCAAATCGCTCGTCGCCCTCGGCGCCGTTCACGTGCCGCGCCGGATAGACGAGGCGGGCATCGCATACTCCTGCACCGCCGACGACGCGGCCTACGGTACCTTCGAGCTCGAAGACGGGACTATCTGCCAGTTCAACTCGAGCTGGGCAGCGCGGGTGCGTCGTGACGATTTGCTTACTCTGCAAGTTGACGGGACGGCCGGCAGCGCCGTGGCGGGATTACGCGACTGTGTGGTACAACACGACGCCGAGACGCCTATGCCGGTCTGGAATCCCGATATCCCCAGCCCGATCGATTTCTTCGACGGTTGGACTACAGTGCCCACGCGCACGCCCATGGACAACGCCTTCAAAGTACAATGGGAGCTCTTTCTCAAGCACGTCGTCGACGACGAGTCGTTCCCGTGGGACCTCATGGAGGGCGCCAAAGGCGTGCAACTGGCGGAACTCGGGCTCAAGAGTTGGAAGGAGCGACGGTGGCTTGAGGTTCCGGGACTGGCATAGGGCGGGCGCGACGCGGAGCGCTTCCGGACCGCGTCGATGCGCGCGCGCGGGGTACTTCTTCGTTACCGCGGTACGACAAAGAGCGCTGCGTCGTCGCCTCGCACCATGTGTGTATCGATCGACTCGTCCAACGTGGCAAACCGGAGTCCGTGGCGACCGGCGAGCCCCAGTAGGTACAGATCGGTGATGCCCTTCGACCCGACATCGCGGGTGAGTGAGAAAACCGACGCATCGCCTATCGAGAGATCATCCGGAACAAAGCGAACCGTCGGAAGAGCGCGAATACGGCGAAGGTCCGCCAGTGCCGCGGCGGGACTTCCCGGACCGTCGGGATAGGCGGAATGTCCGTATATCCTGATAAAGCCGTTCTCGACGATGGGACACAAAAAAAGAGGCGCGTCACCTAACGTGCCCATCCACCGTTTTGTGCGCCCGAAGAACTCGTGACGAGCGTCGGATCGCGCGATGAGCACATTTACGTCGAGGAGAAATCCCGGCACTTACACGCCTTCTTGTTCCCGCAGGCGATTTATGAGCGCATCGGTTATGATCGCAGTCGACCTCGGCCGGCGTACGGGCCATCCGTCGGCGTCATACTCTACAGCCGGCTCCGAGACCACACCGTCGCGAACCATTCCGAGCTCGCGCCTGAGCCCTTCGATGACCAGACTGCGAATAGTCGTACCCGTCTCTGCGGCACGGATACGTACGCGGCGGTACAAATCGTCGGGAATATCGATGGTAGCCTTCATGCTCCCATATTACTTGCTTTACAGGTATCTTGCAACATAGTATATTGCAAACTAGCACATATCGAGAGATGGTTGAGGCTCTTTCAAAATTGCATTTTGCAAGAGCCTCAATATCGGGTCGAAATCATAATTACATACACGGTATATAATTATGATTTCTAAAGGTCCTGACATTTTCAAAAAACGTTGTTTTTTGAAAATGCCTGGGTTGAGAAACACTCGTCCTACGCCACACCGCACGACGAATTGCGCCCGGAGCACTAGCTATGCATATACGACACAAGGAGTGCAGCATACGAAGCGCAACCGAACATGATGGCCCGTTGCTCTGCCGGTGGTGGAACGACGGCGCGGTGATGGAACACGCCGGATTTCCCGACGGGCTCGGTGTGGATGTCGACGCCGTCGTGCGGATCATCAAGAGGAACAACACCGATACCCAACTGATGATCATCGAAATAGATGGGGTACCCGTCGGCGAACTGCACTACCGATCGCGTGACGGAGAGACTGCCGAGATCGGTATCAAAATATGCGACGTCGCGTACCAGGGACAGGGATACGGGCCTCGCTTCCTCAGGATGCTGATCTCATATCTCTTCGACGAGCGTGGGTACAATAAAATTGTGCTGGATACGAACGTGCAAAACGAACGGGCGCAACACGTGTACGAGAAACTCGGATTCAGAGAGACGGGTAGACGTATTGGTACGTGGAGGAACCAACGCGGTGAGTTACAATCGGTTGTCGATTATGAGTTGGTACGGCCGTCGACACCGAGCCCCGAACGCCCTACCCCAAAACCGGAGTGATGCCGTGCCACCTATCGTCTATCTTTGTACTTCGAAGCGCGGTCTGTCTATCCGTCACTGTGAGGTCGCCGAGAAAAAAGATCGCGGCGAACACAATCGCGGCATCGCAGACCGTCATAGCGTATCCTACTATGAAGCCCGCCAAACCGCGATCGCCGGAGCCTCCATACCGAAATGCCCGTCATCGGTGGGTTCGCTATTCGGCGAGAGCCTCCACTCGACTCTGAATCTCCCGAAGCGCCTCGTCAACGGAGATTTCACCATCGATGTAACGCCGAACCGTCTCGGCCACCACGCGGGTATCATAAATACGGGCGGTAAGGGCGCCATAGCCTTGCGAAAAACCCCACCGGCTACCGCTGTCGAGACCTTCTACCACGGCGGCAATAACGTCGGAGGGATAGAACTGGGACAACGTAGCCTGGCGATCCACACCGATCGGCAGCCGACTCCACCCCGCGACAAAGAGGTCACCGTCGGAAGGAGTGCCGCGGCGAACGGGAAACTTCCCTTCCGGCGCCATAGCCAGGAGGTCTAAATAGCGCTCATTCATAGAGTACTCCACAAAACGCTGGGCGGCTTCGGTATCCGCGTCGACGGTGATACCGTAGTACACCAGAGTGGCATAACCGCTTCCTTCGGGATTACTGGGTCCGGCAACGCGGGTAACAAAGCCGGTGTTGCGTGCAAGCTCGTCGCCCGTCGGGTCCTCCAGAGCAGTGACCGGAACGCTATCCCGCAAACCCGCAAGCTCGTCCATTATGAAGGGCGACCAGATAATCATCGCCGCTTGACCGGATAGATAGAGCTCACGTGACTGCTGCCAGTACAGATTCCCGGGAGGGCTAGCTTCTGCAATAGCCTTGTAGAACTCAAGCGTCTCTCTCATAGCAGAGCCGTCGAGAGTCACGTTTCCATCCGCGTCCACGACATCCACACCATTGGCCAGCGATAGGTGCTCCACCACTTCCATCAGGTAGGCGTGGCTGGGATCGGTCGCCGCTACAAAGCCGAACAGCTCCGGCGGATTGTGAAGCGCCTCTATCGCCGCCAAAATGCTCTCATAATCGGTGGGTGGAGCGAGACCGGCTTCCTGGAACAGATCCTTCCGATATACCAAAAGCTGGGTCCAACCGGAAACCGGTACGGCAGCATAGCCGGCGTCGACCGCAACAAGATCCAACGCGCCGCTGCTGAAGCTTTCTTCGCCCAGCCTTCCGATAATCTCGGTAGCGGCGGAGGCGTCCAGAATGCCGGCCTCCGCCCAGGCTAAGGTATAGTGCAAGGCGTGATCGACAACGTCGGGAAGCTCGCCGGCGCTAAAGGCGGCCGCCAACCGTTCGCCCATTTGGCTCTCCTCCACGGGGACTATCTCGACGGTGATACCGCTATCCTCCTCGAAACTCGTAGCAATTTCTTCCAAAACTGTCATCCGTTCCGGTTGTACCTCCGCACTCCAAAGTGTGATAGTCCGCGTCTCGCGTATCTGCGGCTCCGCCCCTTCCGGCTGCCCCGTGGCGAACGCTTCAGCTGCAATCGTCGCAAGAAGAACTATAAAAACCGCCAACATTCGCACGTTTTTCATATGGAATCCTCCTATCTGACATTCAACTCCCCTACGAGGAGCTCCATTTCTCCCTACATCGCCCATCGCTATCTACCACCCTTGTTCTCGAGGGGCAGGGAAATCACTTCATGGTTCCGGGCGGATCGAAGCGCCGCTATACAGATCTCCAAAGCACGGTACCCCTCCCCGGGCGGTACGGGGTTCCGTGCGGTGCCCAGCACAGCAGCTATGAAGGCGGAGACTATTTCGTAAGGCAAAACACCAGGCTCCCGTCTACTGGTCGACGGCGGCTTTACGACGGTGCGAGTTCCCCGTGCGTCGTAGTAGATGAGCGGCGGCTCTTCATCCCTGTCGGAGCACAACGTTCCCCCCTCGCCGATAACCGTGAGCTGATCCAGTCTTCTCCCACGGCTGCTCCAGCCCACTTCGAGCGTTACCAGCGTGCCGCCGGACATCGTAAGTACAGCGACGGCATTCGTCGCTCCCGCAGTGTGACCATTCGAGTCGTCGAAAGCGGCTATCGATATCGCCTCTTGTAACGTGAGAAAACGAACAAGATCCGCCTTGTGGACCATGAGGTCACCAACGACTCCGAGGACTCCGAGCCTGCTGTCTCGAAACCAGTTATTACCGGGACTCCACCGCTCGGGTCCACCGTGGGCAAAGGTGGCTCGAATATGGTGGATGTTCCCCAATGCTCCGGTTTGCAGCAACTTCTGTATTTCAACGTTATGCGGCAGAAAGCGCTGGTTCTGCGCCACCGTCAGGACTACACCATATCGATTCGCAGCATCGATCATCCTTCGCGCCTCGGAAAGCGTCACGGCTATCGGCTTTTCCACCAGGACGTGAACGCCACGTTTCATCGCTTCAATCGCCATCGGTGCGTGAAGAGCGTTCGGAGTACAGATGCTCACAGCCTCAACTCTTCCCTCTTCGAGAAACTGCTGATAGTCGTCGTAGATGCTTACGCCCGGCAGCCTGTCGGCAAGGTCACTCATGGATTCAAGACGCCGATTGTAGAGAGAGGTAAGCTGCGCTTTCGAGGAGTTGAGATAGCCGGGGATGTGAAGACTCCGTGCAATTTTGCCGCATCCTACTACCCCAACGCGTAGCGGCTTAGAAAGTGTCGTGCGATCGGCCATCTGATTGACTCCGCCGTATAACGATCATCGGAGTGTCATTTTGTTTCGCCGATTGGAGCCTGAGAAGATCCAATTGCCGATCGATTGATAGATCCACTTAACAATGCTAAAAGGCGAGGAGTTTAGGACGAAAGGCCGGTGTAGTGCCCAAGTCTTTCCACCGTCCGATGCATACGGTCGGCCGGAATCGCGGTGTAGCCGAGAACGAGTCCGGGTTTATCCCTCGGTTCGAGGTAAAACTGGGAGAGCGGCGTGGCGACGAGGTCACCCTTTGCAGCAGCGGCCGAGAGCGCGTTATCATCCGCCCCTCCGGGAAGCCATGCCGAGATGTGCATGCCGGATTCGGTAGGGCCGACTCGCAGCTTCTTCCCGAGAAGGTCGGTGACGGCTTCCAAAAAGGCGCGTCTGCGGCCGTCATAGAGCGTTCTCATACGCCTGATGTGGCGGGAAAAGTGGCCCTCGACGATAAAATCGGTCAAAACGGCCTGCTGGACCGGCGACACTCGGGAGTGGATCAATCGATATGCCCGGCTAAAGCTATCGACAAGCCGCCGTGGAACGACAAGGTAACCGAGTCGAATGCCGGGAAAAAGCACCTTGCTGAAGGTACCTACATAGATGACCCGTCCACCAACGTCCAAGCCTTGAAGAGCCGCAACCGGACGTCCCTTGTACCGATATTCACAATCGTAGTCGTCTTCGAGTATCCACGCGCCGTATCGGTCCGCCCAATCCAGCAGTTCAAAGCGTCGCGTGACGCTCATTGTGGAACCCAGAGGGAACTGATGGGAGGGTGTGGTATACACCATCTTCGCCTTCGGTGCCTTCTCCAATCCCAGCCGCACGCACAACCCTTCGGAATCTACGGGGACCGGCACCGCCGTACACTCCGATGCCGACAGAACGGCCCGTATCCCTCGATATCCCGGCTCTTCGATCCACGCCTGATCCCCGGAATCGAGAAGCAAGTTTACCGCCAAATAGATCGCCTGAACGGATCCACTGGTAACGATGATCTGCTCCGTATCACAGTTTACTCCGCGGGCCGTCCGTAGATAGTTGCCTATCGCATCTCTCAGCGGTTCATAACCGGGGGTGTCAATGACGGTATCGAACAAGTCGAATTGGGAACGCTGATAGTGGCGCCCGGAAAGTCGTGACCACACGTCAAAGGGAAAATGGTCGAGGGCCGGTAGCCCAACCCGGAAGGCTATACGGCCGCTCCGCCGAAGGGGAACATCGATCTCCGTCATGAATCGAGCGCTGCGACGGGCAAGCGGTTCAAGGGTCTCTCGACCAAGGGAAGAGACGGCGTTGCGCCTGGCTTCTAAAAGTTCGGAAGGAAGCTCTCCGGAGACAAAGGTCCCGGCCCCGACCTGCGCGGTGAGAAATCCTTCCGCCTCGAGTTGCTCGAAGGCGTACTTTATCGTATTGCGAGAAACCTTGAGCAAATCCGCCAGATCCCGGCTGGATGGTAATCGCGTCCCGGGCTTCAGTTGTCCCGCCAAAATATGGGATCTCAAATGCGAAGAGATCTGCTCCTGCAATGTGGTTGTACCACTCCGATCGAGACCCGCAATTGTCAGCAAGTATATCGTTTCGCCTGAGCTTTTCCCCATCCTTCGTTACCAGGATATGGGTAAAGGCGGGAAACGGCAAGGATAATGGATCTCATCAATGAGCCGATATTGGATCTTTCGAGAGTCCTATTTTTCTACTACGCTCCAACTGTTCAGAGACGACATGTAGCCAATAAGGAGGGAGAGATGGATAGACTCGCTATTGTAGGAGGCACCCCGATTCGGAGAGAACCTTACCCTTCATGGCCTGTTCATGATGAGCGCGACATTGAAGCGGTCGCATCGGTTGTCCGCTCCGGCAGATGGGGTGGATATCCCTACCCGGGAAGTGAGACCAAGCGATTCGGTGAGCGCTTCGCGGAAACACAGGGTGGAGGACACCCGGTCCTGATGGCTAACGGGTCGGTCACCTTGGAAGTGGCGTTACGTGCGGCCGATATCGGCTGGGGCGATGAGGTCATTGTCCCCGCCTATACCTTTCAAGCAACCGCATATGCGCCGGTAGTCGCCGGGGCGGTTCCGGTTCTCGTTGACGTAGATCCGGAGAGCTACTGTATAGATCCGGACAAGATCGAGGCCGCCGTCACGGAAAAAACGAAGGCGATTATCGTTGTGCACCTCGGTGCTCAGATGGCGGATATGGATCGCATCATGCAGATCGCCGAACGTCGGCATTTGGTGGTCATTGAGGATGCCGCCCACGCTCACGGAGCGATGTGGGACGGAAGAGGGGCGGGAACAATAGGCGACTTCGGCTCATTCAGCTTTCAGTCATCAAAAATTCTTACGACGGGCGAGGGGGGACTGCTACTCTGCCGGACCGCTGAAAGTGCCGCAAGGGCTGCGGCCATAATCAATTGCGGTCGGCCGATGGATCACCATGAGCCGGTTTCCGTATTCGGCGTAAACTATCGCATGACGGAGCTTCAAGCCGCCCTCGGAAACGTAGCACTTGAGCGCTTTCTTGACCAAATCGCCGCACGCGAGGAGGCGGCCGCCTACTTTGAAGAAGTTATTGCCGGGATTCCGGGTATCGCACTCCTACGCCGCGAGGCGAGGATTACTCGGCGTTCGTTTTACCGGTTCGTGATTAAAATGGATCCGGTGGTCGTTGGGGCAACGCGCGACCGTGTCTGCGCAGCTTTAAACGCCGAGGGTGTTCCGTGTCAGTCCGGCTGGGCCCCTCCGATGCATCGCTACGATCTTTTTCAGCCGCAACTCTCTCGGCTACCGATTCCGGCTACGCTTCCCGAAAGATTCGATTTTCAATCGATGAGCTTTCCGGTCGCGGAGAAAGCTTCCTTGAGGGAGTCGCTATGGCTCAATGAGAGCATTTTCCGCGCCGGTCGTAAGGGAGTCGAAGACGCCAAGGACGGAATCGCAAAAGTCGTGGAGCACGTCGCAATCCTCGACAAGCGCGAGCGGCCCAAAGATTAAGGCGGGGTGAAGAGCTCAATGGCTGTATTCGAAGCCGGTGCCGCCAAACGTCCTTTGCGCCCCAAGGTGGGCGCACCGCTTCTCGGCTACGGCACATACGAAAGAATATCGGAAGGAATCCATGATACGCCTCAAGTCCGAACAGTGGTGATGTGTGGTGCGAACACGCCGATCGTGATCTGTGCCTTAGAGGTGCTGTGGTTACGCAATCAAGAAATACGTCAAATTCGAAGCACCGTCGAGACGGAAACGGGCGTTCCATCCGGCAATGTCTTTATATGCGCGACTCATACTCACTCGGTACCGGCACCACACATGCACAACCATTGGGAAGAGGCGCTACCGCCGGTAGTCGCATCGACGGTGTCAGAGGCGCTGTCGAGAATGCGGCCTGCTCACATCGGCCACGGATACGGCTCTCTCTACGGCTACTCCATAAATCGTCGTCGACTGAACGATCCTATTGATCCGTCCGTCGCGGTCGTACGAATCGATACCATAGACGGTACGCCGATCTGCGTGTTGGGCAACTTCGGATGTCATGCCGTGGTTCTTGGATACCGCAACACACTCATTTCGGCCGATTGGCCCGGATACTGCTCTTCTCAGCTGGAGGAGCGTTTTGGAGGGCACTTCGTGGCACTTTTGACTCAAGGAGGGGCCGCCGACATAAACCCAATAACTGAGACCGTAAGAATACGACTGCAGGCAGGGTATCCCGTAAAAGCCGGATATGATCTGTCAACAATGTATGGGCAGCATGTTGAAAATCTCGAGACTGCTGATTCTCGATCATGGCGGCTTACCGATCGCGCTGCAGGTAGCTTCGACGAAGCGGATCACGTCGGAAGAGCTTTGAGCAATGAAGTATTGAAGGTATGGCAGGGAGTTTTACCCCGTCTCAGGGCTGCGCCACGGGTGGAGCGTGTTCTCGTAGACGGCCGCGCGGAGGCAAAATCGTCACCCCATGCCGATATCGCCGTCAGCCAAAACACGTCACTCCCGGACATCAGGAACGAGATATCCCGAATGGAGATCATGCTCATCGCCATAGGAGACTTGGCTCTACTGGGGCATCCCGGCGAGAGCTTCAGCGAAACCGCCGTATTGGTTCGTAAACGCTTTCTAAGACGCGGCTATCGGACGGCGTTCCTGGTGACTTACGCGAACGGCTGTTTCGGATATCTCCCTCCCTCAGAAGCGTTTGCCGAGGGCGGTTATGAAGTAGCCTGGGCCGAAACCGTCGAACTGCCTATCTCGATTCAGAATAGAATGTGGGAAGCGACGGAGCTCCTCCTCACGCAAAACTCTAAGTTCTTTGGGCCAACGTGACCATGGTGCTCTTAGAAGATCAACGGAATCGTCGACGAATACTGAACGCCCTACCCCAAAACCGGAGTGATGCCGTCTCTTCGACCGTGATGGCAAATGTCGGGACAACGGACGTACGAGCGGCCGCCCGGTCAGCTCGACTCAACCTCTCGCACCAGCCGCATCTGAGCGCCGATTACCGAAAACGAAATGAGACATCCTCCTATAACCGTGTTCCAGTGAAGCGGCTCACCGAGAACGAGCGTTCCCAGTGCCACGGCAACGAGTACCTCGAAGTAGGCGAGAATTGCGGCCGAGGCGGCGTTCAAACGGTGGAGTCCGATGAAGAAGAGGGTAAATCCGCCGAGTCCCACGACAAGCCCCATAGAGACGCCGATCGCGATCTGTCGGGTCGTCACGTCGCGGTCACCTGCAAAGAAGATCACGGCAAAGACGATCGCACCGACGAGGTTTTGGAAGAAGGTCGTCTCGAAGCGGCTGTTCCCGGCCTCCGCGCGCTTGAGAAGTACCATCACCACGGCGTGAAGCATCGCGGAGAAGATCATGGAGGAGACTCCAATCGCTTCGTACTCGCTGAGTACGGCGGATCCGGCGGCGACACCCCGGACGTAGAGAAGCGGTATCCCGGCAAACGCGATACAGAGCAGACTTGCACGACGACGCCCGATGCGTTCTCCGAGAATGAGCTTTGCGAAGAGCGCCGCAAAAATAGGCCACGAGTACAGCGCGACGGTGGCGTTGGCTACCGTCGTATACTCGAAGGCGAGAAAAAAGAAATACATGCGCACCGCGTTTAATCCCGATGCGACGAGGCGTGTCCCGAGATTTCGCCGCGATATCCTATGACGACGAAGGACGAACCACCCGCCGAGGGCGACGGTCGGGACGACTAAACGAAAGAAGGCGATCGCCGTCGTGGGAAGCGCGGCGGCACGAATGAACAGCCCCCCGGTTCCCCACGTGGCCGCAGCCAGGAGGACCAATGCGCCGGCGGACGCCGATCGACGATTCGCGATCATAAAACACGGCGGGTTCGACGGTGTGGTGACACCGGAGCGAGAACGAGGGGCGCGCCCATCAGCCGACGCCGGCCATCTCCTTAAGCATCCGAATCTCCTCAGGCCACCGCTCGACGTCCGGCGTCTCCAAGATCATCGGTTTGCCGTCCAATCGTGAGTCCGCCATGATCGCCCGGAACCCTTCGATACCGATCATTCCCTCGCCGATCGGTTTGTGGCGATCCTTACGGCTCCCGAGGTCACCGGTGGAGTCGTTAAGATGCAACGCCACCAGTCGATCGATTCCGACGATTCGTTCCACCTCCTGCATCAAGCCGTCCCATCCCTCGGCGGAGCGAATGTCGTACCCCGCCGCGAAAGCGTGGCACGTGTCGATGCAGATCGCGAGGCGCTCGCTCTTCGCGGAGTACTCGATAATGCGGGCGAGCTGCTCGATCCGCTCCCCCATCGATGAACCCTGACCGGCGGTATTCTCCAAGACGAGTACTCCGCCGTCGACTTTATCCAGAACGCGGTCGACGCCGTCGGCAATTCGTCGGAGCGTCGCGTCTTCATCCAACTCACCTTTGGAGGTGCCGGGATGGAAATTGAGCCATCGAAGCCCCAACTGCACCGTCCTAGAAAGCTCGTCGGCCAACGCCTCGATCGACTTCTCACGAGTCTCGTCGCCGGGACTACCCAAGTTAACGAGATAGCTCGCATGAGGCATGGCGTGGTCCGCGTTATACCCCTCATCGTTCATCGCAGCGTGAAACGCCTCGATGGTCGCCGCCTCGTACGGCTTCGCCTTCCACTGTCGCTGATTACGCGTGAAGAGCGAGAATGCCGTTGCACCGATCGCTTTGGCGTTCCGCGGTGCGTTGTCCACTCCGCCTGCGGCGCTTACGTGAGCGCCGACGTAGATCGTTCTGGTATTCACATCGGCTATTGTGGGCCAGGCGAGCCCGGAAGGCAAGGACCAAGTGCGGCGGCGGCGCGACTATCATTCCGATTGGCGAAAAAAAAACCGATCCGCCGCGTATCGATACCGTCGCCGCGCCCGATCTCCGTTCAATCGCTACAGGGAGACGGTAGCGAGCTCATCCAGGGTTACTCTCCGAGCCCGCTCTCGGACGCGCGCCGTCTGTGCCGCCGACATCTCGCCCTCGGCCCGCTCGATAAGTTTCGCGACTTCAACCTTCGTAATAAAAAGGCCCGCGGGGTGGTCGAGGACGACGTAGGCGCGGAGAAGAGCGCCGGCGATGTCCCCATCGTACTGGAACTCCGCTTTCAACGCCGCTCCTTGTAATACCGTGTACGGCAGTCCGCCGCGACGAGTGACGAGGTCGTCGAACGCGCGAATGCAGGCGCGAATTTCGGTCTCGTCTCCCCGCGCAAGGGCCGAGCGGGCCAAGACGTAGGCGGCCTCAATCCGCCATTCGAGGTTCCTCGACGCGGTGAAATGTTCGTCCGCTCGCCTCGCGAGCTCCATCGCGGCGGCGGAGTCTCCGGAGACGAGGGCAAAGCGTCCCTGGCCGAGAAGTAGTCGTCCTCGTATCATGGGAGACTCCACCGACGTGATATACTCCTCCGCAGCCGAAAGGTGTCGGGCCGCCGAGGTGAGATTGTCTTGGTCCGTTTCGAGATCGGCCAGCCGTACGGCGATCCACACGGCGTCACCGAAGTTTCCGAGCGCCGTCTCCATCTTCAGGCTCTCGGTGAGGAGAGCGGCGGCTTTGCCGTAGTCTCCGAGGACGTACATAATCGTCCCGAGACGTCCGGTATCCCACGCGAGGCTGTCTCGGTCGCCGACACGGCGCCGGTTTTCCAACGCTTCCTCGTAGAGCGCGCGTGCCCGTCCGTAATCGCCTACGGCAAACGCGACCTCGCCGATCGCCTTGACCGCGTATCCTTCGCCCCATACGTCGCCGATGGCCCGACTCAACACCAAACTCTCCCGATAGTGCCGCTCGGCCTCTTCGGACAAGAACTCACTGCGCGCCAAATCCCCCCGTATATGGGCCGTAAAGGATCGGGCAAAATCGTCGCCGCCGTCGAGGAGCGCCGCCTCGGCCCTCCCCAACCAATAGGCCCCTCGGGAGTGGCTTGGTTCACTCCAGATACCGAGGCCGGCGGCCATGGCAAAGTAGAATCCGGCGTCCGGGGTGTTCAACTCTTCCAAAAGCGGCTCCGCTTCGCCGAAGTATCGCCGTGCCGAGGCTTTGTGATTCAACTTGTGACTCATGTAGGCCACAAAGAGAAGTATTCTGGCGACGAGAGCGCCGTTCCGATCGGATTGCACGGACACCGATGCGAGCGTCTCGTACGTGGAAAGAAAGAGCTCCTTGGCGCCCAAAATGCGACCCCGCAGCTTGTGAAACAGCACCATTCCGGGCAGGAGGCGTTCGATTGTCTCAAACTCGCGCGTCGTGAGAGACAACTCCCACGCGGCGAGAATATGGTCGAGCTCTCGATCGATCTCTCGCACCGCCTCAGCCTGACCGAACCCGCTCAGTGAGGTCGTACGCTGAGCGACGAAGAGTGCATAGTACTCGCCGTAGCGCCTCCGTAGAGCGTGATACCGCTCCGGATACGCCTGAAACTTCTCGCGGGTAAACCGAATTAGAAGGGGGTGGAGATGGAGAGAACCGGTTTCACCTTTGGTAACGAGAGATTGCGCCGCCAGTCGGAGCAGTGGTTGCGACGACGTGCCGAGCACCGTACGGGCGGTCTCCATGTCGACGTCGCCGGCAAAGAGGGTCAGCACAAAGAGCGCATCGCGCTCCTCGTCGGAGAGCGCCTGCCACGCCGGCTCGAAGACGGCGCGAATACTCCGATGCCGTCGCGGACGCGCCGCACTCTCGCTCGTCAAAATATCGAGCCCCCGTTCCAACTCCGCGGCGAGCTCCCGACACGACATCGTTCGAACCAACGGCGCGGCGAGCTCGATCCCGAGAGGAAGTCCTCCCAATATCGTGAGCACCCGCCGGAGCGCCTCGCGTTGGTCGTCCCGTATTGCGAAGTCCGCACGGGCTCGACGGGCACACCGCACGAACAACTCCACCGACGGACACCGGTCAAACTCGTCGATGACCGTCGATTCCGGTACGGCCAGCGCTCGGAGATCGTATACGCACTCTCCCGGAAGCTCTAAGGGTTCCCGAGCGGTGACGAGGATACCGAGTCCCGGCGACAGCGCCGCATCCAATAAGAACTCATCTACTCCGTGGCCGAGTCCTCCGATTCCGTCCAGAACCAACAACGCGCGCTTTCCCTTCAAAAAGCCGATGAGTTGCATCCGTGGGTCCGAACGCTTGTCCGTTACGAGTCCGAGTTCAAAGATGAGCGTGGCGTAGAACCGCTCGGGCGATGTAACGTGCTCCAAAGATATGAAGTACGCACCGTCACGGAGCGATTCCGGACGGCGGGTGTGCAGCTCAAAGGCGAGACGACTTTTGCCGATACCTCCGGGGCCGGATAGGGTAACGACGCCGCACTCTCCCGCGTCGAGTCGGTCGATGAGCTCCCGAACTTCCCGGTCACGTCCCACCAACGGCGCGGCCCGCAATGCGCCGATCGACTCCGCGTCGGTCTCTCGGGCAAGGGGCGTCACGGAGAAGCCGGTTGTTGGTGGGGCGACATCACCGGCCACGATACGTTCGAAGAGAAGCGTCGTCTCCGCTTCCGGCTCCACGCCGATCTCCTCCTCAAGAAGGCCGCGGCACACCTCGTACTGTCGGACCGCCGCGCTACGGCGTCCCGCCGATGCGTACAGATACATCAGTTCGCGGTGAGCCGACTCATCGAGGTGATCGACCGCCAAGAGCCGGTTTCCGTAATGCAGAGCCTCATCAATCTCGTCACCCTCCACACAGAGGCGGATTAATGAGGACAGTGACTTGGCCAGCGCGCGACGCAGATCATCTCGTTGGAAAAAACGCCACTGCTCAAACTCGGGACTGACCTCGTCCGCAAAATCCGAGAGAAAATCGTCGCGATACAGCGCTACGAGGCGCGACAACTCCGTCTTCAACTCCTGCGGGGGTCGCGACGCATCTCCGTCGGAGAGTTCTCGAAGGCGTCGGCGAAACGTACGGGCGTCGCACCAGACCTCGTCGGCGAGAGCGAGGCTGTCGCCCTGCGTGTCGATCCATCGTGGTGTCGCCGCCGTTCTGATCGACCATAGAGTGCGCCGGAGATTTGCAAAAGCGCGCGTCTGCGTGTAGTCCGACCAAATGATCCCCGAGACCCGCTCCCGTGAGTGTCTCCCCGGGGAGAGCGCAAGATAGGCGAGTACCGCCGTTGCTTTGGAAGTATCGAAGTGAATCGGACGCTCGGCCTCAAAGAACTCCGGGGCACCGAGAAGATAGATCGACGATGGGGATGTAGAGCATCGCGTCACCACGGCACCAGTGTACTACAACGACGCACCGGTAACGGAGTGTCATTCTCAAAAAAAAGCGCGCGTAGCGCCCCTCGTAACGTCTTCGTAACGCTCCCGTATCGCCGACGCCGCTACGTTACGGCACGAGACGAATCGAAACGGGGGAAGACTATGCTATTAGGACAGGGAATCATGGCCGGGGCACATCGTACCATATCGTACCAACGGGCGACACGAGAGGCGGCGCAGCTATATGAGCGGTGTTACCAGAAGGGTATGAGCCGACGATTCTTTCGCCGGCTCCTCGGGATGTCGTCGTCGCTTCTCGTACCGGAATGCAACCGCGGCGGGGCGGCCTCGGGTACCAGGACGGGCACCGAAGTGGTTGGTGCGATACCCATCGATCGCATTCGCGGAAGCGAGGTTCCTTGCGGCGCGTTTGACGATCGCTTCCTCCCGGTAGCGCGAACGCACGACCGCGATAGGTGGATAACGATCGCCGCAAACTTCCTCCTCGGGAATGCCGTGCCGATAGCGACACTGGTGGCACTCGGCGAGGAACTGTACGTCCGAAGCGGACACGAGGCGATATCGGTGGCCCGAGCGTTCGGCCAGACGGCGGTAGATGTTCGGATCGTTCATCTCCCGGACGATACGTCCCGACATACCGGGAACGTGCTGATGGGACGTGAGGAGACGACGGCGCCCGGACGCGCGGCCATCGCGATCCGCGCCTGAGAGGGGCACGAAAGCGAGGAGCGTCGCGACGCATCGCCCCAATATCTCATTGAGCAGCGCCGCCGGCGGAGTAGCGCGATCGCCGGCGGCGTTCTCTCCGGTACGGCCGACGACGCGCTCTCCATCCCCGGGAAGTAGTACTTTACGGACAGGGCCTATGAAAGAGCGAGTCCGAACCTTCGATCGGTATCGGGGAGCCGTCATGATACTCATGGCGCTCGACCACGCCGGCTACTTTCTGCAGAAACTTCACTTCAGAGGCTCTTGCAAAATTGCATTTTTCAAGAGCCTCAATATCGGGTCGAAATCATAATTATATACATGATATATAATTATGATTTCTAAAGGTCCTGACAATTTCAAAAATCGACGATTTTTGAAATTGCCTGTTCAGTGAGTTTTGGGGTAGCCCACTGCCCGACTTCCCCGGCCGTGCGCAATTCTGGACGCGCATCGTCACCCACCTATGCGCCCCCGCGTTCTTTCTCCTCATGGGAATCGGTGTCTCCCTCATGGTACACCGGAGAACCGCCGCAGGATGGACGAGCAACGAACCGTGCGCGCGTTGGCGCCGACGGGCCTGGGTGTATTGGGACTGTTTGTTCTCCTGCGATGGGCCGAAGGATTCGGAAACAGTCATCCCATTCCCCGTTCTCCCACCGTCGTAGGATTCCTCCATCTCACGAAGTATCCTCCGAGCATAACGTATCTTCTCGCGTCATTGGGCGTGGGGTTGGTTTGCATGGGGGTGTCGTCTTACCTAACGAGACCACTGGAACCGATAGGCCGCATCCTGGAGCGTTACGGCAGAGTGCCGCTTTTCTTTTACATGACTCACTTGTTCATGTTCGGCGTCATCGGCACGGCGTTTCCGCACGGGGCCTCCGTCGCCGCCACCTATCTGATATGGGCACTCGGGGTAATCGGTCTCTTTTTTGCATGTCGCGCCTACGGAGCATTCCGCTCCGGCACGCCGACGGACTCGATCTGGCGTGCGCTATAGGAGTTATCGCGAGACGCGATCGAAATACGGTCCCTACTCCCCCACCGTCTGATAAAACTCGACGGTATTACCCTCGGGATCCATCACTTGAAAGAAAAGATCGTGACCGGACCTCGTTATCGGCACTACCACTTGGCAGCTTTTCTTGGTAAGCAGGCTCAACATCGCTTCCACATCTGCGACCTGCACATTGATGACGACGTTATCGCCGAACATCGGCTCCACACCGTCGGCCGCGGGATTGTAAAGCAGGAGGTCGAATCCGCCGAGGTGAAGGACACTCATTCGCTCGTCGAGCTCCGTCTCGGTAGGCTCAAGAAGCTCCGTATAGAAGTGCACCGCGCGTTTCATGTCCCGAGCGGTGAGGTATACTGCATTGAGTTTCGGCTTCATGTGGCCGCGATCGTAGCACGCCGTAGGCGCTTTGCGCACCGACCGCTTTTTCGATATCGTATGGCAATCGATGGAGCGGCGGCCGCGTCGCTCCCGGGAGGGTAGTCTGGTTTTCCGCGGACGCGCACCGGTCGTCGTCTTCACATTACTCCTTGTCGTGGCCTTGGCACAGTCGGCACGTACTATGATTTCGCTTTCCCGAGCCGTCTCCTCACGAGCCCTCGACGCGGCGCCTAGAGGCCGCCATATTGCGGTCTTCATGCCCGACGGGGCGTCGCTCTTTTTCGACCGTATTCGCGAGGGCGTCGAGGCGGCCGCCGTACGCTACGATGTCGCGGTCTCGTTTCATCCGATTTATCCCGCCTCCCCCGAGTTCTCCTTTGCCCGCCACTCCGGAGTGGACGGTATGATTATCTATCCCTCTCTGGGAGACACCGAGGCGCGCCGACGGCTGGAGGAACTCGAGAGGGCCGGTATCCCCATCGTGTTGATCGAACGGGGAGTGGCGGCCGATACGCCGTGGACCTTCGTCGGTACCAACAACTTCGACATGGGCCGCCGGATCGGAGAGTTGGTCGACGATCTCTCGGCGGAGGCGACGCGTGTGGCGGTGGTGTACAGCGAAAAATCGCCGGCGGTCGCGGCGGAGCGGGAGCTTCTCGAGCTGGGAATCACCTCCGCGCTCGCCGACGGACTGGCGGCGCCCATCATACGAAAGCAGACCGGACTCAATCCTCTGGACGCCGAGGAGCTTACCTACCGAATCGTGCGCGATGAGCCGGAGGTGCGTGTACTGGTCTTCACCGATACCAACGACACGCTGGCCGCCCTTCAGGTGATCATCGATCTCAATTTGGTGGGAAGCGTGCAGGTCGTCGGTTTCGGCGTCACCGACGCGATTCTCGACTATTTGGACCGCGGCGTGCTGGCGGCGACGATCGCGATCAACCCTCAGCGTATCGGTGTGGAGGCGGTACGCGTGCTTGCGGAGCTCTTGGGCGAGGGCTACTCACCGGGGTACGTCGATACCGGAGTAGAGATTATCCGGTCGGAACGATGGTAGGAATTAAAAACTCGCTCCGTACTCAGCTGATCTTCTCTTCGGTGGTCGGATTGGCGTTCGTCATTCTCTCAGTCGCCTACATTCTCTTTGCGACCATACGGCTCCAGCGAGTCGTCAACGATCAGTTCAGCACCGAACGCTTTCTGCAGGAACTCCAGCGGGAGGTGGTGGCGATTCGAGAGCCCTTGCTCGACTATCTGTCGAGCCGCTCGTCGGGGGCGCTGGCCGAGCTGTTGGTGGAAGAGCAGATTCTCCGTGGAATGGTTCCGGCCGAGCGACCGATCTCTACCGATCCGGTGACCCTGGCCGGCCGAGAGATATACTTCCTCCTCGACTCCTATCTCGACCTCCTGCAACGGGCGATCGACCTCAAGAGGGCCCGGGCCATCGAGGACTACATCGCTCTGTACGATGAGATGGAACGACTCAACCAACACATCGTCGAGCGGATCGACCGCGTGAGTCTCCTCGGCCTCAGAACGGAGTTGGACGCCTACGAGGAGCTCATCGCGCGCTCGCGCCGAATGCTGTTTTGGAACCTGGTGGTCATCGTCGCCGCATTTCTGAGCTCCTCGGCGTGGATACTGTTCGCGATACGCCGCGTCACGGATCCGATGGATCACCTGGCACGAACGGCCTCGGAGCTCTCGGACGGCAACTTCGAAGTAGAAGATATCGAGGTAGACACGGTTCGCGAGATGGCGACGGTCGTGGCGGCGTTCAATCGCATGAAACACGATATCCGCCGCTATATCGCCGAGCTCAACCGAAGGAGCCGCCTCGACCAGGAATACATGGAGCAGAAGCTGCGTAATCTCAAGATGGAACAGATCCTGAAGCGGATGGAGCTGTACACCATGCAGGCGCAGATGAATCCGCACTTCCTGTTTAATACCCTCAACACCGGCGTGCAGCTCGCGATCATGGAGCGAGCCGACAGGACCGCCGACTTCATGGAGCACCTCGCCCACTTTTTCCGCCACAACATCAGAGAACGCGATTTGATCGTGCCGCTGCGCCACGAGATCGAGGGCCTCTCCGCCTATCTGTACATCTTGCGCATCCGCTTTCCGAAGTCGCTGCAGTTTACGCTGGAAGTTCCGGAGGAGCTCCTCGATACGTGCCGCGTACCGGCGTTGATCCTGCAGCCGTTGGTAGAAAACTCGGTGATTCACGCTTTCGAGGGAGTGGAACGCTCGGGCGAAATCGTCATACGCGTCTGGAAGGCGAATGCCGTCATCCATCTATCGGTACGCGACAACGGCATAGGCATGGCGCCGACGACCGCGAGCCGCCTCCTGCAACGGTCCCAACGCGATATCGAGCACGGCTCCAAAGTCATGGGGCTGGAGAACGTGATCCAACGACTCTACTTTTTCTTTCCATCGCTGGAAAACACCGTTACGATTAAGAGCGCACCCGACGCCGGCACCGAGATTCTGATTATGATCGATACGAGGGTAGAGGCGTGTATTCCGTCCTAATCGTCGACGACGAAGAACCGGTTCTCGAAAGCTACTCGTACATGGTCGCCTCCTCGGACGACGACTTGGTGGTGTGTGGAACCGCGCGCTCCGGGAACGAGGCGGTCGCTACGGCGCACCGCGAGAGACCGGACATCGTGCTGATGGATATCGCGATGCCGGGCATCGACGGGCTGGATACGATCAAAGAGCTGCAACGCGAGCTTCCCGAGTCGCTCTATATACTCTCTACCGCCTACGAACGCTTCGATTTGGCGCAGCGCGCCATTCCGTTGCGCGTCTTCTCCTATCTTGTGAAACCGGTGTCGCGCACGCGATTTCTCCAAACGTTGCGCAAAGCGCGCGAGCACTTGGACGAGCGCGAAACCTTAGTGACGATGCGTCTGGAAGAGGCGCAGTCCGGTGTAGAGGAGCGCCGTCGCGAGGAACGCCGGCTTCTGTTGCAAATTACGGCGCGCCCGATGGACGACGCTACATGGAGCCGCGGTCGCGCCCTGTTCCAACTCTCCTCGGATCACGGAATCATCGCGATCGTGGAGACACCGACGCGCGACCACTACGATGGGATCGTCCGGAGAATCGCGCACCGGTATCGGTGTCTCTCCACCGAGTATCTGGGCCGCCTACTCCTGTTGATTCCCGATCCGCTCCAGCTCGCGGGCTTTGAACACTATATCCAAGAGGCGGTGCGGGATGAGGTGGGGCCGGGCGCCACGATACGGGTCGAGCTGAGCGGCAGACGGCGCTATGATGAGTTTCACGCGGCCTTTGAGGAGATACTGAGCGCTTTCACGGGGACCGATGCTCGCCATCGTCGTCGCTGGGAGGAAGTGACCTCCATTCGTCGCCACGTGGCCCGTTCGCGATCGCTCGACGAGATTTTGACGCGGTGCCGTCGTTACTTCGATGACGAGTTTGCCGCGGAACCGTTCGAGGTGGCGTCGTCACGGATGGTAGCGTTTTTCACCCTGCTTCTGGACGACCTCGCCGGACGGGCCGGCACCGTCGACGTCGTATCGCGCATCGGCGACCCCGCGGCGGAGATCCCCACGATTCGATCCAGAGTCGAATGGGACGCGTGGGCGGAGCGAACGTTGAGCCGTATTGCGGCCCAACGCACCATGAGAATCGACGAGCACTGGCCCGTACCGCTCCGGTACGCCGTCGCCCACATCGACACACACTACGCCGAGCCGCTCCACCTCTCTTCGGTCGCCGAGACGTGCGACATATCGACGGGATATCTCAGCCGCCTCTTTGCCGAGCACCTCGGCACGAGCTTCAACGATTATCTCAACAGCGTACGTATCGGCGCGGCGGAAGCGCTCCTCATCGTGGGAGAGCTGTCGATCAAGGAGATCGCCTTCGCGTGCGGATATCGCGATCCGAACTATTTCAGCCGTATCTTCAAAAAGGTCAATGGTGTATCTCCGACCTCGTTTCCCGCCGGGGAGGACCATGGCGCATAGAGGGGTTCTCCGCGTCGCGGTGGCGACGGCGGTTCTACTCTCGGTGGCCGGGTGCGCCCGCTTTCGGGCCGCCGAGAATGCCTCGGAGGACCGACCGGTGACGATCGGGTTCTCGGTAGCGACGGATACCTTCATCATCGAGCGCTGGAACAAAGATATCAAGGTGTTCAACTCAGCCGCCGGCGAGCTCGGCGCGGAGGTGATTTTGCAGATGTCCGCGGGAGGCACACAGGCACAAATCGATCAGATCCGCTATCTTCTCGACCAACAGATCGACGTCCTGGTCATTCTGCCTCACGATACGGAGATGCTCGCCGGTGTGGTGCGAGCCGCCAACGATCAACGCATACCGGTGCTCGCCTACGATCGCCTGATTCAAGGCGTACCGGTCACGGCCTACGTGTCGTTCGACAACGAGGAGGTCGGCAGGCTCTTCGGTCGCGCCCTCACCGACGCGGTTCCGCGGGGTAACTATCTCATCGTCAACGGCTCGGTACGAGACAACAATAGCTATCTCGTCAACAGCGGACTCCACGAGGTACTCCGTCCGTACATCGATTCTCAGGAAATCACCGTCGTCGACGAGATCTGGCTCGAGGCGTGGAGCTCCGACGAGGCCACGTCACGTATCGCCGAAGTGTTGGAACGCACGACCGATATCGACGCCATATCGGCCGCCAACGATCAGATCGCGAATGCGGCGATTCAATTGCTGGCGGAACGCCGCCTGGCGGGCCACGTAGCGGTCGTAGGTCAGGACGCCGACCTCGTCTCGACGCAGCGAGTGGTGGAGGGGTTGCAGCTGATGACGGTGTATAAACCGATCCATCTGCTGGCGAGCCGCGCGGCGGAAGTCGCCTACGGAATGGCGACCGGTGAGATTCCACCCCCCGATCGATACATGGAGAACGGGAGCGATACCCCCATTCCCTTCTATATGGAAGAGCCGCTGGCCGTCTTTCGCGGAAACATGGACGAGACGATCATCCGGGACGGGTTTCATAGCGCCGAGGACGTCTATCGCACGACCTCCGGGGAGCTTCAAACAGGACAAAATTGATGTCACGCCAGTGCTATTCAACCGTGCGACGAGGCGGGCGAGTGCGGTTTGTACGACTCATGTCGCGATATTCCTGTAGCGGGCGGCGCCGGGCGCACTCACAATGATGCATATCCATAGTACAAAGGAGTGTGTATGAAGCGAATCGTTCTTTTGATTCTTGCTACGGTCCTCACCGCAGGTGTGGTCTTTGCCGGTGGTAGCGGTGAGGGGGGCCTCGATATCGGAATCGCGATGCCCGAGACCCACGTAGAACGGTGGCAGCAAGACGGCGCGGCGCTACTCGAAGGCGCGCAGGCGGCGGGTTATAACGCTGAGGTTGCGTTCGGCGACGCCGATCAGAGCCGCCAAAACCAGCAGATCCAAGATTTCATTACCAAGGGTGCGCGATTGCTCATCGTCGGCAACATCAACGAGGGCGTCAACTCGGTGGTGCGCGAGGCAGCCGAAGAGGGGATCATCGTGATCGCCTACGACCGCCTCATCACCGGTGCGGATACCTACGACTACTACATCACCTTCGACAACTTCAATGTCGGCGAGATGCAGGGAGGCGCGATTGAGTTGGCGCTGGATCTCTCTAACGTCACCGCCGACGATCCGCGATACATCACCCTGTTTGCCGGCTCTCCCACGGATAACAACGCCAACTTCTTCTTCGACGGCGCGATGTCGGTACTCGCTCCCCACGTCGAACGGGGAGCGCTGGTCGTGGTCGGTCCCGCGCCGATGAGCTCCTCGGACTCGGCCTTTACCCGCATTGCGACCGAGGGTTGGAGAGCGGAAGTTGCGAAAGCGCGTATGGAAAACCTCCTGAGCAACGACGCTCGCGACGTGGTGCTGGACGCGGTATTGGCTCCCAACGACACGCTGGCCCGGGCGATTATCGAGGCGTTGGCGGCGGATGCGAAGTACTCGACCGTCGATACATTGCCGGTCGTCACCGGTCAGGACGGCGAGATCGCATCGGTCCAAGCGATTCGCGACGGACGTCAGTACATGACCGTCTTCAAAGACACGCGTAATCTCGCCGCCGGGGCGATCACGCTCGCCGACGCACTGCTCTCCGGAGACACGCCTCGCGTGCCCGGCGCCCGCGTCGACACCGAAACCTACGATACGGGTCTCAAAGTGGTGACCTCGTACCTTCTCGAGCCGATCAACGTGACTCAGGATAACTGGGAAGAGATTATGATCGGCAGCGGTTATTACTCCGAGAGCGATCTCCAGTAGGACGCCGCGTCCCAACGGTACGCCATCGGCCGCCTATCGTGCGGCTGATGGCGTCTTCGTCTTACGGTAGGGCTACATTGAATGAGCAGTGAATACATTCTGGAAGTAAAAAACGTCACGAAGCACTTTCCCGGCGTGTGCGCCTTGGACAATGTGAGCTTCCGCATTGCACCGGGGGAGATTCACGGTATCTGCGGAGAAAACGGGGCCGGTAAATCGACGCTCATGGGCGTCATCAGCGGGGTACACCCGGTCGGCAGCTACGACGGCACCGTCGTCGTCCATGGGAAAGAGACCCACTTCCGAAGCGTACGGGATAGTGAGAAGGTCGGCCTGACGATCATGCACCAGGAGTTGGCCCTCAGCCCGTACCTCTCAATTTACGAGAATATGTTTCTCGGCCACGCCGAGACGCGTTTCGGTATCATCGACTGGGACGACCTTTTGGTCCGATCGCGCCCCTTTCTGGAACGTGTCGGACTCAAAGACCGCCCCGAGACGATCGTCAGCAAAATGGGGGTGGGCAAGCAGCAACTGGTAGAGATCGCCCGCGCCCTCTCGAAGAATACCGAGATACTCATTCTGGATGAGCCGACTGCATCGCTCAACGACGAGGAGAGCGAGAAGTTGCTTGACCTGATATTGGACCTCAAGAAAGAGGGCCTTACATGTATCTTGATCTCGCACAAGCTGAACGAAGTCCTGAGAGTGGCCGACGCGATCACCGTGTTGCGCGACGGCGAATCGATCCGCACCTACGACAACTCCGCAGAGCACGTGACGCGGTCGATGTTGATCAAGGATATGGTCGGACGCGAGATGACGCATCTCTACCCGGAGAAAGATCCCAACATCGGCGACGTGGTGATGGAGGTTCAAGACTGGACGGTCTACCACCCGGAGTATCACGACATGAAGGTGGTCGATTCCGCCTCGTTTACCGTCCGCAAGGGTGAGATCGTCGGATTCTGCGGGCCGATGGGCGCCGGACGCACGGAGCTGATGATGAGCCTTTTCGGCCGTTCCTACGGTTCCCGAGCTGAGGGGACGATGGTGCTCCACGGCGAGGAGGTGGAGCTCGCGACGCCGCGGGAGGCGATCGGCGCCGGCATCGGGTACGTGTCGGAGGATCGCAAGAGTCTCGGTCTCGTACTGATCCAGGACGTCAAAACCAATATTACCAACTCCAGCCTGGACAAATTGTCTCGCGCGGGCGTGGTCGACTCGTTCCGCGAGGTGGAGGCCGCCGAGGGTTATCGGCGCTCCCTCAACATCAAGACGCCGTCGATCACCCAAGTTGTGCGCAACTTGAGCGGCGGCAACCAACAGAAGGTGGTCCTCAGCCGCTGCCTCCTCGCCGGGCCCGATATTTTCATCGTCGACGAACCGACGCGAGGTATCGACGTCGGAGCCAAGTACGAGATTTACACGATCCTGAACGAGCTTGCGGCGGAGGGCAAGAGTATCATCATGGTTACCTCCGAGCTACCGGAGGCGATCGGTATGGCCGACCGGATCTACGTCATGAACGAGGGACGCATCAAAGGCTGCCTCACGCAAGACGAAGCAACGCAAGAAGATATTATGCACATGGCATTAAGCTGATACGCGGGAGTTTTACATGACCGATACTATATTGACCCCACACACAATGACCTTTCGGCGCCTATTCAAGGACAACATCAGAAATTACTCGATGTTCATCATGTTGGGTTTGATCTTCGCCGTGTTTGCCGCGCTGACCGGCGGCATCAACTTCTCCTCGCGGAATGTGTCGAACATCTTCATGCAGAACAGCTACATCCTCATCCTCGCCGCCGGCATGGTCCTGGTCATCATCGTCGGCAACATCGATCTCTCGGTGGGATCGATCGCGGCGTTTACCGGAGCGATCGCCGCGATGCTTTACAACACGGGGATGGGGCTTCCGGCGGCGGTCTTGTTGACGATGGCGGCCGGAGCGGTGATCGGCGTCTTCCAAGGATTCTGGATCGCGTTTATGAAGATCCCCGCCTTCATCGTCACCCTGTCGGGCATGCTCCTGTTCCGCGGGTTAACCTACGTCATTACCAACGTCACACCGATCTCCCTCGCGGACGACGGCTTTCGGCAAATAACGTCGGGATTCTGGTCGATAGAGGCGCTTACGGTGGACCGCACTCACTACTTTGCGTGGGTCGTCGGCGGTGCCTTGGCGCTCGTCGCGGTCCTCGCGTCTCTCAGCGCGCGTCGCAACAAGCTCCGCAAGGGGTTCGAGCTTCTGCCCATGTCCGCGTTCGTCCTGAAGAACGCCTTCATCGTCGGCGGAATCGCGCTTCTGTCGTGGAAGTTCGCCGATTTTCGCGGCCTTCCGGTCATCGTCGTAGTACTGGCGGTAGTGGTGGGGGTGCTGACCTTCGTTACCAAGCGTACCGTTATCGGTCGCTATATCTATGCGGTCGGCGGCAACGCGCGGTCGGCCAAGCTTTCGGGCATCGACTCGGAGATGGTCGTATTCGTGGTGCACGTGATCATGGGCAGCCTCGCCGGGCTTGCGGGCCTCGTATTCGCCGGATACATGAACTCCGCCCTTCCCCAGGCCGGACAGCTGTTCGAGCTCGACGCGATCGCAGCGTGCTTCATCGGCGGTGCGTCGGCGTCCGGCGGCATCGGGACGATCATCGGCGCCATTATCGGCGGGTTGGTCATGGGCGTCATCAACAACGGCATGTCGCTGATGAACATCGGCGCCGACTGGCAGTACGTCGTCAAGGCGCTCGTACTCCTCTTGGCGGTCTTCTACGATATCTACACGCGACGCAAGGCGGGCCTCGCCTAACATTCACGCCCGGACGGAGGGTGCCGCGAAATGGGGCGCGGCGTCCCTCCGTGGGTTACAGTTTCGACAATAGACTATACTCTGTAGGAAGAGGTGCCCAATGGAAGAGCCCAATCGGGTCGAGCAGGTGATCGCCCGCTACAGCGGCGAGATTCGCTCCCTCATTGACAAAACTTCCAGCCATATCTGGGATCTGGTCGCGGTATCCCACCTCAACGCCGCCTTCGTTCGAGAGATCGTCGCATCCAATACGGCCAATCAAGAAGCGCTCTCCATCGTCGATACGGAGTTGAATCAACTACAGGGCGCGTCGGGCCAGATCGTTGAGGCCGCCGGCGAGTCCGTCGGACGCCTCGATACCAGCCGCAGCCTCTTTGAGAAAGTGCGCGCCAACATGGACGCCTTCGCACGCGATCTCTCGGAGATGGAGAAGCGCTTTCAAACGTTCAGCGCGATGGTCGGAGAGGTTAACGAGGCGGCCGTCGGTATCGTGAGAATCGTCGAGGCGATCCAGGGCATCTCCGACCTGACGAATCTGTTGGCCCTCAACGCGGCGATCGAGGCGGCCCGCGCGGGTGAGCACGGCCGCGGCTTCAAAGTCGTCGCCCACGAGGTGAAGAAGCTCGCCGATCAAAGCCAATCGTTGACGAAACAGATAAGCGACGTCCTCGGCGATCTGCGGTCGCGCATGACGACGACGCTCGAGGCTTTGTCGGAGTACGAGGAAATCAAGAGCAAAATCAACGACCGCATAGAGACCACCGGCGATCATCTACAGACTTCCGGCGAGGCGTTGGTTCGGGCCGATGCCGCAGTCACGGAAATCGAGCGGAGTGTACGGGTTCAGAAAGAGAGTACGGACCGGATCGCCCGTCAAATCGAGAGCCTAAGCGCCGCCGCCGCCACGGTACGGTCGAGCGCAACGCATATCGTCGCTAATCTCGACCAGGAGCAGCGCGTCGTAGACGCGTTAGCGCGAAGCGACTCGAGCAATCGCGCCGGCGTACGGACCTTTCATGACGACTTGGCGCAGATCGGTATCCTGAAGCGCAGGAGTCGCGTCATTTATGTGGGTCACGACCTTGCGTATCCGCCGTGGTGTTATGTGGAGGACGGTCGTTCGGCGGGGATCAGCATCGACATCCTTACCATGATCGCGCGCAAAATGGACGTCAGCGTGGTGTATCAACCCCACCAATTCGAGGATTCTCTTCACGACCTTTTCGAAGGGCGAATCGACTTGCTCTTGAACGTCGGCTGGCCGAACGCAATATTCGACGGCAAGGACGTGATCGTCACGAAAGCGTATGCGACGTTCGAACCGGTGTTGTTCGTCTACGGTGAGGCCGACGGTGCGGCGGCGCTGGAAACATTTTCGGGAAAGCGTATTGCGTACCAACAGGGGAGTTATACCGAGCACTGTATGGAGGGACAATCGGCGCAGATGGTTCCGGTTGAGAACGACATCCAAGGTATTGCCAAACTCGTCTGGGGGCACGTCGATGCGGTGGCGACCGAGCGAATTGTCGGTAACCACATTTCGAATCGCTTCTTCCAGGGTCACATCAACGAGGCGAGCTCTACCTGCGTAATCGTCAAGACGGTAATGGTACTGCCTTCGGACCGCACGGAGCTCCGAGACGGTTTGAACGGCGCCCTGGACGACGGGACCGTAAACGCGGAGATCTCGCGCATCATGGCGCGCTACTGAACCGCGTCGTCGACAACTCCCGCGAGCTCGAGCGCATACGTCGGTTGCACGTGGGACAGGAAATCGTCGCGCTATCCTTTTACGCCGCCGGCGGCGAGGCCCGAGGCGATGAAGCGCTGCAGAAAAAAGTAGAGCACCACCACCGGAAGCGATATGAGCACCACGTTGGCAAACAGGAGATTCCACCCGGTTACCGTACGTTGCCCGAAGAAGAAGAAGGTGGTAAGTGTCACGGTGAAACGCCGCGGCGAATTGAGGAGAAAGATCGCGATCTCAAACTCGTTCCAAACGCTCATAAAGGTGATGATGATAACCGTGACGGTAATGGGTTGCAGGAGCGGGAAGATCACGCGCGCGAAGGTCTGAGGCGGCGTGCATCCGTCGATCACCGCCGACTCGTCGAGCTCGCGGTGGATACTCTTGTAGTAGCCGGTATAGAGAAAGACGGCCAGAGGAAAGAGTCGCGAGGTGTAGGCGAGGATCACACCCAAGTGCGTGCGCGCGAGCCCCATCGAATCGATGATGAAATAGGTCGGTACCACCGACGACGGCAGCGTCATGCCGGCCAAGATACAGAAGTTGATCGCAGCCACGATGCGCTGTCTGCGCCGCTGAATGACGAACGCCGATGTCGCCGCGCACACGACGATCGCCGCCACCGAAAAAGCGCTCACGATGAGGGTGTTCGCGTACGCGGTAAGGAGATGTGCCTCGCGGATCACCGCCGCGTAGTTTTCGACGATCTGCGCCAACCCCGAGGTCGGGAGCGCGAGCTCGAGCCGGTTTGCCGCCTCGGGACTCTTAAAGGAGTTGACGAGAATAAGCAGAAAGGGAACGAGCATCGGCAGACTCAGCGCAACGGCGGCGACCTCGACGACGAGTGATCGAGCCGGCGTTCGTACACGGAGGGGGATACTCATCTATACCTCGACCTCTCGTTTGCTGATGAACAGATAGGTGGAGAGGGAGATTGCCACGATAATGAGGCTAAGCACCACCGTGCCGGCCGCCGCTTCGCCCTGGCGATTAAAGACAAACGATTCGTAGACCACCGTGTTGATCACCTCAGTTCGCCTCCCAGGCCCCCCCTGCGTCACCGTTGCCACGAGGGCGAAGACCTTCAACCCTCCGATAAGGCTGATGATGATCGCATTGTTGAGCGCCGGCATAATGAGCGGCAGGGTAATGTGGACGAACTTGTGCCATGGCGAGGCGCCGTCAAGGGCGGCAGCCTCGTAATACTCTCGAGAAATCGTCTGAAGACCGGCGAGGAGTATCACCATTGTGAAGCCGACCCATTGCCACACCTCGATCACACTCAAGCTGGTCATGGCAATCGCGCGATCCGTGAGCCAATGGAGCGCCCATGCGCTCAAACCGACGGCGTGCAGAAATCGGTTCAAGAGGCCGAGTGTCGGATGAAGGATCGCGGAGAAGACGATCCCGACTGCAACGACGTTGAGGATCGCCGGGAGATAGTAGATCGAACGGAGGAAGTTCTTGGTGCGCAGGCTTCGATTGAGAAAGATCGCCAGCGCGAGACCGAGCCCGACCTTCAACACCGTCGTCAGGCCGGCAAAGTACAGCGTGTTGCCGATCGCAATGCGCAAGTCGGGATTGGAGAGGATCGAACGGTAGTTTTCCAGCGCGATAAACTCGGCGGAGAAAAAATCCCACCGAAAGAACGAGAAATAGAGTCCGACAAAAAAGGGCAGCGCAAAGAAGATGAGGTAGATCGACGCTCCGGGAGCCAAAAAGTACAGAGGATAGAGCGTACGATTAAGAGGTCGGTATGTCGTCATAGTGCGTCGATTTCTTTCACCATCGTCCGACTCCGACGCCGTCATGGTGCCGGAGTCGGACAGGGCCCGCGTACCTACCAGTTAGGATCGTCGGCGTCGCGCGCCTGTTCGGCAAAGTTCTCGTCGATCCGCTGTGCGATCTCCCGCGGCGTAGCGTCGCCCACGAGCATCTCCGCGACGTATCGCTCCAGAGGTCCTCTCGTGTATCGCAGGAATGCCGTCGGGTCGGGACCCGCCCTCCCCGCCTCGATCAGTGCGAGGAAGTCCTCCTGGACCGGATACAGCTCGGCGACCTCGACACCCGTCGATATGAACGGGATCCCCGGTTGCGCCTGAAAGAACGTGTTCATCGCCTCGGGGGAGACGAGGAAATCGACGATCCGTTTACTCAGCTCCGGGTTGCGCCCCCCGGACAAGACGTACAGTCCCGTTGGCGTGTTCGCCACGATCCACGCGTCGTCGGTGACCGGAAATGCGAATCCCCCGATATCGGAACGGAGCGTCTCTTCGGAGAGCCCTGCCAAGTCGGGTATCATCCACGTCCCTTGGACGTACATTCCCGCCTCGCCGTTCATAAGCGCTTGCTGCGCCATCGCGTAGGTATCGGAGAGAAACGTATCGTTAATGTAGCCGCGCTCCACAAGTTCGAGGGTTCGCTCAAGAGCGGTGATGAAGAGATCCAGGTCGGCCCACTGCATCTCGTTGGTGCTGAGGCTCCGAGCCAGATCGGCGATGCCGGCGGCACGCTGCTCCTGCGCCAGACCGATAAGGGGTATCAACTGTCCGGTCCACGCGTCGTTGATCGAGTAGTAGACCGGCACGCGTCCGATCGCCTCGATACGGCGGCACGCCTCCAGGAACTCCTCCCACGTCGTCGGCACGCCGTCGATGCCCGCCTCTTCGAAGACGCGGCGATTGTAGAAGACGCCGAACACCGTCGAATCGTTGAACGGGGCCTGAATCAATCTACCGTTTTGCGTATACGCGGGCCACGACAAACGCTCGGCATCATAGTATCGGGTGAACGAGAGGTCGGAAAGATCCTCGAACAGATCGTCGATGTTGTCGCGTCCCAACCGGCTGGCAGTGACGTTGGCCAACTGCCAGTAGAGAATATCGGGGTAGTCCCCGGAGGCGAGGCGCGCTTGAATCACCTGCTCTCCCGACGCTCCTTCGGGTACGCGCTCAAAGACGAGACGCGCTCCCAGCTCCTCGGCACGCTCGTTGACCAGATCGAACGCCGCCTGCGCGCCGGGGCGTAGCCACGAGGTGTGCATCATCACCGTCAGCGTGGTAACCCCCTCTTCCTCGACCTCGCCGCCGCCGCCGGCCCAAAGCGGCACGGTAACCGAGAGCAGCACACCGAGGAGTATGAGCAATCTCATTACGCTTCCTTTGTTCATAACGGTCCTCCTTTGACACATCGCATGGTCCGCCAACCTACGGTGCATACCGCGGGATGAGCGGCTCCGTCTCACCGCGCCGGGCTCGGGCCCGCCGCTCCCGGTACCGGACGTACCGTGTACCGTTCTCTCCCGGAGAGTGCAATCGGCCTCGCCGGCGGCGGTAACGTCATCGTACACCCCCTTCAGTGGGGGCGAGGGAGGGTAAAAAGGCTACGATATCGTGTGAATTACTCTTCGTTTTTGTGGTCGAAGTAGCCCTCGACACGCGTCGTCGCACCGGGAGCGAAGATGTCCTGTATCAGGAGACCGGCGTCGGGGTTGTCGGGAAGGCGCAATCTGCCGAAGCGCGCCCAATCGTCGCCGTCGATACCGCCCGTCTCACCCCCGGCGCGTAGATGGGCGAGAAGCGCAGCCTTCATCTTCCGACGCGGCCGCTCACAGAGCGATACCCCGGCTCGATCGCGCGTCTCCTCGGGGTCGCCGAGTCGGTCGAAGAGAAACTCACGCTCGTCGGGAGCGCTGTATACGTACTTCCATTCGCGCGAGACGGCCATGTAGATCGAACCTGCGGCTCGGCGCGAGACGGGATCGTTCTTCACCGTCGGGGGGAGGCCGATATCCATCAGTGTCGACCATACGGATGTGTCGATATGAGAAAAGACGCTCTCTCGCCGAGCACTTCCGTCGAGGACCCGAACGAGTGACACCCCGTCGGTCTCCGATTCGTCGTCGAACGTGGTGCCGGCAATCTCGCGTAGCGTCGGCGCTATGTCGACCAAACTCACCGGTGTGTCGCACCGCCGACCGCCGACAAACGGAGCGGACGGCCCGCCGTTTGTTGCACCTCGAACGATCAGGGGAACGCGTGAGGCGCCGTCGTGCATGCTTCGCTTGCCGTAGCAGTTGTAGTCGCCCAGAAGCTCACCGTGGTCCGCGGAGAGGAGGATCACGGTGTCGTCCAACACACCGCGCTCGGCAAGGGCGTCGACCATGCGCCCGACCTGATAGTCGATGAAGGAGACACAGGCGTAGTAGTACGCCTTGATCAGGCGCACCAGATTGGTGTCGTGTCCCTGGTCGCGATACTTGTAGCGATTCTGCACACGATTGACGAAGGTGAGAAGCGATTCCGAGTTCGCCGGGACTTTGGGAGGCGGCATGAGCGTGGCGCGATAGAGCTTGTGCCACGGAGAGGGCGGCGAAAAGGGTGGATGGGGATGGACGAAGCCGGTAAAGAGATACCACGGACGATCGCCGGTCTGCTCGCCGATGAAGTGCAGGGCTCGGTCTCCCACCCACTGCGTCGGATGGAGGCGGGCAGGCACCTGAGAGGGCTGCGGTACGTAGTACATTTCGCCGCGCACGCCGTGAGGTTCGGCGACGTACTCGAAACCGCGCTCGGCCAGATAGGCGAGATAGTCGTCGCTCTCTCCATCGCCGAAGTCGTCCTCCTGTGTCTCGCGCGTCTGGAACCCCAACAGCGCGTCCCGGTTCGGTGTGAAGTGGCACTTTCCCACACCGTGAGTGCGGTACCCCACCTCGGTGAGAGAGTCCATGAACGTGGGACGTCCGTCGGAGGGCATGGGGCCGTTCTCGTAGCAACCGGTTCGGTGGGGATACTGTCCGTAAATCATTGAGCATCGCGCCGGCACACAGACCGGCGATGGGGTGAAGGCGTTGGTAAAGAGGACCCCTTCCCGACACAATCGATCGATGTTGGGTGTTTTCACAACACCGTTTCCCGACGCGCCGACGGCATCGAAGCGCAACTGATCGCAAAAGATGTGAAGAATATTGGATCGTCTCACTCGCTTTCCCTCCCGCGGTATACCGCGTCGCTCGGTACACACCCGCACGTATGGTATACCGAGCCCGCGGTCGACGTGGTAGAGGAAAAGACTCATGTATCGTGTGAATCGCTCAACGTTTATGTACTCGTCTGGCGATGTCGGCGGACGCCGATCCACGGCGGTGACGCTGCGTTTCGGCCGTGGTATCGTGGGCGTCGAACATCCGACCTCGGAGGGGACGTGAAGGGCGACTTTATACCGATCGATCTGTTGTGCGAACATCTATCGAACCCGCTGGGACTCGACACCGGCGCGCCCAGGCTCAGCTGGCGTATCGCATCATCGCGACCGGGAGCGCGACAGACGGCGTATCGCATCCTTGCGGCGACATCTCGTGAGCGCCTCGATAACGACGACGGCGACGTGTGGGACACCGGCCGCGTCGCGTCGGATATGACGCTTCACCACCGTTACGACGGCGCGCCGATACCTGCGTGGCGGCGGTGCTACTGGAAAGTGAAGGTGTGGAGCGAGGACGCTACGGAGTCACCGTGGAGTCGAACCGCGGAGTGGAGTCGCGCTCCCGGTAGCGAGCACGGTGAATCGACGACGGCGCGCTGGATCTCATACCGCGTCGCGGCGGTGTCGCGGCGGCGATCGAGATTCGAAACCTGGGACCAAACGCGAGCTCGTGAGCTCGATTCACCGGTGAGCGCGCCGGCCGTACTCATGCGCCGCGAGTTCGAGCTACCCATTTCCCGGAATGCGGGGCCGCCGCGGAACAAACCCCAAGCGACGATAACCGTCGGTGGACTGGGTTACTACGAGCTGTTCATAAACGGAGAGAAGATCGGCGATCACGTGCTCGACCCCGTTTTTTCCGATTATCAACGTCGTGTCCACTACGTCACCTACGAGGTCGGGGACCGCATCGTCGAGGGCAGCAACGCGATCGGAGTCGTTCTCGGCAACGGGTTTTACCATTCGCCGACTCCCGACCTCTTCCAGATGGAGCGAGCCAACTGGAAGACGCCGCCGAAGCTCGTGGTTCACCTCCATATCGAATCGCCCGGCGCAACGTTCGACCTCGTCACCGACGCCTCGTGGAGGTGGTCTACCGGCGCAATACGGTTCAACAGTATTCGCGCCGGAGAGACGGTCGACCGACGGCGATCGTTAGAGGGCTTTTCCCGCGTCGGATTCGACGACGGCGCGTGGAGGGCGGTCGTCGAGGTTGCGCCTCCGGTGGGAAAGCTCGCCGCGCAGCGCATGCCGCCCATGCGCATCACCCGCACCGTGACGCCGATCGCGCACACCGAGCCGCGGCCGGGTCTCCGGCTCTTCGACTTTGGGGAGAACCTCACCGGCTGGGTCGAGCTGACGGCACGGGGAAGCGAGGGCGACGAGATACTACTCGACCATAACGAGGCACTCGCCCCCGACGGAACACTCGATACACGCTACAGTGCGACGCACACCGGCGGCCGCTTTCAGCAGGATCGGTTCGTCTGCCGGGGAGGGGGACCGGAGCGTTTTGAGCCCCGTTTCACCTACCATGGATTCCGTTACGTCCAAGTCGAAGGAGGTTCCGGGATACCCGATATCGAGAAGGTACGCGCAAAGGCGGTCCATACCGATCTGACGACTGCGGGCTCCTTCGAGTGCTCCGACGACAGACTCAATCGGTTGCACGGGGCGGTTCGCCGCACTCTCCTCAACTCGATTCACGGTATGCCCGGCGAAGAGCCGACGCGCGAAAAGATGGGCTGGACCTTTGACGCCGGCATGGCGACGATGGAAAGCTATCTGTTCAACTTCCATGCAGTTACGACGTACGAGAAATATCTGTGGGATCTCATCGACGCCCAGGAAGCGGGCGGCCACATTCCGCCGATCGTGCCGACCAACGGGTGGGGTCTCCTCGGCACCGACGGACGGCCGATCGCCTACGACGACCCGTGGTGGGGCGGTACGATCTTCTACGTCGCGTCGACGCTGTACCGATTCACCGGCGACGGAGTCTTCTTGGAACGCGCCTACGATCCGATGCGCCGTTACCTCGATTTTGTCGCGAGTACGGCGCGCGACGGTCTGATCGAGTGGGGACTGGGAGATTGGCTGGACATGGGCCAGGAGTCCGACGCGCCGGGCCCGGGCCTCACTCCGGTGGCACAGACGTCGACCGCGGCCCTCTTCTGGATGTACACGGTGCTCGCCGACACGGCGCGTCTCACGGGGCGCGTCGAGGACGCCGAGCGCTATAGGGCCGAGGCACGAGAGGTGGCGAAGCGCTTCAACGCGACGTTTCTCGATCCCTCGACCGGCTGGTATCATCCGGGGTCACAAACGGCGCAGGCGCTCCCGTTGGCCCTGGGACTGGTACCGGACACACACATTCCGGCGGTGAGAGCGCGCCTCGTGGAGGCGATCGACGGCGCCGGCGGACACATCTCGAGCGGGTTTATCGGTGTCAATCCGCTACTCAACTATCTGTCCGAGAACGCCCTTGCCGAGGCGGCGTACGGTATCGTTACCCGGGAGGAGAGTCCCGGCTGGCTTCACATGCTCACCGGCGAGCGGGCTACGCTGGGAGAGAATCTCAATCAACGGGGGTACGGCACCGGCCACCACCCCTTTGGGGCGTGCGTCGGTTTCTGGCTCTATCGGTACGCCCTCGGCATCGCTCCCGATCGCGACGGTGGAGCGTTACGGAACGGCGCGGGCTTCAAACGTTTCACCCTGCGTCCCGCCCTCATTACCGCGATCGAGTGGGCCTCTGGCCGCTACGAGTCGCTCCACGGACCGATCACGCTCGAATGGCGTCGTGTCGGCGAGGACCGATGCGAGGCGCGAGCGGGCGTCCCTCCCAATACCACGGCTCGCGTGGAGTTTCCCGTACGCGCAGAAGGAACGGTGCGTATAAACGGGGAGCGCCGCGGCGCGGTCCGTCCCGTCGATCTGGGGCCCGGCGACCATCGTCTGCTGATCGACGGAATCGCGCCCTACTCGTAGGCGGTGGGTCGGATGCCGCAACGGATCACGCACGGTCATCGCGACGCGGGCGAGTCATGAACTCCCTGGGTGTGCACCCGGTGAGCCGTTTGAAACAGTTAAAAAAGTACGTATAGCTGTGAAAACCGCAACGATAGCTCACCTCTTTGATGTTGTTCTCTCCCAGGCGAAAGAGCTCTTTGGCACGCGCGATGCGGGTGCGGTTGAGATACTCGGAAAAACCGACGCCCACCTCTCTCTTGAAGAGTTTACTTAGGTAGGAACTATGTATCCCCAACTCGTCGGCGATGTCGTACTCCTTGAGCTGTTCCGCG
This sequence comes from Alkalispirochaeta sp., assembly GCA_965601925.1. GTDB lineage: Bacteria > Spirochaetota > Spirochaetia > DSM-27196 > Alkalispirochaetaceae > Alkalispirochaeta. The sequence goes on from OZ271854.1 coordinate 1,000,320, forward strand.
AAGCGACGCCTCACGATAAGCACCGCGTCTCGGACGTGAGGAGAGTAGGAGCCGAACTCGGCGTCGTCCACGAGGGAGAGGAGCTTGGCGAAGAGCGACGAAAATCGATCGTGAATCTCGTCAAGCGTCTCCAGCGTATCGAGCGCATCGTGGGGCGGCCGATCGTCTTCGAAAAGGTCGTTCAGTTCGATGGTATGCGCGAGGCACAGGCGATGGAGCACACTGTGCAGGTCATTGAAGAGCATCTGACTGCGCGATCGATCGAGGCCGCCACGACGCAGAGTACGAAAAAGGGTCGAGATGCGCCTCTCGACCCGTTTTGCGTCGCACGACTCAACTGCGGCGACGAGGTCCTGTTCCGACTCGACGTCCAGCGAGACCCACCCGGTGGCGTCGGCGATTTCCGCCGCTTCGGAGAGGGCGTCCTTACCGAGAAGAAACTTCCCCTTGAGCGCCTCCTCGGCCTCCCGGAAACTGCGCGGAATCTCCGCCGCGGCGCGGACGAGAGAACCGTACCCGAATGAGACGCCGGTATCCACGACGTTTTTGATACACCCTCTGATACGTTCCAACAGAGTGCGTACGTGGTGGCGATAGTATTCGTCGTCCCCTCTATCGATCAGCCGCCTCGGCGGTGAAAGGAGCAGGAGGTAACGCTCCGGGGCAATCGGGATGATGGTACCCTTCGACTGTTGGTCGATAATCTCCTGTCCCAACGTAAGAATCGATCGTTCGACCATCACCAGTGTCGGTCCGTCAAGGGCGGCGGCAAGCTTGTAAAAGTCGTCAATCTCCATCAATACGAGGACGGCACCGCTCGGGTCTACCGGAATACCGAACGTCGCGCCGGCATCGACCAACTCTTGGTCCGACACAAACGCGCCGGTGGTGAGTAGCTCGACGAATCGTCGCCGCGCCGCACGGGAGTCAAGCTTGGACGAGTCGTTCGTCGCCTCACGCCCGTTCATCGCCGGGCGTTGCGTCGAGAGACGGGCCGCCGCCGCTCGAAGCGTCTCGGTGAGCACGGATGGAGTGAGGGTATGCTTCAAGATGTAGTCGCCGGCGCCGTTACGGAAGGTGGAGCGTGCGTACTCGAAGTCGTCGTAGTTGCTCAGGACGATGAGAAGCGTCTCGGGATGGCGTTCACGCAGCGCCGCCGACAGCGCTACGCCGTCCAATCGCGGCATGCGAATGTCGGAAAGGACGATATCGGGGCGTTCGCGCTCGATCCGATCCAACGCCTCCACGCCGTCGGACGCCTCGCCGCAAAGAACGAACTCGTCGCCGGCCTCCTCGATCATCATCTTCATCTTGGTGCGCATGAGCGCATCGTCGTCTACCAACACGATCTTATACATAGCGGGATACCTCGGCGACGGTGATGCGCGGTACCGCAACCTCTACCTCAGTATAGCGGTGCTCCTCGCTTAGTATCGTCACGCCGTAAGCGTCACCGAAGTGGGCACGAATCCGACGAGCGACGTTCAACAGACCCACCGCCCCTTCACCGCGTTCCGCGGCGGTCGTTGGGAGTGATGCAGCCTCGGCGGCAAGAACGCGTCGAAGCTCCGCCAGGCGCCGATCAGGCACGCCGACACCGTCGTCCTTCACGCGTATCCGCAAGCGTTCACCGTCGACGAAAAACTGAAGAACGATGCGTCCGCTCCCCTCTTTGGCGGCGATACCGTGGATGAGGGCGTTTTCGACCAACGGTTGTATGAGGAACTTGACGACCAACAGATCGCGAGCGGCCGGCTCAACGTCGAAGGTGACCTCGAACTTGTTGGCGTACTTAAACTCCTGGATATAGAGATAGCTTCGTAGACAGTGCATCTCCTCCTCGACGGTGATAAAGAGAGTATCGCGCTTCACGGCCACGTGGAGCAGGCTCGACAGGGCGTCGGTCACCCTTCGAATGTTCTCCGCCCCCTTTAGGGAGGCCAGAAAATTGATCGTCGTCAGCGTGTTTTGCAGAAAGTGCGGGTTGATCTGGTTCTGGAGCACCTCGATCTCCGCGTTGCGCTTCTGTCTCTCACTCTCCTTGACCTCGACCACGAGACGCTGTATACGCCCGATCATCGCCTCAAATTGACCGAAAAGCTCCCCCACTTCGTCGCGAGAACGGATCGCCGCCGGAATGGAGAGGTCGTACTCGCCGGTGGTCTGCATGATCTTGTTCAACGTGACGATATCACGACTGATGAACGAAGAGAGGCCGAAGGTCATGACCAGTGCGGCGAGGCAGAACAGAAGCGATATGGCAAGGGCCGTTCTGCCGGTACGTGCAAAATCGGCCAAGAGCGTATCCTTCGGTATGAATCCGATCGTCGTCCATCGCGTGTAGTCTGAAACGAGGGTCACGACCAAATACTCCCTCCCCCGTACCGTCGCGTAGAGCGCGGACTGGGTCGAGAGAGTTTGCACCGCCGTATCGGCGACCACGCCGGCGAGGTCGTCGTCGTCGGGACGGAAAATCGTCTCGCCGGTGGTGGTGTCCGCGATGGCGATCGTACCTCCGTAGGGTAGATTGGCACTAAACGTATCCAGCAGGACGTCGCACCATATATCTCCTTTTACGAATCCGATGGGTCGTCGCGCCTCGTACACCGGACGCACGACCGAAAGCACCATCTGCCGATAGTCGATCTCCCCCGATCGGCCGCCGGTGGGTTGATTGTAGTGGGGCGGAATAAAGATCGTCGCATTTCCGGCGGCGAGAATGTCATCGTACCAGTCCTCCGCGCGGAGTGCCTCGTGCGGCAGGACGGTGCCGTAGCCGAACTCAACCCCGTCGAATCCGACTAACTGGAGCGCGCTGAAGTAGCGATTGAACGCTCCGGACAGCCGGAGAAATAGATCCTCCATCGTACGCATATCCGCCAAACGTTGAGAGTTGGACTCGTAGTCTTGGGCAAGCAGGGGGACGATGAGCTCGCCCTGATCCAATGCGATGAGGGAGACCACCAGACTCATCTCCTTCAGCGTCTCCTCGAGGCGCTCGTTGGATATCCGGATGATTTCGGAGACGTATTCGATCGCCGCGCGTTCGGCGTTCTGCGCGTTGGTGCGATACCAGATAAAGGCGATCGTACCGGCGAAGAGTACGAGCAGAAAAAAGACGGAAAGCGATATCTTGTTGCGGATGCTTCTCATGTCACCTCGTGTTGCGATGCGACGCCGTCAGGGTACCGGAAGGGGAGAGGATTATGCAAGGAGCCGGTTCGATGTGGGCTTCCGTGACGCCCCGGACGAGGCAACGGCCCGATCCGGAGTCTCGCGCGCTACGGCGCGTTATCGAACGTCGAATCCCGCCATCTCGGCCAACGTGAGCACGGTGCGCCAGTTGCGCGTCGTTGCCGGAGAGCCTGCGGCACGATCCAGGACCGCAGGCGAGAGCTTCGAACGCCCGCTGCCGCCGGCGTAGTGAATCCACAACGCATCACCGACACGAGTAACGCGCTCGTCGTCGGCGGCGCGATCGAGAAGCATCTCAACCGCACCGTCGCGCGGCGGCGCCCCGCACAGAGCGAGCATCACCAGATTGGGCTCGGTACGAGATGCGCCCGGGTACGGATTCTCCGCCACATACTTCGCCCACCGGGCGGCGGTGCGAACGATGACCGATACGTCCAGTCCAAAACGGCTCCCGATCGCGCTCTCGAGTTCCCGCGCGTGGTCGTCGGGCTCTCCAACGGCTCTATACACGACATTGCCGCTTTGAATGTAGGTTCGCACCTCACGCCACCCGATGTCGGTACACAGCGCGCGCAGTTCCGCCATGGGAATTTTGTTATGCCCGCCGACGTTGATGCCCCGCAACAACGCGATACACCGGGAACGCTCCATCTCGGATCATGATACAAGGCGCATCACGCACGACGCAACGCCGACGAGAATGCCGAGGTCGTCGCGCTCTACCGACGGAGGGTGTCTTTTTCGCCGCCGACGCCTATTATGAGTAGTGTTATGGCACATCGTATCGTAAAGATAGGCGGATTCATCGTCGGTGCGTTGTTCGTGCTCGTTGTCGGAGTGCTCGCTGCGGCGCGCCTTACGATGCCGTCGCGACAAGAAGTGGCGGTCGGCCCCGTCGCCGGCGCATTACGCACCTGCCCGGACACACCCAACTGCATATCGTCACTCGACGACCGTACCGATAGCCGCGTACCGTCGATCACCTACTCCGGAGACGCCGCTCTCGTTATGGAGAGGGCCGGCGCCGTCCTACGCTCCTTCGGCAACGTGACGATCGTGGAGGAACGGGACGACTATATCCACGCCGAGGCGCGAAGCTCCCTGTTCGGATTCGTGGACGACGTGGAGCTCCATCTCGACGACGAGAGTTCCGTGCTGCACTTTCGATCCGCATCGCGCGCCGGACACTCGGACCTCGGAGTCAATCGAGAGCGGTACGAGGCCTTTCGCGAAGCGTTTTCCACGTACTGAAGGCGATGTCGCTTAGCGCTCCGCGTCCCACAAGCCGGGATAGGCGCGAACAAAGCCCACCTCGTCGGCTTCGAGGACTCCCGTGTAGCCGAAGCTCGGCGCCTCGTAATAGTAGGTCGTATCTCCCCGCCGTTCGTAGCGTTGAGGCAGCACCTGTAGGCTCGCGGTCTCCACATCGAACCAGGCGGCCGTCAGGTCCGCCGCGTCTCCCACCGCGAGGGACAGACGCCTCAGCGAGATGAGGTTCGTTGCCGGGGTAAATCCCAGATCGAGATCATCGCAATGGTCCAAGCCCGCCGCGATGGCGCCGTTGACGGCCCAACTGCCGATATCCAATCGCACGATGTCGACCTTGACCGAGTCGTTCCCGATCCAGCCGCGAACGTGGCCGCGCTTGGTGCGCCAGTCGGCGTCGCATAACACGCGATAGGACAACTGGGTAGCGTGTCCGTTGTGCCGAAACACCGCCGTACCTTCGAGCTCACGGTTGAACATGCTGCTCTTGAGGCGACACGCGTCGTGTCCCGGCGCGTCCAGTCTTCGCCATAATACCGACTCACCGGCCATGTACTACTCCCCTCCTAAACGGATTCGACGTTCACGCATCTGGTTACCACCATACACGGAAAGCGCCGGTAATCAAACAGAGTTGCCGTAGCGGCCGAGTGCGCGTCACCGATCGGCGTGCACGACGAACACATCTCGCAGTACGCCGCCGGGGCGCTCGACTGTCTTCAGTTTTCGCATACCGACGGCCACGGCGACTTTGGCGGAGGCGATGTTGTCCGGATGTATCAGAGCGACCAGTCTGTCGATTGAGAAGTGGGAAAAGGCGTACGCTTTCAACGCCGTCGCGATTTCGGTGGCGTATCCATTTCGCCAAACGCGGGGATCGATGATGTAGGTCAGATCAATTTCGACGACGCCGTCGATCTCCTTGTCTACATATCCGCAATGGCCGACGGCATGTCCCGATCGCTTTTCTTCGAGCACCCACAAATCATAGGTATGTTCCGTCGGCCGCCGTGCCGTTTTCTCGAACTCAGTGTTCAATCGATCGCGATCACGAGGCCCTCCGATGAACCGGGTGACCTGCGGATTCGACCACAAATCGCACAGAAAGGCGATATCGGCAAGGGTTTGGTATCGTAGGATGAGTCTTTCGGTCTCCAGAATCGGATCGTTATGGCGGCCGTCCATACCGAGACATCTCCTCGTCTTACGCGTCGATCGGCGATTAAGGGCCGCCCGGAAGCGACCGACGATGTCCGCCCGCATCGATCGTCGCGGTTTGCGCCCCTACACTCTTATCACACATTACGTCTCGAGGCGACCCAACGGTATGAGAACCCCGTGCGGAGTATTTGCCGAGGAAGGCCGGTAGCCAACCGTCGCGACGCTATCGATTCCGACCGCCGATGGGGCGCGTAAAATCTACGACCAGCGTTATGTCGGGCTCTCCCTCGAGCCAACGGTGCGAGACGTAGGTACCGGCGAGGGCTACGAGTTGTAGATTCCAGTTCCGTCGCAACGCCCTCGTATACACTGAAGCGGCGGCCAGTTTCACGTTTCTCCGGTCGGCGTCCGGTACGCCGTCGACGGTACTGTTGACTCCGACGAGCAGGCCGGGAGTCGCAGCGTAGAACACGAATGAGTTGTTTTGGATCCAGACGCCGCGCTCATTGAGCACCTCGTCTATTCCGCCTCCGCCGTCCAAGAAGAAGTCGAAATCATCGTCGTCGCTTGCAAAGGTGCGATAGTCGACCCACGTCATTTGGATGGTGTGACTCGCGACAAAACGACGCATCGCAAACTTGAAACGCGGTGCGACACGAATGATCGTGCCGCCCTGAGTCGTGTACCGATTCGAGATGTCATCGGTCGGATCCTCGTCGTAACCGGTGAGTCTATAGTAGCCGGCGCCGTCGAGGAGCCCGTCGTACTGCACTTGATATCCGACCGACGCCGTCACGTCGAATGCGGCGATCGGCTCGAAATAGACGTAGGCCGCCACATCGTTGAACACCGGCGCCCACCTATTCGTCAGTCCCACCTCGATGCGTGCCGGATCCCATAACGGCCCGGTCGCATCGATGATCGGACGCTGATACCATGCCCGAGCACCCAGCGCCGCACGCGGTCCGTCGGTAATGTTGTAGAGCCCGTTTATCGAGGTCCCGAGAAAGAAGCCATCCGCCGGTTCTCGACCATCTGACTCTTGCGCGCTCCCCGGCGTCGGTACGGCGAGTATCACCACTGCGCACACGACCCATACAAACACTCGTCGCCGCACGTGAGCAACTCCGTTGTTCCGTCTCAGCACTATCGTTTCGTCCATACGTACCTCTCATTGCGTGTAATACGAAAGCGGAAGACTCCTCCGAAGCGTAACGCGCAACGGAAAACATTCGTTCTTCGCGGTGAAAGGTACACAAGAGCTTCAATCTTGACAATGTAAAATTTACGCCGTCAAGATCGACCGCACGAGTGATTGCTCAGGCGTACGCGACCACGCGGCGGAACGTCACGCCACGCCTTATAATTACTCTACGCTTCTTTCACGCGAACAATCGTCGATAGCTCGGTAACTCCCGCCGAACCATACACACCACAAGAGGCGTCACGGCGTATGATACCAACGCCATAGGCGACGTTTGATCGAGAAAAATATGGAACGCCAGAACGTTCAGCAGCCCTGGGGCCAGAACTACCAGCGCGAGGGGCACGGCAACGCCACCGAGGAGCATCACCCCGACCGACATCTCGGTGGCTCCCACGAGAAGATAGAGATACCCGGTCTCCTGCATCGCCGCGATCAACCCAGTCGTCTCTACAAGGCCAAATATCTTTGCCGCACCTGTGGTCACAAAGAGCAGGCCGACCAGGGTGCGTACGATCAGGGCTACGCTCCATCGGCCTCGTCGCGCCGCGGCGATGATATTTAGCTGCATCGGAGTGACCACAAACGGCATGAAATGCTCACGATATCGCCATAGGAGCGCCAGGTGAACAAGCGCCATGAACGTAATCTGTATTACCCTCGCAGGCTGCGGATCCAAAACGGCGTGGAAGAGAAAGATATTGAGGTTGACGGGGACGAAGACGACCAGAGCTAGTGGCACAAGTAGCCCACCCACCAAAAGCAACCCAACTGATAGTTCCGTAATGAGCAGCAACGGTGTCAGATATCCCGTCTCATCCATGGCGGTTAACCAGGCCTGTGCTTCCGGGGAGAAGCGGGCGGGGATGTGTTCGGTGAGGAAAACTCTCGCGAGCACACTCAGAACGAGGAAGAGGCCAAGAGATATCCGCCCCACGGTGACCGGAATTTTCGACCACTCCGGTCCAAAGGGGGTTGAGGTTCCATTGCGACGTGTCATGACCGTTCCCTTTCTAACATCAACCGAAAGAACAAACTTGCTTTGAGCGTACCGAACCACAACGCCCGACGTCGTCGACTCCACCGGGGCGAGGCCCTATGCGATCCATAAAAACACTATCGTGTGCGGCTTTCACCTCGACGATTCTCTATTCTTCGCCGACCGCGGCGCGGGCCGCTTCCGCGAACCGCTGAAGCCCGCCGGCTATGTAGGCTTCGATCTCGTCCATGTTGCTGCGTACGACCTGCCGAGTGATGAAACTCCTCGGCAGCACGTTGTAGGTCCACTCGAACCGCGTACCGGACTCGCCCGGGACGAAGCGCTGTTCACCGACGATCTGTTCAACGCCACGCCCCGTCTCGTTGGTGAAGACGAATACCTGGTATTTGAAAAACTCCGGTTCGTTCTCGATCACCCGCTCAATCACGTAATGGCCGTCGGCGAGTCGCAGCCGGCGCGCGGCACCAGGCTCCGGCCACGTCCCTTCCAGCACCTCCGCGGCGACCGGGTTTGCGATGCTCTCCGTGGGTCGGAGAAAGTAGATCAGCGGTCGCTCGACCATGAACGCCCGTAGCTCGTCGAGGTCCATCGGGATCGTCTCTTCTACGTACGCCGTCAAAAAACCGGAGCGCGCGACCTCCGGAGGCGCGCTCATCTCGGGCGGTTCGGTGGGTGCTTCGAGCGTGCGGCACGCACTGAGCAAACCTACAGTGGAAAGGACAAGAGTGCCCCCTAAAGAGAGAGTCATAAGAAGTCCCCTCTTATTCCGATGGATTGAAATCTTCATGACGGGAAGGTAAGGTATGAACCGTGGTGCAAGGTCAACCGGTATGTGCCGATCGCCCATGTATATCCAGGAATTTGCAGAAACAGTAGAGCTTCCGGTAAGTACCATCCGCTTCTATGAGCGCAAGCGGCTCCTTACGGAAGAACACTTCTCTCGCCACGACAACAACTATCGCGTCTACAATGAGTGGGCAATCGAACGTGTCAGACTCATACGAGGCGCACAGCAAGCGGGATTTACGATTCGAGAAATCCTCAACTACGTCAGTGATTGGGAACTGAACGTCTTTACCCACGAGCAAAAGCGAGCGTTCTTTCTGGATAAATTAACGGAGATAGAAGTTCGTATCCAAGGCCTTGTGCGCATGCGCGAATATATCAATGCTAAAATAGATAACTTGAAAGCCCACGACGAACGTTCGTAAATACCGGTGACGGTTGGCGGCATTCCACTAAAAACGGAAGTATTCGCTATATGCTTTCCATATATACGAAAAATTTTACGCTGTTGACCGCTCATGATAACAGGGATACCATCCTATGATAGAATTCTGTTCCTATACGGAGGGCAACGGTTGTGACGCTCAAACGAATGGTATCCTTTGCGGCGATGTTACTCGTCGCGACACTCTGCTCGGCGGGGGATTGGGGAATCGGGGTCGGCGCGGCATATCAAAACGTCGATGACTTTGAAGACGGCGGAGCGGCAATCGTGGTTCAAGGAACGAGGAGTCTGGGATTCCTCCTGAAAAATCTTGCCGTAGAGGCTGAAGTGACGGGAACGCTCTCCTCGCCCGAGGAAGAGTTGTTTAACTCCTCCAATGTATCGGTCGGTTTTGCCGAGTATACCGGAATCTCCGGCGGCGCATACGCCGCCTACTCGCTCCCGCTCATCGCCGGCCTGTTTGTGAAAGCTCGGGTGGGCGCAACGGTACTGTACGCCGAAGCGGAGAGCTGCGTCGTCGGGGTTTGCGAGACCGACGATGATACTACGTTCAACGTAAGTTACGGTGCCGCGTTGGGGTACCGATTGAACCGTTGGTTGTCGATCATGGCGGACTGGACGCAAATCGAACCCGATGTGTTCCACGTAGGTGTGCTTGGGAAGGTCGAGTTGTAGTGTCGCGAGGCGGGCAGGTCCGCCGCCCGCTCGCATGACCGACACAAAGCCGAGATTCTCAGCCGTACGAGTCGATACCGCGTCGAGTCAAGTCCGTCATACGGTGAAAGACGTCATCATAGTCGATATGAACGACGCCCACCTGTGCGCGTATGTCGGTGCGATGGACACGTAGCGGTCGAATTGCGACGCGCAACTACTGATCGCGCATCCCCGTTGTGAGTCTTACCGGCTCGCCGTTCGTCACCGCACGTTCGGCTCCATTGCAAACGTTCCACAGTTTCATCATGCGTAATACGGCGGGAGGAGCGCTATGGCACGAAGCGAGCATGGTCTCATAGGAGCACAACGAAGCAATACCCGGGAGTGACCGCGCTCCGTTAGAGCCGTCCACTCCGAAACGGGGTGACGCCGGGAAACCAACGCGACACATTTTTCTTGTATTGCGCCCAATCTTCGCCGAAACGCTTGGCAAGCCACGGTTCTTCGTGGAACGCGACGCGTAGATGGAAACCCACCGCCAGTAATATGCAGTATAAGGCGACAAGCGGGGACGCGAAGGCACCGGCAAAACCGGCAACGACGAGCACCACGGCCAGGTACATTGGATTTCGCACGTGACGATATAACCCGACAATAACGAGATGCTCGGGAGGAGCCCACGGCGCGAGCGTTCCTTTTCCCGATGCATAAAAATCCCGAATACACCACCCCAATGTTCCCATGCCGATACACACGGCGATAGAACCAAGGTAAGAACCCGCGCCACGCAACGGATCGGCGACCCCTATCGAAATCGGCACCAAGATACCGAACACACCGGGAAGAACACAGAACGCAACGATCGCCTTAAGCATACACTCCCGCCTTTAGCGCCGCGTCGAACGGCTGCATTTTTTCCTCACAGTACGCCAAAACATCTTAGTGTCCAGCGGTTTGCTACGGCTGACGGCTACACGTCGCGTTGCGCACCACCTCTTCGGGAATACTACTCCGACTCCGGATAGACTCATCGTTCCTCCAAAATGGATCGTCTCCAAGTACAAACGGCGATTACGGCATCCAACGCTTGCTTCTTGAGGCCATACGCACCGAGCGCGTCGGCTGTACCCCCGTCGAGCCGGGGCACAACGCGGCGGCAAACCGTTCGAACGACATCGGTGCTCCGGTCAGATACCCTTGGAGTTTGTCGACACCCATCGTTATCAGCGTGTCACGCTGGGTCTCGGTTTCGACTCCCTCGGCGCACACGACGAGCCCCAGCTCTTTCGCCAAGTTCACTATCCAGCGGACGATCTGACGATCCTGTGGGTTGTGATCCATCCCTGCGACGAAGCTCCGATCGATCTTCAGTTCGTCGATCGGGAGTGCGCGGATGTTGCTCAACGACGAGTACCCGGTGCCGAAATCGTCGAGCGCGATTCTGACACCGCGTCGGCGGAGCTCATGCAGTACCTCGATCGAGCGAGCTCGATGGCGCATCATCGTGTGCTCCGTTACCTCCAAAATCAGACGCTCGGAGGGTATTGCGCCGCTTTGTAAAACGTTCTCCACATCGGCGACGATCGCCTCATTCGTCAGATGTCCCGCCGAAACGTTGATCGAAAGATCGATGTCGTCCCCGCACAACTGCCGATAATATGCCGCACCTTTGTCGAGCACCCGTTGTCCGATCTTCACGATGAGACCGTTGTCTTCGGCGACGGGAACAAACCGGGACGGAGGCACCTCGCCGAGCTCCGGATCGGTCCAGCGCAGCAATACCTCAGCCGAAACGATGCGACCGCTGACGGCATCGAGCTGCGGTTGAAACACAATGGACAGGAGATCCATCTGGAGAGCGCGCGGCAGGCGTCCTCCGACGCTGAGATGTTCGTTCGACCTGAGCGCCATCTCCTCGGCGAAGATCACATACCGACCGCGCCCGGCTCGCTTTGCACAGTACATCGCGGCATCGGCGTTCTGAAGCAAGGTATACGGGTCGCCGCCGTGCCGCGGATAGTCACTCACACCGATACTTGCGCCGATCAGTACGTCATGTCCTGCGACACGGAACGTATGCGATGCTCCGTGCACGATCGCATCCGCAACGCGAACCGGCGCCTCACGCGTCTGAAGATCGAGGCACACGACGACGAACTCGTCGCCACCCAGGCGAAACAAGCGGTCGGTTTTACCGATGATCCGTCGGAATCGACTCGCGACGCTACGAAGGAGCTCATCGCCCGATAGGTGGCCGAGCGTATCGTTCACATGCTTGAAGTTATCGAGATCGACGAAGAGCACGCCGAACATTCGGTTGAGCCGCTCCGACCGCAGGATCTCGTCTTCCAAGAGGGCGTACAATGCGACGCGATTCGGCAAGCCGGTGACACTGTCTTCGCGAGCCATGACCTCAAGACGATCGTTGGCCTCGGTCAGAGCGATCGACAGGCGCTCCTGATCGGCGAGTGCGTTCGAGAAGCGCCTCGCCAGGCTGAGGGACTGGGTGATGAGCAACGCCAAACCGACCGCGTTGTGAACGGGAGGTCCACTCACGAGTCCGTAGTATCGCAAGCTATCGAACACGACACTGACAACGGCCAGGATTCCGACAACGAGAAAAGCTCGTGCTCCGCGGACCCCCCTTCTAACGAGCCCCACCATCCGGACGCCGATCCAGACAAACGCGACGGCCAACGCCACCTGCACGACGCGAACCGAGAAGGTCATGACCATAATCGGTGCGACGATCGCGATCACAGCCGCGCACGTAACCACGCCGATGTACAGCCACGACGGAATCGGGCCGATGCGCATCTCGAACATCCGGTAGGCATACAGCACGAAAAAGAGGGCCACGCCGTAGAGGCCCAGATACTCAATCCGAATCATGAGCCCCCACGGAACTGCGGGGAGGAGAGCGTTCCAGTACACGGCACTGCTGTATCCCGCTCGGACGGTGAAGCAGAGCGCGGCAAGGGCAAACCACAGGAGGACACGATCCGACCGGCGAGTGGCAAACAGCGCAAAGTGGTACAGCGCGATGAAGACCCCCGCACCGATGAACAACCAATCGCGAAATGTCCAGAATTGATGAAACCGGTCGATGCGCTCCGCGGTACCGAAGTGTACGGTACTACGCAACCCGGCGGAGCTGTGCTCCCAGTTCGCGACTTCGATACGAATATCGAGTACACCGTCGACCGGCGCATCGAAGCGATACACGGCGGGATACCACTGTGGGCGGTGTCGACGAGGGTCGAGACTCGGTTCGCCGACGCCGCCGACGACGTCGCCGTTCACGATGAGACGGTACGCGGTGGGAACAAACCCGATGCGCAAAGCGAGCGTGGATAACGATGCCCCGTCAAGGTGTAAGACGAGGCGGTACGTTCCCGCTCCGCGAGAGGGTATGCCGTACAACGACCAACTGGACGGCACCTCTATCGATATGGCGTCGATCGGAGAGGGGTCCCGGCCGATAAAGCGTCCCGGATAGAAGAGCCAGCTACCGTGGAGGGTGCGTACGCTTCCCGGATCAACCGTGTATGCCGCGGTGTGTTCTCCGACACGTTGGGCGCCGAGTGTCCAAATCGTACCGATACCACATAGCAGTATCGTCACGAACACGACTCGAGACCTCGGAAGCGAAAAACCGAACACGCTCAGAAGTACGCGGAGTAATCGGTCCATATCACGTTTTGAATGTACTCCACATACGTTCTCGGTACCGTCGTTGCGCTCAAAAAGCGACATCGGACTTTACGTGAAATCCCGTGCCCCGCACTGCGGGCGGACGGAAGGACTTCGAGGAAGACGGTCACGCGCTACTCTCTCGATACTCCTCGGCCAAACGTTTCTTTTGTACCTCCTTGATCTCCGCCCACGACAGGCCGCGCTCGATCCCGGCAATGCGCTCCTCGTACTTTGCGACGGCTCGTTGTGCGACGCGGGCGAGGGAAATGCCGCGCTCGCGTTCCAGACAGACAAGTACATTGAGGTAGTCCCACAGAACGTCTCCCAACTCGTCCTCCAGATAACACAGACGCTCGCGGTCGATCTCCTCTTTGACCTCCGTGAGCTCTTGCACCATCTCATTGAGGTAGGTTGAAGAGCCGTCGGACCACCGTCCCCGCTGATCGATTCCGTACTTTCGCCGAGCAGTATAAAGAAGCGCTTCGATCTCGTTCGATGTCACCGATTCCTCCGTATTGAACACACGTGGCCGCTATTATGCGACGAACGTCGTAGTATCTTCCATATCGGTAGGCGTGCGATGCGGTGGACATCACACACGTTCACCGCCGGCAGAACGAATCACATGGGGAGGATACCGTGATCGGACACGCAGGAAGAATCGGCTTTCATACCGTTACACCGTACATCATGGTGGGGGACATCGACGCGTTTCAGCGGTTTCTGGGCGACGTTTTTGACGCGACGGAGACGTACCGAGCCACCGGCTCGGGCGGCGGGACACATTTGGAAATGCAGATCGGAGACTCGCGGATCATGATCGGCGAGTCCGCGGGAGGTTCTACTCCGACCTATCTCTTTCTGTATGTGGAAGACGTCGTCGCGATACACGGTCGCGCCCTTCGCGCCGGCGCGAGGGAGATGTTGCCGATAGAGAAGGGACAATTCCAAGAGGAGCTGGGCGCCGCGTTTACCGATCCCTTTGGAAACGGTTGGTTCGTAGCGTACCACGGGCCGGAGAGCGCGTCGCCGTAATGTTGCGGGCGTGCACGATCGTTATCGGCCTCTCACGCGGGTAGAAACGGCTTCGCGCGTACGAAAGCCGATGTGCGGAGCTCGGAGAAATACTCACAGACGCTTCTCGAACCAGTGGTGCGCGTACGGCTCGTCGTTGAACCGTTCGATCTCGTAGTACCCGCTGCGGCGGTAGAGGGCGATCGCTTCGGTGAGCGTCTTATTGGTGTCGAGGCGTACCACCGGAAGATCTCGCTCCCGTGCCAGACCCTCGAGATGCCCGAGTATTCGTCGCGCAATGCCGAGTCCGCGAGAGGCACCGGCTACCCACAGTCGCTTAATCTCGCCGTAGCCGGAGCGAAACTTCAGCCCTCCGCATCCGACGGCCTCGCCGTGCAGCCGGGCCACCACGAAGTAACCGGCCGGGGGCGTCATCTCACGAGCCGCGGGATTCAGACTCCGCTCGGGATCAAAGCCGGTATCAAAACGCTCGTCGAGCTCCCGATAGTAGTGTTCCAAACACGCTTTCGCAGTTGTACTGCCCGCGTCTTCCAGGGTGAGGACGACCGAGCCCGCCTTCAGCAGTCGCACGACGGTACCCATCGCCTCCACGAGCGTTCGGCGCTGCTTCTCCGATAGGGCGGCAAGCATGGACGCCGCCGCTTCATCGGAGAGTCGATTCAGGAGCGCACGTTCGCCCCGTCCCGCCTCGGTTAAGGTTGCCGTCCGCACCCGGGAATCGCGGGTCGACGGTCTGAGGAGAATGAGCCCTTGCGTCTGAAGCGTCCTAAGCAGCCGACTCGTGTAGCCGGAGTCCAACGCAAGACGCGCACGAAGCTCCCGCACCTCCGAGCCGTTCTCCCCGATTTCAAAGAGAAGTCTGGAAGCCCCCAAAGAACGAGCGCGGCCCAAGAAGCGCCCGTCGAGAGCTCCGACTCGTTGTGTCACCGCGCGGTTGAACTCGCGGACCCGAGCAATATCGTTCATTTATCTGACTATAGTCAGATAAATGAAATCGGTCAACGCGTCGGCACACCCAAAGAGGGTCCACTACCGATGGGCTGTGTCGGACGATACGGTACCGGGCACCATTTCGTACCATCGACCGACGCCGCCGGGTGGGCTACTCCGCTACGCCGGTTCCCGCACGGATGCGGTCCGCCGAGTCGACCGTCCCCCCGGCCATGAGGGCGCCGATATCCTCGATCCGCGCATCGTCTCGCCCTACGATTCCTACGATCCGTCCCTCGTAGATAACCGCGATCCGGTCGGAGAGCGTTCGAATCTCGTCCAGGTCTTCGGATATGAGAAGAATGGCCGTTCCGTTGTCCCGTTGCGCCAAGAGCATCTCGTGAATGTACTCCGACGAGCCGATGTCGACCCCTCGAGTCGGCTGCGCCGCGACGAGTACCGCGGGACTGCGCGACAGCTCCCGGGCGAGAATGAGTTTTTGGATGTTGCCGCCCGATAGGTTTTTGAGGGGAGAGGCGAGGCTCGGCGTCTTGACTGCGTACTGCCCGACCAGGGCCCCCGCGTGGCGTTCCATCTCCCGAAATCTCAGAAATATCCAACTGCAGAATCGCCGATCGGCGTGATCTCTCAGAAAGACGTTCTCCTGAACGGAGAAGCGGTCGATCGCGCCGTCCCGCATCCGCTCCTCGGGGACGCACGACAGACCGAGATCGGCCCGTTCATCGATCGTCGCATCGGAAATATCGCGTCCGTCGATGCGAATCGTTCCCGCGCGTTTCGGGCGTACCCCTGCGAGGGCCTCGGCGAGTTCCCGTTGCCCGTTGCCGGAGACACCCGCCAGGCCGACGATCTCCCCCCGGTGAACCGTGAGATCGACGCCGCATACCAGTTCGGTGCCGCGATCGCCCCGTACACGCAATCCCTCAACCGAGAGACCTCCCGGTTTCGTCGCGGCCGGAACCCGCTCGTGCCCGGACAGCTCGCGTCCGACCATCAATCGCACGAGCTCCTCGCGATTCACCTCAGAGGTGCGACGCGTGCCCATCGTCACCCCGTCCCGAAGCACCGTCACCCGATCACTGATCTCCAGTACCTCGTGCAACTTATGGGATATGAAGAGCAGGGAGTGCCCCTCCGCGGTCATACGTTTGAGCGTTCGAAAGAGATCCCGCACCTCCCCCGGAGTCAACACGGCCGTCGGCTCATCCAAGATTACGAGGCTCGCGCCCCGTTCCAGGACTTTGAGTATCTCAACGCGTTGTTGCTCTCCTACCGATAGCTGCCAGACCGACGCCTCGGGATTCACGGCCAGACCGTACGCTTCGGAGAGGTCGCGAATGCGCGAGCTCACCCGATCGAGATCCAGGCGGATACCTCGCGAGGACGACCGTCCGAGGGCGAGATTCTGCGCCACCGTCATGGTCCGAACCAACATGAAGTGCTGGTGGACCATTCCTATACCGGCACGAATCGCGTCGGCGGGGGATCGAAACGACACGGGACGTCCGTTAATGCGAATCTCGCCCCCGTCCGGTTGATACATTCCGTAGAGTTGGCGCATCAACGTACTCTTCCCGGCACCGTTCTCACCGAGAACGGCGTGGATTTCTCCAGAGCGCAGATCGAGCGAGACGCCGTCGTTGGCCCGCACGCCGGGGAACCGCTTTACGATATCGATCATTTCCATATGGTCGATCCGAGCCGGCTCCGGCGTCGTGCTGAAACGCGCTATTCTCATACGCAATCCGCGCATCCCGGATATGTCACCGTCTTCACGGCTCCACGGTGATTGATCCGTCGACGATGCCCGCGACGGCCGCCTCGGCGGCATCGATCACCTCCGACGGAATGTCGAATCCGTCGTTGTAGGCGATCCTGAGACCACCGTTTGCGAGGGTTAACACGTAGCTCTCACCGCCGTATACGCCCCGTTGGGCGCTCTCGATGATCTCCGTCAGCATTGCAGTCCAGTCGTAGACTTGAGAGGCGACGACCAGGTCCGGCGCGAGGGAGGTCTGGTCGGCCTGGGTACCGAACCACAGGACCGCTCCGTCTTCCTGCGCCGCGCCGATCGAGCCCACCACGGACTGGGAGGATCCGGTGAGAATATCGGCACCGTTGGCAATGTGCGTCTGCGCGGCGGCGGTCATAAGCGCGACGTCTGAGAACGACCCGGTCCACGTCTGGGAGACGCGCGCAGTCGGCGCAACGGAGGCGACACCTTGGACGAATCCGCTGATATAGGTTCGGGCATCGCCGACCTCTACGGGACCGGTAACGCCGATTTGTCCGCCCCGGGTCATGAGCCCCGCCATAACGCCGTTTACAAACCCGCCCTCCTCGGCCGCCGCGGTGTACGCGTAGACGTTATCGAGACCGAATGTATTGACGTCGGTTCCCCAGGCGAAGGCGGTCTCCGGAAAGTCGGGGGCCATGTCCTCGACGAAGGTTCCGTATTGCGATCCGTGGGCCACGATCAGGTCGAAACCCTGAGAAGCGTAATCCCGTACCGCTGCGGCGGCGTCGGGGACGTTGAACATGTTCTCCGAATAGACCAACTCGACGGCGCTCTCGCCGCCCATCTCTTCCTGTACCGTCACCAGGGCCGACCACATCGACTGACTGAAGGCGGTATCGGTCGTGGCGCTCGGCATTACCACGGCAATGCGAAAACGTTCGTCTTCGCCCGCTTCCGACACCTCACCGCTTCCCCCGGCCCAGACTGAGGAGACGAGTACCACAAGACCAACAACACGGAACACCATCGATCGTACGTTCATATGAGTCACTCCTTTTGTTAGATGTCCTCTGCACCCTCCACGGGCGCCTTTTCTCGTATCCATTATCCGCCGCCCCGTAAGAAAGGCGTGTTGAGCGCCGCAGGTCGTCGTCCCTTGTGAACGGTAACCGTTAGCGCGACGATGGTGAGGATGTACGGCAGCATGTTCGCGACGCTCGCCGGAATATCGACCCCGAGCACTTGGAGCCAGAGTTGAAGAGAGTTGGCGATACTGAAAAGGAGCGCACCGAGCATGACACCCACCGGCGTCCATCCACCGAAGTATACAAGAGCAACGGCGACAAAACCCTGCCCCGAGGTCAAGTTATCTTGAAACAGATTGGATATCGATATCGAGAGTGAGGCGCCGCCGACGCCGGCGAGTATCGCACCGAAACAGACACTCGCATATCGCACTCGATTGACGTTGATGCCCCGGGAATCGGCGGCGTGCGGATTCTGCCCGACCGCTTTGACGGTCAGACCGATCGTAGTGCGTTCGAGAATCCACCACGAGAGGGGCACCAAGGCAAAGGCGATGTACACGAGAATGGTATTGTCGAAGAAGATCGGTCCGACGATGGGTATATCGCTGAGACCGGGGACGGCGAGGCGCGGAAAACCGCGAATCGTGCGCACCGTGCCGACCAACACTTTGAACAGAAGGCTCGACATGCCGAGTCCGAACATTTGGAGGCCGATGCCGCTCACCCCCTGTTCCGCCTTCAGGGTGACGCTGACGAACGCCATCATGAGTCCCATCACCAAACCGATTGCCATGGCACACAACAGGCCGAGCCAGAGGTTCCCGGTCGTCATAGCGACGTAGAACGCGCCGAAGGCACCCATAAGCATGATCCCGTCCACGCCGAGGTTCACGACTCCGGAGTTTTGGGAGAAGGTCTCTCCGATGGCGGCGAAGAGCAACGGCGTGGCGAGGGTCAACATCGTGTTCAGTAGTCCCACGAGCACCGAGGCGGTAAAGAGGTCCGTCACGCGGCGGCCCCGGCTCGTGAGCGTATCCGACGCGTCCACCGGCTCGTCCACATGGCGGCTCCCGACACGAGGAGCACGACGAGTCCGAGTATCGCGCTCACGAGTGCCGACGGCACCTGAACGGCGCGCTGCATCGTGTCCGCTCCGACCAGAAGCCCTCCGAAGAAGAGGGACGCCGGGATAAGGCCCAAGGGGTGCAGCCATCCGAGGAGCGCCGCCACGATGCCGGTGAAACCGTACCCGCTGGTGAAGCCCTCGATGAGTCGATAGTGGACCCCCATCACCTCTACCGCCCCCGCAAGACCGGCCAGCGCTCCGGCGAGAGAGAGTGAGAGCGCCTGGTGGGCCGGGACGTTGATTCCGGCGTAACGCGATGCGTGAGGATTCAAGCCCGTTGCGCGCAAGCGGTAGCCCACGGTGGTACGCCACAGAAAGACAAACACGACGACCGCCGTGGCGAGGGCGAGAAAGAGCCCGGAGTGAAGAATCGTCCGCGGCACGATACGAGCCAACCGTGCGTGCTCCGGTAATCTCGCCGACTGGGCGAGGAACGTACCGGCCTCGATACCCGCC
The DNA here is from genome assembly GCA_965601925.1 of Alkalispirochaeta sp. Classification (GTDB taxonomy): domain Bacteria; phylum Spirochaetota; class Spirochaetia; order DSM-27196; family Alkalispirochaetaceae; genus Alkalispirochaeta. The sequence continues at coordinate 1,020,064 of OZ271854.1, forward strand.
GGGTCCATGAGCGGCCCCTGGAGCAGGAGATTCATCAATTGTAGAGCGATGGAGTTCATCATAATCGTGGTAAGAATCTCGTTAACGTTGTACTTGGCCTTCAGAAACCCCGGAACGAAACCCCACACCGCGCCGCCTATACATCCGGCACAGAGCGCCGCCGGCACGAGGAGCCATCGCGGTAGGATCTGGGCGTAAAGGGCGAGCCACGTCGCCAGAAGCGCGCCGGATATCATTTGGCCGCGCCCGCCGATATTGATACAACTCGAGCGAAAGGCGATGCAAATACCGAGGCCGACGAGTAAAAGGGGAGTCGCTTTGACCAACGTTTGGGTGATACCGAAGGTCGTCCCTGCGGCGCCGCGGAACATCGCGGCATATGCGACCCAGGGATTCGCTCCGAGCAGCACGAGAAGGAGCGCACCGATTACGAGGGCGATGAGGACGCCGGCGACGGGTACGACGAGTCTAATACCGAGTTCTTTCCAGTCGCTCCGGGTGAGGTGCATATTCTGGTTCAAGCAAAATGCATACCAGATGCGAAGTGACTACACCAACTTCTTAACTTCTTCTCCCGTATATAAAAGAGACGTCGCGACGTTACAATACTGACAAGTACACTATGGTATATACTACATTTTCGTATGTTCTTCCGCTCAAACCTACCTCCTTGTAGCAAAGCCCCATAGTAAGTGGCGTGCAGTGTCAACCGTATGGAGGAGCGCGCCGCAGGCCGATATCCGGTCGGCGGCGCGGTCAGCGCGCAGTGTCCGTCGCCGCCTCGCCACCGCCGCCCTCCACACGACGCGAGATGTCGACGAGCCGTGCCGCCTGTTCGACAATGACCGGTGCCTGCTCGAGCGAGTCGGCGACGGAAAGAACGTAGGCAAGGGCGGCAAAAATAGTGCCGGCCTGAGCGCCGCCCGTACCGGTGATGTGGAGAAGTACCGAGACGACCGCAACGAGGGAGAACAGATCGGTTACCGACCACGCGGCGGCCTGGACGTCGGACAACTTCACGCGCCACTTGGCGACGGCTCGAAAGTGAACGCCGACACGCTCTCTTTGTCCGTCGGCTACGGCGTCCACCTGCCGTTCCCATCGATCGTTGAGACGGCTATTGAGGGCGAACGCCCTCTTCCCGTAGAGACGCTGAATTACCGCGACCGGTACGAGCAGCCCCGCGGTGATCAACCCGGCAGTTATGTCGTAGAAAAAGAGCATGACGATCGACCCCACGATACCTATCACGGACCGGGCAAACAACGGTAGCTCATATTCCATGAAGTCGATCACCTCTTCCATCATGTCGACCCGGGCGGCCACTTCGCTGGTCGAGACACCTCGCGCGCGTTGGTCCACGATCATGTCGGCGGCGGCGCGCCCGTACATGACGGTAAACAGCCGCGTGTCGTAGAGCTGACGCCCCGCTCCGGTGGCGACGTGGGCGACCCATATCGTCGCCAGAGGTGCCACACTCATCACCCCGTCACGGCGAAGGAGACCGTCGATCGCCAATCCGACGGCAAAAGGATAGAGCAGTTCGAACACATTCTCGACAACCGTCAAAAAGTAGGTGACGACAAGTCTCCAACGGTGGGAACGAACGACACGTTTCAGGGGCGATGACATATTAATCCTCCCATGATATTATACAGCGTACGATAAATTTATCGTACGCTGTATAATAATGTCAAGGAGAAGCCATGCCGAGAACCAAGGGTCAGACGCCGCTTACACGAGAGCGGATTGTAGGAACGGCCGTCGAACTCATCGATCGCCGCGGCTTAGAAGAGCTCAGCATGCGTCGCCTCGCCAGCGCACTTGGAGTGAAGCCGATGGCGCTCTATTATCACTTCAAGGACAAAGAGGCGCTAATCGAGGCCATTGTCGACGCCGTGCTGTCGGAGTGTCGTACCGACCCGGTGGGGCGTTGGGATGAGCGTGTGCGTCTGTTGTGCCTCTCGATTCGGGATGTGGCTCGACGTCACCCGACCATCTTCATGGCCGCGATGGCCAACGTCAATATCGTGCCCAGCGACTTCGTCATCGCCGAGGCGTTTCTCGATGCCCTCGCGTCGGGCGGGCTACCTCCGGAGGAGGCGGTACGGGGGTACAACGCGCTGATTACCTACGTCTCGGGCTTTGCCGTCGACGAAATTGGTGGAATGCTTCTGATGTTCGAAGGCGCGGAAGCGGCTCTCGACGAGCTGCCGCCGGGGCGCTTTCCGCGATTACACGCCCATCGCGCGTATCTCACGACGGTCGACGCCGATGCGGAGTTCGAGTACGGGCTCGCCGTACTCCTAAACGGTATCGCGACCGGGAGCACGGGAGAGACGTCGGGCTGAGCGGCGCCGGGGAACACCGCTCTCGGATCGACTCACTGCGCCCTTGCGTGCCCTCCTACCGGATCCTGCGCACTCCGGCGTCGACGAGCTCGTTCAGTTTCGATGCGGGCTCCTTGAACTTACTGAGAAAGATCATCGCCGCGATGACATACGGCTTGAAGCTCGCCTCCTTGTAAAGCGGTACCCGATAGCGGTCGAAGACCGTTGAAGCGACCTCGCCCTTCTCACAGCTGACACCGGTGATATCCGCCGGAAGGCAGTGCATGTACAGCGCGCTACCGGCGTTGGTCGTCGCCATGAGCTCCTCGGTGCACTCCCAGTCGGTGTGGTCGGCGTTCTGCGTCAACAGCTCCCGCTCCAGCGCCTTGATACCGTCGAAGTCGCCCTCGCCGTAAAGGGCCGTGCGTCGCTCCATCGCCGCAAAGGGTGCCCAGCTTTTGGGGTACACCACATCCGCGTCGGCAAACGCCTCGGCCATGCTATGGGTCTTGGTAAACCGGCCGCCCGACGCGGCGGCGTTCTTCCGTGCCACCTCTTCGACCTCTTCCATCACCTCGTATCCCGTCGGGTGGGCGAGCGTTACGTCGGCGCCGAAGCGCGTCAACAAGCCGACGATGCCCTGAGGTACCGAGAGCGGCTTCCCGTAGGAGGGACTGTACGCCCAGCTCATGGCGATCTTCTTACCCCGAAGCCCCTCGACACCGCCGAAGTGGTGAATGAGATGCAGTGCGTCGGACATGCTCTGGGTGGGGTGATCGATGTCGCACTGGAGGTTCACCAACGTCGGTCGCTGCTCCAGGACGCCGTCGGCGTGCCCCTCCTCAACCGCCCGGGCGACCTCGCGCATATAGGTGTTTCCTTTGCCGATATACATATCGTCCCGGATGCCGATGACGTCGGCCATGAAGCTCACCATGTTGGCCGTCTCGCGCACCGTCTCGCCGTGGGCGACTTGACTCTTCCCTTCGTCCAGATCCTGGACTTCCAGGCCTAAGAGGTTGCACGCCGAAGCGTAGCTGAAGCGCGTCCGCGTAGAGTTGTCGCGAAAGAGGCTGATCCCGAGCCCCGAGTCGAAGACTTTGCTCGAAATGTTCGCCTCCCGCAGGGCGCGTAGAATATCGGCGACGAGAAAGGTGGCGTTAATCTCGTCATCGCTCTTTTCCCAGGTCAACAGAAAGTCGTTGAGGTACATCCCGCCGGTCTTGAGGTTTCGTAGTCGTTCGATGTCTCTTTTTAGTGTGTCCATTCGTCTCTCCTTAGTATGTGGTACCGCTCCCTCGCGGTAGCGCGTATGTCGACGTGCCGAGGATCGCGTCGTCCGGTCGCGGATGTAAAACCTCCGATTCAGCGTCGGTATGACGGCGCGACCGGCAAAACCGGAACGAGTGAGATGCCCGGACCGCCGGGGCGAACGCGGCATGCCGCGCACACCGTCGGCGTCGGAGCGCTCGAGTGGGCCGCTGCACCGGGACGCCGGCTACGCGTACGAGCGCACCCTGGCGTTAAACGCGTCGATCATATCGTCCAGAACATCCCGCGCCTCGTAGATACGCTGCCAGTAATCCCGGTCGTACCACTGGGCGTTAATCTCCTCATACGTCTTTCCCTGTTGTTCCACCCACGTGTAGTACTTGAGATTGTGAACGCGTTTGCGATCCTCGTAGCGTAACTCCAAAAGCGCGTCGGTACCGATCCCGTGCAACATCTCGAAGTCCGCCACGGCGTTGTCCCGGGAGTACGCCCCGCGCTCGGCGGTCAGCTCCTGCAACCGAGAGGTGTACAACGCCTCGGAGTCGGTAAAGACGGTCATCACCACGTCTTCCTCGGTGAGTTCGTAGTACTTTGCAAATTTAATGGCGGTAAGTACGTTACAGATACAGCTGATGCCGAGCGTGTCCAAGGCGTCGACGACCGTCGCGTCGACGCCCCGCTCCTTAAGGTACGCCCGGCCCGCAGGCTCGTTGAAGAGCCGCAACAGTCGCATCGTGTGCTCGTCGTCGACGGCTACCACCATATCGGTGTTCTTCACGTTGTGAATCCACGGCACGTGCTTATCACCGATTCCTTCGATTCGATGGCCGCCGAAACCGTTTGAGAGGAGCGTAGGACACTGGAGCGCTTCGCTCACCGCGAGCTTTGCATCGGGGTAGATCGTCTTGAGATACTCCCCCGAAGCGGTAGTACCGGCGGAACCGGAGGAAACGCACGTTCCGGCGAAGCGGTCACGCGGCCCCATCACGCGTCGCAGGACCTTCTCCATGGCGTGTCCCGTTACCTCGTGGTGCCACAGGTGGTTCCCCAACTGGTCGAACTGGTTGAAGATGAAGATGCCCTCCCCGCGCTCGGCGTCCAGTTCGTGGCACTTGTCGAAGATCTCCTTCACGTTACTCTCACACCCCGGAGTGGCGATCGTCTCGTCGGCCATCTTCTCGAGCCACGCGAAGCGCTCCCGAGACATCTCCTCCGGCAGGATCGCGATCGATTTGCACCCCAACAGGCGTGAGATGTAGGCGCCGCCGCGGCAGTAATTGCCGGTCGAGGGCCATACCGCCATGTTCCGCTCCGGGTCGAACTGGCCGGTCACCAGCGTCGGGGCCAAGCAGCTGTAGGCCGCGCCGACCTTGTGAGCGCCGGTGGGGAACCATTTTCCCACCAACGCGACGATGCGGGCCTGCACACCGGTAAGCTCTCGCGGCATCTCGAAATAGTTGACCCCGGCGTACGTACCACCGGACTCCACCGGCTCATTCTCCCACGAGACGCGAAAAAGGTTGCGAGAGTGCACGTCGTTGAGGCCGATCCCCTTGAGCTCATCCCGTATCGCTGCGGGAATCTCCTCCGGGTGGGCCATCTGCCGGTAGGTCGGGAGCACGATGCCCTGCTTGGCGCAGAGTTTTGCATTCTTCTCTATCTGGGCGTCATGTTTGGTAAGGTCGATCATGAATCATCTCCGTTCCCTTGCGAAGTCGAGATAGGGTCTGCTCCGCCCACGGGGAGAGAGACTCCCTTCTTGGCGGAATCGATATCCTTGAGGCCGCTGCCGGTGACGAGGAGCACTACGGTTGAATCCTGCGGCACCTCATCGCTGAGTTTCAACAGACCGGCGTAGGATGAGGCGGCGGCGGGTTCGCCGAAGAGACCGCACCGCGATGCGAGCTCACGCTGGGCCGTCAAAATCTCGCGGTCCGAGACGACCACGGTCCGCCCCCGGTGGCGTTGCAGCCGCCCCAAAGCGAACAGTCCGCCCCGCGGGACATCCACCGAGATCGAGTCCGCAATCGTTTTGGAAGGGACCGGCGGGCCGAATGAGCCTGTGGCCAGGGCGCGAGCGATGGCGGAGGAACCTTCGGCTTGAACGGCGACCACCGTCGGCATCGCGTCGGCCAGTCCAAAGGTCACCAAGTCTTCGAACCCCTTATAGACGCCGCTGATAATCACGCCGTCGCCGGTAGGGACGAAGACGTAGTCCGGCATGCGGTCTCCCAGTTGCTTGAAAATCTCCAGCGAGACGGTCTTTTTCCCCTCGATGGTAAGGGGATTGTAGGCGGTATTGCGCGAGAGCCCGCCGTGCCGCTCCGTGTACTCCAACGATGCGTCATAGGCGACGTCGTAGGTCCCGTCCACCCGGATGAGATCGGCGCCGTACTGCTCGGCCTGAACCATCTTTGCCGGTGGGGCCGAGGCCGGCAAGTAGAGGCGTACGGCGATGCCGGCTGCGGCGCCGATGCCGGCCATGGAGCTCCCGGCATTTCCCGTGGAGGCGACGACGATGCGGTCGATCCCCTCGCGCCGGGCGTACGCCGAGACGAGATAGCTTGCCCGATCCTTGAGCGAGCCGGTGGGATTACCCGTCTCGTCCTTGAGGAAGAGCCCGGGACGGCCCAAAGCCTCTCGCAGCCGCGCGGGTTCCCAAAGCGGCGTATTCCCCACCGGGACCGGGGGAAACCATGTGCGCTCGACCGGCAACAGATCGAAGGCCTCCCATTCTTTTTCCGGCACGCCGTCCGGCACGACTTCCAAGACGCCCATGAGGGGCCGGTCGGGGGTTTGTAATGCAGAACAGTCGTCGCAAAGCATTCGATCCGGGGTAATTGGATACTCCCGACCGCACCGGCTGCAGCGATACGAAAAGCGGATCATTGCTCCGGGGTATCCTCCAGTGCGTAGGGGAGCATCGCGTAGAAGGCGCTGCACTTCTCCAGATCGTCTACCCGAGTAATCTCGTTGGGTGCGTGGGCCTGGTCCTCGTCTCCCGGTCCGAATCCTATAGCGGGAATCTTGTGCCGCCCCGTTGTGGCGACGAGATTTGTGGAAAAGGTCCACTTATCGACCGTGGGTGGTGCGGACCATAGCGCTTCGTACGCACGTTTACCGGCTTGCACGATCCGGTGATCCTCGGGGATCTTCCACGTCGGGAAGTAGAGCTCTTGGGAGTAATCCGCCTCTTTCCACCCCCGTCGCGTGTAGTCCGGCATCGTTACCTCCACCGCCGACTCGCTCTCGCCGATCGCCTCGGCAACGCACTCCTTTACCTGGCGAATCGCGAGGTCGGCATCCTCCCCCCAGGTGAGGCGGCGGTCCAAATAGAGCATCGCCTGGTCCGGGACGGCGCACTGCGACGGCCCCTTCACATCGATTTGGCTCACGACGATCGTGCCTTTCCCGAGAAAGTTGTCCTCGTCGGGCGCAAGTTCCGCGTTCAGTTTCTCCAACGCCAGGGCGGCTCGGGCGGCCTTGTACGCCGCGCTCTCTCCTCGCTCCGGTGCCGACCCGTGGGCCGAGACGCCGGTAAGACGCAGGACCATCTCCATGCGGCCCCGGTGTCCGCGGTAGAGGCGGCACGAGGTCGGCTCCGTCGAAACGACGAAATCGGGCTTGAGCCCCTCCTCCTCGATGAGGTACTTCCAACACATCCCGTCGCAATCCTCTTCCATAACGGTAAAGGTGAAGTACACCGAATACTCACCCGCATAGTCGAGGTCTTTGAGTATCCGCCCGGCGGTGATCATCGCCGCCGCACCGCCTTTTTGGTCGGAGGTGCCGCGACCGTGGACCAACCCGTCGGCGATCTCGCCCGAAAAGGGGTCCTTCTTCCATTGCGCCGGGTCGCCTACCTCTACGGTGTCGACGTGGCCGTCGAAGGCGAGCTTCTTCGGTCCCGATCCGATACGGGCGACGACGCTTCCCAAGCCGTCGATACGTACCTCGTCGAAGCCGTAGGACTCGCACATCTCCTTGATCCGCAGGCAGACGTCTTTTTCGGCGGCGCTGTAGGACTTGATACGTACCAACTCGCTCAGTACACCGGCGGTCTCATCGCGATACTGCTGCGCCTTTTGTACAATGTCTTGTGCTTTACTCATGGTGTTCCCTTTCCGTAGCGTCAGGCCTTTCGGGTTGTCGCGTCCGCGCTACGCCTCGATAGTCTTCATCCGTTCCCACAAGCGCACCGCTTGACCACGCGCCTCGCGGTAGATTGCCTCTGTATCCGCGGAGAGTCGCCGGTCGCGCATTACGATACGCCCCTCGATCATCACCGTCTCCACGATCTCCGCCCCCATGCCGAAGACCATGTGCCCCGCGATGTTCTCCGCAACCAAGGGCGTCGGACTCGCGTAGGTCGCGACGACCAAATCCGCCGCATACTCAGGCTCCAAGCGCCCGAAAGAACGGCCGAATATGCGTCGCAGAATCTCGTTTCCCGACGCCAGGGCCTGCAAAAAATCTCCCGGTCCCAAGGAGCCGCCGGCGTCGCGATGTTTAAAATAGGCGCTCTTCAACTCGGTAAACATGTCGCCACCGATACCGTCGGTGCCGAGAGCGAAGTGTTTGAACTCCGGCAGACGGTGGTTGTACCCCACGTTGTTGTTCATGTTGGATCGACAGCTGTGCAGAAGAAAACCGTCGTGTCCGTTGAGAAGCTCGACTTCGGCGGCGCCCAGATGGGTGCCGTGGGCGACGAGACACTTCCCGTCTATGAGGTCGAAGTCCGCCAGGCGCGGAATCAAATCCTTACCGTAGGTGATATGCGAGTAGGAGGCGTCGTAAAGATCCTCCGCCACGTGTACATGGAATCCTCGCCCCGTCTCTTCGCACGCGTCGGCGACCATCTTCAGTCCGTTATCCGGCAGGGTCGCCGGTGCATGTCCACCGATGAGTGCCTCGGTGAGGCCCGACCAGGAGCCGGCGGTGCGCTCCTCGTCGATGCGCTTCGCAAAAGCGATGTTCTCCGCTACTCCCGCGCGCATCCCCGCCTCTCCGTGACGGTCGGTCACCTCGTAGCAGGTGACGCCCCGGAGACCCGCCTCCTCAAAGGCTCGTTGTATCGTCGCGAGGGATCCGGTAATGAAGTTAGGCGACGCGTTGTGGTCGACTACCGCCGTGGTACCGCAGCGAATCGCGTCCAATGAGCAAACGAGGGCGGCGGAGTAGAGACTCTCCTCGTCCAGCGCGCGATCCATGCGCCACCATAGATTTTTTAGGATCGAAACGAAGTCCGGCGTGGGGCCGATCTCCACGAGCATCCCCCGGGCGAGGCCGGAGTAGTAGTGGTGGTGACTGCAGACGAGGCCGGGAAAAATCACCTTGCCGCCGGCGTCGACTACGGTCGCTCCGCCTTCGACCGAAATGTTCGCTCCGACCTCTTTGATCGCCGCCCCATCCACCAGAAGATCGTAACCCTCCCGTACTCGCGGCGGATCGAAGTCGACAAGGGTAGCGTTCTTAAAGAGAATCATCGCGGCACTCCCGATATCGTCGGCTCCACGGGCCCGAACAGGTGAGGGCGACGCATACGCACCAACTCGAAGAGGCGAAAGAAGCGCGCCTCGTCGTCTTCACCCCGAGCCGCGGCGGCGACCTCGGCGGTGGTGAGGGTGCGCTCCGTTCCGGCGAAGCGCACCGTGACCGTGTCGCCCTTCAAGAGCCATCCCTGGTTGGTGCTCTGTGCGAAGTCCTCGGCAGTGCTGAACACCGTCGGCTTGTCGCGATACGGCAGCCCCTCCCACGGACAAAAGTGCCCGCAGTTGCCGCATTCGTTGCAGTACGCGTCGATGTGGACGATCTCGTACGGATTGTCGAAGAGCTCTTCATCGGCCACCGGCAGGGCGATATTGGCGCGATTGGGGCAGACGTCGACGCACTTATTGCAGACGAAGTCGCACTCCAGGCAGCGCGACCGCTCCACGGCCCCGAAGCGGGCGGGCTCGTAATCGGAACGTGCGTCCGGCTTGGCAACGATCCGGCGCCGCTTGTCGGCGATGTGCGCCGCGCGCTCCTCGGCGTCGAGACGGGGCACGACTTCCGATCGCACCCAATCCGGCTCCACTCTGCGACAGATGGCGTCGGCGGCGCGGCGTCCCTCGGCGATGCAGTTGACGATGGTTGAGGCGCCGGTACGGCTGTCGCCGATGAGGAAGACGTTCTCAATCTCCGTCTCGCCGCCCTCCGACGTTGGGACGCCCCCCCGCTCGTCTGGGTGGAGGCCGAGATCTCGGAGCGAGACGACGTCCGGATCGTCGCCGATGGCGTAGACCACGCTGTCGGCACGAATCTCTTCGGTCGCGTCGGTGGGCACGGGACGACGGCGCCCCGAGGCGTCCGCCTCGCCCAAGGTCATGACGCGTACGGTAAGTGTTCCATCGTCGTTCAGCCGCTCAGGGCTGCGAAGCCAGCGAAACGCGACGTCGTCCTCCCGGGCAAACTCATACTCCTCACGGCTCGCCGGCATCTGTTCGAAAGCGCGACGGTAGACGATTGAGGCGCCCTCGACGCCGGGGCATCGTAGGGCCGCGCGGGCGCAATCCATCGCGGTGTCGCCGGCGCCGATCACGACGACCTCTTTACCCATCTCAAGCGTCGTCGCGTCGCGGTTGTACTGCAAAAGGAACGGGAGCGACGGATGGATGCGCGAGGAGTCCCCGCCGATCGGCAGATTCCTGGTTTGGTAGGTCCCCAGGCCCAGAACGACAAACTCGAAGCCCTTCTCTTTGAGTTCGTTCACGCTGATGCCGTGGGTGACGCCGAAGTGGAACTCGACGCCCATATCGCGGATAACTCCGACATCGCTATCGATCGCCTCACGGGCGATGCGAAAGTGCGGGACAACGTTGCGTACGACGCCTCCGGCGTCACGCTCCCGCTCAAAGACCGAGACGGCAAATCCCTCGCGGGCGAGAAAGTACGCCGCCGAGAGTCCCGCCGGACCGGCACCGACGACCGCCACCTTCTCGGACCGCACCGGGCCGGGGTGTCGTTGCGGACGATACGCGTCGATCCCTTTCAAGACCGCCAGTCGCTTGACCTCACGGATGTTGAGGCAGCCTTCGTAGTCGAGGCGTGTGCAGACCAACTGACATTTATGGTCGCAGATATGGCCCGTGATCGAAGGGAGGGCGTTGCGTTCGTAGATGCACTCCAACGCCTCGTCGTAGCGCTCTTCCCCGACCAGGCGGATGTACTCCGGTATGTGCTGCCGAATCGCGCAGGCGGTGACGCACGGCGCCTCGTAGCAGTCGAACAGCGGTAGCGCTCCCGGAACGGCGACCTCGTCGGTGCCGCGAAACTCCTTGTGGAGGCTTCTCTCGGTATAGGAGCTCCGGGCGAGCGCGGCCAGCGCCGCAACGTCGATTCGACTCATCTCCCGGTCGTCGACGGCGTCCAACGCCTCGGCGATCTGCACTTGCCGGAGGTAGCCGCCGGGCTTCAACAGATCGGTGGCGAGCGTGACGGGGCGGATGCCGGTCTTGAAGACCGCTTGCGCGTTGTGAACGGTAATCCCTCCGGAGAAGGAGATCGGCAGCTCCCCGTCGAACGCCTCGGCGAGCCGGGAGGCGACGGTAATGGAGAGGGGAAAGAGTGCGCGCCCCGAAAGGTACATCTCGCCGCCGGGGAGCTCCGTGCGATTGTTCTTGGTCGCGAGGGTGTTGGTCAGCTTCACACCGAAACACCTACCGTGATCCGCCGCGACGGCTCGTAATCGTGCGAGGATCTCCAGAGCCTGTGGATACTGCAGGTCGTGCGCGAATCCCTCGGCGTCCAACGCGACGTAGCCGAAGCCGAGACCGGAAAGAATCGACGTCACGGTATCGTAACCCAGAAGCGTAGGGTTAAGCTTTACATACGTGTCCAGCCCCTGATCGACGAGCATATGGGACGAGATCGCCTCGATCTCGTCCGGCGGACACCCGTGCATCGTCGAAAGAGTGACGGAGCGGCACATTCGCCCGGTCACGGTAAAAGCCTCGAATACCTTCGCTTTCTCCTCTAAACCGGTGCCGGCCAGGAGCGCCGGCATAACGGTGCGCACCTCACCGATCCACCGCGCAAAGAGCGCCTCTGCGGAAGAGTCCTTCATGCGGTTGATGTAGCGCTGCATCGCTTCGGTGCGTATCCCGGCCATGTCGTAGCCGACACTCATATTGAAGATGAAAGAACGCTCCAAGCCGGAAGCCTTCATATCGAAGAGCTCCTCGACGACGTGGAGCAGAATCCACGCCTTGGCGTACTCCCGCCACGCCTCCTCCAAGGAAAGCTCCGTGGACCACTCGGTGTTGTATCCCTCGTCGTAGGCGTCGATACACGGCTTCTCAATCTCAAGAGCGTCGAGGATCTGGACCGTTTTTAGTTCGATGAAGCGGCTACCGGTGAGATACGAGCACACGATATTGGACGCCAACTGCGTGTGTGGGCCGGCGGCCGGGCCTAAGGGTATCTCGCACGATTCGTTTAGAATGCGAACGGTGCGCGCGTCGGTTCGGCGGTACCAGGAGTCCTGAGGAATATCGAATATCGACCGCTGTTCGCGATACTCCTCAAGCATGCGCCTCAGGAGTTCGCCTAACGGTACGAGCCTCATGTTGTCACCCATCGAGCCACTCCTTGCCCGCGGCACCCCCGGGCAACGCTATCGCTTCCACGGGAACGACCGGACGGTCGGTCCATCGGCCGACAAAAAAAGAAAGGTTGAGTTTAGGTTAATATCAAAAGCCGTGCGCTCTCGCGTTTTGTAGCTTTGAGATTATCCTACGTCCACCGACGGCGGCCGTCAAGACGACCGTCGAGTGGATATTATCTCAGTCGCACACCTATTCTAACCGATGAAGAAGTGCAGCACGAACACCGCGGCCACCACATAGGTCGCGACCCCCACTTCCTTGGCCCTACCGCTCAAGACCTTCAGAATCACGTAGGATGTCAGGCCCCACACAATGCCTTCGGCTATGCTGTAGGCCAAGGGCATCATCACCATGGCCAAAAAGGCCGGTACGGACTCGGTAATCTCCGAAAAGTCGATCTCCCGGACAGGGCTCATCATGAAAACGCCCACCAGAATCAACGCCGGAGCGGTCGCGGCGCCGGGAACGAGGAGAAAGAGGGGACTCAAAAAGAGAGCGAGAAGAAACATGCCCGCGGTAGTGAGGGATGTCAGGCCGGTGCGGCCGCCCTCCTCGACACCGGCGGCGCTCTCGACGTAGGTGGTAACCGTCGATGTGCCGAGCATGGCGCCGACGGTGGTTCCTACCGCATCGGCAAAGAGCGCCTGTTTTGCCCGAGGAATCGAACCGTCCTCACGCAGGATACCGGCCTTTGTGGAGACACCGATCAAAGTTCCTACGGTGTCGAACATGTCGACAAAGAGAAAGGTGAACAGGACGATCACCATGTCGATGGTGAATATTCGGCTGAACTCGAACTGCAGAAAGATAGGTGCCAAAGAGGGCGGCGCCGCCACGAGTCGGAATCCGGTAAGGTTGGTGACTCCCATAGGAATACCGATGATCGTAGACCCGAGGATTCCCCACAGAAGCGCGCCGCGAACCTTGAAGGCGATCATGACGCCGGTGATGATCAGGCCGATGACGGCCAGAAGGGCGTTCGGATTTCCCAACGAGCCGAGCCCCACCAGAGTCGCATCGTTATTCACGATGATTCCGGCGTTCTGCATGCCGATAAAGGCGATAAAGAGCCCGATACCGACGGAAATCGCGCGCTTGATATTCATCGGAATCAGATTGATGATCGCTTCACGAATATTGAAGAAGGTCAAAATGAGAAAGATGATACCTTCGAGAAACACTGCGGTGAGCGCAAACTGCCAGCTATAGCCCATGCCGAGGACGACGGCGAAGGCGAAGAACGCATTGAGTCCCATACCGGGAGCCAACGCAAAGGGAAGCTTGGCAACCAAGGCCATCACCACCGTGGCAATGAGGGAGGCCAGAGCCGTGGCCGTAAAGACCGAGTCCGCCGGCATCCCCGCAGCCGAGAGAATGCTCGGGTTGACCGCGAGAATGTAGGCCATAGTCAAAAAGGTGGTGATTCCGGCGATAACCTCGGTTCGAACCGACGTGTTATGCTCTTTGAGTTGAAAAAAACGTTCCATCTTTACTTCCCCTTGAGCTGAATAGTGATGACCCCCGCCCCGGGACGAACAGTTCACTCAGTGTAAACCTCCTTTTCTTTGGGCGCAACTTAAAACCTTCGCTCTTCAAATAAGCAAACGACGAAAATGGCGCCTCAAAAATGGGCATATTCAAACCTTTTCCTTGCTCGGTGATTCTCGCGGGGCTATTCTGAACGTGGGGGTACCGCGTGGAACGGAAACATCTGATCGACGTTGCGATGGGACGCAGTGATGCGGATCTCGTGCTGCGAAATGCGCGTGTTGTTAATGTGCGCACTCATGAAGTGGTAACGGGAGACCTCGCAGTGGCGGGCGGCGCCGTGGTGGGCATCGGCTCCTACGACGGGCGGGACGAAAAGGACGTGGGCGGCCGGTACGTAATTCCCGGTTTCATCGACAGCCACGTCCATATCGAGTCGGCACTGGTCTCTCCCGAGCAGTTCGCTCGCCTCGTGGTGCCCCGGGGGACTACTACGGTGATAGCCGACCCCCACGAAATCGCCAACGTCGCGGGGATTGAGGGTATCCGCTACATGATCACCGCCGCCAAGGACATTCCCCTCGACGTTCTGTACATGTTGCCCTCCTGCGTTCCTGCGACCTCTTTTGAGAACGCCGGTGCAATCTTGGATGCCGAAGCGCTGGCGACATTGATCGACGAGGAGTCGGTGCTGGGGTTGGGAGAGGTGATGGACTATCCGGCGGTCGTCGCCGGCGACGCCGGAGTTCTGGCGAAGATCGCACTGGCCGCCGAACGAGACAAACCGGTCGACGGCCACAGCCCCATGCTCCGGGGACGCGGTCTCACGGCGTATCGCGCCGCGGGCATCGGCACCGACCATGAGTGCTCTACGGTAGAGGAGATGTCCGAGCGTCTCAGGGTGGGCATGCGGGTGCTCATTCGCGAGGGGTCGGCGGCGCGCAACCTCGAGGCCCTTGTCGAAGGAGTGAATCGCGACACCGCAAGGCGCTGCTCCTTTTGCACCGACGATAAGCAAGCCGAGGATATCCTGCGGGAGGGCCATATTGACCACATCGTACGCCGCGCGGTAGAGCACGGTCTCGATCCGCTCACGGCGATTCAGATGGCGACGATTAACGCCGCGGAGTGCTTCTCCCTCGACCGGAAAGGGAGTCTCGACCCCGGTTTCGCCGCAGACCTTGTCGTGGTAGACGATCTTGAACGCTTCCACGTTCGCGAGGTGTATAAGGGCGGGCAACTCGTTGCGGAGGACCATCGCGCCGCCTTTGCCGTACCCGGTGCCGACATCTCGTCGGTGAGCGGGAGCGTGCACGTCGCGGAGCTGGACGCCGAGAGTTTCCGCCTCCCACTGGCGGGCACATCCGTCAACGTAATTCGCCTCAACCCGGGAAGCCTCATCACCGAAAAGGAGATCCGCACCGTGGCGGTCGACGACGAGGGTTATTACGCCGCCGATGAGACGTCCGCCGTCTCGAAGCTCGCGGTCGTTGAGCGGCACCGCGCGACGGGAAACATCGGTTTGGGGCTGGTCGAGGGGTACGGCGTCGCGGGAGGCGCCGTCGCAACGACGATCGCACACGACTCCCACAACCTGATCATCATCGGCGACAACGATCGCGACATGTTCGAGGCGGCCGCCGAGCTCATACGGTGCAGCGGCGGTATGACCCTTGCCAAGGGGGGCCGTATTCTCGACACCCTCCCCCTCCCGATCGCCGGGCTGATGTCCGATGAGCCGGGGGAGAAGATAAGCGAACGGCTGGCCCACCTCAACCGGCTGGCACACGCTGAGCTTCGCGTGAACTCCGCGATAGACCCCTTTATGAGCCTCTCGTTTCTGGCGCTCCCGGTGATTCCCGCCATCAAGCTGACGGATATGGGACTCTTCGACGTAAGCCGTTTCGAATTTATGAACATCGAGGCGGTCGCCGACGCCTAAAGAACGGGCCGTGCCCGCGTGCCGCCGACACGTTTCGACGACGCGCGGGTCACACATCCTCCGTTAGTTCACATCCTCATATCCCGACGAGGGCGTCCCGGAGACCTTTTCCTGACGCAACGACCGCGGCAGTACCAGATTGAGAAAGAGCGCCGTGAGCCCGCCGGTGGTGATTGCGGATCCGAAGATCTGCCGGAGAAGGGGCGGGAAGTTCTTGAGCACGTCGGGGACAAAGACGACGCCGAGACCGAGGCCGAAACTGATCGCCATAATCAGAACACCACGCCGATCGATAGTACTGGAGGCGATAATTCTCACTCCCGCGGCGGCGACCGTTCCGAACATAATGATAGTGGCACCCCCCAACACCGGGGGAGGAATAATCGAGAAGAGCCCGCCGACGACGGGAAAGAGTCCTACCACGACCAAGAGACCGGATATCCAGTAGCCGACATACCGACTCGCAATACCGGTCATCTGGATAACTCCGTTATTCTGGCTGAAGGTTGTGTTGGGAAAGCTGTTGAACACCGCTGCGATCGCCGAGTTGACGCCGTCGCCCAAGACACCGCCGGAGATGCGTTTCATGTAGACATCACCCTCGATCGGCTCGCCCGAGACCATCGACGTTGCAGTCAGGTCTCCGATCGATTCAACTGTGGTAATGAGATAGAGGAGCAAAAACGGGACGAGGCTCGCCCAGCTGAAACGGAAAAAACCGTAGCGGAAGGGAATCGGAGCTTGAATGACGTTGAGGTCCCGAAGAGCACCGAAGTTGACGCGGCCTAGTATCGCGGCGACGACGTATCCCACCAGTAAGCCGATGAAGATCGCGCCCATTCGAACGAACTTGTTCCGACTGCGATTCAATACCACGATCGTGACGAGGACGATCGCGGCGAGCCCCAAGTTCTGCCACGTCGCAAAGGCGTCCGGCACGTTCGCCTGGACGTAGGCTCCGCCGGCGATATCGGTGATACCGACTCGAATCAGGGATAGACCGATCATCGTCACGACGATACCGCTGACCAAGGGAGTGATAATCTTGCGCAACAACGGAATGAAGCGGCTGAAGATCATCTCGATAAATGAACCCAAAAAACAGACGCCGAACACCGTCGCCAGCGCCGCCTCCACGGTACCGCCTCCCGCCTTGACCGCGAGTCCGGTCGCAATGACGGATCCGAGAAAGGTGAAGCTGGTGCCTTGAATGCTGAGGAGACCGGATCCTATAGGGCCGATCTTTCGCACCTGAATGAATGTACAGATTCCGCTGGCAAAGAGCGCCATACTGATGATGAAACTACTTTGCTGCACGTCCAACCCCAATGCACCGCTTATGATAATCGGCGGGGTAACGATGCCGACAAAGATGGCCATGAGGTGCTGCAATGCGGCAAAGAAGGATTGGAGAGTCGTCGGTTTGTCATTGAGACCGTAAATCAGATCCGTTGCGGACACACGATTGGAATCGGACATAGAGGCTGCTCCTTTTCTGTAAACGAGATGAAACAACTATTCTCACACCGCGCGTACTCCCGCGGTGAGAAGCGCCTATATCTACCGGTACTCAGACGGTCGGCGCCACCATCGGTCGGCGCCGCCTATACTCCTGCGAGCGGCATCATCCGCCGAGGGGCGTTAAAACATCATCGATAAATGCGCCGACTAAGTTCAGCGCAACTTCCGTTCTGTAGTAAGCGGTGGATCGCTGATCGTCGATCGGAGAGACGAGCTCGCGATAGCCTTCGATAAGCTCGTCGCGGCGCCTGACGACCTCCTCGATCGATAAGCCCTTCATCGTCTCCTCGACTCTTTGAGACCGAACGACCGTGGGCGCAACGGCACCGAAAGCTATGGCGACATCGGCGATCACGCCGGCCTCGACTGCGGCGCAGGCGGCGACGGACAGCTTGGAAAGGGCGTTCGCACGGCGCGTCCCCACCTTTTTATAGAACCAAGCGTCGCCGGACCGGCCGGGTATCACAACGGTTGTGAGGAGTTCGTCGTCTCCGAGAGCGGTGCGCCCCGGTCCGGTGACGAACTCCTCGATTGGGAGTCGTCGCGTCCCGGCGGATGAGGAAAGCTCGACGTGAGCGTCCAAGGCGTACAACGGACACACCGCGTCCGCCGCGGGAGAGGCGTTGCAAATGTTGCCGGCAAGGGTACCGACGTTTCTGAGGCCCGGGGCGGCGATCTCGACGATGGCGGCGCGGAGCAGTTCCGGTGTCGCCGGATGCCGAAGCAGGTCGGTATAGGTTACCGCACCGCCGATGCGCAGCTCTCGATAGCGGCTCTCGATCCCCGTTAACTCTTCCAGATGGGCTATGTATACGATGGGTCCGTCAAACTCCGGCACCATCCCGGCCGGCTTGCGGTACCGAACTAACAGGTCCGTGGCTCCGGCCATGGGGACCGCTCTCTCCCGGGCCCTGACGGCAAGCGCGTCGGCCAGGCTTGCGGGGCGATACCACGAACTCATGATGCCGCCTCGACGTCCCGCCCTTCCGCATCGGATACGAGCTCTTTGGAGGCGTTACTCACCGCCTGCACGATGGCGTCGTATCCCGTGCAACGGCACAGGTTGCCGGAGATTCCCTCTCGTATTTCGTGATCCGTGGGGCGGGGATTTTCTCGAAGGAGCGCGTCGGCGGCGACGATCATACCCGGTATGCAAAACCCGCACTGCACCGAGCCGTCCGCGGCAAAACGTTCGACAAGACGCTTACCCCGCTCGGTATCGCGAACACCTTCTATCGTCTCGATCCGACTCCCTTCGACCGCCCCGACTGCGAGGATACACGAATCCACGAGGCGTTCGTCCAGAATAATGGAGCAGGCACCGCACTCGCCCTCGCCGCACCCCTCTTTTACCCCGAGTAATCCTAAATCGTCGCGGAGGACGTCAAGGAGCCGCTTGAGCGGGTTGACCGTGACCGATGCTTCTCGCCCATTTACCAGAAACCGTATCTCTTTTTCCATGTACAAGCTCCATTACGTATTCCGGCGTCACGGGAATGCGATGCACCGGGAGATCGAGCGCCTTTTGTATTGCCGCGGCGTAGGCCGGAGCCAGACCGTCAAACACTACCTCGCCGGCGCCCTTTGCACCGAAGGGACCGTACTCGTAGGGATTGTCGAACAGTTTGGAGGCTATCGGCGGGAAATCCAACGAGGTCGGTATCATATAGTCCGCCATGGTCGCCTGCCGGTACCGCCCGTCGACGAGCTCCAGCTTTTCGAGACTCGCATACCCGAGCCCTTGGCTCGCGCCCCCTTCGATCTGGCCGCGTACCACTTTGTCATCGATCGCGCGTCCCACGTCGTAAGCGGTCCACACTCCCCGGACCGTCACCTCGTAGGTATACCGATCTACCTCGACCTCCACGGCATTAACTCCCCAGGAATAGGAAGGGTATGCATCGCCCTGATAGGTCTCCGCATCCCACTCCAAACCGCTCGGATGGCGGTAGCCCTGGTGTACCTCGAACTCTCCCGGCTCGTCCAACCTACCTTTGAGCTTCTTCGCCGCCTCCTGCAGGAGATATCCGACGATTCCCACCGATCGAGAAGCACAGGTGGGACCGGAGTCCGGTACTTTTGAGGTGTCCGATTCGTGATAGAGCACCTCGGAAACGGGTATCTCCAATACCTCCGCCACGATCTTTCGCAGCGTGGTGAGGGCGCCCTGCCCGATCTCCACGATAGAGGCCTTGATTTCGGGACGGCCGTCGGCGCGCTTCTTGATGGTGACCCGAGATTTGATGATGTCCCGCTCGCCGCTTCCGGTAAAGGCGCTCCCGTGCTTAAAGAGGGAGATACCGATACCGCGCCAGTTCCCTCGGCCGAACTCGCGGTCCTTGCGACGGTAATCGCTCTCGGTCATCACATGCTCCAACATTTCCGGAAGCTTCACCACCTCTCTGATGCGCCCGTTGGTGACGGTAACCGATCCCTCCTGCAGAAGCATACGACGTCGGAACTCGACCTCGTCGACGCCGAGATCTCGCGCGATGTGCGTCATGAGAGTCTCCGCGGCGAAGAGCGCTTGGGGCGCGCCGAAGCCGCGGAATGCGTCGTTCGGGACGGTGTTGGTGCACAACGCGCGCCCGCGAATGCGAACGTTCGGGATGTCGTATACGCCGGCTGCCGAAAACATCGCCCGCTGCAGAACCACCCCGGAGCCGCTCTGGTAGGCGCCGGCGTTGATCATGAGATCCGCGTCCAAGGCGACGACGCGATCGTTCCCGTCCACGGCGACGCGGTAACGCGTCCTTGAGGGGTGTCGTTTCGTGGAGTATAGGAGATCTTCCCCACGCTCCATGATGAAACGCACCGGTGAGCGTACGACGAGCGACGCCACGGTCATCGCCGCCGCGAGGACATCGGGAAAGTGCTCCTTGCCGCCGAATCCGCCGCCGGTGACGCACTGCTTCACGGTGACCTCGTCCGGCGAGCATCCCAAGGCACCGGCCACGCCCTTTCTCACGTAGAAGGGACATTGCGTGGATATATAAATGGTCGGCCGCCCGTTCTCGACGGTCGCAACGACCCCTTGGGGTTCCATGTAGACGTGCTCTTGGTACCCGGTCTGAAACTCGCTCTCAAAGACGCGCTCGGCGCGGGCAAACGCAGCGTCGGGATCGCCCTTGACGATCGTGTGATCCGAAAAGAGATTGTCGTCGCCGTGAATCGGTCCTCCGACACACGCCAGCGCGTCGAGATCGGTGAAAGCCGGCGTCTCCTCCTCTATGTCGAGGGAAAAAGAGTCCAGGAGCTCTTCGAGGTGGGTGGCATCGGGTCCCACGAGGAGCCCCACCGGCTCGCCGAGATATCGTACCGTGTCCTCGGCGAAGACCCGCCAGTCCGACGTTATCATGGGGACGACGTTCTTGCCGCCTTCCGGAATGTCGTCGGCCGTAACGAAAGTATACCCGCGGGGAAGGTCCGGGACGGTAATCCGACGGATCGTTCCGCGAGGAACGGGAGATCGAAGGAAACGGGCGGACAGCGCACCGTCGAACCGATGGTCGGCAATGTACGCGGCCTCTCCCCGAGATTTTGAACGGGCGTCTACCCGTTCTACCGAGCGGCTTATCGTGGAGCTCATAGGCGCCTCCTGTGCATATGCACCTATACTGACACTACTCCCGGTGATGTGCGCTGTCAACGCTCGATACCTATCGGGAGTCGCGAGGGATACGAACCGACCGCGTCGGCAATGGCATTCGCGACAGCGGGCGCCGTCGGATTCAGGGGAACCTCTCCAAGGCCCTTCGCTCCCCGGGGACCGTCGACGTGATCGACCTCGACGATGTGGGACACAACCTCGGGCATATCGGTGATGCGAACGATTCCGAGCTGTCTCAGAGAGACCGGACCGATACCGCGGTCGTCGACGGCGTAGGACTCGTGGAGGGCGTATCCCAGGCCCATCATGACGCCGCCCTCGATCTGACCCAGTATGTTTTGTCGGTGGAGCGCCTTTCCGGCATCTTGAGCGGCGATGATGGAAAGCACCTCGACCGCCCCGGTCTCTACGTCCACCTCGACGATAGCGGCCTGAGAGGCGAAGCAGTAGCCGAAGTGTATCGCGAACTCCTCCTCACTGACACCGGCGCGGTGGTCGGCGTAGCGTTGTAACGGATAGGTCTTGGGCGCGTCGTACCAGAGCTCCTCTCGAATCGGACCGCCGGCTCGCTCTACGGTGGCCGCAAAGAGTGCTCGATCGACCACGGCATCGCCGGTGGGCGCACTCCCGCCGAAGACGCGGTTTTTGAGCGCCCGAGCCGCGGCGACGACGGCGTTCCCCGTTACGAAGGTCTGCCGGGAGGCGGTGGTCATACCGCCGTCGGGGCAGCGGGCCGTGTCCGAGGAGACGACGTGTACGATGTCGTATGCGCAGCCCAACTCGTCGGCGGCGAGCTGGGCGAATACGGTGTCCGATCCCTGCCCCATATCGGTCGCACCGACATATATCGTTACCGCGCCGTCGGCGGCGATCTCCACGGTCGCCCCCGCGCCGTCGGGCACTCCTTTTCCGAGGCCGACGTTCTTGTACGAGCTCGCCACTCCGACACCGAGGCGATATCGCCCGCCCGTCGCTCCGTCGGAAACGTCGGCCCGATCGGTGAACTCGGCGCCCCGAAGCGCTTTCCGTTCTCGGCGCACACGCGGCACCGTCTCCGCAAGCTCCCGCTCTACGGCGTCCAAGGTTTCGAGATAGCCGACGCCGGTTGATACGCGGTGGCCGAAGGCGTTGACTCGCCCGGGAGCAAGACCGTGGCGCCGACGGAGCTCTATGGGGTCCACTCCGGCGGCTCGGGCGATGCGATCCATTTGAATCTCGACGGCGTAGGTGACCTGGGTGCTCCCGAAGCCGCGAAAGGCGCCGGAGGGATTTTTGGTCGTGTACACGCCCCACGCTTCCGCGTGGACGTTGGGGATCTCGTAGGGGCCGGAGGCCATAACCGTGGCCCGAAAGACGACCGGCTGGGTGAGGGACATGTACGCCCCGGCGTCGCAAATCGCCTCGCTCTTACACGCAATAACCGTACCGTCCGCCTTGGCGCCGTGCTTCATACGGACCTTGGAGGCGTGACGCTTGGTACTGATGCGGATCGACTCCTCGCGGTTGAGGCGCATCTTGGCGGGACGTCCGGTTTTGAGCGCCGCCAAGGCGCAGTGGATCTGCACCGTCGGCTCTTCTTTGCCGCCGAACCCGCCGCCGCAGGGGGTGTAAACCACCCGAACACGATTCTCCGACACGTCAAGGCTCTTGGCGATCATCTCACGGAACCGGAAAGAGCCTTGGTTGTGAGTATAGACCGTAAGGCCCGCCGCCCCGGCGGTTCCGTCGTCAGGTACGGCCAGACACGCCTCGGGCTCCAGATATCCGTGCTCCACCGACGGCGTCTCGTACTCCCCCTCGATCACGATATCGGCTTCCCGAAACGCCTCATCGGGGTCACCTTTGGTGAAGACGTAGTGCTCCGCCACGTTGCCGCCCTCGTGGAGCGTCTGGGCGTCCGCGGCCATATTCGCCTCCGCGTCCATGGCCGGCGCCAGGGTTTCCCAACGCGCCGAGATCGCCTCTGCGCCACGACGCGCCGCCTCTTCGCTTTCGGCAAAGACCGCGGCGACGACCTCGCCGCGATAGCGCACGATACCGTCGGCGAAGACCGGTTGGTGCGGCACCATGAGACCGAAACCGTTCCGTCCCGGTAGATCGGCGGCCGTCAGTACACATGCCACGCCGTCCATCGCACCGGCCGCGGAGGTATCGACGGAAAGAAGCCGGGCGTGTGGATGGTCGGCAAAGCGAAAGGCGCCGTAGAGCTGGCCCGGCGCGGCAAAATCGTCGGCAAAGATGCGTTCCCCCTGCACCTTCGCCGGCGCGTCCTTGCGAATCGGACTAAAGCCGGGGCGGGCGGCATCGGTAGAGAGATGATCTCCCCGCTCTATCGCGTGAGCGAGGTACGTTCCCTTCCCGGGAGGCGTAGCCGGTACCTCATCGACGCCTTTCCGCGCGCCTCGATCGGAGAGCGAATCCTCCGCCAACTCCCTAACTGCACGAATAAAGGGTAGGTAGCCGGTGCAGCGACAGAGATTGCCCTTGAGCGCCTTTCGTATCGCGGCGTCGGAGGGTGACGGGTCGGAGTCGAGGAGCGCCTTGGTCGCCATAACCATACCGGGAGTGCAAAATCCGCACTGAATCGCCCCGTGACGAACAAACGCGTCTTGGATGGGGTGGAGCGATCCGCCGGCGGAAAGCCCTTCGATCGTCGTAACCGTTGCCCCGTGAAGCCGCGAAAGGAGCTGGGTACAGGCCCTACGGGCCTTGCCGTCCACGAGGACCGTACAGGTGCCGCACTCTCCGGTGCCGCACCCGTTTTTTGTTCCAACCAGATCGAGATCGTGGCGCAGAAAGGCGAGGAGCGTTCGCTCACCCGGTCTCGCCACGGTGTGTTCGGTTCCGTTTACCGTCAAAGTAACCTCTGCCACGTCTTACCTCGTCCTTTCGTGTCGTATGGTGCGTCTACCGTCTTGCACGTTGATGGTCCTCGGCTCGGGACGCGTGGTCCGAAGCATCGAAGGCGAGGTACCGCGACCGCGTCTCGCCGATCACCTCTTCGTAACCCGCGACCATCTGTGCCGCGCGCCCGCTCCGAGATGCACGATGTGGAGATCGCCGCTCACAATCGGCACCGTTTCGCGCGCCGTCATCACCGGGAGGACCTCCACCGACTCGGGTCGCGACTCGTAAAACGTTCTCGGGTCGTCGCCCTCGCTCCGCATTATCATAAACAGCCGGCCCTCTGTTGTGGTGTTGCGCAATTATCAACCCGATTTCAACGCAATGCAAGGAAAAGGTCACGCCGCACACTCCGTTCTGCAGGAGGCCCCGCACCATAAAAATCGTACCGTCGCGTCGAAATCCGCCGTACACCGGTCACCGCGGCACGTCGGCCTGCCGCGCATTGTAAATGGCGCCGCCCGTCTCCCGATACGCAAGCAGCACGCGTCGCCCCTCGTCGCGCAACAGGTCGCGCCGCACCGCTATACCGCGATCGGCGAGCTCGTGCGGCCATCGCTCCGGCTTGGGACCCTCATCAAAACCGATCTCCCGAGCGTCTTCGTCACGGGCGGAACAGACGAGGCGGCGGACGCCGGTCCAGAGCGTCGCGCCGAGACACATGGAGCACGGCTCGGTAGAGGTAAAGAGCTCGCACCGCGGCATCCCGTCACCGCCGAGATCGTGGGTTCCCATACGCTGTTGGGCGACGGCGAAGGCGACGATCTCGGCGTGGGCCCCGGACCATCGGCTCGGCACGACCATGTTAATCCCCGGGGCGATAAGGAGATTGCGGTCCGCGTCGAATACCGCAGCGCCGAACGGTCCGCCGCCGTTTCGACGAGTGTTCTCTTCGGCGAGTGTGAGCACCAAACGCATCTTTTCCTCGTCGGTGCGATAGACGTGGCCCTCCGGTGGAATGAGGTCGCAGACCCAATCCGGCAAGGCGATGGCGAGCTCCGGAAAACGTGGATCGGTCGTATCGGTGTGAGTAGTCTCTCTCATGCTCTGTCCTCGCTGTGGATAATATCCTAGTACCTTGCCGGAATACGCGCAAGTGAATGCGACGGATAGGCACGGTCGACCCAGATCGGTGTGTCGAGGAGGAGCATTGCGACAATACCTCGCCGTCACACCGTGGCGGATGTACTCGGAGCGAGGGGGAGGTGATCGGTCGTCTCCGACGGCTCACGCCGAGCGGTTACCGAACGACTGCGCGAACTGCGGCCGTTCAACCGCGATGTACCCACTCAAGCTCGTTACCGGTTTGCATCTGCACCCTCAGACCCAACTGCGCGGCGTGGTGCTGAATATGGCGGGTAACGTACACGTACAGTTCGGCGCGGGTGAACTCCTTTCCCGCAAAGCCGGACGGACCGAAAAGCGTCTTTTCGGTATCGGAACCGATCACCGCCTCGGCCTTCTCGACGCAGAAATCGAGATAGCGGGCGCACAGCGCGCGGTCATATAGATTGACGGGGGCGTTCCACTCGAGTTCCTCGTAGTCTTGAAAGAGCGCGGGATGCGCCCGGTGAAAGGACTGTTCCTTGAATCCGGCACCATCCACCTGCAGATAGTAGTCGGTGAAGAAAAGCGTGTGAAACACCACTTGTGAAAACGGATAATCGCGGTGCGCCTCGTGCCAGTCTTCGCTCGGGCAGCCGACGATACATTGAGACATCGTTGCCAACGCGGCCTTCATTTGAGCGAGAATCAGAACCTTGTACTCGTCGACGATCATAGGTGTTTAGTGTACACCGACGGGAGTCGGACGGTGTGTTGTGGGGCGAGATATCCCATAACGGTGGATATTTTGAGCCCGGCGTCCCGCAACTTGTGCAGCACCTCGGTCTCCAACGTCGTTCGCGATACCGCCCTGGTCGCGCACGCGACACTAATCGAGGCGACACACTGTGCATCGTGGTTGAGGATCGGTACGGCGACGGCGTGCATTCCCACGACGTGTTCCTGGAGATTCAAGGCGTACCCCCGGCTCTTCACAACACGCAAATCGCGCGACAACGCCTCCTTATCGGTGATGGTATGCTCGGTAACGCGTCGCATCGAAAGACCCGTTACGATATGTTCGAGCGAGGCGTGATCGAGATGAGCCAAGAGTACGTTTCCCGCCGCGGTAGAATGGACATCGGTCTTCACGCCGACGAAGCATGAACATCGCACGGCACGCCGAGATATGAGAGCCCGACTTCTACGAGGCCCAACCCGATATCGTACTTTCTGGTGTCCGCGTCCTTCTGGAGGAACTTCAGAGTCGTCAACGTCTTCACGTGGTGGTATAGAGACGATTTATTGAAGCCCATCGCCTCCGCGATCTCTTTTATGCTCAAGGGGCGTTTCGCCCGCTGCATCGTCTGTACGATCTCGACGGCTTTGCCGATCGTATTCAATTTCAGCGCTCGTTCCACGACGATCATTCCATAGTGCAAAATGCGGATCGAGGGCAAGGACCACGCCGGCGCGTGCCGGCTGCGTACCGACGGATCGCGTTCACGGTGTGATATGCTTCCATACCATGAAACGTCCGGTACTCGTCGTCGTGTCGATGCTGTGCTACGCAAATCTCGTGGCGACACCCGCGGATAGCGGTTGCACCTATACGTTTTTCTCCGACGGTGGAACGGCAAGCTCGCGCTGTACCGACGAGACCGGAGTCGAGGCTACGGTGCGCGTCTATAACCGAGACGGCGAGATCATCGGCGAATGGGGCTTGTTGCGCCGTCCGCGGGCCTCGAACATCGATATGGCGTTTCACCCCGACGGCATGGTCCGTCGCGTTCGATACACGTGGCAGCCCGACGGCGGGATTCAATGGTACCGCAGCACGACCATCTACGATTCAGACGGAACCATCATCGACTTTCAGGAGCAGTCGCACGATACGTTCGATCGAATCCGTGCGATCGATCCGTTCGGGTAGCACGGAGTCGGTACGGGATCCCTCCGCCTGCCGTATCACACGGCGAATCGCGACCTCCAGCTTTTACTTGTCCGGACCGATCACTTTTTTTATCCTTTCGGTGGAAACGAACGATGAATATACAAAACTTATTGAACCAATTCGTCGGCACGGGCGAGACGGGTTCACCATCATCCACGTCGGGCCGAAGTGTGCGCGACACGATCGGCAATGTAACGAGCCAGATTCCCGGCGGAGTCGCGGGCGGTGCGGCCGCCGGTGGTATTATGGCGCTCATCGTGGGCAACAAGTCGGCGCGTAAATTCGCCGGCAAAGCGGCGACGTACGGCGGTCTTGCCGTTCTGGGCGGTCTTGCATACAAAGGCTATCAAAACTGGAAGCACAATCAGACCGTCGAGAAGGCGCAAACCGCAACGGTGTCGGACATCGACGCACCCCACGAGGCGTACATGCCCGACGCCGAAGCCGCGGGCCCGCCTCTCGAGCTTACCCTCATAAAGGCGATGATCGCCGCCGCTAAAGCGGACGGTCACATCGACGCGGACGAACAGACGAGAATCTTCGATGCGGTGGAACGGATGAATCTGCCGGCGGATCAAAAGGGAATCGTCTTCGACTATCTTCGGAGCGACATCTCGGCCCGGGAGATCGCCTCGGCGGTCACGAGCTTGGAGCACAAGTCCGAGGTCTACTTGGCATCGTGCTTGGCTATCGATCCCGACCACCCTCGGGAGCGCGCCTACCTGGACGAGCTTGCCGCGGCACTCCATCTCCCCGAGGGGTTACAGGATCATCTGGAGGTTCAAGCGGCGAGAGGACTGTCCGGAATCGAATAGACGTGGCCGCACCGGTTTCGGCCGGGACCATGGTCAAGAGCGGCTCGGTGTGTAGTGGATAACGGTACGCCGCACCGTCCGCCGAGCACACATCGCCCGACCTGTCTCCGAGTACGCGGACGGCGGTGACGGTCGAGACGAGCGGTCCGACGGTGGAGCAAACACTCCATGACGAAATAGCATTCTGACTCTTTAATAAATAAAAGATTATTGATAAAGAATTGACAGCGGAATGGTCTCGGCATACCCTGAAACATTGAAAGAGCCGGAATAGCCGGCACATACCTCACCACAATAGTAAGGAGTAGTCACCATGCGTACTTTTATGACCATCTTGGTGTCTGTCGTCGTCGTAGTAGCTCTCGCGAGTTGCGGAAGTGACGCCGCAGCACCGACCGGATTCGCTCCGGGCCAAAGTGTCGAGGCATATGCATACGTGCACGGCGGATACGTCGGCCAGGCCGTCGTTACCACCGATGCCGACGGCGCATTTGAGGTAACCGTCGACGAGGCGTTTCTTCCCCATTCATTAGCGATCGTCGACCTCGAGTCCGCCGATTGGAATGAGAATAACACTGTGAGCTATGTCGTACGCGGCGATACCGTGTACGTTGCGCGCCACATCGCCTACGCCGGTACCAATTATGTCGGCACGACGGTCGGCACGACGCTCGTGTACGTAGAGGCCGACGAGGCCGGTAATCCCGCGGGTAACACCGCACTGGAGATGATGATCATCCGTAATGAGGGGAACATGGCCGCGTGGTTTGCAAATGCCGCCGCGGGCGAATTTGAGATCTTTACCGAGTTCGGCGGCACCCCCATTCCCGTCACCACGACCCCGTACGGCGGAGTTACCAAACGAGGTTCGGAGTACTGGAACTTCGGCATCGGATGGCACGGCAACATCGACGCAATCGGTGACGCGGCCGAGCAGTACGGCGTAGCGTTCACCGTCGATGAGATGACCCGCGGCGGCGACAACCAATGGCGCCTCGCAGACGCCACGACCGCCGCTACCGCGGTAGATTTCAGGGATTACTTCGGCCTTATTCAACGCGCCGTCGCGCGCTTAGAGATGACCACCGAGTGAATCCAACGTTGTGCGATCGCTATCGCACGAAACCGACGCAGACATGACGAGCCGTCCGGTGATAAGCCGGGCGGCTCTATGCACGCCGCCGGCTCATCCCCCGTGCGCTTTCCACGAAGAGTCCGCAATCGTGTGACTATCGAAGCGTGCCTGAAACGATCCTCGGGTCGGGCTGCAGGCGTACACACCGAAGCGCACAGGTTTTTCCGGCGCCGCAGGAGGATCCTGCCTCCCCATATCGGCGGTTGTCTCGCCGAGAGCGTGGAGGTGGAAGATGCGCATCTGCGTATAGAGGACACCGTCCGGTGAAGACTCGACGAGAAAATCGGGACCGCGGCGGCTCACTCGGTACCACCGGACCGATACCGGCTCGATATCCGTCGTCGCCCAATCGGAATAGCCGAGGTTGGTTACTACGCTTCCCAAACGCCACGACGCATCACACTCGATGCCGACTTTGCACCAGTTTTCGCTGTCGATGTATACGATGACGCCGCACTGGTCAAAGAGATCCCCGTACTCAAAGGATACCCGAGTGGTGAATGAAAAATTCGCATCGCTCTCCACGAGCAGCGCGGGCGCATTGTCGTTACGGAAACCGTAGTAACTGCGCTGCCAAAAGTCGGTACCCGGCTCGGTCGTAATGGTGATCGCATTGGAGGCGACTTCAAAGGTCTTGGGCCGGTGAATCCATTGCGCGTTCGAAAAATCCATTGTGCTCATCGTTGCCCCCTTCGGTGTAGGCGTAACTCCGCGCCTCGTTCAGTGCGCTACTCCCGCGATACCACCTGTGATACCGTAATACCATGAACCGTGTCGATCGCCTCACCGCGATTCTACTGCATCTTCAAGAGCGGAAGCTCTCGGGTGACGCTCTGGCGCGGCGATTCGAGGTGTCTCGGCGTACCATCATGCGGGACATCCAGGCGCTGTGCGAAATGGGTATACCCATCGTCGCGGAAGCGGGTCCGTCCGGCGGCTACTCACTCATCGACTTCACGTTGAAGCCCCTCGCCCTCAGCCTGCACGAGGCCTTTCTGCTCCAGTTGGCGCTGAATACCTTGGAGGCGTCGGCGCACCTCGCGCGTTCAGCAACACGGCAATCGGTGCAGGCAAAGATACGGAGTCTCATGCCGGAGCCGATGAGAACTCGAGTCGATACGTTGATGGTCAACGTTGAGCAGCACGTCCCCGGTGGTGCAGCGGAGATTCCCCTCTTCGATCCCATTTTGACGGCGATACAAGAGGAACGGTGGATCCGCGTCGAGTATACCTCGATGGAACGCAACTCGATCCAGCTCCTCTATCCGCAAAAGCTCTCCGCTCGAGACGGGTTCTGGTACCTCAATGCGTATTCTCACGAACGCGGAGAGGAACGCACCTACCGCGTGGACCGTATATCGAGCATGAGCACGGCACAACCGCCGACGGGAGGGCAGCGAAGTGTAAACCGACCTTCATACGGCGATCCATCCCTCCCGGAGGTCGTCATCGCCCTCACCCAACGGGGCGTTATGGAGGTGGAACGCACCTGCTCGTGGGCGATCGTACACAAGACGGAGACCGGCGGAGAACTACGTCTCCGGTGCCCCACGGAAGAGTATCGGTGGCTCAGTCGCGTCGTGCTCGGCCTAACCGGGGAGGCCGAGGTCCTCTCCCCACCCGAACTGGTCGGCATGGTGTGTCGGAGTGCTCACGAGGTCATTCGCATGTACGGGGCGACAAAAAACAAGTGACATAGGGTTGTCACCGTCTCCGGTGTACGCTTCCCATGTTCGCCCGAGCGGCGGGCAAGGAGGAAGAATGAAACGATTATCGAAGGAACGATTCGGTGCCGCCGAACGATTTCTGCTGCATGAAGCGCGCGATGTAGAGCGAGCACTCTTCCGCTTCCAATTCGGCGGAGGACGACGAGACGATGTTCTTACGGCGCTTGCGGAGTATCAGAACGACGACGGCGGCTTCGGACGAGCCATAGAGCCGGACGTGCGTGCGCCCGACTCCTCGCCGTACGCGACTGAGGTGGGCCTGGCAATCCTGGCGGACACGGGGTGCCCCGGAGATGAGTCCGCGGCGCGACGAGCCGTGCGATATCTGGCGACGCAGTACGATCCGGTCGAGCGCGGCTGGTCGATACTTCCATCCTCAGCCCAGGACCACCCTCGCGCTCCGTGGTGGGACGATCGGGGCGGTGACGGGCCGTTCGGGAACTTGAGGGAAACCTTCGACAACTTCGCAATCATCCCGCGTGTACACCTGGTGGATCTTCTCCACCGCTTCGACACCGAAGACTCGATCCCGGATGCCGCATCACTCGTCGAAAATGTTTTGCGATCAATCGTCGATGCCGACGCCGGGGGCCTTGGCGGGGGTGGAACGGCACTCAGGTCGAGTCTATCGCTGATCGACAATGAGCGCGTCGTACACCCAATCAAGGATCGCGCGATGGAGCATCTGGAGGGAATGATTCCTCGCGTGCTCTCCTTTGATCCGTCGGAGTGGAACACGTTCTGCGCTGCGCCGCTCAACGTCTTTCCCACCCCCTCTCCCCTTGTCCAAGGAGCGGTGGCCGAGGCGGTGGAGCGTCACCTCGATTTCGTGGTGGAGTCCCAGCGCGAAGAAGGGTACTGGGAGCCTACCTGGACCTGGATGGGGTGGTATCCCGACGCGTGGGAGGCGGCACACAAGGAGTGGCGAGGAGTCGTCACCCTGGAGAATCTACGGATACTCCACGCGTACGGTCGACTGGACTGAGCGAATCGCGCGTAGGAAATCCGGCGGCCGGCGTCCCGCCGGCCCCATGTGGGATCGACGGGGTACGTCCCTACCGCGCCGCGCCGGATTGCCGTGCCGACTCCAGGGTGAACCACATCGCTTTACTACTCGCCGTCGCTCACGAGATGTATAATCGACGAAGGACTTGAAATCCAAAAGCCCCGTAGCGCATCGGGTAGCTTCTCTATCTCGTCACATCGGGCGATACCGGCGGCTTTGAAGTGGTCTGCCGCCGCCGACACATCGTCGGTGACAAGCTCGAGCCAGAGTTCCGCCTGGCTGACCGTTTCTACTTTGTCGATCCACAGCTGGTTGTGACCGAACTGAAATACGACCTCCGGCGCGTTTTCGGTAATCTCGTCAAGGCCGAGAATATCCCGATAAAAACGCACCGTCGCCTCCCACTGGTGCGGCGGCACTTTGAGAGCGATGTTTCGGCCTCCGCGAAATGTTCCCGCCATCGTTCCTCCCCTTTCATTCATGTGGCTACTCTTCCTCAACCAACGCCTTAAGACGCGCGATTGCGTGTTCCCATTGCTTGGATGCGCGATCGAGGTAATCACGGGCCTCCACGATCGCCCCGGGATCGAAGACGAATCGGCTCTCACGACCGACGCGCACGCTCATTACAATACCGGCCCGTTCCAGAATGCGGAGGTGCTTCGTCACTCCCTGCCGCGTAATACCGACGCCCTCGGTCAACTGGACGATGGAGCGCGGTTTCCCATCGCCGAGGCGTGAGACGAGGGCAAGGCGCGTCGCATCGCCGAGGGCGGCGAACACCGGAGCGGGATCCGCAACGGCGGCCGAAGAACCGGCCCCGAACTCACGATTCGACATAGGCGGCGATGTTCTTTGCCTGCTCATTCCACCCTTGCGTGTTCTCGCGAAGTAACTCGATACGGCGGGGATCGGGTACGGAGGCGAAGCCCGACTCGGTGATGGTAAGGCGCGTTCCATCGCCGGCGGCCTCGAGACGAAACTCCACCAGCATCCGTACGATCTTCGGATCGTCGATGGCCGACTCTATCTCCTCGGAGGGCCAGTAAAAGGAGAAGAGTCGTTCGTGGTCCATACGGTGGGTTATCGACTCCCACGGCATATCCTCGTAGCCCGGATAGGTCATGCGTCCCCGCGTAATCTCCCCCACTTTGAACGGTCCGTCGAGCTTCACGCGAAACCAGCGGCCGAACTCCTCGTAATCGGTCAGGGCCCGCCATACCCGCGATATCGGCGCGGCTAAGTGGACGATTTTTTCGATCTTGTCTTTCATAAAGCAACCTTTCAGTTGCGTTTATGATAACCCAATCGATCGCAAAAAGCAACTGTTTAGTTGCTTTATGTGCGACACATTCACGTCGCACTACGCGGTCGGCCGCTACACTCCCGATAAAACCGCCCGAAGAACCTTGCGCCACTCCGGAATTAGGCACAGGTGTCCGAGTCCGTCAAAGACGCACAGATCGCCCTGCGGCAATCGGTCGCGGTAGTAGGCTCCGTGGTCCGGGGGAACGATGGTATCGCCCCGGGCGTAGAACAACCGAACGGGCACTTTGATAGCGGCGAGATCGGGTCGCCACGGGGCGACGTGGGTCGCAATGATGTCGGCCGCCGTTCCACGGGCACCTTGTCGAAACGCCTCGCGCAACATGTCGACGACGCTTGACTTCGCCTCGAGATCGTCGAGCACCGCTTGGTCGCCGGGACCGCCGGCGATGGAGTACACCGCCTCGTCCGGTTGTGCGGCGAGCTCGGCGAGCATCGACGTGAGGGTGTGAAACGCCGACGAGGGTCGCCTGCGAAGCTCGCGAATCAACCCACGATGGTGATCGGTCAGCCACGGCACCTCGTCGTCGGGCGCCGGAGAGGCGACGACGCCTACCGCCGAGACGAGATCGGGACGGCGAGAGGCGAGCGCCAAGGCACCGACACCGCCGGAGGACCATCCGATAATCGGCAGCGGTCCGAGACTCGCCTGCTCCAACGCAACGCCGAGATCGTCGGCGAAGGCGTTCCAGCTCGGCACGACGCCGTCGGCATAGGAAGAGGAACGTCCGTATCCCGGACGATCGACGACCAAGAGCCTCACGCCGAGTTCGGCAGTTACCGGAGGGTTCGGGTCGAAGAGACGAGAGCCGGGGGCGGAGGGCAGAAAGAGCACCGGAGTGCCCGAATCGGATCCGAAATGCTCAACGGCGAGAGTCCGTCCGTCCGTCAGGGGCCATAAAAGGGTGTGTTGATCGTTCATACCAAGGAGCGTACACGGCAATGGTGACACCATTACGTCACCAATTGTGATACTTTTTTCGTATGAATCGTACCGAGCGACTCTACGCGATCGTGGAAGAGCTGCGTAGAGCCGGCGAACGCCCCCGAACCGCCCGCGCCTTGGCCGACGAGTTCGAAGTCTCTACGCGCACGATCAAACGCGACATCGCCTCTCTTCAGGAGGCGGGTGTGCCGATCTGGTCGGAAAGCGGCCCGATAGGCGGATACGGCATGCTCAATCGCTCGGAGGTACTCCCGCCGATCGCCTTTACCACCGCGGAGGCGGTGGCGATCGCCTCCGCTCTGCACGCCGCGGGCCGACGCCCCTTTTCGGCGGAGGGCAACGCCGCGTTGTCCAAGATCGTGGGCGCCATGGAACGAAGCGACCGCGACGAGGCGAGGAAACTCGGCCGGCGCATATGGTTTCAAGAGAGGTCGGTGGACTCGGACGGAACGTTTCGCGCCCTGGGCGAGGCGATACGTCGATGCGTCGTGGTTCGCATCGACTACACCGACGCCGACGGTGCCGCGACGCGTGCGCGCCCCGTCGAGTCCCTCGCTCTCGCTCAGATAGAGAACCGCTGGTACCTTCTCGCGTGGTGCCGACTGCGCTGTGCGGGCCGGTGGTTTCGTCTCGATCGGATCGATGGGGTAACGGCGACGCGGGAGGTGTTCCGGCCGCGCGATGTCAGGCAGGTCTTCGGCGAGCCGCCCCCGGAGGCGTATACCCTCTCCCTTTCACCGGAGGAGACCTAAGATCGCTACCGCTATACACCTCGCGCCCTCGAGTGGGCATCCGCAGGTCGCCGGTCGCGGCGAAGACGATCCAAGAGCGCATGCCGACGATGTAACGTCACGTGCAGTCTCTCTTGACGTGACGCAGGTGACGTCGATATATTTTAGAACGATTGGTAACTTATGGGACGACCACGGGGATACGATAGACGAGCTGCGGTCCTCGCCGCGAAGAATCTCTTCTGGGAGCGCGGCTACGTCGGGACCTCCGTGGGCGATCTTGTCGAGGCGATGATGATGCCGCGACGCAGCCTCTACACGGAGTTCGGAAGCAAGGACGGACTCTTCGTCGAGGCGCTCCGACTCTACGCTCGAAATGAGGGCTCGGTGTACCGACGCCACCTGGGTGGATCCGACAAGGGGTGGCCGGCGATCGTCGGATACTTCGATGCGATGGAGTTCGGACCGAGCTTCCGCGGATGCTTTCTCGTCAATAGTCTGGCCGAACGGGAGATCTTGCCGGACGAGGCGACTGAGACGGTGGATCGCTTCTTCGACGAGGTACGGCGGCTCTTTGAAGAGAACTTACAGGCGGCGCAGCATGCCGGCGAGCTTCGCGGCGATGTCGATCTCGGAGCACTCGCCGCGACGATTCTCTCCTTCGACAATGGACTTGCGATCGCGGGGAAACATCCCTCGACGCGGAAGGAGTTGGCCGATGCAGTGCCCCTGTTTCTCGATACCGTTCGCGAATAATTTTTTGTCGATTATAGATCGATCATTCTAATAAGGAGGTTCACGATGAAGATATTCGAACACGCGGTATTCAAGCTGAAAACGGACAAGGAGGCGGCTTTCTTCCGCGAAATCGAACCGCGCATCAAAGAAGAGGCGCGAGAACGGTTTCCCTCTTTGCGCGAAACCGCCACCTATCGCGTAGTGGGCAAGGAGCGCACCTACGCCCACCTCTTTCTGTGGGACAGCCTGGAGGAGGCGCACGTCGCCATGAGCGAATTTCCCACGCTCCCGAGTGCCGCCGCCTTCATGGACTGTATAGAGGAGAGTGTGTCAATGGACCATCTGGAGGAGCTACGCTGAAGCGGAAGGCGCTCCACTCCTTCAACCGACCGGCCGTGCTCCGATTGCCCCTTCATACTCCGCCTGGAGCTCGGCCAGTACCGACCGCTCGGGCGGCGGTGAACCGAGGTGGAGCGCTCGAAGCTCCTCCATAAACGCCTCCCACATCTCGGGTCCTCCCTTTTCCAACAACTCGGCGCGCACACTCAGTTCGTAACTCGCCGGTGTATGCCGCCTACCCCAAGCGCCCATGTGCGCCAAGAGCGGTACCAGCTGAATAGAACTCTCGGTCAGACTGTAGATAACTTTCTGCTTGTGGTCCGGGGCGGCGGACCGACTCAACAGCCCTAAGGCCACCAAACGCTTGAGACGGTCGGACAAAATGTTGGTGGCGATCCCCTCGATGGAATGCCGGGCCAGGGCGTTAAAGGTGCGTCGATTCCCGAACATCACGTCGCGAATAACGATGAGGCTCCACCGGTCGCCGATCGCCTCCAGGGTGAGATTGATCGGACAGCCCGATCGATGGTTCTCCTTCGGTGAAAACGCATTCATATTCCACTTGCATGTTACCATCAGTCGTGATAGAGTTACAACCAGTTGCACTACGCAACTAGATTCCGATCATCGGCAGCGATGCTGCGGAGGAACGGATGGGAACGCCGCGCGGTGCAGACGAGGGGTGCCACGTATGAACATCCAAGACCGAGTCGCTATCGTTACCGGCGGGGCATCGGGCATCGGCCGCGCCACCGTAGTCGCCCTCGCTGCACGGGGCGCACAGGTTGTGCTCGTAGACGTCGACGCAGCGGGAGCGCGCCGAACGATGGAACTCGCAGGCGGTACTGTCGTGTTTCGACACTGCGACGTAGCGAACGGCGGTGAGTTAGCGGGAACCTTCGATTGGACCGTCGAACGCTTCGGGCGCGTCGATATCGTGGCGAACATCGCCGGCGTAGGTGGTGTCGATCTGTTAGCGGACAATGGAGGCGACTGGCGCCGCGTGATCGATATCGACCTCGCGGCGGTGATCGACTCGACGAGGCTGGCCGTGCGTCACATGACGAGCAGCGGTCGTGGCGGCGTGATCGTAAACATGGCGTCGCAAATCGGGCTTTATCCGATGGCCGCCGCTCCGGTGTATGGCGCCGCCAAGGCAGGGGTCGTGCATTTCACCCGGTCGCTCGTTTACTTGGCGAACGATGCGAACGTTCGCGTCAACGCCATCTGCCCGGAACTGGTAGATACGCCGATGGCGGCGGTTTTGGGCGAAGATGTCATGGCCGAACTGCGAGACGCCGACAAGGTCCTTGTTCCCGCGGATATCGCGGATTGCGTGATCCAACTTATCGAAGATGATACGCGCGCCGGTGCCGTTCTCGAGATTTCCAAGACCACCGGCGCCACGTTTGTCCGACACACCATACACCAGGAGGAATGAAACGCCATGTCGTCACCAAACGCCGAAATCGTTCGCCGATGCTTCGAAGCCTACGTCAAACAGAAACCCGATCTGTGGCTGAGCTTGGTAGCCGAAAATTTTCGCTTCACCAGCCCGTACGACAACCGGATCGACCGACGGGCTTTTCTGCGGCGCTGTTGGCCCGCCGGTCCCCGCATGGCCGAAATTCGCCTCAAGCGAATAGAAGCGGTCGGAAATACCGTGTTTGTCAACTATGTCGCGCGCGTGGGGTCGGGTGACGAGTTTACCAACGCTGAGATCTTTACCGTCCGCGACGGCCTGGTGCAAGAAGTCGAGGTGTACTTCGGCTGGAGTCTTCCGCATCCCGCGGCGGTAGGGAGTTGGATCGACCAAAACGCGGGAGACGCCGATGGCTAATGTGTTGTGGCACCTTACGATGTCATTGGATGGGTTCATCGCCGGCGCGAATGACGACATGGGCTGGGTTCTTCCCTATGCGGCCCCGCATCCCGTCTCCGACGAGACCGTTGATGAGGTGATCGGACGGGTCGGTGCAATACTTTCCGGCAGGCGCGGGTACAACCTTGGGCGCAGGCCCGGGCTGGACCAGAAGTTCCGCAAGCCCTTCGGCGGCGCGTGGACAGGACCGGAGTTCATCTTGACCCATCATCCTCCTGAAGACGAGGACGATCCCGACTACACTTTTCTCTCCGGCGATATCACGACCGCCGTCGATACCGCCCTGCGCGCCGCCAAGGGAAAGGAACTCCTTGTTCTCGGAGCCGACGTCGCGCGGCAGTGCATTGCGGCGGGACTGATCGATGAGATTCTCGCCCATGTCGCACCGATCCTACTGGGTACGGGGGTACGGTTCTTCGGTAGTGATTGGGTCAGGTCCGATGCCGATGTAATCTCCGATAGCCAGCGCTTTTCCACGACTGCCCTGGAGGCGGTAGAAGTGTTGGTCGCCGGGCAGGTATCGATTCTTCGTTACAGAGTCGTCAAATAGATGGCACAGGTGGAGGAGACTGCATGCGAAAAGTTGTTTTATCGATGTTTGTGAGTCTGGACGGGTATATCGAAGGGCCGAACAAGGAGTTTATCGCGCCACCGTGGTCGGCCGACATGGACCGGTGGACCGCGGAACTGCAGGACTCGGGCGATGCGCTGGTGTTCGGACGGGTCTGTTGGCAGGGCATGGTCGAGTATTGGCCGCGGGCCGAACGGGAGCCGAGCAGCGATGCCGAGGCGAAGCTCGCCCGATACATGAACCGTGTTCCAAAGTACGTCTTCTCTCGGACCCTCGAATCGGCCGACGCGTGGTCCGCGAGCACGATCGTTCGAGAAGACCCGGCAACGGCGATCGCCGAGCTCCGGAAGCGGCCGGGCGGTGACATCGTCGTGTTAGGCGGCGCC
This sequence comes from Alkalispirochaeta sp., assembly GCA_965601925.1. Lineage (GTDB taxonomy): Bacteria > Spirochaetota > Spirochaetia > DSM-27196 > Alkalispirochaetaceae > Alkalispirochaeta. The sequence continues at coordinate 1,058,376 of OZ271854.1, forward strand.
GCGTTGGCAGGAGCATTCATGAGGCACGACCTGTTCGACGAGTATCGCCTTTTGGTTGCGCCGCAACTCTACGGCGGCGGTACGCGACTCTTTGCCGACGACCGCCCGCGATCGCAGTTACAGCTTGTCGAACATCGGGTGATGGATACGGGGGCGGTACTCCTAAGGTATGGGAGAAGATAGTCGCGGAACGGGGAGAGAGGAGCGCTTACATGAACAGAACACTTCGATTGAACGGCGTCGAGATCGCAACGGAATCGTTCGGGAGTCCGTCGGACCCCGCTGTACTTCTCATTATGGGTGCAATGGCGTCCATGCTGTGGTGGCCGGATGAATTTTGCAGACGCTTGAGTCATGCCAGCTTTTTCGTCATTCGCTATGATAATCGAGATACCGGCCTTTCTACGTGGTACGAGCCGGGCGAGTCGTCATACGGATTTGACGACATGGCCGCCGACGCGGTCGCCGTGCTTGATGAGTATGGTGTCCCAAAGGCCCATATCGTCGGCATGTCTTTGGGAGGCGGAATCGGTCAACTGACCGCTTTGCAGTATCCGGAAAAGGTCGCCTCGCTGACCGCCGTCAGCACTTCGCCGTTCGGCATCGATACCTCAGATGTGCCTCAAACTACGGAGGCTTACATGGCCCATGCCGCCGGCTTCTCCGCAATAGATTGGAATAACAGAGCACAGGTCATCGATTTTTTGGTGAAGGACGCTCGGATGCTCGCCGGTTCCGCCGGACCATTTGATGAGAGGGCCGTGCGCGCCTTTGTTGAGCGAGATTATGACCGAGCTCGAAACTATCCGAGCGTCACAAATCACTTTGCCTTGCAAGAGGGAGAGGCTTGGCACGGTCGGCTTCCCGAACTTCGCCCGCCTCTGTTGGTCATACATGGCACGGAGGACCCTATCTTTCCCATCGATCATGGCCTTCTGTTGGCTCGGACCGTACCGGGGACTCCGTTTGTCCGGCTGGACGGGGGCGGCCACGAGCTTCACGACGTTCATTGGGACACGATTATCTCGTCCATCGCCGAGCACGGGAGAAACGCAGCAGCCGGTAGAGATGCAAGATAGGCCAGATACGATGCACGCGGTACGCGACAGCCAATGGAGGAATGCATATGACACGAGTTCGAGTGGAAGGGTTTTCCATCTCCCTCGACGGATACGGAGCAGGCCCGAATCAGGACATCGATAATCCACTCGGGGTCGGTGGGACGGACCTACATCCATGGCTCTATCCGACACGCACGTTCAGGCGGGCCCTGTTTGACAAAGACGGCGGCACGACGGGAGTCGACGATGATTTCGCCGCTCGTGGCTTTCAGAATATTGGAGCCTGGATTCTCGGAAGAAATATGTTCGGACCAATTCGCGGTCCTTGGCCGGAGGAGAACTGGAACGGCTGGTGGGGGGGACAGCCCGCCCTATCATGTCCCGGTCTTCGTCTTGACGCACCACGCGCGGCCGCCGGTCGAGATGAAGGGCAACACGACCTTTCATTTCGTCACCGGCGGCGTTCACGAGGCGCTTGACCGGGCACGCGAGGCGGCGGGCGGGATGGACGTACGCATCGGCGGTGGGCCCAACACGATCCGGCAGTATCTTTACGAGGGCCTGATCGATGAGCTCCACATTGCCATTACGCCGGTTCTGTTGGGCGATGGAGAACGACTGTTTGAAGGGGTGGACGTGCGCGCATTGGGATACGAATGCGTTGAGTTTGTGGCGTCGGATAAGGCTACTCACGTCGTTCTGCGGAACCGACGGAGTGCATGATGCGCCCCCTTCGCTACTCGATCGACGTCACATGAGACGGGTGCTGCGATCATCGCGCGATTCCCGCGGACGAGGAGCTCCATCGTCACGCGCCGGAGACGCTCGCACAGGCCGATGCGCTCCTCTTCAGCCGGATAGTCTACGAAATGATGGAGGCGGCGCGGCGGCCGCCCGCGCGCACGTTGTCCGAACGCCGAGTTTAGAGTCCCGGCACGCTGTTCGCGCATTGCCGACCGGGCCAAGGAGACGATCGTGGAAGTTCAGGAACTCTTTGCAGTCGCCTGCGTGTCGAATATGGAGCGCAGTGTCGAGTGGTACACCGGTCTGATCGGACGCGAGCCGGACGACAGACCGATGGACGGCCTCGTTCAATGGCGCAACCTCGGCGGCGCCGGACTGCAGTTGGTGCTGGATGCCGAGAGGGCGGGACGGAGCCTCGTCACCATTGTGACGCCCAAGATGGATGATTCGCGGAGCGAGCTCTCGTCGCACAACCTGGAGCTTGGGCCGGATATCCGGGGCGACTATGCCGTTATCGCCCAAATACGTGATCCCGACGGCAACGAGATAACACTCACGGAACCACCGGAAGGAATGTGAGAGCGGCAGACGGAACGCGGATGCCGCGGTGTGGGCGCGCACCAAGATGGTACGACTCAAGCTCTCTCCGAGGGCGTTCCCATCACGTCGTCGAGGCGATGGTCGTTGATATCGGTGGCAATTCCTCGATGATGCCAGTGAGCCCGACACCCGCAGTAGTCGAGGAAGACGCACTGCGAGGCGATGCCCAGACGCCTAAGCTCCAATCCTCCCGGCATGAGATGAAGGGGACAGGCGACCCCGACCACCCCAACACCTCGACCGACCGCCCAGGTCTTAAGCCAGGCGCTGAAATCGGAGGAGTGCGGCACGATACGCACCGCGAACCTCACTGCGCCGTCTTTGCCGCGCCGTCGGACGCGGTCCACGGCGCACGTCCGATCGCACCCTACGCATTCCAAGTAGTGTCCGTGGCGTTTCGCGTGACAGAGGCCGTCCGGTTTGCTCCTCATGCACGCAGGCAACAAGACGTGTTTCTCCACCGTCGATGCGAAGTCGTCCTTCATCGCCCGGTTCATGATCTGTGCGCCGACGAGACTGAGGGCGTAGTCACGCTCGAAGCGGGTACACAAAAGGTAGTCCTCACGCCATCTTCTCCGCGCACGCGCGCGCTCGGCGTAGCCGTCGACGTGGGCGGTGAAGGGCCCAAAAAACGACCGATATCCGCGAACGAAGAGGTCGGCGAGCTCCGCGATCGCGGCGTACACCCTGAGCCGCTCGGAGGGGCCGACTCGACCTATATACCGAATTAGGAATGCAAGGCGCTTGGCGTCCTGGGAGAGATCGCCGCCGGCGCGCATCCAACGCCACAACGCCTCGAGAGATCGACGTCGAATAGGCGTCGCCGAGGCGCGGTCCTTTCTGAGCCAAAGGGTACCGAGAATGCCGCGAATCGGGTCGATCACTCTCTTTTTGAGTACCCTGTTGACCGTTCGCATCTCGTATACGGCGTGTAGTACCGCAGCCTCGATGCGGGAGAGACTTCCGGCTGCGCGCCCGTACTCCCGCCACAACACGCCGACGCTCATGAGGTCGAACAGGTACTCCTCGATGCTACGCGCCCGTTCCGCCCGTGTACTCACCACGAAATCGCGGTATCGCCGCACCGTCGTTCCCGTCTCCGCGGAGACCCGACGGAGCAACGCGTCGACGAAGAGCGGCAGGCCGCGATAAAACGAGTCGGAGTTACCCGTACTCCCGCGAAGATCGTAGGTAACGGGCCTCGCGAGCGCTGTGGTCGTCCCGGGTGCGGTGATCATAGATACCGTAGATTGTATCACCGTTACGGAAACGGAGTGCGCCGGTATCCGCGAATACACGCCTCCGTGCTCACTGGAGTAAGGAACATCCCAGTCTTGTGAGGATTCGCGGTTTCGACACAGACCGTGAAATGGTACCGCCTATCGAGTTACTTGATACATTTGAATCAGGTTGCCGCACGTGTCGTCGAAAACGCTTACAACGGCATCGCCGGTATCGGTCGGCTCAACCGTAAACTCCACGCCCAAGGCCTTCAGCCGTTCGTACTCTCCGTGAATGTCGTCAACCTCGAAGGCGGTGAAGGGAATACCATCGGCAACGAGCGATTCCTTGAGCGCCTTCATCGCCGGGTACTCGGCGTTCGGCTCCAGCAGCAACTCGGTGCCGTGAGGTTCTTCCGGCGAAACGACGGTGATCCAGCGCGCATCGCCTCCGAGCGGAATGTCGTGTTTCTTCACGAACCCCAGTTTCTCCGTATAGAAGCGCAACGCCTTGTCGTAGTCATCGATCGATACACTGGTGAGTCGTATCTTCATGCGGAGCTCCTCTCTTTCAGAATGTGCGTGGCCTCCCGACAATCGAGCTTTCGAAACGCGCCGGGACTGAGACCGAAATACCTCTTGAATGCCTTGCCGAAAGCGGCATGGGATGCATACCCGGCCGCCAACGCCACCTCGGTGATGTCCACCGCGCCCATACGCAGTTTGTATCCCGCCCGCTTCAAGCGTACGCGACGAATGTAGTCCGCGGCGCTTTCGCCGGTGGCTGCAGTAAAGGTTCGGTGGAGGTGCGGTACGGAGTACCCGGTCAGTTTCGCAAGGACGCTCCGGTTGAGCGGCTCGTCAAGGTGATCACGTATATATCGCCGCGCCTCCGCAACGAGCGCTTGGCGTTCTTGAAGTCTCCGCATATTGGTCACCACATCGACAGTATATCCGTGCACCGGGCGATTCGCTATTCCAAGCGTATCATCGCACGCGCGCGGCGGCCGGGCGGCGGCGGTTCCGATCGCTATATTTGTCACATGAGCTGGTGGGATGCCGCGTATCGCAGCGGCGTGGTGAACTGGGATCCCGGCGAGTACGACCGTCACCTTCCGCGGGTGATACGGGAGTTCGACATTGCGCCGGGGCGCGTGTTGGATCTCGGATGCGGCACCGGAAAGAGTGCGATCTGGCTTGCCGAGCGCGGATTCGATGCAACCGGGATCGATCTATCTCCCGCGGCCATTCAACAAGCGCGACGGTCGGCGCAACGACGGGGCGTGGATGCGCGGTTCATCGCGGGGCGCTTTCCGGAGGAGTTCACGCTCCCCTCCTCGGAGCCGAGGAATCGCGACAGACGCCCGGGGCCCGCCCACGAGCGGACTCTTGACGTGTACGATACGGTGGTCGATCGCGCCTCGATCCAGCACATGGGACGCGGCGGCGAGCTGAAATCGATAATGACGGCCGTCGCCGCGCTTCTGCGCCCCGGCGGACTCATCTACAGCCTCGTGATTGCGGGATTCGGCGTGCCCCGCGGATGGGGAATGGGTGTGTGGAACGAGTCGGCGATCCGTTCGCTCTTTGCCGCCCCATTCACGCCGCGTCATATCGAGCGAACGGTGTTCACCCCCGGGCGAGGCGGGCTCCGTACCGGCCTGGTTAGTTGTGGCGCAACGCCGGGATACCGGACCGTAGGCGGTGCCGCCGAAGGCCGTCTCTACGCCGTTTCGCCCTTTCTCATCGTTCGTCCGGCGCGCTTACAGATGCGGACCGTCTCCTTCGCCTCGCTTTCCCGCAGCCACCGTTCACACGTCTCGGCGACCCAATCGGCCCGCGTCTTTGACGCGTCGTTGAGCCAGTTGGCGACCGAATCCTGCACGTACTTTTCCGCATCGGCCTTCAACGGATCGAGAATAGGTAAGCCGAGTTCGGGGTACTCCTTCAAACGCTCGATGTGGGCGCACCAGACGCCGCGCGGTCGGGTGAGCTCACTCGCGAAGCGCCGTACATAGGCCGATTCGTCGTTCACCCAGGGAGCGAGGATAGCAATCGCTGCATCGATGTCGACGGCGACATCGTCTCTGAGGGCGAGCCACGCCCACTCCCGCACACCGAAGTGATCGTCGTCCGCCAAGGAACGGATACGACGCAGCCGGTCGATGAGGGTCAAGTCGGGCAGGCGAGCGAGCACAAAGGCGGCGAGGCCCCGCATCGTATCGGATGCGTGCGTACGGAACCGCTCGAATGCGTCGACGCCGTAGGTCTCGTACAACGCGTCGGCGGACTTCGCAAACTTCCGCGTGATGCCGTCTTTCGGATGAAACGCCAGGGCGTGGGAGTCGACCTCCGGCGCAACGGCACCCAAAAGTTTCACGAAATCGACGGAAAGCCCTTCGGCGAGATTGGCGGTCTGTCTTGTGCCGGCGTTGAGTTCGGCAACTATCTCCGGGGGAACGTCACGTGGTCTCATCTCGATACGAAGGTAGTCAATCCCGGCGGTGATGGGAAAGCGGACGGTGCTCGGTAGCCGCTCCCCGTCGCGACGAAGAGGCTCGCCCGGCGCCGGGCACGGACTCGTCGCTCCGTTCACGGGGCGTCGACGAGTCTCAACTCAAGACGAAGAGTATAGCAGCGACCAAAAGCGCACCGGTCACGTGGTAGGCGCCCGTCACGGCGCCGTAGAGCAAAGGCATGGGAGTCTTCGGGTTGATCGCGTTATTGAAGGAGATCGGAACGGAGTACCCGACGCCGACGATGAGCCCCAGAACCAGGGCTTCGGAGAACACCGCGATCTCAAGAGCATTGATGAGTATCGACGTGGCGAGCGTAACGACGAAACTACTCACACCGGGGCCGACATAGTATATCGGCGACCATCTATGCCCCTTCACCCTCTCGAAGCCGAGCGCCCGGTCATACATCGTCCCAAAGAGCGGGGTGAACCAGAGTGCTCCCAGTAAATAGTAGGCGAGAGTCGCAATCACGATCGCCATCCAGCTCAATCCGGCGAACACGGGATACATACGCTTCCTCCTTCGATCTCTACGGCAAAGACGATCGCCGACGGTATATTGTCTTCCATGGGAGTCCGTATCGCAAGAATCGAAGTCCCACGGGACGAGGATATCACGGCTATCGAAACGCTGGTGAGGCGGTGCAACGCGACCGACGGTACCGGCTATCAGTATCAGAACGACGACGACTTCCGAAGAGACGGAGAGGCGAGCGCGTTCCTACTGCACACCGGAAGCGAACTTACGGCGGCGGCGACGATATTCGCGCCGCAACGAGACGAGGGCGAGGTGACCGCATATACCGCGCCTCATGCACGCCGACGCGGATACTTCGGAACGCTGGTGCGCGAAATCGATAGGGAGCTCGTTGCCAGGGGGATCGGGAGCATCCTGTTCGTCAACGACCGACGGTCCGATGCCGGCAAGGCGGCGGTCGAGGCTCACGGTGCGCATCACGAGTTCGCCGAGTATGCGATGGAATGGACCTCGTCGGCGGGCGCGAGCGAGAGCTCTTTACCGCCGCGTCTCACGGTGCGACCGACGGCGCCGGCGGACGTAGGACGGCTCGCTCTCGTGAACAACGAGTCATTCGGCGAAGAGGGCGGGGCCGACTTCATCCGCGAGCTGCTGGCGTCGGAGACTCGCATTCCCTACACGATCGTCCTCGACGACTACGCGATCGGGATGATAAGCGTCATTGATGAGGAGCGCCAATACTACATACACGGGTTTTGCATAGATCCGGCGTATCGAGGCAGGGGATATGGAGCTGCGGTGCTGCACGAGTTTGTCCGGCGACTTCACAACCGTTCGCCCGGGAAAACGATACGACTCGAGGTCGAAACGAACAATGAGTCGGCGCTGACACTCTACACTAAGCTCGGTTTCTCGGTCGTTACGGTCTTTGACTATTACCGTCGACCGCTTTTCTAACGGGCCGGGGGGACTCGCGGGGTGTCCGAACGGTTCGACTTTTCGGATCGGTTTTACCCGTTCGGTCACCGAGTCTCCATTAGGCCGCGCCGAATCGTTTTGCCGCCCGAGCTTTGGCCTTGGCGGCCTCTTCCTCGCGATTGCGCGGACGCGCCGTCGTTACCAGCGAACGAATGAGCTCCCGAGAAATGTCGGTAATCGCATCAACCGCGCGCTCAAAGGCTTCCGCGTTTGCCTGAGACGGCTTGCCGAACCCACTGATTTTGCGAACGTACTGCTCCGCCGCCGATCGAACCTCGACGGGCGTCGCGGGCGGATCGAAGTTAAACAGCGGCTTGATATTTCTGCACATGGCGCCTCCCGGATACCGAAGATACTCACTACAGTATAGCGCTGTTTGCCCGTCTATCATCGCACGGCCGAGATCTCCGAAAGACGCCGCAACCCACCTCCCGGTAGAGGCGGCTCCCGGCACAACGGCGAGACTACGCCCGCGCGATGCAGCGCACGGCGATGGGGATCGATGCATGTGGACGAACATCCGGCTGCCGCACTATTCTGACCGAACCATGAATAGCACAGTAAAAGCGATGTTGGCCGTCCTTTCAGTACTGGTCCTCGTTGTCGTTGCAGTGTTCTCTTTCTTCAGATTCAACTACAACCGCATGGTGGCGTTGGATGAGAGTGTAAACGCCGCGTGGGCACAGGTAGAGAATCAGTACCAGCGTCGCCTGGATCTGATACCGAACCTCGTGGAAACGGTGAGAGGTTTTGCCGACCGGGAACAGGAGACGCTCACCGCAGTCACCGAGGCCCGCAGCCGCGCCGGTGGGGTCATGCAGATGGACGAGTCGGTTATAGCGGATCCCGAGGCGTTTCGACGCTTTCAAGAGGCGCAACAGGGGCTCGGCTCGGCGCTGCAACGCCTGCTGGTAGTCACTGAGAACTACCCCGAGTTACGCTCCAACCAGAACTTTCTCGTCCTGCAAGACCAACTGGAGGGCACGGAGAATCGCATCGCGGTAGAACGGCGCCGCTTCAATGAAACGGCCCGGGGCTACAACACCTACATTCGACAATTTCCGCGCGTAATCATCGCCGGTATGGTCGGTTTTGAACCGCGCGAATACTTTGAATCGTCGGCGGGCGCGGAAAACGCCCCGCAGGTTGATTTTGGCGACTGAGTCGCCGGCCTTGGTATCGTCGTTCGTGCCCGTGGGGAGGTCATATGCCGCTGTTAACTGAGGATGAATCGCGTCGCATCGCCCGGGCGGTCGTCGAGGCGGAGCAAAAAAGCGGAGGCGAAATCACGACCGCGGTCATCGCCGAAAGCGACGACTACGGATTTCGGGAGCTCGTCTTTGCAATCATTGTGGGGGTCGTCGCATGGACGGGAGCGGTGGCGGCACAGACTCCCCTTACGGCCCTCCTTGAACGTCTCTTTTGGGGGTGGGAACCGTGGATGCTCTCGGGACTCCAGGGAGCGGTAGGGATGGTCGCCGGGCTTCTGGCCTACTATATCGCTCAGATTCCCGCCGTTGATCGGCTCATCGTGCCGCGGGCCGTCTTACAAGAGGCGGTCGCCCGACGTGCGCGACGGCACTTTGTAGAGTCCGGAACCTACGACACCGCAGACCAAACGGGGATTCTTATCTTCGTCTCGATCTTGGAGCGCCGCGTTGAACTCATTGCCGACCGCGGCATCAACCGACAAGTCACCCCGGATACGTGGAACCGGATCGTACAACGCCTGACCGGCGGAATTCGTGCCGGTCACATCGCCGACGCGCTGGTAGAGGCGGTAACGGCGTGTGGTGAGGTCCTCGAAGGACGCGTAGCGCGCCGAGACGACGACACAAACGAACTCACCGATCACCCGGACCAACTGGAGAAAGGATCATGAAAGCAATCCGCGAACGGCTGATCCTCCTCGCAGCGATCACGGCCTTTGCAACGGCGGTGAACGGCCCGGTGACGCTCGCTGCGCTGGAGGTACCGCCCCTCACCGGGCGCGTAGTGGACAATGCCGGAATCATTTCCAGCGGGGCGGAGGGAGCTCTCAACGACTATTTCCGCCGGATCGAGGAAGCGGTGGGCGCTCAAATCGCCGTCCTCACGATTCCGTCTTTGGAAGGAGAGGTCCTTGAGCGGTACTCAATTCGAGTCGTGGAACGGTGGCGACTTGGTCGGGTCGGCGAGGATAACGGTGTACTACTTCTGATCGCGATGCAAGATCGAAGTGTACGTATCGAAGTGGGCTACGGGCTGGAGGGACGCCTCACCGATGCCACCAGCGGCACTATTATTCGAGAGTATCTTCAACCGCACTTTCGCGCCGGTAACTACGACGCCGGCGTACTCGCCGCCTCTCAGGCGATCGGCGGCGTCGTAGTCGACGGAGCCGACATCGCACCGCTCGGTGGAGCGGGCGCCGCCGGACCAACGAGAGAGACCGCGTCGCAATCAGGCACTCGCGGCATTCCTCTAAACCTCGGATTCTTTTTTATCGTCTTCTTCATCGGATCCCTCGGCCGTGTCGGCAGACGCCGCGGTTCCGGACTTCTCGGTGCTCTGTTCTGGGGCTCCATGGTGGGAGGCTCGGCGCGGCGGCACCATCGGGGTGGTTTCGGCGGTAGCGGATTCGGCGGCGGAGGGTTCGGCGGCGGCGGCTTTTCCGGCGGTGGAGGCGGTTTCGGCGGCGGCGGCGCCTCGGGCGGCTGGTAACCGAGTTCGATGCGCCGAGCCACGGGAGAAGAGAGACGGTCGGCATCAAGGGCTCCAGGCGTTACGCATCGAGAAACGATAATGGAACGCGTATATCGAAGTATCGACATCGCCCGCTCGTGCGGCATTCACGTGAACACACTACGGTTCTACGAGCGCATCGGGCTGATCTCCCCGGTTCCACGAGAACGAAACAACTACCGTCGCTTCGACGTTCGGCACCTCCTTCAGGTGCGTGTGATTCGGCTCGTGTATCAAGAGCAGTGGCCCGGTCGCCCGATTCGACGCGCCGGCGAGGCGATTATCGAGGCACTGAAGCGGTGGCGACCGGCGGAGGCGGAAGCGGCGCTGGCGCGGTACCGGATCCTCATCGAACGAGAGCTCGAGAACGCATTAGCCGCGACAACGCTTCTGCGCGACTGGAATCGTATCGACGTTGACGACGGGACGGAGTATACGATGATCGAGGTCTCTCGGGCGTTGTCGGTGACCGCCGAAAGCATCCGAAACTGGGAGCGCAACGCGCTCATACGCATTCCCCGACGCGGTCCCAACGATCGGCGCTACCTCACGACGCGAGAGCTGAACCGTCTACGGATTATCGCGATGCTTCGGAAAGCGGGCCACAGTGTGGCGGTGATTCACTGCGCCCTCCGCCACCTTCGGGACGGCGGCATCGAGAAGGCGGTGAAGACCTTCCACGACCCGGGCGAGCTCGAGCTCCTGAGCGCCGGAGACCATTACATTGCGGTACTCCGCAGGACCGCCCATAGTGCGGCGGCAATCGCCCGTATACTCGCCGAAGCGCGCGGCGTTTCGTAGCGAGTCCTCGACGCCGGCGATGGCCGTCGTAGTGTCTCACGATGGGTTGCGGCGCGTCCGGGGGTCCATACGGGTGCGCGGGAGCTCTCTCAAACCCTACTATTGCACACCACCCCGCCGGGTTCCGATACCCTCACGACATGAGGCGAGTAGAAACCGTGATCCACACCGTGGCCGTCGATATCGGCGAAAGACCGGTCGGGACCGCGGCCAACCGAGCGGTCTGTCGTTATTTGGCCGACATCGCGAGGGATGGAGGCTACGAAGTGTCGGCACTGTCCTTCGATTGCCTGCGATGGGAATGGTCGGCGTCGTCGCTTGACGCGGGGGGAAGCAAACGGACGATCCATCCCGGCCCCTTCTCTCCGGCGCTGGAAGGAACATTCGCCGTCGAATACGTCTCGACGATCGAGGAGCTGCGCAATGCCGAGTGCGCGGGAAAACTCCTCGTTATCCGGGGAGCTCTCGCGGCGGAGCCCCTCATGCCGAAGGGCTTTCCCTTTTACTTCCCCGACAGCCACAAAGAGATCATCGATCTCATTCAACGGAACATGCCTGCAGGGGTACTCGCGCTCACGGGAAAACACCCCATGTGCGGATGGGATCCCTTTCCGCTCTTTGAAGACGGGAACCTCGACATACCGAACGCTTTCGCTCCGGCCGCACGAGGATACGTTCCCGCGCTTCGCCTGCGGAACGCGTCCGAGAGGAGCGGAACGCCCGAGATATCGGTGGCACTCAGCTCATCGACCGTCCCGTCGACGGGGGAACAACTCATCTTCTCCCGTAACTCGGCAGCGGGAAGACGCGTTATCCTGTGCGCCCACATGGATACCAAATACGGTACGCCCGGGGCTTTGGACAACGGGGCGGGAGTCGCGACTCTTGTCGGTGTGATGGAGCGCCTCGCCGATGCGAACCTTCCCGTAGCACTAGACGTCGTGCCGTTCAACGGGGAGGAATACTTCGCCGTCCCGGGGCAACTCGCCTACCTCGACCACCGAGAATCGAATGTTGAAACGACGAGACTCGTCATTAACATCGACGGCCTCGGCCACGTGGATTCGAAGAATGCCTTCTCGTACTATAACGTGTCGCCGGAGGAGACCGCCCGGATCGCCGGAGTCGTCGGGAAGAACGACGCCGTCACCGGGAAGCGGTGGATCGCCGGCGACCACACGATGTTCGCGTTCCGAGGGATCCCGTGCATCGCCGTCACCTCGTCCAACCTCACCGAGGCGGTTGTCGACCTCACCCACACCGCCGCCGATACGGTGGACAACGTCGACGGTACACTGATCGAGAGCGCCGCCGACGCGATCGCCGAGATCATTCGCTCCGTGCGGTGAGTCTCGGGCGACGACGCGTCGCCTCGGCGAGGCACGGTGTAGCCGAGGTTCGAATGTGACACATGTCACCCTCCCCACGTATGACACATTTCACGGTGTTCGCCGATGCGGTTCGCTACTACTGTATGGGCATCCGGATACGAGGAGTAGCAAATGGTCGTACACATGCAAGGAGTCGTGAAACGGTACAAGAACACCGTCGCCGTCGATAACGTCGACATCTCGATCGAACGCGGAGAAATCGTCGGTCTCCTGGGACCAAACGGTGCCGGAAAGACTACGACGATCAACGGCATACACGGGCTGACGCAATTCGACGCCGGCGAAGTCTCCCTCTTCGGTCGTTCGATGAACGGTATCGACCGCGGGATCAAGCGAAAAATGGGCGTCGTTCCCCAAGACATTGCGGTATTCGACGATCTGACCGCCGAGGAGAACGTGTCGTACTTCGCCCGCCTCTACGGACTTTCGGGAGGATCGCTCGCGGAGGGGGTATCGTTTGCGTTGGAGTTCACCGGCCTTGCGGGTCGACGGACCGAAAAGCCGAAAACCTTTTCAGGAGGCATGAAACGCCGCCTCAATATCGCCTGTGCACTGGCCCATCGCCCGGAGTTGGTCATCTTCGACGAACCGACGGTGGGCATCGATCCCCAATCGCGCAACCATATCCTCGAGTCGGTTCGCCGCCTCAACGGAGACGGCGCGACGGTCATCTACACATCCCATTACATGGAGGAGGTGGAGGCGGTGTGCTCCCGAGTAATCGTGATGGACCACGGTCGTGTGATCGCCTCGGGAACCCAGAGCGATCTGAAGGCCCTGGTCTCCAACGAGGATACGATCGATATTGAGCTGGAACGAATGTCTCCGGGGATTATCGAGGCGGTGCGCGGCGTCGCCGGGGTGACGGATTGCGCGGCGGAAGGGGTTCACCTGAGAGTGACCGTCGAGCGCGACGGCGTACGCCTCGGCCGCGTGGTAGAGAAAGTGAGCAGCCTCGGCGCCGAGGTCCTTTCGGCGCACGTCGAGCGCCCGAGCCTCGAAAGTGTCTTTCTCTCCCTGACCGGTAGAACGCTTCGGGACTGAAGGGGGGGACTATGATGTACGTACTCATCGTATTGCGATACACGCTTCTCAGAAACGTTCGGGATGTCGCCGCTACGGCGGAGCAAATACTCATGCCCGTGGTGCTCATCTTCGTGCTCGGAACGGTGACCGGCGACGCCTCCCCGGCGCGCGATGTCGGTCCGACGGCAGTGGCCTACGCGATCGAAGGCGACGGGCCCCAGGCGCGGGCCCTGCGAAGTTTTCTGGAGCGCGAGGAGATCGGACGCTACCTCTCGGTAACCGAATCATCGACGCCGGAGGAGGCTCTCGGACTGCTCGAGGCGGAGCAGGCGGTTACGGCGATCATCCTCACCGCCGATGGTACGAGAAACTCGGGGGCGTCGCCGGTGACGCTCATCGAGCGCCCGGGAAACTCCCTCCGCACGGGGATCGTACGTTCGATCGTCGACGGCTTCGTGCGAAGCGCAAACGTCTCCGAGGCCGTCACCCATATCGGCCGCGATGAAATCATCCACGAGGTACCACCGACGACCTTCGACGAACAGGTGATCTCCAAAGTGGGACGCGCACCGAGCGCGCCGGACTTCTACGCAGTATCCATGCTTGTGCTCTTTACGATGTACATTGCCGGATACGCGGTCGCCGGCTTGCGCGAAGATCTCCTGGAGTCAACCGGCGATCGGGTACGTTCGACGCCGATCAGAGGGTGGGAACACATCGCGGGGAAACTGGCCGCCCATGTGGTAACGGGCGTAATCCAAGGGGCAATTATCATTACGGTAAGTCTCGTCGCCTTCGGTACGAACTGGGGCTCCCGGCCCGTCGCGCTGGCCGCGCTCCTCGTCTCGTTGTGTATCTTTGCCGTCGCATTCGGCGGCCTCGTCTTGGCGATTACGAGGGACGGGCAGCAAGCGCAGTACATCACGAACTACGCGATTCTCGGATCGATGATCCTCTCCGGAGGCGCTTTCCGCTTCAACGTGGAGAGCTCATGGTTTCGGATCGCCCAACACCTCCTTCCCCATTATCAGGGGCAGCGGGCCGTACTTGCCATGGCCTACGGCGGCGAACCCGGCATTGTGCCGGGGGCGTTCATCTATTTTCTCGGCGGCGCGGCAGTCCTGTTTGCGCTAACGGTTGTGTTCTCACGGAGGCACGTATGACGGTGTGTAGAACGTATTTGAAGCGTATATTCGCTCGTCGGTGGACGGTGGTACTTACCGTCGCCGTCCCGGTGCTCATCGCCCTCCTCGGCGGCACCGGCGACGACGATCGCATTCGGGTCGCTCTCTTCGATCGAGACGACAGTACTCTCTCGCGCATGGTGATCCGCGCTATAGAGCCCGTCGCGGTGCTCATCGACATTGAGTACGACCGGATCGACGCCGGCCTCACGGACGGCCGAATCGAGTACGCCATGGTCATTCCCTCCGGTCTCGAAAATGGGGTCCTCCGCGGCGAACGGACGCGTATCGAGACCTACTCGATCCGAGGCGTCGAGACGACCGCCGCGATACGCAACGCCGCCGACAGCGCTCTCTCCGCTGCACGGGATGTGGCGCGCCGTGTAGGGGGCGATCGGGACGCCTTTGCGGAGGCGTTGGGGCTCGTCCGGAGCGGGCCGTTTACGGTGGAGAGTGAACCCCTTCGATACGAGCGCGGAGCGTTACGCGGGCCGCAGGCCGACGGCGTTACACGACTGATCGGCATCCTGGCTCTTACGATGCTCTCCATGACGACGGTGACCTGCTTCATGTTTCTGCAGGACATCGAGGCCGGCACCCTCCACCGAAGCCTTGCAGGTCCCGTATCGGTAACGCGATACATGATCGAGACGAACCTGGCGTTCTTTCTTGTAACGTCGCTTCAAGGTATTGCGGCCGCGACGGTCGTCGGAATGGTCTTCCGCGATGTGTCGACGGGAGCGGTGTTTACGCTTCTGCTCATCCTCGCCACCTTCTCTTTGGTGGCGGTATCCCTCTCCCTCGCCGTCGCCAATATCGCGGGAACGGTTCGACGGACTCAGGTAACGATTAATTTCATCGTGATTCCGATGGCTATGCTCGGCGGGGTATTTTGGCCCGTTGAGATCATGCCCGAGTTCCTGCAACGGGTGAGTGATTTTACGCCGATTCGATGGGCTATCTCGGCGACCCAAGCCGCCCTTTCCGGCGCCGAGTTTACCGAGGTCGCGCCGCACATCGGCATACTCGCGCTCTTCGCCGTTGTGTTCCAAGCGATGAGTGCCTGGAAAAAAGTCGACGTGACACGGTGAGCGGAGTAGAATCGGCCCGTGGAGCGCCCTGAGGTCAACACCATCCGTTGCATCATAAAAGCGACGATCTGGATCGCCATCGTCGCGACGCTCGTCTCCGAGACGAGGGTCTCGTCGGAGACCGTCGCGTTCGTTTTGGCCGGGCTCATCGCGGAGATTACAAACGCCCGCTTCGCGCGATCCCGTTCGGTAACGGTCGTCAAGTGCGCGTTCTTCGTACTCTGCGCCGCCTTGGACGACTCCTTCGCACTGCTCGCCGCATCGGCGGCCTTTGACTTGGCTCTCGGCGCGCCGGGAGCCTTCGCGACGGTTCCGGTCGTCGCGACCGTTGCCGTCACCCCGCCCGAACGGTGGGCGATTGTGGTTTTGTGTTCCGTTATCGCGGCCGCAGCGGGGTGGATTGCGCAACGGCACGTCGCGGCGTGGCACGGCCATACCCTCGCCCTCGATCGCGAGCGACGACTGCGATACCGCGGGGAGGAGACTCGAAGGCGCTTGGAACGGACATCGCGGGAGCTGATTCGTGCGACCGAAGAGGCCGAACGCACGCGAATCGCTCATGCAATCCACGACGACGTGGGACACCGATTGACCGGTACCCTCATGCAGATTCAGGCCGCACGCCGCCTCGTATCGTCCCACCCCGGCCGCGCGATGGACATGCTCGATACCGCAACCGGAGCGCTCACCACGGCGGTCGAATCGATTCGCGAGACCGTCTACGATTTGCGACCACGCGCCGAGTCGGACGCGGCGGCGATACGGAGGCTCTGCGCTGAGTTCCGCTTCTGTCCCGTCGAGGTATCCCTCGACGACGAAGCGTACTCGGCGCTGGCCGAACCGTATCGCGACGCCTGTCTCCTCACGATTCGCGAACTCCTGACGAACGCGGCGCGACACTCGAGGGCCGAGAGAATTCGAGTGCGTGTCGACCTGGGAGCGTACATGAGGCTCGTCTACGAGGACGACGGGATCGGCTCGACGACGGCGCGCGAAGGGATCGGTATCGAGGGTATCCGCAGCCGGACCGAGGCGCTCGGCGGTACCTTCGTTACCTCGGGGCACCGCGGCTTCGTCGTACGAATCGCGATACCCCTCGATAATCACGATGCGAGGAGAGGATCGGGATGAACGTGATACGGGTGGCACTCGTCGACGACGACGGGCTCATTCGCGACGGTCTCGGCGCAATTCTCGAAATGTACGACGATATCGAGTTCGTCGGCGCGGAGGAGGACGGCGAGGCGGGCGTGGCCCTTTGCGACCGCACACGCCCGGAGGTAGTCTTGATGGACATCCGCATGCCGGTTCTCGACGGAGTCGCCGCGGCGGCGCGAATCAAGGAGACGTGGCCCGATATGAAAGTCATTATGCTGACGACCTTCGGGGACGGCGCCTCCATTCGGAGCGCCATCGCCCTCGGGGCCGAGGGATACATCCTCAAGAGTTCATCGGCCGATACCATCGTGGAAAGTATTCGTGCCGTCCATCGGGGGACGACGGTGCTGCACAACGATGTCGCGCGAACCTTGGGCTCGATACTGACCGACACGACCGTCGATTCGATATCGACGCGTGAGGCGGCCTCGCCGCACGCCCCCGTCGAACGTGGGCGATTGGAGGCGTTGGGGCTCAGCCCGCGAGAGCTCGACGTACTCACCCTTATCGCCCAAGGGCACTCAAACAAAGAGATCGCCGCGGAGCTCCGCCTATCCGACGGTACGGTACGTAACTACATCTCCGACATGCTTGCGAAGCTTGCGGTGCGCGATCGGACCCAACTCGCGATTCTCTACTATCGAAGCCTCGGCTGAAACCGGCTCCCTTGGCGGAGACGCCGGGGGGTGAGTATCCTCGGTACCGATGGAAGGCCCACCGATCGACCGATACGCGGACCGCAACGATTTCGATCGCCTCGTGCATCGCCACCGGCGAGAACTCCTCTCGTACTGTTACAAGATACTCGGTTCGATCGATGATGCGGAGGATGCGCTCCAGGAGACCCTTCTCAAGGCGTGGCGGAGCATCGATACGTACCGCGGCGAAGGGAGCGTCCGAGCATGGCTGTACGGAATCGCGACCAACACCTGCCTCACCGAGGCGAAACGGAGAGCTCGCCGTCGGTCGTTGCCGTCGGAACTGTACGCCAAGTCGGAAGAGGTAGCCGCGATTCCCGACCCGGTGAGCGATCCGATATGGCTCGATCCCGCACCGTCGGCGTACTGCGCCGATCCCTCCGAGCGGTTCGAATTGCGCGAGAAGACCAAGATCGCCTTCCTGCTGCTCTATCAACTGTTGAATCCTCAGCAGCGCAGTATTCTAATACTCCGAGATATCTTGGCCTTCTCCGCGAGAGAGACCGCCGGCATCCTCGGTCTCTCGACCTCGTCGGTAAACAGCTCACTTCTGCGGGCGAGAAAGAGGGTGGAACGCGAGATTCAACGATATCCGGCAGATACGGTAGACCTCGCGGAGCGCAACGGTGCGGTAGAATCCCTGGTGGAATCGTTCATGCGCGTCTGGGAGCGATCGGACGTAGCAGGACTCGTCTCTCTCATGACGGAGGATTCGATCGTGTCCATGCCGCCGTTGCCGATATGGCTTCGCGGACGCACGGCTATCGAGTCGTTCTTAACCCGACATGTGTTCTCAAAGCGGACACGACTGGTACGTACCGACGCGAATGGGCAGCTCGCCTTCGCCGGATATCGTCTCGACGGTGAGCGGTACGTGCCGCATACGCTCTTAGTGCTCTCGATCGCCGCCGGCGCCGAAAATGCACGGATCACCTCCATGATATCGTTTCTGAATCCGCGGTTGTTCTCGCCGTTCGGACTCCCCGCATCTCTCGGCCCGTGAGCACCGCTCCACGAGAGACGTACGGCACCAACGACTTTTTTCCACCCCGCTTATTTTTCCGATCTCGAATGGTCGTACTACTCAGGAGGATTGCAATGAATGTGTTGATACTTATCGCCGGGGTTCTGAGTCTGTTCACGACGGCGGGACACGTCGCCGCGGGCGGTACAATGTTCCTGAAACCCATTCTCGACTCGGACGCCCCGGAACTACCGAAAAAGGTGTTTCACGCCCTCTTTCATCTGATCACCGTAAACTTTGCGCTGTTCACGGTAGTGCTTTTTTTGGCCGGCCTTTCCGTCGATATGGAACCGCGCCTTGCACCGTTGGTCCTTTTTTGCGGCGTAAGCTACGTGCTCTACGCCGCGGTCGAGGTGATCGTGGCACTTACCGCCCGCCTCCCCGGGGCGCTCAAGAAGATGTTCGTTTGGGTCTTCTTCCTGACCACCGGCGTCGTCGCGCTTCTCGGATATCTCGTTTCTTAACCGTCCGACGGCCTACCGCTCGTCGGATAGCTTGCTGAGTTTCACCGACACAGTCTCGCCGGCACCGGTGCGGGGTTAGTCCGAGAGAGATGCCGCGGCGCGCTCCGTTGCGCGCTATGAGCCTTGCCGAGCACTCGCATTTCGCGAGATGCTTGCGGAATGAGGAGCAGCGTGTGCGCGGAGTAATCGGGTTGATCGTGTCGACGATCTTCGCTCTCACATCGGGCGCGAGCGGTGTCGTCGCACAGAACTACATCGGTGTGATCCAAGCCGATCGCGGGGCGGACGGAAACCGTCTTGTACGTGCACCTCTTCCGCTTCCGCTCATGCGCAACGATCGGATCGAGACCGGTCGGAGCGCCGAGTGGGCCGCCGGATACGTTTTGGACGGTCGCCCGGCGTGGCTGGTCCGGCTCGACGACGGATCGTTCGTCCGCGTCCGCATTGAGGGGGACCGTCCGGTCCCGACACCGATCGAGGTCGCCGGGATCGACGACTCGACGGCGGACCGCGGTGAACACTCGGCGACGCTCACCCTCGCGTGGAATGCAGACACGCGGCGTTGGTTGCCGCTCCCCCTCGGCTCATACCCCGCCGGCTACCTCGATTCGTCCCTCCCCGCTCCGCTTCCCGACGGACACATCAGCGTAGGGTCGGACCAGGTCGTCGCCTATCTCTCACATCCGACCGACCGCTACGCCCACGGCGTGATCGGCGACACGATTGAAGCCGGCGCTCTCACGATCTTGTCTCACGCCCCGCCGCGAACGGTCGAGTTCGACGGGACGGTGGCCGAGGAACGGGGTGTCCTTCTCACGGACCTGCATCGCGACGGCTCCATCGAGATCGTCACGGTTCTCGCGCGAGCCCGACTCGGCGCGTGGCTTGCGGCCTTCAGTCTGAACGGACGGCTCGTCGCGGAAGGGGAAGCGATAGGAAGGGGATTCCGCTGGCGACATCTCATCGGTGCCGGCCCGCTGGGACCCGAGGGAGAAGAGCTCATTGCGGCGGTCCGCACTCCCCACATCGGCGGCGAGCTCGAATACTACAACGAGGAGCTCGAAGTGGTTGCCCGCGTGCCCGGTTATTCAAGCCACGGCTACGGTGCGCGGAGTCTGGGCGACGCGTGGATCGTGAACGTCGACGGCGACGATCGCTGGGAGGTCGTGCTTCCCACACAGCAGCGCACTCGCCTCGAGGCGGTCTCTCTCTCGCAGCGCGGTCCGGACGTCCTCTGGCACTACGACCTCGACGCGCCGCTCAGCTCAAACCTCGCTCCGGCCGATCCTCGCACCGATCAGGGAACCTCGACCGGCGGCGGCGGCGGCCTTCTTGTGGGCACGCGCGACGGCGCGCTCCACGTCTGGTGGTAGCTTCTCGCAATCCGGTCACTTCCGCCACTGGTTGGCGCGAATATTTTGCTCCGCAAGCTCCGCGGTTTCGCGTATGCGCTTTGCGCGAGTCTCCGCTCGTTTTGCGTGAGCGATCCACTCCAGAATGCCCCGCTTGGCCGACCGCGGAAAGGCCTCGAAGTGGCCTCCGGCCCGTGGGAAACGAGCGAGGGCGGCCGCTAAGTCGGCGGGAACCTCGAGTGCCTCGACGGCGTCCAAGGCGGTCCAGGAGCCGTCCCTCTTCGCCGCCTCGACCTTCGCAAGCCCCGCTTCGGTCATGAGTCCCCGAGTGATCATGCGCTCGACTCGCTCTTTGTTCGGCGCGGACCACCAGCTTCCGGCCTTTCGCGGGGCGAACCACAGCATGGACCGCTCGTCGTCGAGCTTGTTCGTCTTACTGTCGACCCATCCGAAACACAACGCTTCCTCGACCTGATCGTTGTACTCAATGCGGGGCTTACCGGTAGCTTTCTTGAAACCGACGAACCACACGCCTTCGTTCCGCGCGTGATGTTCGGCCAGCC
Organism: Alkalispirochaeta sp.; assembly: GCA_965601925.1. GTDB lineage: Bacteria > Spirochaetota > Spirochaetia > DSM-27196 > Alkalispirochaetaceae > Alkalispirochaeta. The sequence continues at coordinate 1,079,451 of OZ271854.1, forward strand.
AAGCTCGCCACTGTTCGCGGGAAAGGGGATGTACCGAGTTCTCGGGGGCTGGAACGGCCACGTCTACTCGCCCTTCGGCGCCGGTTCGAAGGTGGTCCGCACCGATTCGTCGTCCTCGACGGGAACGGCCGCGACCGGAACGTGACTCTCACCCGGGTAGATCGTCCCGACGCCCTCTCGCGCGAGGCCGCCGTGCCGGCTCCGTTCGGCATGCGTCCACGAACGGACGAAGAGGCGGCGGTCGTAGACTACCATCCAGCTCGGGAGAGGCGTATGTCCGCCCGTCCCGGCCGACAAGCCGATCTGCTCCGTCCCACCGGTGAGGCGGGGCATTGATTTCTCGAATCGCATAGTGGAAAGATAGTCATCCCACAGCGCCTCACCAAGCCGGCGAGAGCGACGCGCTGCGGCGTACACCGGAAGGCTCTGCAAGCGCGACCGTGGGAACGGTGCGGTTGAGGTACTCAGCGTGTTCACTCTCGATGAACTCGTCCCCTTCGCCTCGAGCGATCGCGATCGGCACGGCGATTCCGGCCGACTCATCGGCCGAGTAGCCGGACTCCGTGTCGGTCGCGCCGCTCACTCCGAACGGCCCGCACTTTTGGCGCTACGCGTCATGTAGTGCCGTTTGGTTTCCTTGTCCAGTTTCTCGACGGCGTAGCGCAACGTGACTCGGGGCATGGTCGCGGCGTAGGTATCAAGGAAGTCGCGGAGTCGCCCTTCGTCTTTTTTTCCAACCTCGCGCAGGAAGGTGCCGACCGCCTTGTTGACGAGTTCGTGTCCGTCGTCGATGAGAATCTCGGCGATTGCGAGAGTATCGTCGAGCTCTCCCTTCTTGACAAAAAAGTACGTCGCAACGACGGCCGTCCGCCGCTCCCACGGGTTGTCGGACTTCGCGAGGCGGTACAAAGGGTCGCGCGATTTGTCCACAAGATAACCACCGACGACATGTGTCGCCGCACGATCCACGAAGTCCCAATTGTCGATGCGGTCGTGACGACGGAGGTAGAGATCGTAGAGCTTACGTTTGTGCTCCGGCGGCGTCTTTTTCGCCCGCGCCTGGAAGTCCATGATGCTCACCGCGCCCATACGTACCTCGTAGTAGTCGCTTTCGAGGAGCGTCTCTATCTCGACGAGGGGCATGGCTGTGTATCGCCGCGCCGTATCGAAAACGATCCCGAAGCGCACGCCGAGGGCCTCAGTTTGCCGATCGTCGCCCTTGTAGAAGCGTGCGAGTTTGTCCTTTTCTTTCTCGGTGATGTGGGGCGTGAGCGCGCGTACGAATGAACGCGCCGTCATGTCATCCATTTAGTTCCTCCCGTTGATTTGCCGGACGGCCCACCCGTTACCATCGGGATCCTTCAAAAAGACGAACCCGACGTGAAATCCAAGGCCGTTGGCATAAAAGCGCTTGGCCCGATCGAGGTCGGTTACCGGCACGCACACGAACTCGAGCATCCGGTTCATACTGTCCCTCCCCGCAGGTCCGATCGTTCCGCGGTCGGTGCGCCGAGCGCTTCATCAAGGGCCCGATATGTAGCCTCCATACCGTCGGTCATGCCGGTCTCGAGCGCCCGGTCACGCGCCTCCCTCGACGAGTAACGGATCGTGGTCGCCACCGCGGTCCCGTCGCCGTCCTCTCGAAAGTGCGTCGTCACGAGCGTCTCGCCGCCGGTCCAGTCCGCGTCATAGAGCTCGGTCGTAACGAGCCGTGCGGGAGCGGCAATCTCACGATACTCGCCGCCCATGCCCATCGTCTCGCCCTCTGGACTCCGCCATTCATAGCGAAAACGGCCGCCGACGCGTAGGTCGATCTCGCATACCTCAAGACTCCACCCGTCGGGGCCGTTCAACCAGCGCTTCACGAGTTCGGGTCTCGTATACGCGGCAAAGACGTTCTTCGCCGAAGCCGAAAAGCGACGCGTGACGACAAGCTCTCGGTCGTTGGGCATCGTTACCGTTGTCTTCGTGTTCATAGCGTGTCTCCTTGTCCATTGCTTGTTGCTTCCAACTCATCGAGGACCGCATCCAATCGCGAGAAGTTTTCTTCCCAGATGCGCCGGTACGATTCGAGCCAGCCCAGGACCTCGCCGATCGTCTCGACGTTCACCGAGGCCGGTCGCCGCTGGGCGTCCCTACTCCGCGACACGAGGCGCGCCCGCTCCAATACCTTGAGGTGCTTGGTCACCGCCGGCTGGGACATGGAGAACGGTGCGGCCAACTCAGTAACGGTCGCCTCACCCTTAGCAAGGAGCATCACGAGCATCATTCGCCGGGTGGGGTCGGCAAGGGCTTGGAAAACGAAATCGAGACGAGGGTTGCGCGCCGCCTCGGTTAGATTCATTACCGCACTCATGTCCGCTCCATTTTATATAACCGTTTCATTTTATAACCCTATGGTAATGTAATGTCAATAGATGATCCGGTCAACTCTCATTGCAACTTTTATTGACGAGCTCGGTACTCTCACATTGAACCGCTATATGGCGAGGGCCGATATCGGTACGGACACACCGCGAAAGATGATCGGTCCTTGCAAACCAGAGAGAGCCCATGAGAGAATTGTTACGATTCCGTGATTGATCGTCGATCCGGCGTGCATAGCGGTCTGAGCAACCCCACGTCGGACGCATGCGCGGAGTGCCGGCACGTCGCGAACTCTCCGTAAACTGCCGATTCAGGTTCCGGCGAGGTCCACCGGAGGTAATAATAATGGGAAGACAACCGATGTTGGGGATAGAGGAACGGCCGTCACTGTTCGAACGCATCGCGACAATGGGAAACGCGCCGGGCGATACTGAGGAGCTTCGCCTGCACAAACGGTTTCTCATTTATATGGCGGTGCTCATGAGCGGGGGTGGTATCCTGTGGGGCACGATCTGTTCGGTATTCGGTTTGTACGTTCCAGCAATAATCCCGTTTGGGTACACGGTACTGTCGATCATAAACTTGTCTTCGTTTGCGATTTGGAAGCGATTTCGACCGGTACGTTTTTTCCAAGTGCTCATCAGCCTGTTACTGCCCTTTCTCTTTCAATGGAGTTTGGGCGGCTTTGTCGTTACAGGAGCGGTCATGCTGTGGGCGTTGCTGGCGCTCATCGCGTCGATCTCTTTTCAGAACGTCACGCTCGCCGCGCGTTGGTTCGTCGCCTACATTATATTGACCGTCATTTCGGGTGTCGTTGATCCATGGCTTCCGTTTCGGATGCCCAGCACGGAGACGACGGTCGTCATGTTCTTCGTGACCAACGTGGTGGTCATATCTTCGATCGTCGGAGTGTTGGTACTCTACTTTGTCCACGCCAAAGAGGTGGCGAACGCGAAACTTCTCAGGCTCAAGGAGAGTCTCGAGTCGATGGTTGCGACGCGAACCCATGAACTCTCCGACGCCTTGGCACATCTTCGCGCGATCGTCGATAACATCGCCGACGGTTTGGTCGTGACCGACAACGACGGCCTTATCACACATGCCAATCCGGCGCTGGAATCGATGTTTGCAGTCGACCGAGAGGGCGTAATCGGACGTTCCGCGAAGGAGCTCAGTTCGACGATTTGGGAGCTGGTGCATCGCAGTTGCACGACTCGCACGATGTCCAACGCCGAGGTTCCTCTGGTAGGGAGACGAGTTGCCAAGGCGGTCACCAACACCATTATCAAGGACGTCGATGAGAACGATAGCGCGACGCTCGAATGTCTCGGCTCGGTAACGGTTATACGCGATATCACGCGCGAGAAGGAGATCGACGCGATGAAGACCGATTTCATCTCCAACGTCTCACACGAACTGCGTACTCCCCTGACCTCCGTACTCGGATTTGCAAAGATGATCGGGAAGAAATTCGATGATACGCTCCTTCCGATGCTGGATGTCGACGATCGCAGGGTACAGCGCGCGATCGATCAGGTGCGTGGAAATCTTAATATCATCGTATCGGAAGGGGAGCGGCTCACGTCGCTCATCAATGACGTACTCGATATCTCCAAGATGGAGGCGGGTAAAATTGAATGGAAGTTTCAACCGCATCGGTTGGACGAGGTCATCGACCGCGCGGTGGCCGCAACAAGCGGACTCTTTGCCGCCAACCCCCGTGTCGTACTTCGAACCGAGATAGAAGAGAACACGCCGGTACTCAACATGGATCGTGACCGTATCATTCAAGTGTTGGTGAACCTTATCTCCAACGCGAACAAGTTCACTGCCGAGGGTAGCGTCACCGTACGTACCCGACTCAGTGGATCGGAAATGGTCGTCAGCGTCGTCGATACCGGAGCCGGTATTCCGGCGGAACACCGAACGCTGGTATTTGAAAAGTTCAAGCAGGTCGGGGATACCTTGACCGACAAGCCGATGGGCACCGGACTCGGGCTGCCGATCTGCAAGCAGATCGTGGAGCACCACGGTGGGCGCATCTGGGTGGAAAGCGGCGCCGAAGGCGGCAGCACCTTCGCTTTCAGTCTGCCGCTCGATGCTGCATCGAGCGACGATGCAAGTGTGCGAATGACAGATCTCGAGACACTCATCAAGAGTCTCAAGAGGAAAGCAACCGAAGGCCATGTAGACACCGATGCCGCCGCCGAAAAACGTGTTTTTATCGTCGATGACGACGAAAGCATCCGGACCCTTCTCCGTCAGGAACTCGAGGACGACGGCTACGTCGTAGACGAAGCGGTAAACGGTACGGAGGCCCTGGAATACCTTCGCACCAACCGGCCGGCGTTGATGATCCTCGACGTCATGATGCCGGGTATGAACGGCTTCGACGTTGCCGCCATCGTGAGAAGCAACCCCGATACTATGGATATTCCGATCATCATTCACTCGATCATTGAGGACCGCGAGCGAGGCTATCGACTCGGCGTAGATAGGTATCTGACCAAACCGATCAATACTCAACATCTCCTCCAGGAGATAGGCGCAGTCGTTGAGCAGGGAAGCAAATCGCGAAAAAAGGTTCTCGTGCTCGACGAGAACGAATCAACGGTGAAGTCTCTGATAGACGTGCTTTCGGCGCGCGGTTATCACGCGATCGGGGCATACAGCGGCACGGAGGGTCTGGAGCGGGCGCGGAACGAAAAACCGGACATGGTCATTGTAGACTCAATCCTGTCGGAACGGTACTCGATTATTCAGACGTTACGTTTTGAACGGGAAACCGAGAATCTGGTCTTTGTAGTACTCGGCGAGGAAAATCGGAATGAAGGCGATCAACCTAAAGCGCGTGATTAAACCCGCCGCGATTCGCAGACTTCTCAACGAGTTCGGAACCGAGATAGCGCCGGGTCTTACGATATGTGAGCCTGACGGGACGATTCTCTGGGGAAAACGGACGCGCGGCGACGCGGTCCCGATTGCGTATCAACAGACCGAGCTCGGCGTGGTCTACGCCGAACGAAACGCCGACCACGTCGCGGCGTGCCTCTCCTATATGGCGCAGCAGGAGGCGGAGAAGCGAACACTCGCAGCTGAGACATTGGACCGCTACAAGGAAGTTACCTTGATGTACCGACTCACCGAGAGGCTGGCGTCGAGCCTTGTAGTGACCGAACTGGCCGAGCTCGTGTTGGAAGAGGCCCTAAAAAACCTTCCCGGTGACGCCGCCTCAATCATGATTCTGGACGAAGAGAGCGGGCGCTTGGTAAAAACCGCGGCAATCGGTACAGCGGGGTTGGAGACACACCGAGATACGAGCCCGGATGACGGGATCGTCGGAGCGGTGTTCTCCTCGGGGCAGGCGGAGATCGTCAACGATGTCGCGCAGGATCCTCGCTACGTGCCGGGCGAAGAGACCGTCAGTTCGATGATGTGCGCGCCGCTCAAGGCCAAAGGGAAATGTTTCGGCGTCGTGAAAATCAGTAGCCGCGCGTCGCTCATCTACAACGCAAGCGACCTGAAACTGTTTAGCGCCGTCTGCCTCGAAGCGGCCTACGCAATTGACAACGCGAATCTACATGTAAGTAAACTGAGGGAAGAACGTATTAAGGGTAACTTACAGCGCTATGTTTCCACTCAGTTGGTGGAGGCGATCATCGGTTCGCACGGGGAGTTGTCGCTCGAACCGCGAAGAATGAACATAACGATCCTCTTTTCGGATATCCGTGATTTTACGTCAAAGTGCGAAAACCTCGCGCCGGAGACGTTGGTCGGCCACCTCAATGACTATTTCACCCGCATGGTGAACGTGATCTTCGACAAACACGGCACGATCAATAAGTTTGTCGGCGATATGATCGTCGCTCTGTTCGGCGCGCCGTTGCCGGTGGATAACCACGAACGTAACGCGGTACGCGCGGCCATCGATATGCAGTTGGACCTCCGCCAATCAGCGGATCCTTGGATTCAAGAAAACTTCAATACCGGGATAGGTATAAACAGCGGAGAGGTGATCGTCGGCAATATCGGATCTCATCATCACACCGACTACACCGCAATCGGTGATGAGGTCAATGTTGCTGCGCGCCTTCAAGCACGTGCCCGAGGGGGCCAGATATTCGTGACCGAGAGCGTGTACGGTTTAACGAAAGACGACTTCGAATACCGCAAAGTCGGTAGTGAATACTTGAAAGGAAAGCAGAGACCGGTCGACGTCTATGAGGTCGTCTATGACCACGAGGACACATAACATGAGCAACAAAATTTTGATCATCGACGATGAAGCCCACATCCGCCTACTGCTCCAGCAGACCCTGGAGGATTTCGAAGATGAAGGCGTACAGATCATAACGGCGGACAACGGAAAGGACGGATATGAGCTGATCAAAAGCGAGGAGCCCGACCTCGTCTTCTTGGACGTGATGATGCCGCACATGAACGGATACGAGGTCTGCGAGTCGGTGAAGAGGGATCATGATCTAAAAAAAACGGTGATCGTTCTCCTAACGGCTAAGGGCCAGGAGGCGGATAAGAAGAAGGGTGACGAAGCGGGGGCCGACGCCTATATGACCAAACCATTCGATCCGGACCTTGTCGTCGCCAAGGCATCGGAGGTCTTGAGAATTGAGATCTGATATGTTCATACGATCTTGATAGTAGTTCACCATTAAGATCGTGCCGTGGACCTCTTGGCGAAAGCGCACCGTAGCGAGTGATTCGTCGCCGGTCCGGTCGGCGTCGTACAGCTCCGTGGTGACAAGCCGTGCCGGTTCCACAATCTCCCGGTACGTGCCGTCCATACCCGTCGTCTCACCGGAGGCAGGTCGCCACACGTAGCGAAGACAGCCGCGGACGTGACGATACTGCAACGACGAGTCGTCGGGTACACGCCGGGACGCCGTTGATGTACCCGTGTCGAGGCCTGGTACCGGTAGAGATCGAGCGCAGGTTATCGAAGCTGCCGCACGTAGGCGGAAAGACAGCGGGCCGCCTCCGATAGAAGCTCTTCCAACTCCGGCGTGCCTGCGTATGCGGGCAGGCGGAACAGCACCGACTCAATGACTCCGTAGATCACACGTCCCGCGGCCGGAGCCCTTGTCGGTTGATCGCGTAATCGGGTGGCGGCGAGTATCGTCGCTACCTCACCTTCGAGTTTGCGTTCGAACAGGGAGACGGTGGCGGCAACGTCGTCGTCGTGCACCGTGAGATCGTAGATGTCTCGAAATAGCGCTCCGAACGAGACGACGTACGCGGCGGCCTCGTCCAGCAGAGCGCGCATTCGTGCTTCATCGTCGTGCGTAGTCGGTCCCGAAAAGAAGCGCGCAATATCGAGGTCACCGAAGCCCTCCAAGAATGTATCGAGAATCTCTATGAAGGCGGCTCGTTTGTCGGGGAAGTACTCATAGAAAGTTCCGACCGCGACATCGGCCCCCCGCGCAATATCGCGGGCCTGGGTCTTCCGGTATCCGGTGGCGACAAAACACGTCCGCGCCGCGTCTACGAGACGGTCGCGGGTGGCGCGGCTTCTGGTTTGTCGGGGAACTCGACGAGGCATATGTCAAAGCATATACGAACATCATGACAGATAAAAGTCGAAGTCAAGTTCAATTTCTCTTGACAGATCGTCGGACGATTTATAAATTGAAGTTGAGTTCAATTTCAATTAAGGAGATGCATATGACAATTCAATCCATGGATAGGTCGACGTTCCCGCACGCGCGAGCCCTGGTAAATCGGGTATTTCCCGTTCAGACCCTCGTGGAACGATCATTCTTCTGGGCGTGGAAGCACCGCGACCGTCGGTGGATGCAACGGCTTCTTATTCTCGCGGGGGTCCACTCGTTGGACGACTTCTGGGTCGCGGTCGACGGAGACGGGACGGTCGTTGGAACGACGGGATTGCATGCCTATGCACGCGACCACGAGGAGGCGCGCTGGCTCAGTTGGTTTTGCGTCGCCCCGGAGGCGCGTGGAAGGGGAATAGGCAGAGATCTCCTCGACTTTGCGATCCGTCAAGCTCGCGAACGAGGATTTCGCTACCTCCGCCTCTACACCGGCTCGGACCCCGACGAAGCGAAGGCGCAAGTGCTCTATGAGTCGCGGGGGTTACGCGAAGTTCGTCGGACGCCGAAACTGGGATTCGAGCGCATTGATCGCGAGTTGGAGCTGTCGAGCGTACGGCACGCGTGAGGGGGCGGGTTCCCCTTCTGCGCCCCGGTCGCCGCCTCGCTTATAACGCATCGACGGATATCGAGCGCACACTACTTCTCTCGCGGGAGCGATACCGTTACCGTTATGACATGGACAGTATCTCCCTCGAAGTACGCGACTATGAGTTGGACGCACAAGGCATTGTGAATAACGGGATCTATTTCGGCTATTTCGAACACGCCCGTCATAGGTGGTTAGCGGACCGCAACATCGACTTCGTGGCCTTGCACGAACGCGGCATCGATCCGGTTGTGGTAGAGGCGAACATCGTCTATGTGCGCCCGTTGAAAAGCGGTGATCGCTTTCGGGTCGTGACGGCTGTCAGAAAGCGCGGCGCGCTCCGTTACATCTTTGACCAGCGTATCGAGCGTATCGAGGACGATGCCGAGTGTGCTCGAGCGGAGATAACGGCGGTGAGCCTTAAAGACGGCCGGCCGGCAAAAATACCCGCGCTGGAAGAGGCGTTTGCCTGAGGCGCGTCGGAGCGGTTGAAAGGGAGCGTGTTTTGAAAAGGCCGATCGATGTGGTTGCCCTCGCAGTCGTGCGGAACGGAAGGCTTCTGTTAGCCCGGAGCCGCGGAAAGACGGCGTTTTATCTACCGGGCGGAAAGCGCGAACCGGGCGAGTCGGACCTTGCGGCGTTGCGACGCGAAATCGTCGAGGAGCTGGGTTGTGAGCCCGATATGGCCCAAACGACGTTCTTCAGAACGTACGACGCGCCGGCGTTCGGCGAGAGTGTGGGAACGCGTGTCGTTATGAAACTATTTCGCGGACCTCTTACCGGCCGTCCAGCACCGCGACGAGAGATCGAAGAGATCAGGTACTTCACCGTTGCCGAGTACGCCGATATGGTGGCCAGGGCCCCGGCCTCCGAGCTCGTGTTGGAAGATTTACGCGCCATTGGTGTCGTCGATTGACGTAAGGTTTCGACGAATCACGTATAATGGGTATCATGGAAGGAGGCGAGGCGACGGTGTCGAGCAAACCGGAATCGCCGAGCATACCCGACGACCCGGGCAACCCGAGCGAGCGAACGGTAGACACGTCATCGGGCGGCGCTCCGCCGGAGGACGTACGCTGCTCTCTTAGAGCCCACGGGGCGACTCAGCTCCAGATTAAGACGTCATATCCCTTCGAAGACCGAAGACGCAGCGCATTTCAGACGAATGTGTACATCATCGTGCCGCGACAGTTCAGTATTCGATTAGACGAACGGGGTCGTAGGGCACTTCTCGAAGACACCCAATCGGCGACTCGCTTCACCGTGATCAACATGGGGCTGGCACAACTGGTCGACCCCGACGCTCGAGACAGCCCCCTATTCCGCATCGCCGCGGAGCTGAATCGCGCTTCGCGAGCCGGTCGTCCCGATCATCGACGCATCGACTACGAGATCCGCACGTTCTGTAACGTATTCACATTTCAAATAAAGTCGATGGTTCGGTTCATACGGTCGATACCGACCCCGATCCACACGCCCACGGAGATCGCAACCGCCGCGAAACACTTCATACGAGACGCGGCCAAAACGCTCACGGTCTTTCGTGACATTCGCACACGACTCCTGGATCCGTCGATCCCGGAGTCGGTTCGACACACCCACGTCGTCGCGGACGAGTACGTGGGAGACCAGTTCGTGCGCCATCTGCTCGACCTCGCCGCCCGCTTCCGAGATATGGACGATGCGGACAATATCCGGCGTCGCCTCGAACGGGCGGTGGAACGGGAGCTTGCGTACCAGACCGAGCGCGGCTACTCCGCGGTTCGATCCGACACGATCTCGCCCGGGGACGAGCGATCGCTGGAACGGCTCGTCGTTCGCGAGAGTCGCCTAAAGAAGTGGGTACAGTCGGTGCTGTATATGGATGTAGAAGAGTCGGGAACCCCGCGAAGGGTCGGTCACGCGATCGCTTCGGTCGCCGCGGCAACGGCAATGAGTATCGCGGTCGTCGCGGCCTTTTTTGCCGATCGCTGGTACGCCAGCTACAGCGTTCCGTGGGCGTTGCTCATTGTCGGCTCATACATCCTGAAAGATCGTATAAAGGAGATGCTACGTTCCGCCCTGGTTCGGTACGTACCCGGGGTGATATCCGATCGCACCCGCATACTCAACGATCCGGCCACTCAGCGACGGGTCGGAAGTGCGCGACTCAGTATTCGAAGCGTAGATGTCGGTGCGGTGCCCGATTTGCCCTCCGGAGAAACGACACGTGAAGACGATATCCTGTCGGAAACGGTCGCACGGAGTTGTGTGATGTTTTCTACGGCGGTGCGCCTCAACGGGCACAGACTCCTAAGCCGCCATCGGCGGGTGAACGGCATAACCGATATCACCCGTATTCGTTTGGACAGGTGGCTCCGCGATATGGATGCGCCGACAAAGGAGGTTCGTCTCTTTGTAGATCGCCGCCACGTTACGGTCACCGCACCGCGTACGTATCGCTTGCAAATCGCGGTGCGCGTCTCACAATTCGGAGAGCGATCTCCGAGCACTCGGTTCTGGACCGTTGTCCTTACCCGCACCGGCATCGTCCGCGTCGAGGCGGGACACGGAACTCGCGAGGCGGAAGAGGTCGACATATTCGATCTCGAACACGATTGAGGATGGTGTCGTCGACATCAACTCGGAAGAGGCGGTTGAAGACCTCCTCTCCGCCGTATCTCCGATAAATCATTTAGTCTTGACCGTTTCGGCTCCCGGCGCAGCGTCCGGCATCGTCGATACCCCTGTCGATCAGGCGAAGGCGGCCTTCGAGCGATTCTGGATGAACTACAGGATACTGCATCGTGCCTCGGACTACCTCGTGCGAAACGGCTCCGTTACGCTGATTTCAGGGAGCAGTAGCAAAACGCCCCGTAAGGGCTACGGCTTCTGGGGCACCTTGCACGGCAGCATTGAAGCGTTGGGAAGGAATGCGGCGCTGGAGCTGGCCCCCATTCGAGTCAACGTCGTGTCGCCCGGAGGCATCGGATTGCCACCCGATCGACAGTTAGCTGAACACCACGGTCGACCGGAGGACGTAGCAACGATGATCCTGGCGATAATCCGGAACCCGGCGGTTACCAATGCGAAAATCGATGTGGACGGCGGTGAACGTCAGGGAACATGGCCGTCCGGTTAGCGCACCGTCACTTCACCCGTGCACGAAGCGCCCCAAACGTCGAAATCGCCGGAGCTACGCACCCGATGAGCGCGACGATGCTGTAGTACAGCAGTCGGGCGTGAGACATACCGGAGTCGTGTGTTCACGTGCCGACCGTGTCCGGAGCGGCGGAACGCCGATATGAGAGCGAGGGGCCGTCGGCGCCGTATCGCCCGGTCAGATGAGCATAGTCAGTGTGGGCAAGTGCGCCCACGGGGCCGGTCGGCCCGTCGGCGAAATCGCGTCAAATACACGCCCGGCGTTACCCCGATATGTACCGAAAAATCGCGGATAAAGTGCGATTGATCGGCATATCCCAACTCAGCGGCCAACGCCGCCCAATCGACGCGGTGCGAGGCGTCAAGACGCGCAACCGCCTCCATGAGACGATACCGATTAATGATCCATTTGAGCCCTACTCCGACGTAGGTATGAAAAAGATGCTGGAGCGTTCGCTCGGTAATGGAGAAGTGCTCGGCGATCTCGCGGACTCGCGTGATGGTTCGATCTCCCACGACCCGGTCGATAATCGCGTTGATCATCGTGATCCGATCGTCTCGTGCGGGGAGCACGGGGCGCAAAAAGGCCTCGACCGTTTTAATCATACTCGCCGGATCGGGTGTCGCGAGTACAGCGCGCTCGATTCGCTCGTCATAGGTCCGAAAGACGTCCTGTACTTTCATCGTCTCGTCGGTGAGGTCCGAAACGGGTCGGCGAATGAATGGATGAAAGGCGCCTGGGCGAAACGTGACGCCGAACACGCCCCCTGCACCGCGAAGGTCGTAGCTGAACCTTCCGGTGATTACGCCGAAGACGGCCGTCTTTCCTCTGTCGAAAACCAATTTTACGCACGGGTGAGGCAGAGTCTCCGACGTATACACCTCACCTTTCGGAAGATCCCAGCGCACAATCCAGTAACGCTCGACGAAGAACGCGAGGTCGTCGGTTGGAACAAACCGATCGAGCTGAAAAAAACGCCGCCCACGCACCTGATGGAGGAGTCCGTGGGGTTTGGCGGTATGCGATGATCCGCTCTTTTCGTCGGTGACGTCCGATTGCGTATTGCGGATTTCTTCAATACCGGCCACGGCAGCTCAAATATACTGACGTTGAATCGTTCATGGAGGAAGCACTATGTACTACGGTCTGCATGGAAAACTCGTCGCGAAGCCGGGCGCGCGCGACGCCGTCGCCGCAATACTCACGCGCGGAGTGGATGAGCTCGTCGCCTTTGGATGCCTACTTTACATCGTGAGTCTCGACCCCGAACATTCCGACGTCATCTGGGTGACCGAAGTCTGGAAATCCGCCGACGGTCACGCCGCATCGCTTGAGTCGCCGTCGGTCAAGGAAGCCGTCGCCGAGGCAATGCCGATGCTTACCGGAGCGTTCAGCGGAACGACGCTCTCGGTCCTCGGCGGGCTCGGTCTGCCGGAGAACGCATAGTTGATACGCACGCGACGGCGAAGAAGGTAGGCGGTTCGCGCTACAGTCCGCTCACGAGTGCTCCCTTCGCGAGTCCTCCCGTCGACGTCGAAATGGGAGGGAAGGACCAAGGGAAAGTTCCATCGCCGCGCACGCAGCAGCGTGTGCGGAGCCGGGTACCGAAGCCGCTTCTTGACTGCCGAATGTCCTTTCGCTACAACCGAACCGATCCTCGACAACGTCATCGCACCGATATATCGTTGGCGGACGACGGATCCGGAACGAGGTAAGACTGTTATTAAAACCGGCACCGTGAGATGAGTGTCTGAACAGTGACCGCGCGACCATCCCGATGACCGACGGTAGCGTGAGTGCGGAGCGATCGACCGCGCGGAAAAAGAAGGGGGCGAACGGGATGATGAACATGTTACATGCCTGGAGACGCTTGCGCCGTCGCACCAAAGCAGCCCTGATTGTACTGACCGTCCTCTGGCTCCTCGCGGGCTCGCTGACGGTGGTGACGTCGACGGAGGCGAGAGGCGTCGGAGCGGTCGCGGCGATTCTATTCGTCTGCGCCTTGGTGTTCCATCTGGGGCGCAGCCGTCCGTACGCACGAGATCTGCCGGATATGGTTACCGTCTCACTCCCTCGATTGAAGTACCTACCGGCGCTCGCTTTGACCGTGGGCGTGCTCCTCGCCCTCTTTTGGGTGGGAGGCCTCTTCCATCCCTGGTTGGTGTTGGTAACGGCCTTAACGTCGATCGCCCTTTGGGTAATCGGCACGCGGCGACGGCAGCTCTCTCACCGTCCGGTGCTGCTCGGAGTAGCGGCCGGCGCCCTCTGTCTACTCCTTGCGCTCCTCGGCAACCGTCTGGACGGTTACCAAGCGTTTTATTTGGCGTGCGTGCCGCTCCTGTTCATCGCCGGCGTCCTCCTTACGCGCGAGAGTAATCTCGCCCGAGTCCGCAGCGCCGATGGTGCGTGGCGGCTCTCGCTGAGAGGATTCGCAACGGGTTGCCTCTTGGCGGTGCCGGCCGCGCTTCTCAATGTTGCGGACGGAGCCTCGACGAGCGACGCGTGGGTCGACCGACCCTGGGAGCCGTTGATTGCCCTGGTCCCGGGCATCGCCGAAGAGACGTGGGCCCGACTCTTCATGACGACGCTCATCTACGCGATCCTGCGCCCTCGGAGTAGGCCACGACCGACTCGAGCGGTGACGGCCGCCGTTTTGATCGCCGCGTTCGCCCACAGCCTCGTGCATCTGTCCGGGTCGATGATTTTCAGTCCGGCGGCGATTCCCGCTCTCCTGAACGGTCTTCTCTTCGGTGTACCCTTGGGGCTCCTCTTCGTCAAGCGCGATTTCGAGCACGCGGTGGGATACCACTTCTTCATAGACTTCGTACGCTTCGGTGCCGCGTTGGAACAAGCATAACGCGCGGTGAGATGGACCCTGTCGAAGCACGTTGCGCTCCATCGACGGGAAATACGTGTAGAGCTCGGGCGAAACGATTGACACTTACTTACATGTAAGTTATTATGTGTGTATGCGAGAAGAGATTTTGCGTTTGGCACGGAACCAACTTATGTCCGGGGGGTACGACAATCTCAGTTTCGCCGCGATTGCGGACTCGCTCTCTACGACGCGCGCCAATATACACTATCACTTCAAGAACAAAGAGGGATTAGCGACCGAGGCGACAAAGGCGCACATCGCCGAGGAGCTCGATCTCATGAAGTCCGTAGCACAGCGATACCACGACGATTTCGCCGCCTTCATTGCGGATGTCGAAGCGCGGTTTGTCTCCATGATCAAGAAGAAGAGGGACAAAAAAATAGACATCTGCAGTCAACTGATCCGCACGGACGGTGTGCCCGCTGAGCTTACCAAGCTCGCGCAAGATCACTTCAAGGATGTTCATGATCTCTGTGAAGAGGTGATCGTCGCCTCGCAGCGGGCGGGAACGATACAAAGCGATATC
Source organism: Alkalispirochaeta sp. (assembly GCA_965601925.1). Classification (GTDB taxonomy): domain Bacteria; phylum Spirochaetota; class Spirochaetia; order DSM-27196; family Alkalispirochaetaceae; genus Alkalispirochaeta. The sequence goes on from OZ271854.1 coordinate 1,094,577, forward strand.
CGTGCATCCGACTTAGCGGCCCAAGCGGTTGCGATGATGTTGGGAGTGATTCAGTTGGCGATCGTGTACCACGACCGCGGCGGTGACTCGTCGGAACGGATCCGCGGCCTTTTGACCGGCTGGGTTCGGAGCTATGTATAAAAAATTTATCGACATACTTACTTACATGAAAGTTAGCAGAAGGAGGCTCATCACATCGTAACGCTCAGATTGCAACCGACCACCACCAAGAAAGAGAGGAAGTATGATACGCATTAACAAACGCACATTCGCTACCGCTTCCGGCAGCGACGATTTTTTCGGTCCGTATGACGCAACCAACGTTCGAGGCGGTCGTCATGTCCGCGTTTAACCGACTAATACCCGGCGCACCCTTCCCCGACATCACGCTTTCCGCAACCGACGGCTCACGGATTGTCCTTGGGGAGAGAGGGTGGCGCGCGATCTTTGTGATACGCGGCGCCCATTGCGGAATCTGTCGCGCCTATCTCGGCCAGCTTGAAAAGAGACGCTCCGCGTGGGAGACGAGGGGCATCGATGTCCTCGTTGCCAGCGCCGACTCGGTGGAGAAGAGCCGCACATTCATAGCCGAGGCGGGGTACCGGGGACGCGCGGCGTGCGACTTGGACGTGCCCGCCATGCGGGCCCTCGGCCTGTGGATGACCGGGCCGGAGGCGTCGGAGCTCGACTACGTTCATCCCGAGCCCGGCTTTTTTCTGATCGATCCCGACGGCAACGTGGCCGCCGCCGAGGCGTCGACCATGCCCTCGGTTCGACCGGACCTCGAGTGGCTCGATAAAAGTCTGACATACGTCGTCGAACACGATGTGCGGCCGCCCTACGGCCGCTATGGGGTGGCGGCATGAGCGGACCACTGACGCGTAACGGAGAAACGGTCCTGCTCACCGGGGCGACGGGGTACGTCGGATCGGTTGTCGCCGAGAAATTGTGCAAAGCGGGATATGTGGTGCGAGGCCTCACGCGCTCCGAACGAAAGGCGCCCATCCTCGAGGCGGCGGGAATCGAGCCGATCGTCGGGGATGTCGGAGATATCGACCTCATGGCCGAGGCGGCAGCGGGCGTAAACGCGATCGTTCACACGGCGGCGCCGAACGCCCCGGTCCCGGGGGAGAGTATGGCGCAAATAATCGCCGGAGCGGCTCGCGCCGTGGAGCTGGCAGCCGATTTGGCCGCCACGAACAACGCCCGCCTGATCGTCACGAGCGGGGTCTCGTTATACGGGCCGACCGGGGGCCGCGTCGTAGACGAGACCGCACCGCTACAAACACCGCCGTTCGCCGCCCCCCTTGCCGAGGCGGAGACCACATTTGCCGAACGGGGCCGTGCGTATGTCCTCCGGTTAGGCGTCGTGTACGGCCGCGATCAGAGCGCCCCGATGCGCGCGCTCATCGACGGCGTCCGTGAACGGGGTGCACCCGTCATGATAGACCACGCGAATCGACTTTCGGTTGCGCACGTCGACGATCTCGCGGACCTCTATACCGCTATTCTTGAGGCCGACGCACCGCCGACGGTCGTGAACGGCGTCACCGCTATCCTCACGTGGCCCAGGGTGATGGACGCCGTCGCCACGGCGGCGGGTATCTCGGCGGAACCGGAAACCATCACGGCGGAGGAAGCGGGAGCGTTGGGCGGTCCGGCGATATACATGGCTATGGATATGGCCGTCTCGGGCGAGCTGGCACGGCGGACCCTTGGATGGCTACCGAAAGCGCCGGACTTTGAAACCGATCTGACGAGAGGATCGTGAGGAAGCGTCCGCGGGTACGGAGCGCGACGCGCGGCCCGCTCCGCGGTTCTCAGCCTTCGCCGACGAGAGCGGATTCACTCCCCGCCTCGCCGGCGCAATGAACTCGCAGTAGTTACACGCGACGGTATGAGAGGGCGCGCGCCTTCTCGTACCCCAATATCTCGTCCCGCTTCAACTCCCCCGGATCGACCGAAGAGCCGAACCGAGCGGCGAGCTTAGCCTGCACCGTATCGCGAAACGCCTCCAAGGTCGGGCGCGCGCCGGTGAGCTCCTCGACGGAGGTCATCGGTTCGACAACCTTGTCCTTCACCTCCGGTGTCACCCATACCACCTTGAAAAAGTCGTCGGTTTTTAACGGAGCGAGGAAGACGACGCAGTTCACCACATAGAGATTCTCGATCTCGCTAACGAGAATCGTTGCAAGTTTTCTTCCGCGGGCGCGCACACTACCGCGATGTTTGTACCACGCCTCTTCGGCGCCCAGCTCGTGGAGCGTTTCGACCAACAGCTCACCGGCGGCGCGGAACGCCCCGTCGCCGGAGCCGAATGTGTGCTTGTCGACGACGAACTGGACGTTGGCGGTCGCCTCCGGGGTAAGGAAGACGAGCGTACGCTGACCGGTGATGATCACATGTTCCAACGCCGGCGTGTCCTCCCGGATCTCGTTGATCAGGTTGACGGAGCTCGCCAGGGTCACGATGGCACGGGCACCGGAGTCGTTGAGGATATGGGTGATCTCGCGCCCTTTGTACGTGGTATTGAAAGGCACCGCCGTACCGCCCAACTTCTGGATGCCGAAGAAGGTGTACACGAACTCCGGGATGTTGGGAAGCATGATCGCGACGCGATCTCCCGGCTCGATTCCGAGGCCGACGAGACCGTTTGCGACGCGATTGGCATTTTTATCCAACTCCTGATAGGTAATCGTCCGCCCGGCGACGCGCAACGCCTCTTTTTTCTTGTACGCGGCGGTGACGGTCTCGAGCATTCGGCCGATCGTCATCGGTTCGGTTACGGGGGAACTCATGATGCATCTCCTTGGGCGTCGGCTACATCGGATGAACGCTCGATCAGCCGGTCGTCGGTCGCCTCTCCGGTGAGCTCGCGGCGTAGGATTTTGCCGGTCGCGCTCTTTGGAAGGCTTTCGACGAACTCGACGAGCTTGGGAACCTTGTACGCCGCCAGGTTGGCGTGACAGTACTCGGTGATGGCGCTCGTCTCGATAGTCTCTCCCGGTTTCAATACGACGAACGCTTTCACCGCCTCGCGGTCGCGCTTGTCCGTCACCGCGACGATCGCCGCCTCTTCCACCGCGGGATGGGTCATGATCGTCTCCTCCACCTCCCGCGGGGAGATGTTAAACCCGCCGCGAATGATGAGATCCTTCTTGCGATCGGTAATGAAGTAGTACCCGTCAGTGTCCCGATAGCCGAGATCGCCGGTGTGAAACCACCCCTCCACGATCGCCTCCCCGGTCGCCTCCTCGTTTTTCCAGTAGCCCGGCGTAACGACTGCGGCGCTGATGACGATCTCGCCGACCTCGCCGTCGCCGAGGATGGTGCCGTCGTCGTCCATGATCGCCATCTCGACCGGTCCCGCGGGCGGCCCGATCGATCCCTCCTTGTACGCATCGCCGCTCGGATTGAGGCTGACCGCGGAGGTCGTTTCAGTGAGGCCGTACCCCTCGTTAATGCGCGTCTGAAAGAGCTCCTCGAACTCGCGGATCGTCGTGACCGGAAGCGGCGCACCGCCGGAGACGCACGTATGGAGCGAGGTGGGGATCGATGTGTTTCGCACGCGCGCAAACTGCAACAGGTGCTGGTACATCGTAGGAATCGCGATGAGAATCGTGGCGTGATTCTCGCTGATCGCATCCAGAAGATTGCGTGGGGAGTAGTGCGAAACGAGGATCATCGTCGACGCATTGAAGAGTCCCGCAACCAACCCGTTGGATAGTCCGTAGACGTGAAAGAGCGGCAGCACGAGCACGACACGATCGTCTTTGGTCATCTCGAATATCGTCGGGACGACCTCGGCGCACTGCGAATGGAAGTTGCGGTGAGTGAGCATCACGCCTTTCGGCTTGCCGGTCGTACCGGAGGTGTACAGCAACACGGCGGGCTGTTCGAGATCGACCTCCCTCGCCTTGAAGCGGTCGGAGGAGCGGACCATGAGCTCCGCCAAGTTGATCGTATCGACCGGCGCGGCGCCCGATCGGCCGCTTCGCGCCTGCTTCGCGACCGTGATACCTTCTTGCTGTGCGGCCTCTTGGTCTATGCGAAGGTCGGCGCCGGCTACCATACCCTTGCCGGTGACGCCCTGAACGACGACCGTGTCGGGCAACCGTTCATTCGACAACATATATTTACCGGCGATTCGCCCCTCCGCGAGGCCGGTTGCGTACGCGACGATATCCGCCGCGTCACCGTCGGGATTGTAGAGAAGTCGCCACCCCGGATGCGTTGCGTCGGATTCGGTCGAACCGTCGCCCTGTAGACTCTGCGTGTCTCGTCCCTCGGGACGCTCCGACGGGGCCGGTCGACCCTTTTTCCGTCTTCCGAATAGTGCCATCTTCAAAAATTATGCGATGAATAGGCGTAGGTCAATAAAAAAACGGTCGCCGACCGAGTTAAAATTATAAAAGGGGTCGTTTTGTGCCCGCGGTCACCTCGATGCCGCGTTCCACCGGCGCGTCCGAAAAGTCCACCCCGAAAGTTGGAGCACGAGACGGACGCCCGGCCGGCCGCCGCCGACTTCGCCGACGGAGCAAGGTCGCCGTCGAAGCGATTGAAAAAAGAAGGCTCGACGTGGCGCTGTCTGTACGGGATCCTCCCGGGTATGATTCGGTCATAACGTGACGGAGGTGTGATATGCAACGAGTACTCGGCTCATCGAATATCAAAGTGAGCGCCATCGGCATGGGTGAAGTGATCTGCGTCGAGAGGGAGCCGTGATGAAGGAGAAACCGGTTATCACCGCCGGGGAGGCGGTGGGCCACATACGGAACGGCGATACGATCATGGTGGGAGGCTTCATGGGAGTCGGCTCGCCTCCGGGACTTCTACGCTCTCTCAGGGAGTCGGGACGACGGGATTTAGTTCTCGTCTGTAGTGACAATGGTCTGTACCTAGGAGACGAGGACGAGGCGACCGGCGTCGCGTTGAACGTGCGGGCGCGTCAGTTTCGCCGCATCGTCTCCAGTCACATCGGCCTCAACAAGGAGACGCAGCGACAGATGATAACGGGCGAGACCGAGGTCGAGCTCGTTCCTCAAGGAACGTTGGCGGAACGCATACGAGCCGCCGGTGCCGGTCTCGGCGGTATCCTCACCCCCACCGGTATCGGGACTGAGGTTGCCGACGGCAAGGACGTGCTTCGGGTCGCCGGCCGCGACTACCTCTTGGAGCTCCCGATCCACGCCGACGTGACCCTTATCCGAGCGGCCAAGGCCGACAGAGGAGGAAACCTCACCTACGCCGCCTCGGCCCGGAACTTCTGCCCCTTGATGGCTACGGCGGGTCGTACCGTCTTGGTGGAGGCGGACGAGATTGTAGAGGTCGGAGCGCTCGACCCGGAGGAGATCGTTACCCCCGGGATCTTCGTAGACTATCTGATTCAACGCGATGCGGGAAATGCGGTATGACATACACTCCGGACAAGACGAAAATCGCTCGACGGATCGCCGGTATGTTTTGTGACGGTGATGTAGTGAACCTGGGGATCGGGTTACCCACATTGGTGGGCAACTACATTCCCGATGACGTGGAGATTCTCCTCCAGTCTGAAAACGGCTTCCTCGGTTTGGGGCCGCAACCGCCCGCGGGGGAGGAGAACCCCGACCTCATAAATGCCGGGGCCGTCCCGGTGACCATTCTTCCGGGCGGGTGCTTCTTTGATTCCGCAGTCTCGTTCGGTATCATCCGCGGCGGCCATATCGACTATACGGTCCTCGGTGTTTTGGAGGTCGACCAGGAGGGCAACATCGCGAACTACAAAGTACCCGGCACAATGGTGCCCGGTATGGGGGGAGCCATGGATCTATTGACCGGTGCGCGGACGGTGATTGCCGCAACGGTTCATTTGGATAAGTCGGGTAACTCCAAGATGGTTACGCGGTGCTCTTTGCCCCTCACCGCCGCCGGAGAGGTGAATTACGTGGTTACCGATGTCGGGCTGTTTGAGGTGGGAGAACGTCACTTCATCCTCAAGGAGTATTTTGCCCCGGCGACTCCGGAATGGATTGCGGAGGTGACGCACGCCTCGGTTGCCGTCGCCGCCGATTGCCGGGAGTACCGATTCTGATACGAAATATCGCGTTCTTTCGGTTGCCGGGATCGACGCCGAACTCGATAAGGGCGCATCGTGCTCCCGGCGCGACGGAATCCGGGACGTCCCGCGGGGGGACGAGTTAACCCTCCCCTCGGGCTCCACGCCGGTACCGTCGAGAGGTCGAAGCGTCGGAGTCGGGGTTCTCCGTGACCCGTCGGTACTAGTCTTTTCGCACGGTGCAACGTGCTCCGGTGTGTACTCCCGGCGGAAGTACGCGGTCCGGCTCACCCCGCACCGACGCCCGGGAACTACACAGCTCGGCCGCTGCGGTACGAAACACGTCGTCGGGATCGTGTCGTCCCGATCGTCTCCGTCGTAGAGGTCGCATCGTTCGTCGTAGTGCTCGATAAGCGCCGTCTCGGAACGCGACGCGATTCCCGGGGCTCTTGAGCGGGTCGGCATCGACCGGGACGCATTAGAAGTTGCGGGGGGTATGACCTCCGGCCATCGGTACATGGAACGGTACGCACCGATCGACGAACACTGGACGGCCATAGCCCACCAGTACCGCGCCGGAACTGCGTACGCGTACGTCGTCTCGGGGGGCATCGATAGCGATCGCGATTCGTTACCCTCGGCGGCGCCGAGCGCCTTTGCGGAGCTGGAGGCGCTGGTGCGGAGTCAAGCGCGCGGGAGGAGTGAAGGGCACGGCCACCGATGTCGTGCGCTTCGGAACGCTCTTTCTGGAGGGCGGTCGCGACGAGTGCGCGAGTCGCATCGCTTCGCGTGGGAGGAACTCAATCCATGGTCGGCCGTCGACCGGCGGGAGGCGAGTGAGGTGAAGTCGTCGTACGATAGGCCGGCATCGGACGAGAGCGTGTGCCCCGGCGGTCGATCGTGACGACCTAACGCCGCACGGCCGCCGGCGGGGCGGTCGAGTCGCGCACCAGCAGTTCCGCCTGTCCGTCGTACTCCACGTTGGATATCGGGCGATCGTCGACGATATCGAATAGCATCGACGCCGCGGTCCTGCCGAGTTGATGGCGTGGGACGTGAATCGTCGTGAGCGTCGGACGAATCATCGTCGCGAGGGGGATATCGTCGAATCCGGTGATCGAGACCTCGTCCGGCACACGCACGCCGCGGTCGAGGCACTCGAGCATGGCGCCGACTGCCACGACGTCGTTGTAGCACGCCACGGCGGTAACGTCGTGTTCCAACATCTCAGCCATGGCTCGACGTCCCTCTTCTACCGTGAGGCGCTCGGTCTGCACCACCAACCGCGGATCAAACGCAATGTCGTTCGCCGACAATGCAGCACGGTAGCCGTTGAGTCGTTCGCAGTTACCCTCCCGACGAAAACCGAGATGACCGATAGCGCGATGGCCGATCTCGACGAGATACCCGGTTGTGCGATACAGACCGTCGTTTCCCGGTATATGAAGGGTCGATGCGTTCCGTGGATGTTGACTGGTGATCACGACGACGTGGTGGCGTTCGGCAATGGCACTCAGCTCTTCCTCGCCGAGGCGTGTGCCGCACAAGATCAAGCCGTCGACCTGCTTGTCCGCCATCGTCTCGATCAAGACGCGCTCCTGGGAGGGATCCTCGTCGGTATTTCCCAGCAGGACGCTGTATCCGCCGGCCTTGCACGCCTCTTGTACACCGTTGATGAACTCCGGGAAAAACGCGTCGGTGATCTGAGGGATGATCGTGGCGATTAGATGACTCTTACCCATCACCAGCGTTCGCGCCACGGCGTTCGGTCGGTATCCGAGCTCCTCGATGATGCGTTGCACCCGTTTTCGCGTATCTTCCGATATTTCGCCTTCGCCGTTGACGACTCGCGAGACGGTACGAATCGAGACGTTGGCATGACGGGCGATATCTTTGAGCGTGGCTCGATTCTTCGGCATCGTTGTTCTTCTCTTCGGTGTAGTGTAGCCCGTTCCGCCGACGTTGGCAATTTCGTATTTCAGCCGGCCGATCACGATTCCAAAACGTGAAGTATCGACATCATTCCTTGACAATAAACGTCTCCGTGGTAGTATGAGGATGTCCGCCAACGTAAACGTTTAGGTTGGCGGAGCTTGTTTTCGCCGTTCAGCACCGATCAGGATCGAAAAAGGAGACCTATATGAAAAACCTATGGACCGTTTTTTTTGTTGCGCTGTTCCTCGTACGGTTCGCAGCGCCCGCGTTTGCAGGAGGGACCGCCGAAGGTGGTGAACAACGGGAGACGGTAGAGATCACCGTACTGCTGGCCGCCTCGGACGTCGGCGCGGATGTGCTGGAGATATACAACGAGATGTATCCTCACGTGCGCGTGAACGCCGAGCAGCACAACTGGGAGAAGCTCGGCGCCATGGTGACCTCCGGCGACATCCCCGCCGTGACGGCCATGACCCAGACACGCGTGGCGCGCTTCGCCGCGATCGGTGCGATCGCGCCGATTGACGACTTAGTCGAGCGCTACAGCGAGATCGAGGTGAGCGATTTCATGCCGAGCGAAGAGGGTTGGATTCTCGATGAGAACTTTCTTGCGGGCAACGGCGGATCGCGTTACGGGATCTCCAAAGACTGGAACCTTACCGAGGACTTCTTCTATCGCAGAGATATCTTCGCAGAGGCGGGCGTGGCGGAGCCTGCGGAAAACGAGCTCCTAACCTACGCGGAGTTCCGTGAGATGCTCGAGCAACTGGCGGTACGGGAGAACGACGTCACCCGACGCTGGGCCGTCGACGGGTATCTCTTTGCCGACGTCACGGCGGCGTTTCGCACGCTCCTGTACACCGCGGGAACCGATGTTTACAACGGTGAGATGACGCGCGTCGATATCTCGGGTAACGACGAGGCGTTGCGCGTGTTGCGATTTCTCCTCGATCTCCAACGAGACTATCTTGCGCCGAGCGTGATCGACCCGGCGCCGGTGTGGGCGTTGCCGCTCATGAACAACATTGAGGAGAGTCCCCTCGCGATAATGCAGTGGGGCCAATGGGCGCTCTCTTCGATTCTGGAGGAGCCGGAGGAGTTGATCGAGAACGTCGCCTTTGCCGAGGGGCCGGTGTGGAGTACTCAGGTCGAGGTGCAACTGTTCCACCCCTCGGTGGGCTACTCCATCGGCGCCGGGCTCACGCCGGAGCAGGAGGAGGCGGCGTGGGACTTCCTGGAGTTGCTTACGTACGGCGAGGTGGGGCGTTACCGGGCCGAGCAGGGATGGGGCTTTCCGGCCTTTCGCTCGATGATGGAGCTCGCGCCGCGAGACAACGCCCTCGCCGACCAAGTGTGGCGTGTGTCGATGCACCAAATCGAAAACCAACAGTTCGACGTCTTGGGGTGGACGCCGTACGCGTCGTTCCCGCTACAGACGGCTATTAACGCCAATCGCGACGCGTATCTGCGCGACGAGATCTCTTTTGATGAGTTCGTCCGTATCGTGGAGACGGAAGCCAACGAGGCGTTGCGTCGCGGCATCGAAGCCTTGGCCGCCGAGTAGTTCGCATTGGTTACAAGCGGGATGAAGCATATGCACGGATCGGCTCATGACGCGGTGTGCGTCTCGCGGGAATCGGCACATTGAGCTTTCAACGCAGACGACGCAACCGGCGCGCATTCTACGCCTTCATCGCTCCGTGGTTGTTCGGTATCGTCTTCCTCAGCCTCTTCCCGCTGTTGTGGGGTCTGGTATTCAGCTTCTCCAACTATACGGGACTCACGCTCCGCAATATGCGCTGGGTCGGTTTCGAAAACTACATCGAAGCGCTCGGCGACGCGGCGTTTCGCCACGGTCTGACGCGTACCGCCGTGATCACCGTGATCGCCGTACCGCTCAAAGTGGGACTCGGCTTGATGCTCGCACTCCAGATGCAAAAGGTCCGTCGGGGTGTGGGCGTCTTTCGCACGCTTCTCTATATACCGGTGATGCTTCCGATCGTGGCCCAGGTATTCATCTGGAACGCGATCTTTCACCCGACGGCCGGCTTTCTTAACGGGCTGTTGAACGTGTTCCTCGACGGCGTGCGCATCAACTGGGTCGCCGACTACTCGTCGACTCTGCTCATCGCGCTCTTTACGTGGGGGGTCGGTGAGACGGTCGTAATCTTCTTTGCCGCGCTGATGACGCTCCCCGACGATCTACTGGAGTCGGCGCAACTCGACGGTGCAACGCGTTTCGCCCTGCTGCGGCACGTCAAGCTGCCGTTGATGTCGCCGATCGTCTTTTTGCAGGTCGTGATGAACCTGGTGAAGTCGCTGCAACTGCTCACGCCGGCGATGTTGTTGATTCCACCGGGCGCTCCCATGGCGCGCAGTGGACGCCTCTCGACGTTGGAGGTCCCGACGCCTAACCGCCTTGCGCTCATCCACATCTACGAAGAGGCGTTCGTACACAATCGTTTCGGCTATTCACTAAGTCTGTCGTGGATCTTCTTCGTGCTCACCGCGCTCGTGGGCGTCCTCTTCTGGAGAGTCAGCCGCAACCATATCTACTACGAGACGGACATCGACTGAAAGGGAACGCCATGAGTGTTACGACGACTCGGAAAACAGAAAAGATCATCGCCTACGCCGTTCTCATCGTCGTCGTCGCCGTCGTCACCATCCCCTTGATCTGGCTCGTCTTCGGAGCGCTTAAGAGCGATCGTGACTTCGCCTCGATGACGCCGCGCCTCTTTGCGCGCGAGTTTCAGTGGCGCAACTTCATCGACGTGTTCGGCCGGGCAAGCTTTCTCCAGGGGTTTCGTAACTCGTTGGTGATGGCGACGATCTATACCTCCCTCGCGGTAATGGGAAGCAGTATGGCCGGATACGCCTTTGCCCGTATTTACGTCCCGGAGCGGCGCGCAATTTTCACCTTTCTCTTTCTCACGATGTTCCTTCCGATGATCGTCACCCTGATCCCCTCCTACCTGCTGTTCACCTTCTTGGGAATCGCCGGTTCATACTGGCCGTGGGTCTTGTGGGGTATCGGCGGGAACCGCCTCATCATCTTTCTCTTTCGACAATTCTTTGCCGGTATGCCGAGATCCTTGGAGGATGCGGCGATGATCGACGGGTGCGGCCCCTTTCGCACCTTTGTGGCGATCATGGCGCCCAACGCCGCCTCGACCTACGTGCTGTCGATCATTTTTCTATTTACGTTCATCTGGTCCGACTTTCTCACTCCGTTTCTCTACCTTCCCGTGGAGCTTCTGCCGTTGGCGGTGGTCATTCAGACGGGACTCGACCCGCCCTACACCGCCTACGGCGTGATGGACATCCCGATGAAGCTCACCGCAACCGTGTACTTCATCGTACCGATCGTCATCTTTTTCTTCTTGGTGCAAAAGAAGATCATGAAGGGCGTGGCGACCACCGGTATCAAGGGATGAGTAGCGGCGTGCGGGACGCCGCTCTCTCTCCCGGTCGCCGGCGTTCGTACCGGGTGCGAGACCATCGAAGCGTACACGAGCGTTGACGCAATGGTCCGCGGAGTGTTCCTGTGCGTTGCAACCGGCGCGGTGTGGACGGCCATCGCGGTCCTCTACCGCTCCGTCGCCGGCGACCACAAGACGATCGTCGGCTTTCACCTCGTCGCCAAGGTGCTGGGATTTTGCGTCAGTTGGAGCCTCTTCGTGCGCTGGAACGCCATTGACACGGGGTATTGGCGCGAGCAGGCGCCGATGCTCGGCATCATCTATATCGGGGCGTCGATCGGCGCGATCTATCCCTTTTTCATGTCCCGCGCGATGCGTCTCGGCGGCAGCGGTATCTCGTGGGCGGTGGGCCAGGCGGCGATGGTCGTCCCGCTCCTTGTTGCAATCATCGTGTGGGGTGAGGCGGTGACGCCTGCGCGGACGGTCGGCTTTTTCGCGATCCTCGCAATGGTGACCGCCCTGGGTGCCGGCGACTCCACCGGCCGGCGCGAAGGGACGTGGTACTCGATGATGGCCCTCACCTTTCTCTTAATCGGCACCTCGCAAGCGCTCGTCTCGATTCCCTCCCATACGGAGGCGTGGATCGACGGTGCCAATATTCGCGTAGCGACGGTGAGCACCGCGGCGCTTGCGGTGTACATCGTTCTCGGCGTCGCCGTCGGCCCGCACTTTTCCCCCCGCACCGTGGTGTTAGGGGGCGTGCACGCCCTGTTGGCGCCGTTGAGCCACCAACTGAGCTTTTCGGCGATGGACGTCTTGGGTACATTCGGAATGGTGGGGTTCTTTTTTCCGATCGCGATCGGCGTGTCGATGGTCGGGGTGGCGGCGTTCGGCATCGTGAGCGGCGACGAGCGCGCGACACCCCGAGCCATCGTCGGTCTCGCCGTCGGCATCCTCGGCATCTTTTTGGTGTCGGTGGGATGAGGAGAACGTCACGGTTGAACCCGGGGTGAGTGACAATCCGCGGAGGACTGGATTCCATTGTACCGAGGAAAACGTGATCTGCGGCGGTGCGGCCGTCTCCTGGTTACAGGCTGTGCGCCGCGTCGACGCAACCGCGGAGTTCGAACGGGCCGATCAGACCAACGGGGCCAGTCGGATGACCGTGAAGAGTTCGCCGAGTGTTTCTTGCTCCGACAGTTTGGTCACCGCCGGCGATTCGAGAAGATACACCGCTCAAGCCGTACGTTCCGCCGATTCCTTCAGTACGTCCGGATACCATTGTGCGAAGTAGTTAAGCACGTGCTCCGGCGACTCGGGAGAACACCGGACCGCGATATAGTTGTCGGGTCTCACTAACAGCAGAGTAGGTTGTACAAACCCATATCGTTTGTGCGCCACGCTATCCAAATCATGAAAGAGGTTAGCAGCACGATAGTGACTCGCAGGTGCCGACGAAACGATGAACTTCAGACAGCTCTGTAGGATTGGATGATCAAAGACGGCCGGGCTCGATCCCTCGCGTCCCGCATCGAAGAAAATCACCTTCCATCGGGGAACGCAGAGCTCTCGGAAAAGGGAGACCTCTTCGCGATCCGTACCACGTTGAACGTCGGCGTCGGCAACCCGCTCCCCCGCTCGAACACCCTTTCTGCCAAGCGTTTCCAGGGTCAGAGGACTTCGATTGTACGCTAAGCCGAGCTGACTGAAGGCTTTCGCGAGCTTGGGCCAAATCCTGTCCATGATCCAGTTCCCGTACCGTCTGAGGATCAAACGATTCAGCGTAGGCGCCGGTAGCGTGAACTTGAGCGTATTGATCTGAACTTTTTCCAACGCCAGTCGGTTTGCCCGACGCTCAGCATCGTAGGTCTTCAGAAGCGCCGGCGTTGCCTTCCCCCTCACGGTATCATGCAGCTTCCACGCGAGATTGAGGGCGTCCTGTATTCCAACATTCAACCCTTGGCCCCCATTGGGTAAAATCGGATTGCAGGCATCTCCGGCGAGGATAACGCGACCGTCGACCATCGACGGGGCTACGCCGGTAAGGAGCTCGCCGTGACTGACCCACGTTTCGTCCGTCAAGGTTGCAGTCGGATCACCGCTCATCTCCCTGAGCCGATCCTGCATCTCATGCAACGTGGGCTCGCGCTCCGGCAAGCGTCCTTTCTCTTCGAAGACCATGACCTTCGTTACGTCGTTCGGCAGATGAATGACCGCACCGAACCCTTCCGGATAGTAGTACAACCACATTTGTTTCATCGTCCGAAGGCCGGTCCATTGAAGCTTTGCATCTACCTGCCAAACATACTTTCCGGTCTTCACCGGTTCGAAATCACAATCCGAGAATCGACGGACCGTGCTTCGAGGTCCGTCGCACCCAACTACATACTTGAAGCGTGTTCTCTTCGTTTCGCCGGAGTGCTCTATCAAAGCCGTGACACCGCGCTCATCCTGCGACAACGACGCGAGTCGGTGCCCAAAGAGGACATCTGCTCCGCGGTCCGGCAAGTATTCACGGAGATTCCGGTCAATTCGATCTTGTCCCAAAAAAATGACGTTCGGATGCGGACTCTCGTTGAGATGCATCTCTCGCGGTCCAACGTTCGAACCGTACATGTGGATCATGTAACGAAGCATCACGCCGCCGGCCTCGTACATCCGATCCGTCAATCCGAAAACATCTAACTGCTCGAGCGTACCCGGCATTAAGTTCGTCGCCTTTGTGTGTATAGAGGTCGATTCCCGAGCTTCGATGAGCGTACATGAAGTGCCGAGTCGGTGGAGGGCGTTCGCCAAAGCTAACCCTGTCGGCCCAGCGCCCACGATCAACACGTCGTTATCGAAATCCATGCTTATGTCCCTCGCTGTCAGCCGGTTTTTGTTCGACGCTCCCCACATGCGACGGCTACATGCGCCGAAACAACCTCTTTGCGCACCGCTGATTCATGCATGGTGGTTCTGCACTAATATTTTGTACTGTATAGTACATTTTTTTAAGAGACAAAGCAAACGTTTCGATGCAGAATGAGAGCGATATGACGCCTAAAGGGTCGGCGAGAAGAGCAGCAATTCTGGAAGCCGCGGCGGCGCTGTTTTTGGAGAACGGGTATGAACGCACTTCGCTCGACAGCATTCTCGAACGCACAGGTGGATCAAAGGCTTCGGTCTACGCCAACTTTGGGAGCAAGGCAGGTCTTTTCCGAATGGTCGTTCTCGAGCTATGCGACGAGATGTTCGCGTCGCTCTCGGGTGGCATACCGGCCAACGAAGGACCGAAGGAAGTCCTCAACAAAGTCGCCCAACGATTCCTCAAGATACTCTGGGGATCGGACGTCCTGGCGTTGTCGCGCATCGTGTACGCCGAAGGTGGTCGAAATCCGGAGATTGCGGATGTCTTTTTTGAAAACGGCTACGAGGAAGGTTATCGACAACTTGCCGATTATTTGGGCCTGATATCGACCGGCTTGTCCGATGATACGTTGTTGGAGCTTTCGCGGATGTTTCTTACGATGCTCCCGGGAGACGCCTACGACCGTCTCCTGGCCGGATGCTCGGTTCAACGAAGTCACGCAGAGCTTGAGAGGCAGATCGCTATCTCTGTCGAGTGGCTACTATGGAAGCTCGGTCGCATCGGATAATCAACGCAGGGAGATCTGCCGTGCTACGTTTCAAACCGGCGGATGACCGGACGAACACCCCGCACGGCGCTCACCGAGCACGCAGAAGCGGAGCGCTCGTGTAACACCGTCGCCGCGTCACCGCTCCCCTCAATCGGAACCCGGCACGGAACCGTCAATGGCCCCGTGAACACTGTCAGGGACTCCGCGATATCGAAAGCGGTGGAAACGGGCGTGCCCGGCGCCGTAGGCGCACAATGCAACCCGCAGGCTCAAGAAGCAGCCCAGTACGTTGTGGTGAAAACCGGACACCTCGAACCCGCGAGCAAGACGCACCGGCGCCTCGTTCTCACCCCCAGCGTAGAGGTCGATCTCGTTACAATCGTTGACCAGGCGCAGCGTGCATCGCCGTGATGCGACCTCACGACCGATGGTGCGCCCATAGTGACTCACGGCGTAGACGGTGTCGCCGGCGTACGATACCCCGACCGCCGCGCGCTCGTTGTAGTACAGCAGAAGCGCGGCCTCGCAGCTCTCGCTCACCTCGACTTCCACCTCTACCTCGTAGGCGTGGTGGCGCGGGATCATCGCTACGGGAGACGAGGTGAGGTGTGACTCGCCGACGGCTTGCAGGGTGAGCCCGTTACCGGTAGAGAGGCGCCGGAGCGCCTCGCCGCGCCACGCGCGCCAATGGGGGCCGAGCTCGACGTGCCGGAACTCGTCGACAAACTCGGTGAAGCGCGCTTCGGGCGATGCGTTGGTCATAGTGCCGCGCGGAGCTTCGGCCTCGTAACGATCCGCTTCGATTTCGGTCGCAAGAGCGGTGGGCGCTCCAAGGGGCGTAGCGTTCCGCATGTCGTCCGGCCACGCGCCGGTGGCGGGTCCTTCGCCGGCCGCCGTACCGTCCGGAGTCGAGCCTGCGACAGGCCAGCCGTCGGCGCTCCATGTGATCGGCTCGATCAGCGTCTGGCGGCCGAGATTTCGATATTCGTCTTCGTAGGCGTGGTAGAGGCAGTACCAGCGTCCGTCGGGCCCCTCGACCAAGGAACCGTGTCCGCGGGACCGCCAGCGTTCCTCGCGCCGGGAGGTATGGATGAGCGGGTTGTACGGCGAGTCGCGCCACGGCCCGAGAGCGTCGTCGGAACGCGCTACGACGACCATGTGGCTCGTCGCCGGCCCCGCGGTGCCGCCCATCGCCGAGAGCATGTAATAGAATCGGCCTCGCCGCAGAAGCTTAGGTCCTTCCAGACACCTCCCTTCGATACGCCACGCGGGAGGAATAGACCACCCCTCGTACACGATTCGGGGCGCGCCCGTTACCGAGAGACCGTCGTCGGCGAGCGGTACGACGTTGCCGCCGGAGAGATAGAGGTAGCGCCGGCCGTCGGCGGCGACGACGTGCCCCGGATCGATCAGCCGGACATCTAAGTCGACCGGATCGTCCCACGGCCCGTGCGGAGTCGGAGCGGTCACAACCCAATTCGTGCCCCCCGCCGGAAAGTAAATGAAGTAGCGCCCGCCGTGTTCGACAAGGTCCGGCGCCCACACCGAGCCGATGTAGCGTGTAAGGGCGTAGCCGATCGACCGCCAATGCAATAGATCGCGAGAGTGCCACATGAGGAGTCCCGGCACGTACTCGAATGACGAGTGGGTCATGAAGTAATCGTCGCCCACTCGCAGGACCGTCGGATCGGGAAAGTCCCCGGGAACGATCGGGTAGGGAAACTGCAGCGTATGCTCGCTCATCGTCATCTCTTCCTCCTCGCAGCGCGAAATCCCTTGACAGTAGAACGCCCTCAGTATACCGTAAAATTGTTCCGCCAACGTATGCGATAACGTTGGCGAAATCGTAAGGAGACACTATGCGATGTACCGCACAGGTGCAACCCGTTTTCGGCATTCCTACTGCACGGGACGGGTGCCGAGGACGGCAAGGAGGCGTAACGATGGGTGTGTACAAAGTCGGACGGATGGATACCGCGCTCCACGGCGAGTTTCTGGAACCGCCGCGCGACGTCTTCGTCTATTTCACGAGCGAAGATAATGACGCTTTGGGGGCCGGGGTATGTCGCATACCTCCGGGGAGCAGCAACGCCGAGCACGCCCACGACGACGCCGATGAGGTGATCTACGTCATTGCCGGCTCGATGCGGATCGTGTGCGACGGAGAGGAGATCCTGCTCAACCGAGCCGATGCGGTCTTCGTCGGCCGCGGTGTCGTACACCAGATCTTTAACGCCAGCCGCACCGAGGAGGTGATTCACACCTTTACCTTCAACCCGCCCCATCCCTCGGATGCAATCGGTAAGGGATACGGTAACGATGCAAACTTCAAAATTCACCACCCGGCGGGCGGGGCTTAGGAGAGGGTATGAATACTATGGAAAGCCTGAATCGCACCGTAGAAATCGAGTCCCCGCCGTCTGAGTGGGAGCGGTTGGGAAAGGTGCTGAGTCACGGTCCCGAGGGCACCTACGACGCCCACGTAATCGGAGATCCGTGTATCGTGTGGGACGACCGACTGGGGCGCTACCGCCTCTACTACTTCGGCCAGAACCACGACGGTGCAGCCGAAATCAACCAAACCGCTACTGCGGTCGCGATGGGAACCGACGGGTATGGAACGGGGAGCTGGCAAAAGATCGGCTTGTTGGAATACGCAAACCGCGAGGTGATCGGGGTACAGGGCCACAAGGTTTTTGTGGTGCAGGACGCGTTACGTCCCAACGTCGCGGCAAAGATCAACGGTGAGTACTGGCATTTCCTGGCTCACTACCGCGGCTACAACAAGGTAATCCTCCTTGCCAAGTCGGAGAGCTTGGTCGGACCGTGGGTCGTGCAGGAGGAGCCTGTGATCGACCTCGGCGGCGAAGACGAGTTCGACGGCTACAACTGCGATAGTCCGACGGCGTACTGGTTCGAGGACCGTCAAGAAGTGCTTATCTACTACAAAGGCTATCCGCGCGTTCCGCAGCCCGACCAGCCGCACTCGCCCCTTGGATCGACGCCCGCCGCAGCGGTGATGAGGGCCGACGATCGCGTCGCGACCAAACTGGGTAAGATTCTCTCCCTGCCGGAGGTCGAGGGACATTGGGCGTCCGGCTGGATGTCGACACCACAAATCGTGAAGGCGGCAAAGGGTGGATGGTACGGAATCGCGAACGGCAGTGTTACCACCCCCGCGCCGGTCGAAGAGGAGCCGGCAATGCGTGAGCCGATGCCGGTACGCGGCGGGTGGATGTATACGCCCGAGGAGTGGCCCGTCGCAGGATGGACCGTCTTCGATCGCCCCTTCGATTGGGTAGAGGCGGCGCTCGAGGCCGGCGAAGGTCCGAGCTTTTGGAAACACGGCTTCCTCTTCGATCCCGACGGCTCGCTTTACCTCTACTACCATTGCGGCCACTACGGCGACGAGCACTTCTTTGGTCAAAGGGCGCGATGGAGGTAACGGCGATCTTGCCGTCCGGTGACGCGACGGGCGGACCCGCGCCGGCGTTGCGCGCTCCGGACCCTCGCACGGCGGGAGTGTACGTATGATCGGGGTGCAGATCGCCGCTCCGGAGAGCGGTGTCACCGATGAATTTCGACGCCTCCTTGCCGACATACGCGGCACCGGCGCCGAAAGTGTGGAGATCAACGTCGTCGATCCCGAGACGTTCGGCGTTGCCGACCTTGCGCACGCACTCGACGACGTCGGACTCGTAATGACTCACTACGCGACCGGCGCCGACGCAAACCGCAACGGTCTCTCCCTCGCCGCGGAGTCCGCAGAAGCGCGACATCGCGCCGTGGAACGCTGCCGGCGGTACATCGAGGTTGCCGCTCGTTTGGGCGCCGGCATCATCATCGGGCTCCTCAAGGGCGGACCCGGAAGCGACGCGGCCGTGGCGGCGCGTTACGTGCAGGAGTCGCTCGCGGCCGTAGCCCCACATGCGCGGGGGGCGAACGTGCCGGTCTATCTGGAGGCGACCAACCACTACGAGGCGTCGGTTGCACGCACCCTCGACGAAGCGTGGGAGATTATCGCGCCGTTGGGCGAGCCGTTGCTTCAGATCCTCCCCGATACGTACCATATGAACATCGAAGAGACGAACGTGTACGCCGCGCTGGAGAGACACTTCGGTCGATACGGCAACGTTCACGTGTCGGACAATACACGCCGCTTTCCGGGATGCGGACGGATCGATTTCAAGGAGCTCCTGGGCTTCCTGGCGAGCAAGGGTTACGAGGGCGACTTCGCGATCGAGGGTGTCGTCGATGGACCGTTCCGTGACGAACTGTCAAAGGCGATGCGTTACCTCGAAGCGGTGGCGCCGACGTCGACGATCAAGCAACCAACGACGAAATAAGGAGATACGACATGACCAAAGACCAAAAGTTTGACCGCGCCTACGGGTCACTCATCGGCCTGGCGATCGGCGACGCGTTCGGCGACCAGGGGCGATCCGATGACTTCCACGAGCGCTTCGGGTTTCAGTTGGACTTGCGTGTCGGGGGCGATTGGAGTACCGACGACACCGAGTTTGCCCTCTTGGTCGCCAAGGAGCTCATCGACAGCGGGGGCGAGCTCACCCCCGAGGTGGTGACCGAGGCGTGGCTCGAGCACGTCGTAACCGAGGACTATCTCAATAAGGGCGGTCCGAGCGAGCGCGGGGCGGCCTACAACGTGCGGCGCGGACTTCGACCGCCCTACTCCGGCATAGACAACGGCAACAACGACAGCGACGGCGCGGCAATGCGGATCGCCCCGGTGGGCATCGTCTACGCCGGCGACCCGGATAAGGCGGCGAAAGTGGCCGCCGTGGACGCTGCGATCAGCCACGCCCGCGACGGTATCTGGTCGGCCCAGGCGATCGCCGCAAGCGTCGCCGTCGCGATGACCGGGGCCGACACCGACGAGATCATCGCCACAGGCCGCCGCTTTATCCCCGACGACTCGTGGATGGGGCGCTGGTTCGACCGCGCGATGGAGATCGTCGATGAGTCCGCAGGCGACATCTGGACGGCGTGGGATCCGCTGCATATCGATCTGCGCGCCGAGTACCGGGCATCGTCGGCCGAAGCGGTCAATCAGATGTATGCGGTGCTGAGGCTCACCGACACCGACTTTCGCAACGGGTTGGTCTACGGCGCCAACTTCGGTCGCGACGCCGATACGATCGGGGCGCTTATCGGCGCAATCGCCGGCGCACGGTGCGGCGCCGAATCGATACCGTCGCAGTGGATCGAGAAGTGTCGCTATCCCGGCGGCAACTGCCTCAGCTTTACCAAGGGGAGCGATATCAAGGACGTCGCCGAGCAACTGGCGCGCATCATGCGATAGTTCCGCCGTATGTCGAACGCGGACAAGCGGCCCAATATCGTCTTTCTTCTCCCGGACCAGCAGCGGCACGACTTTTTGGGGTGCTACGGTGCACCGTTCGTGCGCACCCCCAACATCGACGGCCTGTGCACCGGCGGCACACGCTACACGCACGCCTATTCGCTGCACCCGGTGTGTGTACCGGCGCGCTGCGCCCTGTTGACGGGAATGCACGGGATGCGCACCGGGGTGTTGGAAAACGGTTCTTTTCTGCCGGCCGACCGTACCGATCTCGGGATGCGCACCTGGCCCGAGATCCTCGCCGATGCGGGCTACGATACGGCCGCGGTCGGCAAGATGCACTTTTATCCGTGGGACTCCACTCACGGGTTCGCCTATCGCGACATCGCCGAGGACAAGCGTTGGATTCATATTCAGGACGACTACGCGACCCATCTCCGAAGCAAGGGATTGCGCAAAACGCACGGGAACGAGCACGCCGAATACCACGAGCACGGGGGAGCGGTCGTATCACCCCTGTCCCATGAGGACAGCGTCGACCGCTACGTGGGTGAGGCGGCGTGTCGATACATCGCCGACCGCGAGGCGGGGCGCCCCTTTGCGCTCATGGTCGGGTTCCCGAGTCCTCACTGTCCCTACGACCCGGTGCTCGAGTTCGCCGAACGCTATGCGCCGGAGGACATGCCGCCGGCGATCGAGGACGGCCACGCCGATCTACCGCGCCTCCACGCGCGCTTCATCGAGGCACATAAGGCGCCGTGGTGCGACCTCGACTACTCGACGCTGTCGCCGAAGACGAAGGCGGTCATCCGCGCACATTACGCGGCGCTCGTGGAGCAGATCGACGTCGAAGTGGGAAGGATCATCGACGCCCTCAAGGTGTCCGGCGAGTACGACAATACGGTCATTATCTACGCGTCTGACCACGGCGATCTCCTGGGTGACCACGATATGGTCGGCAAGTCGGTCTTCTACGAGTCGAGCATCCACGTACCGCTTATCGTCCACGAGCCGTGGCGTACCGACGCTGCCGTATGCGATCGCCTCGTGTCGCTCCACGATATCACCGCCACGATCCTCTCCTACGCGCGGTGTGAGAGACCGACGGCGTGCGACGCGCGCCCACTCCCGGGATTCGACGCCGGCGGTGCCGACGGGGACGGTGGACGCAACTACCTCGTAGGTGCGCTTTCCGACGGCTGGATGTGTTTTGACGGCCGTTATCGCCTGGCGCTGTACGGCGCGGGCGAGGCGCTCCTCTTCGACCTCGACGACGACCCGCAGGAGGTGCACAACCTCTATACGCTACGCGAGTCGGCGGAAATACGATCGAGGCTTGCGGCGCGCCTCGCCGCAGAGATGATGGACCACCTCGCGGTGCGTAACCGGACCCTCAGGTTGCCCCCGGGACTCTCGGTCAGTGCGGAGTTCGGTCGGCGCGGGTGGCGTCGCCCCACTCCGTCCTCGCATTAGATAGTTGCGGCCTCGCGGTCCGACCGAGACGCGAGGCGCATAGGGAGGCTGGTCGTGCACTTGATCGAACGCGACACCGGAGTATCGGTACGGACCGATGCGGATCGCCAACTATTCTTCGTTTCCACCGACCGGCGCTATCGCACTCACATACACCCGCTGAACGTTCCCGGTTGCGATCGACCGTTGACGCGCTTCCGCCCCGTCGACCACCCGTGGCAGTACGGCGTGTTCACCGGCCTCAACGGTGTAAACGGCATAGACTTCTGGTGTTCCGGCGACGCCTACTACGAGAGAAGTGTACGCGGCACGATGCGCAACCGCGAGTTGAAAGTCCTTGAGGCCGGACCGGCACGAGTCACGGTCACCGACGTATATGAGACGGAACCGCTCCCCGACGACGACCCGATCCTGGGACGCGAAAATGTCATACATCTGCCGCACATCGCCGGCAGAACGCGCGACGCCAATCTGCGTCTCGCCGACATCTTAGCCGACGACATACTCCGCGTCCTAAACGGCGTCGCTCCGACCTCGGTTCTGACGGCGGAGGCGATTGCGGTGCGCACCGGAAAAAGGCCGTAGCGCCCGGACGATCGGCAGCCGCGATCGAGCGTTCCAAACGGACGCCTTTTTCCTACTAAACGAGTAGGTTTTTCTTGACAGGCCCACGGCGGCATGGAATACTGAGTTCCGCAAACGATAACGACATCGTTGGCGAAACGTTATTTGCGCCGTTATCTTTGACCAATGTGAGAAGGTGGAGCTAAGGAGGACGTATGAAGTCGATATTTCATCACAAGACGATCCGAACACTCGGCGCGGTCTGCGCGATCATCGTGGTAGCTGCCGGTTGTGCCCGACCGGAAGGGGAGGAACAAGTCACGCTCGAAGTGCTCATCCAACCCAATGACTTCTCCGAAGCGCACGCCGCCGCGTTCATGGAGGAGAATCCTGACATCGAGCTGATTGTCCAAGGTTTCGACTGGGAAAACTTGGCGACGCGGCTCACATCGGGACAGGCTCCGGATCTCTCAGGATTCTTCAGTAGCCGCGTACCGCAATACGTCAACAACGGATGGCTGGAACCGCTCGACGAGTGGATCGACTCGAGTGAGGTAATCAACTGGGACGATCTCCAGATCGTTTCCGACGCGTGGCGCTACGATCCACAGACGCGGGAGCACCTGACGGGTCCCAAGTACGGTATGACCAAAGACTGGAACATTACCAGCGCTTACTTCTACCGTCGCGACCTCTTCGAGGAGGCCGGGTTACCGCTGCCGGAGCCGACCGAGACGATCACCTACCAAGAGTTCTACGACAACTACGTCAGTCAAATCGGTGTGCGCGAGGACGGCGTGACGACGCGATGGGCGCTCGACGGCGCGCTCGTACGGACTGCGGAGGTCTCCATTCGCAACATGTTGGCGACCGCCGGCACCGACATCTATAACGAGGATCTCAGCGAGATCAACCTCGTCGACAACCCCGAAGCGATGGAGGCGTTGCGATTTATCGCCGACCTGCCCAAGGACCGCTACTTCCCCAGCGTGATCGATCCGGCGCCCAACTGGGGTGCACCCCTGCTTGCAAACTTGGAAGAGTCGCCGCTCGGCATCTACCAGTACGGGTACTGGGCCGTCGCCTCGATCGTCGCGATCAACCCGGAGGCGGCCGACCAGATCGGCTACGCGATCGGCCCTGCGTGGAGCACCGACGTGGACGTTCAACAGTTACCGCTGATCGTCGGCTTCACCATGTTCGCCGACAGCCCGGACGAGGAAAAAGAGGCGGCGTGGCGGCTCATGGAAGAGTTGGTAGCCGGGTCGGTGGGTATCGAGCGCGCCCGAAGCGGTTGGGGCATCCCGGCGCTGCGGTCGATGTTCGACCTTCTACCGGAGGAGAACTCCCTGGCACGGCAAGTAAAAGAGGTTACGGCGTGGCAGATCGAAAACCAGAATCTGGTCAATGAGCAAGTAAACCCGTATGCGAGCGATCCGTTCTCAATCGCGTTCGAGCAACACCTGCCCGCCTACCTCCAGGATGATGTAACCTTTGAGGAGTTTGCGCAGATCCTCGAGGACGAGGCCAACGCGCTCATCGCCGATCAGCGTAATTGACGTTGGTCCGTTCACGTCGATAGACCTATGGGAGGTGCGATGCGCCGCTTGGGCAATCGAAAACAATCAGGCTTGATGGAGCGCGCCGAGCGGCGCGCTTTCTACGCGTTCATCGCACCGTGGCTCTTCGGCACGGTGGGGCTCCTGGCGTTTCCCCTCATATGGGGACTCGTCATCAGTCTCTTCGACTATACCGGCCTCAACATCAACGCCCTCAATTTCGTCGGGTTGGAAAACTATCGACGCGCCTTCTCCGATCCGCAGTTTTTCCACGGCCTTCGACGTACCCTCTATCTCGCCTTTGTCGCGGTACCGCTGAGAATCGTCATCGGGTTCGTCATCGCCGGTGCGATGATAAAGGTCAACCGCGGCGTCGGCGTGTTTCGGACGATCTTCTACCTGCCGGTGCTGATACCGGCGGTCGCCGCGGTGCACATCTGGGCGGCGATCTTCAACCCCAACGCGGGGCTGATTAACAGCTTCGTGCGCATCTTCGGCCTCCCGGGGCGTACCAATTGGATGTTGGAATACCCGTCGGAGCTGTTGGTGCTGCTCTTTGTATGGGGTTTGGGCGAGACCGTGGTGATCTTTTTCGCCGCGCTCCAGGGCATTCCCGACGAGCTTACCGAGGCGGCGGCGATCGACGGCGCCGGTTCGCGGGCGATCCTCGCGCGTCTTATCCTACCGCTGGTGACACCGATCATATTCTTTCAGTTCCTCCTGAACCTCGTTCGCGGTTTCCAGTTACTCGCACCGGCGCTCTTGCTGGTGCCGCGCACCGCCGGCGGGCTTGCCGACTCGGGAGTCCCGGTCTCGCAGGTACCGGTACCCAACCGGCTCGTACTTATTCACATCTACGACCACGCCTTTCAGCGCAACAACTTCAGTTACGCCTTGGCGATGTCGTGGGTGTTCTTCGTGCTGATCGTCGCGCTTGTGTTGCTCAACTGGCGACTGTCGAAGTACTGGGTCTATTACGAGGTCGACGCGGACGATGCGTAAGGGGGTCGTGTGATGAAACGTTCCTTGTATGCCGGCGAACGGATAGAGCACGCCGCGATCTATCTCTTTCTCGTCCTCTTGGCGGCTCTGTTCCTCGTACCCTTCTTTTGGATGATCACCGGTGCCCTAAAGACGGAGATCGAGTTCGGTAGCATGACGGTGCGGCTCCTTCCGGCCGAGCCGCAGTGGGATAACTTCGTCGAGGTGTTTCGGCGCTCCAACGTGCCTCGCGGCTTTCTCAACTCGTTTAAGATGGCGTTTATCTATACGGTGCCGGTGCTCATCTCGAGCAGCATGGGCGGCTATGCATTCGCACGCATGAGGGTGAAGGAGAAAAACACGCTCTTCGGTGTGCTGTTGGCGACGATGATGCTGCCGCGAATCGCGACGTTGATTCCTTCCTACATGCTCTTTTCAACGCTGAACCTGACCGACACGTTTTGGCCGTGGTTTCTGTGGGGCGTCGGAACCGCGGCGGTGCTCGTGTTTCTCTTTCGCCAGTTTTTCTCGACCCTGCCCAAGAACTTGGAAGAAGCTGCGCTCATCGACGGGTGCTCGCGATTCGGCACCTTCTTCCGCATTATTGCGCCGATCTCGACCTCGGCGTTCGTGTTGGGAACGATCTTTTCGTTCAACTGGATCTGGTCGGACTTTTTGACGCCCTTCATCTATCTGACGACGCGGCGCCTCCCGATGGCGGTTATCATCCAGACCGGCCTCAACCCGCCGTTCAGCCCGATCTCGCAGGGCGACGTGCCGGTCAAGCTCGCGGCGACTACCTTTTTCATTTTACCGATGATCGTGCTCTTTTTTATCTTACAGAAGAACATCGTTAAGGGAATCACCACTACGGGGATGAAGGGGTAGGTTCGAAGGTTGCCTGATATCGAGATCGCCGGTCACATGAACACGCCGAGGCTACGGATCGGCGGTGCGATCGGTACTTAGTCGAAGGCCCGGTCGTCGTCCAGGGAATCGAGCCCCTCGAAGACAGGTCGCATGAAGCTGCGGTCGACGCTGTAGACGATCTTGTGCGCGCGTAGATACTCCCACGACGCGAGGCAGTCCGGGTCGGTCTGGGAGGCGATGCGATACTGCTCGTACTCGGCAAGGCTCGGAAAACTAAAGAGGGTCACCGCGACGTTGCTCGGACCCTCATGGGGCAGAAAACAGCCGTGATGCGCGCCCCCGAAACGCTCGATCAGGGTGATCCAAAAACGGCTGTAGCGCTCGAACTCCGCTACCTTCCGGTAGTCGATCTCATAGCGCAAATAGCAGGTGACCATCGGTGCCTCCTCGATCGGTGGTATCGACCGTCAGCATAGCCCATTGGAGCGGCGGCCGAAAGGAGACGCGATGCTGTATGATATTACGCGCACCGTGGCGAGTGACACCGCGGTCTGGCCGGGACACACCCCCTTCTCGTACCGGCAGACCTTGGACATACGCGCCGGGGACGCGGTGAACCTCACAGCGATCACCATGAGCGCTCACACCGGGTCGCACGCCGACGCGCACTACCACTACGAAGCGGACGGCGCGCACCCCGCCCAGATGGCGCTCGACGCCTATATCGGGCAGGCTACGGTCGTCACGACGACCAAGTACAACGAAGCGCTGACGAGCGCCGACTTCCCGACGTTACAGCGTGTCGAATCGGTCGAACGAGTCTTGATCCGCAGCCACGTGAGCGATCGGCCCGATACCACCTTCCCCACCGAGTATCCTCACCTCTCGGTTGAACTCGTCGAGTGGCTGGCCGAGAAGGGCCTCCGCCTCGTCGGGCTGGATTCGCCGTCGGTCGATCCCTTCGAAAGCCTCGAACTACCATGTCACCACGCCCTCGGCAAACGTGGTATCGTGATCCTGGAGCTGCTCCAGTTATCGCACGTACCGGACGGCACCTACGAACTCATCGCGCCGCCTCTTAAACTTGACGGTGTGTGCGGATCTCCGGTGCGAGCGATACTCCGCGCTTAAGGACGATCAATGAGGAATCGCCGGTGATCCAAGCACGCCATCTGACCAAACGGTACGGACCGCACGTCGCGTTGGACGATGTCGGTTTTCGCATCTCTACCGGCGAGGTGGTCGGCCTTCTCGGGCCGAACGGCGCCGGCAAGTCGACGACGATGAACATTCTGACCGGTTACCTCTCGGCGACCGAAGGCGAGGTGCTGATCGGAGCCGTCAACATTCTCGACGAGCCGGAGGCGGTGAAGCGCACGATCGGCTACCTTCCCGAAACACCGCCCTTGTACGACGAGATGACGGTGCGTGAGTACCTACGATTTGTCTGTCGTATCAAGGACGTGCCGAGGCGCGAGGTGCGCCGGCGCATCGATGACGGTCTGGAGCGCGTCGGAATCGCACGCGTGGCGGGGCGGCTCATCGGCAACCTCTCCAAGGGCTTCCGGCAGCGCGTCGGACTGGCGCAAGCGCTCATGGGTGATCCGACGATCCTGATTTTGGACGAACCGACATCCGGCCTCGATCCGAAGCAGATCTTGGAGATTCGCGAACTGATTCGCCGGCTCGGGACCGAGCGTACGGTCATCGTCAGCTCCCACGTGTTATCGGAAGTAAGTGAGCTCTGCGGCCGCGTGATGATCATCAACGGCGGGCGTATCGTCGCCGACGGCGATCCGGCAACGCTGGGGCGGGAGCTGTTCGACACGGGGCGCATCGTGGTAACCGCAGCCGCGGACGAAGCGAGCCTCCGCTCGGCAATCGACGAGATCGCCGGCGTTACCCGCGTCGAGAGCGCGCCGGCGCCGGAGCGCGGTACGACCGAGCTCCTGGTCGAGAGTTCCAAGGATGTGCGTCGCGACGTATTTCAAGCGTGCAGTGCGAGAGAAATTCCACTGGTCGGCCTGCGAGTGAAAAACGCTACGCTCGAGGAGATCTTTCTTGAACTTACCGACGGCGCTCGGGAGGTCGATACGTGATCGCAGTCATGCTACGGGAGCTCGGCTCCTACTTCCGCACGCCGGTCGGCTACATCTTCACCGGGCTCTTCCTGTTCGTGGCGGGATTCTTCTTCACCGTCGGGAATCTGTTGGCGGACAGCTCCTATTACGCGAGCTTTTTGCAGAGTATTCTCTTCCTGTACCTCTTCGCGGTGCCGCTACTCACCATGCGGCTCTTGAGCGAGGAGCGACGACGGCGCACCGACCAACTCTTGCTCACCTGCCCGATCACCGTCACGGCGATCGTTCTGGGAAAGTTCTTTGCCGCCTTTGTGGTATTTCTCCTGACGCTGTCGGTCACAGTTAGCTACGCGGTGGTGATACACGTGTTCGGCGACTTGGAGGTGGGACGGACGGTCGGTGCGTACCTCGGATTCGTCCTCCTGGGTGCGGCGTTCATCGCCGTGGGTGTGCTGGTCTCGGCGGCCAGCACGAGTCAGATCGGAGCGGCGATTCTCACCTTCTTTGTGCTGTTGCTTATCTGGTTTCTGAACCTGGTACGCATGGTAGTGCCGACCGATGCGCTCTCCGGGACGCTCTTTGCCGGGGGAATCGCTATCGCCGTCGCGCTCTTCGTGCGCGCCCACACAAGAAACCCGATCATCGCCGCCGCGACGCTGGCGGGAGGAGCGGCGACGATCGGCGTCCTGCGTGTCGTCCGGCCGACGATCTTCGAAGGACTGATCGTCGAAACGCTCCGTCACATCAGCCTGCTCGAACGATTCAATAGCTTCGGCCTCGGGCTCGTGGAGGTCGAACACGTCGTATTCTATCTCAGCTTCACTTCGATCGTGCTCTTTGTGACCGTCCAACTGATCGAAAAGCGACGCTGGGCGTAGGAGTACCGATGCGGAACGAAAAACGGTCGTTAACAGACCCCGGAGTGCGCTACGGAGGGTATGCGGTACTCCACACGCTCGTCGTGGCAACCGCGGTGATTGTGCTCAACGTGTTGGCCAACCAGTTGGGATGGCGGATCGACATGACCGACAGCTCGGTCTACACCTTGAGTCGGCAGACGCACGACGTCATCGACCGATTGGACCGGGAGGTGACGATCTATCTCCTTGCCACGCGCAATCGGGACGACGCTCGCATCACCGAGGTGCTCGAACGGTACGCCGCGGCGTCACGCCTCATTCGGGTAGCGGAGGTCGATGCCGAGCAAGATCCGGCATTCGCGGCGCGCTTCGACCCCGGCGGCGCGGGCCTCCGTAACGGGAGCGTGATCGTGGCGAGTGCGGATCGCTCGCGCGCGATCGAGCGTGCCGACCTCTTCAGCATCGACAACCGCGACCCCCGGGCACCGCAAATTCTCGGCCTCAACGTCGAGCAACGGGTCACCAACGCGCTCCTCTTCGTGGCCGTCGGTCGCACACCGATCGTCTATCAGACCAGCGGTCACGGTGAAATCGACCTCCAACGCGGCGGCGCCTTCGGCAGGCTGGGCGAGCAGTTCCGCCACGCCAACTTCGAGCTACGAACCTTCAATCTCGCCCAGACGACGCGCGTCCCCGGCGACGCGGCGGTGGTCGCCGTCGTGCGGCCGCGCACCGATATCTCTGAGGAGAGCGCACAAAAGCTGGTCGAGTTTCTGCGCGCCGGCGGCACCGGCTTTTTCGCGGTGGATCCGGCGGCGGGCGAGCTGTCCAACTTAGCCGGGGTGTTGCAGCGGTTCGGCATCGCCATTCCGGCGGCGATCGTGGTAGAGCCGGACCGCAATCTCAACAACGGCGCGCCGTTGGAACTGTGGCCGCGGTTGACCGATACGAGTATCACCGCGCCGCTCATCGAGGTCGACTACCGCGTTCTGGCACCATCGGCACGGCCGGTCGTCGTGCGTGCGCCCCGGCCGCGAAACGTCACGATCGAGCCGCTCCTTACCACCTCACCGCGGAGTTTCTACCGCACCGACCTCGATCGTACCGCGTTGGAGCTCACCGTCGGGGACGTGCCGGGTCCGCACCCGATCGCCGTCGCCGCAACCGAGAGCGACTCAATCACCGACGAGGAAATCACGCGCATCGTCGTAGTCGGTGACGTCGATTTCGTGTCGCTGGTCGATAGGGTGAACGGCAACCTCGACTTTGTGATGAACGCCTTCGGCTGGCTCGGCGGACAGGAACACGCGCTCTCGATCCGTCCCAAGACGACCATTCAATTCCCGCTGCAGACGACCGGCGCGCAGAAGCTCGTGTTCGGGGTGTTATTCGTCGTCGTCATTCCCGTCGGGATTCTTGCAGCCGCCGTGGTGACGTGGCTGCGGAGACGCCACTTGTGAGACGGTGGATGAGGTTGGGCCTCCTCGTCGCGGTGACCGTCGCGATGGCGGTCACCCTACGCGTACTGCGTAGCGAGGAGGAGGCCGTAACGACCGAAGCGTCGCCGACAGACGAGAGTCAGGAAGCGCGTGCGAACCTCGACCGCGTTGTGCTCCTCGATACGCCTCGCGACTCGATCCGAACGATCACGGTACACTCCGGCGCCGAGACGGTCGTGTTAGCGCGCGATCAAGACGGTCGGTTGACGCCGCGATACCCCCACGATGTCGCCTTCGATCGCCGACGCGTCGAGTTCTTTGTCGCCTCGGCGGCACGACTTACCAGCAGGCGCGCACTTGAGGGCGAACGGTCCGCGTACGGCCTGGATGATCCGCGCGCCGCCGTCACGGTGGAACGCACCGACGGTACACTTCAGCGGCTCGCGATCGGCGACCGGACCCCGGCGCGCGACGCATACTATGTGACGCGCCCGGGAAGCGCCGCGGTATACGTGGTCCCCGAGGCGACGGTGGCGCCGCTGTTATCCACAATCGACCAACTAAGGGCGCGCACGATGCCGCGGATTGCGCCGGAGCGGCTACAGCGCATAGTCGTGCAGACACCGTCGGGCCGCGTCGTGCGAGCCGAGTATCTCGAAGAGGCGCGGCGGCGGCCGGAGTTCAGTCTGACGACCTTCGCCGTCACCCAACCATTTTCTCGGCCGCTCCCGGCGCATACTCCGTGGATCGAGGAGTCCACGACGCAGCTCAATGCGTTACGTATCGCGCGGTTTGTGAACGACGCGCCGACGGACCTTGCGCGGTACTCCCTGGCGCCGCCGGCTGGGCGGATCATCGCTGAAGACGACCTGACGCGACTCGACCTCGTAATCGGGTCCGAAACCGAAGACGGCCACTATGCGATGTTTGCCGACTCCACGAGCGTCTTCGTAGTCGCCGGCGCCGAGTCAATCCTCGGCACGACGCCGGACGCTGCAGTCAGCCCATTCGTGCTGATCGTCAATATCGATCTGGTGGAGGAGTTTGAAGTCCGCGTCGGCGGCGAACGGTTTATCGGCCGTATCGAACGTACACCGGGCGCTACCGGGGTCGAGGCGAGGGAACGCTATCTGCTGAACGGCGTCGAGATCGAGGAGGATCTCTTCCGCGACCTCTATCAGCGAGCGATCGGACTCCAATTCGACGCTGAGATCGACCTCACGCAGGCGCCTGCGGCGACCGGCGAAATTGCGAAGCGCGAACCGGATGCGAGGATCGACTACCGTCTTACCGACGAGGTGGGAACGCTCACGGTCTCGTTCGTTCCGCTGGATGCGAACTTCGCGGCGGTCGTCCGCGACGGGGTGAGTGAGTTTATAATCGCCCGAGCAAAACTGGACCGCATGCTGACGGCGTTCGATCGTCAGACCGCGACCCGGATCGCCGAACCGTAAAGCTGCCGTGTCGGTTCGCGTCGCCACGGATAGGGACTCCCGCACACCGTTCGACGCCGGCGGTCGGCCGACGGCGGGGGGCGCGATGGGTTATAACTGTCGCGCCTCGAGGTACCCAAAGTGCGTCCGCGACGGCGAAAGCTGCGCGAACCCATACATCCCGTAGGGGTGCGGTTCCGTATCGGTCCAGGTGAGGCGTTCGCTCCCGTCTATCGAGAGCGTGAGAGTCGATCCAACGGCGGTAATCTCGATATCATACGTCTCGCCGTGGCGCCAGGCGAACGGCTTCGACGCGACCTCACGGTAGCCGTTTTCGTTTTTGAGGATCGCCACGCGACCTTCGCCCGAAAGGCCTCCGGCGTACCCCAGACGCGTCCCTCGGGCGCGAAACACGACCAGATGCGACGAGCCGTTGTGCGGTTGTACGCGCGAACGAATATGCACGTCCGAGGTATAGTAGTTGCCCGTATAGAGCGAGCCGGTGTCGGCGGTAAATGCATGGACGCCTCCGTCTTCCAACGTCCATGCGCCTCCGCTCGTCGTACACTGAGTGATTTCACCGAACTCGACGGTCTGTTTTGAGAAATCGAGGCGATGTAGGCCGGTACCGCCTATTCTCACCGAGTCGAGGTAGAGTTTGCCCACTACCCGCGGTTCTTCGCGGTTCTCGATGATGACGCCGATCTCGTCGATAGCGGCGTCCACCGCCGAAATCGTCCAACTCCGGCGACGCCACTCGCCCGGTTCCGCGAAAAAAGAGGGCCCCTCAATGAGCTCCTTGGTATCGGTTCGACGAATATAGAACGCAAGCGCGGGATTCTCTCCTTCCCACGGCTCCCAGTAGTAATCGAGAGAGATTGTTTGTCCCTCGTAGATCAGCGGGGAAAAGGCGGGCAGATAGCGATCGTCCGAAAAATCGTCCCGTCGATAGAACGGTTTGACGTACACTCGGTCGCGCCCCGATCGCGGCATGCCGTCGACAAGAACCTCAAGTGCGCCGTCGCTCCCCTCGGTGGTCACCTCGCGTTGGTGTCGTAACCGCAAGAAGAGGTCTCCCGCACCACGGAAGCCGTGGGTCGACCCGGGAAGGTCGAAATCGAAGAAGAGATCCTTGGGCGAACCGGTTATCGTCGCGGCGGCGGCGCTCGGAGCGGGAACCTCACCGGCCAGACGGTAACCGAGGATCGCGAGCTCTCGGGAAAAGCGCGGAAGATCGATCATATTGAGGGAGCCGGCGACGCTGCTACCGACAAAGAGATCGTTGATCGGTTCGCGATACCGCTGATCGACACCCCTCAACCCGCCCGCGACACCGATGATCGTGCCGACATTGCCGGCATTACAATCGGTGTCCCAGCCGCACATCGTCGCGATCTCTACCGTGCGGGAAAGCGCACCCCGGCCGTAGAGCAGCGCGAGCACGCAGACTCCGGCGTTCGGAATGATATGACACGCGCCGGGATAGCGATCGTAGCCGAACTCCTGCGCAAGATACTCACGACACGAACGGAACTCCTCGGGATGGTCGGCATGAAATCGAACGACGGCGTCGACGACGCGGGCATACTCGCTCTCATCGGGTACGAATCGGCGCGACCCGGCCACGATTCTCGCCGGGTCGCTCTCTTCGAAGGCGATTGCGATCGCCGCGGCGATGAACCGAGCGCCGTACACACCGTTGCCGTCGTGCGAAACACTCGCCGCGGTCTCGGCAAGCTCGGCCGCCTGTCGGGGATCCCGAGGACTAACCAACCCCCAACAGTCGACGAAGATCTGCCCGCCGATCTGCTCGGCGACCGCCGCGCCGTTGTGTCGCATCGATCCCGAGTGCGGTGCGGTGATTCCTCGGGTAAGATTGACGTAGGCGGTGTGCTCGGTGCTCACACCGAAGCCGCCCCACCAGAAAAACCCCTTGCCGTCGCGCGTATAATTGAGCCAAGCGTTTCCGACGTCTTCGCTCGTCACGGGGCGATCCGACGCCGAGTCGATCACGGAGCGCACGAAGAAGACCGGGCCGTTCACGTCATCGTCCGCCGCAAAGGTGCGATAATCCTTCAGGTAGCCGTTGATCTCGCCGTATGCGTTTCGAATACGATCGTAGGTCCAGGCGATCGGCTCCACCGGTGCGCCGAGACGTACGCCGATACACTTCCCGAGCACCCCCGCGTATATCCGCTCCACATAATCGGTTTGAATCATGATCTTCAAGCTACCATATCATAGGACAACGTGCAGCGATCGACCGAACCGTCGAGGACGTTCAGACCGACCCGGACGCATCTGGATGCGTTCCTCAGGGCGTCGCCCCTCCGGTACGCATCCGCGCCGAGCAACAGCCGAAGGCTGTGACCAGCCCCGATATTGCGGCTCTTGCAAAATTGCATTTTACAAGAGCCTCTCCAAAAAACGTTAGTAAAACCGACGAGAGTGCGTATCATATTGTGTATGTTAAAACGAATTTGGCGGGGTTACGCTACCAGCGGGTACGGGGAGGCGCTGCCTCTCGGCGAACTGGAGAAAGTCATGTTCGTCAACACGTTTTCTATTATCGGAAACGTGAGCCTTCTGGCCTTTAGCGGATTTCACGCGCTTCGGAGCAACTACCTCTTCGCCGTCATCGAGCTCTCTTTTTTTGCGATCGGGCTGCTCAACATCATTGCATTACGCAAAACACGCAATGCGGATCTCGCAAGCTCGATCATTCTTTTTTTCATGATTGGAGTACTTGTGTTTCTCTACGCTACGGGAGGTACCGGAAACACGGGATTTCTGTGGTACTTCACCTACCCGCTACTGGCCTTTTTCCTCAAAGGAAAGAAACACGGAACTTTGTGGCTCCTCGCATTGGTCGGCACTACCCTCATGGTGTTTCTACTGCAGCGTACGGGTGTCGTGCCGTTTCAGGCGTACTCAACGTTGGAGACGGCGGTGCTGACCATCACGATCCTCGTCGTCGCCTCACTGACGGCCTTCTACGCCAACGTACAAGACAGACTCGAGGAAGTGAGGGCGATGCGCGAGGGCGAGCGCTTGCAGGCCCGAATAATGGAGAGTCAGCTCGATGTGGCAAGAGGATTCCAACGGGTACTCCTGCCCGCCCAAGACATCGCCTATGAGGACGTATCCGTGTCGGCAGCGTATCGGACCGTGGGGAAGGTGGGGGGAGACTATTTCGATTTTGTGCCCATCGACGAGAATCGCATTGCCGTCATCCTGTGCGATGTGTCGGGTCACGGTGTACCCGCCGCGCTTGGGATGGTGAACATCAGAGCGATATTCCGCACACTACTGAAAAAAGATGTGCGGTCGCCGGCACAGATCATGAGAGAAATCAACAACACACTTGTCGGTGAACTGCAGGATGACTACTTCATAACTTCCTTTTTCTTCATATATGACAGAGAGCGTCGAGAGGTTATCTACTGCAATGCCGGACAGCCGCCCGCAATCCACTACTCCGACGGCACGCTATCGGAAATCACGTCCGTGGCGCTGCCGCTCGGCGTTACGCCGGAGAATCCGTATCGTGACAAAACGATGGCGCTCCGGCGCGGCGATCTTTTCATCATCTATACCGACGGAATCGTGGAGGCGATGAACGAAGCCCGCGACGCATACGGACCGAAGCGGCTGTTTCGTACGATAGCAAAGAGCCGCCACCAAACTGCAACCCAGATTAACGAAGCCGTCATCGACGATGTAGATGTCTTCCTCAACGACCATCGAATGAGCGACGACATTTCGATCGTGACTCTCAAGGTGGAGTAGAGCTACGGTCATTCGGGACGCGCGCCGGACCGGTTGTAACCGTCGAGACGCCGTCTCGTCGAAGACGTCGGCGACCCGGAGCTCGACCTAACGGATCGCCTACACGAGCGCGTGCTATGTTCGATTGATCGCGTTCTACTCTGAACGCCTCCGCAGGCCTTGCGCCCCTTCCTCTTTCAAAGCGTACTCTCTCGGCCTTGTTCCGCGTCGGCCACCGGGCCATCGAGAAGCAACCGAAGCGGTCAAAACGCCGAAGAACGGCAAAAAACCATCATATTTCAACAATTAATTATTGATAAACAGTAATTATTATGATACATTGGGCTCCGAACAACGGTGCGGTCGCCGCTCCGTTATAGGGAGAAAAGCCGTGAAACGAATCTATACGAAGACACTGTTGCTACTCGCTCTAGGAGGCTCGCTCTTCGGTGCGCCGCGAGAGATAGATGAAATCCTAAGGCCCCTTCGCCGGCGATATGACATGCCCGGTGTCGCGGCCGCCGTCGTGGTCGGCGACCGGATTGTCGCGTCGGGGGCCGTGGGAGTTCGAAAAGAGGGCAGCGGAGTTTCGGTCACCGTCGACGACGCGTGGCAAATAGGCTCCTGCGTCAAGTCGATGACCGCCACGGTCGCCGGGCGCCTTGTCGAACGGGGCGTCATTCGGTGGGAGACGACGCTTTTTGAGAGCTTCGGGCACCTCGTCGACCTCCATCCGGACTACGTCGACGTCACCCTGGATCAGCTTCTCTCCCATTCCGCCGGCGTGCCCGACGACCCGACCCTGGAGCAGGACCAGGAGGGTGACCCCTACGACGAGTTGGTCCTTTCCGGAATCCCGCTGACCGAGCAGCGATTCCTCTTTGCCCGGAATGTGTTGTCCCGGCCCCCTCAGGCGACACCCGGTACCAAGATGATCTACTCGAATGCGGGCTATATCATCGCCGGCGCCATGCTGGAAGGGGCTACCGGCAAGAGTTGGGAGGCGCTGATGGAGGAGGAGCTCTTCGAACCCCTCGGCATGCACTCCGCCGGATTCGGCGCACCGGCGACTCCGGGGCGCGTCGACGGACCGTGGGCACACGGACCGTGGAACGGGCCGATCGACCCGAGGGAGAACCTTTTCGATCAGGCGCTCATCATCGGCCCCGCAGGCCACGTCCACTGCTCCATCGAGGACTTCGCGCGCTACGCCACGGTACACCTGCACGGCGAACCTCGAGCGACCAACGGCGGAGAGTACCTTACGCCGGAGACCTTCCGAAAGCTTCACGCCGCCATGATAGAGGTCTCGAGACTCACCGGAACCGACTACGCTCTCGGGTGGGGCAACGGGGAGCACCGGGAGCTGGGGCCCTATTTGATACACACCGGAAGTAACGGCGTCTTCTACGCCGCTATGGTGCTTCTACCGGAGCGCAACGGTGCGATCGTCGCCGCAACGAACAGCCTGCGCGAAGAGGGAGTTCACCGCGCCATATTTGAGCTGGGTCGTGAGTACCTGGAGGAGCCTGTCGACATTCTTCCGGTCCAACCGACTTGGTCGTTGACCGTCGGCGCCGGCGGCGGCCTCGGTCCGACCTATGCCGGCGCCGGTGAGACGGGTGTAGACTTCCTCCCGCTCCTGGATCTGGAGTACCGTCGCCACCGTTTCGGCGCCTTCGTCGGTTTGACACACGGGCTCGGTGTCACCTTCAGAGAGGAGCGGCTTGCCGGACTCGAGATCGCCGTCGGTGTCGATCTTGTCGAGGGACGCGACCCCAACGAGGCCCCCACAAAGGAGCTCTTGGAGGGTACCCCGACCCTCGAAAGCAACGGTGAGCTCTTCGCCTCGGTGGGATTTACCTTCGAGCTCTTTGCACTCTCTTCGACCGTTAGCCTCGCAACAATCGACGCCGACTACGACGAAGCGGATCGCCGGGACGCGCGATACGACAGCGTCTGCGTCGATTTCGATGTGACGACCGCTCTTCCCTTTACCGAGAGCCTCTTTTTGACTGCGGCTCTCGGCACGACCTGGATGAACGGCGACCATGCAGAGGCGTTGTACGGGGTGCTCTACACCACCGATAGGCTTGACCTCTTCGACGCCGACGGGGGATTTGAGACGATCCACGGCAGCTTGGGACTCGTCTCTCTCTTTACTCCACGCCTCGGTTTGGTCGTGGAGGCGGAGTTTACGTACCCCCTCGACAGCGCAGCCGACAGCCCGATCACGGAGCGGCCGTTCTACCCCGGGATCGGCGCCACCCTCTTCTACCAATGGAGGTCCCGTGGATAGGAGAGTGCGAGGGGACGTCCTGGAAACGATCCTGAAGCTGCTTGTCCTAACGGCTTTGCTTGTCGCTCCGCCGCTACTCCTAACCGCCGAAGCGGAACCGGAGGGAGCGCATAGCTGGTCGTTAAGCGCACGGCGCGGTGTCACTCTTGTCGCCGCCGCGGCGTGGGCGCTGGTCGTGAGACGCCGATCGGTCCGTCGTGCCACATATCTCGCGGTCATGGGCGGGGCGGCCCTCGTATTTCTTACGACGAGTGAGGAGCTCTTCGGCCGGAGACTCTTTGCCGTGCCGGCCGCACGTTCCATCGACCACCTGCTCATTGGCGGCGGGTTGTTGACCGCTACGATCGGACTACTGCTCGCCCTTCGGGAGCTACGCGGCGCCGTCGAGGGACTCACCGAACGCGCGGACGAGTATCGCAGGCAGAGTATCACCGACAACTTGACCGGCCTCTACAACGGCCGCTACCTCTTTCAAATAATCAACGGCGAGGTACGGCGCGCCGAGCGATATCGCAGGGCGCTCTCGCTCCTTCTCGTAGACATCGACGATTTCAAATCGTTCAACGACACCTACGGCCACCTCGCGGGGGATCGATTATTGGAGGCCGCCGGCGCGGTACTCCAAGGCGCGTGCCGAGCAAACGATATGGCCTTTCGGCTGGGCGGCGAAGAGTTCATCATTCTGCTGCCGGAAACCACGCTCCGCGAGGCTTCGGTGATCGCCGACCGTGTGCGAAAGGTGATGGAAGGGGTATCGCTCACTCTCCCGAGCGGCGAGGTCGTCGGGCGGACGGCAAGCGTCGGGGCCTCCACCCTGGGAGAGGCGATACGATCGGCCGACGACCTCATTGCCCAGGCGGACTCGGCGATGTATCGGGCAAAGGCCATGGGTAAGAATCGCGTCTCCACGGCCGGGTCTATCAATATACGAAACGACGGAAAATACTGTTTATCATTAATTAATGATTGATAAACAACAACATACATGCTATGGTGAGCGTAGTTACTCGCCGGAGGAGTTTGTCATGAGCAACATTGAAAGAATTCAAAAAATGAGTCGCGTATTTAAGTACTTCTTCCTCGCCCTCTTTGGTCTGTTGCCGCTTTTGGCCCTCGCGTTCTGGCTCTTTTATAACGCGTTGCCCGGACCGCTGAAGGGCGCCGGCGCCCTTGAGGTCGCGGACCACCTTTCATTCAGGCTGCGCGCCCTGGGATTCGTCGCCACCTCCCTCGATATGGGCATCGGCATGGCGACACTCTGGACCCTCATGCGCCTCTTCGCCCTCTATGAGGAGGGTCGAATCTTTACCTCGTCGAACGTCACGCTCTATCGTAGGCTCGGCTGGCTCCTCATACTCGGTGTCGGCAGCAACGTTCTCACCATCGCTCTCTACACACTTATCGTAACGACGCCCGATCCCCAGGGCCTGAGCGCGATCGAGGCGGCCTTCGGCTCCATCGACGTCGCGGCCCTCGTTATCGGATTGATCGTTCTGCTGATCTCGGCGGTGATGAAGGTGGGCGCCGAGCTCCAAGAGGACCGGGACCTCACGGTCTAACGGGGTTGTCATGGCAATAGTAGTCAATTTGGACGTGATGTTGGCCAAGCGAAAGATGAAGTCCAACCGGCTTGCCGAGTTGGTCGGCATCACCGAACAGAACCTCTCCATCCTCAAGACGGGAAAGGCTCGGGCGATTCGTTTCTCCACCCTGGAGGCGATATGCCGCCACCTGGAGTGCCAGCCCGGGGACATCCTGGAGTACCGGCGGGAGAGCGACGAATCGGCGGACGATACAGGAGCACCGTAACATGGCTGTTATCGAGTTGAATGGAGTAACCAAGGACTACCCTCTTGGCGACACCACCGTCCACGCCCTGAAGGGTGTAGATCTCTCCATTGAGGCGGGGGAGTTTCTCTCCGTCGTCGGACCCTCGGGCAGCGGGAAGACGACGCTGCTTAATATCATCGGGTGCATCGACCGTGCGACCTCCGGTAACGTCGCTATTCACGGGACCGATGTCACTACGATGAGCGACCGGGACCTCACCGACCTCAGGCTTCGCCGCATCGGCTTCATCTTCCAGACCTTCAATCTCATCCCGGTGCTCTCCCTCGTGGAGAACGTCGAGTTTCCCCTCCTTCTCATGAAGGGGGAGCGTTTATCAAAGCGGGAGATCAGGCGGCGGGCCGAGGAGCTGATCGAGGAGGTCGGCCTGGCGGAGCAGCAAAAGCAGCGTCCGCACGAGCTCTCAGGCGGTCAGCGCCAGAGGGTCGCCATCGCCCGAGCGCTCGTTACCAAGCCGGACATCGTTCTTGCCGACGAGCCGACGGCAAACCTCGACTCCGCCACCGGGGAGCGCATCCTCAAGCTCATGAAGCGTCTCAACGAGCGGGAGCGGACCACCTTTCTCTTCTCCACACACGACCCTGAGGTACTGCGGTACGCCGGTCACGTACTCGGGGTGCGGGACGGTCTCTTAACGCAAGGGGCCGCGTGATGTTGACGCTCAAGCTGGCTACCCGGAACCTCCTGCGCCATCGGGGACGGAGCCTCGTGATCGGATCCATCCTCTTCTTGGGCGCTCTCCTCATGATCGTTGGGAGCAGCGTTGTGGCCGGCGCTCGGGTCGGGCTGGAAGAGAACGTGGTGGAGCGCTTCACCGGCCACCTCGTACTGGTATCGCCGCATCAGCGAGAGAGGAGCGTCTTCTTCTCCGAACGGACCCTCCGGATGATTCCCGACTATCCCGCAGTCGCACAGGTGCTCGGCGGCCTCGACTTCTTGGAGGGCTATCTGCCGATGATGCGGGGAACGGCCCTCGTCTTAAGCGAAAACAGCCCCACCGAACCGATACTCGCCTTCGGTGTCAACTTCCAGGACTACCAAGAACGCTTCGGTCACAACGTCGTCGCCATAGAGGGTCGGCTTCTGGAAAACGGTGAACGGGGCTTCCTCCTCTCCGAGGCGACGCGGCAAAGAATTCTCGAGAACCACAACGTCTGGATGGCGCCCGAGGGGGCGACTTCGGTGGTGCACGGCAGCGACGATGCTTCAGTACCGACGGCGACGACACTCGGGGAGCGTGCCGGGACAGACCGCATTCCCCGCGGCCCGTCGGCGCCGGGCGGTGCAATCCCGGTTGTCAACGAGCTGGTGCTGATGGGGCTCTCCAGCGACTCCCTGGAATCGGATATCCGGCTAACGGTTACCGGCATCGTGCGTTTCGAACGAATGGACACCCTCTGGGAAGGGGTCAGCTTCATGGATATCGAGTCCTACCGCGAGTGCTTCGGCCACGTGACCGCCGCCGCCCGGTCGATGGAGCTTACCGATACTCAGACGACGCTTCTCGGGGCCGCCGCGCCGGAGGATCTCTTCGGCGGAAGTCTCATTATGGAGAGTCCGGCCACGGCGGAGGAGTACAGGGAGGGCGCATTGCGCGCTCAGACGGAGCGCAGCGACCGGCCTCTCGATCTGGACGACGGCGCCTGGGGGCTGATATCGGTACGCCTCCGAGAGGGACTCTCTGTGGAGGAGGGGCGGGCGCTCCTCAGGGAACGGCTTAATCGAGCAGGTATCGATCTCCAGGTGCTGCCATGGAGCGACGCGGCCGAAGAGGTAGCGCGTTTCGCCCTCATCACCCAGAACGCTCTTTCGGCCTTCATCTTCTGCCTCTTCCTCGTGGCGGCAATCGTTATCATGAACACCCTCTCCATGGCTGCTGCGGAGCGTACGACCGAGATCGGTACCATCCGGGCGATCGGTGGAAGAAGGGGGTTTGTCGGCCGACTCTTCCTCGCCGAGACCTCCCTGCTCGCCGCGCTCTTCGGTGGCGGCGGCATGGTCGTCGGTTCGGTCCTCATGCTGATCCTCGCCCGTCTCGGCATCGACACCACCACGACGCCGATGACGACCCTCCTCTTCGGCGGCGACACCTTTCGACCCGTCGTGGGCGGCGATCAGTTGGCCGCGGGAGCGCTCAGGCTGGCATTGGTCACGATCGTCGCCATGATCTATCCGGTCGTGCTGGCCCGGCGCGTCACGCCTTTGGACGCCGTTGCACGAGATTAGGAGCGAGCTATGAATCCGGTATCGACCATTGGGCTACGAAATCTGACACGACAGAAACGACGCAACCTCTTTCTCGGCGCCGGCATCGCCATCGGGATGGCACTGCTCGTCCTCTCCGGAGCCTTTACCCGCGGTATCTCGGACATCCTCCTCAACCGTATCGTGGTCAAGATCGCCGGCCATCTGGTGATCTCATCCGTCGAACGGTCCGAGGGGAGAGAGGATCTCGCCATCCTGCGGAATAGAACCGAGATCGAACGGATCGCGCGCTTCTCCCTATACAATGTGCGGGAGGTTCGGGAACAAATCCTCCTCTCCGGCCGTGCCTTGGGCAACGGCCGCGCCGAGTCGGTGGCAATCGTCGGTACGGACCCCTTCGGCAGCCTCATCCGGGAGGCGGAGGTGGTGGAGGGAAGCGTCGATCAGATGGCGAGTGCTACCTGGGAGAACCCGGTTGTGCTCTACGAAGAGATGGCCGAGGATCTGGCGGTCGGCCTCTTGGACGTGATCCGCGTACGCTTCTCCACAGTCTACGGCCAGGCCCAGACCGCACGGTTCACCGTCGTTGCCGTTATCGAATCGACCAACCCTTTCTTGGACCTGGCGATCTACGCGCCCATAGACGTTCTGCGCCCCTTGGCGGGCTTCGAGGCCGACGAGACCCAGGCGCTGAGCGTCGTCCTGGATCGCGTCCGCCATCCGCGGGAGGTCTCGGCCGCGGCCGATCGTATCCACTCCGCTCTGAGCCGCCACCCGGAGGAGTCCGTCGGTCGGCTTCTCGAGCGTACCGCCACACCGGAGGAGTTA
This sequence comes from Alkalispirochaeta sp., assembly GCA_965601925.1. Taxonomy (GTDB): domain Bacteria; phylum Spirochaetota; class Spirochaetia; order DSM-27196; family Alkalispirochaetaceae; genus Alkalispirochaeta. Next base: position 1,137,119 of record OZ271854.1, read on the forward strand.
GCGCAGAAACATCGCAGTCTCGACGGTTCCGCGTGGCGGGGCAGAGTGACCGACGTCAACTCCATTTACGAGATCGCCGGGGAGCTGCTCCAGATCGAACGAGTCTTGGACAGAGTCTCCTTGGTCGCGGTCGGCCTGCTCCTCGTCATCGTGCTTATCGGCGTGGTGAACACCCTACGTATGACCATCCGTGAACGGACCCGGGAGATCGGCACACTGCGGGCGATCGGGATGCAGCGGGCCGACCTGCTGCGGAGCTTTGTTGTCGAGATCCTGGCCCTCACGCTTGTTGCGGGAGTCGCCGGAGCGATAGCCGCCCATCTCGCTATGGCCCTCCTCGGGCGTATCGCGGTGGCTGCAGCCGAAAGCACCTTATCGGTCTTTCTGGTTGACGACCGTCTTCACTTCGTGCCGACGGCCTCGGACATCGTAAAGAACCTCGCGATCGTTGTAGTCGCCTGCTTTCCCGCGGCCTATTTCCCGGCCCGGCGCGCCGCGCGACTCTCGGTGACCGCAGCCTTGGGCCACCACGAATAAGGAGATATCAATGAAGAAAACACCTTTGAACGCACTCATTCGAGTACTGTCGCTTCTCGCCGCCCTCGGCGGCGTCGCGGTGAACCGCGTCGACGCCGATCCGTCCGTCAACGACATCTTGAGTCGCATGGACCGGCAGTACGACATCCGAAGCGACCTGACGGTTCGGATGAGCCTCACCGAACAGAGGCCCGAGGAGGGTGTCCGGCTCTTCGAGGGCATCTACTACCGCCGAGACAGCGACGACGCCTTTCTGCTGGTGATGGTTGAACCCGAGGCGGAGCGGGGCAACGGCTACCTCAGGGTCGGCGAGAATATGTGGCTCTACCGGCGAAACACCCGCACCTTTCAGATCATGCACCGCGATCAGGCGATCGGCGGCACCGGCGCCAACGCCGAGGATTTCGAGAAGCGCAAGATGACCGAGCTCTACGAGCCGATTCTCGACGACTCGGGAGGGGAGCTTATCCGAGAGGAGACCCTCGGCCGGGCGCAGATTCCCGTCTACCGCCTCGAGATCCGGGCGTCGGTACGCGACGTCGAGTACCCGCGACTCGTTCTCTGGGTACGAAGAGACAACTTCCTTCTCCTCAAGGAGGAGGCCTACTCCCTCTCGGGCACCCTCATGGAGACGAGTTATTACCCGCGCTACACCGAAGTGGAGGGGAGTTATATCCCCCTTCAGATGGTCTTCGTCGACGAGTTCGACGTGGGTGAACGGACCGTCGTAGAGCTCTCCGGAGTCTCTCTCGAAGCGATTGACGACGCGGTCTTTACCACCGCCTACCTCGAGAGCCTGAGCAAGTAGGTGAGAGGGATGGAGAGAGCGCAAAGGGTCGCACCGGTATGGGCTTTGTGGATCCTCTGGACCCCCATCATCATCTCGGCCCAGGAGATCTCCTTCGATGAGGATGAGCTCTTCTCCGAGCCTGGGAGCACCGTAGAGCTGGAAGAACAACCGGTACGGGAGATCACCGAAGCGTTGCGGGAGGAGTCGATCTCCTTCTCCGGTGGGATCTCCGCGGCGACCGGGATGGATCTTACCCGAAAAGCGGTCGACGGCTCCGAGAACCTCGCCCAAAGCCCCTACTCGGCGACGGTGGAGTGGGACCTCCTTTTGGATATTCGTACCGGCGGCGACACAAAGGCGTTTGCCGACCTGCTGGTCCTCTCGACGCCGATACGTGACGGCGCTGCAGGGTCCGACGGCACGGGAGACGGCTCAGACGCCGATGCGCCGTCCGTCGTGAGTACCTCGGCCGAAAGCTTCGAGTTGGACCTGCGGGAGGCCTTCGTCGACCTAAACATCGCTCGCCGAGTCTTTTTCAAGTTCGGCAAGCAGACCCTGAAATGGGGACCGGCCTACTTCTGGAACCCGACCGACCTTGTCAGCGAAGATCGCCGAGAGCTTACCGACTTGGACGGGCGGCGGGAGGGAACATTCGGACTCAAGGCGCACATACCCTTCGGTACACGGTTTAACCTCTTTGGATTTATCAATGCCGACGGCGCCGAGGAAGTCGGTGAGATCGCCTTGGCAGGTAGAGCCCAGCTCCTCATTGCCCAACGGGTGGAAGCGGGTCTCTCGGGCTGGTACCGGGAACGTTCACTGCCGGTCTACGGCCTCGATCTTCGTACTCGCCTGCGGGAGATCGATCTCTGGGGGGAGATGAGCCTCTCCTATGGGGACAACCGCCCGCGTCTCGAGGTCGGCGAGGAGGATGTTATGGGGACACCGACTCCCATCTTCGATGAGCGACGGGTGCGAGAAGAGTGGGTCTCCCGGGCGAGTGTCGGTATCGGTCGCAGCTTCGATATCGGTGATGTCAACGACCGCCTCCGCCTTATCGGGGAGTTCTTCTACAACGGAGGGGGATACACCGAGGATCTCTTCGAAGATGAAGCGACCCGCCTGGCGTTCCTTGGCGGCGACTTCTACGAGCCCGGATTCTACGGCCGGTACTACGTAGGGCTCTTCTCCGGCTATCGTAGGTTTTTCCACCCCGATATGACGCTCGTCTTCAACGGGGTCGGTAACCTTACCGACCGCTCCTTCGCCCTCTCGGCCGGCATCGACTACGAGATCGTCGCAAACGCCTCGGTAGGCCTGCGCGTCGACGGCTATTTGGGAGAGGAGAACCGGGAGTATACGGCGGCAGGGAGCGTGGCGAGGGTTACCGCCACGGTCAATCTCTCGTACTAAGGATAAAGGAGACCGGAACATGGAAAGAGGAACAATGGAATCGATCGGAGGAGCAATCGCCCCCGGTTCAGATAGAGCGCAACCCGGACGAATACTCTACCTCGATCTCGCCCGAGGGCTGGCGGTACTTTTCATGGTGCTTCAGCACGTGCAAATCGTCTACGGCCGCGGCGGCGGCGAGGAGACCCTCATCGGCGTCGCATCGCTTCTCTTGGGTACCGCTCCGGCGGCGCCGGTCTTCATGCTTATCATGGGCCTCTTCTTTGCCAACTCCCGGCGCGCGGGGCTGCGAACCGGCGTGGTCCGAGGCGTCAGGCTCTTCCTTTTCGGCTACCTACTCAACGTCCTCCGCTTTACCCTTCCCGGCCTGGTCACCGGGGGACGCGGCGGGATTTATGAGGAGTGGGGAACTCCGTGGGAGCTCTTTCTCTCGGTGGACATCTTCCATCTGGCAGGTCTCTCCCTTATCGGCCTGGGAGTGGTTAAACGCTTCCTCCCGTGGCGATGGGCACGTATGGCGCTTGCCGTAGCCATTCTGGTCGCTTCCCCGTTTCTTTGGGGCGCCGGCGGCGATTCGATTTTACTCTCGTCTCTCTGGGGCGTCTGGGAGAACGTCTACTTCCCCCTCTTTCCGTGGTTCGTCTATCCCGTCTGTGGAATGATTCTGGCCGATTTTCTGCCCGGAAAGATAGGAGACACCGGTGGGACCGGCGACGGAGCGCGAGTCCGCTTGCTTCGCAGATGGGGATGGGCGCTCCTCGGCGTCGGCCTGCTCTCGCTCCTGCTGCCGGACCGGGGCGTCTTTGTGATCGGCGACTACTTTCGAAGCGGTGCCGGAGTGCACGTCGCTATCCTCGGCTTTGTGCTGCTCTGGCTTCTCCTCTGCAGGCGAATCGCTCGGCAAGCCCCGACGGCGGCTCCACTGCGACTTGCCTACTCTTGGAGCCGGTGGGTCACCGAAATCTACACCGCTCAGTGGGTCATTATCGGTTGGGGCGCCCTCGTAATCGGCTATGCGACCTTGCCGGAACAGGTCGCCTTCGTCGTAGGATTGGTAATACTGGCGATGAGTCACGGCCTCGCCATCGGCTACGGGGCCGTACGGGGTCGCTTGCGAAGGACCACCGTGTAATGAACCGCTTCCACCTCCTCTTGGCGGCGCCCCTCTTCTGCTCCGTTTTGACGCTCTCCGTCGCCGAGCCGCCGGCCACTGCAGCTCCGGAGACTGCGGTTGCCCCTCTCTGGCGGCTCGCGGTGGCGATCGCAGAAGAGAATCGATTCTGGGTACCCGGGGAGATTCACACGCTAACCGAGGAGGCGGGGCGCCGGGGCACTACGGACACCGCCACGGAGTTCGTAACCCGGCTGCTTCTTTTGGAAGACGGCGACATTCGGGAGGAGACCTTTCGAATCGTCGACAGCCGCGAGGTACCCTACGTCGAAGAGCACGGCGAGGAGGATTGGACAGGCGAGCCGTGGGAAGGCGTCGATTTTTGGAATCCGACCGTTCAGGAGCGGATCGAGGTCACCGGCGTCGGCGATATCACCACAGTGGTAGGGAGGCGCTGCCTTCCCCACGCATTTGTCTACCGCAACGAGGAAGAGGGGTTCACGATGCGCGGCACCGCCTGGCTCGATGAGACCACCGGCACGCCGACTCTTGCGGAGTATACCGACGAGCCGCTCCCCCGGGGTGTCTCCGAGATGAGTACCGTCGTCACCTACTACGCCGCACGCGACGCGTGGTATCCCCGATCGGTGACGGTCGAAGGTGTCGCCCAGGTGCTTTTCATCAAGAGAGACTTCCGCATCGAAATGAACTTCCGCGACTACTGGGAGTATCCGACCGGGGGCGACGCGCGGTAGCGGCGACCGATGCGTCGACGTCGCCGGCCGAGGGCGAGGGCGAGGGCGAGGGCGAGGCACGCGAACGGCCGTCCATTCGGTGTGAAAAAAGCAACTTTTGCATGGTCCGGGACGGCATGAGCCGGTACGATACCATATTGGAGGCGTCCACGTGAGCAAATACAACACCAAACAGGAGCTTGTCGACGACATCGTCAAGGAGCGAGCCAAACTCGATACTCTGCTGACGGCTATCCCGGAGAGCCGCAAAACCGATGAGGTGACTGACGGAATGAGCGTGAAAGACTTTCTCGCCCATCGGACCGAATGGGGTCGCATGATGATTCGTTGGTACACCAAGGCCAAAGGGGGAGTCACACCGGCCGTTCCGTCGGAAAAGTACAAGTGGAATCAACTCAAGGGACTCAACGCCGAGATCTACGAGCAATTCAAAGACGTGCCGCTCGAAGAGATAACGGAACAGTACAACGCGGTACACGACGAGCTCTTTGCACTGATTCAGACGACCACGGACGAGGAGCTATTCTCCAAGAAGTACTACGCGTTTACCGGCACCTCGGATTTGGCGTCCTACTTCAACTCGGCAACCGTAGCGCATTACAGGTCTGCGGCAAAGTACATCCGCGCATGGTGGAAAACTCAGACGTAGTCGACGGTCGACGCCGGGGTGGGACCGGGTGCGAGGCGGTAGCGAGCCTCGCCTACGATCGAAGTTTTTGAACGCGCTGCACGGCGCTACGCGCCTCGAGCGCTCTCCCGCTCAGACGGCGAGTGTAGCTCGCCTCGAAGCAGCTCTCCGCACGACTCCCGGCGTGCCGGCGAGGTGACGGTGACGGCCTCGCCCGCCGCTTATCCGGCCGCCGCGTCCGGCCGGCCGTCTTCGGCGTAGTACGTCGATAATCTACCGTACGCGCGTGAACGCATCGCCCCCAGCGTCACCACCAACCCTATCGCGCCCGCTACGATGAAGATTAACGCCATCCCCCGTACGGGCCCGGTACCGAACCAGGGGCCGATCGAGTCCGCTCCGAAACCGGTGGTCATGAACGGAATCACCCAAAACTCGGCGACGGGCCCGATCAAAAAAGCCGTTATCGGCGAGGCGGCGGTCTCCACCGCCTGGGCAAACCCGAAGACGCGGCCCTGCACCTCAAACGGGACGACCTTCTGGATGATCGTCTGTTCCGCCGCCTCGACCGCCGGGATGAGGCACATGTAGATAAGGAAACCGACGATGAGCAGCGGGATCGACGAGCGAATCGGGAAGAGTATCGTAACGACCCACAGAACGATGTTCGAAACAAAGAGTACGCGTAGCGGAGAGCTCCCCAAACCGCGCCGTGCGACGACCAGCCCACCGACGATGAACCCGAAGCTCAGCGCGCCCCATATGATTCCCCACGCCTCGACGGTGACCAGCTCCAATCCGTACGGATCGACGAGGGACATGAAGATGCCGCCGAGAAAGTTATTGAAGGTCGAGAAGAAGATGAGACCGAAGAGTCCGGGCACGACGGCGATCGCCGCTGCCGCTCCTCTCACGTCGATCGCCGGCTCCTTCACCACGGACTCACGCTTCGGGGTATTCTCAGGTATAGAAACGGTCAACAGGTGAACGAACGCCGCCGCGATGAAGGCGACCGAGATGCCGAGAGCCCACAGCATGCCGAGGCGCCCGACGACCAAACCGCTGAAGACGGAGGTCACCGCAAAGGATACACCGTTTGCCGTACCGATGAGACCGTTGGCCCGGTCGTGCTCCGGCTCGGGAACCAAAAGCGTCACACAGGTCGATAGGGCGATCATACGCATGTTTCCGACGACCGCGCCGCATAAGATGATGACCACAAAGATCCAGAAACGGGGGCTTGCAAGCACAAGAATGCTTCCCTCGGGGGAGACGAGAAACAGGAGCGTCGCCGCGCCGAACGCCGCGCAGGAGACGAGACTTGCGACGAGCATGACGAACTTCTTTTTGTGTCGATCGACAAAGGTACCGAAGACGAGGCCGGAGGCGGCGGATAACAACATAAACGAACCGCCGATGATCGACGTCGCCAGAACCGATCTGGTCTCCAAATACGCCCAGAAGGTGACGGCAAACCACAGAAAGTTCGTCGTGACGCTCGCGATTCCGGTGTTGATGAGGAGCCTATAGAACGGTTTCACGATCTCTCCTTAGTCGACGAACGCCGCACGGTGCTCCCACACCCATTGGGCGAATGTCCGAGCGGGTTTACCGGTAACCTCTTCTACCGTCGAGAGCACGACGTCCCCGGGGATCGGCGGATTCTCGATCATTGCAAGGAAGAAGTCGATATCCTCCGCGGACCAGCCGCCGCGACTCCACCTCAAGACCATCTCGTCTCGGGAGAGCTCGACAAACGATATCTCGCGACCGAGCACCTGCTTGAATATACGCACCTTATCGATCGGAGTGAGCGCCTGAGGACCGGTGAGCCGGTACTCGCTCCCACCGTGGCCGCTCGAGGTTAGGACCGTCGCAGCGACCGATGCGATATCGGCCTCGTGGACGCACGCACTTTTTCCGTCGGCGAAACCCTCGCGTACCTCGCCCTCGCGTCTAATCGATTCGGCCCACTCCAACGAGTTGGCCATGAACTCCACGGGCGATAGGTAGGTCCACTCCACGCCGCTCGCCTCGACCGCGAGATCGAGCGGTGTCTTTTCCACCTCGCCTCGCAGGCGCGTCACCGTGCGTACGCCGGCTCTCTCCGCACATTCCATAATCGCGGGCCCGTTCGCGAGGGGCGCATAGCCGTCTCCAAAGCCGATGAGGTGGGCCGCGGCCACTCCGTCAAAGACTCCGGCGATACTGTCCGTGTCGCCGAGGTTGCCTTGGACGACTTCAACCTCGGCGGGAAGATTCGCTCCGGCGGGGTCGCGTGTGAGAGCCCTGACCCGCCGGCCCGCCGCCAACAAGTAAGCGACAATGTGGCGACCGACCGTACCCGTGGCGCCGGTCACCAAGACAATCTCTGAATCGCGCTGCATCTGTTCTCCTCCTCACAGAGTCACCACCACGCGCTACCGTGCCCACTCACGCGGCAGGCGCGCAATCTATGGAGAGAGGATACGGGCCAATCAGGACACTATTGGCCCTATATACAAAAAAACAAATCGGATGCGGTATCCCGAGTCCGGCAGAATCACGATCCCTCGGGCATGGACGAACCGTTCCCGAAAGCCTCACGGAAAGCGACGTCTCGCCCCCTTCTCGTAGGTAATCTTCTTACAGCCGTTGAAGCGTGCGAAGGCTTTAAGCTCGACGGCAAACCGATCTTTGAAGTTCTTGTCCCTCCGATACTCTTCGTAGAGGTGCAGGGCGTAGACGCGAAGGATGCCCTCTTTTCGCTCCGCCCCGGCGTCGACCAATCCGGCGAATCCTCGCCCGTTGACAATAGGCAGGCTGAAGTAGCCGTAGCGTCGTTTCTCGGCCGGCACATAACACTCGATTTGGTAGGGAAACCCGAAGAGCTCCTCCAAGAGGCCCCGCTGAATGACAAGTCCATCGAAGGGTGAGAGAATTTTGACTCCGTCGCGATCGTCGGTCGTCCCGGCATCGCCGGTGACGCGATCGACTTCGGTGAGGAGCTCCGGTCGGCAGTACCACGTCCCCGACCCTTCGATGTCGACGGCGATGATGCGTCCCTCTTCAACCCCTTCGGCCAGGACCGTGGAGATTTCCTCACGACCGTCGCGATGCTGAAAACGCAGATAGCGGCCGCGGCTCACACCGGTATTCCGTAGACTTAAATCGATAAGGTATGCCGCCATCTCCTTGTCGCCGGGCATCGTCGTGTCGAGGTCGCCGGGAAGGACATCTTCGGGCAGGGCGTAAACCTTCTGAAAACCCATTCGTTCTTTCACGACCAGTCGGCCCTGGTGAAACAGGTGTTCGAGGGCGATCTTCGCCGGCTTCCAGTCCCACCAGCCGTTGGATGAATGCCGCTGGTCGGCGAAGTCTCTGGTCATGAGCGGTCCCTCGGAGCGGATACGATCCATGACTCGGGCTATCTCCGTGCGATTCTCTTCAAACCACTGAAAACCCTTCGTTCGCATACGCTCCATGCGCGGCAGGCAATAGCGAAAGTTCTTCGTCGGAAGATAGGCGGCGGCGTGGGACCAGTACTCGAAGACCTCACCTCGGGCGACCGCGGCGTCCAGATCGGCGGGCCGGTAACCGTCGACGCGACTCCACAGCGAGTGGTGGTGGGCGCGTTCGACACGGGAAATGGTGTCGATTTGAACGTAGCCGAAGTCCTTCAAGGCCTTCGCGACATCCCGCGCGGGATCGGAGCGAAAGAGATGGGCAAGAATGAGCCGGCGCGCCTCGGCGAGACTGAGGGAGAGGGGCTGCGGACCCGCCGAGAGGTCGGTTCGGTTCGTCATGGATGAAGCATAGGGAAAGGCGGGGCTCCGGACAAGCCGTACGCAGTATTGCGGAGCCCGTCGATGGAAGCGCCGAGAGTCACCCGGTTCGGCGTCGGGTGCAACACTCAGCGATGTTGCGCCGATTTCGGCCGGCCGGAGCCGAGGCGGTCGACGAGCCGGTACGGCGTCATCGACGAAATACTCTTTACCTCGCGACACATGTGGGCCTGATCGCTGTAGCCGGCGCGTAGGGCAAGATCGGCGTCGGGCCCGCCGCGCCTCGCCAAGGCGACGAAGGCGCGAAATCTGGCGATTCGGACGAAGTCGAGGGGCGTGACTCCCGTTACACGCCGAACTCTTCGCTCGAGGGTGCGAAGGGACAGTCCGAACAGTCCGGCGTTTCGGGCGATTTCATCGCGGTGCGGCCGCTTCTCAAGACTGCGCATCACTCGGTCCAGCAGGGGATCGTAGTGCTCCGTGAGACGGGAGGGAAGCTCGTCGCCGGCGTACACGACGCCGCGACGCCGTCCCTCCACGAGACGATCCACCAGAGCCGTCGTCAATCGATCGGAGGCGAGAATATCGTGAGCGGCCGTGCAGGTGGCGGCGCTGAACTGCACACCGAGAAAGAGCTCATTCCGCTCGACACGTACTTCATAACTCACCAGATCGAACCCCGTGTAGACCGTACGAAGCACATCGCGACTCCGTCGATCGATCACGACGAGGATATCGGCCCTCGCGTCGGGCACGACCAAGTGGTGCGTCGACTCCTGGGAAGAGGGGGCGGCGCGCCACATCGTTATGCCGAATCTCGGATCGACGTCGTGCTTCACCGTTGAAAACGCCAGGGCCATACGAGATTGAATGTCGCCGACGTTCAATACGTCAAGCGTTCCTTCGGTCACACTCTATCGCAACCATATCGTAGCGGAGGACCTGCAATGTCATCGAACGAATCACCCGACGCATTTCTCGAGTCTCTATCTATGAGGGCACCGGATATCGCGACCATCGTCGATACTCTTCGCGCCCTCGTGAAGGCCGAACTCGGAACGGGAGTCGAACGCGTCCGTTACGGAGGACTGATGTTCGGCCGCGAACATATCGGCGTGTTCCCGCGAAAACGTCACGTCACGGTGGAGTTTGGAAACGGCGTCGCTATGAACGACCCGTACAACCTCCTCGCGGGAACGGGACGGTCGAGGCGTCACATCGCCGTTGCGACGACGGAGGAGATTGAGACCAAACACCTTGCGGAGTATCTACACGAGTCGCAGCGCCTCGAATCGGGTGGAGGGCCTTAGAGCGTCCCTACCGTCACGAAGCGCGTGGGTCCAACCTTGTCGCCAAACTCGAAAGCGAGTTCCTCGGACATCGGTTTCCGCCTCACGAAGCGGTAGCTCGGTGAATCACGGTCGACAGGATAGAGGGCACCCTCGCGCCGGTCGATATTGTGTCTATTTCGTTCCGCGGTCACGGCTTGCACGAAAAAGACGCCGCGCCTGTCGAGATACGATGAACTCGAACGACTATATGGCGAGATGATCAACGCAAACATACGAACAACCCTCGCGCCCATGGTACGAATGGCCCTACCCATTGCCCTCCAAATGCTTCTGCAAACCCTCCTCAACGTCTTCGATACCGTCATGGTAGGTCGGCTCGGCGAAGTCGCGATTGGAGCGATTGCATTGGGGAACCAAGTCTATTTCCTCGTCGTGCTCTTTCTCTTCGGCGTAGGAAGCGGCGCGGCGGTCTTCGCTTCGCAGTACTGGGGCAACCACGACACGGGGGGTGTGCGTCGTTCCTTGGGGGCGTCACTCCTCTTCGGCCTCGTTGGGTCCGGCTTTGTCGCTCTGGTCGCGATGTTCGTTCCTCGAGCACTTCTGTCGGTGTTCACGATCGATCGGGCCGTCATTCGCGAGGGGGCACGATATCTGCGTATCGTCGGCCCGAGCTATCTGTTTGCCGCGGTCACCATCAGCTACAGCGCCGCCTTACGCAGCGTCGGTAACACGCGACTGCCGATGCGTGCGACGGCGATCTCGATCGTCATTAACGTCGTGGGAAACTATCTATTTATTTTCGGAGCCTTCGGGTTTCCGCGACTCGCCGTGGCGGGTGCCGCCGTGGCAACCGTGGTCGCTCGACTCGTCGAAATGCTCATCGTTCTCGGTACGGTCTATCGCAACCAAGGACCGGTCGCCGCCCGATTGCACGATCTTCTGTCGTGGAATAGGGCCTTTTTTCGTCACTTTACCGCCCGGGCGGTGCCGGTCATCGGTAACGATCTGTTCTGGGCCTTAGGGTTTACAATGTACACCGTCGTCTTCGGACGGTTGGGAACGGAGTACCTTGCGGCCTACAATATCTCCGATACTATCGGCCGACTCACGTTGGTCCTGTTTATCGGCACCGCCCAGGCGGCCCAGATCATGATCGGGAATGACGTGGGTGCCGGGCGCCTCGATGACGGGCGGGAGAAGGCCGGGCTACTACTGAAGGTGATTCCCATCGCTTCGACGCTCGTCGGCCTCATCCTGTTCTTTCCCGTCGCCGCCGTAGTCCCCCAACTCTATCGCATAGGCGAACCATCGCGAGCGCTCTTGTCCCAATTCGTCCGTTTTTATGCGCTTCTCATTATTGCGAAGGTTCTCAACATTCATATCATCACCGGCATCCTCCGCGGCGGCGCAGATACTCGTGTTGCGTTTCTCATCGACGTCTTGCCGCTTTGGATAGTCGGGGTACCGCTGGCGTTCCTACTGGCGTTTGTGCTTCCCGTACCACCGCTGTTTACCTACGCAGCGTTCTTCGTCGAGGAGACACTGCGCTGCGCCGTCGGTATTAAACGTGTTACGTCGGGAAAATGGATACATGTGATAATCGATTCAATGCCACATCGATAGCGTAGGGTGTAACCGAGGCGCGAGACGATACGAGAATATGCCTCCCGTGTCGAAATCCGGGGGATGCAGACGACTATATGACAACGAAACGATCGTCGAGGTAGAGGAGGAGATGTACGATGAAGTATCTGTGTGCGGTGTTTATCGACGGTGAGAAAATGAAGACACTCTCGGAGGACGAGAGGCTGGAGCTCGACCGGGGCACTATAGAGCACGATCGCAGTATGGCCGTCCGAGGCAACCTGATTATGGCACACCCGTTGGACGGTGACTCGGTTACCGTACGAATGCGCGACGGTAAGATGTCGGTCACCGACGGACCGTTTGCCGAGACGCGCGAAGTGCTTGGCGGCTTCGTCATGCTGGAGGCGGCGGACATGAACGACGCGATTCGGCTGATGAGCGACAACCCGATCACCGAGTTCAGTAGCATCGAAATACATGGAGTTGTCGAGCGCGATATTCACGGTGTGAACCGGGAGTCGGCGGAGTGAGTTCGCACGACGACGAGTTGACGCGTTTCGAGGTCGACGGAGCGCCGCCGTTACCGGATCCGACCGTTCAAGGCCGTGTCGAACACAACGGCGCGCATATCTGGTACGCCACCTTCGGGTCCGGGGCGCCGGTTGTCTTACTCCACGGCGGTCTGGGACATAGCGGTAACTGGAGTTACCAGGTTCCGGTGCTGACGGCGAACGGGTATCGCGTCATTGCAATCGACACACGCGGTCACGGCCGTAGCACGTGCGATGATCGGCCCTTTTCCTACGAGCTTCTGGCAACCGACGTTCTCGCGGTCCTCGATGTGCTCGGCGTACATACGGCGTCGTACGTGGGCTGGAGCGACGGCGCGGTCGTGGCCCTCACCGTTGCAATGCAGGCGCCGACGCGCGCCCGCGGCGTCGTGTTTTTTGCGTGCGCCATGGACCCGAGCGGGCTCAAGCCCCTTGACGGGTCGATGCCGATTCTTTCTCGCGTGTATCGCCGTCACGCAGAAGACTACCGACGCCTGTCACCGACTCCCGACCGGTTCGAGCAGTTTTCAGAGGCGGTACAGAAGATGATGACGACCGAGCCGAACTACTCAGCCGACGAGTTACACGCCATCGCGACCCGCGTGTTCGTCTTAAGAAGCTCCAACGACGAGTTTATTAAGCCCGAACACGCCGACTATTTGGCGCGCACCATTCCGGACGCCCGGTTGGTCGAGCTGCGCGGGGTAAGTCACTTCGCGCCGTGGCAACGCCCGCGGCAGTTCAACGAGACGTTACTCGCGTGCTTGACCGGGTTCGAACGGGACGATGAATAGTCCGAACGGCGTGACGGACCGGCACGTCGCCGCCGCGATCGACGAGATCTATCGCACCGAATCGCGCCGTGTCCTGGCGACCTTGATTCGGCTTCTGGGCGACTTCGACCTGGGCGAGGAGGCGCTGCAGGAGGCGTTCGTCGCCGCGACGCGGCAGTGGCCGGTCGACGGCGTACCACGCAACCCGCGCGCCTGGTTGATCTCGACGGGCCGTTTTCGCACGATCGATCGACTGAGGCGATCGAATCGGCGGCGACGGGCGCTGCGAGAACTGGTTGAGCGCGAGACTCGGAGCGCGGACTCCGATAAGCAACCGATCGCCGACGATCGATTGCGCCTGATCTTCACCTGCTGTCATCCCGACCTCTCGCCGGATGCGCGAATCGCGCTCACCCTGCGAGAGGTGTGCGGCGTAGCGACCGAGGCGATCGCGCGCGCGTTTCTGATCAAAACGGCGACCGTCGCGCAGCGCATTGTGCGGGCAAAGGTTCAGATACGCGATCGCCGCATTCGCTACGCGGTGCCCGAGCCCGAGCACTGGTCGGCGCGGCTTGCAAGCGTGTTGCGCGTGGTCTATTTGGTCTACACCACCGGGTACGCAGCGGGCGCACGCGAGGAAGCTCGGAGTCTCTGTGTCGAGGCGGTCCGTCTGGCACGCTTGGTGCACGAGTTGGTATCGGACGACGAGGCAACGGGGCTTTTGGCCCTGATGGTGTTGCAGGAGTCACGGCGCACCGCACGCTTCACGGCCGACGGCGACGTCGTGCTCCTTGCCGCGCAGAACCGGGCACTGTGGGATCACCAGCTGATCGCCGAGGGGCGGCGACTCGCCGCACAAGTCTCCGAATGCGAACCGATCGGACCGTACGCGATTCAGGCCGCAATTGCCGCAGTTCACGCCGGCGCCGAGTCGTACAACGACACCGACTGGAATAAGATCGTGCGATGGTACGACCTGTTGACGATAGCCGATCCGTCGCCGGTTGTGGGACTGAATCGCGCGGCGGCCGTCGGCATGCGGGACGGACCCGAAGCCGGTTTAGCGAGTTTGGCGGATGTTGAACGCGACGGCGCGTTAGGAGACTATTACCTGCTACACGCCGCCAAAGCGGACGCGCTGCGTCGCCTGGGCCGCAACCGCGAGGCGCTCGGCGCCTACCGTCGCGCATTGGCAACGGCGGCGAACGAGTCGGACCGACGATTTCTCGAACGACGCATTCGCGACGTTCGCGCGTCGGTGTGACGCACAAGACTGCATAAGATGAGGCGGTAGCGCGTTCCGGCATCGGTGCCTCTCGAGCCGCCCGAAGCACGACGGAGAGCGGCTATCGTGACAACGCAGCCGTTCGGTGCGCGTCTGCCGATTTCAGAACGCGCAACGCTCGGAGGGTGACCCACTTGCTTGCCCGACCAAGAGGCTCCTGTTGAAACCACGTCGGGCCCTTCAGTTGGTACTCCTGTATCCACCGCCCGTCGTCGGTCCTCTTCGACTCGACCAATCGTATCGCGCCGGCAAGCCTCGGATCCGAAATCACGCCTACGCCTGTAAGGGCTTCCATGTTGTGTAACACGTCGGAGGTGTAACCAAGGGGGTATCCGAACTTGAACCAGTTCGAACTCGGCGCCTCACCGTACACCGACGGATAATCCGCCAGCGCCGGGTCGTGGCCTAACAACAACGAGACGCTCCGCTCGATTGCGCGATGTACGCGCTCGCTTCGTTCCTCGACGGGGATCTTTCCAAACATCGTCAACGTCTTAATCGCACCCCACGCACAGGGAAGCCGATTGTTGTTTGCGCACGCAAAACGAGGTCCCGCCGTCCCCGATCGATAGTATCGTGGCGAGGTCTTCTCATGTGCAGCGGCAACTCCCTCTCCGGTGATGAATCGTGCCTGGAGCTCGATCATCTCGCGGACGCGCTCGTCATCCCCCATACCGAAATCCAGCAGTGCCGCCAGAAGATTTCCGGACAAACAATGAATGAACCCCGACGGCGAGCCGGTCGCCGAAAAGA
Organism: Alkalispirochaeta sp.; assembly: GCA_965601925.1. Taxonomy (GTDB): domain Bacteria; phylum Spirochaetota; class Spirochaetia; order DSM-27196; family Alkalispirochaetaceae; genus Alkalispirochaeta. The sequence goes on from OZ271854.1 coordinate 1,152,358, forward strand.
GTCCGTTTGATGCTCGTGTGTGTGAAAGCACGTACTCACAGGCACGACGAATACGGTCGTCCGCGCCGTCGGCGCCGAACTGCGACAAGAACATCAGCTGCCATACCGTACCCGTATACTTCGGACTGTAACCGGCTCCCGGTTGCACCCAATACCCTTCGGGATGTTGCGCTTCGAGAACGGCGGCAACCGGCCCAACTTGCCCGATCTGGTCTTTCGCAGCCCGGACCTCCTCATCCGCGTCGGATCGATCGAGGAGATCACGCAACGTGCAGTACCGCACGGCCGGTTGTGCCGGATCCGGTCCCAGCAACCATTCAACGGTAGGGCTGTACCGGTCCAAAAACGCATCCGTGTTTCGCATTCTGAAAACCTCCGTTGACCATCACGACGCTACCGCGGTAGCGAACCAAAGAACGCCCGCATATCCTCCACCAGCAGCTCCGGCTCCTCCAGCGCCGCGAAGTGACCGCCTCGCGGCATCTCGGTCCAGCGTACAACGTTCAAAAAACGTTCGCCGAGCTCGCGCGGCGGTATCGCCCCCTTGGGGAGGTCCTCGGGGAACAACGCCACGGCGGCGGGTACCGAGGACCGAGCCGGCGCTCCCCAATCGAACGTCTCGGACGCGGCAGCCCCGTCGGCCCACGCTCCGTCGACGGCCCCGCTCCAGTCTTCGTCGGATCCGAAGTAGTACCATCGAATCGATGCGTTGAACGTTTCGGTGACCCAGTAGATCATGATGTTGGTCAAAAGCTCGTCTTTGGTGAAACTGCGCTCAAGCTCGCCGCCGCAATCGCTCCAGGTGTGAAACTTCTCGACGATCCACGCCGCCATGCCCACCGGTGAGTCGGTCAGTCCATACGCCAGCGTCTGCGGTTTGGTCCCCTGAACCATGATGTACGCGCCCTCTCGTTTGGACGACGCTTCTTCGGTCGCCAGATACCTCTTTTCGGCGGGCGAGAGCGTAGACGGATCGAGGCCGAAGAGCACGTCCCACCCGATGTCGGTCAGATGGAGCGCCGAAACCGTCTCGGGGTAGCGCGCCGCCAGCTCCTTTGCCAAGGGACTACCCGTGTCGCCGCCGTGCACCGCAAAACTCGAGTACCCCAGCACCTCGGTCATGAGCGTCATCAGCAACTCGGCGGTGTCGACGCCGGCGCGCGTGGTCGGCTTGTCGGAGAATCCGAATCCCGGCAACGACGGCACAACGACGTCGAACGAGTCGCTCAACATCGGGACGATCTTGGAGTAGCGATAGAACGAATCGGGCCAACCGTGGAGCAGCAACAGCGGTCGGCGGTTCGGTCCATTCGCCCGCTCGTGGATGAAATGGATACCGAATCCGTCTACCTCGGCTCGGAAGTGGGAGAACTCGTTGAGTTTTGCCTCCGCTGCGCGCCAGTCGTACTGCTCGCGCCAATAGGTCGCGAGTTCTTGGAGGAACGACAGGTTGGTTCCGTAGTCCCAACCCGCGCCGTCGACCTCGTCGGGCCAACGGGTGCGTGCAAGTCGCTCATGCAGATCATCCAGCACGTCCTGCGGAACGTCGATCGTGAATGGTTTGGGTACCATATGCGCCTCCTCAAAGCGTTTGCCTTGATGATAAGGCTCAATTAGGACATGATTGGCCCTATACATAAAAAAGGAGCGGAGAACATGTATTCCCCGACCATGCGTCTGCTAACGGTCCTCGAACTCTTGGAAACCTTTCATTCGGTGAGCGGAACGGAGCTCGCCCGACGCCTTGAAGTGGATGTCAGGACCGTCCGACGCTACATCACGACCCTCCAAGACATGGGCATACCCGTTGCGGCGGAACGCGGTCCTCACGGCGCCTATCGTTTGAAGCGGGGGCGGAAGCTGCCGCCGCTCATGTATACTCCCTCCGAGGCGGCGGCGATCACGCTGGGGCTCCGCGCGACGCGCGCCCTACGCTTTCCCGTAGACGGAACCGCGGTTGAGGGAGCCCTTGCAAAGACCGAACGTCTCCTGCCCGAGAAGCTTCTCCATCACACGAAAAGTCTCCGCGAGGCGGTCGTCTTACACGACGGATCTTACTGGAACAGTGTGTCGATGCGCGATCGTGGTGAGCTTCTCACGCGGCTCACACAGGCGGTGCAGGAGAGACGGAGCGTCTCGGTCCGCTATCGATCCCGCGAAGGAGCCGAAACGCACCGCACCGTCGATCCCTACGGCGTGGCGTGGACCGAGGGCCTATGGTACCTTGCGGGCTACTGTCACCTACGTCGGGACTTGCGCACCTTCCGCCTCGACCGCATCGCGAGCGCCGAATCGATCGCAGAGCGCTTCGAGCGCCCCGACCGCTTCGACACGCTGGAATACGTGCTGCAGTCCGTCGAGGCGGCTCGCGGAGGCCACGAGATCGAGGTGGTGCTGAACACAACGATGGGACGAGCCCGAGAGCTCCTGGGAACGGCCTTCGACGACTTTGAGGTCGCGCAAGACGGGATCGTCGCCCGCTGCGAGGCCGCCCGCCTCGAGTGGATCGCCTATGCACTCCTCGACCTTGACGTCCCGGTCACGATTCGCGGGCCTGCAGCTCTGCAAGAGCTCGTGCGGCACATCGCCGAGAGAGCCGCGCGGATCGCGACGGAGTAATGCCGCCGCCCATAGCGGTTCTCGTGCGGGACGTATCGGAATCATCGGCGGCCGAAGTCGAGGGCTGTCCGTATCCAAGCGCCGAGACGGTCGGGGCTGTTCGTTCCCTCCGGGCCGACGAGTATCCACCCTCGCATCTTGGGCTTGTTTTTCATTTCGTAGCGCCGGGCCCCCGGCTCCGCGAGGAGCGCATCGTTCATCTCCGGTCGGCAGCGTACCAATAGGTCGTCATCCTGCACACGGACACATACCGTTCCGCTCCTCATGAACGTAAGCCCGCCCATTTTGACCCGCTCCTCGATATCGCTCTCGCCGGAGAGCAGCGCTCGCACCCGATCGCCGAGCGCTTCGTTGTAGGCCATATACCTCACTCCTTCCGCCGACGCGATCGTAGCCCTCCCGACCCTCCACGCCGCGATAGGGTCGCAGCAAGAACTCCGTGGCGTGCGGCTCAAGGCCCTTCCGTGGGCAAATTCTACCACGAAATTCGCGGAGCCTAAGTACCGGTCCCGACGTACGCCTCCAACCGCTCGAACGCCTCGCCCCACCCCTCGCCGTGGGAATCGCGGCTTTCGACCGAGGCGAAGATCGCTTGGTGGAAGTTGAACGTCGTCGTGCCGTCGCGCTCCAGAAAGGTTACGGTCACGAGCGTATCGTGCTCGACCTCTCCCGCTTCGTTTTCCCAGCCGTGAGTCAGGACGAGGCGCTCGGGATACACGATCTCCCGGTACACACCGCGCAGCCAAAACCGACCACCGTCGAACTCGTATCCGCAGCGGTAGGCGCCGCCGGGCCGCACGTCGAACTCCGGAGCGAGAAGGGTACACCCCGCCGGCCCGAACCAGTGCACCAGCCGTGCCGGGTCGGTCCAAGCCCTAAAGACGAGGTCACGCGGTGCGGCGACCGTGCGCGTCATGTGGAGTTCGAGGTCCGCCTCGACGATAGACGATTGCTTACACATATCGATTCACCTCCTTGTCCATTTGGAGCTTCGTGTAACGCCGGTTGGGTACGGATGCGACGACACGGACCGTCCGTGTCGATCCGACCTCCGCTACGAGCCGACTATGAATGACGAAGCCGGCGTTCGTGAGGTTCGCGACGATTCGGTCCGCCGCACCGTCGGCGCTCTGTGCGTCGGCGGGGTCGTAGATCACGAAGAAGCGGCCCTCCGGCGCGAGGCGCTCGGCGACGACGGCGAGATCCGGCGCGGCACCGCTCCCGGCAAAGAGCCCCACGCGGATAGCGAAGACGGTATCGAACTGCGCATCGCCGAGCTCGGCGTCCCGAAGTGCAACGGCGTGAAACGCGGCTCTGCCGGCCTCGATGTGGCGGACGTTTCGGCTACGGGCGGCGGCGATCATCTTGGCGGAGCGGTCGAGGGCGGTGATACGGCCGCTTTCGAGTTTATCGCACACGAGAGAGACGGCGACGCCGTGCCCGCAGCCTATCTCGAGGAGCCGTTGGTGCGGGCGTACGTCGAGAGCCTCAACCGCCCACGTAAGTCGCTCAGAAGGGCCGGTCATACGTCAGTCCTCCAGGTCGGCGAGAAACACGAGGGTGCGCTCGAGAATCGTCAGCGCGATCGCCGCGTCGTAATCCGGTGAACTCGAATCCGCGACGAGGTGCGCCCCCGTCGGATAGATGAACAGTTCCGCACCGGGTAGCGTCGCGAGGTCCCGTGCCGCCTCGATATCCTCGGCGACATAGGTGTCGTGCTCGGCCAAGTGCATCTGAAGGGGTACACCGCCGGGCCACGCCTCACCGAACACGGACGCCGGAACCGCTCCGTGGTACAGGATCGCCCCGGCCGCACCGGGAAGCGTCTGGGCCGCTTTTTGAGTCGGCAACACTCCGAGGGAGAAGCCGGCGACGACGAAGCTCGCTCCGTGCCGCTCTGCGATCCGAACGCCTCGCTCGGCCATCACCTCCAGGCCGATCTCCTCGGCAAACGCGACACCGTCGGAAACGGTCCGGAAGGTCCGCCCGTCGTAAAGGTCCGGCGTCTCGACCTCGTGGCCGGCGCGCCGCAACTCCTCGGCGAAGGCGCGTACCCCCTCGGTCAGCCCCAAGGCGTGGTGAAATAGGATTACTCGTGCCACAAACTCCTCCTCGGTTTGCGCAAAAAGCGCGGGACGAAGCGTACTGCACCTCGCCGCTATACCTCGACGAGAACGGACGCCCCCTCCCGGTCGTCACCGTCGAGCCACCTCCAGGTCTCGATAAGCCGCAGGGTTCCGTCGCCTTGTGTCTCGACTCGCGTCGTACAGGTACCGGCGCGCAGGACGCCTGCCGTGTTGAGGTGGTGATAGCGGATCTCGAAACGGCTATCGTCGACTACGCGCCCGACGATTCGACCGCAGCGGATCTCGCCGCCGGAGTACTCCGCCCAGATGACGTCGCCGTCTTGGTGATAGTGAAACTGCGTGGCACCGCGGACCTCCCCGGACGGGGAGTTCGATTCCGCTCGGAAGATCTTGTCGTGTAGATTCATGAATGCTCCCTTCTCGCTGTTAGGCCGTCTATGATCTGCCGAATCGCCGCGAGGTGAAATGCCGAATGGGCAAGCACGGATAGAGTACCGCTTACGAAGTCACCCGCATCGTCCGGATCGAAGCCGCGTACCATCCGGACGGCGGCGTCGTAGGCGCGGCGAGAGTCGTCTTTGAGGGCGTCCCACTCTTTTTCGGTCACTACGGAGACGGTCCAGCTCTCGTCCCAGTCGGTCTTCCCCGTTCGCTCACCGGTCGTATACTCACGTAACACGTCGAGGTAAAAGGTGAGGTGATACACGTGTGCGGCAACGGTCTCGCCGTTCGCGGGGTTCGGCGTCGATGCCTCTCCCGCCGAGATCGCCTCCACGGTTTCGAACAGGGAGGTCCCGCCGTCGAGATAGAAGCCCTCGACCTTTTCGAACGTCTCGGTCATGAGGCCTTGGAGCTCAGTCCGATACAGTGCGGAATCGATATTCATAAGTGTTTCACTCCTCTCGAAACGTCTCGGTCACAAGCTGCGTATCCATGTACTCTCTGAGCTCGCGTATTTTTCCGTCGGCGATTCTGCACACCCAGCAGTAGTTGTTATGGTACTGCCGCCCGTCGGGAGTCGTATTGTGCCCTTGCGCCTCCACCACCACGTGGTCGCCCTCGGCGATGAGGCGCCGGGCGACGACCTTGTAGGGCGGCGCAAGGGTCCTCCGGACCGCACTCCACAGTTCGTCCAAAACGGCCCGCTTTCCGCCGAAGGTCTTTGACCACCGGCCGGAGCCCATCCAGGTCCAGCGCATGTCTTCGGCCATGGCTTCGACAAAGGGTGCATCGTTACCCTTCGACAGCTCGGCGAAGATGTCCTTCATGAGTTGTCTATTTGCATTGGTACTCATGCGAGTCGACTCCTCTCTCTTCGGTTCATCGCGCCGGCGCTTCGACGTGGATGCGTAGCTTATCGAGGCTGCCGCGCAGTCCTTCTTCCATACCCGCGAGGGCAAACTCAACCTCCCGCGTCGCGTGTAGTACCTCGGCGCGCACGGTGAGCTCAGTTCGGTCTCCCCGCTCTTCGAAACCGACGGTATGACGAACCCGAAGCATGGGAATGCCCGCCGCATCGGGAAAGCCGGTGGTGGTGAGAACGAGGCGGATAGGCTCGGCTACCTCCTCAAAGATGCCCTCAACGGGAATCTCTCCTCCGTTTGGGCCGTGCATAGTGATACGGAAGAAGCCGCCGGGGCGTAGATCCAGCTCACAACGCGAAGCGCTGAAGTCGATAGGTCCCCACCAGCGCACTATGCGGTCGGCCTCGGTCCAGGCGCGCCACACGAGCTCGCGCGGCGCCGCAAAAAAACGGGTAATCACCAGCGGTTCGATCCGATCGGCTATGTTATGACCTGTACTCAACCTATGCTCCTATCTCATTCAATCGAGAAAAAACTCGACCAAAGCCGGGGTCAGCGCTTCCGGCGATACGTCGTGGGTCTGTCCGTCCAAACTGCGATACTGCGCGTCGAGCAGGCGGTTCGGACAGGGCTCGTACGCTTCGCTGCTGGTAATCCGGACTCGCGCCGCCGGCAATCGCAAGGGTCGGAACGGTCACCTCGCGCCAGCGCTCCACCGGAAGCGGATTTCCCGACATCGTGGTACCCATGACGGTACCGTCGTATGAAAGAGTGTGGGCCACCTCTTCAAAGGCGGGCCAGAAATCCATTTCACGCATCGGGGCCACATGGTCGGCGGGCACGCCGACCGCCCGGGTCATGAAGTACTCGACCGCATCGCCCCTTCGTCCTTCGGCGATCATGGCGTTCAACCGGGTGACATAGTCGTCCGGTAGAGGCGCGCGGCTGTCGTCGACTATAAAGGGCGGCTCGTAGAGGGCGAGCCTTGTGATGGGAAGCCCGGCGGCCGCGGCGTCCAACGACAACACCGCCCCGGACGAAATGCCGAGTACGAAGGCCTCGCCTCCCATCGCATCGATAATCGCCGCGAGGTCTTCAATCTCGCGCGCCACCGCATACGGCGGCGTGTCGCCCGACTCGCCTCGGCCACGACGATCATAACTCACCACCGTGAAATGCTCTTCCAGAATCTCCCAGCCCGGGGGTACCGGAAAGCCGCGGTGATAAAAGGCGCCGCCGACGGAGATCAGCGTCGGTCCGGTGCCGGCCACTTCGTAGGCGATAGACGTACCGTCCCGCGAAGAAACGTACTGTGTCACAGTTTCCTCCTTTTGATCGACGCCGTGTGGCGTCGTGCTACATCCGACAATCACCGCCGCAACGAGTACTGCGACGGGTGTAATCCGGTATCTGCTCATAGTCCTGTCCTCCGCACCTTGGAGAAGCGCATGTTCATCCAGTGAATCCACCTATAGTCATCAAAGCGCTCCCAGGTCGCACTCATTGACGTCCCATCCGAACCTAAAACGAGTGTCGCGCGTATCGCCTCATCGGCGAACAGAAGATTGCCGTTGGTGTCCAGCGACGCCCACATCACCGCGTGACTGCCGTCGTTTTGGAATGCATGCATCGCACAAGCCTTTTTCGACTCGTTGTATTCACCGATGATCTCCATGACGTCGACTTTTTCAACTCCGACGTGGACATCCACGCGGTGGATGAGGAACTGCTTGCCGCGAAGCCACTCGTAAGAGTCCGTCCCGGAGACTGTCAGCAACGAACCATCGGGAGCGGACATCTCACCGGTGGAGTTCCAGACGCCGGTCAGAGCATCCAGAGATCTAAGTATCGCGTTCTTCGGTTCCATATCTCTCATGCGCGTCCGTCCCGGGCTTTCGCGCCGCGTACGTGTTCAGCCAAGCGGTCGAACGCTTCACCCCATCCTTCGCCGTGGGAGTCGCGGTTCGCCACGGAATCGAAGAAGGCTTGATGGAACGCAAAGCTGGTTTTGCCGTCCGACTCGGTAAAGGTCACGGTTACCAGCGTGTCGTGGTCCACATCGCCGGCTTCGTTTTCCCAACCGTGCGTAAATACCAATCGATTATGGGGCTCGATTTCACGGTAGACGCCGCGAAGCCAAAATTCACTCCCCTCGAAGTTGTAGCCGCAGCGGTATCCGCCTCCCGGTCGCACGTCGAACTGCGGCGCCAGAAGCGTGCACCCCTTGGGACCGAACCAATGTGCCAGTTGGGAGGGATCGGTCCAGGCGCGAAACACCACCTCGCGCGGTGCGTCGATGGTACGGGTGATGTGGAGCTCGCGATCGGCGCGTGTGGTCGATTCGGTGTGTGTCGTCATATTCTTTCTCTCCTATATCTCGGATCGCCGTGCATCTTCGGAAGTGTCAGTGAGAGCGTTTCTCTACGCATCGTGTTCATCGTCACGGTTCGGGTGATGTGGAGCTCGCGTTCGGCGTCCGGTTCAGTATCGGTAATCATGGTTCCTCCTCCGTGTCCTCTGCGCTCTCCGTGCGAAAAAATCACCCCGCCACCGCCTCGTCGGCGAGACCGCTATTCCCGGAGTAGTGCCCCGACAGTTGCCGATATGCCCGCGAGCCCATGGCGGCGAGGGTCACCGCAAGTCCGATAACGCCGGCGACGATGAAGACCAACGCCATGGCGCGCACCGCCCCGGTACCGAACCAGGCGCCGATCGACGCGACGCCGCCGCCGGTCGTCATAAAGGGAATCACCCACAAGTCCGCAACGGGCCCGATCAAAAACGCCGTAACGGGAGAGGCGGCGGTCTCCACGGCCTGGGCAAAACCGAAGACGCGTCCCTGTACCTCAAAGGGGACCACTCGTTGGACGATGGTCTGCTCCGCCGCCTCAACCGCCGGCATAAGGCACAGGTAGATGAAAAACCCGACGATGAGCGGCACGACCGACGAGTAGAGCGGAAAGAGGATCGTGACCGTCCACATGGTGATATTGGCGAGAAAGAGCGTGCGGAGCGGCGACGTACCGAGCCCACGCCGCGCGACGACGATTCCCCCCAGAATGAACCCCACACTCAAAAAGCCCCAGATGATACCCCACACTTCAACCGATACGAGTTCCAAGCCGTACGGATCGATGAGGGACATGAAAACGCCGCCTAAAAAGTTGTTGAAAGTTGAAAAGAAGATGAGGCCGAAGAGTCCCGGGACGGCGGCGATCGCCGCCACGGCGCCTTTGACGTCGATCGCGGGCGCCGGTCGCTCTCCGTCGCGGGTCGGTGTACCGGCCACGTCCGGTTCCGGAATCGCGATCGATAGAAGGTCGAGACAGGTCACGACGGTCAGCACCACCGAGATACCCAGGGCCCAGGTCATACCGAGCCTGCCGACGACCAAACCGCTGAAGACGGTCGTAACGGCAAAGGAGATACCGTTGACGGTCCCGACCAACCCGTTTGCCCTATCGCGTTCGCCGTCGGGCACCAGGAGTGTCACACAAGTGGATAGGGCGATTCCGCGCACGTTACCGATCACCGAGCCTGAGAGAATGATAAGTACGAAGGCCCAGAATCGTAGGCTCGTGAGCACTAAGATGCTCCCCGGCGGTGAGAAGAGAAAGAGTAGTGTTGCAGCCACAAATGCGGCGAGCGATACGACGTTGGAAAAGAGCATCGCCCCTTTCTTCTTGTGGCGATCGACGAAGGTACCGAAGAGGAAGCCCGAGAGGGCGGAGAGCAGCATGAACGAGCCGCCGATGATCGAGGTCGCCAGAACCGACCGTGTTTCGAGGTACGCCCAATAGGTCACGGAGAACCAGAGAAAGTTGGTAGTGAGGCCGGCGGCCATTGTGTTGATCAATAGTCTATGAAACGGTTTCATGCACGTTACTCCTTGTGTTGCGCCACGGTGAGGGCATTCAGTCCTGCTTCGTATGCCCGTCCGTATCGCGTACCGAGTCGTCGCCCTTCGCGGCGTCCTCGTCTCCGGCCTGCAACTGTGCGAGGTACTCGTCCAGCCGGTCGAAGCTCTCCTCCCAGAAGCGGCGGTATTGCTCGATCCACCCCGATGCACGCTGGAGCGGTTCGGGCCTGAGCCTACACGGCCTCCATTGGGCCTCGCGTGTGCGTGTGATGAGCCCCGCCCGCTCCAGAACCTTGAGATGCTTCGAGATTCCCGGGAGACTCATTTCGAACGGCTCGGCGAGCTCCATGACCGAGGCCTCACCGGCCGACAGGCGCGTGAGGATCGCTCGGCGAGTGGGATCGGCGAGGGCTGCGAACGTTTTACTCAGTTCGTCGGTTGCTATCATTTATTTAACCCTTTAGCTAATTAGCTATTAAGTAAAATAAACGATATGAACACCGCCGTCAAGCTTTTTTTTCGTAATGTTGTCTCGCGGTGCGACACAAGACCGCGTTAGGGAGTTCGGCTCTCCCTCCTCGAGGCCGGTCGCCGTCGTATCCGGCCCGGCAGTCGGCTTGCGGTTGTTTGAGTGGGTTCGGTCATCGTCACACATGGAGCTGATAGACATCGCAGACAAACGGTAGGCCCAACTCTCTCGCCGATACGCGACTCGAGCCGTAGAAGGTACCGCAGCTTCTTTACACTCGTTTAACGGTGTTATATCGTTTTATCGCGATATGACGATAAAAGAAATGCGGGATCTACCGAGGGACATGCAAGAGCTCGGCAGCTTTTTTAAGGCCTTAGCGGGCGAAACCAGGCAGAGAGTTCTGTGCATGTTCCTGTGCGCACAAGAGCTGTCGGTGAACGAAGTCGCGGAGCGCATCGGAATCGGACAATCGACCGCGTCGGAAAGCCTGGACGTGCTGAGGCGAACCGGTATGCTCACGGCGCGCCGAAGCGGCAGAACCGTGTTCTATCGAGCCGATCGCGCACGAGCGTTGGAACTGGTGGAGAAGCTTCGCCGGTTCCTCACCACGTGCTGTACGGACTAACGGGGTCGGTTCTTTCAAGGCGTCGCGGTCGGCGGCCGGCGTAGGTTGCTTGCAGGAGGACAATATGCCGCTCTCACGTAAGAAGATAGAAGGGGAATACACGGCTGCAATTCACGGACGCGGGGCCGGACTCGTTGCCGGGACCGGAAAGGCGCGGTTTGCCGCATACGCCCCCGCATCGGTATCGGAGGAGCTACTGGAAACCTCGTTCGGATGCGGCGATCCGGTGGCGTTCAGTCGGATCGAACCGGGCCAGACCGTGGTAGATCTCGGTTGCGGCGCCGGTCTCGACCTGATCCTTGCGGCGCAACGGGTCGGCCCGACCGGACGCGTAATCGGCGTAGACGCGAGTGAAGCGATGATCGAACGCGCTCGGGACAACGCCCAAAGATCTCGATTCACCAACATCGACATTCGGCACGGCGCGATCGAGTCGCTTCCGGTGGCGGATGCGTCCGTCGATTGGGTCATCTCAAACTGCGTTATCAATCTTTCGAGCGACAAAGAGCGCGTGTTTCGCGAGATCGCCCGCGTCTTGCGACCGGGAGGACGGATGTTGGTCTCGGATATCGTGGCGGAAGGACTTCCGCGCTGGATACGTCGCACCGGGCTCCTTGTCGCCGCGTGCGTCGCGGGGGCGATAACCGAGAAGCGATACCTCGAAGGGCTTGAAACCGCCGGGTTAAGCGGTGCAACGATACTGGCACGCCGGTACTACGAGGCGTCTCAGTTCGCCGCGGTGGTCGTAGATATGCTCCCGCGCTGGATGAGGCGCATTCGCTGTTGCGGACGGCAGCCGGCTATGGCCCTTTTCACCCGTATCGCTCGTCCCTTTGCCGGGCGACTGTGGAGCGTCCGGGTAAGTGCCGTGCTTCCGGCTCGCATGGAGTAGCAACCCGCTCTTTCCGACTGCACCAGCCGTCGCACAGATGCGATAGCGGCTCACATTGCAACAGGCGCGCTTCCGCCACGGCGCCGGTCCGAAAAAACGGAGGACGCGGCGTAGCGTGCTCGCTGTGAAGGGTCGTTACAGGTACCGCGCGATCCATCGTCAATCTTCGAGGACCTCTGCGCACCTTAGCAAGAATTGCCAAGACCGACACTCTGAACGCCGGCATGCTTCTCACCGGGGGTTGTTATGAGAAACGTATGCCCGTTTATCATCTTTTCAGGAACCTGTCGGGAAGCGATGGAGTTTTACCGCGACTGTTTTCGTGGAACCATCACCACGATGCAGACCGTCGGTGATTCGCCGCTCGGCGTGACGGGGAAGCATGCCGGTCGGATCTTCAACGCAGTCCTGGAGGCCGACGGATTGCGGCTGATGGCGAGCGATGACCAACCCGATCGGCCCGTCGTCGCCGGAGACACCGTGTCGGTGTTTGTCTCGTTCTCCGACGCAGATGATCAACGTTCGGTCTACGATTCGCTTGCACGCGGCGGGACGGTTATCATGGATCTGGATGATACGATGAGCGGCTCCGGGTTCGCGATGGTCCGCGACCGTTTCGGGGTAAGCTGGATGCTCGCATTGCAGTAAAGGGGGCGCGGTGCCGACGAACTACTGGGTGGAACGGGTCAATCGAGCGATCAATCGGGTTCGCATGGAGCCTGAGCGAGCGTGGTCGGTCGAAGATGTTGCCCGGGAGTCCGCCGCATCGCCATTCCACTTTCACCGCATCTTTTCCGCAGTCACCGGAGAGACGGTGGCAGCATTCGTGCGGCGCGTCCGTCTCGAACACGCCGCGTATCTCCTGAAGTCGGGGCCGTCGCGGTCGATTACCTCGGTTGCGATGAAGTTGGGCTTCGCGAGCTCCGCGGAGTTCTCGCGAGAGTTCAGGCGTGAGTACGGCGTCGCTCCGAGCCGATGGGACCGTAACTCGCGCATCGATCGTATTCCCAAAGTGAACGCCGCGGCACACCGGCCCGAACCGGTAGCTGCGACCGTCATATCGGTGCCGAAATGCCGCGTAGCCTTCATCCGGATGAAGACGTGGTTCGAGATTCCGGTGCTGCAACGCGGATATGACCTGCTCGTGGAGGCCCTTGAAGCGGACGGGTTCGATTGGCGCTCCGGCCGCCTCGTCGGCATGAGCTGGGACAACTACGAGACGACGCCCCTCGAACTGGTTACCTATGACCTGGGGTTCGTCGTTCCCGCCTCCTTCGAACCGCGCGCAGGGCTCACATGCGTCGACCTGCCGGCCCACGATGCGGTCACGGTGCGGTGCGCCGGCGAGCTACGGCTCGTTGCGGACGCCTGGGACTTTCTCTATGAACGGTGGCTTCCCGAACACGAGCGTGAGCCGGATAGTCTCCCAACCATGAAGTGGTTCGTCCGCCGCCCGGACGAGATCGGCTGGGATCGTTGGGAGGTCGATTGTGCGATCCCGTTGGCGGCCGCATGGGGGACCGCATCTCTTCGTGCGGCCGAAGTGGGCCGTGGGAAAACGGGGCGATGATATGGATATCGCGCAAGAGATAGCGGCATGGAACGGGAAGTCGGCCGAGGGAATCGAACGAGTATGTCATCATACCGAACATTTCATGAACTCAGTAGCGGAACACGCAAAGTACGTAGAGGCTTTCTTGCGGAAGACACCGACCGACTCAAACAAGTTTGTTCGGGCGTGGTCGTACCATGAGCTCTATAAACCGGCGAGACACCATGCCGAGTATCGCGACGAACTCGAGGCGACGTTTGAAACGGCGATGCGCAATGAAGCTGCATCCGTACGCGATAGAATTCGCGCCGTCATGAAGAACGGTCTATAACAATCGAGATGCGCTCGACCTCCGAACGCCGTTGCACTCCTCTTTTCGATTTCCGGTAATGTGCGACCCTCGGCAATGATCATACTCAACGGCGATCGGTGGCTCACGCGCGCATCATACCTTGTCCATGCGGCGCGAACCGAGTAGCGTTCTTACCATGCGAGGGCGTAGCGGCGTCGCCGGCGGTGCGGCACCATTTTTTGTTTTGATCTATCTGTTACTGGTTCCCGGGCTCGCGTGGGCGGTCGATGAGTACCAAGATCTCTCGATGACTCACGAGATCACGCGATTGCTCCTGGCGCTGGGCGTGGTGGTGCTTGCCGCCAAGGCCGGTGGAGCGATCGCCAGACGCCTGAGGCTTCCCGAGCTATTGGGCGAGGTGTCCGCCGGCCTCGCCTTGGGACCGTACGCGCTCGGGAGCGTCGGTCTCCCGACATTTCCGAACGGCCTCGTGCCGTTAACCGACGGAGCCTTTCCGATTTCGCTGCAACTCTACGGTTTTGCCGCGGTGGGAGCGGTGGTGCACGTGTTGGCGGTGGGACTCGAGTCCGATAGCGGAGTCTTTGCACAAGCCGGCCGTCGTGGACTCCCGGTGGCGATCGGAAGCAGTCTTTTGAGTCTGGTGGTCGGCGCGGCGGTGCCGATCTTGTTTTTCGGCCTACCCGTCATTGACCGGAGGGTGATCTTCTTCGCCGCACTCTCGGTATCGACGTCGTTGGGGGTGCAGGCTCGTATTCTGCACGAACACCACAAGATGGCGACTCCGGAGGGTGTGGCGGTCGTGAGTTCGTCTCTTATGCAGGACGGATTTGCGATAGTATTTTTGGCAATTGCACTCGCGGTAGGCGGTATCGAGCTTGGCCGCGACACGAATGCGTCATTTGTTACGACGGTGCTCCCCGTCGCCCTATTGGCGTTCGTCATCCTCGTCGGCGGCGGGGTGCTCGCCTACGTGGGAGCACCGCGGCTCGCTCGGCTGTTTCGGGAGCGACTCTCGCCCAACTTGTTCGCGGTCGTCGTGGTCGGTATCACGCTCTTTGTTTCGGCGTTGTTCGAGGCTTTCGGCGTCGCCTCCATTATCGGCGCGTACATCATCGGAATCGCATTCTCGCGGACCGATATGGCCGATGTGCTGGCGGAAAAGACGCAGCCGATCTCAGAGTTCTTCGTACCGATTCTCTACGTGGTGATGGGGATGCTCGTCGACTGGCGCGTCCTCTTTGATCCCCGGATACTTCTGCCGGGAATCGGCTTTGCGTTCCTTTCGGCGGCGGCGAAGATCATCGGCTCGGGTGTACCGGCCCTTGCGTCGGGATTCAACCGCTTAGGAGCGCTGCGCGTGGGATTGGGAACGGTGTGTCGTGGCGAGGTTGCACTGATTATCGCGTCGGTCGGGTTGGCGCTCGGAGACTTCTCCGCGGAAATCTTCCAGATTATGGTCGTGATGATTGTCGTATCGGTCGCGCTGGGTGCACCGGCGCTCTCTCTGACGTTACGCCGCTCCGGTTCCGGCACGCGCGGGCGGTGGGGGGAGCGCGATACCGAGATCACGCGAATCGACCTGCCGAACGAGGAGCTCTCCGACCTCATCACCGACGGCATTCTCCGGGTTGCGGACGACGACGGTTTTTTTGTGCACCGCCTCGAGCTGGCCGGCACCGTCTACCGACTGCGACGGGACGACGTCTACCTCACCATAAATCGCGATCCGACAAGCCTCCGGATCGTGAGCGACCCCCGCGATACCGGGCTCGCCAAGACGATGCTCTATGAAGTGATCGTACACGTTCGGGACCGCGTCGCACGAATCACCGAAGTAACCGTTCCCAAAGAGCTGCGTCGCGATGTGGCCGGCGGCGGTACGACTGCAGTGAATCTGAGCGACTATCTGAGCCCGGCAACCGCCTTCGTAGGGCTCAAGGCGACCGACAAAGAAACGGCGATTCGCGAACTTGTCTCCGGCTTGGCGCGCGCCGGCCGCATCACCGACGGCGAGCAAGTCTACCGCGACGTCATGGAGCGCGAGGCGACCGTCAGCACCGGCATGGAGCACGGCCTCGCGATACCCCACGCACGGACTCCCGGGGTCGACGGCATAGCGGTGGCGGTCGGTATCGCGCCGGACGGCATCGACTTCCAAGCATTAGACGGCGAGCCGACGCGCATTATCTTTCTTATTGCATCTTCACCGGACGACCGCGGGCCGCACCTTCAGCTTCTTGCGGCCATCGCGAAGCAAATGCGCGAGCCCGAACGGCGTGAGGCCGTTCTTCGCGCCGACGACGCGACTACGCTTGTGCGAGCGATCGTCGGGGAGAAAGCGTCGACGCCCGGCCGAAGCGCACGGTAGCGTCACGGCGAGGCGCGACGGGTGGGAAACCGCTTCACCGACGTGGTGAGGAGGACTCGGAGTGAGGCGCGGCGGCGCCGACGGTCGAACGGATCAATCCGGAGTGACGGCGCCTCTCGATCGACATTTGTGCCAAGGAGTGGACACGTGATAGCGATCACTGTGCCTTGTTCCGAACCGGTCTTGCATCCTTCACGGAAGAGTTTTTTCAGTTTGCCGGAGATTGTTCTATCGTAACGGTGGTGCGGGTGTTCTCGACAACAATCATCTTCTCGATTACGTAGTATTCCATATCTCTGCTTTCAATCAGCTCGAATCCGTATCGAGCGCCCGCGAATATCGGGTGATAATGAAACAGCACCACGTCTCCGCCTTCCAACTGCACCGGCTGCCCGCTTAGCAGGTTCCGGTTGTCCAATCCGGCAAACCACGGATGGTCTTCGGCTCCGTAGACAAAATCGGCGTAGCGAGGATCGTTGAGTTCGTAGCTTCGTGCGTAGCGCACATCGACGGGATGCCATCTCCCTTGCTCATCCAAGTACTCTATCCATTCGTGGTGAAACTCGTACGTTGTTGGATCATCATGATGTCGCACGGCACCGTTTACGGTCCGGGCGGGTATCCCGGAGGCCCGGCAAAGAGCGACGAGCAATCTCGAATAGTTGATACACACCCCGACTCCCCTCGCCAGAGTCATCGATGCCGGAACGGAAGCGGGTCGCCCTCCACCGATTCGTACATACGTTAGGTACTTCACGACATAGTCGCCGATCCGACGGACCGCATCGGGTCGTTCGAGCCCGGACAGATCGAGTTCTCGAACAACGGACTGAATCGACGGGTCCTGCCAGTCGATATAGCGGTTCTGTTCCAACCACGTTATACAGGCCTCCGAAATGCGACGATACGAAGCGGTTTCTCGTCCCGTAACGGTGTATCGAACCGTCAGCGCGGCAGAGCTATCGATGTCCGATAGCGCAACGCGTGCCCAAGCGTTGCCGAGACCGTCCGTTTCGACGCCGTGTTCATACGGCAGATCATCTATCGACACGACGGTCGAGAATGCGGGCGATGCGATGCTCCCAAGGGGAATCAGCAGGTGCGCGTCCCTGGATGCGCGGAATGTAGCTCTCCACGTCGAGTCGGGGGCGCGGTATGTTACCGGTTGCGTAGAACAGGACGCCATCACACAAAGCAGCGGCAACAGTCGGTATCGAATACTCCTCGTCATGTCACGATCCTGTTCGCGCATGCTACGCTCGATCGACGAGAAAGTTAACACCTCACAACGCCCATCCGGACGTCGCGACGGTGTTTGATAGAAAAGCCGCGAGGCTTATATGGTATGTTGATTCCAGACAGTTCTCATTCTTCCTGATGTATGACGACCATTATCGGGCCCGCGGTTTTGTCGCTTCACTACGGGCGCCGGTGGAGACGTCGAGTCATGCCCAAGAATCCGTGGACCGGTCACCAAGCTGGGATATCAACCGCCGTCGGTCACCTTCTTTCCCGTAGTCCTTGCGGTTGATAACATGCCGTGTGAACAGGCAAATCCTCTCATTCGTTTATGAGACCGTACACGGAGCGTGTCGACGGCCGTCGAACATTTTCGGCTATGGCATTTGGACGCACCATATCCGACCAATGATGGAGATAGCCAAAAAACTGTCGCCGTTGCACCAAGCCGACCTCGAAATCGTGCTGCTTGGCGTTCTCCTGCACGACTATGCGGCAATCCTCGACGAGAGATTTGTCGAGCAACATCATATTTACGGTGCAGATGAGGCCCGCAAGATGTTGTCCGGGAAGGCGTATTCGAACGAACGAATACTCGTGGTTGAAGATGCGATCCGCGCACACCGCGGGAGCGTCCCGACTGACAAAACCACTCGTGAGGCACGGTGTTTGGCAGACTGTGACGCGGTTTCACACATCCAACAGTTTCCATCTTTGTTCTATGTCATCTACGCGAAGAGAATGCGGACAATCGATGACGGGATCGAATGGGTCAAGAACAAACTCGAGAGGGACTGGAGCAAACTAAGCCCCGTGGGACACGACTACATTCGTGAGGTGTACGACGGACTAATGAATGCGCTCTCCGCAGCGTCTGCTGCCGCGCAACATACGAGCGTCTACGAACCGGAATGGGAATCACCATAACATCGACGCTCGAGACGAGCGATACGCGACGTCGGAGTTCAACGATCCTGTTTCGCTGGAGTTTTCGTTGGGCGAAATTCGTTCATCCGTTACGTCTACTCATAGTGAGAGACGGACGTATGACGTTACCAACTTGCGTATCGGATCAGATATGTTTTTCTATTACGGCCGGCACTAAATCGTTGCGGCCAACCAAAAATGTACGCGGCCGCATAACACCGCGTTGGACCGATCCGTCTACTTTGTCGCGGCTTTTGTGCGCGCTAAAGTCGCGCCAATCCCTCCGCCGCTGCGCGATTCCGGCGTGGGAGCGTCACCGCGGAAGGAGCTCGAGAATGAGGTACGGATACTTCGGCCGAAGCCGACTCAAGATCGCCTCTTTTCGGGACGCCAAGAGCGATAGGGAGACCTCAGGCCGACCGTCTGCGGGTCGCAGAATCGCGAGCGCCAGATAGCGGCTCCCCGTCTTGCTCATATGAACCGAGGAGACCTCAAAGTCGGGAGTGCAGACTTCCCGGATCGCCGATTCACACTCCTTGTACTCTTCCTTATTCTGCAGTTTCCCCAAAGCGAGCTCGATGATCGAGTCGCGAATGATCTGAATCGGCTTGGCGACGAGGGTGACTGAGATAATCAGCGTGATGATCGAGTCGGCCAGGTAGGGTACAAAGCCCGCCGCGCCGTCGGTGTCTGCATTGCGGGCAAACAGAACGCCGATCAGGATACCCGCCGAAAGAACCCCGTCGACGAATGAGGCTTGCGAATCGGTAGCCAGGATGCTGCTTTGGTCTCCGATGCGACGATTTGACACGCGATAGTATCCCGAGAGAAAGAAACTCAAGATCACCATCGCGCCCGCGTAGTACAGAATCGGACCCGGATTGAGGATCGGAATATTCTCGGTGCTCCCTTGAAAGTAGAAGATAATGCGAACGACGCTTGTCGCAACCGCCATGAGGATGACACCGAGGATCATCAACCCCTTCACAAAGCTGTACAGCGACTCGTAGAAGAACTGTCCCAGAGGAAATGTCTCGGTCCGGCGCGCCTTGATCTTCGCGACCGACAGCGCTACGCACATACCGATGAACACAATGAACGAGTAGTTTCCATCCAGAAGGACCGCTTCAGAGTTTGAGAACCAGTACGTGCCCCATGCGATTACCGCCATCACCAGGTTTCCCGTTGCGCCAAGAAGCATGGCTCGTCGTTCCGTTCTCTTTCGTCCCGCCTCAATCATATCGATTCCCTCTTTCGCTCGGAGCTATTCCGGCGAGCTTACATGACGAGCATTGCCCGCCTCAACCGGTGCGTATTTTTTCCGTTCTTGATTCCGGGAGCTGCGGTGGTCCTTGCGTGCAACGTGGGCGTTCCTGCTCCCGAACGCTCCACCGAGCGGGTGTCGAGCCCGATGGCGACGGGCCGGGAATAACTCTCTCGCGGGCTGCGACACGTTGAAGAACGTCAGCATAGGCACGCTCCGGGACTCTCTTCGATGGGAATCCCGGTGTCACTCGAATGGCTGACCGGTCAACTGTACGACATTAATGCTCGTTTTGCGGTTCGGTCTCTCGACGATCCCCCCACTCTCCGGACGGGTGAGCGACACAACAAAGCGACTACCGGGTGCATGGTTGCGTAGTGCCGCGTCGATAAACACACCCACGCAACAAAAATAGAAAGAACGTCATAATCCTTGTTGTAAGATCAAGTGCTACATGTTATGATCGCTGTAAACCATATACGGAGTTCTCTATGAAATCTCTCTTGAAGGGTGTAAAAGTCATCGCCGTCGTCATGGTGCTTGTCGCGTGTGACATATCGGGCGGAGGAGACGACGGCGGAGCGGTCTCGCCGGTCAGTACGATCGAGTTTCGGATCGACGATCGTAGCGACGCGACTATGGACACTATCTTCGGATCCGGCAACTTGAGCTCGGTTTTCATCTCCTTTTTTGTCGAGCTGAACGCCGATCTACACTACACCAGTATCGATTCGTTACAAGTGGAAAACCCGTTGGGACTGACGTGGATTTACGACAGTGCTGAGCTGGCGGACAGATGGAGTTCATCGAGTAACGCTTTTTTTCTGTTCAACTTGTACGCATCGAGTTACCCGCACTTGGTTACGCTCGGGGAGTGGACGGTTAGGGTTACTCAAGAGGGAGTCACGTTCACCGAGACGGTAACTCTGGTCGCCGACGGAGACCCGGCACAAAATAGCGGATCGATTCGGAGCAAGACCGGTACGGGTACTACTTCGGAGATTCTTCTGGTACCGTCCGCTGTCTCCGCTACCGAGTCGTCCGGCGACGTCACCGTTTCATTTACTCTGTCGGATAGCAGAATCGACGATGTGTACGTGTGGTTTTATAGCGTAGACGGCACCTACTTGGGGGTATCGGAAAGGTTGGAAGCCGATCTCGGTGAGACGTTGGATAGAAGCGGGGCAACCAACAACATCGCAATCACACTCTCTTCCGAAACGAATATAGCGGCCGGCGATCATGGATCCGTTGCGCAATTGGCCGTAGTAGCATATGCGTCATACAGCACCATTGTCGGTGGCGAGTATCGTAGTATAGCGCATACCAGCGTGCCGTGAGAGTCTGCGCGTTTCTCGTAACCCGGACAACGATGTAACGTAACGGCTTTTTGAGACGGGCCGGGGTGCCGACATCGATAGTCATCCATCGGTGTCATCACCGATGGAATGCGACGGACGGAGTAGACGCGATGTACGAGGCGGCAGAACTTTGAAAGACTGCTATGGCTCCGGCGACCGTCGCCCCAAGGAGCTCGTGCCGCGGTCACGCAGGTACAGTGCTGCGGTGAGATACCGGTACTATCTCAGATCTGCGCGTCAGCTTGCCTGGTTCGGCAGCTGATGGTGGAGCCCCCATCCAATACCGAACTTATCGATCACGTCGCCGTACACGGCGCCCCAAAACATCGTGTCCACCGGCATATTAATCGTACCTCTGGCGGAGAGTGCGTCAAATGCTTTGCGCAGCTCGTCCTCAGAATCAAACTCCACGTGTACAAACACCCTGTTTGTGTATGTGTCCTCGTCTTGCGTCACCGAATCCGCGACATACACCGACACGTCCTCGCGTATCGTGAGCGCACCGTGCATCACCTTGCCTCGCCACTCATCACTCACGGGCATCTTCGGATTCGGCGGCATCTCACTCCACCTCGTGATTTCAACGCTCCCACCGAAAACGTCCTTGTAGAAACCCAACGCTTCCTCGGCGGCACCTGACAGATTGATGTAGGGAATCAGTCTCATCATACTCCTCCTCGGTGATTTCTTAGTGAAAAAGTACGCAATCCATGGAGATGAGGAAACCCGACGGCACGGCCGTACGCCATGTCGCCCGGACACATCGGCCTTCCGACGCGACTACTCAGCGACTCGTGATCGGTGAGAATGTGAAGATCATGGCCCCGGCGATAGGGATGTATCGGCGGAGAACCACCGCTTCGCGTGGACGGACCGAACGCTACGGGCGTTTCCCGGGAGACGCGGCGGAGCGACGTATCGCATTGCATCGACCGAGAGAGCGCCTCTGCGACGCCGTCGAGGTCCCGGTTTCATGCGCGGGAAACGGCATCTTCGGGTGCACGTGCGCGGGACGCGAAAGGCACTTTTTTCGGGACTTCAAAACTCTTGTACTTGCGAGATCCAAACACCTGGCCTATGATTCACGTGATTTGTAAACACTGCTTCCGTAAGGATCTCGGTCATGCCGTGTTCCGGGAAGTGCGTCGATCTACAAGTCGCCGAGTGACGGAACCATTCTTTTCGGAGTTACCGCGCCCCGCGGCCCGGTTCAGCCCCGGGGCGAGAACACCATAACGATCAGGAGCACGAATTATGAAAATGGAAGGTGGAAGATACACCCTCTACGGTAATCCCATCACCAGATCTGAAACGAAAAAAGTTCAGAAATGGCAGAACATGTTCAAGAAAAAATACCGTTATGATCCCAACGAGACCTACTCCTTGAGTCTGGTGGATAACGAACAACTCGGTCCGATCTTCGGACTGAAGAACATCGTTCGGGATCAGGAAGGGCAGCCCGTCGAGCCCGGAAAGGGCGTGATCATCAGCACCATCCGGATGGGATTCGGTCACTATCGGATCGCGATGGCGGGGATGTCGGCGGCAAAGGCTATGGGATTTACCCCCTACTGGTTGGACCTCCTATCAATTCCCGGTATGCCGACCGACATCATCAACCATTGCAATACCTGGTACAGTAAGTTCTCGCGAATTTCCCAGAGCAGCTCCTGGTTCAACAAGCACGTGTGGGAGCCGGTCACGACCGGTGAAAAGACCCTCCCCGGGCTGGACGGCTTTTTGAACAGCTGGATTGTGGGATGGCCGTGGCGGTTCCTGAAGACGAACGTGAAGGACTACAAAATGTCCGAGCTCATGGGGAATCTTCACAAGGCGCTCCCTTCGGACATGCCCATTCTCACGGCCCACATGTGGAACTGTATGGCCGCGGTCTCCGGCGGCATGACCAATGTGGTGGATATGATGTTCGATAACCATCCCATGGCGTTTCAGCTCACCGAGGGAGCCAAACACGCGGTGCAATCTCCCTCAGGGTACTACGGCTTCCGGGCCATGCGAGGATTCGACGCCAAGGGCAAAATCCTCAAGGGAACTCCTTCCGACGCTATCTACTACACCGGACACCACGTTGATCACGAGCTTGTTGAGAACATCGAAGGGGACTGCAAGGCACGGGTAGACCGAGCAAAAAAAGGAGCTCCGAGACGATTCCTCATCACGATGGGCGGTGCCGGTGCGCAGAAAGAGCTCTTCAAGGCGGTAATCGAACACGCCATTCCGCTGATCAAGCAAAATAAGATCACGCTCTTTGTGAATCTGGGTGACCATGCGAACAACTGGGAATGGCTGAAGGAAGAGGTGAAAGACTATCGGGACCTCATCACCACCCATTTCGACTGGGAAGATACCAGGAACTTCACCGACGAGATCAGGAACGGCGACGCGAAGGGACTGCACATATTTCTCCACGACAACACCTTCCACGCGGTGTATGCAACCAACTACCTCATGAGGGTCACCGATATCATGATCACCAAACCCAGTGAGCTTGCGTTCTACCCCATTCCCAAGATCTTCAACGAGCGGGTCGGCGGCCACGAAATGTGGGGTGCGGTGCGAGGCGCGGAGGTCGGAGACGGTACCGTCGAGGTGGCGACCATCCCCCAGCTGATCCAAGCCATCGACCTCCTTACCCACGAGGACGACCTTCTTGAGATGTACTGCGACTGCATTGTGAAAAACAAGAGCATTGGAATCTACGACGGTGCATATAAAAGTGTCGCCCTGGCCACGGGAACCGAGTTCAATCGGTCCAGACTGCGGAAGTAGCCGCGGTCGAAGGAAAGGCCGTCTATGGGTAGCACGGGTGAAATGCCGCGGTGGGGTGCGACCTCGGAGAGGTGCGCAAGAGTCGTTCGCGTGCCCGACGCGCTCGCTCTCACCACGGCTCTACTCGGTGCCGACTACTATTCTCTTGTGTACACGGCGTTACAAGACGTCTTTTCGTCGACGGCGATGAGTCGCCGACGCCCGGCCAATCTAACGCGAGAGGTACGATAGCTCCTTCGGGAGCACGATATTGTTTCCCATGCGGTCTTCGCCGTACCCGTTCTCCGCTAAGATGCGCAGGTCGTTCAAGGCGCGACTGTCGCCGTCAAACGTGACGGTTATGTCACTTTTGATATCCATCTTGGCGACGGACATCAAGTGGACTACGTAGCGCGAGGCGAATTCGGCCAGAGTCGCCTGCTCGTCGCATTGCAGATCATCAAACGAAAGATCGGACTCGTAGAGCACGATGTTACCCTCATTCATGAGGCGAATGAACAATAGCTGGAGCTCCCGCGTCCGCGCCCGATCGTCGTCGGGAACGGTTACCTGCAGCTCCGTCTCCTTGCTGAGCATGTCGGCGACGCGCCGGCGCTTGACCGCATTGATCGCCTCATTAGCCCGAAAGAGCTCCAAAGGTGAGCCGGCGTCGTACTCCTCCTCCTGAAGGCGCATCGTCACCGGACTACCGTAATGCGCGACAATTTTGGCGATGAGCGTCGAGGGGCGTACGTGAAAGCCGCGATAGTTCGGGATGGGGACGACGACCTGCGCCCGTTCGGAGTAGGAGCGGATCATCGCCTGGCACAACTGTACGGCTGATTCGAGATAGAGCCCTGCGAACCGCAGAGGGAAATCAAACAGCAGCGTCACGATCTCGTCGGGCTCGACGGGAAAGCGCATCCTGAGCGCACTGTCACGCCGGAGCGAGCTCATGTGACGAATGTAATAGTGAGCCAGATTCGTAGCCACCGACATGAGGTGGTAGATAAGGGTAACGTGTCCTCGCAAAACCGGCAAATCGCCGTTTTGCTGCTCGATATCGGATTCGAAGATGTAGGTGTCGTACATCGACTGCAGGTTGTGAAACCTGGCCTCGACCAACCGCAACCGTTCTTCGCTGATCGGATCCGGAATCGACTCTGCGTACGTTTCCTGATCGCGCTCCGACAACACGTCACGGACGTCGCCGTCCTCGGACAGATTGAGAAACTGGGTGGCGAGGTGGACCACCGTTTCACCCACGTTTTCGATATGGCGAACCGTGCGATTTGCGGGCAAGACGTACGCGATCGATTCGGATCGACGGGGCGAGAACGTCGATTCGCCGTCGGCGCGTCCCAGACCGCAGCGATCGAGTTGCTCCAGCACTACGCGACATGCGGTCTCGATCGCGTTGCGCATCGCAGTGACGACGGAATCGGTCGTGCGTTCCAGATCTCCATCGTTTCCCAAGAGCTGATAACGAGACACGCCGGTTTTGATATGGAGGATCTCGTTCGTAACGGTGGAGAAGAGCTTGACCGCCGCAACCGACTCACGGAAGGGAAACCACTTCTCGTTCGTTTGGGCTCCGTGGCTGTCGGCCAACTCCTCGATACGCGCCGCCTCGCCGTAGAGGGCGCTGAGTAGATCCCTCAATGGAAACTCCGGATCGGAGGAGGAGGCCTCGGCAATACGGCACAACTCGGCTATTCGGTCCGTATACGGTGCGAGAAAGCGGGCGAACACTTCGTCGTCGTGGTCCTTGCTCTTGTTGCGACCAAATAGTGACATCGTAGGACAAAGAATAGTACCGCTACCGACAATGTGGAAAGTGCCTTCGAGGAACCGGGTGGTTCGGATTTGGCGCAACGCCCGCGGCCGCGTTCTCAGCCCGCCCGGTACGAACGACCGGAACGTCGTCCGCGTCGCGTAGCGGAGGAGGCGTGGCGACCCGCGACGTTCCTCAGAGATACTCGCGGGCACACCGCCACCGTCTCCGACGTGACCGTCGCATCAGCTCCGGTGTGTCACGGTATGCCCTCCTAAGCGCACTTCAACGTTCTCGGTTCCTTGTGGTTGGAACATTCTCATGATTGGGCCCGGCCCGTTCTGAGCGAGCCGCTTAAAAAAGCGAAAGTAGGCTCGTTCACCCATGAGCCGTTTCATCGACGGAATGTTCTCGGCGTCGGGGCCGGCATAGTAGCGCACTTTGTGCCGTTTTCGATCGGTAGCGGCTTCATAGATCTCCTTTGCGCCGACCGAGGGATGCGAACCCTTGCTCGATTGCTGAGCGGCGGTGAAGGTATCAAACATGTGTCGATACTCTTCGGGGAGCGTAGAAGCCATGTCAATCTTCGTGAATATCCTTGTAGCGTGCGTCCCGGGGAGAATTGCTTTGGCGGTCGCTCCGATCGACTCCAACTCGATGTGCAGCGCCTCGGTGAGTATGAGGACCGCCGCCTTGCTGGAGGCGTAAGCGCCCACAAAGGGATACCCGTTCTCCGCGCTGATCGACGCGACGTTGATGAACATGCCGCCGTGCCGCGACCTAAAGTGCGGCACGAACGCTTTTGTGACCTCGATCAGGCCGAAGACATTCGTGTCGTACTGCCGGCGTATTTGGTCCATGGAGCTCGTCTCCAGCGGTCCCATTTGAAAGTACCCGGCGTTATTGACGACAACGTCGATAGATTCGAATCGTTGGATCGCCGTTTCGACACAGTTACGAATAGAGTCGGAATGCGTGACATCCATTTCCAAGACTGTGATATTGGGAGCGCCGTCAAACGTGCGGTGTTTGGCCGGATTACGCATCGTCGCAATAACCTGCCATCCTTTTTGTGCAAAAAGCCGAGCGCTTGCCGCCCCGATCCCCGAGCCGGCCCCGGTAATGAAGACTGTCTGTACCATTGTAGCACCTCCTATGATTGTTGACGTGAAGGTAAACCCTGGACTAAAGTCCAGGGTCAAGGAGAACACTATGAAAATCGGGGAATTGTCGTACGCGACCGGATTGTCGGTGGATACCATTCGGTTCTACGAGAGACGAGGGCTCATCGACGAGACTGTCATTCGACGAGAACGCAACAACTATCGTAATTACACCGACGATGCCTCGACACGACTCCTCATGATCAAAGCAGCCAAGAATCTGGGATTCTCGCTCAAGGAAATATCCGCGTTGGGAGAGCTCTGGTCCTCCGGTACTCTGGACACCGCCGGCAAGATATCGATATTGGAATCGAAACTACGGGAACTGGAGCGGAAGAAGAACGATATCGCCCGACTGGAACGGATGATCACTCAAAAAATCACCCGAATGTCGGCGAAAGCGAACGCCGCTACTGCGTAGTTTGCCTCCCGACCTAACTACTCGGAGACGGTAATGGACCGCTCGAGGGTCGGCGTCAATCGCAGCAACTCGCGCGAGTATTCCGCCTTTGGACCCGCAAAAAACGTATCGTTCGCCGCCGTCTCGACCAATCGGCCCCCCTTCATGACGACGATCGAGTCGGCCATTTGCCGCACCACCGCCAGATCGTGGCTGATAAAGATGAGGGAGAGCGAGAACGCGCGTTGAAGATCGCGCAGAAGATTCAAGACTTGGGCTTGGATCGATACGTCCAACGAAGATGTCGGTTCGTCGCACAAGAGCACCGTGGGACAACTCAGCAGAGCGCGCGCGACGGCGATGCGTTGACGCTCGCCGCCGGAAAATTGGTGCGGATAGCGGTCGATCGCCCGCTCCGGCAGTCCGACCAGGTCGAGAAATGAGCGTATGATGACCCGGCGGTCACGGACGAGATCGAAGATCACCAGCGGATCGCTCAGGATGGAACCGATCGTTCGCCGGTTGTTGAGCGAGGAGTACGGATCCTGGAACACCATCTGAATCCGTCGTCGTGAGGGATGTCGCCGCCCACGGTTTCGCATCGTGGGCAACTCGTCGCCGAAGAGCCGCATCGATCCCTCGCGCGGTTCCACCAAGCCGGCGATTACCTTCGCGATCGTCGACTTGCCAGACCCGCTCTCCCCTACGAGTCCGAGCACGCGCCCGCTTCGCACCGACAGCGAGACCGAGTCGACGGCGACGAGCGGCCGATTGCGCCGGATGAGGCCTCGGCGCTCGCCGGGAAACGCCACGGTAATGTCGCTCAACTCCAAGGCGACCTCGGATGCGGCACCGGTGGCCGACGGCCTCGTGAGCAGCCACTCGGAGGCGCGTTCGGCGCCGACGCGCGTACCGGAGGAACCGGCGCGGCCGGAAGCGCGCACCTCCGGCACGGCAAAGCGCTCGAGCCGTCGATCGAGGGGCGGCACGGAGGCGACCAACGCCCGCGTGTACTCGTGGTTCGGCGAGCCGAGCACCGCTCTCGTTGCACCCTGCTCCACCACGCGGCCGGAGCGCAGGACGGTAACCGCGTCGCTCACCTCCGCAATCACGCCGATGTCGTGGGTGATAAGAATCGTCGCGATATTACGACGCGTCACCGTCTCGCGTAAGACTGTGAGCACCTGACTTTGAACCGCCACGTCGAGCGCCGTCGTCGGCTCGTCGGCGATCACCACATCGGGTTCGGTTGCCAGGGCGAGCGCGATCACCACGCGTTGGCGCATACCGCCGGAGAACTGGTGCGGATAGGCGCGCATTCGGTCCTCGGCGTTTGGAATGCCGGTTTCTCGAAGAAGTGCGGCGGCTTTATCGCGCGCCTCGGACCGCGACATCGTATCGTGGGTGAGAATCGTCTCGACGAGTTGATCCTCAATCGTCATGAGCGGATTCAGACTCGTCTGCGGATCCTGGAAGATCATGGAGATTCGCCGTCCACGCAGAGCGTGCCATTGGCGGGCGTTGCGCGACTCGATCCTCTCGTCGCCGAGGCGAATAGTTCCCGCGGCGCGATAACCGGGTTCGGGAATCATGCCCAGGACTGCCGCGCCGATCGTCGACTTACCCGCTCCCGACTCACCGACGAGGCCGTGTATCGTTCCACCTCCTACCGATATCGACACGTCCTTAACGGCCACGACGCGCTCCGCGCGTCCCGGAAACTCAACGGTGAGGTTCTCGATGGAAAGCATTAGCGAAGCCTCGGATTGAAGACGTCGCGTAGAAAATCGCCGAGTAGGTTGACCGAAATCACCATCGCCACCAAAAAAAGTGTGGGCAGCCACAAGATCCACCACTCTCCGGAAAAGAGATAATCCATGCCGATGCGAATGAGCGTCCCGAGCGAGGGCGCGTTGGCCGGCAGCCCTACCCCGAGGAACGAGAGCGTCGCCTCCAGAAGGATTGCACGGCCGAGATCGACGGTCATGATAACAAGCAGGGGCGCCAGCACGTTGGGGAGAATCTGCACCGTGAGAATACGCGCCGGATGCTCACCCATGATCTCGCCGGCCTGGACGTACTCCTTGTTTCGCTCAACGAAGACCGCGGCGCGAGTCGTACGCGCAAAGTTCACCCATAGAGAGAGGGCGATTGCTCCGATGATGACGACTACACGAAATTCGCTCTGCTGCGCGCCGGCGAACACACTGCGGGCGATTCCGTCGATGAGGAGTGCCGTGAGGATCGCCGGCAACGAGAGCTGAATGTCGGCGATACGCATGAACACCGTATCGAACCACCCACCGTAGTATCCGGCAATGAGCCCGATGGTAACGCCCACAACCGTCGCGATCACCATCGCCGAGACGGCAATGCGTAGTGACAACCGCGCACCGTAGAGGATCGAGGCGAGCATGTCGCGACCCTGGTCGTCGGTGCCGAGCACAAAACGGTCGTCACCGCCATCTTGCCAGACCGGGGGCAAAAAACCGTCGATCAAGCTATAGGTCGCAGGATCGTAGGGATCGGTATCGACCACCCACGGTGCCAGGATCGCTCCGCCGACGGTGATAACGACGAGCACCGCGGCGACGATCGCAAGCGGGCTGTGTACAAATACATACGCGGCCTCATGGTCGCGGACCCACGTACCGACTCGACCGACGATACTCCTCACGCGCGACCTCGCACGCGAATCCGCGGATCGATCACCGCGTAGAGCAGATCGACGGTGAGGTTGATAAGCACGAACAGAAGCCCGATGAAGACGAGATACACACCCATGACCGGAATGTCGACGAACCGGATCGAGCGGAGAAACAAGAGCCCCAGCCCGGGCCATTGGAAAACGCTTTCGGTGACGATTGAGAAGGCGATTACCCCACCGAACTGGAGGCCCACGATCGTGATAACGGGAATCAGTGTGTTGGGAAGGGCGTGCCGGAGGTGCACCCTCCTGAAGGGGAGACCGCGCGCAATCGCGAACCGAATGTGGTCGGTTCGCATAACCTCCATCATCTGCGCGCGCACCAGGCGCATCGTCAACGTCATCTGATAGATGCCGAGGCTTATCGCCGGCAAGACGATCGAACGGAGCCCGGCCGGCGCGAGTAAGTTGCTGGTCCACCACGCGATCTCGACGGTCTCCCCACGCCCGAAGGTCGGCAACCAGCCCAACTGCACGCCGAATACGAAGATCAGGAGGATACCGGTTACGAAGGTCGGCACCGATACACCGACCAACGTCGCGAGGAGTAGACCCTGACTCGCGACGCTACCGGGGTACAACGCGGTGTAGACGCCCGCCGGGATGCCGATTGCGAGGGAAACAACTAACGCAACGAGCCCCAGCTCAAAGGTCGCCGGGAGCCCCGCGAGGATCATCTCACCGACCGGCTCTCGCGTCCGGAACGAGAATCCGAACTCCCCGCGCAGTAGGTTGCCGGTAAATCGGAGAAACTGCACGAAAAAAGGATCGGTCAACCCCAACTCCTCGCGCAGCGCCTCGCGCTCTTCGGGAGAAGTCTCCACACCGGTCATTTGCATCACCGGATCGCCGGCGAAGCGGAACAGCGCAAAGGCGAGAAAGGCGACCGCCGCCATGACGAAAACCGACTGACCGAGCCGCCTCAGGATATAGATGAGCACTGCCCCTATCGCCCCGCGTGATGCGCCGGTTAGTTGACCGTAACCCAGCGCGCCATGAAGAAGTTATCGGGTCTCTGCACGAGATCGATATTGTCCCTCGTAGCCCAGATCAACGGCTGCGTGTACAGCGGGACGTATACCACATCGTCCCGGATGATCCCCGCCACCTCGTCGAGCATCGCCTGCCGTGCGTCCGCGTCCAACTCGCTTTGGATGCGCGGTAGCAGCTCGTCTACACGCTCGTTCGAATACCCGCCGTAGTTCCACGACCCCAGGCGCGCCTCCGCGTTGGGAGTGGCTACCAGGAACCGAATGGGATGCTCGGCGTCGAAGGTGCCGGGCGACCAACCCAGAAGATACATATCGTAGTTGTCCGCACGCAGCTCGTTCCAGTAGTTCCGAACCGGCATCGTGGTGAGTTGCGCATCGAGACCGACCTCGGCGAGCATCGAAGTAACCGCACGGCACACCTGCTCGTCGTTCAGGTAGCGGTCGTTCGTGCACATGAAGCCGAACGAGAACCCGTCGGGATATCCGGCGCGGCGCAGGAGGCGGCGCGAGGCATCCGGATCGTACGGTAAGCGACCGCTGTGCTCGTCCGAATAGCCGCTGAGACCCGCCGGCAACAGCTGATCCGCGGGCTCGGACATGTTACGCATGATCACCCGATTGATCGTATCGACATCGATCGCCTGATATACGGCCTGCCTGACCAGCCGGTTCTGAAACGGATTCTCACCGCTCACGTCGTCGGAGTAGTCGAGCCGATCTTTCTCGTGACCGAATCCGAGCATAATCACCCGCGTTTCGAGCCCGCTCAGCACCTGAAAGCCGCGTTGCGCCTCCACACGCCGCACATCTTGTAGCGGAACGGGCGAAATCATGTCGATCTCTCCGGACAGAAGTGCCGACAGTGCCGTCGACTGATTCTCGATGGGGGTGTAGATCGCCTCCGTCACGTTGTGTACGGGCGTGTCCCACCAATCCCGATTCGGCGCAAGACGCGTCTCTACGCCGGGACTGCGCGAGACCAGCTCGAAGGGGCCCGTTCCGTTCGCGTTGCGTGTAGCATGATTCTGCTGTTGGCTCGCAGGCATTACCGCGCCGTTCTCCACCGACCACGAGCGACTCATAATCATGAAGTTGGCGATCGAGTCCGGAAACAACGGATTCGGCGCGGTGGTGATGAAGTCGATGGTATACTCGTCAACCACGCGCACTCGCTCCACCGGTGCAAACCACGACGTGACGTCGGAGGTCTCGGAAATGCCGCGCTCATAGCTAAAGAGAACGTCGGCGGCGGTGAACGATTCTCCACCGTGGAATACAACTCCCTCGCGCAGATAAAAACGCCATCCGGTCTCATCGCGAAGGGGCTCCCAGCGCACGGCAAGGGAGGGCTCGATATCCATGGTCGCGTTACGACGTACGAGCCCTTCGTAGATATTGTTGAGAAACGAGGTGGTCGGCGCCGCGTTCACCGCGTGGGGATCCATCGTCTGCGGATCGCTGGTGGTCGCCCACCGAAAGGTCTCCGCCTCCGCCGTCCGAACGGCGAAAAGCGCAATTACCGTGACAAGAAAAACTCTGCCGATTCGTACGTGTGCCATCTGTCTAAGTACGTATACGGGATGGTAGAAGTCAAGCCGGAACCGTCCACCCCCCGCGTCATATCGCCGATAGAACTCGAACATACGACGTGCAGTCGATCGGGCGGCGACGCTCGGTGCTGGTGTAGTGGTGGGCACACGCGGTACGATGCGGACGTGCATCGATACCGGAGAGACCGGAGCGCCGCAACACACCGTAACGGCATCCTTGACCAACCCTCCGCAGGGACGGCGTGCTGCGACCCGGCGGTGCGCGATGACCATGCCGTCGCATACCGCCGGCGGATCAAGGGGAGAAAGGTTTCAGTATGAGTGCATCCGAGATACACGGCGCCACGGACGCCGGACGTACGGCGGGTACGAGTCGGCCGCGCATCGGCATGACGATGTTCAGCGGTCGCGAAGGTCACAAGTTCTACACCAAAGTGCAGTACAACTACGTCCAGTCCATCCACGACGCCGGGGGCGTACCGCTGTTGATCCCGACACTCACCGATGTGGACCGGAGCGTGGAGTTCGCCGCAACGATCGACGCGCTCATGCTCACCGGCGGTGAGGACATGAGCCCGCTCACCTTCGGGACGGAGCCGCGGGTAGAGCTGGGCCTTACCAACTTGGAGCGCGACCGCTGGGAGCTTGCGATCCTTGCGGCGTGTGAGGATCGCGGTGTGCCGATTCTGGGCGTGTGTCGCGGCCTACAAGTCATGAACGTGCACCGCGGTGGGACGCTGTATCAGGATATTCACGCCGAGACGGGAAGCTCACTGGGCCACGGGCCCTTTCAGAACCCCATGGAAAGCCTCCACCACACGATCCGGATCGAACCGGGATCACGCCTCGAGGCGATCTTCGAGAAGTCCGAGCTCGTCGTAAACAGCTTCCACCATCAGGCGGTGCGAGAGATCGGCCGAGACTTGGTGGTAACCGCGCGCTCAGCCGACGACGTGATTGAGGGCGTTGAGGATCCAACACGGGAGTTCTACCTCGGCGTACAGTTTCACGCCGAGGCGTTGCCGCCCATCGACTCGTACTATCTACGCCTCTTCTCCGCGCTGGTCGAAGCGGCTGCCGCTTACTCCGCGCCCAGAGACCGACACGCAGCGCGATAGCGCGCAGCTTGCAGGCGCACGTGGCGTGCCGGTACACTCGGTGCAAGAAAGAGAGGCTACGATGGACAACGCACTCGGAGCGCGCGGTTTTCACCACATTGCGCTGGCGGTCTCCGACTTCGATGCCAGTGTGAAATTCTATCGCGACGGGTTGGGATTCCCGATCTTTCGCGCCTGGGGTGCACCGGGAAATCGGGCCGCGATGCTCGCAGTCGGTGAAGTGCCCACCGAATCCGGGGAGTCTCACGGCCGTAGCGACGGCGGATACGTAGAGCTCTTTGAGCGACCGGACCACCGTGGCGAGGAGGGGCGATTAATCCACCTGGCGCTGCGCGTCGCCGACTGTCGCGCCGCACACGCCGCGGCTCTGGAAGCCGGGGCTCGGGAAAAAAGAGCACCGAGTGACGTCGAAATTCCGTCGGACCCGGTGTATCCGGTCACGATCTCCTTTGTAATCGGGCCCGACGGCGAAGAGATTGAACTCTTCCAGGAACGCTAACACGCGCAAGCCGCCCCGCAACCTCCGGGACCGCATGCGAACCCATATCCTCGATAAGAC
Source organism: Alkalispirochaeta sp. (assembly GCA_965601925.1). Lineage (GTDB taxonomy): Bacteria > Spirochaetota > Spirochaetia > DSM-27196 > Alkalispirochaetaceae > Alkalispirochaeta. The sequence continues at coordinate 1,186,272 of OZ271854.1, forward strand.
GACCGGATCGAGGTCTCGTCGCCCATCAGTTTATACGGACACTCTATCTTTTACATATAGCCGAGATCGGCAAGCCACTTGCTCGCGGTCTTCGGTACTACTTTTTTGGGATTCTCCCGCAGACGACGCAGATGCGGTTCGAGCCAGACGCGCAGATCGTCGTCGTCCCTCGCCCAGGTACCAAGGCAGTCCATGCTGTTTTTGAGCACGATCCAATCGCGTTCCGTCTCGAGATAGGCCTTCACGACCCCTTTCGCCGCGTCTAACTGTTCGGCGCTCATGGAGTCTGTGGTGTACAAAAAGAGGTATGCGAGGGTCCACTTCGTCGAGGCCTGATTAATAGTCGAGATTTCGGACAGAAAGCGGTCCAAGTAGGGCAGAAACCAATCGAGGTGCTGTTGAGTGATTCGTTTCCATGCACTCGAGGTTCGTAGGCGGACCACCTCATCGTCCGAGAAGTAGCACCGATAGAGTTCTTCGAGCTTGGACCTATCCGCCAAAATCTCCTCTACCACGTCCAGAGTTCCGCCGAGTGAATTGGGGTGGCCGCCGGTGAGTTTTTCTTCGAACGTCATAGCGCCTCCGCAAATATGATATTGCAATAGTATTGATGTTTTTCGTGTCGACGCCACCGTAGGGTCGATGTCGACCATCGATACGCGATATCGTACACGAGAGGCGTGCCGACACCGCGGTCAGATCCCGCCGAACGTGGCGAACCGCCAGCAAAGGCGAAGTGCCGCAGCATCGAGGAACAGACGCCGCTCCTCCGGTTTTGTGGTTCCTCCGCCTCTCATCGATTTCCGGCCCGATCAGCGGCAGTCAATGCCGATCGAACGATCGTCAGCGCTTTTTCGGACGTTGAGGGTAAGTGGCGCTACTGGGAGATGTCCGGCTTCAAATCCATTCGTTGTGGAGGCCGGGCGCATCCGCTCGACCGGCAAACAAAGCGCGGAAACGGGTACCATCATCGCACTGTGCGGCCGTACATACGGTCCATCAAAGCTGAGGAGTAGATGTAGTATGGCGGGAATCTCAGATATCAAAGAGCTTCTGAAGTCGATATCACCGACGATGTGTGAGGGTGAGTACGTGTTCTGCTCGGTACCGGGTGAGTACAGCGATTACGCCCATCTGAAACCCCGCGCGTCTTTCGTAGAACCTGAAGGTATGACTCTGATCGTAACGGTTGAAGCGGCGAATGAATCTCGGCTGATCTATGAGGGTGTATACAAACAGATTACCTTGACCGTTCATTCAAGCCTGGATGCCGTCGGCCTTACCGCAGCGGTTTCGACGAAGTTGGCTTCTTACGGCATAAGCGCCAACGTTGTGGCGGCCTACTATCACGATCATGTATTCGTACAGAAGGAGAAGGCGAGCCGAGCTCTTGCGGCCTTGCGTGAACTCGAGGACGAGTGAGTCTTGCAAACTTGTGCGTGTCAATTATCAGCACCGGTTACTCACGTGCTTACCGACGACCGCTACGACCGCCTGCCGGTCTCGAGGGAGACGCGGTCTACTCGGAACGACGCCGTTGCGTTTCATGCTCACAGGGGGACCGACTCGATCCATCGTAACCACGGTCGTTGCGACTCTATTATATGTTCCGATTCGGGCTTTGTACTCCAAAAGACCCGAAAATCGTGACCGTCGGTATGTACGTCCCAGGGTTCTCCCGCGGCCTCGGTGTCCGAGACCAGCTCAAAAAAGAACCGCTCCTGTGTGCGTCCGAGCGCGACGGACTCGACCCAACCGCGAATCTCATAGGTCACGCACTCCGCGTTCCGCACAGGTTTGTGTTCGACGGGCGACCCGTCTACCCCGTCGGCCTCTCGATATACAGCTCATTGTCGAAGGTCGGGTCGATCAGCACATCCTTCCGTATCTCGTTCTTCTCCGAGTCTCGCCATGCACCCGGGGACATACCGGTAACTTTTTTGAACGTTCGACCGAAGTGGTGGATCGACTTGAACCCGACCTCGAAAGCGATCTCCTTGAGCTCGCGATCCGACGAGACGATGCGTTCTTTGGCCTTCTCGATCCGAACGGCGTGTACCAACTGCAACGGCGTCACACCGAAGTCGGCGACGGCACATCGCGTCACGTAGCGATAGGAGAAGCCGAGGGCCGCAGCGATATCGGTGCCTCCGACGGTCGTATCGTAGTGGGAGTGTATATATGCCAACAGCGCACGACCCACGGAGGTGGTCGCAACGCGTTCCGAGACGCCGGTTCGGCACGCCAGTTTGTCGTGTTGTCGGGAGAGCAGCTGCATCAGAATCTGCGAAAAAAGGAGCTGGCACCGCTCTTGGTAGAAGCTGCGCTTCTCGACACCGATGGTTCGCATCTCCTCCAATGCGTGCTTGATGTTGTCGGCGGGGTCGATCGGTATGATGCGGGGGAGCGTTTTGAGGAGTCGCGTCAACTCGACGTTGTGCACGTTGAACTTCACGTCCAGGGTCTTGAGAAACGTCTCGATCTCCAGACCGTGTTCGATCATCGGGGGGAGGAAGAGGATCTCGGGGCACCGTATCGTCAGCGTCTTACCATCGAGGTGGATTGTGCCGTCGCCGTCAAAGAGATACATCATCTGAGAGAAGTCGTGGTGATGCTCTTTCAGCTTCCAGTCTTTTTCGTAATAGAACCTACTCATCCAGAGGACTTCGATGTCTTGTCTGAACAGCGACTTCACACGCGCTCCCCGAGTCGACTCTCGATCACAATGTCGGACGCTACCCGCCGACGGCCTCGGACACCTCGCTACTCCGTCCCCAATAGTCGACGGCGCGGACCGCAAACTCTCCCCGCGTGCCCCGCGGCCGCGTATGAAGCCACGCAGTACACACCGTATCGACCGTATTGACGCGCTGAAACTGCTCGGCGGCGCTTCGCCTATAGAGTACCTCGTAGGTACGAATAACGCGAGAGTTCACGCCGGTCCACCGCACCAACACGTCTTCCCACGCGTCATCCAACCCGTCGTACACCGCGATCCTCGGCGCCTCGACACGCGGGGGTCCATCGTCGGGACGGCGGCTCAGCACCACCAGCCGCACCGAGGGCAGCGGAAGCGTTAGGTCAAAGGATAGCGTGCCGCGTTCTATCGATACGTCGACCGGATCTGCAGCGGCGGTGAGTTCCGCCGCGTTACGCATCCTCTCCAGCACCTCCACGCTCGGTTCCTTGGAGTGACCCGTTTCGACCCAGGCCGAGAACGGATCGGTGTACCCCTCCTCGATCCGGTACTCGATGAGGGCGGCGCGGTCGAAAGGAAGGCCGGACACCTCGCAATGCATCGTCACCTCACCGGACGATCTGATGCGGTCTCGGGAGTGATAAACCAGTACGGCGACCTGATCGTCCCCGCGCCGGGTCGCCAGTACGCCGACGTCGGATCCCAAGCGCGGCGGCAGTCCGGAGACGAGGCATCGCTCGTCTCCCAGCAGGGAGAGTTGCGCCATGAGAGTGAGCACCGGCTTCTTGACCAGGGCGAACCGGCGCCGTTCGGTGCGTTCCGCGAGGTCGGACTCCTTCGTCTTGTGCTCCGACTGGGCGCGTGGATCACTTTGGAGCCCGAACCGCGCGGTCAACGTACGCTGCCCCCACGTCCCTACGAACCCGTTGTCATTACTCAACAAACAGTAATCGATACCCGCTTCAATAAACGCCTCGTGGTGTTGGAGGATCGTCTTGGCCGCAATGGCGGCGTGGTAGGCGGTGCCGCGCCACGTGTGGAGATCCCACCATCCGACTTGGGGATCGCATTCGTTGTTCATCACCGGCACATCGGCGAGGCGCGGATGGTTGGTGCGGATGTACTCGATAATGGCGCGTTCGCTCTCAATAATCCGCACGCTGTCGGGATCGATATCCTCGGGACACGAGGGTGCGCCCTTTTCGTGGAAGGAGATGAAGTCGATGCGCGTGCCCACCTCGCCGGTAACGGCATTGGTGCCGCGGTCGCAGTGCGCGAGGAGCGTCTTAAGCGTCGACGAAAGGCCGCGACACGTCCCGGGACCGCCGAATCGCAGACCCGGATCCGCTTCCTTCAACCCCTCGGAGCAGGCGTCATAGTAAATACAGAACGCCTCCTCGCCCTGACTCCACCACGCACCGTCCGGCTCGTTCCACGTCTCAAAGTACCACTCCCGCACGCACGCCGTGCCGTAGCGGTCGGCGTAGCGGTGCGCCAAATCGCGTACCAAACGACGCCACGCAACGGCCTGAAGCGAGTCTGCAAAGTCGGTAAAGAAGCCTTCCGGATTTCCCATGAGCTCGAAAAAGGGCAGAAGGTCGTTCTCGATGAGGGTATCCAGACACCGATCGAGGACCGACCAGTCGTAGACCGGCTCGTCGGAGCCCAACCCCTCGGCGCGCAGCAAGTCCAATAGATAATGAATTCTGACGTAGCGAACTCCGCCGTGAGGAATGGAGCCGGCGTACGCCATCTGCTGGCGCATGTCGGCGTTCAACAGGAGACTCGCCGGCGAGAGCCCGGTGCTGCACCAGAAGTGGCTGAAGGGAGCGCGATCGGCGTCGAGGTCGATGTGAACGTTCATGGAGTCCTCCGTGTTGTGCATCGTGTCGCCGCTACTTGAGACCGGTGCGCATGATGCTGCCGACGATGGTCTTACGCGCCACGGTAAAGAGTATCAGGGTCGGTATCAGACTCAAGACCACCGCAGCGGTCAGATCGTTCCATATCTGAAAGAGGTCGCTGGTAAACTGCGTCAGTCCGACGGTCACCGTCTTTTTCGTCTCCGAGTTGATAACCAAGAGGGGCCAAAAGAAGCTGTTCCACGACTGGGTAAACTTGATGACCATAAAGGTCGCGAGCGCCCCTTTGCACATCGGTACCATGATGTGGAGAAAGATCGCCGGCTCCTTCATGCCGTCGACGCGCGCCGCCTCGAGATAATCATTGGGAATGACGGCGAAGCTCTCGGTCATGAGGAAAATGCCGAACGCCGAGATCGCCCCGGGAAGCATGATCGCGATATAGGTGTCGATCAGCCCCCACCGGGCGACGACGCGGTACAGCGGTATGGCGATCATCTCCATGGGAATCATGAGGAGCATCAGGAGCATGTAGTAAAAGACCCGCTTCCCCGGAAAGGAGAAGCGCGAAAAGCCGTGGGCCGCCATCGTCGACATGATGAGCGCCGGGACCATAATACCGACGGTAGTAACGACGGAGTTGAATATATAGACCAAAAACGAGACGCCGTTGAGCTGCGGAGAGTCGCCGGTTATCACCGAGCGATAGCTGGCACCATCGAGGCGGTCCGGGATGATACGCGTCCAGATCGTGCGATTCGGAATGTCGAAGATCTCCTGCATCGTCTTGAAAGAGGTAAGAATCATCATCGCGAAGGGCAAAAGGATGAAGAGCACCATCGCGGCGATCACAAGGACGGCGAGCGCCGTCCCGGCGTTGTTTGATATGCGTCGTTGTAACGTCGTCACGGCTCACTCGTTAGTATTGCACCGACCGTCGAAACAGCCGCTGTACGATGCTGACGGACAGGAGAAAGACGATAACCATCACGCTGATCGCCGCAGCCCTGCCGTAATCGAAGGGAAAGACGTCCTGTACCAGATAGATCATGATCGATTTGGTCGCGCCCCCCGGCCCCCCTTCGGTGGTGGAGATGATCTCTCCGAAGACGCGAAAGGAGTTGATGATATCCAAGGTGATAATGAGAAGGATCGTCGGGTTGATGAGGGGCACCGTGATCGCAAAGAATTGTCGAACCGCCCCGGCGCCGTCGATTACCGACGCCTCGAAGATCTCCTGGGAGATGCTGCGCATGCTCCCCAAGAGGATGATCACATTGAACCCGATGCGCAGCCAAATCCCGACGATCACCACCGAGAAGAGCGCCGTATCGATCCCGCGAAACCATTGGATGTTGCTCCCCGTGACGCTGTTTACCACCCCCAAAAAGGGGTCGAGGATCCAGTTCCAGATCATTCCCGCGGTGACTCGCGCCGAAATGAAGGGCAGGATCAGCAGCACGATGACGAAGCCGGCAACGCGCGCCGGCAACTTGGAGATCAACACCGCGAGAAGCAGCGAGATGACGAGCACCGACGGCACGTACATGGCGACGTAGCGAACGGTGACCAACACGCTTGAGTGAAAGTCGGTGTTGGCGAGGACGGTTCGGTATTTATCGAGTCCGACAAACGTGAAGCGCCCGGCCAACAAGTTGATATCGTGAAAGGAGCTGTAGGCCGAGCTCACCAACGGGTAGAAGAATACCGCGAGGTAATACGCGAAGGCGGGCAGGATGAAGAGGTATCCCCAGTAGGCGTATTTCCGTTTTATCGTCGTCATTGCGTCACCCGCCATCCGCCGGTCGCGTACTCAGATCCCTCTACGGCAGGTCGGCCAGAAACTGATCGATGCGCCGTTGTGCGTTCGCTACCGCTTCCTCAGGGGTCTGCTCGCCCAAGACCATGCGAACGAGCTCCTCCGCGGCGATACCTCGCGCCTGCTGCCCCCCCGGTCCGCCGTACTCAGGCATCGGAGAGGACTGTTGATACACCTGCATAATGTGACCGTACGGCAAAGTACGGAACCACTCGCTGTCTTGAGTCGCCGTCAGAGCGGGCGGACTGTTGCGCGCCTGGTGGATCTGAATGTCGTACCTCGGATCGGCCAGGGCGACGAACATCGCCATGATCTCATCAACGTACTCCGACTGGCTGTTGACCATGTAATTCCAACTGTCGCGGACGACGACATTGGCAAAGTGCCCGGCGGGTCCCGACGGAATCGGCGCAATACCGAAGTTCAGATTGGGCGTATCGGTCTCGAAGATCTCGATAAATGAGACCTCGCGGAAGATCATCGATACCAATCCCTGGCGAAAGGCCGTCTCGGGCACGTCGAAGGAAGTGTTGATGACCCGGTGCTCGCGCGCCAAGTCGTGGATGAATCGGAACGCCTCGAGAGACTCGGGCGAGTTGACGTACCCGTCGGAGGTCGAGTAGTCCGGCGCGAGGATACGCGCTCCGAACTGGTCGTAGATCGGCGCGTTCTTTCCCCACGTCGCGGGCATCGATCCGTGGTGACGCATGCCGTATCCCGCGCGGATGATCTCACCGTCGGGACCGTACTGCGTCAGCGCACGCGCCGCCTCGACAAACTCCTCCAAGGTGGACGGCGGATCGTCGGGATCCAAGCCCGCCTCGATAAAGTGGTCGACGTTGTAAAAGAGGATCTGCGCCATGGCGCCCTGCCACGGGATGCCGAATCGCTTTCCCTCGATGACCGCCTGCTCTGCGACCCCGGAGCTGAGACGCTCGTCCCAGACGCGCTGCGCCTCCTCGCTGAAGGGTACGGCGATCGGGTTGAGGCCGTAGTCGAGGGCGTAGTCCCACGCCCGGGCAAAAAAGATATCCGGCCCCTGACCGCTGGTAAAGGCGCTGATATAGCGCTGATCGACGCGGGAGTACTCGACGATCTCGCCCCGGACGGTAATATGGTCCATCCCTATTTCGGCAAAGGCTTCGGTCGCGCTGTCGGCAAAGGCCTCGACGTACGCCGGCGCCTCCCCCATATGAGACCAAAAAAGCAGCTCGACGTCCCCCGACTCCTCCGTCTCGCCGGCACCGTATACCGCGGACAGGCACATTATGGACAATAGAAACCGCGCAAGCGTTTTTTTCATACCCAACCTCCTCTGCGGCGTCCGCCGCAGCTCTACCATGTTCTCCGACGGCCGTACCGGCCGTCGCCCGTTACCGTACGTCACGTTCCGCTTGAACCCTCATGCGGGACCGTCAGGCGTCCGCACCGGAGCCGTCACAGTCGACGAGGATATGTATGGCGTCGCCCAACTCGTCGTTGCGTAGGGCAAAGGCCTCCGCGATCGACTCCAGGGGGAGGACGTGGTCGACGATCTCGAAGGTGTTGACCAGTCCGTCTCGGACCAACTCCAAGCTCTCGGTGAAAAAATCGCGCATATCGATATCGCGCCGCGGCTCGGTCGAGACGATGGAGAGACGCTTTTTGTGCACCTTGAAGAAGTCGACCGGACGATTGCAAATGCCGATGCAGCCGTACATGACAATGCTGCCCATAAACGAGGCGCACTCGATGGCGTCAACCATACCGTCGCCGTCCAACAGCGCCGGTATCACCACGTCGAATCCGTCGGGAAAGTCGGCACCGAGAACGTCCATTGTAGCGGTGTCCTTTGCCGGCACCCGATAGGCGTGGGTCGCGCCGTAATCCTTCGCGAGGGCGAGGTTACGCTCTTTAAGGTCGGTAACCACGAGGTGCTTGGGATTGAAGAGCGCCACTGCTTGAGTGAGCATGAGCCCGCTCACCCCCTGGCCCATGATGAGGACCGACGTTCTCTCGTCGATCGCGCTCAACCGTGCCGCGTGCAGCACCCCGGGCAGCACCTCCATGAGACTTACCTGCTTCATGGAGAAGTCGTCGGGAACGACCTTGACGTTGAACGGTTCGCACACGATGTACTCCGCAAAGGCGCCCCAGACATACCGACACGCCACTTTGTCTCCGACCTTGAGCCCGCCGACCTTGGCACCGACTTGGTCGATGACGCCGGCGACCTCGTGGCCCAATCGCGCGGGAAAAGACATGAACTCCGGCTTCCGGTGCCCCCGAAACGCTTCGAGGTCGGAGCCGCAGATTCCCACATAGGTGATCTTTACCCGTATCTCCCGTTCCCCGGCGGTAGGGATCTCGGCCCGGCGGAGCGATATCACTCCAGGCTTCTCCAACACCGCAACGCGTTGAGTGTCTGTCCCGTCGCGGGTCGTGAGCTTCAAGTCGGCCTGTACCATCTTTCGTGCCACGTTACGTCCTTCTTCCCCAGCGGATATCCCATTCTCACCCCGAATTCGGACGCCGTATTTAGCTGAAACGGTGCGACTTTTGTCTGAAATGGAACAGCGAGTTCCCGAGGCTTCTCCGCGACGCTACTCAGTTCTCGGCCGCGCTCTATAGGAACTCGTCGTGGATCCGCCGACGACTGAGAAAAAGGGAGGCACGCGATGAAGTTCGTCTGCTTTGAGTACAAGCATTTCGAGCTCTACATAGAGCTGGCCCAGGAGGAGCGGACGACGCTGGAGGAGACGTCGGTCGCCTACTCTGCCGGCCCGACCGATCCGTACAGGTCGGCGTACGTCTCGCGAATCGTCGCGGCCAGGGGTTCGTGAAAGGTACCGTAGATATCCTTGAGGCCGGTGTGTTGCCGCCGCCCGGGCCGACGTTCGTCGGGACTGTCCAGATACCCGCACCAGAACCAACCGAGCACGTGCGGGGCCGACAGCGCCTGACGAGCGTAGCGCGCGAACTCGGTGGCCCGCTCCTCCTGGGACGCGACGCGGACCCCGCACGGGACGGGGAGTTCGTCGGTCGCCACGGCAAAGCACGAGTCGGCGAGGATAATCGGTTTGCCGCTTACCTCGTAGATCCGTTCCAACACCTCGGCCTGATCCTTAAAATAGCCGTAGCACTGCACTGCTATCGCATCGACATGTTTGGACGCTGCGTCCAGGACGACCCACGGTATCTCGCGATTGCCGTCGAAGATCGCCCCGAACACCAGGTGTCCGGGATCGTACGTTCGGATCGCGCCGCAGGTAGCGGCGAAGAATCGATCGGCCATCAACGCCAAAAATGCGTCATGGTCGCGCCGAGCACTCTCGAAATCGGCCGGCACGTTGTAAGAAAACTCGGTATCGGTGCGAATACTGTCAAATGACGAGAACGCCGTTCGATATACGCCGTTGAAGGCCGAAATGTCACCACCGTACAGCCTCTGCATGAGGGACACATACGCCCGTTTGCCGTGAGCATCCGAACCCATTCGCACCAATCGATCGATCCAGCTACCACCGCGCCGCTTGCTGGGTTTGCCGTAGACGGGCCAGTCGACGCAATCACATACGTAGTTGCCCAAAAGCATCGGATCGTCCGCCGATGAGCTGTACTCGCGCGCCGCGACCTCATCGCAGAGCGCCTCGTACTTCGGTGAGAAGACGTCGGGAAACACCGGGTCCAACGCCCACGTCATGGGAGCGGGAAAGGACCTGCTTTTGTTGACATAGGGCAGGCGAAAGACGACATCGGCGGCGTCGCCGCGATAGCCGTATGAGGTCATATTGAGATGGCGGATGTCGCGCTCGACATAGTCGTAAAACGCTTGGTCCGTCCGTATCACGTCGTCCCAGTGGTCTTTGTTATACGGCAGACGGGTTTTGCCTCGATCGATATGGTTGAAACCGACGGCGATAAACGAGCCGCCGTCGGGAGTGACAAAGTGATACCGTCCGTCGATACGCTGTATCGAGAAGACGCCGCGCGCCTCACCGCGCCGGTCCGGAGAGCCCCCGAATCTATCTCGTTCCATCGTCGACTCCTTTCTCCCATGGTACGGATTACACCATGTAAGGACGCGCGTCTTTAGCGGAAACGGCATCTTTTTTGTCCCAAACGGAATCCTTCTCATATTCGCCCGCAGATATGCGTACCTTTGTGCCGAGGATATTCCCGTCCGGAAGGAGTATGACGGATGACGAACGGTACAATCGAACAACCGATCGGCTCGGCTGCCGAAGAGTTGCCCTTGGCGCAGGAGTATCATACGGAATTTCGGAGGCGGGTAATGGAAGCATCCTCTTCCGCCATAGTCAGTGAAGACCGGTGGACGCCGCTCCAACACGGTCATCACATAGCGATAAGCCATATCGCCGTAGCACGGACCATTGTGCGCTTGGCTCACAGGGGGACGCGTCGCGGCAGGGCCCCGGACGCCGAACGCGTGTCGTTACTGGAGCGCTTCTTCTTTCCGTACACGCCCTTTACGCCCGCGGGCATGGAGCCCGCGGACGATCCCGCGCGAGACGAGGTTGAAACACTGCTGGAGGAGACGGCGCAACGCCTTGACGATCTCGCTCAGCTACTTCCGGAGATCGATGGCGCCACGGCGACGCTGCCTCACCCCTACTACGGCGCCCTTACTCCGGTGTTGTGGCTCCGCTTCGTCGCGGTCCATACGGTCCACCATTTGGAGCTCCTCAGCCGCGGGTAGCGACCCCGTATCGTCGCGCAGCCACTTCACAATGGTCGGGGAGAGTCGGACAACAGCAACTCCCAGTACCCCACGTCGATCCATCGATCGTGTTTGAAGCCGACCTCACGGAAGTGGGCGACCTTTTGGAAACCGAGCCGCTCGTGAAGGGCGACGCTTGCCGCATTCGGGAGGGCGATGCCGGCGATGAGAGCGTGAGAACCGGCGTCACGAGCCGCGTCGACAAGGGTGGTGTAGAGGCGCCTGCCGATGCCGCGACCGGTCAATGAGGAGTCGAGATAGATGGTACTCTCGACACTCGACACGTAGGCGCAGCGGGAGTTCCACCGATTGAGATAGGCGTAACCGGCAACTCCCCCGTCGCCCTCGCACACGAGAAACGGATAGCCGCGTCCCGTGATATCGAGGATACGCGCCCCCATATCGGAGGCCGATATCGGCGACGTCTCGAAGGTGATGACGGTGTGCTCTATGTAATAGTTGTATATCGCCGCGACGGCGACCTCGTCGCCGGACCGTATCGCGCGCGTTCGATAGTCATCCACGCCGTCCTCCTCTTCGATACAGCGTCTCGCTCCTATCGTCGGAGCACCGTCGGCCGCCCCCATGGTCCCGGATCGTTTGCACCCCAGATCGTGAGTAACGGCTTCTCAAAACGTCCGAGACGGTCCACGGCGACGCAAAACGCCGCAGCAAGGAGGAGTCCTCCACGCCGTGGCGAGTACATCGCTCTCTTCACGACGACAGTATATATATCGCGTAGTGGTTCGTCGTCTTGCCGATATCGATTGAGGATCGAAGGCGATGTTACCCCACGTATTGAGCGGTACGGCGAGGACGACCGTGTTTGCCCGAAGTACTGCGTCCTCGGTAGTGCGGACCGATACCGCGCCGTCCGTTTGTTCGATCGCCGCGACGACCGTTCGCAGACGTAGTTCCGCGTCATACGTCTCGTCGAGCACGGCGTAACCCTCCTGGGGGAGTACGTGTGGAGTGTGTCGTCCGAGAGCACACGCAACTCACCCACCCCCGCCGCGGCGTCGCGTGTGAGGCCGAGACCGTAACGCGTCAGCTCGGCGGTGAGGTGGGGCTGAAGCCGATGAACATACGCTCCGCCGAGTTCAAACGTTCTCCCGCCGCGCTCCCGGCGCCATGCTCGTCCCCCGACCCGCTCGCGCGCCTCGATTACGAGGACCGAACGCCCCGCCGCCGAAAGCTCCCGCGCCGCGGCAACCCCCGCAAATCCCGCACCGACGACGATAACGTCGGCGTCGTACCCGCCCACCGTACTCATCGCAATCCGTAGCCGCCGGCGGCGACGATCTCCTCTCCTACGAGGTAGCTGCTCTCCTCGCTTGCGAGAAAGAGGGCGACGCGCGCCATCTCCTCGGTACGCGCCATGCGGCCGAGGAGGGTCTGCGCCGCCAGCCCCTCCTTAAGTCCGAATAGCTCCTCCTCGGCCATGCCGTAGCCGTCGTAGATCGGCGTGTCCGTCGGGCCGGGGCTCAACACGTTGAACCGAACACCTCGATGGGCAAGATCCACCGAGAGCGACATCGCGAGGGAGCGAACCGCGGCGTTTGCCGCCGCCCACACCGAGGACTCCGGAAGCGGTTTGTGCATCAGCCCCGTCGCCGTCAGAATGACCGAAGCGGGTGGACGCAGGTGGGGTAAAAACGTTCGGATCGCAAAGAATCGTCCGCGCACGTTGACGGCGAAGCACTCGTCGAAAAACCCCTCGCTACTCTCTTCGATCGATGCGAAGGGTGCGGTGCCGGCATTCAAAAAGAGCACATCGACGGCGCCGTACCGCGCGACGCACTCCTCGACGAGGCGGTCTACATCCCCCTGTCGTGTCATATCACCCGCCACGGTCAGTACATCGCCGTCGATCGATGAACGTGCCCCCTCCAACTTCTCACCGGTTCGTCCGAACAGTACGAGCGAAGCACCCTCCTCGGCGAACAATCGCGCCGAGGCGAGACCGATACCGCTGCCGCCGCCGGCTATTACCACGACCTTATCTTTCAACCTGTTCATGGTTGTATAGTGCCGCCGCCGCGAGTCGCTCGGCTTGTAAAAATCGGAACTTATCGTTCGTAGAAGAGGCGGCCGAACGCGTTGTGCTCCCGTGCAAAGCGCGTCGGCGAGAATCCGGTAAAGCGCGTGAAATCTCGCGCGAAGTGCGATTGATCGTAGTACAAACGGTGAAGCTCACGGCGGACAAACTCATCGTGCCGGCCGTGCATGAGCATGGTATAGCAATGTTCAAAGCGCACGATAGATGCGAATCGTTTTGGACTCATACCGAGTTTGTCTCGAAATGTGACATTGAGCCAGCGCGCACTGTATCCCGTCTCGCTTTCGAGTTCGCGCGCGGTAACGGCGCCGTTGGTCGTCCCGATCCTACCGATACAGTAGTCGAAAGCGGGATGGACGACGGCGTTGGAAAGACGGCGCACCAAGAAGCGTTGAAGGAGCGTGACCTTCTGCGCAACGCCTGCGGCGGCGGCAATGCGCTCTTCGATATCGCGCGCATGCGGCCCGATGACGTCGCGCAACAGATGAATCCGATTGAGCATACTCCATTGGGCAAAGGGGAAGAAACGATACGCACTCATAGGATTGAGTTCTATGCCGATCGAGCCGGAGGGGCGGTCGTCCTCCACATCGATGATCGCCGCCTCATCGCACGCACCCACGAGCGTAATCCGGTGCTCCTTTGAGAGGTGGTGCCGGCCGCTCAACGCACCGGAGAGACCGTTACGAAACGGTACGATAAGCTTTGCCGACCCGTTAGGAACAAAGAGACGCATATCGAAATCCGGCAACGAACCGGCGCTCTCGAATACCCACACTCTCGTAACGTAGTTCGCCAACTCCGGAATAGGCGCAAGGAAGCGTAACCGCATGCACCTTCAAGATACTACCGATCGCAACGGTACGTTCCGACGCACCTTGACGAGCGGTATTCAACATATTATGTTACCAAAAAGTCACGTGATACGGAGGTAACATATGCTATTCGCCGTCAATTGGGCCTACCTGCTGGTCGCGGTCGTCGCCAGTACGGTGGTCGGCATGGTATGGTACTCACCGCTGCTATTCGCCAAGCCGTGGATGGCGGCGATGGGGCTCAGGAAAGGCGACATCGGCGATTCCGGCGTCTCGCCCACACCGGGCTACATCGCGTCGGCGGTCTTTGCCGCGGGGCAGGCGTATCTGATCTGGGTGCTGCTCAACAACGTACCGATAGACGGCGCACTCGAAGCTCTGGGAGTCGGTGCGGGGATATGGATCGTCACCAGCGGCCTCGCCAACCTGAGGATTAAATACTTCGAGGACCGGCCGTGGAGCCTCTACCTCATCGACGAGGGCAATACGCTCGTCGTGTATCTTACCATGGCGCTCTTGGCCGCGTTATGGGCGTAGCGGAGCGTGACGACCTGCAGTTCAAGGCGTTGGCCGACCACAATCGGCGCGCAATAGTCGAGATCGTGTATCGACGTCCGGGAATTACGCTTCAGGAACTGTGTGCCGAGTTCCCGATATCGCGCTTCGCGGTCATGAAGCATATTAACATTTTGGAAGATGCAGGGTTCATCGAGAGCGAGAAGCGCTCGATCTATCGCGTCTTCTCGTTCGTACCCGGCTCTACGACATCGTTCGCACGGTCGTGGTTTTCACAATTCACCGAGGGGGAGTAATGGCGCTGTCGGCAAAGGAGATGGGAGAGGCAATCGTACGGAACCTACCGGAGAAGACGGGAAAGAATCTCGACGAATGGATCGCCTCGATTCCGAGCGATATGGGAACGGACAAAAAACGCGTGATCGGTTGGCTCAAGGAGAGCGCGGGACTCGGCCATTATCAGGCGGTCACCATTTGGGAGCGGTTCGTCAATCGCGACGAGTACGCAGACGAACAGGCGATAGAGCGGCGTTTATTCGGTAGCGAAGATACCGTTCTGCATAACAGCTACAGGAAGTTGAGGGAGCATATCCTCGCTCTCGGAGGGGACGTCACGAGCATCGCGTGCAGAACCTACATTCCCTTCAAGCGACGACGCCAATTTGCCGTACTGGCACCTCACAAATCGAACCTCCGCGTCGGTCTCGCGCTGGCGGGTGCGGATCCGCCGATGGGGCTTCTCCCGGCAAAGGGGTTGGGCGGAAGCGAACGTATCACGCACCATGTCGATGTTCCCGTCGACGACGCGCTCCCGGAACACCTTCTCGCCGCGCTGCGGCTTGCCTATAGTCGAAACGGATGACACGTATGCACCGGGTCGGATACGAATCGATAACGGGAGAAGCGGAGATACGAGACCTCTGAGCGCGCGCTACGTATCGACGTCCATCGAATCTTCATCGACGACGCCGTATAACGCGTAGGGTCGATGCAGTGTCGCGGCCCAATACTTATCTCCATAGGACCAGTGCCACCACTCCGACGGGTAGTTCACGAACGCGGCGGAGGTCATCGCGGAGTACAAAATCCGTCGCAGCTCGATAGCCTCATCGCTAATGTTGGTCGCGTCGGAGAACGTCGCATTGTCCGTCTCGATGGGAATCGCGTTGTACTCGGTTCCCAGGTCAAGCTCCTCTCCGCTCTTTACGTCGCGTAAGGTCAGATCTACCGCGGCGCCGGTCGGATGCGGCGCAACATCGATGGGGGCGCACAGTTTGTCCGTCTCCTCGACGATCTGTGCTTCGGAGAGTTCCGGATAGGTCGTTCGTATGTGATGCGTTACGCTCTCATAGGATATCATCTGCCGTCTTCTCGGACGGTATCCCTCTTTGATCAGGAATCCAAGGTGGGGCGGTAGTTGATCGGCGGCGACTCGAAGTTTCGACGCTACCGTTGAGCGCACCTTGGAAAAGTGCGTACTACGGTTCGATATCTGCCTTCGCGTGCGATCAATCACAAACCCCAACTCGGAGAGATCTACCATGGGGTCGCGGCACTCTCTCACCGCTACACGACGTACCATCGAGTCCCCGATGCTCAAGAAATCCTTCATTGTTCGATCCTCTCGGGACGCTGATACTCGGTCACAGCCTCTCCCACGGTTCCGTAAGACTGAAGCACGCGAAGGGCCGCAAGGGTATTCCAACGGCTCGCGGCGCGCGACTCCTCCATGACAAAGTGCGTGACACCGGGATGCGCCGCCTGGAGCGGCCAGCGTCCGTCGCGGCGACGTTTGGCGACGAGGGCCTGCAACGCGTCGTCCATACGCTCGTCTCGCGGGGCGTCGGAGCGGCGAAAATAGTCCAGGGCGCGGAGGATGTTGTACTTCCAGCGCCACGGGAAGGCGAGGCGCAGCAACTCCGGATGGATGATCTCCCCGGTACGGTCCGACTTATAGAGGCGGTGGTCGAGCAGGAACTCCCGCGCCGCCGTGGCCGCACGCTCAAGCTCCTCCGTGCGGTATCCGTATCCGTGTATCGAGTACTCCAGGATCCCCTCGAGGACGGAGATCGTCGAGTGCACGGAGCTGTGCCGCGCCCCCGATCGGTTTTTGCGACAGTTGAATCCACCGTCGTCCATACGCTGGTCCAGGATGAAGTCGACCACCGATCGGAGCCCCTTCTCCGGCTCCCGAAAGTAGCAGGCGTATCGTAGAAACATCCCGTTGATACAGACGTCGCTCTGCTTGATCGTTCCCGACGGATTGATACCGCCGTCCGGACCTTTACGGCGTTCCGTAATTGCGTGAATACTTTCCTGCACCGCGGGGTGCCGCGGATCGATCTCCAGGGCCCTGAGATCGAGCAGTGTGTAGTGCGAGCTGGTCCACTTGGGTTGATAAAAGTCGCGCCCCCACGACCCGTCACCATTCCTACGAGCGAGAAAGCGCGCACCCCACCCCTCGCATTCGATCCGCTCCCGAAGATCGGGCCTATCCTCGCCCAATAGATCGCGGTGCGTCTGATATTGTATGGAGACGTCCCCTTCAAGAAGCCACTCGACAACGTCATGCACCGTGTCCTCCTCTTCATGGTACCTCAACTGCCCGTCGAGACATAGCGCGCCTCGGCCTGACGATAGACCGACAGCGCGACAATACAAAAGATCACACCGCCGACAGGGGTGATCCACCCGACAGAGAGCGGTACCCCGTCGCCGCGTCGCAAGAAGGTTAACGCCGGATAGTAAACGACGCCGGCGAGGGGGATCAAAAAGGTAAACACACCGCGCAACGGCGAGGGATAAATCGACATCGGAAACTGCGCCATCTGCGGCCCGCCGTCGGTGAAGATATTGAACGCCTCGATATTCTGCAGCACCTTCATTCCCACCGCACCTTGAAGGATATACAAACCCGAAAAGAGGCACGCTCCGCCGAAGAGCGCCCACACGAGGAGAAACACACCGATCGGCAAGATCGGCTCGTCGATGATGATGAGGGCGATTGTGAGGACGATGAGCGCTTGCAAGAGCCGTCCCAATCGGTGGAGGGCAAACTCGTGGCCGCACAGCTGTACGACCGTCGATACGGGCCGCAAGAGCAATCGATCGTACGCACCGACACGCGTAAGGTCGGCCAGAAAATCGAAGCCGCGCACGGCGAACTCGGCGAGGGCATGAGAGAGGTGTGCCAAGCCGTAGCAGACGAGTACCTCCTCCATCCGCCAACCGGCGAGAGAGCCGAAGTGGCGGAAGAGAATCCAGATCGCGATAAACTCCGACCAGAAAATGGTGAAGTACCCCGTGATATTGAAGAGAACCGAGAGTCGGTATTGGAGTTGCGACCGGATGGACGCTCCGATCAGCGCGCCGTATACGCGTAACCCGTGCACTCCGTCTACCCTCCCGCCACTTCCAGCTTGCGCGTTCCCCGGCGAGACAGGAGCACGCCGAACCCGATAAGGACGACTACCCACACGATCTGATGGAGCAATCCCAACACGGCCCCACGGTACGTCACCGCGCCGGTATACAGGAGCGCCGGAGTATCGTAGAGCCCGCGAAAGGGTAGGAACGCGGCGATGCGTCTCAGAAGGGGTGGAAAGAACGCCGGCGGTACCAATAGTCCCGAAAAGAGGCTCACGACCGCGTATGAGAGCGCCGCCGATCCGCGCGTCGAGACGGTCCAGAAACCGGTCATGTAGATTGCAGTTTGGATCGCGGCGCTCAGAAGAAGCGTGATCAAGAAGCTCCCCAAAAGAACCGGGAGGAGCTTGACGTCGGGCGCTCCATGCCGTAACGAGAGAGTCCCAGCACGGGCAACAGGAGGACCAACACGACTACTTGGATCACCGAGCGGGAGCAAAGAACAGTCACCCTCCGTCCCAGCACGCGGAAGTAAAAGAACCGGTAGAGTCCGACGGGGCGGATCAGGCGATAGGCAACGTCGCCGGAACGGATCTCCTCCGCGTCGCCGCCGATCATCCCCGTCAGGGGTAAGACGCCGAACAGTACTTGCCCGAACCAGATGTAGCTGTAGAGATCCGATAGCGCCATCGGCTGCGGCGCCTCGGACGCCGCGTAAAACGCCGTCAGCAGGAAGATTCGAAAAAAGCCGAAGGCGATATTAGTGATCGCCCCGGCCACGGCCGCTACGCGATACTGGAGATGCTGTTGAAAGACGACGCGAAAGAGCGCCCAATAGACGCTCATCCGCGGGACTCCTCGTATATCTGCGCCACGACACGTTCGATGGGCTCCGCCTCCGCCGTCAGGTCGACGATTCTGCGGGAGGAGGAGACTGCGGCGATGATCCGGGCGACGTCGGTCTCTTTCGGGTCGTACCAGTAGGTAACGCGCCCGCCCTCGATGTGCGCCTCGGTCGATGGGACCGGCGCTATCGGTGCGGCTCCCGCGGTCTCGATGGTGAGACGCCTCCGGAAGCCGTAGCGACTTCGCAGCCCGTTGAGATCGCCGCGGTAGACAATCTCTCCCTCGTTGAGCAGGATCACGCGATCGGACAACTCCTCGATATCGTCCATATCGTGGGTCGTGAGAATGACCGCGGTACCGCGACGGTCTCGGAGTCCGCGTATAAAGCGGCGCACCGCGACCTTGGCGGTAGCGTCGAGGCCGATCGTCGGCTCATCCAAAAAGAGCGTGTCGGGGTTGTGGAGTAGGGACGCGGCAAGGTCGCATCGCATACGCTGGCCCAACGAAAGCTGGCGGACCGGCATACGGAGGAGCGGGGCCAGTACGAGAAGATCCGTGAGCTCCCCAAGGGACCGGCGAAACTGCGGCGCCGGTACGCGATACATCGTCCTGAGGAGCGAAAAAGACTCCTCGACGGGGAGGTCCCACCACAACTGCGTCCGCTGACCGAAGACGGCGCCGATACGGCGGACGTGCTCGATACGGTTCTCCCACGGTACCCTTCCGGCCACGGTGCACTCACCGCGGTCGGGACGCATGATCCCACTCAGTATCTTGATGGTGGTCGACTTACCGGCGCCGTTCGGGCCGATGTAGCCGAGTATCTCCCCCGTCTCGACGGAGAACGATACGTCTTGGAGGGCCGTGATCTCGCGGTATGTGCGGGCAAAGAGGCCCTTCAATGCGCCGGAGAAGCCGGTCCCTCTGAGGGAGCTACGATACGTCTTGGTAAGGCCGCGGAGAGATATGTGAGGCATGCTCTTCCTCGCGGGAGAGGGTCCCGAATTGCGATGAGAAACCCGAAAAAAAATGATAATACGAGATCAGAACTTACTATACTGCAAAAAAGTCGGTCAAGACGGCGAATGAAACGTTCGATACGACCGCACGGCCCAAAGGGTGCAATTTCGTTTGACACAGCTTCGAGAGGGCCTCATAATGACGATTGTAAGCGCTTCCGGTAGCGCTTACAATTCACTCGTTGCAAGGAGAACGTTATGAAACGGAGGACGTTTCGACGCGGTATCGTATCGGCCGCGCTGTTGTTGATCCTGTCGACCGCGCTCTTTGCGTCGGGGCAGGATGAGGGTGCGTCGACCGTTACGATTTGGCATCCCTTTCCCGAGGAGACGCACTTCATTCAGCACGCCGCGGCCACGTGGAATCGAGAGCACCCCGATCGCTTTGCGGTGGAACCGCGCTTTATTCCATTCGGCGACCTCAAGCGGGAGATAACGCAGTCGGTGGTAACCGGAGAGGTGCCCGATATCTACATGGTCGACAACCCCGACCACGCCTCCTTTGCCGCCTCGGGCTCCTTGTACGATCTCACCGATTGGGTCGAGGAGTGGGGTGAGGCGGACGAATACTTCCCCGGACCGTGGAACTCGACGATGTGGGAGGGGCGTAACTTCGGCGTACCGATCGACTCCAACACGATCTTGCTCTACTACAATCGCGACGCCTTTGATCGCGCCGGTATCGACTCTCCGCCCCGGACGTGGACCGAGCTGCGCGAGTACGCCGCAACCCTTACTAACCCGGCCGAGGAGTTTCGCGGCATCGCCTTCTCGGCGGTGCGGACCGAGGAGGGGACGTTTCAGTTTCTACCCTTCGTCCAACAGGCCGGCGGCACTCTTGAGCGCGTAAACGGCGCGGGCGGAGTCGCGGCGCTTCGACTGTGGAGCGATCTGGTCGAGGGCGGATACGCCTCGCCGGAGGTGGTCAATATCACGCAGAACGAGGCGGTCGGGCTGTTGGCAAGCGGAAATGTGGCGATGGCTATCTCCGGACCGTGGAGTTTGGGCCTTATGGAGGAGGTCGAGTTCGAGTGGGGTCTCGCCCTCCTCCCGGTAGTGGAAGAGGTCGGCGTTCGATCCTCCGCTATGGGGGGCTACAACATGGCGATCATGGCCGACAGCGACAACCCGGAGGAGGCGTGGGAGTTTATCACGTGGCTCCAGTCTCCGGAGAACATCAGACGATTCTACTGGGATTACCTCGGCGGCGCCCGCATCCCCTCGCGCGCCGATGTCGCCGGTGAGGCGGGACGGTGGGTCGAGGACGAGCGGCTCCAGGTGTTCATCGAACAGCTCCGGTACGCCTCCCCACGCGGTCCTCATCCCCAGTGGCCGGCGATTTCCGACGCGATCCAGGTGGCGATCCAGAAGGCCCTTACCGGTCAAGCGTCGCCCGAGGAGGCGCTCGACGAGGCCGCCGCCGCAATTACGGAGATCTATCAGTAGCCTCCATTCGCGGTCGATCGCGCCGGATGGGGCCCTCGATCCGGGGCCGACGGCCGGATCATCGGAACATAGACGATTCGTATGAAGCGCTATAACCCGGAACGCACGTATCGGTGGTTCATGGCACCGGCACTCCTGTACCTCGTGGTGTTCGTCTTGTATCCGATCCTCCACAACGTCACCTTGAGCCTACGGGAGGTAACGGCGGCCAACATCCGCGCGGACCGTCATCCCTTTGTCGGTTTGGCAAACTATCTCGAGCTGTTGCGAGACGACGCGTTTTGGAGGGTGTTGGGGAACACGCTTCTCTTCACGACGGCGAGCATCACCTTTCAGTTCTCCATCGGCTTTGCCGTTGCGCTCTATCTCAACCGACGATTCCCCGCCCGGGACTTTGTACGGTCGGCGGTCATCCTCGGGTGGGTGCTCTCTCCCATCGTGGTCGGGACCATCTGGCGCTGGATACTCAATAGCGACTTCGGACTGTTGAACTTCCTCATGCGCCGACTCGGGATGATCGACCGGAACATCAGTTGGCTGCCCAGGCCCGGCTCGGCGATGGCGGGAGTCATCATGGCGAACGTGTGGCTCGGCATACCCTTCAACATGATGCTCCTCACCGGCGGGCTGGCAAACCTTCCCGAGAGCGTCTTCGAGTCGGCGATGATCGACGGTGCGAGCCGCACCCAACGGTTCTTCCGTATCACGATACCGCTCCTCCGACACACGATCGCGGCGACGGTGATGCTCGGTTTCATCTACACGTTGAAGGTCTTCGATCTCATTTGGGTCATGACTACCGGCGGGCCGGTCAACGCCACGACGACGTTGTCGGTGTGGTCGTACCGCCTCTCTTTCGTGCTGTTCACCTTCAGCGACGGCGCGACGGCGGCCAATATGCTCTTTGTGCTGACGATGATACCGACGGTGATCTACATCTATTGGTTTGCCCGGGAGGAGTCGTGAAGCGGAGAAACGGCACAAGGACCGGAAACCGCCGCGTCGCGATCTATACCCTCGGCGCATTCCTCGCCATGGGTATCTATCTCGTACCGGTGTTCTGGATGTACGTATCGGGTCTCAAGACGGAGCGGGACGTCTACGCGATCCCCCCGACCCTTATACCCGATCCGATTACCTTCGAACCGATTTTACAGACCCTCGCCTCCGGGGGCGGGCGTTACTTTGCCAATAGCGTGCTGATCGCGACGGCCAGTACCGCCTTGACGCTCATTCTCGCAGGATGCACCGGGTTTGCCGTTGCACGGATGAAAAGCCGCATCGTCTCTCCGGTGGTACTCATCTTTCTCATCGCTCAGATGCTGCCAACCGTACTCCGAGTGACGCCGCTGTTCGTACTGTTCAATCGGGCGGGCCTCATCAACAGCTACGCCTCGGTCATCCTCGCCAACGCGTCCCTCACGATACCGTTTGCGGTTATCATGTTGCGCACCGCCTTTCTCGCCGCACCGACGGAGATCGAGGAGGCGTCGTTGATCGACGGCTGCGGACTCCTCCAATCCTTCCTCCGTATCTCGATACCGATGAGCAAGGCGGGATTTGCCGTGGTCGGCGCGATGTCCTTTGTCTGGTCCTTCGGCGACTTCGTGTTTGCCCTCTCGTTTCTGAGCCGCGAGAGTATGCATCCCGCCACGTTGGGACTCTACAACTTCATCGGCGCCGAGGCGACGAGCTGGAACAACGTCATGGCCTTTGCCGGGTTGACCGCTCTCCCTCTCATCGCGCTTTTCATGGTCCTCCAGAAACAGATCGTGAAGGGGCTGTCGACCGGGTCCTTTCGGTAGTTGCCCCGGCGCGCCTCGCAGACGCGCTCGCGCGCAACGGGTCGTTGCTACCGATTCATCGTCGTATTGCCCGAGTATCCGCCTCAATAACGCCGACATCGGGAACATTTACCAAACGCGGAATATTCAATTATTATAGTGCTATCATGTAATAGAGGTACTAAAGTGGGTCGTTTCCGGTTTCATCTGAGAATTGCGCTGCCTATATTTTTTACTATTTTCGTCGCATTAACCGGAATATCAATTTTTATAATCAACCTTTACTTCTCCATTCGCTCCCTCGAGCGCGTAAGCTTCGATTACCTGACACAGACCAGCCAAATCGTTCTGGAAAACACCGTCGGCCACCTCTCGCCGGCGGCACGTTTCGCCGAGATGAACGAGACGTTGCTCAACCCTGAGCATTACAACCGAAATTACTTCGACGTATTCAATACCGTTACGATTCCGCAATTCTCCGTCTACGATCAATTCGCGCTGATCTATTTCGGCTCGACGACCGGCGACTTCTGGCTCAACGGTGTGGAGCTCGATCTCACCGTACAGACTCAGGCGATCGACCGTAAGATCGACGGCGAGGCGTCGGATGCGTTCCTTCGAGACGCGCGGGAGCTTCCTCGCGACACGCCGGAGGAGATCGAGACCGTTGCGCGGACCATCGCGCCGTACATCGAGACGATCATCTATCGACGCGACGAGGGGGGCGCGATCGTTGCCGCCGAGCCCGATATCGACTATATCTACGATCCCCGATGGCGCCCGTGGTACGCAAACGCCGTAGACCGGGGCAATGCGACGTGGAGCTCGGTCTACACATTCAGCTCAAGCGGACGGTTCTACGCATCGGGGAAGGTCGGCGTCACCGTCTCGGCGCCGGTTTACGCGTCCGACGGAGTGCTTGCGGGCGTCGTCGGAATCGACATCGTTTTGGAGCAGCTCAGCGACTTCCTCGAAACGCTCACGATCGGGCAGAACGGTCGCGCATTCCTCTTTACGAACGATGGACAAGGCGTGGCATACGGATCTCTGCGCATCGCGGAGGACGGCATTCAACCGGAAGTCCTTCAAAGTATGACGACCATCGACGACATGGCGGCCCGCAGTGCTTTTACGGCGCTCCAACAGCGGGTCGGTGCCGAAACCGGCGGCGTCTTCACACGACTCGACGAGAGCCACCAGTTCCGCTTCGATATGGACGGGCGGACCTATCTCGCCGCGTTTGCACCCCTTCAAGACCCTCGCGTGCCGCCGTGGAACGTGGGGATCGTCGTGCCGCAGGACGACTTTGTGGGCGAGCTGATATCGACCTACTTCATCACCGCCTCGGTGTCGGTGGCGACACTCGTTCTTGTCATCCTCGTCTCGCTGTACATATCGAGCATGATCACGAAACCGATTCGTCAACTGACCGCCGAGGCCGATCGTATCCGCAACTTGGAGTTGGACGGGGCGATCGTAGCCGCAAGCCCCTTTACGGAACTTCACAACATGACCGAGGCGTTCGAGCGTATGAAGTCGGGTATTCGCTCGTTCAAGAAGTACATTCCGAGCGACTTGGTGAGCTTTCTCATTCGCAGCGGACAAGACGCGGTGCTGGGAGGAAAGACGCAAGAGGTATCCATCTTCTTCTCCGACGTCGCCGATTTCACGACGATCGCGGAGACGCTGACACCGAATGAGCTGGTTAATCACTTGGGAGATTATCTGGGAAACTTCAGCGGTATCATCGCCGATACCGGCGGCACGGTTGACAAGTACATCGGCGACGCGGTCATGGCCTTTTGGAACGCCCCCACATCGGTGGCACAACACGCTCACGCGGCGTGTCTGTCGGCGATCCGTTGCCGTCAGAAGCTCATTGCGTTGCGCCGAACGTGGAAGGAGAGCGAGCTACCCCTTCTGTATACGCGAATCGGACTCCACGTCGGCGACGTGGTTGTCGGCAACATGGGCAGCGAAGAACGCCTCAACTACACGATCCTCGGGGATCCGGTAAACCTTACCAGCCGGCTGGAGGGACTCGCAAAGACGTACGGCGTCGTGATACTGGCGAGCGAGGACATTCGCGCGCGTACCGAGGATGCCTTTGCGTTCCGCCGCATCGATCGCGTCATGGTCAAGGGTAAAACCATCCCCGTCACCGTGTATGAGTTGGTCGGCGAACGCGATCGTTGTACCGACGAGATTACCCGGTGGATCGAGACGTATGAACGCGGTCTCGAGGCGTACTTTGCGCAAGCCTGGGACGCGGCCGAAGCCGATATGAAACGCGTACTTGAGATGCGTCCCCGCGACCGTGCCGCGTCGCTCTTTCTCACGCGGATAGAAAACTTCCGATCCGCTCCTCCCGGCGCCGGCTGGGACGGAGTGGCGCAATTTACGACAAAGTGACGGACCTGTGCGGTGGAGGCGCTATGAGTAGTATCCGAATTGTGAGGATCGTTTTCGCAGCGATCGTTGTCTCGACGCTGGGTATTCCGTTGTATGCCCAAGAAGATTTTTCACGCTATCCGCCGGATATCCGGAGAATCAAAGAGCGCGGCTACCTCATCGTTGCAATGCATTCGTCGAATTTCAGACCGTACATGTTCGAGGACCCGGATAACCCGGGGGAATTGATCGGCCACGAGATCGACTTAGCACGCGATGTCGCCGAGGGCCTCGGTGTCGATCTCGTGTTGGATCGCGAGGCGGGGTCCTTCAACGAGATCCCGCGGCGCGTCGCCGAGCGCCACGCCGACGTGGCAATATCGCTGTTGAGCCGGACGCTTGCGCGAGCGCAGTTCGTCCGCTTCACCACGCCGTACATCATTGTGCAGCCGACGATCGCGATTCACCGTATTAACGTGTCGGTGTTCGACGTCGATCTCAACGATCCGGTCGCCTCGCTGAACCGTACCGCGGAGCGGGTCGCGGAGCCGGAGGGCAACGCGTACGTCACGATCGCTCGTAACATCTTTCCCAACGTAGAGCTCGTCGAACTGGAGAACTGGAACGCCGTCTATGACGCGGTGCTCTCGCGAGAGGTCACTTTCGCGCTACGGAGCGAGGTGGGCGTCGCGAACTTTCTCTTTGAGAACCAGGAACAACAGATCAATCTGCAGACGATTCCGCTCAATGAGCCGCGTTACGAGGATCCGCTGGCCATGGCGGTGCACCCGGACGACGTCCATCTTCTCCATTGGCTCAATGTCTTCATACAGGACGTCCACGGAACGATCACCGGACAGGAACTGCTGACCCAATATGCGCAATACTATGAGTAACGCAGCCACCTGCAGACGGCTCTGGATCGTGCTTGCACTGACGGTATATGTCGCCGCATCGATCCACGGACAGACGATTCTCCGGGAAGTCCAGGAGAACGGAGAGCTTCGCGGCGGGATCGTCGATGGGGATCTCTACCCGTTTGTGTACCTCCGCGGCGGTGTGTGGGACGGATACGAGATAACGCTGATGCGGGAGATCGCGGCCGAGCTCGGCGTGACGCTTTCGATTATTCCCTTTGAGAGTCGGGATGCGCTCCGGGAGGCGGTCGCCGACGGGGACATTCACGTGGCCTTCTCGAAGGTCTTCCGCGACCTCGACAACAGCGAGAGGGCGTTTCAGACGTCGCCGGTCGCGTCGCTCGATCTGATGATCGTCGCGAATCGGACGGCGTACAGCGCCGGACGTACCGGCGGAACGCTCTCCGGCGATCTGTTGCGCGGCGCCGTCCCGGTCGCGGTGGCCGACGAGGCGGCGTTCGTCCGCGAGGTATCGCGCACATATCCGCGCGCCGACCTGTCGATCGTCGAGAGTCGCGAGCGACTGTGGCGTGGGGTCGAGTCGGGCGACTTTGTCGCAATCGCTCTCGACGAGGCGTCGGTCTATCGATACTTCGTAGAGCATCCGGAACGGGGCATTCAACTTCGCGTGCTTCCGCTGCCGACCTCCACTGCGGTGGTCGGCCTCGTTCCGTGGCGCGACGACTTTCTGTGGGAGTGGGTAAACATTCTCGTCGAGGGGCAAGGCGACCCAGCGACGGTCGGAGAACTCGTCGAGCGGTACGAGTTCGGCACGAGGTAAGGAGTATTCAATGACGGTTGCACCAAAACAGAGAGGCGCCTTCGCGCGAATCGTAAAAAGCCCACTCGTAATAATCGGGGCGATGGTCGGCGGTATCCTCATCGGTATCGCCGCGCAGGAGCGCGAATGGGCGTTTCAACTCTCGACGGCGATCGCACCGATCGGACAGGTCTATCTCAACCTTCTCAGGATGACGATCTTTCCCATCCTCATCAGCGCCATCGTTACATCGATCGGCAAGATTTTCGGCGACGATGAGAGTCAACGCTACCTAACGCGCATCGTCGTGTACTCGCTCCTCTTCCTCTTCGTGACCAGTATCGCCTCGCTTATGGTGAGCCTCGTCATTCAACCCGGCGGCGGCTTGTCGCAGGAGGCGCAAATCACGTTGGGACGCGCCCTCACGGCCGCCGATCAAAGTGGCGAGAGCCGCGCGATCATTCAGGAGCGCCAAGGCATTTTCTCGTTCTTCGATCAACTGATCCCTCAGAACATTTTCGCGTCAATGGGCAGTGGTGCGAGCCTCCAGATTCTGTTTTTCAGCATCATGCTCGGCGTCGCCACGGGATTTCTCCACGGGGAGCAACGGAGGTACATGCTGGGCATGACCGAAGCGCTCTTCAAGGCGTTCTTTACGATCATCGAGTGGATTATGTATCTCCTCCCCTTGGGGCTGTTCTGCCTGCTCGCGGGTCAGATCGCCACCACCGGCCTCGAGGTCATCATCGCGATGGCGAAGTTCGTCGTGGTCGTCTACGTCGTGTCATTCATCGTGTTCGTCGCCTCGGCGATCGTCATATCGGTGTCCTTGCGCGTCGGCGTATTTCGCGCCGTCACGGCGCTCAAGGAATCGCTGTTGATCGCGTTCGGCACGCAAAGCACCTTCGCCTCGATGCCCGCGGCGATCGAAGGGTTGTCGCAGGAGCTGGAGGTCGACGAGGAGCTCGTCAACCTCGTTACCCCGCTCGGTGTCGTGGTGAGCCGTTTCAGCATGATCATTCTCTACGGCGTGGCGACGATCTTCGCGGCCCAGTTGTACAATATTCCGCTCGATTTCGGACAGTTACTCGTTGCAACGATACTCGTAGTGTTCGCGGCGATCGCCGGTGCCGGCACACCGGGAATCGTGAGTCTGGCAATGATAAGCATCGTGTTCGGCCCCCTCGGTCTTCCGAGCAACGCAATCGTCATTCTGCTTCTCGCGGTGAATCCGGTTATCGAACCGATTACCACCATGACGAACATCTTTGCGGTGTCCGCGACGACCGCTTTCATTGCCGGCCCCCACAAGAAACGGGAGGGTTCGGCCGTTGAAGAGTACGCGTAACACACACGTTGCCATTCTACGCGGCGGCATCTCATCGGAGGACTATCTCTCGCGACGTTCGGCCGGAGTCGTGGAGGAGGCGTTGCGTTTAAGCGGCTATCGCGTCGAGGTACTCGATTGGGTCGCCGACGGGTCGATCCGGCTTTCGGAGACGGGCGAAGGGCGCGATGTCAACAGTTGGCCCTCGCTGGTGCACTGTTTTGCTGAGTACCGACCGGACGTCGTCTTCAACACGCTGCACGGAGAGCGCGAGAACGCCGGACAAGTCCAAGGTTTTTTCGAACTTGCCGGCATCCCCTTGACCGGCAACGGCATCACGCCGTCGGTGATCGGGATGGACAAAGTGCTTACCAAGGACGTATTCGATATCTTGTCGGTCGTCCATCCCAGGGATGTGCAACTGGGATTTCCGCGCTACGACGATGTGATGCGCTCGGTCGCGCGACATCGTAACTCGGGCGTCGGATACCCCTTTATGCTCAAACTCGCCCACGGCGGCTCCAGTTCGGGCCTCGACTTGATCGAAGACGAGGACGCCTTCATCTCAACCTGGGAGCGGTGGGCCCAACGCGTCGAGGACGCGTCGGTCATGGCCTACGCCGAGGAGTACGTCGACGGGCCGGAGTATTGCGTCGGCACATTCGGCCATTGGAGGCTGCCGGATATCACGATACTTCCCATTGCGAAAATTGAGTTCGAAGGGCGATACTTCGACAAGAATATCAAATTCGAAAACAGATACCACGTCAACTGCGGCCACGAGCTGGCACCGCAACACCAGTTTCACATGCGACGGGTGGCGATGGACGTGCACCGCCATTTGAGGTTCGTCGGATTCAGTAGGATCGATTTTCGTATCAGGGACGATCGTATTTACGCGCTCGAGGTCAATACGCATCCCGGATTGAGCCCGTCGAGCATCATTCCCAACAGCCTGGCGTGTTCCGATCTGACCATGCAGGAGGCCGCGTCGCTCCTCGTGGAGTGGAGTATCTCACCTCCCTGAGGCACCCGATCCTCTCATGACTCCGATGTGCGTATCCCTACCCGAGCGAGCTCGCGCGAGATCGTAACGAGGGACGAGAGCACGGCGATGTGGAACGTCGAAGAGCGAGCAACCAACGCCTCGTACACCGGTCTCGATACGTGGGCGAGGCGACATCCTCCTGAAGCGACGATCGACGTTCGGTGGGTCGTCGCCCCCAACCACGGGAGGGTACCGAGAACGGAACCGACGCCGAACGCCCCGAGGGAGAGGTCGCCGACCGTCTCGCTCGCCGCGCCGGCAACGACGATCCGAAGCGCGTCGTCCGCCGTCGATCGCAGCGATACCGATGCTCCGGGCGCGAGATCCTCATACCCGACGTTTACCGCAAGGTCCGCGACGTCACCGCCCGATAGGTCCGAGAAGAGCTCGAGGCCGGACAACGCTACGGCGGACTCTTCCGGCGTCATCTCGATCGGGATGATGTCGGCCTCGCCGCGGCCTTCGACGTTCCCGGGTACTCCGATGTCGTCGAGCCGTCCGGCAATACGGTCGCGGAGGATCACCTGGAGAGTTTGGGTCGCCGACGTGTGGCGCGACAGAAACGCGATGACCTCGTTACGCCCCAACACGAGCGTCGCAACCTCGCCTTCGGCAACGACGGTAGCAGAGCGCCGCTCGGGCAGAATCGCCGACAGCTCACCGAAGCAGCTTCCGGCCTCCAATCTCGCTAAGGTGTGATCGCCGCTTCGTACCGATACCTCGCCGTCGGTCACGACATACAGAGAGTCTCCCGCCTCATCTTGAGTGACGATACGCTCCCCCGCGCCGAATGTTCGCCGCTCGGCGTGCCGCGTAAGCTGATGGAGATACTCCAAGGAGAAGGCGGAGAACAACTGAGATCGCTTCATGTGCCGCAGATTCTCATGGTCGGCGGCCCATTTCGTCTCACGGTCGACGTCTCGCGACAGCGCGATGATCGAGCGCGTCCAGGCGCTCACCGCTGCGGGATTGTCCGCGTGGTTAATCGGCGGCAACTGCTCCGCGTCATATCCCTTCATCGCGCGATCCAAGAGAAACAGTTCGTCCTTCTCCAACAGTGCCAGAAATGGTTCTCGATACCGTTGGGGAATGATGGGAGCCAATCCATCTACCGCGGTACGATACTGGGCACCCTCGAGCCCTTGTAACCGTACGAGCCGATCCGAGAGCCGCGCGGTGCCCATCGTCGCATCGATCAACGCCGCGACTTCGTCGATGGTGCGGCTCCATTCGTGGTTCCATGCGTCGGCAAACGGGGGCCATCGAACATCATACGTCGCCCCCATGGTCAACAGGGCGCGCGCGCGGAGCAGGCGCTCGACGACCGGATCGCCGCTCTCGCCTGCAGATGACATCGACCGTCGACCGAGGGCCGTTCCACCTTCCGGGTTGCGCCCGCCGACCTCCGGTGGAAGGGGTCGGTCGGTGGGCCATCGCTTGTACGACGGTGGTGCGAGACGGTGTGCGGCGACCGCACGGTACTTCCGCGCCGCGGCAACGGCGGCGACGATCCAGCCCACCGAGACCGCACAGCCCAGGAGATAGATGTGGCGGAGCGAAAAGCGGTCGGTCTGACGCGCCAAAATCAACAGAAACCCGGCGACACTCGCGATTCCCTGCCCGATGAGACTCTCGGCCAAAAGTTGATTGCGCGCCTGGACTCGCGGACGGAATGCTTGAAAAAGGCCGTAAAAGCTCGGCAAAAAAATGCTGCCGTCGAGCACGCGCTCGGCGGCCTTCAATGCAATCACGATAACCAACGGACTCACGCCGACGGCCGCCCCCAAGGGAGACTCCGATATGGGTGCCAGGACGAACAGCGCGAGGAGGCCGACCGGAGCGATAAGCAAACCGGTTAGAAGGCCGAATGAATGGAGCAGCCGGCCGGTGACGAGCAGCTTGACGATCAACGCGGCTAAGCCCACGAAGAACCAAAAACGGGCAAAAAAGACGCCGAGATCGATATCGGGACGCGCGCCGGTGTCGACTCCCCCCAAAAAAGCCGTATCGACCAAAAAATAGACGAGATACATCGCCGCGATCAAAAGAAAGACCCTGGCCGTCAGCGGTGTGTCCGCATCGGCATTCGAATCGTCCGCGGGCGATACACTCCCGCTACGGGGAAAGCGCGAGACGTGCACGAGAGTCGCGATGTGGGCGCCGAGAGACGCGAAGATCAGTCCTTCGGGCGACATGCGCCGCAGGACAAGGGGGATAAGTGCGCCGCCGGCGACCAACGTGATGACTTGTCCGGTTGTGGTGAAACCCAATACGCGTCGACTCGAGCGCGGCGAGAGGCGATCGGTCGCGGCGATCAAAAAAACGACGGCCAAGAAAACGTTCTCTATACGGCTCCAAAAATAGAAAAGTACGGCGACGCCCGCTCGTCGAGTTCCCCAAATTGAGTACAGGGCAACCAGGACCGTCCCCGCAACCAAAAAGATCGACAGAAACACGATACGTCGTTTCGGTGTCTTGCGGCGAAAGGTGCGTAGGAAGAGCGCTGCGATACCGCCGAGCCCGACGCCCGACCCCAAAACGAGCCACGGTAGGGATTCGGGAGACAGCTCCGACACTACCAGGGCTGAGGCGGCGGTCATCGTGGAGATCTGGGACACTCCGATGAGTAGACTCAACACAAAAAGCGAGGTCACCGATCGACGCTCGCGCGACTGAATCAAAAACAGTTCTCTGATCTTTGTGCGGCTCATTCGTCGTCTTTACCTGCGGATCGTCGTCGATGGACACCCACCGTCTCACCACGCAACGTCCGCTTCAATAGTAGCATCGCGGCCCGACGGTTCACAACAGAAGCCGTCGATCCCGCGCGCGCGATCGTGTATCCGCACGGTACCGGCGACACGCAGTAATTTTGCATTCTCGATTTTGATCTACTACACTCCATAACGCCCCCGACCGGTTTCATCTATCCGACCGCGGGCCGGAACGATGCGATGGACGACGGGATGCGAAAAACGATCCTCCTCGTCGAAGACGAGGCGATTATTGCCATGTACGAATCCAAACAACTGGAGGCGTACGGCTACAAAACGATACATGCCATGAAAGGCCACGAGGCGATACGCCTCGTTTTTGATAGCACCTTCGGCATCGATCTCGTCCTGATGGATATCGATCTGGGTGAGGAAAAAGACGGAACGGAGATCGCCGCGGAGATACTGACCAGGATCGAAATTCCGATCGTGTTTCTTTCAAGCCATACCGAACCGAAAGTCGTTGAGAAGACCGAGAAGATCACGTCGTACGGATATGTCGTCAAGAACACCGATATTACCGTTCTCGATGCGTCCATCAAAATGGCGTTCAAACTGTTCGAGATAAAAAACGCGGATCGAAAAAAAGAGGAAGCGTTAAAAATAAGCGAGGAGAAGTATCGCGCCTTGGCCGACACATCACCCTACGGGATTCAAATGACCGACGTCGACGGAACCATTACATTCGGCAACCCCGCGCTTCACCGTGTGTTGGAGTGTTCCGACGGCGAGCTGGTGGGCAAACGGATGTGGGACGTCACCGTCGACGCTGCGGGAAAGAGACGGTTGAAGCGGTATCACGAAAAGTTGGTGGCCGAGCGCCCCGGTCTCGCCACGTATTACGACACGATCCAGACGCACGCCGGATCGTCGGTTGCCGCGCAGATTAACTGGAGCTTCATCGATTCGCCGGATAATCGATCCCAAAACATCATCGGCGTCTTTACCGACGTTACCGATCTCAAACGCGCCGAGAGCGAGCTCAACGAAAAGAACGCGCGACTGACCGCCGCGCAGGAGATCGCCAAACTCGGTTGGTGGGAGTACGACATTGCGACGAACGCGGTAACGTGGTCCGCCGAAATGTTCCAAATCTACGGAATCTCCGAGGACGAGGGACCCTTCCCGTTTGAGCGGCTTATGGAACTCGTGCATCCGGATTACCGCTCCTACCATGGCAACCAAGTCGAGGTGTTGTTACGGGACGGTGAGGCGGACTTCGAGTATCCGGTGCTCAGGCCCGACGGCACGCTCCGATGGGTACACGCCAAAGGAAAGCTCTCGTACGACGACGATGGAAATCCCGTCAAGATGTTCGGGATGCTACAAAACATCCATGTGCGCAAGACGGCGGAAGAGAGGATACAATCGCTCCTCAATGAGAAAGAGCTCATTCTGAAGGAGGTTCACCACCGGGTGAAGAACAACATGGCGTCGATAGAGAATCTGCTCTCGTTGCAGTTGGAATCTCTTACCGACCCGGCAAGCATCTCGGTGCTTACAAAAGCGCTCGGCCGTGTCGCCGGCATGCGCATACTGTACGACAAGATATTGGTCTCCGACGCCTACCAAGCCGTCTCGCTACGGGACTACCTCGGCGAGCTGGTCGAATCGCTCGTGACGTTGTTCGACGACTCGAGCAACGTCACACTCGACATGCGGGGCGACGACGTCGCGATTGCGTCGAAGAAGGTGTTCCCCCTCGGCATCATTATCAACGAGCTCGTCACGAATGCGATGAAACACGCTCCCGCCGCCGACCGACGCGGGGCGATCGTGATCACCGTAACGAGTGAACACGCCCGCGTGACGGTTACCGTGCACGACAACGGCCCGGGTCTCCCCGCCGGATTTGATATCGACACATCCCGAGGTCTCGGATTACTGCTCGTCGGAATGTTGAGCCGGCAAATCGAAGGTGTCTTCGCACTCGAAAACGAGGGTGGCGCAAAGGCGACGATCGAGTTCAACCGGTAGTTGCGTTTCGGTCATATCGTTCCAATGCGGTGCGCGTCGCGTTCCGGTCGCGCTATTGCGCCGCACTTCATGACGGCGGCAGCGTCACCTCATGCTCCGCGGTGTAGACGAAGGTGACCGACTCGGCGAATCGCGCGGTGTCCTCGGCCGCGAGAACTCCCTCCGCAGAGGACATGCATCGCTGCATCGTCTCGAAGTCGTCCCACCAGATCTCCGCAGTACCGTCGTACTCGGCGGTGCTCGGCGTCGGAGGATCGGGAATGCGGACATTGATGATGTATTTACGCATCCCGATCACCGCGGAGAGTCTGGTGTGATTATCCAACCAATAGCGTTCAAACTCCGCGTGGCTGAGATCCGCGCGCTTCTTCACCAGCGCTACCATCTTGATCACGACTATATCCCCAAGTACCCGCCGTCCATGATCACCCCCGTGGCGGTGATATAGTCGGCTTCCGGTGAGACGAGGAAGGCGGCGAGACCGGCGACCTCCGCGGGTTCCGCTCCCCTGTCGGCGGGAATACTCGCCTTCACGCGCGCAAGCGTCTCCTCGCCGAGCGCCGCATTGGCCTCGGTGAGGACAAGTCCGGGAGCGATCGCCACCGACCGGACCGACGGCGCGCACTCACGCCCTATCGCGCGCGTCATATTGAGAATCGCGCCCTTGACCGCCTGGTAGGCGCTGAATCCGGGTTCGCCGAAGTAACTCTGCACACTCGCAGTATTAAGAATAACGCCTCCCCGGTGCGCCATCATCCACGTTGCGGCCAGTTTCGCGCCGTACCAGTAGGGTCGCAGGGAAACCTCGATGGTGGCGTCGAACTCCTCGAGACTCTGCTCATGGATCGGGTGAAACGTGCTGTGGAAGGCGTTATTGTGCCAGATCGTGAGGTCGCCGAACTCCGAAACGGTAACCTCGCGTAGCCGCTCCAACGCGGCCGGCTCTCGCACATCGGTCGCGACGAAGAGCGCCGCGCCGCCGGCCGCTCGAATCTCGTCGGCAACCTTCGATCCCCCGTCCTGAATATCGGCGATCACGACCGCCGCCCCCTCGGCGGCGTATCGCGCCGCGCAGGCGCGACCGATGCCCGCCGCGCCGCCGGTGACGACGGCCACTTGGCCCCTCAATCGCTCCGGATTCGGGAATGCTCGATAGTTGCTCATCGTTGTACTCCTCGTGCCGTCAGTCGGATACGATAGAGCGAGGTGACGGCGGTCATGTAAAGATCGGACCGATCGGGCCCACCGAAGCATAGGTTGGTTACCATTTCAGGTACGGGAATGAGGGCGAGGAGCGTACCGGATCGGTCGTAGACGTTCACACCGTTGCCCACCGCGACATAGAGACGATCGTCTTCGTCGATGCGCATGCCGTCGGGCACGCCGTGATCGATAACGGCAAACGGAACCGGCGTATCGACGGGTTCTCCCTCCTCAACGGGAAGATAATAGACTGCATGATGCCGCTCGCTGGAATCGGAGACGTAGAGACGATCCTCCGACAGCGAGAAGCACAGGCCGTTGGGCCGGTAGACGGATCGGGCGACGAGTCGCGGAGACGATGCGTCCTCGCCCACGCGAAAGACACCGCAAAAACCGTACTCCATACCGTGCTGATATCCGTGGAGCGCTCCATCCTCCTGCCGCACTCCGAAGGGCGGGTCGGTGAAGTAGATCCCGTCGGTGGAGGGCCGGTGGACGACGTCGTTGGGCGAGTTGAGCGCGTAGCCGCGCCACAAATCGGCCAAGGGCTCGATGTCCGGACGCGTATCCGGCGAGGCGGGCTCGCTCCGATATCGCACGAGGCGCCGCGTCGTATGCTCGCAGGCGAGCACACGACCCTCGCCGTCACCGTAGAGTCCGATCGCAAAGTGGCTGCGATCGGTAAAGGTTCGAACGCCGGCGTCATCGCTCCAAATGTGGATCCGGTTGGCGGGAATATCGGTGAACAGCACTCGATCGTTCGCGGCGTCGTACCACGGCCCTTCGGTAAACGCACACGAGTCTACGAGTCGCTCAAGTACGCCGTCGGGGGCGACAATCTCCGCGGCCTCCGGCGCATAGGGAACGATCGGTCCGTTATCCATGGTTTCGCTCCTTCTGTAAGAGGCTGTCGGCGAGAACGGCGGCGACGATTACGATGCCGCGTACTACCAGCTGCCAATCGTGGTCGACGTTCATGAGAGTGAGACCGTTTCCGAGGACGCCGATGAGAAGCGCCCCCAGGACGGTCCGACCCAAGGAGCCGCGCCCTCCGGAGAACCGGGTCCCTCCGATCACCACAGCGGCGATGGCGCTCAACTCAATGCCGATCGCCCCCTCGGGTTGGCCGTTGCCGACCCGGGCGACCATAATGACCGCCGCCAGAGCGGCAACGGCTCCGCTCATGGCAAAGACCGATACTTTGACCCGAGCTACGGGAATCCCTGCAAGGCGCGCCGACTCCGCGCTTCCCCCGACGGCAAAGATATTACTCCCCAACCGCGACCGATGGAGCACGACGAACAGCAGTGCGAACACTACGACGGCGTACCACACCGGGGCGGGTATCCCCGCCATCTCGCCGCGCGCAAAGACCATACGAAACGTCTCGTTGTCGAAGACGATCGTCGATGCATTGGTCCAAGCCAGGGCGAGTCCGCGAATGACGTTGAGGGTACCGACGGTCACGATAAACGAAGGGATGCCCCCCGCGACGATGATACCTCCGTTGATCGCACCGATCGCTCCGCCGAGAAGGACACCACAGAGAACGGCGACGGGCCACGACCAGCCGGACTCCAACGCGAATGCGATCGCCACGGCGGCGACGGAGGTGATCGCACCGATGCTGATATCGATCTCGCCGGAGATGATTACGAAGGTCATTGCGAAAGAGATGACGACGAGAAGCGTCGTCTGTCGTCCGATGTTGGCGATATTCTCAAAGGTCAGGAAAAACGGATTGGCGACGGCAAAAAAGGCGACGACAACGACGATCGCGGCGAAGATGCCGTACGACCGAGCCCAGGAGCGTACTCCCGTCGCCCTCATCCCCCTCTCCTCCGGGCGTACTGATCGAGAGCGACGGATACGACGATGATCACACCCTTGAGGGAGATTTGATAGTAGGTGGGCACGTTGAGCAGATTGAGCCCGTTGTTCAGCACGCCGATCAACAAAACGCCGCTCATGGTTCGCATCAGCGAACCGCTGCCGCCGAGAAAACTCGTACCGCCGAGTACGACCGCCGCGATCGCATCGAGCTCCAAGTTGCGCGCACCGTCGACGAATCCCGTACCGAGACGCGCCGAAAGGAGAATCCCGCTAAGGGCGACCAACACGCCGTCGAAAGCAAACACGGTGAGGCGGGTCCGCCGCACCGCGATGCCGGAGTAGCGTGCCGCGGAGGCGTTCCCGCCGATCGCGTAGACTCGGGCGCCGAAGGTGGTTCTACTCAATAGAAGATGGAGTGCGATAAAGGCGAGTACGGCGTACCAGATCGTCGCCGGCACGCCGAGTGGTGTCGCCTCGGCAAAGGTATAGAGATATCTGATATCGAGAATGGCGACGGCGCGCCCGTCGGTTATCGCAAAGGCGACGCCGCGGGCGATACTGAAGGCGCCGAGGGAGGCGATAAATGACGGGATACCCCCGTACACGACGAGCAGGCCGATCAACACCCCGATAGCGAGGCCGGCGCCGAGACCGATCGTCACCGCAGCAATGGTGCCGATTCCCGCGGCGAGGGTCATAGCGACGAGGATGCCGACTAAGCTCGCCACCGGTCCGACGCTAAGGTCGATCTCGCCCGAAATGATAACGAACGTCATCGCGTACGAAGCCACGGCGAGCAGCGTTATCTGGCGACCGATGTTCACGAAATTCGAGACGCGAAAAAAGACGGGGCTCATAACCGAAAAGAGCGCCGCCAGGGCGAGCGTTACCATGAACACCCCGGCGCGCCCGGCTAACTGTGTCGCCTTCACGCGACCTCTCCCGTATCGCCGAAGGCGAGGGCTATGATACGCTCCTCGGTCGCCTCGTCGGCGGGGACGACGCCGGTAATGCTCCCTTGCCACATCACCATGATGCGATCGCTCACCGCCAGAAGCTCGGGTAGCTCCGAAGAGATCATCACAACCGCCACGCCGCTGTCGGCGATACGGCGCACGATTGCGTGTACGTCCGCCTTGGCGCCGACATCGACTCCCCTGGTCGGCTCGTTGAGAATCAGAAGGCGCGGATCGCGAGCGAGCCACTTGGCGAGTACGACTTTTTGTTGGTTGCCGCCGCTCAGGGTCGAAACGATCTGTTCCGCCGAGGCGGCGCGAATGGAGAGTCGATCGCGCCATCGGTCGTACAGCGTCGTCTCGGCGCGGTCCCGCCGGAGCCCCAGGCGAGATATGACGCGCAGCACGGTAATGCTCATGTTGAATCGCACGCTCTGGGCCAGTATCAGACCGAGCCCCTTGCGGTCGTCGGGCACGTATGCGACGCCCGCGGCCATGGCGGCGGCGACGTCTCCCAGCTCGATCGGCGCACCGTCGATACGTATCTCCCCGGAATCGGGTTTGCGAAGTCCGAAGATGGTCTCGGCAACGGCGGTACGCCCCGACCCTATCAGCCCCCCGACCCCGAGAATTTCACCCGGCGCGACGGAGAAGGCGACGTTGGAGAACGTCGTACCGAGGGAAACTCCGGTCAGCTCGAGCCGCGGCGGAACCCCTCGATGTCCTTCGGTGCTTCGTTCCGACGACCGCTCTCGCCGTCCGTACGTTTCGTCGACGAAGCGTCCTACCATCGCCTTGACTACCCCATCGCGGTCGATTCGCTGTGTAGTCTCGGTGAAGATGTGGAGGCCGTCCCGCAGCACGCTAACGCGATCCGACAACGCAAAAACCTCGGCCATACGATGCGAGACGTAGGCGATCGCCACACCCCGATCGCGGAGGCGGTGGATCAAGGCAAAAAGAAGCTCTTCCTCACGTCGCCCCAATGAGGAGGTCGGCTCGTCCATAATAATCAGGCGCGGATTCGCGGCGACGATCCGGGCGATCTCGACCATCTGCTTGCGCCCGATCGTAAGATCCCCCACCATAGCGCGCGGATCGAGATCCAACGAGAGATCGTCGATGATCTCGCCGGCCCGTCGATACAAGGATTGACGGTCGATGAGGTGCGGCCCTCGAAGCGGTTCGCGACCGAGCAGGAGATTGCGCGCCACGTCCACATTGTCGAGGACGGTCAGCTCTTGGTAGACCATCCCGATTCCGAGCTCCCGGGCGTGTATCGGACTTCGAATGCGGACCGACCGCCCGGCTACGATGATCTCGCCCTCGTCGGGAGGCTGCGCTCCGGAGATGATCTTCATCAGCGTCGACTTACCGGCTCCGTTTTCCCCCATGAGCGAGTGCACTTCGCCGGCAAAAAAGGAGAGCGACACCCCGTCGAGGGCCTTCACCCCCGGGAACCGCTTGGAGATGTTGCGTAGCTCCACCAACGGACGGCGATCACTCATCATTTTCTCCGGGGCCGGACCGCTGGGACGGTCCGGTATGTTGGATGGCGACAGCTATCTCACCCCTCCCAGGGCGCCGCGACGCCGGGATAGAGCTCCGACCACCGGTCGCGGTAATCGTCTTGCGTCACGAGCACGGTCGGTACAAGCACCTCACCAGCGATCGGGCGTCCGAGAATCGCCTGCACCAACACGTTAATCCCGGCGCGGCCCTGCGCTTTTGCCTGCTGTCCGCTCAGGCTCACAAGGTGAGGACTGCCGTCGTCAAGCGCTTGGAACCCGGCCCGTTCGGCGTCGTATCCGGCGAGCATAATATCGCGTCCCGACGCTTCGATGGCGGCTAAAGCGCCGTTGACGGCCAAGCTCCAGGTGGCGAAAATCGCGGTCAAATCGGGGTTGGCGGTGATCATGTTCTCGGCGGCGGCCAACGCCTCGTCCTGGGTCCATACCGCCTGCATGGAGACGAGCTGCATATTACTCTGACCGATCGCGTCCAACGTACCGGTCTCGCGGTCGCGGATCGTCTTGAGGGCGAGGGGAATCGACAAGACGCCGATCTGACCTTCCCCTCCGACCGACTCGACGAGGTGGGCGGCCGACGCGTACGATCCTTGGTAGCTCGTCGAATTGAGCACCGTTACCACCTCGCCGCGCGACGGTGGACCGCCGACGATGACGACCGGAATCTCGGCCGCGTTGGCCTCCAATATCGCCGATGAGATCGCCGCGCTATCGACGGCGACGGTGAATATCCCGTTCACCTCCTGCTGCACGAGATCCTCGATCTGACCGAGCTGACGATTGGCGTCGAACCCCGCCTCGCTCACCAGTAGCTCGATCCCGTACTCAGCGGCGGCCTCCTCGGCGCCTTCGATCAAGAGGTTAATGAAGTCGTCGGTACGGTGGTTGGTGTTCATACCGAAGGTGAGTCCCATGCCGGAGATTTCACTCACCTCGTCGGCGGTCAGTTGGAACTCCTCAGCGAGCGCAACGCCGAGCGCCTCCTCAGAAGCCTCGGTGTCCGACGGCGTCGCGGTTTGCGGGGCCTCCTCGGGGGCACATCCGGTCAGCACGAAAAGCAAAACGACGATTCCCGCCCCCAATGGCAGCAACCATTTTCTCATACGTTCCTCCTCTGTTCGGGCGCCTCGGGCGTCCGAGTTTGGATCAGATTGAAGGGAGCCTCCTCCGTGGGGAGCTCCTGCACGAACGGTTCCCAAGTCTCTCCGTCGGCATCGCGAACCAGCCATCGCACCCGCTCTATCTCCGACGGCCCGCTACCGGCGCACCTCACTGCGACTCCGTCGTCGGTCACCTCGGCGGCCAGCTCGACCTCGACGCCGTTGCGATCACAGAAGGTAAAGGAGGCGCGCTCGACAAGGTTGAGAAGCACCTCGATCTCGCTCCACCGCCGTTCGCCGGTGTGTTGCGCCAAGGGCACGAGGGGAAGCAAGGAGTCCGGACGGAGATACAGCGGCATCTCCGACAGCTCGGCGGTCGCAGTATGCCATCCCGTATCGGGGGTCGGGGCCGCCTTGCCGAATCGGTCGCCGTCGAGGGGCGCCCAGCCGCTGCCGGGCAGATAGACGCGGCGTGTCGTACCCTCATCGAGGATCGGTGCCACAAGCAACGATCGCCCCAACAGGAACTGATCGTCGATCGTCGCGACCGTCGGATCGGCAAAAAAATCGAAGACCATCGCTCGGTGCACCGGTTCGCTCAACCGCACGGCGCGGCGCGCCTCGCTCCAGATGTATCCGATCAACCGGTAGCGCACCTCGATCCAACGTCGGACGATCGCCTCGACCTCCTCCCCGAAGGCCCACGGCTCGCGTTCAATCGGTCCGTGAGCGCGCGGATGCGTCACCATGAGTCCCGCCTCGGCCCATCGCACATACATCGCCGGCGTCGGCGTCCCCCCGAAGGCACCGATGTCGACGCTCCAAAAGGGCACGCCCGAGAGACCGAGGCCCAGACCGCCGTGCCACAGGTTGGCGAGATCCTCCCACAGCGCGGCCGGATCTCCGCCCCACACGACCGGATAGCGTTGAGAACCGGCCCACGCCGAGCGACCCCATACCAAGGTGTCCTCATTCAGAGACTGAAGATGGGGATAGATCGCGCGGTTGTAGAGGAGCGGATAGAGATTGTGCATCTCCCGCCCGGGCCCTCCGTGATAGACGCCGTCGATCGGTGCACCCTCGCCGAAGTCGGTCTTAATCGCCGCGACGCCGTCGTCGATCAGCGCCGCGATGTGGTGACGATACCACTCAACCGCCTCGGGGTTGGAAAAATCGATCACCGCCGCGGTGCCGAAGAACCCTTCGAGCATCGCCGGATCCCCCGACTCGGTACGGACGAAGAAGCCCTTCTCACGCCCCTCGGCGAAAAGGGCGCTCGCCTCGGCGATGTACGGAATCTGCCACAAACTGAGTCGAAACCCCGCGTCGCGCAACCGGCGGATCATCCCGCGATGGTCGGGAAAGCGCTCCGGTGAGAAGGTGAGATCGTTGGCCCACGGCACCGCAAACCAGTCGGTATCGACATGGATCACGTCACAGGGGATCCGACGGGCGCGAAGCTCTCGCGCCACCGCCTCGACCTCGTCCTGACGCTTGTAGCTCATGCGGCTCATCCACAGCCCGAAGCTCCACAGGGGCGGAAGCGCCGGAGAACCGGTGAGTCGCGTGTAGCGCGCGACCGCGGCGCCGAGGGGAGAGCCGCCGTCCCCGCCGGCCGTGCTCAAGAGAAACAACTCCAAGCGATCGCTTCCGACGAGGAGCGATTGGCGCGTGTGCGAACGATCTCCGAGGTGATAGACGATCGGTGCGGAGGTATGGACGAAGAGCCCGTATCCCCGCGAACTCAGCGAGAAAGGTATGTTTTTATAGCTGTCGGTCCACGTGTTGCCCGCGGCGTTCGCCATAAAAAGCTCCACGCGCTGTCCACGTTTGTCGAGATCCGAGTACTTCTCGCCGAGCCCGTAGATGTGCTCGTCGTGAAAGAGCCTGGAGGTCAGGCTCGTCGCCAAAATCTCACCGTCGGGGCTCTCGATGTGTCCCAAAGGATGGAGACCGCGAAAGAACCACGGCCATCCGTCGGCGAGATCGCCTCCGTCGATCGATTGCGAGCCGGTCGGGGGATGTTGAAACAGTACGCCGGGAATGGACTGGTACAGAAGGGTGCCGGCGCGGTCGAAGATGCGAAAAAAGAACGGATCGTCAATGAGCTCGACGCGAAACAGGCCGGCCTCGATGCACCATACCCGCTCCGCGTTCGCCGCTCCGATGTACCCGGCCCCGTTTCGCGGTCCCTCGAGCGAGACGGGGATCGTCGCGGGGGCCTCCTCCACCATTGCGCTGCCGTCGTCGAACAGCGTGCCGGTTCGACCGTAGCGCAGACGAAGCGTCCCCTTCTCGTGGAGGGAGAGCGTGAGAAGGGCCGGTCTGCCGACGGCGCCTTCCACCGCGATTTCCAAGGGAGTGCCGTAGCGCTCTCGCATCGAACGCTCGAGAACGACCGTCTCGAGTTGGACGCGAACGGATCGGCCGTCGAATGAGACATCATCGACACGTCGCGGTACGACAAGACGATTGCGATGATCGTCGACGAGCCGATCGAGGCCGCTCCGATCAATCACTGGTCGTCCCCCTCAGAACGAGCTTGGGATCGAAGAGAACGTGACGCGGCGTGCGCCCGTCGCCCCCCGCGATACGATCGATCAACATACGCGCGGCCTCGTACCCCATCTCCTCGGAGGGAAAATGAACGGAAGTCAACGGCGGCGTGGTCATCTCCGCAACACTTTTCGTCGCGATCGATATCACATTGACGTCCTGCGGGACGCGACGCCCCAGCGACTCAAGGGTACGTATGATGCCCACGGTGCTTCTCCCGTGTGTCGCGACGATCGCATCCAGATCGGGGAGCTCGTCGACAAGAGATCGCGTAGCCGCCGCGGTCTGCGTCGAGTCGAGCTCCGTCTCGCGCAACGCGGTGTTGAAAAAGAACGCCGCTCGGGAGCGTTTGTAGCCCTCCAAAAGGCGCATGGCCGATCCGAGTTGTCGCTCGCGCATCTCGGCCGGACGGGTAATGAACCCGATGGTGGACCGCCCGCGACGCACTAAGTAACGAAAACTCTGAAAGACGGCCTCTTCGAAATTAAAGTCTGTGTAGGACAACCCCTCCACATTCGCAGGACGACCGATGAGCACGAACTCGAGGTGATGCTCACGCAGGACGCGAATACGCGGATCGTCCATCGTTACTTGCATGAGAATAGCGCCGTCGATCTGTGCGCCATGGTACAAGCGCAAGAGATCTTCCTCGTCGGTATCGACGTGCACGAAGTTGAAGTAGAAACCTCGCTCCGAGGCGGCCCGCGCTGCACCGACGACAAAGCGAAGATCGAGCTGCGTGGACTCCTCGTGGCCAAGGGGAAAGAGAAGCGCGATCGTTCGGCTCCGCCCCGCCGCGAGACGCTGCGCCTGAATATGCGGGGTATACCCGAGACGCTTGACCACCTCCAGCACCCGCTCGCGCGTCGATGCCGAGACGTCCGGCTTGTCGTTCAATATGCGTGATACGGTAGCAGTTGAGCAGCCCGCTTCGCGCGCTACGTCGTTGATTGTGACAACCCGTTTCATCAAAACCCTCTTCCCAGCGTGACGTTCAAACCGGCGCCGTAAGCGTTACCGTAAGCGCTTACATTTCTCCCAAAGTACCCTTGAATCTTTCTGCCGTCAACCGAATATTGTAACTATGAGAAACGTAGCCTCCTTTGAAGGGC
Source organism: Alkalispirochaeta sp. (assembly GCA_965601925.1). Lineage (GTDB taxonomy): Bacteria > Spirochaetota > Spirochaetia > DSM-27196 > Alkalispirochaetaceae > Alkalispirochaeta. Next base: position 1,230,705 of record OZ271854.1, read on the forward strand.
CCGCTCGGGAACACATGTCGCCCATGGCGTGGGATTACTACGACTCGGGTTCGATGGATGAAATCACGCTCCGCGCTAATCGACAGGCGTGGGACGATATCAGATTGCGCCCCCGGGTACTCCGCGACGTAGGTCGTCGCTCGGGCGAAACGACGGTGCTGGGGAGGCGTTGGAAGAGCCCCATCATGGTCGCCCCGATGGCTTTCCAGAAACTGGCGCATCCCGACGGCGAGGAAGCGACGGCCCGAGCGGTGTACGAGGCCGGAGTGGGACTGGCTCTGAGTACACTCTCGACGGTAGCCTTGGAGAAAGTAGCGGCGGCGGCGGGAGACGTACCGAAGTGGTTTCAGCTCTACGTACACCGCGACCGCGGTCTCACGAAGGAACTGGTGGAGCGCGCGGCGGCGGCGGGGTACGAGGCGCTGTGCGTGACCGTCGACGCGCCCCTTCTCGGGAGGCGAGAACGGGACGAGGCGAACGCCTTTCGCCTTCCCGACGGTATCGAGCTCGAAAATCTCAGAGGTTTGGGCGCGACAACGACCGTCGAGTCCGACGCATCGTCGGGCCTATTCGCCTATTTTCTCGGTCAGATCGACGCGACGCTCCACTGGGACGATATCGATCGACTCGCCTCAATATCGCCGATACCTGTCGTCCTCAAAGGCGTCCTCCACCCGAAAGACGTCGCGATCGCGGCGGAACACGGTGTGTCGGCCGTCGTCGTCTCAAACCACGGCGGTCGGCAATTTGATACGGCGGTCGATACCGCAACCGCCTTGAGAGAGATCGCCGAGGTCCACGCCGGTACGATCGAACTGCTGGTCGACGGCGGCATACGTCGCGGAAGCGACATACTCAAGGCGATCGCCTTAGGAGCCGACGGGGTGCTCGTCGGGCGACCGATCTTGTGGGGCCTCGCCGTAGACGGTGCAAAAGGTGTCGAGCGGGTACTGCGGATTCTCATCGATGAGTTGGATCTGTCGATGGCGCTCTGCGGAGCGGCGTCGATCGAGGAGATCGGTCGCGCCGAGCTCCTGTCGTAGGACGGCATTCCGGTGCGGGGGACGGGAAGGCCGGACGTGTGCTACCGTATATGAGCATCGACTATCTCCGGTATCACCGTCGGGTTCCCTCTATGGCAGTCGCAGTCTCTCCAACACGGCCGGCGTCATCCAAGAGGAGGTCTGTTGAGCGATGGACCACGCGGTTCGTCCGGATTCATCTTTCATAGCGATATCCGCTCCCGCAGCGAGGAGAGCTTCGACGACTTCATCCCTCGTACTACCCGCTACCGCAGCCATGAGGGGTGTTATTCCGCGACCATCACGGACGTTAACGTCCGCTCCCGCGGCAAGGAGCACTTCGATGGTGGGAAGATAGCCGCCGTTTTCCGCAGCGACAAGCAACGCGGTCCGCAACTCGGCATCCCGCATTTCGAGTTCGGCGCCCGCTTCAATCAAGGACCGAACTTTGTCTCGGTTGTTGCTTCCGGCCGCATAGATCAGGGCGGTCTTTCCCTCCATGTCCTGGGCATTCACGTCGGCTCCTGCTGAGATGAGCTCATCGATGATGTGGTGATTCGCGTTCGCCAAAGCCGCGACCATGAGGGCCGTCATGCCGGAGTCGTCCCGGGCATTCACATCGACTCCGGCGGCGATCAGAGCCGCGCTTACACTTAGTTCCTCGTTCCACCCCGCCTCGATCAACGCCGTCTCCCCATGCTCGTTCCGGGCGTGCACATCCGCACCCGCGGAGAGGAGCGTCTCGACGATTCCCGGGGTGGTGTTGGATCGGGCGGCCCGCAGCAGCGCGCTACCCCGACTGTTACTTCGCGCGTTCACATCGGCGCCGGCGGAAAGAAGCTCATCGATGACGTGGTGATTCGCGTTCGCTAAGGCCGCGATCATCAGAGCCGTAACGCCGGAGTCGTCCCGGGCATTCACATCGGCTCCCGCGGCGAGGAGCGCCGCACTTACACTCGGCTCCTCGTTCCATCCGGCCTCGATCAACGCGGTCTCTCCCTCCTCATTCCTCGCGTGCACGTCCGCACCCGCCGAAAGCAATGTCTCCACGACTCTCGGCGTGGTACTGTATCCGGCCGCCAACAACAGAGGACTGTTCCCACCGTCATTTTGCGCGTTCACGTCGGCTCCCGCCCCGATGAGCACGTCAATGACTTCTACGGGCGCATTCGACACGATCGCCCACATTAACGGCGTTTCGCCAAGGTCATCTCGTCCATTCACATCGGCTCCGGTGTCGATGAGCGCCGCGGCCGCGGTCGGGTTGCCGTGATGCCGCACGAGCAAAGCAAGGGCCGTGGCACCGGACTCGAAGCGTCGATTCACATCGTCGCCGCGTTCCACGATCCGCTGCACGTCTCGGGCTGTCAGTGATTGCCAAACTTTCAACTCATCACCATCGGGCCACTGTGTCGGTCCGCATCCCGCTATGAGAGTACACGCCATCATTATCGAGACGACTCGTCGGTGCATCGCCACCTCCATTGCAGACTCGAAAGCCGCTCGCCGACAGGACTGCGACGGCGAGAATCATCGAACGTGGACAACTACCTATTCGCATCCTATAGTGAATCAATGACTAAAGCCACTATGAAGTTCTTGGGCGCCCTTGTCCTCGTTCTTTCGGGGATCCAACTTCAGGCCGACGAACCGCATATCGAAACCCAACTGCAATCGATACGTTCCCTGTACCGCGAGGCGACGGAAGCCGGCAGATTCGACGATCTGCGCTACTCGCTCTCTTTGAATACGATGTACCCCGCCACCGGTCTCCAGACCACGGAAATCACGTTTTGGTACATCAATCGCCAGGACGACGGGGCGAACGATCCGTATGCCATCGAAGCATCGGTGCAATTGGTGGTCGTCGAATACAACATTTCGGTACATGTTGAGTACCATATTGAGTATCTATTCGACGAGAGCGGGCACCTCCGCTTCTGTTTTCGGCAAGAGCAGCTGACTCAGGACGGGGCCCTGCCGTCGGAGCGACGGTATTACTTCTCGGAAGAGGGGAGTTTGATTCGGGCGGCCGGGGATTTTAGCGCTATGGACGGGAACCCAATGGAATCCCGGCAAGGCAGCTCGATTTCGCCCGAGGTACACGAAGACGCGGACAGCATCCGCCGCACGGCTCGGGTCTATCGCGAGATGTTCGACCGACTTGCCGTTCTTGCAGAGACGAAATAGTGTGCTGCTCCCGAGACCGACGGGAGTTACGCCGCGTCGGTCCCGGAGCGTTACGATCGATCTATCGGTGCTGATTCAGCTCATTTTCCCCACTCATGATAGTCATTCACCGGAGTCCGAAACGTCTCACCCCGTATACTCGTGACTTCGAGAACGAAGTACTGACACTCGTGCGTTCCTTGTGCGACTCCAAACGCTGGTGTGTCGATGTAAGGGTTAGTCGTCCGAGTATGCGACAATCTTCGTCTTCGGGCGCGTCACCTTCTCTTCTCGGATAACGGCTTCATTCGTCGATATACCGGGCCGTCACCCGTTGGCACGGAAAGGGCTCGGAGTCCAGTTGTACGCCGCGAGCCGGAGAGGGGACTCTCCTTCAGGGGTTAAGAACCCCGTCACGACGGTTAGGCTCGCCGGGGCCACCGGCGATAAACGGTGCGGTGGAGTCTCGAGAAGCCGGCTCACGGCGGCTCGAACGACGCCTCCGTGGGCGACGACGAGCAGCGTCTCCCCGTAGGCGACGTGCGGTCGGATTGCCGCCTCCACGCGATCGGAGAAGTCCCCCCAACTCTCACCCCCCGGCGGCGATGCTTCGCCACGTCTCCACCGGTGGTAGATCGCCCCATGCCTCTCGATCAGCTCGGCTGTGGCCCGGCCGGTCCACTCGCCGACGTCGTTCTCTCGGAGAGCATCTTCTATCAACGGGGTGGAGTATCCTATCAACGCCGCGGTCTCTCGAGCTCGTTTTAGGGGCGAGCAGAGTACGATTCCGGGAGCGAGGCGCGCTACGGTCGTCCGTACGGAGGACGCCTGCTCCCGACCCCGATCGGTCAAGTCTACGTCCCGCTGTCCGGCAAGGCGTCCGGAACGGTTCCACTCGCTCTCGCCGTGGCGCATGAGGATAATCGTAGACTGCGCCTCCCCTCCTCCGCGTCTCACGATTCGGTGCTCCCGCCGGCTGCATAAACTCGCGCCGGACGATCGGGAAACTCCAGAAAAAACGTGTCGCCGGAGCGCGCTTCCATCGCGTCGTCGGAGACGATGCTTATCCGTTTGTTTTCGTGCCAGACCGTTATGAGCGTCCTATCGGCCACCGGCGTCGCCTCGACGAACTCCACCTCCATCTGGTCGGTTCGCTCCCCGTTCGAGCCGGCGGCACCGCCGGCTCCCGACGCTGCGGCACGCAACTCCAAGTCGTGGGCGCGGTACATGAGTAGGCACCCTTCCCCTTCTGAGCGCCCCTGTGCCGGTCCGAAGTCGAGCGAACCCGAGCGGTAGCGCCCGTTACGCACGGACGCGTTAAAAAGGTTGGCCGGAGGTGTACCGATAAACTGAGCGACAAAGGGTGTCTCCGGGTCGTCAAGGAGCGCCCGGGGCGCCCCGAACTGCTCGATGTTGCCGTCCTTCATGACGGCGATGTGGGTTGCCATGGTCATCGCTTCGACTTGATCGTGGGTTACATAGACGCTTGTCGACCCCGTCAGGCGGTGGATTCGCATGAGTTCGGTACGCATTTCCGCCCGCAGCTTGGCATCCAGATTCGAAAGCGGCTCATCGAAGAGGAGAACCTTCGGTTCCGGGGCGATGGTCCGGGCGATGGCGACCCGCTGCTGCTGCCCTCCGGATATCTCCCCGGGATAACGCCCCGCCAGTGGGAGAATACCGAGAAGATCCAGGACCTCCTTGATCCGGGCTCGCCGCCGCCGGGCCGACCATCGTTTCACCTTGAGAGGCCATTCGACATTTGCCCATACCTTCATGTGAGGCCAGAGGGCGTAACTCTGAAAGACCATCCCCGTGTCGCGTTCCCCGGGTGGGACGACCGTCCCTTTCCTGCCGTCGGCTATGCGATGTCCCGCGAGGTAGATCTCACCGTCGGTCGGCTCCTCGAGACCCGCGAGCATCCTCAACGTGGTAGTCTTTCCACATCCCGAAGGGCCCAAAAGGGCGAGGAACGCGCCGGGGGGCACCTCGATATCGACGGCAGATACGGCCTCCACCTCGCCGAATCGCTTCGTCACCCTATCGAGTCGTATCATCGCACGCTCTGCTTCGCTCACTATTTCATCCTTTTTTGCGTTCCCCGTGCGGCCCGTGGTCTCAGCCCTCAAACCGCGTCCGGGACTACGGGGTTATGCGCTCTCGGCCCAGGGCTGGGTAGCTCCTTGGAGCCGGCGCGTCCAGAGGGTAACGACCACGGATATCGTCGCAATGATCACCGTAATGGCGTTGGCAAACTGGGCAAAGCCCTCGGAACTGTACTGAAAGGCGACGACGCTGAGGACCGAGTTTACCGGGGTCACCAGGAGGATGACCAGTGAGAGATCGCGAACGATCTTCACAAAGACCAGTACCGCCCCGGCAAAGAGCCCGCGCGCCGCCAAAGGCAGAACGATACCGACGAGGCGACGGAAGAGCCCGGCGCCGACTACTATCGCAGCCTCCTCGAGTTCCTCGGCTATCTGGCTGACCGTGGCCCGCCCCGCCTGAGCGGCAAAGGGGAGATTGTAAGCCGCCGCCGCAATGACGAGCAATGTAAAGGTGCCGTAGAGGGATGGGAACGGACCGATCGGACGACCGAACAGCGCAATGTATGCCGCCCCGAAGGCGATGCCGGGAATGAAGAAGGGGATATAACTAAAAGACTCTATGATTCTGTTTACGGCGCCACGCTTCTCTCGGGCTACATATCCGATGAGCAATCCGACGAGCGAGGCCGCCAACGCCACCGACAGGCCAAGGCCTATCGTATTGAATGCGGCGAACGCCACTTGGGGATTGCGCAGCACCCCCTCCTGCCCCTGGGCGATCGACGGGTTCGCGCGACCGATCCAATAGTGGAGCGTCAGCCCCCCGGTAAAGGAGCCCGTGCGGCGCGTCAGGCTGGAGCCGATGAGCGCCAGCAGGGGCAACACGGTGGTAGCAAAGCAGATCGACCCCGATAGAAGAAGGAGCGGCCACTTGGCGGCTCCGAGGGCTTGTCGCTTTCGTCTTCCCGCTTTCCCGGTCAGGGTCGCAAAGGAGCGCCGCCCCCCTATCAGGCGCGTGTTGAACCACAGGAGGAGCGCGGCAATGAGGATCAAAATGACGGTGAGTACAAATCCGCGCTCGGTCTGGCCGATGCGAATCATGCCGAAAATGCGCGTCGAGAGTACCTCAAAGCGCACCGGAAGGCCGAGGATAGCCGGTGCGGCAAAGTTGCTGACGCCGTTTCCAAAGGAGAGGAGAATCGAGGACATGACCGCCGGGGTAACGACCCGAAAGGTGATATCCTTCAGAACTCGAGCCTTACCGGCGCCGGTCATCGCCGCCGCCTCCAGGAGCTCGGAGTTTATCGATGCAAGGGCGGCGCTGATGAGCATGAAACCCAACGAGAAGTAGTGGATGCTCAGCACGATGGTAACCGGCACAAATCCCCAGGCGAGCCAGTCGGGCACGGCAAAGCCGAGTTCCTGGAAGAGGCCGACGCGCCCGCCGAGGCGGTCGTTCTGAAAGAGGGTTTGCCACGCCAGGGCGATCGCGAAGCTCGGAATGATGTAGGGAATCGACGCCAACGCGCCGATGATGCGGCGACCGGGCATGTCGGTCATTACCACCAGCCAGGCGAGAAGACCGCCGACAACGACGGTAAAAAGGGCGACGAGCGCCCCGACGGCAACGGTATTGCGAAGGGGCTCCCAAAGGAGGTTCGGCGCGAGACGCCCGCGGACGACGTCACTCCACGCCTCTCGCCCTTCGGATCCCAGGGTCGTAAGGAGCAGCCGCAGAAGGGGCGTTACGACCAGAAGTACCAAAAAGGCGAGGAGGATCAGGCGAATGATGTCGGCGGCAGCTACTCGCTTGAGGGAGAGATAGCGAGGGGAGTGTCCATGGTCGAGCGTCTCGTGCACGTCGGGGCCTTTCTCGGGACGCAACGACGTCCCGTCGGACGGTGAAAAGAGGTAGAAGCGTAGGGCGCCTCCACCTCGTTACGCGGAATAGACCAACATCTACTTGAGCGAGAGAATCAAATCCGCCACGTCGTTGCGGATCGTCAACGTCTCTTCGGCATCGACGAACCACGCTCGGAACTCTTCCAGGGGAATCGCGTCGGGATGGGGCTCGATGTCGGTGCGTGTCGCGTAGTCGCCGGGGACGTAAAAGGGAGCGAATCCCGGACCGCCGTCGGGACTCTCGTCTCCCATGATGAAATGGATGAAGAGCCGCGCGGCGGCGGGATTCCGGGCACCGTCAACGAGGCCGAGGGAGGCGGGGAAGTAGATGCCCGGCGACGGCTCGACGTCATTAGCTATCTGAAGCGCCCCCCCCTCTTCCTCGTTGTCCCGCCGGTCTGAGTATGACGTAAAACCGAGGGGAGGACTGCTCTGACCGACGGCACCCACGGCGGCGTTCACGTCGTCCGTGTCGCCGACGAGGATCAAATCATTGGCAAAGAGGTCGTGAATGAACTGCTCTCCGGCACTCGAAATGCCGTCGTCGAGGGCGACGACCGAGCCGAAGTAATCCTCATAGGCCTCTTCCATGGCGTCGGATTGGAGGACGATCTCGGTCATGAGGTCGAGGTAGTCTCCGCGAATGAGGGGATCGACCATGAGGACACGCCCCCGCCACTCGTCGGTGGTCAACGCCCAGAGGTTGTCTATCGGAGGGCCGGCGGGATGAGCCTCTTCATTGTACATCAGCACCTTCGTGGAGAGGCGGTTTGCCAACAGCGGATCCCGGAACTGCGTGGGTACCCGATCGGCAAACTGGGGCGGTATGTAACGCTCCAGGATACCTTCCTGAACGAGCTCTCCGAAGACGACCGGCGCATCGGAGATATATGAGACGTCCGCTTGCACGTTTCGTGCCTGGTGTTCCGCCTGGAGACGGGCTATCTGCTCCGTCGAGGAGATATCAAAGCCGATGAGGTCGATTGCGGGGTACGCCTCCTCGAAAGCGGTCTCGACCCGGGCGATACGGCTGGTGAAGGAGTAGACGACTACCTCGCCCTCCTCCTCAGCGGCGGCGATAAGGGCGTCGAGATCCTCCCCGCTCAAGAGTACGTCGTCTTGGACGGCGGACGACGATCCATCCTCTTGCCCTCCTCCGGCAAAGCTGAGCGAGGTTACAATCACTCCGATAGCAATAGCGAACAACAGGTGTTTCACGGTCTCCTCCTAAGAAAACTTCATATGGTTAACGGCATTCGGCGGATTAAAAGCACATAAGTATTAGATTTGTATGAAAAATTATGCACCATGAATCCTCAGTCGCCGTCGAAAGGTGGATTGCCGCGAGGATTGACCGGCGCCGGACACCCAGGCGAGACGGATTGTAAGACGGGAACCGCATCGGCCTCCTCCAACTTCGTCGTCCATGGCGTGGGCGAACACCGCAGCGCTATGAGTCCGTGCGGTGTGAGACCTGTGTGTGAACGCATATCTCGCGCGAGATGGGCTTGATCGACTCAGTGCAATCCGGCGGCGGCCCGCAAGGTTGCGCGGCTTCGCTCACGGAGCGTTACGACCGATCTATCGGTACTGATTCAGTTCGGTTTCCCATTCGTGATAGTCACTTACAAGAATCCGAAACGTTTCACCGTGTGTGTTCGTGACTTCGAGAACGGAGTCCTGACGCCCGTGTTTTCCTTGTGCGATCGTTGCAATCTGGTCGAGCCTCCAGAGAAAGCCCAAGTCTTTTTTTTCCACCAGGCGCTTGTTGAGGAGGTTGACGATAAGCCCCATTCCCTTGACTCCCACCTTATGCGACTCCAGGCGTAGGTGTGTGGGTGTGAGAGACAGCCGTCCGGGGTATGCGACCATCTTCGTCTTCAGGTGCATCACCTTCTCTTCTCGGATAACGGTTTCATTCATCGATGGTTCGTCCATAACTGATCCGTCCTTTTTATACGTTGTTGCTTCGTATTTCACCGGATGACGCGGTTCAGTTTCATGGTAACCGCAACTATCCTCCCAGTACAGGCTTCTCATGACGCACGAGACACAATAGCCGACTTCGGTACCGGAACGGAACGCGCCGGGCGGTTCGTGACGCCTCAGTGCTACTGACCGTCTCGTTTCGAAACGGACGGGGAAACACTTGACCGCGCTGCCGATTACGCATATATACATACTATGATATCAATTCTTACCGCGCTACAGCCGACGAACTCGTGTGTCGTAGTCGTCTCTCCCGGGAGAGTAGTGGGGTAAGGTCTATTCCGGTTTGCACAATGCGCCCGCGGGACCTGACCCGCGGGCTTTTTTTATACCCGCGAGTCGTCCACGGTCGCCGGCCTAAGAGGAGGAGCGTATGGAACCGATCGTCCACGTCCGGGGACTCACCAAGCACTTTCGAATCAAGACAAAGGAACCGGGATTCGCTGCAAGCGTGCGAAGCGTCGTGCGCCCGACCTACCGCACGGTGAAGGCGGTGCAAGGAATCGATTTTGCCATTCAACCCGGAGAGGTTCTCGCCTTTATCGGCCCCAACGGTGCGGGCAAGTCGACGACGATCAAACTCATCACCGGTATTCTCCACCCCGACGGCGGTACGGTCACCGTGCTGGGACTGGATCCGCATAAGGCGCGTAAAGCCCTTGCATACCGCATCGGAACCGTCTTCGGCCAAAAAAGCCAGCTCTGGTTCCACCTTCCCCCGACCGATTCGTTTCATCTTCTCGGGACGATCTACGATATGAGCCCCATCGAGACGCGAAAGCGCATGGACTTTCTCATCGAAGTCTTCGAGCTCCGCGAGTTCATGGATCAACCGGTGCGCAAGCTCTCTTTGGGCCAAAGAATACGGTGCGAGATGGCGGCATCGCTCATCCACCGACCGCAGATACTCTTTCTCGACGAACCGAGCATCGGGCTGGACGTGGTCGTCAAACAGCGTATCCGCGACCTCATCGGTCGCATCAATACGGAGGAGGGCGTGACGATCTTTCTTACCTCCCACGACGCAGGCGACATCGAGAAGATCTGTCGGCGTGCCATGGTCATCAACCACGGTGGAATCGTCTGGGACGGGACGGTCAAGGCGATGAAGTACTCGCTCCTTAACAAGCGTATCGTCGACGTAAAGATGGACGGCCCGGCGCGAGTCGAAATATCGGGAGTTACCGAACTCAAGCGGAAGGAGCACTCCCTCAAACTCGAGGTTGACCTCTCGGTCGCGTCCACTGAGACGGTTATATCGGCGTTAATGCGTCAGTCGAGTATTCGCGACATCACGATCTCCTCCACACCCATGGAGGAGGTCATCGCTCACATCTACGAGCGGAGCGCGAAGGGGGCGGTGGAAGATTCGACGGCTCGTGGGAGCGGTGAGTCCACCTACGGCGTCGGCGGTGGGCCGCGTGCGCCCCGGTCCGATGTCGATACGACGAAGGAAAACAGCACCGGAGGTTCCCATGGCGCTCCGTAAATACGCGACGATCTTCGCGGTGGCGAGCCGCGATCAATGGATCTATCTCCCGGCCTTTTTGGCGCGTAACATCTTTTTCGTGATCATCCTCTTCATCTTCTTCTCCCTGTGGCGCGTTATCTTCCGCGAGGAGAACACGATTGCCCAGTTCACGATGACGCAACTGCTGTGGTATCTCACCTTCACTGAGGCGATAGAACTCTCCCAGACGCGCATCTTCGCGCCCATATCCGAAGAAGTGAAGGACGGTACCGTCGCCTACTCCCTCGGAAGACCGTACTCCTACGTGCTGTACTGGATCAGCCGCGCCATGGGAGAGAATCTCGTCAAAGCGCTGCCGCTTTTGGTGGTGGGTGCCGTTGTCGCCACGCTCATGGTCGGGCCCCTCCCGGGCTATTTTCGGGCGTTGCCTTTCGCGCTCGTCACGATCATGGGCGGCATTCTCATCGGGACGACGCTTCAAACGATCATCGGCCTTCTGGCCTTTCGATTCGAGGAGGTGATGCCCTTTTGGTGGATCATCCAGAAGCTGATCTTCGTAATCGGTGGGCTGTTCATCCCGATCGACCTTTACCCGCCGCGGCTTGCGCGCATCGCACGATTGACGCCGTTCTCGTTCGCCGCGTACTGGCCCGCCTCGACGTGGGTCGACTTCAGTTGGGGACGCCTCATGACGACCGTCGCCGGCCAAGCGTTCTACGTCGGTCTCTTCGCATTGATCGCGGCACTGCTCTTTCGCTCCGGCGTCCGCTCGCTTCACGTACAGGGAGGATAACATGCATGGAATCGACGGTCCGCGCCCGCGCCGAGGCGGAATGGCGAGGTTGGCGCTCCACTATTTTCGATTCAATCTCAGCGCCAACATGGCCTACTCGACGAGTTTTCTCGTCCAGGTCTTCGGAATGGCTCTCAACAACGGTGCATTCATCATTTTCTGGTTGGTACTCTTCGAGCGAATCGGCGGCGATATTGCCGGCTACGGCTTTCAGGAGGTGATGTTTCTATGGTCTCTCGCCGCCGCGGGATTCGGCCTGAGTGTCGTCGTCTTCGGTAACACCCACCAGCTGTCGCGGATCATTTACTCCGGCGAGCTCGACGTCTATCTCCTGCAGCCCAAGCCGATCCCCCCCAATGTGCTCATGAGCCGGATGGTCGTCGCCGGTTGGGGCGATCTCCTCTACGGCGCCGTACTCTTCGTCGCCACTCAGCCGATTACGCCGCGAGGCGTGGTTCTCTTCACACTCTTCTGTGTACTCATGACGTTGGTGGTGACGGCGGTGCGCGTCTTCTATCACTGCCTTACGTTCTACGCGGGTAACGCCGAAGGGTTTGCCGGCCTCGCCGGCGAGATGGTCATCAGTTTTATGCTGTATCCTGGCTCGATCTTTCGCGGCCCCGCCTCCTGGGTCCTGCACTCCCTCATCCCGGCGGCTCTCGTCGCCTACATTCCGGCGCGGATCTTTCAGGAGTTCGATCTTACGTTGCTTCTTGTCGTTCTCGCGGCCGACGCGGCCATCATCGCAGTCGCACTGGTGATGTTCCGCCTCGGCCTCAGGCGCTACGAGAGCGGCAACCTCATCGGTACGCGCATGTAATAGAGGCACGCCGGAACGGCTCGACGCGCACAGTCCGGTGGAACCGGAGTCGAGTCCGCCGATCGAGGGAAGCGAGGGTACGGTCGTATCGCGTACGATAGACGCCTCACCGTCGTCGCGTTACGCGCCGCTTATCCCGATGATAGGTCAACGCCGCAGCGACCAGCTCTCGTATCTCAGCTACCGGGAGCGTGTCGTCGACGCCGAAAAGGACGCCTCGATTTCCGTCGTAGACAAAACGGTCGGCGTGCTGATCACGAAAGGTCGGGATGAGGGTCGTTCGGCAGTGCACGTAGAGGCCGTACCGATCGTGCGAGGCGGCGGGGCGTCCGATTCGTACCGTCGTGCCGACCCGTGATCTCATCGGTAGATAGCTCGGCTCGCCCCACTTGAGTGTCTCCCTTAGCCCGCCGACTTCCGGTATGCCCGAGGCCACGTCGAACAAGAGCCCACGGAGCGACAAGAGCCGAGCCCCGATCTCGCCGGGATACGCGGCGAAGACCGCCGCTACGGCCGACTCCTGAAAGGCGATCGCTCCCGAACCGCTCACCGATACAACTCCGGCGGGCATATCGAAGGGAGTGTTGTCCAAGTCGGCGGCGTCTTCGACGCACGCCTCGATGTCGGCAATACGGCACTACCGCGCGTGATGCCGCTGTGACTCTCTTGCGTGCGATTCATCGATCTTCCTACTCCCTGATATATATAATACAGCCGCCGCCCTGCGGCGGGTTTGATATAATGTGCGCACCGTTCCGAAGGCGACCCGCTTCGGCCGGCGGATACGCTACGTTTCGTGCCGCGGATGAGCCATCCGATATTCGTATCGGATTCGGTCGACGAGGCGTGGAGACTGGGTGCGCTCCTCGTCGAGAGCTGACACCGCTTGCGCCATGCACCGTGCGTGAGGCAACGATACCGCCGGGCGACAAATCGTTCGGGCCCAGGGTCGCGGCGTCGGTACTGGGCGCGCCCGATGCTATTTACGGCCGAATATCGGAGCCCAACGGGTCGTCGATAACCGCTTCCGTCACCATTGCAATCGCCCCTCGAGTGCAGGCGTTGTCCAGAGCGGACACCTCTACCGCCACGTGCTCATGCGGTCCGACCATCGCCTCACGATTTACGTTGGCGTCGAGCCGATCGACGAAGTACGGGGCGATGGTACGCAACACGCCGCCGATAATCACCTTGTCGGGATTGAAGATATTGATCAAATTCGTCACGCCTACGGCCATCTTCGCGCCGACATCCCCCATCATCGCGATCGTCGTGGGATCGCCGGCTTTGCAAGCGGCCGCGACCATATCGAGTGTCAGTGTGTCGCTGCGGCCACCGCATAACTCGTAGAGCGCGGAGGTATGGTGACGATCGGCCTCCGCGCGAGCGCGATTGAGGATGACAATCGGCCCGATCTCGGTCTGCCAGCAGCCGCGGCGTCCGCACCGACACCGGTCGCGGGCACCGGTCACCGCCATATGCCCGATCTCACCGGAGTATCCGGTACGACCGTGAAGGAGATTGCCGTCGACAAAGATACCTCCGCCTATACCGAACTCGCTGGATTCGATATAGACGAAGTTATCGACACCCTGTCCGACTCCGAAGTATCGCTCGCCCAGAGCGGCTGAGGCGGCGTCGTTGGCCAAGTGGAGCGGATAGGGAAACCGTTGCGCCATCCGACGGCCTATCGGTACGGAACGCCACTGCAGATTGGGGGAGAAGGATATGACGCCGTCGTGCACGTCGATCAGACCGGACAGCCCCATACCGATGCCCAGAATGGGGAGACGCCTCGCCCGTGCGCGCTTCACGGCCTCGTCGGTCAGCGCCTCTACCAGAGATAGCACGGACTCGACCGCCGGATCGTCAAAATAGACGCGCTCGCCCCACAGGAGGCCACCCTGAAAATCCGTAAGCCGCGCCGACACGAAGCTGTCTTTGAGCTCGATACCGATACACGCACCGCCGACGGGATTCAGATCCAACTCGACGCCCGGCCTGCCGCCGGCGGACCGCCTCACACCGACCTCACGAATCAGACGGCGACGGCTGAGTTTGTCGACGATATTCGTGATCGTGCCGCGGGTGCTCCCCAAGCGAGCGGCGAGTTCGGCGCGAGTCGTGCCCGGACGCTCCCGGAGGTGTCTCACGATAAGCGAGGCGTTCCGCCGTTGCATCGCTCCGTGATCTATCGCTCCACCCGGCGTCACTATCGTGTCCTCACGCGGCTGCCGCACCGGTACGCTCGAGACCGATAAAGATGCCGAGCGCGAGGACCGGCACTATGAGCACGGCGACGGGAAGTACCGTCTCGAGACCGTGGAGATCGGAGAGTCCTCCGACGAGGACGGGGAAGCTCAGGATGGCCGTTCCGGAGGCCATCACGATCCGCGCGCTCGCCGCCTGTTCGCGTAGCGGCACCTCCTTGAGTCCACACTCGAGCGCAACCGGGTAGAGATTGGCGATCCCGAGTCCGATCAACAGCGCACTCCCGCGCAACAGAGGAATCGTCCGTGCGCTATATACACCGCCGATACCGGCAAAAAAGAGCAGGAGCGCCGCAAAAAACAGTGCGCGCGCCGATACGACTTTGAGGAGGACGCTCCCGGCCGCACGCCCGGCGAACATACCCACCAGGACGAGGCCGACGACCGCCGCGGAACGGGCGCCGCTCAATGAGAACGCAGAGCGCAGATAGTCCGGTCCCCAAAAGAGGATGCAGAACTCGACGCCGACGACGAGAAAGACGACCGTCCACCGCAACCAAAAACGCGCACCGAATGAGACGCGTACCCGCCGTTCTCCGGCGTCTATATCGGGAATCGATACGGAACGCGGAAACACGAGGCGCAACGTAAGCCACACGATACCGGCGACCCACAGAGCGGCGCGCCATCCCACGCTTCTGCCGGCAAAAAAGGATACGAGAAACGGCGCGACGATTGAGCACCCGCTTGCGACAAAGTTCGCCTCCGTCAGCGCCCGCAGACGTCGTTCGGGGTGGTGATTCGTCAGCGCAACGGGAATCAGGGAAAACGTCACCGAACCGAGAGTACCCATTGCGAGCGCAGAGGCGACGGTAACCGGCGCCGAGCGTCCGGAGGCGAGGCCGAAACAGCCCGCGACGATACCGACGCTACCCATCCAGAAGACTCGCTGCGCGCCAAAACGCCGGGCTATCCGCTCACCGAAGGCTCCGGCCACGACCGTACCGGCCGCAAAGGCGCTGAAGTGAAAGCTGCCGACCGTATAGGAGAGTCCCAACTCGTCGCGGAGGAACGGTGTGACCGGTCCGAGAATATTCAACGCATAGGCGTAAAATCCCAGCATTGCATAGTTGAGCCACGTGATGCGATCGCGCCGAAACTGCGTAGCGGTAGTCACGCGTGCATACCCGGGAACTCATCGATCAGAATCACACACCCCTCGTCGGCGCGCACGCGTATCGAAGAGCCGCACCGCTCGTCGCGGCGATCCATATGGGTCGAGATTGCCACGATTCCGGCACCCGGCAGCGCCACATCGACCGATGCAACGCCGAAGTTCAGCGCCACGATGATCCGACGCCGCTCGTCTTCCTGCTCGTAGACGAAGCAATCCTTGCAACTGCCGTGAATCGTACGATAGCCACCGGCGGCGAGCGGCTCGTAGTCGCGGCGGAAGTGGAGTAACTCGCGGGTAAGGCGGAGCAACGATCGCTCGTCCTCGAGCTGGTCTTCCACGTTGCACGCCGCCGTATCGCCCACCGGTAGCCACGGTTCGTCCGTAGAATCGGAAAACCCGCCGGTCGGTGACGCATCCCACTGCATCGGCGTACGCGCCGGATCGCGGCTCAACTCGGGGATTGTCCGCGCCCACGGATCTTGCGCACGCGCGGCCGGGATCGGGACGTTGGTCATACCGATCTCATCGCCGTAGTAGATGAACGGCGTCCCTCGGAGCGTCAAAAGCAACATCATGGCGACGCGCGCTTGACCGTCACCCACGTGCGATGCGATGCGCGGCTTGTCGTGGTTGCCCAACACGTAATTGGGCTGTGCAAAGTCGGGTAGCGCCTCCTCGTAGCGCTCCACGAACTCACGCACCGTCGAGGCGTCCCACGGCATCCCGATCAGGTTGAAGTTGAACGGGAGATGGACGATGGGGTCCGCCGCGGTTCCGTAGTGGCCGGCGAGGACCGATAAAGGCGTCGAATACTCGAACTCGCCGATGAGCACCACATCGTCGAACGCATCGGTGGTCTCGCGAATCTCGGTAAGGAGCTCGTGCAATCCCGGTTGATTGGTGGTGTAGATGTGATCCATGTCGTCCCACGGAAAGTGAACGCTCCCGTCGAGTTTTCGGTGTGCCGACGGGGTCGTTCGCGCCGGCTCGTCGCGCCACAGTTCATCCTTGAGGAGAAATCCGATCATATCGACGCGAAATCCGTCGACGCCGCGCTCCAACCAAAAGCGCAGAACATCGTGCATCGCACGCCGCGTCGCCTCATTGCGCCAATTGAGATCCGGCTGATTGGGCGTGAAGGTCGCCAAGAAGTACTGCTCGGTACGCTCGTCCCACACCCACGCCGACTCACCGGTACTGATGCACAACCAGTTGGTAGGGGGCGATCCGTCGGGTTTGGCGTCCTTCCAGATGTACCGGTCGCGGAACGGATTCTCCCGATCGGAGCGCGACTCGAGAAACCAACGGTGTTGGTCGGAGGTGTGGTTCGGCACGAAATCGAGAATGATTTTCATGTCTCGCCGATGGGCCTGAGATACCAACTCGTCAAAGTCGGCAAGGGAACCGAACACCGGATCGATATCGCAATAGTCCGCCACGTCGTAGCCGAAGTCGACCATCGGAGAGGTAAAGATCGGCGAAAGCCAGACACCGCCGACACCGAGCCACCGGAGGTAGTCCAACCTCCGTACTACACCCGAAAGATCGCCCACTCCGTCACCGTTCGTATCCTGAAACGACCGCGGATAGATCTGATAGATCGCCTCGCGTCTCCACCACTCTCTCGTACGGTTCATCACAAAACCTCATTCCCTCTCAGCCCTCTCCGCCACGAAACGTGAATCGAAGATATCGGCTACGATGTTTGTTTATTTATTATACAAACTAAATATCGCACAGGATACCGTAAGATGAAAGGAAAAACACGTACGAGTCGTGCCCGTCGTCGTGTTCCCGATTATGCTTCTCGATCTTCAGCGGTATCTCATTTCGCCGCCCCGGCGACGTCTCGACGGATTGCATCGCACCTCTCCTTCCGTCGCGTGAGCTACTTTGAGACCATGTCGGCCATATGGTTGAGTGCGGTGGTCAAAAACTCCGACTTCCCGAAGCTTCCCGATTTGAGAACGACCATCATGCGGATAGCGCCGATGGAAACGCCGACCGGCAGTCCCGGCTCGATCTGTTCCAATACGACGTTACCGCGCAAGCCGAGCGCCTCGCAGACGTGGTTCGACGTCTCTCCGCCGGCAACGATGAGCCGAGAAAACGGCTCCGTATCGTGTACCGCCCGCGCAATACCGCCCAGGGCGCGACTCACCGCTATGTTCGCGCCGATCTCGTCGACGCCGTTTGCTGCAGCGGCGCGATAGGTACGCTCGATATCATCGGTCTGCGAACGGGTGTATACCAACACTCCCACACCGGCACGTATTGCCCGGCACGCCCTATCCACAATCTCGGCTTGATATTCATAGCGATCGGAGTCGAACAGACGAGGCCCTTCGAACGGTATCGAGCTCCCACCGGAGTCGATGAAGTGTGCGACCTGGGATTTTGTCTGGGGCGTTACGCTTCCTGCCACCAGCAACACGCCGCCGGCTATCGGAGGCAATGCGTATGATTGCATTCCGTAGGCGGGCGACGCGCGATACTTTGGAATCTCCTCGCCGATCGCGGAACTCCCGAACATACACCGCTCGCCGGCAAAGGCCTTTGCGAGGGTAGTAAGATCTCCTTGCGTCTCGCCGTCACAGAGCAAGTACCCGCCGACGGAACGCGCCTCCTCGGCGCGACGACGTATCGCCTCCTCTCCCGCGCGAATCGTATCGAGTGAGAGAAGATGAACCGGCCGCTCGGTTTGCGCTGAGAGAACGGCGACAAGATCGCTTTCGGTTGTCGGGTGTGCCGGGTCGGTCCTGAACGGCGACTCGTGAAGCGGTACTCCCCACACGAAGTGAATACCGTCTCGCGTCGTACGCCCGTTGTCGGGAAAGGCGGCGACCACGACTCGGGAGAGCCGCCTCCGAAAGCCGATGCGCAGCGGAGTGCGCGCTCCGCCGTACAACGTTCATGTTTTGCGAGATAAGGTCTTGCGCGATCGACGCCGGTCGCGCTAATGTGGTGGTAGTGAGCGCAACGTGCGCTCGCAATAGATGACGCATTTCAACCGGATCGTTGTACCGGTCATGGACGGGAGGTACCGAATGGCAAAGCTGAGCACTGTATTCGTCGCTTTTTACGATGGGTTCGTGCACGCCGAGTCACGCGGTTGCCTGATCCACGATTCAGGGTTGAGCCGAATCGTCAGATTTCCCTGACGATCTCCTCCTTATCGTTTTCAGAATCAGCAACCACATAACTCGGAACGACGCACACGGCGCCTAAGCGTTGTCGTGTCATTTGGGCACGGCTACACGTTTACGAGGTCGCCGTGTGGAGTGGGCCCGGGGGTCGAGTCGGGCGTGCGCGCGGTTACGCGCACGCGATGGTGAATGAGGGAGCAGAAACAGCATGAAAGAGCAGGGTAATGTCGAACTACTGTGGCGTAGTACCGCCGGCTTCCGTCGGTACTACGGTGTCGCAGCACTCGCGATGACGATCAGTACGGCGCTCTCCTACGCAGTGCCGCTGATCGTACGCTTTACGATTGACTCCGTATTGGGCGGGGAACCGGCGAACATACCACCGGCGGTGGCAGCGCTCGCGGGACCGCTGTTCACTCCGGAGCGGCTACGGGCCGACCTGTGGATCGCCGCGTTGGTGATCATCGGGGCGACGGTGGTGGGAGGTGTATTTCAGTTCGTCCAACAGAAGCAGTCGGCGTTGGCGGCGGAGGGCATCGCACGGCGAATGCGAGAACGCCTCTACGACCATCTGCAACACCTCTCCTACGCCTACCACGTACAGGCCGCGACCGGGGATCTCATCCAACGGTGTACCAGCGACGTCGACACGGTGAGACGGTTTCTCGCGGTGCAAATTATCGAGGTCGCCCGAGCACTCATCCTCTTGGCCACCGCCTACCCTCTACTGTGGCACCTCCACATCGGGCTGACGCTCGTGAGTGCGCCTCTGGTAGCCGTAATCTTCTTTCACGCTCTGCTCTTTTACGGCCGTGTCCAACGAGCGTTCAAAGAGAGCGACGAAGCGGAAGGGCGCTTCTCGACCGTACTCCAGGAAAACTTGACCGGGGTGCGGGTGGTACGCGCCTTCGGGCGCCAACGGTTCGAGGAGGCGAAGTTCGAGCGCAAAAACCGCGACTATCGCGATATCACGATGCGCATGGTTCACATCCTGGCGCGATATTGGGGGAGTTCCGACCTGTTGGCGATGAGTCAAATGTGCCTCGTCCTATTCGCCGGTACGTGGCTCGCCCTCTCTGAGGCGATCTCCATCGGCGATCTGGTGGTCTTTATCAGCGTAGACATGATGATCCTATGGCCGGTACGCCAACTGGGACGCATCCTGGCCGACATGGGAAAGGCGACCGTCGCCGCCGGCCGAATCGGCGAGATACTGTCTGAGGAGACCGAATACCCATCCGAACCAGGACTCACGCCGCCGATCGAGGGGCGCGTCGAGTTTCGAAACGTGCGCTTCTCATACGAAGACGGAAGAGAGGTGCTTAAGGGCATTAGCTTCGTCGCGGAACGCGGTATGACCGTCGCCGTTCTCGGCCCGACGGGAAGCGGGAAAAGCTCCCTCATGCAGCTCCTCTCTCGGTTGTACGATTACACCTCCGGCTCGATCCTGGTGGACGGCGTTCCGCTTGCGGATATCGACAAGAAGTGGATACGCCGCCACGTCGCCTTCGTGCTCCAGGAGCCGTTTCTCTACGCCAAAACGGTGCGGGAGAACATCGGCTTGGCACGACGAACCAGTAGGGACGCGGAGATATTCGAGGCGGCGCGCGACGCGGCGGTACACACCGTGATCGAGAGGTTCGAACGGGGCTACGACACGCTCGTGGGGGAGCGGGGCGTGACGCTGTCCGGAGGTCAGAAGCAGCGAGTGGCAATCGCCCGGGCGCTGATTACCGGGAACCCGATCCTGGTGTTCGACGACAGTTTGAGCGCCGTCGACACCGAGACGGACATCGCCATACGTCGGGCGTTGGCGCGCCGTACCCGGCACGCGACGACGTTTATCATCAGCCATCGGGTAACGACGTTGGCGTCGGCGGATCTCATTCTGGTGATGGACGACGGACGGATCGTCCAGCGGGGAACACACGAGGAGCTCGTCTCTATCGACGGGCTCTACCGAACGGTATGGAACATCCAGAACTCGCTCTCCGACGAGATGGAAAAGGAGCTCGACCGTGAGCACATTTGAAGAACACGACTACAGCGGGCGTTTCGATTTCGGATTGTGGCGTAGACTTCTGCGCCACGCTGCGCCCTATCGCAAGCAGCTGATCGCCCTGGCGGCGGTTATGGTACTGGTGGCGCTCGTCGACGCGCTCTTTCCCATGATGAACCGCCGCGCAGTGGATGAGTTCATCGTGCCGGGAAAGACCGAGGGTCTCTTGGGCTTTCTGGGCCTGTACCTCGGCATGATCGTCGTCCAGGCGCTCAACGTGTATCTCCTCATCGCGTTGGCGGGGACGATCGAGATGGGACTGGTCCACGATCTCAGGCGCATCGGTTTCCGCCGTCTACAGGAGCTCTCGTTCAGCTACTTCGACCGCACTCCGGTGGGGTGGATCATGGCGCGGATGACATCGGACGCCCAGCGGCTGGGAGATACGATCAGCTGGGGACTCGTCGACATCGTGTGGGGCGCGTGCATGATGGTGGCGATCGCGATCTTCATGTTCATCATGAACGCGCGCCTCGCATTGGTAGTCCTCACGGTCATGCCGCCGTTGGTGTGGGTCAGTCTCTATTTCCAGCGCCGTATCCTGGCCGTGAACCGCGACGTCCGCAAGACCAACTCCCGAATCTCGGGGGCGTACAACGAAGGAATCACCGGCGCCAAGACGACGAAGACCTTGGTCCAGGAAGAGGCGAATCTCCAAGAGTTTCAGAAGCTAACCGGCCGTATGCGTCGCATGAGCGTCAGGATGGCGGTCTACAGTGGACTCTACCTCCCGATCGTACTGGCCTTGGGATCGGTGGGAACGGGGCTGGCGCTGTGGTCCGGCGGTGCGGCGGTCCTCGCCGGTACCGTCACCTACGGCACTCTCGTAGCGTTTATCGGATATACGGTGCAGTTCTTTGAACCGGTGCGCGAACTGGCGCGAGTGATTACCGAGCTGCAAGCGGCCCAGGCGAGCGCAGAGCGGGTCATGACGCTCATCGAGACGGAACCGGAGATCCGCGACACACCCGAGGTCGAGGCTCGCTACGGCGACGCATTCTCGCCCCGCCTGGAGAACTGGGAGCGGCTCTCCGGTGCGATGGAGTTCCGTGACGTGAGCTTTCGCTACAAGGAGGGTGAGAGGGTACTGGAGCACTTCAATCTGAAGGTATCCCCGGGGCAGACGATCGCTCTGGTAGGCGAGACCGGCGGCGGCAAGAGCACGATCGTCAACCTCGCCTGCCGATTCTACGAGCCGACCGAGGGTCAAATTCTCGTCGACGGCACCGACTATCGCGCGCGGTCGATCCTCTTTCATCAGTCCCATTTGGGATATGTGCTGCAGCAGCCGCACCTGTTCAGCGGTACGGTCAAAGAGAACATCCGCTACGGTCGACTCGAGGCCACCGATCGCGAGATAGAGGAGGCGGCTAAGATGGTGAACGCCCACGACTTCATCATGCGTATGGAGGCGGGCTACGAGAGCGAGGTCGGCGAGGGAGGCGACCTCCTATCGACGGGGCAAAAGCAGCTGGTTAGCTTTGCCCGGGCGATTATCGCAAATCCGACGTTCTTCGTATTCGATGAGGCGACCAGTTCGGTGGATACCGAGACCGAACGGCTGATTCAGGACGCGGTCCAAACGGTCCTTACGGGACGAACGAGTTTTATTATCGCGCACCGCCTCTCGACGATCCGCAGGGCCGACCGGATTCTCGTGGTCGACGGAGGACGAATCGTAGAAGACGGGACGCACGCCGAGCTCCTGTCCATGCGCGGTAGATACTACCGGCTCTATACGAGTCAGTTTCTCGAGGAGGAGCGCGAACACACGCTTTCGGGACGATAGCGAACCGCCCTCAGAGGCGCAGCTCGCCGGTTACGCCGTCGACGAGGCACGTTGCGGCGTGCGGCGGCCCTCGCTACGGCGCGACACCGTTCCACAACAGGTCGATCAGCATCGAAATGTACGAATCGGCCGCCTCCCCGGAGGGATCCTCATTGAACATCTTCGCGTTGAAAGACCAGTTTCTCAGAGCCCCAAGCAAGGTGATCGTGAGAGCGGGAATGTTACACGGGGCGATGAGGCCGCGCTCACTGGCGCGACTGAGCCACCCGGAGAGCGCCTCAAAGGCGTGTGTCGGAGAGGATGGTTGGCATCGCGCGAATACGCGTTCGGTGGAGATACCCGCTCCCTGTAGGAGAGTCAGCCCCTCGGCGAGAGTGGTAAAGAACCGCGATACGATCGTGGCGACCTCCTCGAGCTGTTCGCGCATCGGCCGCTCGTCGGGTCCGTTTTCGAGAACGGAGATCCACGCAGGCCGCTCCGGCGGGCCGAGCGCGGCGATCATGAGCGCTTCTTTGGATCCGAAGCGGTTAAAGACCGTCGCGTGGCTGATGCCGAGCTCCCGAGCTATGGCGGACGTCGGAATACCGGTGCCGCAATGGAGGAACCGCCGCCGAGCTACGTCGAGAATCTCCTTGTCCGATACTTCTTTGGGGCGTGCCATCGTTCTCTATCTTTCGTCGTACGGATTATACCATTGGGGCTATCGTTCGCGCGCGGCGCCGTCCAACACGTCGAATATCTGCGTAAAAAGCGCCTGCAGCGCGGCGTTGATTCGCTGCGAGTTCGATAATGCGGAGGTGAGCGCGCCGGCCTCGTCTATGTATGACGATACCAGCGGCGCGACCCTACGCTCCAGGGTGGCGGCTACCCCGGGTTCTCGGAGCATGGCAACGACCGACGAGACGATGGAGTCGCGATTGAGAGCGGCCGTGTCGATTGCGCCTTCTGAGGCGAACATGGCGTAGGCGAGATTGAACTCCCACGGCGTTGACGTGGCACCATCGGAGCCTCCGTCGAGCGCGGAACGGATATCCAAGAGATCGTCCTGCAACTGGTACGCCCTTCCGAGCTGTATTCCGATGGAACGCAGAAGCGGGAGGTCCCCGTCGGGACCGTTGGCGAGTAGGCGAGCAAGCTCCATGGGAGCGGCAAACGTGTAGATGCCCGATTTTCTATCATACAAGTCGAGTAAGCGCGGAAAGATGTCTGCCGGCGTACCCTGGGGGATGAAGTGCATCTCCTCGAGTTGGGCGAGGCTCGTTATCGCCGCAACGTCGAGAATATGCTCCAGAAGATTCCGGCGAGTAACACCGGGGCCGTCACCGAGAAGCAGTCGCACTGCAAAGGTATACAGAAGATCGCCCGCCAGAACGCCCTTACCGACGTTCGAAGCGGTCGTCGCGTCGCCGCGCGAATGGTGAAAGGCCGCACCCTCACGCCGAACCTCGGCGTCATCGACGATATCGTCGTGTATCAAGGCACAATCGTGTAAGAGCTCGATCGCCGCGGCAACCGCGAGCACCTCTTCGTCCAGGTCCACGCCGTACCCTTCCAACACGGTAAGAAAGAGTATGGGACGTAACCGTCGCCCCGGACGCACCACAAACTCCCGTAAGTCCTCGCCGAACCCGGAGAGTGCACGATCGAAATCGTATCGCGCGTCGAAGCGTCGAAGCGCATCACGCAACGCGCGATCGATCAACGCTCTTTTTCGGTCCCACGGTGTCATACGCAATCGTCCGCGTGTCTCGTATGGAAATCAATGGATGCCGACTGAACGTACGCGGCGCGGCCCAGCTCTCCGCGAACGGTCGGGAAAGCACGGAGTGCGGACGTCGACGCCACCGTAGTCATCGACTACTCCGAGCAGGACGGACTCGGGGGAGTCGTAGCGCGTGGCCAAGAAAAGCGAAAAAGTTCCGCGCGTTGAAGTTACGATATCCATTCATGAGGTAGTGCAGTCGCATGCCGAACCGTCCCTTTACCCGGAACCTCCCGAACACACGCCCGACGCTGATCTCGCTCAGGGGAATGACCCAGCCCAGGTCGACGGGCCTGAATCGCACCGGCTCCTTCCCGCGCACTCGCCGCGCGATATTGAGCCCGCCGTGCCGCCCGCCGTAGAGGGAAAAGTTGATCGCCCGACGCAGAACGGCCTCCCCGTCGCGAATCGCCGCACCGTCGCCGGCGACAAAGACCCCGGGATACCCCGGAATCTCCAGATTTTCGTCGACGAGTATCCGCCCGTCCCGAGCGCGTGGAACGTCATCCCCGAAGCCGTCCAACGCCTGCTCGGCCCCCGCCGCCCAACAGAAGAAGGGCCGCTCTATTCTAAGCTCCCCGTTTACAAGGAGCGTTCCGCCGGAGAACTCGTCGACGGTGCTGTCCAAGCGTATCGTGATGTTTCGTCGATCAAGATACTCGGCGATGTACTCACGCTCTTCGCTCAGGAGGAAGGGCAGCAGGGCCGGCGCCTTCTCGACAACGGTAATCGGAACGTCGCTCCCCAGAAGATCGGCCCGATTCCGCAACGCCGTCGCCAACTCCAACCCGGTATAGCCGGCGCCGACGACGACCGCGTGGGGTTGCGCTGCGGTTTGAAGGTAATCGGTGAAGTCGTCCCGAACGCGCACCGCCTCCTCCAAAGAGGTCAACGTGTAGACCGTTTCACCCGGCGCCGTGAACCCGTAGAAACTCGGCTTCGATCCCGCGGCGAGGAGGAGATAATCGAACCGGTACGTGT
Source organism: Alkalispirochaeta sp. (assembly GCA_965601925.1). Lineage (GTDB taxonomy): Bacteria > Spirochaetota > Spirochaetia > DSM-27196 > Alkalispirochaetaceae > Alkalispirochaeta. The sequence goes on from OZ271854.1 coordinate 1,256,043, forward strand.
CCCGCCGTCCCGTCGCCGTTCGCCCGTCCAAGTCGAGACGCTCGATCCGGTCGGTCGCGACCGTCACCCGCGACGGCAGGAGCGATTCGAGTTCCTCCCGCAAGTACTCGGGCGCGACACTCCCGGTCACGATATCCGGCAGGGCCGGAAGCATGGTGATGTGGGGGCGTTGATCAACAAGAACGATCTCAACATCCGCGGCCCTCGTGTCACGAACGAGACGCTTTGCGGCCCACCACCCGGCAAAACCGCCTCCGATAATCAGTATCTTTTTTTTGGCGACCATCTCGCCTCCCTCGGTTCCATATACATGAGTTTCTGACCGGTTGGAAAATAATTATCGTGACACCGCCGGTCAACCGATCGAACCCGAGCGACGTTCTTGAACGGTGGGCATTGAGCACGCTCGGCGATCTCGATGCGTTACGGAACGCCGTTCCGATTCACGATACCGACGGCAAAACGAGAGTATTTTTCATATTGAATGTGAATTGAGTATTATAGTTCCATGCAACGGTTCGTCTGTATCGTAGGTTTGACGGTAATGGCTACGGGGCTTCTTGCATATGAAGAGAGTCTGGATTACGCCCAGGTCACCCGGGTCGAGGCACACGAGACCGCCGAAGGAGTGTGGCGATTTTCGGTGACGGTACGTCACGCCGACACCGGATGGGACCACTACGCCGACGAGTGGCAGGTAGTCGATCCGGCCAGCGGCGCAGTTCTCGCGCGGCGCGTCCTCGCACATCCGCACGTAGAGGAACAGCCCTTCACACGCAGCCAGTCGGGTATCGAGATTCCCGCGGAGGTAACGACGGTGATGGTGCGCGCGAAGTGCAATGTTCACGGGTTCGGCGGGCGCGAAGTCGTGCTCGACCTTACCTCTCGCGGCGGCGAGGGCTACGAGGTGCGACGTCGGTGACGCGTACCCCGAGCCGCAGCAACGCTCCCTTCGTCGCCGACTGAGCGTGCGCGGCGCCGACCGAAAGCCGATACGAGTACCCACTCATCTCGAAACCCACCGCTTCGGTCGATGAGCCGTCGGTCAAGCCGGGTATGGGAAATCCGTACGCCACGGCAGGAGCCGGCGGATCGAGAGAACGGCCCATCAGCACTTGTCGTGAGACCGGCCGACCCGCCATGGCCTCGGTGAAATAGGTCCTGTCACCCCGAAAGCCCGATCCCGTGGAACCGTCCCTCAGGACGAATTGCGTGCCCTCTCCGTCGATCGAGTACAGGGTATACATGTAGTCGTTCAGTGCGGTGAATCCACCGGCAAATGCGTCGGCGTGGGCACGCGGATCCATGGCGCGTACACCCGCGTTCAACCGGATCGCGTCGGCGGAACGGATGATCGTCTCTTCCCAACGCCTCACCTCGGCGGCGACGTTCTCCGCGGTCTCTTTGACGTCCGAGAGGGCGTGCTCGAGAAGAACCGCCCGGGCGCGGAGAGTGAGAAACAAAATCAAAACAGAAAAGATAAAGGCGCCGAACAGCGCCGTGAGCAAAGTAAGACGGTTACTTATCGACATGGATTACCTACCTATCTCAAGAACATCACGGTACGACGAAAAATAGGTGGTATATACAACGATCGGCGGTCAGCCGAGGGCTCGTATCCGATCTTCCAAAAAGAGCCGCTCCCCGGGATTCCTTGTCAGCGAAAGGGCGTGCCGAAGGTCGGCCGAGGCCCCTTCCGTATCCCCCGATCGAGAGCGAAGCTCACCGCGCGTGGAGTAAAACCAGCGATACTCGGATAGGTGCTCCCGGAGGCGGTGAAGCTCCATCAGCTCCAGCGCCCGCGACGCCGAGGTTCGATACGACTCGGCGACCAGCCACGCCAACAGCACGATGGGATCGGGTTTATGGAGGTACAGCTCCGCGTATAGGCGACAGATGCGCCGCCAGTCACTCCGGTCGAACGAGGTCGAGTGTGCGTGTTCGCGCGCGATGGCCGCCTGAAACGCGTATGGACCGGCGAGGTCCGAGTCGATGCCGGAAATCGCGCGATCATAAAGCCGGTCGGCCTCGTCGATCATGGTGCGATTCCAGAGGGAACGATCCTGAAGGGATAAGAGAATCGGTCGACCGTCGGAGGTAGAGCGCGAGGCGGAACGCGAGTGTTGGTAGAGCATGAGGCATAGAAGGGCGAGCGATTCTCGATTGTCGAGGCGTAGATCCACCAGAATCCGCGCCAGACGTATCGCCTCTTTGCAGAGGTCGACGCGATAGAGGCTGTGGTCGGAGTTGCTGTGGTAGCCTTCGTTGAACAAGAGGTACAGTATTTTCTGAACGGCTCCCAAACGCTCGCCGAGGCTCGACTCGTCGGGCACCTCGAACGGTATACCGGCGAGCTTGATCTTCGTCTTTGACCGCGTAAGCGTCTGTCCCACCGTTTTGGGTTTCATGACTAATGCCGAGGCGATCTCCTCGGTCGTGAGACCGGCGACGAGCCTCAAGGTCAACATCACCTGCCCACGCTCCGCCAATGCGGGATGGCAGCACAAACACATGAGCCGCAGCTGTTCGTCGAGCGTACGCCCCTCCTCCAGCGCCTCGATTTCCGGCGCCGGTGCCCCGCGCGCCGGAAGCTCTCCCACGGTCCGTCCGTCCTTTTTTTTCGCGTCGAGGATGCGATTTCGAGCCACGGTGTACAACCACGCCGCCGGGTCGCGGGGCCGATCCGAAACCCACCGGCGCATTGCCCGCTCGAAGGCGTCCTGTAACGCATCCTCTACCGCGTCGATGTCGCGAAACTGTCCGTAGAGCGAGGCAAAGAGGCGTGAGTAATGCTCCCGTACGAGGGTACGGAGTTCGGCGGCGGCGCTCATCATCGGAGGAATGGGGGCGTTCCAAGCGCGCCCCCGACGTTCGGTTCAGCTATCGAACACCATAACCGGCCGGACCTCGACGATCCCACCCCGCTTTACATGGGGCATCTGCGAGGCCCAGTCGTTCGCTTTGTCGAGATCCGCCACGTCAATGAGATAGTAGCCACCGAGGGCTTCTTTCGTCTCGGCGTACGGACCGTCGGTCAGCTCGTGTTTGGCCCCCGTCTTACCTCGGACGGTGGTCGCCGTGCTCGTCGGCTGGAGCGCATCGCCGCTCAGCATGACCCCGGCCTCCCGCAGACGGCGCGTGTACTCCATCCATTCGGGAAATTCCGTCTCCTGCACCTTTGCGTCCACCGACTCGTTGTCGTAGATCAATAACATGTACTGCATCGTCGTCTCCTTCGTTCAGTATGTGATACCCGGGTCTATGTGATAGACGATTCATACAGGTGGAATTCTACAAGCAAAGCGGGAAAAAGGAAAAATCGTGCCCATCACACCGCCGCACGGCTCGCACCTGTAACGCGCTGCACTCCGTTTTTACCGCGCACGCGCCCGATGAGATGGTGACGACCGAGGAGTGGGGAGGAGAGAAGACAGGCCGGTGCAGCGCGCGTCACGTTACCACACGGTAATCGTCGGCGCTTCCGTTGAGCGTCCGTACCCGACGATACCGGCGTGTCGCGTAAAGGGCTCCTCGGGTTTACGCGTCGCGGATGTCGGGATACACCCGCGACGGTCCGCCCGATCGGAAGCACTACTCCCAGCGCACGTCGCCGGTCGCCGGGCGGACGGTCGCACGACTCCCGTCGACGTACCGGACGGTGAGCTCCGCATCATCAAATGACGAATCTTCACCTATGAGGTCCACGACGGCGCCGCGAAGCTGGCGGGGCCGGACACCGCCCCCGCTTCCGGCCACCAAGGAGACGAGGACAAACGGTTCGGCGTCGGTCCGTGCGACCGTCAACTGCGGAATGATGCTGTGCGTATAACGCACATTGGTGCCTTGGGTATCGAGACCGTACGGTCGCGCCGGAACGACACGATCATACCCGTGTATGTTTGCGATGAGGGAGCACCGCCCATCGACGACGGCGGCGGTCCAATCCGCATCCGTATCGGCAGGTGAGGCTCCCACGCCGCTCAGCACGGCGTCTCCTCGATCCCACGCGAGGGGAAATCCGCCCTCGCGAAACCATAGCGGCCTCGTTGGCCTTATGCCGTGAATCAGCACCAGCACACCTGCGTGAATCAGAATGGTGGTCACCGCCGATCCGTCTGGGTCCGCCCCGAAGAGGGCGTAACGGGCGACGCTGTGTCGGCTCGAGACGGCGAGATGTTCCATATCCCAGCGTTGATGGAACAGTACGCCGTCGACGGAAAACTGGAGCGCGTTGTCCGGCGCCACCGATCCGTGAATGGATCGCGATTCGTAGGGAAAGAGCGACGAGTAGGCGAAGTTCGTGTACTTGGCGTTGTACTCCGATTTGTCGTGATACGACTTCTGGTTGATGATGCGCACGTGACCGTCGTCCCGAGATCCGACGAGAACGAGCCCCGCGTCATCGATCGGTAGCGCATAGTCGCCGCGCCGGATGGGAAGCTGTTCTTCCCGAGTAGTCCAAAATGGATGGGACTCGGGCATAAGTAGGACGTTGAACGCCTTGGCCGCCCAATAGGGAGAGCCGCCGCAGCTGTAGTGTTCGAGAATGCTCTCGTTGGGCGCGATGTAGCCCATACCGAGAAACCCGTCGTCGGTCAGAATCGGTCGATCGGCAAAGAAACGCATTGTGGCGTTGCATACACTACGGACCGCGCCGGCAGGTGTGTCGAGGGCGTCGAGATAGGCGCCCAGAGCCAACGGTGCCAAATAGGCGAAGCGATAGATCATGGAGCGCCCGAAGATCGGCGCACTCCCGTCCCCGGAGACGAAATACGGCATCTGTCGGGCGAGTTCGGCGACGCGCCCGCGATGGCGTGTGGCGACCTCCGGCTTCGAGTCGCCGTCGAGGATCGTCCAGATCAGGTAGTAGTAGTGAAACGCCCAGGCGTTATAATAGTCGATGCGGTTGAGCTCGCCGTCGCGATACCAACCGGAGCCCAGGTACATGTGCTCGCACGCCTCGATATTCTCGTCGATCTGTCGTTGGTTGTAGGGCATGTCCAACCGCTTCAATACGGCGTTCGTCACCACGTTGAAGAGCAACCAGTTGTTGCGGTGATAGGCTACGCGGGTACATTGAAGCAGGTAGTCGGCGACACGCTTTCTTTCGACTGCCGTGTAGGTGTCCCAGGTCCACCGCCGCGACAGGTAGAGCGCCCACGACAGGCTGGCCATCTCGACCAAGTGTTGCGCGTAGTCGACGATATCGCCCCAGTACTCGGGATGGTTGGGATCGGTACCGTTCAGTATTGCCTCGCGATAGAACGCCGCGACGTCACGCCGTCCGTCGACCGACTCGACGATACCGCTGTCGCTTGTGGATAACCACGGTCCCGCCATGATAAATGAGCGCGTGAACCCCTCGAGCTCGTCGGCGAGGCGCCCGTGGTGGCTCCGCGGTCCGGGGATCACCTGGCGCGCGCGGCCGACGGATGCGTTGTCGACGATCGGTACGATAAGATCGGCAAACATCTCCAGCCAGTGGTCACGCGTCCAGCCGCTCTCCGGTGAGAGGGAAAAGTCGTACGGCGTCGATAGGCGAATCGGCCGCATCGTTACGCCCCGCTCGTGGTCGGTACCGGCGTCTCTACGACCGGCAAATTGCACGGGTTGTAGTTGAGAAGCGGCCACCTCCCCTCACCGACCTCCCGTCCCAGGATCACGTCCCGCATCGTCGCAAGGCCTGCGGGCGTGAGATTCATGCTCAATACGATTGAGGGGGCGTCGGGAAGCATGCCGCCCAAATCCTTAATGCAGTACGGCGTATTGGTGACCAGAAGCACCGGCAGTCCCCGCTTAGTCAGGTCGGCGGCATAGCGCTGCGGCTCGTGCTGCCGATCGTAGAAGTTCGTCACAATGACCAGATCGAAGTGACCCGGCGCAAGGATGCGCTCGACGCTCTTCTCATCCAGCTCGTTCCGGCCGAACTGCGTCTCGATCGTCTGGAGACCGGGAAGCTCCGCCTCCATAAGCTCCTGAAAGAGCGCGGGGTGGTCCCACTCATCGTTGGCGGACTTCACCGAGTTTTGTTGGCTGATAAGCAGAATGCGTTTCGATCGGTCCAACGGAATCGCTCCGAGTTCGTCTTTCACGATGAGCGTCGCCTTGCGGGAAGCCTCCTTCGCCGTTGAAAGAACCACCTGATCGCGATAGGGCGCGTCGGCGGCCGCCGGATCCACCATGCCGAATGTATCGAAGAGGCCGTAGTCGTACTTCATCGAGAGAACGCGCCGCACCTTGGCGTCCAGTTCATCGGCTGCGATGCGCCCCTCTTCGACCCAGCGCTCGATCGTGTAGAACATCTCGCCGCGCCACTGATTTTCCGCCTTCATGAGAACGGTGTCGGCTCCCGCGGCAAGCGCGCGGGCGCACGCCTCGCCCACACCGTAGCGGTCAATCAGCGCCCCCATCGTCATACTGTCGGTGGTGATAAGCCCACGAAAGTCCAACTCACCGCGCAAAATGTCGGTGACGATGGTGCGCGAAACGGTCGAGATCTCCTCGTCGAGTTGCGGATAGATGCAGTGCGCCACCATCACCGCATCGAGGCCGCGCTCGATCAGGTAGCGATACGGATACAGCTCGACGCTTCGCATCCTCTGCATGTCGACGTCCAGGCTGGGGCACGCGTGGTGGGCGTCGACCGCAGAGTCCCCGCGACCGGGAAAGTGCTTGGCCGCTGCAATCACCCGCTCATCCTTGAAGCCTCGGACCATCGCCTCCGCCATGTGTGCCACGACCGCCGGGTCGTCGCCGAAGGCTCGGCGTCCGATCTCGGGGTTGGCGGGGTTGATGTTCACGTCGACCACCGGCGAGTGAATCATGTCGATCCCCGACGCCTTGAGCTGACGCGCAACGGCGCGGGAGACGCGATACACCACGTCGGGATCACCGGAGGCCGCAAGCCCCATACTGGAGGGAAACTGTACGAAGCCGCCGCGGGTAATGTCACGGCTGGTATCGCCCTCTTGGTCCACCACCATGTGCAGCGGTATCGCCGGCGACCGAGTTGAGGCGAGCCGCCGTAGCTCATTGAGCGTCTCGGCGTACTGCTGCGGCGTGCGATACGGCGGAAGGCCCTGGTGTGCGATCTTCTCGATCGACGGCTCGTAGTCGTCGCCGACGACCTGCGCTTTCGCACGATCGTCACTGAAGTAGCGAAAAATCTTCATGAAGGGGCTCAACCTGACGCCGCCGCACTCGTGACGGAGGATCGCCTCCCTCAAATCGTTGGTAATCTGCGTGCCGGACATACCGACGACGACGCATTGGCCGATCTTCTGCTGCACGCTCATCGTATCCAGGAGCGCGGTAATATACTGTTCTTTGCTCATCGATCCTTCCTGAGTCGGGTGTGGTATCGGAAGGGTACGCAACTCGACCCCGTATCGGGGCAAGACCGGGCCTTCCTCCATAGCCGGCGGCCGGTCACCGATCGTGCCGCGTCCCCACCCGGCGGTCTCGAGAGGCCGCCGGCGGGAATGGTGCGAAATAGTTAGTTTCTGCGGTCGTACGCCGCTTGGTAGATCGCCGTCAACCGGGCCAACCCAAGCTCCTCAAGCTCCTCCACGAACTGGGGAAACTCGTCGACCGACCGGGCGCCGACCATCATCCTCGAGGTGTTCTCGAGAACGTAGGAGCGAATCTGGCTTTGGATGTCGGTAATCGTATCGCGATCCTCGGTGGTGAAATTGAGCACCGGAAACTCTTCCACGATGTAGTTGTCCATGTAGTCCTGACGCGCCTCGAAGGCGATCGCGTTGGCAAACTGCCGTTCGTAGTCGAGGTGCTGTCGCATACCGATCTTCCATTGCATACCGCTGGTGACCAACGCTTCATGCATACCCATACCGTCGGGGTTGTCGGTGATGAGCTCGGTATAGGTCGGCACACCGCCCTCGAGTTCGTGGTGCACGCCGGCGACGCCGAAGTTCATTAGCCGCGTTCCCTCGTCGCTGTAGATGAAGTCGAAGAAGCGAATCGCGGCAACCGGATCGGGGTTCGTCGCCGAGATCGCCCATGCGCCGTCGTTGCGCACCGTGCTCATCTGTATGCGCGTGTACGGCTCGTCCACGGTTCCGACCGGCGGAGCAAAGTGACGCAGCTCAAAACCGGGGATCTCGTCGCCCAACGTATCGTTCAAGTTGGCCGTGGAGGCGAACCAATCGTGAATCGCCCCGGCCTTATCGTCGCTGAAGAGCTCGGTACGGGGATTGCCGGTGCGTGTAAGCACCTCGCGATCGATCAACCCTTCGCCGTACAACCGCTGAATGTAGGCGAGATAGTCGCGATACTGCGGCTCAGAGGGTCCGAATATGACGCGGCCGTCACGTACTACCCAGTCCATATCGGCGTCGAAGGCGTAGGCCAACGCGCGAATGTTATAAAACGCGTCGTCACCGCGGCGACGAAAGATAAGCGGTATCTCGTCCTGCTCGCCGTTACCGTTGGGATCGCGGTCGCGGAAGGCTACCAACACGTCGTAGAGCTCTTCGGTCGTCGTGGGAGCGTCGAGCCCGAGGGTCTCCAACCAGTCGTAGCGGACGAACCAGCCCCGTGCCGCGTTAATGGCCGCCATCATCGGCACGTAGTAGATGTTCCCGTCTTGTGAGGTGATCGTTCGGCGAATCTCCGGGTCGTCGAGGAGAATTCGCTCGAGATTGGGAGCGTGCTCCTCAATGAGATCCTGCAGGGGGAGAAACGCGCCCTCTTCTCCGAATCGATTGATCGCCGCGTATCCGCCGCGCCCTTCGAAATAGGAGATGATATCCGGAAGATCACCGGAGGCCATAATCAAGCTGAACTGCTCGTCCTTGATCTCCGTAGAAACCATGTCCCACTGGAGATCGATACCGACCCGCTCTTCGACCTCGTTCCAGACTACGCTCGAATCGGGATCGATCGGTAACTCCGCCGCCAGCACCGACCATACGTCCATCTGAACGGGCCCGTCGGTACTCGCCGCTTCACCCTGGCCTCCTGCAAATGCAAATCCGGCCAAAGCCGCCAACAGCACACATGCAACACATCGTTTCATGGTGTCCTCCTTACGATATGGTTCTCGATCGGGATCTATCCCTTGACGGATCCCAACGTAATTCCCTTAACGAAATACTTTTGAATGAACGGGTAAATCACCGCGATCGGAAGCGTCGCGACGACGATCGTGGCGAACTTGATCGCCTCGGCGTTCGTCGCCGACCGCCCCAAATTGGCGTCCATCTCCTCGCCCAGTCGCGCCAATACGATGAGTTGGCGCAGGATGACCTGGAGGGGAAACTTGTCCTGGTCGCGCAAAAAAACCATCGCCCAGAAGTACCCGTTCCAGCGGTTGATCAAGTAATAAAGTCCGATCGTCGCCAGAGCCGCTCCCGAAATGGGCAATACGATACGAAGGAGCACCGTCCACTCGCTGGCGCCGTCGATACGGGCCGCCTCAATCAGTTGATTGGGAATCGTCTCAAAGAAGGAACGCAACAAAATGACGAAAAAGGGAAACGCCGCGAAGACGACCAACAGCGACAAGCGCGTATTCAATAGATTGAGACTTCGAACGATCAGATAGAGGGGAATCATCATGCCCGTCGCCGAGATGAACATCGTGAGGGAGACGAAGATGTTCATGAAACGCCGACCGCTGAACTCCGGCCGAGACATCGGATAGGCCGCGAGTATCGTAATCACGAGGTTGATCGCCGTGCCGAAGACTGCGTAATAGACCGTGTTGGCGTACCCGGTCCAGATACGCTCGTCGTCCAGAATCAATCGGTACGACTCGACGCTCAGGGGCGCGACCGGCCCCACGGTAACTTGATTCCGTTGAATGGCGACCGGATCGGAGAAGGAAGCGGACAACACGTACCAAAAGGGATAGAGCGTGATCGCGCAGAAGAGCACCACAAAAGCGATCGCACATGAGCGCAGAATGATATCGGAGCCGGTCGACCGGCGGCGTGAAGATCTACCAAAGCGTCGCTGCATCCCGAAACCTCTTTGCAATGCGGTTGGAACCGACCACCAAAACCAGCGCGACGATCGTCTCGAAGAGCCCCACGGCGGTGGCGTAGGAGTAGTCGGCGTTTACCAGACCGCGGCGATATACGAATGTGCTGATTACCTCCGACGTCTCGAGAATGACGTCGTTCTGGAGCAGTAGCACCTCCTCGAAGGAGACGCTTACCAAGCGCCCCACGCGTACCAGAAACATGATAACGATCGTCGGCACGATACTCGGAAGGGTTATGTAAAACAGTTGCGTAATCTTGTTAGCTCCGTCGGCCTCCGCAGCCTCGTAGAGCGTCGGATCGATGGAGGTGAGGGCGGCGAGGTAGATAATCGCCTCGTACCCCGTCTCCTTGAAGATCCGAATAGCGGTGTAAATCCACCAAAAGTAGCGCGGCTCCTGCATGAAGTAAATCGGATCGCCGCCTACCATCGCCACGAGACGATTCACGATACCGGTGGACGGACTGAGAAAGTTTATTGCGATCCCTGCGATCACGACGAACGAGACGAAGTGCGGAAGCAACGTAATGGTCTGCGCCGTCTTCTTGAGCGTCCGATTCTGCACCAGGTTGAGCATGAGCGCGAGAACAATCGGCATAGGAAATGCGATCAGAAGGTAGAGAAACCCGATCACCAGAGTGTTGCGGAGCACCCGCCACAGGAAGACGGAGCCGAAAAACTGCCGGAAGTACAACAACCCGACCCACTCGCTCTCCAATACTCCGCGAAAGGGACTGTAACGCTGAAAGGCAATTACGATTCCCGATATCGGCGCATAGCGAAACAAAAGGAAGTAGAGAATCGCCGGTGCGGCCATCACCCATAGCGCGGTGTTGTATCGCTTTTTCGGTCGTAAACGTCGGTGCGCTATCGTATTCAATAGTATGTACCACTCAAAATAATTATTATGTGGCTTGTATTATACCATACAATGTTGCGGAGTCAATAAAAAAGAGTGTCGGACCGCTCGGGCGCCTATGAGCCGAGATGCGGAAGCGTTATCGCGGCGGGGCTACCGATTTGCGAAGAATGAGACGCGTTTCCGCGGGACGGGACAGCGATAGAGCTCCGACGCTCTCGCCGTGTTCCTCGACGATCCGCAACGCCCGGCGTACTACATCGGCGCGGTCTACCCGCACCGTCGTAAGCGGGGGGCTTGCGAGCCGGGCTGCGAGGATATCGTCGAAACCGGCGACCGACATGTCGCCGGGAACGGCAAGCCCGAGTTGGTGCACGCGGGAGTAAAAAGCGAGAGCCGAGATATCGTTGAACCCGATCGCACACGTGTACCCGGCCTCGATGAGATCGGTAACATCGTCTCCGGCGGGGCGCTCCGGGTCAAACGCAAACGGTTCGATTCGTACCGTCCGCGCCGGGCGCCAGCCCTCGGCTACACGCCGGACGGTCTCCAGCCGGCGGTGGTACACCGTCCCGCGCTCGAACTGCTCGGAGAGCACGAACAGAAGCCGATCGTGCCCCATAGACACGACGTAATTGATCAACTCCGCAAAGCCGTCCTGCCCGAAAATCAAGGAGTATACGTTGGCCCCGGCTCCCGCCGGCGCGGACCTGTTGATGAGCGCCACCGGAATATCGCGTTCCGCCAGCACATCGAAATAACATTGCGGAAGGTCGCCCTGTACCACGAACCCGTCGGAGCGTCCGACAATCGAGAGGAAGGCGTCCGAAGGCGAATCGGCGTGCTCGTCAAACACGACGAACTCGGTGCTCACCCCGCGCTCCTTCGCCTCCAACATGTAGGTAAGATAGATGTCTTTGCAGTGGTAGGCGTTGACGCTGTCGAGTTCCTGCAACAGCTCGCTCCGCCTACGGTCGACAAGCATGGGAATGGTGCGTTGGGTGTCCGGCGCCTCGGGAATCGCGGCTACCGAACCGGAACCTTGGCGAGAGACGAGATATCCCAGACTACCGAGGTACGCCGTCGCTTTGTTGACGGTCTGCGGATTGATTCCGTACAGCTCGGCAAGATCTCGAATCGGCGGAATCCGCTTGCCGACGACGTATTCTCCGGAGACGATCTTTCGCCTGATTCGCTCGGCGACCTCTTCGTACTTGTAGCGCGTCTCTCTCAACATGGCTTTATTATCGTACCATCCATATGACAAGATTCGCAACTAGACGGTTTTTTTATCATATTGCATGGTTTATTTTTTTCATTGTATCATTTTTAAAAAGGAGTATCTCCCTATGCACACGCTCTCGTTTCCCGATCGGAAGTCCTTTATGGTCTGCGTCGACTCCGACGGATGCGCCTTTGACACGATGGAACTCAAACACAAACGGGTATTCATTCCCCAAGCGATTCGTTCCCTTGCCCTCCAGGATATCGCCGAGGAGTATCGCTCGGTCGCCGAACGCGTTAATCTGTACTCTCGAAGCCGCGGGGCGAACCGTTTCGAGGCGATCGCGATATGCATGGATCACCTTCGCTCCACGCCGAATCTCGCGTATCGCATTCCCGACCCCGCTCCGCTGTGGGGGTTCACCAAAAGCGGCCGCCCTTTGTCTCACGACTCATTTCGCTCATACATCGACCAGACGCCGCTCGATAAGGACGACGAACGGCTCCTGCGCGCCGTGGCTGACTGGAGCGCCGAAAGCAATCGCAGGATTGCCGAGATCGTAGTGAACAACTCACCCTTCCCCCTGGTCGCCGATAGTCTTGAGGCTGCACACCGGTTTGCGAATACCATGATCGTCTCGGCGACACCAACCTCGGCCTTGGAAAGCGAATGGGGTGCGGCCGGGCTCCTGGAGCACATCGACACCGTGGGCGGCCAGGAGCACGGTCCCAAAAAAGAGCAACTGGCGCAGGCGATGGAGGCGGGATTTCGTCCGGAGAACACGATCATGCTCGGCGACGCTCCGGGAGATCACCAGGCCGCTGATGCAAACGGCGTCATGTTCTTCCCCATCGTACCGGGCGCCGAAGAAGCGTCGTGGCGGCGCTTTGCCGAGGAGGGTTTGGGCCGCTTTCGGGAAGGAACGTACGCGGGATCCTTTGAGGCGGAGTTGACGGCGACGTTCTACCGCGCCCTGGACGACCACGGTCGGTGAGACGACGGAGGCGCTCCTAATCGATCGTCGCTACGTAGGGCAGCCAGCGATACTTCTGATCGAAGTCGATACCGTACCCAACGATAAACAGGTCGGGGACCTCGTGCCCCACGTACTTCACCGGTACCTCGGCCTGTCGTCGCGCCGGTTTGTCGATGAGGGTACAGATTTCGAGGCTTGCGGGGCCTTCCAGTATGAGGCGCTCGCGAATCTGGCTCAGTGTGAGGCCCGTGTCGATGATATCCTCGACGATCAAGACGTGGCGATCGTGGACCGACTCGTTCAACCCTTTGAGAATGACGAGCTCGCCGGTACTCTCGCGACCGACGTAGGAGGTGGCCGCCATGAAGTCAACCTCTACGGCCATATCGAGACGCCGAATCAGATCGGCCATAAAGACGAACGACCCTTTAAGAAGACCGACCAAGAGCACGTCTTTTCCGTCGTAGTCGGTGCGGATTCGTGTCGCAAGCGATGCGACCGTGTCCTGGAGATCGGTTTCGCTGAAGAGCGTTCTGAGTTCCGGCTTCATGGGGTGAGCATAGCGAAGGAACGCTCCCCAGGGAAGAGCGCGGCCGGCCCGCAGGGATAAAAGAGTATCTCAAACCAATCCGAAGAACACGCGGAGAACGCATAGCGCATTTTTGTACCATTCAATATTTCCATTTGTTTGATATAAAAATTTGACAGCTCGCGAATGTCGGGCATACAATGACGGAAACTTTTCCACACCACCATGCGGAAGAGACACTCTTTTTGACCAGAGGGGGAAGTGTATGCAAAGGATCGGAAGGCAATCTCTATCGGGATTATGGGCCGCTTTGGTAATGCTCTCGCTTGTGGGTTGCGAAGCAGTTCTACAACCATCCGGCTCGTCGACCGCGGTCGAAAACGGCGTAGCGACGGTCGGGACGGCGTCGGTAAGCTCCTCATCCGCCCTTGTTACGGCGCTGGCAAACGCATCTCCGGGGGATGTGATCGAGCTTGCGCCGGGTACCTACACGACGACTCCCACTTCGGTGAACATCGACAACGGCATCGGCGGAACGGTGACCCGTTCGTGGTTTTTTCTCGGTTCCGCAAATGGAACCTCGTCCTCGCCCATCACGCTCCGGAGCGTCGACCCGGCGAATCCCGCAATCCTGGAAGGAGACGGATGGAACGCCGGCGGGTACGCACTGTACATCACCGGCGACTACTGGATTGTCGAAGATATCGTCGTGCGAGGGGCGGCCAAAGGGGTCATGCTGGACAACTCGAACCACACACGCATCCAGGGGGTGGAAATATACGATATCGGCCAAGAGGGACTCCACGTTCGAGACGGATCCTCGGACGTTATTATCGACGGCATCAATCTTCACGACGTCGGCAAACTGAACGACGGCTTCGGCGAGGGTGTGTACATCGGATCCGACAACTCCGTGTGGGCCGAGGGCGACGGCACCAACACCGGTGAGAAGGGCCTGCTCTACAGCCGAGAGGTTCACAATACGATCATTCGCAACAGCACCATCGGTCCCAACATTACCGCCGAGCCGTTCGACATCAAAGAGGGAACCACCGGTACCGTCGTAGAAAACAACGTCATCTACGGCTCCGGCGTGTCGGGTAACAACTACGCCGACAGCCACATCGATATCAAGGGAAGTTGGGCGGTGGTGCGGTATAACACGTTTTATCAAAGCGGTAACGCCAACATCGCCCGAGCCGTTATGATCGTTCCACGCCAAAGCGCGGGAGTCGATGCACAATACACGGCGCACGACAACTACATCCACGACAACACATTTCATCTGGAGAGCAGCGTCGAGCTTGTCGTCGCCAACAGTGGATCGGCCGACATCTACGCCTGGGACAACACCAAGGTTCCCAACACGGGCAGCTTCTACAACAGCCGTGTGATCCAATCGATCCCTCCGGGATACGACCCCGGCACGAACCCCAACCCGAATCCCGATCCCGATCCGAATCCCGACCCGGGCACAGGGGAGCTCAAACTCCAGTATGACAACGCCGAAACGGACGCCTCGTCGAAGTCGATCAAACCCGACGTACTCATCGTCAACACCGGTAGCTCTACGGTAACCTCGTTCTCGATTCGCTACTACTTCACCGACGACGGTCTCTCACCGACGTTCTCAAAGCGCTACTACGAATCGGGGACCGTCTCCCACACCTTCGGATTCGACGGACAAGATTACGTCCAACTCGACTGGTCGGGATCGCTCGCTCCGGGGGCCGACGTGAAGTTGAAGTTCACCATCGGCAACGCGGCGTATCAGTTCTACGATCAGACCGACGACCATAGCTTTGACGCCGGCATCACCTCGTTCACCGACTACGCGAACATCCCGGTGTATCTGGGCGGCGCGTTGGTTTGGGGGGTCGAACCGTAGAAGGCCGGGCGCGACGCCCCTGCACAACATTCAGCACGGGGCTGGCCGCCGGGTGGCGATCACCCAGCACGCGGAGCCGTGAAGTCGTGCTCGCCGCCGCCGCCCGGCCCCCCCGGCTCATTGTAGTTGGGGGTGCCGCTTCCTCCGGTGCGGCGATGAGAGACCGCACCCCATAGTGTGTTACGGCCACACACCCTTTTTCACGTTATTTGAAGCACTACCTCCGACCGAATCGTCGTTGCTCTCATGTCCGGAGCAACGGACCGCCAGACTCATGCACATCCGATCTTGACAGGGAGTATATTTGATGTTAATTTAACTAACATCAAATATACTCCCGCCGCCGATTATTGATATCGACGAACTTCTCTTGAGCGTCACAAAAGGAGATATCGAAATGAACATCACAGTGTCACCGCGAGATACCATTTTTTTACTCAATGGAAATAATTTCTTTTTTCTTGCAGACACTGTGTGGAGTGCGTTCAGCAATGCTTCCCTTGAAGATTGGCACGAATACCTCGACTACCGAAAAATGCAAGGCTTCAATGGGCTTCAGATCAATATCCTTCCTCAATGGGACAGAAGCAAGAACGGCACGAACGTGCCTGCGTTCACTCGCGGTGCGGATGGTAGGACGGACTATGTACACTACAACGTCGAATATTTTGATAAAGCAAAAAAGATGCTCGAAATGTCCGGGGAAAGAGGATTTGTCCCCGCCCTGGTAATTCTGTGGAACGATTACATCACGGGGAAATGGTATGAACGTGATGAAGATGCGGATGTTATGCCGATAGAGGCGGTAGAGCCTTACACTCGTCATGTCTTAGCTTGCTTCAAAAAATTCAATCCCATTTATGTACTATCCGGCGACACCAGCTTTAAACATGACAAAGAAAAAGAATATTACAAAATAGCATTTGATACTATAAAAGATCATAGTCCGCGATCATTGGTCAGCATGCACATATCCGACACGTTACCGGCTCTCCCGGAGGACATTGTCGGCTCATTTGGTCTCGATTTCTATATGTTCCAATCGGGTCATCAGATACACGCAGAAGACAAGCCGACCGAGTATGCCGAGAAATCGTGTGCACTCGCTCCGTACAAACCGGTCGTTAACTCGGAGCCCTGCTACGAAGGAATGTCCGCCTTCGATTTCCAAGGTTTATCAAAAATGATGATGAATACGAGTGAAAAAAACCTCGACATGTACAAGCGGGTACAGAAGCATTTAGCCAACACGCGCGTGCGCTTCGACGCGTACGATGTACGCCGCGCTATGTGGCAAAGTGTGCTGTCGGGCGCCAAGGCGGGCGTAGCCTACGGCGCACAAGGATTGTGGAACTGGCGGACGCACGCTACGCATCGAGAAATGTCTCCGGATCAATACGGCGGATCATTTACGTGGAGTACCGCATTGCGATTTGAGGGAGCTTGGGACGCAGTATACATAAAGTGGATTTTTGAAAACTATGATCTATTCGATATTGAGCCGTCGGATCAGTACGAATGTGGAAGTACGGCGGTTACGATGTGTGCCTCACGCGATATGAGTAAAATCATTGTATATTTTCCATTTTCATGTGAGATAACACTAAAGGTTAATATGGAAAAATATAAAACAGTTCTTATAGATTTATCGAAGAAAAGATTCATAACTCCCACATTGGTGTATGCGCACGGCGGCACATACCTACGCGATTACGATTTCAACTCGGATGCCGTATTGGTTGCGATAAAAACGACGCACGCATAAACCGCAGACACCTCACATGGAATGAGATCGAGGGAGAGACAATATGAAACCCGGTGTGACTACGACAAAAGAGAAAATCGCCTACGCCTTGGGGGACGTCGGGTTCAATTTCATATGGGCATTCGTCTCATCATTCCTGATGTTCTACTACACCGATGTGGTCGGAATCGCCGCCGGAACGGTCGGCACGATTATGCTCACCGCGCGACTGTTTGACGGTGTCAGCGATTTGGGCATGGGCTCGTTGATAGAAAAGACAAACACACGGTGGGGGAAGGCACGACCGTGGATATTGTGGGGCACGGCGCCCTTGGTCATTAGCTTTCTTCTGGTGATGAATGTGCCTTCCGGGCTTTCGGAACAGGGGAAAAATATATATGTGCTTTTGACGTATATATTTATGATGGTGATATGTGTCACCGCCACAAACCTGCCGTATCTATCGCTATTGTCCCGGATTTCCCTCGATCAGCACGATAGAAACGTGTTGAGTGTGATAAGAACCGTCTCGGTGTTAGTCGTCATTGTCGTGGTGGCGGTCATGACGACACGCATCGTGACGTTTTTCGGCGGTGGGCAATCGGCGTGGACCAGACTATCGTTTATATATGCGTCACTCGCGTTGGTCCTTTTGACGATCACATTTTTCGGAACGAAGGAAAAAATATCCGTTCAAGGGAATGGCGAGGAGCAGCAGGAAACACAGAGCCTGAAACAAGCAATCATTGCCAATGTAAAAAACAAGTACTTTTACATGACCGCACTGTTGTTCATCGTTGTGTTCGCTTTGGGCGGCGTCGGTCAGGGTAGTCTCATCTACTATGCAACGCATGTACTCGGAAATGAGAACTTATACGGCGTGATATTGATCATAGGGTTTGCTCCCGCGCTGATCGGGATGCCGCTTGTGCCAACGCTGTATAAGAGAGTGGGAAAACGAAACGCGATGCTTGCCGCCTCATTCGTCAGTCTCTCCGGCCCATTAGTGGCGTGGATCAATCCCTACAGCGTAGTGAACATCGCGATATGTTTCTTCCTGATCGGTCTGGGAAGAGCTCCCATGTCGGCAACCCTCTATACACTCGTCGCGGATCTGGTCGATTACGGTGAATGGAAGTACGGAATCCGCACCGAAGGACTCGCGTATAGCAGTGCCAGCGTAGGAACAAAGTTGGGAATGGGCCTGGGTTCGGCCGTAATCGGCTGGCTTCTGGCGTGGGGCCGCTACGTCGGGACGGCCGAGGTCCAACCCGAATCGGCCCTTCGTGCGATGCAGGTCCTGTTTATCTGGGTTCCGTTCGCGCTTTCGATCGCATCAATTGCCATTCTATCCTTTTGGAAACTGGATAGCGTTCTTCCCGAGATTCAAGACTCACTACAGAAGAAGTACTTGAATGAAAGTGCACAACTGTCGTCGGAGAAGGTGTGAGAGAACTCGACTCGGAGCGGTATCGGTATAACGTATGTACATAGGAAACCTCTCGTTAGAACAGATCGCCGATTCGAAGGAGATCAAAGACGCGTTGCGAAGGAGCCTGTTTCAGAGCCGCGATAACGCCTTCCATTACCCATACGAGTTGGAAAAGAGACTGTACGCCGCGATGCTCGAAGGTGATTTCGACACGATTCGAGAGGTGAGCAGGGAATGCAGCAACTTTCCGCCATCCGTTCTTTGTGAGGGCAATCCGCGTCGCTCTCTGAAGAATATGATGATCTGCAACTGTGCCCTTATCACCAGAGTCATGATCCAAGCGGGATTACACGAGAACTATGCGTACTTTCTGAATGACTTGTTCATTAACAAAATAGAATCATTGACCGAGAAAGATGCGCTGCTGCGCCTCAACACCATCATCATTATTGCGTTCATGTCCGCGGCAAAGAGTTCAGTAGTTTCACGACGGAGCATCTCGTCGCGCCTCGTGCACAGAGCCGTCGATTATGTCGAGGAACACCTATACGACGATATATCTCTCGAAGCCGCAGCCGCCGCGCTGCATACCAACGGCAGTTACCTTTCCCGACTGTTCAAACGAGAGGTCGGCCTCTCGTTTACCGAATACGCACACCGCAGCCGTATAAAGAAAGCGCAACAGTTGCTCCTCCTTACCGACCTGCCCATCGCAACGATTGCGAGTGATCTCGGCTACTCGTCGCACAGCCATTTCACGAGGATCTTCAAGCGAATCTGCGGTGTAACGCCGCAACACTACGCACTGCGGCGCAGGGCGGAACGGTTTGTCGTATAACCGGCGAGAGACCGGTGCATCGTATCGCCGAGCGATCGCACGAATCGACTGCTCGCGCGATCGCGGAGAGAATCGTTGCCGCTGCTCTATGAGCTGATCTCGTCCAAAAGTTGTAGAAGCTGTTTTTCCTGCTCCGGCGCGAGGCGGCCGAGACCGAACGCTATGAGCATTTTCAGGGTTAGTACGCCGCTCATCTCCTCGGGAGTCAGGAACGAGACCATGTCGGACGACGAAAACATCGTCCTAACGTTCTCTACGATGTGAGCGAGCCGTGCCGCGGCTACCGGGTGTTTCATAAGATCACTCAACGGTGAATTGAGCGTGTAGCGCTTCGGCACGTTTACCGTCGATTCCACGTGGACCACGCGGCCGAGCGGTAGATCTCGTGATGAGCCGCCGACCAAGATCTCGAAGTCGCCGCTCTCGACGTGCCAATCGGAGATCCGCACGTTGTAGTAGGCAAAGGCGCGCTTTCCGAGCGTAAAGCGCACCTCCGTCTCTTCCCCGGGCTCAAGGGCTACCTTTTCGAATCCTTTGAGTTCCTTGTCCGGCCTGTTAACGGTCGACTCAATATCGCGCACATAGAGCTGGGCCACCTCCTTGCCCGGGAGCGGGCCGATGTTCTTGACCGTAAAAACGACCGAGACCTGATCCGTGTCTTTCATCCGCTCTTTGTCCACGCGCATATCGGAGTACGAGAACGTGGTGTAGCTCAGGCCGTGGCCGAACGGAAACAAGGGTTCGATCTTTTTTGTGTCGTAGTACCGATACCCCACGAATATGCCCTCGTTGTATGTGACCGTATCCTCTTCCGACCGGAACAACACCGCCGGTGTATCTTCCAGCCGTGCCGGGAAGGTCTCGGCAAGTTTGGCGGACGGATTCACGGCTCCGTACAAGACATCGACGATTGCAGGGCCGCCAGCCTGGCCGCCGAGATACCCCTCGACTACGGCCCGGACGTCGTCGATCCACGGCATTTCCACGGCGCTTCCGTTGGAGAGTACCACGACGACCGGTGTCCCGGTCGCGCATACACGTTCGATGAGCCGTGATTGATTGTGGGGGATGCGTAGGTGTTTGCGGTCGTACCCCTCCGACTCGTCGCCTTCGGGAAGACCCGCAAATATCACAGCGACTTCAGATCCTTTCGCCAGATCGCACGCCTCGCGTTCCAACACGTCATCGGCGTCGTGCGAAGCAAGCTCGTAGCCCGACGCATAACGCGTGCCGCCGATCGTCTGCATCTCCTCCCACGCGTTGTGCAGAAAAGTGGGATTGATGTGGGAGCTCCCGCCTCCCTGGTAGCGGGGACTCGTCGCCAACGCTCCTATCACCGCAACACGCTTACCGGCGCGCAGGGGCAGGACGTCGTCGTTTTTGAGAAGGACGATGCACTCCGCCGCCGTCGATCGAGCGATACGGTCGTGCTCTTGTTTATCGTAGGTGGTAGTTCGAGGTCGATTCTCCGCCTTGAGCAGGAACTCGAGGACGCGTCGCACGGCCTTGTCCACATCGCCTTCATCGAGGTCGCCCGCCTCGACGGCCCGTACGATTGCGGCATCACTCGCGCCGCCGTTTCCCGGCATCTCCAAGTCGAGACCGGCCCTGATACCGGCGACACGATCGTCTTCGCCGCCCCAGTCCGACACGACAAAGCCGTCGTGCCCCCACTCCTCGCGAAGGACCTTCCACAAGAGATAGGAGTTATCTGCGCAGAAGGTACCGTTGAGCTTATTGTATGCGCTCATGACCGACCACGGTTTCGCCTCTTTGACCGCCGTCTCAAAGCTTGCAAGGTAGATCTCGCGTAAGGTCCGTTCGTCCACGATCGTATCAATGGACATACGCCGGTTTTCCTGGTTGTTCGCCGCGAAGTGCTTCATCGAGGTGCCGACCCCGCGGCTCTGCACACCTTCGATGTAACTCTTCGCCATCTGCGACGACAGAAACGGATCTTCAGAAAAATACTCGAAATTTCGACCGCACAACGGAGAGCGCTTGATATTTACCGCAGGTCCTAAAAGCACCGCCACGCCCTCGGCATTACACTCGGCTCCCAATGCGGCCCCGACCGCTTCGATCAGGTCTCTATCCCACGACGATGCGAGCGCGGCGCCGGACGGAAAGCACGTTGCGGGAATCGATTGGAGCATACCGATATGGTCGCTCGCCGTACTCTGTTTTCGCAGTCCATGAGGACCGTCGGTCAACACCACCGACGGGATATCGAGCCGTTCGAGCGGTTTCGTACTCGACATATCGAGTCCGGAGGTCAGCGATACCTTCTCCTCCAGGGTAAGTTGCGAAAGAATAGTCTCTATCCGGTCGTTCATTCTCGGCCTCCTTCCGGCGACGATTCATGCGCGATATGACCTCACACAAACGCGCCGTATGCTGCGACATACGTTCGTAGCTGCAATGATAGAGGTTCTTACCGTCGGCGCTACAACCGTCGTTGCCGCTTCTAGCCTATTCTTTACCGCCGCCGCGCTACACTGTGGAAGTTGCTCACGACCAAAATCGTTGCTCTCGGACGCCGGTCGTTCCCTCATGGTAAGATCACCGCTGCATGACTCTCCGAGAACGCAAACAGCAGCGCACGCGACGGCGCATCCTCGACGTATCCTTGGACCTCTTCTGCCGTAAGGGAATCGAATCGGTGACGCTGGCCGAGATCGCGGCCGCCGCCGAAGTGGGCGCAACGACATTCTATCGGTACTTCCCGACCAAGGATGATCTGCTGCAAACGTTGTACGTCGAGAATCTCACCGCCTTTGGGACGCTCGCGGAAATGATGTCGGATCTCGATATCGCCGACCGTACATCGATCAGCGCCGCATTCCAGTCGATCGTCCGGACGTTTGAGGGTGTCATCGAAACCGAGCGGTCCCGTCAGGTGGTAGTCTTCGATCTCTTTTTCAACGTCTACGCGCTCCAACGCCGTCAAGATCCGACAACGTTCGAGGGACATCCGTTCTCGTCGGAGTGGTACCGACGATTTCACGCCGCCGGTCACGTTGAGGCGGAGCTCTTTTCGGAGAGCATAAACCTCTTGTACGGCTACGCGCAGCGGCTGATTATGCTCGAATACCAAAAAACGCGACCGGAGTGGGATCGCGTAAAACAGAACGTGCGGCTCCTTACCTCGCTGGTCGAGAACGGTTTTCTCAACCGGTCGGACGAGCAGTAAACCGATCCCGCAGAGGAACCGACCGGTCCCGACCGCGACCGACAACATCTCATCCTTGCGCCGCGCGCGGCGACGTCTCTGTATGACACCGTCGGCACGATTGCGTTGACACGCCCATCCATCGTTATTATGGTAGTATGACTATCAAACGGTAGTTATACTTCCTTTTTATGGAGGTTGAGACGGTGGAGCTCGGCGACCTATTCATCGAACCGGAGCGCGAAATCACGATCGCGAGGGGCGTTTACCAGCCGGCAAGTTGGCTGCGTCGGTCGTTTTCCGTCGACCGACCGATCCGCACCGCCGAGTTAGCGATTACGGCGTGCGGCCTGTATCACGCATCGCTCAACGGCAAGCCGGTCACCTCGCGCGTTTTTACACCCGGTTGGACCCATTATCAAAAGCGGGTGCGGTATCAATGCTACGACGTCACACCCTTGATGGCCGAAGGACCGAACGCGATCGGCGTCGTCCTCGGCGACGGGTGGTATCGCGGATCGATCGGAGCTCGGTCGCGCAGGTACGTCTTCGGTGACAAGACAAAACTGGCGGCGATACTCACGATCGTGTATGCCGACGGGACCACGGAGCGTCTCGTAACCGATGAGCGCTGGAGGGCGACCCAGGACGACCCGCTACGCAAAAGCGACTGGATGGAAGGCGAGGTGTACGACGCACGGCGCGCCTTCGCCGATTGGAGTCGGCCGGACTTCGACGATGGCGCGTGGCACGGGGTATACCGGTCGGCGTACGAGGGAAACGTCGTGGCCGACGACGGGGTGCCGATCGAGGAACACGAGCGCTTTTCTCCGGAGGTGGTGCGAACACCCGACGGCGCGACGGTTCTCGACTTCGGACAGAACATGTTCGGCTACGTAGAGTTTCGCGTGTCCGGTTCCGCCGGCACGACGGTCACCTTACACCACGGTGAAACGCTGGACGAAGGGGGAAACTTCACCGTCAAGAACATCCAAATGGTTCTTCCCGGAACTCCGAAGCTACTCCAACGGATCGACTACACGCTCATGATGGGTCATCAAACATACAAGCCGATCTTTTCGGGATACGGCTTCCGATACGTGAAGCTTGAGAACTGGCCCGAACCGGTGGTCGCCGCCAACTTCACCGCGATCGCCGTCTATGCGTCGATGGATGAGAGCGGGACGTTTTCCTGCTCCGACGCGGCGATAAATCGCTTGGTTGAAAATGCGAAATGGAGTCAAAAGAGTAACTTCGTCGCCGTACCGACGGACTGTCCGACGCGCGAGCGCGCCGGTTGGACCGGCGACATCGCCGTGTTTTGCGAAACCGGAAGCTACCTCATGCGTACCGATCGATTCCTGTCCGACTGGATGAAAGACGTCGCCCTGCAGCAGCGCGACGACGGCCGCGTTGCGAGCATCACCCCCCCGGCCGGCATGCCGTCACGCATCGACGGCTCTGCGGGGTGGGCCGATGCCGCGATCATCGTGCCGCACACGCTGTATCGGATGTACGGCGACCGGTCGATACTCGTCGAACAGTACGCGACCATGCAGCGCCTCGTTGCGTTTATGGAAGGTCGTGCGCACCGTTCGCGCCGTCTCAAGAAGCTCGGTCGCGGAACCGATCGTCGATTTGTTATCGACACCGGTTTTCGCTTCGGGGAATGGCTTGAGCCGGACACGTCGCTGCCGATGTCGATGCTCAGGGCGCTCTTTGCCCCCGACGCCGAGGCCGCCACGGCGTACTTCGCCCATTCGACTCGGCTCCTGTCGGAGATCGCCGAGGTGTTGGACCGCCGGGACGACGCACGACGCTACGCTGCGCTCGCCGAAAACGTCCGCGCCGCGTATCGACGTACCTTTACCACCGACGGCCTCGTGCGGTCGCGCCGCCAAGCGCGCTTGGTCCGCCCGTTGGCGTTCGAGCTCCTCGATACACGGGACGCGTCCCGAAACGCCGCGATATTGAACCGGTTGGTGATCGCGAACGACTACAAAATCGGCACCGGCTTTCTCTCGACCCCGTTTATCCTGAATGTCCTGACCGATCACGAATATGTCGACACGGCGTACCGCGCGGCCGAGAATCGTCGGCGCCCCGGCTGGTTGTACGCCGTCGACAAAGGCGCCACGACGATCTGGGAGAGTTGGAACGGCATCGACGAGAGGGGTGTTCCGCACATGTCGCACAACCACTACGCGCTCGGTTCGGTCGTCGGATGGTACTTCAGCCGCGTCGCGGGTATCACGTCTCTGGATCCCGGTTTTAAGCGTGTCCGGATCAAGCCGATACCCGGCGGCAGCCTCACCCACGCCGCGTGTACCTATCGAAGCGCGGCGGGAACGATTCGCAGCGCCTGGCGCGTCTCCGGCCGCACGATCACGTTCGACATCGAAGTTCCGACTTCGGCCGAAATCGATCTTCCGGACGGCTCTCGCCACGACGTCGAGGCGGGACGATACCGGTTTCGTCGCGAGCGCCCGTTCCGAACCCTTCCCGCAGGCGGTTAAGGAGCTCGCGAGAACGCATCCGCAGTCGTAATGCTCGCGGGACTCGTCGTCGGCGCGGTCGCGGCTTTTTACTTATTCTTTGCCGGCACGTACATCGCGGCGGACTTTCTTCCGCTACCCGGATCCCGCTCGTCGGAGGAATGACGCCGATATTACACGCGACCGAAGAGCACCGTGCGCTCATACTCGTCCGCGCTCGCCATCCACTCGCGACCGGTCGGCACGTCGTTGATGCGGCAATAATGGTCCCACACGATGCCGAAGGGTAACGACTTCGCCTCCTCTTGGAGCGCAAGTCGATCCGCTAACCGCCCTTCCCGCTCGGCGGCGCGTACGAGCTCGATCGGTTCTAGTAATGAGTACAGAATCGCCTTGACGGTGTTGCGGACGCCGATTACCCACGCCGCCACCCGATTGATGCTGGCGTCGAAAAAATCGAGGGCGATATACACCCGACTCCACGCGTCGGCCCGCGCTATCTCGCGCATGACCGAGCGCGTCTCGTCGTCAAAGAGCACGACGTGGTCGCTATCCCACCGGACGGGACGCGAAACGTGGAGCATGAGCCGCGGAAGAAACGCGAGAAGAGCGCTTACCTTCTCGGCGATCGACTCGGTGGGGTGGTAGTGGCCGGCGTCCATCGTCAACATCACCTCGCGCGTCAACGCGTAGGCAAGATAGAACTCGTGGGATCCGACCACATACGACTCGGATCCGATCCCGAACAACTTACTCTCCACGGCGTCGATCATAAGATCCTGAGGAAGACGATCCGCATAGATCTCGTCTAAAGACTCGATTAGACGCCGACGAGGGCCGAGGCGGTCGGCAGGCATGTCTTTCCAGCCGTCGGGTATCCACAGATTGTTGATACAAACCTCGCCCAACTTACGACCGATCCCGGATGCAACTGCTCGGCTGCGTTTCCCATGCTCGATCCAGAAACGCCGTGTCGACTCGTCGACGGACGTCAACGTGAATCCGTCGGCGGAACGCTTGTGGGAGTAAAAGGTCGGATTGAAGTCCAGGGCGATTCCCAGCCCTTCGGCCCACTCGACCCACCCCCGGAAGTGCTCAAACTCCACCTCGTCTCTATCCACCGATCGTCCGCCGGTCTCCAGATACTTTGCGTGGAGGTTAAAGCGGTGCCGGCCCGGTATCATGCGATACGCCGCTTCGAAATCGGCTCGCAACTCATCGGGAGTCCGGGCCCGCCCGCGGTGATCCCCCGTTGCGAGTATCCCACCGGTTAACTCCGTGCTCCCTTCGAAGCCGCCGTTATCGTCACCCTGCCAGCAGTTGACCGAAACCGGCACACCGGCCGCCGTACGCAAGGCCGTCTCGACGTCTACCCCGTATGCGGCGTATTGCTCCGCGGCATATTCAAAGACGCTTTCATTCGTCATTGTGTTACGCTCCTACTCTGGATAGACCTCATGGTAAGCACGCCGCAGCCCCATGCGTTCCATGGTTCTTCCGCTCTTTTTCAGTCATATTCAATCTTAATCAATCATTTTGTCATCATTTCTTGGTAAAAACAACCTTTTTCGACTAAAACTGACTCTTCATGACTTGATTAGACGTTGTTTGCGTGAATCGGTAGCGCAGTCATCGGCTCGGTGGTAGAATCGCGTATGCTGGAACGGGAACGACGCGCCACCATAGCCCGACTATTGGAGTCGAAACGCTTTGTAAGCGTGCACGACGTGGTACGATCGACCGGCGCGTCGCAGTCGACGGTGCGGCGCGACTTCGCCGACCTGGAAAGCGCCGGTATTGCGGCGCGCGTTCGCGGAGGAATCGAGTCGGTCCGGGGATCCGATGCGTCGTCGCCCCTGCCCCTCGGTCCGGACGGCGGACTGGGTTCATTCGGACGGCGTTCGGCCGTTCGCCTCGCTCAAAAACGAAGAATCGCCGACCGCGCGGCGGAGTTTCTACGACCCAACGACACGATCTTTGTCGACGGCGGAACCACCACGTTTCAACTGTCCGACCATTTGTCTCTTGTGCCGCTGAACGTCGTCACCAACAGCCTCGCCCTGGCGCACCATCTGGCAACGCAGTCGCAATGCACCGTGACGATCCCCGAAGGGCGCGTCGACTCGGAATCGCTTCTGATATTGAACACCCTCGCGGAAGATCCGTTCTCCAATTACAGCGCGGCGCGCGCCTTCATGGGTGTCGAGGGCATTACGGAGCGGGGGCTCACCAACAACAATCCGGTGCTGATCCAGGCGGAACGGGCGATGATTCGCCACGCCGAAGAGCTGATCGTCCTTGCCGACGAGACGAAGTTCGGCACGATCGGCACCCTGTCGTTGGCCCCGATCGAGCAAGTCACGACCGTCGTTACGACCACCGACGCACCGCCGGAGGTCGTCGACGCCATTCGGGAGCAGGGAGTTCGCGTCATTCTGGCGTAACTCGCCGGGCAGCGTCGCATCGCTCCCACGGACCGTCGGAAGATACGACCGTAAGACGACGATTACTCCCCCGTAGGCGGGCCATGAAACACTCGCTTGATCGCGTCCAAGGATTCCGCGAGCTGCTCTTCCAAACGGTAGTCGGAGTAGTCGCGTCCGACCTTAGGACCGCTGATCTCCAAGTATCCCACGACGTTACGCCGCGGTAACGCGCGGGCGCGGTTCTCGATTATCGCTCGGACGGCCGGAAGGTCGACAATGCCACGTTCCCGATCTTCGCGGCCGAACCCGAAGGTGGCGTCGTAGCGCTCATCGGTGTTCTTTAGATGAAACTCCCACATCCACGGTAGTGCGCACTCGAAGAGCTCGAGATTGCCGTGGATCGAGACGCCGTCTCGGTCGGCAACCCCATGCGAGACGTCGGGACAGAGATAGACCGGTGCCATCACGTCCTCGTATCCCTCGCGGGCGTGCACAAAGTGGCGCATGTAGCGCTCGATCTCCGTCGGCGTCGACGGCGGCTCGAAGAGCGACGACATCGGTTCGATGGTCAACGCCGCGAGGCCGTGCTCCGCGGCGTAGTGCGCAAGCTCCACCATGTACGTCAGATACCGCTCCTCTCCGTCGGTACGGGAGTCGGGTTTATCGCGGAGAACGGCGCCGGGATTCGAACCCACCGACTCGGCTCCCAACAGACTACCGATCTCGATCAAGCGACGGTAGGCGTCGAATGCGACCGGCGGTAGCGCCGGATCGGACGCGAAGAAGCTCCCGAGCTCGCGGTGGGCGGTAAAACAGCTGCGAATGCGCACGCCGTAGGTATCCGCCGTGTCACGGAGGCGCAGAAAGAACTCGTCCGGCAACCGGTACATCTCAAAGAAGCTGCCGAGCTGGAGATTAAACACTCCCTCCCGTTGCATGAGCTCAAACAACCACTCATAACTGAAGCGGTGCAGGATCGGATC
The DNA here is from genome assembly GCA_965601925.1 of Alkalispirochaeta sp. GTDB lineage: Bacteria > Spirochaetota > Spirochaetia > DSM-27196 > Alkalispirochaetaceae > Alkalispirochaeta. The sequence continues at coordinate 1,284,615 of OZ271854.1, forward strand.
GCTCTTGATACCGATTTCGAGGTTCACGCGTCGCCGCCTGGGTGCTCAATGATTACCTTGTTGAACCACGTATCGCGCGCGTGCATCCGTTGCATCATCGCTCCCGCCTCATCCAGAGCTATCCGATGGCTGATCAACGCTTCAATGTCGATCCTCGAGTCCATCATAGCGAGGACGCGCGTCCATTCGTCGGCACCGCGCGGAACGACCTTACTATTCCACGCGCCGTAGATCGTCAGCTCCCTCCGTAAAATGGCCGAAAACTCCGCTTTGGGAATGGTCAAATCTTGCGAGATGTTTCCCAGAAATACGACGTGACCGAACAGTCCCGCCGCCGCCAACGCCTCTCTGAACGTCTCGGGTACTCCACACGCCTCCACCACGATATCGGCCCCTCCGCCGGTCGACTCGATGATCGAGGCGACCGGATCGTCGGACGTCGGGTCCACTACCGTCAATCCCATGGTCGAGCAGATCTCCCGCTTCCGCGCGTCGGGCTCGGAGACGATCACCGGATCGCAGCCGCGAAGGCGCAACCACTGGGCTACCATATTTCCAATCGGACCGCCGCCGATAACGGCGGCCGACATACCCGGGCTCACCGACGGCCGTACACTCGCATGGTAGGCGACGGCACACGGCTCGGTCATGGCCGCGTGAGACAGCGAAACGGATGCAGGTATGCGGACCAGGTTGCCCTCGGGCACCGCCAAAAAACGCTGGAACGCTCCATCCCTGCGCGAGCCGAAGTAGTCGTAGCGCTTCGCCACCGCGTACTCACCGATCTGATTGATCGCTTCATCGGGATCGGGTATCAGCGGAAACACGGCCACCGGATCGCCGGATCGAAACGCACCGCCCGGCGCCGGTTCACGGACCACTGCGGAAAACTCGTGGCCGAGGACGAGGGGATAATGATATGCCCCGTCTTCAAAGGCCCGGGGGATGTCGGACCCGCACACCCCTACGGCGGCGACCTCAACCAGTGTGTTGAATCGACCGTCCAACTCGGGAATCGGACGGTCGTGAAGGCGAAGAATCCCGTTTCGTTCCAGCACCAGTGCATCCATATTGCCACATAGTACCGTTCACAATCGATTCAGTCAAACCATTATAATCAATAAACGATCAACGTGATCTTATATGATTGACAAAGATCATATTTGACGCAAATCTGACCACAGGAGTCCCACCAAAAGGAGTCACAATGTATTCCACGATGAAGGCGTGTTACCTGGTCGATATCGGCACATTGGAGGTACGAGATACAGCGATCCCGGAACCGAAGGCGGGAGAGGCGTTATTGAAGGTGAAGGCCTGTACGGTCTGCGGATCGGATATCAAGATCTGGCGCTACGGAAACGGTCGCGTGAAGATGCCCTCGATCATCGGACATGAGGTCGCGGGAGAGGTTGCGGCCGTCGGGCCCGATGTGGAGGCGGTTCGAGTGGGCGACCGCGTCCAGATCGGCGCCGATGTTCCGGGCTACTGGAACGAGAATATTCCCGGCAAGACGTTGTTCATCGACTACGCCACGGGTCACGAGTTTGCCGGAGGGTTTGCCGATTACATGCTTCTGAATGAAAAACTCCTCCGGTTCGGTCCGGTGGCACGTATTCCCGATACGCTGCCCTACGAGGAGGCGGCGCTGGCCGAACCGCTGGCGTGCGCCCTCAACGGGCTGGAACTCGCCCGATTCGGCTACGGCAAGAGCATATGCATCATCGGGCTCGGGCCGATCGGGTGCATGATCCTGGAGTTGAGCAAAGCGTACGGGGCGACTACGGTGTTCGCCGCCCAGCGATCGAAGACGCGCCTGCAGATGGCGCGACAATTTCGTCCCGACGCGCGCTTCGTCGCTACCGACGACGAGAACCTCGTCGACGTCGTCATGCAAGAGACGCACGGGCTCGGCGTCGACCTGGTGATCACGACGGCCGGATCGGTAAAGGCCCACGAGGATGCGATTAATATCGTCGGCCATCGCGGCTATGTGAACCTCTTCGGCGGCCTGCGGGGCGAGCCGAAACTCCGGCTCGACAGTAACATCATCCATTACAAAGAGTGCTTTGTGATGGGGAGTCACGGCTCGCTGCCGCGGCACAACAAACAGGCGATTGCGGCTCTCTCATCGGGTATCGTACGGGGAGCGCGATACATCTCACGACGCATGCCCCTTGCTCGCATACAGGATGCGTTCGACTATCACGAGTCGCGCCGGGGGCTCAAGGTGGCGATAATGCCGGAGCTTGACGATGAGTAGGTCCGTCAAAATATCGCCGTCTATGATGTGTGCCGACTTTCTGCATTTGGATCGTGAGATTCGCCTCCTCGAGTCGGCCGAGATCGACTATCTCCATATCGACATCATGGACGGCCAGTACGTTCCCAACTTCACTCTGGGGCCGGGATTCTGCGAACAGGTATCGCGAGCGTCGACGATTCCCCTCGATATCCACCTGATGATCGAGCCGGTGGATCGATATGTCGCGGATTTCGCACGGTTCGACGGGTCGATCGTATCGTTTCATCCCGAAACGACGCGCCATCCGCTACGAACCATCGAGACGATCCGGCAACACGGAGCGCGCCCGGCAATTGCCGTGGATCCGGCGGTACCGATCGACCATCTTCGGCACCTCCTGCACGCGATCGAGCTCGTATGCGTGATGACCGTCAACCCGGGGTACGCCGGACAAACACTTCTACCGGGCGCCTTTGAGCGTATCTCTGCTTTTGCGGAATGGCGCGCCCTTCACGAAGCGTCGTTCGAGATAGAAGTAGACGGCAACGTCAGCTGGGAGAACATCCCAAGGATGATTAAAGCCGGTGCCGACGTCCTCGTCGTGGGAACGTCATCGCTGTTCGGCGCCGCGTCGGATCGCGGTCGAGATCTGGAACGCCTCCTATCCATGGTGTAAACGCCCTTCCGGTGGTAGAGCGTCTTCAATCCTCGGTCGGGAGACGAGCTCACGCTCTATCGCCGCGCGGTCGATCGTCGAATCGGTGAAGGAACTCAATCCTTTCCATCACGAAATGTGAGCAGAACCTTGACACACGGCTCCCACGACGGTTTGTAATAGAGCAATCCTATGAGCTCCGACAACGAAAGCAGCTACCAGCGGCAAGCCGAGATCAAGCGTCGCACACGATCTCGGATCGTCCAAGCGGCACTGTCGCTGTTTGAAGAGAAATGGATCGACGAGATTACTCTCAACGAAATTGCCGAGCGCGCCGAGGTTACGCTTCAGACCGTTATACGTCACTTCGGCGGCCGCGAGGGCATCTTGGAGGCGATATCGCTGCCGGCCATGGGAGAGTTTATCTCCGGCAAACAGGGAGGCGATGTTCTTCCGACCGTGTACGAGGTCGATGAGGTAGTCCCCACGATCGGCCGCATCTACGAGCAGGAACGAAACGGGCGCCTTATGAAGCAGGAAGAGCGATATCCCGCGCTGAAGCGGCTCGCGGAAGCGGGTCGGCGACTCCATGAGGAGTGGATTCGCCGCTGCTTTGCCGTTCAGTTGGAAGGACTCGATGTCGCACCCCGCGAACGCGTGGTGCGGAAACTCCTGCACCTCACCGACTTCTACAGCTGGCACCTGTATCGGAACGTCTACGGTCTCGATCGAGAAGAGACCGAACGGACGTTAACCGAGATGGTTCGGCTGGTACTCGACGCACCGAGACCCTAACACACTATTCATAACGCAAATTCTTTCGTTGACGGCTCGATTTTTCGATGTTAGTATAACTAACATCAAGTTCGACACGGGCCCGTTGCCGACTTACCTCATGAACCCACCTGCACCTCGGCCGATTTTCTACGGGAATGTACGTGCAGAGATGAATGTCTGGAGTGTCTATGGCAATGGAGTTACCAGCGGTGGAGCCGTCGACGGTCCCGCCGGACCAACGTATCGGGCTGTCGGAAAAGGCGGCTTTCTTCGCCGCAAACATGGGAAATGTGCCGGTAACGGTGGCAATTTCCAGCTTTCTGCTCATCTTTTACACCGACATCGTCGGTCTCGATCCGGCCGCGGTCGGTACGATGTTTCTCATCACGAGGATCTTCGACGGATTTAATGATCCGTTTGTCGGATACTGCATCGATCACCTGCCCCGGACGCGTTGGGGACGCTTTCGCCCGTGGCTCGTTATCGGCGGCCTTCTCGGTGCGCTCAACTTCGCGGCGGTCTTCCTCGGCCCCAGCCTCGCACCGTCGGGAAAACTCGCGATTGCGTATATCACCTACTTGCTGATCGGCATCACCTTCGCGGCGATGGATATTGCGAAGAACTCGCTCATGCCGGTCATGACCACCTCGACCAAAGAACGCAACACGCTGGCCTCCCTCGCCGGAATCTCGGCCCTCCTGGGAATGGGAATCGTCACCGCGGGTATGCTCCCGGCGGTCAACGCCTTTGCCGATCCGCGACGCGGCTGGCACGTTACTATCGGCGTGACCGCGGCGATCGTCTTTCTCCTGTCCGCGTTGGGGGCGTGGGGTGTTCGCGAGCGTATCGAGCCGAAGACGGATAGGAAGTACTCCGTTCGCGATCTCGTCACGCTCGTTACCGGCACAAAACCGGTGTTAATTTTGTACGGCGCGTCTCTGTTCATGATGTGCGCCTTCGCGGCCCGCAACGGCGTGATGGTGTTCTACGTCACCTACAACATGGGCAACGCCGAGCTGATGGGCCCGGTGATGCTTTCGATGATGGGCGGCATGATCGCCGGCAGCATCGTCGGTCCACAAACGGCAAACGGCGTGGAAAAGCGTCTGCTTATGTCGATTCTGTTCTTTATATACGGCGCGGGGGCGGGTATCTCCTTCGTGCTGCCGACGAGCGTCGTCGCATTGTACGCGGGATCGGTGCTCTTCGGCATCGGCATGGGGGGAACCCTCACCCTGAGCGGGTCGATTCGCGCCGATATGCTCGACTGGATCGAGTGGAAGCACGGCTACCGCGCCGAGGGCGCAACGGCATCGGTAGGCTCACTCGTTGCAAAAATCGCCCTTGCGATCGGCGGCGCGCTCCCCGGCTACGTACTCGCGGCAACCGATTACGTCGCCAACGCGCCCGAACAGTCTGCCGCGGCACTACGAGGTATCGTGCTCTCCATATCGGTCGTGCCCGCAGCCTTCGCCGTAGCGGCGGGACTCTTGTTTCTCTTCTATCCCATTACCGGCGAGGACCATTCGCGAGTGAGCCGAGACTTGTTCGGAGACGACGCGGAGGTCGACCGATGATCGCTGTTACCGACCTGCACTGCGAGGGACTACGCAACCCGTTGGGTATCGACGCACGGAATCCGCGCCTCAGCTGGCGCATCGACTCCGACGAGCGCGATGTACGGCAAACGTCGTATCGGGTAGTGGTGGAACGAGAGGGTGCGGTAGTCTGGGACAGCGGGCGGGTCGCTTCCGATCGATCGGTGCACGTGCGATACGCCGGAGCGTCGCTTGAGTCGCGCCGACGCTACACGTGGCGTGTGCGGGTGTGGGACCGGGCGGGGCGTGCAAGCGACTGGAGCGCACCGACGTGGTGGGAAATGGGGCTCCTGACGGTGTCGGACTGGCGCGCAACGTGGATCGAACCGGAGGGGACGATCGATCCGGAATCGCACCAGCCGGCGCCATTTGTCCGCACGACCTTCGAGCTCGGCGACTCCGAAGTGGCATCCGCCCGTATCTATGCGACGGCCCACGGCGTGTACGAGCTCCACCTCAATGGTGAAGTCGTGGGCGATCGTGTGCTCGCGCCGGGCTGGACCTCGTATCACCACCGTCTTCAGTATCAGGTCTACGATGTCGGCGCCCTTCTTCTCCCGGGCGTCAATGCCGTCGGCGCGATTATCGGCGACGGCTGGTGGCGCGGATCGTTGGGAACCGGATCGCTCCGTAACGCGTACGGTGGGAAGGTCGGTTTCCTGTTCCAACTCGAGATTCGATGTACCGACGGAAGCGAGCGCGTCATCACGAGCGACGATGCGTGGAAGACGGCGGTCGGCCCGATTCTCACATCGGATATGCAGGAGGGCGAGACGTACGATGCCCGGCTGGAGATGCCCGGCTGGGCGACACCCGACTTTGACGATGCCGGGTGGCCACGAGTCGCCGATGCGTCGTATCCGTTGGACAATCTCGTAGCCGAGTCGTCGCCGCCGATTCGGTGCAAGGAAGAGCTCGCACCGGTAGCAGTGCTGACGACTCCGTCGGGAAAGCGGGTCGTCGACTTCGGACAAAACATCTCGGGCCGCGTTCGTTTCACCTTGCGGGGACGCGCGGGCCGGACGATTACACTCCACCACAATGAGTCGTTGGAAAACGGCGAGTTCGTCGTGGCGAAGGGTATCAAGGTGCCGTTCCTCGGTTTCGTCATGCCGCGCCAAGCGGTGACGTATACGTTCGCGAGCAACGAGATCGAACGTTTTGAATCGAAATTCACGACGCAGGGGTTCAGGTATCTCTACGTTGCCGGATACGACGGTGAGATCGCTTCGGAGGACTTCCGTGCCGTGGCGATGTACTCCGACATGGAGCGAATCGGATACTTCGAGTGCTCCGACGCACGCATCAATCGCCTGCACGAGAACATTCTCTGGAGCCAGAAAGGTAACTTCATGGACGTTCCGACCGACTGTCCGACGCGCGCGCGGGGGGGATGGACCGGTGACGCCCAGATCTTCGCCCGCACCGGCGCCACGCTCATGGAAACCGGCACATTTTTCACGAAGTGGCTCAAAGATTTGGCGGTGGACCAGGAGCCGTCGGGCAGGGTCGGCGGTATGGTGCCCGCTTTTTATCGTAGTGCCGGCAGACGTCACCTTCTACTGAACGATACCGACGGCGCAGCCGGTTGGGCGGACGCATCGGTGCTCATACCGTGGACGATGTACCGTGTATACGGCGATCGGACGATCCTCGAGACGCAATACGAGAGTATGGCGGCGTGGATCGAATACGCACATAGCCGAACAAAGCGAGTTAACTGGAACCGGAAACTGAGCCCGCGTTACTGGCTGCGACGATCGAGGAGAGACAACCTCAAGACGCTGTGGGACACCGATTTTCATTGGGGTGAGTGGACCGAACCGGAAGACGGTCCCCTGCAAATCTTCGGCGGGGCGTTGCTCAACTTCATTATATCCAAGCCGCTGGTGGCGTCGGCCTACTACAAACACTCCTGCGACATCATGGCCGAGGTCGCCGCGCTACTGGGCAGGAACTCCGACGCACAGCGTTATCGCGCGCGGTCGGCGGCCGTAAAGCGGGCCTATGCCGCCGAGTTCGTCGGCAAAGACGGACGAATCAAGCCGGACAAACAGGCGTCGTACGTCAGGGTCCTGGCCTTCGATCTCGTTCCCGACGAGCTGCGCCCGGTGGTGGTTCGTCGACTCCTGGATTTGATCCGCAAAGCCGGAAATCACCTGGGCACCGGCTTTCTCTCTACCGGCATGCTATGTGGCGTACTCGCCGACGAAGGCTATCTTGACGTCGCGTACGACCTTCTCATGCAAGATACGATCCCCTCCTGGCTCTACGCGGTCGGGAAGGGGGCCACGACCATCTGGGAGGGCTGGAACACGATCAAACCTGACGGTTCGGGCGGCATAGGTTCCCACAACCACTACTCCAAGGGTGCGGTCGGCGAATGGCTCTATCGAGGTGTGGCGGGAATCGAGATCGACGAGGCGGGGTACAAGCGGAGCATCATTCGGCCGCGCCCCGGCGGCGGGCTGCGATACGTCAGGGCTTCGATCCGGTCGGTGTACGGAACGATCGGCTCATCTTGGAACATCGACGGGAATCGGTTCGATCTCGAGGTCGAAGTCCCCCCCAATACGACGGCGACCGTCACACTTCCCGACGGTTCCGATGCTATTGAGGTCGGTTCGGGGCGTCACTCGTTTTCGTGTTCTTTGGAGCCTACGATTTCGGGCGTATCGACCACGCCGACGGAGTCTCGCGCGACGAGCAGAGACCATGCGTGACGACGAGGGACGACGCTCGGGCGCCGCGGCGTTCTTCTCGTTTTTCCTCAAGGGGCTGAGGAGTCTCAACTACGGGGAGGAGCGTAAACTCCGCATTCTGATCGTTCTATGCGTCGTGTGCTTCAGCGTGATGACGCTTGCCGCGGTATTCAACATTGTGGGTTCCGGCGGAGGCTCGGTCAACCCGGGACAGCTCGTCGCGGTACTACTCTTTCTTGTCCCACTCATAATGATCAGGCGCGGGAAAACCCACGGCGCGGCCTTCTGCTTCCTCGTGATTTTGACGGCAACTTTCTTCCTGGTAGCTTTTCTCGATCGCGAACGCTCATTCGCCATACTCGACAGGTGGTCCACCTCGTCGGTAGTCGTTCTGACGTTCACGACTGCGGTCGCCCATACGATGTGGGTCTACTGGGGGGTGGACGCGTTGATAGTGGTGGGTTACGGCGCCCTCATCCTCCTCAAGTCGCTACCGGCGCAGCAGTGGCGGTTTCAGCCCGGCGATGTGCGGCACATATTCGACGCGGTAATCCTGAACGTGTTTGTGGCGGGGGCGGGAAAGGTCGTGTTTACCTTGACGCAAACGGCCCTCGCGCGCGCGGAAGATGAAAGCGAGCGTAACCGGCAACGCGCCGTGACGATCGGCCGCGTGTTGGCCGAATCCAACAAGACGATGAATGTGGGGTCGAATCTCGTCGGCCTGACGGACCGGAACCTTCATATCCTGAAGACGCTTCGGTCCGAAATCGACGGTCTGCGCGACTTTGCACAAGACTTCAACCGCCGAATGGAGACGGCGGTAGTGGAGAACGGCAGCGTCCTCAACGCCGCTGAACTTGTCGAGAGAAACTTTCTCGACCAGCGGACGGTTATCGAAGAGACGGCCGCGGCGGTTAATGAGTTGACGACGTCTATTCAAAACCTGTCGCTGTCGATGCACGGCGAAAAGACGCTGATACGCACATTGATCGAGCGGTCTGAAGCGGGTGAACGAACCCTGGCGACGGTGGTCAAGAATATGACCGCCGTATCGGACAACATCGAGAGTCTCGTCGAGATATCGAACGTGATCGGTGAGATCTCGGAACACACCAACCTCCTGGCGATGAACGCATCGATAGAGGCGGCGCACGCCGGTAACTACGGCCACGGCTTCAAGGTCGTGGCGGCGGAAATCCGGAGCCTGTCCGTACAGACATCCGCACAGGCGAAGACGATCGGCCGAGAGGCGCTCCATAACGTAGCGCGAATTCACGACGCCCTGGAAAGCAACAAGGCCGCCGAGGACCAGTACCGCGCCCTGATGCACGAGGTGCTCACCTTTGTCACCGCGATCGAGGAGGTCATCGCCGGTATGGACGAAATGTCGCGGGGAGCCGAACAGATCAACACGGCGGTGAGCCACATGACGGACCTTACGGTGAACTCGACCGACTCGGTGCAAGAGGCGAAAGCGTGCGCCCGGAAAACGTCGAAAAATGTTCAATGCCTCGACGACGTGTTTGCGCGCTTTCTCGGCACTATTGAGGCGTTCGGGGATAGCTTCCACCGAATCGAGGACGGAATGAACGATATCCAAGAGATCGGTGAGCAAAACATCCGGCATATCACGCATATGAATGAACACATCGTCGTCATCGATGAGCCGTAGGCACCGAGCGGAAAGACGCGTGTGAGCCTACACCCGCACTCGGAGCGAAAAGGTCGGATCGCGGTGTGCGTCACAGGAACGAGACCATTCGGAGTAGTCGCAGTCAAGGAGGCATCATGTGAAATCGATGTAACGCACGGCGCACGGGGAGCGTTTTTTGGGAGCCCGACAACGACGCTCCACACCGGGCCGAATCGTCATACATGCGGAGACGCAAAGCATGGCGACGGGCGAGCGCATGAGATTCGATCCGGTTATATCCCCGCGGGGCAACGGAAATGTTCGCGACAGCAGTGAGTACCGTACAAACGACCGCATCCGAGTGCCGTTCGCGGTCGTGTTCTAAAGGAGTTTTATCGTGGCGAAAATAAAAAATAGATATGGAAAAATTTTATTTTCAGCAATATCTATTGTTGCTTTTGTGACTTCTCCCGTCGACGGTATATTGGCGGAAGAAGGGGGAGTATTCGACTATGTGATATTTCCCGCATACGATTACAGACCGGGCTTCGATCACACCCTGTTACTCTTGCAACGATTTGTCTGGAATCTGGAAGACGATCAAGTCGTCTCCTCCGATGTGCAGCTGATCAAATCTCTTAGCAATGAATCGTGGATGATCGGGAGCACCAACTTTTACAACACAAACGATTGGCGCTTTGAGTTGAATGGTTCGTTGGCGTTTGGAATCAATGAAATATCTTCGAACGACCTCGGCCTCAACGACGCCGCGAATGCCGTCCACGCTCAGTTCTTCGGCACCCCGAGCGATTATGATCTCGGTAATGTGGATACCGAATCTCGCATAAGCGTCGTGCAGGGTTTCGTGAAGAGAAGGATGGTGGGCGACCTATACCTCGGTCTCGGATTGGAATATCAATTATTGGATTTTTTTATGGAAACAGGTGAACTGGATTGGCCCGGTCCGTTGGCATCCCTGCCCTTGGATCCGTTCGAGGATATCGAGGCTCAAAATACCCTCTTGATGCCGATCATACGCTTGGAACTCGATACTCGCGACAGCTTCTTTTATCCCACCACCGGGTTCTTTGCGACGGGGTCGGTTTTTCTGATTACCGATAGTTTCGGGACTACTTTGGAGGGACTGAACGCCGAAACCGGTGGAGTCACGGAGCTCGCCGATTACGTCATAACGAGAAACATCGTCGATGTACGATACTTCTATGCACCAACCGGCTCGTGGCGGACGGTGGTTGCGCCTCGATTGAATGTCAATACTCACACCGTACTCTCCGGGGACGACGACGTACCCGAGGCTCTGTTTCTCAACGCCAATGGGAGGATCAGAGGATATGAAGACGGTGACTACTCGGGAGCGCAACTCTACGCTGTGGAACTCGAGCTGCGGCAGTACGTGACCGATCGACTCGGGTTCGTAGCATTCGGTACGCTCGGGTTTCTCGGCGACGATATCGAGGACTCGTTCACCGAGAGCGAGAACTTCGTGCCCGGTTTCGGCGGCGGCTTACGCTTTCTGGCCTCGGAACGGAACAGACTCGCACTCCGAGGGGATATTGCCTTCGGGAAAGAGGGCAACTGGGCTCTTTACTTCGGAATCGCCGAGTACTATTAGCACGCCCCACATGAATACCGGGGAGTCTGCGGCGCGGTGCCGGCGGCACACAGGCCGTCCCGCGCCTCTTCCCGGTGCTCTGTCGACGGGGACCGGGCCGGCGGCGTCGATCATTCAGCAGGTTCACCGGATGCGTTCCTCGGACTCAAGGTCCGGCGGTACGGGAGATCACCCTCGGGGCGCGGGTGTGGCGGTCTCCCGCGGCTTGTGCCACAATCAGAGTATGATAACGATTGCCCGCTTCGGATTCCGCTTTCAGGCTGAACACGCTCTCGTGTTTCTGCGGCAGAACAAAATCGAAGCGATTCTGTGGGGTGACGATATGGGCGGCCTGAATCCGGCGATCGGATTTATGGAATCGTTCGAGATTCGCGTACACCCCGACCAGGAGACGATCGCCCGGGAGTTGCTCTCCGACTTCGGCATTGCGCAACCGGAAGGGGGCACCACGGATCGGGACGACGACCTTAAGACCTCACCCTCCATGTGAACGTATACCGTATCGGATATGTGCGTACACCGATAGGCTGAGACCTTCTCACCGATTCGGCGCAAGAGCGTGACGCGCGATTCCGTTGACACTACCCGGTGAGCGCCGCTATCGTTACGCTGCTTATCCACTCAAGGGGCGCGTGGCGGAGCGTGCGTTATGATCAGACTCAGGAGTCTTACAAAGTCGTATCCCGTCGGCGAGGGCCGCCTGGAAGTGCTGAAAGGCATCGATCTTCACGTATCCGAGGGCGAGTTCGTCTCGATCATGGGTTCATCGGGATCGGGCAAGTCCACACTACTCAACGTCATCGGAATTCTCGACGATTACGATGCGGGCGACTACACGCTCAACGATCTGGCCATTCGCGACCTTTCTGAGACCGCGGCCGCCGGTTACCGCAACCGTTTCATCTCGTTCGTCTTCCAGGCGTTTAACCTGTTGCGTTTCAAAACGGCTCTCGATAACGTGGCGCTTCCCCTCTATTACCAGGGTGTAAAGCGCAAAGAACGCCATCGAATCGCGGGGGAGTACTTGGCGAAGGTCGGCCTGGCCGATCGGGCGGATCACCGCCCTCATCAAATGTCCGGGGGCGAGCAACAGCGGGTGGCCATCGCCCGCTCCCTCGTCTCCCGGCCCAAGTTGCTCCTCGCCGACGAGCCGACCGGAGCGCTCGACTCCTCGACATCGCACCACATCATGGAGCTTCTCACGGAGGTAAACCGAATGGGTATCACCGTGCTGTTGGTGACCCACGAACGCGACATCGCCGAGATGACGCACCGCGTCATCCATATGAAGGACGGATTGATAGAAGAGGACGCTTATGTTCGATAGCGATACGTGGCAGGAGATCGCCTCAAGCGTCAAAGCACACAAACTACGCACCGCGTTGACCGCATTCGGCGTTTTTTGGGGCATCTTCATGCTGGTCATGCTCATGGGGATCGGAGGCGGCCTGGAACACGGCGTCCTACGTAACTTCTCGGGGAGCGCGGTCAACTCGTTGTACGTCTGGGGTGAGCGAACGTCGCTCCCGTATCGAGGATTGCAGCCCGGACGGTGGATCGAGCTCACGAATGAAGATACCGCGGCACTGCGCTCGTCCTTCGGCGAGATAACGCTTCTCGCGCCGAGTGTATCGCTGTGGGGCGAGTACACCGTCGATCGGCGAGCGTTGAGCGGATCATTCCACGTACGCGGCGACGTTCCGGATTTCGTCGGTATCAACGAGCGTCGAATGACCGAGGGACGCTTTTTAAACGCCCGAGACGTCGAAGAGCATCGTAAGGTCGCGGTTATCGGGTCGCGCGTACGGGAGGTGCTCTTTGAGACCGACGAGGACCCCGTCGGAACTCCGATCCGTATCAACGGCGTCTACTTTACCGTCGTGGGCGTCTTTGCCGTCGATTCACTCCAGGGAGGACGGCGCGACGCGGAAATGATCCACATCCCTCTCCCGACGCTCCAACGGACGTTTCATCAAAACAACCGGATCGGCCACTACGCGATCGCGATCGATGAAGCGTACCCGATGGAAGAGGTAGAGGGGCGAATAAAAGCGTTCTTGGCGGCCCGCCATACGATCGCCCCTGACGACAGGCAGGCGATCGGCTCCTGGAACAATGCGCGGGAGTACCGGCAACTCACCGGGCTCTTTCGCGGTATACGACTCTTTCTCCTGATCGTGGGCGTAGGCACCATCACCGCCGGAATCGTGGGGGTGAGCAACGTCATGCTCATCGTGGTCAAGGAGCGCACCCGGGAGATCGGAATCCGCAAAGCTTTGGGCGCCACACCGCGCTCCATCGTCGGCCTCGTCCTCCAAGAGTCGGTGATCATCACCGCAACCGCGGGATATCTCGGCCTCGTGGCGGGCGTCGGCCTCGTGGAGCTGATCGGGTACACCATGGAACGCTTTCAGATAGAGAGTGAGTATTTCTCACGGCCCGAGGCCGATTTGGGCATTGCGGTATTGGCGCTCTCGTTACTCGTGGCGGCGGGCGTTCTGGCGGGCCTCTTTCCGGCACTGCGAGCCGCGCGTATCAAACCGGTAGAGGCGTTGAAGGAAGAGTAGCATGACACACATATTGAGTCGGGCGCTTCTGGTGCTCTTGGTGCTGAGTTTTGTCGCGACCTTCGGTTTTCTGGTCGCGCGGTCGCGGGAAACGCCGACCTCCTACGCGTACGAGACGCCGGTTGTCATGGACATCGTGCAAAAAACGATAACGTCGGGCTCGGTCGTTCCTAAGGAGGAGATCGAGGTAAAGTCGCGCCTCTCCGGTGTCGTGGGGGCGATCTTCGTAGAACCCGGGGACGTGGTGGCCGCCGGTGATCCGCTCGTTTCGGTCAGGGTGATTCCCGCAAGCATAGAGCTCAACCGTGCCGAGGCGGAGCTGGAGCGGGCGCTGATCCTTTTAGAGGATGCCTCCGAGGAGCTGGAGCGTCGGAGCCCGTTGCGCGAACGTAACGGAATATCCGAGATGGAGTACAACGAGCTGATCACCGCGTACCGATTGGCGCTGGCCGACTACGAGGCCGCGGAAAACAACCTCACACTCCTACGGGACGGCGTCTCGGGGAGCGGACGAGAGGCGAATGTCGTCGCGGCGCCCGCGGGAGGGACGGTGTTGGAGCTGCCGATTCGTATCGGTAGCCCGGTGGTGGAGAGCAACAGCTTCAACGAGGGAACGACCGTCGCACTCCTCGCCGATATGAGTCGGCTTGTTTTCGAGGGGTATCTGGAGGAGTCGGAGATCGGCCGAGTAGAAGAAGGCATGGATATGGAAATCCATATCGCGGCGATCGAAGGCGAGACGTTCCACGCCCGCCTCGACCGTATCGCACCGAAGGGCGAGGACGTTCGCGGTTCGATCCAATTCAGAATAGAGGGTGCCCTGGACATACCGCCGGACCGCATCGTTCGTGCGGGGTACAGCGCCAACGCCGATATCGTCCTGGCGCGCGCCGACGGCGTTCCCGCCGTCCCGGAGAGAGACGTCCTCTTTGAGGGAACGCAGACCTTTGTTGAAGTGGAGGCCGAACCGCAGCGCTTCGAACGTCGCGAGGTCACCCTGGGGATTTCCGACGGCATCATGGTGGAAATCGCCGCAGGGCTCGCCGCCGATGAGTCGGTGAAGGTCCAACAGTAGCGCCGTTGCGACCGTTCCGCTCTCGGACATCGCGACCCGTTGTGCGCCGAGACGGATTCCCCTATCATTGAGTCATTACTTCTCGAGTGCAGCGCTCTCCTTTTTTTGGGGTGGTACGGGGCGTTCCGTGAAGTCGCCCCGTCTCGATACGGTCGACCGTCTATCGGAACCGACGGCACGTAGATCGGGAGGGTTATATGGGCTATTACATGGATCTCACAACCATGAGTCTGGACCGGTACAAGGAGCGCCTGGAGACGGGGGATCTGCTCCCCAGCAGAATGATGCTGAGGGACGGCATCGACGAGCACTTCGACGCAATCAAGAAGCAGAAGATCGGGAATGTAGACGAACTTTATCACGCCCTGAAGACCAAGAAGAAGTTCAAGGAGTTTCTTCGTGCAAGTGCCGTTCCCGAAGCGTACCTCGCCATGGTTCTTCGTGATATTAAGGGCTTCCTGCAAAAGCCGAACAAGATAGCGGACTTTCCGACCGTCGACCCGGAAACGACGCGGGCCCTCGAAGGGGTCGGAATCAAAAACACCCTACAGCTCTACGAGAGGGTCATCACCGATACGGACCGGCGGGCCCTCGCCCGCGAGACCGGCATTGAAGAGACGGAAATTCTACGCCTCGCGCACTTGGCGGATCTCAGTCGCATAAAATGGGTCAACCATACCTTCGCCTACGTCCTTCTGGAGGCCGGATACGACTCGGCTCGGAGCGTGGCCCAGGCCGACTATCACAAGCTCTATGAAGAGGTCAGACGGCTCAACCGGGAGCGCGAGATCTACAAGGGGAACATCGGAGCGCACGATATGAAGCTGTGCGTCGAGGCGGCCCGAGATCTCGACGATGAGATAGCGTGGTAGATCTCCAGTGCACGACGCTGCGGACCCATCGATAATGGGACGGCTGCACCGGAACGCCGCTCGGACACCGACAAGCGGGAGTCTCACCGAATCGCGAAAAACGCGCACAAACGGTCAAACATGTCCTCGTCCCATGCGCCACACTCCGACATAGAGAAGGAGTGTATATGAGCGACTACCGAGAAGTCTGGGAGACCTACGTTGCATCGTGGAAGGCGCCGTCCGTTGAACAAAAGCACGCTTTGTACGAAAGAGCTCTGAGCCCGCAATGCGTGTATACCGATTCCTTGACCCAGAGGCGCGGATGGGACGAACTTCTGGCGTACATGCGTGAGTTCCACGAGCAAGTACCGGCGGGATACTTCGTCACCGTTGATTTCATGGCGCACCACGACCGGAGCCTCGCACGCTGGGAGATGCACGGCGGGGACGGCACGGTCCTGGGCGACGGCACGAGCTACGGCGAGTACGACTCGCAGGGCAAACTCATCTCCATGAACGGCTTTTTCAAGACACCGTAGGAACGGACCGCGCGATGGACTACATCGGTCAAGTGCAACGAGGCATCGACTACATCGAGGGGCATCTGAACGAGGACATCGAGCTCGCCGCGGTCTCCCGTGTCGCGGGAGTGAGCCATTGGCACTATCAGCGCATGTTCAAAGCGCTCACCGGCGAAACGCTCAAGACCTATATTCGCGCCCGGCGCTTCGCCGCCGCGCGCGTTGCACTGGTAACCACCGACGCCGGCGTACTCGACATCGCATTGAACGCCGGATTCGACTCCCAAGCGAGTTTCACCCGGGCGTTCAAAAAGGCGTTCGGGGTACCTCCCGCGCGGTATCGAACCGGTGGGGACAAGCATCTGTTCATGGAAAAGGTGCGGATCGACGGGGAGTATCTCCAACACATCCACCGGAACATCTCGACGGCGCCGGAGATACGTCGCGTTCCGGAGCGCCACATGGTGGGGGCGTCCACGCTCTTCTACAGCGTCGACTCGGAACGCAACAACATCGGCAAAAAAATCCCGCCGTTGTGGGACGCCTTCCTGCCGCGCCGGGGAGAGATCGAACGGGCTGTCGCAGGATACTGCTACGGTATCGTCCGCCAGGCCGAGGCGGACAGTGAACTGTTGGAATATACCGCGGCGATGGAGGTACCGATCGCACCGGACCCGCGTCGCGTGCCGGCCGACATGGTCTACGTAACCATCCCTGAGGCGACTTACGCAACGTTCACTCACCGCGGCGCATCGTCTCGCATAGACCAAACGGTCAACTACATCTATTCAGCATGGCTTACGCAATCGGGCCGGCGCCATAGTTACGGACCGGACTTGGAGATCTATGACTCCCGCTGGCATCCAACGTCGCCCGATTCGGTCATGGAGTACGCGATTCCGCTCGTGTAGCGGTCCGTCACGTCGTCGAGACTATCCCTTTGTCGCCGTTATCACGGCTTCCCGGAGGCTGAAGTACATCGTCGCGTCGTCCCATCGCGGTCGGAAGAGCGTTTCCAACGGAGCGGGAATGCTTCGCATCATCTCAAGAAGACGCTCCTTCGTCGCGTCGTCGACGTGCTGACGATCGGCCCATTCGTGAAACTCGAACTCTTTGGTCAGTACTCGGGTCGACCGTACCGTCAGTCCCGCGGCGGCAAACAACGCCGTAAGCTCCACCACATTCAACACGCGATGGTGTGACGGATCACGGAGTGTCTCATACGCATTGTAGTATTCTGCCGCAACCGGATCCTCAACGGTGACGTTGTCGGTAAACCCGAGCGTACCTCCCGGTTTCAGAACCCGCGACAGCTCTTCCGCCGCCGCCCTTTGATTCTCAAAGTGATGAAAGGCGATGCGACACGTAACGATGTCGAACGAATCGTCCGAGAACGGAAGCGCCTCGGCGCGCGCCTGTACGGTCACCACGTTTCGAATCGCGCGCTCCTCGGCGAGACGGCGCACCGCTGCAAGCATCTGTTCGGTCACGTCCGAGGCGACGACGGACTCGACGTACCGGGCAAAGGCGAGGGCGGTGTGGCCCGCACCGGTCGCCACATCGAGCATCCGCCCGCCGCGGGGCTGCACGAGATCGACGAGCAACGAGAGACTCTCTCCCGCGGCGTGGACATCGCTGGTTGCGTAGAGCTCGGCGGACGGCCCGAACTGCGCCCGTACTCGTTCAATGTGACTGTCGTATTGCATACTCGTCTCGCACCGCGTCGTCTCCGACGCGCGACCGCATCGGCCGGAACGGGGACGACTCCTCGCTATTCAAGGTAGCAAACGCCGACGGTAGACGCCATACGTCGCCGTCGTATATCAAAAAACGGAGGCGATACCTGTACTACACCCTAGGCGCGTACTACCATTGTAGTATGATCAAGCCACGACGAGGCCTCTCGTCTCGTGCGTTTCGCGAACTACTTCTAATGCTGGCGCTATGCGCGCTGTTTTATATACTGACTCGCCCCCACGACCTGGCGGAGACGCTCTTCGCAGCGTTGGCACGAATGGAGGACTACGAGGTCGACGAGTTGATTCCGACCGCCCTGTTCGGCCTCGTGTTGTCAATTGTATTTGCCGCGCGGCGGTCGCGGGAGAGCCGGCGCCTCTTACAGGACAAGTTGGAAACCCACGGCCAGATCGAACAGTTGGCCTATTTCGACGCTCTCACGGGTCTGCCCAACCGCACACTGCTGCTCGACCGGTTGCAACAGGCGATAGCCCGTTGTCGTCGCGAAAACGACCAGCTGGCGGTGTTATTCATCGATCTCGACGGCTTTAAAAAGATCAACGACAGTATGGGCCACGTCGGGGGAGACAGTTACCTGGTTACCATTTCCGAGCGTCTCGGCGAGCGGCTACGGGCCATGGATACCCTGGCCCGCTTCGGCGGCGACGAGTTTGTCCTTTTGCAAAACGGTGTCAAGAGCGAAGCGGCGAGTCTACAGTCCGTCGAAAGGGTGCTGTCCATTATCGCGCAGCCGGTAGATCTGGGAGGAAGAGAGGTCAACGGCAGCGCCAGCATCGGTATCGCCCTCTTTCCTCGCGATGCGCAGGACCGCGATATGCTTCTGAAACACGCCGATATGGCCATGTACCAGGCCAAGCAGGAGGGAAAAAATCGCTTTCACTTCTACTCCGAAGACCTCAATGTGGCTATGCAACACCAGCTGGAGCTGGAACAACGACTGCACGAGGCGTTGGCACGAGAAGAGCTGACCATCGCCTATCAACCCCAGTACGATACGAACAGTCTTGCGTTGATCGGCGTTGAGGCGTTGGTGCGTTGGCCCCAGAGCTACGGTCCGCCCATCCCACCGTCGGTGTTCATACCCGTAGCCGAGGAGTGCGGCTTGGCGGGCCCCCTGGGCGAGTGGGTCCTTCAGCGCGCGTGCCGGGACGCCCTCCCGTGGGGCGACATCAAACTGTCGGTAAACCTCTCCGCCAAGCAACTCAGCGACGCCGAACTGACCGTCAAAATCGGTACTACTCTTACCGAGACGGGATTTCCCGCCGAGCGGTTGGAACTGGAGATTACCGAAACCAGTCTGGTAAACGATCTGGCCACCGCACAAAAGGTACTGCAGGACCTCTCGACGATCGGTATAACCATCGCCATCGACGACTTCGGCACCGGCTACTGCTCGATCAACTATCTCAAGCAGTACCCGATCAGACGTTTGAAGATAGATAGAAGCTTTGTGGGCGGCGTGGCCGACAATAAGCAGGATCGGAAATTGCTCGAGGCGATCATCCAAATGTCGCGCGCCTTCGGAATCCAGACGGTAGCCGAGGGGGTCGAGACCGACCAACAGCTATCGTTCCTCCGCGACCACGGATGCCAGTCGATCCAAGGATTCCTCTTGAGTCGACCGGTTCCGCCGGAAGAGATTGTGACGCTCTTAAATGAGGCGGGGCGCCACAGGCTCGCTGAGGGTGAGTAGCTGCGACGCCTCATACCGACGGCGTCCGGCGTTGCCGGTACTCGTTAGATAGCATGACGCGACACGCCGTCTTCCCCGGGGGAAGCACCGGGACGGCGCGGGTCCTCGAGTGAGCGCAGCGTCGCATCGCACCACTCGATATGCGCCTCGGCGCTCACCCTACCGTATTCGAGCGTCGCAACCCAGTAGCGATAACCCGGTTCCGACGAGGCGCGATGGGTAAGTTCGTCCGTGATGCTCCGATACTCGGCAAGCCGCGTTTCGAGGCGAGTCCGTAGCTCTCGAATCTGAACCAGAAGGTTCGACACGCTCTGCTCATCGCAAAAGAAGAGTTTTAAGAGAAGCTCATTCCTGTCGTGGCGAAGCTCGGAGGTCGAATCGTTCAACCAAGAGCGCAACTCTACACGTCCCTTGTCCGTGATAGAATACATGCGTCTTCTGCGACCTCCTGAAGGATCTTCGCGAGACGCGACGGAGCCTTCAGCTTCCAACGCGTTGAGAATGGGATAAATCTGACCGAAGCTCTCGCTCCAAAAATGTCGGACGCTCGCCTCCAAAAACTTGCGGATGCCGTATCCCGATGCGTCTTCAATGCTCAACACGCCCAAAACGGCGTGACGGGTCTTCCGTGCCATATCGCCATTATATCTGATAGTAACATGGAGACAAATACGGGTATGTTTGATTTATAGATCTATAAGATATATCTTGAAGCTATAATTATTCGTCTTGCGGTTTGGGCGGTCCACGAACCGTCGGTGCGGCCCGCTTCCGTGTCGGGTAGACGGCGTCGAACGATCCACCGAAAGCGCGAATAGGAAGAGAGGCACACGCATGAAATCTCGACGTTATGTGACCGCGCTCTATCTCGTTCTCGGCGCGATTCTCATATACTTTTCAAGCACACGCTGGGCCATACCGATCGCCGCATGGCTGAGCTCGGTGTTCGTCCTGCGCTTTTTTCGCACGAATCAACCATTCAAAGCTTTCGTGTCGGCGTGGCTTGTCTCCACACCGGCGGTAGTCCTGGGATATTGGGGAGTCTACCCGGCACCGGTTACGGATTACGTCGTCACGATGACGCTCGGCACCTTGATCGGTATGGTCCCCTTCCTCGCCGACCGCCTTATTACGCCGAAACTCTCGGGCATCGCGTCGACCCTGGTACTGCCGGCTTTCGCGACGAGCCTGGAGTTCCTGAGCTCGCTCAATGCGAACTTCGGCACCTTCGCGTCGGTCGCCTATACCCAAGTGGGAAACGTACGTCTGATGCAAGTTACCTCAATAGCCGGAATCTGGCCGATCGTCTTTCTCCTCGCGTGGTTTGCATCGAGTGTAAACTACCTCTGGGAACGGGAGTTCCATCTGCGCAGCGCCCGCGGTGTCGTCGCCTCATTCGTTTGCGTATTCTGCGCCGTTCTTTTCTTCGGAGGTGTTCGCGTCAGTCTTGCGGAGCGTGCCACGATTCACGAGCCGCGGGATACGGTCAGAATCGCTTCTATCGCATTGGGAACTATGCCGGCGGTCGAGCGTGCGTATGAAGCGTATTTTGGAGAGTCGATCTCCCTTCCGCCGACGGTCGATGACGCCGCGCCCGTCCTGCTTCGATCACGAGAGGCGATGGCGGCCTTTTACGACGCCCCCGACGCCGCCCGATTTATGAGAGTTCGCGATGTGTATCTCTCAATCAACGATCGTCTGCTGGCTATTACGGAGCGGGAAGCGATCGCCGGCGCAAGAATCGTTGCGTGGTCGGAGGCCAATGCTCGAGTGTTTAATTCCGAAGAGCGAGATGCACTGATATCCCGAGCATCGGACATTGCCTCTCGTCACGACATTTATCTGGTTATGGGTGTGTTATCGCCCGACAATGCAGTCGGATCAGCGGCTCGTTCCGCCGACAACACGCTAACCGGTTCTGGACGGAGGAGAAATGAGGTGATCGCCGTCGATCCGTCCGGCGAGGTCGTCTTTACCTATCTTAAGACGAAACTGGCTCCCGGCGAGGCGAATGTAGCCGGCGACGGCGAGATCCCCGTTATCGAAACGTCCCACGGCCGCCTCGCATCGACGATTTGCTGGGACATGGATTTCCCTTCCCTCATTCGACGAGCAGGGCGGCACGGCGCGGATATCATGATCGCTCCCTCCGGAGACTGGGCGGCAATAACGCCGTGGCACGCCAACATAGCGGCGGTACGCGGTATAGAAAACGGTTTTACCGTCGTTAGACCCGCACGACACGGAGAGCTCTTGGCCACAGACAGTATCGGAGGCACGGTCGCGCGGCGAAGCTATTTCTCAACTCACGAGCCGGTACTCGTAGCGGACATACCAATACGAGGGAGAAGGACGATCTATACTCGCGTGGGCGATTTTTTCGCTCATCTTTGTCTTGTCGGATCAATAGTCTCTATCGTCGTACACATCTACAACTCTCGCCGTCGGACGAGTAAGCATCCGAAGACTATCCGACCGTAACGAGTTACTTGTGTGAGAAAATATGAATTTTGCTCATATTCCACTGCGATATACGATGCTGCGGACTATACTCTTCGTGTGCAATGAGCACTGGAGGAGCATTCCTATGAACTTGTCACGTAACGCACGACTGATACGGATATCGGTCGCGGTGGGGGCGATCGTAGGCGTCGCCGCATGCGATCTTTTCGTGGTCGACTCCGCCTCGGAAGCCGATTCGGCAATATCGCGCACGCTTCAGGACTTACCGCGGATCGAGGCGCAACTCCCTTCGAGCCTTGCGGGTGACGGGAGCGCCGCGTCGGCCTCAATCGGGACGGCTGCAGTCGGTGACGTAGACGAGCTGACCGTGTCCGACCTGCCCGATGTGCGGTCGCAAGCGTGGTACGATATGAGAGATGCTGCGGGTCTCGACTCATTTACCGAAGCGTTCATCGACGAGCTCCGCGAAATCGGATCCACGCGCGACTTGAGCTTCAACACGGTATATACGATCGGCGAGCGCGATTTCCTCGACGGGCGGTATGACTTGGGGCGGTTGAAGATCGGTGGATCGGAGAGCGATATGACGGTGTACTGGTTTGCCAGGCCCTTTCCCGGATTGAGATTCTGGGCCAAAATCGATATCGCCCGTTCGGGCCAAGAGTGGGCCGTAACGGCCTCGATGAACGAGATCTTCGGCGAGCTGAGCTCTCAGAGCTACGCATCGTTTGATACAGCGACCAATATTTCGCTCCTCCTGTCGGACAACGTGAATCCCGACGAGACGTCGGGTCCGCCCTCCTATCGAGAACTAACCATCGCGGCGCCGAATGCCGACGACTCGCTCACCCTGCTGTCGGCGACCTCCGAAGGAGAGGGGTGGGGAGAGATGCGCATCGGCTGGGGCGACGATACTATGGGCGGCGTGCTCAGCATCGGCGAGGAGGACGGAGAAGACTACGCGTCTCGGGACTTCTACAACGGGGACGGGAGTCTCCTCATAGAGAGCCGAGGAACTACCGATCCACCGAGTGATTTCTCATGGGTCGAGGGCGGCGGCCTCAACTTGGCGAGTGCCGGGTTGGGTCTCGGTGCGCCGCCGGAAACGGTATACGTCTTTTCGGTGTGGGATAACGTAGCGGCAACGGGCTCTCGCTATGTGAGCGTGGACAACTCCTTGGCGACCGGCGGCGATAACGCCGAGATGGTCGTCGAATACGACGTGTACTACAAAGAAGGGGCACAATGGGAGGCCGGCGACGCGGTCTATTATTGGAACAGCAGCTCGGAGTACAACGACGGCGATCCGAACACCTTCGTCTGGCGAGAAGTATATATGATCGGCTACCAGGTACCGCTGGCGCAACAGGTTTTCGGCGGTACGTACTACTTCGAGGATCGCTATCCGATCAAACATCTACTACCGTTGACCGGCGCCTACGCCGGTAACTCGATAAAACGCGAGGAGGGCGAAACGTTCTCGGGCTCGTGGCAGGACGACGAGGGCCAAGAGTACACCTGGTCGTGGACCGATTATCGGTACTTCATCGACGTCAATGACGACGATGTGTTCAACGAAGACGGCCAGAATCCCGACGTCCGACTCGAGACCGTATGGACGAATGAGTTCTGGATTTGGGACACCGAAGCGCTCCGGGAAATCAAGGTGACCGCCCCGGTCGTCACGTCGAGCTCCGGTCGTCTACCCGGTTACTTCGGTTTCCGCAGCACCGACCAGGCAATCGTAGATACGGTCACGACACGCATTGATACCATTTTCAACGACGAGTTCGGCGATCTCTCATTCGAGGACTATCGCAGCTTCTTGGAAGATCTGGACAGCTTGCCGGCGTTCGACGATGTGGAGTTCTGAGCTATCGATGAACAAAGGGCCGTCGATACGGCTCTTTGTGTGCTCACACACAACGACATGAGTGTTTCCGTCCCGGGCCCGGCCCTCACTCACGAAGCCCATTCACGGCCCGCGCCCGGGGCTCCACATGAGCCCCCAGCACAAGTGTGAAAATCATCTCACGGTCGGAGGCCCCCCCGTTGCGCTTGAACTACGAGACTTCTATGGGAGTATCCGTATCGTTACCCCATTCTAACCAGGAACCGGCATAGTTGCTCACGGTTTTATACCCCAGCAGTCTCAGCGTGAAGTAACTATGGGAAGACCGCGATCCCGAACGGCAGTAGACCAACACGTGGCTATCTTTTTTTACTCCCCGTTCTTCATAGAGCGTCGATAACTCCGCAAGGTCGCGAAAGGTCGGATCGAAGAGATCGTTGATATGATTTTGCCAATCGACGTGAACGGCTCCGGGAATGTGACCGTCCCGTGCCGCCGTTTGGGTCCTACCCTCGAACTCTTCTACGGTTCTGGCGTCTACGATGACGGCATCGGGCGACGCCATGGCGGCATACACGTCGGATTTATCGGCAACGATGCCTTCCTGAATCTCCGCATCGTACCGTTTGGCTGTCGGGTTGGGCTCTCCGCGTTCCAGCGGCAACCCGAGCTCCCTCCACCGTATGATGCCGCCATTGAGAAGGGCGACGTGCTTGTGGCCCAGCTTTTTCAGAATCCAGAACCACCGGGCCGACGGCACCAAACCGGAGTCGTCATAAAAAACGAGAGAAGAGTCCGGTTCGATGCCCGCGGCGCCGATGTTGGACGTTATCTCTTCAAACGGTAGAAGCGCTCCCCGCTCGGACTGCGGATTCTGCAACTTCGTGATCGGCAAATGGAGGGCGCCGGGAATGTGGTTCTCTACGAACTCAGATGCTCCCCGGGCATCGACGACACAATACTCCCCGGTTCTCAGTCGCTCGGCCAGGATTTCCGGCTCAATCAACAGATCCGTGTTAAAACCCGCCATCACATTCCCGCCCGACCATCTATCCTCGTCGAACCCGCACTACCCAGTGAGACGCTTCCGGCTTATCGATTGCAAGGACCTCATGCCCTTCCTGGTCCAAAGTGTTCGGTACATTGGTTGCCGACTCACTGTTGCCGAGATGAATCTCCAGTACGTTGCCGCGATCGAGGTCCTCGATAGCCAACTTCGACTTTACCAGAGTGTAGGGGCATACATCACCTTGAAGATCGATCACCGCATCAACCGGATTCACGTGGTTTGAGACGTGCGCCATTTCACACTCCTATAGTTCTATGGGCGCGTTGGGATCATTGCCCCACTCCGCCCACGATCCGTCATAGAGACGAACCGATTCATGACCGGCGACACGCAGTGCGACGTAGGTATGGGCGCCTCGTACTCCGGTTTGACAGAGGGTAATCACCTCCGTATCGATGCGTGCCAGTACGGAGTCGTACAGACTGCTCAAGCCGTCGGTCGTCTTAAACGAGTTATCGGCGGTAAGGTTCTGCGTCCACTCAATATGCAACGAGCCGGGAATATGGCCTCCGCGATCCGCTCGTTTGTCCGTACCGTCATACTCGGCCTCGCTCCTGGTGTCGATCACTACAACCGAATCTCGCTCCAACGTGCTCAAAATGTACTCCTGATCGGCAATCAGGTCGCCCTGCACGTGTGCGGTAAACTCACCCCGTTCAGGAACGCGTGGATTAGTCGACACCTCGAATCCCGCTTGGGTCCACGATGCGTATCCACCGTCCAATAGATGTACCTGCGTATGGCCCACATACTCCAGCGCCCAAAATAGACGTGACGCCCACAGTCCGTTTCCGGAGTCGTACACCACCACCGGCTTGTCATGCGAGACTCCCAGATCGGATAGGTCTTGGGCCACCACGTCCGGATCGGGCAACATGCCGTCGATTCCGTCCACGCTATCCCAAACGATCGCTCTGTCGACAAGCGCGGCGCCGGGAATGTGCCCTGCAAGGAAGTCCTCTTGACTGCGCGCCATGTCCAAAATGGTAAGGTGCGCCCGATTTTCTTCCACCCACGAGGGATCAACCAAGATAGCCTCCGATGGAGTTCGATGCGCAGGAGCGCCGCACCCCACAACCAATATGCCGAGTACCATCGCGGTTATTATAACGCCCCATGTATGTGCTTTGTCATACGCCATTCCGTCCTCCTTGGTCGCGATTTTGCCGGCAGCTACACCGCCGCTCTTTGAACGCTCAATGCTCTTTCTCGTCGAAACACCAACGCGGTCATGATCCAACAGCCCACCATGATGCTCGCAACGCCGGTAATAGATCCCAGTCCGAGAGAGGCGATACCGGAAATGCCGTGCCCGATGTTGCAGCCGCCGGCCAGCGATGCGCCCAATCCCATTACCAACCCACCGCCGGTTTGCCGAACGAAGCTCTTTGGTTCCGGCAACTTCCAGCCCGCCTCACCGTTTGCGGCGGCGGAGAAATACGCTCCCAGCGGAACCCCTACCAGGAGATACAATGGGAGACCTACTCCCGAGCCGTCGCCGCCGACTAAGAGTCTGGCGAATGCGGCACTCGGTTGCGTAAAGGACAACCCAAAATCGCGTCCGATCAAGGCCGACAGCACCCAGGTTGCCAACGCCAAGAGCCCCACCGACAAGCCGGTTTGCCTCCAACTCCATCCAATGACGAACTTCTGCTTGGGCGCGCGTATCAGATATACGGCGATGGGAATCATGAGCAGCGCTACCACGGTCCACCGACCCCAGACCGAATCAACACCGAATAGATTAAAGAGCGTCGCCTCTCTCCCTTGCACGTCGATCACGGGAGTGCGGAGCACCCGTTGCATATCACCCAACGCACCGCCGTCCATGGCCGCGGTACCGAAGAGAAAACCGATCAACGCTCCCCACGATCCGAGCATTCCCCTGCCGGCTCGATAGTAGGTTCCGCTGGCACAGCCGCCGGCCCAGACCATGCCCACACCGAACAGTAGCCCGCCCACGATCAATGCCGGCCAGAAAAATGGAGTCGTTTGCGGTCGTAAAAAGCCGATATCGGTCGATAGCGTAACGGCGGGAATATTGATCAGAAGCACCAGACACCACGCCTTGAGCGTGCTCCTATCCTCCCCAAACATGATGCTGCGAAAGGCGGTATTCATACAAAAACCGCCCCGCTGAAGGACCCATCCCAACGCAACGCCGAGTGCGACGCCCCCGAACAACTCTATCCACATACGTTTCCACCCTTAGAAGCAGGCGAAGGAGCCGTCTCGCCTGGCGACCGCCGTAACACCACCGCTGATTCCCGCAGAATCGCCGCCGACGTCACCGCCGGCGAGATCGATTCGATACCGGTTCTCAACTCGTCCTCCACTGAGTTCGAACACGTCGCCGGACTCGGATATGGCCAAGACCGCCTGACCGGTACCGCGAACCAGAGCCGCAATCGATACGTCGAGTTCCAACTTGGTCGGTCCGTCGTTGGACCGCAACCGATACTGATACACCGACCTTCTGTCGGCGGCTACAAATGAAACTCGATCGCTTACCACGGCTCGCTCTACGGCGACCTTCTCGGAAAAATCTCTGATTTCATCTCCGGTGCGTTCGTCAAGCACTCGTACCGTGCCGTCATTATCGATGCCCCAAAGCTCGGTGAATCCGGGCTCAAAGGCCGGATACAACAGCGTTCCGTTTATCTCCTCGATAACTTCCAACGTTTGCGCAAAAAGGCTGTAAGCCGCACGGTCGCCGCCGCGATACAACCGAGTTCCGCGCCGATTGGATACCAACGCACCCTCTCCGGGAGTGAGATCTCTCGTTCTCGGGTTTGATAACTCGGACAGTCGATGACCGTACTCCGTTATCCGGGTACCGCCGTCGGATATGATGTACACTCGACTCCCGTCGGGCGAAAACGATAGATCGGATATATCATGCAATCCGGTATCGATTTCATTCCGAAGCTCAAAGCCTTCGGCGCCGTACATTGCAATAACCGGGCTATCTTCAAAAACGACAAAGACCGCCGCTCCACCGGGCGTCGGTACGACACGAACCGGTACCCGCCCCAGTTGAATGCGTTCTTCTATGCGCAGGGTTCCGAGATTGAGAGCGATCAGCTGTTCACTGCCGGGACTCAGGAGAAAAATCGCCCCTTCCTGCGCATGATACGCCACCGGATCGTTCGGTTCCCGTTGATCTCGGGCGCGTGTCGTGGGATTCGCATGGTAGGCCGCCAGAAGAACAAGAGACCCGGCGCACAGGCCGGCGTAGAGCGGTCCCTTGAGTTTGCTCCATAGGGATAGTCTTTTCGCTTCTCGATCCGCCATTGCGCCCCTCTACCCAACAAAGTCAAGTTGTTTAGTAGAGTATAAATCATATAAAACTTTGTCAAGTGAGATAATCAAGAATAAACGGTAGGCGAAGAAACGCTACCTGAATCCTCGCACAACGCGCCGAAGGGTGCGCAGTCGGAGCGTTGTGCTCGTGATGTGGAAGACAATGGCTACTCTCGGACGATCTGCACGACCAGTCGGAACTCGTCGATAGTGTAATCCGAGTTTCACGTGGGGTTATATATCGGCAAGGACGTAGTGCGGGTCGAAAAGCTCGGTGGGTCGAGGCCGCACCACTCACGGCGGGTAGCGCTTGGAGGCGCATCGCAACGGACTATGCGTTCGGCTCATCACCGAGTCGCGATGTCCGGCGACGCAGCTCGCGCGGGGACATACCGAAGTAACGGTGAGCGGCGCGAGCGAACGCGCTCTGATCGCGATATCCGCACATTTCGGCCACCTCGCCGACCGGTTGCCGTCCGTGGCGCAAAAACCACGCCGCGCGACTCATCCTTCGTTCTCGCAAGACGTCCGTCGCCGTCCGGTGAAGGGTGCGTCGAAAGGAGCGATGGAGCGTAGAGGGACTCACCGACAGAGCGCCCGCAAGGTCTCCGACGCCGACTCCGCTGTGCATGTTGGCCTCGAACCACGCGATCGCGCGCCCGACGAGATGCTCCGGGTCCAACGCGTCGTAGCGCGGAGCTGGCGTGCACAGATCGAGATATGTCGCGGTCGTATCCAACAATACGGACGAGGCGCGAAATCGTTGTGCCGCGATACGCGCGGGGGTGGAGACGGGAGCCAGCAGTCGCGCCTGTGCACACAGTCGCGCGGCGAGACGATCGAGCAAAGAATGTCGTCCCGAGGACCACACGAGGCACACCCACAGTGCGCTCCCCACGACGGTATCGAGTTCGGTGGGCACGGTATCGTAATGAAACACGGCTACCTCCGACGGTCGGTGATCCGGCGCGCTCCATCCATGGAGGGAGGCGGGACGAAACACCCACAAGCGCGCAACCTCCTCGGATCGCCGTACGCCGTCACGCCGGGTGTCCCCGGACGGGGCCACCTTCGCGCGCCGAGTGGGAGCTCCTACACTTCCGAGGCCGTTACGAGCAGACACATATGCGCCCGTTTCCACACGATCCGCAATGTTCGACGACCCCATGGTGACGGTGGTGCCCCGATCGGCTTCACCCAAACCGAACGTAGCCTCCGCTCCTCCGAGCACCAACTGCAACTCCCATACCGATCGGCGATAGGTGGGCACCGGGTACGCACCGTATGTGCGCGTGCCCCACGAAACGTATCGAGCGTCGTATAGATCCATGCTTCATTCTGCACAAAATCGGACCGTTTCTGCACGCCCGACTCGCATGTATCCGTGCAATCATTGCGACATGAAACGCTACATGATCGTGGGAGTAGGAAGCCGTTCGTACATGTATTTGGACGCAATAACCGGCCGATTTTCCGGTGAAGCGCGCTTAGTCGCGCTCTGCGACGCAAATCCTCACCGTCTTGATCTTGCGCGCACGAGGTGCGAAGCACAAGGCGCATCCCCGGCAACCGGCGGTTCGGCCGATTTCGAGTCGCTCATATCTGCACAATCGGTGGAAACCGTAATCGTCACGTCGATCGACCGGACCCACGACGAATACATCGTACGCGCCTTGGAGGCCGGGTGCGACGTTATCGTCGAGAAGCCACTTACGATCACACCGCGTAAACTCTCCTCGATCGAAGCGAGTCGCCGGCGTACCGGAAAAACGATACGGGTGGCGTTCAACTATCGCTACGCGCCGCGAAACAGCGTTATCAGAGAGCTGCTTCAGGTGCGTCGAGCGATCGGTCGCATCCACTCCGTTCACTTCGAGTGGCTGCTCGACACGCGCCACGGAGCCGACTACTTCCGTCGATGGCACCGTGACAAGCGTAACTCCGGCGGACTACTCGTCCACAAGGCGACCCACCACTTCGATCTGGTCAACTGGTGGCTCGACGACGTACCGGAGAGGGTGTTTGCCTCCGGCGATTTGGTCTACTACGGACGTGAGAACGCGGAGCGTCGCGGGCTGTCTACCTTCTCCGCGCGCGGGACGGACGCCCCTGCCGACGATCCCTTCGCACTTAACCTGAAGTCCGATCCGAAGCTGAAAGCGTTGTACTGGGACGCGGAGGAGCACGACGGGTATCGCCGGGATGAGAACGTGTTCGGCAACTACATTTCCATCGAGGACGATATGGCGGTTCTCGTCGACTACCGCGGCGGTGCGCGTCTGTCCTATCACCTCACGGCGTACTCTCCGTGGGAGGGCTTTCGCGTCGCCTTCAACGGCGACGGCGGCCGTATCGAGTACGAGGTGGTCGAGTCGACGACGATATCGGGAAGCGCAGCGAATCGTAACCGGACGGATCGCGCGCGGGACGAGAAGCCGTGGGAGGCGGTCTCTATCCGCCTGATGCCGCTATTCGGCGAGACGGAGACGATATCGGTCCCGGGGGCGCACGAGGTAGGCCACGGCGGCGGTGACCGTCGCCTGCTGGAAGACATCTTTGCCGCAGCCCCGGAAGACGATCCGCTGGGACGCGCCGCCGATCATCGGGCCGGTATCAACTCGATCGCGGTAGGTATCGCGGGAAATCTAAGTATGGCCGCAGGCCGCGCCGTGGCGATCGACGAGGTGCTGCCCCGCGCGTAACGCGCCTCGCAGCGGCGCGGACAGTCTCCGGGAAGGCGGCGGGCGACGTGACGCGGCCGAGGGGTCGCGCACGGCGCCGGTAGTCTCCGTGGTAGCGTCGGACGGCGTGGGCCTTCGCCTCCCTCAGTCGGCCTTCGCCAGCGTGACGATCTCGCGCTGTTCGGTTGCCGCAATCCGATATCCGGCGCTCAAGACCGTGAGGTCGATGATCCCCGCCTCGGCACCACTGTTCGTCGCCAGCGCGACGGCCAGCACCGTTTGGTCGGCAAAGCTTGCGTCGTCGTACGGCCCAACGCCGCTGTCGGGGCTGAAAATGTCGCGATGAACGTGGTGCTCGCCCCCGTCGACGGTAAGGAGCTCCGCGGCAACGGGAGCGCGACTTCCTATCGACAGAACCGTCTCCTGGCCCACGGCAAAGTCCTCCGCCCAAAGATAGTAACGCGTCGTGGAACGGTACCACGAACCGCCATCTCCGGCTCCCTCCTCATGAGTGTAGAGTTGTATCCAACACTCACCCCCGATGTAGTCCGCAGTATGGTTGACGAGGCGCACCCAGAACGTCTCCAACTCGGCGACGGTAACCGAGGGCGTAGCGTACCCCAAGAAGTACCAGTTGATCTTGGTACCCTTGCCGTCCGTCGCGGGACCCTCTGTCCACGGATCATCGCCGATATTGCGGAAGGACCATCCGTTGAGATCGTTGTCGGCGCCGGGAGAGGTCTCATCGGGGGCAATCGCGTTTACGGCCCCGCCTTCAATACCGTCGTTGTAGGGGATGTCCGTGGGATAGACTAAGACGACGTCGGACGAGGCGGAGCTCAACGCGCCCTCATACTCCACCGCAACGTCCACGCGAAACACACGGCGCCCGTGCCCACCGTCACCCTTGAGAGATGCAAGGTAGTCGGGAGTCAAACTGATGCTGTCGCCGTGCTCTCCCCCGGGAACGGCAGCGCCGTCGATAGACCACCGATAGCTTGCCTCACGGGGATCGAAATCGGCGTTGGTGACCTCGGCCCTCACGACGACGGGCGCGAGCCCACCGGCATCGACCGGCGTGCCCGCTGCGGTGATGTCGACGGACAGCGGATCGCTCGACTCGTCGACGATCGAGAGTCTCACGCGATCGGCGGGGCCGTCGTCGAGTGCGGCAAACAGACACGTTCCCTTTGAAGCGCCGCCGTGGACGATACGGGTGGCGACGGTCCCTCCGCACCGCACGGTGTCACCGTCGCGAAGCGTCACCGCCACCGTGTAGTAGCCGGTGGGCAGAGTTGCATGTACTCCCACGGGTCGACCGTCGGTCTCCTGTACGGGTACCTCGATCGTCGAGCCTCCGGCGGCGTCGGTTACCGATACGGCGACCGTCGGAACGCCGCTTGCCGCCTCATCGTCCCACTGAAATGCGAGTTCCAACGCTCCGACTCCGTCGATCGGCGCGACGAGGACGGAGGCGTCGGTTCTCCGGTCCGCGACGATGGTGACGGTAACCGTCCCGATGCCGATCTGTGTACCACGGTCGTTCGATGCACGGACGGTCACCGACCAATCTCCGATCGGAAGGCGGTCGACGACCACGTCGGATCCCGGTTCCACCGTCGGCACCGAAAAGGTGCCGTCCGCCGGCCCCACACCCTCGACGGAATACGCCGCGGGAGACATATCGATATCGCTGTCGATCATCTGTACGCCCAGCCTCTCCTCCACAATCGAGAGGCTGAGCGTTCCGACCCGGTCTTCGCCGGTATCCACAGCGACCTGACATGCATAGATCGTCGTCAAAAGAAGGAAAAACAGCGCGCAGTACACGACGATCCATCTCCACGCTACCGAGAAGAATCGCATCATCGTTTTGCTCCTCACATATTTACCTGCAGAAACACACGCCCGGGCGTTGCGTAATGTTTTAGTATCAACCCACTGCTTGGGATACGTCAAACGAAACGTACCGGGTTTACCCTCGCTTGAGGCGGGCCCGCCCTTTGTGGGAACCGCCGGCGCAAGACGATGTTCCCGACTAACGGTAAATCGCCTCGTTCGACGCTCTCCCGGCCTACGTCGCCGAGAGTCTGTGTGTTATGTGACTGCGCCTGCGCGAAGGCTGCGGAGAAAGGTGTGATAGTCGCGGGGAGAGAGCGGCAGATCGAGAGAGCGTCTCTCACGGGCCGACATAATCGCCGCGTTGGCGATCTCAAGTGAGGCAACTCCGTCCCGTCCGTCGGCGATGAGCGCGACGGACCGATCACGAATAGCCTCTACGAAGTTCTCCAAAATCAAGCGGTGTCCCGCCTCGCCATGGTGGTGATAGGCGACCTCCCCAGCCTCTGCGGGCACGTGGGTCATCGTCTCGGTTGAGGTTCGAATGTACTCCAACACCGACTGTGCGGTTCGTTCGTGGAAGAGTCGCCCGTTCTCAAAGACGAGCTTTCCCAACTCTCCGACGACCTCCAGCCGATTGGTTCCCGGCGACTCGGCGGTGGACGATACGATGTGCCCGACCATTCCGGAGGGGTGTTCCGCGATAATCGTGATCTCGTCCTCCACCTCGATGCTGTGGTACTTTCCGAACGCACCCACCGCGGTAAGGCGCGCCGGACGACCGGCGATCCACTGGTAGATGTCCAAGTTGTGCGGCGCCTGATTCATAGTGACGCCTCCGCCTTCGTTGCGCCACGAGGCTCGCCACCCGCCCGAGTCGTAGTAAGACTGCGTGCGAAACCAATCGGTGATGATCCACGTCATACGCATCAGCCGTCCCAGCTCCCCTTCGAGCACCATCCGCCGAATCTCACGCCAATGGCCGTAGGTACGTTGTTGGAACATCACGGCAAAGCGCAGGTCGGGCCGGGTGCGCCGCGCAGCTTCATACGCCTCATTCATCGCCGTAGCCTCCGCTACCTCGACCGCGATCGGTTTCTCCACGAGTACGTGTACTCCCCGCTCAAACGCCTCCTCGGTAAGCTCGCGGTGGCTGGGATGCGGAGTAGCGACGACGATACCGTCGGGCTCCATCGCGTCGAGCATCGTTACGAAGTCTCCGTACGCGGCGGCACCCACCTCGTCGGCGACACGACCGGCTCGTGCAGCATCAACGTCGACGACGGCGCACAGGTCGGCACCTTCCGACGCCGCGAGATCGCGACAGTGAGGCGTGCCCATGTTTCCGAGGCCTACTACGGCGATACGTATCTTGTCGTTCATTTCAGCCCCCTCGAGCCGTGTCGAAGTCCGGTTTGACGATCTCCGCATGCGCTTGCGCATCTATACAGAGCTCGGCCGCGAGGAACGTGTGCTCCTGGCGCATCGCGCGCTCGGTTCCCTCCAAGCAGTCCACGATGAGCTCGCCGAAGTACGGGAAGCCGACCGTTCCGGTACACTCAAAACGGTGCTCGCCCCGCCCGTCGACCATGAGAAGGGTGTTCTCAACCGCCTTGTGGGCGACGTCGACATACTTCCGAAGCTCGATATACCCGTCGGTTCCGAGGATAAAGGTGCGCCCGTCTCCCCACGTGGATAACCCGTCGGGAGTAAACCAGTCGACGCGAAAGTAGTTGCTTGCGCCGTTGTCGGCCACGAGCGCGGCGTCGCCGAAGTCCTCCAGCTCGGGATAGTGAGGATGGGCGAGATTTCCCACTTTGCTGTGAACGACTCTCGCAGACGAGGCGCCGCTGTATGAGAGGAACTGTTCGATCTGGTGGCTCCCGATATCGATCAAGATGCCGCCGTAGTACTCCCGCTCGAAGAACCAAGCCGGTCTACTCTCGGCGCGCAGGCGATGGGGACCCAATCCGACGACTTGAATGACGCGTCCGATCGCACCGTCGTCGATCAACTGCCCTGCAAACACGGCCGCTTCGTTTTGGACGCGCTCACTGTAACAGACCGCCCACATGAGTCTCGTCGCCTCGACGCTCCGCCGCGCGGAGGCGAGTTGCTCCCGCGTCGTAAAAGGCGCCTTATCGGAGAAATAGTGTTTTCCGGCCCCTTGCACGGCGAGCCCCAAAGGCCCGCGCTCGCTCGGAACGGCGGCCGAGGCCACCAATCTAATCGTAGGGTCGTCCAAAATCTCATCGCGACTACGCGCAACGCGTACGCCCGGAAACAAGGTACGAAACTGTTCGACCTTCTGCGCGTCGGGATCCCAAACCGCTGCGAGGGTCGCTCCGGCGTCGACGAGGCCCGCGCACATGCCGAAAATGTGGCCGTGGTCGAGACCGATCGCCGCCACGGGAAAGGCGCCGTCTTCGACGACGCGTTTTTTCGCCGCCCTCGGCGCGTAGTTCATTCCGTCGGTCGAGCCGGATCCGGTTTTCGTTGTAGCCACTTGGCCGTTACCCCTTCAGGCCGGAGGTACTAATACCCTCCACGATGTGCCTCTGGAACAGTATGAACACGATCAAAACCGGTACCAACGAGAGAAACGACATCGCAAAGATCGCTCCCCAGTCGGTAACACCGGTCGGATCGGCAAACGAGCGCAGCGCAACGGAGATAGTATACAGCCGCGGGTTATTGAGGTAAATCAACGGCGTGAGAAAGTCCGACCACGTCCAATAGAACGAAAAGATACTCGCGGTTACCAACGCCGGTTTGACCAGCGGCATAATTACGTACGCGAAGATGCCGAAACTGCCCATACCGTCGATCGAGGCCGCCTCGTCGAGCTCCAAGGGAATACCGCGAATAAACTGGACGATCATGAAGATGAAAAACGCCTGGCCCGCCTGACCGAGAAAGCGCGGCAACAGGAGCGGCCAGAAGGTGTTTACCCACCCCAGTTGGGTAAACAGAATATAACGCGGAATGATTTGGATCTGCACCGGCAACATGAGAGTCGCGAGCATGCACGCAAACCAGACGTTGCGCCCTGGAAACTTCAATCGCGCAAACCCGAAAGCCACAACCGCCGAACACGCCACCGCGCCGATCGTTCCTACCCCTGCGTAGATGATCGAGTTGCGATAGAAGGTCGTAAACGAGACGCCGCCGAACCCCCGCCATCCACTCACGAAATTACGCAGCGTAGGATTGGTTGGAATGAGTCGCGATACCTCGACCCAGATCTCGTTCTCCGGCTTGAAGCTGCTTCCGGCCAGCCACAACAGGGGGTACAACATCGCAAAGCCGCAACCGATGACGAGAGCGTGAAAGATGATGCTCTCGACGGTCCGGCGCGCCTTGACTCCCATGGTGATCACGATTTGCCCTCCTTGGCTTCGTAGAAGACCCAGAACGACGAGGTCCGAAAGACAAGGCCGGTACACGTCGCCACGACAATGAGCAGGATCAACGCCATTGCCGCGCCGTATCCCATCTGAAACGTTTCGAACGCGCGTCGATATAGGTACAACGCGTAAAAGTTCGTCGTATCGAGCGGCCCACCTTGAGTAATAACAAAGGGTTGGGTGAAAACGGTGAGTCCGAAAATCATTTGCATAATTAAGTTGAAGAAGATCACCGGCGACAGGAGTGGAAGGGTGATGAGAAAAAACTTCCGCACCCCGCCTGCGCCGTCGATGTGGGCGCTCTCGTATAACTCCTCGGGTATCTGTTTGAGGCCCGACAAAAAAATGAGCATCGGCGAGCCGAACTGCCACACCACCAGAAGAATGAGCGTCCAGATCGCCGTCCGAGGGTCGCCGAGCCAGGCGATTCGCTGTTGGACGCCGACTCCCGCCAACAGCGCGTTTACCAGACCGCGAGCACCGAATATCTCGCGCCACATGACCGCTACCGCAACGCTGGTGCCGAGGATCGACGGGGCGTAGTACACGGCGCGATACAGACCGAGTAAATGGTGACGTGTATTCAGAATCATGGCGACGATCAGCGCGAAAGCCAACCTGAAAGGCACGGCAAAGAGGGCGAAGTACAACGTCGCGCGGACGGAGTTCCAATAGCGCGGATCGGCGAAAAACATGCGCCGAAAGTTGTCCAAACCGATCCATTGCGGCGCGGTAAAAATGTCGTATGACGTGAAGCTGAGATAGAGACTTCCCACAATGGGCGCCAAGGTGAGCCCGAAGAATCCTATCAGCCACGGTGAGATGAACACATATCCGGCGATCGTGTTATGCCGCCGGCGTTGCGCACTAAAGGTCATGGATCCTCCCGAACGGTAACCGGAGCGTCGCGCGCTTTCCTATGCGAAGCGCGCGACGCGGAACCGGCGAATAGTATAGTTGGCCGGCCGTGCGGCGATTAGTTGGCGGCACCCAAAATTTGAGTCGCCTCACGCCGCAGGTTCGCGGCAGCGTCTTCGGGGGTCCGGAACTCAAAGCGCACCTCTTCGCGTACGGCGATGTTGTAGACGTTGTTGAGCAGATCGGTCCAACCGGGCGGGTCCGGCGGCGGAATCGGCTGCCCGGACTCGGTAACGCGGACCATGTACTCGAACACGGTCTGTTGGATCTCACCTACCTCGGCAAAGAGCTCTGAACGTATCGCATCGGCGATCGGTACGCCGCGTTCGGCCACGAGGATCTGGTTGGCCGCCGAGTCGTTGGTGACGAAGTTGATGAACTGCGCCGCCTCCTCGGGGTTGGTTGCATCGCGGGGAACAGCGAAAAACATCGACGGCTTGACGTACTGCGCCGGCAATCCGCCCTCGACACGGGGCACCATGACGAGCGTGAAGTTGCGCGCCTCGGGGCCTCCTGCGGCGGTCCACAATCCGGTGAGCTGGTTGCTCCACATGTAGTGCATCGCCGCCTCGCCGGTAACGATCGGTTGAATCTCCAAACCGATGCCGTAGTTGAAATCGCTGATCTCCCGGCTAATGTGGGGAATCGCACCCGCCTCCTGCAGCCGCATGACCATCTCCAGATGCTCGACAAGCGGCCGATCGTCGGTGTAGCCGATATCATCCCCTTCGTCGGTAAAGACCCACATGCCTTCGCTGAGGTAGCGCGACTTCCACAGGTGGTTGTTGAGCAGCCCGGCGCCGTAGCCGTACACTCCCAACTCCTCGTGCAGCTGCAGCGTGATCGCCTCGAAGTCGGCCCAGGTCCAATCGTCGGAGGGAATCGGAATGCCGGCGGCCTCGAACATATCGACGTCGAGGACAAACACCTGAGAGTTGGTGCCCAAACTCACACCGTACAACTCGTCGCCGATTCGTCCACCGTTGAGATTGGCTTCGGCCACGTCCGATAGGTCGAGCAATCCGGCGGCCACGTACGGCTCAAGCGACTGCACCAGCCCGCGTGACTGCCATTCGGCCAAAAACTGGTAGTCGTGCTGCATCACGTCCGGTAAATTGCGCCCGGCGGCCATGGTCGTGACCTTGGTCCAATAGTCGCCCCAGCCGGCAAACTCGTGGACGATGTCGAGCTCGGCGTCTTGCGACGCGTAGAGATTAAGGGTCTCGATCGTCCGCTCGTGGCGGTTCTGCGATCCCCACCACATCACGCGCAACGTATCGGGCTCTGCTTGCTCATCCTGACCGCCGGCAAAAAGCACGGCCGAGCACACCACCATCGCTACCGACAACGCTATCATATGCTTCATGGGAGCACCTCCTTACATGGTCTGGACCATTGTCAGGCGGGTCCAAAGCGGCGTAAACCCACCGAAACTCGACAGAAGGTATCATTTATTGAGGTTGAACGGTGGTGAGTGCGTCTATCGTGGGTTCCCGGGTGTCCGCGGCGTACGGCGGGGCAACGATCCCATCAGTCGTCATCGGCGCCGCGCGGCGTCGAACGACACGCAGGGAACACCTCGCTCGAGCTCAACGAGGCATAAGTCGGCATGCTCGAACGATTCGAACCGGAGTTTCCCGAACGACACATCGCCGCGAACTCCGCCGGTTCTCCATTCGCCGTGATGATCGGCTTCACATAGTTGGTGCCAGCCTGTACTCCTCGTACATCTGAATAAAAGCATCGGTGACGTACCAATTGGCTGTGAGCGTATAGGTCTCTCCTTGCCGTGATAGCAGGGCGATGTACCCATGAGGCTCGTCGCCGACGGTCCAAGAGATCGTCAACGGTCGAAAAGATCGATCCGGGTCCGTGCTATACTCCCATATCCCCACAAACGGTCCATCCTCCGTTGTGATCTCCAGGACACCATCGCCCTTGAACGATATGCTTCTCCCCACGGAGTCGCCGACGCCTTCAAGGGTCTGATCCAAGATCGACGCCGGTGCGACCAACTCTATAGCCCCTTCGGCCCGCGTCGTTGTCGACTGTTGGCTCACACACGCCCCTAATGCTGCGATAACGACGAACCCTATCGTCACACGTAACACCTGCTTCATCTAATCCTCCTGAGGCTTCTTTTTATTAGATTACTGAAGTAATAGCAATATATTATCATATATCACTACTACTTCTTGCAATGTCCGCAACATCGTCGCCGAACTGCTCGGCGTGCTTGATTTCCGTCGTTGTCCGCGTCGTCGTCCCACATCCGCATCCGGTGAAACGGTACGTCCATCATCGCAAGGCCCCGTCCCAGCCGCGCTTCGTGTGTTCTCGGGCGCGTCTCCCCCAAGTTTCAGCCAGGGGACCGGCCGACGGTGTCGATCACTCAGCAGGAGGAACTTGGAGTCGCGCTCGCCACCGCCGTCCGTTCCCCTGCGGGTTCCAGCAGAGATGTTTCGTCCTCAGGTGATGTGTGGGGGAGACCGGGCTACGGGTTCCAATTCCTCAGCCCGGCTCGGTGTGGTGATAGGTGCTTTTACAGAAGTCGGACAGCTACATTTACACCGCGACGACCGCTGTTCGGCTCACTTCGGCCGCATACCCGAGCAGCACGCATTGCGTGCGACCAGGGGCCGATCGCCAGCGGTCGTCGTCCGGGCCTGTGGGATTTCCTCCCTCCGCCCTCGCGCTCGTTCTGTGGTGCAACAACCGTATGAGTGGTGCATCGCAGGTGGCTTACGGGAAGTCTCGCATACTTTCAGACCACTGATCGGGGTGTAACACGGGTCGCAATATCAAATCCCCTTCAAAATCATTCGTCGGATTCTCGATTGGCGAAATCATACGAAGCCAGAACTCATCGTCTCCATTGCGTTGATCGCGGATCACTTCTATGGTGAGCGCATCGGGTCCAAATGTTCCGTCGGTTTCCATTGTGTTTTCATCAACCCAACGAACCAAGTGAGTGCCTTGAGGCCAGAACGGCATATACCCATCGCTGATGCGTAAAACATAGTCCCATTCGCCCTCAAGATAACGATACTCCGTCTGAAGCTCTTGATCTTGAGTATACCAGAAGCCCGAGAAATCAGGTTCATCCAAATCTTGAGAGTTTTCCGCTCGTCTCTGCGAACCAGAGAAATATCCTGCATTGAGATTATAGAATATGACACTTTGCCCATTATTGCGAAACTCATATCTGCTCGGATTGTCAAATTGTGCAAGTGATAATCGTATGTTCTCATTCGTGTTATCATAATATGTCGTATATCGATCTAAGGCGAACCATCGTCCCTTAACCAATAGTGTTGCCTGATCACGTTCCGGTAGTGCTCGGAACGTAATCGGATGATCAGGTAACGGCACCAAATCGATATTCTGTACTCCCCACCCGTGCTCAAGGAGATACTCCGTCCGGTCTTGCGCCGGTACACAGGCAATGCATACAAACACCATGATACCCATCAACATCTTCTGCATCTGATCTATCTCCCTCAATATCCCGGAACCGTCGGGACCCCATTCGGAACGCTCCAATCAATTGAATACTCCAACGGATCCCATGGCATCGCCGGTTGGGGTGTACTCGGCGACACAATAAAGAAATCAAATCGGTGGATCTCGTCCAACCGCACCTCCGTCCGGTCCGATCCATGTGACGACGGACTTTGATACGGATTCATCAGCTCAATGATCAACTCCCCGTCCTCATCCAGACGGAATCCACTCATCATCGTCGAATGGTGACTCTCGCCCGATTGGGTACTGTTTAGTCGCACGTGCGCCACAAACGCATTCGTGGAGCGATCCATCCCGTTCAGCAAATCGATCGTTACCTCCGCACCCTCAAACACTTCCTGAAAGTTGAACCGATCCCCCGTCAGCAGCTCCATCGACTCCTCGACCGTGAGGAGCGTATCGTCGCTGAACGCACCCTCCTCGCGCAGTCGATTGTTCGCTTTGACCTGCCCCCTGAAACTAGACCACTGCTTGAGTGAGTCCGTCCTCAAAGCTTCGCCAGATTTCTTCCGGCGTGTGATTGCCAAGCGAGCTGTGTGGCCGGTACCGATTGTACTCATCGCGCCACAAAGCCAGTTTCTCCTGAGCGTCCCTCACGCCCAGGAACAGGTTCTCGTTGAGGAACTCGTCGCGTAGCTTTCCGTTGAAGCTCTCGACAAAGGAGTTCTCGATCGGCTTGCCCGGCGTGATCAGACACTGCTGAATGCCGCGCTGGATCGTCCACGCGATCATGGCCCGGGACGTGAACTCCGGCCCGTTATCACTCTTCAAACATTCCGGCTCACCGTGCATGATCATCGATTGCTCCAACGCCCGGATGACATCAGCGCTCGAACATGAACGAGCAATTCGTGCTGTGATCAGATACCGTGTGTACTCGTCCAACACGACCAGACACTTCAACGACCGTCCGGATTCAGTCGTGTCGAAAACGAAATCCAATCCCCAGATCTGATTGGGCCGCATCGCTGCACTGGCCCTATTGCGCTGCACGATGAGCTTCTTCCGGCGTCGTGAGCGGAGCATCAACTGTTCCTCGCGATAGATCCGGTACACTTGCTTGTGATTCGCTTCACTATGGTCTCGCCGCAGTAACACGTGGATCCGACGATACCCGAACCGCTTGTGCCTCTCGGCCAGTTCCTTGATGCGCGCCCGAATCCGAAGATCGTTCGGGTTCTTTGCCTCATACCGACATGTCGATCGATGCAGCGACGCCAGTTCGCACGCTCGTCGCTCACTGACCCCATGGTGTTTCAACGCCCCGACAGCCGATCGTCGCTGATGAGGCGTCGTCAGTTTTTTGACAGCACCTCCTTCATCGCGTCGATCTCAAGCGCCTGGTTGGCGACCAGCCTTTTCAGTCTGGTGTTCTCGTCTTCCAGTTCTTTCAGTCGTCGCGCCTCGCTGGTTGTCATTCCGCCATAGCGAGATTTCCACCGGTAAAACGTATTCTCCGCAAACCCGTACTTCCGACAGATCTCCTTCGCCGGAACACCGGACTCGGCTTCCCCCAAGATCGCAATGATCTTCTCAACCGAATACTGACCCTTCTTCATGTTGTCTCTCCCTCCTATTATACCGGGAAAAACTCACCTTCTTGCTGGACCAGTTTTGTGGGAGCAGGTCACCACCGCATAGTCGACCGCCGCGCCGACCGCATTCGCTCCCAGGCTCACCAGTGAGTTCACCGCATAAGGATTTGGACACGTCTCCCGATGTATCATGAGAGGGAGCGGCGAACGGCGCCGGTCACTCAGCAGGAGGAACCTGAAGTCGCGACCGTCACCGCCCGCCGCTCCCAGCTTTGCATGTGGGCGTGTCTTATTCTCGGATTAGATAACAGAGTTTGAGGAAGCAGGATTCTTTGGGCAATCTACGGGAAATCTCGCATGGTTTCAGACCGTTGATCGGGATGCAACACAGGGTGCAATATCAAGTCGCCTTCAAACGCGTTCTCAGGATTCTCGATTGGCGAGACCATACGCAACCAGAACTGGTCTTCTCGCATCATCCGATGCTCTTCGATCACCTCAAACACGATGCGGTTCCCAAATGTATCGTCGGTTTCCAACGTGTTCTCGTCGATCCATCGTACGAGATGGGTTCCTTTGGGCCAAACTCCGGGATGTCCGTCAGCGACAGATAGAGCAAAATCCCAATGCTCCGAGGAGTCAACATAACGATATTCTCTAAACATATCTGGCGATTCCGAGCTTTGCCAAACACCTTCTAGTGTTAAATTATCCAATGCTGCATCATTATTCTCTACTTTTATGAAATAGCCTGCTAATATATTGAAACGAGCAAGGGTTAACTGCAAAGCCCGACCTTCATTCAGAAGCTCGTATCCTAAAGAGTTTGGATCATTGCCTATCGGTTCAATTTGAGTGTCCGTTATAGAATAAGTTTGATAGTCATTCTCTAGATGAGAAAACGATGCTTTTATGACTTGACGATCATTAACATATTCTGGCAACGACCGAAACGTAATCGGCTGATCAGGTAACGGCACCAAATCGATATTCTGTATTCCCCACCCGTGCTCAAGGAGATACGCCGTTCGGTCTTGCGCCGGTACACAGGCAATGCATACAAACACCATGATACCCATCAACATCTTCTGCATCTGATCTATCTCCCTTAATATCCCGGAACCGTCGGGACCCCATTCGGAACGCTCCAATCAATTGAATACTCCAACGGGTCCCATGGCATCGCCGGTTGGGGTGTACTCGGCGACACAATAAAGAAATCAAATCGGTTGATCTCGTCCAACCGCACCTCCGTCCGGTCCGATCCATGTGACGACGGACTTTGATACGGATTCATCAGCTCAATGATCAACTCCCCGTCCTCATCCAGACGGAATCCACTCATCATCGTCGAATGGTGACTCTCGCCCGATTGGGTACTGTTTAGTCGCACGTGCGCTACAAACGCATTTGTCGAGCGATCCATCCCGTTCAGCAAATCGATCGTTACATCCGCACCCTCAAACACTTCCTGAAAGTTGAACCGATCCCCCGTCAGCAGCTCCATCGACTCCTCGACCGTGAGGAGCGTATCGTCGCTGAACGCACCCTCCTCGCGCAGTCGATTGTTCGCCTCAATACCGGTCATGTCGTCACCGGTCATCGCGTTCGCCGCATACAAGGCACTATACAACACGCATCCGTATCCACCTAATGAGACAAACGGTACCTCGCCTTCGTAGCCATATTCTCGACTTACAAATGCTCTGTTGTCAGGGTCGGTAGCGAACTCCTCAAACTCCTCGCGACTCAGGCTGCTCTCAAATTCAGAGAGATTACCCTCAAAGTTAGGACCAGCTTCACGTTGAAGGAACCGATTATACGCATCATCTATCCGTTGTTCGTTGATC
The DNA here is from genome assembly GCA_965601925.1 of Alkalispirochaeta sp. Lineage (GTDB taxonomy): Bacteria > Spirochaetota > Spirochaetia > DSM-27196 > Alkalispirochaetaceae > Alkalispirochaeta. Next base: position 1,328,768 of record OZ271854.1, read on the forward strand.
TGGTCTACGGTTTCACGGCTCAACGCCTCGCCCAACGCTTCCCGCCAGTTCGCCGCATCGCTCTGATACTCGCCGGCCGTATTCAACTCAGGGAAGAAATGATCCATCGGCCCTTCATTCGGTCGGTAGTTCTCCGGGTTCAAGAGCCCCGCCACAATCGCCTGCCCAAACGCCTCGTTCCCTTCCAGTCCCCACGCATCCATCAGGTTTCGGTACGTCTCTCCCGTTCGCCGGTACGCACTCGCCTCCGTCGTCTCGCCCAATACCGCGCGCTCCACCAGGTGCGTCGCTTCATGCGCCATCGCACTTCCCAACATCGCCGAGCTCTCCCGGTCGTTCCCCGTCAATGCTCGCGACAACACGATCGTGTCCGGGTTGTCCGAGTCATACCGTCCGTACTCGCCCTCCGCCATATCGTCAAACTCACTCTTAATCCGTCGCTCCCACACCGCACCCGCTAAGGCCGTGTCGCGTCGGTCCCGGCTGTACGATAACGTGTTCGCCGCATTCAGGATCGCTCGGTTCTCCACACCCCGTTGCGTCCCCAACGCGCCGCCGACCTTCGCACTCGTCACCCGTACCACATCCGATAATCCTTCCAGGCTCGTCGCTACCAGGTCCAGTCCGACGTCGTATCCGCCGCTCCCCACGTTGAACAACGCACCGCCTCCGCCAAGGTCCATCTGCAGCACGCCCGCCGATAACTCGTTCCCCTTCTCGTCGGTGATCCCCAGCATCCGCCCCATGTTTACCACGTTCAGCGATGCGCTCCCGTCGATCGCGTACTCCGTCGCCGCGCCAATCGCACTCGAGGTGATCGTCGCCGCGCTCCGTAATGCATCCAAGTTAAAAGTATTCTCCGCGAGGGCATCGCCGATCCCGTCGGTCGTTAGACGCACCTCCCCCGAGTTTCAGTCAGGGGGACCGGACGGCGGTGTCGATCACTCAGCAGGCCCTTCGGGCCAGAAGTCGCGCTCGTCACCACCGTCCGTTCCCCAGCGGGTTCCAGCAGAGATGTCTTGTCCTCAGTGATGTGAGGTGGGAGACCGGACTACGGGTTCCAATTCCTCGGCCCGGCACGGTGTGGTAATAAGTGCTTTCTACAGAAGTCGGACAGCTGCAGTTACGCCACGACGACCGCTGTTCGGCTCACTCCCGATCGCCGGCGGTCGTCGTCCGAGCCTGGAGGATTTTCTCCTTCCACCTTCGCGCCTCGGCGAGTTGTGCAGCGTTTGATTCACTCACGCGTTGACGCGCCATGGCGTTCTGTCTTGTTCTTTCAAAAACGGCATGTGGTCCCCCTCCTCCACGATGAGGTTCTGGACACCACACCCACAGGTCAGGGAACGTCATCCCGGGTGATTTCAGTAACCACCGCGTCGATAATCAAGAGGTCTTCTGTTGTAGGTAGCAGCACTTCTATCTGCTCTGCCGTCACCGTGAAAGTAAAAAACCGTTCCGGCCCTACCTCGTTGCTTACTTCGGTGCCGAGAAACTGAAACAAATAGTACACCGTCATCACTCTTTCGGCACGTTCAATGTGCTGCACTTCCGTTCGTGCCGCGCTACTCGCATACTCAACGTATCGAATGCCGGTCTCATCGAGGTAAAACGTTCCAAAATAGAACCCATCTTCGTCTTCTACGTCGATTGCTGAAAGGTCCGGTATCACCGCGAACAACTCATCGAGTGTTCTCGGCTCCACCGGTTCCTGCACTTCGGAAACAGACTCCTCAGCCTCCGCCGGTACCGGATCGGCGGTCATGACCTCCCGTGCCGATTCCTCCCGCGCACTTCCGCAACTCCATGCTACGAGAAAAAGGAGCACCACCAGACTCATCCTCACGACCATCATTCCGCGACTGGTTTGAACGTTTACCATCGTGGTCTGAACTCCCAGTGCAAGTGCGGTCCCGTCGAGTTTCCGGTATTCCCCACGTTCCCAAACTGGTATCCCGGCGGGAGGGTGAATCGGTAGATGTCCGTCGCCCGCGCCGCTTGAAGCAGATCGTTGAGTTGGTTCGAGGCACGCGTATTAGGCTGCAAATGCCCATAGATCATATCGAAGTCGGGCGTCCTGGTTCGCAGATTCAACCCATACCCGGCACTCGGATCATTTGGGTTATCCCACCCAAGCGGATTCATGCCCACTATCACCGTCTCCTCCTGTGTCGTAAACAACGGATGGTTCTGTCCAAAGGTCCTGAGATCTATTGCCTCACCACCGCCCCAGCCATGCTCACGGCCATCCTCGTAAAGGGAGAATGTCGAAATGTCATCTCTTCCTTGAATCGGATCGATCACTCGCCCATCGCCGATTAACTCATACATCGGGTTGTTGTTGTCCAGGCTCCACTCGTCCCGGATTCGACCGAACGCCTGTGCAACGTCGTCTTGCGAGTACTGTTCGTTTCGCTCTGCGTCCAGCAACCCCGGTGCTCCGAACGACCCGTACCGCTGTCCATACAACGCCGCGTCGTACTCCTGGGCAAATCCCTCCATCGAGTTCGCCGCCTCGTACTGCGCCGCAATCTCCGGTGTCATCGTACCGTTCCGCAGCGCCGTCATGAAGTCAGTCTCGGCGCTCTCTTGCGCCGCATTCACCGCAGCTACCATGCTCCCACCGAACGCACCTACGTTGTCGATGTAGTCCCGCTGCATGAAGTATCGCGCCTTGAAGGCTGCTCCCGGATCAAGGGTATGATCTGCGTCGTTCTTCACGTCCGTCGCCCCTCCGTTGGTCGTGAACGTCCCGTTCTCATACGTCCACCCGGCGTCGATCATCATCTGGTTCGCCTCGGCCTCCGTGATTCCCAAATGCTCGGCAAGCGACGCCGCATAGCCACCCTCTCCCTCAAACTCTCGAAGGAGTTCGTCATTCTCGTCGTATACGCCTTTCCGGCCGTCAAAGATCAACTCGCCTTGTGCGGTGAGTTTCCAATAATCCGCACTCGAATCATACGCCGTGGCCGCATACGCCGCAAAGTCCCCCTGGCCCGCCTGCGCCTTGAGGTACTGGTTGACGTCCTCGGCAAGGTTCGCGTCGTTCATGATGAAGTCCATCCCATACGTCTCCGCAGCACGCATCGCAAACTCCGTATGGCCCGTCACCGCGCTCACCGTCTCCGCGTTGTCCCCGTCCGCGATCCCGTCTCGGTAGCTCTCATGACTCAGCACACTCGCCGCCACCAGCTGCTCCTCCAAACTATCCCCGATCGCTCCCAGGTAGATGTCCTTCCCATTCCCTCCCGCAATCGTCTGCGCGCGTGCTCCTTCGCTCCCCGGTGCCCCGGTCAGGTGTAGCCGGTCCACTCCCTCCAGGATGTTCCCGTAAGTACTTCGCTCCCCGCGCTTCCCAAAGCTCCATGTGGCGCGTAACGTGTTCTCCGCCGCGGCGTTGTGCGTGTTCTCCTCGATGTATCGGTCGATCCGGGCCCGCTGGTGTAGGACGTTCGCTCCCATCATTCCGTTCGCCACCAGGTCGACCCCGATGTCGTAGCCGCCGCTTCCCACGTTGAACAGTGCGCCGTTACCGCCCAGGTTCATCTCTAACGCACCCGCCGAGAGGGCGTTCCCCTTCTCATCTTCGATTCCCAGCATCCGGCCCACGTTCAATACGTTAATCGCCACCTCGCGATCCACCGCATAGTCGACCGCCGCGCCGACCGCATTCGCTCCCAAGCTCACCAGTGAGTTCACCGCACCCATGTGCTCCCGGGAGAATCCCGCCAAGTCGTCCATCTTCGCCAAACTCCCGAAACCGGACTGCGCCAACCCTTGCGCCGCGCCGCCGGCGTAGCCCGCTACCGCACTCTCGCCGAAGGTCGATCGGCGGAAGCCCCGTTCGTCAAAGTCCATGTCAAAGCTCGCGTCGATCGAGAATGAGTTGATCGCGCTGCTCATCGCCGTCGTCGCTACCGCCTGCGTCGTGCTCACCCCCACGTTCACCGCCGTCTGCGTGATCGCTCTGCTGCCGTCGACCGCCTTGCCGGCAAGCGTTCCCAACTGGTCGAATCCCTTCGCCATCCCGGCGCTCGCCAGGCTCACTGCCGTGCTCTTCGCAAAGCTCCCCAACGCGTCGTCCGCGTCCGCGTATCCCGTCGCGATGTCCGTCACCGTAAACGCCGCATTCGTCGCGATCGTTGCCGCCAACGATACGCCCGCTCCCGCTCCCAACGTCGCCACCGAGACCACCACTCCCGTTACCGTCACGATGTTCGGGGCGCCGAACAGTCCGTCCGGACTTCCGTCGTTGTCCGCGTCGTCGTCCCACATCCGCATCCGGTGAAACGGTACGTCCATCATCGCAAGGCCCCGTCCCAGCCGCGCTTCGTGTGTTATCGGGCGCGTCTCCCCCAAGTTTCAGCCAGGGGACCGGCCGACGGTGTCGATCACTCAGCAGGAGGAACCTGAAGTCGCGCTCGCCACCGCCGTCCGTTCCCCTGCGGGTTCCAGCAGAGATGTTTCGTCCTCAGGTGATATGTGGGGGAGACCGGGCTCTCCGGGGCTCCGCGGCTGAATCGGCGGGCTACACGGTACGCCCGCCTGCCGCTCCGGTCTCACGAAGTGAGACCCACTTCGCGGCCCCTTCGATCCCTCGCGCTTGTTAACGGATGTATTGTCTACGGAAGCAGCAGGTTGCCGCAGGAGCGTTGTAACACAGGCAATAGCGGATTGGTGGAACAACGCCATGTTTAGTATCACGGCGAGGCGAGACTGTGTCGAGAAAGCACCTTGGTGCATTCCCGTTTCTACCAATCACCTGGTTATTGTTGTCATTTCGCCTTAGATACTACGGTCTCTCCTCAGGGGCCAATGCTTGATACTGCACCGGTCCTGTCGACAAAACCGAACCATCCACAATCCGGCGCTCCAACTCAAACACTTCGCCAATCTCGTATCCCTCACCGAATCCCTCGCTATCCATAGCATACACGACTGTGTCGTAATGCTCAGTTGGATCCTCGTCAACAAAGCCGTAGATATAGATGATTGATTGTCTATTTGGCATTCGAAGTACGTTTCGCGTACTCCAGGTCGCCGTGTTTTCATTGAGAAATAGGAATTGTCCCCCGGGACTTACTTGAAGGATTGTAGGATTGAGATGAAGATGCCCACTGTATACCTGAATGCTGGGCAGGACATGGGCCGTCGAACCATCCGGTCTATACAGTCGTAGATCGGACGGATCGGTTGGGTCTGTTCCATCCGACGCTCCTATTCCCACAATGTACTCACCCCATTGTTCCCAGTCGTAGAAGCTCTCGTTCCTAACGTTCCGTCCCCGGTAAAAGTCGTTTATTGCGATCCGCGCTAACGTTTCGGAATAAGGCCTAGGCGTTCTTGGTGTTATAGCCGCACGTTGTTCCCGAACTATAATCGGTGTAGTCGGATAAACCGCACCGCTCTCAATCGAATAGACAAACCGCTCATACTCACGTCGAACGCCTGTGGGTGCGGAAGCGTCGATCTCGAATACTACCATAGGAGAGAAAAACATCGACTTGTTATCCCTAGACGGAGTGAGAGAAACACCGAATACTTCGTCGTATGACGCTACTCGTACGACGGTCCCGGCAATGAGGTCCGCCACGAATATGTCGATATTCTGAAGATCTGCTCCCCGTCGTTCCTCCACGACTTCTCGTATCGGTATGACCAGACGATGATCGTCCAGCCACAGATAGCGAGGTCTTATCTCAGACGCTCCGACAACACTATCAGATACATGCACCGCATACTGTAATGCAAGGTACTTTTCGTCCGTAGGCTGCGCGTTTGCCGTTGGTGCGAGCGCCGCCATCAAGGCGACGATTATCCCTACGACTGCCATAGGTTGTGTATATTTCTCATAATCAACTCCATTGCCCAGTCGCTCGCCTCGGGCGTGACGAACTGATCGTCCATCCACGGTATGAGTGAGTGTATATCATTTCCGTTCTGTCGGTAGAGATCGATAATCGTATTCGGCATCATCCTGTTAGTCTCATGTCCCCCAAAGATCTTGGACCATGATGTCTCCGGATGCGTACTAAGAGTAGGATATGTAATGGTAGGGTCTTGCGTTGCCCAAGTGTTCTCGATTGGATCAACTAAAACGTTCGTGATGAAGTCCAAATGTGGTCCGGTAGACTCGGCTCCGGTGTTGCCGATACTGCCGATTCTCATTCCCGCCGGCACGCCACTCAATCCTCGCCCCGTTGCGGTTACCCCCCTCGTGCCGAAGACTCCTAAGTAGTCCATGATGGTGTTCCCGTGGAGGTGGGAATACTGCCCTTGCACTGTCGCGCCAGTCGATATCGTTTGTAAGCCAAAGATCGGATCATCTTGCAACTCGACGTGACTCTCTTCCCGCGACCGCACTCCCACTTCACCCCCGGTATACCGGCTGCCGTCCTCTCGATACACCGCAAAGTCTGCGCCCTCGTGATAGCGATTTGTTGGCTCACCGTGCCGATTCAACCGGAACCGGTGTCCTTGCGGCGAAGTCAACAGCGTATGGTCCCCCTCGCCAGGATAGATGATCGGGTCGCTCGGATCAAATGGCCCGACATTCGCGTCGTTCTGTATCAGCAAACCGCTACTCTGTGCCGCCACCAACGCCTGGTCCAATGTCGATATCCCTGCGTCCGTGACGCCGTTCCGCATCAAGTTATCGGCTATCCGCGACACATCCGCGAACTTCTCAGTCCCAGACCGGAATCGTAATAATGTATCCGCGTGCCGACTTGTGTCCGGTCCCATTCGAAACACACCTGGCTCCGTTGCTGGCGCGTCGGTCACCGCGTCCGCCACCAGATCTATGATCGTCTCGTCCATGTCCTCGTGACGCACCCGCCCGTCTTCGGTCAGACCGCTCCCATTTCGACGCAATGCTTCTTCTACCGCCGCTCGCTTGTCCGGCGAAAGCGCACTCAGGTCAAAATCCAGATTTCCATCTTCCTGCCAGCCCCATTCACCATTCTCATCCTGCACCAACGCCCAGAAGTCCTGGTCCGATCGGTACGCCTGCGTCGCATACGCCGCAAAGTCCCCCTGGCCCGCCTGCGCCTTGAGGTACTGGTTGACGTCCTCGGCAAGGTTCGCGTCGTTCATGATGAAGCCCATCCCATACGTCTCCGCCGCACGCATCGCAAACTCCGTATGGCCCGTCACCGCGCTCACCGTCTCCGCGTTGTCCCCGTCCGCGATCCCGTCTCGGTAGCTCTCATGACTCAGTACACTCGCCGCCACCAGCTGCTCCTCTAAACTATCCCCGATCGCTCCCAGGTAGATGTCCTTCCCATTCCCTCCCGCAATCGTCTGCGCGCGTGCTCCTTCGCTCCCCGGTGCGCCGGTCAGGTGCAGCCGGTCCACTCCCTCCAGGATGTTCCCGTAGGTGCTCCGCTCCTCGCGCTTCCCAAAGCTCCACGTGGCGCGCAACGTGTTCTCCGCCGCAGCGTTGTGCGCGTTCTCCTCGATGTATCGGTCGATCCGGGCCCGCTGGTGTAGGACGTTCGCTCCCATCATCCCGTTCGCCACCAGGTCGACCCCGATGTCGTAGCCGCCGCTTCCCACGTTGAACAGCGCACCGTCACCACCCAGGTTCATCTCTAACGCACCCGCCGAGAGGGCGTTCCCCTTCTCGTCTTCGATCCCCAGCATCCGGCCCACGTTCAGCACGTTAATCGCCACCTCACGGTCCACCGCGTAGTCGACCGCCGCGCCGACCGCATTCGCTCCCAAGCTCACCAGTGAGTTCACCGCACCCATGTGCTCCCGGGAGAATCCCGCCAAGTCGTCCATCTTCGCCAAACTCCCGAAACCGGACTGCGCCAACCCTTGCGCCGCACCGCCGGCGTAGCCCGCTACCGCACTCTCGCCGAAGGTCGATCGGCGGAAGCCCCGTTCGTCAAAGTCCATGTCGAAGCTCGCGTCGATCGAGAATGAGTTGATCGCGCTGCTCATCGCCGTCGTCGCTACCGCTTGCGTCGTGCTCATCCCCACGTTCACCGCCGTCTGCGTGATCGCTCTGCTGCCGTCGACCGCCTTGCCGGCAAGCGTTCCCAACTGGTCGAATCCCTTCGCCATCCCGGCGCTCGCCAAGCTCACCGCCGTGCTCTTCGCAAAGCTCCCCAACGCGTCGTCCGCGTCCGCGTATCCCGTCGCGATGTCCGTCACCGTAAACGCCGCATTCGTCGCGATCGTTGCCGCCAACGATACGCCCGCTCCCGCTCCCAATGTCGCTACCGAGACCACTACTCCCGTTACCGTCACGATGTTCGGGGCACCGAACAGTCCGTCCGGACTTCCGTCGTTGTCCGCGTCGTCGTCCCACATCCGCATCCGGTGAAATGGTACGTCCATCATCGCAAGGCCCCGTCCCAGCCGCGCTTCGTTCCGATAGAAGTCTTCCATGATCCGGCCCATCTCGCCGTAGCCCGCTTCCTGCACTCGCTCCGGGTCGTCGCTCTTCATCACCGGTGCGTAGCCGACGTGGAAGTTGAATAGTCCCTCCGTGTCGTGGTGCAGGTACTCCTCCTCGCCGCTCTCTTCATTCTCCCGCGTTCGGTCGTAGCCCGCAGCGTGCGTCCAGCTCGCCTCGACCGCCGCAAAGCGCTCTTTGAGCTCGCCGTTCAGCTCTTCGACGCTGGTCGCCGCGGTCCCGTCGTCCTTCTGGTCGTCGCTCCGTCCAAAGATCAGGATCTGATATCGCTCCATCTCTTCGTACGCCGCCGCGATCATCGTCTGGATGCCTCGGCTCGACAGGCCGTCCAACGACTCCTCCGAGAGGTCCACCTGGGGTGCAAAGACCGGCGCCGTAAAGTCATCATACGTTCCCGCCGTCTGCGTCTCCCGTTCGATTCCTCCCATCAGCGTCTCGTGGGACTTCGGGCGCGTCTCCCGCTCGTTCAACCAACGGAACGACCGGCGGTGTCGATCACTCAGCAGGCCCTTCGGGCCAGAAGTCGCGCTCGCCACCGCCGTCCGTTCCAGGCAGGATGAAGCAGGGGGTGTTTCGTCCTTATGATAGGTTGGTGGGGGAGACCGGGCTCTCCGGGGCTCCGCGGCTGAATCGGCGGGCTACACGGTGCGCCCGCCTGCCGCTCCGGTCTCACGAAGTGAGACCCACTTCGCGGCCCCTTCGATCCCTCGCGCATAAGCGTGTAATGCGTTTCTTATGTGAGCCGTGCCATCGTGGCTACACGCCAAACCGAGAGGCGATGGTAGCCCGACCAGTGCTTTCGGGTCTTCATCATCATTACGAGCAACTTGCGACGTGAGGCTTCGTCTGTTTTTCGCGGCTTCTCATGACCGCTCGGAGGTAGTGGTGTGTCGTGCAGGTCGACGAACTCGTGGAGCATTGCACGAGGCCGCCTCATTTGACATACCACAATGCCCGCGGAACGTTTCGTCGGCTTTCATTTCCACAAACTGCTCGCTCATCCCAGTCGTTCCACCTCGGTGCTCGTCGTTTTATCACTCAGATGAGGTTTTGGACCCCCACGCCCTTACTTTCCAGGTTGCATTACCAATACGAGCGCGCAGCGCACGTAGCATCTCCTCCATATGTTTCACGAGTGCGCCGCTACAATGGTACCGGATTGGTAATCGATAGGTGGAATATGGCGGTGGAGCGCTTCGGATCGACGAGACTCTATACCCCCGAGGTCACCTCGTAAGGCTTTCGTCTCCACCGACCGCTTACTTATCGCGGCTTCTTTATAGGCTCATCGTCCGAATGTGGTTCGGACCCCAATGCCACGTGAGTCTTTGACCCCACGCTATTTTTGACCGTCTTCTGGAATACGTATACCGTACTCTTCCAGCCTTAGAATATCTTCTCTTGTTGCTTCTCGATACGTGTTACCAGGGAACTCGCCAGGCCCACTTATCTGTGTAATCTCGATTTCTCCATCATTCATGGATTGCTGAATTGAGTTCAATCCCCCCGTAGGACTTACATGGTAAATCACACCAGAGTCTGATGTAGCACCGATAGCCACTGAATAGCTATCCCATTCGAGGTCTACGAGCACTACAAACCAGTAGTTATCAAACTGCCTCAAAATAAGAAACTGTGGAATGAAACTCCCAACATTCCTAGTAGATAGCGTCCAGACACCACCCAAATCATCATTCTGGGCGCTAAGAGTCGCAACAAATGCAAAAGAGACTATTAGTACAATGATTACTTTCTTCATCTTTATCCTCTCATTAATGTTCCCAGGGTCGGGCACTCCAGTGCCGCCACGAACGGAATAGATTGATTTCCCAACCGGTTATGTTACCACCATCATCATACACTGGATCATACCTTGTGCCGGGAAACTGCGATCCATCAAACCACCCTTCTCCGGTTTGAGGATTAGTGAAACCTGGTCCATGTTCCGGATGATTCCATATTCGTTCATGGTGTGCGTGAGCACCGCTCCCAGTGCCATGCAAACTAGTTGGAAAAGGTGCAATCTGCTCACCGGCTCCTATGATATCCCCAATGGCATGTCCTACTAAATCATCCGGATTCATATGCAAGATACGATCGGCATAACTCGTTCCTAAGACACTCAACAGAATCCCGTCCGTTGCATCCGCTCCCGGTATCACTTGTGCATAGCCAGGAGCAAATACTCCGATACCACCGGCCGTATCGATTGCCGGATGTGCATAGTCCAGCCGCGCGGGACCTTGGATGTCAATCATCTGGCGCTCTGTGCGGAACCCTTGTGTAATCTCGGCTTCGGGTGTCACCCCCATGCTCGGCAACAAATACTGCTCGTTGTATGTTCCCATGCGCTGCTGCACGTCGCTCCACACCGCATTCGCCATCTGATAATCGCCATTCACCACCAACTCTTCATACGCATTCAAAAGCCCGTCAATGGCGTCCCGTTCCGCTACCTGTTCCGTGATTCTGTCGCTCTCCTGGAATACCAACGACTCCTCAAGGCTTCGTGGGTTCCCGGCGGACGTCACGTACTCTTGTCCGTTCCACTCCGCGCCGGACGACGTCATCAGCGCATACGCCATGTCGGCGTCCGTCATATTCATGACCTCTTCAGCGGGATATCCCGCCGCGACCAGATGGGCCACCGCATTACCCTCACCGACGTACTCCAACAGCGACTCACTGTATCCTAACTGGTGTCCTGTTTCGTCTACCGCAACATCGATAACGCGCCCAGTATCGGCATCGCGTAATGCTCGCTCTCCATTCCAGGTGATCCTCCCATCACGATGACGCGAAAAGTAGTCCACCGGTCCTCGATTGGGGAGGTAATTCTCAGGATTCCGTAACGCATCCTCAATCGCTTGTGAGAAATCCGCATCACCCTCCAACCCAAAGACATCCTTCAAGCGCTCGTATGTCTGCAGTGTTCGATTATACGCACTCGCCTCCGTCGTCTCGCCCAATACCGCACGCTCCACCAGGTGCGTCGCTTCATGCGCCATCGCACTTCCCAACATCGCCGAGCTCTCCCGGTCGTTCCCCGTCAATGCTCGCGACAACACGATCGTGTCCGGGTTGTCCGAGTCATACCGTCCGTACTCGCCCTCCGCCATATCGTCAAACTCACTCTTAATCCGTCGCTCCCACACCGCACCCGCTAATGCCGTGTCGCGTCGGTCCCGGCTGTACGATAACGTGTTCGCCGCATTCAGGATCGCTCGGTTCTCCACACCCCGTTGCGTCCCCAACGCGCCGCCGACCTTGGCACTCGTCACCCGTACTACATCCGATAATCCTTCCAGGCTCGTCGCTACCAGGTCCAGTCCGACGTCGTATCCGCCGCTCCCCACGTTGAACAACGCACCGCCTCCGCCGAGGTCCATCTGCAGCACGCCCGCCGATAACTCGTTCCCCTTCTCGTCGGTGATCCCCAGCATCCGTCCCATGTTTACCACGTTCAGCGATGCGCTCCCGTCGATCGCGTACTCCGTCGCCGCGCCAATCGCACTCGAGGTGATCGTCGCCGCGCTCCGTAATGCATCCAAGTTAAAAGTATTCTCCGCGAGGGCATCGCCGATCCCGTCGCTCGTCAGGAAGTTCCCCACCATGCCGTTCGCCAACCCTTGCGCCGCGCCGCCGGCGTAGCCCGCTACCGCACTCTCGCCGAAGGTCGATCGGCGGAAGCCCCGTTCGTCAAAGTCCATGTCGAAGCTCGCGTCGATCGAGAATGAGTTGATCGCGCTGCTCATCGCCGTCGTCGCTACCGCCTGCGTCGTGCTCACCCCCACGTTCACCGCCGTCTGCGTGATCGCTCTGCTGCCGTCGACCGCCTTGTCGGCAAGCGTTCCCAACTGGTCAAATCCCTTCGCCATGCCCGCGCTCGCCAGGCTCACCGCCGTGCTTTTCGCAAAGCTCCCCAACGCGTCGTCCGCGTCCGCGTATCCCGTCGCGATGTCCGTCACTGTAAACGCCGCATTCGTCGCGATCGTTGCCGCCAACGATACGCCCGCTCCCGCTCCCAACGTCGCTACCGAGACCACCACTCCCGTTACCGTCACGATGTTCGGGGCGCCGAACAGTCCGTCCGGACTTCCGTCGTTGTCTGCGTCGTCGTCCCACAGCCGCATCCGGTGAAACGGTACGTCCATCATCGCAAGGCCCCGTCCCAGCCGCGCTTCGTTCCGATAGAAGTCTTCCATGATCCGGCCCATCTCGCCGTAGCCCGCTTCCTGCACCCGCTCCGGGTCGTCGCTCTTCATCACCGGTGCGTAGCCGACGTGGAAGTTGAATAGTCCCTCCGTGTCGTGGTGCAGGTACTCCTCCTCGCCGCTCTCTTCATTCTCCCGCGTTCGGTCGTAGCCCGCGGCGTGCGTCCAACTCGCCTCGACCGCCGCAAAGCGCTCTTTGAGCTCGCCGTTCAGCTCCTCGACGCTGGTCGCCGCGGTTCCGTCGTCCTTCTGGTCGTCGCTCCGTCCGAAAATCAGGATCTGATATCGCTCCATCTCTTCGTACGCCGCCGCGATCATCGTCTGGATGCCTCGGCTCGACAGGCCGTCCAACGACTCCTCCGAGAGGTCCACTTGGGGTGCAAAGACCGGCGCCGTAAAGTCATCATACGTTCCCGCCGTCTGCGTCTCCCGTTCGATTCCTCCCATCAGCGTCTCGTCGATAATCACGCGTCGTTGCCACTCCATTCCTTGACGACGGTATCCTCCGCGCTCCATCGTCGTTTGCAGGCTGCCTTCCACTGCGCGGTTCGCGTCGTTTATCCCGTCGGTCACCGCGACGACCCCTTCGCGGATCTGTTCCCGCATTTGCAATGCCGTCACGCGCATCGCGCGCCGTTGAATCTCCTCGCCCAACTCGTCCGATAGCGCTCGGGCGCTCCGCGCGCTCTGCGTCGTCGAGCGTACCCGCGGCAGATACGCCGCCACGATCGGGCTCCCGCCGGCGCGGTCGGCGATCCGGCCCGCCTCGCGCACGATCGTCGAGAGCATCCGTCCGTCGGTCGCCTCCCGCACCGTGTGTTCCAGATTCCCCACCTCAAGGTCCAGATCCGGGACCGCGATCGCTTCGCTTTCGGCGATCAGCCGTTCGGCGTCCAGTCCCACTTGTCGCGCCGTCGCCTCGCTTCCGGCGCGTACCGCGTGCTGCGTCGTCCGTTCGATCCATTCCGTACGCGATTGCGTCATCCGGTCGTAGCGGGCGTTCCACACCGCCACCGCCTCCGCATACGCCTCCTGCGTCTCTTCCTGGAACCGTTTCCGCTGTCCCGCCAACCGGACCGATCCCGCCTGCCACTCCGTGAGGCCCGTCGCCACGAGGCTGTTCATTCGGACCGTCCAGTCGTCCTCGCGGCGCATCAGCGTCTCGTACTCCATGGTCAGGCGGTGGGATTGCGCGGTATGGACGCCGCCCAGGCGCATCCCCGCCGCGTCGTGAATGTGCTCGGCGATCAGCTCCAGCTGAAATGCCCGCGCCTCGTCGTTAAAGGTCGCAAGGGCGCCGGTCGGCGCTCCCGTCGTACCGTGGCGAATCAAGACCGACTCCATCGATCCCTGTCGATACGCCATGTGGTCGGCGATGTCGTAGGCGGGGTCGGCAAAGCGCGTGCGCGTCACCGTCTCCAGCTCCGCTTCGGTGACCTCCTCGCCCCGCAGATAGCGTCCCAACACCGTCTCGTAGGATAGCTGGTCGTTCTGTTGCGCCGTCGCAAGCTCCGCGATCCGGTCGGCGACCGCCGTTCCGGCGGTATGGACGTCCGATGCCAACCGCGTTTCGGCGGCGGCAAGGACCGAGAGGCTCGTCGCGCGCTCCGATGCGCTGCCGCCGCTCACCACCTCGGCGATCATGGCGCTCAGTTCGGCCGAAATCGCACCGGTACCCGACGCGGTCAGGGAGGTACGCACCTCCGCCGCGGTGGGGCGTTTGCCCGCCAGTACGCGCAGCTCGGCGGCCTTCGTATTCTGATCGTCGAGCGCCGTCGTCACTCCTCCCACGAGTTCCATCAGCGTCACACGTTGATCGTCCCACGCATAGTCGGGTATCTGGCGCCGCAGGGTCCGTATTCGTTTTCCCTTCCGCCGGCGGACCGTGCGCCACCATCTGAGATAGCTGCGCTGCTTACTCTCCGCCTTCGGGTCGACATAGTCGCGCACGACCTTCGAGGCGTCGTCGGCGATAAAGTCGACGCTAAACGCTTCGTCCACCGGGCCGTCGCCGGCGACCAACATCGTGAAGAACCGATACGCTCCGTGGCTGAGCCCTGCGGAGCGAATCTGGTCGTAGGCCGCGCGCGTCTCCCGTTCCAGTTTCCACCGTACCGTACCCTCGTATGTCAAAACCCCGGTTTGCCAGTCCACGTACTCGTCCATGTTCAAGGAGATCTTGTCCAACAGGTTGTTAAAGCTCGCATCGTTGAGAATGGTCGCCTCTACGACGTTGTGGTCTGCGTCGGCGAACGCGTCGGTAAAATGGATTTCGTAGTACAGTGCGAGTCCCATGGTCCGCAGCGCGTCGCCGCCGAGTTGGTTCATCGCCAACGCCCACGATGCGAGGTCGGTCGAAAAGGTCTCTTCCCAATCTCCCGAGAAGTAGCTCGCCGCATGAAAGCGTTCCTGATCCCCCGCAATCCGGCCCGTGCCGACCGCGTCGTAGTCCGGTGCAAAGGTGAAATCGTCGCCACGCGCCAATTGACCGGCCGTCCGCGCGACCTCCATTTGGCTCGCCGCCAATGCCCCTTCGGCTCCCGAGGTCTTGACCGCCAACGTCTCCCGGACCACCGCCGCCTCTTGGTAGGTCAGCATCGCCGCGCGCTCCTCGGCGATGAGGTCCCCGTAGCGCTGGTCCCGACTCGCGTCGGTCACGCGCTCGGCGTGCTCTTCCACCAAACGCAGGACGGTGCGCGCTCGTTCCAACTCCTCGCTCCGCCGCAGCACCACCGCCGCCGGGTCGATCTCGTCGGTCAGATACCCGGTGCGCGCGTAGTCCATGATCTCCTCGGCCTCTTGTAGCTCGCGACGCGCCGCGGTATACGCGCCCCGCGCCGTATCCACTCCGCTCGCCGCCGCCTCATAGTCCGTCACCGCCTCGTCAAAGGCGCGAATCGCCTCCTCGTACTCCCGTCGGGCGTCGTCCACCCTCCCGCGCTGCGTCTTGATATCTTCCTTCAGCGGGGCGATCGTGTCGCGAGCAAAGCGGTCGGCATCCGCCTCAAAGTCCGCTTGCGTCGCCCGCGCCGCATCCAGGTCACCCAGCGTCCCCAGATAGGTCGACTCGGCACCCAGAAAGGTCGTCCGGGCGCCGGATCGTGCGCTCCCCGCCGCCCCGTCGGTCACCAGCTCCACGATCTCGTCGCGGCTGCTCGTCGTCAACGCCGCGATCGCCGCGCCGATCAGCCCCTTGATCGGCGCGCTCGCGATCCCCCCGGTTATCGTACCGCCGGTCAAGGTGTGATAGCTCGTGTCACCCGCCTCGTCCACCAGATGTCGCAACCACGCCGCCCCGGCGTTGGCTTTCGTCAGATGCTCGTACTCACTCCGCAGGGCGCCGACACCCGCGTCGTCGGCACTCCCGCCGACCGCGGCCGCCGCCGCATCGCGATCCTCCGCACTCGCATCCGGGTCTTCCAACACCTCCAACGCCGCGGCCAACACCTCGGCGCGCTCCCGATTCTCCAGGGGACCCACGAACGACACCGACCCACCCAGCTCCGCGATCCGCGCCCGCGTGTACACCGTCACCAGGTCCGCCACCGCCGTGGGAATGTCGTCCATCGCCACCAGCTCTTCGTAGATATCCCGCAACGTCGCAATGGAGGGGGGAGCGCCGTCCGCGGTGATCGGCGCCACGATCGCCGTTACCGTCGCCGCGTAGGCGGCCATTCGCGTCCCGATCGTGGTGATCGAGACCTCCCGATACGCCTCCCACGCGTCCCGTAACGCCTCGGCGTCGGCGAGTGCCGTCACCTCGTCGCGGAGCAGATCGTCCACGAGTCCCGCGTAGTCGACGCCGAAGTCCGTATCCCGCTCTCCGGTCTCAAAGACGATCCGCGCCGCTCCCGCCGCATCGCTCCCGTCCAACAGTGCATCCATGTCGATCGTCACCAGAGCCGGGTCAAAGACCACATACGCCACCCCCGGCGGCGGCGTGCCCGCTCCCGTGTCGTCGGTCAGGATATAGACCGTGCCGATCGCCGGATTCGCGGGGATCTCGCTCGCATCGGCCACCGTCACCACCGTCGGCTCCGTCGGCGCACTCAGGCCCGCGTCCACGGCCGCCGTCACCGCCGCCGCGTAGGCGCTCGTCACCGCCGTATCTCGCGCCGCCTCGATCGCCACGGCCTCCGCCGCCACCAAGGTGTCGTAGTGTCCTTGGATCGCGTCGCGCGCCGCCTCTCGCGCCGCGTCCAGAGCCGTGTGGGCCGTCGTCACCGCCATGGCATGGCCGTCCCCGATCACCGCGATCTCATCCGTGCTCGCCCATCCCGCCTCGTCGGTCACCACCGTGCCGCGCAATACGCGGATCGCGTACTCGCTCCGCGCCACATCCCGTGCCGCCGCCGCGGTCGCATCCGCCAGCAGCCGTTCCGCCGCCAGCTCGCGCAGCCGTCGCTCCGGTGTACCCGCACCCACCGCCGTCGCCGCATCGATCGCCGCCACCAGGTCCGCATATCGTCCCGTCTCGATATCGAGTCCCGCCGCCGCCAAGGTCAGCCCCAGCTCCTCGGCGTCCACCGTCGCCCAATCGATCGCGAGCCCCGCGAGTACATCTCGGTGCGCGATCAGCGTCGGAAGGTCGACGTACTCGTCGCTCTCCGCATCGTCGCTCCCGGCAA
Organism: Alkalispirochaeta sp.; assembly: GCA_965601925.1. Classification (GTDB taxonomy): domain Bacteria; phylum Spirochaetota; class Spirochaetia; order DSM-27196; family Alkalispirochaetaceae; genus Alkalispirochaeta. Next base: position 1,346,035 of record OZ271854.1, read on the forward strand.
GGTCATGGGCGATCGAGAGCGCGTCCTCCCACGCCGTCGCCACATGCGCATCCGCGTCGGCTCTCGCATACGCCTCCGCATTCGCCGCACGCCCTTCGCCGGCGTGCGTCGTAACGTGATCGGAGAGGGTGCGAATCAACGTGTCGTAGACGCTCGCGTCGTTTAACCGCTGCACCTCTTCCGCCGCCGCAAGCTCCGCGGTAATCCGTCGCAGCTCCGCCTCCTCGATCGAGAGCGCCGCCTGCCGGTCCGCCAACGCCGCCTGGGCGTCGGGTAACAGCGTCCGCGTCATCGTCTCCAAGGTCGCGATCGCCTCGGCAAACGCCGCCTCCGCCGCCTCGAACGCCGCCCGCTCCACAGCATAGCGCGCCTCGGTCTCGGCCAACGTCGCGCGGTCCGAGGAGGTATCCGCCGCGTATGCGGCCACCGCCTCGGCAATGGCGTGCTGATCCTCCAGCGCGGCGACCATGCCCGCCAGTCGCGCCGCCTCCACCTCGCCGGAGCTCAACGCCGCCCCGTAGGTGTCCAGCTCGCCGAACATCCCGTACAGACTCGCCTGGGCGCCGTCGCGCATCGCCTCGAAGTCCGCCAACACTCCGCCGGTCCCGTCCGCGCCGTGCCAATAGACCAGCTCCTCGTTCACCTCCGCCAACGATGCGGCGATCGAGGACAGCTGGTTGTTCGCCAACGCGATTTCCATCGTGAGTCTCGCCATCGGCGACTCGTGATCGTGATGAGTGATACCTAAATGGTTCTGGAGCCACGGCACCCATCTGGCGGTGCGCTCATTGACGTATCCTTGCAACCGTCGATCACGGTCCGAACTTCTTTCCGTGATGGTGCGTGAGTCCTCGGCTCCTTCAACCTCTCTCGTCTGCCGTTCCAGGAGTTTCGGATCGAGTCCGTCGGCGGCCAGAAATGTCTGTACAAGATTCATATTCGATTCATGACCGCCATTCAAAAACGCCGCATATCTCGCAGGCGGCAATGCGGCTTGGTCGGCGTTTCGTTGCAAGAGGTACTCCGCTTGGTCCGCCTCCAGCGTCTCTTTCATTCCTTCCAGGGCGGCGATGTTCTCTTTCGCCATCGCCACCACGTCGGCCGCCTGGCGATACACCGCCAGATACGCCTCGCTCTCCGATCGGATCTTCGCCTGTTCTTCCGCCGCCGCACGGGCAAGCTCCGCCATCGTCTCGTCAAACGAGTCCCGAAACGCCGTCGTCGTCTCCTCCCACGCCGCCGCACCTACCGCCAGCACGTCCTGCATCTCTCCGATCCACGCGCTCCGCGACGCCTCGAACGATCGTAACGCCTCGTCCCACGCCGCCTCCGCCTCGCGATACTGCTCCTGCGCCTCCGACTCCCACGCCATCCGTTCGGCGATAAATCGCTCTTCCGCACCGTTCCACGCGCTCAATCCCCGCGCAAACTCCGCCTCAAAGCTCTCCTGCCACGCCTCCGCCTCTATCCGCGCCTCGCCCACATCCGCGTCACCCTCCGGTACCAACGCCGCCAGATGCGCACTCACCTCGTCCAACCTCACCTGCGTGTCGCGAATCAACCGCCCCGCCGTCGACCGCGCCGTCTCCTCCTCCGCCTGCCGCCGCATGCTGTAGCTGTCCTGTAACCGCCCCTGCGCCAGCCGCCGGCTCGATCGTATCACCTGCGACCGAAACTCCCGCTCGATATGCGCCTTGTACTCGCCCACCGATACCGCCAGCTCGCTCGCCACCGTCTCCCGCACCGCGCCCTCAAACGTTCCCAACACCTCCGTCGCCGTCGCCTCCGCGCTCGCTTCCCACGCCGTGTACAACGCCGCAAACGCATCCTCGACCTCCGCCTCCCACGCCGCTTCGGCCGCCTCGTATCCCTCCGCACCCTGCAGGATCACATCCCCCGCCTCGTCGAAGGTGTACTCACCCCCGCCGTCGGTCTCGTACAGATACCGCCGATTCGCCGCATCGATCGCGCGCCGCAGCCCCGCCGCGTCGAACCGCGCCACCGACCGCTCCCATTCCGCCTCGACCACCCGGCCCAGACTCGCCGCCCACCGGTCGCCCAAGGCCGCCGTCTCCCACTCGTCCAGTCCCCCCAGGCCGATCCCCGTCACCGCCTCCCATTCCGCGATGCTCCCGCTGCGACTCGCCCGCTCGTACACACCCTCGCCGACGACGTGATCGCCCGTCTCAACGTCGTCCGGCATCTGCCCGACGACCGTTCCCGTGCATGCCGCGATCAGTACTGCGATTCCTATTCGTCTCATCTTCGTCCTCTCTCTATCGCTCGTCGTCGTCTCGGCCGACCCGCCGCCTCGCATGCGCCCGTTGTGCACCGCGATCGAACGCACCCTCCGCCCACGCCGCACCGGCGTCGCGCGAAGCATGCGTCCGTCGAAATCCTGGGATCACTCGAGATGGCCGTATCTCCCTCATGAACACACAACACGATACGGTCTCTCGGACCGCGGCGCTTCATATACGGAGATATCGCTGTGTTTGACTTGCTTTCACTATATCATAGTGCGCATGTGAATAAAAGGAATATCAACACAATACGTAATGATTCTTCAATGTTTATCAAATAATATTAATTATATTGGAATAAAGGTATTCTTTTGATCGAACCAAAGGCGGAATACACAGCGTCTTGAGATGGCAAACGGATTGAGACTCCATGTATTCACATTATGGGATATCATGCTATAAATATCACTGAAGTGACATTGATGCGAGAATACGGATGTCACTTTTTGGTTTATCCAATACTGGTGACCGCGGACGTGAAACACAATCGATACAAGATATACACCGTCGTGACGGCATTCCTTTTTCTCTTGGTAGCGTGTAACCGAGCATCGGATCGCCCCGAGGCGGTATTGACGACGTATTTGCAGGCCCGATCCGCCTACGTAGCGGGCAACCTCGACGAGGCGACGCGGCGCGTAACGTCGATACTGTCACAGAGTCCCGATCACGTGCCGTCTCTCGTACTTGCCGGGAGAATCGCTTTTTTTGCGGACGACGTGACCTCCGCCCGGGATTATCTCCAACAGGCTCTGGCCGCGGATCCGTACCACGTCGACGCGGCGTGGTGGCTTTCGGAGATATATCTCTCCGAGGGGCGGTTCGAGGAGGCGCGCCCGGTGGTCGAGAATGCATTACTCTCCGCCTCGGAGGATCCCCGCCTCTTGATTCAACTCGCGCGAATCGACGAGGAGTCCGGCGAGCTGTCGCGAGCGATCGAGTTGTACGAGCGTGCACTATTATTTTCCGACCAGCTGGGGTACGGAGCGTTACGTCTCGGTGATCTATACCGACGAGAGGGGTTCGGCGAACGCGCTGCACACTCGTACGAGCACGCAGCACGCTTACTGTCGGAGAATAGTTCGCTCGCGGCGCTGGCTCGCTCTCGCATACGGGCCACTGCGGGAGGTGATCAATAATGCATACGAAGGCACGGTGCATACTCGGCCTCGTAACGGTCTTGGTGTTAAGCGGTTGCCGCATACTACAACCGAACATCGTCGAGGCGGGATTTCGCGATCCGGTCATTGTCGAGCAATTGGACGCAATCCGCGTCGAGCCTCGGCGCATCGATATTCACGGGTTCGTCGGCGACGAGACCATGCGGGACCATAGTCAGGTAATTATCGATCAACTCGTGCGCAACGCGAATGTGGAGGCACCGGAGAGCCCGGTCGCCATCGTCGACGCGGTGTTGCGCCAGGATCGTTACGTACGAGAATATCGCGAACGGTTTGCAGTGACCGTGGAGTTATCGGTCTACTTAGACGAAGACTCGGCGACACCCGCTGCGACGATGATTCGCACCATCGATACCGATACGCCGGCACGATCCTATCGCTTTTTGTATCGGCAGTACGAGCATGCGTTTGGCGCACTGTTTGGCCGGCGAGTACGGTAAGTTAGCCGTCGTCGGCCTCTTTGTCGTGTGCGGCGTGGTTTCTCATTCCGTCGACGCACAATCGCAGCCGCTGCAAATTCTCACGGTAGACGATGCAATCGATCGCGCGCTCGCCGAGAGTAGCGATCTCCAACTCGCGCGTCTGACTACATCGCTCAGCGCCGATGCGGTTAGACGCGACGTACTGTCGATTCTTCCCACGATCGAGGTCTCGTATCTCGATTCACGATCGGTGACGGAGGCGGGGCCGGACACATATCAACGAACGCTTTCGGTCGGTGTCGATCAGATCATCTACGACAATCGTACCTACATCAACCAACGACGATTTTCGCGCGCCGACCTTAGTCTGGCGACGCGTGCGTTGACCAACGACGAAAACGCACTCGCCATTCAAGTATTGGAACAGGTGATCGCCTCGGTGCGGCTTCGCCGGGAAATCGCGATCGAACGCGTCATCCTGGAGAACCTGTACGACCAACTACGAATCGCAACCGAGGAACGTCGTCTGGGAATCATCACCGAGCTGGACAGACTGGATGTGGCGATCCGCGTCGCCGAGTTCGAACAGAGCCTGACACTTCGCGAGCTTGAGCGCGACGAGACCCGCTTCGCCCTCAATCAACTCCTGGGGTATCCCCCGCGAACCGAGGTCGCGTTTACCGAAGATATCGACGAAGGATTCTCCGGCTTCCTCGACAATCTCGATCCTCAGTGGTATCTGGAACAGGCGACGGTAAACAATCTCGATCTGGCGAGGAGCCGTTTGGCGTTGGAGCAGCAAGGCGCCGAGATAAGTGCGCTGCGTCGCCGCTGGATCCCGCTTATCTCGGCGGGTGCCGACGTGAGTTTCAGCGGGGATGAGCTGCCGCTCACCGATCCCGGATACTCGGTCGACGTTACGTTGCGCTGGGACCTTCCGCTGGCGCCGAGCGACATCGATCTCTCGGCCGGACGGCAGGCGCCCCGAACCCGAAATGCGAGTGCCGGCGTCACAACTACCGTGAACGGCACCGGCGACGACCTCGCGAGCGCCCGCGCGGTCAGAATCGAGGCTCTGCGTACGCGCACGCAAATCGACGCCTCCGAAGAGGCGCTCGACTTCCAGATAGAGCGTTCGATTCGCCAGATCGAGGGTAGTCGCGTCCTTCTGGAATCCTTGCGAGAGCGTCTCAATCTCGAGTCACAGCGTCTTGAGGTATCCGAGCTTCTATTGGACTTGGGGCGACTCACGCGGGTCGACTACGTCGATGCGATCGTATCCCGGGCGGAGCTCGAGTTGAGCCTCGTCGACAGCCTCGTCGAACTATTTCTCCAGGAGACGGCGTTGCTGCAACTGGCCGGAGTAGCAATATCGCCGTCTCAATATCGCCGTCTGATTCGGAGTATCGAAGAATGAGTATCCCACGAGTCCGTCTATGGCGACTGCCGGTGGTCGCCGTCTGCGCTACTCTGCTTTCCTGCGCCCAAACTCAGGACGAGCCGGTAGCCGTCGAAGCGCGTGAGAACCTCCCTCGCGTACGAGTGATCACCGTCACCGAGCGTCGTTTCAGCAATGAGTTCCGCGGATTCGGTACCATAGCCCAGCGACGATCCACGGACATAACCGGTGAAGTCGAGGGGCAGATCCTCCGCATGTTCGTCGACGAAGGGAGCCGCGTAGCGATCGGTACGCCGATCGCCCGCATCGACGACTTCCAGCTGCGGGTGTCGCTGGATCAGGCGAATGCGGAGTTGGAGTCGGCGTCCGCACAACTGGCGCTTGCCGAGCAGCGCATCGCCGACGGACGACGCGCCGTCGAGGCGGAGCTCATCGCGATCGATAAGGCCCGCGAATCGATGCACGAGCAGGAAGCGCGCTTGGAGCGGTCTCGCGAACGGCTGGCCGACCAGGATCAGCTGCTGGTAGTCGGAGGAACGACCGAGGAGGCCTACACCGAGGCGCAGAGCTCGGTTCGCAGCGCCGAGGCGCAGCTCCGGCAGGCCGAGCTCGATGTGGCGCTTCAGCGAATCGGCTATCGCGATCGCGACATCCGAGCGGCGGGGCGAGTCGTCCCGAGCGACGAGGCGGAGCGAATCGAGGCGCTGATAGAGATCAACACCGCGTCGTTGGTGGCCGAGCGGTTGGTTGCCGAGGCGCGAACATCGGTGAACGAGGCCGAAATACGGCGCATAGAGGCGTTTTTGGATCGGACGATCGTGCGTTCTCCGGTTGCGGGTCTGGTCGCGGTGCGCCACGTGGAGGAGGGCGAGCAAGTCGACTCGCGCACGCCGCTGGTGACGATCTTCAATATCGAGGATGTGTACGTAATGGTGGATCTACCGGAGCGCGATATCGGGACGGTCTCAATCGGACAGTCGGCGGTCGTGCGCCATTCCGATCGCGATCTCGAGCGAGCCGGTGTGGTCTCTCTCATCACCCCCTTCGTTGCACCCGATACGCGCACCGTCACCGTTCGCCTTCTGATGGAAAACGCAGACGGCGCGTTTGTCCCCGGAATGTTCGTCGAGACGGTCATCGAACGCGGAGGCACCTTTTCGACGACCGCCGTCCCCTCGGGCGCGGTAGTCGACGAAGGCGCGGAGGGCCCGCGTGTGTTCGTCGTGCGGTCCGTAGCGGTATTCGCCCAGCCGGTAGAGGTCGGTGCGGTCGAGGACGGATGGCGTGCGGTCCTCGACGGCTTGGAACCGGGCGATCGCGTCGTCGAGGACGCGGGTACCGGATTCCGCGACGGCACGAGGATTACCCCGATCGAAGAGCGATGACGGCCGAAAGGAGATACCGTTTGTCGAAAAGGAAATACATACGTATAGCACTTTCGATACTCGTCGTCGTAGTTGCGAGCTGCAATGTATTGGATCTCGGGTCGGGCGTGGGATACGTCGTATACCCGTCGACCTACGAGGCGATATTGGGGGCCGCCGAGCAGCCCGCGATCTCGTTCGACGCCGGAGTCGATCGCACGAGCGTCGAGGCGATCTTCCAGGTGGAGGACGGCACGGGTCCGTTGAGTGGTGTGTACGACTGGGACGGAAACACCGTCGCGTTTCGCGCCGAACCGGCGCTGGAATCGGGTGAACGGTATACGCTCACCTTCTCAGGCGTGTTTCGTTCGTCGTCGGGTCGCGAGCACGACGTCGCCAACGTCGTGCCGTTTTACATGGAGACATCCGATAGCGATGCGCTGGAGGTGATACGCGTCGAACCCGCCTCGGGATCGACAATCGGACGCGACGATACGATCCGCATCGTGTTTTCCGTACTTCCCGAGCAGACGGCGCTTGAAGAGCGCATCAGCTTCAGCCCGTTGAGTAGCCCGATACTGGAGCGTGACGAGGCGACAAGCTCGGTCGTGCTCCGATCGGATGATCCGTGGGAGAACGGTACGACCTATCAGTTGCGCATCGGAGCCGAGTTGGCGGCGGCGGACTCTCGCCCTCTGACCGAAGCGTACGAGGCGACATATCTTTCCCAAGACGACGAGCAACGTCCTGCGATCGAATCGATCGTCGCGGTGACGAACGAATTGGCGGGCGGCTATCCGGCCCTTGCCGGATCGCTGAGCGTCGTACTCGGCCCCGAAGACGGTATCGCGATTACCTTCTCCGAGGACATGGACCGCACCGAGACCCAGGATGCGGTATCCGTCTTTCCCCTCTCGTCGATAACGACGACGTGGTTCACCGAGCGGCGACTGATCGTGTTTCCGCCGGAGCCGTGGGATCCCGAAGTCGACTACGTCCTCTCGATCGCCGATACCGCCGTCGATATTCGCAACAACGCCCTCGCCGCCGGTACGACCGTTCCGTTCCGGACGGCTCCGCGTCCCGATGTCGAAATCACCGCCGAGATCATCGATGTCGACGCTCCGCCGTCGCAGATCGTGAACGACGCGGCGTTCAGTAACAACACGCCGATACTAATCGACGCCGGCCTGGTTCCCGGCTCCATTCAGGTACGCATCACCTTCACGAACGGAGAGTTCGATACCGACGAAGACCGCTCCGAGATTTCCGACTCGATCAATATTCAAGCCGCCTTCCCACCCGATATCGGGAGTCCCATACGAACCGGTTTGACATGGGAGTCCTCAACCTCCGTTCTTCTGCAGTACGAGGGGTTCGAGGCGACGACGGACGCGAGCGAGCCGAATTACTTCTGGCTCATCGTGGGAAGCGGTGCACCGATCAGAGCCTCCAACGGCGCAATTCTTCGCGAAGAGCGCCGGCAACTCATGGAGGAGGAGCCGTGACGCGCGGTACGAGATCGGCGGCGATCGTTTTGCTCGTACTGATATCTCTATCGGGGTGTCAAATCTACAACGAATGGGAAGATATGAATCCGGTAACGGTGGACGCCGCGTTGAATGAAGAGGACGGAGTGATCGCCCTCTCATTTTCCGCCGCGATGGATCGCGCCCGGACGGAGGATGCGATCGAGGTGCGCCGAGACGGTTCGGTTGTGTTATCGCAGAACGCGTGGACGCAGGGTGCACGGACTTTGACGCTGTCACCCGACGGCGGCATCGAGACCAACGACGTCATCGTCCTCTCGGTGGAGACCTCGGCGGAGGATCAATACGGAAACTCCCTGGCGGAACGATACGAGCGTACATTTGATTTGCGAGCGGAGACCGATCGCCCCTTCGTCGTCTCGGTGTCCCCCGACAGCCGGCTCCTCGTCACCGATCTGACGACCGAGATCGTGATAACCGCGTCGGAGTCGCTGGACAGAGAGACGGTGTTCAACGGTATCTCCATCAGCCCGGACCCCGGATACCTCCTTCTTTTCGATAGCGACGACGCGATCGTTCGCATCCGGCCGAATACACGGCTCGAGCGGGATACGCGCTACACGATCACCGTCGACACGTCGGTCCGCGATACGGCGGGAAACACGTTTGCCGAGCGTTGGGAGTCGAGCTTTCGGACGGCGGCGGAGATCGAACAAGCGGTCGAGTCGGTGCAACTCATACGAACCGGCGAGTTTTTGAGCGACGATACGACGCAATTCATCAACAACACCGCCGGGCTCTCCTTTGAAAAGGACGACTCGTTTCAGGTTCGCTTTGTCGGGCCTGTTGACGAGTCCGAGCGCGCGTCGGCAATTAGCGTCACGCCCTCGGCCGGAGCCGAGTTCAGCTGGAACGCCGCGCTGGATACGGCGGTAGTCTCGTTCTCCGAGTCCTTGACGTGGAATACGGAGTACACACTCAACGCCGCCGATACGCGATATCGGTTTGTTATCGACGGCGCCGCATCGCAGCCGCCCTCGATCGCGCACGTGGTGTTCATTCCGGATATCGACGCGGTGCCGCCCTCATACCCAGTGGCGGAGTTCGGGAGCGCACTCACGTTCTCTCCGAATCCGGTGGTTCAAAGCGCCTTCGACGTATACGTCGATCGAGCCGCCGGCGCATCGCTGGTGTTCGGGTCGGTGCTGTCGGCGTTCTCGCTGAGTGCGAGCAATGCCGCGGTCGCCATCGACCTCGATCGAGTCGAAATCGACCCGACCGCCCCGCCCTCGGATCCGGTTCCGGATGCCCAGCAAACGGTGGTACGTTTCGTCGGTAACTTCACGAAGGCCGGCGGCACCGACGGCATCGTCACCCTGGAGCTCTCCACCGATCTGGAAGATGATCTCGGCAACTTCCTCGCGGAACTCTATCGGTTATCCGTAAATGCAGAATAAATCTACCGCCACGTCCGTTCTCGAACGGCTCTTCGCCCATCCCCTTTCGATCGTGATGGTGGCGCTCGCGGTCGTCCTGATGGGTGGTGCCGCGGCAACTCAGATTGAGATCGCGCCGCTTCCCGACGTCGAGCTGCCGAACATCCTGATTATCACCGCCCTCGAAGGCCTGCCCGCCGAGGAGATAGAACGGCTCGTGACGGTGCCGATGGAGTCGGCGCTCTCGGGTATTCAAGGGGTCGAGCACGTTCGATCGATGAGCATTCGAGGGGTGTCGCGCATCGAGTTGGAGCTGGCGTGGGGCTCCGATCCGCAGTCGATCGCGCTCGATGTCCGTCGTGCGGCGGGGCTCGGATTTGCGTCCCTTCCCGACCGCGCGGAGCTTCCGTTGGTGATTACGCGATCCATCGCGGAGACTCCCGATTTCGTCATTGCACTCATCCCGAGAACCGATGAGTCGCCGGACCGCCTCTATCGCGCCGTCGAGACGCAGGTGCTTCCCGCATTCAGAACTCATACCACCGTGGGTAGACTGCGCTCGGCGGGGGCGTGGCGTCCCGAGGTGCACGTCGAAATCGATCCCGATGCGGCGGCGGCGCTCGATATCGGTACGACGACGATCGCCTCGTTGATCTCGTCGTCGGTCTTCGATTTACCGGTAGGGACACTCCGCGAACGCGACCGGGAGATAACACTCACGGCGTCCACGGGCGTCAATACGGTAGCCGATATCGCGGCCCTTCCGATCCCGAGCGATTCGCCCAGTATTCAACGCCGTCTCGGCGACATTGCTCGTATACGTCTCAACGCGGAACCGGCCACGGGAGCCGTCGTCGTGGACGGAGCGCCGGCCGTGGTGGTCGAGGTGTATCGATCCGATCGAGCGAGTGTCTTGGCCCTCACGCGCGACGCCTACGCCGCCGTCGGTGAGATTCGACGCAGATTGGGTGAGCGCGTGGAAATCGCGGTACTTCGCGACGCCGGAAGCGCACTCGGTAGCTTGGTCCGCGGAACGGCGACGGCGTTGGCGATCGGAATAGCGGTAGTGACACTGTTGGTTTCCGCCGGAACGCGCAGTGCGTCACTCGCGACGGCCGTGCTGGCGATACTGCCGGTATCGATTTTCGGTACCATATTCGTGCTGTTTCTCGGCGAGTTCACCCTCAACACGGTATCGATAACCGGATTCGCCGTCGGATTGGGATTGGTCGTGGACGGCGGAATCATCGTCGTCAACGCCATTCGCCGCGACGCTCCGCTGCGCGGCGCCGCCGAGGTCGCCGCGGCGGTGGGAGGTGTGCTTCCGTCGCTCTTCGGATCGATGGTCACGACGATACTCGTGTTCATACCGGCGATTCTCGTGCCGGGCCGTTTCGGTGCCCTCGTCGCCGAGTTCGTGGTAGTAATCGCCTCGCTTCTCGCGTGGGCGTTTGTGTGCGCAGCCGTACTCACTCCGGCGGTCGCTATGTTATCGGGCGTCGATGCGCGCGGTGGGACGCGTGAACGTCGCCGACGGACGCCGGGATCGCGGTTCCAACCTGCGATCAAGACGATCTCCTCCGCGGCGAGAGTCCATTGGAAGGCGACACTGTCGGTGATGACGCTCGTCACGGCAGTCGGCGCGGCGCTCATTACCGTCGTCCCGCGCGAGTTGACGCCGTTTGTGCTGCAAGATCGTGTATCCGGCGAATTGTGGCTTGAGCCGCGCACGACGATCGAGGACGCGAGAGCCGTCGCCGCCTCGATTACCGAGGAGCTGTCGTCGCTTCCATGGGTCGACCACGCACGCGCCGACATCGGGGTAGTGGCGGATACCCTCGAGGAACGTTCGCGAAGTTTGAACGATCGTAGTATCGTCCACCTACATATCACCCGCGCTTCTGCCGAACGAGTAACCGAGAGCAGAGTCCGCTCGGACGTCATGCGCATATTCAGCCGATTCGATCCTCTGTACTCGATCGTGTATCTGCCGCCCGATAGCGTTCAATCCGCGTTGGGCGACACCCCGGTAACGTCGGCGTTGCTTTCGGCGGACTCGAGGTCCGAACTGGACGGATCGATCACAACGGTGTTGACGGATCTCGGTTCGGTATGGACGCCTCTCACGGAGCGAATGGAGGCGCAAACGGTACTCAACTTCGATACCGATCGTGTCGCGTTATTGAATCTGGCTCCCGCAACCGTGTTGGAGGAGGTGAACACCGCAGTCGACGGACGGGTGGTCGCCTCGATCGGTGAGGCGACGGATCTCCTCCCGATTCGGGTACTGCTGGACCCGGACGCGCTCGCCGGGACCGACTCGGTTGCCGAGATTCAGGTACCTGCGGGACAATCGGGCCGGACGGTCGAAGTGTCGTCGGTAGTCGACTTCGGAAATCGGCTCGCGTTACGGGAACTGAGACGAGTCGACGGCCGTCCGGCGACGATATTTCGCGCCGCCGGCCGCGTCACGCCGCGGAGCTCTGCGCCGGTGACGGTCGAGGGTGATATCGATGAGCAAATGCGCTCCTTGGCCGCCATTTCAGCGATTGCACTCATATTGGTGTACTTGGTGTTGGGCGCCCAGTTCGCCTCCGTACGCCTCCCGCTCTTTTGCCTGGTCGCCATTCCACTCTCGCTTCCCGGCTCGGTGGGCCTCATGCTCGCGGCGGGCATTTCCATCAACCTCTACTCCATGATCGGGCTACTGGTGGTGATAGGTACGACGATAAACGCCGCCATTCTCTTGATCGCGGAGTTTCGTTCGGCATCCAGGCCGCCGGAGGAGATCGTCGCCGAGCGCGCACGAACCGTCGCGATGACCGTGACGACGTCGATCGCCACCGTTCTCCCGATCGTCCTCTCCCGCTCTCCGGAGACCATTCTTCAAAGACACACCGCTATGCCGATCGTGGGCGGATTGTTATTCGGAACGGTGTGCGTGGTAGCGACCTTTGCGGTGTTTGCACGCTGGATATCACGTCCCGGTTATTCGGAGCCGGAGGGCCGGTGAAACGCTCCGTATTTCTCATCGGGATTATCGTTCTGTTCGGTGTCCTGGCGATACGCACGATCAGTGTAGGATATTTGCCGGACCGACAAGATCCGCGGGTCAGTGTGCTCGTTCGCTACGACGGAGCGTTCGCCAACGAGGTAGAGCGCACCCTTACGATTCCGATCGAGGACGCCATCGCGTCCGTGGACGGTGTGCGCTCCATATCCTCGATATCTCGCGACGGCCAAACGCGCGTAGGAGTTCGTCTGCGACGCGGTGCACATCTCGATCACGCGGTAGTGCGCGTATTGGATGCGCTCGATCGCGTACTGAGCGACGCACCGACGACCGTCGGGCGCCCCATCGTTACGAGAAACGCGGCGGACACGAGGCCCACGTTCATTGCATCGCTTCCGAAGGACCGATTTCGTACACGAGAGGAGATCGAACGCTACTTTGGTCGGGTGGAAGGTGTCGGCCGCGTTGATGTCGCGGGGTTCCCGCAACAACAGGTCGTTGTGCGACTCCGGGAAGCGTACGACACCAACGTTGCAACCGATATATTTGCCGTTGCGGAGACGATTCGCGAGGCAAACAGCGTCGTCGGATTGGGCGGCAATAGAGCCTTGCCGATTGTCGCCGACACGCGATTTCGTACGATTGAGGACTTTCGCAATCAACGACTCGATGAGGTCAACTCGGTCGGCAGGTTGGCTTCGGTGGAGCGGGACGAACGCGAGCCGGAGTCCACCAGCGTCGTGAACGGTACACCGGCGGTCGTCGTGTATGTGAGCCCCGCCTCGGGAGCCAACGTCGTGCGCGTTAATCGAGCGCTCCGCGCGTCCATCGGCGCGATTGAACGATCCGAAGTGTTGTTCGACCAGGGGTCGATCATTGAGGACGCACTCGGCGACGCGCTGCGAGGCTTCGCCGTCGGAAGCGTACTGGTAACCGTTGCACTGCTACTCATTACGCGCAACGGAAGGCGGAGCATTGCGGCTGCGGCGGCGTTACCCGCAGCGGCATTTGCAGCATTCGCCGCTCTCGGCGCATTCGGGTTGCCCGCCGATGTTCTCGCCGTATCGGCCCTTGCGGCATCAATGGGCTTCGTCGCCGACGGGGCGGTGGTCCTGGCCATCGAAGGGTCCGCACCGGGTGTCCGACGAGGCCTGCTCGTCTCGACGATTTCCACCGTTGTCGTCTTCGTGCCGCTGATTCTCGATCCGTCGGGTACCGGCTCATTTTATATAGGATTTGCACTCGTCGTTATAAGCGCGCTGGTTACCGGTCTCGTATGGGGTCTCTTCTTCATTCCGGCGAAGTCCGCCGGCCGCGCTCCGGAGCGGGAAGACCGAACGACTCCGTCGCCGTTCGCACCATCGTGGTTTGGGCGGATGACTCGCGCGGTTCATCGTATGCGGTTCGTCGTGTGGATCGGTATTCTCGCGGTAGTGGGAGTCGCCGTGTGGAGCATCCACGATACGCCGATCGGGTTTTGGCCTGAGCTCGACGAGCGTCGTACCGGGATTGTCGTCGAGTATGACGCCGGCACACCGCGGTCGAGGCTCGAAACTGAAATGTCGAACGCGTACTCGGTGCTTGCGTTGTACGACGAGTATGAAACGATCATCTCCCGAACCGATCGCAGCAGAATCAGCTTCGAGATAACGCACCGCGCTCAACCGAATCAAAATACCGTCGATACCCTTGTCACGCGCGTTCAAGAGTCGGTGCAGGGTAGTGTATTCCTCATCAATCAGGCTGAGGGGGCGACTCGAGTGCCGATCCACGTCATCGGAAATGATCCGATAACGACGCAACGAGTCGCATCAGAGCTCGCCGACTACCTGCAAACCGCCGTCCCCGACAGCACAGCCGTACTGAACTTCAAAAGGCCGCCACGGCAAGCCGAGATGGTGGTCGATACGGAAGCGGTCGTCTCTACGGGGGGACGGCCGAACGAAATACACCGGCACGCGTATTGGCTTCTATCGAATCCCGTCGGATTCAAATGGCTCACGGATCGCGAAACCGACGTGCGATTCGGGCGCACCACGCCGATCGAGACGGCGGACGACCTTCTTCGAACGACGATCACACCGACCACCGGACGGCCCCTACGGTTAGAATCGGTCGCTACCGTCAGGGAAATCGACCGCCCGGATACGATCTTCAGAATCGATCGTTCCCGAGCATCGACCATTAGCGTCGAGTTCCCGCGCTCCGCCCAAATACTCTTCGAGCGGACGGTCGACGGGGCGGCTCCCGAATACGAAGCGCATGCAGACGTTCGTATCGCAATCGATCCGACATTTTTTGAGACGCGGGAAACGGGACGTCGCGCCATAGGGGGCGTCGTCTTGGCGATACTATTCGTCACGGTATCGATCATCGCCGGCCTTGAACACGTTCGCGACGGCCTCTTGGCAGCCCTGGTCGCGGTACCGTCGGTAGTCATACCGGCGACGGTCGCCCGCTTTGCGTACGACGGAATCTCCGAGCCGGTTCTATTGGCGCTTCTCTTGTGTGGCGGAGTAGGCGTCAACAACGCGGTTGTCGTCCTTTCCGCCGCCGGAAAAGATGGGGCGAAATCCTTGGTTGAGGTGCTATGGCGTAAGATACCGTCGCTTCTCGCCGCAGGGGCAACAACGATTCTCGGCGTTCTGCCGCTCGTCGTCGTGGGAGGCCGCGCTCGCGGCGTCGTAGCGCCGGTCTCCATTACCCTGGCGATCGGTACCGTCGTCGCCCTCGCGGCGACGATCGTAGTGCTGCCGATCGGTCGGCGCGGAAAACCTGCGCCTTAGCGCAATATTCCCCGAAGTCGCTCCGCTTGACGCCCGGTAGCGGTAATAAGCGCCTGTTCGAGGCGCGCGTTGAAAACCGGTAACGCGGCGATTTGAGTGAGAACCAACTGTGCGTGTAACACATATGGATTATCCGGGAGCGCGAGCATGGCGATCACCGGATCGACGGCGAACGACTCACCGCTTGTCAAAGCCGTCTCGACGCGTTCGTTAACCTCCGCAGGCAGCAGAAGCGGCGCGTCGTCAAAGCCGTCGATGTTCAAGAGTCGTCTCACCTCTTCGCGAGTGAGCGCTGCGTGCTGTGTCGTCGGATTCAGCAGTATCGCCTTCTCCAAAAGAGGCTGGGCGGTCGTGAAGGAGTACTGCTCCGACTGAGCGGCGGCCGACTGCCACAATCGCACATAGTACGTCTGCGAGAGACGGGAAAATATCTCAAGGTCGACGGCGCTGCCGATGGCGCTCGTCTCCGGTTCGCTTGTCCATAGAGCATTGAGTATCTGAATCTCGGGAAAGGCATCGGTCGTCTCGACGAGCTCGGCCGGAATAGCGGTAACCCCCGAGCCGGCAAACCGCGTCGTCGACTCTCGCGCCCAGCTATCGGCCGACAGAGACGATAGGATCGCATTCAACTCGATCTGTTCGCGCTCCATCCGATAGTCCGAAAAAAGAGCGATACGCGCGATGCGCACCAACGCCGATAACTCAACTTGTCCCAGTTGAGAAAGCACGTTCGATCGAACGGCCAAATCCTGCGGGCGAAATCCGTACCGCGCCGCGCGTATGCCGCTCACCGCCAAAACGTCCTCCAAGCGTTCCGAGGAGAGAAGCGCGACGATGTAGGAGTCGAAGGCCTGCGCCGAAAATGATGCGGGATCCTCGGCCCATGCCGCATCGAAGTCATCGAGTGCCGCGTCGATGTCTTCGGACGCCAAGCGACTCATCCCGCGCAATACGCGAAATGTGGCGTTCGCACTTCTCTCGAGAGCTCTACTGGTGGCGTCGATCGATAGCTCGAAATCACCGGTCTCGAGCGCAACGACCGCAAGACCGCCGTCGATACGATCGAGCAACGGTTCGGGGGTGCGGTTATCGATTCGCTCCACGGCGTGGAGAAGCGCGACCTTCGCGGCTTCGCGCTGACCGCGACCGTACAACACCTCACCCAGTTCGACCAGATCGGCTGATGTATTCCGGTCCGCGAGCGCAGCCTCCAACGCGCGCGCCAACTCCAAATCGGCACTCACGACACCACCATCGACTTGCGTCTGTTCGGACGCCGATATCTCTTCGGTGGATGAGTCCGACGCGGCGGTGCAGGAAACCAGCCCGACTACCAAGACGATGGTATATACCAAGAACCGCATCAACGGTCCGACGGTACGCTCTTGAGAGACGGTACTCTTTGCCGATATCGGTATGTGAAGGGCCATATTCGATCTCCTCTACATCACGAACAACAATGCTCGCAGACTATCCGGTGTGCTGCGCAGTGTAGTATCACAGGTCAAACGTTGTCAATTTTATCAATACATTATAAATACGTGTATGCGTGATGAAACCGGCTAAAAATGAAACACTGCCGCGCCGTGGGATGGCGAGAAGACGGCATCACGATGTACCTGCCGGATATATCGTCGATAGACCGCGCCCGATGCACGAACGACACGCCACCCCTCCTGCGTCCGAGTATAGGATCGATCAGCCGGGTCCTCCGCCGACAACCACCGTCACTCGACGAAGTTTTTGTCGTGTCAGTCGCACGATCCTATAGTATTATCTTCGCGTGGGTGACTTGAGAGTCCTCCTTGTCGACGACGAACCTCCGATTCTGCACGGCCTCCGACACCACGTACCGTGGAGAGAGCTCGGGTTCGAGGTCGTGGCGACGTGCACCGACGGTAACGCGGCGTTATCGATCCTTCGAGACCGCCCGGTAGACGTGGTCCTGTCGGATATACGGATGCCGAATCTGGACGGACTCGAGTTGTGTCGAATCGCTCGGGGCGAATTTCCCGATCTGGTAGTCATTCTTCTCACGGCGTTCAAGGACTTCGAGTACGCACGGCGCGCGGTTGAGATCGGAGCGTGGCGCTATCTTCTCAAACCGACGAACTTCCCGGCACTGTACGCCGCTCTGGAAGAACTCCATTGTGCATCGCGGGAGAACGCATCGAGTGATCGCTTTGCCGGCGGCCTCGCGGAACGGGTAACGGCGTGGGTGGAGAGCCACTTTCAGGAGGCAACCTTGGAACGAGCGGCGGCGGCGGTAGGACTCAATCCACAGTATGTAAGCCGGCGTTTCTCTGAGTTGACCGGTGACCACTTCTCGGAGCTTGTACAAAGAACGCGTATGAAACACGCTGCGCGCCTCCTACGCGGGAGTCGTTACCGCACCTATGAGATCAGTCGCATCGTCGGGTACTCCAGTCCCAAGAACTTCACTCGCCGTTTTCGGGAGTTCTACGGAACTTCGCCGTCGGCATTCCGTCGCTCTGAGGCTTCGGACGAGTAACGACGGTACGGTAGACGTATCTCGACGACGAAACCGGCATCGTGCTCGGAGTGAATCGCGAGCGACGAGTGTTCCGGGAAGGCGAGCTTGAGCCGACGATACGAGTTGAGGAGTCCAACGTGCTCGGTGAAAACGCCGTCGTGTGCATCCAGACGCTCGCAGAGTTCCGCAAGCTGCAGCGCGTCTACCCCCCTCCCCGAATCGGCGATCCGCAGCACAATCACGCCGCCGTCGCGTCGCACCGAGATATCGACCGTCCCGCCCTCCGGTAGTCCGCGGATGCCGTGACAGATCGCGTTTTCCAACAACGGCTGAATGAGCATCGGAATCACCGCAGCGTCGAGGGTCGCCGAGTCGATCTCCCACGAGTCGCGGAGCATCTCTCCGTAGCGATGCTTCTGAAGCACCATGTAGGTGCGGCTATTCTCAATCTCCTCTCCGAGGGAGACGAAACGGCTGGGAGTGCGTAGGGCGAACTTAAGAATTGCAGAGAGGTTGGAGATCATATCATTGATCTCCGTGGGCCGACCGCCGGTGTGATCCAGGCACTTCCAGTTGATCACTTCCAGGGTGTTGAACAGAAAGTGGGGATTCATCTGGGACCGTAAAAAGAGGAGCTCGAGGGCGCGTTCGCGAAGCGCCTTTTCCGAGAGCTGGACCTCCAGATACTTCTTCCTCATAACGGTGCGCAGCAAATGATAGGTGATGTAGCTAAATCCTTTCTGAGAATATGCGGTGATATCGGGGAGCTCTTGCCCATGATCCTCGCGATCGATGATGGAAAGCGCCTCCCGGACGTATGCGAAGTGCTTGAGGGTTAAGATGAGTGCGATCACCACACCGAACACGCATGCGGCGACGGCGATGGCGACGGATATGCGAAACATCGTCTCCGCCGGAGCGAGAAAGACCGAGCGCGGCGTATAGAGCTCGTAGCGCCATTCACTACGGGATACGCGGGACGATATCTGGTAGTCGATCACACGATCGGGCAGCGTCCCGAAGAGGTGTCGTCCATCGGGACCGTAAATGAGAAGCTCCTGTCCGGGATGCGTCCGCCGTCGCCCGACAAACGACTCCAACGCGTGGACCGAAATATTCAACACGATCGCGCCGCCCATCGACGGGCGTATCAAAGGAAAGATCCGACGGTAGATTGTAATGACGTCCTCGTCGGCTACTGCGAGACCGGAGAGGCCGCGAAATACGCGCCGCTCCACGGTGGTATCGACGGTCGGGTCCATCGCGTTATACGAATCGAGCCACACCGTATCGGGCATGGCGTCAGCTGAGACGACGCCGAACTCGCTCGTAAACACGGCTTGTGGATAGTCGTCGAAAAAAACGTACACGCTATGGAGCGGATCGCGGGCGTACACCGACGGATTCAAGAGCCCCTGAATCATGACCACTGTGCGATGACTCCGATAGTCTTCACTGCGCTGCTCGAGCCCTTCGCGGAATTCGACCAACAGATCCGAGGACGAACTGAGGGCGATGCCGGTCGCGTCCAACTCGGTGATGAACGCCTCCACCGACTGCTCCATCTGGAAGAGAATCCCCTCGTGCAGGCGCGAAAGCTCTCGCTCGGCGGTATGGCGGGTATAAAAGACGGATACCAGACCGACGATGAGAAGAATCGCCACCGGGATGAGGGTCATGACGAGATACCGCAGGAAGAGGTTTATCTTAAGCTTCACGACGGTATGGTACCATGGGTGATGCCGCTTCTCGTGTGTGGACTCCCGGGCGAACCTCTGCAATAGTGGTCGCGAGGAGACTGGACGATGAGCGACGGCCCGAACGGCGTATTCCCCTTTCGTAACACCGCATTATCCATCGACGCGCGGCTGGACGATCTGATGGCGCGCTTGACCACGGAGCAAAAACTGGCGCAGATGAGCCATCGTGCGCCGGCGATCGACGAGCTCGGAGTGCCGGCGTACAACTGGTGGAACGAGGCGCTCCACGGTATCGCGCGCGCCGGGTCGGCGACCGTGTTTCCCCAAGCGATCGCCATGGCCGCGACCTTCGACCCGGACCTGGTGGGCCGTGTCGCGGCTGCGGTCAGCGTGGAGGGTCGCGCAAAGTTCAACGCCGTGTACCGCCTTCGAGGCGAGACCGAACAGTACCAGGGACTCACCTACTGGACTCCCAACGTCAACATCGTTCGCGATCCGCGCTGGGGTCGCGGCCAGGAGACGTGGGGCGAGGATCCGTACCTTACGGCGACACTCGCCTCCCGCTACGCGATGGGCCTTCAGTACGGGGCAACGGGTACCGAGAGAGAGGAACCCGACTATCTCATGGGCGCCGCGTGCGCCAAACATTTTGCCGTCCACAGCGGGCCGGAGGCGTTACGACACGAGTTCGACGCTCGGGTCTCTCCACGCGATCTATGGGAGACGTATCTACCGGCCTTTGAGGCGCTCGTCGATGCGGGAGTCGAGGCGGTCATGGGCGCATACAATCGCGTCAACGGCGAACCCGCCTGCGGCAGTCGCACGTTGCTGCAGGACGTCTTGCGCGACCGGTGGCGTTTCGCGGGCCACGTCGTATCCGACTGTTGGGCGGTGCGCGATTTTCATACCAAGCACGGTGTCACCGCCACACCCGCGGAATCGGCGGCGCGCGCGATCGGAAGCGGGTGCGATCTCAACTGTGGAGACACGTATCCGCACGCCGCTGCGGCCCTGGAGGCCGCGCTCCTCTCGGAGGAGGAGATCGATCGCGCCGCGCGTCGAGTGCTCCGCACGCGCCTCCGCCTGGGACTCCTGAATCGCGACGAAGAAATTCCATATCGCGAAATCACCCCTGAAACGATCGCGTGGGACCGACATCACGAGCTCGCCCGACTCACCGCCGAACGGGCGTGCGTCCTCTTGAAGAATGACGGAGGAGCGCTCCCCTTTGACGAGTCGGTGCGGAGCATCTATGTCACCGGACCGTATGCGACGGATGTCGACGCGTTAATGGGCAACTACTACGGTACGGGCACGCGATACGTAACGGTCCTCGAGGCTACGGCCCGACGCGCCGGCCACGCGATCAAAGTGGAGTATCGGCCGGGCTGCCTCCCAGACCGCGCAAACGCAAACCGGTCGATGTGGGGCGCCTCCGAGGCCGCCGATGCCGACGTCGCGGTAGTCGTCATGGGTCAACATCCCTTGAGCGAAGGAGAGGAGGGCGACGCGATCGCCTCGCCTACCCGCGGAGACAGGGAGCGCATCGAGCTACCGGAACACCACGTCGAGTATCTCCGGGAGTTGCGACGCCGAGGCGCCCGTATCGTTCTCGTCCTCATGGGCGGAAGCGCTGCGGCACTTGCCGAAGTCGAGCGCCTTGTCGATGCGATTCTCGTGGCGTGGTACCCCGGACAAGCCGGGGGCGAGGCGATCGCGCGAATCCTCTTCGGAGACGCGGCGCCGTCGGGCAGACTCCCGGTGAGTTTTCCCCGTGCGACCGAAGACCTCCCGCCGTTCGAAGACTATCGAATGGGGAATCGCACCTATCGCTTCGATGATCGCGCTTTGTATCCCTTCGGGTTCGGACTGTCGTACGGGACGGTGGAATACGTCGGAGCCTCGCTGGTGGGCCGCATCCCGAGCGAGTATACCGACGGCTCGGTTGCCGTTCCCGGTGCGTGTTTCGACTACGTCGGAGGTTCGGGACGATGCGGCACACCGTTCCCGGACGTCTCGATCACCATACGCGTTCAACTCAAGAATGCGACGACGTGGGATGTAACCGAGCCGATCCAATGCTACCGCTCGTACGGGAGCGACGGCCGGGGCCCGTGGGCACTATGCGGTATTCATTCGGTGACGGTATCGGCACAAACGGAGTGCGCCGTCGAGTTCTCGGTGCACCTCAGGTGGCTGGCGCGTGTCGACGAGGCCGGCGTGCTGAAGCTCCCCGAAGGAGATCCGATCGAGCTCGCGGTGGGAGGCGTGTCCCCGGCATACGAAGATCGGGTCGACGCGATCGCACCGACACGACGAATGCGCATCGCCTTTCACCGTGCCGAGGAGCCGCGCCGGTAACGGTAGCCCCACCTATGAGAGCGAGGCGTATCGTACCGGACCTTCGACGCGATGGATGCGCGAGGCCCACGGCACCCCCAGCTCGGACGGAAGGCGTTGCGATACAAACGCTCGACGGGCGTCCTCCTCCAGCCCCACGATTGCTCGTTGCGAGTCGTCGGGAAGGGAAATCTCGCGCCAATGCGCCGGGTCCAATCCGGCAATCGGAAAACCGGGAGCACCCTCCCCGCCGAATGCGGCGACGACGACGGCGGTGTGCCGAGCCGCGCTCTCGATTCCCGTCCCCACCGTTCCATGCGACTCCAAGGCACGACGTATGGGCAACCCGTTAAACCGGACGTCCATCGTCTCATCGTGGATGATCGTCCACTGCCCGCCGCCGCGCCGCATCTCAAGCCGAGCAGGGAAGGACCAGCGAAAGGCTCCGTCGCTCCCATCGACGACGATCTCCGGGTTGAATCGCTCGGCACAACTGTGGGCGGCAAGATAATAAAGCGACGGTGCCGGCGACCGATTCGGCGTGCCGCCCCCGTCGTCAACGGATCGGTTGACGACTCTGAGCACCTGTAGGTCGGCGGTTTCGATGTCGTAGACGCGGGCGTGCTCGGCTACGAGACGATCGGGAAGGTAGCCCGCCCGATGAACGATCTCGATTCCCGCGTGCAGAAAATGGGCCGTTGCATTCTGAATCGGGCTGTCGAGTACTGTGCGGCCTTCGACCGAAAGTCGTCCGGCCCACCCGTTTCGTCCGTAATAGGATCGTCGCCGCGGCCACAGAACCCACGCTCGAATCGCCGATACGGTGCCGATCTCTCCGGCGACGACGCGCTCGATCATTCCGCCGAGTGAGGCGCTCAAGGGATGTTGATACCCGAAGAGCAGGCGGCCCGGAGAGGCGGCCTCCGCAGCCGCCATGGATACGATTTCTCGAAGCGACCCGGCGGCCGGCTTCTCACACATAACATCGAACCCCGCCCGGAGCCCACGGACCACCATCGGCTCGTGGAGTGCGATCGGCACCGGAAGTACCAACAGATCGCGCGAACCCGGTTCCGGATCGTCCCGCTCTATGAGTTCGTCGAAGGTCTCCCGCACGGTCCAACCGGCACGGCGACGGGTCGCTGCGAGCATCTCCCATTCACCCTCGCGCGCGAACCGTCGATCGACTACCACCGAACCCAAGCGACATAAGCGGTCGGCCGCCAACGCCTCCACCTCCGCCGATAGTGTCTGGGCGTAACCACCGCCGCCGACCATATGTACACGTGTCATAGGCTGTGAGAGTATCCCGCGCGCCCCGGACGGTACAACGAGTAATGACTCATGATTGGCCGCCGGTCCGCCTCCGGCTCGTCGCCCATATGCGACGGACGACGGCGACGATCGTGGGACCGACGAGAATCGATACGGAGATCAGGATAAACGCAAGGCTGATGGGCCGCGTTACAAACGTAGACCATTGTCCGCGCGAGAGCATGAGGGATCGTCGCAGATTACTCTCGAACATCGGTCCGAGAATGAGTCCCAAAATTACCGGCGCGACCGGATATCCCAGCTTGCGCAGGGCGAATCCGATGACGCCGCTGACGACGAGGACGCCGATATCGAACATCGAGTTGTTGATGGCATACGAGCCGATTAGACAGAACAACAGGATCGCCGGTATGAGGAAGCGCTTGGGAGTCGTTATGAGGCGCGAAAAATACCGCGCCCCGATAAGTCCCAGCGCAGTCATGAAGACGACCGACAAGAGCAGGCTGATAAATATCGAGGAGACGAAGGGCATCTGTTGCTGAAACAATACGGGACCGGGCCTGAGCCCCTGAATGATGAGTCCGCCCATGAGCACAGCCGTCATCGGATCGCCGGGTATGCCGAGCGTCATCATCGGTATGAGTGCGCCGCCGGTGCTCGCGTTGTTGGCCGCCTCGGGAGCGGCGATACCGTCGGAGATGCCCGTCCCCAACAGCTCTCCGCGTTTCGAAAATCGCTTCTCCTGGCCGTACGCCACCAACGAGGCGATCGAACCGCCCGCGGCGGGTACCGCTCCGATGGCGACGCCGATGATCGAAGAGCGAACGATCGTCGGAGTCAGGCGCACAATCTCCCTGAAGGAGGGCAGTACGTTCTTCAGCTTTTGCGTAATCACGTTGACGTGCTGTCGCTCTGAGATCTGCACCAACATCTCCGACAGGCCGTATACACCGATCATGACCGGAATCTCGGATACGCCGTCGAACAACTCGGGACGCGAGAAGACGAAACGCGGATAGCTTCCGATCGGATCGAGCCCGACGGTACCGATTATCAGGCCCAGGGTGCCGGCGATCAGTCCCTTGACGGTCGACCCGGGGGAGATGATGGCGATAATACTCAGCCCGATGAGGGTGATGCCGACGTACTCCTCGGCGCTGAACTGTAGGGCGATACCGGCGATGAGCGGCGCGGCGATCACGAGGATGAACACGCTGAACAGACCGCCCAGCCCGGAAGAGACGGTGGAAATCCCGATCGCCTCTCCCGCGCGGCCTTGGCGACACATCGGATAGCCGTCAAACCCGGTCGCGATCGCCGAAGGCGTACCGGGAATATTGATGAGAATCGCCGAGATCGAGCCGCCGTAGACGGCCCCCGAGTAGAGACCGAGCAAAAACGCAAAGGACTGTACCGCCGGCACGCCGAAGGTGAACGGGATGAATACCGCGATCGTCATCGTCGCGGTGAGGCCGGGAAGAGCCCCGAATACGATGCCGATCAACACGCCGAACAGCGAGTACACGAACATCATGGGATCTGCAAAATAGCTCAGCCCGGCGATATAGAGATCGAACGACAACTCCACAGTACCCTCTGCTTTCTATCGAAAGATGATCCCCGCAGGAAAGGGAATACGGAGAACGAGTCGGAACACGACGTACGTTACGATAGTGATGGCGAATGTGACGACCGCTATCAGGACCAGCCGCCGACCGCGACGCGCCTCGGCGGACAATGCGTAGATGAGAGATCCGACAAAGAGAAATCCCGACGGTGCAAAACCGATAAGGCGAATGAGAAACGGATAGAGGACCAACAGTCCGAGGGTGACGCAAAACAGGAAGAACGCGTGTCGGTCCTTCCACACCCGCGCGCCGGTATCGCGTACTTCACCGTTCGCGGCGGTCACCGACAGAGCCCCGGCCATTTGAGCGGCCGAAAAGACGCCGAGCATCAGAGCCAGGAGTTTCGGATAAAACCCCGGACTGATCGCCGCCGCCTGATCGGGGCGCGTCGGAAAACGATGTGCATGAATGTAGAGCGCCGACGCGCCCAACGCCAAGAGCGCTCCGGAGACGAGATCCTTCTTATTGATCTTCACGCGATCCCCTCCATGGGCCGCTGGGCTTGAGCACTCAAACGCCGAGTAGCGCAAAAAGCGCCCCGGGCCGATGACCCGGGGCGTTTCCGCATTGCGATTGCGGCCTTATCCAAGAACCGATCAATCGTCGACAAACTCAATACCGAGATCGTTGACCAGGTACTCGAGCTGCTCTTCGGCGTCGCGCACGATCGCCGCAAAAGCCTCTCGGTCGGCAAATACGGGCTGAAAGCCGGCACCGAGGAGAAATTCGTTGATCTCCGGATCGATAACGGCAGCCTCGATCGCATCTTCGAGAACGGCGATGTACTCCTCGGGCGTGCCCGCAGGAGCGACGAATCCCGAGTAGTTGCCCATAACCGCATCGATACCCAACTCTCGTAGCGTCGGGACGTCGGGATAGTTGGGGTGTCGTTCGGCGGCGGCGATCGCCAACATGCGCAACTCGCCCGTATCGACGTACTGCGCCACATCGGGAAGTGGGATGTTGGTCATATCTACGTTGCCGGCCAAGAGTGCCGTAACCGCCTCGGCATATCCGGGGTAGGGAATGTGGTTCATCTCGACGTCCGCCCGTGCCCCGAAGGTGAGGGCGTAGATGTGCGCGCTCGCGCCGTTACCCGAGTTCGAGTTGGTGAGCTCCCCGGGGTTGGCCCGAGCGTACTCCACAAGCTCTTCCAGAGTCGTCCACGGACTGTCGGCGTTGACCGTCACCGTCGCCGGAATGGAGATCACCTGAGCGATGAGTTCGACGTTGTTGATGTCCGGCGCCACCGGTGCCACATACCGAGCCGAGACGGTCGACATTGAAGTGGTACCGATGATGTATCCGTCGCCGTCGGAGTTCTCGATCTCGAGGGAGCCGACTACCCCGCCGCCGCCGGGTCTGTTCTCAACGACAAAGGGCACACCGAAGTTCTCTTCCAAATGCTCCGCGATCGGGCGCGTAAGTACGTCCGTCATCCCGCCTACGGACCACGGAATGATCACCCGCACGGTGCGATTCGGATATTGATCTCCCTCTTCCGCCTCTCCGGCAGCAAAGACGGCGGAACCAACACACACAACCATGATAAAAGCAACCAGTCTCTTTCTCATGCGCCCTCCTTTTTGCATGCAATTTCTGATGGAAATTGTCACTCTCTTTGTCCGAGCTGTCAACGAATTTTTTACATTTCGTAAGCTTTTGACGGTATGAGCGTCTCCCCCGGTATCAGATCGCCCGGTATGAGCGTCTGCAAGGGTTCATTATCGCGTTCGATAATGTGTCGGCGAAGCCACCCCCCGGCCACCGATCCCAACCGATAGGGTGAGAGCGAAACGGTATCTACCTTTTGGGGTGTCAGACACCGCACGGGAGAGTCGTCGTACCCGGCAAGGCTCAACTGCTCCGGTATGGATATGCCGGCAACGAGCGCGACCTGATACAGATAGACCGCAACGAAATCGTTAAAGCAAAACACGGTATTGCACCGCTCCATCGTGCTCCGTAGAAGATCGACGGTAATCTCCTCTATCGTGTCGGTCCGGAGGATGCGTACATCGTCCGGCGCGATTCCGGCCCGATCACAGGCGTGACGGAACGCCTCCTCCCGCTCGTCCGCGATGGGCTGCGCGGGGTTGAAGTTAACGTAGGCGGGGCGCAACCGATCGCCGCGATACTTCGTAACGCGTTCGAGCAAGAGTCGCATACCGGAGCGGTGGTCGGTGGCGACATAGTTCGATCGCTCGTCCGTTCGATTGAGGAGCACCCACGGAATACCGCGCTCCTCCAACAGGGCGCGTACATCGTCGGTGGGCCTGGTGAATCCGAAGACGCATGCATCGATATTGCCGCTTTTTTTCGAACTGAACAGCTCGGGCTTCGGCCGGTTGACGCTGACGACGATGTGGACGCGCACACTCCCAAACCCGTCGGTGAGCCCGGCCAGAAGGTCGGCCGGATCGTAGAAGAGGCGATGATATACGTGAGACGAACGGGGCAGAAAGAGCGCAACGACTAAGATGGAGCGCGGTGCGTGCCGCCGGATCGTCCGCTTCTCGTATCCCAACTCTGCGGCGGCCGCCTCAATCCGCATCCGGGTTGCATCTCTGACGAGTTGAGAGCCGTTGAGGACGCGCGAGACGGTGCTGGGAGAGAGGTTTAGGTGGTGTGCAATATCCGAAACGGTGGGCTTGCGCATACGATTATTCTGAAACTGCACCGACTTCTCTCAATCGTCAAGATATATTTGCATGCAAATCACAGAATAACCCGCTGTTCATGCCGATCGATCGCTATTCCATCGGTGAGGAATGTGATAGACCAGCAATATGGATATCCAGGCTTCGAACCACGCCGAGACGAGACGATTTGCCGCACTTCAAATGCTTTTTTGGGCGTCCATCGCGTGCTTCGAGGCCTTTGTCGTTCCGTGGCTCACCGAGCGGGGGTATGGTCCCGCGCAGTCGGGTCTCGTCATGGCGGTGGCATTCGGATTCGCGACGGTGGGCCAACCGCTTCTCGGGTCGATCACCGATCGCCTGAAGGCGCCGGGACGATTGGTTGCAACGATTCTATTCATCGGCTCGGTAGCCATAGCGACGTTTCCTCTCGCCGCACAGCGGTTCGGGCTGCTGTTGATCCTTTCGCTCGTATTCTCTCTGAGCACGATCTCCCTTCCGGCGGTGCTCGATGCGTGGATCATGGCTCGGCGCGTGCACAACGGCCGCGTGAACTACGGCGTGGCTCGGGCCGCCGGCTCCTTCGGCTTTGCGGTGGGAGGAATCCTCATCGGTGTTCTCGCGAATCGATTCGGACTGGGAATCGTCTTTCCATCGTCTCTGTTTTTAGCGGTCGGTGCGGCACTGATGTCGCTCTCTATATCCCGCACCACCGCGGACCGAGCGAGGCCGCGCGAATCGTCGGCTCATCGAGACTCGGAGTCGCGCCCCCTCGCCGCCGACAAGAACACGGCGAGCGCCTCGAAACATCTGGCGGAGGCGATACGAGCGGCTCTATCCAATAGAGCCTATCTCACACTCCTCGTGTCGTCCTTTTTGGCGATTACCGGTCTGCGCGCGGCCCTGACCTTTCTGCCGCTTCTCATCGGGTCGTTGGGCGGATCGGTGGCGACGGTCGGGACGGCTCACTCCATAGCCGCGCTTTCGGAAGTACCGTTTTTTGTAGGTGCCGCCTACCTCCATCGGCACATGCGCGGACATCGGCTCGTCTCGGTCATACTGGCGGTAATGGCGTTGCGCATCTTTCTCTATACACTTGTCGGCTCCTACCACGCCGTGTTGCTGCTGCAGTTGAGCCACGGCGCGACGTTCGGTCTATTTCTGGCGACGTCCGTCGACTACGTGCACGAGATCGCGCCGGAGCGGCACCGCGGCTTCTTTCAAACTCTGGGCCCCTCAATCTATTTCGGTCTGGGCAGTATCGTCGGGAGTTGGATGGGCGGCCTCGTCATCGAGGCGCTGTCGGTGATATGGCTCTACCGCATTGCGGCGCTCGTCACCATTGCCGGTGCGCTTCTCCCTACCGTCCTCGCCAATGTGCGCGTTGCAACGCGAGGGAAGAGATAGATCGCGCGTTACTCGATGAGTAATATCTGGATATCGCAGACGTTGGTATTCGTGGGGCCGGTGATATAAAGCCCTCCGCACGATTCGAAGAAGGTGTATGCGTCGTTACGATCCAACGCATCACTAATACGCGCCGCGCTGTCGTCGCCCGCTAAGAGAGTAGTCGCGGCGAAGGCGCCCGCGGCATCGGTGGGGCCGTCGTTACCGTCGGTCCCGACCGATACGAAGGAGACTCCGTCGTATGAGTCCGGTGCGGCCGCCATCTCATCGAGTACGGCAAGGGCCATCTCTTGATTTCTGCCGCCCTTACCGTCACCCCGGAGCGTTACCGTCGTCTCCCCGCCGGTAAGGATACAGGCCGGAGCCGCAACGGGGCCCGCACCGCGTTTGATATCTCTTGAGAGGGCGGTAAAGAGGTGCGCCATCTCGCGCGCCTCACCGGTCAACTGCGAGGTGAGCTCGAGAGTATTGTACCCCAAATCCTCGGCACGCCGCCGCGCCGCACCCAAGGCGAGGGCGTTTGAGCCGATGACGACGGCGTCGACGCGATCAAAGATGGGATCGTGCGGCTTGGGCGTCTCCGGAACCTCACCGCGCACGCCCGCCTCGATGAGTGACCGTACCGGCGCCGACAACGACGCGAGTATTCCATATCGACGACAGATATCCGCGGTATCGCCGAACGAACTCGGATCGGGAGCGGCGAGCCCCGAGGCGATGCTCGATAGATCGTCCCCGACGACATCGGAGAGGGCGAGGGCGACGAGGCGCCCCGGATGTACCATACGACAGAATCGCCCGCCGGATATGCCGGAAAGGTGCTTACGTACCGTATTGATCTCCTGAATGGGCGCACCGGCTCCCAAAAGCAGACTCGTTGTCCCTTGGATATCCTCGAGACCGAGAGGAGTCGGCCCGTCCTGGGACGGAAGGGTAAGGAGCGCCGAGCCTCCGCCGGAAATCAGGGCGATGCAGAGCGTGTCCTCGCCGGCCTCCTCGGCGTAGCGCGCGATCCGCTTCGCCGCCTCGACGCTCCGCTCGTCGGGCACCGGATGTCCCGCCTCGATGAGATCGATATACTCGAGCTCGGCGGTATGGCCGTATTTCACCGCGATCAGTCCGCCGTCGATGCGATCGCCGAGGACCGCTTCGAGCCCCTTCGCCATGGCCGCGCTCGCCTTACCGGCGCCGAGAGCGACGATGCGCCGATACGCGGAGAGGTCGATGGATATCTCACCCCCTCCGACGGTCACAAGAAGACGATTCCCCTCGATCGCTACCGAATCGCGCACCATCGATACAGGGTCGACACGCGCAATTGCCGAGCGGGCAATGGCGTCGAGTGCGGTTTTGTTCATGCTATAGCCTCCGATAGTCTTCGAGTCACGCTACGCCGCCTGCGGCCGGCAAGGAGCGCTGGTCGGAGCCGATCGCTGGTGAGAGCGTAAAGGACGACCCTGAACATCCGCAAGGATACCATAGAAGACGTCATAATCGGGTCGATATCGTACATGCATCGTCACAAGCGCCCGGAATAGACTCTGACGGCGTACCTGAACGAGACGAGCCCGTCTCGGTTGTGGCGTCGAAACGACTCCTCGATTCCGCGAACCAATTCGTCGTAGCCGGGATCACTCCGATTCGGCGTGTATGAAGAGGAAAAGAGACGGCCCTTGAGTCCCGTTAGGTCGAATCGCTGCACATTATCGAATACGCGCATTCGGTAATCGCGGGCGAAAAGCGGCCCGAGATCGCCGTCGGTGGTATTCCGATGATTTACGGCACGGTAGTCGGTTCCGTAGGTAGTGAGAAGACGTTCGTAGTCCGCGAGAAACGGAGTATCCCGTAGGCGGTCGTTCCACATCAGGACCGCGAGGCGCGGTCCCTTGAGTATTCGCCGGAACTCGATCAACGCCGCTTCGCGGTCGAACCAATGAAACGCCTGCGCGACCACGACCGCATCGACCGACAAGTCGGGTAGCGTCGTCGCCTCGGCGGTCGCTTTGACCGAGATGAATCGGGTGTTACCGCCCAGCCGTCTTTCGGCGGCCGCGCGCATCGCGTCATTAGGCTCGATCCCGTAAAGACGGCGCACTCGGCCGAGCAACATTTCGCTCAGAATGCCCGTACCCGATCCGATATCCGCGACGACCGCCGAGGCGTCTATCCCTAACTGAACGATGTATCGTATCGTCTCGGGCGGATAGCTCGGTCGGTACTTTGCGTAGTTCTCTACCCTATCGGAAAATCGCCCCGTTCCGTCGCGCATGCACCAAGCGTATCACGGCTTTCGTATGCGGCTTAGTCGTTCCTTCACCTCACGGGCGTCGTGCGCGGTATCGACGATACTCTCGACCTCGTCGCGCACATGGGCGGCGTCGACGCGGCTGAGGGCGTCCTTGATTGCCGGTATGCTCGACGGCGAAGCGCTAATCTTGCCGATACCGAGACCGACGAGCAACGGAATGGCGGCGATATCCGCGCCGAACTCGCCGCATACACTCACAGGCACCGAACGGCGCCGCCCGATATCGGCAATCGTACGCACGGCCCTGAGAACCGACGGTTCGAAGGTGTCGAGAAAGTCTTCGAGTCGCGCCGATCCGCGTTCGGCGGCGAGTACGTACTGCGTCAAGTCGTTGGTACCGATACTGAAAAAGCGCGCCAACTGGGCCAACTCGTCTGCCAGGAGCACCGAGGCGGGCGTCTCTATCATGACACCGAAATCGACGGGCCATTTGTGGGAACGACCGCTCGCCAGAAGCGCCTCGTGGATGCGTTCAGCGGCTACGACGGCCGAGCGAAACTCTCCGACCTTGGTAACCATAGGAAACATGATGCGCACGTCGTGGCCCGCGGCGCTTATAAGAATCGCTTCGAGATGCTGCTCGAACAGGCGTGGGTTATGCTCGTACAATCGAATACCGCGTACACCGAGAAACGGATTCTCTTCGTCTTCCAACTCCATATAAGGAATACGCTTATCGCCGCCGATATCGAACGTTCTGACCGTAATGGGACGACCCGCCAAGCCATCGAACACGGCGGAGAAATAGTCGCACTGCTCCTCGACGCTCGGCGGCGCCTCACGATTTAGATAGAGAAACTCGGTTCGGAGAAGGCCGATACCTTGTGCGCCGCTCGCGCGCACGACCTCCATTTCGGAGGCGCTGGAGACGTTCGCCTCTACGGGGATGGGGACTCCGTCGCTCGTACTCCCGTCGCGAGCCGCAGCAATACGGAGACGCTCGCGCTCCTCCAACCACGTGCGACGACGGCTGCGTATGCTATCGGCCGCCTCGTCGTCGGGATTAACGGTTACGACACCTTCAAACCCGTCGACGGCGACGATCGCACCCTCATCGATGGCGTCTATGGCCGGATATCCGCCGACGGCGGCAATACCCAATGAACGGGCGAGGATAGCCGTATGAGAGGTCGTACCGCCTCCTTTGGTAACGATACCGACCACTCGATTCAAGTCGAGAGAGACCGTCTGGGACGGGGTCAACTCCTCGGCGACGATGATAGTATCGCTTTCGAGTGCATCGATCCGCTTGTGTGCGCCCCGCTCGACGCCCAGCTTCTGGAGTACCTGTCGTCCGATATCGCGCACGTCGGCGGCGCGCACCTGTAGATACGCATCATCCAAACGGACGTAAGTATCGACGACCGCCCGAACGCGCGTACTGAAGGCGTGAGAGGCGGTGACGCCCTGGGCGCGAATCAAATCGATCGTCGCGCCGATGAGATCGGGGTCATCCAGGAGTACGTCGTGGGCTTCAAATATCTCGCGCTCGGCATTGCCGGCCGCCGACAGCGCGGCCAGGCGTTCGGCGATGTCGGAACGTACATACTGTACCGCCTCGCGGAACGTGGCAATTTCACCGTCGATATCGTCGGTAGACGCATACTCCACGTCGAGGGAGATAGCGTCGATGCGGACGACTTCTCCGATACCGAACCCCGGCGAGAGCGCGACGGTGCCGTCCGGATGTTTTCGAGAGGTGTTGGCTCGCTCTTGAGCAACGTCGGTCAACGACTCGCCGAAGTTGTCGGCGACCAGCGCGGCTACCGCGTCGAGCACGTTCCGAGCGTCCGCGCCCGTGGCCGAAACCAATACCTCGTCGTCCCTGGTTATCTCGAGGCTCGACAGACGATTGAGGCTGCGCGCCGCTACCGGCCCGCGCGCATTCGAGAGATTCGACACCGTAACGTCGGCGTCAAAACCGGAGACCGTCTTGACGAGTCTCGCGGCGGGACGTGCATGGAGACCGTGGGTGTTGCGAATGACGAACACCTTCCGCACTTGGTCCTCGGAGGTCGACGACTCGACGGACACCGCCGTCGGTGCGGAATCACGGTCGCCGGCGGCACCCTCGTCGGCCGGAGTCGACTCCGGAGACTCGCCCAGTTGCAGTTGCTTGGGTCCCAGGGCGGTACGCGCCTCTTCGACCACGGCGTCGAGATCGGCGCCCGCGCCCGACTGCGTGGCGGCCACGATCGCTCCCTCGACGAGCGGCGCGGCAATGAGCCTGACGTCCGCGCCCTCGGCGGAGGAGAGCTCAAGCGCCATCTCCGCGCTCAACAACGCGCTTCCCATGTCCATGAGAACGACGACGCCGTCGTCGGAGATTACCGATTCGATCGCCGCCAGGATATCGGTCGCGTCGGTACCGAACCCCTCGTCACCGCCGCTGACGCCGCCGGCGTAGGCAATCGGGATCGACGTTTCGCCCGACACGGTTGAGGCCAACTCCGCGACACTCCGCGCGAGGGGACGAGAATGGGAAACAATGACAATACCGACCATTGTTTACGCCGGCAACGTCTTGCGCGCCGCCTCCAACATGAGAAGACTCGAGGTCGCCCCGGGGTCCTGGTGTCCCCGACTCCGTTCGCCCAAGAAGCTCGCTCGACCTTTGACGGCGACCATGTCGATGGTGGTCTGTACTCCGGTCTTCGCCGCCGCTATCCCGGCATCGAGGACGGCGACGAGGTCGCCCCCATCGTCAAGCGAAGAGCGCATCGCATCCAACGCAGGGACCCATACGTCTACCATCGTTTTGTGACCGACTTCGGCTTTACCTCTGGCCATCACTCCCGCAACACCGTCGCCGACCATGGCGACGAAGGCGGCGGCATCGAGCTCGTCAAGATTCTGCGTGCCGGTCGATGCCTTGAGAAACCACGTGCCGTATAGGGGGCCCGAGGCGCCGCCGACGGTCTTAATCAACGTCATCGCAACGCTCTTGAGCGCTTCCGAAATCGTTGAGGGAGGGGCCGACTCAATGGCGGCCTTGACCGCGGTAAACCCGCGATCAAGGTTGATGCCGTGATCGGCATCTCCGATCGCCGAATCGAGCTCCGTGAGGTACTCCTTTTTGTCGGCGTAAACCGCTTGGAGCTCGTCGAACCAGGCGATGAGCGATTGGAGCGTTGCTACCATCTACACACCCCAGCGCAACGCAGCGGTATGAACCGGGTCGTCGTAGAGCGCGGTCAGTTCATCGTCGAGCTTGACCATGGTGATCGAGAATCCCTGCATCTCAAGAGATGTGATGTAATTACCGACGAGATTCCGCGCAATGGTAACACCTTTACCGGTGAGAAACTTCACGACGTCGTTATAGATGAGGTAGAGCTCCATGAGGGGAGTTCCGCCCATTCCGTTTACCATAACGAAGACGTTGTCGCCGGACTTGAACGGTAGATCCTCCACGATCGCGCCGGCCATGATGTCCACCAGTTCCTTGGAACTCTTGTGCCCGGCGCGTTCTCGTCCCGGCTCGCCGTGGATACCGATCCCGATCTCGATCTCGTCGTCGCCGAGTTCGAAGGTGGGTTTACCGGCGGCGGGAACGGTGCAACTGGTGAGCGCCATACCCATCGATCGCCCGTTGGCGTTGACGCGTTCTACGAGTGATTTCACCTTCGCGAGATCGTATCCGCGCTCCGCGGCGGCGCCCGCTATTTTTTCGGCAAAGACGGTCGCACCGACGCCTCTGCGTCCCTGCGTGTACAGACTATCTTTGACCGCCACATCGTCGTCGATGACGACCGCTTCAACCTCGATACCTTCGGCTTGCAGGAGGTCGGCCGCCATTTCAAAGTTCATGACGTCGCCGGAGTAGTTCTTGACGATGTGTAGGACGCCCGCTCCGCCGCTAACGGCTTTACCGGCGGCTTCCATTTGGTCGGGCGTGGGAGACGTAAAAACTTCGCCGGGGCACGCGGCGTGCAACATTCCGTGACCGACAAATCCGCCGTGCAACGGTTCGTGACCGCTTCCGCCGCCCGATACGACGGCTACCTTGCCCGATACGGGACCACCGGCGCGTGTTATGAGCTTCGGCTCGTAATGCGCCTTTACCAGATTCGGATGAGCCGCCTCAAGACCGGCCATCGACTCCGTTACCACCTCAGCTACATCGTTTATTAGCTTTTTCACGTTCCAGAATCTCCTTTCGACGGTAGATGTTTACCACCCGATACTTCACGATATGCCGGTTTTGAGAATCCGTCAAATATATTCTGAGAAAAATTTCACCCGTTACATCGCCCGAAAAAGAGGCGTGACGCGCCGTCGCACGGAGGTGAAAATATGGAGTTTCTCGTCGCAGTTGCAAAAGAGCGCCTTCGTGCGTAGCCTAATGTGATGGCTTCTCGCGACGATCAATACAGCGCAGCGCTCAAAGTCGCTCAACTGTACTACTACCACGCGATGAACACGGAAGAAATTGCACGTACGCTGGGATTCTCGCGCGCCAAGGTATCGCGCCTGCTGAACTATGCGCGCGACGACGGAATCGTTCGCATAAAGGTCGTCGATCATCGCCGCACGCAGGATCCACTCTCGGAGGCGATCAACGACCGCTTTCGCGGCCTCCACGCGCTTCACGTCGTTTCGGTACCTGCGGAAAGCAGTCCGCCGGAGCGAATCGCGTACGTTGCACAGTACGCTGCGGCGCATCTCGGCAACGAAGTGCTCTCCGACGATCAGATCGTGGCCGTAGCGGCCGGTGAGTCTACCGCGCTCACCGCGCGATTTCTCTCCCACCGATCGCTTAAAGGGGTGCGTATCGTCCAAATGCACGGATCGAGTCCGATCGGGATCGCCGGCGTCGGATACGTCCACCGCGTCCTGATGCCCTTTGCCGCCGCACTGGATGCAGAGCTCATTCTCTTTCCGGTTCCGATCGCATTCGACAGCGCCGAAGCGCGAGAGGTCCTCTTTCGAGACCCCACGGTGCGCTCAATTCGAGACTATCAATCTCGCGCCGACGTTTTCATATTCGGTCTGGACGATCTCGTCTTGGAAGGACGGCGGCGACGGCGCGGGAGTATCGAGCCGGACGTCGTCGGCGAGTTGGCGACCGTGGCGTTTCGCAGCGACGGAAGCTACGAGGACGTGGCGATCAATCGTCTGACGACCGGTCCGGCGCTGGACACGTATCGCCGCGTGGCACGGGCGGTGTGTATCGCATCGAGCTCATCGTCGGTCCCTGCACTTCACGCCGCGCTGGACGCGGGGTACATCAGCGATCTCATCGTAGACGACGTGACGGCGACCGAGTTGCGGGATTTTGATACGTCGTCGGTTGAAGCACCTCGCGGGGAGAACCGACACACATCGACGTAGGACCTCCGCCGGCCGACGTCACCCACACTATGCAACGGCGAAATTCGGTATTACCGGGAGGCGAGAGAATGACGCGAACGGAGTTTTATGCCCGCTACGCCGACATCGTAGCGCATATCGGGCTCAACATTCAGCGCGAACAGGAGGTATTCGTTAATGCTCCGATCGAAGCGACGGAGTTTCTGCCTTACTTCGCGCGCGCGGCGTACCGACGCGGTGCGAAGTACGTGCACGTAGAGTACCGCCAGCAAGCAGTGACGAGAACCCGCCTCGAGGAGGCGTATGCCGAGTCGCTCTCCTACGTCCCTCCCGGGCGCTTTGCCGAGCGTTTGCGCGTCGCCCGATCGGGCGGCGCGTACTTGGGAATTTCGGGCGAGGATCCGATGGGGTTGGGCGGCGTCGAGGCAAGCCGTCGAAAACCGTGGGCCAAGGCAATCGCCGAGGCGCGCGAAGAGATTCGTACACTCACTATGGAGAATCGTTTTCCGTGGTGCGTCGTAAGCATGCCGAACCCGGCATGGGCCGGGGTCGTCTTTCCCGATTTAGACCGGGAGTCGGCACTCGATGCACTATTCGACGCGGTGTCTCACGTGTGTCGCCTCGATACCGATGATCCGCTCTCCGCGTGGCGCGCACACTCGCGCGAGCTCTCGAGTATCGCCGCGTGGTTGACCGATCAGGCGTTCGATCGCTTTCATTACCGCGCGCCCGGGACGGACCTCACGATCGGCATGCCGCCCCGCCAGCAGTGGATCGGTACCGGCAGCCGATCGGACGGCGGCGTTGAGTTTATCGCCAACCTTCCCACCGACGAAGTGTTCTCGGCTCCGGACTGGCGGCGCGTGGACGGGCGCGTGCGTTCGACGCGGCCGATCGTCGTCTCGGGAAACAATCTCGGAATCGCCGAGTTCGTCGTGCGCGACGGACGTATCGTCGAGGCTCATTGCGGGGGTGATGAGGCCGTTCTTCTACAGGAGCTCGACCTGGACGATCGAGCCCGCTACTTCGGCGAGATCGCGCTGGTCTCTCAGGACGCGCCGATCGCCCGGCTCGGAACGACATTTTTCGACATGCTGTACGACGAGAATGCGGGATGCCATCTCGCGTTCGGGGCCGCGTATCCGGGATGCGTCGCCGGCGGTGAGGCGATGGACGCCGCGGCCAAGAAAGAGGCGGGTCTCAACGTCAGTGGACAACACCTCGATTTTACCGTCGGCTCCGACAAGCTCACGATTACCGCGACGCGCCTCGACGGTCGTACGTTTCCGCTCATGCGCGAGGGACGGTGGAGCGACGAGCTCGTCGATGCCGCGTCTCTCGCCGGCCGGAACGGATAGCGCCCGCCACGGGCGACGAGTACGAAGAGCGCGGCCTCTTCCGCGAACGTGGTACGACCGGCGGATTCACAGCCGAAGATCTCGTAACGATGCCGTCGTCGTCGTACACCATGATCTCGTAGCGGGCGACTCTCGGATCGGCGTTACATCCTCGATGCGACGTTACCGGTCGATCGCTTCGTCGCGTCGCCGTTGATCGAGAAACGCATGTACCGCCGAGATGACGACGGATCCCTCGCCCACCGCGGAGGCGACGCGCTTGACCGAGCCGGATCGAACGTCACCGACGGCAAAAACGCCGGGACACGAGGTGGCGTAGCCGTCGAGATCCGCTCCGGCGTCGCGGCCGGTCAGGACAAATCCCTTGTCGTCAAGGGCGACCCGGCCGCCGAGCCACTCGGTTTTGGGCGCCGCGCCGATCATGATAAAGAGTGCTCGCGTACCGATCGTCGTCTCCTCACCGGTGTCGCGGTTGCGAATCGTCGCCGATGTGAGAGCGTCGTCGCCCCCAAGGTAGGAGATCTCCGAGTGGGTCCACAGCCGTATTCTGTCGTCGCTCTCGATTCGGTCGGAGAGGTACGACGACATGGTGGCGGCGAGCCCGTCGCCCCGAACGACGACGTGCGTGCACGTTGCGTAACGCGAGAGAAACATCGCCGCCTGTCCCGCGGAGTTTCCGCCGCCGATAATGACTACCTCGGTGTCGCGGCAAAAACGCGCCTCTAAGTCGGTCGCCGCGTAATAGACGCCGCGCCCCTCGAACTCTTCCAACCGGTCGAGAGGCAATCGGCGATATTGCACTCCGTTGGCAAGTACGACCGAGCGTCCGCTCACGCACCGGCCGTCGTCCAGCTCGAGGGTATAACAGTCCGGCCCCGACAGGAGTTTGACGGCGCGACGCGGCACGGTAAGACGGGCGCCGAACTTCACCGCCTGGACCTCGCCCAGATAGGCGAGCTCGGAGCCGGCGATGCCCATCGGAAATCCGAGATAGTTTTCAATCCGCGACGAGGTGCCCGCCTGACCGCCGATCGCGGTATCCTCGATCGCAAGCACGCTCAAGCCCTCGGACGCAGCGTATACCGATGCCGCGAGTCCCGCCGGGCCGGCGCCGACCACCACCACGTCGAACGGCTCGGTCACGTCGGCGCCGAGATCGAGTCCTAACGCGACGGCGAGCTCCCGCGGCGACGGCGAAACGAGCACGCGGGAACGCCCGATGACCGCCGCGGCGCCGGACTCGGGGAGCTCACAATACTCGGTCAGCTCGGCGAGCGCCTCCGTATCTCGACGATCGATCCACCGATGAGGTATCCGACTTCGCCCCGCAAACTCGCGCAGGCGCAACGCCGACGCATCGTCTTCGGTACCGACGATCACCAGTCCACCCTCGCCCCACTGCATAAGCAGCCGACGACGCGCAGCAAAGGCGGTGACCACGATGTCGGCTACTTCGGGAACGGTTGCGATAAGATCCAACAGCTTCCGCAGCGCAACGACGATTACCCGCGATTCCGCGCCCGCGACGCCGGCGAAAAACGTCTTCTGTCCCATCAACATGCCGAGCTCGCCGACGAAATGGCCGGCCTCGATGTGAACGATCACGCGATTCTCCGCCCGGTCGACGATGTCGACGGAGCCTTCCACGACATAGATAAAGTCGTAAGACGGCTCAGCTACCTCGAATAGTACGTCGCCGGCCCGCACGGTGCGCTCTTCGCCGGCGCGACGAAACGTATCGATCGTATCCTCGTCCAATCGGGGCCACGCCGTCTCTTCCAACGCGGTTTTTGGTGTGGATGTTCTGGGAATGCGGTTCGTGAGTGCCATGTCCGGAGAATATACGCACACCGCACTACACTCGTCCCCGACTACACGGGCGTGTACCGAACCGGGCCATCGAGGGCCCCAACGAGGTGTCGATACGGATCCCAGGGATACTCCGCCGCAAACGGACGCCACAGCGCGGAGAACGCCTCGTTTTCGGCGGTCGGGTCGGGCCACGAATCAACGGCGTGGGGATTCTCGCCGATGAGATTATCGTCGACGGCGAAGGTCTCGAGAACGGCTTCTCCGGTCAGGCGGGCGTGAGTCACCGCCGGCAGGGTACGCCGGAGATCCTCCGCCAACAGGCGGAAGGCCGCCAGACCGGGCAGCCCGCTTGCCCCACTCTCTTTTTCCGCCCAGGTGTGGGGGGCGTGGTCGCTCTCGATCCAGTCGAGGTCGCAGGCTGTGAGGCGGTCGTACAGCGCGGTGCGGAGGGCGGGCTCGCGGAGCGGCGGATTCACGTTGAACTCGGCAGGCGGCTTGCGAGATGAGTCGGAACGCACTCCATCTCGATCGCCGCGCCGAGCCGCCGAACGGACGATATCGGTGTCGAGCAAGGCGTGGTGCGGTGTAGTAGCGCCGGTTAATCGAAAGGGAAGACCGCCGCGCTCCCGGACAATGATCTCTACCGTATCGGGGACGCTGATATGACAGATGTGCAGCGTACCGCGAAAGCCCGCCGCCTCGGCTAAGTCGATTTGCGTCTGGACCGATGCGATCTCGGCGACCGTCGGCCGCGCGTCGCTGTGGCTCTCCGGGCGCGCCGGGTCCCACAGATCGGGCCGGAGGAGCTCTTCCCGTTCCGCGTGGACGGCAACCACACCGCGATACTCGCACTCCGCCAAGGTGCGCCACACGGCGAACTGTTGCGATGCCGCGGTGACGCCCATGCGTCCGGTACTGTGCCCGGCGTAGAGCTTGAAACCCACCACGCGCGGAAAGCGATCACGGTGTACGGCGACGGCCTCGCGCACCTGATCGAGATCGTCGGTGAGCCCCATGTACATGCCGTGAAAGAGGCCGGCCGAGGCGGCCTCGCCGGTCGTATCCGGAAGCCTCAAGCGCGCCGCGTCACCGTCGGCGATGCGCTTTTCCACCGCTTTGCGATCGGTAATCGCCGGCGCGGTGTTGGGCATCTCGAACAGAGCGCTTACGCCGGCGCGCCAGGCGACGGCAAATCCGTGGGCGATCGTCTCTTTGGCGGCTTGATTCCAGTCGCGCAAATGAACATGGGGATCGATGAGTTTCATGAACGCTCCTTTGGAGATGGGTGGCGCAGTTGTGAGGAAACCTCCGTCGGTGTACCGATTACCCGCGCCATCGTCGTCAAATATATACCGACGACCGCAGGTGTGTGGAGAGTCGGGAGTGTCGTGCACCGGTACTCCGTATCTTCACGGTGCTCGCCGTGCAGTGCCGGCCCCTT
The DNA here is from genome assembly GCA_965601925.1 of Alkalispirochaeta sp. GTDB lineage: Bacteria > Spirochaetota > Spirochaetia > DSM-27196 > Alkalispirochaetaceae > Alkalispirochaeta. The sequence continues at coordinate 1,387,144 of OZ271854.1, forward strand.
CGTACGACGAACGCTCTTGTACGATCCATCTCCTATTGATTGATAACGCGAGAAGCGTTATGTTACTAATTAATCTTGGTACATTGGTAACACAAAGGAGCAGGAGAATGGACGTCGCGAATCGAGATACGTCACACGGACCGATTGAACGAGTGCAAACCGGCGTACGAGTCGAAAAGAGACTCCTGAAGGTTCTCAAAGCTCTTGCGGAATACTTAGATATCTCGCTCGGAGATCTCATTGAGGGAATCACACTTCATTCCTTTGAGGGTCGAAGCCCGTTCGACGAAGCGATGCAGCGACGGATCGCGGCCCTCAAAGAGATCTATGAAATGGACTACGATGCAACGGCGAGTCATCGTCTCGTCGAGTAGTGATCGGAGGATGCGATGGGAGGCGGACACTTTGTATCAAAGCGGGTATCACGGACGAGCACGATTGCGATCGATGCGTCTCCGGACGAGGCGTTTGTGTTATTTGGACCGATTGTGGAGCAAAGGTGGGCGGCGGAATGGCGGCCGACCGTGCTCTATGGGGAGGGCGACCCGATCGAGGAGCGTATGGTGTTCCTTACCGCGTCGCACCACGACGATGGTAGGGCCGTTTGGATCGTGTCGCGATACGAGCCGGAACACCACCTCATCGAGTACACCGTCTATACGCCGGATAGAGTGTGGTGGATAACGATACGGTGTCGTCTCGCGGGGAGCGGCGGAGCGACAACGGCCGAGATCACCTATACGTACAACGGCCTCACCGAGAGAGGCAACGCATTGATCGGCGCGGAGCTCGACGCGATGTACTCCGAGAACCTCCGCAACTGGCAGAGAGCAATCAATCGCTACGTGGAGACCGGCGAGGCGAGCTCCCTCCACGACGGCGCGTAACGGATTATGCACGGCGAGCTACGTCGTGATCACACGTCGGGAGGCGTTATCGATGAGATGTACCGCACGACGCGCCTTTTTCTGGGCACCTCGGACTCTGTGTATTCTATTTATTGCGTTCGTGAGTGCGTTCGCCCTCGACGTATTCCACGAAGGGTACAGCATCGGCGAAGCGATTATCGCATTCCTCATGCACCTCGTTCCGACATATCTCCTCATAGTCGCGCTCCTCATTGCGTGGCGGTGGGAGGGCATCGGGGCGGTTCTATTTGCGGCCCTGGGGTTCGCCTATTTGATTACGAGCGGATGGGACGCGTGGGTGATATCGGGACCGATGTTCCTCGTAGCGGCACTCTTCCTCCTCGGTCGATTCTTCGGTCGAAGGCCCGATCGCTGAGTATCGCCGATAGCACGCGTTCAGTCTCCAGTGTCTTGTGCGAGGGACGCGCTTCCGGCATCGGGAATGCGCTGGGGCGCCGACGGCGTGTCGTCGGGCCACCGCTCGGCGGTGACGAATGTGCCGTGCTGACACGTAAGAACTCCTTCGTGGTGGCATAGGCCGCACAGGCCGACGCCGCACATCATTCGCTGCTCCAACGAGACGTGAACGCCGGACGGCGGGATACCGGAGCGCAGCGCGATCCGCACGGCGCGACGCATGAACGGCTCCGGTCCGATCGCAAAAAAGAGTCGCTCCGGGCGCCGGCGAGGCTCGGTAGGCGGACGCTCGGCGCGCGTGCCGCCGCTATACTTCGACGATTCGCCGAGCGCCCGTTCAACGATGGTAATCACGCGACCGAGCTCCCCATCGTCGTTCACGCGGTGCAGTTCTCCGTAGCGCCGAATCGCCGACTCCAGCGGTGTTCCCGTTTCCGCCGATCGCATGCCGATCCACGTCTCCACCGCTATGCGGGACGCGGCAAGGGACGCGGCGAGTGCAGGAACAAGGGCCGTCCCGCTCCCGGCGGCGACGATCGTCGCGTGCGTCACGTGCGCTCCGGCGGAGCGATACGGATGCGTGACGACGCCGCTCCCGTCGCCGTAGGGACCGCGAACATATACGGTGTCTCCGGGACGCAGCGCACACAACGCCGCCGATACCGGACCGCGCCGCCGCACGAGGAAGGTGGCCGGAGATGCCAAGGCCGGCGAATACGGCTTCTCTCCCACCCCGGGAATCCACAAAAAACACGCGGCTCCCGCCGAAAAGGGGAGCTCGCCTTCCAGCTCTATTTCGTAGAGGTCGGCGTCCAAACCGCGCACCTCCCGAACGACGCGGGATCGGAACGCCATCTCGGCCGATGTACGGTAATGGAACGCGTGCGACGACCGGAAGGGCTCATCTTCGGTCGATACGGGTGACGAATCGGTGTGTCCCAAGCTCACGGCCGAAAAGAAATGCGGCCACTCCCGCTGATGTACCAACGCCAGGGCGCTTCCCACCCCTACGATGTCGGCACCGGCCTCACGCATGCGCAGAGCGTCCTCCGGTCGCTCCACTCCTCCCATTCCGATGATCGGTATCGCAGGTCCTACGGCATGACGAATCGCGGCGACGCACTCTACGGCTCGGTCGCGAATCCATCGGCCGCTCCGCCCGCCCCTTCCGCGGAGCGTCTCACGTTCATCCGCGGTACTCGCCCAGACGGGGGCTCGGTTGGTCAGGATAACTGCGCCGCTTTCCGGCTCACGGTACTGCTCGGGACCCACGGTGTTGATCGCGGTAATGCCGGCGGCGCCCGCTTCGACGGCTCGACGTGCGATCGCGCCGATATCGCCGACATTCGGGGTAAGCTTGGCAAAGACCGGGATGCGCTCGCCGTCGACAATCGCCGCTCCTGCGGCCGCGGCGGTGCACTCGGCTACGGCGCGTGGATCACATCCGATCGCCGAACCGTAGCCGCCGTGGGCGTGTGGGCAGCTCAGATTGAGTTCGATCAGGTCGGCGAAGGGCGCCAACGCTCGCACAAGCTCGGCGAACTCGGCAGCATCGTGCGCCGCTACCGAGATACCGAGGAGCACGTCGCGACGCCACTCCGCTCTTTTTCGTGTCAACGCGTGCAGTTCCGCAATCGTCGCCTCGAGGCCCGAGTTGCGGAGCCCTACGGCGTTGCCGAAGCTCCCGGGCTGCGGTTCGGTGATGATCGGCTCACGGTTGCCGGCGTTGGGGTGACGCTGAATGCTCTTGGTCGTAACGACTCGCACCGAGGTGTTGCGGGCAAACCAATCGATCATCGCCGCGTTGGTTGAGGCTACCCCGCTCACCGTGGCCAGTCCGATCGGCCCGCCACGTCGGTGTAAGCCGGCAAACGAGACTCGATCCATCACGGGTCCCACCGCAGCGCCGTGTGCAGTGAGGTGACCGCTGCGGCGACGGCGTTACGCCAGTCGGTCGGGACCGCGGCTTTCCTCGCCGCCCAGGGAAAGAGCGCACCGCTTGACGCATTGATGCGGACCATGTGAGGCGGGTAGCCGGTGTCCCGGATGATGCGAAGCACCTCGGGTGCCGAACCGCCCTGACGGCCGACACCGGGAATGAGCACCGGAATCGGTCGAGCGCGAAGGGCGCGTAAGCTCGCCTCCAGCTCTTCGGGAGCCGTTGCACCCAGAACGACTCCGGCCGACGGATGGTGATTCGCCCACTCCGTCACGGCGTCCGCGACGATGCGATAGAGAGGAGAGCCGTCGATGAGGAGATTCTGAAACCGTGCGGAGCCGGGATTACTCGTCCGGGCAAGAAGGTATACACCCCGCGAGGCCGTCTCAGCGGCACGGAGGAACGGCTCGACCGAGTCGTCGCCCATCCACGGCGAGACGGTGACCGCATCGGCCCGCCACGCGCGAAAAGCCTCCTCGGCGTAGTTGGCGCTGGAGCGCGCAATGTCACCGCGCTTGGCGTCGAGAATCACCGGCACGTCGGGCATCCGCCGCCGCAGGAGTCGCAGGGTCGCCGCAAGCGCCTCGGACCCGGCGAATCGCGCCGCCCCGTCGTCGAGGGGACGATCGTTGGCGGTGAAGTACCCGATGTTCGGTTTGAACGCAGCGGGTCGAATCCGCGCCTCGTCGAACGCATCGAGCGCGACCTCCACAAGCGTTAGGACGGCGTCGACGTCGGCAGGTCCGCCGTAGCGACGTAGTTCGACGGGAAGCCACTCCACCACCGGATCGATACCGAGGCAGAGGAGGGAACCCGCCTCCCGGGCGCTGTACTCCAAACGGTCGCGATAGCTCACGGGTGTCGCTCCTGCCAGTCGAAGGGGTCGGCCAGCCACTCATCCATGCTCAGGCGGTCCGCTCCCGCGATATCGCCGCGCTCGATCGCGACCGCGAGTAAGTCGTCCATGGAGAAGATCGTCCTCGTCTCGCATCGCCCGGGCAGCGCTGAAAAACGCGTCTCTACCGCGGCGAACCCGTAGGAAAAGATGGCCAGACACAGCGGTACGTCCGCCCCGGCCTCCATGAGCGCCTCTGCGGCCGCCGCCGCACTTCCCCCCGTAGAGAGCAGATCCTCCACCAGGAGGATTCGCGCACGCGTCTCGCGGCCGACGGATTGAAACGGAGGGACGGAAGCGAGCTCCGCGGGACTCAGTCCTTCGATCCGCCGTTTGAGACCGTGTCCCTTAGCGGCGCCGCGAACGTAGAAGAAGTCGAGCCCCGTCGCTTCGGCCACGAGGAGCGCCGGCGCGATTCCCGCGCTTGCCGTCCCGGCGACACCGTCCCACGAGTCGACGCCACCGGCGGACTTCAACAGCGCAAGGAGCCCGTCGCGGACCAGCTCTCGCCCCCGCGGATACCGCAATAAGAGACGGTTGTCGTTGTACACCGGCATGCGATACCCCGAGGCCCATGTAACCGGATCGCGAGGCACAATGCGAAAGGCACCGACCTCCAACGCAAATCCCGCCAACTCCGCCCCCACCACTTTTCGGGAGGGGCTCACGCCTTCGCTCATTTCCATACCTCCGTGAACGCGTGCTTGTGACTGCAGTACTCGCAGACGTAGTGACCGTCGATACTCCGCCGAAAGCTCGGGAGCGTCTGCTCCCCGTTTGTCGGATGGGTGATGCACGCCTCGTTGCGGCATATCAACTCCGGAAGGCCGTAAATCCGCATCGGATGGCCCAGGCGCACCTTACGCCGTACTTCGCCGTCGGCGATGACGTTGACCGTTGCGCCGGGTACGACCGCGGCGAGCTTGCGGATCTCCCGGTCGCTCAGGCCGGGGTGTTCCGGACGAAAGAGCAGCCCCTTTGCGCGACCGTCGCCGCCGGTGCTGATCCACTCTCCGCCGCGACCGTGAAGCTTCATCACCGAGATGAGGGTGGCGAGGTGGCTGCGAATCTCTTCGGAATCGGCACCGACAAAGATATGGTCGATCACCACCCCATCGCGGATCGGACGTATCCCCTCGGAGTAGTGCCGCGTCGCTGCCGACGCCTCGACTTCCACCGTCGATCGCTGGGGAACTTCGTGGATGAAATCGGACTCCGGTGCCGGGGTGGGCCCGATCGGTCCCGCGTAGTCGTCCCCGATGCGCCCGGAGACCATCGCCAACAGGGCGATACGCACGATCCAGCCGTTCGAGCTTTGTCGCTCCCACCCGTTGAGGGATGAGTCGTCCAAGGAGACCGGAATGGTCGGATGTTCTCTATGCCGCGGCAGAGGGTGATAGAAGACGGTTCGGTCGGGCAGCCGTTCGCCGTCGAGCGGGTCGAAGGTGATCGCCGAACGCAACTCCGCCGCGCGGCGCAGGACGCGCTCCCCCATGCGTTCGATCTGCGGGCGGGTGAAGTACCATTGCCGCGCTACGCCGAGCGGAGGGCTCGTGTTTTCCCCGGCCGTAGCCGTCTCGCGGCCGGCACAGGACAGATACTCGTCGATCGAGGCAAACTCGCGCACTGCAAACCCTTGATCGCGCATCTGTTCAACATACGGCCTCGGCATGCTGAGCTCCGACGGTGCAACCAAGTCCACGGCGACCTCATCGAACAGTTCCAGGCCGTGAACCTTGGAATGGACGGTGCGTCCGTGATACAGATCGCCCACCAGTGCCAAATGGATCCGTCGGCTGTCCCAATCGAGATCTTCCAAAAAAGTGAACTCGTCGAGAAGCTCCTGGGTCGGATGCTCGTGGCGCCCGTCGCCGGCATTTATGAACGAGACCGGCGCCGCTACGTCGTGGCGAGCGCGGTAGCGTTCGGTCTTCTCGGCAAGATACCGGCACACCCCTTCAAGGCGACTGCGAATCACGAACACGCGGTTGTCGTAGCCGATGAGATTGGCAAAGGTGTCCGCGTAGCTCTCCGACTTGTTGAAACTACTCGATGCGGCGTTGAGCTCGGAGAACTTGAGGCGATGAAAGTGCGCCGCGTTCTTGAACGACTCCCGCGTGCGCGTACTGTCTTCCAAAAAGACCTCATACATCCCGAAGTCGGGATCGTTGATGCGAAATGCGTCGAGGACCGCACGATCGCCGCGACGGTGCGCCTCCTTCAACTCTCTCGCGCGGCGATAGAGGTACAATCGCTCTTCGCGGTTAAGATCCTTGATGACCGCTAAGCTGCGACCGATAAACGGGTGGGATCGTTGCGTCATGCGTTCCTCCCGACGCGGTGTATCGCTGCGGACTCGCGAAAGTCCCGGGGACAAAAAAAAGCACCGGAAAAACCGGTGCCTCTCACATCGTGCTCATATACCGTAAACAGTCGCGGAAACGGACGCCCCGACGGCCTCAACCGAAGACGGCCGTTGCAATCGCTCGGTTCATACACATCGTGTCGTGTCTCCGCTATTCGCATAAATTGTCGGGAGCATATGGGACCTCCGATGTTCTGTCAAGAGCCTTGCTCGGGTACGAGAATCCGTACCGCACGCGGACGCACTCTGATGGTTAGCGGTGCCGATGCTATGACATCTCCGTCGCCCTGCACCGGGAGCGCCTCGTGGCACTCGATAATCACCGTATCCTCCACCGAGAGATGCGTGATATGCGAATTCTCGCGCTCCCTCGAAAAGAGAATGCTACCGGCTATTCTCAGATAATCGGTAAGTCTCTTCGGTCGAAACACGAATACGTCGATACGCCCGTCGTCCACGCGGATCCCGTCACCGATACGTACGTGCGGTACGCCGAGGGCGGGGCAGTTCACGACAAACACTTCCACCGCCGAAAAAACATGGCTATTTCCGTCGGCAATGATGCGAAAACGACGCCGACGAGCGTTCCGTAGCGTCCCCAGGCCCGCTAAGACATACGCAAAGAACCCCAACTGAGACTTTGCGTCCCGGTCTGCTCTCCGCATCATGCGCGCGGTAAGGCCGACTCCGACATTGAGCAAGAAGCTCGTTTGGCCGCGCTGCATCACATCGACGGCGCGAAGCCGCGGCTCGTCGTCGAGAAGGGCGGCAGCCGCGGAGAGATCGGAGGGAATACGTAGGTCACGTGCAAAAACATTCGCCGTGCCCGCGGGAAGTATCGCCATTGGTATGTCGGTTCCGATGAGCGCGGCGGCGACACTCGACACGGTACCGTCTCCCCCCGAGGCGACGACCACATCGAATCCCTCGGCAAGCCTTCTCCGTACGATTTCGGTCACGTCGTCCGCCTCGGCGGTCTCATAGAGAGAATAGGATGTCGATGACCGATGCGCGAACATCCTCTCCACCACGCCACGCACATCGCGAGGATCGGTGGTTCCCGCGACCGGGTTCAAAACTACCAGGATTCTGTTCCACGTCACACGCCGAGCTCCCGATTGTCGACCGAAGGCTAATGTCTCGACGAATCGCGTAGCCCCAAAAAGCCGCGATTCAAGCCGGTCACCGCTCCACGCGCGCCGAACCGCCACCTACCAGCTTCTCGACCTCGGCGAGCTGCGCCATCGATGTGTCGCCCGGCGTGGTCATTGCGAGAGCCCCATGGGCGGCGCCGTACTCCACCGCGAGGGCCGGTCCTTTCCCGGCGAGAAATCCGTAAATAAGCCCGGAGGCGAAGCTGTCCCCGCCCCCGACGCGGTCGAGAATCTCCAGCCCCGGGCGGTGCGTTGCGCGATGGAACGCGCCCTCGTGATACAAGATCGCTCCCCAATCGTTGATCGTCGCCGTTCGCACGTCCCTGAGAGTCGTAGCCACAGCTTGGAAGTTGGGAAACTCGGCGACCACGGTACGGATCATCTTCTCAAAGTTCGAGACGTCCAGCCCGGTAACGTCCTCGTCGACCCCTTCTACCTCAAAACCGAGGGAGGCGGTGAAATCCTCTTCATTTCCGATCATGACGTCCACGTACTGCGCGATCTCGCGGTTGACCTCTTGAGCGCGCTCTTTGCCGCCGATCGCTTTCCACAGGGAGGGGCGATAGTTCAGATCGTAGCTGATAATCGTCCCGTGTTTTCGTGCCGCCTTCATCGCCTGGATGATCACCGCCGGGGTCGTCTCTGAGAGCGCCGCGTAGATACCGCCCGTATGAAACCAACGCGCCCCCTCGACGCCGAAAATGTGCTCCCAGTCGATATCGCTCGCTTTGAGGGCGCTTGCCGCGGAGCGGGCGCGATCGGATACCCCCTTTGCGGCGCGCGCGCCGAATCCGCGCTCGGTGAAGTTGAGTCCGATGCGGACGTCGCGACCGATTCCGTCGTAATCGAACCACTTGCTGTGGCGGTAGTCGACGCCCCCTTGGAGCAGGAGATCCTCCAAAAGGTAGCCGACCTCGTTGCGGACAAGCCCCGTGACGACCGCCGCTCGCAGCCCGAAGCACCGTCTGAGCCCTCGCGTCACGTTGTACTCGCCGCCCCCTTCCCATACGCGAAATGCACGCGTCGTCCGCACACGCCCTTCACCGGGGTCGAGCCGAAGCATGATTTCGCCGAGGGAGACTGCATCCCACATCACCTCGTTGGAGTCTCGTACCGTAAGCATGGTGGTATCATACCCGAGGTTCCCGGCGGGCGGTAGTATCCGTGCTCCCCCGGTCGGCACATTCGTGGAGTCTGACGGAGAGGTTATAATCGACCTCGCGGGCTATACGCGAGGGTGGCGGAACGGATAGGCGGCACCGTCACCCGTCCGGCGACGGCGTAAGCACGCCGTTCGACGTCGCACCCGAACTGCGCTACGATCGACCTACGCGACCTTTCCTACCGGAGCGAGATACACGGTGAACTCATCTCTCCCATCAACACCGAGAAGCTGATCGATTTTGGCGTGGTCGTATGCTCCGATGCCGCACGTTCCCGCGCCGATCGACGTGCACGCCAGATAGAGATTTTGGCATAAGTGGCCGGCGTCCACGGCGATCATCTTGTGTGAGATGATGTCGTAACGCCACTCCGTTCGATACGGGAGGGCGGTCCACGCGAAGAGCACGGCACACTCGGCGCAGAACTGCTGGCCCCGGCACGCATCGGTTACCCTGTCGGTGGGGTTTGCGCCGCCGCGCACGAGTACGAGCTTATGCTCCAGAGGAAGATACCGGTACAATCCCACCTCGATACCTTCTACGGCGTTCACCATCAGATACGTTTCGAAGGGGTGTCGCGCCCCGGCCGACGGAACGGTACGCAACCGTTCGGCGCGTCCCCGTAACCCTTGAGTCGACCACAATAGGAAGGAGAGCTCTTCCAAGCTGAGGTGGTCGGGGAGAAACTTCCGCGCGCTCTTTCTTGCTGCGATGACGTCGATGAGAGGCGTGTTACCGACGGTGAACCGCTCCGGCGTCACCAGATTTATCAACTGCGCGCCTTCGGGGTACGATTTTTGCACCTCAGGCGCCGGAACACCCCTTCTTTGATCCGATTCAAACGCGTCGAATCGCTCCCACAAATCACCCTTCAAAAAGTCGCGATAATCTTCATTCGGCTTCATATCGTGCTCCATAACGTTACGTCTCTCGATAGGCCCTACCGACGACGCGGTCGCATCGAGAATGAAGGGGCCTTCGATCGACCGAAGGCGGTGGGTCGCCCTTCGCTCAACGCCGCCGCGTACGCTCCGCTTCGCGGTTGCCGTGCATCTTACACGGCAAGGTCGCGCTCGACATAGTACCCGCACCGTGTCCCGTATGATACTTCGCGGCTTTTGCGTGGGGAGCTGCGGACGGGGAGTCCGCCGTCGAGAAAAGACACGCCGTCTTCGAGGCTGGACCGACGACTCGACGTGTACGCCGTGTGGTATGGTAGACGGCGGAGAATACACGATGCGGAATGAAGTACGGACATACTACGATGCGGGCGTCATTACCGAGTGGACGCGGTTGGATCGGCATCCGGTTGAGTTTGAGATGACGAAACGGCATCTGGCGCCATTCATTGCGCCCGCCTCCCACATAGCCGATATCGGCGGCGGGCCGGGACGATACGCTTTTTACTTCGCCGAGCGGGGTCACGCGGTGAGCCTCATCGACCTGTCGCCCGAGAACATCGCATTTGCCCGAGCTCACGCTCGCACGAACGGTGTTGCGCTCGATGAGGCGTGTGTCGGGGACGCGACGGACCTCTCCGCTATCGATTCCGAGATGTTTGACGTGACGCTCTGTCTGGGACCGTTGTATCATCTACCCAATGAGCGAGATCGCGCCGATGCGATCAATGAGTGCATACGCATCACACGGCCCGAGGGAGCGATTGCGTACGCGTTCATCTCACCGGTTGCCCACGCGATCTCCGTGCTTGTGCGCAACCCCGCCGGCTTAGGTGATGCGGCGACGGCACTTCATGATGTGTTCACACATGGAGAGAACCGCACGGATTACGATCTCGGCTTTACCCACGCCCACTACATGCGCGCTCACGACGTGCGACCCTATTTGGAAACGTTCGGTTTACACGTGCGCGTCGTCGCCGGTGTAGAGACGCTCGTATGGGCGATAGAAGAGCGGATCGACGAACTCGACTCCAAGACGCGGGCGAAATGGCTCGACTACTGCTTTGATATCTCTACCGATGCGTCGATCATGGGTGCGTCGCAGCACATCCTCGCGGTATGCACGAAGGCGGACGACTGAGCACAACATCGGCACGGCCGACGCAAAAACGGGGCCCGGGCACCCCCTACGACGCCGCGGCCGGTTTGAGGCTGCGCTCTGAGATAAGCCAAGCAAGCGGGTCTATGCAGATTACTTAGCCTTGTAGCGGTCGGGCTGATCGAAGAACGTGATGTCGGCATAGCCAGCGTGAATCTTTGCCGAATGCGGAACACCGGGCGGGATGTAGTAGTTATCACCCCTGGTATACGAGACTGTTTCGCCGTTCATAGTCAGGTCGATCTGACCATTGAGAACATAGCCGATCTGCGCCTCATGGGAATGCTCGGGAAGGTCTACATCCTCGGCGAACTCCATGAAGATAATCTGATGGCTCTCAGCTTGTGACAGATACGCGGTGATCCCGGATAGCGGAATGTCTGCCTCGGGCAGTTTGCGTACCGGCTCAGCGAAGTTCGATGACATTCGTGTTCTCCCTTCTCCTGTGTAGGCAGGAAACAGACCCGCTACTTCAGTTCGACGAAGATGTTTATGCCGCTCCCGGAACCATCCGCCCATTCAAACTCTTCGGTGATGCGGACAAGCGAGCCTGTCCAGTCGACAGTCGCATTGGAGTGGCCCGTCTTGAACTCGTTGTTGTCGTGCACCTGACAGTACGAGAACTCAAGCCTGGTGCCGTTCAGCAATCCGACAAGAAAGCCACGCTGAACGCGTCCTCCCGAATAGGATGCGGAGACAAGACTCTCTTGCTGCTGAAACTCAAAGAGAGTGTCGCTATTGACGACACCATCGGCGGCGGTTGTTTCAACGGTGAACCTTCTGCCATGCAGTTGTAAGCGCTCAGCCATTGTCGCCTCACTCTGCGTCCGCGTTCGACTTGAGCCGACCAAGCAGATCCCGTACGTCGGCAGCCGCCGACGCGGGGACGGCATAATAGTCAAACAGGTCGCCAATCGCTGAGTCATAGCCGCACACAACACCGACACCCGAACCGCATTCCCGTTTGATGACATTCGCTAGCCACCCGACAAAGCCGCTGTTGTCTTCGCGTACGGGGAATCGCACGCGAAAGAGCGCGCACAATTCATCGGCCTGCTCAGTTTTGCGCAACACTGACCACGCATCGTCAAGCTTGATTAGTGCCAGAATCTCCCCTGATAGGGTTAATGAGTCAATGTCAGCATCTACGGGTTCGAACGCGTAATGCCCCTCATACCAGACGATCTCGGCTCGGGCAAACACCATGCTGAGCCGCCGATTCGTTTCGTCCGGTTGTTCTTTAGATACATCCATATCGTCCTCGTACGTATCATATGTTGAGGAAATGACACTGCAATACAATATAGACAGAGCCATCTCTTGCATAGCGGTAGGCGTACTACACGTATGCACCTACTAATGTCCTGTCCCGGAGATTCGCTCGCATAAGCGAGCGAGCTTCGCGAGTATTGAATCTGTAGTTGCATGCCACGCGAGGGGCACTGAGTTCTTGTTCCATGCAACGACGAAAAACTCGATCTTCGCAACCAGCTCTTTGACGCTGGAGAACGACCCGCGGTGGATCGCGCAGCTCCGTCGCCATAGCGTCGATGACGGCGTAGAGGCCGTCGGTTACGGACTTCCCCTTCAATGCTTCGCCGTACCTCCGCAGGTGCGATCGCCCGCCATGGATGGCCGCCTCTCGTATCAGCTCATCTTTGCCGGCCGGGAAGTGGTGATAGAGGCTGCCTTTCGGTACTCCGACGGCGGCGAGCACTTCGTTGACGCAGGTGCCGAAGTATCCCTTCCGTCGTATTAGCTCGGAAGCGACGGCGATGAGACGTTCTCGTGTCTTCATGATTCGAGTATACACGGTGACCGATGATGGGTATCCGGTAAACGCCGAGCCCTCAGCCGCCGTGATCGATCTGCCGACGAGCCGTCCACGGCACGGCGGTCGCGACCGCCTCCACAACCCTGGAGACCCGCCTCCTATCGGACTCGGCGCTCTCGACGACGGAGATCCCCGCGACGGGAGCGTTATCGGCGACGGCTGCGAGAAGCGACGCGAGACGTTCGAAATCGATGCCGACCGGGATATCGCACTTGGGATTGGCGTAGATGTCGGGATGTAGTACATCGAGATCGAGATGCACGTATACCGGGTCCGGACGGGCGGCGCAATATGCCGCCAACGAGCCCGCGTCCTCGGCGGTGAAACGGCGAATACCGTGGCGCTCGATCGCCGCCGACTCGGGTGGGTCGAGCAGCTTCTGGCCGACCAGCGCCACCCGATCGCGCGGCAACGCCGACTCATCCGGAAAAAAGTGTCGATGCGCCGCGGCGTCGGTGATGATACCGAGCGCCATGCCGTGAATGTATCCGGACGGTGAGGATGCAGGAGTATGCAGGTCGCCGTGCGCGTCGATCCAGATTACGTGAAGTCGCCGGTAGCGACGCTTCATATATGAGACCGTCGCAATCGAGGCCGCGCATCCGCCGCCGAGAAGCACAGCGTGATCGGGAGCCCGCTCGTCGAGGATCGTGCGGATACCGCGAAGCGCTTTGCGATACACCTCGAAGTCCCGCACGCCGTGTCGCCGTTCCGAATGCGCATCGGTATCGACGAAAAACTCGTAGCCCGACGCCGCGCCGGGAACCATATCCTGCAGGAGGCGTGCGCCGGCGGTCAGACTCGCCGCCAACGCGCTTCCGTACCAGAGATTGGAGGTGACGACGATCGCCTCGGGTCGTGTGTCACGTAACGGTGACGACAAACACGATCTCCCATAGGGTCGGCGGCCCGGCACGGTGTCGGACGGGGACGGAAACGGGGACGGCGATGCGTCGCGGATATCCTCGGTCGAGGGTCGTCACATCGACGGTAAAGGACGTGGACCCGAGATCGTACTCGATCATGGGCGGTCTCCACTCGATCGCGTGCTCGGCGTTGTCCGGAGGACCCGTGTACAACTGTTCGTACAAATCGGCCCTGAACACGTGAGTGACGCACTCCAAGAGCCGTGCGGGATTGACCGCGGTCCGGAGTGTTTGACCCGGCGACATGAGTGCCCGCTCACCGTCGACCGTCCCGACGACGACCGATACGCGAACGTCCCAGTCGCCTTCGACCACCTCACCGGTCACCGGTTGCGCGGACTGAAACCGAAGTTCGACCGTTTCGGTCCACAACCACCGCTCGGCACCGATCTGCGACACGAGCGCGAACGTCAAAAGAAGTGCGGCGACAAATCGTTTCATCGGAGCGTTCCTCCCGTCGATACAACTCTTCGATAGCATACCATACGACCGAGATATCCCAATGGATAAGCACGCCACTACTCATACCGGGGACGATACCGGGTTCGTGAGGCGTTTTACGACGACAATACGCGGGATGCAGCCCGTAACATATCGACCGAAATGGTCGGACTTGCATAGCGTTGCCATGTGATATATCATGTGGTTCGTTCAATCAAGGACAGGAGGCATCGGTGTCGCGCCGCGGCAGCAACGATCAGAGTAAACAAACACTATCGCGCACTGCGTACGACGCACTGTTGGAGCGCTTACTCAACAATAAGCTAGTTCCCGGCGAGATTCTCAATCGTCGCGATTTGGCGGCCGAGCTCGGCATGAGCGTCGCTCCGGTACTGGAGGCGGTCGTACAGTTGGAGATGGAAGGATTTCTGGAGAGCATCGCCAGAAAGGGTACGCAGGTACGGCCGATTCGGACCGAGGACGTCTTCGGTATGCTGGTGATCCGCGAGGCGTTGGAGTGTCAGGCGGCGCGTATGTACTGCGGCGAGCCGGTCAGGAATCGTCTGGACGAACTGCGACCGCTGGCAAAGGAGCTCGAGCAATCGAACCCGGAGCAACCGGAGTACTGGAAGAACGAAATCGTCTTTCATCGCGCTTTGGTGGACCTGGCGAACTGCTCCCGTCTGTCCGAAGAGTTCCAGCGCTGCATGCATCTAAATGTCTTTTACGCGATTCATAAACTAACGATGACCAGTGTCGGTCTCAACCATCGTCGGCACGACAGGTTGCTCGATGAGTTGCTCGTTCCCGATCCGGACCACGCCGAGCGCGTCGTACGCGAACACGTCCGCTCCGGAAAGGGCTCCCTTGTTGCGAGGCTGGCGTAATGCGCACAGTCGCGGTCGTCCCGACTAAACGCCGGACCGCGTGCAGGAGCGGTGAGGCATGAAAGCGATATCCGGCCTCTTACCGGCGCTCATTACTCCGTTTGACGGCAACGGTGCCGTACTCGAGTCGTCGTTGCGCGCCCTTGTCGAACGCCTCATCGATCAGGGTGTGAACGGCTTCTATGTCGGAGGAAGCACCGGCGAGGCATTTCTCCTCACCCGGGAAGAGCGCAAGCATATCCTCACCGTCGTCGTGGAGCAAACTGCGGGGCGCATTCCGGTGGTCTACCACGTCGGCAGTATCAGCACCGCCGAGGCGATCGATCTCAGCCGCCACGCCGAAACCGTAGGCGCCAATGCGGTCTCGGCGATTCCGCCCTTCTACTACGGGTTCAATCGCGCTGAGATCGTGCGCTATTACTTGGATATCGCGGAAAGCACGGGACTACCGTTCATATTGTACAACTTCCCTCAGTTCTCCGGTGTGACGTTGGATCGCGATATGACTTCAACGCTTTTTCGTCACGAAAGCGTAATAGGCATCAAGCACACATCGGTCGATCTTCCGCAGTTGGAACGGATGAAGCGCGCACATCCCGGTATGGTGATCTTGAGCGGCCACGACGATACGCTCTTGGGTGCGCTCGCGATGGGCGCCGACGGCGCAGTCGGCAGTACCTACAACCTCATGGCGCCTCAGTTTTTGGAGATGATGCGTCTCGTTCACGGCGGCGATACGGCGGGCGCCAGACATATCCAATCGATCGTCAACGAGATGATCGATGTCCTCGTGGATGCCGGCATCTTCAATGCGATCAAGCACCTGTTAACGGTCGAAGGCATTCCATGCGGCCGGTGCCGCGCCCCCTTTGCGCCCCTCGATGGAGACCAACTCGCGCGCCTCGAGAAATCATGGGAGAGATTCAAGCTCGACATCTGACGCTCATAGCCGGTGGACGGTAGTGAGCGACTGGCGGCGTTCCGAAAGTCCCTTCCCTACATTGATATCTCACGCAGAGCTCGCACAGAGACGGCGGGAGGGATCGGTTCCCTTTCTCCGCGGACTCCGTGAGCTTTTCTTTCACGGGATGCTTGCGAACTTGACGGCCGAGACGCTATCTCCACCGACCGTGTCGCCACGGCGCCCTCGGACACCCCACGCGGTCGGCGATAGCGCACCTCATGGATGTCCGGCAGCTCGGTCGGCGTGTCGTCTCCATACTTCATGCTCCACGTCAAACGTCCACTCGCTGCTATCTACCGCCAGCTCCCGGCGCCGCCAGCCGCCGCGAACCCGCGCCATCGTCTCGTCCCAGGAGCGCAAGCCCTCCAGCGCATCGATCGCCTCGACGTTGCACGCACCCACTGCAACCGCAGCCTCCAGCGCGCCCTCAGGAGCAAGACCGCGGAGCAACGCCGCCAAGAACCCCGCGATCGTGGCGTCGCCGGCGCCGGTAGTACCGACGACGGCGGTACGAAAGCACGGTGCCCACAGCTCCCTGTCGGTCCAATCGTTGGAGTGCGCCGGTCGCGCCGCCCCGAGAGCGGCGATTCGCTGTGCGGCAGCGGTGCGTAGGTAGAGCCCCCGTTCTCCCAGCTTGATAGCGACGATCGCCGCTCCCATGGCAAGCAGCTCGGCGCCGAGCTCGGAGAGCAGCTGCGGGGGAACAAGGGGTGCGATACTTCCCCCACCGGCGGAGTCGAACAGTTCGTCGAAAAGAGGTCGACGCACCATGTAGAGGAGCTCATCCAGGCTCGGCAAAAAAAGATCGACGTGCGGCAACGTTGAGTTCAGGATCGCCTTCCAGTCCGCTTGCCCCGCCTCGGACAGCGGGTTGGGGAGCGACATGTCCAGCGATGTAGTCACGCCGGTGGACCGCACGTGCTCGAACATCCGTGACAATTGTCGTCCTCCGTCGCGATACATCTCTTTGAGCAGTGGGGGATACCCAAAATGGAACAGTCGCGCCCGGGCTACACGTTCATAGTCGATATCGTCGGCGCAGAAGCGCTCGTTGGCGCCGGGATAGTGCAAAAAGAGGCGATCAATCTCCGGCGGGCTGATGACGATCGTGTACGAGGTGTGGAGCGTCTCGTCTACGACCAGACCGTCCGCCATATGGTCGCCGTAGCGGTTCACGATCGAAGCCACGATCCGGCCCAACTCGTCGTTGCCGACCTTTGCCATGAGGTACGTTGAAATGCCGAGGATGGTGAGCGCCAGACCGGTGTTGGAAACCGGACCGCCGGTGCAGTGTGTGATCGGCCCGACGGAGAGCGTGCCGCCCGGTACGAAGGTCGTTGCAAACTGATCGCCGAAGCGCTCCGATAGGGTCGGGATCATGTCGAGACACAGATGCCCGGCGACGATCGCATCCGACGTGTTCATCGGTGGACATTACCGCCGTGATGCCCACGTACCGCGGCCGGCGGTGTTGAGCGAGAACGATAGAGTGCCGACGTATCCGAGGTTTTCATTGACAAAGATCACCTGGTATATCATACTCGAACCTGCGGCGGGACACAAGGTTTTTCGCACCACACACCTTTGGCAACCGAGGAATAGGAGCTGGTTCCGATGCAAAATGGGCGCGTCTGTCGGCATTGCAGGGAGGGACGGAGGTGAAAGCGGCGGTCTATTACGGACCCGGTGATATTCGCGTCGAGGAGCGCCCGGAGCCGGCCCCTACCGACGACAATCTGCTCGTCGAGATTCTATGTTGCGCAATCTGCGGCACCGATCTCAAGCTGGCGACGATCGGCAATCCGCGTTGTAAGCCGCCGCGAATCATCGGCCACGAGTTGGTCGGACGCGTCACCCACGTCGGCGCGCGTGTCGCCGGATATGCGGTGGGAGATCGTGTGACCCTTGCCACGACCGTCGCGTGCGGCCGCTGTGCGTATTGCGAACGCGGCCTCGGCAACCTCTGCCTCAACGCCAAACCGATCAGCTACGACTTCGACGGCGGATTCGCCGAGTGCCTTGCGATCCCGCCGGAGGCGCTGGCCGGCGGCAACGTGATCAAAGTCCCCGACGAGCTCTCCAACGAGGCCGCCTCTCTCTCGGAACCGTTGAGCTGCGTCATTAACGCGCAGCGTCTGGCGGGCGTGAGACGCGGCGATCGCGTGGTGGTCCTCGGCGGTGGGCCTTTGGGAGCGCTCAACGTCGAGTTTGCCAAGGCCTCCGGTGCGAGTGAGGTAATGGTTGTGCAACGGTCCGAGCCTCGCCTGTCGCTACTGCGCAAGCTCGCCGACGTCACCGTGATCGACGGGAAACACGAGGATGTCAAAGACGTCGTCGATCGCCGTAGCGGGGGATTGGGTGCCGATGTGGTGGTAGTGAGCGCTCCGACGCGCAACGCCCACGAGATCGCCCCGTCTCTACTACGCAAGGGGGGCACGGTAAGCCTCTTTGCCAGCCTTCCGCGCGGCGACTCGACGATCGAGCTGGACAGCCGCCCACTCCATTACGGTGAGCTCGCCGTAGTGGGTGCTTCCGACTCGCGGCCGGAGCACGTAACCGAGGCGGTACGCGTGATGGCCGACGGCGCGATCGACACCGAGACGATCATCACGCACCGTGTGGCGCTCGACGCCTTTCACGACGGTATCGAGCTGATGAAGCGCAAAGAGTCCCTCAAAGTAATCGTCTATCCGCGGGGTATACCGTGATTCTGGCGACGCGCCACATCGGCATCGTGGTGGCCGACATGGACCGGAGCGTGCGCTTCTGGCGCGACGTGATGGGTCTCGAGGTGGCTATCGATTTTCGCCAGACGGGAGCGTACATCGAACGGGTGCAGGCGCTCAAAGGCGTGGATCTGCGCATGGTGAAGCTGACCGCCCCGGACGGCTCCATGATCGAGCTCTTGGCCGACGACGCCCACCCGTCGGCGAGTCACGGTAGCGACCGACTCTGTGACCACGGTATTCGCCATATCGCCTTCAACGTCACCGACATCGCCGTGGCATGGCGCACCCTGAGCGACCACGGTTGCCGGCCTTTGAGCGAACCGACCGACTCGCCGGACGGAAATGTCAAACTCTTTTTTACCCGCGACCCCGAGGGCAATCTATTGGAGATCGTGCAGGAGCTTAAGCCGTCGGTGCACAGCTCCGGCGGGGGTACCCGGGCACGAGATGAAGCCACGACCGCGGGACGGCCTCGATGAGCGTCGCTCTTTCGGGACACCTGGCGCTCGTCACCGGCGGCGCCACCGGCATCGGCGCCGCAACAGTCGAGCGGCTGACGCACGACGGCGCGGCGGTGGTGTGTTGCTACAATCGGAGCCGCGATAATGCCGAGGCGTTGGCGAAACGACTGGGACGCGACGGCGCCGCCGTCTTTACCACCCGGATGGACGTATCGGATCCCGAGAGCGTGGAGGGGGCGGTGCGGGCGGCAACGAACCGGTTCGGTCGCGCGATCGACGTGTTGATCAACAACGCCGGTGACGTCTTCAAAACCGCGCCGCTCGAGAAAATGACACCGGCGCTGTGGGACACGGTGCTGGGAGTCAATCTGCGAGGCGCCTTTCTGTGCGCCAAAGCGTGCATTCCCGGCATGAAAGCGGAGAAGTGGGGACGCATCATCAACGTCACTTCAATCTCGGCGCGCACCGGCGGCGGCCCCGGCTCGGCTCATTACGCGGCGAGTAAAGGCGGCCTGGACGCGCTAACGCGCTCAATGGCGATCGAGTTGGCGCCGGCGGGCATCACCGTCAACGGTGTGGCGCCGGGCGTGATCGACACGCCGATTCACCAGCGCATCAACACACCCGAGTCGCTGGAACGTATCCGCCGTGCGATTCCCCTGGCGCGCCTCGGCGACCCGCAGGAGATCGCCGCGGCGATCTCCTTTCTCGCGTCCGACGACGCGGCGTACATCACCGGCGAGATCATCGCGGTCAACGGCGGCAAGCGGCTCGATTGAGCTCACGCGGGCCGAGCAAGGAGCGAGCGATCATGACGGCACGATCGAGGACAACCGAACCGACAAAGGAGTCACCGGCGGCGAACCATACGCCTCAGGACGCACTGCGACTCTTTACCTTGGCCGGCAAGAGCGCCCTCGTTACCGGCGCGGCGCGCGGCATCGGGCGCGCGGTCGCCGAGGGGCTCGCCTCGATCGGCGTCCAGGTGGTCGTCACCGACGTCAACGCCGGCGAGCTGCGGCGAACCGAGGCACGCATCGTCGAGGCGCACGCCTCCGGGAGCGGTTGCCTGGCCCTGCCTGCGGAGCTCACCGACGACGGGGAACGCGCGCGGCTGGTGGAGCAGAGCGTAGAGCATTTCGGTGGCATCGATATTCTCGTAAACTGCGCCGCCATCACGCGCTCGACGCCGTCGGAACGCTATCCACGCGAAGACTGGGACTCCACGCTGGCGGTCAACCTCTCGGCAGTCTTTCATCTCTGCCGGGAGGTGGCGACGCGTACGATGCTTCCGCGGCGACGCGGAAGCATCATCAACGTATGCAGCATCAACAGTGTGGTCGCCTTTCCTAACAACCCCGCCTACCAAGCGGCCAAGGGGGGCCTCCTGCAACTGACCCGGGCGTTGGCCACCGACTGGGCCAAATACAACATCCGGGTCAACAACATCTGCCCCGGCTACTTCAACACGCCGCTGTCGCGCAAGAGCTACGAAGATCCGCGTGCCCACGCGGTACGCGCGCGGCGCACGATGCTTAACCGCTGGGGCGAGCCCGGGGAGATGGTAGGCCCAGTGATCTTTCTTGCGTCCGATGCATCGAGCTACGTCACCGGTAACGATCTCTTTGTGGACGGCGGCTGGGCTGCGTCGGGACTCACGGAAGCACAAGACGCTCCGGAGAGCGGATCGGTCGAAAGCGAGTCGAGCGGGAGCGCCACGTGAGCGCGCACCGTGAAGATGCACGCAACAGCGCCCTGGGGAACTCGGACCGAAGACAACCGTTCCTTCGTTTAGACGCCCGCATACGGCCCAATGGGCCGGGTCGGAGACTACGGAACGCCGCGATCTCCGTGAATGCCGTTCCATGCACGAGAGTTTCCGGGGCGCGAGATGAGCACCGCGACGGGAGATGGGTGCGATGGCACGGCTGAAGGACAAAGTTGCGGTCGTTACCGGCGGCGGTCGCGGCATCGGGGAGGCGATCTGCCGTACCTTTGCCGCCGAAGGTGCGTTCGTGGCGGTAACCGATGTGCACCACGACGACGCCGACCGTGCCGCTACGGCGATCACCGGTGATGGAGGCCGCGCCGCGGCGTGGTCGTTCAACGTCACCGACGCGGCGGCGGTTGCGGACGCGGCCGACCAGATCGAAGAGCGTTTCGGGGCGATCGATATCTGGGTCAACAACGCCGGGGTGTCGACGATCGTGCCCTTCCTCGAGTGCTCCGAAGCGACGTGGGACAAAACGCTTGCAGTCAACCTTACCGGTGCTTTTATTGGTAGCCAAACGGCGCTGCGCCGCATGGTACCGAGGCGGCGCGGGGTAGTACTCAACATGTCCTCCCAGTCGGGCAAGGTCGGCAACAGCCACTACGCCGCCTACTGCGCCAGCAAGTTCGGCGTGATAGGCCTCACTCAATCGCTGGCGGTGGAGTTTGCCCGTGACGGGGTACGGGTGAACGCTCTCTGCCCCGGCGTGGTCTTCACTCCCCTGTGGGACGAACAGATCGCCGACTACGCTCGTAAACGCACGATGGAGATCGGCGAAGTACGAGGCTATTTGGAGGGTAAGATCCCGATGGGACGCGCCTGCACCCCCGAGGACGTAGCGCAGGTCGCCCTTTTTTTGGCCGGCGACGAGGCGGCGTACATCACCGGCGAGGCGGTCAACATATCCGGCGGCAGCGTCATGCACTAAAGTGGACCAAAAGGAGGAATCATGCCGGTCGTTCGTGATTATCAGGCGGTAAAAGAGGTCTACCAGGAGGCGGGCGAGCTCGGCGTGGGCTTACCGGTCTTCTGCATGGAGGACCGCGAGACGATGGAGGCGGTGTTGGCGGCGGTCTACGAGTACGGCCGCAAGATCGGCGTGGATGACCTGCCGGTGGTACCGGCGTGGACGATCCGCTACCCCCCGCGCGGACAGATGACGCTCGTCACCGCGGCGGGCGATCCGGTTCTGGGCACGCAGCTAATGTTCTCCGATCTGGAGCTGTTTATGGGCGAACACAGCCCCTACCGTAATTTACGTGCCCTGCCACACCTCGACCACGGCTTCCCGTGGTTGGACGGCGACATATTCGAGCACTTCGCCGATCACTTCGCCTCGGTAATGCACGATGCGAGCGAACGGCCCTTTGAGGAGAACGTAGAGATGACCGCCCGCTACGTCGAGCGTGTCAAAGGACGCGTTCTGGTGGAGGGCGCGGTAGACGAGATCTTCGCCGAGGGCAGCGAGAGTTACAAGAACGAGCTCACCACCGCGGCGCAGGCCGAGCGCTTTGTGACCCAAACGGGCGTGGACATCATCGTACCCAACGTGGGCACGGAGCACCGCGCCACCTCCGACACGGTACACTACGACTCCGAGCGCGCGCGGGCGATCAGTGCGGCGGTGGGTAAGATTTTGTGCCTCCACGGCACCTCGTCGGTGAGTGCCGTGGACTTGCCGCGCATCCCCAGCGACGGCTTCGTCAAGATCAACGTCTACACCACCCTCGCGGTACACGGCGGGCAGGCGGTGGCACGTCGCGTACTCGGTAGTTTGCGAGACACCTTCACCGAACAGCAGCTCGACGAACTTGTCCGCGAGGGCGTCCTGGCCGAGACGATTCTGACGGCGGGAGGGGCGACTCCGATCAAGCCCAAGCTCGCCGAGGTAGCCAACCCACCGCGGCGTGACGCGTGGTTCGCCGCGGTCAAAGAGCGCTGCAAGGACTTTCTGGAGGCGTTCAACTACCGACGGTACGCGATTTGACTACTCCGAAACGCCGGCGAGGGTAATCTCCTCGGCGCGGTGGCAGCGTACCATGTGGCCATCGGTGAGCTCGCGCAGCGGTGGAGCCTTCGCCTTGCATAGGTCGGTGGCGTACTTGCAGCGCGGGTGAAAGTAGCACCCGGAAGGTGGATTGGCGGGATCGGCAACCTCTCCTCCCAGGACGATGCGGTCCGAGCGAAGTCGAGGGTCCGGCTTAGGTACCGCCGAGAGCAGCGCCTCGGTATATGGGTGCGCCGGCGCGTGAAAGAGCGTCTCGGTGTCGGCGATCTCCACAATCTTGCCGACGTACATCACCGCCACGCGACTGGACATGTGTTTGACGACGCTCAAGTCATGGGCCACAAACAGATAGGTCAGCCCGAGTTGGTCCTGTAGGTCGAGCATCAAGTTGACGATCTGCGCCTGCACCGAGACGTCCAGCGCCGACACCGGCTCATCGGCCACAATGAGATCGGGATTCAACGCCAAGGCGCGGGCGATCCCTACGCGTTGGCGCTGTCCGCCGCTTAGGGCGTGGGGGTAGCGGTTGATAAACTCCGGCGAGAGGTGCACCAGCTGCAACAGCTCGGTGACGCGCGCGATACGCTCCCGGCGATCGGTCATACCGTTTACCAAGAGCGGCTCGCCGATTATGTCGCAAATCGTCATGCGCGGATTGAGCGACGAGAACGGATCCTGGAAGATCATCTGAATCCGACGGCGCAGCGGCCGTAGCCGGCGTTTGGGCAGCTCCGCCAGCTCGACCGCGCGTCCCTCACCGAGGGAGAACCGGATCGAGCCGGCCGTGGGATCGAGGGCTCGAAGAATACAGCGCGAGGTGGTGGTCTTGCCGCAGCCGGACTCACCGACGAGCGAAAGCGTCTCGCCGCGCTCGATGGTGAAGCTCACATCGTCCACCGCGCGCACGTGGTTCACCACGCGCCGCAGCATCCCTTTGCGAATCGGGAAGTGCTTCTTGAGGCCCTCGACCACTAACAGATGTTCGCCCGCAGGCGACGTCGCGGAAGGTGACGATTGCCTGCCTTGTGCGTCTTGAGAGGAGATCGCCCCGTCGGAGGGCTCTCCGTGTTGCGCACCGTCGGACGGCGCCGATGAGTTTTGTAGATGGTCGCTATGGCCGGTGGGTGGCTCCGAGGAGCTCAGCGGTCGCTCTTCGTACCGGTCGGCGGGAATCTTGTCGGACATTTATGCATTCGCCTCCGGTTCGGTGGTTTGGTTCGCCGTGCCGGCGGGATAGAGGAAGCAACTTACGTAGTGGTTGTCGTCCGTCTTTAGCAGTGATGGAGAAGTCGCGTCGCACGTTCCGGGCATAAACGCCGGGCAGCGCGGGTGGAAGGGGCACCCGGCCGGGCGTGCGTAGGGGTGCGGAATCGAGCCGCTGATCGCCTCCAAGCGCGTACGCGGCTTGGAGAGAATACTTGGAATGGAGCGCAATAGGAGCCGTGTGTACGGGTGCTTGGGATTATGAAAGATCGCGTCCACCGGCCCACGCTCGACCACACGCCCCAGATACATTACCGCCACATCGTCCGCCATCTCGGCGATCACACCCATATCGTGGGTGATCAGAATGAGCGAGATACCCTTTTGCGCCTGGAGTTCGCGCAACAAGTCGAGGATCTGCGCCTGAGTGGTCACGTCCAGGGCGGTGGTGGGCTCATCGGCGATTACGATCTGCGGATCACTGGAGAGCGCCATCGCGATCATGACGCGCTGCCGCAAACCGCCCGAGAGCTGAAAGGGATACTCGTCGATGCGTCGCTGCGGCTTTGGGATACCGACCAGGCGCAACATCTCGATCGCCTTGGCGCGCGCCTGGCGACGCGTCAGCGGCTGGTGCAGGCGGATCGCCTCGATCATCTGGTTGCCCACGGTGTGAAAGGCGCTGAAGGAGGTCATCGGCTCCTGGAAGATGAGCGAAATCTCGGCGCCGCGAATCGAGCGAATCGCGCGGCCGTCGGAATCCAGGGTGGTGAGGTCGACCGGCTCGCCGCCGTCCGCGCGGTGCAACCAGATGTGCCCCTCCTCGATTCGCGCCGAGCGCTCCAGAATACGCAGCACAGAGCGCGCCGTGACGCTCTTGCCGCAGCCCGACTCACCGACGATGCCCAGCGTTCTGCCGCGCCGGAGGTCCAAACTCGCCCCGTCAACGGCGCGTACTACCCCCTCGTCCTGGTGGAAGAACGTCTTCAGACCGCGGATCGAGAGCACCGACGCGTCGGGGGTCGTCGCACCTGCATCCGGCGCGCCGCCGGCGACTCCGGTCGAAGGATGCTTCGTACCGGTAACCCCTCTCTCCCGAGAACGCCGCTCGCCGGCCCGGCGCCACGGTGCGAAACGTTTTGCACCCGTAACGCGCTTCGCCGCGGAGCCCTGCGCACCCGCGCCGTGTTCGGCCGGCGGGCGCCTTGCGCCCTTACGTCGCCTACCCATATGGATCCGCCGCGTCTCGCAGTCCGTCGCCCAGAAAGTTGAACGCCAACACCGCGATGATGACCGACGCCGCCGGCAGCAGGAGCCACGGCGAGAGCGCCACGGCCTGCACGTTCTGCGCCTGCTGCAACAAAACGCCCCAACTGATCGCCGGCGGGCGCAACCCTAACCCCAAGAAACTCAACGCCGTTTCCGCGATGATCATCACCGGAATCGCCAGGGTTGTGGCGGCGATGATGTGACTCAGAAACGAAGGCACCATGTGGCGAAAGATGATGCGCAAACGCCCGGCGCCGGCGAGCTCCGCAGCGACCACGAAATCCTCCTCCCGGAGCGAAAGAAAGCGCCCCCGCACCACGCGCGCCATCACCGTCCACCCGATAAGCGAAATAATGATCGTGATAAAGAAATAGATACGCGTAATCGGCCACTCGGCGGGCATCGCCGCCGCCAGACCCATCCACAACGGAATCGTCGGAATCGAGCGCACGATCTCGATCAGGCGCTGAATCACCGTATCGACCACTCCGCCGTACAGTCCCGATATTCCCCCGAGGAGAATTCCTAAAAAGAGGCTCAGCGCCACGCCGACCAATCCGATCGTCAGGGAGGTGCGCGTTCCCACCATCAGTCGGGACCATAGGTCGCGCCCGGTGATGTCGGTACCCAACAGAAAGAGCGTCTCCTCGGCGCGGGCGTCGGCTACGCCTATAAGATGACGGTTGACGGGGATCAAGCCCAAGAGCCGGTACTCGTAACCCGGCGCAAAGAGGCGGAGATAGTATTTGCGTTCCGGGTCGGGTTGGTAGACGCGACGAAAGGTCGCCGGGTCGCGCCGTCCGACCAGGCCGATCACGTGGGGCTTGAGTCTACCCTCGTCGAACCAGTGAATGCGTTGCGGTGGAATCAGCGAGCGCCCCGCCTCGGATTCAAAGGGGTCGGCGTACGCGAAAAAATCGGCGAAGAGTACTACGGTGTAGAAAAGGATCAAGACGATCAGCGAGGCGAGCGCCACCTTGTGCTTGCGGAAGCGCCACCACATGAGCTGCCACTGCGTCGCCATCGCGATGCGCCGGGCGGCATCCCTGTTCTCGGTACCGGCCGCTGGGGGCGGAGAAGTGTTCACGTCGGCCATCAGCGTCGATCCATACCAAAGCGAATGCGCGGGTCGATCCACATCAGGATCAAATCGGAGACGAAGGTGCCGACAACCGTCATCACCGCCAACAGCAACAGAATCGTACCGGCCAGGAAGAGATCCTGTGATAGCAGCGCGCGGTACAAGAGCGGTCCCACCGTCGGTAGGCTCAGCACAAGGGAGACGATGATGCTACCGGAGACGATAAAGGGAAAGATGTAGCCGATTGTGCTGGCAAAGGGGTTGAGCGCGGCGCGCACCGGATACTTCATGATGACGCGCGTCTCGCTCAGACCTTTTGCGCGTGCGGTGACCACGTAGGGCTTGCGCAACTCGTCCAATAGGTTGGCGCGCATAATGCGTATCAGCTCGGCGGTGCCGGCCATACCGAGCACGATCGCCGGGATCGGCAAATGGCGCACGAGGTTCCACACGCGCGCCCAGCTCCACGATGCATGCTGAAACTCAGGCGAAAAGAGCCCGCCCAGCTGGGTGGCGCCGAAATAGCGAAAGCTTACGTACAGCACGATTAGGGCTAACATGAAGTTGGGAATAGCCACTCCCAGAAAGCCGATAAAGGTAAAGACGTAGTCGGCGATCGAGTACTGTCGCACCGCCGAGTAGATGCCGATCGGAAACGCTACGGCCCAGATAAAGAGCACCGCCGCGACTGAGACGACGACGGTGAGCATCAGCCGATCGCCGAGAACCTCGCGTACCGGTCGGTTGTACTCAAATGATATGCCGTAGTCGCCGCGCAGAACACGGCCGATCCAGCGGCCGTACTGGACGTACAACGGGCGGTCCAGTCCGAACTGCTGACGCAGCGCCTCCTGCTCCTCCAGCGATACGGGGTTGCCCGCAGCGGCCAACTGCGCCACGTACGAGGTCGCGAAGTCGCCGGGAGGCAGTTCCATCACTACGAAGGAGAGGATCGACGCCACAAAGATCGTGAGCAACGCCAGTGCGAAGCGGCGAGCGATGTATCCGACCACGTTGAACAAACCTCCTCATTGCGATGCGGGTATAGCGGCGACGAGGGCCGCGGTGCGCCCGACCATCGGAACAGCTCAAGCGACGAACCTCTCTGCCGCGGCCCGATACGCCCGTCGCTACACCACGACGAACCGGCGTGCGGCGGGCGCCGCATCGCTACACGACATCATGCATCCGCCGCAGTCGCTTCGTGGTCTCGCGCTTCCTTCCCGCTACTCGGCGTCGCGGAAGAAGAACATCTGCGGCCGAGAAATACTGGGTGTCAGACCCGCCTGGATGTTGAAGTGGCGACTGGGCACATTACCCATATTGTTCTTGGCCACCCTCACGCCCATGAACGCCCCGGACTGCCCAACGGTGCCGATCGTCCACACCTCGTCGATCGCGATCTCCCAGATGCGGCGACCCGCGTCGATGCGGTCTTCAACCGTCATGCCCGGCGCGCGGCGGAATAGATCCAGCGCCTCCACCAGAGCCGGATCGGTCGGTTCGATTCCTTGCGCTCCACCGGTACGGAACCAGAGACCGTAGGCCGGGCCCATCGCCGACTCGGTTGAAATCGGCAGCACGTGGTGCCCAAAGAGGAAGAGCTCGTCGGAACCGTCGTTCTGCCACACCGTGATTTGGATCTCGTTGTTTTGCAGCCGTCCGAACCACAAGCTACGCTCCTGCTCGACGATGTTGGTAAAGATCCCAACGTCCGCCCATTGCTCCCTGACCATCTCCGCGATCTGTGTGTTGGGTAGGAAAGCGGGAATCGTCGTCACCTCGATAATGAGCCGCTCGCCGTTGTCGGTTCTCAAACGATAGCCGTCCGCGTCGCGCTCGGTGAGTCCGATTTCGTCGAGCATCCGGTTGGCCCGCTCGGGATCAAAGGTCGCCCAGAGATCGCGATACTCCGGCCCCGGTGTATGGATGCCCGTTTCGGCCACCACCGGGGAGCCGGGCGTACCGAGGCCGAGAAAGAAGATCTCGTTGATCTGGTCCCGGTCGATCGCCAGAGAGAGGGCCCGGCGGAAGTCGCGATTCTGAAACCAACGCGTAATCTCCGCATCTCCACGGTAGCTCAAATTGAAGTGAAAGCCCGCGTCGGTACCGTGCTGGCCCGGATCGAGGTAGAGCGTGTAGTCGCCCTGCTCGGCATTCTCCAGAAAGAGCGGGATGTTAGCCATCGTCAGGTGACGCGCCTGGAAGTCGTACTCGCCGGCCACGGCCCGCAGGTTCAATACCTCGAGATCCTCGGCCACGGCGAAGGATATCCGGTCGATGTACGGCAGCTGGTTACCGGCGCTGTCCACGCCGAAGTAGTACGGGTTGCGCACCAGCACCCACCCCTCGGCGCCCGGCGGTACCTCGACCATCCACGGGCTCAGCACCGGCAGATCCGGGTTGTCCGAGGCTTGATTCCTGGCCCGGAATAGCGCCGTCCACGTATCGAAGCCCTCCCGGGCGACGATCGCGTCGAGCTCGGCCTGGTCGACGAAGGCGGGGTGGAACTGTCGCAGGTAGTGCTCCGGCGCGTAGCCGCCGTTGCCGAAGCGCCCAAAGTGCCACTGCCCGCCGAAGACGTTGACCGAACTGCCGAACACCTCACGAAAGAGTGTGTTGGGCGCGGCGAAGCGCACCTGGACGCGGTAGTCGTCGAGCCTGGTGACGGTCGCCTCTTGACCGTCGATCGACATGATCGGGTTCGGCACCGGAGTGAGCTCGTCGTTGTTATACATATGCTCGAACCAGAACATCACGTCGTCGGCGGTGAAGAGTTCGCCGTCGGACCAGCGCAACCCCCGACGCATGACGATCGTGAAGGTGGTTCCGTCGTCGCTAACCTCCACGTCCCTGGCCACGTTGGGCACCATCTCGGGGAAGCGCACCGGGTGCCATGCCAAGAAACGATCGTTGCTGGCGATGCGCAAGCCGTTGACCCAGTCGCCGGGACCGGTAAAGCCGCGCCGCCACGTGCCGCCGTAGCGCCCGATCTCCCCCGACGGCTCCAAAACAAGCACGTCCTCAAACACGGGTAGACGCTCGTCAACCGGGGGCAAATCTCCGGCGGCTACCATCTGCGACAGCATCGGCGCCTCATTGAAATCGGTAGGGAAACGGTTCACATCGGTGACAACCTCGGGTCCTTCGTACTCCCCGATAAGGTCCACTTCAGTCTCGGTGCTTGCCGGTTGCGCCGGCTCATCCTCTCGACCGCCGCCGGCCCACGCGGGACCTACGACGAATACGATCAACACCGCAAAGACTATCGCCTTTCTCACCTCCATCATGGATACCTCCCTTTTTTTATGGACTTATTGTTCGTCCTGTCACCGACGGCGGCCGTCACTCACGTGGGCGCCGGTACGCCGTCGCTGCATCGCGACGGCGTCGAGTCCTTTTCCCGATATCTCCTTGTGATCGCACAAAAGCCATGCTACACTTCTGTAAAATATCTGATGATATCTTAACACCGTTTTCATGATAGACCGGCTCCGGGAGGGTGTCAAACTTTTTTCGCCCCCTTTTTGGGGTCGATAGACAAGGGAGAACGCCCACATGTCCCGTACAGCGCCTCTACCACTGATCTTCGGCGGCCCAGGAGATATCGTCGACCCCTTCGGCAAATTGGTATTCGGCTGCAACGAACTACACTTTGTTGAGACGGCCAAGGGGCTCCCGCCGATTCGCGTGCGCTGCGCCGTAGCCGAAGAGGACGGGGCGTACACGGTATACGGCGCTACCGGCCGCATGAACGCACCCATCCACATCTACCGTGCCCGCACCGTGGACGGGATCCACTTTGAGCAGAGTCGTCGCGTCTTCTCCAGCGGGGCGGGGGCGTGGCGTACCGAGTTCGACATCGCCTACGACGAGGAAGCCGGGCGCCTCGTCGCCTATCTGTGGCAGGAGTACAAGGACTCCTTCTCGTTGTGGGCCTACGGTAGCGACGACGGAGGAGAGAACTGGCGCGCACTCTCAGAGACGCCGCTGTACATCAACCACGACGCCTTTAGCGTGCTGTGGGACCGCCGCAGCCGGCAG
This sequence comes from Alkalispirochaeta sp., assembly GCA_965601925.1. Classification (GTDB taxonomy): domain Bacteria; phylum Spirochaetota; class Spirochaetia; order DSM-27196; family Alkalispirochaetaceae; genus Alkalispirochaeta. Next base: position 1,417,664 of record OZ271854.1, read on the forward strand.
TTCATCTGCTACAACAACACCTATCAGCCGTGGGAGCGAATTGTACCGGACAACATCGGAAGTCGTATCCGACGGGTGCTCTCGATTCGCACCAGCCGGGACGGCGTTCAATGGCGTCCGAGCGACGATATCTACCAATCCGGCCCCTATGCAGCGCCGGAAGAGATCATCGCGCCCGACGACGAGGACGCGCCGGACATCGAGTTCTACCGTTTCAACGCCTTTCGGTACGCCGATCGCTACGCCGGTATGATGCTCCTGTACGCCGCCAGTCCTCAGGAGGCGAACCTGCGCGCCCCATGGACCGGGCACGGCCAACACTGTTACGGCGAGTGGTGGCAAAGCGCCGACGGCCTGACGTGGACGCGTCCCTTCCGCGATACGGTCGCCTCCGGAGAGGCGCCCAGCATTATCGAGCACCCCCCGATGACGATCGACGGACGCTACTTGTGGATCATCGACGGCGGCGTCTATTCGATCCCTGAGGATCGCCTGTTCTACGTCGCCTCGCGGTCCAACGGCGCGTTCACCACCAAACCGTTCACGATGCCCGCCGAGCCGTTGATGCTCGACGCCGAAATGCAGTTCACGCCGCACGGGCTCGGCATGTTCGACCAGAGCTACGTCATGGCCGAACTTCTGGATGCCGACGGGCGCACTATCGCCGGGTTTGAGCGGGAAAAGTGTGTGCACCACCGCCTCTCGGCCAACCGCGTCCGCCTGCACTGGGCGGGGCGAGACGGTTCCGACGCGCTGGGGCGCACCGTACAGTTGCGACTCTCCATGCGGGACGCACGGATCTACGCCGTCACCACGGCGCGTTACCCCGGTCTGGAGCGCAACGAGGTCTTTCGGTGGGGCATTTAGCGAGGACCATATGAGCGATCAAACCTACCTGCAGTGGCTCTCAGCAACCGACGAGTGGTGGAACGATTCGGCTCTACCCGTCGAGATCGAAGCCGCGCGGGTCAACGGCGCGACCGGGGTGACCACCAACCCCGTGTTGGCCGCCCGCGCGGCGGGCAACGGGCTCTACGACCCGTCGCCATCCGAGGTGGAGACGGCGGGCGGAAAGGCGGAAGCGCGATTACGCCACGTCGTCCTCGACGCGCTCGCTGCGATCGGTCCGGTGCGGGGCGCCGGCGGATTCGTCTGCGCCCAGGTGGAACCCGCCCTCGACTCCGACCGCGAGGCGATGCTCACAACCGCGCGCCGTTTTCACTCCTGGAGCCCGCGAATCGCGGTCAAACTGCCGACGTGTGCCGCCGGCCTGGACGTCTTGGAGGAGTGCGCCGCCGAGGGCATTCCGACCACAATGACAACGAGCTTCTGCGTGTCCCAACTCGTCGCCGCATCACAACGTCACCTTGCGGGATGCGCGCGCGCCGAACGGGTCGGAATCGAGCCGGCACCGTCGTGGGCGGTGCTCATGATCGGCCGCCTCGACGACTATCTGCGTGACATTGCTGCGGACAACGACGTCGATCTCTCCGCCGCCGACCTGCAGCGCGCCGGGATTGCGGTCGCCAAGCGCGCCGCTGCGCTCTTCACCGAGATCGGTGCGCGCTCACGCATCATGGTGGCGGCGCTACGCGGCCCACACCACGTCGCCGAACTCACCGGCGGTGGTATTGTCTTCACGTTATCTCCCAAGATGCAGCAAGCGCTCCTTGCCGCCGAACCGGCGCGGATCACCAAGCTCTACGAGCCGGAGGAAGCGGCGCTCCTCAAGCGACTCAGACGTCTACCGGAGTTCGTGCGCGTCTACGAGCCGGAGGGCATGACGCCGGAACAGATGTACGCGTTCGGCCCCTTCCAACGCACGCAAACGCAGTTCCACATCTCGGGATGGGCCAATCTGGCGGGATAGGCGCGCTACAACGCCAGCGCGTCGAGTAGCCCGAGCACCTCGGTAACCGGTACGGCGCCCTTCGGCGCCAGTTCGACCATGCTTGCACCGACAATCTCATAGTTGTCGACAAGGTGCCGCACGGCGTCGATCAGACACGTGAACGACAGTCCGTCCGCTGTCGGGACGAATGTATGCGGGAACGATGCCGGGTCCAGCACGTCGAAGTCGATGTGTAGGTACAGATTGTGGTATCCGGCGGCGCGGATAGTCGCCGCGAGCGACTTCGGGTCGGTAAGAGCTTCAGTCGATAGACGGGTGATGCCGTGTCGTTCTATCGTGGCGGCCTCGTCGGAGTCGAGATCACGTACGCCGGCGAGAATCACCTGATCGGGGTGCAGCGTGGAATAGGCCGTAGCCCGTAACGCGTCTTCACCTTCGCCCATGAGCACTCGTAACGGCATCCCGTGAAACGTCTTACTGGGTGACGATTGCGGCGTGTTCATATCGGCGTGGGCATCGAACCACACCACGGCAAGGTCGCGATCGTAGCGGCGGTTGAGATAGGAAATCGGCACCACCTCGATCCCACACGTTCCTCCGACGGTAAAGAGCGACTCGGGATCCGCTCCGTCGATCGCATCCCTGAAACGCGCGAGTTGCCCCACGATGTCGCCGTGACCGATCACTCCATGTTTCAAAACCGGATCGTCGTCGATTTCCACCTCGATATCGACAAAGTCGAGCCGGTCGGCAAGCTGATCTCTCAGAAACCGCGCTCCGTAATAGAGCGTTCTTCGGTTGCCGGATGATTGCCAATCGGGTATGCACACGTTGAGACGGGACACGGTGACGTCCTCCTTATCCGTGAGGATATACATTGCGCGTCGCGGCGACGAGCCTCCTGCACGCCACTGCGGCGCTACTCCGCCTCTATGCGGTAGAGGGTACCCTCCCAGATCGCGAAAACGGTGTTCTCCACACTCGCGATCGCCGTGGTACCGCTCCATCCGCGTCCCACCTCAGTGTAGTTGCCGTCTCCGTCGACGCGATAGAGCGCGTCACCATGTATGATCCAAAGGAAGTCGTCCGTCGCGGTCATGTGTGTCGTCGCGCCCCAACCGTCGGATATCGCCTCGTAGTTGCCGTCCCCGTCGACGCGATAGAGCGTCTCACCCCACACGATCCACAGATAGCCGCCCATCGAGGCCATGGAAGTGCTTTCGTCCCATCCGCCGCCGAGGCTCGTGTAATCTCCCGGTGCGGCGGCAAGTTGTATAGCGGCGCCGGCGACTACGAGCGTAGTAATCAATAGTCGTTTCATGTCGTATCCTCAACGACAATCATACACGGTCATACGATAAAAGCGCGATCGCCATATCCCTTGCGAACGGGTCGGCGAACGCGTACGATCGGCGGTATGGCCGACTGCAACGGCACCTCGATGTGCTACAAGATTATTCGCCGCTATAAGTACGAGACGACCCGACCGTACACGATTCGAACCGCGGTACGGCCGACGGACGCGGCGACCGATTACTACGCATCCGTCGACCCGACCGGCTGTCTGCGTATCATGGAGCGGTACCAATGGGACGGGCCCAGCGGACCGACGATCGATACCGAAAACTCGATGCGTGCCGGCTTGGTGCACGACGCGCTCTACCAACTTATGCGCTCCGGGGCGTTGGAGTCGAGCCGAAAGAATCGCGTTGCTGCGGACAAGACCTTTCGCTCACTTCTGAAGAAAGACGGTATGGGCATCGTGCGGCGCAATCTATGGTATGCCGTGGTTCGTCTGACGAGCTCCTATTTCACGCGCGCGGGATCCCGGCCGGAGCAAGAGACCATCTGCTTGGATTGACGAAACCGATGGAGGCGGCTCGGTATCGATTCGTCACCAAACGTCTCGTCACATGATTGTCACGACAAACACAACCTCCCACATGGTCAGCGGTCCGGCAAGATGTCGAGCGGGAACGGGAACGACACTGCGTTGCGGATACCCTCGGTCGAGGGTCGCCACGTCGACGGTAAAAGACGTAGATCCGAAATCGCACTCGGTCATGGGTGGCCACCATTCGATCGCGTCGTCGGAATCGTTCGGACGGCCGCTGCATAGTTCCTCGTACATATCGGCTTTGAACACCTGAGTGACACACTCCCCAAGCAGTGCGGGGTTGACCACGGTTCGCACCGTTTGACCGGGGCGACATGAGTTTCTGCTCACCGTCGAGCGTCTTAGTCGTCGTCAATCGCCTCACCGTCCCCCGTACGTTGTAAGAAAGCCTTCATGCAACCCTTTTTGCCCTTCTCGTGTCCTACTCTTGTATGGGGAAGACCGATCCATCGGCTCGGCGGTCCGTCTCTATCTGTGGTACCACCAGAATACTGCTCGTATATCCGGAGACTCCGGACACCTATTGGAGTTATCGCCACGCCATCGAGTTCCTGGGAAAGAGGGCGCTCATGCCGCCGCTCGGGTTATTGACCGCGGCGGCGATCATGGGAGAGGAGTTCGACTATCACCTAGTAGATATGAACGTGGAATCACTAAAAGAGGATTCCCTGGAGTGGGCGGATTACGTCTTCATTTCGGCAATGATTGTCCAGGCCGATTCAATGCGCGAGGTGATAGCGAGATGTAACCGCGCGGGAGTGCCCGTAGTTGCCGGGGGTCCCTACCCCACGGCCTGTTACAAAGAGATCGACGGTGTGGACCATTTTGTTCTCGGCGAAGGGGAGTGCACGATTCCGGAGTTTCGTCGGGACCTTGCCGAGGGCACCCTTAAACCGATCTATCCTGCCGGCGAGCGCCCGGAAATCGACAACGTTCCGTTACCGCGTTTCGATCTTTGCAGGATTTCTCGCTACGAAACCATGCCGCTGCAGTTCTCCCGAGGCTGTCCGTTTAACTGTGAGTTCTGCGACATCGTGTCCCTGTTCGGGCACAAGGTTCGCACAAAGAGCGCGGAGCAGTTTATTCGGGAAATGGAAGCGCTCCACGACGTCGGGTTTCGAGGCAATCTCTTTGTCGTGGATGATAACTTCATCGGCAATCGGAGACGGGCGAAGGCGTTGCTCAGACGCATCCGGGCGTGGCAGTCTGAAAAGGGCTATCCCTTCAATCTGAGTACCGAAGCGAGTATCGATCTTGCCGATGATCGAGAGTTCTTGGATCTCATGGCGGCTTGCGGCTTCAAGATGGTCTTCGTGGGGCTGGAGACGCCGGTCGAGGCCTCCCTCCAGGGAGCCGGCAAGCGGCAGAACCTCCGAGGGAACGTGGTCGATAAGGTGCGTCGGATCCAGAGCGCCGGAATCGAGGTAACCGCAGGGTTCATTGTCGGCTTTGACTCCGACCCCGAAGACATTGCCGACCGGCAAATCGAGTTCATTCAGGAGCTTGGTGTTCCCACGGCGATGGTCGGCCTCTTGACGGCGCTTCCAAATACGAGGCTCTGGGACCGCCTGTCGGAGGAGGGACGAATGCGATTCCGCTCAGGCGGCAACAATACCCATACCAGCGAACTGAACTTTACGACTATGTTGCCCCAGAGGGCCGTTGTCGACGGGTACCGAAGGATACTGGAGACTATCTACAGCCCTCGGCGATACTTCCGGCGCGCCCTGAGGTTGGTCACTTCGCTGCCGCGACGTTCGGTCACTCCGACTCTCTCCGTTCGCGGCCGGATATCTCAAAACCAAGGTAGGGCGCTCTACCGTTCACTCACTAAACAGGGGCTATCTTCCTACGCATTGTGGTATTGGCTCTTTCTCCTCCGAGCGCTCCTATCTCGGCCGCGTCTATTTGTCACCGTTGTCACTTTGGCGGTCCGGGGGCACCACTTCTTCGTCATTACCGACAGGCTCGTTCGTAGTATCCGGGGAGAGAACCGGGAAACGGGCGATACGACCCGAAGCCGTGCAAGGACGCACCGACCGGACCCCCCTCGTGATACACTCATACACGAAGCTTGATTTTATAGGAGGTGGCCGCGGTGCAGAGCGTTCCGTCCCCGGTGGCTCAGCTCATGATCACGGTGATCCCAATGGTCGGCATTGTTGTCGCCGGCGTCGTGGTATTCTTCTTTCTGCTCTGGAATCATCGGCAGCGTATGGCCCAAATAGAACGGGGCATGAACCCTCCACCGCTGATCGATTTAGAGCGATTCAGCTTGCTTCTCGGATTACTTGCCGTGGCGGTCGGACTGGTACTGACTATCGTTGCTCTCCTGGCGTATCGAGGAGGCTACGGTCTGTTGGGCGGACTCATCCCCCTCGCCGTAGGCGTGGGGTTTCTCCTCTATTATCGAATCGCTGAGACCAAACGGGGCCGATGACGGACGATTCCGGTCGAGACCAGGAGGATTTAGCGGTAATTCGTTCGGTCTTGGGCGGCGATCGAAACGCCTTTCGCCGGCTGGTCGAGAAGTATCAGCCGGCGGTATCGGCCATCGGAAGGCGAACCGTCACCGCACGGGAGGACCTCATGGACTATGTCCAAGACGTCTTTTTCAAGAGTTTTGTGCACCTCGGACAGTATTCCGGAAAAGGGCGGTTCTACTCTTGGCTGATGCGAATCGCCTATACCACGGCGATAAACCGGAGCAAGCGCACGATTCCCGAAGTTCCCACCGATCCGGAGTTTCTCGCTCGTCTATGGCACGCCTCTCGAGAGCGAGAGCCGGATCGTACGACCGAGCGTAGAGTATTGTGGGAGGCGATTATCGAAGCGATTCGGGAGCTTCCGGGACAGCTCGCCTTCTCTGTGGAGCTCTTTTTCGTACTGGGGCTTCGGTACCGGGAAATCGCCGAGATGACCGGCGTGCCGGTTAACACCCTCAAATCCCACATTCATCGAGCGCGCCGCTTGCTGCAAGAGCGGTTGGACCGCTCAATGTTGGAGGATCAGGATGACGTGTAACGAAGTTGAGGAACGGCTTCTTGCGCTGGATCACGGCGAAATCCCGGGTGTTGAGGTGGAGGCCCATCTTTCGAAGTGCCCGAGTTGTCGCCGCCTGGCGCGAACTCTCGCGGTCGCCGAAGGTGGTCTCCGAGAAACGTCGAGGGCCGATCCGGATCTGGTGAACTCCGTGATGACCGCAATCGATGAAAGCAACGTCTACCCGACTCGAGCCCACTCGTTTTTTCATTGGCTATTCGGCGGCCTCTTGCTCGTGACCGCTTTCGTGGCGGTTCGACAGAGCGATCCGTTCCGATTTCTTCTCGATAGTTTTCTAGGACCCCGGGTCGACCTGTCGGTGACGGTAGTCATAGGCATGGGAGTGGTGGCGTACTTGGCGGTTTTTGTTGTTGCCAACGGTGATCGTTTGGAAGAGGTGGTTCGTAGTGTGGTGAGACGGCACGGCTCCGGAGAGCGGTGAAAGAAGCGGTTTGTCGACGATGTGCTCCGCGAATGCCGTTGCTTGCGGCAGCAGGCAACGGTCGCAGAGCGGAGTTGCCGATACCGGGCTTTACGCCGCGGACGGAGTCGCCTTCCGCAGCGTCCTAAAGCTGATGAGCCGATCGTTCGCTTCGTCCCAGAGATTCATGTTCACCGAGGCAAAACTCCTCTTCACCGTCAGATGGTCTTTGAGACGTAGTTCGGGTATAGCGTCAAGACAGCGTTGCAGGTTGTAGTTGGGAATACGAGGGCGAAGGTGGTGGACGTGGTGCAGCCCGATGTTGGCACTAAACCACTGAAACACCTTCGGTAGCTTGTAGTAGGAACTCCCCTCCATGGCGGCGTCTACGGTGTGCCACTCTTCCTCCCGTTTCCAGTATCCGGGGTCAAACTGATGCTGGACGTAGAAGAGCCAAATTCCCGCCATACCGGCGAAGTACATGATCGGAAGCTGAATGAGTAGATAGGTTCCTAGTCCGATGGTTACGCTTGCCAGAAGCACGATCGCCGCAATAACGCCGTTTGTGATCCAGACGCTCCGTCTTTGCCGCTTGTTGTCCAGCTTATGCGGTTTTCGCTGAACAATCACAAAGAGGAGCAATGGCGCTATGCCGAACATGAAGACCGGATTTCGGTAGATCCTGTAGCCAAGACGTCTCCACCACGGAGAGTCCACGTACTCCTGGGCGGTTAGCGTCCAAACTTCGCCGATCGTCCGCCGGTCGAGGTTACCGGAGGTGGAATGGTGCACCCCGTGCCCGTGTTGCCAGGATCCGAAGGCGGTAAAGGTGAGCGTTCCGATTATGTGACCCACGATCCGGTTCGCCTTCCGGCTTGGAAAGAAGGAGCCGTGTGAGCAGTCGTGAAACAGGATAAAAAGCCGCACCATGAAGGCCGCCGCCGGAATCGAAAGGAGAACGGTCGTCCACGCGGGATAGTCCGCCCGAACGGATAGATACATGAGCACCACGAGCCCGAGATAGGGAATGAAAGTATTCGCTAACTGTCGGACGGCTCGCCATGTGACAGGTTTTTCGTACGCTTTGAGCTGAGCAACCCAGCTCGGTTTTTCTTGGTTGCGTTTCATACAAGGTACAGACACGAAAAATGTTATTTGGTTGCACTAATTCGGAAGATCAAGCGGTTCCTCAGGAGGCCGCTGAACCAAGGGAACACGTCTCCAACGGACGAGGACGGCGCACCGCGATTAGTGTGAGAGGCGCTACAGGTCGCGTCTGGTGTGAAGTGTATGGATGGGTTCGTCGCTGCGCGGCGCGGAGCCTACCGCAAGGCGGCACATGTATGTGCCGACCTCCTCGGCCGAAAGCCACTCATCGACCACCTGCGCATCGCGAACCCGCGTCTTGAGCGGGTTAAAGGCGACGATCGAGTATACTCTTACCGCTGTGCCGCGCGCCTCCACGTCCAATACCTTGGCCATCATTTTCTGTGCCGCGGCGACGATCGATATCACGCCGGCCTCCGGCGCCACGATCTCGGACGCTCCCCCGTTGAGCATGATATAGGTACCGTGCTTCTGCTGATGAAAGAGTGAGAGAAAGGCGCGCATGAAGAGAAAGTGGGTGTTGAGATTGTCGTTCAGTACCCGCTGCCAGTCGGCAAAGGGCATGTGGTGGAGACTGTAGCCGTAGTACCAATCGCCGATCGTCGCAACGGCGATATCGACCCTCTCAAAGCGGCTTATCACCTGAGTTCGTAACCGACCGACCGACTCCTCCTCACCGACGAATGCCGGAATGCACACCAAGCGCTCGGCGAGTGGCTCTCCGACGTACTCGGCAAGTCTGTCTCGCTTCCCCTCGCTCCGTGTCGGCACCACGACCGTCGCCCCATCGTTCAGGAACGAGTGTACGATTCCCTCGCCGACGCTCCCCGTCCCGCCGGCCACGACCGCGACCTTACCGTCCAATATGCCCATGCGCGTCCTCCCCGGTACCCTATGTAGCATTATAGTCCCGCGCCGGTCTCCGTGCGAGGATTAGTTCCCGGCGGGCGTCGCCGCCGGAGCGACGTCGATCGGCGTTATATTTCTCACTATGAACACGAAACGGGAACGACTCATGTGGGATGAGCGATATGGTGCGGAGGAGTACGCGTACGGCACCGATCCGAACGATTTTCTCAGAGAACGGTATCGCAGCATTCCGATGGGAAGGGTTCTCAGTTTAGCTGAGGGCGAAGGGCGGAATGCCGTGTTTCTTGCAAAGCAAGGTTACGCAGTAACCGCCGTCGATGCGTCTCGCGTCGGTTTACGCAAGGCCGAAAAACTGGCGAGTGAACGCGGGGTCGACATCGATTTCGTCCAAGCGGATATAACCGATTTCGATATGGGCGAGAACCAATGGAACGGCATCGTGTCCATTTTTGTCCCATTGCGCTCGGCGCAGAGGACGGAACTGCACAAAAAGATAATTGCCGGCCTGAAAGACGGAGGGGTGTTTTTCGTCGAAGCCTATACACCGGAGCAACTGAAGTACCGAACCGGAGGAGGATCATCCGCCGAGACGATGACGTCACAGGAGTCGCTGATTCGCGATTTGGGCGACTTGAGGTTCATCCATTTGGCTGCGATCGAACGAAACGTAGTGGAGGGCGCGTACCATACGGGCCTGAGTGCCGTCGTCCAGGCGATAGCTATGAAAGGGGCGCGTTCGTCATCGCCTCACCCTATTCTCCGCGGGGTCCGTACGATGTGATCTTCCGCTTACCGACGGCTGCGGTCGAGGCCCGCTACCCTTCCCAACCGACTCCCCGGCGGTCCGCCCACGGCCCGCCGTCCTCGTATCGCTCGGGATACAACGCCTTGGGTCGCGGATCCTCGGCCACATCGAGTTGGAGCACCATCCACTTCGGATAGGGCGTAAACTCGTCGCGCCCCGCCTCGTCCAACTCCCGGAGATCCTCCGCGGTGAGGCGGAGGTCGGCGGCCGCGATATTGTCCGCGAGATGCTCCTTTTTGCGTCCCGCGATGATGACGCTGGAAATCGCCGGTTGCGCGAGGAGCCACGCCAAGGAGATCTGGGCGACGCTCACGCCGTGACGACCGGCGACCGCACGCGCCGCGTCAATAACGCGATACCCCGCCTCTCTGTCGAAGGGGACGAAGTTGCCGTTCTCGGCAAAGCGCGTGCCGTCCGGGGCCGCCTTGCCGCGCTCGTACTTGCCCGAGAGAAAGCCGCCGGCTAAGGGGCTCCACACGAGAATGCCCAGGTTGTGATACTCGGCCATGGAGATGAACTCATGCTCCAAACCGCGGCCGACGAGGCTGTAGTACATCTGAGCGGTGACGAAGGTGTTGAGGTTCATCTGCCGTTGCGCCGCAAGGGCCGTCGCACCCTGCCACGCGAGGTAGTTGCTGAACCCGATGTACCGAACCTTTCCGTGGCGCACCAGATCGTCCATTGCGCGCAGCGTCTCCTCCAGCGGTGTGTTGCTGTCCCATCCGTGGAGCTGATAGAGATCGATATAGTCGGTCTGCAGCCGCTTGAGACTACTCTCGACACCGCGCATGATGTTGACCCGCGTGGCGCCGCTTCGATTGATGTTGTCGCTCATCGGGAGTCGGCACTTGGTCGCGATCACCAGCTCCTCACGCTTACCCTTGATTGCGTTCCCGACGAACTCCTCGCTCTCGCCGAGGCTGTACACGTCGGCGGTATCGATGAAGTTAATCCCCCGATCCAAGGCGAAGGCGACCAGGTCGTTCGTAGCTCGCTGGTCCAGATTCCCCATGTTCATCTTTCGGCCGAACTGCATCGTCCCGAGAGATACCGCGCTGACGATGAGGCCGCTGTTTCCGAGTCTGCGATACTTCATACATTCTCCTTGGTAGGCCGACTACGCGCCGGCTACGACAAAGCGGATACCGTGTTCCTCGTCGACGTGGCGCATGAACAGATCGTTATCCGGCGTGTCCTCTTCGAAGATAACCCATATCTTGACCGACCCGTCTACGGGGTGCGGAGCAAAATGCCATACCGCGCGGTCCAACACCACCGCGTCACCGGCCTGTACCCGAAAGGCGCGTACGGTATCGAAGTCGATCTGCTTCTCGTCGTCGGCCATAGGCTTGGCGAGGACGAGGATCACCTCTCCGTCGGCGGGAATCAACGTCTCGGTGGTTCGTACGTGCTGCTCAAAGATCGTGGAGACGGCTTCCGTCTGTTTGTGCACCTCCACCAGGCCGATTGAGGTAGACGTGTGATTCAATACGGAGAGCTTATTCCAAAACGAGAACTCGATGAGCTTCGCCGCCGGTTCCTGCTGCCCGGTCCGTACGTAACGCCCGTACCCCGCAAAACTCGACTCCGAGATCTCCTCCACGGAGAGTATACGCGTCTCCATTACGACTCCTCCAGTACGGCGGCAAATCCTTTGATGACAAACGATCCCGCCGTCGCTCCCGGATCGGGCTTGCCGATCGTCTGCTCACGGTAGATCGCCGCCTTTCCGTGCTGCGACATCATCCCTCGGGCCGCCTCGAGCCCCGCTTCGCACGCTTCGCGCGCGACCTTGGCGAGGGAGGCCGCGTCGTCACCGGCGGCCACCGACTCGGTCAGCGCCGTCGCCACCGGATCGAGAACGTCGACAATGGTCTTTTCGCCGGGCTTGGTCTTCCCGCGCTCCATCACTCCGTCGGCGAAGGCGCGGAAAAACGCCGCGATGTCCGCGGACTCGAGGGCGGTCTTGCCCCGCACCGCCTTGCCGCCGCGCATGAATCCCGTGGCAACCAACGTTCCCATCGTCGAGGGGGCCGCCTTTGCCATCGCCATACCGGCCTGAGCAAAGAGCTTTCCGACATCGGTCTCGTCGCTATCGGCGAGGGACTCGTCGGCTGCGGCGAACGCCTTGGTCATGGTGAGACCCAAATCTCCGTCTCCGATCGCACTGTCCAACTCGATCAGATGATCACGATTGGCATCCATAAGCTCCCGGATCGCGCGGATCACTTTTTTGGCGCTGCTGCTATCCATACCGGCGTTCCTTTAGTGCCCTTAGAGTTGTCCCTGCTCAAAAAAGGGCGTATCGGCGCCCTTACCCAGGAGGTTTTTCAGCTCATCGTCGAGCTTCAAGATCGAGATCGAGAACCCGGCCATTTCCAAGGAGGTCGCAAACTCGCCGACGTAGACCTTGAAGACCGACACCCCGTGCGCCTTAAGAATCTCTGCGACCTTGCGGTAGGCGACGTAGAGTTCCTCCTTCGGCGTTGAGCCGAGGCCGTTCATCAAGACCGAGACCTCGTCGCCCGATCGGTACGGCAGATCCGGGAGGATCTTATCCATCATCTCACTTACGACCTCGTCGGCGGGGAGAAGTTTTCCGCGGCGGATGCCGGGCTCACCGTGGATACCCATGCCGATCTCCATCTCGTCCTCGCCGATAGTAAACGACGGCTTACCCACCTCCGGCACGATTACCGGTGAGAGGGCGACGCCCATCGTCCGGACGTTGGACCCCGCCTTCTCGGCGATACGCTTCACCTCGTCCAAATCGGCGCCTTCCTCGGCGGCCGCACCGGCGCACTTATAGACGTAGAAGATTCCCGCCACGCCGCGGCGTTTGTGCTCTTCGCCGGCCGGGGCGCTCGCCACGTCTTCACCGGCGACGTACGACTCGACGCGAATATCTTCCATGTCGGCCATCTCGGTCGCCATATCGAAGTTCATGATGTCGCCGCCGTAGTTGCCGTAGATGTAAAGAACGCCCTTGCCGCCGTCAATCGCTTTGGTCACCTCCAACATCTGCTCGGCGCTGGGACTCTGAAAGACGCCGCCGACCGAGCAGCCGTCCAACATGCCCTCTCCCACGTAACCGAGAAAGAGGGGTAAGTGCCCGGAGCCGCCGCCGGTGGCGAGCCCTACCTTGCCGCTTTTCGGCGCATCGGCGCGTACGATGCAGCGTAGATCGTTCGCGACACTCTTGAGCTTATCCGGGTGAGCGGCGAGGATGCCCTCGAGCATCTCGTCGACGAACGCTTCCGGCTTGTTGATAAACTTCTTCATCATCTCGTATCTCCTTTTTATGCGACCGTATCCGCCGCAAGACCGGCCTCTCGCCGAGCTTTGCGTTCGTTCATGATGTAGTTGAAGACCATAACCACGATGAGAAAGACTCCCCAGGTGAAGTCTCGAGCGAAGTTGTTAAAGCGCAGCATATTGAAACCGCTGGACAGAAACTGCAACGTAATGACGGCGATCGCGACGCCGATCACCCGGCCGAATCCGCCGGCCCAATTGACGCCGGCCAACAGATTTACGAGCACCGCCTGGAGGATGTAACTCTCGCCGTAGTCCGCCTTGGCCTGATTGGTCCGGGCGATCATGATCAGCCCCGCCACCGACGCCAGTGAAGCGCTCGCCATATATGTCTTGATCAAAACCGACCGCACCTTCACGCCGGCGAATCGTGCGGCGGTGATGTTCGTTCCGATGAGATAGACGCTCACACCGAGCTGTGTCCGCCTGAGGAGAATCGCCACCAGAACGGCAAAGACGATGAATACATAGAGCGGCATCGGAAATCCGAAGAGCGTACCGTTTCCCAAAAAGAGAAATTGCGCGGGAAATCCCGGAACGGCAAACCCCTCGGTGATGATGATCGCAATGCCGGAGTACACCTGCCACGTTCCCAACGTCACCAGAACCGGGTGAATATTGAAGGTCGAGACGAGATAGCCGTTGATGAAACCGGCAATGAGGCCGACTACGAGGGCCACCACGACCGCCGCGGCCAGATAGAGCCATACCGTACCGGTCGCAGCGTCGGCCGGCAGCGCCTCCGCCATGATCTTGGCCGCAAAGATGCTCGTGAGGTTGGCGGTACCGACCACCGAGAGATCGATGCCGCCGGTGATCATACAGAGCGTGAGACCCAGGGCCAACAGCCCCAACTCGGGAAACGAATAGGACATGGAACGAAAGTTCCGCATCGTGGCAAAACGCCCCGGGCTGAGTATGGTCATCAGGAGAAAAATCGATACCGAGATGATAATCAGCCGATTGAGGTTGTCATCGTCGGTCATGAAACGCTTGATAAGCGACCGCCCATGGGAACCGATGTGCGTCTTCATACTCTCTCCTCCCGCGGGCGTGACCGTTGCATGTACTTGATCTGAGGCACCGCGACGGCGACGAGAAGGATGAGCCCCGTCGTGAAGCGTTGCCAATAGCTCGGGATACCCAACAGAATCAAGCTGTTGTTCATCACGGTAATGAGCATAACTCCGAGAAGCGTTCCGACCACGGTTCCGCGCCCGCCACCGATCGTCGCGCCACCGAGAACGGTGGCGGCGATCACGTTGAGCTCACTCCCCACCAGGTCGAACGGGTTGGCGTTACGCACGTGGGCGCTGTGGAGGATTCCGGCAATACCCGCCAAAAAACCGACATACGTATAGATGAAAAACTCGATGCGTCGAACGCTGAACCCGGCGCGTTCGGTCGCTTGACGGTCACCGCCGAGGGCATAGACACCGCGGCCGATCGTCGTGTAGCGCAGAATTAGCGCCGTCAGGATCGCAAGCGCGACATAGACGAAAAAGGAGACGTGCAACCCCGTAGTCTGCCCCGTTTCCATAGTCGTTCGAAAGATCTCCAGACGGCTGTAGTTGACCATGGGCTCGGTCAAGCGGTTGATGATTCGCGTGTTGACGAAGGTCAAGACGAACCCCTGGTACGCGCTCAACGTCCCGAGGCTCACAATGAGCGTCGGCAATCGGAACGTCGAGATGATGGCGGCGTTGATGAGCCCCAGGAGCACACCGATCGCCGCAGAGATCACGAAGGCGAGGATTACCGGCCCCGAATACTCGATCATCTCGAAGAGCTTACCGGTCATGTACATCGACACGACGCCGATCGCCGGAAAGGAGATATCGATCCCACCGGAGATCAAGACCAACAACACGCCGAGGGCGAATATTCCGGTGACGACGTTACTCTTCAGAAGCCCGAAGAGATTCCCGATCGAAAAGAAACTCGGATTGATCACACCCACCAAGAGCGAGAACGCGATGAGAATGAGACCGACGTAAAACTCGTGCATCTTCAACAACTTATTCATCGTCTCGTTCCACCTTACTTGAGCGCCTCGAACTGGGCGACGAGCGCCGCGTCGTCGAATCGATCGCGAAACTCTTTGACCATCTCACCTCTATGCATGACGAAGATGCGATTACAGTTCCGGACGATCTCGGGAATGTCGTCGCTCATGATTACGACCCCAACGCCCTCAGAGGCCAACTCGCGGAGTTTTTTGTGTATCTCCTCCTTCGAGCCGACATCCACGCCGACCGTGGGTCCGTTGAGAATGAGTACTTTTGCACCCGCCGCAAGCCACCGCGCGAGAACGATGCGCTGCTGATTGCCGCCTGAAAGAGCCTGTGCCGGAACCTGCGCCGACGGCGTCGCAATCTTGAGATCCTTGATCCATCGATCCACCGTGGCGTTCGCGGTGCCGAAGTCGATAAAACGCAGCTTCGTCTTGATCCGGTCCAAGATGCTCACGAAAATATTATGGGCGATACTCTGCTCGAGAAAGAGGCCCTCGGTGAGACGATCCTCGGGAACGTAGGCAATGCCGGTATCCACCGCCGCCTGAATAGAATCGATAACGACCCGCCGACCGTTGACCTCGATCGTCCCGCCGTCGGCGGGAAGTACTCCGAAGAGACTCAGAGCGAGCTCCGTACGACCCGATCCTAAGAGACCTGTAATACCGATGATCTCGCCGGGGTACACGTCGAAGGAGACGTCCTCGAATGCTCCGACACGCTTGAGACCGGCGACGTGTAGAAGCGGATCGGCGTCACCGTCTGCGTAGACGAATCGCTCCTCCGACACTTCGCGTCCGGTCATGTGATAGGTTATTTTCGCCTCATCGAAGTCTTTCGCCTCACCCTCGGCCACTTTGCCGCCGTTGCGGAGGATGGTCAGTTTCTCGCTGATATCGAGCACCTCGCGCAGCTTGTGGCTGACGAAGAGCGTCGCGATTCCCTCGGCTTTTAGGTCGGTGATGACGTCGAAGAGATTCTGTACCTCGTGTTGCGTCAGCGCCGTCGTCGGCTCGTCCATGATAACCAGTTTGGCGTCGTGCAGGAGCGCTCGGGAGATCGCCACGAGCTGCTTGTCCGCCACCGACAACTCACCCAGAGTGACGTCCAGAGGGATGTCTACCTTGATGCGCGACAACGCCTCCTCGGCGATCCCGTGCATCGCCTTCCAATCGACCACCCTCTTGCGTTGTTCCAACTGGGTATTGATCGCCAGGTTTTCGGCGACCGAGAGGTTCGGGAAGAGCGAGAAATCCTGATAGATAACCTGGACTCCCTCGCGAATCGCCTCAATGGGACTCAAGTGTTCATAGGTGTTGCCGCCGAGTACCAACCGTCCTTCGTCGGCTCGATACACGCCGGCAATCACCTTGATGAGGGTCGACTTTCCCGATCCGTTCTCTCCGGCGAGACAGCGAATCTCCCCCGGCTCGATTTCAAGGGAAACGTCCCTGAGGGCATACACTCCGGAAAACCGCTTATGGATTCGTTCAACTCGAATAAAGGCCATGACAACTCGCTATGGAAAAAATGCACTCATCCCGAACGGGTAAGCATGTGTGCCGGCCGGCCGGCGGCGCGGTTCGAAACCCGCACCGACCAACCGACCGGCATAACTGGAACGAAGAGTCGGATTAGAAGTTGTACTGATCCATGTTCTCTACGGTCACATCGACCCACGCCGAGCCGTAGAAGAGGTTGGGTTTATCGGGATCTTGGCGCAGACTCTCATAGCCGGCAAGGCCGAGGTCCGTGCCGTTACCGATCGTCTCTCCGTTGAGGAGACGGACGGCGATCTCGTTCATCGCCATTCCGGCGACGGCGGGATCCCAGAAGGCGATCATATCGGTGGCGCCGCTTTCCAGATACTGGCCGGCGACCGACACGAGACTGGTACCGACAACGACGACCTGATCCTGAAGCCCACGCTCTTCAACCGCGAGACCGGCGCCGGGAGCGGTCGTCATGGCGCTGCCTTGAATACCGCGGATATCGGGGTGCGCGGTCAAAAGCTCGAGCGTCCTCTCGTAGGCCGTCTGCAGATCGTCGAACTCTTCGATCTTGTTTTCCACGAGCGTCATGTTGGGGAAGTTCGCCTCTTGATAGGCAACCGCCGCGTCGACCCACTCGTTGTGACTCTTGGACTGGAGGCTTCCGACGAAGGTCGCATACGGTCCCTCACCGCCCATGCGATCGGCGAGGTTCTGCATCAAGTGCTCTCCGTAACTCGCGTTATCGAACGCCTCGATGATGGCGTCCGCATTTTCCTGCGTTGACGCCTCGTGGCTGACGACGATGATGCCTTCCTGGCGCGCCCGGGCGAGAACCGGCTCTACCGCCTCGACGGAGAACGGCACGATGGTAATGGCATCGACGCCCTGCGCGATGAGATCCTCGACAATCCGCACCTGTTCGGCGGCGTCGGCCTGGGACGGACCGAGAAGGAACGTATCGTGACCCGTTTCGGCCCCATACTCCTCGACTCCCACACGCATGCGGTCAAACCACGCGATACCGTCGACCTTCACGACGGTTGCGATCGTATAGGTCTGGTCGCCCGCATCGACTTGTTCTTCTTGCCCGCCGGCAAAGAGCATTCCGCCCGAAAGTACCAACAGAATAGCGAAGAGAGAGCATACCTTCTTCATAAAAACCTCCTTAAAGGATTTAATATGCTTCTGGTGGTCAGTGTAACATGACGCGGCTTCGTGTCAACAAAAAATGAAAATAATGCTTATAAATACCGCTTGCGACGGCGTCCACGCGCCGAAAATCTAAATCGCGAGCTAAAAACACTTATACTCGTCTATGAATCACCTCTATACGACGACCTCGTTCCCGACACCAACTTAATTTTTTTAGTTTTTTAATTGACAGATGTAAAGAGCGGGCATAGGGTATAAGGGACTTATGGGCACTCGGATAAAAGACATCGCCGAACGAGCGGACGTCTCGATCGCCACCGTATCCCTGGTACTCAACAACAAACCGGGCGTGGGGCAAACGACGCGCCGTCGAGTACTGGAGATCGCCGAGGAGCTCAACTACTATCAGCGGGGAAATGCGATCACGACCGATCGCGGAACCATCCGATTTCTCAAAATCGCTCGCCACGGCCATACGGTTAATCGTGACCACAACGTCTTCATATCCGATTACATCGACGGTATCGTACAGACTGCAAAGGAACTGCGCTACAAGACGGAAATTACCTCCTTTCAAACGACGCCGATAGAAAAGGTGGCCGACAGCATCCGTCATCAGCACGATCTGAGCGGCGCGATTGTGCTCGGGACCGAGCTTAGCCGGTCTGATGTCGCGACGTTCCACAACGTGCCGATTCCGCTGGTCTTCATCGATACTTTTCTCGACTATACTCCCTTCGATTTCGTCGACATGAATAACGAGGATTCGGTCTTCAGAGTAATCGAGCATTTCCTCGAAAAAGGTCACGCAGAGATCGGCATCGTCCGATCGAGTGTGAAGACGCGCAACTTCTGGCTGCGCGATACGGCGTTCCAGGCGGCAATGCGTTTCATGGGCCGCCCCATCGAGTCGCAGTTCTCCTTCGATGTCGACTCCACCTTCGACGGCGCGTACTACGATATGAAAGACCATCTGCACTCCGGCGCGGTGCTCCCCACGGCGCTTTTTTGCACGAACGACATCATCGCCTTCGGTGTGCTGAAAGCGCTGCGGGAGGCGGGTGCGCGCGTTCCCGACGACGTGTCGATCATCGGGTTTGACGACTTGCCCGCCTCGGCGCTCCTCGATCCGCCGCTCACCAGCATCGCGGTGTCGAAGCGTGAGATCGGAAGTACGGCGATGAGCCGTCTCGTACAACGTATCAACGAGCCGTCGATGCCGCCGGTAAAGACGGTCATCGGCGGAACGTTCATGGAGCGATCGAGTGTGCGTGAACTGGGACCGCCGATCGCCGTTGATTTGAAGCGGACCGACTAAACGGACACGTAGAGCCGCAGGATCGATACACCGCTTCGTCCGGCGGCATCCGACCGCGGCGACGCGGCGTAATCCCGCAAAGGAGTCGCTATGATCAAGTATTCAGTCATTCTCGGAAATCTCGGCAATACCAACGATCGTTTTCTTTCGACCGGCTACAAGGACCAGCCGCCCAAAGATGAGATGATCCGTCGCGCCGCCGCGATTCAAGGTGTAACCGGTATCGAGCTGGTGGGTAGCTGGGATATCACGGCGGAGAACGCCGATCGCATGAAGGAAACCCTTGCCGAGAACGGTCTCGCGTGCGTCTCCATCATTCCCGATATCTTCGGGCACAAGATGTGGGGAACGGGCAGCTTTGCCGCCAAGGATCAGGCGACTCGAAAACGGGCGATTCAAGCGACGGTAGAGGCGGCGAGCATCGCGGAACGAATCGGCTGCCCAATGCTCAACATCTGGCCCGGTCAAGACGGATACGACTACTCGCTTCAGGCCGATTTTCGCACCGAGCGGCGCTGGTTTACCGAGGGAGTTCGCGAGACGGCGCGACAGTTTCCCGACCTTCGATTCGCGTTGGAGTACAAACCGAAGGAGCCCCGGACGCACTCCTACCTGGCCCGCGCCGCCGACGCACTTCTCGTAGCCGAGGATACGGGTTTGGATAACGTCGGCGTCTGTATCGATGTCGGCCACGCCCTCTACGCCTATGAGAACGTCGCGGAATCGATCGTGATTCTCCAGGAGCGGGGCGAGCGGCTCTTTCACATGCACTTCAACGATAACTACCGCTACTGGGACGACGACATGATCGTAGGCAGCGTCCACCTCGTCGAGTACATCGAGATGCTCTTCTGGCTTCGAGAGACGGGCTATGACGGGTGGTACTCCATGGATCAGTACCCGTATCGCGAAGACGGCGCCGGAGCGATCGATGCCAGCGTGCAGTTCCTACGCAGCCTCGAGCGGCTGCTCGACGATGCGACGATGAATGAGATCCGGGGACTGATCGGGCGCGGCGACCCGATCGAGGCGTCGCACTGGCTGCGCAAGAAGATCCTCCCGCAGCCGTAACCCGAGAAATCGTCGCCGTACGTTCGTCGCCACCGCAACTTCGATATCGCTTATCCCGCGCTTCGTTACGTATGGTATCGCACGCCCGTCTCCCGCGACGGGACAACCGCCGGTACCGACTCGAGGCGGTCCCTACTCCACCGTGCGCACCAAGTCGCGCGACAGATCCTTGAGCGCTTCGTAGGTCGCTTCGTACTGATCCACGTAGACTCGGTACCTTTCGGTGACGGCCGGATCGGGTTCGATAGTGTGGGCGAAACGTACCATCGCTCCGGCGGCCTCCTGCAGTGATCCGAACACGCCTGCGGCCACGGTGCCGGCAATGGCGCTTCCCAAAGAGACCGCCTGTTGCTCCTCGGGGATAACGATCGGTTTTCCGGTTATGTCGGCGTGGAGCCGCATCCACAGTTCGCTCCGGGTCGCTCCGCCGGAGGCTATCATCTCTCCGACGGCAAAACCGTGCTCCTCCATACGTCGCAGTATCACCGCCGTACCGTACACGACCCCCTCCATGATCGCCCGATAGATGTGCGCCGGACCGTGTCTGAGGGTGAGACCCCGAATGACACCGCGAGAGGCGGCATCCACCCACGGCGTGCGATTTCCCTGCCAGTGTTCCAGAACGACCAACCCTTCGCTCCCCGGTGGAAGCGCTGCGGCTTGCGGGTTGAGCACATCGTAGATTGAACCGCCGCGCCGAGCGGCCTCCTCGGTGAGGTCCGCACCGATGAAGTTGGAGACAAACCATTTGAGTACCGAGCCGGTCGATATCTGTCCCGCCTCCACCACATCGTAGCCGGGAATCACCGCGTCGGGAAAACTACCGAAGAGCCCCGGAGCGTGGAGCTCCTTGTCCGTGAGGCCCAGATGAAGCTGGCTACTGCCGGTGATGAGCGCCACCTGCCCGGGCTTGAGGGCATTCACGCCGATGACGCCCATGTAGGCGTCCGCACCACCGGCGGCAACCGGTATTCCGGCGGGAAGTCCCGTCTTTTCCGCCATCTCACGACTCACCGTGCCGGCCACCTCTCCAATGTCGAGTACGCGCGTCGGAAGTTTCGGAAAAATATCGCCGAGACCGATCTTTTCATAGAGTGAAGTGGGAAATCCGCCCTCGCGGCGGTTATAAAACCAACGGATCGTCGTGGTGTTGATGTTGGCGGTTATTTCCCCGGTGAGTCGGTACACGAGCCAGTCGGTGTGCTCAAAGATCGTACCGGCACGATCGTATACCTCGGGTTCGTGGCGTTTGATCCACAAGGTCTTGCAGGGAAACCATTCGGCGCTGACCTTACGAAACCCGACATACTTGAGCGCGGGATCTCCGCACCGGCCGATCTCGTCGGCCTCGGCGGCACTACGGATATCCATCCACATGATTGCATCACGCAGCGGTCGCCCCGCCTCATCCAGAAAAACCACCGTGCAACTCGTACCGTCGACGCCGACGGCTCGAATGTCGGTGCCGTCGACACCGCTCTTTCGTATCGCGGTACCGATCGCTTCTACGAGAGAGGCGTCCCACTGGGCGATCGATTGCTCGGCCCATGCCGGTTTCTCGTGAATGTTGGTGTTTGCGCTCACTCCGAAGGCGATGCAGCGTCCCGTCTCGTCGTAAATACCGGCGCGCACGCTCTCGGTGCCCGCGTCGATGCCAAGTACGTATCCGGCCATGCGAGGATTGTACCACGACGCGCCGTCGAGGCAACGTGACGCCGCCGTTCACGGCTCATCACGTCTCACGACGTGTCAGCGAGCCGGTCTTGCGCACACATATCACGATGCGAGACGCATTGTGCGACCGTTTTGTTCGACTTTCTTCAGCCGATTCACTATTCTTGTGTATAGGATCAGTTGGGGCTTCGTGAGCCGGCTCGTACGGGACACCTTTTCCGATCTTAGGTTCGAAGACCGCACCGTTATCGGGCGGTCTTTTTATATGCACCGCGATCCACTATGCTCTCAATGCTATGATTGACCGGACGATCCACCTCAGTCCCTCGCTGTTGTCGGCGGATTACGGCGCGTTGCGAGACCAGGCGCTCGCGGCGACGGAAGCGGGCGGAGACTCGATCCACATCGATATCATGGACGGCCACTACGTGCACAACCTTTCCTTCGGTCTCGATCTCATTCCGGCTCTCAAGCGGCACGTTCGCGTTCCCGTGGTAGCACATTTGGAGATCGCCCATCCCGACTCGTGGATAAACGACGTCGCACACTCGGGCGCCGATATGATCGTCGTGCAGGAGGATGCGTGCCCCAATCTTCCGCACACCGTGTCGGCTATTCGAAGGTCGGGAGCCGCGGCCGGCATCGGGATCAATCCCGATAGAACATTCCGTCGGATCGAAGCGCATCCGCACGTCCTCTCCGAGATAGATCTGTTGATCGTGATGGGAGTCTATCCCGGCTTCGGCGGGCAGGTATTCGCCGCGACGACTACATCCAACATTCGTACAGCCGTCGGCCTCCGCGAACAGACCGCCTCACACTTTGAAATCGCGGTGGACGGCGGTGTTAACGTCGCCACAATACCCGATATCGTGGCCGCCGGCGCGCGATACCTCATCGCCGGATCGAGTGTCTTTTCGGGAGATATCGCAACGAACATGGAAAACCTCCGCACGGCCGCACGCGGCGCGTCCGCCTAACGGCGACCGGCAGCGGCGGTTCGACCGGACCGTCGCCGTCGCTGCGTATACTACCGGCGGTGGAGGCCGATCCCAACGAGATAGCTCTCGAACGATTCGCTCCGAACGGCTTTAGGGCGAAACAGAAAGCCGCGCTCATACCGCGTACGGAGTTCTTTCAAGAGCTCCCGTTCGCCACCCCCTTGAAACACCTTGCACACGAGCACACCACCGCTCGAGAGCCATTGCTCGGCATAGGCTACGATCAACTCCACCAGCGCCTCGCTCCGTCCCGTGTCGACGATTCGATTGCCGGTGGTCGCGGGCGCCGCGTCGCTCAACACCGCATCGAACGGCCCCGCCTCCGCAAGGCGCTGCGCAACGGCCGGATCGGTGAAGTCTCCGACGAGGCACTCCGCGCCGGTGACCTGCATCTCCTGAAGGTCGACTGCGACCACATCGGCGCCCCGTTCTACGGCGTACTGCGTCCACGATCCCGGTGCGGCACCCAGGTCGAGCACACGGAACGCCGGTCGAGCGCCCCCATTCCGAGCCCGCGGAAAGATCTCGAACTTCTCGTCGATCGCTTCGAGTTTGTATACGCTTCGCGCGCGATACCCTTCGGTCCGGGCACGGCGCGCGAGATGGTCCTGTCGTCGTCGGCCTTTCTTTGCCATCGATACCGCGGATTGCACCGCCTCAGCGTGCGCCGTCTCCCGCGGAAACCAGCGCGTCGAGAAACCATTGCAACGCCATATCGGCCTGATCGGGCAGATCCTCGTGGCCGAAGTCGGGGTAGAGGATCATACGCTTGGATCGTACCGAACCGAGACGGTTGTACGCGGCGAACTGGCTGGACGGGGGACATATCTCGTCCATGAGACCGGTAACCATCACCACCTCGCCCTCGATTCGTTCGGCAAGGTACTGTACGTCGATGTAGCCCAGACGTCCGAAGAACTCATCGATACGGTCGTGGCGCGGATCGCGACGCTTGAGCCAATGGCGAATCTCCTCGTAGGCTGAGTCGCCCGCCTCGAGATCCCAGACCCTCCGATAGTCGCTCAAGAAAGGGTACACCGCCCAGGCGTGGCCGATGCGCCGATCAAGTGCGGCGCAGGCGAGCGTGAGAGCGCCGCCTTGGCTCGCGCCATAGGCGCCGAGACGGCCGGAGTCGATGCTCGGCAGCGCTGCGACGAGGCGAACGACCGTTGCCGTATCCAAGAAAATCTGACGATACATTAAATCGTCGGGCTCACCCTCGATGCCACGGACGATGTGTCCGCGCTGCGTGTTTCCGGGAAGTCCTCCGGGGTCGGTCGACTCGCCGCCCTGACCTCGTACATCGAGGGCGACTACCGCGATACCCGCTGCGGCATAGGGCAAAAGCGACGACCAATCGCCGGCGCTCCCCGTATATCCGTGAAAGCGAAAGATCGCAGGCGCGGGGCGCGCGGTATCGACGGGAAAGACGCAACGAGCGTGGAGCCGCGCGCCGCGGACTCCGGCACAGTACAGGTCCGAGCACTCCGCGAACGGAACGCGAAAGGTCGACTCCCGCCACTCGGGATCGAATCCATGCGTCTCCAGCTCATCCAGCTCGGCGAGGGCGCGCTCCCAATAGCGATCGAAATCGATCGGTCGCGGACTCGACCCGCGATACTCCTCCAGTTTTTTCAAGGACATATCGATCGTCGGCATGGCAGCCAGTCTACCAGAAGGGCCGAGGCCGCCACAATTCCGCCCCGCGTCGATATCGTAGGGGCCGTCAGCGAGACGTCGTGGTCAGGCCGTCGCCCCGCAGACTTGACCCCGCCGCCACTCCGGCAATACCGTTTTGCAATGAACCAACGCACACTCTGGCGGCGACCGCTGCCGTACTATAACGGGAACATCACGTTCATCCTTATCGGAATCAACTTACTCGTCTTTTTCATGACCAATCTGAACAACAGCATCGCGAGTTATCTGGCGATGAATCCGGTTCTCACGATCGGACAGGGCTTTTGGTGGCAGCCGGTCACCTACATGTTCGCCCACTCGGGTATCTCGCACCTGGTCTTCAATATGCTCGGACTGTTCTTCTTCGGTACGCAAGTGGAACGGGAGTTGGGCAGCTGGGAGTTTCTGCTCTTTTATCTTCTGACCGGTGTGCTGGCCGGCCTCTTCTCCCTCGCCGTCTATTGGTTTACGCAAAGTTTTCACGTATTCCTCCTCGGCGCCTCGGGTGCGGTCTTTGCGGTGCTCCTCGCCTTTGCAACCTTCTTCCCCAATGCGGAGATTTTCATATTCGGTATCTTCCCCGTACGGGCGTCGATCCTGGTGCTCGCCTACACCGCCATAGAGCTCTTCTCCCAAATGCGCGGCGGCCGCGGCAACGTCGCCCACCTCACGCATCTGGCCGGCTTCGCGTTCGCCTACGCCTACTTCGTCGTGCGCCACGGCATTAGCCCATGGCGTCGTTTCTTCCGATAGCGACCGACAGGAGTGCGTCGAATCTCCCGCCACGGTTCGGCGACTCGATCACGTGCGCTCTTCCGCCGATAATCGAATCGTGAGACGATCGAACGCGCGGCGGAGCGCACTCCATAGCCGAGAGGCGCGCGACGCCCGCACCATCCGTAGAGCGCGATCGGTGTTGCCGTGGGGTAGAACGGTGGGCGTCGTCGTGTACGCACTTCTCGTCACGATATCGTCGGTTGCACAAACGGCGACACCTCCCGCGCCGTACGACGGGGTAATCACGCTTGAGATTTGGTCGACCGACGACCGCATCATCCACGGTGAGGAGTCGGTGGAGCGCCGCCTGCTGCAGGAGGGGCGCTATACCCTTTCCGGTATGATACACGGGTGGGAGTTTGTGTACGTGCCGGAGTATCCCGCGCGAAGTGTGGAGCGTCTATTCGAGCTCACTCCACTGGGGGAGATCGCGTGGGGAGATCCGCGTCTTACGGTGCGTGATCTTCGCGACGAACGCACTACCGTCTACGGACAGCTCGATTATCGCCTCTCGGAGGTCGACCGGGCGCGCGTGCGACGGTGGCGCAACCTTACGGCGGTCCGTTCCGACGGATTCGGCTCCGCGCCCCTGCTTCTCGGGCTTGGCGGCAAGGAGCAGTCGATCGAAGAGGCGATTCATCGGGCGATACGCGACCATTTGCGCAGCCGCAGCTTCAACCGTCCCCGGGAGGCGACGGGTCTGGTCGTATTGGCCGAACCGCCCGACGTCAGAACCGTAGCGGGAACGTACGAAGCGCGAGTTTCGGTGCTCGTACACCTCATCGAGGTGGTGGAGTATCGTGTGTTTTAGCCGGCCGCGACGCCGCACGACGCCACGACCCTATCGTCCCTTGTATCGTCTCATCTCCATGGCGATTCGCTTCCATTTCCTCTGCTCCTCCGCCTCTGCGCGAGCATCCCTCCGCCGTTCGAGATAGGCGAGTTCCTTCTGCATATCGAGATAGCGTGCGTAGCGCTCGTAGGGGAGCTCCCCCGTTGCAAGGGCCTCTTGGACGCGACAGCCGGGTTCGCCCTCGTGGCGACAGTCCGAGAAACGACACTCGGCGGCAAACTCCTCAATCTCGGGAAATGCCGCGTCGAGATCGCCCTCGTCGCCCCAGAGTTGTAACTCTCGCAGTCCCGGGACGTCGGCCACCAAGGGGCCGTCCGGAATGAGATATAGCTCCTTGTGCGTCGTCGTGTGGCGCCCCTGTAGATCGCCCGCCCGCTGCGCACCCTCTCGGGCGAGCTCGGTGAGCCCGGCCCGACGCGCAAATGCATTGAGGAGCGCCGATTTGCCGACGCCGCTCTTGCCGAGCATGCCGATCGTCCGGCTCTGCCCGGCGTGGTTGAGCAGCTCGTCGAGACCGTCGCCGCGGACGGCGCTCACCGCGCAGACGGGAACTCCGGGAGCGAGGGCTTCCGCCTCGCGGTGTACGCTCCGTATGTAGTCTTCCTGGGCGCAGTCGGTCTTGTTGAGCACGACGACCGGTTGGGCGCCGGAGTTCCATGCAGCAATAACCGCTCGCTCCAGCATGCCGACGGTGAAGTTGCGCCCCCCGTCGAGACCGAACACCAAAAGCAATACGTCGATATTGGCGGCGATAACCTGCTCGACGGTTTCGCCTCCGGCGACGTTGCGACTCACGGCGCTCCGGCGCGGAAGGAGCCGCTGAATCCGCCCGTTGTCCGACTCGATTAAGACCCAATCGCCGACCGTGGGATAGTCCACCGGGCCTGCGGCGCGGTACGCAAATGCACCGGACACTTCGGCGGCTCGGTGCGTCGCGTCGGGAGCGGCGACGATTTCATAATGGTGGTGCACCTGTCGAACGACGCGTCCCGGGACGAGATGGGGCTCGTCGGTGCGGAGCAGCGCTCCCCACTCGCGATCCCAGCCCCACCTCACCAACGCGGGGTATCTATGTTCGAACGAATGTTCTCGTTCCATGACCTCTCCTACTCCTTAACCAAACGCGAGCTCATCAGCATCTCCAGGGGAAAGGGGAGACGCGATAAGGGTCGTGCCGCGATCGCCAAAAGCGATGCTTCGTCGTCGTCCCCCGCAATCCGGTTGGACCGAATGAAACCGCACCGCTCGCAACGATGCAAAATGCTCCACTCTCCGTTTCCCTGGACCCATACCGCTATCGGAATCATCAGCCCTCCACATCCGGATCGCCGATCTCCGGAGCGCAGATCGACGTGCTTGGAGCACAGACAATGCGGACAGTGGTTACGATTGGCCGTGCCGGAATCCGTCGCTTCGACGGTCCGGCCACAATGTTCGCAGACGAATGTCTCGCTCGACTCGCTGCCAACGCCGTGACTTCTGGACATGGGAATACCCTCGATGCCGTCACGAAATATGTATTGTGTGGTAGTAGATGCTCTGTTCGTTCGAGCTGACGTGAAGGACTACTTCACGGTGTGACTTGTGGGTTTACTCTCAAGAAAGGTGGGATGGGAAAGAAAAGAGTCGTTCGACCAACGGTCGTATGAACGCTCTACCGCTCCTCACCTCCGAACACGAGCACCCTTCGTACCGTGGCAGACATTAACGACCTCCTCATAACAAAAGATGGTCCAGGATATCCGCGAGATGGCATCATCGTCAAGTGCGTATGCGCGTCTACGCGGACGCGTTCCGTGACCGGGCAGGCCCGGCGAAGTCGATGCCCGTGATCCAATTGAGGACGCTACACGGCGGGACGCCGCAGGTCGAGTCACGGTTCGATAATCACGCCGTAAGGAGAAGCGGCCGTTCCGCGGTGACGAGGAGTGTATGCTCGAGGTGCGCCGATACGTTACCGCGCCCGACGCCGATAGACCAGCCGTCGGCGTCTTCGGCGGTTCTCGGCCTTCTTTCGGCGATCATCGGCTCGATGGCGACCACCATGCCGTCGCCGAACACGTCGCGCTGGCGCTTGATCCGGTAGTTGGGGATGGTAGGCTCCTCGTGGATGGTACGCCCGAGTCCGTGACCGCACAGCTCCCGCACGACGTGAAATCCCGCCGCGTTCACCGACCGCTCGATCGCACCGCCGACTTCATTGACCGGTACTCCGGCGCGCACCACGGCCAACGCCGCGGAGAGCGCCGCCTCGCACGCCGCTATCAGGCGCTCTCCGGCCCGGTTGGCACCGCGTCCGCCGACCACAACCGTGCGCGCCGTGTCGGCGACGAAGCCGCGATACTCCGGCGTCACGTCGATCGATACGACGTCACCGATTTCCAGGGGACGCTCGTCGGGCAATCCGTGAACCACGACGTCGTTTACCGAATAAAAGGCGTTGCACGGCGCATCGTAATGCCGTTTGGGGGCCGATACGGCTCCCGCGGCGGTCAAGAGTTTTCCGCACAACCGGTCGAGGGCCGCGGTCGTCTCCTTGGACCGGACACGCTCTACGAGCGCGGACAAGATATCTCGCGCAATCCTCGAAGCCGCGATGACTCCGTCGAACTCTTCTTGCGTGGTGATCGACACTACTCCGTATCTCCTTTGGCCGGTCCGTTTCTTCCGCGACGCTCGCCCGCCACCGTCGACCGAATGGCTAAGATACGGCGCGGACGAAAAAGGAGCAACGCGGCGCGTCCGACCGACCAGTCGCCGAGCCGATCCAACCGGCTCACTACGATTACGGCCGCCAACACCACTCCCGCGGCGATACGAAAGTACGTGCGATAGATATCCATACCGAGAAAGCCCTCACTCGCCAATACCGAGAGCAAGCCGCCGCCGAAGACCGCACCGATGAGGCCGGTGGTCGCTCCGGTGGCGGTTCTGAAGATGATTGCACTTCCGACACGGTCGGATCCCGAGGTGACGTTGAGGAAGTAGTGGTTTGCGGCGGATAGTATCCCGAACTTGCAATACCCCGCCAAGAAAAACGCGCCGATCGTCGGCCCGACCGCCAATGTGTCGGCCGCAAAGGCCCAGTATGCGGCGATCATCGTCAGGGTCGCTACATAGATAATGAGAAGCGGCCGCGGACCGACCTCGTCGGCGATGACGCCGTTGACGAGACTGGCCGTCATGCCGCCCAACAAGGTCAACAGCGTGAAACCGAGGGCTTGGTAGTCTGAAATGCCGTATCCGTTCTTGAGCGTGATAATCGCAAAGGGGATAACCAACGTGAAGGATGCGAAGCTTGCGATCCACGCAAAGAGTAGCTTGCGCATTCTTGCAACCCGCCACACGCGACGGACCGTGTCGCGCAAGGGCAGACTCGCCGACTCTCGGGGCACGCCCGACTCGGGTACGCGATTGAGGACGATTCCGACGTAAATTCCGATTGCGGCCCCGACGGCGATCATCGCCTGAAAGACACTCGTCGAGGAGCTCCGTCTGAGGAGAAGGATCACGATGGTCAACGTGATCATTTGGGTCATCGTGGCTCGAGCCCAATTTCCCGACAAGAAGCGTCCCCGATCGTCGGCGGTGGTAATCTCTCCGATGACGGGTGAGTTCCCCACCAGTCCGATTGCGCGAAACGCGGCAAACCCAAAACCGCCGACAAGGATGATCGCCGTACGTATCGCCTGCGGCGCACTGCCGGGCACGAAAGGTGCGGCAATCATGATCGCGGCGGAGACGCTTCGGAGTAGCCACCCCGTGCCCCAGGTCCGCGCCGCTCCGTGGCGCGCAATCGATACCTTTCCGAGGACCATGAAGGGCATCGTGAGGTGCATGAAGGAGGCCAACGTGGCGACGGCCGCGTCTCCCAGTCCGTTTCGAATCGCGTAGAGGATGAGCATGCTATCGAGGAGCAACGCCACGGAGACGCCGTTGAGGGTCGCGAAGCGCCGCACCAAACGCTGTCCTCGATCGATATCGGAAGATGCCAGTCTGCGAGAGGGTAACGCCGCCACAACGGGTCTCAGTGTACGGACTTGGGCAGCCTCCGTACAGAGCTCGGGATCGCCGACGCGCTACGAACGCGCCGAACCATCTCCGTCGGCGATATCCGGCGGCCACGCTACGACAAACTCCTCGAACACGACGGGAATGTCGTCGGAGAAGGGAACACCGAGACGTTCGTGTTCGGAACGAAAAAATCGTCGGTGCTCTTCGAGCCAATAGTTGCGACTCTTGTCACCCTCGCCCTCGCGCCACGCAAACTCGTCGGTAACGCTCGAAAGCGGTGCAATGTGCACCGATACGGTACGAATGATGCACCGGGCGCATCGTGCGCCGTCGTAAACAATCGAGTAGTCACCGGACCGCGGAACCGGTTCGTCGGAGTGTCGGAGACTTTCCACGCTCGTTGCGGTGGCGCGTTTGGTCCCGGCTACGACCAGTTCCGCCAGTTCGGTCTCCATCGCCTCTCCGAGTCCGAACGCCCACGCTCCCGGCGAACGCGTCGAGTCCGCGTGGGCGGCGGCTCCCGTCGCATCCAGAAAATCGTTCCACATAGCCTTTGCCGACTCGTTCATACGAGGACCGTAGCGCGCCGCTCCAACGGTGTGCAACAATACGCGCTCTTTCTTTGAAAAAACGCCGGAGCGGACAAAGCCGCCGGACCGGCTTTGCAGCTCAGTTGGGTATGCGGTATACCTACGTCACCCTTGTAGCCTTCCCCTACACGCTCCGGGATGCGTTGACGCGGTCTCGCTCCCCTGAGCCGTCGATACATCTCCGCCCGGTGTAACCGCGGCTGTAGACAGCTACCCTCCGCCGATCGTTCGCTGGCGATCGGAGAGGGTCGTAGTTACCGTTCGAGTTTCGATCACTACATCAGTCGATTGCGGATTTCGGCGCTTACGTAGTCGAGAGTGGCGACGGTGATGGCGATGAACCATACCGCGATACCCGCCGACCGATAATCGAGAAGGCGAATGTACTGCACCAGCAAGAACCCGATACCGCCTCCGCCGACGAGGCCGATAACGGTCGACATTCGCACGTTGATATCCCACCGATAGATCGAAAAACTGATAAACGGCGAGATCATCTGAGGAATGACGCCGAACATGATCGTCTGCAGACGATTGGCGCCGGTAGCTTGGATCGCCTCGATGGGTCCGGCGTCAATTCCTTCGATCGCCTCGGAATAGAGTTTACCGAGGGCGGCGATGGAGTGCACCGTGAGCGCCACGATACCGGCGAAGGGGCCGAGACCCACCCAGACGACGGCGATCAACGCCCAGATGAGCGGCTCGATCGAGCGAATGATATTGAGGATCCCGCGCGTGATGTAATAGAACGCCATGGTGAGGCGCGACCCTTGCATGATGTTGCGCGCCGCGAGGAAGCTCACGGGAATAGAAAAGATAATGCCGAAGAAGGTTGCCATCATTCCCATGAAAATCGTCTCGATCATGCGACTGATCGTGAGTCGCAACGCCTCAGAAGCTCGCGGCGGCCCCACCTGTGAGACTTGCCGTGCCTCCACGCTATGAATGAAGGGGCCCTCCGCGCTCGGCGGCGTGAGACGATACGGCATCGTCATTTCGACACGAAACGCTCCCTCCTCGTCGGTATCGATGATGATGTACTCGCCGTCCTCGCGAGGCCGAAAGGCATTTCCGATCGGATCCTCCCACCAGATTTCGGTTGCAGTGTCGGGGGCGAATCCGGTACCGGTGAGGGTAATACGGGTTCCGAGTACGGGACGAAAGTTCTCGTCCTGGGTCGACATCTGACCGACGTTGGGCTCAACCAGCAGATACGGCTCTCCGTCGGCGGGCTCCGGACGCACGGGAGCCGTTCCCTCGCCCGCAAGAACCTCCGCGGCGGCGGCCAGCGACTCCTCTTCGAACTCTACGGCCGCCGGCCACGGCCAGAGGACGCGCGAGAGCGGAG
This sequence comes from Alkalispirochaeta sp., assembly GCA_965601925.1. GTDB lineage: Bacteria > Spirochaetota > Spirochaetia > DSM-27196 > Alkalispirochaetaceae > Alkalispirochaeta. The sequence goes on from OZ271854.1 coordinate 1,449,959, forward strand.
AGACGGCCTGCGGAGCATCTCGAACAAGCTGTACAACGTCGATCTCGGAGATCTGCCACCCCAGAGCGAAAAAACCGGCCAACACGAGGGCAAAAACCCCCGTAGTGGGCCTCTTTCGATCTCGGGAGCACAGAAAGGCGTCCCACACCGACACAAACCACGTGAGTGCAATCGTAACGGCGACGAGCAGCACGAACGCGGGACGGCGTTCTACCGCGCGAGCGATCGTAGGTCCGAAGCCGTCAACGCGTCGGCCGAGCTCCGCGATACGCCAGGCGAAGATTCCGACGCTGGTGGCCATCGCCGAGAGAATAAGCACTCCGCGTTGGATCTGCCGGCCGGCAATCTGGCCGAGTCCGGGCACGACAAGCGACAGCACCGCCGCGGCCGGCGGCGCGACCAACGGATTTTGTGCCGTGTTGCGGGCGGCGACACGCGCCTGCCTGATCTGTTCTCTCTCCTGCGGTGTCTTTGCCATTACTCGATCCCTCCCCCGGAGACGCCGGTCGCCGAGGTGCCGGACGCGGGACCGGCTCCGACACGCTCGGCCTCTTCGCCGTAAATTTCCTTGAACTCGGCGTCGGTCATGCGACGAATATCCTCCCCCGTGCCCCGGTATACGACTCGTCCGTCGCGCAGGCCGATAACGCGCGTAGCGTATCGTTGTACCAGATCGAGATAGTGAAGACTGCAGATGACGGTGATGCCGTCCTCCTTGTTGAGGCGCTCCAGATATCCGAGAATCGTATGGGCGAGCACCGGGTCAAGACTCGCCACGGGCTCGTCGGCGAGGATGATCTTGGGGTTCTGCATGAGCGCTCTGGCGATACCGACGCGCTGTTGTTGTCCCCCGGAGAGTTCACTGGCGCGCTTGTACGCCTGCTCGGTCAATCCGACGCGTTCAAGGGCCTTAAACGCGGCGTCGCGATCCTCCTTACCGAAGCGGTAGAACAAGCTGTTCCACGTCTCGAGGTAACCCAACCGTCCGGAGAGCACATTGTGCAGGACGCTGAGCCGCTTCACCAAATTGAAGTGTTGGAAGATCATTCCGATGCGACGCCGCACGGTGCGCAGTTGCGTGTGGTCGGCATTGGTAATATCTAGGTCGTCCCACACGATCGAACCGGCGGTCGGCTCGATGAGACGGTTGGTACAACGCAATAGCGTCGATTTACCCGACCCGGAAAGACCGATCACGACGAGAAACTCGCCGGGCTCCACCGAGAAGCTTACGTCTTTGAGCGCTTGCGTCCCATCGTCATAGGTCTTGGAAAGATTCTTGAACTCCAGCAAATCGCTTCCTCCTCGACGAACGGGCCCCGTTGCAATGGTGAGGAGGGAAAACGGAACGATCGTGCCGCAGCCGGTCAATCGAAGGTCCCTCGTTGCGCGGTCGAGGATGCCGCTCGCCTGTGCAGATACAAAAAGGCTACCCCGTCATGACCGACGGGGTAGCGCATGCAACAGACTCGTCCTTAGTTGCTCATCAGAGCCGCGGCATCGACGCCGGCAGCCTGAATGACTTGGCGGAACGGATCGTAGAAGTCGTCGCCGTGACGCTCCAAGCCCTGCCAGGAGTACGCCATCTCGAGCGCTTCGGCGCCCTCTTCGGTCGCGGCGATCTCCAAAAGCGCCTCGACGATCGGCTCGCGGATCTCTTCGGGTATGCTCGGGTGAAACTGCACCCCGTCGTTGGGGATCGGCGCGCTTACCTGAATCACGACGACCCGCTCGTTGACGTCGGAAAAATCGTCCTCAACGGCGCCGCGCGCATCGACCCACGTCGCACCGGCGTCCACATCGCCGTTATACACCGCCGTAACGACGCTCGTGTGTCCCCCGGCGTCGACGACTTGACTGAGATCGGTGTCGGGATTGATACCGACGGAGCGCATCGTCAGGCTGGGAATGATCCACCCGGAGGTGCTCAGCGGGTCGGGGCGGGCGAAGCTTCTACCGGCGAGATCTTGAATCGTCTCGATGCCGGAGTCGGCATTGGCGATGATCTGCGCATCGTAGAAGGGGCGCCCGAAGCGAACCGAAACGAGAGCCGCCTCGGCGACGCCTCTGTCGGCGGCAACGACGTACGAGAAGGTCGCGAGACTTGCGATGTGCGCGCTCGGCGGATCACTCTGCAGCGCCTCGATAACACCGGCGTACTCGGTGGCGACGCTCGCCTCTACCACGAGTCCGGTGCGCTCGAAAATCATATCCGCGACGGCCTGTCCACCGGCGGCGATCTCCTGGGTGTCGCCGGACGGCACAAAGGCCCACACGATCGGATTCTCTTCGGTTCCAAGCGCCGGTTCCGAGGAACCTCCGGCGAATGCCATGGATGTCAGCGTGAGAGTCAACACGATCAGTCCAACTGCTTTTTTCACTATAGTCCTCCTTGGATAGGTAATACTAAATTTTCCGTGTTAATTCACCGTTAAAGCGGTTCTTTTCATCGTGAGTAGGCATATTGGTTGCTATTTGGTATGTTACCAACCGTACGGTAGTTACCAAACAGACGGTAACACCCTATAGGGAGGCCACTATCAGCGCCATTCGCACCCCCCTTAACCGCGATCGCATCGTGAGCGGCGCCTTTCGAGCGTGGGGTAAAACTATGTTTTCTCAAACATCTCTCAATCTCGTCGCCCGAGAGCTATCGGTCACGAAGACGGCCATTTACCGCTACTTCCGCGGCAAATCGGAGCTTCTCCTTGCGATGGAGAAGGCGTACGCCGAGCGAGTGCTCCGGGACGTCGTTGCACCGTTGCGTGCACTGAAGGATGAATGGTACGTCGAGACGATGAGCGCCGGTGAGCACATCCGCATCGACCTGCATGACCGTATCGCCGCGGCGGCGAAACGATATCTCGAATCGATGTTCGACCTGTTCAACACGCGGCCCGCCTACTATCTTTTTTTTGCGCATACCTTGCTCGGCCGGCCCCTCAGGGAGCGGCCGACGATGCGCGCCCTGGAGCGGGAGCGCGACGCGATCCTCGCCGAGCTGTTGAGCTGCGGTTCGAACACATCCGACGATGCGACACTCACCGTTGCGTGGTACCTCACGCACTTTGTGACGTTTTGGGCGACGCAGCACTTTCGTCGCCGCTTCATGGAACGTCCGGTCGAGACCGTCGACGTGGACATCGACGGATGGACCACTACTGAAACGGGCGCTGGCGGTTGGCGCGTCGACGCATCTGAACGCCGACGCATACTCGATGGTGCCGTGGCTCGTTTTACCGACGGATTCGTACCCGGCACCCTCCACCACCTCGATCTCGCTGCGGTAGAACGCGTCGCGTGGATCAATAGGGAAGAGGTGCGCAAACCGGAGCGTATCTTCTCCGCGATCGGAGAGACGGTCATGGAGCTGGGATACGGCGCGGCGACGGTAGAGCGCATCGCCGGCCGGAGCGGCCTCAGTAAGTCCGGTCTATATCACTACTTCAAAAACAGAGATGAAATGCTCTCCGAGGCGCTCCTGCGGACGCAGCGCCATTTTGCGGCCCTCGCACGGGTACGCCTCAACCAACTCGGCGGCCACAACGAACGTCTGTACGGCACATTTGTCATGGTGGCGAGTTATCTTTTTCACGACGCGACCGGCGTGGTCGTCGCCAACTGGCTGCAGGAACGCGACGTCGACGTGCAGATCCCTCCGAGTCACCTCCACGAGTTGGAACGAATGTACTCATTCATCACCGACGAGCTGGTGGAGAGTCGTCTCGCCGACTCTACGGACGACGCCGTCGCCGTCCTTACGTATATCAATTTTCTCATAAAACAGTTGCTATCGGAACGCCGACTTCCGCGGGAAAACAGAGACAAGCTGATCGCGGCCGTCCGGTCGCTGTTTGAGTTGTTTGCCGGCGGCGCGCACAAAGCGATAACGCACCCGACACTGTTCGCCGCCGCGGCGAATCCGATACCGGAAACGAGGAACCAATGATGAAATACCAAAGCGGCGCATCGCGAACCGTACGTCGGCATACATACGCGGCCATCGCAGCGCTTGCGGTACCGACGCTCTTTCTTCTCGCCGCATGCGGCGTCGAACGCCCTTCTCCCGGCACAACGAGTGAATCGACGCGCGAACCCGAGGGTGCAGCCTCTCAGGAGCCGGTCTTCGCGATAAACGTGACGCCGGCGGTGCTCGGTGAAATCAACGACTACATCGAGATTAACGGGGATGTCAGAACCGCGGCGAGCGTGGACGTGTTTTCGTTCGTCGCCGGGGAAATCGCGCGGCTCCACGTACGGGTCGGACAGCGTGTTCAAACCGGAGACGTCATCGCCGAGGTCGACCCGTCCAGACCGGGACAGAACTTCTCCTTGAGTCCCGTGCGCGCTACGATCGGGGGTACGATTACCGCCCTTCCGGTAAGTGTCGGCTCGCAAGTCTCTCAGACCTCACCTATCGCGCAGATATCGCTCACCGATGAGTTGGAAATCGTCGTTCGCGTCGCCGAACGGTTCATCTCCCGGATCCGGGAGCGCCTTCCGGCGGTAATCCATCTCGATGCATTTCCCGAGGAGCAGTTTTCCGCAACGATCAGCGAGATGAGCCCCGTCGTAGATCCGTTCACCCGAACGCTCGAAATCACGCTCCGATTCGACCGCGACGATCCGCGGATTCGCGCCGGCATGTTCGCCGAGGTGCGTATCGTTACCGAGCGCAAGGAGAACATCGTCAAAGTTCCGGCGGACGTCATGATACGCCGATTCGGCGACACCTTCGTCTTCGTCGTGCGCGAAGACGATACGGTGGAGCGTCGCGTCGTCGTCCCCGGTATCGAGATCGACAACAAGTTGGAGATCGCCGCCGGGCTCGATGCAGACGAGTTGGTGGTCTATCAAGGACAGAATCTCTTGGAAGACGGTTCGCGCGTCCGCGTCATTGCCACCGTCGAGCCGCTCACGGCGGAAGACACACTTCGGTAGGGAGGAGCTATGAGTCTCAGTAAGGCGGTCGTCGGTCGACCGACGACGGTATTCACCATATGCATCCTCATCGTCGGATTCGGCCTCTACTCGACGAGCGATCTCGCGATCGATCTCTTCCCGGAGATCAACCCGCCGGTACTGGTCCTGTTTACCACCTACGACGGGGCCGGTCCGGAAGAGATAGAGAAGACGGTTACGCGCCCACTGGAGGGGCAACTCTCCAACGTGAGCAACATCGAGCGCATCACGAGCACCTCGAGTGAGGAGTCCAGTCAGATACAGCTGGAGTTTACCTACGGAACCGATATGACCGAGGCGACCAACGAGGTCCGTGATCGTTTGGAACTGGTAAAAGATTTCCTCCCCGATGAAGCTACGACACCTCAGATCTTTAAGTTCGATCCCGCCCTGATTCCGATACTGCAACTCGAAGTGTCAGGCAATCGCACCCCCGAGGAGCTCAGGCAGATCGCGGAAAATACGATTCAGCCGCGCATAGAGCAAATAGAGGGTGTCGCTATCGCCGGTGTCCGCGGCGGTCGAGAGCGCGTGGTGCGCGTCGAAATACCGCAAAACCGTCTGGAGGCGTACGATCTTAACTTCACCCAAATCGCCGACACCTTGCGGGGAAACAACGTGCAGATATCGGCAGGCAACATCGCCGAAGGCAATATCAACTACCTCATTCGAACCGCCGGTGAGTTCGACTCGATCGAAGATATCCGCAACTCCGTTATCGTCTACCGTTCGCCGCCGGGAGTCGGCGCCGATGAAACGGCACCGACCGGCGTGCGGTTGCGCGATATCGCCGACGTGTACGACGGGTTCCGCGATGAGACGAGTGCGGTGTATATCAACGGAAGACCGGGCGTCTTCATTACGGTGCAAAAGCAAAGTGGAACCAACTCGGTGCAGGTGGCGGACAATGTATTAGAACGCCTGGACCGAATCAACGCGGCCCTTCCCACCGGTATCGAGCTTGCAGCGGTAGAGGATACGACGACGCTCATTCGCGACAGCTTGGCCGATGTATCGAGCTCCGCGATAACCGGCGGATTCTTGGCGGTTCTGATTCTGTTCATCTTTCTGCGCAGTCTGAAAACGACGTTGGTAATCGCCGTCTCGATACCGGTATCGATCATCGTTACCCTGATGCTGATGTACTTCGCCGGGCTCACGCTCAATCTCATGACCCTTACCGGTCTGGCGTTGGGAATCGGTATGCTGGTGGACAACAGCATCGTCATACTGGAGAACATCTATCGCTATCGCGAAAAGGGCGCGAAACTCACCGCCAGCGCCGTACTCGGAAGCCAGGAGATGATTACCGCGATCACCGCCTCCACCCTCACGACGGTGTTCGTCTTCTTGCCCCTGGCCCTCTTTCGATCGCAGTTGGAAGTTATCGGCGAGCTCTTCGCGGACCTCGCCTTCACCGTCGTGATCTCTCTTCTTAGCTCCTTGGCGGTGGCGATCTTCTTGATACCGGTGCTGACCAGCCGCTACCTCCCGATCGCCTCGCGCAAGCAGCGTCCTCTCAAGGGATTGCCAAAACGGATAGACGACCGTATGGCGCACTTTTTCTCCCGTTTGGACGAGGGTTACAAGCGGAGCCTTGCGTTCGCGTTGCGGCGCACATGGATCGTGCCGATCCTCGTCACCGCCGCGCTCGTCGGAAGCCTCTTCATGATTCCGATGACGGGGTTCGAGTTTACGCCGCAACAAGAGGAGGACTCGGTCACCCTCAGCGTCGAAATGCCGATCGGGTCGCGATTGGAGATCACCAGATCGGTGCTGCAACAGCTCGAACACGTCGTCCGAGAGGAGGTCACGCGGTTCGAGAGCATCATTATCGAGGCGGGAGAACCGGCGTTCTTCGGCGTGCTGGGCGCAGCGGACACCAGTCGCGGAAGCCTCACGGTGATCCTCCCGACCTTCGAGGAGCGCGAGGTGAGCGCGATCGAGGTACAAGAGGTGCTCAGAAGTCGCTTCGACACCTTCCCGGGAGCGGTCTTCTCGTTCGGGGACGGTGGCGGTGGCGGGGGGTTTAACGCCTCGCCGGTGGAGATCACGTTGCGCAGCGAGGATCGTGCGCGGATGCGCGAGACCGCCGGCCGCATCATCGAACTTATCGAAGAGCGCGTCCCCGGGGCGACGGAACCGCAGATGAATCTATCGGAGGGCCTACCGGAAGTCGAGATCTTCGTCGACCGACAAAAGGCGTACGAGCTGGGCCTCAACATCGCGATGGTCGGACAAGAGGTGCGAGCCAACGTCGACGGAATCAGCGCGGGACAGTTTCGCGACGGGGGCAACGAGTACGACATCGTGCTCCTCTTGGAGGAGCGCGGACGGGACCAAATTCCCGACCTTCAGCGAATCTTCGTCAACAATCGATTCGGTCGGCAAATTCCGCTTTCGAGCTTTGCCTCTCTGGAACGCACGACCGGACCGGTCAGTATCGCGCGTCAGGACCAAAGCCGGACGGTCACGATCACCGCGGGCCTCGCACCCGGCGAGACCATTAACGTCGTGATGCCGCTCATTCAGCAGCTCATACGTGAAGAGATTCCCGTTGACGATGAGCTCATCATTACCTACGGCGGCGATTTTGAGGATCTTCAGCGGTACGGACGCACCTTCATGTACGTGATTCTCATCGCCGTCTTTCTCGTGTTCGGTGTGATGGCGAGCCAGTTCGAGAGCTTTCTCGATCCGTTCATTATCCTCTTTACGATTCCGTTGACCCTTATCGGGGTAATCCTTTTATATGTCGCGACGGGTACCAACTTCAGCCTCTTCACGGCCGTCGGTCTCGTCGTCTTGGTCGGTATCGTCGTGAACAACGGAATCGTCCTGGTTGACTACACCAACTTGTTGCGAAAGCGCGGACGGTCGATACACGACGCTTGCGTCGAGGCCGGCGGTAATCGGCTGCGCCCGATTTTAATGACGAGCCTCACTACGGTGTTGGGCCTCGTTCCCGTCGCCTTCTCCCGAGGCGAAGGCTCCAGTTTGGTGCAGCCGATCGCACAGACGGTAGTCGGCGGCTTGAGCGTCGCGACGTTCTTGACGTTATACCTGGTACCGGTAATCTATGCGATCTTTAACGGAAGCAGAGCACGGCGATTGGAACGACGAGCCGCCCGGAGGCGTACCGGGAACGATGCGGCACCATACGAGGAGGTCGGCGCATGATCCCCCACGGTGGACAGAGCGATTCGGGGCCGGATGAAATCGTGCGGGTGGAGGTAATCGCCAACCGCTCGATCCAAGAGGACTTCTTTGAGGCGTTGTCACGACGAGAGGCGGGCCTGCACTACACCCTCGTCCCGGAGGTGCAGGGCGTGGGCAACACCGGCCCCAGGCGGGGAGACCACATCTGGCCGGAGGAGAACTTTCTGTACATCGCCTATGTACCGCCGAGCGACGCGCTCGTCATCCGCGAGGAGGTCGAGACGTTGCGCAGCCGTTTTCCCGATGAAGGGATTCGCTTTTTCGCGACCCGAGGCGTCTTGATATGAACTCGTCTCGGCGCGTCCTGAAGCATCTACGACGCGCGCTGCCGGTGCTTCTCCTTGCGGCGCTCCTGGCGCTCGTGGGCCTCCACCGCGCGTCGGGACAATCGATCGACGGCCTCGGGGCTGAACGGTGGCTCAGCTACCAAACGGGACGCTTTCGGATTATCTATCAAGCGCGCGACGCCGCGGCGGCGGGCGAGGTCGCTATGGTGGCGGATACGGTCTGGGAACGGGTGACCGGATCTATGGACTATCGACCGACCGAGGTGATTCCGGTCGTTCTGTACGGTCGAACCGCGGAAGCAAACGGCTTTTTTACACCCTTTCCGCCCCATATCGCGCTGTACGTGGCAAGTCCCAGCGGACCGTGGTTCGGTTCCCGCACGCAATCGTGGCTTGAGGCGGTCTTCGTACACGAACTCACACACTATCTCCAACTTACGCAACCCACCGGGTTCTTCGGGACGATCTCGCGCGTTCTGGGTCCCCTCGCGGCGTCTGCGGGCGGCCTGTTCATGCCGGGATGGACGATCGAGGGTCCGGCGGTCGTATCCGAAACGATCCACACCACCGGCGGTCGCGGACGGAACCCCTTCTTCGAGATGGAGTGGGTCGCGCCGATACTCGCGGGCGAGATGTGGAGTTACGATCAGGCCGGCCACGCATCGCCCCGATCGCCGAGGGGTCGTATCTACTCGGCGGGATACATCATGGTCGACCACCTCACACGGGAGTACGGCGAGGACGCCTTCGTGCGTCTCAATCGCGAGTTTCAGCGGTGGCCGTTTTTGGGAATGCGTCGCGCACTGCGAAACACGACCGGCGTTACCGCGTCGGATTTTCACGCCGACGTGGTAGCCGATCTCGAGCGCCGCTACGCCTGGCGACGAACCCTCCCCGCGGGAGAGGCGCTTTCACCGCCGGGCGTTGCCGACTGGCACCTTGTGGGGTGGACCGATCGAGGAGTCGTGGCGTGGAAGACCGATCCCTTCGACCGCGGATCACTCCAGGTGGTAGATACCGCCGCGCTTCTCTCGGGCGACGGAGCGCCGGGCGCGTGGGAGTATCTCGCCGCGGCGGCACTTCTGGACGAGCACTCGGTAAGCGTCACTCCCGGCGGAGAGTGGGCGGCGGCGGTCGTCCGGCGCGCCGATATAGCGGGGGTCGGCGGCGGGCCGACGGTAAGCTACGGCGATCTGTATCTCCTGCACCTCGACGGGAGCGGCCGTTCGACGAGGATAACCGCCGACATGCGGCTCTTTCATCCGGCGATCGCGCCGGACGGCACGATCATCGTGGCGGTCGAGCGGATGGGTAGCTACGCCCGCCTCGTCGCGATCGATACGGCCGTCGGTACGATCACCCCACTGTACGAACCGCGGAACCGGACGCTCTTCACCCCGAGCTTTTCTCGCGACGGTCGATTTCTCGCGGTCGTGGAGAACGCGGCGGGGCGTCAGGAAATCTTGGTGCTCGAGATTGAAAACGGTGCCGCGAGCATAGGATCGATACTACGAATCGGTGGGACCGATATGGCGCCCTACCGCCCGTTTTTCGTCAACACCGCCGACGGAACCGATGTCTGGTTTGCCGGAGATCGAGACGGCCTGCTCTCGCTATATCGGTGGCGCGTCGCCGACGAGTCCGGATTACTCACCGAGGCGGACCCGCCGGAGCTCATCACGCGCGACCGGGTCGGCGTCGTCTCGGGGTTTCCCATCCCGTCGTCTCACGGGGTGACCCGGTCGATCGTCTACGGGAGCTATCGCTCCGACGGCTACAACGTACGTATCGGTCACTTCGAGTCGGGGGATGTCGCGGGTTTGGCGCCGACATCGGGAGATGTCGCGGGATCGCCGGCGGAGATTCCCGAGGTCCGGGAACTACGCGCCCCCGGGCCCATTTCAGAGAACACACCGGACGCACACGGCGCCGTTCTCGCTCGTTCCCGGACGTATCGTGACGGCTTACGGCCGGTCTTGTGGTTTCCGTCCGCGGCGCTTCGAGCCGGCACGGATGAGCAGTCGCAGCTGGATGTCGGTGCGTCGATTATCGCCGTCAGCACGCTGGGCCGCCACCAACTCGCGGCGACGGCACTGTATAACTCGGAAGAGGTCGAGCCGTCGGGATCGATTACCTATACATACTCTCCGGGGTCGACGGCACTGATGCTCGGCGTCTCGAGGAGCTATGAGATACGAGAGCAGGCGGCAATCGACGCCGGGCCGGACGAGATCGAACGCGAAACGCTCGTTACGGCACGAGCATCGCGCCCCCTCCTGTATCGTGCGGACCCGCAGCGCTACCACGCGGTCATCGGTCTGTTCGGGTTGGGTTATACAGTGGAGGAAAACCCGGACGAGCAGTCGGCACATTTAGTCGGTTCGCTCCGCTTGCTTCGCTCGGGATACTCCGGACGATCGCACCGCTTCGGCGCACCGGGCGGCGAGCTTCTGACCCAGGTAGTCTACGAGCCGGCCATACTCGATCGAGACGAGGTGGGGCTCGATACCGTTACCCGCGCCGTGGCGCGACTCGCCGGGCGGGGCGGCTGGATGCAACTCGCGCCGGAGCTCGCCGTTGCGACGAGTCTCGACGGAACGGCGTTGGAGGATCTCCCGTGGAGCGGTAACCGGTTCGATCCTGAGGGCGGAGGTGCGTTGACCACCGCCGAAAGCGCGCTCTTGGGGCGTCTCGCCTTACGCCTGTCGAGCCCCCCCGTCGACTGGGCGCGGAGAGGGCTCGCGACGACGGGCGCGGGGTTGGCTCTCTACGTGGAACAAAGCGCCGGTCTCACGGGTGTCGCCGGTGAGACGGGACCGGGGTGGTACCCGGATAACTATACCGTTACCGGCGCGGAGGTACAGGTGAATCTTTTTTTCAACCTCGTTCCCATTGAGGTGACCGGCGGCGTTGCATTCCGAGTACCCCACGACGATGACGGCGGCGACCGCGACATGCAGTTATACCTGCGCTTGGGCACACCGGTACCCACGGCACGCGGTGGTGTGGATCAGAGGCCGACATTAGGAAATGTCGGGGGAATGAGGCCGACATTAGGAAATGTCAGGGGGATGAGGCCGACGTCGGAAGACGTCGCGGGGGATGTGCGTTAATGCATATCGTCGTGTTGGACTGTCCTCCTGAATGCCTGGACTCGTACGCGTGGGATCGGCAAGCCGGGGATGCGCGCGTCAGCCGATACAGCGGCACGACGTTTGCCGACCTCATCGAGCGCGCCGTCGATGCGACGGTAATCGTAACGACCGGACTTCCCCTGCGTCGCGAAGTTCTGGACTATCTCACGCGCTTGGAAACCGTTGCGATTCCACGCGGACGCGCCGACGAGCTTGTCGAGATCGCAATCGCACGACAACTGGGTATACGCGTGGTAGAGTTCGACCCGCCACCGAGTGAGGAGGCAGAACGGTGTGCATGGATCGACTCGCTCTACCGCGCAATCGCAGAACCGCGTTGATCGCACTCTCCTGAACCTCCCGCCGGTGCGGCGAGTCGTGTCGCCGCCTTTTTTCTTTTACAAATTCCAACAATAAGGATTGAAGATACGCTATATCTGGCGTACGATCTAACTTTGCGAGCGCCACAAACACCAGCACAGAGGGAAATGGGAGGGGGACTATGCAGGATCAATCCGCGGTGTTACAGCCGGCAACGATCAGGACGAAACAGCGGGACGAAGACGAAACCACGGTGGATGCGCCGAGCCATATCACCAAACGGGACGGTCGCTTGGTTCCGTTCGACAGCAACCGCATTCGGCGCGCGCTGGATCGGTGTTACGACGCTTTGGGACGACTCCCGAACACGGCAATCCGCGAGATCGTACGGCAGACGGTCAACGTGGTGTCGGCTCAGCACCCCAAGCCGACGGTGGAAAACATCCAGGATACCGTCGAGATTGTGCTCCAGGCCAACGGCGAATACGAGGCGGCCAAAGCCTATATCCTCTATCGCGCCGAACACGCCAGATTGCGCAAAATACGCGCGGTTCCCGACGAGGTGAAGCAGGCGTTCGACGAGGCCGATACGTACTTTCCGACGCCGATCCAGCAGTTTCAGTTCTACGATAAGTACTCCCGCTTCGACTACGATTTGGGCCGCCGCGAGACGTGGCTCGAGACGGTTGGTCGAGCAGTGGATTTTCTGCGTGAGCTCTCCGAAAACCGGCTGGACGAGAAGGACTACCGCCGTATCCATCAGGCGATTCTCCAGATGAAGGTGATGCCGTCGATGCGCCTGTTGGCGATGGCGGGCGCTCCAGCGCGTCGCAGCAATATCGCAATCTATAACTGCTCGTACCTGCCCGCGGACAGCATCGAGAGTTTTGTGGAGGCGCTCATTATCTCTATGAACGGATGCGGTGTCGGCTACAGCGTCGAACGGCGGTACGTAGAGCAACTCCCTCGCATTCGGCGCCAAACGGGTGCACGTCGCCTCACCTTCGTCGTTCCCGATACCTCCGAAGGGTGGGCCAAGGCACTCGCCATCGGACTGGAGACGTGGTTTGCCGGCGAAGATATCGAGTTCGATATGAGCGAGGTACGGCCCGCCGGCGCCCCCTTAAGCGTAAAGGGCGGTCGCGCCTCAGGTCCCGAGCCGCTGCGCCATATGCTTCGATTTGCCCGTGATCGCATTCTTGCGCGCCAGGGCAGCTTCATGACGACACTCGACGCCCACGACATCATGTGCGCGGTCGGGGGCGCCGCGGTCTCCGGCGGCGTCAGACGTACGGCGATGATCGCCCTATTCGACTACGACGATATGGATATGCGCCACTGCAAGAGCGGCGACTTCTGGGTCCATAACAGCCAACGCTGGAACGCCAACAACTCGGCGGTATGGCCCGACCGTGAGCTCTCGCAGCAGGAGATCGCCCGCTTCGTGCTCGACATGGTCGAGTCCGGCAGTGGTGAGCCGGGCATCTTCAACCGGCGTGCGGCGATAAGGAATCGCCCGGCGCGTCGCGAAGAGGCGATCTTCGGCACTAACCCGTGCGGGGAGATCGTCTTGCGTCCCTACCAATTCTGTAATCTCACCAGTGCGGTAGCACGGTCCGACGATACACTCGAAACACTCACCGAAAAGGTCGAACTGGCGGCGATCATCGGAACGATTCAGAGTATGGCGACCCATTTTCCCGGTTTGCGCGATATCTGGCGTAAAAACAGCGAGGAAGAGCGCCTCCTCGGCGTCGATCTCAACGGCCAGATGGACAGTCCCGTCTGTCAAGACCCGATGGTTCAGGAGCGGCTCCGGGAGCACGTCGTAACGACCAACCGACGATACGCGCAACTCCTCGGTATTCCCGCCTCGGCGGCCACGACGGCGGTCAAACCGTCGGGCAACTCCAGTCAGTTGTTGAATAGCGCCTCGGGCATTCACGCCCGCTGGTCGCGCCACTACATTCGCAACGTCCGGGTGAGCGCCCACTCGCCGGTGTACAAGGTGCTCCGCGACGCCGGCGTCCCGATGGACCCGGAGAACGGACAGACGCGCGAGAACGCCACGACGTGGGTGGTGCACTTTCCCGTGAAGTCCCCCGACTCCGCGGTCGTACGATCCGATCGCAACGCCGTCGAACAGTGCAACTACTGGCTGCAAAACCGGGAGCACTACACCGAACATAACCCCTCGGTCACGATCACCTACAAGCCCGATGAGGTGATCGATCTGGTGCGTTGGGTCTGGGAACACCAGGATAAGATCGGCGGTATGGCCTTTCTACCCCACTCCGACGCGCACTACGAGCAACTGCCGTACCAGGATATCTCCGGCCAGGAGTACGAGGAACGCGCCGCCGCATTTCCCGAGATCGACTTCTCCAAGATCTACCGTTACGAGGAGACCGACCTGACGACTGCGGCGCAGGAGTTGGCGTGTATGGCCGGTAACTGCGATATCTAATCCCTCATCGGCGAGCCGCCGACGCGCTTCATGCCGTATGAATCGCGTCGGTGGAGTCGCGACGTGAAGCTCAGGCGCCCCCCGCGAAACGGCGCCGGACGCCGCTACTCCGCAACGAGAATCACGACCTTGCCGCAGGCATCACCGCTCTCTGAACGCACCATCGCGGCGCGGATCTCACTCAACGCATACGTTCCGTCGATCACGGTTCGGAGAGCGCCGGCGTCGATCATCTCGCGTATGGTGTCCAGATCGGTTGGGTTCTGTTTGGCAACGAAGCTGCGATACCGTCGTCCCCGTTTTCGGGATGCCGCGGCGCCCGACGTCACCGTCTGAAAGAGTCGACGCATCGATCCGCCGACGCACAGGTAGATGCCCTGCGGCGTCAGGAGGGGTGCGTAGTCGAAAATCGAGCGATAGGCACCGCAGTCGAAGACGATATCGTACCGCTCCGGCCGGACCGTGACATCTTCGACGGTGTAATCGACCACGGTCTGTGCGCCGAGACGCGCTACCATCTCCATCTTCGTCGTGCGACAGACGCCGGTCACCCGTGCTCCGAAGTGCCGGGCGATCTGCACGGCGAACATGCCGACCGCCCCGGACGCGCCGACCACCAATACGCGCTGCTCGGCGCGAAGCTGTGCATGGTCGCGGAGTCCCTGCAGAGCGGTAATCGCCGAGAGCGGCACCGTCGACGCCTCCGCAGCGCTCATTGAGGTGGGACGCGCAACCAGTACGTTCGCCGGCGCTACGGCGTACTGTGCATATGCACCCATCCCACAGCCGGAGAGATCGCCGAACACCGCATCACCGGGAGCAAAGCGGGCAACCTCAGAGCCCACCGCCTCGACGACCCCGGCGACGTCCGCGCCGAGAGCGGAGAGGCGCGGACGTCGCAATCCGAACATAAGCCGGATCAACCACGGGTCGGCGCGCATAATCCGGCGATCGGCGGCGTTGATCGACGACGCCTCGACTTTGATCAGCACCTCTCTTACCCCGGGCGTCGGTACGCTCCGCTCGCTGATCTCGAGCACCTCCGGCGACCCGTACCGCCTCATCGTGACCGCTTTCATCCCGTCTCCTCCTCGTCGTAGAAAAACACCTCTTCCACCCGCTTCCCAAAGACGCGGGAGAGGCGAAACGCCAGCTCGAGCGATGGGGAGTACCGTTGCTTCTCCATCGCTACGATCGTCTGCCGCGTGACGCCGACCTTCTCAGCCAGCTCTTTTTGCGTCATCTCGTCGCTGAAGAAGCGTAGCTCACGAATTCGATTCGTAATCGGAGACCGGCTCATCAAGCCGCCCCGGTGCGGTACATTGCGATGCGAGCCGATTCGCTCGCGATCTCCGAGAGTATCCCCGACCCGATCAGTACCACGAACATCACACTCACCGACATGCCGATTACGATCGGTACCATCGACAACGCGAACCCCAGGACGAAGATCGCCTGTCCCACCTGGTTGACTCGCAGCTCGATTAATTTGTCACGCTCGTCCTCGAACGCCGGAGCATCCTCACCACTCGCGATGCGGTAGCCGATCGCAAGGAGTATCATTGCGACGATTCGCACTCCGATCGACACGGGGATGGAAATCAGGACGCCGGTCGCCCAGAAACGCAGCAGCGCGTCGGTATCGGCCGTATCCAGTCCGTCGTACCGCCCGATCGCAATCGACCAGAACACGACGATCGCCGCGATCCCCGTTACGGTGACGATCACACTTCGCAACTCCTGATATGACATCACACACCTCCTTGCCGTCCACGCGGCGATTGCCGTTATTAACACCATACTAAAAGTAAATCGAGAATAACATAATGTAAAGTATTTTTTACTTGGTGTCTTACGAAACATTCTTAGACGACTCATTCTTCCGCGTCGCCCGCGCCATCGTCGTCGAACCGGCCGAGGTACCCTCTCCATACTCCGCATCATGGCCCGGTATACACGGTCGTCCCGACCGCACTCCCTACGGACGTGCCTACCTCACCCGATTCACGCAATTATTGTTATAATCTCAACGTAGTCGCTCCGACGACACACACGAGGGGGCTCGATGAGTGTAAAACAGTTTGTCACATGGATTCTGCCGGCGGTCCTTCTGGTAGTATTCGGCCTTCTCGAGGTGCTCGGCGTCTTTCAGCCGTTGGAGCACGCGGTGTACGACACATGGCTTCACGTTAAGCCGGAAGTTGTGCAGCGCGAGGAGATTCTTTTTCTCGACGTAGACGACCTGGCGATAGAACAAGTGGGCGTGTGGCCGTGGTCGCGGGACATCATGGCGCGCGGACTCATCGTGCTGCGCGAGTTCGGGGCGGGACCGACGGTATTCGACATCGAGTACGTCAACGATAGCCCTCTGGCCGTCGACGGGCGCCTCCTCCAGGAGGATATTCCCAACGCGATCGACCGCGAATTCGGCGAAGTCACCGGCAACTTCGAAGACTTGGTCGCCGCAATCGCCGCCGGGCAAATAGAGGCCCGTGAGGCGACCGCTTTTCTCGACGACCTGCAGAACCTTTCCGAGGTTGCTGAAGATCGACTGTTGACCCGTGTCCAGGAGGTCGTACGCAATAACGACACATTGCTCGGAAACGCGGCTTCGGCGATGGGGAATGCGTGGTTCACCGTTACACTGTTGCCCGACACCGAGGAGCCCATCGAGCCGGAGCGTTTGGCGTTGGCCTCGGAGCGCGCGGCGCTTCGGGAGGTCGAGGGGGAAAACGCCCTCATTCCCGATGTCGAGGGGTTGCGCCCGGCGATATATCCCGTGCTCTCCGGCGGCCGCGGGGCGGGCTTTCCCAACGTCGTGGTGGACAGCGACGGAACACGACGTCGCATCGAGCTTCTCAGCCGTCACGATGGAGAGTGGTTCGGCCAGCTGGTATTTGCTCCTCTTCTCCATTGGCTCGGCTCCCCGGCCCTCGATGTAAGCCGGAATCGCATCGTGTTGCGCGATGCGGTGCTCCCCGGCGAGGACGAGCCGCGCGACGTGCGCATACCGCTGGCGGAGGACGGCTCGCTGCTTCTCAACTGGCCCAAAGGCGATTACCTCGAGAGCTTTCGCCATCTCACCTATTACGAGTTGGTGCACTACGAAAGCCTCATGGGCGATTTGGCGTTCAACCTCGAGTTGATGCAGGAGTCGGGGTATCTGCAGTATCACGACGGCCAAAGCAACCCGCTCCAAGCGTGGTATTACGCGGAGGGAATCGTTACCGACGCCTTGGAGACCGGGGACTACACGTCCTTGACCGACTTGGCCTCGATTCGCGAGTTCTTCGTCTCCGAGTCGGGAGCGTTTCTCGACGGTTCCGCAGAGGACGCAATTCTCGGCGATATCGCGGCGGCGCTCGCCGACCCCGAGCTATCCCCGGAGGTTCGCGCGCTGTTCGAGGACCTCTCGGAGGATATTCCTTCGGCCTTCGCAAGCACGCGCGAAATCCACCGTTCCCTCGTCGAGAGACGGACCAACCTTCTGGAGGCCGTTCCCGGATCGTTCATCATCATCGGCTATACGGGAACCGGTACGACCGATATCGGCGTGAATCCCTTCGTCAACGAGTACGCCAACGTCGGTACTCACGGAGCGGTGGTCAACACGATCATTACGGAACGTTTCATCGACGATCTACCGGTGTGGGTTTCGATCGTCATCGCCGCACTCTTCACGGCACTGTACGTGCTGGTGAGCCGTAAACGGTCGGCCACCGGATCGCTGGCCCTCGGTTTCGCGGGAGCCGGGACGGTCGTGGTCGGCTCGGCAGCCACGATGGTGGTCGCGCGCCTGTTTTTGCCCGTTATGGCGCCGGCGCTGACGGTCTTTCTCTCCGCGATCGGTCAAAGTCTATTCAAGTACATCGAGCTTGCGAAGGAGCGCAACTACATTCGCCACGCGTTCAACCACTATCTCAGCGCCGACGTGATCAATGAGATCATCGACGATCCGAGTCGGCTCCGCCTCGGTGGAGAGAAGCGGGAGCTCACCGCGATGTTTACCGACGTTAAAGGATTCTCCACGATATCCGAATCGCTGGATCCCGAAGATCTGGTCAAACTCCTCAATCGCTATCTCTCGGAGATGAGCGATATCATCCTCCAGCTACGGGGTACGATCGATAAATACGAGGGCGACGCAATCATCAGTTTTTTCGGCGCACCGGTCGCCTTTGCCGACCACGCGACGCGGGCGTGCAGCGCGGCGATACGGATGAAAAAGATCGAGCGCTATCTTAACGATCACTTCCTCGAAGAGCAGCTCTCACCGAGCCCCTTGGCCACGAGAGTCGGCATCAACACCGGGGAGATGGTCGTGGGAAACATGGGCACGGCCAATCGGATGGACTATACCATCATGGGCCACTCGGTGAACTTGGCGGCTCGCCTGGAAGGAGTCAATAAGCAGTACGGTACGTGGATCCTGACGAGCGAGCTGACCTACAACGATACGCACGACGCGTTCGTGGCGCGTAAACTCGACCGGGTGCGGGTCGTTGGCGTGAATGAGCCGGTACGCCTCTATGAGCTCATCGACGAAACGGATCAGGCGGTTAACGGCGAGAAAGAGATGGTCGACGAGTTTCACCACGGCCTCACGCTCTTTGAGGGGCGTGAGTGGGGCGAGGCGGGCGGCATATTCTCGCGAATCAACCGCGAGTTACCGAAAGACGGGCCGAGCCGCGTCTTTCTCGAACGGTGCGAACAGTTTCAGAAAGAGCCGCCGCCGGCGAATTGGGACGGCGTCTTCAACCTGACGCGGAAATGACGCTCACCAACCGGCTAGTCGCGTCGGCGGTGGGCGCTCAGGCGCATCTCGAGACGCCGCACGAACAGCGATAACGTGACGGTCATGATGAGGTAGAGAAACGCGACGACGTTGTAGGTTTCAAAAAACCGGAATGTGCTGGTGGAATAGATTCTGCCCAACTGGGTGATATCCTGCACGCCCAGGGCGCTCACCAGCGCGCTGTCCTTGATCATAGCCACAAACTCGTTTCCCATCGGCGGTAGCACGTTCCGAATCGCTTGGGGAAGAATGACGCTTCGCATGGCGCGCCAGCGGCTCATACCGAGGGCGTGCGCCGCCTCAAACTGGCCGCGGTGAATGCTCTCGATTCCGGCACGAATGATCTCGGAGATGAAGGCACTGTATCCGATCGTCAGAGCCAGAATCGCGCGCCACGTGAAGTCGAGTTCCCGCACCGTTATGGGTCGAGCGAGTCCCACCCACTGCAGTGGCGTGGAGATCGTATTAATCACGACGACGAACGCCGGCGCTCCGACAAAGGCGATATAGTACAAGATCACCAACATGGGAATGCCGCGGACGATCTCGACGTAAAAGGTGGCCGCCTCGCGCACGATGCGCTGCGTACTCACCCGCAGGAGCCCCACGAATAGGCCCAGCACGGTCGCCATGACGAAGGCTACGATCGAGACGTAGATCGAGGTGAGAATACCGCGTGACACGGCGCGGAAGATAACGCGGTAGTCCTCCCGCCCCACGATATTCCAAGCAAAGACGACCGCGAAAACGATTGCCGCAAGTAACCACCACGGCAATCGTTGAAAGAGCCCGTTACCGACCGGAACGAGGTGGCCGCCCCGTCGGGTACGTACGGCTCCTCGGTCCGTCGGTTCGGGATCGGTGTCGGACCGCGAGTACCGATCGTGCCCGCCGTCCGACTGAAAATGTGACACCGTGGACTAATTCCTTCGCGTCATTTACTCGACGTTGTACTCGTAGAACCAGTAGGTCTCGAGGTCAGCGAGAAACCCGTCTTCGGCCATTTCGGCGAGGGCGGCGTTGAACCCGTCCACCAGATCGGAGCCGGGCGTGAAGATAAATCCGAAGTCCTCGGTACCGAGCGCGTCACCGACCACCTTGAGCCGATCGGGGTTGGCACCGATGTATCCGCGACTGCTCGCCGCGTCCATCAGGACCGTATCGATATCACCGTTGATCAACGCCTGCACGACCGCACCGAAGCTGTCGAAAAGCCTGATGCGCGGATTACCCTCGTCGCCGTCGAGCACATCGTATACGGCGACGTAGAAATTCGTGGTACCCGGCAGGGCACCGATGATGAGGCTGTCGTCGGCGCCGAGCTCCTCGGGGGTGGAAAACCGTTCCTCGTCGGCGCGCACGAGCATGAACTGCTGGCTCACCAGGTACGACTCGGAGAAATCCACCTGCTCCGCCCGTTCGGCGGTGATGGTGATACCGTCCATTCCAACGTCGAACTGTCCGCTCTGGACCGCCGGAATCATGGTGGCCCACGTGGTAAGCCTCCAATCGACGGCAAGATTGAGACGTCGTGCAATCTCGTTGGTCATGTCGTACTCAAACCCGATCGATTCACCGGTCGCCGGATTGACCATGCTCAGCGGCGGGTAATCGTTACTGGTAACGGCGATAATCGTCCGTCCGCCGTAGTCGGGAAGCCCCGTCTCCGCATTGACACCGACGCCGGTCTCATCACTCTCGGACGCCCCACCGGCAAATACCGCCGCGGCGCAGAGCGCGAACAGCGCTACCAGGGAAAACAGTCGTATGCGCACCATCGTTGGATACCTCCTTACCTTTTCTTACGAGATGAGGATAGTACTGCTACGGTCGCCGGACGGTCAAACCGGCCGGTCGCGCCGTTACTCCCCCTGGCCCAACGAGAAGCCGCGCTCGCCGTCGAAAAGGTACAGGTTTTCGGTCTTGATCACCTCGTACCCGCTCTCGTGCACCGCATCCATAAGACGTGTGATATCGCCGTGTCGGATCGGCCGGTACTCCCCGGCCTCTCCGGTAACCGTCGCCTCATGAACGATACGGCACCGCCAGTGATCGGTGAGAAACGTCTCGGGAAATCCGCCGGGATATACCTTGACGCCGCGGTTGGTGATCATCTTCAGTTTGAGCGACGCGGCGGCGGCGAGGCGCGAAAGATCGTCCCCGATCACATTTGCGTCCATCGGCTCGCCGACCCAATCGACAAAGAGGTCCACTCCGACGAGTGTCTTGGTACCGCCGGGCCGTGTGTAGTCGCCGATCCGAATACGCGTATCCTTGCTCGCATCGAGACTCCAGCGGCGCAACCGTTGCGGCGCGGAACCGAGACGCTCTATCACGGAGTCTGCAAACTCGTCGGTACCGACCAGGTGAACGCTGTGCCCGGGACGATAGATGTCGGCGGTGTGCAAACCGTCCTCTATCGTGCGCAGCCATGCATTGTTGATCGTCTCGGCGACCTCGGGTCGGCCGACGTGCACCAACATCTGAAGGGCCGCATTGATGAGACCGCTGGGATTGGCGCTGTTCTTGCCGGCGATATCCGGCGCGGAGCCGTGGATCGCCTCGAACATCGACACATCCGAGCCGATATTGGCGCTTCCGGCCATTCCCACCGACCCGCTCACCTCGGCCACGACGTCGGAGATAATGTCGCCGTACAGATTGGGGGTGACGATAACGTCGTAGCGCTCGGGAGCGGTGGCGACCCGGGCGGTCCCGATATCGATGATCTGCTGGTTGGCCTCGATATCGGGGTACTCCGCAGAGATTTCGTCGAACACGCGGTGAAAAAGTCCGTCGGTCACCTTCATGATGTTGTCCTTAATCATGCAGGTAATCTTCCGTCGATTGTATGTGCGGGCGTACTCAAAGGCGTAACGGATCACCCGCTCGCTTCCAGGGCGCGTGATCAACTTGAGACATTGGGTGACGTCTATCGTCTGGCGGTGCTCGATTCCCGCGTACAGATCCTCCTCGTTCTCCCGAACGATGACGACGTCCATATCGGGATAGTGCGTCTCGACGTACGGATTGAAGGCCTGTACGGGACGCACGTTGGCAAAGAGCCCCAGAGATTTGCGAATCGTGACGTTGAGGCTCTTGTACCCTCCTCCCTGCGGGGTCGTGATGGGTCCTTTGAAGAGCACTTTCGTGCGCCGAATTGCATCCCACGCCGCAGTGTCGATCCCCGCTGAGTTACCCGCAAGATAGAGCTTTTCTCCGATATCGATAAACTCAGGTTTGATTTCCGCGCCTGCAGCATCGAGAATTCGCAACGTAGCGTCCATGATTTCAGGACCGATTCCGTCTCCTCGGGCTACCGTCATGTGTATTTTCCGACTCATGGGGCAAACTATAACCATGGCCATCGACCGTTGCAAAGGGATCGACCCCTTCCGTCAGGAGAGCACATGATTACGGTTTTGTTCGCGACCACCGACCCGGCGGAGTGCGACCTCTTTCGCCGCGTGGTGCGGGATCGCGCGTTAGACATACAGACTATCGTTCCGGGAGATCTGCATCGCGCCCACGAGGTCGTCGCCGAAGGCGTGATCGACGTGATCGTTACCGATCTTCATTTCCAGGACGGAGACTTCGCGGAGTGGCTCTTTCTGTGGCAGCACCCATTCATGCTCCTCGTCGATTGGAACGAATGCGATCAAGCCGGAGAAATCGTTAAGGACCAGACATCCGACTTTACGGTTCGCGATCCCCAATTGCGACACATCCACTATCTGCCGATGGCGTTACGCAAACTTCTCAATAACAAAGAGGCGATGGAACGTCAGAATCTGGATCTTCGGGCGACGGAGCAACGCTACAGCGAACTGGTACAAGCGTTACCCGACATCATCTACTCGCTCGACGGCGAGGGACGCTTCGTCTTCGTCAACGACTCCATCCGGCGCCTCGGGTGGAATCCCGTCGAGTTGATCGGCAAGCATTTTGACGTGATTATCGATCCCGAGGATATGGAAAAAGTGAGTCGCCGCCACGTCGCCGGGGAGCACCAACGCCGGTACCCCGGACAACTGGCACTGTTCGACGAACGCAAGAGCGACGACCATATGGTGAAGCTCAAGCGGAAAACGAACCTCATAGGCTCCGAAGATCTCTTCGGTTCGATCATCACCTACGGAGAGGTGAACGCAGTGGGATTCGTCACCCCCGGGCAGCCGGTCGATGAATCGGGATCGATCGGCATCATCCGAGACATCACACAACGCAAAGAGGCGGAAGAGATCGTGCGTCGGAGCCTGCGCGAAAAAGAGCTCCTCCTCTCGGAAATCCACCATCGCGTCAAGAACAACCTCCAGGTCATCTCGAGTCTCCTCAACTTACAATCCGGAGGCATCCGCGACGAGGAGGCGCAGGGACGGTTTGCCGACGCACAGATGCAGATCCAATCGATGGCTTTGGTGCATGAACATCTCTATCAGAGCGGTATCTTCGGTACGCTCAACATGTCTCACTACGTGGAAAGTCTCTGCGGGCACTTATTCGACATATACGGCGCGCCACACGAGCATGTAGCCCTCGATATATGCGTCGAGGCGATTCCGATCAGTATCCGCCAGGCGATGCCGATCGCACTCATCCTCAACGAATTGGTTTCCAACAGTCTGAAATATGCCTTTCCCGGCGATCGCTCCGGAACGATTCGGATCGCGATGTCTCTTACGGACGAGGACTACGTCGAGTTAGTCGTTGACGACGACGGTGTCGGATTTCCGGACAATTTCGAGGTAGCCGACGGCGCGACGCTCGGACATACGTTGATACACAGCCTCGTTCATCAACTCGATGGAACGCTGGATATCGCCGGGAAGGACGGTGTACGATGCGTGATTCGTTTTGCGTTTGACCACAACATGACGACGTAGCGGAGACGCGCCGAGGCGACGCGTCACCTCAACGGTACTGAAAGGAACACCCATGCCGACCGTGCTTGTCACCGACGACCGCCATACGAGCTATGATATAGAGCGTACCATCTTAGGCGAGGCGGGAATCACCTGCGAGGTTCACGATTTCGCCGATCTGGAGGCGACCGCCGGCCACTTCGAGCGCGCCGACGGACTCCTCTTGAATCTCTTTCCGCTGGATGCGGCGGCGATTGCGCGCCTACCGCGATGCCGGGTGATTTCGCGGTACGGAACCGGGTACGACAACGTCGACATCGAGGCGGCCACATCGGCCGGTATATGGGTCACGCGCGTCCCCGACTACGCCACCGAAGACGCCTCAGACCACGCCTTGGCGCTGCTGCTGGCGGCGGTGCGACAGATACCCAATCGCGATCGCGCGGTTCGAGGCGGTGAGTGGAACGCATCGCCGCCGTCACCGGTGAGGCGCCTTGCCGGGCGTACCTTCGGCGTGGCGGGCCTGGGACGAATCGGAAAAGCGATGATCCGAAAAGTCTCGGGATTCGGTTTCGCGCGTATCCTGGTGTACGACCCGCATAAGACGCCGGGCGTCATAAAGGGCCACGGCGCACGTCAGGCGGAACTCGACACGTTCATCCGAGAGTGCGACATCATATCGTGGCACGTCCCGTTGACCGAGGAGACCCGTCGATTCGTCGGCCGTCGCGAGTTCGGACTGGTCAAGCCGGGCGCCGTGTGGGTCAACACCGCGCGGGGCGCGATCTTCGACGAGACGGCTCTTGCGGATGCTCTCAAACGTGGCCGCTTGGCGTACGCCGGGCTCGATGTGTTCTCCACGGAGCCGCTTCCGGCCGACAGCCCCTTTCGGTCCTTCGACAATGTCGTCCTCAGCGACCACTTCGGCTATTACTCCGAAGAGTCGATCGTGGACCTGAAGACGAAGGCGGCGCAAAACGTCGTGGAGGTCCTCTCGGGTCGGCCTCCGAGCTATCCGGTCAACCGCCCGTCCGCTTAGTTGTCGAGGACCGCAAAGCGACGCATCCGCCGCACACTGCCGATCGAAGCGCATGAGGCTCTTGCGAAATTGCATTTTGCAAGAGCCCCAATATCGGGGCTGGTCACAGCCTTCGGCTGTTGCTCGGCGCGGATGCGTACCGGAGGGGCGAAGCCCTGAGGAACGCATCCAGATGCGTCCGGGGCTGATCGCAATCCTGACGGATTGCTGCTCGCCCATGCGTCCGGGGCTGGTCGCAATCCTGACGGATTGCTGCTCGCCCATGCGTCCGAGTCGGAATCATAATTACATACTCCGTATATAACTATGATTTCTAAAGGTCCTGGCATTTCTAAAAATCGTCGATTTTTGAAATTGCCTGACATGATTTTTCCGCCTGTGTGTGGAATCATTATGATGTGCGTATTCGACCTTTTGCCGCGTTACTGATGATAGGCCTCGCCGGTTGCGCATCGGTTCCCTTCCACGTGCCGGCTCCGTGGGAACGGTCGGAGCCCCCGACGGCCAATCCTCACCTATCCGACGAACCGGACGATATCGCCGCTCTTCGTTCGGCGATTGCCGACTCGGCGCGCTCGTTGACCGGTCGTCGCACCCTCTTCGTGGGCGACCGCCGCTACAACTGGGATTGCAGCGGGGCGGTTCTTGCCGCGTACTATCAGGCGGGCGTGGACCTCGACGCCGCGTTCGGACGCGAGGAGGGAAACGGTGTTCGTCGACTCCACGCCCTTGCGACTCGCTACAGTGAAGCGACAAGGAGGCGGGACATCGCTCCCGGAGACCTTATCTTCTGGGACAATACCTTCGATCGTAACGGGAACGGCCGTTGGGACGACCCGTTGACACACGTCGCGATCGTGGTAGAGGTCGATCCCGACGGTACCATCGCCTACATTCACCACCACTATCGCCGCGGCATCGTCGAAGAGCGGATGAACCTACGCTATCCCGATGATCCCGAGCGCAACTCCGCGATGCGCATGCGCGGTCAACCGCGTCACGTCGACGCGCTATGGCTTTCGAGTCACCTGTTCCGCGAGGCGGGACGCCCCTACATGGTCCTCGTCGACTAGGATACACTACCGCCCCATGAGGACACCCACTCCCAGGCATCCGCGGAGTGCAATGGTGGGAATCGTTGCGCTCATTGTCGTACTTGCGGGCTGTCGGTCCACATCGGGACCGAGTACCGCGTCCGAGTTTCTGTTAGGCACCATTATCAGCGTCGCCGTCCATGATGAAGACTATGACGAGGCGACGACCGAGGCGGTGTTTCAGCGCGTGGCCGAGATCGAGGCGCGTATGAGCACTTCGGTGGAAGACTACGATACCACCGAGCTCTTGGAAGTCAATCGCGCGTCCGGTACCGCCGGCGTGGTCGTTTCGCGGGATACATTCACGGTACTCGAAGCGGCGGCCCACTACTCACGCATCACCGACGGCGCCTTCGACGTCACGATATGGCCGTTGGTCACTCTGTGGGGCATCGGCACCGGCGAGGAAACCGTACCGTCGATAGATCGGATGGAGGCCGCACGCGACCTGGTAGACCATACCCGTCTGTCGTTGCGGCCTACAACACGCGAAGTACACCTCGCGACGCCCGGTATGGGAGTCGATGTGGGCGCGATCGCCAAGGGATATGCGGCGGACGAGGCGGAGCGAATACTTCGAGAGGCGGGCGTGGAGAAGGCGCTGCTCGATTTCGGAGGAAACATCCTGGTCATCGGATCGCGCCCCGACGGTTCTCCGTGGCGCATCGGCGTTCAGCGACCCGACGCGGAACGAACGCAATTTATCGGCATCGTCCACGCGGTGGATCGAACCATCGTCACGAGCGGTCCCTACGAGCGCTTCTTCGAGCAAGACGGTGTGCGCTACCATCATATTTTGGACCCCGCGACGGGGTATCCGGCAAGCTCGGGATTGGAGCAGGTAACGATCATCGCCCGACGCTCGATGGACGCCGATGCGTTATCTACATCGGTTTTCATTATGGGAATCGAGCGAGGCGTAGCGCTTGTAGAATCCTTGGAGGATGTGGAGGCGATTTTCGTCACCGAGGACCGCGAGGTCCATCTCTCCGCCGGCGTGGGAACGGACTTCACCCTGACCGACGAGAGTTATCGCATCGCGGAGTAACGCGACCGCCACGCACCGAGGACGGAGCGCCGCTTCGGCATGGGATCGCCCCGGCGACGCCCTCCGTGCGATCCGCTCCGGGCCTTCCCTTCAACCCTTGAGACCCGCGGTCGCGATGCTCTGCACGAACCAACGCTGAAATGCGGCAAAGACGATGAGAATCGGTACGGTGATCAGCGAGGCGAACGCCAAGATGTGGCCCCACTGGAGATTCAACACGTACAGGGCGGTGATTCCGATCGGCAGCGGCCGCACCGCCTCGGATCGCGTGACCATCAGCGGCCACAAATACGAGTTCCAGATCGTAAGGGACTGGAGAATGGCGACGGTCGCAAAGACCGGCTTGGACAGCGGCAGGGTGAAGTTCCAGTAGATGCGAAACGGCTTGATTCCGTCCACATAGCACGACTCGTCGATCTCCCGCGGTATTCCGATGAAAAACTGGTAAAAGAGAAACGTCGAGAACGCCTCGGCGGCAAAAGGAAAGATCTGCACGCGATAAGTATCCAACCACGAGGCGCTCCCGTCGAACCACGGTAGGTTGTTTACGAGCACGAGCATCGGGATGGCGATCGTCTCCAGCGGAACGATGGCCAGCGCGATGATAAAGGGCAGAATGAATCGCTTTGCCGGCCAATAGAGACGTGCCAGGGCAAAGGCCAGCATGCTGTTGAACCACAACCCTAACAGAACCGTAGAGACGGTGATCATCATGGAGTTAAAGAAGAACCGCCAGAAGGGCACCCGGCCGAAGACGTAGGCGAAGTTCTCGAACGTTATCTGGGTGGGAACGAAGGCGAGAACGACGGTGCGTAGGTCGGAAAAGATGCGCGCTTCGGTCTTGAGCGACGAGACGATCATGAAGACCAACGGGAATACGAAAAACAGCGCGAATAGTACCATCACCCCGTAGGAGGCGAGGCGGGAAAACGGTAGCGCCTTCGGCGAACGCATAGCAGTGTACATAATCTCGGTACCGCCTCAGTGCATCTCGGTCTCGGACTTCAACAGCGCCTTTTGGACGAGGGCGACGATCAGCACCACGACGAAGAAGACCATCGTGACCGCCGAGGCGTACCCGATTCGTTGCTGTCGAAATCCGCGCTCAACCGCGTAGTACACCACCGTACTGGTCGCATCCTGCGGCCCGCCCCTGGTCATTACATCCACCTGCGTGAAAACGCGAAAGGCGAGGATCGTCGTGCTGATAATGACGAAGATCGTCGTGTTTCTAAGCTGTGGAATCGTCACATTCAGAAATCGCTGAAATGCACCGGCGCCGTCGATTTGAGCCTGCTCGTACAAATAAGCCGGTATCCCCTGCAACCCGGCGAGAAAAATGACCATTTGAAATCCGGTTGCCTGCCACGCCGACACGATGATAATTGCGGCCAGTGCGTAGCGCCGATCCACCAGCCATCCGATGCCGGATATGCGCCCCACCGTTACGCGCTCGATAACGGCATTGATCACCCCCTGGTTGGGGTTGTAGAGGAACGACCATACGATCGCGATGACCGCCATCGGAGT
This sequence comes from Alkalispirochaeta sp., assembly GCA_965601925.1. Classification (GTDB taxonomy): domain Bacteria; phylum Spirochaetota; class Spirochaetia; order DSM-27196; family Alkalispirochaetaceae; genus Alkalispirochaeta. Next base: position 1,478,717 of record OZ271854.1, read on the forward strand.
GACGACCGGCGCGAAGTACACGGTTCGAAAGGCGTTCCTCCCCTTGATCTTCCGATTGACGAGCAACGCAAGGACCAGCGCCAGTCCCCCCTGTCCCGGAACGATGAACGCCACGAAGATGAGCGTATTGACGAACGACCGCATAAAGACGACATCGGAGGCGAGGAGAATCGTGATCGTGGAGCCGGAACGCATGCGGAACCACTCGCGATACCCGCTGTACGCCTCGTCGGTCCGAAGGACGGTGCGAATCTCCGCCTCGAGCACCTCGTCGTCCGCCGCTCCAAACTCGGTGGTGTCGAGGGTGAGCGTCTTCACCGAGAGCAGCGTGCGATAGTTCTCAAGACCCACGAACCGCGTCGGAACCGGAGAGATCAGGCGCCGGTTTGTCATACTCCAGTATCCGCCCAACAAAAGCGGCAGGAGGACGAAGGTGACCAGTATAGTGAGCCCCGGGAGGCTCATGAGCCACGCCGAAGAACGCTGGTGTGCCAAAAGGAGCTGGCGACCGGAACGCATAGAACATCCTCACGCGGTCGAGCCGCGGTCGAGCGGATAATGAACCGCTCGCCGCGACTCGGCGACCGCAGCCTCGCGTCTACTGAGCGGGATATCCGTCGTTTTGGCGAATATCTTCTTCGATGGAATCCACGGCGATATCCAGTTCGGTCTGCACGTCGGCCCCTTTGATGATGTTATCCATCGCAGTGTAGAAGGCCGCCGTGATCGCCGGATACCCCGGAGTCTTGGGCCGCGGCACTGCGACTCCGTTCTGGAGTTGCTGAACAAAGACGCTCAATGCGCCCCCTTCGGCGTACAGATCCGACTGCGCAAACGCCGTAGCGCGCCCCGGCACCGCTCCGTTTACATCGGTGATCGAGAGAATTTCATCCGGCTGTAAGATGAACTCCAGAAACGCCCACGCTCCCTCCGGATTCTCACTCTGAGACGAGATCGCCCACGCCCACGAACCCATGCCGGTCACTGCGGCCTCGCCGAAGCGCGGCATGGGAATGACGACCACATCGTCGCCGAACGCGTCGGAGTACGTATTCCACATCCAATGACCCAACCAACCGAGCGCCGCCCTCCCGTTTACGAACTCGTTGTCGTCCGGCGGGCTCACGATCGAGTATCCGCGTTCGAAGATCCCCTGGACGGCGGTCATCGCCTCGACCGCGGCCGGCCCGTTCAGCACCCCCTCGGCGCTCTGGTAGTCCGAGCGATCGATCAGGTCGCCGCCGTAGCTCTGCACGACCGGAGAGAAACCGTACGTAAACCACTCACCGGCACCGTAATTCATCTTGAGATCGATCGCATACTCAACCTCCGGTAGCGCCTGAAGCGCCGCAAGGGCCTGCAGAAACTCCTCGCGCGACCACGCATCGTCGATCGAACGGGGAATGCGCACGCCCGCTTGTTCGAGCAGGGAGACGCGACCGACGAGCGCGAGCCCGGAGTCGTACTGACCGATCGCGTACATTCGTCCGTTGTACGTTCCTTGATCGATGAGCGACGGCAACATGTCGTTTCGCAACTCGGCGGACATGTACTGGTCGAGGGGATGCAGATACCCCGCCCACGCATAGTTGTACAGATTCGGTCCGTCCAGGTCCAAGATATCGGGCAAGTCATTTGCGACGGCGGCGGCGTTCACGGCGTCGTTGTAACCACTTCCGGCGACCGCCCCGCCCGGTATCTCGGTCATCACGACGCGATAGTCGGCCTGCGACGCATTGAACCGTTCGATCTGGCTCCGCATCGCCTCGGTCTCGTCGGCGGTACCCCCGTGGAACCACAGACTCAGCTCGGCGACGCCGCCGTCCGTCTCTTCACTCCCTCCACCGGCGAAGACGAATGACGCCGTCGCAACGGATAATGCCAACACGATGAATAACGGTTTTCTCATACCTTTCTCCTTTTTTTTGAGTGATTCAATCTCCTTTGGGGAGAAACCGATGAAAGTACAATCGGATCAATAGGTCGCAACGCACATCGCACACCTCCTTCTTCACCGTGCGACACCACCGCGCATCTGCGGCCGCCCGGCTCCCACTTCAAGAGCTCGGTCGCAACGAGGCTCCCCCGGTTAGCGAACAACTCGATCGAGCAGGCGTCGACATATATCGCTACATCGACCGAGCGCGCCTCTGTATCTATCGTATCGTTCATAGAAGCCACCGCCCCGGACTGGGAACGGTGATCCCACGCGTCCGACCTATCGATCTCCATGCGCAAGACACCATCCCGTAGCTCCCCACAAATCCGCACCGCACGGCCCCGGGGATCACCGATCTCGACTTCCACGCGGTGCGCCCGATCGACGTTCCAATCAAGAGTCAGCAAAAACGAGGCCGTATCAAGATCGATCCAGCTCGCGGCGGCGCCGTCGCGATCGGGAGCCACTACGGGACCGTACAGCCGCTCCAACTGTTGAATCGGTTGTTGGTTAACGCGAAAGCGCTCACCCCGCCTCTCTATCGAGAGCGTGCGCGGAATGGATAGGCAGCCGTTCCACCGTTCCGGGGACAACACTTCGGCGTAGGCCCAATTATTCATCCATGCGACCAGGGTCCGCGCGGGACCCGAGACGTTGCTCCAGACCTGCGCAGCATAGAAATCGTGCCCGTTGTCCAGCGGATGCCACTCCGTACCGTCGCGCACAAATGCCGTCCCGTCGAACACGCCGCAGGTATACAGAACGTTTCCCGTATGGGCACGATCTCGTTGCGCGACACTTAAGAGCAGCACGTCCACCGCCTCGCCGTGCGATGTGTGTAGCGTAATGAGATCGGGACATTCCACGACGTAATCGTCGTTCCCTATATCGACGCTCAGTACAGAGGTACGCTCCCATCCCGTCAGATCTGGGGAACGAAAAAACTCCAGATGGTCGCCGGTCGCTATGACACAGTGCCAATACTCGCCGCGGCGCCACAACTTCGGATCACGAAAGTCGGTCTCCCCTCGATTGTCTATAGCGGGAACATCGGCAAGGTCATAAAAGCGGCCGCTGTATCGGTCGTACTCGGCGAGGTACTGCGCCTGATAATCGCTCGCTCCATTCGGCTTGGAGCGCGTATACATCGCCACAAGGCGCTCGCGCGAGCCGTTCTCATCCGATACCGCCGCCGTCCCGGAAAACGGAAATCCGCTGCGCGGAATCGGCACCATTGCCGGCTGATACGTCTCCCAATGCACGAGGTCCATACTCGTCGCATGTCCCCAGTGGATGTTGCCCCAAACCGTCTCGTCGGGATTGAGTTGATAGAAAAGATGGTACACCCCGTCTGTGTACACCAACCCGTTCGGGTCGTTTATCCAGCACCCGGGGTGGAAAAAATGAAACCACGGGAACGGTGCTCTCAACACGGAATCGCCTTTCTTTTCGTATATATGAAAACCCTTTCTAACTTTTCATGGAAGCCCCTCTTGGCAGTGTCGCTCACGTTCGCTATCCCGCTTTTCCATGAATGGTGGTGCTCTGTCGCGCGATCAGGCGCGGCTCCAAGACCGCCCATCGCACGGCGTTGTCGTCCGTACCTTCAAGGCGGTGGAGGAGCGTCTCTATCGCAATCCTCCCGAGGTCGCCGGTCGGCTGGCCGATCGACGTCAAGGTGGGTCTCACTTGCCGCGAGAGGTACGTATTGTCGAAGCCGATAATCGCAACCTCTTCCGGGACGGGTATATCCAGGTCCTGTAGGGCGTGCAGCGCCCCGAATGCGGCGTAGTCGTTTGCGGCGAACAGTGCGGTGACGCCCCGCGACCGATCCCGGAAAAAGTCCTTGGTGATCGCATACGCGTTTGCCGGTACCGCTTCCCCCCATGGAGACTCGGCGAGAAGATAGTCCGCCGGTACCGTTATGCCGTTCCTCTCCAGCTCGGCTGAGAATCCGGCGTACTTCGGATCCGTCGCACGGCCCAAAAAGGCGATACGCTCGTGGCCGAGGTCTACGAGATGGCGGGCAGCCAGCTCACCGCCCTTCTCCATCGAAACAAAGACCGAGTCGATGCCCTCAATGGGCTGCGTTATTGCGACCGACGGTGTGCTCGTCGGGATTTTATCGAACAGCGCCTCCGGCGCGACGTCTCCCGGGCATAGGATAACACCGTCCACCTGACGAGAGAGGAATGAATGAATGTACTCGCCGGCACGAACCGCATTGTCGCCGAAGTTCCCCACCACGACGTTAAAGCCGGAGACGAACGCACTTGCCTCGATCTGGTGCAACACCTCGGCGAAAAATGGGTTGGAAATCTCCGGCAGGACGACGCCGATCAAATACGCGCGCTTCCTTGCAAGCGTCTGGGCCGTCGTGTTGGGGCGATAATCCAGGCGGCGAATCCAATCCATCACGGCGCGCCGCTTGTCGATACTGACCGCCGAGCTCCCGTTGAGGACTCGCGATACCGTTGCAAGAGAAACTCCGGCCCGCTCCGCTACCTCTTTCATCGTCGCCGCTTTTTTCATGAAATGTAACCGCTTTCATATTCATGATACGAACCCTTGCGTGAGCTGTCAACGTTTTTTTCGGTAGGCTGCGTCGGAGTTTCGGTCGGTCGCTTAGAAGGCGGTAGCGTCTACCTCGGCGCTCGTCTCCCCGCCGCCGCCTACGGTTACGAAGACTCGGTTGGGTAGACACGCCGCCCATTGCCCGCGCTCGGACAACGCTCCCGCGGCGATGCAGATTTTATCACGACACGGCGAGGCGACAAAAAACACCGTCTCGTCGCGGATATGCACAACGGTATCTCCCAAGGGTCCGGAGAAGGACAATACGCGATCCTCGTCAAGCGCATAGACGAAGTCTCCGTCATCGGATCGTACTTCGACGGTCGTTGCCGGTCCGCCCCGTTCTACGGCAAACACGGCGAACGCAACGATGACCGCCGCCGCGACGACGAAGACCACGAAGTCGTACGGCTTGAGCGGGAGCTCCCGCAGGAAGCGCCGTAGATACCCTCCCCGTTTACGATCAGCCATCGGCGCTCTTTCGGTGTTCGGTCGACGCCCGCCCGGTGGGCGTGAATGCATCGCGAAGAGCGTGTGCGATCGTTTCCAACTCGGCACCGCTGGGCTGCTGAAACACGCGCAAATCGAACTCGGGAATGACCGCCAACAGGTGATCGAAGATATCGGCCTGTACGGCCTCGTAGTGGACCCACCGTTGGTCGACGCAGAACACGTATACCTCGATGGGGATTCCCGTCGGACCGGGCGGGAGCTGACGGACGAGGAATGTCATATCGTCGCGAATCATGGGGTGGCTGCGAAGATACGCCTGCACGTATGCGCGAAAGACCCCGAGATTGGTCATTCGGCGGCCGCTCACGGAATCGGCCAGATCGATCGCGTGCTCTCGGTTGTATACATCGATGTCCGCTACCTTGCGTTCCAGATAGTCGCGAATGCGGCTGAATCTGCGGTAGCGATCGAGCATCCGGTCGTCTACGAATCGTACCGAACGCATGTCGATGGTGATAGCGCGCTTAATGCGTCGCCCACCGGACTCGCTCATACCGCGCCAGTTCTTGAAGCTGTCGCTCGTCAGTGCGTATATGGGAATGGAGGTGATCGTTTTGTCCCAATTTTGGACCTTGATCGACTGTAACGTAATATCGATCACATCGCCGTCGGCTCCGTACTTGGGCATCTCGATCCAATCGCCGATTTCCACCAAATTGTTGGCGGACAGTTGGATGCCGGCGACAAAGCCCAGAATCGAATCGCGAAAGATCAACAACAGCACGGCGCTCATGGCGCCCAACCCACTGAGGATGCCCAAGGCGCTCTGATTTAGGATCGTCGTCACAACGACGACGCCGGCGACCAGGTACAAGACGACCTTCCCGAGCTGTACGAATCCCTTGATCGGACGCTTACGGCTGTAGGTCTGGTCCCGATAGAGGTCGTGGAAGACCTCCATGGACGCGTCGATCGTGAGGGCGGCGACGACGACGATCCACGCCGTTGTGGCGCGGCGAATCGCCTCGCCGACCCACGGCAGCTCGGGTGCAACGATGCCGCCGACTGCGTAGATGACCAACGCCGGCGCGACTCGGGAGAGACGCAGCAAGACGCCGCGATCGGCGATGCGGTCGTCCCATTTCACCTTCGTCCGTCGAAACATGGAATGAAGAAAGCGAACGATCAAGCGCCGTGCAATCCAGTCGGCGAGAACGGCGACGAAAAAGATCGTCACGATCAACACTGCCCGCTCGATGATCGCGGCCGCGACTCCCGGAATGCCCAAGGCTTGGAAAAAGGCCGCGAGACCGATGCCGACCGATTCAATATTCATAAAAGAGCCCCCGGTAGAATGCGGTCATCGTCCCCGTCGATCGGCGGAAGCGCGCCGTCATCACCGTCAGTTCCACTTTTTTTTGTCGCGAATGTAGATGTCGTGGGCGGGGCTGTTCTCCATCGGTCGCTCGTCTATTTCGAACAGATGCATCGCCCGAACCAACTCGCCGAGCTTCTTGTACCCGTAATTACGCGGATCGAAGTCGGGATTGCTGTTGGCGACCTTCTGCCCCACGATGCCCAGAGAGGCCCATCCGGTATCGTCGGCGGCATCTTCGATTCCGTTGCGGACCATGGTGACCAGCTTGGTATCCTGTTTCAGCTCTTGGGTCGTATACCGCTTGCGTTGCACGGAGGCGGGCGCCTCTTTGTTGTCGTCTACCTGCTGCTGCCTGAGTACCTCGCTGTATATGAAGCGGTCGCAGGCGCGAACAAACGCCTTCGGCGTCTTTTCTTCACCGAAGCCGTACACGGTAAATCCGGACTGGCGAATACGTTGCGCAAGGGGCGTGAAATCGCTGTCGCTGGTAACCAGGCAGAATCCGTCCATGGTGCCGGAATAAAGTATGTCCATCGCGTCAATCAGCATTCGCATGTCGGTAGCGTTTTTGCCGCGCGTGTAAGGATACTGTTGGATGGGTTGGATCGCGTAGTCGAGGAGAATGTTTTTCCATCCTCTCATCGAGTCGCTGGACCAGTCTCCGTATATTCGTTTGATGCTGGCGATCCCGTAGTTTGCAATCTCTTCCAAGAGGCCTTCCATAATCGACGATTGGGAGTTGTCGGCGTCGATCAGAACGGCGAGACGCATCTGCTTTTCCGTGTTCATGTTCCATCAAGGCTATCCGGTGCATTGTGACCTGGCAAGCGGTTTTCGGTATATTGTGGTGCGATGCTTGCATGGATACACACCATCGGACAGTGGGCCGGACTCGGTATCTCCTACGTCTTCATCTTCGCGGTGATCGGCATTGCACAACTACTGCTGAAAGCCGGACTACTCGACGCCTCGGCGACACGGAAGGTCGTGCATATCGGTGTCGCGCACTGGTGGATACTGGCGATGTTGTTCATCGACGACGTGGGTATCGCGTTAATCGGCCCGGTGAGCTTCATCCTCATCAACTGGGTCTCGTATCGAAGACACGTCTTCGCGGCGATGGAGCACCCGGAGCCGCGCAGTAACCTCGGTACCGTCTACTTTCCCATAGCCCTCACGATCTTAGTCGGCCTCACCTGGAGCGGCCTGTTTCCCACCTGGTACGGCCTCGCGGCGATCCTCGTGTTGGGTTGGGGCGACGGGCTGGCGTCGATCGTCGGCGAGCATCCGGGAGTGCGGAACGAGGCCCTTCGTTTCGCCGTTCCGGGAGGACGAAAGAGCGTCCTCGGGACCGCGGCGATGTTCTTCGCCGCCGGCGCGGTATCGGCCCTGATACTGTTTCTCTTTGCCGGTTCCGGGAGGGGGCATACCCCGACCACTACAGGATTCGGCTTGTGGCACGCGATAGTGGAAGAGCTCCAACGCGTGGGGTCTTATACGTGGATCGGCAGGCCGACAGACAGCGCGGTGCTCGTCGCTCTCTCGCGCCTCGACGGACTGGTACGAATCCTAATCGAGCGCGCCGCCGACGCCGCCGAGGGTGCGGGGATCACCGCAACGCTTTTGGAGGGAGCGCCGAGCGCGGCCGCTTCCGGACCGTGGAGTATGCAACCAAGTACGATTGCGGCGACCGCGTTGGTCATCGCCGCCATCGCCACCGCGGTTGAGCTCACGACGCCGCGGGGTATGGACAACATCACCGTACCGCTCGCGGTCTTTGTCGTGCTGACCTTGTTGATGCCGCTACCGGGGGAGTGGATCGTACGCCTCGCATGGGCTGTGGCGCTGAATGTGTTTGTCGCGGTGGTCGCGTATGTGCGTCGCTCGGTAACGGCGACCGGCGCGATTGCCGGTGCATTCGTGGGTCTGGCCATCTACCTTTCGGGGGGCGGCTTTTACTGGTCGATACTGATGGCGTTTTTTGCATCATCGAGCATTATCGGGCGCCTCACGGGACGCGTCTCGAAAGAGCGCAAGAGCGCGGCGGAGAGTATTCACGTTAAGGGAGGGCGACGCGATGCCGTGCAGGTACTGGCAAACGGCGGACTTGCGGCACTCATGGCGCTGGCTCACGCCGTGAGCGGCCGTCCGATATTCATGCTCGGCTTTGCGATTGTGCTTGCCGCGTCGACCGCCGATACCTGGGCGAGCGAAATCGGCGTCCTCAGTACACGCGATCCCGTCTCGATTCTCTCTCTCCGGTCGATACCGCGGGGGACCTCCGGCGGCGTAAGTTTGTTGGGACTCGTAGCGAGCCTCGCCGGCGCCCTCTTCATCGGATTGTGGTTTGCCCTGGGATATCGAATCGTCCACGGATGGAATCCACGGGAGCTGGGCGCGATCGTTGCCGTCATAACCGCCGGTGGATTCTTGGGGAGTGTTGTCGACAGCGTACTCGGCGCGACGGTGCAAGCCCAGTATTGGGACGCTCTACGGCAGCGACACACCGAGCGCCGTAACGACGCGGGAGGGAAACCCAACCGGCTGGTAAAGGGCTTTCATTTCGTCACCAACGACCTGGTTAACTCTCTGAGCGGTGCGTTAGCGACGGCGACGCTTTTTGCGTTTGTCGTGTGACACGCGCCTCCTCCTGCTCGGCCGAGCGTCCGGGTCACGACTACTCCCGACTTTTCTCTTGCAAAGGCTTCTATCTATGTCACTCGTGTAGTCGCAAACGGACAATCCTGTTCGCCGAGCATGTGACAACCGATTTTCGGTGAGTTCCTCGACGAGGCCGCAGGTAGGTCGCTCCTCACGGAACGGTCATCGCGCATCAGCCCTTTGGCGACATGCTCCGCTGGAATCCGCATTTTCACACCATCGCCTTGGTGACGTCCACGGACGACGTGCGCTGCGCCGGAGTGCAAAATCGACGGTATACTACAGAAACAATCGGCAGGCGGACCGTGACATACGCGCGTTGCCGAGAACTATGTACGGGTAAAGGAAGGACAACATGAAGAACCGTAGCAACTCTCGACGGTGTGCGGCGGCGATCGGCGTCGCAATGGTGTTGGTCGCGGCCGTGGTAGGTGCACAGGAGGCCGGTACGCAATGGAACATCACGTTGCGGGACGGCGATAACGTCGTGGGGGCGATCACAACCACGACATTGCGGGTAGTCACCGGCTATGCGGGCACGATTCCGATCCGTACTGCGCACGTCGCCGCCGTCCGTTTTGACGACGATCCGGGTGGGCAGGTCTCCATCGCGACGATCTTCGGCGACGCGATCACCGGCTTCTTGGTCGACCGCAGCATCAACCTGCGGTTGGCCGACCGATCGTACGACGTGATGCGCGAGGATTTCTTGTCGATCGAGCCGTTTGGCGAGCCGCGCGCCGTCGTGCCGCGCGCGCCTACGGATGCGACATTGCACTTCTACAACGGCGACCGGATCTCCGGACAGTTGGACGAGGCGACGCGAATCGAGTCGCGGTTCGGTGCCGTGGCAATACCGCAGCTCGCCGGCCTCGCCTTCCGATTGTCGCCGGAACTCGCGGTGACCGCCCGGTTGATCGACGGCCAGCAGATGCGGGTCGACGTGGAACCGGTGATGCTGGAGTTCGCGACGCGTATCGGCCACTCGCTCGAGGTGGCCCAAGCCGCCGTCTCAAGCATCAGGCTGACGGCAAGCGCCTCGGCGAGCTTGGACGACGTTCACGCGTCGTTTCACGAACGGTTTGCGGATATCACCGACTTGATCCCCTACCGTTGGGACTTCCGCGATGGCGAGCATGGCGACAATATCTCCGACGGCGGTAACGACATGTTCGACGGTGGCAACTACTTGGGAACCGATCTCGGAACGCTCATGTACACCGGTGGTGAGATCGTCGATTCGCCTGCGTGCGGTCCGGGTGGGCGTTATTTCACCAGCAAGGTCCCGGGGTTGTTCTTGTTCGCAGCCGAGATCGATCAGATCTCCAACTTCCAGATTACCGGCAACCTCGGCGCCGACGGTGGCGGTGCGGTCGACGGTCTCGAGTTCACCGTCAACGGCGCCGCCGGCGCGTATCGCGCGTTTGTAAAACGGGTATACGGCTCGGGCGATCCGTCGGTGAATCATTTGATCATCGTTCCGGAGGGCGGAAATCTGCAACAGCAGTTCCCCAACGACACCTATGACGATGACCACATCGTCACCGGACTCGAGACGGCCGATCGTATCTACTACCTCTTGTTGTCCAGCGACGATTACGCCGCTATCGACGAAGAGGTGATGGGCCAGATCGCGCGAACGTTTGTCGAAATAGCCGGTCTTTAGGGTGGTCGGCCGCGGCCGGCGGTCACTCGGCGCGAAGCCGGTTTACGGCGTCGCTCGCTTGTCGACGGGTGAACCTGCGTCGACCAACGCCGCGATCATCGAGGATCCCGACGCGATCAAGCACACATAGCGATATAATACGCGATTCTACTGCTTCAGCGCACCGTGACGTCGACGGTTCCGAACGCCGGGCACGGCGCGAGACCATCCATCGTATCGGCATCGAATATCGACATTGCCGGTACGCCCGGTCGAACGACGACGGCGTGGAGGCGGTCCCATCGCGTCTGCGCGGCCCCATCGCCGTGTTGTACCGCTACCGTCAGTCGTGCGTCGCCGTCATTATACGCCGCGGTCGCGCTCCAATACGCTCCGTCGCGATACCCGAATCCCTCGCCCGCGTCACCGTAGATCGAACCTTCGGCGCGCCCGTTCTCGTCGGGCACGACCAGAAGGCGCAGTACACCGTCGCCCGCCTCGCCGGTATGTTGGCGCACCGCCTCGTAGGGAATGATATAACCGCCGCGAAAGTACATCGGTACGCGATCGAGCGGGGCCTCGGCGGCGACGACCGTACCGCCGGCGTCACTTCGACCGGGATCTCCGGCGACGATTCTGTCGCCGGTCCATACGTCGTACCAGACGCCGGCGGGAAGATAGACGGCGCGTTCGGCGACGCCCGGGTCTTTGATCGGCGCGATGAGGACGGCGGGGCCCGCCATGTAAGAGTCGGCGCGGTTGTGGACGCGCGTATCGTCGGGAAACTCCCACACCAGCGGTCTCATGATCGGCGCGCCGGTTCGGGATGCCAACTCAAAGAGCGTATAGAGGTACGGGAGTAGTCGATAGCGTAACTCGACGAAACGTCGAGCGATGGAGACGACCTCCTCGCCGAAACTCCACGGCTCGTGATCCTCGGTGTCCAAGGCGCTATGGGCGCGGAAGAAGGGGACCAGACACGCCGCAGCGATCCAGCGGGCGTAGAGCTCCGGATTCGCGTTGAACTGAAATCCGCCCACATCACCGCCTACAAAGGGTACGCCGCTCAAGGCGACGTTCATAAACATCGGTTGCATCAGACCGATGTGCTCCCACCAACTGCTGTTGTCTCCCGTCCAGACCGCGGCGTGTCGCTGGATTCCGGCATATCCGGCGCGCGTCAGGACAAACCCGCGCTCGTTGGGACGGTAGCGCGCAAAGGCGCTTTTGGTGGCCATGTTCATGCCGTTGGCGTAGGCGTTGTGTAGGCGCGCCATGGACGTCGGATGGCCGTCGTTCCGAACCACAAGAGAGGAGGGAACGGTATAGTCGGGACGATAGATCTCATCCCCGGTAAAGTCCGCCGGCTCGTTCATGTCGTTCCAGATCCCGTCTACGCCGTTGTCGAGAAGTCGGTGGTGCCACTCGGCCCACCAGTCACGGGCCGAACGATCGGTAAAGTCGGGAAACGCGGCCTCCCCGGGCCACACTTTGCCGACGTAGGTGGTACCGGTCGGATCCTGCAGAAAGACGCCCTTCTCAAAACCGTCGGCGAACACCGGACAGTCCGGATCGACCTTCACGCCGGGGTCTACGATCGTCACGAGGTGAAATCCATCCTCCCTGAGGCGGTCGTTCATCGACTTCGGATCCGGGAAGCGCTCTCGATCCCACGTGAAGACACGATACCCGTCCATGTAATGGATATCGAGATAGAGAACGTCGCACGGAATCCGATTCCGGCGCATCGCACGCGCCACTTCGAAGACGCGGCCCTCGGGATAGTAACTGTATCGACATTGTTGAAACCCGAGCGCCCATTCGGGTGGCAGCGCCATGGTGCCGGTGAGGCCCGACCACGCCGCCACGGCGGCTGGAAGCGACTCGTTGCGCGCAATGTATAGATCGAAGTCGGTATCGTACACCTCGATTTGGAGGCGATCTCGCTCCCCCTCGCCGACGTCGAGGTAGACCGTAGCGGTACTATCTACGAATACGGTCTTGGTCCCCTCGGGAGTAAACAGGTGCGCGACGGGGATCGATTGGTAGAGGGGATCGCGCTCCGGTGTATGATCCGGCTCGTCGGAGTTCCACATGATCCAGCTACGCCCCCGTTTGTCCAGGGAACCGGTCTTCTCACCGAGTCCGTAGACACGCACGTCCTCCTCAAGGGGAAGTGAGAGCAACACGCCGTCGCGACAGCGCGATATCTCAATGGGACCGGCTTCCGAGTGAGAGAATCGATGGCCGGCGACGGTGACCGGCACGACGCCCCGCGTGTCCTCGTGCGGATTCACGTTTCCTTCGACTCCACCGTGCCCGACGAAGTACCGCTTGGTCCGACTATCGGTGAAGGCTTGAGGCGCGTCTATGTCGGTGGTCTCCCAGACGCGCCGCGCTTCGGTCGCCTCGTCGATGGCCCACGAGCGGCGATCTCGCACCGTACCGACATCCGTCTCGTCGTCGAGTGTGACCGAGAGGCGAACCCATCCGTCGCGGGAGCGTGAGAAGGTCGTAGAACCGTTTGAAAAACGATATGTCGTGCAATTCGTCGTCGTGTCGCTTGCGCGTACCTCGCCGAGAGAGAACCACTGTGTATGTCGATGATGCATCGGCGCCTATACTACTCGGCGCCGGCTTCCGTGACTACCGCCGTGAGATCCTCCTCGGAAAAGATTCTGTCCGTGTCGAGGATGATGATGAACTGCTCGTCTTGCTTGCCGATTCCGCGAATAAACTCGGTGTTGATACGCGTACCGATCTGCGGCGCCGGCTCGATCTGATCTTCGTTGAGATTAATCACCTCCTGCACGCTATCGGCGAGCGTACCCAAGGTCACCGTCTCTCCATCGATATTCACTTCCATTACGATGATACTCGTGTCGATCGTCTTTTCCGTCTCTCCCATCTGAAACTTGAGACGGAGATCGATCACCGGCACGACGCTCCCACGGAGATTGATGACGCCGCGCATGAAATCCTGCGTTTTCGGTACACGTGTCACCGTCGTATATTCGAGGACCTCTCTTACGTCGTAAACCTCGACGGCATAGAACTCATCGGCGAGCGTAAAAACCAGATACTGACTACTCGTTGCACGTGCCACATCACTCATGATGTCCTCCGTATATCTCCAATCGTAGTGCAGCCGCTATCGCGGTGCAAACATATCACCGCATCCTACCGGCAAGGATCTTGTCCGCGAGACGATCGAGGGAGCGTCCCTCCAATCCAATCATACCACCGACCTCGCGGATTCGCCCCTCGAGTCGATCGAGATCGCCGTCTTCCTCGATACCGATGAGACGCTGCAACGCCTCGAACTCCGTCTTGGAGAAGCGCACCGCACCCCGGACGTGTTCGTCGAACGCCTCGGTCGCGATCGGGCAAACCCGTCCGGCGATATCGAACATCACCTCACCGTAGACGCGAATCTCGTGTTGGGCGTGAGGATCGAGACGGAGCTTGAGAAAGTGAAAGAGATTGTGCAGATCTATCTGCCAGTACCACTCGGTATAGGTAGAGAGGGGAAGGTTGATCCTCGCGAGCTCGCGCGCCACATCGCGTTGCAGAAGCTCCTCGTACGCCTCATAGGCGCCCCGTTGCCGGGCCGCAAGCGCCTCGCGAATCTTCTCGCGCACATCTTCGGGAAACGGCTGCGCGCCTCGGCCCTGCTTGTTGTCCGCCGACTGCGGTGCAATCGCCGAACCTTCGGGAAGATAGAACTCATCCTTCATGACGCTGTAGCGACCGCTGATCTCATTGAGGCGCGCGGTGCGATGCCGGACCCATTGACGGGCGACGAAAATCGGCATCTTGGTATGAAAGGTAAATATCACCTGCTCAAAGGGTGATGTGTGCTCGTTGCGCAGGAGATAGTGAATCAGTCCGCGATCCTGACGAAACGATTTGGTACCTTCGCCGTATGAGACGCGCGCGGATTGTACGATTCGCCGGTCGCCGCCGAGATAGTCCACCAGTCGAACGAACCCTCGATCGAGGACGGGAAATGCGTGGTCGAGGATCTCTTCGGCCTCGGCAACCACTTCGTGGGCCATGAGCTTCTCCTTTCGCGGGTATTGTAGCCCGCCGGCCCATGATGGACCACCTCTCGCGGAGAAGACTGGCACATCGTGCGTCGATACCGTTATGGTGTTGGATATGAAGACAAAGAGGCTTTCGGCGATACCGATCATCGCCTTACTCATAACGACGTCCCTTCCCCTGTGGGCACACTCAGGACAGGCGCCCGCGGCGGCCGACGAATATGTAGAAGTATGGGGCGTTCAACGGTCCGACAACGGGTACGATTTTTACGCGCGCAACGACCATTTCATTCCCATGTACGTCAACGTGAGCTTCCGACAGCTCGTAAGCCTCGCACCGAGCGTCGACCTCCCGTGGAGCGGAGCGATAGCCCCCGGGGAGACTCGCCAACGCCTTTTCACGTTGGAACCGACGGCAACCCGCGGACGAATCGGCTACGACCTCGTGTATACCTTTGCGTACGGAGACCCGGAAACGGCGCAACACGACGACGAGTATCTGTATCTCTTTCCGTTTGCTCACGGAAGCAAGCATCGAATCACTCAGGGGCACAACGGAACGTTCTCACACTTCGACGAGAACCGATACGCGGTGGACTTCGACTTGGATGAGGGAACGGCAATCCACGCCGCACGCGACGGGATCGTCGTCCGCGTCAGGGAGGACAGTCGAGTCGGCGGTCCTTCGACGGCGTACGCGGACCGCGGCAACGTCGTTATGATCGCCCACGACGACGGGAGCTTCGGTAATTATGTGCATCTCATGTACCGCGGCGCCGAGGTGGAAGTAGGCGATCGGGTACGGTCGGGCCAACTCATCGGCTACAGCGGAAACACCGGCATCTCCAGCGGACCGCATCTCCACTTCGACGTTCGCCTGCCGATGGCAAACGGCCGCATGCAGAGCATTCCGTTCCTGTTTCGCGGTCTCGAAGGTGAGGCGGTGGAGCCGGTGGAGGGTGCGTTTCACTACGCTACGCACCCCGGCGGGGCGCCCTTTGAGGTGGTATTCGGCGAGGATCTGACCGTCGCCGACTTTGCCGACCACCGCGCCGAAATCGCTTTGAGCAACACCATCGAGTTTCGCGCCGAGGAGTACGACCTGACATTCGCCGTATTCGTCGGCAACGGATTTCCCGATCCCATTCAGGCTACGATCGGCTTCAACCTCGTGAATATGCGCGCCGACACCGCAGCTCCGGTGGAACTGACGATCCCGGCCGGGACCGAACTCTTCGTCACGTTGCTGCGCGCCGACCCGCGAGCCGACAGACTCCAATATTCCCCGACGGTGCGTTACAGACGGCTGTCGGAGTAGGTACGACGCGAGCTGCGGGGCACGCCGCAAGAACACTACCGCCGGCGCCGCGCTCCTCGGCTCGTACCGCGAGCCATCCAGCCGATGATGAGCCCGGCGCCCAGCACGACAAACAACATCACCGCCCGTGAGATGGTAACCGTCCACATCAAAAACCGAACCGTCACCATGTCGGCATTTTGGAGCGTGAATATGACGACCAGTGCGCCCAGAATCAAACCAGTGATAAACTTAACCATACGACACCTTCAAATTTGGATTGGATCGTCTCTACGATACATCACGCGGGGCGGAAGAAAAAGGGTGGGTTGGAACGCATATCGCGCACGAAGACGCACACGGTACATACTTCTGCATCGACGGCCGCGTAAAGCGCACCGGAATGAATGCGTGTGGAACACCTGGTACGGACGTTCGGAGAAGGGTCGTATCGGATCGCTACAATGAGGGTCGACTCGGAGACAATGCGCGGTGAGTCGTAGAAAGGCGGATCGCGAAACATCGAACCGCCCCGATCGAGGCGGCCCGATGTGAAGAAGTCTCAGTCGAGGTCGTCGAGCGTAATTACGAGGTCGTACAGCGCGATGTCCACGCCCCAGATGGTGTAGGTATCTCCATCCTCGTCCTCAGCCCGAACGTCGAAAATCGAAGAGGGATATCCGGTCACATCGACGCGCACCGTCTCTCCATACTCGAGAATATCGTTACCGAGAACATCCTCTTCCCACGAGTCCGAGTCCTCGTGACTGATGTAGAGAAAGTAGATGTCGAATCCGGTGTCGTTGGTCACCTCGATATACCCGTCGAAGGCGAACACGGCGGTCGACGTCATGAGAAGAACTACAAAGAGAGACAGAATCTTTTTGAACATCGCGTAACTCCTTTTTTGAGGGCGAGATGAGACTACCCCTTGCCCCCCAGCAATGTATTGGTATTGTAATGGTATATCGAAATGGAATCACCAGTCGAGAGCACCCAAACAATCAGCTTTGTGAAAAGCGGCGAATATAGTACCCGCCGGCACACAAAAAAACCGCTCCACGGGAGGAGCGGCTTCTCATACAAACGAAGGCGCGACTAAGGTCGTCCCAAAATTGAGTTTAGTGAGACATTGTTTCCCACCGTTAACGAGTCAATGAACCAATCGTCACCGTCTTGTAGCATTTGGAAAGTCGCGGCATCATCAAGAAAAGTTCGTTCCGAGTTGAACGTAGCCGTAGCATTTGAGCCGTCTACCACGATGTTCGTAATAGTGTAGGTTCCCGACTCGTCCGGTGGGAACT
The DNA here is from genome assembly GCA_965601925.1 of Alkalispirochaeta sp. Lineage (GTDB taxonomy): Bacteria > Spirochaetota > Spirochaetia > DSM-27196 > Alkalispirochaetaceae > Alkalispirochaeta. The sequence goes on from OZ271854.1 coordinate 1,496,014, forward strand.
CAGTATTCAATGTGTCCGGATCGGCCGCTATTTGGCGCGTATTACTCTCGGGGTGCCAGTTGAGGTACACCTGGCTGTAGTTATTGTTGAGGTCCGAGGCGAGTTGGTTGATTCGGTCGGTAATGCTGACCCCGTCCGATTCGGTAGAACACCCGACGAGGAGCACCACCGCCGCCGCGACCAAGGCAAGGATACCAAGGCGGCGTATCATGTTTTTGTTCACATTCATATCGACACTCCTCCGTTTCTAAATATCGACATCCACGAGATCGGGCGTCACGCGCCGCTCGTACTCCGCTAGAATTTCCTCGTACGTCGCAACAAAGTCGCGGTAGACCGGGTTGGCGGCGTCCAGGAAAAACCGACTGCGCATCTCTACGTATATGCCGCCCAACACGTACCTCCGCAATGAGAGCGCCGTGAGGGCGTAGTATCGCGTGTTAAAGGCGTGAATCGTCGCCTCGTTGCTGAGGGGAGTGATCTCCTCGCGGAGCGCATCGGCCTCGGCCGACTCCCGTCCGTGCGTATCGACGGCCGCCACGAGCTCCTCGTACTTCGCGTCGTATAGAGCCCTGGCATCGCGGTACAGGGCGCGCGTCTCATCGAGCTGTCGGTAGTAGGCTTCAAGCTGCGTCTCGATACGGCGCAGGGCGCCGACCGGATCGTCGAGAAGATCCTCGGACTTCTGTTGGTTCCACGAGGAAAAATCGACGGCGCGGCCGATGATCTCGAAGGTCTCTCCCGGCGGCTCGCCGGGGGCCACCTCTACGCCCTGGTTGGCGGCTACGTTCACCGACTCACCGGCGGAGGTGACCTCGACTTCGCCCGACTCGACCAGAAAGAGGCTGCTTCCGTCGGCGCCGGCGTAGACGGTAACCTCCGTACCGCGAATGCCGGCGACCGTCGAGGCGGTCCCGATGAGCGGTTCGTCACGTCCGATGACACGGTTGAACCGATACCGCACCGCGCCGGCGCTGTTGGTCATCACCGTCTCGCGTCGACCCACCCGTTCCACCTCGCGTATGGTAAAGACCGTGTCGGCCTCGACCTGGATCGTCGCCCCTTCGCCCTGTTCCAACTCCACGTAGTCGATCACACCGGTGACCACACTGTCACCGACCTCCAACCCGGTGCCGAAATCGAGCCACTCCGTGGCGCCGGCGACGGTACGAAGCTCGGGCTCGCCCTCCAGATACACCACCTCGGCGTCATCCGCAACGAGGCTCGGCGTAACGATCACCATGAGCGCGGCCGCCGTGCGGAGGAGTGCTCGGTAGTTCATGCGAATCCATCGAGGTCTCATCGTTAACCCTCCGTCGGCCCGGTGAAGCCGAATATCCGCGGCGTTCTGCCGTCGCGTTCCCCGGTTACAATCAAAAACGTTCCATGAGTCGTACGCACCGTGGCAAGGCCGGCGTCTTCGGCGGCGTAGCGTTCAAACCACGCCCGTACATCCATGGAATCGCCGAAGGCGCGATACGTGTTCCCATCCACCGGGCCCACCTCCTGGACCGTCGCGGCGTCGAAGGCAAATCCCGCCTCGCGAAGATTCGTCCACATGGTGTTGAGGTCGCTCTCGAGGATGACGATCTCGCCGTCAAACAGAAACGGACGAGCCGACAGTTCGGCGAGACGCTCGATACCGGCGGTGTTGAGCTCGCCTACGAGCGCCTCGACGCGTCCCTCCCGTTGGGATACGGGAACCGTGGCGCATGAGGCGAGAGCCGCCGCCATGGCCACAACGGCGATTGTGCGTGGGTATTTCATCTCACCAGAAGGATAGACCGCTCGCGGCGGAGTTTCAACAATTCAATACGCGTGGAGGCTCCGATAGAGCAGATTAACGCCGAAAAGGGTGAACATCGCCGCGGCATACCCGGTCACCGAGAGCCAATGGCTCACACGGCCGCGTCCCCATTTCCGTATTCGGGCGTGGAGATAGAGCGAATAGACGATCCAGGTAACCAGAGCCCACGTCTCCTTGGGATCCCAGCCCCAGTACCGTCCCCACGATTGCTGCGCCCAAATGGCACCGAATATGAGCGCACCGACGGTAAAGAGTCCATAGCCCACGGCGATACTACGGTACACCAACAGATCCAGCGTGCGTTGCGAGGCGGCCGACGGACCGGTCGATTCGACGAGGGCTTCGCCGCGACGGCGTAGGCGACGATCGCGGATCAACCAGACGATACTCCCGACGAAGGCGACGGCAAAGAGCGCCTCGCCGAGAAAGGCGAGCACGATATGCAGCGGAAGCCAGACGCTGCGCAGCGCGGGCACGACCGGACCGACCGTGGTACGCACGAGGGGCGACGAGGCGATCCCGACGAGTACGAGGGCGAGCAACGAAGACCCGAGCGATATCGGACCCGAGACGGTATCGCCGCGCAAAGGCCCCCGCAGCTCCAGAAAGCCGACGACGCCCAAAATGAATGCGGCAAAGAGAACCAGGCTGTTCGATTGGCCGAAGATGGCGATGAATCCTATGGCGAAGCTGCGCAGGACGAGGACCGTCACGAACCCGATGGCGAGAACCATGCGGGCGACCCCTCCGATACGAGCGGGCGGGCGACCGCGCAGCACGCGAACTGCGTCAAAGACCAACAAGGCACCGAGCAAGATTGCCGAAAAGAGCGCGACCCTATTTGCCGCGGCAACGAGGCGGAGCGTCGTTTCAGGATTCATCGGGAGACCTCCTGAGGGCGCGGTCCACGGTAAACCAGAAGAGCGCGGCGGTGAGTATTATGGAGCCGATAAGGACGATTACGGCGCCCGGGTCGCGTACCAGCGTTATGACGGTACTCGGTACCTCGGTGGTTCCGACCACCACGAGTTCGCCGAACTGCTGACCGGTCACGACCGGGAAGCGCCCTCGTTCCGTTCCGCCGCGCGACCATACCAACTCGAAGTGTTCGTCCCCGCGCTCGAAAAGGTATACGTCCTCTCCGATTTGAAATCCTTCGTTCTCCGCCATCGTGTACTCCTCACCGTCGTCGGCCACCATGCGAACGACCGAAACGTACGCCCACGCCGTCTGATACACGGTGTATCGAGCGATCCGAAACGGACGGTTGACGCGTGTTTCCATCCGATATTGGTCCGCCGTTTCGCGATTCAATACGGAGAACCTCGATATCCAATTGTCGTCGGTCCGCTCGGTATCCTCAAGGGTAAGCTCGAATCGTTGTCCAAGCGTAAATCGGTCGCCGGGGGAGAGCTGCAACGCCTCTTCATGCCGTCCCGTGAGCGAGCCCACCCCGCCCAGCAGGAGGACGAGCAGACCGATGTGGATCAGATCCGGTAGATAGTCGGACACGCGACGATGGGGATGACGAGCCAACCGATACACGGTACACGCGACGAGATTGATACCAAAGAGGATCAAAAGAGCCAAAAACACCGGGGACCGAAATCCCCACCCTGCAACGGTGGCAAGCGCCGCGTAGAGCGCTACTGTCGAAAGAAGCACTACCGTCAGCGTAAGGGAACGGAGGAACCGAAATGGACGCACCATTCAATCGTAATCGCCATCACAACCGTCCGGCAAGCGTCTGGGTACCCATGAGGCGACCACGATGCCGTCCGAGCTGGCTTTAGCGCGCCTCTTAATGAGGGATATCTCTCGCGCGAGCTCCAACATCGACAATGATGCGGCGTGGGGCGGGATCATGAGCACTGCGGCGCTTGCGGTAAGAAGGTCGAATCGCCGGTTCGTGCCGTCGCGATCCATCGCTTCGATGTACCCGCGCCTCACGTCGCGTTGGTCGTACACGCCTCTGACATCGTCGGTGAACTGCGACACGATACCGCGAACATCGTGCACCACACGCGCTAATGCCGCCTCGTCGCGCTCGAGGGCCAGAAAAAAATCGTCACCGCCGATGTGCGCCGCAAAATCGCCGACCGCGACGCTTCGAGTCTTGAGAATATCGGCAAACAGCTGAATCACACGGTCACCGACGCCAAATCCGTACGAATCGTTGAACGGCTTAAAGGAGTCGAAATCGAAGTATACCAGCGCGTGCCATCGACACGTAGGTCGAAACGCCGTTGCCAGATGTTCGGCAATACTCGTATTGCCCGGCAGTCGCGAGAGGGGATTCTGATCGCGTGCGAAACTCAGTTCGCGCTCGTGGATGATCTGCAGCAATGGACGCGAGTCGAGGCATCCCAGATACTTGCCGTTCTCGGTAATGATGAGCGCTTCGGCGACGTCGTCGGAGGTTGCCAGTTCGAGAATACGATCGACGCGACTGTAAACCGACGCGATCGGAACGCGTTGCACGTATCGGTACAGTCCGGAACCGTAAGAGCGGTTCATGAGCAGCGAGATACCGAACGGCGAGTATACATACTCCTTGAGGTCGTGCTCCCGCAACACTCCCACCGGCTCGCCGTGGCTGTTGACGACGGGAAGGAAACTCGCCTCCCGGTCGCGCCGAAACCGCCTGAGTACCTCCAGAACGGGCTCGTCCTGACGGATGGGCGGTATTCGGCGCAATCGATCGCGAAGTACGGCGGCGTCGCTTCGGTCCCGCCTGCGATCCTCGGCGGCGAGCTCATCGACGATCGGGTAGTGCGATCTCAGTTGCGCGACATCCAATTCGGGCTCACCGATGAGGTATCCTTGAATGTAATCGCACCCTATGTCGCGACACGTGTAGTACTCGGCAGGTTCTTCGACTCCCTCGGCGACGACGCGGATTCCCATCGCGTGAGCCATGTTGACGAGATTTCGTACGAAGATACGCTTGGTTGCGTCGCGATCGATTCCCGATATGAAAAACCGATCCATCTTCACCACGTCGACTCCCGCCTGATAGAGAACCTGTAGTCCGCTGTATCCGGCGCCGAAATCGTCCAACGCCACCTGGATTCCCAGGCCGCGCAGTGCCGGCAGTTGTCCCGCGTCGTACGCCTGCTCCGGCAACGCGTTCTGCTCGGAAATCTCGAAGGTCACATTGTCCGTCGACAGTCCCGCGTTTCGTATCGAGGTAAGCAGCGCCCTGCATCCGTACTCTTGGAGAAAGACACGATTATCGAGGTTGAAAAACAAACGCTCCAGTCGCGTATCGTCGGACGCCGCCGGTGAACCGAGGTGAGCGATACCTTGGGTGAAAGCGTCGGCGGCGCGTTCCAGGAGCATTTGATTGACCTCGACGATGACGCCGTCTTCCGAGGCTCGATCGAAGAGATGGGGAATCGAGTCGAATCCGGCGCCGTTCCAGAAGCGAATTAACGCCTCAAACCCGACCGTCCGACCGCTCGAGGTGTTTACCACGGGCTGGAAGGCGTACTCCACTTCATCACAGATGGTGCGCCACGAGTCGAGAAGGTGCTCTTTTCGAACCAACGTCATCAGCACACCGGGACCGTATGATGAAGTGGTTAGAATTTCATGAAAAGCGACAATGCGCGCCGTTGCCAAATCGTCCGCGATTGAGTATCTCAAACGTATGGTGACGTGGAACGATATAGAGACGATGACCCGCACAGGCAATCCCGAGCCGGATCGACGGGTCGAGAAGAGTGACGCAGAGTGGAAAGCGACGCTTACCGCCGAGCAGTATCAGATAACGCGTCTACGGGGCACCGAGCGCCCCTTCAGCTCGGAAATGTGCAGTCGGTTCGAGCCGGGGATCTACGCGTGCGTATCGTGCGGCACACGGTTATTCGACGCCGATACCAAATACGAATCCCACTCCGGGTGGCCGTCCTTCACGCAACCTATCGCGCCGAACGTCGTCGCGTATCACGCGGATCGCTCCCACGGCATGGTGCGCGTGGAGACGACGTGCAGCGTGTGCGACGCGCATTTGGGACACGTCTTTCCGGACGGCCCGCAGCCGACCGGGCTCAGATACTGCATGAACGCAATCGCGCTCAAGAAGGTCGAATAGGCGCGAGATATCCGTCGGACTTACTCGGACACGACGACTCGCATCGTCGCGTCGTGACGCGCGGATGACCGGTTTATCTCCCAACGGACCGAGCAGACCGTGGAGAGAAACCGCTCGTCGTGGCTCACCAGTAGCAACGCACCACGATAACCGGTCAACGCCTCCTCCAGGACGCGAATGGCGTCCAAGTCGAGGTGATTGGTGGGCTCATCGAGTACTATCAGCTCGGGCTCGGACTCGAGGGCCGACGCCAGCATCAACTTTCGCGCCTCGCCCGGACTCAGCTCCGCCGAGTCCAGGAGCCGATCGGGGTTGGATCCAAGACGGCTGAATCTCGACAAGACCGCGCCCCGAAGCGCAGGAGATAGATCTCGGCACCGCTGGAGAAGGTCGCGCCCGGTCGCGACCGTGAGTTCCTGCGGCATATACAACAACGACGGCGCACCGGCCGACGAGTCGGCGTTGCGGCTCAACAGATGGGTCAACAACGTACTCTTGCCGCTCCCGTTCGGGCCCGACAGCCCGACGCGGTCGGCCCCTCCTATTGCCGCCTCCGGGACATCGAGATACCGCCCGTCCCCCAAAGGTAGACGCGCCGCCGGTGTAGCGAGAAGTGTGTCACGGCGGCTCGTGCGACCCTCAACGGTGATGCCTCTCTTGGCCGGTCCCGTCCCGGAGTCGGCCGCGGAGGCCTCAGCATCGTTCCGCCTGTGGGCGAGGGCGCGTAACCGTCCGTCCAGCTGGCTTTGAAGCCGTCCGGCTTGTCCGTCCTTTCCCGTAAGGATGGCCAGCCCGATCCGTGCGCGTCCGTCGCGGTCGCCGGGAGCGAGGTCGCGTTTGCTACGCTTGTGCAGTTGACGCGAGGCCTCCTCGCGACGACGTCGATACTCCGCGCGGAGACGTTCCTCCTCTCGGAATGCGTCGCGCGCCGCTTTACGCGCAGAGTCGCGTTCCCGATCCTCCTCTGCAAGACCGTCGGTGACACCTCCTGGGCGGAGGCGTACAGCGGCGGGACCCCGTACGAACAGGCACGCGCGGCACAACGTATCCAGCATCTCGCGGTCGTGACTCACAATGATGCCGGTACCCTCGTATCGCCTGAGGGCGTCGATGATACGTCGGCGACTCGCACGGTCCAGATGGTTTCCCGGTTCGTCGAGGAGGAGTACCGAGGAGTCGTGCCATAGGGCGACTGCGAGTTGCGCACGCTTGCGCTCCCCGTGACTCAACGTCTCCCAGCGCCACGGCCAATCGTCCCCGACGCCGAGGATCGAGCGCACGCGCCCCGCGGCGGCGCCGGGCGCCCAAAGTAGCTCATCCAACCCGACGGGCGCGCTATCGGTGCGCTGCTCGAGAAGTTCGACCGACCCGTGTGTGGTGACAACTCCGGATTGGGGAGCGAGCTCTCCGGCAAAAAGGCGTAGGAGCGTCGACTTACCGACACCGTTGGTCCCGACGATGCCGGTCCATCCCGGCTTCAAGTGCAGACTGACACCGGAGAAGAGCTCTTGGGGGCTATCGGGATACGAGAAAACGAGCGATTGAACGATAACGGCACTGCGATCCATGCATCCTCCTCGCGGGAGGCCCCACAGCGGCGCCGTCTTTCGAAACCATCGAAAGGCGCTGTAATCGTTCGGTCCGGAACATCCACTACGGGATTGCCGAACGATGTAGTGATCACACAGTAATCACGACAAACGGCGCAAGCGGGGCGTCGGACAGAACTCGATCGGAGAGAAACATATCGGTTGACATGTATGGCCCGATCTTAGTTCCGAAACACTCCCGCTTACTCCTTTGATGAATATGATGGGCTAAATCATATCGTCGCTCGACGACCTCGACAAGCGGCAACCGTGCGTTTACGGCGACCTGACGCGTCCTCGCTCCGCCGAGGGAGCCTAAACGGAATAGCCGGTTACTTCAAAAAAAAATAGCTTTGCGACCGACTCAATGCGTATCATATTTCCGTGACCAATACACTACTATCGGGGCTGAGCAAACGGCTCGCTCGGACCAATGCGGTACGGTTAGTTTCTCTCGGGTATCTCACCTACATCGTCGTCGGCCTGCTGCTCCTCTCTTTGCCCTTCGCGCAGCGAGTCTCCGTCGCGAGCATCGACAATCTCTTTATCGCCGCCAGCGCGGTATCGACCACGGGGCTGGTTACCGTCGGCGTCTCGAACAGCTACACCTTCTTCGGTCAGTTGGTCGTTCTGATTCTGATACAACTCGGTGGAATCGGATACATGACTTTCGGTTCGTTCGTGTTGCTGAGTCGCCGCACCGCCCTTACAGAGACCAACATCGAGGTGGGCAAGACGGTCTTTGCGATTCCGGCCGACTTTCGTATCGACAAGTTCATCAAGAGTGTCATCGGATTCACATTGATAACCGAGACGCTGGGGGCGATTGCGTTGGTTCCCATCCTAATACGTCACGGTGTGGAAAACCCGGTGTGGAACGCCGTGTTTCATAGCATTTCCGCCTTCTGTACCGCCGGATTCAGCCTCTTCGATACCAGTTTCGAGGCCTTTGCCGGCGATTTCTGGCTCAATGCGGTGATCGGGCTGTTGAGCATAGCGGGAGCGCTCGGATTCATCGTGTACGTCGACATTTGGCGCGGATTGCGAGGTAAGCGCGAACGGGCTACCATGACGACCCACGTTATTGTCCGCGCGACGCTGTTGTTTATGGCCGTCGCGGCGGTGTTGCTCTTTGCTATCGACACCTTCGACGCGACAAGGCCGGAGGAGCGCATACTCATGAGCTTTTTTCAATCCATGACCGCCCTGACCACCGTAGGGTTCAACACCGTACCCATTGCCGAGCTCTCCGGCGCGGCGCTACTCATTGTCATCGTACTGATGTTGATCGGTGCGTCACCCTCGGGGACAGGAGGCGGTATCAAGGTAACGACCGTAACCGCGCTCGTCTCCACGGCGAGGGCAACCTTGCGCAAACGTATCGAAGTGACGTGGCGCGGCAATGTCATTCCGCCGCAACGGGTCCAAACCGCCTACGGAATCGTCGTGTGCTATCTGGCGGTTATGACGTTCGGAACCTTTCTCCTGTTGCTTACCGAAGGTGGCGATTTTGTGGAAATCCTCTTTGAGGCGGCCTCGGCTCTGGGTACGGTGGGACTGAGCATGGGCATCACCGGCGATCTTACCGATCTGGGGAAACTCGTGGTCATAGCCATGATGTATCTGGGACGCGTGGGCGTGCTCACCTTTGGCATGGCGCTTTACGTACGGTCCGAGTTGATTTTCGACGACGAAAAGACCGATCTCGTTGTGTGATACGGGCGTCCGATCGGTACAAACACCGCACGAGCCGCGTCACAAACAACTCCACAAAACGGAAGAGCCGCGCTCCGGCACATCGGATACGCACGGCTCACATCGAAGCGATCCTCGAAACGCAGAGTCGCGCTCCGGCGACCAATGAACCGTGCGCGCTACTGCATTCGCACGCGAATCAGCAGTGCGACGCGCCGGTTGCGGGTGCGTCCGGCCGTCGTAGCGTTGGTGGCGATCGGTGAGCTCGCTCCACGGCCGACGGTCGTCATTGCCGAACGCGGGATGTCGAAGTTGTCCGCCAGGTGCGCCGCGGTGTTGACGGCGCGGCCGCGGGAGATTGGACCGTGGTTGGCGGGGTCCCCCACGTCGGCGACGTGACCTTCGATTGCAATGGAGTCCACCTCGACTAAGGTCAACACTTCGCCGATGAGATCGAGATACGTTGGAAGCGCTCCGGCGACGGCGGCGTCATTAGGAGCGAACGCGCTGGTAATCACGATGTCGACTCCGCCGGAGACAACGGTTACCGTTACATCCTCATAGGCATCGAGCCGACGAACCAACTCCTCTACCTCGGCACGAACCGCCGTTTGCGGATCAACCGGTTCGACGACCGGCTCCGGCGCCGGCTCGGGTTCCGCTTCGACGACGAGCTCAACGTCGGCTTCCGGCTCTTGCGGAGTCGCTTCGGGCTCTTCCTGGACCGCGGCCTGCGGCTCCTCGGTCGGTTCCGGCTCGCTGATCGCTTCGGGTGCGGTGGCGCACGCGACAAAAAAGAGAGTTATAAACATTATTAAAGAGAAACGATGGAAAGTATTCTGCATGTGTGTCTCCCTTCACCCGCAATGTATCTCACTATCGCGAGATTCCACGGCCGGGAGACTCCAAGGCTTCATTATCGATACCTCCGCCTCACGCCGCCCGTTTATGCGCAACGGCGAATGGTGCGGAGACGCGGCCGTATCAGAATCGTGTCCGCGCGCCCAACTCCACAACCATCCCGTCGCGTATGAGGCCGAACTCGGAATCGGCAACTCCGCGATTCCAGGTTACGGCGACCGATACATCGACGATCGGTATGCCGAGAAACGTCACGTGATGCTCGAAGATGCCGCTCTCATCGACGAGATTGAATAGCGCGCTGTGCTCGGTACTCCACGAGTCGGTAAACCGGGCGTATATCGTAGCCGCGGCGTAGTGGCGATCGGGCCGTGTGAATCCCCCGGCGAAATCGGAGGTTACCAGGAGGGAGGAGCTCGCGATCCCGGGATAGTGCTCCTCGAGACCGTTGTATAGGTACTCCGTCGCAATCGATACGTCGGCGCGATCGGCCGACCGCACGTACTCCGCCCCGATGCTCCCGATGATCTGGGTGTCGAGGCGCTCGCCGCGCGGATCGTAGGCCTCGACGGCAACTTCACCGTAGGCGCGAATCGGGCCGATCGGAATGCCGAGGCCCGCTCCGGGGCGAAGCATCGTGCGATCCTGATAGACAACCGAGGCGATCGTGTCCACCGACGCGACGCGGGCGGTTCCGTAGGCCGCGTATCGTACATCGTCGATGTCGCCCGTATCGACGGCGTTCTGAAGCGCGGCGGCGAGCCTGAGAGAGACGGCGGGATGAATCGTAAGACTCGCTGCAGCTCCGTCGAATCCCGGACGTTCGTCGTTATCCGAGCTTTGGGGATGCAGCGCGTCGGTAGCCGAAAAGGTCGATCCGAGCCCCCAGTCGAATCGTTGCCGCCCCAGGCGAAACTCGACGCCGGGATGCAACGGGAGCCCGACATAGGCCCTGTACAGCTCATGAGAGAGCTCGATGGTCGTCGAATCCGCGCCGCCGGTGCCCGCAGTTCCAGTTTCCAACCCGTCGCCATCGCTCGCGGTAGCATCTGTGGGCGCCGTACCGATGAGGGCGTGATCGACGAATACCCGCACCCGTTCGCCGGAAAGCAGGTGGGTGGCCTCAAACTGCGTGAGCCCCGAGACGGTCCACTCGCCGCGTTCCTCGGGATCCGCGACGACGACGCTGTCTTTGCGATAGGCGCCGACGGCGCGCAACTCCAATGCGCCGTCAAACTCGTACTCCTGGGCCGACACGGTACCGCCGGTCGCAAGAACACACAGCGCCGCTATCGCCGGTAGGATACGAGATAGGAGGGCGAGAACCGAACCGATGCGTCCGACCATGCGGGGTGCTCCTTGGTGTGGGAGTGTCACCGCGCTCCCACCGTAGATATCCCACAAAGCTGCCCGAGACCGCCCGAGGAGGTCAACTCTCCCGGAGCCGATATTCACGTCCGCTCCTTGCCCGGTGAGGAAACTGCTCGGATTGAGACGGTTACGGCTCACCCACCGACTGATCATCCGCGAGATCACGATAGAAGTTCCGGAGTACGTAATAGGCCGCCTTGCGAGTCCGCTTGTCCTCAGCCAAGAGACCCTTGCGATTGTACCCGCGCTGAAAGGCGTTCGTGCGCCGGGGACAGCGAAAGTCGAAGAGAATCCACGGCGAGACCCCCTTGAGATAGGAGATGGTCTTGAAAATCTCGACCTGACGGTCGTAGATGTAGCGCTGTCGGTCCTCGGTAAAGAACTCGTCCACCGATCCTCGATGCCCCGCCAGCGCCCCACCGCCGAACTCCGTGATAAAGACCGGCTTGTCGGGATCACTGTTTCGGAAAAATGCCGGCAGCTTGTCGTAGTCCGGGTCGTACCATCCGAAGTACTCGTTGATGCCGATAATGTCCAACTCCTCCGCGAGACGATCCTCGATGCGATTCTCCACGTGGTTTACCAGACATGCGGCGGAGACGGGCCGCGTGCCGTCGGCCACACGCGCCTTCCGCACCAGATCGGTCATGAAAGCGAGGCGCTCGTCGGTGTCCGGGTTTTCGTTCCCCACCGACCAGATAACGACGCTGGCACGGTTCCGATCGCGCGCGATAAGCTCTCCGAGTTGATTGGCCGCGTCCTTGTACGTCTCGGGATCGCGAAAGGCGATGGCCCAATAGACGGGTATCTCCGCCCAGAGCATGATTCCCATCTCATCGGCGAGCTCGGCAGTACGGCGGGAATGGGGATAGTGGGCGAGGCGCATATAGTTGCAACCCAGCTCACGGGCGGTCTCCAAGTCGTGACGAACTTCGGTTTCGCTCAGATACTTGCCCCCCGAGAGCCCGTCCTCGTGGCACGCCACGCCGCGAAAAAAGATGCGCTCTCCGTTCAACAGTACGTCGGTGCCGTCCACACGGATCTCGCGGAATCCGATACGCTCTACGACGCGATCCTCCCCGAGAGTGATCTCTACATTGTAAAGTTTGGGACTCTCGGGACTCCAGAGCTCGGGGTGCGCGGAGATCTCCGTCTCGCCTCTCCCGTCGACGACCGGTATCGTAGTCGCGACTCCCAGCTCCGGAATCGCGATGCGGACCTCCGACGAGTCGCCCCTACCGGCGGACTCGATCGAAACGGCTATCGTGGAAAACGTACCGTCCGGCGCGAGGTGCACGCGATAGTTTTTGATAAACTGTTGCGGTACACGCACGATCTCCACGTCGCGGTAGATACCGCCGTAGTTAAACCAGTCGGTATTGCTCATGGGAACGTGCCGATCGTCCCGGGTGTTGTCCACGACCACGAGTATGCGGTTGTCCACGGCAAGGAGGTCGGTGACCTCAACGCTGAAGGGCGTCGATCCGCCGAAGTGGACGCCTACGTACTCCCGGTTGAGAAAGACATAGGCGCGATACTGGACGGCGCCGAAGTTGATGAATACCCGCTCCCCGACTCTCCTCTCCATTCGAAAGGTCCGCGTAAAGGCGATATGCCCCTCGTATAGAAAGAGACGCTCGGCGACGGTGTTCCAACTTGTGGGGATCGTCATCTCCTCCCAGGCGTCAAAATCGTAGTCCGGCGGTATCGGACGCCCGTCGAGCTCCTCTACCTCCTTGTACCACGCAGCGCGCAAGCTCGTGGCGTACTGATCTACGGCATAGCGCCACACGCCGTTGAGACTCTCGGTGCGGCGACCGCCCGACGCGACGTATCCCTCCGCGGTGAAGCGCACGGCGTGATAGGCCTCATGCCAGTCGTAGTTGTGAATGTGCTCGATGTAATTCTTCGGCTCTCCGGCCATCGTAGTCCTCCCTTCGATTATCCCTTGAGTCCGGTCGTCACCATACCGTGGATGAAGTGACGCTGCGCCGCAAAGAAGACGACCATGACCGGAATGATCGATATGAGCGACGCCGCCATCTGTGGGCCGTACTCTATGTTGTACTGGGTTACGAAATCGGCCATACCAAGGGGGAGCGTCTTGAGCCGCGGACTAATGAGATAGATGAGGGGGGTGAAGAAGTCGTTCCAAAAGAAGCGAAATGAGAAGATCACCACCGTGGCCAACACCGGCTTGGAGAGGGGAAGCATGATCCGCGCGAAGAGCGTGTACTCCGACGCACCGTCGATCCTCGCCGCCTCCAACAGCGAGTCGGGAATGGTCATGAAAAACTGTCGCACCATGAAGGTGCCGAACGCGGTAAAGGCGGAGACGAGAATCACCGCCGCGTGAGAGTCGAAGAGGCCTAAGGTCCGCACGACGACGAACTGGGGAATGATGATCGCGTGGCCGGGAATCATGAACGTTGCAACGTAGGTGAGAAAGAGTGCCGTCCTCCCTCGCCAGTGAAGCTTAGAAAAGGCGTAGGCGGCGGTCGTGGCGGTCAGAAGCTGCAGTACGACGATGATACCGGTCACCCGAAATGAGTTGTAGATGTAACGCGGAAAGTTGGCCCGGAGGTCGACAAAGTTCTCCAGAGTCGGGGTTTCGGGAACGATCGTCATCGGAAAGCGTACGATCTCGCTCTCGGTCTTGAACGCCGAGGTGGCGATCACCACCAGAGGAAAGAGCACCACGAGGGCGACGAGGATGAGCAGTGCATAGTAGCCGACCAACGCGGGGGTAGAGAGTGTGTTACGCGATGTCATAGCTTACCCACTTCGATTGACGGATGTATTGAACCACGGTGATCGCAAGGACGAAGAGCAACAGAATCGTCGCCTGGGCGGAGGCGTATCCCATACGAAAATGGGTAAAGGCGTTCTGGTAGATGCGAAGGACCAGCACGGATGTCGATCCTTGCGGGCCGCCGCCGAACTGTCCCCCGGTGAGAATGAAGACTTGATCGAAGACCTGAAAGCCTCTGATGACGGCTATCACGGTCGCAAAAAAGGTCGTCGGCGAGAGCATGGGCAAGGTGATGCTCCACAACTTCTGTCTATACTTGGCGCCGTCCAGATCGGCATTCTCATAGAGGCTCGGGTTGATCGTCTGGAGCCCCGCGAGAAAGACGACCATGAAGTAACCGAACTGCTGCCACACCGTCACGAAAATGATCGTTCCCAGCGCCGTATCGGGGCTCGTCAGAAACGGAAAAGCCTCGAGCCCGAGCGTCCCGAGGAACTGGTTGATCGGTCCCCGCCTCACGTCGAAGATAAGTCCGAATCCCATAGAAACCGCGATATTGGAGAGCACCACGGGGATGAAGAAGAGTCCGCGGAAGAAGTTCTTACCCCGCCGGTCGGCGTTCAGCATCAGCGCAAAGGTGATGGCGAACAGCAGCTGCAGAGTGACCGATATCACGACGAACCGAACGGTCACCCAGAGACTCCGCAGGAAATCGGGCGTCTGAAAGGCGCGTACGTAGTTCTCGAATGCTACGAACGAGATGTCGCGCCCGCCGCGAAAGTCGGTAAACGAGAGCCCTACGGTAGCGACCATAGGAATGAAGATAAACGTGACAAATCCGACGAGGCTCGGGAGAAGGAAGGTGAGAATCACCAGTCGGTCGGTGAGGGTACTCTTGCGCGCCATGGAACTCCCGCGGGCGCCGCACGACGCCCCGCGTCGGGGGCGCCGAGACGCGGCGTCTTCTTAGTTGGTGGTCTCGATGATCTCCTGAAGGCGGTCGCTTACGAGGGTAATAAACGCTCGATCGCTGTAATCCTCCAGAAGGTACTCCTGCATGAGTTCGGCGAGGAGAATATCGATCCTGCTGCCGTACTTAGTGTAGAACGGCGGCTGAACCGGAGGGCTCTCGACGAAGTATTCGAACGAGGTATCGTCCGGGATTGCGGTACGTAGTTGTTCGCGCACCCCGTCGGTGATGACCGGCGGGAGAAAACCGTACTGCGCGACGACCTCCGCCCCTTCGGCGCTGCCCATCCAAGAGATGAAGGTAAACGTCGCCTCTTTCTTGTCCGAACCGGAGTGCACGTGGTTGAAGGTCGGGGCACCCATGGAGCGGTACGCCTCCGGCGGTGCGTCGCTCGGCAGCCGCGTAATACCCCACTCTTCCCAGTCGAAGGTGAGCCTATCGTCCCTCCGAGCGTCGAGCATCATGCCGGGAAACCACTCGCCGATGAGCATCATGGCCGCCTGACCGTCGAAAAAGATCGTCGAGTAGTGCGTACGTGTCGCCAACAGATCGACCAACGGAGAAATGGCCCCGGCCTCTTCGAGCTCCTTGCGCATACCGAAGCTTTGGAGGAGCGTCGCCTCATCGATATCGATCGCTCCGTCCTGGGAGATGAAATCGGTGCCCCCTTGGATGGCCGGTATCGCCTGCAAGAGTCCCCAGACGTGAAGATGCGCGCCGAAATGGTCGTCCCCGGTCATCTGCTGCGCCACCCGAACGAAGGTGTCCCACGTCCACTCGCCGCGTTCGACGAACTCGGTGGGATAGGGTACGCCGGCCTCGTCGAAAAGCGCCTTGTTGAAGTACGTGTAGTACGTCGCACCTCGAAAGGGGATTGCGACCGTCTCGCCGTCGATCGTGATGGCGTCCGCATAGGCGCTCACCGCGTCGAGGTCGTAGTCGTACTCCCGTATGAGTTCGTCCAACGGTTCGATGTGTCCCGCGGCGTGGTGTCCGAACATGTCGACCTGCCGCTTCTGCATAAAGGCGTCCATCTGTGCTCCGCCCGCGAGGAGCGTGGTGAGCCGCGTTTCGTAGTCCGCCGACGGAATGATCTGGGCGTCGACGAAGACTTCGTCCTGGCTCTCGTTGAAAGCGTTTACGATATCGACGTATGTGGGATCCTCCCACATATAGAAGACGATCCTGACCGGTCCGTCTTCCTCGACACCTTCGGTTTGTCCACCGGCAAAGAGTGAGGCGGCGACGCAAAGACTCGCCGCAGCGATAAACAGACGTGTATTCGACATTCCCATACCTCCTTCGTAGAAGAACGTTACCGCCATTCTGACTACGGAAATCGCTTCGGCGATACTAAGAACTGCTGCGCATGATCAGGATTCCAGGGAAAACCACTTCCGAATATCAGGATATACTCAGGTTTTCGGCACCGCGGTGAGTCCGGCGATATTCAATCGGAGTCATGCCGGTATGCTTCTTAAAGGTCTCGAAAAAGTAATTGTAGCTCGCGAATCCGACTCGCCTACATAACTCTTTGACGGGGACATCATGCACGAGGATACTTCGCTTGCACTCTTCCATGCGTACTCTGGTGATGTAATCCGATAGGGAAACGCCCATCTCCGCCTTGAACACCCGACGTACGTAGTTCGTGGACAGGCTTACTCGTGCGGCGATGCTCTTGGGACTGAGATTGCAATCGGTGAACTCCCGGTCGACGGTCTCGAGCACCCGCTCCACGACGTGCGACCGTTTGGACGGTCGCGCCGCCCGGCGCTCCTCGACGTAGCGGCGAAAGATAGCGGCGAGACATGAGCGGAGGGCATGAAGATCGACGAGCCAATGGGTCGAGGAGCGCAACTCGGTGATCTCCACCGGTATCCCGCTCTCCGGCCCTCCGCAGCAGGAGAGATGGCGCTGCGACTCGTAGAGGAGATACTGGGCAAGGAAGGTGAAATCGTCGTATCGGTGGTGCCGCACCTCATCGAGGAGCGTCTCGAGAATTTGCAAGGCTCGATCGGGGGCTCCCCCTTTCACCTCCCGCAGCAGGCGCTCGATCTCGCCTTCCGGCAGGCGGTACGGTTCGGTCTCGTCGTGCGCCTCTTTGTAGAAAAAGAGTCGCGTGCCGTCTCCTCTGAAGCGCTCGTTGGTCGCACTCAAAGCCTCTTGGTACAACAGGGCGATGGAACGATCCCGGTCGGTAGACGAGGAGATGCCCACGACCGCGTCGGGAGGAACTGCAACACCCTCCTCTCGAAGGGCGGCGCGTATTCCATCGGCGACCTCTCTCCTTCCGAGGGCGCCGGGAGAAAACGCCGCGCGCGACACGATGATGGCGCCGCGATCACCGGCGGTGTGCACCGGCTCGGACGAGACGGCGAAAGCGACGCGGCAGCGTCGCAGGAGGGCGTCGAGTTCATCTTCGCCGTACGGCGCGACGCGAACCACGACGACCAACCGCTCCCGATCCGGAGCGATCGGTCGAAGGTCCTCCTCCTCCCAGTTGACGGTCGTCTCCTCGACCTCACCGGCGAGAAGGGCGTGAAGGAGTTCCCGGCGATGAACCTCCCGATGCAGGTGATAATACTTGCTCAAGGTGTTCATCCTGGTATCGACGCGTTCCAGCGTTCTATCGATGGACTCGAGACCGACCTCGCCGTCTCCGTCGATGCCGTCGATCAGGTATTGATCGTGCAGCCCACGGACGCGATCCGACAACTTCTGGACCGGCTTCGCCAACCTCCTCGAGGCGAGAAGCGTCGCACCGAGGGCGACTACGAACACGCCGCCCAGAATCAACAGGGTTGCGTTACGGGCGCGATGAAGCTCCGAAAAGACGCGCTCGGTCGGAATCGTCTGAAGGAAGTGCCACCCCATGGCAGGATGGGTGGTATACGTGACGACCGACGATTCGCCGTCGATCTCGGTTACGAAGACACCCTGCGGCTCATCCGCACCCAACACGCGTTCGATATGCGGCGTCGTACGTACGTCGAGGCCGAACTCCTCGACACGGGGGTGAGAGAGCACCGTACCGTTCCGGTCGACGATAACCGTCTCGCCCAACTCCTCGGAGAGTCCGCCCTCGAACAGGCCGCGCAGTAATCGCTCATCGATGTTCGCAACCACCGCCCCGCGCATGATCCGTCCGTCGGTAGGAAGATTACCGACGATGAGCGTAAAGACGTTCTTCCCCCCTACGCGCCGCGGTATGTAACGGTACGCGCCGTAGTGTGAAATATCGTGGAGCATATCCACGAGCGCGGCGTCCTCGTAACGCGATACCGACACGGGCCCTCCCTGCGACGGATAGATCATATCGGCCCGATAGTTGTACACCGCAATCGAATCGATAATCGGATTCGAAAGGCGTGCGTGGCGCAACAGCTCAATCCGGTCCAAAAGCGGACGCCCCTCGTTTCTCATCCCGTACATGAGGCGCTGTATCTCTTTCTGTTCGAACAGCTGAACGGTGGCCGGAATCGTGGAGAAGTGAAGGGTCGTCATCGCGGAGCTCGCCTGTTCCAATCGCTCCAATGACGTCGCGTAGAGTTGACGGATCAGCACCGTCTCGACGGTTCGATAGGTCAGAAGAATTGAAGGCAGGGCGACGAGAACACTTACCGCAAAGATAAAGACGAAGTAGCGGACCGTTACGTTTCGGTTCCGTCGCCGAACATACTCGCTGTGCACCGCAGGGCTCCTTGCACGCACCGTTTGTGCAAGTATACCAGCGCTCCGCTCATCCCGGGACTGCGAGTTGCCGGGCGTCCGGGCCCGGTGATGGACCCCTATTGACTCCTTACGCCTCGATATCGGGCCAGTGGGCCGTGGCCTGTGCGGCGAAGTGTCTGAAGTCGTCGAGTCGCGACAGGAGCGGCGTAAGCCTCCGTAGGTCGATCTCGTCATACTCGTGGACGAGAAGATTGCGTAACCCGACCATCGATGCAGTATTCGCGGCGACGTCGGGACGCAAAATACCGTGCCGCTCCAAGAGAACGATACACTCGCGATACGACTTCGGGGTGCCCAAGTTTCGAAGCGCCACAAGCTCGCAGGCGACGTCGATAACGATCTGAATGGACTCGAGCAGGCCGTATCTAAGCGCCCATTCGTCCCGGCGATCGCGGGGCGGCGCCGAACGGAACTCTTCGAGTATTCGTAGATTCTCGTCCAGTGTGCTCAAACGATCAGACATAATTCCGATATCCGAGTTTGCCTGCGCGAATGCGCCGTTCGAGCGCCCGGTGCGACAAAGAGCGAAGATAGGCGGTGTCTAAATAGGTGAGGATCGTACGTTTACGATACGTCGCAAGGGCGGTCGGTGATGTACACGTGATAATCTGCATTTCCGAAGCGATTCGGTGCGCAAAGGCCGGGTCGCGGTTCCACAAGCCGCACAACTCAACGACGTCCACGCGCGAGCCGCCCTCGTCCTCCAGGCGTCCAACAAGCGTTCCCAACTCGAAAAGATCCAAGGGTGTATCGCAGTAGAGCCCTACATCGAGGTCGCTGAGCGGACCGGCGACGCGCCTCGCGTGAGATCCGAAGAGAACGGAGAAGGAGATATCTACGGAGAGAGGCGCCGTTGCGAGAACTTCCCGTATCCGGTCCATCAACTCATCGCGTTCCATAACGTGCAGTCAGTGTAGCGGAGTGCATATGCATTGACAATGCAGCGCAATCCGGCACGGCGTCCACTCTCCGAGAGGCGCGACCGGCGCCTTACAGCGAGGCGAAGTATCGGTCGAAGGGCAGACTCACCACGCGGTTTTCCACCACCGCTTCTATTAGCGTCTCCAACAGCGGAAGCTCCTCGTCACGAAGAGCGCGATTCGCCTTGAGGGCCGGATAGGCGCGGCTCATCGCCCGGACGACGGCGACGCTCTCCAACGTTTCGCCGGCCATGACCTCCCGCACTTCGCCGTAGGTGTGGCCCTTTCCGAGCAGCGTTCCGACGCGTAGCGACCGTCCACCCATGGCGGTCACGTACTGGTCGCCGGCGCCGGGGAGGCTGTGGGCGTATCGAGCGCTTCCCCGGAGCGCCGTAAGAAGCTGCTCCATCTCGTACAAACCCTGAGAAAAGGTTGCCGCGGCGGGATTATGCATCGCCGCACCGGCGACATCCACACCTCCGGCCGTCTCCAGCATACCGTGGGCCATGCCGACACCGATGACATAAGCATTTTTGAGGGCCACGGCGAGCTCCAGGCCCCACAAATCGTCGGAGGGCCAAATGTGGTAGTAGTCGGTACGAAAGAGCTGCGCCGCCCGCTCCGCCCGCTCCTTCTCCTCGGCGGCGAACACGACGCAGCTCTGACGCCGCGCTGCGAGCTCACCGGCGATGCACGGGCCGCCGATCGCCATGAAGGAGCTGTGACGCCGAAGCTCCTCCGGGAAATGGTCGGCGATGACGGTGGGAAAAATTTCTACGGTACCGTCCCTATCGGTACGAAATCCCTTGGTAACGGCAACGATGTCCCGTCCCCGACGCAATGCGGAGGCGAGGGTCTCGCCGATCCAGTCGACGCCCCACGAGCTGACCCCGGAGACGATGAGGTCGGCGTTATCAACCGCCATGGCAATATCTTCGATATGGAACGCCTCGACCGCCGCCGGAAGTTCGCGATTGAGCCTCGGGTGTCTATTGTTGACCTGAGCCTCATCTATGATCTCGCGGTCCAAATGGGTGCCGACCAAGGCCACAGAGTGACCATTGTCAGAAAGTGGCCATGCGAGCGCGCTCCCCATGACTCCGGCGCCGACGACTGCAATGTGTGCCATACGTTCTCCTGTTGATATCGAAATTACGGCGCTATTCTATCGTATCTGAGCCATTTGTTTCGGACACGAAAAAGACGATATGGCCTCGTCGTTCGTCGTCGCCCGCTCCGTCTCCGAAGGACCTGCGGAGCCGTTGGATCGGTAACGACAACTCTCGTCCCTTTTGCGAGCTTCTACTCCGCAAAGGTAGACGAACGGCAGGCCGCGGTGCCGTAGCCCGTACGCCGCCGAGCGTCCGCAGGGGTGATACGGGCGCGCACCGTGCCGCCGTCGTTGTATAGGCCGATCGTCCAGCCGTGTTTTTCCACAACTGCCTTGGCGATTGAGAGGCCCAAACCGTGACCTTCGCTGGAGCGATCCCGGGCGATACGATAGAGACGATCGAACAGGTAGGGCAGCTCTTCTTCCGGAATGGCGCCGTCGTTGGAGATCTCGATTGAACGATCGGAGAGTCGGCACTCGACGGGGCCGGTGCCGTGACGCAAAGCGTTTTCCACGAGGTTGAACAGGGCTCTCAGAAGATACTCGGCGTCGCAGCACACCGTCTTGTCGCTCGCCGTCACGTGGAAGGCACGCCCCAGAGCCGCCGCGCGCTCGGCAAAGCGCTCCCGGATTGCCGTTGCGAGCTCTCCCACGGGTATCTCCTCCATGCGAAGCGTGAGTTCCGGAGACTCGACGCGGCTCAGGAGCAGCAGGTCTCCGCTCAGCGTCTCCATATGTGCCAAACCGGAAAGAAGTAGTTGAACGCGCCGTTTGTCCGGTTGCAATACGCCGTCGGCGATGCCTTCGAGTTGGGCGCGTAGGTCGGCGATCGGCGTCCTAAGGTCGTGTGCGATATCCATAGTCCATTGACGCCTGAGGCGCTCTTCGGCGGTGAGTTGCGCCTGCAGACGCGCGCCGCTCTCGCAGATGCTTTTGAGCTCCTTGATGCGCGTCATCGGGAACGCCTCTCCCCGACCGCCGGTCGCTACACGTCCGATGGCCGCGGTAATGGTGCGAATGTCCTCGTCCACGGAGCGACTCCACCACAGCGTCACGAGCACGCCGACGACGAGCGCAGCGATCACACCCACGGCGACGGCGACCAACAACGAGTCGATGAGGCGTTTATTGGTACGATTGACGGTGAATCCGGTGCTTCCGGCGGCAAAGTATCCCACCTGCCTATCGTCGACCTCGATCGGTATCAGCCTCTCGTCGGCGTCGAGACCGGCGAAGAGTTGCGGGTCGCGATGCGGCGCGGTGGGGGCGAGACGGGGAAAGAGGCGGGAGTCGCCGATGCGCGTAATGAGATCCGCTTCGGCACGGGCGTTACGCAGGCGGTCGGTGATCTCGCCCTCGCGGTACCACGAGTCGCCGTGCCAGTACCAGAATAACAACTCGCGCCGGATGTCGAAGACAAAAAGGTAGAGCGTCGGATCGAGATAGGGGCGCAGATACTCGTCGATCGTTTCACCCTCGCGATGGCCCTCCCGGCGATAGGCCGCCCCCAGCTCGGCGTGCACAAAATCGTGAAAGGAGATGCCTTGCTCCTCCTGCCACGACTCGAGGCTTCTACTCAACCCGATACCGACGGCCAAGACCATCACGACGATGAACGTTACGGTAAGCAGTACGACGAGGCTGATCTGTCTCGACAGAAACGATGTAACCATCTCCTACCCCACCACCTCACCCATGAAACGGTAACCGACGCCGCGCACCGTCCGAATCCACTCTCCCGTCCCGAGTTTCCCACGAAGATTCTTCAGATGCGTATCCAACGTCCTGCTCTCCGTTCCGGCGCCGTAGGCGAAGACGGTGTCTAAAAGCGTCTGTCGCTCCACGACCGTGCCGGGTTCCTGGGTAAGCATCGTCAGGATGTCCCACTCCGTCTTGGTGAAGGAGATCGCCGCGCCGTTTACCGTCGACATCCGTGCATCAACATCGATCACCAACTGGTCCGAGTCGACACGATAGGTGACGACCTTCAGAGACTCCTCAACGTGCGGCTCCGAGGAGGCGCGGCGGAGAATCGCTCGAACACGCATCACGAGCTCACGGGGAGAGAAGGGCTTGACCACATAGTCGTCGCCGCCCGCCTCGAATCCCGCGATGCGGGAGCGCTCGTCGTCTCGGGCCGTTATGAAGATAAAGGGAATGTCGGAAAACTGACGAATCTCCCGTCCGATGAAAAGCCCCGAGCGGCCGGGAAGCATAATGTCGAGAATGCACAGGTCGGGATGCTCGACGCGCACCGCCGCAACGACGTCGTGCCCCGTTTCGAAGACACGTACCTCATTGCCGTCCCGTCTGAGATACTCGGCGGTCGCCTCTCGCAACCCTTCGCTGTCTTCTACCAGAAAAATCCGTGCCATGCGGTTTACCGTATCACAGCCTCGGTCGTTCGACCGAATAGAATGTACTAAAAAGCCCGCGGGGTGGCCGTCTCGCCGGCAGCCGAATATCGAGTCCACGGGTGAAGCGCGCGCCCACGCCTCATACGACGCACGATGTTTTCATTCGATGTCCGGATGCGTCGCATAGAACTCACGGGAATGTGGAGGGCAAGTGCGGAAAAGAACCGTGAATCGTGTGGAGTTATCTGTACTCTCTGCGCGCTCTGTGAGGAATTGTCCGTGGCAACTGCGAGACGGACGCTATCGATATCCGGTATGTCTTGCTAAAAGCAAGCGCCCCCGATCCCTCGAGGGCATCGGAGGCGATCCATACCGCTACCGAAGCGCGGCCGGTCGCAAACCATCGGACTGCCGCGCCCCGGCCGCATCGGACGCCCGGCGAACGGGCGCCGATAGGAACTCATCGGCTCAGTCGAGTTCGGCTTCACTCGCGGTAAGCACGCCGGTGGCCACATCGAAGGAACCTTCGACGTAAACCGTCGCTCCGGAAAACAACGCGTCGACAAAGGCGTCGCGTGACAGGATTCGGTCATCGTCGTCCTCGAACCTCACATCGCCGGAGATATCGATCGTCACACCCGCTACGGTCAGCGACTGACCGGAGAAGCCGGCGCCCACGGGACCCTGAATAGAGACGGTACCGGATTCTTCCGGAGATATCGCGACCGCCTCGATGGACCCGTCGCCGTTTAGGAATCCATATATCAAGATCGATTGCCCAGCGGTGATTTGGTCCTCACTTCCGAGTGTGCCTTCCTCCCACCAGTCCGTCAATGCCGAGACGTTCACCGTAAAACCGAGCACGTCTGCGCGACCGTTCGTATCGGCGGGTGCTACGATTTCAATGTTGTCCTCGAAGTGGAGGTCGTCCACCACCAATACGTCGCCGATGTAGCGTCCCTCAACCTCTACCAAGACACCGTTGCCGAGGCTCTCGGCCCTGCCGCCGTAGAAGTCGGTGCTCCCGTTGGTCTGCACCATAATCTCTCCGACGGAGAAGGTGCCGGGATGGGCGGTAAACCCGTCGACGTAGCCCTCGATCTCGATATCATCGTCAATGCGAAACGCCGCGTCCTCGACGCTCTCCAACTCGATGCGGGTCGCCCGAAAGGCGGTTCCGGCGTTTTCAAGCTCCGCCTCGATCAGGGTGCCTACGTCAAAGGAGATTCCATGGGGAAACTCCGTTTGGTCGTCGTAGTTGATCGGGTCCGATCCACCAATTCGAACGGTGCCCGAGGTAGTACCGCTCTTCTCGGTGACCACGCCGCGAATCTCGAGATACGTGTCCGAGGGGGCGTATTCCTCTACGCGAGTGGCGCGGATCGTACCGGCGCCGTTGTAGAACCCGTGGACCTCTACGGTGTCGTTATTCTCTAAGGTACCGATGAAATCGCGGACGGTACTGTACGTCATCACCACCGTCACGCCGAAGACGGTGAAGGTACTCGCGTTGACGTCCAAGTCCGCCAACGGACCGTGCAGAGCGTTTTCTACCTCGACGCTCGTGGCGTCGCCGCTGGTACCGTTGCCCTCGACGTTCCCCAAGAGCTTAATCATCATCCCGTCTTGCAGGTAGTTGTAGCTTGTCTCCACCTCGTCGGACGTGACGGTGACGCCCGCTTCGTCAAAACGGATGTCTCCTACCACGATACTTCCCCGGCGCATCGCACCGGAGACCGACACCGGCGACGAGCCGTCGGATCCGTTGACGTTACAACCGGCGAGGATCGTCAATACTACAAGCCCGCCTATTCCCAGAAGCATGCGTGTCGCTTTTTTCATATCATTCCTCCTGTGGAAGCGTATGACGCCTCCAAAGTATGTAACGGAGACGTTATCGCCCGCTTTGGCGGCCAACAGGGCTGGAATGTGAAGATTATGTGAAGAAAAGGACCGCACTCGGTACCCGGAGCGCCGTGTCGAACCCTTAAATAGGTGGATTTTTTCATATCTAACTTCCAATAATTACATAAATGCTGAAAGGATAACCGGCGGGATTACGCGGGAACCGGGGGAGCGTTTTCTTACGCAGTCGGTGTGTAGGATTGTTGCGCGGCGGCGATGCGCCGCCCGCAGTATGTGCGTTATTGGAAACGCAGCCCCAGATTGAGGCCCAGGCGCGGAGCGGCTATCGCATCCACGGTGAGACGTGACTCCAGCGTCACTCGATTACCGAACGGCCACGATCCGGTGACATAGACTCCGGCTGTGGGATACGGCTCGACGCTCTCGTCGATCGAGGTGCCGCCGCCCGGTTCACGCACTTCGGTGCGGTCGACTTCGACGTAGACGCCGCCGCGAGCGCCGGCTCGTACCTCCACACGCTCCGGAAGCTCCAAGAAGCGGCGGACCGACCAATCGAGTCCCACCTGCCCGGCAAAGGCAAGGTTCGCCTCGTCGAGGGGATCGCCGGAAAGCTCGTATAGCGCTTCGGCGTCGACCCCCCACGCGCCGTCGGCGGTCCCGAAAGGAAGCCGAAAGCTCGCGTACGGACCGGTCGCTACGTCACCGTCCACAAAGGCAAAAATTCCGCCGACGCTGACGCCGCCATACTCCCGAGGCGCCTCATCCGCCTCTTGACCGAAGAGCGCCGCCGGAGCTACCAGCAGCACCAAGACCGCAGTGATCCGCGCCACCATTTGTCGCATGTTCGTTACCATTGGTTGTTACTCCTTCCTGCTAACTCGATGATGGTGCCGTCGTCGCGAACGATCTGCGTCGCGTAAATCTCACGTCGAATGTCGATGATATCGTCGTCGACCCATCCGGTTATCGTCACCGTTTCGCCTACTTCTACCGGCGGGGAAAAAACGCCACTACCCAAAAAAACCTCGATGCGTCCGCTCGCGTCACGGACGAGTATCTCGTCGTGGTCGCGATAGCGAACTACTTCCGCCTGTATGGTGGCAAAGCTGCCGCGACGGAGGCTTTGGATCGATTGAACGGCCGGTGCGTCGTCGCCACTTTGCGCACCCTCGGCACTTTGCGCACTCACCGCGCCGGCGACAACGGCGAATGCGATCGCCGTCATAGATATGAACTTCATGCTATTCTCCTTGAGCATTTTGAGTGTCGGGATCGATCACGCCGATCCCGCGCACCGGAGAAAACCGATCCATCTCCGCGTGCGTTGCTCGGGAAAGTACTACGTGGAGCCGCCGCCACGGATACGTTTGTGTGAAGATTGATAAAACAAAACTTCACAGAGCCGCCGAAGTGTCTTCATATCTCACAATGGAATGAGCGTGTCGCACGGCGCGGCCGCCTGAGCCCGGCGGCCTCTTCAACCCCGATGCGTACCGCAGGCAGAGCCGAGGAACGCATCGTTCCTCACTCCCGTCGTTACCGCATCCCTCGAAAACCCAGCCCGGCGGCCTCTTCTACCCCGATGCGTACCGCAGGAACGAGGAACGCATCGTTCCCCATTCCCGTCGCTACCGCATCCCTCGAAAACCCAGCCCGGTGGCTTCCTCAACCCCGATGCGTACCGCAGGTACGAGGAACGCATCGCCCCCCAACACGCTTCGTTGTCGCACGGCGTGGCCGCCTGAGCCCGGCGGCTTCCTCAACCCCGATGCGTACCGCAGGTACGAGGAACGCATCGTTCCCCACCTTACGTCGTTGTCGCTTAGTGTCATCGACCTTAGCTCGGCCGCTTACTTCAACCCCGATGCGTACCGCAGGTACGAGGAACGCATCGTTCCCCACTCCCGTCGTTACCGCATCCCTCGGAAACTCAGCCCGGCGGTCTCTTCAACCCCGATGCGTACCGCAGGCAGAGCCGAGGAACGCATCGTTCCCCAACACGTTTCGTTGTCGCACGGCGTGGCCGCCTGAGCCCGGCCGCTTCCTCAACCCCGATGCGTACCGCAGGAACGAGAAACGCATCGGTCCACCGCGCGAGGTGTGTCCGCGGTCCTTCCTCGTGTTACGCCGGACTCAGGGTTTTCACGTCGAGATCGGAGAGCGGGAAGGTCACGCACGGATGGACGAAGCCGCTCATCCGGTCGGTCCGGCGGCGCCCGTCGCTTTTCGGCGACACCCATACATCCCCGGAGGTAATGCGAATCCGGCACATCTGGCATTCTCCCGATCGACACACGGCGGGGGGCGCCACCTTCGCCCTCTCCAGCGCGGTGAGGATCGATTCCTCCCCCGTCGCCGGTACCGAGATGGCGCCGTTCTCCCGCTGCACGGTGATCGTATAACGGCGTCCAAACGCCTCACTCGGATAGTCTTCAAAACGTCGCGGATCGCGGATCTCACCGTACGCCTCCATTCGAATCCGCTTTCGCGGAATCGATAACGACTCCAGCTGCAGTCCAATGTAGTCGTACATCGCAGGGGGGCCGCAGACGAAGTAGCTATCGGCAGAAGGTGCACTATGTGCCGCGATCACCGCTTCGGTGATGAATCCCGACTCGAACGTTCCGGGTGTGCCCTCAGACACGGCTCCATCGGCGATCACATACACGACATTAAAGCGGTCGCCGAGGGTGCGCGACAAATCGTCGAACTCCGCCTTGAACGCGATCTCGTCGTCGGTGTTACAGCCGTACAGCAGCGTGAGACGGATGTCGAGCGCACCGGCGGCGATTTCCCTCGCGATCGAACGGAAGGGGGTAACCCCGGAACCACCGGCGATTCCGACTACCGTAGAGGAGTCGCGGATCGGCTCGTGATACATGAATCCGAACGGTCCGGTCGTGGTCACCGGCGTTCCGACCTCCCACTCGTTCCACATGTGCGTGGTGAGAAATCCGCCCTCGGACCGTTTTACGGTAATGTCGTAGAAGCCGTTGCGCGCATCGGTGGGCGAGGAGGCTATCGAATAGGCGCGAGCGATTGGGTACCCGTCGACGATCTCCTTGATCGCCACGTACTGTCCGGCCCGAAAGGACGCCGGTTCTGAGCTTCCTTCCGCGGAATCGGGAACGAGTCGGTAGGTCTTCATCTCCGCCGTCTCATCGACGATATTGTCGATCACGAAGTGTTGCTCCCGTGGATGGAGCTTATCGCTCAGCACGTTAATGTACGGAGTCTCGAGATCTCGCACCGGCGTCCGTCGAAGCACCCGCCGGCGTCGCGGCACGAGACGCAGAAACGCGATCAAGTCAACGATGGTTCCCTTCACGTGAAACGATTTCATTGAGCCGTCACCTCCGCCCGACTTCCCAGTTCTTCCAGTGCGTAGAGCGCCATGGTCCTACCGTTCAACATCGCGCTGCTGTAACCGAGTGAACGGGAGCCGTACGCACTCGCGATACGCAATCCTCTGATCAGCTGCTCCTCGTCCATCATCATCACTCGCGGCACGACGCCGTCCCAGCCGTAGTTCTCGAAGCCGTAGATCAGACCCTGGTACGCGTTTGCGTAGTGTGCGTAGGTGATCGGCGTCGCGATCTCAATCTCCTCAATGTGCGGGAGCAACGAAACGCCGGTCGCGCGCTCGAACGTTTCGATGACGTTGCGCGCCATATCGCTCTTTCTGGTGAAGTAATTCTCCACCGTGGCGTCTTTCCAGGCATCCGGTTTCGGCGTCACCGTGAACGACATCATCGAGGTCCCCGGGGGAGAACAATCGGGCAACGCCGTATTGAGACACAGCGTCGCCTGCATCGTCGGCCGGCCCGGTTTGCTCAAGTCCCCGTACAAGACGTCGGTGTCGAGCGTGTCGTACACAAAGTAGGAGTAATCGGTGAGACCGAGATCCTCGGCGCTGCGGTTGAGCCCGATGAACACAACAAAACCGGTATTGCTCGGCCGGCGAGCCGAAAGCTCCTGCAACGCGCGCTTGGGTACCTCAGACTTCGGCTCGACCATCTCGTTGAACAGGTGGAAGGGCGAGGCGTTGCAGATTACCTGGTTGGTCGAGATCGCCTCACCGTGGTTGGTGGTGACGCCGACGACGCGACCACCTTCCACCAGCACCCGTTCCGCGCGAGTCCGATAGCGAATCACTCCGCCGCACTCGAGAATGCGATCTTCGAAGGCGTTCACGAACTCCGTCGACCGACGGCGCGGAATAAAGGCGCCGCGCCGAATGTACTCGTAGATCACATAGCCGTAGAAGGAGAAATCCATCTTGCTGAGGGAGGCACCGAGGTAGCACCAGTAGGCGCTGAGAATGTCGCGGGCGCGTTGCGGCATGTCGAGAGCATCGAAGACGTCGGTGACCGAGTAGGCGCCCGCCTTGAGGAAGTTCGGATAACGCCCGAGCATATAGAGCTTGCTCAACGATTTGATCCGCGTCTGAAGATCCTGCACGTAGACCATCGCCTCGTTTGCCTCGCGCGCCAAATCGAAGAAGGCGCGGACCGCTGTGCGGGAGCCGGGAACGTAGCGCTCAACCGCGTCGATGTAAGCGTCGACCCCAAAGGGAAGGACCGCATCGATTCGGTCCTCCCCCTCGCCCGGGACGATCACCCGGTACGCCTCGGGGACGCGAATCCAGTCGATGTGGATGCCCAAATCATCGAACATCCGGCGCAGAATCCCCGGATCCGACGCCGTACCGAGCTCGCACAACTCGTGAAGAGACGCCTCAAACTCGAACCGCCCGCGCACGAAGCTCGTCGAGAACCCGCCGAGGATGTTGTTTTGCTCCAATAGCAGCACGGAGTGTCCCGCTACCGCGATCTGACACGCCGCCGCCAACCCGCCGTTCCCACCGCCAATCACCACCGCGTCGAAGTGCCGTTCGGATGGTTTGCCCATCGTCTGACTCCTTTTATTGAGAACTCCCGTTGCGGAGCCCCGAAATGCTATGCCATGGGACTACGATCAAACACGTTGTATTTCACGATGTATGCACTGTAAACTTTGTACTATAAGAGTACCGCATCGAAGGTTGGAATGCAACCTTCCCACGGACTTTTGGCGGGGGGCTGAGCATGAAAAAGGGGTATTACGAGTGAAATCGCGCACGACGTACCATCACGGCGACCTTAAACAGGCGCTGGTCGACGAGGGCCGGCGGCTCATAGACGAGGAGGGGTACGAGAGGTTCTCCCTGCGAAAACTCGCAACGCGGATCGGCGTATCGCCCATGGCGCCGTATCGACACTTCGAATCGAAGGAGGATCTGCTCGGAGCGATCGTCGACAACGCGTTCGAGCAATTTGCAAATGCGTTGGAGGAATCCGTTCCTCCGGAGGCGCCGTTACAAGAGCAAATGACGAGGATGTGCATCGGATATGTGCGCTTCTTCGTGGCACACCCGGACATCCTCAAGATCCTGTTCATGGAGGTCGGGACGCGTAACAGGGCGCTGGAGTCTCAACACAACGGCGAGAACCTCACCGAGTTAATGCGAACTCAACGCTCTTTCGACATGTATCACGCCTTGGCGGAGAGGATGGCGCACCTCTATCCGGATCTCGCGGAGGGAGAGCTCATCCTTATGATCTGGGCCAGAGCGCACGGTATAGCCATCCTCCTCGCACAAGAAACGTGGTATTTCGATCCCCGAACCTTCTCAGACGAAGCGATCGGCCGCATCATCCGTATGAAGCTCTGATACGGCGTGACGGGACGCATCACGCCGAGGGGAGCATCGCCGTCGTCTTAACCTTGCCTACCAAATCGGCGAGGGCGGTGACGTTGCGGCCGTTGTTCTCGGCGACCTCAGCGACCTGCCTGACGCGAGCGACCGCTTCTTCCGATTCCGATTTCATCGAAGCCATGTTCTCTTGCGTCTTCGTCGACAGTATTCCGAGCTCCGAGAGTGTCTGGGTAATGACCGATATGCCGGAGTCGACGTCCGACGAAGATTGTCGTACGCGTTCGGTGGTGTCGACGAGCAGTGAGATCGATGAGTTTATCTCGTCGCTCGCCCGCGCAAGCTCCCCGGTACCGCCCTGAATCTCGACCATGCTGCCGGTAACCGTCTCGATCAGAGAGACGATTGTCGAGAACGCCTCGTCCATTCTCGCGGTAGTATCTCGGGAAACCGCCATGAAATCGGTCAACTCTTTGAGCGTTCCCCCGATCTGCTGAGCGTTCATGCTCGCGTCCTCAGCCAGTTTTCTGATTTCGGCGGCAACCACGGCGAACCCGCGTCCCTTGTCCCCCGCATGTGCGGCCTCGATCGCCGCGTTCATCGCCAGGAGATTGGTCTGTGCGGCGATCGAGTTGATGACGGCGATCGCCTGCAACATGACGTCGGTGGACTCCGAAATTCTCGTTGCGTTTACGAACGCCTCTTTCATCGCCTCCGAACCGCTGTCGGCGATCCGCCGTAGCTCTTCGGAGACCTCGAGCCGACTCGTGACGGTCTCAGAAATACTCCGGATCGACGACGATATTTCCGTGATCGACGCCGACGATTGCTCTATCGACGCGGCGAGCGCCGCTACGCTCTCGTCGAGTGTCCCTGCAAATCTTCGTAAACCTTCGGCCGATCTGTTAGCCGTCGAAAGATCGACGTCGAGCCGGGAAGAGCTTTCCGATACGTCGTCCATTTGCGATATGAGGCGGCCGAACGATGCCGTTACGTGGCCCGCGAGCTCATCAAGTGTCCGGCCCAACGCCGCCGATCCGTCCGATACCGAACGTATTCGGTCGATAGTATCCGATACGTAGCGGACGAACTGCTGGATCCTGCGGCTCACAACACCGAGCTCGTCCTTGTTAGGAAGCTCGACGTCCGATGTCAGGTCCGCTTCGCCCCGATCTATGTTTCGGAACATATCCTCGAAGACGGTAATCATCGCTTTGATCGGAGCACCGATCTGGCGGATGATCGTCACGAGGTTGAATCCCGAGAAGAGGACGGCAAAGGCTCCCAGAGGGACGAGCTTGCGCAAAAGTGCCGACGCCAACTCCGCCTCGCTTTCGGTGGTAGCGATCATTCCGGCGACTGCGGCGATCAGTATCAGAACCGTCCCTAATGTATTGAGCATGAACGCAACGGTGAGCTTCTCGGAAAAATGAAGATGGAAGCGGTCGTTCACGGGGATATCCTTCGCCTCCGCCTCTACGATACCGATGACGAGCATCACGAACGGGACGAAGGTGACCAACCCGTATCCCTGGCCGAAGAGAATGATTGTCGGCACATCGGCCCACGTGATCATCGGCTCGCTTGCCGCCAACCCCACACCGGGGAAGATCAGGCTTATCGAGCCGGCCAGGGGACCGAAAAAGCCCCATAACGGCACCAACACGACGGAAAGAAAGGGGATGATCCGTATCGCGCGGCTGGCCGATTCCAGATCGCGTTCGCTTCGCGAGACTTTGTACCGTTGTATAGCGCGGATCTGTTTACGAACCAAAAAATAATGGGCGACGAAAAACACCGGAATGATGGCGACCGCCACGGACGAGAACACTTGATAGAAACCGATCATATCGATGTAACCGATGTATACAATCGAAAACGCCCATAGAACCGCGCCGACTACGTACACACCGGTCTCGGTGAGCAACAGTTTCCTGGTGATACTCATTTGCAGCCTCCATAGCCGTGTCGATAAGAAAGAACGGATGGCCACTACGCGCACTACTGAAACAGTGAGCATAATGCCGCAACTGCAATGATAGATTGCTACGTTTTCATGTCAAGCGTCGGTAGGCCGCCCGGCACGGTCAGTGTCGCGGCACCGTCACTGCGATGAATCGACGTTCAGTCGGTGTGTCGAACGAGATACCATGGAGTACGAGACCGAACCTCGACTTCAGCCCGGCCGCGGCGTCGCCCCAACGTGACCCGTTGTCGCATCACGCCACCGACATCAGCCCGGCCGCTTCTTGTACACCCGACGCGTACCGGAGGCGAAGCCGAGGAACGCATCGCTCACCACCTTATCCCGTTGTCGCATCCTGTCACCGACATCAGCCCGGCCGCTTCTTGTACACCCGACGCGTACCGGAGGCGAAGCCGAGGAACGCATCGTCACCGACTCACATCGTTATTGCATCCCTGAGACGCCTCAGCTCGGCCGCTTTTTTCGGACCCGACGCGTACCGGAGGCAAAGCCGAGGAACGCGCCGCTCCCCCCACTTACACCGTTATCGCATCACGCCACCGACATCAGCCCGGCCGCCTTTTTCGGACCCGACGCGTACCGGAGGCGAAGCCGAGGAACGCATCGTCACCGACTCACATCGTTATTGCATCCCTAAGACGCCTCAGCTCGGCCGCTTCTTTCGAACGTCAAACTCCTGTCTGTTTTCGGGCTCGGTCCCGGCCAAACGCTCGCGTGCCCGACGGTACGCTTCCGCCTGTGACCGTAACGGATCAACGTCGGCGCTCTCCGGCGCGAGGTGCCTCCACCGTCCGTCCGATTGCAGCTCGTGGGCCTTCTGATTGTCGGCGAAGTAGAGGTCCAGAACACCTCGGATGCGCCGCTGGATATCGCGATTCTCGACGGGAAACATCAACTCGACTCGCTTCTCCAGATTGCGCGGCATCCAGTCGGCGCTGGAGAGGAACACGTCGGGGTTGCCTCCGTTCTCGAAGTAGAAGATACGACTATGCTCGAGATATCGATCGATGACGCTCACGACGCGGATATTCTCGCTTACGCCCGCTACCCCGGGAACGAGCATGCAGATGCCGCGAATGTTGAGAAGGATCTTCACACCCTTTTGCGACGCCTCATAGAGGGCATCGATCACGTCGCGGTCGGCAAGAGAGTTCATCTTGGCAACGATGAGTCCCGATCCGCCGCTCTCGGTGCGCGTCGCCTCGCGTTGAATGAGCTCCAGGATGCGCGGCTTAAGCACCGTCGGCGCCATCACGAGTTTCTTCAACCCCGGGATAACCGAGTAACCGGTTATGGCGTTGAAGAAGAGGCCCACCTCGTAGGTAAGGCGATCGTCGTCGGTGAGCAGGCCCATGTCGGTGTAAAGTCTCGCTGTCTTGTCGTTGTAGTTACCGGTGCCGAGATGTACGTAACGTCGGATTCCGGTCTTTTCGCGCCGAACTACGAGCAACGCCTTGGCGTGCACCTTGAGACGCGCGATACCGTAGACGACGATGACGCCGGCACGCTCCAGCTGATGCGCCCAGCCGATGTTGCGTTCTTCGTCGAAGCGCGCCTTGAGTTCTACCAATACCGAAACCTGCTTGCCGTTTTGAACGGCCCTCTCCAGCGCTCTGACGATCGGCGAATTGCCGCTCGTGCGATACAGCGTCATCTTAATGGCGAGGGTCTCCGGGTCGTCGGCGGCCTCCTGCACCATCCGAACCACCGGGTCGAAACTTTCATACGGGTGGTGCAGAAGGATGTCGCGTCGACGGATGCTCTCCCAGATCGGCTCCTCCTCGTCCACCCATGGAGACTGCATCGTTTTCCACGGCTCGTCGCGTAAGTCGGCAAACCCGTCGATAAACGCGACGTCCATCAGGTTGCGCAACTCGAGCGGGTCTTGACTCTCGTAGACCTCGTCCTCGTCGAGCTCCAAGCCGCGCTTCAGAATATCGCGGAGACGGCTCGATCCGTGGTTGATGTTCAGCCTAACCGCGTCGCTGCGATCCCGGGTCTCGATCACCTGCTCCATAGCCTCTACAAAATCCTCGTCGCGCTCCTCGTCGACGCCGAAATCGGCGTCACGGGTTACCCGAAAGAGGCACTGTTCCGTTACGGTGTAGCCCGGAAAAAGCTGGTACGCCTCCGAAAGGATAACTTGCTCGAGGAAGGTAAAGGCAACCACTCCGGAGCGATCCGTCGGAAGATAGACGAGACGCTCCAATGTCGACGGCACTTGCACCAGGGCGAGGAGCGGTGTGTCGTCGCCCGAGGCGGCCGGAAAACCACTCAATTCCACGCGTGCGGTTGATGCGCCGCCGCCGGCGGCCTCGCGATTGGGCTGCAGTAGAAAGGCGGCGTGGAGGCGAAGATTCCCCACCGCCGGCAGCGGTTCGTCAACGGCGGCCCGCACCGGCGTCAACACCGGAAAGACGCGCTCGCGAAAGAAGCGCTTGACGAATCCTCTCTGATCGCCGTCCCATTCGTCCGGACGCACACGCACCAAGCCGTGCTCGGTGAGGGCGGGAAAGATATCCTCCAGGAGCACGCGATATTTGCGCTCGTTGAGTTCGCGAACGCGCGATCGAATTGATTCGAGCTGGGCCCTGGGACTCATGCCGGTCGGACACGATGAGGGCTTTCCGAGCGCAAGCTGGCGCTTTACCGTAGCGACCCGAACCATAAAAAACTCATCGAAGTTGGATGAGACGATGCTCAAGAATTTCAAACGCTCCAAAAGTGGCACGGTAGGGTTCTCCGCCTCGGAGAGCACCCGGGCGTTAAACTCGATCCAACTCAACTCGCGATTGAGGTACGGTCCGCTCATACTGCGACAACTCCATATCCGAATACATCTTCAAACATTTGTCCTTTCAGACGTAACCCGTGCTGTTCCGTCGAGATATCGCCGGAGTATTCGCACAGAAGCACGACATCTTCGTCGCGCTTTTCCAGCACAAAGTCTCGAACGCGCTGGACGTGCCCGCGATCCAGGGCGTCGGCAACGCGGAGAAGAGCGACGATTTTGAGAACCAGCATGCGCTGTTCGCGGCGAAGAGAGACAAACGAGGTGTGCGCCGAGTTGGGCATACCGCCGCGATGGTAGCGTACGACGTTTGCCAAAATTCTGATGTCGGAGCGCGACAATCCGAAAATCTCCGAGTTTTCCACGATATATTGCCCGTGTTTGTGGTGCCCGGCAGCGCGAACGAAGTTACCGATGTCGTGGACGATGCCGGCGACCTCCAACAAGAGCCGCGCATGAGAATCCATGGCGTGCTCCTCGGCAAACTGATCGAACAAATTGATCGCGAGCTTCGCGACGTGTCGTCCGTGAGCCTCGTCAAAATGATATTTGCGCCCCAAACCGAGGGCCGAGTTGACGACTTGGGCGTCGAACTCCTTGCGCATCGGCCCGCCGCGTCCCACGGCGAAGTTGAGGAGCACCCCCTCGCGGATACTGACGTCCGGCACGATGAGTTGCTCCGCGGAGGTGGCGTCCATGAAGAGCTTGTACGTCAGGAGTGCCGGTAGAAGTCCCTCGACCTCGGTGTACGTCAAGTTGAGATCGCGCACGCAATCTTCCACGCTTCGATACTGGACATCGCGAATGAACCCGTCGAACGCCTCGCGATCGATGACCGAAAAGTGCTCCCCTTCCTTGGTACCCACTCGAGAAGCGGCGATCCGCGCGTCGCCGCCGACGGCGACGAAGTACTTTATTCTATCGAGGCGCAGCTCGGTATTGAGCACCTCGCGGTTGACGCGAATGTTCTCCCGCAAGTACTCCTCGACGCGATCGTTGTCCGCGAGACTGGTGTAAGCCTGTACCTGTTGCTCTACTCTCAGCGAGCCGATGCGCAGGGAGTGCGCGGCCACCATGCGCCCCCGCTGAAGGAGCATGATCTCCGTCGTGCCGCCGCCGACTTCCAGGATCATGGCGCTCGAACGGGCAAACTGGGGGCGCAAATCGTTGATGGCGTGCTGCACGGCGATGTAGGTGAGATGATTCTCCTCGATCCCCTCCACGACGTCGATGCGAAACCCGGTACGGATTTGGACTCGGTCGAGGAAGGTGTCGCGATTCTTTGCCTCCCGAATCGCCGCGGTGCCGATGACGCGAACCGAGTCCGGCTCGATGCGCCATCCTTCCAGAAGCTCGCGGAACCCGTTCAGGATTTTTACCGCATCGCGCATCGCATCGGTGGAAAGATACCCGGAAATGAACACGCCCCGGCCGAGGGTAAGGGGACGCGCGGCGCGATCCAACGTCACCCACTCGGAGTCGCCGCGAATCTCGGCCACCACCATACGGATCGCCGTCGAGCCGATGTCGATCACCGATACGAGACGCGGGGGCGTATCGGGAGTCGAGGACATCGGTTGTCGCTTCTTCTTTGTCTTTTCCTTCATCGTTTGACTTTTCACCGTCGAGTCAGGTCGGCCGCGCCGACCACCACCGCGTCGTCTCCGAGGGCCGCCGGCGCCACCGCGACGTCGGCGACGATCCGTGGCATTGCCCGTTCCCGCATGGTACTCACGGCTATGTCAGTAATGTGTGAGCCCAACTTTTCCGCCAGTCCGCCGCCGATCACGATCATCTCTGGATCGAAGGTGTTTACCATCGCCGCCATACCGATCCCGAGAAAACGCGCCGCCTGCTCCACCACCGCGATAACGGCCGGTTCTCCGGCTTCCAGAGCCTTGGCGATGAGACCGCTCTTGATAACGCGTATGTCCGTGGCACCGGCGTCGGCGAGCACTTTCGACTGGCCGTTCATCGCGAGAAGCGCGAGGTCTCGAGCGATCGCCGTCTTGGAGGCTACGGTCTCCAAACATCCGTGGTTGCCGCAGCCGCAGCGGCGGCCGTCGGTCTGGACGGTGATGTGGCCGATTTCGCCGGCGGCGCCGCTCTTGC
The DNA here is from genome assembly GCA_965601925.1 of Alkalispirochaeta sp. GTDB lineage: Bacteria > Spirochaetota > Spirochaetia > DSM-27196 > Alkalispirochaetaceae > Alkalispirochaeta. Next base: position 1,533,729 of record OZ271854.1, read on the forward strand.
CGCGGTAGAGCGCCCCGTCGAGGATGAGACCGCCGCCGATGCCGGTACCGGGAAAAATTCCCACTACGTTCCGCATTCCTTTGGCGGCGCCGGCGACAAACTCGCCCCAGAGCCCGGCGTTCACGTCGTTTTCGAGAAGGACGAAAGAACCGAGCTGTTCGTGCAGCCGGCCGGCCAGCGGAAAGTTGCTGATGCCGACGTTAGGTGTATCCAAAACGACACCGTGCTCAAGGTCGATCGGACCGGGCACCGCGATACCGACCGCCTCAAGCGCGTCGCGACCGATCTTCGCTTTCTCCAGCGCACAATCGATCGTCTCGACAATGTGACGATATACCGACTCGTTATCGCCGCCCTGGGTACGGGTCTTGCACCGCGCGACGATCGTGCCGTCGTCATCCAACACTGCGGCGAGCATCTTGGTTCCTCCGAGATCAAATCCGATACGCATATGTTCGCCTCCTTGTCGCGCCCCGTGCAAAGCCGATACTGTACCACCATACCATGACCGGAGTCATTATCGGCCGATTCATGCCGCCCCATAGCGGACACCTCTATCTTATCGATTTTGCGCGCCACATGGTGGACCGCCTCTATGTCTTGGTGTGCACCCTCTCCCACGAGCCCATTCCCGGCGATGTTCGTTACGAATGGATTCGCGAGCTCGCGCCCACGTGTAGGATCATTCACATCACCGAGGAGATTCCGGAGGCGAAACGAGGCGAGGCCGGGGCGACGGCGATTTGGGCCGGGACGGTGCGAGAAGCGGTTTCCGAGACGATCACCCACGTGTTCGCTTCGGAACAGTACGGGTGGGAGCTTGCGCGGCACCTCGATGCTCAGTATGTGCCCGTCGACCCGAGCCGAAGCAACATCCCGGTATCGGCTACGGCGATTCGCGCCAACCCATGGGAAAAGTGGCGTTTCATTCCGTCGGTGGTGAGGCCGTGGTTCGTGCGTCACGTCGCGGTCGTCGACAACCGAGAATACGCCGAGCGGACGGCGCGGCAGATGAACACCGTGGTGGTGCATCCATATCGTGAGTTTTGGCACAAGACGTGGAACGGCTACGCGGGAGAGGATAAGCGTCATCCTCTCACGGAAGAGCAGATACGCCGCGGCGCGCTGTCCACATCCGAGGCGTTGGCCCGTCGCGCGAACCGGGTGCTCTTCCACGACGTGCGCGAGGTCCAAGACTTGTACGATCTGCCGAGAATCGACCTCATCGTGGTCGAAGACGGTCGGCTGAAAGCGGCCGATCGCGAGAAACTCGCCGCACGGACGAACCGTACCGAAACGAAGATCATGAACCCTCGCCGCGCCACCGCCGATGCAATCGAGCGCGCGCTGCTCACTCCCATTTGACGCGTAGGCCGACGCAAATCTACACTACTACTCGTGGATGCTACGGTATGGGCCGTTATCGGTTTCGTTCTCGTTTTGGCTGAGTTTGCCGTTCCGCAGTTCGTAGTATTCTTCTTCGGCCTGGGCGCGTTGATAAACGCGCTGTTGGTTGCGGTGGTGCCCGGACTGTCCGGCAGGTTTCCGCTCCAGCTCGCCCTGTGGGTCGCAACGAGTACGCTGTCCCTCGCGCTGCTGCGACGCTGGGCGGCGCGATGGTTTCGCGGTGAGAAACGCGACGCCATCGAGGAGGCAAGCCACGACGCCGGCGAGATCGCAACGGTTGTCGAGAAGATCGCGGCCGGCAAGCCGGGACGTATCCGGCACAAGGGCACGACGTGGCAGGCGATCGCCTACGACGAGACGATCGATGTGGGCGACACGGTCACCATCCTGGAAAAACGCAATCTTACCTACGTCGTGACCGCAGGCGATCTCCTACACCAACGGGACGAAACGACGGACAAGTAGGCCACACGAGAAAACCGTTCGTTCAACGAACATTACAATGATAGCTAAGGAGTAACGCATGTCGGTTTTTGGCACGTATGTGGCGGCGATTCTGCTCTTCGCGGCAGTATTTACCGTCTTTTTCAAGCTGATCCGCATCGTCCCCGAGCGCCAGGCGTGGGTGGTGGAGCAGTTCGGGAAGTATCGCCACACGATGAACGCGGGTCTGCATATCGTCATCCCGGTGGTTCAAAAAGTGGCTTACAAACAGATCCTCAAGGAGGAGGTGATCGACGTTCCTCCTCAAATGTGTATCACCAACGACAACGTACAGGTGAGCGTCGACGGCGTGCTTTACCTGCAGGTCGTCGACCCCGAGAAGGCGAGCTACGGCATCGACAACTACCGCTTTGCCACCTCCCAACTCGCCCAGACGACGATGCGTTCCGAGATCGGCAAGATCGAACTCGACCGCACATTCTCGGAACGCGACTCGATTAACGATGCGATCGTACGCGCCGTCGATGAGGCCTCCGATCCGTGGGGCATCAAAGTCACGCGCTACGAAATCAAGGACATCACGCCGTCGGAGGGCGTCATGACCGCGATGGAGCAACAGGTCCGAGCAGAACGGGAGAAACGCGCCGAAATTCTTTCGAGCGAAGGTATTAGGGAGGCGCGGATCAACTCGTCCAAGGGCGACCGCCAGCAGGCGATCAATCTCTCCCAGGGCGAACGGAGGCGGCGTATTAATGAGGCGGAGGGGCGTGCCCGCGCCACCGAGATCATCGCGGAGGCGACCGCCGGCGGCGTCTCCGAGGTGTCCGCGGCCATTCGTCTACCCCATGGACGCACCGCCGTCGCAATGAGAATCTCCGAACAGTTCATCTCAGGCCTGGGTGAGATCATCAAAAAGGGCGACACGTCCGTACTTCCGGCTGAGCTCGCCCAGCTGCGTTCGGTCATTGCGTCGTTACGCGGCGGCGCTCACCGAGACGCTGCCGAAGCCGACCCGTCTCATCGTACGGCCGCCCCATCGTCGGCGCCGCGCGGCGAGGCGACCGATTACCGTGTAGGAGGTAACGCATGAATCCTTTCCTCCCGCTACAAATCGTTCTCGGCGTCTTCGGTGTCGTGGTCGTCGTTACACTCTTCCGTAGCATCCGCATCGTTCCGGCGCGGAGCGTGTTGGTGATCGAACGCCTGGGGAAATACTCCGGCACGCTTCAAGCCGGCTTCCACGTTCTGATTCCGTTCATCGATCGCGTGGCGTATACCCACAGCCTCAAGGAGCAGGCGGTGGACGTGCCGACCCAACCGTGCTTTACCCAAGACAACGTCAAAATCGACATAGACGGCGTGCTCTATCTTCGCGTAACGGATCCCAAGAAGGCGAGCTACGGTATCACCGATTTTCGCTATGCCACGATTCAACTCGCCCAGACGACCATGCGCTCGGTGATCGGCAAGCTCGAACTCGACCGAACGTTCGAGGAGCGTGAGGCGATCAACGCGACGATCGTAAAAGAGGTGGACGCCGCGAGCGCCGAATGGGGGGTCGACGTCACCCGCTACGAGATTCAAAACATCGTCGTTCCCCAGGATATTCTGCAAGCGATGGAGGCGCAGCTTCGCGCCGATCGCGAGAAGCGCGCCATGGTCGCCCGTTCCCTCGGTGAGATGGAAAGCAAGATCAACTACTCCGTCGGCGAGATGGAGGAGGCGATCAACCGTTCCGAGGGCGAGAAGGAGAAGTGGATCAACGAGGCCGAGGGGAAGGCCGCCGAAATCGAGGCGCTCGCGAAGGCGACCGCCGCCTCGTTGGGCAAACTCGCCGAGGCGTTGGACGTCGAGGGGGGCAGCGAGGCACTCGCGCTGCAGCTCGCCGAGCAGTACATCGGCGAACTCCGCCATCTCGCCCAAGGCGGGACCGAGGTCGTTCTTCCGATGGATCTGACCGATCTCGACTCGATGTTGGGCAACATACGCACTATCTTGGATCGGGCCGGAGCAAAGACGTCCATATAGACGGTCGATGTCGGGGGGCGACTCAACGACCGCGTGGCGTGTATTGGCGCGGTTGTTGCGCACGCAAGAACCGGGACAATGGCCACGACTGGTCTATGTGCCATGTCATGTGGCGAGCGATGAACACGCCCCGCATCTGAAGCAACGACCCCGTTTATGCCGGCTTTATTGAATGTGAATACCAAGCTTGGCAGGTCGCCCCCCCGGTTGTGATCCCGCTCGCCTCACCTAACGATTTCCTCGCGCACGCCCCGTGGGATACGTGTGTCTGTTTCTCGGTCAAAATGCACCTAAAACTGCCGTTTCTCCCCGATTGTCGCGTCTGCACCTTCACCCGCGCAGCGAGGCCACCGGTGTTTCCGTGCGAATAGCTCTTGCCGCCCCGTTTTCGTGTAAACTCACCATCGGTGCGGTTTTGCACTTGTACTCCGAGATAACTCTTCCTCATTCTGGTTGATTTATAATCGGGAACGGAAGAACTCAACTGCCTCTTGCCCCACGTTTTCATGAACAACAGCGCGTTCAATTCCTTCCGGGTCTCTGAACAACCTGCGAGCAAATATCTTGCCCCACCAGACACCTCTACTTAAAAAAGTGTAGTGAGTCACCCCCGGGAGAACCGTTATCTCGCTGTTAGGAATCGAATCAGCAAGTGGGACAGCATTCGTCGTGGGAACTCCCTGATCATCTTCACTGCCGACGATCAATTTTACCGGAACTCGAATCGATTGAAGGCTCTCGTCGGTAATCAATGGACCGCCGACCGGTGCGATAACAAAAGCCGCTCCTATCCTTTCGTCGAGGTAGCTGTCGTTTGCTCGGGATAAGCACGAACGTACCGACTCAGTTTGGGTGTATTCCGTCACTTCGTTTGTAGCGAAGGGAGCCTCCGGCGGAAAATGGCAGATCGGATCGCTTTCATTGTCCGAGCAGTATCCTCTCCAACGTTCGACATCGAGCCGTGCTCCGACCGTAGCGAGAGCGGTGTAGCCACCAAGTGAAAAACCCGCGACTCCAACTCTTTCCGGATCAATCCGATCGCCTATGACCGGATCTAATAGTAAATTGTCGATCAAAGCGCTGATATCCGCGGGACGTTCCCACCAACAAATAAAACCCTCGGGTAAATAGTTTCGTTCCGCACCGGTATTACCGTGGTGATTAACGGCCACAACAACATTGCCGGCGGAAGCGAGTTTTACACATAACCAAGCGATGCTCGCCGCCGAACCGCCGGTCCCGTGTGATACGACGATTAAAGGATACCGGACATCCTCCTGATTCCAATCCGAGAGAAATCTATACCGTCCAGTTTTAAAGATCGCGATTCTCTGCTTTGGGGTCCGTCGACCCGTATCAGCCGGATACCAGATCATTGTTGAAAGAGGGCGAGGCCCGTCGGAGTTCCATCGTTCCCGCGAAGGATCGGTGTACGCTCTGGTAACAGCTCCAACCGCGTTCGGGTAGGAGTCTATAGGTAGCGTTTGACAGGAAAACACGGTTACGAGGCACCCAATAACCACGAGTTTTACCAGCGACTGAACAGCCTTCAATGGTTTACATTCTCCCGTTCCGTTTTTTTTTGGCAAACCAGGCAATTTCAAGAATCGGCGATTTTTGGAAATGCCAGGACTTCTAGAAATCATAATCATATACTGTGTATATAATTATGATTTCGACCCGATATTGAGGCTCTTGCAAAATGCAATTTAGAAAGAGCCTCAGGCGTAAAAAAGTTATGTTCATTCCCGGACATGGTTTACACATCCAACGCGCTATTGTACGTCATGATGTCGTGAACATGTAGGTCCTTCATGTCGATATACCCGAGCGGCCCATGGCGATATCAGACGGCCCACACCCCATCATCCAGTTCGTCCATGCCGATATACCTTCCACCGAGGGCGGTCGAGACCATCACCTGTACATCTGATTTCCACCTGATTGATCCGTTTACGGTAACGTACCGGGTGCGGTACCCCCGGTCATACTCCCACTCTGTAATACGCCGATTGTAGGTCCTGGGCGAATGAATATGCACCGACCCTGGCGTTGCCATCGCTTCATGAGGTCTCACATCGTTGTACTCGTTTCGAAACTGATTGAACATGTTCTGTTGTGCCTTCAGGTGTTTGCCCGCCGGTTCGTCGAGTTTGTCAGTTGAGTCGAGAGCTGTCTCGATCGCATCCAACTCGATCTCGTCGGTGATCGGCGTCAACACGTGTTCAAGCACACGGTACGCGGACTTCTCATGATCGAGTTCGGCGTTGATGTGCTTATCGAACTCTGAGTCTTTGAAGTGTCTCGAAGTGAACCCGATGAAATCGTAAAGCTCGAACCATTCGAAAGCGAAGAAGCGGCGTCCGATGTCGTCTTTGATCTCCCGAGCGGCCCCAAGGATAGAGTTCATCGTTTCTCGAAAGTGAACATGCCAAAGCCGTTTAACATAGTTAGTGAAGGTTTCCGCGAAAGAGTCGCTTCCGTAGCCGGTACGGTCGTAGGTGAGTGCATTCCGAAAAAGTTTGATCGACACGATGCTCCAGAGCCCGCTTCGGGGTGGTTAATCGATTGCCTCAAACTGAACGATGGTTCTAATGGGAGTCCTGCCGATCCTTTCGGAGAACCGCATCCCACTACTATCAGTCTTTTGCAGGTTGTCGACAACATGATGTAGTCCTTGGTCGAACATCATCGAATCCGGAGCTCCCTTCTTCGGCACTCAACGACCGCGTGACCTGCGTGGCGTGTATTGGCGCGGTTGTTGCGCACGCAAGAACCGGGACAATGGCCACGACCGGTCTATGCGCCATGTTATGTGGCGAGCGATGAACACGCCCCGCATCTGAAACAACGGCGTCTTTCTTCCCGTCCTCATGTATGTGAGCAGGGCAGTTGCCCCGCCGACACCGGCAGCGAAACCGTACGTCCTTCGCGGTCGGAAGGTGCTGCATACCGGCTTCGACCGCCACTGTGCCGACGTTTGTGGCCGCTACGACGAAACGCACACGGCCACCCACTCCCCGCTTCCTTCCATCATTCGTTCTGATCGTTCGGTTCCTTCATTGCGTCGTTGGCCACGGCAGACGGCTGCCCGGCGTCGCTGGTCCACACCGCGTGGTACACCACGCCCCAACGACGAAGCGCAGCGGCTAGACGTACGCCGAGCTCGGAGCCGTGCGGCCGAATCGGAGCGGTGTCGTGGCGAATCTCCAGCAAGAAATCGCTGTCGACCGTCACGCGGCGATAGATCCGCGCCGCGTTCATCTCTGGTGTGCCGGCCAGCTCGACCAAAAGCTGCTCGACAGACGGTCCGGACCCGTAAGGGAGACGCAGCTCGAGCGTCTCGAGCCAACTCATCACGGTTCACCCGGCATGGCCGCGAGCTGATCGGCGAAGAACTGTTGCAGCGTGTAGCTTCCGTAGGTCGGCGCAACCATATCGCGCGCCTGTCGGGCGACGTGGCGGCCGAGGAAGCCGGTCGCTCCGGCGATCAGTACTCGTTTCATTGCGCTCTCCTTCATTGCAAACTCGTCGTTAGAACGACACCTTGACCTGCGCCACGCCGCCCGGTCGCACGAGGCGCACCGTTCTGTCGTCGAACGTTCGCTCCCCGCCGAACTCGGAGGTGGAACCGCCCCAGGGAACGATTCCGGTTAGCCCGAGCGTAAGCGCGTCCGACAGCTCGTATTCGATCGCCGGTAGCGCGACGCCGCTTGCGTCATTGAGATTGACCAGTGCCGCGGCGCTTACCTCGACGTAGTCCCAGAATGTCCGCTGAAGGAGCCCAAACCCGTAGTCGCGGGCCAGCACGCTTATGTGACCGGTAAAAAGCGGCGCGAGGTCGTAGTCGGCGGGTCTCGCGGCTCCCGCGCCGCGGCGATAATACTCAACCTTCGCTTCCACGTCCCCGGGAAACAGATACTCGAGTCCGACCGTCGATTCGAGCGCCTCATGGGCCGTCCAGCCGTCCGTGCCGTCGAACGAGTCCGTGGTTAGGATCGCCTCGGCGAACATCCCGAGATCGCCGATCGAGCCGACGAGCTCCGCGGCCGCGTGAAGGTATCGTTCGTAGCCGGTACCGTCGCGCGCGGCAACGACCTCGTGGAGCGCCCCGGCGGCGACATCAAACGAGCCGACATACGCGCGAATGCGGGCGCCCCACGGGTAGTTCCAGACCTCGACATCCTCCGGCGCCGTACGGCCCGTGTGTAATCGATCCTCAAATGCAACATAACCCTCAAGCACCGCCTGTGCGGGCAGCGCGACCGCCGCGCCGACCGAAGCCGTTCCGGTGGTCTCCTCCTCGCCGAGCTCGGTGAGATTGCCGTCGGGATTGGTTCGTGCGGTGGGGTTGAACGCGTATCCGGTCCCCCACGCGATCGGGACGCGCCCGATTTGGTAGTCGACGCGATCGAATCGCAGTTGGGCCCACGCCTGATCCACGAACAAGGTGGAACGGAAATCGTCCTGCGGGCTCGCGTCCTGCGCGTCGTTGACCGCGCCGCCGCCAAGACCGGTCGCTTGCGTAAACGCGAACTGGTTGGATAGGCCTGCGTCGTGCCTCGACTCGATCTCGAGATGGAAGAGAACTCGCTCGCTCGGCTCCCAATCACCTTTGAGGCGCACCCGGGTGACCGCCCCCAGCGCAGCATCGCGGCCGGCGACCGCGACACTTCCAGTTTTTCCGAAAGACGCCTGGACCGTGCTCGACAGGTAGCCGTATAGGCTGAACGCGCCGACCCGGTCGAAGGCGTTCGTTGTGACCGGCGCGGTCGCGTCGGGCTGCCACTCGTCGCCGGGCCACACCCCATCCGTAGTTTCCGCGCCCTCCCTCGTCGCCGCAATCTCGCTGCTATCGGTGGCGTGTGACCCAGGTGGCCACGGTTCATCGCCCCACGGCGACTCTTGCGCTCCCGCAAACGCGACGGAAGACAACAGAAGGGCGGCTCCCGCCGCTACAATCGTGTTTCGCATGATCGCCTACCTGTAGAACCGGTTGGGGTTGAAGAAACGATCGTCCATCGGCACGTCGAACGCCGCCTGATGGATCACCAGTTGCGTGCGGCGGTGACGGCGATGGTTCATCATCGTCAGCTCCGTCGCGATCAGTCGTCCCTGAATGGTCTGGAACGTCTCGGCGGTAAGCGTCTTTTCGCGGCCGTGATCCTCGGTGAAATACTCGATGCGCGTCGCAACGAGTCTTTCGCGGTCTATCGTGTAGATCAGATGGTTGTAAGAGCTGTCCGGGTCGGTCGGTATGCCGCGTATCACCCACGCGGCGGGTGTCTCGTCGACCATCGAGAAGGTGTAGTCATCCAACAGTTCACCGCCGCCCATATCCTCGTAGCTAAAGTCACCGCCGACGCCGCCGACCGACCCGCTCTTCTGGCCGCTCGCGATACGTCGTACGCGCCCGGTACTCGGGAAGAAGACGCGGATCTCGCCGTCGAGGTCCTGCACCCGCAGCCCGGCTATGCTGCGTGGTGCGACAAACTCCATGTAGTTCTCCGTATCGCCACGGCCGTAGCTCTCAATGAAGAGGTCGCGGCTCTCGTCCGATTCCAGCGAATCGTAGATGTGCATGCTGATCCGCATCGCCGCGGTGTCGGCATCCTGTTCATCGCTGACGCGGCGCATGATCTCGGTCGCGTCCTGCGCGCCGGCCGTGCCGGCGGCAACGGCAAGCACGACGATCGCGAGCGCGAGCACAGCGCCGGGCCCGGCCACGAGTCGTTCCACCGAGCATCGCACCCCGCCGACGGTTCGATTTCCGATGCGGGCGGCACCCGTGTCGGCGGTTTGCCGGCCGCGCCGACCGTTGTTGCCGCGTCCGCCGCCCACCTCGAGATCGGCTCGCGTTCGGTTGGCCCGCGGACGTTCGGCCAGCACCGCCGGCAGGAACACCAAGCTCACCACAAACGCGCTTGCGATCCCGAGGAAGAGGATCGCCCCGATCAGCGACAGCGACTTGAACTCGCCCACGAGGGCCAGACTGCCGAAGCCGATCATCGTCGTGAACGCAGACAGGAGCACCGCTTTGCCGGTGTAGCTGTAGGTCACCCGTAGGTCGCGCTCCTCGCGATAGCGGTGCACCAGGTGGATGCCGAAGTCGACCGCCATGCCGATGACCAACGGCACCATCGCCAGGTTGATCGGGTTGATCTTCATACCGAGTGCCGGGTACAGGCCAAGCATCCAGACCATGCCGAACACGAGGGGGAACGCCGCGGCGGCGGCCCAGCGGATGCTGCGAAACTCGATCAGAAGTGCAGCGACAACCACGATGAGAATGAAGATCCCCGCGCGGATCGAGCTCCGGAAGCTTTCGCGGGTCCATTCCAGCCCGAGTTGGACCGAACCGGTCATCCGATCATCGATCTGCTGCATGTCTTCGGTGAAGCGCTCCATCAGGGGCAGGCTCTCGTACATGCCTTCGGCCGGGAACGCCGTCACCAGGTTGCGTTCGCCGGTGCCGGAGAGGAACCCATCGCGATAGTTCTCGGGCAGGTCGCCGATTCCGATCGGGCGATCCACCGCCACCATGTCTCGCGCGATCGCTGAAGTTTCGGCGGCGAACGCGGTGTCGAGTTCGGATAGGAGCGCGCCGTAGCGTTGCGGGTCGCTCTCGATAAGCGTGATGAGCGTCTGGAACACCTCGTCCCCCGCCTCGCCGACCTCCGCGCCGAAGATCTCGCGAACCATCGCATTGCGCTTCCGGAGGATACGGTTGTCCTCGCCGAGCCCCGCAACCGACAGGTCGGCGATCTCGATCAAGTTCCACTCGACGCGCTGGATCTCGTAGAGTAGGTCCTCGAGGGTCGCCCCCCCGTAGTCCAACTCGGTTGTCCGGCCCACGGCATCGCGACTGCGTGTGACGATTTCGAGCCGCTCCCGGGCATCGCTCCGGCGCGGGATCAGGTAGGCGATCGATCGCACGTCCGCGATCAGCGGCTCTTCCTCGAGCCGGTCGGTCAGCTCGTGCGCCTGCTCAATCGAGTCGGCGATGACCATCGTCTGGCTCGGCGTGATGCCGAGGCGCTCCGACAGGTCGTTGTAGGCCACGATCGACGGCATGTCCTGCGGCTCGAGGTTCATGAAGTTGTACTCCACGCGCATGCCGAGCGCGGCAAACGCCAAAGCGCCGCTCATTACCGCGCCGACGACGAGCACGCCGAGGCGGTGCTTGCCGGCCCACTCGGCAAACGAACCGAGGAAGCTGTAGTCGATCTTCGGCAGACGCGCCTCCTTGTCCGCCTGCTTGCGACCGAATAGGAGCAGCAGGCTCGGCAGGATCGTGACCATCGCCAGAAAGCAGAGCACGATGCCGCTCGCGGCGGTGACGCCGAACTGGGCGAACGCCTTGCTCCCCGTGAGCGTCATGACGATGAACGCCACGGCGGTCGTGAAGGCGGCGAGCAACGTGCCCATTCCGGCCTTGCGGAACGTCAGCATGATCGACTTGTTCGGGTCGTGACCGAGCTTGCGCATCGCGTTGAAGGTGGTAACGATCTGAATCCCGTAGTCGATCCCGAGACCGATCAACAGCGTGCTCATGAAGCTCGTCATCATGTTGATCTCGCGGATCGTCACACCGACGAAGCCGTAGTTGAAGATGATGCCCATCACCAAGACGATGAGCGTCATGACGATCGAGCGGATCTGATCGAACGAGAAGAGGAAGACAACCAGGATCAACAAGAGCGCCACGAGCGCCGGCACCAACATGTCGAAGCCCATCGCAAGTTGTTCGTCCGCCTGGATCGGGATGTTGCCCGTGACCTGGACGGTCACACCGGGGACCTGTGCCTCGACGATCGCCTGAACTTCGCGCACGTTATCCATCAATGCGACGAGCTCAGCGAAGTCCATCGACGAGATGCCGGGCACGATCGTGAAGACGAGCATCGAGTTGTCCCACGCGTAGCTGAAGGAGTCGCCGAGCAAAAAGAGCTCGGCCAACTCGCGGCCGCGCTGGTCGGCCGGCATAGCTTCCGGATTCTCGAGGTGCTCGGTGAGGGCCGTAAAGAACGTTTCCATCTGCTGGTAGAGGACGACGGTATCGTTCTCTTGCTTGGTGTTTGAGAGCTCCTCCTCAGCGGTGTCCGAGCTGTACGTCGTCTCGAAGTTGTCGTTCAGCGAACGAATGAGCGGAAGCAGATTGGTCTCCTCGAGCATCGTCAGCGTTCGCTCGAGGTCGTCGCTCTCCTGCAGCAGCAGCCCCCAGTTCCTCACGAAATCGGTATCGGTCTCGAGATTGATCGCTGTGACGTACTGCATCGCTTCCGGTCGTGACTCGAACTCCTCGGCGAACAGGCGTGCGCCGTCGGCCATCACATCCTTGTCGGCACCGGTGACCATCACGAAGATCGATTCGCCACCGTCAAACTCATCCATAATTGCGTCCCAGCTGGCGATCATCGGATTGTCCTCCGGCAACAAGTCTTTGATCTGCGTCTTGACGACGATCTGGTTCGCCGCCGCCAGGGACAGCACAACGGCAACGACACCGACGATCGGAATGACTTTCCGATAGCGGATGACAAACCGGCCGAGCCCGTCCATTAATCTGTGTTCCAGTTTCATCGTTTACTCCTTGCATTCGCCTGCGGCCACGCGCCGGTTGGCGAGCGCGCCACAGGTGATCTCACACGTATCCGCAAAAAACGTGCCAAGCCGAAATGGGCCCCCCGACGTGGAATCGGCAGGATTTCCGCCGGGAGCGGCGCGGCGCGCACCTCTCCGTCGCCATATTTGACGATTCGCCGGGGCGTCATTCGCCGTATGTGACGGATGGGTTTTACGAGCGGCGGCCACCGCTCGCCCGAATTGGCGGATTCAGTCGCTACTTCATGGTTCAGGGAGCGAAACGACACCCGCTGCGGAACGGCGGACCTCGATATCTTTTAAATCCAACGTAACTTGCTCATTTGGTATGGGAATTGCTTTTTTAAGATTGGACGCTGATGGCCAAAGGATATGCGCAGGTGCCGGGACGGCTGGGTGATCCCGACGTGATCTAGGGGCGAACGCTTTGTACGACAGACGATGGGTCCGGCTTCGACACCCCCGGCGATACGTTGGTCGACGACGTCACACACACGCCGGCCGGCAAGCGCATACCGATGCAAACAGCGCAATAAAAGCGTAAGGAGGATCGGATGATCACAGAACTGATCGAGTTCAACCTCAAGGAGGGTGCCGACGAATCGGAGTTTCTGACCCTACTGAAGCGGTTCCACGAGTTCTTCAAACACAACTTCACGGGGTACGCCGGGTTGGAGTCCACCAAAGGCGAGAATCGCTGGGTCACGATTATGCACTGGGAGAGCATGAAGGACGTACACCTGGCCGGCGAAACCCTAAAAAACCGAGCACGCGAGGTCGCCGAGTACCAGTCACTGACGGACCTTTCATCGATCAGGCTGACCTTCCTCGAGCGGAAAATGGTGCTTGACTGAGTGTGAGAGCGTGCCGAACCCTCGGCGGTAACAGCGCGATTCTCATGCATCCAGCTTCGGTTTCTAAAAGAGGAGGAACGACGATGAACAAACCGAACATCGGTTACTGGACGCGCAACGCGGCCAAGGTCCGTAGGATCGCGGTACGAACGCTGCCCATCTACGAGCAGTCCGCCAGCCGCTACACGGTCGTCGCGCTTCCGGGGCGCTTCCGCGCCGCCGTGATGGCGGAGCTCGACCACTACATCGGCGCCTTGCCGTACCACGCCGGCGGCAGCGGCAACTTCTTCAACGGATTGATGCCGACCCTGGCAGTGATGGCGTCGGTTCACGTGGTGCTTACCAAAGAGGGGTGGACCCCCGAACAGGTCGGCCGACTATCGTACGACACGTTCCACGCCAAGTTCCGCCGTCTGCCCGGGGTTGTCCGAACGCTGATGCGCGCGGTGATGGTGTCTCCCCTTCTGGCGCGCAAGATGCGGCCCGTGAGCGAAGCGATGCGCCGCTCCGGGCGTAGCGACACGTTCTTCATCGACTACTCGTTCGCGCGTCGCCCGAGACGATGCTCCACGATGAACTGCACCCAGTGCGGCATGGTGGAGTTCATGCGCCGTAACGGCCTCGACGGAATGCTCACCTACTGCAACGTGTTCGACTTTGCGCAGGCCGATGCGTGTGGGATGGGGCTCGTACAGCCGGCCTGCATCGGTACCGGCGATGCGGACTGCACCTATTTCATCACCCGTACCCCGGCCGACACCCGCTACCCCGAGCAACTCGCGCGAATACTCGGTCTCGATATGACCGCTAGCGGCTGATTCCGAGTTTCGCCATCTTTCCGCGTAATGTACTGGGGTTGAGACCCAACAGGTCGGCCGCTCCGCCCTCACCGTGAATGCGCCCGTCGGTGACCGAGAGCGCGAGCCGGATATGGTCCGCGACCAAAGTGTCCAGCGGTTTGAGTACGCCGTCGACCAGCGGTGCGACTGCGCGCGACGGGGTGACGTTATCGAACGTGAGCGGTCCGTACGGGTTGAGGATGATCTCGCGTTCAACCACGTTCTGGAGCTCGCGAACGTTGCCCGGCCAGTCGTACCCGACGAGGGCATCCATCGCACCCGGCGCGGTCACCGGGATGGCCGAGAGCTTTAACTCCTTCGTCTTCAACTCGATGAAGTGTTGTACCAGGGAGGGGATATCGACACTGCGCTCTCGGAGCGGCGGTATCTCGATCGGAAACACATTGAGCCGAAACCAGAGATCCTCGCGGAAATCTCCCGCCGACACCAACGCGCTGAGGTCGCGGTTTGTCGCCGCAATCACGCGAAGGTCGAGCGCGATCGTTTCGGTCCCGCCGACGCGTTCTATCTCGTGGCTCTGCAGTACCCGCAGCAGGCGAACCTGTGCGGCGAGTGGTAGCTCGCCGACCTCGTCGAGGAAGATCGTTCCGCAGTTGGCCCGCTCAAAGCGACCACGGCGCTGCGCGAGGGCACCGGTAAACGCCCCTTTTTCGTGCCCGAACAGCTCGCTGTCTATCAGCGATTCGGGGATCGCACCGCAATTGACGCCGACGAACGGACGATCGCTCCGAGGCGACGCCGCGTGAACTGCGTGCGCAATCACTTCCTTTCCCACCCCGGTCTCACCGGACAGTAGCACCGGGCTGTCATAGGCCGCGACCCGACGCGCCTTTTCCATGACGTCTCGCAGACCGTGGTTGTGGCCGATCACCTCGCCTCCCACCGCTCGGCGCAGCTCGTCGTTCAGGTAGCGGACGTCGTCTGCGAGCCTGTTTTTCAGCTGCAACACGTTTGCGTGCTGCAGCGCGTTGGCCATCGCCACTGCAAACGGCTCGCGTAACAGCGCCATGGCGCGTACGTGTTCATCGCTGAACTGCCGCGTTTCCGAGACGAGCACCACATTGCCGAGGAATCCGTGGACGGAGTCCAATGGAATGACCATCAACGACTCCGCGCGTTGATCGAAGAGCCCCAGCAGGTGGTTCGGGACCGGTTCGTTGTGTGGATTGGGGATTACATAAGGCGGAGGAACACCGTTCGCCAAGCGGTCACGGACGTAGGCGACGTACTCCGGCTGCAGCTGCTCGATGATCTTGACGGGCCGCCCCTCGGTGGGGGTCGCGTCGACGATAAAGCGCAGCGTCCCGGCATCGGGGTCGAAATGTTCGAGGAACAGCCGCTGGGCCGGTACGTATTCGTTGACAAACGCGAGGAACGCCGCCATCGCCTCGTGGATCGCGAGGTTGCCGCAGATGAGAACGGTTGCCTGCCGGAAGAAGACATCGTCCTTGGCGTTCACCAGTATTCATTGTGTGGCATTCCGAGTCCGGCGTCCAGCACGGGATTAGGCGACCACAGGCAGTGTCCACCCTCAAGGCGAGATCGGGGCAACGTCGGCGCATCATTTGCCGGATCCTTACGGGTAGGACGACAGTGGAGATCTCGCGATCGTTTGTCCATTGGGATTAACAATGCGCAACACAACACCGAGATCACGCCGTGGCGAGGGTACTCAAGAAGATGTGCACCGTATCGCGCGCGGTCCGCACATCCTCCGGGGTTGTGATCCACAAGCTCAACTGATTCATCGCCCCCGAAAGCGCGCGCGCGGTAGCTTCGATATGGAGAGGGCGTATTCGCCCTCTCTCGGCCAGCGTGTCCAGCACCTCGACTAACGGAGTCGTGGTGTAGTGATCGTCGAGACGCTGCCACTCCCGCATCCCCAGAATGCTCGGCGCTTCGGTGAGAATGATCCGCCGGTACGCCGCATCCTGCGACTCTACGAGAAATCCCTCACATCCCAAAACGAGCGCCTCCCAAGGATCCTCCCCGGCTGAGGCTCCGCTGCGAGCGTGTCGCTGAATCGCCTCTCCCATATTCTCAAGAAGCGCTATCGCCGACGCGCGAAAAAGCAGCTCTTTATTCTTGAAATGGTGATAAATCGCTCCCCGCGTCACGCTCACCTCGGAGGCCAGCGTCTCCAAAGAAAGCTTCTCGTATCCCACAACCGAAAAAACCTCTATCGCCTTGTTCAAAATACCCGTTCGGGTCCGTTGCGCTTCTTCGGGCGTCCTGCGAGGCATAGAACGAGTATAAAAAAAGGTTGACATACATACAAGATGAATGTATATCTGTTTATACATACGTTCTGAATGTATGTATAAACAGATATCGACGGAGGTTTCTATGCAGATATCCAGTGTGTATCCCGTGTTTATGACGAAAGACGTCGCGGGTCTCTCCGGCTTTTATCGCACATACTTCGGCTTCGAGACGAGTTTCGAGGCCGACTGGTATGTAAGTCTCAAGACGGCCGGGGACGGACACTACTTTCAGCTCGCATTTGTCCGGGAGGGCCATCCTTCGATACCCGAGGGATTCAGCCGCCCGGCGTCGGGTCTCATTCTCAACATAGAGATCGAAGACGCCCGTTCGGAGTACGAACGTCTGGTAGTCTCGGGCCGATTGCCGGTGAAAGTCGACATCCGGGACGAACCGTGGGGTCAGCGGCACTTCATCCTCGCGGACCCGGCATCGAATCTGATCGATGTGATCCAGATCATCCCGCCGACGAGCGAGTTTCTCGCGCAGTACACCGACGGAGTTCAATAATGGTGGAGGCCTCCTTAACTCGACGCTTCGGGACCGGTCTTCTACACGCTATCGCCTGAAGATTTGAGGTCCTTTGGTCCAACTTCGTCATGGGAGTCGGTGGTCGGGGCGGCGAACCGGATGGACTGCCTCCGATGAGGTGAGTGGTCGCCGCGCCGATAGATCTCGGAAAGACGTTGCGTAGGGGCGGTGTCACGGTCGGGACGCTCCGGTCGAACGGTTCCGCCGGGCCGCTATCCCCGCATACTGTGAGATGGTATCCTCCGGCATGCCCAAAGAACCGACGATGGTGACCCTGACGAGTCCGATCAACTTCGAGTTACGGCACCTCCGGAGTTTCTTGGTGCTCGCACGGACGCTCAGCTACGTAAGAGCGGCGGAAGCTCTTTCGATCGTGCAGCCGGCACTCACCCGGCAGATTAAGGACCTCGAGTATCATCTCGGTGTTCGCCTCTTTGAGCGCGGCACGACCGGTACGACATTGACGCCGGCGGGCAAAGAGTTGGTACCCCTCGCGAACGAGATCATGCGCTCGATCGCCGATGCGCGGACGGCGATGAGCAGGTTCGACGGTACGACGTTGCGCGCACGACTCGGCGCCTCTTCCGGCGTTGCGGTAGCGACATTGTCCTCGCTTATCGCCGAGGCGCAAGCCGAGTTTCCCGAGATTGAGATAGACGTGATCGCCGGGTATACCGAGCAGCTGGTCGAAGACGTGCGATCGCGAAGAATCGACGCCGCCCTGATCCATCCACCGGTCAACGCCCCGGACATGATTACGCGCCACATATACTCGGAACCACTCGTCCTCGCCGGACCGAGTCCCGAGCAGGAAACGATCCAATCCGATAAACTCATCATCTTCCCCGAGGTCGCGGGACCCGCCCTGTATCACACCCTTCGGCGAATCGCCCGCGAGGTGTTCGGCGATCGCTTTATAATCAGCTTCAGCGAATCGTTTTCGGCGCGTTTGGCCATGGTCGCTGCGGGCTCGGGATGGTCCGTTTTTCCCCGGTCAATGGTCGCCGATCAACCGCTTCGGATCAGAACACACCCGGAACTCCCCGAGTTAGCGACCGCGGTGGTCTACCCCGAGACCTTGCGAGACTCGCGCGTGTCTGAGGTCTGGCAGTTCTTGCAAACGCGCGAACCCTATCATCGACCTTGATAAGCCCATAACGAAATCCTATTAGTCCCGTCCGACGCCTCTTTGTAACCTTCCCGCAACCAAAAAGACAAAGGAGGTGTGGATGAACACACCACAATGCAAACGGTTCGGTCGTCTACAGAGGTGCGGCACGCGGCTTGCCGTAGCGGTTCTCGCATGTACGCTCCCGATTACACCGGCGTTCGCCGGAGGCGCGCGCGACGGGAGCTCGGACGAGGCGTCGCAGGTGACGGCGACGGTATTCTCGCCCGCTGAGCTTTCCGCGGTCGATCGGGACATCTACGCACCGATGGACTTCGAAGGCCGCTTTATCGTCTCGATCTCCGACGCCGACATGCTCTCGTCCGCCTATGTGAACGGCATGCTCGGCCCGCGCGAGGGTCGCGATGCGCTCAGCGTCATTCCACTGGGTGGAGACCCGCGGGAGTGGCAAGCGTACGAGGTCGAAGCAAGCAACTCGGTCGCCGGTCCGCCCGCGGCGGTCGACATCACGCCGGACGGCCGGTTCGCGTTCGTGGTGGAGTCTTTTACGCCCCGACCCGCCGACGGAGACGGGCTGGAGCATACATTCGGCGACCTTGCATTTGGTGACAGCCTACTCGTTTTTGATCTTGCCGATCCCCGTAACCCGGTGCTTCACGAGGAAGTCCGCCTGCCGTTGCGTCCGGACGCCGTGCGAGTCAACGCGACGGGAACGATCGTAGCCGTCTCGATCAATCCGAACGGTGGGGGCACGGAGACGCCGATTGCAGTGTTCCCGTTCGGCGATGGTCGCCTGGGAGAGCCGTCTTTTCCGTCGGTCCCCGCATGGGTTGCCGGCGACCGCCTTATCGACCTTGACTTTCATCCTGAGACCGACGTGCTCGCACTGATAAACGAGACCGGCAAGGACTTGCGATTCGTCGAGGTTCTCGAGGCGGGCGGCGAGTTCAGCCTCGAGCTGATCGGAAATGTAGTCGAGACCGAACGGGCGCAGTATCGCGTGGAGTTCGCACCCGATGGGCGCCACGTTCTCACCAATGCTCTCTACTGGGGCGCCGACATCCAAGGAACGTGGAATGAAGCGCCACGCGGCAGCGTAATTTCGGTGCGCTATCGAGCCGAGGAGCGGGCGGACGGAACGGTGCGTCACGCTCTGGTCTCTCGCGCCATAACGGGCGTGTCACCGGAGGGTCTGGCGATAAGCCCCGACGGACGTTGGGTAGCAACGACGAATCTTGAACGGAGCTTCCTGCCGTACGACGACCCGCGCATTACCTTCTTCAGCTCGATTACGTTAATTGAGTTTGACCGGGAGACGGGAGCCCTGCGGCGCATCGGTGATTTCACGTACAGCGGGATTCTGCCGGAAGCCGTACTCTTCGACAACAGCGGAAACTACCTGGCCGTGGCCACCTATGACCACTTCGACGATCGTCGGATGGGAGGGTCCATAGATTTCTGGCGCATCGCCGGCGACGTGCAAGACCCGTTCCGGGTCGAACTCGTGAAGACGGAGTACTCGGTACCGGTCACGCGAGGTGCTCACTCGATGGCGATCAGCCGCTAAACGGGATCGTTGCGCGGTTCGATCGACCGTGTCGATCGCCGGGCCGAACGCACGTTCGGCCCGGTACTCTACGGTGCTTCGCGACGTAGTGTGCGGAGATCGACAGGACGGCGGATCGAACGTCACGCCCCTCCGCCCGACGTGTTGAAGCTCGGATCGGCGGGTCGAAGGCGAAAGCCGCGCCAAGCGACTCGTTACACGACGATTTTACATAGCCGGGAGATGGTACGGATACTGTATGTCGGAGCAGCACCATCTTCGACGGGGATTCCGGCTCGATTGTAGTAACAGAAATCAATCCCTGCGGCGACGGCGCCTTGATAGTCGTTTCGAATCGAATCTCCGACATACAGAACCTGGTGAGGCTGGAGGTGCATCCGCTCCAGGGCGATCACAAAGATCTGCGGGTCCGGTTTCGTGTACCCGACTGCATCGGACACGAGAATCTCTTCGAAAAAGCGCTCGATCCGAGCCGCCCGAACCCGCTTCTCTTGTGCCGGTGATGTTCCGTTGGTAACGATTCCGAGTCGGAATGTTGATGATAGCGACCGAATCGTCTCCAACGCACCCGGTTCGAACGAGACCTCGGTCAAAAAGACGCGCCGGTAGACTTCGGAGAGGCATCGCGCGGGAGCGGTGTCGAGCGAGAGAGCGTCCAAGGCGTCGGAGAACGACTTTTCGACCATATCGTGCGGATTGAACTCGGAGCGCCGCCTCCAGTACTCGGCGTTTGCCGACTCGTATGCCTCAAGAAAGGAGGCCAGTGTATGGTTTTCAATGGGCAGATCGCAGAACGTCACAGCCTTTAGGATGGCGTTCCGTTCGCACCGATGGAAATCAAGGATGGTATTATCGAGATCGAAGAGGATCGCAGAGTAGGTTCCTGGGGCGTTCGATCGCGTCGCGTCGTTGATCATAGGCTCCCGCACCGTTTCGACGTCACACCGAACAGTCGCACTTGATTAGTTCAATGCGTCCCGTCTCTACGTCTGTGGTCCGTTTCAGGACGAAATCGAACCTGTCCAGCGCCATGCAGTACTCGAAATCGCTCTCCGGTGCGAACCCGTCCTTCGAGAAACCGTTCGCGCTCTTCGCCTTGAGGAGACGCTTGATATTTCCGAAATCAACTCGCTCGTTCTCAATCGTGCGTCTTAGATAATCCGCAAATAGATAGTCTTCATCGCCGAGTCTGCCGTTCTTTCGCGCCGTGCAGTATAGATGGAGCGCGCCAGGTCGCGTCCTCTCCGCGTATCGCCGAACGGCCGCCGCATTGACGAAGCTTCCGCATACGACATCGTTGTCCGACCGTTGTCTTAAGAGTCCCTTCGTTCCGGCCGTCGTTGTATGAACGACAATCTTGTCCTCGAGATTTGAACCTCGAATTTCGGTCGGAGAGTTCCCATACTCGAATCCGTCGATCCGAACGCCTCCCCGTTCCCCGACCAAGACCGTATGCGCGGCGTGTTCGCGCCGAATCTCGAGCGCTGCCTCGATGCTATCGACGGGAATCAGTTTCTTAGGATTCTGTTCCGCAATGTAACAGTTGGTCGAGAACGCTCGAAACACGTCGATCACGACGACCAACCCTCTGACGCACTCAACGTCCGCGGTAGGCTCCCAGATCTTGATGTCCATCGGCCTACAGTGCCGAGAACTCGAACATTTTTCTACTGCGTCATTACACCGAGCTGCGCGACGGTGGCCGGCGGCCCGACGAAGGGTTCGGCGTGCATCATCTGCATGGAGTCATCGGCGTAGCCGTTGCTACGACGAACGCGCCGCTCCATAATGTCTCACCGCCTATGAATGGAAACGACATGACGAGCAAGAGAGAGCTCGGCGACCGAGCCGCGCCGATCGTACACCGATTCGCTCATCTCACGGAGGCTGCGATCGACGCCTCCTCCATGATCTACATGCTCAAGGCGGGTTTTCTCGGTCTGTTGGGCTCCACAATTAGCCTCAAGACGATTCCGAGCGTCTTTGACGAGACGGGGTGGCCGTCGCTCCCGGTGATCGTCCTCGAAGAGGAGACCGACGATCGCCCCAACGACGAGAAGCTCCTCGACTTCGCGGTTCGATCGGCTCTTCCTTTCATCTCCGAAGACCGCGCGCTGCTTCTCGCCGCCGGGCGCAGCGGATTGGACTACTACAACAGCCTCATGATGCTCGCGTTCCTACGGCATCGCGGGCGTATCGACGAGGCGTGGTACGACGAAGCGCTCGGCCGAATCCTGACGATCGGTCGGTACGACGACGACGTACTCCGACGTTTCGATGAGATTTCGAGTTCGTTGTTCCGCTGAGCCGGCGGGGATGGCGTGCGTGCGGTCGACCGACGGGTGATGTTCGACGTGGAGCCCACCACGCTTCCGTTGTGCAGCGTACTCTCTGTTTCGCCGGCCGTCGCCGGCGCCCGCCTATGGCCGCGCGCCGCCTACAAACTCCATCTCCAAATCCACCGTCTCTCCGACGCTTGCGACGATGGAGTTGCCGCCGACGTAGGGAATCGTAATATCGAAATCGTCCCAGCGGATCGTCGTCCGGACGCGGCCGGTAATCTCTTCTTCGCTGTCGAGGGCGACGGACACCGCAAATGTCACGCGGCTGGTCACGTCTCGAATCGTAAGCTCTCCCCTCACGTCGAATCGAACGACCTCTCCCACCCCAAGTGCCTCAAACCTCGTCGGGTCGCTGGTCGGTGTGAAGACGGCAAACTCATACTCGTCCCGGTTGGACTCCAGAATGAGCGTGCGAATCGTGCGATCGCGCACTTCATCGTCCGTCTCGATCGTGCGAACGTTAATGACGAACTCGCCGACCTCGACTTCCCCGGTGGCGAAGTCTACGGCAATGGAACCGTCAATCTGATTCGTCGTGCCCACGACCGTGTTCTCTACGCCCCGGAGGACCTCCTCGATGAGAAATCGCGCCTCGGAGCGCTCCGAGACGACCTCGTACACGACCGCTTCAACGCGCTGAGGTTCCAACGATGCCGCGTCAGCCTCCGCAGACGGCTCTCCACTTCCCCCGGCAAACCAGATATAGGCGAGAAACGCCGCTCCCGCGGCGACGACAACCACGACGACTACGAGGAGAACCCGCAGTATTCCCTTCATGTTCATACCCCAAACATACGGAGAAGCAGATAAGAATACAAAGGGGGTACACAACGCGCAATGCTCGCCCGGTAGTGGGTACGTTTCCCTTGTCCGCGGTCGCGACACGGGCGGGCGTCGACGCGTCGATTTCGAGGCCCCCTTACCGCTTCGAGAGCTGCGTGATATGCGCCTTCACCGCCGGCCACTCGCTGTGCAGGATCGAGTAGACCGCCGTATCGCGGTAGGTCCCGTCGGCGAGGATACGATGGTTCCGTAAGATACCGTCCAGGTGCGCTCCCAGCCGCTCGATCGCGGCACGAGAACGACGATTCAACCGATGGGCACGAAACTCCACGGCGATGCACCGCAGCGTCTCAAAGGCGTGAGTGAGGAGTAGTCGCTTCGCTTCGGTATTGACCCCGGTCCGCTGTCGAGAGGCTGCGTACCACGTGTAGCCGATCTCCACACGCCGGTTCTCCTCATCGGGATTACACAGGCGCGTCGTTCCGATTGCCCGACCGGTCCGGCGATCGATCACGGCAAAGGGAAGGTCGCCCACCTCATCGCGACGAGCCATCGCCGCTCGGTACCACCCGTCGATCTCGCCGGGCTTCGGTACGGACGTGACCCAAAGACGCCACAACTCCCCGTCGTTAACCGCCGCGGCAAGATCGGAGAGGTGATCCTCGGCGAGCGGTACCAGCTCGACACCCTTCCCGACGAGCACGGTATTCGAAAGCCACATCAAGAAACAAGCATATCGGCCGCCGCCCACCCCGGCAAGCGACGCTCAATGCACCGGCAAAACCCGCTCCCCACCCAACACTCCGGGCGCCACCGAGCGCTCCGAGTTCCACAAGAGCGGCCGTGAGCGCACCCTCCGGCTCCGCCGGCCGAGCGCTCGCCGCCGTCTCCGCTCACAGTCGACACGGGCACCCGGGAAACGCACCGCCCGGCTTCCCTCCCCATCCGATCCTTCAAGCGGTCCCCAAGTGCCCCGGTATCGCTGCGGAACGGCGATCGCGGCACCGTGCGACTTCGGGCCGGTTGCGTACCGCAGAACCGTTCTGCGGACGCAACCTCCCTGGCCCGCTGAGCACGGGGACGCTGCCGACGTTCCGCTCACAGTTACCACAAGCACTTCGGGAACGCGCCGGTGTACATGACGACCCGATGCGCGGTAGGTTATGCCCCAGATGGATACGGTATACGTAGCAGGACATAGGAATCCCGACATGGACTGCGTGTGCGCCGCCTATTGTTACGCTGCGCTCAAGCGGAAGATCGACCCCGATACCGACTACGTGCCGATCCGCTCGGGTCCATTGAGTGCCCAAATCAGAGATGTATTTCATCTCGCCGGGGCTGCGGTACCCGAGCACTACGACACGATCGCACCGACGGTGGGGCTGGTAGCCAAAACGGCGCCCGCGACCCTCAAGCCGGAAGATCCGGTTCTCGAGGCGTTTCGCGAGGTAGAGCACCAGACCATCAGCGCCATTCCGATATTCAACCACGACGACGAGTTTGTCGGCGTAGTGGGTATCAACGAGATCACCTCCTATGTCTTGGCTCAGAATCGAAGTGAGCGTCCGATCTACTCGTTTCTTGTTGAGAACCTGGCGCGAGTTCTCCCCGGGACGTTGATCAAGAAGGGCGCGAGCACGAGCTTCGACGCGCCGGTCGTGAGCGGTTCCATGCCGCACGAACGTTCGATTGAGCTCATCAGCACGATCGATCCACCGCCGCTCTTGGTGGTGGGAAATCGTGAAGAGATACTCGCGCACGCGGTCGAGGCGCAGCTGCCGGCGATCGTCGTCACCGGATTGCA
The DNA here is from genome assembly GCA_965601925.1 of Alkalispirochaeta sp. GTDB lineage: Bacteria > Spirochaetota > Spirochaetia > DSM-27196 > Alkalispirochaetaceae > Alkalispirochaeta. The sequence goes on from OZ271854.1 coordinate 1,558,347, forward strand.
TGAGGGTGAGAGCCTCGCCGTCGACGTGGCGGGGTTTCGCGGTTCGGTGTACCGGTCCGCGACCGATACGGCCGAGACGATCCGGCTATTGCGGCTTAGCTCCCCGGTGCAAAAGATCATGGACGGCGACATTCCACGCCTGGACGCGCACACGCTCTTCGATCGCGTCAAAAATGACCTTCTGAACTCGAAGTATCGCGGTCTGCCGGTGTTCGAGGAGGGGCATTTTATCGGAATGGTAAGTCGCCGATCATTTATCGAGCGCCCGCGCCGCAAACTCATCATGGTAGACCACAACGAGGTGTCGCAGGCGGTCGCCGGGGCCGAGGAGGCCGAAATTCTCGAAATTGTGGATCATCACCGCCTTGCGCCCCCATCCACTACCCAGCCGATTGCGGTGACGACCCGCGTCGTCGGAAGCACCTGTACCCTCGTCTACGAGGAGTTCGCCAACCGCGGGCTCGGATTGGACCGCGATGCGGCGATTCTCCTTCTTTCGGGAATCATATCCGATACGGTGAACCTCCACTCGCCGACGACCACCGAGGCCGATCGAAGAGCCGTCTATCGCTTGGAAACGATTACCGGCATTTCCGCTGCGGAACACGCAAAGCGACTCTTCGCGCAGCTCAAGGCGTTGGAGAAACGCGAGCCGCAGGAGATCGTTCTTTCGGACTTCAAGCAGTACACCCACGCCGGCGTCAGCTTCGGCATCGGTCAGGTGGAGGTCACGACACTTTCCGACTCCGACACCTATCGACCGCGGCTGGTCAGCGCACTCGATACGGTGGGACGAGACAAAGGTCTCGCGTGGACGATGATCATGGTGACCGATGTAATGAAGCGCAACAGCATGCTGTTGACTTCGGATTACGAGGAGGCGGAGTCGTCGCTCCCCTTCGCGAAGGTCGCCGACCACACCTACGACATGCCCGGCGTCCTATCGCGGAAGAAGCAGCTCTTACCCGAAGTTATGCGTCTCCTGAGCGAATTGCGATAGCCGACACGCGCTATGCGGACGGCGCGCTTAGTGCGGCATCATAAGCACGCCCGACAGCGTCTCGGTCGCAAACGTCTCAACTCCGGACAGAAGCATCTGCGTCGCCATCGTAGTGAGTATCATACCCATGAGTCGCTCGAGGGCAGCCAACCCGCGGCGGCCGAGAGCACGCCGCAGCACGTCCGCCGATACCAACACCGTCGCCGCGGCCAACCATGCGGCAACGAGGGCGATCATCCAATCGCCCAACTGATCCGGAAACTGCGTCGAAAAGAGAATGAGCGTCGCCATGGCCGACGGCCCCGCTACCAGGGGTACCGCCAACGGCACGATGAGCGGTTCCTCCCCACCCTCGTTCGTCTCTGCGGCAGCGGTGTGACGAGAGGGAAAGATCATCCGTAGTGCGATCAGAAAGAGTATTACACCACCACCGATACTCAACGCCGGTTGAGAAATGTTCATCCCGCTGAGAATGTACTGTCCGAAAAGGAGAAACAACGAAAGTATGACGAGCGCGATGACCATCTCGCGAAAAATAATCCTCCGGCGTCGCGTAGGTTCCACGTTGTTCAGAACACTCAAAAAAATGGGAATATTGCCCAGGGGATCGAGAACCAAAAAGAGTGTAATGGCCGCGGTGTAGATGCTCATCGTCGCATTCCTTTCATGATCCTCGTGGGGCGCCGCCCGGCAACACTGACACGGTACGCCGGCGCCTCGATCGGTCTCCGTCTATCGAAGCCGACCGCTGAAACGTACCGGCGCCTGTACTTCCGTATCGTGGGGGCGCATTCGTCGTTGTCGTACGAGGGAATCTTCGCGGTACCGTATCGCCGACACCGAGAGAGGTCAATATCGAAACGTCTGTTCAGCGGGGCGTCCGAACTACGTCACCGGCTTGTTCGGTGTTCGACCAACTGTACCATGTACTCGAGATCGTCGGAGTTGAGCTCGGACTCGATAATCGTGATACCCACATCGACCACCGTCCCGGCCGGTTGCGGCCCGCCGATGGTCGTGTCATAGCGAATCGACTCTTTCGGGTACTCGCCGCCGGCGGCTTGCATGTCGAAAAACGGTTCATCCGCCAACGTTCGATCTCTGAGCGCGTCGACCGATTCGACACCGAAAAACGAGGCGGCCTCGCGATTCGCGTCCACGAGACGCCCGGCGGCGTCATAAATCATGATCGGTATCAGCGACTGTTCGAATATCGTGCGAAAGTGACGTTCCCGCGCGCGAACGACTCGCTCCGAGCGGTGGCGCGTGATGGCGGTCTGGAGAGTGCTGTCCAATTCGGTACGCGACCATGGTTTTACCAAATAGCCGTAGGGCGAAATACTCAATGCGCGACGAATCGTCGTACGATCGGTGTGAGCGGTAAGAAACACGACGGGAATTCCCTGATTCGAACAAATGTGCTCCGCCGTCTCAACGCCGTCCTGCGCTCCGTCGATTTTGATATCCATAAGCGCGACGTCGGGAAGATGCTCCTCGGCCAAATTCTCGGCGGTCCGTCCGTCGGCGCAACGATACACATCGCGATATCCCAAGTCCTGTAGAGTGTTCTGGAGATCCAGGGCGATCAACGCCTCATCCTCGACTACCAAAACGGATGAGGCGGAACGAAGGTCCACATTCCGGTCACGAGCGGCTCTCGCAGATAGATCAAATATTTCGGGGTTCATGTCGGAATCTCTTACCTTGAATTGTAAATTATTACGGCTCCGATTTCTAATTTCTATCGAGAATAAATGGAAACAACGACCGGCCCGGGTCGTCTGAGCGGTATCCGGCTCGGCAATACCTCGCCACCCGGGAGCTCGACGAGCGCGGAGCGTCCCCCGTCGAGGTTGAGCGCCCACGTTACTCCGGCCTCGGTCATCACGACGGCCAACTCATTCGTAGTGAGGCCGGCCCGGCCCGGTCCCGGACCGATACGGCTCCCCTCGGCGACGACGACTATCGTCTCGCGCCGATTACCGCCGACGGCGACGCGGGCTGCGCGGACCTGCCGCCCCGGATATCGGCCGGCAACATTGATCCCGTCCCGTACCAACGGATAAAAGGCGCCCGCAGCGAGCCGGTACTCGTCCAGCGCCGCCGCCGGAAGCAAGCTCGCTTGCTCCCGCATCGACCAGCGGCATTCGGAGTCCACCACCAAAGCCCAATAGGGCGGTCGCGGCGCGCTTTCGAGCACGGCACCGTCGTAGACGATACCGACGGGCACCCGACCGTCGGCGTCATACCGCCACGGTGTTACATTCACTGCGAGTGCCGACATGTCTCGGCGAGTATCGTCCGCCGCGCTTCGCCGAAGCTCGACACACGGCGCTTCACCGAGGCGAACAACCGTAACTCTCGCAACGTTGCTCCGGCGCACGGACCGTCGGTCGTCGATGCGTCTCCCCCCCGGGACGACGACAAAAAAAGACTCGACTGTTTGTGGTGACGGTGCGGCGTGCTTGTCCCGATACTCGACCGCCGACCGGGTAGCGCACGAGGCGCACACTAATGCGACAATCCAGAGGCTCGGAATAAGAACCGCTCGCCGCCCATTCACCGCTGACGCGGAACCGGTCACATCACGGCCGGACGCGCTTTCGATCCCTGGGAAAGAGAGAGGCTTCCTTCACGTTTTGGAGCCCAAGAATCTTCTGAGTAATCCGCTCCAAGCCGATCGCAAACCCACCGTGGGGAGGGCACCCGTACTTGAAAATCGTGCAGTAATCACCCAACCCCTCTTCGGTGAGCCCGAACTTCGGGAGCGTTTCGGTAAGCATGCGATAATCGTGAATGCGCTGACCACCGGTAGTAATCTCGAGTCCGCGAAAGAGCAGATCGAAACTGCGCGTCCCCCGTCCTTCGGGATAGGTGTAGAACGGTCGCTTCTTTCGCGGGAACCCGAAGACGAATACCGCCTCGACGCCGTGCTCCTCAGCCGCCCACTCGCAGAGGACCCGCTCTCCCTCGGGATTGATCTCAAAGGCGGTCTTGCCGGTCCGCGCCCTGATGATCGTTTTGGCCTTGTCATGGTTGATTCTGGGGGTACGTGCAATCTCATCGGCGCTCGGCACGGTTGCGTCGAACTCCTTGAGAATATCGCCGTGGTCGTCGGCGACCCTGGAGAAGATGTGGCCCAATAGGCCCACTTCCAGATCCATCACATCGGATTCGCTGTCGATAAACCCCATCTCAACGTCGAGTGAGACGTACTCGTTCAGATGTCGCGGGGTATCGTGCTTCTCGGCGCGATACGCGGCGCCGATCTCAAAGACGCGCTCCAGCCCGCTCGAGACCATCGCCTGCTTGTAGAACTGGGGGCTCTGGGCGAGATACACCCGCTCGCCGAAATAGTCGACGGAGAACAGCCCCGTGCCCCCCTCGGTACCCGACCCGATGATCTTGGACGACTTGATCTCGGTAAATCCCTCGCTCCTCAGCCAGTCGGCGAAATAGTGCACGATCGCCGCCTGGAGTTCGAATATGCGGCGAATGTGCGGATTACGAAGGCTGACGATCCGATTGTCGAGAACTGAATCGATACCGACGTTGCCGAGATCTTGATTGACGGCGATCGGAAGATCGGGGTCGGCCTCCGCAAGAACCTCGGTCTCGGCGACGTGAAGCTCGTAGCCGCCGGGAGCCTTGTCATTCGCACTGACCGTACCGCCGACGGTGACTACCGTTTCGTTACCGAACGTGGGCGGCGTTTGGTACACCAACTGCGCCATACCGCTGCGATCCCGCACCATTACGAAGGTGATACCGCCGAGGTTCCGCACACGGTGGACCCATCCGGACACGGTGATATGCTCGTCGGCGTGGCGGGCTAAATCGGCCGCCAAAACTCTCTCATTCATCGTCAGTCCTCCATCAGGGCAAGTACGCGTTCGGTGTAACGACGATCGGCGGAGGCGTTCAATAACGCCTCTACCGCTTCGGCATCGATATCGTCGTAGTCTCCGGCGCCGAGCGCCGCCTCAATCTGGGCCGTTATGAGGCGTGTCCACGCCGCCTCGGTCGCGAGCCCTCCCATGGGTACCGCACCTTCGCGCCACAACTGGTGAGCGGTCACATACTCTGAGAAATCGACCGCTCCCTCCTGTTGAGAGGTGCAAAAGAACTGTACACCTTTCCCGCGGCCGTGGGAAAAGGCCTTGCGGAGCGAAAACGGCGACTCGCGAAGGTTGGCCGTGCCGGTGTCGAAGAGCTCGAGTACGAAGTAACGGACTCCCGCATCCATGAGGGCCATCAAGGCCTCTCCGCGGAGACCAGGATAGACTTTGACGATATGGGTGCGCCCAATCGCTACTTCCAAAGCGCGCTCCAAGGTCGGCTGCGATAGGCTCCGTGCCGATCGCGCAATCGCCCGTCCTCCGCGATGGAGCCCGTCACCGTTCCAATTGCGAAACCGCCCCGCGACGGCGCCCCCGGCCTCCGGTCTGTCCGCGACTCGTACACTTTCAAACTTGAGATTGACCGCGAAGTAATCCGTTTCGCCGTAGACGACGTGAATTCCCCTCTCCCCTCCGGCGGCGACACCGACGGCGTTTCGAAGATTTACCGCGGCCTCGCCGGTCGGTCCCTCGTCGGTAGGCGCGGTACTCGCGGTCAGTACGACGGGTATCGACGCATCGGCGAAGAACCAGTAGAGCAGACTGGCGGTGTAGGAGAGTGTATCCGTCCCGTGACCGATCACGATTCCGCGACTGCGGCTCTGGTCGAGTGAATGGGCGGTATGCGCTACGAGAGCGGCCCAATCGGAGGGAGTGATCTCCTCGCTCAGAAACTGCCCCAGCCGTATCTCCTCGAAGCGTACGTCGCCGGGAAGGTCGGGATCGTTCCGAAAGAGTGTATCGAGACTCACCAAATCGCCCGGTACTACCAAGCCGTCGTCCCGGCGTTGCCCGGCGATCGCGCCGCCGAACGAGTACACCTCGATCGTACTGACGGCAAAGCGCTCGGCGAGGAGCTCTTGCACAACTCGAGGCTCCGCCCGGCCGCTGGTGACCTTCATGATCCGGCCGACCAAAAAGCCGATCGGCTTGGTGTCGCCGGAAGCGATCTGTTCGGCGGCTTGGGTATTTGCCGCGAGCACGTCGTCGACGATACGGCCAAGCGCATCGCGGTCGGTTATCTGCTCCCAGCCTTGTTCGCGAATAATCGTCGCCGGGTCTTTGTCCTCTTCAAACACGAGTTCCAAGACCTGCTTGGCAATTTTTCCGTGAATCGTGCCATCGGCGAGAAGGCGTAGGAGATCGGCCAATCGATTCGGCGTGAGCGCCGTCGCCTCGAGCCGTTCGGCGCGCCGATTGAGTTGCTTGCGGACGTCGCCGGCGAGCCATATCGCGACCTGCTGGGCGTCGGCGCCCGCGGAGACCGTCGATTCAAAGAAGTCGGCGCCCTCCTTCTCGTCGCAGAGAAAATCTGCCTGTGCGGCGCCGAGCCCGTACTCGTCGACGAACCGCGCCCGTCTGGCGGCCGGCAGCTCCACTAATCGCCCCTCGACCTCGCGGAGAAAGGCCTCACCGGTTCGAAAATGGGGCAGGTCCGGTTCGGGAAAGTAGCGATAATCGTGAGAGCTCTCTTTGGTGCGCATACTCTCGGTAAGGTCGCGATTCTCGTTCCACAGACGCGTCTGTTGGGCAACCGTCCCGCTACGCTCAAGAATCTCCCGTTGGCGTTCGATCTCGTAATTAAGCGCCTTGCGCACGAAGCGCGAGCTGTTCAAGTTCTTGATCTCGACCTTGCTTCCGAGACCCCGGCCGCGTACATTGACCGAAACGTTCGCGTCGCAGCGCATCGAACCTTCTTCCATATTGCCGTCACACACGCCGAGATAGCGCACGATGCGGCGTAACTCCTGCAGCAGAACCTCGGCCTCTTCGCCGATTTCCAGATCGGGCTCGGTGACGATCTCCAGGAGGGGTGTGCCAGCGCGATTGTAATCCAGAAGCGACATGTCGCCGGCGTGGATCATTTTGCCCGCGTCCTCTTCCAGATGAATCTCGTGGATTCGCACGCGCTTTTTCTTTTTGTGGAACTCGAGATCGAGGTACCCGTTGCGCCCTACCGGCTCGTGAAATTGCGATATCTGGTAATTCTTGGGAAGATCGGGATAGAAGTAGTTTTTGCGATCGAAGACGCACTCGTCATTGAGCTCGCAATTGAGTGAACGCGCGACCGTGTACGCCATGGCGATCGCCTCGCCGTTGAGCGCCGGCAACACCCCGGGGTAGCCCATGCACACGGGGCACACGTTGGTGTTGGGCTCGTCGCCGAAATTGGCGCGACAGCCGCAAAACACCTTGGTTGCCGTCAGAAGCTGGATATGAATTTCGAGCCCTACAAACGATTGGTACACGCTTTCTACACCTCCCTCCGCATCGATACGGTGCGACGCGGCCGGGTTTTATATCACAGGCAATTTCAAAAATCGACGATTTTTGAAATTGTCAGGATCTTTAGAAATCATAATTATATATCATGTATATAATTATGATTTCGACCCGATATTGAGGCTCTTGAAAAATGCAATTTTTCAAGAGCCTCATCAGATCGTCGAACGCATCGGCGGCGTCGACGGGTCCTTTATCGCCAATGAGAGAAGGAGACGCTCTCGCGTGGGAACTGCATCGGCACGACCGACGCCAGCTGCCGCGCCACAGCGAATAACCGTTCCTCGCTGAATGAAGGTCCCATGAGCTGCATACCGACCGGAAGGCCGCCCTCCACGCCCGTCGGCACGGTCAAAGCCGGTGTTCCCGTCAAATTCGCCGTCCCGGTAAACCGATCGGCGACCTTCTGCTGAAACGGGTCCATCCCTTCGTCTCCGTGGAGAAAGGCCTGAGTCGGAAACGCGGGAAGCAGGAGGGCATCGACCGATCGAAATACCTCATCAAGTTCTCGTCGAATCAACGTGCGAATCTTTTGCGCCCGGGCATAGTACCGATCCTGAAAGCCGCTGCGAAGCACGTAGGTGCCGAGGACCACGCGGAGTTTGACCTCATCGCCGAATCCTTCGCTGCGCGCCTTGCGCATGAGTTCCTCGGGATTCTCAGCATATATCGGATGGTATCCGTAGCGCACGCCGTTGTAGCGCGCCAGGTTGGCGCTCGCCTCCGCTGAGGCGATCGTGTAGTACGCCGGGACAACGTACTCCAGCGTCGAAAGGGTGATCGTCTCCGTACGATACCCGAGCGTACCGAGCGCATCGGCGGTGTCCCGATAGTTCCGCGCCACCGCATCGTCCAGCCCGAGGTCGCCGCCGAGGATGCCGACGGTCCCGCCGGGGGCCGCCTCGGCCGGTCGTTCGGCATCGGCGGGAATCACTACCGAGCTCTGGTCCTTCTCGTCCGCACCGCGCATCGCGCGATAGGTATCGGCAAGCATATCGATATCGGCGGCGATCACTCCGACGACCTCCAGGGACGAGGCATACGCGACCAGCCCGTATCGCGAAACGGTGCCGTAGGTCGGCTTGAGGCCGTACACGCCGCAGAACGCCGCAGGCTGGCGGATCGAGCCGCCGGTGTCGCTGCCGATCGCAACGGGAACCAGCTGTTGTGCCACCGCCGCCGCCGAACCGCCGCTCGAGCCGCCGGCAACGCGCTGCGAATCCCAGGGATTGTTCGTGACTTTGAGCGCCGAATTGTCGGTGGAACTTCCCATGCCGAACTCATCGAGATTCGTCTTGCCGACGATCTCGGCGCCGGCGGCACGCAATCGTTCGACTGAGCGTGCATCGTAGGGACAGACGAACTCCTCGAGCATGCGTGAGCCGCATGTGAGTCTATACCCCTTGACAGCAATGTTATCCTTTACGGCGATGGGAATCCGTAACGTTACATTCGAGCTATCCGAGGACACGCCGCTCGGCGACCACTGTGCGGGGTCGCCGTACTCCAGAAACGCACCGACACGACGATCTTGTTCCTGTATGAAGCGCGCATACGATGAACGCGACTCGGCAGAAAGAGATTTGTCCCACATCGGCATCTACAAGACATTGGGGATCGCGATGAGTCGATCCTCGAGATCGGGTGCATTCTCGAGTAGGCTGTCGGGATCGGTCTCGGATCGAAGCACGTCGGGCCGCACGCGATATGCGCTTTCCGATGCGTGTGTTGTCGGCGGTAGGTGGTCGACATCCACGGATGCCATGACGGCAAAATACTCGAGCATCTGCTCGACCGCGCCCTCAAAAGCTGCGATCTGTGCGTCGTCCAGCTCGAGCATCGCCATGTCGACCGTCGTTTTGAGCTCGGACGCGTCCATGGGGGCAACTATGACAGTGAGGTATTGGCCTGTCAAGCAAGGACTTGGCGGCCATTTGACGAACCGGTCGGCACGCGCTATGTTTGGCATCGCTCCACAGGCAAATCAATAGGTACAGCAGACGTGGTAACCAAGAAAGAATTCCCCACTATTCATTTTTACGATCAAGACTTCGTAGACATCTACGAGCAAACCTGGGCGTGGATCCAGGACCACTGGCAAAAGGCGACGAGCCGCAACGGGTTTGAACCGCGGTTTTTTGTCGCTCCGGACGCGGATAGGATAAATCAGACCGACGCGATTTTCTCGTCTTTCTTTCTCGTGTACAGCAACAAGAACTATCCGGCCGCTCCTCAACTGGACAACTTTTACAAGAAGCAGGAAGACGACGGTGCGATCCGCCTCGAATACTCTCTTGACACCGGACAGCCGATTTTTTCGGAGGATAACCCCGCTGGTGTCGCGCCCCCGCTGTTAGCGTGGGCGGAGTACAACATGTATCACAAGGTGGGCAACAAAAAGCGCATCAAAGAGGTCATGGCGGTGCTCGAACGGTATGTACAATGGCTGGAGAACACCTTCAAGGACGACACCGGCCTGTATCACGTACCGATCTCGGCGACCGGGATGCTCAATGCGCCGCGCGAAACCGCGTACTATCCCGTGGACTTCAACATCCAAGTAGCGCTCAACGCCTCGTGCATGGCGAAACTGGGCCACGTACTCAACGATAAGGACATCGAGTTTCGCTACCGTCGACAGTACTTCTCGCTCAAGACGAGAATCAATCAGCTCATGTGGAACGACGAAGCCGGGTTCTATTTCGACTTGGACAAGAATCGAGAGCAGGTGCCGGTGAAGACCGTCGCGACGTTTTGGGCTCTTTTGACCGACATCCCCAACGAGGCGCGCTCCAGTCGCTTGATTGAGCATCTCAAGGATCCGGAAAGCTTCGGCACCGAGAATCCCTTTCCCTCTTTAGCGGTAAACGAGCCGGCGTTCTCGGAGGCGGGAGAGGGATGGCGCGGGTCGGTTTTCCCTCAGTACACGTTTATCATTATCAAAGGACTGGAAAAGCAGCACCAATGGGAGTTGGCGCGGGAATACGCGATACGCCATCTCTACTACATGCTCGATACGCTGCACCCGGAGGGAAACAAGCGGGGTAACGTGTGGGAGGCGTATCGTCCCACCCGGGACGGTGAAGCGCAATGGGAGGGTAATCCCGACTTTCCGCGGCCGATGCACCTTCCGGCCGTCGGGCTCTCGACGATTGCCCTTATGATCGAGAATGTGGTCGGGCTCGAGGTAAGCTTGCCGCGAAAAACGGTTCGCTGGATCGTGCCGACTTTGGAAATCATGGGTATCGAGAATCTCAACCTACGGCGCAATACCATCACGATTCTCAGTCAAAAGAGCGGTCGCGGCTGGGAGATACGACACGAATCGGAGAAGTTGTACTATTTCACGCTCGATCTTCTGAGCCAAAAAAAGGAAAAAACGCTGCCGATTCCCTCGGGAAAGTGCTCGATGCTGGTCGATAAGCTATAAAACGACACCGCATCGGACTCGTACGCGGAGCGCGGCTATTCGCCGCGCTCTTTTTTTATCTTTCGCTGGAGGACTGCGATGTGCTTTGCCGGGTAGACGCCGGTCGGACACACTGCGCTACACGCGAGATGTCGGTCGCACCCCCACACGCCCTCCTCGGTGTCGACCTGGGGCAACAGTTCCTTTGCGCGATCCGGCCGATTCTCTATCTCGCGGTTGTACGCCGCAAGCGCCGCAGGCCCCATAAATCCGCGAAGGGAGATAACCGGACATGAGGAGACACACAACCCACATTCGATGCAGTTTTCAAACCGCTCGTAGCGCTCGATCTCGGTAGGTACGAGGCTCCCTTTGTTGGCCTCACTCGGGCGAACGTAGCCGGCCGCGACGGGAAAATCGCGAAACAGCGGGGTCGGGTCGACCGCGAGATCGCCGATGTGCTTCATCGTCTGAAGCGGTCGAATCTCAACGACGGCCGTTCCATCGGTTTCCGCGGAATCTCCGAGCAGCTCCATGACGTTGGTGGTGCATGCGAGGCGGCGCTCTCCGTTTATGATCATCCCGCACGTCCCGCAGCTCCCGTGGTGGCACGAGTGACGAAACATGAGCGAGCCGTCCAGGTGGCTTTTGATCCACTCCAAGGCGTCGACAACGGTGGTATGACGCCGCACCGGTGCTTCGAACTCGCCCCACTCCTCACCGCGCTGCGACCGCTCGACGCGAAATCGCACCGTGAGGGGATCGGCGGCGGGGGTGTCGACCGATTTGTGCGAATCGCTGCTCATAGGGATACCTCCGTGGGATGTAGGCCGGGATTGTAGTACGCTCTGTGGGGCAAGAGCGGAAGCTCGGCGGTGCGACACCGTTCTTCTACACCGAACAGATCGCACACCAAATCGGCCGTTTTCTCTCCCATTGCGCGCAGAACCGTCGCCTTGCCGCCGATAATCGATATCAATCCCCGCACGTTGTCCGACCGACCGTGGTCGACGGCAATGAAATCGCGGCTGAGTTTGCGCCCGTCCTCGACGTTGCTCGACGCGCCGGCGAGGGGTCGGCTGGCCGACCAGGCGGCATGAAAGGGCGTCTCGGCAAACACGGGCATCATGCGGGCGGCCTTCTCGGTGAGATACGCGATATCCTCCTCCGGTACCTCGACGGTATCCGGATCGTCGGTCTTCCACTGTGTGGAGCCGATGATGGAAAGCCCTCTCTGCGGCACGATGATGTCGCCGTCACCGGCCGGATGCAGGTGGCTGATAACCATATTGTTCAGTCGTTTCTTGACCGCGACCATGGTACCGGGAGCGGGCGTGACGGGGATGTGGATCCCGGCAAGCTTCGCGACTTTCTCGGCCCACGCGCCGGTTGCGCTCACTACCATGTCGGCCTCGATATCGTACTCGTTGCGCGTTGCATGGTCGAGAACCCGTACACCCGTCGCGATCCCGGCTTTCGTGTGAATACCGGTTACCTCGGTGAAGGTCTTGATGGTGGCGCCGTTGGCTTTGGCCGTCGCGAAAAAATGCAACGGAAGTCGCCACGCGTCGATCGTTCCGTCGGGTACCTGCACCGCCTTTTTGATCGCGGGACTGAGATTGGGCTCCATGCGAAGCGCCGTCGCGACCGGAATCTCCCGCGCAGGGATCGTCGACTCGAGACACGCTTCGGTAAAGACGGGCGCGAACTCGACATCATCGTCGGTTACCGCGACGAAGAGGCCGTAGTTCATCTCCAGCGCGTCGGGAGCGATTTTCTGTAGAATTCGCACCTCGTCCATGCACTCCCGCGCGATCTCACGGTCACCGACGGCGTACCGTGCACCGGAATGCAACTGCCCGTGGTGCCTCCCGGTGGTACCGCTGGTAAGCTCTCCCCGCTCCACGAGGGTAATCGTAAATCCACGAAGGGTCAGATCGTGGGCGATGGCCGCTCCGGTTCCGCCTCCGCCGATAACGACTATATGCCCGTGGGCCATATCGTACTCCTTCTATTCGCACCTTTCCTCGATACGGACATCAAAACCCTCACGATACCGCCTCCCACGTTCCACTTTCGCCGCTTCTGAAGAGGGCGTCGAGTACCTTCTGATTGGCAAGTGCGTCGGCAGGTTCTATGGGAACGGGGCCGCCGGTACGCACGGCTGCGGAAAACGCAACAAACTCCGCGAGATACTGGTCCGTAGGCTCGGTATGGATCGTGCGATGCCCCACACCGGTCTCGATGTGGATCGCCAGAGGCACATCGGGATACGCGTTGAAGGGAAGCTCGACTCGGAGCGTCCCACCTGATCCGAACGCTTGTACCTTCTGTTGCGAATAGGTTTGAGTACCGACGGTAAACGTCGATTGAAGGCCGCCGAAGTCCAGAATTCCGGAAGCGAGACGGTCGGTACCGAACCGATCGTCCCAGTCCACCAGACTCACCACGCGTAGGGGCTCGCGACGTGCGAGAAATCGCGCCGATGAGACGGCGTAACAGCCGATATCGAGTATACCGCCGCCCCCCGCCTCTTTTTGGTTGCGAATGTTCTCCGCGTCTCGATTATTATAGAAGAAATGGCTTTGTATCGCCGTCACGGAACCGATCTCACCGACGGCCACTAAGTCGCGGGCGCGCACCCACTGAGGGTGTAGGCGATACATGAAAGCCTCCATGAGGAGGACACCCTTTTTGTGCGTGTACTCGATGGCCTCGGCGGTCTCGCGGGCGTTCATGCCCATGGGTTTCTCGCACAAGATATGCTTTCCGCGGTCGGCGGCCTTTTTTATCCACTCGAGATGCATGTGGTTGGGAAGGGGAATGTAGACCGCTTCTATGTCCGGGTCGGCCAGGAGGTCCTCGTAACTCCCGTACGAGGTGGGCATTCCGAACTCAGCGGCGGCGGCGGCGGCTCGACCCGCCGAGCGCGAGGCGATGCCGTGCATCACCAGACCCGTCGCTCTTCGTAAGGAGAGAGAACATCGCAGTCGATAATGTCCCGACACGCCGAGGACGCCCCATGTCACCGGTTTCATGTATCTACCTTCCTTGTTACGGTGGTGAGGTAATAAAGTAATCCCAAGCATACAGTTTAGCAACTGTAAAAATGAGGTATTACAACCGTCCATGACGCACTCCCGGGCGGCGTCGATGAGGACACGGCGGATCTCACCTGCGCTTTTTTCGTCGCGTCTTTTCTTTCCTGAGCCGTTTCAGCTCTCGTGCTTGAAACTCCTCTCCGAAGGGGATCCGTTTCGGATAGAACGTCTCCAACTCATCGCCCCGAATCTCCAAGCAACTGAGCCTCCCCCGCTTTTTATCCGAGATACGAGTGTCGATCATGACGACCGTCTCTCCGTAGTAGGGGTGCGAGAGCATGATCTCTCCGGTTGCCGATGGGGAGTGACCGAGAATGAGACGCTTGACGCCGTACCGCCGTAGGAGACGATGCAGGTCGATCGCGTCGAGCGAGCGAGAGACCTCCTCCTCATCGTGCGGCCGTTTCGTTTTGAAGGAGGTGGTCCAAAGGGGACCGGCACTGGCGCTCTCCAACTCCACGTGGGGACCTACGGCAAGCCACTCGGTGTGCGGATCCGGCTGATCGTCGACACCCTGCCAGAATCGTATCCACGCGCGAATCGTCGCATTGATGCGCTTCGGGTGATACCGGAGGGCCCAACGGTTCAAACCGGCGTGGGCAAAGAGATTGCGCCCGATACGCACGAGTGCATTCCGTTCACGCAAAAACCGCGCGAACGAGGTATCTCCAATAAAGGCGGCTCGGGGCGAAGCCTTCAACGCGCCGGTGAGGGGAAACTCTCGAAAGAGTGTCTTACCGAGCCGTTTTTGATACCCCTTCGAGAAGACCCGCACGTCGTGGTTGCCGAGCACAGCGTGTACTCCCGCCCCATGGTTACGCGCGTCACCGCTGAGGCGAAGTATGTAACGAAGGAGTACGCGCGCGTTCCTTCCACCGACGAGATCGCCGTTCAATACCACGTGCGTCCGGTCGCCGGACCAACGCCCCTTCTTGTCGATGAGGCGGCGCTCCCGGAGAATGCAAGCCAGACCGGCCAGGTCGCCGTGGATATCGCCGATGACGACGATTCGCGAGGGAACCGGTTTCACCGTCCACGGGATGCCGTCCCGCTCGAGCGATATGAGACGCCCCCCAACCCGTTCGCGTCTTTCGAACCAACCGATCACGTCGTATCTCTCTACATACCAGATTATACAACGGTGCGTGGAAAAAGCTTGTACAGAGCGCCTTGATGAAGTAAGAGCGCCCATGAAGCCTCAAACGGCTAATGCGAACGCGTGATAATTCGTCGGAGATCGTCAGGCGAACCGTACTCGCCGACGAACCACTCGATGAGAGTCCGGGCAACGCTATAGCGCCCCGGTATCTCGTCGGGGATATCCTCGGGCGCGAACCACCCGATCTCATCGATTTCGTCTCGATCGGGCCGCACCGTTCCACCCGCATATGCGGCGGTAAAGGCGACCATCAAAGAGTTGGGAAAGGGCCAAGGCTGGCTCGAAAAATACTCGACGTTGCTGAGGAGTACGCCGGACTCCTCAAATACTTCCCGACTCACGGCGTGTTCGAGCGTCTCTCCCACTTCGACAAATCCGGCGAGTACGCTGAACATCCGTCCGGGGTGGCGTCGATTGTGCGCCAACAGAAGCGTTCCGTCCTTCACGACCGCCATGATCACCGCCGGCGCGATCTGCGGGTAGTAGCGACTATTGCACGCCGGGCAAACCTTGGCGATCTCCTCGTTATCGCGCTCGGTCGGTTCGCCGCACTGCCCGCAATAACGCGTCCTACGGTCCCAGTCGGCGATATGAAAGGCGCGATTCATGCCCCAGAAATCGTCCAACTCCAATAGATCGATCGCCTCGCGCCGGCTGACGACCTCGAGCGACGCCTCGTCATCCGATCGATCGCTCGTCGGCAAATCCTTTGTGACGTGAGAATCGAGAAACGAGCCGCTCACCGTCTCGCCGTCCCACGACGGCTCGATCGCCCCGTCAACCCCGAATCGCGCGAGGTCCTCTCGCGACGGGAGTGCGTAACGTCTGCGGCCCGCATCGTTTATTTCGGCGGGCAAGCGGTAGAGAACGACGGATTTCGAGTCGGGGAAGATCGCGAAGACCATCAGCGCACGGAGACGTTCCGGAGTATCCGGTCGAGCAGCCCGGGCGCGAAACGCGACAGAAAAAGCATTACCTTCAGTCGCGCCGTCATACCGGTTGTGATACGCGTTCGACGCCGACAGAGGCCGCGTACAATATCGCGCGCCGCCCGGTCCGACGAGATACCGTTCGCTTGATTGGGATCCATCGCGGAGTTTGCCGATCCATCCTCCGTAAGAGCGTTCAACGACACGGCGGTTCTGACAAAACCGGGAATGACGACGCTCACGAGAACACCGCTATCGGCAAGCTCGTTGGCGAGGGTACCGAAAAACGCGAGCTGAGACGCTTTGGCGGCGTTGTATCCGCTGCGAAGCGGTACCGGAACGAGGCCAGCAACGCTCGATACCGCCACGATGCAGCCGCTTCGCGCGGTAAGCATCGCCGGCAACACGGCCTTGGTAAACTCCACCGCGGCGAGATAGTCGACCTCCATGAGCGTTCGATCAATGGAAACCGCGGTCTGCGCCGCGTATCCGCGCTGACTCACTCCGGCGTTGTTTATCAATACGTCCGGCGTCAACTCGCCGCGACGAATCATGCGGACAACTCCATCACGCTCGTTCGCGTTCGCCATATCGAAGGCCACGGTCTCGACGACGGCTCCCGCGGCCCGACAGTCTTCGGCCACCTCACCGAGCCGCTCACGAGAGCGCCCGGAAAGATAGAGGACTCGCCCCGGTGTCGCGATGAGTCGGGCGAGCGCCGCGCCGATTCCCGAACTCGCGCCGGTGATCCAGTAGGACCGCCAGGGCAATACATCGCGTTTCGCCACTCCGTCAGTCCGTATCGCCGGCCCCGAAGACCAGCCGCAACACGATGCGAACGATGAGAAACACCGCGAGCGCCGCGACACCGACGCCTACGAGTTCGGGACCCGGCACGAACGAGAGGCCGGAAAAGAGTAAGAACCCCCCCGCCGCCCAGCCGGCGATCCACGACAGAAGTAATACAAACGGACTGCGGACCGAACGAATTTTGGAGAAATCGACCGCTCGTTTTACGACGAGCAGCGTAAAGAGCCAACTACCGACGAAGGCGCCGAGCGGCACGATAGGCACAGCGGCATCGTCGATCACTCCCCCGTCGAGAATGTGCAGCACCACCAGAGCCCCGGCTGCAGAGACCAAAAAAGTGGTGAGGTGAATAACGAGCGCGTAGATATGCCGCCATGGTGCGCGTCGCCCATCGTAGACACCGTGGATGAAACTAACGGCAAATATCGCGAACGGAAGCGCGATAAGTGCGGGTATGACAATCTGCCGATGCGACGACAGGAAGACAAACATGGCTTCTTTGGTCATGATGACATTTATCATTGTATAACGAGAGGGAGAGGGCAAGCAACGAGTGAACGCACAGACTCTCGGCCAAGTGGCGGCATTGGGAACGGCGATCTGTTGGGCCGTCACGAGCCTCTCGTTCGAGGCGGCCGGACGACGCGTGGGTTCGCTTTCGGTGAACATCATTCGACTGTTCTTCGCCCTTCTGATGTTCGCTGTGTACGGCCTTGCGGTTCACGGCGCACCGTTTCCGGTGGACGCCGGAAGGCACGTGTGGATATGGCTCTCCCTCTCGGGTCTCGTCGGCTTCGTGATGGGCGATCTGTTTCTCTTTCAGGCCTTCGTGGATGTCGGGGCGCGCACCGCGATGCTCATCTACTCACTGGTGCCGCCGATGACGGCCGTCGTCGGTCGGTTGGTCCTCGACGAGCGCCTTACGCCCATGCAACTCCTCGCGATGGGACTTACCGTGTGCGGTGTCGTGATCGTCACGACGAGACGCACGTCGGAGGACGGCGGAGCGGCGGCGGCCGCGTACTCCGAGGGTAGGCCCCACGAGGTCAAGACGGCGAGTCGTCCCCACGTAGTGCGCGGGATCTGGTTCGCGATACTTGGTGCACTCGGTCAAGCACTCGGCCTCGTCTTGAGCCGTTACGGTGCACCGGAGTACGATCCGTTCGCCGCGACACAGATTCGCACCCTGGTTGGGCTCGCCGGGTTCTCCGTACTGTTCCTCGTTACGCACCGTTGGGGGTCGGTCGCCTCGGCGCTGCGCGATGTTCGTGCAATGCGACACATCGCACGCGGCTCCTTGTTCGGGCCCTTTCTGGGGGTTTCGTTGGGACTGGCGGCCGCCCAGCGCGCCGGAACGGGTATCGCGTCGACGATTATCGCGACCGTCCCGGTCATCCTCATTCCCGTATCGGTCTTCGTCTTCAAAGAGCGGATATCGGCCCGAGAAGTGGTCGGTGCGTGCCTGGCGGTGGGAGGCGTCGCGCTCTTCTTTCGATAAGTGGGGGCGAGTGTTATTCCACGCTCGTTCCCTGCGACTCGCTTAGGCGTGTCGTCTCGAGCGCCAACTCGACCATCTCGTGAAAGCTCGTCTGCCGTTCCTCGCTGGTAAGCTCCTCGCCGGTGACTAAGCTGTCGCTCACGGTGAGAATCGTCAATGCATCAACCCCATATTTGGCCGCCAGGGTGTAAAGTTGGTTCGTCTCCATCTCGACCGCCAGCACGCCGAACTCGGCCCAGAGCTTCCAAACGTCCGGATCGTCTTGATAAAACGTATCGCTCGACAGAACTCCTCCGGCGTGGGGAGCGAGGCCCTGTTCCTCGGCGACGGTCATCGCGCGGCGAAAGAGGTTCCAACTCGCGGTGGGCGCGTAATCCATCCCGCGAAAGCGCAGCCGATTCATTGCACTGTCGGTCGAGGCGGTCATCGCAAGAACCACGTCTCGGACCGCGACCTCCGCCTGGATCGAACCGCACGAACCGATTCGAATGAGGCGCTCGGCGCCGTACGAGTTGATGAGTTCATTCACGTATATCGCAAGGCTCGGCATCCCCATTCCCGATCCCTGGACCGAAACGCGCGTGCCCTTCCAAGTTCCGGTAAACCCGAGCATACCGCGCACCTCATTGTAGATTTCCACGTCGGTAAGATAGTTTTCGGCGACAAACTGCGCGCGCAAGGGATCTCCGGGCAATAATACCGTCGATGCAACGGCCCGATCGTCGGCTCCGATATGTACGCTCATCGTTCCTCCTCTGTCGGTTCCGAGGCGGTGGTCCGCTCGGATGATGGTATCACACGCCGTCGACGCCGCACCGCCGGACTCATCCGACGGCGTCGCGCAACCGCCGGCGAAGATCTCCAAGCTCAGCGGACCGGTCGGGGTGCGCTCGTTCCGTGCGGTCCACCGCCGCGTCGAGACCCTCCGCGGTATAGCGGTTGCCGGGTAACGACGTCTGCAGAGTCTCGATCATATCGCCCGCCGCGGCGTCGGAGAAGACGCGAGCGCTGATGATCACTCCGCGATGGACATCCAGGTGAATATCGACTCCTCCCCAATCGAAGCGCGTCTCGACGTGGTGCGAGAAATCGGGGGTGTTGCCGAAACGCCACTCCCAGTCCGCCATCTTCTCGTAATACGCCGCGAGCGAGGGAATCCGGGCGAGAGCATCGGCGTCGAGGGTCTCCGGCTCACATCGCGTCCGGTAGTGCTCGAAAAAGCTCTCCATAATCGCCTCGCACACCATCTTATGGGTGAGTTCCGGCACGAACTCCGTGAGATTGGCGACTCGCGAGCGGACCGACTTGATGCCCTTGCCGACCAGCTTCTTTTTGTAGGGTGCCAGATAATCTCGCAGTCGCCCGAGGTCGGCGTGTACGAGAAGGGTTCCGTGGTGAAAACTCCGCTCCTTGGTATGCTTGAACGCATTTCCCGAAACCTTACGTCCCCCGACCAGTATGTCGTTGCGCCCGGATCGCTCGGCGCGAACACCGAACCGCGCGAGGGCGGCGATAACGATCTCGAAGTTCGAATCCTGACTATAGGTGCTACTCGGTGAAAGGAAGGTGAAGTTGGTATTTCCCAGATCGTGAAAAACCGCACCGCCGCCGCTCTGACGGCGTGCAAGCGTCACATGATCCTCTTCCATCTTATCGACTTTGCACTCTACCCACGGATTTTGGTGACGGCCGATGACGACGGTATCGGTGTTGCGCCATAGAAAGAGCGTATGTGTGTCGGGATCGAGCTCTCGAAATATCCAATCCTCGATCGCAAGGTTGAACCACGGATCGGTTGTATCCGATATCAGGACACGAACGCGCCTTGCCATATATGATCGCCAGTATGAAACGCGAGGGGAATCGAAGCAAGGTGTCACGGGGGGGCGGGGCGAGGTCAACCAAGCCGCCGCAGAACGCCGTGAAACTGATTGCACTCCTCGGAAATCCCGGCCGGCGGTACGCACGGACGCGGCACAACGTGGGCTGGATGGTCTCCGACGAGCTGACGTCTCATTCCGCATCCGCGTGGAAGGAGAAGTTCCACGGCGTGTTTCTTAAGCGCGGCGAGACGACGCTCCTCAAACCACACACGTTCATGAATCGCAGCGGCCACAGTGTACAGTCGGCGCTCTCCTTCTTCGGCCTGGAGCTCACCGAGCTGATTGTCGTCCACGACGATCTCGAGACTCCGTTCGGTTCGATAGAGCTTACCTGGGACGGCGGCCATCGAGGAAACAACGGTGTACGGTCGATCATGACGCAGTTGGGAGACTCGGCGTTCTGGCGGCTCAGAGTCGGCGTGGGTAGGCCGCCGGCGGGGCGCAAACCGGGCGACTGGCTCCTGGAGCGCTTCTCGCCGGAAGAGGAGGCACACCTTCCGTCGATCGTTGCCGCCGCCGCGGCGATGATCGGCGAATACACGGATACCCCACGCGTCGTTCTGCGTCACATTCCCTCGATCTGACGCAAAACCGCATCACTCGGCACAATACGGTGGGGGTTCCAGGAGCCCCGATATGACGGTATGATTGCCGCCGCGAGGTCATCGGTGAAACGTTGTAACAATGTACTCTTTATCCAACGCGCCGTACGCGGGCTTATCGCGGCGCTCTGTCTGTTCGCACTACCCGTCGTCTCGACTCATGCGCAAGCGGCCGATGCCGCCGAGGAGCAGCGTGAGCAACCGACGGCATCGAGCTACCGAATCGAGGCGGTCGACTACGTCATAGACGGTCGAACGCGGCAGTGGATCCTTCGGGATCTCCTTGATCTCGATATCGGCCTCGAGTTTGCATCGCGCGAGGCGCTGGAAGCGCACCTCATACGACAGCAACAGATTCTCATCAACCAGCGTGCGCTTCAGGAAGCGAGCGTTGACTATACGCTCGGAGAGCCGGATGAAGGAGCGGTCGTACCGGTTTCGGTGGCGGTCACGACGGAAGACACGTGGAACCTCATCGTGCTTCCCTACTTTCGATACGACTCCAATACCGGGCTCCTCCTCAGTGTCCGCGGACGTGACTACAACCTCTTCGGAACGTTACAGGAGCTCGAGATCGACTTCGACTACGAGCGCACGGACGATGAAGAGGACCTTTTTACCGTCGCATTCAACTTCAGCCTCCCCTTTAATCTGTTTGAGCAACGATGGCGCCTCATCGTAGATCAGCGGCTTGAGATCGAGGACGGCGATCTCGATTTCGAGTTTTCCACCGGACTCGGTTACGCATTCGACTGGGTCGGTCTGGGGTGGGAAGCGGTCTATACGCAGTCGTACAATTATCTCACCAACGACGACGAGGGAGACGACTACTATTTCACCAGCCGTCTCGCCCTCGAAACGTCCGTCGATACGCCGGTCCATGTGCCCGGTTTCGGGGTGCTCCAATACAGGCCCGGAGTCTATACCCAAACGCGCTACCGCCCGGGCGGCATCAGCGAAGAACGGGAGGGCGTATCGGTCGGTTTCGACCACAGGCTGGACGCCGGCGGGTTTGATTGGATCGGAAACTATCGCAGGGGCCAGTCCGTTCGACTCGGTAACGACAACGAGTACAATATCACCACCGACGAGTGGGACACGGAAGTCAACTTCCGCCTGTCTGCGTATCGCTCGCTGTGGCAGCCGAGTCCCGACGTGTGGCCCAAGGCCGGCGTAAGCGCGTCGATCAGCAGTTTCTATCTGATCGACGGTGCCGACGACGACCCGGACGATCCGGACGACGACCAGGAGGATGCGGCAAGAGACGCACGCGGCGTGGCCGACGACTCGATGAACGGCGATTTGGGCGTCTTCCTCAACCTCGACGCAGTCGTAACGGTCTGGACGTTGGAGCCGATCTTCGAGGCGCAATTCGGCGTCTTCTTCGATGTCGCATACGTGCGTGACACGAGAGGCGATTTCTACGAATCATCATCGTTCGATGCCGAACGTGACCTCAAATACGGCGCCGGTATCGAGATTATCGGTTTCCCGCTGTTCGCGCGGAGTCTATACATTCGGGGATCTCTCGGATTCGATCTGCGACGAGTTGCCGAAGGCGAGGATCCGCTCGATAGCGAGGTGAGGGAGATCTTTATCGGTCTCGGACACCACTACTAACGGTCGGGATGGGGAACACGACGCGGGGCCGAGATTCACGCCGCGTGCGCAAAGAACGAGTTCTCCAGAGTCCTGTACGACGGTGTACCGCCGTTCTGTGTGATGCACAGCGGATTCTTCCACTCCGATAGCCGACGTCACAACCGGTAGGAGTCGAGCCCCAGATTCCGGCAAATCGTCATCGTCGCGTGGCTATTGTTGAGAGTATACAGATGAACGCCCGGAACCGCGGCGTTGAGTAGTTCCGCGACTTGCGCGGTAGCCCAGTGCGTACCGACTCGGCGCACACCGTCGTCGTCGCGGGCCCGAGATATCGCCCGTAGAAGCGGCGCGGGAAAGCGCGAACCGGCGGCAAGTTCGGCCATGCGGCGCATACCGGCTCTACTGGTAACGGGCATCACTCCGGGTACTACCGGCACGGTTATGTCGGCGAGTCGCAATCGGTCGACGTAGTCGAAGTAGTCCCGATTGTCGAAGAACAGTTGCGTCACGATATAATCTGCACCGGCCTCAACCTTACGCTTCAAGAGCTCGATTTCGGTGAGACGATTGGGTGTCGCCGGATGCCCCTCGGGAAATCCCGCCACACCGATGGAGAAATGGGGGTAACGTCGGCGGATGTAGGCGATGAGATCCTCTGCATAGGGGAAGTCGGGGCTTCCCTGTCCATCGGGCCCCAATCGATCGCGCATCGTCTCCTTCAGCGCGGGATCGGCCGGCGTATCGCCTCGCAGCGCGAGAATATTGTGCACGCCTGCCGAATCGTACTCGGCGAGTATGGCGTCGATTTCACCGCGCATCGATCCGACGCACGTAAGGTGCGCTACGACCGTCAAGCCGAATTCGGCTTGAATGCGCGTCACCAAACGGTGTGTCTGCGTGCGCGTAGAACCGCCGGCGCCGTAGGTCACGCTGACGTACGCCGGCTCCAAAGGAAGCAGATCTTCCCCGATGGTCCGAAAGAGCGTATCCCATCCCTTCGGCGTCTTGGGCGGAAAGAACTCGAAGCTGAAGATCGTCTCCCCATTTGAAAGGAGATCGACGACTCGCTTCACGGTCATCGGACACGTCCGCTCGCTCCTCCGCCCGGGGGCGGAGGCGACACGCGATTAGCCAACGGCGCTCTGAAGAGCTTTCACTCGATCGACCTTTTCCCAGGAGAACTCATCGCGACCGAAGTGGCCGTAGGCGGCGGTGGCGTTGTATATGGGTCGCAGCAGGTCGAGCGCCTCAACGATACCGTGGGGCGTCAAATCGAACGTCTTCTCGACCCCTTGTGCAATATGGGCTTCGGGGACCGTACCGGTACCGAAGGTGTCGACCATGACGCTCACCGGGAACGGAACACCGATTGCGTAGGCGAGCTGCACCTCCGCGCGTTCGGCGAGGCCGGCGGCAACGATATGCTTGGCGACGTAGCGCGCCATGTAGGCGGCGCTCCGGTCTACCTTGCTGGGGTCCTTCCCGCTAAAGGCGCCGCCGCCGTGGCGACCGATGCCGCCGTACGTATCGACGATGATCTTGCGACCCGTAAGCCCGCTATCTCCGTGGGGCCCGCCGATGACGAATCGTCCGGTAGGATTGATAAAGAAGCGGGTTTTCCCGTCGAGTAATCCCGTCGGTTCCAGGACGGGGCGGATAATCTTCTCGATTATCGTCTCGCGAATCTTGTCGTGGGCCACATCGGGATCGTGCTGGTGGCTGATAACGACCGAGTCGATCCGCTGCGGTTTGTATCCCTCGTACTCGATGGTCACTTGGCTCTTTGAATCGGGGCGCAGCCAGCTGATGTCGCCGTGCTTGCGTAGTTTGGCGGCGTACCGGAGAAGCCCGTGCGCATAGGTTATCGATGCCGGCATCAACTCCGGAGTCTCGTTACACGCAAATCCGAACATCATCCCCTGGTCGCCCGCGCCTTGCTGTCCCTCGTACTCCTTGAGCCCCGCACCGCTCACTCCCTGCGAAATGTCGGCGCTCTGGGCGTGAATCGTGCTCATCACGCTCATCGACTCGTAGTCGAGGCCGTAGGACGGGTCGTCGTACCCGACCCGCTTGGCAACTCCGCGGGCGATCTCCTGTACATCGACATAGGTCTTGGTCGTTATCTCTCCGCCGACGAGCACCATACCGGTTGTCGTAAAAGTTTCGCACGCTACACGGCTCGCGGGATCATCCTGAAGACACGCATCGAGAACCGCATCGCTGATCTGATCGGCGAGCTTGTCCGGGTGACCCTCACTCACCGACTCGGAAGTGAAGAGATATCTGGAATTATTCATATACGACCCCTTAGTATCGATACCAGTCCGGCTTATACGGACCGTCGACCGACACGTTGATGTACTCCGCCTGCTCGGGGGTCAGCGTTGTCAGCACGATGCCGAGTTTCTCGAGGTGAAGCCGGGCAACCTCTTCGTCGAGCCGTTTTTCGAGTACCCGCACACCGGGCTCATACGCGTCGCGATTCTGCCACAAATCGATCTGCGCCAACGTTTGGTTCGTGAAGCTGTTGCTCATGACGAAGCTCGGATGGCCCGTTGCGTTTCCGAGATTCACCAATCGCCCCTCGCTCAAAAGATATATCGCGTGGCCGTCGGAAAAGGTGTACTTATCCACCTGAGGCTTGATCGTCTCGCGCACGATGTCCGCAGCGTCGTTCAACTTACCGACCTGAATCTCGTTGTCAAAGTGACCGATATTGGCGACGATCGCCTGATCCTTCATGACCTTCATATGTTCCAAGGTAATGATGTCCTTGTTACCGGTAGTCGTCACGAAGATATCGATCTCACCGATGACATCCTCGATTCGTTTCACCTCGTATCCCTCCATGGACGCTTGAAGGGCGCAAATCGGGTCGATCTCGGTCACGATAACGCGCGCGCCTTGGCTGCGAAGGCTCTGGGCGCTGCCCTTTCCGACGTCGCCGTAGCCGCACACCAACGCGGTTTTGCCGGCGATCATCACATCGGTGCCGCGCTTAATGCCGTCGATGAGACTCTCGCGACAGCCGTACAAGTTGTCGAACTTACTCTTGGTTACGCTGTCGTTCACGTTGATGGCGGGAACGAGAAGCGTTCCGTCCTCGGCCATCTTGTAGAGACGGTGAACGCCGGTGGTCGTCTCCTCGCTCACACCACGCCATTCGGAGGCGATCTGGTGAAAAAAGCGGGCGTCTTCGTCGTGCACGCGCTTAAGGAGAGCCTTAATAACCGACTCTTCGTGACTCCCCGAGGGAGAATCGACCCACGTCGAGCCGTTCTCCATCTCGACACCTTTGTGAATGAGAAGCGTGGCGTCACCGCCGTCGTCGACGATGAGGTTGGGGCCGTGGCCATCCGGGAAGGAGAGGGCGTTGAGCGTCATCTCCCAGTACTCCTCGAGACTCTCGCCCTTCCAGGCAAAGACCGGCACACCGCGCGGGTCTTCCACGGTACCACCCGTCTCAGGCTGTCCGACGGCTACCGCTGCGGCGGCGTGATCCTGAGTCGAAAAGATATTGCAGCTCGCCCAGCGGACATCGGCGCCGAGATCAACGAGCGTCTCAATCAGGACCGCCGTCTGAATCGTCATGTGGAGACTACCGGAGATCCTCACGCCACTCAGCGGCTTTGTCGCACCGTACTTCTCACGCACGGCCATGAGCCCCGGCATCTCGTATTCCGCCATTC
Organism: Alkalispirochaeta sp.; assembly: GCA_965601925.1. Lineage (GTDB taxonomy): Bacteria > Spirochaetota > Spirochaetia > DSM-27196 > Alkalispirochaetaceae > Alkalispirochaeta. The sequence continues at coordinate 1,584,430 of OZ271854.1, forward strand.
GGATCTCTTTCCGACCCCATTCGGCGAGGGTAATGTCCTTCACTCGATATGCCGGACGCGTTGCTACGTCACGGTGAACATTCGTCTTCATATTCATCGCTCCTTATAGGGTACCGTTGCGAATCCGTTATTGCCTCGTCCGTCATAAGGCGTCCGTGGCCCTCGATCGGCTACCCGTCTATACTGTAATCGATACGCTCCGCAATGGTATTGTTATTGAGAAATTTAGTCTTCAAGCCCTTCGGTGAATGAGCGATACGCGTCGACGTCCATGAGCGAATCGAGTTCCGCCGTGTCCAACGGCTTTATTTTGACGATCCATCCGTCGCCGAACGGCGCACCGTTAATCGTCTCCGGTGTATCCTTGAGAACCTCGTTGACTTCCGCAACTTCACCCCCGACCGGTATATACAGATCGCTGGCGGCTTTCACACTCTCCACGACTCCGAAGGTGTCGCCTTTTTTGAGTGTCGCTCCGACTTCCGGTAACTCAACGAATACCACATCGCCCAGCTCTTCCTGCGCATAGTCGGAGATACCGACGACGACGAGATTGCCCTCGAGGCGGGCCCATTCGTGACTCTCCTGATACTTAACCGAATCATCAAACGCCATGCTGCTCTCCTCTCTTTTTCCACCAGTTATCCACAGAGTGCCCTAACACGCAACAAACATTTAGTAGACAGAACTCTTACATACACCGGACTGATAGTGTCAATTTTGTCGCTTTAATCAATTATATCGGCGATATACTCTACGCTTGTGTGCTTGATGCGAAGTTTATCCACAACATTTCCACAATTGCAGGCGTTACGATCCTCGATAGAAGATCCGTACTTGCTTGTAGAGCCCGTCGCCCTCGCTTTCGGTACCGATACTCTCAATGTTGTTCAGTGTAGTATGAATCAAGCGTCTTTCAAAGGGATTCATCGGTTCCAATAGCTTACTGCCGCGCGTTCGCTGTACCTGATCGGCGACTTTTTGGGCGAGACGAACGAGCTGCTCTTCGCGTCGTGCGCGATACCCTTCGGTATCCAGGACAATCTTGATCTCCGCATCCTCAAACCGGCTCGCCACGACGTTGGCCAATAGCTGCAGCGCGTCGAGGTTCTTTCCCTTGCGACCAATGAGAATGTTGGCGTGTGTGGTGTCCATGCGGAGACCCAGTTTGTTGGGCTCGCGATACATGATCTTGATATCGGCGGGAAATCCCATCTTCTCGGTAACGGTCGTCATGAAGTCAACGACGGCGTGCTCGAAATCGGTCTCCGGCTCCTGGCTGCTCGCAGCGCGCGCAACGCGACTGTCGAGCTCGTGGGCCTCGTCTCCGTCAACACCGGGCTCGCCGGCGAGGTGGACGCGGATCTTAACCGACTTGCTTCGTCCGAACAGTCCGCCTTTTTGCATCTCGACGATCTCAACTTCAAACTCGTGCCGTTCCAGGCCCAATGCGTCGACCGCTGCATCGATCGCCTCCTGTTCGGAGCGACCCTCAAACTCTCTTACCATATACTACTCCGTTGCTTGTTGTTTGCGCCGTTGGTTGATGAAGTACTGCTGCCCGACGGTGAGAAAGTTGGAGAATATCCAGTACACGAGAAGACCGCTGGGCATATTGTATAGAATAAAGAAGAACATGATCGGCATGCCATACTGCATCATCTTCATCTGTCCCGCACTGGATCCCGCTGCGGGGTTCTGCATCAGCTTACTGGAAAACAACTGACTCGCGACAAATATAATCGGCAACAGTCTCAGGTCGTTCCATCCGAGAAAAGGAATGGTAAAACTGCCGAAATTGAGCACCGATTCGGGGGCCGAAAGGTCGGTAATCCACCCGGGAATGAACGTAGCGCCACGCAGATCGAAGTGGTTGTTGAATACACCGAACATAGCGATGAAAAAAGGAAACTGAAGGGCCAGGGGAAGACACCCACCCAGGGGATTGACACCCTCCTTCTTGTACAAGTTAGCCATCGCCTCGTTCATCTTTTGGGGGTTGTCCTTGTACTTTTCCCTGATCTCCTGGATCTTTGGATTGAGGGTCTGCATCTTGCCGGTGCTCTCGTAGCTCTTGTGGGTAAGCGGCCAGAGGGCAACCTTAACCAGAATCGTCAGAATGATGATGGCGATTCCGTAGTTGGGCACGAACCGATGGATCTGCTCCATCAGAAACTTCAGGATCGTCTCGAGCCACCCGAACAACACCCGGCTATCCTGTACGCGTTGGAGTTCCAGATTGCGGAGTCCCAAAGCGTTGTCGTCGACGTCGTTGTAGCGCTCGAGCACCCTCGTAACCTTAGGACCGACGTAGAATCGGTACACGTCGCGGTTGGCGGCGGAGCGAATCACCGGCCGCGTGATCGCGAGAGAATGGCCGTCGCGCAACCCCGCCGGTGTCTGGTTGGAGAAGGTCCACTCATAGTCCAAAGCGCCGGGAATCCCGATCACGGCAAAATACTTGCCCGCAAGCGCGGCCCACTGGACGCGTTCGGTAAGTGTTTCGCGGTCCTCGTTACGCATCCGGATGTTTCGCCGGCGATCACCGTCGAAGTAGTGAAAATTGCGGAACTCGTTCCTGTTGTCCAGTTCCTGATACGACGGACCGATCTGCGGACCGTACGATATCGTGTAGGCGTGCCCGTCAAAATCGAGGGGAATCAGTGCATTAATCGAGTTCTGGATCTCGACCGCTACTTCCAGCAAATACTCACCGGGATAGAAGCGATACGTTCGCGTTATGGTAAACGGCTGTTCGCTCGCCCCTTCGACGAAGAAATCTCGCGCAAAGACGATCGTATTGCTGTCGGTGGTGTCGACGCGGCGAAAGAGGGTTCGCACCGGTGGATTATCGGCGCCTCCGAAATGGAGCTCGAACGCTCCGATATCCGTCTCGCCCCGCATCACCATTTCTACCGGGCCCTCGCCGTCGAGATGTTCCAACAGTTGCAACGACACGACGCGTGCGCCGGCGGGGTCGAAGGTAACGCGCATCAGATCGTTTTCATATATCACCGGGTCCACCGATAGATTCTCTATCGGGGTAGGGGATATGGGATTTCCGAGCATCTGTTGGGCGAACGGTGGAGGAGTCGACGATTGCTCGCCGTCGAGCGGTTGCTCTCGTATCGCGCCATCGGAATCGGCCGGTGACGCGGTGGGTGCATCGGTGGCCGGCTGCGGCGGATACAGAATGTTCTGTATCATGAAACCGGCCGTGATAACGATTACCGAGAGAACAACCGCGAGAAGGGTGTTCTTTTCCATTGCTATTCCTTATGTGATCGGATCAGGCCCGATCGATGTAACAGTGTCTCCACCTGTGAGCGACGATCCGAGAAGCCGAACGAACCGGGATACAGAACGAAAGCGAGGTCGTAGGTGCCATCGATGTCCGCCTTACACAAGCGATACGCTTCACGGACCAAGCGTCGAGCTCTATTGCGTTCGATCGCATTCGCAAAGCGGCGCGTGGCGGCGAACAAAACGCGACTCCACCCCACGTCGTTCGGAACGACACGGAGGTGAAGCCCCGTTATTCGATACACGTCCTTGCAAGCAAAGACGCGTGTGATGTCACGTCTCCGTCGTAAGATCTCCGCCTTAGTAAGGCTTTTTCTCATCCGCAACGGTCAGTTTTGTACGGCCCTTGGCGCGACGGCGCTTCAGGACGAGTCGACCGCCCTTCGTCTTCATTCGGGCACGAAATCCAAACTTGCGGTTACGTTTGACGCGACTCGGCTGATAAGTCCGTTTCATCGCTTAACTCCTCATTTGAACGTAACAGGTGGCGAAGTATACCGATCGTAATCCTGCCATGTCAATCGAGGTGAATCGTTGAAAACTCTTAATTCGGAGTTTAGATTTGTGTATATGAAACGCCGCTCAGTTCTCGCAATTCTTGGGGCTAATCTTGTGCTGCCGATGTTCTTCGGTGCCTTCGTCCGAGAACAATTCGTGGGTCTATTCAATCCTCATCTCGATATGTCGGTGGGTGAACGTATTGTCTTCTCGTTCCGGCCGATTAACTTCGGCGCGGTAATAGTCTTCGGCACGTTGGCGCACGTCCTCGTAATGAGCCTGCTTCGCCCGCTCAACCTCTATATCAAAGGCCGCGAAGACCTCTATGAAAAGGCGCGTCGGGCGGCAATCCGTATTCCGTGGTATCTGATGGGTTTGCAGGTGATTCTTTGGATAGCCGGCGTCACGGCGGTATACGGAATACTCTACCAATGGGACTCTCCGGGGGGAATCAGTTACGGCAAGGCGATTCTCAACTCGGTAGCCACCGCACTTATCACCGGTCTTGCGGTCGCGCTCGCAATCAACGTGACTCTCGTGGAGTACAAGCAAAAACTCCGAATGACCTCCATCCGAGAAGACGAAAAGGATATCTTTCTCGAGCTGAAAGACTATCTGATTCTCCTCGCCGTAGCCGTCAACATCGGTGTCTTCTTCGATCATATCGCCTATTTCTACCGGACGGCGGAGTCGATCCCGGCGGCGTTGGAAAACCACTCCGGGGCGATACTTCTCGTTACCCTCTTCTACTCTCTCGTTCTCGTCGGACTGCTTGCCGTCTCGCGTCGGGAGATTTCCAAGCAACACAGCTTCCTTACGATGCGCCTCAAGGAGCTTGCCGAAGCGTCGAGCGACCTCACGCGCCCGATGTATCTTCTGAACTTCGACGAGCTGGGACGTATTACGGAACTGATGAATAGTTTCATATCGTCGTTACGCTCCCTCGTGGGGACGATCGTCGACGAGATAGAGAGCCTCCGGCACTCCGAGGAAGCGTTGGAAAAGGCCGTGGCCGAGGTCGACGTACAGGCCGCGAGCAACGGCTCCACGGTAGAGCAGGCCTCCAAACGCCTCGCCTCGACCAGAGAGGCGATCGACGCCTCCACACAGGCGGTTGCGGCGATCAGCGAGGGCGTCTCGTCTCTCGATCAGCAGATCGAGGAACAGTCGAGCGCCGTAGAGGAGTCTTCGGCGGCGGTCGAGGAGATGGTCGCCGGCGTACAATCGATCGGAAAGACGGTTCGCGACCTGGAGCAAATCTTCGGAGAACTTCAAGGGTCGGTGCGTGCGAGTAGAGATCGGATGCTGTCGTTCAATCAACGCATGCAAGAGGTCGTCGTCAACGCCGAGAGTCTACAGGAGGCGAACCGCCTGATCAGTCAGGTCGCGAGCCAGACCAATCTCCTGGCGATGAATGCCGCGATCGAAGCCGCACACGCCGGAGAGGCGGGGCGGGGCTTCGCGGTCGTCGCCGAAGAGATTCGTAGCCTTGCCGAGAGCGCGACGGTCCAAAGTAAGCAGATCAAAGAGGCGCTTAACGCAACGACGGGGCTCATCGACTCCATCGCCCGGGACATGCAGGAGAGCGTCGGTACCTCGGAACGCATGGCGGAGCTTCTGGAAAACACGCGGGAGATTCAAAATGTCGTGCTCAACGGCCTTACCGAACAGCAGGCCGGCAGTCAGGAGGTGCTCACCGCCCTTCAGACGATGCGCGAGTCGACTATGACCGTCAAGCAGGCCGCCAGCGCGATGAACAACGATACGGAGTCGGTAAACCGCAGAATCAGCGAGCTCGCAGAAATCAGCGGTGATCTCGGGCACGCGATGAAGATGGTACGGGAGAGCAGCGTCAGCAACGCGCAATCGGTATCGGCGATGAAAGAGGAAAGCGGACGAACGCAGACGTCCTTGAGCCGAATCGCCGAGTTAATCGACGGTTTCCGGGTATAGCGGGCGGCGCGTTCTCGACGGCACGCGTTTTCAACCGACCGTTGGTGAATGGCCGTGAGTCGGTGCTCAGCAGACGGAGTTGGTTGCGTTCCTCGTACCTGCGGTACGCAACCGGTCTGAAGTCGCACCGCCACCCGGCCATTCACCAATATGAGCGAATTCTGTGCCCGATGCCGCTTGACGGATTGTGGGAAGAGGCGGAACTATGCGTCGCCGCGGCGGCGTTCGTTCTCCTCGAGCGCGCGACGCAGACCGCTCAGGTGCCGTTGAAACTCGCTATCCTCCGCCGAAGATCCCATCGAGTGGCCGGTTTCGGACTCCCGCGCCGCGCGGACACTCTTCGTCCCACCTTCACGTTTCGTATCGTCGACGGCAGGCGCGTCGTCACCGTTGCTCGGCGTGCTCCCGTCGTGCTGCATGGGGACGTCCAGATGCTCCACGATCGTGAACGCGAGATATCGCGCGCCGAGGCTCGGAAATCGTCGCTGTATGGTCGCAACGATGCGGGTCCGATCCATGTGCAGCCGTTGTACCCACGCCGGATGATCGACCCCCACGAGAACCGTTCCGTTTCGAATATCGAGTATCTTCGAGTGTGCGGCGCGGTCGCGCCCCACGATACGCGGCCACGCGCGAACGAAGGGAACGACGCCCGTCTCATCGCGAGCCCCGACGGTGTCGATGAACCGCGTGATCAACTCACTGACTTTGTTCTCGCCTGAGTATGCCATCCTCAACCGAATATACCAGCGTATCGGCAGTACGATAAGCGTCGTACGGCTCACCGGGCAGAAACGTAAAAACGCGCTGCTCCGAATCGGGTAGTTGCTCGACAAAAAGCGCGCGTCGCCTCGGGTCAAGCTCGAGGAGAACGTCGTCCAAGAGAAGCACCGGAAGACGGTGTGTCGCCTGCGAAAAAAATCGTGCCTGTGCCGTACGTAGAATCAAAGCTACTAAGCGCGTCTGTCCGGTTGAGGCGATGTGCATGAAGTCGTGCCCGTCGTATCGAAAGAGTACGCGATCGCGATGCGGCCCGCTGGTCGTCGTGCGAAGTGCATACTCCTGGTCACGCCGCTCCTCGAGATGTCTCAGCACCGCATCCACCGAATCGAGATCGCGCCAACTCGGGCGATAATCCAGTATCAGCTCCGAGTCGAGCTCCGATATGAGACGGAAGGTGCGCGAAAAGACGTGGTTAAAGGCCTCCAGAACGCTCCGACGACGACGTTGAATCTCGAGGCCCACCTCGGCCAGCTCGATATCGTACACCGGCAGGAGATCGGTCATTCCCTCCTTGATGGCCTGATTGCGATTTCTCAAGATGCGCCGATAGCGTCTGAGATCGTCGATGTAGGTAGGCTGATACATGCTGAGAGTCTGATCGACGAACCAGCGCTGCATCTCGGGAGGGCCGTTCACAAAAGCCATATCGTCGTGCCGAAAAGCGACCGACGGGATCAAAGAGACCATATCGCGGCGATCCTGAACGGGAGTGTCGTCGAGAGTGATACGTTTACGTCCGTCCTGCCACCGAATCTCCAACCGATGCCGCCCGTCGCGACCGTCGAACAGACCGTCGACGGCCATTTCGCGTTCGCCCAAGCGGCACAACTCGCTGTCGCGGCGCGTGCGAAAGCTCCCGCCGTAGCTCAAAAGGTATAGGCTTTCCAGGAAGTTGCTTTTTCCCTGCCCGTTACGGCCGATCAAGAAGATTTGCCGCGCCGGAAGGTCGAGGAAGCCGTCTTGCAGGTTTCGAAATTGGTAGTAGCGGACCCGTTCGAATCCCACTCATTACCGACCGACTACTGGATCTGCATCGGCATCACGATATGAAAGTAGTTACCCTGCGGCTCCGAGTAGATCGTGATGGCCTTGTTCGCCTCGGTAAAGTGAATCGAGATCGCGTTGGAGTCGATTACGCGCAGCGGCTCGACGAGATACGTGTAGTTGAGAGCCAGCGTCGTCTCCGGACCGTCGTACTCCACCGCGATATCCTCTCTGGCGACACCGACTTCGCTCTCCTCGCTCCGCAGATGCATCTCTCCCGGCGAGAGACCGAGGTAGATCCGCCGCGACTTCTCTACCAGTAGTGATACGCGCTTGAGCGCCTCCACAAGCTCGTTCTTGTCGAGGAGAACCGAGTGGTGTTGATGCTCGGGAATGACGCGGCGATAGTTGGGAAATTGCCCGTCGATGAGTGCCGAGGAGACGAGGTGATCCTCAAACTCGAAGAACACGTGCTTATCCGCCACCGCCATGCGTAAGGTTCCCTCGCCGCTGGCGAGCTTGCGTACGAGGTTGAGTACTTTGGGAGGTATGATGACGCCGGGAAACCCGCTCACGCTCGACGCCATCTCTTGGCTGATATAGGAAAGCCGTCGCCCGTCGGTCGCAACCATGACGAGCTTACTCTCATCGGGCTCGAGATAGACGCCGTTCATGAAAAAGCGCGTCTCGTCGTCGGATACGGCAAAAGCGGTCTGAGAAACCATCTCGACGAACTCGTTCTGGGGAAACTCGAAATATCCGTCCTCGGGTGCGCGCGTTTGAATTTCGGGAAACTTGTCCGCGGAGATACTGCGAAGCTGGAAATCGATTTTCTTGAACTTTGGTCGAATGACGAAGTTGTCACCGGTGCTTTGTGCGTTCTGCTCGAACTCGATGTCTCCCGAGGGAACCGAGCGGAGAATACCGAGAAGCTTGTCACAGAACACGGTGGTTACACCTGGTTCTACGACCGTTACCGGAATGGTCGTTTCGAAGCTGACCTTCAGATCGGTAGCCCGTACCGTCAACGTCCCATCCTCGGCATGAAGCAAGACGTTGGATAGGATCGACATGTTAGAACGCGATGCGATGATCTCCTGAGCGACCTGGATTTCACGAATAATGGGATCTCGTTCTACGGTGAATTTCACGGGTATTCAGGCTCCTTTCCATTGCGGATTATATATAAAAGATAGTAGTAGCAGTAGTAGGGTACCGGGATTTGTGGAAAATGGGCTCAAATCATTCTCGGACCATGAAATAGAAGCATAATAACCCAGACCCTCTTTTCCCGACTTTGTCCACATATTCCCGGCGTACCGAGATATCCCGTTGTTATCCAAGCGATTCCCCATATCTATCCACATAATCTTATGGTTGAATCGGTCCGCCGTATCGCCCCGGGAGGCGATTACGCGCGACTTCCTTCGTCTTTGATCCGTCGTATGAGCGTCTGAATGACGTCTTCGATCGTGGGATCGGTGCGCATGCGGCTCTCGATACGCTGGCAGGCGTGCATAACCGTCGTGTGGTCTCGCCCGCCGAACTCAAGGCCGACGTCGGTCATCGACGCCTCGGTGATCTCTCGAGCGATATACATCGCCAGCTGGCGCGGAAACGCCACTTGGCGAGTGCGTTTCTTACCTTTCAGTTCGTTGGGAGAGAGGTTGAAGTAGTCGGCGACGATGCGCTGAATGATATCGATAGTGATGTTGTTCTGCAGAGGACTCGAGAAGAAGTCCTTGAGCTGCCGTTGTGCCACCTCGACGGTCACCTCTTTGTTCACGAGCTCGGCGTAGGCGATGATCCGTGTGAGTGCCGCCTCGAGATCCCGAACGTTGGTGGTAATCTTCTGACAGATGAGATTGATGACGCCGTCGGGAACGTGCACCCCGGCGGCCTCGGCTTTCTTTTTGAGGATCGCGACCGCGGTCTCCATCTTCGGCGGTTGCAGATCGACGGTAAGACCCCGGGTGAAGCGATTTTGCAGACGCTCGGTGATGTCTTTGATTTCGCTCACCGGACGGTCCGACGTGAACACCATCTGCTTCTTGGCGTCGAACAACGCATTGAAGGTGTGAAAGAGCTCTTCCTGCGTCTCGTGCTTCTTCTGGAGAAAGTGAATGTCGTCGATGAGCAGCACATCGGCGTGGCGATACTTGTTCTTAAAGAGATGGGTCTTGTTCTCCTGAATGGAACGAATGAACTCGTTGGTGAAGTCTTCGGCGGTGACGTACACGATCTTCATGTTCGTGTCGTTTTGCCAGACGCTGTTACCGATCGACTGCAGGAGGTGCGTCTTGCCCAAGCCGACACCGCCGTAGATGAGACACGGATTGTAGGTCGTGCCCGGATTCTTTGCGATCGCCATCGCCGCGTTGGCTGCAAACCGGTTGTTGTCACCGACGACGAAGTTCTCGAAGGTGTATTCTCTGCTCAAACCGGGAGCGGTTCCGATCGGTTTGGGCTTGGCGACGGCGGTGCCGTTACGCGGTTCCGGTTCGGCCGCCTCGTGCTGAATCGTACGAGCGATACGCCGTTTTGAGGAACGCTCCGGTGCGGGCGCTATCTCCGCCCGCCGGATTTCGAAGTCGAGCTGAAACGGACGTCCGGAGAGTTCGTACAGTTTTTTTTCGATTAAGTCGAGATAACGCTGTTTTACTTGATCTCGATAAAAAGAAGACGGCACCATGACCGTAATACTCTGCTCTTCCGAGCGGGCGTATTCGATCTGCTGAAACCACATGACAAACTCCTGCTCGGAGATTTGGTGCTCGATGTGCTTCAGCGCTTCGTCCCAGAATACGTGATTATCGTGCCAATCGCTCATATATGCCCCGGTTTATCCACAACTTATCCACACTTGTGCTTCGATCTCGGTTTTGAACAAGAGATTATAATAGCATAGCTCAAGGCTATTTCCAGCTAGAATGGCGGGTGAATTTGGGGTGTTTTATGCGATATGTCGGCCTCTAGAGAACCGTATTCGCCTGTGGAAAGTGTTTTCCACACTGTTCAACACGCATAATTGTCTATGAGTACGTTGTTTGGAGCCGATCGATAGAGTTATCCACAGATAATCCCCATATGTTCCACGGACGGTGTTATTTATACTTCGATATATGGAGAATGTGTGTCTTTCGGGTCCGGGACGTGTTCCCGAACCCAAGGCGGCTCACGCATCGGCGTGGAGCGCGACTCTGTTTCCCTCGCTGTCCTCGAAGTGAGCGACAAATCCGAACTCGCCGATCGGTGTCTTTCCGTTAATGATCGATCCGCCGGCCCGTTCGACCGCTTCCAAGGCCTTCTCGATACTCGCCACGCTGAAGTATACCATCGATCCTGCGCGAGACGGCGTGTACGACTCCGCCTGAACGAGGCTTCCCGTCGCAAAGGGCGCACCGCGTTCCATCGGAAACCACGCCATTCTCATCGGCCCCATCTCTTGTAGTGAGAGTTCGTAACCGAGTACCGCCTCGTAGAAGATCTTCGCACGATTGAGATCGGCAACGGGAATTTCAAACCAATTAACCGGATTGGGCATACGTTCCTCCTCGTCGTATTACTCAAACGGTAAGAAGAATCAATCGCAAAAAACAGTGGCGTTACCGACAATACCGCGAGGTCTTTACGACATCACAGCGCATGTCTTTGCATACACCGGTGCACCGTGCCGCTGCGCTTCTCTTCTCCGGGGAGCTTCTCTATACTCTGTTCATGCACGGTTCGCCGCCTTTCGATCTCGAGCACTTTCACCCGATCGTTGCGCAGTGGTTTGCCGAAGAGGTCGGAGAGCCGACACCGGTCCAGGCGGAGGCGTGGCCCCTCATCGCGACCGGAGAGCACTGCCTCATCAGCGCTCCGACCGGAACCGGTAAGACATTGGCGGCGTTCCTCATCGCCGTCGACGCGATCATCCGCGGCCACGAGGGGCGTGTACTCTATATCTCGCCGCTCAAGGCGCTCAACAATGACATCGAGCGCAACCTACAACGCCCCCTTTCGGCGTTGCGCCGCCGGTTCAGCGCTGCAGGCGAGGGTTTTCCGGAAATTCGCGTCGGTGTGAGAAGCGGCGACACCGAGCAGTCCGAGCGTCGGCGGCTCGTCGCGCATCCTCCCGAGATTCTCGTCACGACACCCGAGAGCCTCAATCTGATGCTCTCCTCCAAGAGCGGACTCCGCGGACTCGCCGGATTCACCACGGTCATTCTCGATGAGATTCACGCGGTACTCTCATCCAAGAGAGGAACCTACCTCATGAGCGGTGTCGAGCGACTCGTCCCGCTGTGCGGCGAGTTCCAGCGTATCGCCCTCTCGGCTACGGTGCGACCGATGGCGCTGGTGGCCGAAATTCTGGGCGCTTTTCGGCTGAAGCACATCGGCGAAGAGTACGAGTACGTATCGAGACGTGTACGTACCGTCGATGTACACAGTACCAAGCGATACGAGATCTCCGTCGGCTTTCCCGAGGTCGGTGGGAATCGCAGAACGCCGGCGGAGATCGTAACGCCGGGGGAGGAGAGCGACGAGTGGTGGAACGCCATTACCGAACGCTTAATCCGCCACATTCGCGTCAACCGCTCCACACTCATATTCGCCAATAGCCGACGAATGGTGGAGAAGATCGCGCGGTTGATAAATGAATCGGGAGAGGAGTCCGTCTACGCCCATCACGGATCGCTCTCCAAGGAGATTCGTGCCGTCGTTGAGGAGCGCCTGAAAGCCGGGGAGCTCTCGGCGATCGTCGCAACGAGCTCTCTGGAGCTCGGTATCGATATCGGCGAGATCGACGAGGTCGTACTCGTTCAGGCGCCGTTCTCCATCGCCTCGACGATACAGCGGATCGGGCGCGCCGGACACGGGGTGGGCGCAACATCCCGTGCCACGATTTTTCCGATCCACTCCCGCGATTTGATCGAGTCCGCCGCACTGACCGAGGCTATCGGCGAAGGTGCAATCGAAGACGTCGATCCTCCCGAGAAGCCGCTGGACGTACTTTCCCAGATCATTCTCTCCACCGCACTCTTCGACCCCGTGTCGATCCATGACCTGTTTCTCCAGCTGCGCTGTATCCACGCCTACAGGAATCTCGGCCGCCGGGAGCTGGAGATCGTCGTGGAGATGCTTGCAGGACGCTACGCCGATACACGTATCAAGGAGCTCAATCCGAGGGCCATTTACGATCGCACGATGGGGACGATTCAGGCGCGGAAGAACGCGGCGATGCTCCTGTATATGTCCGGTGGGGTGATTCCCGATCGGGGTTACTTCAATCTGCGCATCGCCGACTCGAAGGTAAAGATCGGCGAGCTGGACGAGGAGTTCGTGTGGGAGCGCTCTCTCGGAGAGGCCTTTCCCTTCAGCAATCGCGCCTGGCGCATTACCCGGATCACCCACAACGACGTCGAGGTCCTTCCCGCGGACCGGAGTAACACGATCGTTCCCTTTTGGATCGCCGACGACATATCGCGGCCCTTCGTCTTCTCCGAGCGTATCGCCGGCTTTCTTGAGAAGGCCGAGGCGTTGCTCAGCGAAAAACGGGATCTCGCCGGTGAGCTCGAACGCGTTCATCGTATGGAGCGTTTCGCCGCGCAGTCGCTGTACGATTATCTCAGTCTACAGCGGTCTCGCACCGGCTCCGCGCTTCCCCATCGTCGCCACGTGCTCATCGAGCGCTATCACGATCCCAAGGGCAACGTCGACTCGATGCAAATCGTCATTCACACCATATGGGGAGCGGCGGTAAACAAGCCTCTCGCCATGTGCCTCTCCGCGGTGTGGAATGAACGCTTCGGGTATCCGTTGGAGACCTTCACCAATAACGACGCGGTTCTTCTCAACGCGGTGAGTGACTACGACGAGACGAAGCTGTTTCAGCTTTTGGAAGGTCGGGATCTTGCGCGACTCCTGCGCGAATCGATCGAAGGGGGAGGCGTCTTCGGAGCACGATTCAGGGAGAACGCACAACGCGCGCTCCTCCTTCCGCGAAAGCGCTTTTCCGAACGTATGCCCCTGTGGATCAATCGTCTGCGCTCCAAGAAGCTGCTCCAGGCTACCTCTCGACACGAGGATTTTCCGATCATCCTCGAGACGTGGCGGGAGTGTATGCAAAGCGAGTTTGATCTCGAGCAACTCATAGAGCTGCTTGCCGAAATCCGTCACGGTGAGATAGCGCTCTCGTTTGTACATACCGATACGCCCTCGCCCTTCGCCGCCTCGATCCTGTGGCGCCAAATCGAAGTACTCATGTACACCGACGACGCGGCCGCGCCGGATCTACGCACCTCCTTGAGCGATGAGTTGCTACGAGAGGTACTTCACTCGCCCCATTTGCGTCCCGAGATTCCGGCCGAGCTCGCCGAAGCGCTGCGACGAAAGCTGCAGCGCGTGGAGGCGGATTACGCCCCCGACTCGGCGGAGGAGCTTCTTGCGTGGGTCGACGAGCGACTCTACATTCCCGCTTCCGAGTGGCGCGAGCTTTTAGAGGCGATTGAGCGCGGCGGCGGCGATTCGTACGCGATCGTCGCCGCGGTGGAACACCGACTGTACCGTTACCAGCGGGACGGCGAGGTAATCGGTGTGCTTGCCGGCGAACGGCGCGCCTTCTTCGAAGAGGCCGTGGCCGGCGCGGTGGATCGGACACCCGACGATGCGGCGATCGATGGTACCACGGAGGACGATGACGGCGACGAAGGAAATCACGCGACGACCCTCCATCGGTTCGTCGTCCAATGGTTGGATTACTACGGTCCCGTCTCGATATCGTGGATCGAGCGCACGGTGCCGGTCAGCGCCGATGCGTTGGATCGTGTCATAGACGATCTGACACACAGCGGGGCGCTCATTCTCGATCGGATTACCACCGGAGCGACGGAGGACCAGCTTTGTTCACGAGAGAACCTCGAGCGGCTTCTGCGTATGCGGCGCGCTGCGGCCAGACCGTCCCTCGAGCCCTTGTCGCCGCAACGGTTTCAGCTCTTCTTAGCACACTACCAGGGGCTCGCGACGCGCGGCGACTCGTTGGAAGAGATGGAAGGGCGGCTCGAGCAGCTGTTCGGCTATCCGGCGCGCGCCGCACATTGGGAGAGTGAGCTATTGCCCGCGCGGGTCGACCCGTACTATCCGAGCTGGTTGGACCGCGCTATGGGCGAGAGCGAGCTGGTCTGGTTCGGTTGCGGCGTCAGGCGCGTCACATTCGCGTTCGAAAGCGATCTCGATCTCTTCCCCCAACCGCGGCGGCGGGAAGGTAAGGGCGAACCATCGTCCGAGTCCGGGGTCGAAATGAAAATCGAGGAGGTTCTGGCGCGCGGCGGCGTCTTCAATTTTCTCGATCTCGTTCGTGAGGCGGAATGCAAGAGCGAAGAGGCGGCGTCTGCATTGTGGCGTCTCGTGTGGGTCGGGGCGGTGCGCAACGACGGGATCGAGGCGTTGCGCCGCGGTATTGCCACCAATTTTGCCGCCGAGACGATCGCCGGGGTCGCCGAGAGGGATCGGCGCGGGCGATCGCGCGTGCCGAGCGGGCGGAGTTACAATCGCTGGAAGGCGACGCGCCCGATGAGCGGAAACTGGATCCACTTGGGAGCGGCGGACGAATCCGACGATCCGGTGGAGGAGAGCGAACTCATCAAGGATCGGATCAGGACGCTCTTTGCCCGCTACGGCGTTCTCTTTCGGGAGATTCTCAAGCACGAGCTGCCCGCCTTGCAATGGAGCCGACTCTTTCGCACCCTAAGGCTCATGGAACTCTCCGGCGAGATCACCACCGGCCACTTCGTCGAGGGCGTCGTTGGGTTGCAGTTCGTCTCCCATGCCGCGCTACGGCGCCTCGCAGACCCGCTTCCCGACGACACGATCTATTGGATGAACGCCGCCGACCCCGCCTCGTTATGCGGAATCGATGTCGAGTCGGTCAAACGCGTGTTGCCCCATCGCCTCCCGACGACCCATCTCGTCTTTCACGGAGAGCGGGTGGTCGTAATATCGGAGAAGAGAGGGAAGGACGTTACCGTGTTCGCCCCTCCGGATTCACCGCGACTGACCGAGTACCTTGCTCTTTTCTCCTTTCTCCTCGCCCGACAAAGCGCGCCGCTCAAACGCGTCCGCACCGAAACGATCAACGGAGAGGCCGCGCGGGACTCGACGTACGCGGCGGCGTTCACCGAGTTCGGGTTCGTCGGCGACGGGCGCCATCTCACCCTGTGGAAACGATACTGATATCGATGGCCCGGTAGCCCTTGACCCCGACGGGGCGAAGATTGAATATACAAATAGATCGGGAGGAGCACACCATGCGTAAGAGCTATGACGCCGTTCTCATCGGCACCGGGCAGGCGACGTATACCATCGCATCGGAGTTGGTAAAACGCGGCGAATCGGTGGCCGTTGCCGAGGGAGATCGCGTCGGCGGCACGTGTGTCAACTACGGCTGCACGCCGACCAAGACGATCGTCGCGAGCGCGCGGGCAGCGCACATGGCACGGCGGGGTGACGAACTCGGCGTGCGCGTCGGGAAGGTCGAGGTCGATTTCGCCCGCGTTATGGAGCGGCAAAATGCGATCCGGAGCGGCAACAGTGACGGGTTACGATCCTACCTTGAGGAGCATTGCGATCTCTATCGTGATTATGCGTCGTTTGAGGGACCCAATAGCGTCCGTATCGGCGACGATGTGATCGAGGCCGAGCGGATTTACATTCACACCGGCTCGCGCGCCCGGGTTCCCGCCATTCCCGGTCTGGACACCGTTCCCTATCTCGATAACGTTCGCGTACTCGATCTCACGCGGCTTCCCGACCATTTGGTCGTTCTCGGCGGAAGTTACATCGCCTTAGAGTTTGCTCAAGCGTTCCGGCGCCTCGGCAGTGAGGTGACCGTTCTCCAACGTAGCGAGCGTCTCGTGACGAGGGAGGATGAGGATGTCGCCCAGATAATCCGGGAGGTGTTGGAGCGCGAGGGCGTCCGGATAATGTGCGGTGTTGAGGTTGAGTCCGTCGCCCCGCGCAACGTTGGCGGAGCGTCACAGGGCATCGATGTCGCCGTTCGACGCGACGGCGAGCCTATGAGTGTATCCGGCTCTCACCTCCTTCTCGGTCTTGGGCGCGTACCCAACTCGGAAAGACTTAACCTTGACGCCGCGGGCGTGCGGACCGACGAGCGCGGCTTCATCCCGGTCAACGAGAAGCTGCAAACGAACGTTCCGCACATCTTCGCCGTCGGAGACATCAACGGCCGCGGCGCCTTTACCCACACCTCGGTCAACGACGGTGAGATCATCGTTCACAACCTCCGGGGCGAGTCGTGGACGGTGACCGATCGCCATCCGACGTATGCCCTCTTCGTCGATCCACCCCTGGGTCGTGTCGGCATGAATGAGATTACGGCTCGAAAGAGCGGACGCAGGGTCCTCATGGCGACCATGCCGATGTCCAGGGTCGCCCGGGCACGTGAAAAGGGCGAGACAGACGGTATTATAAAGATGATCGTCGACGCCGAGACGGACAGGATTCTGGGTGCGACGGTTCTCGGCGTCGGGGGCGACGAGGTGATCGCCATGATATCGGCGTGGATGTACTCCGACCTTCCGTGTCTACGATACCGGCGATCGGTCCTGCCTCATCCGACCGTCGCCGAGCTTGTTCCATGGGTCTTGGACGAGCTCAAACCACTGGAGTGACGCGACCGCAAACCGCGTTGAAACGAGTCCTTCCCGGATACGGCGTCACGGACGGAGAGATCGGAGAATCCACCCTTCGCAAAAGGTGACGCCCTCTTTTACGAGGTCGAACTCCTCGGCGCTGGAGATACACCAATCGAGGAACATGCCGCGCATCGAGCGGTTGAAGAAGATCGCCAACCGTTCCGCGTCGACGTCTCGGCGAAACTCTCCCGCCTCCTGGCCTTGTGCGATAATACCGCGAATCAGGTGGTGCCAGAAGCGGCCGCGGTTGGTGATGACCTTTTCCGAGCCCGGCTCGAAGGTCTGATTTGCGTACAGAACTTTGAGATGTTCGATGCCGACAACGTCACGAACGTAGCGCAGTTGGGCGCGTGTAAATGCGAGTAACTGCTCGGCCGCGGTTTTGTATCGCCTGAGGTTACGCGAATATTTCTTGTAGTATCCGTCGATTTTCCAGAACTCGTCGACGATGATGTCGCTCTTGGATTTGAAGTAGGTATAAAAACTTCCGCGGGCTACACCGGCGGCGGTGGTGATATCTTCGATGGTCACCGCGGCGAAGCCCCGTTCCTGAAAGAGATCAAGTGCACGCTCTACGATTGCCGATTTCGTCTGCAGTGCCTGGCGTTGACGTTTGGATAGCGGAGAACTCATGGCGAATACGCGTCCGTAGTGCCGCTTGAGAATACCATCTGTTGAGTCTCGCGACAAGACGCCGTCGGAACCCTCGCCGGAGCGCGATGTCGATCGTCGCCTACGTGGCGGGAAAGATCACCCCCGGATTCAGCACGTTGTTGGGATCCAAGGCGCGCTTTATCGCGCGCATCGTCTCCTCTTCCGACGGAGAGAGCGCAACGGAGAGGTGGTTCACCCGCTTGCGACCGATCCCGTGCTCGCCGCTAATCGTACCACCAAGGCGCACTACCTCCTCGTACAGATCGCCGAGGAGACGATGTGCCGTCTCGTCCCACTCGTCGGGAGTCATGGCATCACCCTTCATCGGTGTCACGTGGAAGTTGCCGTCCCCGGCGTGCCCGAAAACGGCAATCGGCACGGAGTATTCTCCTCGAAGGCGACCTACATAGGAGACGAGATCCGGTACGGTCGCCGGCGGCACCACAACGTCCTCCAGAGAGTGCCACTGTCCGGCGGTTCTTTTTACCCACCACGCTACCTGTTTTCGGAGCCGCCACGACCGTTCTATCGCCTCGGCGTCCGTCCCCGATGCGTCGACGATGCCCCCTTGGGCGGCGACGAGATGCGTGGCCGCGGTCAGGAGTCGGTTAACCGTCTCGGCGTCGGGTCCGTCGAACTCCACGAGCAGGAACGCCTCGGCGTCGTCCGGGAGTTGCGACCGGTCTCGTGCCGGCAAACTCTCGTTCGTGCGACGCGCCGTCTCACCGTCGATGAATTCGATCGCCGAGGGTCCGTCGGCGAGGCGCCGCTTGAGATCGACGATACAGCTGGTTGCCGCCTCGGGGGTCGGAAAGGCGCCGAAGAAGACACCGCGCGCCGCAGGTCGCGGAATCACGCGAATGGTCAGCTCGGTGAATAGCCCGAGTGTCCCCTCGGAGCCGATGAAGAGTTGTAGGAGGTTGTAGCCCGTGACGTCTTTGAGGCGCTTGCCGCCCAGGCGGAGCACCTCACCCGTGGGTGTGACCACCTCCGCGCCGATCACGTAGGTGGAGGTCGTACCGTATTTGACGGCCCGTCCGCCGCCTGCGTTCTCCGCCACGTTGCCGCCGACGTAGCAGATGTCCTCGCTCATCGGGTAACCGGCAAAGAAGAGATCGTACGCTTTGAGCGCTTCGTCCAACGCGTTGGTGACCACCCCCGGTTCTACGACCACCATGAAGTTGTCGGCGTCGATCTCTTTGACGCGATTCATCTTCTCGAAGCTGCACACGACACCGTCGGCGACCGGTATCGCCGCGCCCGCCAGCCCGCTGCCGGCGCCCCGAGGGGTGATCGGCGTACCGGTCTCGTTGGCCCACCTCATGAGGGCGACCACCTGCTCGGTCCTCGAGGGAAAGACGACCGCCGCCGGGTCACACCAGTACCGCTCGTCGCCGACTTGATCGTGGGAGTACTTCGCAAAGGCTTTGCGTTTACTCTCGGGGACGTTCGCGCCTATGAGGATATCCTCACCGAAAACGGTCTGGAGGTGTGCGAAAGATGTCATGTCCTCCTCCTTTGTCGATTCAGGCATTTTCAAAAAACGGTATTCTTTAAAAATGTCTCAATTCACTTATTTCAAACGAAGAACAAGGTGCGGACCGTCGGGAATCACCGCCCATATCGCGTCTTGTCCCTCTTTTTTGAGCATCTGTTCGACGGTGTCCGAGATTGAATGTATGGGACGGAGTCCGTATTTTCGCTGTTCATCGTCGGATACTCCGTCGGAGTAGAGATAAATGTCGTGGTCTCTCATCCATTTGTATATCTCTTGGGCGCACCACTGGTCGGGGTAAAAGAACTCGTGATTCAGTGCTCGCTGTATCCACTCCGCGGGCGTAGTGAACTCATCGAGGCTCCTCACAAACTCGTCGCTGCCGAGCCCCTCGGTACAGTGCGACGCGACGAGTATCGCTCCGCCCTCTTTAACGACCGGGGCGACACCGGCGATGCCTTTTGCCGTTTGATACAAGTTAACGTCCAAAGGAAACCCGGCCGTCGTGGTGACGACGAAATCGAGCGGTTTATCCAAGTAGGTGGTGCTGAACGGTTCCAGCGCGGAACAACCGTGGAGATGTGCCGTCACGGGATGGCCCGAGTAGACACCGGTGACTCTTTTGGATGTGTCGAGGGTGACGTTCACGATGAAGTCGGCGCCGACGGACTCCATGATCATAAGGGCCGCCTCGTGAAACGGGTTTCCCGCCAGCTTTCCGTATACGACGTTCGGATCGTCGATCATCTCGGGGCCGTGCATGAACTCAACGGTACGGACGCTTGAGATTCCCGGCAGAATCGCCTTTCGTCCGCCGGAGTATCCCGCCCACATGTGGGGCTCTATGAATCCGGTGAGTATCTTGAGATCCGACTCCACGTAGCGCCGATTCACGTAGACGGGCGTCTCGTTCATTATCGTGCCGACACGTACCATAGCATCGTCGCGTTTCGCATAGTGATTTTCGATCCGATACGTCGAGGCGATCTCCTCTCCTACCAAATAGGTCAACTCACCGTCCACGTTGGGACGATGGATGCCGGTAGCGATGAGAATCGTGACGGACTCCGGCGGAAGCCCGGCGGTGTGCAGGGCATCGAGGATCGGCGGTAGGAGCAGCGTGTTCGGGACCGGTCGCGTCACGTCGCTGATGACGATAACGGCGTTCTTTCTTCCCGTTGCGATCCGTCGCAACGGCTCCGCATCGATCGGGTGCGCTAAGCTTTCGACGACGGCTCGCTCCGGATCGATAAGCGAGGGCTGTTTTCTCGGCTCCAACACACCGAGAAAGTTCGGTGTGTCGGGTAATCGGACCGCAAGGCCCTCTGTGTGGTACTTCAAGGTGACTTCAGCCATCTTCTCGCTCCTGTGGCCCCGCCGTGGCGTGCAAGCTCTTTGCGCAGGTCCGAAGTTCCGAGTGAACCCTCTATCGACTATCCGCCGTCCCCATCGAATATCTTGCCGGGATTCATGATTTGGTTCGGATCCCAGGCGCGTTTGATTCCGCGCATCAGCTGCAGCTCTACCGGGTCGATGAGATCGTTCAGGTATTTCTTCCGCTTTACGCCGATACCGTGTTCGCCGCTTATCTTGCCACCCAAAGCGTGCGTAACCTTGTACAACTCCCGGAGCGCCAGATCCTCGTTTGTATGCCATTGGTCGTCGCTCATCTGTGGGTCTTTGACCAGCGTTGCGTGGAGATTCCCGTCCCCGGCGTGGCCGTAACACGGAATCTTCATGCCGTACTTCGAGCTGATCCGGTCGAGCTCAGGGATCACTTCCGGTATGCTCGCCATCGGAACGACGATATCTTCGAGGCTCTGAATCGGACTGTATACTTTGAACGCCTCGGCGATGTTGCGCCGGACGCTCCATATCCGCTCCATCGTGTTGTGGTCCTCCGCAACGTAGACCTCCATCGCCCCGTGCTCCTCGCACAAGTCGCCTATCGCGATCAAGTCCGACTCTACTTGTTGCGCGTCGTTGCCGTCGACCTCGATCAGAAGCATCGCGCCCGCCTCCTGGTACGGCAGCGACTCGTTGAGATAGCGACAGCTCGTTTGAACCGAAAGTTGATCCATGAACTCGATACTCGTCGGCGTCAATCCGCGTGCCATCAGCACCGGCACGACGTCGATCGCCTCCCGCGGCGTCTTGAAGAGCACCAGGAGGTCGCTCACGGCTCTCGGATAGCCGATCAGGCGGACGATCGCCTTGGTCACGATACCGAGTGTCCCCTCGGATCCCACGACCAGTTGCTTGAGGTCGTAACCCGAGACGTCCTTGGCCAACTTTCCGCCGAGCCAGACGACGTCTCCCGTCGGGGTGACCAGCTCTATGCCCATGATGTAGCGACCCGTAACGCCGTACTTAACCGCCTTACCGCCGCCGGCGTTCTCGGCGATGTTGCCTCCTAAGAAACAGGTCTGAAGACTCATCGGATACCCGGCAAAGAAGAGTCCCTTCTCCTGCACCATCGTCGCGAGGTCGTTGGTAACGATGCCCGCCTCAACCACGATTACCATGTTGTCCATGTCCAACTCGATGACGCGGTTCATCTTTTCTACGGAGAGCAATATCCCTCCGTGGGAGGGTATCGCTCCTCCGGAGAGGCCGCTGCCCGCGCCGCGCGGTGTGATGGGGATCGTCTCGCGATTGGCGAGCTTGACGACCTCGGCGACCTGTTCGGTCGTGGTCGGAAGCACTACCACCTCGGGCATGTGGCCGTACTCCTCGGCGCTGGTTTCGTCGTGAGAGTACGCCTCCATCTTTTCCTCGTCGACGAGTACGTTTTTGTCTCCCACGATGCGCCGTAACGCGTCGACGATCTCCGACGTCACGGGGCGGTACCGTGTCTTCTTCACCGTTGCGGTCTTCATCACGTCTCTCCCTTCCCGTTGAGTCGACGGCTGATCTCCGGAATCACCTCGAAAAGGTCGCCGACGATTGCGAAGTCGGCGACGCGGTGGATATTGGCCTCCGGATCGCTATTGATCGATACGATGGTTTCGCTCGTCTTGATGCCGGCGAGGTGTTGGATCGACCCGGAAATCCCCGCCGAGATATAGAGTTTGGGCGAAATCGTCTTTCCGCTGAGCCCGATCTGATGGGGATAGCCGATCCATCCCCGATCGACCGCGTCTCGACTCGCACCGACGACGCCTTCCAACTGCTCGGCCAGGACACGGAGCATCGCGAAGTTGTCACCCCGCTTCATGCCCTTGCCGCCGGCGACGACGACGTCCGCCTCCTCGATGTTGACGAAGTCCTCGGCGTCCGTCCGGTACCCGACGACGAGCACTCGACCGTCGAGCATCGCGTCGTCAACGGGAACCTCGATGACCTTTCCGACCCGCGTCTCGTCGGCGGGCAACGGTCTACTGGACTTAGGGCGGACGGTCGCCATCTGCGGGCGGTGGTTAGGCGTCTTGATGGTCGCCATGATGTTGCCGCCGATGGCGGGACGCGTCTGCAACAAGTTGCCGGTCCCCTCCTCGATATCGAGCTCAGTGCAGTCCGCGGTCAGACCGGCATTAACCTGGATCGCGACGTAGGGCATCACCGTTCGTCCCGTCGACGTTGCCGCGGCGAGGATGATGCTCGGACGGTACTGTTTTATGAGTGCGCTCAGAACGCCGGAATAGTTTTCACACACGAAATGCGCCAGACGCGCATCGCGGACGTAGTACACTTCGTCCGCTCCGCGCCGGATAAGCTCTTGGAGGCTCTCCTCCTCGACGTCGTCGCCGATGACGACCGATGCGAGTTTGGTTTCAAGCTTGTCCGCGAGCGCGCGACCGCGCGACAAAAGCTCGAAGGACACCGCCTTAAGGGCGCCCCCGTATTGCTCGGCTAAGGTCCATACAAAACTCATGTCAGTTCTCTCCTACACCAGTTCTTTCGTGTTCAAGAACTTGAACAGCTCGTCGACCGCACGCTCGACACCCTGCTCGTCGGCCGCCGTAACGACGTGACCGCCTCTGGTCACCCGGGGTGTATCGATCTTGACCACCCTCGTGGGTGATCCTTTGAGACCCAGAGCGGCCGGATCGAGATCCATGTTCTCTGAGTTGAGAAGGGGAATCTCCATGGTCCTGGCGCGTTTCTTTCCGCGCAGCGTGGGGAGTCGCGGTGCGGCGATCTCCTTCACAACGGTGATGAGCGCGGGGGTCGGCAGACGCAGAATCTGGTAACCCTCCTCCACCAACCGCTCAACCGTCATCTTCCCGGAGCCGATACCCTCGATCTTCGCGACGTACGTCGCGAGAGGAAGGCCCAACCACGCCGCGATGCCGGGACCGACTTGTGCCGTGTCGCCGTCGGTCGCCCGCTCGCCGGCGATGATCAGGTCGACGTCGCCGAGCGTCTTTATCGCCTGGGCCAATGTATAGCTCGTCGCCCACGTGTCCGCCCCGCCGAATCTTCGATCGGAGATCAAGACTGCGTCGTCGCAGCCCATAGCGACCGCCTCGCGCAGCGCCTTCTCCGCCGGAGGCGGTCCCATCGTAATCGCCGTTACGTGACCGGAATGCTCTTCCTTGATGCGCAACGCCGTCTCTATCGCGTAAAGGTCGAGGGGGTTTACGACCGTTTCAACACCGCTACGGATCATCGTACCCGTCTCGGGATCCATCTTCACATTACTCGTTTCCGGCACTTGCTTAATCGGAACGATTATCTTCACTCGTCTCTCCTCTCTCTGCATCGGCCGCCGCGCCCGCGTGGTCGCGGGCGGGCATAGCCGTCCTTACCCGGTCAGAAAAGCCCGGGGAGCGTTGCGATTGCGATTGCTCCTACCACACCCACTCCCAAGGCGTACAGAGCCGCCGGTACCATGTTGGTACGGATGATCCTCCCCTCGCTTCCCAGGACGCCGACTACCGTACTCGCTGCTACGACGTTATGTACACAGATCATGTTTCCCACCGCTCCGCCGATTACCTGGAGACCGACCACGACGGTTCTCGATATCTCGGCTGCGGCCGCGACCTCGTACTGAAACGCCGAAAAGAGAATGTTGGAGACGGTGTTGCTGCCGGTCATGAACGCCCCGAGGATGCCGACGAAGGGCGCTACCAGCGTCCATACCGAGCTGAAGGCGCCGGCGGCGGCGATCGAGAGCACGCGCAGCATGTCGGGGTGTCCCGACGCGTTGTTACCGGAAAAGCGCATGACGTTTACCATTCCCAGGGCGAAGATCAGCGCGATCGATGCCGGTACGATCTGCTTGAGCGATCCGGTCCACGTCGCTTTGACCGCCTCACCGGACATCTTGTGCATCGGTATCGTCAACAACGCGACGAGGATGAACGGAATCGTCCCGGGGAGATAGAGCAGCTGGAGCCGATACGCGAGATCCGTTCCCAGAATTCCGTCCCACGATATGGTCGCTCCGGGAGACGTTATCAGTCCGCGAATGCCCAGTTGCGGAATGCGCGTCGCCACCAGGAGAAGGGCCACTAAGATGTATGGGAGCCACGCCGTGAATCCCGACATAGCGCTCTCTTCGTCCTTTTGGGAGCCGACATCTACCGTCCCGATCCACTCGGCGGCCCACGCGCTCCGTTCCGGAAACTCCCACGTCGTCTTCGGCACTAAAAAGCCGGAGCGCGCCGCCGGTACCACGATGGCGATGGCGATCAGTGCCCCCAACAACGACGGCAGTTCGGGTCCGATGAATACCGCTATCAATAGATACGGAATCGTGAAGGCGAGGCCGGCGAAGATTGCGAAGGGGGCCACCTCGAAGGCGCCCTTGAAGGACTTCTCCTTGCCGAACAAGCGGCTCATCACCATCACGATGATGAGCGGCAGGAAGGTTCCGACGATCGCGTGGGGAATTGCCGACCAGACGCCGACCTCTTGAATGAAACCCTCCCACGTCGATCCGGCCGCGGTTATGCTCCCGCGAACCGCCGTCGAGTCCAGAACGCGGGCAACGCCGCCGATGATCGGAGTTCCGACGGCCCCGAAGGAGACCGACGTACTATCTCCGATGAGCGCCAGAATGACTGCCGCCAGCGGCGGAAAACCGAGACTTACCAGAAGAGGGCCTGCCAGCGCCGCCGGTGTGCCGAATCCCGCCGCGCCCTCGATGAAGGAGACGAACAGAAAGGCGACGATGATCGCTTGGATTCGTGGGTCGGCGCTAATGCCGTGAAACGTACGATTGATCGCCGTAATGGCGCCGCTGTTTTTGAGCGTGTTCATAAGCAGGATAGCACCGAACACGATGATGAGAATGTTCACCGCGTTGAGTGCCCCGGCGACGGTCTCGCCGGCGAGCCAAAAAGCCGGCACGCGCCACACGAATGCCGCCAGGACGAGGGCGATCGCCCACGCGATCGGCATTACGCGCTTTGCCGGCCAGTTGAAACTTACCATCATGATAATCGTGAAGAGAATCGGAAGCGAAGCCAACAGAACTAACATCGTGCAACCTCCTCGGATAGGTGTTGAGCAGCTCACAAGTGTTCGCGTTTTGGTTCGTTAGAATGTGGAATAACGTACGTCTTCTTTTCAGGTTAGATGCACTTCCGTCATACGTCAACGATTTTGTTGACACTATTCATTGACGAGTGTCAATGAACAATGACGATTATCGATCGGAGTCGGAATCGTGAAGGCATCGTCGTCTGTCGCCGGCCCAATGAGACGGCCGACGACGTATGCGGTCGCACGCCGTTGGTGTCCGAAAACGGCCAGACGACACGCGATTCACGTGGTACCTTTGCGCCGTGATAGACCAGATACTTCGAAACGTACCGTCGCCGACGGTCGGATTGCAGCGACCATCGGACGCTCTCGATCCCGACGCCTGTTATAGGGCGGTGTTGTCGCGGGACGTGCGATTCGACGGGCGGTTTTATACCGCCGTGCGCACCACCGGCATCTACTGTCGCCCCGTCTGTCCCGCTCCGACGCCGAAGCGTGAGAACTGCATCTGGTATCCGAGTGCCGCCGCTGCGCAAGCCGCAGGCTTCAGGCCCTGTCTGCGGTGCCGACCCGAACTCGCTCCCGCCGGGGCGTGGAGCGACGAGGATCGACTCGTGCAGCGGGCCATGGCGCTCATCGTCGACGGGATCGCCGATGGGGACGACTTCAGTGTGCCGCGCCTTGCCGAACTGGTAGACGTAAACGAGCGTACGCTGCGGCGCCTTTTCGAACACCACGTGGGCGCGTCGCCCAAACAGGTTCTCGTCGCTCACAGAACGCTCTTTGCCAAGGCCTTGGTCGTCGATTCGACGCTCTCTATGGCCGAGATCGCCTTTGCCTCGGGGCACGGAAGCGTTCGCCGGTTCAATGCGGCGTTTCGCGCCATGTTCGACCGCCCACCGAGTGAAATCAGACGCACCGTCGGACGCACACCGATACGGGTCGGCGGCGAGTCGCACGCGTTCACCGTGTTGCGCGTGCCGTATCGGCGCCCCTTTCGATGGGAGGACATGCTTTCGTTTTTCGCTTCCCGGGCAATTCCGGGAGTCGAGGAGGTCCGCGACGGTGTATGGCGGCGCGCCGTACGCGTAGGCGACGCTCTCGGAGTCGTCGAAGTGCACGACGACCAAGCGATGTCCACGCTCGTAGCGCACGTCTCGCTCTCGGACGTGCGCCTCCTCGCGGCGGTGAGAAATCGCATCGGCCGGGTGTTCGATGTCGAGGCCGACCCGGAACGAATCGATCAGGTCCTCGCCGCCGATCCCTCTTTAGCGGATGACGTCGCCGCGCGACCGGGGGTGCGCATACCCGGATCGTGGGACAGCTTCGAGACGGTCGTACGCGCCGTAGTGGGTCAGCAGATAAGCGTCGCCGGCGCACGCACCCTTGTCGGCCGCATCGCCTCGACGTGGGGAACTCCGCTACCCGGTGTTGAAGGTGACGGTGTCCGCATCGTCTTTCCCGATCCGGCGACGCTCGAAGAGGCCGAGTTGGAGTCGGTGGGCATCATTCGCTCGCGTGCGCATACGATTCGTACCGTTGCGAAGATGCTTCGTGCCGACCCAGCTCTCTTATCGCCGCGGCGACCTACCGAGGAGGTCGTCGAGCGACTCCTCGAGGTTCGCGGTATCGGTCCGTGGACCGCCCAGTACATCGCTTTGCGAGGTTTACAAGACCCCGACGCCTTTCCCGCCGGCGATCTGGGGCTTCGGCGCGCGCTCGATGTGGACGACCTGACCGCCGTTGCGGAACGGTGGCGGCCGTGGAGAGGATACGCCGCGGTGCGGTTGTGGACCCGCGGAGTGACGAGTTGACCACTACGATCGTAAGGAGAATACCGCGATGACGAACCCGACCATACGATATGACGGCGGATCTCTGGCCGCCTCTACGATGACCACACCGGTGGGCAACATTGTGGCGGTGGTGGATTGCGATATGAACCGCGCACTGGTACGCCTCGATTTCGCGCATCCCGACGATGTCATCGGCGTCGACAGATGGAAAGGACTCCCCGTCAGGTGGGACGCCGCCGCGGCTGCACATGTCATGACGCAGGTTGAGGAGTACTTTGCCGGCACGCGACCCGTGTTCGATCTCGTTTTGGCGCAACCCTACGGAGGCGCATTTGATCGGGAGGTGTGGCGGGAGCTCCCGAAGTTGGCGCCCTTCGGTGCGACGGTAACCTACGGTGAGATCGCGAAGCTTCTCGGTCGACCGGGTGCGGCGCGCGCCGTCGGTCGTGCTAATGCCACCAACCCCATAAGCCTCGTCGTCCCGTGCCATCGCGTCGTGGGAGCCGGTGGACGCCTGGTCGGATACGGCGGGGGCGAAGGCGTAGCGACGAAACGAGCACTTTTGAACCACGAGGCGTTACACACCGACGAGTTGTTCCAGTCTTGAGGCGGGACCGGGGACGAGTGCGCGTGGACCGTCGTATACCGGAATCGTGGGATGAAGCACGGAGGGTTACGATAGCTCTCCGGACGTCGCCCCGTACGCGAGAATCGCGCGCCGGGGCGCTCGGTCGACTCCGGAACTGTGACTTCCAGTAGTCCGGCTTCGATCCCCGTCCACGCTATGTATTAAGATCTCGCAACAAAGCGTCGGTTTCGTCCGGGTTCAGGCCGCCGAACATAACGATCACTTTCAGTGTGAAGCTCTCGGTCATCTCGCGCACGCTTTCGGGATAGGCGGCGTCCGGGGATGTGAACAACGCTGTCATCTTCTCCACCAACGGCGCGAGACGGTCGACGGCGACGGGGTGCTTGAGGATATCGCTCAACGGCGTATTGATGGTGTACTCGATCTTGACCGGCACGGTCGATGCGACGTGAACCGACGTCCTAAGCGGGAGTGTTCGAGAACTGGAACCGACGAGTATCTCGAAGTCCCCCGTCTCTACGTGCCAATCGCGGATGTCGACGTTGTAATAGGCGAAGGCGCGCTTATTCAGCGTGAAACGAATCTCCGTCCGCTCTCCCGGCGCGAGATCGACCTTCTCGAACCCTTTGAGCTCCTTCTCCGGCCGATTGACCGTGGACTCGATGTCTCTGATGTATAGTTGTACGACCTCTTTTCCGGCACGCGCGCCGGTGTTTGCCACCGTAACGAACACGGATAGTTCCTCCTCGTCGGTGATGCGTTCTTTGTCCACTCGGATGGTCTCGTAGGCGAAGGTCGTGTAGCTCAGGCCGTGGCCGAACGGAAAGAGGGGCGTGCATTTTTTGGCGTCGTAGTAACGGTAGCCTACGAATACACCCTCGCGGTAGGTTACCGTGTTTCCCTCGGAACCGAAGAGCGAAGCCGGAGTATCTTCGAGCCTCTTGGGAAAGGTCTCCGCGAGCTTGCCCGACGGGTTGGTGCGTCCGTAGAGGACGTCGGCGATCGCGCCGCCGCCGGCCTGCCCGCCGAGATACCCCTCCACCACCGCTTCTACGCGAGCGACCCACGGCATCTCCACCGCGCTGCCGTTGGAGAGTACGACGACCACCGGCGTGTCGGTCGCCGCGAGCGCCTCGATGAGCCGGTTCTGATTGGCCGGTAGGCGCAGGTGCTTTCTGTCGTACCCTTCCGACTCGTAACTCGCCGGGAGGCCGGCGCATACGACGACGACATCGCTCCGTTTCGCCGCGGTAATCGCCTCGCGCTCCAGGGACTCGTCCGGTAGCTCCGAGGCGAGATCGTATCCTCGGGCGTACGTTACCGCGCCGTGAGGGCGCATCTCTTCCCATGTGTTGTGAAGGTAGGTCGGGTTGATGTGGGAGCTCCCGCCACCCTGATAGCGCGGAGCCTTCGCAAGCTCACCAACGACTGCGACGGCTTGGTGCGACGCGAGCGGCAGTACCTCTTCGTCGTTTTTGAGCAGTATCGTGCATTCCCCGGCGACCTCGCGGGCGAGGCGATCGTGCTCCTCGAGGTCGTAGCGTGTGATGTCCGGGCGTTGTTCGGCTTTTTTCAGAAAGACGAGTATACGTCGCACCGCGGTGTCCAGCGCTGCCTCATCGAGTTCTCCTCGTCTCACCGCCTCCACGATCTTGGCGTCGTTCCTGCCGTTGGTGCCCGGCATCTCAAGATCCAGCCCGGCCTTGATTCCCTCTACACGGTCGTTCTCCGCACCCCAGTCGGAAACCACAAAGCCCCCATACTTCCACTCCTCGCGGAGGATCCGCGTCAGGAGATAGACATTGTCGGAGCAGTAGGTGCCGTCCAGCTTGTTGTACGCGCTCATGATCGACCACGGTGCCGCCTTGCGCACCGCCCCTTCGAAACTGGCGAGGTATATCTCTCGAAGTGTTCGCTCGTCGACGAGCGTATCGATGCACACTCGGCGGTACTCCTGATTGTTGGCAACAAAGTGCTTCACGGAGGTACCGACACCCCGGCTTTGTACACCGTCGATATAGCTCGCGGCCATCTCGGTGGAGAGAAACGGATCCTCGGAGTAATACTCGAAGTTTCGCCCGCACAACGGAGTTCTCTTGATATTTACCCCGGGACCGAGAAGTATCGCGACGTTCTCGGTCGCCGCCTCCTCGCCCAGAGCAACACCGACCCTCCGCATGAGCGCTCTGTCCCACGACGATGCCAGCGCCGAACCCGATGGGAAGCACGTCGCCGGAATCGATTCCAGGAGGCCGACGTGATCCGATGAGGCCTTTTGCTTGCGCAGGCCGTGAGGGCCGTCGGTCACCATTACCGACGGTACGCCGAGGCGCTCGATCGGTTTGGTCGTCCACATGTCGCGTCCCGAGCAGAGAGACGCCTTCTCCTCCAGCGTAAGCTTGGAAACAATCGTATCGATATCGTGGTTCATTGTGTGCTCCTGTTCTATCTTGTCGATCATGCGTTAGACGTCCGAAAACAGCGCTCCATGATCCCCTCCTGCTATGCATCGACTCGCCGTACCGGTCTGCGGGATTGTCGGGTATACTTTCGGCAACGATGCATCGTGACGGCTCTTATGGTACGCGCGTCCTCAGGTCGCGCTATCACGATCGTTACCGCTTTTGGTCTCCTTTTTACCGGTGGTGACGTATGTACATGGGAAGCGTTTCGTTTGAGGATATCGGCGGCTCTCAGGATATGCGGGATATCCTCCGAAAAGGCCTGTCTCGCGATGAGGTGCGCGCCGGTGAGGCGTCGCACTATCCGTACGAGCTCGAAAAGAGGCTGTACGCCGCGATGCTCGAAGGCGATCTGGACGGCATTCGGGCGGTAAGCAAAGAGTACGGACGCTTTCCGACATCGGTTCTCTGTGAAGGCAACCCCATTCGCTCGTTGAAAAACATGATGATTTGCAACTGCGCACTCATCACCAGGATCATGATTCAAGCGGGTCTACACCACACCCATGCGTATTTCTTGAGCGATTCCTATATCAATAAAATAGAATCTCTCCACGATAGAGATTCATTGATTTATCTTAATAGTGTCATGATCTTAGATTTCATGGCGGTTATCAAGCACAACGTCGTCTCGCATCGTACCGCCGCCTCTCCCCTCGTTCGTAACGCGGTAAGCTACATCGAGGAGCACGTGTACGAGACGATATCTCTGGAATGCGCCGCCGTCGCGTTACACGCAAACAGCAGCTATCTTTCGCGAGTATTCAAACGCGAGATGAGCGTCTCCTTCACCGAGTATGCTCACAGAAGCCGCATCAAAAAGGCGGAGCAGTTGTTGCTTTTGACCGACGTACCGATCGCCTCGATTGCAATCGACCTGGGATACTCGTCGCAAAGCCATTTCACCAAGACGTTTAAGCGCATTTGCGGCACGACGCCCCATCGATATCGGCTCGACCGCGCCGCCGGTCAGTTGCCGGTGACCGACCGCGCGTCACGGTCCCAATCGCCTCGTCGACTATCGAACGCGTAGGGAAAAGCCAGTTTACCTTTCATGTGTAAATCCTTATAATACTGCGACTTCGCAAAAGGAAAATCATGCCTGAAAATTATTCAGCAGAAAACATCCAGATCTTGACGGGTCTGGAGCCGGTACGCAAGCGACCGGGTATGTACATCGGGAGCACCGGTCCGGAAGGGCTTCATCATCTCGTATACGAGGTCGTCGACAACAGCATCGACGAGGCGCTCGCCGGATACTGTTCGACGATATCAGTCGTCATTGGTAAGAATAACACGATCACCGTGACCGACGACGGGCGCGGTATTCCCGTCGATAACCATCCGGGCGAGAACATCAGCGCCTTGGAGGTGGTCATGACGCGCCTCCACGCCGGGGGCAAATTCGATAAGGATACGTACAAGGTTTCCGGCGGACTTCACGGCGTCGGTGTATCGGTCGTCAACGCCCTTTCGGAGTGGTGTGAGGCGCGCATTCATCGCGATGGAAAGGTGCACTTTCAACGGTATCAACGAGGGGTGCCAGACGGACCGATGACCATCATCGGAGAGACCGATATTACCGGGACCGAGGTGATCTTTCGCCCCGACGAGGAGATCTTCGAGACGGTCACCTTTAGTTTCGACACCCTCTCTCAACGGCTCAGAGAGCTCGCCTTCTTGAACAAGGGGATCGGGATCACGATTCAAGATCACCGTCTCCCGCAGATAAAGCACCACGACTTCAAGTTCGAGGGCGGTGTGCGCGAGTTCGTTCAGTTCCTCAACCGTAACAAGACGGCGATACAGCAAGAGCCGATCTATCTCGAGGCGCGGCGCGACGAGGTGGAGATGGAGATCGCGATCGAGTACAACGACGGGTTCAACGAGATCGTCATGTCCTTCGTCAATAACATCAACACCCGCGAGGGCGGCACCCATTTGAGCGGCTTTCGCGGCGCTCTCACGCGGACCCTCAACGAGTATCTCAAAAAGAGTAAGCATTCGAAGAAGATGGACGAGAGTCTTTCGGGCGACGACGTTCGCGAGGGGTTGACCGCCGTCGTCTCCGTCAAAGTGATGGAACCGCAGTTCGAGGGGCAGACGAAGGCCAAGCTCGGCAACAGCGAGGTCCGCGGCATCGTCGAGAGCCAGGTCAACGAGAGTCTGACCAACTTCTTCGACGAAAATCCCAAAGTCGTCGATGCAATTCTCGAGAAGGCGGTTCTTGCCGCACAGGCGCGACAGGCCGCGCGCCGCGCCCGCGATCTCACGCGACGTAAGAGTTTCTTGGAGAGCACCGGGTTGCCGGGCAAGCTTGCCGACTGCAGCGAGCGCGATCCGGCAAAGGTCGAGGTCTATATCGTGGAGGGAGACTCCGCCGGCGGGAGCGCCAAGCAGGGCCGCGACCGCGAGTTCCAGGCGATTCTTCCGCTGTGGGGAAAGATGCTCAACGTCGAGAAGACGCGAATAGACAAAGTACTGGCCAACGACAAGCTGCAACCGATTATTACGACGTTGGGTGCCGGTGTCGGCACCGACTTCGACCTCGAGAAACTGCGGTACCATAAGGTGATCATCATGGCCGACGCCGATGTCGACGGCTCGCATATCCGCACGCTCTTGCTCACCTTCTTTTTTCGCTACATGCCCGAACTCGTGGAAGCGGGGCACGTCTACATTGCGATGCCGCCGCTGTACAAAATCTCTCTCGGTAGGGAGTCCCACTACGCATACGACGACGCCGACCGGGACAAAATCGTCGCCGAGATCACCGAGCGCAAAGGTGTCGTTGAGGGCAAGCTCGGATTCCAGCGCTACAAGGGGCTCGGTGAGATGAACCCGGGGCAACTGTGGGAGACGACGATGAATCCCGAGACGCGCAACATCATGCAGGTTCGTCTCGAAGACGCGGTGGAGGCGGACGAGGTCTTTACCATGCTCATGGGCGAACAGGTCGCGCCGCGTCGTGAGTTTATCGAGCAAAACGCGTTGGCGGTAAGTAACCTCGACGTGTGACGAGTGGGCGCGGCTCGATATGCACGCGGCCGGACGAGGCCGCCCAGCCGGATTTCGCAAAAGACAGGAGTTGAAGAGTGTCCGATCAGCCAACAACGGGACGGGTGATTCCCGTTGCCATAGAAGACGAGGTCAAGGAGAGCTACCTCAACTACGCGATGTCGGTCATCGTGAGCCGCGCGCTCCCCGACGCGCGCGACGGCCTCAAGCCGGTACATCGTCGCATTCTCTACGGCATGAGTGTCATGGGATTGCGCTCCGATCGTCCCTACAAGAAGGCGGGGCGCGTCGTCGGTGACGTACTCGGTAAGTACCACCCCCACGGCGACCAAAGTATTTACGACGCATTGGTACGCCTCGCGCAAGATTTCTCCATGCGGTATCCCGCCGTCGACGGGCAGGGTAACTTCGGCTCGGTAGACGGCGACCCGCCGGCGGCGATGCGCTACACCGAGGCGCGTATGCACAAGATCGCCGAGGAGATGCTCCGGGATATCAATAAGGAGACGGTCGATTTCGGCCCCAATTACGACGACTCCGACGAGGAGCCGCTCGTTCTACCCGCCGCATTTCCGTATCTGCTCGCAAACGGGGCGTCGGGAATCGCCGTCGGTATGGCGACCAATATCCCGCCGCATAACCTTCGGGAGATCGCCGACGCGGTGGCCGCCACCCTCGACAACGACGACATAACGAATGATGAATTAATCAAATATATCAAAGGTCCCGATTTTCCAACCGGGGGCATCATTTACGGCCATCGCGGTATTCGCAGCGCGTATCTCACGGGACGCGGGCGCATCGTCGTTCGGTCGCGCTTTGTCATCGAAGAGAGTAAGCGCGGCCGCGATGTGATCGTGGTCAACGAGATTCCCTACATGGTGAATAAGGCGACGCTCATTACGCGCATCGCCGATCTCGTACGGGATCGCAAGATCGACGGCATCGCCGATCTCCGCGACGAGTCGGACCGCAACGGCATGCGGATCATTATCGAGCTCAAGAAGGACACCAACGTCAAGGTGATCCTTAACCAGCTGTTCACCCATACTCAGATGCAGGTCAACTTCAACGTTAACGCGTTGGCGTTGCTCGACGGACGCCCCAAGGTGCTCACCGTCGGTGACATGGTCAAATCGTTCATCCGCCATCGCCACGAAGTGGTCGTCCGTCGGACGCAGTTCGACCTGCGCAAGGCCGAGGAGCGCGAACACATCCTGATCGGCCTCAAGATCGCTCTGGACAACATCGATGAGGTGATTCGTATCATTCGCGAGTCCGCCGATGTCGAGTCGGCCCGGAACGCACTCATGGCGACCTTCGAACTCTCCGAGCGGCAGGCTCAGGCGATTCTCGACATGCGACTGCAGAAGCTTACCAGCCTTGAGACCAAGAAGATCATCGAAGAGTTGGAAGAGGTCCGCGCTCTTATCCGCGAACTTCGCGAACTTCTCGGCAGCGAGCAGAAGCTGCGCGATCTTATTAAGCGCGAAACGTATGAGATCGCCGAGAAGCACGGCGACGAGCGTCGCACCGCAATCGAGCCCGATGAGATCGAGGCGATCGATATCGAGGATCTGATTCAGAAAGAGGACATGGTCGTACTCATGAGCAACCGCGGCTATATCAAGCGTCTGCCGTTCTCCTCGTATCGTACTCAGGGGCGCGGAGGCCGCGGGCTCAACTCATCGAGTAACCTGAGAGATGACGACTTTATCGAGCACGTTTTCATCGGTTCTACCCACGACCACGTACTCTTTTTCACCAGCGCCGGCAAGGTGTACTATCTCAAGGTCCACGAGATACCCGAAGCGTCGCGACAAGCCAAAGGAACGCACATCAAGAGTCTCCTGGAGATCGCCGCCGACGAGGATATCGCCTCAGTTCTGCCGCTCAGGGATTTCGACCCCGAGGTAAATATCTTCTTTGCCACCTCAAAGGGACAGGTCGTCAAGATCAAGTCCAATGCGTTTGTCAACGCGCGACGCCGGGGAATTCGGGCGGTACAGCTCGTCGAGGGCGATCGTCTCGTCACGGTGTTGATCACCAGTGGGCAGGACAATTTGCTACTGGTGAGTCGTCACGGACAGGGATTGCGATTCTCCGAGGACGAGGTGCGTACCATGGGTCGCAATACGCGCGGCGTCCGTGGTCTCAACCTTCGTCGGGGAGATGAGATTGCCGGGGTGTGTATCGCGCCAGACGGCGGTCATGTGCTGCTCATCACGGAGCACGGCTCCGGCAAACGGACGCCCTTCTCGGAGTTCACGCTTCACGGCCGTGGCGGTCAGGGGATGCGCGCGTTCTCCGTTCTGGAGGCGACCGATGAGAGCACCGGCACCGGCGAGGTCGTTGCGGTACTACCGGTGGCCGACGGTGACGATTTCATCGCCGTGTCGGGCCAGGGCGTGACGATTCGTCTCCGCGCCGAGGATGTATCCATCCAAGGGCGCGCCGCTCGAGGCGTTAACGTTATGAATGTCGTCCCGCCGGACTACGTCGTGGGTGTTGCGAAACTCGACCTCGACGACGAGGCGGAAGAGGAGAACGGTGCATCGGACGGGCCCTCGTAGCCCCACCGATGCGCGTTCCACGAGGAACATCCCGGTACGAATATACCGTCAAACGCTCACGCTTCATTGGGCAAGCGTGGGCGGTAACTGATCGCCGCTCTGTCGAGCGGATCGTTGCCGCTCTTCGAAGCGAGCGTCTCGACGCCACCCACGTCGTATACGCGTTTGTCATCGGTGACACGCGCTCGCAGATTTCTGGTCTGTCCGACGACGGTGAGCCCCATGGAACCGCCGGACGTCCCATTCTCGACATCCTCAAAGGTAGCGGCATTATCGATTGCCTCGTCACGGTGGTGCGGTACTTTGGAGGTACAAAGTTGGGCACCGGCGGGCTCGTTCACGCATATGGAGATGCGGCTCGAGGGTGTCTTGCGTTATTGGCGATCCGGGCGAAACGCGACCTCCGAGCCGGCTTCGTTACGTGTTCGTATCCACTACTCACCGTCGTACGGACGATTCTCGGGGATTTTCACGCAGAAGTAACGGCAGAGACCTTCAATGAAGCGGTTACGATAGGTTTTCTTCTTGAGCGAGGACATGAAGAGCGGTTGAGCGCGGCGCTAAAGAATGTTTCACGTGGAACACTTTCGCCGTGTTTCACGTGAAACATTCGACCGCCGCGGTGAGCGCGTCGCCGGTGCGTACTACGCTTCGTTTCGGTTCTTCGACCGAAAGGTTTTTACGACTTTCTCGTAGCGTCGTCGTACGTCGCGTTTTTCGGTGTCGCTGAGAAACGATCCTTCGATCGCCGTCACGTTGAGCGCGACAAGATCGTCGACCGACAAATCGAAGTATGCACACGCCTTCATGTAGTCGTCGGTGAGATCGGTGTCTTGAATCGTCGGATCGTCGGAGTTGATGGTCACCGGAACGCCGTTACGATAGAGTCGGCCTAACGGATGGTTGCGTTCGTCGACCCACGAACCGGTCTGATAGTTGGACGTTATACACTGTTCCAGGACGATTCCGTCGTCGATGAGCCGCTTCTGGAGCTCCGGGTCGTCGATACTCGATGTGCCGTGTCCGATACGAGACGCGTGGAGCTTGTCGATCGAAGCCCACACCTGGGCGGACGGAGATACCTCGCCGGCGTGTACTGTCGATTTGTACACGCCGTCTTTCTTTATGGTGTCGAAAAACTCGACGAACTGCTCCGGTGGATACTGCGTCTCGTCTCCGGCCAAGTCAATACCGACGATTTCAGGAATCTCGAGATCGCGGATCGTTCGATAGAGCTCGATCATCTCAAACTGGTTTTGCTTCGCCCGATTGAAGGTGATGAGATACCGAATCAAGGTACCGTTCTTTTCGGCCGCCTCATTCGCCGCACCGATTACCAGGCGCGTAATGTCCATTCGGTCAAAGTCGTTATGGAGCGCAAAGTGCTCCGGAGAGAATCTCAGCTCGATATAAAAGAGACCGTCTTCGACGAAGTCCAAGACCGAATCGTGGACAATTTCGTACACATCGTCGTGCGAGCGGTACCAATCGTTCTTGAACTTGGAAAGGAACTTGAGGAAATCGGGTTCCGAGTCGCGCGGAAACTGAACCGCTTTCTTGAACGCATCGAAATCCTCGCTGTAGGGTAACCCGTTCTTGATCGCCATGCGATGGAGTGTCGGAAGCGCGAACGTTCCCTCCAGATGACGATGGAGCTCGACTTTGGGAAACGTTTTTATGATTGCTTTGTTACTTCGGAGATCGCCAGCCGCCATAGTACTTACTCTATCTCGTTTTATGCGCCGCACAAATTCTCTGCACCTTAATTGTCTTTTCGGCGGATAATCGCGAGAGATTAAAAAAAACCGAATGCCGGGCCGTAAAACGGCACGATATTCGGTTGTTTGCGGTGGTTTGGGAGATTTCGATCACAGGATATGGTTGAGAAACCGCTTGGTGCGCTCCTCA
Source organism: Alkalispirochaeta sp. (assembly GCA_965601925.1). GTDB lineage: Bacteria > Spirochaetota > Spirochaetia > DSM-27196 > Alkalispirochaetaceae > Alkalispirochaeta. The sequence continues at coordinate 1,622,576 of OZ271854.1, forward strand.
GCAGGATGGTCGAAGAGCTGATCGGGGGGCCCCATCTCGACCACTTCGCCGTTGTCCATAAACACGACTTTGTCCGCCGCTGCGCGGGCGAAGCCCATCTCGTGCGAGACGACCAGCATGGTCATGCCGTCGGTCGCGAGCTGAAGCATGACATCCAAAACTTCCTTAATCATTTCCGGATCGAGGGCGCTCGTCGGTTCGTCAAATAGCATTACCTTCGGATCCATGGCGAGGGCACGCGCAATTGCTACGCGTTGCTGTTGGCCTCCCGACAGTTGATCGGGATAGCTTCTCTCCTTATCCGACAGGCCGACCCGCTCGAGCAGACTTCGCGCGCGGTTGTAGCACGCCTCTTTGTCGGCCCTTTTTACCTTCCTCGGAGCCAGGGCGATGTTGTTGAGCGTCGTGAGATGCGGGAAGAGGTTGAAGTTCTGAAACACCATCCCTACTTCCTCGCGAATCTGACGAATGTTCCCTCTCGGATCGGTGACCGAATCGTCGTCGATCCAAATTTCGCCCGCACTCGCCGTTTCCAACCGATTCACACAGCGCAACAACGTACTCTTGCCGCTTCCCGAGGGGCCGATGATCAGGACGACCTCTCCGGGAGCCACATCGAGCGAAACGTTGCGTACGGCTTCGACGTCGCCGAAGCGTTTCCAAACGTTCTTTATTCTGATTCTACTATCTGCCACGGTGTTGAAACCTCTCTTCCATAATCGCCACCAGCTTCGAGAAAAAGAGGGTAAATACCAGGTATATCAACGCAACCATAGTATACGCCTCAAAATAAAAAAACGTCGTTGATGCGTATTCGCGGCCGCGACGCAACAGATCGCTGACGGCCACGATCGAGACCAGCGAGCTGTCTTTCAGAAGGGCGATGAACTCATTCCCGATGGGCGGGAGAATCATCCGTAGCGTCTGCGGCAGAATCACGAGTCGAAGCGCCTGTCGGCGGTTCATTCCCAGGGCAAGCGCCGCCTCCATCTGTCCTTTGGGGACCGCCTGGATGCCGGCGCGAAAAATCTCGCCCATATACGCGCCGTAACAGATCGACATGGCGGTGATCGCCGCGGCGATTCGGTCGAGACTGAGGAAGCGCCCCAGAGCGAAGTAGATATAAAACAGCTGAACGAGGAGCGGGATACCGCGAATGACCTCGACGTATACCGTGGCGATGCGGTTAATGATCGTAATACGTGAGATACGTCCGATTCCCGTGATGAGCCCGATTATCAGCGCAAAAACGATCGAGAGAACCGTCACCTGAAAGGTGCGTAGAATGCCGTCGGGAACAAATAAGAGGATCTCCAGATACGGATCCGGTGAAAGGAGCGGCAGAAGCACCAGTAGCGCAAGGGCGCCGAAAAAACTGATGCGCCACGCCGAAAAGACGGAGGCCTCTCCCCTGTCGGGGATCAGCACTCCGTCGCTAATGGTAATCTGAGTCGCCTTGGGACGACTCGTCTCGCCGTTCAGCGAAGCCACGTGTTCTCGAGTTCTTCAACGGTCCCATCGTTCAAAACGACCTCGAGACCCGCGTTGATCAACTCCAGCACGGCCGCGTTGCCCTCTCGGACGGCGACGCCGTAGAACTCCTCGGTAAAGGGTTCGCCGACGATTTGCAACACGTCGCGATACGTATCGTTCTGCAGTACGAAGTCGGCGGCGATCGGAGTATCGGCCACCACACCGGCGATGCGGCCTTGGGCGAGATCTTCGATTGCGAGGCCCAACTCGTCGTACGTGCGTAGTTCGACGCCGTCAACGGCGTCAATCTCAAACGCGCCGGTCGTGCCGATCTGCGCACCAACCGACTCTCCCGCAAGATCGCCGAGGGACGTCCATCCGGACGGCGCATCCTGCCGAACGATCAGCACCTGTCCGGCGTTGATATAGGGCGTAGAGAAATCCATCGTCCGGTCTCGTTCTTCGGTGATCGTTACCGACGAGATAACTGCGTCGTAGTCGCCGTTGGCGAGGCCGGCAAAAATCCCGTCCCACGCCGTGTTTTGAAACACCACCTGAAAACCGGCCGCCTCCGCCACCGCATTCATGAGATCGATGTCGAATCCCACGATCTCCTGGTCGGCGTTCACGAACTCCATCGGCGGCCACGTCGCGTCGGTCGCCACCGTAATCGTGGTGAGGTCGTCACCTTCCGCCTGCCCTCCGGCAAACACGGGAGTCACCATAAGCGCGGCCATTACCGCACACACTACTGCGTTTCGCATACATTCCTCCTTACATGCGTTGAGTCTTATGAGTTGTAGAAAATATGCGATCCTTGGTCAATCGTCGAATATTTATTCGTCGTGACAGTTATGGAACCTTTCGCTATACTGACTCGGAAAAACGATGGCAAATGTGATCACCTTTGCAAACCAAAAAGGCGGTGTCGGTAAGACGACCACCGCCTCCAACCTGGGCGCGTCCCTGGCGGAAGCCGGGTACACGGTGCTCCTGATCGACTTCGACTCCCAAGGGAATCTCTCCTCCAGCGTCGGGGCCGAGCGCGATCATCCCGGTATCTATCAGGTGCTTGCCGGCGAGACCGAGGTGGATCGGGTCGTACAAGCCACGCCGCAGGAACGGTTATCCATCATCTCCGGCGGTGCCGATCTGACGGGGGCAGGCGTCGAGTTGGTCAATCAGGAGGAGCGAGAGTTTTTTCTGCGCGAGGCGATCACCCCCATGCGCGATACGTACGATTTCATCTTCATCGACAGCCCACCGAGTCTCGGGCTGCTGACGCTCAACGCCCTCGTAGCCGCCGATAACGTCGTTATTCCGCTCCAGACCGAATACTTTGCTCTTGAGGGGCTCACGCAACTTCTCCAGAACATTAAGCGTGTACAAACGACATTTAACGAGTCTTTGGAACTTTTTGGAATTCTTTTTACCATGTACGATTCTCGTACGCGGCTCGCGAACGATGTCGTACAGGAAGTAATCGGGTACTTCGGTAAACGGGTATTTCGCACGATCATCCCCCGCAATATTCGCCTCTCGGAGGCGCCCTCTCACGGTCTGCCCGTCAACCTGTACGATCCGGAGTGTGTCGGCGCGCGAAGTTATCGGAAGCTCGCCGAGGAGGTTGTGCAACGTGTCCAAGCAGCGGCGACTCGGTAAAGGGATCGACGCGCTCCTGCAGGGGCGCGACCTCACGCAGCTCGAAAACGGTGATCTCAACTCGATCGTAAACCTACCCATCGATAGGCTTGCGCCCAACCCCGATCAGCCGCGCAAGGTCTTTACCCCTGAATCCCTCGCGGAGCTCGCCCGGTCGATCGAGGAGCGGGGCATCATTCAACCCATCCTGGCCGAGCAGCAGTCGGACGGCGACTATTTGATTATCGCCGGCGAGCGGCGGTATCGTGCGGCGAAGCTGGCCGGCCTCACCGTCGTTCCGATACTCCCCGGCGTCTTCTCCGACGACGAAAAGCTTGAGATTGCCCTTGTCGAGAACATTCAGCGCCAGGATCTGACGCCGATCGAGGAGGCGAGGGCGTATCGCGATCTCATGGAGCGTTCGGGGAGCAGCCAAGAAGAGCTGGCGCGGCGGTTGGGAAAGAGCCGTCCGGCGGTGGCCAACAGTCTGCGTCTGCTCCGCCTACCTGAGGCGGTCCAGAAACGAGTGAACCTGGGCGCGCTATCGGGGGGCCACGCCCGCACGCTTCTTTCTATCGAAGACGCGAGCCGCATCGATGAGGTGGCCGCCTTCGTCGCGAAAGAAGGGCTTTCGGTGCGCGTGGTCGAGCGACTGATTCCATTCATAAACGAAGGTCGAAAGCCCGCGCAAGCGTTGGAGGCCGTGCACGGACAGAGCGGCACCGTATCGTCCGATACTGCGACCGTGTCGTATGAGCCGACGCACACCGGTTCCGCTCACCCCAATTCGGCCGACCATACCTCGCTGGTCGGTGCGCCCGCCGCGACAAGCGCTTCTCGCAAGACGGTCGAGATGGAGCAGATCGAGCAGCAGCTCATCGAGCGTTTGGGAACGCGCGTCGTTCTCAGCGGTACCAACCACCGTGGTAAGATCGAGATTGCGTACCTCTCCATGGACGACTTGGAACGTCTCGCCGAAATTCTCGTCTCCGACGTGTAGCCGCCTTACTGCGTTCATCTAACCGGCATATCGTAGATGTTCGGTCCCCGCGTCGTTCTCTCCGATCGTCGACCGCTCACGTATGGATTATCGGCGACGACAAAACGCCATAACTTGGCCGTCTCTCGGCTGATACCGATGCGCCGCGTGGCGATGGTTCGGCTGCCGACGTCGGTGTCCGACTCGGTCCACCGGCGAAGCGTGAGGTGCGATGTGCCGTCGAGCCTCGTGCCGTTGTCCTCGCCGGTGATCCCCAGCGCCTGGCAGAGTTTGCCCGGGCCGTTGGTAAGTGCTTGAGAACTCTCGCGTATACCGCGTCGTACGACCATTGTCGCCGTTCCCCATATCGGTTCTATGGCGCGTACGAGAACCGCCTCGCCGATGCCTTCCGGTGCGGTTACGACGTTGACGCACCAATGCACGCCGTAGGATCGATAGACGTACGCGTGGCCCGCCTCGAGGAACATCGCCGCGTTACGGTCCGTCCTGCCCGACCGCGAATGGCTGGCCGCATCGTTTGAGAGGTACGCCTCCGTTTCCACGATACGCCCGCCGGCGTACCGACCCTCCCCGTCGCGGCGTATGAGACAACATCCGAGAAGCCGTTGCGCGACGACGCGCGTATCTGCATCGAACGCGGCGGGAGAGAGCGCCTCCAAGCGCGTGGGATCGTTCATCATTGCCCCGAGGGTACCACGCGTATTACAGTCCCGCTATGGTATTGCACGACCTCGTCCCGAGGCTTCCGATAGCGGCCTACGGTATCGATATTCCCATTACCGGTTCCAACGAGGAACGAACGCTCGACTATCTTCTCAGTCGAGACGATATCGCGATCAGAAGGGAGGCGTGGCTTCGACAAGAACGACTGACACCGCTCACTCGCGAGGCGATCGTTCGGGTGCACGAGACGGGCTACACCGATCGTCTGCTGGCGGAACCGGGACGCCCATCGCAATCGGGAGTACCGATCGGAATGAGTGAGCTGGAAATCATGCGGACGTTCGAGCTACTCAACCCCGACGGCAGTTACCACCGCTATTCACCGGACGCGGCCGAGTGTTCGCTATGCGAGCTTCGTGACCAAAGTCTACGCCACGCCGCCGGCACTACGCGCGGCGCCGAGCTCTCCCTCGACGACGGCGATGGATTCTGTTTTTACTTCGGCGGAGGAATGCACCACGGACAGTACGACTTCGGCGAGGGGTTTTGTCCCGTCAACGACCTGGTGATCGCCGTCCGTTCTCTACAAGCTCAGGGACGCATCAAAACGGCGTGGATCATCGACGTAGACGCCCACAAGGGCGACGGTACGGCCGCGCTCACGCACAACGACGAGACGATTCGGACGCTCAGCATCCATATGGCGCGAGGATGGCCCCTCGACCAGCCGCGCGCAATGCCCGACGGTCGGCCCAATCCGTGCCACACTCCAAGTGATATCGACGTGCCGATTGAGGAGGGGGAGGAGAGTACGTACCTACCGCGCCTCAAAGAGGCAATGGAGGAACTCGAGCGGCGCTATGCGCTGCCCGACTTTCTGCTCGTCGTTGACGGCGCCGACCCCTACGAGCGCGACCAACTACCTTCAACGACCCTTCTGAAGATGAGTCGCGACCAACTCCTCGAGCGCGACACGATGCTGTACCGATGGTTTCGCGACAGAAGCATACCCGCTCTGTTCGTGATGGCGGGAAACTACGGCTATTACTCTTGGGAAATCTATTCGCAGTTTTTGGAACGTCAGGTCGCGGGACGTCTCGACTGAACGGCGGTCGTATACGGTTCCGGGCACGTTACCTATTCGCCGCGTAGTCATGTTCACCCTTCCCACGCCTCGAACAGTCGTCGGAGCTCGTTCGGGACACGCACGGGACGGCCGGTTTCCAGGCCCGCAAATACCCCCTCCTGAATGACGTCCGCGCATACTTCGTCGTGTACCGAAATGTGCGACGCGAGGATCACCCGCGCCGACCCGACGCTCTGGACCCACATCCGCCCTACCACCGGCTCAAACAGGCGGATGGCGCGACGATACTGGATGTTGGTACGAACGAGAATCGGCGCATAGCCCTCCTCTAACTGCGGCTTGAGCGGCAGATACTCCTCGAGCAGTGCGAGGCGAAGATCTTCGAGCCATCGAATATAGACGATATTGCTGACGTGGCCGGCAAAGTCGATATCGTAGGTCTTTACTTCAAACGACCGCTCCACCGATAGGGGCCGTTGTTGCTTGTCGGTCATGACCTTATTTATAGTCTCGATTTATTGACAAGGCAATGAGCGCTCGATAGAGTAGCAGCCACACTGGAGAGATGTCCGAGTGGTTTAAGGAGGCGGTCTTGAAAACCGTTGTGCCTTTGCTGGTACCGTGGGTTCGAATCCCACTCTCTCCGTGGAAGCGGTACTGAACGCATTCTCGCATTCACGGCGATGATGCAAGTGAGGTGACGCGGGACATGCAGAATTGGGAGAGGTGCGAGAGTGGTTGAATCGGGCTCCCTGCTAAGGAGTTGTGCTCTTACGGGTACCGAGGGTTCGAATCCCTCCCTCTCCGCGAGTGCGTGATACGCATTCGGCGTATCATCGGCGATTCGGCCGATACCATATGTGCCTATAGCTCAGTTGGATAGAGCGTTAGATTGCGGATCTAAAGGTCGGTGGTTCGAGTCCACTTAGGCACGTTAGAGCCTACGGTTTCTTAAAAAGGAGCTGTAGGCATTTTTTTTTGCGTGGACTCGAAACGGAGGTGCGGCGCGAAAACCTGGAGCGCAACGCGACAGGATGTCGCGTTAGCACCGGAGGCGGCCCGGAGGGAGTCGGTAGGAGGCCGAAGACCGTAGGGCGAGTCCACTTAGGCACGTTAGAGCCTACGGTTTCTTAAAAAGGAGCTGTAGGCATTTTTTTTGCGTGGACTCGAAACGGCGTTACGGCGTGAATCCCGGAGGTACTGCACGAGTTATCCACAATACAATGCGACGGGATGTTACATATTCATCGTATTCTCACCGTGAATGTATTAGACTTCTTCTCAGCACTCAGAAGTCCAAGAGGAGGATGTATCGTGAAGCGAGCGATGAAGATTCTGGCGGTTGCGGTAGCAATCATGGCGGTCGGGGCGTGTACTACCTTTCAGCTCTCAGGGATTCACATCGTCGAGGATATGCCCAGCATGTCGCCGATCGGCGATTTTGAGACCACCATAAAGGTCCATGAGTTTGTCGGGGCTTCAGGAGGTGCGAATCTGTTTAACGTCACTGCCGATACGATGGACAATGAGATCTACGACGCCATTCGTCGTGAAGTACAGCGTCGGTCCGGCGACGCAGCGATCAATGTCACGGTGCGCTACGAGGCGAGCTTCGTTGATCTTCTCCTCAACGGATTATCCTTTAATTTGTATGCACCCGCTACGGCAGTGATCTCCGGTACCGTCGTTAGTTTCAACTGAAGTATCATATTTCAAACTGTTCCGCCGGTTCCATCACTACGGAACCGGCACTCGATTCCTCTAATGATTTCTCCGTCTGCGCGGCTTGTTTAGCTGAATGGCTTTCTTTTATATATGGTAGCCGTTTGTACTCTACTTATTAATAGCAACAATTTTATCATATTTGTTGTAATTCATCGCCATATGGAATACGCTGCAATTAACGCTCAATTTCACAAGCACAAGAAAGGAGTTTCGAATGAAGAAAGCGTTAAAGATTCTTGCGATTGCGATCGCGGCGGTGTCGGTCGGTGCGTGTACCACGTTTCAACTCTCCGGTGTAAGTGTCGTCGGCGACATGCCCGGTGTGGAAGTGGTCGGCGATTTTGAGACGACGGTCAATGTGACCGAGTGGCTGGGCTCTTCCGGTGGCTCGAACCTGTTCAACGTCACCTCCGACGCTATGGATAACGCGATCTACGATGCTATCCAGCGAGAGGTTTCGCAGATGTCCGGCGATGCCGCAATCAATGTGGATATTCGCTACGAGGCGACCTTTATCAACATCCTGCTTAATGGTCTTACCGGTAACATCTACGCTCCCGCTACTGCGTTTATTTCCGGCACCGTTGTTCGATACAACTAACACATCGTTCGCTACGGTATCACGGTGGCTGCTCCGATTCGGGGCGGTCGCCGTGTTTATCGTTACGGTGAGTATGTTGGCCTCCTGCGGACCGTCTCAGGACGAGGAGCAGGCGTCGCGGGCCGTTCGCGATGTCGTCGACCAGTTCTTTCAGGCGCTCTCAGTCGGTGACGGTGAGGCGCTGGCGCTTCACGCCCCGACGCTTGTCGACACCGACCGTCTCGCGCTCGACCAAATCGAACGCAGTCTGTCGCCGGACGTTCGGTGGGAGATACGAGATGTATCGATCGACGGGCGGCGAGCTTCGGCCGAGGTGGAGTTAACGGGCCTCGACACCGCTTCGACCGTGCGCGTTATCGTGCCCCTTAGGAGTCGGGACGCCGTGTGGACCGTCTCCGATACGCTCGAGATTTCGCAGACTCTGGATTTCGTGCCGATCGACCGCTGAACCCCCTTCGCCGTATTGATTTTCACCACCGCTTGGGATACTATCGCCTCCACATTCGCTGTCTGGAGAGGTGCGAGAGTGGTTGAATCGGGCGGACTCGAAATCCGTTGTGCAGCTCTGCTGTACCGAGGGTTCGAATCCCTCCCTCTCCGTACACCGAATAGTTCGGCATCGGGCCGTGCGCCTGAGTTTGCGTCACGTGTTGGAGAGGTGACCGAGTGGCCGAAGGTGAACGCTTGGAAAGCGTTTGTACCCTAACCGGGTACCGGGGGTTCGAATCCCCCTCTCTCCGTACATTGCCCCTTCGGTGTTGAAGCCCGGGCCCTGTGCAAGTCGTCGTCGCCCAACCCCGTCAGATCCGGAAGGAAGCAGCGGTAAGCGAACGGCGGTTGTGCCGCAGATCGCTTGGGTGGAGCTGGAGGGGTTTTTTTTGAGGGTATTCCATGAGCTATGAAGTCACCGCCACGCGCCGTCGTCCACGAACCTTTGACGAGCTCATCGGACAGGACTTCGTTGTAGCGACGCTCAAAAGCAGCATCGCCTCGGGCAGAATTGCCCACGCGTATCTTTTTTCGGGTCCGCGCGGTGTCGGTAAAACGAGCGCGGCACGCATTCTCGCCAAGGCGCTTAACTGTCCCGACGGCCCCGATCCTGCCGGGTGCGACGACTCGGCGGAGAGCGAGGAGATCACACGCGGCACCGCCCTCGACGTCATCGAGATCGACGGTGCATCCAATACCAGCGTCAATGACGTCCGTCAGATTAAGGACGAGGTACTGTTTGCGCCCAATAGCTCACGCTACAAGATCTATATCATCGATGAAGTCCACATGCTCTCGAACAGTGCTTTCAATGCGCTGTTGAAGACGATCGAAGAGCCGCCGCCTTACATTGTCTTTATTTTCGCCACTACCGAGATCCACAAAGTGCCGGCAACGATTCGCAGTCGTTGCCAACAGTTCAACTTCCGCCTCATTCCCATGGACGATATCAAGCGTCTGCTACGCGGCGCGACGGAAGAACTCGGGGTGACCGCGGCCGATGAAGCACTCGCTTGGATCGCGAAGGAGGCCACCGGCAGCCTTCGCGATGCGTACACCCTTCTCGACCAAGTGGTGGCCTTCTCCGACGGAAACATCTCCTTGGATGTGATTCACGCCAAGCTCGGGCTTCTCGGCCTCGATCGGTTGAACGCCCTGATGACCGCCGTCGTCGACGCGGACGCTGCCGCTGCCGTCTCCATCGTCGACGATGCGCTGCAGGCCGGCGTCTCAGTGGAGCGATTTACGATCGACCTGGCCGACTATCTGAGGACGCTTCTGCTGATACACGCCGGCATCGAGCGGGAGGCGGTGCTCGGTATACAACCGAGTCTCATATCGCGCGAGGTACGCGACGCGTACGACCGCCAGCAGCTCGAACTCGCGAACGAGTTGGTACTGCAGCTTTACCGCGATCTTCGCTACTCGGTGAATCAACGGTTCGACTTGGAGCTCGCCGTGAGCCGCCTTGTTTCGCTGCGGACGCTCAAGACGCCTCACGCATTGGTTCGGGAGATCCGCGCTCTCGCCGACGAGGTTCGTACGTCGTCGGTTACGACGGCCGACGGGAGCGCGACTGCGACGGGCGAAGCGTCGACATCGACACCGGCGGGCGGTGCCGCAGAGTCAGAGGGTGAGGAGAGCATCGACTTTGACGAGCCGCCGACCGTCGAGGGGATAACCCACGAGCAGGTGACGGCGATTATGGGTCGGTTTCGCACTCAGCGGATTTCGGTCGCGGCGCTTCTGGCGCGTGCACGGTTGTGGCGTCTCGAGGGCGGGACGCTTCTCGTCGCCTTTGTCGACGACTTCAGCGCTCACGCCCTGGCACCCGATCGAGAGGCCGTTCAATCCGCCGCGATCGCCGAGTTGGGTCTGGAACACCTAAAAGTAGATATCGAGACACTCGCCGACGTGCCCAGGAACGAGCGTGATACCGCGACTCCCGGCGCGGCCGATCCCGCTACCGAGATGGTGCGCCGAGTATTTCGCGGCGAAGTCGTGGAGGATCAATCATGAATCCAATGGATTTGCTAAAAAATATGGGCCAACTGCAGGAGAAAATGCAGGAGGCGCAGCAAGAGATAAAGGGAGTCACGGTGACCGGCAGTGCCGGCGGCGATATGGTGAAGATCACCATGAACGGAGAGTTTCACGTCACCGGCGTAGAACTATCGCCGGAGGCCGTCGATCCGTCCGACATCGCGATGTTACAGGATCTCTTTCGCGCCGCCCACAACGATGCGTCGCGTCGAGTGAGAGAGGAGCTTCAGAAGCGACTCTCCTCTCTTATGGGCGGTATGCCGATTCCTCCGGGACTCTTCGGCGGGACGGTGTAGGGCGCCGTCCGGCGGATTCATGAACACGCTCGAGCAGTTAATCCAGGCGATCGCTCGCCTACCGGGTCTCGGAAAAAAGAGCGCCACGCGAATCTCGTACTCGATATTGTCCGGCGATCGCGCCGACGCCCAACGGTTGGCCGGGCTTCTTGCGACGCTGCACGACGCCATTCGACGATGCTCGATATGCGGCAGCTACACCGAGACCGATCCGTGTCTCATGTGCACCGATTCGGGACGCGACAGAAGTACCATCTGCGTCGTGGAGCAACCGCAGGACGTCACTGCGCTTGAATCGAGTCACGAGTACCACGGACTCTACCACGTCCTCGGCGGCGTCATTGCGCCGATCGAAGGTATCGGCCCCGGCGAGCTCGCAATCGGCTCTCTGCTCTCGCGTGCGCGAGAGGGGGAGGTGCGTGAGGTGATCATCGCGACCAATCCAACCGTCGAGGGAGACACCACCGCGCTGTATCTCGCGCGCCAGTTGGAAGAGATGAACATCGCCGTCACCCGTCTGGCGTTGGGCCTTCCCGTCGGCGGCGATCTGGAGTACGCCGATCGGCTTACCTTGGCGCGCAGCCTCCGGGGACGCACTCACCTCGGCAGTTGACGAATCATAAAAAATCTAACCGTCTTTTCATACGGCGTGCCTATAGTAGCTCCAGGGAGCCCCCATGGAATTAGGTACACAGCAGTTAGACAACGACGTTGTCGTTATCTCTCCCGACGGAGAGATGGATCTCTACAACGCGTCGGAGTTCAAAAATCTGGCGACCGAGGTGATGTCGGACAATCCCGGCGGCATCGTAGTAGATCTCGAAAAACTGGAGTACATAGATTCGAGCGGAATCAGCGCATTGCTCTTCACCTTCACGCAATGCAAGAACCGCGGAATCGGTCTGTGCTTCGTAAATATCAAAGGAAGCGTTCGCAAGGTCATCGAGTTGACGAGCCTCAGCGGTTTTTTTCCGATTGCCGATAACCTCGCCGATGCGCTTGTCCGCCTCAAAGCCAATACGTAAATGTGTCTACAACAGGAGAAGGCATGACGATATCGACCGAGGATCTCGAACAGAGTATTCAGCTTCTCGCTCTCGAAGGTGATATGGATCTGTATAGTGCGACGCAGGTCAAGGAGAAGGTGGTCTCAATTTGGGAGGCCGGCGGTACGCGACTTCTCGTCGACCTGACGAAGCTGAATTACGTCGATTCGAGTGGTATCGGAGTTCTCCTATACGTATACACCTCCAGTCAAAAGCGGGGACATACGGTCGTGTTTTGCGGCGCCCACGGATCGGTCGCCAAGGTTATCGAGTTGACCAAACTCGCCGGGTTCCTACCGCTGGAACAAGATCGCGAGGCGGCGATTGCGCGATTCACCCCCGCCGAGCCGGCCGTCACCGAGGCGGCGGACGACATACGGCAGTTGATCGTCGACGAGAAGAGCCCGCTATTCGATAAGCGCGGTATGTACTTCAAGGACTTCAATATCGATCTGACGCACGTCAGACGCCTGAGCAACCTGATCGCACAACGGGCGCCGGCACATCTGCGGGACATCAATATCCTGGAGCAACAGATCAGCGAGCTCATAAAGAACGCGGTCAAACACGGCAACGGCAACGATCGGAACAAGAGCGTGAAGATCTGGTTCCAGTTCACCGACGAAACGGCGCGACTCATCATCGAGGATGAAGGCTCCGGGTTTCAGAACTTGGACCAATGGAACGAGTTCTATCGTCACAAGATCGAATGCTATCGCAGACAAGACTTCGACAAGATGATGGAGTATCTGACCTTTCGGACCGAACGCAGCACCGACGACGACGGCGGAAACGCCATGATGGCCGCCGTGGAGTATTGGAACGAGGGTGTCGTGTTCAATCAGGCGCGCAATAGCGTCGCGGTCATGCGCAGCTTCACCGACGATCACGAAAACGACTTGTAGAAACCGTTCGGGCGAGGGAGGCGGCTATCTGATCGAGGCGCCGGCCGCGCACCGGTATGCGTCTTATAATGTAACTTCCTGATCGACGAAACGCATAATGGACCATGTGACGTCGTCCATGAGCGTTCGTTTACCGCGAAACCGATTGAAGTCCTCGAGCAGCCGGTCGGATATCACCTCGACCGGCATTTGCGCGTGTTCGGAGAATATGGAGGAGATCTGCTTCGTACTGTAGATTTCGCCTCGTATGCTCTCCTGCTCGATGAGCCCGTCGGTAATGACAAAGAGAATGTCGTCGGCGCGCGGGGTAAACTGATCGACCCGCGGTTCGATATCGGGCACGATTCCGATGGGAAGATTGTTCTGGTTGGTGTTGATCTTGTGCATCTTCTCTTCGCGAAACATGAAGATGTGGGAATGGCCCATGTCGCAGATTTCGATTCGCCGCGACGCCTCATCGTAGTCGAGAAAGACGGCGGTCACGAACTTCTCGGTCTCGAAGGTGCGCACCAGGTAATTATTAAGCTTCTGAATGAACGGCACCATGCCGGCAGCGAAGTCATAAATGCTCATCATTCCCCACAGCACCGATGTGATAATAGAGGCCGCGACCCCTTTTCCCGATACGTCGCACATCGCGATAATCCAGCGCCCCGGGGCGTACTCTCTGACGTCGTAAAAGTCTCCTCCGACGCCCTTTGCCGTCCGGGAGGTGGAGACGATCTCCAAACGGCGGCCTACGATGAACTCTCGCTCCTTCACGATACGCGACTGGAGTTTTCGAGCCAGTGCGATGTCGCTTTGCGTGATTTGAGAGAGATACACCAGCATATCCTGAGACGAGAAGATCCCCGCGAAGCGCTCCTCAGAGTATGTGAGAAGATAGTAGTCGACACCGGGATTGCGCATGTCTTCGTCTATCTCGTCGGCGACGGTAAACAAGTTGGCATCGCTGGAGAACATACGCGGCGTTGCCATGATCTCCCGTACCGGATGGTTGCGAAAGACGTCCTGGGCGTAAGGCCGAGCCATGATCGCAAAAAAGTCGCGGCGTACGACGATGCCGACGACGCGTTCCTCGTCGTCTACGACGCCGACGGCTTGCAGCTCCTCCTCGGCCCGCATGGCGTCTTGAAGGTCAAAAATACGTTCGTCGCGATGTACGTAAATGAAGCTCGAAGCGAGCCTGGCGATCGTCTGATTGTTGAGGCGCTTTCGAGGAAGGTGACGGAGTATCCCCGTTGCGCCTTGATCCGGAGCTATCTCTCGCGCTGGATCGGCCATGTTTTTGGACTCCTTCGCCGGCGAATCCGGCTGAAACACAATGAGATAAATGCGTTAGAATGTCGTTAGACATGAAACGTAACGAAAAGACGATTGTGCGACGTATCGCACGCCGCGTGGCGCGACTCGCGATGCTCGCCGTAAGCATGGCGGCCTACGCCCAGCATTCTCCGGCCGTAGAGTGGGTCGCCGGGCTCGATCGCTCTTTGGAGGCCGCGCGGCGCGACGGACGGCCGGTCGTCGTGCTGGTCACCGCTCGCGTGTGGTGCGATCCGTGTTCGTGGCTCGAGGTCAATACGCTGTCGGCTCCGGACGTGCAGCGCGAGTTGGCCGACCATTGGATTGCGGTGCGGATCCTCGACACGGACGCGACGTGGCAACGGTGGGAGATCGACCAACTGCCGGCAATCGTCATCCTCGACTCGGACGGTAATGTCTTGGAGCGGCTATCCGGTTCGATCAGCGCGCAAAGTCTTCTCACGCGTTTGATAGGCGCAAGGGAGAGGACGAGCGGCGCCGTCGGGGACCCCGGCGAGGCGGCGGAACGAACGGGCGACTACGGCGACGATGTGCGGGGTGCCGTATTTCGTATTGGAGCCGGAACACTCTGGAACGACCGCTCCGGCGCGTGGTACAGCCAGGATGCTGGGCTGCCGCCGCGCCTCGACGAGTACGATCGTGACGCGGCCTTTCTCTATTTGCGGGACGAGTCCTCGGCGACGATTCTGGCAATTTCCGTCGACGCGGGTGCGGAGCGAACGCTTTGGCGCTGGGATCAACAACGGCGCGCGTGGACCGAGGTCGGACCGCTTCGTCGATTGGACTGACCCGCCTGAGTATACCGAACGTGAAGGTGGTGTACGATGTGCCTATACGCCGGCGCGCACGTCCGCCGGTGGGGCGGGAGAAAACCGTAACTCGGAAAACCGTACCGTGCAACCCGAACCGACGGGGCTCTGAACCGAGATGCCGACACGGAGGCGTTCTCCCGGTTCACCCAGTCTGAGATAGCGGACCATGCGCCACTCCGCCGAATCGGTGCCCGATCGATCCGCCGATGCCCAATGGAGCCCCCACAACGCGCCCCTGCGCGACAATTTCAGTCTAACGGCACGATCGTCGATGCGTTGACCGTTGGCGTCGTCGCTCGTCCCCTCGGTAACGACGCTCACGACCGCCGGGTACCCTAAGTCTGTAGCCTCAAAAGCGAGTTTGATCCAATGATCTTTATCGATCCAGGCGAAGATCGTTCCTGCATCGTAGGTATCGGAGAAATCGGGTCGGATCGTCGCAATCACCGAGAAGTCGCCCGAGTGTTCGCGATACAGAAACGGTGCGTTTGCAACCGTGTTCCCGTCCTTCGGGTCGTTGAAAAAATCAGCGCGCCTCGGTGACGTTATCTCTATCTCCGAGCCGCCCTCATCGGCGTTTGTAGTCCTTGCATGGCGCGGAACGAGATCGTCGTGCCACGAGTCGAAGGGGAATCGGTCGTTCGCTATAAGTCCCTCTCCTCGGCCGCGGCAAGCTCATCGAGGTACTGCTCGAGGTTCCGCTTGGAGGAGCCGTACAGCGATGAGAACTCGAACCCGGCTTCCGTCTCCCCCGAATCCAGCTCTTGGGTATGGATCGCGATGGCGTCTGCCTCTATCGTTCGATCTCCTACCTCGAAGATGACGTAGATCGTACTACCCGATTCGATGGACTCAAATGTCCGGCATCGAAAACCGGTACGACTAAGGTCCACACCCTCGGTGTGGATCCACCGCTCTTTCCCAAATTGTATGTCGATCATTTGGTTGATGGACACACGCGTCGCTCTACGGCGTTCTTTCCCCACACTCACCACTCTATATTCGAGGTATCTTGCGCTTTTGACAAGGATTTTGTGACCATGAAAGCAAATGACTCCTTGCGCCAAACAGAAAAATCGTCGATACTACCCTCGGTACGCCCGTAAACCGATCGGATCGATGCGCTGACCCTCTCCAACGGGATTGCAACCCACCGACCGACGATAGACGACGAACCGACAACCAGTATTGTGAAAGGGGTTGATAGCAAGTCCCCGGCGCTCTCCCGACGCAGTCCAGTCGTGTATTTGTTCCGGAATCCATTCGCTGTTCACCCCGCGATCCAAGGAGGAAGGATCCATGTCCAAGACACTCTATGTGGGTAATCTCAACTTTCGTACCGAAGAGGAACGACTTCGGGCGGCTTTCGCGGCATACGGCACCGTTACCGACGCGCGTATCGTCGTAGATCGCGACACCGGTCGCAGCCGTGGGTTCGGCTTTGTCGAGATGGAAGATGACGACGCGGCCGATTCAGCGGTCGAAGGCATGAACGGAGCCGAACTCGATGGTCGACCGTTACGTGTCAACGAAGCGCAGCCTCGCGGCGAAGGGGGCAATCGCGGCGGATACGGCGGGGGCCGCAGACGAGACGGGGTCCACGGGGCTTACTGAATCGGTGGCGCGAAATAACTACAGCGGTGAAAAACGCCGAAGAGAACGAGAGCGTAAAAAGAAAAAGAGCAAAAACGCCGGGAACGCGCGGAGCGGGCCCGGCTCGCAACGGATGGTCAGTCGGACGGCGAGACTCCGGATGGAGTTGTTGAAGACTCGTCCTATCTTGAATACTTGAATCCCGGTGGCCCGCAAGATCCTCGATTTGAAGTTGTCGAAGAGGAAGAAGATACCACTGAAGAGTAGGTGGGCTTTTGTGTGTCTGACGCTGTTGCGATAGTATCGCTCAATGATTTGGTCGGATCCGATGTCGACGGCGTCACGTCGGCATCGTCCGATCGACAGTATCGTGAAGCGGAATCGATCTTCTGGGAAACCGCTTCAACACAATCCTTTGATTCCGAAGACAGTCGCAGTGCATTTCTCTGGCGCTATTTCGGGTACTACGCAGTCCGCGCACCGGAGCTCTTTCTCATTGCCGTGGACGGCGGAAAGCGCGTTCTCGGATATGTCTGTGCGGTGAGTGACACCCGCTTTCACCGCGAACTCTACGCTATCGCCTCTCATGTTCCGGTGTTCGACGATCTCTACGACGCCTATCCGGCGCATCTACACATAAACCTCGGCGAGGCGAGTCGCGGTCGAGGGCTCGGCGGTGTGTTGATACGAAACCTCGAATCGCGGCTTAGACGCCTCGGTGTTACCGGCCTCCATCTGGTCACGAGCGCCGGCGCGCGCAACGTTCGTTTCTACCGCAAGAACGGTTTTGAACGCGCGGTAGAGCGCCGTCTACCCGGCGGCTCCGACCGAGATCCGCCGCTCCTCTTTTTGGGAAAGTCTCTGTAAGCCACCGTTCGCCTCCTACGCCCGAGATCGGATGCGCCGGCACGTCGCCGGACCCCCTTTCGGCTCAGCGCGAAATAGTTTGACAGGTCCGCCGATGGGTGGTAGGGTTTTGCAGAAGTTTCAACAAACCTATGCGGCGCATGGATATGGCCCACGAACAGAGAAATCGCCATCGACACGACAATACGATTCGCGTTCTTGAGGCGTTATGGCGCCATACCGGTGTGAGTCGCGCCGAGTTGGCGCGTGCGCTCAGGCTCGACCGCTCGACTATCGGTTCTATCGTCGAACAGCTGCTCTCACTGCGTCTCGTTACCGAGTTTGATACGCCGATCCCTTCGCATAACACCAGAGGTGCCGTCGGCGGGAGGCCTCCCGTCTCCCTCGCCATTGCGCCGGATTGCGGCTTCTCGATCGGTATCGAACTCTCGTCGCGGCTGATCACCGTGGTCGCCACCGACTTAGGCGGCACCGTTGTCGGGCAGCGAAATGTACCGTTTAAGAGCACGAGCCGTCTTTCCGAGTCGGTTATCGAGGCGATTCGCGCTCTTACGACCGAGACGAGTCGTCGTTTTTCCGCCGGGCCGCTCGCCGTTGCCGTCGGCGTGCCGGGAATTGTCGATGCTCACGGAGAGGCGATTGTCCTCTCTCGGGAACTCAACGTCACCGAGAAGACACCTCTGGCGTCCCACGTGTCCGCGGAGCTTGGCGTTCCCGTGTGGCTTCTCAACGATGCCGATGCGTGTGCGGTCGGTGAGATCGAGTACGGCGATGCAGGTAGAGGGCGCGACATGCTCTTCGTTTTGGTTCGTTATCGGGCCGAACCCATCACGGTACACGCCGGTCTGGGTGTCGTGCTCGACGGTCACCTGCGAGAGGCTCGCACCGGTGCCGGTAGAGAGTTTCGTTCTCCGTTCGTCTCGCGGAGCTCCATGGACCAGTTTGCCGTCACTGAACGATATCGGTCGGGGCGGCTCGACTCCGGCGAACCGCTCGAGGAGGCCTTTGCCGACGAGCTTGCGGCATCAATCTCGTTTCTGGTCCACGCTCTCGATTTGAGACGAATCGTCTTGGGAGGCGACGTGATAGAGGGCGAGCTCGACTATCGTCTTTTCGACTCCCGTCTTCGTCGCCGAGTGAGTCGTGATACCGCGCGCGTCGACGACCAACCGCTTGAAGTACGACGCCCCACGCAGCCCGAGTATTCCGTCGCCTGGGGCGCGTCGGCCGTCGCGATCCGACGCTTGTTCGAGACGCGGCGGTTCCCCGTGAGATATCCATCGGTCGCGCCGTTGGCGCGTCGCAAAGTCACCCAAGGAGGTACACAATCGTGAAACGAGTTGTGTTGTTTGTGCTGGCGATCATGGTGATGACTACTTCAGCGAGCGTCGTCTTCGCCGGAGGATCGCAAGAGGAGACGAGGCCCGAGCGGCTCGTCTATTTGACGCCGCCGTGGGGCGCGCCGTCTGACGAGGTCGTCGCCGCCTTCGAGGCGGAGACCGGTATCGAGTTGGAAGTCGCGACGGTCGATATCGACGCCGGCCGTAATCGCGTGCTCACCGCCGCCGCGGGTCGCACCGGCGCCGCCGACGTCATGTTCGTAAGTGCCGATACGTACGCCGCGTTTCGCAGTGCAGGCGCGATCGCTCCGCTGGGCGACCTGGCGTCTCAGGCGATGCTGGATACGTTGACCGGCGTCGATCAGTTCGTCATCGAAGACGAGTTGTGGGCCGTGCCGCTGTATCAGCAGATGGTTATGCTCAACTACGATTCGAGCGCCCTCGAGGCGATCGGGTTGAGCGCCGACGACATTCGCGACTGGGACGATTTTGAGGCGGCGCTCGCCACCTTCA
The DNA here is from genome assembly GCA_965601925.1 of Alkalispirochaeta sp. Lineage (GTDB taxonomy): Bacteria > Spirochaetota > Spirochaetia > DSM-27196 > Alkalispirochaetaceae > Alkalispirochaeta. The sequence continues at coordinate 1,641,993 of OZ271854.1, forward strand.
AGGAACGGGGGGTATACGAGTATCCGTACGCCGCCGGTATTCGGCCGTGGACGTGGTATCTCACCGCCCTCTCAAGCGGATCCGCGCTCTTCGATGCGAACAACGAGCCGCTCTTTGACGACCCGGCCGATCCGGCCTACGCCGCCTTTGTGCGTGTCCTGGGTTTCTTCGATCAGGGATTCATCTCTCCCGAACGACTCTCGTCGGCCAATCCGCATCCGAGCTTTTGGGCGGGACAAGCGGCTTTTCACCAGGCGTGGCAGGGTGCCTTGGCCATCGCCAACGATCCGGAACGCAGCCAGGTGGCGCCCAACGTCGATTATCTGTTGCTTCCCGAGGAGCACTCGACCTGGTTGCTTCCCGCCGGACTCACGGTGAGCGCGTACACCGACTACCCGGAAGCTTCGATGGAGTTGATCGAGTTTCTCACGCAAGACCTTATGCAACGGCACCTGTTTGACGCCAACGGTCTCTTTCCCGCCAACACCGATGTGTTTGACGCACTCGGGGACGCCGGCGAGATCGAAGGATTCGCAGTAATGGCCGAGCAGTCGCGACACCTGACCTCCCTTCCCTACGACCAACCCTGGTACATCGAGTTTGAAAAAGAGGCGGAACAGACGATGTTGCGCGTGGCCCGCGGCGAACAGACCGCCCCGGACGCCTTGGCGTACCTCGGCGAGTTCGCCCGCGGCCTCAAGGCGGAGTACGAGTAACGTGTCCGATCCCAAGGCCCCCGGGACGCGTCCCGGGGGCTCCCTGCTTGCGCGCCGCCTCGATAACGAGCGTGTCCTTGCGTACGCGATTCTCGTCCCGACGATCACGCTCGTGGTCGTCTTCGGTCACGTGCCGGCGCTGTCGAGCCTCCGTCTCGCCTTTATGCGCTTCAACATCCTGCAGCCCGGGCGCACCGCCTTCGTCGGACTGGAAAACTTCGCGTACGTTCTCACCGATCCCGACTTTCACGCCGCGCTCCTGCGCGTCGCCTGGTTCATTCTCCTCGGATTGGTTCTCGTGCTCGGTGTTGCGCTTTTGTTCGCCCTCGTACTGAATGAGAACTTCCGTGGACGGGGGCTGATTCGAACGATCGTGATCCTCCCCTGGGCGATTCCCCCGGTGGTGTCCGGACACATGTGGAAGTGGATCTTCAACGGTGAATACGGCGCCTTCAACGGATTGCTCCTTCAACTGGGAGTTATCGACGAGTATCAGTTTTGGCTCTCCGAGCCCTTGGCCGCGCTCAGCGCCGCTTCATTCGTCTTCGTTTGGCGGTATGTGCCCTTCGTTACCGTGCTGTTTCTCGGTGTATTGCAGTCTATTCCGGCCGAACTGTACGAGAGCGCCGCGGTGGACGGTGCGGGGCCGCTCAGACGGTTCCTGTTCATAACCGTGCCGCAACTTGCCGCAGTCGGAGCCATTGCGATCGTGCTTACCGTCATAACGTCGTTCAATGTGTTCGACGAGATCTTTGCATTGACCGGTCCGCAAGAGGTGACGCGTACGCCGATGATCTACAACTATGAGACGACCTTCATCCAGGGACGCTTCGGTCGCGGCGCAGCGATGGCGTATCTCACGGGGCTGGTACTGTTTGCCTTCTCCATCATCTATATGCGTCTCTCCCTCAAGGAGAGCGACCTATGAGCCGGGTCTCGACGCTCCGCCGTAAGAATCGACCCTGGCATTACGTCGCCGGCGCGGTGCTGGTGCTGTGGAGTCTCCTGCCGATTGTATGGATTTTCGTCTCCTCGATCTCCACGAGGGCCGAGCTCTACTCAGTTCCCCCCAACTGGATACCGCAGTCCCCGACCTTCGAGGCGTATCGGACCGTGCTCTTCCGGGGCGAGGGATTTCGCGGTGGCGAGGGGCAGGCGGCGTCCCAGCTCATTCGGGCCGGTATTCGCAATTCCTTGATCATCGCCGTCTCGACGACCGCACTGGTCATGGGAATCGCCCCCCTGTTGGGCTACACTTTCGGACGTCTCCGCTTCCCCGGACGACGGTTTTTCTTCTTTTTCGTTCTCGCTCTCATCGCGCTGCCGGGATGGCCCATTATCATCGGACTCTTTCCGATGATGGCGCAGTTGCAGCTCCTCGATACTCGGTTCGGCCTGATTCTACTACTCTTCACCTACCGAATTCCCTTCGAGATGTGGTTCATGACCGGGTACTTCCGGCAGGTGCCGAGAGAGATCGAGGAAGCGGCACGTGTCGACGGCTGTACGCGGCTCCAGGCGCTGTATCGCATCATCATCTTTATCGTGCAGCCCGGTATTATCGCCGTCTCGATAATCAGCTTTCTCCACAGTTGGAACTTCTTTCTGGTTCCCTTGATCATGGCGTACACGCTCAGGAGTAAGCCGCTGACGGTGACGATCACCGAATTTGTCGGACAGTTCTTTGTGCAATGGGATTTGATGTCTGCAGCGACCATCATCGCGATCGTGCCGCCTCTCATCATGGTATTCGTGTTCCAGCGCTACATCGTGAAGGGTCTCTCCGCCGGCGCGATCAAATAATTTCTTGTTCGGAGGATAGTGTGAGCGCTCATTCACAAACCTTGTACGACCTTGCCGTTCGTATGGCCCCGGTTCCGCATAGCGTTCGAAACGGTGCGGCCGACGCCTATTACAGGGGACCGTTTCCCTCGTCCGACGAGTTGGCGGCCTATCGGGTCGGGGACCGGCTACCCGCACCGTTCGCCGACGCCGGCGCGCTTACCGTCGATATCGCGGACGATACGGTGAGCGAGGCGTTCCGAATCGAGATTGACGAGAAGACTATAGCCGTCTCCGCCGCGGGCGCTACCGGACGGTTCTACGCGGTGGGCGCGGTGCGTCAACTCATGACGATTGCGCAAAGCGGTCGATCAAAGGGTAACGTGCGCCTTCCCTGCGGCACGCTGACCGACAGGCCCGAGCTCGGCGACCGTGGATTCATGCTCGACGTGAGCCGCAATCGCGTTCCCACCCGCGAGACCTTGGTGGAGCTGCTCGATCTCCTGGCAATGGTGCGCTACAACCATTTGGAGCTCTACTTCGAGCACGTCTTCGCCTATCGCGACCACGAAGAGGTATGGCGGGAGACCGGCACCGTTACGGCCGAGGACATCCGCTGGCTCGACCGCGAGTGCTCCTCGCGCGGTATCGAACTCGTGCCGAACCAGAACAGCTTCGGCCACCTCGTCGGCTGGTTGCGCCACGAGCGCTACCGCTCTCTCGCCGAGGCGCCCGACGGTTTCTCGGACCCGTGGGGAAACCACTACGACCACCCCTTCTCTTTGTGCCCCGTCGAGCCCGCCGTTCCCGGATTCTTGGCGGAGCTGTACGACGAGCTGTTGCCGAACTTCAGGAGTCGGCGGTTTAACGTCGGGCTCGACGAGACGTTTGATCTGGGGCAAGGGCGCAGCGCGGAACGCATTGCGGAGCTCGCGGCCGTCGAACGGAATGCGCATCCCGAGATCGACGACGACACTGCGCGCCACCGGGCTACCGGACGCGTATACCTGGAGATGCTGCGGGCCGTCCACGCTCTCGTGGCGGAGCGCGGGCGACAGATGTACTTCTGGGGCGATATCATCCAGAATCACCCCGAGCTGGTCGGCGAACTTCCCGGCGACGTCGTCGCCGTAGAGTGGGGATACGAGGCCGACCACGATTTCGATGCGCGGTGCGGTCGATTACGAGCGGCTAACGTTCCCTTTTTGGTGGCGCCCGGTACCTCCGCGTGGAACAGCGCCGGCGGGCGATTCGATACGGCGCGCGTCAATATCCGCAGTGCAGTGGATGCTGCTCACCGGTACGGCGGCCGGGGCGTGCTGATGACCGATTGGGGCGATAACGGTGACCTTGCCCCGGCGACGGTTGCACTCCCGGCCCTCGTACTCGCCGGGTGCCTGTCCTGGAATCCGCGCGGTGCGGCGACGCAGGAGACCGTCTCTTCCGCCGGCGATACCGGGTATGTGGAGCCCGATGCATTCGAATGGTTGCGGCTCCACCTGTTTAGCGACGAAGACGGCTCACTTACCGCGGCGCTACGTCTGCTCAACACGCTCGATGAGCCCAACGGCGCGCAGAGGATTCACAACGCGTCAATCCTCGCGGTCGCACTGCTCACCTTCGATTTGCCCTCGTACGGAAGCGCCGTGGCCGAGTTCGACCCTGCCGTCATAGATGCGCTCCATATGCGCGCTTATGAGGCGCGCTCGCTCCTCGTCGGCGATCCGTCGGGAGAAGGGGATATGGCGTCCGCCGGGACCGATGCGGTCACTCATTTCCGCGAGGAACTCGTCTTTGCCTGCGATCTTGCCTTGTACGCCGTCGAGATACTGCGCATTCGCAGCGGTGAAACGACCGCAGGCGGTAATCTTGCCGCGCGAATAGACGAACTCGACGACCGATTCTCGCAGTTGTGGTCGGCGCGCTATCGCCCCGGGGGCCTCGACGACAGCCGTCGATGGTTGAGAAAGGCGGCGCGCGATCTCGGATTCGACGGGGAGCGGTCGTCGTGAGCGATGTGCGATTTCGTTTCGGACTCGAGACGCTCCTTGAACAGCCGGCGGACGCGTCGATCTATCGTGCCGGGTATTCGTTCACCGAAGAACCGGCGTCCGACGGCATCGGGAAGACGCGCGCCGACGACCCGACTCGAGCCGTTTCCGGGAACGCGGCCGGCGCTGCGCAGTATCGAACCGAACGGGTCGGCGGACTCTCGCCGCTCCTCGCGGGAAAGCGAGTAGCGGTTCTCTCACATCCCGCCGGCGTAGATGAGAATCTCACACCCGGCATCGATCGCATCGAGTCGTGGCTCGCCGGGCGCGATCGGGTCGGTGCGGCACCGCCTTCCGGCGCTCGCCTTGCCGCCCTTCTCGGTCCGCAACACGGTCTCCGCGGCGAGAAACAGGACAACATGGTCGAGAGCGAGGACTATACCGACCCTGCTACCGGGTTACCCACCTTCAGCCTGTACGGCACGACGCGGCGTATCGCCGATGCGACGGCCGGTACGTTCGACATACTCCTCGTCGATCTGCAGGACGTGGGGGTACGCGTCTACACCTTTCTCACCACTCTCGCCTATATCCTGGAGGACTTGGCCGTGCGTCCCGACAAGGAGGTCTGGGTGCTCGACCGGCCCAACCCCACCGGACGGCTCGTTGAGGGGCTGTCGCTGGAATCCGGCCACGAGAGTTTCGTAGGAGTCGCGTCGATCCCCATGCAGCACGGGCTCACCCTGGGTGAGTTCGCTCTGTGGTATCGCGATACGCGACGACTTGCGACGCGTCTGACCGTCGTCCCGATGACCGGCTGGAATCCCGCCGATCCCCGAGACGCCTGGCCGGCAGATCGAGTGTGGGTACCGCCGAGTCCCAACATGCCGGGTCTGTATACCGCTCGGGCGTACGCCGGTACCGTTGTGCTCGAGGGGACGACGCTGTCGGAGGGACGCGGCACGACCCGCCCTCTTTCGGTCATGGGACATCCGGACGTCGATTGGGTGGCCGTCCTCGATTGGGTGCGGTCGAGTACGTCGGAACACAGCAGCGTCGAGCCGGTCGTGTCATCGCCGGGCCGCCGCAGTGACCTCTACGGAGCCGCGGAACCGGGGACTCATCACGCCCTTTCCGGGTGCCGCGTTCGTCGCCTTACCTTTCAGCCGACGTTCCACAAGCATGCACGTGTACCCACCGGCGGGATCGAACTCGTTACCGAAGGCCGGTTCTGGGAACCGGAGTACTTTCGCCCGTATCGTCTCGTTGCGGCCGTCCTCAAAGCGATACGAACGCTCCATCCCGATATCGCGTTGTGGAGCTCCCCGCCGTATGAGTATGAGTTTGAGCGCGTTCCCGTGGATGTGATCACCGGCGGAACGCGATTCCGCGAGTGGGTGGAAGGGACGACGACCATCTGGGCCGACCTATGCGAGGCGTTGAACGCGGAAGAGGCGGCGTGGCGCGTCGAGAGCCGCCGATGGTGGCTGTATTAAGAGCGAGCGTCTCCCGGTTACCCGAGCTTAGATCCTACATTCTTCGTGCATCGGAAGATGTACGCGCATTCAGCTATTGCAAATGCGACACCCACGGCGATCGCACGTTATTTCTATGGCTACAACGATGTCATATCTATCGCCTACGGGGACGGTCGGCGCGTCTCCTGCACACGGGAACATTGCGCCCCCGATTCACCGGCGGTGCGCCGTCGAGGACGGCTCTGAGCTTACCGATTTCGATCTATTGTAATCGTCTGTACGCGTAATCTTTCACCATCACGAGCCATTTCGTGCTCCGTCGTTCGTACGAGGTCGCCTTCCAGGATCCGAAGACTTCGCGCCAACGCGGCAGGTATCTCCACGTACACCGTCGCCCCGTCCGGCTGGCGTACGGTCAACTCGAGCGCGCCGTCGGCCAGCGTCGCTACCGCCACCACCTCACCCGATAGCGGGCCGGTAGCGCGCTGGCGCACGCCGTCGGCCGCATCGTCACGTTCTCGTGCACCGCCGGCCGACGCCGGTGCTATACCTATCAGCATCATAGCCGCTATCGTTACCACCGTCAGAAGTATTCCGATCGCGCGGTATCCGTGGTTCATGTTCTCATTCATGCACGAAAAGCATAGACCACCGGCGCGGGAAAAACCATCCGGTTCCACCGGTCATGACGAATCGTATGGAGTGTTACCGCGACGACTTCCTTTCAAGGTTCCCTTGCATTCAACGGTAAAACACTGCACAGTGTCTTAAGCATGACCGGTAGTAACTCCTCTCTTTCAGGCGCGGGCTCTTCCGCGTCCGAACGTTCGCCGATAGCCGTGTTCGGTATCGGAAATCCGCTCATCGATGTGGTGATTCAAGCCCGCGACGAGGACCTCACGGCGCTCTCCCTGGACAAGGGGATTATGCACCTGGTTACCGGTGAGCGACAGCAAGAGATCCTTACGTATTTCGGCGACGCCGAGCGTACCCTCCTTCCCGGAGGGTCGGCTCCCAATACGCTCATCGCCCTGGCGGGACTCGGTGTTCCGGCCGTCGTCTGCGGCAAAATAGGCGACGATGATTTCGGGAAGACCTACAACGAACAAGTTGCCTCCTACGGCATCACCTCCCGGCTCATAACGGGCGACGGTGCCACCGGCTCGAGCATCATTCTCGTCACTCCCGACGGCGAACGAACGATGAACACCCACTTGGGAATGTGTCAGGAGTTCGGCGTCGGAGACCTCGACGAGGCGCTTCTTCGCCGATCGCAATATCTCTATTTCACGGGGTACATGTGGGATACTGAGGTGCAGAAGGCGGCAATCCGACGCGCCATAGAGGTCGCCCACGACTCGGGTGTCACGATCGCCTTCGATCTGGCGGATCCGTTCGCTGTAGAACGCTACCGCGACGATTTCCTGGACCTGCTGGAGCATAGCGTCGACATCGTGTTCGCCAATCGCGCGGAGGCTCGCATTCTCTACGGAACGGAGGATTCCCACGAAGCGGTGCGGGCACTGTGTCGATCGACTGCCATCGCAGTCCTCAAAGTCGGCAGGGATGGGTCGGTTGTGGCGGAACGGACGCTCGGCGCACGAAGTGGGAGTTCGTCATCGGACGTGCCCGTTATCACTTCGGTCCAGGGGCGGCCGATACAGGCGGTCGACTCCACCGGTGCGGGAGACATGTTCGCCGCCGGCTTTCTTTCGGCGTTGGCGCGTGGAAAAGGAGCGGTAGCGGCCGCTCGATCAGCAGGATGGCTCGCCGAGGAGATCATTCAACGGGTAGGGGCCCAGTTTTCGGTGGAGCACATTCGTGCGTTGCGAGCCGAAATAGATGCGGCAATCGCTCGCTAGATTTCCACCGCTCGAGTACACGGTGTTTCGGAATGATAGTACTGGGGAGCTACTCGCCCACGGCGATTTCCGTTCCGCCGGTGGTTTTCCGGAAAGGGGTCTTCGTGACCGCTGGATGTGAGGTCTTGTTTGGAAGGGATGAGGGCGCTCCGATCACCGGAATGACGTCGGAAGACGTGCATAAACATATGTATAGATAATGCATCGGTAAAAAAAGACGATGTGTGCGTTCATACCTTGAACAATACTCGCGGAACGATATACTCGAAGGCGAATACAGTTCAGTGTTCAATGTTTGAACACCAATCCACGAGATTCACGGCGATAAGCGGCTTACAGGAAGATGTCGAGCGGCTTCCATCGTCCACCACGTGCGGGACTGCGTTTCGGCCGGCCCGCGTCGCTCGAGGATTTCTAACTGGGTGTGTCCCTGTGCGACCGGTACGTTCGCACCGGCACATTTCATAGGTATAGGTGCGTCCGCACGGCGGATGGAGCGTTTGAACGCTCAATCCGCACGTCCGATGACCCATTCGATCAGTTCCATGACCGATACAACTTTCCAAGCCGCCGATGAACGTGAACTCGATATTCTTGCTCACGTTCACCACGCCCACGAGGCGAACGAACACCAGAGTCAACGCTCCATCGCCCAGGCGTTGGGCATGAGCGTAGGACTTACCAACGCGATACTCCGGCGTCTGGTGGACAAAGGCTTTCTTATGATGCGGCGTATCAACCAGCACAACGCTCACTATCTCGTGACGCCCGCAGGCATTGAGCAGATAAGCCGACGCAGCTACCTATACTTGCGACGTACCATCGGGCATGTGGTGCGCTACAAGGAGCGTATTCGCGCCTTTTGTCGTGAGCAGGCGACCTCCGGTATCCGGGAGATAGTTCTTGTGGGCGAGAGTGATCTCGCGTTTCTCTTGGAGTGGTGTGCCGAGAAGGAAGGAATCAACGTTCGGTATCTCGCTTCGTCAGACGAGGTCCCAATGGGCGACGCGCATACCGGGAAAAAGCGGGGAGACGGCGGGACGTGCGTTGTTCTCACCGAGTCGGTACTTCAGTCGGAAGACCCCGGCGTCATTTTATTGCACGGGATAGTTTTGGGAACCGAGCGGTAGTCTTCAACGGATTGTGAAGACACCTGTATGTGTCCCGTAAAGAATGCGGAATCCAAGTCCGCACGATAGTAAGAATTCCATCTCGGAAGAAAGATCAAATCCTACAGGAGTGATTGTGAACTTTGCCATAGTCGGTTGTGGAAGAATCAGTAAACGACACATAGAGGCCCTTGATGCCGCCGAAGGAGCTATGCTCACCGCGGTGTGTGATGTGCAGCAGGAACGAATGTCGGCCGGACTATTGGAAGGCCGAGACGTTCTTCGTGTCACGGACTACGGGGATCTGAGCGGCAAAGGCCTCGATGCGGTTGCAATATGTACGCCATCGGGTCTGCATCCCGCTCATGCCACAGAGATTGCCGAACGTACCGATGTTCCCAACATTATCATCGAAAAACCGATTTCGCTCACCGTGAGGGAGGCGTTTGCACTTCTTAGACGCGTTGACGAAACGGGCAAACGACTCATTCCGGTGTATCAGAATCGATACAATCCTTTGGTGCAGTTCGTGCGTGAGCTCATTGACACGGGGAAGCTCGGTACCATTCACCAATTCAATGTCAACATTTTCTGGAACCGTAATGATGACTACTTCAAAATCGATTGGCACGGCACGCGAGAGCTGGACGGCGGTGTTCTCTACACGCAGGCGAGTCACTACGTCGATATGTTGCTGTATCTCTTCGGCCCGGTCGTAGAGGCAAAGGGGCTCGGAGGACGACTCCGTCAACTCCCGGTGCAGGACTCGATCAGCGCCGTCATCGCGCATCGAGACGGCGCCGTCGGCTCGCTAAACTGTACGGTCAGCACGTATCGTAAGAATTACCAGACTGAGTTCACCGTGATTGGTTCCAAGGGGACCGTGCGACTCCAGGGCACCAACTTGAATACCATCGACTTTTGGGATGTGGACGGAATGGATAAGCCCGACATGGATTTTACGTTGGATCATATCTACGGCAAGGGACACGATTTTCTCTACCGATACATAGTCGAGAACAATGAGGCGATGTTTCCATCCCGTGACGATGTGATTTCCGGTATTGAGTTGATGGAACGACTGAGTTTTTGAGGTAACCAATGCAATTTGTCGATCTGAAGCGGCAGTACCGCGAGTACAAGTCTGAAATCATGGCGGAAATCGAGTCGGTGCTGGAAAGTACCTCTTTTATTAACGGCCCGGCGATTCGAGAGTTGGAGGAGCGGCTGGCCGAACATACCGGCGTACGACACGCCATCGGTTGTTCAAGCGGCACCGATGCGTTGGTACTTGGAATGATGGCTCTCGATGTTCAGCGGGGCGACGAGATTATCGTCCCCGATTTCTCTTTTATCGCGACCGCGGAGACCGTCGCTTTTATGGGCGCGACACCGGTGTTCGTCGACGTTCGTCCCGATACATACAATGTTGATCCCGAATCGGTACGGGCGGCGATAAGTGATAAGACGGTCGGTGTCGTTCCGGTCTCGCTCTACGGGCAGGTTGCGGATATGGACGAGATCAATGCTATAGCTGCAGAGCACCGTTTGTGGGTGATGGAGGACGGAGCTCAATCGTACGGAGCCACGTACAGAGGAAAGCGTTCGTGTTCCCTGTCCAGGATCGGTACGACGTCGTTTTTCCCGGCGAAACCGCTCGGCGGGTACGGCGATGGAGGGGCGGTGTTCACCGACGACGACAGCCTCGCCTCTCGGATGCGCATGATCTTGAATCACGGACAGCGAAAACGGTACGATCACGCCGTCATCGGGCTGAACGCGAGGCTTGATACGCTCCAAGCCGCGGTGCTGAAGGTCAAATTGAAACATTTCGATCAAGAGGTCGAACGTCGCGGGCAGATCGCCGAGTGGTACGATGGTGCGTTCAAAGAACGCGCGGATATCGTCGAACCGACGATACTTCCTCACAATCGTTCGGTCTGGGCTCAGTACACCGTCCGTGTGCCGAATCGTGTTCACGTACAGGCACGGTTGAAGGAACGAAACATTCCGACGGCCGTGCACTATCCGATACCATTACATCGGCAGGATGCATTCGCCGATCATGTGCAACACGACGTCTCGGTACCGCATACCGAGAGAGCAAGTGAGGAAGTCATGTCGCTTCCCATGCATCCGTTCATGTCCAAAGAGGATGTCTCGACCGTTGCGGAAGCGGTGAAAGAAGCCGTTCATGAGTGAGTACTACGCTCATCCGACCGCCGTAATCGACGACGGCGCCGCAGTCGGCGCCGGCACCAAGATCTGGCATTTTTGTCACGTCATGGCCGGTGCGACGATCGGTGAGCGCTGTGTTCTGGGACAAAACGTATACGTCGGCAGTCGCGGTGTCTTGGGTGATGGGGTAAAAGTCCAGAACAACGTGTCGATCTACGACGACGTGATCTGCGAGGACGACGTTTTTCTCGGTCCCAGCTGTGTTCTCACCAATGTGACCAACCCCCGTTCTTTCGTGGAACGTAAAGAGGAGTACCGGACTACTCGCATAAAGCGTGGTGCTTCGGTGGGTGCCAACGCTACGATCGTGTGCGGCGTTACGCTTGGTGAGTACTGCTTCGTCGGAGCCGGAGCCGTCGTCACAAAAGACGTTCCGGCTTATGCGTTGGTGTTCGGTACCCCGGCGATACGCCGAGGATGGATGAGTCGCGCCGGTCTGCGGCTCGGTGAAGACTTAGTGTGCCCGGAAACCGGTGAGCGATACAAAGAAGTCGATGGAGAGCTGATACGACTATGATGGTACAAGAATTCATAAGAAAGATCGAAGATAGATCCGTTGTTGTAGGAGTCTTAGGGCTCGGGTATGTCGGGCTGCCTTTGGCTGTGGCGTTTGCCAAGAACGGAATCACCGTCTTAGGTTTTGAGAAGAGTGAACGTAAGGCCGCCGACGTCAATAATGCCAAGAACTATATTGCCGACGTTGAAGATAGCGAGCTTACGCACGTCGTCTCGAGCGGAGTGCTTTCGGCCACAACCGATTTCTCTCGGATCGCTGAATGTGATGCGGCTATCATATGTGTCCCGACTCCTTTGGATCGCTTCAAGAAGCCCGATCTGAGCTATGTCGAGGGTGCCGCCCGCGAAATCGGTCGGCACATGAAACCCGGCACCTTCGTGAGTCTGGAAAGCACGACTTTTCCGACCACTACGGAAGACATCCTTAAGCCGGTTCTCGAGCGAGAGTCGAATCTCGTCTGCGGGAAGGACTTTTTTCTCGCATACAGTCCGGAGCGAGTCGATCCCGGGAATAAGAACTGGAAAACGGAGAACACTCCCAAGGTTGTCGGTGCAATGAGCGATAACGGGCTTGAGATCGCCATGAAGTTGTACGGAACCGCGGTAAATACGTTGTATCCCGTTTCGAGTCCGCGCATCGCGGAAATGGTGAAAATTCTCGAGAACACCTATCGCCTCGTCAACATTTCCATGATGAACGAGCTCGCCCTTCTTGCCGGTAAGATGGATATCAATATCTGGGAAGTCATTGAGGCCGCCAAGACCAAACCGTATGGATTCCAAGCCTTTTATCCGGGACCGGGAATCGGTGGGCATTGTATCCCGTTAGACCCGTTTTACTTGGAGTACATCGCCAAGCAGTACGACTTTGACCTTACGATGATCCACACCGCCGGTCACATCGATCTCCTTATGCCGCACCGTATGACGATTAAGATTACGAGTGCTCTCAATCGACATAAGAAGTCGATCAACGGCTCCAAGATTCTGTTTCTCGGTGTCGCGTACAAACCGGACATCGCCGACGAGCGTGAAAGCCCCGCACTCAAGATCATCGATGAGGTGCTCGGAAAGGGTGGAATCGTGGACTACTACGATCCGTTTATCGCAAAAGTTTCGACACCCCGCGGCAGCACCCTTGAACGGAGTGATGGCGCGTTGGCCGACATAGCCGTTTACGATCTGGTCGTAATCGCTACTAAACACACCGATATAGACTACGCAGCGCTGGGAGCGCGTGCTCAGCTTATTGTGGATCTGCAGAACACCTTTCCCGCTTCCGCCGAGCGAGTATACAAGCTATAGCCGTGCGAAGATTTGATATGTGCTGCAAACAAGGTTTTATCCGTTAAAGGAAAAAGAATGAAACTCTGGATTATCCTACCGGCATATAATGAAGAGAACTCCATTCCGATTCTGTTTCCCAAGCTCAGAGAGTGGTGTCAAAAGATTGCTGAAGAATATGCAATCGTCGTCGTTGACGACGGCAGTTCCGATAGCACGCCCGAAGTCCTGAATCGGATGGGTGCCGAATACCCATTACACGTTGTACGGCATTCCATTAATCGCGGGCTGGGAGAATCTGAGCGTGACGCGTTCGAGTTTGTTGCGGAAAACGCCCATGAGGACGATATAGCGATCAGGATGGACTGCGATGACACACACGAGCCGGCGTATATTCTCTCCCTTACGGAGAAGATCGGCGAAGGTTTTGACGTCGTAAACACCTCTCGCTTCCAACGGGGAGGCGGGCAGAAAGGCGTGAATGCTCATCGCGCCCTCATTAGTTACTCGGCAAACCTGTTTATGAAGATTCTCTTCAATATCAAAGGCGTTAGAGATTACTCGTGCGGCTTTCGAGCCTATCGTATCGCGGTATTGCGCGATGCCGTACGGATATTCGGCAACAGCTTCATTCAACTCAAAGGACTCGGATTTACCTCTACCCTGGAGACGATCGTAAAATTGAAGTTGCTTGGATCTCGTTTTGCGGAAGTCCCCTTTGTACTTCGATACGACAAGAAGGCGAGCCCGAGCAAAATGGTCAGTAGCATTACCACACTCGGATACTTGGCGATGGCGATATTGTACCATTGGCCGTTTGGAGGGTGGCGGTGGTTCTATCGAAAACTCGCATCGACATATCAGCAATCGCCGGAGTCCGCGTTCAAACGGTTTGCCCGGAGCCAAGTAAAGCGTCCCACGGTCAGTCAAATCGGCGGGTGATCAGATCGTAGGTCTTCCCTTGGAAAGAGTCATTGTCAAGAGTCATCCTCTTCAGAAGAGAGAAACGCAGGATATCATGGTTTTCGAACAGACGGATTATGTGGTTCCGATGTGGATAGAGAGTCTTGTCTCGCTGGCTGGGCTCGACTGTCGTGTTTTGGCAACGCGGACGTATATCGATAGTGGTTTGTACCTTTACCTCGAACAGTCTGCATAAGCATCGCTAACTATGTGCGCAATAACGGGAATACTGACACACGGCAAAAATCTGGAGGAACGGGAAAAGACGATCGAGACGATGATGTCTCGTCTCGCTCATCGCGGGCCCGACGGTGAGGGACGCGTGCATGTACCTCACCAAGCCTTTTTGGGGCACCGGCGGTTGGCGATAATCGACTGCGAACACGGCGCTCAGCCGATGCTGTCCTCGGATGGGCGCTATACACTCGTCTATAATGGTGAGATATATAATTATCTTGAAATAAGACAAAGTCTTATTCAAAAGGGATTTCACTTTCGTACCTTCTCGGATACTGAGGTTTTGCTCCAACTCCTCGTTAGCGAAGGGGCTGAAGCCGTCCACCGCCTGAATGGGATGTTCGCGTTTCTCTTTCATGACCGGAAAACAAACGAGTGGATTGCAGCGCGGGATCATTTTGGCATAAAGCCCTTTTACTATGCGATCGTAGCCGACGAGTTCGTCTTTGCGTCCGAAATCAAAGCGTTGTTTGCTCATCCCGGTATCAAAGCGAGTCGAGACGATCATTCGTTGCAACAGTACCTCACTTTTCAGTTCTGTCTCGATGATCGAACGCTCTTTCAGGGCGTTCGAAAGATCCGACCCGGGCACATTCTTCTCGGCCGGGGAGGTAGTATCGTCGCGGACAGGTGCTACTGGGACACCGATTATCAGATAGATGAGTATCATACCGAGGAGTATTTCACCGATCGCCTACGCGACCTGCTGGTCGACAGCGTCCGTTTACAGCTCCGTTCGGACGTTCCACTCGGAGGATACCTTTCCGGTGGGCTCGATTCGAGCCTCGTAAGCGCCATAGCATCCGACCATTTGCAAGAGTCGTTGCCGATGTTCCACGGCAGATTTGCAGAGGGTCCGGAATACGATGAATCGACGTACGCAAAGGAGCTGGTTGATTTTTCAAACGGTCGGTATCTGGAGGTAGTGCCGTCCGCGAGCGATTTCGTACGGGATCTTCCCGACATCATCTACGCCTTGGACGAGCCGATTGCCGGGCCCGGTTCTTTTCCTCAGCTAGCAGTCAGTCGTCTTGCGCGCGAACACGTGACGGTCGTTCTTGGCGGACAAGGTGGAGACGAGATATTTGCCGGCTACGCGCGCTATCTCGTCGGGTATCTTGAACAGGCCTTGAAGGGAGCGATTCTCGGAACACAAGAAGAAGGCAAGCATCTCGTAAGTCTCGAGTCCATTGTCCCTCATCTTCCGCTTCTGAAAGAGTATCGGCCGCTGCTATCCCAGTTCTGGTCGCGTGGCCTGTTTGATCCTATGGATGCGCGGTATTTTCGACTGATCGATCGAAGCGAAGGGTTGGACGCTCTTCTTACTGCGGAGATGGCCGGATCTATGGATCAGCAACGGCTTTTGGCAGATTTCCGCAGCATTTTTAATCACCCCGACACGAAGTCTTATGTTAATAAGATGACCCATTTCGATCAGAAAACACTACTGCCGGCGTTGCTCCAAATCGAGGACCGTGTGAGCATGACGGTGTCGTTGGAATCTCGAGTACCGTTGCTTGACTATCGAATCGTTGATTTGGTGACGACCATGCCCCCGCCGTTGAAGTTTCAAGGCGGACGCACCAAACATATATTGAAGAAGGCAATTCGAACATTGCTTCCTCCATCGATCATGAATCGAAAGGATAAGATGGGTTTTCCCGTTCCGTTACGTGAGTGGATGAAGAAGGGAGTAGTCAGAGACTTTGTCGGCGATATACTCTTGAGTACCGATAGCAAAAATAGGGGAGTCTACCGCCCGGAAGCGCTGGAAGGCATGCTTTCGCAACAGGGCGTAGGGGGGCGCCGCTTGTGGGGCGCCCTAAGTCTTGAGTTGTGGCATAGGCAGTTCATTGATGGTTAATGCAATCACACTACCCGACAGATCCGATATGATCGCACACGTCATCGAGTCTCTCGGTAGATACTGGCCCCAAAATAGCGATCATCTGTTGAATCTACCCGTTTACTCAGCTCCGCGTACGCCGCAATGCGAGGTTCCACGGTATGTCATGGTCGAAATGCCGCAGTGGGCTTCCGACACTGCGGTGAAGCGTAAACTGCTTATACCTGTTGCCGCGTGTTTGGACCCGGCCAACCCGTCTTGGGAGTGCACGGACTGGTGGCTGGCGGCATTCTTGATGCTTGAGTGCTGGCCGGAACGAGCGTTTGAAGAGGCCGGACGACCCATCCACTCGTATAGTTTTCGATTAACCCATTGGGATCAGCGTCTATGGGAGCGCGCGTGGGTCAATCGAATCGCACTGTTTCTCAGGTCGTGGGTGACTCGGGAGCTCGGGCAAAGCCCCGATGCGCTGTTTGGACCCGTGCCCAAAGCAACGATAGTGCTGACGCACGATGTTGATGCGGTTGAGAAGACGGTTCCGATACGCATCAAACAGACCGTATTCCACCTGTTCAACGCGCTGCGCGCGTTATCGCGATTGCACCTTCGGGCCGCGGCTAAGAAGCTTTACGCTGCGCTTCGGTTTTTTTTTGTCCAACCGATTGGTTTCTGTTCGATACGATTCTCGACCTTGAAAAGGAACATCGAATATGCGCGCACTTCAACTTTCATGCAAAGACCGCACGAAGAGGTCTGAAGCTGTGGTTACTCGATCCAGGGTATGAAATCTCGAGTACACGAGTTGTAGAGCTTTTTGAGGAGATCCGAAAACACGGCGGGATCGTCGGATTGCATCCCGGCTACGATTCTTGGTCGTCCGCAAGTGCACTTCGAGCGCAGCGTCGTCGCTTAAGCGACGTCTCAAACGATGATGTGGTCTCGTGCCGGCAGCACTGGCTACGTTTTTCGTGGTCTCAAACTTGGGCCTCCCAAGCAGAGGCGGGGCTTAAGTACGATTCGACGCTCATGTTCAACGACCGATCCGGGTTCCGGGCGGCTGCGGCGGTATCATGGAAACCGTGGGATCACAACCGTGGCGTACCACTCACCATTACGGCGACCCCTAGTGTTTTCATGGATTCGCAGTTCTACGATTATTCGGATATGACTGATGGACAACGGCGGGCGGCAATGCGATTTTGGCTCGACGAAATACGCACCGTAGGAGGAGAGGCGGCGGTGCTATGGCACCCCCACACACTCGCGCCCGACTACGGCTGGGCCGATGGTTTCAGGGCTTTGGTCGAAGAGATGAGTATATGAGGTATGAGTATTAAGATTCGAAATATTGTTCCCGGTTTTTTGTCTGCCAGATTGTGGGGAGACCGAAAGCGTTTTGGCCTCGTACCTCAAGGCGACGATCCGTGTTGGCGCGAATGGCAATCGATGTATCTCGATTTCTACGAGGATAACCAGCGAGAAGGAATCGGCGCTATCGTAAACGATGCCGGATACCGCGTAATGTCCGAGGTCGATCTGGATGGTAAGACTGTCTTGGAGATCGGTCCGGGAGATATCCGACACATTGAGTTCTGGAACAGCAGACCGCAAAAGTTCATACTTGCCGACATTCAGGAAGGTATGCTTTTGAAGGGAGTTAAAAAGCTTGACGATGCAGGTGTAAGAACCGAGAAAATCCTTTTGAAGCGTGGTCAGCCGCTTCCGATTCCCGATTCTTCGGTCGATATTGTCGTTTCGTTCTACTCCTTGGAGCATATCTACCCATTAAAACCGTATCTTCAACAGGTGAAGCGGGTGTTGAAGCCGGGAGGGATACTTGTCGGAGCAATCCCTTGTGAAGGGGGACTCGCCTGGGGTGGTGGAAGGTTTGTCACGTCGCGTCGTTGGTACAAAAAGCACACCTCCATTAACCCCGACAAGATAATCTGTTGGGAACACCCAAACTTTGCGGACCAAATTGTTTCGATGCTTGACACCGAGTTTTCTCGCCAAAAGTTGCGACATTGGCCGTTCGCTTGGGTGCCGTTGATCGATTTCAATTTGGTCTTGAAGTTTGTGTATCGTTTGGCTCCTTAGGCAATGTCGTATAATCCGTATCTATCGGAGGTAGAAGCCAGTCTTCCGCGCGTACTCGCCCTATTCGACCGGGACGAGACGAGCCACAGCTACGGTGTAGGCGACCGGTACTTCTGGGCGTGGGGTCTCATAGACTTCGCGAACGGCACGTTCCAAGGAGCCGCTCACGGACTCGCTCGATTATGGCGTCACGGGCTGTGGCCGTTTTCTACGGCGCCGGATGCGTTCGTGCGGCGTATCGACGCAATGTTTAGTGCGACGGCACGACTGACTCGTCGTGACGGAAGTCTGGAGGAGGCGTTTCCCAGAGAGGGTTCTTATTGCGTAACCGCGCTGTGCGCGTTTGATCTGCTGTGCGCCATAGATCTCCTTGGTGAAGAGGTGCCGGCACATACCTTGGATAGATGGTATGAAGCCGTCGAGCCGTTAGTTGCCTATTTGGTGAAGGCCGATGAGACGCACGCTATCATATCCAACCATCTGGCGACCGCGATCGCCGCCTTGTTTCGCTGGTACGCACATTCCCCCGACACACCGGTGGAGAAGAAGGCCGAGGAGCTGCTGGCCCGCATCCGACGCCACGCTTCCGACGAAGGATGGTATAAAGAGTATGAGGGAGCCGACCCCGGATATCAGACATTAGGACTCTATTATTTGGCCGATATCCACATTCGACGGCCCGATCTCGGTCTCGGGCAGGAGTTGGCTCGTGCGATTGACTTTCTTTCTTTCTTCGCGCATCCGGACGGCTCTTTCGGCGGACCGTACGGAAGCCGAAATACCCGGTTTTATAATCCCGCCGGCATAGAGGCCCTTGCGACCGAAGTTCCACAAGCTCAAGCTCTCGCTGATTTCATGGCGGAAAGCGTCGAACGCCGGACCGTTGTCACGCTCAGCAGTATTGACGAGCCGAATCTGATTCCGTGGTTCAACGCCTATTGCTGGGCGGCCGCACTCCATTCCGGACGACGGATGGAGAGACGGACGGATCAACTGCCGTGCCGGAAGAGTACCCGGGAGAGAACGGTGTTCGAAGAAGCGGGGCTCATCGTCGATAACGGACCCGGTCACTACACCCTCGTGAGCATCTACAAGGGCGGGATCGTTTCCCACTTCAACAAGACACGACGAATCCTTGAGGATGGCGGTGTCGTGGTTCGTAGCCGTCGTGGACAACTTGGTAGTACCCAAGGGTACAACAAAGACAACACAGTAACTCTCGATGGAGACACTATCGTAATTGAAGCGGATATCCACGCGATGCCGCGACGTCACCCCTCTCCCTTGAATTTTCTCGTTCTCCGGGGGCTATCGTTAACCCTTTTTCGAGTTCGTCGGCTGAGGGAGTGCATCAAACGCCTCCTGGTACATTTGCTGATCACCGGTCGGCGCCGGTTTCCGGTGCGAAATACGCGCACGATCGTTTTGGGGGCCGATCTCTCGGTTCGCGACTCGTGCTCACTTCCCACGGGATACGGTCGGGTTCAAGACACGGCGAATATGGTTGCGATTCATATGGCAAGCCAGGGATACTGGCAGTTGCAGGATGAGAGCTCGTGATACCTCGTTTTAAGCCGCGCATCGGAAAAGAGGAGCTCGCGTCACTATTCCGGCGAAATACGGGAGCGGTGACACGGTTCGAAGAGGCGTTTGCCGACAAGTTCAACGCGGCAAATGCCGTGGTGTTTCCGTATGGCCGTAGTGCTCTGTGGGCGTTTCTGCAAGCGGTTGGGATGCGGAACGCAGAGGTTATCATGCCGGCGTATACGTGCTCAGTCGTCGCGCATGCGATTACCCTTTCGGGAAACCGTCCCGTGTTTGTCGACATACAGCTGTCCGACTACAACATGGACCTCGCTCGTCTCGAAGCGGCAATGACGGAGAATACTCGAGCGGTTGTGGCTACGCACTTGTTCGGATACCCTCAAGATATAGATAAAATTGAAAAAATTGTGCACGACGCCGAATCGCGGTATGGACACAAAATCTGGTTGATTCAGGACTGCGCGCATTCCTTTGGCGCGACATGGAACGGTCGTCTCGTTGGTGAGTCCGGAGACACTGCGCTGTATGCGCTCAACATCAGTAAGATGATCACCTCGATTTTCGGCGGCGTGCTGACATTTCAAGATCCTACACTCGCTCAACGCGTTCGCGATTGGAGGGATGCTCACTTTAAGAGGCCCGGTCTTTTTAAGTCTCTTATGCGACGTCTCTATCTAATCGCCGTCTATGTCGCTTTCAATGAAACGATCTATGGTTTTACGTGGTGGCTCCAGGAAAAGACGCCCTTCCTGAACAAACTCACCAAGGCGTACCATCTGGACAACGAGATCCACTTTCCTCCCGATCACCTGGATCATATGATGAACGTCGAGGCTGCGGTCGGGTTGGTACAACTGACAAAGTACGATGGTATCGTTGCGACGCGCCGGTCGGTTGCTGAGTGGTATGACAAAAACCTTCCGCGCAAACCCGGGTGGATCTTTCCTCCCTTAGTTGAGGGAGCGACGTATTCACACTACGTCGTTCGTGTGCCGAGTCGAGAGATGGTCGTTAACGAGTATGCACGCAAAGGCGTACATCTGGGCGAGCTCATTCAGTACAGTGTTCCGTCATTGCCGGAGTACGGTGAAAAATCCAGCGCTTGGCCTAAGGCGGAGGTTTCTAGTACGTCTACGGTCAATTTCCCTCTATGTACTAACGGGTGAAACAACGACTATGACAGCCGGCGCGCGTGAAGTATCCTCCCAAGTTGTTTTTCGCGAGATTTCCAAGACTCAAATACCCGAAGTTGTCGATATTCATATGAACTCCTTACGTGGAGACATTCTTCCCTCGCTCGGTCGCGATTTTCTTCTTCATTACTATGAT
This sequence comes from Alkalispirochaeta sp., assembly GCA_965601925.1. Classification (GTDB taxonomy): domain Bacteria; phylum Spirochaetota; class Spirochaetia; order DSM-27196; family Alkalispirochaetaceae; genus Alkalispirochaeta. Next base: position 1,662,986 of record OZ271854.1, read on the forward strand.
TCTACCTGTTCTACCAGCTATAGCCGCGTGTACGGTGGATTCATAGGAAATCGACTCGTTGGTTTTTGTCAGATCGTGGTGGGAGATGTTCCGATTGCACGTATTTTGTTTCGTCGGCCACGCGTTTTCTTTTCGGTCTTGAAGTCCATCATACTGAACCCCATGATTTTTTTTGTTGGCCTGAACGAATCGATCGTTCAGAAACGACCGTCGATTCCTCCTTCCCCGGAGATAGCATTCATTGCAATCCGCGAGGGGTATCAAAAGTTCGGTATCGGAACTCAGTTAGTAACATACATGAACACTCTTCTGCGGACGTTGGGGTACTCTGTTGTTGTAACAAAAACTGCAAACCCTCATGCGAAGCGGATGTACGAAAAGAGATTCGGAGCCCGTACGGTGTCTATGCGGCGCGTGTTTAATCGAAGCTACTGGCAGTTATCGTGGAAAACTGACAATAGTTCATTTTAGATATTGATACTTGTTTTGAAGAGTGGGATGTGAGTCGATTAAGACAACTCGGCAAAGACTCGCTGATTTACGGATTCGGTGGGGCGGTAGGAAAAGGTATCTCTTTTTTTCTTCTGCCGATCTATACACGTATTTTCACGCCCGCCGACTACGGCATGATCGAAATGATGTCGGTCATCGTGAGCTTGCTTACTGCAATCCTCACAATGGGTATGGACTCCGCTCAAAGTTTCTTTTTCTTCGAACAGCGAGAGGAAGGTAAGCAGGCACAGAAACAGGTCGTCACCGCGATCCTACAATGGCGTTTGACATGGGGATTGGGTATCGTCGCAATAACCGGCGCAGCCGCTCCGCTCATAAACACTTGGTTCTTCGGCGGACAGCTTCCATGGATGCATTTTGGCGTTTCATTCGCCGGCGCGTTGTTTGCAACGGTGATGACACAGAGCGTCGAGATCTTTCGTCTCCTGTACAAACCCTGGTCCTATATCGGAATCATAGTATCTCGAACCGTCTTGGCGGCCGGTCTGACGCTCTTTTTTGTCCTGGCTCTTGAGCAAGGCATATTCAGCTTCTTCTTGGGTTCTGCCGTCTCGGCCTTCGTGCTTGCCTGGTTCGGATGGATACGGGTGCGCGACTATCTTGATTTCTCTACTCGGTACCACAAATGGTGGCCTCGATTACTCAGGTTCGGCGCACCTCTACTGCCGGCCGGACTTGCGATCTATGTTATGAATACCGCCGATAGGTGGTTTATTCAGCATTACCACGGTGAAGACGCGCTGGGTTTGTATGCAGTCGGCGCAAAGTTCGTATTGCTCATGGCTCTTGCCGTAGATATGTTTCGCAAAGCGTGGTGGCCTATGGCGATGGATGCGATGCACTCCAATGACGGGCCCGCGACGTTTCGGATGATCGCACGCCTCTTTATGGGACTGGGTTCGGCCGCCGTAGTGTATTTAGCTTTTCTCTCTCCTCGCCTCATACGCTGGTTGACGGCACCGGCGTATCATGGCGCATACCCGATTGTCGGTGTATTGGCATGGAAAGCTGTCTTTTACGGGTTCTATTTGGTGGGTTCCCCCGGTATTTGGAAGGCTGAGAGAACGTATTTGAGTGCTTTTCTGATGGCCGGTGCGGGGATGTTGAATTTCGGCCTTAACTGGATATTCGTTCCCTTGTATGGAGGTGTGGGCGCCGCCCTTTCTACGTCTATATCATATTTCGTTTTGGTTGTTGTTGCGGTCAGTATTTCGGAGCACCTGTGGAAGATCAATTTTCCATATGCTCTTCTGCTCACTCAAGTCGTACTGGGAACCGCCTCAATGATTTGGCTGATGACAACCGCAGCTGCGATGTATGTTCAAGTATTAGTGGCCCACCTAACAGTTGCGGTGCTGCTGTTATCAGCTTTTGATAAAACTAATCGGCGTACTATTGTGTCGCTGTTCCATTATCGCAAGTAATAATATCCTTACCCTTTAGTGCGTGATGTCCATCTATTGCAGGGCAACTAAGAGCAGAATAGCCAGTGGAAGTTTTTAAGCAATATATCAGCGGTCTAACCTTGGTGATGATATCACCTGTGGTTTTCATGAGGAATATTTACACTGTATCGCGCGGCTTCATCTCAAATGGCGATAAATCGTGGGCTTTTTGTGAGGTCGATTTCTTTTTTCGTGCATGGTATGAAAAGCTCGCGAATGATTTCCGTAAATTCGGCCGATTTGGATATGCATGGGACGATGGCTTGGGCCTTCCTCTAGGACCGCGATTCTATAACAACTTTGTAACGTATTGGCTTTATGGAAAGCTCGGCGCAGTTCGATTCACCGTTATGGGCTGGTTGCTGATGGCTACAACGCTATTTTTTTTGATTGCTAACGGTATCTCCAGTGACGGCAGGTTTTGGATTGCCTCGATCGGAGTTTTCTGGGTGCTTTCCAGCCCATCTCTCTCAAGTATATACGTGCAGTTTGGCAAGCCGGAAACCTTTTGGTGGTGGATGTCTACGCTTGGAATGTTTTTTGGCCTGCGAAACGGTCTGCATGTCGCCTCGGTGATTTGGTCGGCCGTCGCGCTCGTCAATGTGCCTGTTGCCGTCTTGTCCGGCTTAGTTTTTGGCGTGCCGCTGATTATCCACTCTATGCTTGTTGCATCAACTCCCTTTGGTCTGTTGTGGCTCATTCCGGGTTTATTCAAGATTGTAATTCGTGTAGTTCAGTCCCTAAGATCCGGTTTTTTTGGAATGATTACCGATGAGCAGGCAGGACTGAGGAAACGAAAGCTTTTTTTTCATGGTGACGAGCTTTCATATCTATCACTATCTATTTTTCTGATAGTGTTTGTCTCTAAAGAGCATTCGACGGTCTTTATTTATCCCATCGTCTGTTTCGCTCTCGTGTTCCAGATTCTTTTCTTTTTGAATCGTCGATTGATATACATTAATGACGATCAGTCCTATGCACTATTGTACTTTGGCGGCACTACCGCTTTCGGTAGTGCAATTGGCGATCCCGTCTTGCTGTTGATTCCTCTTATTGCTACTTTGAGGTTTATTGGCGGCATTCCGGAAAACTCTTTCGCTCGAAGGCGATTTTGGCCCGTGAGCTCTGTTTCAAGCCGATCAGTACACGGCCTTTTCAAAAAACTTGTTCGATTGTGGTATTTCCCTTTTGTGTGTTTTTTACCTCGTCCATCCATCGCGAAAAGCAAACTTATTGATGCCTTGGATGCGTTGACTCCATGGTCGCGGATAGCGATCGAGTCTTACGGAAAAATGCGAGAATCCGGCTTTGCCCGCCGTTTGCAAACGGCCATTCAAGAACCACTGATGCAAAAACGGATCGGTGTCGTGAACGATATATATGCAGGTATGACGACCGAGTACCGCGACAATTTATTGTGGAAGGAGTTCTTTGAGGATCTCAAAGATCCAGCAGGTGCCCTATCCATTTTGGAGTCGTATTGGGTGCGATATGTGTTAGCGTTCACTCCGCAGTTCCAATCAGCATTGGAGTCTCTCGGATTCCAGGTTGTTGCCTCTATCGACCTTCAAGAGGATAGTCTTTCTCGACGAGTGTTTCGTCTTGAAGAACGAGTAGCACATCCTCATGTTACGATACTTCGGGCCCCTTACTCCGTTCCTCAAATCAAACCACAGAAGAGAAACAAGCGGATCACCGGGATAGAAATATCAAATATATCAGATAAAATATATAAAATACCATATATCTTTTTTCGAGGACTGCGGTGTTATCTTGGGGATGATCTGTGCGGCACCGCGAAAACACGTGTCGGACGGTTTATCCGGTTGTCTACGCATTCATCGGGTTTCGTCTCCGATTCACATATACGCCTTAGGTACTCTTCGCTATCCTTCGTTGAGAACTTACGCGAGTGGAATTACATTTTTTCAAAAAAATAGCGAGTGGCTAAAATGATAGCAATATACGCTGTTGCGTCCCGTGCGCAGCTTCATTAGGATTCGAGCTTGAAGATCATCCATGCTCCTACCGATCTGGGAATGCGCGCCGTCAGCCTATCCGAAGCGGAACGCACCCTTGGACACACTAGCAAAGTATTTGTTCGAGCTCCCTCGGTCCACGTTTCGGGTGTGGTGGACACGCTGTATCATCCTAGCAAGCTCGTCTTTGCTGCAAGGCTTGCAGCCGCTGTTTTCGAGTGCGCTCGATCCGACATAGTCATGCTGAATGCCGGGTCGTCGTTAGTGGACTTCGGATATGCACATGCTCAGCTGATGGACGTAACTCTCTATCGGCTTTTGAAGAAGCGTGTGGTTACAACGTTTCAAGGATGTGATGTGCGGTTGTGCGAAACGTGTCCTGTTCGAAAACATCTGGGGCCGGCGCAGCAGTGCTCCGGCGTACCGAAAGGACTCAAGTATTCTACATTTGACAAACTGAAACTGCAGCGTCTTGCACGTCTATCGGAAGCTTCGACTACTCTCCTTGGGATCACACCCGATCTTTGTCTGTCATCTAACAGAGTTCAGTACTCACCGCATGCAAAGTCCTCGAAAAAAATCGGTAGTATAAAAGCGACTCCGCGACGAGATGGATCCGTGTTCAGGATTGCTCACATGCCCAAGAGGCACCATAAGGGAAGCGAAATAATAGAACCTGTCATTCGAAATTTTTGTAAAGAGCATCCCGGGGCCGTCGAGTATCGACCTATCAGAGGAATGTCCTGGAGCGCTGCTCTGCGGACGATTGCGAGTTCCGACTTAGTCGTTGACCAAGTTTTGACCGGTTGGTACGGTGGCGTCAGTGTCGAGGCCGCGTTATTGGGAGTTCCCTCGCTTGTTCGGATCGAGAACCAGCTTCTAAGATTTGTGCCTGCGGCTATGCGCGCGCATCTTCCTGTGGTAGCGCTTCAACACGCCGACCAGTTGCACGATATGCTATCCCGTTTTTTCTACGACCGAGAGATGGTGCAGCGAGAGGGTGAACGGTGTCGCCAAAACGCAAGAACTTTTCACAATCCAGTAGTCGTCGCCAAAGATATATTGCATAAAGCGAGAAACCGAAGACGATGAGTACCACTACTATAGGGCTATCGAATAGATCGTTCTATCCCTCGAAAAGAAAATCTGTAGCACATTTTTCTCATAACTTTTTTTCAGTAGGGTTTTTGTTAGTAATAGTAGATTCGGTTTTTTTCAGTTTTGTGCATGGCCTGGCTCATTCCCGGTATGGGTTGCGATCAATAATTGGATTTCATTTATTTTTTTCAGAGATTTGGTTTATTCTTTTTGGAAATATCATTTTTGCATTGCACATCCACAAACAAGGGAAGATATCGGAAGCGAATGCAAATGTGGCACCTATATTCATAGTTCTTTTTGTTGTCTGGCTCAGTTTTCTTTGGGGACTCCTAAATAGCAATGTATTCGCACTGAGGGATTTCAGAGAAATCGCGTTCGGGGCTCTTGGGCTTCCCGCGATTCTGTGTTTTGCGCCTTATTGTGACTTGAACACGGTAGTCAGGAGACTCGCCCTGCTATGTATTCCCATAGCCATAATCTGGTCTCCCTTTGCCATCTACGAGCATTTGATGTTCGCCGACGACCCCGATTGGGTAACGCATAATTCCTTTGCCATAATAATGATCTTTCCATTTTGCTATTTTCTTTTTCACTTCTTAGCCGGTCGGAGAGGCTATGGCTTTATCGCACTTCTCATAGCATTTGCAATTGTTGCCAGATTTTCCAAGGTGACACTGGCACTTCTCCTTTTTTGTTCTTTCACGACGATTCTTCTTTCGAAATGGTTAAACAGAAAATTAATCTTCAAAAGACTGAATAGACATGTCATTTCGGCTCTGTTATGGATGATTGTGTTACTGTCGGTATTGTTGTTGCTGGTCAACGTATATAGCGACGGTGCAATAGAGCGGCAAATCAGACAGCACTTCCTTAAAGAAAGAGTTGCCTCGTCCGGCGAGATCTTCCGCGGCGATCTTTCCGGTGGTCGTTTCGCGATCTGGACTGCGGCGATGAGTAAGTGGATGGATAGGCCGCTTTTTGGGCACGGCGCAGGTGCCGTTCTTCGAGTATATTCAACCGGCTGGATTGAAAAATGGCAGTTCCATAACTATTTCTTTCAGCAGCTCCATAATACCGGCGCGTTTGGCATCGTACTGATCGTTGGCGGTTGGCTTTTTTGGTGGCGGAGAGCGCTTCTTCAATTGCGTTCGGTCGAGAATTATCGCACCAAGATAGCGTTGGGATGCATGGCGGTATTCGCGCTCACGATCATGTTTTACGGTTTTTTCGGTCACCCGTTGAGCTTTCCCCCTGTGGCGCAGTTTTTTTGGGTCGGCATCGGGTTTCTGTGTGTAAGCAAAAGTAATAAAATATACAATATATTTAATTATAATTAATTTTTTGATAATACTAAGCGCCCGTGGTCGCAGAATTGACGACGGCGGCATAGAAATTAATATGATAATTTTTTCAGAAGCAAAAACTCATTTTGGTAATGATAGGACTCTAAAAAAATGAAGCAGGTGCTTATACAAAAGGGCGTCGCGACGGTTGTCGATGTCCCACGTCCCACCGTGAACTCAGGAGAGGTGTTGGTGCGCGTTCATGCGTCCTGTATTTCCGTGGGCACGGAAATGACGGGTGTTCGAGCTTCCGCCACACCGATTTGGAAACGGGCGCTCAAACAGCCGGACAAGATCGCGACGGTGTTCAAAAAGCTCGCGACAACCGGCATAAAAGGAACGTGGCGTCTCATCGAAGAGAAACGCGATTTGGCGTATCCGGTGGGATACTCAGCCTCCGGAGTCGTCATCGAGGTTGGTCATGACGTCACGGATCTAGCGATTGGGGACCGTGTCGCGTGTGCGGGCGGTGGATACGCATTTCATGCCGAGGTTATTCGCGTCCCGCGCAATCTGTGTGTTCCGATCACCGACGATGTGGACTATGAAAGTGCGGCGACCGTCACCTTGGGGGCCATCGCGTTACAAGGCGTGCGACGCGCGCAACCGACCTTGGGCGAAACGTTTGTTGTTTTGGGTTTAGGTATACTCGGACAACTAACGGTGCAGCTGTTACGAGCAAATGGATGCCGAACGATTGGGGTCGACCTCGACCGCGACAGAATCACGCGTGCGCTATCGCTCGGTATGGATGTCGGCATTCACCCTGACGACGATGACGATATGCAGCAGGTTGCGCGTATGACGAACGGTTTTGGCGCCGACGGCGTCATCATTACCGCCGCGACACAATCGGATGCCGTTGTTTCGTCCGCGTTCAACATGTGTAGGAAAAAAGGACGAGTGGTTTTGGTCGGCGATGTCGGCCTGAATCTGAACCGCGACGACTTTTACGCCAAGGAAATTGACTTCTTTATTTCTTCATCGTACGGACCCGGTCGCTATGACACACGATACGAGGAACGGGGTTTCGACTACCCACTTGCGTACGTTCGTTGGACGGAGAATCGAAACATGGCCGAGTATGTTCGTCTGGTCGGCGAGGACACGGTGAGGGTACCACCGTTAATCTCCGCGCGCTATCCGGTCGGCGAGGCATCAGAGGCGTACGCCTCTTTGAACTCCGACGGTCCTCGCCCGTTGATGGTCCTGTTGACCTATCCCGAATCGAGTTCCATAACGACGCAACGCGTCGAAATCGGCTCTAAACCGACACGAGCAACGGGAGCCGTCCAAGTCGCCGTCATTGGAGCGGGCGGTTTTGCGCGCTCGTCTCATCTACCGAACATTCAGGCGATGAAAGATCGATTCGTATTGCGCGCCGTCGTTGCTCAAACGGGACATAGCGCGTCGGCGGCCGGGAAGCAATATGGCGCTCAGTACGTGAGTACCGACTACCGAGAGGTTCTCGATGACGCCGATATCGATGCCGTTGTCATTGCCACACGACACCACCTGCACGGGAGTATCGCCCTGGCAGCCCTGAAGGCCGGAAAACATGTATTGGTTGAAAAACCGCTTGTTCTTACAGCGGGAGAGCTTGATGCATTGGACTCCTTCGTGATTGACAATCGTGAGGACTCGCCGCCCGTTCTGTTGACGGGATACAATCGACGGTTTTCTCCGTTTGGTCGCCGTATGGCCGACTTGCTTTCGAAGCGTGCCGGTCCGTTTATGATGAACTATCGAATGAACGCGGGGTACATTCCCCATGATCACTGGGTGCATGGACCCGAGGGGGGAGGGCGTAACCTCGGGGAGGCGTGCCATATCTACGATTTGTTTACGTTTCTTGCCGACTCGGAAGTAGAGAGCATTGTCGCTCATTCGATCGACGCCAAAAACGGACCCTATACTTCCGGTGATAACTTCACCGCGACGATACGATTTGCGGATGGGTCCGTTGCCTCGTTAACATACACAGCGCTCGGCAACCCTGACTATCCAAAGGAAACGGCGGATTTATACGTGGATGGGAAATTGGCGATTTTGCGCGACTATATCGAACTCGATGTGTACGGCAACAAGAAGAAATCGTTGACTACGAAAACGCAGCAAAAGGGCTTTTACGAGGAACTTTCAGCCTTTTCCAAGGCGATCCAGACCGGAATCTGGCCGATTCCATGGTGGCAGCAACGGCAATCAATGCGCATAGCGTTGGCTGTCAATGATATGATCTAGCATCGAGACTGCGATTCAGCAATAACAAACATCTCATTACCCAGATTTTGAACATGAACCAAGAAGCAAAAAATACCGTACGCCAATCCTTGGCGTCTCTTGAAGCGTGGATCGCGGCAAACGGTTGGGCCGGCTATGATCCTTATGACATTCGGGGCCAGGAATGGTTTGTTCGTCTGTTTGGCCATCAAACCTGGTTCTTTCGGAAGCTACGAGGAGTCCTCTCCCTCGTTGAAGCAAACTTGCCGCCACATGCACTTCGCAAGGCGTTACGGATTAAAAAAGAGATCAATCCCAAAGGGATGGGGCTGTTTGCTTCCGCATACATAGAGCTTTTTCGACAAACGGCGAATTCTGAGTATTTGCAAAAAGCGGAAAGTATTCTTGCGTGGCTTCGATCGAATAGCAACGCTTCATTTCCCGGTGCATCGTGGGGATATCCGTTCCATTGGCAGTCCCGCATCTTCATACCCAAGGGAACGCCCTCCTCAGTTGTCACAGGGACCGTCGGCGATGCGTGGCTTGACCACTATGAGATAACCGGTTCCGAGACGAGCCTCGATGTAATCCGACGAATCGCGGTTTTCTTTCGTCGCGCCTTGCATCGCTTTGAACGAGAAAAGAATGAAGTGTGTTTCAGCTATACTCCAATCGACGACTTCAAAGTGCACAATGCCAGTCTCTTTGTCGCCGCCTTTCTCGCGCGATACGGCAAGCTCACCGGCGATTCCGACGCGCTTCGAACCGCGGTGGATGCGGCACGATACACCATCAACGAGCAAAACACGGATGGGTCCTTCTACTACTGGAGTCTCGAGCCCGACTCTATAATAGATCATTACCATACGGGCTTCGTCTTACGGCATCTCGATACGGTCTATCGGCGGACAGGTGCACGGTTTATTGAGGAACCGCTACGAAGAGGCTATACGTTCTACCTGGAACATCTCTTCGCCGAGGAGACTATGCCGAAGTTCTCTCCCGATAGTCTTTATCCGATCGATATTCACTCATGCGCGGAAGCGATCGTATGTATTGCCCAACTTGGCCCGACGTATGGAGGTCTGGAGCGTCTTCCCCGAGTCTTTGATTTTATAGACTCTACTATGCGCTCACATAATGGGTACTTCATTGCTGAGATACGAAGGCGATTGTGGAGCGAGAGAAAACTGGTCGTCCCATATATACGTTGGGGACAGGCCTGGATGCTCCTCGCGCTTTCCCGACTTCAGGGGACAATTGTCGACGATAAGGACGAATAAGGAACAAACACAATGAGAGTCGGAATGGTACTACTTACAGGATTTCCTCCTGATATACGTATTGAAAAAGAGCACGCGACGCTTTCCGCCGAACACGACGTGTTTCTCTTGTGCCCTCGACGCGGTGAAGCATCAAACCGCGAAATGTGGAACGGTTTGTCCGTACAACGGGTGTTTTCGAACTATGAACGGCAATGGAATAACTTCAGGCTGCTTGCGTCGCAGTATTCGCGGGGTTGGGCGCGTGCAATTGCTCAATTTATCGACGAAAATCGGCTTGATATACTACACGTTCACGACCTTCCTCTGCTCGGAACTGCACTGAGAGTCGCCAGGCGCATGGAAGTTCCGGTCGTGGCGGACTTGCACGAAAACTATCCGGCAATGCTCGCCGAGAGCAAGAAGAAGCGTCTCGTGAGTTCGCAGTCTTTTGGATCATTTATCCTACAGCTGGTAGTTTCGGTTCCACGTTGGATCGCCTACGAAAAGACCGCTGTTTCTCAAGCTGATGCCGTAATTACCGTTATTGAGGAGGCGAAAGACCGGCTAAAGAGAATCGGCATCTCCGAGTCTACGTTGCACGTAGTGGCGAACTATGGGCAATTGAACGGAAAAGCAGAAGTAGCGGACGGTATGTCGCCCGTCGCCGCCAATCCACAAAATCGCGAGTTCAAAGTCGTGTATGCCGGCGGCTTTGATGAGACGAGAGATTTGTCTTCCGTAGTAGATGCCATCGGACTAATCGGAGAAGACGAAATTCCCAATCTGCGAGTCTCGCTTATAGGAGGGAATCGTCGTGCAATACAAGCCCTGGAACGTCGTCTCGACCGCATTCGGGGTGCGCACAGAGTTGAGCTCATTGAATGGATGCCGCGTGATGAGGTCGAGCGGGTAGTGGAGAAGGCGGATGTAGGACTCGTTCCCCATGTAAAATCGGATCACACGGATAACACGATTCCGCACAAACTCTTTCAATACATGGAACGGCAGTTGCCTGTCATTGTTTCAGATTGTGATCCGTTGAATCGAATCGTATCGGATGCGAGGTGCGGGTTGGTATATCGTTCGGGAGACGCAGACTCGTTCGCGCGACGACTCGTTGAAATGTGGAGCGATCCGGACCGGATGAGGCGGATGGGCGAAGCTGGTCTGAGGGCTGTTACGGAAAAGTATAATTGGGCGGAAGCAGGAAGGAACCTTTTGAAGATTTATCGCAGTTTTTTGACGTCGGGTAGCAGGTCGTGAACATATGTGTCGTTGGGTTGGGATACATTGGACTTCCGACCGCTGCGCTTCTGGCGAATAGAGGGCATCGGATCTTCGGTGTCGATGTCGCTGTAGAAGCCGTAGAAACAATTAACCAAGGCAACATTCATATCGTAGAACCGGACTTAGATACGTTCGTTCGAGCTGCTGTGGAAAGCGGCAAACTCACCGCACACACGGAGCCGAGAACGGCCGACGTATTCATTATCGCCGTTCCCACGCCTTTCATGGCGAATCACGCTCCGGATCTCAGCTATGTTGACGCGGCGGTGCGCGCGATCGCACCTCATGTTCGGTCGGGAAACATTGTGATTTTGGAGTCCACAAGCCCGGTGGGAACGACGGAGCGTGTCGCGATGTTACTGCGGGAGTCGGGTGCCGCAGTCGATAACCTCTCAATCGCTCATTGTCCGGAGCGAGTTCTGCCGGGACGGATCATGATTGAGCTTACGGAGAACGATCGAATTGTAGGGGGGATCAGTCCAAAAGCAACTCGCGATGTTGCCGAGTTCTACCGTCAGTTTGTGACCGGTGATGTCTTAGAAACCGACGCGCGCACCGCCGAGATGGCTAAGTTGGTGGAAAACGCCTCTCGGGACGTCCAAATTGCATTTGCGAACGAGCTTTCAATGTTGTGCGATCGATTTGGAATAGACGTTTGGGAACTCATTGAACTTGCAAATCACCATCCACGAGTGAATATCTTACGACCGGGAACCGGAGTCGGCGGTCACTGCATTGCGGTGGATCCATGGTTTCTCATCCATTCGGCAGGGGGCGATGCGAAGCTGATCGAAACTGCTCGACACCGCAACACCGAAAAGACCGAATGGGTTATCAAGAAAATCGTTGATCGAACACGTGACTTCAACGCACAGCATGGCCGTCCCGCGCGAGTTGCGTGCATGGGACTCGCGTTCAAACCCGATATCGACGATATGCGAGAGAGTCCATCTTTGTATGTTGTGAGACGGCTGAAGAGTATGGGAGTAGATGTGATCGCTGTGGAGCCGAACATCGAGCAACACTCGGAGATTGAGTTGTGTTCACCGGAAGCGGCTATCGAACAGTCGGATATCGTTGCATATTTGGTGGCGCATCGGGAGTTTCATTCGTTGGCCGTAGCTCCTTCAAAGGTGCTTGATTTTTGTGGGGTCGTAGGACACTAACGATGTCCAATAAAATCCTCACTGTTTTCGGAACCCGCCCGGAAGCGATCAAAATGGCCCCGGTGGTGAAAGCGTTGGAGGCTGCCGACGGGGTAGAAGCGCGCGTATGCGTCACCGCGCAGCATAGACAGATGCTCGATCAAGTACTCTCCATTTTCAATGTTGAACCCGACTGGGATTTGGACATTATGATGCCGGGTCAGGATCTGTACGATGTCACCGGCAAGGTGCTTGTCGGACTGCGTGATGTTCTGAGAGACTTTGCCCCCGACGCTGTCCTCGTACACGGAGATACGACCACCACGATGACCGCGGCGATTGCATCGTATTATCAACGCGTTTCCGTAGGGCACGTAGAGGCAGGTTTGCGTACACGAAACATTTTCAGCCCCTGGCCCGAGGAGATCAATCGACAGATTACCGGCCGCATCGCCACATGGCATTTTGCCCCGACTAACCTTGCTCGAAACAACCTTTTGGAAGAAAGAGTCGATCCCGAATCTATCATTGTTACCGGCAATACCGTTATTGATGCTCTTCGTCTGGTAGTGGAGCGGATCGAGGACGATTCCGAGATCCAAACGAGACAAAGGAGCTTCTTTCAAGACATTCTTGGATTCGACCCGAACGAAAATCGGTACATACTTGTTACCGGACACAGAAGAGAAAACTTTGGTCAGGGCTTTCTCAATATTTGTGAGTCTTTGAAGCGTATTGCACGGCGACATCCGGACGTGCGACTCGTTTATCCCGTGCATCTTAACCCAAACGTGAGAGAACCGGTGATGTCCATCCTTGAGGGGATTGATAACATCACGCTTATCGAGCCGCTAGACTATCTTCCGTTTGTCTACCTTATGCGTTATAGCTACTTCATACTTACCGATTCAGGTGGTATCCAGGAAGAGGCCCCGAGCTTAGGAAAACCGGTATTGGTGATGAGGGATACGACCGAGCGTCCGGAAGCGATCGACGCCGGAACCGTGCGGCTTGTCGGGACCGACAGAGACAAAATTGTATCTGAGGCGGAAAAGCTTCTCACTGATGCGGCGTCCTACGGCGCGATGAGTCGCGCTCATAATCCGTATGGAGACGGCGAGGCAAGCGGTCGTATCGCTTCTTTTCTTCAACAGCAGTTTTCCATATGAACATACGGTAGCGGTGGGTATGAGCCGATCTTCGCACCGTTATCATCGACAATGGAATGGGCGGGAAACACTGTCACCATACGGGTAGTGGCAGCGGTGAAAGCTGCGTCGTTTGCGTACTGTGACGAAGCGGTACAAACCGATGCTTACAACACGCCCTCTGTATCGAGATCACGAAACTACTTTGAGAGAATCAACAAAAAGATGAACCAAACGGTATCGTTGCTTAATCGGATCTGAAGAACGAGTATGTGTGCAATAACAGGGTATGTATCCAAAAATGGTTCTCCCGTCTCTTTGGTTTTGTTGAATGAGTTGAACTCGGTCGCTGCTCATCGAGGGCCTGACGATGACGGTTGTGTTGTCGAGGGCTGTGTGGGAATCGGCCATCGACGTCTCTCGATAATCGATCTTTCTGCCGCAGGTCATCAGCCGATGGTGAGAGACGATCTGGCTCTCACCATCGTTTACAATGGCGAGGTCTATAATTACGTCGAACTGCGGGCGGAACTTGAGCGATCAGGTTACGTATTCTCCACGAGAACCGACACCGAGGTCATTCTTTGTGCATACGATCACTGGGGTGCGAACTGTGTAAAACACTTCAACGGGATGTGGGCGTTTGCCATTCTGGACAAGAAACACGAGCGTGTTTTCTGTTCTCGTGATCGGTTTGGTATCAAGCCGTTCTACTACTATGACGAGGACGATTTCTTTGCGTTTGGATCCGAGATACGCCAACTGCTCCCTCTTTTGCCTCGTGTGCGAGCCAACAGGGATGTCGTTACCGAGTTCATTATGAATGTAACGCCCGAGCCGTATCGACAAACGTTTTTCGACGGTGTGTTCAAGCTACCCGGAGGGCACAATCTGACGTACGATTTAGCGAATCACGTTTTTTCCGTCGAAGCATACTACCAACTCTCCGCAAAATCTTCCAAGGAGAACCGTTCGCTTACTGAAAACGTCGACGCATACGGTACTGCCCTTTGTGATGCGGTGAAGCTTCGTCTACGGGCCGACGTACCTGTCGGAACGTGCCTTAGTGGCGGACTTGATAGTTCGTCGGTTGCTACGTTGGCTTCGCAGAGGTATGTCTCCGCCACGGGACAGCGCTTCAAAGCCATTACCGCCGTGAGTGAACAAGCGTCAAATGACGAATCCGGCTTCGCACAAGTCGTCTCAGATCATGCGAATCTCGACTGGATTACGGTTACGCCGACATACGATCAGTTTGTAGCGACGATCGGCGACGTAGTAAAAGCCCAAGAAGAGCCATTTGCGGGACCATCGATCTGCATGCAGTTCTTTGTTATGAAGACTGCCAAAGAACACAGCATTCCGGTATTGCTTGATGGGCAGGGTGGTGACGAAACGCTTTTAGGATATGAGCGATACTATGCGGCGCACTTCATCGACCTCGTACGGCGCAAAGGGCTCCTATACGGTCTTCGTTCCCTTCTGACGTGTCGGCGAAACAATGCAAATATGTCGGTTATGCGTATGGTGCTGTTTCTGTTCTACTTTTCGTTTGCTCGTCTACGGTATTCAAACTACCGTAGACGCAATCGATATCTTAAGTTTTTTCCACGGCTACCGCGAAAAATTGTCGATAGTTCGCGGGCAGTGCGTGATATTGCTGCGTTGCAGCGACGCGAAATACTGTGTGACAATCTGCCTGCGCTCCTCCGATACGAAGACAAAAACTCGATGTGGCACTCCATAGAAACAAGATTACCGTTTATCGACTACCATGCGGTAGAGACGGCGCTTTCCATGCCGGGCGAGAACAAAATTCGAAACGGGTGGACCAAGTTCGCGCTCCGAGATTTCATGAAAGAGAAGATGCCCAGCGAAATTGTATGGCGAAAAAACAAGTTTGGATTTGAAGCTCCGGAGCAGATTTGGCTGACTCGACATATCGATGCAATGCGTGAAGTCGTTTTGCAGTCCCCATTGATTCGTAGTTTAGAAAAGAGTGGCTATCTTGCGCGCGAGTTTGCAAGCTTGGATCGGCGCACGCAATGGCGTCTTTATAGTGTGGCCCTTTGGGAGTCCGCATTCAAAGTAGAGGCGCAATAGGAAGTAGATGTGTATGCAGACTTTGATCTCTTTGGCACCATTTAGGAACGACAGTAGCTATCGAGAGGTTGCGCGCGTTTTTATTACGTATCTGCGTATCGTGCCGCCACATCTTTGCAGTAAGCACGCAGAGTAATACTGAGGATAGTGTCAGCGGTTACCGATATCACACTCACGCACCTTCTGATAGCTCGATAGCGCGGCCGATCGCACCGTCCGTGGTAGGACACCCTCGGTTACGCTGACACTCAGTGTTCAGCATTCGGCGTATCGTATCAATTGACTTCACCGGTAGAAACATGAGCAAACGAATCAACCTGCATCTGTATCCGTCGTCTTTGCAAAACGCGAGTAGAATGGAAAAAATTTCATCGACAATTGAAAAAACTTCAATTTTTGATGAGATACACTTAGTCGGCACAACCAGTCCGGGTCGGCAGAGTGAGCGATCTATTTCTGAGAGAGTCGTCGTTCGACTCTTGGGGCCGGAGAATCCGCAAAAAGGATTTTGGGGCAAGGTGGGAACGTTTCTGTCATGGTATCGCGCGGTTATAGCGCAGTACGGAAAGCAAGCTCTGATGTGTGTTAACGCACACAGCCTTTCTTCTCTGCCCTTGGCATGGTTGTTAAAAAAGCGTTCGGGTGGAATGCTGATTTACGACACACATGAGTTGGAAACCGAGACGCAAACTGCAAGAGGGGTACGAAAACTCTTGGCGAGAATCGTGGAGCGATTGTTTGTCGCGGCGTGTGATCACGTATTTGTCGTTAGTGAGTCGATCGCCGATTGGTACCAACAACGTTATCGTATTGCAAGACCTTCCGTCGTCTTAAACGCACCCGTATATCAACGCGTCTCGTGCGCGACTGATCTTCGAGCAACATTGGGAGTTCCCGACGACGCAACGTTGTTTCTCTATCAGGGAGTCTTTGGACGCGGACGGGGCATAGAGCTTCTGTTAGACACCTTCAAGAGTATCGATGACAACGTGGCGCTTCTGCTGCTTGGATACGGGCCGCTCGAGCAGGTGGTTATCGGTGCCGCCGATGAGTCTCCCAAGGTCTTTTTTCATCCGGCGGTCCCTCCTAATCAGTTGATACACTATACAACATGTGCCGACGTCGGTATTGCGCTCATTCAAAACATCTGCCTGTCGTATTACTATTCGATGCCGAACAAGCTGTTCGAGTATCTCATGGCCGGGTTACCGGTTCTCGTCTCAAATATGTACGACATGGCACGGTTTGTAGAAGAGAACGACGTCGGAGCGGTGATTGAGACCGAGTCGGTTGATGCAATCGGGGCGGCGATACGCCGACTCAATATGATCTCGGACGAGAAACTTACCGAGCGGATCGATGCAGTTCGACGCACGTACAACTGGGACAACCAACAGCAGACAATAAAACGTGTATACCGGGATCTCTTCGTCCCAGAAGGTTCCGGTTCATAAGTAGCGCAATATTGGCAACGAGCAGCCGGCTCGAAAGACTTTCGTGAAGTTCGGGTCTCTGCTCGTGGCGAAGTGAGGTTTCAATAGTATGTCTTTCACAGTGTGCACTGTTGTCGGAGCACGCCCGCAGTTTGTCAAAGCCGCCGTCGTATCGAGAGCGTTAGTCGCGAACGAAATACCCGAGACGATCATTCATACCGGGCAACACTACGATGCAAATATGTCTGATGTTTTTTTTTCGGAGCTTGAGATCCCCGAGCCCGATTACAACCTGGGTATTGGTGGCGGCACACACGGCAGCAATACCGGACGCATGATTGAGGCAATCGAGACACTGTTAATCGAGAATCGACCGGACATCGTCCTCGTGTACGGCGATACCGACTCTACGTTGGCCGCTACGCTTGCGGCGGTCAAGTTACACATCCCCGTTGCACATGTAGAGGCCGGGTTGCGCTCCTTCAACCGTCGGATGCCGGAGGAGGTTAACCGAGTGTTGACCGATCATGCCGCGGATGTTCTCTTCGCGCCCACGAAAACCGCGGTAGACCATCTCATCAATGAGGGCGTTCCCGCGGGCCGGATTGATCAAGTAGGCGACGTTATGTACGACGCGGCTTTGTTCTATGGAGATATGGCTCGACAACGGAGTGCTATTTTGGACCAACTAAGCCTCACACCAAAAGCGTATGTGCTCGGTACGATACACCGTGCGGAGAACACCGATGATGCCGACCGGTTGCGTGCAATCATCGAGGGCTTTGCATTGAGCGGTCGTTCCGTCGTTCTTCCGCTACATCCCCGCACTCGTTCTCGCCTCGCCTCTTTCGCTCTTTCGTTACCGGACAACGTTCTTGACATCGATCCGGTTGGATATCTCGACATGGTAATGCTCGAGAAAAATGCGAGTCTCATAGTGACCGACTCAGGGGGAGTTCAAAAAGAAGCGTTCTTCCATGGCATACCGTGTGTTACGGTGCGCGATGAAACGGAGTGGGTGGAGCTGGTGGAGACGGGATGGAACCGTTTAGCGCCTCCCAGGAGCGCACGCGATGTCGCCTCCGTGATCAACAGGAGTAAACCGTTATCGCAAGAAACGGACAGTTTCTACGGTGATGGACATGCCGGTGAACATATCGTCGACCGCTTGAAACAAAGAGAAATCAAATAAAGCAGTGAAACACGTTTGGATACTCAATCACTATGCCCAGGAACCGTCTCGTCCGGGTGGCACCAGACACTACTCACTGGCAAAATTTCTGACGTACTACGGGTGGACCGCGACCATAATCGCTGCGAGTACCGAACACGGGACCGGACGGCAGCGGCTGGAGGAGGGCGTTTCATTTCGGCAACAAGTCTGTGACGGAGTCAACTTCATCTGGGTTCGTACATCGGGGTATAGCGGCAACGGTTTTGATAGGATCAAAAACATGCTGGAATACACGTGGCGTACGCTACGACCATCTACCACCGCGGAGCTATCGTCACCGAATGCTATCATAGGATCAAGTGTGCACCCGTTTGCTGCCTGGGCCGGCCTGCGTTTGGCGAAACGGAAGAAAGTTCCATTCATTTTTGAAGTTCGCGATCTTTGGCCCCAAACGTTGATAGATATGGGGCGGTTGAGAGAGCATAGCCCGCTTACCCTACTCTTGCGTCACCTGGAGCGAACTCTGTACCAGCGGGCGCAACGAATCATTTCTTTGCTGCCTGATGCATATCGATACATTAAAGGTCTTGGTATTGATGGCAACAAGATTTTCTGGATTCCGAACGGCGCCGACGTTCATGACTACTCCGCTTTGGAAACGGCAAGCGAAGAAGACAGTTTCGTCGTTATGTATTTCGGCGCGCACGGCCATGCTAATGACATTGATACAATACTCCGAGCCTTTTCGATCGCAGTCAACCGAGAAGCCACAAAAAGAATTCAACTTCGTCTCATCGGCGACGGTCCAAAGAAAAATGAACTAATAAGAGAATCAAATGAATTAAATTTACATAACTGTGTTTCCTTTGAAGATCCGGTTTCTAAAAAAAAGATACCTGAGATTGCGTCGAAAGCCGATGCGTTCATCATTGCCGTACGTGACCTACCTGGTTTATACAAGTATGGAATCAGTATGAACAAGCTGTACGATTACATGGCCCTCGGTAGGCCCGTCCTCATCTCCGTGAATGCATCAAACAACCCTATCGAGGAAGCAAGTTGCGGTATAACCGTTGAACCCGGCAATCCGGAGCTACTCGCAGATGGAATTATACAGCTCGCGTCTCTTCCGTTAGCGGAACGCCTGCGAATGGGACGTGCCGGTCGGAAATATGTAGAAACTCATCACGACTACCGGTTATTGGCGGGTGAGTTAGCGTCTGCGCTCGACGATAGCGTCTCCGAGTACGGATCGACGGACAGATGAGTATCGATACCGTTGCGTACGCGATAAAAACGCGCCTTCCTTGGGCATTTTCGTTGATTGAGTTGCTTTTCCGCTATGCGACCGTGCTCCGCCATACCGGTAGTCGACGTCTCGCGCTCAGTCGTTCGGCCGTCCAAGGCGCCATACGCGGTTGTGCTGCAACGATCCGGCCGTTGGTGCTTGATGACGCTCATCTGCTATGCACTTTCCTTTCTGAGCAACCCGATGAGTATATGCGTTTTTTTCACCCCCATGATTTCTCTCTCAGTGGGGTGTTGTCGATACTGCGCTCAAAGGTTCACTGTTGCTACGGATTATTTGTAGAGGAAAGGATCAAAGCATATAGCTTGATCAAACTCTTTCCGACGCGAAATGCATACTGCGGTTTAATCGTCTCTTCGGATTCGACCGGCCTTGGGTTGGGTAAGTTTTTATGGCGATTTCTCATTTGGCAATGTGCAGAGATGAACATCACGCCGTGTGCCACCGTCCATGTCTCCAATTTAGCTTCCTTACGGTCACTGATAGCGGTTCATCCGGCAATCAGGCAGTACCCGTTGCCAAATGATTATCAGCGAATTGTTATTCCTGTAAATGAGAACGATAAAACACCACCGGAGCTCGATATTTGACTACCGAAGCAATTTGTACCTTTGTCAAAGGCCTTTATGAGCCCCTTGACTTTCTTCCCCTCCACCGACCGATTCTCGGTGATCTTGAAAAGACATATCTTTCCGACTGCATCGACAGCAACTTCGTGTCGTCTGTAGGTGTTCGAGTAACCGAGTTCGAAGAACGCCTTGCTCGTTTTACGGGGGTGAAGCGTGCGATAGCAACGGTAAACGGAACGGCCGCGCTACATATTGCGCTCAGGGAGGCGGGAGCGCGGAACGACACCGAAGTGATCACCCAACCTCTTACCTTCGCCGCAACAACCAACGCGATCGCATATACTGGGGCGATACCGTTGTTTGTTGACGTGGAGCGAGCAACGCTTGGTCTTGATCCGGACCGCTTGGTGGAGTTTCTTCGCACTAAGACCATAGTCAAAAACGGGCGTCTGACGAACGCTGATACCGGGCGTGTTATCAGCGCCTGTGCACCTGTGCATATTTATGGGCATCCGTGCCGAGTTGATGAGATAGCCGCCATCTGTAGTGAATACGAAATCCCCGTCGTTGAGGACGCCGCCGAGGCACTCGGCAGTTACCGTAACGATGGGCACGTCGGTCATGACGGTGTTATGGCAACGCTCAGTTTCAATGGTAACAAGATTATCACCACCGGCGGCGGTGGTGCGATTCTGACCAATGACGAGGTACTTGCGGATCGACTTAAGCACATCACCACCACAGCCAAACAGTCACATCCATACGAGTTCTTCCACGACGAAATCGGGTATAACTATCGTCTTCCCAACCTGAACGCCGCTCTCGGTTGCGCGCAGATGGACAGACTTCCGAGCTTCCTTCGGGAGAAGCGAGGTATCGCCGAAGCGTATCGCACTTTCTTTGACGGCTCGAAGCTGGATTTCATCGACGAACCGACGGGTTGTCGATCGAACTTCTGGCTCAACGGGGTCCTATTTCCCAACCGTACCGAACGGAATACGTTCTTGGATTACTCAAATGCTCACGGCGTCATGACGCGACCGTTTTGGCGTCTTATGCCCGACCTACCGGCCTTTAAGGACGCCTTCTGCGGAGAGATTCCCGTCGCACGCGACTTATACGATCGAGGAGTCGCTTTGCCGAGCAGCGTTCCTCTGAAGACGATCGACTCGACTGAGGTATGACAACATGCAAATCAACGAACTGATACAGCGCACTAAGCCCCTCTTTAACATAGACATCGACGCTCACCAAAGTCGCCTAGATACCGAGATCCGGAATGCCAAGTTTCTGATTATCGGTGGTGCCGGCTCCATCGGTCAGGCGGTAGTGAAGGAGTTGTTTCGGCGAAATCCACGCGTTTTGCACGTTGTCGACCTGAGCGAGAACGCGCTCGTCGAGTTGGTACGGGATATTCGAAGCTCGTTGGGATATATCGACGGCGATTTTCGGACCTTTGCCGTGGACTACGGGCAAGACGAATTCGAAGCGCTCATCGGTGCCCGTGGACCGTATGACTACGTGGCCAATTTGGCCGCGCTCAAGCACGTCCGGAGCGAACGCGATCCGTTCACGCTCATGCGCCTAACTCGTGTCAACGTCCTCCACACGATTCGCTCGATCGAATTGGCAATAGCACACGGAGCCCGAAAGTTCTTTGCGGTATCCTCCGACAAGGCGGCAAATCCGGTCAACATGATGGGGGCGTCAAAGCGTATCATGGAGATGTTTCTGGCTGCGGATTCGGGCGGCGTACCGATCTCAACCGCGCGGTTTGCCAACGTTGCGTTTTCTAACGGGAGTCTTCTCGACGGCTTCAGATATCGCCTCCGGAAGCGACAGCCGCTGGCGGCACCGTCCGACACGCGCCGCTACTTTGTGACCGAAGAAGAAGCCGGCCGACTTTGTGTTCTCTCAATGATACTCGGCAACGACGGCGATATCTTTTTTCCAAAGGCGCCCGAGGAGCTCAACCTTGTGAGTTTCGCCGATATTGCCACGCGATTTCTCATCGCAAATGGATATCAACCCCATCTTTGTGAATCTGAAGACGAGGCTCGTATGTATCTTGAACGCAATCGTCGTGTAGACGCCACGTGGCCGCTTTTTGTGTTCTCAAGTGACACAACCGGAGAGAAACCCTTTGAGGAGTTCTATACGGACGAAGAAGATGTAGATTGGGAGCGATTTTCTCAGGTCGGTGTGGTGAAGAACAAGTTCAACGTCGATGCTGATGTGTTGTCCCGTTTTGTGCACAGAATCGAAGGTCTATTGGCGAGTCGAGAATGGACCAAAGGTGATCTGATCGAAGCGTATTCGTGGCTACTGCCGTACTTCGCACACGAAGAGATGGGACGCTCGTTGGACGAGAGGATGTAGCTGAGTATGAACCTTGCGTATCAGTTTACGAAGCGTTCGATTGACGTTTTGCTTTCCGGTCTCGGTATCGTCGTCTTGTCTCCGATACTGATCCTGACCACGATGATTCTCTGGATGACGGGAGAGCACAAGGTAATGTATCGTCAGCGCCGTATCGGCAAGGATTACAATCCGTTTTTCATCTACAAGTTTGTTACGATGCGATCAGACAGCGAGAAGTTCGGCACGATCACTGCAAAAAATGACCCTCGCGTTCTTCCGGTCGGAAAAGTCTTGCGTAAGAGCAAGATCAACGAGCTTCCGCAGCTGTTCAATATTCTGTTCGGCGATATGTCGATTATCGGACCGCGGCCGCTTGCCGGCGCGGAAGTGGATATGTATCCCGACGACGTACGCGCTCTCGTTTACGATAACAATAAACCGGGACTGACCGGTATCGGATCTCTCTTTTTTCGTGACGAAGATGAGTTGATCGCGGGAACCAAAAAGCCGCCCGAAGAGGCGTACCGAGAAGACGTAATGCCGATAAAAGGAAGGATAGAAATCTGGTATAGAGAAAACAAGTCTCTCAGGATCGATCTCTTGATTTTCTTTTTGACGGTATTGTTTGTTTTCAACCTGTTGCCGGTATCGCTTGTATCGATATTTCGTAAGTTCGATACCTTTCCTTCAAAGCCGCTCTCTCAGTATAGGAGCCTGGTAGCTGCGCGTGACTCACATAGACGTAATGATCATTAAAGAAAAATGCGGTAATTGGATGACAAATCTTCCGTGAGTCGAGCGGCGTGCCGTTTGGTTCCCATAAAAACGGCCCGCTCCTCCTCAGCTTGGGCTGGCTACGGGGAAGGTCCGGTTCTTCGAGGCGTCCATACATATGCTGATTTCTTCCTCTGTCCACCCGTCCCTCGCCGAGACGGTAGTACTGAGAATCTGATATACAACACTTCCCGTTTAAAGGAAGAGGGCACACTGCGGCCCGAAGATCTCACCATCACCGTATGTGGTTATTCGTCCTTCTGATGCCATGCCGACCGGAGTTTATGCATTTCGTCTGGATCCTGTCTCACGCGACGCACGTACTCAAAAACGAAAGCAAGAAACACCAGAATAAAGAACGCTAAAATTGTGGCAACAACTACGACGGTTATAGGGCTTCGCGAGTCTTCTTCAAACACTTCAAACACTACCGGCGGTCCAAAAAAAGTAACGAGTTGATGACTCTCTTCTATCGCCTCCTCCAAGACGACCATGTCGCCCGTCACCGAAGCGAATACTGATAAAACATTATTGCCAGAAATTTCCAAATATTCTATTATTGAATCTATTGAAAGTTCTTGTGAAATGTCGGGCGTTTCCTGTATCGCTTGTCTAATTAATCCCGCAAGTTGAATTTCATTCTCGTCAATCATTCTGCTCAGTGCATCTCTCGCGTCCTCCAACTGGGGGCCCATTTGGGTGCCGAGTTCGAGTACGCCTCGCGAGGCGATCGCTTCAATGAACCCCGTTGCGCTATCCGGCGTCGAGGCCGTGTAGCGGAGTGTTAGTAACCGCGTCCCTGAGTTCCATTCAACACGATACGCGTTGCCGATGATATGTCTTCGGACCGTGGCGAGATAACGCTCCGGAGTGCGATCGGTTGGTACGTTCTCCTCAAATGGAGCGTAGACTTCCGCGACGAAGGTGGGATCATTCAATATCGATTGCAACCTTACCGCCGGATCAAAGTCGATATATTGGCGTATACGTTGGGGGAAGTTTTCTACAAGCATCTGCCGCTGAGCCGTATACCCCGATTGTTGATCGATCTCAAGTCCCACGAGTGGCGTTAGATAAAGTCCCATCGCCGTAACGATACAGGTTAAGATCGTTCCGATCACGATCATCGTACGATATCGAACGACAACGGCGACAAGATCGATCAAGCTGATCGTATCGTCTTCATAACGATTCTCCGTTTGGAACGAAGACGAACCGTCTGAAGGGCTTACACGTTGACGCCCACCTTTAGGTGTTTCCATACCGGCACACTATCACTTTTTCTTTATTCGATGGTAGACTCCGTCCCGTGCTTTTGCAGCTCACCGTTCGGAACGTTCTCCGCAATATGCCCCGCTTGGCGCCCATGATAGCGATCATCGTGATGGTGTTTCTGATGATGGTTTTGGGAAACGCAGTCTTGTCGTCGTCCGGTGACGCCCTATATCGGTTGTATGGGGCGCTTGTAGCGGGTGATATCAGCGTCAGCGCCGATGCCGAAACCAATTTCACAGTCTTCGGCTCTGATCAGCTCTTAGTCGGCGAGTACATCGTATTGGATGTCGTACCAGAGTTCGAACGATTGCGGACTGCGGTAGAATCACTCGGTGTAGTGCGCGCTTCGGCCGGCCTGGTCTCGGCCGTCGCGCGGATAGAAATCGGCGATCAGGAGCGCGTCCACACACTTTTTGGTGTCGATTTTGTCGAGTATCAAGCACTATTCCCCGATCTCGAGTTAGTTGCGGGGTCGTTTCCGCGTTTGGGCGAGCCGGGCATTGTGGTGCAAGAGAGTTGGTTGGTCGGCGAAGATTCCGTTGATATGCTTTTGGGTAGACCGGCACTCCTTGCGTCCGGAACCGGGCGCACCTTCACCCTGCGTGAAGTACCGGTCAGAGGTGTATTCCGATATCCGGTGAACGACGATCTCTTGTCTACAATTGCACTCGTCGACGCCGATACCGCGCGCGCGCTCAACGGGTATCTCTACGGTGCGCTCGAAGAGGTCGATCTTTCCGCCGATGATGAGGCGCTCTTGGATGCTGATGTCGATGCGCTTTTCGCTGAGTTCGATGGAGAGAGCACCGCAACGAGCGATGATTCCGAGACGATTGATCTGAGCGATCTGTTCGGCGCCGGGTCTTCCGATCACGATCAGAGAGAAACGGAGCGCTCTCGAGAGACGATATCGGGAACGTGGAATTTTTTGCTCGTGGCGTTACACGATCAACGCGATCGCGGCGCGGCGATACGACGTCTCACGACAATCGACGGCGATGAGCCCAACGGGTATCGGGTACGTCCATGGTGGGGCACTGTGGGCGGCAATGCATCATTGGTGCGTTATCTGCAAATACTGTTCAACGCGGGGCTGTTGTTCGTCGCCACGGGTGCCGCAATCATTGCTACCAACGCTTTAGTGCTCTCAGTGCTGGAACGCACGAGTGAGATCGGCACTATGCGAGCGCTTGGGGCCACACGCGCCCGTGTTGCGCTTCTGATTACCGTGGAAACGATACTAGTAGTTATCAGTGCGGCCGCTGCCGGCATCGTGTTCGGTACGATCGCCGTTCGTTTGCTCAATGTCGCCGAGTACAGTTCACAAAACCAGTACATCAGCATTCTTTTCGGCGGACGATCCATTACGGGCATTGTCACCGCACGGCTCATCGCGACGCATTTGGCGGCTGCTCTTCTGCTCGCACTCGCGGCAGTCATCTATCCGATAGAACGCGCATTGGCAATAAGCCCGCGTGAGGCGATGGCAGCGTGATGTTATCCCAGGCAAGCACTCTCGCAGTATCTGCGTGGCGCAACTTCATACGAAATCTAAAGCGATATCGGATCGTCCTCCTCGCTTTGACTTTGATCGTAGCCGTTCTCGTCACCGTTCTGGGTACGCTTCTGGGCCTTCACACCTCAGTACGCGAGAAAGCCAGCCGTTACTTTGCCGGCGATTTAGTAGTTCTCGGGCTCGCGGGAACGGGGCGGTCCCTCATTGATGAGCAGGCAGCGATCGAGAGTGCGTTTTCGACTTTGCAGGACGAAAACACGGTACGCACCTGGTCCCGCCGCAGCACGTACTACGAAGTGGGCAACATCGAGCTCTTTTTCGTTGGATATTATGCGCGACTGCGTCGATTGGTTGGGGTCGAGTGGGAGCTTGAGCGACCTATACTATCGAGTTTTCTCTTCACGGAGGGTGCTGTTCCCGACGATGATGACGAGGAAGGAATTCTCATCTCTTCGGCAACGGCAAGAATGCTCAGTGCGCGCGTCGGCGACGCTGTTCTTGTATCGATTCTATCGGATCGCGGTAGGTCCAATACAACAGAGCTGATCGTCCGTGGTATTTACACGGAGTCGAGTTTCTTCGGATATACCGGGTACTTGCATCGACGCACGCTTAACCGGTTGCGCGAGGTGCCGGACGACACAGTACACGAAATGGGGCTCTACCTATACCCGGAAACGGTACGCGAAGAGAATGAAATAGCCGAACGACTCACGAATGCGTTGGACCATGTGGGCTTATCGACGTTTCCCGTACTGATCGATCGGGATGAGTATTCGCGCGCCGTATCCGCCCCGCGTGACGGGACGCAATATGGAGTGGTAACGCTCAGTGCTCAGTTAGCGGAAATCACGGAGTTGCTTGCGGCAATGTCGATAATTGCGGGCGTGATTATCGCGTTCTTTTTGGGAATCGTCGTAGTGGGGGTTCGTAACACATGGACTATGGTAGTTTGGGAGCGGACAAGTGAGATCGGCACCCTACGGGCGCTCGGAATGCAGCGTAGCGGGACGATCGTGCTTTTTTTGCTCGAGGCGCTGTTTTTGGGATTGGTCGGCGTTATCCTCGGAACCGTGGCCGGATTGACACTGTTGAGTATCATAACCTCCATGATCGAGTTCCCGCCCAACGCTGCGACGACCCTGTTCCTTACGCAAGGACGCTTGACGTGGCGGCTTCCCATGTGGCTGATCGGGTCAACTGCGTTGCTCGCCGTCGGAGCGAGCTTTTTCGGGGCGTTTCACGCCGCATTGCGGGCCGGACGCATCGAGCCGGCGGAAGCATTACGAAATGCTCGATAGCTTACCGGTGTCACGACCGGCGTACACGAGGTATCATGAATATGGTTGTGCATAGAGGGCTACGCGGACCGGGGGTTTGGTTGCTGCTCATTGCGGCTGCGCTTTACCGACCGGAGATAGTATTTTCTCAACAGGCTATTTCCCGAGAACAAGGGCGGCAGATCCTTCGGCGTGCCGACGCCTTGGTGACGTTCCCGGGCGATGACTTCTCGGCAGAGTATACCATAACCGAAGTACGCCCCGGAGAGGGCACGAGTCGAACGGAGTTCGTACTGTTCCGGCGTGATCGAGTTAACAGCTATACCATTCTGATCAGAGAACCGGCACAGGATCGCGGAAAGGGATATCTCCGCATCGATGATAATCTCTGGTTGTATGACCCCGTCGCGCGTCGTTTTACCGTTGTGAGCGCTTCCGACCGTTTCCAAAACACCAATGCGCGAAACTCAGATTTTACTCAATCGACTCTCGCCGACGACTATCGCATCATTAGTCATACGACGGAACAACTTGGCGTATATCGTACGGATGTCTATGATTTGGAAGCGATTCACGACAATGTTACATTTCCGAAGATGCGCATATGGATCGATCAAAACGATTTAGTTCGCAAGTTTGAAGATTACAGCCTCTCGGGCCAACACATGCGAACCACTGCCATCCCGGAGTATCGGACGTTGGAGGATCGTTTTGTACCGGTCAGGATCGTGATTCAGGATGAGTTACGGGGTCGCACCATAGGCGGGCGCTTCCGCAACGAACGAACATTGATCGAGATACAACGAGAATCGTTACAAGAAGTGCCTGATATGGTATTCACGCGCACATTTCTCGAGCGTGCCGGGAACTGACCTCATTTTTTTGGAAGAGATCACGGTTGGGCTATGGAAGTATCAACACTGCGAAAACGTGGCTGTGCCTTTGAATCGTTACGGAACATTGCGATTTGGTCGATCGGATTTGTATGCTTCGCATTGATCGGAGCGCCGGTAACGGCCCAAGACTTAGACGACCTTTTTTCCGAGCCGGATTCCACTGCGGAAGAAGCCGGCGATACGGCACCCGAAGATGAACTTGTCGATGAAGTCGATCAGACTCCCGATCAATCGGGTGATGATGGTGGTGAGGAGAACGAAGGTGAAGCGGTGGCGCCGACGGCCGCCGTCGATATCGATGCGCTCACCACGTCACCGACTCGCGCCACCGGAAGCGTCACGGCGCGAGCCGGGTTCGGTCTCGGTTTCATCGAATGGCCCGGTTCCGACGACGCGGCCGGCCGCAGCGTAAGAGACCTTGCGGAGTATTCGATACTATACGACACAACCGCATCGATTGCCGTCGACAGTCGTCCGCAGCCATACCTGCGCTTTTATTCCAGATTAACAACGAGTTTGAGCGAATCTTCACTCACCTTCAATACGCCTGAAGTCAGTTCTCTGTTTGTTGATTATACGGTTGCGGATTCGGTGTTTTTGCGCGCCGGAACGTTCAATATGGGGTGGGGACGCGCGCGTCTCTTCGACAACCCGGCAGATCTTGTCTCGCGCGTCGACGAAGGTGCTGCGATACGCGCGTCCGTTCCCGCGGGCAGGGGCAGCGTCACCGGCCTGCTATACACGCGTCCGACGTGGATTCAGCAATACGGCGACGACGTTAACTGGCGCGCCTTTGCCTGGGCCGGCCAGTGGGAAGCGACTCGCGGGTCCCTTACTACCGAGTTCGGCGCGCATTGGCAGCTCGACGAGCCGGTGGGCACGGCGCTTTCTTTTGCACTCGGTGTCCGTGAGTTAACGCTGACCGCCGAGGGCGTCTACAACTGGGATCAAGACGACTGGTTTGGCGGCCCCGAGAGCGGGGAGAACTCGTGGGCGGCGATCGGTAACTTCTTCTGGGAGAACAGCAGCCGTTCGTGGTCCTTTTGGGGAGAGTACCAGTATGAAAGCGACGATACCGGCGGGGGGGAACACTTAGTCGGACTTGCAATGCGGGCACCGCAGTTCGGTTCGGGGGGATGGCGTCCGGGGCTCAGCTGGCGGCACGCCGTAGAAGACTCCTCCGGTGAGCTCCTCATAGGAATGAACGGCACTATCGCGCCGAGCCTCAGACTTGAAGTCGGTGTCCCCGTTATCTACGGCGCGCCTGGAACATTCTATCGTGACGCTCTCGCTCAGTCAGTTGATGACGACGACGATGAAGACGACGATGACGAGGTTATTCTCGTCCCGGTCGACAACGTAATCGTTGCACTCTTTGTCGTCACCATTTCATTTTCATTCTGAACGGAGAAAACGATGAGCCGGCTCGGTTTCAGTACGACGGATTCTCGTGGCACAATGCACCAATGAGCGAAGATACGGCAACGCAACGCATCGCAACGCGGCTTCACGATGTACATAAAACTTATCCTCTAGGGCGCACGGAAGTACACGCCCTCAAAGGCGTCGGCATAACGATTCGCGAAGGAGACTTTGCCTCGATCGCCGGTCCGAGCGGAAGCGGCAAATCGACTCTCCTCAACTTGATCGGTTGTATCGATGTACCCTCGGGTGGACTCGTGGAGGTCGTCGGTCGCAATACCGCTGAGTTGACCGATCGAGAAATAACACGCTTGCGGCATCGGGCGATAGGTTTTATCTTCCAGTCATTCAACCTGATGCCCGTTCTCAACGTGTTTGAGAACGTTGAGTTTCCACTGCTCCTCGGCCCCAAGCCGCCGCCCAAAGCGGAGCGTCGCGAGTACGTCGGGTTTCTCATCGAGCAGGTGGGTCTCGCCGAGTGGCGCAAACATCGCCCGTCCGAGCTTTCCGGCGGTCAGCGACAAAGGGTCGCGATCGCCCGTGCCCTCGCCACCAAGCCGCGTATCGTGTTGGCAGACGAGCCGACTGCAAATCTCGATTCCAAAACCGGCTCATCAATTATCGAACTCATGAAGCACATCAACGGCGAGCTTTCGACGACCTTCATCTTCTCTACTCACGACCCGACGATCGTCGAGATCGCCGATCACGTTGTGAGACTCCATGACGGCGAAGTGGTAGAAGACAGTCGTCAATAATCCGATGGACGTGCCCGATACCGTCGCGGCGATCGGGTACCGGCGGCACGCTACACGGTTTCGTCCAACAAACGCTCGTAGAGCGACTCGATCTGCCGGACCATCGACTCGACCGTCCATGTGTCGTTTACTTTGTCACGTCCCGCCGTGCCCATGCGGAGCCTCAAGTCGACGTCGGCAACGAGTCGATATAACCGCTCTTGTATTGCGTCGACATCACGCATCGGTACGACCCAACCGTTGACGTCGTCCTCAACGACCTCATATGCGCCGTCACACGCGAATGTAACCACCGGTTTTCCCGCCGCGGCGGCCTGTACCAAGACGCGTGGCAGGCCCTCCCACAACGACGTAAGAACCACCACATCGCATATTGCAAACATATTCTCGACGTCTCGGCGATATCCGGTAAACACCGTCCTCTCGTCTAAGCCGAGCGTCTGCGCTTGAGCGCGGAGGTTCGTCTCCTCGGGCCCGTCTCCTACGATGACGAACCACGGTCTGGTATCCAGACCCTGAGACTCGACGGCGTCGAGAACGCCGCGCGCCGCCTCGAGGAAGAAGCGATGACCCTTGCGCCGCTCCATGCGCGAGATGTTCGCGAGGACGATCGCATCCTCGGGTATGCCGAACTCCGCGCGGATCGCACGACGTTCGCCTTCGCCGATAGCTGCCGCGGCGGTGTACCGCGACAGCTCCATACCGCTGTGGATTACCGTGTAACGTGCCGCATCTCCGACGCGTGCCGCGATATATTGCTTGCGCAAGTCGTCTCCGACGGATACAAAATGCGTCGTATAGCGCGCAACACGGCGCTCCACCGCTCGGTACATCGCTCGCGCCACGGGATGCATTTGCGGGCTGAAAGTGTGGCCGTGGATACCGTTGATAATGACGGGAACACCCTCTTTGTGAGCCGCCATGCGGGCCAGGATGCCCGCCTTGGCACCGTGGGTGTGGACGATGTGGTACCCACCCTCTCTCATGATGCGACGCAAACTCGCACGGGCTCGCAGGTCTTGTACGCCGGGATTACGCGTTAACGCCGGAACGCGGTGCACCGTAACGTCATCCGCAATGCTTAACTTCTCAACGCGATCCTCATCGTCTTCCGCGGAGCCGCCGATCGCCAAATCGACTTTCCAGCGTTCACCGGCGAGGCCGTTGACGCTGTAGATCGTGTTTTCCGCAGCCCCGCCGTTAGCCAGACGAGTAATGACGTGCAGAACCCGAGTCGGTGCGTGTGCAGCGTGCTCTTCGCCGGATGTAGCGACCGTGTCGACCATCAGTAGCGCAACGTAATCTGGAAATTAACGTAGTGATTCACCTCGTCATCTCCGGCAACGGTCTCATACACCACCACATCGGCGTCACCGTCGGCCGAGTCTACGCCTGGAGCCGTCGTCCCCGTGGAGCGATAGCTGAGCGGTCCCTGGATGTATTCGAACTGGTATCCCGCCTCGAGGACGAAGGTCGTACGAGGGAGCGGAATCGTGTACGCGACGTCAATACCGGTCTGAAAGACGTACTCGATGTTGTCCTGATTGAGGAATCGAAGATCGTCCTGGAACGAGAGGCGGCCGGTCTCTACGTAGATGTCGTCGCCATCGACCTGGAAGTGGTAGTACCGCCCGTCGTCGGTGATCGATCCGTCGTGGCCGGCCAGATTTAAATCCTCGATTCCTTCCGACGCATTGGCGTGGCGGATCATACGACCGACGATCGTCGTGCTGAGTCGCGGCAACGGCTGAAACGTCGCTTGAAGGGTCAGTCTGTCGGAGTTCGGGTCCAGGCCGGGGCCGAGGCTCTCGCCCTGATGAGTGTAACTTGTGTAGTTGGGAACCGGCTCGTACACACCGCCTTCACCGTCGTGTGTGTACATATAGGGAAACAGCGCCAAGTAGTCGAATTGCACGCGGCGCAACAAGCGGTGTGTCGGTGTCCAAATCACACCCGTGTGTACCCCGAGTTTGAGCTTCGTGTCGAAGTTGAACTGCGCCAAGTCGTTGAAGCTTGCGTCGTCCACGTATACGACAAACGGCAGTTGTACGTCGCGACGAGGCTGGACCAGCGCGCTCAACCCCATCTTGGAGCTATCGGCAAAGCCCACGTTACCTTGGGCGTTGAACGTCCACTTGAGCGGCATCAGATACGCCAGTTCGAATCGCGGCCCCCAGGTCACCGACTCAAAAAAGGCGACGCTCAACCACGGCAACGCCTGCCATCGGTAGTCCTGGATGAAGACCCATTTGCCCGGGTGCTCCTCGGGATCTCGTACAAAGTCCAGGTCGCCTGAAGGCGCTACAACGTCGGTGTTGGCCTCATCGTCGTTAAAAGGCGTGCTCTCTTCATACAGTTGCGTCGCCGTGAGCGAAAAGAGTCCCGCGCTGAAGCGAAAGTTTCCTCGATGCCAGGAGGTAACCAATCCCGGCGACTGGAACGCGTACGGACTCAGGACGATGCCGTCATCGTGGAGCGGGCCGAACGAGCGTCTCATGATGCCGGCGTGGAGGTACAGGGACTCGGTACCCCACACGAACGAAGTATTCACCTGACTCAACGCCGCGAAGTCGCGTCCCGCTACGCTGATCTCCGACCAGTCGTCGTTGATGTCCCAATCGGTGCGGCGGCCTTCCGGGAGCAGTTCGCCGTCTTCTACGTCGAGAAGAAGTCCGGCTATGCTTCCCGCGACGGTAACGGAATCGGCCAGTCTGCCGTGGACCGTTACTCCAATGCCGCCTTTGACGTGATACTCGTCGCTATTTCGTAAGCGCGTCTCTTGGGTCAGCCACCACTCCGTGTCGATGCGCCCGCCCAGACGATCGAGCCATTCTTGCGCGACCGTACGCGACTCCGCATCGCCGACCATCGCAACTCGCTCAAGCGCCCCGATGATTACATTCTCGGGATAGGGCCGAAACACGGGCATCTGGTCGAGGTATCCGCGACCTTCCCATATATCGAACCATTGGTAAATATCGTCCAACGGGTCGGCACTTATTTGGGAAAAGACGACCGGTGTCGCAACAAACAGCGCGATCGCGATACAGAACACAAGGCGACCTATAGCAGAGAATGCGAGTCGTTCTCGGGTGTAAAGATGTGTTGTCGGGCCGGAACTCGACCGAGCGTCATTCTCGTGAATGGTTCGGGGCATGGAACCTCCAGTTGTCATTGCGGATAGTCTTGACGATGGTAACATGAGCGATAGTACGAGGTATAGTTATCATATAAAAATGAAAAAAGTATGCTTGGTTGCTTCTTTTTCATGGATTGGCGGATAGGTGCGAAAAAGGAGGATAGTTCGCGCAACACGCCTCTACGTGACGGAGGATAGTACGGTTTCCCAACGATCGACCAATGATTCAATATTGAAATCATCACTTTTTGCGTAACCGGCTTCCGCTATTCGTCTACTCTCGGCCGGATGCTCGATCAGATATTCTACCGCCTGGCGGAGACCGTCTTCATCGCTCACCGGCACGAGCAGGCCGGTCTCATCATGTGTGAGAATTTCGGCCGGTCCCGTAGCGCAGTCGGAAGCGACACTCGCAACGCCTTGGCCCAACGCTTCTATCAGCGCGTTCGGATATCCTTCATATCGCGAGGACAGGACGAATATTCGAGCGTTCCGAAGCCATCTCTCCGGGTCCCGAGCATTGCCCACCAGTTTGATCTGTCCCTCCAACCGGTGGCGGTCGACCATGCTTTGCAGGCGGTCTCTCTCCGGGCCCTCGCCAAGGATGTATAAACTCCAGTCTTGATGGGCCGTAAGAACCGGTGCGATCGCATTAATGAGAATGTCAAATCCTTTTTGGGGTACCAAACGCCCCATTGCTATCACATGGTGAGATCGATCATCCCAGTCGGGAAATGCGGGTGCTCTTCCGACGATCGGGTTGTACAGTACCTCCCGCCGCTCCGAACGCACCCACGCGAACTTCGCATCCATTGCACGACTGACCGATACAAGTCGACTCACTCTGCGATAGAAGCACCTTCGAAGCAGATTCCATGGAAACGATAGAGGTTCCGAAGAAGGGTCGACCCGTTCCGAGACTATTAACGGGACGTCACATCCCAGAAGTGATGCTGCAACGCGAATGTTCCATTTGCTCATAAAAGAAATAACTACATCGGGATTCTCGGCGAGAATCGCTCGACGAATTGCCCGATGGCGCGACAGCGCGGCGAGTGCGCGACCCACACCTCCCGAGACTCTCGTATCGTGAATAGCTCGTCTGGCGACACCGGGCGCTACTTCGTAAAAGTCCGTATCCGGCGACATTTTGGTAACAATGGCGACGGAGTGTCCGCGCTTGGAAAGCTCGTCGGCCAATCGGGTGGTCACGCGCTCAGCTCCGCCAGACCAAAGTGAAAAGAGGGTAAAAACTATTCGCAATTAGCCCACCCAGCGTTCATACCACATCTCAAACATTAATAATGTCCAGAGTTGCCTGAATGTCGTGTGTGCTCCCGAAAGATACCGATCTCGATATTCAACAATCGGCTTGGGATGGAAAATCCCGACCTTTTTCAGACGACGTTCATCGAGATAGTGGAGTAGGTAATCCTTGAGTTCCGATTTGAACCATTGCGCTACCGGGACACTGAAACCCATTTTGGGCCGTTCCATTAGCTCCTTCGGCACGTGGCGATAAAGGACTTTGCGAAGAATGTATTTGCTTTGACCATCGCGCAACTTTTGGTCTGCCGGTAGTCGAGAGGCGAACTCCACGACACGATGATCGAGTAAAGGATCTCTACCTTCCAGACTGGTAGACATCGTCGCTCTATCGACCTTTACCAAGACGTCATCGACCATGTAGGTTTTGTAGTCGGTCGCAAGAAGCTTGCCGAGCGTCGGTACATGAGGTTCGAAACGATGGTATTCATCGAAGAACGTGTGGTACGTCGGAACAAACCCGGGCATCAAAGACTGCAGATGTTCATCGGTGAAGGCTCGCGCTTTATGCTTTAGAACCGCAACGGGGTCTCCCGTTTTTATTATTTCCTTCACTTTGTTATATCTATTTGAAAAATTATATATTTTATCGTTAAACGGTATTGATTCAGGAGGGATGGCCCCCATGATCGAGGATATTGCTCCGCTCATAAGATCCGGCATCCAACCGAATCGTTTGTGATAGTCAATAGCCCGAGGATACTTGTCGTAACCGGCGAATGTCTCGTCTCCCGCGTCGGCGCTGAGAGCGACCTTTACGTGCTCTTTCGCCATTCTGGAAACGAGTATAGTAGGAATTGCCGAGGCGTCGGAAAACGGTTCGTCATAGTAGTGGGGGATCTCCGGCAGAATTTCGACCGTTTCCTTAGTGGTGCAATAGAGTTGATGGTGATCGGTACCCAGGTACTTTGCGATCTTTTCCGCATAGATCGCCTCATTGTATTCCTGTTCGTGAAAACCGATAGTGAACGTCTTGATCGGTTCGGTATGTTCATGCTGCAGCAACGCCGCCACGACCGTACTATCGAGCCCACCGCTGAGGAACACACCGACAGGAACGTCGGCTATCAGACGGTAGTTAAAGGCGGACTTCAGGAGCCGTTCCAGTTCGTCGGCAGCTTCGTCGTCCGAGAGCGCCAACGGTTCGGAGTTATAATGATCGACAACATCCCAGTAGGTTCTGTCCTCTATCTTTCGACGAGTCAGATCGATCTCCAGGTAGTGACCCGGCTTTACGCGCGCGGTATCCTGGTAGATCGAATATGGAGCCGGAACGTATCCATACTGCAAATAGGCTTGTAACGCACCGTGGTCGATTCTGCGCGGAAACGAAGGACATGCAGCGAGCGCCTTCAGTTCGGATCCAAAAAGAAGCCGGTTCCCGTCGGTATAATAGTAGAGCGGCTTCACGCCGGGACGGTCTCGGAATAGATAGACTCTTCCGGCCCTTTCATCATAAATCGCGAATGCATACATCCCGATGAAGCGCTCTACGGCCTGCGGTCCCCATACCTGAAACGCTACGAGGATTACCTCGGTGTCGCACTCCGATTCAAACGAGTGTCCAAGTGCCCGGAGCTCCTCCCTGATTTCCAGAAAGTTGTACACTTCGCCGTTGAATACGATAGATAAAGAACCGCGACGCATTGGCTGATGTCCCGCCGCGCTGAGATCGAGTATCGAGAGACGTCTATGACCGAGTCCTACGGTGACTTCGCCTCGCCGGTACACTTCGTAGCCTGAATCATCCGGTCCCCGATGCGTCAAAGAGTCCGCCATCGCTACGACCTCGGTACGACCCAGCTTATTGGTAAAGTCTACAAAACCTGTTATTCCGCACATACTTGTCTCAGGAGTGTATCCCATTGGTCCGTGATCGCCGAGAGGGTATGCATAGAAGCCGTCTGCCGCGCGGCCATACCGAATCGTGAGGCAACTTCCGGATGGGATGACAGTCGCTCGATAGAGCGTGATAGTTGCTCGACGTCGTCGACGGGAATCAATATACCGTTGTGATCGTCCTCGATCAGGTCCCGGGGACCGTGGGGGCAGTCGGTACTAATGCAGGCGCAGCCGCACGCCATGGCTTCCAAAAGGGCGTTTGGGTATCCTTCATAACGACTCGTCATGACGAAGATACGGTGTCTCGTGTAAAGACGAGCGACATCCTCCGTGTAGCCCAGAAAGTGAACGCGATCGGTAACTCCGAGTTGGACCGCGAGTTCTTGCAAGGCGCGTTCATGTGAGCCCGTTCCGGCTATCGTCAGCTTTACCGGTACGGCGCATTCGGCAATACCGCGCAACAGTATGTCAAATCCTTTTTGGTGCTCCAAACGGCCGACCGCAAGAATCGATGCCGCCGGTCTGTGCTCCAGTTCCTCAGCATGTGAACAGTCAAATGAGAGCGGGTTGGCGATTACTTTCGCGCTCATAAAACGCCTATAGTATTCCGCATCCGATTGCGTTTGCGTCACCAGTGCCGATGCACGCGGGTACACGACCCTTCGAAGAGTGCGCCACAGTCTACTCGAAAGAAACTCTGCCGCTATGCGCTCGGAGACGATCGTCGGAACGCCCTCTCGGCGTCCGGCTGCAGTCGCGATCACGTTGTTGTACGTGAGAAAACTGACGAGCACGTCGGGTCGATACTCCGATAGGAGTCGGCGGATTGAAATAATTCGGGAAACGTTTTTGACAAGTCCTTGAAACGCCGAAGAAGATTTCTTGCAGAGATCGAGCTCTATGATTTCCACCGACGAAATCGGATGATGGTGGCGCTGTTTTCGACATTTGCACGCGATCGCTACGGCGTTACCGCGTCGCGATAGCTCATTCGCTAACGCGACGACGACCCGTTGTGCTCCCCCCTCGTGGAGGGCGGACAAGAAAAACAGAATTTTCACGCTCTCGAAGCCCTACGTGTCGTGCGGGCGTCTGCCGACGTAAAAGAGGCTGCGACCTTTTCCGAGATCGGCTCTGAGACGACGACTTCTGGTACCGGACAAACGAAAGACGATATCCACCATGCGCAGCAACGGATTTCGGAGGTATTGTCTGAGCACGTGCCGCTTCCCTTTTCGCTTCTGAAAATTCCGAAAGTCGGTGTGATCGCATAGTATGGTATGGAACCCGACACGCTCCATAATGCCTACGAGTTTCGACACGTCAAATGAAGAGAAATGAAGCCATCGATGAAACACCGTGGAACAATTCGGGCAGAAACACATATCATCTTCAAGATTTTCCTCGTACGGGGTTGTGACGAATATGTATCCTCCCGGCTTGACCAACGGGAGCAGACGCTCGAACGTTGGAACGATATCGTCGGGAAAAAGATGTTCGATTGTCTCAATAGATAAAACGAGATCAAAACTATCATCGCTGAAAGGTAGTGTTGTATCCGTAACGACTTCCGCGACACCAAAAGAGGGATGTCCCTTATATCGATCGCGAACCGTAGCGATACTGTCCGGAGAATAATCCAGCCCGGAGACCGTGACGTTCTTGTCCAGTATGCGTGCCATGAGGTCGCCCTTACCACAACCGTAGTCAAGAACGTTTCCGTTCAGAACATTGAGGCTCCTGAGGAATGTCGCTACACCGTCACCAACCATTTCGCTGAAATACGTGCGTTGATACGGCCGCCAGCTACTGGCGAAGTTCCACAGCCGTTCTATGTGCTTCGGCTCTATTTCAAGGAAATTCCAATTCAAAAGATTTCTCCTATCAATAATGTATAGAGTTCATGAAAAGACCGGTAGATTCTTTTTATACCATTATTTAGCAACGAAAGCCTATGAGGGTGACACCATAGCATGTCTGGCACCTTTTAAAAAGAATAGACCATATACCCCGTGTGATATATGGTACCATGCGATCTCCGTCCGTCGACGCGCTCCGTATCACGATTGCGACCGTTTATGCGCAGAAAACCCGGCGTGCTGCCAACAGAGCCCATGTTAGACCCGAGACCGTCGGGGCTGATGCTCCTATCTTCCGAGGATTTGTCATAGCATAAATTTTCGGGATGAAAATCAATAAACGCGCGTGATGCGAACTCAGGATGAGATACTCTTACATGCATGAAGAGTGCGGCTCGGTATTGTTCAACATCACGGTATGCGTCGGTTGTCCCCGTATGCCGTCTGCCATAGAATAGCCGTACAAATATGCTCAAGTTTCAAAGGCCGAGGAATTTCAGTATGACGACGGGTTCGGTAAGAGTTGCTATTTTAGCCTTATTCTGTATTTTATGCTCTGCATACGCTTCCGCTATAGAGCTTTCAATCGATCACCGATTTATCGGTGCCGTCGAAGGAATGCCGCATTGGCTCGAGCGAATGCGTTGGGGAACGGTGCAGGATAGTCTCTATCAATCCGTCACGGGAGCCGAAGTTCTAGGCGATGCCGAGATCGGCAGCGTTCTTTTTTACGGAGAGGCGGACTTGCAAGCCACCATATCCGAGGAGCCTGCCGGCCAGATACGCGAGTTATACGGCAGCGTCGCGTACGGACCCATCGCCTTTCGGGGTGGTGTGTTCAGGCAAACGCTGGGGTATACCGGACCAATGAACCTATCGTCCGGGTCGATGTCCGTGAGTGGAAACGCGGCGCCGATTCCTCGTTTACAGCTTCTCACGCCCGACTTTGTTTCGGTGCCGTTTACCGGAGATATTCTTGCGTTTTCCGGCGGACTATCCCACGGGTGGTTCACCGGCGATCGCGCCGTAGACTTGCCGTTGCTTCATGAGAAATGGCTCTACTTGCAGCTTCAGCGTGAACGGGTGTTTCGTGCGCGACTCGGACTGATTCACCACGCGCAATGGGGCGGAGACGGAGTCGGTACGGTTCCGGCAACTTTTTCTAACTACTGGCGCGTATTTTTCGCGAGCTCAGGCGGATCCGACTCTTCTGAGAGTGACCAAATAAATAGCGTGGGAAACTCTTTGGGAACGTGGGATGCCAACTTTACACTGTTTCTCGATAACTGGGAAATAACGCTCTACCGACACTACTTTTTTGAAGATAGTGCCGGATTTAGGGAATTTAATAATGTAACGGATGGTTTGTCCGGTATTCATATCAACTTCACGCAGGTACAGTTCATTCAAAACATCGTACTTGAGACGCTTTGGACCCGTCATCAAGGTGGTGAATACCACGATCTCGGTTTTTTGGGCCGCCCGGATATTATCTGGGGAGGACGAGATCATTACTACGACCATAGCGCGTATCGCAGCGGATGGACGTATCAGAACCATATCCTCGGTACGTCCCTTTTTGAAACGACCGGTGAAGACGAGTCCCTAAGAATCGCCAGTAATCGGGTAATCGCGTGGCATGCCGGGATAGATGGTGCGATTTCGCCCAGAATCGGCTATCGAGTTCTCTCGACGGTGACGCAACACTACCCTGCATATGCTCGAGCCACACTGGTAACGGAAGCGGAAAGGACCAAGCGACAATGGTATCATTATCTCGGTGTAACATTGCGTCGCCCGGCTCGAATCGACGGGGCCGAACTATCGGTCGGT
This sequence comes from Alkalispirochaeta sp., assembly GCA_965601925.1. GTDB lineage: Bacteria > Spirochaetota > Spirochaetia > DSM-27196 > Alkalispirochaetaceae > Alkalispirochaeta. Next base: position 1,703,301 of record OZ271854.1, read on the forward strand.
CTCGCGTTTGACCATGGGGAGCTGTTCGACGAACGATATGGAGCGGAAATCTTCTTCCGCTACCGGTTACGATAGATACTCTCGAGAAAGCGTGTTTTAGGTCCCGTATGCCGTCTCTCAAGACCAACGCCTTTTACAGCGTCGCATATCAAGTAATTCGACTCATATTCCCGATCGTTACATATCCGTATGTGAGCCGAATCATAGGCCCCGAGGGTATCGGTAAGGTTTCATACGCCCAAACGTTGGCCAATTACGTTTCGGTCGTTGCGCTTCTGGGTTTGCCGATGTACGCGAGCAGAGAAATCAGTAGAAGTCGCGCGAAAGAGGGAGCGCTCAACAAAGCGTATTCGGAGCTTATTACGCTTAGCTTTCTGTTATCGCTGGCCGGGTTTGTCGTGTATGCTTCGCTGCCCGCGCTCTTCCCGGCCGTTACCGCCGGACGCACACTGCATTGGCTTTTCGCGCTCGCGGTCGCCACCAACTTTGCCAAGCTGGATTGGTTCTTTCAGGGTATAGAGAACTATCGTTATGTCACGATTCGAAACCTCGTCGTGCGTATTGCCACGGTGGCGCTGATTTTTTCCGTGATTACGCAACCCGATCACTTTGTGCGGTACGGAATGCTCTGGGTCGGCGGCACGGTAATCGGCAATCTCTGGAACTTGGCGTACTCATTACGCTTTGCCGCGGTGTCAATTCGCGGAATTCGTCCGTTTCGACACGTCAAAGCACTCCTGCCGAGCGCAGGCCTCGCCCTTACCGCTACTTTGTACGATAGTCTCGATACTCTCATGCTCGGAACGCTCGTAAATGACGACCGTTATTCCGTCGGTATATACTCCGTCGCGGCACGTCTCATTCGCATTGGAGTGAGTATCGTGGCCGCCGGGAATGCGGCAATAGGTCCTCGCATCACATTGCAACACGAGCTCGGAGACAAACGGGGGATGAATCGGATAATACAGAAGAGCTTCTGGATTACCCTCTTCTTCGGTGTTCCTGCGGTCATCGGGATCTTTTTGTTGGCCGATGATCTCGTACTTCTGTTTGCCGGCCGGCAGTTTGTCGATAGCATTACGACCCTCAGAATCAAAGCTCCGGAGCTGTTACTGCTCGGGTTGACTACCATTCTGGCAGGGCAGATTATGTACGCTCGAAGACGAGATAAGGCTCTCCTGAAAGTGACGATCAGCGTCCTGGTTGTCGCCATCGGTCTCAACATGCTGCTTATTCCTACGTTGCGACAGGATGGCGCCGCCATCGGTACGCTATTATCTCGCATCATAGAGATGTCGATACTCACGATCATCGGTTGGTCGGCAGTTAAGGATTTTGTCCTGCATCGCGAGACGGTAAAGATTCTTCTTCTCAATATGATCTGGGGAGGGCTGCTTTTTGTCTCTCTTGGCCTTGCCGAGGATTTTTCGATTCCAATCAGAATGACCGTTTTGGTATTGGGTGGGGCGTTTGTGTACGGGCTGATGTCGCTTGCACTTCGCTTACAGGTGGCGCGACAGATTCTGGGTTGGTTCTGGAAAACGAAGCGAGCTTAGGCGGTCCGTGTTCCGTGCGTTTCCGGTGCCGCTGTCGACGGGCAAGAGGACCAAACCGTTCTGAACTGAGTGAGCCACGTTTTCATTGGCCCGCATTTCCGATATACTGCCGATATTCTTCTTACGGTGATACTGTTGGGGTGCGGACATTCCATCGAACTGAGTTTTATGCGACTGTTGTAACCCCGACCTCATCTCGGCTATTGCTAACACAGAATGAGAGAATGAAAACAGGCTATAAGAAGAAACAAGACTCCCTGTTCGCGTCGAGCAACCCCACCATTGTCGGTTTTTTTCCACCACCGGAGATACGAACGGGTGGTCATCGGCGTTTTTTGGAGCTTATGAGGGGGTTAGCCGAACGAGGGTATGAGGTCAATCTGCTTCACAATGCGAACGTCCGCGGGGTAGATACTCCGCTGCCGGGGCGTTGCATACCATTGCCCATTTCATCGGGGCGTGGGCCGGCGTGGTGGCGCTACCTCCGCGCAGTCAAGAATCGGCGTGTCGAACTCACCGAGACGCTCGCTACAAGACCGTTGGTGGTAGTCGCGTTCAGTACAACCGATTACTTCGCAGCCAAGGCGCTCTCTCGTCATCTGAATGCGCCGCTGCTTTTCTCTTTTCGCAGCAATATCGTCACCATCCACAGGCGCTTCGGTATGCTTCATAAAGAGTCGCGTAGATTCAAACATCTACAGCTACTCGTTCAAGGTATCTGGAAACGGTTTCTCGAGTGGCGTATAAGCTGCGGTGCGGATCGTATCGTGTTCCAATCTGACTTTGATCGTGACGAGATTGTAGGACGAAACTCCTGTGCGGACCGGAGGAGTGTCATTATTCCGAACTCCATACAGGCGAGTTGGTTCTCTCCTGAGCACGCCCGAACAAATCGGAGCGACAAAGTCGAGAAGATTATTTTCTTGGGCAGCCTTGGGGAGCGCAAAGGAATTCAGTACTTGATTCCGGCTATGCGCGTGTTGTGCAACGAGCGCCGTTATCGTATACGTCTCGATGTCGTCGGGTTCGGTGGGTTGGAAGCGTGGGCAAAGACGTATATCGAAGAGCATGACTTGGCCGACTGCGTTCGAATACTCGGGCGCGACAGACGGCCGCTCGATCGACTGGCCAAGTCTGATCTATTGGTAGTGCCTTCGCTTTACGACAGTTTTCCCAACAGCGTTCTTGAGGCGTTATATGTCGGCACGCCCGTCATCGGTACGAATACAAGCGGTATCAAGGCAATTCTTGCGGCTCCCGAGTTGCTCTTCGATTCCGAAAGCACCGAGGCCATTGTACAAGCGTTAGACGACTTGATACGCGATAATAGTCGTTATCTGCACGTAAAGAGGCGGTGCGCGGAGCGGCGAGATACATTCGATTTCGATTGGATCGGGCGGTTCGAAGAAGTTTTACGAACGTTTGCGTAACGTCGCGGATATGAGGGATTAATGTGTACCCAAACTCGACGCACCTCGCCGATTATCAAGCGATTCTCCGTCGGTCATCAAATAAAAGGCGAACTATCGGTTATGCACCATGAGTAGCCCAGTGACGATCACCATAATGGTGGGAACATTCCCCGCAGTCTCTCAGCAGTTCATTCTCAATCAAATCGCCGCACTCATCGATGACGGACACGAGGTGCGGCTACTCGCCTCGGCCGTTTCGCGCTCCCCCGATTACGGTGGCGTCGTAGAGCGCTACCGACTCATGGACCGAGTGCGATTTGCCTCGATTCCCGAATCACCGATACGTCGGATCGTGGTAGGCGCTCTCAAACTTTTGAAGTTGATGGTCCTGAGTCCGGTTCGCACGCTGAAGGCGCTCGACGTCAAACGCTACCGTACGGCCGCACGAGGGCTCAAGACGTTGTTTTATCTCGATCTATTGCGCCGTGAGGCCTCCATACCCCTGATGCACTGCCACTTCGGTCCTATGGGATTGACCGGACTCTTTCTCAAGGACGTCGGGCTCGTGAATAGCTTGCTCGTCACCTTTCACGGTTCGGATATCAACTCGTATCCCAAGCGGTACGGTCACGATGTGTATCGTGCGCTGTGGGCCGGGGCCGACGCCTTTACGGCGAACACGACGTTTACCGCCGACCGTATGCGCGACCATGGCTGCACGGAGCGTTCCATCCATATTCTCCCCGTGGGCTTACGGGTTAGCGAGTTCCCGATTCGAGAACACGTCTCCGATCCGTCACGGTTCGTGATCCTCGTCGTCGGGCGCATGGTGGAGAAAAAGGGCCATCGCTACATGATCGAGGCGCTCTCGATGCTGCGCGATCGCGTGTCGGGGCTCTCGTGTTGGTTTGTCGGTGACGGTCCGTTGCGAGCCGATCTCGAGGCGCTGGTTCGTACCCGTGGCTTGGAATCGACGGTAACGTTCTACGGCTCTCTTCCCGGTAGCGAGGTACGCTCGTTTTACGCTCGCTGTGACGTGTTTGCGTTGCCGAGTGTGACCGCTTCAAGCGGTGACATGGAGGGTCAAGGTCTCGTGTTGCAGGAGGCGCAAGCTTCGGGGTGCCCCGTCGTCTCCACATTGCACAACGGCATCCCCGACGGCGTTCGCGATAATGAAACCGGACTGCTGGTTCCCGAGAAGGACGCCGCTGCGTTAGCGGAAGCGATTCTCACGTTCGCGAACGATCGCGGACGTATCGCGACGATGGGAGGGGCCGCCGCGCTGTTCGTGCGCGACCGGTACGACATTGCGCGGTTGAATCGCGAGCTTGTCGAAATCTATAGAGCGGTCGCGCCGGAGCTATGATGGTCGGGTTTTCCAAACGCAGTCTCGTGATTGAGTTTTTTGGCCTGCCCGGCAGCGGCAAGAGCTACGCGGCCTTGCGAGTGTGCTCCGCCCTTCGTGACCGTGGTGTCCGCGTCATCATGCCGATTGCCACAATCACTCGGGCGCCGCTTCCGATTCGCATACCCATCAAGAGCGTCCTGGCGTTTCTGTTTGCGGTGCTTCACCTTCCGACGGCGTTCCGCGTTATGCACGGCGTGCGCGAAAGCAGGCAGCGGTCTCTCCACGACGCCGTGTCAGTGGCGTTTAACGTCTTCTTCGTGCTCGGCGTCCTGAGGCGTTATCAACACCGTCGAGTCGTTTTGGTGTTTGACCAGGGAACCGTGCAAGCCGTCGTATCCGTGCTGTACTCCGCCCGCAGTCGCCCTCCCGAGCGTTTGGTGAGCGTTCTCCCCCCGCCGGACGTTCTCTTGCACATGACGGCGGATCACGCGACGATAGTCGACCGACTTCGATCGCGTACGGTGCGTCAAAGTCGTGTGGAGTCCGACGTATTATCGGGTATCATGCGTACGCAACGACGCGTGCGTCTAATCGAGCGGAGCGATTGGTACGCCGGGGTGCGGTGCGTCATTCCCTTGCAAGGGGATCTCGACGAGGGGCACACCGGCCGAGCGATAGAGACCGTAACCGAAAGGATACTGTGTGAGTGGCGGAACGTCCGACGACGACAAAATCTTGGCGCAAACGAGGCGGACTGTGTCGGCTGACACCCCGGCGACGGGCCGCGGCCCAAAGGTCGGCATCTTCACGCGACCCATCGATCAGGGCACCAGCGGCAGTGGGCACCATCTTTCGGAGATGGTACGTCATATCATCGATATCAACGAGGCGGAACGTCGATTCGATATCACATTGATTCACTATGAGAGGAATGATCGCGAGATCTATCGTCGCGTGCCCGAGCTCATTATCCCGCGCAATCCGTTGGCGGCGGCGAGGACATTGATTCCCCACCGATTTGACCTTCTTCATCACAGTCCCGTCACGATATTTTCTCCCGTGCGGGTTCGTGGTGCGGTTCATGTCGGAACGATCCACAGCGCCGAACCGAATATCATTCCGCAGTACTACTCCGTGCCCGCTCGCCTTCACGCACGCTGGATCAAGCCGCGCTACGCACGACGGATGGATCACATTTTTACGGTTTCCGAGACGAGCAAGCGCTACTTTGTTGACCATTGGCGCGTGCCGCCCGATCGAGTATCCATTACCTACAACGCCTGTTCTCCCGCCTATCGCGTGCTCGGCGAAGTGGGAGACACCGAGCCCTCCCCGGTGTTGCGACGCCTCGGAATAGACGAACCGTACCTGTTTCATATCAGCAAGCACTCTCCCCGCAAGAATCCAGACTGTATACTGCGCGCGTTCGCCGCCCTGTGCGAGCGCGGCACGATTCCCGGGGTGCGATTGGTTCTTGCGGGAAGCGGCTGGAAGAACGCTTCCGTGGAATCGTTTATCGACCGGCACGATTTGGGCACGCGGGTCGTGTTTCCCGGATTCATACCGGAAGAAGAAGTGGTCGAGCTCTTTAACGGTGCGACGGCGTTCATCTTTCCGTCCCGCGCCGAGGGGTTCGGCATGCCCAATGTCGAGGCGATGGCCTGCGGCTGCCCGGTGGTGACGAGTAACGCCTTTGCGATTCCGGAGATCGTCGGAGACGGGGCCCTTGTCATGGACGATCCCGATGACTATCACGATCTCGCCGATAAGGTCGAACGAATCTACCGCGATGAGACGCTGCGGAGAAGTCTCGTTGAGCGCGGGATTACTCGCGCCGGCGAGTTTTCCTGGGAGAAGAGTGCCCGCACCGTTCTCGATACCTGGGCTCGATTAATCGAGCGGCGACGATAGGCCGTCCCCCGGCGACCGATGTGCTCGTCATGCGTCTGCCGGGACGAGGTTTAGAATCTCCTCCAAGCGCTCCTCTATGTGCCGCGCTTGATCGTGATACGTCTCAAAGGCGTTTTGCACGATAGTCCGCCGCGCCGCTTCGTCGGTCAAATAGCGTTCACTCTGCTCCACCACATTGTCACCGTCCCACCCGATCGGTACGTATGTCGTGTGCGGTACGAATATGTCCGGCCACGTCTCGAGGTGCGATACGTCCGGTTTGAGTAACAGACTGGCGTTGAGCACCGCCTCAAAGTCGCGAAAACAGATCTCGCCCCAGCCGAAGGGGCTGAGCGTGATCTTGCTATTGCGAATCTCCGTGTTGAACTGGCGTTGATCGACGCGTCCCAGAAGAAATCGATCGTCGTCGCGGATTTTATCTTCGATGATGGTCCGGTGGACAAGAAGCGTCGGCCGCTTCGGCCCGCCCCAGCGCGCGTGAACCGGAAAGAGTCCGCGATTATCCGGAAGCGCGGCCGGTCGGCCGACATTATGATAGAATGGTCGCACTGCGGGCATGCCGACCGTGCGGGCCAGAGCGACCGCTATCCGCTGGCGAGTCTTCACCTTGGGAAAGTCGCCGATACCGATGTTCCACGATACCCTCAGTTTCTTTTTGGCGGCGCTGATCGCCTCCGGATCGGTACCGACGACATCGGACAGTGTGGCTCTACGGCGCGGTTCGGGGTCGTCGACGCCGTGGACGCGGTGGTAATGGTCGGTAAACAGCTCGTCGCCGTAGAACGACTCGTCGTACAGCGATCGGTCCGTGAAAAGACTCTTGTTGAAGAGAAGATCGACGTAGGGTAGTACCTCGAGGCGCGGTATTCCGCCTCCCGCGTTACCGTTGAAAAAGAAGATGGTGTGGTATTTCTCTCGGAGCCGCTTCATGAGCTCCAAGTCGACCCGGTCCGGCTTCAGAAACCACCGGTCCATAAACAAAACCCGGTTTCGATCTCGTTTCAAGCAGTACCCCGCCGAGTTTGTAAAGGTGAACGCCTTCCGGTGGCGAGAGACGAGGAACGGCTTCAGACTGTGGAAGGCGCTGATGCGGTCATAGAAGGCGAGGATGGTAATCGGCATGTCCGATAGTGTCGCGAGCGGCGCCTCGGGGCGTCAAGCCCCTCGCATTCCAGCGTTCCGCCATGCACATACAATCCTTACGAGGCACGCACATAATACCGCGTAGTGGATAGCATCAAAGTACTGTTCATAGTGAACTCTTCCTACGGTGTAAGAAACGCGATAGGTGCACGGGCCGGCCATATCGTGGAACATCTTGCCGGGAAAGCCACCGTTTTGGCGCGATATGCAACGCGCGGGGCGCGTCGGGCGGTCGAGTATCATCAGTGCGGGTTCGGTGCCACCACCGGTAAACTGCTGAAGGCGATGCACGTCTATGTATCGGACCGATTTCCTCACAAAGCGATCCTGCAACGCGCGTTCGAACGAGACGTCGCGTCCTCTTTGAATAGGCTCGATATGAAGGCCTACGACGTAATCCACACGTGGGCCGCCGTACCGAACGAAGTGTACGCGGCGAAGGAGCGCAATCCTCGCGTAGTAGTGGTCCGTGATGTATCGATGCGCCCCGATTACGCGAGCGGATCGACTCTTCGACGGGAGTCCGAAGTTATTGACTACTTTCTCTGTCCCGCACCGGCGGTGATAGAGGCGACCGTAGACGGGTGCGGCGTGCCTGCGGATCGTGTGTTTCTCCAACCCTTCGGCGCCGATACCGATCTGTTCGTTCCTCGAGAGGTTCCGGCCGCGGAGGGTCTCTTTCGCGTAGCCTTCAGCGGGCACGTCGATCGACGCAAAGGAATACCGGAGCTGGTGGAGGCGTGGCGGCTGTCCGGGTTGTCAAAAGAGGCTGATGCACGACTCGATCTGTATGGGCGAGTATATCCCGAGGTGCGTTCCGTATTATCGAATGCCGCCTCGGCTCACATCGTCACCCACGGATTCGTCGATCTCCCGAGCACGCTTCCCAATCACGAGGCGTTCGTTCTCCCCTCGCACCGCGAAGGATCGGCCAAGGCGGTCTACGAGGCATTAGCGTGCGGATTGCCGGTCATAACGACGCGCGAGGCGGGAAGTGTCGTACGCCACGATCGGGAGGGACAAATCGTACCGGCCGGCGACGCGGCATCGCTCGCAAAGGCGTTACGACGCTACTATGAAGACTCCGACCTCAGACGTCTTCACGGGAACGCCGCACGTCGACGCGCCCTCGAGTTTACGTGGGGCCGCTACGGAGCCGGCGTTGTGGCACTGTATGATACCATGGTCGCACGAGGACCGGTCGTCACGGCGCAGACGGACGGTCGTCTACGTTGAACGCCCTCGGGACGAAGGTCATCGCCGCGGCCAATGCACGCCCGGTATCGAAGAGCGAGGGTCTGCCGCGTTTCCCGTGATCCCGTTCGTACAGGCGATGATACATGGCGATAAGGCGCTCGGCGCTTGCCGACCAGCTGAACTGACGAGCGCGCTCGAGTCCCGCACCGGCGAGCCGTCGGCGCAAATGTACGTCGTCGGCAAAACGACTCATAGCGTGTGAGACCGCGTCGATGTCGTGGGTCGAAACGATGAGAGCGGCGTCGCCGACGACCTCCGGTATGGCGAACGCGTCGGTGGTGATTACGGGACATCCCGATGCCATCGCCTCCAGATTCGGCATTCCGAATCCTTCGCAAAAAGATGGAAAGATAAACCCCGTCGCCGTCGAGTAGAGGGACGGAAGATCCTCCTCCCGCACGAATCCTGCGAGGATCACCCGATCCGATATGCTCCTCGCACCGAGCATGGAGCGTACTTTTGCGGTGTCCCATCCCTTTCCCGCAATAACGAGACGCCAAGGTCGCTCATCGCCGACGGATTCTCGCTCCTTCAAAAAAGAATGGAATCCGCGGATTAACGTCCATGGATTCTTGCGGGGAGAGAATTTGCTGACGTGGAAGAAGAAATGCGCTCCGGTGTTCAAGTCGGCATTGACCCGGTGGGGTCCGGGGCCGAGGGGCCGGTATATGGGATCGACACCGTTGGTGATGACGTCTATAGTTTGTTTGCGCCGCAGAGGGTAGTGCGTGCGAAGGTACTGCTCGGTCGTGTGCGACACCGTCACAATATGATCGATCGCGCGCGTCATCAACGGTACCACCGTCGCATCGTGCAGAACGTGGAGCGGTTTATAGTACCGCTTGAGAAGCACCGGCTCGGCGCCGTGAATCGTGGCGATCCGCGTCCCCCGTACGCCGTGCAGGGCGGTGAATATCGTCGGTAGATGGTAATGGATTAGCTCGAATCGGTGGCGATTGAGCGCACGCGACAGCGTTACCGGATTGCGGCCCACGATCATTTCTTTTATGCCGCGGCTTACGGCCGCTTCGTAGAAATGTCGATCCCCCGGCTTGTGGTGAACGAAGGTGATGTCGAGCCCGTGATCGAAGGTCGCGAGAGCGCTCAGGAGGCGATGCCAGTGCTGACCGCTTCCACTATGGCTGTGTTCGTCAACCGCGCGCGTAAAGACCGCTACACGCGGTCGTTTCATCCTTTGATCCCGCGAATAACTCTTCATAAACGAGAAGTTTATACGGCGATTATTGCGGTTCGGTTACGACATTATGAGTTCTTCTTGAGCGGCCTTATCCGTCACCTTTCGAGAATGCCGCTCGTGACGACGAGGGAGTCGTTCGCCGTCCTCGATTCCCCTTTCACACCACCTTCGTCAGGCGTTCAAAGAGCGTCTGAACGGCCTCCGAGACGCTTACGACGTCGGTCTCGATAACTATTTCCGCGTTTACGGGTTCCTCGTACGGAGCGTCGACACCGGTGAAGCCGGAGATCTCGCCGCGGTCGACCTTGTGATACAGGCCTTTTGGATCGCGGCGACGCGCCTCGGTGAGACTCACCTTCACAAAAATCTCTATGAAATCACCGTCGGGAATGCGGGAACGAACCGCATCTCTATCCGCTCCGTACGGACTTACGAAGGTACAGAGCACGATGTGGCCGAAATCGTAGAGCTGGCGCGCCATATGGCCGATCCGTCGGACATTCTCCCGGCGGTCCTCGCGGCTGAACGCCAGATCGGCGTTGAGACCGTGACGCACGTTATCGCCGTCCAACCGCACCACGCGCAGCCCCTCATCGAAAAGTTTCTTCTCGAGCTCTTTAGCTATGGTGCTCTTTCCACTACCGGAGATGCCGGTGAACCACACCACCTTCGGTCGATGTCCGTTGCGTTTGATACGATCCTCGAGGCCGACGTACCCGGGATCCCAAAAGATATTGCTGCTTGCCGGCTCCGTGTGCTCGGACTCGGCCATGCGGCGCTGTCGCTGGTCCTTTCGGAGCTCCTCCAGGGTTCCGGCCGAGGCGTGGCGAATCATACCCGCGGCGACGGTCCGAAAATCGTGGGGATCGACGAGAACAAATCCCCCGGTATTGCGGTTGCGATCGTAAGGGTCGAAGAAGATCGGATTTGCCGCGGTGATTTTCACGCGTCCTATTTCATTGAGGGAGAGCGTTTCCGCGTCGCTACGGTGGAGCGTGTTGACGTCGATGCGATACACCAAATCGTCTACATAGGCCCTCGTGGTGCGGGCGGTGTGTTGCAGCACGTATTGCCTGGTGATGTCCAAGTCGTGTTGGTCGTCCATCCACGTGAGCGTCGCATCGAACTCCGTGGAGACCTCGGGGATGTTGTGGCTGCGTACGATCATGTCTCCCCGACTGATATCGATCTCGTCCTCGAGGGTGAGGATGACGCTTTGACCGGCAAACGCCTCTTTCAACTCCTCCTTGTAGAAACGGATTTCCTTGATGCGGCTCTTTTGACGACTCGGTAGTACGACGACCTCCTCGCCGATACTCACCGTTCCGCTCGCGACGCGGCCGGAAAAGCCGCGAAAGTCCTGATGCGGTCGAATCACGTGTTGCACGGGAAAGCGAAAATCGATCAGGTTCCGGTCGCCCGCGATCGTGACCGTTTCGAGGTGTTGAAGGAGCGGAACGCCTTGATACCACGGAGTGTTTTCGCTCCGCTCCACGACGTTATCGCCCACGAGAGCGCTTACCGGGATGAACTCGATATCGCTCATCGACAGCTTGCGCGCGAAGTCCTGATACTCGGCCTTGATCTCCTCAAATCGGGTCTGTGAGTAGTCGACGAGGTCGAGCTTGTTGACGGCCACGACCATGTGCGGAATCCCCAAAAGGCTTGCGATGATGCCGTGGCGTTTGCTTTGCGTGACGACACCGTTACGGGCGTCGATGAGAATGATGGCCAAGTCGGCAGTCGAGGCGCCGGTTACCATGTTTCGTGTGTACTGCTCGTGGCCCGGCGTATCGGCTATGATGAACTTGCGTCGCGGCGTGGAGAAGTAGCGATAGGCGACGTCGATGGTAATACCTTGCTCGCGTTCGGAGCGAAGCCCGTCGGTGAGTAGTGCCAAGTTGACCGACTCCTCTCCGCGCAGCTTGCTCGAATGCTCCAACTGTTCCATTTGATCCTGGAAAATCTGTTTAGAGTCGAAGAGCATACGTCCGATAAGCGTGCTTTTGCCGTCGTCCACACTGCCCGCCGTGGTGAAACGGAGGAGATCTCGATCGTGGACGATCGATGCGGATTGTTCGCTGTTCACTAAAAGTATCCCTGCTTCTTCCGGTCTTCCATCGCCGCCTCACTTCGTTTGTCGTCGGCACGCCCCCCACGTTCGGTTACGCGGGTCGAGGCGACTTCGTTCACGATGTCGTGAATGTCGCCGGCAGCGCTCAGTGTCGCTCCGGTACACGTCATATCGCCGATCGTGCGAAAGCGGACGGCGAGCGTCTGAGCCGTCTCGTCGTCCACCGTTCTATTGTGCGCCCCGAGGGCCAGGATCACGCCGTCTCTCTCTACCACCTCCCGCTCGTGGGTGAAGTAGAGGCTCGGTATCGGTATCGCCTCCCGTTCGATGTATTGCCAGACGTCGAGTTCGGTCCAGTTACTGATGGGGAATGCTCGTATATGCTCTCCCGGTCTGTGCAGACCGTTGAAGATGTTCCATAGCTCCGGGCGCTGATTCTTGGGATCCCATTGGCCGAAGCGATCGCGGAAGCTGAAAAACCGCTCCTTGGCGCGAGCCTTTTCCTCGTCTCTGCGTGCACCGCCGAGAGCACAGTTGAACTTGAACTCTGAAAGCGCATCGAGGAGGGTCACCGTCTGGAGCCCGTTGCGACTCGGATTGGGACCCTCCTCCTCCTTGACGCGTCCCTTTTGTATCGACTCTTCGACGGTGCGTACGATAATCGTTGCACCGATCTCGCCCATCCACCAATCGCGAAACGCGATCGTTTCGTCGAAGTTATGGCCCGTGTCGATGTGCATCAACGGGAAGGGAATGGTGCCGGGATAAAACGCTTTGCGGGCGAGATAACTCATTACGATCGAGTCTTTCCCTCCGGAAAAAAGCATCACCGGGCGTTCAAATTGCGAGGCTACCTCGCGTATCACATAGATCGCCTCGCTCTCAATTTGATCGAGCGTACTCATTACGTGTCTGGGCATTGTCGACATGTCGGCTTCCTTTTGGTCGTAGACGGTATATCACAATCCGTTGTGTTCAAGAACGCCGGGTATCTCGACGGGCGAGAAACCACGGATTCAGGAGATCTATCTTGTTGTATTCAAGAGGCTCCGCCGCCTCGCCTCGTCTCTCGTCCCATCTACACACATCACATCCCGCCGAGCGGGCGACGGCGTCGCCGGCGGCCGTATCCCACTCCATCGTCGGTGCGAAGCGCGGATACTCGTCAGCCGAGCCGTCGGCGACACGACACAGCTTGAGCGAGCTCCCGGCGGAAACGAGCCGAAGATCGCCGTTCGTGCGTCGGCGGCCGTCTATGAACCGTTGCGTCTCCGGCGTCATGTGGCTCCTGCTCGCGACGACGGTGAATGGGCGGTTTTGCATGCGCTCTCTACGCGGTATGGGAACTGCGAGGGATGTATCGGGCGCCCCGGCGGTCGATTCGATATCGCTCCAGTGGAACGCCGAGTCACCGCGTCCGACGAAGAGCTCTCGCAGAGCCGGGGCGTAGACTACGCCGAGTCGCGGGTACCATCTACCTTCTTCGCATTGCTCCATATACGCGATGTTGACCGTGAACTCGCCGTTGCGCCGGATGAACTCTTTCGTTCCGTCCAACGGATCGACCATGAAAAACGAACGCCACGCCGAGCGTTCCTCGTATGCAACAGAGGACCCCTCTTCACTCAAGACGGGCGTTCGCCGGATCTCGCCGCGCGTCATCGCCGCTTCGAGCACCGCGTTGATTTGATCGTGACTGCGGCGATCGGCCTCGGTAAGGGGACTACCGTCGTCCTTCGTGGTGACGACTACCGCCTTCCTATACACCGACATGATCTCCTCACCGGCTTCAAGCGCTGCGACGACCATCGCCGTAATTACGGTATCGATCGGGTTCGGTACCTTCGACACGTTTTCTTTCCTTGTAGATTATTACCGCTCGTATCATAGAGAGGGCCTCCGGTAACCGCAAGCATTTGTGATCCACGGGTATCTCGCGTGGGAAATGCCGAATGCGCGGGCCGAACATTTTGCCCGGCGGACACAAAAAACTTGCACAGAAGCCGGGTCCCCAGGTTAGTATGGTGCCTCCGAGGAGGTATTATGGCCCAACCCATACTCGAAACGCGCCACATCGTGAAGCGGTTTCCGAAGGTTTTGGCGAACGACGACATCAATCTAACGCTTTACGAGGGCGAAATCCTCTGTCTTCTCGGCGAGAACGGCGCGGGAAAGAGCACCCTCATGAATGTGCTCTACGGTTTGTACAAACCGACCGCCGGCCACATCGTCCTGGGCGGCGAGGAGGTTGAGTTTTCGTCGCCTCGCGATGCGATCGACCGTGGACTCGGCATGGTGCATCAACATTTCATGCTCGTGGATACCCTCACCGTTACCGAGAACATCATTCTCGGGGCCGAGCCGGGCCGGGGACCCCAAATCGACTACAAGACCGCGCGCGAGGAGGTCCGCAACCTCAGCGAACGTTACGGACTCAAGATCGACCCCGACGCCAAGATTATGAACCTTTCGGTCGGGTTGCAGCAACGTGTGGAGATCCTCAAGGCGTTGTATCGCCGCGCCAAGATTCTGATTCTCGACGAGCCGACCGCCGTTCTCACACCGCAAGAGGTTGAGGAGCTGTTCGCCGTAATCGGCGGGCTCAGGGAGAGCGGCGTCTCCATCATCATCATCACCCACAAGCTCGAAGAGGTGAAGGCGATCTCGGACCGCGTGTACATTCTGCGTCGCGGTCGAATCGAGGGCGAGCGCCGTACCGCCGACGTATCCAAAGAGGACCTCGCAAACCTGATGGTCGGGCGCAACGTCGTGCTCACCGTGGAACGGGTGTATCACCAGGCACAGTCCGATCCGATCTTCGAGATCGAGGACTTGCACGTGCTGGATGATCGCGGAATACCGGCCGTCGGCGGGCTCTCATTGGACGTGCGTCCCGGCGAGGTCGTCGGTATCGCCGGTGTCGACGGCAACGGCCAAAGTGAGCTTGCAGAGACGATCATGGGGCTTCGCGCCGCCGTCACCGGAGGAGTACGGCTTGCGGGAGAAGATATATCGAGACTTACGACGAAAGAGCGCATTCACCGACGGATCAGCTACGTCCCCGCCGACCGGCAGCGGTACGGGTTGGTGTTACCCTTTTCTATAGCCGAGAATATCGCTCTGGGGTATCACGATCGCGCGCCCAACTCCCGCCGCGGCACCCTCGATTATCCTGCCATGGAGCGCACGGCCGTCGAGCTCATCGACAGTTTCGACATCCGTACCCCCGGACCCTTGGCTCCGGCGGGACATCTGTCGGGCGGCAATCAACAGAAGGTAATTCTGGCGCGCGAGTTTGCCCGCGATCCCTCCTTTCTGTTGGTAAGTCAGCCGACGCGCGGCCTCGACGTGGGAGCCATCGAGTATATTCATTCGCGGATTTTGGACATGCGGGATCGGGATGTGGGTGTGCTTCTCATATCCCTCGAGCTGGAGGAGATATTTGCTCTCGCCGACCGCATTTTGGTGTTGTACGGCGGAACGATCGTCAAAGAGTTCGCGACCGACCAAACCGATGAACGCGAAGTGGGATTCTACATGACCGGCGGAAAGAAGGAGCAGACTGCATGAGTACCGCTCTAACAAAAAAAGTTGCGTTCTTACCCACCCTCCTTGCGGTACTAACGGCCGTCCTCGGTGCGGCGGGAACGATTTTGTGGCTCGCCGCCTCCTCGAGGCGCGGCGAGGCGGCGTATTTCTGGGGGATATGGCTCATTGTCGTCGCGGCGGCGCTCTATCTGTGGCGCTATCGACTGCTCAACGGCCATACCGAGCTCATCGAGCTGATTCGTTCAAGCGCACGCAAGATGGTAGTGCCGATACTCGGTATCGTCGCGGCGATTGTGATCGGCGGCATTTTGATGTTGGCGACCGGGTACAATCCGTTCCAGGCGTACGCGGCGCTCTTTGTCGGCGGACTGGTACGCAACTGGCATATCTCGGTTCTCAACGCTGCGCCGCTTATCTTTACCGCGTTGTCCGTCGCGTTCGCCTTTAAGGCCGGATTGTTCAATATCGGTGCCGAAGGGCAGTACTACTTGGGCGCCATGGCCGCCACATGGCTCAGTATTCGGCTGGCGTTACCGGGAGTTGTGAGTATTCCCCTCGTCTTCGTGTTCGCCGGACTCCTCGGCGCCCTCTGGACGATCATTCCGGCTTTTCTCAAAGTGCGCACCGGAGCCCACGAGGTCATCACTACGATGATGTTGGCCCACACTGCGCGGTACCTTTCGCCGGTGTTCATCCGCGCCAACGGGGGCGATCCGGCTACCAGTCCCCACCCCTACAGAACCTTCGAGATTCTTGAGAACAACGTGCTGCCACGATTTCAGCAGTTTCTCCCGGAGGCGAACGGTCGCCTCCACACCGGTATCGTGTTGGCGATTCTGGTCGCTCTGGCGATTCACTATTTGCTGTATCACACCAGCGTCGGATTCGAGATTCGTGCGGTCGGCGAAAACAAGGATGCGGCACGCGCCCAGGGCATATCGGTGGCCAAGAACATTTTCATCGCCCTTCTGGTCGCCGGATTTTTGGCCGGTCTCGCGGGATTCAATCAGGTAAACGGGTTGGATCACCGCCTCTTCGAGAATCTTCAGGCGGGATACGGATGGAACGGCATATCGGTGGCGCTTCTTGCGGGTGGTAATCCGATCGGTGTGGTTTTCACGGGGCTCTTGTGGGGCGCTTTGGACGCGGGCGGTCAGTTCATGTCCAGGACGACTCAGACTCCCAGCGCGATCGTCGAGATCGTGAAAGGCACGATTCTCTTCTTGGTCGTGGCCCGCTACATCTACACGGCCTTCGGTGAGTGGCGCAAACGACGGCGCCGCGATCGTGAACTCGCCGGTAACACCGCGGAACAGGGGGCCTGAGGTGATTGACTACAACTTTATCGTAAATCTGCTTTCCGCGACGATTCGCAACGCCACACCGATCGCTCTGGCCGCTATCGGCGCCGTCGTGTGCGAGCGGTCCGGTATCGTCAATATCGCGATGGAAGGGATCATGCTCATCGGCGCCTTCGTGGCGGCGATTGTGGCCGGTGCGACCGGCAATCCCTGGTTGGGACTTCTGGCGGCGATCTTTTTCGGCGGTCTGTTCAGCCTCCTCCACGCCTTTGCGACGGTGACCCTCCACCTCGACCACGTGGTGAGTGGGGCGGTACTCAACGTCCTTGCGCTCGGTATTACCGCATATCTCATGGTGTTGATCGTCGGCCACCCCGGCACGACCGATCCGGTTCCCAACAGCCTTTCGGAGTTGCGTTGGGCCGTCCCGGTGCTGTCGAGCATTCCGCTCATCGGTCAGATGTTCTTCCATCAAACACCGATCGTGTACTTCAGCTTCATTCTGATCGCGCTCTTCACCTGGTTTCTCAAGCGCACCAAACTGGGACTCCACATCCGCGCCGCGGGCGAGCATCCGTTGGCTCTCGAAACGATCGGCGTCTCGGTGTACAAGATGCGCTACTTCGGTGTTCTGGTCAGCGGCCTCGTGGGCGGCATGGCGGGGGCGTATCTCTCCATCGAGAGTAACGTCAGCTTCACCGAAGGGATGACGAACGGTCGCGGGTTCATCGCCATGGCGGCGATGATCTCGGGAGGATGGCATCCCGTAGGCGCCTTTCTGGCGGCACTCTTTTTCGGATTTGCCGACGCCCTACAGGTGCGATTCCAGGTGTTTCAAATCGCCGATGTGCCAGAGGAGATTTTCATCATCTTCCCGTACGTTATGACGGTCGTCGCCGTTGCGGGACTCGTTCGGCGCAGCCGTCCGCCGAAGGCGGTCGGGACCGATTTCATGATCGAGCGCAGCGAGGATTGACGCGATGACGGATGCACACTCGACCCGCGCGCAAGGCGGCCGTCCGGCCGACACATTGCGGCAAACTCGCGCGCGGGAATTGTGTCTCTGTGACGACGCGTGTATACTTTTTCGATATTTGATTCACTAGGTTAGTCCCAAAAGGAGGGATGGTTCATGAAAAGAAACGTGAGTATTGCGCTTGTGATGTTAGTGGCCGCGTCGGTGGTGTTCGCGGGCGGCCAGGGTGAAGAAGGTACCGGCGAGACGACAATGATTGCCGCCATGGCGACCGACGTCGGCGGATTGGGCGATAGAAGTTTCAACGACGGTGCGTACGAAGGCCTGGTACGCGGCGAGCGATTCGGTTTCGAGGCGCGGGTCGTCGAGTCGAACCAACAGACCGACTACATTCCCAACCTCACCGGCCTCGCTGAAGACGGCGCCGACATCGTCTTCGCCGTCGGATTCCTCATGGAGGAGGCGGTCAAAGAGGCTGCGCGGATGAATCCCGACACGTTCTTCGGCGGTATCGACATCGGCGGCGATGAATCCGTTCCCAACTTCCAGGGAATCCTCTACCGCGAGCAGGAGAGCGGGTTTCTCGCCGGTGTCGTCGCCGGGCATATGACCGCGGAGTTCTCCGACGCCTCGCCCCGTCTCAACCCCGATCCGGTCGTCGGTGTCGTACTCGGTATGTTCATCCCGCCGGTCGAGCGCTTCGAGGTCGGTTTCATCCAGGGTGTGAAGTACGCCAACCCCGACGTGCGCGTTCTGTCGGTTACCGCCGGTGACTTCGTCGATCAGAGCCGCGGCCGTGAGGCGGCGCTGGCCATGATCGAACAGGGAGCGGACATCGTCTTTCACGCCGCCGGTCTTACCGGACTCGGTTCCATTCAGGCGGCTCGTGAGGCGGGCGTGCTCGCAATCGGCGTCGATGTCGATCAGAACTCCGTTGCCCCCGATACGGTACTTACCAGCGCGGTTAAGAACATCCCCGAGTCCATCGAGGTCGTTCTGGAGAGCGTCGTGGACGGAACGTTCGAGGGTGGTACGCACGTGTACGGCCTCGCCGAAGGTGCGACCGGCATCTCCCCCTTCCACGGATTCGACGACGTCGTTCCGCAGGAGGTGAAAGACGCAGTAGAGGCGGCCACGCAGGCGATCCTCTCCGGTGAGATCGAGATTGCGGCGACGCGCGCGGAGATCCAAGATCTTCTGGACTGATTTCTCACTTGTAACGTTGCGGTATTGATGGAAACGGCCTCCCGTCGATTCTATTCGCTACCGTGACGACTCAGTTTGTAACGACCGGGCGGCTTCTCGCTGCTCGGTCTTTTTTTATGCTACGATTCGTTTGAAGTGGAGGCGCGACATGGATAATCGAATGGCCGCGGTACAGCGCGCGGCGGACTATATATCGAATCGGACCGCGATTCGACCGACCGTAGGACTCATACTCGGGAGCGGTCTGGGCGTTCTCGGCGACCGGATTCCCGACGGTGAGGCGATTCCGTACGAGGCGATCCCCGACTTTCCCACCAGTACCGTCGAGGGCCACGCCGGGCGTTTGGTGTTCGGTGAGCTCGGTGGCAAGCGGGTCGTGGTCATGCAGGGACGCTTCCACTACTATGAGGGCTACTCGATGGACGAGGTGGTATTTCCCGTCCGGGTGATGAAAAAACTCGGAGTTGAGACCTTGATCGTCACCAACGCCGCCGGGGGCGTCAACACGAGCTTTTCTCCCGGCGATTTGATGATCATCACCGATCACATCAAGCTCTTCACGGACAGCCCCCTGCGCGGGCCGAACATCGACGAACTGGGGCCGCGATTCAACGACATGAGTTCGGCCTACACCCCGCCGTTGCGCACCCTGGCGAAGGAGGTCGCCGCGCGTCTGGGTTTGAATGTGCGGGAGGGGGTGTATGCGCATATGGCCGGACCGAGCTTCGAGACGCCGGCCGAGATCAAGATGCTGCGGACCCTCGGCGCCGACGCGGTGGGAATGTCCACGGTTCCGGAAGTGATCTGCGCCGCCCACGCTTCGATGCGCGTTCTGGGCGTCAGCGCGATCAGCAACATGGCCGCCGGTATTCTCGATCAGCCTCTCAACCATCAGGAGGTGATCGAGACGGGGCACATGGTGCGCGACGCCTTCATCAGCCTCGTCGGCGCCGTCGTGGAGGCGTTGTAATGGCCGTAGACGCAGGACCGACGACGCCGGCGCGGAACGGAGCCGCGGTGTCCGTCGAACGGACCATGCCGCCCAGCATCGTGCACGACCCGACATCGGCCGCCGAGGGCGCGCGAAAGATCGAGTGGGTGCGACGTAACATGCCGATCCTCCGCGCCTTGGAGGATCGATTTGCCCGCGAGAAGGTGTTTGAGGGCATTCGCGCCGCCGTAAGCGTTCATCTGGAGGCCAAGACCGCGTATTTGGCCCTCGTTCTCGCCGCCGGAGGAGCTCACGTCTCCGTAACGGGAAGCAACCCCCTCTCGACCAAAGACGACGTCGTCGCCGCCCTCGCCGAGCGCGGCCTTCACGTCTACGCGCGCCACGGGGCGACGCGAGAGGAGTTTGAAGCGCATCAAATCGCGGCGCTGTCGATCGAGCCGCACGTCGTGATCGACGACGGTGGCGACTTGGTATATCATCTACACGAGAAGGCCGCGCAGTACGGCGGCTCCGTCATGGGGGCGTGCGAGGAGACGACCGCGGGAGTGCTCCGTAACCGCGCGCGGGAGAGGGCCGGCAAGTTGCGCTTTCCGGTCATCGCGGTTAACGATGCGCTCATGAAGCACATGTTCGACAACCGCTACGGGACGGGGCAGAGCACGATGGACGCGCTCATGCGTACTACCAATTTGGTCGTGACCGGAAAGACGGTCGTGGTCGTCGGGTACGGATGGTGCGGCCGCGGCATTGCCGAGCGTGCCCGCGGTATGGGTGCCCACGTCGTGGTGTGCGAGGTGGACGATGTGAAAGCGTTGGAGGCGGTCATGGACGGTTACCGCGTGGTGCCGATGGCCACCGCCGCCGACAGCGGCGATTTCTTCGTCACGTGTACGGGTGTGCGTGACGTCATCACCATTCAGCACATTGCGAGTATGAAAGACGGCGCGATTCTCGCAAACGCGGGACACTTCTACGATGAGATCGACCTCGACGCCCTCCGCACCGAGGCGATTGAGTCCGTCGAGGTGCGGGAGAATCTGCAAGCGTATCGCCTGAAAGACGGGCGTTGGATAAACGTGATCGCCGACGGAAAGATCGTCAACATTTCGGCCGCCGACGGCCACCCCGCCGAGATCATGGACACCAGCTTCGCCGTACAAGCCTTGAGTGCCGAGTATGTGGTCGGCAGCGGCGCGCGGCCCGACGATTCCTCCGGTGCGTCAGGCACGCTTCCCTCCGCGATCATCCCCGTCCCACGGGAGATCGACAGCCGCGTTGCGCGTCTCAAGCTCGCGGCGTTGGGAGTGACGCACGATCGCCTTACCCCGGCGCAGGAGGCGTATCTCGCCGACTTTGAGAAATGATAGGGCGGACTGGCCGGAGAAGCGCCCGCGTGAGAACGCCGGTTCGAATCGACGACGATGCGGCCGATACGTTACAAAATTGTAATCCGCTTGTAAGAAATCGGTAATTCGGTGTAGGTAATGCTCCCAGATACAACACTAGATCGCGAGGGTTCGATGGTTCATTTTGACTCAGTAGGGAAGGACTACGGCGACGTAACGGCGCTGCAGAATGTGACCTTTTCGATTCCGAAAGGGGGCATCGTCGGGTTGTTGGGGCCGAACGGCGCCGGCAAAACGACGACGATGCGTATCATGACAGGCTTCATGGAGCCGACGCGGGGTGAGGTGCAGATTGCAGATCGACCGTTCTCCCCCGACTCGGTCGAGTTGAAGCGCCGAATTGGATATCTCCCGGAGTCGGCGCCGATGTACGGCGACATGCTGGCGTGGGATTATCTTGCCTATGAGGCGCGCCTGCACGGGGTCGATACCGGTTCGCGCGTACCGGATGTCATTCAAGAAGTGGGGCTCGGCTCACATGCGCACAAGCCGATTCGGGAGCTCTCAAAAGGGTATCGTCAGCGCGTGGGGTTGGCACACACCTTGTTGCACGACCCCGAGTTGCTCGTCCTCGACGAACCGACCAACGGCCTCGATCCGAACCAGATCGTGGAGGTTCGCGGCCTCATCCGACGGATCGCCGAGACGAAGACGGTCATTCTTTCGACGCATATCATGCAAGAGGTCGAGGCGCTGTGCGAGCGCGTCATCGTCATTCATAACGGCGCTATACGGTACGACGGCTCGATTCAGGCCTTTTCGCCCTCGGTGCAGGCCGTGCGGTTGACGGTGCACGGTATCGACTTTTCCGATCTGGATACACGGCTGCGCACCATTCCCGGCTTTCGAAACGTGGAACGCGCCGACGATTCGCCGGCCGGCGCGAACGGTATCGACGGTCGACTTCTGTCGGTAACGGTGTACGCCGATCCGGGTGACGATCCGCGGCCGCATATCTTTCGTCTCGCCGCGGGCGAGGGCAACTTCACCATTTATGAGATGGTTCAGGAGCGTACCTCGGTTGAGGCTCTCTTTCGAGAGCTTACTCGTGATGAGAGCGACGGCGCCGACGACGGGGGTGAAGCATGATCGGTGGAATCGAATCGCGTAGGATCAAAGCGATGGTGGCGCTCTTTCGACGCGAGCTCGCCTCCTTCTTTCAGACGCCGGTGGCGTATGTGGTCGGCGTGCTCTTTCTGGCCATTACGGCGGTGCTCTTCTTCTCCGTCTTTTTTCTCTTCGATCGCGCGGAGATGCGCCAGTTCTTCAGCATTCTTCCGCCCCTCTTGGCGCTTCTTATGCCGGCGCTTTCGATGAGACTGGTTGCCGAGGAGCGACGGCGCGGTACGTGGGAGATACTGAGTACCCTCCCGTTCAAAAACGGCGATATCGTGGTTGCGAAGTTCGCTGCGGTATGGGTCACGGGCCTTTTTCTGCTCCTTCCGACGGTCATATTCGTCTTTACCGTCGCCGCGTTCGGACGCCTCGACGGCGGCCCCGTGCTGGGCGGTTACCTCGGTGCGACGCTACTGGTGGCGGCCTACTCCGCCATCGGAGTGTTCGCCTCCAGCGTCGCACGCAACGAGATTGTCGCGCTCATCTTGGGCTGGGTCATCGCGCTTTTTCTGGCCCTCCTGGAAGGCTTTCTCGTGCTGATTCCCGCCGCGCTGGTTCCGCTGTTCGAGTTTCTCAGCGTCGGATATCACTTTAACGGCTTCTCTCGCGGGCTTCTCGATTCACGCTCGATCGTCTATCTCGTAACCGTAACGATCGGGTTTTTGACGCTCGCTCGATATCGCTTGGATCGACTGCGATAGGAAGGAACGGTATGCATCGAAAACACCTCTTTGATCGCATCAACGTCGTATTGGTTCTCGCAATACTCGTGCTGCTGAATTTCGTAAGCGGAAACAGCTACCTGCGGCTCGATCTCACCCGCGACAACGCCTACAGTCTGTCGCGCATCAGTAGCGAGACGTTGGCTCTGCTGGAAGACCCGCTGCGCGTCCGAGTGCTGTACACCGCCGAAGTGCCTGCACCCTACAATGGTGTGCGCCAATATCTCATAGATATGTTGCGCGAGTTCGACGCCGCCGAGGACGAGTTTTTCAGCTTCGAAATCATCGATCCTTCCACGCCGGAGGGTCGGCTCGAGGCGCAACAGTACGGATTGCAGCAAGTCGAGATACAGGAGATTCGCTCGGACGAGTTTCAGGCGCGCGCCATATATACCGGAGCGGTCGTCCTGTACGGCAACGTCGTGGAGCGTGTCGATCTGCTCGACCGGACCGACGGGTTGGAGTACCGTCTTACGACCGCCATTCGCTCCGCCGTCACCCAAGTCGATGCCCTTTCGGGTACGAGCGAGGAGGTCTCTCTCCAGGTATTCGCCTCTCCCGGACTGGAAGAGCTCGGTATCCAGGGGTTTGCCGAGCTGGAGACGCAGATGATCGCGATCCACGATCGGATCAACGGCGACAATTACGACAGAATCGAATTCGCCTACGTTGAGCCGGCGACCCCGGATGAGATCGATGCGCTCGGCCGGGAGTACGATCTCCAACCACTGCGCTGGACCGGTCGCGACGGTAGCGAGCAACGCGGCCTTTTCGAAGTCGTCCTACGGTATCGAGATCGCATCGAAAGAATTCCGATCCAGATTTTCACCGGGCTCTTTGGCGGATACTCGCTGGACGATCCGGCCAACATCGAGGAGTCGATTCGTCAAGGATTGCGATCTCTCGTCGCGGCCAATCCTCGCGTCGCCTACAGCGTTGGAAACGGGGAGAAGCGCCTCGACGACTTTCAACGCGGGGCCGGGCCATTCGCGCTGCTTGCCGAGGAGCGTTACGAGCTCGTACCGGTGAATCTCGCCGAGGAAGCGGTGCCCGCAGGGATAGATACCTTGATCATCAACGGACCTACCGGTCTCTACGACGAGATCACGCTCTACAGAATCGATCAATTCGTCATGAACGGCGGATCGCTTTTCGTCCTCTTGGATCGCCACGTGCAAGAGATTCCGACGCAACAGGAGATGTTCGCCGGAGCGCAGCCGACGTGGGAGCCGATCGAAACGGGTCTGGAGACGCTCTTGAGCCATTGGGGTGCCGACGTCACCGACCGAATCGTCTTAGACGAGGAGAGTTTTGTATCGCGCCAGGGTAACCAGCAGCAGCAACTCTTTCAGGTGCCGATCATCAGTGGCGAGGGTGTCAATCTTGACTCGGTAGTTACGTCCGGGCTCGAAGACGTGATCGTCCTCAACGCGGCGGAGATCCTTCCGAGTCGCCGATCGAGCGACGGAGCGAACGGCGGCGCCGGTGAACCGACTCTTGAAAACGCCGACGAAACGGCGGGAACGACGTATAACGCGCTCCTGCAAACATCACCTGCGAGTTGGACGGTCGATAGTCCCTCGGCGGTGGGGCCGTGGCTTCAGGGTGCACCGCCGTCTGCCGATACGGTTCGGCGAGACGTTGCGGTTCTTCTCGACGGCACATTTGCGAGCTACTTCGACGGTCCGGTGGAGATCGCCCTTCCGGGTCTCGACGGTCAAAGTGGTTCCGACTCGGTCGGCGAGCTTGCGACCGACGGCATCGATGTGTTCACCGATCGCCACCGCACGTCCTCTATCGGCGAGGCGCGCGTGATCGTGGTAAGTGCCGCGGCGCTCACGACACCACAGATGCTCGACCCGCAGAGTAGAACGCCCAACGGAACATTTTTGATGAATGCGATCGACTATCTGAACGGGTCGCCGGGCTTTGCCGAGCTTCGCAGCAAGGGAATCGGCGTGCCGCGTCTGAGTGTCGCCTCCCCGGCGGCGCGCATCGCCGCACGGTGGATCAATACGATCCTCGTTCCGGTGTCGGTGGTCGTCATGGGGAGCGTGGTGTGGGCGCGGCGGCGCGTTCGTTCCCGGCGCATTCGAGCCATATTTGATACGAAAACCGAGGTATAACGATGACGATACGGGCAATACCCAAGAAAACGCTTGTGTTCGCCGCATTGGCGCTCCTCCTGACGCTCATACTGGTGCTTCAAGAGACGGTACACCCGCGGCGCAATACGATACCCGTTCCGGCACTTCCCGACGATATCGACCGCGT
Organism: Alkalispirochaeta sp.; assembly: GCA_965601925.1. Lineage (GTDB taxonomy): Bacteria > Spirochaetota > Spirochaetia > DSM-27196 > Alkalispirochaetaceae > Alkalispirochaeta. The sequence continues at coordinate 1,728,702 of OZ271854.1, forward strand.
CACGATCGAAGACGGCGCGCGCTCGCTCAATGTATATCGCGACGGCGACACGTGGGTCGTCGGCGACGAGCGTTATCCCGGCGACGATGAGCCGGTAGTCGGGCTTATCGAGGCGGTTCGGGCGATCGAGGACGCCGACGTTATCAGCTCTCGCGGTAACTATGAGGATTACGGGTTCGGCGAGAGCGACGGGAGAGCGGTGCGGTTTTTTTCCGGCTCCGAGGAACCGCTGTCGATCCGGTTCGGTGAGGCTGCCTCGGCGGGGAGTCATGTGTACGCACGAGTCAATACGAGTCGCGAAGTCGTAATGCTGCCGCGCGCAATTGCCGACTTGCTATCGACGGATCCCGCTGATTTTCGCGAGCGCGTGATGGCGAGCATCGCCGAGGACGACGTCGTTAGAATCGCGATCGAGGCGCCCGAACACGGAGACGTCACGATCCAGCGCGTGCGACCCGGCGACAGCGATGAGGCTGTCGACGAAGACGACGCGGTTTGGGAGGCCGACTTGGACGAGGAGATCGCTTTAGGACGCTTTCAGAATCTTTTTCAGGAGCTCGCATCGCTGGAGGCTCAGGGTTTCCCCGAAGGCGACCGGGACGGAGAACCGTTCGCGACTCTACGCGTCGACACCGCAGCGGGCGGCCCGATCGAGGTTGCGCTCTGGGCGCCGGACGAGGCGCGAAGCTTTCCGGTCCGCGTAAGCACAAGCGATTATGACTTCTTTGTTCCCGAGTGGCGGGCCAGGCGGCTCCTGTTGGGGTTGGAGCGGTATTTCACACCCTTTGACGAAGAACCCGAGCCCGGCGTATAAGCGCACCTTTTTTACGATAGCTGAACGCACTCATCGATCGGCGCGGCGGACGAGTTCGTCCGCGCACCGAGTCGCTTCCGCGATAATCTCCGCCTCGTCGCGGACGGCGCGATCCTCCATCACGATTCTGCCCGCGATGATCACCGTCTCGACTAACGAACCGTTCGCGGCGTAAGCGAGATTGCTTTCGATGTTATGCACCGGACGCACTTGGGGATGGTTGAGATCCACGACGATAAGATCGGCGGGCGAACCCTCGAATAGGTGGCCTCCGACCCCCCACGGTGAAAAGGCGTCGCTGTACTCACCGACCGCGAGGTTGACGACCGATGACGCGTCCAGGCGCGTCGAGTCGCCGAAATGGTGCTTTTGTAGGAGAGAGGCGAGTTTCATCTCCTCGAACATGTCGAGATTGTTGTTGCTTGCCACGCCGTCGGGGGCGAGCATCATCGGTATGCCGGCATCACGCAACGCCTTCCAGTCGAGTGCGCCCGAGGCGAGCTTCATATTGCTTGCCGGGTTGTACGCGATCGTCATACCACTCTCGGCGACGATCGCGCGCTCCGATGAGTCGAGCCACACTCCGTGCGCCGCGATGGATCGCGCACCGATGCGCTCGACGACGCCTAACGAGTCCAGCCACTGAAATGGCCGCATGCCGTGCGTTTCAAGGCACTCCGCGACCTCTCGTTCGGTTTCCGACATATGAATGTGAAACGCAAGCCCGCACTCTTGTGCACGCGTAGCGGCCCACGCGAGAAGCTCGCCGCTGCACGTGTAGATGCTGTGGGGCGCGATCGTCGCGAATATCGTGCCGTCGGAGCGCTCGTCTCCCAGTTCTTCGAGGAGACGGTCGACTGCGGCCATCGTCTCGCGGCGCCGCGTCGCATCGTCGAAGTCGAACAGGGCCAGACCGACTGCGGCGCGAAGGCCCGCGTCTGCGAACGCTTGCCATACTTGCGGCGCGCCGAAGTACATATCGTTGGCGAAGGTCGTTCCGCTCCGTATCATTTCCAGCGCCGCAAGTCGCGTTCCCCAATAAAAATCCTCACTCGCAAGGAGCCGCTCCGCCGGCCAGATTCGATTCTGTAGCCACTCCTGCAAGTGCAAGTCGTCGCCGTATCCCCGGAGCAGCGTCATCGCGGCGTGGGTATGCCCGTTTTTCAGCCCCGCGAGAACGGCCCGGTTTTTCCCGCTTATGACGGTGGGTGCGCCGCTCGCGGCGGCGTCGAGCGCCCCGGTCGATGCGATGCGTTCGACGCGCCCTCCACGTATCAGTACATCGCGGTCTCGAAGTATACCGTCGCGGGTCAGTAAAAACGAGATGTCGCGTATAATGATATCCATAGAGGGATTGTATCACCGCCCACAGCGCGCTACCATGCCGGTCATATGAACATCATGATCACCGGCGTCGCCGGCTTTATCGGATCGAACTTAGCCGAACGCTTGGTCGAAGATGGGCACCTCGTCTACGGCATCGATAACTTCGACCCGTACTACGATCGTCACATAAAAGAGCGTAATCTTTCCACCGTTATGAAGCGCACCGGCTTTCGATTTCACGAGGCTGATCTGCGCGACCCGCACACGCTGGCCGCGGTATTCGGCAACGCGGCCGAGGCCGACCACTCGATCGACGTCGTCGTCCATTTGGCTGCCAAGGCGGGGGTTCGACCGAGTATCGAAGACCCTCAGTCGTATACAGTCGTGAACGTCGAAGGGACGGTCAATCTCCTCGAGGCGATGGTTGCAAGCGACGTACGCGACATGTTGTTTGCGTCGAGTTCATCGGTCTACGGCAACACGAAAGAGGTGCCGTTTCGCGAGGACGCGTGGGTCGACCATCCGATATCGCCCTACGCCGCCACGAAAAAGTCGTGCGAGCTCTTGTGTCACTCCTACAGTCACCTACACGGCATGCGCATCAGTGCGTTGCGCTTTTTTACGGTGTACGGACCGCGTCAACGACCCGATCTGGCGATCGCCAAGTTCACCCGCCTCATCGAAGAGGGTCGACCGATTCCCGTATACGGCGACGGAAGTACGTGTCGGGACTACACCTACGTCGACGATACGATCGACGGCATTGTCGGAAGTTTGTCGTGGCTTCGCGAACAGGAGTCGGGAGCGTGGGGTGTATTTAACTTGGGCGAGAGCAAAACGATCTCGCTTTCGACGTTAATTTCGTCCCTCGAGGCGGCGCTTGGCAAACGAGCGGTCATCGACCGGCAGCCGATGCAACCCGGCGACGTCGATCGGACGTGGGCGGATATCTCGCGCGCCCATGACGCTTTTGGTTACGAGCCCTCCACCGAGTTGGAGGATGGACTTACACAATACGTTGAGTGGTATCGCAGGACCACTCGCGCGGAGGAATAATACTCATGGCAAAAAGAATCACCGTACTCGGCACCGGGTACGTTGGGCTGGTAAGCTCGGTCGGGCTCGCCGACTTCGGAAATTCGGTCACCGGAGTGGACCTCCGCGCCGACATCGTGGACACGCTCAATCAAGGTCGACCTACGATTTACGAAATCGGTCTGGAGGATTATCTCCAGCGCAATCTCGACTCAGGTCGCCTGACGTTCACGACCGACGGCGATACGGCGATAAAAGAGGCGGATATTGTGTTCTTTGCCGTCGGTACGCCGCCGAAAGAGGACGGCCACGCCGACCTCTCGCAAGTGGAGGCGGCCTCGCGGCAGGTCGCCGCTAACCTCAACGGGTATAAGGTGATCGTCACCAAAAGCACCGTCCCGGTCGGTACCAATCGGCGCATCCGCGACATCATCAGTGAGGCGAGCGGTAAGAAGCCGGGGGAGCACTTCTCCGTAGTGAGTAATCCCGAGTTCCTGCGGGAAGGGAAGGCCGTACAAGATTTCTTTCACCCCGATCGCGTCGTAATCGGGTGCGAGGGTGAGCGCGCGCGCGACTACATGGAAGATATCTACCGCGCCCTCTATCTCATTCAAACACCCTTCGTATGGTGTAACTTGGAGACGGCCGAGCTCATCAAATATGCGAGCAATGCCTTTCTGGCTACCAAAATTACCTTTATCAACCAGATGGCTAATTTGGCCGAGGCGGCCGGTGCGGATATCCATTTGGTCGCTCGAAGCATGGGCATGGACGGGCGCATCAGTCCAAAGTTTCTCCACCCCGGGCCGGGATACGGCGGGAGTTGCTTTCCCAAGGATACGAAGGCGATTGTCGCCACCGGGGACGAACGCGACGTCGACATGAGCGTTATTAAGGCGGTCATCGATGCCAATAAGCGCCAGAAGAAGATCACCGCGGAGAAGATGGTGAAGCTCATGGGGGGGAACGTCGACGGGAAGACCGTCGCGGTCCTGGGCCTTGCATTCAAGGCGGAGACCGACGATGTGCGCGAGAGCCCGGCCATCGATATCGTCCAGGAGCTCTTGAGAAAAGGTGCGCACATTCGCGCATTCGACCCCGAGGCGATGGACAACTTCCGTTCAGCAGTCGTCGGCGAAGGTCCCTTCGGCGGTGACCTCGATCCGGCATTGCGCGACGAGATTGCCACCGCGGCGTTGGAACGTCTCGAGTACTGTAGCGACGAGTTTTCCGCCCTTCAGGAGGCGGACGCGCTCATCATCGTTACGGAGTGGAACGCTTTTCGAAATCTCAATCTCGATCGAGTCGTATCGCTCATGAGAGGGAAGACTATTTTCGACGCCCGCAACGTCCTCGATCCCGAGACGACACGCGGCTACGGATTTACGTACGCCGGCGTCGGGCGCGGATAACAAGCTCTCGGGACCGTGCCGCGGGGACTCGCGCCGCAAGCGAGCGGTGGAGGCGCGCGACGCTTCGTCAGCGTAGGTCTAAAAACTCGTCCGCCCGTACGAACGGTACGTGGCGGCACAGTTGCTCGAGGCGTTCCCCGGTGCGGTGAAGATTCACATAGTGTCGGAACGCGTAGCTGCGTCGGATACCCCGCACTCTGGGCTGGCCGGGGTCCACTTCCCACGGATGGAGATAGAATGTGCCTCCACCGCACCGTGAGAGCGATCGACGAAATCCCGATACGAAGAGTCGCGGCGGATAGAGGCGAAACCACCCCCCGCCGCCCCACGGCACCGGTCGCCGTCCGATCCATACGGTCGTAATGGGCAGCTCGACGAGTCCGTTTGCGAGGGGAATCGAGGCGGCCGACGCTCCGGTGGCGGCGGCGCCTTCCGTCCCCGCCGGCCGGGCCATGTGGCGCCGCATATCGATCCGGCCGTATCGATCGTGGCCGGCGGCGGGAAACCAACTCGAATCGTACCGATACCCCGCTTGTGCCAGCGCGTCGAGCGCCTCGTCGGTAATCGAAAAACTCGGCGCACGATACCCTAAAACGGGTACACCGCTAATATCTTCCAAGAGGTGCTTTGCCCGCACGATGTCGTCTCGAAACTCCGGCAGAGGCTGTTCGTAGATCAGTCGATGGTCGTAGCCGTGGCTTGCAATCTCATGACCGCGAGTTGCGATTTCGCGAATGAGTGTCGGCTCGCGTTCGGCTATCCATCCGAGGCAAAAAAAGGTTCCACGTACACCCGTGCGTTCCAGGATATCCAAAATGCGATGCGTGTTGGCGACCACGCGTCGCGGCTGCGCGTCCCACGTATCGCGAGGTATCGCTCCTTTGAGGTTCTCTACTTGAAACCAGTCCTCGACGTCGATGGACATCACCGCACGGGAGAGTCCGGGCGAGAGAGTGTGTCGATTCGACGGCAAACCCGCCGAGGGTTGATGGTCGGTCACAGGAGTCTCCGCCCTCGTCGTCGGAACTCGCGCGCCTCCTCGCGCGTGGGCCAGGTGAAGTAGCTCCCCTCTTCATCCGGGAGCGGACTCGTCTCGACACCGGCGTCAACGATACGGGTGAGGAGCGCCCACAGCGCTGCGGCCGACCGTATCTTGGTGGTACGCATGAGCTCCTCCAGACTCATTTCGGGAGTAATCGGCGTCACCTCTCGGACGAGAATGTCGCCGTGATCGAGATCCTCGACCATCCGGTGGATGGTGAGCACACTGCGTGTCTCTCCGTGGTAGAGTTGCCAAAAGTTGGGGAGCATTCCGCGATAGTGAGGGAGCGGCGCATTGTGCAGATTTATGCACCCCAACGGCGGCGTCGAGAGTACCTCCGCTTTGAATATTTGACTTGCGGACACCGACACGACGAGATCGACCTTTTGATCGCGGAGAAATGTGCGAAACGCTTCGCCGTTTGCATCGTTTGGACGCGTGGTCCCGTGTTCAGGACTCGGCGGAAACGAGAGGAGCGGGACGTTCGCGCTCTTGCAGTACGCAGCCACCGTCGGCGCGAAGGGCCCCAGGAGGCGGAGCGCTTTTTTCCGCACATAGCGCGCGCCGACGCGCAAAAATCCAACCGTTCCGTAGAGCGACCAGATCCGTTTGGCGAGGCCGCGGGACGTACGATTTCCAAGGGCTTGCTGAATCATTACACCTTTGACCGCCACCGGCGCGGCTCCGGAATGCTCATCGATCGACGCGCGATATAGCCGAAAGAACTCGCGAAAAAAGAGCGGTATGTAGAAGGGGTCTTCCTGCGTGACGATCGCGATGCGGATCGTGCGACGCTCCGCCGGTACGGCGTATCTCACCCCTATCGACCTCGCCCGCCGAGGATCGTCATGATCGTCTTCAGAATGATTTTGACGTCCAACACGAACGAAACATTCTTCACGTAATAGAGGTCGTAGGTGAGCTTTGTCGCCGAATCCTCTTCGCTGGCGCCGTAGCGATACTTCACCTGAGCCCATCCGGTGAGACCGGGCTTCACGAGGTGGCGCAAATGGTAGTGCGGAATGTTCTTTGACAACGTTGTGACAAACTCGGGGCGTTCCGGGCGCGGTCCGATGAAGCTCATCTCACCCTTGATCACATTGATGATCTGTGGAATCTCGTCCAAACGCGTGGCGCGAATGAAGCGTCCCACGGGCGTCACGCGCGGGTCGCGTTCCTGGGCCCATTGGGCCCCGTGTTTTTCCGCGTCGATGTACATGGAGCGAAACTTATACAGAGTGAACGGTTGGTCGTTGCGCCCGATTCGCGTCTGTGAGAACAGCGCCTTTCCGGGACTGGAAATACGAACGGCCAACGCCGTAAGCAACCCCAGTGGTAGAAAAATCGGTAGCAACGCTATGGCGGTAAGCAGGGCCACGACCCGCTTGATGATGTGATACCCCTTACTCGGACCCCTGTTGAGGTTCTCCAGAAACCACGTCTCTCTCGTGGCATAAATGGGAATCGACTCGTCGAAACGTTCCCAGAAGCCCGAGAGTTGGAAAAACTTGAGGCGAAACGGAATCAAGTCGTAGAGGTCGTTGTATACCGCGTAGTACCATCGATCACTAATGACTACCGTGTGAATGTGTTGTTCCCGTACCAGCTGCTTGAGTTCGGAGACCGAATCGATGATACGGATGGAACTCTCGCACAACCATTGGGGCAGCTCGGTAGTAGGCTCCCGAACGACGACGGCTACGCGAAATCCCTGCCGGCGTTTCGACTCGATTTTGTGCGCCAGCTCGACCGAGTGTTCGTCGCTCCCGATGATCGCGACCGCGCGATGCCATCCGATGGTGTCTACCAGCCGACTGAACGCCAGCCGCCAGAGATAAAACAGGACGACGAATGCCGCAGTGACCAGCGCCAGATTACGACGCGGTGATATGTCGACGATTGAATCGAATGTGTAGAAGAGCATCGACGAAAGAGCCACGTTCGAAAGCATCGCATACAGAAAGTTTCGGTGATTGAACGGAGCATTAATGTCATATAATTCTAATATGTAGAATATAATGATCCACGTCGCAAAAATAACCGCAAACGGCCCCATATGCTGGTTGAAACGCATGTCGCCGCCCTCGTGACCGTAGCGGAGGTACAAGATGAGCGAGAGGCTCGCAAACATTACGATGTAATCGCCAAGGGCGAGAAACGCTTTGAGAGTATTGCGTCTCATGTACTAAGTTATCCTTTCCGCTAATCTACCCGACTTGATTGGCCCTCGCAACTGCGGATACACTTTTTGCATACATGAAAAATATCGTTCGATTCTACACCGTTTTTATCGTATGCATCGTCGGTATCGCGTTTCCCGACGTGGTACGTCCCGTCTCCTCCACGGTATTCGCTCAAACCCTGGACAGCTTGCTGGCGACACTTCCCGACGAACTGCGCGGCGAGCTCCTGGAGACCGGCCGCGTAAATCGCTACTTTGAGGACCATGACGACGCTCTGCTTGTTCCCGACCACGCGTTGAGTCGCGTCGTGACCGATACGTTGTCACGGGAGCGGCCGAACGTCATCTCGGAGCAGATACTGTTACTTCGCACCGATGTGGGTCCCAACGAGCGCCTTGATTTATACAACTCACTGCGCCGTGTGTCCACGCTGTCCCACATTCAGTATCACAACGAACGAAAAGACACGTGGCACGAGCTGTTTCATCAGTCCTACGCCGTGGACGGTCCAAGTGAACGCCGTCAAATCGAAGATCCGGTCGTCCGGCGTATTCCCGACGACGACCGCGTGTGGGCACTGCAAGTGTTGCCGCCCTTTGGGACCGTACTGAGCGAATATCGCTACCGCTATGACGGGGAAGCATTTCTCTTCTCGGGCACGAATGAGGATCCGCTGTTCTATCGCAACGTTCGTGTGGTCAGGCCCGGTAATATGACGACTTTCATCTTGGTCGTCCCCGGCGACGACTTTCTTCTCGTCTACGGACTCGGCGGTGTGCGCGCTTTCATGATGTTCGGCCTCTTCGACGATCGGATCGAAGCGGCCTTCTCGGGTCGGACCGAAGGGCTGTTCCGGTGGTACGACGAGAATCACCTGAGCCGTCTCAGCCGGTAGTGCGGCGAACCCCGAACGTCTTGACCCCTCTTACCCGAGCTCCGTATGTTTCCAGACATGAAGACACTACCCTTCTCGAAGGATTTCATCGAAGACGTTACACAGGAGCACCCCACTCCATTTCACATATACGATGAGGCGGCCATACGGGAACACGCCGCACGGTTTCGCGACGCGTTCTCGTGGGTGCCGTCCGGCAACGGCGATCGCTCCGGCGGGTTTAAGAACTTCTACGCCGTAAAGGCGCTGCCCAACCCCCATATCCTGCAGATCCTCCGTGAAGAGGGTATGGGTTTCGACTGCTCGAGTTACACCGAACTCATACTTGCCGAGCGTCTGGGTATTCGGGGAGAGGAGATCATGTTCACTTCCAACGATACGCCGGCGTACGAGTATGCGAAGGCGAAGGAGTTGGGCGCGGTCATCAACCTCGACGATCTGAGCCACGTAGACTTCATTGCGCGCGAAGTGGGAATGCCCGAGTTGATTTGCATGCGTTACAATCCTGGCCCTCTCAAAGAAGGAAACGTCATCATCGGCAATCCGGAAGAGGCAAAGTACGGGTTTACCCGCGAGCAACTCCTCGAGGGGTATCGAACGGCGCGCGACCACGGCGCGCGACGGTTCGGGCTCCACACCATGGTCGCTTCCAACGAACTCAATCCGGACTACTTCGTCGAGACGGCCCAGATACTGTTCGACTTGGTGGTGGAGCTTCATCGAGAGCTCGGTATCAGGATCGAGTTCATCAATCTCGGCGGTGGCATCGGTATCCCGTACCGACCGGAGGAGCGGGAGGTCGACTACGACCGCGTTTCCGCCGGAATCCGTTCCGCTTATGACGCGACGATCCGGGACGCGGGATTGCACCCGTTGCGAATCGCAATGGAGAACGGGCGTGTCGTAACGGGGCCGTACGGATACCTGGTCACGCGTGTGCTGCATAAAAAGGACACGTACAAGCAATATGTCGGGCTCGACGGTCACATGGCGAACTTGATGCGACCCGGCATGTACGGCGCCTATCACCACATCACCGTTCTCGGGAAGGAAGATACGCCCGCCACCGAGACCTACGACGTTACCGGGTCGCTATGTGAGAACAACGACAAGTTCGCCATTGACCGTGCGTTGCCGCCGATCGAGATAGGCGATTTTGTCGTCATACACGACACCGGTGCGCACGGTCATTCGATGGGCTTCAATTACAACGGTAAGCCGCGTTCCGCCGAGCTCTTGTTGCAGGCCGACGGACGGGTTCGCTTGATTCGGCGCGCCGAAACGATCGACGATCTTTTACAAACCATTGTTTGGGAGGGAGTAGCGTCTCGGGAGACAGCGGCCGCGCGTCGCTGAAAAGCGGCCGCTCTATCCGTCGTTTCGTGTCGGAACGTATCCGAGGTCACAAAAAAACGGCGTGCTAACTCGCATAGGATTGATTCATCATCCCGGTGCGTTGGAGCACGCCGCTGAAGGCATCGCAGACTTTCTGCTGTACCTCTTCTTGGCACAGACACGCAAGGAGCTCTCTGCGAAAGAGCTCGTTTCGCACCATGGTCGCCAGGGACGACAAGATGCGTAGATAGTCGATCTGGCGGTCCGGATGGCTCGCCACGACGAAGAGCAGATGGACGGGCAATCCGTCGCACGCCCGAAAGTCAATTCCGTGGCGCGAGACGCCGAGCGCTATCTCACTGGTAGCAACCTGCCCGGTCCTGCCGTGAGCGATGGCGATACCGTGGCCGAAGCCCGTGGATTGCTCGCGCTCGCGATTCACGACCGCGTCGGAGAACGTCTCGACATCCAGGCCGGGGATCATATGAAAAACCGTCGTTTTGTATATCGTTTCGCGGATTGCGTCAAACTTATCGGTACTTTCTAAATCCCAAATGACGCTACCGGGCGAAAAAAAGTCGTTTTCAATCACCGGATTCATCCCTGGTTTATAGATACCCATCGTGGCGAAAGCTGTCAATAGATGCTCACGCCTATCTAACACTCTCTCTCTAATATATCGGTTCATGGGGCGATTTCATGAGAATTTCGGCCAATGGAGGTGAACATGGTGGCCGGCAAGGAAGAACTGTTCCACGAGCCGACGCGGCTCGTGCTCACCGAAAACGGAACGACGTATTTCCTCTCGAAGAAGCGAAAGCTCCAACGATTTCGACTCCTGGACCAACGCGAGGAGTACGGACTCCAGATATCGGATTACGCCCCCAAGAGTCTGCAGAAACTTGTCGCGTCGGGAATGGTCCGTAAGCTCCAATTTCCCGTCGTCGATGCCGTGGCGAATCGTCAAACGGTCATCGACTACGTAAAGTTACTCGTGTACGGGATGTTATATCGTCACGCCGAACTCTTGGTTCACGGCCGTACGGCGGCATCCGTTCTCGTCCGAGAGTGGAATCGGCACAATCCGCGCCTTGCGGTCACCGACGACGGTATCGGAATCCCTCAGGCGCAGATGCATCGCATTCTCGCGTCCCGTCAAAGCGATCTCGAGCGGTTGAAGACCCTGATGGTGACCAGCATCCGTGCGGGGTTTCGTGTTAAGGCCGGGGCCGACGGAGGAGGCGTGGTCGGCAATGAGCACGACTGGGATAAGATCCTCACCACGGCACAACGCCTCGTAGACAGTCTCGACGCTCATTTCTGGTTCCTGCTGATCGTCCATGACGGACAAACGGCGGCGCGCGAGTTGTTTCGGACGATCAGCAACGATCTCGTGACACTTTTGGCGCAAAGCAGCGTCGCCGACTATCTCTCGCTCATGCTCATGGAGCTGATGGTCCACATGCAACACGGACAGGGAGACGACGCCTCGATGGACTTCGGCTCCCTCGGCGTCGATCCCACGGAGCTATATCTCCTGACGCAGCTTTCGGAAATACCTGCTCGGGGAAGCGGAGCACACCCGGTCCGTAGTAGACTCCATTTTCTCCTTTCGACCGGAACGAGTCGATTCGATGCACTCAAGGCGGACCTCGACGAGCTTGCCGGAGACAGCAGTCGGAGGAAACGCTCGATTCAGCACTTTTACCGTGCCGCGGGCTCCGGCGAAACGAACTTAAGTCTCTACTATATGAGCTTCTTGGAGGAGGCGTGCACCCGTCTCGGTCTCTCCTTCGACGGATTCGTCCGCGGAGAGAGCCAGAACGGACTTGTAAACGTCGTGCTGACCGTGTAGCCGTCGTTTCAGTGCCGTCAGGATGAAGCCGGCGCCGTCGGCAGCCGATTATACCGACAGGCGCATACCGGTCCGGTTCCGCGGTCCGTCGGGCGTGTCCATATCTCGGCGACGAGGGAATCGTCTCCCGAGATCACGCAGAACTCACGGCTCAGAGACGTCTCGGAGATAAACGAGAGTACTCCCGCGGGAGAGCCGTTGAGTACCGGCGACGCATCGTCCGCGAACCATTGGACATAGCGAGCGTTGTTCACGTGGGCGTTGCGGTCGGTATCGCTTGGACGTACCTTGTGCCACACCGCGCTTCCGATCGCCGCCTGGCGCTCACCTTCGGGAATCGTCGCCGTCTTTCCCAACGGAATGTCCAGGGCCGTCTCGTCCTCCAGGAACTCGACGGGCAGATGTCCCTCCGGACGCACCGGCCGTCTGCGTTCCGCGTCGATGATCAACCACGCGCTGGAAGCGTTCAACAGCGGCTCGCCGCGTTCAGACTCCACACGAAACTCGCGCATCGCGAACAGGCGGTGGAGACGGCTCGGCCACGTCGTGATCGTAACCGCTTCGTCCCACCGCGGCTTGCGGATCGTTTGTATGCCGAGACGTTGGAGCACCCAAAAGACGGCGCTGTCCTCCTCCGTAAAGGAAAGCCCCATACGTTTTGCGTGTTGCCACGCCGCTTCCTGGAAAAGGCGTGCGGCACCGTCGGTGGCGAGATGGTCGTCCGCCCCGCACAGATAACTCGGGATAGTGATCGTCTGAACGTGTTTCATCGTCGGTGTCGGTCCTCTCCCGTCTTTACGAGTCCGATTTGCCCGTCCCTTTGCGTCGCCGGCGAGGTGCGGCCTTTTTACCCGCTTCCTTCGTAGGTGTTTCGGCCGCTCGGGATTCGAGGGCCGCCACGAGGCGATCGACGCGAAACTCGCTCCCTTTCTCCGCCTCGTGCCATATGTCGTAGACTTGCGCCATCGTCTCGGTCGCATCCGTGATGCGCTTCCAGTCAATAGACGCTCCCAAACTCGTCGCGACCGCCAGCTCGTGCCACGCTCCGACGACCATGAGCCAGTCGACGAAGAGTTCGAACACCTCTTGATTGAACCACGTGATGCCGTTATGAACGTGAATCTGCAGAAAGTCCTCGACGTTCGAGTCCGCCAGAAGGAGCTCCATCGCCGTACGTGCCGCCTCTCGCGGCGGGGTCTCGGACGTGTAATGCCACCAGTTGTGGTGTGCCAGCGTTACGCGCAACAGGGGTTCCCAGTAGTGGGGAAGGGCGCGATCCGGTTGCAGTTGCGTGAGCACGCGATGCAGGATCGTCACGAGTTCCCACTCCGCGGCCTGGTCGACGGCTCGAAACCCGACGGCGTGGGGGGACACTCGCTCCTCGCCGTTGACGAACAAATCCAGGGGCAAGAGCATAAGGAGCGCCAAAAAGACCGACGCGTCCTCCCGCTCGGCGGCGATATGGTCGGCGATAAGCCGACCCACGGTGTTGTCGCGCCCGTGGTGCGCCAGCTGCGGCAGCCGCATCAGCGCCTCGCCGCTCTGCCGAAAGAACGTAACCGCCTCGTCGATGCGCGTCGTGTGGTCACAGAACTGCGACGCGATACCGAGAAATCCGCGATACTCCTCGGATATCTCCTTCCAGTTGACCGGTACGCGCTCGTCTCTGAGGGCTTCGCACAACGTTCGCAATACGCCCGTGTTGGCGAGTACTCCGAACGCATCGTGCAACGGTTGCAGAAGGAGAAGTTTGAGGCTGTGGTTTATGTCGGCCGTGCCGGCACCGCCCAGGTGGTCTGCGAGCCGTGCATAGTGAGAAAATTGGTTGTCTTCCACCTCGTAGATGTTGAGGAACACCTGACTCTCGTACCCCTCGAGATGTATGTATAGTCCCCGTTCATGGATTTCGCCGCTGTTACGGATGAACCATAGACCGCACCGTTGTTCCTGGAGTACGGCGAAGCGGTGCCACGAATCGGTCAACCCGAGGGCCGGCCCGAGCTGTTCGGTCTTAAGGTGTCGCTTCGTTTGTGCATGATCGTCGTCGGCCGCGACGGGGGTGGACGTGTGGATCCAACCTGCGGCGCGTTCCCAGTTGTTGTTGTAGAGAACCAACGAGTGCTCTTTGTAATGACGGTTGGAGTAGGCAAATACGTGGGGATGGACGTTCCCGTCGGCATCGTACACGTCGAACAACCGAAAGTGGGCCGCGTCGGCAAAGAGATGCCGCCTGTGCATGAGCGGGAAGATCTCCCGTTCGTGGCGCGCGACCAGGTCCGTGTCCGGCGTCTCATCCCAATACGCCCTTCGGTACTCCATGCCGTACTTCTCCGCGAACCCCTCGATCTGACCGTGGCCGAACATCGGAAGGCCGGGCATCGTAACCATGAGCGTCGCGACACCGAAGTACTTGTCTCCGGTTCCGAACTGCGCAATCGAGGTCTCCTCGTCGGGATTGCTCATGAAGTTGACGAACCGTTTGAGTACCTCGGGATCGTATTCGAGGGTGTTCCGTATCGTCTGACGATACTTATCGTTCTCCTCGTTTTTGAGCATGTTCATGAACGCGCTGTTGTACACGCGATGCATGCCGAGGTTGCGTACGAAGAAGCTCTCCATCATCCAAAACGCTTCGGCCAAAAGGAGCGTATCCGGTACCTCGCTCGCCACCCGATCGACGACCTCGCGCCAAAACTCGATGGGGATCGCCTCGTCGAAAGCGCTCGCCGGCAACCCGTGCTCGCTGCGCGACGGGATGTCGCCGCCGTGACCGGGAGCGGGATACCAGAGGCGTTGGATGTGCTTCTTCGCGAGCGTCATCGCGGCATCGAAACGGATGATCGGAAAGTTACGCGCCACGTGGAGGATCGTCTGGATTACCGCCTCCCGCGCCTCGGCGTTGAGATAGTCCAGTTGCGCCGTGTCGTTCCACGGCATACTCGTACCGTCGTTCCCGTGATATATGTAGCGCGTCTCGCCGGTCTTGAGGTCGACCCGTTTGAATACCACGGCCGCATCGGTCCTGTCGTAGTAGTGATCTTCCAGATAGATACCGACTCCCGGGTTACTCGAGAGATTTTCCCCGTTGAAGCTGTATCCCGGAAAGGGCGAGTCGGGCACCCCGATGAACCAGTCGGGACGCTCATGCACCAAGCGGCTGTCGATTCCGGTGTGATTGGGTACCATGTCGCTCGCGATGCGTATTCCGCGTTGCCACAAGCGACGACGCAGCGTATCGAGGGCGCCCCATCCGCCCAACTCATCGGCGATCTCGTAGTCGTGGAGCGCATAGGCGCTCGCCTCGGCGTCCGGATTGCCGCACAGATGTTTTATCCGCTTGGACGCCGAAGAGCGCTGCCAGACTCCGATGAGCCATAGGCCGGTAAAACCGCGACCGGCGAGCCGGTCCAGCTCTTCGTCCGGGACGGCGTCCAACGTACGAATCTCTCGTCCGTATTGCTTGGACAACTGGTCGAGCCATACCAACGTGCTCTTGGCGATAATCACCGCTCTGGGCATCCACTCTCGATCGGGACTGAAGCGTGCGTAGTCGGCGTCCCCGTCATCGTATACCGGAACGTGGCTCTCTCCGGGGCCGAAGAATCTGGCGCGATGCTCCTCCGATAGTACGTCCAACGAACGCAGAAGGCGTTCCAGAAACGCTCCGATGAGAGACCCCCACCGGCTTCGAATGTATTCGAGTTGCGCCTGCAGGTCGTCGGGGTGTGCGAGAGCCGGCGATCGTAACATGTCCAGCAGTGTCTGGTCCTCCGGGCCGAAGGCTGGATGATCGTGAAAGAAGTCATCGACGATTTGCATCGCCCGCTCGTAGCCGGTATCCACGGCGATGATCTTTTCGTCGAAGAGCTCGATGAGCGGTGAGTAGGCGGGGTTGCGGTTTCCGATCCACATGACGATGAGCTCTTCCAACGCAATGTGTCGACCCGTTATCCCGTCGACGCTTCGCTCCAAGCTCTCCTCCGGCGATTCCTCGTTACGGTAACACTCGGTTGTCGGAAAGCGGCTGGAAAAAGTGAGGAGAAGACGATTCAGCCGGTCCTCGCCCAACTCGCGACTCAGCCTCGTCTCCAGTTGGTTCACGATCGCACGGCCGTACTGCTCCAGATAGAGATTGATCACGTAGTGGAAAATCTCGTCGATGAGACCCATGGCATACACGTCGCCGGCGCGTACCGTGCGTTCGGGATGGAGTGCTGAGCGCCGGACGGCGTTCATCCGCATTGCAAAGTCGCGAGCGGCGCGAATGTCGGCAAACAGGAGGTGTCCGTGGATAGAGAAGCCGCCCTCGCCGAAGCCGTACACGTCGCGCGCGCTTTTGGCGACGTGAAACTCGCGAGGAGGACCCGGTACCCGTCTAACGACACGCACCGCCGCGGGAAATGGGTGGAATCTCTTCATTGCGTTAGCCTCCTCGTACGGTGCCCTATTATCGGCGGATCGACATGAGCTCAGCTACCTCGTCTCGAAGCCCCGTGTGCTCTTGCAGCTCCTCCAAGGTTATGGGCATACGCCACGTCCAGTTGAAGTCGTTTATCGTCCCCGGCACGTTGATACGCTCCTCGTCCGGTTCCGTGTGGAGTAGTTCCGGCGCGAGTGCCAGAAGGTCTTGTAGTTGAAACACCACTATTCTGCTTGGAGAACGCAGGACGGCGCGGTACACGGTACGCGCGACCGAAGGGGTGAAGGTCGACGGACAGGGATCACTCTCGCCGATCATCTCCCATAACGCTTTGCGACCCGTTTCGCGTTCCCACCATCCGCGCATCGTCGACGTATCGTGGACGCTTGGAGCGCACACGCTCAGTGTCGGATACTCATCAAAAGGAATCGCCGGTTGGCCCGAGTGATCCCACCGGCGAGCCCATCGTGGTATGCGCAGCCCCAATATGCCGAGGTCTCTGAGTACTTGAGGTACCACCTCGGGCACGACGCCGAGATCCTCGGCGCAGGGGAGCATCGCGGTCGCCTCTTTCATGAACTCGAGGATCGTCCGGCCGTGATCGGCCCACAACGCGCTATTCTCCGCGTCCCGCGAGGCGATCAGCGCCTCGAAGCGGTCTCGCTCCTCATCGTCTAAGGTTTTATAGCGGCTGCACTCGCGAAACGTCCAACTCGCGGCGTAACGTCCGTCGGGCAGCGGGAGAAGCGCGCGATCACGCCACGCACCGAGGAGCCACTCGCGTTGGGCCTCCGCGATCCGCAGCTCGGAGAGCGCCTTCTCACCACCGAAATCGGGGGCGAAGACGTAGAGGTCTTCATCCGGAAGCCGGTTTAGCACGGGCCCGTGCAACAGGCCCATATCGTCGCCGAGATGGTGGCGCAGTTCGTCACCCGTCAAATGCGGCTCGGCAAGCCATCGAATGCGGCCGTCGTCAAAACCGTAGGTGTGGAGCTCGTCCGCGCCGATACCGTGCTGCGGCCAGAAGAAACCTTGGATACCCGACCATTCGTCGAACGGAATCGCCCAAATGCGGAAGAATCCAAGAACGTGATCGATGCGATAGGCGTGATAGTACCGATCGGCTTGCCGGAGACGCTCGCGCCACCAATCGTAGTCACGCTCGGCCAGGCGACCCCAGTCGTAGATGGGAAAGCCCCAGTTTTGTCCGAGATTACTGAACATATCCGGCGGCGCCCCGGCTCGGAACTCGGGACGGAAGATATCCCGATCGAGCCATGCATCGACGCTATCTTCGTTCATCAGTATCGGAATGTCACCTTTGAGCGCTATACCGCGGTCGCTCAGGTACCGCGCCGAGGCGGCAAATTGCTCCATCGCGCGCAATTGCAGCCACGCGTGAAATCGCGTGTGCTTTTGCAGCGTCTTACGTTTCCAGAGCTTCGACAGCTCCGATACATCGATTTCACGCGTGTCCGCCCACTCGGTCCACGGCTTCTGGTCGTTGAGGTCTTTGAGCGTTCGAAACACAGCGTAGGCCTTCACCCAGCCGTTCTGTCGTATGAACGCCGTGAGATCACCGGAAGCGGAGATCGCCTCGGCGCGCTCCTCGAAGATATCTCTCAGAATCGAGAGCTTTTCCCGCAGGACGGCGTCGTAGTCGAAGCGCGCCGGCGATTCGTGGGTACCGCGTAGGGCGTTCAGACGTCGATCGACCGTTTCGCGCCCCGTCTGCGAGAGAGAGTCGTACTCCGGTACGGCGGGGATCCTGATATAAAGCGGGTGTAGCGCATAGGCGCTGAGCGCGTTATAGGGAGAACTCTGTCCCCCGGTATCGTTGACCGGCAGTAGTTGAACGAGATGCTGGCCCGTTGCGACGCACCAATCGGCTAAAGCCGGCAGGTCGGCAAACTCGCCGCAGCCGCAACTGTGGGCGCTGCGTAGAGCCGCCAATGGTACCAGCACGCCGCTTACCGGGTGCGTTCCGTGGGGATACTTCAATGGTGGTCCTCCATTTCGCGTAAGCCTAGTATAGAAGACAATACTCGTAGGGGCAACGAACAGATGAGTTCCGCGGAACCTCCGCGATGTTCCCGCCTTTTTTCATGCGTCCGTCCGATATGGCGAGGATGAGTAAGTCGGGTTGCGGGTGGGATACGGTCCGCCGTACGATCGGTCGCAGCGCGCTACTGCAGCTCTTTGAGTTCGTCGCGAATGCGCGCTGCTTCCTCGTAGTTCTCCTCGTCGACGGCCCGCTGAAGCGCCGCCTCCAGTTGACTACGGTGGACCTCCGGTCCCGTATCGCCGGAACCGTCGTCGCCGGATTGCAGCTGCACTTCCTCGTCGGAGATCAGGTTCACCGCGACACCGGCCTCGTCCACGATCGATTCCGCGATGTAGACCGGGCAATGCACTCGAGAGGCGATTCCCAGGCTATCGGACGGTCGAGAATCGACGACAATGCGTTTGAGACCCTGCTTGAGAATAATGCGAGAGTAAAAAGTGCGATCCTTGAGATCGGTGATCTCGACGCGCTCCACCGTTATATTGCTTTTTTCCAGCACCGAGATGAACAGGTCGTGGGTCATCGGGCGCGGCACCGGCACGCTCGCGAGGCCGAAGAGGATCGACTGCGCCTCAAGCTGCCCGATAAATATCGGTACCGCTCGATCGCTGCCGACGGGCTTCACCAATACCGCGTTTCCTTTGTCTGTGCGCGCAACCGTCCAGATTTCAGCCTCGATCAGCATGATGTTCTTCATACCCTATGTAGATAATAACAGCGCCCAATTCGATTATCAACGATTCAGCGTTCGCTCTCGTAGACTCGGCGCGCGATCGGCATCCGTCGCCCCGTACCGAAGGCCCGCGGAGACACCTTGAGGACCGGCGGAGCTTGACGGCGTTTGTACTCACTTCTGGCCACCAAACGCAGGACGTCGGCGACGGTAACGGCGTCAAAGCCGTCGGCCACGATCTCGGGAAACGTCTGATTACCTATGAGATATCGATGAAGGATTTCGTCCAAAATTTCGTATGGAGGAAGACTATCTTGGTCGGTTTGATCGGGACGAAGCTCCGCGGACGGCGCCTTGGTGAGAATTGCAGTGGGAATCACCTCGGAATCTCGATTGAAGTGTCTTGCGAGGCTGTACACTTCGGTCTTGAAGAGGTCCCCGATCACCGCCAGACCGCCCGACATGTCACCGTACAACGTGCAGTACCCTACCGCCAGTTCGCTCTTGTTGCCCGTCGTAAGCGTCAGGGAGCCGAACTTGTTGGACCACGCCATCAGCAGGTTGCCCCTGGAGCGCGCCTGGATGTTCTCCTCGGCGACTCCCGGTTGAGTACCCGCGAACTCGTTCTCGAGGACGCTCATCATCGCCTCGTAGATCGGCTGAATCGGGAGCGTAGCGCTGCGAACCCCCAAGTTTACCGCGAGCGCCTCGGAGTCGGTGATACTGCCGCTACTGGAGTGTCGTGAGGGCATCAAGAATACGGTCACCCGCTCCGGCCCCACCGCGCGTACGGCCAACACCGCGACGACCGCCGAATCGATGCCGCCGGACAGCCCCAGATGGACGTGAGAGAAGCCCGTTTTTGCCAGATAATCGCGGATTCCCAGCACCAGAGCGCGTTCTATCTCCTCGTAGCGCTCCTCGGCGCCCGGTATACGAATCGAGTGTCGCGAGTCGGCGCCGCTCCGATAGAGGTTCGTGCTATCGATGATTGCGATGTCTTCCTCGAATCCGGGAGAGAGATGATAGAGCTCCCCGGACGAGTCGGTCGCCATCGAGTATCCGTCGAAGATCAAACTGTCGTTGCCGCCGACTACGTTGCTGTAGAGCACCGGCACACCGCCGGTCCGTCCGATCGACCGTGTCAAAGCGGCTCGTATTGACGGCTTCTCAACGTGGTATGGGCTTGCCGACGGCGCCAGGATGAGTGTTGCGCCACCGTCCAACAGATCGTGGACCGGATCGATAGGGTAGCGTGTGCCGGGAACCGGTTCTACCTCCCACCAGATGTCCTCGCAGATCGCGATGCCGATCCGTACGTCTCGATAGTGCCATATCGTGCTTTCGGTGGCCGGCTCAAAGTAGCGCGCCTCGTCGAATACATCGTATGTCGGGAGCAACCGTTTGGCTTGGCGAAAGGCGATCTCGCCGCCCAGGAGTATCGCCGCAACGTTCTGAAGGCTCTTTCCGGCGGCCTGTGGGCTACGGTCGACGTAGCCGACGACCGTCGCAATGTCGGGCGGGAGAGTGTGCTGTAACCACCGCAGCGCCTTCAGATTTTCTTCGACGAAGGCGTCGTGGTCCAGAAGATCCATGGGCGGGTAGCCGCACACGCTCAGTTCCGGTAGAAGTACCAACTCCGCCCCTTCCGAACGCGCGCGCGTGGCCGCCTCCAAGATGCGTGTTCGGTTCCCTGAGAAGTCGCCAATGGTGCTGTTGATCTGTGCGATAGCTAATTTCACGCCGTTGACCTCGCGATGTCGCGCCAATAGTATACCGTAGCATGGAAGAC
Source organism: Alkalispirochaeta sp. (assembly GCA_965601925.1). Classification (GTDB taxonomy): domain Bacteria; phylum Spirochaetota; class Spirochaetia; order DSM-27196; family Alkalispirochaetaceae; genus Alkalispirochaeta. The sequence goes on from OZ271854.1 coordinate 1,749,549, forward strand.
GCCATCCTGATAACGGGCAAGCAGTCGAGCTTCACCGACGACCTCGTCCAAGAGTCGCTCGGTCGCAGGCTGCGCGTCTTCGCGACTCACGATGCCGGAGACACCGCGCCCGAGATACCCGACTCGTTCGGCGATACGCTTCGTTACATCGCGTGGACGCGTCGCTCGGTCCTGTCGGCGCGTTCAATGTTGCTTAATGTGGAACGGGAGAGCGACCGGGTGGGGCGTGCGATCGTAGTGTGCGCGCCCGAAGGGATCAACAAGCCGCTTCACCAAACGGAATCGTCGATTATCGAAGAGAGTATCGACGTATCGCTCAAAGGGTATCTCTTCGTCATTAAGGAGATCATCGCGTACTTCGCCCGACTCGGAACGGGCGATCTTACCGTGGTATGGTACGACGGCGGCTCTGAGATCGTGCCGCCGCTGGATGCGAGCCTGGCCGGTGCCGTCCAAAGCCTCACGCGATCGCTGTTGGCGTTTTACGAGAACGAGTCGGTAACGATCCGCGGGTTACAGGCGTCCGACAGCGACGGACGCGCCGTGGCGCGCTGGGTGCTGGATCACGCGATCGATCGTGCGGAGAAGTCGGCCGGGCGATGGCAGAAGTACGGCCAGAAGATGGGAATCCTACCTTTCAAGCGATAGACCCTCCGGCGACGCCGGTCTTAATTTCTTGGGCCCTGATTGGAGACGCAGCACTGTGAAAACATGGGTTAGATATGTAGTGGGTACGATCATCGGTGTCGTGCTGGGCATCGTCCTGCCCATCCGAGGTGGGGATACCCTTGCGTTGTTGGCGCAGCTTTCTTCCATCGTCGTTCGGCTCGGAAGGCTCCTCGTGTTCCCTCTGGCCTTTTTCTCGATCATTGTCGCGATCGACGAGCTCCGCGAGAGTCGGCGTCTTTGGAAAACACTCTACTCGACCGGGACGTCCCTCGTCGCGGCGACCTTTGCCGCCGTCGTCATCGGCGCTCTGGCGGTCGTCGTCTTGCAGCCGCAACGCGTTCCTCCCATGGTACAGGAGGGGCAGTTGGCGCGGCTGCCCAATGTGCTCTCTCTCATAGAGCAGGCGCTTCCCGGAAACCTCTTTCGCGTGATCGTCCTGGGAGACAACGCCTTGGTCATGATTCTCGTGTTGGGTGCGGCGATCGGCGCGGCGTTGCATTTCGATCGTGAAATCACCTCGCCGGTCTCATTGGTCGCCGATTCGGCCAACCGCATTTTGTATCGCATCAACGGCGGCCTCTCGGCGTTGTCCGGTCTGCTCCTCGCTATTCCCGCCGCCATGGTAATGGTTCAAATTCGCGTAGTCGAGGACCTCTTGCTCTTCGGGCAGTTTTTGTTGGTCGTGTCGTCATCGGCATTGTTCGTGGGTCTCGTGGTGTATCCCGCCGTCATATATCTCCTCGATCGTAGTAATCCGTCCCGTTCTCTCCGGTGGCTGCGACTCATGACCGGCCCCGGCTTAGCGGCTGCCGCAAGCGGCGATGTATTTTTTTCTCTCGCCACCATGACTCATACGCTCAAGGAAGATTTGAGGGTTCCCCGGCGAGTCGGAGGAGCCGTTGCGCCGATAACGACGGTGTTCGGGAGGGCGGGAACGGCGCTGGTGAGCGTCGCCGGATTTCTTCTCGTGATTCGTTCATACACCGCCCTCGATGTCGGGTTCGGCGAGGTAGTGCAGTTGATCGCCGTGGCGGTGATGTACTCGTTTCTCTTGGGACGATTTCCCGCCGGTGCGGTGCTCGTGCTTCTCAGTTATCTTGCGGCGCGCTACGGCCGCGGCATGGAGGAGTCGTACCTCATCCTTCTCCCCGTTATGCCGCTTTTGGAACGCGTCGGAGCGTGGTTGGACACGATGACCGTCGGTCTCGTGTCGGAGATCGCCGCAGGGCACTCCGGGCGGTCGCGCGATAGTGGGTGATTGCGACTCTTCGCGGCGTTCGATTACGGCGCCGGTCGGCGGGTAAGATTCCAGCGTACACGCAGTCCGTAGCGTAGCATCGTCTCGTCGAGAAACGGACTGTCCTCCCGCCGCGCCCAGATGTTGTAGATCGGCACGTACCATTGCAGCCCTGCGCCCATCTGGAGGCGCTCGGTGAATCGGTAGTCGGCCGCAAGGCCGACGTACGGATAGATGAAGCGTCCGGCGATCCAGTAGCTTGCGACCGGTCCTATCTCGCTGCCGTCCACACCGGCAATCGGTATGCGAAAGATGAGCGCGAGCCCTGCGGACCCGTCGAACTCCCATCCCGGCGTCGTCGTCGGACGCATGGTATAGACCCACGGCACCGCCAGCGCGAGGCCGATCGTATTGGCGATATCGCCCACGACGCTGCCGGTCTCGATCTGTGTGGGAACCGTCTTATCGTACTCGTTTAGAGCGATGTACTCCTGCATGTACACCCACGCTTCCGGCTCGATCGACATCGTATCGTTTAGACGCAGTTCGAACCCTCCGCCGAAGCTGAAACGAATCGGACTGACGTCGCTTCCCTGAACCTGCCGACCGTCGCCGTCGGTGGTAAAGCCGTTGTAGATCCAGGTCGGCATCGCCGTAACGTATACTTGTGACATGCGTATACCGAAGATTTGCGCACTCGCCGGCACGGAGGATAGAAGAATGAAGAGGAGGCTCGTCGAGACCACCGCACCGAGGCGTCGATACGGCGACCGCAAAACGGCGTGAAACTTCACAATCGAGACTATAACACACACCGCGGCCGTTTGCCGCTTCATGCGCGGTGCACGCTGCGGTCGGTGACTAGTAGCTTTTGGCGAACACCGCCATGTGGCGCGCCGGTTTTCCGCTAATGAGGCACTGTGCACCGGCCGCTTCTTCCTCGTTTCCGAAGGGAAGGACTCTGATGGTCGCTTTCGTCTCTTCTTTTACCAGCGCCTCGGTCTCCGCCTCGCCGTCCCAGGGGATGACGGAAAACCCACCGGGGCCGTCGTTATACAGCGTCTTGAACTCGGCGTAGCTCTTCGGTCGATGGGTATTCTCCGCTCGGAACGCCTCGGCTCGTCGGAAAAGATCGGCCTGGATTTCGGTAAGGAGCGCGGTAACTCGCTCGACGACGCCCGACATCGGCGCCGTCTCCTTTTCTCCGGTATCCCGGCGCGCCAGAGTCACGTGTCCCGCCTCGATGTCGCGCGGGCCCATTTCGATTCGTACCGGTACGCCGCGCATCTCCCACTCCGCAAACTTCCAACCCGGTGAGTTGTTCTCATCGTCGTCGAACTCGACGCGAAATGTACCGGCGAGCTTTTTGTACAGGGTGCGCGCCGCTGTAAGTACCTCGTCTTTGTTCTTGTTGCGGAATATCGGTACCAGGACGACTTCGGTGGGGGCGAGCTTGGGAGGTAAGACGAGCCCCTTGTCGTCCGAGTGTGCCATGATCAACGCGCCGATGAGGCGCGTCGAGACGCCCCAGCTGGTCGCCCAGACGTGCTCGAGCGTACTCTCGCGACTCTGATACTGTACATCGAACGCCTTGGCGAAGTTCTGACCGAGAAAGTGCGACGTACCGGCCTGAAGCGCCTTGCAATCCTGCATGAGCGCCTCAATCGCGTAGGTCGCGACCGCACCGGCGAACTTTTCGGACTCGCTCTTGATACCGGTGAGGACCGGCAGCGCCATGTACTCTTCGACGAAGGTGCGATAGACCTCGAGCATGCGCAACGTCTCCTCGCGCGCCTCCGCTTCGGTCTCGTGGGCTGTGTGCCCTTCCTGCCAGAGAAACTCCGTCGTACGCAAGAACAGGCGTGTTCGCTTCTCCCAACGGAGAACGTTGGCCCACTGATTGATGAGTAGCGGCAGGTCGCGATACGACTGAATCCACTTCTTGTACATACTCCATATAATCGTCTCGGAGGTGGGGCGGATCACCAGCGGCTCCTCGAGCGCCTCTCCGCCGCCGTGTGTCACGACCGCGAGCTCCGGTGCAAACCCTTCGACGTGCTCGGCTTCTTTTTTGAGGAAGCTCTCGGGAATGAGGAGGGGAAAGTACGCATTCGTGTGGCCGGTGTCCTTGAACATCGTGTCCAGGGTGCGTTGAATGCGCTCCCACAGAGCGTACCCGCGCGGGCGGATGACCATACTGCCCTTCACGGGGCTGTAGTCGGCCAACTGCGCTTGGAGGACGATGTCTATGTACCAGTCTGAGTAACTCGTATCTCGAGAAGTGATGCGTTCTGCCATGACGTTCCGGGAGTGTATGGTCAAATCATCATGGCGTCAAGTTTTGTCGGTTAGCGCATGCGTACCGTTTCGACCATGTATCGCACGCGCCGTCCCGCCGATGTCTCGGTAATGCGCTCAACTACCACGACGAGGGAGCGTTCGTCGGGTGCGACGATGACTTGGTTAATCTGGTAGCGGTTTACGCCGTCGCGAAAGTGGCCGGGGCGACCGACGCGGTGCTCGGTAACGGTGCCGTCTGCGAACTCGGTCGTTACATCGAGGTAAAAGGCGGCGCTTCCCGTCTCACCGTCTCCGCGCGACTGTTGCGTAAGCGTGATCTCGTAACGGCTTTGAGTATCGAAATCGCGAAACTCGAGCTGCTCGCGCGGCTCTTGGCCGTTCACCAGAATGTAAACCGGGCGCCCCTGAATGAGGTGATCCACGTGATAGCGCCCGACCGTCTGCCTGAGGTCCGGCAGAAGATTATACAAGGCGCCGCTCCCGTCCTGTCCGGGAGAGAGCGCCACGTCATACTCTTCGGCGGCGAGACCCGAGCGAACGAACACGTTGTCCGGCACGTCCACCGTGAAGATCTCCGCATACGGTCTACTGTTCGTGCGGTTGATTCCGTGCTGGGCAAACATGAAAGTCTCGGAGTCCGGCGAGAAGCCGAGATTGACGAAACGTGCTACATCGCCGGCGTGTGCGACGCCCGCGGCGGTAAAGGTCATGAGAATGAGAGATATGAAGCGTATTGTGCGTTGAACCATGCAACCGTTCCTCTGCTCTATTGTATCGACCATTATGACCACCCGCTGAAGTTTTTTGAAAAAGTCGCTATAGTGTGCCCGATGACTCTCGCTGCCCGTAATCTTACTCTCCGCTTTGCCCTTTTTGTACTACTATTCGTGAATATCGGCGTATTCTTCATATTCATCGAGCAGGTACGCGGCGGGAGTTACGGCGGTGTAGTCGAGGATCTTTCGCTCAATCAGCTCCTTGCGCTGTCCGCCGTCATGGTGAGTTGTCTCTTCGGGTTCGTCTTTTCCATGGTCTATATGCGACTGTTTCGGCGTACCCCGTCCCTCTCGGTTTTTTTCGTGACGTGGTTTTTTCTCCTTATGAGCTTCGACGTGTCCAAGATCGGACAGATTCTTCTGCCCGTGAGTCCATGGCCGCACTTCGCCTCCTTAGTCGCTCGAGTGACGATTTTCGGCCACATCATCGGCGTCGTCGCCCTGTTCGGTGCGGGTTTATACGCAGGGGGTGTGCGCATGCAGCGCCACGGGACCGCCATGTTCGTCGTAGCGATGATCGCCTTGGCGCTGAGCGCCTCGATTCCAATCGATACGTCGAGTCTTCCTCGCCACCTCGTATACCAAGCGGGTATGCGATCCTCGCTCCAGGCGACGTTGGTATTGCTGCTCGTCGTCGCGGTCGTCAATTACGTCCAGGCCGCGATCGGTAAGCAGGATTATCGGCAACTCATGTCCGCCCTCGCTGTCGCTCTCGTGGCCGCCGGAAGAGAGATACTCTTTTACTTCATCGAACCGCTATGGTTGGTGTTCGGATCGACCGCGTTGGTCGTCGGGGCTATTCTCTTCGCGGCGCAGAATTATCGTGACTTCCTCGTACCGGAGCTTCGGCCCCACGGGTAGCCCGAGACGCCGAGGCTACATACGGTGTCGCATTCTAAAGAGGAACTTCTTTACAATATGAGTGAAGCGGCGAGGCCGACACCGACGGGCAAAATGAGATTGTCGGCGTCGCCGGTCGGCAGCGCCTCCAAACAGGCGGCACTTCCGGCACTGAGGAGAGCGACGACGGGGGATGGGTAGACCAGATACGCGCTTATCGCCACCGCACTCGCGCAGGTGAGACTGCCTTCCAGCGTCTTACCTCCGGTCCACGGGATGCGAACGTGGCCGAAGAGCTTGCCGGCAACGCTGGCGAGCCCGTCTCCGAAGGCAAGCGCGTAAATCGCGATCGTCGCCGCCGGGTTGGGATAGAGGAGCAGCGCGAGCATCGAGCCGATGCCCAGAGTAATCGGCCCCAGAACGTACCGATCGGCGTCTCGACTCCGTGAGGAGAGCTCCGTCAGTCGAGATATGAGCCAGACCGAGTGCCCGGCGCGTCTACGGCTCTCCGCGTACGCGTAAAAAATCGTTCCGATACCGAGGAGGACGAGCGTTACGCCCGTGCCCGCGAACGTGGCAACGGTCGGCACCATGGCTATTGAAAGGTGAATCGTTTTTCTGATTAATTCAGTTCGCAGGTCTTTGGACAATCCGTGTCCCGATCTGCGAAGGACAATTTGCTCCATCGGTGAGAGATATGCAATATGCGTGCCATCGACGGAGTAAAGAAGAGTATTGTGTAACTATCTATGGGAGAACACGATATGGTGATGTCGTCGGATTGTGTGTCCGCCGATAACCGAACGGTGTGTAGTTTTGTGCACACCTGTCTTCATAAATTACTACCCTTGGTCGTGTGTCTGACCGCTGCGGCCTGCGCAACCCAGCCGGTTGAACTCCCGCCGATGTCGGACGAGTCCGATGTCGGCGAGGTCGCGTCCGGCCTGCGTACACGTGAGCGAACACCTGAGTACATCGTCGAGCGTTCGATCGATCGGATTATCGCGACCATGACGGTACGTCAGAAGGCCGGGCAACTCCTCATGCCCGGGTTACTGTTCGATTCGGCGGGACGCCCGGTAGTGGAGATGAACGATGAGTTGGAGCGACTTCTTTCCGACGTCGAGCCGGGAGGGTTCATTCTATTTGCGCCGAATGTCGACGATCCCGAGCAGCTTCGCTCGCTTGTCGGCCACATGCAGGCCCGCAGCTCGATTCCGTTGATTATCGGTATCGATCAAGAGGGCGGTGTGGTGCGGAGGATCGTACCGACCGACTCGATGCCCGCCACGGCAATCCCGGCGGCGCGGCGCGTCGGGCGCGCGGGAGACGTCGAGCTCGCCTATGAACTCGCCCGCGTCACAGCGCGGGAACTACGCAGTCTGGGCATTACCATGAACTTCGCTCCAGTTGCCGACGTGATGACGAACGCCGGCAACCCGGTCATCGGATCGCGCTCCTTCGGCTCCGACCCCGATTTGGTGGCGGCGATGGTCGAGGCGACGGTCATCGGCTATCAAGAAGAGAACATATCTGCCGTGCTCAAACACTTTCCCGGGCACGGCGATACCGACGTCGACACGCACCACGGCCCGGCTGCGGTGATGCACGATCTTGCCCGGTTGCGCAGCGTGGAACTGATTCCTTTCGCTCGAGGAATCGAGGCCGGCGCAGACGGGGTAATGACCGGACACGTCGGCTTTCCCACGATAACCGGCGCCATGACACCGGCGACGATGGAGCCCGTTATTCTGGAGTCGATTCTTCGGGACGAGCTTAGCTACGAGGGCGTCGTCGTGACCGATTCACTCGTTATGGCCGCGTTGACGGCGCAGTTCGGTGAGCGTGAGATCCCCGTGCGCGCGGCGGCGGCCGGTGCCGACATCCTCCTGAGGCCGGCTCGGCCGCGAGAGGCGTTGAATGCACTCCTCGACGCGATAGAGGCGGGACGGATATCGGAAGAACGAATCGACGCGTCGGTCCGCCGCATTCTGCGGGTGAAGTTCCGGCGCGGTCTCATGGCCCCGGCCGCTGCAATCGGCGGCCTCGAGCGTGATGCATCGCCGTGGATAGCCTCCTCGTTCGGGAGTGATTCCTCCATGCGACTTGCGGGCGTCGGTCGCGACGATACGTTGTTTCTCGTACCGCGGCGATTCGTGCCGGAAGAGATGCTTCTCGGGATTCCCGAGCATCGAGAGATCGCCGACCGGATTTTTGTTCTGGGCGCGCCGGGTGGAAGCACATACGGGAGGTAGCAATGGCACGAACGCGAGGGGTGCGAATGGACGGTGCTCACGCGCTTGTCACGGGCGGAGCTCGAGGAATCGGACGCGCTACGGCGGCGCGGCTGGTCGCAGCCGGCGCCCGTGTCTCTTTGTGGGATCTCGATGCGGATGCACTCGATCGAGCGCGTGGAGAGCTCTCGGCACGCGACCGGCCGGCGGCCGTTCATACCGAGGTATGCGACATCACCGACCATGAAGCGCTGAGGCGTGCCCTCGACGGTTCGGTCGCCGCCCTCGGCCCGGTGGACATTCTCATCAACAACGCGGGGCATCTCGCCCCGGGGCGAGTCGAAGAACAAGCGCCCGACGTGTGGATGAAGACCCTATCGGTCAATATCGCCGCGCCGGTTTACCTCACGCGTCTGGTGTTGCCGTCGATGTATGAGCGCGGACGCGGACACATCGTGAACATCAGTTCCGCCGCCGGTGCGATCGGCGTGCCGTCTTTGGCCGTGTATTCGGCGAGCAAATGGGCCGTGTGGGGCTTTTCGGAGGCGCTGCGGGCCGAGGCGGCGGAGCGCGGCGTCATGGTAAGTTCCATTCATCCCTCCTACATCGCACACGGCATGTTCGCCGGCGCACGCTTGCGCGGCGTGGGTCGCCTGCTCGTGCCTCTTCTGCGCTCTCACGACGTTGTGGCCGAGGCAATCGTACGGGGGGCGTTGAGTCGCGGACGCACGCGAGTGATGCGTCCGCGTTCAATTCAACTGGCGGTGCTGCTGCGCGGCGTCCTCCCCGATCGGTGGTTTAATCGCCTCATGAAGCGCCTCGGTGTCTGGGCGAGCATGTCGACGTGGCGCGGTAGATAGCCGGTCAATACGCGTCACGGTACGTGCGTGAACCGACGGACATCCGGCTCGTTCGACCCGTACGAGGCGTTCTCCCGCACGGGCGAGCTCACGCTGCGTGGAGCGACGTTATCGGGTAGACGGCGCGGCGTGCGCCTCCTCACATCGGGAGCGCTTCCCCCGCCGGGAGGAGGAGATCCACGCCGCAGCGGATCGTATCTCCATCGTCGCCGGCGACCGACGGAACCTCGATGAGGTGTTCCAAAAACATCCCCGCGGCACCGTATGCGACCGCCTGTTCCCCGAGTCGCGAGAGCGAGATGGCGCACTCCACCGGGTTGGGGTACGCCCAGCTTTCCTGAATGCGTACACTGATTGCAGCGATCAGCGCATCGGCGAGTATTTCCACCGGGCCGCCGATCACCACTTTCTGCAGATTAAGAATGTTGACGAGGAACGCGATATGTCTGGAAAGCTCGTCGACGATGCGTTCGTCTATCTCATCGTCCTGGAGAAACCGTTGCGCCTGCTCGTCGGGAATCGAGAACTGATTGACGCTGTCGCGGTTGTATAGAATGCTGCGAAACTCGCCTGCGGAGAACTCGTCACCGTGATGTACGCGCCCGTTGAGAACCAGTCCGATTCCGAGCGCCATAATCCGGTAGTCGTCCATCTCTATGGTGTGTTTTCGGAGCTCTCCTAAGACGAATAGGAAGTTCTGCGGGCGGGTACTGTGCTTGAATGCGAGCTCGCCCCAACATCCGCAATTAGCGTCGTTATCGACGAAGATGGGAATCGAAAGGCCGAGGCGCGCTTTTGCCTCCTCAACGAATTCGATCTCTTCGTAATGTTCGAACGGCATCGAGGCCTTTAACACTCCGCGTACCGGATCGACGAATCCCGGAAGACCGACGCCGATTCCGATGAGAGGCATACCCGTCGCCTCAAGGCTGGACCGAAACCGCTCTACAATCCCGGTAAAGGCGTCTACCAGATCGTATCGTCGAAGATCCAGCGGCTCGGTGTGGGAGAAGAATACGTCGCCGTGCAGATTGATGCCTACGACGGTGAACGCCTCGGTCTGCACTTCGACACCCATGACGCACCCCCAGCCCGGTTTGATGCGTAGATGGATCGGTCGTCGCCCGCCGGTCGGGCCGGCGTCGCCTACCGCCGCGGTTTCGACGATTCGTAACTCCTCCAAATAGGCCACGATTTTCGAGACCGTAGATTTGTTGAGCCCGAGTCGACGCGATATATCGACGCGACTCAGACCCGGGTTGAGCCATATCGTTCTGAGAACTCTGGTAATGTTAACCTTGCTAACATAGTTGACCATAGTAGTTGGTTGTAGAAACCAATCTACACCTGCACAGTGATGCTGTCAAAGTAAAAAGTCTTCCGTTTTTCGCGCGCATCGGCGATCTTTTTTGTTTGACAGCGTGAATTTGCCATGCTACCCTCGTGGTTGGTTGTGTCTCGCAACTAAATGGAGACATCCCGAAATAGGAGGTTTTATGTTCAAAAAAATGGCGATGTTTCTTGTCGCCGCAGTATTGGTACTGCTTGTCGTTGCCTGTGCACGGGAAGACGACGGTCAAACGGCTGCGGCCGACACAGACGTCGACTTTTCCGATAACCCGTACACCGACGGTCAGGACCTTTCCGGCACGACGGTGAATATCTTCGGTGCCTTTGTCGATGAGGATGCGAGTCGTTTTGAAGAGTCGATGATTCCGTTTGAAGAAGCTACCGGTATCGATATCGTGTACGAGGGTAGCGGGGACTTCGAGACTCTGATCACCGTTCGCTCCGAGGGCGGAAGCCCTCCCGACATCGCGGCTTTTCCGCAGCCCGGCCTCGCGGCGGACCTCATTCGCGGCGGCTTGGTGTACGATCTCACAGACTGGTTCGGCCTCGATTATCTCCGAGAACAGTACAACGACGCGTGGATCGATCTCGCCGAGATCGGCGGTATTCAAGCCGGCGTCTGGTATCGCGCCAGCGTCAAGAGTCTCGTCTGGTACAACCTGCCGGTTTTCGAGGCGGAGGGATACGAGATTCCCGAGACGTGGGACGAACTGATCGCCCTGAGCGATGAGATGGTGTCCGACGGTTATACCCCATGGGTCATCGGTATCGAGAGTTCCGGTGCGACCGGTTGGACGGCGACCGACTGGATCGAGGATATCATGCTTCGTGTCCACCCGCCGGAAGTCTACGATGCGTGGGTCACCGGTGATCTCCCGTTCAACAGTCCCGAGGTTCGTGAGGCGATCGATTTTCTCACCGAGATCTGGTTCAACGAGGACTACGTGCTCGGCGGCCGCCAAGGCATAGTGTTGACACCTTTCGGCGATGCACCCACACCCATGACCCAGAATCCCCCGGCGGCGCTCATGCATCGGCAGGCTTCCTTTATCACCGCCTTTATGCCCGATGAGGGACGCGAGGTCGGCGAAACGGTCGGGTTCTTCTACCTTCCCCCGATCGACACGAGTCTGGGTCGGCCTGTCCTCGGCGCCGGAGACCTGATGTCCCCAATGCAGGATCGCCCTGAGGTACGCGCGGTCATGCGCTTTCTCAGCACCGGTGCGTCCACTCGTGCGTGGCTCGAGTCCGGCGGATTCGTCTCGCCGCACAACGATACGCCCCTCGACTGGTATCCCACGGTCACGGACCGCGGTATCGCCGAGATTCTGTTGCAGGCGACGACCTTCCGTTTCGATGCGTCGGATCTGATGCCCGGCCCCGTCGGTGCCGGAACGTTCTGGACCGAGATCACCGCTTTCGTCAACGACGAGGACGCGAATCTCACCCAGTTGTTGGACAACATCGACGCGAGCTGGCCGCGATAGTCGATCGCGAATGCCGTTTACCAGCGGGGAGGTATCGCCCCGCTGGTTTTTTTACATTCCGTTCCCAGTCGGAGGTGCCATGAGTGATACCGCTGTAACCAATAACCGGACAACGCAGACGCTGGTTTCCATAGCGATCGCCGCAGCGCTTGTGGTGGTATTCGCGTGGAGTTTCAACTTTATGCGCAACGAGGAAGCGCCGAGATTTCTCATTGCCGTAGTCGCCCTGGTGGTCGGGGTCGGTGGCATATGGGCGCTCTTTCTTACGGTCGATAAGCTGGTCGCACAGCTTCCGATCACCGCGCGCGATCGGTTGAGGCCCTACGTGTTTATCACACCCGCGTTTCTTATTCTGCTGATCTATATCATCTATCCCACGCTTCGGACGATCTATGTCAGTTTTTTCGACTATCGGAGAGGTGGAGATCCGGTCAATTTCGGGCTGCAAAACTACGTTGCCGCGTTTCGGGATCCTGCATTGTTGATCGCGATACGCAACAACATCTTGTGGCTCATCTTCGTGCCGCTTTTTGCCGTATCTCTGGGATTGATCATCGCCGTCCTGGTGGACCGCATCAAATGGGAGAAGTTCGCCAAGTCGCTGATATTCATGCCGATGGCGATCTCCTTCGTGGGCGCGGCGGTCATTTGGCGTTTTATTTACTATTTCGCGATCTTCGGCGAGCAGATCGGTCTTCTCAACGCCATCGTCGTCGGACTCGGCGGGGAGGCGATCGGTTGGTTGCGTCTCGAACCGTGGAACAACTTTTTCCTCATCGTGATCATGATATGGCTGCAGACCGGTTTTGCGATGGTGATTCTCTCCTCGGCGGTCAAAGGTGTGCCTGCAAGTCTGCTTGAGGCGGCGCGCATCGACGGAGCCGGCGAGTTTCGCATCTTTTTTCAGGTGATCATTCCGTATGTCAGCGGAACGATCCTGACGGTCACCACGACCATCGTCATATTGGTGCTCAAAGTGTTCGACGTCGTGTTCGTAATGACCAGCGGACGGTTCAACACCGACGTGGTGGCCAACATGATGTACAACCAGATGTTCCGGCAAGGGCAGTACGGCCGGGGCGCGGCGTTGGCGGTGGTCATCTTCCTGGCGGTTACGCCGGTGATGATTCGCAACATTCGCAGCCTCAATAAGGCGTGAGGAGGGTTCGATGTCCGATACGTTAGTACTGCAAAAGCGCAAGAAGACCTCCCAGGAGGCCGCCGGGCGGATTATGCTCAACCTCACGGTTGTCATCATCGTCGTGTTGTGGACGCTCCCGACCTTCGGACTCTTGGTGAGTTCCTTTCGGGATCCCCAGGCGATCAACACGAGCGGTTGGTGGACGGCGATATTCCGTCCCTTCACTCAGGGGAACTGGACGTTCGACAATTACATCTTCGTGTTGACCGAAGACGGTATGGGAAACGCCTTTCTCAACAGCCTCCTGGTAACGATTCCGGCGACGGTAATTCCGATCACGATCGCGGCCTTCGCCGCCTATGGGCTCGCATGGATGGAGTTCAAGGGACGGCGTCTCATGTTCATCCTCGTCGTGGGATTGATGGTCGTGCCGCTGCAAACCTCACTGTTGCCTCTCTTTCGATTGTACGAGAATGCCGAGCTCAACGGCACATATCTCGGAATCTGGCTGGCGCACACGGGATTCGGTCTTCCTCTGGCGACCTACCTCCTCTACGGCTATATTTCGCAGATCCCGCGCGACTTGATCGAGGCTGCCGAGGTCGACGGCACGACTCCTATGACGAAGTTCATCTTTTTGGTCGTGCCGCTGTCGGTGCCTGCGATAGCCTCTTTTGCGATCTTCCAGTTTCTCTGGGTATGGAACGACCTTCTCGTCGCATTGGTCTTTTTGGGTACCAGTGTCGACGTCGCACTGGTAACGACACGACTGTCGGAGATGGTCGGATCTCGCGGGCAGGACTGGTACGTGCTAACCTCCGGCGCGTTTCTCACGATGATCATGCCCCTGACCGTCTTTTTCGGTCTGCAGCGGTACTTCGTTCGCGGAATGATGGCGGGTTCGGTTAAGGGATAGAACGCCCGGCGCACACGACACACAACTCTCAATTGGGTGGCTGCCGAGTTCGGTACGCCACCCCTTTTTTGGAGACGCATACGATGAAACTGGAGAACAATCTCAACAGCGCCACGACGTGGGACATCTACGAAGAACGATTCGTCGCCGATCAAGCGATAACCACGGGAAGCAACTATATGATCGGCAACGGATACCTCGGCTATCGCGGTACATTTGCCGACGATCGCGCTGCTGAGTACGTCGCGTGCGTCGTGACCGATACCTACGACAACGCCGACGGCGTGTGGAAGGAGTTGGTGACCGCCCCCAACGGGCTATACACGGAGCTCGCCGTCGACGGCAGATCCGTTCTATGGCGTGACGCGGGGTGGGGAGAGTATCGGCGGAGCCTCGACTTCCGCTACGGTCGGTGGTCCGCCCGCGCGGACTGGGATACGGAAGGGCTTGAAGTCGAGGAGACGCGGTTTGCTTCCTACGACGACCTGCACCTGTTGGCCGCTCGCACGCGCCTAACCGCGAGCCGTCGTGTCGCGCTCACGATACGTACCGGGATCGACGGGATTGTGTGGAGCCTCAACGGCGACCACTTCGCGGAGAAGAGCCAATCGGTAGACGGCAGCCAGCTTCAGGCGTACCGCGTTACCGGTGAGCACGGATATGAGGTGGTCGTGAGAGAGCACGCCGTGCTTGCCCTCGCCGACGGCGCGGAGATTCCCTCGGTGCGTATCGACGACACCGAGGGGAGTGTGTTTCGCGTTTTTGAGATCGATCTCGACGCCGGGGAGACGGTGTACCTTACGAAGTACGTTTCGGTTTACTCGACTAACGACATACGAGACGGTGACAATCCGCAGACGCGGATCGGCTCGACGCCCGGCGTCGATCCCGATCGACCGACGCGCGCGGACGTTGAGCTCTCGGCGCGCACGTCGATAGAACGCGCCGTATCCGCCGGCTGGGACGACGTACAAAGCGCTCATCGTGAGCGGTGGGATGCCCGTTGGTCCGATATGGACATCGCGATTCAGGGCGACGAGACGGCGCAAACGCTCCTTCGCTACAACTTGTACCACAATATCATTGCAACGCCCGCCCACGCCGATCACCTTCCGATCGGCGCCCGCGGGCTCTCATGCCAGGCGTACCAGGGCGCCGCCTTCTGGGATCAGGAGGTCTTCAACCTACCGATGTTTCTCTTCACCGCGCCGGAAGTCGCGCGTAACATCCTCGTCTACCGTTACAAGACGCTCGACGGCGCCCGTAAGAAGGCGCGCGACCTCGGCTATCGCGGAGCGTTCTACGCGTGGGTATCGGGAGACTCCGGCGAGGAGATCTGCCCGTCGTACTTCTTCAAGGACGTTATCTCCGGGCGTAGAATCCGCAACCACTTCAACGACTGGCAGATTCACGTCTCACCCGACATCGCTTATACGATCTGGAAGTATGTCACGGTCACTCACGACTGGGACTATCTGGAACGGTACGGAGCGGAGATCGTCTTCGAGATTGCTCGCTTCTTGGTCTCGCGGTCGCATTATCGCAAGGATCGTGAGCGCTACGATATCATCCGCGTTCTCGGTCCGGACGAATATCACGAGAATGTCGACAACAATTTCTTCACCAACTTTCAGGTGCGATTTGCGTCCCGGTACGCCGCTGACGTATACGACCGGATGCGTAAACACGCCCCCGAGCGACTCGTCGCGGTCTCCGAGGCGATCGGGTTGGAAGAACGTGAACCGCGCGACTGGCGCGAGCTGGCCGATGGGGTCTACGTGCGAGATGCGGACCCCGAGACGAGGTTGATCGAACAGTTCGACGGCTTTTTTCAACTTGAGGATACGACGCCGGAGGAGATCAAGGGCCGACTCATCGACGCAAGCGAGTATTGGGGGTGGCCCAACGGTATCGCGGTAGAGACGCAGGTGAGCAAGCAGGCCGATGTAGCGCAGCTGTTTATGCTACATCCGACCGCCCACGACACTGCGGTCATGAAGGCCAATTGGGAGTATTACGAGCCGCGTACGCAACACGGATCATCTCTCAGTCCGGCGGTCTATGCCATCGTCGCCGCGTGGGTGGGCCGCATGGAGGAGGCTGAACGGTACTTCTTCAAGTCGTGTACCGTCGATTTGTACAACACCAATAAAGCGGTCAGCGGTGGCACGTTCATCGGAGGGATCCACACCGCGGCGTGCGGGGTTAGTTGGCAAATCGTCGTGAGCGGCTTTGCCGGACTGTACCTCACCGAAAAGGGATTCGGATTCCGCCCGCATCTTCCGGCCGGCTGGGATCGGCTTTCTTTTGTGCTCAAACGGTGGGGATGCCGGATTGCCGTTGCGATCGAGGCCGATCCCGATGGGCGCGGCGCGCGATTGAAGATCGTCGCCGACGACGCCAACCCCGGAGCATTGGAGATCGAAACCGGCTCGGATCGCCGAAGTGTCGAGCCCGGCGCTGCCGTGGAGTTGCAATCCTGAAAGCGGTGCGACGGCCGGGGGCCTCGAAGCGAGACCGAAACGGCATGTGCCGATGCCGGTAACGCGCGGCGTGCGAGTCTTCGCCATGCGCTACTGACCTGGGGGAAAAGTGGTCACCGGGCGACCTCAATCGGGGTGCATGCCTCGTTCGCGTACCGCCGTTGTTGCTCGCCCATGCGTCGGGGGCGAGCGCGACTCCATGTCGGTTGCGTACCGCAGCCTTCGGCGAGGAACGCAACCTTTCCTCCTGCTGAGCGATCGACGGCGCCGTCCGCTCCCCCTGATTGAACACCGGTGATACGCGACGCGCCTCCGCTACTCCTTGATTGCTCCGGCGGCGAAACCTCTCTTCAACTGCTCGTGAAAGAAAATGTAGAAGAGAATCATCGGTACCGTCGCGATGACCAACGCGGCAAAAAGGAGTCCGAAATCCCGCGATTGACCGCCGGCGAACGCGTTGACACCGACCGGCAGACTACGCAGGCGTTGGCTGCTGGTGAGGACGAAGACGAAGACGAACTCATTCCAGTTCGCGACAAACGAGAAGATGGTCATCGTGGCCACCACCGGCGCGCTGATCGGCCTGATCACGTGCCAAAAAATCGAGAGGTATCCGGCACCGTCGATGCGCGCGACCTCCTCCAACGAGTCGGGAACTCCGCGGATGAACGACGTCGCAAGGTACACCATAAACGGTAACCCGAAGCCTACGTACGGTATCAAAACTCCCAGCCGCGTATCGTCGATACCCAGTCTCGTCTCCAAGATAAACAGCGGTACCAGCACCGAATGCGCCGTCACCAACAATCCCATTACGAAAAACGTATGAAGATACTTCGAAATCCTGAAACCGAACTTGGCGAATCCGTAGCCCGCGCCCAACGCCAGAAAGACGGTAATCACCGTCGCCGTAGCGGTATAGATAATGCTGTTGACCGTATAAAGCCCGAGATCGCCGATCGTCCAGGCGCGCACGTAATTATCGACAAACAGGGTACGGGGTAGCGCGAAAACGTTCCGTACGATATCCGGATGCGGCTTGAGCGAGCTGTAAAACAGCCATACCAACGGCGCTATCGTCAGGAACGTAAAGAACACCATAAAGATCGTCGCGAAGACTCTCCACGCAACGACGTCGCGGTCTCGTGCCATGCTACCGGTGATACTAGACATAGCGCGCCTCCACCCGTTTGAATATCGCTTGGATCGCGCTGATCAATCCCAGACTCAAGAACACGATTACCATCGAGACACCGCTGCCGAACCCGTAATTGTAGTAGCGAAAGGTGTTGAAGTACATGTAGATTGCAATTACCTCGGTATAATGTGCCGGCCCGCCCCCCGTCATCGCGAAAATCAGATCGAAACTCTTGAGGCTCCCGGCGATCGCAAACACGGCGGTCGTGAACACGACGTTGGCCATTTGCGGCAGCACCACCAGGAGCAGAATCTGATGCTCTCGTGCGCCGTCGATGATCGCGGCTTCGATCACCCCAGGATCGATACGCTGCAAGTTCGCGAGGAAAATAACCATGTAGATCCCGGTATACATCCACAGAATCACAAACAGGATCGGGACGATGGCAAACGTGCGACTTTCGAATATATCGAGCACGTAACGGGGATCGTCGCGGAGAATGCGCAGAAGCTGCGTGAAGATCCCCGCCGGTGAGAAGATCTGATTCCACAGTTTCGCGACCACGACCGCCGCGATCGTAATCGGCAGGAAGATCATCGTTTCGAAGAAGGCGTGTCCCCGTACCATACGGCGATAGATGATGTAGGCAAGGGCAAAGCCGAACGGGATCTGTCCGAACACCGAAACGGCGACGATCAGGAGATTATTGCGCAATCCCAAGCGGAACACGGGATCGGTAAACATGCGGGTGTAGTTCTGTAGGCCGACAAACTCCGGGAGTCCGAAGCCGCTCCAACGCGTGAAGCCCGCCAAAAAACTGAATATGATGGGAAAAATGATTACCGCAGCGTAGATCAGTACTGCGGGCCCCACGAGCACAACGTAGGCGTTGATTTTTTCTCTGGTGATGGTCATGGCTGATCCTTGTGAGTCGCTCCATCGAACACGTCCCGACGTCGCGCATCACGGTACGCAACGTCGGGAACGGAGTGTCGTGCTGTCAGTTGCGGCTTGAATCGTTGGCGGCAACCCACGTTTCGTAGCGCTCTGCGACCTCTTGGGGCGTCAACACGCCGAACATCATCTCTTGGAGCGCCGGGTGGAGTACACCCATTCCTTCGGCGTCCATGACTGCATCAACCACGTAGCCGCCGGGCGTCGAGCCGACGAACTCTGCGAGTTTCAGAGTCAACAGTGGCGAGTCGGGCGGCAGATCGATCCGTACCGCCGGCAGCCAGCCCTGTTGAGCCTTGATACGCGACCCCTCGGGGCCGGAGAAGAAGTAGATCCATTCCCAGGCTGCCTGCGCGCGCTCACCTTCCAGATTTGCATTCATCCCGAATCCGGTGCCGGGAACGATCGCGGTGGAACCGGGCTGTCCCTGCTCGTTCGGAAGGGCCGGGAACACGTTGTAGGAGACGTATTCGTGCTGCTCTGCGGTCATCTCACCGGCGAGATTGCTCGTTCTCCAACCGCCGTCGATGAAGTACACCGCGCGCTCGGTGACGAAGTCGGTGAGGGCGACACCGTATTCGGCTTGGTTAATGCCGGGGCTGAACATATCGTTCTCGCTCAGGATTTGGATCACCTCGATCGCGCGCACGAACTCGGGATCGGTGAAGCTCGCGTCCCCGACGCGGGCGCGGTCGAACCATTCGCGGCCACCGGTACGCTCGACCAACGCGGAGAGCAATGTGCTCTGCATCTGCCAACCGCCGCCGTTGTCCATCGCGATCGGAATGTAGCCGGCCTCGCGGATTGTCTCACCTTGCGCCAACAGCTCCTCGAACGTTTCGGGGAACTCGAGGCCCAACTCGTCGAGTAGTCGATCGTTGGTAAACATAACGTGGGTCGCGGTGATCTGTTCGGGGAGCTCCCAAATCTCTCCGTTGGGACCTTGCGGTGTGAGCGCGGCCGGCGCAAATTGATCGGCCACGCGGTTCACCCACGGACGCAGATCGTTGATCAACCCGGCTCCGGTTACGTCTCCGGTGCGCTTACCGGGCCACAGGAACACCACGTCGGACAGTTGTCCTGCGATCGCTACGGCCTGGAGCCGGTTGTGATACGCCTCGTCGAACAGAAAGTCGAACTCGAGCCGAATGTCGGGGTGCGCCGCGTGGAACGCATCGACCACCTCTTGGAAGTTGTCCGACGACACGCTGTCGGCCAGATCCAGATAGTGTTGCACTTGTAGGGTGATGACGCCGTTCTCTTCGGCCTCCTCACCCTGGCCGCCGGCAAAAACAAACCCACCGATGAGCGCAAACAGCGCCACTGCCAAAAACAGGTTGTTCCGTAGCATGGTGCTACCTCCTTCTTTTTTACGGCTCCTCTACGGGAACCGTTGTGGTTTTTCCGATCGTCTCCTCGCTCGTCGCGCCGCGGAGAACCATCGCATCACTCAATGTGCTGATAAGATCGTCGAGTCCGTGCCGATTACGGATATCGCCGAGGGGGAAAATCTGATCCGAGAAGAGGCGATCGAGTATGAGCCCCGCAGCGCCGTACGCCGCGGCGTCTTCGCCGAGGGTCGAGAAGCTCACCTTCCGGCCCACTTCGCTTTCGTACGGCCAGTTTCGCTGTATCTCCGAGTGGAAGATCGACTCCATCTCCTCCCGGAATACGAGGCAATCGCCCCCGATGAACAGATGGCTCAGGTCGAGCACGTTGATGATAAGGGCTATGTTTCGGGCCAGCTCACGAAAGAAGCGACTACGTATCGTCGGATCGGTGCCGACTTGCTCCGCTTCCTCGTCGGATAGGGAGAATTGACCGACGCTGCCGTCCTTCCAGAAGACGCTGCGGAACTCACCGGCGGTGAAGTGCGATCCGGGGTAGAGCGTGCCGTTGATCACGACACCGATGCCGACGCCGATCCCGCCGTACAGACTGCGTCCCTGTTCGCTTTGTCGAATCTGCACGAGAACGTACAGAAAGTCGTGAAAGTCGTGGCGGCGATGAAAGGTCAGCTCACCCCACGCGCACGCGTTGGCGTCGTTCTCCACAACGACCGGGATGTCGAGGCGGGAGGCGATGTGGGCCTGAAAGTCGTACTCTTCGGCCAGTTCCATCGGGATCGAACCGTATATGCGGTTGCTGATGGAGTTGATCAGCCCTCCCATGGCGATGCCGATCGCGAGAAGCGAATCGCGCCGATCTCCCATGTCGGCCAACACCACGTTCAAAATATCAAAGACGTATTCATCGAAGGGCTTACCCTCACGCCGTACATTTTCGGTCCAACGGCGTTCGATCCGTCCGTCCAGATCGCACAGCACGGCGCGATAAAAATCTGGTTGAAACTCAAAGCCCAAAACGAGGCCGTAGGTGGGGTTGATTCTGAGGAGAACCGGCCGCCGCCCGCCCTGCTTGGACGCGTCACCCTCGGCTACCTCGTGAATCATTTTTTGATCGATCAACTCCTTCACCAATGATGAGACGGTCGACTTATCGAGGCCGAGCCGTCCGGCGATTTCGACGCGGCTCAGGAGAGGAGTACGCCACACGGCGCGCAGTACCCGCGATCTATTCATGATTCGATTTCGCTTGCCCGCTGAGGCCACCCGTGCTACACTCCATTTGGTTGGTTTTAAAACCAACTATAGTGTTCCATGGCTTTGGCGTGTCGTCAACGGAAAGTTGCTTCATACCGGCATTTTTTGTCGCAGCGGGCTCTTTCGTGACTCCCCATCGCTCCATATGTCCATTGAAGGAGTCTTTGTATGATCGATCTGGCGGGAGTTTGGAGAGTGACCGACGAGGGGGGCGAGTACACCGTGGACGCGCATATGCCGGGAGATCTCCACACGGCACTCGCTGCCGCCGACATCATCTCCGATCCGTTCTGGGCGCGCCGGGAGCTCGACGTACAGTGGGTCGGACAACGCGGCTGGATCGTGACGCGCGATTTTGTCGTCGACGATCCGGCCGCCTCGCCGCGCTGGCTTTTAGAGATCGATACGGTTGACACCGTCGCGGAGATCTTCGTGAACGGGATATCGGTCGCCCGGTGCGCCAACATGTTCGTTCCCCTCCGCGCCGATGTGGGAGAGGCTCTCAGGCGAGGTGTGAACACCATCGAGGTTCGGTTCGCGAGTGCCGAGGCGGAGGCCGCCGAACGTGCCGGCCGCCTTCGGTATCCTGTGCCCCACTCGAGTTATCCCGTGCAGTCGCCGCACCGCAATCTCGTACGTAAGGTGCAGTGCCATAGCGGGTGGGATTGGGGGCCGTGTCTCATGGTCTCGGGCCTCTACGGGACGATTCGCATGCGACCCGTTCCCGCCGTCGCAGTCCGCCGAGCGTGGGGAGTTCCCCGTCGAGAAGGAGGCGAGTGGGTACTCCCGGTGCATGTGACCTACGACGGCGCCTCCGTCGACATCGATGAACGCCTGTCGGTGGCGCTCCTGGGGCCTGACGGGGCGGAGTGCGCGCGACAAGAAACCGTCGGGATTGTGGAGCCCGGGCACGCATTGGCCGAGATACGGCTCGCCGATCCCGAGTTGTGGTGGCCGGCCGGTTACGGTGCGCAGCCGCTCTACACCGTCCGTGTGCATCTCGATGCGGATGTGCGACGCTTTCGCACCGCCTTTCGAGAGATCGAAGTCGTGAGTGAGGCCGACGAGCAGGGTCGGAGTATGTTTTTTCGCGTCAACGGACGCGCCATATGGGCGAAGGGCGCCAATTGGATTCCCACCGACGCCTTTCCGAGCCGCCAGACCGATGCGCGGTGTCGCGAGCTCCTTGTAGCCGCGCGATCGGCCCATATGAACATGATTCGCGTCTGGGGAGGCGGACAGTACGAGAGCGACTATTTCTATGACGTATGCGACGAGCTGGGCGTCCTGGTATGGCAGGATTTCATGTTTTCGTGCTCGCTCTACCCGTCGGAAGAGTGGTTTTTGGAAGAGGTGCGCGAGGAGGTTCGCGTCCAAACTCGCCGACTCATGTCCCATCCCTCGATCGCGATTTGGTGCGGCAATAACGAGAACATCGGCGCCCTCGGCTGGTATCCCGAGTCGATTGCCAATCCGGGGCGCTATCTGATCGACTTCGATCGTCTCAACCACGGTGTAATCGGCCGCGAAGTGCGCGCCGCCGACGATACGCGCACCTTTTGGCCCAGCTCGCCCGCCGCCGGTGAGGGAGACTTTTCGGATAACTGGCACGACGACTCCTCCGGCGACATGCATTACTGGAGCGTCTGGCACGAAGGTAAGGCCTTTTCGGCCTATCTCGAGGTGACGCCGCGCTTCTGCTCGGAGTTCGGGTTTCAGTCCTTTCCGTCGCTACGCGGCATCCGGCAGTTTGCTCCGGAGGATCAAATGAACCCCACGGCGCCCGATCTGGAGCACCATCAGCGCCACCCGCGCGGCAATACCGTCGTGGCCGAGACGATGGCGCGTTACTTTCGGCTGCCCTTCGATTTTGCCGACTTCGTCTATATCAGTCAGGTCCAACAGGCGATGGCGATCCGAACCGCCGTCGAGTTTTGGCGCAGCCGGTGTCCGGTGAGCATGGGTGCGCTCTACTGGCAGCTCAACGACCTATGGCCCGTCGTTTCGTGGTCGAGCATTGAGTACGACGGCCGATGGAAGTTGCTGCACTACGAGGCGCGACGATTTTTTGCGCCCCGCGCTCTCGTCTGTTTCGTGCACGACGACTCGTTGAAGGTGCACGTCTTGAACGACGCCGCGGAGACGCTCCACGGCTCCGTCGAAGTGCGCGGTCTCGATTGGCGCGGCACGTCGATATGGGAACGAAGCCTCACGGTCGCGGCGAGCGGCGATGCGAGTACGGCGATACTCGACGTACCGCTCACCGAGCTTCCCTTCGAACGGCACGAAGGGTTCGTCGTTGCCGAGTGGCGTTCCACCGGTGAGCCGGCCGCCGACGATGCGGTTGAACGGAGCTGGACCCTGCTCACCGAGTTCAAGCGATGTGAGTTGGAGAGACCGACCCTCACCGTCGAATCTGCCGGTTCGTTGTCGGTGAGCGTGCGATGCGACGACGCACCGGCGTTTTGGGTCGCCCTGGACGGCTGTCCCGACGAGGTACGTCCCGACGACGGCGGTTTTCTCCTACTGCCGGGAGAAACGAAGACGATTGAGTTCGTGCCGATCGCCGGCCCTGAGAACGACGGCGCTTCGACCGATACGAAGCGACACACAACGCCGATCGCGGCGGACACCGTCGGCGTCCGCCATATTCGGTCGACCTACTAAACGGATAGGTTTGCGAGGAGGAACGATGAGACACCATACACACCGAACATTTCCCGAAGACTTTCTCTGGGGCGTCGCAACGGCGAGCTACCAGGTAGAGGGAGCCGCACTGGAAGACGGCCGTAAACCGAGTATCTGGGATACCTTTTCAAAGACGCCGGGAAAGGTGTCACACGGTCATACCGGCGACGTTTCGGTCGATCAGTACCATCGCTATCCCGAAGACGTCGGTCTGATGCGCGATCTCGGCGTCGGGTCGTATCGCTTCTCCGTCGCGTGGCCGCGTATCCAACCCGACGGCGCCGGCGCATTGAATCCGAAGGGCTTCGACTACTACAAGCGACTCGCCGACGAGCTCCATCGAAACGATATCGAAGCGACCGCGACGCTCTACCACTGGGACCTCCCTCAGCCGCTGGAGGATATGGGCGGGTGGCCGGCGCGGGACACGGCGTACCGTTTTGCCGAGTATGCAAGTGCGTGTTTTCGCGAGCTGGGCGACTATGTCGATCGCTGGATCACCCTCAACGAGCCGTGGTGCAGTGCCGTACTCGGCTATCAAATCGGCGAGCATGCGCCCGGTATCACGAGTCGGAGCGCCTCCTGGGCGGCGGGGCACCACCTTATGCTCGCGCATGGGCTCGCCGTGCAGGCGTATCGCGCGGAGGGCGGACACACGGCTCCGATCGGCATTACGCTCAATACGGAGTCTCCCCGGCCCGCGACGCAGCGCGCCGAGGATGTCGCCGCCGCCGACAGAGTGGCCGATATGCGCACGCGGTTTTGGCTCGATCCGTTGGTCGGTAGGCCGTATCCGGAGCGCCACTTTGCGGCGTATCCCGACCAGGCGCCGCCACCGATCAAGGACGGCGATATGGAGATCATCGCCGAGAAGATCGACTTTCTCGGCATCAACTACTACTTCGAGCCGGTTATCGCCGCGACGCCTGTCGGTCCCGAAGGAGACGAACGCGATGGGCTACCGTGTCATCCCGAGGGGTTTCGAGCGGTCGAGAGCCATCACGAGCGCACTGAGATGGGCTGGCCGGTGACGCCTCACGGGCTTTACCGCCATCTCGTCTGGATCTGGAAGAGCATCGACGGGCACTATCCGCTTTACATCACCGAGAACGGCTGCGCCATGCCCGACGTGCTGTCGGCCGACGGGACGCGATGCCACGATCCGCGTCGGGTGCGGTATCTACAGGACCATTTCAGTGCGGCGCTCGACGCAATTGAGGACGGAGTGGAGCTTGCCGGATACTTCGTGTGGAGCCTCATCGATAACTTCGAGTGGGCTTTCGGATACACCAAGCGTTTCGGCATCGTCTACGCCGACTACGTGAACGCGCGGCGTGTACCGAAGGACAGCTACTACTATCTCCGCGAGGTGATAAGCGGCGCCGAGGCGTTATAGAGGAGTTTCGCCCCTTGCCCGGAATCTCGAGTGCGGCTACAGTCTCACCATGAGTCATACAGCGGGGCATGTGCCCCGCGTTGCGGTAGTCGGCGCCGGCCTCGGGGGAATGTCGGCGGCGATACGCCTCGCGGCCGCCGGATACGCGGTCACCGTCTTCGAGAAGCAGGAAGGCCCCGGAGGAAAGGCGTTTTCCACCGATCTGGGATCGTATCGCTTTGATACGGGGCCCAGTCTCTTTACCATGCGCAGCGTCTTTGAGCAGCTCTTTGAAGAAGCCGGGCGCTCCTTGGACGACTACCTTGAACTGATACCCCTGGAGCGGATATGTAACTATTTCTGGCGCGGCGGGCAGCGCATGTCGAGTTATGCCGACCGCAGTCGGTTTGCCGCAGAGTTTGAACGCGTCTTCGGCGAGAAGCCGGACCGCGTGGGGCGGTTTCTCGATTACTCCGCGCGGATCCACCGCATCACCGGCCACCTCTTTTTGGAGCGGAGTTTGCACGAGTGGAGTACGTACCGTTCGCGCGGGTTTTGGTCGTCCCTCGTACAGATCTCGCGAATAGACGCGCTCCGAACGATGGACCGCGCCAACGGTCGCTTTTTTAACGATCCCAAGGTACGACAGTTTTTCGACCGCTACGCGACCTACAACGGTTCGGACCCGTACCAGACGCCCGCGACCCTCAATATTATCCCCCATATCGAGTACGGACTCGGTGCGTGGGCGGTCCGGGGCGGCATATACGCCGTTCCGCGGGCGTTGGAGCGCCTGGCGCGAGAGGTGGGCGTGACGTTCCGTTACGGAGTGACCGTAGACCGCATTCTTACCGATCCTCCTCCAGGAACGCGACGCCGGCGGCGTGCGGTACGCGGAGTCGTCGTCGGCGACGCCGTCCACGAGGCGGAGATCGTCGTATCGAACGCCGATGTCACCCCCACGTATCGATACCTCCTGGAAGACACCGACGCGCGTATCTACCGCCGGTACGAGAAGCTCGAACCGTCCAGTTCCGGGCTCGTCTTTTACTGGGGCATACGGCGTCGCTTTGACGAGCTCGGTTTGCACAACATCTTTTTCTCGGACGATTATGAAAAAGAGTTTCGGCACATTTTTTCCGAACGGCGATGTCCGGACGATCCGACGATTTATCTTAATATCACGGCCAAAGAGGGCGGATACGGTGACGCGCCGCCGGATGGAGAAAATTGGTTCGTCCTCGTTAACGCGCCGTGGGACCACGGACAGGATTGGGAAGCCGAGGCGCGTCGCGTACGGCGGGCGGTACTACAGCGGCTCGGCTCCGAACTCTCCGCCGACCTCGAGACGTTTATCGAGGAAGAGGACGTCATGCTGCCTACCGACATCGCCGCGAGAACCGACTCCAATCGCGGAAGTCTGTATGGAATATCATCCAATACGCCCTTGGCGGCGTTTCTGCGCCACCCCAACAGATCGCGTCGCCATCACGGGCTCTACTTCGTCGGGGGGAGCGCTCACCCTGGGGGCGGAATGCCCTTGGTCGTTCTGGGAGGTCGGATCGTCGCCGACCTGGTGCGGCGTCATCACCCCATCAAATAGATGCTTGCTCGGGGCTAACCTTGAGCATACCATGTGACGTACATCGAGGAGGTTCTGCATGAACATCGCAGTGATCAAGGAAGGCGCAGCCGGTGAGGCGCGCGTGGCGGTCGTACCCGCACATGTACCGCTGTTGGCGAAGCTGGGGGCGACCGTACACGTCGAACATGGAGCCGGATTCGCCGCGGGGTATACCGACGACGAATATCGTGAGAAGGGCGTCGAACTTGGTGACCGACGGGCGATACTCGAGGCCGCCGATCTTTTGGTCGCGATTCGCGCCGGTGCGGCCAACGGCGAGACCGGTGTATCCGATCTCACCGCACTCCGTGAGGGAGCCGCGGTCGTGGCGATGGTGAGTCCCTACGGCCCCGACGCTGCCTTCTCCACCATGAAAGATCGCCGACACACCGCCTTTTCGCTCGAGTCGATTCCGAGAATCACCCGCGCCCAGAGTATGGACGTACTCTCGTCGCAGGCAAACCTGGCGGGATATCGAGCGGTATTGATCGGCTCACTCGAGCTTCCCAAGATGTTTCCCATGATGATGACCGCCGCCGGAACGGTCGTACCCGCCCGCGTCTTTGTCGTCGGAGTGGGCGTCGCCGGGCTCCAGGCGATCGCTACGGCCAAACGCCTGGGAGCGGTGGTGAGCGCCTACGATATCCGGCCCGCCGTCAAGGAGCAGGTCATGAGTCTCGGAGCCAAGTTCGTAGAGATCGATCTCGACGCCGGTAATGCGGAGACCGGCGGCGGCTACGCGCGCGAGATGGACGAGGAGTTTTATCGCAAGCAGCGCGAGAAGATGTTGGAGGTCGTTTCGGAGAGCGACGTGGTGATTACCACCGCCGCAATTCCGGGAAAGACCGCCCCCATCCTGATTACCAAAGAGATGGTCGAGGCGATGAGCCCCGGTACCGTGATCGTGGACCTCGCCGCGGAACGCGGCGGCAATTGCGAGCTTACCAAGGCCGGAGAGACCGTTGACGCCGGCGGTGTGCGAATCGTCGGGCCGGTGAACGTAGCCTCCGGATTGGCGCACCACGCGAGCCAGTTGTTCAGTAAGAACGTCGCGACGTTTCTTGCCGAAATCGTGCACGAGGGGGCGCTTCACATAAACCGGGACGACGAGATCACCTCGGCGACCCTGATCATGGAGGAGGGGAAGGCCGCCGGTGACGAGACCGCGGCACTTCTCGGCCTCGCATAAGGCAAGGAGTAGGACATGGATTTCGTGAGTATTATCACCATTTTCGTGCTGGCGATTTTCGTCGGATTCGAGGTCATCACCAAGGTGCCGCCGATCCTCCACACACCGCTCATGTCGGGTTCGAATGCGATCTCCGGTATTACGATTATCGGTGCCCTCGTCGCCGCCGGTACGGGGCTATCAACGATGACGGTGTGGTTGGGATTCGCAGCCCTCGTGTTCGCAACGATCAACGTGGTGGGCGGGTTTCTCGTTACGCATCGCATGTTAAGCAAGTTCAGAAAGAGAGAACAGTAATGAACGAAGCGGTATCCAATCTGCTGTATCTCCTCGCGGCGGTACTGTTTATTGTAGGTCTCAAAGGACTGACCCACCCACGATCGGCGGTGCGGGGCAATTTTATCGGCTCTCTGGGGATGCTCCTGGCGGTCGTCGTGACGCTCGTGGTCCAAGAAATTCTCAATCCCGTCATGATTATCTCCGGAATCGCGGCCGGTTCGATCATCGGAGCGGTATTTGCTCTTACCATCAAGATGACCGCGATGCCTCAGTTAGTCGGTCTCTATAACGGATTCGGGGGCATCGCGAGTGTGCTCGTCGCCGGCGCGGTTCTCTACCAGGCGCTGGAGACGGGACTCTCGGGACCGGAGAGCGGAGCGGGAAATCTGCAGTTTCTCGTGGCAACCGCCGCCAGCGGTCTTATCGGTGCGGTGACCTTCTTCGGATCTCTCATCGCATTCGGCAAGCTCCAGGGGATCGTCACCGAGAAGCCGGTGCGCTATCCCGGTGAGCAGATCGTCAAGATTCTCGTCGCCGGCGCCTCGCTCGTCGTGGCGGTGTTGATCGTGCTGGAGCCCGCCCGCACCGAGTACTACTGGATCCTGGCGGCCGTCTCCTCGGTGCTCGGGATACTGTTGGTAATGCCGATCGGGGGCGCGGACATGCCGATCGTCATCGCACTCCTCAACTCCTATTCGGGGCTCGCAGCGGCCGCGACCGGCTTTGTTCTCAATAACACGGTACTTATTATCGCCGGGTCCTTGGTCGGTGCGAGCGGCATCATTCTTACCAACATCATGTGTCGCGCGATGAATCGGTCCTTGGCTAACGTGCTCTTCGGCGGCGTCGGCGCGGTACAGGACTCCTCCGACACGTCGGACGATATGTATGCGGGGCGGGTTAAGAGTACCTCGGCGGAGGAGGTCGCCATGATCCTCAAAACGGCGCAAAAGGTCACTTTCGTTCCCGGCTACGGTATGGCGGTGGCGCGCGCTCAGACCCCGGTTCGCGTGTTGACCGAGCAGATGGAGTCGGACGGGATCGATGTGGATTTCGGGATTCATCCGGTGGCGGGACGCATGCCCGGGCACATGAACGTACTTCTGGCGGAAGAGAACATCTCCTACGACAAGCTCCGTGAGATGGATGCGATCAATCCGAACTTCCCCAATACCGATGTGGTAATCGTTCTGGGAGCCAACGACGTGGTAAATCCCCTGGCACGCGAGTCCTCGGGAACACCGATCAGCGGCATGCCGATCCTCAACGTAGACGAGTCACGCACCGTCGTGGTGATCAAGCGGAGTCTGAGTCCGGGATTTGCCGGTATCCCCAATCCGCTGTTTGCCGCCGACAACACGCTAATGCTCTTCGGCGATGGGAAGAAGGTGATGGAAGATCTCGTAGCGGCGTACAAAGAGGCGTGACGCGTCCCTCGATTGGAACGTGCGACCGGTAGGCGGCGACTTGTCGGCTACCGGTGTATCACACGTCGCCGAAGCACGTCTGAACGCCCCGAGCCGTATCAATCAACCGCAGATCGGGCGGTACCGTCTTAAGGGCTCCGGCTACCTCCGAGAGTGGTCTTTTGACCACCTCCGTGCCCTCTAAGGCGACCATGTTCCCGTACGCGCCCTCGGCAAGCATGTCGGCGGCGGCCGTACCGAACTGCGTAGCGAGAATGCGGTCGTACGCGCTCGGCGTTCCACCACGTTGCTGGTATCCCAGGACGGTTACCCGCGCCTCGAGTTTGCTTCGTTCTTCAATGTCGCGTGCAACCTCGTACGCCACCGAGTGGCCGCGCTTTCTTCGAAGCCTCTTGCGCTCGTCCTTGGGTAGCGCAGCCTCTTCTCGACTCATGGCTCCCTCGGCTACGACGACGATGGAAAATCGCTTGCCCCGCGCCTGTCGTCGAAGCACGTGATTGACGATCGCATCCATATCGTAAGGAATTTCCGGTATCAGAATAACGTCGCCGCCTCCCGCAAGCCCGGAGTAGAGTGCCAGCCACCCCGCCTTGTGTCCCATAACCTCAATGACCATGACGCGGTTGTGCGACTGCGCGGTGCTGTGGAGGCGATCGATCGCCTCGGTTCCGATATCGACTGCACTGTGAAATCCGAAGGTCAGATCGGTACCCCAGATGTCGTTGTCGATGGTCTTCGGTAGTCCGATGACGTTGAGGCCCTCCTCCGCCAGGAGGTGGGCGGTCTTGTGCGTGCCGTTCCCGCCGAGGACGACGAGGCAGTCCAGACCAAGGCGGGTATAGTTCTCGATGATCTTGTCCGCTTTGTTGCGTCCCGCCTTGCTGTCCGTTTCTCCCTCTTTGTTCTTAAACGGTTTTTCCCTCGACGTACCGAGAATCGTTCCTCCACGGGTAAGAATCCCGTCGAAGTCTTCCGGCTTGAGGAGCCTGGTATCGCCCTCGATAAGTCCGCGATACCCGTCCGCGATGCCGATGATGTTCATCCCGTGTTGTGCCCATGCGCTCTTGCATACACCGCGGATCGCTGCGTTGAGTCCGGGGCAATCTCCGCCGCTGGTAAGGATTCCGAAAGTTCGTGTCGCCGATGTGCGTCCCATGAATAGTCCTGATGTATGGTTTCGTGCGGGACGTTACTCCTGATCGCCCGCGTACTTCTCGCTGATCGTGCGAATGTTGGGAAGGATACTGAAGAAGATCTCAATCAACTCGGGATCGAACTTCGTGCCCGCCAAACGACGCATCTCCTCCAGCACGTGTTCCTCATCCCACGCCTCTTTGTAGACCCTATGGGAAAGCAATGCGTCGTATACGTCGGCAATCGAAACGATGCGCCCGAACAGGGGGATATCGAGACCCTTCTTCCCGATCGGCCTCCCCTGGTCGTCACTTGCGATCGCCTCGCCCGTCTCGATATCGATGTAACCGGGATACCCGGTGCCGTCCCAACTTTCGTGGTGGTTGAGCGCCACCACCTGGGCGAGCTCGTCGAACTCCGATTGCTTGTTGACGAACAGGCGCGCACCTTGCCAGGTATGCGTTTTCATCGTCTCGTACTCTTCTTCGGTGAAGCGGCCCGGCTTTTTGAGGATGACGTCCGAAATGGCGACTTTACCGACGTCGTGGAGCATCGCCGCCATACGGAGGTTATCGCGCGTCTTTTCGATCTCATTGGGCGGCGTACCCGCTCGCCTCGCCCACGCCTCGTAAATTTCCACCGAGTATCCGGCGACACGGTTGACGTGGGGTCCCGTCTCCTTCGGATCGCGTAGCTCCGCCATGCGGATCATGCGCAATAAAATTGCGCGCGTCATCTGCGCCCGTTGAAGCGCTACCGTCGCGTTGGACGCGAAGTGCATCACCAACAACTCGTCGTCGCGATCGAATGCGAGCACGCGTCCGTCGTCATCTCTCTTGTTGATGACTTGAATGACGCCGAGAATATCGCCGGTGTTGGACTTGAGCGGGATGGCAAGCATCGATCGGCTCCGGTACCCGGATATCGCGTCGTAGGACGGATCGAAGCTGTAAGGAGCCTCTTTCGATATCTCATAGACGTCGGGAATATTTACCGGCTCTCCCTTGGCCGCCGCGTAGCCGGAAATCGTCTGTGTGCTTATCGGGACGGTAAATACCTTGTATATGAGTTTTTGCCCCGGAGGAAGCTCTCTTTGCTTGGTGTCGTTCTGCGCGTAGTTGATGATGAGCTCGTCGCCCTTGACTACGTAAATCGAACCGGCGTCAGCATTGACCACGCGTCGCGCCTCTAGGAGAATGCGTTCGAGGAGAATGTCCAAGTCCTGGATTTTGTTAAGTTCCGAGTCGAGTGATATAATGCTGCGGAGCTTTTCTGCGTCGTGGGCCATATTTTCTAACTACTCTAAATCATACACGTGTACGGGAGGGCCTGTCCATTGCAGAAACTACTAAGACAAGTGCTGACGATCCCGATAGTGCTCTATCAGTGGATCATTTCTCCCTTTTTCCCATCTCACTGCAACTATCATCCCACGTGTTCCGAGTATACCCGACAGGCGATTCAGCGCCACGGACTCATTCGCGGCCTCACCATGGGTTTGATGCGCATTGGTCGGTGCTCCGCGCGCTTTGCGGGAGGATCTGACCCCGTCCCCGATCGATTCGTACTCAACGAGCTCGTAGACGAGTACCGATCGCGGTCGACACGACGGTCGGCACAGCATACCACGAATCAATCCGCCGCCGAACGTGACTCCGATCGAGCGGATACGTGAGAGAATGACGAACCGCCGTCAGTACCGTCGAGCGCTCAAAAAAAGAACCATCCGGATACACGGATGGTTCTCTTCCGACCTCTGGGGTCGACGTCATAGTACGAAGACGTTAGGTGATGTCTTTTATACGTAGGCCTTTTTTCCGCAGATACGGCAGTAGGCCGATCTTGCTGACCGTCCGGAGTGCGTGCGTACTGAGCTTAACCCGGACAAATCGTTTGAGCTCGGGAACGTACAAACGCTTGGTATGGACGTTGGGACGCTGCCACTTTTTCGTCTTGTTATGGGCGTGCGATACATTGTTGCCGGAAAGCGGTCTTTTACCGGAGATAGCGCATTTGCGACTCATATCGTTGTTCCTTTCCGCTATACCTTACCCGATTCCTTAAACACTACGTGTTTTCGGACAAAGGGATCGTATTTTACAAACTCCATCTTGTTGGGAGTGTTACGTTTGTTTTTCACGGTGTAATAGCAGTATCCGCTCTCGGTCGATTTGAGTCGGACGCGCACTACATTGCCTTTCTTCGCCTTGGCCACTCTTCTTCTCCTGTATGACGTTCGGGAACGCCATACATATCATGCCAACGACCTCCGCGTCAAGTCGTAGCGGTCTTCGCATCGCACGCGGGGCCGCCGCGATCGTTGGCCTTCACCGATACTATGTCGTGGAACGTACGACGAGACGATGTTTGACCACCGTCGTTTTCGGCGATGGTGCTCGATTTCCCGCTGCGATAAGACGCAGTAGAGTCGCCATTGCGTACTGTCCCATACGACGTATCGGCTGGCGGATCGTCGATATACCGAACACCTCCGCAATCGGCCTATCGTCGAATCCGAGTATCGCCAGCTCCGACGGTACCGCGATGCCCGCCTTGTTCGCTGCGGCCAGTAGACCGAGCGCGACTTCGTCTCCGCCGGTGAAAATCGCATCGGGGCGCGGACAGAGCGCCATGATGCGATCCAGTAGTGCCGCCCCCTCGGTGACCTCATCGTTCTCGCACGCGATCTGATGTATGAGCGGCGCACCCTCCCGCATACCGTAGTCGGTATACGCCTTGCGACGAAATCGATTCGATCCGCAGAACGGATCGTATCCGTGGACCGCTGCGATCGTCTTCGCACCGCGACGGTGAAGGTGCTCAAGTCCCTCGATCGTGCTCTTGTAGTGATCGATGTACACGTGAGGGCAATCGGCTCCAAACAAGGCCTGATCGCAGGCGACCAGCGGAATCGTACCGATGAGCGAGAGAAACGCCTCAGGCTCGACCGACTCCACCGCTGTGATGATGCCGTCCATCGATCGTGCGCGCGCCTGCTCCACCAAGAGGTGCGGCGACCACTGCGGTGCGCCGCTTTGCTGCACCAACAGATCGTAGGAGTGTCGACGTGCAATGTCACCCAATCCGGCCAGCAGCGGCCCGTAAAACGGGTGATCGACTCGATCCAGCACGACCACCACCCGACCCGTTTTTCCGCTCTTCAAACTTTGCGCGGAGGCGTTTGGTCGATAGTCGAGCCGCGCCATGGCGAGTTCGATCGCCCGTTGCGCCTCCTTGGAGACGTACGGTTTGTTATTAAGGTGACGCGAAATCGTCGCGGTCGATAGTCCGGTCAGATTCGCAATGTCGCGAATATTGGCCATGTGGAGAACAATATAGCACGCAACGGCGTCCCTAATTCCGACCGTGCGCCACATCGATGCAGGGGCGCTGCGGTTCGATCCATTCGGCGATACGCACGAGTCCTCGGGCGGTTCGAGCGCGAAGAGTCCTCAGCCGGCGAACGGGTATGCAGGCTTTCGACGACGGTCCCCGATAGAGATCGCATTCGATGCCTTCGGCGACATTGTTCATCATGATAATCCAGGCGTTCATACACTTCCTCCTTGCGAGTATGCTTCGGTGAAAGCGTATTTTGTGTAATCAATTACAGGTCAAGCGTTTTTTTGCCGTATGTCACGAAAATCCGCGACGCTGCGAGCGATCCATCGGATACGTTACGCGCCGCCTTCGGTGGGGCGCGTCTCGAGGGCCGTTTTTTCCCGGTAGTTGCCCTGGATATAGCGAACGGCCAGATCCCATTTGTACGTGTTACCCCTCGGGCTCACCGTGGTGATGCGGTAGAGGTTGTTGTAGAGGTAAAACTCCAAGTGCTCATTGTTCTGGACATTGATGCCCTCGATGTCGTGAATCGGAAACTCGATTCTGCCTCCCGCTTCCAGCGACACCGTGATGAGATCTCCCACCAACTCCATCGGACCGACACCGATATGTTGAAGGGGAAGTGCTTTGTATCCCTCCTGTACCGTAACTTCCGGCTCACGGATCAGCGGTGGCGGCGATACGTTTCCGGCCTCGGTGTGCATGTAGTCGTCAATGACCTCGCGATAGCGGTCGAGCTGCCACACGTTCCAGTCCCTGACCGTCTCGAAATGGAGCGGGCCGGAGCGCGGTTCGAAAAAGCCCCACGCGTTGAGGCGGACCGAGTATCCGCAATGTCGGCACGTCAATCGGCTGCGATGGGAATGAAGCGTTGCGATCGATCGGCACGTGGGACACGCAAACAAGGCGCGCTCCAAGTACTCGGCTCTACGCGAGCTTTGATACCGGATACCCGCTTCGCGCTGGAAGGCGAACGCGTCGACGTCCAGAACATCTTTGAGCGTCGCGCCGATCTCGTCGGTGGTCATCCTGCGGAGCTGGTCCGGCGTGAAGACTCTCTGAAAGGTGATGCGGACTCCCCCGCGACGAAACTGAGGCGCCCATCGCGGCCACGTGAGATATGCGCCCTTTATTTGCGCCACGTACACGGGAATCTTTAGCGACTTGACCAACTTCTCCGTAGATTTGACGATCGGAAGCGCATGGCCGTCCCAGGTCGTTTGTCCCTCCGGAAAGATACCGATGATCCCGTTCTGCCGTTTGACCGCCACGATCTTTTTTACCGTATCGAGATCGGCTACGACTTTCGTCTTGGGAATGACGCCGACCAGGCCGAGGGCAAAGGAGAGAAACCGAGACCGTATTTGCGAGTCGGATATGACGTATTGCACGGGTCTTCTGAAAAACGCCGCCAGAAGAAACGGATCCAACGCCGAGCTATGGTTAGCCAAAATGAGAAATGCCCCGCGCTGTTTCCGAACCAGCGACAAGTTCTCAGTGCGGATGCGGAATATCCACGAGAACAACGGTCCGGTTATCTCTTGGAGAAATCGATAGAAGAATCGATTCGTGTGGACGCGGCGACTCTCTCTTCGCCGATCGCGACGGCGTCGCCGTCGAATCTTGCCGTCGTTACTCACAGGCTCGCCTCCTTCTCTTGAGGCTGGTGCAACGTATCAAACAATTGACGAGCCCACATCGTTACGTCACTCGATGCGCGTTCTCGATCGCGTTGCAGCGGTTCGCGGATGCTCAACTCCCCGATGATCGTGTTTCCGATGAGCATGTCTTTCATATGCTGAAGCGCCGAACCTACGCGGCCCGCGTAGCAGGCGAACAATGCAAAGTTATTCCGAAAAAAATCGTGGGAGCGAAGAAACGATCGGATCGCCGGCGCCATCGACCCGGCCCACACCGGCGTGCCGACGATGATCAGATCCGTGTCGTGGAACGAAAAATCGGAAAACGTCACTTCCGGCATGGGAGACGTCGAGACCTGCCGCGTGCGCCACGCGAACGTCTGCTTTTCGGTCGCGTTGTACTGCTGTACTACCGACAGCTCGATAAGATCGGAGTCCAGTTCGCGAGAAATTTCTCCCGCGAGATAGCGGGTATTACCGTCATAGGAAAAAAACACTACAGCACTTTTCATATTCGTTCCACAAACGACGTGGACTATGCCTATTATAATCGGTATGTCGGCAAAAACGGAATACCCGCCACGGTTGGTCCTCTCTGCACTGCTCTCTGCCGCATGTGTCGTCACGTTGTGGTTTTCCTTCTCTCTTGACCATTCTATCGCACCGATCGACATCGGTGACGGTTTGTATTTGATTTTTTTGAGCACCCATATGGCGTGGGCGATCGTACTCATGTTTTCGCCGGCCTATCGTGTCGGTTCGGCGGCACAGCGCATCTTGGGCGAGGGGCTGTTCTGTTGCGGGCTTTTCTTATTCTTGTTTGCCTACATATTCGCGAGTAATGCCAATATGGACTACGTACAGCGCTTCATCGCTTCGGGTGGTAATCTACAGATCGCACCGGATACGCGGACGGAGCGGCTCATCGCCGCCGGCCGATACGCACCGCTCATCGTTGTAGATCTCGCGGTGTGGTTGCGCGGGGGCCTACGGCGTGAGGTCGTCTCCGCCTCACCGGCGCTCATGTTCATGGCCGTTGCACTGTCCGTGGTCGCCGCACCTTCGTTCGTGCGGATCGAGGGCGCGGCACCCCTCGGTTGGATCGGTTATGCGCCGCTGTTTGCGGTCATTCGCATTGAGACCGAGCGCGGTCGGTATGGACGCGCCATATGGTACGGCATCCTCTACGGCGTTCTGTTCACCCTGCTGGGCAATTTCTGGCTCGGTACGTTCAATCTGATCAGCCTACAGGCGGTTGGAGTCATATTCCTATTCCACTATTCGGTGTACATGGTCATCACCGTAGTGTTGATACGGATAGTGCCGAGAGGGGTCCTGCGCGCGTTGGTCCTACCGCTCTCGTGGACCTTCTTTGAGTTTGCGCGTAGCTCCGGCTTTCTGGGGTATCCGTGGCTGCTCGCCGCCCATAGTCAGTATGGCAACCTCCCGTTGATTCAGTGGGCCGAGGTCGGCGGGGTGTGGCTCGTCGGAAGTATCGTGCTTCTCGTAAATGCACTGCTTGCCGAAGGAGCGCTGCGTTTCTTCCGTCGCGACGATAGAGCCGCGATCCGGGAGACCGCCCCTTCGTATGGGAAGGGGAGCTCCAGGCGCTGGTTTGCCGCCGCAGCACTCGTCATCGTCGGCGCCCATCTCGGCGGCGCGTTCTTCTTCCTCCGCGAGCTTCCGACGCGAGGGACCGTCCGCCTCGCCCTGATTCAGCAAAACAGCGATCCGCGCAAACACGAGTACGAACGGACGTTGGATTCGCTCATACGCCTTACCGACGAGAGCCTCGTCTACGATCCCGACCTTGTCGTCTGGTCCGAGACGGCGTTCGTACCCAATATTCGGCGGTGGTCGGAGGAGGATCCGCGCCGATATCGCCTCGCGCGCCTCGTGGGTGAGTTTTTAGCCTATCAAGACTCGATCGACCGCTGGTTGTTGACCGGTAACGACGACTATCGGAGGATCCTCGACGACGCCGGGCGCGAGGTACGGCGGGACAGCTTCAACGCCGGGGTATTGTTCTCCGATACCGCCGAGCGGCGCGAGACGTATCATAAAATCAGGCTGGTGCCCTTTACCGAATACTTTCCCTACGAGGAGCACTTGCCGTGGGTTCACGCTATGCTGCTCGACTTCGATATCGCCTTTTGGACCCCCGGGGAGGAGCGGACGATCTTTCGCCATCCGAGCTTCGCCTTTGCCACCCCCATATGTTTTGAGGACGTTTTCCCCGGGGAGGTACGGGCGTTCGCGCGCGAGGGCATGGAGGTCATCGTCAACATCACCAACGACTACTGGTCGTTGCAGGAGGTCGCCGCCAAACAGCACTTCGTCGGCGCGCTTTTTCGGACCGTCGAGCTGCGACGACCTATGGTACGGAGCACCGCCAGCGGCGTCACATCGCATGTGGATGCGCGGGGTCGTATCGTCGCGACGGTCCCGCAATACTCGGAGCAGTACCTGATTGCCGACGTGGCCGTTCCTGCGGCGGGAGACGACGGCCGGGGTCCGTCCACACTGTACCTACGATGGGGAGATTGGGTTCCGTGGACCGCCCTCGCGATACTGATAGGATTATTGCTCTGCGGCGTGTACAATCGCGCGACATCGAAGCGACATGGAAAGGGCTACCATTGATGAGCAACACACAAGACCGAGAAGACGGGTTCAGGATCGGCATCGTAAGCGGAAAACTGGGAGGGGTCGACGGCGTCTCTCTGGAGGTGGATAAGTGGATCACCGTGTTGCAACGGCTGGGGCACGAGGTCTTCTCGATCGCCGGAACGTATACGCAACCGCTCGAGGCGATTCCGGCTGAGAGACAGTTTACCCTTCCCGAGATACGGTTCGACAGCGAGTTTCAGCGCCACGCTGAGCGACACGTCTTTCCGCACATGACGAGCCAACCCTACCATCCGAGCTCCCTGGAGCTGCATCAGTTAGTCGAACAGATCGAGACGCGCGGACGCGAACTCGGGGTCAAGCTTCACGACATCGTGAAGGACCACGGCATTGATGTCCTGATCGGCCAGAACACCAATGCGATGCCGATGACGATCCTCGGCGGGGTGGCGATGTACTACGTTGCGACGACCCAGCGAGTGGCGACGATTTTTCATCACCACGATTTCTGGTGGGAGCGCAGCCGGTTCTCCAATAGCCGCATCGAGACGCTTCTCAACCGGATTATGCCGCCGGTAGACCTCGGGTTGGAACACGTCGTGATCTCTTCCTACGCCGCCCACATTCTTGCGTCACTCAAGCGCGTACAGCCTCACATCATTCCCAACTGCGAGGATTTTGACGCGCCGGTGGTTCCCGACGACTATAACAGCGGGTTTCGTCGCGACTTCGGATTCACCGACGACGATATCCTCGTCGTGCAGCCGACACGAATCGTGCCGCGCAAGCGTATCGAGGACTCCGTCGCACTCGTGGGACGGTTGGGGGAACGCTATCCCGATATGCGCGATCGTTTGCAGTATATCATCTCGCTCTATCAGGGGGACGAACCGGACGAAGATTACGTCGATCTCATTCGGCGACGGGCCTCCGAGATGGGTGTTCGGCTTCACGTCATCAGCGATCGCGTCCGGAGTGTGCGAGGCGTCGACGAAGAGGGACGTCCCATCTACACCAATCGCGACGTACTGGCCAACGCCGATTTGGTGAGTTACATGCCCATCTGGGAGGGCTTCGGGAACGCGTTACTCGAAGCGGTCGCCGCACGAGTGCCGGTGGTGACCACGACGTACTTAGTGTACAAGACCGACATCATGACCTCGGGGCTTCGCAACATCGAAGTCAGGGATCGCTACGACGAGTCGGGCGCACTCCGTATCGACGATGCCGTGCTGGAACAGATTTACGCCGTCGTCACCGATCGAGCACTCAGACAAGAGATGGTGAATCATAACTTCGAGGTCGGCAAGAAAGAGTTCGGACTCGGGCAACTCGAGAATCGATTGTACCGTGTGCTCGACGACTACGGTGATGAAATTCGCGCCTCGCGCAAGCGAATCGTCAAGAGCAAGGCGCGCTACTCGGTGTAGGCGTCGAGGCTACGCGCGGCGCTTCGACCGTCGGCGCTGCGGCGGGGCCTTCTCGTCGGCCTCGAAGGTTTCGACCCGGGGGGCCCGCTTTGCGTAGCTCCACAAGACGGCGAGTACCAACGCACCGCCTGCGGCCATGATGAGACTCAGGATTTGTCCGGTCGTGATGTTCAACGGAGAGAGAAGGAGCCAGCGCGGATTGTCGACCGGACCCCACTGTATGATGAAGTCGAGTCCCGGATCGGGCGAACGAAAGTACTCGGCCGTATATCGTGCCAAGGCGTACCCGACCAGATAGATGCCGATCATGAATCCGCGGAACGGTTTTCGCTTTCGCACCATCCACATGATCGCCCACAACAGTACGCCCTCGAGAAACGCTTCGTACAACTGCGACGGGTGTCTGGGTAGATTGACGAAGCTCTGTCCGGTTATGTCGATGCCGACCTCTTCGGCGACGCGTTGCACCGCCGGATGCGAGGTAGGCACGAGCTCGGCGTGAGGAAAGAGGACGCCGTAGCGGCGCGACGTGATTCGTCCGTAGAGCTCGCCGTTGATGAAGTTTCCGATCCGTCCGAAGGTGTAGCCCAGGGGAACGGAGGTGATTACCACATCGCCCATTTGGAGCACGTCTATTTTTTTTGCCCGGCAGTAGATAATGAACGCGATCACCGCGCCCACGAGTCCGCCGTGATAGCTCATACCCTGCAGACCACTGAAGTTGCCCTCGCCGTCAAAGGGCCAGAAGATGAGCCACGGCTGTCTGAGATAGCGCCCGGTTGTGTCGTAAATCGTGGTGGCGAAGATTCGTGATCCGATGACCAGCCCGATGATCGTCCAAAAAAAGAGGTTCACGACCGTGTCTTTGTCGACGGTGCGGCCTACCGATAGCTCCTGATCGCGTAGTTGCAACACCGTAAGGCCGTAGGCGACGGCAAAGGCGACGAGATACATCAGGCCGTACCAGCGGATGAATGGAACACCGGGAATTACGAACGGGGATAGCCATTCGGGGAAATGTATAAACAAAGGCATGCTCAGCTCCCGTTGAGTTCATTGATGTCGATGTTGCCCGTGTGGGGGTTGAACTCCACCGCGATACCCTTGAAGAGTCTGGTGACTTCAAAGGTCCGCCCGTGGCTCTCGAAGACGGTACCGGAGTACACCTCTCCCCGTATGACAACCTTGCTCGGGAAATGTTGTTCAAAACGCTCGCGAAGTGTAAAGAGGCGTAAGCCCCTCTTTTCCATCAGCTTGAGCAATTTGACTTTCTCTTGGCGCAGCCCTTTGAGTTGTTCCGTTGCGCCGGACTTCTCGCTCCTCCGCATCTCCAGATCGACTTGGGTAATGCGTCGCTTAATCTTCTCGATCTCTTTCTCTTCTTTTTCGATCAAGTCGGCGACCAAGTAGTCCTGTCCGAAGGAGATCGTCGTTTTTACGCCCCGCGGCGACCCGATCGACGCCACATCGATACCGTTGCGCGCACGAATGATTCCTCCCACAACGCGACCCTTATCCCCTTGGAACGTAATGCGGCCGTTGCACTTAATGCGCGATCGTACGACGGCGGTCTTGAGCACGACGTCACCTACCGACAACAGTGTAGCGAGCTCGACAAAGGGGCTCATGATGTTGCGCTTGCTGCGCAGGACCGCTTTCCCGGACCCCTTGATGCCCTGTTTAATCGTAATATCACCTTCGGAGGAGAGGAGCGCCGCCTCGACGCTGCCGTCTATTTTGATGTCCCCTCCCGACATGACGTAGAATCCGCTTTTGACCGTCCCGGCGACGATGACCGAACCGGGAAACTTGATATTCCCGACTCCCATATCGACGTCCCCCGAAACGGTATGGGTGGTGCGTACTTCGATACGATTCCGTTCGTGCAGAAACTCGCCCTTCGTCGTTGAGCGAAGTACGATGCTGCCGTCCTGTTGTTCATCTCGCGCAATGTTCTCGCCGATCTCCAGCTGTACATCGCCGCTTTTGCGCGCCGGAATCGACTGGCCCAGCACGTCGGTACCGTCTACCGCCGCTTGTTGCGATGGAAGGATGCGGCACACCGGTTGATTGGCCTCGACGGTAACGATATCGGTGTGCGTCTTGTAGTCGGCGGTTCCGTCACCTCGAATGCGTACCTTGTGGTCGACCCCGCCGCCCACCAGAAACTCCAAACGATTCTCGCTCTGATCGACCGGATCGGTGCCCTCGGCCACCGGTACGCGCTCCACGACGGTACCCGCATTGGCCGCCTTGAGCGCCTTGTCGATGACCTCGTCCCGTACCCCGTGTACGACTCCGGCATTTTGGAGGGCGTCGCGCACTCGAGTCGCGGTAAGGCGGGCCCCCGTTCCGACCCCCTCCTTGAGTGTTAGGAGAGCTCGCATCCGGTCGGTGTTGATATCGACCGACACGAGCGCGTCGATATGCGTCCGTATACGAAGGTAGTACTCACCCTCGATCTCCGCGTAATCGAGCAATCCGGGAGTTGTGGTAACGATGATGTCGTTCTTGCGGCTGAGGCCTTCGTGCAGGTGAAAACTCGGTTCCACCCCCGATATCGCCGGAATCGTCCCTCCGTAGACGTCGACACCCGGATCGCCGGGGGTCTCAGGGTCGATGGTACAAACGAGTTGCTCCGCTTCCACCACCGCCGTTTTTTGTATCGCCTGCGCCGGAAACTCCTCGAGCGATCCGGCAATATCTCCCGGTGCGGCGGCACTCAGTCCCGCCTTGTGTTTTTCAGTCTCCTCAGGAGGGGCGAATCGAACGGCAAACTCGACCTGACGTTCCGGTCCGGGTTTCGGCGGCGTGCCTTCCGCGAGAACGTATCCGGTCAAATCGAAGTGCGCACCGTCGTAGAACTCCTTGATATCCGCACCGATCCGCTTGAAGTCGAGCCCTTTCAGGTTGCTGCTTTTGATCGCTGAGCCCACCTCTTTCAGATTGAGGGGCTTTCCGCGTCCTTTTCCTTTGTGAATGTTGAGTAC
The DNA here is from genome assembly GCA_965601925.1 of Alkalispirochaeta sp. GTDB lineage: Bacteria > Spirochaetota > Spirochaetia > DSM-27196 > Alkalispirochaetaceae > Alkalispirochaeta. Next base: position 1,792,284 of record OZ271854.1, read on the forward strand.
CGCTTGGAGTTTATCCGGAGTAACGAAGATATCGAAGGAGGCGTCGCGGGAGAGCGTAATGGGGAGATGCACCGCTTCCCCGTCGGCGATCCGGCTCTCGATAAGGGCGGTCAGATCGTCCTCTTCCATCAGCGACTCTTCGGGGTAGGGGAGTGCGATCGCCGCGTCTCTGATCGCTCTCGCCGACGGCATATCCGCGTCTTGATGCCCCGGCGTGAGAGAGAGATAGCACGTCGCGTTGTCCCGGCTAAGCTCCACCGACCACCGGTGTACGGAAAAGGGAACGATATCCACCCAGTTGCGCCCGACGCGTAGAAAGCCGTCGGCGCCGGCGACCAGATCGGCGCCCGTGCGTGTCACGTTGTCGCCGGGGTAGAAGCCGGGATCGGTCAGCTGTTTTACCGGGATCGTATGGCCGAAGATGTCTCGACCGGGGATGCCCGTACGACGAGCCTCGACGCGTCCGATGACTCGTCCCGTCTCAACGAAGAACGTGCGTTCCACGGCCGGGTCGATGTACACTTTCTCGCGACGCTTCACCGTCTCGGTCACCGTGATCGTCTCGGTCGTACTTTGGCGAAACGGCAACCGCCCCTTTTTTACGACTTGTTTTTCCCTTTGAACTTTCTCCTGGACCTCGCGGTGTATCGTGGGGGACTGAGCCTTTTCGAGGACGCGATCCCTCACCGGGACGAGCTCCTCGGGCATTGCAAGCTCCTCGGACCACTCGACGCGGTCGGCCGTTGCGATTTGAGGCTCGACACCCTCTAAAACGATTTCACTATAGGCGCCCCCGTCCGCGACGGCTTTTTTGAAGAACGCCCCCAGTCGGTCCGGCGGCGGCAGAGTCCGGAGTCCGCGTTCGGTGAGCGCCGAGGCGAGACGCTCGGTATCCCACCTATCGCCGTCGTTACTCGACTCGAAGGTCAGCGTAAGAGATACCGCGGGATCGGGAATGTCGACTTTCAGCACGCCTCTGACGTGGTTAGCCTGATCGGACATAACTCATGCACACCGTAACCAATTTTTACTACAATATTGCGTCAGCTTCCAAAACCTTTTTGCATTGCCGTCACAAGTTTCGATTTGTACAGGCTGTTTTGGCGCTTCAGCTGCACAATTTCGTGATGTTGGCTCTTAATCGTCTCGATGAGATCGCCGGTCGACAGCGCCCCCGCGTTGAGGAGTTCTTCGATATAGCTCAGTCTGCTATCGAAGTCCTGTGCCGCTTCCGAGCCCGCCGCATCAAAGGAATCGTCGATCGCCTCGATATCGATGAAGGTCTCATCATCCTCCCCGCCGAGCGATGCCACCTTGTCGGCGATACGATAGATCGCCTGGGACAAGATCGACGACGGTTTGTAGCGGACGATCGGCAGACGCGCGGTGAGCGCCGTATCCTGCAAGCTGTCCCGATAGATGATCCCCATGTGGAGAAGGTCGAGATCGAGGTACTGTTGTGTGCTTCTCCGCAAGCGGTTGACCGTCTCGGCGTCCTGCGGGTCGTCGAGCATGTTGAGGATCAAGCGGGGATGAAAGCGCTGCATCGTCGTGCGATACGTCTGTGCCGCCTCTCCGTCGCACGAGGCGAGCCCCTCTACGATCTCAGGAATGTAAATCCGCTGCAAGTTGCTGCGATTTTTCAGCAAGTTCTTGAGATACTCTTCTCCGGGGGTCTTCGATTTCACTGAGCGTTGAAGAATGCGAAATACGACGTTCTTCAGAAAAAGGTACGCGTTAACAGTCGCGGTCGGCGTCGGCGTCGTGACGATGATGCCCTGTCCCGATATCAGAAAAAAATCGAGGATATTTTGGGTCGTACCCGCGCCGAGATCGAGGATGAGATAGTCGGCGTCGATCGACGTCAGACGGCGGATCAGCATTCGTTTTTGCGCCGCGCTCAGGTTTGCCAAGCCCGGAATCTCGGCGTCACCGGGAATAAACCGTAGATTGGGAATGTCGGTTGCGTTGATGATAGTGCTGAAGTCCTCGCCTTTGCGGCCGAGGAAACTTCCGATCGACGGACCGTTGACGCGCGAACCCAAGATAAGGTGGAGGTTGGAGGCTCCGAGATCGAGATCGGCCAACACGACGCGATGGCCCGCTTGTGCTAAGGCGATGGCGAGGTTGGCCGCCACCAGGGATTTCCCGACGCCGCCTTTACCGCTCGCAATGGGCACGATCTGCATTGATACTACTCCAGTTATTCGATATTTTTCCGATTGCAATGAAACCGAATGCGGGTTCAACATGACTCGCGGAACATCCTGACACCCTCATATAATAACAGAAACAAAACACTGAGACATCGTCTCCATGAGATATCGGGGGGCGAGGTTGTGTATATTCAAGGTTGTGTATATTAATGGATACAGGAGGCCACATGAATCGACCGAAGAGTTCCGCCAGGCCGATACTCTGGATCGGCATATCGGCGGTCTTTGCCGCGCTCATACTCATTTTAGCCGCCGCTCCCACCGCCGAAGCGCAGGGATCACAGGGCGAGTCTGAGCGGGCACTCGGCCTTTTTGAGCAGGTATACCGTTTCATTCAGCGTAACTACGTAGATGAAGTAGACCCGGAGGTCCTCATAGAGGGCGCGCTTCAGGGAATGTTCGAGGCTCTCGACGATCCCCATTCGGCGTACCTTGATATGGAAGAGATGCGCGGGCTCACCGACACGACGAGCGGAGAGTTCGGCGGCGTCGGTATGTACATCAGTAAGCCGGCCGGCGAGGCGGGTTTGGGTTCGTTTATCGAGATCGTCTCACCGATCGAGGACACCCCGGCGTATCGAGCCGGTATACGCTCCGGCGATAGGATCATGGAGGTTGAAGGTACCTCCACCGCCGATTTATCGAGCGACGAGGTCGTTGATTTGTTGCGCGGGCGCCCCGGCACCGAGGTGCTCCTCACGATCCTTCGCGGTGAAGACGTAGCGTTTCCCGTGACGCTGGAGCGCGCGATCATACGTGTACCCACCGTCAAGTGGGCTATGATCGACGACGGCATCGCATTTCTACGGGTAATCCAGTTTACGCCGTTCACCGACGACAGAATCCGCGACGCGATTGCCGAGTTCGATGAGGCGGGATACGAGTCCATGATCATCGATCTGCGTTCCAATCCCGGTGGACTCTTGAGCGGTGTGGTCGACGTGGCGAGTATGTTCTTCGACGGCGGTCTCGTCGTTGAAACGCGCGGGCGCATCGCGAGCGAGAATCAGCGCTTTTCCGCCGCCTCGGGACAACTCGTCCCCGACGATATCGAGATAGCGGTACTCATCGACGATGGGTCGGCTTCCGCCGCCGAGATTCTCGCCGCGGCACTCAAGGATCGCGATCGCGCCACGTTGATCGGGCAGACGAGTTACGGAAAGGGCTCCGTCCAACAGGTCAGGACGGTCGGCACGGCCGGGTTTCGTCTCACCATGGCGCGATACTTCACGCCTCGGGGCACAAACATCGATGAGATCGGCGTCGAGCCGGATATCTTCGTTGAGGAACCGGAGCTCGACGAGACGGAACAGGAATCGTACGTACGTCTGCGCGAAGAGGAGCGCGTGATCAATTTCATCGATCGCGTCGGCGAGCCCTCCGAAGATCAGCTGCGAGGGTTCATCGGCGAGCTGTCGGCGGACGGCATCTCCCTCAACGAGCGATATGTTCGTCGACTCGTTCGCATAGAGGTAAATCGCGTACTCAATCGCAGCGAGGTATTTGATCTCGACTACGACATTGCCCTCCGGCGCGCGGTTGAGTTCTTGAGAAACTGAACGTTAGCCGGTGAAGCAACTGGTCGTCGACGTCCTGCCTCCCGCGGGAGGGCGGATCCGTCTGAGCGCTGAGCAGAGTCGGTATCTGGTGCGCGTTCGTCGGATGGTCGTCGGGAACGAGCTTCCGTGCACGGACGGTCGAGGTACGGCGGGAACGGCGCGTATCGTCGCGGTCGATGGAGAACGATCGGCGGAAGTTACGATAGAAGTCGTCGACTCATCCCCGCGCGAGACGGTCGAGACGTACGCGCCCCGTTCTACGCTCTACACCGCCCTACTCAAGGGGAAGAAGACCGACCTCGCAATCCGACAGGCGACGGAGCTCGGTATCGATCGGATCGTGCCGTTTTTAACCGAACATTGCGTCAGCAGGCCCGGTCCGGACGATCTCCGGCGTAAAGGGCGGCGGTGGGAAGAGATCGCCCGCGAAGCGACGCAACAGTCCGGACGCGTCCACGTGCCGGAGATCGCGATGGGCGAACCCTTCGCGCGTCTCGCCGAGCCTCGTCCGATGCACACACTCTCATTGGTGTTTTATGAGAGGGCCTCGGCGGTCGTCGGCCTCGCTACGCTTCCTGCGATACCCAATCTCGAGTCGATAGAAGCGTTGGTCGGGCCGGAAGGGGGCCTGTCCGCCCGTGAGGTAGAGATGCTGTCGGCTGCGGGATGGATCGCGGTACGCATGCCCGTTCCGATTCTACGCGCCGAAACTGCCGTCGTGGCGGCCGCAACACTTGTGCAGCACCTTCGAAGCGAATACACTGCGCGCTGTTTAGGAGATCAATCTCTATGACACGCGCAAACCAGCTTTTTTTTGGAGTACCCGTCGTCGAGGAGAGTCCCGACTCGCTGGCCGATTCTTGGGGCCGGGGACGAGAACACTTTTCCATCCTGGTATTTACCAATCTTCCGCTCCTGTGGCGCCTCGTTCGATCACGCTCGACGAAACGTTTCCTCGCGGCGTGCAACGGCCGGATCGTACCGTCATCTTCGGCCGCCGGACGACAGGTGCGCCTCGCAACCGGCCGCCGCGTCGGCGCGTTTCCCGAGTTGCAGAGCTTGGTCAGAATCATGGCTCGTGTTGAGGCGGACAAGGCGGCGATTTACCTCGTAGGACGAGCGCCGGACGATCTCCAACGCATGGAGCAGAACGTACGCGCGACATTTCCCTCGGCGCGTATCGTGGGACGGGTCGTCTTTCACCCCGCAAATCTCGAGTCGATCACGACGGCGATCCGCAAGGCGGCTCCGCGAATCGTCGTGGCAAGCCTCGACTCGCCGCGCCTGTTTTCGTGGTTGAGGGCGCACGCTCGCGATCTGGGCGCGGTGTTGTGCGTCATCGCTCCCCGCGCCACTGCGCGCATGGCCGGCAGAAACCCGACTCCGCGCCTCGATCAGATTCTCATGTCTCCGGGGCGCGTACTCGTTGCTCCGGTTTTGCTCGTTCATCGTCTGGTGATCAGTCGTCGGATGAAAAGACAGACAGCTTGAGATACTCATAGACCACCGGTAGACGCTCCCGGTGGCGGCGTACGAATACCGCTGCACAGACCTGTCTACCGGGCGGAAGATACAAGAGAATGCCGATAGCGTCGCTCGCAAAGCCGGGTAATACCAACAGCGTCGCGGCCGCGACAAGTGCCGCGAGTTCAGCGTATCCCGACGGACGATACGCGCCGCTACGCGCCTCGTTTCGCAGTTGCCGTATCTGTTTTCCTATTGAGCTTCCGACAATCACGATAGCGGCGATCGCCACGATCCCCTCTGTCGCCAGAGCCAGATAGACCCCGGATTGTCGCGCCAGGCGTACCAAGAGCCACCCGTCGAGTAACATGACCAGTCCGAGCGCGAGTACGTCGGAGAAGAATCGAACGAGGTGTCTACGACTGGTAAACAACACCAACCACTCGGGATTCACCGTAATATCTCCGGCTACACTCTATTATCTCCGTCTCATACTGAAAATAGGAAAGAATCCGGAAAGCAGGTTGACACCAAAAAAGAATTTCAGAAAGATATAACAAAGATTATTGGAAAAAGAATTTGTGATTGTTCTACTTTCGGAAAAGGGCGATCTTCGTGATGTTATCCATGTTGCGTTACGCGGTTCATTTTCCATTCGGCAGGAGCGGGAGCCGAGCCGGTGTTTGCGGTGGATTCACTCATCGGAGGAGACCGTCGTTGCCATCGTTATCGATTTTCGCAGTCGAGATACCGAAAGTTTCGATCTGGTTGACAACTTCGGACGGCGAGCTCCCGAAGTACCGGTCTTTGTGGTCCTCAATCGCGATGAGGCCGACCACCTCGTGGACTTGGTTCAACGAGGCGCCGCCGGGTGGCTGCCCACTCCCTTGAGCAGCATCGACGCTCGACAGCGACTACTCGATGTTCTCGGGAATCGGGAGCGTCTGGTCGAGCCCGCCTATGAGATGACCTCCGCCCTTGCCACCCTCGTTGGCGAAAGCCCGGAAATGTCTCGAGTCCGGGATATGATCGTACGCGCGGCGGCCACGTCCGAGGCGGTGCTCGTACTCGGCGAAACCGGCGTCGGAAAAGAGTTGGTCGCCAACGCCATTCACGACGTATCGCCTCGTCGGAAGGGGCCGTTCGTCTCCTCAAACGTCACGGCGATCGCCTCCGATTTGTTTGAATCCGAGTTATTCGGTTCTCGGCGCGGAGCGTACACCGGCGCGACCGACAAGAAGGGCCTCTTTGAACAGAGCGATCAGGGCAGCATTTTCCTCGATGAGATCGGCGACCTATCCGCCTCGCTGCAGCCGAAGTTGCTCAGAGCGGTCGAGTACGGGCGTATCAGGCCGCTCGGGGCGGAGACCGAGAAGGCCGTGGACGTACGACTCATTTCAGCGACCAATAGAAATCTGCAAACGATGCTGCGATCCGGTACGTTCCGCCACGATCTGTGGTATCGCGTATCGAGTATCATCGTTCGCGTACCGCCCCTGCGCGAGCGGTTGGACGATGTGCCTGCGCTGGCGCGGGCGATTCTTTCGGCAAAGGGTTACGGGGGTGTACGACTTACCTACGCGGCGCTCAGACTCCTCAAAGAACATCACTGGCCCGGAAACGTCCGAGAGCTTCGCACCACACTCGTGAGGTCGGTCGTTATGTCGGGACGAATATTACTGCGCAGCCGAGATATTCTTCTCGATCAGCAGTACCTCGACTTCGGCTTCGGCGATTCAGCGAATTGGGCGAATATCAAACGCCTGGAGAACGGGAATCAGATCTCCTGACCCGTCTTCGGCGAGACTGATGAGCCGGCCGGCGACCAGAACGCGATCGTTTCTGACGATCAGACGCGGCGCCGGATCTCGCGGTGCCCGTTCCGCTACGCGGCCGTCGAAGATCGGGTCGTCGAGAATCACGACGGTACGATGCATTTCGACCGATTCAACACCGCTCCATGTCCCGCCGACGAGCTCCAGTTCGACATAGAAATCGGTGGGATCCTCCGAGAAGACGGTGATCGACGAGGCGATCCCGTCAATGACCAACACTCGCTGTGCCAGCTCATCGAGCGCGTCGAGATTCGATACGGCTCCGGCGAGATCGGCCAAAGAGGTACCGAGATCCACCGACCGCCGAAACGCAGCGGAATCGACGGTTGAAATTGCGACGCTTTGGGCCGCAAGCGAGCCGCTGATGAGAGCACCGAATACACACAACCACGTCACACGTTTCATATTCGCAGTATAGGTTGCTCAGGAGACGAATACAACGGTAATGTAGGGCGGAATGGGCCTTCTGAATCGCCTCGACGTGCAAACTACCAAGTTGCACAACCACCGTGCGTTGATCATCGGCGGCAGCGGCGGCATCGGCCGCGCCGTGACGTACAGTCTCGCCTCGCAGGGCGCGTCGGTGATTTGCCACGGCGGCAACGACCGCGCGCGTCTCGACCGGATTGTGGAGTACGTTCGGCAACGGGGCGGAAAGGCGCGCGGGTTGTTCGCTCCCTTGGTCCGTGCCGCCGATATTCTTACGTATCTGGACGACCTCGGCGAGCCCAGCATCTTGGTGGTCGCTTTGGGTCCCATCGTCTATGCACCGATCGAACACACCAGCGAAGAACAGTGGACTCAAATCGTGGAGCTTAATCTCGTCCTACCGGGCTTGTTACTCTCGCGATATCTTCCCGCGATGATAAAACGGGGCTGGGGGCGGATCGTCTTGTTCGGCGGACCGTACGCCGACCAGTCTCGCGGCTTCACGAAGATCGCCGCCTACGGCGCGGCAAAGGCGGGATTGGTTAGCTTGTGTAAATCAGCCGCTCGACAAACGAAGGGTCAGAACGTCTCAGTGAACCTCATCGCTCCCGGGTTCGTCGATACCGAGTATTTGAGCGCCGAAGAGCGCGAGTACGGCACTCGACGCTCTCCCCGCGGGGCGATGATACCGCCGGAACGTATCGCAAGGGTTGTGAATCACCTGATTTTGGCCGAAGAACCGGATATGAACGGCGCCATTATCGCAATAGATCAGGGTATGGGATAATCGTGAGCGGTTTGACAATTTTTCGACCGGCATCTAATATGATTTCAACCTGAGGAAGAGCGGGCTGTATGAGCAATAACGATATCGTATCGGGCTTTGACGAAGAAAAAGACGAAAGTTTAAAAATTAGACTGCAGAAAATTAATAATGTTGAAAATTGTCTCGTTCTGTATCTTACCGGTTACATAGATACGTACAATTCAAACTTTTTTCAAAAACGTGTTAATCGCGCGGTCGAGGCCGGGTTTACGCGGCTCATTTTTCATTGCAGCGGATTGAATTACGTTTCCAGTACCGGCATCGGCTCTTTTACCGCATTCCTCAAAGCCGTTAAGCCGAAGGGCGGTGATCTCGTACTGCTTGAGATTCAACCCAAGGTGTATGAAGTTTTTCAGCTGCTCGGTTTCTCCCAGTTCTTTCACATCAAGGACTCTCTCGATGACGCCGTCGAGCATTTCAACAAAGGCGGCCAAATGCAGCAGTCCTCCGATGTGTTTCCCAAGATATTCAAGTGCCCGATATGTTCGACCAAGCTCAAGGCGTCCAAGCCGGGCCGCTTCCGATGTTCCAACTGTAAAACGATACTCGCGATTGACGCCGGAGGGCAGGTCTTCTTAGGTTGATGTCGGCCGTCGCGAATACGGTCGATATACGGCGTGGTCGCGTGGTGACACGCGGCGAATGCGACGATAGTCTCGGTGATATCGCGCCTCGACACACCCATTTTTTCGCCAAACACCGGCGCGGAGGTATCCATGGGAATGTTTGAACGTCTCCGACGTCTGATCCGCTCGAACGTTAATGAAATGGTTCGCAAAGCGGAGGATCCCGAGAAGATGCTCAACCAATTGATCCTCGACATGAACAAGCAGTTGGTAGAGGCCAAGAAGAACGTTGCTACGGCGATTTCCGAAGAGAAGCGGCTGGGACGGCAAGTCGACGGGCAACGGGAGAAGGCGCTTGAATGGGAGCGCAAAGCGATGGTCGCCCTCAAAGCCGGCAGAGAGGATCTCGCACGCGAGGCGTTGCAGAGAAAGAGCCGTGAGGACCAGTACGTTAACCAACTTCAACAGCAGTACGACAAGCAACACGAGGCGGTAGAAAACCTCAAGCATTCATTGCGGGAACTACAGGATCGTATCGAAGAGGCGCAGCGGCGTAAGAATTTATTGGTGGCTCGTGCCAAGCGTGCGGAAGCGCAAAAGAAGATTCAGGAGATCATTACCGGCTTGGGCGATACGTCCGCCTTCGACGCCTTCGACGAGATGGCGCAACGCGTCGAGCAGCTCGAGGTCGAGACCGAGGCGCTGGCGGAAATCGAGTCGAACTCCGGCGACGAGAGTCTCGAAGCGCAGATCAGCGCCCTTGAGCAACCGGACGGTGATGTCATGCTCGAGGATCTCAGACGAAAGATCGAGATTGAGGATCAACGATCGGCCACCGATCGAGCATCGACGCCCGGCGCAGATCCCGATGTCGATGCATCTCTCGAGGAGTTGAAGAAGAAGCTCAGTTCCGGTCAGTAGGGCGATGGCATCGTGCCTGTTCGTCCGGAACGATCATCCGTGTTCCGCGGAGGTAGCCGCGGCTCTCGTCTATCGATCCAACTGGGACACCGTCGATGTCGGCATTTGGCGACCGGATTTCTCGTCGCGCTCCCCGTACCGCATTGTCGTTGCACCCCTCGCCTCGATCGCTCCCGTACTGCGTGAGGCAAGTGTTCCTTCGCACGTGCTTCCGTACGGATCGGCCGATCGTATGGAACACGCCTTTTTGCTGGCGGCCAAAGACTATCTGTGCGTTCCCTTCTCTCGCTCCGAAGTGGTCGCTCGTAGTCGGCGGTTGACGCATGTCGATGAGGCCGGGTTCGGCCATGTGGTCGTGAGAGCCGGTATTACGCTGGTGCTTACCGGCCCGCAACGACTTTTGTTGGAACTGTTCTGTCGTTTTCCCGGTTATGTCATTGATCGCGGTACCATCGTGGAGCACCTTGGGGTGGGAAATCCCGGTTCCGTAGATTCTCGAGCTCCCGACATGGCGGTGTCTCGTCTGCGTCGAGCCCTTCGTGATACCGACGTCACCATTGAAACGGTACGACGTCGCGGATACCGTCTCGTCGCGAAGCCGGAGGAACGGGCCCGCTCCGAACGTGTATAACATGTGGAAAAGTCATTGATCGGACGCCGCGGGACGTCGATGAAACGCTGGGCGACGTACGGGTAGCTTTGAGGCGCTTTACGAACTATCGTCGCGTTGTTTCTATTTCTCTTCTCTAAAAAGATTTATGGCCAATCGACTCCTCTTTTGGTCGTGTATTGTGTCAATTTAGCCCAATGACGTCGCGCACCGGTTACTACGAAGTGTGACGGCTCTGTGGAAAAGCTGTGGAAAACCTGGGCTCGGTATGCTACGCTTTGGGTCCGGTGAAGAGAACGCTGCTCGTGCCCGTGTTGCTCATCGTCGCTACCTCTACAGGTGCAGCACTCCTAATCGGAGGAGTGTTCGCCGCCGGTGCGTCGGTCGAGGCGGTCTATACATCGATCCCCGCCATTCTTACGGCAAGCATTTCCATCGGTTTTCTTTTGGTCACCGTCCGGTCTCTCTTACAGCCGCTGCGACCTGCGTTGTTCATCGCGATCGGTACGCTCACCGTTTTCACGTTCACGATCGGTGCGTTGGTACTGGAGGATATGTTCTTTCCCGGCGGCGCGGTCGATAGCTCCACTTCGCGCCCGATTCCCACCGATGTAGTGCTTCACGGAGACGATCTGGCCCTCGTCGTGGGCGGACGGATCGGGCCCGAGCTTCGCGATATCCTCGTGATTCGGCAGAGCGAGACGCCGCGCATTGTCGAGTTTCCCCGTGCGTTCTGGAACTCGGCCGACGATACGTTGGTCGTGTTGAACCATCCGGACATCGCGACGCGGAGTGTATCCGGTTTCACCGCGACGACGATCGCACCGGCGCTCGTGCGAACCGCCGAGGATGCCCGCAGAGTCCACGCCGAAATTCGCGCCGCGTGGGACGGACGGATCGATCGGGCGATAGGCGTCGACGCCTTGTTCGGGTTGAGCCTCGCCGGGCTGGGAAGAGTGTTCCTCTTCTCGTGTGCCGTCGCTATGACATGGACCGCGGCGCGGCTCAGCCGATGGCCGTTGTTCAACCTTCTGACCGCCGCAGCGTATGTACGGCTCGTGTTCGCCGCCCCGCGGCTGAGTGCGATACCGATACTCGCCGCGACGTGGGACAGCGTGGTGGGCGCACCGTTGCATATACTGTTGCCCGATGTGCTCTGGTTGCTCATCGTGCTCGGTTCGACGGTTGTACTGGCCATATTGCCGTCTTTCGCTACGTGGCAGCGAGACGTGCACCCCGAGGTCGTAAATCGATGAACCATCGCGCGCGATTTTTCGTCATTCTTCTCGTCGGTGCGCTTATTCTCTTGTCGTTTTCCGTTGCGGCGGCATTACGGTCCTTAGGCGCCGTGCTCCCCTTGGAGCCGGTGCGAACGATATTTCTATCGATCGCGTGGATGCCCACCTTCTTCGACTATCTCATCGTCGTGGTCGTGTCTGCCGCGCTGATTACCTTCTCCCTTGCGCTGAGTTCATATGATCTCGGTGGGTCCGGCCGTCTCATCGAAGCCGCGCGACCCGTGCTTGTAACGATTATCGTCCTCGGTATAGTCCACGGTTTCTGGATCGCCCTTGCAGGGCCGGCGGTAGACCTGAGAATACAGCAGATCGCCTACCGAAGTCGTGTCGCGCGGTTCGCCCTCGATACCGTCGAGCAATCTCAGGCGGTCGGTAACTACGACGAAGCGCTCGAGCATGCGCTGCTGTATCGTTCCATATTCGGTGATGACTACGATCTCGAGGCGACGATTCGAGTGTTACAGGCCGCCATCGACGAGCGTGCTCGTGAGATTCGATTTGCCGCGCGTCCACCCGTACCCGATGATCTTCCGCGGGCGGCGGAACAAGAGGAACTGACGATTGTCGATCTGATAAACAGCGCGCGTATGTTTCTGGAGCGCGGTAACTACTATAGCGCCCATTACTATGCGACCATAGCCGTACAACAGAGTGGCGATACGCGCGCGGACGCTCGACGAGTGCAATCCGAGGCGTTGCGAGCGATCGAAGGTGAGTCGTGGCGTATTGAAGAAGAGTCCCAGCGCACGCTCTATCGCGATAAGCTCAACGCATATCAATTGCTCGTACGAGGTGAACGTGATCCGCGCGCCTTAGTCGATGCGTACTATCTGTTTCAGGAGCTTGCGGCGCGCGCGCCCGACGATCCGGACGTTCGGCGTTACTCCGCGGTCGCAGAGGAGCGGGTTGCCGCGATTTCGTTCTTTGTCGAGGAGGCTCGAACGTTTCGGGCTCTCCCGGGGCGAAACGAACTCATCTTCTTCAATCGCCGATCGGACGAGATGTCGGAACTCATCGTGGTTGATACGATCGTGCAAGCGCCGTCCGGCGACTTCTTTTACGGTATCGAGGTGTTTCGGCGCGAGCTCGACCGTACGGTCCATTTTCGGATTCCATACGGCAAGCGTATCGGCTCGACCCTCGTCCTACGGGCATTACGCCAGGGTGGGATGCCGAGCGACGGCGCGGCGAACATGGTTCTTCCACACTATCTCAGCGGCGCTCCGGTGGATGACGCATTCGGCGAGGTGATTCCGTTACAGCTCGATGTACCGGAGATTCTGCGCACCTCCGGTGGACAACGGGCGATGTCGACGTTCTCTTTGGAGGAGTTGATTCGTATTCCCCGCGCCCTCTCCGCTCTGGGCCAGCCGGTACGGTATGCAACGATAGAGCTGGCGTTGCGCTTCGTGCGCATCATGGGTTTTTTCGTCGTATCGGTGTACGCCGTGGCGTTGGGATGGCGCCATCGCAGTCTGTACATCGGAAGCCCCCCACTCACGGTGTTTGCACTCCTTCCCATTCTTCCCGTCGCCGTCTGGTGGACGGTCGACGTGACTCGATCCGTGCTGCTTGCCGCGGTCACCACCATCTCCGCCCACGCCGATCCGTCTACCGTGTTCATCGGTACCGTTTCCGTATTGTCGGCGGCCGTCGTCGGCTCCTTTGTCTCTCTGGCGCGGCAGTCGGTCGCTCCATGAGGCGCTACACAGGTCGAATCATCGGGACCGCGGTGGGATCTCTCGCCGGACCGGCCGGAGTGCTCTTCGGTCTGCTCGCAGGATGGCTCGTGGATCAATTTCGTTCGGTGGTCGCACCCGATCGGGCGCTACGCCGATTCTTGCGTAATCCACGACGTAAGAAGACCGATAGTCGAGCGCGACTATATACGATGTGCGCTCTCGCCGCGGTGGTGCTGGCAGACGACGACATATCCGCCGTGTCCGCCCCCCGTACCGATGCGATTGCGCTATTGTCCGCCGGATATGCGACGCTATCGCGAAACGGGACCGGGCAAGGGGCGTTCGACGGGCGCTTCGCCGCCGCAACGCTCCGACGGTGCGCTTCGATGCGTCGTATCATCGATGTCGATGCGATCACTACCGTTGTCGGCACAACGCGAGCTCACGATCTACTGGGTATCCTTGCGCGCATCGCCGTGGGCGATCGCGGCGCGATGAGTAGGGCATCCCGAGAGGCCTTTTTTGCGATTGCGCGCGGTCTCGCCGTGGACGAGCTCACCGCCCGCCGGATTGCCGAACATATCGATCGGCTCGATGAGCGCTCTTGCCGCATTCTCGGCGTCGATACGTGCGCAAACGAGGCGGATGTGCGCGGCGCGTTTCGCGCTTTGGTTCGTCAATTGCACCCCGACGGCGCAAGCGCGCTTGAGGAGGCGCAGCGCAAGAGCCTCGAGGAGGCGCTCGTGCGCGTACGAGACGCCCACGATCTTCTCATTGAGCAGTTGCGACGTCGCGCGCACCCATCTATTCGGAAAGCGTAAGACGCTCGATACGAGCTCCCAATGAGCTCAAACGGCGCGTAAGATCCTCATAGCCCCGTTCGATCTGGTACACGTTGCCTATGACGCTTCGTCCCTGCGCACAGAGTGCGGCAATGACCATCGCCATACCCGCTCTGACGTCCGGCGAGGTGAGTTGCGACCCGGTGAGCGTCGCGGGGCCGCTTACCACTGCGCGGTGCGGATCGCACAACACGATCCTCGCACCCATGCCGATCAGCTTGTCGACGAAGAACATTCTCGATTCGAACATCTTTTCGTGGATGAGAATCGTCCCATCGACCTGTGTCGCCAACACGGTGACGATACTGGTGAGATCGGGCGGAAAACCGGGCCACGGGCTATCGTCGATTTTTGGGATCATGCCTCCCAAGTCCGGTTGTACCGCGAGACGCTGATCGGCTCCGACGTGAATCGTATCTCCGTCGACGTCCCAATCGATGCCCAGTTTGTTGAAGGCGATGCGCGTCATCTTCAGCTGTCCGGGGTTCGCGCGTTCGATCGTCACCTCTCCCCGTGTGGCGGCGGCCAAACCGATGAAGCTTCCGACCTCCATAAAATCGGCGCCGATGTCGAAGTTCGTTCCGTTGAGCTTTCGCACGCCGCGGATGGAGAGAATGTTGGATCCGATACCGGTAATGCGGGCTCCCATGCTGTTGAGCATGCGGCATAGATCCTGGACGTGCGGCTCGCTCGCCGCGTTTTCGATTCGGGTGTCGCCCTCGGCGAATACCGCCGCCATGATCGCGTTCTCCGTGGCGGTCACCGACGCTTCGTCGAGAAACAGCTCCGTTCCGATAAGGCGATTTGATGCGAGGCGAAAGCTGTGGTTGACTTCCACCGAGGCGCCCAGTCCTTCGAGGGCCAGAAAGTGGGTGTCCAGGCGGCGGCGTCCGATAACGTCGCCTCCGGGAGGGGGAAGCGTGACCGTTCCGGTGCGGGCCAACAGCGGCCCGGCAAGCAGGATCGACGCGCGAATCTTCCCCGACATTTCAGGCGATATTTCCGATCCGGCCAGTCCGGCCGCGTTGATACGCCACGTGTTGGTGCCCTCTCTGTCTACGCGGCACCCAAGCTCGCCGAGGATCGAGAGCATCACGTGCACATCCTCGATATCCGGGATGTTTCCCAGGACGACGTCCTCTTCCGTAAGAATCGCCGCGGCGATACAGGGAAGCGCTGCGTTTTTGTTGCCGCTTGCCGTAACGCGCCCCTGAATGGGCTGGCCACCTTCAATGACGTACTTGTACATAGTACGCTCCTTTCGAGATCAATGTGGTTCGGTTAGTCGAGGCCGACGAGGCGAACCGGTAGGTCGGTCAGTGGATCGGCTTCGAGCACGATCGAGAGACGATACAACTCGTACTCGATCGCGATGTCATGGGCGAGCTCCCACCGCGGGAGGCCCAGTTCAAGGGTCAGTTCTACAACTTCCGGTATTGTTACGAGTCGGGCCGGCAATAGGTGCGACGCCGGAGGTGCGTCGTCCAACGGCCGGAGCGCTCCGTCGATACGCTCCAACCACGCGTCGTCGGCGCTCATAGTCAACTGCGCTTCAAATGCCGCCAAACGGTCATTGAGGCGTCTGAGGAGCGCAATCGACGCGTTGTGGACAAAATCCTCCCCGGTCCAGGAAAAGGCGTCGACGATGATCTCTCTACGCCCGTCGGCCTCGAACACCTGCATGTACTGGACAAGTTCTTTGCGTTGATCGCCGTCCAAATCGCGGAGCGTCGACCTCGTCATCGCCGACAACTGAGTCTTGAGAATATATGGATTCCCCTCGGCAACCAAAACGATGAGCTCCTCTTCCCGATTCCCGAATGCGAGACGTATTCGAAGCCCGTTCGGCGAACCGTTGGCGGCGTGCAGGAATATTTCTTCCACATGTAGGACCGAAGCGCCGCTGCCGACCGGCTGTATGTCGACCTCGTCTCGTCCACGACCGTCCGTCGTCGCCTGAATCACCGCGATGTGGACGTCGGTTTGCAGAAGTCCGAGAACCGCGGCTTCGTTTCGACGGGATTGCGGCGCGTGAAAGACCCCTGCGACCGGCGCTTGCTCGAAGGAGATCAACTGATATCCCTCGCGACGGGTCTCCGGAAGGGCGTGAAGGTACGCGGCGACGTCGTCGACGGTTGCCGTCTCGCGGTCGAAGTCGTTCCCATCGCCCGCCGATTGCCCATCGGAGGGGCGGTCGCTCGTCTCGGGTGTCGCTAAATGAGTCGACACGTGCGCCCCGTCGCCGGTCGCGCACGAGGCGAGATAGAACACCGCGAGAAGAGTAGTGATCGATACCGATGCGGCGAATCGCATACTTGCAGCAATGGTAGCGCTTGGCTACAGTGAGGCGCAACATGAAAGTCATGAAATTCGGCGGGAGTTCTCTTGCCGACGAGATGCGGATTCGCGGTGCCGCGCGGATCGTCCGAGACGCTATGCAGGAAGAACCGGTGGCCGTCGTTCTGTCGGCGATGAAGGGTGTTACCGACACGCTTCTGGAGGCGGCACGCAGGGCGGAACGGGGCGAGGCCGGGTATCACAATCTCGTAGAGACCCTTCGTGCGCGCCATCGCGAGGCGATCGAGGCGTTGATTGCAAGCGGCGACGCCGCCGAAGTCGTCGACGATGCGATGTCACTTTTGGACGAGCTCGCGGATTTATTGCACGGCGTGGAGTTGATTCGCGAGTGTTCGCCGCGGACGATGGATCTGGTGCTGAGCTTCGGTGAGCGTCTCAGCTGCCTTACTATGCGCGCATTTCTCACTCGGGAGGGCGAGCCGGCTGAGTTTGTAGACGCGCGAGAGATGGTGATAACCGACACGACTCACGGCAGCGCCGTCGTCGACTACACCGAGACCTATCAGCGGATCGCCGCACATCTGCATCGTTGTGCCGGGATTCCGATTATCACCGGGTTCATCGCCTCCTCTCACGACGGCGTAACCACGACGTTGGGACGTAATGGGTCGGATTACACCGCGTCGCTCGTCGGTGCGGCGATCGGAGCCTCGTCGGTCGAGATATGGACCGATGTAGACGGTGTGATGAGTGCCGACCCGCGTTGCGTCGGGGACGCCTTCGTCATCCCCGAGATCAGTCTGCAAGAGGCGATGGAACTTTCATATTTCGGAGCGGAGGTCATCCATCCGTATACGATGATTCCCGCGGTGGAACGCGACATACCGCTGTGGATTAAGAATACTCTCAACCCGGCCGTTGCCGGCACCTTGATCAGCGGTCGTCCCGTACCCCACGATCGCGACATCACCGGTCTCGCCTCGATCGGCAACGTCGCGTTGGTCAATGTCGAGGGGGGCGGTATGCTCGGGATACCGGGGATCGCCTCTCGAGTGTTCGGTGCCTTGGCAAAGGCCGGCATCAACATCATCATGATTTCGCAAGCGTCCAGCGAGCACAGCATCTGTATCTGCATCCGGGAAACGCAGCTCGAGCGTGCATTAGACTCTTTGCGTGAGGAGTTGCACGACGAGCTTGACCATCGACGCATCGATCAGTTCGAAGAGCAAAGGCGGCTGGAGGTCGTTGCGGTAATCGGCGCCAATATGCGCGGCCGGCCCGGCATCGCCGGGCGGTTGTTCAACGCGCTGGGGGATGCCGAGATTAACGTGCTTGCCATTGCGCAAGGTTCGAGCGAGATGAATATCTCGTTCGTAATCGACCGGGATGAGCGCAGGCGCGCGCTCAACGCAGTGCATCGCGCCTTTTTTTCGGCGTAGTGCCGGTGTCGGGTGCGGCGGTGAGCCTGTCGCGCCGGGAATGAGAGAGGAAGTATCATGAGATTCTCGAGTACGCGAGATCCCCAGCATACTGAGGTGTCCTTCGGTGAGGCGATCTTTCGGGGCCTTGCGCCCGACGGCGGGCTGTATCACCCGACCGACGAGCCCGATCTCAGGGCGTTGATTCGCAGCTTCGGCGACGATACCGCCTTTGTCGACCTCTCGGCGGCGCTGATTCAAGGACTTCTGCCGGAGGACTACGACGCGACCGCCGCTCGTAATGTAGCGCTCCGCGCCTTTCCCTTTGCTCCGCGCCTGGCGGAACTCGAACCCGGTATCGTCCTTCTGGAGCTGTTCCACGGCCCGTCATGCGCGTTTAAGGATTTCGGTGCGAGCTTTTTGGCCGCCGCCATGGAGGATTATCTTGCCGAACGTCGATCGCGGGCGGTCATCCTCACGGCGACCAGCGGCGATACCGGGAGCGCGGTCGCCCACGCCTTCCTCGACCGCGAGAACATCGACGTCGTGATCCTCTATCCGTCGGGGAAGGTGAGTCCGTTACAGGAAAAACAGCTCACGACACTCGGCGGCAATGTGCTTGCTTTGGAGGTCGCCGGCACGTTCGACGACTGTCAACGGATGGTCAAAGAGGCGTTCGTCGACGAGTCGCTGAAGGAGCGGTTCAACTTGACCTCCGCCAACAGCATCAACGTCGGCAGGCTCATCCCGCAGAGTTTTTACTACGTGTACGCCTTCGCCCAGCTCAAAGAGCAGATCCACGACGAGATCGTCTTTTGCGTCCCGAGCGGCAATTTCGGGAACCTCACGGCCGGAATCCTCGCGTGGCGCTGGGGCATGCCGACCTCCGGGTTCATTGCGGCGACCAACGTCAACGATGTGGTGCCGCAATATCTCAAGACCGGGGTCTTCTCACCGCGGCCGTCGGTACCGACGTTGGCCAACGCGATGGATGTGGGAAACCCGAGTAACTTCGAGCGCCTTACCGCGTTGTTTCTCGGCGAGATGCTCGAAGTAACAAGTCTTCTCTCGGGAGTAGCGGTAGACGATCAACTGATCGCAGAGACGATGAAGAGCGTATGGGCCGCCCACGGCAGGCTTATCTGCCCGCACACCGCGACCGGCGTGTATGCCGCTCGGCGACGCCTTGCCGAGGAGCGGGGAAGCGACGCGACTGTGGTTACTCTGGCGACCGCGCATCCGGCGAAGTTTGTCGAGGTCTGTCGCGATGCGGTCGGAGTAGAGCCGGAGATTCCCGAGCGGTTGGCGCGCCTGCTTGACCTCCCGAAGCGATCGGTCGCCGTAGAGCCGACGCTCGAGGCGTTGCGATCCGCTCTCGTGGAGCACGTGTAACGGTCGTCTCGATATATCGCTATTCGACGTACTGTTTCACCATCTGCCGCATCGGCGCGAGTTGGGCGTTGCGGCGCTCGCGTTTGAGAAACCGACGATAGACCGTACATGCACGGTAGTATGCGTCGGGGCCGCGATAGGTCGAGCTCAGATCGCACCGGTAGAGCTCCAACAGAAGCGGAAAGAGGTTGGAGCCCATAATCGGACCGGTCAGAGAATCGGGGAGGCGCTCCAGTTCACCGGGAATCATGTGGTAGCGCACGAGCCATCGCGCGCCTTCGGTGATCTCTTTATCGAACTGGAGGCGGCGGAGTATGCGTGTCGCCACATCCGCACCGATATCGGCGTGCCGATTGAAGCGTCGGGGGCCTTCGGACGTCGCATACGGTTTGCCGCAGTCGTGGAGGAGCAGGCCGAGCCCGATGAGTAGATCCGTCGTCTTACGATAACGAAACGTCTCGAGGCTATGGCGCCAGACGTTACCCTCCGGATGTCCCTCTTTGCTGTGCTCGGTACGATTCATCGGCGCGAGTTCCGGGAGGATATCGTCTATGTAGCCCTCTCGATAGAGGAGTTCCAGCGCACGCCAGGCGAACTTCCCCGTAATGATCGAGGTCATGAGCAGACGGTGCCATATCGCCGGCAGGCCCGCGTCGCCGTGCCAGGTGGGGCGGTCGGCCGGCGCTTCCGTCGGCGCGATCGGAAAGCGAGCGGTGATCATTGCAGCTTCCGCCGTGCCGAGCCCGTCAATTCGCACCGGATCGATGTCGGCCGCCTCCGGTGCGTTCCCCCGTTTGTCGCGTCGGGAGCGGGAGCGCGCCTCCTTGAGGAGCGGATACAACCCGTCGGGGTCGGCAAAGGCGCGACGTATCGGATCCCACGAGAAGCGGAGGAGCGGGTGATCCGCGGTGCTCTCTCGGTGGTATGCCGTCTCCGCGGCCTCTACGGTCCGAAGGAGTACCTCTCGACCCTCGATGCGTACCAATGCGTCCCATCCCGGCATACCGGGAAATTGCAGCGTGTCAAACGTTGAGGCGAGCTCGACGATCTCCAAATGGGTTTCTGCCGTCACGATCGGCCCGGCGGCCATCCCGAAGAACGTCTCCAACGCCGAGATACCCACCAAGCGATAATCGATTCCACGGGCGTCCAGCTCCGGGATTCTCATGGTGATTCAAACAATATCGCGTCCGACTCGACTCAGTCCAGTTTTGCGACTAGATCGGGGAGATCGAGCGCCGCGAGCGTACGTTTGATCGACGAGACGGTTTCTCGGACAAAGTGGTCGTCGTCGATCTCGGGATGCGTTTGTCGATAGTCGGGAATAATGCTGTCTCCGCGTGTGATATCGCGCTCCCGGGACGACCGAACCCCGTCAAGAAGCGTAACGAGAAGGCTCCCGTAATCGTTTCGTTCCTTCTCGGTGAGGTCGTCGGGGCGAGATCTGCGATAACATCCCAAACGGACGTACTCGTCGTACGCTTTAATCGCCTCTCTGCGGTCGCGCTCCCGGAGTACATTGGCACCCAATCCGTCGATGTCGCCCGGTAGATACACATCCTGTGCTCCGCGCTCCTCGATCGCGACGAGGCGCCGACGCCCGTCCTCCATCATCGTCATAATGTCGGGGCGAAAGATGTCGAAATCAAAATCGCTTCGTCGCGCTTTGTTGCGGCGACGGAACTTGGCTTCGTTGCGCATGAGGGCGTAAACGTTTTTGCGAAGCATCCACGCCGGAATCAGCAGGTTGAGTCCCTCCGGCACCTCGTCGAGATCGGTGATCTGGGTGATCAACGAAAAGGGAAACGCCAAACGTTGGGGGGCCGTTATCACGCCGGTGGCGATGACCGAGTAGGGCGACTGGGAAAAGTTCGCGGGAAACTTAACCGAACAGTCCAGGCCGAAGAACATGCCCTCTCCCGGCCACGCTTCCTGATCCGGCGCCCTGCTGGTGTGGTTGCTCCCGACATTTGCTCCGTAGCCGATGTTGCCGCGACCTTCGGGCCAGAAGAGCGCAATCATCAGCGACTGGTGATGGGCGGCGACGAAC
The DNA here is from genome assembly GCA_965601925.1 of Alkalispirochaeta sp. Lineage (GTDB taxonomy): Bacteria > Spirochaetota > Spirochaetia > DSM-27196 > Alkalispirochaetaceae > Alkalispirochaeta. The sequence goes on from OZ271854.1 coordinate 1,813,690, forward strand.
GGTCCGACGAAGCTTGCGGTAACCTCTCCCTCGCCGATCGACGTATTAGCGGCAATGATCGACTCGGCGATCTGCCCGTGTCGTTCGCAGTGGCTGTGTTCCAACAGCACACTTCGTCGTACCATCGCCTGGCTCTCGACGCTCGACCCCCACTGCAGAATCGAGTCGACGACGTGCGCGCCCCCGGCGACGACGATCGGCTCCTCGTGGCCCGAGAGAAGCGTTGAGCCGCGCACCAACGCGTTGTCGGTGACCGACGAGCCGGCCCCGACCCACGAGGCGACGATAATGGACGAATCGAGCGTGCATCCGGGGCCGACGTACGTCCATGGAAGGTCGGCTCTCCGGCGATACTCTGCAACGATATCTCGATACTCCGTTGCCGGTTCCCCGCCGACGCTCCGCCGCAGGACGAGCTGTGCCAGGTCGTGGTCGAGGTCGGCGAAGACTTCGATTTCTCGTCCGCCGGTCTCGATACCGACCGATAGCTCGAGTCCGTTGGCGTACGCCGGTGCGGCGGCGTCCATCCTGCCGGCGGTTCGAACGGCAACCGCCTGCACGGAGTGGTCCAGAATCGTTGAGTCCACCAGTGGGCAGCGATAGACCGCGCAGTCGTCGCCTACAACCGAGTCCTTGATAGTAGAGTGATACACGCCCGTCGGAGTATCGGCCGCGGCGCGAAAGCTTCCCAGTACGCAACGACCGATAAAGTGGTTCCCGACGACGCCTTGAGAGGTGAAATCGTGCGCCACGAGAACGACGGACCAGTCGGAGCAGACGTTTCCCGTCGCCTCTAAACGGACTATCTCATCGGAACGAAGGGGGCGCAGGGCGTTCGCGAGATGACGGGGCAACCCGTCCGAGGCGCCGAGGAAGCGCACGGACTGTATGAACTCGCTCTTGTCGAGGTCCGGCAGCTGGAAATCCACGCCGTCGATGGTACATGATGGGGCCCATGTTGCGGAAGCTGAATCGCGAAGAGCGTAGCTGGGTCGCCTACGATTGGGCCGCGTCGGCGTATTCGATCGTCATTACCACCGCTATTTTTCCCATTTTTTATCAGAGCATTACCCCCGAGCGGATCTATCTCAGTACGTGGGGATACGCCAACAGTCTTGCCAGCCTTTTTGTGGCGGTGCTTGCGCCGATTTTGGGGACGATCGCCGACTATTGGGGGAGGAAGAGACGATTCTTTCTTCTCTTTTTTACACTCGGTGTGGTTACGACACTCAGCTTCGTGCTTACCGGAGAGGGTCAGTGGTTGTTGGCCCTGGTGTTGTACATCGGTTCACTCATCGGTTTTTCCGGTGCCAATCTCTTCTACGATAGTTTCCTGGTAGACGTCACCACCGAAGAGCGTATGGACCGCATTAGCACCATGGGGTTCGGTTTCGGATACATCGGAAGCACTATCCCCTTCGTTGCCGGTATCGTCTTGATCACCGCTGCCGAGCGTATCGGCATTTCGACGATGGCGGCGACGCGTCTCGCCTTCCTCATCACCGGTTTGTGGTGGTTGATATTCGGGATACCGATCATCCGCAATGTACGTCAGAAATACGGCATCGAGCCTCACCCCCAACCGATTCGCGATAGCTTTGCACGTTTGGGGCGTACTCTGTCGCATATTCGCAGTTATCGTTCGGTCTTCATCTTTCTCGTCGCGTATTTTTTCTATATCGACGGCGTGGACACTATTATTCGTATGGCGACGCCCATCGCGCTCTCCATGGGGATAGATTCCAATACGTTGCTCGTTATTCTCCTTGTGATTCAGATCGTCGCCTTTCCCTGCGCGATTTTGTACGGGCGTCTCGCCGCGCGCTTCAGCGCGTGGAAGATGCTCTTTGTCGGTATCGGTGTGTACGTGGGCGTCGTACTGGTCGCCTTTTTTCTCCCCTCAGTAGCCGATATGGGAAGGCGAACCGTACTCTTCTGGGTGCTGAGTCTCATGGTAGCTTCCAGTCAGGGCGGTATCCAAGCGCTCAGTCGATCGATATACGGAAAGCTGATTCCCAAAGAGCGCAGCGCCGAGTTTTTCGGGTTTTACAACATTTTCGGACGTTTTGCCGCCATCATGGGACCGTTTCTCGTCGCCTCGGTTACTCAGATTACCGGGCAAGAGCGCTTCGGAATCTTGAGCATTCTCATCGTTTTCATCGTGGGCGGCGTCACATTGGCGCTTGGAGGCAACCCCGATTCGTTGGTCGATTCCAACGAGGCGTAGCGCGCCGCGCGGGCACAAAAAAAGGGCGGGATCGCTCCCGCCCCACGGTCGTCCGCGTGTGTGACTATCGGCGGTTTCCCAGAAATCGAAGCATGAAGAGAAACAGATTGACGAAATCGAGATAGAGCTTGAGGGCTCCCATGATCGAGACGCGCACGAAGTCCGCCTCGTCTACCGAATCGCTCATCTCGTTCGACCACCGCTTGATAATCTGCGTGTCGTACGCCGTAAGTCCCATAAAGAGAAACACGCCGATAAACGAGATGACGTAATCGATCGTCTGGCTTCCGATGAACATGTTAACGACCGACGCGATGATGATACCGATGAGGCCGGCAAAGAGATACTGTCCCATGCCGCCGAGCTCGCGCTTCGTGACGATCGCGTACAGACTCAACGCACCGAAGGTCGATGCGGTGACGAAGAAGGTCATCGCGATGCTTACGCCGGTGTACAGTGCAAAAATCACCGACAGCGTGACACCGTTGAGCACCGAGTAGCCGGCGAACGCAAGGGTCGCCGTAGTCGGACTCATGGTGCGGATGCGCGCCGAGATGATCCACACCAGCGCGAGCTCACCGATGATAAGGCCCATAAAAAGGCCTCGATTTCCGACGATGGCGCGAAAAATCTGCGCGTTGCCGGCGACGTACATCGCTACGACGCCGGTAATCGCCAGCCCTAAAGCCATCCAAAGATAGACGTTGCGTAGAATGCTGCGCTGTCGTGCGAGGGCGCCGTATAGCGTTTGCGCTTGTTCTTGATATGGCATTGTTATTCCTCCGTGCCCGGAGTCGATTTGATGTCGCGGACACTCCGCACCCGTCCTCTGCGCGGCGCTGAGAGTCCCTTACCCCGGACTGGTACAAACTACCACCAGGCACACAAAAGTCAAGTACAAGAATAAAGATTTATCCGCACGAATGGGAGAGGGCCCCGCGCATCAACTCGCACGTCCGGTGTGTTGCAGAGCCTCGATCCGAGACGTCGCCTCGCGTACCGTCATCTCGTCGTGAAGGGCCGTGATCACAAACCAGGGGCCGCCGCCGAACTGCGACCGATCGAAGCCGTAGAAGTAGCCGGGATGCAGATAGATCCCGGAACGCTCGACCAACGCAACTGCGATGCGTTCGTCGTCCATCGTGCCGAAGATGCGCGACGCGTATACCGGATCGAGCCGTACGGGAACATGGATGCCGCTATCGGTCCCGGGTACCTCCCACCCGTCGACGGCCGCGAGGTGTCGTATCGCGTACGACCGACGCGCGTTTATCATGTCGCGAAACTCGCGTCGACGGCGATACGCGCGCGGGTCGGTGAGAAACGGTGCCGCGGCGGCTTCGGCAAAGCCGGAAAGGGTGAGGTAGTCGTCGTGGCGTGTATCCAATTGGTCTACCAGTTCCGCGCGACGCGCTCGCGTGCCTCCACGCACCGCAATCCAGGCGAGCTTCACCTCCGGCGCGGCACACAGTTTCGACACACCGTTGAGGTGCACCGTTGGGTGTTCGCCGCGGCCCTGCGGGCCTCGGGGGACCGAGGTCGAGACGTCGGCGCGCCGCACGACCGAACTCGGCAGGTCGCCGCTGCGGTACAGACTGAACACCTCGTCGAAGAGCACCGGCACATCCGCGTCGGAGCAGATATCGAGAATGTCGGCTATGACGTGGGCCGGATAGGTCACTCCCGCCGGATTGTTGGGGCTTATCATCACCAGTGCGGCGAGCGGCCGGGGCGGCCGGACTAAGCGTTCGATCTCCCGCGGATCGGGGAGAAAATCGTGTTGTGGAGTGCAGTAATACCACGCGGGCCGCACGCCTACGGCGTTCAATAGACCGTCAAACAACGGATAGCCGGGCACCGGTAGCGCAACGGCCGGCGCGTCTTCCGCTTCGTACGTCATCCGTGCACGCGCGCGGTCGCGAAAGAGCGAGAAGAGAAGATGATAGGAGACGCTGGAACCGGCGGTCAGTACCACCTCGTCGGCGTCGATCGGCGCGCTGTCCTCGGACAGGAACGCGGCTACCGCCCGGCGCGCATCCGGCGAGCCGCGCCCGGTCGGGCGATACTCGGGTTTCGCGCGCCACGCCTTCCACGCCGCGCCGTACAGCTTAGCGGGCCACGCGAGCCCGGCGTGGGCGAAATCGGAATCGACGAGGTTGATGAGGTCGCCGGCGGCCTCGCGTACGAGTCGAGCACGTTCCAACGGGTTGACGGTATGAAGATCCATACGATTGCCGATTGTGGCCCACCGGCCGACCGTTTACAATACCGCGAGAAGAGGCGCACATGGACGGAACGATTGCCGTTTTCGACGCAGGAAAGACCAACAAGAAGCTCACGATTTTCGATGCACAGTTACGCAGCGTGGATAAACGATATCGCTCCTTCGAGAGCCGTATGGTCGACGGGATCGAGTTGGAGCCGATTGAGGAGATACGCGAGTGGCTTCTCGATAATCTAGCCGATCTGGGGCGCACGCACCGAATCGAGGCGGTCGGTATTACGACCCACGGCGCGGGCGTCGTTACCATAGACGAAGACGGAGCTATCGCCTGTCCGGTCGTCTCATATACGCATATCCCGCCGGAAGATATACACGATTCGTTTTTCGCCGCCGTCGGCGATCGCGACGAGTTGCAGCGCAGTACCGCGACGATCGAGCTCAAACCGCTCGTCAATCCGGCGAAATTGCTTTTTTTCACCAAGGAGACGTGGCCGCGAGAGTTCGCGCGCATTCGACACGTGCTCTTTTTTCCGCAGTATTTTGCGTGGGTTCTCACCGGGAAGGTGAGCGCGGACTATACCTACATCGGATGCCATTCGTATCTGTGGGATTTCCGTGAATGGAGTTGGTCGGGCGTCGCCCGTGCGCTCGGTATTCGACCCCTGGTCGCCGAGGAACCTAGACGATCGTGGGAGTCGGTCGGTACCGTCCAATCCTCGGTCGCGCGCAGGACCGGCCTGTCTCCCGAAACGCCGGTGACGGTGGGGATTCACGACAGCAATGCGTCGCTTCTCCCGTATCTACTAAAGAAAAAGCGCGAGAACTTCGTACTCAACAGCACCGGAACGTGGTGTGTCGCGATGAATCCCGGACCGCTCGGCGAAGGAATGGTCGCCGAGTTCGAGGCGGACGAGATCGGGAAGTCGGTCTTTTTCAACATTTCGGCCTTCGGACGACCGGTGAAGACGACGATCCTTATGGGAGGACTGGAGTTCGGGACCTACACCGACATTCTGAAAGACATTCACAAGACCGATGTACTTCCGGACTTCAATAAGAGCCTCTATCAACGGATTATCGACAGGCGGCGACACTTCATCGTGCCCGGTGTAGTACCCGGAACCGGCCAGTTCCCCGACTCACGAGCCAGGGTTGTAGACGGGGAGCGCGAGTACGATCTTGAGGCGATACGGTCCGGCGAGGTCGTTCCGGCCCTGTTTCAAGACTTTCCGGTGTCCTATGCCGTACTCAACCTCTCCATTGCGCTCCAGAGCAAGGTGGCGCTCCAGCGGGTCGGACTCAAGCCGGGTATGTCCATCTTCGTCGAGGGGGGATTCCGACACAATCTGGACTACAATCTTCTCCTCGCCGCTTTTTTCCCCGACAACCCGGTCTTTCTCACCGGGATAGAGGAGGCGACCTCATTCGGGACCGCTCTGACCGCCTGGGCCGCACGAGATAATGGGGAGCCCGAGCGCTACGCATCGCTTTTCGAGATCGAGACCTTCCCCGTTCATCCCGAATCGTTTCTCGGGATCGCCGAATACGAGAAGGAGTTCTTTTCCCACATATGATCATCATACCGGCAATCGATCTCATCGACGGACGGTGCGTCCGTCTCAGACAAGGTGCCTATTCCGATACAACGGTATACGACGAGGACCCCGTGTCGGTCGCTCAGCGCTTTGTCGACGAGGGGGCGGAGCGCATTCATCTCGTCGACCTCGACGCGGCGCGTGGAAGCGGAGACAATCGCGAGACGATTCGGCGCATTCGTCACGCCGTCTCTTGCATCTTGGAGGTCGGCGGAGGCATTCGAGACCGCGCAAGTCTCGCCGCCGTCTTGGACTTGGACATCGACTACGGCGTCGTGGGAACGGTCCTGGCGCGCGATCCCGATGAAGTCGCCTTGTGGGCCGGGGAGATCGGGTCCCGCATGATCGCCTCCGTCGATGCGAAGGACGGTATGGTGTTGGTCGCGGGATGGCGCGAGGGAACTTCGATCGCGGCGGTGGAGTTGGCTCGTCGCGCCGGCGAAATGGGGCTCGCCGCAGTTGAGTACACCAATATCGCACGGGATGGTATGCTTACCGGCCCCGACATCGACGGGACGCTGGAGGTCGCCTCCCGGACCACCGTTCCGGTCATCCTCTCCGGCGGTATTTCGCGAACCGAGGACGCGAACACGGTCAGACTGCGGAGCGGCGGGAAAATCGCGGGAATCATCGTCGGCCGTTCCATCTACGAGGGGCATTTCGATCTGCGCCGCGCGGTCGCCGACGGCGCGGCGAGCTGATCGGAGCGTCGGTATCGGATGCCGGCACAGACATCAAGGATTGCAATGGAAACGACGGTACTGATCGTACGCGACGCCGACGGCAACGTCCGTGACGTCGCGGCGTGCAATGAAAAGAGTCGGACGAAGAGTCTCGAGCGGGGCGAACTGTGGGTCGTGGTGCGCGACACCGGACGCGTCTTACCATTCCGAGGCGGCGGTGTGCGGTACGCACGGTTCGTGGAAGGCGACCATTGGTTCGAGGTAGAGCTGGCCGATACGGCCGCGGTAGACGACCCGACCACCGACGACGTATCGGAACGCTCCGCCCCGGAAAAGGGGGCGACGTCGGACCGAAACGGCACCGTACCGCGACCGGAGCGCGGCGCCGCAGATTCCGCCGACGATACGGTACTGGAACGGCTGGGCGATCTTATCGCGGAACGTCACCGAACGATGCCTGAGGGTTCCTACACCACGCACCTTTTCTCCAAGGGGCGCGACAAGATTCGAAAAAAAGTCGGCGAGGAGGCGGTCGAGGTGATTCTTGCCGCCACGAGCGAAGAGCTGCGCTCCGAGGCCGCCGATCTGGTCTATCACCTGATGGTGCTCTTGGAGGCGGAGGGAATGCGATTCGAGCGGGTTATCGAAGAGCTTGCCCGCCGTCACCGCGAGGAGTAGCGATGGGCGACGGTACGCTGTTGAGTCGTCTCGGAGAGATATCCCTACTTTGGAAGACTCCGCGCGACCGTTCGTCTCACCGCCTGAACTCGGACCTCGCCGACCATTTGCGCGTTCCGGATCTTCTCGAGGCCATCACCACCAAGCCGCGAATTCGTCGAACCATCGAGTCGATCCTGGCCGAACCGTACGCGGATTCGGGACGTCATGACGAGACGGTCCGACGGACCCTCAGGGCGCGACGCCGGAACATCATCGAGGACTTCGTGAAACACGATGAGTTGTGCGCGGTCACTCGCACCCTCGGTGAGCGCGTCTCCGAGATATCGATGCACGGCGAGAACGACCGCGATCGCGATCTTCTTTCGCTGGCCCGGCGTCTCGGCGATCTTACATTGGTGGTCGAGATCGTTCAGGAGCTTCGCGATGTGCTCAGTCGGTGCGGCGACACGCTGGCGTCGCAGGCGCTGCGCGACATCAGGCGCACTCTCACCGCTGCAGACGACGACGCCCAATTTGCGCGCCTCGTCGAGGAGCTGCCGGCGATGCGCGCCGGGGTGCGTGAGCGACGGAGTGTAACGATCGGCGTCAACCTCGACGACAGATTGCGCCCCCGCGAGGCGGTTCTCCTCTCGATCAACGACTCCGAGTACGGTGTGCGGGGATCGTTCGATCGTATCGGAGAGGCGTTGTTCGGCGCCGACAATCCGTATCGTGTCCGTACCGGGCTCCACAGAAACGCGCCGCCCGCCGATTGGCGCGCCGGAGATCCTGCGGCCGGCGGGTCGCGAACCGGCGACCCGGATCGATTTCCCCTCGCGCCGCTCTTTCGCGACTTGGACGATCTCATTACCGACCTTACGCGACCGCTGGCGCGCGCCCTCAAGCGCTTCAACACGCTGCAGACCGGTATTCTCGCCGGCATAGTCGGTGAGCTCGAAGTTTATGCTGCGCTGGCGGAGACGATCGGTCGCCTCAGACGCGACGGGTTGCCGGTCTGCTTCGCCGAATACGGTGAGGGATGCGTCGCTCGGGAGCTCTACGATCCGGTCCTGGCACTCGGCCGACGCGGTGTCGACGTTCGGACCAACGACGTCGAGCTCTTTCGGCGTGCGAATGCCGTGGTGCTGACCGGGCCCAACGACGGAGGCAAGACGACGTTTTTGCGCGCCGTGGGGCTGGCGCATCTGTTGGCGGAGGCGGGGTTCTTCGTACCGGCCGCTTCGGCCGTCATTACGCCGGGCATCACGTTGTCGAGCCATTTTGCCGGCGGCGAGCGTCAAGGCCTTGAGGCGGGTCGGTTCGCCGGCGAGGCGGCAGACGTCGGTGAGCTTCTGGAGTCGTGCAATGCAGAAAGCCTCGTACTCCTGAACGAGACCTTTTCTTCGACCGGCGTCTCCGACGCGCTGGAGTTGGCCCGGGACACTCTTACCGTCATTACTCGCCGGGGAGGGAGGGTGTTGTTCGCTACCCACCTACACGACCTGCCCTCTCGGATGAACGGAGATGCACGACCGGGGGAGGATGGCGTTGTCGAGAGCGTGACGATCCGTCCGGATCAGTTGTATCGCATCGTTCCGGGGCTGCCGGACGGACGGAGCCTTGCGCGCGGCGTCGCTCGAAAAGCGGGGCTTGACTTCGACCGATTACTCTCGTCGTGACGAGTCAGTACAGACGCCCGCCGTCGGGCACCTCACCGTCGGGCCCGATCAGTACGACCGAGCCGTCGTCGGCGGGAAGTCCGAGAGTCAGGAACTCGGACTTGAATCCGGCGATCCGTTTCGGCGGCACATTGGTAAGCGCGAGTATTTGACGCCCCACTAATCCTTCCGCGTCATAGCGGTCGGTTATCTGTGCGCTCGACCACCGCACGTCGCCTCCTCCGAAGTCTACGCGCAGTTTCATCGCGGGAACGCGCGCTTCCTGAAACGGCAACGCGTCCACAACGGTGCCGACGCGTATCTCCGCGGCCTGGAACGCCGACCATCCATCGAGAGGTTCCGCCGGCTCGCCTCCCACTACAACGCCTCGACCTTTGCGGCAATCCGGCGGCCCATCTCCTCGGTTCCGATCACGGCATCTCCTTTACCGGCAATGTCCCGTGTGCGGTATCCTTCATCCAAGACCTCGCCGATTGAGGCGAAAATCGCGTCGTAGGAGTCGTCCATACCGAAGCTGTACTTGAGCATCATCGCCGCCGACAGGATTTGAGCGATCGGATTGGCGATTCCCTGCCCGGCGATGTCCGGGGCGCTTCCGCCCGACGGTTCGTAGAGGCCGAAGCTGCCGTCGGCGAGGCTGGCCGAGGGGAGCATGCCGAGGCTGCCGGTCAGCATTGCCGCCTCGTCGGAGAGGATGTCTCCGAACATATTGCCGGCGAGAATCACGTCGAACTGGCGCGGATCGCGTACCAGTTGCATCGCCGCGTTATCCACGTACATGTGGGTCAGATCGACATCGGGATACCGCGATGCGACCTCCGTCACGACTTCGCGCCAAAATACCATCGATGTAAGAACATTTGCCTTGTCGATCGAACACACGCGACCCTGCTTGCCGCGCGCGCGCGATCGCGCCGTGGCGAAGGCGACTTCGGCTATGCGCTCGATTTCGCTCCTATGGTAGACCAGCGTGTCGAAGGCGCGCGGATCGTCGCCCTCTTCACGTCCCTTCGGCGCGCCGAAGTAAATGCCTCCGGTCAACTCGCGCACGACGATGATATCCAATCCGCCCTCCAGCGACTCGGATCGCAGAGGAGATGCGTCGATCAGTTGAGGAAAGACGATCGCCGGGCGCAGATTGGCAAAGAGCCCGAATGTTTTGCGCAGCGGCAGGAGGGCGCCGCGTTCCGGTTGTTCGGCCGGCGGAAGCGACTCCCACTTCGGCCCGCCGACCGAACCGAAGAGAATCGCGTCGCTGCGGCGGCAGAGCGCTACGGTCTCCTCGGGGAGGGCCGTGCCGTGGCGGTCGATTGCGGCGCCGCCCACATCCGCCGTCTCGATCGTAAAAGTCCGTCTCGATTTGCGTTCGACGACCGAGAGGACCGCTCGCGCCTGCTCCATCACCTCCGGGCCGATTCCATCGCCGGCCAGTACCGCGATCGTGTTGCTCATGGCCGCATCGTATCGCTCAGTCGCTCCTTGGACAAGCCGCGGCACGGGCGCAGCCGCAGCCGCAATGTATGGCCGCGAGACGGGACAAAGCGGTATGCTCTGAATCGTGGAAACACGACGCTATCGACACGTTCTCATAGACGCGGACAATACGATCCTCAACTTTGCGGTGTGCGAAAAGCGCATACTGGAAGCGATGGCTCTCGAGTTCGGTTTCATGCCGGTTACCAAGGAGGGGGTCGATCTCACCACGGCGTATCGCGAGATAAACGCCGAACTCTGGAGGCAACTCGAGGAGGGGGAGATCGGGCCGGATGAGCTCAAGATCGAGCGGTTTCGTCGGCTGGTTCGGATTCTCGACTTCAGCGCGATTTCACGGCCGGTGGAGCCGGAGTTCCTCAATCGACAGTTCATCGCGCGACTAAGTCGGTGCGGCGAAGTGGTGCCGACCTCACCGCAGGTCCTACGCGCCATCGCGCCGGTCGTCGTGGTAACGAACGGGTTTGCCGATGTGCAGCGACCGCGGTTAGATGCGAGCGGTCTCGGTCCGTACACGAGCGACGTCATCATTTCCGAGGAGATCGGAGCGGCCAAGCCGCAACGTGCGTTCTTCGACCACGTATTGGCCCGCCTGGGCGATGCCGATCCCGCCGAGTGTATCATGATCGGCGATTCTTTGAGCTCCGACATCGTCGGCGGTAATAGAGCGGGAATTGACACCGTATGGCTCGACCGCAGCGCCATGCTCGGCGAGACGCCGCCGGAGGTCACCGGAGAGCGTCGTCCGACGTGGCGCATCACGCGTCTCGTGCAGTTGAAAGAGATCATTTTGTCGTAGCGCTCGGTCGCGTACGCGTTTTGCCACGCTCGTCCCCGGCGTGCTACAATGCGGCTACATTCGACGAGGAGGACCGTTCCACATGGATAACAAGGCGATAGAAGCCGTTGCGCTCTCGGTGCGCACATTGACGATAGATGCCGTACAGGCCGCCAACTCCGGACATCCCGGCATGCCGATGGGACTCGCCGAGTTGGGCGCGCTGCTCTACGGTGAGATTCTCAAACATAATCCCGCCGATCCCGCGTGGCCCGACCGCGATCGGTTCATCCTCTCGGCGGGGCACGGCTCGATGTTTCTCTACAGTCTTCTGCACTTAGCCGGCTATGACTTGTCGCTTTCGGAGATCAAGCAGTTTCGCCAGGTGGGAAGTAAGACTCCCGGACACCCCGAGTTCGGCCACACCGTCGGCGTCGAGACGACGACGGGCCCCCTCGGCCAAGGACTTACCAACGCGGTCGGCTTTGCTATCGCCGAGCGCATGCTCGCCGCGCGCTTCAATACCGGCGAACATACGGTCGTCGACCACCATACCTACGTCATCGCCGGCGACGGGTGTCTCATGGAGGGTATCACCTCCGAAGCGAGCTCCCTGGCCGGTCACCTCGGCCTCGGTAAGCTTATCGTTTTTTACGACAGCAATCGCATCTCGATAGAGGGCTCGACCGAGCTCGCCTTTACCGAGGACGTTGCGGCGCGTTACCGCGCCTACGGGTGGCAGGTGCTCGAGGGTAATGCGTACGACCCCGATTCGATTCGGCGTCTCGTCGCCGACGCCAAGGCAGACACGGAGCGCCCTTCGATGATCATTCTCGATTCCGTCATCGGTAAGGGATCACCGAACAAGGCGGGCACCCACGGCGTGCACGGCGCGGCTCTCGGCGACGACGAGGTCGCTCTGACCAAACAACGGCTGGGCGTCGACGCACAGACGATGTTCCATATCGAACCCGCCGCCGCGAGTTTTTTCACCGATCGTAGGGCCGAGCTTGCGAAGGAGCAGAGCGCGTGGCAAAGCACCTTCGACGCGTGGGCGGCGGCCAATCCGGGGCTCCTCGCCCAATGGCAGGAGTCGGTCGAGGGCGGATACAAGCGCGTGCTCAAGGACATCGGTATGCCGTCGTACGCCGTGGGCGACAAAGTCGCGACCCGCAAGGCGAGCGGCGGTGCACTCCAGGCGATCGCCAAGATGTTGCCTCACGTCGTAGGCGGTTCCGCGGATCTTGCGCCCTCCAACAACACGGCGCTTCCCGAGTACGGTGACTTCGGTCCCGACAATCCCGGCGGACGGACGCTGCACTTCGGAGTGCGCGAGTTCGGTATGGCGGCGATCGGAAACGGTATGGCGCTCCACGGCGGCTTGCGGCCGTTCGTGGCAACCTTCCTCGTCTTCGCCGACTATCTGAGGCCGGCCATACGCCTCTCGGCGTTGATGCAGACGCCGGTCGTCTACATTTTGACCCACGACTCAGTCTATCTCGGCGAGGACGGGCCGACCCATCAGCCGATCGAGCATTTGGCGGTATTGCGGGCCATTCCGGGCTTGCGCGTCCTGCGTCCCGCCGACGCCGAAGAGACCAATGAAGCGTGGCTCATGGCCCTGGAACACGACGGGCCGACCGTTTTGGCCCTTACCCGTCAGGGATTGCCGACGCTGGCCAAGGCGGACACGAACTGGCGGAGCTCCATTCGCAAAGGCGCCTATGTCGTCTCCGATGCCGAGGATCCGGAGGTGATCGTGGTAGCGAGCGGAAGCGAAGTCTCTCTCGCACACGAGGCGGTCGAAGCGAGCGGGCGACGGTGCCGCATCGTCTCGATGATGAGTCGTGAGCTGTTCGAGTCCCAGGACGCCGCGTGGCGTGAGACGGTGCTTCCGAGCGGCGTGCCGGTGGTGGTCGCCGAGGCGGGGATTCGCCAAGGATGGGAGCGCCACGCTGCACGTGAATTGATACTGTCGATCGACCGTTTCGGTGCCAGCGGACCGGGCGCACGGGTCGCGGAACACCTCGGATTTACCGCAGAACGTCTGGCCGGCTTGATCCGTTCGGCATAATCGACTGAGTCGCCGCGGCGTACGACGCGGCGATAGACGGGTAGGAACATTGCACCGGAGGCGAGATATGGCACGATACGCGCTTGGGTTTGACGTCGGAAGCTCCTCCATCAAGGCGAGCTTGGTAGATATCGACACCGGCTCGCGCGTCGCCTCCGCCGGCGCGCCGGCGACAGAGATGCCGATCAGCGCCCCGCGCTCGGATTGGGCGGAGCAGGACCCGGCGATGTGGTGGCGCTACATGGTGGAGACCACCCGGGCGCTCGCGAGGGACGTCGACCTCGCCTCGGTCGTCTCGGTCGGGATCTCCTACCAAATGCACGGTCTGGTCGCCGTGAATCGTGCCGGCGAGCCGCTACGTCCCGCCATCATCTGGTGCGACAGTCGCGCCGTACCGTATGGCGAAGCGGCCTTCCGGGCGTTGGGAGGCGCAGCGCAGGTACTTCCCCGTCTGCTCAACTCGCCGGGTAATTTCACCGCCGCAAAGCTGGCGTGGGTCAAGGAACACGAGCCCGAACTATACGCCGATATCTGGAAGATCATGCTTCCCGGTGACTATCTGGCCTTTCGGATGACCGGCGAGCCGATCACCACCGCGAGCGGCCTCTCGGAGGGAATCTTCTGGGATTTCAATGACGACGCTCCGGCGCAATTTCTTCTCGACCACTTCGGCTTCGATGCGGATGTACTTCCGGAGGCCAAAGAGAGTTTCGGCGACCATGGACGCGTTACCAGGGCCGCCGCCGCCGAGCTCGGTATTCCGGCCGGCATTCCCGTTGCGTACCGCGCCGGCGATCAACCGAATAACGCGCTCTCGCTCAACGTGTTGAACCCCGGGGAGATTGCAGCCACCGCCGGCACCTCCGGCGTTATCTACGGCGTCGTGGATCGTCCGGTGTGGGACGAAAAGAGTCGCGTCAACACGTTTCTGCATGTGAACCACCGCGCCGACCGAAAACGGTACGGTGTGCTCCAGGTCCTGAACGGTACCGGTATTCTCAACCGCTGGATCCGCGAAAACGCGATCGATCCGCTTCCTCCGATCGACTGTACCGTCCCGCCTGCCGAGGAAATCTCCCGCGTTTCTTACGAGCGTCTGAACGATCTTGCCGACTTGGCGCCGGTGGGCAGCGACGGTTTGGTCTTTTTACCCTTCGGGAACGGCGCCGAACGGATATTGGAGAACGAGAACTACGGCGCAAGCCTTCACGGCCTCAACTTCAACATCCACGATCGGCGCCATTTGGTGCGGGCGGCGCAAGAGGGGATCGTCTTCGCCCTCGGTTACGGTCTGGAAATCATGCGCGACATCGGTATGTCCGTCGATACGGTGCGTGCCGGATACGCGAATATGTTCCTGAGCCCTCTCTTTCGACGCGCCTTTGCCACGGTGAGCGGAGCGGTGGTGGAGCTTTACAATACCGACGGAAGCGAGGGCGCCGCCCGTGGGGGTGCCTACGGCGCCGGGCTCTACGACGACCTTCATGATGCGTTCGCCGGCCTCGATCTACGCGAGACGATCGAACCCGACGCATCGGTCGAGACGGAGTACCGCGACGGCTACGACCACTGGCTATCGGTACTCCGGAGCGTCGTCGGCGATCGGTAGCGCCGGCGCACCTTTACGGTTTATACGACGAGAGATAGTGTGGAAACTCATCTTCGTGAATCGGTCGACTGAAGAAAAAGCCCTGATAGTAGTCGCAGCCCTCTTCCATCAGCACCGCGTATTGCGTCTCCGTCTCGATTCCTTCGGCTAACGTCGACATGTTCATGCTGCGCGCCATGGCGATGATCGTACCGACGATGTCTCGACTGCGTTTGTTCTCGTGGACCGTGTCGACGAACTCGCGCGCAATTTTGATCGTATCGACGGGCAGTTCCCGCAAGTACGACAGGGACGAGTATCCCGTTCCGAAGTCGTCGATCATGATCCGGATACCCCGGGAGCGAAGAAGGGCGAGTTTCTCGATCACCGAGTGCGCCTCTTTCACGATCGCCGTTTCGGTCAACTCCAAGCGAATCGTTTCGGGCTCCGCACCCGAAGCATCTATGATTCCCAAGACGCGGTCGACGAAGTCGGGCTGTTGTAACTGTCTCCCGGACACGTTGACCGAAACGATCGGAATCTCGAATCCCTCTCGGCGCCACGCGTTGAGATGATCGCAGGTGTGGAAGAGCACCCACAGTCCGATGATCTCAATGTGGCCGTACTCCTCCGCGATGGGAATGAACTCGCCCGGCGAGACCATTCCGAGGGCCGGGTGGTGCCATCGCAGAAGCGACTCGGCGCCATGGAGCGACGTATCGCGACCGACGATCGGTTGAAATGCGATGTGGTATTGGTCGAGCCCTTCTTGGATCGACTCGTTGAGCGCCCGCTGGATGCGATAGACTCGCCGTCGCTGGTGCCCCATGTCCGAGTCGTATATGATCGTTCCGCCCGATTGTTGCTCGGCAACGCCGAGAGCGATCTCCGCATTTGCCAGGAGGGCGGCGCTCGTCTCTCCGTGGTCGGGATACAACGATAGTCCGATGAAACAACCCAGGCGTGTATTGGCCGCCGGATACTCGTGTGGGCGTGCGACCTCCGCCCCGATTCGCTCTCCGAGTCCCGTAAGGTCGTCGAGTTGCCACTCCCGATCCAACAGTACGATAAACTCATCGAGTCGCAGAGATTGGTAGATACCGCCGGGTATCACCGCCTGGAGACGCTGGCCGGTTACGAACAGAAGCGCGTGCGCGAGCTCGCTACTGTGCCTGAACTCGGTGTAACGGTGGTCCAAGCGTACGAGACCCACGGCGAATTGTCGTTTCGGCGCCTCCTCGAGGAGTGAGAACAGTCTTTTTTCAAAGGAGCGGCGCACCGGCAACCCCGTGTATTGATCGTGGTCGACCAATGTGCGAAGTACGGCCAGCTCTTCGGTTACCCGGTGAAGACGCTCCTCACAACCGGGAGTTTCCTCGTGCATCTGATACAGACTGTATAGAATTTCTCGTCCGAGATATCAAGTAACGTCGACGACGCACCGCAGCGTATCAGCGTACTTGATTGCTGTCGGTGTGAAATTGTTCGGCTGCGAGGGAGCCGAAACTCGACGCCTCAGCCGGCGTCACGTTGAGGCGTGACCACTGGCCGTAGTACCACGACAGCGCCTCGCCCGTTTTGGCGACGCTCGATACCGGTCGCGCGGAAAACTCCGAGACGGCGCAGTTGGTCGCCAGTATGAGGGGCATCCACGGAATGGGAGCCTCCGGCACGGCGCCGAAGCTCGTCTTGAAGATCCATTGCAGCATTCCGCCGTGTGTGACCACCATGACGCGTATGGGCGAATCGACGGTCTCGGACGACTCCGATCGCTCCCGCGCAACGGCGTTGGCGTGGTCGACCACGGCCTCCCACGTAGCCAGAGCGCGGCCGGTGAGGGATGCGACGCTTTCGGCATCGCGGACCGCCTCCCAACTACCGACGATGAACTCGGCGTACTCCTCGGGGTACCGCTCTTTGATATCGCCGAGCGACAGACCGGTAAACATCCCCGTATCGAGCTCCTTGGCCGCCTCGAGCGGTTGTGGGCTCGCATACTCCGCCGCCTCGGTAATGATTCGTGCAGTCTCCATCGCGCGCGATAACGGCGAAGAGAAAACCCGATCCATCGCAACGCGCTCGTCGGCAAACCACCGCCCGGTGGTGTGAGCCTGCCGCCTGCCGAGGGCGGTGAGGACGTGGTCGCGGTGCCCCTGCATTTTCCCGGCTGCGTTGCCTTCGGACTCGCCGTGCCGTACGAAATAAAAGACGGTCGGAGACTGCAGACCGGTCATGATCTCGTGAAAACTCTTCATCGATGCGCTCAATAAAACAGAATGATGTCTTCCTCGACCGAGTCGTCGGTGTACTTAATCATTAACGTATTGGTATCGCGCTCGTAGTGGCGACCCTTGATGTACGACTCGAAACTCGGATCGTTGCGCCACTGGAGGCCGAAGAGAATCATCGACTCGAACGGCGGAACGCCCTGCATCAGAATATAGTGCGTTCGGTTCTCCGGATAGCGGAGGCGAAAGGAGAATTGCTCTTCGCCGATCTCCGCACGTGTGAAATCGGCGACGGTCCAGATGAAATGTCCGGCTCCGAGCTCTTCGTAGAGCGACATCGTGCGTGGATACCACGGATTTTCCGACAGATGCGCATACAGGCGTTCCGGCCCGAAGCTTCCTTCCTGCCCCTGGAGACCGTTCTCGTTGAAGAACAAAAACTCCGGGAGAAATCCCCGCTCGTCCGCGAGATCCAAACCCGATACCAGCAGATTACGTCCGATCGTGGTGTAGAGCGGATTGCCTTCACGCCGTCCCAGTTGCTCCAACAGATCGCCGGCACGAATGGACCAGTAGAGCTCTACCTCCGCCTGAGCCGTCTCGACGAAGAAATAGTCTTGAAGTTGCCGGATCGAGGGAAGAATACGCTCCTCCACGACGCCGATGAGGCGCTCGGTCGCGTCGCGTGCCTCATCGGAGGGGTGTAACGTATCGATCGCCGAGGCGAGCATGCCGATTGCCGTCGGGACATCGACGACGCGATAGTCGACCGTACGCGCAAACTCCAGAACACTGCGATACAACTCTTCGTCGCCGCGAAGGGCGGCAAAAGGGATGATGTCCTCGTCCCGGAATACGGTCGGATCTCCGGCGGAGATGCGTGCGGAGACGGTCAGGGCGCGTCGACGGTCGTCGGCGATAAATGTGTCCGTTACCTCTCTCAGATCGCCGAGAAACACCGATGAGAGTAATCCCACTTGATCGGGATGGAGGTCGGCGGCGCGTCGCATGCGATTGAACGCCGTAGTGTACTCGTCTCGTTCCCACGCCTCGGCGAGATATGCGGTGAGAATATCCTCGGAGAAACGACTCACCCCTTCGCGCGATTGCCACGTCCCCGTCCCGCCGTTGAAGCGGCTCGTCCAGCCGCGATAGCCGGTCTCCAGATACGTATCGATCGTCTGCGCGTAGACGCTGTCGCTTACCTGGCGGCGACCCTCGCTGAAGGCGACCTCGACGACATTGGCCTCTGCGCCGGTGACCTCGGCGTAACGAATCATCTGGCTCCCTCCGGAAAGAGGAATCACGAGCAGATCCTGACCTTCGTCGAATATGGTGCGCGGCGGTGTCGAGAAGAAAAAATCGCGATCGTCGTAGCTTACGTTGATCGTCTCGGGAGTCGCGGGATTCAGCGGTTGCGAGCGGACGTTGGAGCTGAATCGATACGGCAACAGAAGGTGTCCCTCCTCCGGCCACTGATTGGTCGGAATGGGGAGAAGGTGCAACTCCGGTGGATCCATTAACGCCACCTCGAATCGCAAGAGGCTTTCGTCGGAAAAAAAGACGCGTAGCTCGTGCTCGTCGACCTCGTACCGTTTCGGAATGAGGTGTGCGTCGGAATCGGTCTCGGTGGTGATAACGACCGGATCGGACTCGGAAAACTCGAAGATGAGACCTTCGTATTCGATTCGTGCGCTGGTGATTTCGCTGCTCGTCTCATCTGCCCCGGGGATGAGCGTGCCGGCGAACCGTAACTTGTCGATGGTACGCCGAACGGTCAACGTACCGGAAAACTGAAGAAAGAGTAGTCCGAAAATAGATGCGAGATACACCATCGGAACGATGAAGTACCGCCGGACCTTGCGGGCATGCATACCAAGAATCTACCAGAGCCGACCGGTTGTGTCAGCCGACCGAGCGCGGAATGAACCATCCGCGCGTCGGATCGAACAAGAGTCCGTCTTGAGGCGACGGACCGTCCGGTGATGTGTGCGCCCGCTCCGATAGCCCCATCCCCTGCGCATCCGCACCGAACGCGTGCTCTATTACCCCATCCCTCGTCAACTCGCGACTTGTGCCGCCTTGCACGCCCCCTTGGTAGACGACGAGTAGGCGGTCGGAAAAGTGCATTGCCAGATGCAGGTGATGGGTCGCCAGTATCGCCGAGCGAATCGCTTTGCGTGCAACCAAGTCGCGCAGGAGCAGAAACAAACCGGTCTGATGCGGTGGATCTAAGTGAGACGCCGGCTCGTCCAACAGTAACACATTCGGTCTTTGCGCAAGGGCGCGGGCGATCATGACTCGTTGGCGCTCGCCGTCGCTCACCTCTCCGACGAAGCGCCCGGCGAGGTGCGCGACCCCCGTCGCCGCCATCGCCTCGCGGACCTCACGGGCATCCGCGGCGCCGCGACCGACCGGCGAGAGGTGCGGCAACCGACCGAGTGCTACGATCTCTTCCACGCGTAAGTACGCCGACGCCACTACGTCGGTGAGGACGACCGCCAGGATGCGCGCCCGCTCTCGACGAGACAGGGCGCCGCGGCCGTAGACGGCGCGCCCGTCGAGCCGCACCGTGCCGCGTCGGGGCGGCATGAATCCGGCGATACATCGCAGAAGCGTCGTTTTACCTCCGCCGTTGGGCCCGACGAGGCTCACGACCTCGCCGTTTCGGATCGCCGCTCCGTCTATGCGGAGTATGCGCGGTCCGCGACGATAGGCCAGCTCGACCCCGGCCACTTCGATGCATGTGTCGTTCACAGTCCGCTTCCTCCGCCCGACGCGCCCCGGTATGCGCGCAGAACGACGGCGAGTACGACCGGTACTCCGACCAACGCCATAACGGCGTTGAGGGGAAGCACGCGCCCGCTCCCCGGCAGACGCGACACAAGATCCGCTCCGACGGCCAATGACGCGCCGACCAGCGCGGTCGCCGGGGCGAGTAGACGATGGCGGGAGCTTTTGAGCCACGAGCGCGCGATGTGCGGGACAGCCACGCCGAGAAATGAGATCGGTCCGGCAAAAGCGGTAATCAACCCCGTGAGGGTACCGGCCAAGAGGATCAACACACCCTGCGTCCTTCGAGCGTGTACCCCAGAGCTTTCGGCGTATGCCGGGCCGAGGAGCAGCGCATCGATCATGGGGCCGACGACGGAGAGGAGGGCCGCGGCGCCCGCCGCTACGAGTACGAGCGTGAGCGGCGCGGGACCCGGGGGAAGGGCAAACGATCCGAAACTCCACATGATGTAGCGTTCCAGACCTTCGGTAGGGCTGGACGCCATCAACAGCGTCGTCACGGCGTTGGCGGCGTACCCGAACAGAAGCCCCAACACCAACAGAAGCACCGGTTGATCGACGAGGCGGTTGACGCCGATCATCGCCGTTAATACGACCGCCGAGCCGGCGATCGCGGCGACGGTGGTCATCGCGGCCGCCTGCCCACCCACCCCGGCGAGGAGCGTGAGCGCCACACCGAGCCCCGCACCGGCGCTTACACCGAGTACGCCGGGTCCCGCGAGGGCGTTACGAAAGACCGTCTGCATGAGGAGGCCTGCAAGACCCAAGCCTGCGCCCGCACCCACGGCGGTGAGGATGCGGGGGAGGCGGACGGTGCGGACGATAATTGTTTGCGGATCCGTCAGAACGGCCTCTTCCCCTTGATTCGCCGCGGAGACCGTAGGATTCGACAGTGCCGACCATACCGAGCGCGGCGAGATCGACACCGATCCGAGCAGCAGCGACAACGCCATAAGGAGAGGAAGCAGGGTGCACAGTGCGATGAGTTTTGCGGCGTATACGCGCTTCACGATCGCTCCCCGCTACGGGTCCAAACGGCGATAGTAATAAAGCCGGTGATCCGGAAGGAGTTCGGGATGCAAGATGTGGATCAAGTCTTCCAGAACCACGTCGGGGCGGGTCGCGCCGGATTCCCAAAAATCGTTGGCCCCCGACGGACGAGCACGACGATTGAAGTGATACATCGTTCCGGCACGATAGGGGGCGAACGCCGCGAGGCGACCGTCGGCCGCACGCACGTCCTCGCGTGAGCGCCATGAAAGGTTGAAATTCAGCCACACGTCGGCCTCCGCCGCGTCCGCCAGCACCGTCTCGATATCAAGGAAGGTGGAGCCCGCGCCGTCGCGATCCGCCCAGATGTAGTGACCGCCCGCGTCGGCAAAGAGGCGCGCAATGTAGCTGTCCCCGCCGGGGACGGGCCAGCTTCCCTGCCACGGTGCGTTGGCCATCACGGCGGGTCGGTCGGTGGGGCGTATCGACGAGGTCTGCTCCACAAGTTCGAGGTAGCGCCGCTCCCGTTCGGTAAAGAGTGCCGCTGCTCGCGCCTCGCGGCCGGTCAAAAGACCGAACAGACGCACCCATTCCGACCGTCCCAGCGGGCTCTGCTCACGCCAGTCGGCGAGAACGACGAACGGTATACCCGCAGCCCGAATGCGCCGTACCACGGGGTCGTCCGGACCGAACGCGGAGGCGACGACCAGGTCGGGCGAGAGAGAGATGATCGTCTCCATATCGATTGAGCCGCCGCTTCCGACTTCGACGACGCTCCCCGCTCGAATCATGCTTCGCACCTCGTCATGGTATACGTATGCCGCGGTATCGACTGCCACAAGGCGATCCAACGCCTCGAGATCTCGCAGATGGGCGATAACCGGTGTTGCGAGCGACACGATGCGCCGTACCGGTAGACGAATCACCTCATCGTAGGCGGCGGGGTCCGCCGCGGTCTCCCCGCTCGATAAGACGGCGTAGGTACGTTCGTCCGCTCCCTCCCACGCGTTGAGGATGCGTACCACCCGGCCCCCGCCGGGACGGCGTTCGATATCGAACGTGTGGGCGTAGCGTACCGGCGAGTCACGATTCGAGACCGCGTCGGCCGGCGTCTCCTGGGATCGAACGTACGGCGCCGCCACCGCCGTCCACGTAATCACGATCGCTGCGAAGATGCCCATCGAACGTCTTATACGGTAGCTCATTGCTCCTCCAGTGAGAATCGTATGCGGTGTGCGCTCTCTCTGTCATCCGCACCACGCGGAAATCGCCACAGCCGCGCGGCCCGGAGCGCTTCGGTGTCGAGCGCCCGAACGCCGCTCGTCTCGGTGATGCTCGCCGACACTACGCGACCGCGCCCATTCACGGAGAGTCGTAGCGCAACCGTACCTTCCAGCCCGGCACGTCGCGCCGCCTCCGGATATCTCGGCTCGACGTAACGTTCCGGCTCGATCGTCGGAATCGCATCGGTGGTCCCGGCGGCCGACAAGGTGCTTCGCACGGAACGGTCGGCAGAGGAGCGGTCCGCAGTGTCGCCGGAGACGATATCTCGCTCCGGAAGATCGTCCGTGTCGTGGGTGAAAGAGGAGAGCCTCTCGTCCGTCGGCGTTTGAGGGCTGGACGCCGGCTCATGTAAAGCGTTCCCGTTCGCCGCGGGAGGTATCGGCCCGTCCGGTGTCAAAGAGCCGGTCGATCCGGCGGTCGCGGTCGCCGGTGGGGGAAGGGGTGTTTCGTCGAGAGGTGTTGAGGCCCTCCGCCCGTCGGTCGCAGACTCGCGTTCGTCGTGCTGCGTACGGCTTGCGGCGACGGGGCGTGCGAATGAGACCTCGATGCGCAGCGCGTCTCGTCCCGGCGACTCATTGTCGTCCATCGGCGGCGAAAGGCGACCGATTGCGACAAATAGCGCGCCGTGGAGCGTCGTCGCAGCCAATAGGGAAATGAGGACACGCCGCGTTTCGGTGGCGCCGGTGAGTCTCATTCCGCCGTTACCATGATCGCGACCGGCCCTTGGGAGACCGGTACGGTCTCCGCGACCACGAGGCGACCGTCAGTTTCACGGTTGAATCGTATGATTCTGCTTTCCCAGAAGTCCGAGGCGTACACGGACGATGCGAATACCGCGATATCGGCAATGAGCGTGAGTTCACCACCACCTCCGACCGCATCGTACTCCGACCGGGCGGCCTCTTCCCATCCCGAGACGGGGTCGCGATATACCGAGCGAATTCCTTCGGGGCCCGCAAGGTAGAGGCGATGCCCCGCTCCCTCGGCGACAAGTACGCCGCTCCCGGGTGAGCCGCCGACTTCCACGATATCTCGTACCGCTAAAGTGTCGCGATCGACGACGATGACCCGTCCGTCGTCGGCACCGTTTCCGTCGCTCTGCAAGTTGACGCCGCTTCCCACCACGAGCATCTCGTTCTCGCTCGCTACATCCACCAACGCGGTCGGATTGAGCCCCGTCGGGTCGAAACCGTCGAATCGCACGAGACGTTCGGAGATTATCTCGAGGGTCGGGGTGCCCGACACCGCGCCGGCGATCGCCATCCGGTACTCGCTGAGCGTACCCTCACCGTACCGTTCGGCCGGGGGACTCGAAGCACTAAACGCCGTATTGGCTACGATCATTCGTACGCGGCCCGATTCCGCTCCCGCAGTCACCGCGAGTGCTTGGGGCGCGACGCCGGTCGGTAGGGCCAGCGGCAGCGCAGTCTCGACGCCACCGGACACGCGCCACACGCGGTTGCGGCGATCGTGTACGTCCACCGCTGCGGCGAGAAACGATGTCGTTGCCACGAGTCCCGCCCCGTCTACCGTCGCCGCGCCGAGTGCGACGCTCTGCATCGGATTTCTCCCCGACCCGAGATCGATGCGCTGTAGGACCGAGAGCGTCGTCTCGTCCAGTACGAGCACCGCATTTTCGCCCGAGAGCGTGACAAGGAGTTCGTCTTCGGTGTCGCCGTAGGCGATCGCGTTGGGTATGTTGCCGAGCACGAGGACGTCGTCGTCTACTCCGATGATTGCGCCGTCCTCGTCCAACTCCGCGGACGAAAGCGTCTCCGCGGCGCCGTGAACGATCAATAACTCTCGCGTCGGATCGCCGTCGCGTCCCTCGCGCGTATCGGGCGCAAACCAGAGCGAACAGTTGGATAACACAACCCCCGCGGCGAGACACGCGAGGGCGACTTTCACCGCTCGGATCGTGGGGCGACCTGCTCCTCGATGTATCGACCGGCGGCGGCACCCTACCACGATATCTCCGCACGCACTACGAACTCCCGGCCCGGATTGGGGTAGAAGCGCGTTTCGACGTAGTCCACATCAAGCACATTGTTAACCGCCGCCCCCACAACGATCGACGTGCCGGGGACGGCGAATGCCCCTGAGATATCGACGCCGACGTACGGGTCGAGCCAACTCGTGTTTTGGGCGGTAAGCGGCCGCGCACCGACCGCCTGAATCGAGGCGGACACGCGATGTCCGAGGAGATGTACGAATCCCATATCGAGCGCGCCGGCAACGCGGGGACGATACGGTAACTGCTCGTCGAAGGTGGGGCCGTCCGTGCGATCCCGCGCGTCCAGGAGCTCGGCCGTAGTGTCGAGTTCGATGTTCCACGGGCCGATTCCCACCGGTACGCTTACGCCCGATACGATCTCAATACCGACGATACGCGCTTGTCCGGTGTTGCGCGGACTCCAAATCCCGGTAGGATCCGGTCGCCATTGGATCAGCGCATCGTACCACGCCGCGTGACCGCGTGCTTCGGCCGAGAACACGTCTCCCGCAAGGAATGCCACCGAGATCTCTACGGTATGAGCGAGCTCCGGTTCGAGATCGGGGTTGCCGACGGCAAAGGCCTCGGCGGGCCAGAAGAGCTCGGAGAAGCTCGGGAGGCGATACCCGCGTCCGGCCGCGACCGACGCGTGGAGTTGTCCGGCTCCGCGAATGGTCCGCGACCACCCTCCGGTCACGCGCGCGCTGGGGAGGAGATAGAGCTCCTCGTCGTCGGCAATACTCTCACCGCGAACACGGAGAGTGCCGGAGAGGTCGGAACCTCCCGCAAGGCGACCGTTAAGGCGTATCGACGGTGCGAGTGAGGCGGCCGCGCGCCGCCTGTGTTCGAGGTCGTCGTCGTCGAGCCACTCGCTGCGCGTTTCCAACGGGAACGCCAGTTCTACGATACCCGTCGGAACCCGGCGCGCCGAAAGATACGCGTCCACGTGCGCCAGTTGCGATCGCCCCGAGAGCTCGCCCAGGGAGTAGTCCGGATCGGAGAACAATCGCTCCCGGAACGACCCGCCGGTCGACGCTCCTAACTCCCACGCACCGCCTCGGACGCGCGCCGGTGCCGTCACGGTCGCCGAAAACGCGGCGGTGGTATCCTCGATTACCGCCGAGGAGGAGGGAAACTCGACGCTACCGGGTACTTCGCGCTCGGATCGTGAGAGGCTCAGTTCCCCATCGATCCGCGGAGCGCTCCCGTCGACCCGTCCCGCTTCGAGGTCGGACGCGCCGAAGAGCCGAATGCCGCCCTCCGCGCCGCCGGCGTTGACGTGCGTCACCGACTCGCCGGCGCGTTCGTAGTCGTAGCTGTTTTCCGAGAGGACGCCGGTAAGGGCGAGGCCGACCGCGGAGCGCTCGCCGTGACGAGTCAGCTCGGTCTCCAAGCGATACTCACCGAAGCTTCCCCAACCGGCGCGAGTCGTCCCGACGAAACCCTCCTCGGCTCGTCGCGATGGGCTTGGTTCATTCATCGGAGATGGGGATGCACTTACCACATTTATCGCGCCAGCGGCCGCCCCGGCTCCGTAGAGCGCCGTCGCGGCACCGCGCACCACCTCGATGCGTTCCACACCGGCGAGGGAGATACGACTCAGATCGGATACCGCCCCGCGAGCGTCGGTGACCGGGCGTCCGTCGCGCAACAAGAGCACCTGCTCGGCCGTCGAACCGCGAATGCGCAACGTGGCCGCCTCAAAGCCGGATCCCCGGCGTTGAATGAAGATACCGGCTTCGGCGACGAGCGCGTCGGCCACCGTCTCATGGCCCGCCCGGCGCGCCTCCTCGGCGTCGATGACGGTCGTGCCCGGTTCCACGGCCGTGCCCGGCGCCGGTGCGGTAACGACGATAGTGTCGGGGATGATCGTCGACTCTTCGTCCCGCCCCTCCTCGATTGCGGAGTCCGCCCCTTCGTTTGCCCGGCCGTCGCCACGGGACTCCTGTGCCGGGAGCGCGCCGATTGCGACGAAGGCGCCCAGTGCCACGAGCGGGACGAGGCGAGCAAGGCGTGCCGGATCGCTCATGATAGCGCTACGGGCTCCTTAGTATCGCAACACCGTCGAGATCAAAGCCGGCGGTACCCGCGGTCGGATATGGGTCGTATATCGCGTTTCCTTCGTCGTCGAACGTGCCGCCGTCACCTACGATGTCGACGATTCTGACGTAACGGATCGCCGCGAGATCTACGGCCCCCGATGTTACCTGAGGATCGCTCGCTAACTGCGACAAGTCAAACGCCGTACCGGTACCCGCCGGATGGAGTCCGGCGAAGCCGGTGTAGAGCGAGGGATCGAGACCGCCGTCTCCTACTGGGCCGCTTTGTGTCGTCGAGGTAGAAAAGCGCACGAAGTTGACGCCGTCGGACGAGACTTCCACAAAGGCCAGCTCGGCGAACAGGAGATTCGTTCGGGTGTCGATGAAGCCGTTCTCCCATACCGCGATGTCCGCGCCCCTGCCGTCGGCGAACGTGAGGCCGAACTCGACAGTGATGCTACCGCCGCGCCCCAGAACCACCACATCGGTCGAGATACCGCTCACGGGGCCGAACGCCAGCGACTCATCCATGAAACTCGTCGCCTCTAAGCCCGGATTATACCCGCCCGGGCCGAGCGCCGTCGCCCACGAGACGATCGACGGCGAATCCAACGGCACGCCGTCACCATGCTCGGCCGGGGTAAACGAACCGCCGGAACCGGCTTCGGAACACGCCACCAGAAGGGCGAGCGTCGCCGCCACGACCGAAGCCGTTGCGGCGCGGCGCATAAACCATAAACGCGATCGCATGCGCGGGGACATGGGCTACGTGTTATTGGCGAACGGCGCCGTTCGAAGAGCCGGCAAAGTACCCCGCCTCGTTTGTTGCACCCGCCTCAGCATCTGCGGCGGAGTCGAATACTTCATTGATAAAGGGAGAGCTGCCGTCGGAATCTGAAAACCCTTGAGTAAAGTCGCGATTCGTTGATTCGCTTGTGTTGTCCGCCCATCGGAATACGTTGAACTTACCTACTTCTCCCGTGCTTTCCCCATTGACTTCGGTGTACTGAATAACTGCGAATCCCGGGTTGCTCGTCGTGGCCCGGCCGCTTGTAAGTGCGGTGTCGCCGGCATTGAGACGACCGTTCACATAATCGACGATATCCGCTTGATAGGTTGTTGTATATGTCGATCCATCACTGGAAGTTTCGTACTGAACGGCGTTGTCACTTATCGTCCACCGCTCGTAGAACGGGCCGAAGCCGGTATCGGGAGTCTCGAGCGCCCACGTTCCACCAACGTCGATCGGGTCGTCCGACGAGTCCGAACATCCCGCCAGTATCCCAAGGGATGCACCCGCAACGAGGGCGACCGATACGATACGTAACAGCACCTTTAGGCGCCTGTTCGACTTTGACTGTGAAAAAAAGAAACCCATAGAAACCTCCTGTATGCGGAGGCTTGCATGTACCGAAGAGACGGCCCGTGTACGGCCGACCGACGTATCTGCAAGCTCATCTCGCGAAGCTTGGATACAGCAACCTTTTCGTCAAAGTCTCCTGACTTACGGCGTCACCCGTTGCAGCCTTCCCGGAATCGATCCAGTGGCGTCTTGCATCGGGCATACCGAACACAGTGGCGCGTCCGCGGGGGAATCTCACCCCTCTTCCTTTGAAACGAAAATGTGTGTGTGACGACGAGTATGGACGCAAAATAGTGCGGCGTCAAGGCGACGATGCATGGATGGAGCAGTAGTGTTGTAAAAACAAACTCTTATTCGGCTATTCATTTTTAAGTATACTTGAACGGTGCGATGAGCGACGGCGTATTACGATACTACGCATGACGATGCCGGCTCATTCATAGACCGACGACCGGTACGTACCATCGGACCTCGTCCGGCGACGCGGCCGGGGGCGGCATAGAACGCATGGGACAAAAGGGCGAGCGGCGAAAACAGCAAATTCTTGAAGCGGCGCGGTGTCTTATCACAGAGAGGATTGTGTGATCGTACATATGAGAACGTTAAAACGAGCGGTGCTGTTCCTACTGGGCGTGGGCGCGGCGGTATTCGTCGTCTCCTTTGTTACCGCGTGCACGACGGTTCGATCCGACGTAACGCAGGTCGACTGGTCGGATCAGCCGACAGTCGACGGTGTGGACATCCAAACGGTGGTCGACGGGCTGGATCATCCGTGGTCGGTCGCATGGTTGCCCGATCGCGGCTTCCTGATCACCGAGCGCTCCGGCCGGTTGCTCCGTTTCCGAGACGACGCGACGACCCCCCAAGAGATCGTCGGCGTTCCCGACGTGTTTGCCGAGGGGCAGGGCGGGCTGTTGGATATCACGCTCCATCCGCGCTTTGAGGAAAACCGTCTGGTCTATCTGAGTTACGCGTCCGGGACTCGCGAGGCGAACCGTACCCGCGTCTCGCGTTACCGGCTCGACGGAGATCGGCTCGTCGACGGTGAGCGTATCTTCCAAGTGAACGAGGACAAGAACGGGCGACAGCACTTTGGGTCGCGGTTTCTCTGGCTTCCCGACGGCACGCTGTTGATCTCGATCGGCGACGGAGGAAATCCGCCGTTGCGATTTGAGGGGGCGTTGCAGCGTGAGCAGGCCCAAGACACCGAGACGCTCTTCGGGATGGTGGCGCGCGTCGCCGACGACGGTTCTATCCCCGACGATAACCCCTTTCTCGCGGCCGACGGCGTACGGCCGGAGTTTTTCACGATCGGTAACCGAAACATTCAAGGGATTGCACGCGACGATTCGACCGGCGCGATATGGGTCACCGAACACGGTTCTCGCGGCGGCGACGAGCTAAACCTAGTGCGGGCCGGGCTGAATTACGGGTGGCCTCTGGTATCGCACAGCCGGGAGTACGTCCGCGGCACGCCGGTCTCGCGCGTTCAGTCGCTCGACGGTTATGAGGACCCGCGTCTGGTGTGGAGCGACGCAATTGCTCCGTCGGGTTTGGCGATCCGAGATGGTCGTCTGTACGCCGGCGGCCTTAGGAGCCAAGCCGTCCATGAGATCGTCGTGGTCGACGGAGTATACCAATCGCAACGGACCATTCCGATCGGTGCGCGAGTCCGCGACGTGAGGATCGGGCCCGACGGTGCATTGTACGTACTCACCGACGAGAGTGAATCGGGACGCCTGCTGCGAATCACGATTCCGGAATGACGGTGCGTGCCGCCGTGGAAACCGTGCGTTTGCGCCGAAAGTGCAACCGGGAGGAGCGACAGGGTTCATGTTTGCCGATCTTCTACAACTCGACCACGTCACGGTCACGATGGCACCCGGCGATGTTGCAGCCATCGAGGAGCGTTTGCAGGACCTCCAACGGGTCGTGCGGATTGCCGGACGCGAGACGACGCACGCCGAGTCGGGCTCCTGGAATGCACTCTACCTCGGAAACCCCACGGGCTACGTTGAAATCATCGAGAGTGATACTCCCGTTCAATCACCGTGTTCGGTATCCCTGCGATCGCGAAAAAAGGGAACGTTGGACGATCTCCAACGGGCGTTGGAAGCGCGGTCGGTGGCGCACACTCTCTATACGGAGCGCCTCACCGACGGCACCGAGTCGATGGATTGGTTCCGGTGTATCGAGGTCGGTATGGACCAAGGGCGGATGCCGCTGTTCTTCAACGAGTACTGCAAAGCGTTTTTGGAGGACTGCGGTCTAACTGAAGAGACCATGGATCGTCTTGGAAAGCCGGATGCCGCCGCGGCGCCGTTCGGCTTCGATTCGGTTGCGGTGCGAGTCGAACGACCCGACGACGCGCTCCTGTCGGTCCTCGACCCACAATGGGCCCGCGATGGATCGGGACCGCAACGACACGCGCTTTGTCTCGGAGACGGACGGAGTCTCGTTATCGAATCGTCGTTACCGACGGGGCTCTCGGCGGTCGGGGTTCCGGCATCCGACGTTTTGGAACGAGCGATCAATACCGACGGTGGATGGGTCGTATGTACCGTCGGAAGCACTCTCGTTATGCGCCACCGCGATGAGCCCGATCGACCGTGACGAAAAGCGCCCGTACCGTTCGATCCGACTCGAGGGATCGGCCGACTGCGACACAATGTTGCACGTGCCGATTGTAATGCACGCATAATTGCCATACATTTGCATCTATATCCTACACTCTGGAGTACGAATGAACCGGCTGATTGCCACGGTACTTGTCGCTTCGGTTTTTCTTACCGGGTGTGTAACGGCGACGAACGTTACCTTTGATTCGAGTCCTCCCGGAGCCGACGTATTCGTGGACGGCGAGTTCGTCGGCAGAACTCCGGTCAGTCGCCGAATTGGCAACGGATTCTGGGTCGATCCGACTATTCGCGTCGAGTTGGACGGACATGTTCCCGTATCCGCCGACATCGACAAAGAGTTAAAGGGAATCAACCTCGCCCTGGGCATAGCGTTATGGTTGCCCGCGCTGCTGTGGGTCTCAGGACCGCAGCCGCGACAGTTCTATGCGCTGCGAGCCGCCTCCGACCGTGCCGCAGAGACTCCGTCCGAAAGTGCACCTGATCGGGAATCGGACGGCGGTATCGTTACGCAGACGTTGGCGTCGATCCGACGGATTCTCGAAAACGGTCGCGAGTTGCGTTTGGCGGTGGTGGCCGCCACCGACGCGGACGAGGGAGCGATGGCGGCGCACGTAGACTCGATAACCGTCGAGCTTCTGGATGCCTTCGGTTCCGATCCGCTGTTTACCGTAGTGAATCGTGAATCTACCGCCGAGGTCCTGTCGGAGCTCGACTTTCAGTTTTCGGGCCTTGTCGACGACGAACAGATCTCCGAGTACGGGCGACTGTCCGGCGCGAACTATCTGCTCATCACCGACTACGAACGGCAAGAGCTGGAAAGTGTGTTAACCGTTTCCGATCGACGTCGGTTGGTCGAGGTCGAAACGGGAACCGTGTTCGCATCCGATATCGTCCAAATCACGATGATCTGGGATGTGCCGTCGGCGCAGTACCGCGTCGTCAGCTCTACGCACAACGGTCGTCCGATGACGATCATCGGCGGACGGATGTTTTCCGTCGACGAGTAGCGCCGCCTACCGATCGACATCCATGTACCGCACGAGAATGAGCGGCGAGCATTCTCGGCGATTCCCTCGGTCGTACCGTATCGTACGTCCGGCGATCTGCTATTATATTCATCCTCATGAGCCACAGAACCGGCATAAAACATCGCCTCGAGCATCCGCGCGACCTCATCGTATCGATGATGCACCGCGTGTACCGTTACGGAATGACGACGACCTCCGGCGGCAATCTCAGCCTCCTCGACGAGAACGGTTCCGTGTGGCTCACTCCCGGCGGCGTGGATAAGGGAACTCTGCGCCGCGAGGACATTATCTGCATACGTCCCGACGGGACGGTCGAGGGGCCGCACAGGCCGTCATCCGAGTATCCCTTTCACCGTGCGATCTATCGCGCGCGTCCCGATGTTCGTGCGATCGTCCACGCCCATCCGCCGGCGTTGGTGAGTTTTTCGGCGGCCCGCATTCCCGTCGAGACGCGCGCAACGGCAAATGCGTGGCTCACCTGCGGCGACTGCCCCGTCGTGCCGTACGCCGCGCCGGGTAGCGAGGAGTTGGGGGCGAAGATCGCCGATCAGTTCGGCGCCGGTTCAAACGTAGTGCTCCTGGAAAACCACGGAACGGTTACCGTCGGCAACGATATATTCGAGGCCTTTATGCGCTTCGAGGCCCTCGATTTTTGCGCGCGCCTTCAGATCGAGGCGGCGCGCTTGGGGACTCTCGCCGTCCTCGACGACCGTGAGATCGCGGAAGTGCACAAAAAGGCGCCGATCCTCGATACGTTTGAGCTTTCCGACCACGGAACGGCGGAGAAAGAGCTCAGGCGCACGATGGCGGAGCTCACCCATCGCGCCTACGATCAGCACCTCGTAACCAGTACGGAGGGCACCTTTTCCACTCGCGTGGACGATACATCGTTTCTCATTACGCCCTACGGCTACGATCGAAAGCTATTGGAGCCGGCCGATATGGTGCTTGTGCGGCACGGAAAGGCGCAGGCGCACCGGCCGCCGAGTCGTTCGGTTCGCCTCCACCGCGCGATCTATCAGGCGCATCCCGATATCGGGGCGGTGATCATCGCCCATCCGCCCTCGATCATGGCCTTCGCGGTCACCGGTGTCCCGTTCGACTCGCGGGTCATCCCGGAGAGTTACATCATGCTACGCGATATCCCTCAGATGCCGTACGGCGTACCTTTCACGCAACACGATCGGATCGTGCGTACGCTCTCTCCCGCCTCGCCCAATATCATTGTGCGCAACGACTCGCTCATCGTCACCGGATCGAGTCTGTTTGAAGCCTTTGATCGTCTCGAGGTCGCGGAGTTTACCGCCGCGGCGGTGCTTTCGGCGCGGGCGTTGGGGCCGGTCTTTTCAATCGGCGATGACGATATCCGCGATTTGGAGCGTTCGTTCAATCTTCCGCCGGCGGATCGCGCCGACGCAACGGACGCCGACTGACGTTATAGCGCCGACCGAATACGAGCTCTATCAGGACACTTCCCTGTGTCGCTCCCAAAAACGGCGTTTGCACGTTACGAAGATCCACCGTCGTGAGGCCCGCGAGGTACCAGTTGCGGCTGTTGTACCCCAAACTGAGGCGGCCGGAGATTTGCGGCGCAATCGACCATTCCGCTCCGCTGTCGTCGGCAACGTCAAAGTCGCTCCGTTGCAGGCCCAGACCGACGGTAACGAGGGGTGCGAAAAAGAGTGATGAGTGGGTGAGAATGGTCGTGAAGCCGAAACCGCCGATCGCCGTATGCGTTTGGATATTCATCGATTCGCTCCAGATCGTGCCGTCCAGAGCCGGGATGCCGCGGCCCGGGCCGCTCGGCGCCGATATCGTAATGCGACTGATGGAACCCATCCAAACGAGACCGATACGCGACCGTTCCGGGATCGTGTCCAGTTTGTATGCCGTCGCAAGGTTGACCCGCGAATTGCGACTCCAAAAAAACGACGCCGCGATCGTTTGCGCCGAAAGATCGGGAATCCTGGTGTCTTCGATCGGTACGTCGAAGTCCCGATCGTTATCGATGTACATCCCCTCGTGTTCCTGGTAGGTGATGTCGAGTGCATATCGCCGGCCGTAGAATTGCGCCTGGATATTGGTGAAGTCGGTCTCTCCTCGCGATTCCGACTCCTCCATCGATCCGGGGATGTTGAGACGCGCGCCGATGCCGATCGATCTCCACGAAACGCCCAGAATGAGGTGAAGCGGTGCGTTGGGTGTTACGGTGAGGTTTCCGGTGCCGAGCCCATCCTCGTCGAGAGAAAAATTGACGTTTTGCAGCCCCGTTCCGAACCCGAAGCGGAGTCCCAGGGGTGGGACGGCCTCTTCTGTAGCGTGTATCGGAGCAGCCGTGGCCGCGCACAACACGATGAGCGCGATGGTGCGGCGGAGCCATCGTCGATCGGTGTATTGCGAATAAATGGGCATGTATGAACGGAAGTGTAACGCATTTCCACGACGCTTTCCGCGCCCTGCGGATTCCGACCACCGTAGTGTAAAAAAGCCGTCGTTGGCGCCTTGACTTTTGTTTTATCTAATACTATATTTTGATTGATCAAAATTACATGTTCCGAGGAGTACGCGATGAAGCACACAATGAAGACGCATCAAAGGAGAACCGCTTTCGCATCCCGGGGTCGTCGGCTCTCGACATCGCGGTCGCTCGCTCTTGTGCTTGTCGCTATCGCGGGAGTCCTTCCTCTCGCCGCGTCGGGTGCTCGGGAAGGTGCCTCCGCCCCGACGCAGGATGCCGCTCCTGAGGCGCGTACCGAGCCCATCGAGGCCCGGGACGACGGCGTGTTTCGTATCGTGACGACGACGACCCAGGCGACCGATCTCATCGACATCTTGACGCGCGGCGTCGAGGGAGTCGAGATGACGCCGCTCATGGGCGCCGGGGTCGATCCGCATCTCTATCAGCCTACTGAGGGTGACATCGCGGCGATGAGTCGCGCCGATATGGTGGTCTATAGCGGTCTTCACCTCGAGGGGCAGTTCGATACCGTGTTCGAGGCGCTGCGCGAGCAAGATATACTCATCTACGCGCTCTCCGGGCCGGTACGGGATGCCGGTTTCGTCATCGGCGCTTTCGATTCGAATTTGGCGCAACTCGGTACCGACGATCCCCATTTTTGGTTTGATCCGCGCAATTGGGAGGTCACGACTCGCGATCTCGCCGATGCATTGGCCGCCGTGAATCCCGCCGCCGCCGATGTCTTTCTCGCCAATGCCGAGCACTACACCGCGCAGTTGGAACTCTTGTATGACTGGGCCGATCGCGGTATGCGCGCGATACCGGGCGGCCAGCGATATTTGGTGACCTCTCACGACGCTTTCCAGTACTTCGGAGCGGCCTTCGGATGGCGCATGGCCGCCATTCAAGGCATCAGTACCGAGGATGAGGCGGGCGTCGGCGATGTACAGGACACGGTCGACTTCGTCATTACCAACGAGATTCCCGTTCTTTTCGTCGAAAGCAGTATCCCTCCCGACACGATTCAGGCGGTCGAGGAGGCGATTCGTGCCGAAGGGGGAGTCGTACGCCTCGGTGTACGGGAGTTGTACTCCGACGCTATGGGTGAGCGCGGAACGTTCGGCGGTACCTACGTGGGTATGGTCGCCGAAAACGTGCTCACGATTCTTCAGTCCTATCGCTGCGCCGGCGTCGACGTCACGATCCCCGACTGGCCGGTCGGCGTATCGCCGGTACCTCCCGAGGAGATACTCAATGTGGCCTGTGAGTAGAGATAAACGAAGCGTTGCCGGAGACGGCGGACCGCGCAGGTCCGACCGTAGCCCTCTTGCGGCTCTCACCGTCGACGATCTTACGATCGCCTACCACGGAAAACCGGCGATTTGGGACGTCGATCTCAACGTTCCGCAGGGCGTGCTTATGGCGCTCGTAGGTCCCAACGGCGCGGGGAAGAGCACGCTGCTCAAGGCGATACTCGGCCTCGTTTCGCGGTCCGCGGGAACGGTCGAGGTCTTCGGGCAATCGTACGAGCGTTCGCGGTCGATGGTCGGATACGTCCCGCAGCGCGGGAGCGTCGACTGGGATTTCCCGACGACGGTGCTCGACGTCGTGACGATGGGGTTGTACGGTCGCCTCGGATTGGTCCGGCGCCCCGGCAAACGGGAGCGCGAGGCGGCGATGTACGCACTCGAGCAGGTGAAGCTCCAGGACTTTGCATCTCGGCAGATCAGTCAGCTCTCCGGCGGTCAGCAACAGCGCACCTTTCTCGCGCGTGCGCTCGTCCAGGATGCCCGTCTGTACCTCATGGATGAGCCGTTTGCCGCCGTTGACGCGGTAACGGAGCGGTCGATCGTGGCGATTCTCAAGGCGCTCCAGGAGCGCGGGCGCACCGTCGTCGTCGTGCATCACGATCTGCAGACCGTGACTGAGTATTTCGACTGGGTAACGCTCCTTAATGTGGAGATCGTCGCCAGTGGGCCGACCTCCGAGGTATTTACCGCCGATATGTTGCGTAAGACCTACGGCGGCAGCGTCGCTTCGGTCGCCGGTGTAGCCGCCGGCCGAGCTGCGAACCCAGTTGAGGATTAGATGACGCGCGTACGTCGTGGGAGTCGCGGCGCGACGATCTTTTCGGATGTCGGCCGCGACCGCCCGTTTTCCTCCGATCGGCGGGTGTTCTTCGTATTCGCCGCGACGATTGCGATGATGATACTCTTCGTGCCGACGAGCGTTGTCGTCCTCGGCGTTCGATACACCTACACGCTCCGTACCGTGGCGCTCGGCGGAGCGTTGCTGGGTGCGGTGAGTGGGTTTCTCGGGTGCTTCGCGGTGTTGCGAAAACAGAGCCTCCTCGGCGATGCACTTTCGCACGCGGCGCTCCCCGGTGTGGCGATTGCATTTCTCATCGCCGGGCGAGAGTTAGGTGCGCTTTTGATCGGGGCGGCCGTCGCGAGTTGGCTCGGCGTCGGCTTCATCAGACTCGTCGCGGGTAATACCCGGATTAAGGACGATACGGCGATGGGGATCGTGCTCGCCGGTTGGTTTGCCGCCGGTATCGTCGGTTTGACCTACATTCAAGGGCGACCGGATGCGAGTCAGGCGGGCCTCGACAGCTTCATATTCGGCCAGGCAGCAGCCATCGTCCGCGGTGAGGTACGGCTCGTTGCCGTCGTCTCCGCGATTGCGCTCGGCGTCGTAGCGCTCTTTTGGAAGCAATTCAAGATCATCGCCTTCGATCCCGAGTTCTCCGGCGCGAACGGATTTCGCGTGTCGTTGTGGAACGGTTTGCTTTCGGCGCTCGTCGTAATCGCAATCGTCATGGGGCTGCAACTCGCCGGCGTCATTCTCATGGTCGGCATGCTGATCGCCCCCGGTGTTGCGGCACGGCAGTGGACGGACACGCTGGGTCACATGACACTCCTCGCCGCGCTGTTCGGCGCCGCCTCCGGCGCCGTCGGAGCAATTCTCAGCGCCGTCGAAAGCGATCTGCCTACCGGCCCTATGATTATCGTGACTTCAACGTGCATCGTGTTCATCTCCATCGCCTTTGCGCCGCGACGCGGTGTCGTATGGGTCGCGCTCGCCCGTCGTGCCGACAGCCGGCGGTTCGCCATGCGAACGCTCCTGAGAGACGTCTACCACTACGCCTACGACCATCGAAGCGACAATGTGCCGGAGGAGTTTCTCCTGGGCGTTCGTGGCCGGGCGGGGCGTAGAGCGCTCCGCGCGCTGCTGGGGAGGCGACTGTTGCGCCGTATTCAGGAGAGCGCGGAGATCGTAAACTGGTGTCTCACCGACAAAGGGGCCGAGATCGCGCGGTCGGACGCGCGCAATCAGCGTCTATGGGATCTCTATCGGGAGCTCGCGGACAAACTCGACCTCCCTGCGGTCCCCGAGGAGCGAGAGCGCGACATACGAGCCGTACTCCCCACCGGGGCGGTCGAAGTATTGGAGGAGATGCTCGGAGAAGAGGGAGCGGAACCCCGTGTTCGCGGTTGAGGCGCTATTTGTCGATATCGTCGTTCGTCTCTTCGAGGTCGACGCGATCAACGACTTTTTTCGGGACCCGCGCACTACGGCACGTATCATCGGGGTGCTCATCGCAGTTGCCGGCGGCGTGCTGGGGACGTTCCTCCTCCTGCGCGGAATGGCCCTAACCAGCGACGCAATCAGCCATACGGTGCTCCTCGGCATCGTCGTTGCGTTCATGGTTATGACTCGCTGGTTCGGGGCGGAACCCGACCTCTCGTCGCCGTGGTTGATCGTCGGGGCGGCCGCGGCCGGTGTCGCCACGGTCGTGTTGACGGAGATCATTCAGCATTCCGGGCTGATGCGCCAAGACGCGGCGCTCGGTCTCGCGTTTCCCTTTCTCTTCGCTCTGGCGATCATTTTTATTGCACGCTACGTCGACAACGTGCACATGGACGACGACGCGGTTATGGTCGGTGAGATCGGTGTCGCCTGGGCCAATACCAACAGCCATTGTATCGGCGCGTGCGAGGAGGTCGTCATAACCGAGGACGATCCGCGCGCTATCATCACCCGACGATGCACGAACTGCGTCGCCGACGGCATCAGCCCTCGCGATCCCGGCGCGGAGTTCGTGGAGATATGCACCAATTGCGGTACTTACACGCCGGGCCAGGCGTGGCAGGCGGGACTCGCGGAAGAGCGCCCGACCCTCGTCCACTGGCCGCGGTCGATCACCGTAACGGTGATGATGACGCTCCTGGCGGTGGCCTTTGTAGCGGTGTTCTACAAGGAGCTCAAGATCACGACCTTCGATCCGAGCCTTGCACGATCGCTGGGATATCGCCCGACGACGTTCAATTACGCGCTTATGGTTGTGGTGAGCTTGGTCGCGGTGGCCGCGTTTGACGCCGTTGGATCGATTCTCGTCATCGCATTTTTCATCATTCCGCCCGCCTCGGCGTACCTGCTTACCAACCGACTGTCGATTATGGCACTCCTCGCCGCGGCGATCGGCAGCGCGGGAGCGTTTTGGGGATACGATCTGGCCCGCGGAAGCCTCTTCGGCGTCGTCGACCTTCCCGGAACGTGGGACACCTCGATCTCGGCCTCGATGGTGCTCATGATGCTGCTGCTGTTCGTGATAGTGCTCGCCGCCTCGCCGCACTTCGGAATGGTAGCCGTCGTCCTACGGCGATTCCGTCGGCGACGCGCCTTCGCGGAGTTCGTGATTCTTGGGCATATGACGCACCATAGGAATGCGCGCGAGTTACCCCTCGCGACGCTGGCCGGACAGATACGCTGGGAGACCGAGCGTCTCCATCGCGTCGCGGAGCGCCTAAAGCGAAAGGGGTTTGTGACGTTCGTCGACCGTGGCATCGCCGTCACCCCACGAGGCGTCGACGCGATCGATCAGTTTCGTCGTGAGACGTTTACCCGATCGGACGAGAATCCAGACTCTCCGAAAGCGTCTGATCACCGATAAGCGCCAAACGCTCCTCACTTGTCTCGCGAAGCCACGCGGGAAGTTGCGGAACCGATAGCAGCCTATTGAGAAGTTCGCGCGCCTCGCTGTGGCGACTGCCGTTCATATACAGCGCTGCGAGAGCGTGGAGTGCCAGCACATCGTACGGCTCGATCGCTATCGTCTCTTCTAAGAGAAATCGCGCCTCGTCGAGACGACTCTCTCGATACAGTACCATCGACAGATTGCGGAGTATGGAAGCTCGTTCACGGTCCGTGGGATGTGCGGCAAGTCCGCGGTGGAACCAGCGCTTTGCCTCTTCTTCGTTGTCTTGGCGTAGCCATGCGCACCCCAGCGCCTCGCATGTCGCCGGTCCGTCCTCGTCGAGGATTACCGCCCGCATAAGCGCCGCGACCGCCCGTTTGTGATGTCCCGTTTCGGTATAGCACGTTCCCAAAAGGATCCACGACTCGGCGTCAAAGGGATCCTCCAACACCAACCCCGAGAGGGTCGCGATTGCGGATGAAAAGTGTCGGCGCGTAAGGAGCGTCTTAACGGTATCTCTATTCATGCGGAACTCTCCGAAAAACGGATTAATGGATGCTTATAATG
Organism: Alkalispirochaeta sp.; assembly: GCA_965601925.1. Lineage (GTDB taxonomy): Bacteria > Spirochaetota > Spirochaetia > DSM-27196 > Alkalispirochaetaceae > Alkalispirochaeta. Next base: position 1,853,049 of record OZ271854.1, read on the forward strand.
TTCGGACGAACTAACAATAACAGTGTAATCTACGGCGCCCGATAAAGCAAGTGGTCCACGGTCGGAATGCAGAACGATCGGACACCGATATGGACGCTCCGTCGCCCTACGCCAAGAAGGTTGCGACGCGAGCCGTGAGATCCCGCCGGACCTCGGGGCGATGTGCCGCCCACCGGTGAATCGGGTGCGGACACTCGGCAATCTCGACGAACTCGACACCGCCGCGAGCGGTCAGCGCGTTTTTGTACATCGCGACGACCGCATCGGGGATGATTTCGTCACGTTCGCCCATGATCAGCAGCGTATCGCCGCAAAAAAGAGCGAGAAGATCGGTGATATCGCTGTGTAGAAACGAGTCCGGCGCCCGTATGATTTCGGTAAATCCCGACTCGAACGGTACGTCCCACGCGTCTACCGAGTACGCAGCCGGGCAAAACAGTACCAAGCGTTCGACATCGACTCTGCTCGCCACGGCGCTCGCGATGTATCCGCCCATACTCGATCCGATTACGAACGGGATTCCGTTGAGTCCGAAGTAGGAGAGAACCGACTCGGTCTCCTCCACGCGTTTTTTCAGGCTCGAGTCGGCCATAGTACCGGTGCTCTCGCCCTGGCCGGAGAAATCGAATCTGATCACCGTCCTCCCTGCGTTTTGCAGATGACGCGCCAAATACTCCGTGGAGTGTCTATCGGACGGTCCACCGCCGTGCAGAGTGATGACCGACGGCGGGGGATCGGCGTGTGCGTAGTCTACGGAGCACGCCAACACCTCGTCGCCGGCGGGGATTCGATACTCTTTCGTGTTCACGTGAGGTATTGTCGACGGAAAACGCTTCTCGCGTCTATCGTCAGTTTATTAAGAATCATTCCTAATAACTTGACGATCAAAATGGGGCGTGATTATAATCTACCCAACACATTGTACGAAGAGTACGACCATCGAAAGGAGCATATAAGCATGATGACGAATGTCGATCTAGACAAGACGGCCACGGAAGCGGTAACTGCGAAACTCAGCACGCTGCTTGCCGACTACCACATCATTTACGGACATCTTCACGCACTCCACTGGAACCTCGAGGGGAAGGAGTTCTTCACGATTCATCGCGAGCTCCAGACGATGTACGAACAGCTCGCGGAGTACATCGACGACGTCGCCGAGCGCATTCTCACCCTCGGTAATCGTCCCGCGACGACCTTTAAGGAGTATCTGGAGACCACGAAGCTCGCGGAGTTGCCGAGCCGAAAGTACGACTCGGACGAGACGGTACAACTTGTCATTAAAGATCTCGACTATCAGATCGCCTCGTTGCGCGAGCTGATCGCGGTATCGGGCGAGCACAAAGACGAGGGAACCGCGGACTTCGGTATTGAGATGCTGCGCGCCCTCGAAAAGCAACGGTGGCTCTGGAGCGCCTTTGCCGGCTGAGTAGCGCAATGACGGGTGCGCGCCTCGTCGCGCAGCCGTCTCAACCGTCCGTTCCTTCCCGGACGATCGGCGTCGGTTTGCACAGATACTTTGCGTGACAGGCGACGCGACCGCATTTGCGACAGAGAGACCGCGCGGGCGCAACCAAGGCGCCCCACCGTTTCGGCGCGCGTTTCGGTGATGTTTTCTTAATGAGTTTGCACAATTTTACACCCATATCCGCAGCGTAGCACCTATGCCGTCCCATCTGGTATACTCGGCCCCTATGCGAATGGTTGCCATGGGACTCTTCGCCGTCTTTATGATGGGCGCGTGTTCCACCCTTACCGATGAGGCGCCGGAGCGGGCTCCCGAGTCGTCCGAACGTTCGCCCGAGGACGGGCCCGTTTTGAATCCGGTCGAAGAAGCCTACGAGACGATCAGTCTCGCGGTCTCGTTAGGAGACCCCGCGCAGGCGATAGCAGCATACGAAGAGGCGCAGTTGAGCGATCCCGACTCCCCGGAGACGCAAGTCCTCCTTGCGAATCTCTATGTCGTCGCCGGTGACCTTGAGAGTGCGCGATCCGTTCTGGACGATATACTTTCCGCTCATCCGGACAACGTCGATGCGTTGTACTCTCTCGCGCTGGTGGAAGGCGGTGCCGGCGACGGCGAGCGAGAGCGTGTGCTTTTGGAACGCCTCTCCGAGGTTGACCCGACACACGCCGCGGCGCGCGCCGCGTTGGGCGAAATCCGATTGCGGGATAGGCAGTACCAACGCGCGGAAGAGGATTTCGTCGCGAGTCTGGAGCAGGATCCGGCCAACTTCGTCGCGCTTATCGGCCTCGGAAATGTACGATTACGTACCGAGGAGCCGGCGGCGGCGCAGGAGATGTTTACCCGGGCCATCGAGCAGGTGCCCGATTACAGCTTCGCCTACGCCGACCGTAGTCGCGCCCACATCATGCAATACGATCTCCAGGCCGCCGAGCACGATCTATCCCGCGCTATCGAGTTGGACACCGAGTACGTATGGCACCACTACGACCGCGGCCTGGTACGTATGGAGCAAAACGATCTCGACGGCGCGATCGGAGATTTCCGCATCGTCATCGAACGCGATCCCTCGATTTTTTTTGCGTACGTTCATCGTGCCCGGGCGTTGGATAGACGGGGAGATCGCCTCGCCGCCCTCGCCGACTACGAGGCGGCGGTGGACCTCCGGCCGGACTACCATCCCGCATACCGCTCCCTCGGTGTGTTGCTGTTCGAAAGCGAGCGTTTTGAAGAGGCGGCGTCCTGGTTTGAGCGCGCCTACAGCGGCGGCAATCCGAACGACCCGCGCGATCACGGTATGGCGCTTCTTGCGTCGCTCTCCCTGAAGTTTGCGGGCAACGAGCGTCGGGCTCGCGATGTTCTCGAGGACGCCGCGGTTCGGTTTCCGCGGCCGAGCTTGTGGTACGACATGGCGCGCTATTACATCGACGGGGGATTCGACGGGCGTATCATTCGTGCCGTTCAGGACGAAAGCGACGCACTGTTGCGGGCGAGAATGCAGTTTTATCTCGCCGGGCAATACGAAGTGATCGGCAGATCGGCGAGTGCGCGGTCTCTATATCTTGAGGTGCGTGATGGAGATATGCAGGGATTCTCCGAAACGCGCCTCGCCGCGCATCGCTACGAAAGGATGAGTGCCGCTCCGTAAGGGGCGACGGTAGCCTATGTACGGGATATCTTCCCTGGTGCGATACTTGGACCGCTCTCGTCCCATCGTTGTCCAGGCCCACGATTTTCCCGACCACGACGCGGTAGCTACGGCCTACGCGCTGTCGGAGCTTCTCAAACAACACGGCTACCCTACGCTCCTGTGTTACGGCGGACTCATCCAGAGTCAATCACTCCGCGACGCGATTTCATCGCTGGCGATCGATATTCGACCGGTGGGCACATTGGATCTCCAGCAAAGCGCACAACTGATCGTCGTCGACGGATTTGCCGGCAATTCCAATATGACCGGGGTGCCGGGCGAGGTCGTTGCGGTGATCGATCACCATCCGCCGCCCTGGCCGCCGCAATGTCCGTATGCGGACATACGCGATACGTACGGCGCGTGCGCGACGATACTATACGACTACTACAAGGCGGCCGACTCCCCGATGAGCCACGGGGTATCGACGGCTCTCCTCATGGGTATCATGATGGATACCGCATTCATGACCCGCGGTGTATCCGATGTCGATTTGGCGGCTTTCAGCGAGTTATTCCGCTCCGGTGACTGGCAGTTGGCCGCGCGATTGCTGCGCAATTCCCTCTCTCTCGGTGATCTCGCGGCGTTTCGCGAGGCGATCGATGCGTGCGTCATCGCCCGGAGCTTCGCGTTTATCCCGTTGCAGGGGGAGTATACCGCCGAGGTAATGGCCCTTATCGCCGACTTTTTTCTCGGCCTGAGGGAGATCCAGTTTGTCGTCGTTGTGAGCGGCGATCGGGACGAGTACCGCCTTTCGGTCCGCAGCGAAGCCGCGGAGTATCCCTCGGATGTCGTAATCCACTACGCACTTGACGGTATCGGATCCGGCGGCGGGCATATTCATATGGGTGGCGGATCGGTGCCACGCGATCTGTACCCCGGCGACGAGGGCCTCCGTAAACGATTCATCGAAGCCCTTCAATCCGACGAGAAAGACGAGAACGACAATGACAAAGCAAAATAACGACGGTGTACCGACGACCGACGAGTCGCCGGTCCTCGCCGACTCGGTTATCGAGGCGGCACACGACGATTCGAAGCCCTTCGACCCGGCGCGCTACGGCATACGCGTAGTCTCTCTATCGGGGAGAGAGTTCTATCTCCTCGGCACCGCTCACGTCTCCGCCGACAGCGTACAGGCGGTCGAGGAGACGATCGCCGGTGCGGGTGTCGACCACGTCTGTGTTGAAATCGACGAGCGGCGCTACCGATCGGTGAGCCGCAAGCGCGATTGGTCCCAGCTCAACATCTTCGAAGTGATAAAGCGACGACAGGCGTTCCTCCTGTTGAGCAACCTCGTATTGAGTTCATTCCAGCGGCGCATGGGACAAAGCACCGGGGTGGCGCCGGGCGCCGAGATGATCGCCGCGGTCAACGCCGCCCGAGCGGCCCGTATCGATTACTCCTTCGGCGATCGCCCGGTCCAGGCGACGCTCCGTCGCGCGTGGGCGAAGACCGGCCTATGGGGCAAGAACAAGCTTCTGGCGAGCATGATCGCCAGCGCCTTCTCGCGCGAGAAGATTACCGAGGAGGACTTGGCCCGCCTGCGGCAACAGAACGAGTTGGAGACGATGCTGCGTGAGCTTGCCGATTACCTTCCTTCGGTAAAAGAGGTGTTGATCGACGAGCGCGACCAATATCTCGCCCAAAGTATCTACGAGACCGAGGGTAAGCGGGTTCTCGCCGTGGTTGGGGCGGGGCATGTCGCCGGCATCGTGCAGTGGTTGGAGAAGATCGCCGAAGCTGGGTCGGGCGCGTCCCCGGTCGACAAGAGTGCGTTGGAGATCATTCCTCCACCGGGGCCGATACGCAAACTCATTCCGTATCTCGTTCCCGCCGCCGTCGTGGGATTGATCATGTGGGGCTTCTTTCGCGGCGGCGTCGAAGGGGGCCTCCAGTCTCTGTGGCGCTGGATCCTCGTAAACGGAACGCTTTCCGGCGTCGGATCGCTCATCGCTCTGGCCCACCCGGTAACGATCGTCGCATCATTCGCCGCGGCACCGATCACGTCGATGAACCCCACCATAGGGGTCGGCTTCGTGACCGGTCTTCTGGAGGCGTTTCTCCGCAAACCGAGAGTCGAGGACTTTGAGAACCTCAACAACGATATTCTGAGTCTGCGGGGCGTTTATCGCAATCGACTCACGCGGATTTTAATGGTGTTCCTCCTCTCCACGGTGGGAAGCGCCGTCGGCACCTTCATCGCACTGCCGCTCCTGTTCCCCGCATGAGATAGCGGGCGGCCGCGGTGTGAGCGGTATCGTCTCGGTCGTGCGGCGAGGCGGCGCCTTACGTCGCCGTCACCGTGCCGAAGACGACCTTCACCGCGTCCGGGAGCGATTGTACGTTCGCCCACGTTCCGGTCTCTTCCGCCGACTCGTCGTCCGCGACGAGCGAATCGTTCGCGGCGATCGTCGGACCTACCAAGCGCTCGAATCCCATCTCGACGGCGCTGCGTTCCCGCTGAAGACGGTGAGAGATGGGACGCACCTCGCCGGCGAGTGAGAGCTCGCCGGTTGCCAAAAGGCCCGCCGGTATCGTAAGTCCCGTTCGTGCGGAGTACAGGGCCAGCGCCAGCGGAAGATCGATCGCGACGTCCTGGATGCGGATTCCGCCGGCGACGTTGACGTATAGATCCTGATCGGAGAAGCGTATGCCGACGTGCTTTTCCAACACCGCGGCGACACGGCTGATGCGCCGATTGTCGATCCGGTCCGAGAAGCTGCGCGATACCGAACCTTTGGCGGAAACGGTGAGCGCCTGGATTTCTACGACCAGGACGCGCGAGCCCTCGTAGCACGGCGCCGCCACAACTCCGGCCGGGCGCACGCCGCGACCCAAAAAGATCCGACCGGGGTCGCCGAGCTCGTTCAAGCCGTCGTGCTCCATCGTGAAGATTCCCACCTCCTCGATCGCACCGAACCGGTTCTTCGTCGCCCGCACGTAGCGCATGTCGCCTCCGGAGTGTTCGAAGAGGAGGACGGCATCCACCATGTGTTCCACGACTTTGGGGCCGGCGATCTGTCCCTCCTTGGTGACGTGGGCGACCATGAGCGCACACGACCGCATGCGTCGCGCCCAGTCGGCGATCTCGTGGGTGACGTATTTGATCTGGTTGATCGTACCGGGAACCGATCCCGCCTCCGGGGCGAGCATCATCTGCACACTGTCGATTACCACCACGCGCGGCTTGAGCCGCTCCAACTCGTCGAGGAGGTCGTCGAGGTGCGTCGTACACAGGAGCGACACATCACGACCGCGCACGGTCGTGTCGGCGGCCTCGGAATGACCGCGTGAGGGGAGAATACCCAATCGTTCGGCGCGCTGCCTGATCTGAGCCGCGCTCTCCTCGCCCGAGACGTACAACGCCTCTCCGCCGCCGCCGGCGAAGGCCATTTGCAGCATGAGCGTCGACTTGCCGATGCCCGGTTCTCCACCGATGAGAACGGTCGAACCCGGCATGAGCCCGCCCCCGAGGGCGCGATCGAGCTCTCCGATCCCGCTTGAAATGCGCGAGCTGTGCTCCGGATCGATCTCGGAGAGGCGTCTGCTCAGCCCCGCGCCGTGCTCCACCTCGAGGCTCGGCGTCGCGTCGTGAGAGGCCCGGCGAGACGCCGGGGCCGAGGCGCTCCGTTCTCTCCGAGCGCGGCGCTCGGTGAGTGTGTTCCATTCGCCGCACGAGGGGCATTGTCCCAACCACTTGGGTTCCCGGTGGCCGCACGCGGTGCATTCGTAGTAGGTGTGTTTCTTTGCCATCTGGTAGCGTTACTGTAGCCTCCCCGACCGCGCCTGTCACCTCCGCGCTTCTCTTGACTGCCTTCCCGACGCCCGAGACAATAGGTCATGAATCAAGAGGACGACCGACGGTCCGTTTCCGAGGGTGACGACGAAGCGCTCATCCGTCGTGCAGTGCTTGAAATGATAAAGTCTACCGGGCGCCGGCCCCATCGTGAACAGATCGTACGACGTTTCGGGCTGTCGATGCCGAGCGAACTCACCGCCCTCGATCGACTCGTCGCAGCGGGTTTGATTCGCCGTGCCGCCGTCGAACCGGGGAACCTCGCCGACGACGATGAGATCGACGAATCCACCGCCGGCAATCGACGCCAACGGCCGCACCCGTCGCGCGGTCCCTCAATATTCGGACTGAAGCGAATTCTCAAGAGTCGCGATCTCTCGGATCGCGAGATCGTCGAGGCGTACCGCGAAGAGTTTTCGCGCCACATGAAGGCCGAGAGAGCCGGACTCGTGGGCCACACGACGAGCTATCTCGGCGTCAATGTGATGCTCACCGTTATTTGGGCGCTGACCGGCGCCGGTTTCCCGTGGTTTCTCTTCCCCGTGCTGGGATGGGGGATCGGATACATGTCCCATCGCGCCCGCGTAGTCTCGCGCGAGGAGGAGCACGGTGAGGTAATGGCCGTTGAGTCGCCGACGGCGGAGCAGCTTCGCCTTCACCGGCGACTGTGGAAAGTACGCCGGGGGTGGCGCACTCATTTCGCCAGTATCGGCATGACGTCACTGCTGCTGGGAACGACTAACGTTATTACCGGCAGTTCGTTTCCGTGGGCGCTCATCCCCGTGGGATTCATGGGAATCGGTCTCCTGGGGCACCATAATCGTCGACGACACAGGGAAGCCCAGATCGTCGACGAGTTGCGCGACGCCGGGTTCTCGCTCGCCGATGGCGCGAGTAGCCGTGTCGTGAGGAGGCCCGGATCCACCGCCCGGTCCGATGAATCGATCGATACTTCGGCCATCGACGAGGCGCGATCGATTCGCGACGAAATCAAAACGCGCATCGACGGCATGGATGACGCCGGAGAGCTTCTGGGCGACGATTTTCACGGTATTCTCGATACCTACGTGGAGCAAATCGAACAGTTGAGTACGACGCACGACGAGGTAGCGGTACTCATCGGTAGTATTGCGATCGCCGATCTGGATCGGGAGCACGAGCGCCTTACCGAACGGGCGGCCTCCTCCGCGAATACACGCCTGCAAAAAGAGTACGAGCAGAGTTTGGTTCAGGTGGACAGGCAACGCCAGTCACACTCGGAGCTGCTCGCCGAGCGGGAGATCATCCAAGTCCGAATCTCCACGGCGATCAACGCGCTCAAGCAACTTCGTATCGACGTTGCGCGCGCCGGAAGTTCTCACACGCGCGCCACCGACGTAGTGCTAGGCGATCTTCGTCGCCGCAGCGAAGAGCTCAGTCGGTATCTCAAGGATCTCCAGGATGCGTACGATGAGCTGGAGTAGCCGCATCCGTCGGGCGTCGACCGTCTCCGCGATACGCGAGCGCTCTCGGCACCGGCGGATCATCCGGCGCGCTTCTTAAAGCGCAGTGCGGCCAGGACGAGGATCGCGACACCGAAGACAACCATCGCCAGCCCTTCGTCCCAGAGCGTTGACAGCCCGGCGCCCTTGAGGAAGATCCCGCGGATTATGGCGAAGTAGTAGCGCAACGGCAAAAGGTACGAGATCAGTCGGATGACCGGCGGCATGCTATCGATGGGGAATGCGAAGCCGGACAGGAACACCATCGGTACCATCACGAAGAATACCGCCGTCATCATCGCTTGTTGCTGGTTTTCCGAAACGGTTGATATCAACAGTCCCAACCCGAGAGTGGTCGCCAAGTAGATCGTCGACATCACGAGCAGCAGCACGACACTTCCTGCTATGGGTACGCGGAAGACGAAGCTGGTCACGACGAGAACCAGCGCGACGTCTATGAAGCCGATGATTACGAACGGGGCGAGCTTACCTACGATCAACTGTATGGACCGAATGGGCGTGACGTTCAGCTGCTCCAGAGTTCCGAGTTCTTTCTCCTTAACGATTGCAAGGGAGCTTAACAGCGTAGTGATAACCATGAGCAGCAACGCCAGAATGCCGGGAACCATGAAGTTCCGGCTCGTTAGTTCCGGGTTGTACCAGATCCGCGACTCCACCCGTACCCCGCGCAGATTCAGCTCCGACGCTTCGGTCCCCCTACCGTGTTCGGCCGCAAAGTCGGCGACGATGGAGCGCGCGAAGTTCACCGCGGCTATACCCTCGGTGCTGTTGGTCCCGTCGACGACGATCTGGACCGTTGCCGCACCGGTCGACAACGCCGCGTCGAAACCCCTCGGTATCGAAAGCACCACCCCGGCGCGTCCCGCCTCCAAAAGCTCTTCGACGTCGCGCGGACTCGTCGGATGACGTTCGGCGGGATCGATCCCCGCGAAGACTCCGGTTGAGAGAAACGACTCGGACAGCTGGCGGCTGGCGACGCTTCGATCTGCGTCGTAGACCGCCGTAGGAATGTCTTCGACGTCGAGATTGGCGGCGTAACCCAGGAGGATGAGCTGCAGTACCGGTGCAATGAACACGATGGGCAGCATCAGGCGGTCGCGTTTGAGCTGCAGAAACTCTTTTCGCAAGACGTAAGGCAATACCCTCATTAATCGAAACTCCCGACGCGTATGCGATAACTTCCGGCTCCCACGGTGACGATCGAAAACGCGGTGAGGATTACGAGCCGGGGCCAGATCACTGCGATACCCGCTCCGCGCAGAACGATCGCTCGTATCGCCTCGAGGTAGTGTCTGGCCGGTATGATATTGGTCATCATTTGGATCGGCATCGGCATGTTGCGCACCGGGAAGATAAAGCCCGAAAGGATGAAGGAGGGGAGAAACGTCGAGAGGATCGCGATCAAAAAAGCGACCTGTTGAGTCTCGGCGATCGTTGAGATAAAAACCCCGAACCCAAGAGAAGCAAAGAGAAACAGCAGCGTCGTCACGGCAAGGAGAACGCGGTTTCCCGCGATGACGACGTCGAAGAGGAGGTGGCTCAGCACGAAAATGGCGACCGCGGTAATGAACGAGATCGCCAGATACGGGAGGGTCTTTCCGATGATCAACTCCGTGGCCGACAGGGGCGATACGGCCAACTGCTCCATGGATCCGAGCTCCCTTTCGCGTACGACCGACAGGGCGGTAGAGATGACCGACGTTACGATGAGGATAAAAGCGACCAGGCCGGGAACCAGAAATTGGTTGCTCTCCAGCTCGGGGTTGAACCACACCCGCGGCCGGAAGTCGATATGCCGCCTCGCCGCCGTTTCTCGCTCGTCGATCCCCTCGAACTCGGCGACAATCGACTGCATGTAGCCGAGGACGGTATTGCCGGTCGTGCCGTCGCTTCCGTCCACGATAATCTGGGCGACGGAGCCGCGGCCGGCGGCGAGGTCCGCCCCGAACTCGCGCGGAATGACGACCGCCCCGAGCGCCCGTCCACGTTTGTAGAGTAGGTCGAGGGAGTCGCCGTTCGGAAGGTAGTGGCGCACGTCGATGAAGCGGCTTTCGTGCAACGTCCGGGTCAGTGCGCGGCTTTCCGGCGAATGGTCGTAGTCCACGACGGCGATGGGAGCGTGCTCCACGTCAAGGCTGATTGCGTAGCCGACCATCACCAGCAGGAATGCGGGTACGACCAAGAGAACCGCGAGGGTCCGTCGGTCTCGGAGGATTTGACGTACCTCCTTTCTCACCATCGCACGAGTTCTCCGTATCACAGCTCTTCCTCGTGTCGGGGCCGGATAACGCTGATAAACACATCCTCCAGTGACGGAACGATCGCCGACACCGTCCGAATACCCTCGCGGAAGGCGCCGCCTGCGGCCTCGTGGAGCCGTCGGCGCGCCGCGTCGACGGTCAGGTGCGTGCCGAGGTGGAGGGTCCGTCCGAAGATCGAGGTTTCGACGACCCACGACTCTCCGCGCAGGGAGTGCGCCAGCGCCGCGACCTCGTCACCGTGTACCTCGATTATCGTGTAGGGGATTTCGCGCCTCTTCAGGTCGGTGGGCGAGCCCTCCGCAACGATACGTCCGGCGTGCATGAGGCTGACGCGATTGCAATACTCCGCCTCGTCCAGGTAATGGGTCGTGACGAGGACGGCGACGCCGCGGTCGGCGAGTGCGTTTATCAGATCCCAGAAATCGCGCCGCGATGCCGGGTCGACTCCACCGGTGGGCTCGTCGAGAAAGAGTACCGGCGGCTCGTGGAGCACGGCACACCCGAGCGCCAGGCGTTGTCGCCACCCACCGGAAAGCTCTGAAGTGAGCGTCTTTCGCCGCTCTTTCAGTCCCGCCATCTCCAGTACCCACGCCATACGCTGCGTTATCCGTCGCGACGACAGACCATAGAGCCCGCCGAAGAAGGTGATGTTTTCCTCAACGGTAAGGTCGCGATACAGGCTGAACTCTTGCGACATGTAGCCGATGTGCCGCTTGACCCCTTCCGGGTCGGTGTTGATATCGTGCCCGGCGACGCGCGCCGAGCCGCTCGAGGAGGCGAGGAGACCGCAGAGCATCCGAATCGTTGTCGATTTTCCCGCTCCGTTCGCCCCCAAGAGCCCGAAGATGCTCCCCTTATCGACCGCGAGGGTTACATCGTCGACCGCGGTAAAGGTCCCAAATACCTTGGTAAGATGCTCAGCATAGATCGCGAACGCCATGTCACATCTCCGTCGCCGAAGCGTACATCAGATTGAGCCACGCCAGTTCTCGACCCACCGCCGCCGAGGTAAGGGCCAAACGCGCTTCGAGCAGGTCGACCTGGGCGTCGAGGAGATCCTCGTTGAGAGCCGTGCCGTTGTCGACTCGCACGGCCGTGTTGGCCACATGCTCTTCGGCCCGGAGTACCATCGTCCGCCCTAAGCGGACCTCCTGGGCCGAGGATGCCCAGTCGAGATAGGCGCTACGAATCTCGAGGCGCAGTCGGTCCTCAGCCGCGGTGAGAGAATGGCTTTGAGATTCGTATCGCGAGCGCGCCTGTTCGGCCCTGCGGTGCACACGGGGGATGGCGCCGATCGCCACGCGACCGACGACGCCGAGTAGCCACGAGTCCTCGAAGCTGTCGGGAGGTAGGAACAGGGCGCCGTTTGGGCGCGCATATGTGTAGCTCCCGGTAACGAAGAGCTCGGGATAGTATGCCGACCGTTCGAACGCCACGGCGTGGCCCTCCGCGTCGAGGCGGCCTCGCAGTGCGCGAATGTCCGGTCGATCCGAGAGGCCGCGGGAGACCAGCTCGTCGAGATCCGCCGGAGCGGCACTACGCTCCGGAAGCGATGAGGTCGGAACGACCGTTCGTCCCGGGTCCTCACCGATGCGTACCGCGAGGTCGGCCATGGCAAGCGCCACAGCGTTTCTCCCCTCGATGACATCCAACTCCGCTTCCGCGAGACGCATCTCTACCGTCAGGACCTCGTTCCTGGTGACCAACCCCTGGTCGAAGTGTCGCCCTATCGTCTCGAGATTGACCGCTACCTGATCCCTGCGTTCAACAAAGGCCTCCTGTCGCCGCCCGGCCTCCAGTAGATGCCAATACGACCGTTGCAACTCGAGTTCGGTGATCGTTCGACGCCACAGCTGATCGAGGGTCTCGGCCCGCCTCAGCGCGTCGGTCCTGGCGACGTCACTCGAGAGGCGGCCGCCGAGAAAGATCGGCTGCTGCACCGAGAGTGCGATCGAGGTCACCTCGGTGACGTCCTCACCGAGAGTTATCACGCCCATCGAGGTGTCGACCTCGACCGGATCCTGCTCCTCGATTCGCATGTAACTGCCCTCGACGGTAAGGTCCGGTAGGCGAGCGGCCCGCGACGCTTCGTTGCCGGCGACGGCGGCGGCCACCAGGCTCTCTCCGGCTGCCAACAACGAATCGGTCTGCAGGGCGAGCACCACGGCCCGGTCGACGGTGAGTTCGAGAGGCTCGTCGTGCTGGGCCAAGAGTGGGGCGACCGCGTTCATCAGGGTCAGAACTCCGAGTGTTACCGTGCGTACGATCATGGTGTACCTCCGGTGGTTCGAGGAGTGTAGGCGACGAGTGAGAGATAGACGTTCTCCAGGGTGGGCGTGATTCGTCGGGCGTCGATAACCCCGACACCGCCCGCTTCGAGGGAGGCGCGGAGCTCCGTCGGTAGAACGGCTTCCTCGGCGTTTGAGGCGGACGGAAGACGAAGGTTGAGGCGATCGCCCAAGAGATACGCCTCAACCACCCCCGCACCGATGTGGCGTTCGATGATCTTACGCGCACGGCGCGGATCGGTGCAGACCACCTCGACCATATCGCCCTCGATCGTCGTGCGAGCGTCCTCGGGGGTTCCTACGAAGAGAAACTCGCCCTCTCGAAGGAGCCCCACACGGTGACATCGCTCGGCTTCGTCGAGATACGGAGAGGTTACGACGATGGTGAGCCCGGTTGTCAGCAGTTCTCCGAGGATCAGCCAAAAGTCGCGGCGCGAGACGGGATCTACTCCTGTGGTCGGCTCGTCGAGAAGCAGGAGTTTCGGTTGATGAATGAGGGCGCACGCGAGGGCCAACTTTTTCTTCATCCCTCCGGACAGACGCCCCGCCAGACGATCGGCAAACGGCTCGAGACGGGTGAAGCCCAACAGCTGATCGCGATGTTTCCGATAGTGCCGTACACCGTAGATATCGGCGCGAAAACGAAGATTCTCTTCCACCGAAAGGTCGCGATAAAGAGAGAAGCCCTGGGAGAGGTAGCCGAGATCGTTGCGGAGCGCCTTGCGACCCCCGGGAAGCCGGAGGCCTAAAGCCTCAATCTCTCCGCGATCCGGTCTAAGGACGCCCGAGATGATCCGGAGGAGGGTCGTCTTTCCCGCGCCGTCGGGCCCGATGAGCGCGAACATCTCGCCGGACTGCACATCCAGCGAAACACCTTTGAGTGCCTCTACCTCGCCGTAAGATTTGGACAGTGTCCGAAGTGAGAGTGCGCACTCCATCTTAACCCTCCGCCGGCGCTACCGAAAGACGGGCGTCCGCCGGCATTCCGATCTTGAAGACGCCGTCCGGGTTGGGAATCTCGATCTCCACGGCATAGACCAGTTGTGTCCGCTCCTCGGCGGTCTGCACATTGCGTGGGGTGAACTCCGCCTCATCGGCGATGCGTCGTACGCGGCCGATGAATTGTCTGTTCGGGAGGCCGTCGACGGAGATGTACGCCTCCTGGTCCAAGTACACGTGGGCGAGCCGTGGGCCGGGGATGTAGATCGTCAGATACACGGTCGACAGATCCGCGAGTCGTACCAAGGGTGTTCCTTGCGTGACGTACTCGCCCTCTTCGACAAACCGCGTAACGACCGCTCCGTGACGCGGCGCATAGACCGTCGTGTCGTCGAGGCGATTCTGGTAACGCAGAACGGCGATCCGTGCCTCCTCGACGTGCGCTTCGGCGCGTTGGACCTCCTCCGGTCTCGCTGCAACCAGGCGCCGATACGCTGCGCGCGCCGAACGGAGCGCGGCCTCGGCTTGGCGAAACGAGGTCTCGGCGCTGTCTCGATCGCTTGTAGTTGCGCTGCCGGACTCAAAGAGTCGCTGGGTCCGCTCGAAGGTGCGTCGTGCCAACTCGAGCGACTCCTCGATTCGCGCCACCTCAGCCTGCGCCTGGAGCAGGTCCTCTTCGCGGGCCCCTTCGCGTACCATCGCGAGCTCGGCTTCGGCCGCCACGAGGCGCTGTCGCCCCTGGGCCAACTCCAGTTCGTAGTCGATGGGGTCCAACCTCACCAGGGTCGCTCCCCGTTCGACGCGGCGTCCCTCATCGGCGTCAACCGCTACGACCAGACCGGAAACTTCGGCGGAAACGACCACATCGATCGCCTCCATCGTGCCGGAGCCGAATACCGCTCCGTCGCCGTCGGCACACCCCACCAGTACACCGATGATGAGTGTCGTCGCGATCCGGTATGTTCCGTTTGACATGGCCGACCTCCTATTCTTGTAGGTGCTCGCGCCCCCGTTCCGTGAGAATTCCGGTATTACACAGCCGAAGGAGCAACGCAGCGATGTCCTGGGGCCCCACACTCAGCCTCATGAGCAGATCGGGAGTGAGAACGTTCTGGTAAATGGCTTGAACAAAGGTCACAAGCAGGCGTGGGTGGACCCGATCGTCAACCGTGCCCTCCTCGATCCCGCGGCGCACCGCCCTCTCGATACGACTCAGGACGCGTTCTCGACGGAAGCGGTCGATCTCTTCCCAGACTTCGGGTGCGTAGCGGGACAAGTCGGTCATGAAACGCGGGCTGATACCACCGACGTAATGTATGATTTCGCCCAACAGGCGCTGAAACGTCTGTGGAAAGGGCGCGCCGCCGTCGAAAATCGGCGTCAGGTGAGTGTCGATATCGTGGATAAGCGACCTGGCGACCTCCATGACGATCTGATTCTTGGTATCGAAGAGTCGGTAGAGCGTCTTCTTGCTCATTCCGAGCTCTTTCGCCAAGTCTTCGGTTCGGACGGTACTAAAGCCCTCCGCCATAAAGCGGCGTCGCGCCAAGGTGACGATACGGCGGCGGGCAGCGACATCGGAACTCCCGCCGGGTGTATCGCTGTGTTGATCTGAAGAAACTTTGTTAGTTTCTTGAGTTTCCATGTATCAAAGTTACTCCCGTTCTTCGTATCTGTCAACGAGTATTCTCATGGACCGTGGATACGTTGTTCCGTGAGGAAGATACCGGCGCCGGATCATTCCGCGGAGGAACACACCCGACGCCGGTCGTCGTTTTGGTCTGTGCCGATCAGTTTCCGGCGTCGAGCAGCTCGATCTCGAAGACCAAAAATGCGTTTGGTGGAATGACGCCGCCCGCGCCTTGCGAACCGTAGGCGAGCTCGGGCGGGAGTACGATGGTGCGCATCTCGCCCTCGCGCATGTCGGCGACGACTATGTCCCAGCCCCGTATGACCCGTCCGGCCCCTACGGGAAACTGGAACGGTCCGCGCTGTCGGCTGGAGTCGAATACGCGTCCGTCCAGGAACCGTCCGGTGTAGTGCACGGTAACCTCTCGACCTCGACGAGGACGTGCACCGCGTCCTTCTCGATCGATGCGTACCCAGATGCCGTTCTCGTCGCGCGTTGCGCCGGGAAACTCTTCCTCGATCAGCGTGATCGTTTCGCGTTGCGCCTCTTCACGGGTCGCACGCGCGCGCTCCTCGGCTCCCGATACCGCAGCGTCGAAAGACGCCTGGTCGGTGGTAAACGCCTCCGCCTCGGCCCCTACTCGTACGATCTCCACTCGTTCGATGCGATCTCCCTGACGTATCGCATCGACGACGTTCTGACCCTCCACCACTTCACCGAAGACCGTGTGCCGGTCGTCGAGCCACGGTGTCTCGACGTGAGTAATAAAAAACTGACTGCCGTTCGTTCCCGGTCCGGAGTTTGCCATGGAGAGAACGCCCGGGCCGTCGTGGCGCAGGCTGGGGTGAAACTCGTCGGCGAAGCGGTATCCCGGGCCCCCGGTTCCGTTTCCCGCCGGATCGCCGCCCTGGATCATGAAATCGTCGATGACGCGGTGGAAGGTCAAGCCGTCGTAAAAACGGTCGCTCCCGTCGCGGTTGTGCTCGACGGTACCTTCGGCGAGGCCGACGAAGTTAATCACCGTCAACGGCGTTCGCTCATATTCCAGTCGGACGAGGATATCACTGCGTCCGCCGGTCGTGCGGTTGGTCACGATTCGGGCGTACAATCCCGGTGCGAGTCCCTCCTGCGACGAAACGGGGGTCGCAAGCATACCGAATAAGAGTGCGCCGGCAAGCGCAACATCCAACGTGCCGTGTAGACGATTCTGCCGTCTATGCTCCAAGCTCATAGAGCCTCCTGTCGTGAAATACGTTGCACCCGGACGATCCCGTCGATCCCTCGTAGCCGCTCTACAACGCCGTCGTCGATCGAGCCGTCCACATCGATGATGTTGTAGGCGAGATCGCCTTTATGGCGATTGAGCAGGTCGGCGATGTTGATACCCTCTTCCGCGAGTATCGTCGTCACCTGTCCTACCATATTGGGAACATTACGGTTGGCGAAGACGAGACGGTCGCCGCCGTTGCCGTCCATGGCGCAGTTGGGAAAGTTTACACCATTGTTGATATTGCCGCGTTCCAGATACTCGACCAGTTGCCGTGAGGCCATGATCGCTGAGTTGGTCTCGGCCTCGGGAGTCGATGCTCCCAAGTGAGGTATCGGTATAACCCCCTCGACACCGATCAAAGCCGCCTCGGGAAAATCGGTAACGTAGCGTGCGACGACGCCCGACTCGATGGCTTCGAGTATCGACGGATTGTCGACGAGCTCTCCCCGGGCAAAGTTAAGCACGCGTAAGCCGGTTTTGGCGCGCTCGAGCAGGGACGAGTCTATGATGCCTCGCGTATCGTCGTTGAGTGGAGCGTGGATCGTGAGGTAGTCGGCCTCGGCCACCAGAGCCTCCAAGCTCCGGGCGCGACGTACCGACCGCGAAAGTCCCCAGGCGCTCTCGATGGACAGAAAGGGATCGAAGCCGATGACCTGCATTCCGAGGGCCTCGCACGCATTGGCGACCATGACGCCGATAGCGCCCAGCCCGACGACGCCGAGCGTCTTACCCGCGACCTCGGGGCCGGCGAAGCGGCTCTTTCCCGCCTCTACCTCCTTGGCAACTTCCACCTCATGCGGCACGAGGTCCGCCACCCATCGACACCCCTCAAAAATACGGCGCGATGAGATCATCAGGGCGGCGATAACCAGCTCTTTGACGCTGTTGGCGTTGGAGCCCGGCGTGTTGAACACCGCGATACCGGCGTCGGTGCACCGCTGTAAGGGAATGTTATTCACCCCGGCGCCCGCCCTGGCGATCGCTTTGAGACGCTCCCCGAACGGCTCATCGTGGAGCTTCGCGCTGCGGACGATGATACCGTCGGGATCTTCGATGTCCGGGCCCACCTCGTGACCCCGGGCCGTGATGACGGCGAGGCCCTCGGGGGCAATGTGGTTGTATGTGCGGATCCGTGCCATGACGCGGCAAGGCTACACTGTTGCGCGGTCAGTTTCAACGCACGGGTGTTTTCGCTATACTCGTCCACGCAGTGCGGCTCTCAACATTTGGACGTACCTTCGGCGGTCCCACCGGGATTATGGATCTCATGGACGATATGGGCCGCGCCCTCGCCGGCGACGAGAAGAAGTACATGCTCGGCGGCGGCAATCCCGCGAAAATCCCGGCGGTCGAGGCGTTGTGGCGTTCGCGTTTGACGGAACTCCTCGATCAGGGCGACGCGGTGGAGCGAATGCTGGGGGACTACGGCCCGCCCCAGGGACATCCGGCCTTCATCGAAGCGCTCGCACACCTTCTTAACCGTGAGTTCGGCTGGAATCTCACGTCCCGTAACGTCGCGGTGACCAACGGTAGCCAGACCGCATTTTTCCTTCTTCTCAATATGCTGAGCGGAGCCGACGGCCCTCTTTCGGACGGTACGCGGCGGCGGATACTCTTTCCCCTGTTGCCGGAGTATATCGGCTATGCCGATCAAGGGCTGACCCCCGGCTGCTTCGTCGCCTGCCGTCCCATCGTCGATCGCCTCGACGAGCATACCCACAAGTATCGCGTCGACTTTGACGCCGTGGCGGGTCAACTGGAGGGCGGTCGCTCGGGCCGCGCCGACCCGATCGGCGCGATATGCGTCTCCCGTCCGACAAACCCGTCGGGAAACGTCCTTACCGACGAGGAGATGCACCGCCTGGACGAGCTTGCACGGCAATACGACGTCCCCTTGATTGTGGACAACGCGTACGGTGCACCCTTTCCCGACATCGTTTTCGACGATGCCACCGATGGACCGGTCGGGCCTATCTGGAACGAGAATATCGTGCTCGGCATGAGTCTCTCCAAGGTCGGGTTGCCCGGGGTCCGCACGGGAATAATCGTCGCTTCGTCGGACATCGTAACCGCTCTCAGCCGGGCCAATGCGGTGTTGAGTCTCGCCAACACCGCGGTGGGGCAGGCGCTCACCGAGCCGCTGGTTCGCTCCGGTGCCATATTGTCGATCGCTCGTGAGGCGATCCGACCGTTTTATCGTGCGCGCGCCCGGGAGGCGCGGCGCTTACTCCACGAGGCGTTCGATAGCGATGTCACGTTTTCCCTTCATCGCGTGGAGGGCTCGATATTTCTCTGGCTGTGGCTGCCGGAGCTGCCCGTTTCGAGCCGCGAGCTGTACGATCGCCTCAAGCGACGAAACGTGCTCGTCGTCCCAGGTGAGTATTTCTTTTTCGGCGCCGCCGACGATTGGCGCCACTCCCGACAATGTATCCGCATTAACTACGGGCAGGAGAGCCGAGACGTGGCGGAGGGAATCGGTATCATCGCGGACGAGGTCATCACCCTTTGTCGACGTTAGGGGACAAACGCACCACGTGGGGAGTCGCCTCCTTCGCTATCGCCGTTTTATGCGCCTTCGTCGTCCGCCAAGTGTGGTTGTCCGGCATCGGTATGGAGCCTTCGGCGACGGGCAATCGCTCGTTGGTCTTCATTGCTTTGGGAGGCTCGGGGCTCGCCGGCTGGTTCGGTCACGCCTCCTATCCGCGCGTCCACAACTTCAAGGTGTACGCCTTGAGCATCGCGATCGCAACGGTCTCGTTCGCGGCGATCGTACCGGTTTTCGGGCTTTCGTCCGTTATCGGCCCGGGAGCCGCGGATATCCATTCCGCGGCGGTCTTTCTCGGTTTCGGCACGATCCTATGCACGATGGTGCTCACCACCGTGGCGCCGGAGTATCTCCGATACCGTAGTACGGTACGACTCACCGTCGCCCTCGTGCTCATCATCGCCGCGACCTTCGCGGCGGGTCTCACGATGGTCGAGCTTCGCATCGCGTTGGCCGAGCAGTTTCGTGCGCTACTCGACGGATCATCGACCGCATTTTGGGCGTTTACGATACTTGCCGGTGCGGTTTTCGTGCTTTCTTTGACTATGGAGATGCAGAGCTTCGGAATCGGCGGTGTGCACGCCGGGGGAGCGCTGCTCCTCGCCTCGGCGTGGCTCCTACCCGAAGGAGACATCCTCTTGTACGGCCTGGTTCTCGCCGTGTTGCCGCTTTTCGTCGCCGTCGGAACGCTCATACACTGGTTTCGGCGCCTGGAAAACCGCGCCTCCTACGATCCGCTGCTGCGTATCTATAACCGCGGGTGGGCCGACGAGGTGCTCTCCGAGCAGAGTCGTCTGGATACCAGAGCTCCGTTCGCGATTGCGCTCGTCGATTTGGACCACTTCAAAAAGATCAACGACACCCACGGCCACGACGCCGGGGATGCGGTACTGCAGGAGATTGCGCAACGAATTCGCTCCACGGTCGTGCCGCAAGGAAGCGTCGCGCGATTCGGGGGCGAAGAGATTGTCGTGTTTCTCCCGGAGACTGAGCTCGAGCAGGCGCGATCGCTCATGGAGATCGTTCGTCAGGCCGTGGAGGCGTCTATCGTGGGACATCGAAAGAAGAAGATATCCGTGACGTGCAGTATCGGTCTTGCGGTGCGCCAAGAACGAGACCAGTCGCTATCGATGGTGTTGAAGGCCGCCGACCGCGCCTTGTACACCGCAAAGGGCGGCGGCCGCAACCAGGTGCGCGTCGGACGACTTCGGCGCCGCTCGTAGCTACCTTGAGGTCGCGTTGCGTCAGGTGGACGTCTGCCGTTCGCGGAAGCGCTCAACCTCCCAGTTCCGTATGAAGTCGATCTGGTCCTCCGGCATGACCTTCACCCCACCGAAGCTCTCGGCGTAACACGCGATCTTCAGGGCATCTAGAAAGAGAAGACGAGCGACGGCGCTCTTTTTCGCCGTGGCGGCTATCGCAACCGCTCCCAACCCTTGGACGACGACCACCTTCGGCAACGCGCCTTCTCGCGAACGAAATCGCCCGATTTCCGCGATGACGGCGCGTGCGAGCACCGACGGACTCGACGCCACCTCCGGAGAGGAGACGAAACACGGCCTGTGTCCCGCGTAGACGATGTGATCCGGCGTAGGCGACGTCGCGATCGGCGCAAAGTCCTCGCGGGACGCGCTACGACGCTCCAGCTCCGGATTGAAAAACGCCGCCGCCGTCGGACTCGCCGAAGCGGTCCCGTACATCGACTCCACCTCTTGATACGCCGCGACCACCGCTTCTCCCAGGCGGCGAAGACGCGGCGTATCACGCTCTTCCGGAGAGAGGTGCGCCTCACTGCGGATCGCGGCGGCAACGGTCTCGTACATGCGCCGGTTGACGTCGTGGACCGCTTGCGGCGTCTCCCCGGCGACCACGAGACCGTGGTTCTGCATTACCAGGGCGGTGGGCCACGCGCCTTCGTGAGACGCCTGCCACGCGCGAACGCGATCTCGTATCTCCATCGCCAGGGTGTAGCCGGGATTCACCGTGGGGATCCACACGGCGAACGTTCCGAACAGACGCTCGGTCTCCGCCTCGCCGGCGTTTGCGCAGGTTACTCCGTTTATGACCGTCGGGTGGGTGTGGCAGACGATGCGATGGGGAAAGAGGGCGTGCATCAAGGTCTCCACACTGGGTCGAACGGTAGCCTCTCGGTCGGTCCGGCAGGCCATTAGATCGGCGAGAGCCTGTTCTTCACGTCGATCGGGATCGGCCGGGTAGGATTTTTCCCACAGAGCGTTTAGGGCGCGCCGGTCCATGGAGACGAATCGGCTCTCGTCGATCCCCGCCAGTGTGGTGCCCGACGCCTTGATCCACATCGTCTCGCCGTCCTTGATGGACGTGTTGCCGCCCCCGGCGATTACCCAGTCGGTTCCCTCTCCGTAGCGACGCGAGATCTCAACGATCTCCTGTAGCGGCGTCATGCGCCCCCCTCTCTCGATGTCGATTCGACCTCGACCGTTCGTGCCGTGTCCACTGCTTGCACCCGCGCGATCAGTCTCGCTTACTCAGAACATCGCGCTCATACCGGCGTACCTCGGCGATCCACGCGGGTCCCGCGGGAACGTTGTGCGTTTCGCAAAACATGTCCCACACCGCGCCGAAGGGGAGCGTCTTCGCCTCTTCGTGAAGTGCCAGCCGCTCGGCGAGGTGCCCTGTGTTCTCCGCCGCCATCATCTTCGTCCTCGGTTCCAACAGGGCGTACAACGCCGCCTTCTGTGTGGAACGCGTTCCGATTACCCACGCGGCGACGCGGTTGATGCTGGCGTCGAAGAAGTCGAGGGCGAGATTCACGCGATTCCACGCCCCGGCGCGTTCAATTTCTACCATGATCGAGCGCGTCTCCTCGTCGAAGAGTACGACGTGATCGCTGTCCCACCGCACCGGACGCGACACGTGGAGGAGCAACTCGTCGACAAAGGGCAGCAGAGCGCTGATCTTGTCGCTGATACGCTCGGTCGGGTGGTAGTGGCCGGCGTCCATGGTGAGTAACACACCCCGCGTCAGTGCGTAGGCGAGGTAGAACTCGTGCGACCCCACCACATAGCTCTCCGATCCGATACCGAAGAGCTTACTCTCTACCGCATCTCGCGTATGGGCGGGGTCGAGGCTCGTCTCGAAGACGCGGTCCAACGAGTCCACCAACAACGTGCGATGAGCCAGGCGATCGGCGGGAAGATCTTTCGACCCGTCGGGTATCCAGAAATTGTTGAGCGACGGCGAACCTTGTGCGGCGCCCATCGCGGCGCTGATTGTACGGCAGCGCTTACCGTGTTCAATCCAGAACTCCCGTGTTCCTTCGTCACGGGCGGCCAGCGTGAAGCCCTTGTCGGCCTTCGGATGGGAAAAGAACGTCGGATTGAAGTCGAGGGCGATGCCGCGATCTCGCGCCCAATCGATCCACCGTTCAAAATGAACGACTTCGATCTCGTCGCGATCCACGCGTTTCCCACCCGTCTCCAGGTACATGGCGTGAAGGTTGAGGCGTCGGCGGCCGGGGATCAGGGTCGAGGCGAACTCGAAGTCGGCGCGTACCTCGTCGCCGTTGCGCGCTCGCCCCGGGTAGTTCCCGGTCGCAAGGATGCCGCCCCCGGTGATGCCCGCAGAACCCTCAAAGCCGGACACATCGTCGGCTTGCCAGCAGTTCATGCTGATCGGAATGTGGGCCATCGCGGCCAGTGCGCGATCCGTGTCGACGTCCAGTTGAGCGTATTGCTCGCGCGCGTCGTGGTATCTCCGGGTGATATCCGATCGCCCCATGGAGTCTCTCCTTCCCATAAGTCCGGTGTGGTGCGCCGGGTCGCTTCACTCTCGATGCGACGATCACCCGTTCGATCGAACGGAAGTCGTCCGTCCTCGGAGGGCGGAACGGTGCTCCGTATCGGCTGTCGATTCCGCCCGCCCATGCGAGCCGTCTCGTCGTTGCGTCTAAGCCGCGCGCCGCGCCGCCGTCGACGAACGAGGCATCTCGAACCGGTCGAGATGCCTCGGGATCACCATCGAATCAATAGACGGTCTTCCACTCGTCGATGTTATCCGGGTCGAACCGGAACGGTGCGCCGAGGAGGATCTCGGTGCCGCCGTCGCCCGCCTCTACCGTTCTGAAGGCGCCCAAGCGGCCGGCGGAGAACAGTTCGTCCACCTCACCGGTGATCTCCCCGTTCACCAACGCCGTGGCGGTGTACGCGGATAGGTACCCCACGTCGATCGGGTTCCACAGGAACATGTAGGGTGATGCGCCGTTCTCGATATACTCCGCCATTTCCGACGGAAGTCCGAGACCCGTTACAAACACCTCGCCGATGAGCCCTCGGTCGGTAACGACCCGCCCTGCTGCGGCGATACCGACGGTCGTCGGGGCGATAATCACCTCGAGATCGGGAAAGCTCTGCAGGAGCCCCTCGGTCTCGCTCACCGACTTGTCGCGGAGATCGTCTCCGTAGGCGATACGTACGAGATTGAGGTCGGCGTACCGATCGGGATTCTCCGCGAGTTCGGTCTGCATCCACTCGATCCACAGATTCTGGTTCGACGCTTGGCTGGTCGCCGAAAGAATCGCAATATCCCCGGCGCCGTCGGCCATCTCGTAGGCCGCCTGAATCAGGGTTCGCCCGATCATCTCCGAGTCAGCCTGGTTGACGTGAGTCATCCTGCTGTCGGGATTCACCGCCGAGTCCGCCGAGATGACCACGATTCCGGCGTCCATCGCCCGATTCAGTACCGGCTCCAATGCGTCGAAGTCGTTGCCGGTGATGCTGATCGAGGTGACGCGCTGGGCGATGAGTTGCTCGATGATCTGAATTTGCGCCTCCGCGGTGGGCTGGTCCGGGGCGCGGAGGATCGCTTCGAACCCCTGCTCTTCGATACCCTCCCGGAAACCCTCCATCTGCTTTTCACCGTACGGATTGCCGGTGTTTTTGAAGATGAAGGCGTGGCGCGGCGTGCCGTCCTCTTGCGAACCGCCGGCGAAGACGACGCCCGTCGAGACGACTACCAGAACGATCATGAGCGCGAACAGAGAAATTCTTCTCATGACTACCCTCCTTACTGTTTTTCCGGACCTTCGGTAGCAACGCTACACGGCCCTTTTTTACCCGTTTTTTCTCACCCCTTTGCTCTCTCCGCGGAACTTCATCGCCAGCACCGACGTGATGAGGAGCAAGCCGATCACTACGAGCACGATCGGGGCCTGGAGATTCGCAAGGCCCATGCCGTAGCCGAGGTATCCGATAATCAGAATCGCCAAGAGTGGACCTGCGATCTTTCCGACCCCGCCGTTGGTGCTCACCCCACCCAGGGCGACCATGGTGATCACCTCCAGCTCGTAGCCCATCGCTACGTTGGGGCGGGTGCTTCCCATTCGGGAGGTGAGAAAGAGCGCCGTAACCCCCGCCATAAGGCCCGCAAGGGAGAAGACGACGACCGTTACGCGGTCGGTGTGCACCCCCGAGTATCGACACACCGTCTCGTTGTGCCCCATACCGTATACGGCCCGACCGAAGCTCGTCTTGTGAAGGAGCAAGCCGAATATGATCGCCGCAACGATAAATGTCACGACGATGAAGGGAACGCCGGCAACCGTTCCCCACCCGAGGAAGGAAAACCACTCGGGGAGTCCTCCGGCTGCGCGGTCGCCGAGGATGATGAAGGCGATACCTCGGTAGATGATCATCGTAGAAAGGGTGACGATGACGAAGGAAAGCTCCTTGAAGGCGACCATCAACAGGCCGTTGATCGCTCCGCAGGTGGTTCCGATCACGAGGCACAATAGGAGTGCCCACCCCATAGGGAGGCCGGCGTTGTAGGCCACCGCCATTACCACCGCCGAGAGCGCCACCGTCGAGCCTACCGAGATGTCGATCTTGCCGAGTATGATCACCAGTACCATCGGAAGCACGAGGAAGCCCTTATCCAGGAAGGTGGACGGCGTGGTGATGAAGGTGTGAACGGAGAGAAAAAAGGGCGAAATGATCGAGTTGACCGCAATGACCGCCAGGAGGATCGCCACGAGGAGCCACTCCCACTGAAGGAAAAACTCCCGTCCCAGGCGTTCTTTGTGGATTCCGATGCCGATCTCCGATCCATTCCGATTCATCATGCCCACCGTCCTTTTCCCGTTGTGTAATCCACGTTATATCCCCCGGCGGAGAAGGGCTCGACGCTCCGTTGCACGCTGTACCCATACGTTGGTGACGACCGCCGTCAGTACGGTCACTCCCTGGATTCCCATCTGCCAGAAAGGCGATACATTTATAAGGGGGAGGGCGTTATTCAGAATGCCCAGAAGAACCGTCCCCAGAATGAGGCCCGAGAGCTTTCCCACACCCCCCGATATGCTTACCCCGCCCAAGATGCACGCCGCGATCACCTGAAGCTCGAAGCCGATCGCCGTGTTGCCCTGCGCCGAGGCGAACCTGGCGACCCACAGCACCCCGGCGAGTCCGGCGAGCCCGCCCATGAGGGTGTATACCAGGAGGGTGAGACTTCGACGCGGAATGCCGGAAATCGAGGCCGCTTGCGGGCTTGAGCCGATCGCGTAAATTCTCCGCCCGGTGCGTGTGTGGTTGAGGAAGTAGAACGCCGAAGCGTAGACGACCGCGGCGATAACGACGAGGTTGTTGACTCCGATGAGACGTCCCGTGGCGATCGCCTTGAACTCATCGGACATCTGATAGGAGCTGACCCATTGGCCGCCGGAGACGACATAGGTGAAGCCCCGCACCACATTCATCATTCCCAGAGTCGCGATAATGGGCAGTATGTCGAAGCGCGCCACGAGGAGGCCGATGACGGCACCGACCACCGCGCCGATGGCCGTCCCCTGCATCAATGCGACGATGGGGTGCATAGTGGGAAAGCGCACCACCGTGAGCGCCGTCACCATGCCGGAGAAGGCGATCGTCGCCCCGATAGACAGGTCTATGCCGCGGGTAATGAGGACCATCATCATACCGACCGCGAGAATTGCGAGGATCGACGTGTTGGTAAGCAGTGCCGAGATGTTGGTCGCCGTCAAGAATGCCGGATTGCGCGCCTGAATCGCCGCGGCGAGGACGACGATGAACAGTGCCAGCCCCAGATCCCGAAGGCGGCCGTTTGTGAAGGATCGTCGCGCACTCATGGACGAGTCTCCGCGTGTGTCCCGACCGCGGCGTCCGCCATCGCCGCCTCGAGAATGAGCTCCTGCGTCGCCGCAGTCGTATCGAGCATTTGGGTGACGCGGCCGCCTCGCATGACGACGATGCGGTCGCTGAGACTCAGCACCTCAGGCATCTCCGAGGAGACCAGGATGATCCCGTAGCCGCGTTCGGCCAAGTCGCCGATGATCTCGTAGATCGCCGCCTTCGCCGCGACGTCGACTCCTTTTGTGGGCTCGTCGAGGATGATCACTTTCAGGGGGCGTCCCAGGATCTTCGCGACGACTACTTTTTGTTGATTGCCCCCCGACAGTGCGCCGACGCGTGTGAAGATGGTGCGCGCCTTGACGCGAAGCCGCGCGGCCAGTTCTCCCGCCGTCTTTTGCGCGCCCTTCTCGTCGACCCACATAAAGCGGGCGATCTCCCGTAGCGCGGGCAGGGTGATGTTCTTTTCGATATCCCACTCCAGCACGAGTCCTTGGAGCTGCCGGTCTTCCGGTAACAGACCGATGCCGGCATCCAGTGCGTCGATCGGGCGACGAACGGCGACCTCCCGTCCGGCGACGAGTATTCGTCCGCCGTCGGCGGGATGAACGCCGAAGATCGACTCACACACCTCCGTTCTACCGGCGCCGACCAGGCCCGTGAGTGCGACGATCTCTCCCCGTCGAACGGAGAGCGAAACGTCGCGGAAGTATCCGGTACGAGAGAGATGCTCGACCTTGAGTACCTCCTCGCCTATGTGAACCTCCCGTTTGGGAAACATCTCCGAGATTTCGCGCCCTACCATCGCCATAATCAGCGTATCCTTGGACAGTCCGTCGGCGGCCCACGTATCGATGTATTGTCCGTCGCGAAAGACCGTCACACGGTCGGCGAGGCGGTCGATGTCCTCCATACGGTGGGAGATGAATATGACGGAGACCCCTCGACGGGCGAGGGCGACGGTAATGCGATAGAGTTCTTCGCTCTCGTGCTTGGTGAGCGCCGCGGTCGGTTCATCCATAATGACGATCTTGGCGCGCATGGACAGCGCCTTGGCGATCTCCACGATCTGTTGTCGGGCGACCGAAAGATCACCCATCCGTTCCGACGAGGATATCTCCGAGGTAAGTTGATCGAGGAGCTCCTGCGCCTCTCGATGCATCGTCCTCCAGTCTATGCGGCGGCTTACACCGGTGGTGCGCTCGTGACCGACGAAGATGTTCTCCGCCACCGAGAGGTCGGGATAACACGTAACGTGTTGATAAATCGCGGCAACTCCCAGGCGCTGCGCCTCCCTGGGATTATGGAAGGTTACCTCTTGCCCCTCTATGAGGATCCTCCCCGTGTCCGGGGCGTGGACTCCGGTAATGACTTTGATAAACGTCGACTTACCGGCGCCGTTTTCGCCCATGAGACCGTGGATCTCCCCGGGGCGCAGATTGAAGTGGACGTTTGAGAGGGCCTTGACCCCGGGAAACGATTTGGAAATGTGGTCAAGCTCAAGGATATACTCTCTCACCGATTCCGCTCCTGCCGTTCCGTTTCTCCACCGACTCGTTCTCTCACCGTTCAATCCATATAGAACATCTCACGGAGTTCGTGTACCACCGGTGAGTCGTCATCGTTCGTCTCCATGATGTCCGCCATGTATCGCCACCACCGCCGCACGATCTCCTTTTCCGCGAGCGAGCCGGCGTTATTGTGTTCGGTGAGCTTCCAGCTCGCGTAAAGCGTATCGGTACGCGAGTCGAGATAAATCACGTAGTCCCGCACACCCGCCGATTCCAGTTGCATCACGAGTTCCGGCCAAATCTCATCGTGGCGCCGCTTGTATTCCTGTACGTTGCCGGGCGTAAGCTGCATGGCGAATCCTGCGCGTTTCACGACGTCTCACCTCCCATACGGCATACCGTCTCTACCTTTATGCCCGTCAGCCGTCCGAACTTCTCGATTCTCGACGCGACGTGACCGACGCCGATTGCGCAGTGGTGGGACGGGCCGAATCGCGACCACCGTTCGACGAAATCGCGTGCGGAGACGGGAAAACGGTAGCGACTGTTGGTATTGCCGATGTGAAGGACCGCTCCGGCGACGCTCTCGCCCTCGGCGACCAGTAGATACACGCCCGTTGCGTCTTCGCACACCGACAGGAGCGTCACCGGACCGCGACGCACCGTCATCTGAATCGAGAGTCCCTTACCGGGTTTACCGTGATAGACCGGAAGTGGAACGAGTCCCACACGCCCCTCTGCGATTGCGAAGTGAGCGGGGCCGTCATGGCCGAGCAACACCACATCGTCATCGAAGTCCATCGCGTAGAACTCGGAGAATGAGCCGCCGGCACCGAAACTGTCCATGATCTTCATCGCCTGGGCGTTTTTGATCTCGCACTCCCCGGCCACCGGAACACCGTTCCCGGTGAGGAGCGTGTTTCCGGCGATGATTGAGGTGACGATGTCCTCGTGGAGCGAACCCGGCGTCCCCTCGTAATAGTACGCGAGCGATCCGAGGCGATGCTTGGCCGCCAGCGTATCGAGGGCTACGGAGGTGCGAGCGGCCCGTTCCAACTCGTCCGACGCACATTCCGGTGACACGTCGAAGGCCTCCCGGAACTCGGCGATTTTCTCACCGACCTCGTCATCCCCCACGTCGGAGCGGATCTGGGCCAACTCATCCATTTCGATGAGATCTGCGTGTCCGCCGAAGTGCGCTACCTGCTTGGTGATGTCGGTGTACACATCGAGCATTCCGGCGTAGTAGTGGCCCATAATGCCCAGACGGTTCCCTCTCATGGTGTGTACGACCTTCGCCGCCTCTATCCACTCCCGGATCGCCGTGTTCGTGTAGCCCTCCCCGAGGTAGCCGGTGACGAGGTGGTAGTCGATCCCGGCGCGCCGAAACACGCTCGCTATTTCCGGCACGCAACACGCCTGGCAGTGCGCCAGCCACTCCCCGGTCATCGTGCCGCGGTCACCCATGGCATTGAACGCCTCGTAGTCGATCGATGAGGTGGGCTGAATGTTGAGGACCACGATCGGAACCTTTACTTCTTGGGCCACGACAAGAACGGTCGAGGAGAGCGCATAGGTGGAGATATACAAAAATATGATCTCGACTTGCTGTTGACGAAATAGGGAGATGACGGATCTGGAACGTTCCGGGCTGTCCACCAACCCTGCATCCACCACCTCCACACCGTCCATTGCAGTCATTATCGTGACAATTTGGTCCTGATATCCCTCGAGACGCACTCGCAGGCCCGGAAACTGGGGCCAATACGTATCGAGACCGATCCCGAATATCCCGACTTTTAGCGCTTCTCCCGCGTGCATATATCCACGCTAACCCGGGTTTGCCCTGCGGCAAATGGACAAAATCACGGTAGTGATATACTTTTTTTGTGTGGCGTACCACGACACGAGGTTTTCCCGGTATCTTCCGGTCAACTCGGAGGCGTTGCGGTGGGAGATCTACTGTAACGACGCGGGGTACGCCCACGTCCCTCCCGGCGTGGATTACCCCCTTGTTCCCGAGGATCACCCCCGCGAGTATGCCGAAACCGTCGTAACCGGGCGCGTTCTTAACGAGTTTCAGGTCGTGTACATCACCGCCGGCGGCGGATCGTTTGAAGCCGAAGGCGTCGGGCGTCGGAGGGTTTCCGCGGGGGATATGTTTATGCTCTTTCCCGGGGTACGGCACGCCTACCGGCCCTTTCGGGAGACCGGTTGGTACGAGTACTGGGTCGGGTTCGCGGGAGAGCACGCTCACAGGTTACGGCGCCACGGTCTGTTCAGCCCCGTTAACGCAATCCATACCGTCGGAATCAACCGGGAGATCATCGCCGATTACGAACAGATCGTACGCCTTTGCCGCCGGCAGACCCCGGGCTTTCAGGTGCTCCTGGGAGCCTTGGTACTCCAGCTTCTCGCTCACATCCACGCCATCGAATCGCAGTCCGGAACCGGCGCCGGAGACAGCGAGCTCGTCTCGAGCTCGCGAGCGGTGATGCAGCAGCACCTTGACGAGGGAATCGAGATCGAGGACATCGCCGCGAGAATCGGAGTGAGCTATACGCGACTCTTGTCGATCTTTCGTAAGTATACCGGTCTCACGCCCTACCAGTACTTCTTGCAACTCAGGATACGGCGAGCCAAAGAGCTCCTCCAGATTCCGGGAGTCTCGATCAAAGAGGTTGCGGCTCGAATGAACTTTGAGAATCAGTACTACTTTTCGCGCCTCTTTCGTCGCAAGACCGGCGTGACTCCGTCGCAGTGGCGGGCCGGCCACACCGGTGGGGCCGGCGCGTAGTCTCGCACCGCCGCCGTACACCGGGCACGACGTCATCTTGATGGATATCCCGGATGACGAGTTTCGCGCTCTGCGGGGGCACGGCTGAAGCGCGTCGTTACTCGCGGTGTGGTCCGAAAGGGGCGCCGCGCGGTGCTCTCATAGCGGCGCGCCGTTACCATCCCACCCGCCGGCGCCGGCGTATTCTCCGCCGACACCGCGATTGCTTCGCGTTATGCGGATTACGATTTCTGCTCGTCCCGCTCTACGATCGCAAGGCCGAGTTCCGCGAGCTGTTTGTCGTCAACCGGGCTCGGGCTGTCGTCCATCGGGGAGAGCCCGTTGGCCGTTTTGGGAAAGGCGATGACCTCCCGGATCGACTCCTCGCCGGCCATAAGCATCACCAAGCGAGCAAGGCCCGCGGCGATTCCACCGTGCGGCGGCGGCCCGTACCGAAAGGCCTCCAGGAGGAATCCGAAGCGGCGCTCGGCCTCCGCAGGATCAAATCCGAGGAGGGCGAAGATACGACTCTGGAGCGCCGGATCGTGGATACGAATGCTCCCCGAGGCCATCTCGTAGCCGTTGCAAACCAAGTCGTAGAGATCTCCTTTGACCGAACCGGGGTCGTCTTCAAACGTGTCGAGGTAGCGCTCCTGGGGCATGGTGAACATATGGTGCGTCGCCTCCCATCGCTCCTCGTCCTCGTTGTACTCGAAAAGCGGAAAGTCCACGACCCACGCGAAGTGAAACGTCCCCGCCTCAGCGAGCCGGAGATCTTTGCCGAGACGACTGCGCACGGCGCCGAGAGCCGTGACCGCGACTTTCCACGTATCGGCCACAAAGAGAAGGAGGTCACCCGTCGCGGCGCCGAGCGCCGTGGCGATCTCTTGTGCACGCGGTGCGAAAAACTTCCCGATCCCGCCGTCAAGGGTCACTCCGCCGTCTCCCTCCGCGACCCGCGTCCACGCAAGACCCTTGGCGCCGTAGGTCTTCGCAGTTTCCTCGAGCTCGCCGATCTGCTTGCGGCTGAAGTCCGCTTTCCCGGGAACGACTAACGCCTTGACCGCACCGCCGGAGGCGAGGACCCCTTCGAATACGCCGAAGCCGCTCCCGTCCACGAAGGGATCGAACGATTGCAACTCCACGTCGAAACGCAGGTCGGGCTTATCGGTGCCGTACCGATTCATCGCGTCGTCGTAGGGTATGCGCTCGAAGGTCGCGGGAAGTTCGACCCCGATCGTCGTGCGAAAGACGTGACCCAGCATTCCCTCGATAACGGTGAAGACGTCTTCTTTGCCGACGAAACTCATCTCCATGTCGATCTGCGTGTGCTCGAGCTGCCTGTCTCCCCGAGCATCCTCGTCACGGAAGCAGTGAGCGAGCTGAAAGTAACGGTCGAAGCCCGACACCATGAGGATCTGCTTGTACAATTGGGGACTTTGCGGCATCGCGTAGAAGTTTCCGGGATGAAGCCGCGACGGAATCAGGAAGTCTCTGGCACCCTCCGGCGTACTCTTGATCATCGTCGGCGTCTCGACTTCCACGAAGTCCAGGGAGGTGAGATACTCACGCATCGCCTGCATCACCTTACCGCGGAGGAGTATCTTACGCTGCATGGCGAATGTTCTAAGGTCGAGGTAGCGGTACTTGAAGCGGACGTCGTCCCGAGCGTCGGACCGTTCATCGATCATGAATGGAAGGGGTTCGCACGCACTCAGTATCTCGATGCGTCGGGCGGCGACCTCAATCTCGCCGGTCGCCATATCGCGGTTGACCATCGTCTCCGGTCGTCGTCGTACGATACCTTCGACGGCGATGCAATACTCCATCCGCAGGCGTGACGCGGTATCTCGAAGCTCTTCGGATGCGTCCTCGTCGACGACGATTTGTGTGATGCCGTAACGATCTCGGAGATTCAAAAAGGAGACGCCGCCGTGGTCGCGCGTCCGGTGGACCCATCCGTTGAGGATAACGGTGCGCTCGGCGTGCTCCGTGGTGAGCTCGCCGCAAGTGTGGGTGCGCTTCATCTGTTCCATGGCGGCGACTGTACTACGCTCCGGCGCTTTAGTTCCACCGGTACTATCAATCCCGCTCCGCGGCCTCTTCTTCCGACGAGTGCGCGGCGCGCCGTGCACCGGGTCTCCACAGCCACCGATCGAGATCGATGCGCCCGCCGGCGCTGACCGACACTCCCTCGTCGAGGAGCAGGGCGCGTTGCAGTTCGAATCCCCCGCCTCGGGGCAGGGCGATTTTGCCTTGGGAGTTGATGATCCGGTGCCAGGGAAGCGGGGATGAGCGATTCTCCTCAGCGTCGCTCCGGCCGGTCGTCGCGCCCTTTCGATTCCCCGGGCCCCTTCTGAGTACCCACACGACCGCTCGGGCGGCTCGCGGATTGCCGGCGAGCGCGGCTATCTGTCCGTAGGTAGCCACGCACCCACGGGGAACGGCTCGGATGAGGCGGGCAATGCGGTGGCTCAAAGACTCTTCCACGGTGTTATCCGCACAGTCGTGTGCGAACGCCGGTACACGCCGCTCGTTCCGACTCGGCGCCCATATTCATGTGAGTTGGGTGCTCGTGAGGATGACTGCCCCCGCGGCTTGCACCTCGTCGACGGCCCGCTCAAAGTCGCCGGCGGATAGATTGACCGCCCGCGTCGCGTCGGTGAGAACGGTCGTAGTGAACCCGAGGCTCAG
Organism: Alkalispirochaeta sp.; assembly: GCA_965601925.1. Classification (GTDB taxonomy): domain Bacteria; phylum Spirochaetota; class Spirochaetia; order DSM-27196; family Alkalispirochaetaceae; genus Alkalispirochaeta. Next base: position 1,886,537 of record OZ271854.1, read on the forward strand.
AGCGTCCAGGGCCGTGAACTTCACGCAGTAGTCCGCCGCAAGACCGCACACTACGACGTGATCGACACCGCGCTCCCTCAGAAACGCCTCCAGCCCGGTGGCGCTCCGGCGATCGTTATCGAAGAAGCCGGAGTAACTATCGATCCCCGCGTCCTCTCCCTTTCGTACCACGTGGTCGAACTCGGCAACGTCTATTCCCGAGGCAAAGGATGAGCCCGGGCAGTGCTGTATACAGTGGTCGGGCCACAGTATCTGCTCTACACCGTGCAGATTGACGACGTCTCCCGGGTTGTGTCCCACGTGACGGCTTGCGAAGCTTTCGTGATCGGCCGGATGCCAATCTTGAGTCGCGACGACAAGGCCGAAGGCGGGCATGATGCGATTTATCACCGGTACGACCGCATCGCCCTCCGGAACGGCGAGTGCTCCGCCGGGAAGGAAGTCGTTCTGTACATCCACGACAATCAGCGCTTGCATGACGAGAAGGTACTACCGAATCGTCGCGACGTCTCCCCAGTACTCTATTAGTTGAGACCGGACGGTGGTTTCGATCACTCAGGCAGACCCTTCGGATCAGAAGTCGTGCTCGCCACCACCGTCCGGTCACGCGTATCGTTGCAAGGGAGACTTGTCCTCGGATGGAATGTGTTAGGGACGGACCGGTTGCATACTTCGCATGCAACCGGTCCTACATACCGATGATGCGCCCTCGGGACGATGTCCCTGTTACTCGCGTTCCTCGTAACTGCGGTACACGAGCGAGGTCAGTGATCGAGGCGCGCATCCTTCGGTGAATCGGAGACTGAGCTACAGCGACAGAGCGAAGCTTTCGTCACCCAGTACTTTGTGCTCTCCGTTGTAGTCGCGGATGCCGCCCACGTTGTAGACGTGTTCGTACCCCAGCGCCTCCAAGGCCTCCATGGTGTACCCGGCGCGTGTACCGGAGCCGCACATCAGGAAGACTTCGCGATCCTTGGGGCCGAAGATGTTCTCCAGCACCGCGGCGTTCGCGATGTCGGCCTCGGAAAACTCCCATCCGTTGGTGCGCACCAGGGCATTCCCTTCCAAGTATTCGAAGAACGACACCACTTCGAAGCCGTCGATATAACCGCCGGTGTACTTGTCGGCGACGTTACGAAGATCGACGTACTTGGCCCCCGGGCGACCCAAATAGTTGTCGATATTCGCCATAGTGATCTCCGCCGGTAGCGCCCGCTCACCGACGTACGCGCCGTCGCCGAGGACCTTGTTTTCGCCGTTGTAGTCGCGAATACCGCCGGCGTTGATGACGCTCGCATACCCCAGTGCCTCCAAGGCCTCTTTGGTGTACCCGGCGCGGGTACCGGAGCCGCACATCAACACGATGACCTCGTCTTTGGGGCCGAACACGTTCTCCAGGATCGCCGGATTGACGATGTCGGCCTCGGAGAACTCCCATCCGTTGGTGCGGACTACGGCGCGTCCCTCGAGGTATTGAAAGAACGGAACGACCTCGAAGCCGGCGATGTAGCCGCCGTTAAACATGTCGGCAAAATCTCTGAGATCGACGAAGCGCGCGTCGGCGTCGAGATACTCGTCGACATTCGCCATCGTGATCTCCTCGGTACCGGTGAGGCCCGCCCGGGTTTGCGAACAGGCGCCGAACAGCGCGATGAGTGCAACCGCAGTTACGATCAGTAAAACTCTCGTTTTCATGGATTCCTCCTTGTACTATCCGCAGACCGTGCAGGTCGCGGCGTAGTGGTATGGATGTGGTACAGCCTTTCAGCTGTAGTGTTGCTTGTGATACTCGAACAACCCCTGCAACATACGCATGGCGTTGTTCGGGGTTACCGTCGCTCCGGTGTATGCGTCGACCGCTCCGTGCATCGCCTCGTAGGAGTCGATCTCCGCCTCGGTCTTGCCCACGATGCTCTCGTCGATGAAGGTGTCGAAGAGCTCGGCCACCGGGACGCCGTCCCACGATACGGTACTGTCGCCGTACATCCCGGCAGTGTAATGTCCGCTGGAGTCCTCATCGTAGGAGATCGTCGCAATAGAGTTGTCGCTCTTGTCGATCTCGACGAAGGCGACGGTCCAATAGTTGACCTCCGGGCCGCGACACGTGCACGCGATGTAGGCGATCTGGTACTTGACCGTGGCGAGCTGTTCGTACTCAAACAGCACGAACGCCGTGATGTCGCGCTCCTCTCCGTGGCCGTCCACGTGGGTGTAGCGAAAGGCGTTCTCGACCACGATCCCGCTCTCCATCGTAGGAGTCTCCGGCGACTCCGGTGTACTCGCAACACCTTCTCCGCAGCCGGCAAGCGCGAGAATCGCAACGACAGCCGTTGCGATACCGATCAATCGTTTCATAGGCAGCCCCCTTCTTGGCGTCCGTCGCGTACGCACGGATTCGGAACTCGATCCCGTTCGCACGCGCGGAACGCGCTTTTCTGTCTTAGTATTGCTTTATTTCTATAACGATTTATCGATATAGTCAAACTTAAATGTTCGGACATGATTCATTGCGTAACGACGAGGACACCGGAGAGATCCGTGCGCATCGGTACTCCGCATCAAGCGTCGCCGAGCGAAAGAGGACGAGGCGCGGCGGCGATCGCACGCTTCTCGTGCCGATCGACCGTGGGCGGCGAAACGTAGCTCTTGTCGTGCCGGGGCGCTTTTTTCTATTTTCTTATCTAATCATATGGATTTCGGCAAAGTAGCGAACCTCGACGACATCGACTTCACCCTCCCCCCGGATCATCGCGATACGACCGACGTCATCGCCGAATGGGCGGCGAACCGCGCCGCAGCGCCGACGGAGATCTACGTCGGATGCGCAAAGTGGGGACGCCCCGATTGGGTAGGGCAGTTTTATCCCCGAGGAACGAAGGCGGCGCAGTTTCTGGCGCTCTACGCACGTAACTTCAATTGCGTCGAGCTCAATGCCACATACCATCGCATGCCCGCCGTGCCACAAACGCAAGGGTGGGCGAACCAGACGGCCGAAGACTTTCGCTTCTTCCCCAAGGTGTTTCAGGGGATTACCCACTGGAAGCGTCTCGGCGAGGCGGAGGACATGACCGAAGAGTTTCTCCACGGTCTCAGCGGCTTCGGCTCGCGTCTCGGCACGATTTTTCTTCAGCTTCCACCGAACTTCCCGCCCAAGCAGTTCGGGACCTTACGTTCCTATCTGGAGTATTTCCCCACGACCGATTACAGCCTCACCGTCGAGTTTCGACATCCCGACTGGTTCGGCGACGTCGGTGTGTATGACGAGACGTTTGCCATGCTTCGCGAACTCGGCGTCGGTGCCGTCATTACCGACACCTCGGGGCGTCGCGACGTGCTGCACCAGCGTCTCACCACGCCCGAGGTCTTCATACGCTTTGTCGGCAACAACCTTCACCCGACGGATTTCACTCGACTGGACGCGTGGGCCGACCGCATCGCCGAGTGGATCCGCGAAGGGGCGCAGCGCATCTCGTTTTTCATGCACCATCCCGACGAGTTGCACTCTCCGAAACTGGTGACCCACTTCGTCGGTCTTCTGAACGAGCGTTGCGGCCTGTCTCTCACCGTCCCGCAGTTGATGGAGAGACAATCGTCGCTCTTTGAATAGGGGCCGAGATGCTCTGCTCCCGGTCGTGGCGGTATCGTCGGCCGATCGGGCCGGCCGACTCACATGTGTCCATCCGTCGACACATCCTCTTCGACGCTCCTCGCGTTCAGCCCCTCCGAGCGGTTGTCTTTTCGGCAACTCCGGCGGCGATGCGGTAGAGCGCGTACAGCCCGAGGGCTACCGCCGCGGTACGGGCGACGCCGCCGGCGATGCCGAACCGCGTCGCAAACGCACTGAACAAGAGGCCGAAGATCAAACTCACCACTTGCTCCAGCTGGGACGCCACCGATTCGGCGGTCGCGCGGAAGCGAGACTCGGCTGCGTTATGCAGCACCGAGAGCCCAAGAACGTCCAAGGCTCCCCACATGAGATACAGAACACCGACGATAGAGAGGGCGAATGGAAGGGCGACCACGCCGAAGACGATCTGGAGTACGAGAAACGACGCCACAGCCGCCGGAAAAAATCCTCTCCACCGCGCTGCTTCCTCCAGTGTATGGCCCAACAGACCCCCGACGCCCCGAAAAATGTAGGCCGCAGCGACGACGACACCGAAAGACCAGACTGGCATGCCGTTGTCCCGAAGAAACAACGTAATGAACTCGTCCAAGTAGACGATTCCGGCGGCGATCGATACGCCGGCAACGACGGCGGACAGTACGCGGGGTGTGCGAAAGACCACCGCTAGACCGTTGCGGAAGATACCCGTCGGGTCATGACGTTCCTCCGACGCTCCCGTCCGCTGCGGGTCGGTGAGAAACGCGAGCGCAATCGCCGACAGTACGCTTCCTATCACGGCTATTCGGTACAGCGCCACCATCGATGTGTGCTCCGCCAAGAAGCCCCCGACGAGGAGCGCGACGACGATCGTGCCGTTCTCGACCATCTGTATACGTCCCAGCACTTTTGCAAAGGTGTGCTCTTTCCCCGCCGTCGAGAGGGACTCGTAGATCACCGCGTTAAGCGTGCCGCTCGTCAGCGTCTCCGTAACCGCGGCAACTGCGGCCACCGCGGCAAAGTGAAAGAATCGAGACGCATAGATGACGATTGCGAACTCAACGGCCTGAAGGAGTGCTGCACCGATAAGCACGGTCCTGCGACTCGACCGATCCGAGACGATGCCCGCCGGAATCTCAAGGAGTAGAATGGCGACGATATAGATGATCTCGGTGAACACCACGTCCCGCACGTCCATGGAACGAGACTCCCAGAAGATCCGTTCGATGACGTAGGCGAACACGAGATTCTTCAAAAAAAGATAAACAGTGATGATATGTATGTTGCGCATGGCGCTCCCCTCTCTGTGTTGAAGTAGTTGGCTTGCGGTTCAACACCGAGGAGTCGGAGGACCCCGGAGAGGAGCGTCGGCTCTGAGATGTGAGCGTTAATAGGTAACGCGATTTACCCGTTTCATAACGAGTCGATAGTAACCGCTATGAAACGGCTTGTTCAAGATGGGACGCCGCGGCACCGATCTCTCTCGATGTGCCTAAGAATCTGAGAGAATACGACGCGCGGCACGAGCCAAGAGCGACTCGGAATCGAGCGCAATGAGCCTGCGGAGCGCATCATCGGCCGGCTCGCCGCGTCCATCGAGGCGAAGCGTCTCGGCGAGCGTATATTCCATCGTCTGCAGTTCGTCGGTCGAGAAGACGGACCGGTCGAGTGAGACGAGGATTGAGAGCATCGCATCGGGATTTTCCGTTCCGGCGTACACGACAAAGGCCATCATCGCGTACCGTCTATACCAGGGCTCATGCGGCGACGGAGTTATCTCTTCGATGACGGTCAACGCCTCGTTCGCTCGGCCCGCATCAAGGAGCCGTTCGGCGAGGGACAGACGCACCGGCGCGCTCCCGTCGAACATCACCGCCTCTCGATAGAGCGCTATCGCCGTCTCGTCGTCACCGCTTCGCCACGCGTCCTCCGCCGCGGCGACGAGATCGCCGGTCGGATCCCCGAGATCCCACGCCTCCTCGCCCGCGTAGTCGCCGCGTACTCCGGCGACCGTATCGCCCGTCGAGTCTTCGGCAAAGAGAAGCGATCGCCAGCGCTCTGAAATTCGTTCGATTCCCGATTCACGCGCGCCGTCGGACGGATCGAGGTAATCCAGAAGTGGAAAGCGCCCCGGGCCCAAAATGCGAACGATTGAATCGGGCCCTTGAATCTCCGCGTATGCCGACGTCTCCAACACCAGCACGCCTGCGGCGGTCACTCGATCGCCGATTTCCAGAAAGCGTCCCTCGCTCTCGGGACTCGCGGAAGTCGGAAGATAACCGACCGGACCGTCGACGTATACCACCGTCGCCTCCTCGGCGTGGGCGATATGGACGGCGAGAAGCGCGACGACGATAAGTATGTGATGTACTCGTCCGTTTCGATGCGTCCTTCCTGCGTATCTCATAGTTCACCTCTCGATCGAACGGCCTCTTCCGAGTCGGGCAGAACGGCGGTCGCCGGATCGAACTCATCGGAAGCGCGATTGACGCCGTCGCGGTCTACAATAGCGTACCGAGCCGCGAGGCTCGGCGAACGGTCGTTTACGAGTTGTATGTGCCGGCGTGCGCGACCTCCTCGCCCGGAATCTATGTAACTCCGCGCCAACAGGGCGTGGATCAAAACGGCATCGGGAAAACGTTCGATTGCCGGCTCCAACACCTCGACGGCGCGTTCCGGACGATTCTGAGAAAGCAGGTAGCTTGCGAAGTGCACCCTCGGAAGAGCCGTTTCCGGCGCCGCTTCGATCGCCGCGGAGAAGCTGCGCTCCGCCTCGTTCCACATGCCGAATCGACTGTGGAGCGTTCCGAGGCGGCTCAAAAGCGCTGCACTGCGGTTCGCCTCTGCCCGACTCTCTATCGCGGCTACCGCCGGTCGGTATATGTGGGAGGCGAGTTGTGCGGTGGTACGATCGCCTTGTTCCGCGATCGACCCGGCGGAGGGGAGCGTAAGGTTGAGTTGCGTCGGCGGAACGGGAATCGTCGGATAGCGTGCACGGGCGACCTCGGTCGGGATGAAATCGATCGCTCCGACTCCGCCGACCGCTTCGATACGTTCCGCCGCGGCGCGTATCGTTCCCACGAAACCGCGGCGCAGCACCGTCGTCTCAACGGGGAGCCACACCGTGTCGCCGTGCGTGACGACCGGATATCCCGCACTCCGGTAGATCCACCCGTTGGCCGCCGGTTCTCCGGTGTCGAAGGCGATAAGGACGTGGTCGGGTGTCGTGACGATGGCCGTCGGAATGCCTACCGCCTCCAACAGCGACGCCAAAAGCGCGCTCGTGTCGTCGCAGTCACCGACTCGATTGAGGAGCGTGGCACGAGGGAATCGTACCGTATCGACGACGTCGTTCCGTTGTAGAATCGCCGAAATGGGGGTGCGCGGATCCTCGACGTACGAGATTCCGTAGAGTCCCAACGCGTCGATGATGCGCGCCGCACGAAGGAACGAGCGCGAAAACGCGTTTGTCGACTCTTCGTCCACTGCCGTCGTCGCGGCAAAGGCGAAGCGACTTACATTGGATTCATTGGGCGTAATGAAGGATGCGAGCCGCTCGGTCTCGATCCATGTCAACGCCGTTCGACGATGGAGCGTAAGCGATCCCGCGCTCCGGCGAGTGTATTCCCGACCGGCATCGGATGCAAACACTCGCACATGCGCCTGGAGCGGCAGGTCCTCCTCGACCTCGAATACATCGGTGTTCAGGACGAGTCGAAGGGGTAGCTCGCGTCGCCCTCCCGGTGGAATCGGCTCGGCAAGCTCGGTGACGGTCGGAAAATCGCTGTAACGTCGCACCTCGATCTCCGCGCGCACCTCCGTGAGCGGCGTCTGTCCGCGATTGACCACCGTCACGGTACCGACCGGCCGCGTACGATATGTCGACAGAAGCGAAGGAAATACGTTGTCCAGAACGACCCCCTCCACCGAGAGCGGGTTGGTGCCGGCCTCGCCGTTCCCATCGCTCGCGAAGTCCCGTCGGAGCGCATCCATCCGGTCCGGCACACCGGTCATATCGGGACGAATCGCGAGCACTTGCTCGTAGAGTTGCAGCGCCCGCAGATAGTCCGCCCTCGCGCTTGCCGGCCCCAATCTCGATAACTGCTCGCGCGCGGCGGTTGCGGCGGCGTCCGCCTGCATGATGAGACGAGCCAACTCGACGCGCTCAAGGCCCATCTGCGCCTCGGTATTGAACGGATCGAGGTCCAGCACGTACTGCCACGTGGCGCCGGCAAGGATCGATGCGCCGACTTCATCGTATAGACGCGCCTTCTGTGCGAGAAGCGCCGGATCCTCACCGACGCGCGCAATGTCGCGGTTAATCGCCGCGAGTCGTCGGTGATGTTCCCGTTCCGCGTCGTCGCCGCCGATAGCGAGCGTCGTATCACGAAGTCGTGTGATCGTCCTGCGAGCGGAGTCGACCGAGTAGATATATCCGAGATTCGAGTCCACGGCGACGGCAACGGCTTGTTGAAAACCGCTCTCGCGTCCATCGGGAAGGTACGGGAGAGACCACTCGGGCTGTCCGTCTCGGGCGAGTTTCCAAAGGCCGACGCGGGTGAGAAGCACAAAGCCGCCGTCGCGGTACGGCGCGATACCGACCGTCTGACCGGACACCGCGGTCGGGACGGCGGGGATAATCGAGTCGACGACGCGCCCGTCGGGTGCATGAATGAGAAGCCGTTGTTCGGTCGCATCGAACACCCAGATATTCCCGGTGGGTCCCGCTGCAGCGGCGGTGACGTAGGAGTGGGGGTGGGTGAATAACGGCACCTCTTCACGTTCGCGCCCGGAGATACGTACGGCCCGTTTTGCGACCGCGTCGATAGTGACGACCGAGCCGTCGGGCAGGACCACCAAGGGGCCGAAGCCGCCGACTCCGTTGCGTATCCGCTGCGGGCGTATCGCGCCCGGAACGATGCGATACAGATCGGTACCCTGCGCGGGTTGAAAATAGAGCGTGCCCGCCGGAGTGGCGGCCGTTGACCGCGCATAGGTGTAGTTGCCTTGATCCAGAAGCGCGCTTCCCGGAAACGAGCGAACGCGAAACAGTGGATCGATTTCAACGGCGAAGGTGTTGCCGGCCACAACGATGTTTCCATCGGGCATGGTGGTAAGGTCGGTCGGGTAGAGACTGAGAGTAGCGTGAGCCGGTGAGCTCGGTCTCACATGCTCCAGCGGCAGTTCGTCGATGTACTCGATCGGAGCGTCGTTCGGACTCGGCCACCCGTAGATCGCCGGCTCGAAGTACCGCAGTGCTTGGGTAAGGACGCCGGGCAATATCTCGTCCCACGGCGCCCTGAGAACGAGCGCCGCCTCTTCGCCCGATCCTCCGGTGAGGTTGACGGCGATAAAGCGATCTCCGTCACCCTCGATCGCGGTAATCGACAGGGTTGCGAGTGCGCGTTCGGTTCCGTCGGCGCGACGGTACGCACGATCCTCACGCGCGCGATCGGCGGCGGAAATCGCAACGGCCAGCGAATCCTCAAAGTGGCCGGCAAGCTCCGGTGTCGACGCTTGAATAAGGGTGATATCGACCGCGATCGTCTCGGCGGCGATGAAGCCGCCGCAACACATCATCATAACGGCGGCGATGCGGGAGACCCACGAGCCGTGTGTTTTCATCGATACAATAGTAGGACGGAGTCGCGAGGCGGGTAAATACTCACCGCCCCGTGACCGTGATGTCGACTTCGCGCCGGCCCCATGGTCGGCGGTGTGCGACCGCCCCGTTATCCCCTCCAGTCGAGCTGTCGGAGGCGGCGCTCCATCATATCGGGAAATCGCTTATGCCACGCGGCGTTGAGCGGCGACGGGTGGGGTAGCGGGTAGAGGTGCATCGTCTTTCCGCAAAGTTCTACCTCCAACGACGCCTCGTAACGGTCCTCCCGTCGCCAAAAATCCGCGAGCCGCCCTTTGAGCGACGCATCGGCCAGAGCGAACCACTCGAATGCCTGGTTGCCGAGGGTGATCAGTCGATCGCCCTCCCAGTACTCGACCAGAAGATCCGTGATGAACGGAACAAAGCGACGTTTCACCGTTGTGGACCACGCCTTGTTGCCGACCGGCTTGTACGGCACCGTGTTCCCCCAGAAGATGCGCCTACCGACTTCGATCGACTGCTCCAACGAGGGCGTCCCTACACCGCCGGCGGCGCGATGGAGTGCGGCGCGCACCAACTGTCCGCCTTTACCGATGAAGGGCTCGCCGAGCGCTATCTCGGTGCGTCCCGGGTCGCGTCCGAATATGCCGACGCGCGCCTCGATACTCCCGGAGCCCAGAAGCACCGGCGACGACGAAGCGCGTCCCGCCGTGCGGTACGCATCGAAGTCTATCGTCATCTCACCTTTGCTCGCTTCGTTCGCGATGCGGTCGAGCAACTGTTGCATTGCGAGAGAGTATACCGCGGAACGCGGTTGCATGGCGCGCGGTGTATCGCCCGTTTTGCGCCACAACGATTTGCGGTTGTTCCATTAACCGCTCGACGCGGATATGGTGGTACGTGCCATGAGAGCTTTGACCTTCGATCCGTCGAGCGATCGATTTGCACTTGTCGAGCGACCTACGCCCGCGCCCGGTCCGCGCGACGCGTTGATACGGGTCGACGCGTGCGGTCTGAACCCGGTCGATGCGAAGATTTGTCAGTGGAAGGCGTTGGTGCCGCATATGGGCGACGACTGGACGCCGGGTTTGGACGTCGCGGGCACCATCGTTCAGATCGGTGAGGAGGTAGACTCGTGGACGATCGGTGATCGAGTACTGTGCCACGGTAACATGTTTCGCCCCCACGGAGGCTTTGCCGAGTACTCGCTGCAACGCGCCGATGCGCTCATTCGCCATCCGAATGTATCGGCTCCCGTTGCCGCGGCGACGCCGTGCGCCGGATGGACCGCATGGCGCGCGTTGGTGGACAAACTGCGCGCCGGCACCGAGGATTCACTCGTTATCGCCGGAGGATCGGGCGGCGTCGGAAGCTTCGCGATCCAGATCGCGCGCCATCTGGGCGTGTATCCGATTATCGCGACGGCATCGGGGCGCAACCACGACTACGTCGCGTCGCTGGGCGCGACCCACACCATCGACTACCGCACCGAGGACGTCGTCGGTCGCGTGCACGAGATCACCGGCGGCACCGGCGTAACGCTCGGTATCGACGCCGTAGGACCGGACAACGATGTCGCGATCGCCGATTGTCTGTCGTTCGAGGGTCACATGGTAGAGTTGGTCGACGTCGTTCGGCCCACCGCCTATCGCGACGCCTTCTCGCGGGGCCTTAGCTTTCACCAACTCAGCCTAGGCTCCGGCCACCGCAACGGGCCGGCGGCGCTGCGCGACCTGGTAGCGGCGGGCGCGGCGGTCTCCTCGCTGGTCGCGCAAGGCCACGTGAAGACACCGATGCTCAAAACGATATCCATCGATCTAGTCGGCGACACGCTGAACGCGATGCTCCAGCGGCGGACGGTCGGCAAGATCGTAATGGTCAGTTAGACCGGTGCGCGTACCGTCTTCTCCCGGTTTTTGAGGACGTGTACTCTCGCCGCCGATGCGTTTCGAGGTGGCGTCGCACAATCGGCCGGCGGCTAATTGCCGGTCGAGAAAAACTGATCGATCGTTCCCAAGCTCAAATCGGCTGCGGATACCGGCGTAACGACGCGAATTGTGGCGCGTTCGCGGGTTCCCACGCCGAACTCGTCGATTGACGCGTCGTCGTCGATCCCGATGACGATCCGCGCAATGGGCGCGCCGAGAACGTAGTAGAGAGAAAACGCGAAGTCACCATTCTGGTCGGTCGTCGCGAATTGAAAGTCGGTACTGTAGAAGCCGGTCGATTGCCCGAGATTCACGATAGCGCCGGCTACCGCCACGGCGGGGCTCCCGTCTTCCACGGTTCCCGTTAACGACCCTTGAGTCGCCTGCTGCGGATCGGTGGAGAGGGTGTAGGAAAACCCCTGATTCGACTCGCCGAAACGCCCAGCTTCGGTGTGGGTGAACTCCAGGTAGACCATGCCGACGTCGCGGGCCAGATAGATTGAACCGGTACCCCTGAACTGATCATTCGAGACCGCGGACGCATCGAAGTCCAAGATAAGTACGTCATCGTACCCGCGCGCGGTGCCTGCAAGGCGTGGCGAGAAGGTTATGCCCGATAGGACGTACGCGACACCCGGCGTTATCGTTTGCGGTAGGCGTACGAAATAGTGATATCCGCGGTGATCTCTGTTTCCCGTCACCAGGTGATTATCGATGTACGCACTATCGTCGGCAGCGGTGAAATGGCCGTATCCGTAGCTCGGGGCGTCGCCGTCCTCGTCGGAACTATACAGGTATGTCGCCACACGTCCCGTTTCCGGTTGCTGATACGTCACGAAGCGGCTGCCGGAGGTATACACACCGTCGGTGTCAAAACTGTATGCGAAATGGATACCGGCATCGGTCGGAAAGTAGTCTTCACTCCCCACGGTAGTGTCTCCGTTGCCGGATGTATCGCACCCAACGACAGTGAAGGCGGCTATTATTACCATGCAGCATATTAAAGAAGTGGTATGTCTCATACCTAATAATAGCTCACAAAAGTTAATTGTAGGTTATAAATGGTTACTTGTGCTCCTCGTCGCCATCGCGTACGGGTCGCGTCGCACAATCGGCCGGCGCTGCCGACGGCATCGCCTCTCCGTTCTCCCGAAGATGCGCCTGCGGGACTGCGATGTCGCCACTACCCACGCAACGTCGTCGACGAGGACCCCATACGACCCTTTGCGATTCAGTAGGCGATCTTGAGCTCCACGGCGCCGAGGATGAGGACATCACCTTCCTGTAGGGGCGTTGAGGCGCCCCGGACGAGCCGCTTGCCGTTGAGGAAGGTGCCGTTGGTACTTCCGCTATCCTCTATGTATGCAGTCCCCTTGCGGACGGTGATCATTGCGTGAAACTTGGATACTTTCGGGTCGGCAATAATGACACCGTTGTGGCGGTCTCGGCCCAGACCGAATGACGTGCGGTTGAGCATTTTGCTCCTGCCGTGCGCTTCGAGCATCGGTACAACCGAGAAAACGATCCGGGCCGATTTGGTAACGACGACATCACCCACTCCGGATAGTAACGTGTCCTGAGAAAAGAGATCTCTCCTCTTGCCCACAAACTGTAATGTAGCCCTCCCCTTCGGGGCATTCAACCTACGCCCTATTATTGTGTCGGAGGCTGTGCGCCTCTACCGCACGGTACGGATCATCCGTATCGCCGATGGTACCGGTCGTTGCGGTATCGCTTTAACGACGCGTATTGCGCCCCCGGTAGTAGAGCCACTTGTCGACAGCCGAACTTGAGAGAGCCCGCCGACCGTGCGTGTTCCGATAGGCGGCTCTCGACCGATTTTTTGCCGGGAAAACGTTCCATCTTATAATCCTGAACGCCTCTTACGCGCTCCCTGGATAGTTTTCTCCCTAAGGTGCGAACGGTACTCGTATAAATGGGAGGTGAATGTGAAAAAGAGACGGATAGAAACCAACGGCTTGAGAACGACGCTTACGGCTGCGGCGGCGCTTCTCGTCGTGATGGTGTTGAGTGGATGTGAATTGTTGGGGGAGATCCTTGGAGAGGATGATGGAGACGACACACAGGTCTTTGCCGAGGATGCGATAGGTCGAGGTTACAACATCCTCGGCAATTATGCGGACAATAAAGAGGTCCGCGCTCCCGTGTTGGATTTTGGGCAACTGCTTGCCGACGGTCTCGTAGACGAGCGCGTTATCGAGCGTGCGTCCTTCGAGACCTTTTCGGGATCAAGTGTTGAGGAGTACACCGAGAGCTTGGAAGTAAATGTCGAAGTGAGCGGAAGCTACAAGGGCTTCAGCGGATCGCTTGAAACCAATTTTTCCTCTGAAACATATAGTCGATCCGAGTTTTCATACGCGACGGTGCAGAGCGAGATTTTCAAACGTAGTTTCAACGTCGATACCCGTTCTTCGGAAACTCTCAGGGCATATTTGACCGAACGTGCGCGTGCGGAACTCAACGATCCAAGCGTGCCCTTAGATACGCTGCTGAGCCGTTACGGCTCGCACGTTCTGCTCGGGATCTACGTCGGCGGTAGGTTGGATTACAACATGGCGACCGATTTCTCACAGTTCAGTAGTGAGCAGCTCGTCGGCGTCGCGGCAAATGCATCGTTTAAGAACGTTTTTGCCTCGGCCGAGATCGACGTTGATGTGGAGTACAACGAAGAGATCAGAACTATGGAGCAGAACTCGCAAATACGCGTCAATGTGTACGGCGGATCGAGCGAGTTCGGCCAGAATATCTTGAACGATAACGACTACACGCGCTGGATTGATAGTGTAGATGAACGCCAGATATTCGTCGGATTCTTGGATGGACAACGGCCGCTCGTCCCTCTGTGGGAGTTCATTGACGATTCCGCACGTGCCGCCGCCCTTGAAGCAGCCTTTGAAGAGATTGCCGGTGATACGTCCGAAAACTTCACTGAGCAACCGATGCGCGTACGCGTTTCTCTCGATCGATTCACCGTCGTCAATATTGACGATGAACTTGGAGGAAGATCGGAGATCGAGCTTTACGGCGAGGTCCGTGCTAAGGGATGGCGAGAGATTGATGACACCGGTAGTAATCTGCGCTTTATCGGAAATACTGCCGACGTTCGGCTGTGGTCGCGAGATAGGGACAATGTCTTGTCACTTCCTCCCGGGGACGGCATGGGTGACGGGCGTGCCCCTGGGGGCGATACGCGTAGAACGGTGGAGATCACCAACTTCAACGAACAAGTGTCCGCGATTGAGTTGATCGCCGATCTGTCGGATCAAGACGGCGGAAGCGCAAGCAACGACGACGACTTCTCGTACGCGAACCAAGTCTTCTACATTCGCGACGGTTTCGGAGGAGCGAACGGGCAAAAGGTATTGGAGGTCGAAATGCCGGGCAGCACGATGAGGGTAAAGGCGTACTTTACGCTTGAAATCGCTCGATAGCGATGTGACATCCGCATTGAATCGTAAGCAAGGAAGCAACTTATGAAACGTTATATTAGAGCAACGGTCATTCTCTTTGCTGCTTTTTTTCTAACGGTCTCCTGTGACCTCCTCTCCTCGGACGACGAGAACGAGATATCGGCGGAGGGCGGTGTCGGCGGCGATACGACCAATCCGTCCAACGCCGGCGTCAGTAGTCAGTTCGTAGAGAGTTTCGCCTACAGCGGCTCCGGCGCACGAACTCTCGGAACGAGCTGGGATGTCTACGACGAAGGCGACAATATCACCATCGAGGCGGCGGCCGGGTGGGGCGAGGCGATCGCCTACGGCGCCGGTGTGTATGTGATCGTGGGCGGGTCCGCAACGTCTCCCCAAGGGGATTTCGGGACGATCTACTTCAGCGAGGACGCGGTCAGTTGGACCGACGCGACGCCCTCGCTCAACTCTCAGTTCAACGATATCGTGTGGACCGGCGATCGCTTTATCGCCGTCGGGCTCGACGGTATCGTCGCCGAGAGTACCGACGGACGCAGCTGGCAATCCTACTGGATCGCCGGCTTTCCCACCTTCGAGGTCAATCTCAAGTCGATCGCCGTCTCGCCGGACCGTATTGTAATCGGCGCCTTCGGCGGCCTGGTGTACGACCGTCCTCATACCTCGACCGGCACGTGGTTCGCCACGCGGTTCGAGCACCCCGGTACGCGCAACCTGATCGGTCCTTCGTTCCAGGAGATCGCGTGGGACGGGTGGGAGTTCCTTCTCGGCGGACACCACTCCCTCGGTACGCCGATTCCGGTGCTCTGGTGGAGCCAAAGCGGTGTGCGCACCGACTGGTTCATCGTCGAGTTTCTGGAAGGGAGCTTCTGGCAACCGCCGATCGGGATGGGGGCCCAACGTTCGATCGTCTCACTTGCCCGTTTCGGGGGCGATGAGAACGGCGTAACCATCGCCTCCTTGGACGGCGGCGCGGTCAACCAGAGCTTCGGCGTCAACAAGGGCGTCTACTACAGTAACGACTGGGGAGGTACGTGGAACGATATTACCGGTGTCGACGGCTCAACGCTCGTGTTCGACGCGATCGCCCCGGGGCCGGGACGCGTGGTCGCCGCCTCGGACGCCGGTACGCTCTACTACTCCGACGACGGTCGAGCGTGGACCGCGGTCACGGCGCCCGCGGGTACCGGCGACGCGTCGCTACCCCTCAGAGATTTGATCTACGCTCCCGATACGCTCAACGCGAACGAGTTTCTCTTCATCGGATTCAAGCGCGGCCTCAGGCCGGAGATTTGGATATCGGCGATCACGAGCTGATTTTGCCGCACAAGCGTATTACGTTCTGAGGAGTGGAGCACTCGTCGAGCCGCGGAGAGACGCCCTCTCCGCCGCTCTTCGTTGGTTCGCATTGTCACGTGTTCGTCGATACCCCATCGTCGGGCACGCAGACTTTTGCGGAGACGGAGAGCGATGATACCGTCCTTCTGCGCTACGAATACCGGAATGTCAAACTCCCTCCTCTGGCCGAGGCTGCGCGCTCCACCGCGTACGATCGTCTCGTTGCGTGCGGAGTGCTCTCCGATTGCACGATGGATATCGGAGCGGGATCGATTGTGCTCAGACGGAATGCGTTCGTCGGGCGCTCTCTTGCGGTTGCGTTTAGCGAGCTTGTCGATCGCCACCTCGACGAACGGTTGAATTTTGCGGCGCGTCTGTTCGCTCTGCTTGAGCGCATCCACCGTGTCGGCGTCGTTCACGGGCGTTTTAGTCCGGAACACGTCATCGTTGATATCGCCCTCGGCGAGGTGACGCTCTGCGGCTTCGGGGCGCCGATACCGATCGGGGTGCCGCCGGCAATCGCCCTGGGCCCGCTCGTGTTACGCGATCGGAACGTAATTGCCGCGCCGGAGTTCTTTCATCGTCCGCACACCCCGATCGGCGAGAGTAGTGATCTGTACGCCTTCGGTAAGATTCTGTCGAGCCTTCTGCCGGAGGCGACCGACATTCCGCCGCTGCGCTCCTTCCTCCAACGGTTGACGGCGGTGCTTCCCACCGATCGATATGCCGATACGGCCGCGGCGATCGACGCGTTTTGCTCACTCGTCGAGGTCGACGTCGATCGGAGTTCCGGGTGCGCCGAGTCCGCTCCCTCCGCCGACAAGAGGTTGATTACGGCGGTCGAGCGCGAGGCGGAGGGGCGCGTAGCCGCCCTGTGGAACCGTATCGAAAAGGACGAGGCGGTCTTAATCACCGGTACGCGCACCGACGATAGCGCGTTCGGTAACGCGGTCTCGCGGTGGGTTGCCGAACGGGGCGGATTGTTCGCCTACGGGCAGTGGAATCCCGTCTCGCGACAAGTACCCTACGCCGGCATCCGGTCGTTCGGACGGCAAATGGCGCAGGCCCTCGGTACCCTGACCGATGCGCAGCTCCGCCGGTTTCGCAGTGAGATACAATCGCGATTTCCCAACCGGGAGTACGTTGCACTGCAGATTCTGTACGGAGTCGAAGCGCTGCTCGAGATCGACGTACCTTCCCACGTACGGCACTTCCCGCCCGTTCCACAGGATATCGATCTGGTCGTGTATGAGTTGCTCTCCGGCATCGCCGTCGTCGCGCGTCCGATCGTGCTCTTTTTCGACAATTTCGATCTTGCCGATCGCGACAGTGCGCGCATACTCGCCAAGATCGTCTCACAACCGATTCCCGGCGTGAGAATCGTGGCGACGCTACGCGGTGACGACGATCAAGCGCCTCTCTCCGCCGAACTTCGGCGCGTCGTTCCCGATATCGACGCGCGGTTTTACCGACTGCGTATCGCCGAGGCCCCGACCGCCGCCGGCTTCGAGAGACACCTCGTAGCGGCGGTTCGGTCCGGAGATCCTGAGCTGTACCGCTTTCTGGAAGCGGCGGCGACGGTCGACGAGCCGTTCCGCCTGGCGCTTTTGGCGCGGGTCACCGGAATATCGCTCCGGCGGTGCGCCGAGTTGGCGCTTTCGGCGTTGACGCGAGGGGTGCTCTCGTCGCGTCCCAGTTCCTACGGATCCGAGTACGGCGCCCTCGACTTTCGTAGCGGAGCGATACGCCAGGCGATCTATGCTCGCCTCTCCGACGATATCCGCCGGCGTCTCCATTGGGCGGTCGGTAATGCATTTCGCGAAGAGGCGGAGATCGACGGGGAGCCCGCATTGGTTTTCGTATCGGCCAACCAACTGAACCTCGGCTTTCCGTATGCGCCGTCGCACGCGGAGACGACCGTTGCAGCCGATGCATTTGCTCTTGCGGCGCGCCGCGCCATCCAGGGCGGCT
The DNA here is from genome assembly GCA_965601925.1 of Alkalispirochaeta sp. GTDB lineage: Bacteria > Spirochaetota > Spirochaetia > DSM-27196 > Alkalispirochaetaceae > Alkalispirochaeta. The sequence goes on from OZ271854.1 coordinate 1,904,426, forward strand.
CGTACGAGTCGGCCGTCGAGTACGCCGAACGCGGTCTGGAGATAACCGCGACACGTTTCAGCGCCGTCGCGCGGCGGCAGCGCTCCGCACTCGTCCGCGCTCTCGCCAGGGCGTTACACCTCGCGGGACGCTACGAGGAGGCGCTCGCGGAGCTCTCGCGGAGGTCGGGTGAGTTTTCGCGACCGACGGATCGCCTGTGGCTCGCGGAGGCGGAGTTTTACATCCGTACCGCCGTGGTCCCTCACACGAATCTCGGTTTGCGGAGTCAGTTTCGTACCTATTATCACCAGATACGTGCGGTACTTGCCGATGCCGGAGTACGTGTTCCCCGGTCGATGAACGTCGCTTCCACCCTATCGACGGTGTTGCTCCTTGCGGTGTGGGTGCGGTTCGTCGGTCTGCGACGCCTAACCGGCCGCCGAGAGCCGGTCGAGGGGTCGCGTCGTTGGAGCATTGGGCGTTTGCTGGTGCTCGCTTCCGGCGCGGCATACGCCTTCGATCCGCATCTGACCGCTGCCGTGCAGGGTCGTATCGCGCTCCACACATTCCGCTACGGCGTCTCCGCCGGTTCGGCGTTTTCTTTCTCGATCGTCTCGACGATTCTTCTGGGCCTCCTTCGGGATAAGTGGGGATGTTTGCGATTCGCGGACTTATCACAAGCCCTTCTCTCATCGCCGAGTGCGAGGGAGGAACGCGGAAGAACGCTCTTCTTGCTGGCCGTCACGGCCGAACCGCTGCGCCGCTCGCTGAAGGACACATGGGACATGCTCGATCGAGCGCGCGTCGCGGCGATCGAAACCGGCGATATACAATTTGTCGCGCAGTCGTATGTGCTCTCACTCGTCTCACAGTTTCACGCCGGCGTTACGTTGCCGGAGCTCCGTAGACGGTTCGACGACGGGTTGCGCACGATACGCGCCGCTCGTCCCCAGCCGCACGTGAAGATGCTGGAGATCGGTGTTCGGGCGATCGAGCGACTCGCGACCTACGTCGAAACGGGCGGGCGAGCGCCCCACGCACATACCTGGGAGCACGACTCGGACATCGACGATTTGGACGATCCGCTCAGAGCGGTGCACGGGTTTCTGAATACGCTATTTACCTTGAGCCGCGGAGACTATGTATCGGCGGTGCGCGTATCGGTTAAGGCGACGAAGTTGCTGGTATCGTTTACCGCTCAGGAAATCTCCGTACGGTTCCGATATCTACGCGCCCTGGCACTCGCCGCGGCCGGCGTGGACTCTCGCGAGCTCACGGGCCACGTATCGCTTCTTCGTCGATACGCGCGATATAACCGGACCGTGTATCGACCTCGCCTCGCACTTCTGGAGGCGATCCGGGTGGCGCGCTCCGGTCGTATCGACGCGGCGTATAGACGTTTCGAGGAGGCGGCCGACGGGTTTGAGGCGCTCGGCGACGTCTGGAATCGCGCAATCGGCCTCAGACTGTACGCCGAGGCGGTGCAACGTCGCGGGCTGTCCGAGTTGGCGGACTCGTTGTACGGACACTCGGCGGAGTACTTTCGCCGGTGGGGCGCTCCCGGGATCGCGGCGCTTACCGTGCACCGCGTATCGTCGCCGCATATCCGCGCTGCGTGGGCCACAACGTCCGCAGAATCGGGCGAATCGGCGGTACGCGATGCGGTCCCGATCGACGAAGAGGCGAAAAACGAGCGCTATACACGTTCGCACCTGGACGGCATGAATATCGACGGTGCACGCGCCTTTCTCGATGAGTACATGCACACACATACTCCGTACCGCGATAGTTCGCTCAAGTTGGAGGGGCTGGCCCGCGCGGTCGGTTTACGGCCCCACCAGTTATCGGAGCTGCTCAACCGCGTGATCGGCACCTCTTTCAGCAGTTACGTTAACGGATATCGCGTGCGCGCGGCCGAAGCGCTCTTGCGGGACAAAACGGGGATTTCCATACTCGATGTCGCGTTTGAGGCGGGATTCAACTCCAAGACATCGTTCAACGTCATCTTTCGCCGCGAGACCGGTATGTCGCCGTCTGAGTATCGAAGCATGTACGGCGCATCATAACACCGCCTGACGATCCGAGCGTCCTGGTATCGACTTGCCGACGATACGCGGCGGAAATTACGTTTCAACCGTATGAAGGACAACGAGGAGCGCCGATGAAGCGCATAAAACCGCGTGCCGGACAAGAGTCGGTGTGGGATTATCCCCGTCCGCCGCGTGTGGAAGGTGTGACCCAGACCCTTATCGTTCGATTCGGCGGACGTCGGGTCGCCGAAAGCGCGCGTGCCTTCCGCGTGCTCGAGACGAGCCACCCACCGGCCTACTATATCCCCAAAGGCGATCTGGACGAGTCGATGCTCCGACCCAATCCCGCCCGCTCCGTGTGCGAGTACAAGGGGGCGGCCGTGTACTATGATGTCGTCGTCGGTAACGACCGGGCGGAGGCGGCGGCGTGGGAGTATCCCGATCCGCGCCCCGGGTTCGAGGCGCTACGCAACCACGTGAGTTTTTACGCCTCCAAGATGAGTGAATGTTTTGTCGGCGATGAGCGAGTCGTACCCCAGGAGGGCGACTTTTACGGGGGGTGGATAACGTCGAACGTCGTCGGTCCCTTTAAGGGCGGCCCCGGCACCTTCGGATGGTAAGGAACCGTTGCCGCGCCGCGTTCCTGTGGACTCGCGACGATCCTCCCGTCCCGCCCGCGGAAGAGTGCGAACCCCGGTCACTCCTTAAAGGGAATCGCCGCGTCGAGCATGCGAATCTGTGCTCGCTCGTAGGAGTTGATGCGATCCATGTTGGCTTCGAGAATCGCCTGCATATGGCGGTCGAAGCATCGATGCATGCTGAATGTCGGGACCGACCGAAAACCGCGGCGCACCTTGTGCTCCGAGCCCATGCCGGGATCGAAGATGCGCACTCCCTCCTCGATCGCCCATTCGATGGGTGTGTAGTAACACACGTTGAAGTGTAGGTTGAACACGTCTCGTTGGGTGCCCCAGTAGCGCCCCAACATCACGTCCCCTTTGCGCACGATGAATGCGAGTGCCAGCGGATCGTCGCCTCCGTTGCACGCCGCAACGAACCAAACGTGGCGTCGTACCGGCTCAGGCATCGCGGTAAAAAACTCCCGAGAGAGAAATCGCGCCGCATACGGGCCGAATTGCGCATTGGTGCGAATGTAGTAATCGGCCATACGGTCGAAGTAGTGTTGCGGCGCCTCGGTAGCGTGGACCATCCGAATGTCGATCTCGAGTTCCGCCATAGTCGAGCGTTCTCGGCGAATATTGCGACGCTGATTCTTACGAAATCGAGCGAGATAGTCGTCAAATGTCGAGAAGTCCTCGTTGTACCACGCGTACCCGTGGTGCTCCCACGCGACCATACCCAGACGCTCGAGACGGCTCTTCCACTCCGGGATCACGAAGTTGAACTGCAGCACCGGTATGTTCTGAGCGACGCAAAAGCGTTCGATCTCACGGTAAAGCGGTACGGTGAGCGCCTCTTCGTCTCCCCCCTCGGTCAGAAACCCGAACGCCGTAGATGGTGTCGCCGGGCTCATCCCGACGAGTTTGGGATAGTAGTCGACGCCGAGTTGCCCGGCAACCTCCGCAAAGGCGAAATCAAAGACAAACTCGCCCCAACTACTGCTGCGAAGATAGAGCGGTACGGCCGCGACCATGCGGCCGCCCTCGTGGGCGGTAAGGTGCAGCGGAGTCCATCCCGAGTCGGGTGCAATACTACCGCTCTCCTCGAGATGGGCGAGCCACTCATGGGACATGAGCGGCGTAGGCGAGGCCGCCGCGAGACGGTTCCAGTCCTCCTCGGCGATCTCGGCCATGGACGCGTGCCAGACAAACTCCATGGAGGCAAACTACTGCGGCGCCCGGCGTTCCGGCCAGTAGATTGTGTTGATGCGAGTCCTCAGCCCGGAGGCCACGCCATCTTGCGGCCCGCCAATATATGCGCGTGGACGTACTGCACGGTTTGAAGCGCGTCGCGTCCCGTGTTAAAGACGACGCGATATCCGTTCTTTTCGAGACCGAGACTGCGCGCCGTGAGCGCCACACCCTGGATGAGCCGACCCAGTACCTCCGGTGAATGGTCGGTCGCCTGGGCGATACTCTCCATACGCGTACGCGGTATCACCAAGACGTGCACCGGCGCTTGCGGGTTGATGTCGCGAAACGCTACGACGTGCTCGTTTTCGAATACGGTATCCACCTCGGTTTCGCCGGCGATGATCTTGTCGAATATCGTCTCTTCCATGGGCTCATCCTACCGCGCGCGTCCGAAGTGGGCCAGACCGCCGAGTCGTCGGCGTCGGCGGTGCTATCCCGAGCTTCCGGCCCCTCGGCCGGATCGTGCGGCTCCGCGACACTCGGTACAACCTAAAACGTGGACGTGCTTACGCGTGCCCTTTACGAACATACGCGCAACGATGTACCCGTCCTCCGAAATCTCGTTCTTGCATACCGGACAAATCCGCGGATGTCGCGACGACGGCGGATAACAGTGGGGACACCCGAACATGTGCACCATCGATTCCGCGGGACTCTCGCGGTTACGTTTTCGTCTTCCCGGCGGCTCCCCCGAGAATACGATCGTGTGCACGCGCTCGCCTTTGGCGAGTAGTTCTCCGCATACGGGGCACGGTTTCATGACATAGAGGGCGTCACGCGTCCTGGTAGCCATGCGATTCGATAGCGCTGAGTAATCGGTCCTCCGCAGACGAAGGAGACTAACGAGGAGTATTACAACGACGATAGTAAGGACGCTCAAGAGAACGATCTGAATGACGTGCCTCCTCCACCTGCGATAGACTCATTGTATGGGGCGTCTTTACATCGTAGCAACTCCTATCGGCAACCTGGGAGACATCACTGTTCGGGCGGTTGAGACACTCAAAACGTGTCGTATCGTCTTTTGCGAAGATACTCGTCATACGAGAAAACTGATGAGTCATCTCGGCATTACGACTCCGTTGGCGAGCTGTCGCGGGCAGAACGCGTCGCAATGTGTACCGCGTGCAATTGATTTTCTCGCCCAAGGTGCCGATATTGCGTATGTAAGCGACGCCGGAACTCCGGGGATAAGCGACCCGGGAAGCCAGCTCGTAAGAGGCGCCAGAGATGCGGGGTACACGGTTATACCGATTCCGGGGCCGAGCGCCGTGGCGGCGTTGGTATCGGCGAGCGGCGTCCCGGGTAGAAGTTGGCTTTTTGAAGGCTTTTTGCCGCCCAAGGGGGGACGCAGGCTGAAGCGGCTCGAAGAGTTGGCCGACAGGCGCGAGCCGTTCATCCTGTACGAATCGCCCCATCGCGTCGAGAAACTCTTTCAGGAGCTCAGCGGTGCGGCGGCGGGGTATCACATTGTTCTGGGACGCGAGCTCACAAAGCTGCACGAAGAGATTGTCGTCGGTGAGGTCGAAGAGATTGCATTGCAGCTTGCCGACGGACGTATTACCCGCAAGGGAGAGTTCGTTATCCTTGTGTGGCCCGGCAAAAGCCGTTAATATTTAAAGCAGATATCGCCGATAATGATAGTGAAAGGAAGGATCAATCGATGACGATTGAACGAATGGGGCCGATTGACCCGATTCAGAAGTTTAACAAAACTGAAAAGGTCAACAAACCGAGCGTCGATCGCTCCGGCGACTCCATCTCCGTATCGGAAGAGGCGAAGTTGCGCTCCGAGATGATGCAGGCGGTGGAGCAGGTTCGCGATCTGCCCGACATCCGGCAGGATCGCGTCGACGCGGTAAAAGCGCGCTTAGAAGATCCTTCCTACATCGATGAACGCGTTTTGGACGTCGTCGCCGACCAAATCATGTCGGTATTTGATATAGACTAACCGTCACATACACCTTTGAAATACCACGGCAGTGCTATAAAATGGTAGCACTGCTTTTTTTTTAGGATCGATACTACCATGCAAGGTTTTTCGCTGAGAGTCCCCTCGACTCTTATGTTTGGACAGGACGTGTTGCATCATTTGGGTCCGATTGCCCGCGAGCATGGAACGCGTTCATTCGTCGTCTCCGAGGCCGTTCTGCACGAGGGGCAGCATATCAATCGCGTCGTCGAGATTCTCAAGCGATCCGATATCGAGACTCTGGTTTACGATGAATTGATGCCCGGTTCGCCGTCAACGGTCGTTGACGAGTTGGCGTCCCTCGCCAGGGCCAGCAAGGCGCAAGTCGTCATCGGTCTGGGTGGTATGCGCGTGCTCTCCATAGCGCGCTGCGTGGCCAATGTAGCCGCCGACACGCTGCGCATCGGCGATATCATGGACGGGAAGGTCGCCGAGAAGTCGCTTCCGTACATCGAGGTACCCTCTTCCTACAGAAACCATCTCCTCATGCGCAACGAGGGCGTGATGAAAGACGCGCTTACTGCGCGCGCGCGTATTGTGCGGGTTGCGCCCGGCACCGTCCGCGCGGCCGTACTCGACACGACGTTTACGCACACCCTGTCGAGCAAATACGCACTCGCCGCGATTCTGGATACGCTTCTCGCCGCGATTGAAGGGTACTTCTCGTTATCCTCATCGATGTATTCCGATACGCTCCTGGAGCGCGCCGTCTCGGAGTTGCACGCCTCTGCGCTCGCGGGTGTGCGTAATCCGTCCGACGACCGCTTTCGCGCCCGCGCGGCCGAGGCGGGTATGCTTACCGCCATGGGGCTCGCGATAACGGGGCAAGGCGTGGGGAGTGTGCTTGCGTATGCGATTAATGCGCGGTTCAGTCTGCCCAAGTCGTGGATAGCGAGTATTCTGTTGCCCCACGTGGTCGATCTGTTGACGTCGCGCGACGTCGAGAAGGCGGCGCGTGTGGCGGCCTGCTTGGGCGAGCCGGTGGAAGGAATTATCGCCGCCGACGACGCACCGCGCGCGGTACGCGGTATACGGAAGCTTTTGAGCCAGCTCGATCTTCCCGTTCGACTGCGCGACCTCGATGTGACGCTCGACGAGCTCACCGCATCGGCCGAGGAGGCGAGCGATTTCCCGGCTCTCGCGAACGTACCGGGCGGAGTAACGGCGGCCGAATTGCAACAGATCGTAACCGCCGCCTATTAGTGCGGTCACCGCCGATGCATCCGCGACCGTCGGTTGCGCGGCTTGCCGCGTTATCCCACCGCGCACTATTCCGATTATTCACCGACTGGTGTGACGACGCACCGCGTAGACTCGTTTCGGATATGCACCTTCATCGCTCACTCGCCTCGCTCGCCGACGATGAGGCGCGACCGCCGGCCGTCAGAGTTGCCGCCGCCGATCTTCTTACGAGCGTGCGGCTCGTCGGCGGGCCCATCGACGACGAGTTCGTACATCGTCGAGCGCGCACGTTTCTCGAGCGTTTGGCGGAGTACTCCGGCGGTGGGAGTTTAGAGGGTCTCGCGGATCGATTCCGCAATGCGGCGCCTCCGATGTCGCCTATCTCCGAGGGCGATGCGACCCTTCCCATCGTTCTCTGGCTACCGCACGTCAGATCGCCGTTCAACGTCGGCAATATTATCCGTAGTGCCGCGGCGTTCGGTGTTGCCGGAGTCGTTCTCGGCGACGGTGCACCGAGCCTCGACCATCCTCGCGTGCGCCGCGCAGCGATGGGGGCGCTACGAATGGTGCCTGTTCTTCGTGGGGAGTATCGGGAGGCGCTGCGACTCCTCAATCGGAGTACCGCCGGTGGTCCCGACGCGGACGGACTCGTTACGGAACCTTCCGTCGTCGCTCTTGAGACCGGCGGTGTCGAGGTAGAGGCGTTTTCCTTTCCCCGCACCGGTGTACTCGCTCTTGGACACGAGGAGTTGGGACTCGATCGGGCGTTGCGCGAGCGCGCCCGACGTACCGGGACGATGGTCGCCATTCCTCACGACGGTCCCAAGGCGTCGCTCAATGTCGGTGTGGCCGCCGGTATCTGCCTCTCGTGGTGGAGAGCGTCACTACGGAGTACGCGCCCGACCGCTGAGTCTATTCGCCCGGATTGAGCTCGATCTTCCAGTGTACCTCACCGGCCTCCTGAAGCGTGGCTGATACCCCGCAGTACTTCGTCTGCGACAAGCGGCACGCCTTCTCGATCTTATCTTCGTCTAACTCGTCGCCCCAAAACCGATAGACGACGGTAATGTCACGGTATACCTTGGGGTGAGTCTCGGTGCTCTCGCCCTCGATTGCGATCTCAAAACGGTCGAAGGGCATGTGCATCTTTCCGAGAATTGCCGTGACGTCCATTCCGGTACAGCCGGCAAGGGCGCTCAGCATGAGTCCCTTTGGCGACGGGCCCTGGTTCTTTCCGCCCACGCTTCCGTCCGCGTCGACGACGATTTTGTGGCCCTGCAGTTCGATTTCAAACGACATATCGCCGCGCCATACGGCATCGGTGCGCGTCATGATCTACCTCCGGAGAGCCTTTTCGATCTTGGGTACGTCGAATCCGACGACGATCTTGCCGTGAATATCCAGTACCGGTACTCCCGTCTGACCCGACTTTTTCACCATCTCGTCGGCGCGGCGGGGATCCTTCGCGATGTTGTATTCGGTGAAGGTGACGCGGTTCTGCTTGAGATACTGTTTGACTTTGGTACAAAAGGTACAAGTCGGCGTCGTATAGAGCGCTACAGCCATACAATCCTCCGTGTATTTCTTATATATAGAAAATATTATACAGAAAGGATTCCGTCAAGTCGACGGCGGCGCGCACTCCGTCGGCGCTATCACTCGCGTGAGGCGTATTCCTTATCGTATTGGCTCGCGAGCCGCTCCTGGACTTGACGGAGCTGTTCGCGACCGGTGATACCGACGATGCGTAACACCCGGGCGTCGAGTTGCTCATAGCCGTCGTGGTCCAGTTTTGCAATCTCGTTGGCGAGGTACACGATCGAGACGACGTCGCGGAACGGAGTCTTGGCCTTAAACGGTGTGTGGTGATACCGAATGCTGGCAATCAGGATCTCCGGGAAGTTCCACCGCTCCGCCAGACGGGCGCCGACCTCGGCGTGGTCGATTCCGTTCGCCATGTCCTCAAACACGGTCGACGGAATGCCGCGCGATTCGGAGAACTTGCGGACGCGCTCCACCGTATCGGGATCGAGGTTGGAGAACACGATTTTGCCCATGTCGTGGAGGATACCGCCGACATACACATCGTCGAGAATGTCTTTGCGTTTGCAGACGTTTTTGGCGATCCCGTAGGCGAAGAACGCGGTCCGTTGACTATGCTCCCATAGACGACGCGTCGTTTCGTTGTTCGCGCCGTCGCCGAGAACGCGTTGCGTGCCGTAGCTGTAGAGCATCTGGCGTAGACCCCGCAGGCCCACGACCTTGACCGCCTCCACTACGTTGTCCATGCGTCGAGCGAGCATGTAGCGTGCGCTGTTGACGGTCTTCAGGAGGTCGGCGGTGAGGGACGGATCGCGCCCGAGTACCCGGGCGATATCGGTCATCTCGACCTCCGGATCGTCGAGGAGTTTGCGTAGCTCGACGATGCTCTCGGGAAATTGGGGAAGCGATTCGATGTAGTTGGTGAGCTCCTTCGAGATCTCCGAGAGATGCTCCTTTTTGGTCGCGTCCATCGGAATGATCAACCGTGCGACCGTTTCGTTGCCCTCGACGTCGATATCGAACGCCTCCTCGTCCAGGCCGATCTTGCGGAGCATGAGAACGAGGATCACGATGCCCAGGCCGGCGCCTTCGCTGTCGTCGAGAACCGAGGTCATCGCCTCTTCCATCGTCCGAAAAGCGCGGGATCGCGCGATCCGATCGTAGATACGAATCTGCTCTTTGCGAGTGATGACCGTGTTATTGGCGATCTTTATGTGGAGCTCCCGTCCCTGAATGTGAAATACCAACTTGACGTACAACCCCGCCGCCTCTTGTTTGTCCAGCCAGTAGGATATGTTCTCCAGCGTCTCGGTCTTGAAGGTGTTCATACCCGCGCCGTAGTCCGCCTCGTCCTCGAGATTGAGGCCCTTTTCCTCAAAGTAGACCCGTTTCGTATTGGCTTTTTTGGCGTTGACGGCGAGCTCCCTCAGACAGTACGCCAGGGAGTCTCTGAGAAAACCGCGTCCGAGTTCTTCGAGGAATGTGCCGAGAATTTCTTCTATCTGCGCTTCCGTGTGGGGTGGAAGCTTGTAACTTTTTAATAAAAAGGGTTTTTGAGAGTGCGCAGCTTCTTTCGCCCTCTCAAGTACATCATCCGCCATCACCTGGTTCATGTGAATCAGTATAGACGGCGCCTCCGGCACTACGCAATAAATCAACCGGTATCCGCATGTTTTTCTCCGCCGGCGCGACTCCGTCGTCGGCGCCCTCCGCCGCGCTACGAAAAATCTTTCACCTGGGTAGCCATCTCCCGCAGGCGGCGCTCGATGACGCCGTTGACCGTATTCTTGGGAAAATGACGGTCTCCGGAGCGTTCGCCGGCGGGCATACCGGTAAGGATTTCGATTCCCTCGTCGACCGTATCGATCGTGTAGATGTGGAATCGACCATCCTGAATCGCATCCTGCACCTCTCGCGAGAGGATGAGGTTTTGCGTATTGGTGCGGGGAATGATCACCCCCTGTTCGCCGGTAAGCCCCATCAGGCGACACGTGGCGTAGAATCCTTCGATCTTCTCGCTGATGCCGCCTACCGGCTGGATTTGACCGAATTGGTTAACGCTACCGGTAACGGCGAGGTCTTGTCGGAGCGGAAGATTCCCGATCGCCGAGAGAAGCACGTAGATTTCCGTAGACGATGCCGAGTCGCCGTCGACTTCGACGTAGCTCTGCTCGAAACCGATACTCGCGTTGATTGCCAGGGGAAAATCGGTCGCGTAGGTCGCCTGGAGAAATCCTTGAATAATATAGACACCCTTGTCATGGAGCTCGCCGGAAAGGCCGCTTTCGCGTTCGATGTTGATAATGCCGTCGCTTCCCGGCGCTACACGGGCGGTAATGAGCATCGGCCTCCCGAAGGCGTAGTAACCGCGATCCAGCACCGACAGTCCGTTGATCGCACCGATGCGCTTACCTTCGACCTGCAGGATCATCTCACCCGAAGATATCTGCTCGTCGTACTTCTCCTCCGGTAAATTGTGCAAAAAGCGGCGCACATCGCGCGCCCTCTCTACCGCCTCGCGATCGATCTGCGTCTTGCCGGCACGGCGCGCCCAGTGGCTCGATTCTCGCAGGAGGTCGGCGATGAGGGAGAAGCGCGTGCTCAACTTGTCGCGAAACTCGCCCAACCGCACGCCGTACTCGATCACCGCCGCCATACCTTCGCGGCAAGCGGGGAGCAGGTGCTCCTCCTCGCAAATCATCTGCATGAAGTCGACGTAGTTTTGCCGCGTCTCCGCGGTATTCGGCATCACCGAGTCGAATTCGCTGAGTACTTTGAAGAGCTTGCCGAACTCTTCGTCCTGATAAAACAGCACGTCGTAGATGTGCTCGCTGCCCATCAGGATGACCTTCACCTTTACCTCGATCGGTTCCGGTTTGAGGCTCTGCATGGGTAATCCGTACGGGCTCGGTGGTGTGCGGATCTCCGTCACCTCGTCTTGGATGGCGCGTTTGAGCCCGTGCCATACCTCCTCCTGACCCAAGACATCCTCGGCGCGGAGCACGAGGTACCCGCCCGATGCGGATAGCAGGCTTCCCCCGCGCAGCTGCATGAATCCGTGCCGCCCGTCGAGGTCGGGATGCGCCTCTTGGGTACCGAACAGCTTGTGATAGTCCGGACGGCTCTCGACGATGACCGGTGTACGGCGCGTATCCGTGTGATCCACCAGTACGTTGACGCCGTACCGCAGAAGCTCCTGTTGGCGCTCGTGCTCCTTGTCCGGCTCGTCCGGGAGAAAGAGGGTAAGATTCTCGACGATGTCCTCCCCCATGCGCGTGAGGTGTTCGGTGATCTCGGTTCCGACGAAATCGTTCGAAATCGCGTCGACGACGGTGCCTGCGATGGGTCGAGCCGTCTCTCCCTGCAATGAGCGCAGACGCGAATCCGCCGCGACCCGATCACCGCGCAGCGAAACGAAGATCTGATTCATCTCGTCCATGAGTTGATAGTAGCGGCGGCGGATGCGGTTCCATTCATCGCGATCGAAACCTCCGGACTGGACGAGCTGAGCCAACTCCTCCAAGGGAACCGCCTTGTCGTCGATCAACGCGTTGAGATCGCTCCGTTGATCGGCGTTCTCCTCGATCTGTACGATCGCGAATCCCTCGCCGGCCACCCGCTCCTCGAAGGCCGACAACGCTCGGTTCTCTTTGCCTTCGGCCTCGAGCATGATGCGATCGCGTTCCTCGCGGTAGCTCGCCTGTTCCAGCGCCGCCGGGATCTGCTCCTGGAGCGTGTCGATCGCTTCTTGGATGCGCCGACGAAAACGCCCGGCGTCACCGGCGGAAAAGTAAAGCACGCGAGGACGGTCGGGCTGTTGAAAGTTGTTCACGACGGCGATATCGCGTAGTTCCGCGGGCCGAAACGGTTGCTCTTTGAGGAATCGTATGATCGTGCTGCGTTTGCCCGTACCGGAGAGGCCGGCGGCGAAGACATTGTATCCCTTGGCACGAATCGCCACCGCCAAACGGAGCGCCTCGATGGCACGAGGTTGTCCGATAATGGTACCCGTACTATATCGTTGCCCCTCGGCGTCAATCTCTTCGGGAGAGACGGAAAAACGCGCCACCTCCGGGTCCAGACGGAAGCGCTTGGTCGAATGCATAGCGCGGAGTATATCGCCGGTGGCAAAGGTACGGCAACCTGAGATATGCTATCTGTATATGCATGCAAATCCGATCAGGTCGTACCGGTGGTACCTTGGAAAAGAGTTGACGACACCGTTGAACTATCTCATCGCCGCGGTGGTCGGTGTGGTAATCCAACTCGGTCAAGGAAATCCTCCGTGGTCCTCCTGGGTTCCCTACGTTACGCCGCTTCTGGTTCAGTCTTTCTCCAAAGCGGCGGTGAAACACGGCAATCGTTACAATACGCTGCTTCTTCAGTTGCCCGCCCAACGCCCCGATCCGACGCTCGTTGTCGCACGCGACGGCGCCATCATGGCGTGCGCCGGACGTACGCGGGAGCTCGTCGACACGATGCGCTTCAACCGTCTCGACGACTTTTTCGGCGGAACACTGTGCGACGATCTCCGCCACATTCTGGATGGCGACCAAGAGGGTTCAACGACGTGTGATGCGTCGTCGCTCGACGGGCACTACCTCGTACAGTGCGTCCCGGTGAGCGGTGGGCTGTGGTGGCTCGTGTGGATGCAACGCGTCGAGTCGCAACGGAGTGCCTCCGCCGGCTGACCATCTTCGATATTGCAATTGTTCATGCGTCGTTTTACTATCTGAACGATTCGTATGAACACCGAAGCTCGAATATATCAAGAAGCTCTGCAGGTCGCCACGATGTACTACTATCAAGGGCTGACGACCGAGGCGATCGCCAAGGAGATGAAATTTTCCCGTCCGAAGGTGAGTCGCCTTTTGAGCCATGCGCGATCGACCGGCATGGTCGAGATCAAGATCGTGAATGTACAGACCGCCCTCTCGCCGCTGGAGGCGCAGATCAAGGAGCGATTCGGACTGGAGTCGGTTCATATCGTCCCGGCGCCGGAGCTCATGGGCGAGGTCGTGTGGCTGGAGCGAGTCGCTCGTTACACCGCCAACCACCTTAACACGATTCTGGAGAGCGGTCAGATTTTGGCGATCGCCTGGGGAACGACGATCAGTGAAATCGCCTCCAACTTGATCCCCAAACGCGTGCCCGACCTCAGAATCGTACAACTCAACGGATCGGGTAACACGTATACACCGGATAACCGCTACGCCGCCAACATTTTGCAGCACTTCGCCCATAACTATGAGGCGAACGTCATGCTCTTTCCCGTGCCGACCTTTTTCGACCACCGCGAAACGAAAGAGGCGATGTGGAGCGAACGGAGTGTCAGGCGCATTATCGAGTTGCAGGGTAACGCCGACGTGTTGTTGTACAGTATCGGCGCGGTGGATGCCGGCGTACCGAGCCACGTGTATTCCAAGGGATATCTCGATCCCGAAGACATGAAAGAGTTGCAGCGCGAGGGCGTCATCGGCGACCTCGCTACGGTATTCTTCCGCGGGGACGGCTCGTGGGAGGACATACCGCTCAACCATCGCGCCAGCGGGCCGCCGCTTACGTTGTATCGCAAGGTCCAACGCGCAATCTGCGTGGTCAGCGGGCGCAACAAGGTGCCGGGGCTGCTTGCGGCGTTGCGAGCCCGCCTCATGACCGAACTCATCGTCGACGAGCCGACTGCGCGGCAGTTGTGTCATTCCGGCGGCTGCGCCGTCGATGAGGAGGTGTTATGACCGTACAAGCATTGGACCAATGGTTTCGGTCGGTGCTTCCGCTCGATGAGTTCGCTCGTATCGACGGCTCCCGGAACGGACTGCAAGTTGAACGTCGAGGTGAGGAGGTTCGACGCGTCGCCTTTGCGGTCGATGCAGCCATGGCCGTCTTCGAGGCTGCCGTTCAGTGGGACGCGGACATGCTTTTTGTCCACCACGGTCTTTTTTGGGGTCGCGAAGCGGTTCTGACGGGACTGCACTACGAGCGCATTCGTTTTCTCGTCGAACACGATCTTGCGTTGTACGCCGTGCATCTCCCGCTCGATGCGCATCTGTCCCTCGGAAACAACGCCGGCATGGCCGATGCGTTGGGGTTGGAGCATATCGAACCGTTCGGGTTGGAGCGGGGAGTGCCTATCGGCGTGGCCGGCAGACTCCCCCGTCCGCGAAGCGTTCAATCGATCGCCGACGAGCTCTTTGGGGAGCGCTATCGTCCGCTCTCGATTCTCCCATTCGGTCCCGCCGAAGTACGAACCGTCGGCATTATATCCGGCGGCGCGCCGTTAGAGGTTGATCAAGCCATTGAGCAGGAGCTGGATCTCTACATTACCGGCGATGCGAACCATATCGCGTACCATCGTTGTCGCGAGGCGGGGATCAATGCTATCTTCGGCGGACATTACGCTACGGAAGTGTGGGGAGTGCAACGTGTCGCGAAGAAGCTTACCGATGAATCCGATCTGGATACGACCTTTCTGGATGTCCCGACGGGCCTCTAACGCTTCCGGTGGATCGAAGAACGCCGCCGGCGGGGGTGTGTTCGGACAACCCGGTACTATCGACACCGCCGATCTTTTGCGTCCCCTCATTCTCTCGGCGGCTATTGTTATTATCGATCAGATCACCAAGGCGATTATCGTGGCGCGCGTTCCCCTCTTCTACGAGAGCGGTGTCATAATCGAGGTCATCGGTGACTTTTTGCGCATCATCCACGCCCGCAACCTGGGCGTCGCGTTCAGCATTGGAGACGGGCTTCCCTTTTGGCTGCGCAAAGTGCTCTTCGTCGCCATACCGACGGCGATGCTCTTTTTCATATTTTTTACCTTTTACCGCAGCGACGAGTTGACGCAAAAGCAGCGATGGCTCGTCGCCGCGATCATCGGCGGCGGTATCGGTAACATCATCGATCGCATTTTCCGCCCCTTGGGCGTCGTGGATTTCGTCGATGTACGGTTCTACGGATTATTGGGGATGGAACGGTGGCCGACGTTCAATGTGGCCGACGCGGGAGTTTCGATCGGTGGGGTGCTCTTGATTCTGACCATGTTTTTTACGAAGGAAAAACAAGCGTGAATAAGCGACTCAATTCCGTCCTCTTCATTCTCGGTGCGACGATACTCAATATCGTGGCGATGATTCTCATTTTTTTCGTGTGTATGGTACTGTTCGCCCGCTTTTTTGCGCCCCACCTGAGCCCGGCGGTCAATCAGGTGATTCTCCTCGTGCTGTTCATCGGATCGGTCGTGCTGACGTACTTTCTCTACCACCGCCTCATGAAATGGCTCTCCAACAAGTATCCCTTGGAGGAGTACTTCGGTCCGTTGTTCGGTAAGAAGAGATGAATAACGTCGGCGACGGACGAACGCGCTCCACGGAAGGTCGAATGAATCCGCTTGCGATGTGCGGCGGGCGGGAAGAACCATAGAAGAACTCCTCCGCCCCGTCGCCCGAGCACTACGATCGTCTGGTTTTGAGATCGAGAAACTCATATACTAAGACGCCGTCGTCTCTCACTTCCATACTGACATTCGTACCGTCTTCCACCGTCAGCTTTTCGAGAAGTTTTCGGGCGTTTTTCGTCTTCATTCCAAGGTGAAGCACGAGATCGGATGTCGTCAGTACGCCGTCTTGCCTACTCGCCAACTCATACACTTTTTGTTCAAGATTACGCGACGTACCGACATCACGTCGGTTTCGATGTATCATCGGGAACGATCCCCTTCGAAGGACCATGAACGCCATGCAGCCGACCATGCCGATAGCCGGAGCTATCATGAACAGTGGATTGGCCTGAAAAAAGGGCATCATAAGCAGTCTCCTGTGTGTCGGGCGTCACTCCGACACGTATTTCCTTATGTAAACGGAACCCCGGTATCGGGATGTTGTTTTGTCGGAGTACGTTGAGACGCCCGGATCGACCCCGCTTGTAGCGCGAATCAATAGCCGTCGGACATCGCGCGGTTCTGGTCTTTCTTATAGAGCTCCTGGTATACGAAACCGCGGTTTTTGAGCGCGTCCTTGATATCCTGAGGGAACGGCATGTAGCGCCAAAAGATGGCGCGGGCGTTGCGGTCGACCTTTTGCGTGCCCTCGCTCTCTTTGGTGATCCAAAGGATGTAGTCCTGTATGAACTGATCCTTTACATCGCCTTTGAGCTTCTGCTCGGTAAACCACTGATAGTACCAGCCGGTGAGTCCCTCCTCCATCCAGTAGTGAGCCGCTTTTTCCTTGGCGACCTGCCACCTGAGATCGCCGAGCGCCGCGATAACGGCCTGTTTGAGATCTTTGGGATACATCGGCACAGCAAGGCGACCGCGGCTCGTTGCGCGATTGTAGCGCTCGAAGGGCTCCCAACAGATGCCGAAATCGCCGTAACACGGGACGAGAATCACGTTGGGAACGATGCGCGTCGTTTTCTGCTTGAATGTGCGTTCAAAAATACCGGGGTCGAGATACTCGACATCGGCGAGGATGTTGTTGACATTCTCCCGCGTACCGACGCCGGCGAGTCCGCCTCGGAAGTACTGCTTGTACAGCAGTGGAAAGTGGTTACCTTGGCGACCGATACAGAGTTTGGCCATCTGGCGGATGGTGCCCATCTCTTCCGCCGACGCTTTGGTGTCGACGTTGTCGAGGACGTCGCCGGAGGCCTCGGCTTGATTCCGCAGGTCCTCGTACGAGTCCTTGTGACGTTCGAGTTCTTTGAACGATCGGCTCATATCGCGGCCCTGGTTGCTCAAACGGCGAAGCTCCGCCGAGATGTCCGAAAAGAGGCTGCGTTGGGCGTCGGTGTACGGGCCCTTCTCGCCGTCGGCCATGGCGTGAGGGTGTCTATCGCACAACTGCGCGACCAGTTTTCCCAGATTCTCCTCGCTGGCCTCCATTTCGCGATTGCGCGTCTTGATGAGCTCTATCTGGGCCTCGACCTTGCCGCGGGCGCTGTCCAATTGACGGGCAACCTTCGACGCCTGCTGTGTCGAGGTAGGCTTGGTTTCGTCGGTGGCGGATACGTTTATCTCCCCCTGGGCCACCTTTGCGAGCCATTCATCGACGTAGTGGATCGGTTCTCCGAGACGATTCTCGTCGATGATTTTTGCGATCATGAGGCGCTGATCCTTGTCGAGCATCGTCGGCAACAGCACACCGAATCGTAGGGTGAGCATTTTCGGGTCCGGGAGTCGGCTGTAGGCCTTTTGCGCGATCGAGCGGGTGAGCTCCCAGAATACCGGAATGAGGCGATTGCGATAGAGCGAACGATCTTCGGGATTTTCCGCCTTGAGAAACTGAGCCAACGTAGCGTGAAGGCGCTTAGCGATTTCGCCTTCGCCGGTCAACGCGTCTTTGTAAAAATCTGCGTTACGAAAGTAGTGTTTGGGATCCTCCGAAAGCGTCTCTGCTTTTCGGAATGTCTTTTGACCGGACGACGTTGCCTCGTCGTTATCGACGCCCTCCCCGTTTCCTTCGTCGAAGAGCTCTTCGAAGTCGGGCGCCTCGTCGCCGTTATCTGAAACAAAAAGATTCTCGCTCGTATCAAATGGAGAGCCCATACTCACACTATATACTACGAGCCCGCCCGTGTTCAGTCCAGCCGCTCGATATTCTCGATATTGCCAAGTACTGCATACGACTCCAGTACTATGCGACGCGAGACGACGGCCGGTGGCGTTCGGACTCCGATCTATGTATAAAAAAAGACCGTCTTGCGACGGTCTGCGTTGTGGAGGTGACGGGATTCGAACCCGTGACCCCTTGAATGCCATTCAAGTACTCTAGCCAACTGAGCTACACCCCCAAACGGCGATTATCCGCATCGGACCTGCAATCGTGCGATTGATACCGACGTGTTAATCATCGGACTTATATCAAGATACCGAGGCCCTGTCAAGGTCGAGCGGTCCTTGCATCTCTACCGCGATGACTCTACGATGGAGCATCGGAAAAAAGTATCATGTCTGACCCAATGCCTTCCATGACGCAACGTCTTGCAGCCATGCACGAGCTCCATTTCGAGTTGAGCGCAGCCGAGTCGACCGATGAGGTATGTCGACGCGCCGTGTCCCGCGGACGGTTCTATACCGGCATCGATCGCATCGGCATATGGCTTCTCGACTTGGACGACCCACGCTGGTTCTTCGGCAGCTACGGCATCGATGAGATCGGCTCGGTGCGCGACGAGCGGTCGAGTCGCGTACCGTTGGATCCGCACGTCTATGACGCCGATTTTTTCGAGCGGCGCGTGCCGTACCGTTTTATGCCCGGTCATTCCGTGTACGACGATACCCACCGCGAGGTGGGGCGAGCCGACTTGGTGGTAGCGCCGATGTGGAACGGGACACTCTCGATCGGAACGGTGTGCGCCGATACGTTTCTCAATCGACGGTCCATGACCGAGGACGATTGCGAACTCGCGGCGCTGTTGGCCCGTATGGTCGGTCATCTGGTGACGATCAAGCGCTCCGAGGAGAAGTTGCGGGAGTCCGCCTACGAGTTGGAGCGCTTAGCGACGACCGACGAACTCACCGGTTTTCTCAATCGGAGAACCGGCATTCAGCTTCTGGAACATCTGATTACATTGTCCCGACGAACCTCAGATACGGTGAGCGTCTGTTTTCTCGACCTCGATCGACTTAAACGGATAAACGACACACTCGGCCATCGCGCCGATTTGGCGATGTATGCACAGAAACGAGCACACAAACGGTGGTAACCGGCGTCTCCCTACGGTTCCGCATCGACGAATCGGGCGATATCCTCGGCGCATCGCCGCGCGATCGCCGGCTCGACGCCGAAGTCGTTGTGCCCCACCGCCTCTGTTGCGGGGTATACGATCGTGCGCGCCGAGACGGCGTGGGCAAACTCCGCCGTCTCCCGGAAGTCAACGACGCGATCGGCCTCGCTTGCGATCGCCAGTGTATGTTGGGCAAGGGCGTCGGGAAAGGCGTCGGTATGAAACCACCGTCGTTTTCGTGCAAGCGCTTTGAGTTGTGCGCTTTCGTCTACCGCCGAGGAGAATATACGCCGCTGCGTCTCCTCGAGAACACGAGGCCCGAAAAAACGCCGCTGCATCTCCCTCCTCCCGACAAGTCCCAAGGCGAAACGGATTCGCAAACCTATGCCGAACGCCCTGCCGACCGGCTCCCCGTAAGGGCTCGCGATGATTACCACGTGAGACACGATATCGGTGTCGAGATCGCGCGCCGCGAGCGCGGACAACACTCCTCCCAAACTGTGACCGATGAGCGTAACGGCGCGACTCGAGCGCGCTCTCACGTTCCGGCAGAGCGCCGTCAACGACCGGACGCCGTCGGCGATATCGTCGATCGCGAGATCGGGCGCCTCGATGTGGGAGAAGACGGAGGATAACTCGCTTCGCAGCGCATCCCAGAAAAAACTGCGCACTCCGTAACCGTGGACCAGAATTGCCGAGCGGCCGTACATAGCTACTCTCACACTACTTAATGAAATTCAGTCGGTCAACCGGTCGACTTTCTGTTGACCACGCACATACGTCGGATTAGCTTAGAATGATGGAGTGAAACACTCCAGGCATTTTCAAAAAGAACGTTCTTTGAAAATGTCAGGGCCTTTAGAAATCATAATTATATACCATGTATGTAATTATGATTTCGACCCGGACGCATCTGGATGTGTTCCTCAGGGCTTCGTCCTTCCGGTACACATCCGAGCCGAGCAAAAGCCGAAGGCTGTAACCAGCCCCGATATTGAGGCTCTTGCAAAATGCAATTTTGAAAGAGCCTCACTCAATAATTCCTTCGGCTCTTTGTCGTCGAGTGCCATAGAGAGGAGCATGCAATGGAGCATATGGATATGGGATTTCTTGAGCAGTTGTATCACGGCGCCTACCGCGAAGACCTCCTTACGGCACACGGATCGTCGGTCGACATGCCGAAGGTCGAGGCCTTTGTCGCGCGCTATCACGACATTGTGGGGCGCTATAATCCGCTGGAGCTTGAGGCGAGTACGCGCATTCCCGACTCGTTGATGAATGAGCTCAAAGAGCTCGGGATATTCGGCCTGACGATTCCGCAAGCGTACGGCGGGCTCGGATTCACCACCAATGAGTACCTGTTAGTGGTGGAGGCGATGGCGCGCTCGGACATGGCGCTCGTATTGATTCCCCTTGCGCATCTGTCGATCGGCCTCAAAGGCATCGTGCTGTACGCGAACGAGGAGCAGAAAAAAAACTACCTCACACCGGCCGCAAGCGGCGAGATGATCTTTGCCTACGCGCTGACCGAACCCAAGACGGGCTCCGATGCCCAACGTATCGAAACGTATGCGCGTCTGTCTGAGGACGGGTCGCACTACCTCTTGAACGGCGGCAAGACGTACATCACCAACGGCAATTACGCCGGCGGTATGACGGTGTTTGCTCAACTCGATCCGGAGAACAGGCCCGGGTTTATGGGGGCGTTCATCGTGGAAACGGCGTGGGACGGTGTGAAGGTGGGGCGCGACATGCCGAAGATGGGACTGAAGGTGAGCTCCACCACGCCGATACGCTTCAAGGACGTGCGCGTGCCCGCGGAGAACCTCATCGGAGAGCCCGGCGACGGGTTCAAGATCGCGATGAATATCCTCAACTACGGCCGCCTCGGTTTGGGGGCGGCAAGTGCGGGCCTCATGAAGCAGTCGGTCGACGACATGGAGAAGCGCGCCTCGAGCCGCAAACAGTTCGGCGTGCCGATCCGCGATTTCGAGCTGATTCAGGAGAAGATCGTCACCGCGCGCGCCCACGCCTTTGCCGCAGCGAACATCACGTCATTTACCGCGCGGCTGTTGGAAGAGAACCCACTCATGAACGTCGCGATCGAGAGCTCGCACACCAAGCTGTACGGCACGAACGAGTGTTGGAACACCCTCTACGAGGCGTTGCAAACCGCGGGAGGTGCCGGTTTCATTCAGTCGATGCCGTACGAGAAGCGTATGCGCGACTTTCGCGTTACGACGATCTTTGAGGGAACCACCGAAATCCATTCGATCTATCCGCCCCTCACCGTCTTTCGCCGTATCGGCAAAGAGTTGAAGGGGGCGGGGAGCATGAAGCGCCTCGCCGCGGTTCGACGGCTCTCGCGTCCTATATTGAAGTCCGACGTCGCCGGGAACGATCCGACGCTTCGCGCCGCCATGGGTGCCGCCCGGGA
This sequence comes from Alkalispirochaeta sp., assembly GCA_965601925.1. Lineage (GTDB taxonomy): Bacteria > Spirochaetota > Spirochaetia > DSM-27196 > Alkalispirochaetaceae > Alkalispirochaeta. The sequence continues at coordinate 1,926,164 of OZ271854.1, forward strand.
CAGCGAGAAGCTGTTTCGTCGCCTCTTGCGCTACGGTTTGATGCGCCACGGAAAGCGTGTCGTGAATGAGGAGTTTTTTCTCCGAAAGATGACGCGTCTGAGTGTGAGTCTTTTGTGGCTTGTCAGCTCGGTCGTAACGTTGCGCAATCGTTACGGAGAGCAACCCATCGGCGAGGAAGACCGCGCTCTTCTGCACTATCTCATCGCAGAGGCGCGAGAGGTTCAGACGAGAAACGGCCACCCCGAAGGCGGGATGCGTGAGGCGGCCCATCGAATGGTAATGGCGGCGACGCCCCCGGCGAGCAGATCCGGGTCTACCGAGACGCCAAACAGCGAGTCGACAAGGCACAAAGACGTCGAGAGGGTGCCGGCGAGATGACCGGACGCAGTGTCCCTGCGGGAGCCTTGCCGCTGCCCGAAGACCATACGTTGGCCGCATGGCGAGAATGGCTCGAACGCTTTCGCGATCGCACGGCGCTCGGACCGCACAGCGTCGAACTCGTCTCCGTCGACGATGAGCACATGGCGCTCTCGATGGCGATCGGCGATCACGCGAGGCAGCCGTACGGCCTCCTACACGGCGGTGTGAGTATGTTGCTCGCCGAGTCCGCGGCGAGTCTACACGCCTGCTGGAAGGTCGATCTCACGCAGCGCGTCCCGGTGGGAATCGAGATCAACGGCTCCCATCTAAATGCAATTCGTGAAGGCACGGTGATCGCCCACGCTACGCAACTGCGTCGGAGTTTCCGCCTCGTCCACCACCTCGTTGATATCCGGGATGCCGGTCGCGATCGAGTACTCTCGACGATCAGAGTGACCAACTACTATCAGAGTGTGCCCGGGGCCGCCGACCGGTAGACGAGCGCCGCTCCGATGGTCGGCCGAGGAACAATGCGACCGTCAGTCGTAAAATCCGCGCCCCTCATCGGCGAGGCGTCCCAACAACGGCGCCGGCTCGAAGCGCGCTGCGACACGGCCGGACAACTCTTCGAGACGCTCGCGAATCGCGGATACCCCGATCGTGTCGGCCCACCGTAGGAGGCCGCCGCGGAACGGCGGAAACCCCGTGCCCATGATCATCGCAAGATCGAGCTCTCTCGCCGATGCGACGACCTGCTCATCCAAAGCGTAGGCCGCCTCGTTCACCATGTTGAGCATCGCGCGGTCGAAGATATCCCGTTCCGACGGGACGCCGCGGGAACCGTCTGCACGGTCGCGCAGGAGCGTTTTCATCGCCGGGTTTGGCTCGCCGCGTGTGCTTCCTCGGTAGAGATAGAAGCCCGCACCCGATTTCTTGCCCAGGATCGACGCATCCGATCGGACGGCGTCCAGGATCTGTGCGGTAGCCATGCGGCTGCCGAAGGCGTGGTGGAGCGTCTCCGCGACGTGAAATCCGACGTCGATGCCGACCTCGTCGAGGAGCGTGTACGGCCCCATCGGCATCCCGAAGCGCGTGAAGATGCGGTCCGCCGTCACGTAATCCACGCCCTCGCCCAGCATCACCGCCGCTTCGTTCAAATAGGGGAGGAGGAGACGATTTACGAGAAAGCCGGGGCTGTTTTTTACGACGACCGGCGTCTTTCCCAAAGCGAGCGTCGCCTTCACCACGTCGCCGACGACCTCCGCGGAGGTCCGCGCCCCGCGAATTACTTCGACCAGAGGCATGCGATCGACGGGGTTGAAGAAGTGCATACCGACGAATCGTTCGGGGTGCGATAGGGATTCGGCCATCTCGTCGATCGAGAGCGCCGAGGTGTTGCTGACGATGATCGCATTCTTCGAGACGGAACGTTCCACCTCGGCCAGAACCTTTTTCTTGACGTCGATTCGCTCGACCACCGCCTCCACGACGAGATCGGGCATACCCAGCGCGGCGTACTCCACCGCCCCGTGGATGTGGTTGAGCTTGAGATTTACTTGGCGATCATCGAGCTTGCGACGCGACTGGAGATAGTCGTAGACCTCCTTGGCGCTCTGATATCCCTTGTGCACCGCGTCCCAGTTGATATCCTTCATCACCGTCGGAATATCTTTGTTGCTGAACAGCCACGCGATGCGTCCGCCCATGACGCCGGCGCCCAACACCGCGGCACGGCTCACGCGAAAGTCGCCTCGCGCGTGCGCGACCGCCTCGTGTCGCTTGGTCGCCTCGCGGGAGAAGAACAACCGTACCAGGTTCTTGCACACGTCGGTGACGGCCAGCGCGCCGAAGGCGGCGGCCTCGATGCGGAGCGCCCTCGTACGCCTCCGACGGTTCGCTATGCCGCCGCCGACGGTACGGCGTAACACCCCGAGGGCCGCCGGTTGTGCCGGATAGTGGCCGCCGGTCCGCCGTCGCACATCTTTGGCGGCGGCACGAAATACCAACCCGCGTCCGATCGCGGTGCGTTCGAGAAACCATGTTCGACGCGCCTTTGCCTTGGCGCGACTCCGATCGACACCGGAGTCACCGCCGGCCTCGACGATACGCGCAACGAGCGAACGTCCCCACTCGGCGAAAAATGCCGGGGGATATACCGCGTCGACGAGTCCTATTTTGAACGCTCGGTCGGCGTCCACCGTCGATCCCGCGAGGATCATTTTCGTCGCCTGTACCCGGCCGACGATTCGCGGAAGGCGAAACGTGCCGCCCCAACCGGGAAGGACTCCCAGTTGCGTCTCCGGGAGTCCGATCTTCGTACGGGGGTTTGAGGCGGCGATGCGGTAGTCGCAGCTCAACGCAAGTTCCAAACCGCCGCCGACGCAGCTGCCGTTGATCGCGGCCATAGTCGGTACCGCAAGATCTTGTATGCGGTTAAAGAGCGTCTGCCCCGCCGAGGCCGCCTCGCGCGCCTCGGTCTCGTCGTCCAGCGCTTCGATAAGCTTGATGTCCGCGCCGGCGATGAAGTTGCCGTCTTTGGCGCTGGCGAAGATCACCGACGATATCGTCTGCTCGTCGGCGAGGCGTTCGAGTTCGCCGACGCGGCGCTCCAACTCGAGGAGCGCCTCTCTGGTAAAGGTGTTAAGCTTCTCTCCCGGGCTGTCGAACGTGAGCGTTGCGACGCGGTCCTCTATCGTCAGGTGGAAGTGCTCCGGCACGCCGTCGCCTTGCCCACGGTCGGCGGTCGTATTGTTCGTTGCGGCGGTACTCATGCCGCCTCCAGGAGGATCGATGCGCCTTGTCCGCCGCCGACGCACAGAGTGGCCAGGCCGGTCGATTTATTCTGCCGGCGCAACTCGCGCAGGACGTGGAGTACGATGCGCGTGCCGGTCATACCGACGGGATGCCCCAAGGCGATCGCGCCGCCCTGATGATTCATGATCGAACGGTCGAAGAGTCCGATTTTGCGATCTCGCCCGAGAAACTTCCGTGCAAACTCGTCGGAGTCGCTGGCCCTCTCGCACGCGATAACCTGGGCGGCAAACGCCTCGTTTATTTCGATGTATTCGATGTCGCCCATCGTGACCCCAGTGCGTTCCATGAGGCGGCCTGTGGCGTATACGGGACCGAGACCCATGCGCTCGGGCTCCAGGGAGGCGTAGGCGAAGTCGCGCATATACCCCAAGGGCTCCAGGCCGCGCCGTTTGGCCTCGCTCTCGCTCATAACGAGAACCGCCGCCGCGCCGTCGGTTACTTGCGAGGAGTTGCCGACCGTCACCGTTCCCGATCGTCTGTCGAAGTACGGTTTCAGTTTTGCGAGACTCGCCATGGTTTGCCCTTTGCGGGGACCGATGTCCTCGGCAACCATCGTATCGAATGCGGGATAGTGGGGAATCGGCATAATCTCACCGTCGAACGCACCCTCTTCCTGCGCCTGAACGGCGAGCCGGTGACTCCGGAGGGCGAACTCGTCCTGCTCTTCACGGGTGATGTGAAACTCTCGAGCGAGGTTCTCGGCCGTGAGTCCCATGATCAATCCGCTTACCGGATCGGTGAGGCCGAGCACGAGTCCGATGTCCGGCTTGAGCATCTTGAGGCGGAATGAAAGGAGCGTGCCCAGGCGCTGGCGCCCCGTCTTCGCGCGCATGAGGCGGTTCATAAACTCCGAGTACTCACGGTTGAACAGGAGGGGAATGTTACTCATGCTTTCCACGCCGCCGGCGACGAAGACGCTCCCGCGCCCCGAGGCGATCTTGGTGGCGGCGGTCGTGATCGATTCCATGCCGCTCGCGCAGTTGCGATGAACGGTGTAGGCCGGAACCTCGATCGGTAATCCCGCCTTGAGGGCTATTACTCGCGATATGTTTGCCGCGTGCGCGGGCTGGGCGACGTTCCCGATGATTACTTCGTCGATCTCCTCGGGAGCGACGCCGCCGCGATTCACGACCTCCCGTACGACCGCCGCACCCAGATCGTCGGCCGGAGTATCCTTGAGCGCCGTCCCGGTCTTCGCCATCGGGGTGCGGATACCGGCGATGATTGCAATTCGTTCCATTACCGATCTCCTCCAATATGTTCATACATCCGTTCTATTTTCTCACCGTGCATCTGCTCTATTGCACTGCGCCTGACCTTCATCGTCGGTGTGAGTTCGCCGGTTTCGATGCTCGCCGGTCGGTCCATAATCGCGAATCGAACGATCTGCTCGCAGTGGTGACGGTGGCGGTTTACCTCGGCGATATGCCCCTCGATCTCCTCGTAAAGGGCTCTGGACTGAAGATACTCGGTGTCGCTCATCGCGGCGAGGCCGCGCTCATTCTTGATGCGGCCGAGCGTCTCGATGTCCGGAAAAATGAGCGCCGTAACGTACACGCGGTTATCGGCGAAGATTACCGCCGTGTCGACGGCCGGATGCTCGGCGATTGCTCGCTCAATGGGAACCGGCGGCACGTACTCGCCGGTCGATTTCTTGAAGAGCTCTTTCTTGCGACCGGTGATGGTCAGATACCCGTCCTCATCGATCGACCCGAGATCGCCGGTGTAAAGCCATCCGTCTCGGATCGTCTCCGAGGTGGCCTCAGACCGATTGTGGTATCCGCGCATCACGTTCGGACCTCGGACCAACACCTCCCCGTCCTCGGCTATCCGCGCCTCAACGCCGGGGAACAGTGGGCCGACCGTGCCGATTTTTCGATTGTCTCGGTAGTTGGCCGCCACGACCGGCGAGGACTCGGTCATGCCGTATCCCTCGTAGATGGGAAGCCCGACGTTGATGAAGAATCGAGCGATCTCGGGAGCCAGCTTCGCCGAGCCGCTGATGAGCGTATGGGCGCGACCGCCCAGCGCGGCGCGAAATTTTCGATAGACCAGGCGATCGTAGAGACGGTCGACGAGCGTCGAACCGGCATGTTCGTCTCGCGTCTCCGCACGGGCGAACGCGCGGCGAGCGAGAGCTCCCGCTACACCCGTCTTCGCCATAGTCTTCTCTTTCATTTTGAGATGGACCTTCTCCAGGAGGCGCGGGACCACGGTCATCGCCGTCGGGCGAACGTCGCCGACGTAGTCGGTCAGATTGCGCGGATCGTCGGCGAAGTATACGCGCATTCCGCTGGTCAAGTAGAAGTACACGACCATACGCTCAAAGATGTGCGCCAGCGGAAGCAGCGACATCGCGACATCAACCGCAGGATCGAGCTCGTATCGCACGCCGGCCGCTTCGATCTGGCTCATGAGATTGGTGTGCGTCAGCTCTACGCCTTTGGGGAGCCCGGTCGAGCCTGACGTATAGATGATGGTACACAGATCGTCACCCTTGACCGCCTCCAATAACTCGTCGAATCGATCGGGCTGCTTCTCGGCCACACTGCGTCCGGTCTCTATGAGGTGGTCGAATAGCTCATTGTCGGTGCAACAACCGAAGGTGACCAGCTCCGTCACATCGCGTCCGTGTTTCACCGCTATCGGAATCTCGTCGGGGTAGCCGACGAACAGATACCGCATACCCGAATCGGCGACTTCGTGTTTGAAACTCTCGGGTGAGATCTTTTTGAAGATCGGCACGGTGATGCCGCCGATACTTTGGATCGCCGCATCGACGATGATCCACTCGGGCCCCGGTGGAGAGATCAATCCTACCCGGTCGCCGGCCTTTACACCGAGATCGTCGAGGCCGAGGGCCAGAAACTGTATGGACCGGCGCGTTTCCTGCGACGAGTATCGACGCCATCCGCCGGCTCCGTCCGGATACGCAAGCAAATCGGGATGGGGAACACGAAGCATCGAGTCGAGAAATAGCGAGGGGAGCGATGCGGCGATCCGCTCACCACGTTCGCTTTGTGATACGCGCGTCATACGGTGACACTCCTTTCGAACTCCGGCACTATCGGGAATGCGTTTTGTCGGTCGGTCGACTGACCGATTATCACTCAAAGTAAACCGAAATACTCAAGAAATCAACGAAAGAATGTGCTTCCGAGACGGTGTCGACGGAACGTCGACCGTTATCGAGGCGTGGGAGCGCTTACCAGCGGTAGCAGGCGGGCCAACCGGCGACCGACGATCGATTCCACGGCGCCCGGGAGCCCGTGGTGTTCGACTTGATCGCGCACCGCGGTAGTGATTCGCTCGGTGAGGGTGTCGAGATCGGCGATATCGGTAATCGGGATTTCGGTCAGCACGCGGCGAATGCGAGCGAGACCGTGCAGTTCCCACTCCAACAGCGCATTGTTCTCTCTATAGACGTGATCGGTTATCTCGAGTGCGGCAAACCGTTGGGCTAAGGTGCGCTCCAAGTCGCGAATATCCTCCTCTGCGTCGAGAAGTTCCGCCTCGAGCAAGCGTAGCAGGCGCGTGGTTTGCATAGCGCTACCTCCTCCTCTCTATTGTAGGTATCAGAACCGCATGCTGTCCAGAATCGTGCCGGTATCGCCGAACGGATTCTCCAACCCCTCGGGAAACCCGGCAAGGCCGCGCGCCTCAATAGCGCGGTACATACGAAAGATCGAGCGCACTTCCGCCAATCTCGCCGTTACCTCGCGCTCCTCGGCGGCAAACTCGCGAAAAAAGCGCTCCGAGTCGGCCCCGTCGATTTGCGTGCGACCGATACCTTGGTCGTGAAAGCGACGAAGCTCCCGTAGGCGATATACGGTATCCTCGAAGAGCGGAAAAATACTGCGCATTGCGATCAGCGCCGGGCCGATTTCTGCGCGTAGGCGCATCTGGTCACCCAACGAACCGGCGCCCTGCTCCTCAAGCTCTTTGAGGCGTTCGCGATACACGACAAGTCGCTCGTATGCGTCGAAAAAAGTCGGCTTGGTGTCTTGGTACCGTCTCACGTAGGCCCGAATGAAGGTCGGCGCACCGTTGCGAAAGGCCTGGAGCCGCGTTTCGGTCCAGCGGGCGTAGTAACGCTCGAAGTCACCGCCTGGTACCACTTGCGTCTGTGTCCGCCCGTCCGGCAGCGCCTCGACGGCCGCTCCCTCCTCGGCCGTGATCTCCTCGCCGCCGGCAACGAGAACGACTATCCCCTCGCGCACTCCCAGAAGTGTTGCTTCGTCGGGAGACGTGAGCACATCAAACTGGGTGCCGCGCACCCCGAGAATCGCGGAGCGCGTGCGGACTTGGAGTGTCGTATTCTCCGAAACGGCGTGGGCGGCGATCTCGACGCCACCGGACAGTACGTTGAGTTGTACCGTTACGCCGCGAGGGGTCGATGATCGTTGAACGTAGTAGGCCGAGTTTTCGCGTACGCGAACGGTACCGCGCGCCGGCTCCGCCAGCTCAACCTCGATGTAGCCGTCGAATCCCGTCTGGATGACATCGAACTCGAATATCGGCTCGCCGATCTCTATTTCAAATGCATCGCGTTGCTCGCCGTCCCGCACGAGCTCCACATCGCCCTCGATATACGTGACACGTCCGAGCTCCAGCGCTCCCATAGCTGCCGTCGTTAATACCGACAGCACCAACACGAGAACGATACGCGCGCGATTGCTCATGGAGCTTACTCCTCCCTGGCGACGGCCAGGCTGTAGTAATAGCGGCCGTCCCCCGAGATGAACCGAGCCACGACCACGAATTGCCGCAGGATTGCCGAGGCTTCTTGTGCACTGGTTACCGCGCTCGTCGTTCCCGCACCCTCTACCGAGCGCCGATCATCGATGGTACGAAGCGTCGTGCCCGCCTGGAGCAGAATTCCTTTGAGGGCCTCCTGATCGGCGTTATCCACGCTCTCTCGGATACGTCGACTGCGCAAGGAGGATCCGACCGCGGCGAGATAGCCCGGTACCTCCGGCGGTGTCCCGGTCCAGGACGGATCCTCGGACTCGCGAGCCGAGACCGCAAGATTCGACAGATCGGGGGCCGGCGGGAGGCCCGGGAAGCGGGCGAGCACGACCGTGCCCTCTTCGTCTTGATACACCTCGATGACCTCACCCGACTCCCGGAGCGAATCGGCAAGCGAGGCGTCCCAATCGGCCTCAATATCCTCGAGATAGCCGATACCGGTGTTATCGCGCCTGGCGACGTAGCGATAGGTCGCCGCAATTCCGACGTATCGTGATGCCTGTTCCGCGGCGTGGAGAAGCGCCGCTTCTCGTTCTTCCGCTCTATCGCGGAGTCGGTTGGCGGCGCCCAAAAAGACCGGTGAACCGCCCGTGGGACGTAAATCCCAGAGTGAGGTTCCGATGGAGCCGCGTGCGCCGGCTCGGTTGTCGTCGATATGGGGTGCGTCCGCGGCCGGCTGCGAGGCCGGAGTCGGCCCGTCCGTCGATCGCTCGGCGGCGGGAGTGGCGCACGAACCGACGATACATGCTCCGATCACGATCAGAGCGGCGCGAAACAGTGGAGACATCATCTGGTACTATAGGCCGTGCCGGGCGAGAAGACAATGCCGTTTTGTTGACAAAGCAACACGGCAAACCTATCCTCTAGGCGAATATGCATCTCAGCTCAGGAGATTGAAAACTATGAAACACTACGCAATGATCGGCGTCATCGGCGCTTTAGCTATACTCACCGGCTGTGCGACCCCGAGCCGGACCGTCGAACGCACCGCAACCGATACGCAGATCGACCTCAGCGGCCGTTGGAACGACACCGACGCGCGTCTGGTCGCCGAGGAGATGATCGACGACCTTCTCGACCGTCCGTGGCTCACTCGTTTCGGCCAGGACGAGGGTCGAGAGCCGGTCGTCATCGTCGGCCGCATCAGAAATCGTAGCTCCGAACACATCGACACGACGCCCCTCGTAAACGACATTTCGCGTGAGTTGGTCAACAGCGGTATGGTGCGATTCGTCGCCGCCGCCGATCAGCGTGAGGCGGTTCGAGAGGAGCGCATGGATCAGCAGTCGCAGGCCGCTGAAGAGACGATCGCCCGCCTCGGAGAGGAGACCGGCGCCGATTTCATGCTGCAGGGATCGATCTCATCGACCACCGACGCGGTCGACGGAGAGCGGCTGGTGTTTTATCAAGTCGATATGGAGCTGATCGATATCGAGACGAACGAACGCGTCTGGATCGGATCCAAAGAGATCAGAAAGCTCATCGAACAGCGTCGAAGGCGCTTCTGATCTCGGTGAACGGTTGCACCATGGCGGTACATCGCACCACGTCGCGGCGGCGTCTCGCGCTCTTTGCACCGATTGTCGCCGTGGTACTCCTGGCCTCGTGCACGACGACCAGGAACGAACGGTTCGTCGAACTCGACGGCATGGTCCGCGAGGGCGAGTTCGGTACCGCCGTGAGCCAAATCGAGGACGATCGGGACGACTTATACGGTAATCGCGAACAGCTTCTCTTCTATCTCGATACCGGAATGCTCTACTTTTATGACGAACAGTTCGACGAGAGCATCCGCCGGTTTCACGAGGCGGAACGGCTCATCGAAGAGCTGTTTACGCGCAGCATCACCCAGGCCGCCGCGACCTTTCTGCTCAACGACAACGCCCAGGATTACTCCGGTGAGGACTTCGAGGATATCTATCTCAACGTGTTTAAGGCCGCCTCTTTTATCGAGCAGGGGAACATAGAGGGAGCATTCGTCGAGGTCCGCAGAATCAATAACAAACTCAATCTGTTGGAGGATAAGTATCGCGGCCTGGCGGAGGAGTACAACCGCTCCGAAGATGCGGCTATCGAGGTTGCAACCGGCGAGAGCCGCTTCTTCAACAGCGCGCTGGCGCGGTATCTCAGCTTGGTCATGTATCGCGCCGAGGGGGATTTCGACAGCGCCCGCATCGATTGGCAGGAGATACAGGAGGCTTTTGCCGCGCAGGCGAACCTCTATGATTTTCCGATTCCCTTCGACGATACCGTCATCGAACCCGCCGACGGCGCGCGCTTGAGCGTCCTCTCGTTCGTCGGCGAGGCGCCGCTCAAGCGCGCCGACGCGTTATACATCATCACGCTCGACAACGCGGTACAGATTGTCGCGGCGAGCGAAGGTGACGAGGGGGTACTCGTTCCGGAGGGATACGCGAGTTTCTTCTACCCCGGTATCGAGGGTGGATACACATTCAATTTTGAGTTGCCTCGTATGGAGCTCCGAGGGAGCGATGTGGAGCGCATCCGGGTCGTCGTGGACGGACGGCCCCTCGGCGACCTGCGCCGTCTCGAGGATATCGAACGCATAGCCGTGGATACCTTCGAAATTCGACGGACGTTGATCTTCATCAAAACGGTGACCCGCACGATCGTGAAGGGCATCATCGCCCAACAGGGGACGGAGTTGTTGGAGGAGGCCGTCGGATCGGATACGCTGTTGGGCGGCGCGGTCGGGCTGTTCGGATCGATCGCGGCCGGTGTCGCGGTAGACGCGAGCGAGGAGGCCGACTTGCGTGTCTCGCGCTACTTCCCCGCCTACGCATACGTGGGCGAGTGGGATATCCCGGCGGGAACATACGATATCGAGATCGAATACTTCGGTGCGCGAGGGTTACTGCACGTTGAGGACTTCGGTCGCGTGTTGATCGAGGACGACGGACTCAATTTTCTATCGTCGTCGTACAACAACTGACAGGGAGACGGATACATGAAGCGAGGAATCGTAAGGAAAGCCGCATTGTTCGCAACGATGGCGGCGTTCGGTGTCGTCGTCGTCGCGTGTGCCACCTCCTCCGGGAGCGCCGCGGCGAGCGGGAGCGGATCGTCCGGCGATCTACCGGAGTGGTACCTCGATCCGCAGAGCGTCTATCCGGACGAGATCTATCTGGTTGCGATCGGCACCGGCGATACGCGACGCGACGCAGAGCAACAGGCGCTCGCGGGCCTCTCGCAGATTTTCGAAGCGCGCATTAACGTCGACGCCCGCACGAGCGAGCGCTATCGTGAGCTCATGAGCGCTCAGGGGAACGTCACGGAAAGTGAGATTCGCCTGGCGCAAGATATCGATGTGCGCAGCAATCAGACGCTGCTTAACGTACAGTTCGGCGAGGCGGCGGTGGACGAGGCGGCGCGCGTGCACGTTATCGCCTATCTTGAACGTCTCCCGACGGCGCGCGTGTACGTCGATTTGATCGAAACCAACGGTCGACAAGTCGAGAGCTTTCTCACCCAAGCCGACACGAGCGACGAGTTGGTTCGCGAATACGCATACGTCAGCGCCGCTGCGGTGGTGTCCGCGAGCAACGCCGTCTTGCAAGACCAGTTGCGCATCATCTCCCCCGGATTCAGCGAGATAGCGCAACTGCCGTACGATCCCGACGCGGTTCTCCGCCGTCGTGCCGATGTAGCGTCGCAGATGCGCGTTTCGGTCGATGTTGCGGGGGACCAAAACGGGCGTATCGCGAGTCTCGTCCGCGAGGCGTTGAGCGAAGAGCGTCTACCGGTAGGAGCCGACAATCCGGTGCTTGTCGTGACCGGCCGGGTCGGTATCGAGCCCGCTCAGACGAGCGCCGATTTCGAATCGGTGAGATGGACGCTCACCCTCGGTATGGCCGACAGAGCCGGACGCACACTCGTGACATACGACGACCAGAGTCGTGCGTCGGGTATCTCTCAAGAGGCCGCGACGGCCTTTGCCTATCGGGATATGGAAGAGGCCGTTGAGCGCGAGTTCGTTGCGGCGATGCGCGCGTACTTCGATGGGCTCGTCCTAGGAGACTAACGACCGATTCAGCCGCCGCGTTTCCTGCGGCGGCCGTGCGCCGCTACCCCCACCGCATGTCGAAAAACTCGATGAAGAGGTCGAACAGTATCGGGTCCACTTTCAGCTTCTGTTCGATGAATTGTTCGCGCATTAAGCTGATGGCTCCGTCGGGAGATAGCGGTGAACGATACTTCCGATTAGGATCGGTCAACGAGTCGTATACGTCGACGATCTCGAGCATTTTGGCTGGAAAGTACGCTATGACCTGATAGTCGATAAGCGGTTCCATGGTGTAGGACATGACGTAGTTCTGCGTCGCCGCCGGGTTGGCCTCTTTGTACGCTTGAAGAAACTCTCGAAAGTATCCGTATCCGCTTGGATCACCGTAGTACTCGTGGTGATACCCGGTGATAAGGGCCGCTTCGCGCGGGTAGGCGGTCTTATCCATGACCGCGCGATACCCGATTTTCACATGACGCTCGACGGTCTCACGGTCGAAAGCTGCGTCACCCTCGTGATATTCGATGTCCTCCGCCTTTCCGACGTCGTGGACGAGGAAGCCGGTGGCGAACTTGTTGATTTCCACCTCGCTGAGCGCCTTCATGCCGCCGAGAAATACGTGCTCGAGGCTGAGGTAGTCATCGTGCAGGTGCCATAACAGTTCGCGGTAGCGGTGTTTGTAGTCCCTATCGAACCGTATGCGGATGAGGTTCGCAATGCCGCGCGTCATGACTTGGCGGTTGTAGAAGAGCAAAAATTCAAGCCCGCTCAAGAAAACGCGCGTCATATGTTGAACGACCGTGCCGTTCGACTTTTCCACGACCGATCGCACCAGCTCGTCGTCGTAGATATCCGAATCCACAAGGCGCATCGTGGACTTCACCATTTGACGCGTTTCCACGACGAGCTCGCGGGTGTACGCCCGCGCTTGATCGTTTCCCAGGCGCAGCGCCTCAAGGAGGGTGGCGCGGTTGATCATCGTCGCATCCTGCGTCGCCGCGACGAGCGTCTCCGCAAGCTCCTCTTTTTCCACACTCCGTCGGCGGGCGAGCTCGTTGAGCCGGCTGGTCGTCCCGTGGAGCAGGCTCATGCGCTCGTCCTGGGACATTTCGCTGTACGCGAGATACGTATCGCCGAAGTTACTGACACGCTCGGCGTCTTCAGCCAGCGGTTCAACCTCTACCGGCTCCTCCGGCGACGGTTCATTCGTCGGGGCAGACGGCGCGGCAGCGCCGGAAGACGACTGACGCAACTGCTCCACTCGCTCACGGATAGCTTGGGCCAACCCGCTGTCCAGGAAGTACGTCCACGCCTCCTGGTGCTCCCAAAAGCGGGCGTTGTTTTGGTGGAGCGCCCGTATCGGCACGGCTTTGATTTTTCCCGTACTGCGGCTTTTACAGATTACCGTCTGTCGGTCGGCGAGGAGCATGCGTAACGCCATGGGGTGTTCGCGAATGAAGGTATCGAGCCGCACAACTTTTTTCTTCGACACTCGTCGAAAGACTAAACCAGGATATCCCGCGGTGCAACCATCTCGAATAAGGGAACGATCCGTGCAAGAATGGATACGCATGGCCGACTCTTCAACCTTCGATATCGTGGACGCCTGGTATGAGCGAGGCGACACCTTGCTCGTGTTTCCATCAGAGGTGAGCGCCGCGGGGTGGCGCCGCGCGTTGGTTGAATCTCCCCGGCGGCGCGCGATTCGCTCCGACCGAGTGATCTCATGGGATGTCTTCAAGGAGCGCGCCGTGCCGGTCAAGCGCGGCCAACGCCCCGCCTCGCGGTTGGTCCGGCTCGCCTTTGCTCGCCTTCTCCTCGACGAGAATCGACGTTCGACATTTCTCTCTACCCTCGTCGAGCCCACCTTCGCCGAGTCCGGCGGCGCATCGGCGTCGGCGATTGCGCGCATGATGCCCCAGATTCCCTTTCTTCTGCGCCATCGCGATTCCCTCCGGCGCGAACTCACCGCCGACTTGGACCACATCGCCGGGCGATACGATACCTTTCTCGCTCACCACGGTTTTTTCGAGCCGGCCTGGGAGCTTGCTCGTAGCGTCGCGCTCGACCACATCGGATGGCGTCCGATAATCATGTGGAGCGAATTGTTGGAGGACTACGCCGAGTACGAGGCCCTGTTGGCGGACGCCGTGGAGACCGTATCGCTCCGATCGTCCGACCGGGCTGCGCAACGGGAGCTGCCCGTTGTGCGGTATCGGAGCAGCCGGGAGGAGATCGTCGCCGCCTTTGACGAGATGGAGCGCGCGCTCGACGCCGGGACGCCGATCAACCGAATCGTCGCCACCGTCGCCGATCTGGAAGAGTTGCGGCCCTGGATCGAGGCGGAGGCGGCGCGACGCGCCGTTCCGCTGCGATTTGCCGTGGGGGATACCCTTGCCGCCCAGCCGGGAGGACGCGTCTTCGACGGTATAGAGGAGGCGCTTGCCGGCGATCTGGGCGTTATTCCCGTATCGACGCTCCTGGGAGACCGCAGCGTTCCCTGGAAGCACCACGACGTGAATACTCTTCTCGTCCGTTTCGGATACCTGGCGCACTGCTACAACGCGCCACGGTGGGATGAGGCGTTCGACGCCGCCGAAGAGCTCGCCTCCGACGACGGTACGCGGCGTGGTGATCGGGCCGAACTCTTTCTCACGCTCCCGCAGCTACGACTTCTGCGCACACGGTGGCGGACCTTTGAGCGAGACGCCCGATCGATCTCCTCGGCTCAATCGGCGGCGAGTCTGCGTCGAGCGCTCAGACGGTTTCTCGACCATCATATCGAGGGATCCGGCCACCCCGGATGGACGGATTACCGCGTAGGGGTCGAACGAGTCTACGAGACGGCGATTACCGAGCTTGCCTCCATCGTTTCGCTGGAGGAGTACGGAGTGCGAATCGTGCGTCCCTGGACGTTTTTTCTCGATGCACTGCGACAGCGGCGGTATGTTGCCAAGCAGGACGGCGGAGCGGTGACGATATACCCCTATCGCGTCGCCGCCGGTATACCCTCGGACCTACATTGCGTGATCGGGCTCTCTCATACCGCGACGCGCGTGCGTACCGCGCCGCCGATCGGTTTTCGGCGCAACGAGTTGCAACGCATAGGTTGGAGCGGTCGTGATCGGTCGTTGCCGTTCTTACGCGCCTACGCCGCACTTCTTCCCGGTTCGCGCTTGAGTTGTGCCGACGCCGGGCCGACCGGTGCCTCCGTTCCCGCCGCCGACTTAACGCCCACAAGCGACCGTCCCTTGCCGGTACCGACGAGTGCATGGGAGCGGGAGCGTGCGTGGTGGCGCGAGGAGGCGAGTTCGCGCCCCGACTCGCTATACCGCCCCCAGCGCGCGGGACTCGTTCGCGCTCTCGACACGACCCTCCGTCCGGTGCGTACCGATTTCCGCACGGCGCCCGTCACCGACGGAGCCGTCCGTTCGGCCCTATCGCCGCCCGAGACGCTCTCGCCGGGCTCGATCGATCGTTATCTCGCGTGTCCGTTCAGTTTTCTCGTGCGCGATGTGCTGCGCGTGCGTCGCGACGAGTACGGTTTTGCGCCCGACGGCAATCGTCGACTCGGTACCATTCTGCACGCCGTGCTTGCGACGTTGAGCGGCTATCCTCCCGCAGACCGGGGGATGCGCGTCACGGAGGCCTTGGTTCATGAGTTCGATACTCCTGCCTCCCGCCTGTTTCTCTTTCCGGCCGGAAAGCGCGCCCGCATCGAGTATCTGAGCCGCGCGATTCACACCTTATTGGAAGACCCGCTGTTCGCCTCGCCGGAGGGCGGCTCGGAGGTCACGCTCTCGGTCTCGATCAATGAGGTAGCGCTCAAAGGGTTTGCCGACCGTATCGTGGGTCCGATCGACTCGGACGGCGAGAGTGGCGCTACCATTATCGACTACAAGCTTTCGCTTCGCGAACAACACTCGCGGGCGGGTGCATTCGGCGTCGACGGAACCGATCCCCTTGCATGCCGAACACTCCAACTACCGCTGTACGCCCTGATGACCGAACGGCAGTTCGGTGTGCACGTCGAGCGGCTGGTATACGTCGATCTCAAGAAGGCGGGCATACGCATCATTGCGGACGAACGGGCCGACGGGCGGCGATGGCAAGCGCGACGGGGATTCGAGATGTACGCCGAGCTCGCCTCTCGCCTGCCCGCCTTTCTCGACGAGACGGCCCGCTCAGTTCGTGAGGGGCGTTTTATGTGTCGCGAGGAGCCGGACTGCGGGCGGTGCGGTATTCGCAGCATCTGTCGGAGCTGCTTCGTCACTAAGAGGTACGGCGATGGCTGACGGGGTAGTGCGGCTCGATGCGCACCAGCAGCGGGCTGTGCGCGTTCGCGATAACGTCGTCGTCTCCGCCGGCGCCGGGAGCGGCAAGACGCGAGTTCTGACGGAACGCTATGTAGCACTCGTCACAGCCGGCGTGGACGTCTCGCGGATTCTCACGCTTACCTTTACCCGCAAGGCCGCGGCCGAGATGTTCCAGCGGATCTATCGTCGCCTGCGCGACGAGGTAGCGCATTCGGCCGCGATCGAGGCGCAGCTCGACCACTTCGACGACGCGCAAATTTCGACCCTCGATAGCTTTTGCGCGGGCGTGTTGCGCGACGGGGCCGCGCGATTCGGACTCCCGCCGACGGTCGAGACCGACGAGGCGGCGCTGGAACGGGACGGACAGCGTATCGCCCTCGGCCTGATCCGGGCCCACGGCGATCATCCCGTGTTGGGCGGCTACGTCAGGCAGTACGGCCTCGGCGGAACGCTCACCAATCTCCTGTTGCCTCTCGCGCGATCCGTCCTCCGCATCTCCTCACCCATCGATTTCGACGTTCTGGCGAACCGGCAAGAACAGTGGCTCCACGGACGACGAGACGATCTGGAGCGACGAATCGATCGTGTGGCGGGGCGCATCGTCGCCGACGAGACCGGCGGCGTGGGAGTCGGGCGCGTGCGCGAGGCCGTCGGTCATCACATCGGGCGGTACGGCGAACTATACGAGGTTCTTTCGGAGCTGCCGCGTCGATTCGGCAGCGGCGAAGGTGCGGCGGCATTCAAGGAGGCGTTGAATCAACTGCTCGAGAAGGTCGGCTCGCGTCGCCGCGGGCTTCTCGCCGACTGGAGCGCCCTCACCGAGACACAGGAGCGGATCGATGAGATCAGGAGCCTCTACGAGGTGTTGACGCCGTTTCAGGAAGAGATTATCGCGACTCGGCGCACACGGGGTGTGGTGAGCCATCAGGAGGTCATGGAGCTCGCCGTGGCGGCTCTCCGAGACGACCACGAGCTTCGCAGCCTCTATAAGGAGCGCTTTCGATACATCATGATCGATGAGTTCCAAGACAATAACGCGACGCAACGCGACCTCCTATTTCTCCTCGCCGAGGAGCCGAGTCGATGCCGCGCCGGCGTGCCCGCGCCCGAGGCGCTCCGGCGAGACAAGCTCTTTTTCGTCGGGGATCAAAAACAGTCGATTTACCGTTTCCGCGGCGCCGACGTCTCGGTGTTCCGATCTTTGGCGCGCGAAGTTGCGCACTCCCTCGACGGTGGAGAGGGGGGGCTTATCAGTCTCGACACCAACTACCGATCCGAGCCGACGCTCATTCGCTTTTTCAACTCCCTGTTCGCCCGCGTATTCGGCGAGGCCGCCGCGGAGTACGACGCGGAGTTCGAGCCGCTGAACCATCGCGCCGCCGACCCGGCCGTGCAGACCGACATCGTCCTCGCGTGGGTGCCTGCGGCAAACGACAAAGAGGAGCGTGCGGTCGACGGGCACACATCGGATGGGGAGGTGCTTGCGGAGGGGGTGTATGCCGAGGCGGCGTGGATTGCCGGGGAGATCAGCCGGCTCGTAGAGATCGAGCGGACCCACCGTTACGATGAGATCGCCATTCTTTTTCGCACCGGTTCGGATCAGCAAAAGTTGGAACGTATGCTGAGACGCGACGGCGTACCGTACCGGAGTCAGGTGGTGCGCTCCCTCTTTACCGAGTCACCGGCGAGTGATCTATATGCACTCTTGCAGCTGGTCTACTATCCCGACGACCGCGAGGCATTGGCCGCCTACCTGCGCTCGCCGTTCGTGATGCTCTCCGACGGCGGCCTCGTGCTCGTCCTCTCCCACAGCGGTACTTCGCCGCTCGAACCGCCGGCGGGTCTGGACCAAGGCGATCGGCGTAAGCTTACGGCGGCCGCCGAGTTGTACCGTGCGGTACGACTCCGGATCGACCGCGATGCGCTCTACGAGGTGATTCGGTACGTGTGGGAGGACGGTGGGTATCGGTATGCGCTCCTGCACCGCACGAGCGATCATTCGTATCTCGAGCACTACGATTACCTGTTCGCCTTGGCACTGCGGTACCGCGATCGTCCGGCGATAGAGTTCGTGGACTTCCTGCGGGGACAGATCGGGCTCACCGAGAAGGTCGACGAACTGGAGCTCCCGCCGGAAGACGGTGCGGTACAACTGATGACGATTCATAAGTCAAAAGGGTTGGAGTTCCCCGTGGTGTTCGTCACCGGTATGGACAGCGGGACGCGGCCGCGCATGGATCTCATCTGGATGGATGAACAGCTGGGACTCACCGTGCGCCTTCCCGATCCCGCGCCGGGTGAGCGTCTGTCCAACGTGTTCGAGGACTACGCCGCCGAGGAGGAGACGCGACGCGACCTCGCCGAGTTGCGACGTCTGCTCTACGTGGCGGCGACGAGAGCCGAACAGCGCCTCTACTTCACCGCCGCCGTTCGCAGAGGTCACCGCGGCGCCTCGCTCCTCGATCTGGTAGGCGAGGCGACCGGGTTCGATCCCGAAGCCGGAGTGATCGACGCCGCATTCGCGGAGATGGTTCGCCTGGAGATGATCGCCCCCATCACCGAGCGGGCCGTTCGCGAGCACCGTATTCCTCAGACCGCACGGAGAGACGTCCGCGAAGCGCGCGCGCTTCTCGATGCGGCGCACGAAGTGAGCCGGGAGGCGCGCGAAGTCGAGTTTACGCCCACGGGAATCAACGAGTTGCTGGTACGCTCGGACGGGTCGCCCGTGAGTGATGAGCTTTTTGACGAGGCCGCGCTACGCTCCTCCGCCGGAGACGACGGGCGTGAGGCGGCCGCCCTGGGAACGCTGACGCATCTGCTCTTGGAACACCTCGTCGCCGGCGAACCGCTTTCGCGTGATCAGTGGCTTGCCGATCCCACGTGGGCCACCCGGATTTACGGCCCGGTCGATGACGCCGGGCACGGATCCACGGCGGCGATCCTTGAGGAGAGCTGGAATCTCGCGCAGCGATTTCTCTCCTCCGAGCTGTATCGTCGCCTTTCCGGGGGCGTGGTACATACCGAGTATCCCTTCGTTCTCGCTTTGGGAGAGCCCGCGGTATACGTCTCGGGGACTATGGATTTGGTAGTCGAGACCGATGACGCGGTATGGGTCGTGGACTACAAAACCGACCGTCTGCTCGACGCCTCTCATTACGCCGGCCAGATGAGTATCTATCGGTCCGCCGCCGGCGAGCTCTTCGCAAAGCCGGTCGAGCTCCGTATCTTCGGCCTTCGCGACGGGACGGTCGCCGAGGTGCCGGACAGATTGGGCGACATTCTATCGCTACTGCAGCTTCCGCAGAATCGGGCGAGTAGTGTAGGCTCACAGCAGTGAGTTTGGATGCGCTGAAAGATGGCCTTACGTCGGTCATCCGGGGAAAAGGCGAGGTCATCGAGCTGTTCCTCGCCGCTATTCTCGCCCGAGGGCACGTACTGATCGAAGATCTTCCCGGAACCGGAAAGACGAGCCTCGCCCGGGCGATCGCGCGCCTCATCGGAGGCGACGGCGAAGAGTTGGTCTATCGACGGATTCAGTTTACCCCCGATCTTCTTCCGTACGACATCACCGGGGTAGAGGTCTACGACCCGGCGCGGCGGAGGTTTTTCTTTGCCCCCGGACCGGTGTTTGCCCACGTGCTCCTCGCCGACGAGATCAACCGCGCCACTCCCAAGGTTCAGTCGGCCTTGCTCGAGGTGATGAATGAGACCCAGGTAACCGTCGGGGGTGTAACGTATCCACTGGCACCTTTTTTTCTCGTCGTGGCGACCGAGAATCCGGTCTCCATGGAGGGAACGTATCCGCTCCCTCTGGCGCAGCTCGATCGATTCGTCATGCGCATCTCCTTGGGATATCCCGACGGGGAGTCTGAACGCGAAATTCTCGACACCGATCCGGGGCGGCGCGTCTTGCCGGAGCTCTCTCCCGCGATCTCCGTCACCGAGTTGATTGCGATGCGGGAAGCGGCGCGTTCCGTCTTTTGCCACCCCGATCTCAAAGACTCCGTCGTCGCCCTCGCTGCCGCTACCCGAGCCGACCGGCGGTTGCGCTACGGCGTCTCTCCTCGCGGATCGTTGCACCTCTTAGACGCGATGCGCGCACTGGCATATTTGCGGGGACGGGACTACGTGAGCGACCGCGAGCTTGACGACCTTGCCGTGCCGGTCTTGGCCCATAGAGTTCGCACCGTCGAGGGTGAACCGTCGGCGATACCGATTGTGAGAGAGCGCGCGGAGGAAGTACTGGCCGCGATGCGGGAGGCCGACGGTGTATGAGATCACGTTACGCTCTGCGATGCGGCCTACCGCTAACGGCATTGCTTTTTTTTTGCCGCCTCGGCGACGCTGATTCCGGGCCTCCTCAGGCGCGAGCCCGTGTCTCTCTTGGTGGGAACCGGGCTCGCTCTCGCCCTCGCGACGGCTTGTGCGGTGGGCGTCGTGCGTCGCGTTCGATTCGCCCGCGCGATCGTACGGCTCGAGCTGCCACGAGGCGTGTTATCGCCCGGCGAGACCGCGTTGCTGCCGTTTGCGGTGCACGCTCGCTCGGCACGCCTGCCGGCCGCGCGTGTGCGTTTGACCCTCGTCTCCGGGATACGACGCCTTTCAATCGAACTCGGATTGCCCGCCGGAGCGGCCGACGGGAGGTCGATTCGTACACCCGATGTGATACGAGGGCTGTATCGGCCCGCGACATTCGTGATGCGGTTTGCCGACATCTTCGGCCTGGTGGAAACGCGCATCGCGGGAACCGTTCCAACGGAGGGAAACGGCGCGGTAATGCGCGTCCTCCCCTACACAAGAGCGGTGTCCACGAGGTTCGAAAGCCGGGGCCTGGGTGCTCTACAACGCGATTCGTTCTTGTCACACCGTCGTAACGACGACCACACGGAGATTCGTCCCTACCACCCCGGCGACGACATGCGGCGAATCAACTGGCGCATGTACGCTCACACCGGCGATCTGTTTGTCCGCGTCGGCGAGGAGGTACCTCCGCCGGCAAACGCGATACGTCTCCTTATCGATCCGCGGGGGCTTGCGCATCCCGAGGCGATCGATGTTCTTGTCGCGTGCGCCCTCGGCATGGCTGACGAACTCGTCCGGCGCGATTATGCTGTAACGGTGAGTCTTCACGATATCGGTGACGCGTTGCGACTCCTCGGCGATCCCGCGCGTGCGCGCTACGTGCTATCGGGCCTCGACCCCGAGCGTGGATTACTCCCCATGAGTTTCGGCCCGTCCTCGCGGGAGCGTACGCACGGCACACGGGGAGGCGACGATGAGTACGCCGAGCCTTCGGTGCCCTCGGTACTCCCATTTTCGAGCGCCAGGGAGCTCATCGTCGCGAGCTCGCTGTCTCCTGCGTCGCCGTCGAGGTATGGAGCATCGGCGATACTGGCGTGGTATCGTACCGATGTGTCCACGGGGGAGGCGGATGTTCACCATCTCGGCGCGCTCGACTGAACTCGTCCTTCGTCAGATCGTCTTTCTCGCCGTCGGCAGTATCGCGTATCGGTATCTCGACGAGTTGCTCAATCCCCTTCTGCCGCTCGTGCTCTACCTCACCGGATGGATTGCGCGCGCGGTCGCTTCCCGGAGGGCCGCGAAGCGGCCCTGGCTCTACCTTGCGGTCGCGATTCCGGGTCTTCCCGCCGCCGCGTTGTTTCTCGGATGGTTTGTGGCGCGATTCACTCACATCGGCGTCGCCGGTTGGCTCGAGGAGCAAATCGTGCTCTCGCCGTGGCGACTCCTGCCGGCGGCGATCATCGCCGGGGGAGCGCACTATTGGGACCTATGGGTGGAACGCACGCGTGCCGGCAGCGTGCTCTTTGCGCCGCTGATCGCCGCCACGGTTTTAGGGCTCTTCTGGTCGCAGGCGGAGTTCGATACCGCGCTTTTAGGACACCCGTCGTGGTACGCCGCCTTCGCCGTCGGAATCGCCATCGTGCTCGTGGTGCACCGCTTTGTCGCCTCCCGAACCGTACACGGCCCGAGTAGCGTCGGGAGGTCGGTCGTCTCTCTGGCCTTCGTCGTCCTCGCCATGGTTGCGGCATTGCTCGGCGCGTATCGCGGATGGCAGAATCGCGCGGTCGCCGCCGGCGGCGGGCTGGTGCGCCCGACAATGTTTCGCTTCGACTTCGCCGATTATGTCAGCTTGGAGAGCGAAATCAGTCTGAGCCGCGATCTGGTTTTTCTGTATCGCGAACAAGACCCCCCGTCCGATCGACTACTACGGCGCTACGTGTTGAGCGGATATTCGTCGCGGCGCGGATTTTTCCGGTTGAGCGGGAGCGACGAACCGGACGTCGCGCCTCCTTTGTCGGTCGATGCGGCCGTCCGAGAGGGTCTGCGACCTCCCGAAGGGGAACGTTCTCTCCCTGATGCTTCGAGGCGCGACGCGCATGCGGTATCTCAAGAGTACTACGTCGTGAACTTCGATCCCGACGCGTTGGTTGCCGTCAACACACCCATCGCCGTCGAGCCGCTCGCTCGCTGGGACGACGCGTCATTCAATAGTGTGTATCGCGTGACCTCGGAGCTGCCGCGCTCGTCACCGCGGACGTTACGCGATGCGCCGTGGCCCCGCGATCTACCGCCCCGGTGGCGGGACGTGTATCTATCGGGAGCCGTGCATTCGGACATCGCCGCTTTGGCGCGACGAGTAACCGCCGAGGCGGACGGCTACTACGATACCGTTACGCGTGTACGCAACTATCTTCTCGATGAGTACTACTACAGCCTCAACCCCGGCCGCGCGGCGGACGGTGATCAACTCCGCCATTTTCTTTTTGAGAGTCGTAAAGGGTACTGTTCTTACTTCGCTTTCGCGATGGTTCTCATGCTTCGCTCGCTCGATGTTCCCTCGCGCGTAGCCGTCGGGTTTTTTGTGGATCCGTCCGTGGGGATGATCGGGTTCTATCCGATACGCGGCGACATGGCCCACGCGTGGGTCGAGGTGTGGTTCGACGATATCGGGTGGGTCGAGTTCGACCCAACTTCGACGACGATTGCTCCGGGAGAGATCGTAAACACCGACTACGGCGTCGATCGCGAGCAACTCTCGTCCCTCGTGCAGGAGATTTTGTCCCACGGCACCCTGAGCCCGCGCATGTCGGTGGACGACGGACGCGGCGGCGGAGCGCGGAGAACAGCTGCATCGTCGTATGCGGCGACGGTAGCGGTGGGCGCGACGTTGATCGGTGCTGCACTGACGTTTCGACGGCGCTCCCGATGGCGTTCACTGTGTCGCCGAAATCCGCGTCGCGCCGCGCTTATCGCTCTGGGTTCGACCCTCGACGCGGTGGGGATTGTCGTCGATCGGGGGAGCCTCGCAGGTCGACTACCCGCACCGTTACGTCTCGCCGGAGAGGCGGCCGACCGCGCGCGCTTTGCTCCCGGGTTCGAACACGGCGATCTGCACGCGCTGATCGAAGCGTGCCGCGCCTATCTCATATTCCGTCGGCGGGAACTGCGGCGCGGTGGTCGCCGTCGAGCGCTCTTCCCCGGGCGGTGGTATCGGACACTACGTCTTGCCGTTGCGCTCCATATTCCGCCGCGCGTTCCGTGTCCGCGACGGCCCGTCAGCCGTGTCGAGCGCGTCCGCCGGGTCGCGGTCCTTGCGGTGTTCCTTCTCTCTCCTTGGCGGCTTCCGGACGTCGTATCGGCCCGGGAGCCGCAACGGGTCGTCTCCGAGGCCGATGAATGGGAACTCTCGATCCGCCGCGCCGTCAGAAATGAGAATTACGAAGAGGCGCTCCGGCGTATCGCCGAGGCGCGACGGCGCTTTCCCGGCGACTACCGCTTCGTCCTGTTGAGCGGGGATCTCTACTACGACCACGAGTTGTTTGATCTTGCGCGCGCGGCGTACGAAGAGGCCCTCCACATCGGCGCTCCTGAGTATTCCACCCGGTATATTCTCAGTCGCACCCTCTCGCGAATCAACGCCGACCACGATGCGATCGACCTCTTGGAAGTGCTACACCGGCAGATTCCCGAGGATCTCACCGTCGTCGGCGATCTCGCATGGTTGTACTACAAGGTGCACCGTCTGGAGGACGCGCGCGACATGCTCGAGGCGACGCTCGACCGGGTCGGGTTCGATCGCGAACTATCGGTGACCCTCGCGACCGTATACGCCGGTCTGTGGGACTACGAGGCGGCGCTGGCCGAGTACGAACGGGCGATCCGGCGCGCTCACGTCGATACCGATCGTACGTTTATTGCCGTTGCGTACTACAATCTCAGCATACTTCACGCCAACTTTTACCGCTGGGACGACGCGTTGGAGGCCGCCGAACGGTCGATCGAGACCGAGGAGCGATCGAGCGGCTACCGGATACGGGCGGAGTTGCGCGAACAGGAGCTGCGTATTGAGGATGCCGAGGCGGACTACTCTCGAGCCGCGCTTCTGGACACGTTTACGCCTCTTGCCGATCTAAATCTTGCGTCGTTGCGGATCGCCGCCGGGCAACCCGATCGAGCACTCGACATTTTGGAAAGTATTCGTGAAGAAGACAATCGCACGTGGATGTACAATTACGGCACCGATCCCGATCGTTATCTCCAACAGTTCTACGGCGTATTCTCCGATGCGTTGGAGGCCGCCGCCAACGTGGATCGACTGCATCGCCCGGGGCGGTTTGCGTCGCGTCTCGCTCGCTGGGCGCGCGGCGCGTACCGTCACGTCGCCGCGTGGTACCATCGCGGGCTCCATCGTCGCCGAAGCCTTATCGTGGCCGACTCGTATCGACGTCAAAACCGAACACTTCTCGCTTCGTTGAATCGAGTGCTCGCAGCCGAGGCGTGGCCCGCTCTGGCGTTGCGGCACATCGATGTCGCCCAGGGCGAGGAAGCGCGAATCGGTGCTGAGGCGACGATCGATTACGAACTCTTAGCAGCATCGCTCCATCGCGATACGGATCGACTTCTGGAGCTTACCGGCGCTCTCTCCACGCGATGGCATCGCAGCAATCGTCTCGACGCACTGCGAGAAGTCTATCGCCGATCGTCTCCACGAGATCCGCGCGCGCTATCGGCGGCCGCGCGGGCGTGGGCAATGCACCCCGGCGCATTCTTAACCCACGGTTTGCGTATTCCCGTCGCCGTAGAGAGTGTTGCATCGACCGGCGTGTCCGGCGCCCAAGGCCCGACGCCCCCGCCGCGCCGTGTCGTGGTACGAACGTTGAGGCGTCTCGGATTTCGCCCCGCGGAACGGAGTCCACTCGTGCTGAAGCTGGAATGGGGGGCGGGGAGGCTTGAGTACCGGATGTACGACCGGGAGCTGGAACGCACACTCCGACGGGGTGAGATCGCCCTCGGCGAGGGGCGCGAGTCGGTACGCCTCGCCCTCGAAAGCGTCGCCGCGACGCTTACCGGAAGCCGCAATGAACGGACCGTGCGGTCCGACGCTTAACGCTCGATTTACCAGTACAGCAGATTGCCGCCGTAGGTCAGCCCGCCTCCGAAGCCGATGGTCAAAAGAAGGTCGCCGCGCTCAATCAGTTCCTTTTCGTACAGTTCGTTGAGAACGAGAGGAATAGACGCCGCCGAAGTGTTGGCATACTCGGCTATGTTCGTATAAAAGCGTCCCGCGTCCCATCCCGCACGTTTGGCCGCCGCGCTGATGATACGGACGTTCGCCTGGTGAGGTATGATGCGGCCGATCTCGTCGAAGGATATGTCATTCCTGCTCAGCAGTTCCTGAATCACATCCACCACGACCGCGACCGCAAAATTGTACACTCGGCGACCGTCCATCTTCAGTTTAAGAAGATCTTCCGGCGTCTCTCCCGGCACGTAGCGGTTCCGGGAGCCCCCGTGCGAGCGGTAGAGCGCCTCGGCGCCCGACCCCTTGGACCCGAGAAGCGCGGGAAGTACGCGAGACGGCTCCCCCTCGTCGGCGGCGCTAACGACGACCGCGCCGGCGCCGTCGCCGAAGAGGACGCAGGTACGCCTGTCGTTCCAATCGACGATGCGGCTGTAAAGCTCCGTGCCGATGAGCAGTACGTTTCGCGCGGAGCCGGCGGCAACGTACGTACGCGCGGTCTCGAGTCCGTAGACAAAGCCGGTGCACGCGGCGGTGATGTCCATAGCGCCGGCGTTGGGAATCCCGAGCTTGTCCTGGACGATACAGGCGGTCGACGGAAGACCGACGTAGTCGGGCGTACTCGTCGCGACCAATACCAGATCGATATCGGAGGGTTGGAGTTGTGCGCGCTCCAACGCTTGTCGCGCTGCGGGAACGGCGAGGTCGCTCGCCGCCTCGTCTTCGGCGGCGATATGGCGATAGTGGATTCCGGTATGGGAGTAGATCCAGTCGTCGGAAGTATCCAGCGTCTCGGCAAGCTCATCGTTGTGTACACGGCGCGCAGGAACGTAGGCGCCGACGGAAGCGATCTTTGCATTCACACTCATGTACCTTATCACCGGAAGGTAACAAATCCGCACGGGGTTTGTCAGCTCAGGCGGTCGTCGGCCGAGCGTTTTGCCGCCGCATTGTTGCGATGCGGAGTGTTGCAGTCGGCGGCTGTGACGAGCGACTTCGGTGTACGGTGTTTGTCGGTCGATAACCGATTGCTTGAATCGTTCGGTCGCGCTGTGATACCGTTAGCCATATGAAGACGGTTTTTATGTTTCCCGGCCAAGGGGCGCAATTCCCCGGTATGGCGCGCGACCTGTACGACTACAGCGCCGCGGTTCGGGACCTTTTTGCATCGGCGTCGGAGGTGACGCATAAAGACATCGCCGCGCTTCTCTTCGATAGCACCGAGGAGGAGTTGAAGCAGACCGACAACACACAGATCGCCGTTACCGTCGCCAATTTGGCGGCGCGTCAAGTGTTGTCGGAGTTCGGTATCGAAAGCGATATGTCGGCGGGGTTCAGTCTGGGGGAGTACGCTGCGCTCGTAGACGCGGGCGTTTTGCGTTACGAGGATGCCGTCACGGCGGTACTCCACCGCGGTCGTATTATGGAGCGCGTAAGTCGAACGCTCGACGACGACGCCGGGCGAGCCGGCATGGTCGCCACCATGGGTAAAGACCTTCCCGAGGTCGCCGCGATTCTCTCCGGCGCGGGAGTAACCGACGCCTATCCGTCGCTCTACAACAGCCCCGTCCAGACGGTCGTGGGCGGTTCGGCTCGCGCGTTGGCAGGGGCGACCGATGCACTTAAAGCCGGCGGAGTGCGACGGGTCATCCCCCTCAAAGTCTCGGGACCGTTTCATACTCCGCTTATGGCCCCGGCGCGCGATGCGTTTGCGCACGTGTTGGGCGACATACCGTTCTCCGATCCTCTGCGGCCGACCTATTCGAACGTTCACGGAAGGACCGTAGGAACGGGCGAGGAGGCGCGCACCCTGTGTCTCGAACAGTTGGTCCGGACGGTGTTATGGACCACCGAGGAACGTCAGCTCTTGACCGACGGCGCCGAGCTGCTTTTGGAGGTAGGACCGGGTTCGGTGCTCCAAGGATTGTGGAAAGCCGTTTCCAAAGCGGACGCGCAGTGGCCGTCGGATCGGTGTCGTACCGCCGGTACGCTGGAAGAGATTGAAGGGATTGCGAAGGAGTTTTCTTGATGTTGATGGATGGAAAGGTTGTAATCGTCACCGGCGGGTCCCGCGGGATCGGTCGCACCATTGTCGATAGTTTCTTGCGCGCCGGTGCTGTCGTGCACTACCTGTCTCGCAGCGAAGGAGACGCTCTCGAGCAACTTCGTGCGCAATACGGCGCCGGTGCGGTGCACCACCACACCGTCGACGTAAGTGACGAGCCCTCGGTGTCGACCGCGATCTCCGAGATCATCGAGGCGCACGACGGTGTCGATGTGTTGGTCAACAATGCCGGCATTACGCGAGACGGGTTGATTATGCGTATGTCCGCGGAGGATTGGCGTACCGTTCTGGACGTCAACTTGGCGAGCGCTTTTTACACCAGTAAGGCGTTGGCGCGTCACATGATAAAACGCCGTGGCGGAGCGATCATAAACATCACATCGGTGGTCGGAATCACCGGCAACGCCGGCCAGGCGAATTACGCGGCGAGCAAGGCCGGTCTGATCGGGTTCACCAAGAGCATCGCTCGCGAGGTCGCGAGCCGTAACGTGCGGGTCAACGCGATCGCTCCCGGATTCATAGATACCGAAATGACCGACAAACTCAACGATCAGCAGCGCGAGACGCTACAGAGCCAGATTCCCATGGGGCGCATCGGCAGCGCCGAGGAAGTTGCGCAGGTATGCCTCTTTCTCGCCTCCGATATGGCCTCCTACATCACCGGCGAGGTCATCACCGTCGGCGGCGGTCTGGCGATGTGAGGGAGGATACATGAAAAGAGTCGTACTAACCGGTTTGGGCGTCGTGAGCCCGGTAGGAAATAGTGTAGAGGATTTTTGGCAATCGATCCGCAACGGAGTGAGCGGTGCAGGACCGATCACGCGGTTCGACACGTCGAAGTACGTCACCTCCTACGCTGCGGAGGTCAAGGATTTCGATCCTAAGGTGCGCATCGACCGTCGCGAGGCGCGTAAGATGGACCTTTTCGCGCAGTATTCGGTATACGCCGCGCGGGAGGCGTTCGAGCAGGCCGGGTTTCTCGATAACGAGGGTTCATACGATCCGGAGCGCGTCGGCGTTGTGCTGGGAGTCGGTATCGGCGGTTTCGAGACGATCGAAGACTCACTACAGTCGCTGTTCGACCGCGGTCCCGATCGCGTATCGCCCATGACGGTGGTCAAGATGATCTCCAACATGGGACCCGCGCACATCGCGATTAACTTGAACGCCCACGGACCGGTATACACCGTAACGACCGCGTGCGCGAGCGCGACCGATGCGATCGGAAACGCCATGCGTCACATTCGCGAAGGTCTTGCCGACGTCATGATCGCCGGAGGAGCCGAGGCGCCCATTACGCAGTTGGGTATTTCGGGCTTCAATGTGATTCAGGCGCTCAGCAGTAAGTTCGCAGACGATCCCACTCGCGCCTCCCGACCCTTCGACAAGGATCGCGACGGGTTTCTCATGGGGGAGGGCGCCGGTATCTTGATTCTGGAAAGCTTGGAACACGCACAGGCGCGCGGGGCGACCATTATCGCCGAGGTTGCCGGCAACGGGTTCACGAACGACGCCAACCATCTCACCGCACCGCATCCCGAAGGTCTCGGCGCATCCAAAGCGATGAGTAACGCCCTCAAGGATGCGAGTCTCGCTCCCGAGGATATCGACTATCTCAACGCCCACGGGACCTCGACGCCGATCAACGATCCGACCGAGACGCTGGCGATTAA
The DNA here is from genome assembly GCA_965601925.1 of Alkalispirochaeta sp. Taxonomy (GTDB): domain Bacteria; phylum Spirochaetota; class Spirochaetia; order DSM-27196; family Alkalispirochaetaceae; genus Alkalispirochaeta. Next base: position 1,955,707 of record OZ271854.1, read on the forward strand.
GCGAACCTTCGGCGATCACGCGACGAAGTTGGCCATATCCTCCTCCAAGTCGATGACCGGACACTGTCTCGGCGCCGCCGGTGGTATCGAGGCGGTCGTGACCGCGCTCTCTATTCGCGATAACTTCGTGCCGCCGACGATCAACTTGGAGGAGCCCGGCGAAGGGTGCGATCTGGACTACGTTCCCAACGTCGGACGCGCCCAGCCGGTCCGGGCGGCGATGAGTAATTCGCTTGGATTCGGCGGACATAACGGAGTGCTGGTGCTCAAGCGATACGAGTAGTACATCGGCATCCGTAGGGCCGGTGGAAAGGGACAAAAAAAGCCTTCCTTCGATTCCGAAGGAAGGCTTTTTCGTTCCGCTCAGACGGCGTGGGTTACTCTTCTTCTACCTCGAACTCGTCTTTCTCGGCGCCGCACACGGGACATACCCAGTCTTCCGGCAAGTCCTCGAACGAGGTTCCCGGCGGGATGTCGGTGTCGGGATCGCCTTCCGCCGGATCGTAGATGTAGCCGCACATGTTGCATACATACTTCTTCATGCTTTCTCTCCTCTACTATGGCCACTGCACGTCGGTGAGCAGCGTCAGTTTGGTTTTACTTCGTTCGTCCTCAGGATTGAGATCCAGAGCACGTTGAAAACACTTTATCGCCTCGGTGTTGTGGTGGAGCCCGTAGTGGGTCGTGCCGAGCATGTAGTGAACCTCGGCAAAATTGGGCGTCTCATCGACCAACTCCGTGAGAAGACTCAACGCCTCTTCGAAATTCTTGTGTTTTATCTGCAGTTGCGCAAGATAAAAGTTGGCGATTCGTGAGTTCGGAGAGGCCTCGTGGAATCCGGCAAAAGCCGTGGCCGCGGCCTGATCGTCGCCGAGAAAGAGATTGATAAGCCCGACGAAGTAACTCGCCATAGCGTGAGACTGGCTTCCCATGTCTACAACGGCGGTAAACGCCTCTAAGGCCTTTTTCAGGCGGCCCATGCGATAGAGACACACCCCCAACTTGTAGTAGGCGTTACCGAACTTCGGATTGGCGACGATCGCTTCGTTGTAGCGTGCGACGGCATCGTCCAGGGTACCCCGGGAGTAGGCGATGTTTCCCCGTATCAGTTTTATGTACGGCTCATCCGGAAATCGCTCGTCCAACGCGGCGAACGCACCGGCCGCCTCGTCCCACTTACCCGAGAGATAGTGCTCCATCGCCTCGATGTATCGTTCGTCCTGATGATAACCCTGCATCGGCTGCTCCCTCCGTAGTTGCGTAGTCAGTGTACTAGCGTAGCACCGCGGAATCAAGTAAATCGGTCGCGGCCCAACCACTCCGACCGTGGACTGCACTTCGTCCAATCCGTCGTCGGAACGCATCGAACGGATGTGCGGAACGGACCGATATGTGAGGTAACAACGGTGATCTCCATCGCAACGAGGGTTGCCGAGCGCGTCGCTCGACGCTATTCGGCCTCGACGAGAAGCTGGGGGTACGGTCCCTCTGTGACGATGTGCAGTCGCACCCGTTTCGGATTGCCCATCTTGTTCAGCGCGCGGCCGCTCAACTCGACGGTACCGAGCTTACAGTCGTTGCTCTGATATACGTTGCCGTACAGCCCTTTTGCCGCCTCGGTCCACGTCGCCGGACTCTTGCCGTAATGTATCGCCACGGTCGTGTCGCTCATAAGTAAATCGAGATCGAAACCGTCATTCGGATTTATAACAACTTTTTTCTCGGGGAATGAAACATCTCCGAGTACTTTGAGAAAGCCCGTCTCCTTGAAGTCCATCACTCCTCCTGCATCTATGGATGGGGGCGTTCGGTTGGATCCTCGATCCGCCGCAGCGGATGGTTAGAGCATCTTCATACTGCCCCTATACATCGCGACGTCGAGTACGAGTATCATGGCGCCCTGTTTTTTGTCGAGATCGCCGGTGATATCCTCTATCCCGGCTATGAGATCGTCAACGTGCTCTTCCGGTACCATCGCCATAATCGTTTTACTATGATGTTTACTTTCGTTCATGAAGCCGATGAAATCGGCAAAAAGGGGAACGTTTGAGATGTAATGGCCCATACCGGCCGAGTCGATGATGGTCGCCCCTTCAATCCCCTCTTCGATAAAGAGCTCGAGTATGCGATAGAGAAAATCCTCGATGTAGAGATTGACCATCACGAGCTTCATGATGCGCGTGTGATTGTCCGCGTTGCGCTCCGTTTGAGTGTTGCGTAGGAACGCCTCGTAGAGCGCCGTCTCGCTTCTGGCCGCCAACAGCTCCCGTTTCAGGTTGGTGTGGCTCAGGGCTCGCGATACGAATGCCAGGATTTTGAGATGGTCGGTTACTGCATCGACCGGCCCTAAGATGATGAAAAACAGCTTCACCCGTTTCTTGTCCAGCGCCTCAAAGTCGACCCCGCGCGGCGAGCTGATGATGAAGAGCAAGAAACGGTCGAGACTCTCCAGTCGCGCATGGGGAATGGCGATCTCGTTGCCGAATGCCGTTGACCCCTGACTCTCGCGTTCGGCGAGGGCCGTCCTGATTGTCTCCGGTGCGACGCCCGAGGCCGCCTCGCTTGCCACGGCGAGCTCGGCGATACGGCTGAGCATCTCATCCTTATTGCGCGCATCTACTTGTACGCGACAACTGCGCTTTTCGAATATTTCGTAGAGATTCATGCGTGTACCTCCCGCATCTCGTTGCCGCGGATAATTGCAAAGCGCGACAACGGCGGCCCGATGAGTTCATTGACGAACACCGACAGAAGGATGATGTTCACCAACGTGGCGACGAGCGGTTGATACTGAGCCGGCAAAGTCGCCATCGCCGGAGAGGCCTCGATGAGTAAGACCAGTCCGATCGCCACGCCGGCCTGCGGCAACATACAAATTCCGAGATAGTTGCGTATCGCCGCCGACGTTTTTGCGATACGACATCCGACCCATACCCCACCGTACTTGCCGATTGCGCGGGCGACGATATAGGCCCCGCCGAGGATGAGAATCTGCGGGTCGACGAGGACGGACGGATTGAGTTCCGTACCGGCAATGACGAAGAACAGTGCGTAAATCGGCGGCGAAAGGGGCCGGAGAACGCGAAAGATACGGTAGTTGTCCGGCGACAGGTTGATGATCACCGCACCGGCGGTCATGTTGGCCAGAAGCGGCGACAAGTTGAAGACGATCGCCGCCGCGGTGGCGAAGAAGAGGACGCCGAGGCTCGTAATGAGGACTTCGTTCTGGTTGCTGCGGCGGCGCGCAAAGATGTGGATCGCCGCACCGGTCGCTATCCCTAAGAGAATCGAGAATCCGACCTCCGACAGCGCGTGAAGTACGATTCCGGCCGCCCCGTGTCCGCCTCCCGTCGCGTGGGCCGCATCCATCGCGGCGTGGGCGGCGCCGACGGCCGCTCCCGCGTCGGCGAGAACGCTACTGGCAACGGCGAAGACCACGCCGAAGAGAATAACCGCTCCCGCGTCGTCCAGCGCAACGACGCCGTAGAGATAGTCGACGAATGTACCTTGAGCGCGCAAACCCTGGACGATCGCTACCGTCGCCGCCGGTGCGGTGGCCGCGGCGATCGCGCCCAGGAGGAGGGCAAACGGAAGGGGCATCTGCAGCAGTGCGAGAGCGATGGACACTGCCAAAAACGAGGCGGCGAGTTGCACGGCCGTTACGATGACGATCGCCCGTCCGAGGCGCTTCAACTTCACCCACGAGAACTCGCCGCCGATCGTAATCGCGATGAGACCCAATGCCACCTCGGTAACGAGTCCCAGACCTTCGTCTATTTCGTGCGGTATCACCCCGAGAATCGACTCTCCGGCAAGGAGCCCCGCGACGATGTAACCGGTTATCTCGGGAAGTCGTACCCGATTCGCCAGCTTCCCGATGAGGAATCCCAATAGCAGTAGAGTCCCCAGGGAAAACAACGCATGCTGTGCAAACAGTTCGCGAAGAGCTTCCACTCATTCCACTATAGAAGAGAGTGCGCCACCTGTTCCAGGGGGGTGAGTCGCCGCGCGACGTTCGAGATGGGGGCTTGATTCGTTAGTAACGCCTCGCACCATCATCGCGACACCTTGAAAGGAACCTGCAAATGTGAATTACCGATGCGTCGTAAACGGCGAGTCAGGACGGATGGTTTAGCACTATACGATATGTTCGGATTCGGTCGGCGTCGTGTTGCCAGGTAGTTGCAGTTGGCATAACATTATGTAGTGTTGGTTTTTGCGTCGTTCTGGACACTGGGTTTCCTCATCGGCAATCTTACGGGACTCAGTGCGAGTCCCCTCGCATTGTCACTGATACCGCTGCTGTTTACGTTTGCGGGCGGATCAGCAATCGCATTGATTCGTAATATGGATGAGTCGACTCGACGTGTTGCCTTGGTTTCAATTCTTGCTTTGGCTTGCGGCTGCATCTTTGGGGTTTATACCGGCATCCTTGTAAATCAACATCAGATTCTCTCACCGAGCAACGAACAACACAACGCATCACCGACGCCCAGTAGTACAACTCAGAGAGACCCGAACGCTGGCCGCGCGAGCTACTATTTGAAGTCAATTACAGCGCCCTCCGTAGTCCATATTCATCAGCTTTACTCAACTGGCGGCATAACATCGGAAGAAGCGTACCAACGTCTACGGGACTACCTTGCGGAGACCAATGGTGATCAATAACAAACTGTCTTGCGTCTATCTGTGCATGCTGGTCTCGTTTGTAGTTTGGTCGAATGATCCAAGCGATGCGATCGTCAGGATCGCGGCGACAAGAAGCGGTCCCGACCTTATCGAGACCGGGACAGGTGTTTACATTTCTATACGTGGACATGTTCTAACTGCGTATCACGTCATTCAAGGCTCTAACAGCATCGTCGTGCTGGATTCGTTTTCCGAGACTCACAACGACGTTGTCGTGGAGTATGTTGATCCTGCACATGATTTGGCAATTCTGCGAGTCAGAACCGCTCGTCGTGACTTTCCACATGTTGCGCTCGCCAATCACGTCCCGGGACCATCGGAGGACCTGTCATATTTTGGTTTCCCGAACGGCGGAGGTCTGGTGCAGTTGATGGGTCGAACAACGGCAGATAGCTATGTCCGGTCCACGAGTATTTGGGACCAGAGAGACGGTCAACCAATCCAGATTTTCCGGCAGGAAATTGACGTAATCGGTGTCGACGGTACGATTTATCCCGGCGTCAGCGGCGCGCCGCTAATCTCTGAACTGGGAGTTGTCGGTATAGTTGCAGGCAGCCTTAACAATGGCGGCGGCATAGGATGGGCAATTCCAGTAAAACACATTTCGAGTTGGCGCAACAACTCACGAAGAACTCTGGGAAGCTACAACCCAACGGCAGATCAGGTCCGAAATTGGCCACCTATGAGTCTTTTCGTTGAGGAGTACGAGCGTTCAACAAGCCTTGGTTCAGAGGATACTACGCTTCTTGGCATTCTCCATCTCATAGATCAAGAGGTAGTCGTATTAGAAGAGGTGCTTTTTGATTTAACTAGCAATTTCACAAATTTTCACGCGAGTTACCTTCTGTTTCAAGAACGGGTACGGCTTGCCGATGGCAACACAGATCTTCTGCTGCGAATCTATGCGGAAGATCATATGCACGAGTTGATAGGTCTTGGTGCGCGAATCCAAGCACAGATGACAGGCTTGAGTAGCTCCCTGTTGACATTAAGCCGGCAAACGCAAACAGCAGCGACGAGAATTGAGAGTCGTGATGCGATCGGAAGAGAACTTTGGTTGACTATGGCTATTCGACTACGACAACTTGAATCGGAGTGGGGGGATATTGATTGGCCGATGGTCGTGCCGCGAACCGACGCCGAGCAGTCAACACTACTGCAACTGATGAGCAGTCGACACATGATCGACACTGCACTTCTCGAGCTGGACTCTGGTTCCGTAACAGAAGCTATGCAGGCGACTCTGTCCGGGTTGGAAAGCATCAACATATTGGCAGAAGATTGGCTTGCAAAGCCTTGGTGGTCGATTGAGACAGTTCACTATTTTGAAGCGACATTAGATACATTGCGGCGAGGCGTCTACAGACCAAGGAGCGTAGAGGCAGTTGCCATCACGACCGGGGTCGCTCCGCCGATTGAAACACTATGTCAACGTGTTGATGCGATCAAGTACTATCTTTCGGAAAATCCCGATCATCTATTGGGGCGCCGGCTTCCCGAATTTGGCGAACGCCAGTTCGAGTCGACAATTTCGGTGCCAGGTACACTTATAAACACCGTTAACATGAACTTCACACCACCTTGGTTCTTGGCTGCACTAACCCAGACGACGAGTAGAAACACAATAGATCTTCGCTTCGACGAATGGCAGCGCTCAATTCGCTCGTGTGCTCCCGGTGCGCGCCGCTCGACAAACGAAGATAGTCCGTTTGTCAGCTCTGTCATGTACAGTGATGATCGTTTTGACCACATTCTTTCTAAAATGATTGCTCGTGACGATTCAAGCAGCCACAGAATACTGCTCATTATTAGACCACGATAGTGTGTCCGTTGATAGTACCAAGCGTCGTAGCGTGACCTATGGCTGCATTGGATTAGCCACTTACCTATTGAGTCGCTAAGACTAACTCCTATGGTAATAGTGACAAGCGCGACTTCAGGCCGGTTGCGAACCGCAGGGACGTAGTCCCGAGGACCGCAACCTCTTAGGCGTGCTGAGTGCTCGGAGTCGCCCCCTTCCCGCGATCTAATACAAACACGAGTATTCGAAGATGCGTCGTTTATACCATTTTCGACGGGTCCAACAGCTCAGATACTTTCGCTGCCGGAAGGAGCCCGCTCTCCAACACCACGTCTCGAATCTTGCGCTTCTCGCGATACGCGGTATAGGCGAGCTTGGAAGCCTGGTCGTACCCGATCTCGGTGGCCAACGGCGTCACCAGCGCCAGCGACCACTCGATCCAGTACTCCAAACGTTCGCGGTCCGCTTCCAGTCCGGCTATCCCACGATCGGCGAGGACGCGGCACGTGTTGGCCAAGATATCGATCGAGCTGAGCGTCTCCAACGCAATAAGCGGATTCATCATGTTGAGCTCCAAGGGACCGTTTTGTCCCGCGATTGTCACGCTCACCGCCTTACCGTTGACATAGGCGGCGACCTGGATGACCATCTCCGGAATAACCGGGTTGACTTTGCCCGGCATGATGGAGCTTCCGGGTTGCAGGCTCGGCAGGACGATCTCGCCGAGGGCCCCCCTGGGGCCGCTCGCCAACAGGCGCAGATCGTTCGCGATCTTCATCAAGCTCGTGGCCAGAGTGTTGAGCGCTCCCATAAGCTCTACTTGGGCGTCGCGGCTCGCAATCGCCTCAAATTTGTTGGGAGCACTCCTGAACGGGAGCCCCGTGTCGGCCGCTATTCCCGCGGCCACCGCGTCGGGAAAGTCGGGATGGCAGTTGATGCCGGTGCCCAGGGCCGTCCCGCCGAGCGCCAGCTCCTCGAGGTTGGCGAGGGTGTTCCGTATTCTGCCGTGCGCCTTCTCGATCTGGACCGCGTAGCCGGAGAACTCTTGGCCGAGGGTCATCGGCACGGCGTCCTGGAGGTGTGTCCTCCCCAGCTTTACGATTTCGCCGAACGCCCTCTCCTTGTCACGAAGCGCGTGCGCCAGATGGTCTACCGCGGCGAGGAGCGTTTCGGCCTCGACACGATTTGCGATGTGGATCGCCGTGGGGATCACGTCGTTGGACGACTGTCCCCGGTTGACGTGGTCGTTGGGGTGAACGGGACTGCGCGTACCGCGGTCCTGACCGAGTATCTCGTTGGCGCGGTTTGCGATGAGTTCGTTCGTATTCATGTTCCAACTCGTCCCGCTTCCGGTCTGAAAGACGTCGATCGGATAGTGGTCGTCCCACGTGCCGTCATATACCTCGGCGGCGGCGCGCTGAATTGAATCGGACAGCGTTGCGTCGATGAGGCCGAGATCGCCGTTGACCTTCGCGGCGTTCTTTTTGATGAGGGCGAGGGCGCGAATCATCGCTGTGGGAATCCGCATGGGACTGACTCCGAAGTTCTCGACGGCACGTTGCGTCTGTGCGCCCCAGTACGCCCACTCGGGGATCGTCACTTGGCCCATCGAATCCGACTCGTATCGCACCTGTTGGCTCATGGCTGATTGTTCTCCTTCAGGAAAAATCGTCGATCGACCCCTTTCCGGTTTCGAAAGAGCGTTCGTATATTACGAAATACTAACGGGAGAACTGAATGGCAAACATCGCGATCATCGGCGCCGGAAACGTCGGCGCAAATACCGCCTTCTTCATCGCCGAACGAAACATCGGGAGCGTCGTCATGTACGATGTGGCCGACGGCCTTGCCCACGGCAAGGCGTTGGATATGATGGAGGCCGCCCCTATCCGGGGTTACCAGTACGCCATACACGGCACCGACTCCTACGAAGAGGTGCTTGAGACATCGGTCGCCATCCTCGCCGCGGGACAGGTGAGAGAGAGCGGCATGAAGCGCGCCGATCTCTTTGCGCGCAACGCCGAGATCGTCGACGACGTGGCGTCCAAGCTTACCGACTATGCCGGGACCGTCGTCATCGCTACAGAGCCGGTCGACCTGATGGTCATGCGGTTTCAGCAAAAATCGGGCCTTGACCCTCGCCGCATCCTTGGTCTCGGCGGCGTACTCGACAGTACGCGACTGCGTTACGCCATCAGCCGCACGCTCGGTGTCACGACCGAAAACGTCTCGGCGACGGTAATTGGGCGCCATTCCAACGATATGATGCCGCTACTCGACTACTGCCGTGTCTCCGGCGTGCCGCTCGGCGTGTTGATGGAACAGGCGGATCTCGAGCAGATCGTCGAGGAGACGCGGAACGCCGGCGATATCATCGTGGAGATGTCGCAGCGCTCCTCGAGTTACTACGGCCCGTCGGCAGCCGCCGCGGATGTGACGCAGGCGCTTTTGTGGGACACCAAACGCGTGTTACCCGTCTCTTTCATATGGGACGGCCAGTACGGCATCGACGGCGTCGCAATGAGTTTACCGGCCGTCCTGGGCCACGCGGGTATCGAGCGCGTACTTGAACCCAAGCTCACCGACGATCAGGTGACCGCCCTTCGGGCGTCGGCTGACGAGATAACGGCCAGTTTCGCCACAACGTAGGGGAGAGAAGCATGAGCAAAGTATCGGTCATCGGTGCGGGCAACGTCGGTGCGACCGCCGTGTACTATATCGCAGAGAAGAACATCGCGGATATCGTAATGGTGGACGTCGTTCCCGGCATGCCCCAGAGCAAGGCGCACGACTTCATGCACGCCGCTCCGTCGCGTAACTACAACGTGACGATTGTTGGATCCAACGATTACAAGGCGATTAGGGACAGCGACGTCGTCGTCATGACCGCCGGAATCGCCCGCAAGCCGGGAATGGATCGGATGGATCTCCTCAAGACCAACGTCAATATCGCCAAGCAGGCTGCGCAGGCGATCGCAACCTATGCTCCCAACGCGTTGGTTATCGCGGTGAGCAATCCCCTCGACGTTATCGCCATGGTGTGCCTGAGAGAGAGTGGATTTGCGTTGAAGCGGGTAGTCGGCATGGCCGGTATACTCGATTCGACGAGGTTTCGTTATTTTATAGCGGAAAGGCTGGGCGTTCTGCCGCAGGATGTCATGGCGATGGTGCTCGGCGGGCACGGTGATTCCATGGTGCCTATCCCTCGGTACACCTCGGTGGCCGGGTTTCCCCTCACCGAGCTCTTGGACGAGGTGACGATCGAGCAGCTGGTGGACCGGACCCGCAAGGGAGGCGCCGAGATCGTCGCATATCTTAAGAGGGGGAGTGCCTACTACGCACCGGCGGCGAGCGTCGCCAAGATGGTAGAGGCGATGATCAAGAACGAAAAACGGTTCGTTGCGGCGAGCGCGTACTTGCGCGGCGAATACGGCCATCGAGATATGTTTCTCGGTGTCCCCGTGCTGTTGGGTCGCAACGGCGTAGAGAAGATCTACGAGCTCGATCTGACGAGCGGGGAGAAAGCCGCCCTCGATCGGTCAGCAGAGGCCGTCGCCGGCGGTGTCAAAACGTTGGAAGCGATCTATACGCCCGGTTAAGGAGTTTCCTTAAGGCGGGCGGTATGGTGACCTCCGTGGTGTGGTGCCGGCCTACATCGTTGATGTAGGCCGGTTTTTTTGTGCGCCGCCGATCGTGCGTCCGCGGCGCTGCGCGTCGCGCACCGCTCCGCGCTGCATCGAAATCGACCGGCCGACCGGACGATATTTCACCGTAGTGAGATTTACGCATCCCGCACCACACCGAAGCGCCCCATGTCTCGGAATTGCCGAGACAACCGACCCATCCGAGTTGCTAACTCAAAAGACGGGCTATTATATTGGGAGAGTACTAAAGTAGGGATTCAACCATTCGCTCCGTCACCGCGAGGACACTCGCGGGCGACAAGAGGTGTCTTCACCATACAGAGGCACCATCTTCGTCCAGGCAGGTCGATGCGCCCTACGAATATCGCTGTGTCGGAGGAAAACGTTGGTACATGAATTTGATGCAGTTATCGTTGGCGCCGGAGGCGCCGGGCTCTACGCAGCGCTTGAGGCAAGCAAGACTGCGAGAACTGCGGTAATTAGTAAGCTGTATCCGCAGCGCAGTCATACCGGGGCGGCGCAGGGGGGAATCGGCGCCGCCTTGGGGAACGTGGAGGAGGACAGTCCGGAGTGGCACGCCTTCGATACGGTGAAGGGCGGCGACTATCTCGTCGACCAGCGAGCGGCGAAGATTTTGGCGGAGGATGCGGTGAGGGCCGTCTACGACCTGGAGCACCGCGGGCTCCCCTTCAGCCGACTGGAGAACGGCAAAATCGCCCAGCGCCGTTTCGGCGGACACACGCACCACTTCGGAGAGGGTGCTGTTCACCGCTCCTGCTATGCCGCCGACCGCACGGGTCACATGATACTGCAGACCCTTTACCAGCAGTGCGTCAAAAACGACGTGCGATTCTTCGATGAGTTTCAGGTGGTCGATCTGTTGTTGGACGGAACGACGGTCAAGGGAATCGTCACCTTCGAGCTCAAGACCGGCGAGATCCACGTGTTTCGGGCCAAGGCGGTACTCTTCGCCACCGGCGGCTTCGGACGCATGTTCAAAATCACATCCAACGCCTTGGCCAACACCGGCGACGGACCGGCGATCATCGCGCGGGCCGGGATACCGCTGGAGGACATGGAGTTCTTCCAGTTCCACCCGACCGGTATCCTCGGTATGGGCATCCTCATCACCGAGGGGGTTCGCGGTGAGGGCGGTATTCTCAAGAATCGCGACGGTGAGCGCTTCATGGAGCGGTATGCGCCGACGCTTCTCGATCTGGCCCCGCGGGACATGGTGAGCCGCGCGATCATGACCGAAGTGGCGGCCGGCCGCGGCGTGCGCGGCGATAAGAAGATCGACGATTACGTCTGGCTCGATGCGAGTCATCTCGGGCGAGAGACGGTGGAAAAGAAAATTCCCGACATCGCCGATTTCTGCCGCACCTATCTCGGCGTAGACCCCGCCGAGAAACCGATGCCCGTGCAGCCGACCGCTCACTACGCGATGGGCGGTATTCCGACCGACGTCGACGGCAGAGTCGATACCGGCAAAGCGGTATATGACGGTCTCTATGCGGCGGGCGAGGCCGCGTGCGTCTCGGTGCACGGAGCCAATAGACTCGGAACCAACAGCTTGGTCGATTTGATCGTGTACGGCCGACGCGCCGGCATGCACATCGCCGAGTACGTCAAAAACGCACCCTCGCTTCCCGCAGGTCAGGCCGACGCCGATCGCGCCCGTGCTCGTATCGACGCACTTCGCAACCGCAAAGGTGGCCGCCACGTCGGTCCAATCATGCATCGGATGCAGGAGGTCATGATGGAGAAAGTCGGCGTCTACCGTACGCAGGAGGCGATGGACAAAGCGGTGGAAGAGATCCGCGGCCTCCGCGAAGACTTCAAGGAGATAGCGGTTCAGGATACCGGTGCGGGATTCAACGCCGAGGTTCTGCAGATCATGGAGCTGGAGAACCTACTGGATCTCTCCCTGGTAACTGCGGCCGGGGCGGCGAATCGAACGGAGAGCCGGGGAGCCCACGCCCGTGAGGATTATCCGGAGCGGGACGACGATGATTGGCTCAAGCATACGATGGCGACGCTCGACGGCGACCGGGTCGATATCGACTACAAGAGTGTTGACGTGAGTATCTGGGAACCGAAACCGCGAACGTATTAATGAGGAGCTTTGTTGTATGAACGTGACACTTACGATTCAACGCTTTAATCCCGAGAGCGATGCGGAGCCGTACGTCAAGGACTACCGCGTAGAGGTAGAGCCGACGCACCGCGTCCTCGATGCGCTTATGGATATCACGCAGAATCAAGACGGTACGTTAGGTTACCGGCGCAGTTGCGCCCATGGCGTGTGCGGTAGCGACGCGATGCGGATCAACGGGAAAGAGAAGCTGGCGTGTAAGACGCTTTTTCAGGATCTGGACGTTACCGACGGCGGTACCGTTACGATTCAAGCGCTACGCCATCTCGACGTGCAGAAGGATTTGATGGTCGATCAGGCGCCCTTTTTCGAGAAGTTCCGTAGCGTAAAGCCGTATTTCGTCCCCAAGGCGGCGGAACCGGCGTCGGGAGAATACCTACAGTCCCAGGAAGAGCGTGCGCTCTTCGACGAGGCGACGAAGTGCATCAACTGCGCCGCCTGTTACTCCGCCTGTCCGATCCTCGATACGAATCCCAAGTTTTTGGGCCCCCAGGCGATCGTCAACGCGGCCCGGTTTATCTACGACAGCCGCGACGCCGGGCTCGAGGCGCGTATCGACGTACTGGATACCAAAGACGGTATCTGGCCGTGCGAGAGTCACTTCGAGTGCACTCGCGTCTGCCCCCGTGATATCAAAATCACCAAGTTGATCAACCTCACCAAGCGCCAGATCAAGAAGTATCGCGAGGCGCGCGGCGAGGCGACCGCGGAAGAAAAGGCGTAATACACCATGAAGATTCACGAGTATCAGGCGAAAGAGACGTTCGTATCGTTCGGAATCCCGGTCCAGGACCAGGAAGTGATTACCAACGCGGAAGACGCCGGAGGCGCGACCGAGCGTATGGGCGGCTTCGTCGTCATAAAGGCGCAAGTCCTCGTCGGCGGACGCGGTAAGGCCGGCGGCGTCAAGCTCGCCAAAAGTGCCGATGAGGCGGTCGAGAAGGCGCGCGCCATTCTCGGTATGGACATAAAAGGCGAGACGGTCGAGAAGGTGCTTGTCGCGCCGGCCGCCGACATCCTCAAAGAGTATTACGTCGGCCTTATCATGGATCGCGGTTCCAAAAGAATCGTGTTAATGGTGACCAAAGAGGGTGGTGTCGACATCGAGGAGTTGGCCGTCACCGATCCGGACAAGATTCTGAAGTTTCCCATCGATATCGCGACCGGCATCGATGAGGACGGGCTCGTGGAGGTTCTGACCGACGTGTTCGAGAAACCGATGCTCATCGAGCAGGCGATCGACACGGTCAAGAAGCTCTACACGCTCTTTGTCGAGACCGACGCCTCGTTGGTAGAGATCAACCCGTACGCACTGGTCGATGAGACGACGCTCATGGCGTTGGACGCCAAGATTAACTTCGACGATAACGCACTCTATAAGCATCCCACCGTCGAGGCGATGAAGAACCCGGAAGAGTACAGCCAAGACGAGATCGACGCGAAAGAGTTCGGCTTGAGCTTCGTGAGCATGGACGGCGATATCGGATGTATCGTCAACGGAGCGGGCCTGGCGATGGCGACGATGGATATCGTGAAGCTGTACGGCGGACAGCCGGCTAACTTTCTGGACGTCGGCGGGTCTTCCAACCCCGAGAAGGTGCTCAACGCAATTAAAATCATCCTGCGGAATCCGAAGATCCGAGCGATCCTGATCAACATCTTCGGGGGTATCACCCGTTGCGACGACATCGCAAAGGGCATCATCATGGCGACCGACCAGATCGACATCAAAGTGCCGCTGGTGATCCGGCTCGTCGGGACCAACCAGGAAGAGGGGCGCGCCATGCTGGAGGAGAAAGGATTCTCCGTCGCCGACGACCTCAGCAGCGCCGTCCAAAAAGTCGTCGCCTCGTAGGGCGGAGCATCGCAAGGGAGCTACAATGAGCATTTTGATTGATGAAAATACGAACGTTCTGGTGCAGGGTATTACCGGACGCGACGGGTCGTTTCACGCACGCCAGATGATCAAGGACGGAACGAAGGTAATCGGCGGCGTGACGCCCGGTAAGGGCGGACAGACCATGGACGGTGTGCCGGTCTACAACTCCGTCGGTGATGCGCAGAAAGACCACCGCGTCGATGCGACGGTGATATTCGTGCCCGCCAAGTTTGCCGCCGCGGCGGTCCGCGAGGCGGCGGACGCTAAGGTGCCGCTGATCATCACGATCACCGAGGGCGTGCCGGTCCTGGAGATGCTGGACGCCTACCAGTACATAAAACGACAAGGCCTGCGGATGATCGGTCCCAATTGTCCGGGGCTCATCAGTCCCGGTAAGAGCAAGATCGGGATCATGCCGTACCACATTCACCTACCCGGCAACGTCGGCGTAATCTCCCGCTCCGGGACGCTTACCTACGAGGTCGTGTACAACCTTACCAAGCATAAAATCGGACAGAGTACGTGCGTCGGTATCGGCGGCGATCCGGTCATCGGAACCAATTACATCGACGCCTTAGAGATGTTCGAGTCGGATTCCGAAACCGCGGGCGTCGTTGTCATCGGTGAGATCGGTGGTGACGACGAAGAGCACGCGGCCGAGTTCATCAAAACTAAGATGAGTAAACCGGTCGTCGCCTTCATTTCCGGTCGTACCGCTCCTCCGGGTAAGCGTATGGGACACGCGGGTGCGATCATTTCCGGCGGAAAGGGAACTCCGGAGGCCAAGGTGAAGGCGTTCGAGGACGCCGGTGTACCGGTGGCCGACAAGCCCGACGAGATCCCGGACCTTCTCAAACAGAAACTCTGATTGTTCAATGTGGTGCGAGCGATGCTGGTGCATAAAATTGACGGTTTCGCTCAGGAAAATGGAGTATAATGCTTCTATATCCAAGCCGCGGGTTCTCCAGACCGCGGCTTGGTGTATTTTGAACACGTGAGAGGGTCGGTTTCATGGAGTTTGTAGGAATCGCAAATGCCGGATTCGCCGAAGATCTATTCGAATCGTGGAGAGAGGATCCCGAGAGCGTCACGCCGGAGTGGAGGGCGTATTTCGAACGCTTTCGAAACGGCGTCGTCGAACCGTCGGATGTTGCCGAGCTCGCCCGCCGGGCGGCGCAATCGGCCGAGCGCGCCGGGCCGGAGAACGGCCGGTTCGTCGCACCTGCCGGCGCGATAGCGCCGAGTGCCAAGAGTCCTTCGGCCGGCTACATCGGGCAGTCGATCGGCGCACGGGGCCAGATACCGTCGGATAAACAGGCCGGTGTCGACAGGCTGGTGTGGGCGTATCGTGATGTCGGGGCGATTTACGCGCGTCTCAATCCGCTTGGCGACTACGAGACGCCGGAGATGCGTTATATGCGTATTACCGTCGAGGGCGCATTCGAGAGTCTCTCCATCGAGGCGTTCGGACTCAGCGAAGACGATATGGATACCGAGTTCCATACCGGCGGCTTTTTTCAGCCCGTGCGGATGCCCCTCAGAGATATCATCGCGCGGGCCAAGCAAACCTACCTCTCGACCCTGGGAGTAGAGTTTTTACATATCAAAAATCGGGTCATGCGCCGCTGGCTCATCGAGAAGATAGAGAAAGAGCAGCACCAAACCGATTGGTCGCCCGATCAGAAGATTCGCTTTCAGAAGGATCTCATCAAGGCCGAAGAGTTCGAGCACTTCGTGCATTCCAACTTCATCGGGCAGAAACGGTTCAGTTTGGAGGGCGGCGAGGGGCTGATCCCGGCCCTCCATTACCTGATCTACACCGCCGCGGACCATAAGTTGCAGGAGATCGTCGTCGGTATGGCCCACCGTGGGAGGCTCAACGTCTTTACCAATGCGATGCGCAAGCCCGCCGTGGAGACCTTTTCCAAGTTCATCGACGTCGAGCAGCCGCACCAGTACGGCGGGACCGGCGACGTCAAGTACCATCTGGGCCACAGTTTCGACTACACCGATCGGGAGACGGGCAGGACCATCCATATCTCCCTCGTCGCAAATCCAAGCCATTTAGAGGCTGTCGATCCGGTCGTCCAAGGGAAGGCGCGCGGTATTCAGCGTCGCCGAGGCGACATCAACCGCAAAAAGGTCGTACCGGTTCTGATTCATGGAGACGCGGCCTTCAACGGTCAAGGGGTCGTCGCCGAGACGTTCAACCTGAGCCAACTGAAGGGCTACCGTACCGGCGGGACGATTCATATCATCGTCAACAACCAGATCGGCTTTACGACCGCGAGCCGTGACGCGCGCAGTACCTTCTTCGCCACCGATTTTGCCAAGAGCCTTCAGATCCCGATCTTTCACGCGAACGGCGACGATCCGGAAGCGATCGTGCGCGCGGTCGACTTGGCGATGCGATGGCGGCAAAAGTTCGGATACGACGCGGTGGTCGATATTGTTTGCTATCGCCGGCTCGGTCACAACGAGGCGGATGAGCCGTCCTACACCCATCCGATCATGTACAAAATGATAAAAGGCCATCCCAGCGCGCCGGCCATCTACGGTAAGCGGCTGGCTGAATCGAACGTATGGACCGAACAGGAGCAAGATGCGTTTCGAAAACGCTATCGCGATGTCCTAAAACGGCAGTTGGAGATGGCGAAAGGTAACTACAAGCCGAACATGGACGACGCTTTCGAGACGGGGGAATGGACCGCGTTTCAGCGTCGGTACAGTTTCGATCCGGTCGAGACCGGCGTCGAGGAGGCCGATTTGCGACGCATCGGCGCCGTGCTCACGACCGTTCCCGACGGATTCCACCTCCACCCCAAGCTCAAGCGGGTGGTGGCCGAACGGGCGCGCATGCTCGAGTCGGGCGAGAACATCGATTGGGGTTTTGCCGAGGCGCTCGCGTTCGCCTCGATTCTCGACGCCGGGCATCCGATTCGTCTGAGCGGCGAGGATTCGGGTCGCGGCACCTTCAGCCATCGCCACGCCGAATGGTGGGACGTCGAGCGCGAGACGCCGCACTCCCACACCCCGCTGAAGAATGTTTCGCCGAATCAGGGGAGTTTCAGCGTCTACGATAGTCCCCTCTCGGAGTTTGCAGTTCTCGGGTTCGACTACGGATACTCCCTCGCCCAACCCAATATCCTCGTCATTTGGGAGGCGCAGTTCGGCGACTTCGTCAATGGCGCCCAAGTGGTGATCGATCAATTCATCTCTTCGAGCGAGGGTAAGTGGTTTCGTAACTCCGGTTTGGTAATGCTCCTGCCCCATGGGTACGAGGGGCAGGGGCCGGAGCACTCCAGCGCTCACCTGGAGCGGTTTCTGCAACTATGCGCCGACGACAACATGCAGGTCGTCAATCCGACACTTCCCGCGCAGTGCTTCCACCTCTTTCGACGACAGGTCCTGCAGCCGTTTCGGAAACCGCTCATCGTGATGTCGCCCAAAAGTCTCCTTCGACACAAAGAGGCTCAGTCGAGCCTGAGTGAGCTCACCGGGGGGCATTTTCGAACCGTTCTCGACGATCCGCTTCGACCCGAGCGGGCCGATACGCTCATATTCTGCTCCGGCAAGGTCTATTTCGATCTGGATGCTCGTCGGAAGAAGCTCGGTCTCCAAAACGTGGCGATCGTGCGGATCGAACAGCTCTATCCCTGGCCCGAGGAGGAGATCGCGCGGATCACCTCCGCATATAACGGCGCGAAACGCGTGCTGTGGGTTCAGGAAGAGAGTCACAATCGCGGCGGTTGGCACTTTGTCAACGATCGATTTGCGGCCGTCGGCCCCGTTGAATGTGTTTGTCGCAAGGCGAGTCCGTCACCGGCGACCGGCTCGTTCCGCGAACATTCGACGGAACTCGAGACGATTTTGGGTCAGGCGTTCGCGCACGCCGTCGAGGCGGCGGGGAGCGGCGGGTGAGAATCGCCGGCTTGTCCGTTGAGCGCTACGAACGGAAAGAGACAATGAGAGGAGACGGTACGCAATGAAACAGGCAGTCGAGGTGCCGCAGGTCGGCGAGTCGGTCACCAGCGGCATTTTAGCGGTATGGAACGTTACCGACGGGGCCTTCGTCAACGAGGGAGAAGAGATCTTCGAACTGGAGACCGATAAGGCGACGCTTCCCGTTCCTGCGCCGGTGAGCGGAGTCATTACCATCAAGGTGTCGGCCGATGAAGAGGTAGATATCGGTGCGGTTGTGGCGGAAATCGATACGGATGCGGCCGCCCCGGCCGTCTCCGAGGCGGCACCTGCGGCCGAGGCGGCTCCCGCCACCGAGAAGCCCGTGCCGGCCTCGCAAGAGTCCTCTCCGGCGGCGACCGCCGCCGACGCCCTTTCCCCGGCGGTACGCCGCGCTCTTGAGGAGCACGGCCTCGATTCCGCAACCGTAGCGGCCGCCGTCACTCCTTCCGGAAAGGATGGGCGGCTGACCAAGGGCGACGTCGAGTCGTTTGTAAGGGATAAGCGTTCCTCCGGTGCCCCGTTGTCGCCGGCACCGGCGGCCTCCGAACGGCCCCCCGCGGGCGGCGCCGAGCGTCAAGAGCGAAAGAAAATGACCAACCTGCGCCGGACAATCGCGGAGAATCTGGTGCGTAGTAAACAGCAGAGTGCCCATCTTACGACCTTTAACGAGGTCGATATGAGCGGGATCATCGCGATGCGCACCCGTTACAAAGACCGTTTCGAACAGAAGCACGGCGTCCGCCTCGGTTTCATGAGCTTCTTCGTGAAGGCCGCGCAGCGAGCTCTGGTCGAGTTTCCGGCGGTCAACGCCTTCGTCGACGGCGATGAGATTATCTACAACTATTTTTACAACATCGGTGTCGCGATCTCGACCGACGCCGGGTTGGTGGTGCCGGTACTTAAGAATGCCGACTCCCTCGGTTTTGCCGACATCGAGTCGAAGATCGCCGACTTTGCCGCACGAGCGCGGGCGAGGCGCCTTTTGCCGGACGAGTTTACCGGCGGTACCTTTTCGATAACCAACGGCGGCGTGTTCGGCAGCATGTTGTCGACGCCGATTCCCAACCCGCCTCAGACGGCGATTCTGGGAATGCATGCAATCAACAAGCGCGCCGTCGTCGTGGACGACGAGATCGTCGTCAGGCCCATGATGTACGTGGCGCTTACCTACGATCATCGCATCATCGACGGCCGGGGAGCGATCGGATTTCTGGGCACGATCAAACATCTCGTCGAGGAGCCGGCACAGCTCCTTTTGGATCTGTAGACGCAACGTGATGATCAGATGCGGCGGAGCCGTCTGCGCCGACGATGAACGGTCCGCCGCGGCCGATGAGGAGTGAGATGGTGAGTGAATACGATACGATTGTCCTCGGCGGCGGCCCCGGTGGGTATGTCGCGGCGATTCGATCGAGTCAGTTGGGGCTCAAGACCGCCCTTTTGGAGAAGCGCTCGACCTTGGGGGGAACGTGCCTCAACATTGGGTGCATTCCCTCGAAGGCGCTTTTGGACACGAGCGAATTTTTTGCGCGCGCCCGCGACGAGGCGGCGCATCACGGGATCACGATTGAGAATCTGGCGATCGATCCGGCGACGATGCACAAGCGTAAGGATCAGGTCGTCGGAAAGTTGACCGGTGGCGTCGCGACGCTCATGAAGATCAATGGAATAGACGTCCATCACGGCGTCGGATGGGTGCGCGATGCGGGTCGTATCGACGTTCTTCCCCCGGACACGGTAGAGGAAGGCACCGACTCGGCAAAGGCGATCGCCACGCTCACGGGAAAGAATCTCGTGCTTGCGACCGGTTCGGTGCCGATCGAACTTCCGTTCCTGCCGCTCGATGGAAAAACGATCGTCGATTCCACCGGTGCGCTCGCCTTCGATACCGTGCCGGAGCACCTGGTCGTAGTCGGCGGAGGCGTGATCGGATTGGAGCTCGGGAGTGTCTGGTCCCGCCTCGGTGCGAAAGTGACGGTGGTAGAGGTGTTGCCGTCGATTATGAACGGGTGGGATGCCGAGGTCGTCAAAACGATGAAACGTGAGCTCGGCAAGCAGGGCATCGAGTTTCTGCTGGAGACCAAGGTTGAAGGTGTCAAGGTAAGTCGCGGCAAAGCGACGCTCAACGCCACCGATAAAAAAGGGGGCGCCGTCGAGCTCAAAGCGGACAAGGTTCTCGTGGCGGTCGGCCGTCGTCCGTACCTGGAGGGCGCCAACCTCGAAGTCCTGGGCTTGGAGATGGAGCAGCGGCGCGTGAAAGTCGATGCTCATTTTCGTACCTCCGTGGCGGGCGTATGGGCGATCGGCGATATCATTCACGGCCCCATGCTCGCTCACAAGGCGGAGGACGAAGGGGCGGCCGTGGCCGAACGGATTGCCGGTAAGGCGGGCCACGTCAACTACGACGCCATACCCAATGTCATCTATACCTGGCCGGAGGCCGCGAGCGTGGGGAAGACCGAGGAGCAACTCAAAGAGGCCGGTGTCGAATACAACCGCGGCAGCTTTCCGTTCGGCGCCAACGGACGCGCCCTGGCGATGGGTTCGACGGGGGGGTTCGTAAAGATCCTGGCCGATGCACGGAGCGACCGAGTGCTGGGCGCCCATATTGTGGGACCGTGGGCGAGCGACCTGCTTGCCGAGATCGTGTCGGTCATCGAGTTCGGTGGAAGCGCGGAGGATATCGCGCGCACCGTCCATTCGCATCCGACACTTACCGAGGTCGTCAAAGAGGCGGCTCTCGGTGTCGATGGGCGGATGATACACGCTAAAAACTGAGGAGAGAGGAGACAATGAGTACGCAACAACAGTATCCGAAAGGGCTCGAGGGTGTCATTGCCGCCGAAAGCCGAATCTGCAAAATCGACGGCGAGACGGGAAAGCTCTACTATCTCGGCTATCCGATCGATGAGTTGGTCAAGAATGCCGATTTTGAAGAGGTTACCTACCTGCTTCTCAACGGGGAGCTTCCTTCTGCCGACCAACTCTCCGATTTTCGCAAAGCCATGCGTGACGGGCGCCGTCTCAAGCAGCCTATCCTCGACATGATCGACAGTTTTCCCAAAGATGCCCATCCCATGGAGCTTCTTCAGTCGGTAATCAGCTATCTTTCCGGTTATGTAGACCACAAAATTCACCACGGTCCGCACTGCAATTGCCGCAATACGCTCCATCAGGTCGGGCAGATCGCTACGGTCATCGCCGCCTACCATCGCCTCCGAGGCGGCCACGGCTACGTGCCGCCCCGCGACGACCTCAACCACGGCGCCAATTTCCTGTACATGCTCCACGGAGAGGAGCCGGATGCCGACGAAGGCGAGATCATGGATCAGTGCCTTGTTCTCCACGCCGAGCACAGTTTTAACGCGAGCACCTTCACCGCGCGCGTCGTCGCGAGCACGCAGAGCACCTGTTATTCCAGCATCTCCGCGGCGATCGGCGCCTTGTACGGGACTCTCCACGGCGGAGCCAACGAGCGCGTTATCCAGATGGCGGATGAAATCGGAGAGCCCGAGCGTGTCGAGCAGTATATCAAGGACAAGTTGGCGCGCAAGGAGAAGGTCATGGGCATGGGACACCGCGTGTATCGTGCCAAAGATCCCCGCGCGATCGTGATGGAGCAGTTTCTCGAACGCTTGTCAGAGAAGAAGGGCGATTGGAAGTATCACAAGATCCTAAAGGGAGT
This sequence comes from Alkalispirochaeta sp., assembly GCA_965601925.1. Classification (GTDB taxonomy): domain Bacteria; phylum Spirochaetota; class Spirochaetia; order DSM-27196; family Alkalispirochaetaceae; genus Alkalispirochaeta. The sequence continues at coordinate 1,977,523 of OZ271854.1, forward strand.
AGAGAGGACCTTTCGAGAGATCATGGAGGAGAAGGGGAAACCGATCTATCCCAACGTGGATTTCTTTTCGGGCGCCGTCTACCGACTGCTTGGTATTCCGAGCGAGTTGTTCACGCCGATCTTCGCTGCGGCCCGTGTCTCCGGATGGTTGGCCCATATTCTCGAGCAACGAGAGCGCGAACAGCGCATCTTTCGTCCCAAGGCGCTCTACGTGGGTGACGCCGACAGGGTAATGGCGCCGGTCGCCGATCGCTGACCGGTTCGTCCGCCGCGAGGCGAGGGGCCGGCGCGCCGCGCCCTCTCGCCTCGTTATGCCCCGTCTTCCGCAGCATCGCCCGCGCCGTCGAGTTCCGACGGTAGATCGTCTCCCACCCACACTCGATAGACCTCATAGGCCGGTTCCTCGTAGGGATGGGCACGAATAAGTGCTCCGATCGCGGCGCGGACGACCTCGGAACGGCACAATACTTCTACACGAAACTCGGGAACACGCTCGATATGCCCGGCACTCCCGATGAAGGGATTGCTACCCGAGAGCGGTCGAAACTGTCCCGTCCCCAACGTCTGCCATGCACAGCATTCGTAGTTTCCCATTCGACCCGCACCGGCGTCGAACACGGCGAGTTTTACCTCCTCGACCTGCGGCTCGGGGACGAAAAAGATCAGTTTGAACATTGCAAAACTGTAATGTGATTGAAAGTCTGTGGAAAGGTCCTTACAACATATTTCATCACGTAATACGGAGGGATATGGATGAACGTAGAAAGCAAAGAGTTCAAACTGCATCGCGCCGCCGCACCTTCACGGTACTCGCGCGCACTCGCCGCAGGCGTTTTTGGGCTTATTGCTTTTTTGGTTGAACCGTCTTACACGGCAGCGCAGGTCGATATGCCGGCGGACGACATGGCCGTTATGGAGGCGTATCAGAATACGCTGCGGCACGTCTCCCAAGAGGTTCTTCCCGTGGTCGTGGAGATCGACGTCGTCGAACGCGTGTCGCGGAGAGTACGTCAGGTTCCATCGCCCTTGGAGTTCTTTTTCGGACGACCCGATCAGCGGATGAACGACGAGCCGCAGGTGCGTGAGTTCGAGCAACGCGGTATCGGGTCCGGTATTATCGTGCGTCGCGACGGCGAACGAGTCTATGTGCTCACCAATCACCACGTTGCCGGCGATGCGGATACGATCAACATAACGCTGCACGACGGGCGCGCATTCGAATCGACGCTCGTCGGTTCTGATCCGAATCGGGACCTCGCGCTGGTCGTCTTTGAGACGGGCGAAGAAGTGCCCGTTGCGCGTCTCGGCGACTCCGATGTAGTACAGGTCGGCGATTTTGTACTCGCGGTCGGAAACCCTCTGGGATTCGAGTCGACGGTAACCAGCGGTATCGTAAGCGCCGTCGAACGGCAGGGTGGGCCCCAACGACGCGGGATGCCGATCCTCACCGACTATATCCAGACCGATGCGGCGATCAATCGCGGAAACTCCGGCGGTGCGTTGGTCAATCTGCGCGGCGAGGTCGTCGGCATCAACACGTGGATCGCATCTCAGTCGGGCGGTAACGTCGGACTCGGGTTCGCAATCCCGATCAACAATGCGCGACGCGCCATCGATCAGTTCATCGAGTCCGGTAGCATCGAGTACGGGTGGTTGGGCGTCAATATGGCGGATACTCCGTCCAGCCAGTCCGACTCGCTCAGTGAGTCGCAGGGCGGTGCGTTCGTCTACAACGTATACAGCGGCTCTCCCGCCGCCGATGCGGGAATCGAGCCCGGCGATATCGTCGTCCGCGTCGGTGCCGCCGAGATCGAGGATAGCAACGACTTGTTGCGCGCCGTCACCGAGCTGGAACCGGGAAATCGGATTCCGTTTCAGGTGCGGAGAGACAATGCGCTGCGTACGGTATATGTACGCGCCGGCATCAGGCCGTCGGGGGCCGACGAAGTGTCGTCCGCAGACCTCTGGCCGGGTATGTCGATCGTCGAAGTGACCGACGAGATTCGCGATAACTTAAACCTGTCAAACCGCGACGGCGATTTGATCGTAGGGCAGGTGACCGACGGCTCGCCGGCGGCGATCGCGGGCCTCCGGAGCGGCGATATCATCACGCGTGTGAATAACAACGGCGTGAGCACGCTCCGAGATTTCTATATGGAGTTAAACGGTGCGAACGGAGGTGAGATTATCTTTCGTATCCGCCGTAATGATACCAACCTCATTATCGGGTTGGTGAAGTAACTCACTGGATCCTCCTCTTGTGCTTGGTCCGTCCAAGGTCTGTCCGGCGCACGCCCCCGCGTCGGCAGGCTGAGGGCGGGCCTTTTTTTGTCCGATTTTCGCTACACTTCCCGTAAGCGAGACACGTAATTTCATCGCACTCCGCCGTGTGGACGCGTCTTTCCGGTATATGTTCCAATAGCGCCATGGTACGTCGAGGACGGTCGGTCCGCATACGAATGGGAGGTGCTGCGCCTGCAAGACGTAACGCACCGCGTCGTCGTGCGCGAATGTGTATGCGGCTCCTCGGCGCCGCGGTACTGGGAGTCGGTGCCGCGCTTTCCGCGGCGTGCAGTACCACCTCTTCCGCCGAGCCGCACCGCGAGTATCAGGCGATGCGCGCCGAGCTCGCACCGCTACGATTCGACCGGGCTTCAACTACTCCGACGATTCGCTCGTGGTACGCCGAGTGTATCGCAGGCGTCGATGGCGCCCGACACGATACCGGGACGTTTCCTTCCCTCGACATGGATATGACGGCGCATGTGTTCTATCCCGGCGCCGGCGGTGCTCACGTCCGCGGCACCGTCGTCGTCGTACACGGCTATCTTGCCCATCCCATTCAACTCGCGTCACTCATTCGCGGCCTTGTGATCGAAGGCTATGTCGTGGTAGCTCCGGAACTTCCCGGACACGCATTGTCCGACGGCCCGCGCGGGGAGATCGACGACTTCTCAGAGTACGGCGTGTTTCTCGCCGATCTAATCGATTTCATCGACGGGCATCTTCCGCGACCGTGGCATGCGGTCGGCCATAGTACGGGTGCGACGGCGATCTACGAGTTCGTCCGCGACCACACCGACCCCTTCGATGCCGTGGTGTTTGCCGCGCCTTTGGTGCGTTCACATCGCTTCGTCGTCTCGCGTGCGGCCCGGGCCTTCACGAGACCCTTCATCGACACCGTAAGAACCGGCTACGACGATCCGCTTGGAATGGAGCGTATGCCTCTGTCGTGGTTCGATGCGCAGGTCGAGTGGAATGAGAGAAAAGAGCGCTTCGTGGCGTTGTCACGAACGGTGCTGGTGCTACAGGGCACCGATGATCGTGTCGTCGATTGGCGATACAATCGTGTGTTCCTAAGCCACGCGATACCTGCTCTCGAGTACGTGATGCTGGACGGGGCCGAGCATGTGATTTATCGCGGCGGATCGGAGATCGCGCGGTTCGCCGTCGATAGAACGATACGCCACATACGAGCGCACCCTCGATGAACCTTCTTTCGGTGGTGATTCCGACGTGGAATCGGCGGACGTTGCTCCGCGAGGCGTTGGATTCGGTATCGGCGTGCCCGCTTCCCCGCGGTTGGACACTCGAGATAATCGTGGCCGACGACGGTAGCACCGACGGGACCGCCGAAATGGTGGAGGCGGACGCCCGCGCGGACCCGCGGGTCCGGTTGCTCGGTCTGCCGCACTGCGGACTTCCCGGCGCGGTGCGTAATCGCGGAGTTGAACGTGCGAAGGGCTCGGTGATCGCATTTCTCGACTCCGACGATATGTGGTTGCCCGGAAAGCTCATGCGTCAGCTTCCCCTCCACGAGTGTGAATCGGTAACACTCTCGCACACCCGGGAAGTGTGGATCCGTCGCGGGCGTGAGGTGTCGCAGGCCGGACAGCGTCATCGCCGCCGGGGCCGAGTCTTCTCCGACGCGCTGCGTAAGTGTATCATCGGCCCATCCACGGTGATGATCGACGCGGGTCTGTATAGGCACAGCGGCGGCTTTCGCGAGGATCTGGAGATCGCCGAGGACTATGAGTTTTGGCTTCGTCTCACCGCGATCGTGGAGGTCCATTACGTCGATGAGCCGCTCACCGAGAAGCGCGCCGGCGATTGGTCGCAACTTTCGCGGAAGTACCACCATATCGAAGGATTTCGAATAGACGGATTGAGGAATCTGGTCGATACCGGCTTCTTTTCCTCCCAATGCGACGACGCTGCGCAGCGTGCGGCAACGCGGGAGTTGGTGCGCAAAATGCGACTCTTCGCCGCCGGTGCGCGCAAGCGCGGACGGCTCGAGGAGGCCGCCGCATTGGAGAAAGAAGCTGATAAATACTTAGAATTGGAGTGATCTTTGACGACTATGCGCTATTGTGCTATGATTGCGGTCATGCGGCGCCGTCCGGCATACGGTACTGTTTTTCGTCTCGCCATGCTCGGTACGCTTCTCGGCGTGATCATGTTCTCCGGGTGCAGTGCGAACCAGACGATCATTCTTGAAGAAGACGGCTCCGGCACGGCACTCGTAGAGATCGCTCTCGACCCCATATTCGAGGCCTATCTCACCGATCTCACCGCGAGCTTCGGCGGCGACGAGTCGGCCGTTCTCTTCGACATGGAGGCGATCCGGCGCTCGATCGTCGCTCAACCGGGGCTGAGTCTCGTGGGCCTGGATGCGCCGTCTCGGTCCACGTTGCGATTGGATCTGGCTTTCGATTCCGTCGATTCGTTGCTACGGTATCAAGGCCGACAAATGGGACTGTACCTCCGCTTTGAACGGACCGAAAGCTTCAGGCGGCTCGCCGCGCGCATCGACCGCGAGGCGATCGATCACTTCGTTCGTATAGCCGGCATCGACCCGTTCGTGCGCGATTCCCTCATGCCTCCGCCGGATGTTACCTCTGCGGTCGAGTATCGCGACTATCTCGCCTGGGCGTTGGAGGAGTATCGTCAAGATCGAGGATTGGACGTCGTGTTTCGAGAGAGTCGTGTGGTCACGGTAGTTTTTCCCGCAGGCTCGATCGTTCAAGTTCGAGGGGGCGATGTAAACACCGACGGAGTGCGGTTCGTTACGCCTCTGATCGAGGCGGTGACCACTCCCGAACCGCTCATATACTCCCTCGTCTTCTCGCCGTAGTCTCACGGGTTCCCGCAAGATACGTTGCGCGAACCCGTGACAATCGCGCTACTTTTCCGAGAAACCGGCCATCTCGCGCATCTGATGTGCCGGTCCTTCGTCCAACTCGGGACTCTTGTGGACGATCGACTGCACTCCCGTAGCGAGCCCGTAGAGGTTGATGAAACCGGTGGCGTCGCCGTGGTTGTAGCTCGATTCGCCGAAACTCGCCAGATCTTCGATGTAGAGCGAGTACTTCGACCGGCGTCCGGCAATGATGACGTTCCCCTTGTACAGCACGACACGCACCGAGCCGGTCACGTATCGCGATGAAGCTTCCATATAGGCATCCATGCTTTCGCGAAAGTGGGTGAACCACTTGCCGGCGTACACGAGGTCGGCATATTTGAGGGCGAGTTGGTTTTTCATACTCAACGTATCGAAGTCGAGCGTCATCATTTCGAGCTCCCGGAGTGAGCGGAAAAGGATCGCTCCCGCCGGCGTTTCGTATACGCCCCGACTCTTCATACCGACCAAACGCGTCTCCACCAGATCGGCGCGACCGATGCCGTTCTCACCCCCCACACGATTGAGCGCTTCCAGAATCTCAAGCTCCGAGAGTCTTTTCCCGTCGATTCCCACCGGGATACCCTTTTCGAAATCGATGACGATTTCGGTTTCGGCGTCGGGAGCCTCTTGGGGAGACTTGGAAAGCTGAAACATATCGTCCTTGGGACGATTCCACGGGTTTTCCAGATCGCCGCCCTCATGACTCATGTGCCAGATGTTCCAGTCTCGCGAATAGATGTTCTGCTTGGAGATATTGCCGATCGCGATGTTGTGCTTCTGCGCGTATTCGATCGCGTCTTCGCGACTGTGGATGTCCCATACACGCCACGGAGCGATGACGTCGAGTTGCGGAGCGAGCGCCTTGTAAGTCAGCTCGAACCGAACCTGATCGTTGCCTTTCCCGGTACACCCGTGGGCAACTGCGTCGGCACCCTCCTGGAGCGCGACCTCGATTTGGTGCTTTGCCTGGAGCGGTCGCGCGATGGACGTACCGAGGAGGTATTTGCCCTCGTAAATCGCACCGGCTCGCAGCATGCGAAACAGGTAATCGCGCGCGAACTCCTCGCGTACGTCCCGGATAATGAGCTTGGACGCGCCGGAGTTGAGAGCCTTCTCCTCCATCCCGTCCCAGTCCTCGTCCTGTCCGACGTTCGTACAGATGCCGATTACGTCCGCTCCCTCGTAGTGCTCCTTGAGCCACGGTATGATGATCGAGGTATCCAGCCCGCCGGAGTAGGCGAGGCAGATTTTATTGATCTTCTTGTCGGTGGGTGTCATGTATGCCTCCTGGCGTTGATCGATTCCAAAGTCTGTTCCAACAGGTGAAGACCGGCTCGCACCTCACGCGACGTGATTACCAACGGCGGTGCGATCCGAATTACATCGGCTCCGGACCGGAGAACGATGAGCCCGAGATCTCGTGCGACGTCGAGAATTTCCGGGTAGAGATCGGCCTGCCGATCTCCCAGAGCTATCTTGAGTCCCCGCAGCATTCCCAAGCCGCATACCCCCTCGACAAAGTCGAAGCGGTCGACGAGTAGCGACAGTCCTCGCTCCAGTTCACCGGCGCGCCGGCGAATCGTATCGAGAAACCCGTCGCGCGTCAGCCGTCCCAGAATGTGCAGGGCGGCTGCGGACGTCACCGGCCCGCCGCCGAAGGTCGTGCCGTGGTCGCCGGGGGCGATCTCGTCGTTTACCACGGCGGGAATGAGCGTTGCCGACAACGGAAGCCCGCCGGCCAGCGGTTTGGAGAGGGTAATGATATCGGGGCGCAATCCGACGGCGGTGCTTCCGAAATACTCGCCCAGGCGCCCCAGACCCGTTTGTATCTCGTCGGCGATCAACAGTACGCCGCGCTCCGCGCAGAGCGTATTGAGTCTGTCGACCATCTCCGGAGAGATGACGGTAAGCCCGCCTTCGCCCTGCACGACCTCTACGATTACCGCCGCGAACGTATCGTCCAGTATCTTCTCGAAAGAGTCGGGATCGTTAAACGGCGACGTCTCGAAGCCCGGTACCAACGGTTCGAACTTGCGGCGGTACGCCGGGTTGGGAGTTGCCGACAATGCACCCATCGTCCTGCCGTGAAATGCTCGACCGAACGAAAGGATGCGGTGGTGTCCCGCGCCCTTCCGGGACAACGAGTACAGTCGCGCATACTTGATCGCCGCTTCGTTCGCCTCAGCGCCGCTGTTGCCGAAATGCACCGCCGCGAACGGTGCACGACCGACTCCCGCCGCGAGGTTCAGGAGACGTCGGCCCAGCTCGATCGCCGGAGGCGTCGCGTAGAGGTTGGAGACGTGGACCAACCGTCGCATCTGGCGTTCCACGATCCGCGCTAAGCGGCGGTTGCCGTATCCCAGAGCGTTGACGGCGATGCCCGAACCCATGTCGAGATATCGGTTGCCGTTGGCGTCCCAGAGCCATACGCCCTTGCCGTGCGATAACTGGAGCACCTGTCGAGCGTAGTTTTTTGCAAACGGCGTATCGCCGGTGAGCGCTGCTTTTCCCATTGTGTGTGTCTCCAATCGGTTCAGCCGAGCGAGCCTTCGACCCCATCCTTCGCGGCGTGGACGCCGGCGGCGACGATCGACGTGCCGCGCCGTCCGTTCATGAGCCCCTCGAGGTCCCCGGCGTCACCGTAGTTGCCTATCGCTATCCTGCCAACCCCCGCCGAGAGGGCCGAGCGGCACGCACGCAGCTTGGCCGCCATGCCGTCCCGCGCGACTCCGCCGGCTATCAACCGCTCTATCGCATCGCCGTCGACGGTCGCCAGCGTATCGCCGGACTCGTCGAGGACGCCGGGAATGTCCGAGAGAAAGCAGAGCGTCGTCGCCTCTCCGCGGCCGGAGAGCGCCTCGGCGATCGCCTGGGCGGCGTCGTCGGCGTTGATGTTGACCGCCTCGCCGTCCTCCTCCGCGATACCGACACTCGCGACGATCGGAAGAAATCCCGCGTCCCGAACGGCCTTGAGCGCATCCAGGCGAACGCGGTGCGGGACGGCGGTGCGGCTGGCCGCCGCCTTCGCAGCGGTGATCCGTCGTCCGCGCAAGAGTCCTCCGTCGGCTCCTGTGATGCCGATCGCCGATACTCCGTGTCGCTCTGCGAGTCGAACCAACTCGGTATTGACGCGTCCCGCGAGGATCATGTCTACGACCGCCATTTCATCCTCGCCGGTGATCCGTATACCATCGACAAAATGCGGATCGATTCCCAATCGACGACTCATATCGTTGACCGCCTTTCCTCCGCCGTGGACGAGAACCGTCCGTTCCGGCCGCTTTGCGAGCTCGACGATAAGGGCGGCGGTGAGGCGGTCATCGAGCGCGACGGCTCCGCCGATCTTCACGACGAGATAACTCACAGTTCCGTCCCGTGTGCGAGGCCCGCGGTCTCGGGCAGGGAGAAGCGGATGTTCATGTTTTGCACGGCTTGTCCCGAGGCGCCTTTCCAGAGATTGTCTATCACGGACATGAGGATGAGGCATCCCTTCTCCTCTCTCCAGCCGATGCGAATCCGGTTGGTGCCGCGGACGTGGCGCGACTCCGGCGGCGTTTCGCCGGTAAACTCGACAAACGGCTCATCGTCCCACGCGGAGCGGAGAGCATCTATCGCGGGGCGCGGTGAGTCGGTCGGTACGACGGTCGTGACCGCCATGCCTTGTTTGATCGGCACGAGGTGAGGATTGAAGATAATCACGTGACCCTCGGTGCCGCGCGCGAGATCGAGCTTTTCGGCGATCTCCGCGCCGTGGCGATGCTGAGTACCCACCGAGTAAGCGTTGGCATTTTCGCTCCGCTCGGCAAAGAGGAGGTTGCGCTTCTCGGTGCGCCCCGCGCCGGAGATTCCGCTCAACGCGTTCACCACCACCGTCCCGGCTATGAGCCCCGCGCGGGCGATGGGCAAGAGCGGAAGAAGCGTCGCGGTCGGGTAGCATCCCGGATTTGCTATGAGCTTCGCGTCGGCGATCTGCGCTCGATACCATTCGCTCAACCCGTAGACCGCGCTCCGTTGAAACTCCGGAAGCGGTGCATCGGCGCCGTAGGCGTCCCGAAATCGGTGCGGATCGTCGAAACGGAAATCCGCCGACAGGTCAACGACGGGCACCGAACCGAGTATCGGCGCACAGACCGTCGCCGACGCTCCGTGGGGCAGTGCGGAAAAGACCACGTCGCCGGGGTCCTGAAGAGCCTCCTCGGGATTCAAAACGGTCGGTGCGAATCGGCCTCCGTCGTTGCTCGAAACGAAGAGGCCGGGGTCGGCCTCCTCTACGGCGACTCCCGCGAGACTCCGGCTCGAAGCGACGATGCGAGTGATATGGGGATGCCGTGCCAGAATGCGTATGAGAAGCATTCCGGCGTAACCGTTTGCGCCGAGTACTGTCGCTTTCATTAGTCTTCAAATTCGGGTACGCGTTCGCGTAGCTGTTCCAAGAACGCCTCCCGGGCAATATCCTCCCGGAGGGCCACCAACACGGTATCGTTACCGGCCACCGTACCGAGTACTGCGTCTATGTTCAAGTTATCGATTGCGATCGCAACGCTGTCGGCGTGGCCGTTGAGCGTTCGGATAACGGCCATCGATGTGGTGAAATCGAGCGAAACGTACCCGCGAGCGAAGTCTTGTGCGAAATTTCGCTCTTGCTCGCGACGAATCTCCTCGCTCGGAAGGCTGTAAAAGTACCCTTCGCTGCCGATTGCCTGCTTGCCGACCTTCAATAGCTTCAAATCGCGCGAGAGAGTGGCTTGTGTGACGTGGTAGCCCTCTCGTTCTAAGCGGCGCAGGAGCCGCTCCTGGCTCTCTATGCGTTCGCCCTTGATGATCTTTTTTATGATTTTCAGGCGCTGTTGGCGTTCACGCACCGTGTATCCCTCTTTTACGCATATTTATGCTGAACCGCGGCAAAAAGTTACGTCATCATTGTGAGAGTTTCAACTGCATCGAATGAACATTGCTCGATCCTCGGGGAGCGATTACACTCCCTGTGAAGGACCGGCATGGATCAAAACGGCTTAGTCGAGTTGTCCGTCAGTGAAGACTATATGATCGCGTACGGAGATTTCCTGCCTCCCTCGGGCGACGGTGCGCCGCTCGCGGTGGACTATGTGGACTCCATCCTGGAATCGGACGGCATCATCCACGGTATCGATGAAGCGGCGATCGCGGAGGCGGTCTTGTTCGCCAATACCGAGCGGCGGGCGAAAAGGGGCGTCGTCGTCGCCCGGGGAACGGCTCCAAAGTCGGCGCGGCCCTCATTTTATCGCGTACTGGAAGAGAGCCCGACTCGCCTCAAAGCCATGGAGGACGCTCAACGAGTCGACCATAAAGGGCTGAGCCGCATACCGATCGTGCACGCCGGCGATATCATCGCCCGGTTGGTTCCCGCCGAGGAAGGAGTTCCCGGCATGACGATTCGCGGCGACGAGGTACCGTTCGAGACGATTGCTATCGATATGCTCTCTCCGGGTAAGAATACGCACGTTGCGAATGCCGCCGTGGTCGCCGAGGTCGGCGGGTTGTTAATGAAACGGGACGGACGGTTCTTCGTGGAAGATCGTCTCGAGATTACCGGCGACGTGGGCTACGGTACCGGTAGCATCGAGTTTCCCGGCGACGTGGTGCTCAAAGGCGAGATCAAAGACGGTTTTCACGTCTGGGCGGGCGGTTCCGTACAATCGTCGGTGACCGTCGACGTGTCCGAGATTTACTGCCGCGACGAGTTCGCCTCCACCGGTGGATTGGTGGGACGCGGAAAGGCGCTGCTCCGCTGCGGGGGGAAGGTGCAAGTGCGTTTCGTCGGAAACTGCCACGTCGAGAGTATGTCGTCGGTGTATGTGAAGCAATACGTGTATCACAGCCACATCGGATGTCAGGATCGTTTCGCGACCGGCAAGAAAGGTCAAATCATCGGCGGCGTCGTCACCGCCGTAAATGGCCTGCGATGCGCCACGTTGGGCAACGACGCGAACATCCCGACCCTCATCAGGGTGGGAATCGATTTCATCATCGAGCGCAAACTGAGCCTCATAAAGGAGAAGTTCATAGCTCTGAAGGTGCGTACTCAAAAACTCATCGACCATCTCGGCGATGATCCGACGGACCGTCAAATCGACATCCTTCAGAAGCTCGAAGAGGGCCGTAACCTGCTGGCGACCCAAATGGGTGAACTCGCCTCCGCCCTGGATACCAACGAAGAGGCGGAGGTGATCGTCGACGGCGCGGTCTATCCCGGTGTTCAGGTTCAGATCTGCCGGGCAAGCTACACGGTCGTCGGCGAGCTGAGCCATGTGCGATTCGTTCTGGAGAAGAGCACCGGGCGCATCGTTCCTAAACCGTTGGACGGTCAATGAGCGCGGTGGACCGCCTACGCTCGGCCGATGCGGCGCCTTCGCCCTGGCCCGAGCTCTTTTTCCCCGCCCTCGACTCTACCATGGACGAGGCTCGACGCTTCACGGCCCGTGCCGGGGCGGAACGAGACGCCTTCCGTGTTCGCAGTGCGCTCCAATGGCGCGGCCGCGGGCGTCGCGGGCGCGCGTGGTTCGATCGCCCCGGTGAGGCGATCCTGACTACCCTCGCGATCCGACGACGAGGAGTCTTCGATCCCGGAGACGCCAACCCCGGCACGCTTGCCCTTCGAATCGGCGCGGCCGTGCTGGAGGTCGTCCGAGGCAAGGTGACGCGAAACGATGTTTGCATCAAATGGCCCAACGATATTCTCGTCGAAGGCCGTAAGCTGTGCGGTATACTCGTCGAGGCCGATGCACGCTGGTTTCTCGTGGGAATCGGAATCAACGGGATGGCTCCCGTCCGGTCGCGGTTCGCCGTTTCCGTACACGACGAGGCGGCGAACCCGGTCTCGTTGCGGGAACTCGGATGGCGCGGTGGGTATCACGAACTGCTGTCGATGCTGGACGCCTCAATTGCACACTTCCTCGCCGGATCCGCGTGGCACTCGGTCGTTTCCGACCATCTGTCGTGGCGTGGGGAGAGAGTTGTCGTCGCCGACGAACATAACGAAGTATCGGGTGTCGTCGCGAGGATCGACCGAGACGGCTCGCTGGTGCTCGATACGACCGATGGAGCCGTGCGCGTCGTCAGCGGGACGGTTCGGAGAGCACGGACGCCGTCCTGAATCCGTCGATCTCGGTACGTAGACGATTCGCGACGTCGATCGAGTCGTCTTCGCCGAGAATCAGTCGATACGTCGCCGTCCAAAACGCAGCGTGAAAAACTGCATCGTGCGGTGAACGGATAAGGCCGAAGGGGTACCACACGAGATGCGCGCCCTCCTTCCCCCGGTGTACGGCGAAGCAGAACGGTACGACGGCCTCGCCGCGCGGATCGATCGCCGCGACGGTCAACGGGCCGCGTTCGGTCTCCAGACGCACCGCCGACCCCACGGCCGCCTCCTCGCTCGGTCCGACGGCTCCTCTCGTGCGCCGCGCATCGTCCCGGCGCATCCCGAGCTGAAACGGCGTGGTTGCACCTTTGGGGTCGAGGAGCGACGCCTCTACGGCGCGTTCTTCTTTAAGCGTGACAAGCGGTACCTCCAAAAGGCCGAGGCGATACAAGTCGTCGGGCGGCGAGTCCAGACGAGTGACGGCGAAGTTGAGTATGAGGCCCGGTGACGCGTCGACGACGAACGCGGTCGACTCGAGATGAAATACGCCGTCCAGTACCGCCGTTTCTCGCACTCCCCGAATAGAGCGGGCGGTAAACCACGCGGCGGTCTCCGTTTCGAGATAACGTGTGCGATAGCGCACCGGGCCGCGTCGTTGCGCATGATACTGGACGAAGCCTTGAGCGCGCCGGAGCGGAACGACGCGATCTCCCTTTTTGCTCAAGCCGCAAAAACGTCCGGCGGCGAAGTGAACGGTGGTCTCCTCGTCGTCCAAAGAGAGCTTCCCCGTGATGCCCCCCTGCACGTCGCGGCCCTGAAAGCGATCTTCGCGCGGGAGCGAGCTTGCCATGGCCTCGTTCGAGGTCGCTCGCGGCTCCCACGGGTCTGCGGCGATAGACAGTATTCGACGCGTACGCTCTCGATGGGATGTCCGGCCGTTACGGACGGATATGAGGCGTGCGATCTCATCGGGCGACGTCCACCGTGACGGAGTCGGCCGACCGTCGCCGAAGAGTATTCGCCGCGGCGCCGCGTCGGTTTGGAGGCGCTCCGTCCACGGACCGTCGCCGCCGGCGGCCGACAGCCGTTTGATCAGCTCGACCGTGGAGGCCTCGGGCATCTGTACCGTCCCGTCGTCATCGCGCGGCAACACAAGGTGCGTCACGTCGAACCCGTTCGCCGGAACGGATAGATCGGTCGCGGCGGCGGATACAAAGAGCGAACGGAGGCGCCCCCACCGTTCCTTATGGAAAAACCACAGATCGTGGATCTCTCCCGGTGTGAGCGTTGCGGCGGGAGAGTCGACCCCGTACCCGGCGCATACGGCGCCGCCTTCGGCGAGACGTTCCACCTGACCTCGCGTCGGGGAATGGGGAAAGTAGCACTCCGGCACAACGCCGAACAGCTGGAGGAAACCGGTGCCTTCGTCGGAGGTGCGGCTCCATGCAAGCTCCCACCGCAGCTCGTCGGAGAGGAGAAGGTGGGCACGTGCGCCGGACCATCCGCCGCTCCACACCGCGACCGAACCCTCGCGGCAGGCCCGTGAGAAATCGTCTACCGTCGATCGTTGCGCCGCCGTTTCGGGAGGGGAGAGCGGCGAGGCGCAGTGTACCACCGGCCGAACGGCGGCGTCGGCGAATAGATCTACACACCCCATGAGAACCGCGAGATCGTCGATGGAACGACCGCTGCTTGACAATAAGATCATAAGACCGTACGTATTATTCCCATATTTCGATCAAAATTAATGCGAAAATCAGTTGATGCTTCGGCAAATCGTTTGTATCTTTCCATGCGCGAGTTAAGCGCACTCGCGCCCCATCATACTACATAACTACACGTATCCAAAGAGGGAGTGTTATGGCTAAACAACTTAAGTTCGACGAAGAAGCACGACGTTCGCTTTTGCACGGAGTGGAAAAGCTTTCCCGCGCCGTGAAGGTCACCCTCGGCCCCAAGGGCCGCAATGTGCTGCTCGACAAGAAATTCGGTGCTCCCACCGTCACCAAAGATGGTGTCTCCGTCGCGAAGGAGATCGAGCTCGAAGACGCCTACGAAAACATGGGCGCGCAGCTTTTGAAGGAAGTCGCCACCAAGACGAACGACGTCGCCGGTGACGGTACGACCACGGCAACCGTTCTCGCCTACTCCATTATCAAAGAGGGGCTCAAGAGTGTAGCCGCCGGTCTCAATCCCATGGGGCTCAAGCGAGGCATCGATAAGGCGGTCGAGATCTCCGTCGAAGAGATCAGCAAGATGGCCAAGACGATCAAAGATCGCAACGAAATCGCGCAGGTCGCGTCGATCTCGGCCAATAACGACAAGGAGATCGGTGAAGAGATCGCCGACGCCATGGAGAAGGTCGGCAAAGACGGCGTCATCACCGTCGAAGAGTCGAAGACCATGGATACCACGACCGACTTCGTGGAAGGTATGCAGTTCGATCGCGGATATTTGTCACCGTATTTCGCCACCAACCGCGAGCATATGGTTGCCGAGCTCGAGAGTCCCTACATTCTGATTCACGACAAGAAGATCTCGAGCATGAAGGATCTTCTGCCGGTTCTCGAGAAGGTCGCGCAGGCCGGTAAGCCGATCCTCATTATTGCCGAGGACGTAGAGGGTGAGGCGCTTGCCACGCTCGTCGTCAATAACATCCGCGGAACGCTCAACGCGTGCGCCGTCAAGGCTCCCGGTTTCGGCGACCGCCGCAAGGCGATGCTCGAGGACATTGCGATCCTTACCGGCGGCCAGGTCATCAGCGAGGAGCTCGGTCTCAAGCTCGAGAGCGTAGACGTCAGCCAGCTCGGTAGCGCGCAGTCGATCAAGGTGGACAAGGAAAACACCACCATCATCAACGGCGGCGGCAAGGCGCAGGACATCAAGGATCGCACGGCGCAGATTAAAGCGCAGATCGACGAGACCTCCAGCGACTACGATCGCGAGAAGCTGCAGGAGCGACTGGCGAAACTCGCCGGTGGCGTTGCGGTCATCAACGTCGGTGCCGCTACCGAGGTAGAGCTCAAAGAGAAGAAGCACCGTGTCGAGGACGCGCTCAGCGCGACCCGCGCTGCGGTAGAAGAGGGTATCGTGCCCGGTGGTGGTGTATCGCTGGTTCAGACGTTGCCCATTCTCGAGAAGGTCGATCTGTCCGGTGAGGATGAAGACGGCAAGGTCGGATTCAATATCGTGCGCCGCGCTTTAGAGGAGCCGATGCGCCAGATCGCCGTGAACGGTGGCGTCGACGGGTCGATCATCGTCGATCGCGCCAAGAAAGAGAAGAAGGGCGTCGGATACAACGCGCAGACCGGCGAGTGGGTAAACATGATGCAGGAGGGTATTATCGACCCGGCTAAGGTTACCCGCAGCGCGCTGCAGAACGCGGCTTCTATCGCCAGTCTCCTCCTTACCACCGAGGCTATCGTCACCGATCTTCCCGAGAAGGAAGACAAGGCTCCCGCTCCCGACATGGGCGGCATGGGAGGCATGGGCGGGATGATGTAGTCGCCCACCCCGACACCATTGTTTGGTGATATAATAGAACGGCGGGATTCGTCCCGCCGTTTTTTGTCTCTTTCGAGTGGGGAAGATTGCAATGAAACGTGAAGATTTCGTCTGTGCCGTCGGATTCGACGGCAACTGTGCGATTGTCGACGGCTCGGCGCGGCGACGCTACGGAGCGCTTAAGGTCGCGGAGTTACTCGACAAAGGGCTATACCGATACGCGTTTCGGGCCGCTCTGTATGACGGATCCCTCGAAGACTATCTTCCTCGATTTGTTGAGGCCAGCGGGATCGAGATATCCTCGATTGAAGCGCTCAAGCGCCTCTTCGGCGTATTCGAGGCGCCGGACGACTCGATCAGTACGCGCGCGATCTCGTAGGTCCCGACCTCGGTAGCGCGTCCGACGCCGGCGCGCGCCTCGCGACGACCTCTTTCGCGACGGTTTACGGCGTCGGTGCTCCCGGCCGTATCGACGCGCGATTCTGTACGACGGTCGGTTCAACTTGACCGAGCACCGACGGCGTGTTACGGTACTCAGAAATTTTCGCATTGTATAAGGACGAAACAAAATGAATATGATGTTCAACGTGCCTCTTCTCGCCGGTGCCGCGGAAGGTGCCGGTGCCGGTGGGCCCGCAACCGCAGCGCCTACGACCCTGATAATGTTCGGGCTCGTATTCGCGATCTTTTACTTTTTGATCATTCGTCCTCAGAATAAGCGTCAGAAAGAGACCAAATCGATGTTGGAAGCTCTCAAAAAGGGCGACCGCGTGGTCACCATCGGCGGTATTCGAGGTACGATCTTCTCACTCAAAGACGACGCGGTAGTGCTCAAGGTAGACGACAACACGAAGATTCAGTTCTCGCGCAGCGCCATCGGCTCCGTTCTGGAGAAAAAGCCGAGCGGCAAAGAGAGCGCCGAGACCGCCGAAGAAAACGGCGATTCCGAATCCAAGTAACGATTAATATTCTCCAATCGGAGTTGCCCGAATGACAAAACGACTACGTCTGTTCATCGTTCTGGTCCTCGTCGCCTTTGGTGTCGCCGCATTTTTGCCGACACTACGTTGGTATTTTCTCATACCCGAGGATCAGCAAACACTCGCCCAAAGTTCGAGAACCGAGATTCGAGACTGGGCGGACGATCAAGCTCGCGAGGCGCTGCGCGATCTGCGCGTCGCCGCCGCCGGGGACGAAGAGGTTCCCGAAGAGTACGCGTTTCTCATTGAGATCGCGCGAGATAACCTCGAGCTGTTGCACGAGTTGAACGTGCGTGAGGGGGACATCCCCGATACGCTTCGCGCCGCCGATGTGTTGGGAAGTTTTCGCGACGAGGGTGAAGCGGCCGACGCGCTCGAGACGTACTATCGCGACGACGCGCTGGCGCTTAAGGATATGCGGGAGCGGATCATTCAGCTCGGTCTGGACCTGTCGGGCGGCATAAGCGTCACCTTGGAGGCCGACCGAGACAGCCTTGCCGAGCGTCTGGGAACGGCGCCTACGGCCGTACAGGTTTCGGAGGCGATTGAGCTCGCCGTCGGCATCATCCGCAATCGTATCGACCGCTTCGGCGTGACCGAACCGCAGATTCGCACGAGCGACAACGATCGTATCGTAATCGATATTCCCGGCGACGACGATCGCGAACGAGTCAACTCGTTCCTCCTCGGACGGGGAAGTCTCAACTTCCGGATCGTCAACAACGACATCACCGATCGGCTTTTGGAGTATCAGAACTCCTTTCCGTTCCAGAACGGCGGTCGCGAATGGAATCCGGAAATCGACGGTGTGCCCGAGTTCGTGCCGGCCGGATCGACGGTATCCGAGTACGTAGTACGGGACGAATACGGTATCGATGCCCCGGTACACTGGATCGTCATTTACGACGACATCGATCAGTTCGGGCTGGACGGATCGCATATCAGGGATGCGCAGGTCGCCCGCGATCCTTTGACCAATCGCCCGACGGTAAACTTCGTCCTGGACGCCGAAGGCGCGGACCGCTTTGCCGCGCTCACTCGGGATAATACCGGTACCTCCTTGGCGATCGTCATGGACGACAGGGTCCGGGCGTATGCGCGTATTCAAGAGGAGATTCCGACCGGTCAGGTGCGTATCACCGGCTTCAGCGAGGAGGAGGCGCAGAACATAGCGCTCGTACTCCGAACGGCCGCCCTGCCCATCGACTTGGATGTCGTCAATCAGCAGGTTGTCGGCGCATCTCTCGGTGAGACGGCAATTCAAGTGGGGTTGCGGTCGATCGCCCTCGGATTTGCATTGATCATCCTATTCATGGCGGTGTACTACAAGGGCGCCGGCATCGTGGCGGATGTCGCGCTCATACTTAATCTGTTCTTCATCGTGTCGATCCTATCGGCGTTCAATCTGACGCTGACACTGACCAGTATCGCCGGTATCATTCTCACGGTCGGTATGGCGGTCGACGCCAACGTAATCATTTTTGAGCGCATAAAAGAGGAGTACCGCCTCGGGAAGGGCGCCCGCGCTTCGGTAAAGGCGGGATTCCAGAAGGCGTTTTGGACGATCATGGATGCCAACATTACGACGTTTATCGCCGCCATCTTTCTCTCTCAGTTGGGGACCGGTCCGATCCAAGGATTCGCCGTGACCCTCGCCGTCGGTATCGTCTCGTCGATGTTTACCGCTTTGGTGGTGACGCGGTTGTTCTTTGACTTCAGCACCGATGCGTTGAAACGCACCAAGCTGAGCATCATGTGGAGGAGTGCATGAAACGCGTATTCGATTTCATGAAGACTCGCACGTTGATGTTCGTCGTTTCCGCCGTCGTAATTGTCGGCGGTATCGTCGGCACAGTCGTCCAGGGCGGATTTAACCTGGGTATCGATTTCCAGCCGGGCCTCAACCTTACCGTAGAGGTCGACGCGCGCGAGGATCTCGATATCGAGGCGATTCGTTCGGCGCTCGTAGACTACGAAGGTGCGCAGATCCAGCGTCTGGGCGATGCCGCCGCCGACCGATTCGTCATTCGTATTCGCGACGACGGCTCGATCGACGACTTCGCCGTTACGATATCTCGGACGGTGCTCGATGATTTGCGGAGCGAGTTCGACGGTGCGACCGTTACCGAACTCGAAAATGCCTATGTAGGGCCGCGTTTTTCCCGCGATCTGACGCAGCAGGCGGTGTTCCTCACCGTATTCGCCCTCGTGTTGATTTTGGCGTATCTGTGGTTTCGGTTTCGGTTCGGGTATGCCGTGGCGTCGATCTCCGCCCTCGTGCACGATGTTTTGGTAATCCTCGGCGTGATCGGGACCTTTCAACTCGAGGTATCCATCGCGACGATCGCCGCAGTCCTTACGATCATCGGGTACTCGCTCAACGATACGATCGTCATTTTCGATCGCATCCGCGAGAACGAGACGCTTATCCGCGAGAATCCGTTCCGATCGATCGTTAATATCAGTATCTCGCAGAGTCTCAGTAGGACGCTCATCACATCGCTCACGACGTTGCTCGCCGTGCTGGCGATTTTCATCTTCAGCACCGGACAGATTCAGTTGTTCGCCTTGAAGTTAATGATCGGTGTCGTAGTGGGTACCTATTCCTCGGTCTTCGTCGCATCTCCCGTACTCATGGCGTGGAGCGCCTCGGAGACGACGCGGCGTAAGCGCAAAGATATGGAGAAGTTTCACAAGGGCGCCGTCGCGCGTCCGTCGGGAAACGGCTCCGAGAGCGCTTCGCCTCAGGAAGAGGTTGCGCAGGCGACTACCGGTATCGCCGAGGTCGAAGCGGCGAAGCGCGAAGTCGTTATGCAGCGAAGCAAAAAGAAGAACCGAAAGTCGCGTTAGAGACTATGCGAAAGGCCGCCGACATCCGGCGGCCTTTTTTTATGAACCATGGGAGTGTGCGATATGGCGATGAAGGAGCGGTTGGTCCATCCTCAGGCGGGAGATTTGCGGGAGCGCCTGTCACATCTCAAGGGTGTTATCTCGGACATGGACGGTGTCATCTATCACGGAAATCGACTGTTACCCGGCGTGCGGGAGTTCGTCCAATGGTTGATCGATAGCGATAAGGCGTTTCTGTTTCTTACCAACTCCAGCGAGCGCAGCAGACGCGAACTTCAGGAAAAGCTCCGCCGCCTCGGCGTCGACGTACCGTTGGAGAATTTCTATACGAGCGCGCTCGCGACCGCCGGGTTTCTCGCCGCCCAAAGACCGGGCGGTAGCGCCTATGTGGTGGGGGAAGCGGGGTTAATCAACGCCCTGTACGACGTCGGTTTTTCCATGAATGATATCGACCCGGATTACGTGGTGATCGGGGAGACGCGAAGCTACAGCTTCGAGAAGATCGAGAAAGCGGTCAATCTGGTGCGCCGCGGCGCCAAGTTGATCGGCACCAACCCCGACCTTACCGGTCCCGTGGAGTCCGGAGTCATCCCGGCGTGCGGAGCACTAATTCGTCCCATCGAGTTGGCGACCGGTGTCGAGCCGTATTTCGTCGGCAAGCCCAATCCGCTCATGATGCGACAGGCGTTGAGGCGTATCGAGTGCCGCCGTGAGGAGACGCTCATCATCGGTGACCGTATGGATACCGACATCATCGCCGGGTTGGAGTCGGAGATTACGACGCTTTTGGTCCTCTCCGGCGTGACCGACGAGGAAGAGATGGAGCGGTTCGCCTACCGACCGCACTTCGTCCTCGAGAACGTTTCGCGCATACCGGCACTGGCCGCCGGCGAGGCGACGTGAGTACGGCGACGGGAACGGTAGAGGCGGGCGGCATTTTTTGGCGATGGATCGCCGACGGGGCGACCGGTCGCGCGCCCCGTAGTCCTCTCGTCGTTCTGCACGGTCTGTTCGGCTCAGGTGACAATTGGCGCTCGCAAGCGCAGTCCTTTGCCGAGGGGCGGATCGTGTTGGTGCCCGATATGCCGAATCACGGTCTGTCGCGCCATACCGATCGCGCGACCTACTCCGAGGTTGCCGACATGGTGTGGAACGCCCTCGAATCGCCGGAGCTCGTAGCGGCGCTTCCCGACGGCCCGACCGAACGCTTTACGTTACTCGGCCACTCCATGGGCGGCAAGGCGGCCATGGCGATGGCGTTTACGAGACCCCATGCGGTGGAGCGACTGATAGTCGCGGATATTGCGCCGCGCCGCTACGATCCGACTCATGAAGACATTTTTCGCGCCATGGCGGCGGTAGCCGCCGATGAGGTTACCGGTCGCGGGGACGCCGATCGGATCATGAAGCCTTTTGTTCCCGAGAAGGCGGTGCGAATGTTTCTCCTCAAGAGTTTCGTGCCCGACGGGAATGGACGATATCGGTGGCGGCTTAACGTATCGGGACTCCGGCGTGGGTACGCCGATATCATCGATTGGCCGTACGTCGATGAGCGCTACGACGGACCGGTGCGCTTCATCGCCGGTGGACGGTCCCACTACATCGAGCCCGCCGACGTGGAGGCGATTGAGCGACACTTTCCCGATAACGAGATCGAAACCATCGCCGAGGCGGGTCATTGGTTGCATGCCGAGGTGCGAGACGTCTTCATCGGAATAGTTCGCAGGTACATTTCGTAGTATACTTCCGTCGTAGTGGAACAATCGATGATTCGGGTTTCCCCGGGAAAGCCGTATCCGCTTGGCGCTACCCCGACACCCGGCCGTGTGCACTTCGGTTTGGTTAGTCGGAACGCAACGCGGGTGTGGTTACAAATTTATGACGAACCCGAGGCCGCCTTTCCCGTGCACGAGTTTGAGCTCTCGCCCGATCGATATCGCACCGGTGACGTGTGGCATATCGAGGTCGAGGGGATCGGACCGGGCGCTCTCTATATGTTCCGGGTCGACGGACCGTTTGCTCCCGAAAAGGGTTTACGGTTCAATGCCGATCGGCCGTTGCTGGATCCATATGCGAAGGCGTTAACCGGCAACTTTCGCTGGGATCTCGTGAATGCTTTGGCATACAACCGCGAGGCGCCCGAGCGCGATCTCAGCCTACGGACCGTCGAGGGCGCCGCCGGAATGCCCAAATGTATCGTGGTGGACGACGCCTTCGACTGGCAGGGCGACCGTCCGCTCAACTACCCTCTTCGCAAGAGCGTGATCTACGAGGCGCACGTTCGTGGTCTGTCGCGCCACCGAAGTGCCGAGGTCGAACATCCGGGTACGTATCGCGGCGTCATCGAGATGATACCGTACCTCAAGGAGCTCGGTATCACCAGCATTGAGTTTCTCCCCGTTCAGGAGTTCGACGAGTTCGAGTACGAGCGGATTAGCCCGTCCACCGGCGAGCGAGTGGAGAACTACTGGGGATACAGCACTATCGCCTTTTTCGCCCCCAAGGCAAGTTATGCCGCCGACGGCGGGCTTGGGGAGCAAGTCGTCGAGTTCAAGGAGATGGTACGCGAACTCCACCGGGCCGGTATTGAGGTGATCCTGGACGTGGTGTTCAACCACAGCGGTGAAGGTAACGAGCTGGGCCCGACCCTCAGCTTTCGAGGGATCGACAATACCACCTACTACATGCTGGACGACAATCCGCGCTACTACAGGAACTTCTCCGGGACCGGCAATACGATGAACTGTAACAACGCGGTCATGCGTACCTTGATTACCGAGTGTCTGCACTATTGGGTCGTGGATATGCATGTCGACGGGTTCCGGTTCGACTTGGGAAGTATTCTCGGGCGCGACGAGCGCGGAAATCTCCTGGACAACCCACCGATTCTGGAACGTATCGCACAGGATCCGATCTTACGCGATACGAAGATTATCGCGGAGGCGTGGGACGCCGGTGGAGCTTATCAAGTCGGCGAGTTTCCTGATCGGTGGGCGGAATGGAACGATCGTTTCCGTGACGATGTGAGACGTTTTTGGCGCGGCGACCGCAACACGGTGGGGTCTCTCGCCACCCGGTTTGCCGGGAGCTCCGATCTGTACCACGCCGGAGGACGCAAACCGTTTCACAGCATCAACTTCATCACCTCTCACGACGGATTTACCCTGCGCGATTTGGTGAGCTACAACCGCAAGCACAACGAGGCCAACGGAGAGGGGAACCGGGACGGACACAACTCCAACTTCAGTTTCAACTACGGAGCGGAGGGAGAGACGGACGATCCCGATGTTCGGAACGCGCGCGTCAGACAGATGAAGAACTTTCTCGCTACGCTCCTTCTGTCACTCGGCACACCGATGCTCCTTGCCGGCGACGAGTTCGCCCGCACGCAGGGCGGCAACAATAATGCGTACTGCCAGAACAACGAAACCAGTTGGAACGACTATGACCTCGGCGTGGAGTACTCGGAGATATTCCGTTTTACCAGAATGCTCATCTCTCTCAGGAAGGACCATCCGATTTTCACGCGTCCGGAGTTCTACACCGGTCGCGACAATAACCGCAACCGTCGGCCCGACATTCAGTGGTTTGACGCCGACGGGAGTCTGTTCGATTGGAACTCCGAGAGTTACACCCTTGCGGTCTATATCGACGGCACCGAAGTGAAGAGGCGAGACGGACGCAGCGACGACGACTTTTTCATCATGTTTAACGCCGCGAAGGAGAAGCGTTCCTTCGTTGTGCCGACGTTGCCGGCCGGTGCTACATGGGTTAAGACGGTCGATACCGCCTCCGAAACACCGCACGATTTTCGTGAGCCCGGGTGGGAGATCGACTTACAACGGCCCGATACGATTTCGTTGGCGGCGCGCTCCCTGGTCGTCTTACATACCCGCCGTCCTTCCTAAGTACGTGCGCCGCACGTAGCGTGCGCACGCCACTCTTCGCTCGCTTGACATCTGCTGCGGACAATGGTACCCCTACCAGATCCGTCATCCGTTTGTACCCCTTTGCGTCCGCTTCGACGGTGCCGATCGGTGGCGTTTTTTGGAGGTATCCCGATGTCCCAGACTCTTACGCGCGAAGAACGACTGTATCGTATCAGGCACACCACCGCGCACGTCATGGCCGAGGCGGTGTTGCAGATGTTTCCCGACGCCAGAATCGCAATCGGCCCACCGATCGAGAATGGTTTTTACTACGACTTTGAGCTCCCGCGGAGCCTCAAGGCGGACGACTTGGAGACGATCGAAGCCAAGATGCGGGAGATCGTCGCCGGCGATCACGCCTTGGTGCGCGAGGTAGTCGGCAAGGAGAGAGCCCGCGAGCTCTTCGCCGATCAGCCGTACAAGATTGAGTTGATCGACGACCTTCCCGACGACGTGGAAGTTTCGACGTATACCGTCGATACCTTTGTCGATCTATGTAAAGGGCCCCATGTCGAGAGCACCAAGGAGATTCATCCGAAGTCGTTTAAGCTGTTGAACATCGCCGGGGCGTACTGGAGAGGCGACGAGAAGCGCCCGATGCTCCAGCGCATCTACGGCACCGCGTGGGAGACGCCCAAGGAGCTCCGGGAGTACCTCAACCGGCTGGCGGAGATCGAAAAACGGGACCACCGGAAGCTCGGCCGCGAGCTCGATCTCTTTTCGACGCACGAGGAGGCGGGCGCCGGATTGATCTACTGGCATCCCAAGGGTGCGCGCATCCGCGGCGCCATCGAGGATTTCTGGCGCGACCAGCACCGTCTGGGCGGTTACGAGCTCCTCTATACGCCACACGTCGGAAAGAGTTGGCTCTGGGAGACGTCGGGTCACTTGGACTTTTACGGCGAGAACATGTACTCACCGATGGAACTCGATAACGCGGATTACTACGCTAAGCCGATGAACTGTCCCTTTCACATCATGATCTACAAGACCGACAAGCGTAGTTATCGCGATCTCCCGCTCAGATGGGGCGAGCTCGGCACCGTCTATCGCTACGAGCGCTCGGGAGTGTTACACGGTCTGTTGCGCGTCCGCGGATTCACCCAGGACGATGCGCATATCTTTTGCACCCCCGATCAAACCGAGGATGAGATTCTCGAGGTTCTCCGCTTCTCAATGCGCATGTGGCATGCGTTCGGTTTCGATCAGATCAAGGCGTACCTGTCCACTCGTCCCGAAAAGTCGGTCGGCGAACAGGCGGACTGGGATCGCGCGACCGAGAGTTTGCGCAAGGCGTTGAAGGCCGAAGGTATGGAGTACGAGGTCGACGAAGGGGGTGGGGCGTTCTACGGCCCCAAGATCGATCTCAAGGTTCGTGACGCCCTCGGTCGCGAGTGGCAGATGACGACGATTCAGTTCGATTTCAACCTTCCCGAGCGTTTCGATATGACCTTCGTCGATACCGACGGCACGGAGAAGCGTCCGTACATGGTGCATCGCGCACTGTTGGGCTCGCTGGAGCGGTTCTTCGGCGTGCTTATCGAGCATTACGGAGGAGCCTTTCCCGTCTGGTTGGCGCCGGTGCAGGCGGTGGTCGTGCCGGTGGCGCCGGCCTTTGACGAGTACGCCGCCACGGTCGCGACGAGGCTCTTTGAGGCGGGATACCGCGTCGAGGCGGACCTCTCGGACAATCGTATGAACGCCAAAATCCGTCTCGCCCAGACGCAGAAAGTGCCGTATATGCTGGTCGTCGGCGAGAAGGAAGAGAGCGCCGATCAGGTGAGTCCGCGTACGCGCACCGGCGACCGACTGGACGCGATGTCAGTCGACGCATTTGCACGTCTTATGGCGGAGAAGGTCTCCGCAAAAGAGTCCGTTTAAAGGAGTCGACCGCATGAGCAATCTCGAACAGACGCTCGTGGAGTTGAAGGCCCTCGACAAAGAGGCGCATCTGTTGGAGCACATCTCCGCGGCGATGAGCTGGGACCAGGAGACGTACATGCCCTCTCGCGCCGTCGATGAGCGCGCCGAACAGGTTGCGCTCCTGCAGAGTCTGATTCACGAGCGCACTATCGCCCCCCGCGTCGGCGAGCTTCTGGCCGCCGCCGGTGCCGACCCTTCGAGCGAAGACGACGAGGTTTCCGTCGCCGGGCTCGGTGAAGTCGACAACGCCTTTCTTCGCGAAAAGCGGCGGCAGTATCGTTTGGCGACCCGTCTACCCACCCGATTGGTGCGGGAGCTCGCCGAGACCGGCAGCCGCGGGCAAAATGCGTGGGCCGGCGCGCGCAAAGCTGACGATTACGAGCAGTTCAAACCGTGGTTGCAGAAACTGATCGCCCTCAATCGCGAGATGGCCGACGCTCTCGGATACGAGGCGTGCCGATACGACGCACTCTTGGACCAGTACGAGCCGTACGCCCGCACCGCCGAGGTCGCCGACGTGTTTGCCGGCGTTCGCCAAGGGCTGGTGGAACTCGTGCGCAAGATCGGTGAGGCCGACCAAGTCGACGACTCCTTCTTCGATACACAGTTCGCCGAGGCGAAGCAGGATGAGTTCGGCCGCATGGTGATGACCTCGCTCGGGTACGAGACGAGCCGCGGTCGCCTGGACAAGAGCGCACATCCGTTTACCACAATGCTCGGCGGAGACGATATTCGCATTACGACTCGTTACGACGAATTGTTATTCGCCTCGGGGCTTTTCTCCACGATTCATGAGACCGGGCACGCCCTCTATGAACTTGGCGTCGATCCGGCGTTGCACGGAACGCTTCTTGCCGAGGGAACGAGTCTCGGTGTTCACGAGTCTCAAAGCAGGATGTGGGAAAACATGATCGGTCGTAGTCGTCATTTCTGGGACCATTGGCTCCCGACGGTGCGGAAACTCTTTCCCACCGAGCTCGCCTCGGTGGGCTTGGACGACTTCTATCGTGCGATCAATAAGGTCGAGCCCTCGTTTATCAGGGTGGAGGCCGACGAGGTAACCTACGGGCTGCACATTATCCTGCGGTTTGAACTGGAGCAGGCGCTTATCGACGATGAGCTCTCGGTAGACGAGTTGCCCGGTGCCTGGAACGAGAAGATGCGGGAACTATTGGGAATCACGCCCGCGACCGACGCCGAAGGGGTATTGCAGGATGTGCATTGGTCCTTCGGAGCCTTCGGATACTTTCCGACGTACGCTCTGGGCAATCTCTACGCCGCGCAGTTTTTCTCGGTTATGCAACGGGAGATACCCGATATGTGGAAGCGGGTAGCGGAGGGTGCGACCGGGCCCATTCTCGACTGGCTGAGAGAACGTATCCATCGTCACGGTAAGGTACGCTCCGCCGGGCGGCTCGTCAGGGAGATCAGTGGACAGGATCTGAATCCGCGCTTCTTTCTGGATTATCTCAACGACAAATACGGCGCGTTATACGGGTTTTGAATGAGTGGATCGGTCTCGTCGTCGCCTACGTTACGACGAGACCCTTTTTTCTCATCTTCCTCGCCGGCGGGGCTTTGGGAGTCGCGGTGCGCTTCGCCGTACCGTGGCCCCGATGGAACCGCGGTCCCCTCGTGACGCGAAAACGGCGCAACGCAGTCCTGCCCCTCGCCCTCGCATCGGCGCTGGTGCTGTCGGGCGGCGCAATGCTCCTGAATCCATTTGAGGTACTCGCGTGGTGGTGGGGCGGTGTCGCTTTGATGTTCGCCTCGGGATTGCTCGTCTGGGCGACGTTCGCCGCGCGCGGACTCCTGCGGACGATCGCGTTCATGACGTGCATCTTGCCGCTGGTATACGGATTCGCGCTGTGGGCACCGATCGAACGTGCCGAGGTACGCTTTTCGCGCAATGTCGACGATTCGATCCACGTCGTTCTCGCCTCTACGGACGAGGTGCCGGGCGGCGTGCTCCCGGACGGTCGATCGCATCCCCTTACGGTGGGGCTCCTACGCATCGATTTATCGGAGGGTTCCGACGGCGGAAGGTTGGATGTGCGTTTCGCCCCGGTCCTGCCCCTCGAGGGTGCCCCGGATGATATGGACCGACGCCGTCTCTCCGATCCGCCCGACGCCGGAGTGGGTGGTGTGTGGTCGCAGCCCCTGCATCTCGCCGTGGATCAATCCATCACCATACGAGTCACTACGCGGCGGAATCCGCCGCCATTGTGGTGGTTTCCTCCCCCGGGAAGGGTTGTGACCGTTGCCGTAACGGCGTCCGGGAGCGATAGGGCGGATATTTTGTATCGACGCAGGAGTTCACCGATACCGGTGTGGTCGGATCCGCGAACCTATCCTCGCCGAGGATTCGGCGACCGAAACGCGGAGACGGAGTGGCCGGTAGACGGGGCGGGGTATCTCCAGCCCGGCTTCTATACGCTCTCGGTCGTAGGCGAAAACGAGTAGATGTCTTCCCCGATACGTTCACCGCGGTTATCGGCGATTGCGCCTTAGTTTTCGTTCGCTTTCGTCCGATACAAACATCGTATGATGGTGACGCTTTATCGCCGGGAAGACAACGGAAGCGTGCAGTACGTAACGATCACCGATCGTCAAGGAAACCTCTTTGGGTACCCGACGCTCACGCTTACCGTCGGGCGCGATTTTTTTATCACCCGAGAGCGTCACTTCACCTACGCCGATGAAGCGGAGACGCAGAAGGCGCTTCGAGGAATGATCGATCGTCGTCTTCGAAACGGATTCGAAGTGTTGTACAGCTTTTTTCGCGAACGGCGTTTTGCGTCCGTTGAACAGTTGTTGGCACGGCACCGCAGCGACGGACCGGACGCTCAATCATCTTTGGCGTGAGTCGCCGCCGTCTGATCGGCGAGGTTGACACCGAGTGTTGAGGTCCGTAGCATCTCGTGTGTGAACGCGGCAAATGTTCTGACGAGTACACGGTTTGTATTGAGCCCGCTCTTTTTTTTCTTCGCCTACCTGCCCTTCTGGACCGCCGGTCGGTTCAGCCTCCTGAGTATCGTGATGCTCTGGAGCATCTTCGTGCTTACGGAGATCTCCGACATGTTGGACGGCGCGGTCGCCCGATCCATGGGTGTCGTATCCGACATCGGGAAGCTTCTGGATCCCTTCGCCGATGTCGTGAGTCGGCTCACCTGTTTTGTCGTCTTTGCCACCTTCTCGATCATGCCGGTCTGGATGTTCGTGCTGATTATGTACCGCGAGTTGGGGATCATTTTTGTGCGTATGTTGATGGCGCGCGACGGCGTTGCGCTCGCCGCACGCTGGGGCGGAAAGACGAAAACCGTGGTGTACGCCGTAAGCACCGGTTTGGGCCTCCTCATGCTGACTCATCTTCGCTTGCGAAATCTCCACGGCCTCATGCCCCAGCTCCCCTGGTTAACGATCGGGGCGTTCGGTGTTTCGGTTATCTTCTCGTGGGCCAGTTTCGCCGATTATCTCATCGTACTGCGCCGCCACTACCGCGAACGCGGATAGTTTCTCCCGGTACACGTATCGTTTTTCGCTCCTCGATAGATACACATTCGTAATCCAAGATGTATTTTTTGCTCCAGGGGTTTACATGCGCGGATTTTTTATATACTTTGTCCGACATAAATGTAGTAAACAAGCCGAAAGGCCACGAAAAAGAGGCTTTGCGACTTCGGGTTATCGAAAACGTATGGAGGTAGAGGATGAGTGATATGACGGCAAAAGACGTGCTCGATCTGATCAAAAAAGAGGACGTCAAAATTGTTGACTTCCGCTTTATGGACTTTCCGGGGATGCAGCAGCACTTCTCGGTTCCCGTAAGCGAAGTCGATGAGGATAGCTTCACCGATGGAGTCGGTTTCGACGGCTCGAGTATTCGCGGATGGCAGAGTATAAA
The DNA here is from genome assembly GCA_965601925.1 of Alkalispirochaeta sp. GTDB lineage: Bacteria > Spirochaetota > Spirochaetia > DSM-27196 > Alkalispirochaetaceae > Alkalispirochaeta. The sequence goes on from OZ271854.1 coordinate 2,006,915, forward strand.
CGAGTCGGACATGCTCGTGAAACCGCAGCCTCAGACGGCCTTTGTCGACCCCTTTATGGAGATCAAGACGCTGGTAATCGTCTGTAACATCGCCGATCCGATCACCGGTGAGGATTACACTCGTGATCCGCGCAACATCGCGCGCAAAGCCGACAACTATCTCAAGAGCTCGGGTATCGGAGATACGGCCTTCATCGGCCCCGAAGCGGAGTTTTTCGTATTCGACGACGTACGCTTCGACCAGAACGAACATAGCGGCTACTACTTCGTCGACTCCGTCGAGGGTCGTTGGAACTCGGGAAAGGACGAAGGGCCCAACCTCGGTTACAAGCCGCGCTACAAGGAGGGCTACTTCCCGGTACCGCCGAGCGACAGCTTGCAGGACATGCGTTCCGAGATGGTCGTCTTGATGGAGCAGATCGGACTTTCGGTCGAGGCGCACCACCACGAAGTGGCGACCGGCGGGCAGTGCGAGATCGACATGCGGTTTGCGCCTATGGTCGAGATGGCGGACAATATGACCAAGTACAAGTACGTGGTCAAAAATGTCGCCCGTAAGCACAACAAGACCGTCACGTTCATGCCCAAGCCGGTGTTCATGGACAACGGGAGCGGCATGCACACCCACCTCTCGATCTGGAAGAACGGCAAGAATCAGTTTTTCGGCGACGGATATGCCGGACTCTCGCAAGCCGCGCTGTACGCGATCGGCGGACTCCTGAAGCACGCTCCGGCGGTGCTGGCCTTTACCAATCCGACGACCAACAGCTACAAGCGACTCGTACCGGGCTACGAGGCCCCGGTCAATCTGGCGTACAGTCGTCGTAACCGTAGCGCTGCGGTCCGTATTCCGATGTACTCCAACAGCGAAAAGGCCAAGCGGTTCGAGTTCCGTTGCCCCGATCCGTCCAGCAATCCGTACCTCGGATTTTCCGCGATGCTCATGGCGGCAATCGACGGTATCCAGAACAAGATCGATCCGGGCGAGCCGTTGGATCGCAACATCTACGACCTCAGCCCGGAAGAGGCGGCCGGTGTACCCACGACTCCCGGGAGTCTCAGAGAGGCGCTCGACGCTTTGGAGAACGATCACGAGTTCCTTCTCAAAGGCGATGTCTTTACCAAAGACGTCATCGAGACGTGGATCGATTACAAGCGCGAGAACGAGGCGATGGCTCTCGATCTTCGTCCTCATCCCTACGAGTTTGCGCTGTACTTCGATATCTAAGGTGGATTCACGAGGCCTTTTCCCCGGGGAAGGCCGGTGGATGGATGCGGCGTCGGCATTGTGCCGACGCCTTTTTTGTTGAATGGTGCGCTCTTACGCCTCGGGGGATTCACCGACGACGGAGATATAGTGAGCACGGACGCGCTTCATCGTCTCACCGAGACGTGTGAGGAGCTCACCGGGCGGAACCGCCTCGCCCAGTACCACACGCGTTAACTTCGCCTGCGAGTCGGGCTCCGTCGGGATCGCGTGAAGTTGTTGATCGTCGTACACTTGCAGGAAGTGCTCGATCCGACGCAGGAAGAGATAGTCGTCTCCGAGGCGACCTACCGTGGCCGACTCCAAGATGCCCGCCTCCTCCAGGCGGCGTAGGGCGGCGAGGGTGTTGCCGGTAAGGATCTCGGGGTAAAAACGGTGTTGGAGCATCTGTAGCGCCTGCACGAGAAACTCTATGTCCCGAATGCCGCCCTCGCCGTTTTTGATATCCGCACCGATGAGCGGTTGCGCCGCCGTTGCCGTCGGCCCGTGTTGCCGGACCGCACGTGTTCGCAGATGGCGTACGGTGCCGAGTATGCCCTCCTTCCCGGCGCCGTCCAATCTCCGGGTGAAGGTCGGTTTGATCTCTTCTAAGAATCGGCGACCCAACTCGATGTCTCCGGCGATCGGCGAGAGTTTTATGAGGGCCTGCAGCTCCCACAGGTCCGCCTCCTCGGCATAGTAGCGGTGAAGGGTCGGAATGGCATAAACGAGGCGCCCGGCGTTGCCCCACGGTCGAAGGCGTAGATCGACGCGGTACGCTTGACCCTCCAGGGTGAAATCGGTGAGGTCGCGTACCACTTGGCGGAAGAGTTTACTTGCCCGCTCCTCCTGATCGACGACCGCCTCGTCGTCTTGGTAGACCGCCAGCAGATCGATGTCCGAGCTGTAGTTGAGTTCGTCGCCTCCGAGCTTGCCGAAGGCGAGGATACACAGCGGCCCCGCTTCGTACGCGAGATCGCGTTGCGCGTGAAACAGCGCGGTTCGTACCACAGAGCGCGCCAGCGCGCTTATCTCACCGACGACTTCGGTGAAGTCACCGCCGAGACAGATATCGCGGGCTCCGATGCGTAGTATCTCGCGCCTGCGGAATCGGCGCAGCGCGTTGAGACGTTCCATACGATCGGCGGCGACGCTCGTCTCGGACCGCAACTCCTCTTCAATATCGTGTTCCTCCCGGCGCGCCGCGACGACCGACGGGTCGCTGATCCAGCCGAGAAACGCGGGAGTACGAATAAGCGTGTCGCTCAAGAATTGGCTGCCGGCAAAAATCGTCAGCATGATCTCCATGCGTCTGGGCTGAGCCAGAAGCTCGCGAAAAAACGCCTTCCGATCCTCGACCTGCTCGGTGAAGCGATCCCAGTTGTTGAGCGCCATATCGGGATCGCCCGAGCGGCGGAGGTAGTCCCAGGCGAGCACCACCAAGCGGGCAAATTGTTCGCGCGCCTCGCCGTCACCCGCCATGCGACGAAGATTGACAATACCCCGGGATGGGTTCCGAAATCCTGCGTCGGTCAACACGCGCGATATACGTTCCTCCCCGATGCTGTCGGAGAGCACCAAGTCGGCCGGATTACCCGCCGCTAGTCCGGGAATCGCGTCTTGGCCGAGGTGGCGTTCCACAAAGCTGCGCACCGCCGCGGTCTCCACTTCGAAGTCCAGACGCAACTGCTCGGCCGCGGTCAGCTCACGCGTATCGCGATATCCTGTACGTCGTGCGAGGTGAATCGCCTCCCGTGAGTCGAACTCCGGGAGAAATAGATCCTGGGCGTGGCCGCGGAGCATCCTGAGGCCGTTGATCAGCGTTCTGAGAAAGCGATACGCGCGGATCATCGCCTCCGCCTCCTCGTCGTCGATCGTACCCAACTCCGACAGCGCTCGAAGGCTGGCGTGGATGCCGGGATTGCGCAGTTGGGGATGGTCTCGGCCGCGTTCTACCTGGAGCAGCTGGACGTTGTACTCTAAGTCGACGAGCGCGCCGGGACTGAACTTCGCGTTGAGGCGTCCGTCGCCGACTTTCTCTTCGGCCTGTCGAACGCGTAGGTCTCTGATCTCGGCCGCCCGAATGCCATGGCTCTCGTAGATAAGTTGATCGCGGATGGCGACCACCCGCCGACCCAACTCCTCGTCGCCGGCGATGTGTCGGAGGCGGATGAGGGCCAACCGTTCGGCGCTGTGCGCCTTACCGGCGGGGCCGAAATAGTTGATAAAACTCTCAATGTGGACGGCCTTCGGGCCGTCGTTGCCGTAGGGCCTGAGTCTGAGGTCGATCTCGAAGATCGCCTCACGGCGGCTATCGATCATGCCGACCGCCTCGACGACCAGCTTCTCGAAAAACTCACGGTTGGTGATGCGCGTCCGCCGCCGCTCGTTCGCCGCATCGTCGGTTGCTCCGTCGGTATCGCCCTGGTCGCTGTATACCATCATGAGCTCTATGTCCGACGCGTATCCGAGGGCGCTTCCACCCATCTTCCCCAGGCCGAAGACCGCGTATTGGGCCGGTAGCCCTGCGGCGCTTCGCGGCCGTCCGTAGCGTCGCGTTACCGTCTCCCACGCGAGAGCGAAGGCGCAGTCCACGACGACTTCGGCGAGTTTGGTCAATCGGTGGCTCAGAAAGAAGAAATCGGTATTGCGCTGCAATATGTGGTCGGCGTCGATGAGATACGACTCGTGGTCCTTGAACTCGTTGAGCACGCGGCGACGGTCGTCCGGTTGAGAGACCTCGGCGAGCCGTTCCTCCAGCCGATCTCGCAGCGTCTCCGACGGAGTGCTGAAGGGGCGGTGCGCGTGGCGGTCGCGCAGAAGGGGCAGGATGTTCTCGTACTGAAGACGAATGAAATCCTCCCACAGGAAATCGCTCGCGCCCAAAAGCCGCGCCAGTTCGCGCTGAGCCTCCGGATCGGCGAGCAACTCTCCCAGACGCTCCCGTCCGCCGTCGATCGCCACCTTTCGTACGATCTCCTCAAAGCGTGTGAAGGCGACGCGCGGATCCGCCGCTTGGTCGAGGGCGTGAGAGAACTGCTTGGTCACGAGAATGGAGAGCTTGAGACGCTCGATATCGTCCGGGGCGTCGACCGGTCCTCCGGACGTACGCTGAACCCAAAATGTGTCGTGAATCTCCTCGCCGACGGTATCGATTTCCAGATCCTGAATCGAGACGTCCTGGAGCGTTAGCGCGCTCGCCAGGGAGTACAAGAAAAACGGTGTATCCTGAGAAACGACCGATACGCGGGTGAGTTCTTCTTCCTGATCGATCGCGATGTTAATCGGGAGCAGCGGCTCGTTACTTCGAGGATGCACGGCGTGCGCCAGAGCCACGATTTCCATGACGGTCTCGCGAACGGCGTCAGAGCCGTGTGCTCCCGACGAGCGGAGAAGCTCGACGAGCTCATCGGTAATGCCGGCGATCCACTCGTCAAAATCGGTGCCTGAGGGCAGGACACCGTCGAACGTGTCCACAACCACGCCGCCCTCGGTCGTGAATATGCGTCCCGTCTTGACGTTGAAGCCGCGTGCACCCATCACGCCGCTCAAGATTCCGAAGAGACCGGCGGCGTCGCGGGTACAGATCGTGAACCGGCAGTGCACCGCCTCCTCGCCGGAGGGCGACTCGGCCGCTTGAGCGTTCACCATCGCCAGCGGTTGTCGATCGCTCAGAGAACCGATCGCCTCACCGTGGGCTCGTATTTCGTCGTCGGTATGGGCGGAGAAATAGCGCTCGGGAAGGTCTGAAAGTATCGCGCCTACCGTCTCGACCGCCGACGGCTCAAGCGCTCGCCTGATCCGATCCTTCAAGATGTTTGTCGTCCCGCCCGGCCGACAGCGGAATGTTGCGGCCGGCACGATATTTCTTCACGAATCCCGACGGCCGATAGGTCATCTTGGATTGGCGTAGCCCTTCGTTCCCGAGGTCCTGTTCGCGGTTGATCCATCGATAATGGCGCGGCAGAATAGTGGCAAACGCTTTGTTGATAAACTGATAGATGCCGCGATAGTCACCGAGGGCCTTCTCGAAGTGGACGACGAAGCTGCGCCCCTTCATAAGCGCCTCGCCCAACGTATACGCCGCGGGGCGTCCGTCGACATATACCATGTAGCCTTTGAGGCCCAGCTCATCGAAGTAGGCGAGTGCTTCGCGCGCCGCGTCGTAGTCCGCCCGATCTTCCTGCGTCTCTTGCCACTTATCTAACACGAGTACCGCGTCGTCGATATGCGCCTTCGTCAGTTTTCGTTCGTCGTATTCGTAGTTGTTGATGAAGGCGTTTACGTGATTGCGCTTCTTATGGAACTTACGCCCCGGGAGCTCCGCGAGATCTTCTTTCAGATACAGGTAGTCGAAGTTGTCGCGATCTTCATGCATTTCGAATCCCAGGCGTTCCAATCGAATCCGAGTCTCGTCGGCAATGCTCTCTCCCAATCCCTTGAGATAGTCGTATCGTTCGAAGAGGTGCTCGACCAACGCATCGTCTCCCGGAAAGCCGCATGGAAGCATGAAAAAATCCGATCCGTCCTTGCTCCCGGAAATGAGCAGACGTTCGTCCGGCAAGAGCGAGAGGTGATAATCGTAGGTTCTTCGAAAGAGATATAGTCCCGCGAACGTAAACTCCGACACACCGTCGGGTAACATGGACAGGCGCGGATGCAGCTCGTCGCGCATCGAAAACGATATCGGCGCCGTCTGTGGATATGTGGGGATCTCCATGCGCACAATATACGTGAACTTGCGAGGTCGAAGCAAACGTGTCTATGATGTTCGTCATGGATATACTCACATACCGCGACCGGCTGACCGACGATGTCCAGACGCGGTTTCTCCGTTACGTGCGCGTCCATACAACCAGCGACCGCCACAACACGCAGACTCCCTCAACGGAGCGGCAGTTTGATCTTGCGCGACTCCTCGCCGACGAGTTGCGCTCATTCGGGATCCAAGACGTCGAAGTTACCGAGTATTGCTACGTTATTGCTCGTATCCCCGCCACCGACGGCGTAAGGAGCCCTTCGCTCGCCCTTCTGGCGCACCTCGACACCGCTCCCGATACGAGCGGTGAGAACGTGAATCCCCGTGTGTGGGAATCGTACGACGGCGGCATTTTGGAAATCGGAAACGGGCTTCACCTTGACCCCGCCGACTATCCCGATCTCGTCGACTTCGTAGGAGAGACGATCATTACTACCGACGGCACGACACTTCTTGGCGCCGACGACAAGGCCGGCGTCGCCGAGATTATGGCCGCGGCACGGTTTTTCACCGAGCACCCCGAGTATCCGCATCCGGAGATTGAAATCGTTTTTACGCCCGACGAGGAGATCGGTCGCGGCGTAAATCGACTGCCCGTGGAGACGTTGCACTCCCGTTTCGGGTACACCATGGACGGGGGCAAAGAGGGCAGTATCGAGGCGGAGTGTTTCAGCGCCTACGCCGCTCGTGTAGAGATCGAAGGGTACGTCATCCATCCGGGAAGCGCCCGCGGTAAAATGGTGAACGCGGTGACGCTCGCGGGACGGTTTCTAAGTATGCTCCCCCAAACCGAAAGTCCGGAAACGACCGACGGGCGCGATGGATTCTACTGTCCGGTAGAGGTCCGGGGACACTACGGGGCCGTTACGATCGATTTTATTATTCGTGATTTTGAGCTGAGCGAGGTGAAACGGCGCATCGCTTATTTGGAGCATCTGGCGAAGACGGTCGAAGCCGCCTATCCGCGTTCCAAAATCACCGTCTCCGCCGAGAAACAGTATCTCAACATGCGCGACCATATCGATCGCCATCCGTTCATTCTGGATATTCTCCGCAAAGCGGTCGGAGCGGTCGGTCTCACGCCGATAATGGAGCCGATTCGCGGTGGTACCGACGGCGCGCGGCTGACCGAGATGGGTCTGCCTACGCCGAATATCTTTGCCGGGGGACTCAACTTTCACGGTCCGTACGAATGGATACCCGTGCGCTCGATGGTGCGCGCCACCGAGGTCATACTCCACCTTGCGCGTCTCTGGGCGACGGAGGTTCCCGACTCCACACCGTTGCCCGAGCTCGACTTATCGGCGCGTTAGGAGGCGTCTCGACGTCGGTCGGAGTGTCGAAGCGTTCCGCCGACGGAGCAACACGTCGTTACACGACGCGTTATGGAATCTGTACGGTGATTATACTCCGAATTTGTGATACATTACCCATATGGAGCGGGGCCGTGTCACGCTGCTGTGGGTCGGGGTAGCTACACTCGCCTTTATCCTTGTCTCCTGCGGCGACAACAATCAACTATTCTCCTCGCTTGACGAGTCGGAAGATCCGGTTCTCACCACGTTACCGTCCGGATCGGTCGTGCGTCCGGGTGAAACGATCTCCGTGAATATCGAATACCCAGATGCGGACTCATCCCGAGCTACGAGTATGCGCGTCGACGTCCTCGACATGGACGGCGCCGTCGTCGGATCGCTGGAGTTCGACGGCGACGATCTGGCGGAACCGCAGCTCCCGCCCATTCGGCTTCCCGGTCTTTCCGTCGGTCCTTATCGGTTACACGTCGAGGCGTGGATACATGATGAACTTCTTTTCTCCGACGATCGCCGTTTTTTCGTGCTTGATACCACTCCGCACGTAGAAAGCCTCGCCGTCTATCCCTCCAGTTTGGGGCCCGATTCACAAGCGATCGCGATCGCCGAGGTAACGCTCCCCGACGGCACTCGACCGTATCTCCGATGGATTTTCGACGAACGGCCGATTACCTCCGGGTATCTGGAGGACGGCGGCGATCGTGCCCTCATAGAGGACGCCGACCTCGCTGCGGGAGCATATCGCGTGGTCCTCGAAGTCTATCCATGGGGTCCCGAAGAGGGCGTTGTCGCGGACGGTGCCACCGACATCGTTGCAACCGGTGATGTCTTTATCCGTGAGTCTTTCCTGTCGCAGCATATCGGCGGCGATGAAGGTGAAACGCATCTCCTGTATTCCTTTGACGGAACACTCCGCGGTGTCTGGTTTGAGTCGGGACGCGAGCCGTTGATTGCCCAGACGACCGGTTCCGCCCGCCTTGACGTGATCGACGGCGCAATCGGGTATCGACTCGACGACGACGGGCGACTCGCAGTCGAGCTTCCCCTCGAGGCGGCCGGTAGGGTCGAGATGCGTCTACTCGTGTTTGATAAGGAGCACGACGAGGATGTCGCCGAGGAGGGCGTTGCGGGAGAGGTGTATCCTCTTATCCTCGGACGCGTCCCGGACGGGATAGACCCTCTTTTTGAGGTTCGACGCGACGTATCGGACGGGATAACGTTTGCATCGCGGGGGGATCACTTCAGTGTGTTCCCGCCCGAGGAAGGTGCCCCGTCCCGTGCGATCGATATAACCTTCTTGTTCGAACGCGATGAGACGAGTACAACCGTCTCGGTGGTCGGCGACGACGAAATCGTCGGAGCCGTTACGATTCCATCCGACCAATGGGCTGACGGGGAGCCGCTGATACTGGAGTACTCCGCCGCGGGAGGCGCCGTTCTCGTTGATACCGTCGCCGTAAAGGCCGATGATCTCGAGACTGTGCGGCGACGTGCGCGGCAGCGCAGCGAAGAGCAGTTTCTCGCGATCGTCGGTGACGGCGTCGAACAATGGATCGTGAACGATCCGGACGTATCGGACCCCGATCCTACGCTCCCAATACCGATCGGCGAGGAGCGACGGGTCGTTCTGCTTCTCCCCCCGGCGAGTACGGCCGTCCTGGAATCGGTCGGCCTGAGCCTCGCGGCGACTATCGATGAGTTGGTGCTATCGGAGGCCGACGGCCGAGTGGTGGCGCGTTATTCTGTGCCTGCGGCGGCTCGTGTCGGTGATGCGGCGCTGTTCACCGTCGCCGTCGTCGTCTCCGACGGTGATGCTGAGCTTAGCTACGTCGAGACCGCGGAGGAGTATCGTCTCACATTCGCGCTCGGTCCCGAGATACTTGGGGATCAGACCCTTGACATGCGACTGGCGAACGACGGCGGCGTATCGGCGGCGTTTGCAGGGATCCTCTCACGCTGACATCCACGTCACGATTCGTGTGTCTCGTCGCCGTCGTCTTGCTCGGATCGTGCGCCGGTGGTCCCACGCCTCGACGTCCTGAAAGATCGGCGGTGTGGCGGCCTCCGATCGACGTTGCGTCGGATATGCCGGCGGCCCGCCAGCGCGAACGGATACTCGCGTATTATCGGCGCGACGTCGGCGACCCGGTCGCCTTTTCCGTTCATTCTCACATCGACTTAGGCGCGTTCGACGCGGTGGCGCGCTACTATATCGACACGCTCATCGGCGAGATCGACGGACGGGGGGCGATCGGCGATTCCGGCACTACGGCGCGGCACACGGTCACGATCGCCCTCGACGGCGAATATGTATCCGCGCCGAGGAACTACTACGGACGAGCGGTTCTCACCGTGACGTACCGCACAGGCCCGGGTCTGGCTATCGTAGCGGCGGATTCGATCGTCGGGCCGTATCGTTTCAGTCGCCTCTCGCGGATGGACGGTCTGCTCAACTCGCTGAGGGGTATTTCACCCCGTACGATGGTTCGCGTCTTGTATGCACTACAAGAACGCGCCGCCGACGAGATGGGGCGCAATGGATTACCATATACTATTTACTGGGAGACCGACGAAAGGCCGCCGCACGATCTCCGTGCCGTTTTGCGCACCTTGGGCCATCCCGCCGGAGGTGAGAGCGAGGAAGCCGAAGGGTACGGATGGAACCTTTTCGAGCCGCCGAATACTCTTGCCGAGCGAATGGAGACAATACTCGACGGATCGGCGTATCGATTCGTTCTGGAGCCTCTTACCGGAACGATTAGATTTTTTTATAATAGCGATACCTGAATGAAACGCGACTCTACGCTGCTCAGTACGATAATACAGACGCTTTTTGTCGGTAGCGTCGTAGTCCTCGCTTCTTGCGTAACGACCGGTTCCACGCCCCCCGACTGGTTGAGTAACGCCCCGGGGGTGAGTTCAGAGGGTGTGAGGATCGTTGCGTACGGTACGGGCACCGATATCATCGGTGCGCGACGCGCCGCCGTCGAAGACGCGTTGAGTCAAATCGGGCAGACGCTCATCGTCAGGCTCGAGAGCGACGGCGCCATCTTGGACGACGACGCGGGGGCGACTATAGCGGAGGTTGCTCGCGCGCGCTTCGGCGCGTTCGATCTCGTGGATCGGTACGCCCGCTCCGGCGACGATGCTGTAGAGCTGTATCTGCTTTATCTATACCGAGCATCGGAGATCGAGAGTGACCTTGTCGATATCCTTCGCGTTTTGCCCGAGGCGGCCGATTCGACGATGCTTTTCTCGGGCGACCGGAGCGGCGACGTTCTGCCCGCGATACGCGAGCTCTTGGAGCGCCCCGTACCGGCCTCGCCGACCGAAAGGACCGCACATCTCGAGCGCGTTCTCGGACTTGCGAGCCGTGTCGTAGTGATGACGAGCCCGGGCGAGGCCGATATACGACTCGGAGAGAACCTCCAGGGGCCGATCACCGTTCGGTTTTTTCACAGTGAGCAGTCGGTCATACGCGACCGTATCGAGTTGAGTGTAGAAGTCAGGGGGCCGTCGGTTGACGGCGAACGACCCGTCGAGTCCTTTACGATTCGTACCGACTCGCGCGGCGAGGCGACTTTTTCGCTCCCTGTGCCCAATCTTGCCGGTGCGACAACGGTCGTGGCACAGCCTGCGTGGCTCGACGACGTAGCGCGACGATGGCAGAACACGCTCGAATCACAGCGAGACATCGACCTTCTGGAAGCCGCCGTCGAGCGTCTTCGAGGGCGAACGCTCATCAGCGTGACCTCCCGCGCCGCGGAGACTCCCACGGCCGTCATCGTTTTGGACAGAGATATCGCGGGAAACCCGATCAATGGGGCTGATGCCATGAGGGGCGCGCTGCAGGAGTTTTCCGACGCGGGATTCCGTGTCCGTCGCGTCGAACTGGACGGCGTCGCGTTGGAACGTTTTGCCGCTATGGAACGTATTACCGTCGCCGATCTTTACGACGTGCTGCCCTTCGAGATACTGGCGATGGTCGACCGAATCGTCGTCGGCGACGCGCGCATCTTAGAGTTCTCCGAGGAGGACGGGTTCACGGTGAGCGTCAGCTTGGAGGCCACGACCTTCGACCTGCGACACGACCAAGTGCTTGCACGAGTAGCCCTCGACGAGCGTATCGCCGGCAGCGACGCCCGTTCCGCGATCAGAGCGGCGTTTCAGTCGGCGGGTCGACGTATGGCCCGACGGATGGTTCCGCGGCTCCCGTAATCCACGTGCGCATCGCTCCCGGATCGTCGCCGATCAGCGCCGCGATACCGCGGCGAGCGAGCGAGCGCGTCGTCTCCTCGTCGTTTACCGTCCAGGCGATTCGTACCGCCCCTTTCGTATATCTTTTCTGTACGTATGACGCCCAGTGCGGCTTGTCGAGCTCGCTTCCCGTCACACGGCGACCGACTCCGGATCGGAGAAACATCGGCACCTCTCGATCACCGTGCCAGATTACGGCGGTCGGGACGGCCAGCCCTCGCCGTCTCGCGGAACGGCGGAATCGTACGACCTGACGGGGATCGAAAGAGGAGATCAACACGCGGTGTTGTACGCCGTGGCGGCAGATAATCTCTGCGACGCTTGCGGCGATCTCCGGCGGAGTCTCCACGTACGACTTGATCTCGATATCCACGAGCATATCGTCACCGAGGCAGGTAAGCACCGTCTCGAGATCGGGTACTCCCGATGCGGAGAGCTCCATTCCCGACGCGCTCCGGGTACGGAGCGGAACCGACGCGAGATCTCCGGCCGTGGTTGCGGCTATACTCCGTGAATCCTCGCCAAGACGGACAAGATCGGAATCGTGAGCGACTACAACTACGCCGTCGGAGCTGAGCTGCACATCCAACTCCACCCCGTCGATACCGATATCGCGCGCATGCTCAAAGGCGTCCAGCGTGTTTTCCACGCGCACGGCCGCACACCCGCGGTGGCCGAAGACAAGCGGTGCACGTGCAGCGCTCGCATCGCTCATTCTCCGGACAATCGGGTGTTCCCCATCGGTGCGCTTCATGCTTGCCATTGTAGACCATCGAGGATAGCTTCTGCAGGCGATGGAACACGACATGATTGCCGCTCTCGCCACACCGTACGGCACCTCCGCGCTCGGTGTCATCCGCGTCGCCGGCCCGGGATCGATCGACGCCGTAGCTGCACTCTGCGACAAGGCGAGTGACGTTCGCGGTACCCCCGGGGGACGCATGAGGCGGGTACTGCTCGTCCATCCCGAAACCTCCGCGGTACTTGACGATGTGGTATTGGGTATATTTCGCGCTCCCCACAGCTATACGGGTGACGACGGCGTGGAGATCTACTGCCACGGCAGTCCGGCCGGGATACGCCGTATCTTGGAAGTGTTGTACGGTCGCGGGTTTCGTCCTGCAGAGGCGGGGGAGTTCACGCTTCGCGCCTTCCTCGCCGGCAAGATCGATCTTACCCGCGCCGAGGCGGTCCATGAGATCGTACGGTCCCAGACGAGTCGCGGTCACGAGATGGCGCTTCAACGTCTCGCGGGAAGCGTTGAAGCGGCGGTCGACGAGATAAAGCGGGAGTTGGTGCGCATCATGGCGAGCGTCGCGGTTCAACTCGATTATCCCGAGGAAGAGACCGGTGAAATCCCCATCCCCGCGGCGCGGATCGTGGAGACACGCGCTCGTATAGAGGTGTTATCCGAGACGTACCGCAGCGGACGTCTCTATCAGGAGGGCGTACGCGTCGCCCTTGCCGGCCTTACCAATGCGGGGAAGTCATCGCTGTTCAACGCCCTTCTCAAGGAGGACCGGTCGATCGTGAGCGCTATTCACGGGACGACTCGAGACTACATCGAAGGCGCCGTAGACGTCGAAGGAGTTCCCGTGCACCTCTTCGATACGGCGGGCCTCAGACAGACTCGTGAAATGATCGAAGGGGAGGGTATCCGCAGGACTCGTGACGTCCTTGGAGGCGCCGATCTGGTGTTATACGTCATCGACGGCGTCCGGGGTCTCACCACCGAAGACCGACGACATCTCGATACGGTCGACGGACCGGTTATCAGGATCTGGAACAAGATCGACGACGCGGCGTGCCGCCCCGTACCCGACGACTGTGTCGCCGTGAGTGCGCGGTCGATACGCGGTATCGATGAACTCCTGCGACGTATCGCCGAGGAGATCGTGCCGGATCAGCCGCGACGCGACGGGAGCCCGGTCATCGACTCCTTGCGACAAAAGAACCTGTTGGAACGCGCCGCCGCGGCGCTTGGCGAGGTTGAGAGCGGACTTGCGGAAGGCTATCCGATCGACGCCGTTAGCGTTGACCTACAGGAGGCGATCCGCGCACTGGGAGAGATCACCGGGGAGGTCACATCGGAGGACATTCTCGACGAGGTGTTCGGCGGCTTTTGCGTCGGGAAGTGATCGGATCCGTCGGCCGCGGCCTCATTCCCATACAAAGAGCCACGAGGCGACGAGTAGGAACAGCGCGGTCATGCCTGCAAGGGCGAAAAGGTTCGGCGCGATATCGAGAAGTCCCGCGCCTTCGAGCATAATTGCGCGGGTACCGTCGAGAAAATGGGTAAGGGGGAATACGCGGGCCACTCCTCTGAGCGCCGGCGGTACCGCCTCCAAAGAGAAGAAGACGCCGGAGAACGCGAGCATCGGCCACAACGCTACGTTCATGAGCCCGCTGGCCACCTCTTCGCTGCGAAATCGCGCCGCAAAGACGAGTCCGAATGAGATGAGACATGTAATACTCAGCATCGTCACGAGTATGAGATCCAGGTACGATCCACGCATAACGAAGTGAAGAAAGAGATCCGCGCCGACAAAGACGAGGATCGAGGTCACCGTAACGATGACCAGCCGACTGACCACTTGGGCGACTACGAACTCGAGCGGCCGGAGCGGCGTCGCTTTAAGGCGCTTGAGAACGCCGTTCTTTCGATACCGTACGATGACGAATCCGACGCCGAAGAGACTCGAGAACATCATGTTCGTGCCGATGACTCCCGGGACGAACCAATCGATGTAGCGGATCGGCTCTCCCTCTATCTCCAGCCTTCGAAAGCCTTCGCCTCCGTGATGTACGAACAGCTCTTCGACGAGGGCCCCTCGAGGAGAGGTTTCGTTGAGAAGGTATGTGCGTTCTGCCGGATCGATGAGGAAATCGATTTGGTGGTTGCGGACTCGATTGATCGCAATCTCCCGTTCCGCATATTCGCTCACTACGATGCCCTGGAGGTCCAGAAGCGCGATCGACTCGTTTGTCGTGCCGTATACGCCGACGGTGAAAACGCGTTCGTCGCCGCCGGAAAAGGCGAAAGCGAATCCGAAGATCAGAAAGAACGGAAACAGTAGGTTCCAGAAGAGTGTTCCCCGATCCCGGAGAAACTCCATGTTACGGGCGTGAACCATAGCCCGAATGCGTGGTAGTCGCATGGTACTCCTTCAACTTCGCAGGCTCGTTCCCGTTAGTTCGAGGAACAGATCGTCCAGGTTGGGGCGATGTATGCTCAACCCGTCGAGGCTGTAGCCGGCCGCAAGGACCGATCTGATCGTCTGATCCACCGCCTGTGTCTGAATGTCGGCATATCCATCGTACCGGCGCGCGCCCTCGGGCAACGGCGAGTCCGCCTTTGGAGTGGGGATTCTGACGAATACCCCCTCGAAATGCGACTCGATGAGTCCCCGGGGCGTGTCACGAGCGATGATCCGTCCGCGGTCCATAATGGCGATCTCGTCGGAGAGGTGCTCCGCCTCGTCCATGTAATGGGTCGTGAGAATGACCGTGCGACGCTCCTCTTTTATCTTCCCGATAAGACTCCAGAAGTTGCGCCGCGCTTGAGGATCCAACCCGGTCGTCGGTTCGTCGAGGAATATGACGTCCGGATCGTTTATCAGAGCGAGGGCGAGCAACATACGTTGCCGTTGTCCACCGGATAGCTTCTGGTTATCGCGATCCATGAGATCGGCGAGATCGCACATGGCGATCAGCTCATCCAAATCTCGCCGCTTCGAGTAGAGTCGTCCGAAGGTGTGTAACGTCTCACGAACGGTGATGTACTGCTGGAGCGCCGTCTGTTGGAACTGGATTCCGACGCGGTCGCGATATGTCGAATCGAGAGGACCGCCGCGATACGAGACCGTGCCGGCCGTCGGTGCGCGTATGCCTTCCATGATCTCGATCATCGTAGTTTTTCCCGCGCCGTTGGGACCGAGTAGTCCGAAGCAGATGCCCTCGGGCACGGCAAGATCGACATTATCGACGGCGGTGAGGGCTCCGTAGTGCTTCGTCAGCCCTCGTACTTCGATGATGTGTTCCATATCCATTAATGGATACGCATATTCGTCGTGTAGCGTCCATCACGTCTGCAACCGCCATGATGCGAGCGCATACGGTGCCGTACGGCGAAGCGAAAGATGTCTGCCCACACTATGGAAGTGTCGTTTCCGCCGCGTATCCTCTGCAAACGGGCAATCGCAACGGCGGATGGTTTACCGCAGGGCGCGTGTGGCCGTAAGCGCCGCGAGCATAAACGGACGATCCCGTTCAATCGGCTCGCCGTTTACGTACATACCGACAAAAACGGCGGCCTGCACGGTCGTTCGGGCGACCGGCTCGAACACATAGACTCCCGATACCGCAAGGCGGTGCGACGGCTCTTGAGCGTCGTGTGCCGCCGGTGTCCACGCGATGCGATACGACGGGCCTACACCGGCGAAAGATGCCGACGCGTCGGGGAGTCGATAGAGGAGAAGCGACTCGTTCTCCATCACCCAATCCGTACGCTCGATGACGCGGAGCGCGAGCGGCTCCTCGAGGAAGGTCGAGGGGGAGTTGCGAAAGTCGTATCGCGTTGCGGTGAAAGTGTTCGCCGCAACGATGGGGCCGATCGCCGCTTTGAATCGTGACGATGCGCTCACAAACCATCCCGTCTCCGACCTGCCGGAATAGTCGTCGCCGCTCGCAGCCGGTGGTGTTTCTCCATAGCTATCGAGACTCGCCAGACCGAATCCGAAGGTATCGTAGAATGTCCGAACGCCGAATCGAAGTGTAAGATCGAATACGGCGATGGGTTCGACGAGGAGTCGTGCGCCTACGTCGGTGAAGGACGGGTTCAAGAGAGTATCGATGCCGGCCTCGAGTCGCGTCGAGTCCCATAACACGCCGTCACGGGTCGTATGTAGCGGCGTCGTGTGCGCAACGCCGCCTACGACGCCCGCCACGGTGGGATTCACCCCTCCCACGAAGCCGCCTTGGACGCGCCAGCCCGGTCGCGCCTCTTGGGCGCCGGCGGTTGCGAGGCATACGGTTAGGGTCGCCACGACGGAAAACCCTCGGACCAAACGCCTCCGTCGTATCATTGGAGCGCTCCTTCGCCGTCGGACACGAGCCGCTCTACCGGCAGGCGCGGGCTGAAGGTGTATGTCATCCCTCGAGACTGCGCTACGGCAAGAAGCATTTGGATCGTCTCGCCGTCGGCGGCCCAACGCTCGTGGATTCGTCGATACGGCTCTTCCATGGCCGCGTACTCTTGCAACGCCTGCGAGTTGGCCAGTATCACGTGGCCGGAGGCGTACACTTCCATCCAGACCGCTTGTAACGCCATACCGGCGCGCACCTGGGTCGTACGCGAGTTGTCGGCGGTAATCATCATGACGTGCGTGTTCATCTCCTCCATCGCCTGCGTAAACAGATCGATACCGGACCCGCCGTACGACTCCGGCGACATCGGAAAGAATGTGAACCACCCGTCGATAAACCAGCGACTGCGGCGCGGAAAGTTGGCGGTAAAGGCGATTCCGTACGGGGCGCGTCGCCGCTGTCGACCGTTGAAGCGCGTTACGTTGTAGGATTCCATCAGCGTCGGCTCGTACTCCATCTCGATGGTAAATGCGTCGACGGAAAGCTCATTCAACCATTGCACCTCCGAGGGATCCTGGACGACGACAAACCGAACCGTCTCGTCGGAGTAATCCTCGATCCGTCGGATCGTCTGATCAGATAGCTCCGCGGGGCGGTAGCGGTACTTAATCGTCGGACTGGTGACGGCGTCGATCTGTGCGGCAACGGAGAATGTCGCCTCCGCCGCAGCGTTGCGCCGGAGCGTCACCGTCGCCACCGGAAGTTCGCCAATCGTATCGAGATCGTATTCACCGTCCGGGAAGAGCTCGATGGCGGTCTCGTACCCCAGTTGCGCCGCGCGGGCGTCCAGAATCGCCAAAAAGGTTCCGGCGGAGAGCGTGATTTGACGCGCCGGCGGATCGGTCTCCGGCACCAGTCGCGTCGCCTCGATAAAGAGCTGCAATCGATTGGGGTCCGCCGGGTCGAGGACGACGCGCCACGGCTGCTTGTTGTGGGCGCTCTGCGCCAGACGCGCCCACTCCACCAGCTCAAGGCGCACGTCGGATCGAACCTCGGTGGTCACCGGTGCCGGTGCACAGGCGTTCAACAAGAGCGCGGCAACCGCCACTGCTCCAAGGGTCGTAATTCGCTGTCTCATCGCAATCTCCTTTTCTCACCTCTTGGGTTATTGTTGTTTATGGCATCTGTCTTCATGGTATCCGTGGCCGTGGAAGCTCATCGCGATGCACGGGACTCTCCGCCGCCCCGCCGAGTACGACACTACCGAGACGACGCAGCATCTTCGTGAGCCGATTGATCCCCTCTTCCGAGGTAATGTCGATGCCGTTGTAGGTGTCGATGGTGCACGAGCGGACGGCGAAGTAGTGGTACGTCCCCGCGGCGATCGTAATCAATGCCGCGATATCGACGGACGGATCGACGCCGTGTTGAAGAGTCTTCACAAGCTCCACACCGAATTGCGCTCGCGGCTCCTCCAGAGCGATCGTAATGGCGTTGCGCTCCATCGTTTCCCACGCCAGGATCGCTAACGTCTGGGGGCGCTTGCGAATCGCCGCGGGATAGTTGTCGGCAAGGGCGAACCAGCGCTCAACCGCGGGGAGGCGTACGATCTCCTCCGGCGGCGCGCCGAACGCCTCCTCAAGGGTGGGCCAGTACTCGATGCTTGCGGCGTAGGTGCGGGCGAGGCCCTCCAGTCCACCGAAGTATCGGTACAGCAACGTCTTATTGGCTCCGGCCCGCTCGGCGACGGCACGAACACCGACGGCGGCGAAGCCGCTCTCGGCCAAGAGATCGCCGAACGCCTCGATAAGAGATCGCTCCGTCCGCGCTCTGCGAGGTTGAATCGTCTGTGAATGTGTCCGGGTGGTTACATTCATGAGAAGAAAAGTAACCATCCGGACACTTTTGGTCAAGAGTCTCCTCGCAACGTGAGACGCATTGAGACTTCTCGAAACGTTTCTACGGGACGGATGATTGCGTCCCCGGACTCGCTCGGACCTACCGGAGCGACCGGCGGCGAAGAATTGATTGCATTGTCCATCGTTTCGTGTACAATGGAGCTACTCCGATACAACGGTGGGGGTTTCTCTGGAACGGCAGGAAAAACGTCTCTATTGGTTGATGGGGCTTTCGTTGGTGGGGTGTGCCGTTTTAGGTGTCGTCGCCCAAGGGCCTGTAGCGGCGTTTAGGGGGCTCGTGACGATTCAGTATCACCCGGCGCGGCTTCTCAACGACTTCACCGCCGTCGGTGGAGAGGGGGCGGCGCTTCTCAACGCGGCCTTGGTTGCGCTTTTGGGCTTGCTTCTCGTACGAGTTCATCGCGTCCGACTCTCGGGACCGACGATCGCGGCGGTCTTTACTATGTTCGGATTCGGTCTGTTCGGAAAAACACCGACCAACGCGCTCCCGATCATTGCGGGAGTCGCCTTCGCGGCCCGTATATCCGAGAAATCCTTCCAGGAATACATCCTCATGGCGCTTTTCGGTACGGCGTTGGGGCCACTGGTTATGGCCCTGGCCGTCGAGGCGGGCCTCGCTCCGCCGATTGCCGTGGCCGCCGCGATCGTCGGCGGGTTCGCTGCGGGCGTGCTTCTGCCGCCCCTCGGTATCACCATGTTGCGCCTTCACCAGGGGTTCAATCTCTATAACATCGGGCTGACGTGCGGATTTCTCGCCATCTTCGCCGCATCGCTGTTGGTGGCGACGGGGCGTCCCTTTTCACCGACGTTGGTATGGAACGACGCGCCGTCTCCGCTTCTTGTGTTTCTCGTCCCGGCTCTGTCGTTCGTACTGCTCGTGACCGGGTTGATTCCGGCACCGAAAAAGACGTGGGCGGATTTTCGGAAGATTCTTACGCTCTCCGGGCGATTGCCGTCGGACTTCCTCACGATGTCCTCGACCCGCGGCAGCCTCTTCAATATGGGCGTCATGGGCCTCCTTACGTGGGGATACGTCCTTGTCGTCGGCGGAGATTTGAACGGCCCGGTCTTGGGCGGCATACTTACTGCAATGGGGTTCGCCTCTTTTGGAAAACATCCCCGCAACGCGTGGCCGGTCGTCGCCGGTGTCGTTGCGGCGTGTCTGCTCTTCGGCAAAGATCTCGCCGCTCCGGGTCCGCTTCTCGCGGCGCTCTTTTCTTTGACGCTGGCGCCGTTGGCGGGTGAGTTCGGTTTGTTCGTCGGATTTATCGCCGGGTTCCTCCACCTCGTGATGGTAGAGCGTACCGGCGCCTGGCATCTCGGTACCAATCTTTATAACAACGGTTTTTCCGGCGGACTGACCGCAACGTTTTTGGTCGCCGTCATCGAGTGGTATCGCTCCAACCACAGTACGGAGCGGACAAGGATACTTCGTAAGACACCGAAAACTACGGACACCGGATCTACCGATGGAGCCGAACAGCGTGAGCACCCGTCCGATGTCGCACTAAGCGGATCTTCAAAAGAGTAAAGTCGGAAGGACGGAGCGTGTGAAACAAAAAGATATCGTGCTGCATTTAATCAGCGAGGTCTCGCATTTCGTGTTGGACGGCGATCCTATGCGGATGGTTATCTCTCTTCACCAGGAGGATGACGGCTTGCATCTGGCGATTCTGGACGACACGCAGCGCAACGACGACGAACTCGCGTCAATTCGTGCGGCGTTAGACAATCCGGGTAGGCCGGAGCTTGCGGCGTATTACGGCTCGATGGCCGGATCAGACATGTTGGGATCGGCGCGTCTCGATCTCATCGGTTGGCAGATAAAAGCTTCGAGGGTCGGGCGTACCGACAGCGGAACAAAGATCGATCTATGGCTCGGCGGCGATCGCTTCAATCCGGACCAGTTTTCCCTTTCCGACGGCGACGGATAGTCGGACTCGGCGAGATACCGCGCGCTGCGATACTTGTACCGTAGCGAACTCTCGCGATGCGTATCGTCCCGTTGCGGCGCGCCATCCCGTGGGTGTCGATCCGATCCGACGATGTGGAATGGAGAGGCGTAGACGATGCTGTTGAAAATCTACGAGCCGACATACCCTCTGCGAACCTTCGTGCAATCCATGATTTACTACGAGGGATACAATGGATTGGGATCATACGAGACGTTGCTTCCCGACGGCGTATCCCAACTCATCATTCCCTTGGACGAACACTACCGATTTGCTACACCGGTCGGCGGCGGCGAACTCGCCCTCCGTCGGGCGTGGATCGCCGGTATCCAGACCGGTCCGCTGAGGTATCGATCGGAGCGGGACGCCACGACGCTGTGTATCCGATTCGAGCCCGGGGGGTTACATCGTCTCATCGGTATTCCCGCATCCGAGTTTCGTGATCGGGTCGTAGATGCAACGCTGGTTGTGCGGCATCTCATCGAATCGTTTCGCGACGCACTGTGTACCGTTCGATATCGCGGCGAAACCGCCTCGGCCGGCGACACGTGGAGAGACATTCTGGACGTCGCCGTGCGTACACTCCGGGAGCGCATCGTCTTTGGCCACGGTGCGGAGCGTATGCCCCCCGCGATCCACGCCCTGCGGGACGGTACGGCGCTTCTCTCCGATATCGCTCAACGGGTGGGCTACTCGCACAAGCATCTGATCCACCTATTCAAGACGCACGTCGGCATCTCGCCCAAGAAGTATCAACGCATTCAACGATTCAACACCGCCCTGTCGCACATCCACGGGCTTGAACGCCCCGACCTTGCAGATGTTGCATATCGATGCGGCTACTGCGATCAGGCTCACTTCACTAATGAGTTTCATCGACTCGCCGGGTACAGTCCCACCCAGTACATCGAGCACTCCGGTGAGTATCGCAACGTCTTTGCGACCGACGGCGAGGGGTAAATTTTTTACAATACCGCGACGTGTCGCGCCGCTACACTCTACTCATGAGAAAATTCATTTGCGAAATCACAACATCGGTCAAGACCGTACCGCACGGCACTGCTACGTTTAACCGATGAGGAAGCTAATCTATCATATCGCGACATCGGTAGACGGGTTTATAGCCGATACCGACGGTTCGGTTGACGGGTTCTTAATGGAGGGGGACCACGCCGACGACTTCACGCGATCCCTCTCGTCCTACGACACCGTCGTCATGGGACGAAAGACCTATGAGTTTGCTTTCCTCTTCGGGCTACAGCCCGGTGAGCCGGCGTATCCCGGTCTCAAGCACTACATCATCTCGTCATGGTTACGCTTCGAGAATACCGACCAGGTGGTGTCGGTTCCGACCGACGGGGTCGAGTGCGTCCGAGCGTTGAAGGGGGAGTCCGGTAAGGACATCTGGTTGTGTGGGGGCGGGCATGTGGCGGGGTCCCTTCTCCGCGCCGGGCTGATAGACGAACTCATACTCAAGGTGAATCCTATTCTTTTGGGAGATGGAATCAAACTCTTTGAGGGCGGCCCCGCACGATCTCGTTGGAACCTTCGAGAGGCGAAGGTCTACGGAAACGGAGTCGTGTTACAACACTACGAGTCGGCGCGGTGATCGCGCGGGCTGTCGAGACGGACGCTCCCGTGTTACGCTCCGCACCATGCAGCGGGAAGAAGCGGGGGCGTTCTCCGATTACGAGCTGAGCGACGACCCGACGAAAATCGATATTGCGGTTGTGCATCGGTATCTCTCGGAAGAGTCGTACTGGGCAGGCGGACGATCCATCGATGTGGTGAAACGATCGATTGAACACTCGTGGTGTCTCGGCGCCTACGATCAACACGGTGCTATGGTAGCCTTTGCCCGCATCGTGACGGACTGGGCGACTATGTACTACCTATGCGATGTGTTCGTGTTACCGGATCACCGCGGGTGCGGCCTCGGAAAGGCGCTCGTCAACCGGGTCGTCGGCGATCCTCGTTTGGCCGATCTTGCCGGTCTTCTCGGCACCGCCGATGCTCATGGTCTCTATGAACCGTTCGGATTTCGACAGGACGATGAGATGCGTCGGCGCTTTATGCGGCGACCCCGAGCGTAAGATGCGTCGATAGGTTGCAGAGTGCGACACGAGGCGGCAACCGCCGTTGATCAAACAGTTCTCCGGGTGCGCCCGGAAGCGCCGTGGACGAACTCTCCTATTCGACGGCGAGACGAGTAAGCGCCGCTTCGTCCAATCGGTACACGTCCCAATCCTCCATGGCCTTTGCTCCCAGGGATCGGTAGAACGATATGGCGCTCGTGTTCCAGTCGAGGACCGACCATTCCACGCGCCCGTAGTTGCGCTCGCGAGCCGTACGGGCGAGATACACCAACAACGCCCGACCAATTCCACGGGCGCGGTATTCGGGTCTCACGAATAGATCTTCCAAGTAGAGGCCGGGCCGCCCCACGAAGGTCGAAAATGTCTTAAAAAAAAGCGCAAATCCCGCGCCCTCGTCGCCGCACCACGCAATGACGGCCTCCGCCGCCGGCGAGGGACCGAACAGCGCTTCCTCGATCCGCGATTCGGTCGCCTCGACCCTGTGGCTTAGCTTCTCATACGCGGCCAGCTCCTTGATGAAGCGCGTGATGAGCGGCACGTCCTCGGCCCGCGCCGGTGTAACGGTAAGATCGTCCATAGCGAGCGATCATACCAAGTCCCCGGAGTGCCCACAACTCCGGAGAGGTGCGACGGATCGCGTCACGTCGATCGGGGAATGCTATCGACTCGTCGCGGAGCTCTCGTGCGGTCCGACACGGGCGTATCGAATGCGCCGAGGTCGGCACGTTCTCCCTTCGCCGGGCGAGGACAAAAGCTTCGTATTCTGGTACCGTTTATCCCATGGATTTCGACTCCATCGTAGTAGGGGGCGGACACGCCGGAATCGAGGCGTCGATGGCGATCGCACGACTCGGGTTTCGCGTCCTTATGATCACACAAAATCTCGACACGATCGGTAAGCTCAGTTGCAACCCCGCGATCGGCGGGCTCGCCAAGGGCAATATGGTGCGGGAGATCGACGCGCTCGGCGGGCAGATGGGGCGCATCATCGATGAAACGATGATTCAGTTCCGTGTTCTCAACCGCAGCCGCGGTCCGGCGGTACAGGCTCCGAGAGCACAGGCGGACAAGCTCGCCTACCAAATCAAGGCGAAACAAGTCCTCGAGTCCGAGCCCGCCCTCCAGCTCTTTCAGGACACCGTGGTCGATTTTCTCTATACCGATGATCATCGGTCCGTAGCCGGCGTCGTGACCGAACGTGGGAAGCGTTTCTCCTGTCGTTCGGTCGTGGTCACTACCGGCACCTTTCTCAACGGGCGTATCTTCATCGGCGAGTATAACGCCGAGAGTGGGCGTATCGCGGAACCCGCCGCCAAGGGGTTGGAACGACCCCTCTTGCAGCTCGGTTTTCGGATGGGGCGAATGAAGACCGGTACTCCGGCGCGCGTCATGCGGCGCTCCATCGATTTCGACCGCGTCGAGTCACAGTTCGGCGACGAGGAGATCGTGCCGTTCAGCTTCGACAGTCGCGAGGTGACGCGGGAGCAGGTCCGGTGTTACATCACGTGGACGACGGAAAAGACGCACCGGGTCATTGAGGACAATATGAGCCGCTCACCCCTCTATTCGGGCCTGATCGTAGGCTCCGGGCCGCGCTACTGCCCTTCGATCGAGGACAAAGTCGTAAAGTTTCCCGACCGGACGCGCCACCAGATCTTCATCGAGCCCGAAGGTGTCTCTACCGGCGAGATGTACCTCAACGGCATCAGCACCTCGTTGCCCGAGGACGTACAGGAGGCGTTCATCCGCACCATTCCCGGGTTGGAGGCGGCGGAGATCGTACGTCCGGGGTACGCGGTGGAGTATGATCACATCGACCCGTCTCAGCTCTATCCCACCCTGGAGGCGAAGATGCTCGCCGGGCTCTACATCGCCGGACAGACCAACGGCACCTCCGGGTACGAGGAGGCGGCCGGGCAGGGTCTTATCGCAGGTATTAACGCCGCCCTCGCCATGCGCGGGGAGGGCCCGTTTATCTTAAGCCGCGCCGACGCCTATATCGGCGTCATGATCGACGACCTGGTCACCCTCGGCACCAAGGAGCCGTACCGTATGTTTACCTCCCGTGCCGAGCACCGTATGAACCTGCGCCACGATTCGTCGGATATCAGACTCTTCGAGCAGGCCCATCGCATCGGGATGCATACCTCCGCCGCATGGGAGCGTTTTCAGGAAAAGAAACGGGGAATTGAAGCGATCAAGAAGCAGATCCGCGCGCGCCATCTCTCGGAGAACGAGCTTGTCGCCTCGGCTCCCGGCAGAATGTCCGCCGGCGGCAACCATCCCTTCCGCCCGTTCATCGGGAGAAGTTTCGATAAGATTCTCAAGAATCCCAGAGTGAGCCTCCAGGAGCTCGTACGTTTTGAACCTGCGATCGCCGAAGGGCGGCCTACCGAATGGTTACGTCAGGTGGAGCTCGATATCAAGTACGAGGGATACGTCGCCCGGGAAGAGAAGATGGTGCAGCGGTTTCGCCGCATGGAGAATATGCGCATTCCCCGTGACTTCGATTGGGACGGCATTGCCGGGCTCTCAAACGAGGGGCGGGAGAAGTTTAAGGCGATACGTCCCGTCTCGGTGGGACAAGCGTCCCGCATTTCCGGTGTACGCAACTCCGACGTAACGGTGCTGTTGGTTGCCCTGGGGCGCGTCCACAAGAGTCCCGCCGCGTGACGGATAACGTATCGAACGCAGCCGACACCGTCTCTCCGGATCGAATCGTCGACGGACTGAGGGAGATCGATCTCTCGGAGGAGCGTATCGCCGTCGCAACACGCCCTCTCGGCCGCTACGTCACGGAACTTCGCGAGGCCAACGAACGGTACGGACTCATCGCCCGGGGCGACGTCGCCGACGCGCAACGACTCTTCGTGCGCCACATCCTCGACAGCATCGCTCCATGGCGACACCTCGCCGACCTGGTCGCCCGGACCGGCCGGCGCCGTCTCTACGATTTGGGAGCCGGAGCGGGGTTGCCGGGCATACCGTTGGGGATCGCCCTGGGCGACGTGTTGGACGAGACGGTTTTGGTGGAACGGAGGAGCAGGCGCGTGAGTTTTCTCCTCGGCGTAACGGCGCAGGTATCGACCGAGCTCACCGCCGGCGCGGCGACCCTGCGTGTCGTTGAACGGGACGCCACGCTACTCGGAAAGACGGAAGAGGAACGTCTCGATGGAGCCTTGGTCGTCTTTCGCGCCTATCAAAAGACGACTCCCGAGCTCCTCGGCGCACTCGCAGCGACCTTCGGTCCCGGTGCACCGGTCTGCGCCTGGAAGGGACGCCACGCCCAAACCGAGTCGGAGCGTCGGCTCGTCGCCGCTTCACCGCACGCCGCAGATGCGCGTATGCACGTCGTCGAGGTGCCCGGAGAGGCGGCGGAGCGATCGGTTTTGGTGTGGGTGACGCGGTAGTCCGCGCGCTTTGATGCTTCGTATCGGCGTGGCGGGCGATCTACGCTTGTCGCGTGCCCGGCCGTCGCAAGGTCGTTCCCCAACCACCGTTTGTGATAGGTCCTACACGGGATCAGCGATTGCGCTCCTTTGTTGCAAGGATTCGTAGCCCCGCTAACAGCGTTGCCAAGCTACTCTCCGCCCGTTCGACGGTACTCGCCGGCTCCTCGCTCGAGGCGATCCACAGCGCCGCGTCGAGCATCGCACCGTTCAACATGCGAGCGAGCGCCTCCGCATCGGTCCGTGCGATCGTATCGGTCTCCATCAGCTCATTCAGAGTGTCCGCGATCGGCCCCACCGAACCCTCGGCGTCCAGCTGGCGCGCTCGTTCGCCCATAACCGCCGGCGCCTCTTGGAGTAAAATCCGACTCACATCGGGCTCGAGTGCCGCACGAATGTAGGTACGACAACCCGCTTGAAACGCCTCCCACGGGTCTTCTATCGCGCGGTAGGCCATCTCTATTCGCGCGAGTATCTCGGCATCTATCCGCCTTACGACCGCCTCGAAGAGGCCCTCTTTGCCGCCGAAGTGGTGGTACAGGGCGCCGCGGGTAAGGCCTACTTCGGCACATAGTACATCCATAGAGGTCGCATGGTAGCCCGACTCGGCAAAGGAGCGCCGCGCCGCGGCGAGTAGTTTCTCAGTCGTTTCTTGGATCATCTGCGCCCGCGATCGGCGAGCGCGTCCGTCCTTGCCCATTTGTACGTTCTCCTGCCATTGTTATTGACATACGCGATGTATGTTAATATGTTAATTTAACATACGCTATGTATGTGAATATACCCGATAGAGAAGGAGTGAACAAGATGCAACGTACCACAGACCGACGGCGGGCCGAGGAAGTCTCAGTCCGGCGTGCAACGACCGACGACATACCCTTTTTGGCGCAGGTCGATCTGATCGCCTCTACACCACCCTTCGATAGATCGATTTGGGAGCGCTACCTCGAGGGTATCGGTACGTCCACCGTGCGCTTTTTGGAGGCGATGTTCATGGTGGACGCGTCAAACTGGGGTAGCGCAGAGGACTTCATCGTGCTCGAGGTGGCGGGAACGCCGGCGGCGGCGTGCGCCGTATACGACGGTACCGACCGGCCCGCCGATCAGGGCATGATTGATATGGAGAAGCTGCCGTCGATCGCGCGCCGATTGGGTTGGACGGACGAGGTGTCCCAAACGTTTCGGGCCGCGTACGAGAAGGATTGGAAGGGCGACCAACGGTTTTTGGCGCCCCAGGCGGAGGCGATCATCGAGACTGTGGGAGTACTACCGGAGTTTCGTAGGATGGGTCTCGGCGATCGTCTTATGCGTGAGAGTCGGGTGGAGGCGCTCCGACGCGGGCACGCGTCTATCGGAATCATGGTGATTCACGGCAACGACGGCGCCAAGCGTCTCTACGAACGTCACTTTGAGCCGTACATCACCTACCACGCGAGCTTCTTCGGCGGTGAGTTCCCGGGGATAACGAAATATCGCGCAAGTCTATCCGAGAGTGATTACGGAGATGGAGATGAGGCGTGAAAGCGCCTACGGATGTTGATGTCGTGGTGGTGGGCGCCGGCTTTGCGGGGCTCACCGCTGCGCGGGCTCTCAAGCGCGCTGGGCGAACGGTTCGGCTTCTCGAGGCTCGCGGCCGCGTCGGCGGGCGTGTGCATTCGGTGGCGCTCGACGATCTGCGCCTGGACCTCGGAGGCCGCTATCTGGGCGGCAATCAGACGCACGTACGTGCGCTCGCGACGGAACTCGACGTGTCGCTCTACTCGCCCGACATAGACGGCGCCGCAATCATTGAGCGTGACGGAGAGGCGCGGGCCCTCGACGGGGACCCCGAGGAGCTCCTGCCCGCCGCCGTTCGAGAGGAGTATCGGTGCCTCGTCGCGGAGCTGGAAGAGATGGCACTCACGCTGCCGGTCGGTCGCCCGTGGGATGCACCGCGCGCCGCGAAATGGGACACCCAAACTCTTGAAAGCTTCGTGCGCTCACGATCGAAACACGCAGAGGTGTTAGCCGAGGTCCACGGTTGGAGCGTCGGGCTCGTCGCCGCCGAACCGTCGGAGGTGTCGCTCCTCTCCTTTTTGTGGTACGTCCGGACCAGCGAGGGCATGGCCAACGCGGTCGACTCCGAGACGGGGTTACTTTCCTTTGCTGTCGCCGGGAGTATGCATCAACTCGCCACGCGTCTTGCCGACGAACTCATCGCCGAGCTCTCCCTCAACACACCGGTGAGGCGCATCGAGCAGGGCTCCCATTCGGTTATCGTCACCGGCGACGGTGGTGTCTGGCGCGCTGAGCGTGTCGTCGTCGCCCTGCCTCCCGTGTTGGCCGCCCGGATCGTGTACGAACCTGCGCTTCCCGCCGCCCGCGAGATGCTCATGCAAAAGTTCGCCCTGGGCCGCCTCTCCTCGATAGTGGTGGTCTACGATGAGCCGTTTTGGAAACGAGCGGGACTGTCGGGAATGGCGGTCGGCGGTCGGGATCGGTGGGCCGCAAATGTGTTGAACGTGACGCCCCCCGATACGCTTCGCGGAGCGTTGTCGTGTTTTGTAGAGCCGGGAAAAGCGGCCCGTTTTGCAGATCTGACGGCGGATGAACGAAGAAGCGCGATCCTGTGCGACCTGACGGCCTACTTCGGCGATCAGGCGGCCCACCCGATCGGCTATGTCGAGGCGAACTGGGTCGCCGACCCATATACGCGCGGCGGGTACGGTTGGTCGCTCCCGCCGAGAACGCTTACGATGTTCGGTCCCGCTCTTCGTGAACCCCATGGGCGGGTCCATTTTGCCGGTACGGAGACCTCAGAACGCTTCGCCGGGTACATCGACGGCGCGATCCGCTCCGGCGAGCGTGCTGCGCGCGATCTCCTCGTCGCACGACCATGAGAGCCTGCAACGAACGGGCATATCGCTCCTCAGGCGCTTCGCGCGGCGTTCCGAGAGCGGGTCGAGGCGGGAGATGCGGCGATGCGCGCCCGAGACCCACGCTCGGCGTGACGCGATGTACGCCCCCGACCGGCTCGGCTCTTTGCGACACTCCAGTCTGTGGAACGGCATCAGATGTTCACTCTAATGACGACGCGGCTATAACCGCCGTCGTCCGGACGGCCCGCGATTTTCCTCGGGGAAAGTCGCGAGCCGCCGTCGTGCATCTCTCGAAGACATCCGCTCCCTTCGGAGGAGTGCCGTCGAACTGAGCGGCTCAGCGCCCCGGCGCCGTCTCGCCGTAGGACTCCGGCAGCATCTGTCCAAAGAGCGTCGCATAGAGCATGCGATACACGTCGGTGCTATCGAACTGTGCGCCGAACTCGGTTCGCAAGAGGTGCGCGTTGAGACCCTCCGCGCGAGCGACGATCGCGCCGGCGACATCGTTGGTGCCCGGCCAGCCGATCGCAAACTCCAACCGCTCTCCGAAGGCGTTCGGCTCGGCGATGAACGGCGTGGTGCCTTGTCCCTCGATACCGTCCAGCGGAAATCCGAAGTCGCGTGACTCGTCGACCCGAGTGGGATTTCCCCCCGACACGGTCACGTTACCGGAGTCGTCGGTCCGCGGCGGGCCGAATACCTGCGGTGCGCCTCCGTCGGAGTCCGCGGCCGTAAGCACCATCGTGTCGGGATTCTCGGCGATGAAATCTTGTACAACGCCGATAAGATCATCGGAGCGCTTGACCGCATTGAGCATACCGATGGCGTTGGCGTTGTTGGGCAGGTTGTCGGCGCTCTCGACCTCGGCGACGAGGAAGAAGGGCACGCCCGCAGCCTCGCTGTGCCGTTGCAGCACCGTCAGGGCCATGTCGCCCATCTCCTCGGGTGTGGGCGGGTTGTAGCCCGGCGTACCGGGGAGGCTGCCCCACATCACGATGCGTCCCTCTTTGGTACCGGCCATATCATCGTCGACGAGACCACTGTCGATCAAATACTCTTCCGGGCGATCGTTGAAGATGTCGTCCCGGGCGAAGAGGCCGAGTACCATTGGTGTGTAGTCGGGGTCCGCTTCGATACGACCCATTAACGCCTCGAACTCCGACCGGGTACGAACGATCTCATAGCCGAGATCGGCGAACTCCCGCAGCAGATTGCGGCCGTCCTCGCGAGAGGGGCCGGCTCCGGATACCTGGTCGACGTGGATGTACTCGTCGAGGGTCGGCTCTCCGACGCCGTCGTACATCGGCGTACCTTCCGGTAGAAAGAAGCCCTCGCCACCGGCGAGCATGACGACCGGCCGCGCCTCACCTTCGTACCCCGGGCGCCCGTCGATAATCTGGCGGATGATCTCTTCCGATTCGCCGCGATCCTCGACTTCGCTAAGGAACACTGCCGTACCGGGCTCTGCAAGATCACCGTCGTTGACGAGTCCGACGGGCATTCCCGCGGCCAGAGCCTCTCTCATGAGGCTGCCCTCAAAACCGCTCAGACCGTGAATTCTTCGCGTACGATCCAGACCGAAGGAGTTGGCCTGTACCTTGTAACCGAAGGCGTGCACCGTCGCTCCGCCGTGGGATGTGCCGGTCAGGCGATTGGCCATATGGCCGCGATAGGCGTTCATCTCCGGCATACGATCCCAGTTGAGCACTCCGTCGGGCCCGTACCAGTACATACGGCCGGCGTTCCAGTGGTTCAATCCCGTCCCGTCGGGGTGCAGAAAAATCACATTTCCGGTAACAATCTCGCCCGAATCGGCCGACTGTGCCGCCGCTTCCTCTCTCCCGCCTCGGGCAAATGCCGAAAGAGAGATCGTGAGCACCATACACACACACAGCAGTGTTTTCATTGTATAGATCCTTTGGTCTTTATAGTTTTTTCTCATATGGAGTCCAACGACTCCGTACTTATGAGACGACCATAAGATCGCAACACCGTGTTAAAGGACCGTTACATCCGGGGAGAATTCTTGTAATGGACAATGATTCGACACATCCGCGACAATCGCCCGGCGCATCGACAGACGGTTGCGGTATGATGCGAAACGCCGCGACCGTCGTGCCGACGCGAGCCGCTATGGAACCGTCCCGGTGTTCGGCACCGGTCGCGCTACTCCGCGTAGCGCTCTCGCCGAGCGGCGGCTACGATTGGTAGAGCGCGGAGATCGTGCCTGCCGGGTCTCGAATGATTGCGAAGCCCTCTGCCGCATTATCGCGTGCCGTTCGCGACACGATCGTCCCACCGCGCTTCTCGCACGCGGCGAGTGCCGAATCGAGGTCGGGAACGGTGAAGTACACGATCCATCCCGTCGGGAGGTCCGCATTGGGGCCTCGGCGGTGGCAGATTCCCGTCACCGGTGTGCCGTCCGGAGCGGTCATTGAGTAGTCGTCGTACCCTTCCATCGCTACCGGCTCCGGTTTCCACCCGACGACCTCGGCGTAGAAGTCCCGTAATCCCGGCGCGTCGTCGACGGTCATATCGACCCACGCAGCCTTCCCCTCTTTTCGTCTCATTGCCGGGTGGTCGGATTCGAACTGATCAAAAAGAATGGGGTTGCCGTCGGGATCCTCTAAGGTGATATGCGCGGCCCCGGTGCTCTCCTCGTCGGCCGTTTCGATAAGCTCGATACCCTCGGAACGGAGATGCTTCTGGATCGAGCGCACGTCCGTCGGATTGAAGGTGAGGATGTTTTTCTCGAACATATCCTGAAAGAGCCCCACGTACGCATCGCCGTTTTGGAGCACCAACCATTTTTGCTCCTGTTCGCCCCCGATGATACGAAATCCGAGTTTTTCATAAAACGTCCTCGAGACGGCGATATCCTTAACCGTCAAGCTGATCGAAAACACACCCGGATCGACCGCATTTTCCGAATCCATATTACCTCCTCCGCGTAATGGGTAACGCGCACCACATATCAAGATGCTCCCATCCGGTGAGATGGGGAGCCCTCCGGTATATCTCCATCGCCGGTGCCGGACCGGCGTCAAACGCTCCGTCGGGTAGCCAGATGCGATACAGATACTGCCACACCGCGTCTTCGATTCGCACATCGCCGGTCATGTATATGCGCGCTACATCCACGGCGCGCATAACACGCGCATCCAACCATTCCGGGATCGTCACGTCCCGCGGCACGCTAACCGCCCATTCAAAGGTGCACCGCTCCAATGGGGTCAGATCCGGGTCGTCCCAGCTGATGCCCGACAGGGCGCCGGTGATGTCGGGACCGACGCGCGTTTCGTACCACTCGACGAGCCGGTGATAAGCCCGCACCACATGACGCCATCGGCGATACGAATCGGATATCCGTACGTACGCGACGTGTCGTTCCTCCATCGAAGTCAGCTCGACGCGGAACCGGTGCTCCGCCGCAACTCGGCGAAGCTCAGGACGAGTGTACACCGGAAAATCCTCCACGACCCGACCGATCTTGCGCTCCTGCAATGGGCTCGATCGGTCCCACTTCGACGGGGCGATGCCGAAGTGGCGACGAAACGCGCGACTGAATCCGTCGGCGCTTTCGTATCCGTGATCGAACGCAGCCCGGGTCACCGTCAATCGTCGGTTAGAGCGAAGCGCCTTTGCGGCGGCTTCCAGTCGCGCACGCTGCACGAAGCGACCGATCGATTCTCCCGCGGTCAGACGAAACACACGGTGGAAGTGATATGGGGAAAGACATGCAATCTCAGCGACACGTTCGATGGAGAGTCGGTCTCCCGGGTTGGCGAGGATGAAGTCCTTCACGCGATGTATTCGATCGCGATACGTATCGATATCCGACTCCTTCATGTCGTCGCGTCGCGGGTAAACTCGTCGCTATCTCGGTCTTGCCGCCAACCCGCGCTCGATGGTGGTGCGCAACACTCTATCTCCGACCGGCTTTTGCAGAACCGAGACGGGGTCGAGACGCCTGGCGCGGTTGATCGTCACCTCGTCGACGTACGCGGTGTGGAAGACGATCGGTATGCCGTGATTAATCGCTTCCGCCGCCGCAATGCCGTCCACGTCATCGGACAATCGCACATCCATAATGATAAGATCCACACGTTCCTTTTGTGCGACCGCGACCGCCTGGCGACCGCTTCTGACGACCGCCACGACCTCGTGCCCCATCGCCGTTACGGTCTTGCGTAACACTAAGCCCACAATAACCTCGTCCTCGGCTATCAGTACGCGTGCCCTTTCGCTCACCGTGTTCCACCCGTCGGTACGGTCAGAACGACCGAGACGCCCTTTCCGACGTAGGTTTCCAACTGCGCGTCGATTTGCTCAGCGAGCGACGTAACCAGGGTCAATCCGATGGAGGGAGTCTCGTGGTCCTCCGATACGTCGGTGTTTGCTCCACGGCCGTCGTCGCGCACCTCGATTTCGAATCCGCACTCGGAGCCGCGTAGTGAGACCGAAAGCGTACCGTCACCCCGACCCGCGAAGGCGTGTTTGCACGCGTTTTGTATAAGTTCGCTGAGGACGAGACCGCACGGTGCGGCGGTATCGAGTGGGACGCTCATCGATTCGAGCGTCTTATGCACCGTGATAGTCTGTTCGTCCGAGATATACAGACCCAAAATCTCGTCGGTAAGCTCCGATAGGTAGCGATCGAGTTCGACCATTTCGAAATTCTCACCGCGGTACAAGTAGTTGTGGATGAGCGCTATCGAGTTGACGCGCGCATACAGCTCTTCCAAGACGCGCGATTCCGCCGGCACGGCGTCGATTTCCAGTTTTATGAGACTGAGGATAACCGACAGATTGTTCTTGACGCGATGATGCACCTCACGCAGCAGTATCTCTTTGTCGCGCAACGCACGCTTGAGATCCTGCGATACGTTGTACTCCTTTTGCAGACGACGCGCCGTTGCAACACCGAAACATATGAAAAAAACCAGGATCAGTATGCGAATGTAGATTTCATGAGGAGGAGGCGATAGCGCCAGCAAATCGAGAAACGCTTCGCCGCGATAGAAGAACCAATAGTCCGCTATGGCGTCAAGGAGCCAGACCGATAGACCCATCAGAACGGCGGCGATGAGGACCTTCGACGTCAGCTTCATGGTGTTATCGGTAGTAGCGTCATAGTGGTTCCGACACGATGCGTGCGATCGCTCCCTACCTTCACCAGTATAGGCTATGAAGCGCCGAAAAGGTTACGCGACCGGTCGTAGGCTATCGTTTGAGAATCCCGGGAGTCCAATCGAGCGACGAACTGTCGTATCGGTACCGGCCGTCCGAAAAGAAATCCCTGTACGAACGTCGGATGTGACGTCTGTACGACCGTCAACTGTTCCCGCGTTTCGATACCCTCGATTATGGTGTTGAGTCCGAGTCCGCTTGCGAGGCCGACGAAGCCGTTGAGCAACGATCGCGCTCGCGGCGACGTCTCGATGTCGGCGGCATAGTGTCGGTCCAACTTCACCGCGTCGACGCCGAGCTCACGAAGATAGCGTAGTGTTGCGTATCCCTCGCCGAAGTCGTCGAGATATACCTTCACTCCGGCGTCCCGCAGTTCTCCGATCTCGCGTCGAGCCCTCCCGATGTCGCGGAACGCCGCGCTTTCGGTGATTTCAAGATGGAGGCGTCGCGGGTCGACGTCGTGGCGTTCCAAAATGCGCATGATGTGGCGAGTGGTTTGTCCCGAGCCGAGGTCGGTCGCAGACAAATTGACGCTGAGAAAAAAAGCTCGCGATAGGCGTGGTCCGTATTCGGAGAGGAATTGCGCCGCTTGTTCCACCACCGCCATGCTCAGCTCCGACATCACCGGACTCCCCTCGATCGATGGCAAAAACTCGGACGGGCTACGCACGACCGTTCCCTCTTGCCAGCGTACCAACGCCTCGCCGCCGGCGACTCGGCCGTCGTCCGCCGAGACGATCTCCTGGAGATAGATCACGATCGAGCCGTCTGCGATCGCCTCACGACAGCGACTTTCGGCGGTTATGCGGTGCATCGCGCTTACATTGAACTGCTCCTCGTGGAACTGCGATCGTCCGCGCCCCGCCGATTTGGCTTGATACATCGCCGCATCGGCGTTCTTCAACAGCTCTTCCGCATCGGAGCCGCTATCGGGAAACGTTGCGATCCCGACGCTCGCCGAGACGCGTACCGCATGTCCATCCAACTCGAACACGCTGTTGATACTGCTCTGCATGCGTTGGATGATGTACAACAGATCGCTGTGCTTCTCGATGCCGGTAACCAGGACGACAAACTCGTCGCCGCCGAATCGTGCAACGAAGTCCTCGTCCCGCACAGCGTCCTTGAGTTCCAGTCCGACCGCACGGATCAAGTCGTCGCCCGCGGTATGGCCGAGACTGTCGTTCACATCCTTGAAGTTATCCAGATCGATAAAGATCGCCGCCAGAGCGGTTTTGCTGCGCATGTTCTGTCGGATCATCCGTTGGAGCATCTCGGTGAGGTATGCGCGGTTGGGTAGCTGCGTGAGCGGATCGTGGGTTGCCATGTACTGCAGGTGACTACGCGCTTGATGAATGTCCGAAATGTCGTGAAACACCGCGACATACCCACCCTGTCCCGTGTCGATCGTTTGAATCGCCAGGAGCTCCGGATATACTTCGCCGTGTTTGCGCCGATTCCAGATTTCTCCGCGCCAACTACCCTCGGCCAGTAGTTGGTTCCACATATCGGCGTAGAACGCTTCATTGTGGCGGTCCGATTTGAGTACGTTGGACTTACTGCCTACGACCTCATCGCGCGAGTAGCCGGTAATACGTTCGAAGGCGGGATTGACTCGCACGATTCTCCCTTCGCCGTCGGTGACGCAAATACCCTCGGAGGTCGTCTGGAAGACCGCCTCGGAGATTTCGAGCTTCGTCTCCGCGGCGGCGCGGCGACGGCGAGAGTACTCCAGCTGCACACCGAAGCGGAGAAGCACCCGCAACAGCTCGTCCAGCTTACCGTACGCGGTAAGCGGGATATCGGTAAAACGCGACACCACGCGTTGAACGGGGCGTGCGATTCGCGTTGCGACGACGCGGCTCAACGCGAACAACACGAAGAATAGGGCAACCATGCTCGCGATCGATAGTCGAACCAACACGCGCACGGAGGACCCCACCCGCGGATCGGTCGTAATCAACACGATGCGCACGTTCTGCTCCGGTAAGGTATACCAAGCGAGAAAGCGCGGCGACGGAGCCCGCATCGCGTCGATGCGACGAACGTCGTGCAGTGAATCCTCGTCGAGGGCCGCCACCGGTACCGGAGGCGGCGCCCAAATCTCGGACGTCTCGTCGTCGGAGACGTGTTCTACGATACGCCCGTCGCTCATCGATACGAGCCAGATATCGGTCGGCGCGCCCGAGGCGACCCCGTCGAGCACCAACTCCCAGGTCTGCCGCGATACCCAGTCGAACATCGATTCGCGATATCCGCTGGCGGTCACGATCCACTGCCACGGCTCAAAAAACTCCATGAATGCGATCTTGGGCCGCGGAGCGACGTCTGTGGGGTTTTGCCACCGATAGGAAAAGAAACCGTGTCTGTTGATCAACTGGTTGCGAACGAACTCGTGCTCGGCGATCGATGTCCCTTCGAGCTCTCTAAAGTGGTGAGCGATGAGGTTTCCCTCGAGATCGAGTACATAGAAGTACCCGTTGTCGTCGATCCGTTGTCGCCTAATCAGCTCCGTCGCCTGCTCCTGCACCGCCTCGATGTCGGAGTTCGTGTCGGCGGCCAACGCATCCAAAGAGTCCAGTATCGAATGTACGCGCGACTCGAGCTGCGTTCTGTGGTGACGAAAGGCCGTTTCCAGAACGGTTCGTGATACCGACTCCGCCTCGCTGAGGGCGTCTTGGCGCGCCTGCTGATCGAGGCGATTGGTAAGGAGGACCACCGCAACGACCATCACGACGCCCACCATCGCGAAGACCGTACTCGCGTAGGCCGCCGTCAGCCGGAACGACACTCCGCCGAAGAGGATCGCACGCCAGCCGCGGCGTGTCATGCCACGCTCCCTCTACGATGTCCGCCCTTCGCAGACGTTTGATACGACATCCCGGTGTTGAGCATCGGATATCGCGATTGTTTTGGCCCTACGTGTGACACCACCATTTTTACTGCATCTATCGTTTGTCGAAGTACCCACATTCACGTGCGATTCGTCCACCCTCGGAACGAACTCTCACTCGATGTCGGCCCCTACGGGACGCACCGGCGTATGCGCGCCGTCGGACCGCTTCGTGTTCCGGCGATGTCGCGCAACGACCCGATCACCGATACCGTCAATAATATCACGGTCGTAACCCATTCAAAAGGTGACGGTCGATTTGGGACGAGTCGGGGCCGGGCGGCGCGGTCAATCCAGGCGGTTGAATATCTCCAGCAGTTTTTCTTTATCCATGAGGTCGATCAGCCGAGCCTCCACAAAATGCGTAGCAGCCTCGGAGAACTGCCCGGCTGTGATACAAAACCCGCGTCCGGCGTGGGTCTCCTTGAGACGCGAGTTGAGCTCCCGCACTATCAGTTCACCCACTTGGGTGGTACCGCGAATGAACCGGAAGAGTATCGTATCTTCCCACTTCGGCGTTTCGATCTCGGTGAGAACGTCGGCGTACTCGTTTTTCTCGACCTGGATATCGAGTATTTTCACCTTCGCGTTGCGATAAAAGGTCATTACCATGCGACGACACAGGGTGACGAACTCGTTGGTCGGGGCGATCAAGTAGACCTTGAGATGCTGGTTGCCGTACAGCTCTTTGTTGCGCGAGATCTGATGCGCGACATCCTTGTACCCCGGGTTTACGCGGTGGATTTCGGCGAACTGATTGAGCGCTTTGCCGATCTCCTGTTGCTTCATATAAGCCGAGGCCAAGCGATAGCGGATCTCGATCATAACGTCTTCTCTGATCTTCTGATGACGGAGTCCCAGTTCAAAATCGATCACCGCTTTTTCCACGTCGCCCTTACTCATGCGAATCGTCCCTGCAAAGAGCGCCGAATGGGGACCCATTACCGGGTCGGGCCGCAAGTGGCTGAAGATCATGAGCGCTTGCTCGTTCTGCCCCAGTTCCTGGTAGCTCTGAGCCAGGAAAAAGAGCGATTCCTTGTCCTCAGGCTCCAGATCGACGACTTGGCGCAGATAGCGTATCGCATCGCGATACTTCTGTAACTTATGGAGCGCCCGTCCCAGATATCGTCGCGTCGCGACGTGTTCCGGTTGCTCGTCGCGCGCAGCGTTGAGCAGCTGAACGGACTTCTCGAGGTTGCCGCGCCGATACTCGAGAAATCCCAAATTGTGGTTGATATCGAACGAGTCTTCCTTCAGTGAGCGGGCGACCACCAACGATTTGTACGCCTCTTCGTAGTTTTTAAGCTGAATTGCGCACAATCCGTATCGTGCCGTGACTCTCCACTCTTCGATATCGGGATTCGACGCCGAGAGGTTCATGAGGATGCCGTAGGTTTTTATCGCCTTGTCCCACGCCTGATCCTCGTAGTAGATGTCCGCCATCGTGGTGAGGGCGCGATGGTCACGCGGGTTTGATGCCAAGTGACGGTTGGCCTCTTTGAGGACGGTATCGCGATCCCTGCGTTGTTTTTTTCGTCCCGGCTTTTTCTCACGTCTGCCGATAGTCAGTCTGTATAGAACCACAAGGATCACGATGACGGCGACAAGCAACGGTACGATTATCTGAAACGGCATTGAGATCATTATTAGAGAGCCGTCGGTGAGCTGTCAACGTCGTTGACAAAGTGCCGATAAAGAAATAGCGTCAAAAAAGGAGTGTTCCCGTGAGCTTGATTGGGATAAAACTCGCCGACGGTTCCTTCTTTCCCGTCATCGAACACGATGTACCGCAGAGAAAACGGGTCGTGCTGACCGTTGCTCGAGAGGGGCAGACGGGCGTGCAAATCGATCTTCTGCGACGCGACGGCGACATTGAACAGTACGTCGGTTGTCTGGTCCTCGACGATTTGACGGAGGGCAGCGAGGCGGAGATCGAACTCGTGGTCGGGCTCGATGCGGAGCGAAACGTCGACGCCAGAATCAGCGACACACGCGGCGAGCAATATCAGAGCTTCTCGGTCAATCTGGATAAGATCGGAGCGCCGGAATCATACTCTCTGCCCGACGGCGAGGCGTCCAATTTCAACTCCGATATCGGCGGTGTCGATACCTTGGAGGATATCGGGCTACCCGATATAGAAGAGGATCTCTTTGACGAGCCGTCGAGCGAACGTGCGCATACCATCGACGACGGCTCTCGCGACGAACTCCCCGACTTCGGCGCTTTGGAACTGCCGGAAGAAGAGGTGGGCGAGGGCGCCTTTCTCGATGATATCGCAGTCTCGTCACCATTCGCCGGTGACGACGCCGCGCTGGCCGGGGTTACGCCGGACGACGACTTGTTCGACGAGCAGATGCACGACGTCGGAATCGAAGAGGGCGACGGGGACGGATTCCTCCAACCGCGCTCCTTCAGCGCCTTTGCTTTGGCGGCAATCATCTTGGCGGCCCTCAGTCTCATCGCTCTCGGTGCGTTCGGCGTTTTCCGGTGGTTGCAGACCGATGCGCTTCCCGAGTTGCGCGCCGCCGCCTTCGGCTTTGTGTCTCCTGCGGGAGTCCGGGCGGTGCGAAGAGCGAGGCGTCCCGGTCGTTTCGCTTCTCGCAGTACACCGAATCCGTTTCCGAGTGCGCCCCGCCGATAGACGGTATACCTTCCATGCGTAGAACCTTAGCGCTTCCTTTTGTTTCTCTATTCATACTTGTGGTGAGCACGTGCAACGCCGGTCCATCGTCGGAACGCGCGTTATATGACGATCTAGCAACCCGTCTGGCCGTCGGTGACCACCGGTTCCTCGACACGCTCCAGGTAGACAATAGACTGGTGCGGACTCTGCGCGCGCGCCATTCCGGGCTCCCCTACGCTCTGGGACGGGCGTTGGAGGTGCGCGGGCGTAGCGAAAGCGCGCGTCGCGTATATCGAATCGAGCTCAATGCGGCTTCCGCACCGTGGGCCGGGCTCAGTGCCGCGCGGCTCGCCGGTATGAACGCAGCCGCGGGAAATTGGGTCGGCGCCCTGGGTCACGCCGAACGGGGTACCGACGTGTTGCCCTCATATCGCGATGTGTGGTACCGGCGCGGCGAGGCGCTCTATCGCGGCGGTGAGTACCGCGAGCTCTTGGATTTTATCGAAGAGATCCCGCCCGTCGCGTCGCTCGACGCGGGCGAGTCGATATCCGCCGACGAGCTTGCCGCGGAGGTACGGCTGTGGGAGGCCGTCGCGTCGTGGGAGCTGGACCGCGCTCGCGAGGACGCCTTTTTGCGCGCCTTTACTCTCATTGAGGCCGGCGAGATTCATACGCGTCTCTATTTATACCTGTTCTATCGTTCCGGCGCACTGGAATCCCTCTCTCTCGATACGCGCCGAGTGCTGGAGGCGGTATACCGTATCGCACGGGGCGAGCACGCCGAGGCGGCGCGGCTTCTGGTGCTGACTGAGCCGCGTGTCCTCGTCGATATCGTCCGTCGGAGCGCGCCGGAGCTATCGGGACTCAACGGCATCTGGGATGGAGTCGATCGGATCGCCGGGAGTCCGAATCCCGAGCTGCGCCGGTGGCTCGCTCGATTTGCCGATACCGTGGACGACGCCGACCTCGCGCAGGTAGTCGACCTCCTGCAGAGCCGCGCCGCGCGCGCGGCGGGCGGCGAAGCCGATCTGGAACGGGCGAGCGTATATCTCTTGCGTGCAGCGGCCGGTTCCGACGCCGCGTTGCGCGACGAGGCGATCGAGCGGTGGCTTTCGCTGGCGGTTAACCGCGAGATGGTGCTACCGGCCGTGATCGAGCAGCTACGCGCCGTTCGGGCGTCCGGCGCCGTTTTTGCAACTGCGGTCGAGAGACGTCTACCGCCCTTGGTGCGCGACCGTCGATGGTCCGATATCGAGGCGGCGCTCGACCTGCTACCGCCGGAGGCCGACTATGCGTGGGTCCATATCGCGACGGTGCTCATGTTCGCAGCCGACGAGGGCTACGTGTCGGTTGATCCGTCGCTTTCGGAGGAGCATCGCCGGCGCGCCCTCAACCTGTCGGCCCTCGATTATTACGGGGCGGTCGGCCGCATGCGCCACGACGAGCCGATCCTGGTCGACGGGGTCGCGCACGGCGCCGACCGTCGGCTCGACGCGTCGTCCGCCGACGGGGCCGAGTCGCCGGGCGCATACGACGTAGGCGGCTTTATGACATCTCTCGATTTCTATCACGCCGAGGCGTTGCTCATGGCCGGGTCGGCCGACCGAGCGCTATCGATGGCGATGGAGGCGGCTCGCGATCCCGAACACGCTGAGGCCGCCCGACGCCTTTCGCGGCGTATGAGCGAGTTCGGTCACGTATCGGCCGCTCTCGACCTCGCCCGTCGTGCCGTAGCGCGGGGAGGTTTCGAAAGCGGCGAGGTCGATATTGCGATTCTCTACCCCTTGGCTTTCCGCGACGAGGTCGAGGCGGCGGCCGGTGAATACGAGATCCCCGCGGCGCTGCTGTTCGGGCTTGTGCGTGAGGAGAGCCACTTTCGTCCGCAGGTCGTCTCGGTGGCGGATGCGGTCGGGTTGGCTCAGATCCTGCCGACCACCGCCGACGATATTCGCCGTCGCCTACGGTGGCCCGAGGCCGATATCCGTAATCCGGCCGATAATCTTCGCATGGGTGCGTTCTACCTGAACTATCTCGACGAGCAAGTAGGCGATCTTGTGCTGCGTCTCGGTTCGTACAACGCCGGACTCGGACGCGGACGCCGGTGGCGCGAGCAGTTCGGCGATCTCCCGCCGATTTTGCAGGTGGAGGCGATCCCCTTCATCGCGACCAGATGGTACGTACGGCGTATCGCCGTCTCGCGGGCGATGTTTCAATGGCGCATGGACGGAACCGCGCCGGAGTCGACGCTCGCGGTCTTCTTTCAAGGAGCCTAAGGTGAACGTATGGCAGGCTATCGCGCTCGGCGCGCTCCAGGGCGCCACCGAATTTTTACCCGTCTCCAGCAGCGGTCACCTCGTGGTCATGCGGGAACTGTTCGGCGTGGCGGAGATATCGGTGTTGTTCGACGTTCTGCTTCACGTCGCGACTCTCGTTGCGGTGTGCGTCGTGCTTCGTCGGAGAATCGGCGCTTTTTTCGGTGCGATCGGCCGCGCCCTTGCACGACGCGCAACCGATGAGGACCGACCGTATCTCGTCCTGATCCCGATTATCGTCGTGACGACCGCTATTACCGGTATCATAGGCGTCGGGCTCGACGCGCTCTTCGATATACGCGATCCACGCAGCACATCGCTATTGTTCATCGTGACGGCGGTACTCCTCGTTCTGACGCTCTGCTCCCGGGGTGCGCGTCGCCTAGCCGATGTTTCGTGGCGCGATGCACTCGTGTTGGGAGTCGCCCAGGGGTTCGGTGTGCTTCCCGGAATATCCCGTTCCGGTGTCACGATCTCGACGGCGCTCTACAGCGGGCTTGATCGCACGACAGCCGGCGAGTATTCGTTTCTGCTTTCGATTCCCGCGATTCTCGGCGCCTTGGTGCTGACTGTGCGGGATGCCGGCGAGCTTGGCGCGCAGGCGGGCATCGGACCGGTGGTAGCCGGCTGTATCACCGCCGCACTCGTCGGCTTTGCGGCGTTGAAGGCGCTTTTGGGCATCGTTCGGGCCGGCAAGATGTATCTTTTTGCGATCTATCTCGTGCCCCTCGGTGTCTGGGGACTGATCTTCTTCCGGTAATACGCTCCGCCTCGCGGATCGTGCGTTCCGGTGAGACGGCGCGATCGTAACGTCTCCACACTCATACACATCCGA
Source organism: Alkalispirochaeta sp. (assembly GCA_965601925.1). Lineage (GTDB taxonomy): Bacteria > Spirochaetota > Spirochaetia > DSM-27196 > Alkalispirochaetaceae > Alkalispirochaeta. Next base: position 2,049,703 of record OZ271854.1, read on the forward strand.
AATCGTGCCGATAAGCATGGACAGGGAGGGTTGTCCGTGGGTGTAACGAATCAATCCAGGAAGACCGACTATGTGCTTGCAACCATTCTCGGCGCGACGGCGATCCTGATCGCGGTCTCTTTGGGGATCGCGTCGGTCGATCCCGAGGGGCTCCTCGGCTTTGCCGTGGCTGTGCCGGGGCGCTTTTTCTTCACTATGCTCCACCTCGCCGCGTGGTGGGTGCCCGTCTATCTCCTCTCGCTTACGCTCCTCGTGTTACGGGACCGGCCGATTACGTGGTCGAGTATCATTTTGATTAACCTGGTGCACATTCCCGCAATGACAATCGGCGCGATCCTGCGCCTCGTAAGCGGCCCGTTGGATACCTCGGCACCGTTACTGTCCGTGTTGGAGCAAAGTTTCACCGTGCGCGGCGCGAGCCTGGTGTTGAGTCTGGTGCTTGCCCTGGAAGCGGTCGGTCTGTTGCACATCTGGCGACGGATGGAGCGACGTTCACGCGAGGACGATGACGCTCACGACGAGGATGAACCGACGACGCGCGTCGCCCCCGCCATACCGCTTCCCGCCCCCGCCGAGCCCGCATTTTCGCGTGCCGAGGACGATGACGTAGACACCGATGACGAGACTATGACCGACGAGCAGGAGGACACCAACCGCGCCGTCGAGCCCGAGGATACGGAGACCGAATCGGTGCACCGCCCCGAACGGTCGATTACCGAGACGCTCTCGACGCTCCGCGAGCACATGCAGGAGGGCCTCGATGGCGCAGAAACCATAGAGGAAGAGCCGACGATCGAGGTCATCGTCGATCGTAAGCCCGAGGCGGTACGAGTGGTCGTTCCCACCGACGAAGATGAGGCCGATGAGGCGGACGAACCGCTTTCACTCATGTTCGGGCGCCATCGCGAGCTCAACGACGCCGGGGAGATCGAAGACGAGTCGTCGTATGAGGCCGAGTGGTATGCGATCGACGCCGAGACGATCGACGCCGACGACGAGGAGATCATCGACGAGTGGAGCGACGGCTACGACGAGGGCGGTGAGCTTCCGACGATCGCCGATGACGATGTGGATGAAGATGATATAGACGAGGACGATCTCCATGAGGACGAGGTGTCGCTCGCTCCGCCGCCGCGTACGCGCTCGTCGTTGCGACGTCGCTATGAGCTGCCCATCGAAGGCATTCTACAGACCTACTCCGACGGCCGCTATTGGGAGATCGACGACGGCACCCGCGACGCCGCGGAGGTCTTGCGCATTACCCTCGAAGAGTTCGGCATCAAAGCCGAGGTCACCGGCATTCGAAAGGGGCCGGTGATTACCATGTTCGAGATCTTGCCCGCTCCGGGGGTCAAACTGGCTAAGATTACCAACCTTGCCGACAATATCGCACTGCGTCTCGCCGCCTCGAGCGTGCGTATCGTCGCCCCCATACCGGGAAAGCATGCGGTCGGCATCGAGATTCCCAACAAGGAACGTAATCTCGTGTCGTTTGCGGAACTTCTGCGGGACGACGAGTTCTTCGGCGATCGCGCGCACATCCCGATCGCCTTGGGCAAGGATATCGCCGGGGAGGCGCAAATCGTCGATATGACGAAGACTCCCCACCTCCTCATTGCCGGCGCGACGGGAAGCGGAAAGTCGGTCTGCGTCAACTCGATCATCTGTTCGGTACTCTACCGCCGCAGTCCGGCGGAAGTGAAGCTGATTCTCATCGACCCCAAGATCGTCGAGCTGAAGTTCTACAACGATATACCGCACCTTTTGACGCCGGTGATCACCGATCCCAAACGGGCGTTTCAGGCGCTGCAGTATCTGATCTACGAAATGGAGCGGCGGTACAGCCTCTTGGACAGCCTCGGAGCGCGGGATATCGCGAGCTACAATGCACGCATAAAGCGTAAGAATCTCGCCACCGAACCGTTACCGTATATCGTCGTGATCATCGACGAGTTTGCAGACCTCATGGCGACCAGCGGTAAGGAGCTCGAGAGTACGGTGGCGCGCCTCGCGGCGATGAGCCGCGCGGTCGGCATTCATCTGGTTCTGGCGACGCAGCGTCCCTCGACCGACGTGATTACCGGCCTCATTAAGGCCAATATCCCCTCACGGATCGCCTTCATGGTGGCGAGCAAGGTCGACTCGCGCATCATCATCGATTCGCTGGGGGCGGACAAGCTTCTGGGGCGCGGCGACATGCTGTTCACCTCCGCCGCCGATCCCTTCCCGATTCGCATGCAGGGAGCGTTTCTCTCCGAGGAGGAGGTAGAACGCATCGTAGAAGAGGTCAAGACCTTCGGTGAGCCGGAGTACATCGACGACGAGATCTTTATCGAGGACGACGAAGAGGACGTTGCCGACGAGTATCTCGAAGATCCGCTCATGGAGCGCGCGATCGAGATCGTCACGACCTCCCGCAAGGCTTCGGCGAGCTACCTCCAGCGGCGTCTCAAGATCGGCTACAATCGCGCGGCGCGCATGGTCGAGGAGATGGAACGGCTCGGGATCGTAGGACCCCAAAACGGAAGCAAACCCCGGGATGTCATCTCGTCCGGCGTCGGCGTGTCGTAGTACCGAGCCGCGTCTTGACGCGCCTCGCCGTGAGGCGTCCGTCGACCGTGGAGCTTCCGATCCACTATGCAATCGAGAGCGTTACCTCGTCGCGTTCCAACGCGTGCGAGAGGGCGTCGAATATCGCGCGCTGCGGTTCGACCGGCTCGATGTCGGCGCTGAACTGGAAGGTGCGCCGCCCGACGTCGTCCAAAAAGTGGGCGTCGGAGTCGCAAATGAGCGTATGGTTGCGCGTATCGACGGCGACGGGAAGGGTGGTCACCTCCAACGCGGAGAACCGGACGTCCGGTAGAAATCCCAGTTGAGAAATGAGGCTGTTGACGCTACGGTCGATATGAGCGGGGATAATGAGTCCTCCTCGGGCGACCGTCTCGGCGGCGATCTCCTCTAACGACGCGTCGATCGCCGGAATGAGGTACCGTTCCTCAAAATCGATGATGTTTTCATCGACGTCCACCACCGCCTGATCGCCGAAACGCTCCGGATCGTGCGAAAACGCAGGCAACCGATCGTACACCCACCGACCCCAGTCGAGCGCCTCTTCAACCGTCGGGTAGATCGAGAGGATATGGATTTCCTCGCGCGAGGTCGTCTCGGTACCGAAGAGTGCCATCATCCCGACTCTTCGGCACGCCTCGGCAAAGGCGGGACAGTTGCGGGCGCTGTTGTGGTCGGTGAGGGCCAACAGGGTGATGCCGCGCTCAGCGGCCGTCTTTACGAGGCGGATAGGGCTCATGTCCAGATCGCCGCACGGACTCAGGCAGGAATGGTTATGGAGATCGGCGCGGACCGTCACGACGGCGAGATGAGCCGGAAGATCTCGCCGGAGACGGTAAACTGGTCGCGATCGCTCACGAAGATGCCTACCTTCTCATCCTTTGCCGCTTGAATCATATCGTCGGGGACAGGGCGGTCGTTGCACACCAGGATCGCTCCGACTCCGACGAGAGTGGCGACCGCAACGGTGTTTTTGTGTGACTGGATCGTGATCAGCACGTCCGCATCTTCCGCGTTGGCCATGACGTCGCTCAATAGATCGGAGGTGTAGGCGCCGGCCAGCGGCCTATCCTCGAACTCATCTTGAACGACCGTGAGAGTCAACGCGGCGGGAATTTCAGAGAGTTGCATCGGGCTCCTCCGGTGGTGTATTGATCACGGCGCGAACGGTGGTACCCGCCGGCGACGATTCGATATTGAAGTCATCGGAGACGCGGCGCGTGTTGGGTAGCCCCATCCCGGCGCCGAACCCCAAGGATCGCACCCACTCGGTGGCCGTCGAGTAGCCCTCCTTAAGTGCCTCTTCCACGTTTGGGATGCCCGGACCCTTGTCGCGTGCGGTGATCTCCACGTATCCGTCCGCAGGATCGAAGTTGACGCACACCGTGCCGCCTACCGAATGGACGACTTGGTTCATCTCCAACTCATAGGTCGCCACGGCTACCCGGCGGATCAGCTTGGGAGGTAGGTTGCGATCCTTCAACTGTTTTTTGGTGTCGGTGGACAGACGGCCGGCCATCTCGAAGTCGAACTTGCGCGTAACATACTCCAGGCGAAAGCCCCGCCCGCTCGTCTCGGCCCGATGGAAGTGCTTTTCAAACTGTTCGACCTCTTTGTTGATTTCCAACAGGAGCGCGATGATGATGTCACGGCTGGTGACGATACCGACCAAGTTTTTGCCGACGTCCAAAATCGGAAACCGGCCGAAACGGTACTTCTCCAAGTACGAGATGGCGAAGCTCAGCGGCATGTCGTCTTCCAACACGATGACGTTGCGGGTCATATAGGCGGAGACATTCTCATCGATGCGGCCGTCCTCAAGCGCGCGAATCACGTCGTCCATACTCACGATACCGAGCAGGCGAGAGCCGTCGGCAACGGGCAGCCCCGTCACGCTGTTGGCCTTCATGACTTGCTGCGCCTCGCGCATCGTACCGTCGACCCCGCACGTCTCAACGTCGCGCGTCATGACGTCCCGCACTTTGAGGCGGTAGATGAGCTCGGTGATGATCGGCGAAGGCTGTTCGATATCGATGGGAATCGGGCCGCCGTGCGACATGCCGTCAGCCCTTCTCGCTGCAGCCGGCGAGGGCGCGACAGATGTCGAAGGTCGACAGTGCACTCGTCATGAGGGGAATCCCCTGCTCCTCGGCCAACCGGGCGAGGGCAGGCTGCGGATTCTTGCCGTTGGCGAGCAGAATCGCCCGTGCGTCGACAATATGTGCGGTCCGGGCTACCTGCTCCGAGGCCAGCGATGTCACCAAAAGAAAATCGTCGTGATCGGTTACCAGCACATCGCTCATCAGGTCCGATACGACCACATCGAAGAACTCGATACTCTCATCACCGGCTACGATCCACCGGGCCGACACGCGATTAACGCATTCTTTGAGTGTCACGTGCGAGGCCTATCCGACGTGCGAGCTGAGCTCGACGGGCTCCCGTTCTCTCCCGTTTTCGATTACCAGGCCGTTGTCCTTCATGCGGACCAAGTAGAATAGATTCTCGATCTCCAGCCCGATGTTTACATTCTGCACCACGCACCGCACCGGGCAGTTCTCAAAATCGCACCTGGTACATTTGAGCTCGACCGACGTGAAGTTCAAGACTCCTGAAATCCCGGCGCCGGTCACCATCTCGAACACCTCGGTAGAGGAGGTGTCGGGGACCGCCAAAATCGCTACGTTGATGTTGCGACGGGTGACGAACTCGTTGAACTCTTCCATGGGTAGGATCGGCGTCTCTCCGCCCGGTTTGATAACCGCCGGATCGATGTCGAAGCCGGCGACGACCTCGATACCTTCGCGATCGAATTCGGAATACTTCATGAGCGCCTGGCCGATCTTTCCGCATCCGACTACGACGACCTGTTGGCGATCCTCTTTGCCGAGAACCCGTTCGATCTCCTCGACAATAGTGTCGATATTGTATCCGCCCCGCTTATTGCCGGGTATATTAATAGTAGAGAAGTCTTTTCGCACGACTGCGGGGGTGACACCGATCGCGTCACCGAGGTTATTTGAGAAGACCTTCACAAAACCAAGGCCCTTGAGTTTGTGCAATACGCGCAAATATTTTGCGAGTCGCAGTACGATTCCTCGATTGATTTTAGTCTCCATATATTTGCACCTTCCGTCACATAAACTACAAGAATAATACCCTAGTATACCAACTTGTTCAACAAATCTCTTTATATATTTTTTTTGTGATCTCGGTCGCATTAAAATATGCTGCTTGCAATAAAAACACCTTCGAGATACAATTCCAGTGAAATTTCGACAGTTAACAGGAGACGCGCTATGGCGACCCAGGCAGCAGATACCACGAGCCTTCCACAGGAGCTTTTGTCTTTTGTCGACGAATGGCGTGATAAGCCGGGTAATTTGATCATGATTCTCCACAAAATGCAGGAGATATACGGCTTTATCCCCCGCGCCGAAGCACTGGAGTTGGCGCGAGTCATGGATATCCCTCTCGCCAAAATCTACGGAGTCATCACCTTTTATCACTTCTTTAAGTTGAAGAAACCGGGGAAAAACAAGATCCAGGTGTGCATGGGTACCGCGTGCTACCTCAAGGGCGGACAGGACCTGATCGACGAGATCGAAAACCTCGTCGGTGTCGGCGTCAACCAGACGTCCGAGGACGACATGTTCTCTATGGAGGCGGTGCGATGCGTCGGCTGCTGCGGTCTGGCTCCGGTGGTGACGATTAACAACGAGGTGTACGGCAAGCTGAAGAAGGCCGATCTCCCCGAGATTTTGGCCAAGCATCGGGAGGAGAGCTAACACTGCACTACTCCGTCGGAGACTACGTGCTGGACGTCGTCCAGAACTCCGTGGAGGCTCATTCGGCCAGAATCGAGCTTACCGTAGCGGAGCGTGACGAGGTGCTGGAGTTGATCCTGGTCGATAACGGAGTCGGCATGGATGAGGAGACGCTCCGGCGCGCACAGGATCCGTTTTATACCGACGGCATCAAACACCCCACCCGTACGGTGGGGCTGGGACTGCCCTTTTTGCGGCAGTTGGTCGAGGCCGTCGGCGGAACGTTCTCCTTGGAGAGCGCTCCCGGCGTGGGGACGCGATTGTGCGTCACTACGCCGAGGTTCCATTGGGATCTGCCGCCGGTCGGTAATCTGGCGGTGGTATTTCAGCAGTCGCTGTGCTTCGCAGGCGACTACGAGATGGTAATCAACCGTCGGCGCGACGGCGTCGACTATTCGATGCGGCGCAGCGACTTGGTGGACGCGCTCGGAGAGCTGGACACCGCCGGATCGCGGGCGCTGCTCAAAGATTATATCGAGTCTCAAGAAGAGACTCTGGAATAACGGAGGCCGTGGAATGGCAAAGATGACGTTGGAAGATCTGAGGAAGCTCCGAAATGCGAAGCGGCAAGAGCTGGAGATGCGCTCTCCCGACAACAAGGATGCGCAGGTGATCGTGAGCATGGGAACCAGCGGGATCGCCGCCGGGGCCAAGGATACGCTCAGCGCATTCGTCGAAGAGCTGACGAACCAGGGCCTCACCAATGTGGCGGTACGCCAAGTCGGCGGCATGGGTCTCGAGCACGCCGAGCCGACCGTGGAGATCCGCGTGCCCGGTATGCCGAACGTGATATACGGGACCGTTACCGCCGAGGTCGCGCACACGATCGTCCGACGCCACATCATGGGAAAAGAACTCGTCAACGAACACATCTACGACCGTCCTGCCGCGGACATCGTCGGTGAGGCGGGGCAGGGAGAGTAACATGGCATACAATCAGTACATGCTGGTCTGCGGTGGTACCGGTTGCGAGTCGAGTAAGGCCGACGAAATCTACCACAACATCCTGAACGAGTTGGACCAGGTCGGTATGACCAAGGACGTGCAGGTCGTCAAAACCGGGTGTTTCGGGTTTTGCGAAAAGGGACCGATCGTTAAGGTTCTACCTGACGAGGCGTTCTACGTCGAAATGAAGCCCGAGGACGTGAAGGAACTCGTCGCGGAGCACGTCGTCAAGGGACGCACGGTCGGCCGTCTCCTCTACAAAGAGGATGAGAGTAAAGAGCACGCGAAGATCGACGACCTGAGCTTTTATCAAAAGCAGGTGCGCGTCGTATTGCGTAACTGCGGTTTCATCAATCCCGAAAATATCGAAGAGTACATCGCCCGCGACGGATACGCCGCCATGGATAAAGTGCTCTCGGATATGAGCCCCGACGACGTCATCAAGGAGCTCGAGGTGTCCGGCCTTCGCGGTCGCGGCGGTGGAGGATTTCCCACCTGGAGAAAATGGCTCGGCACCAAGCAGGTCGAAGGCGACCAGAAATACGTCGTGTGTAACGCCGACGAAGGCGATCCCGGCGCATACATGGATCGCAGTATTCTCGAGGGCGATCCCCACAGCGTCTTGGAGGCGATGGCGATCGCCGGTTACACGATCGGCGCCGATAAAGGATACATCTACATTCGCGCCGAGTATCCTCTGGCCATTCGGCGACTCCAAAAGGCGATCCAAGATGCGACGGAAATGGGGCTTCTCGGTGCAAACATTCTCGGTACCGATTTCTCCTTCCAGATCGAGATTCGCCTCGGCGCCGGCGCCTTTGTCTGCGGCGAGGAGACGGCGCTGCTCGCGTCGATCGAAGGCGAACGGGGTATGCCTCGCCCACGCCCGCCGTTCCCCTCGGTGAAGGGGCTGTGGCAGAAACCGACTCTCGTCAACAACGTCGAGACGTGGGCCAACGTCCCTGTGATCATCACTCGCGGCGGCGAATGGTTTGCCAAGATCGGTACCGATACGAGTAAGGGAACCAAAGTCTTCGCCCTCACCGGCAAGATTAAGAACTCGGGCCTCGTCGAAGTACCGATGGGTACGCCGCTCAGGGACATTATCTACAACATAGGCGGCGGCATCCCGGATGGAAAGGCGTTCAAGGCGGTCCAAACCGGCGGACCGTCCGGTGGTGTGATTACCGCCGATTACGTCGACGTTCCGATTGATTTCGAGCATCTACAGAAGCTCGGCTCCATTATGGGGTCCGGCGGTATGATCGTCATGGACGAGGACGACTGTATGGTCGACGTCGCCAAGTTCTATTTGGACTTCACCGTAGAGGAGTCGTGCGGTAAGTGTGCTCCGTGCCGCGTCGGCGGTCGGAAGCTCTATAACATTCTCGACGATATCTCCAAAGGGAAGGGCTCGCCGGGCCACGTCGACCAGATCGCGGAAATCGGCGTGGCGATGCAGCGCGCCTCGTTGTGCGGACTCGGACAGACGGCGCCCAACCCCGCACTGTCGATGATTCGGTACTTCCGCGAGGAGATCGACGCGCATATCTACGAGAAGCGGTGTCCCGCCGGTGTGTGTAAGGACTTGGTGCAGTTCTTCATTCTGCCGGACAAATGTATCGGCTGTACGCTCTGCGCCCGCCGCTGTCCGGTCAACGTCATCACGGGCGAGCGCAAACAGGTCCACGAGATCGACCAGGCCGGTTGTATCAAGTGCGGCGAGTGTTTCAATGCGTGTAAGTTCGGCGCGGTGGAGCGCCGCTAAGCGCGGCGAGCAAGGAGACGAGAGAGATGAATACTATTACCTGCTACATCAACGGCACCGAGATCAGCGTACCTGCGGGAACCAGCATCTTTAAGGCCGCTCAGGAAGCCAAGGTGAAGATACCGGCCCTCTGTTACCATCCCGATCTGCCGGCATGGGCGGCGTGCGGTATCTGTGTCGTCAAGTTGGAAGGATCCCCAAAAATGGTACGGGCGTGTGCCACCGCGGTCTCCGACGGGATGAAGATCATTACCCACGACGCCGAGTTGCACCAAGTGCGTAAGACCGTCATCGAGCTGATTTTGTCGACGCACCCCAACTCCTGTCTTACCTGTCCGCGCAACCAGAGTTGCGAGCTCCAGCGTATGGCGGCGGAGTTCGGTATCCGTGAGATTCCCTTTGAGATAAACATACCGGAGATCGAGAAGGACGATTCGACCCCGTCGATCGTGCTCGATCCGGAAAAGTGCGTCAAATGCGGTCGCTGCGTCATTGTTTGTCAACAGATGCAGGACGTGTGGGCGTTGGAGTTCATCGGTCGCGGCGACGAGACCAGGATGGCGCCGGCCGGCGATATCGCCCTCAACGATAGCCCGTGTATCAAATGCGGCCAGTGTTCGGCTCACTGCCCGGTGGGTGCGATCTACGAGCGTGACCAGACGCGCGAGGTCATTAACGCTCTACGCGACGAGGCGAGCACTGCGGTCGTTCAGATCGCCCCCGCGGTGCGCGTCGCGATCGGTGAGGCGTTCGGCTACGAGCCCGGTGAGATATCGACCGGTAAGCTGTACGCCGCCCTCCGACGCCTCGGATTCGACGTGGTGTTCGATACCAACTTCGCCGCCGACCTCACCATCATGGAAGAGGCGAGCGAGTTCGTGGAGCGCTTCGCCAAGAGCAAGGGCAAGATTCCGATGATCACGACGTGTTGTCCGAGCTGGGTCGACTACATGGAGAAGTACTATCCGGAGCTGATTCCGAACTTCTCGACCGCCAAGAGCCCTATGATGATGATGGGCGCAATGGTGAAGAGCTACTTCGCCAAGAAGATCGGGAAGAAGGCCGAAGAGGTGTACCACGTGGCGATCATGCCGTGTACCTCCAAGAAGTACGAGATTACGCGGGACGACAACATGTTCTCTACCGGTGTCAAGGATGTCGACGCGGTGCTCACCACGCGCGAGCTCGCTCGTATGATCAAGAGTGCCGGTATCGATTTTGCCAATCTCGAGGATGAGGAAGCCGACCCCGCGCTCGGTATCTACACCGGCGCCGGCACGATCTTCGGAGCAACCGGTGGCGTTATGGAGGCGGCGGTTCGCAGCGCATACAATTTCGTAACCGGGAAGAATATGGCCAAGGTCGAGTTTGAGCCGGTCCGCGGCCTCGAAGGAGTCAAAGAGGCCGAGGTCGACATCGAGGGTACCACGGTGCGCGTCGCCGTTGCACACCAGATGGGCAACGCTCGCGCGGTTGTAGAGCGAATCAAGGCCGCCGAGGCTGCGGGGCAAGAACCGCCGTGGCACTTCATCGAGATCATGGCGTGTCGCGGAGGGTGTATCGGCGGCGGCGGACAACCTTACGGCGCAACCGACGAGATTCGAAAGAAACGCATTGCGGGGATCTATACCGACGACGAGGCGCAGACCTATCGTTGTAGTCACGAGAACCCGCAGATCCAAGAGATCTACGAGCAGTTTCTCGGTAAGCCCCTCGGCGAGAAGTCGCACAAGTTTTTGCACACTCACTATTCGGAGCGCAAACTCTACCAACGCTAACCGTTCGCGTACCGGAGGCGAAGCCGAGGAACGCGAACCTCCGCCCCCCGTTCGCGTACCGGAGGCGAATCCGAGGAACGCGAACCTCCGCCCCCCGTTCGCGTACCGGAGGCGAAGCCGAGGAACGCGAACCTCCGCCCCCCGTTCGCGTACCGGAGGCGAAGCCGAGGAACGCGAACCTCCGCCCCCCGTTCGCGTACCGGAGGCGAATCCGAGGAACGCGAACCTCCGCCCCCCGTTCGCGTACCGGAGGCGAATCCGAGGAACGCGAACCTCCGCCCCCCGTTCGCGTACCGGAGGCGAATCCGAGGAACGCGAACCTCCGCCCCCCGTTCGCGTACCGGAGGCGAATCCGAGGAACGCGAACCTCCGCCCCCCGTTCGCGTACCGGAGGCGAATCCGAGGAACGCGAACGGTTGCGGGCACCATGCGGCGTGTGCGTCCCGAAAGGGAGGTACGCGCCGTTTTGTTATTCGGTTCCGGGACGGCGGGCGGTTGGTCGCGCAGGTAATATGGGTGACGACGGGCGCGCCATGCGTTTCCGCACGCCGAGTTCCCCCCTGCTCACCCCGCACAATCCACCAAGCGAGCCGGCCGGGACGAGTATGCGCCGATCTACTATACTACCGACGAGGAGTTGCGCATGATATGCCTCTGCCTAACCGGCTCCACCATATCCGACTGGACCCGCCAACTCGACCGCAATCGCCGTTGGATTTCCGCCGTTGAGCTGCGAGTCGATTTGTTGAGACCGTCGGAGCGTTCACCGGCTGCTCTATCGGAATGGTGGCGGAGTGCGCGTGACGATCTGACTTCGATCCTCACCGTTCGGCGTCCTCGCGATCTCGGTCGTTGGGAGGGGGACGAGGCGCAGCGACTCTTTCTCCTTTCGCAACTTGTCGAGGTCCTGGAGCCCGACTACCTCGATTTGGAGCTCGATCGTGCGCGGAGCCCCGGCTGGGTCGAGCTTGCGCGCGCGCAGTACGATCGGGGCGGCGCCGTGGTGCGCTCGCATCACGAACCCAAAGCGACCCCCGAGGAGCTTGCACCTCTCATCGCACGGTTGGCCACCGACCCCCACGAGGTGCCCAAGCTCGCGGTCTACTCCGAGTCGTGCTCCGATGTAGTTCGCCTACTCGGCGCCGTGCGGGAGTTTCACCGGCGGATGCCCGGCCGCAAGGGCATTTGGATCGCCATGGGTGAGTACGGGCTGCCGAGTCGAGTCGCGCCGAGCCACTTCGGCTCCGCATGGACCTATGCCTCCGACGACGATGAGGTGTCGGCCGCCCCGGGACACGTAAGCCCCAGGGTGCTCCACGATACGTATCGTATTGCAGACGTGCGCGCCGATTGGCCGCTCTTTGCGGTGTTGGGCGCGCCGGTTGCGCACTCACACTCGCCGGAGTATCACAACCGTCGATTCCGAGAGGATGGGCACGACGCACTTTACATACCCGTACGTGCCGACGATTTTACCGAGTTCGAGGCACTTGCGGAGCATTTGGATATTCGCGGGGTCTCGGTGACGGTGCCACACAAGCGCGCCGCTCTCGCGTTCGGCGAAGACGGTGCCTCAGAGCGCGCGCGGGCGGTGGGCGCGGCCAATACACTGTGGATCGATCGCGATGGACTCCGGCGTGCCGACAACACCGATGTGGAAGGATTCCTGGAACCTTTGCGAGCGCTCCTGGGCGATGCCGCCGCAGGTACGGCGGTGGTCATCGGCGCGGGCGGTGCGGCGCGTTCGGCGGTCGCCGGCCTCGCCGGCGACGGATGGACCGTCGAGGTATATAATCGCACCCCGGAGCGGGCCGCGGAGATGCTGTCCTCGATGGGGCTTGCTCCGACCGCGGCACACCCCCTTGCGAAACTCGCTGCGCTCAAGCCCGGCGGGGCGGATCTGCTGGTTCAGACGACTCCGGTCGGTATGCGCCACGGGAGCGAAGGCGACCCGAGCGCGGGCTATCGCTTTGCCGGGACCGAAGTAGCCTACGATATGATCTATACGCCGCCCGAGACCGAGTTCCTCCGCCGCGCCCGCGAATCGGGAGCGCGCACGATCAACGGCGAAGCGATGTTTCTCGCTCAAGCGGATGCGCAGTATCACATATTTGCAAGTCTGCTCTGATGCGGACTATCGCCTGCTGGACGTCCTGCGAATGAGTGTTCCGCTGAGGCGACGAACGAGCGATATCCGACGTATGCGAATGCGGATCGCCCGCTGATCCGGCTCCTGTCGCGCCCTGAGCATGAGGTCGTCTCCGGAGGCGACGATCTCCCGAGGTTGGATCATGATTCTTTGAGGCGCACCGGACGTCGAGCGCATGATTACTTCGAGCATGTCGCCACTCTCGATCGCCTGCTCGATCAGACGAATCTTTCCCAGGTAGTCGAGACCGCGCGCCTCGGTACTACGCTGCGGTGCGAGCTCTTGGCGCAACTGATCAGGAAAGAGGATCAGCTTGCGATCGATGCGTAGTGCCAGTTCTCGATGAACATCCTCGGGGAAATCACGTTTCTCAAGATTTTCGCGGAGTCGACCGGCGATTGTCGCCGCATCGTCGCTATGCCCCTCTACGGATGCGGGAGCGCCTCGCGTTTCGGGTGCTTCCGTTTCGTCCTCCTCCTGGTGAGTCGCGCCGTCGGAATCGACGGATGTGTGATCTGCCCGTGTCCCGATCTTTTGGGGACGGGTATGGAGGGGAAGGAGCGGTTGCTGGTAGTGTTGATGGAGCCGCAGGAAATCGGGGATATCGACGTCCACGGGTCTGTGACCCTCGACGGTGGCCGCCGATACGAGGTCGAGTTTCTCCAGGAGGCGTTCTACCGTCCTCAACGCGTCACGGTCTACTAAGAACACCCCGGGAGCGAGCTCCTCCCGAAGGAGACCGCGAAACTCCGTCGACCGGTTCAGAATCGCCGCCTCCTCTTCCTCCGCCACTACAACTACTCCGCTCAGTAGGCGTACCGCCCGTGAACGTGTCTGCCATCGTGAGAGAAGAAAGCGAACGTTCTGCGGAAGCTCTCCCGCGACCCGCTCCAAATCGGACAGCGCGTCACTATGCATCTCGCGCCGCGCCGAGGCGACGCTCGCCTCATTGAGGCTAAACTCCGCAACGACATCGAATCGGCTCAGTGTGGCGACGCGGGCGACGACAAGGGCGTCGACGAAGCGCGCCCCCGGCGTAACGGTCACTTCCATGTTGGCCTGGATGCGAATGCGGTGGTCGCCGTACGACTCGTTGCGTACCGCCGTCGTCACCGTCGGATTGAGGCCGAATCGCTCTTCGATATCCTGCTGCTCGTCGCCGGCGGCTACGTCCTCCACTTCGTCGTGACGTCGGCCGTCCAGACGTCTGAGGTATCCCGCCTCGTACAGGCGCTCGACGGTGTCGCGTCCGATCGGCAGCGAGAAACCGTTTCCGCTCAACTGCAGCAACCGCACGATCTCGGTGACGCTGTAGCTGTATTCGGCCGGCATCGTCTCCGCCATTTCCAAAAGGATTTGCGCATAGTCGAAGGTGCGTTCGACCGAGCTTGCCAACAGAGCGGCCCACAGGAGCGCCTGAATCCAACGATCCGGCAGGCGAGCGAGTTCGTCCCAGCTGTCTTGGCGTATCGTCGTTTTCCCCTCTTCGCGACCGATGAGGCCCAACGTTTCGAGGGCGACCAGGGCACTTCGCAGTCGAAGCGTTCCGTCGGCGTCGGCAAAAAGCCTTCCGAATCGTGTTTCCAGCTCGCGTGCCGCTTTTTTCCGCATCGTGCCCGTTTGTGTGAAGAGATCCGAATGTGTTCGCAAGAAGGAGTACAGCGCAAGGACCAAGATCGGTGAGAGCCACGACATCGCCGGGGTGACGAGCGCATCCGCCGGTTCGATGGGCGCCCCCACGATGAGGTGACGGATTCCGATTTCCGGATTCAATGCGTCGGCCACGACGGGATTGATGGTAAGGGCACCTTCGGGGTGTCCTCCGATCACCAATAGCCGATCCTTGAGATTGAGTAATCGCTCATGAAATGCGGCGTAATCCAGACCGTCACCGAGAAATCTGAATAGGCGTTCGTCGTCGGGCCGCGAGAGGATATGTATACCCGAAAGAAACATGCGATCGGTCGCATCCAGAACGTCTACGATCCGGGCCTGGGTCTCGGGTCGCGTATAGAACTCGCGCAGCCCCCCGATTAAGTCGTGCTTGTTGTACGGTGTTTTAATCGGTCCGAGATAGTTGCGAACCAGGGCGAAAAACGACTCGTCGTCGAGCCCCAGGAGGTAGCGAGAAAAGCGATCCATGCTTGCCATATCGCTCACTCCTCCCAATGCTCGATATGGTAGGCGTACCCCTGTTCGGTAAGGAACTTCTGGCGGTTAGCCGCAAAGCTCTCCTCGACCGTCCGATTGGACACCAGCGTGTAGAAGAACGAGTTGCGGTGGGCGCCCGTTTTGGGGCGGAGCACGCGCCCCAAGCGCTGCGCCTCCTCCTGCCGTGAACCGAAGCTCCCCGACACCTGAATCGCGACCGACGCGTCGGGCAAGTCTATCGCAAAATTCGCCACCTTACTCACCACGATCACCCTGAGTTCTCCGCGACGAAAGGCGGCGTATATCTCCTCGCGTTTGGCGTTGGGCGTCTTGCCGGTAATGATCGGTGCGTTCAAGTGCTCCGACAGTTCGGCGAGTTGGTCGAGGTATTGGCCGATGACGATAATGGCGTCCTCTCGATGGTTGGCCACGATCTGAGATGCCGCCTCGACCTTGCGAGGATTTTCGCTCGCAATACGGAACTTGGCACGCTTGTCGGCTACCGCGTACTCGGTGCGCATCCCTCGCGGCATATCCAAACGGATCTCGTAACAGACCGCCTCGGCGATCCACCCCTTTTGTTCCAACTCCTTCCACGGTACGTCGTACCGCTTGGGTCCCACGAGAGAGAAGACGTCCTCCTCGCGTCCGTCTTCGCGCACCAGGGTCGCGGTGAGCCCGAGACGGCGGATCGCCTGGATTTCGGCGGTCACGCGGAACACCGGAGCCGGCAGAAGGTGCACCTCGTCGTAGATGATGAGGCCCCAATGGTGTTTACGAAAGATGTCGAAGTGCGGAAAGATCGCCTCTTTGTCCGGACGCCATACGAGAATCTGGTAGGTCGCAACGGTCACCGGTTTGACCGCTTTGCGGCTTCCCGTGTATTCACCGATGTCCTCCGGGGTGAGTTCGGTTTTGTCTACGAGCTCGTCGATCCACTGGTGAACCGCGGCGATATTGGTCGTGAGGATCAACGTGCTCGTACGCATGAGATCCATGACGGCCATACCGACGACCGTCTTGCCGGAGCCGCACGGTAGCACGACCGTGCCGTATCCGGCGCCCGGCCTTCCTTCGCCGAAAAATGTCGACGCCGCCTCGATTTGGTAGTCGCGCAAATCGAAATCCTTACCCGACAACGTCCTCCGCCGTAGGCCGAACGCAATGGGATCGCCCTCGACCAACGGTGCGCGGTCGTCGACGGGATAACCGATTCTTACCAGTTCCTGTTTGACCGTTCCGCGGTCGACCAAGTCCACGAAGAAGGCGGTATCGTCGCCCTCCGCGGTCGGCTCGGCATCGCGCAGGAGCTTCGCGATTTTCGGTCGCGATCGCAGCTCGGAGCGAATATCGGCGTCCGGCACGATCAGGCGGAGCGTGTACGCGTCCTCGTCGGGCTCGAGGCGAATCGTTCCGTAGCGCCCCACCAGCTCGACGATGGTGCGTTCTACATGCGTGGGGACCGGGAAGCGGCTGTGCGCGGACAATGCACCGAGAATTTCATCGGCCGAGAGTCCTGCGGCCGCGGCGTTCCACACCGACAACGGCGTGATGCGATAGGTGTGAAAGTGCTCCGGTGACTTTTCGAGCTCCGCGAAGGGCACAATTGCATTGCGAGCCGCGTCGACGTCGGCGTCGTGGACATCGAGGAGAATGGTACTGTCTCCCTGTACGATTAAAGGTTGCGCCATTTTTGTAAGGTGTACACTATCTTTGAGGAAATTTTAACCGTTAGTGCGCTACACTATCGGAGTCGCTACGGCGGCGCGATATCGGACACGGTGTTCTGACATGGGAGGTACTAACGATGTCCAGAAAAAGTAACGGCGAACGACGTCCCCAGGGAACGGGCGGCACTCCGGTTAAGACCTTCGTCATCGACACCAATGTACTCATTCACAGACCCGACGCAATCCTGAGCTTTCGTGACAATGAAGTCGTCGTGCCGATGTGGGTGCTCGAGGAGCTCGACCGACTCAAAACGTTCTCCGACGAGCGGGGGCGCAACGCGCGCCAAGCGATCCGATTTCTCGACGCGGCGGGGCGCCACGGCAACCTCGCCGAGGGTGTCCGGATCGAAAACGGTTCGGTCCTCAAAGTGATATCGACCCAACCCGACCACATTCCCAACGACTTTCTTCAGGACAAGGCGGACAACAAGATTATCCTCACGGCGTGGCAGATTCAGGAGGCCGGGGGCATCGTCTTTTTCGTGAGCAAGGATATCAACGCGCGCGTCAAGGCGACGGCGTTAGGCATTAAGGCTGTGGATTACGAAAAGCAGAAGGTCGATATTACCAAGCTCTATACCGGCTTCTCATCGGTCGATACACGGCCCGAGTCGTACACCGAACTTCAGAACGAGGGGCAGTTGGACTGGTCCGAGGAGCTCGCCCCCAACCATTATCTCATGCTTCGCGATAAGGATCACGAGGACGAAATTATCGGTCGCTACGACGCGGAGGATCGACGTCTGTACTACGTCGATCATCGCATGAAATCGGTGGCCGGGATTCGCCCCCTTAATGACGAGCAGCGAATCGCCCTCGATCTCTTACTCAACCCGCGCATACAGCTGGTCACCCTGGTCGGCAAAGCCGGCACCGGCAAGACGTTACTGGCGATCGCCTCGGGACTCAAACAGACGATCGAGGATAAGACCTACAAGCGGGTACTTGTCAGCCGGCCGGTCGTCCCCATGGGCAAAGATATCGGGTATCTACCGGGTGCCAAGAACGAGAAACTCTCGCACTGGATGCAGCCGCTGTTCGACAACTTGGAGTTCATTATGAGCGTCTACCATCGTCAGAACTTCAAGCAGCCCGAGCAGTTGATCGGCAACAACATCATCGAGTTGGAGGCGTTGAGTTACATTCGGGGCCGCTCGTTGCCGAGTCAGTTCATCGTTATCGATGAGGCGCAGAACCTTTCTCCGCACGAGGTCAAGACGATCGTGTCGCGCGCCGGCACCGACGCCAAGGTGGTGCTCACCGGCGATCCTTACCAGATAGACAGTCCCTATCTGGACGCCAACTCCAACGGTTTGACCTATTTGGTCGAGGCGTTCAAAGGTCAGCGCATATTCGGACACGTGCTTATGACGCGGAGCGAACGGAGTCACCTCGCCGAACTTGCGGCGGAACTGTTATAAGCGCGTGAGGAATGACTCGGTACCATTGCACCTCATGCGTATGCTCACTATAGTTGGATGAGATGACACCCGTCGACGGCACGCCCTGGCGTCCGCAGCAGCTGGACGAGTATCTCGACGACTCGTTCGAGCAGATCGAGGAGATGCAGCATGTGCGACTTCTCGAACGGCTCGATGAGATGAGTCGTAAGCTCTACCTTCTCGAAGAAGAGCTCGACACCATGCTGCGGCAGGCAGCGAACTACTCATAGGCGCCGGGTAGCCGACGAAGGCTTTCGATCCGTCGTTGCGGCGGGTAGGAAACATCGCCCACCGGTCTCGGTCGCATCCCGTGCGTTTCATCACATCGATGGGGCCGTCCGAACGCGAATCCTGGGGGCAAGGAATACCGTGGAGATACTCTCGTTCGGCTTGGGGCTTTTCGCCATTATGGTGGCCGGTTTGGCGCTGGCGATCGGCATTATTACCTATCATCGCTACCGTAGAGCGTGGCAGTTGTTATACCTCATATGCGCCGCGGCGTGGGTCGTCGATATCGGCTCGCATTATCTCGGATGGTTCGCCTTTGAGATGTCGGGATTCGTGTTTTGGGACGCGACCTCTTTCACGTGGCTCGATCTCGTCCTCATACCGTTCGATCTGTTTCTCATGCCGATCTGGCTTGTTATGTTGGTTCGGCGGACCGTGCAACGTACCCTGGTGGTTGCGCTCCTCGCGAACGTCATAGCGATCGTAATACTGCTTTTCGTCCTGGCGAATCGATTTGCCGTCGAGGGACACGAGGCGACCGCCTTCGATATCGTGGTGGTGGTACTCCTGTTCCTGCAGTCCTACGGGATCTACTTGGCGAGTTTGACGTATGCATTCTTCGGTCTCCGTAACCGGTCCGTCTCGGCCCAGCGTCGCGATTTTCGATTCGTCGTCCTCATTCTTGTCGCCTCTACCATCATCGGATACGTTGCCGACGTAATCGCGGAAAACGGAGCGTCGGCGGGCGGGTACAATCCGCGGCTCGAGCTTCCGATCTTTGCGTTGGTAGGGTTCGGCTTCATCGGGTATCGCCAGGCTCGGCGGCTCTTTCAGGAGACGTCCGGCGACCTCGGCGCCGGCGACGTGGTCGACAACGCCTTTTTTGCCGAGTATGGGCTCTCCCCGCGAGAGAGGGACGTCGCGTTGTCTCTCCGGGCGGAGGGGCGGACGAAGGACATCGCCGAGCGATTGTTTGTCTCCGAGTCGACGATAAACTCCCATATTCGCAACATCTATCGCAAGTGCGACGTCCATTCGCGGGTCGAGTTGGTCAGCCTCATGCGCCGGTACGAACGATTGCCGAAAACGGTGATAGGCGCACGATAAGGGGCGACGATATCCAACGGGTCCCATAACACATCGTCTCGGTCCTCCGGTACGGTTGTGAGAAATCGCGCACCGTCGCGTTCGTCAAACCGGTGGCCGGCTAGTCCGCTTGTGTGCTGTCGCGGATAGCGCGCAGTGATCACCGCGCGGAAGTCGATACCGCCGTCGCGGCGCGTCCGGCTCACCCCGAAAGAATCGGTACATTGCCGATCGAAACTTCGTAATCGTATCCCGCCTCTTCTACCGCATCCCGAATGTCGAAGTGATCCTCGCGGTTGTAACCGGACGACGCGGGCGCGCAGTTCCGGACGGGCCCGTGCTTCCGACGCGTCTCACAGTACCCGGTTCTTAAGGCGTATCGGCCCGTGGGGGTATCGAGTGATCATGTCTTGAACACGCTCCACGTCCTCGGGGTTGTCCAGATTTCGGGCGGTCCCCATACCGTACGGCACGTCCAGGCTCCTGCACTTCGATGCTCCGAGGTTGTGATACAAGAGAATTTCCGTTTCGTATGGACCGCTTCTCGACTTCGCGCTCTCTGCGCAGATGGCGACGATGTGCTCCTCCGAGTCGTTGATTCCCGGGACGATCGGACAACGGCGCGTCACCGCTACGCCGCGTTTACACAGCATGTCGAGATTCGCCTCCACCGTTTCAAGGTCCGCACCCGTGTTTTTCCGAAGGCGTAGCGAATCGCTGTCCTTGTAGTCGTAGAGATAGCGGTCGATGTACGGCAGCGAGGGCTCGATGTTGCGCCACGGTACGGCGCCGGAGGTCTCTACGGCCACGTGAATGCCCTCCTCCATAGCGGCACGGGCGAGACGGGCGACAAACGCGGGGTGGAGAAGGGGTTCTCCGCCGCTGATGGTGAGCCCGCCGCCGGAGGTCTCGTAGTACGCCCGATCCTTTTTTACCACCTCCACGATCGCCTCGATACTCATCTGCGTGCCGACGGTACGGATCGTACCGGTGTTGGGATTTCGAAGAGCCTCGGCGCCGAAAGCCCACGACTCCGGGTTGTGGCACCACCTACAACGGAGGTGACAGCCCTTCAGAAATACGGTGGTTCGAATGCCCGGGCCGTCGTGCATGCTGCAACGGGCGATATCGAAGATCAGCGGGTCGCCGGACGCGTTATCCATTGCTGGTTCTCTGGATAATCTCGTTCTGCGTATCTACATCCAACTCGACAAACCGAGCGCTGAAGCCGCCGCAGCGGACGATCAGGTTGCGATGGCGTTCCGGGTTAGCCTGGGCGTCCAAGAGCGTCGCTTGGTCGGTCACGGTGATCATAATCTGCGTGCCCCCGGGCCTCGCAAAGTATCCGTCCAGAAGCATCTTCACCTTCCCGCGTTCCCCGTTGAAGAGCGTCGGCGTACATTTGAGATTTTGCACGTAGCCCCCGTGGATATCGGGCCTGAACTTCGATATAGAGTTGAGCATGGCGGTTATGCCGTGCGTGTCGCGGCCGCTGTGCGGGTTGTTTCCCGGGGCGAGATGCTCGGTCCGAGCGCGCCCGTCCGGACTTGCGGCGGTCTTCAGGCCCCAAAGAGTGTTGGTGTTGTTGTTGATGTTTACCGCCAGAAAGCTGTGAAGTCCCACTTCGCGCCCTCGATTCCTGATGTAGGCACACGCGCGATCATGGAGGCGCGTCGCAATAGTGTCCACCGAGTCCTCGTCGTTACCGAACTTCGAGGCACCTTTGAGTCGCTCCGCGATGCCGGCGGGCCGCCCGTCGACGTCGTGTTCGCGCATGGATTCCGTTTCGATCCGCGCCATGAGATCCTGCAGCGTCATCATACGCTCCTCGAAGACGACCGACTCGATCGCTCGGAGGCTGTCTATTGCATTGGAGAAGCCGTAGAACTCATTGACCCCTCCGTAGTAACGGACGCCTCCTTCCAGAATCGGCTTTCCCCGGGCTATACAGTCGCGCATGAGTAGGCTCGGAAGGACGAACGAGGAGCGGGCGGCCATGAATCGGTAGCTCTCTATTTGATACCGGACCGTGATCTCCAAGATGTGATCCAAGTAGTCGAAGTACGCTGCTTCTACCTTCTCGTAGCTGTCCAGCGTCCCAACGTCGACAAAGCGATAGTCGCCGCCGCGGTAGACTCCGTCGAACGGATCGATTCCCTTGTTGAGGGCCAGTTGGAGCACCTTGGTGAAGTTGACGCACACATTGGGCGAACCGGTCCCGCGTCCGTAGATCACATACTCTCCGCACCCGTATGGCACATACTGCTCGGCATCGTCACGGCTCACCGCCATCGCCGTCGCGACGGCCCCCACATTGACGCTATCATTGTAGAGCATGGGAAAGGTGCATCCCCGTCCGATCGCGTCCAGAGCAAGATCGTAGATGTCTTCCGGCAGTTCGTCGTGCACCCGTAGGGTGAGTTGCGGTTTAACCGTCCCGGTACTCATGGTGGTCCGAATCGCCAGCCGCGCGACAATGTCCGCGGAGTGCGGATTTCGACGGCCGGCGCCGCCGATGATGACTCGGCCGTTGCCGCGGTTGCAGCAATCATCGATCAGATACCACAGACTCTCGAGGTACGTCGTCGCCCGCTCCTCCGTAAGCGTCCCGTCGGATAGGTCGCGCTCCAGGAAGGGGCCCAACTCGTCGTCGAGCCGTCCGTAGTTGACCACCCCTGCGAGTTGATCGTAGAGGAACATGAGCTGTATTGCGCTGTGAAGGGTCGTGGGCGGACCGGCCCGTACGGTGCGTAGCGACGATATCAACAGCGCCCGCGTCGCCTCGTCGACCTCGCCGTATCCCGCTTCGAGCATCTCGACGTAGTGCGAGACGGTGTCGAACATCAATGCCAACGCCTGAACACCGGCGGCGAGGAACTCATTGTCCGTCGAGTCCGCGAGCGCCGCTTCTATGTCGTCAAGGAGACCCGGCAGACCCTTTTCGAGAAGTGTAGTGTGATCCAACTGGAGCCCGGAGAGTCTGGTCAGGACGAGTATCGGAGGGAGAAGGTCGGTGATGTCGCCGCCGAACGCCGAGGCGTCGTAACGGGTCGAAAAGTCATCGACCGCTTGGGTGTGGGTATCGTTGTGCTTCCAAAAGGCGATCAGACGATCGAGTCGGGCGCGCAAGTCCGCGGTCCGTGTCCGGGATCGCATCGCGGTAAGTTGGTCGACGCGGCCGTAGTACGAAGGACCGCCGCTGTTCATCTCGCGAGTACTCGCCCCGTTAATGGGCACCATGTCTTCCCGGTCGTTGGGGTCGTCGCCGCCGCCCAAATTGGCCCACTCCAGACCGTGGCCGACGGGCAACACGATGAAACGCCCTACAAAGAGGTCGGTCCTCCGGGGCGGAACGAACACCTCGGGAAAGAGCTCCCTGAGACACACAACTTCTCTGAAAGATTTTGACATGCCGGACGTCTCTTGGTAACGCTCCGTGAAGCGTTCCATCAATGCGACGCGTCGCGTGATATCCATCGTCGGCCCTCCGCAATATAAGATTATCGTAAACCGAGGATCTCGATCGCTTCCTCCTCCGGAATGATGTATACTGAACTATATTGACGATATTCTGTCGGAAATGCGTCAGCGCGGATGCACATCGATAGGGGAAAGCGGTACATGAAGCCTCCCGACCGCGGAGAAACGGCGGTTCTGCACCTCCGTGATTACGTACACGGCCGAGAACCGTCGATCCACATCGCCCGCTCGATCTACTCGCGTACCCGGCGTCATCCCTTGCACGCGCACGACTTTTACGAGTTTTACATCATAGAAGAGGGACGGCTCCGTCACCAACTCAACGGGCGCGAGGTGAGTCTGGAGAAGGGGGCATTCCAGATGATTCGTCCCCTCGACATCCACGCCTTTGAGGGACTGAGCGACCGAGAGAGCGTCTTGTTGAACGTCGCCTTCTCTCCCGCCGTCTACGATCGCCTCGCCGCCGCGTTCGACGTCGGGCTTATTGAGCGCCCCGTACCCGTATATCTGACGTCGGGGTATCTCGCCCGTCTCCGAGAGCGTGTGAAGTGGATAGAGCGCGGAACACTGAGCCCGTACCCGTTTTTGGCGGCGCTGTTCATCGAGTATGTCATCGGGGCGCGACACGCCCGGGAGGAGGCGGAGACCGACGTCGTGCCGTCGTGGCTCAAAACGTCGATGAATGCGATGGAGAGCCCGGACAATCTCCGCGGCGGTCTCCAGCGCTTCGTCGAGTTGTCGGGGAAATCGCAGGAGCATCTCACCCGCTCTCTGAAGCGACTCCTGGGTATCACGCCGTCGGCGTGGATCAATGCGCATCGCCTCGAGTGGGCGCATAGGATAATCCGCGAAACGGACCGCACCATCCTCGATATCGGTTTTGAGGTGGGGTTCCGGTCCGAGTCTTACTTCTACCGGTTATACAAGGCCTATTTCGGGACGACTCCGCGCCGCGAGAGACGGCGAGAGGCGACTTCGAGCGCACCGTAGGCCGGTGCTCGACACATGGTTGTTACGGACGAACTACCTCGCGAGCGTAGACCGCCGTCGGTGTCCATTGCGGTTGAAGGTAGTGCCATCCCGTCTTGTTCTCCTCCCGCAACTCACATGGAGCCGGTAGGACGCGTTTGTACACGCGAGTTGCCGGGGTAGGGTCGGTCTCGCTGTGCATCACTATCTCCGAGGGAGCGTTCTCCGTCTCTGCGAGGGCGAGCGTCACGGCGTCCGGTGAGTCGGCGAGCCCCATCGCGTGCATCGCCGCCGGAGAGGCGAAAAAGATGGGACTTTCGAAGCGCAGCAGCCCCCGCGTCTCTCCGTCTTTCCGTGCGACCCCCGTTCCTCATTGGCGTCGTTCTTCATGGAAGAAACGCATCGTCGCGTTCTCGTCCCGGCAGCGTCAAGAATAATGATTGTACTCGATTCCGTCCGGTACTCGTGTCGGAAGCTGGTGTCGGCGCCTTGCGAGATGCACCGATGTGGTGCTGAGTCTTCGCCCGGCCCGGCCGGTCTCCAATCACCGATACACCGTTCGTCGATGAGCGTCTTCACCGCGGTTGCGGGCGGTCGCTCGCGGGGCTACTATGAGCGTGCATGGAGTTGCAACACACACGCGACTTGCGTCTTCACAAACTCGACCGCGTCATTCGGCTCTTCTCACGCGCCAAAGGCTGGACGCGAAAAGAGTTGGAGATCGAGACGGGCTACAGCTACGGAACGATTTCGAATATTCTCCAGACCCTTCTTTCCGATGGTATCGTTCGCGAGGAGAGCATTCAGGAGTCTTCGGGCGGCCGAAAACCGCACATATACACCCTCGACGGAAGTCGAGCCCGCTTTCTTTCGCTCGACATCGGCACGGCACGCATAAAGTGGGCTCTTCAGGATGTGCGGGGTATGTCGCTGGAGCGGGGAACCGTTACGGACAATCCGGCGGTCCCGCTGCAACAGGTCGTCGAAGAGGCGTTTCGCGACGCCCGCCGCGGAATCGAGCGTCAAGGACTCTCGATCGAACTGCTTCATAGCGTCGCGATCTCTATCCCCGGCCACTACCGACCGACCGACGATTGCATCGTCCGCAGTTCCACGGAGCGAATCGGCTCTCTCAAGCTGGCCGAGATGCTCGACGAGTTTTCACGAACGCGAATCGTGATCGAGTCCGACGCGCACGTCGCCTCGCGCCGCGATATTGCCACGATGATTCCCGGTCTCGACGGCGCCGCCGTTGCGTTATACCTCCTTGTGACCGAGGAGGGGGTGGGTTCGTCTATTGTGATCGGCAATCGCGTGCACTACGGCGCCGGCGGTCACGCCGGTGAGGTGCATGTGCTTCCGGTGCGAATCGGAGGCGAGGTCAGACCGCTCGGTGAGTTTTTGGATGTACAGGTCAACAAGGACTACGCGGAGACGGCTCTTGGACGTGCGTTTACTATCGTCGAGTACGTCGATTTGCTGGTCGAAGGCGACGCAGCGGCGGTAGCGCGCTACCGAACGATTGTCGACGCCTTTGCCGAGGCTATCTATCTACTCGACAATATCCTCGACCCCGATTTCGTCATTATATCGGGTATCTACAACGCGTTGGGGTCGCGGTTGGCCGACGATATTCGCGATGCGCTCGGTAGACGGTCCGAGCCGCACCTCATCGATAATCTTCAGCTCCTCTTGGCACCCTCGGATCCCGATCTCATGCTGAACGGGTTGGCGTACCTACAGGTAGAGGAGTGGCGTAAGGATCGAGTGACGCAACTGCGACAGCCGAGTGACGTGTTGTAGGCGGCACGTATCACCGACGGAGGAGCGGCGGCGTCGGGCCGTCGGCGCCGGACAAACAAGACGCGTGGCGAGGGCGTTGTCCGTCGTGCACGATCATCCCGGGACGTTGCGCTCGCCGAAACGGCAGACGACGCCTACGTCGCTACGACGTCACCCTCGAAGCGGTGTCGCTCATTACCGTTCACCGCCACCATGACCGCCGCCTGCGTGTTTTCTACCTCGTTTACTCCCTTGAATAGAGCGCTTCTCAGCCGACCACCGTGCACCGCGAGGGCGCCGGCACAGCGACCGGGGCCCTCAAACGCGATCACCGTTCCGGCCACATTGAAGTGTACGTTGGTGGGCGTGGCGGAGAACTTGAAGAAAAAGATGAACTCCTCGTCTTCGCCCGCGTAGCGAAAGAATCGTATCCCGGGTGCCGACGGCACGCCGGGTGTGATCCGCCGGGCGGCGAGAAACGCCGGAAAGGCCGAAGGACGTTCGATGTGCGCCGACGGAATGTCGATGAGTCGATCTCCGTCCGCCGCAAGGGGGGACAAGGACTCACCGTCCCACGTCCGACGCGGGCGATTCCCGCCGTAGAGGAGGACACCACCGGCGTCCAGATAGTTCTGCAGCGCTCGATGGAGCGGCGCCGATATGCGTTCGCCGGCGACCACTACGAGCGGCTCGGGCGCGATTGCGGCGAGGTCGTCTCGTCCTTCGAGTCCGATGAGCCGGGGTATGTAGCCCGCCTCTTGAGCGGCGCAACTGAGCCGCTCCATCTCCGATCCCCCGGCACGGATACCGTCGATACCGCTCCCATCTCGCGCCCAGCTCATTACCGCGGCGTACGGCGCCGGTACGGCAAAGGCGATGTCGCTGATGCGACCGGCGGCGAGCAACCCCTTCCCCTCGGCACCGAACCACCGGTTGATGTCCTTCATGGCCGCGTACATCGACGTGGTTGTTCCATCGGCGCGGATCGGCGCATCGGACGGAAATGTCGAATGCTGCAGTTTGGTCATGCTATCCAGGTCGTCGTCCCAGTAATCGTGTTGTACCGCGCAGAAGACCGTATAGCCCGTCCCACCCGCGGCTATCGATAGGAGCGTCTGGAAGAACGGCACAAACGGAGCCGCGGAAAAGGGATGATAGAGCTTTGCAAACCCCCAGTTCTCCTCTAAGTTGATGCCGCGGCACCGGGCCGCGGTATTTACATAGCGGTTGAAGACGTCGTTCGGCACGGTAGACCTCGACGTATCGATCGTCGAGGGGTCATCGATATTGTACGCCGCGACACCGAGCCAACTGATGAAGCCGTAGTGGTAGATCTCGTCGTCGCGTTCCAGACGGTTCATGTGAAGCCACCAGTCCGCGTACCGTTTCGCCGGGCGAGTGCGCGTGCGCTGCGTCTCGCGCAGAGGTACGCCGTGCGTTCTCTGGGGGACGTTTTCCTCGATCGGCGGTGTGATTCCCGCGTGGTTGGATAGGTGAGGCAAATCGACTCCCAACATCTCGCGATATCGTCTGTACGTCTCTCTCCGCAGCCACCATTGATAGTCGGACCACCGGATGAGCGACGCCGCGGCGTCTCGTGCGCCGGTGGCGATCGGTACGATACGCGGTATCTGCCCGAGGACGACGCCGGTCGCCCGGCGATACTCGGCGATGGAGCTCTCTTCGTAGCCCAGCGTCCACGGCGGACTATTACTCGTGCAATACAGCGTCTCGTCGTTGATCTGGACGCCGATAACCGGCCCCGATGGGTAGACGAACGGCCGAAGGAGCGATCCTACCGCATTGAGCCACGTTGCGGCCATTCGTATGTATTCTGAGTCGAAGGGGGCGGGAAGTATGGCCCCGTCGTACTCCCATCTCACCGCCCGTCCCCGATAGTTGAGCGCGGGTGAGATCCGTGACGTGTACGACGGACTGGCCGCGTCCGGGAGACCCCCGATATTGAGTTCCGAGTGAACGAAGGGTCCCGGCTTGACGATGGCGTGCATGCCGGTGTCGGCGACCGTGGCGATGAATCCCCTTACATCGCGATTGGCCGCCGTCGTACCGGAGAAGTCGAATTGTTGTGGATCGTTCGCTACCTGGTGGTGACGCCATGGAACGTAAAACGTGACGGTATTGGTGCCGGCCGCGCGGATGAGATGCAGTGTTCGGCTCCACGACTCCCGGCGATCGCGATAGTATTGATACTCCGCCGCAATTACGAAGTGCGGATCGCCGTCTATGATGAAGTGGCCGTCTCGATACGCGACCGGTTCATTCGCCGAAGTATCGATCATGTTTTTCATGACAAAACTTATTATTAGACTTAAAATAAGTATTGACAAGTGAAATTACCGAACCTACCCTGAAATGGAGGCCAAGTAATAAGGAGGATGAGGATGAGACGATCGTTGTGTTTCACGATGTGTACGGTCCTTATCGCGCTACTCGTCGTATCCGGTGTCGTCGCCGGGGGACGTGGTGAGGATACGGGGACGGTGTTGCGGATAGCGTCCGCGATTCAAGGTCCGGAAGAGATCGCAATATACGACGACGTAGCGGCGACCTTCGAGGCGGAGTATCCCGGCGTGACCGTCGCGTGGGATCGTTCGACCGGCGACGACTATCAGTTCACCGGCTTGCCGTCGCTCCTGGAGAGCGATACGCCACCCGATATCTATTTCGAATGGGGGGGTGACCGCGTCGCCTCGCGCGCAGTCGACGGATACGCGCTCGCGATTAACGATCTCGCCGACGAACTGCGCCCGTTTATCAACGAGTCGGCGTGGAGCGGAACGATGGTGAATGGTGATGTGTATATGATTCCCGACAACCAAGATATCACCATCATGATGTGGTACGATCGCGTGTTGTTCGAGCGACTCGGCCTGGAGCCGCCGGCGACGTGGGAGGAGTTTCTCGCACTCTGTGAAGCGCTTTCCGGAGCCGGGATTACGCCGATTCTCATGGGAAACGCCGATGCATGGGTCGCCGGAAACTTCGGCGGGTTGTTTCTCTCTCGCTGGGCCGGAGACGAGTATACCGATCGCGTGTTGCGCTTGGAGCCGGGAACGCAGCTTAACAATGACCTATTTGTGGAGGCGCTCCAGTTTGCTTACGAACTCGGTCGGCGCGGCTACGTCAACCTCGACATGAACACGTTGGGATATGAGTCGAGTTTCGCGCGGCTATTTGACGGCTCCTCAGCGATGTATCCACTCGGTACGTGGTTCAGAGACGAAGTCGTCGCTCAGTTCTCCCGCAATCCCGACGGAGAAGAGTGGGACTTCTTCAACCTACCGCCCTTTCCCGGTGGACGCGGAGCGCCGAGCAGCGTCATGGGTCTCAATACCGGATGGATCATTAACGCCGACACGGCGCACCGAGATTTGGCATACGCATTCATGGAGGTTATGATGCGTGGAGAGTTCCAATCGCGTTTGGCGGAAATCGGTCGCATTACGACGCGTACCGCCTCGCTGGAGGATTCCGAGAGCGAGTACGTACAACGAGTCGCGGCGGTTCTCAATGATACGCCGCAAATCGTGGCGCCGCCGGACACGGGATACAATCTGGAAATAGCGGCCGCGCTGTACGAGGCTATCGCAAAAACGTTCGCCAACGCCGAGACGCCCGAGGAGGCGCTCGACGCCGCGGAGCGCAAGATCCAGCATCTACGATAGTCCGTGGCGTCCAGTACAGGACCCCGGGCCGCACAGGGGCCCGGGCTGCACCGTAAAACGGCGCTGCACCGAGAGGCTCCCCAGTATTGAAACGACGAGGAATAGAGCCGTATCTCTACACGATTCCCGCCTTTGCCCTCTTTGCGATGGTGATTCTGGTTCCAACCGCTTTCACCTTCGTCTTCAGCGTCGTCGAATGGAGGCGTTTTCAGCCGCTCGATCTCGGAACCCTGGAGCATTATCGCCGATTGTTCGCCGATCGCACGCTCGGTATCGCCTTCGGCAATAACTTCGTGTACATCTTCTACACGATTCTGCTGGAGGTGGGGGCGGGATTGTTTTTTGCCGGCATCGCGATCCATCTTCGGAAGTCGCTCATGTTTCGCAGTTTGGTTTTTGCCCCGGTCATTTTGCCCTCGATCGTTACCGGCGTCTTGTGGCGTCAAGCCCTCGCGTATCAGTCGGGATTGCTGAATGCCGCGCTTGCCCGATTCGGTGTCGCGCCGATTCAGTGGCTCGGTCCGCCGTTCACCGTCCTGTCGGTATCGATCGTGTCGGGGTGGATCTGGTCGGGCTTCTTCATGACCGTGTTCTACGCCGGTTTGACGCGCATTCCGGGGACGCTCATCGAAGCGGCCGTTATTGAGGGTGCATCGCGAGTGAGAATTTTCGTTCGGATTCAACTTCCCCTCATTCGGAATTTGCTCGTATTGGCGCTCTTGATCGTCTCCACCGGCGGTTTTAAGGGGTTCGATTTGTTCAAGATTCTTCTGCGTCGCGATCCTCTGGAATCGGGAGTGGTGCTGCCGACGTATCTGGTACGCGTCTTCTTCGAAAATCAAGATATCGGCTACGGATCGGCCGTCTCTGTGTTGCTCACGCTGGTCGTGCTCGCGATTATGGGCGTCATTGCCCTCATTCGACGCGTGTACGTCGGCGAGATGGAGGAGTATTGAGGTGCGTGGACGGGTGATCACCGCGGCGGCGGCGCTATTGATCGTTCTCTATGCGCTCCCTATCGCATGGATGTACGTCTCCGCCACTCGGACCGATGCCGATTTCATAGCCGACCCTCTGGGGCTCCCCGAGTCGATTCATGTAGAAAACTTCGCTCGGGCGTATCGGACGGCGGAGATGACGCGCCATTTCGCGATATCTATCGTCGTAACGTCCGTCTCGACGGCGATCGTAGTGTCGGCTTCGTCAATGGCGGCGTTCAGCTTCTCCCGTTTACAGTATCGTTTTCGGGGTGCGTTGTTCAGTATCTTCTTCGTCGGACTCATTTTACCGATTCAGAGCTTCATTGTCGGACTCTTCGTCTTTTTTCGTCTCTTGGGACTGCTCAACTCGATATGGGCTATGATACTGCCGACCGCCGGGATCGGGCTTCCCATCGCCATTCTGATTATGAAGTACTACTTCGATACCATGCCGACGTCCCTGGAAGAGAGCGCCTACATCGACGGCGCCTCGTCTTTTCTCGTCTATCGCGCCATCGTGATGCCGATCTCATCGGCGATTATCGTGACGGTAATCATTTTTTCCGCGATCAATGTGTGGAACGAGTTCCTGATTCCCTTTGTGATGGTGCAGAGCCGGAACATTCGGCCGCTTACCACGAGTCTGTACGTGTTCTCTACGCGCCACGCCGCGCAGATCACGCTGACGATCGCCGCATTGGCGATCATCGCCACACCGATGTTCGCGGTGTACTTCCTCTTCCAGCGTCGCGTGCAGGAAGGTATCACCGCCGGAGCGCTCAGGGGGTGACGATGTCGCGAGTCACTTCCCTCGTCGAGAGACCGGACATTCTCGCGTGCCGTCGTATCCTGTGCGTACAACCCCACCCCGACGATATGGATATAGGGTGGGGCGGGACGGTGGCGCGACTCGCGGACGCCGGCGCCGAGGTTATGTATCTATCGGTCACCGACGACGCCGCGGGGCTAATCGGCGAGGACGCCCGGCTTTCCGTAGCCGAACGCACGGCACTCCGTAAAACTGAGCAGGAGCGTGCGGCGTCGTTACTGGGCGTCGCCGACCTTCTCTGGTTGGGGCTTCCCGACGCCGGGCCCTGGCGCGTTTATGACGTGCGCAATGGGATCGTCGACGCGATACGCCGAGTGCTGCCCGACGCGGTCGTCACCGTCGATCCGTGGCTTCCCTATGAGGCGCACGCCGATCATCGCAAGACGGGACTCGCCGCGGCGGAGGCGATGATTCTCGCCCGATTTCCGGCGGTCGGTACCGTGCCGGTACCGCGCGGACTCGACGTACGCGCCGGCGGCTTCATCTTCACCGCTCGTCCCAACACCGTGGTTGATGTCGGGCGGTATCGCGACCGGAAGCTGCAAGCCATTCGTGCCCATCGCTCTCAGTTCGACGACCGCGCAATGCGGGAGCTCGAGCGCGTAGACTCCGCGCGCGGCGCCGATCTCGGAGAGACGATCGGCTGTCGGTACGCCGAGGGGTGCAAGGTCGTCAGCCCGGAGATCGCGCTCCATATTCTGCCCGAAGCGGCCGAGCTTTGACACGCGACGCAGCATAGGAGGTTACCGATGAATCTGGCGATATCAGGAGGCGCACCGGTACGGGATTCGCGAGTGCGCCCGTGGCCCCGGTGGCCGGTGTGGGACGACCGGGATCGTGAACGCCTCGAGCGGGTACTTGAAAGCGGCGTCTGGTCGTACAACGGACCCGCCGAACGCGAGGCGCTGGCGGCGCTCAGACGGTTTTTCGACGTGCCGCACGTCGTGCTGGCGATGAACGGTACGGCGACGTTGCAACTGGCCCTAGAAGCGCTCGACATCGGGTTCGGCGACGAAGTCATCGTGCCGTCGTTGACGTGGCAGGCAACCGCCGCGGCGGTACTGGATATCAATGCCGTACCGGTTCTGGTCGATGTCGATCCGAAGACGTGGTGCGTCGACCCCGCCGCGGTGGAGGCGGCGATCACGCGTCGAACTCGTGCGATCCTTCCGGTTCATCTCTACGGCGCCATGGCCGATATGGACGAGATCATGAGGATCGCCGCCGCGCACCGTATCGCGGTAGTCGAGGATACCGCGCATCAGCACGGAAGCGAATGGCGCGGAAAGAAGGCGGGTGCGATCGGCGATATCGGCAGCTTCAGTCTGCAGCTCTCTAAGGTTCTTACCACCGGCGAGGGCGGTATCCTCACTACCGGTAGTCGCGATTTGTGGGTGAGGCTCGACGCGTTGCGCAACTGCGGCCGCCGTCCCGAGGGGGCCGCGTCGGACGAGGATAAGGGCGGCGGACAGTACGGAAGCGAAGGCGATCTCGTCCAGTCGGGCAACTATCGGATCACCGACTTCCAGGCGGCTCTCCTCATCGGCGCGCTCGAACGACTCCCGGAACAGAATAGACGGCGCGAGGAGAACGGCCGCTACATCGACGCGCGTCTCGCCGACATCACCGGGCTGGAGCCGATCGTACCGTATCCTGGGCAGAATCGCCGCGCATACTTCAACTACGCCTTTCGCTACGACGGAGATCGCTTCTCGGGCGGAGGGATTCCCGCGTCGATCTTCCGGGAGGCGCTGAGCCGCGAGTTGGGAATCGAGTTTGAAGCGTGCTACGAGCCGCTGACCGACTGCAGCTTGTATCGTCCCCAGACCAAGCGAAGGTATCGCATCACCCGAGAACACTGGCAAGCGATCGATCCGTCTCGATTCGAGACGCCGTCGGCGGTGCGCGTGTTTCGTCATGAATCGGTAGTCGTGCACCACCGCATCCTTTTGGGCGGAAGGGACGACATGGACCAGATCGCAGAGGCGATACGGCGTCTCGAGGCCGCGGGAGACGAACTGCGCGAGATCGCGGCTCACCGTTCCTTCGCCGGAGACGCGGAACCGGGCCGAGGTTCGCGGTATGGGTAATCCGGCGGTGCTGGACACCTTCCCCCTCGCACCGACCGAGGAGTCTCACAGAGACGCCCGACGGTCGGCGTCGGACGAGTCGATCCGGTTCGGCCTGATCGGTGCCGGCTACATCGCCGCCTATCACGCCCGGGCGATTTTGGCGACCGATAGCGCGGAGCTGGTATGGGTCGCGAGCCGAAGCGGGGAGAGTAGTCGTGCACTCACACGTACAATCGGTGCGGGCCGGTCCACGATCGATCTCCAACGCGTTGTCGACGATCCTTCGGTCGACGCGGTCGTCGTCGCGACTCCCAACGGTCTCCACGAGGAGCACGCCGTGGCAGCGTTGCGGGCCGGAAAGGCCGTGCTTGTAGAAAAACCTCTCGCCGCAACCTTGGAGGAGGCGCGCCGGATCGCTGCGGTGGCCGGAGCGGAGCGAGGTTTTCTGCAGGTCGGACACATGTGGCGACACGACCTGGAGGCGCAATGGATACGAGATAGCGTCGCGGCCGGCGAAATCGGGCGCGTGTATCGAAGCGTCTCGTACGGGATCCATGAGCGGTGGGGACCCGATGGCTGGTTTGTCGATCCGAAGCTCGCCGGGGGCGGTGCACTGCTCGACATGGGAGTACACGCCGTCGACACGACGCGCTTTCTCCTCGGCGATCCGATACCGCAGTCGGTATACGCCCGCATCTCGACGGAGCACGGCGACTATGCAGTGGACGACACCGCACTGGTGATCGTCACCTGGGAAGACGGGGTCGTCTCAACGATCGAGTCGGGGTGGTGGCAACCCCATAGCGACGGACCCGAGGCCGCCACCAGACTCTACGGAACGCACGGTTTTGCGTCCCTGTTTCCGACCTACGTTGAGGCGATCGATCGTTCGCCGAATCGATTTGACGGCTCACCGTACGACGCTCCGAAACGGGTGCAACCGACCTTCCCACCTCGGAGTGAACACTGCGACCAGCGAATGTACACCGCGCAGATCGCCGCATTTGTCCGAGACCTTCGGCGGCATCGACGCGGCGAGGCGGAGCACGGGCGGGAAGATTCGCACCACCGATCGCGTACGTTCCCCGGGACGGCGGACGAATCGGAAATGGCGGCGGGCCTATCTCATGCACCGTCGTGGGAACCCGGACTCACCGTGATGGAGATTGTGGACGCCGCATACCGATCGGCGGAGAGCGGCCGGACGGTACGCTTGTCGAACGGGGGGTAGAGCGCCTACCCGGCGACCGTCGGAGTCACATTGGGGCGGCGGCCGGCGCCTTTGCCCGGATTATCCCACGTCCTCGATCAGCAAGTACGACGTCCGGCGGGTCGTCGTACTCGCCCGACGATTTTCGACGCCGACACGTACTCTCTTGGGCCGCGAATGCGGTCCATCGGCCGATACCGCCCCTCGCCGGACGCTTGGTCGAGGCGATCAACACGAACAGCGGTTCCTGGATGGCGGCTGTACTCGAGTCCGTTCGCGGCAAGGTCAAGCAGATCGGCGCACTCTCGAGCGAGGAGTTTTTTTCTAGGAAGCCGCCCTCGGAGCGCTCCATCGGGCCTTCTTCGACGGAGTGGGAGACATACCTTTTGCGCTTCCGTCCGTCGACTACGGCGCGAGGACGATCCCCCGCTTTTATGGCGGGCTCTCCCTCATTTCATCATGCCGAGAGCCGCTGTCCGTCCGGTGTCGATGAGCGCCACGAGACCCTCTCCCCCTGCGTATCGTCGTCGCAACGGCGTTGGAACTCTCCACGCCGGCTCTCACCGCGAATACACGTCACTTTCAATCCATCCCCGAACTCTCGCCGGTGTAATCCGTAGGCGGCGCGTCGCAGCGTCGTCGCCCGTTGTGGGCTGCGCGCCGTCGTGGCGGCGGCGATACGGCCGACCCGGCGACTACACGCCTTGATCGCGGCGATACGATATGCCACCCTGGGCGACATCGGAGAGGAATCGTGGCGATAGTGTCGTTCGGGCTGGGGCTCATTGCCCTGATGGTAGCCGCGGCGGCGATTACGATCGGGGGCATCACCTACCGCCGATATCGCAGGCCGTGGCAGCTCTTGTATCTCATCTGCGCGGTCTCGTGGATCGTCGATTTGGGATCGTACTATCTCGGGTGGGTCGCCTTTTCCGTGTCGGAGTCCGCTCTACAGGCGGCACAGATGCTCACGTGGTCCTCAATCGCCCTTTTGCCCATCAATTTGGTCGTTATGCCTCTGTGGCTCCTGCAACTCGCCGGACGTCCCGTGCGGCGCCCCATGGTGACCGGTCTCGTCGGCAATCTCGTAGTCGCTCTGGCGCTGGTGTTCTTTCTGCTCCAACGATTTACCCACGAAGGGGTCGAGGTACGCCCCGTCGACTCCGTCGTTGGGATCGTACTCCTACTCCAATTCTACGGCGTCGCTCTCGGTAGCCTCGTATACGCTCTGATCGTCCTCCGCGACCGCTCGATCCCCGCGCCGCGGCGCGACTTTCGGTTTGTCGTCGTCATCATTATCATTGCCCTGGTCTTCGACTACGTCGCAGAGCTCCTGGGACTCGGCGATATCGAAGGATACGGCGCACGCATCGAGCTTCCCTTCTTTGCGTTGGTGGGATTCGGATACATCGGCGTTCGACAGGCGCGTCGATTGATCGATGCGGGGTCGGATGGGGGAGGCGGGAGCGTGGTGGTGGACCATACGTTCTTTGCCGAGTACGGTCTATCGCCTCGGGAGCAGGAGATTGCGCCGGCGCTGCGTTCCAATGAGAAGACGCGAGCGATAGCGCAGCGGCTCTTCATCTCCGAGGCGACGCTCAACTCTCACATTCGCAGTATCTACCGGAAGTGCGGCGTCCATTCACGCGTCGCGTTGATCGATCTGATGCGACGGTACGAACGTCCCGCGGCAACCATACCGAGCCGGCGGAGTAGACCGACGCCGCAGTATCCCACCTAAGCGCATTCCCCGCCTCCGGCATGCGTGCTAAGCGGCGGTCGTGGAAACTCAGGGCGTCCGTGCCGTGCGAAGACATCATGAAGCCACGGCTCCATCCACGAGGGCCGAGCCCAACAGAAAGGCCGCGTAGCCGGCCAACAGAAGCGTCAAGACCGGCCCGTTCGTTTCGATGGTGGTATTGGGATATCGGCCGCCCCACGCCGCAACGAGAATCGCGTCGAGCGTCTGCTGCACCACGACGACGACGACACCGAGACGGACGCCCACGAGGGAGCCGCCGGCGCGCGACCGCCGAACGTACACGGCGGTAAAGGCGCGGCCGACGACGACGAAGAGCACCACTACCGCCGGGACCGTGACTGCGAGCGGAAGCGCACCGACAAACGGCGCGACCGCTATGACCGTCGCCGTCGCCACAATCCACAACAGCACGGCGATACCGATCCGTCTGAGAAGGTCTTGATCCATACCGGTGTCTCCTTGTGTAGTAATCGCTACATTTTCATGTAATATAGTGCGCTGTCGTCGCATCGGCAAGAATATCGGGAAATGCACCATGAGAAATCTGCATACCGCCCGTCTTTGAGACCGGCGAGCCGGCGACCGACCGATCGACGCGTCCTATCCGGTCGAGTTTCCGCCGGATTCGATATATGCTGATCGCCATGGGCGAGGATCGCAGAGAGAAGCTCCTACGGGCGGCGACGGCGTACGCGGCGCATCACGGCATTGCCGGCCTTACGCTTCGGCCCCTCGCAAAGGCGATCGGCACATCTGACCGTATGCTCGTCTATTACTTCCGGACGCGAGAGGATTTGGTCGTCGAGATTGTCGATCGGGCCGTCGATTCGCTCTTTAAAACCCTGGAGTCGGCCGACGCAACGGATCCCGGAGATTATTTCCGCCGGTTGTGGGCGACGGTACGGAGCGATAGGCATCGCCCGGCGGTACTCCTGTACCTCGAGGCGGCGGGATTATCCATGACCGATGCGCGGTGGCGGGGGCGCATGGACACCGCTATCGAGCGGTATCAGACATCGCTCGAGCGTTGGGCGCGCGCAGCCGGTGTACCGCCCGAGCGGTCTCCGACCGTCGCGCGGTTGGTCTCGGCTGCAGTCGACGGGTTGTTACTTCAGTCCACCATCGACGGAAAGCGTGCCGATACGGACTATGCATTCGATCTTCTCATTCGCGCACTGGAGCGAGAGTTGGGTGCCGATCGCTACGACGAGAGGCCGGGCGACTGAGCACAGGCGAACGGTCGGCGTTGCGGACCGGAAAGGCGCTCCGGGATGTACGTCGATCGAGACGCTTTTGTCACAAAACGGCGGTCGTTCGACCGACAGTCTGCTCACGCTCTGCCTTGTCGTGTACTATGCAATACGACTCGTCGCCCCTTTTCGACGGCTTTTTTTCCCGTGTCGCGCGATCCCGACGATTCGTGATGTCGGGACGGGTCGTATCCCGTTCCGAACCCCGTAAACGGGGCAATGACAAGTAGTTATCGTGCACAATCATCATTTTTGACGATGGCAAGAGTACGCCGTCACGATATGTTCCCGCGCAGGTGTCCGTGCGCTGATGCGGCGTTTCGCGCAACGATAGGCGGCCGGACACCGCGTGAAACGTGATCTATATCAGCGGATTGACGGTTTCCCTCATGGATTTACGACGGCGTGCGCGACAGCAACGCGGGCGGTGACGTACCATCGTTTCCGCGATTCGTATCATAATGCATAAGGAGAGCTTGGTGAGTTTGGAATCCGCCGTCCTCGCAAGGGCGGTCAGAAAAAGAATCGTCGCACACTCTCTGAGGGTAGCGCGCACGCGCCCGTGCTCCGCGAGACGAATCGGATGCTTCGCGACGGCCATGGTACTGTGTGCCGCTATAGTTGCGGCGGAACCGATCGCCGTGGCGGTGGTCGATCGCGACCTGGAGATACCGCTTGAGGGAGTTGTCGTGCGCGATCCCGCCACGGGGGTGCAGGTCGTGACCGACTTTGACGGTCTCGCGGTGCTCGATACCGAAATACCGCCCTCCGGGCGTGTCGTAGTCGAGTTTTCTCTAATCGGATACGAGCCGACGAGACTGTTGGTTCGTCCGGAGGATCGCGCGCAGACGGTCGTCGTTGAGATGGTCATCCAAGGGCTGTTGATCGCCGATGAGCTGGTGGTCGAGGCGCCCTCGATCGGTACCTCCGACGCCCAGACCGGTGTATCGGTCGTCGCCGAGCGAGAGTTGATCAAGACCACGGCCATGATCGGGCCGATCGAAGATGTAATGAATACCGTCAAGGTTCTCCCCGGAGTCACCTACGCCGGGAGTTTCAACTCTTTTCTCTCCGTGAGGGGCGGTGATCCGGGGGGACTGACGCACGTGCAGGACGGGCTTGTTATCAAGTTTCCCTACCACTGGGGCGGCGGTGTCTCGATCTTCAACCCCCATATGGTAGAGAGCGTCAAACTTTCGGCGGGCATCTTCCCTGTGCGCTACGGACAGGCGACCAGCGGGTTGATGGATGTGGCGAGCGTCAATCCTACCGAGGGATTCCGATGGTCGTTTGCGCAGTCGACGAGCACCTTAGAGGGATACGTTCAAGTTCCCCTCGGTGAAGAGGAGCGAAGCGGTCTTCTTCTCGGGACGCGACTCACCAACTATGACCTCGTCTTCGCCATGACCGGTTCGATACTGGAGGACCAGGGTATCACTTTTTCACGGGTACCCTATATCTATTCGGCGTACGGACGCTTCTTTTCGCGTCCCGACGATCGCACGCGCATATTCGTCAACACCTTTCTCGGCACCGACGGTATCGGGGTGGCGGCGGTCGATCCCGATATCGATACCTCGACCGAGATCTCCGATTCGTTCGATTTCTTCTGGGAGAACCGAGTCGGATTCGTCGGCAGCGGTGTGAGCCGTCTCGTCGGCGATCGACTCCTGGTGGAGGCGCTGTTCGGCTACGAGGATTGGACGGCCACGACCGACGCCGAGTTGGGGGAGCAGGGCACTCGGATGTACTCCGACGACTTCATCGCCACGTTCGGGTCCGGTCTCGGATTGTCTTCCGGCGACACGTTTTCCGTCGACGCGCGGAGCGACTTCGTGAGCGAGGTGACTCTGCGCCACCTCCAGGGACGCCTGGACTCAGACTACCAGCTCTCGGAGCGCTCGATCATACAGACCGGCGGCGGGGCGTTCGTGTCGCTGACGAGTTTCGACGCCGACGGAGAGATATGGGCCTTCGTCTTCGATGAGACCGGAGAGGCGTCGTATCGGCGCGTCGATTTCGACGATGCGGCGCCGGACAATCGCTCGGCAGTGAGCTTTGCCTACACCAACTGGATCCATACGATTCGTCCCGATCGTCTGGAGGCCGAACTGGGGGTGCGCGTCGACCACGGAATCTTCTACGGCGACGGGTACTCCATAAACACGATGCCGACGCCGGGCCCGCGGGCTCTCCTACGCTATATGCCCGAGGCGCCCCGTTTGGCGCCCACGGTTACATGGACGCTCGGAACGGGGCTCTTCTCGAAGTTTCCCTTCGATTCGTCGTTTCTCTCCGAGGACAACGATGTCGACGACTTCGAGATCGGGAGCGAGAAGAACCTCATGGGCGTTCTGGGTTGGCAGGGAATATGGGACAACGGCGTACGATTTCAGATCGAGGGTTATTACAAGTACGTCTTCGATCGCTTCTACGTCAATCAAGCCATCGTGTCCGAGACCGACACGTCGGTCGAGTACGAACAGCGAATCTATCGCGACGGGATCGGCCACGTGGGGGGGTTCGACTTTCTCCTCGATCGTCGTACCAGTCGCAACTGGGACGGTATGTTGAGCTACTCGTTCGTCTATGCGCGCTACCGTAACCCCGAGGACGACGACGCCGAGCCGTTGTTCGACTCGGATCCGAGGGGGCGGTGGTACTATCCCAGTTTTCACCGCTTTCATAGCGTGAATCTCATCGTTAACTACAGACCGACGACGTGGATGACCGTCACGACGAAGTTGACCTTCGCGACCGGCGCCCCGACGCCGCGGTTCGGCGACGCGCAGATGATTGCCGCTACGATCGTCAACGAGGACGGGAGCCAGACGATCGCCGAGATGTACACGCGCTCCGAGTCGTACTCCGACGGCTCGCGGGATGCGTGGGTGTTGCCCCTCGATGTGCGCGTAGCGTTTCACTGGTATCGCGAGGGCTCCCGGCGTTACAACGAGGTCTACCTCGGCGTGCAGGACGCCCTCTCACCGATCCTCGCCCGCTACGGACCCGATAACGGCGAGGTCGATACCGACCGCTACACCGGCGAGGATTCCACCGAGGCGTCGCAGCAGGGCGTCGATTTTCCGATTATCAGCATCGGATTCAGGCTGTCATTTTGAGGTGTGTGATGTTGCGAGTACATTCGGTGTGTCGTCGGACGATAACGAGCCGCTTACGATCGGTTCTCATTGGCGTTGTGTCGCTCTTGGTCGCGGGCTCGTGCGCTACCGTGGGTTATTCCACGCACGCGGAGTTCGACCACCTCGGACGGCGCCGACACGTCCGGAGCGAAGCGACGATCGAGCTCGAGGACGAGTCGTTCGTGCTCACCTCCCCGTGGCTTCCCGGCGTCGCCGTCCGCGGTGAATTGCGGCGAGAGGCGCCGACGAGGTGGACCGGCTATATCGACGAGGTGGAGGTCGTCGCCAATTGGTCCAACGGGTGGACCTACGCCCTCCTCGACGCATCGGGAACGCTCTCGATCGAGGGGCGTACCGAGTCCTCCGAGGGGCTGCCGCGACGCGTCACGGTCGACCTCGTGGACACGATCGATCTATGGACGCTTAGGAACGGTGAGATTCGGTATTTTGACGACTATATCCGCGGCGAGGAGGGGCTGGCGCGGGTGCAGGCGCGTCTGGATCGCACCGAGGCGTACGCCGAATGGCTCCGGGATCATCGCGAGGGGCGCAGTACGATGCAGATCGGTCACGCTCGCCGTGACGGCGCCTACGGGGAGTCTGCGGTCGAGCGCATGGAGAACGCCCTGGAGCGGGCCGAAGAGGCCGAGCCCGACTGGATGGTGCCGCTTCTGGAGAGCGGTACGGTAGAGCGAGATCTTTTGGAGAGTGCGCAGCTCATTCAGTTTTTCGTAAATGTTCCGTATATAGAGAGCTCCGTCCTCGACGGAGAGATGGTGTGGGAGAGGTACTGATATGGATATGACACTGAGAGATCTATTCGAGCTCGGCGGCTGGGCGATGTGGCCGCTTCTTGTCTTCTCGGTCGCGACGTTGTCGCTCATCCTGGAGCGCGCGCTGTTTCTGATAAGTCATCGTATGAACGTGTCCCGTCTTCGTTCCGAGGTGTCAGGTGCCCTCACCGACGGGGGCGTGGCGGCCGCGTTTGAGGTGTGCGATCGGCACGGCGCGCGCATGCTTGCCGTGCCCGTCTTTCGTGCCGCCCTCGCCGCCGCATCCTTCGGCGAACGGCGTATCGAACGGGCGATCGAGACCGCCGCCGGAGAACGCATCCACACGATCGAGCGCGGCTTCGACCTGTTGGTTGCCCTCGGTTCGATCGCGCCGATTACCGGCTTTTTGGGAACCGTTTCGGGAATGATTGCCGCATTCAATTCCATTGCCAACGCGGCGGATATTAACGCTCAGCTCGTGGCCGGCGGTATCTTCGAGGCGCTGATCACTACCGCGTACGGGCTGGCGATCGCGATCGTCGCCATTACCGCCTACAACCTCTTCGCCCACTTCGCCGATCGATTCGCCGCAGAGTTGGAAGAGGGAGGCAATGAGTTGGTGACGTCCCTCATCGCGGGAAGTATCCAGCGGTCGCCGGCGTGATACGGTTGCAGCGAGCGCGCCGTCGCGGTATCGACGCCGCCGACTCCGGCGCGTTGAGCGACCTCGCTTTTTTGCTCATCATCTTTTTCATCGTGATCGCCGTGTTCAATATCAACAGCGGATTTCTCCTCGGTATTCCCGCCCAAGACTCGCAACGCCTCGTCGAGACGGCTGATCTCGCACGCGTGACGATAACGGCGGACGGGGGATATCGTCTCGACGATATCGTCGTAACGGAAGAAGAGCTGACGACCTCCGTAACGGGTCAGCGTCTCGGAAGGCCGAATATGACGCTGATGGTGCGAGTCC
The DNA here is from genome assembly GCA_965601925.1 of Alkalispirochaeta sp. Classification (GTDB taxonomy): domain Bacteria; phylum Spirochaetota; class Spirochaetia; order DSM-27196; family Alkalispirochaetaceae; genus Alkalispirochaeta. The sequence goes on from OZ271854.1 coordinate 2,092,284, forward strand.
ATCCGGAGGCGCCGTACGGTGCGGTGGTACGTACTATTCAACTCGTACGAGAGGCCGATGTGGACAACTTCTCGTTCGGTCTCCTCGAGGAGGAGCAATGAAGATCCGCACCCCTCGGCGTCGTCGACCGATCGTACCGATTAACGCGATGTCGGATATCGCATTTCTGCTGTTGATATTCATTATGCTGATCTCCCTCATCAACTATCGCCGGGAGATTCCGATCGAGTATCCCGAAGCGCGGATGACCGAAGTCACGCAAGCCGACGCCAACCTCGAGATTTGGATCACGGAACGGGGGGCGTTCTTCGTCGACGGAGAGGCGCTGACACCGGGTGAGATCGAACGGGTCATCGCCGCTGAGATCGCCGCCGATCCGGCCACGCGTATCCATGTTCTGGCGGATCGGAATACACCGTATCGCCACGTCGACCGCGTCATGGCGACGCTTCAGCTGTTGCAGCACCGCGTCGTATCGCTCGTGGTGCGGGAGCCGGAGGGTTCGCGATGAAGCGCATCATCATTCTTCTCGTGGTACTCGGTCTGCACGCGGCGGCGTTCCTTACCGTCACGATTACGACCGCCGCTCGTCAGGAACGCGAGGACACGACGATCTTCAAGCTCGTGGACGTCACGGAGGTGCAGCCGCCGCCGGCCGAGCCGCCTCCCCCACCTCCGCCGGAGGATATACCGCCGCCTCAGGAGACGATCGCCGAAGAGGTGATCGAGACCGAGGAGCCGGTTCCCGAGTCGGTCGATGAGCTCGCGGTGCGTGAGCCGGTGGCGGTGCGGCGGGGCGTGGAGATCGAGTATCTTCCACAACATATGGTCTCCGTTCCGCCGGGTATCTCGGTAGAGGCGGTCCGCTCCCGAGTCCGCTATCCACCCTTGGCGCAACGGCAAGGGATCGAGGGTGTCGTCTATCTCGAACTCTACATCGACGATGAAGGACGCATACGCCGCGTGGAAGTTCTACGAGATCCCGGCTACGGGCTCGGCGAGGCGGCCGTCGAAGCGTTCGACGGCCTCACCGCCACACCGGCATTCGCCAATGGAGAGCCGGTCGCGGTGCGATTTCGATATCCCGTGCGGTTCTCGTTGCGCTGACGGACGCACGTATCGTCCCATTGGGCTGCGCTTGCACGCGCTTCCTGCTAATCTCTTGGCTCGAATGTGCCGACATTGAAGAACGTCACCGGGAGGTAGCAGTTTGAAACGCGTTTGTTCCGTGCTAGCACTACTCATGTTGGTGAGCCTCGCGCCGTACGCGCAGGTTCATTTCGGCGATCTCGATCTCAACGCTTCCAGCGAGCTCCTTTTTTCGGCGACGAGCGAGGTTCCGGGGCTCGGCGAGTATCGTACCCTCTTTCTCGCCGATATTCCGGCCGCCGAGCTACGCCAACTCAGTGTATTTCCCGAACGCATGCTCATTCTGAACTCTACCGGCCAGATTCAGATTCAAAATCGTTTCGGTGTGTTTCGTAACGCGATCGCCGGCCCCGTGGGCGACGTACCTACCCCCATTGAGGCCGAGGACGGCATTGTCGTCGGTCCACCGCGGCCCCGCCCCGCCTTTGAGGCGGTGCGTTCGTTTCCCGCCTTCGTACGCGGCAACGAGATACAGACGGGCAAGACCATCGCGGTGAGTTCGAGCCCCGACGGCGGCTATCTGACCTACATGGTTGCGACCTCGCCGGGGTATGGAGAGATCCGTCTCTTCGATACGGTGAGCGAAGAGGAAACGACGGTGAGTCGCGACGTCGAGTTGGCCCTCGACGAGCCCCCGCTTAGATGGTCCGACGATTCGAGCTTCTTCGTCTACGATAAGGGAAACGAGCTGTACTATTTCTCGTTGGAGCAATACACCGCCGGGCGAACGCTGAACGAGACGCTGCGTCACATCGGCCCCGGCACCCTGGCGGGCACCCAATGGCGTGAGAATACGCTCTATTACGTGAGCGGATCGTTGGTCTATCGCATCCTCGGGGTCGAGTTTTTTGCCCGCTCGCTCTACCAAGATCTCCTGACCATCGGCACGATCGTCGGAAAGCTCCCGCACGCCTTCGATCCGAATTTCGACGACTTTTGGATCTCGCCGGACGGACAGAAGATCCTCGTCGTAACGGAGGGACGGGGAGCGAACGTCTTTTTTCTGCAGGCCGACGACTATCTGTCGACCGGCGATACCCTTTCGCTGCCCTATCTGTACCTTCCGCGCAACACCCGGGTGCGCACCGTTTTGTGGTCGCCCGGCGACGTCGTGACGCTCCTGGCCGGAAGTATTCGCCACGGCGAATCGAGTACCTCGGTGTATCGCATCGACCTGAGCGACGAGGAGACGCGTAGTCGGTTCGTCGAGACCTCCGATGAGGGCGTGCTCGGCATTGAGCTCTCTCCCGACGGACGTCGTGCACTGGTGTGGACCGACGACGGCGCATCGATTCGGCGCTATGTCGACTGGGAAGAGGAGCGCTTCATCGAGCACCCCGGTGTCGTTCACGCTCAGTGGTACGATGCGACGACGATCGTGATCGCGGGCCGTCACATCGTGGAGCGCATCGACCTGTCGGGGCGCGGTGAGACGGGGCGGGAGCTTCTGACGTTGAGCAGCGTCGAAGATTTCGGATACACTGTGGATGGATCGGTCATACGAGCACGCTCCGGCGGCACGTTGTACGAGTTTTCCGAGGACGGCTGGACATCGGTCGAGGCAGACGAGTTGGGCGTTGCCGAGGCGGGAGTCGCAAGCGACGAACACCGCGTCTACCTCGAGAATCTTTCGCGAGGCAGTTACCGCAACATGGTGATGGTCCGTAATATTGCATCGTTCGGCACGGTGCCGCTCTTCCCGCGTCCGCAACGCCAGTACGAGGCTTTTCCCGATCGCGATGAGCCGGTTGATCTCACCAACTTCTCACACGGATCGCGTATTCGTAGGAGAGAGGTATCATTGGTGTTCAACGCGATCGACTCGGTGGCGGGACTCACGGAAGTGCTCAATACCCTGTCGGAGTACGATGTTCGTGCTACCTTTTTCCTCAATGGAGACTTCATTCGACGCCATCCCGGTGCAGTGCGTGAAATCGCCGATAGCGGGCACGAGGTCGGGAGTCTCTTTTACACCTATTTCGATATGTCAAGTAGCCGATTTCAGATCAACGCGGAGTTTATCAAGCAGGGACTCGCGCGCAATGAGGACGAGTACTTCGACGTGACCGGCCGAGAGCTGTCGCTTCTGTGGCACGCGCCGTTCTACTTCGTCAGTCCGATTATCATCGCCGCATCCCGACAGATGAACTATGCTTATATCGGGCGCGACGTGGACAGCCTCGACTGGGTACCGAAGCGCGACGAGAACGGGGTTTCGCGTTTGTACCGGCCGACTGCGCAGATCATCGAAGAGGTTATGGAGGATAAGCGGCCGGGATCCATCATCGCCATGACGATCGGGCGACCGGGCGACGACCGACCCGACGGGGGGCGCGACGACTATCTGTTTCAGCGCCTCGATGTATTGATTAATGGACTTATTGAACGGGGATACGAAATCGTTCCGGTTTCGACCCTGATGGAAAATGCACGATAGGGAGAATGGCAATGGCATATCAGCAGAGTTCCGTACATGCGTATCGTCAAACGCGAGTCAAAACGGCGTCTCAAGGACGCCTTATTGTGATGCTCTACGACGAGGCGATACGTCAGATCGATATTGCGGTTAAGCATATGGACTCCGGCACCAAGCAGCTCGATCTCATCAACAATGCAGTCGTTAAGACGCAGGATATCGTCACGGAACTCATGGTCTCCCTGGATATGGATCAGGGCGGAGAGATAGCACAGAATCTATTTCGGCTGTATATGTTCTTTAACGATCGATTAATGGACGGCAATCTCAAGAAAGACAAAGAGCCGCTCCTCGGGGTGCGCTCCATGATGATTTCCCTGCGTGACGCGTGGAAGCAGATCGAGAATACCGACGCGCCGGGCCGTCAAGCATCGACCGGCGGGATCAATATCGCGGGGTGACCGCGAAAGGTTGCGGCGGATGAGCTCTTTTTCTCCCGAGAGCACAACGTCCTCACCGATGGAGCGGAAGCTCCGACACCATCTTGATCGGCGGCGGCGGCACCTTGCGGCGCTCCACGATCTCCTACGGGCACAGGAACGGGCCCTCGTCGCCGGCGATATCGACACGATGGGGCATTACACAGCCTTGGAGCGCGATATACTCGACGACCTGCGGGCTCTGGAGAGCGTTATCACCTCGATGCGCGCCCTTCTACCGCACGTAGCCGCGGAGCGACTCGACGATCTCCTCACGAGCGCCTCGCAACACCAACGCCGCAATCGGGAACTGCTCGCCCATCGCATTGAGGAGACGTCTCGGGAGCTACGCCACCTTCGTATTCCGCGCGCGCCGCGGCAGGTCTACCGACGCGCACGCCACGGGGGTGCAATGGTGGATGTGACGCTTTAGTCCCGAACCGCCTGCCGAACGCGGTGGAGGAACTCCTCGGGTGTAAGTCCGACGCGACATATCCCGCCGTAGACCGCCTTGAGAACCGCCGAATCACCCAACGATTTTTCCACGACGTCGCGCGCCTCCTTCTCGTCGCGTTCCGGGAGGAGGACCGCCAACTCGTCGGGCGTCAGCCACGAGAGGCGAAACACCCGCCCGCATTGCTCGGATAGGCGTCGCTCCAGTGCGTGTCTGAGCGGCTCGGTCCGATTGGTCTGTAGGTGGACGAGGGCGATGGAGAGCGGTCGGGCGAACTCGGCGGAGCGCTGAATTTCGTACTCGACGCGACGGATGAAGTCTCTCCGATTGAGGCGTGGCTCAGTCGCCGTTCCCTCGCTCGTATGCTCGCCCTTAAGCGACTGCACCAACAGCGTTGCTCGCGTGATATCGGTAATAGTGAGCGCTCGCCCGCGCATGCTTCCGGCGGTGTCGTTGATGGTAGTCGGACTCACCAAGTAGTACGACGGTTCGCCCTCGCGCTCGACGGCGAACGCGGCCTCGGACTCCTGTACGCCGTCGGCAAGCAGTACGAGGGGCACGTGCTCGGCCACCAGTTCCCGAAACGAGCGCCCCAGCACGTCGCGGCCGTCGGTCGAACGAAGCTCGGGGAACAGCTCCGCCGCCGTCGGATTGATGTCGACGATGCTGCCGCGTACGTCCAATACGACGACGCCTTCCTGGAGCGTTTCGAACACTTGTGAGCGTCCGATGGGAGAGATGTCGAGGAGGTGCTCGCGGCGAAACACGAACAGGTACACGGACAACGTCACCATGAGGAAGAGCGACGTCGGGTTGAAGTTAACGAACGGGGGGACCTGCAGAACGTACAAGGCGCTCGCGATCCACGGAAACATCATGCCCGTGATCAACAAGATGTAGCCGCTGCGAAAACCGCGGTGCGCCTCGCTCATGCTCTCGATGATTACCACTACGCCTGCCAGGTACACCACGTACTGGTACGGCACGAACAGTATATTGTGGAACCACCGGTAGTCCGCGTCGATGAGCGTCATTCCCATGGATCGATAGAGCGTCGGTTGGCCGCGAAACACGTCGTGGAAATCGGAGGTGAAGGCGAGGACTATCGCAACTACCGGAACGACGGTATGGAGTGCGAGGCGTACGCGGCCCATCTTCGGACGCCCTACCATGCGACGGCTGGATTCCAACCACGCCGCCGGGAGCACTCCGATACCGATGAACTGAATATTGGCCCACATGAGTTTGGCACCGAGCGACGCGACGGAGATCTCCGCAGCATATCCTACCGTCCAGACCATCACTGCGCCTGCCGTTATGAGAAGCGGTCGCGCCGGCGAACGCGAACGGTGTTTGAGGAGGAAAGCCACAACCATCACGGCTATGACGGTGTTTGCCAACAGAACCGCCGCGGCGACGCTCATACCGATCGTCCGGAAGAGAGGTAACGGCGCTTAGTTGCTGCGCGAGATGTACGCCGACGAGCCGGAGTCAAAGCGCGGAAATGAGGATATCTCCTCAGGTGAGTAGAGTTCCGAGAGGGGTTGCGGGTCCGGTCGGTAGTCACGGGATATTCCGGGAGCAAGTTCCCTACGCCATGCATATTTTTCATGATGGTCCTCGTATTGGATACGCTTGCGCACCGTAAGTTCCGGCCGCCCGTTCTCACCTTTTTGTACGCTGACGATACCGAACGCGCCGCGTCCGAGATATGCAAACCGCTCATCGTCGGACAGGGTCTCGTCGCGACACAACGTCTCGATGACTTTGTCGAAGCGAGTCGGTTTCCCGGTGCGCGGGTCGGCGATCGCCGTCAAAATGCTCTCGATCTCCTCACCCGAGATGGGACATGCGTCGTACTCGCGCACCGGAATCGGCGACGGCATGAAGTGTTTCTCCGGGTCAAATGGCGCACGTTTTTTCTTCTTACGACCGCGTCCCTGTCCTTGCGGTTCCCGTGGTTGGCCGTTTCCCCCGTTGCCGGGACGTCTTCTCCCGCGCGAACGGTTGTTTCGCTTTCCCATACGGTAAGTATATAACGGTGACCGGGCTTCTGTTCAATCCTGGCCGCACCGTGATATAAAGCACCATGGACGATACGCTGTATGTATTGGATGGTTACAGCGTCATCTACCGCTCCTATTTCGCCTTCATCAGAAGCCCCTTGCGCAACCCTCGAGGTGAGAACTCATCGGCGGTATTTGGCTTTTTTCGGACGCTCTTCGCGCTATTCAACGAATATCACCCCAACTATTTCGCCGTTGCCATGGATCCGACGACGCCCACATTCCGGCATGAAAAGTACCCGGATTACAAGGCCAATCGCGACGCCACCCCCGATGACCTACACGCGCAGATTCCCGTCATCGAGTCGATTCTCGCCAAACTCGGCGTGCCGACGTTGCGAGTCGACCGCTACGAGGCCGACGATCTCATGGCGACGTTGGCGGTGCGCTGCAGAGACGCGGGGCGGCGGTGTCGCGTTATCACCGGCGATAAGGATCTTCTGCAGCTCGTCGACGGGCCGGTCTGCGTACTGCGCCCCGGCAAACACGGCGTCGACGAGATGGACCGAGACGCGGTGTTCCGCGACTGGGGTGTGTGGCCCGAGCAGATCCTCGATTACCTCTCTCTCATCGGCGACAGCTCGGATAACGTTCCCGGCGTAAAGGGAATCGGAGCGAAGACGGCGGCCAAGCTTCTGGAGCGATTCGGCTCGCTCGAATCGATTTACGATAACCTCGATGAGATTTCCAGCAAGAGCTGGCGCACAAAGCTGGAGGAGGGACGTGAGAGCGCACAACTGAGCCGCGAGCTGATTACTCTTGCATATGACGCACCGCTTCCCGATGATCCCGAGACGCTGCGTGTGGCTGCGCCGAACGTCGAGGCGGCCGCCTCACTGTTCATCGATCAAGGGATGCGCTCGTTTGTCGAGGAGGCGGGACTGGATCCCGCGTCGTTCGGCGCTCCTGACGGGGGAATGCCGTTGCCGACGACCGATACACCGACCGACGACGCGGATGTCTCCGCCAACGACGAGGATGTCACCGCCGTTCATCCCGGCATGCCTCCCGGGGAAATGGCCCGCGCGGTGTTGTCGGCCGCCGAGCGAGAACGGTTCGCCGCCGGCGGCACGTACGAGTTGGTGGATACCGCGGAAGCGTTGGATCGCTGGGTCACCAAAGTGCGCGAGGCCCGCGTCTTTGCCTTCGACTCGGAGACCGACAACATCGATCCGATGGAGGCGCGGCCCGTCGGATTCTCACTCGCGACGGAGGTGGGGGAGGGGTGTTATATCGCCCTTGTGGGCCCCGACGGACCAGTGTTGGATGATGAGGTGGTACGGGAGCGATTGCGAGCGATTCTTACCGATACGTCGCTCAAGATGGTCGGACAAAATCTGAAGTACGACTGGAAGGTGATCGCCCGTTGGGGAATCGAAATCGAAAATGTCGCCTTCGACACGATGCTCGCCGCGTGGCTCGTCGATACAACGGCCAACAGCTACAACATGGATCGCCTCGCCGAGGACTATCTGGGGTATACGACGATTCACTTCGCCGATCTATTCGTGACCGAGGAGAATGGAGGGGCCGGAACGCGGAGTTCGTCGCGCAAGAGCGGCCCCGACGACCGATTTACCGACGTTCCCCTCGACAAGGCGACGCAGTACGCCGCCGAAGACGCAGACGTGACCCTTCGCCTCTACCGCGTGTTGGACCGCTTGATCGATCGGCGCGGCGTGAGAACGCTCTTTGAAGAGTTGGAGATGCCCTTGGTGCCGCTTTTGGCGCGCATCGAGCTCGAGGGAATCGGCCTCGATGTCTTTGCGCTCGAGGAGTACTCGCAACAGTTGGCGCTCCAGATCGAGGCCGTCCAGAAGGAGATTTTCGATCTCGTCGGGCATGAGTTCAATATCGGGAGCACCAAGCAACTTCAGGAGGTCCTCTTCACCGAGCGTAAGCTCCAACCGGTAAAGAAGACCAAAACGGGCTACAGCACCGACAACTCGGTCATGCAGGAGCTATCCAGGGAGGACCCCGTCCCGGAGCGCGTTCTGCGATACCGTCTCCTCACCAAACTGCGAAGCACATACGTCGATGCACTGCCGAGGTTGGTGAACCGTCGTACGGGACGTATTCACACGAGCCTCAACCAGACGGGAACCGCCACCGGTCGCATATCGAGTACCGACCCCAACCTGCAAAACATCCCGATCAAAGACGAGGAGGGGCGGCGTATACGCTCGGCCTTCGTGCCGCGAGACGGGCGGATATTCGTGAGCGCCGACTACGCGCAGATCGAGTTGGTCATTCTGGCGCACCTGTCCGGCGATCCGGCGTTGAGCGAGGCGTTCGTAGAGGGCGAGGACGTGCATCGTCGCACGGCGAGTTTGATTTTCGGCATGGATCCGGCGGAGGTGTCGAGCGAACAGCGCCGAATCGCCAAGACGATCAATTTCGGCGTCATGTACGGCATGAGCGCCTTTCGGCTATCTAACGAGCTCGGCATCCCGCGCAAAGACGCCGACGCGTTCATTACCGCCTACTTCGGTACCTATAGCGGTATACGCCGTTTCATCGACGATACGGTGGCGGCGGCGGAGAAAAACGGCGAGGTACGCACACTGCTCGGCCGACCGCGTCCCCTGCGCGACATCACCAATCGCAACCGCACCATCAAAGCCGCCTCGGAGCGGATCGCGGTCAACACGCCGATACAGGGCAGCGGCGCGGACATCGTAAAGCGGGCGATGCTTGCCATCGACAAACGCATCCGCGACGAGGGGCTCGCGGCGCGGCTCGTCCTCCAGGTCCACGACGAGCTCATCCTCGAATGCCCCCGATCCGAAATCGACCGCGTGCAGGCGCTTCTCATGGAGGAGATGCCCACGGCCGTTCCGCTTTCGGTGCCGCTGCGCGTCAGCGTCGAGACCGGCGAGCGGTGGGGAGATATGCACGCGTGAGCGACCCTCGACCCATCGTGATAGGGGTCGCGGGTAAGTATTGCTCCGGTAAGGACGCGGTCACGCAGTGGCTTCTCGCGCGATCGTGGCGGGAGATCAACGTAGATCGAGTCGGTCATGAAGCGCTCGCGACGCTCCACAATCGAATCGTCGCCGCCTTCGGACGAACCATCGTAGACGCTCACGGAAAGATCGACCGCTCGACGCTTGCGCACATCGTCTTTTCCGACCGCGCCCAGAGGTTGCGCTTGGAGGAGATCGTGCACCCCTGGATGCGCCGGCGCGTTCGCGAGGAGATCGACATCTTTCGCGACGACGCGGCACGAGGCGATGAAGCGGCGCGGGGACTGGTCATCAATGCGGCGCTCCTCTTCTACATGGGGCTGGACGCCGCGTGCGACGCCGTCGTGTTGGTGCGCGCTCCCGTCTGGGTTCGTCTGCGTCGAGCCCGGAGGCGGGATCGCTCATCGGTATGGCGGACGCTGCCTCGACTGTGGGCTCAGCGTCAACTCGACACTCAAGCGTTGCGATCTACGGCCGACACTATAATTGTGGAGAACGGTGGTTCGCTCGAGTCCTTACATGCGCAACTAGCCGAGTTACCGCACCTGCAGTAGGGCGTACAGGAGAACGGATAGAGGTATGGAACAGAATAAGGTTCTAATGGTTATCGTCTCGATGGCGATTTTCTTTGCAGCGATCGTTGGCGTCGGCATTGCCCTCCTGTATCCGCGGAGTGACACCGTCGCCGGCGAGACCGCGAGCGGGTCGGTGCGCGAGTTCGATCCGATTGAGTATGTCCGTCGTCCCGAAACGGCGCCGCTTGTCCCGACGGACGAGACCGACGAGCCCCAGATCATCGTCTACGGCACCGAACCTGAAGGCGTGGTTCTCGATGCTCCCGAATCGCTCGGCGTGCGCGTTCCCGACGTCTCGATAGAGCGCGACGAGGGCGGCGTAGTGTCCGATCCCGAAATTACGATCATAGAACGTCCCGCTCGCGAGAGCACTCGGCGAGAAACGGCCCCGGCGGCTTCGACCGATACCACCCGCGATATCGCCTCACCGCGCTCGACGCCGGAGCAGCCGTCCACGCCGCGTCCACGGCAGATACGAGTGACCGAGTATTGGATTCAACTCATCGCGTCGCCCAATCGCGACCGGGTGGAGCTGGCGCGAAGTACGCTGGCCGACCACAGCCTCGGCGGCCGGGTTACCACCCGGGACATCGACGGAGAGCTCTTCTACCGTTTGCGCGTCGGCCCCTACGCGAGCCAAGAAGAGGCAGAAAAGTTCCTCGAATGGATTACCGATATTGACGGTTTCGAAGAAGCGTACGTAAGCGAGGAATATCCGTTGCGCTCGGTAAACAGTTAGTTAACTCAGCGCCTATCCCTGGGTAGTTGTCCGCCACGTGTGCTACAATCGGTAGCATGTGGCGGCACATATTCACAAAAATCGGTCTCGTCGGTCTTGTCATTCTGGTTCTGGTCTCTTGTGAGGCGGTCAACGACCTACTCGGAACGGGAGATGACGACGATCAGGAGCTACCGGCAAATCTTCAAGTCACCGACTGGTCTCAGTCGCGTTACAACGAGATAGCGCGCGTAACCGGCTCGCGGCGAATCTCGGTCCCCTCGAGCCATGCGGGCGATTATCTACTCTACGTGGTGACGAACTCGGGCTCTTCAAACGCTGTTGTATCGGTTCCGTATGCGTCGAACCCGGCGAGTATCACATCGTCGTCGATACTCGGAAGCGACGTAGCGCCTGAAAGTGAAGCCGGGCGAGCAATCGCGGGATTCCCGGGACAGTTTGACGAACTAATTCCTGTCGGGAGGCCTTCCTCCTCGATGGTTGGAGCGTCGAGTTTGACGGCTAACGCGGCGGTGGGTGATACCTATACGTTTGCCGCCGCCACCGGGAACAGAGAGGCCAGGCTGGAAGTGCAAAGAAGCGACGGAACGTGGAGCCTCAACGTATGGTTACACACAACCGATCCCTATACCGTTACTTCCGAGATGCTGAATGCGGTGGCGGATCGTTTTCTGATGACCGGCGCCGACAACGACATCTTTGACTGGGTAACACCGGTGTTCGGCGATCCGTGGGGAACCCATCAATACTCCGATATCATCGGGCAAGATCGACGCGACATTCACATTCTACTCTACGACATAGATGGCGATGGTGTGCCCGGCCCCAATGAAGGACGAGTCGTCGGGTACTTTTGGTCTAAGGATAACTTCTTAGAGGGTACGACGTTTTCTGATCCCAATGTTCCGAGTAGCAATGGGCGTTTGATGTTTTACATGGACTCGGCGTTGCTTTCGGACGACAGCGATGGTGATGGGCTATGGGAGCTTACGGATACCTGGCCGGAATCGATTGTTTCTACATTGGCTCACGAGTTTCAACATATGATACAGTTTTACCAGCGTGTCGTCATCGTGAGTCCCGACGCCGTATACAGCACTTGGCTGAACGAGTTGACGTCGGAGGTAGCGGAGGATCTCGTCTCGAGACGACTCGGTACTCGGGGGCCTCGCGGTGTCGATCCCGCCGACGGTACGGCAGGATCACCGAGTAACTCCGAGGGGCGTATGCCGTGGTATAACGCGTTCGGCGACCAAACGAGCCTTGTTTCGTGGAATGGTGATATTCAGGATTATGCGGCCTCATATGCCTTCGGCGCGTTCTTGTTACGAACCTTTGGTGCCGAGTTCTTTCACATTCTTCTTACGGAAACTCCTGCCGATTCCAGTGTAGTGGATTACAGCGTATCGTCCGTCACACGCGCCGCCTCGTCCTTAGCCGGCCAGACGATTAGCATGGAAGAGTTATTGCGGCGGTGGGGCGTGGCGATCGCGGTATCAGATGATACGAGCGTACCGCAGGGATATCGCCTCAATCGTAACGGGTTTATCACAACCTCCGGTGGTGGGGTCAGTTACTCCGTCGGTTCATTGAACGCGTATAACTACGGAGGTTTTTGGTACGGGTTCGGTACCGGGTCCGTTGAAATCGAGGACACTGCAAATGCTTTCTTCATCGGCGGTATCGTCCCCCAAGGCGGTGTGAATCTCGATTTCTCGCTTCCGACGGGCGTCGAGATAACCGTTCTCACATGGGACTAAACGATGAGACACTTTCACCTATCGGCACTAGCGGTCGTTCTCGCCGTTGTCTTATCGGCGGGTAACGCGACGGCGCAAGGGCGCCGAGAGGCGGATGTGCCGGATGAACCCGATCCGGCCGCCGTCGAGATGACGATTCGCGCAACCGACGGCGGCGATGTTGCCGAGGGTAGTTCCGTCGTGGTCGTCGGAGAGGTGACGCGCGTCGGTAATGAGCCGTTCGTCACCACCGTCGTGCGCACCGCGGCGCCCGAGGATTTCGTCACCGGGAGCGATCCTCGCCCCGTCTGGGTGATCGAGCTCACCGGCGGCCTCGTTGAGGAGATCGAGCGATCCTACCAGGAGCGGATCGTCGTCCTCGAGGGCGTTCTGGAGGCGTTGCCGGCCGGCGTATCGTACGGCAGGTTGCGGGTTGATACCGTCACGCTCCCATAGACGAACCTTCGCCCGATTTCGCAATGTATCGGGCGGCCGACGTAGCGGTGCGGACGTGTGAGAGGCGCTGAGGCCGTATGATCGGTCCACTCACGATCCTCCTCACCGGTGAATCGGGAGCCGGCAAAACGGTCACGGCGTCCCGTCTCGTTGCTGCGCGACCACGGAGTATCGTCGGCGTATTATCGGTCTCGGAATGGGAGGAGGGGGTGCGACGCGCCATCGTCGCGCATCTTTTACCCGACGGCGCGGCCGTCGCCCTCGCCCGTCTGGCCCGTCCGGTCGTATCCTCCCGAACCATCCCCCCACCACTCGACGATGGACTCGACGACGCGGGCCGGCCCGTGGTCCGATTGGGTCCGTGGAATTTTTCGGCCGACGGGATCGAGCGGGTCAATCGCCATCTCCGTCGGCTCGCCGACGCGCAACGACCCGCAACTCCAATGCACGGAATCGTGATCGATGAGATCGGCCCCCTGGAACTTGTGCACGGCGGCGGCTTTTTGACCGGGTTGCATGCAGTCGTGAGCGCCCGGTTGCCGTCGATCATCGTGGTGCGCCCGTCCCTCGTGGAGTCGATCCGCACCTTGCTCGCTGCGGCGGGAGGAGCCGATACCCCGCCCCGAGTCGCGGTGGCGGAGATCACCCATCCGACGGAGAGTCCTCGCGTTTGCGATGCTATTCTTGCTATGCTAGACGACTCGGACGCCGGCACTGTGTAGCGACGGCGGCGTGAGATCGTCATTCTCCCGGAGGTACGACGCGATGAACCGAGCTGCAGCGCTCGACGCTATTACGATCATCGATTTGACGCAGGCCCTTGCGGGCCCCTATTGTACGCAGCTGTTGGCGGATTTGGGAGCGCAGGTTATCAAGATCGAACGACCCGGCTCCGGCGATCAGGCCCGCGGGTGGGGACCGCCGTTCGTCCACGGCGAGAGCAGCTACTTCATGGGTACCAATCGCAACAAGCGCAGCCTCACGCTCGATCTCCGGGAGGCGGAGGCGCGTGCGTGCCTTCACCGACTCGTTGAGCGTGCCGATATAGTGGTGCACAACGTTCCGCGGGAGGCGACGCGGAAGAAGCTCGGCATCGATTCGGCGACCATTCGGTCTATAAATCCGCGTATTATTTGGGCCGCCATAAGCGGTTTCGGTCTGACGGGGCCCGAGGCGGAACGTCCGGGGTACGACGTGATCGCCCAGGCGATGTCCGGTACCATGGCGCTTACCGGTGAACCTGAGGATCCGCCGATACGCTTTCCGACACCCATGGCCGATATCACCGCCGGCATGTATACCGCGATGGGTATCCTCACCGCCCTGTACGAGCGTGAGACGAGCGGCGAAGGGCAGGATATCGACGTGGCGCTCTTCGACTCGCAGAGCACATGGCTCAGCAATGTCGCGAGCGCATATCTCGCCACCGGCACCCCCCCGACAAAGCGCGGAAACGTACACCCCAACATCGCTCCCTACCAACCCTTCCGAGCGGCCGACGGACGGTTCATACTCGCCGCCGGGACCGAATCGCACTGGAAAAAGGTGGTGGAGCTTCTGGGAGCGGAAGATTCGCTCGGCGCCGATGCCCGATTTGCCGTCAACAGCGAACGGGTGGCCAACCGTGCGGAGTTGCAAGCGGCCCTCGAGGCGTACTTCGTGCGTCGTCCGGTAGCGGAATGGATCGCGGCGTTCGGTGAGCGCGGCGTCCCGTGCGGACCGATTCTCACACCCGAGGCGGCTCTCGACCATCCCCATCTGGCTGCGCGCGAGATGGTGGTCGCGCTTGAACATCCGACCGCCGGGACCGTGCGCTCACTGGGAAATCCCATCAAAATGAGTCGCAGTCCGGTGCAGTTGCGATCGGCGGCACCGCTTTTGGGCGGCGATACCGACGCAATTCTCACCGAACTCGGTTATACCGTAGAGGAAATCGCCGAGCTGCGACGCCGTGGCGTCGTGTAGGTCCAGATATCGCGACGCTCCGGCGGCTCTTCGTCTCTACTGAGGGGGCGCGGAGAGATTCTCCTCGACAAACCACGCGATCACGTTCCAGTCGTCGCCGCGCGGGAGGAGAATCCACGCACCGAGGTAGAACTCGTCGTCAACCTCCTCGCGTTCCAGCGATTGGAGATAGAGGTTGCTCCACGTGTTGTACAGCACGTTGTCGAAGGTGAGTCCCGTCCGATTGACGATCCGGGCGTTACGGTAGGCGAGATAGAACTGCGCGAGCTCCCAGTTGGTGTAACTCGAACTGACGTACTCAGCCGCAGTTCCGATGAGCTCATACACGCGATCGAGATCCCCGGCGTTAAGCTCGTTGAGGCGCGTTCTCAGAGCTTCCAGTATGAGTTGCTGGCGGTACGAACGCTCAAAATCGTTTGAGGTGTGACGAGATCGGGCGAGGCGTAACGCCTCCACGCCCCCGAGGCGGTGCGTTCCCGCCTCGTAGAAGAGGGTGCTCCAACGTCCCGCCTCGCGCACGCGATATGTCGGATCGACCAGCGGCTCGGCCAACGTGACCTCTATGCCTCCCAAGAGGTCCACAACTTCGATAAAGGCGTACATATCGATCGCAATCCATCCGTCGATCGTCTGTCCGGTTATCTCCTCGACCTGGAGGGCGAGATGACGCGTCCCGTGCACCTCGTTGTGGTAGCCGAGTTTTCGACCGCCCCACCATATATCGCGGGGAATACTGATCATCGACACCTCCCGCTCCGGAGAGAGGTGAACGAACATGATGGAATCGGCCTTGTTTTCGTGGACCCCGACGAGCAGTATGTTGGTGCCGTCGGATTCGGCCCGACCGCCGCGGAACCCCGGCGGAAACGCATCGGGCAATTCCCGACTCGTCCCGGCGGCGGAATCCTCCGCGGCTCCTATCCCGCCGAGCAGTGCGGCCGGGTCGTCTCCCACGCGAGTGAGTGTCGTCAGTACGACGCCGTCGCCGTCGGTCACGTAAATCTCGCCAAGTTCCTTCTGCACGGCAAACGAACCGTAGCGCGTCGCGTCGTCATACACGATGTCGAAGTAAAAAAAGTCGAGGCCGTCGCGCAACTCTTCCACAAGGCGTAGATTTCGGGATGCGAGAAACTCCGAGAATCCGCGATCATCGGCGATCTCTCGAATTGAGGCGATCGCCGACTCGACCGATTGTCGATCGGCGGTACGTGCGTCGACCCGATCGAGTCTGCGAACGACCAACGACGACACCGTTCCGAGGTCGGTCGTCTCGACCGTGTCCACGGTGACGGTAAAGGGCTTGCGTCGCACTTCGACGGCAAAGACCTCCTCCGCGGTGAGGGCCGCCCGGATCGGGATACGAATACCGTCCCCGTCGGTCGTGACCGCGCCGATGGCGAGCTCCCGCCGCGCCAATGCGTCGAGCACGGCATCGTTTTCTCGGAGCGTCGCCGGTACTTCGATACGGGCCCGCTCGAAGAGCCGGTTATCGCGCGCTTCGCGGTTGATGCGCGAGGAGACCTCGGTGAGCACCGCGTCGGGAGTTGCGGGTCGAACGGCGGGATCGGCCTCTATATGGCGCGCGATACCCGACGGAGAGGAGATACTCCACCGTTCCGGTGTCGCCGTAACGGTCACGATCGGCTCGCTTGACGCCGACGCACCGGCTGATAGGATCCACCAATGGAGTCGTCCCACGTAGCGTAGACGATGCGCGTCGGTAAGGATCGGCTCCAGACGACCCGGCAGCTCATCGACGATGCGACGCTCAAAATCCTGCAGTGCCGCCTCCTCGGCGATGCGATCTATTGCGGCGAAGAAGAGAGGAACGTGCTCCTCAGCCTCGACTACGGTCGAGGAAGGGGCCGCGTCGGACGGAGGTGACGTCGTTGCATGCGCCGCCCGTCCGGGAAGTTCAAAACGGTATCGTCCGGGGCTTAAGTTCAGTAGCTCTCGCACTTCCGCGAGGTGACCGGTCGCCTGGCGCTGATTGGCCTCCAGAAGGGTCGTGCGTCGGTGTTGTGTCTCCACTTCCGCCGCGACGGTCTCGGTAAACGCATCGACTCTCCGCGTAAGACGTCCGACACGTAACCCGAGCACGATATTGCTGATGAGAAGCGTTGCAATGACGGTCGCGACGATCACCAAAGAGATGCGCGGTGCTAATCGAAATCTCACGATAGTGAGAGGCAGAATAGCAGATTGACTCGCGGAGCGCCAGTGTTTAGGTCGGTTTGTCGTCGCCGCGCCTTATGCGTGGTCGCCACCGTCCGTTCCGATGACGTCGAGCAGACGCGATATCGACTGTTGCGAGCTGGTACTCACCTCCACCGCCGACCGTGCCATAGAGGCGACCGCTTCGGCTGTAGAACGTGTTGTGGCGCTGTTACTCGTGAGCGCCGAGAACGAGTCGTGCATCGCATCCAAAGACGATTGTGACGCTCCCAAGAGTTCCTCGGTGAGGCGCAACTCTTCCCGACTCGCCGCAGCCTGTGATTCCAGCCCCGTCACCGCGGAGCCCACCTCGTCTACGGTGACGCGAATACGACCCAGGCGCTCTTCGAACGCGAGGATCTTCTCGGCGCTATCGTTAAGGTCTTGTCGGTAGTCCTCGTACAAGGTCCGGAAGTCCTGAATGGCCGATCGCGCATCGGCCGCCGAGGCTCCCGCGCTTTTGGTTGCCGACAGAATATCGTCCGTCCGACGGCGAACTTCGGTCGCTAGATTTTGCACCTCCCGCGCGACGACGGTGAATTGGCCGCCCGAACCGCCGGACCGCGCCGCAACGACCAGCGCGTTCATCGCCAGAACGTGGGTACGATCGGCGATCTCGGAAACGACGCGTGCCGTCTCGGCGAGCGTCTCGGTGCCGTCGAGCGTCTCCTGGAGTCGCGTCGCGGCGTGCGCGACCTCGCGTTCACGCTCAGGGAGTCGAGCCCTTCGATCCCGAAAGGTGTGGGCCAGAGCGGTCATCTCGGAGGCGATCTCGTCAATACTCCGATTCATCGAGATCGTCCGCTCGACAATCTCGGTCGCCCGTGCGCGCGTTTTGGTGAGGTGACCGTCGACGCGCCGCACGTTGGTATGGATCTTCTCGACCCGCTCCGACACGCCGTTAACCGCGGTCTCGGTCTTCTCGATCGTCGAGTCCGTATCGACCAAGTATTCGAGAATCAAATGACTCGAGGAGAGCGTACACTCTCCCACCTGCACCACGTCGCTCGACAGGCGTACACCCTCCTCGGCCCCTCGCGCGCCGGTGCGGATAAGATCGTCGCGCTTGGTCGTTTCGCGATGCTGCTTGTCGGCCTCCAGCACCAGGAACATACTGAACTGCCAAATCGTTGCGGCTACCCATACCAATACCAGGAGCAGAAGATTTCCCACGATGTATGCCGAGAAAAATGTCCCCGGGAGGGACTCGCCGGCGACGAGTTCGCCCGTCTCCCGCATACGCGGCACCGTTTTCAGCCATACCGTAAGATTGAACAGTACGATGTTCGCGACTCCGGCGACGGTAATCTGCGATATACGCACCGAGATCAACGATGCGATGATGAGGTATGCGCTCATGTAGGTGAGGTAACGATACATCTCGAGGTAGTTGGCGTACGGTATCAACAGAGCGGCCGCCGCGACGTTGAGCCATATTTGAAAGAGCGTGACGTTGCCGGCGGCAAATATGCGGCCCTTGCGGACGAGGACGAGAGAACAAAAGAGCAAACTGATCAGAAGAACAACCGGGACGGCAAAGCGTAGCACGCCGGCCGCGATGGACGTCGCGAGCCCTGCAGCAAAAAAGGCGGCAATGAGCGTGACGTTCACGCGCCGTAGGTATCGAGCCCGCCCCGTAACGGTCAGCGAACGAATCGTATCGTGCATAAGCCTACAATGTTATGAAAGTGTGAGTTTTGTATGAAGCGGAGCGCGCCCTTTTTTGTAATGCCGTCGCTGAAGACTATACTTGAAGTGTTCATGGAATGGATGCTCGCGATCGGCACGGCCGTATCGAAAGCCGCACTCGGGCGCCTGTATGAGACGATTCGTTCGATTTTTTTGGACGGCGCACTCGAGATCGTGCTTGAGCGCGAGGAGATCGAAGACGAACCCCTCTCGCGTATTCTCGTGCACGAAATCATAGTCTCCGCTCGCGGTCACGGAAGAGGTTTCCGCCTATGTGTTCGTGCCGAGGGAAGTCTCGACTCGGTACACCGTCTGGCGCAGCTGTGCTCGATGATAGTCGAGGGCTACGTTGTGAACGTATGGGCTCTCGATCGATCGGTGAGCGTTGTCGCTCTAACGCGTTATACCGCGGGAGTATTGATCGACTCACGAACCGTTCCCGCCATACTCATGGGCGGGGACGAATCGCCCGACGGCGCCGTGGTTCGCGTCGGGGCGGATGCGGTGCCGGCGCTCACCGGAGACACGTTGCTCGGCTACATCTCATAGCCGTGCAGGGTGGGTCACACCCCCTCTATGTACTCCATGGCTTGGTGTCGAAAGTACGTGTTGTATAGCTGCGCGTAGTGTCCGTCCGCGTCGAGCAGATCCGCGTGAGTGCCGTCCTCGATGATGGTGCCGCCGTCGAGAACGACGATACGGTCCGCCGATTTGACCGTGGAGAGCCGGTGAGCGATCACGATCGCCGTGCGGCCCGACATGACGCTGTCGAGGCCCTCCTGAATTTGCGCCTCGGTGAACGGGTCTACACTTGCCGTCGCCTCGTCGAGAATGAAAATCGCCGGATTCTTAAGAAGGACGCGGGCGAGCGCCACCAGTTGCCGCTGTCCGAGGGAGATACTGGAGCCACGCTCTCCGACATCGGTATCGAGTCCGGCGGCAAGATCGTCCAGCCAGTCCCCCCGACCGACGTGCGAGGCGGCCCACCGTACCTCATCGGGCGTCGCTTCGGGTAACCCGTAGCGAATGTTCGCTTCGACGGTGCCGGAAAACAGGAACGGCGATTGCGGTACCAGTCCGATGTGTCGACGATAGTTCGTAAGATCGAGAGATCGAATGTCCGTTCCGTCGATTCGTATTGCTCCGCGTTGAAACTCGTAGAATCGCGTTATGAGACGAGCGATGCTCGATTTGCCGGCGCCGGTGTGGCCGACCAACGCGACCGTTTGTCCCGCCTCGATCGTGAGGGAAAAGTCCTCGAGGACCGTCTCCTTTTCCGAGTAGGCGAACTGCACGTGATCGAACTCAATTGCGCCGGAGATCGTCGTCCCGGCCTCGGCGGTAGCCGTTCCGGCGGTCGGAGGACCATCTTGGCGCACCGACGGCTCGGCGTCAATGAGCGCAAAGACGCGCTCGGCGGCGCTGAGTCCGTCCTGAAACTGCGAGAAGAAGCTCGCAATTCCGAGCATCGGCCACCAGAAAAACCCGACCGCCTGGAGGAAGAGGTACCACTGCCCGGGGCTCATCCCGCCCAAACTTCGTCCCGCCGCGGCGATGAGCGTCGCAAACCATGCGCCGTCCGGCGACGGGGCGGTGGTGACGCCGAGCCCGCCGAGATAAGCGACCGCGCCGGTACCGACTCCGGCGGCGATACCGACGAGCGGAAAGATGAGATTGAGTACGAGGCCTCGCTTGAGTCCCACCCGAAAGGCAAGACGATTGTTGCGGTTAAAATCGTCATACAATCGTCGCTCTTGGCGATACGCTTTGGCCACCGCGATGCCGCCGATCGACTCCTGCATGTGACCGTTGATGGTCGCCGTCGCCCTCTTTGCGTCGAGGGTGACCCGACGCGCGAGACGGCGAAAACTCAATGCTACGGCGGCGGCGAGGGGAGCCATGACGAGCAACACCACCGTCAGCCACCAGTTGACGGTCAACAAATATGCGGTGAGAGCCAGCACGATCAGCACCTGACTCGTAAAATCGATGACCAGCGTCACGGTGTTGGAAAAGTCCTGCGTGTCCGAGGTGACGCGACTCACGATCTTTCCTACCGGATGCTCGTCGAAGAACGACATATCGTGGTTGACCGCTCGTTCGAAGACGTCTTGGCGAATGCGCAGTACTACGTCGCCCACCACGCGGTTGGTCAGCATCTGGCGAACGAAGTTGAAGAGCCACGCCAGGGCACCCACACCGAGCACCGCTGTGCTCATGATAAGCACAAACTGCATCGTCGGTCGTGCCGCCACGATATCGATCGCTCGTGAGATGATAACCGGCGCAATCGCATCGGAGAGTGAGTTGAGCGTCAGTACCAGTGCGATGACGACCATCAACGAGCGATGGGGACGAAAGTATCGTAGAATCCGGCGGACCAGTTCGCGATCCGAGTAGGTTCGATCAAAGGACTCCGTATCCAGCCCGTCGAGAATGAATGCCATAGAGTCTTAGAATACTACCGACGACGGTGGAGCGGCAGCCACCGTGTGCGGTTTGTCTCACAATCGAACGGATGCGGTTGCTCAGCTTGTCTCGCGGGGAACGGTCATCCCAAATGGTTCGAGGACGCGATCGAGGACGCCGTGCAGATACGATATCGCCACACCGTAGTTGGTGATCGGCGCACGTGATGAGGTCGCCTCGCCCATCCGCGCGAGCATTTGGGCTCGTGTGATCATGCATCCGCCGCAATGGAGGATCAGTTCATATTCATCGATAGCATCGGGGAACGGTCCTGCCGCTACATCGATCGAGAGATCCTTGCCGGTGTACTGTCGTAACCAGCGGGGGATTTTTACCCGTCCGATATCGTCACAGTGAGTGTGGTGGCTGCAGCTCTCGGTAATAAGCACGCGACTGCCGTGATCCAGGCGGTCGATTTGCGCTACGTTTCGCACAAACGCATCGAGGTCGCCCTTGAAGCGCGAAAAGAGAATTGAGAACGTGGTCAGAGGAATTTCCGGCGGCACCGCTCCCGACGCCTTGAGCACGACCTGTGAGTCGGTAATCGCGAGGTCGGGCGGGCGCTTGAGCTGGTCGAGTACCCAGCTGACCTCGCGCTCTTTAACGACGATCGTCGCCGCGTCCCCGTCGAGCACCTCTCTGATCGTTTGGACTTGCGGCAAGATGAGTCGACCCGCCGGCGCTTCCAGGTCGATGGGGACGATCAGCATGATCAGGCGATATGGGCGCACCAAGTCCTCCAGGAGCGTCTTCTGCCGACTGCGTTGCGTCGCCAGTTCTTCGATAAGAGCCTCTCGAAGGTGTCGGATTCCGGTGCCCTCGGTGGACGAGACGGTGTGGAGACCTCTCCCGGCGGCCGCCTCGATCTCGCCGGTAATCGATACGGTGTGCGAACGAGGGAGCCCGGCGATGTCGGCGTGGGTCTGCACCGGAATCACGACGCGGCCCGCCTCGCTGTACTCTCGGATTTTGTGTGCATCGTCCCGATCGGCGGTGTGCGGGTGAAAGACGTAGATGACCACATCGCTGCCGGCGATCGCGCCCCTAGCCTTCGCGTCCCGAGCCGCGGCCAAGTCCGTCTTGTCGTCGATGCCGGCCGTATCGACGAAGACGACCGGTCCGAAGGGAACCAGCTCGCTCGCTTTGAGTACCGGATCGGTCGTCGTGCCCGGCGTGTCCGAGACGATCGCGACGTCCTGGTCCACCAACGCGTTGAGGAGGGCCGATTTGCCGGCGTTACACTTACCGGCGAGGACGATGTGGGGTCGCAGCCCGCGCGGGGTCGTAGTGCGCTTCATGGCGTCTTCTCCTTCCGATCGCCGGTCGCCTCGCCGACGGAACCGCCCGCTTCCGTTTGGCCTCGTATGACGGCGTCCACCAGACTGCGGAGCGCCTCGCCGCATTCCGTCCGAATCGTCCCGTACAGACGTTCGTCGTAACCCAGCGCCGTCATGTTTGCAGGCGCAAAGAGCGCCTCTACATGCGCGTCGGTGAGCACACCTGTGCTCAGCAGAAGACCTTGCAGCGACTCGTTTTTCCGTGCGGCCTCCAGAAGGAGCGCCTCAATTTCGTCGTATCCGAGAAGCGGTAGAAGAGCCACCGCCTCGGCGTAACCCGAACCGAGGCCCCATTCGCACCGTTCGCGGTCGGGAACGACGAGTACGATGTAGTCGCTCAATGCACGCAGCGCACCTACGGCGAGGTGGAGAGACTCGTCCACCGTATGCGCGATCGCCGGAAAGAACGCATTCAGTTCCAATTCGCTCATCGCCGCCAAACGGGCTATCAGCGCGTCGTTGGCGAGTATACGCTCGGCGGCTTGCACGACCGCTTCCGGCACGACGGGGTTGATCTTGCCGGCCATGATAGACGATCCGGCGAGGAGCGCCGGAATACGAAACTCTCCGACGGCGGCGCGCGGCCCCGAGGCGAGTAGACGCAGGTCCGAGGCGATTCGTCTGAGGTCGACCGCGAGACACTTGACGGCTCCCATCGCCTCGACAATCTGGTCGTAGTTACTCGTGGCCTCGACCAAATGCTCGGCGCGCGTTATCGGATGGTCTACCAGAGACTGCAGGTGTCGTATGACCTGCAACACGTAGCGGCGCGGCGCACCGGCGCCCGTTCCGATCGCCGTGCCGCCGAGGTTGACCTCTCGGATGCGCTCCCGCGCCTTGAAGCAGCGCCACCGATCGCGTGCGACGGCGTGAGCCCATGTGCCGTACTCGCGCCCCACGTTGGTAACCAGCGCCTCGCGCAGTTGAGTGCGTGCCGGTTTGAGGATCGCGTCAAAGCGCTCCTCACCATTCTGAAGGTGACCCTGGAGCGTCTCGCACGCCTTCTCCAGTTCCGCGAAGCGGTCGTGCATCATCAGACGCAGGGCGGTCGGCATCACATCGTTGGTCGACTGGTGAAGGTTTGCGTGGCGATGTGCGTCCGCAGCGACGTCCGAATCTCCGGCCGCCAGAACGAGCCATTCATTGACCGCCATGTTCGTTGACGTACCGGCACCTCCCTGAAATGCGTCGAGGGGAAGGGCGGCGCGGATCTCGTCGTCTGACAGGGCGCGCAGTCGGCGGCTCGCTTGGGTCAGCGCCGCAGCGACGGCGTCGTCGAGGTAGCCCAACGCGCCGTTGCACAACGCCGCCGCCTCCTTCACGAGAGCGACCGAACGGATGAGACGCGGAGAGACGCGATACGGAGAGAGCGCATACAGCGCCACGGCGCGGATCGTCTCCGAGGCCGGGTCGTTCACGCGCAACGACGCTTCGCGATTCGCCGTGTCGCGGAGTGGGGCCGCCGTACGATCGATTGCGTCGTTCCCCGATCTCGCCACCGCTACATCGCCCTCGCGTCGGGTTCCGGCGTTATCCGAGCCGGACGGTCCTCTACGACACGGAGACCCGCCTCCATTGCGTCGGAGATACTCGCTTTGTGCAGCGCCGATTTTACCGATACGCCGGTAAGGGAACCGAGCTTGCCGGTGAGCGATCCGAGGCGGTCGGTGGTCGCGTGTACGATGAGAACCACGATCGACAGGTGTCCGTCTTCAATGTTCGGTAATCCCAGCCGGCCGATAATGCAGTCCGAGTGGGCGGCGAGAATCTGGTTGAGCCGTGCGCCGTTATGCTCCCGATTCGTTACGATAATACCGACAAAACCGTAGCGCGGAGTCGGCTGCGGAGACGAGGGGGTGTGAAGGTCATCGGAAGGTGTAGACATCGTGCCCCTCCCATATCGATAGGTCGCGTCGCCACGGCGCAAGCGTCTCCGATGGTACCGAAAGCGCCCTCATGTGCGCCGAAAGCCAATCGGAAAGAGAGCCTCCGGAGACGACCGCGTCCCGATACGTCGCGCTCAGGGCGCCGGCGGCGTAGGCGTCGAACAGTTCGGTATCGGTACCGAGCGGTCGGCCCACGATCTCCGCGACGCGGTGCAACCACTGTGAAGCGCTCGTCGCTCTTTCGGAGTCGGTAGTGTGTCGCCAGATCGAGAGTCGTTCGGCTTCGATCTTGGGGGCCGCCGCGTAGAGCGCATCCTGAAAAAAATCTATCTCTACCGTGACCGCTGTAGCGCTCATCTGCGCGTCGCCGGCGCTTCGGGTGCGGAACAGGAGCAGCGGCTTGGCAGGGTCGACGAAACGGATCACGATACCGGCCGCCTCGGCTTCCTCCGCGGCTTGTGCAAACGAAGGGTTGGGTTGTCGGACGGTCGCCTCTTCGGTGTGACATAAGACGACGTCTCCGGTAATGCATCGGCGCGCCAATCCGACAAAATCGATCTCATTCATGGTGTAAGCTCCTCCTTTGCCCGCGACCGATCGCGGCGGTACTCCGTCGCCGCCGCAGACTCGTCGAATCGCAGTTCTCTTCTTCCTCGATTCCCGTGCGCGGCGTGCGGTGCGTCGCCCCACGAATTGAGCGACACCGGACGCGCCGCCGCGGCCGCTCGACGGGGCGTGCAGGCCGCACACGCCGAGGAATCCTCGTCGATACACGGCTTTCCGGCGTACAGTTGGTAGTCGCTGCGTCTCCCGCCGGGGGTGACGATCGGCATCAGGACGTTGGCGCCGAAGGCGAGACCGATCTCCCTCCCCGTCGGAGAGAGTGCCTGCAGCGCCGTCGTCGCGGCGATATTGACGTCCCTCAAAACGATGCGCGTAAGGGCGATCATACGCAGGGATAACCGTAACCGCTCTGCGGCGGAGAGCGTCGGGAAGAGACCTCGTCTGCGCATCTGCACGTCCCCCGGCGGTGGGGAGGCGATGTACGGTCCCATGCCGATCATATCCGCGTCCACGTCCCGAAAAAAGAGTACGTCCCGCGCGAGATCCTCACGCGTCTGTCCGGGTATCCCGATCATGACCCCAGTGCCCAACTGGTATCCGATCGCCTTGAGATCGCGGAGTGCACGGACGCGCTCCTCCCACCGTTGTCCGGCGGGGTGCAACCGGCGGAAGAGATCCGGGTTACTCGTTTCGATACGCAGCAGGTAGCGATGAGCACCGGCCTCGAAAAAGCGCTCGTACGTCTCTCGGCTCTGCTCGCCGACGCACAGGGTTATTCCGAGCCCTTCCGGAAGCTCGGCCGTGCACGTCTCTCGCTTTATGCGCCTGAGGCACCGTTCGACAAACCGGATAAAGGGCTCATCTCGGCGCTCGCCCGATTGGAGTGTCATCGATCCGTGACCCTGATCGAGGCAGAAACGGGCGGCGGCGATGATTTCCTCCTCACCGAGATCGAAGCGGTCTACTACGGCCCCCTTGCGAATACCGCAGTAATGGCAGTCGCACCGGCAGCGATTGGAGAACTCAAGCAGGCCCCGCAGGCGTACCTCCGAGCCGACCTCCGAGCGCATGATCGAGCGCGCTCGGGAAGCCAACGCCGCGTCGCCCCCCGGCGCGTCGCCGCGGAGCCACGCCGCTAGTTGCGATATCTCCGGCTGCGTTCGGCGGCCGTCATACGTAGAGGTCGCGAGCCCCATTGGCGGTACGCTCATAATAGTCCGTGAACTTCTTATGGAGTTTCGGCGTGCGGAAATATGCGCCTTCAAACTCCTTGCGTATCAGCGCCTCGCCGATCTCCTTCGTCTCCGGCGTGGCGAAATCGTCGAGCCACTCCCGAAAGGTGAGGATCGCGTTCAGCTTACAAAAATCGCCCTCGGTACACGATCGCAATAGGCGCATAATGCGCTCCCCGGTACGACCGATTCGGTAGCCGGCGGTGCAGAAACTGGTGATGTAGCCCATATTTGCCAAATCGCGGACGAGCTCGTCGACCGTCCTCGAATCGCCGAGCATGAACTGTTGTCGCGCCTCTTCCTGCTCGTCGTAGGTCGCGTCGTACGCACCGAGGCCGATGCGGGTCGACGCATCCATCTGCGTAATGCCGCGCCGGACCGCCTCGTTGCGTACCTCTTTGGACTCCCGAGCGGTGCAGATCATACCGGCGTACGGTACCGACAGGCGTAGTACGGTGATGATCTTGAGGAAGTCCTCATCGCTCACCGCGTACTTGCTGTTGCGCGTGCCCGGAGCGTTGTGCGCCGGCTCCAGACGTGGAAAGCTGATCGTGTGCGGCCCGATGCCGCGCATCGTCTTCTCCAACTCTCGGGTATGGTGAATGAGCCCCATGACCTCGAACTTCCAGTCGTAGAGGCCGAAGAGCACGCCGATTCCCACGTCGTCCACGCCCGCTTCCTGTGCGCGGTGCATACAGTAGAGACGCCACGCGTAGTCCGCCTTGAGGCTCTTGCGGCCGTGAACGCGTCGATACGTATCGTGGTGGTAGGTCTCCTGAAACACCTGGAAGGTGCCGAGGCCGACGTTCTTCAGGCGTTTGAGGGAGGTGACGTCCAGCGGTGCGGCGTTGACGTTGACCCGGCGGATGTTCGCGTGCCCTTTGCGTGTCGGGACGCGTACGTCGTACACCGCGTTTACGCTCTCCTCCAGATAATCGATGTCGCTCAAAGGATGTTCGCCGTATACCACGATGAGGCGCTTATGGCCGAACGTGCCGGTAAGCGCGGCCGCCTCGGCGCGGATTTCGTCCATCGAGAGACGTACGCGCTGCATCTCGGCGTTCTCGCGGCGGAAGCCGCAGTAGGTGCAACTGTTGATGCAGTGGTTGGACATATACAGCGGCGCAAAGGTGACGATACGGTTATCGTACGCGCGCAGTTTTATATCGAGGCCGGTCTGGCGCATCTCCTCCAACAGATCGGGATCCTCGACGTGGAGAAGCGCGGCGGTCTCTTCGGGCTCCAAGGTCTGCATCGCCCGCGATTTGTCGAGGATGGCGCGGATGCGCTGCGGCTCGGGGTTACGCGCCGCTTCCAGCTCTCGGAATATTTCGTCGTCGTCGATGAAGTCGCGGCCCCGGGAGTCGAGATACGTCTCCACTTCTTCCGGTTTGATGATGGAACGAGCCCACTCCAACTCTTGAGTTACGGCTGAGATCGCCATGAGTACCTCTTTCTGTCGTTGTCGCGTGAAGGGTTCCCTGTCCGTTAGGAGTTATCCCTCGGGATCAGTAACGTCCGGTGCCTCGAGGGTGACCCGTTGCATTCGGCGCACCGAACGCAGATCGACCTCTCAGCATATCTCCATTGAACCGCATTAGTGCGTATTAGTCAATAGTTTTTTATCGATATTTGAGGTGCTGATTTCGGGCGTCGAGCATTGTCGCGGATTTTGCCGGAAAGAACAGCCGGGTCAATTAGCAGGGCGCGTCCCCGGCTGACAAACAGACCCGCAGTTCGTAGGTGCGGTTCACTCCGCCGGAGCGGCGGGTGACGGGCGTTTGGCGCGTTTATTGCGCAAGCGAGTGCCGTGTCGAAGCGGCTCGACCGGTCCGGTGCGATGGTGTACGGCGCACGGCCCTCGAGTCTATACTTGTATCGAAGCGTCGCTTATCGCCGTTGATTGGATTATCGATTCAGAAAGCTTGGTTTTCCAAGTGACACGGCGCGTAGCTGTGACTGTGGGTTTCAGTTTCCTCATCTCCGTGGATTGCGCACCTTCTTTTCTAAGAAATACCGAGGAGGGGTATGATGAGACTGATTCCGCAAATCAATCTATCCGGCGCCGCCGCGGAACCGCTCGATGATCACCGTGTCCGGCGCGCGCCGCGTCGCTCATATCGATCCGCCCCCTTTGAACGAGAAACCGACTATTCGTATCGAAGTGAGCCATCAAAACGAGCTTTTTGCTTGATCATAGGACGTTCGACGTCTTATGATTAGGCATGAGTGGAGCGGAGCTCCGGTCGGGCGAACTGTGGTGCACCATCGACCTCGATCGCGGAGTTGTAACGGCCGTTCACCACGGCCGTGAGAGAGTCGCATATCGTGTTTATGCGGCGTATCGCGATGCGCGCTGGGGTACACCGACGCCCACTCTCTCGCATGTGGAGCGCAGCGGAAATCGGGCGCAGTTCATCTTCGACTACGGACGGGAGATCGGGATTCTCGGGAGTTTGACGGTGCACGTAACCCAGACGCAGATGACCGTCGAATATCGAGCATCGATCACGCATACGGTCAAACGAAATCGCCTCGGTCTCTGCTTGCTTCTTCCGATTTCACTTGCCGGCGCTCCGGCGACTGTGATTACCGACTCGGGACGCCGCGCGTTCGAGTTTCCCAAGCGCATATCACCGCATCAGCCGTGTGGGGACCTCCGCGGGATTGAGTTCGCAATGGGAGGGTGTATCGCCCGGTTCGATTTCCAGGGCGACCTCTTCGAGATGGAGGATCAACGCAACTGGACCGACTTCTCGTACAAGGTGTACTGCACGCCCCTTGCTCGCCCCGTTCCGGTCACACTGACGCCCGGAACGGTCGTGGAACAACGCATTACGCTTACCGTAGCGAGCGCGCCAGACGGAGAGAACGTGCGTGCGGCGACGAGCGACGAAGCGGACGCTCGTACACCCGCTCGATTGCCGTTGATCGGCACGCGCCGGCTGGGAGCGCCTCCACCGGACGTCGACATACCGGTTGAATACCTGCGACACGAACTCGGAGCGACGGAATCTCCGTCGCCGCACCGTGTTCCGCTTCACATCTACTCGTGGTCGGCAACTCCTGATGGTGACGGCGTCCACGAGCCGGGTGATCGCGGGACGAGTGCAAACCCCCACACCGCCGCCCTCGCGGCGATCGTCGGTCGACCGTCGCTCGTGGGAACCGACGGCGCGTTCGCGGAGCTGAATCGGTCCCGCCCCCCCGCTTCTCCGGGGGGAGACGTCGTATTCACGATTTCGCCGCAGGTCCACGATGTCGATGACGATACGCTGATCGATAACCTCTTGGGAGTCCGCGACGCGATGGAGTCCGCACGCGCGATCTACCCGGAAACGCCGATCGGAATCGGATTGCTTGAGTTAACGCCGCACTTCAACCCTGCAGCGGGGGACCGGGAGACCAATGCACGCCGGCGCCGGAAAGATCCGCGTATCGCCGACGGATTCGGCCTTGCGTGGTTGTTCGCGGCACTATGCGAACTCGCGGCATCGGGGGCACGTTTCGTGACCGTCCTGGACGAGGCTGGGCCGCACGGGTTCGTGCGCGGCAACACTCTGATTCCCGCCGCCCACCTGCTCTACGACGTGGCGTCTATTCCGGCGGACCGCAGTGTGGAGGTCCACCGCCGCGCCGACGCACGATCGGATGCGCACTACGCAATGACGTGGGCCGCGGGAGACGAGCGGGTGACACTTGCCGCAAATCTCTCTCCCGCTCCGTGGCGACTGTCCGCACTCCACGCGGATCGAATGCGTATCGTTACCCGAGCGTACCAACCGGTCGAGGCGGAGACGTTCGAGGAGCATCGAGTCGCGACGCTTGTGCCGGCGCCGGAGACCATCGAGCTTCCGCCCGTATCATATCTTTACGCCGGCGGTGATCTATGAGTGCACGAGTCGGTGTCATCGGCGCCGCTTTCCGCGTGCGGTACCGAGCCGCCGTTCGGCGTCACATCAGGGATGGAAAGGCCACCGCTATCTGGAATCGGACCGCGGAGTACGCCGACGCGCTTGCGGCGGGGCCGTCGGTTCCGCGCCGCGCTTTTGAGCACAAGCGGCCCTCTACCCACCGCCGAGAGCTTCGCCGCCTACGAGTAGTGCAAAGCGGTGAGACGATATCGCGACAAAGGGGAGGAAACAATGTCTAATATTGCTCTATTCGGCGCCGGAGGAAAAATGGGATTTAGGTGCGCCCGCAATCTCGCGCAGAGCGAGTATGCAGTCGATTACGTGGAAGTGTCCGATACCGGTAAGGATCGTCTGGGCGAACTGGGTGTGAACGTCACCGACGGAGACACGGCCGCTTCGCGCGCCGATGTTGTGATACTCGCTGTCCCGGACAAGCGTATCGGCACCATTGCGAACACCGTAGTGCCGCGGATGAAGAGGGGATCGCTCGTGATGATACTCGATCCCGCGGCACCCCATGGGGGCAAGATTCCCGAACGCGACGGCGTGGGCGTCTTCGTTACCCATCCGTGTCATCCCCCGGTGGTGAACGACGAAACCGATCCGGAGGCGAAACGAGATTTCTACGGGGGGATCAAGGCCAAGCAGAACATCGTCTGCTCGATGTTCCGGGGTGACGAATCGGACTACGAGTTGGGCGAATCGGTCGCGCGTACGATCTTCGCTCCGGTGATGCGCAGTCATCGCATAACGGTTGAGCAGATGGCGATACTGGAGCCTGCAATGGCGGAGACGATCACGCTCACCCTCATGTTCACGATCCGCGAGGCGATGGAGGAGGCGATCAAGGCGGGAGTGCCGGAACAGGCAGCTCGCGACTTCATGCTCGGTCACATTAACGTAAACATCGGAATTCTGTTCGGTTTTCTCGGTATCGAAGTCTCCGATGGAGCGAAGCGGGCGGTTGAGCGTGGCCGCTCATCGATTCTCAAGGAGAACTGGCGCGATGTTTTCAAGCCCGACCGAGTGATGGAAGAGGTTATGGCCATCGTGAACGCGACGTGAAAATCGGAATCGGTACGTATACGCTGCCGTGGGCGTTCGGAATCGGCGACTATCCGCGTCCACGCGATCCGATGACCGCTGATGCACTCCTTGACATAGCGCATGCGGAGGGCGTGGACGTTGTTCAGATCGCCGACAACGTGTCGCTTCACGAGCTTCCGGCGGAAGACGTTCGATCTCTATCCGAGAAAGCGAAGCGACTTGGTATCGAGGTTGAGCTCGGCACGCGCGGCATCGAACCGTCACAGATCCGCACCTACATTGAACTCTGCCGGCAGTGCAGCGCGCGTACGCTGCGCTCGGTGCCGGGGCCGCGGGCGAATGTAGACCGGATCGAGCGACAGGTCGCCGACGTAGTCGAAGAGCTCGCGAATGCCGGCGTAACGCTCTGCATCGAGAACTATGAGGGGGTATCCGTACGCGCCCTCGCCGAGATCGTACGAAGGATCGGCTCGCCGTCGGTCCGAATCTGTCTCGATTCCCTCAACTCTCTCGGGCGAGGCGAAGGCTTCGAGGAGGTGGTGAACTCCCTCGGCCGGTTGACGGCGAATCTGCATGTAAAGGATTATAATGTGGAACGACTCGATCACCGCCTCGGCTTCCTCGTCTCCGGCAGACCGGCAGGCGAGGGCGATTTGCCGTTACGCGATCTGATTTCGCGCGTGCCGCGGTCGTGTAACGCCGTCGTCGAGCTATGGACGCCCTGGCAGGGCGATATAGCGTCTACGTGCGAACAGGAGCGCCGGTGGATGAGACGAAGCATCACGAACCTGAGGAAGATACTGCATGAGTAGCACAAGCAAACGACCGACCGCCGTCGAAGAGGTGATGCATTCGGTCATCTCGCGCATACGGAGCGGCGAGCTTCTCCCCGGCGACCAACTACCGAACGAACAACAGATTGCTCTCGAGAACGGGGTCGGGCGTGGTTCGGTGCGAGAGGCGATGCGCATCTTGCGGTCGCTGGGAGTCGTCTCGGTCCGACACGGTGACGGGACGTTTGTATCACCTCCGGGAGAGTTACCGTACTTCGAGCCGCTCTTAGTCCGCCTGCTCCTCGACGGACCGACGATGGATCAACTTCGCGAGCTCAGGCTCGTCGTCGAATGGGGGATGCTCCCACTCATTCTCTCGAATCGGACGACCGAGGACTTGGAAGCGCTCGCCAAGGCGGTGACGACGTTGCGAGACGAGGCGTCCCTCGCCGACACGTCGGCGAGTCGTCTGGTCGAACTCGACCTTGCGTTCCATCGCGCCCTTGCCGATGCCACGCACAATCCGGCCGTGGCAAGGCTCTATCGGACGATTATGGAACTCTATACACCGGCAATTGCCGGCGCGTACGAATCGCATGAACCCGCTTCCGCCGGGGCCCAGCTCCACGAATCCCTGCTGACGGCAATCGGCTCACGGGACCGAAGTGCCGCCGAGGAGTCGCTCCGCGACGCCGCCGGCGCGTGGGGTGCGTGGAAAGAGCGAAGCGATCCCAATTCATCTATGTGAGGCGAACGCACCTTTCACGACTACGTAGCGAGAAAACAAGCTACTCCGCCCTCACGCTCTTTTTGCTCGCAATAAAAAGTACCAGTATTATTAACAGGCCGGTGAGGATATTCTGACCTCCGATTCTCATTCCCGCGACTTGCATGGTGGTTACCAGGATGGTGAGAAAGAGACTTCCGATAAGCGTACCCAAAGGCACCGCCCTCCCGCCCGAAATCAGGGAACCTCCGACGACGACGCTCGCCACACTCTGCAACAGGTAGGGGTCTCCCAAACCGAGAAAGGCTCCGCCTACGCGAGCGGCGATCATTATACCGCCGAACGCGGCAAGGACTCCGCTGAACATGTAGGCGATGGATTGAATCATCACGACATTGACGCCCGCCAGTCGGGCGGCTCTGACGTTCTGCCCCAGAGCGATGAGATTCCTTCCGAATTTCGTGTAGCGGAGTAGAAAGGTCAGCAGTGTTACAAGAACGAGGGCGACGATAAGGATGGTAGGAAGCACTCCGAAAACACGGTTTCGCGACACGCGAAGAAGCAACGGCGAAACATCAAAGGCTCTGAAGTTCCTATTATACAAGAGTATCGCCGTTGTGACGATGTAACTCATACCCAAGGTAGCGATGATAGGCGGTATATTCAGAAAGAGTACATTAATTGAGTTCAAAAAACCGATTGCGGCTCCTATGACCAACACGAACGGAATGACATAGATCAGATTGGCGTCACTTCCGTTGATCATCCCGGTCGAAACAAAGGCCGCGAGGGTTATCACACTTGGAATTGAGAGATCGATAGCCCCACCGCCGGTGGTGATTACTATCATTTGACCCATCGCCACAATCGCCAAAAACGACGCGGTCGTCGAGATGGCGATCAGACTTTCCAAATTCAGTCCACCCGAAAAAAGGCCGAGCAGTGACCACAGTACGATCGACCCCACCAACGGCCAAATCCAAGACTTTTCGGAAAGTGCCCTAAACACTGCCTTCATA
Organism: Alkalispirochaeta sp.; assembly: GCA_965601925.1. Lineage (GTDB taxonomy): Bacteria > Spirochaetota > Spirochaetia > DSM-27196 > Alkalispirochaetaceae > Alkalispirochaeta. The sequence goes on from OZ271854.1 coordinate 2,126,159, forward strand.
CCTTCTGTTTCTCAAAAGACGGGTGGCAAGAATGGTCAGAAGAATCAGTCCCTGCACAGCCGTGACATAACTTGAGCTCAGTCGCATGAATCCCAAGAGTGCGCCGACCAAAGAGAGCGTAACGGCACCGATAATTGTACCTACCGGGGAGACGAACCCACCGAGTAGTTTACTGCCCCCCATCACCACCGCCGCAATGGTCAGCATGGTGTAGGATGCCGTGGAGTTGGCGTCCGATGCCCCGGTATAGGTGGTTATCGCCATTCCGCCTATGGTAGCGAAAAACGCCGCAATGCAGTATCCGCCGATGTAGGCCGAGACCGTACGCCATCCACTGTTTTCCATCGCAGCGGGATTGTTTCCAAATCCTCGTAACGCCGTACCGTATTTGGATCTATAGAAAAAGAATATCGCCGCGCTGATAAGGAGGATCAACACGATACTCTGGGGAATCGGAAAATCGAGGCGAAAGAGTCCTGTCAACCACTCCGGCGACGATCCGCCGGGCCTATCTTGGATGGTGTACGCGATACCGGTCCAGACAAACGACATTCCCATAGTGACGATCACCGCGGGAATTTTTCGAACATAGATTAACGCGCCCATAAGGCCGTACACCGCTATCGAGAGGCACAGAAAGAGAGCACCCAACAGCGGATTTTCAACCAAAATGGTGGCGCAGAGAACGTTGACGAGGCCCATATAGGCACCTACGCTGAGATCGACATGGCTCAAGCCGATAATGAGCATCTGGCAGACCGCCGCACAGACCAGGGGTATGGAACCGGTGAGAAGAAGATCGACGCCGAACCAGGTAAAGACGTTTCTTTGATAGAGGCCGCTTACGACAAAAACCAGTGCCAGCGCCACTGCCGGTACGACCAAATTCATTTCAAAAGGAATACGCGTTTGTTCTTTTCGTCCCCCGCGCTTTAAGAGGTCTTCACCCTTGAAGCTCGATTCAACGATGTGTGCCTTTGATATGTCCGCTCGATTCAGCTCATCGACGACATGGCCGTAACGAAAGACCAGTACTCTGGTACAATTGAGGAACTCGTCGTCTTCCGTGCTGTACCACACGACAAGTTTACCGTTCTCCGCCGCTTCCCTAAAAAGGGCGTACATCTGTTGTTTTGTATCGACGTCGACTCCCTTCGTCGGATCGTCCAAAAAAATGATGTCGGAGTCGGAAATCAGCGATCTGGCGACCAACACCTTTTGCTGGTTTCCCCCGGAAAGGGAAAGAATCCCCGAATCCACGGTGTCGGCCTTGATGCGCAGTCTTTCGAACCAATGCTTCGCCCTTCCGGCGATCTCCTTTACGTCGATCGGTTTGAAGAGCGATAGCTTGTTGTACTCCGTGATTCCGATGTTGTCTTTCACGGGCCAGAGAGGAAAGATTCCCTCTTTTCTTCTGTCTCCGCTGATGTAACAGATGTCGTGGCTCTTTTTGATCGACCTCTTTGATAATCCGGTGGGAGAAAAAAAGATCTCCTTCATGAAATCTTGTTGGCCGTTTCCGTCGAGGCCCGATATGCCGATCAACTCCCCGCCGTTTAGCCGACATCGGATGTCGTGGAGTCTCCTCGTGTTGAGATTTTCGACGACGATCTCTACCTTCGAATTGATGCGAGACTCTATCAACCCACTTTCAATCTCCGGGTTGACCCGTTCGTCACGCGTCATTTTTTCCACAAGGAACGATTCGCTCACATCCCGATTTTCACCCGCCCACTCGATGGAGCCGTTTCTCATTACAACGAACCGACTCGCGATGCTGAGAACCTCTTTGAGCCTATGGGTAACCAAGATGATGGAAACGCCACGCTCCGACAGCTTCTTTAAATAGGCTAAGAGCTGTTCGGTTTCATTACTTCCGAGGGATGACGTCGGTTCGTCCAGTATCAGTAGTTTGAGATCCGTTACGCTGACCGCCCTGGCTATCTCCACCATCTGTCTCTGATTTATAGGCATCTCTTGAATCAGCTGAGACGAATTGATGCCGTTTCCAGGAAAGGCGTCGTTCAATGCACGGCGCGTTTTGTCGGAGACGGCGTTTCTCCATCGTTGCGTTCCTTTGTAGAGATCGTGATGCTCGATGAAGAAGTTTTCGCGGACGTCGAGATTGGAACACAACGAGAGCTCTTGGTATACCACGCGTATTCCCATTCTGCTTGCGGAACGGGGAGAGTAGTGCTCGGGGTCAACGCCACGGCCACCGATCGTTACGAGACCGCCGTCCGGCCGCGTGACTCCGGAGACGACACGGCCCAGTGTGCTTTTACCGGCTCCGTTGGACCCGATTAGACCGATGATCTCGCCGGGGTTGACGGCCAGAGAGACGCCCTTCAGGGCCGTCGTAGCCCCGTATTGTTTCCTGATGCCTGCGATTTCGATGAAACTGTCAGCCATTCTGTTTGAAGGGGCATCGGACGGCGCCCGCGTTCTCAACCGAGGGACACGATCCGATACCGGGCTTTACGCTACTGATTGAGAATGTTGGTGTACACCCATCCCTCGTCGTAGTTCTGGGCGATGACCGTACCGGGATCGATGCCTCGATATAGGTCCAAACCGTCGTTGGTCAAGGCCACCAGGGGCATCATCATCAAGTTCGGCACATCTCGTCCCTCAAGTATTCCCAGGGATAGCCAAAAAGCTACGGCTCCTATGCTCGGCTCAGTGCCGAGACTGATGGTTTCGTAGCCGTTTGTCTCGGTTTCCTCGATCCACCATCGAATAAACTCCGCCCGGTTGCCGCCGATAACGACGGGAATTTCTCTGCCCGCAGCCTCATACGCCTGAACGACCCCGTAGGCGCCGCCCATGGTGATAACCGCATCGATATCACCGAGGCTCGGCAGGACGTTGGCCACCGCATTCTGCGTCGTCGGTGTATCCGCTTCTCCGTTTACTTCGGCAACGACTTCGATTCCGGGATTCTCGCTGAGAACGCTGGTCACCCCGGCGTAGTAGCCGATCTCGGGAGCCGAACCCTGGATCCCCCTGACGATGAGTACTCTGGCCTCTCCACCGAACCGATCCACGATGTACTGAGTTTGAATTGACCCCCAGCTTTCAAAATCGTAATCCAGCTTGTAGGCGTTGTCGCTCGTAACGATTGAGTCGAACGCGATCACCTCGATACCTTGCTGAACCGCTTGATCGATCACACCGTTCAATGCCGTGGGCGAAGCCGCGTTGATGCAAATTGCGTCAACGCCGCTCAGAATGAGACTGTTCATCTGAGCTATCTGCTGATTTTGAGTTCCGTCACCGTTTGCCACAATGAAATCGGCGATCAATCCGCGCTCTTTAGCTTCGTTGGCCGCTTCTTCAAAAGCATCGACCATCTGTTTCCGCCATGAGTTCCCGTAGAATGAGTTTGATAAGGCGATTACGTAACCATCGTCCTCTTCTTCCGGCGCACCCTCGGAACTCCCCCCGGCCGTCAGAAGCGCGCAGGGTATCAGAAGAAGGAAAAGCACACTCCAATTTCTTTTGATAATCATAGAATCCCCTGAAGAAATCATACATCATATGTCCGACGAATACAACGTTTTTCTCGTCCGTATCGCGACTTGATGCCTGATGATGATCGGTGCTTATTCGGACGTGCGACGTTGCGCCCCCCGGCAGATTCCGGTCGGAATGGGCGCGCTCGCGGAAGGCGAGGAGCTTGCGAGGACCAAGCGTCCTCGCTATTCGGTGATCTGCAAGCCGCGCATTACGCCGATTTCGAACCGTACGTGACTCCCAAGTCGCCCCGTGCGTCGTCGAACACCGGGAGCTCAAGAAGCGCGTAGTCGATTCCGGTTGCGGTATTGCGTACCAAAATGGGCCGCGGACTGCGTATTCGAACGGATCGAGTAGCCCGGTAGCCCCGCAGCTGATGAACGTGCATCGCCGCGGCGGACGCGCCGTCGGCGTCACCAACAAGGAGCGGCGGAGACGCCTCCGGCAGCGGTGTATGTGCGGGCACTCAACACAAACGCTGGAGTTCCGCTCTCCGATCGGGATAGAACCCGAGCGCGTCGAATGAGCGTGAGGGGTGTGACGTCTCATGTAACCGTTTTTCCGGCAGTCCGGCGTTCGGCAAAGAGCTCACGATCCCGAACCGCGATGATCGTCGCAACCGCGGCCAGGACGGCCGTCTGGATCATCTTGGTAGTCTGCGTTATCGCCAACAACTCCTGCGACAGGTTGATTGCGAGGTGGAAGACGATGGCCACCGGGATGCTCTTTCCGTTTCGCGCCCAGACCCAGTTGATGATCACACCGAGAGGAACGATAGCGACGAAGAAGTTTATCGCGTAGAGCCGGTTCTGCTGGAGAATCTCGTACTGATACGAGTCCCGCACAAAGAGGAGCGGAGCGTGCCACACCGACCAAAGGATACCGAAAATGAGCGATGCCTTGAGGTAGCCGTAACGGCTCTGCAGGCTGTCGAACGCGTATCCCCGCCAACCCAGCTCCTCGAACGTCGCGGCCATGAGGAGTAGGAGCAGCACCGGTACGGAACCGGTGGAGAACGAGAAGCCCCCGGTCGGTTGGAACTGGCTCAACGGTCCGCCCACCGTCAGCGACAGGAGAGCCGACACAACTACAACCAGCGGCATGAGAAAGAGTATTACCGGGACCATACGAAGGCGAATGAGCCGTAGGTTAAAGAGCCGGTTCAGGAAGTCCCGGCGCATCTGCCGCTCACCCGATGAAAACGTCATGACCGCGGAGACGATACACGGCGCCATAAGGCCGGGAAGCATAAAGACCATGTAGAGCCCTTGCAGGCGCTCATGAAAGCTGGCGTAGGCGCCGGCAAACCAGAACGCGAAGGACGCGGTGAAGGTGACGGCGAAGTACCGGACGGGTTTGTACGTTTTGGTAGATATCATCGTTATGCCTCCTCGAATCAAAACGCATAGAAGGTGGAAAGGACGAGTGTCGTCTGGAGACGCTCCGTGGTGTATGGTGCGTCCGCGGCGTCGCCGAGCAGGATCGTTCCTCCGAGTTGCGTTGAGAGCCCGAAATGGTCGGTTACCATGTACTCTGCGCCGAGGACCGCGCGTACGGACCGGAGGCCCCGGTTCGCGTCGAAGCGCGGGAGTTCGCTCGTTTCACGTTCCAACGAGTACCACGCGTCGGCGTACCTGTCGTCCATCCAGTCGAGGAGCGCAACGGCCTCGACCGATAGCCGATCGGTGAGGGGTAACGCGACGAGATACATCACCGAGAGCAGAGAACCGTGGTGAACGCCGTCCTCACCGCGTCCCGGCGGATAGTCCACCCGGACGGGACGATACCCGTACACGGCCCCGATAATACCGATCGGCGTGAGGCAGCCGATCGTCGCATCCGCGATCACCATCTCGTTGACGTCGGGGGTATCGGAAAGGCGCGTCTCGGTTCGATCGCTGTACGATTCAGGGTACGAAAGGGTTCCGACCCATTCCCGCAGACGCGACGCACCCACGTTCACCGATGCCGCCGCCAAGATACCCGTGTCCCCGTCGAAGAGCGTCAATCCCACGCCGTCCGTCGACGAAGCGGAGAGCGACACTATCCCGCGGGACCAGTTCACGGCCACATCGGGCAGCGCCGCCACGATGTACTCGTCGGCTCCCTCATAGACCGGCACACCGGCCACACCCGCACCGACGCGAAACGACCAGCCCTCGTCGGCGCCGACTATCGCATTGCCCAGGATCGCGCACATTGCGAACGCGATCACCGTTCGACCATTGGTTCCCATCTAAACCTCCTCAAAGGGTGTAATGGGTAAACGATAGAGCGGGTGCGGGACCGGCGGTATCGAACAAACGTCGTGAAACGGGGTGAAATTCCTACGATTTACGTCGTACTTCTACGATCGGATGACGTTGATCAACTCAACGCGGCTGCGGGCGCCCGCTTTCCGGTAGAGGTTGTAGATGTGCGTTCGAACGGTCGCGGGAGAGATGTTAAGTTCGGCGGCCATCTCCTTATTGGTGAGTCCCCGGGCGATTAGAACGGCGATGTCGGTCTCCCGGGTGGAGAGTCCGAGCTCGTGAACGCGCCTCTCGGGAATCCTCTCAAAGAGCGGGGTGCCTTCGGCGGCCGGCCGGAAGAGGTGTACGGCGGCTCCCATCGATACGACATTCCAGGCGGCAAAGAAGAGATGGTCGAGGGATATATAGGCGAGCCGGGGGATTTCGGCGGCCTCCACGGCAAACTCGATCACGCCGATTGGGGCGAAGATAAGGGAGATTACCCCGTAACGGCGCACGAGGGCGCGCATGGGTGCCGGTTCGGAACGGGGCACGCCTCTCAGCGCCGTGGTCCCGAACCCCGCCATTCCCAGCCCGAAGGCGGCCATGCTTCCGAGGTCCCAAGCGCGGACGACTCCGTCCGCGGCGAGCACCGGCCGGCCGATAGCCGAGGCGACGTAGAAGAGAAGGTCCAAGACGGCCGCCGCAAGAGCCAGGCCTACGCCGAATCGCGCAGCCACGATCAATGCGTCGCGGCGAATAGGCCTCGGCGCTACGCGTCGAACCAGCGCCACGACCAGCGTCCAGACGGCGATCGACAGGATCATGATCAGTGTGATGAGCGTGGCCTCCACCGCCGGTGCGAGCCCGCCCGGTTGAGCGATACCGGAGAAGTACGCAACGATAAGACCCGTCGCCACCAGGAATGCGAGTTGAAAGGCCAACAGCGGTTGAATCAGTCTCCCACGAACACGCATGCTCAAGAGAAGCAGCGCCGTGCCGCCCATGAACCCGGTAGCAAAGAAGAGAACGTAGAACCCGATTAGTACTCGCTCCACGCGCAACTCTACCCTGGGAGGGATGATCAGTGCACGTACGGACGACAACGGCGTCGACCGGAGGCGTTCGATGGCCATCGCGCTCTTCCACGGCGGGAAGTTCGCGGGATCGCGGGCTTGTCGGAGGTTGACACCCGGAGGGGCTTTTTAGGGCGGAATGCGGGGAGGAGGAAGCCGAACGGACTCTACGATCGTCTCACGACGATGAGGGATCGTCGACCTTTAGAACGACACCGTTTCGGACGGCAAAGAGGGCGGCCTGGGTACGGTCCACCAGATCGAGCTTGTCCAGGATGTTGCTCACGTGGGTCTTGACCGTTTTCTCGCTTATAAACAACCTCTCTCCGATCGTCCTGTTGGACATTCCCTCGCCCAGGCAGGCCAATACCTCGCGCTCCCGGCCGGTAAGAAGCTCGACGGTCTGCGCGGGTTCGGAGATTCCGTCCATGAGCCGTCGGGTCACTTCCGGAGCGAGGCGCGCCTCTCCCCGCGCCGCCGCCCGAACGGCCTCGGAGAGCTCCTGCGGCTGGACGTCCTTCAAGAGATAGGAAACCGCCCCGGCCTTTATGGCGGGGTAGAGCTTGTCGTCGTCGGTGAAGCTGGTAAGGACGATGACTTGTACTTCCGGATAGTCCTTCTTTAACCGCCTCGTCGCCTCTATCCCGTCCAGATCCGGCATCACCAGGTCCATCAGCACCACCTGAGGCGCCGCGCTCGAGACGAGCTTTAGGACCTCGACTCCGGTGGACGCCTCGCCGACCAATTGGATATCCGGAAGCATACCCAGGAAAGTGCGAAGCCCCTCTCGGACGACGGTGTGATCGTCGGCGATGAGGACCCTGATACCCTCCGGAGAACCGGCTTGCGATCTCTTCATTCCGTACCTCCCGCGTCTATCGGAACGCTAAAATGAATCGTAGTTCCCTTTCCCGATGCGGAGTCGATGGAAAACTCGCCACCGAGGGCGGCGACGCGCTCCCGCATATTGCCCAATCCGTAGCTGGTGGGTCGCCTGGGAGCTCCCGGATCGAATCCCGCCCCGTCGTCCGCGATTTCTCCGGATATCCGCCCCGGACGAAAGGAGATGGCGACCTTCACTCGGGAGGCCGCGGCGTGGCGCGCGACGTTGTTAAGGGCCTCCTGAACGGTGCGAAAGACGGCCTCTCTCACGTCGACGGGACCGCTCTCATCTCCCGTCGTTTCGAGGGTTATCGTCAGGCCGTCCCGACCCCGGCGGACGGCGATGTGGCTCTCCAGGATGGGAATAAGCCCCTTTTCGGTGACACCGAGGGGTCGTAACTTGTCCAGGAGCGCCCGCATCTCTCCCAAGGCCTCACCGGCCAGTTCCTGCACCCGATCGAGAAGCGATGGGATTTCGTCCGGTTTACTCTCACAGGCCAGCCTCGCCGCCTCGGCGGTCAACTTCATGCCGAAAATGGTCTGTGTTACGGCGTCGTGGAGCTCCCGCGCCAGACGCGTCCGTTCCTGTACGGTCGCCGCCTCCTCGGCCTGATCGGCGTAGAGTCGGAGTCGCCTGTTCGCCTCTTTCAACTCCGTCGTCAGCCGCTCGCTTCTGTCCCGCGCTTCCTGCGCTCTTCGGTTGGCCCGACTATAGAGCCCGATCACCACAATTCCGGCGATGTAGACGGGAAGAAACGTCATCCCGCCGGCGAAGCCGAACGATACAAAGAGGGGTGCGGCGGTGGCGATGCAGAACGCCGCGAGCCAGCGCATCTGACGGCCCGGCGGAACCAGCCGGACAACCGATACGCTTAGGCCGATGTAGAGGAGGGCAAAGTAGTCCTGATACGGTTCCGAAAGGAGCAGAAGCGGAACGAGCATCGCCTGGACAACGAGCCAGACGGTGCTCGCGACTCGGGAGCGCCGGCGGACGGGGAGGCCGTTCGGTGAACGCTTCCCGACGCCGCCGGTGCCCAAGCGATGCTGAATGGGGCTGAGCAGAAAGAAGAGGACCAGCAGGGCGAGTTGGTGGAACGTCGCAACGCCCTCGGCCGCCCAGTACAGCACCGTTCGGACAAGAACGGCGAAGTACACAAGGTAGTAGAACATGTAGCTACCCGGGACGGCCTCGTGTGATTTTGCGTTAAGGTTCACCTTCCGGATTGTAGCCTTTGCCCCCTTAAGAAAACAGCCGTCTCGTTACCGGGGTCGATCGGATCGCCGCGGCGGCGAGAAAGGAGAGCGGAACGGCGAGGGCGGCGACTATAAAGGCCTTCCCGAGGGGAAAGAACACCAATCCTCTCAGGGCGAGGCTCACCGCGACAACCACCGGGGCGTGGAACACGTAGACCCCAAAGGCGTTGTCCGAGAGCCAACCGATGAAGGGGGAGCGGGTGTCGCCGGTGTCGCGGTAGATTACGATGAGTCCCGCGGAGACCCCGACGCAGAAGAACTGCTCCCATATCGAGAAGACCGCCGACTGCCAGTGGAGCCCCCCCATTCCCAACTCCACTTGACCGGAGAAGGCACCGCCGAGAGTCATAATGGCGACCCATGCAGGCACTCCCACAAAGACCGCCAGCCGGAACCAGCGCATCGCCATTCGACTCGGTAAGCGTTCCAAGATCCGATGACGCCCCACCCAGATTCCGGCGACGAAGAGCACGACATACTGGGTAAAGAAGCTCACCTGCATATTGAGCCACGATGTGCCGATGGGATTCCAAATCCGCACCAGGAAGGTCACGGCGGCCATCAGCAGGCTCAGGATCACCAACCCGCCGTCCGATACGGTTGCGGGACGGGCCCCCTCCGCCATCGACCGGCCGGAGAGCTTTTCGACGATCCAGCGACCTACCGCGTATATCGCGCTGAACTCCAGGAGCGCCAGGGCAAACCATAAGGGGCCGGTGCCCGATAACACGTGGAGATCCCCTACGTAGGTCGCGTAGAAGCGCGCCAGACCGTCGCCCTTTGCGGGACCCGCGACGGTGTAGTCACGAAAAAAAACAATCAGCGGATGTACCAGCAACGCGTATACGATGATGGGAATCCCTAATCGCACCGCACGGTCCCGGACGAACCGTACCGCGCCCTTTTTGTCGTAGGCTCGGGGCACAAACACTCCCGCCAAAAAGAACAGGAGCCCCATAAAAAAGGCTTGGGCGAAGATCTGATAGGCGAAGAGCACCACCATGGAAACGAGGTCCAGGGCGGCGTTCTCCTTGTAATACCAGCTTCCAAGGCCGCTGTACGTAACGGCGATGTGGATCAATACCACCATGATGATTAGCGTTAGCCGAAGGTTGTCCACATACGCAGTTCGTTTCGTCTTGAGAGAGACGTTCATGCCGAGATCCTCCTACCACGTCCAGTCGGGACCGAAGGTCCGCTCGATCTCGTCCGACTGAAGTTCATTGTCGGGAACCTCATCCTCAACCCGTGCGCTCACGGTGCCGGTCTGCACTTCCACGACCTCGACGGTCTCGTCGGCGTCGACGACGATCACTGCAACCATTGTTCCCTCCTGTCTTGTCTGAAGACTGCGAGGACATGGAACACCCTCCGAGCGTCCCGGCGAATCGGTCGGTGGGAGTGATTTTTCTAGGTCTCAAGGAGGAGGCGGGCCCGAACGGGGAAGAGCCGCCGGGAGTCCGAGGAAGTTATCTCCCTCCGGCTCGGCGACTCGGGGTGCGGTACGGCTCTTTTGCGCTCGCCCTTCGATGCCGTGCTACTTCATCCGACCGTCCCGCTTCGAGGCGTTCGCTCCGCACGGTTACGCGCCGACGGTGACCGCTACGCCGCCCCGTTTGTGTCCGGACTCGACCAAGCGATGCGCCTCGACGATCTCCTCCATGGGGAAGGTGTGCCCGAGGATCGGTCTGATCGCTTCGTTCTCCACCAGGTCGCGGATCCGATCCATACACGAAGAGTCCAGCAGCATATCACTGTCGTCGATCGAGACGTACGAGCCGCCGGGCTTGAGAGCCTTCTTGACGGTTCTCTTGAGCGGCGACGATTTCGTACCGCCGACCGAGTCCAGTACGAAATCGAAGCGTGCGTTTTCCGGTAGAACGTCGCTTTTCGTGTAGTCGACGGTTTCATCCGCGCCAAGGGACGTAACGAAATCGACGTTGTTCGGGCCGCACACGCCGGTGACTCGCGCACCGAGGTGCTTGGCGTACTGTACCGCCATTGTTCCGGACGTGCCCGAGGCGCCGTAAATGAGAACGTCATCCCCCGCTTTAATATCGCCTATGTCGCAGAATTGCAGAGCGAGCAACCCACCGTACGCCGCGGCGGTCGCCTCGGCGTGGGTTATGTTGTTGGGTTTGAGCGCCAGGCACCCGTGGTTCTTCGAGTCGGTCTCCGCCATACAACGGTACTCCGCGTACGCGCCGAGCGAGAACCCGGTAGTGCAGTAGACCTCATCGCCGGGTTTGAAGCGCGTTGTCCGCGCGCCGACCCGGTCGACTACCCCGGAGAACACGAAGCCGGCGATCGGCGCACGCGGTCTGAGGATACCCATCATGAGTCGAAAGGGGATCCGGAGCGCCGGAGCAACGCGCGCAGAGCGGATGAAGATATCACTCATCGTCACGCCGGCCGCGTGGACGCGAACCCGAACTTGGTTGGGTCTCGGCGAGGGAATGGGAACCTCAATGAGTCTGAGAACCTCGGGCGGTCCATACTTGGAGCATGTGACCGCTTTCATCGTCGATTGATCGGCCATGATCTCCCCCTTGTACCTACAGTCTACCATCGAACGACGCGATGTAGGTCCTCGGTATCGACGCAAGCGATCATTCCGGAGAGCACTCGCACACACCATCGAGAGCGCACGCGACTACCGCCGCGAAGGAGACCTTTCGCGGTATAACGGCCGCGTTACCCGTTCCCATCGCCGCCTCGATGACGCATCTATTCCCGCTGGGCGCTGAGGCTCACGATATGCGGCGGTGGACGCACCTGAGATCCTACCCTTTGAGGCCCCGCGCAACTTTCCTGATCGCCTGCGCTATATCGCCCAAATCATCCCGCGTCGTTTGCTCATGAACGCGCACGACGTTGCAGAGTTGGCTTAACGCCCTCTCAGCGTTGGGACAGAGGCCGGGACGATACGGAGCCGTCTCTCGGTCGGGGCGCAGGAAGGGCCAATGGGACGAGCCGAAACTCTCCCGGTGTGCGAGGGCATCGTAAAGATAGAGCGGCTTCCCGATCCACACATCGGTCTTTATTCCCTCGGCCGCCAAGGCGGCGCGAAACTCGTCTCGGCTTGCGCCAAGCTCCTCCTCGATAATGCGAAGCGGAAATCCCCAGTATCCGTGACCGTACTCCTCGTCCGGGACCGGCGGCGGTGCCACACCCGGAAGATCCTGGAGCTGCTGCGCAAGCCAACCGCCGGCCTTCTGACGCGCTTCGATAATGTGGGGTAGCTTATCGACTTGGGCGCTGAGGACCGCCCCTTGCAGCTCGGTCATGCGATAGCACGGCGCCATAAATGCGTAGGTTTTGCGGTAGACGCGGTCCCGTGTCCAATCGCACCCCTTGTCGACGAAGAGCTCCGCCCGCTGCAGATAACGCTCGTCGTTCACGATCGTGGCGCCACCGTCGCCGCTCGTTATGTGCTTCGATTGTTGAAAACTAAAACAGCCGAACTCGCCGATCGTACCCAATAGTCGATCCCGATACCGAACGTAGTGGGACTCGGCGCAATCCTCAATGATCGCGATCTCTCGCCCCTTCACCAGATCCTGAATCTCTGCAAGACGCGCGGGGCGCCCCCAGACGTGGACCACCATAATTGCCCGCGTTCGATCGGTAATCTTGCGTGCCACGTCGGCCGGATCGAGATTGAACGTCTCCATCTCCACGTCGGCAAACACCGGTATCGCGCCTGAGAGCACGATCGGCGCGATCGATCCCATATCGGTGACGGGAGGAACGATCACTTCGTCGCCGGGATTGATCGCGAGCGCTCCCAATGCCACGTGTAACGCGGCGGTTCCGGAAGAGGAGGGCACCATACCGTCGACCCCGTAGAGGGCGCGAAACTTGTCTAGAAAGTCGTACACCTTCGTTCCGCCGGCATAGAAGAGATTGCCGCTCTCCAGCGCCTCCGTAACTTCTCGCAGCTCCGCATCGTCAAACGGTCTTCGTTGCGGAATCGGTTCCGAACGGACCGGCGTTCCACCGTGAAGGGCAAGATGCTCTTTTCCTTTATGATTCATGATTATCTCCTGTTTCCGTGCCGTGTATTTCCTGTCGTGGCAACCGGTCGCTCGGCGGTACGAGGTCCGAAAGCAACTCGTCCGCCGCTCGCTCAACGATCTGTTGCGCATCGGCCGTCGGCGTGTAGAGCCCATAGACCTTTGCGGAAAACTCGGTCTCATATCCACCTTTCGTAAACGCCTTTGTAGTAGGAAGGTAGCAGAGCGCGCCGTTGGCCAGCGTTACGATAATCGTGTTCGCAAAGGGAGAGCGCTGTTTGATGTGTATTCCGATCTCGACAAAGAGCTCAGCCGGTAGCGCAAGGAGGGCGACCGTGCCGAGTCGTATCGCCTGTATCTCCATCTCGAGGTGATCGACGGCGTTGCCCGCTTCTACGACCGCGCCGGCCTCTTCGGCCCATTCCGCCTTGATGAGCGCATCTTCGATTTTGCTGTACGGCCCGTCGGCGCGCCGCAACCGCTCGGCCTCGGAACGCCATCGTGATCCTTCCCGCCGCAGCCTGGAGGCCGACGGAAGCTTTCGCACGGGGAGCGAGACTACCCGGGAACGACCCTCCAGCGATCCCTCCAAGGTGTTCATTTCCGACCTCCTCGTCCCGCCCATCCGGACCGCTTCCTCGGCGATCGCCTCACCATATCTTCGGGCAAAATCGATATCGTGAAGCTCGCACGGATTCACGTCACCGGCGGCACCCAACGTAAACATCGCCCGGGCGCCGGCGTAGCGGTTTTCTATCAGCCCCATGGCAAAGCCCGGGAAATCGGCTGAGACGAGGTTGCGGTATCCGTGAGCCGCTACGGGATGGCAGGAGTAGTTCATGACAACCGCCGCGGTGCGGCCGTCGCGTCGATCGAACCAAAGGAGCGGAAGCGACTCATCTACCGTATTGCCTCGATCACCCCGTCGGTTGACACAGATACCGGAGACGCGGCCGGTGCCGAAGCGGGCGGTCACAGGCTGCAGATCGCCGGCGGCCTGCACCGAAGTGTCCACGATCCGGTCCATAGTCGATCGGATATAGTCATCGTCGATGGTGCCCCACCGACGCAACGGCATGGCACCGGGGCCCGAGTGGGTATGGGAACAAGCGATCATGACGTGGTCCACGGCGGTACCAAGCGCATGGGCGATCCTTTCCCGGACCGCCCGCGCATAATCGGTTCCGAGCCCGATGAGATCGGCGGTGACGAACACGATGTGCCTCACACCGTCTGAAAGCACGAGTGTCTTTGCGTAGAGGTCGTCGTGCACGCCGACGCTCGGTCCGAAACACCACCCCGAAAGGTCGAGCCCGACCGGTGGTGTGATACGCGCCCTTCCGACGCCGGCACGAAGCCCGACGGTGTTCACGACTGGCTCCCCTCCGGTGGTGCTGCGATGCTGATCGGCGTACCGCTCTCGACCGATCGATAAAGCGCGTCCATAAAAGATGCCATCGCGAGGCCGTCCGATACTGTCGCTTTCGGCTCGGCGATGCCCAGCACCGCATCGATGAAGTTGTCGTCCGGATTCGGTTCGCTTGAATCGGAGTGCTCGTTGAACTCCGATCCCGGTCCGTATTCGCGATACCAGTGCCCGTTCCATCCATCCACCTCGACGCGTCCGTGATCGAAGATGAATGTCATACGGGACGCGTCATGGGGGGTGTTTCCTCCGATCGCCAGGGTGGCAAGCACGCCGTCGGCAAACCGCACCGCTACGACGCTGTTTATATCCACCTCTTCGCGGTCGGTGCACGCAAAAACTTCTACCGGTGGAGAGCCGACGGACGAGAGCAGGCTGTAGATCACGTGCGCCCCACTGTCCATCAGCTGGCCGCCGCCGGAACGCGCTCGATCCTGTCTCCAGGTTCCCGCGGTCAACCGTTTCCAGTCCTGTGCCAGGTAGCCGTTCACGAGCCCGAGCGTACCGTATCGTCCGCTCTTCACGACCCGTTGAACCCGTTGCACCGCGGGAGAATAGGCCGGGTTGTAGCAAACACCCGCCTGCAGGCCCGTCGAGGCTCCCACAAGCGCATAGAGTTTTTGAGCCTCCCCCAGGGTGGTAACCATCGGTTTTTCGATCAGTACGTGACACCCCGCTTCGATAGCTTCCACCGCGTGCTGATAGTGGAGATGATGGGGTGTCGCAATGACGACCGCATCCAAAGCCTCCCGGGAAAGCATCTCTCGGGTTGACGTGTATTGTGCGGGGATCGGGGTGTAGTCGGATAATCGCCGATCGATGAGACGCGCAATGCTTCCCTCGGTTCGACTACAGAGTGCCGTAATGCGCACCTCCGGACGGGCACGCAGCCGACGAGCGTGAGCACCGGAGTAACCGCCGCAGCCGATGATACCGCATCGTATGTGCTTCATTGCAATAGTAGTATCGTATCGGACCGTGATGGGATCTACGCTATTTCGGTCGAAATTGTGATACGATCTGATCACGATGCATCAGTCCGCTTCTGCTCATCGCGCCGTACGGTATCGTTTCTCCGACGAATCGGAGCAAACGATGTTCCGTTGGGAATATCACCGTGTGACCAGCGGTTCGGTCTTCTATCACTACCACCCTCAATACGAGTTGAGTTTGGTCGAATGCACGTCGGCGACGCGAGTGGTCGGCGACGGCGTTCATCGTTTCGCGGGAAGTGAGTTGATTCTTATTCCGCCCAACACTCCCCATCGATGGAAGATGGGTTCGAAACATCACCCCGGTGGACTACCGAAGGACGTGCACGTGTCGACATTTCCGGCGGAGTTTCGGGTAGCCATCTTCTCGACACAATCGGTGGGGACGGATGTACTACAACGGCCGGAGCTCGTGGAGGTACGCGAGCTTCTCCATCGCGCTCGGCGCGGGCTCGCATTCAACAAGACGACGGAAGCCACGGTAGGACCGATCATGCGATCTATGGAGCGGCTGAATGGAACGAAGCGCCTCATCGCCTTTTTGTCCATTCTACAAACACTGCACGCCGACGCGACTGCGGCCCCGCTTGTCTCGGAGCACTACGAGTCGTCCGGTGCAGAGGCGGAGTACCGGCGTATCGCCGATCTGATTGACCATTTCACATCAAGCGATCGCTTGGGCGAGGATACGTCGCTACCTTCATTGCGGGAAGCCGCGCGGTTTGTCCATATGAGCGTTCCCACGTTCACGCGCTTCTTTAAACGAATGACCGGCCACACATTCGTTACATACTTTAACAGTTTCCGGATCGCCAAAGCCGGTGCCTTGCTTACCGAGACCGACCTTCCGATCGTCGATATAAGCCATCGGGCGGGATTCGGAAATCTTTCGCACTTCAATCGACAGTTTCTTAAACACACCGGAATGCAGCCGCGAGAATACCGAAGACGAAAGGGAGAGGAATAACGGGATCATAGAGTCGCCCATTCGATTCGTGCTACAGATAATCTTGAGTAGAACTCGGACAGTGGTACATTTGCGAGGTTTCGTTAAGGCGAAAACAGACGCTGTCCCCGAGGCTCGGCAGGGCGGAACGGATCGTCCGGTTTCGGAGTTTTCGTGCACATCCGTTTTGAGTGTTATCGTACGCTTGCGCTCCGAAATAACTTTTCCTATCATCAAACCGGCAACGGACTCTGTATGCGTCTGTACACTTTAGTGATCGTCGACGATGAAGAACTCTCTCGTACGGGACTTGCTACTCTCATTGACTGGGAGGCGCTCGGTTTTCGTGTCGAGGCGACGTTCGAGGACGGCGAGGACGCACTGGCTTTTTTGGAGCATCGGCACGTCGATGTCGTACTCACCGACATTCGTATGGCGGTCGCCGGCGGCATAGAAATCGCCAAAACGCTGAACGCCCAAGCGCCGGATACCTTCGTTATCTTCATCTCCGGCTACAAAGAGTTCGAGTATGCGAAAGCCGCGATCCGCTACGGTGTACGTCACTACTTGGTAAAGCCGTTTCCCTTGGACGAGTTGAACCAGGTCTTTGATCGTGTCCGCGAGGAGCTGGAAGCGAGGGAGCTCGATACCGGCACGCAGTTGAGAGAACACGAGAACGTCTTCCGATGGTCCGCGATCGATCGCTGGCTTCTCGACGCCGTTCTGGGCGGTGTTTTTCGCGACGACGATATCGGCCTGGGGTTGGGTAACTTGTCGTGTGCTCTCGTGAGTTTCACGCTGCGGGAGGGTGACGGCGCGCCGATCGGGTCGACTCTGCGCGAGTCGCTCCTGCCTTTTCTCCGCAACGGTCACGACCGGTTGTTCTCTACGCTGTTAGACTCCTCCGACGTGACGTTGGAGCTCATCGCCTTAAACGTGGACAATCTACCGGCCACCCGGTTTGCGACGGAGTTGGCGACCCATCGACAAAACGTGCGACGCCATTTGGTCTCTCTCGGCATCCGTTGTGACGACCCGGAGGCGGTCGATCACTACTCCTCCCCTCAGGCGCTCCACGATTTCTACTACAAACGGATGAGAGCGCGCGTCGGCGCCAAGGAAGGTACGTTTGCACTCATAACCGAAGTTGAGCACTCCCTCACCGACGCCCTCCGACATGGTCGGATCGAGGACGTTCGTCAAACTCTCGAACGGTTGATTGCCGAGCTGTCGGCTGAGACTGAGGGTCTCTTTCGCAACGGTGTCGTTCAAGCCTTCGCATTTGTTCACGCGTGGATTCAACGCCACTCGCGATCGGCATCCGCGACCGCCGGCCGCTTCGTCTTCTACGAGCGGCTCTATCACGCGACCTCTCATCGCGAGCTGGAGGTACAGGCGAGGAAAATGCTCGAAACGCTCCTCGACATGCTCCAGGCGGTCGTAGCCGGGGAGTCCGACGGAGTAATTGAACGGGCCAAACGTTACATTGAGAAGATGGACGGCAACGCCGTCACCCTCGAATCGACCGCGAGTTACGTAGGGCTGAGTCCCATCTATCTCAGTCGACTCTTTCGGAAGAAGACTGCGGAGAGCTTCATAGCATATCTTCAGAGGTACCGAATGGAGAGGGCCAGAAATCTCCTTGAGAATCGGAAGCTGAAAGTTTACCAGATCTGTGAATTGGTCGGGTATCGGAATCTCAAGCACTTCTACCGTACATTCAAACGGTATAACGGGTGCACGCCGACGGAGTATCGTAAGACGGTAACGTGGTGAACTACTTCCATCGAACCTGGTTTTACATTCGGCAGTTCAAGTTTCGCAGTCTCTTTGTAAACACGTTAATTTTGGTCTTGATCGTCGGAATGGTACCCTTTCTCTTCACGGCGATCGTCCTGTACCGCAACTTTGAGGTTGCGCTCTTCGAGGAGATCGGAGCGGCGTCCGAGGCTCACGTGGTATCGGGCCGCACGATTTATGACATCCTTCTTTCAGATGTCGATCGCGTTGCGTACGCCTTGGTCGTCAACGATGCCGTTCGGCGGTTCATGCTCGACGACCCCGGCATCATTGACTGGGAGCGGCGACTCCTTCTGGAAGAGGTGATAGCGGATCTCGTCACCGTTCAAGAGCCCTACGTGGACTCGATCTACGCGTACTCCCTCGAGCACGGCTACATCATAGCGTCCGACGCCGCGCGCGGGCCGATCGACGATTTCTACGACGACGTCATTACCGACTCTCTCGTTGCGGAACTCAGGGATCAACCGCGCCTGATCGTCGTCAGGGAGAAGCCGGTCTCGGCCGATAGCCGACGTACCGTGGCGGTGACCTCTTTTGTCTACTCCACCGCCCTTGCGCAGGGGAACTACTTCGGCGTGATCGTGGTCAACATCGACAACGATCGATTTCTTCGGATGGGACTCGATCTCGACCACGGCGGTAATCGACAGATCTATGTAACGCAACCGGACTCGACGGTACTGTTCAGTAGCGATATCTCCGCACTCGGCGGACCCATGGTGTCGGCGGACGCCACCTCGTGGCGAGCGCCGCCCGGTGAAGGCGCCGCAACGTGGACCATCGTCGAGGATCGCGTCTACTCTTCCGCCCGATCGGCGCACAATGATTGGACCTATACCATCGTTTCGCCCCTCGACGCCTATCGGACCGCGACGAATCAGATACTCTCCGCCTCCACGATCATCGCTGCGGTCGATCTCGTTATCATTCTGCTATTAGCGTTCCTCATTTCGGTTCGAATCTATAATCCGATTAGCGAACTCATTCGCATTATGGAAAACGACGATGAGAGTCACGGTCTTTGGTTGGAGAAGGGTGCGCACGCAAACGAGATACACTACTTGGCACGAGGCATTTCGGAGTCTCTGCACGAGAAGCGGGAGATTCAGCAAGAGTTACTGGATCGAATGGCAACGTTGAAACGGGCCCAAGTCGAGGCGTTGCAAGCCCAAATAGAGCCGCATTTCCTACGAAACACCCTTAACACCATCCATTGGGCGGCGATCGGAATGTCCGGCGGCGACAACGAGGTCTCCCACATGGTCACCATTCTCAATGAAATGCTGGGACTCTCCATCGATAGAAGCGACAACCTCATTCCCGCTACCAGCGAGCTCGATCACGCCGCACGCTATTTGGACCTGCAACGCTACCGCTACGGGAAGATGCTTTCGGTTTCTTGGGATATTCCAAGGACGTTCCGACGGTTTCGTTGTCTCAAGCTCTCTCTCCAGCCTCTTCTGGAAAATGCGATCTATCACGGAGTGAAGCCGTCGCGCCGACCGGCGACCATAACTATTACGGGCACGGTATCGGCAAGTCGGATATCGATCGCCGTCAGCGACGACGGTGTCGGCATGTCGGAAGCCAAAGTGGCCGAGGTACGGAGCCGGCTCCGTGACGGAACGACGCAGCGCGGTACCCAGGTCGGACTGAGCAACGTCCATCATCGTTTGCGGCTCCTCTTCGGTAGTTCCGGCGGAGTCGACGTAGAAAGTGTCCCCGACAAAGGCACGGTGGTGACGTTGGCGCTGCCGAAGATAAGAATGTAGCCCTACCGCAAATCTGCCCCCCTAAACTCGTATAATCCGCACCGTTTCGCGAATGGCAAAGTGGATCTACGCTTTCAGACAGCACTTGGAAGGAGGGCGTTCTCTTTGACGACCGCACGCCGACTATCTACACGCCTCCGTCGGTACAAATGGGTCTACCTGATCATGACCCCGGCAATTGCCTACCTCATTATCTATCGCTACGTTCCGATATACGGTATCGTTCTCGCCTTCAAGGACTATAAGGCGCCCCTGGGAATTCTGGGCAGTCCGTGGGTCGGTTTGGACCACTTTGCCCGGATGTTCAGTAACCCGAAGTTTGCCGAGGTACTGCGCAACACCTTCGTCATCAGCGCGGCAAAGATTCTCTTCGCCTTTCCGGCACCCATCATCTTTGCCCTGCTTCTCAACGAGGTGCGGATTCTTAAAGTGAAGCGCTCTCTCCAGACCTTGAGCTACCTGCCTCACTTTGTCTCGTGGGTCGTCGTAGGGGTGCTCGTACGCCGACTCCTGTCCATTAACGGCCCGGTCAATTTTCTCCGTATGGTCGCCGGCCAAGAGGCCGTCGTCTATCTGACCGATCCCTCCTTCTTCGTCCCTCTCGTCGTATTAACTGCGATCTGGCACAACGTCGGATGGGGGTCGATTATCTATCTCGCCGCCATCTCCGGAATAGACCAGCAGCTCTACGAAGCTGCCCAGATCGACGGGTGTAGCAGGTTTCGGAAAATTCTCCACATAACACTTCCATCGCTGCTTCCGGTTATCGTGACCGTCTTTCTTTTGCGGCTCGGTTACATCATGAACGCCGGATTCGACCAAATCTTCAACCTCTACAACAGCTCCGTCTACAGTGTGGCCGACATACTCGACACGTACGCCTATCGGGTCGGCTTTATCCGCTTGGATTTTCCCTATTCCACCGCAATCAACGTCTTCAAAAACGTGCTCGGGCTGGTTTTCCTGATAATCGTAAACAGGATCATCAGGTCCGGTGCAACCGAGGAGCGACAAGGCATATGGTAGTCCGACTTGGAACGCGCCGGACCTCGTCCGACGGCATCCTATTGGATGTCGTTAAGTGGAGCGTCATGATCATCCTCGCCGCCGCGATTATCTATCCCTTTTGGATCATGATCGTCGATTCTCTCAGCACGTTCGAGGCGGCCAACAGCGTCGGCCTACGGCTCTGGCCCCGGCCGGCGACCGTCGAGGCGTACGGCGAGGTCTTTTCGCAACCGATTATCTACGTCGCCTACTTCAATACTATTTTTCGCACCGTCCTCGGAACGCTGCTCACCGTCGTGGTCACGCTCGGTATGGCCTACGGCCTTTCCAAGCCGCGATTGCCCTTTGTGAAGTTTTTCACGTTGATGGTCGTTATCACGATGTTTTTCAACGGTGGAATCGTCCCCACTTTTGTGCTCATGAAATCTCTCAACCTCTTGAACACCCGCGCCGCGTTGATCGTTCCGCTCCTCTTGGACGCCTATGCGGTCCTGGTTATGCGCTCGTTCCTCAGGAACATACCCAACGAGATAGAGGAGTCCGCATACATCGACGGCGCCAACGAGTTACAGATTCTGTTTCGACTCGTTCTTCCGCTCTCCAAGCCGATCGCCGCGACCGTCGCCCTTTGGACCGCGGTGCTCCACTGGAACGAGTGGTTTCTCTCGATGATCTACAGCCCGGCGGAGGAGATGACGGTCCTTCAACTCCTGCTCCGACGGATCGTCATAGAGAACCAGTTTGCATCGATGTTCGAGATATCCGATATCGTCGTGGATGTCGGAGAACAGGTTCCGGAGCTTGCGGTCGTGGCGGCGACGATGTTCATAAGCATCGGTCCTATCGTCCTCGCATACCCGTTTCTTCAACGGTACTTCGTGACGGGCCTCACCCTCGGCGCGGTGAAAGGATAGCCCATGAGATGTAAACGGTCCTGCGGATTGAACCCGAACGTGCGGGCGCACGGCGGTGTTCATGGGGAGGAAGTAGCTCAGAAAAGGAGGCTGGTATGAGGCGTGTAACAATGGTTTTGCGGCTTGGGCTCTTTGCCGCTATGGTCGCTACGTTCTTGTGGTCGTGCGGTGAAGCCGAACCGGAAGCGACGACGGAGGGACCTCTCCGCGTTACGTGGCTGGGACACAACCCGCGCGGATTTGTCAACGAACAGGATACCGAGGTGGAGCGCTATTTGGAGGAACGGTTCGATCTGGAGATCGATCTGATCCAGGTAGATAAGTACAACTTCGACGCGGTCAACGTGCATCTCGCAGTCCACGAGCCGCCGGATATCATGGACGGTCTGACCCACGAGGCGGACGGTCTGCTCAACTTGGTCAATCTCGGCGTCGTTCGGCCGATCACCCGTGAAATGATTCGAGAGCACGCTCCGGGTATCTACGCTCAAATCGAGCGGTACAGCCCGGTGAAGGCGTGGGCCGACGTCACGGTGGAGGGAGAGATCTACGCCGTGCCCACCATCAATCTCGCCGTCGCCGGGGGTACCGCCTTTGCGATCCGTTCCGACTGGGTCGAGGCGGCGGGTGTTACCGACCCGTTGGAGATCGATACGATCGACGAGTTTGAAGCGATGCTCATCGCTATGCGCGACGCCGACCCCAACGGCAACGGTAGGATGGATGAGTACCCGATCTCCATCTTCACGCAAAACCATAAGCTCAATCAAACCTTTATGAGCGTCTTCGGCGCGTACGGACTACGGCCGTCGGACTGGACCGAGGAGGATGGACGACTCGTGTACAACCACGTCCACGACCACTACCGGGAGATGCTCGAACGGCTCCGTAGCTGGTACGAGCGGGGCCTGATTGAGCGCGAGTTTGTACTCGACGGCCGTGCCGAGGTGCAGACAAAGATGCTCTCCGACCTCGTCGGCGGCTACGAGGAGACATCCGCATGGATACAACGCGGCGCCCAGGGTCCCTTTTCGATCCTCGCCGAACAGGGGGTAGAGCCCGCGTTCTTTCCCTCGTTGCGGGGGCCCTACGGAGAGGGCGGATACGGTCGAAACGCCTCGTTTGGGCGCAAGCTCACCTTCGGGATAAACACCAGTGACGAGGCGGTTGCTCGGTTGCTGTCCGTCATGGACGAGATTCTCACCGATCCGGAACTCTACGCGCGTGTGCTGTGGGGTGTCGAAGGGGTCGATTACACCGTCGACGACGATGGGGTCATTCAACCGATAGCGGAGCGCCAAACGGCCGAGGCGCGAGCACAGGACGCGCGCCAGGCGTTTCTTATGATCAACTGGATTGCCGATCAAAACATCCCCGTTCGGTTCAACGTCGATCGGCTGGAGGCGCACCGACACCTCGAAGAGAACACCGTGCAGATGTACGAGACCTTGATCAATCCACCGAATCCCGAGATTGCCGACCGGTTCTTTCAGGTAGCGGAAGATCTTCGCCCCATGGAAGAGGAGTTTTTCTACAAGAGCATTATCGGCACGGTAGACATCGGCGCGGAGTGGGACGACTACGTCGCCTCTTGGTACGCCTCGGGCGGCGAACAGTTGACCGAGTGGGCCAACGAGGCTCACTTCCGGTAGAGGAAATTTGTGGGCTGTGGGGCGGGGCCGCTGAGCCGCTTCTTCTCGAGGCGGCGCACTCGCGGCTCCCGCCGGCGAGTCGATAGAGAGATGGAGTGAGACGGTTGCTCGTAGATGGATTTGTGGCGGCGCCCTTTGCGCCGATGAATCGTGACGGTTCCATTCATACGGCCCTTATTGAGCGGTATGCTGCGCATCTGGCCGCGAACGGTGTCGTCGGGGTCTTTGTCAACGGTACCACCGGGGAGGGATACTCGCTCTCTCTCAAGGAGCGAAAGGCGATCGCCGAGGCGTGGATGGCGGCCGGTTCGCCGCCGTTTCGCGTGATGGTTCACGTCGGCGCCGAGTCGGGATCGGATGCAAGAGAGCTTGCCGCGCACGCCCGATCGATCGGAGCGGCGGCGGTGGGCGCGATGGGACCGGTCTTCTTCAAGTCGGATGTGGACGGGTTGGTCGGTTGGTGCCGGGAGGTGGCGGCGGCCGCGCCGGACCTGCCGTTTTACTATTATCACATCCCCGCGATGAACGGCACGACCGGTCCCTTCATCGACCTGTTGCATCGCTGCATCGCCGAGATTCCGACCTTTCGCGGCGTCAAGTACACCCACGACGACCTCGTCGAGTATCGTCACTGTCTGGAGCTTTCCGGAGGGCGGCTCGACCTCTTTTTCGGTCGTGATGAAATTCTGCTTCCGGCGCTGTCGCTCGGAGCCAGGAGTATGGTCGGGAGCACCTACAACTACGCGATGGCCCTCCACGGTGAGTTGGCGGCGCGGTTCGCCTCCGGCGACCTCACCGGCGCCCAAGATGCGCAGGCAAAAGTCATGCGTCTGGTCCGGCTCCTCGATCGTCACGGCGGCGGACTGGTCTGCGGCAAAGCTCTTATGCGCGGCGTCGGGCTCGATCTCGGACCTTGTCGACTCCCGAATAGGACGCTCTCGGAGGAGGAGACGGCCGACGTTGTGGCCGCGGCGACTCAGATTGGGGTTTTTGCTCATAAGTCCGGGGCGGACGCATGAGGAGCGATCGGCCGAACGTTCTTTGGATCTGCACCGACCAGCAGCGATACGACACGATTCACGCCCTGGGAAACCGGTCGATTCGCACGCCGAACCTCGACCGCCTCTGTCGCGAGGGGACCGCCTTCTCTCACGTTTACTGTCAAAGCCCTATTTGTACGCCGAGCCGTGGGAGCTTCATGACGGGGCTCTACCCCTCGGCTATTCATTCGGTCATCAACGGCAACCGCCGGCTCAACCTGCCCGAGGGCGCGACGCTCATCTCTCGACATTTCGCCGACCACCGTTACACCTGTGGACTTGTCGGCAAGCTCCATCTCGCTTCACCCTGGGAAGGACACGAGCAACGGATCGACGACGGGTACCAAGAGTTTTTCCATAGCCTCTCACCGGGACAGCTCATGGACTCGGACAACGCCTACACCGATTGGCTGGCGGAGAGGGGTATGCTGGATGCGGTCCTCGATCAGTCGGAGCGGGACGACGTCCGGAGGACGGGAGTGCACTACCGCGAAAACGTCCCATTCGAGTGGCACCAGACCAGCTGGTGTGCCACGACGGCGATCGACTTCATCGAGCGTCGTTCCGGGACACCTCGGTTTATCAGCGTTAACCCGTTCGACCCCCATCCACCAGCGGACGCGCCGGCCGATTTTCGCTCCCACTACGAAACCTCGGAGCTTCCCCCGCCCCTCTTTGCGGAGTCCGATCTGGAGGTACAACGGCGACTGGCGGGCTATTACTTTCAGACGGAGCCGCGTCGGCCCGACGATCGCCATCTATGGGAGAAAGCCTCGTACTACGGAGAAATAGAGCTTATCGATCGAAACGTCGGGAGACTGTTGGACGCTTTGGAAGAGTGCGGAGAGCGGGAAAATACGATTGTCATTTTTATGTCGGACCATGGGGAGACGCTCGGAGATCACGGATTGACCCTGAAGGGGTGTCGATTTTACGAAGGGCTGGTGCGGGTACCGCTCATCGTTTCTTGGCCGGGGGTGTTCCAAAAGGGGGTCGTTGCCGAGGGTCTCGTCGAGCTCACCGATATCGCGCCGACCCTTGCCGAGGTCATCGGAGCGCCCATGGAGTGGACCCAAGGCCGATCCCTACTGCCCATACTCCTCGGTCGTGCGTCGCCGGACCGCCATCGCGACTTCGTCCGGTGCGAGTATCAAGACGCCTTAAACGACTCGGGATCGTATGCCACGATGTATCGTGAGGCGCGCTACAAACTCTCCGTTTATCACGGAATCGACTACGGCGAGTTGTACGATTTGGAACGGGACCCCGATGAGTTCGACAATCTGTGGGAGAATCCCGCCTATCGCGATATCAAACACCGCCTTACCAAGGCGAGCTTCGACGCCAGCATGGTGATCGCCGATTCGGGATCCAAACGTATCGGTCGGTTCTAAGGGATGCCCGGTAGCACGGCGCTAAACGTAAGCCGTGCCTTCCCATCCGCAAAAGGAGCTTCGAGAAGCGTGTTACCAGCGGATTCCACCGTTGCTGTACAAGACCTGTCCGTTTATCCACTCACCCGATTTGGAACAGAGAAATGCAGCCAAGTTTGCCGCATCCCGGGGCGTTGCCACCCGTTTCTGAAACGTTTTCTCCGCTACCTCCCGTTTGAGCTCCTCATCCATCCATCCCGTGTCGGTTGCTCCCGGATTGATCACATTGGCCACGATTTTTTTGTCCCGTAGCTCATCCGCCGCCGCAATGACGATCCGGTCCAGAGCTCCTTTGGAGGCGCCGTAGGGTAGATTGAAGGACGTATGGTCGCTGGTTAATGCGATAATTCTGCCGGGGCGATCCCGATAGCGGAACCGTAGGGCAAATTCCCGTATTAACAACCATGAGGCTCTGACGTTGACGGAAAAATGCCGATCGAAGTTCTCTAAGGTGGTGGTGATGATGTCGCTGTCAACGGAGTAACAGTGGGAGAGGATTAATGCGGAGACGCGGGATACGTTCCTCTCCACCGAGTCGAACAGTTGCGCCGGCGCTTGAGGATCGGATAAATCAGCCTCTACCGCGAAGAATCTACCGCCGTTCTTCTGAATCCTTTCCGCAAGATCATGTACATCTTCCTCCCGGCCGCCCCACGGCATAGATCTGTCGTAATCGGTCCAGTAGGTAACGGCGATGTCCCATCCGTTTTCCGCTAGCTCCGCGGCGATAGCGGCGCCGATTCCGATGCTTCGGCTTGCTCCCGTGACCAGCGCGACCGGCTTTGGAGTCATAAACGCCTCGATTTGATGAAGTATGTACGCTCGCAATCGATAAAAGAAGACCACGGCGGTGACACAAAAACTACCATTTCATCTTCGCACTCCGCAAGAACTGTCTGTGGTGCGGCGGTGGCGCCACCCTTTCACGGCAACGCCGGTTTGTACTGATTGGTACTCTGGTTTACAGTTAACACCGTCGTCCCCGAGACGCGTCGGGGCCGGCCGAACGCACGTGAGGAGAGACGCGCCTATGAATGCCACGGTTGTATTGGTCGCAATAACGATCGGTTTGTCGCTCTCTGCCGTCGCCGCTGTGCGGCACGCGCGACGGAATCCACGTATCGACACGATCGACGAAATGCGGCGGCTTGCGGCTGCTGAAGGCTGGTCGTTTATCGAGCCGGCAGGCGGTGACCGCGTCTTTGTCGTCGCGCACGACGATTGGGAGTTGGTAGGATTGTTTTTCCGCGGCGGTAACCGCGCCGTGGTTGCGAGCAACCACCACACCCAGTGGAGCGCGCCGTATAGCGGCCCGGACGCGGTCATGCTCGGACCCAAGTTGCCGCGCGCCGTGGCGCGCCTGGATTTGGGCGACAGTCGAGTACAATCTGTCCTCAGGCCGCTTCTGGGCGATCGAGTCGCACTACTCGCCGGCGCACAACGTATGACCGAGGTTGGTGACGATCAGTTCAACCGCTATTTCGACGTGATTGCCACCGACCGAACGGCGGCCGAGCGGATTGTCGGTGACGGAGCGCGTTGGACCCGGTTGCGCGAACAACTGCCCGCCCCTCCGGTAGCCTTCATCGGCAACGGCGAGGTCACAATCTTGATGCGTCGCAAGCTTCTTACCCGGCAGCAGGCGCGGGCAATCGTCGAAGTCGGATCGGCGTTACTACGGTAGAGCGGCGCGGAGGAAAAGAAGGCTGAGTTTCTCAGGAGTAGAGAACCCTTCGTCGTTTTAAACCTCGATGCGTTAATGTTGTACGTCATAGTGCGCGCGCACATCCGCGCGGCGAGTCATCCGGTTGGGATGTCGAGATCACTCGGATGACCTTCGCCTCGCTGAAATGATCAAAGAAATACTTGACTGATCGGTTCCGAATTTCTATCTTCAATCCATGGCGCGGCCACGGGAATTTGACGAAGACCACGCGGTGGACTGTGCGCTCCACGCGTTCTGGCGGAACGGCTACGGGGCGACGTCCCTCCCGGACTTGCTTGAGGCCATGCGACTCTCTCGTGGGAGCCTCTACAAGGCGTTCGGTGACAAACACACGCTCTATCTGCGCGCGTTGGAGCGATATCTGATCGATGCACGTCGAGAGCTCGCTCGGACGTTGAACGAGGATCCTTCGGCACGCCACGCCGTTCGCGCATGGCTGATGAGGGTGGCGGAGATGGCGACCGGAACGGACGTTCGACGCGGCTGTTTCGCCGTCAACAGCGAAGTGGAGCTGGGACCGCGCGACGGCGACGTGCGCTCGCTGCTTCATGAGCACAATCATGCTATCGAAGAAATCGTGGCGAGCACGCTTCGTCGGGGTATCGCATCGGGAGAGATTGGATCGGATATCTCGCCCGAGGCGGTGGCACGAACGCTACGTCTGTTGACTTCGGGGCTGCAAGTGGGCGGAAAGTCGACTCTGAACGCGGAAGAAGCGACCCAGAGCGTAGAAACCGCCTTGCGGTTGCTGGAGTGATTTTTTTTGGATTAAAAGGGACCATTCGGTTCCTAATATAGTAATAGAAACCGATTGGTTTCTAAAAAAGGAGCTCACTATGAGCAGATTCGAGAATAAGAGAGTGGTCGTGACCGGCGGTACGAGCGGCATCGGCAAGGCTACGGCGGCACGCTTGGTGAAAGAGGGCGCAAGGGTGCTCGTTACGGGAACTGCGGCATCGCGTTTGCAGGACGTTCGTGACGAACTTGGCGTGGTTGCGATCGAGAACGATGCGGGTGACGCAGACGGGGCGAAGGCACTCGCGCTTGCCGTGAAAGAGCATTTGGGCGGGGTCGACGCCGTGTTCGTGAACGCCGGCTTCGGTGAGTTTTCGCCGGTGACCGAGTTCACCGTCGATTCTTTCGACCGACAGTTCAGTGTCAATCTTCGCGGGCCCCTTCTTCAGATTCAGGCTCTGGCGGAGCTGCTTTCGGACGGCGGTTCGATCGTCTTCAACACGTCGGTGGTTAATCGCGTGGGCATGGCCGGGGCGAGTGTCTACGGTGCCACAAAGGCGGCTCTGCGCCACTCGACCCGCGTTCTCGCAGCCGAGCTCGCTCCGAGAGGGATTCGCGTCAACGCAGTGAGTCCAGGCCCGATCGATACGAACTTTTTCTCACGTACCGGCATGCCGGAAGAAGCCATTCAAGGCATGGCCGCTCAGATTCTATCTCAGGTGCCGTTGGGCCGTTTCGGCACGGCCGACGATGTAGCTGCGGTGGCAACCTTCCTGTTATCCGACGACGCTGCGTTCGTGACCGGCTCGGAGTACGCGGTCGACGGCGGGATGACCGAGGTCTGACGTCGACCCGACGGGATCGAGCACTTCCTTTCGCCCCGCCCCGGAGCCCGACGCCGGATCGGCGGCGATTGGATCGGTGCAGATTCGGCTTTGGATTCCACGGCCCGTTTGCCGACAGTCAATCCGGCGTGTGATGTCCCCGATTTTGCTCGCATGACGATTGCGTGAGCCGCCGGCTACGTCGGCGAACATGGTGAACCGATTGGCGCGGTAATTGCCGGGCGCAGTCGCTGAACGGCTCATAATCCAAAGAGTGGCCTCACGTCCATCTTACGACGGCGGCGTGCCGGTGATGGGATATTGTATGATAAACCGCCCGACGGACGTCCATGAAAATGACCATTCGTCGAACCGTGTGGTGCCGGCGTTTCCCGTTCCAACACGACGACCACTGGTCCATGTTGAACACACAACTACGCGACGCCGTTGACCACCACTTTCTTGACTACTTGGCGGATGGATCGTTTTGTTGAGATCTTTCTCCGTCGTGGCCTCCGAGGTTGGCGGCTGTCCCGATATCCACCGACGAACAGCGTTGCGGTCCCCTGAACGGAATGATCGATAATCGGTGTGCTATACTCCGCCGATGATACCGGAGTTTTACGCCATCGTTGGGGGTGGCATCGGATCACTTGGAGGTTTCGTCTACCTGTTCCATACCGCCGCAGGCAAGACAAAACCGAATCGGGTGACTTGGCTGCTCTGGGGTCTGTTCCCCATGATCATTTTCGTAGCCCAGCGTGCGCAAGGGGTGGAGGGGCTATCATGGGCAACGTTCGCCGCCGGATTCACTCCCCTTCTCATCGTAGTGACCTCGTTCCTGAACGCCAAGGCGTACTGGAAAACGGAGCCGAACGACTACTATCTGATGGCGGCGGCGATGATCGGAATTGTTCTTTGGGCAGTCACAAAGAATGCCAATCTTGCGATCGTTTTTTCCCTCGGCGCCGATGTGCTGGCAAGCCTGCCGACGCTTGTTAAAGCCTACAAGCACCCCGAAACCGAAAGTTGGCTCGCCTACGCAGTGAGCGCAGTTGGGTTCGGCATAGGCGTACTGGCCATCCAGGTTTTCTCGTTTGAGAGCGGCGCGTTCATTTCATACATCTTTTTGCTGAATGCGATACTTGCCGTATTTGCGTTGCGGAAGGGAGTTGAACCAACATCACGGTCAAATCCTCAATCGGATACCGGATAGCACCAACGACTGTTGAATCCGACTCAGACGTCGGACGGTAACTCCGTCCCGTCAAGAGCAATACCCGGGCCGTATCGTCCCGCGAAGGCGAGTGTAAGATGACAACCGCATCGCCTGCGCCCTCACAGGAGCGTAGCGACGCAAGCAACCGGTGCAAGTGCGGGTGGTGATATGACGGCGATTACGACCATCGGAAATTCCCAAGACACCGGGAACATCTTCCAACACCCGGTCGGAATCGGTCGGCCGCCACCGGGTTTGACCGCGATTGCCGCACCGAGCGGTTTCCTTGCGCACGCTTGGTGAGAAACGTACGTGTGTTTCCCGTTCAAAGCCCGCCCGGGACCAACCATTTCTCCCTCATCGTCGCGTGTGTCCTTTCTTTCGAGCGGTGGGGTCGCCGCCATTCGCGTATAAATTCGCCTGTCAGCGCGGTTTTGCGCCGCCGCTCCGAGATACCTTTTCTACCGCTCGACGAGACCGGAGGCGATCAAGAGCGCGCTAATCGCACGTCGGCCGATCCGGTCGGCGCTCGACGTCATGTATCGACGGGAGCGACGCAATGCGC
This sequence comes from Alkalispirochaeta sp., assembly GCA_965601925.1. Classification (GTDB taxonomy): domain Bacteria; phylum Spirochaetota; class Spirochaetia; order DSM-27196; family Alkalispirochaetaceae; genus Alkalispirochaeta. The sequence goes on from OZ271854.1 coordinate 2,157,189, forward strand.
CGTTCCCGTTGCCTACCGCTACTCGTGGCTTTCGTTCGCCCGCCGCGCCAAGCGTAGGACGATATCGGCGTGGCTATCGATCACAGTGCGAATCGATGGCTCCGAAACATCGGCAAACTCCGATTGCAAAGCGGATAGCTCCGCGGCCGCGCCGTCGTAGTCGCCCCGCGCGACGGTATACAGAAATCCGTTAAGCGCGGCTACCGCTTGAAGGTTCAACGGACTCTCGGTTATGACGCTCTGTGATAGTAACCTCGGTATCAGTGCGTCGTTCGCCGGATCGGCATCTCTCACGAGGGTGTCCGACAGGTTAATGGCGACCATGGCGTCGCCCGACGCCTCTTCGACGGCGATCTCGGCATCGAGTTCCTCAGTTTCGTTGAATACACTGCTGGTCACCAGATAGCCGTTCTCAAATAGCACGTACGCTTCGTTGTGCGTCGGGAGTAAATTGAACCCCCCTGAAACGATTTCCCTCGTTATGGTGCCGGAGGGCATGTCAAGGGCGAGGTTTGTTGCAAACACAACAACGTACTGTGCCCCCTCGCGCCGAAAGGAATCGTTTAGCGGCGCGACTCGAAGTCGCGCGACGAGAGGCTGCCCCTCCTCGGCGTAACCGCCGACGACCATCTCCGAGAGTGTTTGTGCCTCGGCGGCGGCGGCTGGGAACTCGGAGAAAAACCGGGCGCGGAGTTCATCCATAACCTCAAAGTCGAGAGTTTCGAGGAGTTCCAACTCTGCCAACAATGACATCGTAATATATGCCTGATGGAGCGGTGGTACGCGGAACGCCGTTTCGAACGACTCAACGGCACGAAAGGCGGTCTCCCCGTCCGACAGCGCGTTGATATCGATGTCTTCCGTTCCGGGAAAATGGACACGCCTATCGAGTACGGCAAAGTCTGGAAATCGTTCATCCATGTTCACGAAATCAACCGTCGCATAGTTTCGCACAGGGGCCAGATTCGCGCGGCTGAGTGCTGAATTAAACGTCACGTTCCAGCTTCCGAAGTAGACGATTTCCCCCGCCGTAATAACGACCGGTTCGCGAACTCTTTCGACATCGTCAAGGTTAATAGTTCCGCTCAAGTTCCCGCGAGAAAGGCCGATGCGAGAGGCGCTATATTCACCGGGTGGAACGGGCACGAGGACGAGCGGAGATCTATCGGTGCCGACAAACTCGATAACGACCCGCTCTTCACCCTGCAGCACCAGAGACGCACTCACATCGTCTTCCGAGAGGCGAGCCAGGAGATAACCCATAGTGGGATCCACGGTCTCGTTTGGACGCACCGCGGATGTCGGAGGCGTCACGCATCCGCTAAGAATCAATACACTCATCACCGCAAGCAATATGACGCGACAAGTTTTTGTATACACGTTCCTCACTCCATTCGTAAAATATATTAAAGAACGACGAAAACTTTACATTTGGAAGCAATGCCGCATCGTAAATTATTTTCGAGATATGATAAACACTCTTTCTTCGTTAATCTAACAAATACGGTTCGTCGAGTGCCGGGTAGGCACTACAATTTCCCCGGCCGCGACCGCACACAAGCGGTACGTCGCCCGCGCCTTGTGCCCAACCATTCGCCCCTACAACAATCGAAAGGAGCTGTTCAAATGAACCAGTACATGCCTCGTCAGCGGCATAGTCACTATGCCGGCAATGTTTTTCTTGCCCCAAAAATCCAACAACCACGTGTCCGTGTCTGCGACCGATCCTATACTCTGTATCTTTTTAAGGGACTCCGAGCCGACTTTTCTTTTGAGGTCGGATAGCGTCAATGTCTGTAACGCGGCCCTGGTTTTCTTGCCCGTCGCATCTCGGTAGCTCCGCAACTGCTCAATACTGATCTGTGCATTGAATACCTGCATATCATCGTACTTCATGCTGTTTCCGGTATGGCGGAACGGTATACCCAGCCGGTCTCGAAAACGCTTGTTATGGTAGACCTCTTCATCGGCACAGAGAAAATGACTCACGGCAATGTCCTCGATTCTCGCACTGTGCCACAGATGCCAGGCAATAGAGTACAACTTTGTCCGGGAGAATCGTCTGATCATCTCCGCATCACAACTTTTCCACAAGGTGTCTTCGTACGTGTCCGCACCGCTTGAAGATACCGATGCCGCGTGAACAAACTGGTGTAGATTCAGCATCATCTCCGATGTTTCACGGACGTAACCATCTTTGAGGATTATGCCCTTCAGTTTCTTGATTGTTGCGTTCCATTCTTTGACGCCGGTAATCATTACTCACGCTCCCATTGCGGTTTACTCGTATTCGATTACGGTACATCTCCCGCGCACGCGTCTTTAGAGTTGGTCGGCAAAGTGATCGGGGGCGCGTCCCCTCAACTGCTCGTTTAAGAGGGCGTTTAGTTCCCCGAGGTGGTATTGACTATGGCGGAGCAAAAAAAGCGCGACGCTCTGGGCGGTCTCCCCTGCCCAGGGGTACTCTTCGTTCTTGCCGTCAGCGTCCATCTCCCGGATCCAGGTTTCGGTTTTCCGCGCGACGGTTTCGACCATGAAGAGCACATTCTCCACGTCGGGAAGCGCGCTTTTATCGATCTCCGAGGAGCGATTATCGATGAACGATCCATCTTTACGCATTAACAGCATTCTCCCTTCGATGTAGAAGATCGCGCTTTGGAGGATATGCAGGGCCAGCCTATCGGGTTGGGTGACGCCGAATCCTAGGCTTCTCCACGAGGCCTCGTCGAAATCCCGGCAGACACACCGATAGGTTCTCCAGACGTGGGCGTATTGATTGAGTAGCTCCCGTTTCATCTCTTAGCTCCTTTCGTTTTGTTCAACGTGAGCTCGAGAGTACACCGGAAACTATGACACCTCTGTGTCGTAGTTGTTGCGACAAAGTGCCTTTTTCAGCACTTCGATGAAGCCGGTTCGAAGCGATTCGGGCTGTACGACTTTGACATAGGGTGCCATACCCAACAGCTGGGAGTAGAGCCATTCGTTAATTTCGTAGTGTAGGTGAACGATTATTTTTTCGCCCACGACACGACATTTTGCCGGTTCGATGTAGTCGGGCAGTATGTGCTGATTGTCCCGGTCTATCTCCAGGACGATCTCCTCTCGGTTCCAATCGTCGTCTCCACCGCTTTCCCACGGCAGGTCCGCAGGCATCTCGGTCAATGAGAACTTCTCATCCGATAGTTCGCACCGGGCGATCCGGCTCACTTTGAACATCCTGAAATCGGAGCGCAGGTCGCAATGCCCGAAGGCGTACCACCTCGAGTTGATTAACACCAAGCAGTAGGGGCAGAAGACTCTCGTCGTTTTATTGAATCGCACATCGTAGTAGGTCATGGTCACTTTCCGTTGCATGTCCCGTCCCTTGGAAAGGACCGAAAGATGCGTTTGGAAGTCGCTACTGTTACAGGCGGGGTTCAACTGAACGACCAGCTTTTTGTTGTCTAAGTCATGAGCATCCAGACTCAAAAACTTGTTGTAGATGGAACTCACTTCCGAATAGGGAGTTACTCCTTCGAGCTCTTTCAGAAAAGTGTAGAGAACTCCGGCCTCCTCTCTGTTCAAAAAGCCCTTTTCGAGTCTGAAGTTCTCCTGTAATTGATACCCGCCGTTGACTCCCACATCGGCATAGAGGGGAACGCCGGCCATGTTGAGCGTATCGAGATCTCTTTGGATGGTGCGGACCGAGACCTCAAAGTGTTCCGAGAGCTGTTTCGCCGTGACCTTCTTTTTATTGATCAGCATCATCACAATACCGATCAGTCTGTCGATCTTCATGGTTGAGAGATCCTTTGACCGCGAGACTATTCGATTATAGGAGCGTCGATTGCAGTGTGCAAGCGAGACACCGACAAGACGGTAGTTGCAATTATCGGCGATCTCCAAAGCATGCGGGAGCATCCTTCGATATTGATTCAACACCGAGTGGTCGCCGCCGCTTTTGCGCTACTCAGCGATTAACACAACACCTCTTTATCAAGCCACGTTTCAATATCCCGGCTGATATTCAGTATTGAGTCATCCAAAGACAGGCGTATTCCCTGACAACCGACCTGACACGGTTCATTGTGCAGCTTCCTATCGCAGCCGTATCCTCTTGCAATTTTTTCTCGCAAAGACAACGGGAACTGTTCAATAAGATCCGGATATCTATCTGCTTTTTTGGCTCGTACAACTAAGCAATAGCCGTGGCGTGTAGACAGAGAAAAGTCCCATACCCGTCGCTGATATACATCCCGTGGGGATAAGACCCGCCGGCTACTCTTGACATGTGCATACGCAAAATGAACTTCGAAGGTTGATATGAGCGTTGCGCAGGTCATTCCCATATCGATATGACGCCGATGTAGTTCCAACGCAAACGTTTGGACTTCTTCGCGCAGGGGATGCAAGAAGTCTTTTAAGATATCCGATGGGTCCGTATCTTCCGCTTTCAGTAACCGGTAATCGCAGCGTAGAAGATTATCGTGATTGTTGTCGTTCTTGTACCGCTTCACTCGCAGTGCTATATCGGCAATCGACATGACCTTGAGCCCCGTGAGCAAGATGGGAGCGCTCGGATACGATACTTCTAATCGTACTTCCGAAAGACTGAGCGGCTTCGTTTCTCCATCAATGCCGATAAAAACGAAACCGCAGAGTGTTAAAAAACGCACACATTCCATAAACTTAGAAACGGGGTTCTTGGGCTTCTTTTTATTTCCTTTTTCGTCGATTGAGGCGGCAAATGAGGGTATTTCAGTTATCAGCAGTGAATCGCCGCTTCCGGCCGGCGTACCGTGATACCCTATGTCGGCCAGCAGGTCGGTGATATGATATAGAAACGGATAGTCTGTCGCAGTCTTCGGTTTTTTCGGCAACGTGAAGTATGCATGTCCGTCCGAGATAAGGCGGTCGAAAAACACATACAAAAAATCCCTGAATGCAACAACGCCGCTTCGTATATCGTCCTCGCTTGCAACGTCTGCAAACATGGGTCTCAGGGCGTACGTCTTGGGTATGTCGGCCGGTATCAAGTTTCTTATGTATTGAGCGATTTCACTGATGGGCTTTTGCCGTACCGGACAGCCGTGATAGGTACTTATTGTTCGCTCCTTCCGTTTTTATTATTACACTGCTTCCAATACGGCGCCAGGATGTCATATTAATGCAGTCGTAACGTCATTTTTGAATTAGAAGAGGAAACAGCATTCGATGAGTCCTTTGAAGTATCGACGATAGCACGCTTAAGGTGACCGTAGTGTTTTTCGGAGCCGATCACCCCCCATGCATTTCAGAATAAGAGCAATGAACGAATCGACATGCTCCTACGTCGTTCCCTTTTCTAAATCTTTTACTCTTCAACACTACTGCCTTTGACAAATCATTGACATACAACGCCTTATGAGTAGCCGAAGCCGAGACACAACAACGCATCCGTTCGATGGTGCCGCGTTACCGTAGCGGCATTGCGGTCGCTTGCAGACGCTTATCGTATCGGCTGGACATGCAAGACGTGCTCGGCGTCACATCACGCTCGTCCTATAGTTTTCACATCTTGTGTTCCGGTGCAGTTTATCGATGTATGTTTTTCGACTGAGTTTGCCTCAGTTCTTTATCTCAGATGTGTTCGCTTTCCCGACGTTATCTCCGCACTACACTACGTGCGGCATAACACCGCGTCCAGCTGCGGGCTACGGTCCGGAGTCGCGAAACGGCGGAGGGATCGGCGCCGGTTTTGCGCGTGCAAAAGCCGTGACGAAGCAGCTTGACTGGTCCGGCGATATGTTGCCGACACATGACGCATCGCAAGACGATACATTGCGTCTTTACCGTCTGCCTTCCCGGTAGGATTCGGAGGCTCATCTTGTCGTTTTTGCCGCTCCAACATACGATCTGACAACATTCACTGCTTGGTTCATAATACGTTCGTAACGGATGGAAGGCCTATGCAGCAATCAATGACTATTGTTCCGTTCAACCAACTGGATCAAGGACAACTGTACCGCGCCTCTTATCTGTTCTCGGATTCATTCTATGAGTGGTTTTCTTTCTTCTCAAAGGACAGGGCAAGACTCGCAAAGGCGTTCGTGCCGAGCTTTGACCTATCCCGCTTCTACGCGTTGGTACGAGAAGAAGTTCCCGTTGCCATTGCGTGTTTGAGTCCGCTGAATAGCCCAAGCGTCCGCATGCACAGAAGGGCGTGTATTCAGAATCTAGGCCTCCTCAGGGGAGGGCTTGCATATACGTTGTTACGTAGGGAGTTTGGAAAGCGGTACCCTATCGGTGTCGAGGGCGACTTCGCGCTTGAGTTTGTAGCAACTGCATCAGAGCATAGACGTCGTGGGTACTCGAAAACGCTGATCGGGAGGTTGTTGGAAGACGTGGTCGCCGCGGTTCATCTCGAAGTCGCGTCTACGAACGCTGCCGCGATGGACCTTTACACGTCGGTTGGATTTCTTGAGACGCTCAGAATCGAGAACAAGCATGCGAATCGATCCGGTTTCAGCCATTATGTCTATATGACAAGACCTGGTACGGGTATGTAGAGCGAGACACAAACCGCCTGGGAACAGGAACAATCCTGAGGTAAGGATATCTCCCACCTGAGTGAGGCGGGGTCGGAGTAGAGCTGCCGCGGAACCAATGGTCCAATCATCCTGCAATCGCCCTGACAAAGGAGGGTCGGCGTGCAGCGAACATGGTATCCGGCATCCAAGACACCGAATCAGGCCGTCTTATTTGCGGTCGGTCTCAAGTAGGGTACGGTTTGCACCATGAGCGCCGCCGCGATCTCCGTCAACCTCGATCTCGTACAGGCCGTCGTGAAAAAACAGTTTCCCCAGTATTCGACTTTGCCGATTACACCGGTGGTACCCCAGGGTTGGGACAACCGTACATTTCGGTTGGGATCCGAACTGAGCGTGAGGTTGCCGAGTGCTGCGCGGTACGAACCACAAACATTGAAGGAGTGGGAGTGGTTGCCGCACCTCGCACCAAACCTTCCGCTACCGGTTCCGACACCGGTTAACCTCGGCAAACCGGACAAAATCTTCCCGTGGCATTGGTCAATCCGATCGTGGCTAACGGGGGCACCCGCTACTACCGCTATCCCAACGAGTCCGTCGGAGTTTGCGCGCGCCCTGGGAGGTTTCCTTCTCGCGTTACGGAGCGTTCCCGCGTCGGGCGGCCCCGTGCCGGGGACACATAATTTCCATCGCGGGGCATCGCCGGCGGTCTACGATCGCGAGACGCACATCGCGTTGAGGGCTTTGGACTCGCATATCGATACGGATAAAGCGGCACGCATCTGGAACGAGGCGACCGCGGCGGAGTACACCGATGATGCGGTGTGGCTGCACGGAGACATGAGTCCCGGCAATCTCCTCGTTCAGACGGGTGAACTGGCGGCAGTGTTGGATTTCGGCTGCTGCGCCGTGGGTGATCCGGCGTGTGATCTCACCATTGCGTGGACCTACTTCGAGGGCGAAAGCCGACGCGCGTTTCGCGACGCGGTTGACGTGGACGAGAGTACTTGGAAGCGGGCCCGAGGCTGGGCGTTGTGGAAGGCTGCGATTCTGCAGGCGCGTATCGCGGAAACGAACGCGGTCACACCGGAGCGCAATGCCGCGATCCTGCGGGACGTGATGACCGATCCGATCGTATAGGCCTTCGCCACATCTCAGGGTAACAAACGCAATGCCGCGTGGCGCCCACGGTACCTGCACCATCGCAGGAGCACGCCGACGAGAAGGCGACTGATGCAAGTGCGAGCGGTTCGCCAAGCGAACGACCAGCGCACCTACGGCACCGACCGGGCCGGTCAAGATTAGACGATCGCCGCCCGGCTTTGATCCCGATCGTCTCAACCGACCGTTTTCTTCCCCTCGCCTTTTGGAGTACGTGCGTCATTTCTCCCACCTCAGCCCAACCCGAACCTCACTATTCCACCTTCATTCTCGTGTGTGCACCACCGCACCGGCGGTGAGGCGTAGGCGCGGGAGGGTGCGCGCTAGTGCCGGCGTTCCTACGATACGGCGAAACACCGGTCGAAGTGGTCTCGCAGTGCATCGTTGAACGCGCTGGGGCGTTCCTCGTGGACGAAGAGTTTCGCGCGATCCAAGACGACGAGGTCTGTACTTCCGCGGAATGTTGCGGCCATCGCCCGGGCGTCACGAAGCGGGAACCAAGGATCGTGTCTACCCCAGATCAGCCGCACCGGTGCCGTGATCGCCTCGTGTGCCGCAGCGACCCGATCGAAGTCTGCGACCTCGATCGATCGTAGAACGGCCGCTGCTCCTGCCATCGCCCGATCATCTTCCGCCAGGTGACGGAAGAAGAGATCGGCGAGCGCTCCGTGTAGCAGCGAGCGATTTCGATGGGCGACAACTGAGAGTAGAGCGCGCCCGAGGCGCGACGAGAGAACGCCGGCCAAGAGTGCTTCTAAGGACCGCAGCCTTCCAAGTGCAAAGAGAAGTCGCAGTCGGAGGCTCGGCCGACCGGGGATTTCGGTATTGCCTAAGGCGATTCCTGCGACACGCTCGCTCATGGACACCGCGGCAATGCGCAGGTAACTTCCTCCGGTGTTGTGTCCGACGAGTCCGAACGTTTCTCCGTCGATCTCCATCGCTCCGATCGCTTCGGCGACTACAGCTGCAAACTCTTCGACACCAACACGGGTCTCGTCGCTCCATTCGGACCGCCTCGCTCTGGGGAGATCAAACAAGTGGCAGGTATAGTGCGCCGAGAGCGCCCGAACGCTATGACGCCACGTTCGCGCGTCCAACGGCCAACCGTGGATAAAAACGATGTCTGGTCCCGTGCTGATGCGCCAGTACGGAAGTCGACAGTCCCGCAACGTCAAAAAACGGGTCGGCGGACCCAACGGTTCGGTTTGTGTAGTAACTCCGGTGTGTGTAGTAGCCATGATACCTCCTATGTATGCGTTGCACCTTCGTTCTAAGGGTGCATCCGGACTCCTTGCCGTTCAATTACGTGGTGAGGTAGTTGATGGAGTAGGTTTGAGTCATGATAGTTGGAGTCACGGATGAACGACGATAGCAAACTCCTGCCGGCGCTACTCAAGTTTTGGCGCGGGAGGCGCGGATTAAGCCAACTCGATTTGGCCCTCGCCGCGGGCGTGTCGACTCGGCACGTAAGCTTCCTCGAGACGGGACGCTCACGCGCAAGCGCCGAGATGATTCTAACTCTCGCTGCGACCCTCGACGTTCCGCTGCGTGAACGCAACGTCATGTTGCGTGCCGCCGGTTTTCCCGCAGTGTTCCCGGAGTTGGGGATAGACGCTCTCGTCGATGACCCCGGGCTGAAGCGAGCAGCTGCGCATATGATGCAGCGGCACAATCCGTATCCGATGTTGTTTATGAATCGTTGGTACGAGGTTCTGAGGATGAACGAGGGTGCCGAGTGTCTGCTACGCGCCTGCCTTAAGCGAGACGTCCCGAGACCCTTCAACGGATTCTCAGCCTTCTTCGATCCCGAGTTGCTGCGGCCCTATCTCGTCGATTGGCGCGATGTCGCACGGGAAATGGTTTCACGCTTGCATCGGGAGTCTCTGCATCGACCCTATGACACGCAACTGTCGGAGCTCCTCGATGAGGTGTTGCACGCCCCCGGTGTGCCCGAATCGTGGCGTCATCCCGATTTTTCTCGTACGGCCGACGCGGCGTTTGTCTTTCGCTTTCGCCTCGGGCCGACGCATATCGCCTTCCTCACTACCTTGACCACCTTTAATGCGCCGCAGAACGTTACTTTAGATGAGCTGCAGATCGAGAGTTACTTTCCTCTCGATGAGGTAACCGAAAGGGTGTGCACAGAGCTGGTGACCGGGGGCACCGAGGCGATCGACTCGGTGTAGCGGGCGGACGTTCGCGATACGCCGGAGGGTCGAAAACGGGACGGCGGCTTCCGGCCCGGCCGGGATGTGTATGCCGCACCGGCGATACGCCGATACGCGGCACAATACGGCCGCCCGGGCCTGCTGAGGCGGCACACACGCTCCCCCGCCGCCCGGTGCAAACTACGGCGGGATCCGCCCAAGAGACGCGGTGTATCCTCCAGCTCCCCATCTCGTCGGGAACGACCGTTACGGACCAAACATCAGTTCCAGTGCGTCGTCCAATAACGCCTCGCGAACGGACAGGATGTCGGGGCTCGTTCCGTTGATGGAGAACGCGAGAGTCGAACCGGTGGCGGGAAAGTGAAAGAGAACCGTAAGGAAGCCGTATATCGCACCGGTGTGACCAAATGCGCGACCGTACGGCGTGTCGTATATCTCCACACCGAGGCCGTCGGCCGTCCAATACAGTCCGCGCTGATCGCCGGGGATCTCTACCGTATCGCCGGTCATCTGTGCGAGCGCGCTTGCGCTGACGATGCCGCCGGCGAATAGCTCCTCGATAAACGTGCCCATATCCTGCATGTTGATCGCTACGCCGCCGTCGCCGGTATTGAGATCGTTGATATAGAGGTGGCGACTATCGACTAAACGATGATCGCCGAACAGGAGAAAGTATCCCCGCGGCGTGGCGGGCGGTATGGGGTCGTGGTGCGATCCGTAGTATCCGCTTGCCAAATCGAGGGGATCAAATAGCTCTGTCCGGAACATCTCTCCCAAAAAGCGCCCGGTGACCTTCTCGATAACCATGCCCAGCAAGAGGTAGTTCGTGTTGCTGTAGGAGAACGCCTCGCCGGGGCGGTTGGTAGCCGGCCTTCCGTAGGCGTACACCAGTTTCTGTTCCTGAGAGAGGGCCCGCGATGGGTCTTGAATCGTATCGAGATCGTAGGAGATCGGATCCAGGTAGTCATAGAGCCCGCTCGTGTGGTTCAACATCTGCCGCAGCGTCACGTCGTGACCGTTCTGCAGATTGTCGGTAATCGAGTCGTCGAGGTACCGGTCCAGTTTATCGTCGATACTCAGGAGGCCCCGTTCATCCAACCGTAACACCATCGTCGCGGTAAAGACCTTACTGACGCTGGCGATGAGCATGTGATTGCAACGACGCATCGGCTCGCGATAGGCGAGATCCGCCATTCCCGCGGCTCCGATCCATGTATCTCCGTCCGGCGTCCGTACGTAGGCCACGATGCCCGGCAAGCCGTCCCGCGCGCCCTCCGCGAGGAGTGCCTGAAATCGATCACGCTTGGGGTGGGTAGCGGTGCCGTGAGCGGCCGAGTCGTTACAGCTATAGTTCGGCTGTTCGTACGGCGGATTCATCATGCACGACGAGCAGGTGAGCGCAACACCGGCCATAACCATCAACCCCGGCTTACCGTTCATGGCGTCCTCCTTGGGTCTCCGCCCCGTCAAGGTGCACTTTCGTCCCGACGAGTAAAAACGTGTGCGGCAGCGCGTGGATTCCCCAGCCGCGTATACCCGGTATCTGCACGAGGGGGCGATACTGCACGTACGGAGTGAGTGGAATGCCCACGCGGGGCGCCAGGTTGTAGTTGATCTCGAGCGGGACCGAGATCACCACATGCGGCATGCCGTAGTCGCGGACCTGCTCGAACTCCCCGTCGCTGTGTTCGTACACCGGCCCAGGGTAAAACGTATGCAGGTAACCCACGCCGGCCGATACGCTTGCGCCCAGTCCGGCGAGCGTCTCGTAGCTGTATCCGAGGTCGAAACCGAGAAACATCCCGTTCTGAAATCCTTCGTGGAGATAGAACCCGATGTTGACCTCAACGAAAAGGTACGATCGATCGAAGGTTCTCCACGGATGCTCGTAGGCGGCCATCATGCCCGGATGCACCGGCCGATCGACGACACGAAACGATGGAAGGGTTAACGCCTCCGACAGAAATGCTACGTCTACCGCGTTACCGGTAAAGCCAGGGTCGTCGTGGGCGGCTACCGGCGTGAGCGAGGTCACGGCGCTGATGACGATCAGAAATGCGGTCCGGAGGGCGCGCGTGTTTCGTTTGCTCATTGCACATACTCCTTGGTGAGATCTGCCGTGAACCATAGCGCCCGATGTGCGGTTGGCCATCGTACCGCGCGGAGTATTGTGGTTGAAATGAATAGCCCGGTACTCATCGCAGTCTCACCCCGGGCTCACCCTGCGATCACCCGGCGGCGGTACGATCGGCGCGTGACGCACCGATACCCGGGAATCATATAGTGTGTCGTTCCGGTTAAATCAGTCGTTGCGTTCGGTGTCGGATTCGCCGGTGATCAGCTCCACGAGTTGGTCTCGCGAGGTCACGCCGAGTTTTCGGTATAGGTTGCCGATGTGTGTTTTGACCGTGTTCTCGGAGATAAACAGGGCGGCGCCGATCTCGACGCGGTTCTTACCTCGGACGATCAGTTCAAGGACCTCCGCCTCGCGAGCGGAGACGTCATACCTGGCAACGATACCGCTCACATCCGACGCGCGGTCCCCGTCGGCCCGCGACCGGCGAAGGATACCGGCGAAGTAGTGAATAAAGAACAGATTGATTGCCAGAAAGGCATAGGGATAGAAGATGACGTCGTCCACAAGAGAAACGACCAAATCTTCCAGAAAGATCACAACCGTCCCCGCGAGGATACCGGCGAGAAGGCGTACCTGATGCTTCGATCGGAGGCGAAAGGACCGGCGCAGCATAATCACCGCCGCTGCGGTAAATCCGCCGACGAGATACACCAAGACCGGAAGACCGATTACAAAGGAGCCCGTCTGGTAGGCGGCGTCCACCACCAGGAGTGCGGCGGCTACGAAGTACCCGATCAGCCACACGACGTTGATCCGTCTGGTCGTTTGTGCGGCAAACGGGCGTTCGGTCATGACGGCCGCGAGCAGTACAACTCTGCGCGAGCAGAGGATCAACAGGGTGACGCTGATGTAGCTATTGATCAGAATAAACCACAATGGTACGGGGCCGAGCGCACCGGCCTCGAGGTAATAGAACACCATCTCAAGCAGTACGAACAGTGCGATGGGAAGTGTGAAGTAGCGGTACTGCTTGGCGACCTCGTGCGCCCGCGTGTTTCTCGCCGTAAGCGCGATACCGAAACCCACAAACCACGCCGAGATGCTGAAGAACAAGACCACGAAATCGAGATGATCCACGCAGATTCGGAGTATACACAATTACGGCGGGGGTTGAGCGAGTTTTTGCCCATCTCGCGGAGTCCGTTTCGGTCGCGAATGCACAATACCTCCAACGGGCCGGAGCTTGCGGTCCTCCTCATCGCGAGAAAAACGAGTTTTTCCGAGTAAGCTCGAAGTCGGGCTGCAACAACGCGCCCGGACCGTAGAACATCGCGGCCTGCTACGGGAGTGCTCGCTCCGGAAGAAACGGCTGATACACGAACTGAATGTGCGGGAACACCGTCCCAAACGGTCTCCTGTGAACTCAAGCTTTCTCTACGGCGACCTAACATCATCAAAGAAGCTTCGGAATCTCTCGTGCGTTCGTTTCAGGAACCCGACGTTGCTTCTCACTACTGCGGAGACCTTCATTCGCGCTTTCGCGTAGCTTTGGTCAAGCGCGAGCAGAATGGCCACGAGACTACCTCGTTTGCCGATTGTCCGCATGACTTTGTTGTGCCGCGCGGGTTCTCCAATAGTACGTGCAACTCTCGTGACGATGGGTAAGAGGACGTGGTATCTTCATGTTCCTCATGGCAGTCGATAGTGACCATAGTCTCCTTCGGATTCCCGCCGACCCAACTCGGGCTCCGATCCTCTACGGGTTTTCGCCGCCAAAAGCCGCCAACGGCCCGGAGAGGGTCATGGACATCGCGGCCCGTCGATGCGATAGGATGAGGGAACTAGATGTCGACGGGATTGTTCTGTACGATGTACAGGACGAGTCGGATCGGACCGACGATGATCGCCCGTTTCCGTTCCTTCCGACCCTCAATCCGTTCGACTTTGCGGAGAAACTCGTTTCTGCGACGGGTGGAACGTTAGCCCCTCGCGTAATCTACATCGCTACGGCCAACTACTCCCAAAGCGAACTAACGAGACGCGTAAGGACCGTGGATGCGACGTGTGAAGCGGTCGTGTTAGTTGGAGCGAGCAGTAGCCGATCAAGGCCACGCGTGAAGCTCAGTGAGGCCTACCGACTGTTGCGTCAAGAGAGACCCGATGTTGTGGTTGGAGGAGTCACAATCCCGGAACGGCATACAAGGAGGGGAGACGAGCACTCGCGATTGATCGAAAAGATGAAGTCGGGGTGCCAGTTCTTCATATCCCAATGCGTGTTTGATTCGACTGCGGCGATAAATACGCTGTCGGATTGCTTCTACGAGACCGAGCGCCGAGACATGGTAATGCCGCGGGTAATACTCACATTCAGTCCATGCGGCTCAATGCAGACGCTCCGCTTCATGGAGTGGCTCGGTATCGCTATCCCGCGGTGGCTTCAGAACGATTTAGAACACGCGCGTGATGCTATCGAGGTGTCGCTGCGCGCGGCGGTCTCCGCTGCGGAGACAATCGCCCGGTTCTGCAGCGACCACAGTATCGCGTTCGGGTTCAACGTCGAAAGTGTCTCGATCCGCAAGAAAGAGGTCGATGCTGCCGGCGAGTTGACAAAGAGACTGATCGAGGTGCTCGTCCGGCGGGGACTGCGATAGGAGCCGACGCTCGCCTCGATTCCACGCGGCGTTCCCTCGTTCGGATCGGTGGAGTATCTTGACTGTAGCCGCCGACCGCTCCGTCGGCACCCCGCGAACCGCGACCGTCGCTCCGGTTTGAGTCGAATCCCTCGCCGGACATCCGTCGTCTGGTTGCGCCGCCGAGTGATTATTGCGAACGGGTCGATATGCTGACGCCTGCCGAAGGCTTTCAGCTCCCAACTTTGCCCAACCTCCCTGTTTCACAATCACCTCAAGACGAACCTGCTCTTGATTCTCGAGTAATGTCACCGTCAGCGCGTTCCAGCATAGCTGAAATCACGGTGACGCTGGTTTCGCCTAACCGTACATGGTCGAAAACCGTTGGCAATGAAGCAACAACCACATTTTACTGAGCGAGCGTGGGTAAGTTGGCAACGGCAACAATCGTATTTCAGTTAATTGAGCAAAGGAGGCTGTCACTGGATGATACCTTGGACAACTGGTATCCGGACCTCCCACCGGCTTCCTCTATTACCATTGCAAATCTTTTTAATCACACATCGGGCCTACTTAGTCATAATGAGTTGCCGGAGCTCAGGCGGTTGCAGGTTGATCTGGAGCCCAATCAAATCATTGAACGCATGTCGACAAAACAGTTCCTATTTTGCTCCGGGCAGCACCGGTACTATTTAAGTACAGGCCTTGTTTTTCTCGGTGCCATCATTGAGGATATCACGGGGGCTCTCCTACGCTGACGCCGTGGCACCTCTCATCTCCGAACCATTGAGCCTGAACCACATTCAGAGCACTGCCATGAAACACAACACCAGAAACAATGGCCGGCATACGCCCATCGGACGGAGATTCGTACATCGCCCACCTTTCCACACCATACGCCGCCGGGGTGACTGCGTCGTGCCGTATCTGAACTCAGCCGGCGGTTTTCATGTTTTCGATGGCGGCCCAACCTTCGGGCGTGACACCCATGATCTCGGTCGCAACTCCGATCGTTTTGTAAGTGTCGAAGAAGGCCATTCGCGCGATCGGGTGGTCTACCTCGCTGATAATATCAAAACCTTGTCGGCGCAAGCCCATCGTGATCCGTTCGAACTCGTCGATCGACGAGCGATACGCCACATGCTGGACACCTCCGTGGGGATGTCGGGCAAGATAGTCTTGGAACATACTCGGTCCCGAAACCGGCTGAACGAGTTCGACAAACATGCCGTCACTATATGCTTGAGTGGTCAACCATTCCGCTTCCGCGACCTCGCCGTAGTAAGTCATACTCAAATCCTGTGCGCGAACTGGTGACGGTTGCGGAAATCCGGTCACGGTGAGCGTATTTGCAAGGAACTTTGCTGACGCGTGAATGTCGGCGACTACCCAGGCGATTTGAGCCATCTCTAGTCTCTCGACGCCATTTTTAGTATTGTCCATATGAGTGTTCTCCTTCGGTACTTCGTGCCCTGACGACAATTGCTACGGAATCGACCCGTTTGAGTACGCCCACGATGCGGGTAATAGCGGCGTTATACAAAACCAGATTCCTCTTCGAGTTTTTTTAGCTCCGCGAACAGACTATTCCGGGATCCGAAGATCGATCTGCCCCGGCGGACTGTTTCTTGAATACGGGGAACAATCGTGTCGCGTTGCTCGCGTACCGTTTGGAGCCATTCGTGTGGAAGGTCTTCTTGGCTCACTCGTTTCGATCCCCATTCGGCCATCTCGAGAAGGATAGGAACGAGGTCCAACCCGTCTTGTGTCGGCTCGTATATCTCCTTGCGCCGGTCCTCCGGATGGGGCCGTCTCGTCAACAAACCTTTTGCCTGTAGCCGAACCAATCGATCGGCCAGGATGTTGCGAGCAATACCTTCATCAGAAGACAGGAACTCATTGTAGGTCCGCTTACCGAAGTAGATTACGTCTCGGAGAATCAGCAAAGACCAGGTGTCCCCAATCATCTCCAGACAAAAGCTGATGGGACAACCCGACCTTGGTTCAATACGTTTCCTACTCATGGCGTTTACCTCGCGTATGGTACATCAAATAGGTAGTATTGTGCAACCTAAAATATATCTGAGGAGTGGATCAAAGGTAGTTTCGCGGGGTTAAAGACGGGCGAGCCCACGAGAGATAGTGGTGGGATCGTGCTTGCGAGCGCGTTAGCTTTCCCCGCCCGGAGTGTCCCGACACAAGGCCGACATCGCGACAAACTTGGTCACATAGCGTCCACATGACCTACATGGTCCACACCGGTTAGATCGTTGCCGACGCAGTCGGCAGCAACGGGAGTGACGATAGCCACGTCCGCTCAAGCGAAATGCTATGTGGTTCTCACGATTGTCTCCGACGATCCGGACATTCAGCGGCTCTTGCACGAACCGATAGATCCGGCTACAACGCTAACATCGCATGGCTACTAACGCTGGTCCCGGGCTTCTCCCGTCGCTCATGGAGCAGGATGACTACCATCCGCTTTTCGCAAACAACGATGTATGGCTTCCTGCGATCCGTGCAATCTGCCGACGACACGGTATTGCCACCGATGAGCTGAAACGGACCGTATTGGGAACCCACATCGTTTTCCAGGCCGGAGATTACATCGTCAAGCTGTTTTGCCGATTCTGGCCTCACGATTACACCGTTGAGGCTGCGTGTCTATCCAAACTGACCGAGTTGCCGATTCCGCAGCTGGTGGCTACCGGAGAACTCGAGGGTTGGCCGTACATTATCATGACGGTTCTTAAGGGCACGCCGACCGGCAAAATTTGGCGTTCTATCGACGTCGAGCAGAAGACTTCAATCATGCGTGATCTCGGGAGGTTCATTCGCCGGCTTCATGACCGGCCCCACATCGCCGAGCTACCTTCTGATTGGGATACGTTCCTCTGTGAACGCGTCAATGGTCTTCGGAAGCATCATCATCTCACGGAGGAACAGGTGGCGTGGGTACGTGACTTCATAGAACCGATAGCGACAAGTAGGAAGCCGCTGGTCGTTCTCAACTGCGACCTCACACACGACCATGTCCTGGTAGAGCACACCGGGAGAACGTGGAGCTTCTCCGGGATCATTGACTTCGGTGACGCGATGATAGGCCACCCGTACTACGACTTCACAGCGCCACTGGTGGATCACGCGTTCGGTGAACCTACCGTGGCGGAAGCGCTTTTGCAGGGGTATGGAGAGCGCTTTTCGGACAAGCTCATACAAGAGCTCTCTCGATTCCTGTTCACGCATCGATTCTGGGCATTGGCCGACATGTCCGGTAACGCGGCGGCCAATACACCGGAGGAGTTTCTCAACAAGCTGTGGGGGCGCAACTACGCATAATCCGGTGTCGTCGCGAGAGCCATCGCTCGTACTGACCATCTACGACACCTATCGCCGGATTACATGAGGGGGCGACCTTCACGAGAGCCGAACAATGCGTGCATGACTTGTTATGGTGCCACTGAATCCATACCAGCGTTTATCTCGCCCGCGGCCACGCGACCTACGAACTGCGGTTGTTCGTACCCGCGGAAGTCACCAGTTGGATCACTCCACGCTTGCCGGCGGTACGCCAACCCGGTTCGGTGCTATCCAGACGCGTACACATCGTTGGTGGCACCCCAACTAAGCAGTCGCTTTTCATGGTACGCAAAAACAGCAGCGGGTAGTCGAAGTGTGTGCCGAGTGCCGCGGCGGGGTCGGTTTCCGGCGGCCAGAGCGTGTCGCGGAAGCCGCGGCGGTAGTTGAAGTCGCCTTTGACGATCACCATCGCCGCACCGTCGAACGATCGCGCGACACGATGCGGCAGCTCGTGCAGGAATCCGGTGGTGCACCAATAGTCGTCCGGCGCGAGCGACAGTCGGCCTTGGTCGAATGCGCGGCGCACCGCGGTGGCAAACCGTGCCACAACCTCGTCGTCGAATGCCGCCGCTGCGGCGAGAAAGAGGTTTACGTCTTCGACGGTGGTGTCGCTTACGTAGGTAGGATAGAGCTTGGGGTGCAGCACCACCGATTTGGGGGTGAGACCGCAGATCGTAAGCGCCAAAACCAGATCGGCGCCCAACTCGGCGCCGGAGTTGTCACTTACGATGTGAACCGCTCCGCGCCGCGACACCAACGCCCGCGCCGCCGCAGCGCGATCGTCGATCAAGAGCAGCCGCGACTGCCCCGCGGAGTGGTCTATCGCACCTCCGGCGGCAAACGAGATGTCGGCTTTATTGCCCCACGTGCTCAGCGCCAGCGCATCCGCCACCAACCCGACGCCGTGCTCGTGCGACGCGGCCGGCAACGTTTCGAGCTGTGCGGCTCCGTGTTCGCCAAAAAATCGCTTGATCGGCAAAAACGGCGCACCCGAATCCAACTCGGCACGTTTAGCCGGACCAAACGGATCGACGCGCGTCTCGAAGTAGCGGCACGCTGCCAGCAGCAGGCGAAAGCCGTACGTCTCGGCAAAGAACCACTCGCTGTCGTGCCAGCGATTTCCCGCGTACGGAGCGTAGCAGCGTTGCCACGTGTCGTGGTCCCACGCCGGCAACTGCAGCGCGGGAATCGGCGCGTTAGTACCGATCGCATCGGCCAAGTGTAAGACCGCGTCACGAATCGCCGCCGGATACTCAGGGTGTGCCGACACCACATTCACCAGGTTTTTGGGTAAGCGGTGCGTCATCGTGTCGTACGCAAAGCGGTTGCTACCATCGGTGCGCAGCGGCACCGGTTGCGGATAGGTCTTCACGCAGTGAACGTTACACGACAAACGCCAGATGCTCCATGCCCACATAGCGGCCGCTATGGGGTGAAATACACGCGCCAACCATCCTCTTGCACAAGCGCTTGGTCGCCGTGTCGTACCGTAAGGGAAAAGGGAGGTCGTCCAATCTACTCCGCTAATGTGATAGTGCCGACATGTTCAACGCTGTACGTATACGACCCGCTGGCAAAAACGAACCGCTCCCAAAAACCACCCGGCTCCCCGTTTCACTGTTTTCAGTACTATCTTCTTTTTGCATTTCTGTGGGACAACAGTGTTCCGGTTACGTCATCAATGCGTTTCATACCCAGTTTTCTACCGTCAATCCCGGTACGCGGCGAAACTCTTTGTCATTGTTCGTCACTATCGTCATGTCGCGGGCAAGACCCTGAGACGCAATTTCCAAATCGTAGGCACCGATCGGTTGTCCCCGTTTTTCCAATAGTGCTCGGACAACTCCGAATTGCTCCGCATCGCGATCGTCGAACGGAATGATTTCAAAGGCCGAGAGGAAATTTCGGAGCGCCGTCCGGTTTTGCTCGATATGCCGACTCTTTGCTACACCATATTCGAGTTCTGCTACACTGATTGCCGAAATCGCCACCTGATATGGTTTTTCTTTTTCTATCCGCTTTCGTACCGACTCGCTTCTCTTCGTAATGAGATAAATGCAAATATTGGTATCAATCAAATACATGATCCATGTTCCGTCCGGTATCCATCGGCTGCCGTCGCCCATCTTCCATAAAGTCGTCACTAAATTGATCCAGGCTGTTACGGAAACTTTCCCACGGATCCGACACGGGAAGAAGCACGATTGCATTTCCTACTCTTTGAATCTGAACCTCTCGCTCCGAGAACTGAAACTCCTTCGGTAAACGAACCGCCTGGCTGTTTCCACTCGTAAATACTTTTGCGGTATGTGTCATGAGGACCTCCTTGGAAAGGATATACTTGTGTATATACTATCATGAAACAGATCGCTCATCCAGAGAAGCCGATGCAACAATGCGTTGTATAAATTGTCGCGTCTTTTTTCTTTTTGTTGATGATTTCACTCTTCGTATGCGACGCGCCGTCTAACACTGAGCTGACCCGCAAGATGCGGCCCGGAGTCGCGTAGCGGCGGAATGATTGGCGTGGCGGTTGCGTACGCGAGCGCCGTGATGATATGAGAACGCCGCACCCCACCGTACAAGGTGAGGTACCCTTACCTCGTACAGCGTTCATATCCCGCGCGGAAGGAGGTGCAACCATACGCAGTATATCGCCTTTGATTCGCACAAGCGATATACGTGTGCATCGGCCGAAGATCACGACACCGGTGTGATCGTTGACCGGAGGATCGATCATGAGCGCGGACCGTTCGCGGGTTTAATAGCTGAACGATAGACCTCAAGTATATCATCTGAGAATTCGCAAGCAACAAATGCTTGTATTTGGCTTGGTTTTTTTAGGAGCTCATCGGCGGCTTCAAATCCACCCGCCGTCACAATGGCCACCGGACCTGCGAGAGTCGAGAGCGAGTCATCGATCCAACCCCTTTCTGCCAGTGCCTTGATCAAGGAGCGTAGTTCTTCCCCGTGTTTGCAATAGCCTAACGAGTAGTCACTGTCCTGAGTTGCAACCTGATCCCCGAAGTAATCTTACTTGCGAGCGAGGGCGGAAATAAGCTTGTGCATTTTCTGGTTTACGCTTGTGGGGATACGCGCGCCATCAACGACTAAACTTGGATTGTCAGGTTTAGTCGTAGGCGTTTCGATTCCACGTTCATGATTCTCCCTCAAGTAGCCTGATATGTTATGTCGTTCGGGAAGTTCGGAGGACCGTCCCCGACGAAGTTCGGAGGGCAGGTCTTCTATCGCTTCGTGAGTTATGGAGTAGGCGCCGCAGGTAGGACACTCTAAGGTGAAGATATCCGTTCGGAAATCTCCTCGAGCTTGAACGTTCGGCGTTCCGCAAAATGGACACCCAACGTCTTTCATTAACCAAGCATACCAAACAAATGGATCGGCAGACAGAAGGACGCGATGCCTATCATCAACCACCAACTGGCGGTTCATTCCTGGAATGTACCGGCAAGCAACATAACAACCGCATCACCTGCGCCCTCGCAGGAGCGAAAACTCCGAGAAAGCGACCGTTGCATGCGCCATGCTATGTGGCGATAGATCAATCCGTTTACATCGTCTTCGGGTATACAGGCCTCGAGATCGGCAGGTCGTCGCCTGGTTTCTTCTTGATCACCTATGCGAACTGCGTCCTCGTGTACGGCAGGTGAGTAACGTGTGTCTATTACCCGCCCAAAACCAACCGGAAACTGTACATTTCTCGCCGGTTGTCACGTGTGCATCTTCATTCGAGCGGTTAGGCCGACGTGTGTATCCGTGCGAGCGGCTCGTGTGAGCGCATTTTCGTGCGAACCTACCTTTTGCGCCTTCTGCTCCGTATACCGTTTCCATAACCTGCATTTGTAATATAGGACCAATTTTGACCTGTATAGCCGGTACACTATGAATGAGCAGCTGGTATTTCGGTTCGATCTATGAAGTACTGCGAAGTTTTGAAGATGTATCATAGGAGGGGATGCAATGAGTCAATCACACAAGGTTCAACCAGTTCCCCAAGACAAAGGCTCTGTTACGCCGTACATCGTCGTCAAAGGCGTCGTACGGTTCATCGACTTTCTGAAAGCGGCTTTTGATGCTGTGGAACGAGGTCGCGGGTACAACGAGGATGGGACGATCGGACACGCCGAAGTCTTAATCGGGAACAGAATTGTGATGATGTTCGATGCAAAACCGGAGTGGCCGGACACACCCGCTTTTTTATCCCTGTATGTCGAAGACTGTGATAGCGTCCATCAGCGAGCAGTACGGGCCGGCGGCACCACGGTCACCGCTTTGTCCACCAGTGCATGGGGTGATCGCGGCAGTCGCGTCCGCGATCCCTTCGGCAACATCTGGTGGATTCAGACCCATGTGGAAGATGTGACTGAAGCCGAGAGCGTCCAGCGGATGCAGGAGGATAGATATCTTGAGGACATGCGAATAGCGCAGGAGACGCTCGACCATGAACTTCGAAGCCGGGGCGGAAGAGGATAGACTCCTACCGTCTCATAATGAGCGCATCGCGACCGAGTCCTCGGGCTCGAAGCAGATCTTGATACGTCGCGCGCCCGCGGTAGCAAGCAGGTCGATGCCCTTGGTAAGCACGTGGCGGGCAATTCCTTTTCGTCGGTGCCTATCGATCGTGCGCACAGGCTCGACCATACCCGTAGCGGAAAGCGGATCCATCCAAAACAACCCATATGACGACATGGGAGAGGAGTTCCTCTTTTCCGTCCGGCATGAAGTGCAGGGCCAGAGCAACATGGTCGCCCCAGTCGGTTGCCGTTACCGTCGCCTGAGGACGGTCTGCCGAATCAAACCAAAACAACTGGGGAAACCCGTCCGTCTTTGGGCGTGGAAGACGCCACCACCATTGCAGGTCGGCGGCCTCAAACAGGCCTGCGGTCGGGTGCGCAACACGGGCCTGTTGCAGCAATCTCGTTGCCGCCAAGTAGTCAGACCCAGTAAGAAACCGTTCTCGTAATCCGTTCAACACACTGCACCTTTGGTCCGATTAGACCCTATCCCTTCTTGGGACATCACATGCCACAACGGTTTATAGCGAACGAAGGTCCAGCACCAGCTTTCCCACGTGATGGCCGACCACCCGTTCGTGAGCCGAGGCGGCTTCAGATCCTCGCACGACCGCACTTACATGCGGCTTCACGCCGTGCCGTTCAATCGTGTCGAACAGGCGTTCGGTAATCTCCCTGTTGGGTTCCCCGTAGTAGGGGGTGCACGTAATATCCTCAGGTACCACGGGCGTAGGAGTCACTCCCGACGGGAAAGTCACAACTCCGCCGGCTTTCGTCAACCGACATACCTCATTCGCCCGCGAGCCTCCGGCTGTCAGTAGCACGTTGCCGAGTTTGCCACTTTCGGCTGCAAGCAGCGACGCAAAATCCGTTTCGTCTCGTCCGTCAAACACCGAGTTACACCCGAGTCGTCGCACCAACTCGACCCCGTCGGGCCCCGATGCCACTGCATTGACCTCGGCTCCGATGGCGTTTGCAAGTTGTACCGCCACGTGTCCAACTCCGCCGGAGGCCCCGAACACGCACAAAGAGTCGTTCGAGCGGAGACCTAGAACATCTGCGAGCCCACGCAGGGCGGTGATACCGACACCAAGGACGGCGCTTGCTTCAACCATCGAGTATCCCGCCGGAACTGGGGCGACCGTCTCCTCGCCGACGGCCACGTATTCGGCGTAGAAGCCGCCTTTTGGATTGAGAAAGCCCGATGCCATGACGCGGTCGCCTCGCGCGAATTGTGTCACGGCGTCGCCGACGGCCACGATTTCTCCGGCTCCCTCGGATCCCAAGACATAGGGGAAGGTCGGAGCGATGCCGAGCATCTCGGCGTATCCGCCTTGACGCTCGAACACGTCCCACGAACCGACACCGGCGTACTCGATACGAATCAGAACTTCGTTGCTCGCAATGTCGGGAACCGGAACCGATCCGATAGAAAGCTCCGACTCGTCACCGAAACGCTCAATCACAACCGCTTTCATCATTTTCACAGGCTTCCTCCCATCACTACGGCCCCCCGGCCGCACCTTGCGATGGGTCAGGCTACCACGACGAAGTGTCAGGTCTTGTCAGCAGCCGTTCGCACCCCGGTCCGCCTCGCGAGCAGCTTTTCTCGTCGGTTCCATCGTTCGAACAGTGCGGTGTGCGAAATCGGCGTTCGCGACCGATCGAGAGACCAATCCAATATCCGATCGCTTCGAAAGTGGCGAAAGTCCGAACGCATTTCGCACCACGCTGCGACCAGACGCGCGGTCGTGAAGTATCCGATCGCTATCGGCCATATCGTGCGATTACTCTCCGTCCCGCTCACCTTTCGGTATCGTATGCGGACCTTCCTCCCGTCTCGGATTGAGTCGCGTAAGCATTTGAGAAGTTTATCGTCACCTTTCTGCGTTTGTTTGGGGCCCCAATACAAGACCGCAAGCCCGTGACAATCGTTCCGTCGTGCTCGAAACGGTTGTCGATACCTTATCTATCGCGGTCCTCGCGGAGGCGCTTAACGCGCGATCCCGTTTGCAGCCGTCCGCCATATAACAATCGCATCACCTACGCCCTCGCAGGAACGGAGTGACGAAAAGGCGACTGATGCATGCGCCATGTTATGTGGCGATCGATGAATACATCTCCTCATCTGAAGTAACCATGTTCTTTTTCCGGTCTTATGACATGTGAGCACGGCGGTCTCTGTTGCGACCATGGAAGCGAACCGGTACGTCCCTCGTGGTCGCAATGAGCTCCATACCATCTTGGAGCGGCACTTCGGCGACTTCTGCGAGCAATACGATAAGAAGTGCGCGGCCACCTACGGCAAGTACCGCGCTGAGCGTATCGAGGAAATCGGCGAGCGCTTTTCTACGTGCGGCAACTATCTTCAAGGCGTCGCACGCATCCGTTGTACCAACCCCGACTGTCCTCCCGATTCGAATCGGAGTCTGCGTTGCACGGCCGTTTTGCGCTTGCGCTCGGAGATTACTTCTCCTATTATTTAATATTATTCCCAGGAGTCGCGATGAAGCGGTGGGTTCTCGTTTTGATAGTCGCCGGTGTCTCGTCGGTCGCCGTTGGTGCGCTCGAGCTACTGCCGGGTGTTGCAGCGGTTTGGAAGGACGCGGAGACGATTCCCCGTGCGGGGTTGTCGTTAAAGGGAGTTGCCCTGGATATGAGCGGCGGCGTCATCGCGTGGACCGCCTTTGAGCTACGGACATTTGCCGATCTTCGAAACGGCGA
Organism: Alkalispirochaeta sp.; assembly: GCA_965601925.1. GTDB lineage: Bacteria > Spirochaetota > Spirochaetia > DSM-27196 > Alkalispirochaetaceae > Alkalispirochaeta. The sequence continues at coordinate 2,182,347 of OZ271854.1, forward strand.
CTCCCAGATTGACCTGTCGTGGCCCGGTGTTTTCGGGTTTGTCTATCCCGGTGTCTCGATAGAGATCGGTAACGATGGCGTAGTTCCGTGGTTCTACGGCGAGGTGGATCTTTTCTATTTTCCATTTCTGTTTGCAGCGATCATTGCGTTTGAACGTCCGTGGTTTATCCCGTCGGTCTATATGGGACCTCGATTTGGCCCGGCCGATGTCGGCTGGAATACAGGAATACGTCTATCGATTCCGGTGGGCCTGGGGAAACTTATCGATGAGTGACACACCGCGCCCCCGCAACCGCCCATTGCGTCGCCTCCTGATCATCATGGACGTGATCTACTCGGGCGTCCTTGTATTCTCGATCGTCCCGGCGATATTTTCCATCATGCTGGCCGCCGGCGGAAACACGCTACGCGTGCACATCCAGATATTCAGTCTGATGACGTTTCCCTTTGTGCTCCTCTTTGGGATTCTTGTCCCGTGGATATTCTACGCGCTGAGAATGGGCCGGACCGCCAAGGTACTCCTCTTCCTTCCGTGGGTCAGTGCCGTGATCATACTCTTCTATATTGTTATCCCCGAGTGGTTGGCGTAGCGGGTGACCTGCTCCCTGAAACTAGACCACTGCTTGAGTGAGTCCGTCCTCAAAGCTTCGCCAGATTTCTTCCGGCGTGTGATTGCCAAGCGAGCTGTGTGGCCGGTACCGATTGTACTCATCGCGCCACAAAGCCAGTTTCTCCTGAGCGTCCCTCACGCCCAGGAACAGGTTCTCGTTGAGGAACTCGTCGCGTAGCTTTCCGTTGAAGCTCTCGACAGAGGAGTTCTCGATCGGCTTGCCCGGCGTGATCAGACACTGCTGAATGCCGCGCTGGATCGTCCACGCGATCATGGCCCGGGACGTGAACTCCGGCCCGTTATCACTCTTCAAACATTCCGGCTCACCGTGCATGATCGTCGATTGCTCCAACGCCCGGATGACATCAGCGCTCGAACATGAACGAGCAATTCGTGCTGTGATCAGATACCGTGTGTACTCGTCCAACACGACCAGACACTTCAACGACCGTCCGGATTCAGTCGTGTCGAAAACGAAATCCAATCCCCAGATCTGATTGGGCCGCATCGCTGCACTGGCCCTATTGCGCTGCACGATGAGCTTCTTCCGGCGTCGTGAGCGGAGCATCAACTGTTCCTCGCGATAGATCCGGTACACTTGCTTGTGATTCGCTTCACTATGGTCTCGCCGCAGTAACACGTGGATCCGACGATACCCGAACCGCTTGTGCCTCTCGGCCAGTTCCTTGATGCGCGCCCGAATCCGAAGATCGTTCGGTTTCTTTGCCTCATACCGACATGTCGATCGATGCAGCGACGCCAGTTCGCACGCTCGTCGCTCACTGACCCCATGGTGTTTCAACGCCCCGACAGCCGATCGTCGCTGATGAGGCGTCGTCAGTTTTTTGACAGCACCTCCTTCATCGCGTCGATCTCAAGCGCCTGGTTGGCGACCAGCCTTTTCAGTCTGGTGTTCTCGTCTTCCAGTTCTTTCAGTCGCCGCGCCTCGCTGGTGGTCATTCCGCCATAGCGAGATTTCCACCGGTACAACGTATTCTCCGCAAACCCGTACTTCCGACAGATCTCCTTCGCCGGAACACCGGACTCGGCTTCCCCCAAGATCGCAATGATCTTCTCGACCGAATACTGCCCCTTCTTCATAATGTCTCTCCCTCCTGTTATATCCGGGAAAGACCCACCTTCCTGCTGGACCAGTTTTCAGGGAGCAGGTCAGAGGTGCGACACGAATCCTCTTTTTCATGTGTTAAGGTCGAACGAAGTGAGCCCGAAGGGCTTGGCCTTTACACATGAAAACGAGGGCGTACAATGAAAAAACTGCGGGAGGACCTTTCGGTTTGGGCGATTATGCGAAGTAGGCTGTTCTGGTATATCGCCTACATCGCCCGTTGTTCCGGGAGTTTCCCAATGATCTTGCGAACTTCGTCGGTCTCAACGAGTTGATCCGTCACATATCGGTGGACGATTGAACTGATGAGCGTTTGATAGGGGATTCCTTCCTTGACCGCCTTTTTTTTCGTCAATTGCAGATCCTCTTCCGAAATTCGCAAGCTAATAGTCTGCGTCTTTCGCGCCCGATCGAGAATGGCTTCAATCCGTTCGCGTTCTTCACCAACGACACTTTCCATCTGATCGATGGAATCTTCGATTTCTTGTTCTTCAGGCGTCAGGTCAAATATGTTCATCACGAGCCTCCATATTGTTTGTGGTATTTCCGGCTTGGGAATGCCGTTTTCAGGACGACAGCTTCATCGTCATCGACGACAAATGGAACAATCCAGGTGTAATCACGCATTCGAAGCACGAAGTATCGTTGTCCCGGCCGGGTCGGATTTTTGATGATATCGACATATCGCTTTTCCATGATGATGCCGGCAATTTCTTCAAATGAGACGCCGCGAGTTTGCTTGAGTACCTCATTTTTGTCCTCGTCCCAGATGATTTTCATTCGGTATCATGATACATCCAGCGTATATACATTGTAAACAATCGCATCGATCAATGTGTTACGAACGTTCTCCGGGATGCGTGTGCTTTTGCATTTTGATCTGGTAGAGGCTATTTCTTGGTGATTTGCGCTTAGGCTCCGCCGGGCGCAATGTAACACCGAGCTGACCTGCAAGATGCGGCCCGGAGTCGCGAAGTGACGGAGGGATTGGCGCGTGCCTTGCGCATCGCAAGGCGCGTGACAAAGCAGATTGACTGGTCCAGCGTTATGTTGAGACTGTCGCACAACGCAGTCGTGGTCTGCTAGCATCGTGCCTGGGAGGAGCCAATGCCGAACTACCGAGGAAACGAGGGGCAGGATCTCATGATTCCGGTGTGCCTGGATGATCAGCTGGTGCCGGGTACCATCGAACACGCCATCACCTGGATCGTCGACCACGAGATCGATACGTCGGTGTTCGATGCAGCCTATCACAACGACCACGGCGGTCGCCCGGCCTGTGATCCGGCCGCGCTGGTGAAGATCATCTTGTTCGCCTACTCCCGGGGCATCCTCTCCTCACGGAAGATCGAGGAAGCCTGCCGGACCAACATCGTGTTCATGGCCCTCAGTGGTGATATCCGGCCCGACCACGCCACGATCGCCCGGTTCGTTACCGGCCATCCCGCGGCGGTTCGTCGTGTGTTCCGGGATGTGCTGATGATTGCGGCACAGGGCGATCTGATCGGTGGGGACGTGTTTGCACTGGACGGCTGCAAGATCAGCTCGAACGCCGCCCGAGAGCACGCGGGGACGCGACGGGAACTGGAGAAGAAGAGAGCGAAGCTTGAAGCACGTCTTGAGGCGATACTGCTCACTCATCGCGGCGCAGATGAGGCATGCACCTCCGATAACGACGATCAACAGGGCAGACCCGGTTCAGGGACAGCTGATCGCTACCGGGCGCAGATCGACCGCATCAAAGGATTCCTCGACGCCCATCCACCCCGCACCGGCACCAGCGGACGCGAGGTGAAATCCAACATCACCGACAATCAGAGTGCCACACTGAAAACCGGGAGTGGCTACATCCAGGGCTATAACGCGCTGGCGATGGTGGATGCGAAGCACCAGATCGTGCTACACGCTGAACCGGTCGGTCAGATCCATGAGGCACCGCTGCTGCCACGGATGGTGCGCCGGTCACTGCATACACTGCGCAGGTTCGCACATCCCCAGGCCTGCACACCGACCATCCTCGCTGATACCAACTATTTCACCGAATCCAACGCCCGGTTCCTGATCGACTCTGATCTCGACGGCTATATCCCCGACCATCAGTTCCGGAATCGGGACATGCGATTCGCGGATCGGAGTCGATCGCGCCGGGCGGCACACCGGCGCTTCACCCAAGCCGATTTCCTCTACCAGAGCGACACCGACAGCTATCGTTGTCCGGCCGGCAAGACGTTGCGACGGCGCACCCGGGAGGTGGTTGCCGGGCGTCGTGGTACGCGCTATGAAGCGAAGCAATCAGACTGCAGTGCATGCGATCTCACCTCCCGCTGTCTGATCCGTACTGCAACCCGGCGTAGACTCTTCCGCGGTGACGGTCCAGCCGGGACCTATGCCCAACAGATGCGTGATCGGATCGACACCGAACGGGGTCGACGGATGTACGCCAGACGCATGGGTATCGTGGAGCCGGTCTTTGCGAACATCACCGCCACCAAGGGCATGCGACGATTCACGCTCCGAGGCCGGGCGAAGGTCCGCATTCAATGGCTCCTGTACACGCTGGTGCACAACATCGAAAAGATCGCCACCACCGGGCTGATTCATCGGTTAGTCGGAGTTTGATCCGGGTGGGTGGCGGGTTGAAGAATGCCTGGCCACGATCACTGGCCGTGAACTACTCGCTCCGCGTGGGTTCCCACGCGTTGTGCGACAGCCTCGTTACATTGCGACCTGCTTACCAGTATACGAGGAGATTTCCTGTTCTTCTTCTCTTTTTCACCGAGTGGCTGAAGCACCACGGTCAACCACCCGGTAATGATTATTGGAATGGGGCCTTTCTATGAGGCCTTTTCTTGGCGGTGCGTCTGCTTGCCGGCGCGCGCCGCCACTTTGAAGATACATCCGTCGCACTGACCCTTTGTGCTTTTGCACCTGCAAGCGACGCATACGTCATAGAGATCATAATCATCAATCGCATCGAGGATGAGGCGATTCAGTGTCCTTGTCATTGGCTCATTCTTGAACCACGCCATTCGCCTGAGAGCAAACACCGCATCGCGGCTCACCTTGGGGACATACGTACCGGCAGTTTTTGTTGTGTGCATTTTCTGCACCTCCATAATGAGATGTATGCGAGACAACTCTCGCACCGGAGGTGCGACACGAATCCTCGTTTTCCTGTGTCAAGGTCGAACGCAGAGAGCCCGAAGGGCTTGGCCTTTACACAGGGAAACGAGGACGTAGAATGAAAAAACTGCGGGAGGAAATCCTGGTTTAGGCAATTACGCGAAATAGGCCGATTCGGTTTTTGCTTGTGCCGCCCATCGATGCGTTACTATTTCGCCCAGTTTTCGATATCCAGGCCGTTTATTCGCTCGAAGTGTTTTTGATTGTTCGTTACCAATATCAAATTGTGAGTGAGCGCCGTTGCAGCGATCAGCAGATCCATATCGGCGACAATATTTCCTTGCTTCTCTAATGACGTTTTGATTTCTCCGAATGTCTCAACCACGGCGGGGGTGATGTCTATGATCGGAAACAATTCAGCAATCCGGTATGCTCGAGCAAGATTCTTTTCGACTGCCTTCGATTTCTTAGCTCCGTACACAAGTTCGCCATACGTGATGACCGATAACGATTTTGGCGAGTTCCGGTATTCATGGAAATTCTGCTTCACTCGTTCATCGCCTTTCAGGCTATAAATGACGATGTCGGTATCGATCAAATAGTTCATTTGTATTTGTAAATCGCGCTGATTCAGTTCGTCCGTTTCGAATGGATTTCACAATATCTTCGGCCGATCGATCATCTTCCCAACTTCCAGATAGTTTCAGAAATTCATCAGTTGGATTGATATCGAAGGCGCGAGGGAGGGACAGATATTTTTCCAGGATATGGACGACTTCTTGACTGATTGAACGTCGTTCTTTTGATGCGCGAACGCGCAACGATTCATAGAGTTTTTCGTCGATATCACGTACTTGCAAATTGGCCATAGGTTCTTCTCCGAGTCTCAGTATACATCCATTCATGAATTATGTGTAGATTTGCATGATTCCCATCGTGTGGTCTGGGAATTACGATTAAAGCATTCTCGCACCAGCATTTTGATCTGGTAGAGGCTATTTCTTGGTGATTTGCGCTTAGGCTCCGCCGGGCGCAATGTAACACCGAGCTGACCTGCAAGATGCGGCCCGGAGTCGCGAAGTGACGGAGGGATTGGCGCGTGCCTTGCGCATCGCAAGGCGCGTGACAAAGCAGATTGACTGGTCCAGCGTTATGTTGAGACTGTCGCACAACGCAGTCGTGGTCTGCTAGCATCGTGCCTGGGAGGAGCCAATGCCGAACTACCGAGGAAACGAGGGGCAGGATCTCATGATTCCGGTGTGCCTGGATGATCAGCTGGTGCCGGGTACCATCGAACACGCCATCACCTGGATCGTCGACCACGAGATCGATACGTCGGTGTTCGATGCAGCCTATCACAACGACCACGGCGGTCGCCCGGCCTGTGATCCGGCCGCGCTGGTGAAGATCATCTTGTTCGCCTACTCCCGGGGCATCCTCTCCTCACGGAAGATCGAGGAAGCCTGCCGGACCAACATCGTGTTCATGGCCCTCAGTGGTGATATCCGGCCCGACCACGCCACGATCGCCCGGTTCGTTACCGGCCATCCCGCGGCGGTTCGTCGTGTGTTCCGGGATGTGCTGATGATTGCGGCACAGGGCGATCTGATCGGTGGGGACGTGTTTGCACTGGACGGCTGCAAGATCAGCTCGAACGCCGCCCGAGAGCACGCGGGGACGCGACGGGAACTGGAGAAGAAGAGAGCGAAGCTTGAAGCACGTCTTGAGGCGATACTGCTCACTCATCGCGGCGCAGATGAGGCATGCACCTCCGATAACGACGATCAACAGGGCAGACCCGGTTCAGGGACAGCTGATCGCTACCGGGCGCAGATCGACCGCATCAAAGGATTCCTCGACGCCCATCCACCCCGCACCGGCACCAGCGGACGCGAGGTGAAATCCAACATCACCGACAATCAGAGTGCCACACTGAAAACCGGGAGTGGCTACATCCAGGGCTATAACGCGCTGGCGATGGTGGATGCGAAGCACCAGATCGTGCTACACGCTGAACCGGTCGGTCAGATCCATGAGGCACCGCTGCTGCCACGGATGGTGCGCCGGTCACTGCATACACTGCGCAGGTTCGCACATCCCCAGGCCTGCACACCGACCATCCTCGCTGATACCAACTATTTCACCGAATCCAACGCCCGGTTCCTGATCGACTCTGATCTCGACGGCTATATCCCCGACCATCAGTTCCGGAATCGGGACATGCGATTCGCGGATCGGAGTCGATCGCGCCGGGCGGCACACCGGCGCTTCACCCAAGCCGATTTCCTCTACCAGAGCGACACCGACAGCTATCGTTGTCCGGCCGGCAAGACGTTGCGACGGCGCACCCGGGAGGTGGTTGCCGGGCGTCGTGGTACGCGCTATGAAGCGAAGCAATCAGACTGCAGTGCATGCGATCTCACCTCCCGCTGTCTGATCCGTACTGCAACCCGGCGTAGACTCTTCCGCGGTGACGGTCCAGCCGGGACCTATGCCCAACAGATGCGTGATCGGATCGACACCGAACGGGGTCGACGGATGTACGCCAGACGCATGGGTATCGTGGAGCCGGTCTTTGCGAACATCACCGCCACCAAGGGCATGCGACGATTCACGCTCCGAGGCCGGGCGAAGGTCCGCATTCAATGGCTCCTGTACACGCTGGTGCACAACATCGAAAAGATCGCCACCACCGGGCTGATTCATCGGTTAGTCGGAGTTTGATCCGGGTGGGTGGCGGGTTGAAGAATGCCTGGCCACGATCACTGGCCGTGAACTACTCGCTCCGCGTGGGTTCCCACGCGTTGTGCGACAGCCTCGTTATATGGCGGGCATTAGGCGCCTTGATACCATTCTGACGGTATTAACTTGCGTCCGGCACGCCATTCCTCAACCTCATGTATATTCCCTATTTCGCCGTATATGCTTTTATCTGCGTGATCCAGAATGATGGCCTGCCATTCGCCATCACTTTCTGCCACGGCATCGGCAAGTGTACGGAAAATTTGCCTTACAGCTTGCTCATCATCTTCGTCATCGTATCGAGAATCCTCTTCTTCTACTTCCTCACCGCTCTTTACCTTAGGGAAATAGACCTGACTTGGCTGATCAAATACGGCGAAACTCGGTACTACCGACCAGCTTTGCTCTAAAAAAAATTTTTGAAGCGCGCATATCAGAGCTAAATGGAAGGAAACCCAGTTTGATGCGCTGCCAATTTCTGACAAATAATGCCAGTTTCTATCGGTACTTATTACCTGCATATTCAAGTCTTTAACGTTCAATGACGGTGGTGTTTCGCGGTATTTTGCTTCTACGTCTAAAGTTTGAAGATAGTTCAAAATGTATTGCGAAATACGCATTTTAGCCGCAGAGAGACGCCTTTCCACCGCTTTAGGATCAATAACTTGCAAAAGATGCTCTCGGCGGGCTACAAGAGTTGCAATACGTTCTTCGAGCTCGCCACCGGCTTGAAGCTTTTCAAATGTTTCAACCGAGGCTTTCAGATGGCCCAAGAACAAAAAAAGAGTTTTTGCCTTTTGAAACTCTTCCTTTGTTTTTTGGTCACGAAGAAACAGCGTGTCATACCGATCTCTTAGAATTCTTTGCTCCTCGATTAAGCTTTCAAGTTCTTTATTTAAACGTTCTTCTTCTCTGTCGAATGATGTCGGGATTTCCTCAACGCGCTTCGACTCGGCTTCATATTCCTCGAACACCGAAGCTATTCTTGACATTTCTTCACTACTTCTTGGATGATCATCGCTTCCACATAGAGGGCAGACCTTGGCATCAGAGGCCAGATCTGTTAGCCAGTTGGAAATATGCAACCTGTCAGAACGTCTTTTTACAGTCACGCTATACTCTGTTAGACTGGTCTTAAGCTGCTTCACGTCGTCGAGTCGTTTACGTAGCTTTGCCAATCGCTGGCTTAAATCATCCTCTTCCTTGTCTAATTCAATTAGCGCCTGACTCGCTTTTTGAAAATTACTTAACTCTGCAATTGAATAATTCGGGGCCTCTTGGACTAGTTGTCTTGCGATTAGGATTAGTTCGTCTGGGTCCGAAACATCTCGTGGGTCTCGATCGAGCAAACCATATTGTTGGGCTATTCTGAGTTGCCCCTGTAGATTATTCGACCACGATTTTGAGTGAGCTTTCGCTCGTTCAAAATCGCGTTCAAGTGCTTTTAGACGCTGTTCGAGCTCCTGCAGTTCCTGTCTAGCTTTCAGAACCTCTATATTCTCTGCGCCCAGTATGAAAGGAAGCCAGTTGCGAAGTCGTTCGCGATGTTCATGAGCATGCGTTTTATAGAATAGGATGTTCTGATTTGCGACTATGTCTTGGCTTTGAAAGACCAACGCAACCAAATCTCGGAAGCCCAAACGTGCTTGATAGGCTTTTCTTTCGAACTCGCCCTCGAGAGAAAAATATGGCACATTGGAAATTGTGTTTAAGATGTTTTTGACCCCTTCGGGGTTCTCGTTGGCCGTTTCAATGACGGGGGGAACTGAAATTTCCTTTGCGCGGGTCACATAGAAATTTGAAGACACCTTATTGTCTTTCGGCACGGCACGAGCGATAAGAATTTGCTCAGATTGTGTTTGAAATGCGACACCGTACCAGGAGGCATAGTCGCGTATGACATCAATAGGCACATTACATTCTGTTGAAGCAAGACAGTAATCAATCAGTGGTATTATTGCAGATTTTCCTGTTCGAGATGCGCCGGTTATCACGTTCAGCTTTCCTGGTACAAATTCAACAACTCTTGGTGGGAATGTTGAATCGATTGGCCAAATTAAAACTTTTAACAGTTGGAATTGCATTACAAGACAACCTTCAGGTATTGTGCCGCCGATGAAACACTTATTTGGGAAAACCATTTGCCGAGAATTTGTGCTTTTTCCCCATTTTTCATATGCATTTCATTAATTAACCCTCTTTTTATATTCCCATATTCATGAATTCGTGGATAAATCTTTGCGGAATCTTTATCCCAAACTATAAGCCCCGACTTTATTGCAATATCAATTGCCGAAATTGTTACGCTTCGCTTCTTTTTTATTCTTTCTTGTAGAGAAACCAGCAAATCGATTTCTTTCTTCTGCTCGAAACCTCTTACGTAAGACTGAAGGCTTTTCCGGCGATTATTAACAGAAAGCAAGAAATGATCGGTTGTGAGCAGTGGATACGCCATGAAGTGTAATAATGCCACAGGAGCGTCTCCAGTTGAATGATGACTAACGAAACCAACAGTGAAGTTCCAGAGTTGGTATGCTCCTATCACTGGAGAATTCCAGTTTCTAACTTCATCTACTAAGCTTTCCATGTTTTGCTCTCTCTATGCTTTTTGAATCAAGTTTTGCCAGCGTGGATGCCAACCCAGGAGTTCGTTATCTGCTAATGTATGATACGTCCCCGCAATGGTTGAGCTTGGAGGAGGCATGTTCCTTATTGTTGCTTGATGAGTTGAGCAATCAAGTAGCAACAGTTGTCCTCGGACTTCTTCGGGTTTGTCTTGTTGAGTTAGAAAAATTCTCTTTTTTGAATGGACCCAGAACTCCGATAACTTGTTCTGAAAATCCACAGCGGAGTCCTCGTCTATGATTTCATTTTCGATCCACTTTTGACGGTTGACTTTCGCCTTTAGAAACGCAGTGACCGACTCAACAATCTCTTCTTCTGTGCAGTCAATTAGTTCTAACTGTTTAATATATGAAGGGCGTAGCTTTAATTGCATTTTTTTCATTTTATCGTCGATAGGATCTATCAAAGTGAAATCTATCAACTCTCTTTGTCGCACACGATCAAAAAGAACGGATTTCTCTTTGTAAAAATCGTCCCAAGTAATGCAAGCTATTTGGTTTTCAGCGATCATTTCGGTCAGTGTATTGTGCAACCAGCCAGTAAGATTTTGAACAAGGAAAGGGATTTGGGTTTCAGGTACAAGTATTCGCTTTAGTTCGTCACGTACTTCATCTAAGCCCGCACCGTCTCCTATTATTAAACTAAATTTCTTAATTATTTCAATAAATAAATTTTCATTATTCAATAAATAGCTATAATATTTCCAAATATTGTGTTCATTATTAATATCAGAGAAGCCTTTCTTGATTTCTGAAATAACTTGACGAGCGTCATCGGTATCTTTCGCAGAATTTAGTCTATTAACAAGGGCTGGCTTACCATGATTGTTGGCGTAGAGAATGAAGCATGTGGTTTCCGTGTCAATATTGCTTTCTTGAACAAGAATTGCCCAGTTATAAAATGTTTTCCAAAGATTTGTAGATCTATCTGTTAAAGGATTTCCCAGGACTGAGGACTTATCTTCCTCAGAAACCATATCTCCTTCACGAGAAGTTACAGATACATCTCCATTGAACTCAACATATACAGTTCCACCGGGGCCAGTACGCAATAAGTGAAAAAGTGCTCGAGGAATTTGGATAGAATAGCCCAGAAATTGACCAGATGCATTCGAACTCATAAATCTGCAACCTTAGTAATTCTATGCCAACCTCGTAGATAGTCAAATAGTAATATCGACGTTACAAAACCATCTCGCCAATATTAAACACATCGGGCCAGCGTCATTGTTTAGCATCCTCCATCGTGAAGAATCTTACCTGCTCTAAAGCCATATAACACCGAGCTGACCTGCAAGATGCGGCCCGGAGCCGTAGGCGGAGGGATTGGCGCGGTTTTTGCGCACGCAAAAGCCGTGACAAAGCAGATTGACTGGTCCAGCGTTATGTTGAGACTGTCGCACAACGCAGTCGTGGTCTGCTAGCATCGTGCCTGGGAGGAGCCAATGCCGAACTACCGAGGAAACGAGGGGCAGGATCTCATGATTCCGGTGTGCCTGGATGATCAGCTGGTGCCGGGTACCATCGAACACGCCATCACCTGGATCGTCGACCACGAGATCGATACGTCGGTGTTCGATGCAGCCTATCACAACGACCACGGCGGTCGCCCGGCCTGTGATCCGGCCGCGCTGGTGAAGATCATCTTGTTCGCCTACTCCCGGGGCATCCTCTCCTCACGGAAGATCGAGGAAGCCTGCCGGACCAACATCGTGTTCATGGCCCTCAGTGGTGATATCCGGCCCGACCACGCCACGATCGCCCGGTTCGTTACCGGCCATCCCGCGGCGGTTCGTCGTGTGTTCCGGGATGTGCTGATGATTGCGGCACAGGGCGATCTGATCGGTGGGGACGTGTTTGCACTGGACGGCTGCAAGATCAGCTCGAACGCCGCCCGAGAGCACGCGGGGACGCGACGGGAACTGGAGAAGAAGAGAGCGAAGCTTGAAGCACGTCTTGAGGCGATACTGCTCACTCATCGCGGCGCAGATGAGGCATGCACCTCCGATAACGACGATCAACAGGGCAGACCCGGTTCAGGGACAGCTGATCGCTACCGGGCGCAGATCGACCGCATCAAAGGATTCCTCGACGCCCATCCACCCCGCACCGGCACCAGCGGACGCGAGGTGAAATCCAACATCACCGACAATCAGAGTGCCACACTGAAAACCGGGAGTGGCTACATCCAGGGCTATAACGCGCTGGCGATGGTGGATGCGAAGCACCAGATCGTGCTACACGCTGAACCGGTCGGTCAGATCCATGAGGCACCGCTGCTGCCACGGATGGTGCGCCGGTCACTGCATACACTGCGCAGGTTCGCACATCCCCAGGCCTGCACACCGACCATCCTCGCTGATACCAACTATTTCACCGAATCCAACGCCCGGTTCCTGATCGACTCTGATCTCGACGGCTATATCCCCGACCATCAGTTCCGGAATCGGGACATGCGATTCGCGGATCGGAGTCGATCGCGCCGGGCGGCACACCGGCGCTTCACCCAAGCCGATTTCCTCTACCAGAGCGACACCGACAGCTATCGTTGTCCGGCCGGCAAGACGTTGCGACGGCGCACCCGGGAGGTGGTTGCCGGGCGTCGTGGTACGCGCTATGAAGCGAAGCAATCAGACTGCAGTGCATGCGATCTCACCTCCCGCTGTCTGATCCGTACTGCAACCCGGCGTAGACTCTTCCGCGGTGACGGTCCAGCCGGGACCTATGCCCAACAGATGCGTGATCGGATCGACACCGAACGGGGTCGACGGATGTACGCCAGACGCATGGGTATCGTGGAGCCGGTCTTTGCGAACATCACCGCCACCAAGGGCATGCGACGATTCACGCTCCGAGGCCGGGCGAAGGTCCGCATTCAATGGCTCCTGTACACGCTGGTGCACAACATCGAAAAGATCGCCACCACCGGGCTGATTCATCGGTTAGTCGGAGTTTGATCCGGGTGGGTGGCGGGTTGAAGAATGCCTGGCCACGATCACTGGCCGTGAACTACTCGCTCCGCGTGGGTTCCCACGCGTTGTGCGACAGCCTCGTTATGTTGATTCTTTGAGAGCGTACTTTCGCTCCCTCTTTTCGAATGCCTCGACACCACCCTCAAGGTTTAATAGCGAGTTTCGGTGGGATAGGTCTTCAATTGTAGCAAAGTCGACGTTGGTCTTAGCCTCGGGCATTGATAAGATAGTAGTTAGCTCGGCGTCAGCATTGACTACAATGTTGGCATTGTGTGTAGCGAATATCATCTGCCGTGAAGACTTCTTTTCCTTGATCAGGTCAACCAGGTAGTTCGCGATCAAAGAACTATCTAGATGGGCCTCTGGTTCATCAATGATGATTGGGTTATTTCCAAACAACAACAGAATCACGATCACCGTCGTGCAACGTTGACCAAACGAGGACGCTTCGATTGGCCGTCCTCGATATCTCACATTGACTCGAATCACTTCGTTAAAATCGAAATAGGCGACTCGTGCAAGATGTTTATAAATCGAAAAATTAATCTCATCGGCGAATACCTTCGCAAGATATCGTCGAGAATTTGTGTCCCCAACAACGTGGTTACGTAAGTCATCTATGGATACACTCTCGTCTATTAGTGCTTTCGGATCGATTCCAAACAGACACTCTTTGACCCTATCAGACCTATAGTTGAACTCTGTTCCCAAATCACCGAAATGATCTATGAAACGCGCGAACAGATTCTCTGTTGCTGTTTCTTCGTCTATCCCTACATTCAGTTCGATTCTATCAATTTCGTTTGGATTACTCCTGTTAACGTTCTCCAAAACTGATTTCAATGCGCCTATTTCGTTGGTGACTACACTAACCAGGTTGTTGAATGAAGCTTGAAGCTTCGATTCATCGTGTTCCTCAATCTGATCGTCGATCATCGATATCCGCGAATCAATATCGTCAAGTTCGGCTGATAGAGAATCAACGAGGCTCCCTGAGTTCTTTATATCTTCTATGTTCTCAGGTGTTACTCCGATTCCCTCAAGATATTGACCCAGTTCGTCTTGTCTTTCTCGATGTTGAGTCTGGAGTTTATTTTCAGTCTCGATTTCTTTATCGAAGATAGACTCGGACAGGAACGATGTGTGTAGCTGCGAGAGCCCTTTCAAAAACTCGTTATATGCGACCAGATAATGGGAGCTATCTTCATTGTTTTGGACTGGAGGATGGTTCTTAAGCAACTCATTGACGTCATCTCTCAGTCTTTCCAAACGTGTTCGTTCGGCCCTAATACCGACAAGTTTTCTATTAGATTCGGTCACGGAATCGTTCAGGGTTTTGTAGTCGTCTCCTTCAATTGTCGCTGATACTTTCTTGTTGCTGTCTAAACTCAAGACAATACGACGACGTTCAGTGATTGCCTGTTGCTTCTCGACTAATAGACGGATGATATCTTCTACTTCGGAAGTAGCTGTTGTTACAGCCAGTTCTTTCTCCGCGACATGAGAGTTACGGCGTCGAATCCGATCGTAAATGGCGTCGGTGAACTTCCGAGGATTGGTGGCATATTCTTCGATCTCGTTCTGTTCGAGAAACTCTAACCCCTCCGCTGAGTGGTCCACCTGAACAAAATCCGAATGACTTACATTTGAACCATCGGGGGTGATCGTGTTTTCCTTGTTAAACGTTGTAGAGGCCCCACTACGGATTACATCGACCAGCACGTTGAGCAAAGTGCTTTTCCCGGTTCCCCGGCCCCCGGTTACACACGTCAGAAAGGGACTAAGTTCCCAGTCTATCCTTACACCGGCGAAACAGAATGTCGAAGGTTCCGTACCGGTTCTGTTGATGATCACATTTTCGGGATAGTCCATATTCATTCTGGTTATACGTTTAGGCGCAAAAGGAGGACGAGCCTCGCCGATCTTTACTCTGTGCGCAGGCTCGAAGAAGACCTGGCGGAGCCCTTCAAAAGTTAGATCAGCTTTTATCCAAGTGATGTCTTTGTGGATTTGGCCGTTTTCTTCGCATCGTTTTCCGAGATAGTGATCAAGATCGTCGAACGAATGAGCATCGCTTCCAGAAAAAACGGGTTTGGGTATTGATGCCGAACTTGAGTCATCATATCGATTGGCAGACAGAAACCATTCAACGTTCTGTGATCCACCAAAAAATCCATCGGAAATCTTATCGATCTCATCGCTTATTATGCGTTTGCGTGGAGATTTGGAATCCGCTCGAATACCGGCATTGTTTGCGGCGGCAAGAATAAGAAATGGACGCATATCACCGAATACTTCGTGGAGTTTTTCTAATACTTCATGCTGGTTGACGCATGCAGAGACATATTCCGAAGGTTCGAGCTCAATACAAGATACTCTTGCGCCGTTTATAGTTTTGGATATCTTCAACTCATGCAGAAATCTCTCGATCTTCGACCGATCAAGTTGACTATCGAAAATGACATGGAGGTTTACCTCTTCCGCTGCTTTGTTGACTGACACATCAAGACGAAGCTCGATATTCGGGAAAAAAACTTTACCTGAGTTGGGATAAAGGCGCTTGTATTCGCTTAGGAACTCGAAATGACGGGCGACGGAGAAATAGTCGGTGATTCCAAACGCAATAACATCTGATTCATGAAGTTTGCGACAAAAATCAACCAGACTGTTAGCGTTTGTCGCCAAATCGTAGCCGTCATTGAGATTTGTACCCGGAGGATGCACATGCAGATCCCATTTCCGCCAAATGGACCCGGTTGACATGCAAAAATTATGGATTGATTTGTCGGGATAAGCAACATAATACAGACACCACCTGCGGCCCGAAGCTGCTCTGCTAATGAAGGAGTTGGTAAGGGTTTAGCGCATACAAAACCGCCGGCTGATAAAAAATCATACTATGTCTTGGTTTTCGAAATAGCGTTTTTTACCGAGTGGCTGAAGCACGAAGCCCAACCACCCGGTAATAACTAATGGGACTAAGCCTTACGAGGCTTTTTCTTGGCGGCATGTTTGCTTGTGGGCGCGTGCCGCCACTTTGAAAATGCATCCATCGCATGGACCCTTCGGACTTTTGCACCGACAGGCGGCGCAGACATCATAGAGGTCATAATCATCGATTGCATCGAGAATGAGGCGATCCAATGTCCTGGTCATTGGCTCATTCTTGAACCACGCCATTCGCCTGAGAGCAAACACCGCATCGCGGCTCACCTTGGGGACATACGTACCAGCGCCAATCTTTTTGTGCATTTCCTGCACCTCCATGAATGATGTATGCGGGAAAGCCATGCTTGGTCCCGCACCGGAGGTGCGCGACGCTCCTCGTTTTCATGTGTCAAGGTCGAACGAAGTGAGCCCGAAGGGCTTGGCCTTTACACATGAAAAAGAGGACGTACCATGAGAAGACTGCGGGAGCAGGTTAGGTTGAGGCAATTTCGGGGTGTTACCGGAGGTTTCTTCGGAGCAATATGTCTTCGATGTTTCGCCGCCCATCAATTACGGCAAGGATCAATACTCGATCGGATTCTTGCGTATAGAACACGCGCCATGGCGCGACGATGATCTCTCGATATTTGGTGATGTTCTGCCGTTCGAGTTCCGGAATGACCCGTCCGGTTTCCGGAAATTCTGATAGTCGCGATACTTCGGAATCAATCTTTTCTGCGATGTTCTTCGCAATAGTCGCTGAAGAATGACTGATAATCCAATCAATGATTTCTCGGAAGTCTATCGCCGCGCTCGCGGCCCATGTTATTTGTGCCATCGAACATCAATCAGGAATACGACTATAGATGTCGTCCATGACCGATTGATGATCGACGGTTCGGTTGTCTGCAATATCCTTTTCACTTTGCGATATGAGTTTCATCAGTCCGAGGGCATCTTTCATTTCTTGATAGGTTTCGGTGTCGAGTAGTACCGCTCGTGCTTCACCATTTTGAGTGATTAATATCGGATTATGAGTGTCATTGACTTGCCGCAACATTTCCGCGGCGTTGCTTTTCACATACGAAATAGGGCGAATATCTGAACGAAGATTCATAACCAGCCTCCCGGTTCAAATAACGTACTTTATTTAGTCTGTTTACGCAATTCATGTGGGGTAACGCAGAAGCAACATAACACCGAGCTGACCTGCAAGATGCGGCCCGGAGCCGCAGGCGGAGGGATTGGCGCGACTTTTGCGCATGCAAAAGTCGTGACAAAGCAGATTGACTGGTCCAGCGTTATGTTATGACGCCGTCTCTATAAAATAAACGTTGGATTTCGTAATACGATTTGATCGATATCGGAAAAAAAGGACATTAAGTTGAACTCGCTTATTGTTACCTGACCGGGATGTGCGGACTGGTTTCGTATATCGAAACAGCTTTTTAAACGAGTATGTTGGTTAGAGTCAATGAATCCCATACCTTCGATTATCCAAAGAACATTTGTATCAAACACCTCACGAAGCTCACTTAGTGTAGAGACACTTTGTGGAGAACTGAATCGCTTGTATCTGCCTTTCGTTTGCGTCGCCATTCGAACTGAAGCGACATTGAATTTCTGAATTCCGAAATCGACTATTTTCCTGTGAATACGATCAATTGCGGCGCACCATCCCATAACAGCTGCAGCTCGAAAGAAGCCTCGTTGCGCGCATTTCACCGCTTCGGACAAATACTCATTTTCATCTTCGTTGGGCAAGTCTGCTAAAAGTCTATGCAATAAAGCAATTGAACCAATCTCACTTGGGTTGGTTTGTGCTGGTATTATCAATTCTGTGTTGAAAGACTTTATCAGTGCCTCGAAAGTCTGCAAGTACGATTTTTTCAGATTGTTATTCGCTACGAGTGAGAGAAGTCGACCTGCTGCTTCACCGTATTTCTCGAGTATATCGGAACTCATGCCTAATTCATCGATTAAACGAGGTTGAAGACTGGAAAACCACGCCGTTGCCAGGTTTTCAACTCGTGTTTTTAAGTCCTTTTTCGAAACGCGATCGACTTCAAGCTTGCGTATGTCCTGCTTGATTCCCTTTGCAATGGCAAGAAACTCTTTTAAATCAGCGATCATGTTATTCGATCTCTTTGATTACCTTTGCAAGTTCTGCTTTCCCTTGTTCAGATAGGTTTATGCTCTTTACGTCTTTGTTATACTTTTCAAAATCAAATAGACCGCTATTGTTGGTAAAATTGTTCGCAAAGTTATTTTTGTCATAGCACTTTCGGTCAGTGGCCTCGGATCTGATTTGCTCGACATCTGTTGAAAAATCACCTGTTTTCAATGCGTGAAGAAGGCATTGAAGAAGTGCTATACGGATTTGACTCTCAGATGTTCGCGTAGTCCTTAAATCATCATAAAGAGGTAAAAAGGTGTCGTCTTCTTTATAGAAGATTAGGTTTAAATCATCTATTGACAACGCCTGTTTCTCCAAGAACCTACGAACTTTGACGTGAATATCGGTGTCGGAAATATCTTGCTGAGTCTTTTCAGCCTGGTCGATAGGATCGGGAACACCTGGTATCTCATTTTTTTGCGGACCTTTAGGAGCCGAGTTTACTGTTCCTTGTTGTAATTCGTGTTTTAGCAAGATTTCGAAACAAGCCTGTTGTAGGTTTTCCGGGCATTCCTTCACTATTGCAAGAATATCCATCACTTTCTTTTTTAGATTATCCATTCAATGCCTCCAGTGATTTTGATTGTATCAATGAAATGGCAACTATGCTTTATCGAGTTAGCCGTTAGGCGACATAACATATTCCCTCCGCACTTTTCCACATAACAGCCCAATGCCAACTCGTCTGTAATCGCCGAAAAGCACGGAACCTCACACCTCGATGTACTTCTATTGAAAAGGAGTAAACACCGGCATAGAGGTGTTGTTGTTGCAAACCATTTCGGTCGTTTCACTAACCGCATCACAAAGACAGATGTAATCGCGGCGTTTTGGGCGACGGCCCGGCGTCCAAACCATGAACGGCACCTGATGCGGGCCGTGGAGCGGCTACGCTCGCGTGATCTCGGTCGTACACGTTGCGGGCTTTGAAACGGAAAACGCTATCGACCGACTATGAAAGGGCTTCAAGGTGCCTTCTTCGTCGGCCTTTAACGGAGGCGCATCAATCCGAAGCGCGCGACTTTTTGAACCCACTCAGCGTGCACCGCTCTCCGTCACGCGTGATTCGGTTCAGTGTGTGCGCCGACCACGCCCCGACTTCACGTGTAGGAAAAGAGTCGCCGGTAGTCGTCGCACCGCGCCATTAACTCGTCATGGCTACCGATCTCCAGTACGCGGCCGCGCCGGAGTAGTAGCACACGGTCGGCGCGCCGAATTTGGCTCAATCGATGCGTGATGATGAGCGTCGTGCGATCCGCGGCGATCCGTTGCATCGCCTGTTGAATCTCGTCCTCGGTGCGACTGTCGATAGCGCTTGTGCTGTCGTCGAGAATCAAAATGCGCGGGTCCGTCAGAAAGGCGCGGGCGATCGCCAGGCGTTGTTTCTGTCCGCCCGACAGGGTCACACCGCGCTCGCCGATCTCGGTTTCATATCCGTCGCGAAATCCGCGTATGAAATCGTCGGCCTGGGCCAGCTTCGCCGCCTCAACGATCTCTTCAGGGGTTGCCGTCGGTCGCCCGAAGGCGATGTTCTCTCGGATCGTCATGGAGTACAGGAAGATATCCTGCTCGATCGCCGAGATCTGACTGCGAAGACTCTCAAGGTTCCAATCGCGGACATCGATGCCGTCTACCGATACGGCACCCCGCGTTACGTCGAAGATACGATTAATGAGTCGCGTGAGCGTTGTTTTGCCCGCGCCGGTGCGACCGACGATCGCGACGGTCTCCCCGCTTTGAATGCTCAGGGATATATCGTCGAGATCGAATCCGTCCGCGGTCCCGTCGAAGGAGAACCCTACATCTTTGAGTTCGATCCCACCGACCATGCGGCCGCTATGACCCGCGGTATTCTGGTCGAGCGTCGTCTCCTGCGCGATGAGTTCCAGAATACGCGCCGACGATGCAAGGCCCATCTGCACCAGATTGAATGAGAACAGGGAGATGAAGGTCGCGAATCGAAAGGTGCCGAAGAGTCCCATGAAACCCACCACCTCGCCGAGGGTCAACACCCCGCCCCGCCACAACCAGAGCGAGTGAAAGAGTCCCAGACCCCACGAAACGGCGAAGGCCATCATCGGCCAGTAGCGAGCTTGGATCTCTCCCTGACGCACGAAGTAATTACGAAATGACCGCGCATTGGTGAAGAACGTCTTTGACTCCGAACGTTCCCGCACGTTCCCCTTTACCACCTCGATACCACCGATCGCCTCGGCGAGATGGCTGTTCATGACGCCGAACTGCTCGCGTTGCGCAATGCTGACCGGCGCCAGGCGGCGGTTGTAGTCCCACACCGTCAGCGCGAGAAGTACCGTGAAGAGTGTTGGAACGATCCAGAGGCGCGGATCGATGAGGAGAATCATCGCGAAGGGAACGAACAGTGCAAGGGTCGAGTCGATAATCAGCATGATTCCCGGGGAAAACATCATATTCAGGGCCCGTACATCGTTGGTGGCCCTGGCCATGATATCGCCGACACGTTGGGCCGCATGGAAGCTTTGACTCTTACCGAGAAGGCTCGTGTAGAGCTCCTCGCGGCTGTCGCGCTCGACTCGTTGGGCCAAGAACTCGGTAGCGATGTTTCTCAAGAGCCCCGTTACCCCTTGAAAGACCGCGGCGAGGGCCACGACCGCGGCGACAACCAACAGATCGTCCCGTCTCCAGCCCGGCTCCCGAATGACGTCGAATCCGCGGCCGATGTAGAGCGGGATAGTGCCGTATGCCGCATTGTTTATGACCGAGGTTGCGACCAGCACGGCGGGGAGCCACCAATATCTCATCGTGTGCGAGACGATCCAGCGCAACGGCGAGGATGTGTCGTAGTGCCTCACGTGGTCGAGGTGAAACTCGCGCGTGGTCGATCCGCCCTCCACGGAACTTGTATGAGTGGGCGCGCCGTGTTTCCGGGCGTGCGGCGGTTGCCGAGCCTCGACACCTTTGTCGGCCATCAGTCGTCGTCCTCCTTCCGGTGAAGCTACAAGCTACTCGCTGGAGGAGAGTGCGGCAAGTGAATTGCGAATAGCGCGATGAGCCTCCGGCCCCACGGGCCGGAGGGGAGGGCGGCGAGCTAAAACTCTCCGGGATCGGAGGTGTTCGTACCGATAACAGCCTGAGGCGGTGAGGAGATATAGAGATAGAAATCATCCTCTACGCCGAAGGTGATCGTCCCGTAGTCGAATCCCGCCTTGACGGCCGAGAAGTTATACACGCCGTTGGGAGCGTTGAAGAGCGCTACGCCGCCGTCGACCGAGGATCCGATCTGCGTCGGATCGGGTACAACCTGCTCGTTGAAATAGAGCGTGATGAGGGGAGAGTTGGGAAGCAACACCTCACCGGTATCGGCGTTAATGAGGAACGCACCGGGGTCTCCGTGGGGGAGTCGATCGTCGGTCATGGAAGCCCACGACTTGCCGATCGTCGTAACCAAGATGGTGTCGATCGTATAGTTCGGGTCGCCGGTAGCGGCACGAATCGCCTGCTCCACATCGAAGGCGGCGGCGGTAAGGTACAACTCGTCGGGAAGCTGGATAGCGCGATCGGTGATGTCCTCGTTCTCCACGATGAACGTCTCGGACTTGACCGTCACGTCCCGATACTGAATCGGGATACCGGAGATTGCGTTGAAGCGATCCTCGGTCGCCGCGTCGAAGAAATCCTTGTTATACACAATCGACAGATCGAGGGGACGATCCGCCCGCTTGAGGATCTTTACCTCCCACTCGCCCTGAGCGTCGGATCGAACATTGAGGAAGCGCGTGAACGGATACTCGGCAAACCAAATGTGGGTATCCGGTTCGCCGGCGCCGTGTTCCTTGAACTCGCCGGTAAAGACGTCTACTCCGAACTCGAAGACCTTTCCTCTGAGCGTCACCAATGTGAGACGGGGGAAAAGAATACCGCTCGCGTCTACGCCGGAAGAGGATTGCTCTATCTGCCGGAGCGCCTCTTCCTCGGAGATTGCAATTCCCTGCGTTAGATCCATTACCATATCGTCCTCCGTTACCGCGTCGTCCGAGCCGAGCGATAGGCTACACGCCGAAAAGAAAGCGACCAGTACACCCGCCAATAATAATCGATATAATATTTTGTTCATCTTGTGCCTCTTTTGCCATTATTGGACATTAGGTGACGTTGCACAACCTATTTCTCGAGTGAAAGGGTAGCGGAAGGCCGACGAGTTTCGACCGTCGGTTCACGATTGGGCCCGGACGCGTGTGCGGAACACCTCGTATCCGATCGGTATGACGATCCCGGACGCCGCACATCAGTGCTTCACACGATCGTCTATGAAGTCATGCGCCACGTGCGGCCGCCGCGGTGGTGTCGCTTCGTATCCGGAGTTTTCGTAAGCCGTTATTGTGGGTATTGCCCCACAGGATCACAATATGGAACCTGTGGGGCGGTGTCGCATCGCGCGCTGTTACGCCGATGCGCGCTCGCCGACCTCGCCTATCCTCTCGCCGTTGAGGTAGAGCTCGGTCACCGACGGAGTCTCCCGGGCGACGGTCTGAAGCGCCATGCACGCCTGCTGTACCCAGGCGACGAACTCCTCGAGTTTCTCCGGCGCCTCGGGACTCTCGATCACAAGGTGCATCTCGTTTTTTTCTCCGGAGCCGAAGATATCTTTCGGGTGCATGGCGCCCAAGGTCCACGTGGTGGAGTACGAGGTCTTCTGCTCCAGTATCACTCTATCGAGCCGAATATCGAGCTGCTTAGAGACGATCTCAACGTGTGACATGAGGCAGAATCCGATGCCGACGGTAAGATACATGAGCGGCGAGGGGGCGAGGCCGTTACCCCCGATGGCCGTGCCTTCATCGGAAACGAACTCCCAGGTGCCGCCGTTGGGCACATTCGAGAAGAGCGTTGCACGTTTGAGATAGTCGGCTTCCGGGACGAGCTCCACGTTGACATGGGCATCGAACTGAAGGCGCTCGCCCTCTCGTACCTTCTTGAAAAACGGCGCCTCGAAGGTCTTTTGCGAACCGTCTCGATCAACGCGTCTTACGATGGCGCGTTCGGACATATCAAACTTCGGTAGACCCATAGGTTACTCCTTACGTTCCGTAGATTGCGGTGTTTTTATACTGACCGCTCACTACAATTATAACTCTGAAAAAAAATACGTCAACCGTTTCGAGACAATTGTTGAGAAAAAAAGTCAACGTCTTGCGAAGACCTTTCAAAGGCGGGGTGCGACGATATCTTCGATGATCCGGTGGACGAACTCGCGGTCGGTCCGCGCATCGGTGAGTAAGCTGTGCATCACCAAACCACTGAATAGAAGCTCGGCCGTTGCGGCGTGCCGCGGATGATCCTCGGCGTCGGCTTCGTATGCGCGCGCGATGAAGGTCGCGAGGAGTTGTTGGGCCCTATCGGCGAGTCGTGCCAGTCCGTCCGCACCCTCCGACTCGCTCAACCACGCGTGAAATGCGACGCGGACAACCTCAATCCGAGAACGGAGCTCACCGAGGATCGTAAGGGAGAGATCGACCATCGCGGCGGTCGGCTCGGCGGTCGGGATCGATTGCGCCATATCGGCGAAGTGTCCTTCGAGACTTCGCTCGGCGAGAATCGCGTCCAGTATTTCTCGCTTGGTCTTGAAGTGGTAAAAGAGCAGCCCTGCGGCGACGCCGGCTCGCGAGGCGATCTCTTTGGTAGTGGTGGCGGCGAAGCCTTTGTGAGAGAATAGATGCAGTGCGGCGTTGAGTATTTTCTCCCGTCCGGCGGCGCCGGACGGCGCTGTCGGTGCCGTCATGGAAGATCTCTATTTGTACCCGACTCCGGCGAGTGAGACAAGGCGCCCGGATAGTCTGTCCCGGGAACCACTTTTCGCGCAAAGACGGCTCGCCGGGTCGAGTGGCACGCTTACACCGTAACGGCTTGCCGCCAGGATTTCACGTAGGGTGTGTATTGCTTATCCTGTTGTACGATGTGGTCGGCCACCCAGCGTTGCAGGAAGTCGAGCGTTTCCACACTGAGAAGCATCGCACCGGACTCGAACCGACGTTGCAGTGCACTCACCTCGTCCAAGAGTCTCTTGTGGGCCGCGCGGTGGGCGGCGAGATCGGGGAACTTACACATCGCACAGATGTGCTCTTCGTGCTTGAAATGCTCTGTGGTATAGTCGCCGACCTTCTTGAGGATCTCACCTAACACGGCGTTCCCCTTCCCGGAACGCATGGCGTGGTATAACTCATTGAGAAGGTCTACGAGTTTTTTGTGCTCGGCATCGAGCTCGTCATCTTCGACCGAGAGCTCGTCGGTCCAATCGAGTAGTTGCATCTCGCCTCTCCTTGCCGGTCTCTTTTGGTGTGCCCGTATCGTCGCCCGTCGCCGGCGCAACGCCTGCAGCGTGCCGAATCGCGCCTCGCATGGGGCATGCTCCGTCGAACGGCGCGACGCGCGTATCGATCAAATGGACAAAATGAACCGGTGATGCGGAATGATAGGAAAAACTCTCTCGCTGCGCAAGTCTACGGCAATAGGCGGTGGTACACGTCGGAATCCAGCGGACACTATCGTGCCGCGACACCGCCGACGGTCGCATGGCCGGCGATCCACATAAATGATGCGTTGACCGACCCCGCGCTCATGGTGCTGCACCAGTTCGGCCTCGTGTCTCGCGAGCTGGAACGCGGAAGCGAGCGCCTGCTTAACGTTCGGTGCAACTACGGCGTCTCGATCATGACGAGTCAACTCGGGTGTGAAGTCGTGCCCATGGCGCGAGAACACAACTCGTTGCCGACGACGCGACCGCTGACCGGCGGGCGGGATGGGATTCGAGCCGCGCTCGAGGAGGGGGGCACCGCCCTTTTCCGCCGGACAAGGGGGGCGACGTCTTTCGTACCGGAGAACTCTTTCTCGAAACGTTGGAGCGGTATCCGGTGCTCAAGCGCTGGGTTCGCCTCTACCATCCCGATACCCAGGGCCCGATGGATAACGCTGAGCTCGCGTGGGGCAGCGATATCTTTCTCGCCTTTTACGATACGCCCGATCTCCTGGCGGCGTTTCTGGACCTGATGGCCGACCACTTTATCCATTTTCTGAACGGTTGGTTCGCCTTAGCGAAGCCGGAGGAGCGCTTCAACACGCACTGGGGCATGATGTTTCGCGGTGCGGTGATGCTTCGTGACGACTCGCTGATGAACCTCTCTCCGGAGATCTACGAAACCTTCGTTCGCGATCGCGAACAACGGTGCCTTCGCGAGCTCGGCGGCGAAGGGTGCCGGGCGCGATCTCCTGGGGCGTGTCCACTGTTTTTCGGAAGAGCCGACCGCTCATAGTGCGGCGGACCACTCGTAAGCCGCGGATCGGCGACACAGCCGCCCGCCTCAACTCGTGTTACACTACGCGCATGTTCGGGCGCAGGATGCCGGGCGCGGAGACGAAGCCGGCCGGAGGTGTGTCAGGCGGCGGGTTGGGATCTCTCCTCTCTACCGCTCGCGGGCTGCGAAACGGTCCTATGGCGCGACACCTCATTCTGCTTCTTACCGTCGGTGTCGTCGCCGTCTCAGTGCCGATCCTCGTTCTGTACTGGCGCTCCGAGCGCGCCGTACGGGAGAGTATTCACCTTCGATCCGTGGAGTCGCTCGCCCAGGTGCGACACTTCTTTCGCTCCCAGCACACCGATACCATCTCTCTCCTACTTTCCCTCTCACGGGATCGCACGGTGGAACGACTGATGTACTCCGACGATCCGCCGCTCCTGGACGTCTATTTTGCCTTGGAACGACTGGACGACGCCGTCGCCGTGTCCGAGGTGATTAACGCCCTCGTCGTCGTCAACGTCGAGGCGGAGATACAGTACTCCACCGTAGACGGACCGGGGACGGGGAGTGAGTTTCTCGATGCCATTCAATCCGGCGCGCTCTTTGCCGGCGGCGACGGGGTGTGGCCGTTCTATCAGTACCTGCCGGTTACCTACCGCGACGCCGACCATCTTGCCGTTATCGCCCCGGGCGGGGCGTTGCGTTCCCACGGCGAACGAGGGCTGATCGTCGTGCTCATCGCCGCCGCTCAGTTGCGCGAGCTCATGACTGCCGGCAATCCGACTCTCGAGGACGGGCTTGTCGTCGTGAACCGGAATGGAGTGGTGCTCTCTCATCGCGACGGAAGTACGATGGGATCACCGTTCGCGCCCTCCCTATGGATAGAGGAGATCCTCGGCGACGAGACCGGAGAGACGAGCTTCCTGGCCGAGACAGCGGACGGACGCGTGCTCGTCTCGGCGGTGCGCGAGCCGACGGCGGACTGGATGTTCTTCAACGTGCTCTACGAGGGGCGAGCCTTCGAGCGGCTGTCTGCGTTGCGCAATTTCGTGTTGACGCTCATCGCGATCGCTGTGGCGTCTCTCGTGTTCGTCCTCCTGTTTACCTCCCTACGTCTGTATGCGCCCGTTCGGCGCGCCGTCGCCTTTGCCGAGGAGGTCCGGAGCCAGCTCGCGGCGACCGACGAACGGGCGACTCAGATAGGAGAAGGCGTTCAAACCGAGCTTCTCTTCGACCGCACCGTGGAACGGCTCCACCGGTTGAACCGCCAACTGGCTCTCCACAAACATCACCATATCGAGGAGGTTCTCCGGGGAGTGCTCGAGGGGCGGTTGCACTATGACGCGTTTGCCGACGTCTCCGAGGAACTGAGCTTGGTGCGTGGTTCGCCGCTGATGGTGGTGACGGCCGTGCGCATCGACAACATGAACGGCGCGCTGCGCGATCAACCCGCCTTGTCGCCGGCGCTTCTGCGCGACGAGTTGGTGGCCGCCGCCTGCGAGGAGTTGGGCGCCCGGGTCCATGTGATCGACATGGGCGGCGATCGAATAGCGGCCATTGTAGAGCTTGTGCGATGGGACGGACCCACCATTCGAGACCACGTGACCGCACGGTTCGCACCGCTGCGCGAGCGGTTCGCACGTCGCAGGGGACTCACGGTAACCATCGGCGTCGCCGACCCCATTATGGATTTCGCCTCCCTGCCGATCGCCTACACCGAGGCGCGGATCGCGACGGACTACCGTTTCGCCTTCGGGAGCGGGCGGACGCTCTTCTATTCCGAGTTGGAGGAGCGAAGCCTGGCACCGTATCACTTTCCTCAGGAAGAGGCGGAGGCGGCGGTGGAATCGTTGAGGCGCGGCGATGCAGGTGCCGCATTGTCACGTGTTCAAGCTATCCTGGAGCGGACGCAGAGCAACTCCTACGAGAACTACGCGTTTTCCGTACAGTTGTTGATCCATCTCCTGTTTCGATGCTTCCGCGATTCCGGACTGTTCCTGCAATCCGAGCTCTCATTTTTTCGCCGTTTGCGGGAGGATCTGGCGTGGGCCGAGACGGTCGACGAGGTGGCAAACGAGTTGGAGCGTTGGTTTCAACGGTACGTGCGACGCGGCAAGCCCGATCACGCGCGCCGACGTACCGATCTCGTCGAACGTTCACTTGCGCTCATCGCCGACTCCTTTACCGATCCCAATCTCAGTTCCGATTCCGTAGCGGCGACCCTGGAGGTCTCCACGAACCACGTTCGGCAGGTGGTGAAGTCTCTTACCGGATTCTCGATCGCTGAGCATATCAACAAGCACCGCCTCGACTATTGCAGGGAACACCTTCTCGACGGCGATCGAACCGTCAAAGAGATCGCGAGCGACGCGGGATTCGTCAGTTACAACAGCTTTTTCTCCACCTTTCGAAGGTATTACGGGATGACACCCGGTACCTTTCGCCGGACCCACGGTACGCAGCGCCGGTGAGCCGCGCGTTTCTATCGCCGTTTCCGTGAGTGCGAAGAGAAAAAACGAGCCGATATCCGCGCTTTCCCGAGTCCTCGAAGAATATCTGAGTGGCGTCTCGACTCGGTGGGTGGTTCCATGGATGCAAGACGTTCACAAGGAGGAAACGCATGACGTTACGACGGTGTATCACGATTCTAACGCTTTTCACGGTGGCGGCAGGCTTACTGGCGGCGGGAGGGCAAGACGAGGCGGCCTCCACCGAAGATGGGCCCGTTACCATCACGTATTATCTCTGGGACGATCCCACGTACCTGAGTATCGTCGAGGCCTACAACGCGAGTCAGGACGAGATCTTCGTGCAGGCCGAGATAATCCCCGCCGACGACTACACGACCAAGATGGCGACGCTTTTGGCCGCCGGAGGCGACGTCGACGCGTATATGCTGAAACAAATTAACAATCTCTTCCCTCAGGTCGCCAACGGATTCGTGGAACCGTTGGATGACTACGCTGCGCGCTTCGGTTACGACTTCGGCACGATCGCATCGTATGTGGATCAGGTAAGCGTCGACGGAGTGGTCCACGCAATCCCCTTTCGCGGCGCATCGTACTTCACCTACTTCAATCGCGCCATCTTCGAGGAGGAGGGGATTCCCACTCCCGACGTCTACGTCGAGAACGGTGACTGGACGTGGGAGCGCTTTGCCGAGATCGCCGAGCGACTCTCCGATCCCGACCGCAACCGCTACGGCGGACTGATTTACACATGGGGTCATCAACTCGTCATCCCAGCCTGGCAGTCCGGAATCGATTTCATTACTCCCGACGGCACGGTCGATGTCAACGAGTCGGTGCCGTACAGCTTCGCGATGCGTCGTCGTTTGGAGGAGTCCGGGGCGATATGGCCGCTCATCGAGTTGAAGGTGACGCGTACCCACTACAGCCGGGCGTTCTTCTCCGGTGAGGCCGCGATGCTTACAATCGGTGAATGGTTTCCCGGCATGATGCTTTCGGCGCGAGACGACGGCATGTTGGAGGGATTCACATGGGACGATTGGGGAATCACACGTCTACCGCAGTACGGAGACAGCTACCGTACCTACGGAACCGCGACGACCAACGTGATCCATTCCCGCGCGAGCCAGGAGCGTAAGGACGCGGCGTTTCAGTTCATCGCTTGGATGGGCGGACCGGAGGGAGCCCGGGTCGTCGCCGAAGCGGGCTTTTTACCGCCGGTCATCGACGACGATGTGCGGGAGATCCTCGCACGTAACTTGCCCGACGAATCGTCGCTGGCATACTTCACCGAGAGCGTTCCGATCCACGCGACCTTTGCCAACCAGTACGGCTCGGAGGTGCGGAGCCTCATCGAAGAGAGCTTTGAGGTCTATCTTACCTCGGAGGTGAGCGCTGAGGAGATTACCGCCGATCTTGTCCGGGAACTTCGAGAGATCGCCGACGCGCGCAACTGATAGCGCGCGCGGTATCTATTCCGCATCGGCGCGCGGCCCCTTGTGTGCCGCCGGCCGATGCGGGCCTGTGTGAGGGAGAGATACGACTATGAGCCGACGACGAGCTCGTCTAACCCAATCGAGGTGGGATGTACCGATTTTTTTGTTTCCCAGCTTGATCGGATTTTCCATTTTCATATTGGTACCGATCATCGCCTCGGTAGGACTTTCGTTTACCAATTATACCGGGGGACCGCGATTTCGTTTCATCGCCTTCGAGAACTACATCGATGCCCTCACCGACGATCGTTTTTGGAGCTCTCTCGGGATCACGGTGCGTTTCGTCGTGGGCGTCGTGACGTTGCAAGTCGGACTCGGCCTCACCTTTGCCCTCTTACTCAACCAACAGCTCCGCCTACGGACGTTTTTTCGCGGTGTAATCTTTGTTCCGACGATCCTCTCCTCAGTCGCGATCGGCCTCTCTTTTGCGCTCTTTCTCAACCCGCGACGCGGTCCGGTGAACGGGTTTCTGGAGTCGTTGGGCCTCGCCGCGCAGCCCTGGCTTGCGAGTCCCGACACCGCGCTTGCGACCGTCGTGATGGTCACCGTATGGCAGTTTGTCGGGTACTACATGGTACTCTATCTCGGCGGGCTCTCGACGATCAGCCCGAGCCTCTACGAGTCGGCGGAGATCGACGGCGCCAACACGATGCAAAAGCTCGTGCGCATCACCATCCCGATGCTGTCGCCTACTACCTTCTTCTGCGTAACGATCTCGATTATCCGGGCGTTTAAGGTTTTCGACCAGATATTCGTCATGACCGGAGGACAGGAGGGCGGAGGACCCGCAGGCTCCACGATGGTGCTCGGATTTCGTATCTACCGTAACGCATTCGTCAACTTTCGCATGGGATACGCCTCCGCGGAGGCGGTGTTACTCCTTGCGATCGTCCTGGTCGTGACGATTCTTCAATATCGCGGACAGAGGAAGTGGGTGAATTATGATCTCTCTTAGCAGCTCAGCCGGTTCGGTGGGACGTGCCGATATCGGTCGCCTCGTCCGGCGGGCGACGGTCTATTTCGTGTTGGCCGTGGCCGCGTTGCTCGTCCTGCTTCCCCTGGCGCTGATCGTTTCCAACGCCTTCAAGACCGAGAACGAGATTTTCGCCTACCCCGTATCGTGGATACCTCGGAGTCCGACGCTCGATAACTTTCTCGCGCTGCGCGCCGACTTTCCGCGCTACATCTTCAACTCGTTCAGGGTAACCATCATTATCGTAGCGGTCCAGTTGGTTACCGCCACGACGGGGGCGTACGCGTTTGCCAAGTTGCAGTGGCGTCTGCGGGAGGTGCTCTTTATCGTCTACATCGCTTCGATGATGGTGCCGGTGCAGACATTTATCATTCCGCAGTTCATCATTGTACGAAATCTTGGTCTGTACGATTCCCACGCCGCGTTGGTCTTCGTTTCGGCGTTTACCGCGATCGGAACGTTTATGACCAAGCAGTTTTTTATGTCGATTCCCGATTCGCTGCTCGAGTCGGCGCGAATCGACGGGGCCGGGAGCGTGCGCATATTTCTCGAGATCGTCCTACCTTTATCCAAGCCCGTGATCGCCGTCGTGGGCGTGCTCTCGTTTCGCTGGTTTTGGAACGAGTTTTTCAACGCTCTGATCTATATCACGAGCGAAGAGCTCAAGACGCTGCCGCTCGGGCTCTCGGATTTCGTAAGTGAGTACGCCGTCTTTTACGGACCGCAGATGGCCGCCTCTCTCGTGTCGATTATTCCCGTTCTCATCGTCTTCTTCGCCGGGCAGCGCTACTTCGTCGAGGGCGTCGCCACGACCGGTATCAAGGGGTAGTCGCCCCATAAGCAACATGACCGACATCAACAGTAAGGAGCAAGCATGAACCTCTATCCTACCCAATCGGAAACGCGTACGATCCAACGTCTAGACGGCGTATGGCGATTCGTTGCAGACCTCTCCCACCGCGGGCTTGAGGAGGAGTGGGCGGCACACACGCTGAGCGACGCGGTACCGATGCCCGTACCGGCGAGTTACAACGATATCATCCCCGACGCACGCATCCGCGATCATGTCGGGTGGGTGTGGTACGAGCGCACCGTTACCGTAGCCGGCGGGCGCGACGATCGCGCCTATCGGTTGCACTTCGAAGCGGTGACCCACCGCGCCAAAGTATGGCTCGACGGGGAGTACTTAGGTGAGAACCGCGGCGGATATCTCCCCTTTTCCTTCGACGTATCGGAGCGCATCCGTCGGGGAGCTTCCCATCGTCTCACCGTGGCGGTCTCGAATGTGCTGGACTGGACGACGGTGCCGGCGGGGGACGTACTTGCACCGAAGGACTCCGATCAGTACCCGGTGGGCTACGCTAAGCAGAAGATCTACCATGACTTTTTTAATTACGCGGGTATTCATCGGAGCGTCTTCCTCGTTGAGACGCCCCGAAGCTACATCGACGACTGTACCGTGGAACCGTCGGTCGACGGTACTGCCGGCACGGTCGCCTATACCGTCGAGGTACGCTCGAGTGACGACGCCGGCGGTGTTGAGGGACTCTCGGTAGCCGCGCGCCTGATTGACGGCGACGATACGATCGTTGCGGAATCCGCCGGCGAGCGGGGGGCCCTCGTCCTCGACACATGCCGACTGTGGAGCCCCGACGATCCGTATTTGTATCGCGTGCAGTTCCGCCTGACTCGAGGCAACGAGTTGGTTGACGTGTGCGAGGTACGCACCGGGTTCCGAACGGTCACGGTCGAAGCCGACGGCATATATCTCAACGGAAAGAAGATCTACCTTAAAGGATTCGGCCGCCACGAGGATGCACCGGTGCGCGGCAAGGGATACGACGCGGT
The DNA here is from genome assembly GCA_965601925.1 of Alkalispirochaeta sp. Taxonomy (GTDB): domain Bacteria; phylum Spirochaetota; class Spirochaetia; order DSM-27196; family Alkalispirochaetaceae; genus Alkalispirochaeta. Next base: position 2,214,704 of record OZ271854.1, read on the forward strand.
CACTCTGGTCAACGATGTTCACTGGATGCAGTGGATCGGCGCCAACTCCTTTCGAACCTCCCACTACCCGTATGGGCAGGAGGTCATGGACATGGCCGACGAGTTGGGCTTTCTCGTGATCGACGAGGTGCCGATGGTGGGGCCGCGGGACAAGACCGCGCCGGTGTTTGTCGAGGGTCGCGTGGGGCCGGATCTCACCGCCGCGCACAAGGACGCGCTGAAGCGTCTGGTAGGTCGCGATCGCCACCACCCCTCGGTCATCATGTGGAGCGTCGCCAACGAGCCCGCGTGTTGGGAGCCGGGCGCGCGCGAGTATTTCACCGACATTATCAACTACACCCGCTCCCTCGACTCATCGCGACCGATCACCGTCTGCCTGGTCGGCACGGTCGACACTAGTACCATCTACGACCTTCTCGATGTGATTTCGATCAATCGTTACTTCTCGTGGTACACCGATCCCGGCTCATTGGAGGTGATCGGGCCGCAGCTCTCCTCCGAGATGAAACGGCTCCACGACCGAACCGGCAAGCCGGTACTCGTAACGGAATATGGGGCCGATGCGGTCGCCGGGATTCACGCGGAGCCGCCGGTAATGTTCTCCGAGGAGTATCAGGTACGTATGCTCGAAGCCTTTCACGACGTACACGATTCGCTTTCTTTTTGCGCCGGGGAACACGTATGGAACTTTGCCGACTTTCAGACCGACCAAGAGTTCCGCCGCGTCGACGGCAACAAAAAAGGCGTCTTTACGCGCGATCGTCGTCCCAAGATGGCGGCTCACGCTTTGCGAAAACGCTGGCGAGAGGATCTTCGGTAACCGAGGTGCGGCGATCGGCGCGTCCGATTCAAGGATGCCTCCGCGGAGTGACGCGTGAGTGCCGCACCTTCGCGTGTCGATCGAGTGCGGCCAAGGGCCCCGTATCCGTTCAGGCTCGCCGCGGCCTCTACTCGACGGCCCGGCGCCACACGATCGAATTGTCGGTCTCGAAGTCGAACGCGAATCCGAAGCGCTCGTGGAGGGCGATCGATGCGTCGTTCGACCTCAGTGTTCGACTCACTATCCAACGGATATCGGTCTTCCGGCACTCGGCCAGCATATCCCTCATCAGGGCGCTCGCGAGTCCCTTTCTCCGAGCGCGGCGTTCGACCGTGATATCAAGGAGATGAACGGTTACCGTGCGGACGGCGTCCCGCGGCCACCGAGTGTAGCGCAGGAATCCGATGTTCGCCCCGCGGTCGTCCCGGAGCAGCTTCAGCGTGTCCGTTGTCGGGTTGTAAGAATCGGCCATCAATCGGACCAACTCCGCGTCGGTCTTTTCTCCCCACTCGCCGGGCCACTCGTCTCGAATAGGATCGATGATCTCTTGGAAATCGAACGCGCCCCTCACCGTAACGATTTCAATGTCGGACCGCATAGTGTTGTCCTTGTTCGGCATCCTTTACATAGGTTCACGCATAATAGTCGATTTTGTGCTTTGGTGCTGAACGGTGGACCCAATCAGTCCGCTCGGGAGTAGAGCGTTACACCCACACGGCGTATGTACTCGATGAGCTCGGCGTTCGTCACGTGGTGCAGGAGCGCGATGTCGACCATGTGTGGCAACAGGAGGTCGTCGATCGCCGTCTCAATCCGCAGAAGATCCAATGTGTCCAGCGCTTCCCCCACGATCATCATGTCGATGTCCGAGCCTGTATCGTGTGTGCCTTTGGCGCGCGAACCGTAGAGCACCACCCGTTCGACGCCACGATATGCGGTGAATACGGAGCGCAGTTTCTCTATCGTCGCCGGTGAGAGGCCCCCGAGGCCGCGTGGTGCGACGGTGTGCGACTCGTCCTCACCGTGGCGCGCAAGCTCGTGAGTAAACTCAAACGACTTGATCAGGCCCTGGCGTTCCAAGTCCGAGAGTGGTCGCTCCGTCTGCACGGCGACGGCGGCCCGCAACTGCCCCAGTGCCTTGGCATAACTCGCAAAGCGTTGCTTCCACCGGATATCCGCCTCCATCGATGTCATGGTATCCCTGGCGGAACGGGGCGACAACGTGCGGCGTGTTTGTATTGTGCTCGGAGTGTCGATCGTGTGTCGGTATGGGGGGAACGACCCCGTGTGTTCGCGCGCGCGTCCGGCGTATCCGGCTCCTCGCGCCGGCGCATTGCCGGTGCGTCGGGCTCCGTCTCCGGGTGTAGCCGACGTCTCGTGCGAAACGCGAGCGACTCACCGGTTGACTGAGGCGAAGAATGCCCAGACAATTTGATCATGGAACGACCGGTTGGGGGCGATGGGACCGTCAAGCAGAGTCGATTTACGTTACTCTTCCGCCCCGCGGAGGAGGAGGCCTACCGATCTTCGCTCTATCGCCGCGATATGAACCTCACGCGTATCGCGCTGATTGCGGCGGTCATATTTTGGTCGATCTATGCGACGGTCGATGTGTGGTTGTTTCCGGATCAATCCGGAACGCTTTTACGGGTACGTTTCTTCATATTCCCTCCGCTTGCGACGATCGTACTCGTACTCACGTTCTTCGACTTCTTCCGAACGATACGCCAGCTCGTTCTCGCCGGTGCGATCGTCGTCGCCGGAGTGTCGATCGTTGCGTTTCTGGTTATCGCTCCGCCACCCTACGATTCCAGCTATCTTCCGGGCGTCGTTGTGGTCTTTCTCTTCGGATACGCCTTCAGTCGCGTGCAGTTCGTTACCGCGTCGATCGCGGGCCTCATTATCGTCGCGTCGTATGTCGCCGCCGCCGTCACGGTGGAACACGTTCGATCAATAGATCTTCTGACGAACACCATGATTCTCACGACGGCCAATGCGGTCGGCATGTTGGCCTGCTACACCATAGAGAGCAGCCTGAGAGCCGAGTACCTGTATCGTAGCGCTCTCGAGGCGGACGCCGATCGCGCCCTGGAGGTAAATGCGCGGCTCGAGGAGTTGGTAACCCGCCGTACTGCAGAGTTGGAGGAGATGAACAACGCCTTACGCGCGGAGAACGAGGAGCGTCGGCGCGTGGAGGATCAGCTCCAATACCTGGCAACGCACGACGTACTGAGCGGTCTGTCCAATCGGCGCTTCTTCGAGAAGCAGTTGGAGCAGGCCGTCGAGCGCGCCCACGAGACGCACGGCGAGTTTGCCGTCCTGCTTATCGATCTGGACCGGTTCAAAACCGTGAACGACCGACATGGACATCGTTGCGGCGATGAGGTACTGCAACGTGTCGGCCGTCGTATTCAACGGGCGGTCCGCATCCTCGACACGGTTTCGCGTATCGGCGGCGACGAGTTCACCGTTTTGTTACCGCGCCCGGCGACGGACGCCAACATTCGGATGGTCGTTACGCGAATTCTGGAGGCGATCGCAGCGCCCATCAAGTTGGATGTGCTTCGTTTCGAGATTACGGCGAGTATCGGCATAGCGCTCTTTTCTCGCGATGCATTGGACGCGGTCGGACTTATGCGGTGCGCCGACAGCGCTATGTATCAGGCCAAGGTAGCCGGGGGAAACGGCGTCCGGTTTTTCTCCTCGGAGTTCGATGTGCGTATAAAACGACGCGCCGCCATCGAACGTCGTATTCTGCCCGCACTCCACGCGAATGAGTTCGCGCTCTTCTATCAACCGAAGGTCGAGCTTTCTTCCAACGCGATCCACGGATTCGAAGCGCTGATTCGTTGGGAATGCGACGACGAGACCGTTGCACCGGACGAGTTCATTCCGATCGCCGAGGAGTCGGGCACCATTATCGCGATCGGCGAATGGGTGCTCTCCACGGCGTGTTCTTTCGCCACCGCACGCCGAACGGCGATCAATGTGAACGTCTCGGCGCGCCAGTTCGCCGCCGGCGGTCTGGTTGCGCGGATCGTCGCCAATTTGAGCGCCGCCGCCCTTTCACCCAAAAAACTGTGTGTAGAGATCACCGAGAGTACACTCATGGAAGACCTCGCCGACGCCCGCGAGACGCTTCTCGCCCTGCGCGAGACGGGAGTCTCCATTGCGATCGACGACTTCGGCACCGGATACTCCTCGCTCTCCTACCTCAGCCGCCTGCCGATCGACGAGCTCAAGATCGATCGATCCTTTATCGCCAGTATCGGATCGTCCACCCAGGACGAAGCGATCGTGAAGACCGTTATCAACTTGGCGCATAGTATCGGCGCACAGGCGGTTGCCGAAGGTGTCGAGACTCACGAGCAACTCGCGTTTTTGGCGGCCGAGGATTGCGACGCCGTGCAGGGATACCTCGTGGCGCGCCCGATGCGTATCGAGGAGGCGGTTGCGTTTCAGTGGCCCGCGTCGTAACGCGCTCGGCGCATAAGTCGGCCGGGTAAAAAGGGGGCGCGAGGGCGTTTGCCGCTCCGTCGTCGCTACCCGCAGATACGACGTGCTGCGAGTTCGATGCCGGTGCACGGAATACACCTTCATGCACCGCTCGAGTGCGGCGGTTTCATGGTCGAAAACGCGCTCAGGTCGCCCAGAGGCACATATCCTGAGACGAGGGCGTCGAGGTCGAGGGAGCCGGCCGGCTCCGAGAAATAGACGGGTTTACCGGCTCCTTTAGCGTAGCCGATTTCTACCGTCACAAGGGTCCCGACATACCCGTCCGGATCGATGACGTACAGCGCCTCGGACTCACGAATAGCGCGAAAATGATCGTCCTCGAACGTGCGCATCATGTTCAACGTTATCGGACGGTGGGAGGGTAGCGGCTCAAGATTGGGAAACTTCGCCTCAATACCGATTCTCTCGCATTCGGCGATCGCGCGCTTTACAAGATGCACAAATCGTAGGCTGCAACTGATGGTAATCGTTCGCATCACGTCTCCTCGGTGGTATGGAGCGAGTCTCGGTGCCGCCGCTCCGCACAATGAGCATGCACCTCCGCTTACCGCGTGTAGGTATCGTTGCAGCCACGATAGGGGACCCATTCGACACCGACGAAGGATACCGGAACCGCAGCTGCCATCGTCACGACCGCAACGACGAAGAAAGGCCGGCGACCAAGACGACCTGCGCGATGCTATTCTGTGCGATGGGATACATCAAGGCCGGTATCAGCCGCTTGCACCGCCCCGGTACGAAGGCGACAAAGAGTGTCGACGGCGTGATGTGCGCCTTTTCCATCCGGGCGTGCGTATGCGTATGGGTCGGATGCCCCTTGGCCGGGCGGGATGTCGGGCGATGCGGGCTCAAGACCGGTTTCACGCACTGCGATATAGTCGCCGACACCACACATTTTGTGAAAAGCAGTTCACGTATTGCGGCTTCTTTGCGGGCAAACTCCGTCTTTATGAACGACGGACCCTGTAATTATTTTTAATAAAAAGACTTATCCTGAGTTTGTTGTTGTGTCTCCTTGGCGCGTATTTTGCTTCCTGACGATCGGAGGATGAAAAATGAAAAAAGCCGTCAGTTGGAGACTATCTTTACCCGCCATTGTTCTTATTGTGTTGCTCGGATGTGACAACCCGACAAGCAGTGACGGAACGAGCAACGACCAGCCTAACAATGATCGGCCCACGGACAGTGTGGTAAATGTCGATCAGGACTACGGGTTTCAGGTCGATCCCGACGATATCCAAGATCTGAGAGTGTTGGATCGTGTACCGGAGAATAATTCGACGTCAATAGCACCGAGCTCTCCGGTGATCGTGTATTTCGACGACATCGTCGATCCTGATTCAATCAGTTCACAAACGTTTTCCATCTCTGTCAGCGAACCTGCCGGAACATCCGGCGACGCAGTCGCGTTGCGTACACAAGCGAGCGTCGCAGCCTCGAATACCGGTACAGACGTGTTTGGAACCATAACCGTGACCAAGTCTGCCGACGGAAATGCCGCTATCATTATATTCACGCCGTTTGACGGATTCCCTACAAATAGCGAGATCACGATAACGATTTCGGGCGATGCGCTACTCGACGACGGCGGCAACAGTATCGGCACGGCGTAGGTGTTCACATTTGTGACCGGAGATTCCGTCACGACTGATGCAGGCGCGTTAACCTTTGAATCGGGCGCCGACGGGCTAATGTTCGAGGGTAATACCGGCATTGTTACAACACCAGTCTGGGGAGTCCAATCGTTGGAGGGCAGCGCCGCTGCGGTATTGACAACCGGTAACGTCGTCGAGTCCGGGATTACCGGTTCCGCCCCGGTTCAATCAGTACTCCACGTTGACAACCGGAGTAATAGACGTGCCACCCGGCGCAACCACTCTTCGAGCCGACTACTATTTCATCTCCGATGAATTTCTGGATTTTTTAGGAAGTGAGTTTGACGACAATGCGACATTGACCGTTGCCGGTTCTTCCGGAGCGGAGTCAGTTGTACTGGCAAGCGTGAACCAGTTTGTAGAGGGCGAGTTGACGCCCCTGGAGTCGTTCCCCGACGATTCCGACGGAGATGGTGACTTTTATCGTAGTGATTTACAAACAGCTTCGATAGAAATTCGTGACCTTGGGTCTCAGATTACCGTCGCGATAACGATTACGGATGTCGAAGACGAGCTTTTTACCAGCCTTCTCCTATTCGACAACGTACGATTTGAGTAATCGGCACATCCTGTTGTTGCTACCGGCCGGAACTTCTTCGCGTTCCGGCCGGCTGCACGGTGCGACGACCCACGTGTGACCGGCAGTCTTGCCGGAGCCTGCTCGCGTGCATATAACCGCGTCCCGGATGATAGAGTCATATCCCACGTGTGTTATGGACCGATTGCGCTTCTTGCCGTCCGGTTGAAGGACTCTCTCTTGCATAAAGCGGACCGCGATCTATGACTTCGATTGCTTTGTCTTCGATACGAAAGCATTCGCTGTTCACGAATCGTGTGGCGGGCGCTTCTCATCGCTACATGCAATGTTAATTGGTAAGATTTGTATTTCGCTTCGTTGCGCCAAAGCTTTCTCTAACAGAGACTTACTTGCCTACAAAAACCGCCGAGACTTGGCACGAATAATGCAATGCGTTCTGTGTGCTGAAGGAGGGCATGCATGAAGAACAAAAAAATGACGTTCCAAGCTGTCAGTGTCGGGATGTTATGGATACTGTTGCTGTCATGTGGCGGCGGTTCGTCAAATGGGGGAGGATCAGCGGAGACGGTCGTTGCGTTCGGCGGTACGGTTATCGCGTTTGACGGTACGCCGATAGCCGAGGCGGATGTCACGGTCGAAGGGGAAACGGCCCAAACCGATTCCTCCGGCGCATTTTCTTTCGATATCGCGTACGCGCAAGTCCCGAATCGGATTACATATGAGATATCCAAAGAAGGGTACTTCGACTTTGTCGGCGGCGTGCGGCCGAGTCCCAACGGTGAGGCTACCGTTACCGTCGCACTCAACCAACGGACGCTCATGGGTACGGTGAACGGCTCGACGGGAGGGACGGTGAGTTCCAGCAGTATGAGCATCGAGGTCGGATCCAACGCATTCGTCGACGACTCCGGCAATACGGTCTCCGGTGATGTAAATGTGTTCGCCAACGACATCTCCCCGGACGACGAGAATTTTTCAGCGGCAATGCCGGGGGGAGATTTTCAGGCGACCGATACGAACGGGGCAGATGGCAGTCTCACCTCGTTCGGAGCGCTGAACCTGGAGTTGGAGGATGCCGGCGGTAACAACGTGGACCTTCAGGACTCCGTCCAGATAACGCTTGCCATTCCGGCGAGTTTGCGGTCCGACGCGCCGGATACGATCGACGTGTGGATTCTTATAGCCACCGGTAGATGGGAGGTCGGCGGAACCGCCACGCGTGTCGGGGACAACTACGTGTTCACCATTCAGTCCGAGGGGGCGATCAACTGCGACTTGTTCGGCCGCAACGCAATCGTTGAGGGTACCGTGTACGATTTCGGGACACCCGTTCCGAATATACCGGTTGAAATCGGCCAACTTACCACCTCGACCGACTCCTTGGGCGAGTACTCCGCACTGGTACCGAGCAACGTAGACCTCACGTTCGACGCCGGCACTTACGGGTCGGTCGACAAGCAGGCGGGAGAGCTTAGTACCACATCGGTAAACATCGTAGATATCGGTTCTTCGAGTGTGCCGACACTGGGCGAGGGTTCGTACACGTTTCTCGGAACCGCCTACAGCGGGTTTGCCGTCTTCTCATTGGGAGTGTGGGGCATAACCGATGCGTCGGGATCTGCCGTCCTAAGCATTTCCGGCGTTCCCGATAGCGGAAGCAGAACGGTGGCTGAGGGCGTATTTGTCGGACTATCCTTCCAGTTCGGGTCGGTTCTCTACTATGCGGCTTCCGGATCGGTAACGCGCAGCGGAAACAACCTCAGTTTTTCATTTGTGATGGCCGACGCCACGAACAATGCCGAAGTCGGCACCCTTTCCGGACAAATGGCAGCCACCGACGTCGGCGCTTTCTGAGATGTACACGCTATCGCACCGATCCGACTACAATGGCTCGGTGCGGACCGGCCGCGGTGACGCCTACGATCAATACGCGGGTGCGCGCATTCGAACGACCGTTCGGCAAAGCGCGAACGGCGGCGTCATGCGTCTTGTGATCGCGGTCTGTCCGCGATGGGCACGAGGATCTCCACGACCGTTGTGTAGATATCGGTACGACCGAAACGGAGGATGCCGTGATGCTGTTCGACGATCGTTCGTACGATGGATAGGCCGAGTCCCGTTCCGCCCTCGGAAACGCGGGTAGAGGAAAACGGATTACCCGTCACGCCGTCGGCGTCGAGTATCGCACGAACGGGCATGCCGCGTCCTTGGTCGCATACTGCGAAAGAGACGTAGTCTTTCCCGTCCAAGGAAATACGTAGGGCGACTTTGGCCGATCGGTCGCCGAGTGCCTCGCACGCGTTTTTTATCAGATTGATGAGCGCCTGCTCGAGACGACCGGGGATCGCTTGAACAGGTGGGAGCGTCTCCGCGGCCTCATAGATGATACCGTCGGTGTGTTGATTCACCAGCAGACGGGTGAAACCGACGACTCGCTTCCCAATTTCGGCGGGCGATAGTCGTTCCCACAGGTCGGTTCGGCCGCCGGCGGCGTACTCCCGTACCTGCGTCAGGATATCTCCGATACGCCGACTGGCATCGAGAAGGCTACCGAGTGCGCGGTCGACCCTGTCGGGATGCTCCGTGCTCTCGGCGGTGCCTATCTTGCTAAGCAGCAAACGTAGCGTCTCCCCGTTGAGTCGGAGGATGTGGTTGGCGTTTCCGATCTCGTGGGCCACGATAGACGAGAGCAGCCCCAGTGAGGACATGCGATCGGCGACGACGAGCTCTCGTTCGCGCGCCCTGAGCGTGGTTACATCGCGAAAACCGAGAGCCGCCGTCGGCGCAGGTGATCCGGCAACGGGATTCACCGAGACCATCAAAACGTGATTGTGCCATTCCAACTCTGCCTCGCGAGTAGCGGATGTGGCGATGGCGGAACTGATAAACGGCGCCAGTTCTCGCGCGAGGTCGCCACGCAGCTCGACTCGGTCATCGGAGTGGATGAGCAAAAATGGGGTGGCCACCGCGTTGTGAAAGAGTACGTCGAGGGAGTCGGTAACAAGTAGGATCGCGTCCCTCGTTGCGTCGAAAAGGATTTGAGTGTAGTGCCGTGTCCGTTCAAGCTCCCGCCGCGAAGGGTGTGGGGTCGACGATTCTCCGACGCCTTTTGACTCCCGTTTCGTCCGTTGTGCCGATGTCTGCGCCGGAAACGCGTTATATCGATCGAAACGCTCATACAGTCGTCGTAGTCGATCGGATACTCGTCGTGCCGCCGGTTTCGCACCCCACCTCTCGTACAGGCTGTGAGCCTCGTGAAGCGCCGCGATCGCTTCGACCGATTGAGGGTTGTCGTGTAAGAGAAAATCGGCGTGGTACTCGGCGGTGATTGCGCCCTCATTGGAAAATCCGTCTTCTATCGCCGCGTGTCGTGCCTTGCGATAGAGGCGTCCCGCTCGTCTCTTATGACCGCGCCTACGGGCCCGCTCCGCTTCGAGGATATAAACCCGGTGAGGTCCCGAGGTATGCGGCCCGTAGCGCCGCGTCATCTTCACGGCTCGATCGAGCTCGTCATCATTTCCAACTTTTGCGACTACCAGACCGTAGTAGAACCAGAGTACCGTGTGTGCATACAAAGTAACACTGTGTATCTGGTCGATAGCGGCGTCCTGAAACATCCGATAGGCAAGTTCCGGGCGCTCGGCGTATACCGCTATCATCGTCTTCAGCATCTGCAAACCTGCTAAACCGAGATGATCTTCGCTCCGTTTAAGACCTTCAAAAAGGTCCGATTCCGAGGCGAGCGTAGTCTCGTCCTCCGCTCGTCCGAGTAAGCACTCGGCAGCTTGTCGATACTTTATCATGGAGGAGTTTAGCCGCACCAAACCGAGCTCATTCAGGCGGCGACCGTGCCTCGCCATAGCTGATATTGTCTGCTCAAGTCTCCGACCACAAAAAAGCATATTTTGTAAATTTATGTTTCCACATGGTGTGGCCCACTGATAATAACCTTTGCGCATACCGTCCTCATAAAGCTCGTCGAGTTCCGACATCGAGCGAGCGATATCGACCGTCCAGTGGGACCCACATGCGGCAGTTGCGGTACGTGTATCGTAGTACGCGATATCGTCGCCGTGGAGTCGCATGAACCACCTCGCCAGATCCAGGCCTATCTGCGCCACCTTCTGGCGTCGTTTTAGTGGTCCACCTTCAGCGGAGACCAACATGGACCAGTACAAAAAACCGAAACTGCTGTAGGGGCTGGGCCCGTTGAAAAGAGCTTCCTTCAGGGTAATCCACGCTAAAACCGGTAGACGCTCCGGATCGACGGTAATCAAGGAAAAAAGAAGGCCCGCGCACGTCACGGCGATAAGATCGGCGCGGGGGTTCGTCGGTCCGGCGGCGCGCACTATACTCCGATAGAGTCTTGTCGGTCGAGTTCGAGCAAGAAACGTATAGGCTTGCTTGATGTGTTTGTCGCGGACATCGTAGTCCTCGAAGTCGTCGCTCTCGACCGCTCCGAGATCGGCCAATACTCGCCAGCCGATCCTCGCGGCGCCGCGGATCCATGTTTTCGCGTAGGCACGGGAGATCCACAAAGAACGCGCGCGACTGACGTCTTCGATCGCTCCATGCGCTCGAATGAAGCGAAAATGTCGGCTCATCGCGTGACCGTCGTCGGCCGTAAAGGCGGCTTGGTGAGCGAGAAGGTGGAGGTCGAGTAGCGTATCGCGGTCGGATGGGATATCGACATTCAGGCGCAACGCTTCCTCGTAAAAAAAGAGCGCTTCGCGCGGCACCAAAAGCGCCAGCGCCCGATCCGCCGCGGAGCGGAGTATGAGCAGCGTCTCCTCGGTCGTTACCAATCTTCTCAGCTCGGAGGCGATTCGTTCCTCTGTCTCATCGTCACCGGCGGCCACTCCGCCCGTTAGCATCCGCGCCAGGACGAACGCCGCTCGGTCGTCGCCGTTACGGACGCGATCCCTCAGTAGATTTGCCGTCGCGGCGATGCGCTCCGGTGAACCGGCCGCCCGCCTCCGTACCGCCGCCTCGATTGAGTCGTGACGAAAGACGATCGTGCCGGTTACCTCGTCGCGTTGAATGACCTCAGCGCGTTCCGCCTCGCGTAGGAGCGTTTCTCCCGAGTATTGCCCATACGCCGGCAGTTGAGCGACGAGCGACAGCGGGACCGGAGGGAGCAGGAGCGCCAGATACTCCAACATCGTCCGCGCCTCCGGCGACAACTCATCGATCTTGTGGTCTACGGGGTTTTCGGCTCGACGCGGTCCAGGTCGCGACCCATGCCCGAGATGAGCGAGTTGGCGCGCAGCCCGAGCGGTATCGACGATCGCCATGGGATTCCCGGGAGCCCGAGCGGCGACCCACGCCGCAAGACGTCGCTCCTCGCTACCGTGCCGGCCCGGGATAAGAAGCGATCGTAGGAGATCCTCGCTCTCTTCCGATGTCAGAGGCGCGACGGTGAGCTCTTCTAGTCGTAGACTCGAGGGAAGTTTTGATGACGCCGCAGGACGGCCCAGAAAGACGACCAGTAATCTGTCCGGGTCATTTGCTACGATTCGCAAGACCGCCGCGCTTTGCTCGTCAAGCCATTGAAGGTCGTCAACGGCAAGTACGGTAGCTCCTTCCGCGGACCTCTCGGCCAGTCGACGTAGTAGGGCGGCGAGGGCGGCGGGAATGTCGATGCGGTGTTCCGCGGGGGCGCCCGTCGCCCACTCGTCGTCGATCAGTTCCTGGGAAAGAATCAAACGTAATACCCCGCGCCCTCCCTGGTGTCGTCCCGGAGAGGCCATGATCTCAGCCAAGACCTTCGACGCCGGAAGATCCTCCGCAGCGGACCGGGCGCGGAGCATTTGAACGAGAAGCGCCGAGTAGGTTAGATACGGTGAGCTACCGCTTTGGGGGCTCTTATCGTACACCCAAATATCGCCGTCGCGTCGTTCGACCGCTTCCACCGATCGCCAGAGGTAGGTCTTACCGATCCCCGAGTCACCCGTCACCACTACCGCGTGTCCAGCCCCATTTCGGGCGGCGGTCACCAAAGCGACCAACCGCTCGAATAGTACCCTTCGGCTCGGTGGGATGCCGACTTGCGAGACGAGGAGACGCACGTCGCGCTCCAAGTCAGCCGTAGTAGCGTAGCCGTCGCCGGTCGCAGTGACCGCCCGTGATATGATGCGATTGAGAATGCGCAACTGCACCGGGTCGATGTCGTCACGATCGACGACCCATCCGACCGTAGCTCCCTCTTGTGCGCCGGTGCTCACGATCGAGTATCCTACACGGCCGAGAGTACGGACACTCGTCGTCGAATCGGCGCGATCGATTCGACGTAACCACTCGGCCAGTGCGTCGGATAGTAGGAAGTAGTTCATCGCCGGAGTCCTGTAAGGAATAACCGTAAGTGTTGCTTCTCAGTACATTAGTTCACAATGGCATTTTATGATACCATATCCAGTCACTATCAAAGGGGGGTACATGCATCGAGAAGCTTCGACCGTGATAGTCGTGCCCGGAGGACCCGGACTCCCTTATTCTTTCTACAAGGAGTTAGTCTCCGATATATCCGCGTTTTCTCGGCCCGTCACATACGCCCGACACGGACTGTTCCCGCATAACGATGGCGATTTTCCGCGATCGTTCGGTGAGGCGGCGGACGAGCTTGCCGACGCAGTGACGGAGGTCGGGGGTCGAGCCGTCTTTCTCGGCCATTCGTTCGGTGCCGCCGTCGCATTAGAGGCGCTCTGTCGCGGCGTGGAGGTTGCCGGAGCCGTCCTGATAAGCGGCTTCTTCTCCGGACAAATGGTCCGTCGCGGCGTCCTTGCACGCATCGAAGCATTTCCTCATGAGTTCCACGAACGCTACAACGGTAGAGACGGCAGAGACCCGGAGACGATAGCCGAACTTCTCGCCACGCACTGGTTCCCCCGACATTTCTGTCGTGCTGAGTGGCCCGATTCATTTTCGGAAGGGCTCGAAACCTTAAATAGATCTTATCTCGAACACTTTCTGGGTGCGAATATTTTTGATCTTTCCGGAGTTGCGATGACGTGGGATCGTTCGGTCGATCTCGGACGAATCGATGTTCCTACGCTTCTCGTAACGGGACGGAACGACTACTTTCGACAGGAGGATGTCGAAGCGATGCACCACGCTATCCGCGGTAGCACGTTGTGGATCAGCGAGCCGTCGAGTCATTCGCCGTGGATCGAAGACCGAGAACCGACTATCGACGTAATTCGCTCTTTCGTGGAACGTCTCACACCGGATGGCCGTTGATGATACGAACTCGGAGCGCATCCGAACCCATTCTCCTCGTCGACGATGAGCAAGAGGTCCTGGCGGCTCAACGGGAGCTACTCGAGATAGAGGGATTTGCCAACCTATCCGAGGCATCCTCCGCGTCGAGGGCGCGGGAGGTAATGAAAAAAGCGGATATCTCCTTGGTAGTCCTGGATTTGAAGTTGCCGAAGGAGTCGGGGTTGGAGCTTTTGGCGTGGATGAGAGAACGCTACCCGGATACGGAGGTTCTCGTGGTCACCGGTTCCTCGGATATCTCGGTCGCGGTCGAATGCATGCGCACCGGGGCGTATGATTTTTTGGTGAAGGGGAGCGATACCGCACGCCTTCCCGCCGCGGTTCGCAACGCCCTTGACCACCGTCTCACCACGTTGGAAAACGCTAGACTGCGACGCGCATTGTTACTCGGAACGCTGAGCCGTCCCGAGAGCTTCGCCGATTTTGTGACTGACAACTCGACGATTCGTCACATTTTTGTCTACTTGGAGGCGGTGGCGGAAACATCCGATCCAATTTTGATCACCGGCGAGACCGGGGTCGGCAAAGAGGTGGTTGCGCGCGCGGTTCATCGTGCCAGCGGCCGTACCCGGCCGTTCGTTGCGGTCAATCTGGGAGGATTGGACGATCAGTCGATCAGCGACACGCTCTTCGGTCATAGTCGTGGCGCGTTCACCGGCGCGGTCGAGCGTCGCGACGGACTGATCCGCAGAGCCGCCGACGGGACGCTCTTTCTGGATGAGTTTGCCGAGATATCGCCTGAGTCGCAGGTGAAGTTACTGCGCCTCATCGACACGGGTGAGTTCATGCCTTTGGGAAGCGACAAGGTGTACACGTCACAAGCGCGTTTGATATTCGCCACCAACCGCAAGATAGAAAGTGAAACGGAGGCGGGTCGATTTCGACGCGATCTCTTTTTTCGGATTTCCAACCACTGGGTCGAGATACCGCCTCTGCGAAGTCGCGTCGGCGATATCCGCCCCCTTTTGGACCACCTTGCGGGCCGCCACGCCGAGCGGCTCGGACGCGCGCCGTTGCCCGTCACCGACGACGTCGTCGAGCGGATAACGGCTCTTCCGCTGACCGGGAACGTTCGCGAACTGGAGCGAATCGTCGTCGGCTCGTTGATACGGGGTGAGTGGCATCTCGACGGTACGCCCGCGCCGGTGGGGCGACGCGGCGTCGGCGATGCCGCCGAGAGTCCGGTCACCGTCGATACGTCGGACGACGGGGGGGACGCCGATGAGGTGATCTTCGGCGCAACGCTTCCGACTCCCGACATCCTCGTCGAGGCGCTCCTGCGCGAGGCGGTCCGTCGCCATCCGGGGAACCGCGCTGCGGCCGCCGCGGCCGTCGGCCTATCGCCCCAAGCCTTTGCCAACCGGTGGCGGCGTATGGCGGGTAAACTCAGTCATGAGACCGGCCGGATACCGTGAGCAGCGCTATGCGGCGCAGGGCCGTATAAGAATCGCAGGTATGTTGCTCCAGATGTAGATCTACGATCCCACCGCCGTCTGCTATTCTTGTCCAGTCGTGTCAACGAATCCTTGATTCTTGTAGTTTCCGCCGAACATCGGCCACGGCGAGCGTTCGTCCGGACCGGCGACATCGCTGTACATAGCGATAACATAGGTGAAGTAGCCGAAGTACAGTGTGCCCCTCGGTCCAATTACAATCGGACTCCTTATTTGCGCCGTTCCATTGTCGTTGTTCAATACCAATCCCATCTCCTCCAGGGACTCATTGAGGTGTACGCTTGTCCATTTATGTGTGCCGTTTGCGTTCACGGCTTCGATGGTCTGCGCGCGCGAGAAAAAAATCGTACCATCATTTGCGACGGCACCGGAGCGACCCATCGCTCCACCGTCCCCCAGTACATACGTCCATAGCACGAATCCGTCATCCGGCGAGATAGCGTGTGCATCACCACGAACGTGGACGGTGTAGATGGTGCCGTCGCCCGCTATCACCGGCGCTACTCCTACGCCTGCTTTTCGCCAAAGCTCCGTTTCGTTCGGCAAATCGTATGCTCTCAGAATGTTGCTTCCGAACGACCCGGCGTACAGTACGCCCGTGTTTGTCACCGCGGGATGAGGAACTATGCTCATATTCAGTTTGTCCGAGTAATCTAACTGTAAGGCGCCCGCTAACCACTTGAACTCCGATCCACCGGAAATGATCACGTCGAACGTCGTACCAAACTCACCGATTATCGGTGAGGAGATGAAACTCTCGGTAATAGATCGAACCAACGTCCCGTCCGGCCGTACCAATCGCAATGCGTTGTCGTCGTTGAAAACGATTGCGTTGTTCGGTCCCGAGATTGCGGGGGAGTACTCACCCGGGCTAAGAGTATCAAGGTTCCACCGAAAACTTCCGTCGGAGTTCATCACCAAGAGCCCCCCGCCCTCGATTCCTCGAGCGCGAAGTTCAATGGTGAATACAACGTACCCATCATCAGAAACAGAAGCGCCGACGGGACCGGGAGTACCGGTGTCGGTTAACTCATACGACCATTTCGTTTCGCCGCTTGGGAAAAGTGCCTCTATTCTCCCGGGGCGTCCCGTGTACAGGATACCGTTATCGTCGAGCGCCGGCCTCTCAACAGTATCCGTGAGCGTTGTGTCGTATATCCATTTTATCTCTCCGACTCTGCCGGTCGTTGCAGAGACCGTAACCGGATCCGAAGTGATCCCGGCTGAAGATACCGAGGCAAGCTCTATTGACAACGTGGTCCCTTCCGACAGCTCGCGAATTTCAAGGTATTCTGCTGTCGGGTCCGCCACCGCCGATCCGGCGGCGCCTCCGGTCCATCGTATCTCGACGGAATCGACAGCGTCATCGTCCGGAGCCTTCCAATAAATTCCGAGGTAGTCTATACCTCGATCTACGTGAACGTCGTCCACCTTCCGAGGTACTGTGCCGTTTCCTGGTGTTAGTTCGCCGCCTCCTGAAATTGCACACGTTGTCAACATAGGTATGACTATTGAAGAAACTACGAACATGAATGCTTGTCTCGGGATGATTGCCTGAACTATTTTGTTTTTCCGCATTTAGTTGCTCATCCTTTCATAATGGTCTTTGAACGTGGAACTACTCGACAGCACCAAGTAATTTTTATGCCAGGAATAGCTTTCGTTGAAATTTCGCTTTCCAAACTCGTAAGTCTTTATGAACAAGACTTATACGGAGCTCGTTGCTAATATCGCGGCGACTCTTGCAAAACCGGCCGGAGGAGCAACGACACGAATCGTGAATGACCGCGTATCGGTTTGTGCATGCTTCGTGAAGTGCGATCGTGAGGAAAGTGACTAGGCAGAGTTATTTCGGACTCGCAGG
Organism: Alkalispirochaeta sp.; assembly: GCA_965601925.1. Classification (GTDB taxonomy): domain Bacteria; phylum Spirochaetota; class Spirochaetia; order DSM-27196; family Alkalispirochaetaceae; genus Alkalispirochaeta. The sequence goes on from OZ271854.1 coordinate 2,231,826, forward strand.
ATGACGAATCGAACCGCGTCGTGATCCTGGCCTTTCCCCGAACGGCACGGGTGATGTCCAAATCGCGCATCAGGCGTTCCACCGTACATCGGGCCACCTGAATATCGTCCCGTTCGAGTTCCCTAAAACGCTTCCGTTTATCGGTGGTCACCCCTGCGCGTTGGCTACCGTCCCGTTCGGCCCGGCGCACCCGGTCGTGGGAGCGTTTTCTGGGTGCAGCCGATCTTCACGGCCACCGACTCGATCATCGCCCATTGCGATTCGTAGTGGTTCTGTTGTTCCGACACGAGCCGAACGATCTCGCGGTAGGAATAGTCACTCGCTTTCGCGCTGGATCAACCATCCGAGAACACGCGACCTGCAGTAATGCGCGTAACCGTACGAAAAGTGTTGGTGGCCGCGTCGACGCATCGCGTGTTGCAGGCGGCTTGTAAGGCGTTACGCACGTCTCTCATAGGCTTCTCGTAAGAATCATTGATTCGATCTCCCTCAGAGGAGGCGACACAAAAGGTTTAGTCCGCGACACGGTTCGTGTAGATCCGCAACGGGACACTGGTGCCTTAGAGAAGCATATGCGGAGCACAAAACGGTGACATTCGGCTTTTGTGTTTCTAAGTCATTCTGTGAAATAGGGCTGCGCGAAAGACCCGCCTCTTGCTCAGCCCGAGCGACGCTCGTGTGCGGTATGGCACGATTATTGATAGGTGAGGGCAGGAGGCACATATGAAACGAACCATGGTGCGTATAACGTTCTTCCTCATTGCTGCGCTTTTCAGTCTGTTACTGTACGGCTGTAGCAATCTTTTCGGCGGTGACGATAACGGTCAAGGAGGCGACGGCGATACGCCCAACGACACGGTGGTCGTCGACAGTCCCGATGATCTCATGAACGCCCTCGATATACCGGGTGCAACTGCGCAGACGGGTGACATTCCCGCTCCGCCGGGATCTCCCGGCACGACGCTCGCACTCGACACGGAGGAGATCGTCGTGACCGCAAACTCCGAGCATCGACTTCGATACTCCGTCTCGGATGGCGTAGATGATCCGGTGGCAATGTACATTCAGTTCGAAGGAGTTGATGGCCACTTCGTCGTCGACCTCACCGAGACATCGGCTTCTCAGGCCATCGCGAAGGTTATCGAGACGCAAGTCGTCGGCCCCGTATCGACGTTGCCGCCTGGAATAACAGGGGTGAGGCCGATTCGCGGTCTACCGGGATTACAACCTAGCGGGGTCTATGAAAGCACTCCTTTGGAAGTCAGTACCACCGTTCAAACGTACTCTGCTCCTCTCCAAGCCGGAGTTCCCGACTTCAGCTTTATAACCGACCCCAATCGATGGAGCAATCCCGTGACGGTTACGACACGTGTGGTAAACGTCGGATCCGGCGAGTTCCAAGTTAGCTTGACGTGGAACACGACGGCAGACTTAGATCTGTGGCTAAACCAGCCCGATGAAAGCAGAATCTGGTATCAGGCGCCTACATCTGAGGCGTCCGGCGGTCAGCTCGATGTTGACGATACCGACGGATACGGCCCTGAAAACATCTTCTTCGACGGCCGGCCGGGCCTTACCGGTCCTTATACCATCGTCGTATCCCATTTCAGTGGACAGTCACCGACAAACTACACTGTGACGGTCACCATAGACGGGTCGACGGAAACCCATTCCGGAGCGATTACGATGTTTGATCGAGTACTGATCGATACGGTAACGATCGAGTAGATACGATTGGCATACGGCCATGATCGTATGTTCCTCGGCGTGAGTGAGTCGCGGTGCCGTTTCCACGTTGGCGCAGGGACCGCCCGGCTCGCTCATCCTCGCTGCGGTACGACGAGCCGCCCCCGCGTCTCGTCGGTGACGGGGCGGCCGCGCAAAAGCACCCGACGAATCGTCCCACGCAGCGCTTGCCCGACGTAGGGACTGAGCTTGTGTTTGTCTCGGAGTTCCCCGTCGGTAAGCGGCGCCGGCGCGGTGTCCTCGACGATCACGAAGTCGGCGTCGTTCCCTACCTCGATCGAGCCTTTGCCGGGAAGCCGAAAGCGGTACGCCGGCATCTCGGCGAGCGTCTGCGCGATCCGCGGGAGCGGCACGTCCAAGGTCATGAGGGTGCGGAGGGTCGTCTGTACGCCGGCGATGCCGCCCCAGACGTCGAAGAAGTCATCGCGATCCTTGAGATCCGCCGACGAGGGGGAGTGGTCGGACCCGACGGTATCGATCCGCCCGGCGATCAGTTCCTGTAGGAGCGCCCGGCGCGTCGCATCGTCCCTCAAGGGCGGCGCGCATTTTGCTCGCGGACCGATCGATTCCATGTCGCGATCGGTGAAGAAGAGATAGTGGGGGCACGTCTCGCACGATGCGTCCACTCCGTGTTGTGATGCGGCGCGGCGAACAAGCTCCACCCCTCGCCGGTTGGAGACGTGGACGATATGGACGCTGCACCCCGTCTCCTCGGCGTAGAGCAGCGCGCGACCGATCGCCTCCAACTCGGCGATCACGGGACGACTCTCGAGAAACGCGCGTACATCACGACGCCCCTCGCCGCGTAGCGTTGCGGTAAGGGTCGCGGTCATGGAGGCGCTTTCGGCGTGGAGGAGCACCGGCAGTCCGACTCCGGCGGCGATCTCCATGCCGCGGTAGAGCGTCACGTCGTCGGCATGGGTGAAGTCGTCGATACCGCTGGGGCACATGAACGCCTTAAATCCCGCAACGCCGCGATCGGCAAGCTCCTCCATATGCGGGAGGCTCTCGGGTGTGAGGCCGCCGTAGAGGGCGAAGTCGGTACGCGATCGAGCGTCGCACACGGCGCGTTTGGCGTCAAAGGCCGGGCCGTCCAGCGTCGGAGGCGATGAGTTGAGCGGCATATCGATGAAGCAGACGCCCCCTCCGGCGGCAAGGGCGGCGGAGCCGGTGGCGACTCCCTCCCAGTGTGCACGCCCCGGATCGTTGAAGTGCACGTGCGAATCGATCACGCCGGGAAAGACGAGCAAACCACGCGCATCGATTTCTTCGGGAGGGTTCGGTCCCGACGCTATTTCCGGCGCGAGCTCGACGATGCGTCCCCCGGCAACGCCGATGTCCGTGCGTTCGATACCACTTCCGCGAACGACGTGCCCTCCGCGAACGAGTAGATCGTAGTTCACGCTCAGCTTCCTCGATAGGTGCTGTACGACCAGGGCGTCACCAAAAGCGGCACGTGATATCCCACCTCCGTGTCGGCAATGCGGAACTCGATAACGACGCGCTCCAAGAACACGCCCGCATCGGGGTGGCGACGAGCGCGATAATAGTCGCCCACCGCAAAGACGAGGCGCCATGCGCCGGCGCGTACCGCGTTACCGGCAAGCAGAGGGGTATCGGTGCGACCGTCGGTGTTTGTGGTCGCCCGTGCAACGAGCGTATCGCCGCCGGACTCGTCCCGACTCGATGATGCTCCGAGGTACCACGCCTCGATCGCGACGCCCTCCGCAGGGTGTCCCAATGCGGTATCCAGGACGTGAGTACTCAGTCTCCCGCTCACCGACTCGCCTCGCGGGACACGGTACCGGTGATAATGCCGAAGGGTGAATCGGTGCCGAAGTAGATCTCGTCCGGATTCTCCAGCCCGAGCGGCGATAGGTCGAATCGGATGTGGTGCTGATTGGGCATGGTAAACGTGATGCCGTCTATCTCGGGAACCGCCTCGAGCACGCTCTCGCCCATGCGATAGAGCGTCGCCTGAACGCTCTTGCTCTCGTGGGTTGCAAAGATGGTGGCGACCGAATCGTAGACGCGAGACCATATCGCGTTCCAGTCGGGACTCTTCGTGTCGACGGTTTCCACCGGGGTGTGCTCGGCCGCGATGTTCCACTCCGCCTCGACGGTAGTGGCGAAGATACGCTCGTCGGTCTCCGCCAACGTCGTATACTCGTCGCGGTAGAAGCCGGAGAAGCCGGATCCGGAGCTCTTGAAGACCTCCAACCCCGAGATTCCTCCCCGCACCGAGAGGGCCTCGGCGTCGCGGCGTACCGTCGCGGTACGCTTTCCGTGCGCTTTTACAAAGGAGTGAGCGTGAGGCCGACCGTCCACCACGATCCGCTCCCACCGCTCCATAACGATCGACGCTTCGACCCCGAAAACTTGAGGGAAGCGGGTGAAAAATCGATCGCAGAGGGCGATTCCGAACCGTTCCGGTGCGTCGAAATCGGTCAGGTGCGCGACGGCGTATACGGTGTTTTTCATCGTGTCCGTGGGGACGCAGGCCGAGTTGTCTCCATCCGTGTAGATCGCCGCGAAATCACCACGGAGGGTGATTTCCACCGTGTACTCGTGTACGGAGTGTGAGCTGTCGGTCCGAATAACCTTGGTGAGTCGCACCCGTTGTTTGCCGTACGAGTTATCGGTCAGATGAGCCATGTTCGTCCTCCTTGATGGCATCGGTCATTCTGAGCCACGCGATTTGGCCTATTTCGCCCAGTGCGGTGCCGATTTCGGTCGCGCGATCATTATTGAGCCGTATCGGAAAAGCGTTCAGAATCGCCTCTTTTCGGTTTTTGCGGGCACAGATTACGAAGGGAAAGCCGAACCGCTCGCGATACGCCGCGTTGTAGCGTTCAAACGCCGCTATCTCGTCGTCTTCGAGGGCGTCGAGGCCCGCCGCCGCCTGTTCGGAGGTAGACTCGCGACCGAGCCTCCCCTCCTGTGCGAGGCTCCCCACGAGGTCCGGGTGTGCATTAATGAGTGCGAGCCTCCGGTCGGTCGGTGCGTGCTCAACCACCTCCAGGCACGCGGCGTGAAACGCTCGCAGGGATGCGAAGGGTCGATGTGCGAGAGCGGCCTCAACGATCCACGGCGAATGTTCGAAGAAACCGCCGCAGAGACGGAGCGCTTCGGACATATCCATTGCGTTGAGCTCTTCCATCGTGATCGAAGTCGGATACGGGGTGGCGTTCATCGGCGACGCTCCTCACCTACCGTCGCGATGTCGAGTTCGCCTGCGTGCGCGCGATGGGTGGTACCCTTCATCGAGGTTCTCCTCCGCCGGGCGTATCGGACGGAGCGACACCCTCCGGGTGGGCTGCGATCGTGCGGGCTAATACACGTGCGGCCAAGGCGATGTCCTCGGGCCGACTGAACTCCGCCGGGTTGTGGCTGATGCCGTCCCGGCTGGCGACGAATACCATCGCGGTAGGCAGGTGCGGCGCCAGTATCGCCGCGTCGTGGAGCGCCCCGCTCGCCACCGTCGGCATCTCCTCCCCGATTTCCACGGCGCTCGTGCGCAGCGCGTTACAGATGTGCTCATCCAGAGGAGCGGGCGCGATCCTCTCGCTTCGTGAGATCGATATCGCGAGACGTCGTTTCTCGGCGGCTAAATGGACGAAACGGCGAATTTCGGTCTCGCCGCGCTCCAACATCGACTCCTCGCGGGCGCGGAAGTCGATGGTAAGTCGCACTTCGCCGGCGATCACGTTGACCGCGTTGGGAGCCGCGGTGATGGACCCCACCGTGAGTACCGTAAAGGGCAGCTCCCGCGCAAAACGGCGTCCCATATCTTCCAGTATGGCGATGATCTCCGCCGCACCCGCCAAAGCGTCTCGCCGGCCCTCCATCCCAGTGGAACCCGCGTGATTCGCTTGGCCGGTAAGGGCGAGATCGAACTGCCTTCTCCCGTTGATCCGATTGACCGCCGCGATGGAACGCTCGGTGTCCCACAGGTGTAGCCCCTGCTCGGCGTGAATCTCTACAAAGCCGACGTACCGCGAGGCGTCGAAGCGTTGCGTCCACCCGGTCCCGGCTTCAATCGGCGGCGTGGGTTGAAGGAGGTGCTCTTGTACACCGTGATCGACTCCGGCCTCCAAATAGGTCGAGCCGTGGCGATTCTTAACCGTCGAGAGCGTCTCTACCCCGATCGCACCGGTCCACGCGCGGCTTCCGAGCATCCCAAGGCCGAAGGTGGTCCCCTCTTCCTCGGCGAATATGACGATCTCCAGGGGCAACGCCGGATTCGAACGCACGATCTCCAGCGGGACCACAATGCCCATCACACCGTCGTATTTGCCGCCTGAAGGGACCGAATCGATGTGCGACCCCGAGAGCCAGACGGGACGATCCCATCCGACATCCTTGTGGCGGATGTGTACGTTTCCCGCCGCATCCACGACGTGTTCCGCCCCTGCGGAGGCGGCCCGAGAGATGACGTAGTCGCGCGCCTCGCGCCACGAAGAAGAAAATGTCGGCCGGCTGTGTCCGACATCGGGCGGACTCTCGGAGAAGCGGGCGATCGCCTCGATATCGGCGTGGATTCGCTCCGCACTCGGTGCGTCGCCCCCGAGGGTTCCCGTGTGGTCGGTCATACGCCGAACTGGTCGCGCCATTCGGCGCCGGTCTGTTCCATCGTGCTCTCGGCCGCGGAACGCCGCAGGCGGTGAAGTTGGGGCATGCCCAACTGCCACTCCTGCATCCAATCTCGGGCAAAGATGCCTCGTTCGGTTTCGCGAAAGATCTCGCGCACGGCGTCGTCGTTAATGACGCGAGGACCCCGGGTCCGGACCGCGAACTCGCAGGTACGGCTGGAGCGTGTAGTGAGGTAGCTTTCGATACCGTGCTCGTCCATGACGTCGATGACGCTTCGCAGAGAACGGATCGACTTGGCGTAGGCGAAACTCGGCGCGTACCCGTTGTCCACCATCGTTTGAAAGCACAGCCGCATGAGGTGTATGACCCCACCGTAGAGAATCTGCTCCTCGAAGTTGTCGCCCTCGGTCTCGTGCTGAAAGGTGAGGTTTACCACACCTGCGCGCGTCGAGCCGACCGCCTTGGAAAGTGCGAGGGCGATCTCGAGTGCGTCGCCGGTCGCGTCGTGGTCGACGCTGACGCAGCCGTAGATACCCTCGCCCTTGAGATACTTCTCTCGCACGAACGCTCCCGGGGCGTTCGGGACGAACAGCACCGTGTTCACGTCCTCGGGCGGTACGATTGCGCCGTACAGCACATTGAAGCCGTGACAGAAGCACAATGTCTGACCCGCCCGTAGATTGGCCTTGATATGATCGCGATAGACCGCCGGTTGGGCGGGGTCGGCGAGTTCGATTAACACGATGTCCGCCTTACGAACGGCATTAGCGTAGTCGAAGACTTCGAACCCGTCGGCCTCGGCCGCGTCTCGTGACGCACTCTCGCCCGCCGGTCTCGTTCCTACCACGACCGTGCATCCCGAGTCGCGGGCGTTGGTAGCCTGAGCCTTTCCCTGAATACCGTAGCCCAGGACCGCCAACACTTTGCCGTCGAGTATCGAAAGGTCCACGTCCTCGTCGCGATAAATTTTCTCGTCCATCGGTGCCTCCTGTTACTCCCCCAACGCGATTTCGCGGTTGACGTTTTTGTAGTAGATATAGCGTGTGGCGGTAGGGCCGGTTGCGTAGTAGCTCTGGGGGCAAAATGGTCCCATCCATATGAAGTCGCTCGCCTCCACCTCCATCCATGCATCGTCCAAGTAGTAGAGTCCCTTCCCCCCAAGAACGTATAGGCCGTGCTCCATCACGTGCGTTTCGGTCACCGGTAGGCTGTGGCCGGTCTGAAAGGTGAAGATGTTCATCGCCATGTCAAAGGCGAGCTCGTCGGGGATGAGGGTTTGGAGTAGCGCCCCCTCATCGCCCATGTAGACCTCGCCGGCCACATCGCGCTCGTTCGCAATGACGGGAGCAAACTCGTCGATACCCGGCGCCGTCTCGTACCGTTTTCGTAAGAGGAGGAGTGTGGCGTCGTCGGTCGCTTCAACCCGATATCCGTACGACGGCGGGATCAGGGCGTAGCCGCCGGGGGCTACGGTATGGGGACCGAGGGCGGTGTGGTGTGACGACGCATCGCCGGTGAAGCCCACTACGCCGCGACCGCCTGAAAGGGTAAGACGCGCGCTGCCGCTCAAAAGAAAGATAAAGTGCTCGATCTCGCCGTCGCTCGGATGCTCTCCCACCGCTCCCGCATCGAGCTCCAGTCGATATTCGACGAACTGGGCCCCCAGAGCCGGTGCTGCCAAGATGTGTACCCGCGCCTCGGGCCACTCCGGAAGTCTGGAGTACGGAACACCTTCCAAGGGGATCAATGCGTAGCGCGCCTTTACGCGCGTTCGACTCGTCAAAAGCTCGGTCTGTTTTCTCACTTGTATAGCATCCTTTCGAGCATGATTTCTGAGAAGGTGACGGCATCCTCTAATCGTCGCCCATGGCGCGCCAACACTCTTCGGCGGTTATCGGGAGGCGCATGATTCGTACTCCTACAGCGTCCCGCACCGCATTGGCGATCGCTGCGGGGGTCGCGGTAGTGGTCAACTCGCCTAACGCCTTTGCGCCCAAGGGGCCCGCATCGTCCGCTTCTTCAAAAAATACCGTTTCCAGGCGGCCGACGTCTGCAATTGAAGGGACGCGATAGTCTCGAAATGCCGGGTTGGTCACCCGTCCCGACTCGTCGAGGACAAGATGTTCACTCAACGCGTAGCCGATCGACTGTACCGTCGCGCCCTCCGCCTGCCCCCGGCAGACTCGCGGATTCAGAAGCGTTCCGCAGTCAATCGCCTGTACGATGTCGAGCACCTCTACGCGACCCGTCGCCTCTTCGACGCGAACGCGCGCGCCTACCGCGGCAAAGCTCATCGATACGCGGTCGTGAGCAAAGCGGTCGACGGTGACGCTCAGCTCCTCTTTGAACCGTCGCGCCCCCTCCACCAACTCCCCCGGGGTTAGAAGCGGCGTCGCATCCCGCGACCCCGAGGAGTCGATGACGCCCTGCATCGACAGCATCAGTGCGTCCGATGAGGTGCCCACCAACCGCGCCGCGACTGCGAGGATGCGCGACCGGAGGCGCGTTGCGGCGATGTATACCGCTTTGCCGGCGATATAGGCGGTCGCCGACGCGTACGCTCCCGAGTCCTCCGGGGCGTTGTGCGTGTCGCCGCTGGAGATATCGATCGTGCTGTACGGCAAACCGAGAACGTCGGCGGCGATTTGAGCGAGGGTGGTATCGGACGCCGTACCGATATCCGCCGTCGCGGTGGAAAGCGATACTCCGCCGGCGGTGTAGGCAATCGTCGCTCCCGAGATATGGATATTGGCGAGGCCGCTTCCGATGGTGGAGATTGCGAGACCCGAACCGCATCGCCAACCGTGGGATCTTTCTGCGTTTCGGGATCGGTCGGTATCGATCTCTGCGAGGCGGCCGGCGACGTGGTCAATGCATCGATCGAGAGCGTAAGAACCGATTTTGTGGTCGCGATCCTCTTGTTCTTCGAGGTGAAGCGGCGCGTCGGCACCTACCGCATTGCGACGGCGAAACTCCGCCGGATCGATAGCGAGGCGCCGTGCGAGCTCGTCCATGAGGGACTCCACTGCATATGCTGTTTGCGCCGCGCCGTAGCCGCGAAAAGCGCCGGCCGGCACCGTGTTGGTGTAGACCGCCCGACCGCGGGTGTGCTTGTTGGGACACACATAGAGGGCGAGCGCCTCGAAAGCGGCACACTCCAGCACATCGTAGGAGTGGTTTCCGTACGCACCCCCGTTCGCAATAAAGTCAAGGGAAAGCGCGGTAAGGCGTCCGTCGCGCGTCGCGCCGCCGCGGACGGTGATATGCATGGGGTGGCGCGTGTTGGTGGATGTAAACTCCTCGTGACGGTCGAACTCCCAGTGCACGGGACGCGCGAGGCGCAGCGCCGCAAAAGCCGCGATATCCTCGCACAGCACCTCTTGTTTGTTGCCGAAGCCGCCGCCTACCAACGGCTTGAAGAGGCGAATGCTCTCCTCCGGCCGATCCAATACGCGCGCGACGGTGCGCCGCGCGAGATGGGGAACTTGCGTGCTCGATCGTATGACGAGGGTGCCGTCGGCCTCGGCCCATGCGGTGGCCGCGTGCGGCTCCATGTGTGTATGTTGCTGCCGCGGCGTCCGCACGGTGAGCTCGACCACCTCAGCGGCTTCCTCATAGCCACGCTCTATCGAGCCCACGCGGTGGTCGATCTCACCGATAAGGTTGCGGGTGCGGTCGGCTATCCGAAAGGACTCCTCCTCGGGATGAATCACCGGCGCGCCCTCCTCGAGAGCTTCGAGAGGATCAAAGACCGCCGGCAGCGCCTCGTAGTCGATCTCCACCAGCCGAGCGGCGCGACGCGCGATCATCGCGGACTCGGCCACCACAATCGCCGCTCGTTGCCCGACAAAGCGCATCGTATCGTCCAGGAGATAGGTGTCAAAGGCGTCGCGCGGCTCGGCGGGGTGGCACGCGGTCGTATAGGGGATACGGGGAACGTGCTCGTGCCAAAACACGTCGAGTACTCCCGGGAGGGCGCGCGCCGCCTCCGCTCGCACGGCCGTGATGCGCGCGTGGGCGTAAGGCGAGCGCACGGCGCTGATGTACGCAGGCTCACCGGGCGTCGTCGAGAGAAAGTCGCCGGTGAAAGAGGGGGTTCCCGTCACTATGTCCCGACCGTGGCGATTGGGAAGAGACATCCCAACACTGCCGGACGTCGCGTCCGACGCTCTCGTGACTCCGATTGCCGGCCGCGGCGTACCGGTTTCGACATCGACTACCTCTTCCACCCCGGCGAGCCCCGCCCGTTGATGCGTTACAATTGCATCGGCGCTGCGTTGTATCGACTGCCAGCCGGTGCAACGGCAGATGTTACCTTTGGTGCGCCACGCAATATCGCGGTGTTCGCCGGCGTGCGGCGAAGCGAGGGTCATAATCATCCCGGCGGTGCAGTACCCGCACTGAAATCCCTCCTCGGCGAGGAACGCCGCCTGGACGGGGTGTAGCGACGGTGGAGGCGTCGCATCGTTTCCGTGGTGCTCCGCGTGTCTCCCGTCGGCCGCGTTTCCCCGAGCGGCCCCCGCCAACCCTTCGATAGTGGTGATGCGACGGTCGCCGGCGCGCCATGCCGGAAGAATACACGATTGAACCGCCGCCCCGTCGAGCCACACGGTGCAGCACCCGCAGTCTCCCGCCTCGCAGCCGCGTTTCGGCCCCACGACGCCGGCGTCGCGTAGGGCGGTCAGAAGACTCGTTCCCGGTTCGTGGTCGAGGGTGCGTTCCGCGCCGTTGATCTGAAGGCGTGTCGTCATCGTTTTCTCTCATCAAGGAGTCGATTCCAGGCTCGGACGGCCGCTACACGGACCATATGGTGCCGGTAGACGGCGCTCCCGTGGCCGTCGTCTAAAAGGGGATGGGCGGCACACACCGCATCGGCGGCCTGCCGTATTTCTTTGACGTCGCTCTCCGCCGCTAAAGAGCGACACACCGGGTATTCTATCGCCGCCGACACGACGATGCGCGGTGTATGCGTCCCGGCGGCGTTACGCCGGGCGTTCCCGCTCTTGCGGACGATAGCCATGGCCGTGGCGTGGCTCGTCGGGGTGTAGCTCATCTTTTCCAGAGCGTATCGATCCGCGAGAGCCTCCGCCGGTATGCGGATCGCCCGTAAGTACTCTCCGGGTTGCAGGATCGTCTTGCGAACGCCGACTTGAAAGGTTCCGGCGGGGACGATCCGTGTCGTCCCGCCCGGCCTCACCAACTCGTAGGTTGCACCGAGAATGCAACATACCGGTGCCATCATCGACTTCGCGTAGGCCAAACAGATGTTTCCGCCCACGGTAGCGACTTCCCACGTCTTGAAGCTCGAAGAGAGGGTATCGATGGCGCGCTCGAAGAGCGGCCCTGCACCTCCCAAGAGGTCCACGCGCTTCAAAAGCTCGCGGTACGTGCACGTCGCTGCGATCCGTATCCCCGTCTCGCTGCTCGAAAGCGGTTCCGCCTCGATCGCCGATAGGTCGATGAGGCGCGTTACACCGGGTTGTCTCTCCGAGAAGAGCCACGTCCCACCGGCAACGTAGGCGTCGCCCGCGCTCCAAGGGGGAATCTCAGTCTCGCTATCGGGCCTGACTATTGTCTGCACATCGATAAGATCCACGGAACATCCTTCACCGTATATTTTTTACCTTCAGCCATTGATCAGACGCACCGCGGCGCGGTTGTGTCGCGCCGTAAGCGCCGCGACGTCGACGTCTACCAGGGTGCCGCCGGCCACCCTTTGGACTCCGTTGATAACCGAGAACGAGGCTGCAGGAGCGTTGCAGAAGACGAGTGCGGCGACCGGGTCGTGAACCGCGCCGCCGGCGAAGGGGAGGGAGTCGAGGCGGAATCCCACGAGATCGGCCGCCGCTCCGGCTTCCAACCGTCCGATGTCTTCGCGCCCCAACACCGACGCGCCGCCCCGTGTGGCGAACCACAACGCCCGGCGCGCCGTTACATCCATCTCGCCGCCGAGCCGTTGCAGGAGCATCGCTTGGCGTACCTCGGCGATCATGTTCGATCCGTCGTTTGAGGCCGACCCGTCCACGCCGATGCCGACGCGCATCCCCGCATTATGCATCGCCGTTACCGGCGCGATTCCCGATCCAAGTCGCATGTTGGAGCTGGGACAGTACGCCATTCCGCAGCGGCACGTTCCCATCCTATCGATCTCTTTCGGATGGGGGTGGACCATATGGGCGAACCAGACGTCCTCTCCCATCCACTCGACTTGCTCGGCAAACTCAACCGGCGTTGCACCGACAGTTTGCCGGCAATACTCCTCCTCATCGCGCGTCTCCGCCAAATGAGTGTGAAGGTGGACGCCGTAGCTCCGGGCGAGGCGAGCGCTCTCTTTCATGAGGGTCGAGGAGACCGAAAAGGGCGAGCACGGCGCAACGACGATCCGCGTCATGGCGTACTCCTCCGAATCGTGATACGCCTCGATCACCCGTCGCGTGTCGCGGAGAACAGCCTCTTCTTCCTCGACGACGCTATCGGGAGGCAGTCCACCCGCCGACTCGCCGACCGACATCGCACCTCGAGAACAGTGGAAGCGCAATCCCATCTCCTCGACGGCTTCGATCTCATCGTCGACGCGCGTTCCGGCGGGCCAGAGGTACGTGTGATCCGCGGCGCACGTACACCCCGAAAGCATGAGCTCGGCGGCGGCAATCTGTGAGGCGGTGTACAACGCTTCGCGGTCCATGCGCGCCCATACGGGGTAGTGCGTCACCAGCCAGTCGAACAGACGTGCGTCTTGCCCCGCCGGGATGTTCCGCGTGAGGGTCTGAAAAAAGTGGTGGTGCGTATTGACGAGCCCGGGAATAACCACGTGGCCGCGAGCATCTATCTCGCGGTCGGCCGTAATCCGGCGGCGAGTCATGAGCGTCTCGATTTCTGCGTGGGGACCGATTGCGAGTATTCGATTGCCATCAATCAGTACCGATCCGTTGTTAATCTCGCGGCAATCGTCGTCGAATGTGGCCAGGACATCGGCCTGCCGCACCACGGTGTATTTCATGGGAAAGAAAAATACATCGATGTGGGTGGTTTTTGCAAATACCACAGTATGGTAGCAATGACGAGGCTCCGAAAGAGGTATCCTCGACGGCAAGGGTGCTTCGATCATCGTGTTTGCCGTCGTCTTTGTTACCATCAAAGCGGTGTGTTGTTTGCTACGGTGGTACCGAATGATGTTTTTATATCGTATTACTAGAGTTATGGTGGTGTGTCTCTTTTGTGTCGTAGGCGTATCGCTTTCCTCCTGCGTAACCGCGACGGAGCTCGCCCGGGCGTCGATAGACGATCGCGCGGATCTGCCGCCCTCCGAGAAGGAGCGTCTGGTCCGAGAGGCGGAACGGCGGTTCTGGCTCGGCCTCTTGTTCGCCGGCGAAGAGCTTGACCGGCCGGTACCCCACGACGTCACCGCCGATCCGCGCTACATAGAAGCGATCGACGCTGCCGGCCGGTAGAGCCGCTTCGGCCCCGACACGGTTCGGAAACCTACGGACCATCATTGCACGCCGCCTCTGTCCCGGACGGTGCCTCTTTTTTTCTTTGACTCTCCCCTAAGGGGAGGGATGAGACTCTCCTTACACGACGTGCGAGGAGGTTGATCATGAACGACGTTGTTCGAGCCGCGACGCTTGCGGTGTTGTGCGCGGGGTTTTGGGCGTGCGGGGGAACCTATCGACCCGGCGACGTTGAAGATGCGGTCGGCGGCGCGCAACCGCCTCCGGCCGGCCCGCCCGTGGCCGAACGTGGTCGCTGGGCGATGAGCGACGGAGTGGAGCTCTACTACCAAACGCGCGGTCTCGGACGCAACGTGCTCGTGATTCACGGCGGCCCCGGCTATCCGTCGGCCGGTACGTGGCCCGCAGCCGACGCTCTCGGCGATCGATACCGCTTCGTCTATTATCATCAGCGCGGAAGCGGGCTGTCCGACCGACCCGTAGACCGATTCGAGTCGCGGCGCTGGACGGAGAATCGAGATCTTCTTACCTCCGCCCTCGGTGTCGGGAGACAGCTTGCCGATATAGAGACGGTGCGTCGGATTCTCGGGGATGAGGCGCTCTTGATTGTCGGCCACTCCTACGGCGCCTTTTTGGCCGCGTTATACGCCGCTGAGTTTCTGAATCGCGTCGAGCGGCTCATACTGATTGCTCCGGCGCAGGTGCTCTTCATGCCCGTGGACGGCGGTGGTCTCTTCGGCGAAATCGAAGCGCGTCTTCCCGAGGACCGCCTTGCGGCGTACCGAGAGTGGATGGAGGAACTGTTCGATTACCGGAGCATATGGAGCAGAAGCGAGGCGGAGCTCGTCGCGTTGAGCAACGGAATCATGCCCTTCTTTGAGACGGCGCTCCGATCCTACCTCGCCGAAGTCGCCGAGGATCGGCCGGTGTGGGGTTGGAGCGCCACAAATGCGGCCGAGCTCACCGGAGGTTGGATCCAACACGGAATCTACCTCTCCCTCGGCCGCCGCTACGATATGCGTCCCTTTTTGAGTCGTATCACCGCGGAGACGACGATCTTTGTCGGCGACACCGATTTCTCGGGAGGTCCTGCGGCCATCGGCGACTACCTCGACGCCATACCGGGGGCGCGCATGACGGTGCTCCGAAATGCGGGACACTTTCCCCAGGGCGACGCCGGACGATTTGCCGATTATCTGCAACGCGCCTTGGACGGCACGTTATAATCGGCGTATGGATCGTACGGAATATTCGATCGGCGAGTTCTCCGTCATCGCGCGCCTGACCGTCAAGGCGATACGGTTCTATCACGAAAAAGGCATTCTTGTGCCCGCCAGAGTGGATGAGGCGACCGGTTATCGTTATTACGACGCCGCGTCGGTCGAGCGGGCGCGTATCGTCACCACGTTGCGAAGGTTGGAGTTTTCGGTCGAGGAGATCGCAAACATCGTGCGTGAGTGCCGGGAGGACGAGGACGCCGCAGTATTTCTGCGTAGGAAGACCGAGGATATTCATCGCAAAATTCAGCATTTGCGAACGTTGGAACGCGATCTCACACAGATCCTCGCCTTCGTGGATGCACAGCATGTAGGAGAGAAAATCATGAACATAGAGGAAAGGACGATACCGGCAATCAGTGCGGTTACCATACGCTACACCGGGAGATACGACCAGATCGGGCCGCGCATCGGGCTCCTGTTTCGGCTCTGCGGGAGGTGGGTGGCGGGGCGCGCCTTCGGTCTGTACTGGAATCTGGAGTATCGCGAAGGGGACGCCGACATCGAGGCGTGTCTTGCGTTGAAGGTAGGGAGCGAAGAGAACGCGACGCGATCGATGGAACGTTTTCTGAAAAAAAGCCTGGACGAGGCGGTCGAAGGCGGGTACAGCGGCGTTGCGCCGAGCGGCGACCGTCTCGCGGTTCGTACCATTCCCGCCGTCGACGTATTGGCGGCGGAACACATCGGCGGTTACGATACCCTCGGTGGGAGTTACCGCGAGATTCTCGATGAGCTCGCCGCTCGCGGGCTCACCCGCGCCCTACCGTCCCGGGAGGTCTACATCAAGGGACCGGGCATGATTTTCCGGGGCAATCCCGCGCGCTATCGTACCGAGATCCAGATGCCGATTTCGCGCGTCGGGGAGTAGGAGCCGGGACGCGGGTCGTGATCTCACCGACGAGCGGGGGCCGATTCCACCGGAGTGAAGCGGCGCGTTTTCAGGGAGGCGCGTCCATAACCGAGCGCGTACGGCGCGGTCGATCGAGAGTGTTTGTGTGCCGAGCTCCGTAGAGGCGTCCTTCACTCGCCCATCGTCGCCAATCCCCGCTCCCGCAACGCCTCATTGGGCGGCGGAGAGAGCGATCAGCTTGCTTATCGTGTTGAGATTTCGAGTCGTTGTCGCGACTTTGAGCTTGCGTTCGAAGTAGTTGTTGTTGAACTTGGAGGCGCTGTGCTTGGTCGCGTAGAGCGTGTATATCGTATCGCGTACGACTCGAACCCGGTCCGGTGAAAAGTCGGTAGACAGAAACCCTTCCAGTAGCTCTTTGTGTGGGTCGGCCGCCAACAACGAGAAGTACAGTCTCGGCCCGTCGAAGTTCGTGAACGGACACCGATTTAAAACGGTTGCGAGCTCTTGCGCCGTTCTGCCCAAGACGGCGATATCTCCGCCGAAGTCCCTGCGGATGACGTCATGTACGAGCTTCTGGATTTCTCCGCGCGTACGATCTGACTTGGCTATTATGTTGCCGCTTTGAATGTACGTTTGTACCTCTGCCAACCCCGCCTCGGTGAGTGCTTCGCGAAGCGGCGCCATCGGTACTTTGTTTTTGCCGGTGGGAGTGATGCCTCGGAGAAATATGACAAACGTGTTCATGCGGTCGTCTCCCACGCCTCTACTCCTCGTGTGATCTCCTCTGGGTTAGTATAGCACCGGGCGTACCGCATCGATAATGTGCGTCGTTGTCGGCAACGCTCTTCATATTGCCTATCCGGGAAGTTACTGCGCACAATGTCCAATACGTACCGCGCAGGAGGCCTCCATGCACGTATTTGTCCTCTTTGATCACCCCCACGAAAAGAGTTACTGCCACGCCCTCTTGGATGCGGCGATCGAGGGGCTCGGCGAGGCTGGCCACACGTATGATGTCGTGGATCTAAACCGGGACGATTTCGATCCGGTGATGCGCGTAGAGGACCTCAAGCACTACGGCGAAGGGCGCTCCTCGGATCCCAAGGTGGCCGACTACCAACGACGAATCGATGCGGCCGATCACCTGGTGATGATATTTCCGGTGTGGTGGGAGGTCATGCCGGCGCTCTCGAAGGGCTTTCTGGATAAGGTGCTCGTCCCCGGCTGGTCCTTCGAGGAGACCTCCGGCATCGTTCCCCGCGGGCTTCTCTCCCGCCTGTCAGCAACGGTAGTGACGACGATGGGATTCCCCACCTGGTATTATCGCCTCTTTTTCGGGAACGCCCTGAAGGGGGCGCTCCTCCAAGGAACGTTCGGTTTTGTCGGTATTCCGCGGCGTCGACGCACGTGGATCAACGTCGGTAACGTGGGACGTGTATCCGATACGACGCGAGCCCGCAAACTCGGGGTGGTACGGCGTCATTTTGCGCGCTTATGAGGTGGCCGCGAGACCTACGAGTTCGGGAGCGTTGCGTTCGGACTCGCGATGATCTCGTGCCGTCCTGCGGTATACGGGACGAGCTCGGAGCGGTTCATGCATGATGTCGTACCTGATGTGTTCTTATCTCTTGCTCCAACCGACGTTCTCGGGATCGGTATCGCCGCCAAGTTCGAGATAGACGGACTCCACGTTGTTCCGATGGGGTTCTTGGTTTAGGGTGGGCTGTCGATACGCGATATCTCGGCATGCAGTTACCGTTTCCTCTAACGACCGTCCGTTCTCAACCGCCCGAGTAATGCGCGCTCGAAGAATGGATAGGTAATCGGCATCTTCGCGAAAACGCTTTTCTATTTCATTGGACTCCGATGTTGCGTGGCCGTGGCCGGGGATGATTACTCGGACATCAAGAGTTGAGAGATAGTTAAGTGTCTGCTCATAGGCGTGTAGACTATCGCTGACAAACGGGATTTCGACGTCGCTCAGAATATCGGACGCCCAAAGCGTCCCGCTGTCGGGCTCATACACGGCGAGTTGATCTCGTGCATGACCGGGCACATGAAGAAACTGCAGAGACAGATCACCAATCCGCACCTCCATCCTATCCTGAAACGTCATATCGGGGAGAGGGATTTCAAATTTCATGCGCCTATGGACGTTCTCGTCTCTGCACCATTGCTCGATGTCTTCTACAATTTCCCGACTGTGATCCCGAATGCAGGAGACGTAGTTCGCATGGGCTATCGTTTTGATACCGGGAAACTGCTCCGGACCCAATAGATGATCCCAGTGGCTATGAGTCAGCGCGATTAACTGGGGCGTTATGCTGTGTGCCGCCAAAAAGCGCGCGATATCGAGGATTTCGTGGGGAAAGACGGCGGGATCGACTAACAGAGCGTCGCCCCGACTGACAAACATGCCGCTGTTTGTGAGGTACAACTCACTCTGCCGGACCCAGAGACTGGGTGTGATTTGTCGAATGAAATTAGACACCGGACGACTGACTACCACCCGTCGGTCGTAGCACGCCGGAGCGACGTCCCGATCCGGGACGCTTCTCCGCGGTCATTCCGGAAAGAAGCGTAACGTTCAAAGCGACCCGTAGCTCCACGGTGATGGTGCGCCGAATGATCATTGATACGCTCCTTCTCCGATATCTCCTTAGGCCAAACGTCCCGCCACTCGTACGGTCCACTGCGCGAGCTCGCGAATACTCATCTCCTTCATGGTTCGCACGTAGGTGTAGAGGGTGTCGCCGATCGGGTCGGTCCAGCGTCCGTCGATGGCACCGGCGCCTTTGGCCACGGCTAAGGCGGTCATGATCTGCGCCGCGTTACAGTCGACGTCCTGACCCTCCATGGCGATGATATTGAGCGTCTCGTCAAAGTCGCCCTCGCCGAACCAGAGCGCCACCACTTCGGCGCACGCGTTGGGATATGCGTGCACCCAGTTGTAGCGCCGGTAGCGCTCTTCGCACCGCTTCCACGCCACGGCCCATTCCTTTGAGCGCTTGCAACTGTCCAGGGCAAACGAGACGACCGAGGCGTACTCGCTCTTCGGCGGCATTGCGGAAACCGTCTCTTCCACGAGTCGCCGCATGTCGTTCTCGACAAAGGCACGAGATACCAACACAGCGTTAAACACCTCGCCGATGATGCCGTTGTTCTCGTGGGAGATCGTGCCGTCCATCCACGCGAGCCGCGCAGCCTCGCCGGCGTTACCCGGGGCGACGAGTCCGCACACCGCGCCGCGCATCTGGGCGCCGATCCACTCGGAGAAGGGGTTGTTCCGCAGCGCGCTCTGTGGAGGGAGGACACCCTCCTCGAGATTGCGTAACGCGACCATCTCCGCGGACCAACCAAAGGGAATGAGCGACACCCACTGCAACGCGATATCCCGAGCGGTAAGATCGGCTCCCCGTTCGTCGGCGGCTTTGAGAAAGGCGAGCTCGAAGGTGATATCGTCGTTGAAGGTCGACGGTTTTACGAGGTATCCGCGAATATCTCCGTACGCCTCCCGCAGTTTCTCCGCGGTGTATCCCTCGATACTCGTGCCTAACGCACCTCCAACGATCTGAGCGACCCACCCGGCGTGGACTCGCTCGAGATACGCATCCGAATCCTCGTGGTATCCTTCGTCCTCCGGTAACGACGAGGCCGCCTCGAAGCTCTTCCAATCGTCGTAGCGGTCGAACTGCCAGTACGGCGAGGCGCGGTCGATCTCGGCCGAGGCCAGCCGTCCGAGGTGTCGCACGTGGGCCTCTATGAGGCGCGGCGTGTCGCCGACATCCAGTGCCCGGAGCGCCTCGTCTACGGTTTTCTCCCAGTCGGGGACGCGCATGCCGCGGTTTTCCAGCGCCTGCACCGCCGCCACCATGAGGCGCTCCGGCGCGCCGGAACCGGGGACGCGACTGAACCACTGCATGCGAATCAGGCTCTCCTGTTGGTGTTCCAACGCCTCAATGGCGTTCCACGTTTGGTCCTCTTCCTCGCGGAGTACCGGTTGCGCCTCCGCCATGAGCGCACGCTCTCGTTCCCACGCGGTCATGCTCTACCGTCCATTTCGCGTATCGAGTCGAGGATAATCGCCTTAAAGCGATTCACATCGAGTTCAAATGCTACGTCTGCGTTCGGTTCCTCGCCGGTCACACCGTAGACATCCACTACCGTTCGACCGCGCGTAAACACCCCGCGCGTCTCTACCTCTACGCGGAGGCGGCGGGTCGTCAGGATATCGGGCTCGACCGAGGCCATGACCGCCAACGCATCGTGGAGCGGCGCTCCGGCGACACCGAAATTTTCATCATAGGCGGCGGCAAAGAACCGCAAGAGCGGGGCTACAATGCGCGAGACGCGCCCGCCTCGGTCTTCGATGGCGTCGATCTCCTCTACGGTAAACAGTGCGCGGTTGGTGACGTCCAGCCCGACCATTGTGATGGGGCGGCCGCAGCCGAAGACGATTTCAGCCGCCTCAGGGTCGACGTAGATGTTGAACTCCGCAGCAGGAGTGACGTTGGAGTCGTAGACCGCGCCGCCCATCAAGACGATGCGTTCGATCTTCTCGGCGACGGCGGGGTTTTTCCGCAACAGAAGCGCTATGTTGGTCAGCGGTCCCGTCGGAACCACCGTCACCGGCTCCTCGGCGGCCATGAGCGTGTGTTCCAGAAATTCGACGGCGTGCTCCTCGCGAGGCACGATCGTCGACTCGGGAAGATCGGCACCGTCCAGTCCCGATACACCGTGAATATTGGGCGCCGTCTCGAGCTCGCGCGTCAAAGGATAATCGCATCCCCGAGCGAGCGGCGTGTCCGTTTCGCGCATTAGCGTGAGCACCTTGCCGGCGTTGGCGAACGTCCGCTCCCCCGTTTGGTTGCCCGCCACGGTGGTTACACCGAGGAGCTCGATATCGGGATGCGATGAGGCCACCATCATGGCCATCATGTCGTCGTGACCGGGATCGCAGTCGAGTAGTATGCGTTTCATCGTAACTCCTCTTTTCGTTCGCCGTCGGATGAGGATCGGCGGCGTCGAACGGCCGCTGCTATGCCGCCCGCCGTCCCGCCTCGCCGGCCCGGACGCGTTCCGGTGGGATGGGGCCTTCGTCGGCGCGTGTGCCGTGCCGCGTAGACGGTCAGGGCGATGACCGTCGCTACGTACGGAATCGTCTGTATCAGTTCCGACGGCACCTCCAGAGAGCTAATGTATATGGCTGCGGCATTGACGAAGCCGAAGAGGAGCGAGCCCATTGCCGTGCCGAGCGGCAGATTGCCGCCCATAGTTGCCGCCGCCACGGCGATGAATCCGCGTCCTGCGGTCATGTCTCGGGAGAACCACGAGACGTAACCCATGGATAGGTACAATCCGCCCAACGCTCCGAAGACGCCGGACAGAAGCAGGGCGTACATTTTCGTCCGGCCGACGGGTATGCCGACCGATTCGGCGGCGTCGGGATTCTGGCCCACCGCACGGATACGGAGTCCCAGCGGCGTACGATAGAGGACGACTCCGTACACGATCGCCGCCGCCACGGCACCGTAGGTGAGTATGTTGTGCCCGCTTACCATAGGGCCCAGAATCGGAATCCGAGACAGTACCGGGATCTGCAATGTCGGAAACACGAGACTCGCCAGGCGGCTCGTACTGCGCTCTCCGGCAATGACGATAAGGAGAAAGATCGACAAGCCGCTCGCCAGGAGGTTCAATGCCACCGCGGCGAGAATGATGTCCGCCTTCAGGTTGAGATGAAAATACGCCAACAGCGCGGCAAAGAGTACGCCCGCGGCGAGTCCGCCGAGAAGCGCCAACAGGAGGCTCTGCGTATAGACGCTCACCAACACGCCGGCGAAGGCGGAAATCAACATGGTGCCTTCCTGTCCGATATTGATCGTGCCGCTCTTGGCCGTAATCGCGACGCCAAGGGCGGGGTACACTAACGGCGTCGTCACGCGAATCACGGCATAGCCGAACTCGGGAGACAGTAGGCTCTCGAGGAGGGGATTCATCGTTCCGTCTCCCGCGCCGTCTCAGCTGCGGTAACGACGAGATTTCGACGCCACCGATCCAGAAAAGCCTGCGCCGTAATAAGCAGAATGATGATCGATTGAATAACCGGAACGATCTCGCCCGGAACGTCGGACATGAGCTTTAGCTGCTGTCCTCCGACTCTGAGATAGGCCAAAAAGAGCGACGCCGGAACGATAAGGAACGGGTGGTTGCGACCGATAATGGCGACGATTACACCGTCCCATCCGTATCCGGGACTAATTTGCCAGTTGAACCGTCGGTGGATACCCATGACTTCGGTCATACCGCCTACTCCGGCGATGAGACCGGTAAGCACGTGCGCCAATATGACGATCCGCGTCGTATTGATGCCGCCGAAACGTGCGAATCGGCGGTTATACCCGGTCATGCGAATCTCATAACCGGTCGTCGTATGGAAGAGGAGATAGTAGACCGCCACCGCCGCCAGGAGAGACATGACGATCCCCCAATGAATACGCGTTCCATCCACAAATCGTGCGAGCCAAGCGCTCTCGGGTAGGGTCAGGGATACCATGTATCCGGCGTTCAGATCTCTGAAGTGGTGATTGATGAGATACAAACCGCCGAAGTACGCCACGTAGTTAAGCATCAGCGAACTCACCACCTCGCTGGCGTTGTAGCGCGCTTTGAGAATGCCCGGCACAACACCCCACACCGCACCGACCGCTGCGGAAAGAAGCAGAATGACGGGGACGTGAAGAAAGGCGGGCATATCGGTAGAGACGGCAAAGGCGGTGCCCACCGCTGCGGTGAGATACATCGCGCCCTCGGCTCCGATATAAAACTGCTTGGCGCGAAACGCGACCGCGATCGCGAGTCCGGCAAAGATGATCGGGGATGCAGTTTCCAGTATCGTCGCAACGGTGCGTCGACTGCGAAAGGGCCCGAGGAAAAACGACTCGAGCGCAACGACGCGGTCCGCGCTTATCAATACGACGAAGAGCACACACAATGCAATCCCCGCCGCAACGGCGATCGACGTGCGAATCAATGTGAAGTTGCGAAGCACGAAACGTTGCACCGACTACCGCTCCTGTCGCATCACGCCGAGCATGTACGGTCCCAAATCGGTCGCCTCCATCCCCGCGGTATCGTCAAAGCGCGCTACGATCTCACCGTTGTACATTACCAGGATTCGCGACGAGAGTTTAATAACCTCGTCCAGGTCCGCGGAGACTACAAAGACCGCTCGACCGCGATCCCGCGTGGTTACCAAGAGTCGATGGAGCTCTTCCCACGAACCCACATCGACGCCGCGGGTCGGCTGGCTGGCTACGACCACGTGCGGCTCCGCCGAGAGCTCGCGCGCGACGACGCACTTTTGAATATTGCCCCCCGAGAGCGCGCGCATTTCCTGTTCCACGCCGGCGGCTCGAATATCGAAGTCGCGCATCAAGGTGCGGCTGAACGCCGCGATCTCCTTCCAGCGCAGATGTCCACCGCGAGAGAACGGCGCCGTATCGTAGCGGTCGACGATGAAGTTTTCACGAAGCGACCCCTCCACCGCGACGCCGTCTTCCATGCGGTCTTCCGGGATGTGGGCGACGCCCCGTCTGCGGATCTCACGGGGGGATAGACCGGCGATATCCTCGCCGCGAATCAGGATGCGGCCCGCCTGTGGCGCAATGAGCCCGGCAATCGAACGAACGATCTCGGTTTGTCCGTTTCCCTCGACACCGGCGACGCCGACGATCTCCCCGGCGTGTACCTCGAACGACACATCGCGCAGAACGTCGACTCCTTCGTCGTCGGTGTAGCGCACATGCTCTACCTGCAACAGCGGCGGCCCGACCTCCGTCGACGGGGCGACGCGATCGAACTCGATCGTGCGGCCGACCATGAGCGTGGCGATATCCTCGCGCGAGAGATCCTTCGTCTTGCGCGTGTCCACGACGGTGGCGTCCCGCATGATCGTCACGGTGTCGGCGACCCGAGCTATTTCATCGAGTTTGTGAGAGATAAAGAGAATCGTCTTCCCCTCGGCGGTCAGTGCTGCGAAAGTTTCAAAGAGGCGTTCCGACTCTTGCGGTGTGAGTACGGCGGTCGGCTCGTCGAGAATCAGCAGCTCCGCCTCCCGAAAGAGCGCCTTGAGGATCTCCACGCGCTGCCTGGTACCGACCGGTAGGTCGCGGATTTTGCGTTCCACCGGTACATCCAGCCGATACCGCGCCGCCGTCTCGCGGGCGATCCCGACGATCCGCTTTGTGTCGAGAAAGAGCGCCCCGCGCCGCGGTTCGATACCGAGAATAAGATTTTCCGCAACGGTCAAATCGGGGGCGAGCATGAGGTGTTGGTGCACCATGCCGACGCCGCGCTCAATCGCCTCGTGAGGGGAGTGGGGTGCGAACGGTTCGCCTTTGAAGACGATTTCGCCGTGCTGCGCATCGACCATACCGAATAGGATCTTCATGAGCGTGGTCTTACCCGCACCGTTCTCGCCGACGACGGCGTGAACGGTGCGGGGCGCTACGTCGAAAGAGATATCACGATTCGCTACCGTGCCGTTGGGATATATCTTGGTGATGTTGCGAACGCGTAGTATCGGTTCCATCGGTGCTCTTCCGCGCCGGGCGCACGAGTAGCCGGCGCGGGACGCATCTCCGCGCTGTATCGTACGGTCGAAGCCGTCGACTCGGCGTCAGTTTCCCAACGCGCTCTCGACGCGAATTGCACCGCTTTCGATTCGACCGGCCAACTCGGTTATACGCGTCGCAATCTCCGACGGAACGAGCCTGGTGAAGTTTTCGTTTTCCGCAAGGCCTACACCGCCTTCGCTGAGACCCAGTACCTCGGCCTCTCCGTACGGCAGCTCGCCGGACAGATGAAGACGGATAGCGCGATAAATCGAGTTATCGACATTTTTCATCATCGACGTCACGATCGCGCGCGCTTGCGCCTCGTCGGTCTCCCGTAACAGCTCGTACTGATCGGAGTCGACGCCGATCGCGTAGCGGCCCCGCTCCTCAGCCGCCTCGATCACGCCCAAGCTGCTTTCGGATGCTACACCGAAGACGAAGTCGGCGCCCTGTTCGATCTGTGCAAGAGCCAGTTCCTTGCCGCGCGCCGGATCGTTGAAACTACCGACGTAGGTCGCAAGGACGCGAACTTCGGGATCGATCTCGCGCGCTCCCTGTTCAAACCCCACGCGGAAGTCGTTGATAACCGGAATATCCTGTCCGCCGATAAAGCCGACTACCTTCTCGTCGTTGACGCCCTCTATGCCGGTCTCTTGAGTAAGAAGCGCCGCCAAGGCCCCGGCGAGAAAGGACCCTTCGTTTTGGCTGTACAGGATCGAGTACACGTTGTCGAGTCCGCCGCGGGAGAAATCGACCGCAGTGTCGTAGGTGATGAACATTTTATCCGGATGGTCGGGCGCGATGTCCCCGACATACTCCGCAAGTTGCCACGTTCCGGCGATGACGATATCCCAATCGCCCTCGGCAAGCTGTGTAATGTCCGGTTGCCAGTTGGCGGGGTCCCAGCCGCCCTCGACGGTTCGTCCGACAATCCCGAACTCCTCGATTGCCCGTTCCATGCCGCGATGGGCGGAGTCGAAAAACGACTGGTCGCCGAGGGTGCCGTTGAGATAGAGCACCACACGAAGTTGATCGCCGTCCCGCTCTTCCGCCTCCCCGCCGGCAAACAGAGAACCGGTCGCCGTCGCTGCAATGACCAATGCAATGATGAAACGCTTCATGTGTCTCCTCCTTTACGACTCGTCGTATCGACAAAAGTGTATATTTTTCACAAACACCGTACCGCCACCGCTGCACCAGGTCAAGGAGTGGTAGTGGATACTCCCGCCGGCGGATTTACCAGATGGCAGGCCACGCGACGCCCGTCGGGGTGCGTTTTCAACCGTGGTGTGAGGCGGCGGCACACCTCCATCGCGTAGGGGCAACGCGTATGAAAGCGACATCCCGGCGGCGGATCGGCCGCCGAGGGTAGCTCGCCTCCCAAGACGATGCGCCGCGTCTTCTCACGGGGATGGGCGCGCGGTACCGCCGACAGGAGCGCCTGCGAGTAGGGGTGCAACGGGCCGGAAAAAAAGGTCTCCGGCGGCGCCTCCTCGACGATCTTGCCGAGATACATGACTCCCACCGTATCGGCTACCAGACGCACCACGGCCAGATCGTGGGATATGAAGAGGTACGTGAGCCCGTACTCGGTCTGCAGCTCCGAGAGAAGGTTGAGAATCTGCGCCTGTATACTCACGTCCAGGGCGCTCACCGGCTCGTCGGCGACGACGAATGAGGGCCGGACGGCAAGGGCGCGGGCGATGACGATGCGTTGCCGCTGCCCGCCGGAAAACTCGTGGGGAAAGCGACGCGCTTGGCTCTCGGCGATTCCGCATCGCTTGAGGAGTGAGCGCGCTTCGCGACGCGCCTCGCGTCCACGGGCGAGGCCGTGGACGACGAGCGGCTCGGCTACGACGTCTTCGACGCGCATGCGCGGGTTGAGCGCGCTGTAGGGGTCTTGAAAGACGATCTGCATTTGCCCGCGCAGGCGCCGGATCGCCGCGCCCCGGTCTTTCAGCACCTCCACGCCGTCGAAGCGCACCGACCCCGCCGTCGGCTCAACCAAGCGCAGAATCGACCGTCCCGTCGTGGACTTGCCGCACCCCGACTCCCCCACGAGGGCGTACGTCTCACCGGGGGCTACGCGGAAGCTGACACCGTCGACCGCACGAACGGTGCGTCTCTTGCGACCGATGGAAAGGCCCGGAGAGGAGAAGTGAGTCGCGAGGTCGCGTACATCAACGAGGGGCTTCTCCGTCACGACGATCCTTCCGGCGCGGAGGTTCGGCGTTCCCGTTGCTCCGACGTGTCGTGGAGCCAGCAGTATACTTCGTGGGCCGCTTCGAGACGGAACCGCCGAGGACGACGCTCACCGCACACCTCCATAGCGTGGGGGCAACGGGGATGGAACGGACACCCCGACGGCTTGACGAACGGATTGGGCGCCTCGCCGGGAATGGGACGAAGGGCTGTGCGCCCCTGCCGAAGAGTCGGACGCGCTTCCAACAGTGAGCGTGAGTAGGGGTGGGCCGGCGCATCGAAGAGCACCTCAACCGTGGTCCGTTCGACCAACTGGCCCGCGTACATGACCGAGACGTCGTGGGCGACCTCGGCAATCACTCCCAGATCGTGTGATATGAACAACACCGCCACTCCGAGGTTCTCTTGAAGGGTGCGGATCAACTCGATTATTTGCGCCTGGATCGTCACATCGAGGGCGGTCGTCGGTTCGTCGGCGATTAAGAGTTGCGGATTGCACGCCAGCGCCATGGCGATCATCACGCGCTGCCGCATGCCGCCGCTCAAACTGGCCGGATATTGGGCGACCAGTTGCCGGGGGCGGGCGATACCGACCATATCGAGGAGCTCCACGGCGCGTTCCACCGCCTGGGCGCGCCGGAGGCGTTGGTGCAGTCGCACGCCCTCGGCTATCTGATCTCCCACGGTGTACAACGGATCGAGAGATGTCATCGGCTCCTGAAAGATCATGGCGATTTCGCCGCCGCGAATGCGCCGACGTTCGCGCTCGGCGAGGGTGAGTACGTCTTTACCGTCGAACCAGATCTCGCCGTCGTCGATGCGCGCGCCGTCGGAAAGTAGTCCGATAATGCTTAAGGCCAATTGCGTCTTGCCGCTGCCGGACTCTCCCACGATCCCCATCGACTTACCCCGTTCAAGGTCGAAGGAGACGTCGTCGACGGCCGGGACTACGCCGCGCGGAGTATCGAACACGGTACGGAGATTTCTCACGCTGAGGAGCGTTCCCGATCGACGGTCGGGGTGCGATGGCGTCGCCGCCTCGGACCGGCCGCTGTGAGATCGAGGCGCATTGCGGTCCGTTCCTCCCTCTTTGCCGCCTCGCGCGCCGTATCGTACTCCTCGCATCGCGCGTCAGATCCTCACCTTGGGATCGAAGAAGTCGCGCAAAAAGTCGCCTACGAGGTTGATCGACAGAACGATCACCATAAGGAGCACGCCGGGGAAGACGACGATCCACCACGCCGCAAAGAAGGTCTCCTGCGCCTCGCTCAGGATGCCGCCCAACGTCGGTGTCGGGAGCGGAATTCCTAAACCGAGAAAGCTGAGCGCCGCCTCGGCGATGATCATCTGTCCCGCCGACAAGGTGATGCTCACCAGAACGATTCCGACGATCTGCGGCGCAATGTGGAGCGCCAGTATGCGCGCGTGCGAGCATCCCACCGCTCGCGCCGCCTCGACGTAGTTGGACTCGCGCGTCCTCAGCACCTCGGCGCGCACCAACTTGGCAAAGGTGACCCATCCGGTCAGCCCGAGAACGAGCGCAACATTGACGAGTCCCGGACCGATCGCCGCGACCACCGCGATGGCGAGAACGACGAAGGGAAGGGAGAGCAGCGCGTCGACGATACGCATGATGACCGCGTCGGTGACTCCGCCGAAGTAGCCGGCAAGGAGTCCCAACACGACCCCAATGGAGGAAGCGACCGCAACCGCGATCATCGCTACGGTGAGTGAGACGCGGGTCGCCATCAGCAATCGCGCTCCCAGATCGCGACCCAGAGAGTCGGTGCCGAGGTACGACGGATACGCCGCCTCGACGCCGAAGGTCACCGCCGGTACCCGGGACGGGGGCTTGAGGGCGTTCATCAACTGCTGCTCCAGCGGATCGATGGGATACAGCGGCGCCGCCGACGCCGAGATCACGACGACGAGTACCAACACGTGCGCCGCCATCGCCGCCGGGCGACGACGGACCGCGACCAGATAATCGCGAATACCGAGGCGAGTCTCACTCGGCGTGGTCGGTATCGCACCTACGCCCACACGCGCACCCTCGAGTCGATGAGGCCGTAAACGAGATCGAGTACGACGTTGAAGAGAATGATGAAGAGGGCGACGAAGAAGGTCGCCGTGATGACGACCGGATAGTCTCTGCCGAACGCGGCTTGCGCCAATAACTGGCCGATACCGGGCCACCCGAATATCGATTCCACCACCACCGATCCGCCGATCACAAAACGCATCTGAAGCGACAGTTGCGTCACGACCGGTATCGCCGCGCTGCGCAACACGTGCTTGAAGATCACATTCCCCTCTCCCAGCCCCTTGGAACGGACGACCGTCACAAAGGGCTGTGACAGCACCTCTATGGTACTCGTCCGCGTCACTCGCGTAACGCCGGCCACAAGGAAGAGTGCAATCGATAGGGTGGGCAACACCAGATGGGCCGCCGTCCCGTACCCCGACGGGGGAAGAACGGGCACCATCACCGCAAAGACGAAGATCAAGATGAGGGCGATCCAAAACACGGGGGTCGACTGGCCAACCATGCTGACGAGGATCGCCGCGGTGTCGAGTGCCTTCCCGCGCTTGATCGCCGCCGCCACGCCCAGGGGTATACCGATGAGTGCCGCCGTCGCCAAAGCGCTAAAAGAGAGCAGGAGCGTCGCCGGGAGGCGCTCGAGTACGACATCCAGCGCCGGTCGGCGTCGTTGTATCGACTCGCCGAAGTCGAGGCGTGCAATCCGACCCATGAAGCTGAGGTAACGCAGCGCCACGGGACGATCGAGCCCGAAGGAGCGGCGCATCGCCTCTGCTTGTTCTTCCGAGGCGGTGGGAGGGAGCATCATCCTAATCGGGTCGCCCGACAGATTCAGCACGATGAATACGACCGAAACGACGACGACGATCGCGATCGCCCCTTGTCCCACGCGGGTGAGCACGAAGCTAACCATCCGTCGATGCCGCCACACACGGGACGATGCGTTCCGCCTCGGTATCAAACAGGCCTCGATCGGAGATGCGATAGTAGGGGGCGACCTCCATTCCCAGCCAAAAGAGGAAAAAGATGGGTTGTCGCCACGCCACGCCGTTACCGCGGAGGTACGCTTCGATTTCGCGGATGCGCCCGACGGTCTCGTCCACCGGTAAGCTCGACATCAATCCGGCCACCGGGAGCGCCAACTCCACGACGACCTCTCCGTCGCGAACCACGACTATACCGCCCTGGAGCGACATGACGCGGTTGGCGGCGACGCACAGATCGTCTTTGGTTCTGCCGAGAGCGACGATACCGTGGTGGTCGTGGGCGAGGCTGACCGCCACCGCACCTTCTCGGAGCCCGTAGTTTCGCAGAAAAGCGCGTCCCACCAGCTCGTCGTAGCGCCGGTTGGCGCACACGACAAAGAAAAGATTTTCCTCCGAACCGTGAAAGGTGATCTCCCCCTCTCGTACCGGCACCTCGACGTCGACGAGGGAGGTAAAACGCGTCGTCTCGTCCAGCTCCATCGCCCGGATCGTTACGCTGCGTTCCGCGAAGCCCTCCGGGAGATAGGTAAGATCGGCCGTGGTAATCGGCGACCGAGTACACGTTGTGAGAATCGCATCCGAATATGACGTTACGGCCGTCGATTCGACCGATCCGGCGGAGAATTGCGCCCCGGACGAATAGACCGCCTCGAGGGAGAGAGATTCCAGGGAGTCGAAGACTAAGATATCGGCGAACGCCCCGGGGCGCAGCGCACCGACGAGCTCGCCCAGACGGTAGTGGTCGGCGACGTTGTAGCTCACCATACGCAATGCGTCGACCGTCGCAACGCCGCGATCGACCGCGGTGCGTACTTTGTGGAGCATATAGGTGTCGACGGTCATGTCGCTCACCATGATATCGTCGGTTACCAGACCGATTCTATCGGGCGGCAAGTGTTCTCGTGCGACTACCTCGACGAGGGTCTCTACCTCGCGGGCGAGCGTTCCGTTGCGCAGCATGACGAACAACCCTTTGCGAACCTTTTCGGCGACTTCGTCTTGCCGGCGCGGTTCGTGGTCCGAGCTCACCCCCACGGCGAGGCACGCGTCCAACTCGTCGCCGCGAATAAAAAAGAGATGACCCTCGGGGGTGCGTCTATCGACCGTCGCGTGGGTGAAGAGGGCGAAGTCGCTCGCCCGTCCGTCTCGTAGCGACTCGACGATCTTGCGGCCGTTGACCTCCGAAAGTCCGACGGTCCGCGCCTCGCCCAAGAGCTCGAGGGCTTCCACGGGTTCCAACGTGCTGAGGGTCCGTTGTATTTCCGGAAGAAAGGGGAGCCGAATCGGCGTCATGTAGAACGCCTTGACGGGCGTGGACTCCAGGGCGGCGAGCATCTCTCGGATTCCCGATACTCCCGCAATGGCCCCCACCTCGTGAAAATCGGTCACGACGCTGGTGGCCCCGCAGCGCAGGGCCGCCTCGGCGAAATGGGGCGGATCAACGAGTGAGCTTTCGGCGTGAATGTGGCCCTCGACAAAGCCCGGCGTGAGGACCTTGCCCGTCACGTCGACGACGGTGGAATCGTGGGGACACGGTGCGGACGTGATTTTCGCGATGTAGCGGCCGCTGATCCAGATATCGCCGCGTACGACCTCTCTCGTAAAGACGTTGAGGTAACTGCCGCCGCCGAGAATCGTATCCGGCGGATCGATGCCGAGCGCTACGCGGCCGAGGTTGCGGCGCTCGGCGTTACTCGGGAAGAGAGAAAGACCGCCCGCGGTGCGCAACACGACGGGCCGCCTTACCGGAGCTCGGCGTCGTACATGAGTAGAAACTCGTCCGATCGCGGCTCCCAATCGAGGCGTCGACTCATACCGAAGAGCACCGGCTGCTTGTAGAGAAAGATCGCCGGCGCCGCCTCATGAATCAGCGGTACCGCCTCGTGGTAGAGCTCCAGACGCACGCCTTGATCGGTCGTGGAGCGCGCCTCTTCCAGGAGGCGATCGATCTCGGGATCTTCGATCGTACGCAACAGGCTGCCGCTGCGAGTCACGAAGTCGAAGATAAACGACGGATCGAACACCGGATTTCCCCACCCGACCAAGTACATCGGAGAGGTTTGCTTGGAGAAGAGCGCCGAGTTGAACGCACCGAACTCGAGGGTGTTTACCTCGACGGTGACGCCCACCGCGCCGAGATACCCCTGAATCGCCTGCACCACGTTAGCGTCATTGATATAGCGCCCGTTGGCGGTATCGATGCGGATTGTGAACCCGTCGGCGTATCCGGCCTGGCGTAGGAGCGTGCGTGCGCGGTCCGGATCGTAGGGATACGGTTGTACGCTCTCGGTATAGCCGAAATCCTGCGCGGTAAGCAGTGTCGTCGTCGCCTCCGCCGAACCGAACAATAGACTCCCTATGATCGCATCCTTGTCGACCGCATAGTTTAGAGCCTGACGTACGCGCACGTCCGTGAGGGGCGACTCTTGCACCGTGTCCAGGCCGACGAAGATGACCCGCGTTCCCACCGCCGACTCGAATCGCGTGTTGCGGTTGGCGTTGACTTGATTACGCGCCGTGATCGGCGGATCCACGATGAGATCGGCGTCGCCGCTCAAAAGGGTCGCCACCCTGCTCGTCGCGGAGTTGACGAAGCGAAACTCGACCGCCTCGACCTCGGCCGGTGCGCGCCAGTAGGTTTCATTGCGTTCGAGGACGATGCGGTTGCCGCGGTCCCAGCGCACGAAGCGGTACGGGCCTGTGCCGACCGGCCGGTCGGTGAAAGAGCGCGCGCCAACCTCTTCGCGATACCCCGGCGGTACGATCTGCAGCTCGGTGAAGTAGTGCTCTGCGAGGGCGAACTCCTCGTTCGCCACGATTCGCACCGTGAGATCATCGATCACCTGGACCTCTTCTACCCAGTCGAGGTCCGCCGCGCGCGTCGAGTTGGTCTCTGGGTCCAAGATCGCTTGAATCGTATAGCGCACCGCCTCTGCGGTGAGCGGCTCTCCGTTGTGAAAGCGGACTCCCCGCCGGAGATGAAAGATCCACGCCGCCTCGCCATCGCGCTCGAACCGCTCGGCGAGGGCGGGAGCATTGCGTCCGTCGCGGGTCTTTTGGAGGAGAGAGTCGAAGAGGTTGATCGTCACGTTGTACGTCGGGCCCTCGCGGTGGACGACCGGGTCGAGTCCCGGGGGTTCTGCGGCTTGCACTATGACAAGGGGATCTTCCGCGCTTCCCGCGTTCTGCGCCGCCACGTTCGCGTTGGTGAAGATAAGAATAACAGAAACGGTAAGAAGCAGGACGAGTCGGCGCGCGGTGGGCGATGCTGTATGCATTGTCTTCCCCTTTTTTGTATAAATATTCACTATAACGCTTGGCAACATACTGATAGACTCAACACTCTGTCAATGCAAAGGAGTATCATACCATGGGTGTTCACATTTCAGCGGAGCGCGGCGCGATCGCGTCGCGTGTTTTGCTCCCCGGAGATCCGTTGCGCGCCAAGCATATCGCTGAGACCTTCTTCTCCGACGCGGTCTGTTATAATACCGTGCGTGGGATGCTCGGTTTTACCGGCACGTACAGAGGGGAGCGCGTCTCCGTGCAAAGTACCGGTATGGGTATCCCTTCCATCTCCATTTACGCTCACGAGCTCATGGCGGAGTACGGCGTTCGGACCCTTGTTCGTGTGGGGACGTGCGGAGCCCTGAGGAAAGACATGAATTTGCGCGACGTGGTCATCGCGATGAGCGCGTGCACCGACTCGGCGACGAACAGATTGCGATTCGGAGGGTGTGACTACGCCGCAACCGCCGACGCGGCGCTCTTCGTCTCCGCCGTCGAGGCGGCGCGACGGCGCGGAATCGCAGTACACTGCGGCCCGGTGCTCACTTCCGATACCTTCTATTCACAGGATACCGACGGTCGTCGCCTCTGGCGCGAGTACGGAGTTCTCGCCGTCGAGATGGAGACCAACGCGCTGTATACCCTCGCCGCGGGCTTCGGGTGTCGCGCACTCTCGATACTCACCGTGAGCGACAGCGTCGTCACCAAAGAGCAAACCACCAGCGCAGAGCGCGAGACAAGCTTTGACGCTATGGTAGAGCTCGCCCTGGAGACGATGCCGGCGGAGGACGGCGAATAGTCGGTCTCACGGTTCCGCCGTCGTCTCCATAAACTCGCCGCCGGAGAGGTTAACCGGTTCCGAAACGCGTGTTCTCGGTCCATCCTTCCGTTTCACTGCGAGCATTGCCGGTTAGGAGCTGGGTGCCGTGTGCAGAGAGAACTCTATGACCGCTTTGCGAAATCGTCACCGCGATCCGCGTAACGTCGCCATTACCGCTTCCCAGTCGAGGTCCAACGGCTCCGTGACGATCGGATGGTCGCGGGCGAAGTCTTTGGCACTTTGGATACGCTCGTCTATGGCCGGATGCGTATCGAGGTAGGACAACACTCCTTCGAGCTCCGGTCCGCTCCGCTCTTTAAGGGCGAGCAACGCGTCGGCCAAGGCGTGCGGGTCGACGCGAGCGGCGAGGAGCGCCTCTAAGGCGAATGCGTCGGCGCGCTCCTCCAGGGCGCGAGAGAACGAACGCGTAACGACGTCTCCCACGACGCGCTCCAAGACGCCGCCGGCTTCCGGCCCTCCTACCAGCGCCAAGAGGGCGCGAATGCCGATCTCGCGGATGAGATGGTTCATGGCGTCGTCCTCCACCACGTGGCCCAACTCGTGGGCCAAAACGGCCATGACCTGTTCCGGCGTCTCCAGCACGCGAAAGAGCTCGTCGTAGAGTACGATCAGATCGCCGGGGAAGGCAAAGGCGTTCGCCGTAAATGACTCGACGACCAAGACCGTCGTCTCGTTCGGCACGGGAATACCCGCCGAAGAGAAGCGTTGGAGCATCGTCTCGATTGCCGCTTCCGCTCCCACCAAAGTCTGATCCTCGAACGCGGTGAGCACGTGCTCTCGTATCGCCTCCTCGGCGCGGCGACGCAGTTCTGACTCCTCGCGCTGTTCGCGGCGCTCTTCGACTACGCGTACCATACCCCACGCCGCGGCGAAGATCGCCGCGCCCACCAGAAGCAGGACCGAGAGGTCGCGAATCCACGGGAATGCGCGCGTCACAGTCCCTCCGGCGGCGCGTTCGTACCTGCGGGTTTCGGCGTCGTTCGACGTATGTAGTGCTTCACGAAGGCGACGCGACCGAAGACCGGCATGTAGTAAAAGAGTCCCTTACGCGCCCTGACCATAGCGACAATGGAAAAGGAGATGTACACGATGTTTGCGAGGCCCATCGCCGCCAAGAGCACAAAGAATGGAGTCGGAAATACGAGGTCGGTCACTACGATGCGAACGAGCCATATCACGACCGCCAAGTTGAATAGCGTGACCGGTATCTGCGAAAGGAGCGACTGGAGGGCGTGAAAGCCGACGAAGTCCGACGTCTTGCGATTGAGAAAGTAGTAGATGAGCGCCGCCACCAAGTTGAGTACCGGCAGCGGCAACCCGACGCCGAGAGCCGCGAACATCATCAGGTAGGCGCCCATTGCGTCGTCTTTCTCCTTGCGAGTCAACTCGTCCGGTTGCGGTAACACGATCTGAGATGTGTTCATGGATTCAGTATAGCAAAAGGGGCGCCCGGAAGGACGCCCCGTATCGCCTCGGAGCGACTACTCCGCCGCCGAGAATGACGGATACTCGTCGGTATAGTAGCCCATGTAGAGGTTTACGCGCAGCGACCAGCGCATCGTGCCGACCATAAACGTATGCCACGACACGGGGTACTTGCCGGTGAACAGGACCACCCACCATGCAAGTGCGCTGAGAATCCCACCCCAGATTTGGCGAAAGAAGAGCACGAAGGCGTGCGGAATCAATACGTAGAACGGACCGAACAACGCTCGTACGATCACGAGTCCTCGATTGACACTCTCCGGATTCTCGAACTCGACCCGCGCATTATCGGCGCGCGCTTTGATTCCGAACTGGGGGTATCCGTCAACGAGGTTGGTGATGCTCGCGTTGAGCCGAGCACCCCAGTTGATGAGGCCGAGCTGAAAGTCGAATATGTTCTGCGGGATCTTCCCAGTGAAAAGAACCACCCAAAACTTGACGAAGGTAAGAACGGCGTCCCAAAAGCTGACGAACAGCAAGACGAGCGCGTGCGGTAAGACGATGTAAAATGCGCCCAGGAACGTCCTCAGCAGCAGCTCACCCCGTGAGTAACCTTCCTGGTGTTCAATAATGAGTTTCATAAGCCCCCTAACTCCGAAAATGGTTTGTTTGACCCGTCTCAACGACCGGTCTCACTTTGAATATAGTTCATCATTTTCATGAGTACCAACCTCATCAATTGGTATGGAGGAAAAAGTACTCGCTTGACCCGCGACGGAATGCGTCGGCGTCCGCATTACGTGTATTAGAATCGTCACGCGCGTTCTCGGTGCTCGCGGCGGTACCATTCCGCGGTACGACGCAGACCCTCTGCGAGAGAAATCGAAGGATCGTACCCGAGCTCGCGCCTGGCCTTCGTTATATCGAGGGTTTGATGGTAGCGAAGCAACCCGACCGCATAGCGCGTAAGCAGCGGCTCGCCCGTAATCCACCGCATACGATGCACCGATTCGAGAGTCACCGTGGCGGCAACACCGATGCCGTAAGGCACGTGTATGATGCGATGAGGCTCGCCGATATCGCGAAGAAGGTTCGATACCGCCTCCTGCAGGCAGCCCGGCTCGCCGTTGGTGACGTTGTACACCGGCGAGCGTGTGCGAATCGGGTTTCTTAGCGCGCCGGCAATGACCTCGCACACATTATCGATATAGGTGAGGTCGGCCAGTATGCAGTCGCGTCGAAAAAAGGGCACACCACCCAGTTTTCGTGAAACTCGTACCAAGCGGGGCAGGAGTGTCGTGTCGCCGGGCCCGAACATCGCTCGCGGCCGGAGGATACATCCGTGGCCGGACTCCCTGAGGCGCGAAAGAACCAGATCTTCCGCCATGCCCTTCGTAGCGGCGTAGGGATCGACGATGGTGCCCGCGGCCCACGACGCCGTCGGTGGCACTTCGCCCACATTCAGCTGATCTCGAAATTGGAAGCTCACGCTCGGTGTGCTGATGTGAATGAAGACGGGGCGCCCGTTCGATCCGCTCCGTTTACCGAAGAGATGATCCAGAAGGTTGCGCGTGGTTGTGTAGTTGGCTCGATAGTGGCTATCCCAGCTACCCCATGAGCTGGAGAGCGCCGCGGTATGGACCACGCCCTCGATGTCCGACGGCACGGCGTCCCAACCCGACTCCTGCGCCAGATCGAGGGGTACAAAGGGAATGCCGTGCGCTTCCAGCGACCGACCGACGGCACGATTGCGTCCCGTAGCTACCACGTCGAACTGCGAGTCCTTTAGAAATGTACAGAGGCGACCACCGAGAAAACCGGTAGCGCCGGTTATCAGAATCTTCATGAAGTGTGTTATTCCGGCATTATTGGACGTGTTTTATAATAATAGCAAAAGATGATGTAAATAGTAAGCTCATCCACGTTGTTTGATGAGTTACACCATGTCATTCATATTAGTTACACGACGTAATGTAGAAAGGAGTGTGGGTCGGCGGATATGAACGGCACACACCCGGTAGTCCTCGTAGCGGGAGCCTCGTCGGGTATGCGTGCATCCGCACGACCGCATGCGGCGAGATCCGCGGCTGTGCGACGCCTACCGCACCGGCGGTATGCGCAAGCATCCCTGCGCATCTATATTGAGGGGTATGTCACACGCAACGGGGAACCAACGCAACGTGCTTGCTCACTGTATCGGTCGGGAGCAACTCGGCGTCGTTGCCGCTTGGACGCAGGACGGTGCGCGTCTCGGCGTGGCGCGCGTGGAAGTGGG
Source organism: Alkalispirochaeta sp. (assembly GCA_965601925.1). Lineage (GTDB taxonomy): Bacteria > Spirochaetota > Spirochaetia > DSM-27196 > Alkalispirochaetaceae > Alkalispirochaeta. The sequence goes on from OZ271854.1 coordinate 2,269,419, forward strand.
TGCGGACAACACGCTCCAACTGTTTGTAGAGGACTGTCTCGACTTGGAGGAGGGACGGGCCGTCACGATTCACTTGGACAATCGCACGGGCGTTGAGGAGTACGACACCGATCTGAAAGTCTACCGCAGCAGCTACAAAGGGCGCATCTCTCGCGTGTCGTCGGGGCGTATAGCGGTAGAGCCCGAGCACTTCGAGCTCATCTACGGCGTCAAACCGGTTGCGGCGTGGTCGACCCCCGGCTACGAACATCCGCCACTACCGCGACTCGCCGATGCGATGCTCCCCGGCGATCCGGTTCCGCCGTTTGATGCGGCGCCGGAGGACGCATACAACAGCGTCGGCGTATTGGTCACCTCGGCTCCGGTGCGCCCCCACACGACTTTAATGGCCTTTCACGCTATGACCGAGGAGCGCATTTTCCTCGTGACGTGGCGTAGTTCGCTGAAGTATCGTCTGTTGCAGCGCGACGCCCGCTGTTGGTTTGCCATCGACAACCGTAACACGTTCACCTTCGAGAAGCATCCCAAGTTCAACTACACGATCATCGAGACGCACGCCCGCGTTGTCGCCGACGATCATCCGCGTCACGATGACGTCGTGCAACGGTTTCTGGAAAAGAACCCTTTCGAACAGGGGTTTTTCCTCCATCCGGAAGCGGTGCTCCTCTATCTTGAACCGGTGAAGGTCGTGCATCCAACGCTGCGCCCGGCGTAGCCGCCGACGCGACGACCACGGCCCACCGAACTTCTCGTCGATCAACAGCGATAGCGCCCCGTCGGATACTCCGGCGATCGAGTATTCGCGGTATTCCTCCGGCGAGACCGCGAGTTTCACGTATTGGCCGGGGCGGAACGACGGCTCGAGGTCGTTCGTGAGTTCGATACGGGAGATGGAATCGCTAAGGCGCTTCGTCGAACGGAGTATCGCGTGGAAGCGTCCCCCATCGACACGCTGCGGGAAGGGGACGAGATGGGAACGCTGCGTCTCTCTCGAGCGCCGCTGCTTTTTGAGTTCTCGTTTCATTTTGCGAAAAGAGGCGCCGGCGGACCACGCGGCGACGCAGATGCTCGATACCGTGCCTGCGAATCGTGACCGCTCCGGGGATACCGCTTGATGCGATTCGTTCAATATTATATATGAACATATGTTCATTTGTTCAGGTTTAGGAAGACCGCTATGAGCGTGTCGACCGCGATCGAATGGTGTTGTACCGATGCCGCCACAGCGGACACGCTTCAGCGCCGGCTTCCCGACGAGCAAAGCATCCTCGGTACGGCCGAGCTATTCAAAGTGCTCGGCGATCCCACGCGTCTGCGTATCCTTCTCTTGCTGCAATGGGAGGCGCTGTGCGTTCGTGATCTTTCCACGCTGCTCGGAATGCACCAAACTGCCGTATCTCACCAGCTCAAGGTATTGCGACACAATCGTCTCGTTACGCGTCGACGGGAGGGTAAAATGGTGATCTACTCCCTCGACGACGATCGCATTGAAGCGTTGATACGAATCGGTTGCGAACACACCGAGGAGGGGCGGTCATGACGGCATTCATTGGGGAACTGGCACGGGAAATCGCGCATCTGTTTGTCGAGATGGCGCCGTACCTCCTCATCGGTCTGACGGTCGCAGGAGTGCTCAGCGTTTTCGTGCGGCAAGATTTCGTAGCGCACCACATTGGAACATCCGGCCCCCGTTCGATCGTCACCGCTGCAATGCTCGGTGTACCATTACCACTATGCTCGTGCGGCGTCGTTCCCACAGCTGCGTACCTCAAGCGGGCCGGTGCTTCCAAGCCCGCCGTGATGTCGTTTCTCATCTCGACCCCGCAGACCGGCGTCGACAGCATCATCGCGACGTACGGCATGCTGGGGCCGCTGTTTGCGATCTTTCGTCCGATCGTAGCGCTCCTCACCGGCGTGGCGGGCGGTTTCCTCTCATTGCTCGACGAACGCCGAACCGGCGGAGCGCTGCGGTCCGCCCCCGTCGCAACGATCGACGATCGCGAGCGGCCGAGCACGACACGCGCCAAGCTCGGAGCGTTCCTGCGCTACGCGTATGTCGAGTCGGTAGACGGAATCGCGGCGTCGTTTCTCGTCGGGTTGCTCATCGCCGGGATCATCGGCCTGCTCATTCCCGACGACTTTTTCGCGGGCAGTATCATCGGATCGGGGTTGCCCGCGATGCTGCTCATGGTCTTGGTCGGCATTCCGATGTACGTCTGTTCCACCTCGAGTATTCCGATTGCCGTCGCCTTAGTTGCAAAAGGGTTGAGCCCCGGTGCGGCCTACGTCTTTCTCGTCGCGGGACCCGCCACCAACGCCGCCTCTCTCGCTGTACTTTCACGGATACTGGGGCGTCGGCAAACCATTTTGTATGTGGCGACTATCATCGTAGGAAGTCTGCTCGTTGCGCCCGCCATGGACTCGATTTCCACTGCGGTCGGGTGGTCCCTTCCGGTTTCACTTTCGGATCACGGACACGCTGAGGCTCCATCCGTAACCGGCTTGTCGGCCGCGGTGGCGCTGGCGCTCATGGTCGCCGCCTCGCTCGTACGTCGATGGCGACGATCTCGGACGGGTGGGCCGGATAACTCCATCGAACGGTCGGACGGTGCGCGACCGGTCCTCGAGGAGCGCATCGCAGTTGTCGGTGTCGAGGGAATGACGTGCAACTGCTGCGCGGCGGCCGTTGAAGACGCGATACGCTCGGTACCCGGCGTCACCAAGGTTCGCGTTGATCTTCATTCCAAGCTCGTGTACGTAGAAGGGGCTCGGTCGGCGTCGCTCGTGGCCGAGGCGGTATCGCGCGCCGGCTACGAACCGGTGCGCGGCGTCGGAGACGGATCCTGAGTCGCGAGAGCATTCCTAATATTGTTAAAAAATACGTACGTAGGTTGACATTGTACGTACGTATCGCTACTGTATACCTATGAAGGTTTCCGCGACTGAGCTGCGACAAAACTTATACAAAATCGTCGATCACGTGCTCGAGACCGGTGAAACCGTGGAGATTCTCCGCAAAGGGAATATTGTACGGCTCGTTGCCGACTCGGCGCCGAGTATTTGGGACCGGCTCGAGGTGCGGGAGGCGGTCGTCGGCGACCCCGAGGGCATCGTCTCCATTGATTGGTCCGCCACATGGCGCGGAGAGGGCGAGCTGGATGATCCTCTACCTTGATACGCATGTCGTCGTCTGGTTGTACGAAGGGCGTAAAGAGCGTTTCACACCCCGCGGGCGCTTGGCACTTGATCACGCTCGGTTGTTGATATCGCCGATGGTGGAGCTTGAACTTACATATCTCTGGGAGTCCAAGCGCATCGCGGTACGACCCGATACCATCATCGGCTATCTCACCGAACGAGTCGGTCTTGCACGCGATACGAGTCCATTCTCCGCGGTTGTCGCCGCCGCCGCGCCCTTGCGTTGGACGCGGGACCCCTTTGATCGGCTCATAACGGCGACCGCTCTGCTCAACGATTGTGCGCTCCTCTCAAAAGACGAGACGATCCGCACCCACTACGCCGAGGCGTGGTGGGGCGAGTCGTGAAACCGCCGGTCGCCTCCGCGACGCAGTATCGGTCACGCTCCCCGTATCGACGTCGTCGACCTCAGTAAAGAGGCTCGCAAACGCTGCGCCGCGGCGACCATATTTTGGAGGGACGGACGTACTTCGTCCCATTGCCGCGTTTTGAGCCCGCAATCCGGATTGACCCACAGTCGCTCGGGTGGGACGTGCTCTGCGGCGCGTTCCATTAACGCCACAATCGACTCCACCTCGGGTACGTTGGGGCTGTGGATATCGTAGACGCCCGGTCCGATCTCGTTCGGATACGCAAAGTCGGCGAAGGCCTCCAGGAGTTCCATGTCGGAGCGCGACGTCTCGATTGTGATGACGTCGGCGTCGAGCGCCGCGATCGAGTCTATGATATCGTTGAACTCCGAGTAGCACATGTGTGTATGGATCTGCGTCTCGTCACGGACACCGGTCGTCGCGAGACGAAACGCGCGAATCGCCCACTCGAGGTAGCTCCGATGATCCGCCCTGCGTAGCGGCAGGCCCTCGCGAAACGCCGGCTCGTCGACCTGAATGACGCCTACTCCCGCCCTCTGCAGGTCACCGACCTCGTCGCGCAATGCGAGGGCGATCTGCAATGCCGTTTTTTCGCGACTTTGATCGTCACGCACGAAGCTCCATTGGAGAATGGTAATCGGGCCGGTTAGCATTCCCTTCACGGGCTTCTCGGTGAGCGAGGCGGCGTAGGTGGTCCAGCCCACCGTCATCGCCTCGGGACGATCCACATCGCCGTAAATAATGGGCGGTTTCACACACCGGCTGCCGTAGGACTGCACCCACCCGTACTCGGTGAATGCAAAGCCGCCGAGCTTGTGTCCGAAGTATTCGACCATATCGGTACGTTCCGCCTCGCCGTGCACCAGGACGTCGAGTCCTATCTCTTCCTGCTCGTGAATGACGTGCGCGATCTCCCGCTTCATAGCGTCGGAGTACCCTATATCGTCTAGTTCACCCGTTCGCCACGCCTTTCGCGCGCGGCGGATCTCGTCGGTTTGGGGAAACGATCCGATTGTCGTCGTGGGATAGGGCGGGAGATCGATGTGCTCGCGCTGTCTCTCCGCGCGCGTGCGGTACGGCGAGTCGCGTCGCGTCATGTCGGACGTGATGCGCGCCAAACGGGCCTCTACGGCTCCATTGTTGCGCAGCGGCGAGGCGCCTCGCGCCGCAACCACTCGATCGCTCTCGGCGAGCTGAGCGGCGACCGTCTCCCGACCGTCGTTGAGGGCCCGCTTGAGGATCGACAACTCATCGAGTTTCTGGACGGCAAAGGCGAGCCACGAGGCGATGTCCACGTCGAGAGACTTCTCGCTTCCCGTGTCGTAGGGAACGTGGAGAAGGCTGCAACTCGGCGCGAGCCACAGCCGGTCACCGAGCGTTGCGTGAAGCGGCTCGAGACGGTCGACGAGCGCCGAGAGGTCCGCCCGCCAGATGTTGCGCCCCTCGATCACTCCCAGACTTAGTATCGCGTCGCCCGGTAGTTCGGAAACGGCGCGCGCGATCCCCTCGGCGCCTCGGACGGCGTCTATGTGATATCCGGCCACCGGCAGTCGGGCGACGAGCGGTAGATTATCGCCGAGCGGGCCGAAGTAACTTGTCAGCAGAATCTTGGGACCCGCCGCCGCGAGTCCGTCGTAGGCGCGAGTAAACAGATCACGCCATCGGCCGTCAACATCCTGTGCGAGAATCGGCTCGTCCACCTGTATCCATTCGACGCCGCGCTCGGCTAGCATAGTGAGGAGTTCGCCGTACAGCGGTACGAATCGATCGAGGAGTGTCGCCGTATCCACCGCACTCTTCGCCTTGCCGAGACGTAGATAGCTGACGGGGCCCAGGAGCACCGGTTTTACTCGCCCTCCTACGACGGCGGTCGCCTCTTCGATCTTTCGGAGATACGTATCGGCGGACAGGTGTGGTCGATCCGCGTGATCGAACTCGGGAACGAGGTAATGGTAGTTGGTATCGAACCATTTGGTCATTTCTGCCGCGTGAATCGGTTCGCCCGTTGCCGATCGCCCTCGCGCCGAACGAAAGTATGTGTCAACGGGCGCCTCTTGATTCATGCGAGTATCGTACGCTCGGCGCGGTAGATGGCCGAGGAGTTCGCTCGTATCGAGTACGTGATCGTAAAGTGCGAAATCGCCCGCAGGAATGAGGTCGAGTTGCGCGTCACGCTGCAACGCGAGGTTAGCGCGATGAACCTCGGTTGCCGAGCGCATGAACGCGTCGCGATCGATTCTTCCGTTCCAGTACCGCTCGGCGGCAAATTTGAGCTCGCGGTGAGCTCCGATTCTCGGGAAACCCAGATTATGCGTCCGTACCATAGTATGACAATACCGAGTACTATGCATTCAGAAAATTGAAAAATTCTTATAGTATGATAAATTTAATTTATGATTGAGCGTGTACACTTGGAAATACTCAACTCCCTCGCCGAGGAAGGAACGCTTACCCGAACGGCGCAAGCGCTTTACAGAACGCAACCCGCCGTGACGCACGCAATACGCCGACTGGAGGACGCCGTCGGTGCACCGGTCTGGCGCCGGGCGGGACGGCGCGTCGCCTTGACCCCGGTGGGCGAGTATCTGACCGGGGAGGCTCAACGTATCCTCGCGGATCTTCGACGTGTGGAGGAACACGCCGCCGCGCTTGCCGCGGGGCGACGCGGAGTGCTGCGCATCGGAGTGGAGTGTCATCCGTGCTTTCATTGGTTGACCGGAGTAGTGCGCCCTTATCTGGAACGCCGCCCCGGGGTTGAAGTAGATGTGGTGCAGGAGTACCGATTCGCCGGCTACGACGCCCTTGTGAGTCGGCGCATTGATGTGCTCATTACTCCCGATCCACGCGTCGACCGGCGGTTCGAGACCATTCCGGTGCTCTCGTACGAACTCGTGCTCGGCGTATCGCGGTTCCACCCATTTGCGCAGGCGCCCTGCGTCCTCCCGGAGGATATCGCGGAGGAGACCTTATATACCTATCCGGTGGAGCGCGCGCGCCTCGACATCTTTACGCAGTTTTTCGGTCCCGCCGGCGTCGAGCCGGTAGCGGTAAAAGAGATAGAGGCGACCGAGATTATGGTGCAACTCGTCTCCGCCTCCCGAGGTGTATGCGCGTTGCCCGATTGGCTCTTCCGAAAAGGCGCCCTCGCCGGAGAGCTATCGCGTGTTCGATTAGGGCCCGGCGGTATCGCGAAACAACTCTGCCTGGTGATACGCGTAGAGGACGCGGATTGCGAGTATCTGGCCGACTTCGTCGAGAGTTCCAAGGGCTCACAGGGCGAATGATCCGCCGAGGCGGACGGTCGTCTTACGCTTCTTCTAAAAAGAGCATAAACGTGGAAAAAACTCTTGCACCACCGCTCGTTTCTTCTTATAGTGTTCCATGTCAGGCAAAATCGATCATCGACACTATATATAGTGGTAAAACCGATGCTCGTGCATACGCCCCGACGTAGCATAACGCGGCTTCTCCGGGAGGGGTTGCTCGTATTTGACGACAGTTCAGGCGATCTCAACTGGGAGGGGAACTATGACCGGAGTACCGCGTTATGTCGAAAAACGCGACGGACGGCTCGAGCACTACTCGAGGTCTGCGATTACCGAGGCGATGCGTAAGGCGTATTGCGCAGTCTATCCGGATCGAGAAGTTCCGGAGATAACCCTGGTGTTACTCACCGATCAGGTGGAACGACGGCTCGAAGCGGTTATCGCCGACGATACCGCAGGAGTGAGTGAGCCCCCGCAGTCCGTGCGTACCGGCTCTGAACGCGACGGCGCGACCGCTCCGTCGATCGAGACCATCCAGGACATCGTCGAGGAGACGCTTATGGCCTCCGGCGAGAGCGCGGTAGCCCGTTCATACATCATCTATCGTGCCCGGCGTGAGGCGGTTCGCGATACCCGCGCACTCATGGTGGACATCGACAAGACGATGGATGGGTATCTCTCAATGTCCGATTGGCGCGTCAATGAGAACGCCAACGTCAACTTTTCTCTCGGTGGATTGATTCTCCACAACTCCGGCACCATTACCGCCAATTACTGGCTCAAGAACATCTACTCGCCGGAGGTTGCCGAGGCGCACCGGAGCGCCGCGTTTCATATTCACGACCTTTCGATGTTTTCGGGGTATTGTGCCGGATGGAGCTTGCGGCAGCTCATCGAAGAGGGACTCGGCGGTGTGCGGGACAAGATCACCTCAAAGCCGGCCGAACACCTTTCCACCCTTGTGCAGCAGATGGTCAATTTTCTGGGCATCATGCAGAACGAGTGGGCGGGGGCGCAGGCGTTTTCCAGCTTCGACACCTACCTTGCACCGTTCGTCCGAGAGGATGCGCTCGCCTATCATGAGGTTAAACAGGCGATCCAGTCCTTCGTCTTCGGCGTCAACACGCCGAGCCGTTGGGGAAGTCAGGCGCCTTTTACCAATATCACCCTCGACTGGGTCGTACCGGTAGATCTTCGGGAGCGTCCGGCGATTGTCGGCGGTCGTGAGATGTCCTACACCTACGGCGATCTTCAGGCGGAGATGGATCTCGTCAACCGCGCCTTTCTGGAGTTGATGATCGCCGGCGATGCCGACGGGCGCGGCTTTCAATATCCGATTCCCACCTACAACATTACTCGGGAGTTCGACTGGGAGAGCCCTAACGCCGAGCTCCTCTTCGAGATGACTTCTCGCTACGGGACGCCGTACTTTCAGAATTTCATCAACTCCGATCTCGACCCCTCCGACGTGCGTAGCATGTGCTGCCGCCTGCAGCTCGACAAGCGAGAGCTGCGTAAGCGCGGGGGTGGGCTCTTCGGGAGCGACGAGTTTACCGGGAGCATCGGTGTGGTAACGATCAACATGCCGCGGATCGGGTATCTGTCGCGGACCCGGGAGGAGTTTTTCGCATCTCTCGACAGACTCATGGACCTTGCCGCGGAGTCTTTGACGACCAAGCGCAAGGTGATTACCCGGCTGTTGGACGCCGGCCTCTTCCCCTATACGCGACGCTATCTCAAACACCTCGACAACCACTTCAACACGATCGGCCTGGTGGGTATGAATGAGGCGCTTTTGAACTTTCTCGGCGAGGATATCTTGTCGGAGAAGGGGCGTGTCATGGCCCTGGAGATCCTCGATCATATGCGGGGCCGCATCGCCGACTATCAGGAGCGCACCGGCGAGCTGTTCAATCTGGAGGCGACGCCCGCGGAGAGCACAAGCTACCGGCTGGCGCGGCACGACCGTGAGCGCTACGCCGACATCGTGACCGGCGGCACCGCCGAGTCGCCGTACTACACCAACTCGAGTCAGCTCCCCGTCGGATACACGAGCGACATCTTCGACGCTCTGGACCTCCAGGATGCGCTGCAGACGCGCTACACCGGTGGTACGGTGTTTCACTCTTTTTTGGGCGAGGCGGTCGAGGATTGGCGCGCCGCCCGCAGTTTGGTGCGCGCGATCGCGACCAACTATCGGCTTCCGTACTTCACCGTGAGTCCCACCTTCAGCGTCTGCCCGGTGCACGGATACATTCGCGGCGAACACTACACGTGTCCGAAGTGCGCGGAGGAGGAGCGGGAACGGCTTCGTGCGGAGATCCGGTCCCTGGAAGAGGAACGCGCATCGGTCGGCGATCGATAAGGCGATAGTATACAGCACCACAGGGAGGGAGTTATGAGAACCGTTACCGAGATCGACACGGAAATCGAGGCCAAACGGGCGGCGTTACGCGCGGTAACGGGCCGCGAAACCGAGGTCTATTCGCGAATCGTCGGGTACTATCGGAGCTTGCGAAACTGGAATGTCGGCAAGAAGGCCGAGTTCGGCGAGCGGAAGACCTACGACGCCGCCGCGTCTCTCGCGCGGCGCGAGGAGCCGTCGCAAGAGCGCAACCATCCTGCGACGCCCGCCGCGTTCCAGCTCTTCACCCGTGCCCATTGTCCGGGGTGTACCGCGGCGAAGATACTCATCGACACGTTGCCCGAGTTAGCGCCGCGCGTCCGTGAGATCGACGTCGACTCAGAGGACGGGATGCGTCGCGCCGAGGTAGCGCTGATCGCCGTAACACCGACGCTCATCGCACGCGATGAGTCCGGCGGGGAGTTGTGGCGGAGCACCGACCCGCTCCACATGCGCGATCTTTTCGCTGCCGGCGGGTGATTACGCATGTCGGACTCGTGAAAACGAGTCTCGTCGACGTGCCGGGGCGCCTCGCCGCGACACTGTTTACCCACGGATGTCCGTTATCGTGCCCGTACTGTCACAACGAGCGCTTGCGGTCCGGCCCGATTCCCGACGAGTTCGTTACGGTCACCGAGGCGGTGGCCTTCTTAGCCGGACGCGCGGGAATCGTGGAGGCGGTGTGCGTTACCGGGGGCGAACCGCTGATGCACACCGATCTCGCCGATCTCCTCGGCGCGGTACGTTCATTGGGATACTACGTCAAGCTCGATACCTCGGGAGCGTATCCCGAGCGATTGCAGGAGCTTTTGTCCCATGGATTGGTAGATATGGTCGCCCTCGACATCAAGACGAGTCCTCGGCGGTACCGTGACGTGGGACTCGACGGCCAAACGTTTCTCGACGCGCTCTCCGCGGTGCGCCGCTCCGGCGTGCCGTACGAGCTGCGAACTACCGTTGCACCCGAGGTCGTCCGTCTCGAGGATATCGAGGACATTGTAGGGCTTGTGGAACCGGGTGAACCGCACGTTCTCGCGCAGTACCGTCGTCCCGACGCTCCGGGGAATCATCCGCAACCGTATCCGGCCGGCGTTCTACGGGAGTGGCTGGCGTCGGCACGCGAGAAGAACGGCGCCGCGACGGTGCGTGGTATATAGGGGCCGGTTACCCGATAGAACCGATCTCTTGCGCTGCGTATTGAAACGGAGTAGTGAACTCTTCACAACGAGCCTATTGCCCTTCCGTCGACCGCGCGTCACCGCTCTTGAGGTCGGTACAGTTCAGTTGTTGATTTGTCCGTTTATTTTTCGGGTGTGTGATATATTCTGCGTGAAACTTTATCACATGGGGAGAGGTCTTCTATGAAGCGTAAACATTTGTTCGTCCTATTGGTCGTGATCGTCGGAGTAGCTCTGGTCGGGTGCAGCAGCGACGGAGACAGCGATAGCGGAACCGTCAATCTGCCGAGCGCCGGGGAGCTGACCGACTACACGGGCACTGAACCGTCGACCGACGCGGAAGCGCAGACCACCGTGTCGGAGGTCCAGGGCGATCTCGAAAGTGTCATTGATGCGGCGCAGCTCGGTACCGCCGTCTCGGCCGCAATATCGGGAGCCGTGCAAGCAGCAGCGACCGAGACCGAGACGTTCAGCGGCACCTATGAAGTACCGGCGCCCTCGGGAGGCACCATTACCATTACCGGTACGGAGTCCTTCACATTTCCCGATGATCCTAACGCTACCAGCGGCACGGTCGTGCTCGCCTCAAACTACGTAGCGGAGATTGACTCCTTCTTGGTCGATGCCGACAACGACAACAACTACGATACGACGATGAATGGAAGCTCGGCGGACAATTATGCCATTACGGCTGTCGTTCAGTTCAACGCCGATAGCTCCGGAAGCGCCACTATTAGTGTAGCCGGGGAAAACGGTTGGGCGATCTCGGTATCGAGCACCGAGCCGAACGTTTTCGCCGGGAAGTACATTTTACGGATCACCTGGAGCGGTAGCACCGCCGTCACGATCGATGCGGAGGGGAATGCGTCGAGCGATCTCGCAGCCGAGTTGTCGATCAGCGGGACGTTGTCGGTCTACGACAACGCCGACGAGTTGATTATCCAGACGACGCTGACCGCTGCGGATCTCGGAATCGACGAAAACGACCTCATTTTCTTCTAACGAGAACAAGGGAAAGGATACGCGCCGACCGGGGACGACACCACCCGGTCGGCGCGCTGTTGTCACGCGTTTCGAGCGGCGACGAGTTCTCCGACCGTTGGGTTGAGTGCGCCGTCGCCGGCGCTCGACCGACTCCTATCGGTACTCCAATTTTTCTCCACTATCTGATCAAGAGGATGACTGCGGCGGGCCGAACAAGATAGCGCGTACGCCTGTGCAAGCCTCCGTAACGATGCCTATCCGGCCGCACCGTATTGCATTGCATTGCTCTTGTATCCGACAATCGGCTACCGGAGGTGCATATGTCCGAGCATTCCCAAACATGGGCGGCCGTCGATACGTACTTCGAGAGTTTTTTGCCGCCGCCGGACCCGCGCCTCAAGACGATCGTCGACCGGTCCCGTGCAGCGGGGCTCCCGGACATACAGGTGACACCGATGCAGGGCGCCTTTTTGGAACTCATTGCGCGGATCCACGGCGCGCGACGAATTCTGGAGGTCGGCACGCTCGGTGGGTACAGTACGGCGTGGCTCGCTCGGACGCTTCCGGCCGACGGACGACTCGTAACGCTGGAGCTGGAAGAGGAGCACGCCGCCGTCGCACGGGAGAATCTCTCGCGGTTTGAGTTCTCAGACCGCATCGAAGTCCGTGTCGGGGATGCCGAGGACTCCTTTCGCGCCCTCGCCGCCAACGAGGGAGGGCCGTTCGATCTTATCTTTCTCGATTCCGATAAAAGACGTCTTGCCGCGCACTTCGCCTGGGCGATGAAGCTATCGCGCCCGGGCACCGTCATCATCGCCGACAATGTGGTGCGGGAGGGAAAGGTAGCCGACGCCGATCCCGACGATGAGCGTGTCGTCGGGGTGCGAGAGTTCTTCGCCGCGATATCGGGTGATCCGAGACTTCGTGTCAGCGCGCTTCAGACCGTAGGAGCCAAAGGATATGACGGGTTCGCCCTTATTCGCGTCGTCGAGTAGCACGGTTGCGATATCCGTCGGAGCGGTTAGGCCCGGTGTTATGACGAACGTTCCGAAACCGGTTTCGGCGGCGTCACCTCGACTCCGACGACCGGATGCGGCTCGTACGGCTCGGCAATGTGTCGTATTTCCTCCGGGGTCAGGGTTACATCCACGGCGGCGCACGCTTCCTCTAAGTGGTGTAGCTTGGTTGCTCCGACGATCGGAGACGTGACCCCCTCTTGATGGAGGAGCCACGCGAGGCCGATCTGGGCTTGCGACACACCGTTGCGACCGGCGATCTCCTGGACCCGTTCGACGACGAGGCGGTCGGTCGGGTGACCGTAGAAGCCAGCGGCCAGAGTGTCGGTCCGCGCGCGCGTGCTGTCGCCGCCCTGGGGCGGCCGTGCGACGGTGCCGCGGGCCAACGGGCTCCACGGGATGACGCCCACTCCCTCGGCGCGACAAAGAGGAAGCATCTCGCGCTCCTCCTCGCGATAGATCGCATTGTAGTGATTCTGCATGGAGATAAAGCGCGTCGTACCGAGCTCGCGGGCGAGGCTCTGGAGGCGGGCAAACTGCCACGCGTACATGCTGGATGCACCGATATAGCGCGCCCGTCCCGAGCGCACGATGTCTTCCAATGCGCGCAACATCTCTTCGTCGGGAGTCTCGGGATCGTAACGATGGATCTGATAGAGATCGATGTAGTCGGTACCGAGGCGCCGAAGGCTATCGTCGACCGCGCTCAGTATGTGCTTGCGCGAGAGTCCTTTTCGGTAAGGGCCGTCTCCCATAGGGAAGTAAACCTTCGTCGCAATCACGACCTCATCGCGGACGGCAAAATCGCGCAATGCACGGCCGGTAACCTCTTCGCTCGCGCCCAATGAATACATATCGGCGGTATCGAAAAAGGTGATGCCCAGCTCAACCGCGCGCTTAAAGAAGGGGCGGGCGTCCTTCTCGGACAGCACCCATTCGCGCCATTGCGGCGTGCCGTAGGTCATCGTTCCCAGGCAGATCCGACTTACCACAAGGCCACTCGATCCGAGGCGTACGTATTGCATAATGAGCATTATAGCGTCCACGTCCGCCGTGTGTCAGGACGATGGGCCGGCCTATACGCGTACGTGCGCCCCGCGAATCACGCCAGAGCCGGGCCGTCTTGGGGACCGCGGCGACTGACCATGATGACGGTCATGTCGTCGGACTGGCCGTGTTGATAGCGATCGATCTCTTCCTGGAGTTTGCGCAAGCCCGCCTCGGCGCCCCAGGGAGCAAAGCGGGCAAACGCTTGCGTGAGACGTTCCTGACCGTAGAGCTCGCCGGTGGGAGACTCCGCCTCGGTCACACCGTCGGAAAAGAGAAGCACGCAATCGCCCCCGGCGATCGGTATATCGATACCGTCTACGAAACCGTCGAGGTCGTCGGCGATACCCAACCAGCTGCCCTTTGTCGCGATCGTTTCGACGCGTCGGGCGACGCGTCGATAGACCAAGACGTCCTGGTGGTGTCCGGCCACGGTAATGTGATCGTCGCCGAGTTGCATAACGATCATCGTCATGTAGTGGTTGGAGCCGAGGCGCCCCACATTCTCCCGCAACACCGAGTTGACCGTCTTGAGTACATCGCCCGGTGCACACTCGTCGTGGCCGCGGACGACCGTCGAAACGGCCGTTTGCGCCATCATCATTATCAGGCCCGAATCGAGGCCGTGGCCGGCGACATCGCCGATGGTGATGTATCGATCGCCGCCGGTCGTTTCGATGATATCGTAATAGTCACCGCCGACCTCTCGCGCCGGTGAGAATGCGACCGCGACGTCATAGCCGGTAATCGCCAATCGACGCGGCAATAGGGTCGTTTGGACGCGCTTTGCAAGTTCCATCTCGCTCCACAACGCGTCTCGCGCTTGCTTCAACTGGACGAGTAACGAAAACTCGGTCTGAATAAGACGAAATCGGACGTGGTTGATCGCCACCGATATCACCGAGGTGCCGACGAGAAAAAAGAGATTGTTGGCCGCCGCGACTCCGCTGCTGCTGTCGGTCAGAAGAAGGTTGAACCCCACATACATGAGCAGGATGATGATGCAGTTGGCCGCAGTATGCGTAGCCCGCCACGGCATGAGGAGGTTCACCCCGATGATGACCATGATGAGTCCCGGATAGTAGCTCGACTCGAATCCGCCCAAATGCACGATCATCGCCGCAATGATGCCGCCTACCTGGAGCGAGACGAAGTATCCGTGCAGAAATGAGAGTCGGGACGGCTTTGTGTTTCGCACAACGAGGTGCTGCGCGAGAGCCAACAACGTCGATACGGCGCGATATATCGCGAACAGCACCAATACATCCCGAGGGATGATGAAGATATCGAGAACGAAAAAGAGCGGTACCAGGACGAATGTCAGGGCCGTTATCGCACGCAGCCACGAGTGAATGATGCCGTGCTGATACGCCGAGAAGTCGTTTCGATCGATCGCGTCGGTCGTCAAGCCGTTGGGATCTTTGTGTCGGAACATACCGAGCGAGTGGTCTATCGGTTCTCTCGTCGCATCAGCCATCTTCGACAGCCGGCTTTCTTACTTGCAAAAAGAGCTGGATCCCCGTTGCGTCGCTTCGTACGGTCGTCTCCGCTCCGTCGATGTCGGCTGCGAGCTCCAGCATCTCCTCCTCGGTCCGGTAGATAAGCATCCAGTCCATCCAGTAGGCCATATAGATCATTGTCGGATGTTCCGCCAAAAAGTTTCCGATAATCATCGTGCCGCCGGGCAAAAGAAGGCTGTAGAGCTTTTTTATTACCGCCGAGGCAACCGGCTTGGTTAGATAATCGAACAATCCCATCGAATAGATAAAATCGAACCGACCCCAGCGCACCTGAAGCTCGCGGGTTACCAACATCGTACGCACCGACTCCCGAATGAAATCGGCCGGCAGCGTCGCGCCGAGGCGCTCGGATATCCGCTCGATAACGCCCGCCGCCTCCGACAGCGCATCGCGATCCTGGTCCAATAGTGAGTAGTGGAGCGCCGCGCAGTCCTCTTTGGTGCGAAGGATTTCGTTGAGTTCCATCGCCGGACCGCACGCTACCGATAGGACCTTTACCGGCCGCTCATCGATCGGTACGCGCGCGCTCCGCTCCCGCACGAAGGCGCGCAGTATCTCGGCCAGGTCGACTCGACGGTTGCGCACCGCCTGTGCCGCCAGCTGTCGTACTGCGTGTTTGTGGACGATCTTTCCGAAGGTCGTTTCTCCTTCGTAGTCGTTGTCGTAGATCATCCTCATCATCTCCGAGTCGCCGATGTACCCTCTCGGCTTGAGATTCGTGCGCGCCATAATGTTGGAGCAGAGAATGATGTTCCACATTTGCTTGCGGAAGTAGAATCCGTGGTGGCCGTGTTGCTCCTCGCTGAAGCCGGCCGTGATTTCTCGAAGGCGCTCGTAGCTCCCGTCCAGGTAGTCCAAAAGGCGTCCACCCAGAGCCTGCACTATGCCTTTCTGGAGCGTGTCGCGGACCTCACGCGGTTCGTCCTGGATCCGGTCGTCTATCTCGTCGAACATCGCCCGATAGGCGTTGAGATCGTAGGTGAGCGCGGAGACGAACTCCACGAACTGCGGTTCGATGCGGCGCTTGTAGCTGAGAATGAGCGGAAGGTTGACCGCCGCGGACTCCAGGACTTCCGGTTTTGCTTTGAACAGGAGTTTTTCGAAGTTGTACATCGACTCCAACGGTACGACGCGGAACTCGCTCGCCTCCTCCTCGTTTTGCGCGCTGAGGACGCAGGGGCCGGTCTCTACCAGTTTGCCGTCGATCTGGAGCGAAAGCTTGCTATAGGTTGTTTGGCCCGAGTCGGCGCCGCCGTCCTCAAATCGTAGCCAGAGCGAATAGCGTGATGCGTGGCGGACGCGTACCGGTATGGTATGGTCGCCGGCGGTAAGACTGCCTTCGAAATAGAGATCCGCGGCGCTCATTGCCTACTCTTTTCCGACTACCGATACCCGGCCGTCACCGGTAGCGAAAATGGTGAGGGCTACGAACGAGACCGACTGCCACTTTTGCGCGGCGTCGTACAATACCGTGATCCGCGATTGGCCGAGGCGCGCCTTCTCCAATGTTTTTACCAACGGCGTATACGTCGACGAGTTCATGTACGTGAGACCGCTGAAATCGAGTACGAGCCGTTTGCCCTCCTCATCGGCCTCGTCCAGCACCTGAATGAGAATCGGCTGCAGAAACTCAGCCGGGTCGCGTAAAATACTCTTCCCTTCGAATACCAATACCAAGTCGTCTGTTATCTCTTCACGTCTGATCGTCAATGGACCGTCTTGTACACCTTCGAACTGACTCATGAAACTCCTCCCCGAGTTACCGCGAAAACTTCGCTACAGCTGATACACGTATCGTGTTGTCTTCGTCGACGATGAAGTCGATAGCGGCTCTGGCTTCATATGCGATGCGAACGATCCCCAAACCGCTCATCCCTTGACTGGTCGGCTCCCGCGATATCTCTTTGACGCGCTCGACATACGCTTGAAACGGATCTTGAAATCCCCGAATCCACTGAAGCGTCCGGTCCAACTGACGCAGGTGAAAGCGCGTCTCGTCGCCGATACGGTTTTTAACCTCCACGGTTATCGAAAAACCGACGATCGACAGCATAAGCTCAACCTCGGCACGACTCATGTTCCTGTAGTCGCCGTATTTGATTCCATTTTCAACGAGCTCACACGCCACCATGGTGTAGGTGTCTACCTCATGATCGGGCATGTATATCGACTCGAGAAACTCGTGAATTTCCTCGTTTACCCGCACCATCTCGTTCCAATCGGGTTTTACGCTGATGTGAAACTCTTCACTCATCGTGCACTCCAATTTCGGCAATCGTACACCATCGTTACAACAATTCCCCTCGCAATGGTCGTCTCGCAATCGTATCACAACCGCTCTTCAGTATTCTCCCGACATGCTCTTTTTCCATGGGAGGACTGCAAAGATAGCCCTGTATCTCCTGACACCCTTTGTCCGCGAGAAAGTTCAACTGCTCGATGGTCTCGACGCCCTCCGCGATGACGCCGCAGCCCAAGCTCTTTGCCAGCGAGATGATGGCGGTCACGATCTGCGTGGCGCTCGGGTCCTCCGGGAGATCACGGACAAAGGTTCGATCGATCTTTAGACGGTGAACGGGAAACAACTTAATGTACATGAGGGACGCGTAACGCGTGCCGAAGTCGTCCACGGCAAGGAACACTCCCATGTCCGCCAGGTCGTTCAGCGTGGGAAGCACTTCGCTGGCGTCGTCGATAAACACCGTTTCGGTCAGCTCGATCTCAAGGCACTCGGCGGGAAAACCGGTCTCGTTCAAGATTCGCGCTACCGTATCGGAGAAATCGCGATGACGGAGCTGGCGTACCGAGGCGTTTACGCCCACTCTGATCGGCGTTCCGTGCTCGTCGGCCCACCGTCGTCCCTGTCGGCACGCCTCGAAGAGTACTCGTTCGCCGAGCTCGTGAATGAGACCGAAATTTTCGGCGACCGGTATGAACTGACTCGGAGGGACCGCGCCGAACGTCGGGTCGCTCCATCGCGCGAGCGCCTCCACGCCGACGACCGCTCCGGAGGTCGTGTCCACCTGCGGTTGGTATTGAACGTATAGCGAACCGTCGGAGATGGCGCGGCGCAGACCGTTTTGGATGCGTAGATTTTGCGCCGTATCGGCGCGAACCGCGTCGGAGAAAAAGTGAAAATCGTTCTTACCCTGCCGTTTTATGCGGTACATGGCACTATCGGCCTTACGGAGTAGCGGCTCGACTTCCGTTTGATTGGCCGGGTAGAGAACGATACCGATGCTGGCCGTCGCATGCACCTCTTGTCCCTCTATCTCGATCGGCTTGGATACTGCGTCCAGGACCTTTCGAGCTACGATCGCCGCGGTGTCGGTCGTTGCTACGTCGCGGGCCAAAATGACGAACTCGTCTCCGCCGTAACGCGCCACCGCGTCGCTCGTACGTACCGTCTCGGCCATTTGCCGCGAGACGTGTTGGAGTATCCTGTCGCCGGCGCGGTGACCGAACGCGTCGTTGAGCGCCTTAAATTCATCCAAGTCGACCACCATGATCGCGAATCCCTCACCCGTTCTCCTGGCGTTGGTGATTGCGTTGTGTACGTAGTCTTCGAAGAGATAGCGGTTGGGGAGCCCCGTCAGCCCGTCGTAATGCGCCATGCGACGCAGCTGTTCTTCCGCCTCTTTGCGAAAGCTGATATCGGTAACGAAGGTAAGATAGTGCGTGACCGCCCGGCTCTCGAACCGCACCGCCGTTATAAGAATACGAACCGCGATCTGAGCCCCGCCCTTAGTGCGATCCCACACTTCGCCCTGCCAGCTCCCACCGTCGGCCAATGCCTCGGTAATCTCGGCAAATAACGCCGTATCGCGCTTTGCCGCGATGAGAAAGCTGGGCCACTCTCCGAGAGCGTCGACCTCGGTGTATCCGGTCAGACGCGTGTAGGCGGGGTTGATATCTATCGTACGAAACTCTTCGTCGGTGACGACGATCGCCTCGTGGGCTTGGGCGTAAATGTGCGCCTTTATGAGGCGATCTTTCTCTACCTGGCGGCGAGAGGTGATATCGGCGCCGAATACGTACGCAGCCGTCCTCGCTCCGTCGGGGACGAAAAGGAGGCGTACCGATACCGGTCCGGCGGCGAGGATGCGCTCCTCGGTGCGCGCCGTCTCGCAGGCGGTACGTACGGTGATCGCCCACGGCTCCGGGATGCGGGAACCCACGGTGGCCTGCCACTGTTGGAGAACCAGCCAGCTCCCCGGATTGGCGTAGACGATCTCTCCGACGCACGATATGACGAGTACCGGGGCCGGGTTCGTCTCCGAGGCTTTCGCGAACGCGTCAAGTGTAGCTACGTCATAGTGTGTCGAATCTTTATCTGTCACAACGTCCCGAGACTCTTATGATGTGGCACCATCATAGTCTCTACTCGTTGCGCCTGACAATATTCGCGTACCGATTGTTGTCGGAGTGCCGACGGCCCTCCGACAGATGCATGCGGGGTGAGGGTTATCTCGTTGCGGTAGGCCACTCGGCGTCGGCGCGTTCGATGAACCCCTCCAAATCTCCCAGAAAGCGTCGATTGATGCGCTGTGAGAAGTTGAGAAACAGTCTCCCGTCGTGAATGACCCACGCCTCGGGGTCGATGCGGGCAAAGCTGCCGCTTGCCATAGCATATGCGCACCATCCGCCGTATTCCGGGAGATACTCATCGGGTGACGCAACGAACAGATCGCGATGTTCGGTGGTCGAGAACTGATATGTCGCTCCGTGGTGCTCCGCGGTGATTGCAGGATCGCCCTCGACCGCCTCCCCGACGGTGAAATACGCCACCGGATCGTAGCCGTGGATAGCTACGCCGCGCCGGTTTACATTTGTCTCCCGCGAGGTTTGCGCCATCGTATGGAAGGCGAATATCAGCGCAAAGACGACGACAAATCCGAGAAATACTAAACGGCCTGCATTGTTCATAGTGTCCTCCTTGGGCAGCACGCGTTGCGTCGTGTCTGCCGAATCGGTTCCCCGATACTCGGGGTGGTCAACATCAATGTACTGCGATATAGTTGCATCTACAATGAGGACCGGAGCTTTTTTGCCCGCGACGGTGAGTTCGGATGGGCGCGACGAGATCAGATTTGCGGACGTGATCTCGGAGCAGGCTCCCCGCGTCGCTCGACGCCTCGGACGGTTCGGCTTGTGGCTCGTCGGCGTCGCGATCGGCCAACGCCCGTTCGGAAGAGCCCTCAAGCACGTACGAGGGGCGACCCCGCAGGCGTTCCTCAACGCCGCCGTCGCGAGGCTCGACTTACGCATCGACGTCCGCGGCGCCGACCTACTACCCGACTCTCCCGAGATTATCGTCGTTGCGAACCATCCCACCGGCGGTGCCGAAGGTATTGCGCTGCTCCAACTGCTCCTGAACCGCTACGGTTCGGTGATCGTGCCGGCGAATCGCGTCCTCTGTCGTTTGTCGGCGTTGAGCCCGATCATTGCGCCGGTGAACGTATTCGGTACGGAACCTTCCAAGACGCGCGTACCGGAGGCGCTCGTCCCGCCCGGAACGCCGTTACTGCTCTTTCCCGCCGGGCGTACCGCTCGCGAGCGCGGCGGCGTCATGCACGAGTTTCCTTGGAAACGCGGGTTCATTCGAGTCGCCCGCCGTTCCGGGCGATTGATCGTTCCGGTATGCGTCGTGGCCCGTTCGTCGCGACTCTTTCGTACGATCGCCGCGGTTCGGCGGCTCTTGCATTGCCCGATCAATATCGAGATGTTCTTACTGGTCCGCGAAGTGCTCCTGCGACGCAGGCGCATAACGCTCGTAATCGAACGCCCGATAACGAGCGACGATTTCGACCACGAGCTCACCGACGCGGCGCGCGCGGAACACATACAAAAGATGGTAGAGGTGACATATGGGAAATACCGAAAACGCGACCCGGCATCCGCCGGTTGAGTTGGCTCCCGCCGTCGACCCTGCGGCATTGGCTGCGGAGATTGCGTCCTGCGAGCGAATCGCCGTGGTCGGTCGACTTGAGGTGTACGATTTTGAGGGCGATTCCGCACCGGCGATGATGCGCGAGATCGGGCGTATCCGAGAGCGGGAGTATCGAGCGATCGGTGCGGGTCGGGGCGGACAGATCGATGTGGACTCGTACGATACGGCACCCCATCGCTACCGGCAGATCGTCGTGTGGGATCCACAACATCGCCAACTCGTCGCGATGTATCGTTACGCCCGTACCCGCGAGGTGTTGGAGACGCTCGGCCTCACGGGACTCCGAACCCACACGATGTTTTCTTTCAGCAAGACGTTTGAACTGGGGGTTCTCTCGTCGGCGGTTGAGCTCGGCCGCTCGGTCGTCAACAGCGAAGCGTCGGCCGCCATCAGAGGGTTGCACGCCGTGTGGTTCGGGCTGGCATCGATCGTGGAGCGCAATCCGTCGATCGCGTTTTACTTCGGGAACGTGACAATCCCCGCCACGATGCCGCCGGAGGCGATCGGCCACATTTTGGCAATGCTGCGCGCCGCATGCGCGCCCGGCGACGGCCTTGCAATCCACGACGTCGCGGCGCGAGGGAGCGTCGCCCAACCGTCGCTACCGGTCGACGCGGACGGGTACATTCTCGGTGACCATCGCGGTGCACTCGCGACCCTTCGGGAACGCCTTGCACCGCATGGGGTCGCACCACCTCCGATCCTCATGTCCTATCTGAAACGAAGCACGCGACTATGGGCCTTCGAGAGTGCTCGCGACGACGACTTTGGAGGCGCATGGGAGACGGCTATCGTAATGCCCGTAGCGACCATTACCGATGAAGCGAGACGTTTGTTTTTTGGGGACAAGAAGGGAGCAACGATATGAGTGATACGACATACTACGACGGTTTTGCCGAACGATGGACGAAGGCCACCGATGTATTGGCTGAAGAGCACGGTGTCGACTCGGTGCTCATCATGAAATCGACTCCCACGCACATGGTGACCGCAGCGAGCGGCGGTGCGGCCCGGCACACCTACGTTCCCGGTGGCGCAGGGCCCAAGAGCGTCGTGCCGGGACACCATAAGCTCTATTGCGAGCAGGTAATCGACACCGATCGAGTGCTCCACGTGCCCGACGCGGCCGCGGACCCCGAATGGCGCGGAAACGAAGACTTGGTCAAGTTCGGCTTCGGATTCTATTTGGGAGTTCCGGTACACGATAAGAATGGGACGCCGATCGGCACGGTGTGCGCCTTGCACCCGTCGTCTCCCGGCGACGATGACGCGTTGGAGAGGCTGCGCGCGTCCCTGTCACGGTTGGCCCGTGAGGTGGAGACCGACATCGACCGACAATAACGGATCAAGCGGCCGGTGGGGTCGTGTCGACCGCGTCGTGCGATAGAGCGCGACGTGTCGGTCAAGCGTGCCTACCGTATTGCCTATCTTCGAATGAGCCGTACACTGTCGGTATGGCTGTGAAAAAAGAGGCTCCGGACATCGATCACATTCGCAATCTCGTGTTTCAAGGCGGCGGCGTACGCGGTATCGCGTACGTCGGCGCCCTACAAGTATTGGAGAGCGTCGGCGTCACGAAACACATACGGCGGGTGTGCGGTTCCTCGGCGGGAGCGGTTACCGCCGCGCTGTTCGCCCTTTACGAGGGAGACGTTGCAAAGATTAAGACGGTGCAACAGGATACCGACTTTTCCCGATTTGCCGACGATCCCGGCGGACCGATTGGAGGCATCGTCCGACTATGGCGCCGTTTCGGGTGGCACAAAGGAGACGCCTTTTCGCGATGGATAGAGGGGCAGGTCCTATCGAGTCGCGGTGTACGACACATCAGTTTTGCCGATCTCAAGAAACGGAGCGGCATCGATGTGGTCCTGACGGGGTTCAACTACACAAGGGGGCGTACGATCCTCATGTCGAGCGAGACCACCCCCGATCTCTACGTCGATCGCGCCGTTCGGATTTCCATGTCGATTCCTCTCTATTTCGCCGGGGTTTTCATCGACGGGAACAATTTCGCGCCCGATACCGGTGCGATCATCGGTAATCCTGAGAATAAAAGGGTGCACGGGAGGCGGCGCGGCCTGGTGGTCGACGGAGGTACGGTAGACAGGTATCCGATTCGTGTCTTTGATCTGCCCCCGTATGCCGACCACCCGTTGGACGGCGAAATCATCGTCGACAGCGAAGATCGTAGCGGCCGGTTTAACAAATCGACCCTCGGGTTTCGGTTGTCGCCGCTGCCGGACGATGGAGTGCCGATCGTCGACGGGAAGATCGGAGACAAAAATGTAGCGGCGTACGCGATGGGTCTGGTCTCCATACTACATAGTTACGCCAACGATCGCCACTTAGATCCCGAGGATTGGCACCGCACCATTCGCATCGAGCCGGACCCGCCGATCTCTCGCATCGATTTCTCTTTGGACCGCGCGCAGCAGAATTCCCTCATCCGGAACGGCGTCACAGCCACCGAGAGGTACCTTTCCGATTACAGCACGGAGTGGCGCAACCACCCGCGCTACCGCACATAAAAACCGCAAACGCCGGACGCCGCGCATCGGTGCTCACCCGCGGACAGACGCGCCTGCCCTCCGGAGTCACGCGTCGGCTCCGGCACGCCTCACCACACCACGGATTGTAATCTCACATGCACGGCACTATATTCAGTGCCGAGGAACACCACATGAAACGTACTCGACAGTCCCTATCTTTGGACCCCAGAGTCTGGCAACACCCTGCGGATCGTGGAGCTCTCGCCGCGCTGCAGCGGGCAAAGGGGATCGACGATATCGTGCAGCGCGTCATCGGACTCACCCAGGAGCGGTCGTTGCGACTCATTCACCTCGCCTCCTCGGTGCGCGTCGGGGAACGGCAGTTCCCGAGGGTACACGAGGCGATGCGCGAAGCGAGCGCGGTGTTCGGCGTGGACGCCCCCGAGGTCTTCGTCTCTCAGAGCCCTTTTTGGAATGCCGCCGCAATCGGGGCCGACAAGCCGTTCGTCGTCATGCAGAGTAGCTTTCTCTCACAAATAGACGACGACGAGTTATTGGCCGTCATGGGGCACGAGTTGGGTCACATTCTCTGCGGGCACGTACTGTACAAAACACTGCTGTGGCTGCTCCTCAGTTTCTCCTTCAATCTCATTCGTATTCCCGGAGCCAATCTGATACTTGGGCCCGTGCTGCTCGCTTTGCGTGAGTGGGATCGCAAAAGCGAACTCTCGGCCGACCGGGCCGGGCTTCTTGCGACTCAGGACGAGGAGCCCAACCATCGCCTCCTCATGAAACTCGCCGGCGGCTCCGATCTGGGGCAGATGAACGTGAATGAGTTCTTCCTTCAAGCCGCGGAGTACGAGGAAGATGAGAACGGCATAAACCACGTCCATAAGCTTCTGAATATGATGTGGAATACCCATCCTTTTGCCGTGGTACGTCTCAAGGAACTCAAAACGTGGGTGGACGACGGTTCGTACGAGGCGGTGCTCTCCGGTGCCGCCGGTCCCGATACACTCGACGACGCCGACGATTTCACAGGCGCTCGCGACTACTATCAGGAGCAGTTCGTTCGCGCCCGCCGTAAGGTCGAGGAGACGGTCGGTACGATCAAGGACGAGGCCGTAGAGGCGGCCAAGCAGGTCGGTGATGCACTACGGGGACTCCTCTCGTAGGGCCGCGGTGCGATTGCCCAGCGGTATCGGTCCCATCCCCAATAGATAACGTGTATGCTCCGGCGATCAATCGGAGCCGTGCGTCTCCCGCCGCCTATGATAGTAGCGGCTCGCCTTTGATCGATTGCCGCATATTTGCATGGTGCACCACTGTCGGCTTCTGTTTTTGCTCGTATCCAAAAAAAGATACCCGCATGTCGCGTTCGCGCACCGCTTCAGTCGTCGACGGTCGCCGTCAATGATGAGATCCGCCGCGCCCTTGACGATCGGCTGCAAAAAACCGAGCGGAGTGCGCGATACGTCGGGAAAACTCCACCGATGGCCGTGCTCGTCCGAGACTATCTCGATGCGCCGGAGGGACCGCCGCACCAACGCGTTGAATCGATCCCACCTCTTCGCTTCGGGCGTTCGCGCGTCGATGATCGCCGCAAATGTCCCGTACAGCGTCTCTCGTGCGACGATTATTTCGCGGTATAACGGCTCGGTGTCATCGCCGTGCGTCGCCTCGATCAGTCGCTCCGTCGTCGGCGGGTCGATTATACGTACACGCTCGGCCCAGCCCACCGCATCGGCGTAGGTCGAGAGCCACTCGTATTCCTTCTCGGTCGTGCGGTTATCGACGGTATTCAAGAAATCCATGACAGGGTGGTTACCGCTCAGCGTGATGTGGCCGAACTTCTTCCGCTTCCGTGCAATCAGCTCTTGTGCGGTCATTTCGGCTCACTCAACGTAGCATCGGGTACGATCTCATACCTCAAGATCGGACGATAGTCTCGTCTACGCGCTACCTCGACGAATCCGAGCCGTCTGTACACCTCGTCGACGCCCATGAATGCACCGACCGCGGACGTAGCGTGGCGATTCGGATACGCCTCCACAACGGTCGCTCCTTCCCTTGCGGCGTACGTCACCGCGTGCCGGACGAGGATCGGAAGTAGGCCGCGGTTCCGATGGGTAGACAACAAGTAAAAGCATACGATCGACCAAACCTCTCGACCGTCGACGGGTTTCAGAGTGGGGGACCTATTCAACGCGGGGTAATGACGGCGCGGCCCGATCGAACACCATCCTATCGGCTTTTGATGTTCGTAAAAGAGAACGCCCGGCGTCGTACCGGCGTCGACGATCTTCTTGAAGGCTGCGCGGTTGCCGGCGTTACCATTTTGTTCAAGCTCCTTGCGGGTAATACGCCAATACATACACCAACAACCGGAGCACGCACCGTTGCGACCGAACACCGTCTTCAGATCGTCCCACCGTTTCGAGTTCAGCGGTCGCGCGTGCCGATGCGATACGAGCGCTCCGTAGCGGCTCGGCAGGAAGTCGACGCGATAAACGTCGGTCAGTTCGGGAGAGGCGGGGGCGTCCGCAGCGGCTTGTGACGTTACGCCGCGGAGTCGGACGATTCATGATTGTCCTGCGTTCGCGTCGCATTACACTATCTCTTTCAATCGTTAAGGTCTGCGGGCGATGTGTCGCCGAGGGCGGCGGACAGAGCGGCCCAGGGTAGCAGGGCGCAGCGTCTGCGCGTCGGGTTGGTCTTGAGGTGGTCGAATACTTCCAAGGTGGAGAGCGTCTCCGGCAGTTCATGCTCATCGCTCGCTACGTAGGACTGGAAGACCGTTACCGCCTCTCGTGCGGCGGCTTGCGATAGCCCCCTCACCGCGTCGGTCATGAGAGACGCCGAGGCGCTACATATGGCGCAACCGCGCACCCGATAGCCTATCTCATCTATCACGTCGTTCTCTATACGGAGTCCGACCTCGACGCTGTCGCCGCAGGTCGGATTCGCATGAGACGCCGTATGAGTCGGGTCGTCCGGAAGAACGCCGTTTTGTGCGGAACGCGCGTGTTCGAGTATGATCTCGCGGACGACCGATCGATCCAACACTTAACCGTCTCCCATCCGTTGGTCGTCTGTCCGCGCGACGCCGAGAACCTCGGCTACGACGCTTAAGGCGATCTCCTCGGGGCCTCGCGCATCCAAGTCTATGCCGGCCGGCACAAAGAGGGGTTCCGTCGCCGCATCGATGCCGGCATCGGTCAACGCGTCGATCACCTCCAAGGCCCTCTTGCGGCTACCGATCATCCCGACGTACGCGGCGCCGGCGCGTAGTGCGTCACGCACGAAGAGCGAGTCCATCGGGTGGTGGCCAGCGATCACGACGATCGACGCAGCGCGAAAATCGAGATCGTCGTAGCGCTCCGTCACGCACCGACAGCGCACCTGCGAGGGGTACCGCTCGTCCTCGACACGCGGTGAGGCGACGGTTACCTCATAGGCGATCTGCGCGAACATGCGCGCCAGCGCCTCGGTGATGCGCGTATCTCCCACAATAAGCACCGCTCCCGACGGAGTCGGCGCTCCCGGTGAGAAGGAGATGCCCAGGTCTTTTTTTTCTCGCAAAGCGCCCGCATCTCGCTCCCGGCTTCGTGCCACCGCGCGGGCTGCGACGCGATACACGTCTGCGGTCTCCTCAATAGCGACGCGTTCCTCGGTCCATTGAGGTACCATATTGAGACTTTCCAAAAGAAATGACAGTTCGGCCTCCCCGCGCGAGGGACGCGGAAGTGTAATCGCTTCCGGAGGAAGCGACGGCTCGATGAACACATGCATCGTGCCGCCGCACGCGATACCGAGGCCGAATACCTCGTCGTCGAGATCGACCAGTACCGTACGCGGCACTCTCTCGGCCACGGCGGCCAACGCATTCTCGGAGACGAAGCTTTCTGCACATCCGCCGCCGACCCACCCGAATACGTTGCGCCCCGTCTCGTCGAACAGCGCCTTGGAACCGACTCGTGCCGATGCGGAGCCGCGCACTTCCACGACGGTGGCGATTGCGAACGGCCGCCCGGTCGCGGCGCACTCGGCTAAGGCATCGAGGAATCGGCGGTTCATGGTGCTCTCCGTTCGGATTCGAAATTCCGTACGCGTGATGTGCCCAGATAGCGCTCCAGTCCGGCGATGCAGGCCGCCCACCCGTCCCGATGCATCCGGTGTATCTGCGCTTCGTCCGGCAGTGCGTGGTATAGAACCAGATCGGTTCTTTCGCGTCCCCTCGGGGTCAGCTCGACGGTCACGACGGTGTCTTGTACCAGATCGTTGCTCCAGGTAAACACGAGGCGGTCCGGAGGGTCGATCTCTCGATATTCGCCCCATTGCGCGATCGACCGTCCGTCGGGTGCGTGCATCGTGATCGTGTAGGCGCCGCCGACACGGGGATCACCCGAAACGTCTGCGCTCCAGTCGGCACCGGCAAAGAACCATTGCGCCATGATTGCAGGGTCGGTGAGGGCGGAAAAGACCGCCTCCGGAAGCGCCGAGAGGCTGCGCTTCACAACGAGTACCGCATCACTCATCGACAGGTCCGCCCATCTTCGCCACCGACCGTTCGGCCGCGCCGTCGTTCGAACCGATCGAGCGCCGTAGGTACGTGTCGAGTTCGTCCAATCGAGCATTCCAGTGAGCGTGGAGTTCGCGTATGGTTCGTTCCGCTTCGTCCAGGGAACGTACGTTGATACGGCATCTGATCGTGCGTCCCTCCCGTTCCTTGGTGACCAGGCGCGCGCTTTCGAGTATCTTGATGTGCTTTGATACCGCCGCCAGACTCATGGAGAAGGGTCGTGCCAACTCCGATACCGGGGCGGGGTGCTGTGCCAAGGTGCGTAGTATGGCGCGCCGCGTCGAATCGGAGAGGGCATGAAAAATCCGATCGACCGTGACCTGATCGTTCACCCCTCTATTGTATGCGAATCACATTCCTTTGCGTAAGTCCTCGCCCCCCGCGAGGCGCGAGCGCAGGTTTTGCATGAATAATCCCCACCCCGCCTTGTGCAGGGCGAACGCATCGTCTCCCGCGCCGCCGTCGGCAAATCCCGAGTGGTGGAGCGTAACGCGAGTGATGGATTCCCCCTCTTCAATCGCAAAGGAGACCGTCGTCGGGCCGGCGCCGAAGTCCCAGTCGTACTCCACCCGTTCACCGGGACGCAGGGAGAGAAAGGTGCCGGTGCGCTCGTGATCGGTAGTGCCGTCGTCGCGGGCAAACGCGAAGTGGTACGAGCCCCCTTCCCGCACGTCGGTGCTCGCTCGGGAGGGAAACCACTCTTGGAGTTTGGAACCCTCGGTGAGATACGAATAGACCGTGGACGAGTCCGCCGATACCTGAATCGAATGGCGTATCGTTCGCATAGAACCTCCTGATAATCAACTGATTGGTTCAATATATCGGAAGGTGTAATAATATTCAACCATTTGGTTTAGTATTTTCGGACCTGCGTGAGTCGTCTTGCTCGTCTGAGACGACGATTGACGATGAGGGTGTGATTCGTGCGATGATTCATCCGTTATGGATTTCTTCGTACCCTTCATGGTGCTCTTGGTTTCGATATTTCTGGCGCGTATTATCAACGAGCGGTCGTATAAGACGATTTCAACGGAGGAAAAGGCGCGTTTAATCGATCTCTTCTCTCGTTCACGTATCGTCGGACTCGCAATTATTATCGTCTTGATCGCATTTCTGTTTCTCGCCCCGCAGTGGGGTGTGCTCTCCGCTACGACGACCCTTGCGGTGTACATCGCATCTCTTCTGGTCTATTTTGCGGCGTTTACGGTGCACTCATTTCGCGTCCTTCGCCGTAACGGATACGAACGCTCTTTTATTCGACTGTACTCTCTCGGCGTCATCGTGCGATTTGCGGGACTTGCGATATTCTTTGCGATTTTCGCCGGTGACGTTACCAGACTTTTTTGACCGCTCGAAGCGCTCCATTCGGGACACTCCTCGAGAAACGGAAGGACTCGGCATGAACGATCGTGTAAATATCAAGAAAATCGACATACTCTCGGACAATTGGTACGTACTCAAAAAGGTAACGTTCGACTACCGCCGGGGCGACGGATCGTGGCATACCCAGGAGCGCGAGGCGTACGATCGAGGTAACGGCGCCACGATCCTCCTATACAACCGCGAGCACGGTACCGTCGTCCTGACGCGTCAGTTCCGCGTACCGACCTACATAAACGGGAATCCTACCGGAATGCTGATCGAGGCGTGTGCCGGACTCTTAGATGACGACGATCCCGCAACGTGTATACGGCGAGAGACGGAGGAGGAGACCGGATACGCAATCTCCGGGGTCGAACACGTCGGCAAGGCCTATATGTCCCCGGGATCGGTCACCGAGGTCGTCCATTTTTTCATTGCCGAGTACTCCGCGGAGATGAAGGTTCACGACGGCGGCGGACTCGATCACGAGCACGAGGACATAGAAGTGCTGGAGATACCTTTCGCGGAAGCGACTGCCATGATCGGTCGCGGCGAGATTCAGGACGGAAAGACGATCATGCTTCTCCAGTACGCGCGTATTGCCGGTCTGTTTCGGGACGCGCCGATCGACCGGCCGCTGCACGTCCTCGTTGCGGGACCGTATCGGTCGGGAACGGGTGATGATCCGGCATTGATTCGGGACAACGTAGCGTATATGAACCGTGTCGCCCTCGAGGTGTGGGAGCGGGGGCACCTACCGGTTCTCGGGGAGTGGTACGCGCTTCCGTTGATTGAGACCGCCGGCTCCCGTGAGCCCGGCGATGCGGTTTTTGACCGGATTTTTCACCCCGCGGCGATGCGCCTCGTGCCCCACTGCGACGCCGTGCTGCGCGTCGGAGGTGCATCACGGGGAGCCGACGAGATGGTGCGTGTGGGCCGCGAACACGGTAAACTCATTTTCCGTGATCTGGGGGAGTTACCCGACCGCGCGGACCGACGAGCCGGCGGCGTCGGTTAATCCGCCGGTACCGCCGCCATTGCATCAATTTCCATCAGATAGTCGGGATGCGCCAACCCCGCAACGAACAGAACGGTAACAAGCGGCGGATTGGGACGGTCCCCCCATACACGCGTGAAGGCGTCGAATGCCGGCCTCGGATCGGCGCCCTGTACGACGTACACGCTCCATTTCACGATGTGTTCCATCCTCGCGCCGCCCGCTCGTAGGGCTATCTCCAGATTCGTGAATATCTGCCGGGCTTGTGCTCCGATATCCCCGATACCCACGATCGTGCCCGAAGCATCGACGGCATTCTGTCCGCCGACGTGTACATTCCGCACGTGACCCGGGACGACGACGACCTGCGAGTAAGCGGGATTTTTGTGGAGACCCTCGGGATTGAGATACTCGATCGCGGTAGACATAGATTTCCTCCCTGATTGTCGGCCTTGGGGTAAGGGTACAATCGGCGCAGTCGGATCGAACAGTAGTCACTTTTTTGTATCTCCGGAACGTACATCAACCGAACGGCGACTCGTTCTATCGCCCCCTCGTCGCGGCGCGCGTCACTCTTGCATCGATGAGCCGATCGCATCGGGGATTGTCACATCCACCGCCGTTGAGACGACTCTGTTTTTGCCTGCGGCCTTTCCCTCATACAACGCATCATCGGCGCGTCGAATGTTATCGTTCATCGATAGGCGCGATACATATTCGGCGACTCCGATGGTCACCGTGATCGTGACCGCCACATCCTCCCACACCACCGCGTCCTCGGCCAACGCGAGGCGAACTTTTTCGGCGGTTGTGGTTGCTCCGCGAAGGTTCGTCTGCGGCAGCAGTATCAGAAACTCCTCGCCGCCCCAGCGTGCCACGGTATCCTCCGGTCGCAGGAGACGGCTCATCGAGCGGGCGACGTGACGAATGACGGTATCGCCGCAGTTGTGGCCGTAAGTATCGTTTATGGACTTGAAGTTATCGATATCGATAATCAAGAGCGCCATCGTTTCGTGGTGACGAGTTATGCGACCGGCCTCGCTTCTCAATCTGCTGGTCATGTATCGTCGATTGTAGACGTGTGTTAAATCGTCGATCATCGACAGCTCTCGTAGTCGATCGAGGGCGCGTGACAAGGCCCTGTTTTTGCGCTTCAGCTGATCGGCGAAGTGGCTCAGCTCCTCGCGGGTTCGCTTGAGTTCGATGTGCGTTTTTACTCGAACCAGCAGTTCCTCGGGATTGACCGGTTTTGCAATATAGTCCCGCCCTCCGGCGCGGAAGCCCTCGATGATGTGTTCCGTGTCTCCGCTTCCGGCTATGAAAATGACCGGTATGTCGCGCGTCTCGACGCGCGAGGTGATACGACGACACACCTCGTAGCCGTCCAGATCGGGCATGACAACATCGAGAAGAATCAAATCGGGCGTAATGTGTCCCGCGAGGTGTACTGCATCGGCACCGTCTCGGGCCACCGCGACGTCATATCGACCTTTTAGCAACTCTCCGAGGAGACGCAATGTGGTTGGATCGTCGTCTACAATTAAGACCGTATCCATTTTATTCTTACATTGTACACGGATAGCGGCCGACTGCCAGCCACCGTGCGATCACCGACGAAACTCCCGCATGTAGGCGTTGAGCGCTTCCAACGCCCTCTCGTAGTCGAACGCCTCTATCAGGGTGCCTATCTCGTTGAGTTTTGGAGACGAACGATCTCGGTGGTGATCGAGGAACTCCTGGTACAGATCAAGGGCGGCAAAGCGCCGAAATTCGAGTGCGGTACGTACTCGCTCCAAGTACTCGCCCGCCGGCGTGACGGTCTCGGACCGAGCGGCACGTTCCTCTTCGACCCGCGACGTCTCATCTCCGTGCTCCGGCTCGACGTCGCCGGCGACGACGCGGAGGGCGGCGTCGAACTCGTCGAGAGTGTCCGACACGCGGACGTCATCATCGGGAAGCGTCTCATCATTGAGCGCACTCTCCAACGCCTGTGCGCGCGAGCTCAACTCCCGGGCTCCGATCGCGCTTGCCGCGCCCTTGATTCCGTGGACCACGATCATAGCCTCGGTCCTTCGCCCCTCAGCGAGGTGCTTTTTCACTTTGGCGGCCGCGCCTCGTGAACGCTTACGAAAATCGTCAACGATACGGAGAAACCGCTCTCGTTTCCCCACGAAACGGCGCAACGCATCGTCCATATCGATGCCCGGCCTCCGAGGGAGCGGTGCGTCTTCTCTCTCCGCATCCCCGGGCGGATCGCCCGTCGCGCTTAACGCGACGGAACGTGGAGACGCGACCAGATATTTCGCAAGAACGGTGCGTAATACACCGGGATCGATCGGCTTGGAGATGTAGTCGTCCATGCCCGCGGCCAGGCACGCTTCTCGATCGCCGCCCATCGCCTGGGCCGTCATCGCGATAATCGGAAGCGTCTCAAAGCGCGCATCACCGCGGATTCTCCGGGTCGCCTCGATACCGTTCAGTACCGGCATACGCACATCCATCAGGACCGCGTCGTACTGGTGCACACTGAGCTCGGCAATCGCTTCCTCCCCGTTTCCTACGACTTCTACGGCGATGCCGAGATCGCTCAACAGTTCAATGGCGACCTGTTGGTTTATGGCGTTGTCCTCTACGACCAACACCGAGCGACCGATCAGTTCGGGTTCCTTGTCGGCCGAATCGGCGGTATCGCCCGAGTAGTCGTCGTCGGTTCCCGCGTCTTGATCGCCGTACAGCGCCGCCAACAGCGCCTCAAAGAGCGTCGATTGATGGACCGGTTTTGCCAAATATGCGTCGATGCCGGCGTCGCGGGATCGTTCGCGCAGCTCTTCCAAGTCATACGCGGATACCATGACGACCGCCGGCGAATGGGCCGTACCGGAGCGGCGGACGTAGGTCACCAACTCGACGCCGTCCATATCGGGCATGTTCCAATCTACAACGAGAACGTCGTATGTGTGAGATCGCACCGCCTCGATCGCCTCGTGTGCCGACGGTACCCGATCGACAACGCATCCGAAGGTTTCCAGATATCCCGTGAGAACATCCAGGACGGTCTCATTGTCGTCGACGACGAGGACGCGGATCGATTCAAGCGTCGCGCGTCCGGTATCGCTCTCCGGACGCACCACACTACGAAGCTTTTCGAACGGTAGCGTGACGGTAAACTCGCTCCCTATTCCGGCTTTGCTCTGGACGGAGATCGTGCCTTCCATCAGTTGCGCCAGTCGCTGGCTGATCGCAAGACCCAGCCCCGTACCGCCGTAACGCTCGGAGATGGACGGGTCGGCTTGAGAGAACGAGGCAAACACCCGATCCTGCTCTTCATCGGTCATGCCGATACCGGTGTCGGCAACGACGAATTGCAGTGTAATCGAGCGTTGCGTGTCGGTTGCGACGGCGGTGCGGACGACCACACTGCCCCGTTCGGTGAACTTGATTCCGTTGCCCACCAAGTTAATGAGGATTTGACGAAGCCTCTGAGCGTCTCCGATCAACGTCTCCGGAATTTCCGGATCGATGTCGAAAATCAGCTCGATCTTTTTAAACGCCGCCGGCGCCGCCAGTACGTCGGAGATGTCGGAGAATACATCCTCTATGCGAAACGGTCGCTCCTCGATCATGAGTTTGCCCGCCTCAATCTTGGAAAAGTCGAGGATGTCGTTGATGATGCCCAATAGGTGGTCGGCGGAACTGCGGATCTTACGAGTGTAGTCCGTCTGTATGTTTGAGAGCGTCGTCCGGGAGAGTAAGGTCAGCATACCGCGTATCCCGTTCATCGGCGTACGAATCTCGTGGCTCATGCGGGCCAGAAACTCGCTCTTCGACAGCGTAGCCGCCTCGGCGATCGAACGTGCTCGTTCGGCGTCATCCCTTTGTCTTTGCAGATTGTCGCGGGCGATTTCCAGCTCCACGGTCCGCTCGCTCACACGACGCTCGAGCATCGCGTTGTGTTCCCGTATCTGACCGTATAGCCGTGCGTTTTCAAGCGATACCACGACGGTCGATGAGAGCGTGCGCAGGACCTCGAGGCGATCCCGCGAGAAGGCGCCGGTCATAGCGTGATTCTCGAGATACAGCACCGCCCTTACGCGGCCCGCATTCACCAACGGGAGACACAACACCGACTTCGTATCGGTGCGAAGGAAGTATTGCGGATCCACGTCGATGTGCGCTGTCGCGTCGTCGTAAATCGTCGCCGCGCGCGTATCGATCACTGCGTTCACCAATGTCAGCGGCAGCGAATCGATTTCGTCCAACGCTTCGTGCATGAGTACCGCCGTTTCGGTCCCGTCGGCCGATGCCTCACACCGGAACACGCCGTCGGTTTCCAACAAGACCACGGCTCGATCGGCGCCGGCGTTCTCCATGACGACGGCGACGATTCGGCGTAAGAGCTGGGCGAGATCGATCTCACCGGCGATGACGCGCGACGCTTTTAGGATGGACGACAGGTCGACCTCGGAGTCCGTGGTGTGCGACGATTCCGTGCCGAGGATGCGTTCGGTGACCTGCGGTGTTCGCTCTGTATAGTACGATTCTACATGCAGGACGACACCGCGCGCTCCCCACAGTGTGTAGTGGCGTATCGCGCGGGACAAGTACACCTCCGCAATCGCCGTTGCGCCGCGCTCGGCATAGAAGCGTGCGGCGCGTTCCTCCACAACCGCCTTCACGCGTAACGCCTCGCAGCCGGCCGCCGCCTCGACCGCCTCCGTGTAGCGACCGGCGGCATCGGCGGTACGGTCGCGGACGCGGGCGATTTCGGCCTCGACGAGCAGTTGTTGAGCGGCGTACATGGGTCGATTGAGCTCCGCAACGCGTGTAAGGCTACGACGCGCCGCGGCAAGGCGCTTCTGCGCACGACGTCTTTCACGTCCCGTAAGCATGGGAAGCGTCTCGGCGGCGGTAATGGCCGAATACAGCCAGAAATCGTGCATGAATAACGATCCGCGGACCGAGGAGATGGTGCGCTCGAATCGGTCGGCCGCCTCGCGAGCCGCATCCCAACGGTCGTATACCGTCGCGACCATCAGCTCATAGAGATGGATGATCGATACCCCGGAAAGGTACTGGGAAGCGTGAAACGCCCTGAGGGCCTCGGTGGGATCGAACGCGTTCTCGCCCGTCGCCACAGTGTCCGGTCCGTCCCGAAAGCGTCGCCACATGTGCGACGCGGCGCGAGCGGTAACGGCAGCCTCGCTGAAGGCCGTCTTTTCGATCTCCGGTATGTACCGTTCCTGTTCGGAGAGGAGCAGGTCGATATCGAGTGTGGGATGCCATAGATTGACGTAGTAGTAGGAGTGCGCTCGGTAGAGAAACTCGCCCGCGCGCTCGCTGGCTTCGGCGGCGTGTAAAAACATCGGACGCAAATTGCTCCACGGCTCGAACCAGCCGGCGCCGAATATGGCGTGCAGTACCTGTACCGCTCCGCGCCACCGCAGATCGTGAAACCGAGTGTTGATTTCAAGCGCCAGACGACCGAAGTCGTAGGCGCCTTGCGGGTCGTTCAACTGCGCGAGAAAGAGCGAGTATCCCACGTAGGCGGTTGCCGACTCGGGAGTGTTACCGTGGTAGGCCGAGAGCCGAGTCGAGCGCAGTACGGCCCAACCGAACAGTTCGGGGCGGCCCGACAGCACCGCCGGTGGGATAAAACCGGCCAAGAGCCGCAACGCAACGCGGAGGCGAGGGGAGACGATTTCAGGGAGTTTTGCCAGATCGTCGCGCGATCGGCGCCCGATTCGCGCTCGTACCGAGGCGAGTTCCAAGAGGAGATGTGTCATGTTGGGTCTTTTGGGGACTCGTATACCCAACTCGCGTAGGCCGGCTGTACCCGCATCGGTCGATTCGTGAAACATACGAAGGTACGCCAAATGGACGGCGCGCATCTCGTGGACCGTTGCGCGCTCGACCGTGGTGCGCGCATTGGTAAGGAGCCCACGGCACCAGTGCTCCGCGGCCTCAACATCGCGATTCACGTACGCCGCTGCTGCGGCTTCGAAGAACGCCCTATAGGTGCGCTCGTAGTAATCGCTCCACCCGCCCTTCTCAAGCAAACGCGCAGCGTCCTCGAACAAGCGATAGGCGCGGCCGAACGCGCTTGCTCCTCGGGCGCGGATTCCGGCCGCGTAGTGAAGTTCGGCAACTACGGGGCGCTCGGCTGCGGAGAGTTCGTCGTGGGCGTAATGAAAATGCTCCGCCAGCTCGTCGGCGCGCTCGATTCGTCCGGCGTCATCCAATGCGGCGTACAACGCCCGCGCGGCACGCAGGTGCCACTCTCGCCGCTCCCCATCCGAGCTCAGGGCGTGGAACGATTGGTGAATACGATCGTGGGCGAATCGAAACGCGCCGTCGGGGGCTTGGTCGTCCGAGAAGAAGAGTGCGAAGCCGTCGGATACGGCGACGGCGATGCCGTTCTCCAACGCGTATCTGACCGCCGACCGAACCCGTTCCTCCTCGCCACCGAAGACGGCCAAAAGCGTAGATAGTTCTACGGTAGGTCCGAGTAAGCCGGCGACTTGCAGGACCGTCCGCATCGATTCGGGGATGCTACGACTACGCTCTATAAGCAGATCGGCCACGTTTTCGCTGACCGGTATATCGGCGATCGCCTCTATGTCCCACCGCCATCGTCCCGCTTCATAGTCGTAGTGGAGGCGTTCGGTGCGGGTGAGCTCTCCGATCAACGTGCGGAGAAAGAGCGGATTGCCCGCGGTTTTCCGGACGAGCGTGCGCGCTAAGCGGGAAATGTCGTCGTGCATTCCGGAGAAAAGATCCGAAAGCATCTCTGCCACGGCAGTCTCTTCGAGTGCGCCGATCGATATTTCCGTTACCGAAAGCGTACTCTCGACACGGCTGAGCATCGCACGAAATGGTGAGGTGTCGTCGACCTCATCGTCGCGATGGGCGCAGATTATCAGGGTGTTGGGCGGTGTGCCGGTCGTTACGAGGCGCTCCAACACCGCAATATCCTCGCCATTCATTCGCTGCACGTCGTCGAGGTAGAGAACCAACGGTCGTTCGGCGTCGAACAGTGCGCGAAAAAGGGACGAGATCGCATTCTGAAAGCGATCTCGTGTCTCCGCCGGAGTCAGCGACTCCAACGGTTCCTGCGACCCGATGATGCGTTCCATGGAAGGTGCGACGGCGTGAATAAAGGGTGCATTATCTCCTATCGCGCGACGCAGAGATCGCCGCCATTCCTCTCCGGCTACGGACGATCGGGATGCAATGTACTCCACGACACCGTCGATTGCCTGTACGACCGCTTGGTACGGGGTGCTGTTGTAGTATTGGTCGTATTTGCCCTCCACGAATAAGGCGCCGGCATCCTCGATGAATCGTCTTTGCCGCTCGATCAACGCCGTCTTGCCGATGCCCGCGGGACCGGAGACGACCATGAGTTGGCGTCGCCCGGCGGCGGCGCGCTGAAAGACCTCTCGTATCCGCCGCGTATGCTCGTCCCGGCCGTATGAGGTCCGCAACACGGCGACGGTATCGCGAACATCCTGTACTCCCAAGGAGAACGGCTCCTCGACACGTTCGTGGTATCGACGTCGACACATCGCGACATCGAACTCCAAGCCTGCGGCCGTTCGGTAACGCTTCCCGGGCTCTTTTTCCAACAGTCTGTGGACTACGGCGGCAAACATTGCCGGCACGACGACGTCCCGACTCGCACCGACGGATATGAGGTCCTCGGGGACGACGGTCATAACGGCGTGGAGCATTGCCGGTACGTCGTCGGCGGTAAGGGGTGCGCGTCCGGCCACCAATGCGTACATCGTCGCGCCGCACGAGTAGAGATCGCTCGCCTGACTGATCGCACCGGAGGCGCGTCCCGTCCTCTCCGGCGCCGAGTACGGTATTGCCGACACCGCCGGAGGCTCGACGTAATCGGCCGATTGCTGATCCGACAAAAGTCGCGAGGACTCACAATCGACGAGATGGAGCCGCCGTGCGTCGACATCCCACAGGAGGTGCTCCGGACGAATATCACAATGGAGTACGCTGCGCTCGTGCATCGCCGCCACGATACGTGCAAGTTGAATCGAGATCTCGAAGATGTAATCCCACCTCAAGGCGGGACCCGCGATATACTCGGCGAGTGGTCGACCGGGGACGTCGCGCATTTCGATAAACAGCGTACTCCCGGCATCTTCGACGCGATACGGCGCGGGAACCGCTACATCCGCCGAGGCCAAGACGTGGAGAAGTCGATACTCCTCGCGCAGTCGACGTACCGTCTCCGTAGATAGTGTGGCTGAGCGTACGACTTTGAAGAGCGACCGCCGATTGGTCGACCGGTCGGTTCCTCGTACCAGCTGCGTTCGATCGGTGTGAACTAACGTCTCGGTGACCGAAATAGGGCCGATCGTTTCAGGCACGGTTGAACCCTACCGCGTCTCGTCGAGTCGATGCACATCTATATCGGGAGAAAAGTTGAAGAGGTACGCCGCAATGAGCCACAGAATCCAACAGTTCACGCCGAAGAGAATATACCCG
The DNA here is from genome assembly GCA_965601925.1 of Alkalispirochaeta sp. Classification (GTDB taxonomy): domain Bacteria; phylum Spirochaetota; class Spirochaetia; order DSM-27196; family Alkalispirochaetaceae; genus Alkalispirochaeta. The sequence goes on from OZ271854.1 coordinate 2,308,291, forward strand.
AAGTATCCGAGGAGGGGCATCTCGGAGAAGATGTGGATTACATCTACGTACGGAACCGAGTACTTCCAGTAGTTGGGATTGGTCGGGATATCGTTATGAAACCATTCGCTGCCGAAGTTCCACAGCTCCCAAAAAAACCCGTTGCAGAGAGTGGCCAGCCCCACGAGACTGACTCGCGACCAATCGCCGCTCCCGGAGATATCGCTCATCGGCGTCCAGTAGCCGGCGATAGACAACGCCGATCCCAACAGCGGAATCAGCGCTACCCATACCCCCCAGAACAATAGAAAGGGGAAATACCCCATCCCGAACGACAGAGCGCCGGCCAGGATGTAGGCGATCCACAACGCCCACTTGGGGAGTGCTACGCGCGGTCCTCGACTGTAACGCGCGTCCAAGGACGGAACCGTTCGCAGTAGTGAGTACCACTCGAAAATCGCCGGCAGGACCGTCGTGTACGAGGCGGCAAAGAGGACGATGTTACCGAAGTTGGAGAATACTTCGTTGTTGGGATAGTACCAGTTCTCCAGTACAAAAAAGTTCAGAAACTCGAATGAGAACCAACTCATGCATGAGACGACGGCTAAAAGCTTCATCGTATCCGGCCGCGTTGCGACCAGCGATGCGCCTCCCGTTCTGCGATACACCAACCCGTCCAGCACCAGGACGAACGACCACCACAGCGGCACAAACGTGTAATGAGCTATCTCGAAAAAGATGCGGGGACGCGCCCAGGTGAAGAACCAACTCGCAATGAACAACGGTAGCGCGGCCCAGAACCATACCGGCAGGCGCGCGGGGTTCGGTCGCGACCGCTTCTCGACCCGCTTGAAGCCGAACAGGCGCGGCACGCTCAGAAAGATCGCCATAATGAGTGCGACCGATGCGAGAAAGATGAAGTACGGCCGGCTAAATCCGGGAGTGTCTGTGACCTTTTGTGCCGGAAACAGTCCGTATCCGGGGATCGATCCGCTCCATCGAATCGCACTCCCAATCCACGGAAGAATGAATACCAAGATGGTGGTAACGATCAAAAACCACCGTTTTCGTCCGATGTCCCAAGGGTGCGGGTTCATGTCCCGCGATACATTTTTTACCGACATTTGATAATAGTATTACCGACCAGCCGTCCTGAAGACAATCATTTTTTCACACGCGTTTGTCGATTACTCACATTTCATGACGCCTCATCGCTCGACCGGTTGGTCACGGAGTGTTCTCAGCACGAGTCGCGCCGCCTCTACCCAGTCACCGTCCATCTCCTGCAGACTCCGTTGCTTGAGGTTCTCTTTCATGACCCATAGTACGTCGGGGTCGTTGCAGGTGAGCCAACGAGCCATCGTTTTTTTTCCGGCGGCCGGGTGCGCGGCCACGGCGACGCTCCAGCATCGGGCGAGACTTTTACGCAACGTCTTGAAGTCGTCCCCGCGACGGTGTTCCACGGCGTATAACGCTTCGGTCACCCGATCGAGAACGGCGAGTACTTTGTCGACCTCGTGCGCTCTGCCCAGCAGTCGTCGCTCGCACAGTGCTTCGATCGCCGCCCGTTGTTCCCACAGAGTTCCCTCGGCCCACTTCACCATCTCGTGCGACAACGCGCTCATGTCATACTCGCCCCAACGGTGTAACGATGCCGGGACGGCGTCGCGTATCAACGCCCGCTCGTCGGCGGCGTAAAGGCGGAGTCGCGGCAATGCGTCCCGCCGGCCGTCCACGAGCATCGACCCCAGACCCAGGACGCCGCAGAACGCCAGAAACTCCTCGGGCGAGCCCTCCGGAGCCGTTTCGCGGTTGAAAGAGAGAAGGCGTTCGAAGAGTGGGGCGTCACCCTCATCGGCTACGGCGCCGGCGAGTTCCATGTTGACGCTTCCGTCGGCGCGCCTCGACTCCTGCACGAGAAACGCGTCCCAATGATCGAGCTCCTTCAGCCGCTCTCGATACGCATGCTTTTTCTTTTTCATACCTGGTTACGGTCAGTATTATCGCGCTTTCGTCGATACGCCAAGGATTTATCGCAAAAGAACCGGCCGATCATCCGAATATCGATGGAAGTCCGTCGTGAAAACGTGCTCACCATCGGTTTCGGGGCGCGTCCGGCGCCGCATGAGGTTTCGAGTCGGCTCACGGAGTATCCGACGGGCCGAATGGTGACCCGTCGGATCGGTTATTCGGTCTCGTCGACCCGAAACTTCTCCAGATTTTCCTGGAGCGTCTCTACGTTTTCCTTGGTAGAGCGACCGATCGATAGGACCTGATCGAGGGATTGCGCGATCTCTTGCGAGCGCGTCCCGATCTTCCCCAGATCGCGTAAGGTGTCGCCGGAGATGTCTTTTACCCGCAGGAGCGATGCGCTTATCTCGCGCGCGCCCGACTGCATCTCTTCCGATCCTCCGCGGATTTGCTCGGTGATTTGCACCAGGTCGGTCGCGGAACGGAGTATCTCCTGACTTCCGTGGGAGAGCTCCTCGTTGCTGCCGGATATCTCCTGAAACGCCTCGGCGACGCCGCGTACCCCTTCGCTGATACGGCCGAAGGCGTCGCCGCTCTCGACACTCGCATTCTGCGCCTGGTTGATTGCCTGCACGACCTCCGACAGCGTCGAAGAGATCGTACTCGAGTTCTGTGCGGTCGATTCGGCGAGCTTTCGTATCTCATCGGCGACGACCGCAAACCCGCGCCCCGCGTCACCGGCGTGCGCGGCCTCGATCGCCGCGTTCATGGACAACAGGTTGGTTTGCGACGCGATGCTATTGATGACCGAGATCATCTCCAGGATGCCGTCGACCGAACGGCTGATCGCCTCGATGTGATCATTGGCAGTCCCCAGTTTCTCGCCGCCGCTTTGAGTCAGGGAAACTAGGTCTTGCGCCGCCGTACGTTTTGCTTGAGCGATACTCGACACGCTCTGAATTGAGCTTGCCATCTGCTCAACCGCGGCGGATGTCGTCCGAATCGCGTTGGACTGATCTTCGATCCGCTTCACCAGCGACGATATGTTGGCCAGAATCTCTTCGGTCGCCGCCGAGGAGGAGGCGAGACTCTCGTCGAGTTCGGTGAACTGCGAGTTGATCGACTTGATGTTCGTATCGATCTCCGTCACCGCAGAAGAGAACGATTCGGTCTGCTCGCGTAACTTGTCGCTGGACCGCACCGTGCCGTCCGACGACGCCTTAACATTGATAATCAGGTCGCGGAGATTCTCGATCGCCCGATCGAAATCCGAGGCGAGTATGCCCAGCTCGTCGTTCCGGTTCATCGCGACCGACCGCGTCAGATCGCCTTGGGCGACGACGCCGGTGACGCCCAGAATCTGGGCGAGGGGACGCGTAATGAATCGCGAGGTAATCGTCGAGAGAAAGATCGCGATAAACAGACCGACACTGCCGATGACCGAAAAGACCACGATGGATCGCATGATGAGACCGTTGAGGTTGGCGTTCGTCACCGTGACGAACTCCTGCATACGATCGTCTATCTCGTTGAACGCTTGAATCGCCGGCCCGTCGCTGATTCTGATCGCGGTGTCCACCTCATTCGTCGTCGCCCCTTGGGCAAAGAGTCTCTGCGCGGTCTCGAAGGCGGCGACGTACTCCTGGATAGTACTCTCGATCGTACTCAAGGCTTCCATTTCCGCCTGCGTCACGCCTTCGTTCAATCGGTACGCTCGGATCGACTCTCTGAATTGCGAGAATGAGTTTGCGCCGCGATCGACATATTGCGCTTCGTTTCTTATAACGTAGTTTTTGAAGTGGTGGATAGCTCCGCCGTATCCGAGAGCCGAGCGCATATCCAACAGCAGTTCGCGCCGCTGCTCCACGGTCTGTAGATCGGTCCAGTACTGCAGGAGTTCCTGCTCGAACCAGAAGATTCCTCCGCCCATTCCCAGAATTACCGCCGTGTTGACTATGACGAGAAAGATGAGTCGTCCTCGTACGGTAGCGCCACGTTTCTTAGACCGTGTTGTATCCATAATTTTCCCGTTTCTTAACTATACCGATCTTTCTCCGCAAGTCAAATCGTCAGGACGCACACTATGCACGGCGATTGTTGGCGTTTCGTTAGCGTCTTGTGCGGCTCGATGCGCCGCGTTCACTTCGGGAGTTCGATTACGAACATCGTCTCAGCCGTGTCGGCGACCGTCAGACGTCCTCCGTGGCGCCGCTCGATGATTTCCTTGGATAGCGAGAGTCCGAGACCCGTGCCGCGGCCGCTCATTTTGGTCGTAAAGAACGGCTCGAAGATCCGCTCACGTTCGTCCTCGGGTATCAACGGGCCCGAGTTGGCGATTGAGCAGTAGACGTTGTCGTCGTCCTCGTAGGTCTTGACCGTAATGGAACCGATAGCCCCCGCGTTTTCCCCGGAATGAAACGGCGCGTTCGGGCGGGATGCGCCGTGAACATCCGATTCGATCGCCTGCACGGCGTTCAGAAGGATGTTGAGGACCACCTGAGCGATTTCGGTCGGGTAACATCGGGCCTGCGAAATGCTCGCCAACTCCCGCCTGATCGTTGCGACCCGGCGTATCTGCGGATTCGCGACGACGAGCGAGCGCTCCACGATCACGTTGATATCGCAGTGTTCCTGTTCCTGCTGAGAGGGTCGGGATAGGCTGAGGAGCGTCGACGTGACGGTCTGAATACGATCGATGCCCTCCTCGGAGTCGGCGATCGCCAGATTGATCTCCTCTTTCAGCATCGGATCATCCATATCTATGTTCGAGATGTAGTGCCCCAACGCCATGACGTTGCTCTGCAAGAACGAGAGCGGATTGTTGATCTCATGAGCTACGTTGGCCGCCAGCTGCCCCAACGCGGCGAGCTTCTCCTGCTGATACATCTGCATCTGCATCTCCTGCCGCCGCTGCGTAGCCATGTGCGCATCTTCCAACGCGCGGTCGCGTTCCTGCACCAGGCGGACCCAACTCGTCACGTCGTACGCGGTAACGAGGGCCCCCGATGAGGCGCCTTGTCCGCGCTGTATGGGCACGATCTGAATGTCCAGTTCGATCGGTTCCCGGTTCCATTGTACCGTCCGTGACGTGCGGAGCCGCTGATCGATCGGAAGACCCCCGACCACTTTCTCGACCCGCACGATGCTCTCCAAATCGAGTCCCAGCATATTGGACTCCAGCGCAAAGAGGCTCCTCGCGACGGGGTTGAAATCGACCAGATGTCGCTCCGGATCGACGACCAGCAGAGCGGCGCGGAAGTCTTTGAATATCAAGTCGCGCGCTACCGGCGTCGCCTGAAAGAGACGAAACCAGTGGATTCCCACGAACGCGGCGCCCGCGGAGAATGCAAGGGTGAGCGGAGTGTAGTCCTTTCTCAGAAATGGGAATGCGCGGAAGACGTATGCCAAGTTGAACAAGAACGGTGTAACGGCGGCCAGGGCGATCCACCGCGCTTGTCTCGAATAGAGTCGATTGTGTCGGAGGGCGCTCCGCACGATGTACCATAGCCCCACCGCCGAGAGCGCGTAATGGTACGCCGCCGCAACCCAAAAGACCGAGCCGTACTCGCCTCGCATCGTGAGAAATCCTTCGATGCGCAAGAAGATGATTTCCTCCCAAATCAATCCGTGCCAACGGTTCGTTTGCACCATCGTCACGTAGATCGCGCTGATCCCTACAAACCACCACGTCTCCGGCGCGGGAAAGTGAGACTCCGGTTTGGCGTATCGTTTGGCGAAGGCGTACCATGTAATCGGGACGGCGGTGAGGAAGATATGATTTATCGACGCCCAGAACACCGTACCGCGTTCGTCGCTGGAAATAAGCTCGAAGGTGTTACTCAGCAACAGCGCCGCCACGACCCCCATGTACCACAGGAGGGTTTGTGCGGCGGGTTGAGCCTTGTATTTCCACGAGGCGAGCGTCGCGATCATCAGCACGCCCGCCGCGAACGGTGCGAGCACTACGTAAAACACGTATTCCACCGTAATCTCCCAACATCGAGAATTGGATTGTTCGCCGCGAGGGCGTCTCACTGTTGTGTTTCAGTATATCCAAGCTACAAGATACGCGCGCTAAAAATCGTTACGTCGTCTCGAAAAACCGGAGCGTGCCCGGTACCGTGCACGATCGAAACGGCCGTAAGCAGACGGTCGACCGTCTTGAGAAAGTCGGCCGAACGGGCGGCGCGACTGAACACCGAACGCAGAAACGGTTTCGGGGTGACGTCGCCGCCGGCAACGTCCCACAAGCCGTCGGTGAACATAACCACGCGATCTCCCGGTGATATCGAGAGTCGAATCTCCTCCAGGTCGGACAAGACGTTGAATCCCATCGCCGTACCGTGGGGAGACCAGAGCTCGCACTGTTCGTCGCGGATCGTACACACCGGGGAGTGGCCGGCGCTGGCGATGACGATCTCTTCGGATTTCGTGTCGAGGAGCACCGCCGCTAAGGAGATCAGTACGTCGGAGTAGTTGTTCAGCTCCACGAACATCGAACGGCTTAGCGCCTCTAAGAACTGAGCTGGCGAGTGCGATGTTCCGCTCTGCTCTCGAGCTATACGTCCCGACAGGAGCTTGAGTATGCCGGTGATGAATGCCGGCTTTACGCCGTGTCCCGATACGTCCCCGAGGAGGAGAAGATGGCGATCTTCGTCGAGAGGGATAACGTCGTAGTAGTCGCCGCTGCAGTACAGACCTTCAACCGGTCGGTACGCAACGTCGACCGCGATACCGGCGTTCTCCAGATCGGGAATTTTGAGAAGTCGACGCTGAAACTCGCCCGCCGCCTTGAGTTGTTGCTCGATCTCTTTGAGATAGCGACGACTGTTTCGTTTGGCGGTCACCGCCTCCAGCGTCTTGTCTATTTCCTGCACGAGTTGGGCCGGTTTCCACGGCTTCAGGACGAATGAGGAAATCGATGAGGCTATCGCATCCCGGATGGCGTCGATATCGGAGTACGCGGTCACGAGCATCAGGCCGATCTCGGGATACCGTTTGCTGATTCGCGATAGAAGCTCGTTGCCCTGCATGCCGGGCATTCTGAGATCCGTCACGACTGCGAGGACATCCTGGTGTTGGTCCTCGAGGAGCTCAAGGCACTCTTCGGCCGATCCGACCTGTAACGACGCGATATCCTCAAAGCGTGTATAGAGCGTAAAGTCTCGCCATAGCGCTCTGAGTACCTGCGGCTCGTCATCAACAAAAAAAACTGTGCCTTTGGGCTGTGTCGCTACCATAATTACCTACAACTATTTTTATCAGATATTTTGCGATAGTGAAAGGTAAACATCGATTCGGGATGCGAAAAAAGCATTTTCGCGGCTCGTATTTCCGTCGATCCGTATACCGGAATCGCAATATGTCCCATACTCTTGTCAATATGGCGATTACGTCGGTATACGCCAAGACGATTCTTCGCAAACAGAAGCGTATCGAGTCGTGGTTTCTGAGTCGCTACGGCATGAACCTCTACCGCGGTTGTGTCCACGATTGTATCTATTGCGACGGTCGCGCCGAGACGTATCGCGTCGACGGCAATTTCGGCCGTGACATACAGATAAAAGAGAACGCGCCGGACGTGTTGGCCCGCGAACTCGATTCCACGCGGCGGCGGAGTCCGCTGCCGCGCGGACTCATGTTTCTCGGCGGCGGCGTGGCGGATTCCTATCAATCCCTCGAACGGCGATATCGCGTTACTCGTCGCGTACTGACGATCCTGCGGGATCGTCGCCTACCGGTGCACGTCCTCACGAAATCGACCCTCGTCGAGCGGGATATCGACCTCTTGAAAGCGATTAACGCCGATACCCGTGCAGTGGTGAGCTTCAGTTTTTCAACGGTGGACGACCGTACGGCGCGGTTCCTGGAGCCGGGTGTACCACCCCCGTCGGAACGGTTGGCCTCCATTCGTCGATTCTCGGCCGCGGGTCTGCCGTGCGGAGTCTATCTTCTGCCCATCGTGCCGTTCTTTTCCGACGAGGGCGGTAAGATCGAGGAGTCGTTCGCCGCGTTTCGTGAAGCAGGCGCCTCGTTCGTCGTGACCGGCGGGCTCACCCTCAAGGAAGGGCGTCAGAAGGACCATTTTCTGACGGCGTTGCGACGCCGACGGCCGGATGTGATCCCGGCGTATCTCGATCTCTACCCCGCCGAGGCGGCGCGTCCGTACGGAGAGGCGGTCGGTGATCGAGACGGGACGATCGCCCCGCGAATCCTGGCCGCCTCCGAACGCTACCGACTACCGCTGTTTCCTCCGGTCTCGATCGTCGGGCGCTGCATAAGCGAGAACGACCGCGTGGTGGCGATCCTCGATCAGATCGGATCACTCCTGCGTCTCCGGGGTGTGACCTCGCCGTTCGGATACGCGGCGCATTGCGTCGCGGCTTTCTCCGGTTCAAGCGGCGCGCAAGAACCGCTACCGCGCGGTATCGCGGCGCTGTGCGAGATTCCGGGGGTCGGCACGGCGACCGCGCGCTTGATTCTGGACATCCTCAAGACCGGCTCGGTGCGACGCTACGACGAGCTGTTGCGTCCCTGGGCGCGGTGAAAGTGGCAAAGGGAGGGGCGTTTGCATTAACTATGAAGTATGCGAGGTCTTCACGCATTGCGCCTACGCGCTCGAATCTTCATAATCGTTGCGATTCCGGTAGCGGGACTGCTCTATTTTGCGGCAAACGGTCTCATTGCTCGCGTCCGGCAGACCCGAGACGTTGCGGCCGTTTCCAGTTTGGTCGATTTTTCCATCCACGTAAGCTCTCTTCTTCACGAAACTCAGCGGGAGCGGGGAATGACGTCCGGTTTTCTCGGAAGCGAAGCGCGTCAGTTCGGCCCTGAGCTCCTCTCCCAGCGGACGCGCACCGACAACCGCATCGAGGAGATACGCGATGTTATCTCGACGTTCTCGGCGCAAGACGACGCGACGTTCCTCGACGACTGGTCCGCAATCGATGAGGAGTTGGCGCGTATCGATACGGTCCGTCGGCGCGTAGACGACCTCGATATTCCGACGGCCGATGCGATAGGGTATTACACCGATCTTAACACCCGCATGCTCAATGTCATCATGGAGCTCGAACGACTCAGCACCGACGTCGGGCTCACGACCCGCGCCGTGGCGTACGTCGGACTTCTCCAGGGAAAGGAGCGGGCCGGAATCGAACGAGCGCTCCTCAGCAACGCCTTCGCCGCCGACCGATTTTCTCCGGGTCTGTTCATTCGGTTCAACTCATTGGTTACCGAGCAGGAACTCTTTTTTCATACCTTCGAGTTCTTTGCTACCGACGAGCATCGACAGCTATACGGGGCGGCTATGTCGGGCGAAGCGGCGCGGGAGGTCGAGCGGCTGCGACGTATCGCAAACCAAGCGGATGTGCGCGATACGATCATCTCCGAACTTGTCACCGCCATCGGATACGGCGGCATCATCCACGATTTTAAGAATTACGTGATTCGGGGAACGGAGCGTTACATCGACGAAGTCGTCGTGGGCTACGAGAGCGTAGCGGGGTTGATAGCGGCGTATCGCGCCCTTCCCGACGTATCGCGGGAGGCCGTAGAGAAGCTCGACGTCGTTCTGGAGACCATGGCCGCCTATCGGAGCAATGTCGACCGCGCGGTTGCGCTTCGTACCGGCGACGGCGATGTAGCCGCCGTGGACGCTGCGGTCGCGGTAAACGACGGCCCGGCGATCGCCGCCCTGAATGAGCTGTCGCTGGAAGATAACTTCGACGTGGATCCCACTTACTGGTTTGCCGTCGCGACCGAACGGATTAACCTTCTCAAGGATGTCGAGGATGAGCTCGCCCGCGATATGGCCGAGTTTGCGACCTCTCTCAGGCGAGATGCGGAGAGACAGACCGTTCTGTTCGGCGTCTTGTCGGTACTCTTTCTCAGTTTGACCATCGTCCTCGCCGGGACCTCGGCGCGCCGTATCATCGTCCAAGTCGGCGGAGAGCCGAGCGATGTGATGGCCTACATGGCACGGGTTGCCGGGGGCGATCTCTCGAATACGCTGGTGTCCACAGGCTCTTCCGCCACCGGAATCCGCGCAAGCGCTCAGGAGATGGTCGTGCATCTCCGGTCTACCATCTCCTCGACATCCACGGCCGCGGGGTTGGTGAGCGCCGGAAGCGGTGAGCTTTCGGATATTTCGCAGCAGATGTCCACCGACGCGACGAAACAGGCCGCCGGAGTAGAGGAGATTTCCGCGTCGATGGAAGAGATGAACGCATCGATTCAACAGAACGCCGATAACGCCGCGGAGACCGATCGGATGGCAAAACGGGCGGCCGAGGACGCCCGAGTCGGCGGTGAGTCGGTCAGAAAGACGGTCGACGCTATGCGGCGGATCTCCGAGCGAATCACCATCGTTGAGGAGATCGCCCGCAGTACCGGTCTTCTGGCGCTCAACGCGGCGATCGAGGCGGCGCGCGCCGGCGAAGAGGGTAAAGGATTCGCGGTGGTCGCCGCGGAGGTACGCAAACTCGCCGAGCGGAGTCAGAACGCCGCCTCGGAGATTAACGAACTGTCGACGAACAGCGTCGAGGTCGCCGAGGAGGCGGGAGCGCTTCTCACGGCCTTGATCCCCTCTATCGAGCGCACGGCGGAGCTTGTGCAGGAGATTTCGGCGGCGAGCGCCGAACAGCGCTCGGGTACGCAGGCGGTAAACAGCGCGATTCAGCATTTCGACGGCGCAGTCCAGCAGTACGCCGCACAATCGGAAAAGATGGCCGCTATGGCCGCGGAACTCTCCTCGCAATCGCGGGTCTTGGAGGAGACGATTTCGTTTTTTCGCCTTGAACGGGACGACGTCGGCGAGCCTCCGCTATTGCCCGATTACACCGACGAAGCGATATGACGCCCCCGGGGCCGAGCGCACCGACTCGTTTTGGGCTACCTGCCGCCTCGCATCGTCAACATGCGCACCGTACCCTGCAACTCCTGGATTTTCTTTCTTTGGGCGGCCAACACTTGGATGAACTCCTCCGCATCGGTGGCCGACGGCTCGGTTGCGGTCGAGCCGGCGCGCGCGTTGTTCAGCTCCGCCTCGTCATACTGGAGCTCGATGCGCGTCAGCTCGTATGAGTCCTCGTACAAGCTGCGCTCCAGCGCGAGGGTCGGAAACTCGGGGGATTGAACGATCTTCTGCGCGAGTCGATCGATTTGGATCGCAAAAACCCCCGTCGGTTCGGCGACTATCATGGGCTGCGCGACGCGATAGCTCGCAGCCAAACGCTCGTCGAACATGACCGCTCCCAGAGACTGCAAATACACATCCAAATTTTTCGATACGAGCTCTCGTAGACTCTCGGCGATGTTGAGGTCGTCGGTGCTGCGGGCGAGATTAAGCACCATGCTGGGCTGAAGAAGGTTCACGTAACGGCGCGCCTTGTCCGCGGCCTCCTGGTCGAGTCCTCGGATACCGTCGATGACCGACGCGACGCGTACCGGCTGTCCGGGCCGCACCTCGCGAATCTCCTTGCGAAGGTAGCGCGCTATCTCCGGTTGCTTCGCAAAGGCGCGGAAGAAAAAGCGGAATACCATGTTCTTGAGAAAACTGTACGCGTTGAGCACGGCGCCTACATGGGGCGAACTCACGACGATCCCGGAGTTGGAGACGAGAAAAAAGTCCACCACGTTATTGGATGCACCGGAACCGAGGTCGAGAAGCACGTAGTCCGCGTCTATGTTTTCGACGTGCTTGAGAAGGCTTCGCTTTTGTCCGTAGGTGATATTGGGCATACCGGCGACCAGCACGTCTCCGGGAACGAAGAAGAGATTTTCGTACGGCGTTGCGGCGATGAGACCCTCGAAAGTTAGTTTGCGATCGGAAAAGAAGTTGCCGAGTCCCGGTTTCTTGTTTTTGATCGCCAGCGTGGAATGCAGATTGGAACCGCCCAGGTCGAGGTCGATGACGACCGTGCGGTATCCGAGCTGGCCCAGACGTACTCCGAGACCGGCGCACAACTCGGTCTTCCCGACACCACCCTTACCCCCTGCGATGGGAATAATCTTGCAATGCCGCCGCTGCGTAATGACCATACAATAGAAAGGATAGCCGGAATTACGAACGTTGCAAACCGTCCAATTATGATGAAATCTGACGGAACCTATCGATTTGTGATATACTCCGTCGTGGAGTTGTAGTGCAAAGGTCTGATGCGAAACGGTCGGGAGGACGGGTCTTTCGAATCGATCGAGAGTGCTACATCGTCTATGTAGGCTCCGATCACCACCACGTACGACCCTTTCTGCGGATAGGAACGTCGCCCGACATTCCCGATCGAATTCGGCAGTACATCGAAACGGTCGTGCTCACCGACAGACTCACCGGCGACCCGACGCAGGAGTCGGCGACGGTCGGCCCCTCAGTTCCCCGAAAACCGGACTACACGGGCTCACACGAGCTGATTCGCTCGGCAAAGCCCTTTTTTGCCGCCGCGCGCATTTCAGAACGCCCGATCGACTCCCAGGGAGCGGATAAGAGCGAAGGGGCATTCGTCGAGTTTTTAACCGACGGAACGCTCAATGTGATGGTCAACGGGCATCGCGTCTTCGATTTGACGCGGCGCGAGCGCGACGATCGTCACGCCGCCTATCAACTCGATCGCATTGCGCAAACGGTCGAGTCGGCCTCTGGTCGCTACCGCGCCGAGGCGTTTGAACCGGCCGGCTTTCTCGTGACCGCCGACCGGTCGCTCTTCTTCTTCCGCGACGGCGAGATCGAAGCGCGCGCGTTGCGTCCCAAGGGTATTCGCGCTCTCGCGGAGCGGTTGGTACCGCTCTCGTTACTTACACACTTCTCAGGCCCCGTCGATCCGGACGGATTTCTTACCATTGCCAAGTGGGCGCTTCGGGCGGGGGCGACACATACCGCCGCCGACCGAACGATCCGCCTCTACGCCGACGGCACGCTGCCCGGAAAGTTGGCGCCGTTGGTCGAGTTGTTTCGCGCGGCGGGACTCTCGGTTGAGGTCGCGTCTGCCGACGCCGCCTTTGCCGAGTTGCCGTCGCCCGCCTCCGGTGCTCCCGGTATCTCATTAGCCGTCGGTCGTACCATCGAATGGCCCCACACGAGCTCCATCAATGTGCCCGATGAGGCGGAGTGGGCTCACGGCGTCGTACCGCCGCTTTTACCGGGCGTGCCCTACCGGCTTCGCTCTTCGGTCTCCGAGATCCCCGAGACCGACGGAACGCTCGAGTCGCTGGCGGGTGACGAGCAAAGCGCACAGGGGCGGCTCGCGCGCGGTTTAGCGGCGTGGAACGAACACGGCGTCGCATCGGTCGATCACGCGGAGTTGGCCCGAGACGTGGAACGGCTCCTCGACGAGGCGCCGATACCCGTTCTCGCCGACGTATATCCGACCGATGTGGGATATACCGTGCGATTCATGGTGCAGCACGGGTTCACCCTCGGCGACGTGACCGATAACCGTCGCGCCGTAACGCGTATCGGCGCAATAACGTCGGAGGGCGTTGATGAGGCGTTTTTCCTCAGCGAGCGTCGCCGGCTCCTCGACTTCCTCGACGAACTCCTTCGGCAACGCCGAGCAACGGTCCGTAAAGAGACGCCGCCTCCGTCCAACAAGGACGACGGTTCGAAGGGCGGGAGACCGACCGGAGCCGACACATCCGCCGACTCGGCGGGAGGCGGCGCGCCCCGGGTAGAGCCCGCGGCGGCGGCTCGCAGCGCGACAACGAGGGGAGTCGGTTCACCCGTCGGAACGACCGCCCCCGGCGCACCCTCGTCGACGTCTCGCCGCTTCGGACCGGTGCCCGTCGCCGTCGCGGTCGGGCTGTTTCTGCTGCTCGCCGGCGGCGGGGCCTTTTTTTTGCTTCGCGGGCGTACCGTCGGCGAAACCGAATCTCCCGGTGCCGTGGCGCTTCGTCCCGCCGACTCCGAATCGGGTTCCGACGGCGGTGTGCGAGAGACCGACCCCACCGTCGGGCCGGGAACGCTCGTCGACGAGGGCGCTCCCTCGGAGCCGATCGAGAGCGATTCCGTGTCGCGATCCGCCCCCGCTGGGCGAACCGGCGATGATGCGTCTTCAAACGATACGCCTTCTCGCTCGCAGCCGCGCTCGACCGAGGCTACCGACGCGCAGAACGGAGATCGAGCACGAGTCGCCGACGGCGAACCCGACCCCGACGGTGCGTCCCCGGCCGTCCTCGCCGCCCCGGAAAATCAACGTAACGAAGCGCCCACCTACGCGTTCGACGTGGAGCTGGAGATAACCGCGCTCGATGTGTTGATCCTGGTAAACGAGATCGCTCTGCGCAACGGCTACGCGCCCATCGGAGATTTTCAAACCGGCGCGCCGAGCCCCGATTGGATATACCCCGATAACATCTTCGTGTTGCCCGACGGGGCATCGTATCGAGTCGCGCGAGGCGACACACTCTGGGGAATCGCCTCGACGTTTCTTCGTGAGTCCATGAACCATAATCACACAACGCTCACAAATATTGCGCATCGTATCGACCGCGGCGAGCGTCCGATCGATGAGTTGGAGGCGTTAGTTGAGGCGGCCCACATCGAGAGTATAAGGAGGGAAGCGCTGGAATTGATTCGACAGCTTGAGGTTTGAGCATTATTATTTATTTTCGAAGGGCAGAAAGTCGGAAACAGAAAAAAAATAGCCGTATAATTCTTTAGGTGCAACCAATGAAGCGATACGAAAGGGGGAATCATGTCTGATCTATCACGCAGTCCAAACGTATTTCACCCGGAGCGCCCCTCCGCGGTCGGTTCGCGAAACAGCCTTGCGCAGGATGGTCGCGATCAGAAGCATGAATACGATCAACTGATTACCGAAGAGGCCGACAAAGTTTTACAAACGATTCAAACCAAACTTCCCGCCGAAGTTCTGGAACGTCTCGACGTCATGGGTGGTCTGAAGGAGAAGTTGTATAACTACTTCAACCAGAACTACCAGAACATGTTCAACCGGTACATCACCACCACCGAAGACGAGATGGTGAAGAAGATCCGGAACTTCATCGACAAGGAAGAGAACAAAGCGCTCGCGCGGTACACGCCCAAAGAGATCGCCGAAATGCTCGACCAGATCGCCGGCGCAGACAAGTTCAACACCGGCGAGATCGAGAAGTCGATCGTCAACATGTACGGGCACCTCCAGGGGCACGTACAGCGCGGCATGAACGACCTGGAGACGCACACCAACTCGCTCTTGCGGCAGAAGACCGACGTCGGCGCCTTTATCCGCGGCGAGAATGCGTATTCGGTCGTCAAGTGCGCCTTCAAAGACAACATAATGAAGCCCAAGACGGTCAGCGACGCCAAGCTCTCGGTCAACATTCTCGACTCCGAGTTGATCAGCCCGATCTTCCAGTATCAGTCCACCGTCGAGTATTTGATCAAGGATCAGATCTCGCGCACGATCACCAACATGATCGAGCAGGAGGTCGAGCGCTTTCAGGACGAGCTCATCGACGAAGGAAAGGAGGAGCTGAGCGACACGGAGATCATCTTCGAGAAGATGAAGCGGGTCACCAACTTCACCGACGACAACCTCGAGGACGAGACCTCCAAGCGCTACTCTTTTCTCGCCAAAGAGCTTATCGAGAAGATCGAAGGACTCCGCGCCGAGATCGATCCGGCGCAGTTCGATCCCCTCAACATCCGCGAGAACTTGAAGAAGATCATCGACATGGAGAACATCCGTAACCGCGGCTTCAACACGTCGGTCAACTCGATCACCTCGATTCTCGACACTTCCAAAATGGGCTATCAG
Source organism: Alkalispirochaeta sp. (assembly GCA_965601925.1). GTDB lineage: Bacteria > Spirochaetota > Spirochaetia > DSM-27196 > Alkalispirochaetaceae > Alkalispirochaeta. The sequence continues at coordinate 2,323,995 of OZ271854.1, forward strand.
TTCGTTGAGAACCTCAAGAATGCTCGCGAGTTGATCATCCGCGAGTATGAGGACACCGACGCGCGCGAGCTCCCCGACGAGCGCTATCAGATTCGTCTCAAGTACTACGATCCGGAGCAGCTCAAGAAGGAGCAGGAAGCCTACGATCTGCAGCTCGAATCATTTCGTCGCGAGATTCAGAATCTGTACGACATCGTCGAGGCGGTCTACGCCAGCGGCAAGTCGAGTTTCCGTGTGGACGACTTCGAGGATCTGGTTCGCAAGTTCGACAAGCGCGCCAAACGGCGCAAAGAGAGCATGACCTTTGAGGAGTCGGGCGACCCCTTAGTCGCCGAGCTGCGTCGCACCTGGAACGAGATCGTACGTATCAAGTCCGATATGACCGACGTGGAGAAGCTCAACCAGACCTATCTCCACGAGAAGACGCTCTTCCGCAAGATGCTGATGGCCATCTCCGACCGTGTGAAACAGGTTTACGGCTTCCAGAATCCGAAGGAGAGAGTCGTGCTCGATCAGCGCATCAGCTTCCTGAAGACTCACTTCGAGGAGTTCGAGTACCTGATCAACCCGTATCACGTGCAGCCCGGGCTCCTCTTGGACGTCGACATTACGAGCATCAAGCGGAAGAAGTTCACTCTCAACGGCATGGCCAACGTGCTCAATGAGTTCCTTCATGGAATCTCCAAGGGATTCCAGGACGCCGCGTTTGCCGCCTTCAAGCGACGCCGCTCCACGGTGCGCGAGGATATCGGCATGAACTTCGAGACGGCCTACGATGAGGAGTCGACGGTCGTGGAGGGCGATCCGGCGGCGAACGCCAACACCAGCTTTGGCGCTGCGAGCGACAACGGACAGGCGGCGACGGTCAAAGGTCGAGCCGACGTATCGCCCAAGGCGGGTGAGATCGACGACGACGAGCTACAGGAACTGTAGTCGTTATGCCAGGTAATCTGGATCTTCTTTCGCGCAGGGTCGGCTTCAACGCCGCCCTGCGCCATTTTAAGCGGGTATCTTCGTTCCTCCCGGTCGTTCCGAAAGGCGCCAACCTCGCCGATCTGTTGGCCGAGGAGGTCGATCAGGAACGCATGGGGCGCCATCAGATGGCCCCTGCGGTCAGCGCACTGTTGGTCGATAAGTTTGCCTATCGATATCGATCGGCCAACGCGGTGAGGACGGTCGAGGATGCCGGCGCGATCGTTACCAAACTCGCCGAGTGGAGCGCGATCCAAATCGTACTCACCTACGAACATCCGCAAGCGGGTCTCTTTGTCATAAACCCCAAGCGTGAGGGTTCGTGGGAAGGTGCGCTTCCCATATTGCGCGACGAACTTATCGTCGTCTATGTGCAGGCGCTCGCGAAGTCCGTGACCGAGGAGACGTTGCTGAGGGCGCTCGACGACGTGCACCGTTTGCTTGCCGGCGAGGCGGTCGAGACCTCTCCGGAGTACGTTTCCAAGCGGGCCGCAGCCTCCCCACCGGCGCCCGCCAAACCCGCCGCACCGGCTCCCCAAAAGGCGTCGGCGGCAGCGGCGTCCGGGAAAAAGCGACGCATGACGCCGCGATACTCCGTCGTTGTAACGAACGAGCTTTTTCACAACGGTAACGTTGAGGCGTGGAAACGCATTATCGCAAGCTACCGACAGAAGCACGGGGCTCTCGATGTGCTTATTTGGTACGATAACGAGCGCATCAACGACATCAATGCGCTTTTTAAGTGGGGGAAGGTCAAGCACGGCACACCGATTTTGGTGAGCGTCGTGGGCGATGAAATCAAAGACGTCTCCAAACTGCAACGCTACCTCTTCGAAGGCGCCAGTCCGCGCTTTGAGATGTTCCTGAAAGGCAGCATCGACCAACCCCTCGACCTGTTCTGACACCAAGGAGCTATGGAAAAATGAGTGAAATCGTCCTGTTCGGCGATCGTAAGCATACTCTTGACCAGTCGACGCTGGATATCGTCGGTAGCCGCGGCGTGCGGGCCGTGTCGCTGGTCGATCTGGACGTCCCGATCTGTCCCGGCTTTGTCGTGCCGAACGGCTTTTTGGAGACGTTCCCGGACAATACGACCACCGCGTGGGCGGTCCTCAAGGAGCCGGTCGACGCCGTTGAGAAGGGGATGAAGCGGCGCTTCGGGAGTTCGGAGCAGGTGTTACTCCTCAAGGCGGTCGAGAGTCCCATGCTCAACGTGCGCAGTGCGCTCCCGTCGGTGCACCACGTGGGGCTGTGTGAGGGCACCATCGACGGAATCGCGGCGGCGGCCGGGGAGACCTTTGCATATCGGGAGTACGCATACCTCATTTCCAGTATTCTGAAGCTTGAGATGGCCTCGGGTGTCGACGATACGAGGCAAAAAGCGCTCCAGGCGTTCGTCGACGATTTGCGTTCCGCTAAGCGCAAGGCGTCGGTACTCAAGGTGCTTGAGCAGCATAAAGGCGTATTGCAGGAAGAGATATTTACCGAGCCCTTTTTTCAGCTCGCCTACGTACTCAAGCTCTTTCGCGCTGCGTTCAAGACGAGTCCGACCAGCGAGGACAGCGCCGTGCTCGTGCAGGCGATGGTGTACGGTAACTTCGACAAAGACAGCAGCTCCGGTTATCTCTACACGCATAACATCATCTCCGGTGACGACGAGTTACAGGGTGAGTTCTTTCCCAAGGCGTTCGACGAGACCTCCGGCAAGGGCAAGGCGCTCGGCGGTCTTGCAAAAAAACACGTCGAAGAGCTGCAGACGATCGCGCGGACGCTGGAAGACCATTTTCGCGAGTTGCGTTTCGTCCGTTTTACGATCGAAAGCGGCAAGTTATGGCTCGTCGATCAAGGTGCCGTCAGCAACAAATCGACGCAGGCGGAGATCAAAACACTTCTCGACCTCATGCGACGCAAAGTCGTAAGCGAGGAGTACGTGATAAACGCGATCAAACCGGGGCGTCTGGCGGAGATTCTCCACCCGACTCTCGATCGATCTTCGGTGTCTTCGTTCAAAGCGATACAGGGCGGTATCGCGGGTTCGGTCGGCGCCGCGATCGGACGAGTCTATTTTTCCACGGACCGTCTCATAGCCGCCCACCGACAAGCACAGATCGAAGGCGAGGATACGGACGTGATTCTCGCGATGCCGGCGACCTTTGCCGGAGACGTCAAGGGGATCGAAGTCGCTCAAGGCGTACTCTCCTCCGAGGGCGGCTACGCGTCCCACGCACCGGTTGTCGCGCGCAGCTTGGGAAAAGTGGCGCTCGTTTGGTCGGATGTCACGTTCAAGGCAAAGTCGATGGTGATCGACGGCAACGAGATCAAAGAGGGCGACTATCTCACGCTTGATGTTCCGTACTATGAGGATCCGTCCATTTTTATAGGGCGCGGATCGCTGACGAAACCCACGCCTGAGGATTCGGGACTTCTCGACCTGCTGGAGGTGATCCAGCCGCGGATCAGGGATATGGACGTCCACGCCAACGCCGACCAACCGCGCGATGCGAAGCTGGCGCGCACCTTCGGCGCCCGGGGGATCGGTTTGTGCCGCACCGAGCACATGTTCTTCGACGAGTCGCGCATCAATCGCTTCCGCTACATGATCCTCGCCGATTCCGAGGAGAAGCGGCTTGAGATCCTGGAAGATTTGCGCGACGATCAAACCGAAGACTTCTACGGTCTATTCAAGATCATGGAGGGTTTGCCGGTTACGATTCGGCTTCTCGACGCGCCGCTGCACGAGTTTCTTCCGGCGACGCGCGAGACGATGGCGGCCTTCATCAAGCAGGCCGCGGCGGACAAGGTCGGACTTTCCAAGGCGACCATCGAGGCGCGATCGCGATTGCTCCGGGAGTTTAACCCGATGCTCGGCCATCGGGGCATCCGGATCGCCATCTCATATCCTGAGATCTACCGAATGCAGATTCGTGCGATCTTCGATGCGGCGTATCGGCTCAAGAAGGAGGGCATTGAGGCGAAGCCGGAAATCATGATTCCCCTCGTAATGACGCCGAATGAGCTGAAGGTCGTCCGTAACGGTAAGCGGATCGAAGGAAAGCAAATCCTCGGTGTCCGCGATATCGAAGAGGAGATTCGTGCGAAATATGAGATCGACTCGATTGAGTATCGCGTCGGCACGATGATCGAGTTGCCCGCCGCTGCACTCAACGGGGGCGGGATCGCCCGGTATGCCGATTTCTTCTCGTTCGGGACCAACGATCTGACCCAAACGACCTACGGAATCTCACGGGACGACTTCAACAACTTCTTCTCGGACTACAATGAGTTCGATCTGCTGCCGAGCAATCCTTTCAAAGTATTGCAGCCGCAAGTCCGAGAACTCGTGCAGACCGCCGCGCTGAGGGGGCGTATGGTGCGCCCCGATCTTAAGCTCGGACTATGTGGCGAGCACGGGGCGGAGCCCGAGAACGTCACCTTTTTTCGGGATTCAGGTCTGAACTACGTGTCGGTGTCGCCGTACGGCATTCCCATTGCAAAATTGGCCATTGCTCAGATGAATCTCAAGGAAGAGGCTGCGCAGAAGGGCTGATCGCACAGTGCGTCCTATGCGGCGTCCAGGACGTCGCATAGGCGATTGAACGTTTCGAGAAGGTACAGTTTGATCAGCGTCTCCGGCGTGTACTGACACTTAGGATAGTGTGCGACCACCAGCATGAGCGCCCGCTCGCACGTAGAGAGTGTGGCGGGGTACGGAGCTTTATTCCCCAGTTGATTGCCGAAGAGTCTGGCGCGAATCGCATCGTCCAGCGTCTCGGAACCTTGGCGATACAGACGATATGCTCGGTACTCGTTGCCGCTCAGAACTTGGTGGCTATGCGGTTTTATCAGAAGATTCTCATAAAATGCCGCGGCAAACGCGTGTACCGTCGTCACCTGATGGCGTTGGATTTTGCTGCCCGGCCACTGCTTGAGTTCCTGAAACCTGGCGACGACGTTTCGCAGTTGCTTGAAAATAGTGCGGAATCGGTACCGGAAACTCCCCTCGCTGCGTAGGTGTAGGTTTTCCAAACCGAAGGAATAAAAGACGAATAGCTGATCCAAGAGGAGATCGTACTCGGCGGCAAGACGCATCTGCAATGTTACGCTATAGGCCGGATCGACCTGCGACTCGTCGGCTCTCTCGGTATATTGACTTTCGTCCGTTGTATATCCCGAACGTTGCCGACCGACGCCCGATCCGTATACGTCCGCCGTTTCGGTTATGGGTTCGTCAACGGCGACCGTGTCGCCGCCGTTTCGCAGATAGTCGGTTGCCGCCAGATATGCCTCGTTGAGCTCGACGGTTCTTTCGTGTGACCACTCGGTCCGGTCAAGATTGCGGTCGGGGTGATATATTTTAAGAAGCCTCCTAAATGAGAGGCTGACATCTTCTAATGTGGCGCCGTTGGAAAGCTCCAATACTTTGAATGCAACAGCGATATCCATTACCGTTTATCATACGGCACGCTGTCTGCAAACACAATGCTTTGCAAAAGGTGGATCGGACGGCTACCATGTACAATATCACCGACGATCGGAGGAAGACTGCATGGCGAACGCGAAAGAATTGTTTCCCGCATATCAGGCAGGCGAGCTACCGAGGGAGCACGGCTATGTAGTGAGTACCTTCTATCATGATGGTTCCAACTACACGCGCTACGAACTCATTTCCTTCGACAACGTAAAAGACATCTTTGTCGGCGAGGAGGGGCTCACCTTTCAGGCCGAAGGGCGGAAGCTCTACGTGTTGGTGGAACCGGCCGGCTGGCCCAATAACCACACGGAGCCGGCCTACCGGTCCGAAGCCGAGCGCATTCCCTACAGGCTCAAGGAGCTTATCGACTATAGAACGCGTCGACAGGACCATGTGTATGTCGGCCGCGAGCCCGTCGTTACCTACAGCGCCTTTACGATCATGAAACCGGTAGGCCAAGACGCCTCCTACGTCTTTTACCCCGTCGAGGACGTGCGCAAAAACATTATGGAATTTTTTCGCCTCTCCCTCTGGAAACAGGCGCGCGTGCCTCAGGGCGATGTTCGCGAGGTCGTAAAGATTATCGACGAGGTCTTCGAAAAAATCGTTGTGGGGCGCGGCGAGTTCCGCTGAGCTTACGGCGTAGAACCGCTCGGCGTTCCGTCAATCGCGGCGCGTGCCGTCTCCCGGGTCGTTTGCCGCGACGCGGTTTTTGCCGCCGCGCTTGGCGGCATACAAAGCGGCGTCAGCCTCGTGGAGCACCGTCTCAAACGAGCCGGCCGTCGCGAGTTCTTGGAGAGTTCCGCTTGATGCGATCGGAAAGGCGATTGCAGCGACGCCGATACTCACGGTGACTGCGATCGTATCGCCTCCGTGGGACGCTTTCATCGCCGCAACCAACGCGCGAAAACGTTCGGCCAGCGCGAGCGCGCCGACTAAGGGAGTGTGCGGGAGTATGATACCGAACTCTTCTCCTCCTAGACGCGCGACGACGTCGCTCTCCCGAAAACTCTCTCCCAGCGCCCGGGCTATCCGGCGTAGTACCTCGTCTCCCGCGGCGTGTCCAAACTCGTCGTTGATCCCTTTGAAGTCGTCGGCGTCGATCATCAGCACGGAAAACTCTTCGCCGTATCGCCGCGCTCGCGCCGTTGTACTCTCACCGACGGAGAAAAAGTGTCTTCGATTCCAAAGCCCCGTAAGTTCGTCCGTAACGACTTGCGTCAACAGCCGCTCTTCCATCTCTTTGCGATCACTGATATCTACCATCGACACGATAAGCGAGGATCGATCGTTAAAGGTAATGATCGATGCGGCGAGGGACGCCCAAAACACGCGATTCTCACCGGTCCGCAGTTGCACCTCGAATCCTCTGGCGTGCCCGTAGCGTCTTATGGTGTCCAAGAGGCGCGCCTGATCCTCTCTCTTCACGTAGTAGTCGTCGATGGGGCGTCCCACCGCATACTCTCGGTTGATGTGGAACGTACTGGCGGCGAGGAGATTGGCAAATTGAATGACTCCCGACTCGAGATCGATGATCACAATCGGGCTCGGCGCGTTCTCCGTCAGAGTACGGTATCGATGTTGTACCATCGTCAACTCGTGCTCCGTCGTCGACCGACTGCGCGCCTCGTTGCGTAGCATGCGGGAGAGATACGCCATACGAAGTACTATAAGAAGCAGTACGGGTACGGTAATCATGAGGGCAGGTACGATTCTTAACGCGATCATGAAGGTTTGGCCTCTACAATAGGAGGTGCGCCTCCAGCCCCGCGGCGCGATGTAACAGTTGCTCGTCCGATCCGTATCTCGAGGCGATCTGTATACCGAGCGGTAGCCCCGCGGGACCGCGTCCGTTGGGTAAACCGGCTATCGGAACGCTGACCGTAGGAACGCCCGCATAGGTCCACGGTAGATTCATCGTGGGGTCGCCGGTCGTCTCTATTCCGCGAGGCGCCTCGCCGACGGTCGCAGGCGCGATCCAGACGGCGGCTCCGTGTCGTTCCAATGCGCGCTCGATGCGCTCCCGTACGCGTATCCTTCCCACCCGCGCTTGCTCGCGTCGCTCGTCCGTGACGGCGGCTCCCCGTTCGATGAGTTGTGCACTCCGGGAATGATACAGCTCGCCGTGTTCCTCGTACCACCGCGTGTGGACGTCGGCGAAGTCTCGAGCAATCATGTCTTTGTGCGCCTCGTTGATGCTCTCAATATCCGAGAAGATCGATACTCGCTGTACCTCGACGCCGAGACCGACGAGTCGTTCGATCACCGCGTCCAAGCCCCGGAGACCCGTCGTATCGGCTTGCGCAAGATAGGCGTCGTCGGGGACGAGGACGGTGCCGAGAAGGTGGCGTAGATCGGAGCCCGCTCGGGACGTATGCCGGGATTCTCCGTTCGTCGGAGGCGCCGCTTCATGTGCGCGGTCTCGCGACCATCCGGTAACCGTCACCGAGGCCGACCGAGCGAGGGCGTCTACGTCGGCGGCGATGATACCGACGTGATCGGCATCAACCGAGAACGGTATCACCCCGTCGGCGGCGATCCGTCCGTAGCTCGGCTTGTATCCCGCGACGCCGCAAAAGGAGGCCGGGCGCGATATGGAGCCGATCGTCTGCGTACCGAGAGCAATGTGGCAGAACCCCGCCGCGACCGCCGCGGCCGAGCCGCTCGAGGACCCTCCGGGAGTGTGGTCCGGGTTCCAGGGGTTCCGTGTCGGACCGGGGCCGAAATAGGCGAACTCCGTGGTGACGGTCTTGCCGAGGATCAAGGCGCCCGCTTCCCGAAGGGCGCTCACGACCGACGCCTCGTCTCGATTCTCGTCGGGTCGACCGGGGGCTCCCTCGCGCGTGAACACGTCCGGCGGGAGGGCGGAACCTCCGCGGGTGGGGAATCCTGCGGTGTGAAACAGATCTTTCACACCGAGTAAGGCACCGAACAGCGGCGGACGATCCGTCGGGTCGGGCCAACGCTTCTCGAGGGACGCCGCCTCGCGAAGAATGCGTGCTCTCCGCCGGGACGCGGTCTCGTCGGGAAGGAGCGTTCCAAGTACCGGTTCATGACGATCGAGTCGATCGAGAAGCGGCGAAAGCTCCTCCGTGAGATTCGTCTCACGCGACTCGAGACGCTTGTGAAGCCCCTCGAGTGATTGTGGGGCGACTCTGTCCGACGTCTCGGCGCGCTTCGTTGAAGGGCGCGAGCTCCTGCGATCCATTATACGGCTCCTCGTTCTCGGATCGTGTTAATCTGGTTCTCGTCGTAGCCGAGCTCGGCAAGGATCTCCGCGGTGTGCTCGCCGAGTTCCGGTACCGGGGGTCTCGTAGTATCGTCGTCCATGGAGCTCATTTTTATCGGATTTCCCGCAACCCGGACCGTTCCCGCCAGGCGATCTTCGACCGTGGCGATCATGTTGCGTGCATGGATTTGACGGTTCTGCATCACTTGCTCGATCTGGTTGATTCTGCTATGCGGGATACCGCGCTCGCTGAAGACTCCCGACCATTCACCGACGGTGCGCTGCGCAAGGAGGGACTCGACTACGGCGTTGAGCTCTTCCAGATTCTCGGTACGTTTGGGGTTGGTCGCGAAGCGCGCGTCGGTGGCGAGATCGGTACGCTCGACAACCTCGCAAAAGGTCTGCCACAGCCCGTCGTTGCCGATTGCGATTACGATCCAATCGTCTTTGGCTTTGTACGCTTGGAACGGACTTATGGTCGGATGGCGGTTGCCGAGGGGTTCCGGACTCGTCCCGTCGACCTGGTAGCGTGCGAGGGCGTTCTCGAGTATTGCCACCTGGCAGTCGAGCATTGCAACATCTATCTTCTGGCCGACGCCCGTCTCATGGCGTCGACTAACGGCGGCCAATATACCGATGGCGGTAAAGAGCGCCGCCCCGATGTCTCCGATGGAGCACCCGACGCGCGTAGGCGGGGCCCCCGGCCAGCCGGTGACACTCATGAGGCCGCCGGCGGCCTGGGCGAGGATATCGTAGGCCGGTTTGCGGCTGTCCGGGCCGGTGTGACCGTACCCCGATGACGCTGCGTATATCAAACGGGGATTGATCTCGCGGAGCGCTTCGTATCCGAATCCGAGTTTTTCCATTACCCCGGGGCGGAAGTTTTCAACGAGAATGTCATGCTCTTCGACCAGCCGTCGAAATATCTCCTTGCCCGTCTCCGTCTTGAGGTTGAGCGTCATACTTCGCTTACCGCGGTTGATGCTGACGAAATAGAGGCTGCGTCCGTTCTTGAAGGGACCGAAGTGTCGGGAGTCGTCTCCTATCCCGGGCATCTCGATCTTGAGTACCTCGGCACCGAGGTCGGCCAGGAGCATGGTTGCGAAGGGACCTGCCAGGACGCGCGTCATATCCAACACCCGCAGGCCCGCAAGCGGTTTCTCTTTTGACATGGTACATCTCCGTTGGTGGATGAAGCATAGTATATCATGGGAGGAGACTCCGCGTTAATAACGAGTAAATCGACTCGACAGCGTTGAGAGTACGGCGTCGTTCCTCGGTATCATAGCGTACGAACCGCGTACCGGCGTCGCGACGATTTGGTGTTCGGGAGAGATTATGAATAGACATGTCATACGAGCGCTGCGTACCGGCGATGCGCCCGAAGCGGCCCGAATTTTACTCAACGCATTTGCGGCGGACTTTCCTCTTGCGTGGCCGACCTTGGACTCCGCTCGCCGCGAGGTGGATGAAGCGTTGGATCGGGAACGGCTCGCCCTCGGGGCGTGGACTCGCGACGATACGCTCGTCGGATGGATCGGAGCGATCCCGCAATATCGTAAACAAGAAGTGACAACGGGCTGGGAACTCCACCCGTTTTGCGTCGATCCGTCGAGCCACGGGCGAGGAGTCGGCCGGATGCTCGTGCGCTCGTTGGAGAAAGAGCTACACCGCCGCGGGGCTACGGTGGTATACCTTGGTACCGACGACGAGTCGGGTAGGACGATCGCCGCCGATAGAGAGCTTCCAGACATTCCGCAGGTAATAACGGAGCTCGAACGGCGAACCGATTCGGGATCACGAGTCGATCATCCCTATGCGTTCTACCGGCGGTGCGGCTATCGGATCGTCGGTGTGATTCCCGACGCAAGCGGTATCGGTCGTCCCGACATCCTCATGGCTCATCGTCTGGTTGAGCACCCCGCGGTTGCCCACACAGATCGAGCGGCGCCTACCGAGGCGCCGGACTCACGGATCGATGGTATCGATCGGAGCGATGGTATCGATCGGATCGAAGCTATCGATCCGGCGGAGGCTCCGTTGGATCTTCTGATGGAAGCCGATCCGTCGGAGGAACGTATACGGTCGAATCTGAAGGATGCTCGCTGCTACGCCGTCCGTATCGCCGACTCGATTGCGGCGATATGCGTCGTTGTGGACCTCTCCGGCGACCGCGCGGAGCTCGTCAACATCGCCGTACGTCCCACGCTGCGGGGTCGCGGTCTCGGTTCGCGTCTGCTCGATGCCGCGATCGATCGTACCCGCGAGCGTGGGATGGCTCACATGGAAGTGGGCACCGGCACGTTCGGCTACCAGCTTGCCTTCTACCAGCGCCGCGGATTTCGTGTGGCGTCGATCGTGCACGATTTTTTTCTCGATAATTATCATGAACCGGTCTTTGAGGCGGGGTTGCGCCACGTGGACATGATACGCTTGAGCCTGTCGTTGTGATGCGGTTTGAGCAACGGCACGTGATCCGGTATTATGACGACGAGAGGTATATCGCATGATCACACTCCGTCCCGACTCCCGATACGCCCTCGTCGTACCGACAAGTATGGGAGTGCGCATTACGCCCGTGGCGGGCCAGCCGGCGTACGCGTCCACAACCTTTGAGATGCACGCCACGAGCGCCGAAACGAATGCTGCCAGCGTCGTCTCGTATTTGGGATTGCCGGTTAAGATTCTGACCGCTTTCGTAAAAGATAGCCCGATTGCCCGGCTGATCAAGGACAATCTCGCCTCACGCCACATCGAGTACGAGGGGCCGGAGCGCGATCAAGGCGGCCCGTGGGGTTACCGTCACCAGTTTAACATCGCCGACAGCGGTTTCGGCTCCCGGGGTCCACGCGTCCACAATGACCGTGCCGGTGAGGTCGGACGCACCCTCACCGTCGAAGATTTCGATTTACAGCGACTCTTCGACGACGACGGTGTGCAGATTCTCCACGTGTCGGGACTTTTTGCCGCGCTATCGGAACAGACGGGGCGGTTCTCCCTGGAGCTCGCCCGGGCGGCCAAGCGGTACGGGACACGCATATCGTTCGATCTCAACTATCGCTCGTCGTTCTGGCGAAATCGGGAGAGAGAATTGCGCGAGATATTCCACGAGATCGCCGGGATTTCGGATGTTCTCGTCGGTAACGAGGAGGACTTTCAGCTGTGCCTAGGACTCCAGGGCCCTGAGGCGGGCGGGAAAGCGATAGCCGACAAAATCGACAGCTTTCAGTCCATGATCGCCGAAGTACGGCGAAGCTATCCGCAGGTTGCGGCGTGCGCAACGACGCTCCGCGAGGTCATAAACACGAATCGTCATCTATGGGGTGCCGTGCTCTCCTACATGGACGATTGGCATGTCGTTGAGCCGCGTGAGATAGCTGTGCTCGATCGAATCGGCGGAGGCGACGGATTTGTCGGCGGTATGCTGTACGCCCTTTTGCGCGGTTGGGATCCGGAACGGTGGATTCAGTTCGGATGGGCCTCCGGTGCGCTCGCGGCGACGTTCCTCACCGACTACGGCCAGCCGGCCGACGAGGATCAAGTCTGGGCTATCTGGAAGGGCAACGCCCGCGTTCAGCGATAGCGAAGCGATCAGCCTCGGCGCGCTCCAGTCCGGTTTGCCGCGCGGAGCGGCGCCGTATCATGTGGCGTGCGGGAGCCGGTAGGATAGCGATACGGGGCCGACTCGCCGAACGGGCGAGTCGACGCGAAACCGCTACACGGCGGGAGTGGTTCAGCGGGCGTTCTTCGCTCTTTTACGACCCTCTTCCACGAGCCAGTCGTTTTTGGCGCGCGCTACGTCGCCGAATCGGGTGAGCTCCGCCTTCGCTTTGAGCGCCATCTTCTCTTCGTAGGTCGCCTCGTCCACGAACGCGACGATTCTCGCGATCGAAGACTCACCGTCCACGAATCTCCATGGAAAACAGCCGATCGTGACGCGTTCGTTGAGCAACAGATCGATATCGCCTCCGAGGCACTCGGCGTGCACGATGCCGTGTGGAAACATCTCGATGTGCATGAGCTGGTACTTGTCGTCGGTGAAGACGTCGGTGAGCCCTTTGCCGTATTTCTTGCGAAAGTGTGCGTCGCATTCCCCCGCCTGTCGCGGCATCCAATCGCGGATTTTCGTATTCATCGGGTGGTCGGCGCTCCCGCAGTCGACACCGATCCAGCGCAGTTTTTTCTCCTTCGCCCACTCGGCAAACGCGCGATCGGGACCGGGGTGCTTAACCATGTAGGTTACCTCGTCGGCACTCGGCTGATCCCAGCCGTACCGATGGTAGCCGGTGGAGATGATGAGAATATCACCCTCCTTGACATCGACGCGTTCCTCCACCATTTCCGGCGTATAGATATCGTATTCGCCCGCCGCATCGGATAGATCGACGATGACCCCCTCGTGAACCAGGAAGTCCATATCGAGATTCGCGATGTCCTTACCGGGCGTATAAAAGTGAATCTCGCCGTCGAGATGCGTTCCGACGTGGTTGGAGTGAGTTACGAGCTGACCGTTTGCACCGTTGGGAGCGAGACGCTTGAAGTATTTGACCTGTAACGGCTCGTAGGTCGGCCATGCGGGCGTGCCGATGCCGAGGGGAATGCTGAGATCAATGATCCTCATGTTGTTCATCCGAGTTCTCCTTGTAGCGAGTGTATCAACGTAAATATGCGCGTCATTGTATACCGAAACGGTCTGAACGTGCAGTTTCTCAGGTGCTAAGTTCGGTGCTGAATCTCGCCGATATACGAGGGAAGACAGGAGGATACGATGAAACAGTACAGTATTAAGGCGACTACCGGATGTTGTGCTACCCTCGATGTGCTCTGTGAAGTGCCCGATGGATACTTCGTGCGCGTCACCCACGCCTTCGACGGGTACGAGGAGGTCAAAGAGAGCGTTATGAGTCGAGAGCTTTTTGAGCTATGCCTCAGAACGCATTTCATTCGTGAGCGCAATGAGGAGGTCGTCGAGCGGGTGGCGTAGTAGGCACAGATAGCTACTATAATTATTTGATTTTCATTCTTATTTAAAAAATGATTCTATAATATTGCATCATGTTCCACCCTGTGTAAAAAAATCATTAGGATTTTCCAGCGTTTTATCTTATCCTTTCCCCATGAAAGAAATTGCCCGTCATACGGCAGGCCGGATTTATTTGGTGCTGCTCTTGCTGTCGGTCGTCGGGTTCATCGTCTTCTTGGCGATGGGCGGAACGGATGTCGCCGAGAATGGTGAGCCGATCGTGCTATTCGGTTGGATGACGATGCCGCTGGTCTCGGGAGTCGCCTTCGTTGCATTCTGGCTCATAACCTACATCGTCTACTACTTCTTCTTTTGGCCGTACCGATAGGAGGGCACATGGTATTTTCCATCTCGGCATTGAGCCTGTTCGGCATCGTGATCGTTCTTATGGCCGCATACGGCTATCGCATATCGGCCAAGACCGCAGAGGACTATATGCTCGGCGGGCGAACGATCGGCGTCGTGGTGATGTTTTTCTTCGTTCTCTTTGCGATTTCTTCCGCATGGACGTTTTACGGGTTTCCCGGTCTCCTCTATACCCAAGGTCCCGGATACGTGATGTTCATTTGGGGCAGTGTCGCCGGTTTTGCCGGCCTCTACATGTTCTTGGGACCACGTTTGTGGGCGTTGGCCAAGATCAATCGATTTCTCAGCCCGGTCGAGGTGCTTGCGGAGCGATACCGGTCGCCGATGCTACGCCTCATTTTGAGCTTAAGTATTCTCGCCTTTATCGTCCCCTATGTTGGAATCCAGCCCTTGGGAGTCGGCGCCGGATTTGAGGCGCTTACGGGGTTGCCCGCCTTTTGGGGAGCGTTGTATACGACGGTCATCCTCGTCGTCCTGGTTCTGCTGGGTGGGATGCGCATCGTCGCATGGGTCAACATTTTTCTCGGTGTCGTGTATATGACCGCCCTGTTGGGGAGTTTGTTGTGGGGCGTGCAAGTGCTCTTTCCCGACGGCGGGTTGACTCAGGCTGTGGCTACCTTGGCCGAGACGCGACCGGCGATGCTCTCAACCCCGGGACCGACGGGCGACTACACGCCCGTAGTGTTGGGAGGTACCTTCGTCGTCGGTATTCTCGCGTTCAGCTGGCCGCACGTGGCGATCGGTTGCATGACCGCGCGTGACAAGTCGCTCTTCAAGTGGTTTCCGATGCTGATTTTCATCTTCGGAGGGCTCTTTTTCTACATCATTCCCTTTATCTGGGGGTCGATCGTCGCTCCTGCCGCTTTACCGCTTCAGGAACTGGAGGCGCTTGCCGTCCAAAACGGCGTGGAACTCCAGACCGAGGCCGATAGAGTCGTACAGACGATCATTTCACGGAGCTTACCCGAATGGTTCGGCGTCTTCGTTCTGCTCGGCGTCATTGCCGCTGCGGTAAGCACCGCGGCGGTGCAGCTCATGACCTCGAGCGTCATCGTAAGTCGTGACGTGATTCAAGGACTCTTTTTGCCCGATGCTCGAGACGAGCAAATCACCCGTTGGGCGCGTTTGGCGGTCGTTGCGATCGTTGTGCTCAGTCTGATCGTAAGCTTTCTCTACCGCGGCGCTATGGCGCTTTATCTGACCGACGTAAGTGTTCCGGGATTCGCGCAGTGGGCTCCCGCGCTGGTAGGCGGGCTCTTGTGGAAGCGCGGCACCAAACAGGGGGCGGTGGCCGGTACCCTTGCCGGCGTCATCTACCTCGTAGCGAGTCTTCTCGTCGTCGTCGGCGGAGAGCGGATTCTGGTAGTCGGCCACCCGGTGATCGCGAGCCTTTTGGTGAATACCCTCGTGTATATCATCGTGAGTTTCGCGACACCTCGTCCGGACGAGGAGATCGAGACCGTATTCTTCGACGAGGTCGACGCGTATCTCGCCGCCGAGTCGGGATCGCGCTGAGACGGAGCGTCGGTATGCCTTTCGGCAGGAAGAACAAGAAGGCCGGCGTAGCGGCCGAAAGGAGCACGGATCGCCCGTTAGCGAACCGGAATGAGAGGGCGTGGCGTCTCATCTATAATCCCGAGGGCGATCCGGCCGATGTAGTCGCCTACGGCGCGGCGGTAGCGGAAGGGCGTATCGCGGGCAAGTATCAACTGAGCAATATCAAGGTTCCCAACACGGTGATCGTGCAGCGCAGCCGCGTCCCCGGCATCATCGTCGGAGCCGATGTACGCATCGATCGCGCGAACGCGTCACGAGAAGGTATCGAGATCGCGCGCACCCAACGTCAGGGACGAAACGCCGCCAAAACCGTCGGTACGGTGAGTCTGAGCGAGCTCATGGCGCATTCGTCACGAACTTTCGAGGCGGTCCCGATCGAACCCGACGATCCGGCGGTGCTCATTTATACCTCCGGTACGACCGGCAACCCCAAAGGCGTGACACTGACTCACCGCAACTTCCATTTTCAGCTCAATACGATTGTTCGGTCTCTCGTTTCGTTTACTCAAGACGACCGTGTCATCGGAGTCCTGCCGATGTACCACGTCTTCGGATTGGCCAACTCGCTGGTAGCGGCGATCAATTTCGGAGCGTGTATCGTTCTCGTTCCCCAGTACAGTCCCGCGGCGCTCCTCGCGGCAATCGCCGATAACAACGCGACGATCATGCCGGCGGTCCCGACGATGTACCAGCATCTATTGGCCGTCGCGCGGGCGAGAAAGATCGACATTCCTAAGAGTCTTCGTTTTTGCATATCCGGGGGCGCCGCCCTGCCGGTTACCGTGCTGCGCAGGTTCATGGACTCATTTGAGACGCAGCTCCTCGAAGGATACGGTCTGACCGAAACGACCTCAAGCGTCTGCGCCAACGGCCAGGGAGGCGTGTTTAAAGAGGGTAGTATCGGGCCGGCTGCAGACGGGGCCGAGATGAGAATCGTCGACGAGGACGGGAGCGAACTCCCCGACGGCGAGGTCGGTGAGATCGTCATTCGTAGCACCACCGTTTTCGCCGGTTACTGGGGCAACCCTCAGGCCACGGACGAAGTGATGAGTGACGACGGATGGTTTCATACCGGCGATTTGGCGTATCGCGATGAAGACGGTTTTTTCTTCATAACGGATCGAAAAAAGGACATCATCATTACGCGCGGCTATAACGTGAGCCCCCGAGAGGTCGAGGAGGTTCTCATGAGCCATCCTATGATTGCCGACGCTGCGGTGGTCGGATTGCCCGGGCGCAAAGATGACGGCGAGTCTATCGTCGCCTTTGTCGTTACCCACGAGGGCGAGGTAATGGAAGAGAGCGATGTCGCCGCATTTTGTGACGCCGAGTTGGCACCCTACAAACGTCCGAGAACGATCAATATCGTCACCGCTCTCCCCAAGAGCGCGACCGGCAAGGTGTTGCGAACGCACCTTCGGGGGGAAGCGGATGATCGACGACTGGTGCAACGCGACGACGCCGAGCCTACCGAGCCCACGCAATCGCGCCGGGCGGCGGCACCCAATGCGGAGGAGGAGTAGCGACCGATGGCGCTCTTTAAGAAGACTGTTGATATCGACGTACCGATCGGCCTCGGGCACGCGTTGGAGGCCGTAGTCGCCGCCAGAAAAAAGGGCGAGGCGATCCGCATGGAGGGGCGCGTCTGGACGTATCAAGAGTTGGATGAGCACTCGAGTCGCGTCGCCGGCGGTCTCGCGTCTCTCGGGATCGGTCGCGGCGATCGCGTTGCGATGATGCTCCCCAACATTCCGGAGTTCGTGTTTACCTTTTTCGGCGTCCAGAAGCTGGGAGCAGTAGCGGTGCCGTTCAATACAATGTACAAGGGACGGGAGATCAGCTTCATTCTCAAAGACTCGGGCGCGAAGGCGATCGTGTGTCTTTCGAGCTTCGCCAATCTCATTAACGAGATCAAGAGCGACTGCCCGGATCTCGAGCACGTCGTTGTGACCGGGCAACGCACCCTCGTATTCGTCGACCCCGACGCCACGGTCAACATTCAGATGGTCGTTGAGGCGACGACCTTCGATTCCGCCGATGATGCGTTTCGCACCATGGGGGAGGTTTTGGTCGAGACCTACCACTCCCTCGGCGTCGAGGACGTCTGGTACAAGCATCAAGGCGCAATCCGTTCGCGCGGTAAAAAACTCGCCGTAATGCTGCTGCGTGAGATCGAAGGGCTTTACATCTTCAACATAGTAACGTACCTGCGCCAGATGAGTACCGACTCGCTCTTCAAGGTGATCTACGTACCGCCGGAGATCAAAGAACGCGCTCTGGAACCGATGACCAGCATCGAGGAACAGACCGGTACCGCGCCCGGTTTGGACACTTTTCGCGATACGTTATCAGCGGCTCTTGAAAAACGGCTCGCTGTGAACTTGGAACCGGGGCAGCTGACTCGCGATGAGATTTTGGCGTATGAGAAAAATCGTGCTTTGGCGGCGCGGAGTGTTTGACCGATCGCTCGACGGTTAGCACCGTCTATCGCGCTACGGCCTCGAAGTTGGCAAGGTCCATGGTGTCGTCGGACATTTGCATGGCGTGCATACCGCGTTCGGTAATGCGCGCTACCGTGTCGGGTTCCAGATAGAGCGAGCTCATGATCGGTACGACGTCACGGCCGCCGTACTCAGGAAAGTAGTCTAAAACTTCGAGATATGTGTCGGCAAACGAGTCGATGTACTCGCGACGCATCGTCGCTTTCGTTTCGTTGACGTAGAGCGTGCCGGCCGTTACGGCGATCACATCGAACTCGCGCCGTTTGCCCGGAGTGTTCGGATGTCGCCGGCGGGGGCGCACCATGAGGAGGTCGAGGTCCTCCTCCGCCACGTTGAAGTAACGACCGAGCACGCCCGGGACGTTGGGGGCTACGATGTCCTCCACGATGGTCCCTAAACGATTCGCGAGGTCTCCCCACCGGCGATTAAGAGATCTCCTATCGGCGCGCATTTCATCTTTGAAGGTGTGCATCTCTTCCTTAAATGTGCGCATTTCCTCCTTGAACTCCTTCATCTCGTGAGAGAGGAGCTCGATCGACCGCTCGGTACGCAATTGGGCGTACGCGAGCTCTTTTAACGCCCATTCGATCTCGGAGACGCGGGGTTCCAGCGCCGACGACATGTCTTCCCTCCGCCTAGTGGCCACGGTATACAGTGTATAGCACCGCAAAGCGGAACGTCACGCTTTTTGTGTACCGGCGATACGTGTCGCGTCCGTGTATTACCCGTATGTTTCGACGTAGGCCTCAAAGGCGTCGTGGAAGCACGTTTCCGGCGGCTTTACGAGACCTGCGCCGACCATTCCGACACCCGGGTCTTTGTGCGCGATACCGGTATTGATCGCGGGGAGTACGCCCGTTTCCACCACCTTGACGACGTCGATCGCCGTCGGCGTGCCGCGAAAATCCATCGCCGGAATCTGATACGCATCGTTCTCGGCCATCGTAATCTCATACATCTGACGGGTAACGTTCAACGCATCGGCCGGCTTGCCGCCTACGAACTTGACGATCGCCGGGGCCGCCGCCATCGCAAAGCCCCCGATACCGCTCGTTTCGGTGATGACTGAGTCTCCGATGTCTCGCGCTGCGTCGTCTGCGGTGAAACCGGGAAGATAGAGCCCGTCGATCACCGACGCCGGTCCGGTGAACCATCGATCGGGCATCGATGAGATGCGGATACCGAACTCCGTTCCGTTACGCGCCATGGTATAGATGAACGAACTCCCATCGATACCGGCCGCCGCGTCGACGGTGCACTTCGCCGCCGGCATCGTCAGGTTGAGAAAGAAGTGATCGTTCTCGTGCATGAAGCGCAGTACGCGCGCGATCTTCTCCCGCGGCTCCTCAAGCATCACCAAGTACGGCGCCGTCTCCCGAATGAAAAGACTCGTGCCGGCGCGATTACGATTGTGTCCCTCATCGCCCATTTGAAGCACTTGGGCGATGAGGTTTTTCATATCTATCGGGCCGTGGGCCCGCAACGCTGCGCCCAAGATCGGCGCGAGTTCGTCCGCCATCCACCTAAGGCGGTCGATCACCTCTTGTGAGTTGGCTCCGTAGCGCAGCACCTTGCCCAGTCCTTCGTTGAGTGTGCAGTAGGCACGGTTACCGAACGCGGCGTTCTCCATGATCCATACGGGCATACTGGCGGTCACCACGCCCGCCATGGGGCCGACGGCGCTATGGTGATGACACGGATCGAACGTTATCTCTCCGGACGCCGCGAGCTTCTCGGCTTCCTCTCGATCGGATGCCAGTCCTTCGTATATCAGACCGCCGATTACCGCACCGCGCAGCGGACCGGACATGTCGAACCACTCCACCGGCGGCCCGGCGTGGAGGATGAGTTTCTTGTGCATACCGGGAACCACGTCGGCGGCGATGCCGATATCGACGAGGGTAGGCTTGCCGGCCTGCACGCGTCGTACCGCCTCTGCGTTGGCCTCCTTGCGGTTGAGCGTACCCGACGCTTCGGCCGCCTCGAGACGATCGAAGAGCGAGATCAAATGAGCGTTGCCCCCGGCCGGCGGTCGCCAGTCCACCTGAAGCGTTCGTACGTCCAGGGACCGAAGTGTATCCGCAAATCCTTCGAGTCCCAGATTGACGACTTTGAGATCTTGTTTGAATAGATCGTTAATGCTCTTGACGTTCATGGTGTGCTCCTTCAGCGCGATCCCAATGCGGCCATAATCCGCCCCGCGAGCCGTGCCGCTTGATGGTTCGACGGCATGACGACCGCTCCCGCATCTTCCAGCGTACTGCGTTGCGTCGACAGACGTTGGACGTCTCCCTCGGTGCCGGTTACGCTCGCCACGACGGCCAGATAGCCGCCGCGTTGTGCCGCCGCCTCTTTCATCATCCGGATCGCCGGGGCGAGCGCGCCCGCGGGGTCGGGATGGCTGCCGTATCCGATAACGCAGTCCAAAATGACGACCGCCACCTCGGTGTCGGCAGCCTCTCGCTCCATGCGTTCGGTGCGTATGGACGGATCGATCATCGGGTGCGGCCGTCCGACGGTAAAGATATCTTCGCCCAGATCCACGATCGTGTGTTGTTGCGAGACGTGCGGATCGCGCAGCGCAAATTGTCGGTCCGCGGGATCGAAGGAGTGCACGCCGCCCAACGCATCGTTGAGCACGAAGACGGCCTCGTCGGTGAGCGTTCCGCCGGTGAAGTAACCGCGCAGATACCGTTGGCCCGATGCGATGCTCGCGGTCTCCCGTTCGACAATTGCGTCGATGTGTTCGTCCGAGAGCGCAAAGGGCCGTTCACGATATGATCTCCCTTTCGCGAGCGCAACGGCCGAGAGGGCGGCCTCTTCCAGGTTGCCGGCGTAGTGGAGTGTGCTGCCGGTCGCCGACGCGTCTCGTTGTAACCCGATGAGGTGCACGACCGCCGGCTTACCCGTCTTCTCGAGCGAGGCGAGCACCGTGTCGGCCACCGCCGGCGCAGGGGGCTTCGAGATGACGACGATGACCTTCGTCTCATCGTCCGCGGCAAGCGCCTCGATGGCCATCAGCGTCGTCGATCCGCCGACCTCTTCACTTTTGAGATCACGGCCTCCGGTACCGATCGCCTGCCGTACTCCGCCTCCCGCCTTCGCAATCAGACTCGTAACTTCCTGTAATCCGGTGCCGGACGCGCTCACAACGCCGATCGATCCCTCCGGCACTACATTGGCGAAGCACAGAGGCTTACCGTTAATGATTGCCGTGCCGCAGTCGGGACCCATCATGAGTAAGCCTCGCTCGCGGGCGATTCGCTTGAGTGCGACCTCCTCGTCGAGCCCGACATTGTCGGAGAACATCATAACGTGACGGCCGGATACGAGCGCCTTGCGCGCCTCACGTGCGGCGTACTGTCCGGGGAGCGATATTACAACCAGGTTCGCGTCGCTCATCGCCTCGAACGCCGCGGCCGTGCTCGCCGGACGCCATCGCTCTCCTTCGCCCTCGTCGGCTTTTTTGCGGAGGAGCGCGTCGACCGTCTCTTCGGCGATCGATGCAACGTCCGCGGAGTCCGCATCGACGGCGATGATAAGATCGTTGGCGGTCGCGCCGTCAAGCTCGGTTCCGCCCAGCTTCATGTCGTTCAGAAGATCGAGGTTCATCTCGGTTCCCATAGCGACGACCGCCTCCGAGATACCCTCCATCTTTTTTATGTCGGCGCTGATCAACATGAGGAACACCGAATCGTAGTATGAGTCCTTGCGTAGGATGATCCGCTTCATCGTGAACCTCTCTTTCCGTGGTACGTAGACGCTATACCCGCCGGCGATTCGTGTCAAACCGACGGCACGGTGTCGTCTCGCGGTCGAACCTGTAGTCCCCATAAGAGCCCCGTCAGAGCGTCGAGTCCGGAGCTGTGGCCGTGCGAACGTGCGATTCTAATAGCCTCCGCGACGCGTCCCGTGGCGAGCGCATCTACGATGCGCAGTTGGTAGGTCGGCGGATAGCCGGCCAGCGCGACGCGCAAGAGCGAGGCGCCGCCGGCGGTAGTCTTGGACAACGCGCGTTCTACCTCGTCGTGGTCTACGAGCCGTGTGCCGAGGAGGATTTCGGCGGCGAGCACACCGCTGACGAAATCGTCTCCCGACGGTGTAAACCCGCCGCCCAACCCCACCAGGCGGGCGATCGCACGGGATCGTGGGGTCGACCCGCCGTACAGCGTCGCGACGGCACGGTGGACGAAGGGGTCGTCGTCGAATCGACGGCTGTGTTCCGAGGACGCGGGATCGATAAGGAGTGCTACGAAGCCGATCGTCCCGTGGTCGATAAGGAGGCGGTCCCGGGCCGTCGATATCGTGCGTGTCGACGGACGGGTCGTCGGTGAGGGGCGCGGCGGCGTCGGCCCGCGCTCAACGGGGAACGACGTCTCAGCGTTTCCGACGACGAGCACTCCCTCGGCCGTTAAGAGCACCGGAACGGTCGTCCCTTCGCTCCGCGTCGCCGTCGTAATGACGGGCCACATCGCGTGGGGCACCGCAATGGATAGTTCGGTCCAATCTCCGCGATCGCGCGTCAATGAGACGAAGTACGCGCCGCGCCGGTCCCGTAGCGCGATATTGACGGCTGCGTCGTGAACACTCGCGACGGTTCCCGCGAAGCGTTCGGGGACGAGCTTTCCACGCGTTAGCTGGGCCATGGCGCCTCCGCTTCTCCGTCGGCCGATGCCGGAGAATGAAAAACCTCCGCCGGTTCGGCGGAGGTTCGGCAGGTTGTCGATGAGGGATACGAGTCGCCTCTCGTCGGTACGGGCGGCTCGCTTACTCGCGGTCAGGCGCTCTTGAAGCTCTTGAAGTTGATGAGGATGTTGAGAGCGATTCCGACGATCGCCGACAGGGCGAGGCCGGAGAAGGTCACCTGGCCGAGACTGAACTCGGCTCCGCCGAGACCGAGCACGAGCATAGCTGCGGATATGATCAGCGGTTGCGGCTTGTTCATGTCGACCTGCGCCTCAACCATGTTGCGGATACCGATCGCCGAGATCATACCGAAGAGCAGGATCGATATACCGCCGATGACCGAGCCCGGTATGGTGCCGATGAGTGCCGTGAACTTGGGAATCACCGAGAGCACGATCGCGAAGATCGCGGCGATGCGCATAACGAGCGGATTGTATACTCCGGTCAAGGCGACCGCGCCGGTGTTCTCGCTATAGGTGGTGTTTGCTGGGCCACCGAGAAGTGCGGAGAGCGACGTCGCGAGACCGTCACCGAGGAGGGTGCGATTGACGCCCGGATCGTCCAGGAAGTCTTTCTTTACGACGTTTCCGATAGCGATCACGTCGCCGAAGTGTTCCACCATCGTCACCAACGCGACGGGAACGATCAACGCCATGGCGCCGCCGGCGAACTTGGGAAACATAAACTCGGGGAGTCCTATCCAACGCGCCTCACCGACGCTCGAAAAGTCGACCGCACCGGCGATGAGGGCGATGACGTACCCGATCACGAGGGCGAATAAGACGGGAAGCATCGAGAGAAACTTGAAGCCGATACGCTCGAATCCGACCTTCACGAATACGCCGACCGCGAATGTAATGACGGCGATCGTCCAGTTGCTGCTGGCGCTGCCGACGGCGACCGGTGCGAGGCTCATACCGATGAGGATGATGATCGGCCCGGTAACGTGGGGGGGCAGGATTTTGTGCAAGACGTCGTGGGAGACGAAGGTAAAGATGAGCGATACCACGGCATACACGAGACCCGCGATGAGGATACCTCCGGTCGCGTAGGCAAGGTCGCCGCCGAAGTTTTCGGCTACGGCCAGTATCGGCGGTATGAACGCGAACGAGCTGCCCAAAAAGACGGGGACTTTGAATTTCGTCAGTACGTGGAATAACAGCGTTCCCAGCCCCGCAGCGAATAGCGCCACGCCGACGCTGAGCCCGGTGATTATCGGCACCAGAACGGTAGCACCGAACATCACGAAGGTGTGCTGCAAGCCCAGGATTACCGTCTGTCCGCTAATCCCTTCCTGTTTGATCGTGTCGGACATAGAAGCGACTCCTTACCTCTTGGTATGTTGAAGGCCGACGGCCCTCGTGAACGTAGTAATCATTTCAGTGTACATGCCATTTCGTATTAATCAAGGGCATTCGGCCCACAGCCGACACCATTGCGGGACCGCTTCCATTCCCGTGCGGCGGCTCGGCGAGCTCAGTTGCACTTTCTTGACAACCCCGAGGAGTGGGCGTACCGTTCAGATACTCATCACGATAGAGAGAAGGAGAACGTTTGGACAGGCGAGAGGCGATCCGACATATGCGCGAGATGCGCGAGCGTGTGTCGCGCGGCGGCGGCGAAGCGCGTATCGATGCGCAACACGCGAAGGGTAAGTTGAGCGTCCGGGAACGCCTGGATCTTCTCCTCGACGAGTCGAGCCTCATAGAACACCAAACGTACATGAAAGGGCGATTCACCGCCTTCGGCCTCGACGAGCGACGCTTACCCGGAGACGGCGTCGTAAGCGGAAGCGGTCTCGTCGACGGCAGGCAGATTTTTTTCTCGTCCCAAGACTTCACCGTCCTGGGAGGTTCGCTGGGGGAGCAACACGCCGAGCGTATCGCCGAGGCGCTGACGCTCTCTCTCAAGACCGGTACACCCTTCGTGCAGATCAACGATTCCGGGGGCGCGCGCATTCAAGAAGGTGTACTCTCGCTCCACGGCTACGCCAAGATTTTTCGCGCCAATACACTCGCCTCCGGTGTGGTCCCGCAGATTTCGGTCATTCTCGGACCGTGCGCCGGGGGTGCCGTGTACTCGCCGGGTATCACCGATTTCGTCTTCATGGTGGACGGCATAAGCAACATGTACATCACCGGCCCCGACGTCATTCGCGCGGTCACCGGCGAGGAGATCACCCACGAGGAGTTGGGGGGCGCCGCGGCCCACGCGGTCAAAAGCGGGGTAGCACACTTTCGGTACGCTACCGAGGAGGCGTGCATGGTAGGGGTCAGGCGGCTCCTGTCGTACCTTCCGTCCAATAATCGGGAGGCTCCACCGCGTATCGGGAGCGATGAGACCGGTCGGGACGACCCGGATCGCAGCGTACCGGAGGTGCTCGATATCGTCGCCGACGACGAACGCACCGGGTACGACGTGCGAGCGCTCATCGGCGTCGTGTTCGATGCGAAGAGTTTTATGGAGGTCCACGCCGAGTACGCCGCCAATGTGGTGGTCGGCTTCGCTCGACTGGCGGGGCGCACCGTCGGGATATTTGCCAACCAGCCGATGGTGACCGCCGCCGCGCTCGACGTCAACGCGAGCGACAAGGGGTCGCGTTTCATTCGGTTCTGCGACGCCTTCGGCATTCCGGTCGTTACCCTCGTCGACGTCCCCGGCTTTCTGCCCGGTGTGGCGCAGGAACACGGTGGGATCATCCGTCACGGCGCCAAGATTCTCTATGCCATCGCCGAGGCGACCGTACCCAAAATAGCCATGGTGATTCGCAAAGCGTACGGCGGCGCGTACATCGCGATGGCGGCAAAGGGACTGGGGTACGATCGCGTGTTGGCGTGGCCGACGGCGCAGATCGCCGTAATGGGACCCGAGGGCGCCGCCAACGTCGTGTTTCGCAAGGAAATAGCGGCGGCCGACGATCCGGCCGAGATGCGGCGCCGCAAAATCGTCGAGTTTACCGAGAGCGTGACCGACCCGTTCGTCGCCGCCGGCTACGGGTACGTCGACGAGGTAATCGACCCGGTCCATAGTCGCGCGGAGTTGATTCGCTCCCTCGAGATGCTCGCCCGCAAGGACGAAGAGCGTCCGTGGCGTAAACACGGGAACATACCCCTATAGGGACGCTATGAATACCGAGTCGTTCGGATATGCGGTGCTTTCCGCGCTCGTCGGCATGGCGATCGTGTTTATCTTTCTCGTCGTCCTGAGCGCGATCATGGTCGTGCTCCGACGGGTGTTTGACGCTCCGGCGAGGAACGAGTCTTCCTCTCGCGGCGAGGCGGCCGCCGTAGACCTGATGCGGGAGACGCCCTCCTCGGCCGGCGATCCGCCGCAGTGGGTAATCGCAGGCGTCATGGCCTACTTGTCGTCGGAGGAGCAGAACAGCGCGCCGCACGCCGGTGTATGGACGAAATGGGGAAGGCAATGAAGCGAGAGTTTACGCTCGATATCGACGGTCGACAGGTCACCGTAACGGTCGTGCGCGAAGGTGACACGATTCGCGTCGAGCGCGACGGAGAGGAGTATCGCGTACGCGTCCTCGCCGAGTCGGTAATCGGGGTGCAGTCGGCCCTCCGAGAACCGACCGGTAACGCCGGGCCCGCCGCCGAGGGGGTGATCGGCCGCCAACGGCCGGACTCCGTCTCCTCCGAGCACGACGAGGGTGGACGGTGGGAGGTCGCCTCCCCCATGACCGGCGTAGTCGACCAAATTCTGGTGAGTAAGGGGACGCGCGTCGTCGAGGGCGAGCGTATTGTCGTACTCGAGGCGATGAAGATGTTCATCGACGTCATGGCACCTGCGACCGGTCGCGTTACGGAGATCTCCGTAACGCTGGGAGACAGCGTCCGCGAGAAGCAACCGCTACTCGTAATCGACGGTACGGCGGGATAGCCCCGTGGAGATACTCCAGGACTTCATTCGGTCCACCGCCTTTCCGGCCCTGAGTTGGCAGACGGTGGTCATGCTTGCCGTGAGCGTGCTGTTACTCTATCTGGGAATAGCCCGCAAGTACGAGCCGCTCTTGTTGGTTCCGATCGGATTCGGCGCCCTTCTCGCAAACATTCCCCTCGCCGATATGACCGTCGAGGGCGGCTTACTGTACTATTTTTATTTCGGCATCGACGCCGGTATATTCCCGCCTCTGATCTTTCTGGGTGTCGGTGCGATGACCGATTTCGGGCCGCTTCTGGCAAAGCCCAACACCTTTTTACTCGGTGCGGCGGCGCAGTTCGGTATTTTCGGTACGCTCCTCGGCGCGCGTTTGCTGGGTTTCGACTTTGCCGAGGCCGCATCGATCGCGATCATCGGGGGCGCGGACGGCCCCACGGCAATCTATCTGACCTCGCGGCTTGCCGACCACCTCTTGGGGCCGATCGCGGTGGCCGCCTACTCCTACATGGCGCTCGTTCCGGTGATCCAGCCGCCCATTATTCGGCTCCTTACCTCGAAAAAAGAGCGTATGGTCGTCATGAGCGACGTCACACCGGTGTCGCAGCGGGTAAAGATCGTATTCCCGATCGCCACCACGATCGTGATCGCTCTCTTTGTGCCGGCGGCCACCCCGTTGGTGGGTATGCTCATGCTCGGAAATCTTCTCCGTGAGGCGGGAGTCGTGGAGCGCCTTTCAAAGACGGCGCAAAACGAGCTCATTAACATCGTGACCATCCTTTTGGGAGTGAGCGTCGGAAGCCAGATGTCCGCAGCCGAGTTTCTCTCCGTGGAAACGCTCTTGATCATCGGTCTGGGCCTGCTCGCCTTCTCGGTGGGAACCGCGAGCGGAGTTCTTTTGGGTAAGCTCATGTACGTGCTCTCCGGGGGCACGATTAATCCTATGATCGGCGCCGCCGGCGTCTCCGCGGTACCGATGGCCGCCCGGGTAGTGCAAAAGGTCGGCCAAGAGGACAATCCGCGTAACTTTCTTCTCATGAATGCTATGGGCCCGAACGTTGCCGGTGTGATAGGTTCGGCCGTCGCCGCCGGTGTCCTGTTGGCGTTGGCGCGTTAAGCGCCGTTTACCGCACCGATACCGACGTAGCTCACGGCCGCAACCGGACATCCGGCGGACCCGTTGTACCGCCCGTAGACTCGATTCGCTCCCATGGACATCAAGGTCAACGCCCCGCGCCCTCGATGCCCCGCGGGGCGTTTTGGTAGGCGGTGCTCGAAGATGGAGCCTGTGGTGCATGGGCAACTCATCGCGCGTCGTTTGCCGTCCGTGAATATCCCACGATATTATTCAACATACTCCACGTGCGTCGCGCTGGGGTCGATCGGACGTTTGTATGCCGACGGACCGATACCGACGCCGAGTGATACCAGTAGGAGACGCGTCCGGATCGCCCGACGAGCGTCGCCGGATGGAGCAGAGGAGATCGCATGAATGATGCACGCCGTCGACAGTCGAACCTCGGAGTGAGCGTCGAGCGTAAGGACGCGGCGGACAAGACAACCGGACGTACTCGATACACCGACGACTTCTCGATACCCGGGATGCTCTACGCCGCCATAGTCAATAGCCGCACCGCTCACGGTCTCGTTACCGCGATCGACGATGCGGAGGCGCGATCCATGCCGGGAGTGCGCGGCGTCTTTTCGGGAAAGGATTTTCCGGTGAGGGTCGGGCTCTACCTCGGCGACAAGCCGGCTCTTGCGGTGGATCGCGTACGGTACTTCGGCGAGCCGGTAGTGGCCGTGGTGGCCGATGACGAGCGTACGGCCGCCGCCGCCGCCGCGACCGTTCGTGTGGAATACGAGGAGCTTCCGTTGGTCCGTAGCCCGCGGGAGGCCATCGCCGCCGACGCGCCCGTGATCCACCCCGCGATGCACGAGTACGTACACATCCCGGCGATTCTCCCCGAGCCCGGGACCAACATCGCCCACCATACGAGGATGCGCAAGGGCGATCCCGATACAGCCTTCGCCGAGGCGGACGTAACGATTCAAGGTCGTTACACATTTCCGCCGAAGGACCACGCCGCGATGGAACCGCGCGTCTCCGTCGCCGAAGTCAGAAGCGACGGACAGGTTGTGATTCGTACCTCGACGCAGAGTCCGTACGGCGTGCGTGGGATCATGAGTCGCGTCTTCGGCATTCCACCCGGGAAACTTACCATTCAGGTCGCCGAAATCGGCGGAGGGTTCGGCGGTAAAGCGGGGATTCAGCTGGAGCCCCTGGCGTATCTGCTCTCGCGAGAGCTCGGAGGGCGGCCGGTGCGCGTGGCAAACACCCGGGAGCAGGATATCGTCGGCTCCCCGGGGGGGCCGGGATTGGACGCCGTCGTCAAACTCGCTGCGCTGGCCGACGGCACGATCACCGCGGCCGACATCGAGTTTCTCTTCGATTCGGGAGGGTACGCCGACTACGCCGTCAACGTGAGTCGCGCTGCGGGCTACGCCTCCACGGGGCCGTACAACATTCCCAACCTGAAGACCGATAGCTATTGCGTGTATACCAATCACCCCTTCGCCACCGCCTACCGCGGTTTCGGACACATAGAGATGAGTTACGCGATCGAGCGATCGATGGAGCTTTTGGCGGACAAGCTGGGCATGGACGCGGTGGCGCTGCGACGCAAGAATGCGATTCAGCGGGGCGATCGGACCCCGGCGCAGGACGCTCTCGACGCCAACACCGGCGATCTCAGGGAGTGCCTGGATCGTGTCGTCGGATATCTCGACTGGGACGCGGGGCAACGAGAAGAGATAAGCGAGCACCGGATACGCGCCAAAGGCATATCGTGCTACTGGAAAGCGCCGGCGATTCCGACGTTCACCGATGCCGGGGCGATTGTGAGCTTCAATGAGGACGGATCGGTCAATATCGTGACCGGAGCCGTTGAGATGGGACAAGGTATCTATACCGGGTTGGCCCAGATTGTCGCGGAACGTCTTCGCATGCGCCCCGATGACGTGCACGTCGTACAGGAGGTCATGACCGACCGTGCGACCCACGACTGGACGAGCGCCGCGAGTCGCACGCTCTTCATGGTGGGACGCGCCGCGATCAACGCGGTAGACGATGCGGTCGCGCAGATCAAGCGCGTCGCCTCGGCGCCGTTGCGCTGTCCCGAAGAGGATCTCGACGTTGCGGACGGGCGTGTCTACCTTCGAGACGATCCCGAGCAAGGGCTTGCGCTCTCAGAGGTCGTGTTGGGATACGTCTATCCCAACGGGAACGCCGTCGGGGGTCCCGTCATCGGGCGCGGTAAGTACATTGCACGGCATCTGAGTCACATCGATCCCGAAACCGGCAAGGGTCGGCCGGGACTGGAGTGGACGCTCGGCGCTATGGGCGTCGAGGTGGAGGTCGATCTCAGAGACGGCAGTTTTCGCGTACTCAAGGGTGTCTGCTCGATGGATGTCGGCAGAGTCATAAATCCCGCGTTAGCGAGGGGGCAACTCGTCGGCGCCATGGCGATGGGGATCGGCTACACTACACGCGAGGCATTCGAGTTCGACTCCCACGGGCGTGTGCTCAACTACAAGCTGAGGGACTATAAGCTATTGCGCTACGGCGAACACCCCGAGTACATCGTCGATTTTGTCGAGACGCCCCAGGGAGACGGTCCCTTCGGCGCTCGAGGGCTCGGAGAGCAGGGCATCATCGGCGTACCGGGCGCCCTCGCGGCGGCCTTCTCGCGGGCCGTCGGCGTACCGTTAAACCGCCTGCCGATCACTCCGGAGTATCTGTGGCGGAGCGCGAGAGAGGGAGGTCCCGTCTTGGGCGATGTGCATGCCGCCGTGGCGGAGGAGCGGGAATGATTCCGTTTGAGTTCGATTTCGTTCGCGCCGAGTCGGTGGAGGAAGCGGCCGCGGCGTGGCGTGACGCCGAACGAGCCGGTAAATCGGCCGCCTACTTCGGCGGCGGCACCGAGTTGGTAACCTTGGCTCGCGACGCCAAGCGTCGATTTGACGTGGCGGTCGATTACAAAGCCGTTCACGAGGCGCGCCGAGCGGCGCGTGAGTCCGATTCGTACGTGCTGGGTTCAGCGCTCCGGTTGAGCGACCTCACCGACCGAGCCGGCGCGGGACTGGTCGGGTACTGCTGTAGAGGCGTTGCGGATCGCACGGCGCGTAACTCGATCACGCTCGGCGGCAATATCTGCGGGCAGCTCGCCTACCGCGAGGCGGTGCTTCCCTTTCTCCTGCTCGACGGGAGCGTGGAGGTCGCCTCGACCGACGGCCGGCGTTGGGAGTATCTCCGTGACCTCTTTGATAAACGGCTGCGTCTCGATGCCGGTGAACTTGCCGTGGCGTGGGCGATCCCTGCCGATACACTCGCCGGACTCGGCCTTCTCGACGTCGGTGATCCGAGTGGCGGAGGGGGGAATGTGCAGACCGAGCGTGCCGATCTCGGCTACGGTGCCGTCGCCGCGGTCGGATCGGGAGGGCGAGGAGCGTGGTACTATTGCCGGCGAACCCGCGAATCCCGGCTCGATTATCCCCTCGCCACCGTTGCCGTGGCGTCGATCGACGGCGTCGTGCGCGTAGCCGTGGCCGGTGCGTGGGGATACCCAGCGCGGGCTCTCCGCGTCGAGGAGGTACTCAACGCTGAGTCGGTTGTAGCGGATGCGTTGGCGGCGGCCGGTTCCGGCTCGTCCGTCGAAATCGACGGCCCGTCGCTTCGTCGCGTCGTCGGTCGCGCTCTCGACGCCGAGGAACGACCGTTCAAACAAGATCAACGCGGCAGCCGCGAGTATCGTCGCGAGATGACCATTCGAGCCGTCACCGACGGAATCGTCGCTCTGTCCGGAGGGAGCCTATGAAGGAGTATGCGGGAAAGGTGAAGCTCTCGCTCCGCGTTAACGGCGAGGTGCGGACCGTATGGGTCTCTCCCGCCGATACGCTCTTGTGGACGCTTCGCAACCCCTTGGGGCTGACGGGGACGAAGCTGGGGTGCGAGAACGGCGACTGCGGAGCGTGTACCGTCCACGTCGATGGAGTACCCGTCAAGTCGTGCTATACGCTCGTCGTCGACGTCGACGAACGGGAGATCACTACGATCGAAGGACTGCGCGACAGCCCCGTGCAGGAGGGTTTTCGCGTCGAGTACGGCTTTCAGTGCGGATATTGCACCTCGGGATTCATCATGAACGGCCATGCACTGCTCGATGCGCACCCCGACGCGGACGCCCCAACGCGCGTAGAATGGTTGCAATCGAACATCTGTCGCTGCACGGGTTACGAGGGTATCGAACGTGCCCTCGATCACGCCGGACGAGCGATTGCCGAGAACGACGGTGAATAGCGCCGTCGGAGCGTCGCTGCGAGGAGTCCGGACGGCATCCGGGACGGTCCTCGACGACGTACGACGCGCGGCTGCGCGATGTAGCGTCACATGGCGACGAGACGGATGACGAAAGCCGAACAGGCGACACAGACGCGCGCCCTGGTCATCGGCGCCGCGAGGGCGTTGTTTGCGGAGCGAGGATACGACGGTGTCGGCTTGGATGACATCGTCGCGGCACTTCCGGTGACGAAGGGGGCGATTTACCACCACTTCGGCGATAAACACGGCCTCTTTCGTGCGGTTGTGGAGGACGCCCAAAGGGAGCTGGTCGAGATCGTCTCTACGGCCGGCGAGGCGACGGTCGATCCGTGGGCCGCCCTGGAGGCGGCGTGCGACGCCTTCTTCGAGGCCTTGGCACACCCCGGGCTCATGCGCATCGTATGCGCCGAGGCCGGACTGTTTCTCGCATATCACGAGTTAAGTGCCATCGACGACGCCTACGGTATGAAGGTCCTCCACCGCTTTCTCGATCCGGCCTTTGCCGGCGGGCTCATATCCGCCGACCTCGATTCCGAGGCGATCGCGAGGCTTCTGAGCGGCGCAATCTATTACGGCGCCGAATGGGCCGCCGGAGGAGACCGGCCGGCCGAGCGACTCGAGCGGGTACGCCACGACTTCCGGCTCATGTTGCGGTCTCTCAGACAAACATAACAGGCAATTTCAAAAATCGAAGATTTTTGGAAATGCCAGGACCTTTAGAAATCATAATTATATACTTTGTATGTAATTATGATTTCGACCCAGACGCGTACCGCAGCGGCATGGTGCCGGTGCGAGGAACGCGTGCTCTGCCCCCGGACGCGTACCGCAGCGGCATGGTGCCGGTGCGAGGAACGCGTGCTCTGCCCCCGGACGCGTACCGCAGCGGCATGGTGCCGGTGCGAGGAACGCGTGCTCTGCCCCCGGACGCGTACCGCAGCGGCATGGTGCCGGTGCGAGGAACGCGTGCTCTGCCCCCGGACGCGTACCGCAGCGGCATGGCGCCGGTGCGAGGAACGCGTGCTCTGCCCCCGGACGCGTACCGCAGCGGCATGGCGCCGGTGCGAGGAACGCGTGCTCTGCCCCCGGACGCGTACCGCAGCGGCATGGCGCCGGTGCGAGGAACGCGTGCTCTGCCCCCGGACGCATCTGGATGCGTTCCTCAGGGCTTCGCCCCTCCGGTACGCATCCGCGCCGAGCAACAGCCGAAGGCTGTGACCAGCCCCAATATTGAGGCTCTTGTAAAATGTAATTTTGAAAGAGCCTCATAAGGTCGAAGTGCGACCTCGAGAGTGGTATCGCGACGATATCGCTTTACCATAGTCTTTTTGTACGTTATTTTAAGATACGTAATTTACGTATGTATCTTGAGGGAGAGAGATGATCGAATCAATGCTTATCGTCGGAGGGAGCCGCGGAGTGGGAGCGGCCGTAGCCGAGTACTTCGTTTCGCGGGTGACGACACTTTACACAGTCTCTCGTACGCCCTCGTCGACGGGCGAGTGGATCGCGGCCGATCTCGCGACGCAGAGCGGTATCGACACCGTCGTAGATCGTGTGGCGGAGTTACCGCTCGACGCACTGGTCTTTGCCGGCGGCACGTGGGAGACCGACGCTTTTACCGATGAGTACGACTTTCTGCACGGTCCGGCCGACGATATCGATCGAGTTATCGCGGTCAATCTCGTTGCACCGATCAAGCTCGTCCGTGGTCTGCTGCCGGCTCTCAGGCGCGCCCGAAATCCGCGGGCACTCCTGGTCGGCGCCCTTTCGGGCCTCGATAACAACGCCACGCGGGAAGTGGCCAACACCGCTTCGAAGGCGGGCCTTCGCGGAGCCGCGCAAGCGATGCACCGCGAGCTCGCCGGGCACGGCCTCGCCGTTACCGTAGTCAATCCCGGTAATCTCGCGACGGGCGAGGTGGCGGCGGACATCGCGGAGGGGCGTTTCGAGCCGCAGATGCCGATACCGCTGACCGATTTTCTTGCCGTTCTGGAGTGTGCCCTCTCCTTGTCGCCGGCTACCGTCGCGACCGAGATCAACCTGGCTCAGATGGACGGGGGGCGCGACGTATGAATGGGACGGAGCTCGGCGATGCGCGCGCTACTCTCATACCGCTGGTACGGTTGGCGTTCCCGATAGCGCTTCAGGTGCTCATGCAAACGCTCCTGAACCTGATTGATACCGTTATGGTGGGACAGTTGGGGGAGGTGCAGATCGCCTCGATCGCGTTGGGTAATCAGATTTACTTCCTACTGATTCTCTTTCTCTTTGGGGTCGGTAGCGGCTCGGCCGTGTTCGCATCGCAGTACTGGGGCGCGGGGGACGTTGGTGGGGTTCGTCGTTCCATGGGACTCGCTCTCATCATCGGCGTGGCGGGAGCGGCGGTTTTCACTGCCGGTGCCGTCTTTTTCCCCTCGTCGGTCCTATCGGTGTTCACGACCGATACCTCGGTAGTCGGCGAAGGAACGGGGTATCTACGCGTCGTCGGCCCGAGTTATCTCTTCACCGCCGTCACCCTGGGCTACACGCACGGCTTGCGGAGTGTCGGACAGACGCGCCTCCCGATGTACGCCACCGCGTTCTCCATCGCCCTCAATGTTGTGGGAAACTACGTGCTGATCTTCGGTGTGTGGGGATTTCCCGCCCTCGGCGTTACCGGCGCCGCCCTCGCTACGGCCGTCGCCCGCGCCGTGGAGATGGCGATCATCCTGACGGTCGTCTATCGTCGTCGAGGACCGGTCGCTGCCTCTTTGCGCCAGCTCACGGCTTGGAACCGATCGTTTCTTGCCGTATTCGTTCGTCGTGCCAGTCCCGTCGTGGCGAACGAGATTCTATGGTCCACCGGATTCACGATGTATACGGTGGTCTTTGCCCGCATGGGAACGGAGTTTCTCGCGGCGTATAATATCGCCGATACTGTATCGCGGTTAATGTTGGTGTTCTTCATCGGTACCGCTCAGGCGAGCCAAATCACCATCGGTAACGCCGTCGGGGCAGGTGCGATGGACGAGGCGCGGAATATCGGGCGAACGTTGATGCGGGTCGTACCGATCGTGTCGGCTCTTGTCGGTATGGTAGTCTTTTTTGTCGTAGCGCCGTTAGTACCGGCCGCCTTTGCAGTTCGCTCCGAGGTGCGAGTGCTGATTCGACAGTTCTTGCGACTCTTTGCAGCCCTGCTCGTCGCGAAGGTAATAAATATCCATCTGATCGTCGGCATCCTCCGGGGAGGGGCCGATACGCGGTTTGCTCTTATGATCGATATTCTTCCCTTGTGGCTCATCGGAGTCCCTGCAGCGATGCTCGCGGGGCTCGTTCTGGGACTCCCGGCGCCGGCTGTCTATCTCGCCTTGCAGCTCGAAGAGGTCGTGCGGCTGACCCTGGGTGTCGTTCGCGTCCGGTCCGGGGCGTGGGTCCACGATCTTACCGGGGGCGCGACGCGACGACCCGCCGAGGTCGATGTGGCGGCCTCCCCGTGTCCCGAAGGACTGCACCCCTACGACACAACCCCGGGCTGCCCCGACTGAATGGAACGACGATCCATGTAGCGACGTGGGGACGGTCGTAGTCTTATCGGTTGCTCGCCTATGCAATCGTCGCCGTGGCTGCGAACGCGAGGGATCGCCGCGGCTGGTCGGAAGCTTCGCTTCC
Organism: Alkalispirochaeta sp.; assembly: GCA_965601925.1. GTDB lineage: Bacteria > Spirochaetota > Spirochaetia > DSM-27196 > Alkalispirochaetaceae > Alkalispirochaeta. The sequence continues at coordinate 2,359,719 of OZ271854.1, forward strand.
TACTCGCCCATGCATCCGGGATACCCCGCAGGGATGCACGGAGATGTAGGGCGATCGGCAGTGAGCCCGTTCACATCCCCGCTTGCTCGACGACAATAGTCGTCGAGTGCGTCCCGAGGAGTACAAGCGAAGAGCCCGGTCTCCCCCAACAAACCACCTGAGGACGAGACACCCCTGCGCTGTTGCATCGGGAACGGGAGACGGTGGCGGGCGCGACTCCAAGCCGCCCCGGCTTGCTGAGTGACCGACACCGCCTCCCGGGCTCCACTGATGAGAACCGGGGAGACGCGCCCGTCACAGATAACCATACACGCCCCAAAAAAAGGAGGCGGCTCCGCCTAACACAAACAGATGCCAGATCGCGTGGTGGTACCGAAGGCGCTTCATGGCGTATACGATGGTGCCGAGGCTGTAGAATATGCCACCTGCCAGAAGTAGGAAAAAGAACGGACGCGGCACGGTCGCGAGGACGGTGTCGAGCCTGACGGCGGCGAGCCACCCCATGCCCAGAAAGAAGACGATCTGCCACCTGCGAAAACGGTCCCAAAGGAGCACCTTGAGGGTCATTCCGACGATCGCCAACGCCCAGACCGCCGCCAACGTCCCGTGGGCCCACGGCGTTCCGATCGCACCCATGACCGGTGTGTAGGTGCCGGCGATCAACAGGAAGATCGACATGTGATCGAACAGGCGAAAGAGGCGTTTCCATCGCGAGCCTGCGGGACTCAGGTGATACGCGGTCGATACCGAAAACAGAAGCACCATCGACGTCCCGAAGACGATTCGGGATAGAAGATGAAAGCCGCCGGGACTCCGCGCCGCAAGCAGTACCGTACCCACGACCGCGCCCACGGCGCCGACCGCGTGCGTCAACCCATTGGCGAGTTCTTCCCCCGGACTATCGTTGGAGTGGAGCGATATACGCGTCTCAAGCCAGCTCATAGCGCGATGGTATCAGAGCGACGCACCTTTGCCGATGCGGGCGGCGCGGCCTCGAGTGGAGCGATATGCGCGCCTCAAGCCGGCTCACGGTGCGATAGTATCGGAGCAACACGGCCTTGCCGACGGCGCGCGCACGGTCAGTACGCGACGATGTGCGTCCCGGCGTTGCCTTCCACCGCTTCCAGGAGATTCTCCTCGTTGGTGATGATGACTCGATTGCCCGGGTCGGCCTGCACGAACTCGATCGCCGCCATCATTTTGGGGCCCATCGAGCCCGGCGGGAACTGCCCGTCCTGATAGTAGTGCCGTGCCTGGGCGAGGGTAATGCGGTCCAGCGGTTTTTCGTCGCTCTTGCCGAAGTTGATCGTAACCTTCGGGACGCCGGTAATGACGATGAGGGTACGCGCGTGAACGGCGATTGCCAGTTTCATACTGGCAAGATCCTTGTCTATGACGCAGTCGACACCCTGTATTGTCCCGTTTTCGTCGTACGCAACGGGAATGCCGCCGCCGCCGCCGGTGATCAGCATGTAGTGTTCCTTGAGAAGGTTGCGGATCGCATCCTTTTCCACGATATCGATCGGATAGGGCGAGGCGACGAATCGACGCCATCCGCGCCCGGCATCCTCTTTCACCAACCATCCCCGCTCCTCGATGAGCTTTTGCGCCTGCTCCTCAGTGTAGAAGGGACCGATCGGCTTGGTCGGGTTATCCATCGCAGGATCGCGGCGGTCGACGATGATCTGCGCGGGAATCGTCACCACGTTGCGCCACATCCCCTGGGCGATCATCTCGTTTTGCAGACACTGCTCGATCATGTATCCCATCGAACCGCAGGTCATCGAGTCGAGCACACCGAGGGGCACCTCGGGCACCTCATCTTTGGCAAGCTCGTTTTGAAGGAGGAGATTGCCCACCTGCGGGCCGTTACCGTGGGTAACGATGAAGTTGTAGCTCCGCTTCATCAACTCGACGACGGGTCGCACCGTACGACGCACGTTCTCGAACTGCTCGGCGACGGTGCCGCGCTGGCCCTTTGCGATAATCGAATTGCCGCCCAGGGCGATGACGGCAAGGCTTGCGTTGTGTTCCGTTTGTCGATTCATGGTGCGTCAAGTGTAGCACCGCGCCGATCAACGTGCCAGAGAAAACGCTTCGCCGGTGAGCACGCCCGCCCCGCTACCACATCACGACCGGACGACCGTCCACGTGGGCGATCGTCAACGGGACATCGAAGAGGAGTCCCAGCAGATCTTCCCGCATGACCTCGGAGGTCGGTCCGTGAGCCAGACACCCGCCGTCGTGGAGCAGAATCAACCGATCCGCGCAAATAGAGGCAAATTCCGGGTCGTGGGTGGAGAAGATCGTCGTAACCCCGTCGTCCCGGAGAGAATGGAGAAGATCGACCAAGCGACGCTTGTTGAAGATATCCAGGTGCGAGGTCGGTTCGTCCATGAGGAGAAGACGCGGTTGTTGTGCCAGGCAACGGGCGAGCATCACCAGTTGCTTTTCACCGCCGCTCATCTCGGTAACGGGAGTATGTGCGCGGCCGGCCATTCCGACGCGGTCGAGCGCCTCAAAGGCGATATCGCGGTCGGTCGTCCCGGGAGCCTCAAGCGGGGAGAGGTAGGGCGCGCGGGCGAGGAGCACGTAGTCAATCAGCCGATATTCAAACGCAATATGCTCGTCTTGCGGAAGGAGCGATACGGTGCGGCCCATACCGCGACGACCGAGGGAGGCGATTCTCTCGCCGAAGAGGGTGATATGTCCCCGGCGCGGTCTGAGCCATCCCAGTATCAGGCTCAACAGCGTCGTTTTTCCCACCCCGTTCGGCCCGAGTATCGCATTGATGCCTCCGGACGGAACGGCGAGCGTGACGTCGCGTAGAATCTCTCTCGCATCGGAGACCGCGCGCGGCTTGTCCGGTGTTGCGGCATAGGAGAATCCGACGCCGTCGATTGCGACCGCCGGGTCATGCGTCGTTATGCCGGGTCGAGTCATCGAGCCACCCCTCCCGTGGTGAGTCATCGAGCCACCCCTCCCGTGGTGAGTCATCGAGCCACCCCTCCCGTGGTGAGTCATCGAGCCACCCGTATGTTGTGCGTCATCATGAGCGCGACAAACGCCGGCGCGCCTAAAAGAGCGGTAATGACGCCGAGCGGTATCTCCCCCGCGATGACGGTGCGGGCGGCGCCGTCGGCGAGGAGCACGAATGTCGCTCCCAGGAGTGCCGCGGCGGGGAGCGACGCCGCGGCGTCGGCCCGAAAGAGTCGGCGCGCGGCGTGGGGTACGATGAGCCCGACCCACCCTACGATACCGGCTACGGAAATCACCGACGCCACCGCCACCGTCGCCGCAACGAGTATTGCGGCGCGCTCGCGTCCGGGAGCCGCTCCCAGAGAGAACGAGACCCGGTCCTCCAAGGAGAGGAGGTTTACGCGCCATCTGGCAAGGTACAGCACTACCAGCGATATCGCCACGGGTGGGAACACCCTTGCCAACTCCGGCCATCCGACGTTCCATAGGCCGCCGAGCAACCAGAAGGTGATTGCCGGCAGTTGCTCCAACGGGTCGGCGACGAACTTTATGAGTCCGACTCCGGCCGAGAGTATCGCCGAGACCGCGATGCCGGACAGCACCAAGCGGAGTATCCACCCGCCGAAGCGCAATCGACGCGCGATCGTATAGGCGCATCCCAGTCCGATGAGGGCGCCCGCAGCCGCGGCCCCTTGTACCGCCCACGGACGCGCTCCGACGATGACGATCATGAGTGAGGCCCCGAACGCGGCTCCTTGAGAGACACCGATGAGTCCCGGCTCCACAAGCGGGTTGGCAAAGAGCATTTGCATGACTACGCCGGCAACGGCCAAAGCCGATCCCAAAAAGATAGCGGCAAGTGCCCGCGGTAGGCGTAGTTCTAGGACGAGACGCAGCGCCAACGGATCGTCGAACAGGATCGACGGTGAGATAAAGCCGGTATTCGGGTATCGTCCCGCGAGAAGCACACTCAACAGCGCGACGGGAAGGGCCGCCGTCAGAACGACCATCTTCCAACGCCCGCCGGCGGGTTCTCCGGCGGTCAGTCGATATCTCCGGTAAGGATGGGCGAAATCGTCTCGGCGTATGCCGCCTCATTCATCCCGTACACCACGCGAAAAAACTCCTCGGCTCGGTCGGTGATATCGATATCGCCGAAGAGCTCCGGCTGGAGACGCGTCGCGAGCCACTGCAGACCGAGAATCCACCGTGTGTCCGGCTGATCCCAACTGTAGTAGTCGACCGGAAAGGCGTGAAACCGGTCGCTTTGCACCGCCGCAAGCGCCTGCCAACGCGGTTGCTCCGAGAGACGGTCGCGCACTTCCGGGCCCGAACCGTCGTACGCGATCAGCACGATCTCCTCGGGGTTCCATGCGGCGATCTCTTCGAAGCCGACGGTAATCCAGCCGCGGCCGGAGACGGCCTCGGGCCAGACGGGTGCACCGCCGGCACTTTCTACGAGCTGTGTTTGTATCCAACCGGCCGGTGGTACCTGAAAGGAGACGTCGCCGTCGGTCGAGCGGTAGTACACCAAGAGCGTCCGCGGTCGTCGGTCCGCCGAAAGAGTTGCGGTGCGCTCTTCAATCTCCGCGGCGCGTCGGCGGTACCAATCCGCAAGAGAGGCTGCGCGAACCTCCTCGTCGAATACTTCCCCGAGGGTGAGAATGTCGCGTTGGTACTGTTCCGGCGTCTCCAACTCTATGTACAGGACCGGAATGTCCAGCCGCTCGAGTCCCATGCCCAATGTCTCGCGCATAAAGGTCTTGAGAACGACCAGATCGGGAGAAAGGGCGGCGATCTGTTCGGGGCCGACGTTGCGCTCCAAGACGGCCTTCTCGTCGTAGTCCCGGTCGATTGCGCGAAGGAAGTTACCGCGCCCCTGGTTGATCCTACCGATGCCGACCAGCCGCTCCGGCGCCTCCTCGAAGGCGTATATGACGTCGGCGATCATCAACACCGCCCGTCCGGCGAGAACCACTCTCCGAGGATCGGTACTCACCGAGACCTCACGACCCAACGCATCGGTTACCACACGCCGCTCGACGACCGCCGCATCGGCGCTCGCACGCTCGTCCTCTTCCGACGCGCCTGAGCCGAAGACCGGCACCGACAACCCGAGCATCACGGTGCACAGAAGAAGGAAACCCGTTCGCGCAGCCGGCGCGACGGAGTCCACGCAAGATACTTCTTTCATAGCGGTGGTCATTGTGAAAGGCGCTTTCGAGCTGGTCAAGAGCGACGGTGCCCTTCCCGCGATCAAGCGCCGTGGCCGGACGTCGTAACGTCCGCGAAGCTCGATTACGCAGGCTTCAGATCGCGAACGCGTCCGGTTCAAGTCGACGCGCCGTCTCCTCGACGTTGCCGACAAATTGAGACAGCCAGGTCATGCCCAGGACAAATGCAATGACCTCGAGCCCGACGAAATTGATGCGACCAAGGAGCGTCAGAACCGATGCCGCCACCAAAATCGCGGTAAAGATCCATGATTCGACGAAGAACTCGTACGAGAACCCGGGCACCAACCACCGGACGCCGACCATCAACAAGCCCAGCACCCCTGCGGCGGAGTACGTCCCGACAGCGTGCATAAAGCGGGTAAACGGAGTGAGGTTGGCCCGAAAGGCACCGACAAGTGCAAGTGCCACGGCCAACACGACGAAACCGACGCGTAACGGCCGAACGCTACGCGTGTTGGCGACGCCGTGACGCACGACGATCTCGTAGTCGCTCATCGCGTACCCCAGCCAAACGAGAAACATGATCCCCACAAAAATGAGCGTCGAGTTAAAGATTACGCTGACGTTGGACTCCATTTCACCCATGTAGCTAAACGAGACTTGCCACCACAGCGGGTCGTCGATGTTGGTCATAGTGAGATATAGGCCACCGCCCATGATTACCAGAATGAGCTTCAACAGGCGCGTACTGTCGACGTATATCGTCTGGCTCACGATCCAGCCGGCACATACGCCGGTTCCCATCCCCGCCAGTAGAGCGCTTTGCAGCGTGTTGAGCGCCAGAAACTGAAACGCCGCTTCAATGATCGTCAGCAGCAGCACCGCGATCGCGGCAGCGAAGAGCATGTATGCGATCGCGATCGGCACAACCGTTATCGCCCAGCGTCTTTGGCGTTCCGGACCAACTCGCTCGTTCCACGCTTTCACACCCACGATGAAGCCGAATCCGGCGGCGAACAATGAGATGGGAAACATACCGAGAAACGCGAGAACTCCGAACGACCGCACATCTTCCAGGAGCGGAATTGGGTTACGGCCGATGTTGAACACGATGACCGAGACGCCCACGAGGACCCCGACCGTCAATGCGACGCGTGTCGATACTCGCTCCGCGTAACCTTTGAGTGAAGACTTCGATTCAACCTTACCCGAGGCTTCGATTTTGCTCATTGCGACGCTCCCAGTTCTGCGTAATTTTGATCCATATGGTACCCTTTGAAACCGTTCGTCAAGAGCGCGGCAACGACACGGGCGCAGGGAGTAGAGGCGGTGCTTGCGGAGGGGGTAACGATGACTGTGAGAAAACTTTGGCCGGCGGTGCTGCTCGCATTAGCGGTCAACGGGTTTGCCGAAACGACGTGCGATCCGGCAACTGAAGAAGCCGCCGGCGACGCCGACGGCTGTCCGGTTCTATCCAGTTCCGACTGGAACGCATGGATCGATCACACGCCCGGTACCGGCGAACCCACGCTCAATGTCACCGGTGTTGTGGAGCTCCCTACACCCGGTTTCACGTTTGTGTGGCGAGAGGGTCCGTTGGATCGCCGCAGTCCGCCCACGCAGCGTTTGGTGCTCGTGCCCGAGTCGCCGACCGGGCTCGTCGCCCAAGTTTTGACGACCGAGACCGTCCAGTACCGGGCACATGCGCTCGCGACGGACTATCGTTCGATCCACATCGTGTGTGGTTCGCACACGCTGGCGATCATCGACGAGGTTGCAGCGGTTTACTAACGGGCCGATTGCTCAAACGCGCCGATTCGGCGGTCGAGTCTGTTTCGGCGCGCCATTTGCGATGACGGGAATCGCGCCGTGTGCGTCGATTGGATACGTTTCTCGATCGCATCACCACACGATCCCGAGGTTGACGCCGGCCATAACGGTATTTCCGTCGGGCTCGAAGAAGAGCATCACGGGGATATCGAGCTTTGCCGGACCGATGTTGAATCCGATTCCCGATGTGAGGCGCGGTCGAAGTAATCGTGGACTCGCCGTATTGGTGATGTTGAACGCTACTGAACCGGGGACGATAACCACCGCATCATCAAACGCCGGATCGGGGTCCGCATCCAACCCAACATCGGTACCGAACTCGAGTCGGGACCGCCCAAACACTAAATCGACGCCGGCACCCAGGTTGATATCGAGTAACCAGAAGATACGGAGCCCGGTGGTGACCTCAAAGGGAATCGAATAGGTGCGCGATTCGACGACCGCCGTGATCGTCGGCGAAACGACCAAGTCCAAGAACGAATCGTCGGCGCTACGACCGAGCGCGGCAAGCGCGGCCGGACTGAATCCCAAATCGCCGTAGGTGATCGGCTGGGAAAAGTCCTCATCTTGGATCGTGACGGTGAGGTCGGTTCGACTACGCTGAAACAGCAGACCCGTAGCCAGCGTCAGGCCGCGCCACCGAAGGACGCCGAGCGGTGCTTGGCGCGATGCGAGTAGTTGGTAGTTGAGATTCATACCGACGCTGAGTGAGCTATAGGCGATACCGGTCGAAACGGTCCCTTGTGCGATATCGGCAAGACCGACTTTGGCGTCGACGCGTGTCTTTGGGATCCACCGGCTGAGATTGAAGCCGATCGAAGCGACAATCGGTTGAATCGACGCTCCCACGTAAATGTCGCCTTCGGTCTCGAGATCGGCAACTGCGGTTTGGAATGCCAGAGGATCGAGCCCGGGGACCGAAACGCCGACTCCGGCGCCCACGACCACGGCGAGTATCCGGTAGTCGCTAAACGCGCGTTGTGTCCCCAGATGCGCCGCCGCCGCACCGGCGTGCGCCGCGGCGGTTGCGAGTTCCGGCAGCGACGCAAAGCGTTGTATGTCCTCGTCGCTATTAAGTTGCGTTTCAAGTTCGGCAATGGTCGACATCGTGTTGTCCACATCGAGTAGGCTATCGAGGACCGGCTGAAGTGGGATCAAGGACCCCAGGAGCCGGACTTCGGGCGCGTCGATCGTAATCTCGAACGGTTGGGCCGACACACCTCCGTTCATCGACAGCGCGAGGGCCAGCGCGGTACACGCCACGATACATCGTCTGTGCCTGCGCGGCGGTATACCTGTGGGCGCAAGTGTGGTTAAAAACATACCCTACGGTCTCGGGAGCGAACGAAGCTTAGGCGTGAATCTGTGGGAAAAAACGCGGCAAAGATTGGGTCCATTGCCGCCCTCTAAACGGATTCGCTCTGATTCGGCATTCTATCATATCGAATCGATGTTGATAGTGAAGGCATACCTTGCAAAGCAGCAACGCGATGTAACGATATACTCGGCGTCGTTCAGCACCGATACGGTCGTCGACGCATTTACTCACGGAGAAGCCATACGAAGATTGCGAAAGCCGTCGAGTACACGGCGTCTACGCTCCCCGTTCCTCGTCCGGGAGCGTTTGTGACGTTCCTTTCGGTAGGCGAACACTCGTAGAAGAGACAGATCTCTCGGTTGCGAGGAGGAGGGCGGGCAGTTCTCTCCTCGATCCGACGGTCCGTCGCGGTGCGGCTCCGAGCCGTGCCGTCGACTCCGGGCCGTATGCACGATCATGCGGCAACGGCTTTCTTGACAACATTCGCGGTCGGGCGGACAATGAACACCGTCAAAATCTCATGAACAATATCCGGCGTCGCCGCGTAACTCGCAGCGTCTACTCACCGTGGACGTCTCGCCGCGGCGTCAGCCGATAGAGGTGGTGCGTGATGCTACACGAGTTTTCGTATCATCGTCCCGATTCGCTCGACGACGCGTTGACCCTTCTTTCGACATATGGAGCGGACGCGGCGACGTTTTCCGGCGGGACCGATCTATTTGTAAATGTTCGCGCGGGGTTGATGAAACCGCAACACGTCGTCGATCTCAAGGGAGTAACGGCTCTCCACGAGCTGTCGTGGAGTGCGTCGGACGGACTCTCGATCGGGGCGTGCGTAACGGTCAACGAGTTGGTGGATCACCCCGTGGTGCGCGACCGGTTTGCGATATTGAGTATCGCCGGCAGCGAGCTTGCGACCTTTCAACTGCGAAATCGAGCGACGGTTGTCGGTAACATCGTCACCGCGAGTCCGTGCGGCGACATGGCCGGTCCGCTTTTGGTGCTCGGAGGAGAGGTCGTCCTTGCGAGCTCCGCCGGCGAGCGCTCGGTGCCGCTGGGCGAGTTCATCACCGGTGTGAAAAAGACGATTATCCGTCCCGACGAGATCGTGGTGCGTATCGTAGTGCCCAATCGCTGGGCCGGAGCCGCCGGTGGATACGAGAAGCTCAAACGTATCAAAGGCCACGATCTCGGCGTGGTAAGTGTAACGCTTATCAAGCACGAAGAGGGTGTACGGGTCGCGATAGGCTCTGCGGCACCCACGCCGGTGCTCCTCGCCGACATGAGCGCCGACGTCGATTGGGAGACGGTACAGGCCAAGGCGAAGGGCCTTATCGACCCGATCGACGATGTTCGCGCGACGGCCGAGTATCGCGCGTTCATGGTGAATGTGTTTATCAAACGGCTTATGACTTCGATCCCGGCCGGCGGATCGGAGCTCAAGGAGGCTCTGGCGTGACGCGAATTCGATGCACAGTGAACGGTCAGGAGTACGAACGGGTCGTGTCGGATCACAAGACCTTACTCCTTTTTTTGCGCGGTGATCTGGGGCTAACCGGTACCAAGGGCGGGTGCGGAGCCGGCGAATGCGGCGCCTGCACCGTTATCGTGAACGGCAAGGCGGTCAACTCGTGTCTCATTCTTGCCGCGGAAATCGACGGTGCGGTAATCGAGACGATCGAGGGCGAGGCGCGCGGTGGCGAACTCACCATCGTACAGGAGGCTTTCGACCGCCATCATGCCGTCCAGTGCGGATTTTGTACCTCCGGCATGATTATGACCGTCAAGGATCTCCTTCGCCGCACGCCGCACCCGACGCGGGAAGAGGTCATCGAGGGAATCGAGGGCAACTTTTGTCGCTGTACCGGTTACGAACAGATCATCGAGGCGGTTCTGGACGCCGCCGGTAAGGGTGCCGCCGACCGCGTCAAAACAGGCGATACGGTGGATTCCGCGAAGGAGAACGGCCATGCTTGAAACGACAGCCGCCAAAGAATTAACGCGTGTCGGTCGTCACACCCGGCGGATCGACGCGATTGAGAAGGTTACCGGACAGGCGACCTACGTAAGCGATATGACGCTTCCCGGCATGCTCTACGCGCGAGTCAAGACGAGCCCGCACGCCAGGGCGCGCATCGTATCGATCGATACCGCCGCCGCCGCCGCGCTGCCGGGTGTCCGAGCGATCGTGACCGGTAAGGATCTCGACTATAAGCTCGGGCTGTACGTCGTGGACAAGGACATTCTGGCGCGTCACGAGGTGCGACATTTCGGCGAGGCCGTCGCGGCGGTGGCCGCCGACACGCTGGAAATCGCACAACGCGCCGTCGACGCGATCGTAGTGGAGTATGAGGAGCTGACGCCCGTCCTGCACCCGAAGGAGGCCGTCGAGGAAGGGGCGCCGCTCGTTCATCCCGATCTGGGGAGTTACTCCTACATGGAGGCGGCATTTACTCCCAAACCGGGCACCAACATCGCCAACCATACCAAGCTGCGCAAGGGCGATGTCGAGAAGGGATTTGACGAGAGCGAGTGGATCGTCGAACGTGAGTACACCAACCCCTCGGTACAGCACGTACCCATGGAGACGCACGTGGCGATCGTCCGATGGGGGCAAGACGATCGGGTGGAAATCTGGTCGAGCGCCCAGTCACCCTTTACGCTGCGCAACCTCTTTTGCGTGGCATTCTCGTTGCCCCATCGCAACGTTCGGGTACAGGTGCCCTACGTCGGAGGAGGATTCGGCGGCAAGGCGGGTATCGGGATTGAGCCGCTGGTTGCGGTGTTGAGCAGAACCGCGGGCGGGCGACCGGTGAAACTTACCGCGACGCGCGAGGAAGAGTTTAGCCTGTTACCGTGTCGGAGTCAGCTCACCTATCGCATCAAGACCGGCGTCTCCCGCGAGGGCAAGATCGTCGCGCAGCAGATGACCATGTGGTGGGATTCCGGGGCGTATGCGGACTACGCCGTCAACGTCACGCGCGCTTCCGGGTATAGCGCCGGAGGGCCGTACGAGATTCCCAACGCACAGGTCGACGCCTACACCGTCTACACCAACAAGCCCTTCGGTACCGCCTATCGCGGATTCGGACACGTCGAGTTCTTTTGGGGATTGGAGCGCCACATGGATCTGGTCGCGCAGGCGATCGGCATGGACGCGTTCGAGTTTCGGCTCAAGAACACGCTGCAGCCCGGGGCGAAGACGCTCACCGGCGAGACGATTACCGAGCACACCGGAGATATCGACGCGTGTCTCAAAAAGGCCGCCGATATGGTCGGATACGGCGCGATTACTCCCGAAGAAGAGCGCGCCGCGGCCCGCGGGGGCAAAAAAATCGGTAAAGCGGTGGTAGGACTCCACAAGGCGCCGGCGATGCCGCCGTTTACCGCAACGACTGTGATACTCAAGATGAACGAGGACGGAACCGTCACCGCCAACTTGAGTCTTGTCGACTATGGGCAGGGAACCTATACGGCGGTCGCGCAGATCATCGCCGAGCGACTCCGCATGAGCGTCGACAAGGTAAAAGTCGCATTCGAGTGCGATACCGATCGCGATCCCTACGATTGGCAGACCGTCGCCTCCAAGGGGTTGTTGTTGAGCGGTAACGCGGCGATTTTGGCCGCCGACGATCTGGTCGACAAGGGGTACGGCGACGCGGCGCAGATACTGCGGGCCAATCGGCGCGATCTCGACCACGACGGCGGCGGTATCTTCGTGCGCCATCACCCGGAGCATCGCGTGGAGTGGCGTCAACTTGCCGTCGGCTACGCCTATCCCAACGGGAACGCAGTCGGCGGACCGTTGGTGGGTGTCGGACGCTACATCGCCCAGGGGCTGACGCACCTCAATAAGGAGACCGGCGAGGGACTCCCGGCGATCGATTGGACCTACGGCGCCCACGGTATGATCGTGGCGGTCGACGCCGAGACGGGCGAGTACGACGTGCTGAAGGTTGCCTCGGTCTTTGACGCCGGGCGTGTGATCAACCCGGACGCCTTTCGCGGCCAGGCGATCGGCGGCATGATCCAGGGACTCGGCACCGCAACCGTCGAGGGGTACATCTACGACAAGAAGGGGCATCTCCTCAATCCGAGCTTCACGGATAACAAGATTCCGACGTCCAAGGATATTCCGATCGAGATAGAGACCTTCGGTGTCGAGACGCCGCAGGTAGACGGTCCGTTCGGCGCGCGCGGTATCGCCGAGCACAGCATGATCTCGGTGGCCGCCGCGTTGGGAAATGCGATCCAGCGCGCCACCGGTGCGGAGATTACCCATATGCCGTTGCGCTTCGAGGATGTATGGCGAGCGCTCAACCGCAAGGAGCCGATCGACAACTGGATTACGAAGAGCCCTTTCGGGAGTTGCCGTTCGGCGCCGGAGTTGCAAAAGCACGACTGCGACTGACTCGCTACGGCGTGTGCCGCCCTCGGAGGTAGCATGACGATCACCAATGCGCGACTGCGCCGCCGTGACGGTTTGTGGACGATTCGCCTCGATGGCGATCGTATCGAGGCGGTCGTGCCGTATGGAGACGGACAACCCCGACGGAGCCTCGTCGCAACCGACGGCGAGGAGACCTCACCGCCCGAAGATGCGGTAATCGATGCCGGCGGCGCAATTGTGACCGAGGGTTTCGTGAACGGCCATTTGCATCTCTGCAAGGTCTATACGCTTCCGCTCGTCGGGGATACGGCGCTCGACGAGTACCATGGACGCGATATGGGCGGCGCGGTACGCGCGATCGAGCTCGCGCGGGGCGTCAAGAAACAGTATCGCCGCGACCGACTCGTTCCAGGGATTCGCCGAGCCGTGGAACGCGCCGTCGTCTACGGTACGAGCCATGTTCGCGCCTTTGCCGATACGGATACCGCGGCCGAGCTGGAGGGTGTGCGTGCGGTGATGCAGGTTCGCGATGAGTTCCGCGACCGTATCGACATGCACGTAGTCGCCTTTCCGCAAGATGGACTTGTGCGCGATCCCGGAGCCGATCGTCTGGTGCGTCGAGCCATGGAAGAGGGCGCCGACGTGGTGGGCGGCATTCCGTGGATCGAGTATACCGATCGTGCCGCGCAACGACACATCGACACGATGTTGGATTTGGCCGTTGAACTGAGTGCTCCCGTGTCGATGCTCGTCGACGACGCCGGCGACGCGAGCTTACGGACGTTGGAGATGCTCGCCGTCGCCGCGCTGGAGCGTGGGTTACGGCATCGTGTCGTTGCGCATCACGCTCGCGCCATGGCCATGTACCCGGAACCGACACGGCGACGTCTATTCGGGATTCTAAAGGAGGCAGGTATCGGCGTGGTGAGCGACCCTCATACCGGACCACTGCACGCCGATATCGAGGGCCTGCGTGCCGCCGGTATACCCGTCGGACTCGGACAGGACGACATGAACGATGCGTACTATCCCTTCGGGAGGAACAATATGCTCGAGGTGGCATTTCTCGCGGCGCATCTCCTTTGGAAGACGGGTGCCGATCAACTCGATGAGTTGTGCGATATGATCGGCACGGAGGCGGCGCGCGTCGTAGGTCTTGAAGATCACGGGGTTTTCGACGGCGCGCGTGCCAATCTGGTGGTGCATCGCGCCGGCACGGTAACCGAGCTTCTCGCCGAACACGCTGTGCCACGGGCGGTTATCTACAACGGTCGTGTTGTGGCCGAGGAGGGATATCTCGTATGAACTTTCCGGGTATTAAGCCGGGGATGACCATCACCATTCGTCGATCGATCGTCGAGGCGCATACGTTCGACAATCATCTTCCCGACGAGGTCGAGAAGCTCCTCTCCACACCCTCCCTCGTCTCGTTTATGATCGAGGCGTCGGTCCGTATGCTTACTCCCTATCTACCGGACGGTTTCGTCTCCGTCGGCAAGAGCTCGGAGGTTATGCACGATCATCCGACGGTCGTCGGTTCCACCGTACATATCACCGTGCGGGTGACCGAGTTCGACGGATATCACGTCACGATCCTTATGGAAGCGGCCGATGAGATCGGCGTCTGCGGGCGAGGTAAGCACGTCCGTTCGATCGTGAATGAGCGTTGGTTGCGTCTCAAGGTTGCTCGGCGCATAGCCGCGCTGTAGCGTGTCCCGCGCGTGAAACACGTCTCTTCCGGCGATCGCGCCGTAGGGGTCGAGTGCGTGATACCGGCCGGAGGCGCGGCGCGGCGCATGGGAACCCCGAAACAGACCCTTGAGCTTGTCGCCGGCACCAGCCTTATCGTTCGCGCGGTGGAGAATGCTCTGTCGGTGTGCCGGCGATGCATCGTCGTTACCGGTGCAGCTCACGACGAGGTCGCCGCGCACGTTCGCGCCCTCCCCGAGGTGACGGTCGTGCACAACCGCGACTACGAGCGTGGAATGCTCTCCTCTATCATAGTTGGTGCCGCCGAGGTCGCGACGTCGACCTTTTTCGTCGCTCCGGCCGATATGCCGTTTCTTGCCTCCGACATCTATGTGACGCTCGTTGCGGCGCGGGACTCCCTCGGAGGGGCGCAGTATGACGACGGATGGGCGCTCTTTCCGGAGATGGGCGGGCGCACGGGGCACCCCGTATTGATCTCCTCGGCGGTTATACCCCGGTTGGTACGCGACGGTGTACGCTTCTCATCGATGAAACACTTTCTGTCTCGATACCCGGTTCGCACCGTACCGGTCGCCGATGATGGGATATTCGTCGATATCGACACCCCGGAGGCTCTCGCCGTTGCGAGAGTGAGGGTGCGTGGGGAACGCGACTGACGATCCTCGGCCGCGTGTGGAAGGGAAGCCGACGATCGCGAGCGATCGACGAAACATTGCATGTAGCCGCACGATGCACACGCGCCCGACGGCGGCGCGACGACACGACGGTTAGGGTAACAGACCCATCGGAAAGCGTACTCGCAGGATCTCCTGAAAGAGAAGATAGAATGCGCCGACCGAGATAAGGGCGACAATAATCGCGCGCACCGTGCCGGTGTGGGCTCGAAACGTGATGACACCCATGAGCGTTACGCCGACGAGGCTCGCAATCAGGAGCCCGAGGAGGGGAATCAGTGCCGTCCACAGTACCAGCGCCGCCATCAGCGTGCCGGAGCGCACGTGCCGCTCCCCGGCGTCGCCCTTCGCCATGGCGATAGCGGGACCGCGTCCGGCGATCGTGAGAACGGCAAGGCATAATGCGAGAACAAACACGAAGCCTGAGATTACTCGGGGAAAGAGACGGCTTAAAGGGCCGAAGGCGTCGGCGGTGACAAACCAATATGCACCGACGATCGTCAGCACCACGGCGGAGGTAAGGTTGCGCGCTTTCTCGTTCACGTTTCTCCTCCTTTGCGAGCCGACGGCACCTCTCGGCCGTCCTCTTCGTGATCATCCGCCTTGGTCGATCGACTCCTCCGATTGAGCATCATCGGGAGCACGATCGACCCCACCGTGAATGCGATCAGGACCACCGAGATCGGCCTTCCGAAAAAGATTGCCGCTACGGATCCCTGCGCGCGCCCCATCAGTAGCGACTGGGTAAGGCCTTGCTCCGCTATCGGTCCCAAAATCAGGCCCAGGACGATCGGGCCGGGCATGAATCCCGCCTTGCGCAGCGCATGGGCGGCCACCCCGGTAGCGACCATCACATATATATCCGCCACATTGTTGTAGATCGAATACGAACCTACCATGGAGAGGAAAATGATAAGCGGCGCCATCGTCTGCACGCGTACACGCTGCATGAGTTTGGCAACTGCCTTTCCGAGGACGATACCCAACGGCAGCATCGCCAGATTGGCAAGAACCAGGGAGAAGAGAAACGCGTAGGTGACGGTGCCGTGGGACGTGAAGAGCTCTGCGCCGGGGCGCATGCCCTGGAGGAGGAGCGCGCCGAACAGTACCGCCGCCGGCGGTGCGCCGGGCACGCCGAGGGTCAACATCGGAATCAACGCTCCGGCGACCGAAGCGTTGTTGGCACTTTCCGAGGCCGCAACGCCCTCCATCGCTCCTTTTCCGAACTTCTCGCGGTTGCCGCTCGTGCGAATCGCCTCGTTGTAACTCACAAGCCCGGCGATGTTGCCGCCGGCACCGGGAATGATGCCGATAAGCGTCCCGATGACCGATGAACGTATCATGAGCCACGGCTTGCGTACGAGGGCGAAAAAGACGCGATTCACCATCCTGTGTTGCCGTTTGTACGGTACGACGGTGCCCGAATCGCGGCTCTCCTCGACCATACGTAACACTTCGGGAATACAGAAAAAACCGATCAGCGCCGGGATCAGGGATATCCCGTTCTGCAGCGCTACGGTGCCGAAGTTATATCGTACGGCGCCCTCAATCGGTGCGATGCCGATCGTCGAAATGATCAAACCGATGCCACCGCCGATGAGGCCCTTGAGTGTCGATCGCGGCGACACGGCGGCGATGATGGTGAGCCCGAAGGCCGCGAGCCAAAAATACTCCGGGGGGCCGAAGCGCAAACTGGCCCGCGCGAGAGGCGGCGACAGAAAAATAAGAAACGCCACGCCCACCAGTCCGCCGAAGACCGAAGCGAGGGTGGCGGTGACGATCGCGCGATACGCCTCGCCCCGCTGAGCCATGGGAAATCCGTCGAATGTCGTTGCGATGGCCGACGGGGTGCCGGGCGTGTTGATAAGAATCGCCGAAAACGAACCGCCGTAAATCGCGCCCGAGTAGATCGCTCCGAGGAGTACAAGGCCGTGTATCGGCGTCATGCCGAAGGTAAACGGGACGAGCAGCGCGATCGCCATCGTGGCCGTAAGACCGGGCAGGGCGCCGACGATGATACCGGCGCCCACTCCGGCGGTAACGAGAAGGAGGCTGACCGGATTGAGAACGCCGGTCAGCGCGCTTACGAGTGTCTCGGTCATTCGCGTAGGGACTATATCTCGCCGAGTTCGCGCAGGACCGTTTCGATTTCGCTCCTTCGGCGGTTGATGTACTCGGCAAACTCGGCCTCGGCTATGCGGTGGATGACGAATCCGAGCGACTCCATTTCCGCGACGAACTCCGCGTTGGCGCTCGTGGCGTCAAAAGCGGCCGAGAGTGCCGCGACGACCTCGTCGGGAGTCTCCTGGGGGACCGCAACGCCGCGGTCGATGCCTGCGGTCATCTCGATGCCCAACTCGATGAACGTCGGTACCTCCGGCAGTGCCGAGAAGCGCTCGTCCGTTCCGATGGCAAGGACGCGCATCGCCTCGTCGTGGGCGAGAAGGTCGGTAGAGTTGGCCATGATCGCTTGCGTATGCCCGCCCAGGAAGTTGGCCACCGAGGGAGCGGCACCGGTCGCGGGAATATAGGTGAACGACGCCCCGGTGAGGTATTGCAACTGGAGCAGTGCAAGGTGGTGTCCCGAGTGCGTTCCGGATCCGCTTACCGTGACCTCTCCCGGGTTTTGCACGGCATAGTCTATCAGTTCATCGAGCGTATCGAAGGGGCCGTTCGGCGCCACCGCGATACCGATCGGCGTCGACTGGAAGAGATACACCGGCTTGAGATCGGCGGTAGCGTATCCCGCGTCCTCTCGAACCAAGGGCTGGATGATGATATGGGGAATGTTGTTACCGGTGATCGTATATCCGTCCGGCTGGGATCGAGAGAGGTTGGACCACGCCAACGCACCGCCGGCGCCCGGCTGGTGACGGATCACGACATCCACGCCAAGGGCCTCTTCGAGATAGGGCTTCTGGTACTGGGCGGTAACATCGGACTGGCCGCCGGGATTGAAGGGTATAACGTAGGAGATCGCGCGCGTCGGGAAGACGGCCTCCTCAGATTGACCGGACGCAAAGACGCCTGCCGTGACGGCGGCGACGAGCGCTGCGACGACGATATGCAGACGCAATCGAATACAGGTAGTACGTGCCATTGGGAACCTCCTCGTGTGGTGCGCCGGAGAACGTTGCTCAGCGCCGGGCAAAAATCTGCGGATTGACGACGTACCGCGGCCGTTTTCCGCTCAGTACGCGAACCAGCTCATCCATTCCTTGAATCGTATTCTGACGATGGCTCTCTTCGGAGTACCACGCGATATGGGGAGTGACCACCGCATTGGGCAGGTTGAGGAGCGCCTCGTCACCCCGCGGCGGCTCGACTTCGAGCACATCGATGCCGGCGCCTCCGATTTGGCCCTTCTGAAGGGCCTTCTCCAGTGCCGCTTGGTCTACGATCGGGCCGCGCGCCGTATTGATGAGGACGGCGTGGGATTGCATACGGCCCAACATCGGCCCATCGATCAGATGCCACGTCTCGTCGGTGAGCGGGCTGTGGATCGTGAGATAGTCCGCACTCTCGACCATCGGTTCAAGCTCGTAAGAGCGCTCGACGCCGCATAGTGCAAAGATATCGTCGTCGACGTACGGATCGTAAGCGACCGGTTTCATGCCCAACGCAAGGGCCATGCGCGCGCTATGCCGCCCAATCCGGCCCAGCCCGATAACGGCAAATCGGCGATCCCGGAGAGATAGCACGGGTCGCGCCTGTTTATAGTCCCATCCACCGCCCTTCACATGGGGTATCAACTCATGAATCTTGCGTCCCACCGTGAGCGCCAGGGTCAACGCGTGTTGCGCTACCTCTTCGCTGCAGTAGAGCGGACAGTTGGATACGGGGATTCGGCGAGCGGTCGCCGCCTTTACGTCGACGACGTCGAATCCGACGGACAACGTCATGATGAACCGGCACGAACGCGCGGCGTCGATCATCTCGGAGGTTACCGGATGTCCGATCAATACCAGCGCCGCCGCATCGGCAATCTCCTTCAGTATCTCTTCATCGGACATACCCACGGTCGATACGACCGTTCCGTCGACCTCCGCGACGCGGTGTGTGAAATAGTCGAGGTCGGGAAACTTCATGAAAAGCCGTTTCCCGAGAAGTACCACCTTGTTCATCGCAACTACCTCCGGTACGCCATTCTCTTTAAAGAGATTATTGTCATTTCACAATGATGCAACTCCTCGCCTAACCAATTTTTCACGTCCCATCGACGAGAAGCGAAGGAATTGCGACTACGGGCGGCAGAAATTCATTCAATGGCATAAATAGACAAATGAATATGTGTACGATAGGGTTCACTTTCTTCGACAATGAAAAAGCGGCAGCCGTGACGACTGCCGCTTTCGTTCTCATACGTGTTTCCGTGAATGTGCTCATCCCGATTCGCCTACGCGAATCGGGAGTGCCGTGGTCCGGTAGGACTCGGCGTCTTCGATTAGCCGCGCTTGATTTCGATCTGTCGCGGTCGGGACTCCGGCTTCTTGGAGAGCTGAACCGTGAGCACACCGTTCTTGTAGTGGGCGTCGATCATCGCCGGATCGGCATCCTTGGGCATCGCAAAACTGCGATAGAATGCCCGAGTCTGACGCTCCCGCAGGATATAGTCGGCCCCAACGGCGCCCTTTTTCGGTTTCTCGGACGTCTCTTTCTCGTGCCGTGCCGATATGATCAACAGATCGTTCTCGACGCGAACGTCGATCTGATCTTCGGTCATTCCGGGAAGGTCGGCCTCGATAAGATATGCATCTTCCTCCGAGCGGATATCGACGGCCGGGCTGCGGTCGTTCCAGCTCGGCATATTGCCGAACACCGAATCAAAAAGCCGATCGAAGTCGTTCAAAACGCTCACTCCATTTCGCGGGCGACGTACCGTAAGATAATTCATCATAAACCTCCTGTAGGTGACGCGGTCTTTGGTTTTCCGGCCGGAGATGAGGCCCGTACCGGCGCCTTCCGTGTCTCCGCCTCTCCGCATCATCTTCTGTATAGAAATAAGCATAACGCGTGCCAAGTTGTGCTGAAAGATATAAAAAATATGTAATTATTTATCTTGAAAAGAGATATGAGTTTGTAAGGCAGTCTCGTCTCGCTCGCCGTGACCACGTGCAGACCCTAAAGTTCGCCTGTGGTGGGCAATAACGAAACAGTAGCAAAAAGACGCGATATAGATGTGTCTTTTTGACACAGTTAAGCCGATTGCGGGCGGCGAGTGTGCATCGTCGTGATACGCCGACCGGCGTCACGCGCCACGGAAGGCGTGGAAATCGAGTCCGATCGGTGGATTCTCGTCTCCCGACGGCGCACCGGCGAGGTCGGGACGAGGCGAGGTATTGTAATGCCAGCGATAGTCGAAAAGGTTGAGCGGGTCCTCGATGGGAAGCGCGTTGATCGTAAGGGCGTGAAATCGGGCGAGCCCTCGTTGTTGCAGTTCGTACATCGTCCTCAGATGCGCCGGTCCGATTTTCGGAAACCGAATATCGCTCACCATCAGCACATCGGCGACCTCGTTCTCGTCCCGGGGGAGGTGTCCGAGTGCCGTTCCCAATGTGGGCGAGATATCCGAGCCTCCACCCATGGGCGCCGACAAGAACGCCTGTAGCTCTCGGAGCACACTTTCGTCTACGCGCGACGGCGCCTCGCCGACGACGGTGTCGGCCGAATGGTAAGCTGCCGAGTCGCCGTGAGCCCCGGGGACGTGAACCTCTTTCAGCCCGTGCTGGATCGCCAAGAGTCTGAGATCGCGGCGATTTTTGATCGCTTCGCGCACGAGACCGAGACTGATCGCCCGCGCCACACGCTCCGGGGGACCCTGCATCGACCCGCTGGTATCCAGACAGACAATTAACGGGCCGGGCCGAACGGGGGCCGGGAGTTGCACGCGCTCCCAACGCTCCTCTTCGGTCGTTTTCGTGCGCGTTCTCCGGTGTTCCAGCGACATGATGTCCCGTTCTGCGAGCTTTCGCGCAAAGAGATCTTCCGTTTCGGGCCACGCGAGAAGCGCCAGTTCGCTGCCAAGCGCCGATCGTAGGTCGCCGCGGCCGTTAACGCCGAGAACGTCTCCTATGCCGATGTCGACCTTAGTCGGTACCGTTTCGATAGTGCGCACCGTTCGCCACACCGTGCGCGGTTCGTCCTGCGCCGCTCCTCGCGCTATCATTTGGCTGAGGGCCGCAAGTCCGGGAGCGCTCTCCAACACCACACGGGCGCGGTCGAATACCGACCAATCCGGAGTGCTCCACGAATCGTCGAAGAGGTCCCAACTGCATGAGCGGAGGAAGCTGCGTCGGCACGCCTCCTGCGCCGCGGCGAGTCGTGGAATGACCTCGTTGAGATGGTCGGCCAGCGGTGTCGCCACAAGACGGAGCGCGCGCTCTCGGCCGCGTTCGCGGCGCATTTCGTTGAGGGTACGAACGGCCTCTTCAAGCTCATGTGCGATTGCGCTCCGCCCCGCGTCGCCTCGAGCCGAGCGACGGCGCGCTCCAATACGTGCCCATCTCGACTCCTGTTCCGGCCACTGCGTGCGGGCGGAGGCGAGCCGGACATCAAACGGTACGTCCCCGCTCCATTTCGCGGAGTCACCGGTCTCCGTGGAACGATCGAGCTCGGCCCACAGCTCGGCGAACCATTGCGAAAGGGCCGAGGCGATTTGATCCGCCAGATCGGTATCGACCAGGGCTATGGTGCGTTTGCGAATCAGAGAGTAGAGATGCACGAGGCTCCGTGACAGGGGACGCGGAAGATCGCGGGCGCTGGCGACACCCGGCCGACCGTCGGCTCTCTGCGATGTAAAGAACTGAAAGAGTTCGCGATAGACGATCGAGCGAATCTGCCCCGTTTGCACGGCGTGCCGCCTACTCCAACCCGGCGATCAGCTCGACGATATCTGCGTCCAGGAGGGAAAACGCCCGTTCAGCCTCCTGCATGCCCGTTTCCAGGATTTCCCCGTAGCTGTGGTGAACGAAGAGATGACGCATCGCCTCGTCCGTATCCTGCCTGCGAACCTCGGCGATGCGTCGGAGTACATCGGCGATCTCGCCGCGGAGTTCCTCAAGTCGCTTGTGTACCGCCGTGCGATCGGCGATATCGATCGTGATCTTTTCCTCGACGGTACGGCGTACCGTTTGCGTCTCGAGGTGGAACGGTTGGCCGTCGACCTCCAACGAGTACGGCGATACGCGGCGCACCGGGAATCGTTCCGAGTACGCATAATCGTCGTCGTCGCCGTAGAAAAAGAGATCCGTCTCCTGATTCTCGTCGGCGGACAGGTTTTGAAAGTCGCCGATCCATATCAGCGATAGGTGGTCCTCGACGAAGTCCTCGATGCGGTAGTACTCGCCGCGGTACTCGACCGCCTCTTCCCGATCTTCTTCACGCACGGTCATGCCGATACGCCGCAACTCGTCCTCGATCGCCGACAGTCGTCTGCGTACCGATTCGGGATCGAAGCGGCCCGCGGAGCTATAGCGCTTGAGTGCCTCCTGTACGATCGTCTCGATAACCGGTATCTCTTCCTCTCGCGACCAGAGGCAGTGCCTAAGGACTGCACAATCGATTGCGTAGACCTCGTGTCGGTCGTTGAGGAGGGCGCTCGTGCGCAGCAGGCGAGCGGCCTGCTTCCACCGTCGGTCGCTTACTTCGATCTCGCTCCCGTCGCCCGTCTCGGCCACCATGCTGTTGTGCCGCGCGATGCGCTCGCGGATGTCGAGGATGAGAGCGGCAACCTCGTGCGGTACGGCAACGTTGTCACGTTTGTCGCCCCATTCGTCGAGTTCGTCGGCGGTGATCTTGTCGTCGACCGGCACGGGGTCGGCGTAGAGATCGTTCGTCGAGGTAATGAGCTCGATGAAGGCTTCGCTCTCCCGCACGGGAGAGACGGGCAGGCGCATGAGAAAGCGGTCCCACAAGACGCGCACGCCCGCACCGTCGGGAGCGAGGTTCCCGGCGGCACCGATAACGCTTCTCAGGGGCAGCAGAAGCTCTTCGCTCCCGTTTCGGAAGCGGCGCTCGTTGATCGCCGTCAAAAGGGTATTGAGGATCGGGCTCGAGGCGTTCCACACCTCGTCGAGAAATACGATTTCGGCGCTCGGTAGGAATCCGTCGACCACCCGTTCGAACTTGTCCGCGTCCTTGAGGCGGCTGATCGACACCGGTCCGAAGAGCTCCTCCGGAGTCGTAAAGCGCCCCAATAGATACTCAAAGTAGCGCGCCTCACGAAAGACGCAGGCGATACGCCGCGCAAGCAGACTCTTGGCCGTGCCGGGGGGACCGTAGAGAAACGTATTCTCCCCCGCCAACGCGGACAGGAGAGTGAGCCGCAGCACTTCCTCTTTCTCGTGGAGATCCTTGCCGACGGCCTCTATGAGCCGGCGAATACGCTCTGCGAACATAGAGATTACTGTTGCCGTTCCGTCGCCGGCTGTCAAGCAAAGCGGCACAATCGATAGTCTCTTTGCCCGCGATAGGGTAGCATGACCGGCGATTATGCACAGTACACGCGACGAATCGCACCTCCTGTGGACCGAGTTGTCCCGATCAAACCTTGTTGAGAGTCCCGTATTCTCGCTTGTGCGGACTCATAGACGTTCCGCCGACGGACGGAACGCCGACTACTACCTTCTCGATGCGCCCGACTGGGCCAATGTGATCGCCCTCACCTCCGACGAGGCGGGGCGCCCGTGCTTTGTGATGGTGCGGCAGTTTCGTCATGGGAGTATGACCGTCGGGCTCGAGTTTCCCGGCGGTGTGATCGACGAGGGTGAGCGGCCCGAGGACGCCGTACGGCGGGAGTTGCGCGAAGAGACTGCGTACGTCGCCGGCTCGATCGTACTCCTCGGAAGCGTCAACCCCAATCCCGCCCTTATGGGGAATCGGTGCTTCACCTTTCTTGCCGAGGATTGTCGGCCCGAGGCGAGCGGCCAGGACTTGGATGCCAACGAAATCATCGACGTGGAGTTGGTGCCGGTGGATGAGTTTCTCGCCGGCGCGCACGACCATGAGTTTGATCACGCGATGATGCACGTCGCCCTGCGGTTTTATCTACGGGCGACGGATCGGCGACGTCGGCGGTCCTGACGCGGTCGGTATAAAAAAAGCCTTCCCCGTGGGGAAGGCTCACCGATCGAGGCGCCGGCCGGATTCGAACCGGCGAATGAAGGCTTTGCAGGCCTCTCCCTTACCACTTGGGTACGGCGCCGTGCAGGGACAGAGAATAGTCAATCGCATACGGCTTTGTAAAGCCCCGTGTCGGGCCGGCATATCCGGCTGCCGAAGCCGAACGATCGGCCGTCCCGTCCAAATGTGCAAACGATATCGCGTGCACGTCGAGACCTACGTCGTATCCACCAGCTCCTCGAATCGGTCGACGAGTCCGGCGATACGCTTCATGGCGCTGCGCCAGAACACCTTCGACTCGATGTCGCATCCGGCGGAGCGCGTTACCGCTACGGCGTCCCGGCGTCCCGTTTCACGCAGAATAGTCCGATATCGTGCCGAGAATCCGTCCGGCTCACGTTCGTACCGGTCGTACAGGCCGAGCCCGAAGAGTTGACCGAAGGCGTAGGGAAAATTGTAAAACGCTAAGTCCTGTCGATAGTAGTGACCTTTGACGGCCCACATGTAGGGGTGTAGCTCGTCGACGTTCAGGCCGTCGCCGTAGGTGCCCTTTTGCGCATCGGTCATCATTTCACACAGCTGCCGAACCGGTAACTCTCCGGTCGAACGGCGCTCCATAAGGGCGCGTTCGAAATCAAAACGAGAGAGAATGTCGACGATGACCTGTCCCGCGCCCTGCAGAAACTGCTCTATGATATACAGCTCCTCCACCCCTTCGCTTCGAGCCACCGCGTTGTAGAAGAACAGCGTCTCGGAAAATATGCTTGCGGTCTCGGCGAGCGTCATGGGGTAGTGTCGCTGCGCCGCCGGCAAGTCTCGCATTTCGTGAGAGTGCCAGGCGTGCCCCAGTTCGTGGGCCAAGGTAACCACCTCGTCGTAGGAGCCGTCGAAGTTGGAGAGGATGCGACTTTCTCCGGCAAGGGGGAAGTCGATGCAGTAGGCTCCGCCGACCTTCCCGGCCCGCGGCTCGGCGTCTATCCACGCCGAGGCGGCGGCGTCGGCAACGAACTGCGCCTGTTCGGAGTCGAACGACGCGAGTTGTTCCCCGATGAACTCGATCGCCGCCTCAAAGCTCCACGTGGTGGTGAACTCTCCCACCGGGGCGAATAGGTCGTAGAACGACAGGCGTTCAAGACCCAAAGCGCGCGCCTTCGCGTGGAAGTAGCGACGAAAGGTGGGCAGCGACTCACGCATCGTACCGATCAGGGCGTTCAACGCGTCGTTGCTGAGCCGACTCTGATGCGTCGAACGCTGCAATGTGCTCTCCCATCCGCGCCGCGTGTTGAGTGTGTGGCTGAAGCCCTTCACTCCGTTGATCGCGAATGCGAGCGGTATCTCCACCCGTTTCCACGCCGCGAGCTCTTTCTCCCACGCCGTACGTCGCACTGAGCGGTCCGCATCGAGTGCCAGGGACCGGAGTTGCACGACGGTCTTCGTCTCCCCCGTCGTCTCGTTCCACACTTCCTCCAACTCGGAGGATATCGTCTCCTGGAGTCTCGACCACGCATCGCCGCCGGACCGACTCAAGTCCGCGGCGACCCCTTCCTCGGCGATTCCCATCTGTCGCGTCTGGAGAAAGAGCGCCTCCTCGAGGATCCATCGGTAGTCGGACAACTCCTTCGTACCGCCGATAAGGTCTTCCACCGACGTGCCGACGGTCGCCAGCGCATTTCGGAACTCGGCCGCGAGCTCGGCGAGGGGAACACCGAGCTCACCGACGCGGTTGAGCGCCGCGGTCGCCTTTTCATCGCCGGTGTCTACCGAGTAGGCTGAGTAGCAGTAGCTCTCGAGGGTCTCAAACAGATCGTCGGCGCGGTTTAGACCCGAGAGGGTCTCTTGTAACCAACCGACCGCGTCGGTACGCCGTCGCGACACCCCTTCAATGAGGGCGCGAGTCTGCGCAATGGTCTCCTTGAGGTCCGTGATGTCGGCTTCGAACTCCGTGCTGTCGAGGGACGGGTATATCGACGCAAGACTCCACCGCGGCGCGTCTATAGCCGTTTCGGCCGAGTCGGAGCCGTCGGACCGATCGCTCATAGAACGGTCCATTCCGCATTCGGATCGTCCCACTCTACCAGCGCCGACTCGTCGAAGAAGAGACCGATTTCGCGCGCCGCGCTCTCGGGCGAGTCGGACGCGTGAATGATGTTCTTGGGTGTCACGGCGGCAAAGTCACCGCGGATCGTACCGGGCGTTGCGTCCTCGACTTTGGTCGCTCCGGCGAGAAGCCGCACGCGACCGATCGCCTCTTCCCCCGCCACGACCATGGCCACGACCGGTCCGGACGTGATGTAGTCGATCAGGCCGGAATAGAACGGCTTACCGAGGTGCTCCGCGTAGTGCTTCTCGGCGAGCTCCTTGGTGATGCGGAGCATGCGCAATCCCACCAGCTGCAGCCCCTTGTCTTCGATACGCCGTATCACTTCGCCGACCAATCGGCGTTGTAACACACCGGGTTTTAACATTACGTAGGTCTTCTCGTACGCCATGTGCCGCATTATGGCGCCACCGGGACGAGTTTGCAACGTCCCGATAACGTCCCGTGCTATTGCGCGCCCACGAACTCATCGGCCCAATCGAAGGTCGCCGAGTCCTCGTACCACTCCGGCCAGTGGGAGCACCAGTCCGGCACCGCCGCCCGTCGGACGCGGTCCACGGCCGGGTGGTAGGGCTTGATATCAAGCAGCGGCGACCCGTCGTCGGCGTCGATAAACGGCACGGTAACGACGCCCTCCGTCTCGTCGACGGCCATCACGGCGCATGGGGTCAAAGCGATGGGGTTGGGCCGCGCCGGAGAGCGCGTGGCGAAGACGCCGACGGTCGCCGGCGAACGCTTGTACGGCTGTCGACAGCGCGTAAGCGAGCGATACTCCGGTGTGTCCAACGTGTGGCACCAAAAGAGCACTTGTATGAAGCCGAACCCCTTGAGTTCGGTTAACGCCGGGCGGTACGCCCGGTCTACGCGAATGGCATAGTGACCCTCCGCAACGGTGATCGTTCCGATCCGTTTGAGTTCGAATGTGTCCATGTGTTCCTCCCTGCTTCTCGTTTGTCGGGGTAGTGGTGCTCCCCTTTGCCGTTCGATCCGAGTATGAACGAGCGGTCTCGATCGTGCTCTTCTTCCGTTGCGTATCGATGTGCCGATATTGCTCTTCGGAGCTATAATGGCGGCATGGCCTCCGCCGACCGAGATTACACCGCACGCTTCAACCGCGTCGTCGACTATATCGAGGGGCACTTGGCGTCGGCGCTCTCGTTGGACGAACTGGCGCGGGTGGCGAACTTCTCTAAGTACCACTTCCATCGCCTCTTCCAACTCCACCACGGCGAGACGCTGTTTCAGTTCATACGCCGTCTGCGTCTGGAGCGCGCCGCCGCGCTCCTTACCGCCAAGCCGACTCTCCCGGTAACGCAGGTCGCCCTGGAGTGTGGATTCGACAATCCGTCGGCCTTCTCCCGCAGTTTCAAAGAGCGCTTCGGCGTATCGGCGACCTCATGGCGCTCCGGCGGCGCGACGCCGAGCGCGGAGGAGTGTCGTGCCTCCTTCGGCATCGATCCGACGCTCGATGTCGAGGTGCTGTGGGAGCAGTTTCCCATTCGACGAGGATTCAGAGACGGTGGGCCGTATTGGGAGGCCGACACGGCTCATGGTGTGGTGCGGCGGGTGCGGATCGAGACGCTTCCCGATATTGAGGTCGCCTATGTGCGTCATACCGGACGCTACGCAGCCGACTTCCAGCTGTTCGAAGCGCTCTTTCACGCCCTCTTTGCGTGGGCGGCTCCACGGGGGCTGGTGCGGTTTCCCCTCGATGCTTACTGCGTCTACCACGACTCCAATACGATTACCGACGACGACAAGCTGCGCGTCAGCGTCTGCCTGCCGGTACCTCCGGACACCGCGGTCTCCGGCGAGATCGGGAGATTTACGATCTCCGGCGGTGCGTACGCGGTCGTTTCGACGGAACTGGGGCCCACGGAGTACGGCGAGGCGTGGAGATGGACGTTCGGACGGTGGCTGCCCCAAAGCGGCTACGAGATCGACGACAGGCGCCGCTTTGAGCGGTATCACTCCGAGCATGAACACGACACGGTGACACGAGAGCGCCAGCCGGTCGATATTTGCGTACCCGTGGTGCCGTCCGGTTAGCCGCCGGCCGGGGAGCGAGCCGACGGCTCGATGGTCCGTCGCGCGTCTTGCCGCCCCCTTCGCGTCCTACTTCAGCTCCGCCCCTCGCGGTAACGGCCATGGAGAGCGGCCGGGATAGCGATACACGCAATCGCACACGGCGTCACCGTCACCGAGCGTTTGCGTGCGAGTAAAGCCGATACCGAGGTAGTGGTTAATCAAATAGTCAATTCTACAGACGGCGGGAAAGAGCGCTCGTACGCGAAACCGTTCCGAGATTTTGAGTATCGCACACTCGTGAATATCGAATCTCCAGTGGTTCGTGGCCATTCGACGGTAGTTGAACTTCCAGTCCGCCGGGTGCGTCGCCCCGATGGAGCGTTTGGGTCCCACGACTTGGTGATGCAACGCGGTGAGTCGGCCCAACAGGCGGAGAAACGGACGCGGGAGACCGCTGAAGAATTTCTCATTGATAAGCCAGATTAACTCGATCCTTGCATCGGTGCTCAGGCGCTTCTCTTCAAGAATCAAGAACCACGAGACATAACAAAGTATGAAATAATAGTTTATCTCAAATACACTTCGTCCGATGGCGGGTGCGCTCTCTAGTATCGTCATGAGCCGAGTACGGCTACGCTTTCGCACGTCTTCGTAAAAATCCTTCCCGTAGTGCCGGATGAGGGTCCGTTTCGCGCGGCTGAGTACTATATCGTTAAGCGTCGTACAGATGCGCTTCATCCTTGCGGCCTCCTTACCTACGGTTCCACGTCGGCGGCACCATCTCGATGCCGATGCGCATCGGCTCTCCACGTCGCTCTCGAGCGACGTCCAGCTCGAAGAACTCGATCTCTACTCCCTTGCGTCGTAGCGCCCTGCGCAACGCACCAGTAAACCACGCCTCTCCCGCGACCCATCGTCGCTCCATCTCGGCGTTAAAGGTCTCGCCGTCGATCGTCGTGATATCGAGGCGCGACGTGTAGTCGAAGGTGTCGTTGATGTCCAGCTTCGTGCACACACCGCAGAAGGGCGAGCCGGAGATACCGACGACCCCCATGATGGTAAACCCCAAGGTGTGGTACTCCCGGATTTCACGTGCGACGTTCCGCGCCAGCGCGACCGAGCGGCGGCGCATCATCCTCTTTACCAATGGGAACAGCACCTTGATAAAGACGAAAGAGGGCTTATTGCGCGCGTCGAAGCCCGCGAGCAAGCGTTGGCGCAGGACGCCCGCCGCAACCTGCCCGGGACATCTCATTTGTACGATTCCGATTCGCGCCCGTTGGAGTTCCGCGACGACGTCGTCCATTCCCGCCGGTCTGAAGGCGCCGCCCCAGTACCGCGTGTTTTCGTTGAGTATGCAGTGGGAGACGAAGATCACCTGCTCTGCGCGTTCGTCGCGTAGTTGATCAATCATGCGCTCCATCTTTTCCCGTGTACGACCGTTCATTGATCCCCCGTGGGAGACTGTGTGGTCTCCCGTGCCGCAGTGAGTCTCATTCGATCGCAGTCACCGCCCGTTCGGCGTCGCTCATCGCGACCCACGGGACGAAGTCGCGGCCGTGATCGCCGAAAAAGACGATACGAATGGGGAACGCTACAACGCCTCCCTCTACGACGGCAAAATCCAAGTTCGACACGGGGTACACCGTTGGTGTCGCCGACATGAGGCGGTAGTAGCGGATCTCTTCTATTCGATATCGCCCGGCCGAAAGATTCTCCGTGAGCAGATTGCTCCGATTGGGCGAGACGATGAGACGATGGAGCGTTCCGCGCTCGCCGCGGAGGACGATTTGAATCGTGTCGTAACGTGCTGAGCTCCACCGATCCGGCAGCTCTACCGCCACAGCGACACGGCCCGTGGAGACGCCGGTGTCCGCACTCTCGCGATTACCGCTCCCGTGGGCCGGCGCCGGCGTCGATGCGAGGGCCATGAGCGTCATCGCACACACTAATAGGTTCCTTCTGATCATTCTTTTTCTCGCGTTCTTCATCTTTCTCTTCCTCCCATGGATGTATCCGCGCCGACTTCACGGTCGTTGCGACGCAGCAGGCGTAGTCCATTGAGCACGACGACGATCGTGCTTCCCTCGTGGCTAAGTACCCCTATCGGGAGCGGCACGCCGACGGTGAAGGTGAGGACTACGAGGGTCACGACCACTCCCATCGCGATCGCCACGTTTTGCAGAACGATGCGCCGAGCCCTCTTGGCTATCGCGATCGCTCGCACCAGCGCCGACAAGTCGTCGGACATGAGCACCACGTCGGCGGTCTCCAGTGCGACGTCGGTACCGGCGGCGCCCATCGCAATACCGACCCGTGCCGACGCCAGCGCCGGAGCGTCGTTAATGCCGTCTCCCACCATTGCAACCGGGCCGTGGTCGCGTTGTATCGAATCGATCTCGGTAAGCTTGTCCTCCGGGAGGAGCTCGGCGTGGACGGCGTCGATGCCGATGGTTTCGGCCATCCGCTGCGCTACCGTTCCGTTGTCGCCGGTGAGCATCGCAACATGATCGATACCCGATAAGCGCAAGTCGCGAACGGTTCTTTCCGCATCGGGGCGCGGGGCGTCGGCGACGGTCATGGTACCGAGCCACCCCTCGTCTCGGCGCACGACGAGGGTCGTACCGCCCTCCAGCGCGTTCCGTCGCTCCACCTCGCGGCGAAGATGACTCGGAACATCGCCGTAGGTTTCGTCGAAGAGTCGTGGAGAGCCGACGACGATCCGGCTCGAACCGAGTCGCGCCTCGACCCCTTTGGCCGTAATCTGACGAAAGGTGTCGGGGTGTAGCGGTGCGAGACCGCGCGCCCCGGCGTAGGCGACGATCGCCCGCCCGATCGGATGCGTGCTGAGGAGTTCCGCCGTCGCCGCCGCCTCCACCACGTCGGTCTCGGACCACCCGTCGGCGGGATCCACGCGCACGACCTCCAACGTACCGGTACTGAGGGTGCCCGTCTTGTCGAAGGCGACGGCCCTGATGGTCCCGAGAGCCTCGATGAAGACGCCGCCTTTGAAGAGCACGCCGTGACGGGCGGCGCCGGCGATCGCAGAGAGGAGCGCCGCCGGGACGCTGATGACCAAGGCGCACGGTGAAGCGACGGTCATAAGCACCATGGCGCGGTAGAAGACCTGCGGAAAGGGGCGCGCTCCCGCCGCGGTCGCCGCGACAATGTATACCGCGACCGCCAGCATCACCGCGGCGGCGTACCGACCCTCCCACCGCTCCAGAAGGCTCTGAAACTGCGCCTTTTTCTCCCGCGCGTCGCTCACCATCGCGATAATGCGCGCCAAGGTGCTCTCGGACGACGCCTTGGCGACGCGTACCTCCACCACGCCGGACTGAACGAGCGTGCCTGCGACGACGTTACTGCCGGCCGACTTGGTGCAAGGAAGAGATTCGCCGGTGACGGCCGCCTCGTCAAAATCGCTCGATCCCGAGACGATGGTGCCGTCCAGCGCGACGCGGTCCCCCGGTCTGAATACCACCACTTCACCGGGAGCGACGCTCTCGATCGGTCGCTTCTGCGTTTCCTCGCCCTTTTTTACCTCCACCGTGTCGGGGCGCAGCGCCATGAGCGAGGAGATCGCACCCTGGGTTCGACCCATGGCGTACTCCTGCAGTACGTTGCTCAAGGAAAAGAGAAAGAGCAGGGTAGCCCCCTCGCTCCACGCGTCGAGATACGCCGCGCCGGCGGCGGCGGAGACCATCAGGAGGTCGACTTCGATGCGCCGCCCTATAAGGGCGTTCCAAATTGCGCCGAGGGCGTCGTATGAGCCGAAGAGATAGGTCGCTGCGTGAACGGCGAGCACCACCGCCCGATCGGCGGCGCTTCGTTCCAGAACGGCTCCGGCGATGAGACCTACGAGGGTTAACGATACAAACGCCGCCTTGCGTGCGAATCCCGACGGCATGACCGCTCGTTTCAGTTTCATGATTGCTCCTTGTATTATAGTAGTTTTAATGCAAACTACGTAGTTCATATTAGTACTAATATTCTGGGATGTCAATTGTTTCGTCGCTCCGGAGGGAACGCTGACAGACCGGCGCTACATGGGGCACAATGGTGGGATGGACGGTGTCGCCGAGCTGATCGGCATCGGATTTAGCGAGTACGAGGCGAAGGTGTACGTTGCGCTTCTCGGCCGATATCCCGAGACGGGCTACCAGATCGGGAAGGCCGCGGGCGTGCCGCGCTCAATGGTATACGAGGCGTTGGGGCGCCTGGAGCGTCGTGGAGCGGTGCTCAGCACCAAAGAGGAGAAAGCGACCTATTATCGCCCCGTCGCGCCGGACCAGTTTCTCCGGCGAATGCACAATGAAACCGAGCGGGCGATCGACGTATTGCGGGGGACGCTCAACACGCTCTACGTGCCCGTTGCCGACGACCGTTTGTGGAGTTTCGGCGGTAGAAAGGAGGCCGAGGCGTACGCCGTCGACCTCGTCGCTCACGCCGATCGTGAGATCATGGCGATCCTCGGCGATCGCGATGTGGAGTCTCTCACCGATTCCCTCACCGCCGCCGACGAGCGCGGCGTCGCGGTGAACGTCGTGCTGACCGGCTCGGCCCCTTTCGCCGTCGGAACGGTGATCCGTCACCCCCAACGCGAGACGGAGCTGCACCACTTTCAGGAGACGATGTTGGTCGTCCGCGACGGTCGGGAACTCCTCATGGCAAACGGCGTCAAGCGGTGTACCGCTACGATCACCAACAATCGACAGATGGTCTCCTTGGCTCACCAATTTGTCTGGATGGAGCTCTTTGCACAGCGGATCTTTCGCACCCTTGGCGACGATCTTCTCCAACGCCTCTCGGCGGAGGATCGTGCGATCCTCCAAGAGCGGTCGTAAATATGGATTCGCGAAACTCCCTATTCGCCTACCGACCACCACGTACGGGCGCGAGCGACATCTCTGCCGTCGACGGACAGGCGGTGTACGTACGAGATGCGATCGGCTGCTCGGTCGGTGGGGCAGGATTCGGAGATGACTCTCTGACCATACGTTGTCTCGTACAAAAAGCTGATATCGAACGTTTGGACCGCCCCGGATCGCAGTAGGTCGAGGGGGATCGATTCCAGAACCCACTCGACGTAGATTGTGTTGTTTGCATGGTTGTTGACGTCGATGTCGGCGTAGCGAACGTCGAGTTCCCGTCGGGCACTCCACTTCTCACGCGGTGGACTCTTCTCGATGACATGCTCGATCGTTCCCGCTTCGACGTGGCCCTCGTAGCTCCGTATGACGGCGGCGTCTCTCGCAAGGCGACGCGTCTGCGGGTTGATGAGTAGCCAGTAACTCAAACCTGACGCGACCCGACGGTGAAGGCCGTCCATCAGGATGAACTCACGACGGGCGTACAGCCTATGCATACCGGTGGGATACGTTCTCACGGTAATTTCCTCGTCTATGTCGGGCGATGGGGCGGCGGATACGGTGAGAAAGAGGTGCGCCATGATCCACGCTACGCCGCGATCCTGTAGATCTGCATTGTGAATCTGCATCTTATGTGCATGTCTGACCGCGCCGTCCTGGAAGTACTGAGCGATCGCACTGAGCTTCAACCGCCCCCGAGGATCGAGGTCGACGATGCGAACACGTTGGATATCCGTCCATACACTCATGGTTCCCTCCTCGAACGGTTGGTTCGAAAATACAAGAACTATCGAACTATCGAGTAAAAAAAATCACTCGAGTAGCGCGTGGATCTGCTTGACGGCATCGACGTTCACGCGGCACACGAAGGTCTGCCCTTCTCGCTCGCTGGTTACGAGACCGGCGTTGACCAGTTCACGCATGTGGTGCGACACCGTGGATCGACTCACGTCGAGATGCTCGCACGCCATAGAGAACGCTCTACGGATACCGGCTGTGCACGTAGCGTCTCCTCGGGCCTTACACGAATCGTAGATGAAGAGAAAGAGCTTCAATCGCTGTTCATTCGCGAGCGCCTTGAACATTTGCGCCATGTTCGATAGTTCCATACCTTTCGAACAGTGTACGATACCTTTTCACATAAATCAAAGCATTTGCCGCCTTTTTGGAAGTAGTACGCCCCATGGGCGCCGTGACTCGCCGATACGAGTCACGGCTCATCGCGTCGGCCGACTCCGGGACCGAACTGCCCGCCGTGGCGCGTTTTTGCGACACGGGTGGGGTATCCGTGCTGGGTCTCGGTCGGGCCTACACCATTCCGGCCTCCGCACACAGCCGTTTGAGGATGTCCAAGAGGCTCTTAAGACTCCTGAGATTTATACGCCCCCCGTCCATCATGATTCCCACGGCCATGCCCGGGATTCCCGCTCGTTTCATTCGATCCTCCAGATACGCCTCCAATTCCGGAGGTCGGTCCAGATGGACACAGCCTACGAGCAACACCACGGTGGAACCGATGCAAAGACGGGCAATCAGACGATCCATCATCTCACCTCCCTCGGTATCGCAGTCCCACTTAGGCGAGTGTGTCGCCAACCAAATGCGCCGCCGCCGTCAAAAAGGCGGAGAACGTTCGGCGAAGCGGTGGCTCTACCGGAGGATCCATCACCCCATCGATTAAGTGAAGCTGCAGTTCTCTTGTGTTGTCCTCGGTTCGGCGCAAGGTCGCTCCATTCGATTTCCGTTACGGGACGATATTCGGCTACTTCGGCCCGATCTTGTGGTGCGGAATACTGTTTGCCTCCATTCGGCGGTCCCTCAAAAAAAGTATCTCACATTCCACGAGATGCCGTGACCGACCGGGGAGAGCCACGCCTCGTTGCGCCTCCCATCGTCAAGGCTGAACTGTCCGCTGTAGCGGAGATCGGTGGTCAAGGTGCCCTC
Organism: Alkalispirochaeta sp.; assembly: GCA_965601925.1. GTDB lineage: Bacteria > Spirochaetota > Spirochaetia > DSM-27196 > Alkalispirochaetaceae > Alkalispirochaeta. The sequence continues at coordinate 2,394,858 of OZ271854.1, forward strand.
GTAGTTCAGGTTGAGCGATGCCGTCGGCGTCACGAAGAGGACGCGTGAGTCGGGAGAGAATACGAGATTCACGTCGAAGGTCGCGTCGGCGTCGTACCACGGAATGGTGAGGTTCACAAGCCAATAGTGCCGCGCGAAGTACGACGGGGTGTACAGCGCGTAGTATTCACCGGTGATACCTCCCGAGTCTTCCAGAGTGTCCAGAGCCTCGGCGTAGTCCTCTCGCCGATCCTGGTCCCACCCCTCCCCGTTGTAGAAGTATTCCGCGGCGAGTACAGGGCCCGACGGAAAGTAGTACTCCGCGCCCAGGAGACCCGACGGTATCGGCCCATCCCGCATAACCGTGGCGGCGCCCGTCGCCTCCGGGGCGTTGCGTCGTGAGCGGGATCGGACGACCCCTTCGCCGTAAAACCCGACTCCCCTCACATCTACATAGGTCGCCGCAGCGACTGCGTTGGGATACGTATCCGCCGGGTCGGACGCTCTCTCCGCGCCGCCGTAAAGACCGGCGACCTTCAATTCCACCGCCGGCGCGATGAGTGTTATTTCGGCGCCCGCCAACAGTTCGTCGTAGTCCCAGCCGCGTCCGTCGCTCGGCAGCGCCCCGTAGACCTCGGCGAGGAGCCACGCCGCGTGAGTGTATTGTACCGTGAGACCGTCCACTCCGCGCAGAGATGCATCGGCGTCGGTCGGGTCCTTCGGTGGGTTGGCGAGATCGACGGGATTCCAACCATACCCGTACCCGGTGAGATAGCTCTGGCGACCGAGGGTAACGCGTAGGTTCGCATTGGGTGTCCACGCCGCCGATGCTCTGAGGAGGTCGACGGTGTAGATGTACGCATCAGAGGTAAATGTGAGGTCCGCCACCGCTTGTTCCAAAAGACCTGCCTGCGGATCGGCCACACCGGATGCTGCGGCGGTGAGTGAAGAGACGCCGGACAACAGCTCGGCTATAGGATACCGTTTGAGCTGCAGCCACACGTCGAGAGCCCCCGTTTCGCCGGTGTCGGTGAGCTTCAGGTTAATCTCGTTACCAAACGTCACATCGCGGAACTCCAGGACGTTACTCGGGTTGAGCGGCGATTCGTAGTCGTCGTACCGTGGAATGTTGAGGCCGACTTCGGGCTTCAGCTCGCCGCTGAAGGCCGCCTCGCCGACGGCCGTACCGGAAGACAAGACGAACATGATGATCGCCGCAGCGCATACTCCCATACGCAGGATCGCCGGCGATTGGGCGACGTTTCGTGGGAAGACGCATCCCGTCGGCGACGCCACACGCCTCGATCGTCTCATGTATAATCCCATGTGCGGCTCCCCGCCTATCTGATCGTGTCGAGGTAGGCCGTATTGAAAAAACGCTCCTCGACCCGCTCAGAGTTGAACTCCAGGTACTCGGTGACGATGACGCTCACCGAATCTCTCGCCAGGCTCCGCATCGTGATGTGGAAGGGATACTCGATATCTGCAACGACGCGAAAGTCCTCCAGCTCCATAACCTTGATCGCCGCGCCGTCCTCAAAGTACTCGATGCGTCGGTAGCGATGTTCGGCCTCGGTTATCCAGACCGTGAGCCGTTCGTAGGCGTCGCGTTCGCCGTCCCGCGGCGTGAGCATTAAGCGGTGACATCGGACACCGTCGATGCGCTCCATACCGTCGTAGGTCGCCCGGTAGCGGTCGGAGAAGCTGCGGCTCCCCTCGCCCATGTCGGCATAGGAGAAGTCGCTTCCTGCGGCGGAGTTTTTTTTCGCCGAGGAGCTCAATTTGCGGACGCGTCCGGTCGAGGCGAAGCGCACCCACAGGTCGTCGCCCACCATCAGATAGGCCGTCCCGGACACCCGGGGGGGCGAGAGAAAGATCGACAGCGACCGCGAAACGCCCTCTCGCGACTCCAACTCGTAGCCTTCAATGACTTGCGGAGCCTGATCGCGGCCGGAGCGGGTGACGTGGAGTGTGCTCCTGGAGTAGACGCCGTCGAGGCGGAAGATGCGATCCGCGTCGGTGAGGATAGCCGTTGCGTCCTGGGACGTTACGGTCGACACCGCCGCGACCGACGCGAGTACGATGAGTATCAGGATGGTTCTTGTCTTCATGTTAACGATCTTCCTTTCCGAACAGTCGGGGTGACAGATTCCACTTCCAGCGTTCCGACGCGATGACGAGGAACGCCGGGTGAAACAGAACTGCGTAGATGAATGCCAGCGCCATCGCCACCGTGAGCACGATTCCCGTACTGCGCATCGCACGCATGATCGACGGAATAAAGGAGGCGAACCCGATCATGGTCGTTGCGGTGGTAAGGGCGACCGCCGAACCGGTGCGCGAGAGCGCGGTGGCCATATTCCCTCGCCCCTCGAGTAGATAGCGATGGTTGATATGTACCGAGTTGTCGACGCCGATTCCCACCAGAAGCGGGATGGCGATGATGTTTATGAAGTCGAATTTGATATCGAATATCGCCATCACCCCGTAGAGAGAGACAAATGAGAAAAACAACGGTACGAATGTCAGCCCTACGAGGCGCAGGTTGCGAAAGTCGAGGAGTAGTATGGCACCTACGGCGACGAGGGCCGCGATCATCGCCCTCACACCGTCGCGTCGCGCGATGGCGGTCAGTTGGTCCGCCGCCAGGATCATCCCGGTACCGCGATCGGTGACCGTCGACACCTGAGCCGTAAACACGGAGCGGTAGCGACCTTCCCACGGGTTGCGGCGCGGCGAGATCGTCGTCAAGGTGGACTCGCCGTCGCGAGATAGGAATGTGTCTCGCGTCATCGGCGGCAAGTCGGCCAGGGTCACCTCATCGGTGCCGGCCATTTCGTATAGCCGCCCTGCAAGGCGCCTCGAGAAGGCGTCGCGGTAGGCGACGAGTGAGTCCGTATGGAACTCCCCCGACTCGAGCGTTTCCAAGAGGCGATCAAAGACCGACGGTGCGACTTTGGTCCCTGCGGCGTCGAGACCGGTGGCGCGATTGAGTGCAAAGGCGGCACGATCGGTTCCGCCGAGGACGGCTAAATCGCCCATCTCGATCAAGTTGGCCTCGAGGCGGTAGAGCTCATCAATGAGGAGGTCCAGATCGGGCTCCACACGCGGTTGCCACCCTGCGACATTGTCCCGAATATCCCGTAAGTATGCCCGACGTTCCGCCTGTGCGGCCTCCGTGGGCCACCAGTCGGTAATCGCGTCCACCATCTTCACCGACTCCAAGTCTTCCAGCTCATCTACGATGCGTGGGAGCTCCGAACGCCCCTCCGAGATGACGTAGAGTACATCCGGCGCCGCGCCGAACTCATCGACCATCGTATCCTGAAGCGCTATCGATTCGAGCCCTTCGGCCTCCATCTCCATAAGATTGTCCTCCAGCTCCACCCGCGGCGCTTGGGACCCGAGCGCGACTCCCAACGTGAGGAGGGCCAGAACCGTCGCACCGGGGCGGCGCGCTACGGTACGGGCGATGCCGCCGGCGAACTCCGATCGGGTGGGTGACGCTTTGGCGACGACGGGGTCGGTTGCCCCGGTACGTTCCAGGCGCTTTTGGCGCCGCCCCAAGAGGGCCGGCACCACCATCAGCATCGCCGCCAACTCGCAGAGAATCCCGACCCCGGCGACGATGGCCAACTCGCGAACCATCTCGCTCTCCGCGAGAAGGAGCGCAAAGAAGGCTGCGGCGGTGGTGAAGGCACCGGTCACGATGCCCTTCCCGCTCTTGGCGAAGCTCGCGGTGAGAGCGGTGAGGAACTGTCGACCGCGGACGCGCTCCTGTACAAAGCCGGTCATGAGATGCACGGCGTAGTCGACACCCAGCCCTACGAGGGCTACCAGGTACATCGCGGTCATGATATTGAGGCGCCGCATCGTGAAACCGGTGATCCCCGTCGTCCAGACGATACCGAGGAGGAGGGGGACGCCGACGATGATCGGGGTCGACCGAATGCGAAACACCGCGATCATCAGTGTCAGAATCAGAATAACGGCGATAGACATCGAGAGGGCGAACCCTTGCTCGGACGTAACCATTTCGTCGCGTCCGACCACGGTGAAGCCGGTGAGTCCCGCCTCGACGCCGTGTGCGGCGGCGATCTCTTTGACACGCGCATCGATTCGGTTCGTCTCCGAAACGAGGGGGCCGAGGTCGTTTATGGTATAGGTCGGGTTGAGGAACACGAGCCCCATGTCCTCCGAGCGGCTCAGGAAATAGGTCTCACCGATAAGATATTCGTCCAACGTCGCCTCGATCGCCTCACCATCGATCCCGTCGCCCTCTACCGCGTGCGCAAGGCCGTCAAGGATGCCTTCCACCCCACCGACCCACGCGACCAGCTGCGCTTCGTCGTCTTCCAATGCGTCTCCGTCGCCCGAGTATTCCCGCTCAAGGTCGTCGTTTAGGGCGGATAGGAACGGGAGTATATCGGGGTCGGCGTGGATTCTTTGGAGGCGTTCCAGGTCTTTCGGCTCTACAAGGAGGAGGCCGTAGTCTCGGACAAACTGCCGGTCGACCTTGTTGTACACCCCCTCCACCGCGGATGAGAACTCCTCGGAGGCGAAGACGGTGGCCATCTCGTCGATAACCCGCTTTACCGTTTCGGTGGCGTGTTCCCCTCCGACCGCACGGCCGTCGACGACGACGACGATGGTGGAGGCGAATGGATACTCCGCCGTGATACGCTTGAGGTCCTGCACCTGAGGAGAACTCTGCGGCATGATGGAGAAGAAGGTCATATCCAGTTTCAAAAGTGATACGCCGACGAGCATGATCAGCGTGATCGTCAGCGCGGCGAGGAGAACACGCTCCGGATGGAGGCCCGCCCACGCCGCCCAGCGTGAGAGCGCACCGCGCTCACGATACTCATTCATAGTACCTCCTTCGTCTCAGCGCGATCCACCGCAGCGATTCGCGCCCAAATCGCATTGCACACCCGGGGGCCTAAAACGGCGTATTCCTTGCGATCGTTGAGGGCTCCCAACAACAGCGCGCCTTCATAGAAGGCCGTTATTTCATAGGCGACCGCCTCTATATCCACATCACCACGGATCTCTCCCTGCGCCGCCGCCGCTTCCATCGCATCGACGAGATTCTCCCGGAAGGCGGTGTAGATCTCGTCGACTCGTTCGTGAAGCTCGGGAAATTTCTTGAGGGACGCCAAAAGAAGGTAGAGCACGTTGCGGTACTCAGAGAGGGCCTCCAACAACCCGATCTCCTCAGCCATTCGGCTGAGCGTCTCCTCCATCCAAAATAGATTCTCCATGAATTCCCGAAACGAGCGGTGCCGCCGGAGTGACGCCACGAACCACTCCTCCATGATATCGAACAGGTGCACGACCGAAGCCTTGAAGAGGTCGTCCTTCCCTTTGAAGTAGTGATAGATCGCACCCTTCGTCACTCCCAAGGCCTCGGCGATATCGTTAAGTGATGAGCGCTCAAAGTCGTGTTTGGCAAAAAATTGCAACGCCTTGAGCTCCAGTTGTTCTTTCGTTTCCCTACTACCCACAAAAACCTACCTTAGGTATCTTTATAGTACCTACTGTAGGTATGTTCTGGAGAGCTGTCAAGCTTTTTCGCCGAAACCCGGGAAGACGGTGGTACCGAAGGTGACGGCTGTACTGCGTCCACCGGCGGTTCGCGTCGGGTAGCGACGCAGCGCAAAAAAAACACATAGACTATTGCTATTGTACTAATGATTTAGTACAATAGATAACAGAGACAAACAGATGGCACCAGATCGAAGTACCAAGGAGTTGGATTTTGTGCTCGACCAGACCAGCGGGGTTCCGTACTACCGCCAGATCATCAAACAGGTCGAAATGGCGATCGCCGACGGTAGGTTGGCAAAGGGTTCGCAGCTACCGACCGTTCGGAGTCTGGCGGTGAGCCTCCAGATCAATCCCAATACGGTCGGTCGCGCGTACAACGAGATGGAGATCCGCGGCATCGTGAACACACAGCAGGGCACCGGAACGTTTATCAGCGACAAGACGATCGATCTGACCGACGAGGAGCGTAACGAAGTGCTCACCACCTTGATCCGGTCGTTCCTGGCAAGTGCGTCGTCGTACGGATTCTCTATCGCGGAGATTATCGAGCAGTTGGAACTGCTCAAGGAAGAAGCGCCATGAAGCTACCAAAATTTCGAACCACGAATTCCATCGAGGTGGACGGTACCTTTACGGTGCCGCCGGTTCGCCGCAGGCGGAACCACTTCCAGTTCAACACGTTTTCGGCGCTCATCGCGTTGATTTTCGCGGCAACCAGCATATCGGTTCAGAGCGCCGTGACCGGGAGCCTGGAAGCCGAGATGGTGATGCTGCTGGCGGTCGGCTCGCTTGTAGGCGCCGCGTTGCTGTTCGTTCTGTCGTACTGGCCGGTGGTGATCGTCGTGATCGCGGCCTTCTGGGCGGCGCCCCAGCTCCTGTTCGAGACCGAGGTCTACATCGCGTCGGCGATCCTCACGGTGGGATTCCTCTTTGCGCCGGGCGTCGAAGTGATCGACCAATGGAACAAGATTGTCGTGCTACGCCTCGGCAGGTTTCACCGTGTAAAAGGCCCCGGACTGATTCTACTCATCCCGCTGGTCGACGAGGTGGCGGGGTACGTCGATACACGCATCCGAGTGACCGACTTCTCGGCTGAGAAGAGCCTGACCCTCGACACGGTGCCGGTACATGTCGACGCGTTGGCGTTTTGGATGGTCTGGGATCCGGCCAAGGCGGTTTTAGAGGTTCAGAACTACGAGGACGCCGTGAGCCTTTCCGCCCAAACCGCGCTGCGATCGAGCATAGGGTGTCACAACTTGACCGCACTCCTGAGCAACCGCGATCGGCTGGGCGAAGAGATCCAGAAGATCGTCGATGCCAAGACCAACCCGTGGGGTATCACGATTATCTCGGTCGAGTTCAAGGAGATCCTGGTACCGAAGGAACTGGAGGACGCGCTCAGTCGGCAGGCTCAGGCCGAACGCGAGCGCGAATCGCGCGTCATCCTCGGCTCGACCGAGGCGGAAGTGGCGGCGTCGTTCCGTGAAGCGGCCCAACAGTACCGCGACGATCCGACGGCGCTGCAGCTGCGCGCGATGAACATGATCTACGAAAGCATTCGCAACAAGGGTGGTTTGGTATTGGCCCCCGCTTCGGCGCTTCAGTCGATGAACTTGGGAGCGGTATTGGGAACCGCCGCGTACACCGGCCACACCGGCGGCGCGGCGCCGCAGCCCGATCACGTACCCGAGGCCGAGAGCACCCAACAACAGAGCGAGAAACCCGTGTCGGACGGCTAACGGCGGCCGACGCACTACGGAGGATGCACAATGATAACGATTACTGAAGTACACAAGACCTACGTCAGCGGAGAGACATCCGTCCACGCGCTACGCGGCATCGATCTTACGATCGATCCGGGCGAGTTTTTGGCGATCGCCGGGCCGTCCGGTTCGGGCAAGAGTACGCTCTTGAACATCATCGGTTGCCTGGACGTACCGGATCACGGTTCGGTGCGCATGCGACGAGACGAGGAGATCACCGAGCTGCCGGCCAACGAGCGCGCGAGTTTCCGACGCGACCATTTGGGCTTCATTTTCCAGAGCTTCAACTTGGTGCCGGTGCTCAGCGCCGCCGAGAACGTAGCGCTGAGCCTACAGCTCGTGGGGCACGATCGCGCCGATGCGGAACGCGAAGCCCGCGACATGCTGGCGCAGGTGGGGCTGCGCGGCATGGAGGACCGGCGACCGTCGCGACTGTCGGGCGGCCAGCAGCAGCGGGTCGCGATCGCGCGCGCCTTGGTCAAGCGGCCCTTGTTGATACTGGCCGACGAGCCGACGGCCAACCTGGACTCCGAAACCGGCGACGAGATTTTGGAGCTGATGCACGCGATGAACCGGGAGAACGGCACCACCTTTGTGTTCTCGACGCACGACCCCAAAGTAATGAATAAATCCAGTCGCCTGGTCCGATTGACCGACGGCCGGGTCTCCGAGGATCGGCGTGCGCGGGAGGTGGTGCATGGCTAACACGACGCGAGGAAGCCGCGAGTTCTGGAACGAGTTGGCCGCCGACGCCACCTTGGCGTGGCGCAACGTGTTTCGTCACACCAAGCGGACGCTGATCACCGCCGGTGCATTGGCGATCGGGCTCACGTCATATTTGGCGATGGATTCGTTACTCAAGGGCATGAGCGTCGATAGCGAACGCAACTTGATGTGGTACGAGACCGGGGCGGTTCAGGTGATCGACACCCAGTATCTGGAGGAGCGCAACGAGCGCAGCCTCGATCACTTGGTTGAACAGACCGCACAGATCGACGCGGCGTTGCAAGCCGCGGGGTACGCAACCGCGCCGCGCACCGTCTTTGCCGCCGATTTGGTCGTATTTCGCGATCCGTATCCGGAAGACGGGTCGCTGCCGGTCGTGGCGCACGCGATCGACCCGGAGCGGGACGGTCAGGTCTATCGCTTGGCCGATCAAATCAGCGCGGGTCGCTACCTCAGGCCGGACGGCGACGAAGCGCTTATCGGCAGTTGGTTGGCAGAAGATATCGGCGCCGAGCCGGGCTTCTACCTGACCCTGGTGACCCGTACCGCCGACCGCGTGTTTCAGACGATCGACGTCGAGATCGTCGGCATCGTCGATACGCCCAACCCGATTATCAATCGCGCCGCGGTGTTCTTACCGCTCGAGGTCGCCGAGTACTACCTCGAGACCGACGGCGCCGTGGCGGAGATCGCGATCGACGGGCCGATTAACGGCAACCTGCGCCGTCTTAAGGGAGACGTGACCGAGGTGCTGGCGGCGTTTTCCGACATCCGGGTGGTCGACTGGCGCGAGCTGGCGCCCGAATTGGTGGCGGCCCAACAGGGCGACGTCGTCGGCAGCGTCGTGATTCTGGGATTGGTCTTTATCATCGCGGCGGTTGGCGTCGGCAACACGATGCTGATGGCCACGATGGAACGTACGAGGGAGCTGGGTACGTTGCGCGCACTGGGGATGGGGCGCCGGAAGATCCTGCGTATGCTGCTGTTGGAGGCCGGCGGAGTCGGTCTGATCGGTGCCTTAGCCGGACTGGTGTTGGGGGCCGCTGCGGTTTCCGCACTGGTATACATCGGTATTGATTACGGCGACCTGTTACGCGACGCGAACGTCGGCTATCGCATGACCCGGATCGTGCGCGGCGCGTGGAATCCCAGCGCCTTTGTGGTTTCGGTCGTCGCCGGCGTGGGAATCGCGATGACGACCGCACTGGTGCCGGCTCTACGCACCACCAGAGTCGAGGTCGCGGCGGCGTTGCGGGATTAGTAGGAGGGAGCAATGAACTATTTAGCGATCGCATGGCGCAACATCGGACGTAACCGACGCCGGAGCGTGCTCTCGATGATCGCCGCCGGCATGGCCGCCTTAGCGATCATTATGCTGTTCGGCATGATCGGCGGCATGGCAAGCGACTTGGAGCACAACCTGATCGGTTACTACACCGGCGAAGTCCGCATCCGCCACGAAGACTATAGCGCCAATGAGCAACTCTCGCCGATCCATCTGGCGATCGATCGTCCGAGCGAGCGCGTGGCGAAGCTGCAGAACGCCGGCGTCAACGCGGTGCCGCGATTGACGCTCGTCGGCGGCGTCTTCGACGAATCCAACCAGGAGGCGCTGTTGATAACCGGGGTCGATTTCGACCTGGAGCGCAACTATTCCCATATCGACGAGCGCGTGGCTGCCGGTGACTACGGCGAGGTTATCGCCGGCGCCGAAGGCGCTCTCGGAGGCCCCGTGATCACGCCGGCGTTGGTCGGAAACCGCGTGCCGGAGGAGTTGGGTCTTTCGTTGGGCGATACGTTCACCGTCGTCGCCCGTGCGGCGCTGGGACGCAGCAACGCGATGACCTTTCGCATCGCGGCGGTCGCGGACTTCCCCGTCGGACAGCAAAACGCAATGGCGGTGTGGATTCCGTTAGAGAGGGCCCAACGCTTGGCGATGTTGCCGAGTCAGACCGGGGAGATCCTGGCGCGCTTTCCCGATGGAACCGAGCCTGCCGTAGCGCTGGAACGCGTGGCGGCGGCGATCGACACCGACGGGCTGGAAGTTCTGCACTGGAGCGAGATAGACACGGCGTATCAGTTTGTGGAGATGGCCAACGTCTCGTACGCCGTCATGGCGTTGATCTTCTTCGTCCTGGCCAGCACGGTGATCGTCAACACCACGATGATGGCGATCCACGAGCGTCGACGCGAGATCGGCACTCTGGCCGCGTTAGGATTCAAGTCCGGTCAAATCGTGCGGCTATTCTGGCTCGAGGCGTCGCTGTTGGGAGTGTTCGGATCGGTGGTCGGTGTCGCCTTGGGCCTCGTCGCGGTGTGGATAACCGGCACGACCGGCCTCGATTTCAGCGGTCAGCTGGAAAACTCCGGCTTCGAGATGTCGAGCGTGCTGTATCCGAGTATCGCAACGGCGACCGTAGCATTGATCTTCGGATTCTCGTGCGCGGTCGGCTCGCTAACCTCGCTACTGCCGACTATGCGCATCACCAAGCTGCAGCCGGTCGCCGCGCTACGCGAGGCGTAGCGCAACCTTTGGAGGATGAACATGACGAATAACAAAACTATCGCAACGGTAGTCAGCGTCGCGGTTTTGGCGCTGATCGGCACCGGCGTCTGGGCTCAGGCGTTGTCGGCGGAGCAGATCGTGCGCCGCTTGGAGGAGAACCGCACCCCGGACGACAGCCGTTCGGAGGTCGTGATGACGATCACCGATCGCTTCGGAACGCGAACCAGCGAGTTGATCGCCTTTCAGCGCGGCGACGACGATACACTCATCGAGTTTACCAGCGCCGCCGAGCGCGGTCAGAAGGTGCTGCGCACCGAATCGGAGATCTACCTGTTCTATCCCGACGCGGCCGAGCTGATTCGGCTGCAAGGTGCGGCGCTGCGCGACTCGATGGCGGGGTCGGACGTCAGTTATGAGGATCTCACCGGCGGCCGGTCGTTGCTCGAAGATTACGAGGTCGAGCTGGTGGGCACCGACGCGATCGACGGCACCCCGACGCACGTGGTCGACCTGCGGGCGCGCCGCCGCAACGTCGCCTACCCACGACAGCGAATGTGGATCGACGCGGAAGTGTTTGTGGCGCTGCGCACCGAGCTGTCGGCGTTGAGCGGACGCTTGCTGAAGACGATCGAAGTGGAACGAATCGAGATTATCGACGGTCGGGCTTACCCGGTCGATATGGTCATCTCGGACGCGTTGCGCCGCGGCAGCTCGACGCGCGTCGAAACGACCGAGATCGCGATGAACATCGGCGTCGACCCGGACGTCTTTAGCCTGGACGCGCTGCAGTGGTAGTGCGGTTGGGCGAGATGCCGGCGGCTCTGATCGTCGCCGGTGCACTGCTGGTCTCCTCGACCGTCGGCGCCCAAATGCGCCAGGCCGTCACGGTCGACGCCGGCGCCACCGGAGTGCTCCCGTTGGAGTCCGAAGCGACGATCGCATCGTTTGCGGCGGCCGAGCTCGATCTGCGTTCGGCGCCCGACCCGCACGTTCGCGGTCGACTGCAACTGCGCGCCACCGCGCTCGATCCGGCCGAGGACGCCGACGGCGAGGACGTGTTGCTTGAGTTATTGCGCGCGTCAGCGAGTGTGCGCTTGCCGGTCGGCGGGCGAAACTTGACGCTTACCGCCGGGCGTGCGCGGCTGACGTGGGGTGACGGCCAGGTGTTTAACGCCGGCGACACCATCAACGGCGCGCGTGCGGCAACGTTGGACCTCACCGACGAGACGCTGCGAGACGAAACGGTGTGGCTGGCCGCCGCACGATTGCCGCTTGGCCGGTTCTCGTTTCTCGAGGCCGTTGCGTTGCCGAGCGTGTCGTCCGGCGCGTGGTGGGAGCAAACCGCCGGCGGGCGCATCCAGGGACAGATCGCCGGTGTCAAGAGTGAGCTGTCCTACCTGCAGCGCGGCGCCGATGAGGCGGCCGACGTTGCGCTCAGCCTGCAAGGGAACATCGTTATCGACGTGTACACGGCAACGAGCGCGACCATGATGCATAGCGAGGTTGACTGGGTCTCGAGCGTGGGGGTCTACCACCTGGGGACCGTCGGCCGGGGCGACTGGAGCATCCGCATCGAGGGCTTGGTCGACTGGCAGGAAGAAGACGTCTTGCTCTACCCCGAGCTCACCTGGTCGCCCAGCCCGCTGTTCACCGTCTTCGGTCGATCCGAGATCTTGCCGGACGGCAATGAGAGTCGCTCCGGCCTCGGTGTACGCTGGGATCCCGCGACCGGTATGACGCTTTCGCTCGTTGTCGAGAACGCAACCGCCGGTGCCGGCGGCGCCCCGGTCGAAGGTCAGTTCGCGGTTACTACCTCGATACGCTACGTGTTTTAACGTCCGGCCGCGCGATCCACCGCGGATCGCGCGGCGCATCGACGCCGTCTCCATGGCATCGACGGGTTGATCCGGCCGGTGTTGTAGATTTCATCGACTCGTTCGGGGAGTTCGGGAGACTTCTCGGGCGATGAGCGTTCAAAATCATGTTTGGCGAAGAACATCAGCGCCTGTAGTTCCAACTGCTCATTTGTCCCTCCGCTACCCATAAAACCTATTTCTGGTCTCCTTATAGTACCTACGGTAGGTATGTTTTTTGAGAACGCTTCAAGTGTTTCTCACCAAACTCCGGGAAAGAGACGGTAGCGTACCTGTCGGCTGTACTCCCGATATCCGTACAGCTCCGATCGGAGGGTCCTGTCCTCCAAGGCGGTGCGCGTTACGATCGCCACGACGAAGAGGCCCGTACAGATCAACGCCCACAGAGAACCGAGGAGAACCGGAGTGGCGATATTGGCGAGAACGGCGCTGGAGTAGCCGGGGTGACGCACCCAGCGATACGGTCCGTCGCTTATCACCTCGTGGCCGCGCTCATCCTGAATTCGTACCGTTCCGGAAAAGAACCTGTTGACGATGACCGCCCGGTTTGCGACTAAGATTCCGAAGACTAATACGATAAAGGCGGCGACTTTCCACCTCACATCGTAGGGAGCGGTCCAATCCAGACGCACATCCAGCCCGGCCACGACGACCGTCGCGACAGGGAGAACGACACCCACGAGGGGCATCAGCACGCGATCCCACCGCTTGACGTTCTCTTTTTTGAAGGAGTGCGCCCGCTCGATGATGAGTTCCGGATTTCTACGCATCACATCAGCACGGCCTCCGAAGGTCAGGCCGGCGACGGTGATGAGGTAGACCCATCCACTCCACCACCTCCACGTCCCGGCGGCGACGAACAACGCGCAGCCCACCACAAGAAACATCAGCAGAAAGCGAACGATGAAGATTCTCCACGTAATTGCATTCCGTTCCATACTCCCTCTCCTCGGGTAAGAGTTTCGCGACACCGGACCTCCTTCCGCATAACTTCCGGCAAGAACGTTGAACGCGCGGCGTGAAGGTAAAAACCTACTGTAGGTATGTTTTTGAGTCTTGTCAAGAATCGGGAGCCGGCGCCTATGAGGCATCGTCGAGACGAGATACAAGCGCGCATCTCGCGGTTCGGCTCGAACCGGGTGCGACGGTGTATCGGGATCGATTTTTGCTTTCGCTATTCAAATATCGGTTATACACTATCTATATCCGCGTATCGATTCATCATTTGCGTGCCACTTGACCGGCGGAGAGACACTTCGTGATGAGAGGGGGCACTCATGACGGCAGGTACTCACCAGGGCAGCGACGAGGTTTCTTCGACGACGGTCGATGCGATTATCGAGCGGCACGGTATCGGAGAGGGTGCGCTCATTCCCATTCTCCAGGAGCTGCAGGAGCGTTGCGGCTATCTTCCTACACCGCTTTTGCACCATGTCGCCGACCGTCTCGGTATTCCCTACAGCGTTCTCGCCGGGGTAGTGAGCTTCTACTCATTCTTTTCCACTACTCCACGGGGAAAGCACACCGTGCGCGCGTGCCTCGGAACGGCATGTTACGTCCGCGGCGGACGGGAGCTTCTCGACTCCTTGCGTAAACGTCTCGCAATCGAGGTCGGAGAGACGACCTCCGATCGGCAATTTTCGCTCGAGGTAGGACGCTGTTTCGGCGCGTGCGGGCTGGCACCCGTCGTCGTGATCGGGGAGGACGTACACCAGCGCGTAAAACCGGCGCGCGTCAACGACCTGCTCGCACGGTATCGGGAGGTCGAAGATGTGTGTTGACGCCATTACCTGCCCCGCCGATCTCGCGGCGCTGCGGGATCGCCGACGATTGGTGATCTCATCGGCGACGCGGCGAATCTACCTCTGTTGCGGGGGGAGCTGCGTCTCTTCCGGGAGCGAGGCCGTTCGTAGTTCATTAGAGGCGGCCTTGTCGGAAACGGAACTCGACGTAGAAGTTGTCGAGACCGGCTGTATGGGACCGTGCGTCGCCGGGCCCCTGGTGAGAGTTGAGCCCGACGGAGTGCTCTACAGAAATCTTATGCCCAAGGATGCCGCCGCGCTGGTACACGGCCATCTCGACGGCGGGGAGGTGCAACAAGAGCGTCTGTTTGTGACCGCGACGGGGGAGCCGGCGGTAGCCATTGCGGACATCCCCTTCTACCGAGGACAGACCAAAGTGGTGCTCCGCAACTGCGGGCTCATAGATCCGTTGCGTATCGACGATTACATCGCCGTCGACGGCTATCAGGGCCTCGCGGCGACACTCTTCGAGTTGAAGCCCGTTGAAGTGATCGACGCTCTCGAACGTTCCGGCCTGAAAGGGCGCGGCGGCGCCGGGTTTCCGACCTATCTCAAGTGGCGTCTGACCGCCGAGGCGACGGAAGACGAGAAGTTCGTGCTGTGTAACGCCGACGAAGGTGATCCCGGTGCATTTATGGATCGTAGCCTGCTTGAAGGAGATCCGCACGGCATCATCGAGGGTATGGCCATCGCGGCGTACGCGGTTGGAGCGCGTCGCGGGTACGTGTACGTGCGGGCTGAGTACCCCCTTGCGGTAGAGCGGTTGAGCCGAGCGATCCTCGCCGCCGAGGAGGCGGGACTCCTCGGCGAGTCGATCATGGGGACCGATTTCTCATTCCGCCTCGCGATCCGGCGCGGATCGGGCGCCTTCGTCTGCGGCGAGGAGACCGCCCTCATTCACTCGATCGAAGGGAAGCGGGGCGAGCCGCGACCACGTCCGCCGTTCCCCGCCAAGAGCGGACTGTGGGGAAAACCGACACTCCTCAATAACGTCGAGACGTATGCCGGCGTTCCCTTCATCTTCAACAAGAGTCCCGAGGAGTATCGCGCCTTGGGGACCGAAGAGAGCAAGGGTACCAAGGTGTTTGCCCTGGCCGGTGCGGTGGAGAGTACCGGTCTGGTGGAGGTGCCTATCGGAACGACTCTCGGTGAGTTGGTCTACGATATCGGCGGCGGCATCAAAGGCGGCAAGCAGTTTAAGGCCGCGCAGATCGGCGGTCCCTCGGGAGGATGCGTCCCGAAGGAGCATCTTAACGTACCGATGGACTACCAGAGCCTGCGGGAACTCGGCGCCATCATGGGCTCCGGCGGACTCATCGTTATGGACGACGATACGTGTATGGTCGACGTCGCCCGGTTTTTTCTCGAGTTTGTCCAGGAGGAGTCGTGCGGCAAGTGCGCGCCGTGTCGCGTCGGCACCAAACGGATGCTCGAGATATTGAATCGGATATGCAAGGGCGAAGGCGAGCTTGCCGATATCGATCGGCTGGAAGAGTTGGGGCGCGAGATTTCCGATACGGCGCTCTGCGGCCTCGGTCAAACCGCTCCCAATCCGGTGCTTTCCACGCTGCGCCACTTCCGCGGCGAGTATGAAGAGCATATCCGCGACCACCACTGCGAAGCCGGCGTCTGTTCCGACCTCGTCCGCGCCCCGTGCCAGTCGGCGTGTCCCGCCGGTGTAGACGTTCCCGGCTTCGTAAGCCTTGTCGGCGAGAGTCGCTACGCCGAAGCGTTGCGCTTACATCGCGAGCGTAACCCCTTTGCCGCAGTCTGCGCGCGGGTCTGCTTTCATACCTGTGAGGAGAAGTGCCGTCGAGCGAGCCTCGATGATGCGGTGAGTATTCGCGCGATCAAGCGCTTCATGGTCGACCAGGAGATCGTCGTTCAGCTTCCCGAGGTGCGGGAAAACGCGGAGAACCGACGGAAACGTATCGCGATCGTCGGTGCGGGCCCGGCCGGGCTCTCCTGCGGTTACTTCCTCGCTCGGTTGGGTTATCGACCCCTCGTACTCGAGGCGCTGCCCCGTCCCGGCGGTATGCTCGTGCAGGCTATTCCCGAGTACCGTCTCCCCCGGGAAACATTGGCGCGGGAAATTCGCATGATCGAGCGTCTGGGCGTGGAAATCCGAACCGGAGCGCGCCTCGGTGCCGACTTTACCCTTCGCGATCTCCGGGACGACGGCTTCGAGGCGGTTTTTCTCGCCCTTGGTGCCGCTGATGCCGTTGGTCTGGACGTGCCGGGCGCCGCCGGCCCGGGCCTCGTTGAGGCGGGGGAGTTTCTCAAGATGTACAACGTACGCGGATCGGCGCCCGTGGGCGACGCGGTCGTCGTCGTCGGCGGCGGAAATGCCGCGGTGGATGCGGCCCGTACCGCGGTCCGTCTCGGAGCTGAGGTGACGATCGTCTATCGTCGCACTCGTGACGAGATGCCGGCCTACACCGAGGAGGTCGATGAGGCGCTCCAGGAAGGAGTGGAGCTATTGGTTCTCACCCAACCGGAGGAGGTGCTTCGCGACGGAAACAGAATCGTCGGCCTACGATGCCGTCCTCTCTCCTTGGGAGAGTTCGACCGCTCCGGGCGTCGTCGCCCGCGGTTGGGCGGCGGGCCCCTCTTCGAGATCCCGGCGGACCAGATAATCACCGCTATCGGACAGCGACTCGACGCCTCCGTACTCGGAGAGAGCCCTCTGATCGAACGTAACGAGCGCGGCTTTCTCAATGTGGATCCGGTCACCGCCGCCACCTCCGTTCCGTGGATATTTTCCGGTGGCGACGCCGCCACCGGCCCGGCATCCGTCGTCGAGGCGATCGCCGCAGGCGAGCGGGCGGCGTGCGGTATCGATCGCTCGTTTACCGGCGAGGACCACGCGTTCTGGCGTACGGAACGGCTTGTCGACACCGCCTTTGATCCCGATGCGGAGCCGGCCGCCTACCCGCGGGAGCGGATGGAGACGGTCCCGGTCGAGCGGCGCCGACACAACTTCTGTGAGGTCGAGCTCCCGTGGAGCGAGGCGGTTGCGATACGGCAGGCGCGCCGGTGCCTCCGGTGCGACTACCGGGCGTGCGGCGCGAGGGAGGCGCATCATGCTTGAAGTCACGATGAACGGAAGAACCGTACGAGCGCCGGAGGGGCGGACGATTCTCGAGGTCGCGCGAGACGCGGGTGTGCACATACCGACGCTCTGCAATATGGAAGGATTTCCGGCCCAGGGAGCGTGTCGGGTTTGCGTCGTCGAGGTCGAGGGCGCCCCGAGGTTGGCGGCGGCGTGCGCCACGCCGGTACGCGACGGGATGGTCATTCGCACCAACTCGCAGCGAGCACGGCGTGGACGCCGGAGCGTCGTGGAGCTCCTATTAAGCGAGCATACCGGAGACTGCCAGACGTGCGACCGCGGCGACGACTGCGAGCTGAAAGACCTGGCCCACGATCTTGGTGTGCGGGAGCTTGCGTACCGCGGCGAAAAGGCGCCCGTACGAATGGACTGCAGCACCGAGGCGCTCATGAGAGACAGCGGTAAGTGTATAAAGTGTCGCCGCTGCGTCACGGCCTGTAATGCGATCCAGGCCGTCGGTGCCCTGTGGCCTCAGGGACGGGGATACGAGACGACGATAGGCCCCGCCTTCGGCGGCGATCTGTCCGAGGTCGCGTGCGTACAGTGCGGCCAGTGCGCGGCGGTCTGTCCCGTCGGCGCAATTACGGAAACGCGTCACGTCGACGGTGTGTGGAACGCCCTCGACGACCCTGAGCGTATCGTCGTTGTACAGACGGCGCCTGCGATTCGCTCAGCCTTGGGCGAGTTGTTTGGGCTACCCCCGGGAACTCTGGTAACCGGTAAGATGGTGACCGCGCTGCGTCAGCTCGGCTTTGACAAAGTCTTCGATACCAACTTCACCGCCGACCTCACGATAATCGAGGAGGGGAACGAACTGTTGAGTCGTCTGGAGGCCGTCTTGGTCCGAGGCGAGACGGCGGCGCTCCCGCAGTTCACCAGCTGTTCTCCGGGATGGATCAACTTCACCGAGGAGTTTTACCCACAGTTCATTCCCAACCTCTCTAGTTGTAAGAGCCCTCAGCAGATGTTCGGTGCCCTGGCCAAGACGTATTACGCCGATATGCTCGGCATTCCGGCCGAAAAGATGACCGTCGTATCGGTCATGCCGTGTACGGCGAAGAAGTTTGAAGCGGCGCGGAGCGAGATGAACGACAGTGGTGTACGGGACGTCGACTACGTCTTGACGACCCGAGAGCTGGGACAAATGATCACCGAGAGCGGGCTGGACTTTCTCTCGCTATCGGACGGGGAGATGGACGCTCCGTTGGGTCTCTCATCCGGTGCCGCGGATATCTTTGCCAATACCGGCGGCGTGATGGAGGCGGCGCTGCGAACGGTGTGGGAAGTCGCGACCGGGACGCCGCTTCCGGCGGACAATCTCCACATCACGCCCCTGGCGGGCCTGGAAGGTGTGAAGGAGGCGCGCCTTACGGTCAGCGGCGCCGTGGATACGTGGGCCTTTTTGGAGGGCGTAACGCTCAGCGTGGCGGTCGCCCACGGTCTCGGAAATGCCGCGAAGCTCCTCGAATCGATCGCATCGGGAGAGAGAACGTATCACTTTGTCGAGATCATGACCTGTCCCGGCGGGTGCATCGGCGGCGGTGGCCAGCCGCGCTTTACCGATAACGACGTCCGGACGGCGCGCATCGAGGCCATTTACCGGGAGGACGAGGGCAAGACGATTCGCGCCAGCCACCACAACCCCGCCGTTAGCGAGCTATACAAGCGCTTCCTCGGTGTGCCGCTGGGAGAGCGCTCACACCACCTTCTGCACACGCACTACGTTCCGCGGCAACGGGACGAATCGAGGGCCCAAACCGCTGCGGGCCCTTCGGTTGAGCGGTAGGAGGACGCATCGAAGCCTGCAGCATTCGCGGCGGACGCCCGACGGCGATGCCGGTGACGCGCGAAGAAATCGTGGGCGGCACGCCGTATCGGGAGTCCGCTCATGACCGAGGAGTCTCCTCGGTGGTGCGAAAACTCATGACGCCCGCGGCCATGGAGTCGAGTTTTTCGCCGAGTTGAGCGACGTCGCCCTGTAACGACACCGAGCCGTCCTTAATCTCCGAGACGCCGTGACCGATCGTCCCGAGTGCCGCCGAGAGCGAACGACTCGCGTGGTCGACTTCGCCCATCACCTCGTTCATGACCTTCGCCTGACCGTCGATCTCGTCCATGCCGGTCTTGATCGACGTGCTTCCGTCACGCATGACTTGAATCGCCTTAACGACCTCGTCGGCTCCCACCGACAGTTCGGCCGTCGTCGCCTCGATCTCGGCAAACCCGTGGACGAACTCCGCGACGCGCTCTTGGACCGCGCCGAACGCCGTTTGCACCTCGCCGCTCGCGGTATCGAGCGCCGTGATATCCTCGTTGAAACCGCGCACCGAGTTATCGATCGTCTTGGACCTGATCGCGGACCCCTCGGCGAGCTTGCGTATCTCGTCGGCGACAACGGCAAAGCCGCGCCCCGCCTCCCCGGCGTGGGCCGCCTCGATCGCGGCGTTCATCGCCAGAAGATTGGTTTGCGACGCGATGCCCTTGATGAGGTTGCTCGCCTCCTGAATCTCTTCCAGCCGCCTGAGAAACTGGCCGATAGTGCGACTGATCCCGTCGACGACCTCGCGGCCGTGAGCGGTGGCCTCGGTGACCGCCGAGGACTCGTCGCGCCGTTGTGCGCTGGTGCGGGCGATGCTCCGTATACTCGCCGCCATCTCTTCGATAGAACTCGACGACTCTTCGACGGCCGAAACCTCGTCGTCTATTTGCGTTCTAAAACCATCGAGGGAACGGCGAATCTTTGCGATGGCATCGCTTGCGCGAGTCACTACGGCGGTCAGGCTGTCGCCCATCTCCTCTACCGAAGAGATTGTCGTGGTGATGGCATTGGTCGCCGCCGTAGTCTCTTCACTCGCGGCCACGACCGTCGTCTTCAGCTCTTCCGCCTCGCCGGCGGTCGTCTTAACGGTTCGCACAACCTCCTCCACCGCGGCGATGAACAAGTTGAAGTGGCGTGACAAGTCGGCGGTCTCGTCGTTGCCTCTGGCCTCGAGTCGGAAGGTAAGGTCGCCGGATCCTGCGGCGAGCTCGGCGGCACGCTCGGCGATACCGCGAATGGGCCGCGCGATCGCGGAGCCGGTGAGCGATGCCGCCACTACACCGACCAGCACCGACAAAAAAAGCGCGACGAGCACAAAGATGCTGATCTCGCCTACAACGCCGAAAAACTCGTCGATGAAAGGCGCGACGACGATAATCCAGTCGGTTCCCGGAACGGTTTCGAAGTATCCGGCCTTCTCGCGTCCGGCATCGGGGCCGACGGTCTGGGTGTATGAGATATATCCCGACCGCTCCTGGAGCATTCGACCGACATGGGGGCGATCGGCGATATTCGTCCCGACATCCGTAGGGTGGATAAGGAGGGTGCCGTCACCATCCAGTACGTATGCATATCCGGTAAGGCCGATCGTCACATCCAGGAGATAGCGTTGTAGGAGGGCCAAATCGACGATCTGGACACCGGAAAATGAGATAATGCGATCGGTCGTTCTCGTGTATCTCGTGAGGTACTCGTCACCGACGATCGTCGCCACGCCGGCAAACTCAGGTTCGTCCTCTTCCACCAGTGTTCTGAATCGCGCGTCGTCGGTCGGAATGTAGCTCCACTGGGCCGATGTTCCGTCGGCTCTGCGTATGCTCGTATCGTAGCGCACGAGCCCGATCTCGTGCTCCAAAAAAAACGTTACCGCATCGTCGGCGGTGTCACTTGAGACGCGATCGGCGAGGCCGCTTTCCGACAGGAGTGCTCCATCGACGCCGACCCATGGGACGACAATGTCGCTCGCCTCGCCTGTCGTCTGATGGTAGACCGTCACGGAAAACGAACGCGTATCGTCTACCTCGAGCGTGCGAGCGACGATTTGGACCGCATTTGTCGCTATTTCGAGTTCTCGCTGCCGGGCGGTAAAGGAAAGCTCTACGAGACGACGGGCCATCTGCGTCGTGTCTTGAATGCCCTCGTTGACGATCTCCCTCGTCGTCGTTCTGATTCGCTGGATGGATACGAAGCCCAAAGCGCCCAAGAGCACGGTCACCAGCGCTACGTTCACCACGGTCAGTTTCGTACGTATTTTCATAGACGGTTCCTACTTTTAGTTCTATAGAACAGTATACAACCGAAATTGACCGTGTTCATGGAGAAATGTTGAACCGATAAATATTTCCATATTTAATGGGAGTTGTAACGGTTCGGTTACCGTCATACGAACACGCCGTACTCCCGCATGACATAAAAATCTATTATCATTACCCCGTATGATTCCGAATGCGGCACTGCTCACCGATCTCTACGAGTTGACGATGATGCAAGGGTATCACCACTATGACATGCACCATCGTGCCGTATTCGATATGTTTTTCCGGCGGCAACCGTTCGGCGGAGGGTTCTCGGTCTTTGCCGGGCTAGAGGATGTGCTCGCAACGCTGGAAACCCTTCGATTTGAACCCGACGATCTGGCGTATCTCGAAAGTCTCGGACTCTTTGAACGCGCCTTTTTGGATTACCTATCGACGTTTCGATTCAGCGGCGATGTGTGGGCCGCGAAAGAAGGAACGCTCGTATTTCCGCAAGAGCCGCTCATTCGCGTCCACACGACGATTATCGAGGCTCAACTCATCGAGAGCTTCCTCCTCAATACCATCAACTTCCAAACCCTCGTCGCAACCAAAACGGCTCGAATCTACTTGGCAAGCGAGGAGGGAGCGCTCGCGGAGTTCGGGCTGCGGCGTGCACAAGGCTCCGACGGCGCAATGAGCGCCTCACGAGCGGCGTACATCGGCGGCGCCTCCTCTACGAGCAACACCTTGGCCGGAAAACGGTACGGCATACCGGTGACCGGCACGATGGCCCACAGTTGGGTCATGGCCTTCGACTCCGAGCGCGAGTCCTTTGAGCGCTACGCCGATCTCTATCCGGATAATGCGATTCTCCTCATCGACACCTACGACACATTGGGCAGTGGAATCGAAAACGCGATCTCCGTCGGACGCGAGCTTAAGGCGCGAGGAAAGCGCGTCGGCGTACGTCTCGACAGCGGCGATATTCAGTATTTGAGTAAACAGGTGCGACGGCGCCTCGACGGTGCGGGACTCACCGATGCCCGTATCGCCGTTTCGAACGAGCTCGACGAGCGCATCATTCATCAGCTCGTATCCGCGGATAGCCCGGTAGACTTATGGGGTGTCGGCACGCAACTGGTAACCGGAGGAGGTGACCCGGCACTCACCGGGGTATACAAGCTGGCGGCGAAGGAGACCGAAAACGGCGCATTCGTCCCGACGATGAAGGTGAGCGATAATCCCGAGAAGAGCACCAACCCGGGAATCAAGCAAGTCTGGCGTTTTTATGGGGCCGAAGACTATCCTTTGGCCGATCTTATCACACTCGACGATCGACCGCCCGTCGATGTCGAGGCCGGCGGGGAGGGCAAACGGTCGCCCGTGCGTTTCTATCATCCTTCGGGAGACTATCGGAAGTTCACCCTCGAGCGGTGGGAGCGGTGCGAACCCCTTCTGGAAAAGCACATGGAAGGCGGACGTGTCATCGGTGAGCGGCCGTCGCTGTCTCATATACGAGAGCGAACGTTGGTCAATTTGCGCCGTCTGGACGAAACCTATACGCGTATCATCAATCCTCACGTTTACAAAGTCTCGGTAAGTAAACCGCTGCGACGGCTAAAGCAGGATTTTCTCGCGCGCTATCTCGCCGACGAGGACAACGGAGAGTAGATCGGTGGGCCGCCTCACGGAGCGTTGGTTCGGCATTATTCTCAAAGTGGTACGCGAGTACTATCCCGACGCGCGTCTGGTAGCGTGGGGCCCTCTGATCGACGAGGGGACGAGCGCCGAGGAACCCGCGAGGTACGCGCATCGACGAGCGAATAGCGACGCGCGCCTGGAAATCGTAATACTCGACCCGTCGGACCCGGAGCAGTCACATCTCGTAGAGATACGGAGGGCCCTGGCGGTCTCGGAGTTGCCGATGGAAAGCGACGTCCGACTCATGAGCGACCTTACGACGAGCGAGCGGGAAGAGGTGTTGCAACGGGGCATTCAGTTCGGTGGGTAATGCCGGATGGTTCATCGATCCGGACACAAAAAAACCCCCTCGCCATGCCGCAATGAACGGTGTAACGCGGGGGAGATAACGAGAAGGGAAGCTTACTCGATGATGATCGCGTCCGCCGGGCACTCCTCGGCCGACTCTCGAGCAAGGTCCTCCATATCGGCGGGGACCACGTCGACCTTCGCTTCGGCGAGGCCGTCGTCGTTCATGACGAACAGATCCGGCGCCATATTGGTGCACACAGCACAGCTGATACAAAGATCAGGATCAACAGTTGCTTTCATGTGAGACTCCTTATTCAGGCTTTTGTGATATCTACACCGATATTGTGATGAATTTACGTTAAATTGTCAAACGTTTTTCTTTTAACGCGCCCTATCCCGCTTGCATGCGGTCCCCCTCTATTGTAGGGTGCAGTTATGACCACACACCCCTTCGATCGTCTCGTCCTGCCGGATGAACTGAAAGACATGCTCTGTTGTGTCGAGATGGTGTTTCCCGAGAGCCGAGATCACCTCCTCGAACTCGCCTACCTCGAGTCCGACGGTGACGTGCTCGAAGTCGAATACGACGTCCCGGGAAAGGGGCGCGTGTTGGAGGCGACGGTAACGCGATGCCGAAACGGGGCGGCGGTAAACTACGCCGAACCGTATATGCGCCGCCGAGATCCGGAGGCGATGATCATAGCCGACGATCTTCCGACCGACAAACGGCGCTGGTCCGATCGCTTCGACGGGACTTTTGAGCCGGTGCGACAGGAGACGTTCGAGTGGATCAAGAATCTCGGACGGGTCATCATATTGCCCTTTCTGTCGGGCGACAAGAAGCGCGGATACCCGACGCTTTTGATCGCGCCGGAGAATGCCGGTTTTTTCGTAGCCGGATTGGCCGATCTACAAGGTTTTTTCCCCGCCGCGGAGATTCCGTCCGGGTTCGCTCCGCGTGCGGTCATTTATCTCGCGCCTCCCTTCCGCCATACGCATTTCGACGGGAAGCAAGTAGTCGTTCACAATCGCCGCCCGGGTATGCACGAGCTGTTTTCGTATAATCTGTATCCCGGTCCGAGCGCAAAAAAGGGTGTTTACGGGATCCTTCTTTCCATCGGAGAGGAGGAGGATTGGGTTACCCTCCACAGCTCGGCGGTTCGCTTGGTGACGCCGTACGACAACGAGTTTGTGATCATGCACGAGGGCGCCAGCGGCGGCGGTAAGAGCGAGATGACCCAGCAGTTCCACCGCGAGTCCGACGGTCGTATTCTGCTTGCACGGAATACCATTACCGACGACGCGGTCTACTTCGATCTGCGCGACCCGTGCGAGCTCCACCCGGTCACCGACGATATGGCGTTGGCCCATCCGTCGATTCAGACGAGTACCACCGGTCGGTTGATGATCGAGGACGCCGAGGCGGGGTGGTTTCTTCGAGTAGACCATCTCGACGAGTACGGGAAAGAGCCGGGAATCGAGCGGTTGTGGATCAACCCTCCCGAGCCGCTTATCTTTCTCAACATCGAGGCTAAACCGGGAGCAACCGCGCTACCGTGGGATCATATCGAGGATAGCCCCGGTAAACGCTGCCCGAACCCGCGTGTGATAATGCCGCGTCACTTCATCGATAAGGTCGTGGACGATCCGATCGCGATCGATGTGCGGAGCTTCGGTGTCCGCACACCTCCGACGACGAAGGAGCGCCCCAATTACGGCATTGTCGGTATGCTCCACGTATTGCCCCCCGCGCTTGCGTGGCTCTGGCGTCTGGTCGCGCCGCGAGGCCACGCCAACCCGAGTATCGTAACCGCCGAAGGACTGACCAGCGAAGGCGTCGGGTCGTATTGGCCCTTTGCCACCGGAAAACGTGTGACCCAGGCCAATCTCCTGCTGCGACTCACCCAGCAGATGTCGGGGACGCGTTACGTGCTCATTCCGAATCAGTACATCGGCGCCTACAAGGTCGGTTTCAACCCCGAGTGGATCGCCCGTGAGTACATGGCGCGACGCGGAAGCGTCAAGTTCCGCTCCGAGCAGCTTGTATCCTCGCGGTGCCCGCTTCTCGGTCACGGCTTGGAGCGTCTGAAAGTCGCGGGGCAGTTCATTCCTAAAGGACTCCTGAGAGTTCACGAACAGGTAGAGGTGGGCAAGGAGGGATACGACGCCGGCGCGAAGATTCTCACCGACTTCTTCAAGAAGGAGCTGCAGCAGTTTCGCGTGGCGACTCTCGATCCGTTGGGTAAGGCGATCATCGATATCTGCTTAGAGGACGGAAGCCTCGACGACTACGTGAATATTCTACCGCGATAAGGAAAAGCGGCGGGCGCATCCCCGCCGCTTTTTTTTCGACAACCGCGCTGCGAGTTTGCGTTAGGCATGACGCACTACACCGATTGTGACCGGACGACGCGACGCGATCTCATCCGGTTGACCGAGTGCGCCGGAAGATAGGTTTTCCTACTGTGTATGGTACTACGAGTCTATTGCCGTCGCCGTTGTCCGCCGTACGTTAGGACGGTACCTTCTCACCATGATTACCCAAGAAGACCGAAAGCATCTCAAGCGGTGTGTTGCTCTTGCCGAAGCGGCGCTGAATGCCGGGGATGAGCCTTTTGGCTCGGTGCTGGTTTCCCGCGACGGCGAGGTGCTATACGAGGATCACAACCACGTCGCCGGAGGAGATGGAACGCAACATCCGGAGTTTGCTATTGCCCGGTGGGCCGTGTCCAACATGACACCCGAAGAGCGAGCGGAAGCGACGGTCTACACCTCCGGAGAGCACTGTCCCATGTGTGCGGCCGCCCACGGTTGGGTCGGCCTGGGACGAATCGTATACGCGAGTTCCTCGAAACAACTCGAAAGGTGGCTTGCGGAGTTCGGGGCGGAGCAACCACCGGTGAAGACGCTTTCCATTAATGAGATCGTCCCCGGCGTTCCCGTTGAGGGACCGGTCGAAGATTTTGCCGAAGCGGTGAAAGAACTCCACCGACGCAAATCCAGCATCGCCTAAATCAACCCCGCCTTCCGAGTGGTGAAGCATGTTCGAAGTTGTGGAAGGCCGAGAATCCGTGACATATTGTGAAGCATCTTCCCCATACCGTGCCGCCCGTTGAGATCCCGGGATCGCGTCGAAGAGCCGAAGGGATACAATTCGGGCACCATAACACCGAGCCGACCTGCACGATGCGGCACGGAGTCGCGTAGCGGCAGAGGGATCGGCGCGCGGCTTATGTGGGCGACACCACCTGTACTTTTCCGTTCGTGAAAATCCCACCTTTCGTGGAGGCGGAGTATGCGGTTCCGGGGTAGTCGTACATTGCTCCCCCGGCATTCTTCAATATCAATGAGGCCGCTGCTTGCCCTTCGAATGAACAACCAAAATCGAAAAATGCATCGATGCGTCCCCGTGCAACATTACAGATGCTCAACGCCGGACATATCTGCGGAAGTCCCTTTTTCATGGTCCCGATAATCCCTGACCACCGGCTGATGTACCGTTCAATCTGTTGTGGCTGCACACTGAATCCGAACGCGAGTAGGCTCCGTCCCATTGATGATGTGTTCGACGTGCAAATTGCGTTCCCGTTCAGCGTCGATATTCCGGTCGTGAGGTCCGAAAAGAAATACTCATCGGAAATCGGATTGAAGACATGTCCCTCGACGATTTCGCCACGTGATTCCCGTGCAACGGATACCGAAAAGAACGGTATGCCAAAAATGAAATATGCCGTACCGTCGATGGGATCGATGATCCAGCGATCATCCGATGTTGAGAGCAACTCATCATCCTCTTCCGAGTACACGCCGTCGTTAGGAAACGCATTACGAATTTTCGCCGTCAGAAGCGCATTGATTTCCGTATCGAGGTTCGACATCAGGTGGTACCGCTCCTTTTCGCGATGCGGTGCATCCGATGCATATGCTTCTTTGAGTCGCCGACCCGCGTCTCGGATCGCCTCTTCAATTACGGTGTTCATTCAGTACCTTCCGACCGCACAAATAATACCCGATTGGAAACCGTGGCGGAAGAAACGGCGCCCTCTCTTCCGGAGTAACGGCGACCCCTCTCGTCGGGTAAGGCGGTCTTCGGTGTCTGTCTCGATAACGGACGTTTGGACGATTACGTCGATGCTCCGCCGCGGTAGCCGCCGGGCGCGGCGCTGCCCATGCACCGCCGGCCGAGCGGCCGCCGACTTCGTTCGCCTGCCGTTTCATCTCTTCACGCGTCGGTCACAGGGAGTGAAGAATGAGTGCCGTGGTAACAGACGCTGTGTGGAATACGGTAAAATTGTCCGTTCCTCTTGGGCTCACGGCCTCTACGAGTGCGACCATGACAGCGGAAGCTATGGAAAGAAGCAGGCGGCCCGTGGTGAGATAGATTATAGCCGAACAGACGACGACTATTGCTAACGTTCCTTCAACGCTCCTTGACGTTTTTTTGCCGACGAGGGCGAAGACCGAGTACTTGTGTCTGCCCACAAGGGTTCCTATAGGTTCGGCAATGGCGTCACCGACGGCTACGCATAACACACCGACAAGAACCATTTCGGAAGCGAACAAAATGTTGGCCACGAGGATTGCGATAACCATGCTGACCATTGGGAGAACCACGTAAAGACGATCATATGGACGGTCGGACGTGCGTCTTATTCCGTCGTACCAGTAGAAGCCTTCACCGGCCACGCACGCTATGGAAACGTACATCACACCCGATGCAAGGAAGAGGGTGGATATTGACTCGCTCGCAAAAGCTGAAAAGGCGGCGATGGACGTGAAGCCGACGAAATGGAAAAGCTTTCGTGTCATTCCATCTCGAACTCCTCTTTGATTTAAGAATCCGGCAACCGTGAGAACCACAGCAGGACCTATCAAAGCGTACATGATCCAAGCGATGTCTACCGGGGGAACGGAATCCGGATACCATCCTAAAAAGAACTTCATTTGCACGGCTGTAAGCAAAAGTCCCGCCACCGCCCCGACAATGAGCTGCCCCATGGTATGTTTCCCGAGCTGGTGACGGGCCCATATTACGATCGGAAGCATAAGTCCATACGCCGCTCCCACCGGGCCAAACGCAAAAAACAACGCTGTAGTCGGTCCCATGACGCCCATCGCATGGATGCTCACTTTCCACCACGCGCTAATCACCATCACCACCAATGTGTTGACGCCATAGCAAAACATGAGTGCCACGGAAACGAGAGGAGCCTCGGTTACGACCAGTGTATACGCTCCGATGAGGTATCCCACTCCTCCAAAAAGTAGCGGTACGAGTCTGTCCCTCTTCTCCGGGATGTCCCAACTCTTGTCGCTGGTCTTCCGCGACCAGAAATGGGTTATTGCGATAGGTAAGAGCGTACCGAATCCAATAGCAATCGCATCGAACAGCAGGGCATCGACGAAGCCTCTACCAATGTGGTTGATCAGTATGAATGGGATTACGGCCAAGAATGGAGCATTACTGAGTACGGATGCGATTTCAGCCGACTTAGTTTTTCTTGTGTTGTGCGCCATGGCCTTCCTCTCCCCTTGGGTCCCAGCGGACCTGTTCACCGTTGCGACAACCCGGAGGCACTGCCCGCCGCTCAAACATCATATACGGACTTCGGGTAGCAGATTGAATACCGTTGCTGTCCTCGCATCTACCTCAGTCATCTCGGACTCACGGGAGTACATCCCGGTAAGTATAGGGTGCTTTCCGACATTTTTTTGCTGCGGTTCTTCAATATCAGAAATAGAGCGTTAACCATACTTTCGCGCTGATACGCGTCTTCGATTTGCATTATTTTCAGAAAATTTTCATTGCTGAAGTTGTACTTAAATGTGAACATTTTCGTGAGAGTTCGGAGCTCTGATGCTGTCAAGTTCTTTAACCGTAGTATCTGGTGCCGATAGTCCCAGTTGGAAAAGTCATGTTCCAGGATGTCGTCCGGTTCGATCTTTTTCCCGTCGGCGGTCCACGGGAATGGTGTAACGTGGTAGAAGTGTAGGAGGTCCGGTGCCCACTGACGCAATCGCTCAAAGGTAATGGAAAGCGTCTCTGTCGACTCGTCCGGGAAGCCCACCAAAGTCTGAACGATGCTGAGGATACCATGCTCTCGAAGCAGTCGAATCGCTTCGGCGTTCTGTTGGAGAGACGTCTGCTTGTTGATGCTATCCAACCGGGATTGAATAGCCGACTCGGCGCCTAAGTCGACTGTTACGATACCCGCCTCACGATACAGAGTGAGACGATCCTTATCTCGAATAATGTCGGCAGATCGGAGATTCAAGACGATATGAATACCCATGTCTCGCGCTCGAAGTTCTTCGAGCAGTCGGTACCAAACCTGGGAACTGCTCTGCGGGTTCTCGTCAGCTAAGAAGAAATAGGTTACGCCGTACCGCTCTCTGAGCATCTGCAGTTCGTTTACAAAGGTTGTGACGTCGCGATGCCGCCAGCGAGCCCAAAAATCCCACTGGCCGCAAAACGTGCAACTGAACGGACACCCTCGCGAAAACTGCACGACCGCGGCCCGCTCCCCGGTCATCGGCACGACGTATCGAGACCAGTCGGAGACAAGTTCCCACGCCGGTCTGTGAAGGTTTAACCGGTCTTGCGGTATGGCCGGACGAAGGTCATTAACGACTAACTCGTTACCACGACGCCAAACCAAGCCTTTTATCGTCAGTAGATCTGTGCCAAGGGAGAGGGCCTTCACAAGCTCAAGACATAACTCCTCACCTTCACCGCGACCCACAAAATCGATGGCAGTGTCGTCACCCATAATCGATTCGAACATATACGAAGCGTGAACACCACCGGTCATGATCAGTACATTGGGATCGAGACTCTTTATTCTTCGCGCAATGTCCAGGGTTGTCGGTGTTCCCGCTGTGGAGGCCATTGAACTGAGTAGCACGAGGTCAAAGCCACTCTTAGAAACGACGTCGGCCGTCGTATGCGTATCCATGTTTTCGATAGTCGCGTCGATAAGAGATACATCACGGTAGCCCGCATCTATGAGCGGTCCGGCGATGCACAGCAAACCATAAGGCGGCATGTAGCCCACCAGTGTCTCCGGGCCTTCAGAACGCACATTAATATTGACGAGCGCGACCTTCATATCACTTCCCTCCAAAGCGCCTTGAGTTCAGCGCATGGGCGGCAGACTCAGCCAGATTTGAGCGATACAACGTACGCATATTAATTATAAATATTTTTGAGACAAAAAAAGAAATAAAAATTATGTAAAATTTTATCAGCACGGGTTTGTGTCACCACGGCATTTACCGAGGTGTTACGGATCGGTTCTCGTTCGTTTTTATAAGGCGGCGAGCTCATTTCGAAGTATTTTTAGCCGCTACCGTGATAGTCGATGCGCGGCTTCCGATTCGCTTTTTGACTATGCGCCTGGAGCAACACAGAGAGATCCGGACTTACCCCTCGATCGGTACGTGGATCGTGCCGGTGTCCGGCCCAACGAATTCGGTTTGGCGTCCGGTAGTCGGTGATGCGTACAGCACACGCTATATTCCGCGGATTATCAAAGTGAAGGTACACCGTTCCGGTCTGAGAACGTGAGCGCGATCACATCCGACAAGAAGAAGCAACACTCAAAGGACGCGCTTACCCGTGGCGTTGTGCGTCCAACACCGCGACGGCGGTCATTTGCAGAATCTCCCGCGCTTCGGCACCCATTTGCAGAATGTGTACTGGGCTACGCATCCCCGAGAGGATAGGCCCCAGTAGTTCGCCGCCGCCCATCCGACCGAGCAGCTTATAGGCGATGTTGCCCGAAGAGAGGTTGGGAAAGATCAAGGTATTGACGCGCTTCCCCACCAACCGACTAAACGGATACGTCCGTTCCAGGAGCTCGGGGTCGAGCGCAATGTTAGCTTGGATCTCGCCGTCGATCGTCACGTCAGGAAAGCGCTTCCGGGCGAGGCGCGCGACCTCGGCCATGCGCGTCGCTTGTTCTCCCGGCGCACTGCCGAAATTCGAGTACGATAGAATGGCGACTACGGGCTCCACGTCAAAGTCGCGCACGCGCTGGATCGTCAGGGCGATAATGTCCATGAAGACATCCATGTCGGGGTCGACGTTGACCGTAGTGTCGGCGAAGAAGTACGTGCCGTGTCGCGTGGTAACGATGTAGAGTCCCGATACGCGATTGACACCAGGCGCAGTCCCGATCATATGGAGCGCCGGGCGAATAATCTGTGGATAGGGGCGCGTTCTGCCGCTCACCATCGCGTCGGCCTCCCCCGCATCCACCAGAGCGGCGGCAAAGTAGTTGTAGTCTTCCATGAGCTTACGCGCCTCGCCGCTGGCAAGCCCGCGACGCTGTCGCCTCCGATAGAGCGTGTCGGCGAAGCGCTCCGCCCGCTCCGATTCCTCCGCCGGGTCTATGAGGCGTGCGTCTTTGAGAACGTGTAGACCGTGGCGAGCGATAGACGCTCCGATTTGGTCCAATGGTCCGAGAAGCACCGGGCGCGCGATACCTTGAGACGCCGCCATTGCCGCGGCCTTTAGTACCTCGTAGTCGAAAGCCTCGGGAAACACTACCGTGCGAGGATCGCGCCTGGCGCGACCGATCGTCCCGGTTATGAGCTTCTGACCCATACCGACGCGTTCCAACAGGTGCGCCTCATAGTCCGGCCAGTCGGCGATCGTACGTCGCGCAACGCCGGTGTCGATCGCCGCCTTGGCCACTGCCGGCGCGATCGTCGTGATCAATCGGGGATCCAACGGCTTGGGAAGTATGTAGTCGGGGCCGAACTGAAACGCCTTTTGGTCATATACGCGTCGTACCGCTTCGGGAATCGGCTCGCGGGCGAGGGACGCGATTGCTCGGGCCGCCGCAATTTTCATCTCGTCGTTGATCTCCCGCGCGCCGACGTCAAGCGCACCTCGGAAGATGTAGGGAAATCCAAGTACGTTGTTGACTTGGTTGGGGGTGTCGCTGCGCCCCGTCGCTATCACCGCGTCCGGGCGCTCGGCGCGCGCCCGTTCGGGGTCGATTTCGGGATCGGGGTTAGCGAGGGCAAAGACGATCGGGCTGTCGGCCATCCTCGAGAGTTGGTCCGCCGTCACGATGTTTCCCACCGATAGACCCAGGAGCATGTCGGCGCCGTCGAGAGCCTCCTCGAGACGCTCTATCGGTCGATCGGTGGCAAACTCCATGGCAGGATCGGTCGAATCGCGGCCGGGATCGTCGCGGCGGATTGCGCCGTCCTTGTCGAACATCACGATGCGTGTGCGATCGGCCCCGAGTGCGACAAAAAAACGGGTGCACGCCAACGCCGCCGCTCCCGCACCCAGCACGACGATGCGTGTACGCGAGATCTCGCGTCCGGTTATTGCGCAGGCGTTGAGGAGCGCCGCTCCCGTGATGATTGCCGTGCCGTGTTGGTCGTCGTGCATAACCGGGATCGCCATGCGATCCTTGAGGCGGCGTTCGATCTCGAAGCACTCCGGAGAGCAGATATCTTCCAGGTTGATACCGCCGAACGTCGGTTCCAGCGCGGCCACCGCATCTACGAATTGATCGACACTTTCCCGGCGTAGCTCGATGTCGACGCTGTCCACGCCGGCAAAACGTTTAAAGAGGACCGACTTTCCCTCCATGACGGGCTTTGCCGCCTCGGGACCGATGTTTCCCAGCCCCAGTACCGCGCTACCGTCGGTGACGACCGCCACCATATTGCCGCGCGCCGTGTACTCGAAGCTCGCATCGGGGTCCGCCGCGATCTCGCGACACGGTTCGGCCACGCCGGGAGAGTAGGCGAGTGAGAGATCGTACTGCGTGGTGAGCGGCTTGGTCGCCGCTACTTCGATCTTGCCCGGGCGTCCCGAGCGGTGGTACTCCAGAGCCTCGTCGCGAAGACCCATTATCGCACCTCAAAGCGCGCGCGTACTCCCGCCTCTACGAACTGCGTGCCCGGCAGCATACGCGCGCCGCTGGCGTCGAACTCCATCATAGAGGTAAACGGTCCCCCCGACGAACGGCCCCACTGCTCCTCGAGCGCCAACAGACGGCCTACCGACAACCCGTCGGCGGCGACGGTACGCTCCGCTTTGGCGCGCGCGGCACTCGCGGCCGCCTCCAGCGCCCGTTGATACAACTCGTCGGTGTTGCGTGGTTCCAACTGCATCGTCTGCACGTCGGTTGCGCCGTTGGTGACCGCCAAGTCGACGATCTCCCCGACCTCGGCCGGATCGCTGATCACGGTGCGGAGCCACGTCCGGGCGCGAAATATCACCGGAGCCTCTTCGGTACCGGCGCCGGTCGAAATGCCGGTTGCTGCGAGACGATCAAAACGCGGATCGCCCGGAAAAATCTGTTCTCGAAATACGAAGAAACCGCCGGTGGTCATCTCTGACTCCGCTATGCCGAACTCAAGCAGTGCATCGATGAGGGCATCCATCACTATTTGATTTTCCGAGACCGCCTCCGACGCCTCTATGCCGGTCGTCTCGACGGCGAGTTCAACCTGGGCGCTGAACTCGCGGGCCGGCACGGCGGCCGTGGCCGTGACTTCGATATACGACGTCTCTCGGCCGCCCGACGCGAATACTCCGGCCGTATTCGCCGTCGCCAATGCGATCGCTATAGCGAAAACGACCAGTAGGGGCGTGTGCGAGTTTTGTCGTTTTGGTTTTCTCATATCGGATATGTAACACATAGCCGATGAGATGGCAAATCACGGTGCGAGCGGCAAAGGAGCCGCCCTGCCGTCTAACGGATACCGAGAGAACGCCGTCTAACGCTCTCCGGTCTTTTTGATGATGTGATATCCGAACTGCGTCTTAACGAGACGCGATGTCTGTCCGTTGCGCAGCTTAACGACCGCCTCTTCGAACGGTTTTACCATCTTGCCGGGACCGAACCAACCGAGGTCGCCGCCCTTCGACTTACTCGGACAGGTGGAAAACTCCTTGGCTAAGGCGTCGAAACGCCCACCGCTTTTCAGACGTTTGAGCACCTGCTCGGCGCGTCCCTTTTCCTTCACCAGAATGTGGCTTGCTCTCCATTCCATGGAAAGCACTATAGCGCTCTTTTTCGACTCTGAGGAGCGTCCGACCGCCGATTATCGTTGTTTGTTGTACTCCGTGATTTTTTCGGTAATGAGTTGCAGGAGGTGTGCGTCCAGTTCGCCGCGCTCACGATTCAAACGACTCAGAACGTCTTCCGGCACACTTCCCGCGTCACCGTGGAGAACGGCGGTCGCCATGGAGGCGATACCGCGGCCGTCGACCCGGTCGGAGACGTAGTGGTTACTCCGCCTGTCGCGTTGCCATGTGAAGGCGCGCTCGTCGACGTGGCGATCGTAGCATAGCTGAAAGCCCGTTAGCTCCCCGCGGATCGATTCATACCATAAGATAAGGTCGAAGTACTCGTTGACGAACCAGCGTCTGTAACCCTCGTCGGGCCGTTGGCGGACATCTCGGTTCTCGGAAAGGGCGCTCATGTTTCAAAGTGTACCCCGGCGTCCGTCGGTGTTCCAGAGGGGGAGGATGCGGCACCGCTCCATTGACGGCCGTCTCGATCGTTCATAGGATGAAATGGGGGTACCAAAGAGATGGAATATCGATATCTCGGACGCAGCGGCCTTAAGGTGAGCGAACTATGCCTCGGGGCCATGACATTTGGACGGGAAACCGACGAAGCTGAATCGCGGCGAATCCTCGACACCTTCATTGACGCCGGGGGAATGTTCATCGATACGGCCAACGGTTACTCCCGCGGCCGTTCCGAGGAGATCCTTGGGAGGTGGTTGGCGGACCGGCGACGTGACGACCTGGTAGTAGCCACCAAGGTTCGCTTTCCCATGGGAGACGGTCCCAACGATACCGGACTCAGTCGCAAACACATCATGCAGTCGGTGGACGACTCTCTCCGTCGCTTAGGCCTCGATTACATCGACCTGTATCAAGTGCATTGCTGGGACGCCGGTACCGAACTTGAAGAGTATCTGAGAACGCTCGACGACTTGGTGCGTAGCGGCAAAGTGCGACACATCGGCGCGAGCAACTTTACCGGATGGCAGCTGCAGAAGGCGTTGGACTACCAGCGTCGATACGGGCTTGAGCCGTTTCGGAGCCTACAACCGCAGTACAACCTGCTTGCGCGGGGTATCGAATGGGAAGTCTTGTCGGTTGCGCGCAATGAAGGGCTCGGCGTCATACCGTGGAGCCCCCTAAAAGGCGGATGGCTGAGCGGTCGCTATCATCGCGGAATGCAGGCGCCGCCCGCCGGGAGCCGCGTAGAGGAGGCCGCCAAGCAAGGTTGGTCCGAGCAGTGGAGTAATATGGACAAGGAGTCGACCTGGCGCGTGGTGGACGCGCTTCATGCGGCGGCGGATCGCTCCGGCAAGCATCCGGTGCAAATAGCGTTGCGTTGGGTCTTGGAACGGTCCGGTGTAACCTCACCGATCGTCGGAGTCCGCACCGTGGAGCACCTTAGCACGGCCCTGGGAGCGACCGGATGGACGCTGGACGATGAGCTTCGTGCCGATCTCGATGAGGCGAGCCGGCCGGAAGACGTCTATCCGTATGACTTCATACTTCGTGCGCAGGAGGGACGATAGGCGCCGAGTCCGGTCGAGTGATACGTCGGGCGGCGAGGGGCGGCCCTATACCGCAGCGAAGATAAGCGCCGATTTGGTACTGCCGAATCCGAATGAGTTGGACAGCGCAATACGCACCGGTGCCGGTCGCGCGGCGGGCCCGACTAAGTCGATGCCGACACTCGCGGGGTCGGGATGCTCGAGGTTTGCCATACCCGGGACGGTACCCTCCACGACGGCCAAAATGGAAAAGATCGCCTCGATCGCGCCGGCGGCGCCGAGAGTGTGCCCCGTGGCCGACTTCGTCGAGGAGACCGCCGGGCCGCGGTCGGCTCCGAACACCGCGCGTATCGCGGCCAGTTCCCCGGCGTCGCCGACGGGGGTGCTCGTGGCGTGGGCGTTGAGATAGTCGATATCCGCCGGTTCGATAGACGCCGACCGGAGTGCATTCTTGAGGGTGAGCTGCTCTCCCAACCCGTCGGGATGGCTCGCCGAC
Source organism: Alkalispirochaeta sp. (assembly GCA_965601925.1). Taxonomy (GTDB): domain Bacteria; phylum Spirochaetota; class Spirochaetia; order DSM-27196; family Alkalispirochaetaceae; genus Alkalispirochaeta. The sequence goes on from OZ271854.1 coordinate 2,431,269, forward strand.
ACGTGATACGCGTCGCTTTGGGAGGCGAATCCTATGAGGCGTGCGTACATATGCGCTCCCCGAGCGCGGGCGTGGTCCTCCGATTCCAGGACGAGGGCCGCACCTCCTTCGGCCACGACAAACCCGTCGCGATCGCGGTCGAACGGACGCGAAGCGTGCGTCGGCCGGTCGTTGAAGGCGCTGCTCAGGGCTCGCATGCGGTCGAAACCGGCCATCGCAAGGGGATGGACGACCGCGTCGGCGCCGCCGGCAACCATGACATCCGCCTCGTCCAGCGCAATGATACGAGCCGCGTTGATGATCGCCTCCGATCCGGTGGAGCACGCACTTACGACACCGTAGTTGGGGCCTTGGAACCCGTTGGTGATTGCGATCTGCCCGGCCGCGAGGTTAATCAGCTGCGCGCTGATAAAGAACGGTGAGATCGAACGGGCGCCCTGTCGAGCGTGGTCGAGCGCACCGTCGACGAGCGTATGAAAGCCGCCGATTCCCGAGCCCATGACGACGCCGGTTCGCTCCCGTTCTTCGCTCGCCTCGGGCGACCATCGGGCGTCGGCCAGCGCCTCACCGGCGGCGTAGAGCCCGAAGTGGATGAATGGATCGTTTCTCCGCGCCTCCTTGGCGCTCAAGAGATTGGGAAAATCGTCAGTGAGGCGCACCTGTCCGGCGATTTTCGAATTGAGACCGGCGGTGTCGAAGTCCGTAACCCTGCCGATACCCGACGTACCCGATATGAGCGCCCTCCAGGAGGAGCGGACGTCGTTACCCAGGGGTGAAACCATACCCATGCCCGTTATCACTACGCGTTTCACCGTGCGCCTCCCGCTGCGGCGCGGAGAATTGCTTCACTGAGATTCGGCGACATTACCGTCGCCCGAGAGAGCTGCAGCGCTCCAATCGCCAAAGCAAACACCCGCACCGCCTCCTCGAAACCGGCCTGTTCATCCTCCGGGTCGATCTTCGCCGCCATGGCGCGCAGCGTATCATCGATTTCCGCGAGTGCGACCTTCTGTAGCTCCGCGTCGGATCGAGGTACGTCGCAGAGAATCGCCGCGGTGGGACAGCCCCCCTCGATATCATCGCGATGGTCCGGTGCCAGATACGCTTTGAGAAAGGCGGTGACGAAGTTCCGCCCCTCGCGGCCGGCCGTACTGTCGGCGATAGCGCGGCGGCGTCTTCTGGAAGCTTCCAGAAAGCCGAGGCTCAGAAGATGAGCCTTGGAACGGAAGTGATTGTATAGCCCTCCGACGGTGAGCCCCGCGTCGGCGGTAATCGTTTTGAGGTCCGTTCCCGCAGGACCCTCACGTCGCAGATGGCGCGCCGCCGAGGAGATAATAGCTCGGCGGGAGAGCCTTTTTTTCTCCGTTGCCCGGGTTCGTTCGTACATTACGATCATAATATTATTATCGTAATATTTTATCAAGCGTAGGATTGCAATCGGCTGGAGGGGGGAACCGATCGCGTGGCGATCGGCTGGAGGGGGAAACCGATTGCGGAGCAATCGGTTGGGGGGAGGTTCGCCGATCGCATGGCGATCGGCTGGGGTGACACGGGTCTGCTACCGGGGATATGCTCGGCCGATGATACAGCCTCTACAGTCAGACGCCGGTGATTCGGCATCGACCGTTCGCACGTTCGACCTCCTGGCGCCCCACGCCGTGCTGAACGCGGTCGAGTCGGCCTTCGGCGTGCGGCTCGACGGCACGCTTACCGTCTATCCGAGTTACGTCAACCGCGTGTATGAGGTGCGGGACGACGACGGAAACGCCTACATCGCCAAGTTTTATCGACCCGGACGGTGGAATCTCGATGCGGTTATCGACGAACATCGATTCGTTCGCGACTGCGCCGCCGCGGAGGTACCCGTCGTTGCACCGATCGCCGGTGATGATGATCAAACGGTCTTTTCGACCTCCGTACACGAAGAAGAACGGGAGGAGACGTATCTCTTTGCCATGTATCCCAAGCGAGGCGGGCGCAGTTTTGACGCCGAACGCGATGACGATTGGCTGCGACTGGGACGGCTCGTCGGGCGAACGCACTCCGTCGCTTCGGGACGCAAAGCGCGCCATCGCCTCGTATGTACCCCCGGTGAATCGACGCGAACGTTCATTGAAGAGCTTCGTCGAGCGGGGGTCGTACATCCCGACCATCGCGACGACTTTTTGGACAGTGCCGAGGGGGCGGTGAACCTCATCACACCGCTGTTTGACGGCGTATCGTTGAACCGAATCCACGGCGATTGCCATCGCGGTAATATATTGGATAGACCGGGCGAGGGGCTGTTGCTGATCGACTTCGACGACATGATGGTAGGACCCGCGGTCCACGACGTGTGGCTCCTACTTCCCGACCGCGCGTACGCCTGCCGGCGCGAGTTGGAGCTCCTCATCGGCGGGTACGAGGAGTTTCTCCCCTTCGACCGCACGACGCTACGCCTTATTGAGCCGCTGCGTCTTATGCGTATGATCTACTATCTCGCGTGGTCGGCGCGGCAACGAGAGGATCACCGATTTCGCGAGTCCTTTCCCGATTGGGGCAACGAGGCGTTTTGGATCAAAGAGCTGGAGGATTTGCGCACTCAGTTGAGCGTGATCCGGGAGGACCTGCGGGACGTTCCGTAGCGTACATGTCAGCCGTGTTTATCGTCTCGACCGACCTTACCGATGCAGTTGAGTTATTGTCCGAGGATGTCCGTTCGCACGTCGTAACGCTCAAGATGCTAACCCTGTACCGTGATGCGTGCTCCGTCACGGTGTATCGCGGGGTCGATGGATGGGCGATCCGCACCGAGTTGGTCGTCGTTCAATCGCCGTGGGACCGGAGGAACTATCCAGATGCGGCGAAGGTCGTGATGATCGACGGAACCGATGCGACGATTATGCGACGCGCCGTCGATGACGTCCCAAGGACTTCGGTAGTGTTCAAAATACGCGACCGGGACCTGATGCGCTTTTTGGACGCCGCACCGCAATGTCGTTGGATACAGTCCTTTGTGTCGTACACAACTCCCGACACGTTCCGGACCGTCCCGTCGACTCTTTCGGGCGAGGTGGAGCGTCATCGCGAGTACCGACACGAGGCGGCACCGCATTTCGCCGCCAACTACTACTCTGAAGCGGAGATTCGCGAGCACCTCCTTAGGGGCGCCGTGTGGTTCGGCGCCCGGCGCGACGGAACGCTCGCCGCCGTGTGCATCGCGTTTCCCAATTACGGCGACGTCTGGGAGATCGGTGGCGTATACACGGCGACCGAGTATAGAAGGCGCGGTCTGGCGCGCACACTCGTCCTCAACGCCGTCCACGACCTGGTACGCGACGGTAAGCGACCCCGTTATCAGTTCCGCCACGATAATGCGCCGTCGCGCACCCTCGCGGAGTCGGTGGGTCTCGTTCCGGCCTTCACGGTGGCGCATTACTTGTCGTGCCGGAAGGACCGGTAGTACGATCGTCGGTGCACTCGCCGACGGCTCATTCCCTCCCGATGCGGCGTTCCGCCGGCGCCGCATGTGTCTTTTTAACGAACAAACGACGGATATACGTGAAGCTCACCCCGGATCACGGACTCAAGGATCGCCTCGGAAGTAGTACTCGCATAGAACAGCTCGCGTCCCCGTCCGCGATCTATGGCGTTTGAGAGGGCGACCACGAGTATATCTTGTCCGTGGTGGTAGTAGAGCGCGGAGTTATTGGAATCGGTCGCGCCGTCGTGGCCGGTCACGGTTTCGCCGTCGGACCGGGACCACACGACCCATCCGTAGCCCGACCACGAGTCGTTTGAACCTTCCTGAACGTAGGGCTCGAACATGCGCCGTGCGGTCTCGCGCCGCAGTACCGTGTCCCCTTCTAAAGCGAGCCTCCATCTCATAAGGTCATCGACGGTCGAGACGACACCGCCGAAGCCCAAGATGCCCCAGTATGGTCCGGGGCGCGAGGCAACCGGCCCGACATCTCGACCGTTTGAATATCCGTTGGCGACCGGACGGCTTTTCCACATCTCGTCATTGTAGAAGCCCGTGTCCACCATGCCCGCCGGTTCAAAGAGAAATCGCGTCAGGTATTCGGTGAACGCAATCCCTGAGGCGACCTCCACGATCGCCGCGGCAAGCCCGTATCCGGTGTCGGAGTATCGATAGCGTCGACCCGGCGTTCCCACCAGGGGCGCGCCCATCGCGAGCGCAACCGCTTCGTCTCGTGCCGTTTCTACAAAATCCCCGTCATATACGTACTGGGGCAACGCTGCCGTGTGCGTGAGCAGTTGATGAATCGTGATCGCCCGCTTGTCCTCGGGAACGTCCTCGAAATACACCGGCAGCGTATCGTCCAAACTCAAAAGCCCGCGCTCCTCCAAGTGTAGAATCGCCGCAGCGGTGAACTGCTTCGATAGCGACCCGAGATCGAACACCGTATCGACGGTATTAGGTATCGCCGACTCGCGGTCCGCAAAACCGTGAGCCGACCGGTGAACGACGCGTCCGTCCCGAGCGACCAATACGGCGCCGGAAAACCCGTGACCGCCGAGCGTCGACATGTACGCGCCCAGGTCCTCCGCCGGGGGAATGGTCGCGCACGACGCGACGGCACACATCGTCGTAACAAGCATGAACCGGATCTTCATAGCAGCCCTCCACATCACGATAGTGATCCCAAGGGTACGATCTATCCCGACACGAGTCGTCCCGGCCTATCGGGGAGGACCTTTTTGTTCCAAAGAGCGGAGAAACTCGCGCGGTGTCTTCCCTTCGAAGCGTTTGAACGCCTCGTTAAACGCCGATTTGGACCGAAACCCGCACTCGTGGGCCAGTGCCAAAATGGTCATATGAGTAAGATCGCCCTCCCCGGCACGCCGTTTGAAATGGTCGATACGACGCGATGTGATGTAGCCTCTCAACCCCGCGTTCGTCGTCTGGTTGATCGCCTGGGAGAGCACATTCGTTCCGGTATCGAGTCGTTCGGCAAGTGCAGGTAGCGTGAGCTGTGGATCGAGATAGGGCCGGTCCTCGTCCATTAATTGCTCAAGCGCTTTCAAAATACGCTCCGCTTCCCCACGGCTCAACCCCGACCGGGCATATTTTCGCTCCCCCGCGGCTCGCCCGCTTCCAACCCAGCCCGCCGCGAGGACCAACACCGCGGCGCCGACCCGAACATACGGCTCGTACGTCGGCCCGTCGGTGACGTTCGTACCGATAGGCACCAATGTCATAAGTGCCGATACCCCGAACAGGGAGAACAGCGCCGTATGCCACAACGCGGGCGGACGTCTCGACGACAAGGTGGCGCGGGCCACCCATAACGACGCTCCTACGACGGCGATCGCGAAAATCAACACCACCGCAGGCGGTGCCGTGATGTGCCCTGGACCGAGTCGTACGTCGACATCACCGGGAATGAGATACCACGGCGGGGCCATGGAGATGCTGAGCGCGACAACGGCGATACTGTGAGCGGTCTCCCATCCTCGGTTATGGTAGACGCGAGCGGCCTGGAGTGCCAGAACGGCGTGTACCCCGTGCACGTACAGGTACAGCGGCCCCATACCGGCGAAGGTACTCGACCCCGACGCTGTGGCGATGAAGGTCATGAGGTGTGCGACGGCGACGATCATCCACGACGACACGACGGCCTGAATGACGCGATGACGCCCGGCGACGACGAACGCGACGGCGCTGAGGCAACATAGGAGTGCAAGCAAAACGTGTGGGACACGCACGGCTGTAGAAGATACCAAACAACGAGGGAGGAGGCGTACCGTCGACACCTCGACCGCGCCGTGCGGAGCGCTTGCCGCAACGCTCCCGATCCGTGTCGCCGTCGGCGGCACACTCGTCGCTGAACGCCCCTCCGGCTCAGATTCCCAAAAAAGGGTTTGTGCAGACGGACCGTCGCGTTCGAGACCTGCCTGTAGATGAGGCTTTATGGACTCGGCAACGGTCCGAGATAAAATAGTTCCGCTATGGTGTGCGTCGGGCGACCACTTCGATCTCGACCAATGTATCCTGGGTGGCCAAGGACGCGACACCGATTCCCGTGACGGCCGGGATGGAGGTGCCAAAGAACTCGGCGAGTACCGGCGAGATCTCCTCCATATGGTCCGCCAGCTCTCCACGAGCGTACACGCGGACATGCACGACGTGCTCTATCGACGAACCCGCGGCGGCCAACGCTGTGGCCAGATTCCGCAAGGCATACTCGGTTTGTTCGCCGTAGGTTGCGCCGTGAACCTTCCTGTGCTCGTCCCACGCGACCTGGCCGGAGAGGAAGATCAGCCCCGATGTTTCGTCGACGGTACCTTGAGACATACCCAGCGACGTGGCGTCGAAGAGTCCCGAGGGATTGATTCGTGTCAGCATAGTGTCTCCTTGCATTTAATTCATGTATTAAACTATTCAATAAATGAATCAAATGGCAATACGGGAGGCGACGAATATCGCTTTTTTTACCCCGCGTCCAGCGCGGTCGCGCCGGTCAGACACAGCATTGCCAACCGATCGGCGTCCGATCCGAGAGTACGGCGGAGCTTCCGCTCGATTTCGGCGGCGGCGTCTCTGGCAACGCGATAGCGCGCAAGGCCCTCTTGGGTCGCATGGACGATCCGAACACGACGATCGTGTGGATCCTCGGTGAGCGATAAGAGTCCTTCCGTCTCCATTTTTCGTACGAGGTAGGTCACGTTGGAGCGTACGCAGCGGCGATACCGCGCCAGATCGGACAGGCGCAGCGGTCCGTCCTCCACCACGTGGTAGAACACGTTGAACTGCGCCTTGCTGAGGCCCGCTTCGGCCAGCCCGGGCGACAGGCGATCGTCAACGGCATCCACCAACTCTTGCACGGCATAGATCACGGAAGTCGAAGGGTCCATACCAAATGATAGAAAAACACCGTTCGCGCCGCAAGCCGCCGAGAAGGCCGACCCTGCGCGGTCCGGTCCGTAGGCGACATCGCGTCTTTTCGGCTGATCTCGTCTGTGCGCTTCTTCGCGCCGCTTCAGCGCCTACGGTTCGGCGAGTGGAGTCTTCCTCAAACACCGCTCCGTTTCTTCATCCGCCGGGAAGAGCGTCTCCACCCGTAGTTCCTGCGCCAACGGATCGGTCGGCACCGCGACGGTCGCTACCACCGAAAAGAACGCCAGATCGACACCCCGGTAGTGCATCCGCACGGTGAAGGCCGGACGGACGACATAACGCACGTCAAACGCCCACCAGTCGGAGGGCACATCGGGAAAGCGTCGCAGGCGTATCAATCCGGCCTTTAGGTCGTCGGACGTGAGAGCCTCGCGGTGCAGCCGTTGGATCGCCTGACGGGCGTAATCCTCCCAGTTTACGATGTAGGGGCGGAGGCCCTGGGGACTGAAGGCGAGGTCGAGCATATTGACCGGCGTATCGGGGTCATCCATGGGAAACGCCGGGGCCGCCAAGGTGAGCATCTCCGCGGCCGAACGGTTCACCTCTCGCACGTTCCAGTGGCGGTCGATCGCGAAGGTCGGGTAGGGATCGTGGGCGGTCATGAGCCGCGCGACCGCGCTCCGCAACATCATCATCTCATCCGTCGCGATCGTCCGATCAAAATAGACGTCGGCAAATCCCGCCTTACGGAATAGGTGGTTGCGCTCCCGCAACGGAACATCCAGAGCCACACAGAGGCGACTGACCATCTCCCGCGACGGTGTACTGCGCCCGGTCTCAAGAAAACTCACATGGCGCGGCGGTGTCTCGACGGCGTGGGCCAGTTGCTCTTGCGACATGTTGCGTGCGGCGCGCCACGACCGGAGAAGACAACCGAACTCCGAACCCTTCGGCTCGACTTTCATACGGTACCGTACCATGGTCGCAGTCGACGCTCCATTCCCTGTCTGGGAATTGTTTTGCGGTGGCGAGTTGTTTACGTTCCGCCGAGGAAAGGAGCCATCGTTATGCGTGTTTTTTATCTTGTCGGCTATCTACTCATCATCGTGGGTGCGGCACTGCTCACGCTCTTACTAATCTTCCTCGGGACCGGCGGCGGGATACCGGCGCTCACGTCCCGCGGCCTTGACGGCCATGGATACTACCTCTTGGGTACGATCGGATCGGTGATGCTCGGATGGGGCGTCATCCTCGTCGCCGCCGCGGCGAAAGCGGAGTTACGCGCCCCGGTCGCGTTAGGGACCGGAATCGGGTTTCTCGCACTTTCGCTGATGCGACTTGCGGTAGCGCTCGACGGCGATCCGGCGTTCGCCGACTTCGCCGTCGTGCTCCCCGGAGAGGTTGTCCTCCTTTTCGCACTGTCTATCGTGTTCCTGCGGATCGGAGTGGGGTTCTGGGGGCGTCTCGTCGACGGTTACCGGTCGCTTCGCGCGGCCCCGGTGTGGGTGCAGGTGTGGGTATGGTGCTTCCTGTTGCCGGCGAATCTGAGCGGAGTTGTCCTGTACGGACTCACCAACCACCCTTTGCCGGGGTGGATAGCCCTCGGATTCACCTTTGTGGTGCTGACGAACATGACGCTGGTGCTGTACGAACGGGGGATTTCCAAGCTTACCTCGCTGCCGCACCTCATCCCTTGGGTGCCGCTGCAAATCTACACGGGATTGTGGCTCTTTCAGTGGGGTGGGTTGTCGCCCGCAACGACCGCGTTTGCATGGTTCTATTTCATCGTCATCGGTATATCGAACCTCTTTGACGCCTACGACACGTGGCGCTGGTTCAGCGGGGAGCGAGATATCATGACGCGGGAGGCGTAAACAGCGATGTCGAGTCAAAGGAGCGATCGCGATGAACGCGGATACGACGGGCGGCCTTATGCGTCCGGCCGCGATCAAAGACCGCCCCGCCATCCCGCGTGTCGCACCGGGGGTGAGGCCACAGTTTTTTTGCGGACGAGCAACCGTATCGCCGCGCCTTTCCACGGAAGCATCCATCGGAGCAATCTGCGCCTCGAGATGACTTTTTCGAATATCTATCAACCCGCTCATGCAAGGAGAACTCTCATGGTTCATATCAACAACTCCGGCGCCGTCGCCGATGCACACCCCAACGCCCAGCTTGTACGCGACTTCTTCGACAGTGTGGCGGTCGGGGACATGGACACGTTTCGGTCCACTCTGACCTCGGACATTGTCTGGCACATGGTGGGGAAGAGCCCGCTTGCCGGCGACTGGAAGGGGCCTGATGGGATCTTGAATGGGATCTCGGCACTCGTCTTCCGTCTTGGCGGTGGAAAGTACAGCTCCGATCTTCTTCAGGTCTTCGCCAACGACACCCATGCCATCTCTATCAGCCGCGATTACTACCGTGGTGAAGAAAACCCCTTTGATTTGAAGATGATGCTGTACTTCAAGATCGAAGACTCGCGCATCACGGAAGTCTGGGAAGTCCCTTTTGACCTGTATGAGTTCGACCGGTTCTTTAGTACGCAACAGGAAAGACTCACCGCATCCTGAATGCAAACACGTTGTCGGCAAACTCTCTTCCCCATCAGAGAGTTAGAGCTTTTGTACACACCGGCTTCGGCTCATCCCTGTCGAAAGGGGCCACCCCGGAGGCGACTTTGCGACACATTGATTGAAGTGTTCGCACGGAGGGATCGCTTTCGCCTCCGATGAGTGCTCATTGTGTTGAGGTATAGCGTGAAGCTAATCCGGGCGGGAAGGTTATTGTCCGCGATCTCACGGCCACACCGCCTCATTTTCACTCGGCCGCCATGATGATTCCGTCCAACAAACCTCGGGATCAGTACACCGCCGAGGACCACATCGCTATGGCTGAATCGGACGGATACGCCGACGCGTTGCGCGAAGCGGACTTCAGCGTCGCGAGAGTCCCGATGTAGTATTTCACGGTGCCTTCGGCATGTTAGGCCCGGATTGATCAAATCGTGGTTGCCCGACAACTCTATGGCGGCGGCACGGCCGGTTACGCCCGGGGTGACGCCGTCGCGGCGCCTCGCGCACGCGTATCGACCGTCGCCCGCTGTCGACGCGGTTCGTAGACAGGCATGCCCTGCAAGGCGGTACCGTAGCCGACTACGTCGCCGGTTCCAGCCGATAGAGGCCGCCGTCGCTCTCGTCGGTAATCAGGTACAGGTAGCCGTCGGGGCCCTGGCGTACGTCGCGAATACGACCCGCTGCGCCGAGGAGCAGCAACTCCTGACCGACCACTACCTCGCCGTCGAGCTCCACACGGCGCAGATGTTGCCCGCGTAACGCACCGACGAAGATGTCGCCGCGCCACTGCGGGAACCTGTCCCCGGAGTAAAACGCCATGCCCGACGGCGCGATACTCGGCGACCAGTGGAGGACCGGCTGTTCCATGCCGGGACGACTCGTTCCCTCGCCGATCGGGGTGCCGCTACCGTAATTAACACCGTAGGTGATCACCGGCCAGCCGTAGTTGTTTCCCGCCGCGACGATATTGATCTCGTCGCCCCCTTGCGGTCCGTGTTCATGGAGCCAGATCTCACCGGTTTCGGGATGCACTGCGATTCCCTGGGCGTTGCGATGCCCGTAACTGTACACTTCCGGCGCGGCATCGCCGCGTCCGATGAACGGATTGTCCGCCGGTATAGAGCCGTCCGGGGCGATCCGGATGAGCGTTCCGGCGTGGTCGGCGCGGTCTTGGGATCGACTCGGTGTGCCGCGGTCGCCGATCGTGATATAGAGCATGCCGTCGGTACCGAAGACGAGACGCGATCCGAAGTGCCGTCCGCCGGGAGTGGGGCGATTCATGCGAAAGATCACCTCCAGGTCGCGTAACGCCGCGCCGTCGAGCCGGGCGCGCGCCACCGCCGTGCCGAGCCCGCCTTGATAGCGATCGCTATAGCTCAAAAAGACGAGCCCGTTCGACGCAAAGGTGGGATGCAGCACAATATCCAGCAGGCCGCCCTGGCCGCTGGCCACGACGCGGGGAACGCCGGCAACCTCTGCGGTATCGCGCGCGCCGACGCGCCAGAGCGTTCCTCGCCGCTCCGTCACCAACACATCTCCGTCGGGGAGAAAGGCGAAGGACCAGGGTTCGTCGAGTCCTTCGACGACACGCACGAGGCGAAACGACGCTTGATCGCTGGAAATGGTATCCAGCACCGTGTCGGTTGCACGCGGTTGTGCGGAGAGGGGAGTCGTCACGACGGCAAGCACGACGATAAGAACCGTCGGAACGAGAGCGCCCCGCCGTGCCCCAGCCGTCCGTCGGTCCGCTTCGGGCTTGCGGAGTCGTCGGAGGGGGTGCAGCAGACGCGGAAGGGTGTCGGTGGAAGCGGGTATCATCATTGCAATCTCCTTATACGGTATGTCATGCCGCGAGGTCCGTGACGCACCACCGCCGGCGGTCACCGCCCCTCCGGTCGTGCGCTGTCGGTGACCTCGAATACGAAGCGTAGGGTATGGGTAAAGCCGACTTGGCGCGTCTGGCGGTGCCGAATGTCGTCGATCTCGATTAACTCGACGTCGCTTCCCGCTGCGCGCAACTGATCGGTGAACCGGCGTTGCGACGCCGGGGTGACGATGGTGTCTTCGGTGCCTTGGATGATAAGCACCGGTTTACGGTGGCCGGTCAGTCCCGCCGCGTTCTCGTCCAGAATCTCTTTGAAATCGGGAAACTCCTCGGCCAGCCGATTGCGTTGTAGCGCTCGATGGAAGGCCGGCGTATAGACTCGACCGCCGTCGAACGGATAGTGACGCTGTACCCGATCGACACACATGCCGAGCACGTCGCGCTCAAAGGTCGGCATCCAGCTGGGGGCCAAGAGTTCAGTGGGATCGACGTGATCGGGTCCGTAGATATCGAGATATGAGTAGAAAATGTAGGGGGTGAAGGCGGCGACTTCCCGCATGAGTACCTCGACGTTCGCGGTCGGTCCGTATCCGATACCTCCGTCCAGGCGGATTTCGGGAGCGTAGACTGCATGAAGATCGAGGGCGGAAAAGGCGGCGTGGCCCCCCTGGGAGTAGCCGGCGACGACGTTTCCCGACCCCGGTACCACGGCACTACGAATGGTATCGCGATGATGCTCAAAGACGGCGCGCGCGCCACGCAGCGCGTCGAGGAGCACTCGTCCCCCGGCGACGCTGCTGAAGTAGCGTTGCGGCACCCGAGGGTGGTGAAATCCGATGTAGTCCGGCATCACCGCGACGAGTCCGTGGGAGGCATATGAGAGCATGTGTGCCCGATACCAACCCCACCGGATTCGCTCAGGTTCCTCGAGGCTGGCGGCACACTGGTTGCCGAGACCGGTCGTTCCCGAGCCGAATGCGAGCAACGGTGCCGCTACACGTTGCTCCGTCACCGGTACGAAGAGCCCCGCTACCGTGTCGACTACACTCCCGTCTACGTCGGTGGTAAGGAAGCGCACCTCGTATACATCTACCGCGAGCAACGCCTCGATCGGCTCAAACCCTTCGAACAGAGGCGCCGTCGCCGTCTCGATCGCCTGCGGTGACAGCCGTTCCTCGTACCGGACGGAGACGATATCGCCGGCCGAACGCACGTTTTGTGCGCTTACGGGGATCGAGGCGACCAGAAGCGCAAGCACTGCAACGACAACCGACAGACGGTTCATATCGCAAAGGTACGGACCGTCGAGCGGCGCCGTCCACCGTCGAGGCGGCGAACGGCGACGCGGTAACCGCCTCTCAAGGAGTTCTCGCAGCGGATCGCCGCGTGTCAACGAGAAGGATACCCACCGCGATCTTCGCGAGGGCGGCTTGATTCGACCGTTCGCGAGGCGAGAGCACTCCGATGGGCCCTTGTACCGCTGAGTCGACATCACCCCGCATCGGTAAGATCGTACTCGGCCATGAAGTACGGATAGTCGGGGTCGTAGCGTGTCAGCGGCTGCGGCTCGTCGATCCGGCCGATAGGTCGACAGTCACCCACGGTACCGGTTGCCCCGTCCCCGATCGCCGCTCGAGCACGTTCGGCCGCCGCCTCCAGGAGCGCGACCGTTTCCGGCTCGAAGGAGAGGCGATCGGCGGACTCCCCGCAGTCCTCCCGTAGATTGTACAGCGCCCGCGCCTGCTCGCCTCGCTTGCGCAGATGCAACTTCCAGTCGCCGACTCTCACCGCCTCCAAGTCGTTGCGCAGGTAGTACCAGAACTCGGTTCGAGGTGGCCGTTCGGCCCGGCCGGTCAACAGCGCGGAGGCGTCTACGCCGTCGATCGTAGGTTCAGGAGAGAGAGCCGCACCCGCGAGTGCGGCGAGGGTCGGCAAGAGATCGATGTTGCTCAGGATGTCGTGGTTTACGCGACCCGCGGGGACCGTGCCGGGCCACCGAGCGATAAACGGAACCCGTTGACCTCCCTCCCACGTCGTACCTTTGCGTCCGCGCAAGTTCCCGCACGAGGGACCGAAGTCGTTGCGACTACCGTTGTCGGAGGTGAAGAGCACCAGCGTGTTTCGGTCGATACCGAGGCGCTTCAACTCCGCGAAAATGACCCCCGTCGCCCAATCGATCGCCGCCACCCCGGCGCCGTACGGACCGTTCGCGCTCTCTCGCAAGAACCGATCCTGGACGTACAGCGGCAAATGCACGTACATGTGGGCAAAGTAGAGAAAAAAGGGCCGGTCGCGATTGGCTCTGAGAAACGTAACCGCGTCCTCAACGTAGCGGCCGGTGACCGAGGCTTGGTCGAGTTGCGCCTCTATCACCTCGCCGTCGCGTAAGAGCGGCAGCGGTACTCGGTAGCTATCGCTCTTGCCCGCCTGCAGCCCCATATCGTTGCTGTACGGGATGCCGTAGTACCCGTCGAATCCGTGGTTGATCGGCAAAAAGGGCGGTTGATCGCCGCAGTGCCACTTGCCGATGATACGCGTCGCGTACCCGGCCTTTCGTAACACGCCGGCAACGGTGCGCTCCGAGGGATTCAACCCCACACCCTGCCCGGGGAAGAGTACTCCTTCGCCTTCGAACTCGCCGAAGCCGATACGCGGTGGATAGCACCCGGTCAAGAGTGCGCCGCGAGAGGGCGAGCATACCGCGGAGGCGGCGTAGAAGTCGGTAAAGAGGGTGCCTTCGGCGGCCATACGGTCCAAATGGGGCGTCTTATGCAGCCGATGGCCGGTACATCCCAGGTCTCCCCATCCGAGATCGTCACAGTTGATCAGTATGATATTGGGCTGCGACACACCCGACACGCTACCACCGCCCGGCGCCACTGTAAAGCGAACCGGCCGGTTCCCGAGGCGGCGTTCGTCTCGGGCCGATTATCGGATGTGGTAGCACGTCGACGGCGACCATCGGCGCCTCCGTGCTTGACCTACCTCCGCCGGAGGCGGCGACGTACCGTTTCGCGTGCCCGTATCACCCGCAGCAGAGCGGTGATAATCGCCGGGCTGTAGACCGTCTGGCGCACGATGTCGTCCCCGTCGAAGTACTCGTCCACGTAGTGCGTCGTACTCGCCGGAATGAGCATGAGCTTTGACCACACTCGCGCCCCGACGCGCTCCCGATTCGGCATGATGCCCATCTCCCGGGCCAACATATCGCAATAGGGGAACTGTTCGACCGGATAGACGTTATCCGTATCGATCGTGGGATAGGCGCCGCGCTGCTCCTCACGACGGCGCGCCTGCACCACCCCCAGATCGTCCGGCGGCGCGACGCGTCCGGTGAGAACCGCGACGCAGTACCGCGCCTGCATTTCGGCGATCGAGGGAATGTTGCCGACAATCGGCCGGGCAAATCCGATAAGAAATAGACCCGATCCGTCGATATGGACGCACCCGTGGTAAAAGTCTCCAAGGCCGATCGTCCCGCCGGTAAGTTCATCGAGCCCCGAGCGATACCCGCCGGACCACACCAACACGTCCGGGTTGACGCGGATGGTGCGAAGGCCGTCGAAGTCGAGGTAGTGGGTTCGCCTCTCATCGACCGCGGGTCCGATGATCTGCAGTCGTCCGTCGGCGACTGCGTCGAGAAAGCCGTCGCTCTTGTTATGAAAGACGTTGAACAATCGATCTCTGGCGCGCTCGGTGAGCCTCAAATCCCAGTCGCGCCGCCTGGCGCGCTCCGCGGCGGTGCCGCGCCGCCGATCTTCCCGGTGCGGAAAGACTGCGCTGAGGAGCCGCTTCCACCGAATACGAAAGGCTACGAAACGCTCGCCGATACGGTTGCGCAGCTCTCGGTCGAAGGAGAGAAGCAGACGATTGCGCAGAAAATCGGACGGCACCCCGCGGATAGGGTGGAAACGCGGACTGACACGCACTCCGGAACGCAGCGACAGATAGACGGTGTTGCCGCCCTCCGGCCGAGCCAAGTGAGCGGCCATGTCCGTTGCCGATTCGCCGCCTCCGACGACCACGACACGCTTCCCGCGAACCGCCTCGGGGTCCTCGGCCATAGGAACGTCGCCGCCTGAAAAGGGCGCTTTGTGATACGTAAGGCCGGTGCACACAAAGACGGCGTCGAAACGTTCGATCGTCTCCGCATTGTTGGCGGCCACGGTAAGTAGCCACCGGCCGGCACTCCGCTCGATGCGACGCACCTCCACGCCGAACCGAATGGAACGCCGGAGCGCGAAGTGGTCGGCAAAGTCGTCCAAGTAGTCGCCGAACTCGCCGCCGCGGAAGAACGCATCGGTCGTTCCTGCGTCCGAAGCCTTCGCCGACCATCGGCGGAAACAGGAGAATTGCGTCGTATACTTCGTCGAGGTTGAGACGAAGTCCGGTCGCTGGTCGCCCCAGCAGCCGCGAACCGAGTCGCCGCGCTCGAAGCACACGATATCGGCGTGGGCGACGGCGTCTCGTAGGTATTTGAGCGTTACCAGACCGCTCGCGCCCGCTCCGACAACCGCGATCTTCACGACACGACCGTGAGACTCAGGATGACAAAGTTGAACTGCCCCGACTCCGGAATGAAGAGGAGCAATCGATCGCCGGCGCGGAGCTCTTTCGTACGAAGATACTCGTCAAGCATGATGAAGATGCTGGCGGCACCGGTGTTACCGGCGCTTTGCAAGTTGGTCCAGTACGGTACGCGCCGCGTCGGCGACAGCGCCGCGATCGCCCGCTGTACTACCGGCTCGAAGTAGTACGAGGAGAGGTGAGGGAGAATCGCGGTATAGTCGGTCAACGCCTCCTTGTGGTCGACGAGCGCCCCTTCCAGGGCGCGGAGCGCAAGGGGCTCCATGTGCCGGGCCAAGATCGTTACGTCCTGGCTCAAGCGGATTGGGTTGCTCTGAAGATACATACACAGCGGCGCCTCGTTCGCAAACGAGCGCGAGTAGGACCAGTCTATGCGGAGTGAGGTGCCCGTCTCGCGCGGCCGCGGCTCCAGGAGGAACGCCCCCGCGCCGTCGGAGAGCATGAAACGCAGGAACACCGACATGAACCACTGCGATGTGCGAACATCGCGCACGACGGCGCCCACGTCGTGGACCGGGCGAAACGCCTTGGACTTGAGCGCCACCGAAGACTGTTCCACTCCCACGGCGACCGCCGCGGTAACGTCGCCCGACTTTATCGCCCGGTCGGCGTGCACCAGCGCTTGAGCGCCGGAGGTACAGATGCCGGCGCTCGAGCTGATCTCGATCGGCCCGTCGACGAGGGCGTCTTTCTTCAGTTGATCGTGTACCAGCGATCCGATTCCCGGCGCCAACAGCGGGGCGTGGGTAGAGCCGGCCGCCAGATAGTCGATCGCAGGCGCCGCACCGCGACCGGCCAAACACGCCTTGACCGCCCGTGAGGCCAACTCGTAGACCGAATGGGTCGCGTTTTGGGCGGTATCCAGTGCGTAGTGGCGCGTGCGGATTCCGTTTGCCCGTAAGATTTTGTCCCGCACCCGCCGCTCGCCCAACACACGGCCGAGATACCGGTGAATCGTATCGTTATCGACCGGATCGCCCGGCAGAAACGCGCCGGTGCCGGTGATGTAACTGTCGGACATCGGATTCACCCCTCGTTTGTTCGGTATTGTTGCGGAGTAGTTCGTATGCAAACTCGTCGAACGCGATGTGGTTATAGAGATACTGATTCGGGTCTGCGAGAAACGGATTGTTGTTGTAGTGACCGCGATTGCCCTCGCTCGGCAGGTAGAAGTCGAGGCTCGCCCGCGCCTCGGCGTCTTCGGCGTAGATGGTCTTCAGACACCACAGGAGGAGCGAGTCGGAGCTGAACGAGTTGAGCGCACGGACGACGGTGCCGTAATCGCCGAAGATGGTGATCGTCGCGACGACGAAGATAATCACGTTGGTCGCGCCGAGGACGTTTAGCGAGTGGCGCCGGTTCTGTTCCAGGATTTTTCGGCCGAACTGAGCGACGTCCTCGGGCCGACTCGTACGATAGAACGAAATGTTTCCGAGGAACTCCGCCTTGCGAAAACGGTTCATCATCTCGTACGAAAGGTCGTCGTGACAGATCGTTAGCCCGTGCGCCACCACCTCGCGCACCGAGTCGATACTGTAATCGCCGTCGATTCCTTTGAGCCGTTCACCGCTGCGGCCTGTGCGTCGCGCCGCGGTTCCGGAGAGCAAATAGCGGTAGAGCAGGGGCTCGATCTGCACGTGCCGAACAAAGAGCTCCAGCGCGTCGTAGGAGGCGAAGTGCTTAATGCCGAAGGCGAGCACGCCGTCTATACATTTCTCCTCAAACCCCCACGCGCGGCGGTGGAGGAGAAACTTAAGGGGAATAATCGTCAGGCGCAGAAGGAAGTACACCGTCAGGAGAACCGGACGGATTACGCGATAGTCGAATCGGCGTCTTTCGCGTTCGAAGATTTCGTTTATGTAGTCGGTAAGATGCGGCAGCCTTTGCGTCGTACCGAAGACATCTGCGGAATCGTCGAGCGTCCGGCGTGTTCCGTGTATCGATCCTTTTGAACTACCCATGTCAGTCTCCACAACAGCTCGGTATGGTGATGGTTACACCCATCGTCGTGGAAAGGATGCTTCAGCACTCCATCGGCGCCCAAAAGAAGATTTTTTAATAGAAAAATAATTCCGTATATATCTATTAAAAAACATGCTGTACGGCTCAAATCGTGGCCGTGGACCGTTCGGCGTTACATTTCGCGAACCGACGCGGGTGCGTCGGTCCGGTGCTTACGGCGGTCCTCCCGTGGTGATGCCGGCCCCTGTCGCGGTTCTCTTTTAATGAATAGGCTCGCTGTTCTCGCGGATAGGATATGAACTGCGCGTGTCGTTCCGTCGTCGACACGCGCGGGACGCTATCGCTCCCTCACCGCGCCGTTTTCAATCACCGTGTCCGCGCTCTCCACCACATCCGATGGAACGTCGATGCCGAGGCGGGAGGCGACGTCGAGATTCAACACCATCGTCATTTCATCGGCGTCGTCGGCGAGAACCGTGGGGATCTCACCGGGATCTTCGCCTCGGAGTATTCGATCGACGAGCGCTCCGGTCGTGCGGCCGATGGCGTACCAATCAAATCCCCACGCAACGAATACCTCGTTGTCCGTCGCGCTCGCCGGATCGGCTGAGAGAATCGGAACGCCCGCCTCCACCGCCACCTCCGAAAGCGAGGCGAGGGCGGATACGACTTGGTTGTCCGTACTGACGTAGATTGCGTCGACGCGATCCATGATGGATTGAGCGGCACTGCGCACCTCGCTCGGATTGGTAATCGTCTGATCGACGAACTCGATGCCCAGCGCCGTCGCCGCAACGCGCGTTTGCTCGGCCAAAAAGACCGCGTTGGACTCCCCCGACGAATAGATGTGGCCGAGAGTCCCGATATCGCGCAGGCCCATCATGAACTCGATCTGCTGTTGTACCGGTGTGCGATGGGAAACGCCGGCGATACCCGGTTCTCCCTCGGTCAGCGACGCGACGAGTCCCGCCGAGACCGGATCGGTTATCGCGGTGTACACGATCGGTATGCCGTCGAGAGCTGCCGTGAGCGCCTGGGCGACCGGCGTCGCGATGCCCACGGCGAGGTCGACCCGGTCGCTCTGAAATTTGGCGGCGATCTGCCGCGCCGTGGCGATATCGGCGTTCGCGTTCTGCACGTCGTACTCGATCGCGTCCCAACCGCGTTCGGCGAGTTCGTCTACCAGCCCTTCGCGAACCGCATCCAACGCGGGGTGCGTAACGAACTGCGAGATGCCGATGCGCACCGCATCTCGCTCAGATTGTCCTTCCGCCGCGGCGCGTGGTATCGACAGCACGAGAAAGGCGATGCTGCAGAGCGTAACGACCAACAGCTGCGCGGCTCGACGACGTGTATGGTGCATGGGTACCTCCCTTTGAATCTACACATGCATCATAACGGCTTTCGCCCTTCGGTACGACCGGCGCCGGGCACAGTGCGTTGCCGCTATGGGTCAGTCGGAGCGTTAATCCTCGCGAACAGCAAGACCGGAGTGGAAGATGTGCTCGCGCATCTCGCGTTCCGCAACGTCCGGGTCCCCGCTCTCAAGGGCGCGCACGATGCGTCTGTGATTGTCCTCCGGGACCGGGGCGTGAATGCGCTTGGCGGTTAGTTCAGCCTTCTGCAGTAAGTTGAACAGATTGATGCGTCGCAGCGCCTCGACGAGAGACGGGTGATTCGTGTGTTGAGCCAGTCGGAGATGGAATGCGTAGTGCTCATCCCAAAACTCGTCTTCGATGCGGTCCGACTTCTGAAATGCGTCGAGACGCGAGGCCATGGAGTGGAGAACTTCAAAATCACGTTCACTTAAGCGGTTGCATAAGATACGCACTACATGACATTCGACCGCTTCACGCAACGCGTACCGGTCTTGAATGACCTCCCGTGTCAGTTCTATGACTCGAGAGCCCCACTGCGGCTTCGATTCAACCAGTCCCTCCGTCTCCAGGCGGTGCAACGCCTCGATGACCGGTATGATGCTCACGCCGGACAGTTCGGCCATCTTGCGACGGCTGAGTTTGGTTCCCGGCGGTAACGCCCCCGACAGAATACGCGAGCAAATCGCGTCATACGCGATATCCGCCGATGTGCGAAACGACGCCTGTGAGCCCATGGTAGATAGCACCTCTCAAGCGAGAATATCTGTTATAACAGCGTCGCGTCAATCTTGCGTCTCGAGGCTTGTCGTTTTCGCACGTGGCAAATCCTGTTGACAACGGGAGCGTCTCCGCTTACTATGGTCCAACTAACTGTTATAACAGTTATGTGTCTTGATCGCTTTCATGTTTTCAAAAGAGGCCGGAGCCCGTGCAAGGAGGTGCAGGATGAGGAAGCTGATATCCGTGGTGACCGTTATCTGCGTAGCGGTGCCGATCGTTTTTGCAGCCGGAGGGGCTGAGGAGGCGGCGGAAGACGAGGTAACTATCGAGGTGCTTAGTTGGCGCTTCGATCCCGATGAGGAGCTGTGGAACGCCATGATCGAGGCGTTCAACGAGGTCCATCCGAATATTCGGGTCAATAAGCAAATGATCCCGCAGGGTGAAATGGAACAACAGGTAACGACAATGCTGCGCTCACCGCAAGGAATCGATGTGGTGTGGACCGATTCGGGGCGGAATCGTGCGTTTGCCGAGCGAGGATTGCTCGAGGATCTCGGCCCATGGTTCGAACGGGACGGAATCGACTTGATGAATGAGTACTTCGCCCGGAGCATCAATGACCATATGTGGGACGGTGCTGTTCTGGGCTGGCCCTCGGTGCCGATGAGTTATCTGATTTTTTACAATCGAGATCTTTTCGATGCCGCCGGCGTCGCCTATCCGTCAAACGACTGGACGATCGAAGAGTTCGTCGAGACGGCTCTGGCGGTGACCGACACCGATCGAAATATCTACGGATTCGGTCAGCGCATCTGGATGGGAACGTACGATCTGGCCTTCATTCGTGCCTACGGCGGGGACTTTTTTACTTCAGACGGCGAGCGATCGGCGCTAACGCACCCCGGGACCGTCGCGGCGTACGAGCTTCTGCAGGCGCTCATCCACGACTACGGCGCGTCGCCGCCCCTCGGCGAGGAGATCGGGTTCGAAGCGGGACGCGTCGCTATGAACTGGTCCGGTAGCTGGGACATCGCCGGGACCGAGGGCGCCGACCCGAAATGGAACTTCGACTGGGGCGTCGTGTTGCCCCCGAGGGGACCGGAAGGACAGTATCCGATCGTGATCTCGAATGCGTGGGCGATGATCAATCGCAGCGAGCGCAAGGACGCCGCGTGGGAGTTCATGAAGTTTTGGCAAGGGGCCGACGGGCAGCGCATTCTGTCGCAGTTCGGCGAGTTTCCCGCGCTGCAGGCTGTGGCTCGCGAGACGGCGTGGCCGCATATGACCGCCGAGGACCGCGATACGATGTGGCGCTCCTTCGATGAAGCCATCGCCCGTTCGACCGACCATCCGGGCTGGGTGCGTGCGGAGCAGCAGATCTTCACGCCCTATCGCGAGCGTATGTTTCTCGGCCGGGAGGACGTACGCACGGTGCTTGGGGAGGCCGCCCGCGAGATAGACGAGTACTTGGTCGATATCGGGTTTTAAAGCACTTCCACGCGTTCCCATGGACTCGGGAACGCACGATGTGATCCGATACATCGCGTGTCGGATCACAGGCGGAGTCGGTCGGTCGTTGCAGTCCGCTGCCGAGGTTCGGGAGGTCGGTAATGGGACGATGGAAATATATGGGGCGCATGGCGCGGCGTGAAGCGATGTGGGGCTGGATCCTCGCCGGTCCATGGGTTATCGGCTTCTTGTTCCTCACCGCCGGCGCCATGGGGTACGCCTTAGTGATGAGCTTTACCCGCTGGGACATGATAAACGAACCGGCGTGGATCGGCCTGGAGAACTACCGACATATGGTCTCCGCCGACCGACTCGTATGGCACAGTATACGAATCACCACGATCTACACGGCGATGAATGTGCCTCTGTTGGTAATCACCGGCCTTGCTATGGCGCTGCTTTTGAACAAGCCGATACGCGCACGAGGGGTATTCCGTACCCTCCTATATATGCCCTCCGTACTACCGGAAATCGCCGTAATCATGGTCTGGCTACTCGTCTATAATCCGACCTTCGGTCTCGCCAACAGCCTTCTGCAGATCTTCGGAGTAGAGGGCCCGCACTGGTTGGGTGACCCGAGTACCGCGCTACCGGCGATCGTCGTTATGAGTATCTGGGGTGTCGGCGGTGGAATGCTGATCTATCTCGCCGGCCTCCAGGGTATTCCTACCGATCTCTACGAGGCGGCTACGATTGACGGGGCGTCCGCGGCGCGAAAGTTCATCCGTATCACCGTGCCGATGCTCTCCCCGGTGATTTTCTTCAACTTCATTATGGGGCTCATCGGTTCGTTGCAGGCCTTCAATCAGGCGTACGTCATGACCGAGGGTGGGCCGGTTCGGGCGACGTACTTCCTCATGCTGCACCTATACATACAGGGGTTTCGCAACTTCGATATGGGCTACGCCTCCGCGTTGGCGTGGCTGTTGTTTCTCTATATCGGGCTCATTACGATCGCCGTTTTCGCCGTGAGTCGCCGGGTCGTGTACTACGAGAGCTGAGGGAGTTCGATGCATAACAGATACGACGTATCACCGGTCGTCACCGCGCCGACCGGTGAACCGACCGAGAAGTCGAGCGGCGAGGTAGAGTGGTGGAGGCGCACGAGCGTGCGCTCAAGGGCGTCGCGCATACTCGTATATGTGTCGCTCTCCCTCTTCGTGGCGATTTTTCTGATTCCCTTCCTGTGGATGCTCTCGACCTCTCTCAAGAACGCCTCCCAGGTCTTTACCTGGCCGATCGAGTGGATTCCGCGACCGTTTCGATGGCAGAACTACGGTATCGCGATGCAGCGCAGACCCTTCGGGCTCTACGCGGTTAACTCGCTCATCGTGTCGGGGGGCAGTGTCGTCGGTCAGGTCGCTTCGGCGACGCTCGTCGGCTACTCGTTTGCACGACTGAAGTGGCCGGGACGAAATCTGCTCTTCGGACTACTCATCAGTACGCTGATGTTGCCCAACAGCGTCATGTTGTTACCGCGCTACATCATTTTCGCTCAACTGCGGTGGGTAAACACCTTTCTACCCCTCGTTGTGCCGGAGTTCTTCGGATCGGCCTTTTCGATCTTTCTCGTGCGGCAGTTCATGCGCACTTTGCCGCTCTCGCTCGATGAGTCGGCGCGTATGGACGGATGCGGCCACCTGGGGATTCTGTTCCGTATTCTGCTTCCCTTAAGTAAACCCGTGCTCATTATCGTGGCGGTCAATACATTCCGCTTCAATTGGAATGACTTTCTCCAACCTCTGGTCTATTTGAACGATCGGGCGTTGTGGACCCTACCGCTCGGTTTGCGCGCCTTCGAGCAGGCCTTCACCGTGGAGTGGAATCTCCTGATGGCCGCGTCGATCGTCGTCATGCTGCCGGTATTGCTGCTGTTTTTCGCGGCCCAGAGATGGTTCATCCAAGGCATCGTCTTTACCGGTATCAAGTAGGAGTTCAACGATACATCGGCGGCATGACCGACCGACAACGATACATCCGTGCGAAGGAGGCATGAACCATGAAGGACACCGTCCTGTACGACAGGATATTCGGATGCATCGCCGGCTCCCGAATCGGGTCGGCGATGGGCGCGGCGACCGAAGGCATGACGCGCGATCAGATTCGTGAGACGTTCGGGCGCGTCGAGACGCTCTTGCCGTACGAGAAGCACGAAAACGATGTGCGATGGCACAACAGTACGCAAGTGTTCCACTACAAGGCGCATAAGCGTCCCGCCGGTACGACCGAAGACGGAATCGAGCGGCAGAAGCTCATTTGCAACGCAATCGCCGAAAAGAACGGCCGAGTTAATGCCGAGGATGTCGCGCGAATCTGGGTCAGAGACATGAAGGTCGAGAACTTCGGCTACCTGATCGAGCCGTGTGACAATCTCCCGTATTATCTCGCCCGCGCCGGATTGTATCCCCGCGCGATCGGACAGTACAACGAATGGCCCGGCATCATCTCCATCGCCCGCTCGATCCACCCGATCGGGCTGGTCAACGCGTGCAACCCCGAGAGCGCGGCCGAGGACGCGCGCGAGATCGCGAGCCTCTATCAGCCGCATCAGGGTGTCGGTATCCCGTATACGCGGGCGTACGCCGCAGCGATCGCCGAGGCGGTCAAGCCGAACGCCACGTTCGACGACGCGCTGCGTGCGATGTTCGAGTACGGCGGGAGCGCGGTGCGGGAGGATGTCGAGAAGGCGCTTGAGGTGGCCGCGAGGCGGAACGATTTCGAGGAGGCTATCGATGAGATAAACGCGAGTTTCACATCCGACGGTATCTACATGAGTTACTCCGAGGAGCTCATACCCCGAGCCTGCGCGATCGTCTATATCTGCAAGGCCGATCCGCGGGAGTGTTGTATTGCCGGAACGAACGCCGGGCGCGATACCGACTGCGTAACCGCCCTGGCGGCGGGGCTCGCCGGTGCGCTCGCCGGGAAATCGACCATCCCCGACGAGTGGGTGGAGACGGTCGATCGCGCCACCGTTCTCGTTCCCTGGTCGGTGTGTAAGAAGTCGCTCGAAGAGGTGAGCACCGATCTGTATCGCGCCGTTCAGCACGAGGCGGGGCAGACTCGGCGGCGATTGGCTCTGTTGGACGAACTGACCCACGCGCAACCGCGCTCATAGTTCCGACGATATTCGCCGTACCGAAAGGAGTACACCGACATGCGAAATCGACGACCACCGCAATGGTTCGCCGAGGCGGTCTTTTACGAGATTTATCCACAGACCTTTTTCGACACCAACGGAGACGGAATCGGCGACATCCCCGGGATGATCGAGAAGCTCGACTACATCGAGTCGCTCGGCGTCAACGGTATCTGGATTAATCCGTGCTTCGCCTCCCCGTTTTACGACGCCGGCTACGACGTATCGGACTACTATCGCGTCGCGCCGCGCTACGGAACCAACGACGACCTCCGATTGTTTGTCGAGGCGGCGCACGGGCGCGGTATTCGCGTGCTCCTGGACTTGGTGCCGGGACACACGTCGGTCGACCATCCGTGGTTTCAGCAATCGGCGCAGGTTGAGCCGAATGAGCTCAGCGATCGTTACATCTGGACCGATTCGGTCTGGGAGCACACGTTCGATATTCCGCTGGAGGCTGTGCGCGGTTACTCGGCACGAAACGGCAAGTACATGGCGAACTTCTTCTATACGCAACCGGCCCTCAATTACGGGTTCGCCGAACCCGATCCGGCGCGACCGTGGCAGAAACCAGTCGATCACCCGGCGGTTCGCCGTCTGCGACGAGAACTGATGGACATCATGCGCTTCTGGTTGGACACGGGTGTCGACGGGTTCCGCGTCGACATGGCGTACTCCCTCGTCAAGAACGATCCGGGGCGCCGAAAGACGACCGAGCTATGGCACGAGATACGAGATCATCTCGATCGCGAGTATCCCGACGCCGTCTTGGTCGCCGAATGGCACGAGCCGGTGGAAGCGCTCCGGGCCTACTTCGACGCGTGCTTCCTGCTGCCGTTCGATGCGCCCGTCCTGGGAGCGTTTCGCGATGCACGCAATCGCTGGAGCGTCGACTATTCACATGCATATTTCCACCCCACCGGACGCGGTACGCTTGCGCCGCTGTTGGCCGAGCTTGGGACGACCATCACCGACGAGGTTCCCGGATATCCGGCCCTCGCCGCCGGAAACCACGACGTCATGCGAGTCAACGTGGGCCGTTCGGTCGATGATCTCGAGTTGATACACGCCTTCACCCTGTTCATGCCCGGAGTGCCGTTCATCTACTACGGGGACGAAATCGGTATGGAGGATTCGACCGGTATTCCATCCGTGGAGGGTGGATACGAACGAACCTCGGCGCGGACGCCCATGCAGTGGACGAAGGGGCGCAATGCCGGTTTTTCGCGCGCCGCCGAGGACACGCTGTATACCGTACCGGTGCGGTGGGATCCCGAGCGCACCGTCGAGGCTCAAGACGGCGTCGAGGACTCGTTGTTAAACAGGGTGCGTCGTCTCATACGGTTGGTGCGCAGCGAGCGCGCCTTCAACGCCGATGCAGCCTTCGACGTGCTCTCCGCCGAGCCGAACGAGTATCCGTTCGTCTTCATGCGCTCATCGGCCTCCGCACGCTTTCTCGTCGTTATGAACCCGAGCGGCCGTGAGGCCGAAGCGATGATTCCCACCGCCGGCCGGGATATCGATCTCGCGCAGTCGCGACGTATCCACGGGTCTGCGGGAGTGTCGGTCCACCAGAGCGGCGGTCGGTCTACCGTCACCGCGAGTGCACGTTCTTATGCCGTGTTTACGATTGACGGCGCCTGAGAAAAACGGTCGGTGCGATCGCCGATGCGCGGTTGAAGGCGATGCACGGGAGGAGGCGCAATGCGCATTGCAGTAGGAGCCGATCACGCCGGATTTCCCATGAAAGATTCGGTCATCCGGATGCTGGGGGATCTCGGCGTGGCGACCCTGGATCTCGGAACCGACAGCGCGGAACCGGTCGACTTCCCCGAGGTGTCGCAGCGGGTGTGCTCGGCAGTACTATCCGGTACCGTCGACCGGGCGGTCCTTGTCTGCGGGACGGGGGTGGGCGCCTCGATTGCGGCCAACAAGATCGCCGGTATCCGTGCCGGGCTTATCCACGACGTTCACAGCGCCCATCAGGCGGTCGAACATGACAACATCAACGTGCTGTGCATGGGGGCGCAGATCATCGGCGCGTGGCTCGCCGGCGATATTCTGAAGGCCTTTGTCGAGGCGGAGTTCTCAACGGAGGCGCCGTTTCGCCGTCGCGTTGCGCAGTTGGCCGACCTCGACCGCACAAGGGGGACACCATAATGACGGTAGGATTTATCGGCCTCGGCGCCATGGGCCTGCCTATGGCGCACAACGTAGCCGAAGCGGGACATACGTTGCGTATCATGCGCCATCGAAGAGCCGAGCCGGTCCGCGCCCTCGAATCGCGCGGAGCGGTCGTGTGTCGCTCCGTGGCCGAGGTGGCCGACGGCGCCGATGCGGTCATAACGGTGCTTCCCGCCGACGAGGAGCTCTCGAGCGTGCTGGACGGCTCCGACGGTCTTGCCGCCCGGATGCAGGCCGGCCAAGCGCTCATTGACATGACGACCGCGAAGCCGGCGACGCTCCTCCGGTTCGCGCCGACCCTGTCGGATCGCGGCGTCGCACTCCTCGACGCCCCGGTCAGCGGCGGTACCACCGCGGCGCACGACGGTACCTTGACGATTATCGCCGGAACGACCGAGCGGGAGCTCGAACGGTGGAGACCGCTCTTGGAGACCATGGGGACTCGTATCTTCCACGTGGGCTCGCCGGGACAGGGTAAGGTGTTCAAGATCGTAAATCAGCTGTTGGCCGCGATACACCTCCTAGCGATCGGAGAGGCCTTCGGACTCGGCGTCAAGCTCGGTGCCGACCCACGGAACTTGAAGGACGTTATATCGGCCTCTTCGGGATACTCGAGAATGATGGATCTACGCCTGGACGGCTTTCTGCTCGACGGTACGTTTGAACCGGGGTTCACCCTGGACCTTATGAAGAAGGATATCCGGCTCGCCGTGGAGAGCGCACACTCCGCTCGTATGGCGGCGCCCCTCGCGTCCCAGGTACACGAGATATATCTGGCCGCGTCGACTGCGGGATTCGGGGCGCTCGACTTTTCGAAGGCTGCGGCGGTCCTCGCGTCGGTCGAAGGTTCTCCGTTCGGAGCGTCGGACGGAGCACGCACGGACACCCCGCAGGCTTAGGCGCCGACGGGACGCGTGCACCCGTCGGCTCTACTCGATGGCGGTCTACATCTCGTTCCGGCACCGACCGGTTTGAGTCGCCGCGCCTTGCGCGCGCCACGAATGCAACGCAGTTATGTATACTCGACGGGGATGTGTTGACCCTATTACACACCACTCGGAAGGGAGTCGGGGTGCGAACTCAAAGACGTTGTACAAAGTCGGGGACGAACGGTCTGTCGAGCGATCTACCTCGGACGCGGTGCTGTCGCATCGGGCTCGTGGTGCGGGACGCGGCCTGTGCGCGCGGTGAGGTGCCTCCGTGGGCGGGTTGAGAACGCTGGTCACCGGAGGTGCGGGGTTCATCGGCAGCCACCTCTGTAAGCGTCTGTTGGACGACGGGGATGAGGTACTGTGCGTAGACAATTTTTTTTCGGGAAGACGGCAAAATATCATTCCCTTGCTCCGATCGGACCGTTTTGAACCGATGCGCCACGATGTAACCTTTCCGCTCTATGTAGAGGTGGATCGTATTTTCAACTTGGCGTGTCCGGCGAGTCCGATCTACTATCAAAAAGATCCCGTGCAGACCATCAAAGCGAGCGTCGTCGGAAGCATCAACATGCTCGGCTTGGCCAAACGTCTGAACATACCGATTCTGCAGGCGTCGACCAGCGAGGTGTACGGCGATCCCGAGGTCCATCCGCAGCCCGAGGATTACTGGGTACACGTGAACCCTCTCGGCCCGCGATCGTGTTACGACGAGGGAAAGCGGTGCGCCGAGACGCTCTTTTTCGACTACCATCGCCAAAACGACGTCGCCGTCAAAGTCGCCCGTATCTTCAACACATACGGCCCCCATATGCGCATCGATGACGGTCGTGTGATGAGTAACTTCGCGGTTCAGGCGCTTCGGGGAGACGACATTACGGTCTACGGGAACGGTGAGCAGACGCGATCATTCTGTTACATCGACGACCTCATAACCGGTCTGGTCGCGATGATGGAAACCCCGCGGGACGTCGTCGGTCCGCTGAATCTCGGCAACCCTGCGGAGACGACCATCCGGGACCTTGCCCGCACCATCGTGGACCTGACCGAGTCGAAGTCCCGGATTACGTTTCACCCCCTTCCCGCCGACGACCCCACGCGGCGCCGACCGGATATCACGCGAGCCCGAACGCTCCTTAACTGGGAGCCGGTCGTAGGACTCACGGAGGGTATTGCGCGCTCTCTGGACTATTTCAAAGCGCAGGTCCGCAGTGCGTGAGGCGTCACATCGTTCACGGCGGCGCGGCCGCCGCCCCTACGCCTAATCGTTGATCGGCTTGTCGCGTCCCGCCTCGAGCGGATTTTTTGCTTCGTACGGAGAGAGGTAGATCCGCGGCTTGGGTCTCACCACGAGCTCCTCGCACACTCGCGCCGTCCGCAGCAAGAGCGCCTCATGCCAGTGGCGCGCCATAAACTGCAACCCGACCGGCACCTGGGAATACACCGTGCCGTCCTCATCTTTCTCCTCGACGGTGTGCCAGAAATGGCGGCTTCTGGCCGTGATGAAACCGGCGGGGACGGTTACCGCCGGGTATCCCAGCATGTTGGCCGGTATCGCGAAACGCGTCGTTTCGGTCAAAGAGTGGAGATCCGACACGCCGGACAACAGGCGCTCGCGATTGAGGCGCGGCGGCAGGTTGGCCGTCGTCGGGGTTGCGATGAGATCCACGGAGTCGAAGACGGCCTCGAAGTGTGTAAAGAGGCGCGTGCGAATTTGTTGCGCCTTGATGTAGTCGGTGGTGGTGATGTAACGCGCAAGGGCAAGGTTGACCCGCGTTTCGCTCCCGAAGTCGCTCCGGTGATCGGCGTAGTATCGGTCCATCGCCGAACGCATTTCGGAGGTGATGGTAATGAGATGCGCGACTCGCAGCGCCTCCAGATCGGGGATCTCCACGTGAACGAGAACGGCTCCCTTGTCCTGTAACGCCCGTAGGAACTCGCGCGCGGTCTGGACGACCTCCTTGCGGGCGTGGTCGAACCACTTGTCGAATACGCCGATCCTCAATCCCTCGACTCCTTCGAGGAAGCCGTCGAGTGTGGGGAGAGGCTGCGCAACTGAGTGGGGGTCCGCCGGATCGGGGCCGGCCATCGTCATATAGGCGAGGGCGAGGTCGCGCGCGTTGCCCGCGATGGGACCCGCGTTGGCGACGGTGCGCGCCAGGGGAAACTCACCGCGCGCGCCGTGGCGTCCCCACGTCATCTTGAGGCCGAATACGCCGCAGTACGCCGAGGGAATGCGTACCGAACCGCCGCCGTCGGCGCCGATCGCAATCGGACAGATACCCGACGCCACCGCGCCGGCGCTTCCCGACGACGAGCCGCCGGGATATCGCCACGGCGCATACGGATTGACCGGCGTGCCGTGAAACGGATTGAGACCCGTTACTCCCATGCCGATCTCGTGCATGTTGGTCTTGCCGAGAATCAGCGCCCCGGCCTCCCGTAGGCGCGCAACGATCCACGCGTCCTCGTCGGCCCGCTCGGTACTGAGAAAGCTCGTTCCCAACGACGTACAGTGACCCGCCACGTCGAACTCATCTTTCACGGCGATCGGTACGCCCTCGAAGATCGAGCGTGCCGTTCCCTCGCCGAGGCGACGGACCGACTCCGCCGCCTGATGGCGAATCTCATCGGCGTTCCAACTCACAAACGCGTACAACGGCGGGTTGCCGCGATCCTGATGTTCCAGGACGTGGATGACCCGCTCGGCGACCGTCTCGGGAGAGAGCGACCCGTCACGATAGGAGCGTGCGTAGTCGGCGACCGACGGAAAGACGTAGCTGTCCGGTGGACGATACGTCGTGCCGATATGCTCGAGAATCTCCACATCCGGCGCGGGAGCGGGCTCGGCGGCGACCGCTCGCTCCGTTCCGACGGGAGTCGAGCTCGGGGGATACCACGTCGCCGGCTCCGAGGGCGTGCGCTCACGAAACCGGTCAACCGCCACACGACGCAGAAAGGAGGGTGCCAGCATCCTCCCGGTCACGCGATGCTCCATCAACCAAGCCAGAAACAACAGGCGCGCCCCTTCGATTCGCGGCGCATGAATCGTCTTGAGGTCATATATCATGCGAATCCCCCGCTCCATTATTGGCCAGGGTTTGCCGGAAGACAAGCGGGTTCCCCGCGCATCGACGCGAAAAAGGTCCTCTTTCCGCCCCCCTTCCCGTACGCGGATTTACTCCCGGTATGCGATGTCCACGCAGAGGATCAGCTCGCGACCGGCAGAGGAACGAATGCGACGGGACCACGTCCGACACAGCGAGCCGGTCGCCAACGAGAGGTAGGGTTCGGTGACGTATCGACGATGGCCGAGGGCGAGCGGCGCGTACACGTAGTCCTTCAAGCTGTGGTCGGTACCCTTTTCGGCCGGTTGGAAGATCGCGTGTCGTTGCACCGGACGTTGCGTGTGACGCGTCACGATCGTGCGAGTGATTTGCACTCCCCGATCATCGATCACGTAGATGCATTCGAACGTATCGTACCGATCCGCCTCCCGTTCGGCTACACGCTCGATATCGCCGTCCTCGGCGCGCTCAAGACGCTCGGCCAACGCCTCCACCTCCTCTTCCACCGCCCGGCTCGATGCGTTGAGCGAGGAGAGCCGCTCTCTAAGATCGGTGCCCAACTGCGAGAGGCTCCCATACGCCGGCTCTCGCCGTTGCGCCTCGGTAACGGTGGGTTGAGGCCGCCCGAGAAGATACCCCTGGGCCAACTCCACCCCCTCGACGGCGCACGCCAAGAGGTCCTCGTAGACCTCGACACCTTCGGCCAGACTCAGTGCGCCGATCGTCCGAGCGAGATACGCTATCGATCGCAGGACCGATCGCTTAACGGGATTCTGGGCGGTGCCGGAGACGATCGAGCGATCGATCTTGATAATGTCGGGTCGCACGATGGTGACGCGCTCGAGATTCGAGTGTTTCGTCCCGAAGTCGTCCAGACCGATGAGAAATCCCGCTTCCCGGTTACGACGGGCGAATCCGGCCAACTCATCTTGGCTCCGTACGCCCGACTCCACAATCTCGATGGCGACGCTTCCTTCGCGGAGTCCGTAGTCACGAATCGTCGACGACAATCGTCCCGGATCGAGCTGCCCGCTGTCCAGCAACGTCGCCGAAAAGTTGAGAAACAGAACCAAGTCGTCGGTACGTGCCGCGTGGGAAAAGCGCTCGACCGCCACCGATCGCGCCTTACGTTCCAACTCCAACAGAAGGCCCTCGTGCCGAGCGTGTTCCAGAAGCGTCTCCGGAGCGAGGATGTCGCCTCGGGAGGTGATCGGCCGCATCAGCGCCTCGACGCCGACGACGCGACCGGTACGCAGATTGAATACGGGCTGAAAGTAGCTGGTCAGCTCGGCGACGTCGGCTCGGTGCTCAAGATCGGATAGGCGGCGATCGGCCTGCGTTTCGTTCACGATTCGATGATGCGACTCACGCGATCACGACGCGGCGGCCGTCACGGAGACTCGTTTGGAGTGCTTCCATGAGCGCTACGTCGTTCCGCGCCTTCTCGGGAGTATAGCGACCCGGCCGCCGGTCGGCGAGGACAAGGCCGACCTCTTCCCACATGGTGATACTCTCATTCTTCCACTCGACGCTGTGTACGGATGTCTCGCCGCTTCGGGCATCGATCCGCGTGATCGCGCGGTCGGAGCACTCGAGCGCGCCGGTCGTGCCGTGAATAACGAACGAGTTACCCTGGCGACCGAGACTCGCCGAATGCGAGAAAGTACCCTGAATACCACCGGGATACTCGATGACCATCGATAAGAGATCTACCTCGCCGAACCCTTCTCGGAGCGATCGACCTCGGCCGTAGATCGCCTCGGCGGGGCCGAACAGTTCCTGCATAAGCGCGATCTCGTGGATACCGCCGTCGAAGAAGTTTCCCAACGGATAGTCGGGCTCGACCCGCCAGCGCGTCTTTCCGTACCCGCCGGTCTGGTCGTCCGTCTCGGCGATGCGTACGTGCAGCGAGCGCTCGAAACTCACCACCTCGCCGATCTCGTCGGCGTCGATGAGTGACCGCACGGCCCCTATCACGCTCTTGTGAACGTGCTGCTCGAGAATGTAGAGAACGCCGTTCATCGTTTTCGCGCATTCCGCAAGTGCGACTGCCTCACCGACATCGCGCGCAACGGGCTTCTCCACCACCGCGTGCTTGCCCGCCTCAAGCGCCCTCTTCGCCATCGGCGCATTCAGTGCGATCGGCGTCAGGATCACCACCGCCTCGACTCGGGGGTCGGCGATGAGCTCGTCCGCGTCGCTGTAGATGTTCGCGTGCGGATACGCACTACGCCCGCGATGTTGATTGATCTCCGAGCGCGCCGCTACGGCGCGGACCGCAAAGGTTTCGTGCAAATCGGCGATGATATCGCGATGGGTGTGTTCCCAGATGAGCCCCGGTCCGATAATCCCGAGTGAAATCATAGCTCTTAGCATACATGGGAGCCGGTTCTATTGCCAACATGGAGAAACGGCGCGATGTACCCGGCGGACGAAATGCGCGCAAAGCTTGCTGAACCGCACCTTACATTGTACCTTGGAAATGTGACACAAAACGTAACGATTCGCACCATCGTCCTCTCCGCACTGGCTCGTTACGCCGACCGCGACGCGTACCGCGTGGTTAACGGTGGAACGTGGACATTTCGACAGATCGGAGCCGCCATCGCCGGTATTCAGCGCGTCTTCATCTCTTCCGGCATCGGTCGTGGGGAGAGGGTCGCGTTACTGAGCGAGAGCCAGCCGGCGTGGCCCGCGTCATACCTTGCGATCGCCTCCTCCGGCTCCGTGGTCGTCCCGATCCTCCCTGAGTTTTCTTCTCAGGACGTGACAGAGATCATTCGTCATTCCGGCAGCCGCCTCCTTTTAATCTCGCGGCGACAACTTCAGAAGTTCGGTGACGGCGAGATAACGACCGTTGCCGATGTACCCGTCATGATCGTCGAGGATCTTTTCAACGAGGCGGTACAAGAAGCCGCCGAAGGCGCACCCGATTCCGCCTTCGAATCGCTCCCGGAAATCGGCGGTGACGACGAGGCGGCGATTATCTATACCTCCGGGACGACCGGACATTCCAAGGGTGTCGTTCTGAGCCACGGCAACATAACCTCCAACGTCGAGGGCGCCGATACGTTCGCCTACGTTCAACCCGGAGAGCGTCTCCTCTCGATTCTGCCCCTTGCGCACACCTATGAGTGCACCCTCGGTATGCTTCTGCCCTTCTCGCGCGGGGCGTGCGTATCGTACCTCGACCGGCCCGCCTCTCCGACGGTGCTCTCTCAAGCCTTAGAGGCGGTAAAACCGCATATCATGCTGGCGGTACCGCTATTGATCGAGAAGATCGTCCGAGGACGGGTCGTACCCCAACTCGACAAACCGCTCGTAAAGGTGTTGCGAAGTATTCCCGGCCTCGGGCGTCTTATCTACCGCGCGGCCGGTCGCAAGCTCGTAGCCGCATTCGGCGGTGCCTTGCGGTTCTTCGGGATCGGCGGCGCTCCGTTGGCGGCGGATGTGGAGACTATTCTGTATCGTTCCGGTTTTCCCTACGCGATCGGGTACGGTCTTACCGAAACCTCGCCGCTGATCGCCGGCACCCGGGCGGGCCGCAACTATCCGCGCAGCACCGGTACGCCGACTCCCGGCGTCTCGGTACGCATCCGAGACGGGGAGATCCAGGCCCGCGGCCCCAATATCATGAAAGGGTACTATCGCGATCCCGAACGCACCGCCGAGGTCATGACCGACGACGGGTGGTTTCGTACCGGCGATCTCGGCGAGATCGACGGGCGTGGACTCTTGTACGTCAAGGGACGCAGTAAGACCGTAATCCTCGGCAGTAACGGCGAGAACATCTATCCCGAGGCGATCGAGTCGATTCTTAACCAGTTTCGGGGCGTCGTGGAATCGTTGGTGGTACAGAACGGTTCGCGCCTGGTCGCGCGCGTCAGGTTGGACTACGAGCTGGCGGAACGTCACGCCAAGTCGCTGGCAACCTCAGCGGTAGAGGCGGTGGCAAGCGCCGGCTCGGCCGCGATCGACGCGGCGGGGCAGGCGAGCGCGTATCTGGAAGAGATGCGCGTGAAGGTGAACACGAGACTGAGCGCCTTCAGTCGTCTGTCGGATATCATCGAGCAGATCGAACCGTTCGAGAAGACGCCGACGTTCAAAATCAAACGATATCTCTACCAATAGCTCGATATTGCGTCTCTGTACATTGACCCCTTTTAGGTGTATAGATATGTTTTCGGCCAGCATATCTATGCACCAGAATAAAAGGAGGATTGTGTATGACAAAGCGAGTTATGGCTCTTACGGTGCTTATCGCCGTGAGCGCGGCTCTGGTGTTTGCCGGCGGCGGCCAGGAGGGCCCCGCGCGAGAAAATACCGACCAAATTATCGTGGCGATCGGTGCGGAACCGGGCTCCCTCGATCCGATCGCGATGGCGTCGGCTCCGGCGGCGACGATCGTCGAGCACGTTGCCGAATCGCTCATCTATCTTGCTCCCAACGGCGATTTGGTTCCGCGTCTCGTGACGGAGTGGGAGGCGGCCGCCGACAATTTGAGCTGGACGCTCAGCCTGCGCGAGGGCGTCGTGTTTCATGACGGTACGCCCTTCGACGCCGAGGCGGTTAAGCTTAATCTCGACCGATTTCTCGATCCGGCGAGCGCCGCACCCTTTGCTTTTCTGCTGAGTGAAGTGAGTTCGGTCGACGTCGTCGATCAGTACACGGTGCAGCTCAATCTCGAGCGACCCTTCGCCCCGATTATCAGCCACTTGTCCCACAGCTTCATCGCGATGCTCTCGCCCACGCAACTCGCGGCGACTCCCGCCGGTGAGACGGTCATGGAACCAGTCGGTACCGGCCCCTACCGCCTCGCAGAATGGCGACGGGGTGAAGAGGTCGTCATGGAGAGAAACGAGGACTACTACGGCGACGCTCCGGCGATCGGAACTACGATATTCCGTTTCGTGCCGGAGGATGCGGCGCGCGTCGTGGCGCTGGAGACCGGTGAGGTCGATGTAATCATGAATCTTCCGCCCACCGATGCGTTGCGTCTCGCCGATAATCCCGATATCAACGTCGAGTATCCCTCGAGTGTGCGCGTCCTCTACGTCGGCTTCAACGTCACGTCGGGTCCGTTCGCCGATCAGCGCGTACGACAAGCTCTCAACTACGCGGTCAACAAAGAGGCGATCGTCAATAACGTGCTACAGGGATCGGGACAAGTCTCTACCGCGCCGATCGTGCCGGCGGTCTTCGGGCACGCCGTCGCCGGCCCGTACGAGTACGACCCGGCCCGCGCACGCGAGCTGTTGGCCGAGGCGGGATACGCCGACGGGTTCGAGGTGGAGTTTTATCATCCCACCGGTCGCTATCCCCTCGACGCGACGATCGCCGAGGCGGTACAGGGCATGCTCGCAGAAGTCGGTATTACCGCCAACCTGCAGACGCTCGAGTGGTCGAGCTACCTGGCCACGATGCGTGTAGCGCCGGAGGACGCCCTGCAGGATATGCACATGTTCGGGTGGGGAACCGTTACGTTGGACGCCGACTACGGACTCTACGCGCTCTTTCACGGCGCCGAGGCGGCTCCCGCCGGTTGGAACACGACCTACTACGGCGACGAGACGGTGGACGCACTCCTGTCCGAAGCTCGCACGATTCCGGACCGCGACGAGCGTTCGGCGATTTACGACGAGGCGATCGGCATTATCTGGGAGGACGCTCCGTGGCTCTTCCTCCACGACGTCGGACAAATCAACGGATATCGGTCCGATATCAGTGGGCTTATTCACCATCCTTTGGAAAACGTCTTCGTCTGGGACGCTTCGTTTGTCCAATAGCATCCGGCCCTGAATAGTCTTCGCGTCTCGGACGCGATTCGTTTTATCACACCGCGGCGTTCCCGATAGGGAGCGCCCGGTTACTTTTTTCAGGAGGGTGCGTTGTACCACTATATTGTACGCCGGTTGTTGTTAACCGTTCCGGTTATGGTCGGCGTCTCCCTATTGGTTTTTTTGATCGTGCGGCTCATTCCCGGCGATCCCGCCACCGCGCTCGCGGGGCCGCAGGCGACGCCGGAGTTCATCGCGCAGATCGAGGCCCAGTACCACCTCGACAAACCGATACATGTCCAGTACGGGATCTTCTTGCAAGGTATTCTACGTGGTGATTTGGGTCGTTCGACCTTTAGCCGGCGGCCCGTCGTAACCGAGATTCGTGAACGATTTCCGCGCACCGTGGAGTTGACGCTTGCCGCGATGTTCATCGCAACTTTGGTCGGTATCCCCGCGGGCATTCTCTCCGCGACGCGGCGTAATTCCTGGTTCGACCATATCGGCATGATCGTGGCCCTCTTCGGAGTGGCGGCGCCGGTCTTTTGGCTCGCTTTGATGCTGCAGCTTCTTTTTTCCGTTGAGTTAGGTTGGCTTCCCGCCACGGGTCGAGGAAGCTTCATGCATATCATTCTCCCGGCAGTTACCTTGGGTCTTTCGTCGGCCGGACTCCTTGCGCGGATTACCCGCTCCAGTATGCTTGAGGTACTTCGTATGGAGTACGTGACCACGGCGCGAGCCAAGGGGCTCGGCGAGCGCGTCGTCGTCTCCCGTCACGCCCTGAAGAACGCGATGATCCCGGTGGTGACCGTGATCGGTCTTCAGTTCGGCATCCTCCTCGGCGGGGCGGTGTTGACCGAAAGCGTCTTTGCCTGGCCCGGAGTGGGACGCCTGCTTGTCGATTCGATTTTGTCGCGAGACTACCCGGTAGTCCAAGGGACCGTTCTGCTTTTGTCGCTGACCTTTGTAATGATCAACCTTTTGGTCGACCTTTTTTATGCGGTCCTCGACCCGCGCATCAGTTATCAAGGAGAGTCCGAATGAGCACGCAGCCGATATACGAACACGAACCGGAGACCGTCGAGGTCGAGGAGCGTTCATCGGAGCTACGGGCCGTCGCTCGCCACCTGTTGCGTAATCGCTCCGCGGTGTTGGGCCTCATTATCATCGGCGGATTCATCATCGCCGCGGCCGCGGCACCGCTGTTGACCAGATGGGATCCGACGACCGTCGATTTCGATCGCTACCTTCTCTCGCCGTCTGCCGAGCATCCGCTGGGGACCGACGAGCTGGGGCGCGATTTGCTTGCCCGTCTCCTCTACGGCGCCCGGATCTCTCTCGGTATCGGGTTGATATCGGTCGGGATCGGCCTCCTATTCGGCGTACCGATCGGCGCGTTCTCCGGGTACTACGGCGGCAAGCTCGATCTTACCGTCCAACGCCTCATCGATATCATGATCGCCTTCCCGGGAATTCTCCTCGCGATCGTCGTCGTTGCAGTTCTCGGTGTGGGAGTTCAGAACGTCATGATCGCTACCGGTATCGCCTCGATTCCCGTCTATGCCCGTTTGGTTCGAGGGAGTTTTCTCTCTCTCAAGCGTAACGCGTTCGTAACTGCGGCAAAGGCGGCGGGAATCGGAGATATGCGTATCATCTTCGGTCATATTCTACCCAACTGTTTGGGACCCATTATCGTCCAATCGACCTTTCAGATTGCGACGTCG
Source organism: Alkalispirochaeta sp. (assembly GCA_965601925.1). Taxonomy (GTDB): domain Bacteria; phylum Spirochaetota; class Spirochaetia; order DSM-27196; family Alkalispirochaetaceae; genus Alkalispirochaeta. Next base: position 2,469,489 of record OZ271854.1, read on the forward strand.
ATTCTCTGGGCGGCCGGGTTGGGATTTCTCGGTTTGGGAGCGCAACCGCCCATGCCGGAGTGGGGCGCCATTCTCAGTCGCGGTCGTTCCTACATGCGCGCCGCCCATCACCTCACTACCTTTCCCGGCGTGGCGATCTTTCTCATGGTTCTGGGATTCAACTTGGTTGGTGACGGGTTGCGCGACGCGATCGATCCTAAGTCTCGGGCCCAATAACAGTGCAGTACGAGGATACACGTGAACAACATACGTAACAGTGCGACCGAGTCGCCGCATCCGAGTGTCGGCGAGGTCGATGGAGACCCATCGGACGACGGCGTGCTCCTACGCATTCGCAACCTACACACTGTCTTTGACACTCCGTCGGGGACCATTTCGGCGGTCGACGGCGCGAGCCTGGACCTGCGCGCCGGGGAGATCCTCGGGATTGTCGGAGAGTCCGGGTGCGGTAAGACGCAGCTTTCGTTGAGCGTCATGCGCCTGGTACCCTCTCCCCCGGGCAGAATCGCCGGCGGCGAGATCGTCTTCGGCGGTCGCGATCTGTTGAAGCTCACCGAGCGTGAGATGCGCGATGTCCGAGGGAATGAGATTGCCATGATCTTCCAGGAGCCGATGACTTCGCTCAATCCGGTGTACACGATCGGCTATCAACTTATGGAGACGATTCAGTTGCACCAAAAATCGGATCGTAAAGAGGCGCGGGCGAAAGCGATCGAGATGCTCCGCCTCGTCGGTATTCCGCGCGCCGAGGAGGTCATCGACGAGTATCCGCACCGCTTCTCCGGCGGGATGCGGCAACGGGCGATGATCGCCATGGCCTTGAGTTGTCGCCCACGGCTCCTCATCGCAGACGAGCCCACCACCGCCCTCGACGTGACGATCCAAGCGCAGATCCTCGAGTTGATGAAGGAGCTAAAGGATCAGATCCGTACGGCGATCATGTTCATCACCCACGATCTGGGAGTCATCGCCGAGATGGCGCAGCACGTTGTGGTTATGTATGCCGGGGAGGTCGTCGAGAAGGCCGACGTCGAGACGCTCTTCAGAAATCCGGCCCATCCGTACACGCGTGGGCTCATCGAGTCGCGACCGACGATCGAGGACGATCACGAGCGGTTGGGATACATCAAAGGGTCGGTACCGAATCCCGCGCATAAACCGGCCGGCTGTCCTTTTCATCCACGGTGTCCCGACGCGATGGACGTGTGCCGCTCGGCGATGCCCCCGGTACGCGATTTGCACGATACGGTCGACGATGCCGAGGAGCATCACGTGCGATGTTGGTTGCACGAGCGCGCAGAAGATCGGGAGGCGGCGCTTTCGGCGGCGCGCGCAACCGCGAACGCGGGAAGCGAGGTGCGGTCGTGAGCACCGGCGCAAAGCATCTTCTCTCGGTCCGCGGGCTTACGAAGCACTTCCCGATTCGCGGTGGTGTCTTCAGTCGCGTTCATGGACACGTGCGCGCGGTAGACGGGATCGATTTCGACATCGCCGAGGGCGAGACGTACGCGCTGGTCGGCGAGTCGGGATGCGGCAAGTCGACCACCGGTCAGACGTTGTTGCGCCTCATCGAGCCCACCGCCGGCACGGCGCATTTCGACGGCCGCGATATTTTCGAGCTTACCCCGCAGGAGCTGCGGGCGCTTCGAAGACAGATGCAGATCGTGTTCCAGGATCCCTACAGTGCACTTAATCCGCGTAAGACCGTCGAGGCCGCCATCGCCGAGACGTTGTCGATCCACGGTATTGCGCACGGTCGCGATGCGCGGGAGAAGGCGCGCGATGTTTTGGAGCGTTGCGGACTGGCGCGCTATCACGGGGCGCGCTACCCCCATGAGTTTTCCGGCGGACAGCGGCAACGAGTCGTCATCGCCCGAGCCTTGGCGTTGGATCCGCGGTTCGTCGTCGCCGACGAGCCGGTTTCGGCCCTCGACGTCTCGATCCAGTCGCAGATCGTCAATTTGATGAAGGATCTGCAACGAGATTTCTCGCTCACGTATCTATTCATTTCCCACGATCTGGCGGTGGTAAAGCACACCGCGGATCGCATCGGCGTTATGTATCTGGGCAACCTCGTCGAGGAGGCGCCGCGGGACGAGTTCTTTCGGAATCCGCAGCATCCGTACACCCAGGCGTTGATTTCCGCGATTCCGCCTTCAAATCCATGGACCAAGCGGAAGCGGATCGTGCTCAAAGGGGACGTCCCCTCTCCGGCCAACCCGCCGACCGGTTGTCCTTTTCACACGCGGTGTCCCTACGTGATGGATGTGTGCCGCACCGTTAAGCCGGAACTCCGACGGAGCGCCGGCGGCCATCGCGTGGCGTGCCATCTCGTCCATCCCCACGACACCGCACGATCACCTGCGCCCGGCGGTGGAGCCGCCTCAGGCAATACCGTTCCCGCCGTCGACGGATAACGACGGCGGGCGCCGGTAATCGGCGCCGATATACATCGTCATTCGCGCGGTCCGAGTAGTCCGGCCGAGCGACTCCGACGCCTCACGGGATTCTCAAAAAAAGAAACGAACCCGCTTCTTGCCGTCTCATCCATCAGTTGATACATTTTGAGTTCAAAGGAGTTTGACATGTCTATGCAAAGAAATCATCGTGGGTGGACGGTTGCAATCTTCGCCTTCTTGCTTATATCGATGCTCGTTCCGGGTATCGTGGTAGCCTCCGGAGCGGGCGAGGATGAGTCGGTTGAGGCGGCGGATCCCAAAGGACCTATTTCGGTCGCCAGCAAGATCGACACCGAAGGAAGCCTTCTCGGGTACATGATCCTGCATATATTGGAGGATGACGGGTTTGACGTGGATAACCAAGTCGAGTTCGGGCCGACCGACGTCATACGACGAGCGATTACGTCCGACGAGATCGACATCTATCCCGAGTACACCGGCAACGGTGCGTTTTTCTTCGACGAGGCGGGAACCGATGTATGGAACGACGGGGACGCCGGCTACGAGCGGGTGCGACAACTCGATATGGAACGAAACAATCTGGTCTGGTTGACTCCGGCGGATGCCAACAACACGTGGGCGATCGCCGTGCGCAGCGAGTTGGTCGATGCCGGCGTGACCACTATGGACGATATCGGTCCGTTTCTCGCGGCCGGCAATCAGTTCAAGCTTGCGGCGAGTGAGGAGTTCGTGAGTCGACCCGATGTGCTCCCGGCCTTCGAGGCGACGTATGAGTTTCAACTCGAGCAGGACAATCTCTTGGTATTCTCCGGCGGTAACACCGCAACGACCATGCAGGCCGCCGCGCGCGGTCAAGAAGGGGTAAACGCGGCTATGGCGTACGGAACCGACGGACAACTCGCCACGCTCGGTCTTCAAGTTCTGGAGGATACGCAAGGCGTTCAGCCGGTGTACCGCCCCGCTCCGATCGTACGCGCCGAGGTGCTGGAGCAGTACCCCGAAATCGAGCCGCTCTTGCGCCCCGTATTCGAGAGTCTCGACAGGGAGACGTTGCAGATGCTCAACGCGTCGATAGCCGTCGAGGGACGGAGCGCCGAAGTCGTCGCCGAGGAGTACCTTCGAGAGAGCGGCCTTCTCGACTGACACCAATGGCACACATGAAAGTCGGCCCCGAAGGGCCGACGAGCATGCTCCCTGTCGTCGTGTCCGTTCTTCCGGCGACAGGGCTTTTTGTACTCGAGCTCATCGTTCTCAGGCCCAACCGAGTCACCGACGGCGTAGGATACACGATAGGCGCCCTCGGGCTTCCGTTGTGGCCGTCTCTCGTTCTTCTCGCAGCATTTACCGCGCTGGTTCTCGCATTTTTCGTATATAGGAAGTTCGTGCTTCCGGCGCTGCTCCTGTGGGCGATTGCGGTAACGGTCGTTCCGTGGGCCTTGGCAAGCTTCGCCTCGCTGGCCTTTTCCCTCGACGGACGACTCGACGAGCTCGCGCGCATCAATCCCGGGAGCGGCATCTGGCTCGTGATGATATCCGCCCTCGCGGCGTGGCACGAGCTGTTCAAGGGAGCGCGCTCCCGCCGGTGGCGTGCGACCTCGGCGGTCGCGCTCGCCGTCTCGATCGGTGTCGTCATCGCGTTGATAGTCGAGTCGCCGTTGAACCGCCTTTCGTACCTGGTGGAGTACGGCGTACGCGTGGAGCGATTTCATCAGGAACTCGCTCGGCACGTGCGGTTAAGCGGCAGCGCGGTTCTCCTTGCGACGATCATCGGGATACCGGCCGGTATGTCGGCGTACCGTAATCGCCGTTTTCGGTCACTCATCCTGGACGTGACCAGTACTATTCAGACGATTCCGAGTCTCGCTATGTTCGGATTGCTCATCGCGCCGCTCGCAGCGTTGAGCAGGGCGGTTCCGGCGTTGCGATCGATAGGTATCTCCGGAGTCGGCGCAACGCCCGCGCTCATAGCCCTGACGCTCTATGCACTGTTGCCCATCGTCCGCAACACGCTCATCGGCCTGTCCATCGTACCGCGCGGCGTACGCGAGAGCGGCGAGGCGATGGGGATGAGTCGCCCCCAACGGTTCTGGATGGTCGAGGTCCCGCTGGCACTACCGATTGTGCTTCGGGGCGTACGAACCGCCGCCGTACAGGCGATCGGCAATACTACCGTTGCCGCGCTTATCGGCGCCGGTGGGCTCGGGTGGTTTATATTTCAAGGGTTGGGCCAAGCGGCTACCGATTTAGTGGTTCTCGGAGTGATTCCCATCGTGCTCCTCGCCGTTGTGGTAGATCGTCTTTTTACGCTACTGCAACGCCTTACCCATAGAGGCGAAACGAACGGGTCGGCGCCGGGCGCCGCGTGAGGAGGCCATATGATTCGATTCAATGATGTAACGAAACGCTACGGAGAGAAAACGGCGGTCTCGCGATTGAATATGACGATTGAGAACGGGTCGGTCTGCGTGCTGATCGGGCCGTCCGGATGCGGCAAGTCGACAACGCTCAAGATGATCAACCGTTTGTTGGAGCCCGACGACGGTACGTTGGAAGTCGCCGACGTGCCGCTCAGGGACTGGGATCCGGTCGCGTTGCGGCTCAAGATCGGATATGTGATTCAGTCGGTCGGCTTATTGCCCCACATGCGGGTGTGGCAGAATATCTCTTTGGTACCGCGCCTCCTCGGATGGGATCGCCTACGGCGCCGCGAGCGCGCTGAGGAGCTGTTGGAACTGGTCGGTTTGGATCCCGCGGAGTATCGCGACAAGCACCCGAGCCAGCTCTCCGGCGGCGAGGCGCAGCGAGTAGGTGTGGCGCGCGCGTTGGCCGCCGATCCGCCGTATCTTCTCATGGATGAACCGTTCGGCGCCGTCGATCCGCTGACGCGCTCGAGCCTGCAGCAGTCCTTTCGTGAGATTCAGTCGCGGTTACGGAAGACGGTCGTCTTGGTGACCCACGACCTCGACGAGGCGATTTTTCTCGCCGATCGGATTGCGCTTTTGCGCGACGGCGAGCTCCATCAGTTCGGCTCTCCCGGTGATATTCTCGCGCGTCCCGCCGATCCCTTCGTGGCGGAGTTCGTCGGGAGCGACCGCATGCTTCGTATACTCAACACCGTTGAGCTGACCGGAGTCAACGGATCGCGGCGCGGCGACGGTGCAAAGCCGACCCTCAGGGACGCTTTGGCCCAACTCCTCTCTTCGGAAAAGGAGACGATCGAGGTCGCTTTCGGAAACGGAGAGTCCAAAGAGCTCGATTTTGCCGGTATCCGCGAGATGGTGCGGTCGTGAAATTCGCGCGCCTCGTAGTACTCGTCGTGCTCCTCGTCGTAGTGCTCATCCCGAGCCTCTACGGACCCGTCGCGCGCGCGCTTTTCCCCGGGGAATCCACCTACATATACACGCGAGTGACGATGGCCAACCTTCTGCTGCAACATATCGTGCTCGCCGGAGTCGCAACCGCCGCCGCCGCGGTAGGCGGTATTTCTATCGGCGTATTGGTGACGCGCCCTGCGGGACAGCCGTTGATTCCCCTCGTGCGCGACTTGGCGGCTCTGGCACAAACGATCCCGCCGGTGGCCGTGCTCGTTCTCGCCGTGCCCCTTCTGGGATTCGGTACGGCGCCGACGATTCTGGCACTCTTTCTCTTCAGTGTGTTGCCGATTCTCGGAAACACCGTGACCGGATTGCAGCAGATCGATCCCGCGTTGTTGGAGGCGTCCACCGGTATGGGGATGCGCGATTGGCGACGTCTTTTGGTGACGGAGCTACCCCTCGCCGCACCGGTGATGCTCGCCGGCGTACGTACCGCCGCGATCATATCGATCGGTACCGCCACGATCGGCGCGACGATCGGCGCCGGAGGGCTCGGCGTCGTCATTATCGCCGGGTTGGTGAGAGATAATCTCGCGTTTATCGCTGCGGGTGCGCTCGCCTCGGCGCTCTTGGCGCTCATCGTCGATTGGTTTTTCGAAGTCGCAGCCGCCTGGGTTATGCGCATTCGGCAAGGCGAGAGCGCGGATTGATACACCCTCCACAATCGACACAGTGTACGGTTCGTCGACGGAGGATGCGCCGACGGCGCGCCGTTGTCTGCGGACGAGTCTTTCGAAGAGTCCGAGTATCGACGGGTAACGCCGAATCCGTCGGCGGTTAGAGTAGGCCTATTTCTCCGCCTTGGGCAGCGTTATCGTCACGCCCGCGCTATGGTCATGCGACTCGAAGGTGCCGCCGTGCAGCGCGACGACCAATCTGGCGTGCTCGTCCTCGATATTGGTGTGCGACGGCCCGTTCGATGTCCCACCCGCGTTGTCGTTGGTAACCTTGATTGCGTAGTTCTCGCCGTAATCATCGACTCTAACGGTCACGGTGCGGTGCTGCGGTGCCGGCTCTCCCGATCTCCTCTCGATTGCGTGTTGCAGGGTGTTCAGGAGCACTTTGTTGATGAGATCGGCATCGACGGCGACCACGGCACAATCCGCGTTAATCGCCGCCTCTATCGAGGTAGTCGAGTGCGCGTGCTCGGACGCCTTGTTCTGGATGGCGCTGCGAACGAGGGGCACGATGTCGACGGCGCGACGATACACCGCATGGGTGCCCGATTCGAGCGCGCGAATATCCCGTAATATGGCTACAAAATCACGCGCCTTCATCGACCGCTCGCGAAGAGTTCGCACCAAAGGCGCAAGACCGTGGGCGTCGTGCCCGTCCAATTTACGGTGGAGCAGATCGGAGATTCCCACGATCGGAGCGAGAATGTTTGCAAGTTCATGCGTAATCGCCCGCTCATGGTGTACCCAGTGCGTGACGTCGTTCCCGCCCCCGTTTCCCGACGTCCGTGTGGTGCGTCGTCGTCGCGCGGCAAGCTCCGAGCCGATCCGCTCCAGCAACTCCGGAGCATCGATCGACCGCCGTAGCACGCCGTGAATACCGTCATGCACCGCGTTGAGCCCGGCCTTGTCCCACCCGTTGTCGCGCGTAAGCAGGACAACGGTATCGGGCGATGAACCGGCGAGACGTGCCCCCCACTGCGTCCCGTCCCCGTCCGGCAGCGTTTCGTGCACGATAACGACGCTGATTTTCAGCGCCTGCAATACTTCGTCGGCGCGCTCCAAGCTTTCAACGCCGAAGGCCGCATATTCATCACCCTTTATCGCCTCCACGAGCGACTCTCTCGTCGGCGAATCGGGATCTATGATCAATATGTTACATGCCGTCATTCAAACAACTCCGCCAATTTTGTTATAAGTTCATCGATATCGAGTGGTTTGGGGACGATACCCGCTATGCCTTCCTGCAGTAGTTTTTGGGCCTCTATCGAGTACGGTAGTGCGGTCACCAACAGCACGGGGGTACATATACCGGCTTTTCGCAACGTGCGATATACCGTTGTCCCGTCGACATTCGGCATGTTGAGGTCCAAGAGAATAGCATCGACCGAGTCATGCTCGGGATAGTCGATGCAATCCCGGCCGCTGGTGAACTCGATCGTCCTATACTCATAAAGACGAAGAATGCTCGCGATAGTGCTATGTACGGCGACGTCGTCGTCTACGATCATTATAGTCTGTCGAGCGTCTCCGTGCTTAGTGAGGCGCACATCGTGCGGGCGTCTCATATCGTCAGTGTTTGTTCTTCTCATACGCCGCTCCCGGAGAGGTAACCTACGGTCTCATGGATTGGAATCGGTTTTGAATAATGGTATCCCTGTGCGAGATCGCAACCGAGATCCCGCAAAGCGGTCTTTTGACTCGCCGTCTCGACACCTTCGGCCACGGTACCGATACCAAGTTTCTGCGCCATCGATATGATGGTCGAAACGATCGTTTCGACTCGTGAATTGACGTGCATGGTACTCACGAACTCACGATCGACCTTGATGAGATCAAACCCGAATTGCACGAGATAAGACATCGACGAATAACCGGTGCCGAAATCGTCTATCGCTACCTTCACCCCGATATCTTTGAGGCGCTGCAAGGTTCGGATTGTGCGGTCGGAGTTCGATATGAACGTACTCTCGGTGATTTCCACCACGACATTATCATGATTCTTCAGTTTGTCCATGATTTTTCCGACGAGGTTTGCCGAATCCGACGAGCACTGCAAATGCATCGGCGATACGTTGAACGATAGATGAAAGTCCGCCGGCTTAAACGATCCAAGCGTGTCTTGTAGTCGTGCGATTGCCTCAACGATCCACTCCGTGACCGGTATAATGAGACGACTCTGCTCCAAGACCGGAACGAAGATGTTCGGTGGAACATCTCCGAGTTCCTCGTCGTTCCATCGTAGCAGCACTTCCCCGCCGTAAGGAGCGTCGTCGACCAAACGATGATACGGTTGCACCACAAGATCCAGCGCATTGTTCGATACCGCCTTTCTCAAGCGGCTTTCCAATACGGCGTTTTTGCGAACCACGCGCTTCTTTTCCGATTGAAAGAACTGATATCCGGCTCCGCCTTGCTGCTGTTGTGTATATAACGCCGTGATTGCCCGGTCATACATCATCTGCGTTGTCGTACCGTCCATGGGAAACAGAGCGATTCCGGCGCTCAGGCTTATCCGGGAGTAGCGCAACGCATCCGATTCTCGTTCAACGGCGAGAATTCTGTTGACCTTGTCGACGACGATGTCAATTTCCTCGGCGGCGCGTAACTCCATTACTAGTGCCAGTTCGCCCGGTCCAATGTGCGCCAACGTATCTCGCTCAAACAGCTCGCCGCGCAATCGCGCCGACAGCGAGTGCAACATCGCGTCGACGCGACACGCCCCTTCGGCGATCACGATCGCCGGTAGGTTATCCACGCCGATTGCGATAAGTGCGACGTGTCCCCCCTGTACCCGTTGGCGAACGATCGCCTCCTCCAGCGTCTCAACCAACGCAGTGCGGTTGGGTAGTTCCGTCACGGCGTCGCATACACTCAAAGGACGCTCGTGACCGGCCGCCCGCGGCTCGATGTCCTCACGCGAAAGACGAGCAAGTTTCAATGCGAGACGGCGGTACTCCAGTACACGGCGAAGCGAGAGGCGAAACCGCTCAATGTGGAACGGCTTCGCTAAACAGTCGAAGGCGCCGCACTTCAAGACATTACCCAAGCATTCCCCGCTTGCATCATCGACCGTCGCAATGACTTGCGGGCGGGAATGGACCCTATTCGCGCTCGTGACGATGGTGTCGACCGACGAATCGTCGCCCGCGAGATCGGCAAACACTACATCGATCGTATCGTGTTCGAGGTGACGAATCGCGGCCAGCGGTCCCGGCGCGGTGATCACCTGACAATCGATTTCCGTGACGATTTTCTGAAAAAACGAGTGCGTCTCCTCGTCTTCGCCCACCACTAATAAGCGAATCTGATCGCGCGTCTGATTGGGTTGTTCTGTTCTCATCGTTAATTAGAAGCGAAGCAATATACATGCCATGGATCTACAAGTGACCCAAAAAGACGATTATCGGGACATCGCCGGTGCAGAGCTCGAGTTTACCGGTTTTGTCGTACGCGTGCTTCGTGCCGAGAGTGGCCCGGGCGGCGCGATTGTTTCATGTGTGTTTCACATATGAAACAGATTCTGTTGCAATCCTGCAACAAATCATATGCGCCCGATCGGTGAAGCGGGCCGCGTCCCCGCTTTTTCGTCTCACATGAGCGGGATATCTCGCGTTTTCCGTTCGATTACCGTCCTGTGTAATCGTTTACTCCTTTTTCGTCTAATTGGCATCGAAATTGCTTGATAACAATCGGCATGAAAAACCAATTCGCGGAAGACAATAAGAAACTCGAGTACGACGGATCGGGTCAGGAAGCGAACCGGAACGGGACGACGGATGCGTCGCCCGCGGCGAGTAGTGAGTCGCAGACCCATACCGGCGATCGTTCCGACGAGGGTTCGACCGGCACATGGGAAGCTACTCTGGTAGAGATCGACGACCTCATGGTTCTGAATACCTTCCTGCAGGAGTGTACGGATCATCTCGAGAACATCGAGGAAAAGATCATCCGTCTCGAGCAGAAGAACGATACCGAGTTGGTCGATGAGATCTTCCGCTCCATGCACACGATCAAAGGCACGTCCGGATTCTTCGGCTTCCAATCGATCATGCAGTTGAGTCATGGATTGGAGACGATCCTCACCGACCTACGAAACGACTCCCGGACGATGTCGCCGACGCTCGGCGATCTGCTCTTGGAGGGGTCCGATCACATCCGGAAGATGATAGACGACATCAGATCGGCCGTTACCGGGCGAGATCAAGACGACCTTCCCTTTTCCATTCCCGAGGCTACCAAGGACATCTCGGCACTGCTTGAGAAGGTAACATCGTCCGGTTCTGAAGAGCTGGCCGCCTCAGATCGCGATTCCGACGCGAATCGCGTCGTGGTCGAGCTCACATCCGAGGAGATGAGCGAGAGCTTTCAATCCGAGACGCTTGATCTCCTGGCGCAGGTCGAGGCGCAGTTGTTGGAGCTGGAGAAGGGCCCGAACGACCGTAACATCGTCGACCGGATATTCCGCCATGTACACACGATAAAGGGAAACGCCGGGTTCCTCGGTTTCGATGCGATCGAGCGCGTCTGTGCGAATCTCGAAGATGTGTTGGACAGTCTCCGAAATGATTCTCGTGCCGCGAGTCAAAAGATCATCACCGGTTTGCTGCGTACCGTAGACGCATTGCGCCACTCGGTAACCGGCATCGCCGCGCAGGACGACGACGCTCCCGGAGACGGTTGTCAGTTCTCATTGGAGGACCAGTGTAAACCTCTCGGAGAGATTCTTGTCGAACTCGGGCTCGTGGCGGAGGAGGCGGTCGACGAAGCGCTGGACGAGCAAAAACGTCGGCTGGGCGAGATTCTCGTATCGAAAGGGTGCCTCTCGGAAGAGGGCCTTGGTCGCGCGCTCGAACAACAGCAGAAACCCGGCGGTACCGACCGGTTGGTCTCCAGCCGGAAAGACGTGCGGGTGAATGTGGAGAAGCTGGATCGCTTGTTCGATCTGATGGGGGAGTTGATTACCGCTCAGGCGATGGTCGTCCAGAATCCCGATCTTGAAGGGCTCGATCTGCAACGCTTCAGCAGTGCGGCGAACTACATGGGCAAAATCACTCGGCAAATGCAAGAGATCACGATGTCCGTTCGTATGATCCCGTTGGAGGGAATGTTCAACAAGGTGCGCCGCGTCGTACGCGATTTGTCGCGCCGCATAGAACGGCCCATCACGCTGACCGATTCGGGTGGCGATACCGAGATGGATCGTAACGTTATCGAAGCGCTGTCGGATCCGTTGGTGCATATCATCCGCAACGCCGTGGACCACGGGATCGAGCCGCCTGAGGGACGGAAGGCCGCCGGTAAAGCGGCTGAAGGACATATCGACCTTAGTGCGCGTTACGAGGGAAGCGAGATTTGGATAAGTGTGCGCGACGATGGACGCGGTCTCGACCGGGACAAGATCGTCGCACGCGCCGTAGAAAAGGGGTTGGCTACCGACTCGGAGGCGCAATCGCTGTCCGACTCCGCGGTGTGGCAGTTCATCTTCCACCCCGGTTTCTCCACGGCTGAGCAAGTATCGGACGTTTCCGGACGCGGTGTCGGTATGGACGTCGTGAGACGAAACATTGAGCAGCTGCGAGGCAAGATCGATGTGCTGACGACACCGGGAACCGGTACCGAGATCGTTCTTAAGATACCGCTGACGTTGGCAATCATAGACGGCGTAATCACGAGGGTCGGCAATATCCTCTACGCGATTCCGCTCATCGATATACGCGAGTTCCATCAAGTGCTCCCCGGTCAAATCGTCGCCTCCACGTCTGCGGGAGAGGTGCTCCGTTTGAGGGAAAACGTTATTCCGATCGTACGACTCAGGGAGTTCTTTAAACGTTTGCAGGTAGAGGATCACCAGGGAAAGAGTGTTTTTGTCGTCGTACAGTCCGGTATCGAGCGGGCGGCGCTTTTGGTGGACGAGATCGTGGGGTACCACCAAATCGTCGTGAAGTCTCTCCCCGAGTACATGGGACACATGAACGGTTTGAGCGGTTGCAGTGTCCTGGGCAACGGAGACGTGAGTCTCATCATCGACACGAACGCGATAGTGAAGGGACGAGCGGCGTAGCCGGTCGTGGATAGCAGAAGCGATACGAAAAAGAGGAGCGAGCGGATGGCCAATACGATGCAAGAGAACGATTTCGTCGACGAGCTGTGGGCGGAAGATGATGAGGATACGAAGGCCGGGGCGTCCAAGTATCTCTTGTTTTATCTCGGCGACGAGTTGTACGGCGTGAACATCATCAATGTGACCGAGATTATCGAAATGCAACGCATTACGCCGGTTCCCGACATGCCGAACTACATCAGAGGGGTGATCAATCTCCGCGGGAAGGTCATTCCCGTGATGGATTTGCGCCTGCGATTTCGCATGTCGGAGCGAGAGTACGACGACCGTACCTGCATCGTGGTAACCAGCATCGACAAATCGTCCCTCGGACTCATCGTCGACACCGTCGCCGAAGTCCACGATATCCATCCCGACAACGTGGAACACGCGTCGAGGATGCCGTCGTCGGAGGGCGAACAGTACGTAGAGGGTATCGGAAAGCTGGACGATCGAGTTTCGGTGTTAATCGACGCGCGCAAAATCCTCCGCGGAGAGGCGTTGCAGGCCGTCCAGGACCAGCTCTGAAGAGTCGAATATGGCGAAAGGTAAAAAGGCGGACGATAATGACGGCAGCGCGCTCTGATCTCGTGGCGACAAACGGACTCCTTACCATCTCGCATGGAGAGTTCGCACGCGTGCGCGAGCTTATCTACCGACGGTTCGGTATCCACCTGTCGGAACAAAAGAAGACGCTCGTCCAGGGGCGGCTCAACAAACACTTACGGTCCAAGGGCTATCGGGCGTTTGGAGACTATCTGGACGACCTCGAGCGCGACGGCTCCGTGGAACGCCTCCTTTCGCTGGTGGATTGCATCTCGACAAACCACTCGTTCTTCTTTCGTGAGGCGGGTCACTTTCAATATCTTCAGGAGACGGTGTTCCCTCAGCTGCAGCGGGATGGGGTTGCGCCGACGGATCTCGCGATCTGGTGTGCGGGTGCCGCCGGCGGACAGGAACCCTACACCCTGGCGATGGTCCTCCGCGAGTACTTCGGCGACTCCGTCACGTGGCGTAGGCCGGCGATTTTGGCGACCGACATCTCCGTGAGCGCCCTCGAGCAGGCCAAGGCGGCCACATATCCGGCGGAGGTCGTTAAGGCAACTCCGGTGCGGTATCGCAAATACTTCGTCAACGACGGGTCGGGCGGCGTCCGCGTGACCGACGACATACGCAGGATGATTTTGTTCAAGCGGCTCAATCTCATCCAGCCGCGCTTCCCCTTCAAAGGAAAGTTCCACGTCGTCTTCTGTCGCAACGTGATGATCTATTTCGACACTCCGACGAAGATGGAACTTGCGGCTCGGTTCAGTCGGTACACGACCCCGAACGGTTATCTGATCATCGGCCACTCCGAAAGCCTCGGCCGAGAGCCTGCGGGATATCGATACGTTCAACCCACGGTATACCGACGATACCGCGAGGGCGATGGAAGCTTGTCGGGAACCAAGGACCGCGCCGTAGGCGCGAAGCATACAGAGAACGAACACGCGAGGTAAGGAGAGCGATATATGGCGGGAAGCAAACAAGCGCCCCGACCGGGGGCAGGCGCGAGACGATACCGTCCCGCTCCGCACGTACGTAACTCGAACATCACCATAAAAGGAGTCATGATATGGCACGGCAAATGAAAATGAGTACAAAGATAACGGGAGGATTTCTCCTGGTATTGGCCCTTCTGCTCGTCGTCGGCACCCTCGCCGGTGTCTTCTTGACGCGAGCCTCGTCCGACTTCGTCCAGTATCGCGAGTGGTCGCAGGAGTCGATGCTCATGGCGAATACGCTGGAGCACATGTTGATGGTGCGTACCTCCGTGAGGAACTTCATCAACTCAGGCGCGCAACGCGACATCGACGCGGTTGAGGCGGGGCTCACCGAGGTAGACAGCTACATCCTCCGGGCCCAAGAGATGATTCACTCGGGGGAGCGTGCCGAGATGGTCGCCGAACTCCACGAGGATATCGAGTCGTATCGCGCGGCATTTCACGAAATCGTCGGGCATCGCCAGAGCAGAGACGTGCTGGTGGAACGGTTGAACGTCTTGGGACCGGAGATCGGTGATGAAATGTCGGACATTCTCGTCTCGGCGCGCGACGAGAACGACCTCGACACCGTCTACATCGCGAGTCTCGCGACGCGCGACCTCCTCTTTGCACGATTGTACGTCGTCAAGTTTTTTGAGGACGGGTTGGAAAGTAACGTCGAGCGCGTTCGCGACTATTTCGGAAGCATGAACGGCCACATCGATAACTTGAATGCGCGATTGACCAACGCCGGGACGCGCGCTCGACTCAATAGGATCGTAGCGGACATTGACGAGTACATCGTCGACTTCGACCAGATCGTTAACCATACCCTTGCAAACACCGAGATTATCGATACTCAGCTCGACGTCATCGGACCGCACGTCGCGGAGTTGGCCTCGACGGTGGTGCAGGCCATCCAGACGGATCAAGGGGTGCTGGGAGACCAGCTGCAACGCAACAACCAGACCGCAGTCGTACTGGCGATCATTATCTCCGCGGCGGCCCTGGGAATCGGTATCTTTTTCTCCATATTCATTACGCGCAGCATCTTGGGGCAGTTGGGCGCCGATCCGGCGGTCATCGAAGATATCACCGAGCGTGTAGCCCGCGGCGAGCTCGACGTCAAGATCGACGAAGATCGGCTGCAAGGCGTCTATCTCTCGGTGGGAGAAATGGTTCGATCGCTGAACGACGTACTCGGTCAGGTGAACGAGTCGGTGACGCAGCTCACCGCCGGCGCGGCCCAGGTGGCAGACTCCAGCCAGTCGCTATCCCAGGGCGCTACCGAGCAGGCGAGCTCCCTCGAAGAGATATCCGCGTCGCTCAACGAGGTAAATAGCCAATCGACGCAAAATGCCGAGACGGCCTCGGAGGCGAACGCCGTCGCCAAGACCGCATTCCAGAACGCCGACAGCGGCAACCGACAGATGAAACAATTGGTCGAATCGATGACGCTCATCAACGAGAGCTCCGAGCAGATCACCAAAGTGGTGAAGGTCATCGACGACATCGCCTTCCAGATCAACCTCCTGGCACTCAACGCCAACGTCGAGGCGGCGCGGGCCGGCAAGTACGGTAAGGGCTTTGCCGTGGTCGCCGAAGAGGTGCGCAACCTCGCCGCGCGCAGCGCCGAAGCGGCCAAGGAGACCGCCACGATGGTGGAGGAGACGACCAAGAACATCGAGGAGGGCAACAAGGCCGCCGAGTTGACCTCTACCCAGTTGGAGGAGATCGTCGCCGGGGTCACCAAGGTCGCCGATTTCTTGGAAGAGATCGCCACGGCGAGTAAGGAGCAGGCCCAAGGGATCGAACAGATCAATCAGGGGCTCGTGCAGATCGATCAGGTGACGCAGTCCAATACCGCCAGCGCGGAAGAGAGTGCCGCCGCCGCCGAGGAACTCGCGTCGCAGTCGCAGCAGGTGCGCCACCTCGTCGGGCGGTTCCGACTCGCCGGGAGACAGATTGCGGGACCGCCCGCGATGTTGACCGACGGGCGGCACGAACGTGTGGCCATCGGCACCGAGGCCGCGGGACTGGGAGCCGGCGTGGACGCCGGGCACTATGCCGAGCCCTACGGCGGATACCGCGACGATCGCGAAACCAGGGACCTTGTTGGAACCGCGACGACCGTAGAGCCGAACGGTCAACGTCCGAAGGATGTGATCCAGTTGGACGACGACGACTTCGGATCATTCTAATCGACGAATGAGCCGGCGGGCTCCTCACCCGAAGCGGTGAGGAGCCCGCCCGGTTCCGGATACCGATTCGCGCGTGCCCAATACGTAGCGTGCCGACGCAAGAAGACGCGGTTCGGGAACGACGTAGTACGTATCATCGTGCCGTGGGGTAGCGCTCCTTCGGCGATTACATCGATGATCGTGAACGCAACGGCGCCGGCGGTCATGTGTTGACGCCGGTGTGTTAATGCTGGTGAGTCGAATATGGCAATAAGAGTACTCGTTGTAGACGATTCCGCACTTGTTCGAAGAATATTGCGCACCGAGCTCGATCGATACGCGGATATCGAAGTAATCGCCGCCGTTCCCGACGTATATGTCGCGCGCGACCGCATTGTGCTCGACAAGCCCGATGTCGTGACTCTCGATATCGAGATGCCGCGTATGGATGGGGTCGAGTTTCTGCGGAGGCTGATGCCGCAGTATCCGTTGCCGGTGATTATCGTCTCCGCATTGGCGACCACGCACGCCGACCTCACGTTTCAAGCCCTCGAGTACGGCGCCGTCGATTTCGTCACCAAGCCGTCGGCGCGCTTGGGCAGTGCGCTCAAGGATACCGTCGAGGAGTTGGTCGGGAAGATACGGGTCGCCGCGAAAGTCGACGTGGCGCACCATCGGAACCGCACCGACGGATACCGGCCGAAGCCGCGCATCGCCACCGCGCTTTCGCAAAGCACCGACAAGATCATTGCCATCGGAGCCTCCACCGGCGGCACCATCGCACTCGAGCATATCATTCGAGAGTTGCCGGCCGACACCCCGGGCATCGTCGTGACGCAGCACATGCCGCCGGTGTTTACGAAGCAGTTCTCCGAGCGACTCGATCGAGTCTCGGCGATGGAGGTCAAGGAGGCGGAGAGCGGCGATCGGGTCTTGCGCGGTCGGGTGTTGATAGCCCCCGGCGAACAACACCTCGAAGTCGTGCGATCGGGTGGTGTCTATCTCGCTCGATGTACCCAGGGTGAGAAGGTAAATAGACATCGTCCCTCGGTGAGCGTCCTGTTTCGATCGATGGCAAAATACGTCGGGGCAAACGCAATCGGGGTCATGCTGACCGGTATGGGCGCCGACGGCGCCGATGAGATGGTACTGATGCGAGAGGCCGGTGCGCGGACGCTCGCACAGGATGAGGCGACATCGGTGGTATTCGGCATGCCCAAAGAGGCGTATGAACGCGGTGGCGCGGAGCGGTTGGTTCCGCTTCCCGACATTGCCGGGGCGATCGTGGAGGCACAACGAGCACTATGAGACGTATCGTAAATGTGGGTATCGGCGAGTACGCCATAGCGAACGGGGCCGCAGACGAGATAAAAACGTATGGTCTCGGTTCGTGCATCGCCCTGATCGTCTACGATTGGCGACGCAAAATGGGCGCACTCATACATATCGCCTATCCCGAGGCGTCGGTGAACCCGACGCGGGCCCGGGACCAGCCGGCGTATTTTGCCGATACGGGAATACCTCTGCTTATGAACGACTTTGTGTCGCGCAACAAACCGGACCGTCGCGATCTTACACTTAAGATTGCCGGTGGGGCGACCATTATGGACGAGGAGGGACGCTTTAACATCGGCAAACGAAACGCCCTGGCGGTGAAGCGGCAGCTCTGGCGACTGGGCTACGGTCTGAAGAGCGAAGACATCGGGGGAAACATCAGCCGTACTATCTCACTGTCCGTGGGAACGGGAACGACCTTGATAAGCAACGGTGCGAAGCGGTGGGAGTTATGACGTATTAGCTCGGAACCACGAGGAACAATTCATGGACTATAATACGATATTGATAGTGGATGATTCGAAAACTTCGCGCCTCATCGTAAGACGGTGCCTGGAGATGGCCGGTTTTGCCGAATCCCGATTTTTAGAAGCGGGCGACGGTACGATGGCGCTGGACGTGGTGTACGATGAGGGGGTGGATTTGATCGTTACCGATCTGAAAATGCCGCGTATGGACGGACGGACGCTGGTACGGCAACTCCGATCGCGTGCCGAAACGGCGGACATTCCGATCGTAGTCGTATCCAGTTTGGCCGGGGAGACCGACGAGGACCCGATCGTCGGCAAGAACATACTGGCTGCGATTCAAAAACCCGTATCACCGACGAAGTTCATGGAAGCCTTGGGAGTGTAGCGATGGAGATTGCACAGGCGGTCAATGAGGCCGTGGTAGAGACATTTTCCGAGATGGCGTTTATGGACGCCGAGCCGATACGCGACTTCGCAAGTGCTCCTCCGTTCGGGCAGATCGTTGGAGTCGAGTTTCTTCATCCTCTCCAAGGACACTTGATTTTGCACCTTACGACGACCGCTAAGCAGATGGTGATAGAGAACATACACGGCCTCGATTGGCGTTCTTTGACTCGTCAAGAGGTTGACGACTGTCTTATGGAACTCGTTAACATCATGGCGGGCAATTTCCTTCTCCGTATGGAGACGGGCGAGCGTCGGTACGCCTTGTCGCTCCCACAGGTCTGGTACGACGAATCGGACATCATCGACTGTGGACCACTCGATGACTTCTGTTTTACGGTGAACGACGAAGCGGCGAAAGTGTCGCTCGCATTCGTGCCCGCAGAGGGCTAACGCATGATACGTGTCGAGTCGAGCTTCAGACAGATCATCCTCATCGGCGGCACCGAATCCACCCGTAGTCATGTGCGAGGCGTGTTTTCACAGCTCGGCGTTCCGGTACTTACCGACGATACGTGGGATTTGGACGCGTATGATAGCGCTACGCACGTCTTTGACGTCGCCCTCGTCATGCGCAACCGACAAACCTCCTTCGCCTCGCTGGTTCGAGCACTCTTAAACGCCAATCCTCAAGTTGCCGTCGTGTGTATCGACGATCGTGTCGATCTTGAGAGGGCCTTGGACGCGATGCGCGCCGGTGCACAGGATTACTTCACGAACGATATCGAAGATAGGGACCTCGTTTCCCGTGTTGAGCTGGCGGTACAGCGGCAACAGCTCTCTATGACCGCCGAGCGAACGGCCCGCGAAGAGCTGCGGTCATACGTCGCCAAGACGCAACTCGTGGACTGGAAGAGCATGTACGGCTCAAAAGACGTCACGCAAGCGGATATCATGATCGAGTTATTGGCGCGAACTATGAATCAAGAGGGAGGCTTCATGTGGCTCGACCTCCTGCGCGACGGTCAGACCGAGATCGACGAGTCCAATGTGTCGGTCCCGAAAGAGATTATGGAGCTGGCGTTGGTGAGCGCCGAAACGCAGAAAAAGGTGTTTGAAACCGTTGCATTTCTCTCGGAGATCGACAAGATCCCGCTGGAGAGCGAATCATTTTCCGGGCCGATGTTGATTGAGCGTATTGCGCGAAACATCGACGAGAAGTTATTCGCGTTATGCCCCTCAAAACGGTTGAATTACTCCGTCACTCCGTACGGCGCACCGATTGCATACACCGTACGCATCGACTTCGGCCAACTATCCCGCATCCTCGATGAGTTGGTTATCAACGCCGTGAAGTTCACACCCGAAGGAGGCGCCGTTCGCGCCTTTTTCGACATCACCAACGAGCCGTATGCGGGAGAAGTGCTGACCCTCCATATCCAGAACTCGGCGCGACCGTTGAAGAAGTTCAGCGAAGGAGTGGAAAATGCGGTCGGAATTCCTTACGAACTCAGTGAACGAGTATTTGAGTTGTTCTATACCATAGACCCCTATCCTTCGTATCTCGACACCGAGGAGTGGCGCGACGGGACCGGGCTGTATATCGCACGCAAGTTAATGAAGCGTTTCGGCGGCTGGATCGAAGCGGCAAACGTACGTTTGCATACCCACGACGCCATCGAAACGATGGTGGACGTCCGAGTTCGCCTATCAATACAACAGGAGGATGCAGATGAGCCAGAAGGTTCTCATAGTTGACGACTCGGCGACCATGCGGCAGATGATTGCCATTATACTCAAAGGTGCGGGATACGAAACGCTGGCCGTTTCGGACGGAGCTGCCGCGATTGAAGCGTTCGACGATTCGATCGATCTGGTTGTAACGGATTACAACATGCCTAAGATGAACGGGGTGGAACTCGTCGAGGCGATTCGATCCGGCGGCGTCAATAGCGACGTTGTGATTCTCATGGCAACGACCGAGTCCGAAGCCACGCAGTCTCAGGGTCTCGCCGTTAATAAGTGGCTGCAGAAACCGTTTGCGAAGCAGGCGCTGGTCGATGCGATAGAGGAGGTGCTCGGGTAACCTATGGAGCGCTTTCGTGTAACCGCGTCGTCGAGCATCGGGACGCCCGTCACGGCATATCGAGGGGACGCGGCTCCAACGGCACGGGCGTTCAGCATTGTAGCTCGCAGGTGCGACGACAGGAGGAAGCGCGGTGTCGGATACGAACATCCGTGGGGTTCGGACATCTGAGAGTCTGTCTCGTCTTATCGTGGTCGACGACGACGAGTGGATTCGCGACTATTTGGTACAGCTTCTGAGCGATGAAGGTTACCAGGTCGATAGCTGCAGCAGCGGCGAGGAGGGTATCGAGCGCATTCGTCGCTTCGAGTACGACCTCGTACTAACGGATGTAAAGATGGACAAGATCGACGGGATTGCGTTGCTCGAGATGGCAAAGCAAACCGAAGATCCTCCCGAGGTACTCGTGGTGTCGGGCTTTGCCGCGATAGAAGACGCGGTGAGGGCCATCAAAAAGGGCGCATGCGATTACTTAGTCAAGCCTCTCGATGGGGACCGTGTGATAAACGCCGTCCGTCTGGCCACCGAACGGCGCAGCCTCAAGCGCGAAAATCGACGGCTTCGCATGCGGATGCACAACTCATACGGCGATGATCGGCTGGTCGTGGTAAGCCCGGCGATGCAAAAGACGATGGTGATCGTCGATGCTGTCAGCAACGCCGATACGGCGGTCCTCATCGAGGGCGATAGCGGTACCGGAAAAGAGATCATCGCCAAATCGATACACCGGCGCAGCGCTCGCGCCAACGGTCCGTTTATCCCGATCAATTGCGGGGCACTGCCCGAATCGTTACTCGAGAGTGAGCTATTCGGCTACGACAAGGGAGCGTTTACCGGCGCGACACAAGCCAAAGTCGGGCTCTTTGAGGCGGCTCACGGAGGCACGATATTACTCGACGAAATCGGCGAGCTGCCGCTCAATTTACAAGCGTCGCTCCTACGTGTGCTCCAGGAGAGTGAGATACGGAGGATCGGCGGAACGAAGAATCTCGATATCGACGTGCGAATCATCGCCTCGACGAACAGAAATCTCAGTCGGATGGTACGAGACGGAAGTTTCCGAGAGGACCTCTATTATCGTTTGAGAGTCGTTCCGATTCGTGTCCCCCCTCTTCGAGAGCGGCCCGAGGATATCATTCCCCTCACCATGTACTTCCTCGACCATTACGGCCGCCTGCTGGGTAAGGAGTTCACGGGGCTCGACGAGGAGGTCGTGCGATTTCTCGGGCAAAGGGAGTGGCGCGGTAACGTCCGGGAGCTCGAGAATCTTATCCACGCCGCAGTAACGCTCTATCCGCCCGGTAATCTCACCCTGGGGCAGATTATCGCCATCGTCGAGATGAATCGGGATACCCACGCGCCGGCTACCCCCCAAGCTGCCCCCGAGGACGAGGATCAGGAGGCGACCACACTCCTCAGAGATCGCGACGATGCGGAACGCAAATCAATCGTCGACGCTTTGGAGCGGTGCCGCGGTCACCAAGGCCATGCGGCCGAACTGTTGGGAATTAGTCGTACTTCGTTGTGGCGAAAAATGAAAAAATACCGCATAAACGTTCTTACCCATTGATAATGCGTCGATTCCCGCCGATCATCGTTGTATATTAACGGTACCAGTACAGTACTTTGTATATACAAGGGGGATAACGCACTTGAGGCGTTATTGGGCGATCGAGGACTCGTGGATCGCCAAAGTATATCCAACGGCGTCAACGCCGCAAAAGCAGCGAGTCTTCGCATTCTCGATGCTTCTCGTCGTCGGAATCGTTGCGTTGGTCGGCTATCTGGTCGTCAATGTGTTCGTCGGCGATTACTACTTCGCCGCTGAAAATGCAATTATCATAGTTCTGTCAGTTGTTGCGCTTTTCCTTCTGAGACGCGGACGGTATACCGAGGCCCTGTACGTCGCGGTCTTCTTCGGCGGCGTCGTCGTCGAGCTGTTTATCGTCTTTGCGGGTGCGTTCTCGTGGAGTCAGACCATGGCGTTCGGTGGGGAGACGCTCCCGCTTACCGCTACCATGTATCTGCTCATCATCGGCATACTCTCCACGGAACGAAGAATGGTGTATCTCTCGATCGGCGCATTCACTCTGATCGTCACCGCCGGTACGGCGTTCATCGACGAGTCGACGACCCATCTGGCAATCTTCTCGGCGACCAACGCATTTCTTTTTCTGCTCATCGTGTCCACGGTGACATTTCTTCTTTTTCACCTGCAGCAGCATCTCGTGACGTCGATACGAGAGAAAGAGGTGCTTACCGAGCGTCTGGAGACCGAAAAGCTTGCGGCGGAGCGGGCCAACGGAGCAAAGTCGATATTCCTGGCGAAGATGAGCCACGATTTGCGGACGCCCATTAGCAACGTTCTCGGAATCAGCGAGTTGCTGTTACGGACTACGGACGACGGCGAAACGCGGAGATTCGTGAAGAGCATTCAGCATTCCGGCAAAACACTCCTACGACTCGTCGAAGACATTCTGGATCTCTCGAAGGTAGAGGCCGAAGAGGTGTTGTTCGTTCGAGAAGAGTTCAATCTTTCGACCGTCATAAAAACCGTCGTGCGTTCGGTAACCACGGCAATCAGGGAGAAGGGTCTATCTCTCGAAGCGCATATCGATATCGACGACGCCCTACGTGTCGCGGGGGACCCCGCCCGACTGGAGCAAACCATTACCAATGTTCTGGTGAACGCCGTGAAGTACACCGATTCCGGAGTTATCGCGGTGCGCGCTTCGATCGACACGCGCAGCGATCCATATCACTGCACGATCACGATCGCCGACACGGGCATAGGAATCCCGCCGGAGTTACTCGACTCGATCTTCGAACCGTTCTCTCAGGGCGCACCCGAGTACTACGGCGCCCGACGCGGGGTCGGTCTCGGTCTGTCAATTGTGAAGCACGTTTTGAATCATATGGGTGGAGACGTCGCCGTCCACAGTGAGGTCGGCGCGGGTACGACCGTGACGATGCGTTTTCCGATGGATGCTGCCGACGGTCTCGTCGAGCCCGACCCCGCCGATGAAATCGAGGAAGGTATCACGCGATCCACACAGGCGTACCGTGTTCTGATTGCCGACGACGATCCGGTGAATCGCGAGCTGATCATCCACACGCTCCAGCATCTCGGCCATTCGGTGACTGCGTGCGAAAACGGTTCCGAAGCGGTCGAACAGTTCGAAACAGACGCGTTTGATATGGTTATTCTCGATATTCACATGCCGGTATTAGACGGTATTGATGCAACGGCGAGCCTACGATCGCTGGAGAACTTTCGGCAGAACCCGGTTCCGATCCTCGGCTTGACGGCATCCGCGATGCCGCAGGAGATCGAATGTTTCCTCGCGGCGGGAATGGACAGAGTGTTGACTAAGCCGTTCACGATAGACGAGTTGTCCCAAGCGATCGCCGCGTTTGCGATTCACGATACTCGCGCATTCGATACCTAATCTCCGCTTTGGCGTTCTAACCGGCGGGGAGACTCGAAGGTACTCCCTACGGTCGCACCCTGTGCGGGGTCCTCGGGCTTTGCCCTGCGGTCCTCGCTCGGCTCCGTTCGAGTCTCCCGGCCTATGGTTTGAAGAAGTGACGTTATCCTGAGGGAAGAGCCTGATATCGTACGAAATGCGCTCATGCCGGCGGGGAGACTCGAACTCCCACACCCGTGAAGGCGGCAGATTTTGAGTCTGCTGCGTCTACCAATTCCGCCACGCCGGCTCGTACGTCGGTGCACGATACTATCGCATCCCTCGGCGCGCATCAAGCGGGGACGATTCGTTAGCGCCACACGGCGAATATCGCGCCCCCCGCGGCGTGAACAAGCACCATATAGGAGACAAACAACCACGTTAACCCGTGCTTGCGCTCCTCAAACGTTCCGGTGGTAAGTAGCCCGGTCGCGCCGAAGGCGAACCACAAGAGCGCACCCCACGCCATACCGCTCCACCACGTGTACACACGCAATAGGGAGATTACGACGGCCAGCACCACCGCGCTCACGAACGCACCGGCCATCGGTATCGCGTACATTATCGCGTTACCGCCCTCGATCTCTTCCGCTTTTTTTTCCACGAGGGACAGCCAGAACGTACCGAACAAGGGTCCGTACCAGAGAAAGCCGACGAACATATTGAGAGCGGTCACCGCCAACACCGCCCACCAGTTGATTAGTTGAAACTGTCCCATACTATCGCCCCCTATTCGCGATGTATCGCGTTATGAGACATGACACGTTCCATAACATATTGCACGAGGCCCATGTCGAGATCCATCGCATATTGATCGACGACATCGCGGACTGTGCTCCAGTCGTTCTCATCGAGCGGATCCGCTGCATCGTCATACTGTAACCACACCAAATCGAGAAGATCGCCGAGGGTCTGACGTCGTTCATCGGGAGCCGCACGCGACTGAATACCGTGCATGAACAGATCGGACGTGAACCCCGGGGGAAGGTGAGATGCACTGTTCCGAAACAACTGTTCCAACTCCGAGAAGTAGCGATCGGAATCCAACGCCGTCTTTTTTCGCAAACGAACTTCCTGAGCGATGAAGCGCTGGGAATGAAACATATTGTAAGTGTAGCGCGTTGACCAAACGATGTGAATGGCCCTATGTTTCTCGCACAGATGGTCGGTTCCCCAGTTGATTGCGAGACGTCGCACCGCTTGAGAGGTGGTGCCCTTTTTTTGTTGCTCGGCGTCTTGCTGAGTTCATGTAGCTCCACACCGGATACGACGGAGACGTTGGATCCACCCCGTTTAGGTATCCTTCACTACGATACTGCGTTTGAGCTCGCCGACGGAGAGGCACCCGTGGAGGCGGCTTCAATATACATCGACTCTGCTCGCTTACTGGTGGCCGCCGGTCGCGTGCAGGCGGCGACGGAGGTGCTCCGATACGCCGAGTATGTGATCGAACAGGTAGCCTCCAATGCCGCAGGTCGCGCGATCCTGCGCGTCGACCTCGTCTCGGTCTGGCATCTTCTCGGCGCCCTCGATGAGACTCAAACACCTGCAGTCGAGGAGCGCACCATGCGCGTAGTCGACGAGTTGGGTGATCTACCGGAGGTTGAGCTGAGAGCCGCCGCCGCGTTGACGTTGTTGGAGGCGCAGCTCGACAATCCGAATGCCGGTGAGGAGTCGATACGACGCACTCTGGATATCGTCTATCTAATCGACGACGATGCGACGCGAACATCCGTGTTAGTGGATGCCGCCGAGCGTATCGAACGACGAGGTGGACGCGGCGGGCTCAATCCGGTGGTTCAACAGGCGATTGCAGCCGTACCTGCCTTGGACGACGCGCTCCTTGCCGCCAATCTGAACGCCCGTCTTGCGCGACTCAGCCGTGCCCTCGGACGCGATAGCGATGTGGAGCGGCTCCTCCAGCGTACTATTCAGCGCGCCGAGGCGGGATTTGTCGTCGAACAGGCGGAACTCACGCGTGTGTTCCGTATTATCGATATCGTGTCCGAAGAGCGTACGCTTCAGGAGGCGCGTATCGTCCTCGCGAATATATCGCCTCAACGCGCCCGTGCCGATTCTACCGCGTGGCTCGCATGGCAGTTGGCCCGCCGAGGAGATACGACGACCTCGAACGCGTTGTTCGACGAGGCCTTCGAGCTTGCCGCGCTCATACGCGACGAGGAGGCGCGCGCGGCGACCGAAGCGCGAGCGATCATGATGCGCACCGCGGTGGCGCAACCGCCCGATCCGGGGCCCGAGATCGCGCGTCTTTTGGCCGGTGTGAGTCCGGCTACCTTCTCCCCCGACGCGCGCGAAATCGTCATCGTCGACTTAGCCGCCGCCTACGCTATGGCCGGTCAAACGGGTTCGGTCGATCGATTACGCGGTTTTATCGCCTCAAACGAAGAGTTTCTCCGGATATTCGTGGGCGTTGCCGAGATTCTCAACGACAGGGATCGACCGAATGCGGCGATGGATATCCTCGGTTCCGTCCAAGGGTTTTCCGACGAGTCCGACGAGAGTACGTCCGCGGCGCTACGGGCCGCGCGCGTATGGTCTTCGTTGGGCGAGCACGATCGTGCGATCGTGACTGCGGCCCGGGCCCCCGACGACACGTTCGCGCGCCTTCTCGTCGCAATACCCGCCGTATATCAACCTAATCCCGCGACTCGCGCCGAACTGGAACGTAGGGCGGAACGGGCGATTCGTACCGGCTAAGCCCCGCGCCTCGCTACGCGCTTACTCGGCCGGACCGATCGTCGTGCCGACGAATGCATCGCCTCGAAGGATCGCTCTTGTGTTGTCGAGATCTCTGCCCCCGGCGGCGATGACTCTGAACCCCTTCTCTCTCGCGCGCTTCGTCGCAATCGGGTCAAACGGAAGGTTGCTTCCCGGCGCCCAGGTCGTACCGACAATGGCGTGAAACTCCTCCCATCCCACCCGCTCGAGCGGTGTCGCCCCCGGATCGACCGCCGGATCGGCCGTATACACGCGGCTGATGTTACTGAGGTTGATGATCGTATCGGCCTCGAATCGTTCGGCAAGCATGACGGCGTCGTAATCGGTGCTGAACCCCGGCTTCCAGCCGGCCGCGACGAGCACCGAACCGGAAAAGTCGATCCGACCGGTCGGATCGTACACCACCGGATCGAGACACAGCGGCGCAAAGCTGTGTCGCAACAACTCCGCGTTGAGTCGCGTGGCCATGACGCCGATCCAGTCCTGTGCATCGACATCGGCGCCTCGTTCCGCCTGCATCTCGTCCCGATCCGATACGGCGCGGTATGCGGTTTGGTAGCGCCTCGCGGGTGCCCCGCCCCCGACGACGACGATTGCACGTTCCTTCGTTTCACGAATGTGCTCGTCGAGTACGGAGCGGAAGCCGACAATGAGGTCGACATCTACATCGTCGGGTGCGACGATGGAACCACCGAGTGAAATGACAATCATGACGACATCCTATCGTCTCTTGAAACAACAGTCACGGTGAAGTGGTGCGCCGCCGCCGCCGCGATCGTCACAGTAGCCGCGTACCTGCGGAGTGATTACTTTGGAGACGGGATGATGACATGGAAGATTTGACCGAATTGCTTGACGAGTGGCCCTACGATGAGGGGAGTAACGTCCGCATAGTCGTTGCGTCCGACGGTAGGAGCGTATTGCAGGTTCGATTGCCCCTCGGCATCGAACAGTACGAGATGGAGGGCCGCCCCGATCGGCAGCGCCACCATGAGTTCGATACCGTTCTCGAGTACATGCAAGATCGGCTCAAGCGCTATATCGTGGAACATGGATCCGATACCGGGTTTGAAGTATCCGAGGACGATGCAAGCGAGCTACAGGCCGAGGGTGTGCTTTTTTACTACCGATACCTCCTGCTTTATCAGGTGCAGTACTACGATATGGTGATCCGCGACACGGAACACAACATCAATCTGTGCGATATGCTCGAGCGCTATTGCCGCAATGAGGAGGCGCGAAACGCCGTGCTTCAGTTTCGCCCGTATATCCTGCGGATGAACGCAGCCTCCCGTGCGATGGCGGTGGGGCAAGGTACGCTCGCCGGCGACCGGCGGCGCATTCTGTCGGACGCGATCGAGCGGATCGAAGGCCTCGAGGAGATCGACAGTCCGGCGTTTCAGTTCGAGCGGGTGCGGTCGATCAACTATCTGCGATCGGTGATGCGCTCGTTGGAAGGAGAGAGTGAGCAGTCGCTGGAAGATGAGCTTCACGAGGCGATCGAGGCCGAAGAGTACGAGCGAGCCGCGCGCATCCGCGACCGTTTGCGAGATCGCGACGATATCGATCGTGTTGACAAAGAGCGGTAAGTCGTTAGACTACCATTATAATCCGATTGTCCTGGGCTAATAACCTTGAAAATATTTGCATTCGTTGTTACAGCGTTGAGCGTTTCGTTCGCCCTGTACGCACAAGAAATTCAAACTGCCGCCGCCTTTTTCGAACAAGTCTCGGTCCGCTACGGTGAGATTGAGGATTACAGCGCGACGTTGACCATCACTACCGACGAGTCGGTGATGAACGGCCGTCTCGAATATCGCATTCCTAACCAGGTGCGTATCGACTTTGAGGAGCCCGCCGGGCAAATTCTCGTCTCCGACGGTGAGAACTTACAAGTGTATATTCCACAGTTTAACGTCGTACTACAACAGCCGTTGCGCAGACGGACCGACGAGGCGCTGGCGACGTTGGCCAACGAGCAGGGACTGAACCTTCTGAGACAGAACTACAGTATCGCCTTTCTCGACAGTCCGTCGCCCGTCCCCTTGGAGACGGGATCCGAGGAGTTGGTTACGAAGTTGCGACTCAACTGGCGCAACTCGACCGAAGGATATCGGCAGCTGATCATCTCGATCGACGACGATCTGCTCATTCGCCGTATCATCGGTGTGACGGCCAACTATCAGGAAATTCAATTCGATTTTGATGAGTTTCGAATTAACGAGGGAATTCCCGATTCGCGATTCGAATACGAGGCGCCCTCTTCGGCGAACCTCTTTACCAACTTCCTGTTCGAGGGTGAGGGCTGAGAGTGGATGCGATCGGTGCCAAGCTGAGCGGCGCCCGAGAAGCTAAGGGCGTCAGTATCGAGCAAGCGGCTCGAGATACCCACATCGCAAAACGTTTCATCGAAGCGCTGGAGCGCGAGGATTTCGACCTCTTCCCCGGCGAAGTGTACCTCCTGGGATTCATTCGCAGCTACTCCGGCTACCTCGGACTCAACAGCGAAGATATCATTTCTCTGTACCATAATATCCGCCTCCAAGAGCAGCCGGCACCGATCGACGAGCTGCTCGATCGACGTCCCCGTCGAGAGGGAATGAAGTTCGTTATCATCGGTATCGCGGCGTTGCTGATCGTCGGCGCGATCGTACTTCTGTCGGCGTCCGGGATCGTCTCATTGCGACGTGCAGCCACCGAGGAGCCGGTCGAAAATCCGACAATGGAGGCGCTTGTCCTCAACGAGCAGTTCGTCGAGCGGCGATTCGTCGAGGGAAGCAGAGTCGCTGTGCCGCTGGACGGCGAACAAGTGCTGTTGGAGTTTGTCTCAATCGGAGAACGCGTAGCGGTAGGAAGTGACGCCGGCATCGTACAGCTTGACGTCGGCGAAGAGCGCATGCTCGACATAACCGGCGAAGGGTCCGGTGACGTTAGTCTCGTAATCCGCCAGATTTACGGCGAGGAGATGCCGCCGGCCGTCGTCGCGCGCGTCGATCGAATCGTCGTCGCGCAGCAACCGGTAAGCAATGTTCAACCTCTCGCCGAGCTCACCGAGGCGGAGCGTACCGAGCTGGCGCTCGGACGCACCGCCGAACCGAGTCGGGAGCGCGAACCGGTAGTGGTGGCGCAGTTTGATGCGCCCCAGGAGTACTTCATCGAGGCGGACTTTCGCGGCCTTACGATGTTTCGGTGGGAGATCGACGACTTACCTCAGGAGGAACGCTATCTCCAGAACGGCGATCGCGTTCGCACCGGAGTCCAGGATACCGCGCGAATCTGGACCAGCAACGCCGGAAACGTCCGCATGCGAGTAGCGGGCAATCCGATTGAACTCGGACGGCAAGGCGAGATCGTCGCGGTGATGCTACGGTGGAACGCCGCGGCCGACGGCGGATTTCAACTCGAGCTGCTTCCCCTATACTGACACACGCGAAGGAAGATCATGACTATCTCTCACGGAGCGGACACGGTCGAATCGGCGACGCCGTCCGCGGGTACGGTATATATTGAGAACCTCGGTTGTGCAAAGAACCAGGTCGATGCGGAGATCATGGGTAATCGCCTCGAGGAGGCCGGATGGCGTTGGATCGATAACCCGGAGTCCGCCGATCTGATCATCGTCAATACATGCGGGTTTATCGAGTCGGCTCAACAAGAGTCGATCGACGTTACCCTCGATCTGGCGGCACGATTTCCCGATACTTCCATCGCCCTGGCCGGGTGTCTGGCCCAACGGTATGCAGATGATATCCGGAGCGGTATGCGCGAGCTTGCCGGGGTCTTCGGCAATCGCGACCCCCAGCGGATAACGGAGTTTGTCGACCTGCTTGCGAAGGCGCCGGCCTCAAAGGAGAACGCGGAGCCGGTCGTGTGGCTTCCACCGGGTGAAGAGACGTTGCGCGGCGATATGCGTCGCCGGCGACTGTCGCACCCGCGTTCGACGTACCTAAAGGTCGCCGAAGGGTGCGACCACGGGTGCAGCTTCTGCGCCATACCGACGATTCGCGGTGCGTTGCGGCTGCGAGAGCGCGCCGATATCATGCGGGAGTTCCGCTCGCTTCGACGGGACAACGTCTTCGAGTTCAACCTTGTCGCACAAGATCTGGCGGCGTGGCGCGATGCGGAGCGCACCGGGGAGGGGATCACCGCGCTTCTCGACGCCATGCTGGCCGAACCGGGACAGTTCTGGATCAGACTCTTATACCTGTATCCCGACACATTTCCCGAGGAACTGTTGCAGCACGTGGCGTCCGATAGTCGTCTCGTGCCGTATTTCGATCTCTCGTTTCAGCACGCCGCCTCGTCGATTTTGCGCCGCATGGGGCGTCCGGGAACGGCCGAGGCGTATCTCTCCCTCATCGAGCGTATTCGGATTGCAGTGCCCGACGTTGCATTGCGTTCGAGTTTTATCGTCGGATTTCCCGGCGAGACCGAGGCCGAGTTCGAGGAGTTGCTCGCCTTCATTCGAGCCGCGCGTCTGGAATGGGTCGGCGTGTTTACGTTCAGTCCGCAAGAAGACACACGCGCCGCGACGATGAGCGTCCCGTTTGTGCCGGCCGAGGAGGGCGAACTCCGCCGGGAGCGCCTCATGGCCGAGCAAGAGTCGATCATGACCGAGCGGCTCGAACGGTTCGTCGGCCGCACGCTCCCCGTTCTCGTCGAGGAGCCGATCCCCAACGGTGGGGTGGCGCTTGCTCGCTCACCGCAGCAAGCACCTGAGGTCGATGGACTCGTGGTTGTGCGCGGCGGCGGGGATCTGGAGCCCGGCGACGTCGCTGAGGTGACGATCACCGGTGTGTCCGGCGCCGATCTACTGGGCCGTGTGGCACGCTCTTAGGGTGCGATACGCACGCGTCGATCAAGCGCTATCGTGTCGGCGCCACTCTCCGCTTGAGCGCCTCGAGCCGATCGGTTTGCTTCGCCGAAAGCGGCGCTCGTTCCAGTTGGGCGGCCAAAATCCAAAAGTCATCGCGGTATTTGCGAATTTTCAAACGTTGGAGGAGCCTGAGCGCACGGTCCCAGTCCCCACGATCGATCATCGAGCGGGCCGCCTCCACCGGTCCGCCGCTGGCGCGCTCGATACGTCTTTGCGCGGCGCCGGTGTGTTCTCCGTCCGCGGGTAGGGACACGGTCGTGACGCGCAATTGATCGTCCAGCATAAGCGACTCGCCGGTCGGGCCTTCGAGCGTCCATGAATCGGTCCCGTTCGGCGTGATCGTTCCACCGGCGTCGATCCACCGTTCGGGAATTACGTATCGGTTATGGAGCTCTCGCTGCGCCGAAAGCGCCTCTATCGACGATAGAATGTCGCGTCGTTCGGCGACCGACTGCCGGCACGCGCGGAACACGACAAACAGATACTCATTGGTGCGGACGGCACCCTGCGTCGCCTTGCCGCCTCGAAACTTGTGGTACTCTCGACTCATGAGTCGGACGGTGTTCGTACCGTCCTCGCTCAACATCTCGAACAGCTCCGTCGGGTTGATAATCCCATCGTTGTTGTACGACACAAGAAGGGACGCGGTGTCCACCGCATCGAGGAAACGACCGAACGCGCGTTGCGCAGCGTCGTTTGACTTGCGGCAGAAATCGGAGCGATAGTGGTCACGCCTGATACCTGCGCGTCTTCCGTGTCCGACCGGGCCGGGATCGTATCGGTCTCCGCGGACCGCGGAGGTAAGCAGGTGGTAGTTGGCGCCGTACTGGTGGACGGTGTAGGGCGGGTCGGCGTACACGAGGTCGTACCGGACGCCCGCGTCGCGCACGATCTCCTCGGCGGGGCCTACTGTCATGCGTCCCCGCGGGCCGACGATCAGATTGAGGGGTTCGAGCCGGATCGGCGCCATAATCCGGCTCAGCGCATCACCCCCGCGACCGCCCCAGCCGTGGTGAAACCCTTTCATGACACCCGACGTATTGATATGGATGCTCATTTCCACGAGCACGCTCGCAAGGAGAATATCGCGACGTATCCGCGCTTGCCGAGATCCGTTCTCGGAGTCGAGTAGACGCCTTGCGCCGGAACCGAACGCACCGCCGTGAATCGCCGAGATTGCAGCATCGATTCGGAGGGCGTTCTCTCGTGTATAAAAAAGACGTTCGCGCGCCGGATCCGCGTCCTCGGTGGCGCGCGGGGCGTAGTATCGTGCGAAATACTCGTCCCGCGCATCCTCGGGACGCGCGTGCGCGTTCAAGGAGGAGAGGACGCGCTGATAACCGCCGAACTCGGAAAACAGCGTTTCAACCTCACGGCGATCCGTCTCCAAGAAGGCGACACCGAAGGGCCGCGTGTAGTCCTCGACGTCGGATGAATGAACTTCCAGCCCCGCTATTCGCCCCAGGCGGCTCACCACACCGGAGCCCGAGAAGGGATCGGCCATGCGGCGCGGCATACCGCGGGCTTCCGCCACTACCTCCATTCCTTGCCAGATAAACGGGATGAGCGAGCGTTTGTTGCCCAAATAGGTGATGAGGCCCGTACGCAGGGCGGGATGGTCGAGCACGTGCTGGTCCAGCATGACTGAGAGCATGTGTCGCCGCGCTCGCGTTGTCAATCGTGCCGCGACGAGGTAGAGCCGTACGGATTTGTACCATACCTGTGCCGAGTAGCCGCCTGTCTATGACTCATGGTCATTTTTTGTCCGGAAAAAGAATATTGACATATCGTCGGTTCCGGGATAAACGTGCTACAAAAAGCGGCGGTACATATTATGGGGATCACGGAACGAAGGGAACGCGAAAAAACGATGCGGCGCAACGCGATTATCGAAGGTGCGGAGGAGTTATTCTTTCGTAACGGATACGATAAGACGCGTATGCTCGAGATCGCCGACTATTGCGAACTCAGTAAGGGCTCATTATATCTCTACTTCAATAACAAGGAAGATCTCGCGCACGCCGTCGTTTCCAGGAGCCATAGCATTCTGCTTAACCTCCTGCAGGAGGGCGCCGACCGCGGCGAAACGGGCCTGGAGAAGGTCAAGGAGATGTTAGAGGCGTTCGTAACCTTTTACGGCGAGTATAATCGAGCGTTCAGCCTCTCGTTTTTACTTGAAAGTAAGTTACGTAGCGTTCCCCCCGACGGTCATCGATGGACGGACTACATCGATCGAATCCATGCATTGACCGCCGCCGTACTACGCCAAGGGATGCACGACGGATCGATTCGGAGCGATATCGATCCCGAGCTCGCCGCCATCACCTACATGAACGCCGCGGAGGGCTTCTTTCATCGCATTGCGTTCCGTTCGAAGATGGCCGCCATTCACGGGTACAGCGCCGAGCAGCTCGTTCGCGAGCTTTTCACGATTCTTGCCAACTCGCTCACGCCTACGGTCGAATCGTGAACGTCAGTACCGGGATGATGCCGGAGGATCGGAGGTGAAGCGTGTACTCTTTTTCTACCACCTGGCGAGGGAGTTTCCCGAGGAGATAGCGCGTATCGAGGCGCGGTTCCCTGAGATTGACTTTGTCGTCGCCGATACCGATGAGGAGTTTTCAGCGCGCGTGACCACCTCCGAGGTGATCGTGGCGCCGCCGCAGCCGCGATCGGTTTTGGAGCGCACTATCGTCAACGGCGCAGCGACGCTTCGGGTGCACATCGTTCCCTTTGCAGGCGTTAACAGGGCGCCCCTGGAGTGGTATGCCGCCAACGCCGTGGCACTTGCCGTCTCACACGGTAATGCGGCCGTGGTCGGCGAGCGGGCCGTTGCGTTGATGTACGCCGCCGCCGGCAGGGTCGTCGAATTTGATCGTGATCTGCGAGTGGGGCGTTGGCACCGGCGGAACGACGACGTACGCCCCTTCGACTATTGGCGCAGCCTCACCGCGTCACGTATCGTCGTTTTGGGAACCGGCGCCATCGGACGGCGGATCGCCGAGCTGACCGCGCCGCTGGCGAGAAGTGTGGCCCGCGCGGGCGGCCGCGGGGAGATCGTGGGGTTTCGACGCGGCGGCGCGACGGCACCGCGCGGCAACGGTGGACTCACAGACGACCGGATCTTCGATCGCGTGACATCCGATCTGGCGACCGCCGCGGCGAACGCGGACGTGCTGTTCCTGGCCCTTCCCTTGACCGGCGAGACGCGCGGTATCGTTACGCGCGACCTTCTGGCCGGGACGAATCGTGCCGTGTTGGTAAACATCGGGCGGGCGGAGCTCATCGACGAGGACGACTTGTTCGCCGCGTTGACCGACGGGACGCTCTCCTCGGCCGGTCTCGACGTCTGGTATCGCAGCCCCAAGCCCTTCTGGAACGAGGGGCCGGAAGCGATGCCGAGCACACGACCCTTTCACGAGCTTGCCAACGTCGTGCTGTCGCCTCACGCGGCGAGCCACTGTGAGGAGGGAAAACGCGGCCAACTACTCGGGGCATTGACGAGTCTCGAGGAGTATCTCTCTACGGGTCGGGTCGCCGGCGCGGTCGATATCGAGCGCGGGTATTAGCCGAGAGGCGACGGGCGGTGTTTCGACGGATCGCACGGTGTAGCCGGCCGTCACGCGCACCGGGACGACGACGCCGAGACGACGCGTCACGGTGACCGCGGAGCCCGTCGATCGACAAAGTACGACGGTAATGTCGGTATCGGTTCCGGCGTATACTCGCCGTCCGGACCGCTCGACGGTGCCGCGCTTGTTGATCGTGTCCGATGGTGAAAGAGGCGCTTTTTCGTCGTACCGCGCGAAAAAAAGGCCGCCCGTGAGGGCGGCCTTCTGCAAGAGCGAATCCTCCGCTTAGAAGCGCAGATACGTATTGATTTGCAGCGCGATCGTGTTCGTCGCGTTTCTGTTGACTCCGTAGACCGGAATGCTGTACTGCAACTTCGTCTCGATCGGTACCGGAAGACTCGTGAAGAACGCGTTGACTTGCGGCGTCACAGTCAACAGCTGCGTTGCGGAGTCGTCAACGGTCTCCCCTTCGACTTCGATGTCGGGGGTGAAGGTAAAGCGGGTCGCAAGCGAGCCGCCGAGTCTAAGCCCCTCGCTGATAGGGAACGCTACCTGCGGATCGATCTCGAACGCTTGCTCATAACCGTACGCGAACTCTGAGTCAACGCCGCCTCCCTGATCGAGATCGCGCGGAAAGAAGATCTGCGTCTGGGAGTAGAGGTTCAGGAAGAACTCTTCAGTGAAGATATAGTCGTAGTGCACGCGAAGTCCGATACCCCACACGTCGCGATCGGCGCGACCCGCTCTGTACTCATCTCCGTTTGCCTGATTCTCGTTCTCGTCATCCGGATCGTAGGTTGAGAGTGGAATCTTGGCACCCACGGACGTCGCCAAACGCATCGTTTCACTGGGAATGTACCCGGATGAACCGAGAATCTGAATCTTCGCACCGAGGAACAGGTCGTTTAGCCCCGTTTGTTGCGCATTTTCGATGCTCTCGACTACCGCGCTCGCCGTATCGGGCGCTGCCGCTTCGACGGCCGAAGGCGCCGAGGCTGACGTATTGCTCGAGAACTGCCAGCCCGGCGTCCACTGAGCGGCGACGTTTATTTGATCGGTAACACCGACCTCGAGGGCGAAGTTAAGCGCCCACACGTTTACCGAGTCGATCGGAAAGACTTGCGTGCCGAGAGCTCCAAGATCTACATCTTGGCCAAGATCCTGGCGCTCACCGTCGTTATCGAACTCTTGATTGGTGAACGAAAACGCCGGAATCGTTCGAAAACGTATGACCCTGTTGGGAAGGATCAATGCGTCGTCGGCAAACATCGGAGCCGCTACCGCAACGAGCAGTAGGACAGTCATAATCTTCTTCATGTGTTGGTTCACTCCTCTCCTTCGGACAGCGCCGAAGCTATAAGCATTTTCAGACAGAATCATTCATGTGTCAATCGATTGAACACTTTTGTCGGTTTGTAGCCGAAAAATTAATCGCCGCTAACCTCGTCTTCGTCGCCCGCATACGCATCGGGGGCCGACGCGGCGGCGGCGGTCGATTGAGTCGGTGCGCGGGGTCGGGTAATATGAGCGGATCATGACACCTACGCTCCGGGAGGCGCTGGCGGGGCTCAATAAGGCCCAGCGGGAGGCGGTGCTCCACCAAGACGGTTCGCTCCTCATACTCGCCGGCGCCGGCAGCGGCAAAACGCGCGTTATTACCGTAAAAATTGCATACCTCGTCGACGAGCTAGGCGTCGATCCACGCTCGGTTCTGGCGGTTACATTCACCAATAAGGCGGCCGGTGAAATGCGCGAACGTGCTCGTTCGCTCATCGGTGCGGGGGACAACGCCTCGCTATTGACGCTACGGACCTTTCACTCATTCGGTGCGTGGATGCTGCGTCGCAACGCGGGAGTGGCCGGCCTACCGCGCGGATTCACCATTTACGACGACGACGATGCGATCACGCTGCTGCGCGCACTGTACCCCGAGCAGCGCCGTGCAACGTTGGCGAGGTTCTACCATCTCATCAGCCGCGCCAAGGACTATTGTCTCGGTCCCGACGATGATCTGTCGGACGTGAGCGAAGATCCGGAGTTCGTCTCGATCTATCGCGCCTATCAGACGCGCCTGGAGGAGATCGGCAACGTCGATTTCGGCGATCTTATCATGAGGCCGGTCACACTATTGGAGAACGACGCGGTCGTTGCCGAACGTATGCAGCGGCGTTTTCGCCACCTCTTGGTGGACGAGTACCAGGACTCCAACGTGGCGCAGTATCGAATGCTTCGCGCCCTCGCATCGGACGATGCGTTTGTATGCGTCGTCGGCGACGACGACCAGTCGATCTATCGCTTTCGTGGTGCCGAGGTCCAGAATATTCTCACCTTTCCCGATCGTTTCCCCGGCACAAAAATCGTCCGTCTGGAACAGAACTATCGCTCTACCGAGCCGATCCTGGACCTTGCGGGCGCCGTAGTCGCCAACAACCGTGGACGACTCGGCAAGACCTTGTTCACCGACCGCACCGACGGAGAGCGTCCGCGATTGCTGCTTCTGGCCGACCAGGATGAGGAGGTTTCCTTCGTGATCGGTAGAGTACGCGCTGCGATTGACGCGGGTGAGGAGGGCGAGACGGCGATTCTCTATCGTACCAACGCCCAGTCCCGCGCCTTCGAGACGGCGTTGCTGAGGGAAAATATCTCGTATCGAATCATCGGCTCCGTGCGGTTCTGGGATCGCGAAGAGGTCAAAGACGCGGTTGCCTTTCTCAAGTTTCTCGCCAATCCGCGCGACGAGGTGAGTTTCCGTCGCATAATCAACAAACCGGCTCGCGGGCTGGGAGCCAAGAGCGTCGATCGTATTCTGGAGAAGCTCTCGTATTCCCGTGGGGACCTCTCCTCGGCCGCGGACTACGCAATCCCCGAGTTGAGCAAGAAGGCGGGAACGGCGTTGGCCGGTTTCGTTCGTCTCGTCGGCCGGCTCGGTGCGATACTCCGCGGTGAGCCGGCCGGTCCGACGTCGCAGATTTCCGCCGACACCCCCGACGTTCTCGGTTCGGCGCATCCGGCATCGCTCGCGGCGATCGTCGAGGAGATGCTGGTGGGCAGCGGGCTGAATCGACACCACCAGGAGCAAGACGAAGTCTCGGGTACACAAAAGTTGCAGAACCTCGAAGAACTCGTGAACGCCGCCTCGCTCTATCCCCCGTCTTTCGATGGACTCGCGGAGTTTCTCGAGGCGATCGAGCTCGACAGTTCGCGCGAAGAGGACTCCGACGACGCTGCGCGCGTCGTACTGATCACGATGCACAACACAAAGGGTCTCGAGTTCGACCGCGTCGTCATCACCGGACTCGAGGAAGGACTCTTCCCGCGCGACGGCGATCCGGAGGATATCGAGGAGGAGCGACGCCTCTTTTATGTGGCGATCACCAGGGCTCGAAATGAGCTGACGCTCACCAGTTGTCGCTACCGACGGCTCCACGGCAAGCTTTCGGACTTTTTGCCCTCCCGGTTTCTTACTGAGGTTCCTAAGGAGCTGATACACGTCGACGCCGGCGAGTACGCGTCCGGCGGCGTTAACGACACGTTGGGGGCCCTCGACGGTTTGCGTAACGGACGCAGCAACGGGGAAGAGCATCCGTGGCCGCGCGGGACGGCGATTTTTCACGACGATTACGGCAGCGGCCTGGTCGTCAAGGCGTGGTACTCGGGCTCCGAACCGGTGGTGCTCGTACGGTTCGAAACCGGCGCGACGGCGCAGTTTCTGCCCAAGTACACACCCCTCGAGCGAATCGCCGGAGACGATGGAGAGCACATTTGGTAGCCGGCAGCCAGGGGCGGTCGGGTGACTCCGATGCGGCGGATACGATGATGAGCGACGCCGTCGTACGAGCCTACCGCATGCCGCCCGGGCGGATCATCCGCCGCGCTCGGGAGTGGCGACTCTACGATCAGGTCGGAGACCGGTATACCGACTTCTGGCAGGGAGACGGCGCCGCGTTTCTGGGCCATCGCCCGGCGGGATTCGCCCGCACCGTCGAGGCGGAGATCGATCGCGGCCTGTGGACCGCTCTCCCTACGCCTTGGCCGCGACGTCTGCGCACCGCCCTGAATCGCCTGGCGGAGCGCGCCGGCGTACCGTCTCTATCCGTGTTGAACGGCTCGGAGGCGGCGGGCCGCGTCGCCTCACATCGATGGCTCCCTCTCGGCTCCCACCTCGACACGTCTCGACGTGACGGCGCCACCGACGATTCGGACGGACCGCACGGCGTCGTTCTGCCGGCGCCGATCGCTTTGGGCGGTCCGGTACGACAGCCCGAGGAGATCTCACCGGTACTACTCGCCGCGCTCACGCGGGCGGCATTGATCCTCTTTGATTACTTGGGTAGCGACGCCGCTCACAGTCGATTGGAGTTGGCACACTCCATCGTCGTGCCTCCCGGCTGGACAAGAAGTGGTTGTTGGTTCCTCCCTCCGAGCGAGAGCGGATCGACGGACCGGTGGGACCTTATACGTTCTCGAGCCTTGGAACGCGCCATTGTGCTTCCTCCCGATTCGTCCACACCGATGGTCGTACCCGGTGAGTTGGGGCGGCGAGAGCGTGCGCAATGGAAGGAATTGTGGAATGAATGGTCCCGCTGAACTGAGTGTCTTGGTCGTCGATCTCCTTGTGAGCGGGGGCGTTGCGTTTGCGGCAATTATGTTGTGGTCGCTGACGCGTTCTCCGGCGTGGATGCTCGTTATCATCGGACTGGTTATTCGATTTGGCGATGTGGCCTTCCAAACATTGGATCGCTTTGGTATTATCGCCGTCGTCGACTTGCGCGTTCAGGGTATTCCGGTGTTTTGGGTGCTCATGCGCGCCGTGCCGCTCCTTTTCATCGCTGCGGGGTTGATCGCAATGATCAGGAGCCTGAGAATTTAGCCGTGACGGAGGATATTGATGGGTGCATTGATTGTAGGGATCGTCTTTCTACTGTTTGCCGTATACGCCGTACTTCCGGCTTCGATTCCCTTTGCCCTTCTGAATTGGTGGGAACAGGTGAAAATCGTACTGGCCGGGGGAATTCCGCTTCTGGCGCTGTTTATCGGTTTTATCGCGATCATGATCGGTATCGCCGACATTAAAGATAAAATCGAGGCCAAAAAGGAAGAAGAGGAAGAGGCGCGCGCCGCGGCGGAGGCGGAAAAGAATGAGGCCTCCGATACCGCGAAATCGGCCGATACCGACGATAAAAAAGACTGATACGGAAGCCGGTGCATCGGCCTTGACACTTTGTCATCGCTATGCAAAGGTTACGGCTCATATTTTTCGAGTACTACGATGAAAACAATATTCGTAAAACCCAAAGAGGTAGAGCGTAAGTGGTATGTGATCGACGCTGCGGGTCAGCGCCTCGGTCGAGTCGCTGTAGAGGCGGCCGATATCCTGCGCGGGAAAAAGAAAGCGGCTTACACGCCCCACCAAGAGGTTGGAGACTACGTCATTATCATCAACGCCGATCAGGTGGCGGTGACGGGACGTAAGGCTACGCAGAAGATGTATTATCGACACAGCGGTTATCTCGGATCGCTCAGCTCCGAATCCTTTCAGAAGGTAATAGGACGCAAACCGCAGTTCCCGATCGAACACGCAGTTCGGGGAATGCTTCCGAAGAATCGCCTGGGTCGAAAGTTGTTCACCAATCTCAAGGTGTACGCGGGCTCGGAGCATCCTCATGCAGCTCAAAAACCGGAAGCGGTCACGCTTGCGGCGGTAAAGGAGGCGTAGCCGTATGGATCAGTATTTGGGTACGGGGCGCCGCAAAACGTCGGTCGCCCGCGTCTATCTTCGTCCCGGTTCGGGAAGTGTCACCATCAACGGACGTAACGTCGACGAGTACTTTCATCGCCAAGAGAACATCATTGTCGCCAAGCAGCCGCTCGTCATTACCGAGAAGGAGACCGACTTCGATGTGTTGGTTAAGGTATCGGGCGGGGGAGAGAGCGGTCAGGCCGGTGCAATCCGTCACGGCGTCGCGCGTGCCCTCGTCAAGTACGACGAAGAGCTGACACGGACGCTTCGGGCAAACGGTTTTCTGACTCGCGACCCGCGTATGGTCGAGCGTAAGAAGTACGGTCAGCGTGGCGCGCGCCGCAAGTTCCAATTCTCCAAGCGCTAAAGCTATCGATCCGGATCATCCGGTCAAAATCGAGTCCATACGCCCGCACGCATCCGTCGCTGCGGGCGTTTCTGTTTTCGCATGGTGGGACCCCCTCAAAGGACCCGGTTCCGCGTGGGATCCTTCTTCGAAATATCACGCTTCGTCTCTGAGGCCGCCACGCAATAGCGACCGCCAGCCCCGCGAACGCGTTCGACTCGTCCGATTCGACATCGCTCGAGCCGTGTGGAGCCGCGAGGGCACGGATCTCGCCGCCGGTGCGTACACGGTGACCGGGCGGCTCCGAGCACTGGCGCAACGGAGCATGCAAACCTTCGTAACCGCCGATGCCGCGGGTATACTCGCTCGTCGTGAACACAGCGAGGCGGAGCTCGTTCGCAAGCTGCGTCGTAAGGGCTACGACAAAGAGAGTTGTCGATTCGCCCTCGAGGCGGTTCGCAAAAAGGGCTATCAGGACGACCGACGGTTTGCCGATGTATGGGTGCGTTCGGCGATGCGGGGGCGAGGCAAGAGTCGTAATGCGCTTCTCGCGGGACTTGCGGAGCGGGGAGTAGATCGGGACGTTGCCCGGCAGGCGGTCGCCGCATACGAAACGGATCACCCGGATTGCTTCGATGTCGCTCTGCAAAACGCTCTCTCCAGGATTTCCGGCGGCGATACGACGAATCGCGAGCGGATCATGCGGCGTCTCGTACGCGCCGGATTTCCATTAGTTCATATAAGAAAACATTTTACTTGACATTAGTGGAGTTTTTTGGGTATACTTTCGTTATCAGATAGGATAGGATGGAAGGTATGGCCAAAGCAAAGAAGAAAAAACGTGTTTTCTCGGCTCACGAAGTAGCCAATTTCTGCGATGTAGTAAATCAAACGGCGATCAACTGGATTCGCCAGGGGCACCTGGATGCATACACGACGCCCGGTGGACAATATCGCGTATACGCCGACGTACTGGCGAAGTTCATGCAACAACAGGGCATGCGCATGCCCGATGAGGTACGAGAGGTACTCGCGGAGCAGGCCCGCATAGAACAGGTGCTCATCGTCGACGACGATCAAGAACTCAACGATCTGATAAAGCAATACCTCGACAAACGATATCCCGAGTTCAAGATCAACCAGGCCTACGACGGATATGACGCAGGCAAAGCCATTTTCGAACATAGGCCCGATGTCGTGCTCCTCGATATCAATCTACCCGGCGTAGACGGCCTGAAGTTGTGCCGCCAAATCAAAGCGGACGAGAATCTATCGCGACCGATCGTGATATCCATCACCGGTGTAGAAGACAAAGAGGTCGAGGATCGTGCCAAAGAGGCGGGCGTGGATGCCTTCCTGCGCAAGCCCGTGGACCTTGACGCCCTTCCGGGACTCATCGAGCAACTCGCGGAACAACGATCGACGCAGCGGGATTAAATGTCTGACCGGCAGACAACCGTTCTGCTCGTCGAGGACGAAGACGCGATACGGTTAACTCTACGCGATTATCTGGAACGTAAACGGTATCGCGTTCGCGTCGCATCGGACGGAGTCGGTGCTATTAAGCATCTCCTCGACGGATCGGTCGATGTAATCGTCACCGATTACCGTATGGAGGTGCTTGGCGGCGACTATTGGATTCGTTTTTTGCAGAAGTTTTGCCCCGATCAACCGGTCATCATCACCAGCGGGTTTCTGAAACCCGACTTTTCCATACCGTATGAGGTCATCTACAAGCCGTTCGACTACGCCGATCTTGAGGCGCTCATCGTGCGCAAGCTGGCCGAAGTAGAGACATAATGGCGTCCAAGGCCGTTCGTATCGCCGTGTTCGGGCGCGTGCAAGGCGTGGGGTTTCGGTACTTCACCGAGCGCGCGGCGCGCACTCTCGGCCTGGTCGGTTGGGTTCGTAATCGGCCGGACGGGAGTGTCGAGGTATATGCCGAGGGTTCCGGCGATCGGTTGGATGAGTTCCAAGCGTATCTTCGCGACGGACCCCCTCTTGCGCGCGTCGACCGTCTGGACGTCTCGGAAATGGTGCCTCACGCCATATATGAGCGTTTTCGCGTCGAATATTGAGCCTTTTCTTGACACCACTTTTGACAGTTCCTATAGTTTTCTGCATTAAAGCATAGGAGGCTTGCTATGAAACGATTACTGGTCGGTATTCTGTTTCTGTTTATCGCGTTGGGCACCTGGGGGCAAAATTGGAGTTTAGATCCAACGTACGGTAGCGTCAACTTGGAGTCGGGATTTCAACCGGATCCCTTCCGCCGCTCCATGACCGCCGGCGGATCGAGCAATCTTTCGCAGTTGGGATACTACGGATACGTCGCGGAGGCGCCGGACTTCAGTCTCAACTACTCCGCCGGATTCTTTTCCCTCACGATCAAAGTCGAGAACACCAACGCCGATACGGTGCTTCTCGTAAACGGTCCGACCGGTAGCTGGCACTTCAACGACGATACGAACGGGCTCGATCCGGCGATCACGTTCAGCAATCCCACCGACGGCCGATACGATATATGGATCGGCACCTTTGACGGGAACTTTGCCGATTCGACGCT
Organism: Alkalispirochaeta sp.; assembly: GCA_965601925.1. Classification (GTDB taxonomy): domain Bacteria; phylum Spirochaetota; class Spirochaetia; order DSM-27196; family Alkalispirochaetaceae; genus Alkalispirochaeta. Next base: position 2,513,344 of record OZ271854.1, read on the forward strand.
GGTAATCACCGAACTCGACTGACGCATCGTTCATTCACAAAAAAAGGCTGCACCGTCGTTACGACGGGCAGCCTTTTTTGCGTCTCGGTACCGAGAGCTACCGGCTAACGCTTGATCGAGTAAAACGCCTTCTTACCCGGATACTCCGCACTGCGATCCAGCATATCTTCGATTCGCATGAGCTGGTTGTACTTGGCCAAACGATCGCTTCTGGAGAGCGAGCCGGTCTTGATCTGACCGGTCTCCAGGGCGACGACCAGGTCCGCGATGAAGTTGTCCTCAGTTTCGCCGCTCCGGTGACTCACGATCGCGGTGTATCCCGCGCGCTTTGCCATCTCGACCGCCTCGAATGTCTCGGTAAGGGTACCGATCTGGTTGACCTTGATCAGGATCGAGTTGGCGATGCCCTGCTCGATTCCTTGGCTCAGTCGCTTCGTATTGGTCACGAACAGGTCGTCTCCAACGAGCTGTACACGTTGTCCGATCTTGTCGGTCAGCGCTTTCCAGCCCTCCCAATCGTTCTCGTCCAGACCGTCCTCGATCGAGATGATCGGGTATTTTCCGGCCCAGTCCGCCCAGTAATCGGCCATTTCGGTGCTCGACAGCTCCCGTCCGTCGCTCTTCTTGAAGATGTATTTCTTCTTTGCGGCGTCATAGAACTCGCTCGATGCGGGGTCCAGGGCGATCATGATATCGTCCTCCGGCTTGTACCCCGCCTTTTCGATGGCGTTGAGAATTACTTCAACGGCCTCTTCGTTGCTTTTCAGGTTCGGGGCAAAGCCGCCTTCGTCTCCGACTGCGGTGCTGTAGTTCTTGTCGTGGAGGATCTTCTTCAAGTTGTGAAAGACTTCGGTGATCATGCGCACACCGCTGCGCAGGCTGTCGGCGCCGACCGGCATGACCATGAACTCCTGGAAGTCTACGGAGTTGTCGGCGTGGGATCCGCCGTTAATGATGTTGGCCATCGGAACGGGAAGCACATTGGCATGGTAGGCGCCGAGATACTTAAACAACGGAAGGCCGAGATGGTCCGCGGCGGCGCGAGAGACGGCCATGGACACACCGAGGAGCGCGTTGGCACCCAGGCGTCCCTTGTTCTCCGTGCCGTCAAGCTCAATCATCGTGCGGTCTACTTCGACTTGATCGAGGGCGTCGAGGCCTTCGACCTCTTCGGCGATCTCTCCGTTGACGTTTTCAATTGCTTTTAGGACGCCTTTGCCCATAAAGCGACTTTTGTCGCCGTCGCGTAGCTCGACCGCTTCGTGCTCGCCGGTGGATGCGCCCGACGGAACGGCGGCTCGCCCCATCGAGCCGTCTTCGAGATATACATCGACCTCAACGGTCGGATTTCCACGCGAATCGAGGATTTCGCGCGCTTCTACCGTCTCAATAATGCTCATGGATCTTACTCCTATGGTGGTTTTGGATGCTTCAAGCACTATGGTAGGCACGCCCGTCCGTGTCAAGGCGAGGTGTCATCCGATCCGGCGAAACGTCCGTCGTCCGAGATGCGCCGCAATCCGATTGGATGGGCGAGTCGAGCCTTCATGTGGTGTGAGACACGACGCTTTCATCGCGATTGACACCGCCCGATCCGTACACCGCGCTTGTGCCCCGCTCGGCCATGCCATACAATTCCCCCGGTATGCGCTACTCTCGGCTGTTTATTAAAACGCTCGTGCAGGTTCCCAAGGACGTCCGGGCGCCCAGTCATGTATTCCTGCTTCAGGCCGGTTTCATTCGTACCGTCGGTCGAGGGTTGTTTACCGTCACGCCGTTGGGCATGATGGTTATCCGCAATATCGAGCGCATCATTGACGAGGAGATGCGCTCATTGGGCGGCCAGGAGGTGTTGGCTCCGATCGCCAATCCGCGCGACATGTGGATCAAAAGCGGGCGGGACACGCTCATCGGAGACGATATGATACGGTTTCATGACCGCGTCGACCGAGAGTTGGTTATGGCGCCTACCCACGAGGAGGCGATGGTAGAACTCGTTCGCGACGGGATCCGAAGCTATCGCGATCTGCCGGTGTTTCTCTACCAGTTTCAGACCAAGTTCCGCGATGAGGCGCGACCACGATGCGGGCTGTTACGCGCGCGCGAGTTCATTATGAGCGACGCGTACTCGTTTCACCGTTCCTTTGCCGACCTCAACGGGTTCTTTCCGCAGGTGTTTGCCGCCTACGGGCGTATCTTTGAGCGGTGTCGCGTGCCGGTGAATCCCGCCCAAGCCGGCGTCGGGTACATGGGCGGCGAACGAAGCTACGAGTTTCTTCTCCCATGCGAGTACGGAGACGATTACTTGATTCACTGTACCTCGTGTTCCTATGCGGCCAACGAAGAGGTTGCGGTCGGCGTCAAGGAGTTGGTGCAAGAGCCGCCGCGACCGGCGGAACGCGTGACGGTGGCGGATCAGCGCAGCGTAAGTGCCGCTCGTCAGTACCTGGAGCTCCCGCGTAATCGCCTTATCAAAGCGATGCTCTATCACTCCGACGAGGGCTTAATCATGGCGGTGGTGCGCGGCGATTACCACGTCAGCGAGGAGAAGCTCGCGCAGGTCGTGCAACGACCGATTCTGGGACGCGCCACGAGCGAGCAACTCGCCCGCTACGAACTGCCGGGCCCGTGGCTCTCGCCCCTCGGTATACCCGATTCCGCTCGGGCCGGGCTCACGCTGGTCGTCGACGACGCCGTCGCCGATTCGTCCAACCTGTTCGCGGGGATCAACGAAGTCGGGGTCGTGTGGAAGAACGTCAACTTCGGTCGCGATTTCGATGCCGATCACGTCGCCGATGTCTCGCGCATTCCGAAGGGAGCGCGGTGCAAGCACTGTTCCGCCGGCGTACTGGAACGTCTGCGGGCGATAGAGCTGGGGCATATTTTCCGTCTCGGCGACTTCTACACGCGCTCTATGAATTTGCGCCTCTCCGACGAGCGGGGTCGGGCGGTGTATCCGCACATGGGGAGTTACGGTATCGGACTGGGACGGCTTATGGCGGCGATCGTAGAGGTCAATCATGACGAGCGTGGGATAATTTGGCCCATGGAAGTTGCGCCGTTCACAGTCTTCCTCATGTCTATCGGAAAGTCGCTTTCGGTTCGCCGTCTGGTAGAGGAGATCTACACCGAGCTTCACGGCGCGGTACTCTTCGACGATCGGCGGGAGTCCATCAGTCATAAGTTAAAGGATGCGGATCTGCTCGGTATTCCGATCCGCGTCATCGTCTCGGGAGCCTCCATTTCGGAGGGGGTGGTGGAGCTTGCCGTTCGGGGCGAGACGGAGACCCGCCGGGTCCGGCGCGACGAGCTCATGGATACCATCAATACACTTGTGAAAGATCGCGCCCATGTTTGAAATGCGCGACGAGATCGCCCGTCGGATAGCCTTCGCTATGGAGAATCAGGACACTCGCTATCTCATGGATATGGAAAAGGGCGTGTTGGTTTCCGTCGACGATGTAGATCGCGGCGAGCGGTCCGCCGCGCGCGGCCCGGTCGATCCGGCCGCGCGCTATCAGGCGCTGCCGGAATGGAAGAGCGCCGACGGGTTTCAGTTGATGGAACATTTCCTCACCGAGCTTCACAACCCTATCGTGCGCTCACAATTGTCGGAGATACTGCACAGCGGGAAGGGTGTGTTTCGCCGTTTTAAGGATTGCCTTCGGGAGTATCCTGAGGTGCAGCGGCGCTACCACGTCTCTAAGTATCGATACATGCGCAACGCCATTGTGAGTTGGTACAACGAGATCCGGGAGCTTTCGGGGTTGGATACCGTCGAATTGGGCGCGGACGAGGAGCTCGACGACTTGGTCATGAGCAATATCGATATTCACGAGGTACGACGCGTGCCGCGCACCGTCATATCGGAGCTCGATCGACAGGCGTTTTACGAGGCCAACAAGGGAGTATCCGAAGAGATCGTACGGTATCTCTATCGCCGCCGCCGCGCACGCCTACCCGAGCCGGGCGATGCGCACAGCGTCGTGTTCGGTGCATACATCGCCGGAGAAGATCTGTGCGGTTTTCTGTGGGCGACGCGCGATAATACCGAGACTGCGAAAACGATCTATCTCCTGCATCAGGTGTACGTATTACCGGAGCATCGAGGATTGGGCATCGGGACGTCGCTGTTGGAGTATGCGGTTCGGACGTTTCGAAAGGATCGCGCTATCGGCGTGGTCGCGCGGTTTCCCGGAAGCGGGGAGCTCATTGACGGCCTGCTCAATCGAAACCAGTTTTCGCTGATACAGAGGGAGCGAGTACTGGTTTTTTGAGGATTATCAAAAGGCGTCGACGTGAGTGTCACCCGGGAGTCGTGATGTTGAGGCGGGTAGGGGTAATTCCCTTTTGGGCGAGCCCCTCCAGGATTTCGCCGCGAATCCGTTCGGCCGCGTCGTGGAGTTCGACGAACCGTTGCTCCACCGCCCGAGCGACCGCGTCTTTTGCCGATGCCGCGTCGTCGCCGGACCCGCGACGCGCTTCGTCGCGAAACGCAGCCGCCTTCGCGACCGGGCCCACATGATAGACCATCACATCCGTCCTGGCCTCGTCCTTCTCCATATCGCCCAACGGGCTCACTTCCAGGGTATTACCGGCAATGCCGACGAATACGACGTGATCAAAGCCCTTCAGGTAAGAGTCGACTTCCGGCAGTACCCGCTTGGTGTCCTCTTTACCCGGGCGATAGCGCGTACCGGCGGGAAACAGGAGGACCATGTGGGCGGAGTGTTTCATTCTTATCATCTCGCGTAGCGCGCTTCGATTGAGCATGCGACTGCGGGCTCGCTCCTCCTCATAGTGCTCCGTGCCTTCCAAAGATTGGAGACCGCGCGCGGGGTAGATGACGATCCTGGTGTACGCTTCGGTGAACGCAAGCACAAAGCGGCTCTCTTCGTTCAGTTTCGCCCCCGCCATCGCTACGATGGAATCGGTGAGCGGGCCGCCGTTCTCGTACCGGTTTGCAAGGTAAAAGAGGCACGGAATGTCGAAGTTACTGAAGTGCTCCATCAAAATAAGGCACGACTCGCCGCGGCAGGCGCGTTCGTAGAGCTCCTTCAGATGGTCGTATCCCTCGATACGGCTGCCGGGTAGTACGAGCTTTTCGATGATCTTCTCCACCAACGCACGATTTTTCATGTTCGCCGGTTGAAAGACGTGGTTGCGCTCGACGTGCTGTCGTTCCTGAGAATTGCGGATAAGCTCATCGGTGATTTGACGAAACAGCTCGTCGATATGAATCATTGTCACTCCGAAATTGTACTCGTGATGTAGACGTTACGAAATCAACAGTAGACCGACCCCCACCCTTTGTCAACAAAACGATCCGCTCCGTCGCTCGACCACACCGTCTCCGAGCGCCGGGGCGAGACGAGGGGCTCGATATTCTTGCGTACAATTGCATATAGATCCTCTTTAGGATACCGTAGTTGAAATACATCCCCAAAAAGGAGGAACGATATGCGCAAATTCGCATTTGTTCTCGGCCTCATGGCCATGACCGCAATCGCCGTGTTCGCCGGCGGTGGACAGGAAGGTCCGTCGGGGGCGGCGTCGGAGTTCATCGTCGGTAACGGCGCGGAGCCCGAGTCGCTCGATCCGCATTTGATCTCCGGTGTCCCGGAACACCGCATCATGATGGGTCTATTCGAGGGGCTTGTGGTGCCCGATCCCGAGACCGCCACCGCGATACCCGGTGTCGCCGAGAGCTGGGAAGTATCGGACGACGGCACGGTATACACCTTTTATCTCCGCGAGGATGCAGTGTGGAGCGACGGCACCCCCGTTACGGCGCAGCAGTTCGTCGATAGTTGGCTCAGAATTCTCGATCCTGAGCTCGCGGCCTCCTACGCGTGGTTCCCCGCGATCTTTCTCGAAGGCGGTGAGGCGTACAACGCCGGCGAAGCGGGTCCCGAATCGGTAGCCGTGCGGGCGCTCGACGAGCGTACCTTTCAGTTCGAGACCGTCGGTCCCCTTCCCTATACGTTGGACGCGCTGACTCACTATTCGTTCAACGTCGTGCCGCTTCACGCAATCGAGGAGTACGGTGCCGAGTGGACACTTCCTGAGAACTTTGTCGGCAACGGTCCCTACACGCTCGCCGAGTGGTCTCCTCAGGAGCGTATCGTGTTGGAGCCCAACCCGACCTTCTGGGATGCCGATAGAGTTGAGGTCGATCGGGTGGTCTTCCTGCCCGTAGAAGACGATTCGACGATGTACAACATGTTCGTCAACGGTGAGATGGACTGGGCGACAAACGTTCCCCTCGGACGTATCGAAGACGCGGAGCTCCGCGAGGATTATCACGTGACCGCGCAGCTGGCTACCTACTACTACTCCTTTAATACGACTCGTGAGCCCCTCAACGATCCGCGTGTGCGGCAGGCGCTCTCCCTTGCGATCGATCGCGAGCTGTTGGTCGACACCGTAACGCGCGCCGGACAGGTACCGGCCTTTTCCATGGTACCGGAGATGGTCGGTTATCCCGGTATCGAAGGATTGGGCGAAGATGTCGAACTCGCGCAGCAGCTCCTTGCCGAAGCGGGATTCCCCGGTGGAGCCGGCTTTCCGGAGTTTACGATTCTGTACAACACCCTCGATGCTCACCGGTCGATCGCCGAGTTCATTCAGCAGCAGTGGCTGACCAATCTCGGCATCAGCGTCGTCCTGGAAAACCAGGAGTGGGGGACCTACCTCGATTCTCGAGAGCAGAGTAACTTCGATATCGCTCGCGCCGGGTGGGTAGGAGACTATCAAGACCCGAGCACGTTCTTGGACATGTTCATCACCGACTCCGCGTTGAACGGCGGGCGCTTTTCCAATGAGCGTTACGATGGGCTGATTTCGGAAGCCGCCCGCATGCAGGCCGGTCCCGATCGCTACGCCACCCTCGCCGAGGCGGAACAGATCCTCATCGAGCAGGAGATGGCCGTCATGCCGATCTACTACTATGTCGACCTGGACATGATCGATCTGAGTCGATGGGGCGGGTGGTACGCCAACATCATGGGATGGCATCCGGTGGGCGATATCGCTACCGCCAACTGACCTATCAGTGCTACTCTTGTTCTGAGTTTTTTGAAGAAAGGGGACCCCGCTACTCCGGCGGGGTCCTTTTTCGTATATTTGTACGTTGTCGACCGCATTATTCACCCTTGCGTCGTGTATTTTCGTCCAGGTATAATCGATGAAATGACTCAGTACATCATCCGGAGATTCCTGGGACTCTTTCCGACGTTATTCGTAATCGTCACGCTTAGCTTTTTCATCATTCGCGTAGCGCCCGGTGGACCGTTCGCGCGGGAGCGACAGATCCCGCCCCAAGTTTTGGAGAACATCGAACGGAAATACAATTTGGATCAACCGCTTTTGGTGCAGTACGGACGGTACATGTTCGACGTTATCCGAGGCGATTTGGGACCGTCCTTTCGATATCAAGATCGAGACGTGAACTTTTACATCTTCTCGAGCCTTCCGGCATCGATGTTGTTGGGTGTCATTTCGCTCTCGACCGCTCTCATACTCGGCATCGGTAGCGGCATCGTCTCCGCCCTTCGCCAAAATCGACTCGCCGACTACCTGTCCATGTCCGTCGCGGTTATCGGTATCTCGGTACCGTTGTTCGTTATAGGGCCCGTGCTTATGTATGTATTGGCCCTGAGGCTGCAGTTGTTGCCGACAAGCGGTTGGATCGGAGGCCGCAACGGGTGGGTACCGATCATCATGCCGGCGATAACCCTCGCCTTTCCGTACTTTGCCTACATCGCGCGGTTGACGAGGGCGAGCGTGATCGAAGTACTGCGGAGCGACTACATTCGGACCGCGCGCGCCAAGGGGCTCAAGGAGTCGGTCATCGTATTCAAGCACGTGTTGAAGGGTGCCCTCCTGCCCGTCGTTTCCTACCTTGGACCGGCGTTCGCAGGGATCGTGACCGGATCGGTCGTCGTAGAACAGATCTTTCGCGTGCCCGGCTTAGGGCGTTTTTTCGTCCAGTCGGCGTTCAATCGCGACTATACCTTGATCATGGGCACGGTGATCGTATTCTCGACCATTCTCGTGATTATGAACTTCATCGTGGACATTGTGTACGCGCTGCTCGATCCACGCATCTCGTATCGGTAAAGGAATCGCATGAGTAACCATCCCATTACGCATGATATGCGGGAAGACGAAGCGGTCGGAGCCGTTCCGGAATCTCAGAACGTGGTGAATGAGTTCGATCAACCGGTCGAAGGGGTCAGTCTCACCAAAGACGCATGGCGTCGTCTCAAGAAAAATCGGATGGCGATGTTCGGTCTCGGTGTCGTCGTGTTATACGCCGTGCTTTCGCTGACCGCGCCGATTCTGCCGATTCACAGTTTTCGATACCAAGTGTCGGAACACCGCGACCTCCCCCCTTCCTTCACCCGTGCCGCCGGTGAATTGTGGTTGGAGCGGGTGGAAACGCGGACGCGTCTGCTCGCCGAGCGTGACGGCCGCGCAGAGCTCAACGACGAGGAGCTCGCCGAGCTTGCCGCGATTCGAGAGCGCATCTCTACCGAGACCGCCGTTATCGACGGACGCGAGGTCATGGTTCATCAACGGCGCTACGTCCTCGGGACCGACCATCTGGGTCGCGATTTGTTGAGTAGAATCCTGTACGGCGGCCGGGTCTCTATCGCTATCGGTCTCATCGGCACGATCACTTCGGTTCTGATCGGTATCGTCGTCGGCGCCGTAGCCGGCTACATCGGCGGAAAGACCGACTATCTCATCATGCGCTTCGTCGACGTCATGTACGGATTGCCCTACATGTTGATCGTTATCATTCTCATGGCCATCTTCGGTCGCAGCATCTTTAATCTGTTTTTGGCGTTGTCGCTGGTGAGTTGGCTCGTCGTGGCCCGCGTCGTGCGCGGGCAGATTATTTCCCTCAAAAACTCCGAGTTCGTGGAGGCGGCACGTAGCATGGGCGCTTCCAGAGGACGGATCATTTTTCGCCATCTGGTCCCCAACACCGCGGGCATCATTATAGTCTTCGCCACGCTCCGTATTCCCGCCTTCATCATGCAGGAGTCGTTTCTCTCATTTCTCGGACTCGGCATCTCGGCACCCTTCGCCTCGTGGGGATCTTTGGTGAGCGAAGGGGTGACGCGAATGACTACCGCGCCGTGGCAGCTCTTTTTCCCGGCCTTGGCGATGACGTTGTTTCTCTTTGCCATGAACTTTCTCGGCGACGGCCTGCGGGACGCTTTTGATCCGCACAGCAAGAACCGGCTGTAACAGTAGTTGAATGGAGTCTCTTAACGATGAGTGAAAAGGTTCTCTCCGATCCGATTCTGCAGGTTCGCGATCTGCAGACCCATTTTAAGACCGACGACGGCATCGTGAAGGCGGTCGACGGCGTATCGTTCGATCTCCACAAAGGCGAGACGCTTGGAATCGTCGGCGAATCGGGGTCCGGCAAGTCGGTCACCAATCTCTCGGTGATGCGCCTTATTGCCTCTCCGCCCGGTAGAATCGTGGGCGGCGAGGTGATGTTCGACGGGGTCGACTTGCTGCACGTATCCGCCGCCGAGATGCGTCGGATTCGCGGTAACAAGATATCCATGATCTTTCAAGATCCGATGACCTCTCTCAATCCGTTTCTCAAGGTATCTACGCAGTTAGTGGAGACGATTCGCCTTCACCAAGGGTTGAGCGTGCGCGGGGCGAAGGCGCTGGCGGTTGAGATGCTCTCGATGGTAGGCATTCCGAAGCCGGAGCGGCGTATCGACAGCTATCCGCACCAGTTCTCCGGCGGTATGCGGCAGCGGGTCATGATTGCGATGGCCCTTTCGTGCAAGCCCGAAATCCTCATCGCCGATGAGCCTACGACCGCCCTCGATGTAACGATCCAGGCGCAGATCCTGGAGATTATCTCACGGCTCGCGGAGGAGCTCGGTACCGCAGTCATAATGATCACTCACGATCTCGGGGTCGTTGCCGGGATGTGCGATAACGTGGCGGTCATGTACGCCGGCAAGATCGTAGAAAAAGCGACGACGAAGGAGCTGTTCGCCTCGCCCAAACACCCGTATACGCAAGGGTTGATACAATCGGTACCGCGGCTGGACCAGGTGCATCAAAACAGGCTCTTTTCCATAGACGGCCAACCGCCGAACCTCATCGATCTTCCCGATGCGTGTCCGTTTTATCCGCGGTGCGATCACGCGATGGAGATCTGCAAACGCAAGTATCCCGACGCGGAGGTTTTGAGCGAGACGCGGTCGGTCGGCTGCTGGCTTTACAAAGAACACGAACCTGAGGAGGCTCGCCTTGTCGAACAACAAGAGCAGTAAGCCCGCCGGCGACGTATTATTGAGCGTCCGCGATCTGAAGCTTCATTTTCCGGTAGAAAAGGGCGCCGTATTTAAGCGGGTGACGGGACACATTCGGGCGGTCGACGGGGTTAATTTCGACATCAAGCGTGGCGAGACCCTCGGACTCGTCGGGGAGTCGGGGTGCGGTAAATCGACGACCGCTCGCGCGGTGGCGCAGTTGTACGACGTTACGTCGGGCGAGGTGATGCTCAACGGCGCCGACCTTACGAAGATGAGTGAGCGCGATCTGTTGCAGCATCGCAAGGATGTGCAGATGGTCTTTCAGGACCCGTACGCCTCGCTCAATCCCCGCATGACCGTGCGCGATATCATCGCCGAGCCGATGCAGATTTTCATCAAGCGCGGTCTTATGCACATGAGTAAGTCTGAAATCGACGCACGCGTCGAAGAGCTGATGGAGAAAGTCGGGCTGAATAAGCTCTTCAAAAATCGCTATCCCCACGAGTTCTCGGGCGGCCAGCGACAACGCATCGGCATCGCGCGCGCCCTGGCGCTCAACCCGCAGTTGATACTCGCCGATGAGCCGGTGAGCGCCTTGGACGTCTCCATTCAGTCACAGATTCTGAACCTGCTGCGCGACTTGCAGGAGGAGTTCCACCTCACCTACCTGTTTATCGCTCACGACCTCGCCGTCATCAAGTATATCAGCGACCGGGTCGCCGTCATGTACTTGGGGGTAATCGTGGAGATCGCCGGTTCGGAGATGCTGTACGAGGAGCCGTTGCATCCCTACACTCAGGCGCTCCTCTCGGCGATCCCGATTCCCGACCCGGAGGTCGAGGGGCACCGGAACCGTATCATCCTATCCGGGGACGTTCCCTCTCCCGATAAGGAGCGCCATGGGTGTTATTTCTACGATCGGTGTCCCAAACGAATGTCCAAGTGCAAGACCAGCGTTCCGGCGCTGAAAGAGGTTCGTCCCGGGCATCAGACGGCTTGTTTTCTCTATTTCGAGCCGACACCGGAGAACGTCGTACGGAGCGTATCCGGGGAGGTCGTCGTCGGCGACGGAGAACGGTAGATCACACGATCCGCGTCGGGGATCGAGGCTATATCGGCGTCTCGACGAGTGGGACACCGATCGTCTCCGCCAGTGTCCGCGGGAGGGCGAGGTCGTCTTGCCAACTGCGCACGCGCCGGATCTCGACGCGTACCCTACGGCCGTCGCGTGTCACGAGCGTATATCGAAGGAAGTGACGGCGTAGCGCACGCGATACACGCCCGCCCGGGCTCATCGCCTCTTGAACGAAGGTGTCGTCGCTCGGCGGCGACTGCTCGCTTCCGGGAAGCGAGCCGGCACGGTAGTGCGTATACTCCACACATTCGATATCTTCAAAAGACCACCGCCGGCGCCGCGAGAGTGCGATAAGGCCGTGACGCGCGACAATCGTGCGTCGTGTCGGATCCAGTTCCCATTGCTCCTGATACAGCGCTCCCAGGATCAATACGGTCAGCGCTACCAACGGAATGACGGCGACCGACTCCCCGCCGCTCATGCCCAAACCGAGCACGGCCGCCAGCAATCCGAATACGAGTCGAAAAACGATACCGAGTTCGAGAAATACACGACCGTCCGGCAGGGAACGTAGTCGAAGCGAGAGTTCGATCATCGGTTTAGCGAGGCACCACCACGATATTCGTCAGCGCATCGGTTTGTAGGTCTCGGGCGCGCTCCCGGTTAAACGAATCGAGCACGCGACGGCCGTTTATCATGAAGTAATAGTAGTGGCTTCCTTCCGATACGGGAAGACGGAGGGAGTAGAAGCCGTTCTCGTCCGGACCGGCAAGACGGTGCATAAAAGGATCCCATCCGTTGAACGTGCCCACGACGTTAATTCTCGGATCGCGAATGCTCGTCACGCTCAGCTGTCGTCCGTCGATCGTCTCTATCGTCGGCGAGACGCGTATGTCGAACGAAAACATGAATGTGACCGTTCCGTCGTCGTGCACGATCGGCGACCGTTGCCTGTAGGGCGGCTGCTCACGCAGCGTAACACGTCCGACCTCGACGCCGCGACCGTCGCGAATCATTTCGGGCGAATGCGGATCGACGAGCCACACCCCGTCGACGACCAGTCGATACTCCAGCTGTGACCACTCGGTGTCGACGGGATACGCCAAATAGAACAGATCCCCGCGCCCCTCTCTTCGTCGTGCGGAGAAGACGTGCAGCTCACGGTACCCTTCGTGAGCAAACGCCGCCGCCACATACCGCGCGTAGCGCGGTTGCTCAAAGGAGAATACGACCAGGTCGTCGAACACCCGCGGCGCCTGAGCCTCGGTTATACCCGCTACCTCCAGCCAACGATCCGCGCCGAAGGTGACGGTCTCGGGCGACCGACCCGCCTGCTGTGCGCCCACAAATGAGATGAACGGCGTGCTTGTGATGAGCAGGGTTGCGAGTAGCACCGGTTTCAGATTGCAGCATCGAATCGTGCCCATGTGTTACAGTGTATCGGAAGGAACGACGAACGGCTTTATTTGTGTTCGCCGTTTACCGACATAGAATCAGAGGACTATGCCGTCAACAGAGATCGTAGAGAAGATCCATGAACAACTCATCCCCCTCGGCGACGAGCCTGCCGTCGCCGCCGAGCGCGGCGAAATAGTCGAACCGCCGCCGCGTCCCAGTCAGGACTTAGACGACGATCTCTCGGCGCTTTTGGCGGATACCGATGTCGAGAGCGAGGCGATCTCTCAACAGCAACAACGCGATAGCGAGGAGCCCGGCGAGGAAGACTCGACCGAGCTGCTTTCCCGTCTGGACTCACTCTTTGACGATGAGGAGGCGAGCGGGGAACCGACCGTGGAGGACGCCCTCTCCGGCCTTGACTTGGGGGATGAAGATTTTCCCGCACCGGCTGATTTTTCGTTCGACCCCGACGCCGTCCCCGACGAGTTGCCCGGCGATTTTGACGAGTCGCTGACCGACGAGCCGATTTCCGCGCGTGCGCCCGATGAGATGAGCGCCCCCGACGATGTATCGGCGATCGGCGACTCCGATGAACTCGACGAACCGCTCGGCGAAGAGGACCGCACGGAGGAGCCTACGATCGAGGCGCCGTCCGGTCCGCTTTCCGGCGACGCCGACGATGCGCTCGCGTCGCTCGAGGGGACCGACGACGATATTTTGGCCGCCTTCGGCGAGGATATCGATGCGGATCCGCTCGCCGATTTGGCCGCACTAAGCGATGAGGCCGACCGGAACGACGCGGGCGATAGTGCCGCGAGCGGCGTCGATTTCGATACGGGCGACCTCGATGGAACGGCCGACTCCGGCGATGATGACCTTTTCGGCCTTGAGGACGCAACGATCGAAGGAGCTGACGAGCCGGAGGACTTCGGTGACGTACTCGGCGGAGATATCGATGGGATTGACGAGTCCGTGGGCGGCGGAGTATCCGACTCGGACTTTGACGTCGGAGACCTCGACGCGGCCGGAGAGACGGGCGAGTTCGACGAGTCGTCGGACCACGGGATATCCGACCCGGACCTCGATATCGATGCGTTCGGCGAGCCGTCCGACGCGGACCGAGATCTCGGCGGCGACGACGGCTCCGCTGAGGACGACGCGTCGCTCGGCGCTTTGGACGGACCGGACGAGTTCGGCGACTTCCCGGCGGACGATTTCGGCGGGCCCGACGAGGAGCTATCCGAGTTCGATATCGACTCACTCGGCGAGACCGAGGAAGCCGGCGACGTCGATCTCTCGGCAACGGACGACGCCGCGCTTGACGGGTTGGACGGACTTGAGGAGTTCGGCGATGTCTCGGGTGTCGATATCGGCGAGAGCGATGAGTTGCCGGGCGAAGAGCTGTCCGACTCGGACTTCGATATCGGCGGGCTCGATGATTTTGCCGTTTCAGGCGACGATAGTGCCGGCGAGGACACCGACGACACCGGCGAGGACCGCTCTTCCGACGATGATGCGGCGTTCGAAGACCTCGGCGAGGTAGACGACAATTCACTCAGCGACAGCTTCGGATCGGACTTCGGCAGCCAAATGGACGAGGACTTCGGCGATGTAGAGCTCGACGAAGACGCGTCGACCGGCGCGGCGTTCTCGGATGCGGACGACGTCGACTTTTCATCCGACGACGATTCGCTCGACGATCTGGACGCCCTCGACGAAGATGGGTTTAGCCTCGGCGATTTCGGCGAAGAGTTCGACATCCGCGAGGACTCCATCGATGAGTTTGCGGGGCTCGATTTCGAGACCGAGGGGATCGAGGAGGAGGGCGAAGCCGAGGAGGAGGCGTTACACGGTCCCGCCGGAGAGATCGATCGCGAGCTCTCCGACGAGGAGTTTCTCAGGCTTCGTAAAACCCTCTCCTCGCTTCCCCTCAACATCAAGATCGCTACCGAAGAGTGTATCGGCGAGGGTAAGGGGTCCGCGGAGAGCATCAATGAGCTCATCGACCTATTAATCGGCGGGGCCTCTCCCGTTAAGATCGCCGATCACGTCTCCAAGACGATCGGCAAGAAGCTCGAAGTTCCCCGAGGCTACCAGAAGCGAAGCGGGCTCGCCTTCGAGGAGGAGCAGCAGACGCTGCTCTACCGCTTTCAGCACGTCGTCCTGCCGATGCTGCGTACCGCGCTTCTCATCGGTCTCGCGACGGCCGTGGTGGGCCTGCTCGGCCATCGCTTCGTCTATCGACCGATTCACGCCGCTATACTCTACCAACGCGGCTACGAGTATGCGCTCGAGGATCGATATCAGTTGGCCAACGATACCTTTTTTCGCGCGTGGCAACTGCGGCCGCGAGATCGTTGGTTTACCGAGTACGCGGAGTTGTACGTTGAGAAGAGGCAGTATCAACTCGCCGTGGAGAAGTACGACGAGCTCGTATTCGGCATGGACGAGGCGACGCGCGAGTTTCTGCGTCGGGCGGTCTCCGAGAGGCGTCTGATCGAGAGCGTGCCCGTCGGACCGCGGGAGCGCAGACAGATCTACGATCTTCTCAACGTCAATCGCGAGGCGATTCTCGACCATGGGGCGTTGCAGTCTGAGGTGTTGGCGAGTTATGAGCGCGCCGACGAGCTGTACTCGATCGTTCTTTTCGGCGACGAGTACGACTACGACGCTCTGTTGGCGCGAGGGGACAATTTCATGCGGTGGGCCGACGAGAACCCCGAGCGCTACGAGGATGCGCGTCTCGCCTACGCCGGACTGTTGGCGCGCTACGGCGATACCGACGAGATTCTGATGCGTTTTCTACGGTACTTCGTGCGCACCGACAACGCCGAGCGGGTCGAAGAGCTCGTCGATCTGTTCGAGGAGCAGGCGCCGCAGGCCGAGGTCGACCCGGAGATATACGCCGGTGCGGCGGGCTATATGATGGATCGAGGCCGCGTCACGGGGATCAGAGAGATGCTCATACGCTCCTATCAGCGCGATCCGCTCGTGCCGGAAGTGCACTATGAGTTGGCCCGCTACAGTCGGGTCGTGCAGGCCCCCATTCAGGAGCGCGAGGCTCTTGAAAACGCGCGGCAGGCCTTCGCGCTCGCCGAGCCGCTCTCGCCTCGACGCTTGATGCAGCAAATCGATACCGATATCCGAAGCGGCGAGTATTGGTACGAACGCGATGAGTTTTTGCAGGCGAGGGGCGACTTCGACGCCGCACGACGACGATACGAGACGGCGCGCGAGTCCGGTTTCATCTCCGCCGAGGCGCATTTGGCCCGCCTCTATGCACGCCTGGCCGATTTGGAATATTTCCAGGGTGGCGACCTCGAGTACGCATTGGATCGCTACAATCGCGCCTCCGCCGAGGGGTACGAGACCGACGAGCTCAATTATAAGCGCGGATTCATCCACTTCGTTGCGGGACGATTCGATCAGGCGGTCGACCGCTTCTACGACATCGGATCGTCCAACGCCTTGGTGGGGCCCGACACCGTCCTCTACGCGCGAGCAAATACGCTCTTTCTGCGAGAGAACTTCTTCGGCGCCGAGGCGTTCTATCGTGAGTTGCTCGATCGACTGGACGCCCAACGTGACGCAATCCCGACCCTTCTGGTCGAGGAGAATCCGGCTCACCGCGCCGTCGTGGAGAATCTGATTCGCGTCAATAACAACCTCGGTGTGACCCTTTTTCAGATTTCCGAGCGCGACGTCACACAAGAGGAGCGCCTTTCGGAGGGGTTGAGCCTTCTCACCGAATCGGCGGAGCTGTCGGAAAACTATCTGCGCGAGGACGAGACGGGCGAACGGGCGGCGGCGACGAACCTGGCCTTTCTTAACATACGCGACATCCTTTATCCCGCCGGAGATTTCGAGCCGCGAATATATGAACAGCTGCCGCGCGATATAGCCCAAGAGCTCTTTTGACCCGCTGTGAGCATACGGTGTATGCTCACATCCTTTCCTAACACATGTATGGGGAAATACGCGCGATACGGGCGCTCGGCATTCCGCCGAATGCGGGTGACGTATTACCGCAGAGGGCGACGGTGCGCAGCGCGACACGGTTCGGTCGGTGGCGGCGAACGTCGATCTCATCTATAGTGGCGATATGGGAGGAGTCTCGTGGTAGATAATGTCGTTATTCTCGCCGGCGGTTCCGGTACACGTTTGTGGCCGGCGTCCATTCAGGACCGACCGAAACAGTTTTTCGATCCCGGCACCGGACGGTCGCTCCTCCAGATGACGATAGAACGCGCAGCCGAGGTCGCTCCGAAGGCGACGGTCCTCATCGTAACGCACGTCTCTCAGATGGAGCGCGTTCTCGACGATTGCCTCAAGCTCGGGAAGCTCCGCGAGCGGATTGTGATCCTTCCCGAACCGGAGATGCGCAATACCGCGCCGGCTCTCGCGTTTGCCGTCTCCTATCTTGCGGACAACGGTGCACTCGAGGAGACGTCTCTCGTTCTGCCGTCCGACCACCTGATCACCCCCGTAGACCTCTTTGCCGCCGACGTAGAGCGGGCCGACGCTTTGGCGCGCGAGGGACTTCTGGTCACGTTCGGCATTCAACCGACGCGTGCGGAGACCGGCTACGGATATATCGAGGCGGGGGAGACCCACGGTCAGGGTCACCTCGTGCGATCGTTTCGCGAGAAACCGGATGAAGAGACGGCGTTGCAGTACGTCGAGGACGGACACTTCCTATGGAACAGCGGAATGTTCGTCTTCCGCAACGCGGTCATTCGCGACGAGATAGCCGCCCATGAGCCGGCGATCGTCGCAACCTTCAAGGATTTGGAAACGTTGCCCTTTGAACAGCGACGTACCGCGCTCCCGGTGGTCAACCGCGAAGGGATCTCCATCGCCTGGAAGTCGGGCTATATCGATCAGCTGTACGCCAATCTACCCAAGATTTCGATCGACTACGCCGTCATGGAGCGCTCAAAACGCACGGCCGTCGTCGAGACCTCGTTCCGGTGGAACGATATCGGAAGCTGGGACGAGATGGCGCAGTTGACCGACGATGGTATCGTAGGAGATGTTGGGAATAACTCTTACACGCCCCGGGACGGTCGGCCCCGTCAACCGGCGGTGCAGATCGATTGTTCCGGCGCCTACGTGTACTCGGAGCTCCCGATTATTCTCTGCGGCGTTGAGGATATCTCGGTGGTCGTCAAGAACGGCCGCGTCCTCGTTGCGCAGCGGGGTAAAGGCCAACTCGTGAAAGACGCCATCGAGCAGCTGCGCGAGATGGGGCGCGAAGACGTCACGTAGCGGGATGTGCGGCGCATCGACGCGGCCAGATCCGAACCACCGATCTATCGAGAGATCCAGCGGCGTAACACAGATGCGGTCTCCTGTGCGAGAATCCGGCTTAATCTATGCGCCGCTCCTTCGCCGCCGGTCGCGTCCGCGGCGGCCTCTTCCTCCTCGTCCACCGTCGCCATTACCGCCTCCCGCCGCCGTGCGAGGCGTACGAGTGGGCCGCGCATACCGCTCTGTTTATCGGCGACGAACAGCAGTGTCGAACGGATAAAACTCAACTCCTCGATCTCACCGGTCAGAATACGCACCCACGCCTTGACGTCCAAATCGCGCACCGGCGAATCGGACCGATGCGAGCCGCTTCCCTGTTGCTCCTCCAAAAACGCACTGTAGTTCCTGCGAATACTCTCGAAAATTTGTTTGAATGTGCTCGCAAAAGTCTTTGAATACATCTCCAGGCGGTAGCTCGTCGCCTGTTCCTTGAGCTTGCGGTACGTCGCCGCCTCTTCGCGGTACTTCTGCAGTTGCAACAGGATGTTCTTGATCGCCGTGTTCATGCGTGCGCTCGGATCGGCGGCCAGAATCTCCTTGATATCACTCATGATTTCGTTGACGTCGCGAGCCGTAGTCGTATTCGTCTTTTCCTCCGCGGGTGTTCCGTTACCGGGAGCGACGCGTTCGCCGTCATCGAGCTGCTCTGAATGCGCCGGACCACTGAACGCAAGATCTCCGGAAAGTTGGCCCCTTTGACAACTCGATGCCAGGATCATCGCGGTCACGTGGCGCTCAAGATCGCCCAATCGTGCAAAGACCTCGCTGGAAAACTCCGCCTCCGCAAGCTCGCTGAACAGGAATGCCAGCGCATGGCGCCGAAACTCGAATACACCGCCCTCAATCGCCCGTTCGAGCTCCGAGGCCGCTTTTCGCAGAACGGCCGCCGCCGCCTCGTCGTATCGCGACGAGGCGAGATACTCGTAGAGGTGCCGCGGGTGGCGCAGACGCTCGCGAATCTCGAACCATTCGCCGCTCGCTACCTGTTCCAGGCTCGCCATGGCTATAGCATAACAGCAAAGCCTGTGCGGGACGAGAACGCATTTTCACTCCATGATTTACACCAATGGAACATCGAGACGTAAAAAACCGATTTTAAGAAGCGGATACTGATTTCGATATTTCTTGACAGCAAATTTTGCGGTTGATATACTACCCCGGAATCCTAAGATCAAGGGGTGGCAACGGGTCGTTGACCTTTAAGCCCCAACACATTGAGGAGGAATCTAAGATGAGAAAACTTTCTCTGATTCTGCTCTCCCTGTTCATCGTGGCTGGTTTCGCGATGGCCGAGGAGATGAGCTACCCGGACGTAACGGTCAGCGGTAGCGTTCAACAAGCCTGGGGCTTCGGTGACAGCGCGTACAGCGATTTCGAGGGCGATACCAGCTCCGAGATTGACGTAGTATTCACCGCTATGGTAGATGCGGTTAACACTGCTGTCATCAAATTCGAGAATGGTCCCGTCGTTGTTGGTACGGACGGTTTGGAAGAGGAACTCGTTGAAATCGACGACGCATACTTCGACACCGATCTTGCTGCGGCGCTCGGTCTTGACGGTGTGATTCTCCAGACTCGTGTCGGTTACTGGGCGGTGAACAACTTCAACGTAAGCACCGTGACGGGTCTTGAGTTTGAGAACGTCGTAGACGTCGACACCCAGTACTCCGCCATCCAGTTTGAAGCCGGTCTTACCGACCTCTTCACTGCTCGGTTCGTCATCGCCCCCGGTGACGGCGATGCCATGGACGGTGTTGCCGCCGTTAAGGGTGGATACGGTCCCATCACGGCTGAGGTTTTCTATTCCGACAAAGGTGGCCAAGAGCCCGGTTCTGGTGAGCTCGGCGTAGGCGTCGTTTTCTCCCAAGAGTTGGTTCCCGGCGTGGTCGATCTAAGCGCCGGTGCCGACTTTGCTTATGAGCTCGATGCCGCGGACGGCGCGTCCGATATCTTCTACGGTGTCGGCGCGAGCGCCGGTCTTCTCGGTGGCTTGAGCACCGTCGGTGTAAGCTTCAAAGGTCAGAGTGAAGCGGCTGCGGAAGCGCTCGGTTTCGATATTAACCTTGCTCCCGTACCCTTCGCCGGTCTCGATATTGCAGTGGCTCTCGGACTGGACAGCGATCTCTATGATGAGACCCTCCAGTACTCTGAGTTCTCCGCATATCTGAAGCCTGGCGCGGCTGAGTTCCGTATCGGTTACGCGTTCTATGACGGCCCGAAGGTTGTCGACGCCGATGGTGACAGCTTGCTCTACGATGATTACAATGCCGGTGGTTTTATCTCCACCGCCGAGAGCGGCTTCATGTTCATCAACACCTCGGTCAGCTTCTAAGCTGGTCTACGGTTAGTATGGATATGTAGGGCCATCCCCTTCGGGGGATGGCTCTTTTTTTGTCTTTTTATGTGAGTTTGCGATTATCGTTCGATTGATCCATCTATTCTCTGTGTTTTTCAGGTGCGCGTATGGATGCTCAAACGGTGCCGTAAAAAGAAAGGGATTGGCACGGACGGTCTCTCCCGTCCGGTGTCGAAGCCTTAGTCCGGTGGAAACGCCGCCTTGTAAGCAATACGGGGTCCGTTCTCCCCCCACCAAACACCCACGGATGAGATTTTATTTCGATGCCTTTCGAGTTTTAAGTAAAGGAGTAACGAAGACTCACGGTCGTCTCGGTGATTGCGAGTGTGTGAGCCCCATGCGTTTCTCTAAGATTAGTATCAACCGGGTTTTGATAGGCGAGATCATACATGACGAATACCGGTCAGTGGACCGGGCTGCCCGCACCTCCGGTGCGGGGTGGTGTGGCAGATCATGCTCAGCCACACTCGACAGATACTCGCAGGTACCATACACTTATCATCCCACCTTGGAAGCCCATTTGTGAAATGACGTTTTCTTGTGGGGTAATTTGGTTTGGAAGGGGGGCCCGGGCGACCCCGGGCCGGAGTTGCCTAATCGTCGATCTCGGCAAGGGGTACAACGATACGGTGGCGCGTTACACGACCTGACGATAGGCTGGTAATCGGAAGGGTTATGCGCGCCCTCCCTTCGGCAGGAAATCGACGACCGCGAAAGACCGCCAACCCGAACGCAACGCCGCTTTTTTCTAGGGGTGAGCGTGTGACAAGCTCGCGATTGATAAGACGATTAAACCTTTCGCGACTAAAACCCGTTATATCATCGTAAATGGCTGTTCCTTGCCAAAATCGACGTAATTCGGAGGGGGTCGACGCCATATAACTTCGATCGCCGAACGAGAGCTCAATTTCGCTCGTATCGATGATCGCTCCCGGTTCGGTCGTCTCGACGTTGAGCTCAAAGACCATAAACTCCGCCGGCGTGAAGAGCATCCACGGCGCGACAAACGGTATTACGCGCTCGGTGTAACGGGCCTCTATCTCATTGCGGGAAAGATAGCGCGCCGTAATGGTGACCTCGTCGTTCACCTCCACAACGGCGCCGCCGCTCGAACGCACGGGTGCGGTTACGCAACCTGACAGCATGATGAGGGCAAACGCGACGGACGCCGTGCATCTGCCGAGCCTCCGCGGTCGGTCGGGATTAGTCTTGGGTTTGAGTGTACAATACAAGAAATTCCTCCTCGGTCGTGGTGATACCCCACGGAAACAATAGATTTGATGTTGCGCTATCGATACCGGGAACGTAGTTGTCCGGGTTGAACACATAGGACTGCACGGAAAGTTGCCTATCGGGAGCTGCATCCGCCTCCCGTAGGAATAGAAGCCACGCTTGATCCCCGTGATTTGAGATGGCCCAGGCGGAGAATCCTTGGATCGCCCGCCGCCGTATCTCCATCGATATCGACTGGAGATTGAATCGCGTCGTTGCCAGTCCCCAGTCGAGTACCGGGATCTCAGTTCGTACCAGGAGCAGCGTGACGCCGTCGGCGTGGCTCGCCATCCCCATCGGAACGTATCCCGCCTCCAATAAGGCGTTCATCTCTCCTCCCAGACCGTTCATATCGGTTATCGTATGGAGCGAGACCTCGGAGATCGGCGTGTTTATGTTTTGGGTGTACATCACCATCACCGGTCGACCCGGTGCATGTTCCAACCCCACCGGTAGATAACCCGCCTCTACCCACTGGGAGATTTCCACCGTTGCCTCTTCAATGTCTTGACTGTGAACTTGCAGTTCCCAAACTCGGATCGCGACAGTTTGTGACCACAGAGTTGCGCTGCACCCGAAGATCAACGCGATTACAATAATTGCGGTGCGAGTAGCCTTTGTATGCACGTGTTTCATTTGATACCTCGCATACCATACGCTATCACGATAGCCCGGTCTGCTCCAAGCAAACGCCGTCACTCCGTTTGGTCTCGATAGACGGTCATGTATCTTTTCCACGAAATGAAGCGTAAATAGAAGCATCGTGCCCCTCGCGGCGGTAATGGTGAGTGAAACCAATCTTCTAAAGGAGGAGTCGCATGAACGACCTCAACTCGATCATTGTCGAAGGGAACCTCACCCGCGATCCGGTGCTGTCGACGACGCCGAACGATGTATCGGTGTGTAATTTTTCAATAGGGAGTCACCATATGTACAAGAAGGGGGACAAGCAACACACCGAGACGTCGTTCCTCGACGTTGAAGTCTGGTCCAAGCTTGGAGAGAACTGCGCCGAGTACCTGCGGAAAGGACGTGGAGTACGAGTCGTCGGGCGACTTAAGCAGGATCGGTGGAAGGATGGCGAGGGTAAGTCGCGCTCGCGCCTCAAAATTGTCGCCGAGCACGTTGAGTTTCGTACGATGAAGCGTAAAGTCCAAGAGGACGAGACGGAACGCGATAAGGCGGAAGAGCTTGAGGGCGTCGTCGTATCCGATCCGGTCCCCGCCGGCGATCCGCATCCCTCCGTTGCGCGGGTGAACCAAGCGACCGAAGAGCTCAGCGTTTTATGAGTCCATTGGTAATGCTTGACGTAATCCGGTGCGCCGAGATATTGTAGTGACGTGCAGCAGATGGAAAAGAGCCGTACTGCATACAGTTCTCCGGTGACATTTCAATGGTGGTGGGCCGTATAGATCGGTCCGCACCACAATAGTAATGAGCGGACCGTCGTGTATGGTCCGCGGTTATGAAGAAGAAGCCGCGTGTATACGCGGCTTTTTTATTGTCCAAAGAGGCAGATGGATAGTGCCTTTCGGGTGTATATGGCGATTGATGTTTCAATGAGCACGGGGAGCCAAAGGATCTTTCAGGAGGGATAATGGCTGAACGCAATCAGGTGATCAAGGTCTTGTCTGGAGAGCGGTTCACTCCGTATACCCTTGCGCGCAAGTTTCAGGCGCGGGCGGTACTGGAATCGGCGACGTTCAACGGTGGTCGTGCACGCTATTCTCTGCTCATGGTGCGCGAGGCGTTTCGCCTCTTTCAGCGGGATGATGCGGTGTTTTTTGACGACGGCGAGACACAGTATCGGGTCAAAAGCGATGCGCGGGACATCCTCGATGTCCTTGCATACTTCGCCGATCAGCATCGCCCCACCCAACAGGACTTTCCCTTCCCGTCGGGGGGGATCGGCTATCTGTCCTATGAGTTTGCGAGGTTTTGCGACACGATCCATTTTCGGGATCGCCCCGATCCTACCGGCCTCCCCGACGCACTGTTCATCTTCGGGCACGTTTTAATCGTCTTCGATCATTATAGCGATCTGCTCTATCTGATCGGACTCAACTATCGCGAGCATTCCATCGATCTGGATAAAGCTATTGCCGAGACCGAGGAGGCGATCCACGATCTTAACTTCAACTATATGCAGGCGACTACGGAGACCTACCGGACGGAAATCGTGCACGACCCCGACGATCGTGAGCGCTTCGAACGTGGGGTGCTGAAGGTGAAAGAGGAAATCGTCGCCGGAAATCTTCTCCAAGGCGTTCTTTCGCGTCGTCTGAACGTACGCACGGGCATGCCGGCTCTAGAGGCGTATCGTCGTCTGCGTTCATCCAACCCCGCGCCGTATCTGGTGTATCTCGATTTCGGCGAGTTCCAGCTCTTCGCAGCTTCTCCCGAAATGCACGTTCGCGTCAAAAATGGTCGTGCCGCTATGCGTCCGATCGCCGGGACGAGGCGGCGCGGCGCAACCGACGAAGAGGACACGGCGTTGGAACGAGAGCTGTTGGCCGACGAGAAGGAGCGCGCGGAACATCTCATGCTCGTCGACCTTGCAAGGAACGATCTCGGGCGCGTCTGCATACCTGGAACGGTCGAAGTGACCGAGTCCTACGCCGTCGAGCGCTATTCCAGAGTGATGCACATTGTGAGTCAGACGGAGGGGCGGCTCATGGAGGGTAAATCGGGCCTCGACGCCCTTCGCGCGACGTTTCCCGCCGGGACATTGAGCGGAGCGCCGAAGATACGCGCGATAGAGACGATCGATCGTATTGAGGCGGTGCGTCGCGGCTTTTACGGGGGCGTGGTGGCCTATGTGGAGCCGGGCGGCAATCTCGACAGTTGTATTACGATTCGCTCGGGGTTGCGGCGCGGCGATGAATTGATTCTTCACGCCGGGGCGGGAATTGTGCACGACTCCTCTCCCGAGAGAGAGTTCGAAGAGACGAACGAGAAGTTGGCGGCTCTGGTACGAGCCGTCGGACTGGAGGACGACGCATGATAGCCCTAATCGACAATTACGACTCGTTCACCTACAACCTCTATCAGTATTTGTCTCAGCTTACAGACGAGCCCATTCGCGTCGTTCGCAACGACCGAATAACCTTGGACGAACTTCGCTCGATGAAGCCGAGCCGGATTGTGATTTCGCCGGGACCGGGGAGGCCGGCCGAGGCGGGTATATCGATCCGGGCGATCCGGCACTTCGCCGGAAAGGCGCCCATTTTAGGTGTTTGTTTGGGACATCAGGCGATCGCGGAGGCTTTCGGCGGCCGAATCGTCTCCGCGAAATCGATCGTTCACGGCAAGACCGACAGAATCGCGGTCGACGGGCGCGGCGTGTTTCGCTCGGTTAACTCCCCGGCCGAGTTTGCTCGCTACCACTCTCTTGCCGTGGAAGAGGAGAGTCTACCGGACGTGTTCGAGGTGAGCGCGCGCGGCCAGGACGGGGAGATTATGGGGTTGCGCCATCGCGAGTACGCGATCGAAGGGGTCCAATTTCATCCCGAGTCGATCGCGAGTGACGAAGGAATGAAACTTCTCTCAAACTTCCTGAACTATCGTCGTGAGCCGTTCGAGCCCCGGAAGTATCTCGCAAAGCTCATCGAGCGCGAGAACTTGGGCCAGCAGGAGGCGGCGAGTTTCATGGAGGAGCTGACCGACGGAAATCTCACCGACGCTCAGATTGCGGGATTTCTGGTCGCGCTGAACGCCAAAGGGATCGAGGCCGCCGAGATAGCCGGGTGTGCCGAGGTGCTGAGACGCAAACGCACCCCCCTGTCGGCCTCTCCTCCGCTTTTGGATACCTGCGGTACCGGCGGGGACGGGTTGGGAACATTCAACATCAGCTCACTGACCGCTTTGGTTGCCGCGAGTTGCGGTGCGCGCGTTGCCAAGCACGGAAATCGGGCGGTGAGCTCTCAGAGCGGCAGCGCCGACTTTTACCGCGCTTTGGGTATCGATATCGACATCACGCCGACGCAAGCGGCCGAATCGATTGAACGAACGGGCTTTGCCTTTCTCTACGCCCCGCATTACCACGGCGCGATGCGGTTCGCCGGACCGGCCCGGCGACAACTCGGGATAAAGACGATCATGAATCTCCTCGGCCCGTTGGCAAATCCGGCGGCGGCGGAGTATCAGTTGATCGGCGTCTTCTCCGAGCGCTATCTGCGTACCGTTGCCGAGGCGGCGGTGCGGCTCGGCACGAAGAGGGGAATGGTGGTTCACGGCCTCGACGGACAGGATGAAATCAGCGTATGTACGGCGACGAGAGTCGTCTCGTTCTCATTGCCCGATGAGATCCACGTCGACTCAAACGATCCCGGCGGCGCCGATGTTCCTTTGAGGCGGCTCGAGGCGGCCCGGTTCGAGGAGTCCACGATCAAGCCCGAAGAGTTCGGTTTAATGACCCATCGACCGGATAGTTTGCGCGGTGGAACGGCGGAAGAGAATGCTCGCATCTCACTGCGGCTCCTTTCCGGAGAGTACGATGCGTCTCGTGATAATGAGAGCGACCCGGTATTGGCCGCGCTCCATGACGCCGTCGTTTTCAACACCGCCGCGGCGCTTTCCGTGTACGGCGTTGTCGAGACGATCCGGGAGGGCGTGGATTTGGCGCGCAGGGCAATTTCCGAGGGACGGGCGTTAACGACTCTGAAAAACGTTATCGCAGTCTCGAACGAGGGAGACGCCGCGGGAGTAGCGAATGGTCGCTGATGTTCTGCGTCGCATCGTCGACCGACGGAAAGAGCGACTGCTTCGAGAGGGATATACCCAAGGACTCAGCATTCCCGCTGCGCGCCCTCGGGAGGTGCCGGTGCGCCCATTTCCCACTCCCCTCATTTGCGAGTTCAAGAGACGCAGCCCATCTCGTGGAGCCCTTGCCGGGGACGCGGACCCCGTGACGCGCGTCGGTACCTACCGTGACGCCGGCGTACAGTCGGTAAGCGTACTCACCGAGCAAGATCATTTTCACGGCTCTCTCGCCGATCTCGTGGCCGTGAAACGGGCCTTTCCGGATCTCGCGGTCCTGAGAAAGGATTTCCTGTTTACCGAGGAGGACATCGAAGTCTCATGGCGCGCCGGTGCGGATGCCGTACTCCTGATCGCGAGTATCCTCTCTCCCGAGACGCTTGTCGCACTTACGGCCGCGGCGACGGCCAGGGGCCTCGCGGCACTTGTGGAGGTCCACGATCGCGCCGAACTCGAAAAGGTGCGGGAACTGAAACCGAGGCTCGTGGGTATTAACAGTCGCGATCTTCGCACCTTTCGCGTCGATCTGCTCTCGCCGTTGTCGTTGGCGCGTGCAATCGATTGGGATGCCCGTCTTGTATTCGAATCGGGTATCTTCCATCGTGAGGATGTGCTGCTCGCCAATGACGGCGGCTTCTCCTCACTGCTCGTCGGCGAGGCGGTCGTTACAAATCCCGAGAGAATCCGCGCGTTACAGGGCGCGTTGCGAAGCGTTCCCTCGGAGCTGCGACGCGGAAGGGAGGATCGCTCCGACGGCTCGAGGAGCTCCTTTTGGCCGACCATTGCAGTACGACGTGAAAAGATCGACCGGAGCGAAACACACGGTGAATCGCCGACTCGGTCCGATCGAGTCGGCCCGCGCGTCGTACGCAACGGCGGCGACGGCGCCGCCTACGCTCCACTCGTCAAGATTTGCGGCATCACCAATCGAGAAGACGCTGAGCGCGCTCGCGATCTCGGCGCCGACGTACTCGGTCTGGTCTACGCCCGCTCTGTAAGGAGCGCACGGCGCGGACTCGCCGCGGAACTTGCACGCGATATCGGCGTCCCGCTCGTCGGAGTCGTGGTGGAGCCCGACGAAAGCGGAGACGGGGATGCGGAGAACGCATCTCTGCTTGTCGAGGCACTTCGCGACCTCTCGGCGGGCCACCTATCGGCGTTACAGTTACACGGCGGCGCGGGACCGGAGAAGGCCCTGGATTACGGCTGGCCGTACTACAAAGCGGTGCGACCGGCAACGAGTGATGAAGCGCGCGCTGCGGTTCTGGCGGCTCGCGGTCCGCGCCTCTTGGTAGACGCGTATCATCCCGCGTTGGCCGGCGGAACGGGGGTACCGGTCGGTGAGCTCATCCTTGATGCGGTCGCGGAGGCGCTCCAAGAACGGCCTCACGGCGCCCTCTGGCTCGCCGGTGGATTGGGGGCCGAGACGGTGTACGATGCAATCGTGCGTCGCCGACCGGAGTTGATCGACGCCTCCAGTAGGTTAGAGGCCGAACCGGGAAAAAAGGACCATGAGGCTATGGAGCGGTTTTTCGCGGCCGTCACCGAGGCGGCGATTCACGTGCGGCGCACACAAAAGGAGAGGGCGACGTGAGAGAGGGATATTTCGGCGAGTTCGGCGGGCGATATGTGGCTGAGGTGTTGAGAGGCCCCTTGGATGATTTGGACGATGCATTTCGTATCGCCCGGGGAGACGAGTCATTTTGGAATGAGTTTCGCGCGATCCATGACGAGTACACCGGACGTCCGACGCCCCTTTTATTCGCCGAGAACAGCACGCGAGAGCTCGGCGGTGCGCGATTGTACATCAAACTGGAGGGGCTCGCGAACACCGGCGCGCACAAGATCAACAACGCAATCGGGCAAGCGCTCCTCGCCCGGCGCATGGGAAAGCGGCGTATTATCGCCGAGACCGGCGCGGGCCAGCACGGCCTCGCCACCGCCGCGGTGTGTGCAAAACTCGGACTCGACTGCACGATCTATATGGGCGAGGTCGACATTGCGCGGCAACGTCCCAATGTCTTTATGATGGAACTATTCGGTGCCGATGTCGTCCCCGTCGCATCGGGGTCGCGCACGCTTAAGGACGCCGTCAATGAGGCGCTCAGAGACTGGGCCGCGATGTCGCGCGAGACACACTACATCATCGGTTCCGCCCTTGGCCCGTCGCCGTATCCGGATATGGTTCGCGAGTTTCAATCGGTCATCGGGCGTGAACTTCAGGAGCAACTGACGGCGCGCGGTGTGGAGCCGACGGCGTTGGTTGCCTGCGTGGGAGGGGGGTCCAACGCGATCGGGTTTTTCGCACCTTTTCTCGATGCGACCGGTCCGCGTCTTGTCGGGGTTGAAGCGGGAGGCAGAGCGATTGAACGGGGGATGCACGCCGCGCGCATGAATGGACTCGGGCGCACGGGGATCGTGCAGGGGTACAAGTCGCTCTTTCTCTTGGACGACGACGGGCAGGTCGAGGCGACGCACTCGGTCTCGGCGGGGCTGGACTATCCGGGTATCGGGCCGCAGCTCGCCCATCTGGGAGAGTTGGGACGCGTCGAGTTTCGCACCTCGTCCGACTCCCAGGCGTTGGAGGCGTTGCGTTTTTTTGCGCGGAATGAAGGTATCGTATTCGCATTGGAGTCGGCTCACGGCGGCTATCAGGGGATGGAGCTCGCCCGCAGCTTAGGACCTGAGGCGACGGTCGTCGTGAACATGAGTGGGCGTGGAGACAAGGATCTGTTCATCACTGCGCGGGAGCTTACTCCGGAACCGTGGAGAGAGTTCTTGGTTGCCGAGGCCGCACGCATCGACAACGCGAAGGAGATGTCTCGATGACCGCGCCGATCATGGCCCACATGATTCCCTACTATCCCGACCTCGAACGGAGCCGCTCCGTCGCGCGGGCGCTCATCGACGGAGGCGTGGCCTATCTCGAGATTCAGTTTCCCTACAGCGATCCGACCGCCGACGGTCCGGCAATTCAGGAGGCGTGCGCAACTGCGTTGTCGAGTGGGTTTCGCGTCTCCTCGGGATGGGAGTTTATCCGGCGCCTCACCTCAACGACGGAGCGGTGCCCACCGATTTTTCTCATGAGCTACGCGGGGCTGGTCTACGCCTACGGAGTCGAGCGGTTTGTCGAGAAGGCCGCCTCTTTGGGCGTGACCGCATTGATTGTTCCCGACTTGCCCGTGGATTCCGACGAGGGCCTACTGGCGGCTGGGAGACGGCATGAAGTAGAGATCGTCCCGGTAATCGCCTTCGGAGCGCATCCCGAACGTGTGCGGTTGGTGCTGGACGCCGGCACACGCTATCTGTACGCGTCGCTTCGCCGTGGCACTACTGGATCGCCGACGGAGATCGGCGAGGAGAATATCACATTTATCGAGGAGCTCGGAAAAGGAGGCGCAGCGGTAATGGCCGGTTTCGGCATCGTGACGGCAGATCAGGTCAAAACCGTGACGACGTACGCCCATGCTGCGGTCATCGGCTCCGCCTTTGTGCGCTGCGTTCGGAGTACGGTAGGCGATCCGTATGAGGCGGTCCTGTCGCTCGCGAAGGAGCTCCGCGGCATCGATCGATAGTACCGAGCGCTACGGGTTCGCCGATCCTCATCGTGCGAGTTGACCCTGTGCGTTCGGTCGCGTACTGTAGGACGTATGGAATTAGACGTCACGAGTGACAACTTTGAAAGTGCCGTGGTGAAATCCGATGTGCCGGTTCTGATCGATTTTTGGGCGGACTGGTGCATGCCGTGTAAAATGATCGAGCCTATCGTCGAAGAACTTGCCGCCGAGTACGACGGGCGTCTTGTTGTGGGGCGTCTGAACGTCGACGAACAGGCGGAACTCGCCGCGCGCTACGATATCGTGAGTATTCCCTCGTTGCTCATGTTTAAAGACGGTGAGGTGGCCGACCGCCACGTGGGAGCGGCTCCCCGAGAGACGTTGGTCGAATTTATCCAAAACCACGTGGAGTAGTCCGCAGTATTCCGAGGTGCGCCGGGTTAATGCATCTCACCGCTGATATGTCTCGTCGGTGTTGGTGTACCCCGGCGAGGCGCTGCTCGTCGGGCCGATGTGCCAATCAAGAGCGGTGTCGGTATCCCGACCATCGTTGTTACGGTTGAGCGAGCGTGTCGCCGTGCTATCCTTAGGATCGATTCCGTCCTCCGGTATGACTTCCGCTCCGTCGATCTCCCACGCGCCCGCCTCGACGACCTCCTCGAACATATCCACCTGTGACGCCAGACCGAATCCGCGCAATGGACTATCGGGGTCGTAGCGCCTGGTAGTGTACAGCACGGCGTCGACGATGGGACCGTCGGGATACGGGGTAATCGATAGCGCTCCGGTGGAGTTGGGAATGCCGTCTCCTCCCTCGACCCAGAAGTCCCACGCCTCGGGGTGACTATCGCGTCCCCCGCTCTCGTCGCGACGTTCCGTTTCGTCGATCTCTTCGGGAATCGCCTCCGGTTTGAAGTGAACGATGACGTAATCGTCCGCCTCGACCGACACATCGGGAAAGACGAAGCGGCTGTCCCACGTACCGGGGCTCCCTTCATAGAGTGTAAGGCCGCCCAGATTGCCCGCCGCCAATACACGAAGCTCAACCCAGTCGGGGCGGGTTCCCGAGCCTTCGCAGACAAACTCGTTGATGAGGACCGGCGGAAGCTCCTCGTTGAGCCCGTATACCGAGACCACGATCGACGAAATGTTCCCCGACTCGTCCGCTACCACCGCATCTATCCAGTACTCGGCACCCGGCTTGAGCTCGCTGTCGGTATGCAGGTGGAGCTCGCCCTCTCGCCATTGGGACGAGACAATCTCCCTGTCGGGCGTAATGAAGGCGCGCTTCAACTCCACCGTCTCGTCAAATTCGAGCGCGACGACTGCGGGCGAACGGGCGAAGACACCCGTGAGGATCGGTGAGGACCAATCGCCGTCTATCATGTTCGGAAGCTCCGGGACGGCCGAGCAACCGATATTGCAAAGGATTACCGAGAGTGATATCGTCATCGCCGATACGGAGCGCCGTCGAATCATGGGGAACCTCCTCTCTTTACCGTTACAGCGGCCGGAGGCGTGACGCTTCGTTTGCGGTCCGGTTGCGGTCCGCCGAGGGCGGGGCTATACTTCCGCTCAATGGAGAACAAAATTGTCGGATAACCCGCTATTCGAGAAATACGGACAGACGGTCCGAGACGGAACGGTGCTCTTTCAAGAGGGCGACTCCGGCGACAAAATGTATATCATTCAGTCCGGAACGGTAAAAATAACGAAGACGATTGCGGGCAGGCAGCACCTTTTGGCGGAGTTGACGAAGGGCGATTTTTTCGGTGAGATGGCGATCGTCTCGCTCACCGCGCGTTCAGCGACGGCAACCGCATCGGGCGCGACGGAGCTCCTTACCTTCGACCGCCAGGGGTTCGAGGCCATGATCGGCAAAAATACCAAGATCGCCATGAACGTCATCGACAAGTTGTCGAGGCGCCTTCAAAATGCCAACGCTCAGATTCAACAGCTCGTCCGACGAAACGAGCGCAGCATGGTGGCGCTTAACCTGTATAATCGTTTCATGGAATGCAAGTCCGCAGAGAAGACGTTGACCTTCGGTAAAACCGTAGAGATGATCGCCCTCGACCTCCAGTGTCCCAGGGACTTGGTGTCGGATACGCTCTACGAGTTCGATCGGATGGACATCTGTAAAGTCGACGGCAACGCGCTACATTTGAAAGACAAAAAACGGCTGGTCGCACTCGCCAGCGTGGAGGATTAACCACTCATGTGTGGAATTATCGGTTATTGCGGCCCTCGGCTCGCCGCTCCAATTTTGCTCGAAGGGCTCAAGCGACTCGAGTATCGCGGGTACGACTCCGCGGGCATTACCGTCGAGGATGACGGCGCCTTTCAACTCATCAAGCGTGCCGGAAAAATCAACGACCTTCGCGGCCACGTCCCCTCCGATCTACCGGGTAACGTAGGAATCGGGCACACGCGCTGGGCCACTCACGGCGGCGTAAATGATACCAACGCCCATCCCCATCTCGACTCATCGATGCGCGTGGCTATCGTTCATAACGGCATTATCGAGAATTATCACGTTCTGAAAGAGCGTCTCGAGTCGGAAGGTCATGAGTTCGCAAGCGATACGGACTCCGAAGTCATCGCCCATCTGGTCTCCGATTTTTACAAAGACGATCTGGAAGTCGCCGTTAAGGAGGCGTTGAGTCTCCTCAAGGGTACCTACGGCATCGTCGCCATGCACCTTGACGAGCCCCATCGGCTCGTGGGTGCGCGCAACGGCTCGCCGCTCGTCCTCGGTATCGGTGACGGCGAGATGTTTCTCGCGAGCGACGTGACGGCGATCATCACGCATACCAAACACGTCGTGTATATCGAAGACGGCGAGGTGGTGACGGTAACCCGGGACGATTACGCTACAACCGACTTGCGCAACAACCGCATAGAGAAGCAGATCGACCATATCAGCTGGGAGTTGGAGGAGATCGAAAAGGCCGGATTTCCTCACTTCATGGAAAAAGAGATCTTCGAGCAGGAAGAGTCGATCGCCCGGGCGATGAAAGGGCGCATCGATTACGAGTACGCTACCGGCCACCTCGGCGGTCTCAACCTTTCCAATCGCGAGCTGTTGGATATCAGTCGAGTGAAGATTCTCGCGGCGGGGACGAGTTTTCACGCCGGGTTGGTTGCCGGCTACGTGCTGGAGTATCTCGCTCGGATTCCGGCAAGCGCCGAACTCGCGAGCGAGGTACGCTACCGCAACCCGATCGTCGAGCGTAACAGCCTCTACTTCGCGATCAGTCAGTCCGGCGAGACGGCCGACACGCTGTATGCGATGCGTGAAGTGCAGCGCAAAGGCGGACGTGTTTTGGGGATTTGTAACGTGGTCGGTTCCACGATCGCCCGGGAGTCCGACGGCGGAGTGTACATTCACTCCGGCCCGGAGATCGCCGTCGCATCGACGAAAGCCTTCACCAGTCAGCTGGCGGCGCTCTATCTCTTTGCGTTGAGCATGGCGCGCATGCGGGATATGTCCTATGAACAAGGGTTGCAGTTCGTGGAGGCTCTCGATGCCGTGCCGGGGCACGTTCACGAGATTTTGGAACATACCGAGCCGATTCAGGAGTTGGCGCGCAAGTATGCCGGCTCGGAGGACTTTCTCTTTCTCGGACGCGGCATTAACTATCCGGTGGCTCTCGAAGCCGCCCTCAAGCTCAAAGAGGTGAGCTACATTCACGCCGAGGGTTATAGCGCAGCGGAGATAAAGCACGGTCCGATCGCCCTGATTAACGAGGAGACGCCGTCGTTCTTCATTATTCCCAACGACGGTTTGCGCGATAAGGTTATAAACAGCATCAAAGAGGTGAAGGCCAGAGGCGGCCCGGTTATCGCTTTAGCAGTGGAGGGGGATCACGAGGTGGCGTTGATCGCCGACGACGTACTGTATGTGCCGCGTGCCAATGAGCTAATGTATCCCTTTCTTATGGCGGTACCGACGCAGTTGTTCGCGTACTACTGCGCGCTCGAGCGAGGGTGCAACGTCGACCAGCCGCGCAATCTCGCAAAGAGCGTCACGGTGGAGTAGCGTATCGAGCGTCTCCGAACGGGGAGTGCGACGGGGTGGTCGCTTGTGGCCGCGGTTGCGCTCCTCGCCTTTGTGGCGCCGATCGGCGCACAGGAGATCGATTCGTACGCCTTTCTTCTCGCGCAGCCTCGGTTTCGTATCGGGTTACCGCAACTGCCGGCCAACACGATTCGGCATTTTGCGGCGCAGTACGACCTGTCCGGGCGCATTATCGATGTCTCCGTCGCTCCCGATTTCCCGTCCGACGGCGACGCCGCGGTAACGACGTCGGACTCGTGGCGTGTCGTCCCGTGCGACATTCCCCTCGAGCGATCCACGGCGGGAGAACGGTCCTCGGTCGCACGCGCCTACGCTGGGGACTACGACGTGTATATGACGGCTCTCGAGGATGAGACTATGTTATGCCGCTTTGCCGTCCAGTTCACCACGACATTCGACTTCTTTCTCGAGGCCCTCGGTCTGAGAGACGACACGTTGAGCGGTCCCGGCGCGGCTATCGGCGGTGTCGTACCGCAGTTTCCCGGTGTGTTGGACCTCGACGGTTAGGCTCGCACTCAACTCGATCGGCGTTCGTGCCGATTTCTCACAATGAGGTAATCGGTATGAAACTCCCACGTGTCGGGGACTGGGTCCTCATAGGTATTCTCCTCGCGGCCGAAGTTGTCGCGGCCCAGGGGCTCGACGGGCAGACCCCAGCAGCCGAAGACGGAAGCGGGAACGCGGGAGCGGTAGATCTGTCCATTACTTCCGAGGATCTGCGGATCGAACAGAGCATCGAGGGGGGGTATTACCTCCGGATACGGAAGAAGGACGGTATCAACTCGGTACTTCTTACCGAGTCGACCGAGGCTCCGGAGCGTAATGTCAGTACGTTCGCGTACCGTTCGCCCACCTTTCATCCCACGATCGGCAATGAGCGCCGGATACTGGACGGAGAGTTTTTGCCCCTCGACGGGCGCTATTTTTTGGTGGATAGCACGCCTGAGCCCGACGAGGAGTTCGGTTTAGCTTTTCGTATTTTCATCCCCTATATCTTGGAGTACGGGTATCCGTGGACGCGAAACGGCGAGGTGATGGTTCTCGACGGTACCTACCTCAGCATACGCACCTTCGAGTTTCAGTACGCCGACTATCGCGGCGCCTTTGCGGACAATCCGTTCATACTCAGGGTGGAGCAACGACCCTTCGAGGGGCCGCCTGAAGGTAACTTCATGCCCGACACCGTCGAAAGCTTTCTCGATATCTCGGCCGAGAACGACGGCGAGGCGCTCTACTCACAAGGGCCCGAGGATACGCTCAATCAGATCGCGGCGTTGCTGCCCGACGGCGAAGAATCGCTCGATCTGGTGCTTGCGCTCGATACCACCCAAAGCATGCGCGACGACATGCCGGTCCTCCGCGACGAGCTTGTCGCACTCTTGGAGTCCGAGAGCGCCGGATACGAGTCGTTCAGAATCGGCTTCATGCTCTACCGTGACTATCTGGAGGACTACCTGGTACGGAAGTACGATTTCGTCGCCGATTTCCTGAGTGTACAGGATCGTCTCAACCGTATCCGCGTCGGCGGAGGACGGGACATACCCGAGGCGGTATACGAGGCGTTGTGGGCGAGCGTCGAAGGGTTCGAGTGGTCGGCGACGCAGCGTATGATCATTCTGGTCGGCGACGCCCCACCGCATCCGCGTCCGAGGGGAACCATTACGCGTGAACAGGTCTTCGACCGCGCCGGGGAGCTCGATGTGCAGATCAATACGATCATCCTGCCGCAGTAGATCTCCGTGCGCACCGTTCAAACCCATCAGATCGGGCGTGTCGCCTCATCGAGCCACGCGCGATCACGCGCTTCAAGGCCTTCGGAGAGCGCATCGCGGACGCGCGCGTGATAGTCATTGAGCCACGCTCGTTCTACGTCGTCCAGCGCGTCCGCCTTGATGAGGCGCCGATCGATCGGGCATAGCGTCAACGTTTCGAACGCGAGAAAGCGACCGAACTCGCTCTCTCCCGCGTCGGTTACGGCAAGAAGATTTTCGATCCGAATGCCGTATTTGCCGACACGATACAGCCCCGGTTCGTTCGAGACGATCATGCCGACTTCCAACGGCCACGGCGGGGCCTGAGGGGCGATTTTCTGCGGGCCCTCGTGGACGTTGAGAACGTATCCCACTCCGTGGCCGGTGCCGTGACCGTAGTTGCGCCTGTGGGCCCAGAGATGCTGGCGCGCGATCGTGTCGACGGCGGCGCCGGTGGTGAGGCGAGGAAATATGAGACGCGCCAAGGCGATGTGCCCTTTGAGTACCAGCGAGAAGTCGTCGATCACCGCCTGATCGGGTGCGCCGACCGCAACGGTCCTCGTGATGTCGGTGGTTCCATCCCGGTATTGCGCGCCCGAATCGATCAGGTATACACCGTTTGTGTCGAAAGGAGCCGGTGACGCGGGATCTAACGCGTAGTGAATGATCGCCCCGTTGGCATCGAATCCCGAAATATAGTTGAAGCTGTCGCTCACGTACGAGGCGTCTTCACAGCGAAATCGTCGCAGCCGTTCGGCAGCCGTAAGCTCGTCAAGTTTGTCGCCGGCGGCAACGGCGTCGTCGATCCACGCAAGAAATCGCACCATGGCGCGGCCGTCTCGCACCATTGCCTGTCTTAGATTGGCAAGTTCGATCGTATTCTTTTGTGCCTTCATCGCCGTCGTCGGCTGCATCTTTTCGACGCGCTCGACGCCGTTCATGGCCGCCGTCGTAGCCCAACTGACCCGCTCGGGATCGATCAGGACGGGGCCCGCTACCGCGCCGATATCCGACTCGAACGCGTTGTACGGTCGCACCGCGCAGTCGATCTTCTTCAGCGCCTCCGACGCCTCGCTCGTCAAACGCGCGGCGTCGGTATAGAGCGTGAGATCGGCGTCGGTAACGATCGCGTAGGCGAGAAAGACCGGGTTAAAGGCGACATCGCTCCCGCGTAGGTTGAACAGCCACGCTATGTCGTCCAGCGTCGTTATGACGTGGCTCCGCGCGCCGACCCTCTGCATCGTTCCGCGGAGACGGTGAAGCTTTTTCGCCGCAGATTCGCCGGAGAGCGAGTCTTCGAGTACCCATACGGGCTCCGAAGGAAGTTCGGGACGATCGCGCCATAGCTGCTCCATCGGTTCGGAGACGGCCGTGAGTTCGATGCCGGCCCGGGAGAACAGCGCATCCATGGTGCGTTGGTGGGACAGCGTCACGAGACGCGCGTCAACGCCCACCCGCTGCCCGGCCCGTAGCGATGAGGCGAGCCATTCCGGGAAATCGGCGCTCCCTTCGGTATGGAGACGGTGAAGCACGAACTCGCTGCCGGCTAAAGCGCTCTCGGCCTCCAAAAAGTAGCGCGAATCGGTCCATAGACCGGCGTGATCGTGGGTGACGACGACTGTGCCTGCGGAACCACGAAATCCGCTTACGAAGGCGCGGGAGGAGAATCGTGCGGGCGTGTACTCACTTTGATGCGGATCGGTGGTTGGAATAATGAGGGCGTCGACGGTCTGTTTGGTCATCCATACGCGAAGATCGGACACGATCGATGAGGGCTGATTCATGGCGCCATTCTATCACACCGGCGTAAACTTTTTTTTACTTTTTCCCGTAAAAGAGTTGACTGGGGAGGAGGTGATTTGATAGGGTGCGTCTCACGCCGCAGGGATGCGGTGGTCGGAGAGAGGCGCGAGGGCACGCAAGAAGCGTGTAAGAAACGCTTGTGAGTAGTTGACACTACTTGGGGGAGTTTGGTAGGATACGCGCCTGTCACAACAATGGTGCAAGAGATATGAGACGCGTGCGGGAGCATGAGGGATCGTATGCGCTTTTGAAGTGACGAGCTCTTTTACATGGCAAGGGAAGGGAAGGACGCGTACAGGAGAAGCGGGTCTCATAAATGAGACACAGAGCGTCCCTTCGGGGACGTAGTATATTATGGAGAGTTTGATCCTGGCTCAGAACGAACGCTGGCGGCGCGTTTTAAGCATGCAAGTCGAACGGTAGTATGGCTTCGGCCATATGAGAGTGGCGAACGGGTGAGTAACACGTAGGTGATCTACCACGAGGTTGGGGATAGCTCATGGAAACATGGGGTAATACCGAATGAGCTTTTACGACTATGGTTGTAAAAGGAAAGGGGCTTTGGCCTCGCCTTGTGATGAGCCTGCGGCTGATTAGGTAGTTGGTGGGGTAACGGCCTACCAAGCCGACGATCAGTAGCCGGCCTGAGAGGGTGACCGGCCACACTGGGACTGAGATACGGCCCAGACTCCTACGGGAGGCAGCAGCTAAGAATCTTCCGCAATGGACGAAAGTCTGACGGAGCGACGCCGCGTGGGCGAAGAAGGCCGTGAGGTTGTAAAGCCCTTTTCTACTTGAGGAATAAGCCTAGGAGGGAATGCCTGGGTGATGACGGTAGGGTAGGAATAAGCCCCGGCTAATTACGTGCCAGCAGCCGCGGTAACACGTATGGGGCGAGCGTTGTTCGGAATTATTGGGCGTAAAGGGCGCGTAGGCGGACGTGCAAGTCTGGTGTGAAAGACCGCAGCTCAACTGCGGGCACGCGCTGGAAACTGTATGTCTTGAATCCTTGAGGGGGAACTGGAATTCCTGGTGTAGGGGTGAAATCTGTAGATATCAGGAAGAACACCGGTGGCGAAGGCGAGTTCCTGGCAAGTGATTGACGCTGAGGCGCGAAAGCGTGGGGAGCGAACAGGATTAGATACCCTGGTAGTCCACGCTGTAAACGATGTGCACTAGGCGTTGGGGTGTTGAAACCTCAGTGCCGGAGCTAACGTGGTAAGTGCACCGCCTGGGGAGTATGCCGGCAACGGTGAAACTCAAAGGAATTGACGGGGGCCCGCACAAGCGGTGGAGCATGTGGTTTAATTCGATGATACGCGAGGAACCTTACCAGGGTTTGACATATACCGGAAGTCGTGAGAGATCACGGCGCCCTTCGGGGCTGGTATACAGGTGCTGCATGGCTGTCGTCAGCTCGTGCCGTGAGGTGTTGGGTTAAGTCCCGCAACGAGCGCAACCCCTATCGTCTGTTGCTATCAGGTAATGCTGAGGACTCAGGCGAGACTGTCGGTGACAAACCGGAGGAAGGTGGGGACGAGGTCAAGTCATCATGGCCCTTATATCCTGGGCTACACACGTGCTACAATGGCCGGTACAAAGTGAGGCGAAACCGCGAGGTGAAGCAAATCGCAAAAAACCGGTCTCAGTTCGGATTGGAGTCTGAAACCCGACTCCATGAAGGTGGAATCGCTAGTAATCGCATATCAGCATGATGCGGTGAATACGTTCCCGGGCCTTGTACACACCGCCCGTCACACCACCCGAGTCGGGGGTACCCGAAGCCGTTAGTCTAACCAGCAATGGAGGACGACGTCGAAGGTACGCCTGGTAAGGGGGGTGAAGTCGTAACAAGGTAGCCGTACTGGAAAGTGCGGCTGGATCACCTCCTTTCTACGAGAAAGGTCACATCGGCTCAACCGGTCGTTCTGCGATCGTGCCGATGCATGTGATATCACGGTTTCGTGATATCAGAGGGGCCGTCGGCCCCGGGAGTACGACCTCGGTCGTCCTCCCACCCCGCTTCTCCTGCGTCCTTCCTTTTTTACCCATGACAGATGGGGGTATAGCTCAGTTGGCTAGAGCACTAGATTTGCATTCTAGGGGTCAAGGGTTCGAGTCCCTTTACCTCCATATATTCATCCGTTGTGTTATTATGTGACTTCGACGGATGAACCGGCACATGTTCGATGTGTTGTAATTGGGTGACGGCGTTAACACGTACGTGCTCAGTTGTTCTTTAACAGTGAATAGGGAAGGGAAGAAGGAAAGCGAACGCGGAGTGTGCATGCGGAAGCATGCATATGAGATACGCAGGAGTGCGTATCCGGTACACATGCGAGTGTGTATGAGATAAGCGTCGTGAGAGACTCATATGGTCAAGTGAAGAAGAGTCTACAGTGGATGCCTTGGAGCCACCTGGCGAAGAAGGCCGTGGTAAGCTGCGAAAAGCCTCGGGGAGGAGCACACATCCTGTGATCCGAGGATTGCCGAATGGGGTAACCCGGCCGGTGTGATGACCGGTCATCCTTGTCTGAACACATAGGGCAGGGAGGCGAGACCCGGGGAACTGAACCATCTCAGTACCCGGAGGAATAGAAATCAACCGAGATTCCCGGAGTAGCGGCGAGCGAAACGGGACGAGCCCAAACCGCTTATGGCGGGGTTGTAGGGCGCATCAATGTGAAGTCAGAAATCGTTTTGGTAGTGGAATGCTACTGGGAAGAGCAATCAGAGAGGGTGACAATCCCGTACACGAAACTGAAACGACTTCCGATGCGTACCTGAGTAGGACGGCACACGTGAAACGCTGTCTGAATCTGGGGGGACCACCCTCCAAGGCTAAATACGTGGTGGCTACCGATAGTGAAACAGTACCGTGAGGGAAAGGTGAAAAGGACCCCGGTGAGGGGAGTGAAAGAGAACCTGAAACTGTAGACTTACAAGCGGTCGGAGCTCCTTTGGGAGTGACGGCGTGCCTTTTGTAGAATGGGCCTGCGAGTTACCGTACGAAGCAAGGTTAAGGAATTGGAGTTCCGAAGCCGGAGGGAAACCGAGTCTGAACAGGGCGAATAGTTTCGTGCGGTAGACCCGAAGCCGGGTGATCTATCCATGGTCAGGTTGAAGCGTCGGTAAAACGACGTGGAGGACCGAACCCTCGTCTGTTAAAAAAGGCAGGGATGAACTGTGGATCGGAGTGAAAGGCTAATCAAACCCGGAGATAGCTGGTTTTCGCCGAAATAGCTTTAGGGCTAGCGTCAATGGAGTCTTGCGGAGGTAGAGCACTGGTTGGACTAGGGCCCTTCACCGGGTACCAAACCCAGATAAACTCCGAATGCCGTAAGATGCTCATTGGCAGTCAGACTACGGGTGACAAGATTCGTGGTCAAAAGGGAAACAGCCCAGACCGTCGGCTAAGGTCCCCAAACATCGCTCAGTGGAAAAGGAAGTATGACGGCACAGACAGCCAGGAGGTTGGCTTAGAAGCAGCCATCCCTCGAACGAGTGCGTAATAGCTCACTGGTCGAGTCGTCATGCGCCGACAATGTAACGGGGCTAAGCGATGTACCGAAGCTACGGATTGTCTTTTGACAGTGGTAGGCGAACGTTCCGGATGCCGACGAAGGGATACCGTGAGGTATGCTGGAGGTAACGGAAGTGAGGATGCAGGCATGAGTAACGAAAAAGGGGGTGAGAGTCCCCCTCGCCGAAAACCGAAGGGTTCCTGGGTAAAGGTCGTCTTCCCAGGGTTAGTCGGCCCCTAAGCCGAGGCCGAAAGGCGTAGGTGATGGGAAACGGGTTCATATTCCCGTACCTCTGTATGGGTTCGAGTGGGGTGACGCATGAGGCGAAGTCCGGCCGGGCGACGGTAGTCCCGGTATAAGCAGCGAGCTGATGAGGTGTGT
Source organism: Alkalispirochaeta sp. (assembly GCA_965601925.1). Classification (GTDB taxonomy): domain Bacteria; phylum Spirochaetota; class Spirochaetia; order DSM-27196; family Alkalispirochaetaceae; genus Alkalispirochaeta. Next base: position 2,554,911 of record OZ271854.1, read on the forward strand.
AGGCAAATCCGCACACTGAGGTAAGCTGTGACGTCGAGCAAACCTACGGGAGCGCGAAGCGGGTGGAGTCACGGTGACGAGAAAGAACCTCTCAGGTAGACCATACAGAGACCGTACCGTAAACCAACACAGGTCGGTGGGATGAGTATTCTCAGGCGCGCGGGAGAACTCGCGTTAAGGAACTCGGCAACATACATACGTAACTTCGGGATAAGTATGGCCTCTAAGGGATAGCAATGTTTCGAGGAGGTTGCAGAGTCCAGGCTCAGGCGACTGTTTACCAAAAACACAGGTCTGTGCGAATCAGTAATGAGACGTATACGGACTGACACCTGCCCGGTGCCGGAAGGTTAAGAGGAGGGGTTAGCATTAGCGAAGCTCTGAATTGAAGCCCCGGTAAACGGCGGCCGTAACTATAACGGTCCTAAGGTAGCGAAATTCCTTGTCGGGTAAGTTCCGACCCGCACGAATGGTGTAACGATCTGAGCGCTGTCTCAACGCGAGACCCGGTGAAATTGAAGTATCGGTGAAGATGCCGATTACCCGTGGTTAGACGGAAAGACCCCGTGAACCTTTACTGCAGCTTGGCACTGACACTTTGCCAGTCATGTGTAGGATAGGAGGGAGACTGTGAAGCTTGTACGCTAGTATGGGTGGAGTCGTTGGTGAAATACCTCCCTTGGCTGGTTAGGTGTCTCACACCGGTCCGTGAATCCGGACGGTGGACCGTGTCAGGTGGGCGGTTTGACTGGGGCGGTCGCCTCCCAAAGAGTAACGGAGGCGCGCGAAGGTTCCCTTGCGCTGGGTGGAAATCAGCGTGGACGTGCAAAGGCAGAAGGGAGCTTGACTGCGAGACATACACGTCGAGCAGGTGCGAAAGCAGGTCTTAGTGATCTGGCGGTGGCGAGTGGAAGCGCCGTCACTTAACGGACAAAAGGTACTCCGGGGATAACAGGCTGATCCTACCCAAGAGTTCATATCGACGGTAGGGTTTGGCACCTCGATGTCGGCTCATCGCATCCTGGGGCTGAAGCAGGTCCCAAGGGTATGGCTGTTCGCCATTTAAAGCGGTACGTGAGCTGGGTTCAGAACGTCGCGAGACAGTTCGGTCCCTATCTGCCACGGGCGTTGGATGATTGCGAGGATCTGCCTTTAGTACGAGAGGACCGAGGTGGACAAACCTCTGGTGTACCAGTTATCGTGCCAACGGTATCTGCTGGGTAGCCACGTTTGGACGGGATAACCGCTGAAAGCATCTAAGTGGGAAGCCCACCTCAAGATGAATCATCCCTTCTCCTTCAAGGAGACTAAAGAGACCAGACAGATGATCTGGTTGATAGGCCGGCGGTCTACGCATGGTAACATGTTCAGCCGACCGGTACTAATCTCTCGTGAGGCTTGACCATATGAGGCCTCTCAGGACGCTTATCATACGCCGCATTCCTTCCTTCTTCCCGTTCGTATCCCGGCACCGACGCCGCGATGATACGAACTACCTATCAATTATCGTGTCTATTACACGTCTGGTGATCATAGCGAAGGGGTCCCACCCGTTCCCATTCCGAACACGGAAGTTAAGCCCTTCAGCGCCGATGGTACTGCCGTATGGTGGGAGAGTAGGTCGTCGCCAGACGTTTTTTTTGGTCTCGTGGTCCCGCAGGGACCGGGAGACCATAAAAGGATATCAGACGGCGACCGTGCCAGCTGTGTACCGCAGGGACACCGTCTCGAGGAACGTACGCATTAGGGGGTGAGCAATAGCGAACCCCTCGTCGCCCCAAGCATTCGGCTACCGAATGCGGAGCCTGAGCGATGAGCGAAGGAGACGTTTTTTTATGCCCAGACGACAGGATGGGCATAAAAAACGTATGGGAACCCCGTTCGCGTACCGCAGCGCACAGTACGAGGAACGCGAACTTCTGCCCCATGCACTCGGCATGCCCAGTGCGGAGTCCGGGCCGGAGGCGCGGAAGACGGTTTCACAATCTGTAACAACATGGAAAAAAGACTAGTTTTTTCGGGCCCGGAACGACACATTCAACTGGTGAGGGCGTTCGTAGTCATGATCGCTCTCAATACATCGCCGTTGTACGCTCAGAGCATAATGGAATCCGTGCGCGCCGTTGAAGGTCGCCTGGACGCACGAGTCGGTGTATTTGTTCTAAATACCGGGACAGGCGAGACGTTCGCCCATCGAGCGGATGATCGTTTTCCGATGAATAGCACGTTCAAAACGCTGGCTTGTGCAGCGTTGCTGGCGAAGGTCGATGGTGGCGAGATCTCTTTGTCGGACGTCGTGATCTTCACCTGGGACGATATCGTCCCGTATTCCCCGGTGACAACGTACAGAGTCGGTGTGCCGGGCATGACGGTGGGCGAAATTTGCCAAACGACTCTCGCCGTGAGCGACAATACGGCGGGCAATCTCGTGTTGGAGGCAATCGGTGGCCCCGCCGGGTTGACGGCGTTCCTTCGATCTGTAGGCGACGATGTGACACGCTTGGATCGTTGGGAGACAGCGCTTAATGAGTCCACACCCGGCGACGAGCGCGACACGACAACGCCAAGAGCAATGGCGCACACTATGCAGGCGCTTGTACTCGGTGACGTGTTATCGCCGGATTCGCGTCGGCGGTTGGAGGATTGGATCGTCGGCCACGAGCTGGGAGATGCTCTCATCCGCTCGTCGGTTCCGGCTTCCTGGAGAGTTGGTGACCGAACCGGAGCGGGTGGGTACGGCTCGCGATCCATTGCAGCTATCATGTGGCCCACCGACCGCGATCCTATTGTAATGACCGTGTATATCACCGAGACGGAAGCGTCATTCAATGAACGTAACGCCGCCATTGCGGAAATCGGCCGCGCTGTCGTCAGCTCAATGGTCGAAATCGATGAATATTACTGAGTCTGTCATGATGCATTGCGGCCTACCCGAGAGTTCCTTAAGAGGGCGGCTCGGCGTCGATCTCCGCTCTTTGTATGCCCCATGCGTTATCGCTTGTACGGGTTAGCAGGGCTACTCGTCGCCAAGTAACTCCTCCAACCCCATCGCTCGGAACAACCCGGGAACTACCATATTGGAGAACCAATACGCCATGGCTACCGCAGAATCGCGCTCGTCCCGGCATATCCACCATCCGGCGGTTGATACCGCCGCGCCGGCTAAGTACTGAGCAACGAGATCGGGATCAACCGAGTCGGGTGCAAGGTCGCGCAAACTGGCGTGTTGCGTTTTTGAGATTTGGGCGACGTCACGGCGGAGGAGAAACTCAACGGGCGCCCCCCGGGGATCGGCGAAGACTAATCGGTACGTTTTCTCATGCTTCTCGACATGGGCAAAGAGGGGGTAACTCAATGGTCTCCCTTCCGTCAGCAACGTAGCGGGCTCAAGGGCGCTCTCGCCGCCGATGACGCCGGGAAACTCTTTTCGATAGTCCTCGCGTAACGCTTCGTAGAGCGGCTCCCACGCCTCTCGATAGTGAAGGTAGAAGGTCGATCTCCCGACGTTTGCGTGGTCACTTACATTTTGCACGAGGAGTGCGTCCCATCCTCCCTTTAAAAGCACCGCGATCGCCGCGTCCCGAAGGGATCGTTTCGTTCGTTCAATCCTTCTATCCCGACTCACACCGTTGTTGGACATCTGTTTAGAATCATACACCCTTCTGAGACTCGATAATACACCGTGACTATTGTGTTGCCAGGAGGAAAGCAGATGAAAAGCTGGCAACGTATCCCCACGCACGGGGAAAAACAACACTACATCGACCGCATCGAGTGGCACTGGTATCAGCGGTTCTTACCCGAGTCGTGGCGGCTCTCAGGGACGTCCATGCCGCGGGAGGAGTGGGCCGAGGTGGAGGGCTGTGAGGTTCACATCGACCGTCTACCGCACCCCGACCCATCTTGTACGGTTATGCTGCTGCACGGCGGAGGCGGCAACGGACGGGTGCTCATGCCCCTCGGACGTATGGCGCATCGCGCCGGCGCGGAGGTTATCGCTCCGGACCTTCCGGGCTACGGTCTGAGCGTACGAACGAGAGGCTATGTCCCCACCTACGACCATTGGGCCGATATCGCCGCCGCGATTGCCGACGAAGAGCATCGCCGGACGGGACGACCCGTCGTAGTGTGGGGTTTAAGCCTTGGAGGACTCTTGGCCTACGGCACCGTCGCCCGTAGCGAGGCCGTACACGGCGTCATAGCGACGACACTGTTGGATACTCGGAAGGCTAAGAATCTGGCAATTACCGCGCGGTCCATGCTCATGGGCTACCTCTCTGCGGCCTTCTTGCCGATCCTTCCGCGTCTCTTGCAACGCTTTCGGATTCCGATCCGCTGGGTATCCAAGATGGAGCACATTACCAACACGCCGGAACTCAGCGCGGTCTTTTCTCGCGATCCCCTTGCGGGCGGCGCTTCGGTGCCGTTGGGGTTTCTACGAAGTCTCATGCGCTTCGATCTTCGTATCGAGCCCGAAGAGTTCACGCGGTGTCCCGTTCTCGTAGTCCATCCCGCCATCGATCCATGGACGCCCGCCTCGCATTCGAGGCCCTTCTTCGACGCCCTCGCATGCGAAAAGGAGTGGATCGACCTCGCGAGGTGTGGGCACCTGCCGTTCGAAGAACCGGGCGCGAGCGCTATGGAGGAGGGAATCGGCCGCTTCCTCGGACGCATCGCGCGGTGAGATCGCGAGGGAAAGAATCCACTAGTGACGGGGCGTCCCTCTCCGGACGCCTCGTCGCTCGACAGCGTGTCGCGCGGCGGGACGCCGTGACGGAGCACTGGTCCGCGCGTCCCCTATCTTCTCTCGATTGTTACCCCCTCCCTTCGTTCAGTATAGTTTCGAGCGCGGCTGGTGTGCGCAAGGCGTCGACAAACGGCGGTCGGGCGGAATGATCTCCGCTTGTCTCGGTATGGGTGACCGCCTCTCTCATTCTGCGCGGCTGACGTTGAATCGTGGTCGCGGACATGGTTGCGGGTTTTGGTTCCCGTCGCCCGACCGCGGCGTACCGAGTCATATGGTCGGCAATCGGCCCCGCCCGTGCCGTTCGGACCTCGGAGACGATATAGGTTGCGGTGATCGCTCTGCGTACGATTCGTCGCGAACCCGCTTTGTTCCTCACATACGGTCCCTGGCGCGATATCTTAGTGCTCTTTATACTTAACGGCGTGAGTATGCGCGAGCGATCGAAACGCATGGTACGCGGACGGGACCGAGAACGAGAGCGCTTGGACGACTTGAAATCATACCGCATCGTCGGAACTCCCGCAGAGCGTGATTTCGACGACATTGCAGACGTTGCGGCGTCTTTGGCTCATGTCCCGATGGCCTACGTGAGCTTCGTCGATGAAACAAATCTTTGGTTTAAGGCGGCTCACGGCTTTGACGCCGTATCGATGCCGCGTGAGAAGACCTATTGTCAATATGTCGTTCTCGGCGGCCGGCCCGTCGTTATCTCCGATACACGGCTGGATACCGAACACACCCCGGAGTCCGACGAGGGAGGACTTGCCGAGATGATTCGGTTCTATCTCGGCGTGCCGCTCATGTCCAGGCGGGGTCTCGCATTGGGTTCTCTATGCGTCGTCGATACTCAACCGCGCGATGTTCCCGATGGCCTCGTGGAGCTCATTACCAAGCTTGCGCGTCAAGTCTCGGCGCAGCTCGAGCTTCGTAAGACGAACATGACCTTGGCTGAGGAGCGCGATACGTTTTCGGTGCTCTTCGAGGCCGCCCCTGCACCGCTCTTGTTAGTTCGCGACGACGTTATCGTTCGTGCAAATCGCGCGTTTACCACGTTGTCGGCCGAGCCGTCGTCGACACAGTTGGAGGCCCGGTCGACGCGCGCCTTCTTTGCAGCGCTCCCGACAGAAGAGGGCACGCCCATCGAGACGAGTGTGACGAGTCGCACCGGCGAGCCGATTCCGGCGCTTGCATATCTCACTCGCCTGTCGAAGGGGGACGATACGTACGACTTGATAGCCTTCACTGACATTCGTGACAGAAAAGCGAAGGAACACATGCTTCGCTCTCAGCGTGTGAAGGCGGAGAATGCCAATCGAATTAAAGACACGTTTTTGTCCCTTGTTTCCCACGATTTGAAGTCACCGCTCTCGGGGATCTTCTCCATGCTCGATCTTCTCGCGAAGGAAGGCGATTCTTTTACAAAAGAGGAACGGGACGAAGCCATTCGCGAGCTCCGCTCTTCGGTGGCAATTTCGGTTGAGATGATTAACCAACTTCTTAATATCCATCGTCTGCAGAGCGGATATGTGGAGGTCGATTGCACCGATGTGGAGGTTCGTACACTCATCGAGCACATCACGCTCAGTCTCAGTAGTCAGATCCGCGAGAAGGCGCTCCATATCGAGCTCGATATCGATCCGTCGTTGACGGTCTACGCCGACATGAACCTGTTTCGTGAGGCGATCTTCAATCTCGTGAGCAACGCGATCAAGTTCTCTCCCGATGAAGGACATATCTACGTCGGGGCGGTCGGCGCATCGGTGTGGATCGCCGACGAAGGGGTCGGAGTGCCGGCGGAGGATCGTGAGCACCTATTTCGGCAAGAGATCAAAACCAGCCGTCCCGGCACACGGGGAGAACCGGGAACGGGGCTCGGTCTGCCGCTCACAGCCGACATTATGAAGGCTCACGGCGGGCGCGTGTTTTTGGATGAAGACTACACGCCCGGCACGCGTTTCGTACTCGAGCTGCCGGATCGATGAGTATACATTCCGCAATAAAAAACCCCCGACGCGTTGTACGCCGGGGGCTTCTGCATCTCGTATCGAGGTGATAGTCCCGACGGCAGTCGACCGTCGGAACGGAATCAGGTCTCCTCGGCGAGCTTCTTGAGATCGTCGAACCGTCGCTTGTTGTCCTCTTTCGCGAGGCCCTGCAGACGCTCGGCCTCCTCCGGCTTGGAGAGTTCCAACGCACGATAGCGAATCTCGGCTCCAGTGTAGACGTTGAAATCGACCGTCGTTTCGGGGGTCTCCCACGTAAAGGGATTCTGTCCGACCAACGCGTTGGAGGGATTGAAACGGTACAACGGCCAGTATCCGGACAACGCCGCATTCTTGGACTGCTTGACCGACAACTTCATGTCGTAGCCGTGGGCGATACATGGGCTGTAGGCAAGGATGATCGAAGGCCCATCGTAGGACTCGGCCTCGACGATCGCTTGGAGCACCTGGTCCCGATTCTGAGCCATATTGACGCTTGCCACGTAAACGTGTCCGTACGTCGTCATCATGAGACCGAGGTTCTTCTTGCCCGTCTTCTTGCCGTCGGCGGCGAACTTGGCGATCGCACCGCGCGGGGTAGCTTTGGATGCCTGCCCGCCGGTATTGGAGTACACCTCGGTATCCATAACCAGCACGTTGACGTTCTTTTGCTGCGCCATGACGTGGTCAAGACCACCGTATCCGATGTCGTACGCCCATCCGTCGCCACCGAAGATCCAAACCGACTTATCGACGAAGTAGTCCTGAAGTTCGATGATCTTGGCGATAATCGGCTTCGTTTCGGTCGTTGCTTTCTTGAGCGCCGCAGGCAACACCTCGCGCGTCTTCTCCGCAGCTTCCTTGGCCTCGCGACTCGCGCTCTTCCATAGGTCGAGATTCTTCTTAAGCGCCGCGGTGAGCTCACCGCCGGTACCTTTTTCAAGCAGCGCTTCTACGTTGCTCTTGAGCTGACGGCGATTGCTATCCACTGCAAGGCGCATACCGAAACCGTACTCGGCGTTGTCCTCAAAAAGACTGTTGGCCCAGATGGGACCGTACCCTTTGCTGTCGGTCGTGTAGGGAACCGCCGGGAAGGTACCGCCGTAGATCGACGAACAACCCGTGGCGTTCGCGATCATCATGCGGTCACCGTAGAGCTGGGTGATGAGGTTCACGTAGGGAATCTCACCGCACCCCATGCAGCTTCCCGGATACTCAAAGTACGACTCGTCCCACTGTACGTCCAGATTCTGAACGAACTCGCTCTTGGAGGCCCACTTGGTGGTCACGGGACCGGGGCGCCCACCGTACTCGATGCGCTTGGTACCCGTGGGGATGCGTCCGTCGACCGGCATGGCACTCACCGGAATGTCGTCGCCCTTCATCCTCCAGATCGTCTCGACGATCTCTTTGCCGAATCCCTTCTCGCCGTCCGGTATCAGGACGATGTTCTCGGCGGCGGTTTCCGCCTTCTTCGGAATCGGTACTTCCCGCACCGCATCGGCGGCCATGTCGATCGCCTTCCAGTTCATCTCGACGATCTCGCGACCCTTTTTGATGAACTGCTTTTCGACGTAGTTCTTCACCAACTCGATCGCCTTGGCCGGATCGATGACGTTGGCGAGTTTGAAAAAGGCGACCTGCATGACGGTATTTATGCGGTTACCGAGTCCCGCCTCTTTGGCGAGCTTGGCCGCGTCAACGGCGTATACCTTGACCTTTTTCTTCAGGATCTCGTCCTGCATCTCCTTGGTGAAGCTCTCAAAGACCTTCTCCGTCTCGACCGGTGTGTTGATCAGGAAGGTGCCGCCTTCGGTGATACCCTCGAGAATGTCGAATCGGCCGACGTACTGCGGTCGATGGAGCGCGATGAAATCGCTGGTCGTGAGGAGGTATTCGGACTGAATCTTCTCTTTACCGAACCGTAAGTGGCTCACCGTGAAACCGCCCGACTTGTTGGAGTCGTAGCTGAAGTACGCTTGGGCGTATAGGTCGGTCTCGGCGCCGATGATCTTGATCGAGTTCTTGTTGGCGCTCACCGTGCCGTCGGAGCCGTACCCCCAGAACTTACAGCGAACGATGCTCTCCTGCTCCACGTCGAGAACGGGGCCTACCGCAATGCTCTTGTGACTCACGTCGTCGTTGATTCCGACCGTGAAGTCGTGGGTCGCTTTGCCGTCGGTGTGATCGTAGACCGCCTTGACCATCGCCGGCGTAAACTCCTTGCTGGAGAGGCCGTAGCGACCGCCGATGATCTGTACGTCGCGGTCCCGAAGGGTGTGTACGACGTCGAGGTACAACGGCTCGCCGGGGGCTCCGGGCTCCTTGGTGCGATCGAGGACGGCAATCTTTTTGACCGACGCCGGGATGACCTTGGCAAGATCCTCGCCCGACCACGGTCGATAGAGACGAACCTTCACCGCGCCGACCTTCTCGCCCTTGCCGACAAGGTAGTTGACCGTCTCCTCGACGGTGTCCATCCCACTGCCCATACCGATGACGATCTTCTCCGCATCGGGCGAACCGACGTACTCGAACAGGTCGTAACTGCGGCCGGTCTTCTCTTCGAGCATCTTCATGTACTTGCGCACGATAGCCGGCGTGGCTTCGTAGATGTTGTTGACCGTCTCGCGACCTTGGAAGTACACGTCGGGGTTCTGCGCGCCGACTTTGATCATCGGATTCTCCGGGCGAAGACCGACTTTACGGAACTCCTCGACGTACTTCATGTCGAGCATGGTACGAAGCGTTTCGTAGTCCAACTCCTCGATCTTCTGCATCGAGTGGCTGGTGCGGAATCCGTCGAAGAAGTGGACGAACGCAACGCGGGACTCCAGTGCCGCAAGGTGCGCGATCGCCGCCATGTCCTGCGCCTCTTGAACGTTGTTACTGGAGAGGAGCCCGAAACCGGTCTGACGAACGCCCATGACGTCGGAGTGGTCGCCGAAGATGGACAACGACTGCGCCGCGATCGAGCGCGCCGATACGTGAAACACCGCCGGAAGGAGCTCGCCGGCGATCTTGTACATGTTGGGAATCATGAGCAGGAGGCCTTGGCTCGCCGTATAGGTGGTGGTCAGGGCCCCTCCGGTAAGCGAACCGTGAACCGCACCGGCCGCTCCCGCTTCGCTCTGCATCTCGATAATCTCGAGAGGCTCGCCGAACAAGTTTTTCCGACCCTGAGCCGCCCACGCATCGGCATGTTCTCCCATCGGAGAGCTCGGCGTGATCGGATAGATCGCGGCTACTTCACTGAATGCGTACGCGATTCGTGACGTCGCCTCGTTCCCATCGAGAGTGATGAATTTTTTTGGCATCTGTCTTCCTTTAAAACCAGGATTTTCGCCGTCTATCCCGTCCGTCGGGGTAAGATGCGAATGATTTGTAGGGAGATTTTTCAACCCCACTATAGCCGCTTTTACCGGATCGTGCAAGCGTGGACGAGCGCGTTGTTGATTTGTTGTACCCGATTTCACGATAACGACGAGTGCGGTGAACGCCGACGCCCAAAACGAACGTGAGTCGCGTCGGTCCGACGCGTTATTCGTACAGAAGCCTCTGATAATCGAGCGTCGCGAAGGCGCGCAGCACGACATCGTCGGAATCGGGCGGGTCGGGCCGGGACGGCTCTTCTCGGCGATCCGTCTTCACGATGTCGTCCAGACGTCCGGCAAACCCCGCGAGTCCGAACTGCTCCGCCACCGCAGCCTCTCCGGACTCCGGCGATCGGTCAAACGCCGAGTCGAGGCGGCGAAGGAGGTCGCGATTGAGAGCGGCTACCTGCCGTCGAAAGCCGTCGTCGGCGCGCAAGTCCTTGAGATACGTGTATTGCATATGGGGCATGAGAAACGAGAAGTCGATCGTGTCGGCGCTTACCATCTCGTCGACCTCGTGGTGGAGACGTTCAATAACCTCCGTCGAGAGCGATGAGGCGAGTCGGTCTATCCGCTCGGTGTATCGAAATCGCAGGAGCGCCTGAGGACCCGACAACGACGGACTCGTTGAAGGCACCGCAATACGACGATAGAACGCATGGGGCCACCGTTCATACAACGGCTCTATATCGGTCAGAACGTCGAGATGTCGTGCGATCAACGGTTTTGCTTGGAGAAGCGGCGCTATGAACTGATATCCGAACCCCTCCTGCACGGAACTCGAGATGATTGCATCCGCGGTCGCCTGCAGCTCGGAGAAGGTGACACCCGCCTCGTCGAGGCTGCCTCCGATGCCCCACAGCCCGGGAATGGTGCCGTCTCGAAAAGCGTGACGTACCATCTGGGAATAGGCCTTTTCCGCTTGCGAGACGCCGGGAAGCGTCACAATGAGCGACGACGGCTCCTCACCGAGCATTACGATCAGCGCCGCCTCGAAGATGTTTTTGCGCCGTATCGTTCGCACCGGATAGAGAAACAGTCTATGATCCGGAGAGAAGTAGGCGAACGTTTTGTCGAACGCGTTCGCGAGTCGCTTCCGGATATGCCTGCGCGATTCCGGTTGTCCGTCGCCTCTCGCATCGGTGGAAACGCGAACCGGGTTGGGAAGATACGTCGCGTGGTCGATTCCGGCACGTTGCAATACATCTCTATCCCGGGAGTTGATCGTTACGTACGTCAGGTTGGGCCGGTTGGGATACAGGCGCTCGATTCCCGCTTGACGCAGAAACCGAAGGTTGCTGTACCGTCCGCACTCGGGGAAGTCATGGATATGAAGGATGATGCGTTGATCCGGCGCCCGCCGCGAGACGGCGATCAGCGCCTTGGTGAAGGCCGGGTTCTTTCCGAGGTGGTGGTTATGGACCCACCATACGCTATCGGGCCCTCCCCAGCGCTCAAGAAGTGTATCGGCAAGGCGTCGAGACAGGATCGCGGCGCCCGCGCTCACGTCCTCGGAACGTACCCGACCTACGGGGCCCGGCGACTCCTCCGACGCGGCGTCACTCCTCTCCGTCGTATCACCGGCGACCGTGTCGGATTTTTCCGTGGAGCCCTCGGCAAGTTCGGCGAGGCGTTGACGGGAGGTGTAGCCGATCTCCGGTAACACCTCCACGCGTACGCGTTTGCGTAGCACGTCGGCGCTCTCCTCGCTGCCGGAGACGACCACAACCGAATCAACGACACGACTGTAGCTGTCTATTGCCTCCGCCATCGCGTCGATGACCCCCGTCACACCACCCGGAAGAACGTGGTAATGAAACACAACAAGCTGCACAGGCCGTCCTTTCAGCTCCGTAAGCCGGAAGAAAGCTCCCGGAAACGCACGGAGTCGTAAATCGGCGGTCTCGACGAATTGCGGGACACCGCTTCTCTGTCCTATTCTTGTGGCTATGGACGCTGTTGTAAAGCAACTAATAGAGGTGCTCTACCCGAACGAGCCGGATGCGGCGGATCGGGTGTTGGAGTTGGTGGAACGGTACAAGCCGACGATCGCCCGGCAACGGGAACGGTTCTCCGACGCCGTCGGTGATTTTCCGCTCTCTGCCGACGATGCGATCCTCATCACCTATGGGGACACCTTTCGCGGCGACGATGGCAAGCCCTTGGGGTATCTCTTTCGCTTTCTCGATGAAGTGTGCGAGGCGACTCTGTCGGGTGTGCACATTCTACCCTTTTCTCCGTACTCTTCCGACGACGGGTTTTCGGTGATTGACTATACGGAGATCAACCCGGACCTCGGAACGTGGGACCACATTGAGACGATAGCCGGCGAGTTTCGCCTCATGGCCGATTTAGTGCTGAACCATTGCTCGGCGGAGGGTCCGTGGTTTCAACGTTTTCTCAAAAACGAGGAGCCCTATAACGAGTACTTTATCAGCGCCGACCCCGACAGCGACTACAGTATGGTCGTGCGTCCCCGCGCGCTACCGCTGTTGACTCCGTTCGACACCACCGACGGCGTTAAGCACGTGTGGACGACCTTTAGCGCCGATCAAGTCGATCTCAACTGGAACAACGTGCGAGTAATGCTGGAGATGGTGGAGATCTTCCTCTCCTACCTGGCCCACGGTGCACAGGTCGTGCGCCTCGATGCGATAGCCTATCTGTGGAAGGAGATCGGTCACTCGAGTATCCACCACCCCCACACGCATCGAATGGTGAAGTTGTTTCGCCGCGTCATGGAGCTTGCCGATCCCCACAGCATTCTCATCACCGAGACCAACGTTCCCCACGCGGAAAACGTCTCGTATTTCGGCGACGGCGACGAGGCGCACATGGTCTACAACTTCTCGTTGCCGCCGTTGCTCCTCGAGGCGGTTACGCGCGGCGACGCCGGCCACTTGAGCCAGTGGGCGGCGGGTCTCGAAGATCCCGGACCGGGAGCGAGCTACTTCAATTTCTGCGCGAGCCACGACGGCATCGGACTCACACCGACGCACGGAATCCTCTCCGACGACGAGCGCGATAAGCTCATCGCCGCCGTGTTGGAACGCGGCGGCCGCGTCTCTTATAAGGCGACGGCATCCGGGAAGATTCCCTACGAGATGAACGTGAATTACCTCTCGGCCTCGGCGGACCCCAACCTTCCCGACGCTCAACGCGCCCGGATTTTTCTCGTGACGCAAGCGGTGATGCTCGCCATGGCCGGCGTTCCGGGAATATACGTACATAGTCTGATCGGCTCGCAAAACTGGACGGAGGGTGTCGAGGAGACCGGTATGAACCGGACGATCAACCGGGAGAAACTCGATTTCGAGACGATCAAAGCCGAGTTGGAAGATGAGGAAAGCCTGCGTAGCATCGTCTTCACCGGATACAAGCACCTTCTTCGCGCCAGAGCCGACGAGGCGGCTTTTCATCCCCGTAGTCCGCAGCGAGTCGTCGAGAGCGACCGGCGACTGTTCGTGCTCGCGCGTGGGCCCTATGCCGAACGGGACGCGCAACACGGCGAGGGGCGCCCGAACGAGCGGGCATCGTCCGGCCACGTGCTCGCCATTCACAATCTCTCCGGCGACATCGTCGAGTTTCGCGACCGTAGGGATCGCTACCCATGGCGCGACGACGGTGTCGTGCGCGATCTCATCAGCGACGACTTGGTGTATCCCGTCTCGGACGGGGCGCTCTTTTCACTGGAGTTAGAACCGTATGAGGTGATGTGGCTCCAGTTTTGATCTCGTCGCGCCGAATGAATCTATAGGTGATGCCGGTACATAGAAGCGAGTTTGTACACGCCGCCCGCCGCGTGAAGATCGGTGGATTCCGGCGCCGACTACGGATCTCTCTGTCCGTCGCGATGGTGATTGCATGGGCGATCGTACCGGTTGCGGCGCAGGAACGCGTTGCCGAAGAACCGATGCCTCCCGACGCATTGGAGCCCCCTGCATGGCCGCGTTCCACGCGAGTGTTTCGTTCGCCGGAGCCCTTCTCATTGAACGGTTACGACGCGCGGCAGGCGACGGCGATGATCCGTCGCGCTGGTTTGCTCGTTCGCGGCGGCGACACCGCATCGCGGGAAATTATCGTGGTGGACGCCGTCCGTGCCGTCCGTGGAGAGATCATCGACGAATATCCGCCGCTCCATCGACAACGATGGGACATCCTCCTCAACGGCGCGCCGATCGATTGGGACGATACCTACATTGAATACGGCGGGCAGTTGGTGAATCTGCAACTGCTGTTTACCTACCGCAACCAACGACCGGTTCCGCCGGTTCCCTTTGTGCTCGATCGATAGACGTTGCGCAGGTCGCGGCGCCCGAAGTCTACCACTGGTACCCGTCACCGCCGACGGTAAAGGCGGGACCCAGAAGCACGTAGGCCAAAGCGCGGAAGTCTTCATTCATCGAGACTCCGATGTTGAGCTCTCCCAAAATCGTGTTGAATGCAAGGGCGGCTCGCGCTCCGGCAATCGCCTCAAACTCAACGATCTCGTCGATATCTTCGGTCCAGATGCGTCCGACGTTACCGCCGATGCGAATGTACGCCTCCTCGCCGATGCCGAGCGGAAGATCGAAGATGGCGATGCGGAGGTCCGCACCGAGCCCGACGACGTGGTTGCCGCGCAGTTCGTTGTAGTAGTAGCCCTCGAAGATTTCTGCGCCGCCGGTGGAAAACTGCTCGTATTCGGGTAGCCCGGAGTCGAAGTCGGTGCCCAGTGCGCCGCGAATCTGCACGTTCAGCACGCGACCGAGGGGGATGAAATGTCGCGTCGATATCCCGAAGCGATCGTTCGCCGACTCTTCTTCGTCGTCATAGCGCCACCGATATCCGATGGTCGTCTCGCCCCCGCGATTCGGAAAGATCGGACGGTCGAGGTCGTCGAAGCGTAACTGCCCGCTCACCCCGACCCTCAGGGCGTCGATCTCTTCAATTTGATCGACTCCCTGCACGCGATCCAAGGCGAACTGCTCGACGAATCCCGATACGACCACCAATGCGCGGCGTAGTGCGGTGAAATCGAATCCCAGCTCGGCGCCGGTCCGGCTCTGTAGATAGAGCGACTCCACCGTTCTTCCGTCGTAGAAGATCAGTGGGGGTGCCAATGAGTAGGCGCCGATCGTGGCGCGCAGCGAGGCTATCACTGCGCCCGATACGGTGATACGGGCCTGAGGAACCTCGGTGAGCCAGATGTCGGTCTCCAATAGTCCCCGTTCGGTGTTCATGCGGGAGCGGTAATTGAGGTTGAGTATCGAGCGATCGTTAACCTCGCCGTCAAGCGAAGAGCGAAACCCGATACCGAGGCGTACCTCCGAATCGAAGGGCCGTTGAATGACGGCGTAGAGCACCACGTCATGCGCTCCGTCCTCGCGGCGAATTAGATCGTAAGAAACGTATTCGTACGCCCCGCCGTCGTAGAGGGCGTATATCGTCTCGCGGAGCTCCTCCCGGGTGAACCGCCCGTTGCGCAAGACGCGGCGCAACGCCTCGAGCTCCTCGGTGATGGGGTTCTCGAACGGAAACTCGATGCGCACGTCTCGTATCTGAAGATACTCGTCACGCCGTGAGGTCGGCGGCTCGTCGATCGTCCGAGGCGATTCCGCCGTCCCGTCGGATACCGTAGCGTCGAGGCGTTCTCTCAGCGCAACCAACTCGTCCCGCATCTCCAGTGCCGCCTGACGTCCCACCTCTACCAGCTCCAACGCGGAGCCGAAGTCCGTCGTCGTGTACTCCCGAAGATCGGGAGCGATGACGATGTCGGCAAGCTCCAGATTCCGCGAGAGTATCCGACGGCGTAGAATCATATTGGACTGATCGGCAATCGTGAAGATATCGCGCAGCTCCTCGATATCGCGATCCGTCGTGATGAGGCTGACGGCGATGGTCGTATGCGCGCCGAGATCGACCACGGCGTCGACCGGCAGGTTGTTTACCCAGCCGCCGTCGATCAGATAACGCCCGTCGTAGTACAGGGGCGACACCACTCCCGGTACGGCCATGCTCGCCCGAACGGCGCTTTTGAGGTCGCCGGACGTAAAGACGATCTCCTCGCCCGATACGAGGTCGGTCGCGACGATAGCAAGGGATCGCGGCAGATCCCGAAAGTCCTCGACGTCGGCGTGGTCTTCCAGCAGCTCGTCGAGAAACTCCACGACATTCTGCCCCGCCGACAAGCCGGAACGTCCCAACAACGCACCGTCTGCAAAGCGGAGAGAGAAGCGATACCGGCGCGTCGATTCTTTGGCGTCGTAGTCGAGATATTCCCGGATAGGCGTATCGAAGAACAGGGCGTTCCAGTCGACCTCCTCCACGATGCGGAGGAGCTCCTCGACGGTGTATCCCGCGGCGTACAGCGATCCCACGATGCTCCCGATACTCGTGCCGGAGACGTACTGCGGATCAAAGCCGAGCTCTTCCAAGACGGTTATCACGCCCAAGTGCGCAAACCCGAGCGCCCCGCCGCCGGCCAACGCCAAACCCAGCCCCTCTTGTGCCGATACCGTAGGCGGATGGCTCGCCGCGGAGAGTGCGAATAGTAGAAAACCTGCGGTTAGAAATCGTTTCATGGGTGAGGTTCACACACTAATTCGTCGACGCCGGTGTGGTCAAGGAACGATGTGTTCCAAGCGTATTCGGGTGCGCGCTCACCGACTCGGCGAGGTCTCCGGGAGACCATTCATGTTGCCTCGCCCCGGCGCACCGACGCGTCTGCGCGGCGCTACGCGTTCGGGTTTCTCCGGCGCGTAGTCCGCCCGGCGCGATCCGGACGAACGATGTGATTGCAAATGAGAGCACAATCGGCCGCAACGACGCCGGAAACCCGGCCATACGCGAGCGCCAAATGGCGGTGCCGCTCGCGTCTACGGACAGCCCAGAGCGGCATCCTCTACACCGTAGAAACTGCGCGCTATGTACCACAGCTTCTTTTCCAAGTTGGTGTAGGAGAAGTATTTCAGGGCGAGATCGTAGTTCACCTCGACCATCTTCTCCGCGAGGCTCGGGTTATCCAGTACCTCGACGGTGCGCCGGATCGTCTCGTTCGAGACGAAATCGTCCATCTCGACGACACGGAACCCGAGCGGTTTGATGTCGTGGGAGTAAATCGAATAGTTGTTGACGACGATCGGTTTACGGAAATAGACCGCCTCCAGAAAGGCGTTCCCGAACCCCTCGAAGATCGACGGATACGTAACGAGATCGGCGTGGGGGTACACATCCTGCAGACTATATATCTTGCGTCCGTCGGAGGTCGTATCGCGTCGATCACCGATAACATCGTCGACGAAGATCGCTCGGATTCCCAACAACTCGGCGTATTCTTTTACTCGCGTCTGATATTCGTACCCCTCGTCTCCTGAGGCGTGCGAGATTACCAGCGCCGCCTTGCGACCCAATCGAGCCACCAACTCGATGGCGTGTTCGATACCCTTCCGCTGGACGACGCGCGTCGGTTGTAAAATGAACAGTTCGTCGTCCGCGACACCTAACGCCCGGCGTACATCTTCGTTGTATTCGTCCAGCCCCGGGGCCGGCGTCTCGAAGTCCATCACGTTGGGAATGAGCGTGGAGCTGATACCGGTGCGCAGCGCGAGTTGGTTTTGTCCCGACGTGTTGATAACGACGTGGTGAACGTTGGGCAAGTGCGGTGGGAAGCAACTGTTGAGATAGTCCCACACGCAGTTGACCAGAAACCGTTTACGCTCCCAAAAAAAATCGTGGTGGTGAGCGATCGTGTGAGTACCCGTCTCGGCGATGAACTCGGTAATCGCCATTCCCAGCGGTACGTTGAGCGGAATCGTAACTGCGTTTTCGGGGACGAGAATATCGATGTTGAATCGTTCGGCGAACTCGTACAGCGACGCCTTTATCTTTTCGCGGTGGTCGTGCAACGTATGGGTGAGCTCTGCGGGGCGTACGGTGTTGGAGAAGCACGCCCGATAGGTGGAGCGGACATTCGGCTCTTGGAAATGAAAGTACGGCGCAAGCATACTGTTGTCTTCCGGCGTATCCAGCTCACCGCCCAGGTAATAACAACTGCACCCGTTTCGCTCGAAGATGTCGGCCCACTTTTTGGTTTCAAGCGAGACCCCGTCGGTTCCGGCGATCCTGAATGAGACAAAGCCGATACGTTTATTCATGTAGGAAAGTGTAGGATGGGATCGGTATCCGTGCAACCTTGGGTATCCTCCGCGTCCCGCCTAAGAATCTATCTAATGAAACTCGCTATACCGCACACCGTCCTGATCGATCTCCCGCAGTAGCGCGAGCTCCTCCTGCGCGGGCGGCGACAGTTCCGCGCAATCGGCCGTCTCTGCGATGGGAAAGGCGGTGTTGCGGCGTATCTCGTCGCGATTGGAGTAGGGAAACCACCCCGCCAGACGCAGCTCGCCGTCCTCTACGCGCAACAGCCCCAACGGGGAGACGACCTCGCGGACATTACCGGCCGCGGTGACGAAGTCGCACCGGTCTGGAAAGCTGCGCCGGTCGTGGCGCGTACGCCATACGATGGTACGGCGGGCGGTGGGGACGATTGCGGCGCTCCCCGCACCTCCCGGGAGCTTGACCTTGGGTGCATCGAAGCGTCCGATAACGCTGTTGTTTATGTTCCCTAACCGATCGATCTGCACGCCCCCCAAAAACGCGACGTCCAGCCGCCCGCGCGCCGAGAGGTCGAAGATATCGACGAGGGAAAAGAACGATTCGCTTCCTTCGAGAAAACGCGGGGAGCATGTTGAGCTGTCCAGCCGGGTGGGGTCGATGTTTACCCCGCCGGCGATGTTGAGATACAGAAGCGATCGGTTATGCATGCGCCGCGCCAGTGCGATAGCGACCGCCGGCAGAGGACTTGCAAGGCCGTGAAAGACGGTCTGCGCACCCTTGAGAAGCCGCGCCATCGTCACCGCCATAGCGTCACCCACAGTTGTTGTATCGATCATTGTTCGCCATCCAAGAGACGGGCCAACGACTCCTCGTCGGCCGCCTCGATCAAACTCGTTACGCCCTCCTCGTCGATCTCATACTCGCCGTAACAGCTCCCCGGCGCCGCGCCGCGTGGGGCGTGTACTACGGCATTGACCAGTACCGACGGGATATCCACGTGATCCACGGGGACGGGAAGATCCGCCGTCTCGACGATATGTTCCGCGGTCAGCACTACCGTCCGCGCCGCGCGGGCCATAATGAGATCCTCGTTCTTTGAGCCCACGATGACGCCGTTTCCGGTCGTGTCGGCGTACTGGACGTGCATGACGGCCATGTCTGGAACGATGGCGGGTATCACTACGACGTGCTCCGTCTCGTCGTACGGATCGGCGATACGGCGGAACGATCGCGCCTCCACCAGATCGCTTCCGTCCAATCCGCGTACCGGAAGAAATCCCAGACCGTAGGACGCCGCTCGCAGAGCGGCGATCACCGTATAGCAGGCGTGTTCCCGTGCCTTCACCGCGCCGGACTCTACCGCTCTTCGGTAGTGTCGAGCGAGGCCGAAGCGAGACTCGTATCCCACGAATCCCGCCGACACGTCGGTCACCATTCCCGCGAGGCACAATAGATCGATATCCCACGCTCCGGCGGTCTTGACGATATGGAGTTTAAGGTCGCCCCGGCGATGGCGCGCCAACGCTCTGATGAAGGAGTGGGGTACACGATGGAGGCTATTGCCGCCGACGGCGAGGGTCCTTGATCCCGGCTCGAGAAGTGCCGCGGCGCTACGCATGGAAGTGACTCGTGACGACGTCATGGACGCATTATACCACTATTTCGGAAATATATAGTCTTAAACGTGCATGTTTTTCGCCATTAACAAGCCGCAAAAGATGATGAATGTGGTTTTGTGTGTTTTTTTGTTGACATCAGGTATAACCGGACCTACAATCACATGCAACGCACGTTGGAGGTGCCGGAGGACGCATGGTAGAGCTTTTGACGTACGCCTACTTGGACCGGTTGCAACCGCAATTTACCGCATTCGTCGCGACGATCGCCAAGGGGTACCTACCCCTTTCGGGGCAGGCGAGCCTTTGGGTCGAGATCCGCCCCGGCATGGATATCAACCGTCTGACCGACATCGCCCTCAAATCCAATGATGTGCAGCCCGGTATCATGTATGTGGAGCGCGCCGCGGGTGTGCTTGAGTTCCACAGCTACGACCAAGGCGCGGTCACCGAGGCGGGACACGCAATCCTCGCATCCCTCGGCATGACGGTCGAAGATCGTCACAAGCCGGAGCTGGTTGGGTTGGAGACGGTGAAGAACGTCACGGACTTTCAGTGTCAGCTTATCAACCGTATGCGTCACGGCAACATGATCCTGCCGGGCGAGACGCTGTTGACTATCGAGACGCAGCCGGCTTCCTACGCCGCATTGGCAGCCAACGAGGCGGAGAAGGCGGCGCGTATCAATATTCTCGAGGTGCGCGCAATCGGCGCCTTCGGGCGTGTCTATATCGGCGGTGAGGAGGGTGAAGTCCTGGCCGCCAAAGATGCGGCCGAACGCGCCGTCGGCGATATTGCCGGTCAAGGGCGCCTAAAGGAGATCACGAACCATTGGGTAATGGCGGGTAGAGACGATTCAACGGACGGCAAAGGAGACGCAAGGATATGGCGGATGCACTGGGGATGATCGAAGCGCAAGGATTTGTCGGCATGGTTGAGGCGGCCGACGCGATGGTCAAAGCCGCTAAGGTGGAGCTTGTCGGATACGAGAAGACCGGGGGCGGATACGTGACGGCGATCGTGCGCGGAGATGTCGCGGCGGTAAAGGCCGCCACCGAAGCGGGAGCCAAAAGCGCCGAGCGCGTCGGACGACTGGTGAGCGTTCACGTCATTCCGCGGCCTCACGAGAACGTCGATACGGCGCTCCCTCTGGGGCGTCAGGAACGCGGAAAAGGCGAGAAGTAAGGAGCGTGGACGGTGAATCTGGCCCGAGTCGTCGGTACGGTGGTTGCTACGCAAAAGGAACCATCGATGGTCGGGAGTACGTTTCTCGTCTTGGAGCGCTTGGCTCACGACCTGCAATCTGCCGGCGAGTTCGTCGTTGCCGTTGACGCCGTCGGCGCGGGGGAGTCTGAGGTCGTCCTATACGCCACGGGTTCGTCGGCGCGGCAAACCGCGGTGACGCGTGATCGACCGGCGGACGCGGTCGTGATGGCGATCGTCGACTCGTTTTCCATCGGCGACCGTACGGTGTTTAGGAAGTAGCGGGGAGAGCATGCTCTTACACGAACGCCATCTTGAACAAATCGTCGAACGGGTCGTCTCTCGCCTGACCGAAGAGGGAGTCGGAAGGTCCGCCGGACGCGTCGTCGCGAATCGAACGCATGAGGGCGCTTCGTTGCGTGATGTGCCGCATCTCGGCGTCTTTCGTGATATTGAGTCAGCCGTTGCCGCGGCGCAATCCGCCTCGCGAGAACTCTCTCGGCTACCCCTCGCTCGCCGGGATGAGATCGTCGGCGCGATGCGGCGTACCGCTCTGGATCACCTCGAGCTCCTCGCCGGGACGGCGCGGGAAGAGACCGGTATGGGTCGCGTCGAAGATAAGGTCGAGAAGAACCGCCTCGTCGCCGAGAAGACGCCGGGTGTCGAGGCGTTGGCTACCGCCGCGACGACCGGCGATCTCGGGATCACCCTCGATGCGCGCGCTCCGTACGGAGTGATCGGCGCCATCATTCCCAGCACCAATCCGACCGAGACGGTGATCAACAACGGTATCGGAATGTTCGCCGCCGGGAACGCCGTCGTCTTTAACCCGCATCCCGCCGCGGCGCGGTGCTCTTTGGCGATCATGAGTATGCTCAATCGCGCCATCGCCGAGGGCGGCGGGCCGGAGCACTCCTTCGTCGCCGTAGAGGAACCGACGATCGATACTGCCACGGCGATTATGCGCGACCGGGACGTTCCCTTCTTGGCGGTCACCGGATCCGAGGGCGTCGTTGCCGCGGCCATGCAGAGCGGCAAGAAGGTCGTGGCGGCGGGGCCGGGCAATCCGCCGGCGGTCGTGGACGAGAGCGCCGACATCTCGAAGGCCGCCCGCGATATTCTGGCCGGTGGCTCCCTCGACAATAACATCATTTGCATCGCCGAGAAGGTCACCGTCGTCGTCGAGGCGGTCGCCCGGCAGCTGGTAGAGGAGATGGGGAGGGCCGGTGCGTACTGCGCCTCGGCCAACCAAATTCGGCAGCTGCAGAATGTGTTGTTCGCCCGCGAGCCCGAGCCCGGGCGTCACACGCCGGTACGTCGCGAGTTCGTCGGGCGCGACGCGCGCGTGCTTTTGGAGGCGATCGGTACGCGCGTCGACGGCGATCCGCGGCTGATCTTGTGTGAGGTCTCACCGGATCACCCTTTTGCATGGACGGAGATGTTGATGCCGGTGATGCCCATCGTGCGGGTGCGCGACGTCGGCGAGGCGATAGACTACGCGGTCGCGGTTGAGGGTGGGAATCGACACACCGCGAGTATGCATTCCCGTAATATCGACGTCCTCACTGAAATGGGGCGACGAATCGGCTGTTCGGTCTATGTGAAAAACGGCCCCAACTACGCCGGCTTGGGCTTAGGCGGCGAAGGAATCACCTCCTTCACCATCGCCTCTCGCACCGGCGACGGCCTCACCACCGCTCGGACCTTCTCCCGCGCCCAGCGCTGCGCCCTGGTCGGAAACTACGGCATCGTATGAGGCGCATATGGCGTATCGACTGACCATCGTACCGACGCCCGAGACGTTCGGCGCTCTGGAGTTGACCGGCATCGCCCGTGGATACGCGGTGGTAGATCGGATGCTCAAAAAGGCGCCAGTACGCCTCTTGGACGCCCGCGCATACTGTCCCGGAAAGTTTTTGATCGCAATATCCGGCGACGTCGCCTCCGTAGAAGAGGCGCTGGGGACCGGTAGTCGCCACGCCGGCGAGGCGCTCTTCGGTACCCTATGTGTCGCAAACATCAACCCGGGAGTCATTGCAGCGATCAACCGCGAGGCTGCGTGTGAGGTCGACGACACGCTCGGTGTTGTGGAGAGTTTTTCCGCGGTATCGATCATCGACGCCGCCGACGGTGCGGTCAAAGAGGCGGACGTCGCGATTCACAGCATCAGTCTGCTGCAGGGGCTCGGCGGCAAGGCGTTTGCGCTGTTTGCCGGAGAGCTTTCGGAGGTTACCGCGGCGATCGAGGCGGCGCGGCGGCGCATACCCGGCGATATGCTCGTGGAGGCTCAGATAATCCCCGAGATTTCGCCGGACGTCGCGCGGTTTCTACCGGGGAGGGAGTGACGTGTTTTTGGGACGGGCGATGGGTGTCGTTGAGGTTACAGTTGCGTGCGACGGCCTATCGGGGGTGCCGTTGTTGTGGGTGCAGCCAGAACGATCCGACGGCGCGCCGGCCGGCTCCGCAATCGTGGTCGCCGATTCGACCTACCGTGCCGGTCCGGGAGATCGCGTGTATATCGTCGACGGGCGGGAGGCGACCTTTCCGCTTCCCTCGCCGTTTGTCCCCGTCGACGCGACGATCGTCGGAATCGTCGACGAAGTGGATTGCCCATGAGATTGGGAGTCGTGCGCGGAACGGTTACCGCGACCGTAAAGCATCCCCATTACGACGGTCGGCGGCTCTTGGTGGTCGCGCTGTGCGACCCTGCGGGGAACGCCGCCGGTAAAGAGACTGTGGCCGTCGATACGGTCGAGGCGGGAGTCGGGGACCGCGTCTTGGTCCTGAAGGAGGGCAACTCGGCGCGGGCCGTGTTGGGATTGGATAAGCCCGCAGTGCAGGAGATGATTGTGGCGATCGTCGATTATGTGGAAGTAAGAGGAGCGTAGCGATGTTTCCTACCGAGTTGGAGGCGCGCAAGGACATTGCCCACTACAGTCGCAAGGTGCACGCCCACGGTTTGGTATCGGCCACGGACGGTAACCTTTCCGTGCGTCTCGACGACGAACACGTTTTAATTACTCCATCGAGTATTCGCAAAGAGGATATGACGGTCGAAGCGCCGGTTATCGTGACGATGGCGGGAGAGTTGGCGTGGGGAGAACGGCGTCCATCGACGGAGGTGAAGGTGCATCTCGAAGCGTATCGCCGCCGAAGGGATATCAAAGCGGTGATTCACGCCCATCCGCCGAAGGCGATCGCCTTTACCATCGCCGGCGCCTCGCTGGATACGTGCGTGCTCCCAGAGGTGGTGGTGACTCTCGGCGACGTCCCGATAGCGCCGTACGCGACGCCCAGCACCGACGACCTCCCCGCATCCATGAGCGATCTCATTTGCAATAGCGACGTCGTCATGCTTGCGCGCCACGGAAGTGTTACGGTGGGACCGACCCTTGCCGACGCATTCAAAAAGTTGGAAAAGCTGGAGCATAACGCGGAGATTCTGATATACGCCCGAGTTCTGGGCGGTGCGACGCCCTTCTCAACGGAGCAGTTGGAAGAGCTTCAGAATTTGCGAACCTTCTACGGCGTCACGACGACGGTCAATGCATGTTCCCGCAGGACGAATGGAGAGTCGGTGGCGGCGCCGTGCCGGAAGTACGCGGTGGAGTCCGAGATCCATGCGCCTACATATCGGTCCGATCGTGACGTCTCGACGCCGACCCACGGATCGGGCGGCGCACCGATCGGCGTTCAGAGAGATCCCGGTGCGACCGATGTCGAGGTAGACGCCCTGATAGATGAGATCGTCGCGCGCGTGCGTGCTCGACTCTGAGATAACGTCCAAGAACGATAAGGAGGAACGTCGTGGCGTATAAGACCCTCAACGAACGGACAGCGATCGATTATGTGAGTAAAAAAACGCACCCCTTCTCCGATACCTCGGCGCTGGCGTGTCGTGAAATAGGCGACGGGAATCTCAACATGGTCTTTCGTGTGTGGGATACCGGTGATTCGCATAAGAGCGTGATAATCAAACAGTCGCTCCCCCACGCCCGCATAGACGAGAGTATCGTGGCACCCCTGGATCGGGCGCGTATCGAGAGTGAAATGTTGGTGCTCCACGATCGACACTGTCCGGGGCTCGCGCCCAAGATTCACGATTACGACCGCGAGATGTACGCGATCGTCATGGAGGATCTCTCGGATCACGTCGTGCTTCGCAAAGGGTTGATCAAGGGCGTTGTCTACCCGCGCCTGGCCGATCACATGGGGGAGTTTCTCGCTCGTTCGCTTTTTCTGACATCCGATCTGGGCATGGACCCGCAGGAAAAGAAGGAGTTACAAAAGCAGTTCATTAATCCAGCGCTGTGCAAAATCACTGAGGATCTCGTCTTCAGCGAGCCGTACTTCGACGCCCCGAACAACAAGATCGACCCGGAGATTCGCGAGCGCGTCGAAGAGAATTGGAGCGACGGCGCGCTCAAACGGGAGGTCGCCGTCCTCAAGGAGTCGTTCATGACCCACGCTCAGGCGCTCATTCACGGAGATCTTCACACCGGGAGTGTTTTCGTCACTACCGAGAGCACCAAGGCGTTCGACCCCGAATTCGGCTTCTTCGGTCCCATGGGATTCGATATCGGCGCGATTCTGGGCAACCTCATTTTGAATCACGCGAGCCACATCTGGCACACCGCCGACGAGGCGCAGCGCGCCTCGTACCGCGAGTATCTTCTGACCACGTTCAAAGGTATTTGGGAGACCTTCTCGCGCCTCTTTCGAGCGTTGTGGCGCGAGAAGGTGACGACGCCTATGGAGAGTAATCCGCTCTATATGGAGAGCTACATGAAACGGCTCTTTGCCGACGCCATCGGCTTCGCGGGGTGTAAGATGACGCGGCGCATCGTCGGTCTTGCTCAAGTTGAAGATATCCGGTCCATCGAGGACGCCATGGTGCGTGAGGCGGCGCAGGTCACCGCGCTGAATACGGCGCGGGATTTCATCATGAAGCGGCGGGAGTATCGTTCGATCGACGAGGTTGTAGAGACAGTGCGCGCCCATCAAGTGTAGCCGGTGTGTTATATTCCCCTACGTAGGAGGATGTGACCGATGCTCGCTGTGGAGAGGCGCCATGCTATTTTCGGAATACTTCAGGAGACCGGCAGCGTAACGGTCGTCGAGTTGTCGCGACGGTTCGACGTGAGCGAAGAGACGATCCGACGCGATCTCACCAAGATGGAGAGCTCCGGATTGCTGCAAAAGACATACGGCGGCGCGTTTCTCAACAGCGGGATGCACCTGGAAGTTCCCGTGACGATGCGGGAGCACACGTATGTTGAGGGTAAGAACATCATCGGAACCCTC
Source organism: Alkalispirochaeta sp. (assembly GCA_965601925.1). Taxonomy (GTDB): domain Bacteria; phylum Spirochaetota; class Spirochaetia; order DSM-27196; family Alkalispirochaetaceae; genus Alkalispirochaeta. Next base: position 2,581,234 of record OZ271854.1, read on the forward strand.
AGCTCGCAGTTGATACATAACGGCGATACTATTTTTCTCGACGCCAGTACGACCGCGGTTTATATCGCCGAGAACATCCTCGACAAGAAGAATCTCATCGTGATTACCAATGCGCTAAAAGTCGCCGAAACGTTGGCCCGCGGTCCCGGGATCAAAGTTATCTGCGCCGGGGGGACGTTGAGATCCCAGTCTCTTACGATGGTCGGCAAGGCCGCGGAGACGGCGATTGCCACCTACTTTGCCGACAAAGCCTTCATCTGTTGTGACGGCGTCCATCGTCTGCACGGGGTCACGGACGCCAATGAAAAAGAGGCGGAGATTCGCAAACAGATGATGCGTCAGGCCGAGAGCTCGATCCTGGTGGTCGACGCAACCAAGTTCGACAAAACGTCGTTCGTCCATATGGCCGATTTCGGCGCCTTCGACGTGATGGTCACCGACCGCGAGGTATCGTCGGAGTGGAGAACGACGTTGGAGGAGCACGATGTCCAGCTCCGATGCGGAGTCGCTCCGAGCGGCGCCGCATGAACCGTCGATTCGGGGGAGCCGCGTCGTCGTGAACGCTTCTGGCGACCGAGGCGCGTAAAAAGTCACCACATTCATGTCTTTCTCTCCGATATACGCGCGGCACGGTATCGACGCCCTCTCCGGAATGTGTCGGAAGTGACGGCGTTCGATCTATCTCCGTTTTTTCATAGAAAACCACATAAACAGTCATCAAGATAAAAAATCATTTGACATTGCACGATTGTGGGAGCATAATTCTGGAAAACCAGCTAAGAAACAACATTAGCTTGGTATAAAACCACAAAATTGGCATATCATATGCCGGGTACAAGGAGGGGAAGATGCAAAGGAGTCTAATTCTGTTTTTGATTACCGTGCTGGTCGCAGGTACCGGTTTCGTATACGCCGCCGGCCAGGGCGAGTCCGACGAAAACGTGACGAGAATCGAAGGTGCTCCCGCCCCCTTCGACGGAAGTGCCGGGCGGCAGCTGCATATCGCGCACATCAGCTATTTGGTCGAGGGCGAGTTTATGCAGATGTATCGCGCCGGTCTGGAGGCTCAGGCACAGGAACTCGGTATGCGCGTTACGGTGCTCGGAAGACAGGGCGACGCGCAGGCGCAGGCCAATTTCGTGAATCAGGCGATCAACCTCGGCGTCGACGGCATTGTCATTCAGCACGGGCTCACCGAAACGATGCGGGGCCCCGCCCAGGACGCTTTGGACGCCGGCATTCCCGTGGTCGCGTTCGACGTCGATCTACAGAATTCGAATATCCCGCAAGTGGCGCAAAACGACCCGCAACACGGATTGAACGCAATCACTGCGATCGTCGAGGATTTCGGTGGAAACGTCGACATGGCCTACGTGCGTGTTGCCGGCATTCTGCCCCTCGACAAGCGCGACGGACCGATTCAGGAGATCGTTGCCGCCTATCCGAACGTGAGTATTGTGGCCCAGACCGGTACACTCGACTCTCCTATTGCCGTGCGCAATGCCGACCAGGCCCAGGCGGTGCTACGGGCAAACCCGAGTATTCAGGCGTATTTAGCGCCGTACGACGAGTTTGCCAAGGGTATCGTTCTTGCTCTGGAGGAGTTGGAGATGACCGACTCGGTGCGGGTGTACAGCATCGATATCTCGACGCAGGACATCGAGATCATGACGCAGCCCGGTAGTCCCTGGGTCATGACCTCCGCGGTCAATCCCGCGGAGATGGGGGCCGTGTCGGTGCGCACCCTTGCGCAAGTAATGGCCGGCGAGGATGTGCCGCGCGATGTTCTGGTGGAGCCCATGATTTTCACCGCCGATATGCTGCGCGAGGCGGGTGTGACGAACATGGAAGAGCTCATGGCGAGTTTCGCGGCATTTAACGAATCCCCGGCGGCGCGTTCTATTTGGATGCCCTGATAACGAGATCAGATACGATTTTTTCCTCGACGATAGATGCCGCCGTCCCGATACGGGGCGACGGCCGAGCCATACTTGCGTATGATCGTGGATACCGATTGCGCGTGCGGAGAGCATTATGCATTATGACGAACGGACGATGACGAATACCGAAACGATCAAGAGCATCGAGTGGCGTTCAGGAGCACTCTTTCTTCTCGATCAAACGAAGCTGCCTCTATCGGTAGAGGTCGAGGAACAGACGAGCGTCGAACAGGTATGGGACTCCATCAGGCAGTTGAAGGTACGCGGAGCGCCGGCGATCGGTGTCGCGGGCGCGTACGGTCTGGTCGTCGCGATGCGGGACAAAACAAGTCTCGATAGGCCTTCATTTCTCGCGGAACTTCGGCGACAAGCCGCCTATCTGGACTCGTCGCGTCCGACCGCCGTCAACCTTCATTGGGCGTTGACGCGCTGCGTTCGCGTCGTTGACGCCGTCGAAGGTGGAACGGGCGACGAACTCCTGGCGACGCTCGTCGCCGAGGCGGAAGCGATCCACAAGGAGGATCTGCTTCTGTGCCGACGCATCGGCGAACGCGGGGAGCATCTCATCCGCGAAGGCGTCGGTATCCTCACCCACTGTAACGCCGGACGGCTCGCGGCCTCCGACTACGGGACCGCTACCGCGCCCATGTATCTCGCTCATGAGAAGGGCGTACGGTTTACCGTCTATTCCGACGAGAGTCGGCCGTTGTTGCAGGGCTCGCGACTCACCGCGTGGGAGCTGCGGGAGGCCGGAATCGATGTGTATACGATTACCGACAATATGGCCGCCTTTGTAATGCAAAAGGGGTTGATCGACATGGTGATCGTCGGTACCGATCGCGTGGCGGCCAACGGCGACGTCGCCAATAAAATCGGCACCATGGGCGTGGCGATTCTCGCCAAACACTTCGGTATCCCGTTCTACGTTGCGAGTCCCGCCTCCACCATCGACCTCAACACGGCTACCGGCGACGATATCGTGATCGAGGAGCGTAGTACGGACGAAGTGACGCACTTCGGCCTTAGACGCACCGCTCCCGAAGGTGTCAAGGTACGTAACCCGGCTTTCGACGTGACGCCCGGAGAGTTGGTCACCGCGTTTATCACCGATGCGGGCGTCATCGAACCGCCGTACGACGCGAATCTCGCGCGCATGTTCGCGCCGGACGCGTAACGTCGCGTATCGAGGAGGCGCGTGTGGCTCGACCGTCCCCATTGATTGAAGTACGAAACATCGGCAAATCCTTCGGTGCGACGCGGGCGCTGGACGATGTTTCGGTGGAGTTCTTTCCCGGCGAGGTCTTGGCGATGGTAGGCGCCAACGGGGCGGGCAAGTCGACGTTGATAAAGATCATCTGCGGATATCACGTAGACTTCGACGGTGAAATCGTGATCGGGGGTCGGCCGGTACGTTTGGCGACGCCGAAAGACGCTGCCGACAACGGTGTCGCGACGGTACACCAGATCATCAACCAAGGCGTCGTACAGAGTATGTCGGTGTATGAGAATCTTACGTTGGCCGAGCTGCTCGCTCCGGGTCAACGTCCCTTCTATGATAGAAATGCGCTTCGCGAGCGCGCGCGAGAGATCGCGCTTTTGATGGGGCTTGAGGTCGATTTGGACGTCGCGGTGGAGGATTTGAGCCAGTCCGACCGACAACTCATCGCCATCGCTCGCGCCTTGGCGGGAGATCCGAAGCTCCTCATTCTGGACGAGCCGACCAGTTCATTATCCGAGAAGGAGTCCGAGCGCCTTTTTGAGATGTTGGAACGGCTCAAGGCGACGGGCGTCTCGATTCTGTACGTCTCGCATCGCCTACACGAAATCGGGCGTATCGCCGACCGCGTGGTGGTCCTACGAGACGGGACCACCGCGGGAACGCTGACGCGTCCCTTCGACGTCAAGGAGATGGTAACCAGAATGGTCGGAGAGATTCCCAAGCACCAGCACATGGTACGAAGCAACGGTCGCGACGAGGCGGAGCTCAAGATCGCGTTGCGCGATCTGGTCGTGAGCGAGGGTTCTCCGCCCGTAAACTTGCGCATCCATCGCGGCGAGATACTCGGCATAACCGGGCTCATCGGAGCGGGGAAAAGCGAGTTGGCCCAGGTGTTGTTCGGGATCAGGCGGCCCGTTTCCGGCGATATTCTGGTGGATGGACGGCGTATCGCGCCGCGGAGCGTCGCCGAGGCGGTCGCGCGGGGAATCTTCTACGTACCGGAGGATCGCACCAACAACGCGGTCGTACCTATGTTTACGGTGCGGCAGAATATGACGCTTCCTTTTTTGCGCGTCTTCGACTGGTTGGGAATCATGAAGATCGGCAGCGAACGCCGGCGGACCCGCGCTATGATCGAGGCGATGGGCATTAAGTGCGACGGCGAAGAGGCTGAAATGGACAGTCTCTCAGGCGGTAATCAACAAAAGGTCGTCGTGGCGCGGTGGCTTCTGGAGTCCTTCGAACTGGTGATTCTCGACGAGCCCTTTCAGGGCGTCGATGTCCGCTCGCGTCACGATATAGGACGCCATCTGAGGGAGCACATCGGCGAACGGGCGGCGATCGTCATCGCGACCGATCTGGACGAGGTTATCGAAGTCGCCGACCGCATCATCGTTATGAACGCCGGCGCGATTGTCGGAGAGCAGCTCTATGAAAACATCGATCGCGATCAACTTCTCCATTGGGTCTCCCAGGAGGCCCCGCAAGGCGAGCGGGAGGCGCTTGAAGCATGAGTTCACAAATACATCCAGGGACGGTCGCGGACCGTCGCGCGGTGGACCGCACGGAACGGCTCAAACGGTTTTCCATCCGGTACGGATTTCTCATCGTGATGGCGGCGTTGTTCGTGATTTTTGGGATCATACAACCGGTCTTTTGGCGGCCGGGGAACCTCTTTTCGATTCTCCTCGGCGTGACGGTATATGGAATTTTAGCCTTGGGAGTGACCTTTCCCCTTGTGATCGACGGACTGGATCTGTCGATCGGCTCGGTCGCGGCGCTGTCGGTGATGATTTCGGCGTATATGATGGTCGTTCTGGAGACGAGCGGCCTTGCGGCGATCATTGCGTGCCTAAGCCTGGGCGCGTTTATCGGGTTGATAAACGGTATATTGATCGTCAGGGTCAAAATACCGGACCTTCTCGCCACGTTGGGTATGATGTTTTTGGTACAGGGTTTGCAGCTCATCCCCTCCGGCGGACGATCGATCGGCCGTGGCGCGGTGCTCGCCGGCGGCGTGACCGCGCGCGGTGAGTTTGCCGACTACTTTCTCTTTTTGGGGCAGGGTCGCATATTGGGTATCGTACCGACGGCGGTGGCGATTATGCTCGTGGTTGCCGTCCTCGTATTTGTCGTGCTCTCCCTCACGCGTTGGGGGCGCATCTTTTACGCCATCGGCAGCAACGCCGAGGCGGCGCGGTTGGTCGGCGCCAAAGTCGATACGTATCGTATCATGGCCTACGTCATCTCCGGTACGATCGCCGCTCTCGGCGGTATCGTGTTGGCTGCGCGGGTGGGGCGGGGTGATGTTCAGTCCGGCGGCACGCTCCTGTTGGACGCGGTCGGTTCGGCGCTTATCGGTTTTGCGGTGCTCGGCGTGCGTAAGCCAAACCCATTCGGCACCATCGTCGGAGCGATTTTCATCGGCATGCTGCTTAATGGGTTGACGATGCTCAACATGCCGTATTTCGTGCAGGACTTCATCAAAGGCGTGGTGTTGGTCGCCGCATTGGCCTTCACCTTCGGACTGTCCAAGACCAAGACGTGACCGATCTCCTCGTTCCGGCGAGCGAAGATGTTCGGCGCCGTGGGAATCGGCGCCTCACGAGTCGATTCAGAGTATCCATCGCTTCGGTCCCCGGTGTGCGCAGGGAAATATCGGTGATCGTTGCGGTATGTTCGCATTGATCGGTATTGATCTCGATGATCGTCGCTCCATAGCGCTTCGCCATCGTCGGAAGCATCCCCGCCGGGTACACTTCTCCGATCGTACCGACGACGAGCATGGCATCGGCCGCCCGAGCGGCTTTTCCTGCGAGCTGCGTCGTCTCAGACGGTATCCCGTCGCCGAAGAAGACGACATCGGGCCGCAACAGCGCTCTCCCTTCGGACCGCGTCGGTGCGCTGTTTCCGGCCCGGCGGTAGTCGTCGGTCGATACGGATGTTTCCACGATCCTCGCGTCTACTTAACCAGTTTCGAGATCTCTTTAAAACGCGCGGTCCCGCTGACACGGGTGAGCTCGAAGAGAATCGATTCTACCGAGGTAATCCGCCCCCCCTCGCGTTCGATACGTCGAGCGGCTATCTCGCGATCGTGGCCGTTGCGACTCGATGTCGCGTCGAGGACAACGACCGGCTGATATCCGGTCTCCAGGAGGTCGAGCGCCGTCTGGAGTATACATACATGCGCCTCAATACCGGCGAGCAGTACCGTCTTGCGGCCGAGAGAGGCGAGGCGCGCTCGGAACGTCGTGTCGTCGCAACAACTGAACGACGATTTTATGATCGGCGTTGCGGACTCACCCAACGCCTCGGTAATCGACGCCGCGGTGGGCCCGAGTCCCTTTGGATACTGTTCGGTAACCAGAAGCGGCGCCTCCAGAATGCGGGCTCCGCGGATGAGCGTGAGTATCTTTTCGCGTGTTCTGTCGGCCTCGTCCATATGGACGAGCAGTCGCTCCTGTACGTCGACGATTACGACGGCTGTATTGTCAAGGACGATGCGCATGTTGTTATTATGGCGCAATGCGCACGTTTTTAGAACTGCCCGTATTTCTCACTGAGCCGATTGCACTGGGAGTGGTTACGCTTCCCTTCTCCATTTTTGAGCTGGTCGCGGGGTTTGTGCTTCCGCTCGTGGGCATCGCCGCGGCGCTTCTTCTCGTCACTGTGCTCTTTCGACGCCTCATCCGGCGTTTTGATATCAAGGAGGGGACGCAGGACCGGGCGTTGCGCTGGCTGCGTCGCGGCGTGCGGATAAGCTGGCTCATCGCTTTGTTGGGGCTCTCCTCTCGCCTCCTTGGAGCACAGCTTGCGCGTTGGATCGCCACGATCTTTCGCGTTCTCAATCAGCCCTTTTTCACCTCCGGCAACACCGCGATATCGGCGGTGACGCTCCTGCTCGTCATACCGGTCTTCTACTTCGCCGGGTGGCTCTCTCGTTTGAGCCGGCGGCTGCTTCAGCAAAACGTGTTCGGACGGTTCAACCTCGACCCGGCGCGCTCCTTCTCCTTTCTCAACGTCACGCGATTCGTCGTTTTGGGACTGACCATTATCGTCGGCTTGAGCGTGATCGGGATCGATCTCTCGTCTCTTGCCGTGCTGTTCGGTGTGCTCGGCATCGGTGTCGGCTTCGGCCTGCAAGACGCCGTCGCGAATATGTTTGCCGGCCTCGTCATCATCTTCTCGCGGCCGATCAAAGAGGGGGATCGCGTACTCGTCGACGACGTCGAAGGGTCGGTACAACAGATCAAGATTCTCTACACCGTGGTAAATACCGTCACCAACGAGACGATTCTCATTCCCAATGCGAAGATCACCGGGAACCCGATGCACAACTACTCCTACGACGACGTTCGCATCGTTATCTGCAACACCGTGCAGGTCGCCTACTCGAGTGACTTGGATCGTGTCGGCGAGGTGCTCTTGGACGTCGCGCGCCGTAACCCGTGGGCGGTTCCGGGAACGGAGCACCGCTATCAGGTCTGGTCGTTCGACGACTCGGGGATTACCGTACGCCTATGCACCTGGATCGCGAATGCGACGGATCGTATTCCCGCATATAGTTGGACGAATCTTGAGATATGGCGGGCGTTTCGCACCGCGAAGGTCGAGATACCCTTTCCGCAGGTTGATCTCCACGTCAAAAATCGGGGGGACGTGCCCGACGTCCCTACCGACGCATAGCCACGTACTGCACGACCGGATGTGAGCCGGACTACGGATGCGGCGAATCGTCAGGCCGAGATTTCGGCTCCCGATAGTATGCGTTCCACTTTTTCGCCGTTTTTTTCGACGATGCTTTGCAGCGTGATACTATCGAAGTAACCGAGAATGTGGTCGGAGACCTCTTGCCAGACGGAATAGACGATACACCGGTCCATACGATCGCACGGGTCGACGCCCTCGGTCGGGTTGCACGTGGTGCATGGGGTGAGATCCAAACCCTCGTCCACCGCAATGAAGATGTCTTTCATCGTGATTGACGACGGATCTTTTTCGAGAACGAAACCGCCGCCGGGACCGCGCACGGAGCCGATAACACCGGCCTTCTTCAACTTAAAGAAAATCTGTTCCAGAAACTCGGGAGAGATATCTTCTTCGGCCGCGATCACTTTGATAGGGCGCGGTTTCCCGTTAAACGATATTGCGAGATTCGTGAGGGCGCGCAGTGCATACCGGCCCTTTGTCGTTATCCTCATGGATTCCTCCGAATGTGTAGTGCGTGGTGACGCTCAGTATAGAATGAATAACAAAAATGCTCAAGATTTTATTATCAATGCATCGGATATGTCCGTTTTCGTCTTCTGCATTCGGATGGTGACCGTCGTGGCAAACGCGGGGCCGACCAACTATCATTTATAGCGAGTCACTAATCAAGGCTAAAGCGAGGTACTCGTGGTCTCTTTCATTCGTAACGCCGGGTTCGGTATGCGTATTATTTTTTCGATTATCGTCTTTTTTTTGATCTTTTCGTCGGTAAACGTATGGTATTTCTCGCGCCAACTCACGCTCTCGGCCGAGGAGAGTATGGTCGAACGGGCGCGATCGGTCTCCATCGTCGCCGAATCGATTCGAGACTCGGTGGGCGAGTTGTGGGGGAACGGCAGCGTCGACGGCGATGCGCTCTTTGCGGAGGCGAACGAGGCGTTGGCCGGCGTTCATAGTGCCGAGGAACGTTTGGAAATACTAGAAACCCAGCGCGTGTACGACGCGATTCCTATCGTTCGGAGTTGGGAGGCGATCGAACAGAATGCCGAGGAGATCGGTGTCGAGTTCAAGGTTCTGTCACTCAGTGCCCGGAATCCGCGCAACAGCGCCGACGATACGGAGGCCGAGATTCTCGAGTTGATGCGCGAGGAGGGGGTGAGCGACTTTTGGCGTATCGAACCGCAGACCGATCAGTTGCGCTATGTTCGACGTATTACCGTGCAAGACAGCTGTCTCGTGTGTCACGGTGTCGGCGATTTCGATCCCGTCGGATTTCCGATGGAGGGCATGGCGATCGGCGACCAGCGAGGAGGGTTTCAGTTCCTCTTTTCATTGGACGACATGCATCGCCGTGTACGGTCCTCGGTTGCACGGACCCTCGGAATCACCCTCGTTTTGATCGTGATCTTGAGCTTCTTCGTCCGTTTTCTCGTCTTTCGCCTCGCCGTCGAGCCGATGCGCAATCTTCGCGGTGCCGCGCAGCGCGTCGCCGAGGGCGAGTTGAACTTCGATATACCGCCGGCGCGCAATCCCGACGATATCGGACAGCTGCAGGATGCGATTCGGGAGATGATTACGAGGCTACGCGAAGTGGTTTCCGGCGTGCGAGACGGAGCGGAGTCGGTGGCGAGCCATGGGGTAGAGGTGAGCGGCAGCGCCGGCGCGTTGTCGGACGGAGCCACCACGCAGGCGTCGAGCTTAGAGGAGATCGCCGCCGCCATGGAGGAGACGGCCGCGAGCGTACACTCGAACGCCGAGAATGCCGCGGAGACCGAACGAATAGCCAACGAGGTCGCGCGGGAAGCGAAGGAGAGCGGCGAGGCGGTTCAGAATACCGCCGCCGCCATGGAAGAGATCGCTCGTCGTATCGGCATTATCGACGAGATCGCGCGCAATACCAACTTGCTCGCTCTCAACGCGGCGATCGAAGCCGCGCGCGCCGGCGAGGCGGGGAAGGGGTTTGCCGTTGTTGCCGACGAAGTTCAGAAGTTGGCCGTGCGCTCCAAGGAGGCGGCGGCGGAGATCAGCTCCTTATCGAAGGCCAATCTCATCGTCGCCCGCGACGCAGCCACACGCATCCGGGAGAGTCTACCGGAAATCGAACGGACGGCGCTGCTCGTATCGCAGATCAGCATCGCAAGCGGTGAGCAGAGTCACGGCGTCGAGGAGATTAATCAGTCTCTCCAGAGTCTGGACCACGTCGTACAGCAAAACGCCACCTCGTCCGGCGAGCTGGCCGACACGGCTCGGGAACTCGCCGAGCAGGTGCGGTATCTTCGTGAACGCATCGCCTTCTTCGACGACGAGTAGGCCGTGACCGTCCCACGCCGCGCGTATGCCGAGATCTCGTTCATGTGTATTTCTTACCGGTCAGAAATAAACATTTCGTTACAATCGCCTCCTGCCGTTGTCCGCGCTTTCGAGCGTTACTATATTCCGTCGCACATATCATCTTTGTGTTAGGGGGTTAGCCGAGTGGCTACGAACAGAGCTCGAAACATCACCGGTTGGATACTGGCGGGAATACTCACCCTTCTCATGACTCTGAGCGCCGTGAGTAAGTTCGCCGGTGCCGCCGAGCCGCTTATCGCGATGGGACTCGGAGATAGACTCGTGATGATAGGTATCGGCGAGTTGATAACGGCCGTGTTGTTTTTGATCCCAATGACGCTTCCCGCCGGAGCGTTTCTCCAAAGCGCATACTGGGGCGGTGCGATTGCCGCTCATATGATCGACGGTACGCCGTTCCTCGGACCGGCGATCTTCCTCGTTCTTGTGTGGGTTATCACGGTAATCCGACGGCCGGAAATGTTCGCCGGTCTTCTCCCAAGCAAACGGTAGGGAGGCGGTTGACGCCCGGCCGGAAACGAACCACGGTGTAATGTGTGGCGATTGTGGTGGTGGAGCTCCGCGACGGCCGGCGCACCGAGGTAGATAGTTCGTTCGGCACCCTCGCCGATGCGGGGGCCGAGGAGCCGGAAAACGGCGTCTATCTCGTCGCTCGTACGTATGAACGCGACAAAGTCCTCGAGTTGGATCGACACTTCGATCGTGTCGAGCGTTCGGCGGCTGAACTCGGGGTCGCGTTGCGGGTACCCAGGCACCGTCTGCGACGCGAACTCTCCGCTATGTTGGAGACGCTACGCGGCGCCGAGGACGGGACCGTCGACGGTCGGTTTCGCGTTACGGCGGTACTCGACGACCGACCGTGGTATCGTCTCTCGGTGGAACGAGCCCACGCGGTTTCCGAGGAGATCATCGCCCGCGGCGCTGAGTGCGCGATAGTGCACGGGCTTATACGCCGCCGAGCGCACGTTAAGAGTACGGCGTGGCTCGCCGGGCGACGTCGTCTATCGGCCGGGGCCGAGTTCCACAACGGAGGCCTCGGGCCGCCTTTCGAGTATCTACTGGTCGACGCGGGCGGACGTATTTTGGAAGGGGCGAGCTCCAACTTCTACGCCGTCGTGGGAGATACGCTCTACACGGCCGCGGAGGGTATGTTGGAAGGCACCGTACGCCGTACCGTTTTGCAGGTCGCGGAGGCGATGGGGCCGGCGCTCACGGTCAAGATGGAACCTATTGCGGAGTCGGATCTCGACGATGGGACGGTCGACGAGGCGTTTCTTACGTCCTCAACACGCGGCGTCGTGCCGATCCGCAGTATCGGTCCCCATATACTTGGAGAGCCCGGGCCGTGGACCGGGCGCATCGCACAGGCGTACCGGCGTGAGCTTGTCGATCATTTGGAACCCCTGGTTCCGTAGTACGTCGGTCCGCGGGCCGCGTTTCATCGCAACGTGACAAATCAAGTCTTGTCCGGACGCCTTCACTAAAGTATTATTGCAGCGTGAGTTGCTACACTTGTGATATCATCTCCCGTATCGCACCCGGTACGCGCGCGACGATACATTTCAGCACAATGTTCGATTATTTTGCTGCCGAGGTGGCGACCGTTCTGGAAGACTACGGATTGGATGTGCGTCGCGAGCCGCCGTTTTTCAGTATCGTCACCGACAATGTCGGAGACACCCTCACGAGACTGTATCTCGACGACCGGTTCTGTCCCTCGGAGAGGAATACGATTAGCCTGGTGGTTCTCAGCGGGGATGACGCCTTTGATGAGACCACGAGGCAGTTCATGCGGCCCTTGGCGCAGTGGTATCGCATCGTGAGCGGCGCCGATCTTACTGAGATCATTGGGAAAAGGGCCCTTCGCGTGTTGTTCCAACCGATTATTCGGCTGAAAGAGCGCTCGGTGTTCGGATACGAATGTCTGTCGCAGGGTGTTCACCGCGACGGTACCGTCGTTCCTCACGGCAGCCTCTACGCGAAGGCCGCCGAACACAGCCTTCTGTTCAATTTGGATCGGGTGATGAGAGAAAACGCGTTGATCGAGGCGGAGCGGCACGGGGCGGAGGGACACCTATGCGTCGATTTCACGCCCAAGGCGATTTATGATCCCGAGTTTTGTCTCCATACGACGATGGCGGCGATCGAGTCGACCGCTATCGACCCCACACGAATCGTATTCGAAGTCATGGAATCGGGAACGCTTGAGGATATCGAGCTTGTTGAGCGCATCATCGCGTTCTGTAGGTCACGCGGACTCAAGATAGCGCTGGACGACGTCGGAGACAGTTATCCGTTGCTTCCGTCCATGGCCCGCCTACGACCGGATATCCTCAAGCTCGACGAGCGACTCATTCGCGATATCGACCGCGATGGCGAGAAACAGGCGCGCTTCGCAACCCTCTGCGACCTCGCCCGGGATAACGACATTACTATCCTCGCCGAGGGCGTCGAGACGGCCGGAGAGATGACCTTCCTCACCGACCACGAGGTCGATTTGGTGCAAGGTTCTTATTTCTCCGAACCGCGGGAAGAGGCGCACTACGACGTCCCGGCGGGGCGTTAGCGGGTCATCTTCTTGTCCAGGATCTTATCGATTTCGATCTCTTAGGTGAGGAACCGACCGCTCGATGAGACGCTGTTGATAATCCCCGGTACCGACGTACGACGTCCCGTCTCTCGCAAGTCGATTTTTATACGAGTGTGAGCGGAATGGCACGTTCCCCGGCGGCGTCGGTGAGTGCGGTGTTGTTCCCGTAACCGGTACAGGGACGTAGTCCGAGTAGTATACGACGAGCCCGTCGGTGGTCTCGCACCGATCGCTTCGACGTCGTGCTCACACTCCGTCCGGAGTGCCTTTCGCCGTCTCTGTCCCTTGTAACGGCCGAGACCCAAAAGCAGTTGATGAGCATGTGCCTCGCCGCCTCAACGGGAGGCCGCGAAGCGTCGGCCGGCACGCACTCGATGATGACCGTGCCGCCAACATCGACCTTTTTGAACCGATAGCCGGCCCGTATTGAGGACGGAGGAGCGCTTGATCAATGGTGCGGTTTCGAAGTTCGCCTCTGCGCGGACGACGTATCGCCGTCGGCCTCCAGACCGGTGACCATGAACAGCTCCGCGAGAATCGTGGCGGTCGCGCCCCATACGATATCGTCGCCCGCGAGATAACTCGGCGCCTCCAGTGTGTAGCCGCGGACGTGCACGGTGCGTGTGGCGCGGCTTGTCGCAAGGGTACGCAGCGGCGCGCGAAGTATTCGCAATACCTCCGAAGGTTGGGGCGAGAGCCGGTCCCAGAAGCTGCATTCGGTCGGCGCGTCGCGCCACGCCACCACCGGGGTAACGAGAAAGTTGCTCACGTCGATGTAGAGTGGACTCAGCGTGCCCAATACTTCGATTCCGCTTGCCGGGAGTCCGATCTCCTCGCGCGCTTCGCGGAGGGCCGTCGCCGCGGCGTCACGGTCGCCCGGCTCGTACCGGCCTCCGGGAAGGGAGATCTGAAGTGCGTGCGGCCCTCCGTCGTCCGTACGCTGAATGAGCGGAATCTCCGGAGTGCCGTCGGTGAACGACGGCACAAGAAGGATGAGAACGGCGCTACACCGGGGCTCGACCCCATGTCGAGGAGAAATGTCGCGCCCGGCAACCCTCGGCACCATACGACGGTGCGCCCGTTCCCCGGGAAGGGGCGCGCGGAGTATCTCGGCGAGCGCATCGGGACGCAATGTATCTACCGCGTCCGCGTACCGGTTTTCATCCATCGGGAGACCGTACCACGATCGCGGCGGCGACGGCGAGCTTCCACCGCCCGACATGTCGGCACCGCGGCGTCGATGCGTTCGTCCCACCTCAGCGGCCCGTGTGCTTCAAGAAGTCCCCCCGTTGCAACTCCTCAAAGGCTTGGCGCAGTTCCTCTTGCGTATTCATGACGATCGGGCCGTGCCACGCCACCGGTTCTCGGAGGGGCTCTCCGGATATCAGGAGAAATCGTATGCCCTCTTCTCCCGCGCGAACGCGAATCTCGTCGCCGGTATCGAAGAGTACAAGGGTGCGATTCTCAGCCGGGTGGGCGGGCATTGCGTCGGTAGTACCGGACTCGTCGACGTACTCGGTCGGAGCGAGGCGCGGCGAGGAGGCGCCGCGAAAGGTGCCCGATCCGGCAAAGACGTAGGCGAATGCGTTACGGTTGGTCTCTACCCGGATCGTGCGCTCGCGGTGGGGCGGGACCGAAATGTCGAGATATCGCGGGTTGGCCGCGATTCCCTCGACCGGGCCCACCTTGCCCCAGAACTCTCCGGTCACGACGCGCACTCGCGTTCCATCGTCCTCGGTCACCTCGGGAATTTCGCCGGCGGGGATGTCCTGGTAGCGCGGGTTCACCATCTTCTTGTCCGCCGGAAGGTTGGCCCACAACTGGAAGCCGTGCATTCGCCCCGCCGTATCGCCCCGGGGCATCTCCTGATGAACGATGCCGCTTCCGGCGGTCATCCACTGGACGTCCCCGGAACCCAGCGAGCCGCGATTGCCGAGACTGTCGCCGTGCTCGACCGTGCCTGCCAGGACGTAGGTGATGGTCTCGATACCGCGGTGAGGATGCCAGGGAAAGCCGTTGATGTATCGCGCGGGATCGTCGTTGCGAAAGTCGTCGAACAGGAGAAAGGGGTCGGTCTCGCTCGAATCGCCGAACCCGAACGCCCTGTGGAGGCTCACCCCGGCTCCTTCGATCGTGGGGCTTGCGCTCACTTGCCGTCTAACGGGACGCATCGACATATGCTCCTCCTTGGAACGCTGGTGCATATCTCGTTCAATGTTGAACTAAAGATCGTAAAATAGTGCGCCGCCGTCAAGCAGATACGACCAGATCGTCTGTCATACCATTAGATCCGACAACTATCGCGGGTGAGTGACGTCGGTGCGCGGTTTGTAGAGTATCGGCGCGCCGCCTTCAACGGCGGTAGGACGCGATTACGGTGTAGCCGTCGACCGAGGAGTCGTAGAAGCGCCGCTTCACCTCGATGTATGCTGCATCGCTGAAGAACGATGTGCTCGCTTCCTCGTCCGAGAAGTATATGGCGAACAGACGGTTCACGGGGTGCGACGACTCGTTGGTGTATGTCCGGCTTACCTCGAAATCGTATCTGAATCCGCCACCGTATTTCTCAAGGATCGGTCGCATTTCGCGTCGATAGCTCGCATACACTTCGGGGTCGGTAACGTTCATGGCCACGACCATTTCATATGCCATTATCACTCCCCTTGGCGGTTTACGGTTCGCTCTTTCTTCACCTAAGCGTGTTTCAAGTATCTCTCGGTATTTCCTCCGGAGATACCCGGGACGGCTGCGCACGCTCTCGCTGTTTCTGGCAAAACAGCTGTCGCATGCTTGCGTTTCGGTATTTCCTCCGGAAATACCCCGGACCGTGGCGATCGCTTTCGCTGTTTCTGTAGAAACAGCTGTCGCGATCTGGGGTTTCCGGGTATTTGCTTCGCAAATACCCCGGACCCGATTCGAACGGGTGACCTACTGCTTAGGAGGCAGTTGCTCTATCCTGCTGAGCTACCGGGGCGTTGGTGCCGAGGCGCGTGTACGCACGATCATCTCGGTGGGGGAAGTGTAGGGGGCGTGCCGACGACTGTCAATCTCGCCCGTGAATATCGAATTCTCATTACCCAGGTGTTACACTTTAGCTCGTGTTGCGTAGCCTGAGGAGGTTTACGATGAAAAGAAAAGTATGTATTGCAATGGCGGCGATCGCCCTTGTCGCGACCGCGCACGTCTCGGCGCAGTCGACGATTAACAGCTTGGAGTCGTTTCGGGACGGGTTCCAGGATTTTTCCGATGAGTTTGCCCGCTCCCTGCCGATGAACGCCAACATCGGACTCAATTGGTCCGACGCGTATATCGGGCAGCTTTTTCCGATACCTAGTTTCGGTGTCGGCGTTACCACCGGCGTTACCACCATTCCGTCGTCGGTCTTCGACGATCTCGCCGACGATCTGGGTATCACCGTCTCCGGTGGTATCGACGATCTGCCGTCTATCGGTGTGCCGCTGCCGGGATACTCCTTCGAGGCGCGCGTGGGCGGAATCGTTTTCCCCTTCGATGTGGGGTTCAAGTTCGGCACGATCGGAGCTATCGATCTCGGAGACGTCGAGGCGGAGTATACGAACTTCGGTATCGACGTGCGCTACGCCGTGCTGGACGGGGGCATCTTGCCCAAGGTGTCGGTCGGCGTCGGCTATAGCTATTTGGCGGGGCGCGTGGCCACCCCCCTCGGCGCCGGTACCACGACGATCGAGGGCGTCTCCGACGGTACCGACACCTACAATCTCCAGCTGAGCGACCCGGAGTTGGAGTTCGACTGGACCTCCAACGTCTTCGACTTCACCGTGCAGGCGAGCAAAAGCTTTCTCGTCGTCGAGCCCCACATCGGTATCGGGGCGGCGATCGGCGCCTCCTCGACCGACTCCGGGCTTAGCTCCGAGGTCTCCGTCGTCGATGAAAACGGCGATCCGGTCGCCGGCGTATCGGTGAACGATATCGAGTCGATCTCGGGTGTCGACATCTCGTCGACCGGGGTCAGCCTCGGCAGCGATGTGACGACCTTTTCGGTGCGCGTCTTCGGGGGAACGTCGTTCAACATCACCGTGTTTCGACTCGACCTCGGCCTCATGTACAACTTCACTTCAGGTTCCATGGGCGGCACGCTCGGCGCGCGCTTCCAGATATAGCGCGTTTCATCCTCCGGGGAGCGTAGCGTCGAGCGCTGCGCTCCCCTTGCCACGCGACGCGCCCGAAGCGACAATACGACCATGATACGGCTTCTCATCACCGGCGGGACATTCGACAAGCACTACGATGCACTCAAAGGGGAGCTCACCTTCCAACGGACTCACCTTCCCGAGATTCTGGAGACGGTTCGCTGCACCGTGCCGATCGAGCTTGAAATCATTCAATTGCTGGACAGTCTGGAGATGGGCGAGGACGATCGAGAGCGGATCGTTGCATCGTGTGAGCGCGCCCGAGAGCGGCATATTCTCATTACCCACGGCACCGATACCATGACCGTTACCGCCCGCCGGCTGCTCGCCGCCCACGACAAGGGCACGTTGGGCGAGAAGGCGATCGTGTTAACCGGCGCGATGGTGCCGTTCACCGTCACCGGATCGGACGCCCTCTTTAACCTCGGCGCGGCGATCCTAGCCGTCCAGATGCTCTCGGCAGGTGTGTATATCGTCATGCACGGGCGCCTCTTTCACGCCGGCTCCGTTACCAAGGATCGCGCCGTCGGACAGTTCGTAGAGACCGCCTAACCCGTCACACGTACCACCAATCGAACATTTCCACGTGAATCTCCTTGACGCGTATCGATTGCTGCGTTATTGTATCAGTGTACTACTTAGATAGTACACTAGTTAAATGAATATGAGGAGGTACGGAATGGTACGATTGACGGATGTGCATTTTGCCTATCCGAAAAAGAAGCCGCTGTTCGACGCGGTCACGTTCGACGTCCAACGGGGCGGTATCGTCGGACTGCTCGGTAAAAACGGCGCCGGCAAAACGACGCTTCTCAAGCTGAGTGCCGGTCTGCTCTTTGCTCAGGACGGTACGGCGACGCTCTTCGACGTCCCTGCCGAGCGTCGCCTCCCGTCGGTGTTGAGTCGCATCGCCTTTGTGCCGGAACAGTTCGACGTCCCGTCGATACGTATGCGAAGCTACATTCAAAGTCTGGCGGGGTATTATCCGCGGTTCGACGAGCAGTTTATGGAGCGCTGCCTGCAGCGTTTCGAGATTGTCGGGAGCGAACGGTTGAACGAACTCTCCCACGGCCAGCAGAAGAAGGTCCTGCTCTCGTTCGCGCTGGCGACCATGGCGGAGTTGGTGATCCTCGACGAGCCGACGAACGGGCTCGATATTCCCTCGAAGCGAATCTTCCGCCAGTTAACCGCCGAGGCGGCCGGCGACGATCGCGCGGTCATCATCTCCACCCACCAGGTGCGGGATGTCGAGAATCTCATCGATCCGATCGTCGTCCTTGACGACGGAAAGGTCGTCTTCCAAGCCGGTATGGGGCAGATTCAAGACTCGGTTGAGATGCGACGGTTCGATACCGAGGTGGCCGCCGCTCATGCCGGCGCCTTTGCCATGGATACGCACCTGGGTAGCTCGATCGCCCTCGTGCGTAGGGACGTCGACGAGGGAGAACCGGTGGGCGGCAATTTGGACCTGGAGTTGCTTTTTCAAGCGGCCGTCTCCAACCCCGAGGCGCTCGGAAGTGCGTGCGGAGGAGCGGTATGAATCGATTTGTCCATACGGTGCGGCACGAAGGGTCGTTGCAGTTTCGCAATATTCTCATCAGCTCTTCGGCCGTCGCCGGAACGATGATGCTGATCGCGCTCTTGGGGCTGCTGGGCGATGTCGAGGTGGCCAACCTGTGGCCCGGATACCGGGTAGCTATGCCGATCTTGGGGGTGCTGCTTACCTCCGGAACGTTCAGCGAGTTGCGCTCCCAGGGCCACAAAATCGAGTTCCTGTTGCGGCCGGCCACGGTGTGGGAGAAGGTGGCGAGTAAGCTGTTGGTCTCTACCGTTTTTGTGTGGGTCGTGGTGACGCTGGCGTTCGTGCTCGCTTCAACCGTCGCCGCCGTCGCCTATCTGGTCGTCGCCCGCGGAGCTACCGTGGCGGAAGCCTTCTACGGCGCCTTTGCCGGCGGCCGTTGGTTTGCAGTCGTATGGGAGACCTTTCGGAGTTATCTCCCGGCGCATGCGATCTTCTTCTTCGGGTCGGCGTACTTTCAGAGGCGCTCGGCGGGACGGACGCTCCTGTCGGTGGTTGCGTGGGTCGGAAGCTACGCGGTTGCCGCGATCGTGACCGTACGAATCGCCTTCAACCGTTACTTCGGCTACGTCAATATGGATAACTCGGGCCCTCCGCCGCACGGCGAGTGGGGGTTCGATCTGGAGCTCCACAACGGGTTCGGGAGGAGCGACACGTTGTGGCACGAGGTTCTTCCGTGGTACGTACGCGACCCGGATGCTACGATGGTCGTCGTTTCGATAATCGTGGTAGCGGCGTTTTGGCTGCTCACCGTGCTCCGGTTGCGTGAGACGGAGGGATAAGATGCGGTTCGACAGCAACCGATCGATCTACGAGCAGATTGTAGATTACATCAAAAACCAGATTCTCGTCGGCCACTGGTCGCCGGGAGATCGCCTTCCGTCGGTCCGGGAGCTCGCCGTAGAGCTCGGCGTCAACCCCAATACCGTGCAACGCAGCTATACGCTGCTTCAAAGCGAGACGGTCGTCTTTAACCAACGCGGCGTCGGGTACTTCGTCGCCGACGACGGACCGCATCGCGCCCGCGAGGGGCGACGGCGGCACTTTGAAGCGGAGACGCTTCCGCGCGTGTTCGAGACGATGCACGTCATCGGCTACAGCATGTCCGAGTTGGAGAGCGCCTGGGAGAAGTGGGAGAAGGGAGCCCAACGATGAAAAAACGCACGAACACGATCCTCGTCGCCCTCTACGGGGCCGGGGCGCTGGTGATGATCGCAACCATTCTCGTGATCCGATTTCGTCTCGATCGCGTTATCGAGATAACGGTATAACATACCGGACCGCTCCGACCGGAGCGGTCTTTTCATACAAGACCACAAATCTGCACCATTAGTATATTCTCCCTTGACTCCGTGCTATGATAGCGATCTATTTTATTTTTTAGAGGCAATAAACGTGCGCGTACGGGTAAAAATTGTTATCGTCGTGTTGCCGCTCCTTTTGGTGACCATCGTGCTCACCGGCGTATCCGCCGTCTTTTCCTCCACGACCGGGATCACGCGGGTGACGCAGGAGTTTCTCGACTTCAAAGCGGGAGAGCTCCAGAGGCACGCCGAGAGTCAGTGGCGTCTATTGGTAGAGAACAATTTCATCAATCGACCGGATATGGTCTCCTCCACCCAGGCCGGTATCCTCTCTTTTGCCGAATCGCTCCTCAGGACCGATACGGAAGTGGTGTTTGCGATCGAAGAGGGCGGTGCCTCGGTCGCGTCGACCGCACCCGTGGAGCCCACCGACGTGGAACGCGAACGGTTGGCCGAGGTGTTCGGCGATCGCGATACGGCGTTGTTGAATCTCACCATCGAGGGAGAAGAACGGGTAGCCAAAGGATTTTACTTCGCGCCCTTCGACTGGTTCTATCTGGTAACGGAATCTCGCGACGTTTTCTACCGCGACGTAGATCGCATCATTCGGGAGAGCGTGATCATCCTCGCCGCGGCGCTGTTGGTATCGTTTACCATGCTGTTGATCTTCTCGTCGCAACTGACCCGACCGATTTCGGCAATCGTGGCCTCCATGCGTCGAATCATCGAATCGAGCGATCTCCACGAGCGGGTCCCGATAGAGTACAAAGACGAAACGGGGGAGTTGGCCCACACGTTCAACATCATGCTCGGGGAGTTGGATAAGGCGTACTCGCAGATCAAGAGCTACGCCTATCAGGCGGTACTCGCTCAAAAGAAAGAGACCAAAATTCGTAACATCTTTCAGAAGTACGTACCGCAAGAGCTGATCGATCGATTCTTTGAGAATCCGGAATCGATGCTCGTCGGAGAAAACAGAGAGCTCGCGATCCTCTTCTCCGATATTCGCTCGTTTACCACTATCAGTGAGGCGATGCGTCCCGACGATTTGGTCAACAGTCTCAATCGCTACTTTTCGGTGATGGTGGATATTATCATGGCGCGCAACGGCGTTATCGATAAGTACATCGGTGACGCGATCATGGCCTTTTTCGGCGCGCCGATACACCACGACGACGACGCGTTTCAGGCGGTGATGGCCGGCCTGGAGATGTCCGAGGCGCTGGACGACTTCAACCGCAAACAGATCGAACTCGGTAAGCCCGAGTTTCACATCGGCGTGGGGATCAACTACGGCGAGGTGACGGTGGGTAACATCGGTACCGAGAAGAAAATGGATTACACCGTCATCGGCGACATGGTCAACCTCGCGAGCCGCCTCGAGGGGCTGACCAAGCCCTACCATCAAAAGCTCATCATCGCCGAGAGCCTGTTCCCTTACGTCGAGTCGCAGTTGGCGTGGCGTCTCTTGGATACCGTCGCCGTAAAGGGCAAGACGACGGGGGTCCGTATCTATACCGTCGCGCGTCGAGTCAACAAGGTAGAGGAGCGTGCCTGGACGCGGCACAACGAGGCGATGCGTGCGTATTACGATCGCGACTTTGATGCCGCGATTGAGGGACTCGAGCGTGTGCTGGCCATCTCGCCCGGAGACGCCAACGCGACGATGTTGATCGAACGGTGCCGCCGTTTTCGTGTCGACCCGCCGCCGGCGGGGTGGGACGGAGTCGAGGTGATGAAGACGAAATGAGATGTCCTACGGTGGCGCGAAGAGTGGTCGCGAGCGTCTCTCTCGCGATTGTCGCTCTAACGGGGCTTGCGGGAACGGTGGGCGCGCAGGAGGTCGAGCCGTCGCTGAGCGCCTCTTCAGACGGAGCGCTCGCATTCTCTCACGCGGTGGTGCGGTCGGGCCGAGCCGTCGAGGTCGGCGCCTTTGACGCGATCGTTGCCGAAGCGCTCGCCCGCTCGCTCTCAGCCAGAGGCCGGGCGGTAACCGTCGACGCCGATGCGATTCCCACCGCCGCCACATTGATCTGGGAGTACAGCGTTCTGACGCTCCTGCCGCGTCTGCACGTTTCCGTCTCCGTATATGATCGAAGCAGAGAGATCTTAATTGTGAGTAGGGCGGGCCGCAGCGTCGCGAATCTCGCGCTCTACGATTCGGTCGACCGGATCGTCGACCAGGTTATCGGACCGGTCGACCAATACCTCGCGTCTCTCGGCCGTGTCGAGGCGGAGATCGGCGTCATACCCCTCGGCGAGCCGTTGGTGACCGCCCCCTTTCTCGACGACGATGGAGAAATCATCGTGCAACCGGCGGCGCCCATCTCCCTCCCGTCGCAACGAGAGCTGCTCACCAGTCCCGATACGGCGCTTCCGGCACGAGTCGAGCGCGAGGGATTTTACGGACGTGATATCATCCTCGATCCCGAGGCAACGCCGCCGGCACTCGTCCAAAAACGGCGATTGGGCCTCCAACTCCACTACTCGTTTCCGCGCTTGGCGGGAGCCGGTTTCGGAGTGCGCTACTACCCCGTGGTCGACCGCCTGTCGACCGCGCTTGAAACCGATCTGTACTTCTCGGCCGCCGGCACCGAATCGCCGTATACGGTCCTCCACGCCGAAGGACGGCTTTTGGCGGGAGTGACCTTTCTTCGCGATCCGGAACAACGGGTGCGTTTCGGTCTTTCCTCCGGTCCCGGGATGATCGCCACGATCTTTTTTCAGACCGCGGCTCCGAACTACCTCGATCTCTACTGGAATGTGTTCAATCTGGCCCTCGAGTTTCACATGAATCGGCAAGTGTTCTTTGTTCGATCCGGATTACTGTATGCGTTCGATACCGACCGCGGCTTTTTTGCCGGCGGCTTGGAGACGGAGAACACGAACCCGCAGCTTTTTGTAGGAACGGTGAGGATGTGGTGACGGCGCGACAAACGGCCTCTCTTGCGATCATCACGGCGGTGGCTCTCGTCCTCGCCGGGTGCGATTTTTTCACCACGACACCGTTTCCGCCGTACCTGTCCTACGTCTCCGCGGAGGTTGATTTCAGCGGAGAGTTGCCGGACTCCATTCGTTCCGTCACGCTGGAAACGACCTTCCCCGAGCCCGGGGGAGAGCGGTTTTTTTCCGTCTATGTCGAGCCCGACTCAGCGGAGAGCGAAGTGTATGTCTTGGTAGACCAAAGCCTGTCGGTCCGCTTTGTCGAGACGTCCGATACCGCGCCGCCCTTCGATACGCATTTGTTTGTCACGACCGAGGGGCGAGTTCAAAAGGGGAACGTCGTATACGACCCGACGACCAACGAGATTCTCAACGCTCCGACCCTCGAAGATCTCTCGGATCCGACGATTCTTGCCGACTCCAGCAAGTATTACGTCCTTTGGTCTAACTCGACCGACGTTGAGATCTTCGACTACTCCGACAACTTCGTCGAGGACACGGCGACCGCGCCCAATCCGTCGATCGAAGCGATATCCGACGGCGCATCCATATGGAATCTCGATGCGGCGTACCGATGGGGAAGCGACGTCGACTCTCCTGAGTTCGCGCTCTTTATGCTGGATGATGAAAATCGACTCTTTCGCGCCGTCGTCGCCCTGGCGGACATTTTCTCCCCCACGGAACCGCTGATCGACGCCACCGTGGATCCGGTGCTCCCCGTTCTCGAACTCGATTCCCTTCAGGATACTCCTCAAGGGATACTCGGCCGAGACGATCAGACGCTCTACCGCGTCGACGAAGCGACCGGAGCGGTGAGAGACTCATTCGACCTGGGCGAGAGCAGACGCACCGACGGCGGGTATCCGGTCGTCTTTGACCCCGCCGGTGAGTTCTATCTGCTATTCGACGAGGACAACCGGGTCCTCTACAGGGTGGACCCGTGGTGGTAACGACGCGCGTCTGGTCCGGGCCGGACGGTCTCGGGTCGATTCTTTCGGGACGGAGGGTACTGCTCGCGGTGGTGATATGGCTCGTTTTAGCCCGTCCCGCAAATATCTTCGCCCAAGCCGCGGAACGGACGATCGACGGTCTTGCGCCGCGCATCGCCGTGTTTCTGGTCGAGGATTTCGACCCGGCGGTTCCCATTATCGCCGAGTCGGCCCTGAGTGCCCTCACGGAGGGCGTTCCCGGCTTCTGGTTCACCGTCGAGCACGAGGGCCCCGCCGTCGAGGGGGAGAGCGGTGCGGCTCCTTCGGAGCTACCGCTCGCAGCGGCACTCCCCGATCCAAGCGAGCTAGGCGCCGCCGTCTGGGAGCAGTACCAGGCGGAGCTCTTACTTATTCTCTCGGTGCGACGTAGCGGCGGGAACGAATCCGAGGCGGGGCCCGGGGCGTCGGGTAGGCAGCGGCCGCGATACGCCGTCTCGATGGAGGTATATCAAACGTCGTTGCGTGAGGACTTGAGCGTTCGTCGTCTGACGTCGTTGGACGAGGAGGTTACCGTCGACCCGGCCGGGCGATATCAACGTCCGGAGACGTACGACACGCTGGTCGATGCCCTTGCAGAAGTGCGCGACCTCGGTATTCCGGCTACCGAGCTTACGATTCGGTCCAATGGGCCGTTCACCTTGTCCGGCGTACCCGCCCATGCGGTCCACACGGCGGACGGAGCGGCTCCCACCGGGGACGGCGCGACCGATACGATCTCTTCCGCCGGTTCCGAGTTGACCCTGCAGCTTCGATCGCTCTCTCACTACGAGTTCGTGCTGAGTCGTCCGGGGCACCGTTCGGAGTCTCTCTCGATTTATGTTGAGCGACTGCCGATCACGGCCGACGTGTACCTTACCGAGTACCCGCGTCACAGCGTGGGATTCTTTTTGAGGGGGCTCTCGTGGCCCGCCGTCGAGTATACGTGGAGTCCGCGATCGTCGCGATGGATGGTGCACGGTGCGATTACTTCCTTTCTCGTGGGCATCACCCCCTTGCGTCAAGCGACCCGCGATGACGAGTCGGCCCAGCTGTTCACCAACCACGATCTTGCCGAGGTCGAGATCGGTTGGAATTACCTCTTCGGGTCCCGGGATAGCCGTTATCGGTGGACCTCCGGGGCCGCGGTCGCGATGCGGCTGGTGTACGGCAACGTCGATTTCGGTTTCGATCCGATCATACCGGCGACGCTGCGCCTGGCCGGCGGCTCCGAATGGGAAATCGCGCCGCGTCTCTCGTTGTCGCAACGCCTCTCGACCGATCTGTTTGTCAGCCCCCGCAGTTCTTTTGTCAGAGACCAGGTGTGGCTACGGCGGGGAGGAACGATTTTTTGGCAATTTCCGATCTATCGCATCGGTGTGAGGGTGCGCTTATGAACACGATTACTCGCCGCTGCGGCTCGGCCGGTTTGCGTCGCGTATCCGGCGATTGCTTTTCCGGGCGACCACGGCGACGGAGCGGAACCGCTCTACTGGCGATATGCCTCGTCGTTATGACGGCGGCTTGCGACCTTACCCTCTATGATGCCGACGCGGTCGAAGGGGCGCGCCGGGCCGCCGATTTACGGCTCGAGTCCGAGGAGCAATACATCGGTTGGGCGTGGTGGCGTGACGATTCACAGCGCCTCATTCAGCCGCAGGCCTTTTTCCCCGACGGTCTCGCGGAGACGACGGGCTACGCGATCTACGAGGACGGGGGCTCATTGCGGATTTGGCGCGTCGACGACGACGGAATTGTTGAGGGAAGCTCGCTGCACTTCTCCTCCGACGACGTCCATGCCGGGTGGGACGCGTGGTCGGTGCCGCTCGACTCAGCCGTACAGACGGAGTACCTTTCGAACAATCCGGGGGGGCGCGCGGTCCGACCGCCGTTGTTCGTCGCGACGTGGGACAGCGAACGAGTATCGCTCGTGGTATTTCACTACGACGCCGACCAGCGACAGCTGTCGGCGTACGCGATCGACTTGGAAGCGCTCTTTGATGAGTTCCTGGGTTCTTCCGATGATTATGCGTTCTACTCGGTCAACGTCGTCGCCTACGGCCCCAACTCGTCGATCGACGGGGGGACTCCGCTGGGAACGGTGAGCGGCGCGTACCTTCAAGTCTTGGCTTTGTCCAACGCATCGTTTGTATTGCGAGAGTATTGGTTTCGTGGGACCGCCACCGACTTCGTCACGTGGGCGTCCGATTCCGACCACGAGCTACTCTCAGCGAACGGAACCTTAGCGGATAAACAGATCATCCCCTTTCCGACCAGGAGCGACGGAGAGAACGCACGGGGTATTCGTCACGCGACCGATTTTTCCACGCTCAACGGCGTGATGAGTTTCAGGGACGACGATTTTTCCTCGGCGCCGTATCTGGTATACGAGTGGGAGACCGACAACGATAGCGACTCCCTGGAGCTCTTATCGTGGAGCGGAGCGATCTCTTCGATCACAATGGGGGGCACGGTTCGGAGTGCCCGTACGGGGATGTTCGATCAGGTATCCGGAATCGCCGGCGGCCCGGCGGTTGGCACCGAGACGAATGGTCTCTTGTGGTATGCCGGCCAGTATCCGGACGGCGCGGGCAGTCTTACCGGGCTCCCCGATCCCTCCGTCGTCTCTCTTCACGACGTCTATACGCAAGTGAGCGTGGTGCGGGGACTCGGAGATGACGCAGTACTCTCCATCGCCGTGTACAGTACGCGTTAGGTGCTGATACGTGCGCGACGGGTGACCGGATAAGCGGACGGTCGCCGGCGTCAGTCTTCCAGCTGCCCGACGAGCAGCTCCAACTCGTCGAGAAACTCTCCGACCGCCTCGGCTCCGGGCTGCGACGCCAAGGTCCTTCGTGACTCCTCGATGAGGTCTCGCCGTTCGCCGTCCGTCTCGGCAAAGGCGATATCCACCAGAATGTCGGTGACGTCGAGAAATGCATTCTCTCTTCCGGTGGCGACATACGCGTCCTGATACCGAGTAATCTCCTCGGACATACCGGGAAAGAGCTCGCGCACCGACTCGTCGTTCAGGAAACGCTCCAGCGCGAGACGACTATTGAGAAGCTCGACCCGATCGATCGCCGCCGGAGACGAATCGCGTGCGGCCTCGGCCTCCGATTGAGCCGTCACATCGGCGAGGAAGGTTTGGTAGACCGACTGCGCGCTCGACACATCGGTCTCGATCTCTCGCAATCGTGTCAGTTCGACCTGCGTTTGGGGATGAACCACGATGCGTTCGGGGTCGTTCTCGCGCGCGATGGCGTCGAGCTGTCCCCGAAGGGTCGCTATCTCGGCGTTGAGCTCCGCGATACGGTCCTGCGTTTGCAGCTCACGACGCCGCTCCGCGGAGAGATTCTCCTGTGCGTCGGTCAGCGCTTGTTCCGTTTGATCAAACGCAACGGCGCGCTCGTCTATAGCCTGTTGGAGCGTCGCAATCAAGGCATCCCGTTCGGCTATTTGCGCGTCGAGTGTCGATTGGGTCTCCTCCATCGTCCGGCGGAGGGTCGTAATCTCCTCGTCTCGTCCCGTTATTTCCGCGCCGAGTTCCTCTTCCAACGCGGCGATCTCGGCGTCGAAATCGGCGTTGCGTTGTGCGGTCGCCGCGGCAAGTGCCGATACGGAGTTGCGAATACTCGACGCCGCCTCTTGACGAAAGCTGCTCTGCGGGTATTGCCGCAAGACCTGACCGAACTCGTCTATCGCGGTTAGCCACTCTCCCTCGGCCACCGACGCGCGAGCACTCGCCATCAACGGCTCCGCGGCTTCGTCGATCGCCTCGCGTTCCGCCGCCTCGGCTTGTCCCGCGCTCGCAACCAAAAAGAGGTGGCTCTCGTCGATCGCCGGTATAACCTCCAACGCTTGACGGTACAGAGTGTTTGCCAGCGCGTCGTCACCGGCGCCCGCCGCGGCCTGCGCCTGCTCGAACAGCGTCGTAATCTGCTGGATCGTCGAGGCATCGTTGAGTCGTCGGAGCGTCTCCGGGTCGGAAAAGCGCTCCTCGTAGCTCACCAAACTTTCCAGAGCGCCTACGATGAGGAGATCGACCGTACGTTGCTCCTGCAACGCCGGAATACGTAAGACGGTGTCCTCGTTCAGCAGAGTGCGAAGGTCCTGCAGGCGTGCCCGTGCCGTCTCGCGCTCTCCCGCATCGATCGCCGCATCGACGGAGGTGAAAAGTCCGCGAATCTGACCGCGTACGAGCTCGGCGCGCTCTTGATCTCGGGATAGGCGAGCGAGTTCCGACGCCGCCTCGCTCAACTGCGATTCACGCTCCGCAATGCGCTCTTGGAGCTGGGCCTCCACCTCTTCGAGGCGTACTTCGCTCTCTCTTACCAGCGCATCCCGCGCCGCGTTGGCCTCCTCCAGGGTACGGCTGAACTGTACCTCCAAGGAGTCGAGTTCCTCGTTGAGGCGCTCCTGCTCCGCGTTCGCCTCCTGGCGGATCTCCGTGAGACGGTCGGTGAACTCCTGCTCCTGGAGGCGGGTAAACTCGGCAAGTCGTACCTCGATCTCCTCGTCGCTCAAGTCCAACGCGATGAGGCGCCTGCGCTCCTCCTCGAGTTCCGCCTCGAACTGCCGACGGAGTTGGTCTTCCCGCTGCGCTATTCGCTCTTCGATATCGGCGGCAAGGGTCGTCCGTTCTTCCCGCAGAGAGGCGAGTTGCGCCTGGATCGCGCCGATTTCCTCCTCTTGTTGGGCAAGTTGTTGCTCCGTTTCGCGACGAATTTCCTCGATCAAGCGGCTCTCGGCGGTGATCACCGTCTGCCCTGTGCGGCGGAGCTCCTCTTCGTCCCCGGCAAAAATCTGCGCAAGGAGCCATATGCCGCCGACGAGGACCAGCGCACCGACAATGTTGACGAGGATCGGAAAGATCGAGCCGTTCTTTCGGGGTGCATAATCGAATATATCGTCGGTAACCGCGATCTTGTTTTCTCCGGCGACGCGTTCGATCTCCAGGATGATCTCCTGCCGATCCTCCTCGGATATACCTGTCGTCTGCCCGACGGTTTCTTGTAAGGGGTCTCCCATATGATCCTCGTGAGTACTATCATCCGTGGGTGCAGCGGAAAAAGTCAAGGTTTCCCGACGCCGCCGATCGTCCACCGAGTGAAAAGGTGCAAAGTTTTGCCTTCTTGCACCTGATTCTTGATAAAAGACTTGGTATATTTGTGGGGGGGAACCGGATACGTACTCCGGTATTACATAAAGTGTTACGAAGAACAATACTAAGAAGCTTCATAGCAGTCGTCGTGTTCGCGCTTATCGGATGCCCGTCGCCGATGGCTCCCAACGATTCGGCGGTTCGCTCCTACGACAACGAAGCGCCGGCAGAGCCGGCGGTTTCCGAGAATTTCGTCGATTACTACAACACCGCTCCGCAGTGGTCCTGGAACTCGTCGGGTGACGGCGATAACGTCTTCCGCTATCGCCTGAACGGCGGTGAGTGGACGGTATTGGACGGCAATATCGAATCGACCACCTATGCACCCCCGGCGCTGGTCCCGGGACGCTACGTACTGGAAGTGCAAGAACGGGACAGCGCCGGCAACTGGTCGGACGCCGGTCGTTTCGAGACGCTCATTAAGGTGCGGGAGCCGGAGATCAGGTCCTATCTCAACCCCGGCGGCGCACAGCTACCGACGGTAGCGACGCCCGATATCATCACCGGACCGCCGAGCCCCCCGCAGGTGTTCAATAGCCAGGACGGCACCCCCCATTTCGAATGGGATATTCCCGCCGGGCGCGTCCAGTACGGCGTGAACGACGAGGGCCGCACCGTAGAGTACGGCATAGTGCTCGAGCGTCGTAACGGAGATACGTTCGACACCGTAGAGGCCGTAGAACGTACCGCAAGCACCGGCTATTCGGTCGCGTCGCAGTTATCGGACGGCGAGTATCGGTTCGGCGTGTCGACGTGGAGTACCGGGGGAGCGATCTCGGATCCGACGCAGGTTACGTTCATCGTAGATACCACCGCGCCCGGCGCACCGACCGTCGACGGCCCTTCGGTCGTATCCAACGCCGCCGCGGCTACCTCATTCACCATTACACCCAACTCAGGCGACACGGTGCAGGGTTACGACTGGCGCGTGCTTACCGCGGGCGGCGAGGTCGCGACCGCGATCGGTGGCACGCCCCTCTCCGGCACCAACCAGCCCAGTCCGATCAATATTACCCTCTCGGCGGCGTCGTCCGGACCCGGTAAAGGCAGCTACACCCTCGAGGTGCGGCAGCGCGACAGCGCCGGAAACGTGGGCGCCGCGGCGACCTTTGCGGTCACGGTCGAAACGATTCCTACCATCGTCCTCGTCGGCGCGAACCCGACAAACAGCGTCACACCCCAGTTTCAAATAACGGGAAATGACGACGGCAACTTGCTGAACAATTTCCGTTGGGTCATCGACGGAGTGCCGACAGGGGCCACATTCTCGTCCCCCGGATCGATGACGGACACGTTCGTCGAAAATATTCCGTCGCAGCCCGACAGCGGCACCTACACGATATCGGTAGCGGTACAGCAACAGCGTTCCGGCGGCGGGTTCTCCGATTCGTCGGCGGCCGTGGCGGTCACGATCGATAGAGACCCCCCCATCGCTCCTTCGATTTCCTCGCAGCCTGCATCGCCCAGCGACGGCCAGGACCTCACTATCCAGATGGCGACCGGCGAGACGGCGGGACAACTCTCATACAGCTTCACGCTCGGAAGCGCCTCGTTGAGCGGAGTCACAACCTCGGGATCCTTGACGATCACCGGTTCTACTACCACGCTCGGGCCCTTTACGATCGACGGCGCCGCGTCTCCGTTCTCCACGATTTCGGTCGATTTTTCTACGACCGACTCCGTCGGAAACGTCGGGGCCAACACAGCGGTGTCGTTCAATGTCGATACCACGCCGCCGGCGGTGCCGACCGGTCTGGATAGCGCCGATCTCATCGGAAGCGTGCCGAATCAGGAGACGCAAGACACAACGCCCACCTTCACGTGGAACGCCGTTTCCGAGCCCAACGTGACCTACGAGTACAGTTTGGACGAAGGTGTCACCGCGTATGAGTCGACCGGTGCCTCGACGAGCGTCACCGTTCCGGCCCTCGCGTTTGGACGGTACGACTTCGTCGTGCGTGCCGTCGACGAGGTAGGGAACGCCTCGCCGCCTACTCCGCCGGTCACCTTCTACGTCGTGGAGCCGGCGACCGGCGTCATCTCCGTCACCAACCCGACCACTCCGACCTTCAATATTTCGGGGGGTGGAGCAACGCTCAGTCGCGCCGCCTCCGAGTCGTGGACCCTTTCGGTGAACCCCGGCGCGGGCGTGACCATAAGCTCATACGAGTGGCGGATAAATGGCGATATGGTCGGTTCCGGAAGCACCCAAGGGGTCGCCGCTAATGACGCCGCGACGCAGTTGGGGGAGAACACCCTCACCTTGATCGTATGGATCGGCGGCGTTCCATACTCCGACAGTTTCTTTTTCACGGTGGTGAATTGATGGTACGGAACGAGAGAAAACGGACGATTCGCCTCGCGATACTGGTTGGAGCGATTGCGGTTCTGGCGGCGTGTATCAACCCCTTTTCGAGCAGTTCGTCGGGGGACGGTGGCGGTGAGGCGGCCGCGGGGAACGGCGGCACGCAGCTCGGTTCGCTGGTCATCAATCCCGGCGGCGGGGTCGGAGCGTCGACGGTCGCGCCCGACTTGGATCTTATCAGCCAAATCTCTACGTACAACGTCACCCTTACCAACGAGTCGCCCGGCGGTGTTGCTCCGATCACCGTCAACGGGTATGTCGTGGGCGATCCGATCAACGGTATCTTTCCCGGAACATGGGAGCTATCCGTTGCGGGGTTGAACGGGAGCGGCCAAACGATCGCAACCGGAGTTCCGACGAGCGGTAACCCGATTACCGTCACCGCCGGCGGAACGGCGAACGTAGCGGTGGAGCTTGCCCCGGCGCAGTCGGCCACCGGCGAGTTGGCCGTAACGTTGAGCTGGGGTGCGGCCTTTGCGCCCGGTATCGATGTCGACCAAGTGTCGGTCACTCTGTATTCGTATACAAACACGGTGGGCGAGACGCTTACCGCTACCGCCTCCAGCACCCAGTCGTTTACCAACTCGTTGGTGACCACCACCGGGACCGTCGATGTAAACTTCAGTGCACGGACGGTTACCGTCGGCGACACGTCTCTGAACAGCGGGTTTTACCTCCTGACCATGCAACTCTACGAAGGCACCGGAGCCGGCGCGGTAGAGTACGCTCCGGTGATCGAGGCGGTGCAGATCTACGACTATCTCCAGAGTATCAAGTCGATTAACCTTGAGTTGGGGGATTTGACCAACGCGCCCGATGCACCGACGGGACTCGCCGCGACACTTACCGGCGACAATCAGTTTTCACTTTCGTGGACCGACTCCTCCAACACCGAAGAGGGATTCAACATCTATCTCGGGACGGTCGGGGGAGCACCGGCGGCGACGGTACCGGCCGGTACCGAGTCGGCATCGAGCGCCTTGCTCAATTACCTCGGCGACGCCGGCAACGCGCTTACCTACTATGTGACGGCGTACAACCAATACGGCGAGTCGGCGGCGACGAGCAGAACGTTTACGGCGATCGGCGGCGGCGGTCCGTACTTCGATACCGGTGTGCACTCCAACTCCGCGGACTGGGCGGCGCCCGGCGACCCGGGCGATCTGGTGTGGGGCGCCTTCCCGGGCGCGGAGAGTTACGTGGTGCACGTCAGCCAGTCGGCGGCGGACGTGGTTAATCTGAATGCGCCGGTGTCCGGGGCGTTAACGGGGACGTCCTTCGACCTCGCGGCCGCGGGCCCCTACGGTCCGGGAACGTATTATTGGCTTGTCGAGGCGCGCAACGACAGCACGCAAGGGTCGTTCGCCGAGCCCATGGAGAGTTTCACGATCCGCAACCGCCTGTACGTCGAGACGAGTGGGGCCAACGGCGCGCCGGGGAGTAACACCCTTCCGCTATCGAGGATTACTGAGGCGGTAAGCATAGCGGAGTCGGGCGAGACGATCCTCGTCAGTCCCGGGACGTACGACGGACAGCTTACCATCGACAAGACCCTGACGATCGAGGGGTCGACCGGGAGTCCGCCGATAATCCAGCACACCCTGGGAAGTGGTCTCCTCGCCGAAACGATCGTCCAGACCGCCGGTGACCTCGAACTCAGGGATCTCGAGGTGAGGGGCCCCGAGTTCTCCCCCCTCGAGCCGAGTAATCAGATCGGCATCGCGGTAGGCGGTACCGCACAATCGATCGCACTCGACAATGTGGACATATTCAACACCCAAGGTGATAACGCGTACGGTGTGATCGTGGAAACCGACGCCGCCGTTACCATGCAGAGCGGTTCCATCACCGCGTTTCCTCACGCCTTGCCGGGTGACGAGGCGTTCGGTATCTACGTTGTTGCAGGCCATACGAGAAACAGCAGCATCGTGGTCAACGGTGTCAATTTTGTTATGCACGATAGCGATTACAGGCGGCGGGCGATAGCGGTCGACGCTACGCCGGGGGCGGGTGAGCTTAGCGTCGCCGAGTTCTCCGTGTTTGACCTGGGAATCGCGGATCACAACCTCGATCGGAGTTACGCGATCCGTTCCACCATCCCGACGACGGTTCAAGATACGATCATCCGTATGGGGGCGAGCAACGCATTCCTCTCGGCGATCGAGGTTCCGGGAGGCAGCGCGGTCCGGAACAGCCGCATCGAGATCACCGACGTGGCCGGCGTCGGGGACGAGAGCCACGTCGTGCGGATACCCCCGAGCGGCGCCGGTATAGCCGGTATCTACAACAACGTCATGGCGGTGCGTCCCACCGGCGGCGGCAGCTTCGATTTCGTCCAGACCGACCGCCATACGGAGGTAGTACACAATACGATGGTCGCCTACGAGGCGAACTCGGATTGGAAGGGCGTCGAGAGAATCGGGGGCGATATCATTGTCATGCGGAATAACATCGTGCAGAGTTTCTCGCCGAGCTTCGGCCAGGGATTTTTTGCCCCCGTGGCGGGCGGTATGGAGGTGCGCGGAAACGTCTTCTATCGCAACAAGAGCTTTTACTACGGCGGTGCGGTGTACTCCAACGTGCATGTGTTCAATGTCGGAACACCGAGTTCCATTGACCTGAACGTCGAGACGACGCCGATGCTCGCCTCCGGCGGCAATGTGTTGGGCAACCCCTTCGAGTGGCTCCGCACAACGCCCCTTGCCGGGTACAACGTCGTCGCCACCGGCAGCCAGTGGGCTGCGGCGCCGGGAGATATCGACGGCGATCTGCGCTCGGCACCCACGACCGTCGGAGCCTATGAACTCACCGAGAGCGCGGGCGTGGTCGGTTTGGTTGGCGAGTGGTTGTCCGTCCAACCCACCCCCAGCTACGACAGTAGCGGCACGCCCGGAATCGCAGCGAACGGTCTCGGATTGTATCACTCACCGGGTATCAACGTTGTCCCCGGTCGGTACGGAAACGCGGGGGCTTTGACCGTGAATCGTGTGGTCCTCCAGAACGCCGGAAGCAGTCCCACCGCCACCACCTATCCGGAGCTCGCCACCGCCTCCAACGGCTTCTCGTTTAGTCTGTGGTTCATGGCACCGGACGCCGTCGCCCTTGCGAATGGGGGAGTTATGTACGAACATAGCGGACCGAATATGCATCTCAGTTTCGTCATGACCGGTAACGGCGCGTTCACACTCTTTCTCGACGACGGCGTCAACGGATTTGCCAGCGCGGCCTTCAGTACCTCGGCCTTGTTGTCGGCGGGACGGTGGTACCAACTCTTTCTCGTCGGCGACGGTGCGGCGGATAGATGGAGTCTGTACATCAGCGAGGAGGGCGACCCGTTCTACGAAGAGTTGTTCCAAGTCGGTATCGCGAACTTCGACTTCCCCACCTTTCTCGGAAGTTTGGCGGACACCCAAAACATTATCCGTTGGGGCGGAGCCGGTAGCGCCCTGCGTGTCGACGATATGCGCTATTTCAACGTGCCGCTGACCACCGGTGAGATCGATGCGATGATTGAGCACGAGTATTGAGACCGCAATGAGCCGCCGAGCCGCGGACCGCGAAGGTAGGGCTCGGCGGTTCGGGTTCCGGCACGGTCACCGTTTTCGCTCGCCCCCGGTAGCCGACGCGCCGGTGAACAAACGGTGTGGCGGAGGAGACGCTCCGCAGCCGCCGTCGCTATCTTTGTTCTATGAAATATCGACTACTCGGACGCACCGGTTTGTACGTGAGCGAGCTGTGCCTCGGCACCATGACCTTCGGCGGCAAGGGATACTGGGAGGTAATCGGCACCCAAGGGCAGGAGACCGCCGATCGGCTCGTATCGCGGGCGATCGAAGGCGGCATCAACTTCATCGACACCGCCGATACCTACTCCGGCGGCGAGTCGGAGACGATTCTCGGCCGCGCCCTCAAGCACCACCAACGCGAGCATCTGGTCATCGCCACCAAGGTTCGCTCGCGCATGGGGGATGAGCCGACCAACGTCGGGCTTACGCGCCACCACATCATGAACTCGGTGGAAAACAGCTTGCGACGCCTGGATACCGACTACATCGACCTGTATCAGATTCACGGCTACGATCCGGTCACGCCGTTGGCGGAGACGCTTCGCGCCCTGGACGATCTCGTGCGACAAGGCAAAGTACGGTACATCGGCGCCTCCAACCTCGCCGCGTGGCAGCTGGTCAAAGCGCTCGGTATCAGCGAACGGTTGTCGCTCGCGCGATTCGAATCGATCCAGAGCTACTACACGATCGCCGGGCGCGATCTGGAGCGCGACGTGATACCCGCGGTGACCGACGCCCAGGTAGGTATTATGGTGTGGAGCCCCCTCGCGGGAGGACTCTTGAGCGGCAAGTTCCGCCGCGGCGAGGAGGACCCGGAAGGAGCACGTCGTACCACCTTCGACTTTCCGCCGGTCGATCGGGAGCGCGTCTATGACATTTTGGACGTCATGGCGCCGATTGCGAAGTCCCACGACGTGTCGCCGGCACGAATCGCCCTGGCGTGGCTTCTCCACCAGAGCGCGGTGACCGCGATCGTCATCGGCGCCAAGACGATCGACCATTTGGAGGACAACCTCGCGGCGACCGACGTAACGCTCACTGCGGACGAGTTGGCCGCGTTGGACGAGGTGAGTGCCCTCGCGCCCGAGTATCCCCACTGGATGATCCGGTACCAAGGGGAGAATCGCGCTCCGAAGCAATGACCGGCGCCGTCTTCCGCGCCGATAGACGCTCGAGTACCGCGCGTCTATCGGCGGGAGGCGGGCTCACCCCTTTCCGGCGGTGTTACACCTCTTCGGGATCGAGGACGGTAAACTGAACGTCGGCGAATAGCTCCTCGAGCTCCTCGGGGCCGATCGGTGCGGCGACGAGCGTATCGTGAGTGGCGTCGGCGAACGTCCCCCCGGAGACGACGACGCTGGATGCATCGCTCTGCCGGGTATAATTCACCTCACCCTCGCGGACGCAGATCCAGTCGGTTTGGCCGGGGATGACCCGCTGCACGAAATCCGTACCCCGCACTCCCGCCACCGCCAGAGGTGTGCGGACGAAGAAGCGGTCGGATCTCACCGACGAGACGACGGTGCGAACTTTACCGGTGTCGAGCCGAAAGCGGTGCTCGACGTGGTCGTCCGCCTCCTGCATGGACTCGACGGTGAATGTCGTATCTTCGGCGATGCGCACGATACTTCCCGACGGCTCCAACAGCAACTCGACACCGGTGTTGCCGGTGCGGATCGTCGCGTCCGGCGGCACCAGCACCCCTATGTCCGGCTCCGGTAGATCGTCGACTCTCCCCACGAGATAGAGAAGCTCCACCTCCGTCACATCGTCGGCGTACACGATCGTCGCGGTCTGCCCGAAGGCGACATTCGGGACGACGGTACACAACACGGCGGTGACAACCACGGCCGTCAACGTAGTTTTTCTCATGACACATATCCCCCCTATCGGTATCGGCCGGAGCGACGCGAAGCGGCGCATCGCAGCCGTGTCTACTATACCGCAGAGTCGATCTTTTATCCGCCGGACCGCACGGTATCGGGAGACGACGGTGTGAGGCATTGTTTATTTGCCCGCCGACGGCGAAGGCGTTATTTTGCGTCCATGATTTCCGGTGAAACGAAACGGATTACCGCCGCGCCTGCGGTCGGTGGCAACGGTTCCGAGAGACGGCGACTCTTCGGCCCCGCGATGATTACGGCGCTCAGTCTTGTGCTCCTCCTCGCCTCGGCGGGCGTGTCGGCAGAGGAGTCCGAAGAGTGGCTTCTGCGACGCGACGAGGACGGAATCCGCGTCTACGTGCGGTCGGTTCCCGACACGCGCTTTCGCGCCTATCGTGCCGAGATGACCGTCACCACGCGTATGCAAACGCTGGCGGCGATCCTCACCGACATAGATGCCGCGAGAGAGTGGATCCATTTTACCGCCGAAGCGGAGCTCGTCCAAGCGATCGACCCCACGACGGTCGTCGTACGCTTCTACAGCGATCTGCCGTGGCCGGCCGCGGACCGCGATTCGGTCACGCTCAATCGCGTATCGCAAGACCCCGAGACGCGGGCGGTGCGTTTCACCATCGATTCGCGCCCCGACGACGCGCCGCAGTCCGAGGATTACATACGAATCCGGGTCATGAACGGATATTGGGAGCTGACCCCCAACGGAGACGGTTCGATCCACATCGTCTATTCGCTGAGTAGCGACCCCGGCGGGTCGGTTCCGGCGTGGTTGGTCAACGCCAGCATCGTCGAGCAGCCCTACCGTACCCTACGCAATCTGCGCCGGATGATAGCCGATCCGCGCTACCGCGATGCAACCTTCCCGGGCATTGTAGAGCCGTAGCGAACGCGCGCGCTACTACGAGGCGGGCGCGTCGCGACGTTCCTCCTGCAGGAGTCCGGCCAGTAGAAACGCCGTTTCCATGCTCTGCGTGTAGTTGAGCCGGGGGTCGCACCAACTCTCGTAGTTTCGGTGCAAGTCGTCGTCGTCGAGCTGCACCGCGCCCCCCGTGCACTCGGTCACCTCGTCGCCGGTAAGTTCGAAGTGGACTCCGCCGACCCGCGAACCTTCGGCGCGATGAACGGCAAACGTGCTCCGCAGCTCGGAGAGAATTGCGTCGAACCGCCGCGTCTTCCGACCCGTCGCCGTCGCTACGGTGTTGCCGTGCATGGGGTCGACCGACCACACCACCGGATGGCCCGCTTTCCGCACCGTCCGAATGAACGGTGGGAGCGCATCCTCCACCCGATCCCGCCCGAGCCGCGTAATGAGTGTGATGCGTCCCTCCTCGCGATGCGGGTCGAGCGCATCGAGGAGCGATATAAGCTCTTCCGGCGTTCTCTCCGGCGGCACTTTGATGCCGATCGGGTTGGCGATGCCCCGCAGGTACGCGACGTGCGCCCCGTCGAGCTGGCTCGTGCGCGCTCCCAACCACACGGTATGGGCACTCACATTGTATTGCAGCGCAGAGCCCGGCTCAGTGCGGGTAAAGGCGTCCTCCCACGGCAGGTGGAGCGCCTCATGGGACGTGTAAAAGCTGACATTTCCGAGCCGTTCCTCATTGACGCCGCCGAAACTCTCCATGAAGTGGATCGCGTCGAGAATGCGATCCACCACATCGCGGTATTCGCCCCACTCCCGCGCGCCTCCCATAGAGGCGAGGCGCCACGCCCCGGGGTGGTGAAGGTCGGCGAATCCGCCGGCGATCATAGCGCGAATGTAGTTGAGCGTGCTCGCGGCATGGAAGTATCCCTCCACGAGGCGCTCGGGGTCGGGATCGCGGCCGCGGCCGGTCGACGCCCGAGAGGGGCGAAACTCATGCACCGGATCGCCGCGGTAGGTCAGCACCTCCGCCCCGTCGAGCATCTCCGTCGCCGTCGAACGCGGCTTGAAGTACTGGCCGGCCATGCGTCCGACGCGCAACACCGGCGTACGCGCGCCCCACGTGAGGACGACGCTCATTTGGAGGAGAATTTTCAATCGATCGGCGATTCGCCCGGGACGGCAGTCGGCAAATCGTTCGACGCAGTCGCCGCCGTGGAGTACGAACATCTCGCCTCGGGCCGCCTTTGCAAGGGAGCGTCGCAGCTCGTCGATCTCGCCGGGAAAGACGAGAGGCGGGTACTCTCTGAGGCGCGCCAAGACCGACCGCAATTCGGCGGTGTCTCGGTAGGGAATCGAATGCGCGGCGGGGCGGTCGGCCCAACTGGTACGATGCATGGCGATGAGTCTACAACGCGGGCCCTATCCCTGCGAAGCGACCACGGCCCTTGTCGGCACGCTCTCATGCTCTTAGTTTTATATACATGGAACAATTTCCGCTCAGCGAAGCGAAGTGGCTTGAAGGGCTTGCGCCCGCCGACTATTTCGGGTCCCTCGCAAACTATCGAAATTTGGTACTGAGTCTCTACCGCGATGTATCCGTCGCCGAGAGCGAAACTCGGCTTTTTGCCTCCGCACTTCCCGCCTCACCGGACGAGTTTCGTATCGTCGTCGTGACCGAGGACTGGTGCGGCGACAGCGCGGTAACGCTCCCGTATATCGCACGGCTCGCAGACTCGGTCGGAGTGCCGATGCGCATCTTTCGGCAGAGCGTTCACGAAGATCTGAAGGGCTGGTATACGGATCGCGATACGACGCACATTCCCGCACTATCGGTGTTGCAGCACATAAGCGGCGAATGGCGGGAGCTGCTGCGGTGGGTCGAGCGTCCCCGCTCGGCGCATGCGCGCTTCGACGCGTGGACCGGAGAACATCCTCGCTTTGAGGACCTACGGGCGCGGAAGGATGAAGACCGCGCAGCGGCGAAAGAGTACTTCAATCTCTATGCGCGTTTGCTGCGCGAGAGCGCCGGTTGGTATCGGTCGGGTCTGTGGATCGAGATCGCGCGGGAACTCTCCGAGGGGCTCGTCGAGAGCGTCGCGAAACGGTAGGACGCCGTATCGGTAGCGCAGTACCGGTCCCGTCGTCCGATAGGCGGGCCGGTTCTGCGGACGCGATCGCCTTTGGCTCTACGCCGCTGGTCAGTCGTTGACGCGCTCTACGTAGTCGCCGGTCTCGGTGTTGACGCGAATTTTGTCGCCGGCCTTTATGAAAATTGGAACTTGAACCGAGAGTCCGGTATTGACCACCACCGTCTTGGTGGCGCCCGTTACCGTGTCGCCCTTGACCGCGTCGGGTGCGTCGGTCACTTCGAATACCATCTTCATCGGGATAATGACGTCGATGGGTTCCGACTCCCACATTACGACGCGGTACTGATCGCCCTCTTTGAGGTAATTGCCTCGTTCCGCCATGACCGAGGCCGAAATCTCGAATTGGTCGTAGGTCTCGACGTCCATGAAGTGGTACGTCTCGCCGTCGGCGTACAGATACTGTCCGTCGCGATCGTACACGTTGGCCTCTTCCACGTTGTCGCTCGTCTTGATCGTTTCGCGCAGGACCGCGCCGGTCTTAGCGTTCTTGAGTTTGCAGCGGGTAAAGGCGGCACCCTTTCCGGGGTTGACGAACTCTCGTTCCGCGACGAGATACGGATCCCCTTTGAATATGATGTACATGCCTTTTTCGATTGCTCCACCTTTTATCATGATCATTCCTCTCCTGAGTAAACCTAAAGCGTACGGTAGTATTCGGCGCCGGGCCGCAACACGAACCATCGGCACGGCGTGAAAATCCCATCATAGCGAAAAACGCGGGGAACGTTCACCCGGTTTTGGGGAACACCTTCGGCCTTCATGCACCCTTTCGGCGCGGTTTGAAGGTCATCACCTCCTCGATGGTCGCCGAACCGGTCAGGTGCATAACCAGGCGATCGACGCCCAACGCGACGCCCGATGAGCGCGGGAGGCGTTGGGCTCCACGAAGAAATGTCGGGTCGGTCGGCGGTGCATCCCGATCGCCTCGACGCTTCTCTGCGCTCTGGTGGTCAAAAAAGGCGGCGATCCGCCTCGGATCCGTCTCCTCTCCAAAGCAGTTGGCAACCTCGACTCCACCCAGGTACAGCTCCCACCGATCGGCCCACGGTGTATCCGGTATCGTACGAGCTAAGGTCGGGACCGCCGCGGGATAATCGGTCAAAAAGACCGCCTCGTCGCGCGGCAGGCACGGTTCGACATAGGTGAGAAAGACGCGTTGAAAGAGATCCTCCCACGTCTCCTCCGCGCGGACCGTCATCGGGAGCTCCCGTTGCGCAATTCCCTCCGCCAGAACGGCGCGACGCTGCACGTCCGACCCAAGGGCGGCCGACGCCGCTAAATCGATTCCGCACCACGTGCGCCACGCCTCGGCCATGGAGATGACCGTCGACGGCTCCCGAACGCCAACCTCCGTGAGAAGCTCCCGCGTCACATCGAGTGACGCCGCTCCGTCGGCCTCTACGGTGTAGTATTCGAGCATCGTAAACTCGCTCGTATGGTGCGGACCGCATGACTCGCCGTTGCGGAAACTGTGGGCGATCTCGTAGAGATTGCCGACCCCGTCGGCGAGGAGCCGTTTGAGGTAGTACTCCGGAGACGGGAGAAGATACAGATCCTCGACGACCGATTGTCCGGTGTGCCGATCGTCGCGTGCGCGGAATCGCGTGCGGAAGAGATCGATATGCGCCTCGGGGATCGGTGTGGCGCACAGCGCGGGCGTCTCGACGGCGAGGTATCCCCGGGTATCGAAAAAGGTCCGTATCGTGCGCACGATGCGCGCCCGTTCGGTCAGTCGTTCGATGCGAGTCATACCGCGAGCGTATCCCAAAGAACTGGTACAGAAAACACCGAACCGTTATGCTCACCACTATGACCGATGGTCGCGACGGCAATCCACTTCACGATCCGAAAGACGAGCGCTGGAAACACTACCTCAGGGAGTCGTACATGGACGATACCTATCACAATCCCGATATCGATGAGCGGCACCTGGAACGTATGGAGGCCGAGTTTTTCGATGCAACCGAGGGTGAACGCTCTCCTTTCGGACGGCTGGACGAGTTGGAGGAGTAAATGTATCGGAGCGACGCGGTGGACGGACGATCGGCGGCGGCGGGTGAGCTTGTAACGCCCGATCGGCGGGGAACCGGCTCGCACAAATGGGATCTGGCGCACGAGGATGAAATACCGATGTGGGTCGCCGACATGGACTACGCCGTATCTCCCTGCATCACCGAGGCGTTGCAGCGACGTTTGCAGCATCCGATATTCGGTTACGCCGGGGTCCCGGCGAGCTATCTTGAGTCGATCGCCGCGTGGGAGGTTCAACGCAACGGGTGGGAGATTCCCACCGATCGCATGGTCGTCGTTCCCGGTGTCATGCCGGCGATCGCACTCGCAATTCAGGCGCTCACGCAACCGGGGGATCGGATCGTCACCTTTTCGCCGGTATATTTCCCGTTTTTTTCCGTGATCGAGAACCTCGGTCGACGGCTGGTTCGTGTTCCCCTCTCGGAAGAGGAGCCCTCCGCCGGAGAGCGGCGATACCACATGAATCTCGACGAGGCGGAGCCAGCGCTGCGGGATGCTGCGCTCTTTCTGTTGTGCTCTCCCCACAATCCGGGTGGACGCATCTGGACGGCGGATGAACTCAACGCGCTCCGCGATCTGGCGAGGGACGCCGAAGTACCCGTGCTCTCCGATGAGATTCATTCGGATCTTACCTTTCCGGGGGCGCGATTCGAGCCGTGGTTTCGGACCGGCGGAGCCACTCCTCACGACATCGCTCTCATCGCTCCGAGTAAGACGTTCAATATCCCGGGACTGCCCACCGCAACCGCGATTATCCCGGACCGTGCGGCCCGTCGCCGCTACTTCCGCGCCCTCGAGGCGCGAAAGCTCAACCTTCCCAACGCGCTTGCCATGACCGCCGCCGAGGCGGCGTATCGCGGTGCGGCCGAGTGGCTGGAGTCGGTGCGGCGGGCGATACATGACAACTATTGCTTCACTCGCGACGTACTCGCCGGCGAGGCGGGCGTGACGGTGCATGCGGCCGAGGGGACCTTCATTCCGTGGATCGATCTACGGGAACGATGGGGACTCGATCGGCGTGTCGCGTCACCACCACCCGCGAACGGGTCGGGCGGCGGCGAGAGTCTCTCCGGGCGGTTCGGACGCTTCGCGCGGGACTGCGGCGTGTGGCTCTCCGACGGGCGGCAGTTCGGCCCGGAGGGTGAGGGTTTTATGCGTATCAACGTCGCAACCTCGCGCGATCGGCTCGCCGAGGGCCTGCGACGCTTCCGACGCGCCCTGGAGACGTTCGACTCATCGCGATGAGCGACTATCCTCCGCCCGGTACCGAGACGGGAACACCCGTTTCCGTCGATATCGCCGTCGTCTCCGCGTTGCCTCGCGAGATCGAGAGCGTTGCGGAGACGCTCGGGTTTCCGGAGGCACTTTCCGCCGGACCATTTCCGCGCGTCTCTCCGCGAGGCGACGCGCCGGGAGGGCGATCGGTGGTCTGTCTCGCCACCGGTGCAGGTAAGACCTCCGCCGCCCGCGGCATCGCACTCTTTCTCCGGCGGTATCGTCCCGCCCGTATACTCGCGGTGGGAATCGCCGGTAGCGCAGCAAAACACGTCGATGTCGGAGACGTTGTCGTAGGGCGTCGTGCGTGGTATTACGACGTAGACGCGACCGCGATAGGCATCGCCTACGGAACGGCGGTTCCCGGTGGCGCGGAACATTACGATTTACACCACTCGGAGCGCGACCTCGCCTGCCTTCGCGACGTCGTCTCCGAAGTAGGCGACCTAGGGGCGACGGTACGCCTCGGGGAGGTGGCGACCGGCGATACGTTCGTCGACGCGGCCGCTCTCCGAGCGCTTCCTTGCCTCTGGCGGGAGCGGATCGAGATGTCCGCTGCGGTCGATATGGAGAGCGCAGCTTGGGCCGAGACCGCATCGTCGTACGGTATTTCCACGACGATCATCCGCATGATCTCCGATCACGTGCATACGGGGACGCGACTCTCTTTTCGGCGCGCCTGCACCTGCATCGGGATCGCCGCGTCGCGATTTCTCACGCAGTGCTCCGGAGCATAGATCGGCGGTGTCGCGCACGAAGATTACCTCGCCGACTTGCCGTTTTTCCCAAGAAGGTGTCATTGTTAGACCATGACACGACGACTCATCGCATCGTTGACGCTCGCCGGCGCCGCGTTTTCCGGTGTCTTTGCCGACGACGTCTTCGCACGCTACGGCGACCCGCGAGACCCCGAAGTACTGGATACGATTATTCGTGAGATTCGCGACGATTTCCTGCTTATCGACGTACGGACGGTCGAAGAGTATGAAGAGGGGCGCATCCCCACGGCGCACAATATCGATCATCGTGAGATCGCCGGTGCAATGGTCGAGGGAGACCGAAGCAAGCCGGTCATCCTCTATTGCAGAACGGGACGGCGCAGCCGTATCGCGGCGCGAGACCTACAGAGACTGGGTTACCAGACGATTATCGACTTCGGCGGCATCAACCGATGGCGTGGAGAGATAGAAACGGATAACTAATGGACGTTCACGCAGCTTATTCGCGCCTCGAATCTCGGGATCTTCCCGACTACAACGGCACCGGTACGCTCTATCGTCATAAGACGAGCAGGGCGGAGATATTTCATCTCGCAAACGACGACCCCGAGAATATGTTCTCATTCGCCTTCGGCACCTATCCTGAGAATTCCACCGGTGTCGCCCACATTCTCGAGCACACGGTCCTCAGCGGATCGGAGCGTTTTCCGGTCAAAGATCCCTTCTTGCAGCTCCTCAAGGGGTCGGTCAACACGTTCCTCAATGCGATGACCTATCCGGATAAGACGGTCTATCCCGCCGCGAGCCCCGTTGCCAGGGACCTCTTTAACATGATGAAGGTCTACGGCGACGCAGTCTTTTTCCCGTTACTCAAAGCGGAGCTCTTTCGACAGGAGGGACATCGTCTCCAGTTCGACGGCGACGGAGCTCTGGAACGTACCGGTATCGTCTATAACGAGATGAAGGGTAACTACTCCAGCC
This sequence comes from Alkalispirochaeta sp., assembly GCA_965601925.1. Taxonomy (GTDB): domain Bacteria; phylum Spirochaetota; class Spirochaetia; order DSM-27196; family Alkalispirochaetaceae; genus Alkalispirochaeta. Next base: position 2,626,016 of record OZ271854.1, read on the forward strand.
ACGATTCGGTCGTGGGCGAGCGATGCTTTCAGTCGCTCTTTCCCGACACGATCTACCGCCACGATTCGGGCGGCGACCCCGCGGTTATCCCGGAGCTTACCTACGAGCAGTTCGTGGCGTTTCACCGGCGCTATTACCATCCGTCCAACGTGCGGATCGTGCTGTACGGCGACATCCCGGCCGCCGAGTATCTGGAGTTTCTGCACACCGAGTTTCTCTCACGTTTCGAGGCTCAACCGCCGATCGCACCGCCGGCGCTCCAGCAGCGATGGACCGAGCCGCGACTCGTCGAGGCGACATACCCCCTCGACGGAGTTGAGGATCTCGGTCGCCGCAGTTCGGTAACCATGAACTGGCTGCTCTTTCCCGTCACCGACGCGAGGCGCGTGCTCGCGACCGCGGTGCTGTCCGATATCCTCCTCGGTCACAGCGGTTCGCCGCTGACCAAAGCGCTCGTCGATTCGGGGATCGGGCAGGATCTGTCTCCGGTCGTCGGGTTGGAGATCGAACTCCAAGAGGCGGTCTTTTCGGTCGGGCTGCGCGGTACCGACGGCGAACGCAAAGACGAAATCGAGGCCCTCGTGATCGATACGCTGCGCCGACTGGCCGATGAAGGCATTCCCGCCGACGCGATCGAGGCGGCGCTGCGACGCGTCGAGTTCAGCAATCGCGAGATGAAAGGTGGACCCAACGGCCTCAGAGTCATGAATCGCGCGCTGCGCGGATGGATGTACGGCGGCGACCCGATGGACGCCCTCAGTTTCGGACGCTCCATCGCCGAGCTTCGCGAGCGCCTTACCGCCGAGAAGCGCCTCTTTGAGAAGATGATCGCGGAGCTCCTCTTGGATAATCCGCACCGCTCCACCGTGGTCGTGCGGCCCGACGCTGATCAGTCGCGGCGGGAACAGGAGGCGCTGACACGGGAGTTGAACGAGCTCCGGGAGGCGCTGTCCGCCGGGGAGCGTAGCCGGATCGAGGACGAAAGCCGAGTGCTCGTGACGTTGCAGGAGACGCCCGACGATCCGGCCTCACTCGCCAAGATACCCTTTCTCCGACTCGCCGACATTCCGCAGGAGGTCCGCACCGTACCGTACGACGCCGTTGCGCTTCCTGGCGGTACCGGGAGCCTCTATCTCCACAAGGAGTTCACCAACGGCATCCTTTATGTGGACGTCGCCTTCGACTTCGGCGCGCTGTCGCCGCGCGAAGAGTCGCTTCTCAACCTCCTGGGAGCGGCGTATACCGAGGTGGGGCTGCCCGGTTTGGCTCATGATCGGCTCAACGAGCTGATCAGTTTGAGCACCGGCGGGATCTCCGCCTTCGTAAGCAATCAAACGCGATACGGCGACCTCACGCGCATACGACGGCTCTTTGTCCTACGCCTCAGGGTCCTCGATCGTACATGGCGCGAAGGGGCCGAGCTCTTTGCTCGTATCATACGTGAGCTCGACTTCTCCGACGAGCGACGACTCTCTCAGGTGCTTGACGAGCTCATCGAAGAGATGCACAGCGCTCTCATTCCCGGTGGGCACTACTTTGCGGGGCTACGAGCCGCGGCCGGTATCAACGCGCTGGCCGGTCTCGAGGAGGAGATGAACGGTATCACGCAGCTCGCGCACCTACAGGCTTTTGCGGACGAGATGAGGAGCCGGCCCGGCCGCATCGGCGGCGAGTTGAACGCGCTCCTTTCCCGCCTCGTCAATCCGGTCGCTATGAACGTCAACATTACCGGCGAGAGCGGGGTGGTGGACGAGGTTCGAGGCTGGACGGACGATTTTGCGGCGACGGCGGGCCTACGTTTCTCCGGTGAGGCGGCCGGTGTTCCGGGCGGCACGGTCTTCGAGGCGCCGGCGGGATACGGCGAGCGGGAGTACCTGCTCTCTTCGGCGAGCGTCTCCTACGTAACCGTCGCCTTTCCCGGCATTCTACACGGCGATCCGCTCGCCCCCGCGCAAGACCTTCTTGCGCACCTATTGCGCACCGGACCCTTGTGGGAACGTATTCGGATGCGCGGCGGCGCCTACGGGGCCTTCGCTTCGAGCAGAACCACCGAAGGAATCTTCTCGTTCGCCAGTTACCGCGACCCTCACACGGTACGAACGCTGGAAACCTACCGTGAGGCCCTGGATGAGGTGGCCAACCGCGGGATCGACGGAGACGCGATCGAACTGGCCAAAGTGAGTATGCTGGGGCGGGAGCTCCGCCCTTTGACGCCGCGCGACGCCGGATTCGTTAACTTTAAGCGCCGGCTGCATGATATCGACGATACCCTGCGTCAACACCTGCGCGATCGGCTGCGGGAGGTCGGCGGCGAGGACATTCGTGCCGCCGCGTCTCGGCTGCTCGGGCAGTTCGAGCGGCGTCGAGTCGTCATCCTGGGCGGTTCCGCGGGAAGCGACGAGTGGCGCGCGACCCCGGACGGAGCGCACGCACCGGTGCACGAGTTGGGAGTGTAGCCGTCCCTGGAGACCGCACGAAAGGAGGTGAGATGAGCTCAACGGTACGGTACCGATTGGAATCGTTTCTTTCCCGCAGGATCACCCTCACGGTGTCGAATGCGTTGGTTGTGATCTCCGTCGCGTTTCTGTTCTTCCTGCGCCTCGTTCCGGTCACGGAGGGATTTCGCACGGTCATCGAGGGCATCGACTTCGTGGTGTTGATCTTTCTCGCCGTGGAGTTCTGCCTCCGATTCGCCGCCTTCGGAAGGAGTTACTTTTTACGCGACTTCGGGTGGATCGATTTGCTTGCGATTATTCCGATTTTGACGCCTCTCGTCGCCCTGATGGGCGAGTTGCGCGCGTTGAGAATCGCGCGTCTCATCAGGCTGGTCCGCGTCATACGGGTAGTACGCGTCCTTAGGTCTCTTGACGAGGGCGACACACCCCATTTGCAGATGAAGGTGCGCTTTTTCCTCGCCGTCTCATCGGCGGCAATGCTCTTTCTCCTCGCCACTGCGATGGTTATCGTCGCGTTGGTCGATCGATCGGTCGGCAGCACGCCGGGTGCCGACATCACACGTCTGTTGGATCAGATCGAGTTGGTGATCATGAGCGCAGCCGTACTCGCGGCACTCGGAATCACCGTCACGGCGAACCACTTTCTCAAGACGCTCGTGACGGATCGAATCGTAGCGGTGAATCGCTATCTGGACTCCATCATGACCGGCGGCAATAAGTTACCCCTGCGTTCCGACGATCTCGGCGACGAGATCACCGAGCTCCAAGAGAAGGTAGGGCGCGTCTCGAGCGTTTTCGTACTGTAGCGGTACCGCCGGCCGAACCTTTCCGTAACACACCGTCCTCGGCATCGTCTCGCGCGGCAGCGGCGCGCCATTGGCGTTTGCCCGCTATCTGGTATACTCTCAGAGGCGGATCGGAGTTCGACAATGAGCGGTACAGCGGTTGGTATTGCGGCGGCGCTCGCCTTCGCAGCGATGTATTTTCTTCTCAATGTGGGGTTTCTCCCAGCCCTCGTGCTTTCGGGCGGTTTGTATGTCGGGTTGGCGGTCTTCTCGGTCGTGCGGGACCGCGTGGCGCGCCAAGCGACCGGCCCGGATCGTAAGACCGCAGGTGCCGCAGGCAAGCGCACGCCGTTGAATGTGGACCTGAGCGGGCTTTCCATCACGCAAGAGGAGTTCGAGGACGCCCTTCGCGAGGGCTCCAGAAAATTGACGACGCTCAAGAGGGCGGCGGAGCGAATCGCCGATCGGAGCGTCCGCGGCAAGGCGTATGCGGTGTGCGACGCAGTGGCGCGCATTCTTCGGGATATCCGGGAGGATCCCAAGGATCTCAAACCGGCGCGTAAGTTCCTGGGGTACTACTTGGATGCGACGGTCAAAGTGGTCGACCGTTACGCCGCATTGGCTACGAAATCGGTCGCCTCGGACGAGCTTTCCGAGTCGTTGGAACGTGCAGAGGCGAGCCTGGATACGATCAAAGCCGCCTACGACAAGCAGCTCGCTCAGTTGTTGGAGAACGATGTGATGGATCTCGATACGGAACTACGCGTGCTTGAACAGACGATTCGTATGGAAGGACTCGGCGACTGATGGCGACCGGAAAAAAGAGAGGACGCCTCCCGGGGCTCGCTATTTTTCTGATCGTCGTCGCGGTCGCCGGGGTGAGTGAGCTGCTTCGCTCGCCGGCGTCCGGGGAGACGGCGCGCGAGGGCCGCGGTCTCGTCGAGGGCGTCGCGCGTATCTTCGGTGGGACGAGTGAAGTCAGCGGTCTTATCGGAAGTGAGAAGGCGAACTTTCTCAACAATCGCGAGGTGCAGGCGATTCTCGCCGATCGATACGGGCTGGAGGTCGCCTTTCGGCGCGCCGGTTCCTTCGAGATGCTCGGGCTCTCCCACGAGGGACTCGATTTTCTCTGGCCGTCCAGCCAAGTCGCATTGGAGAACTATCGCGTCGATTTCGGCTCTCCCTTGGCCGACGCGATCATCTTTAACTCGCCGATCGTGATGTATTCGTGGACTCCCGTCGTGACCGAGCTCGGCTCGCGACGGTTGGTCGTCGCTGAAGAGGGGGTCTACCGCGCTCCGTTGGAGCCCCTCCTGCAGTCGATACTCCTCCAGCGAACCTGGGGAGATGTCGGTGTCGAGGCCGTGTTCGGACGATTCGCAATCACGAGTACCGATCCGCTGCGGTCCAACTCCGGGAATATGTTTGCGGGGCTCGTCGCAAACACGCTCGCCGGCGGCGTGGCGCGGTCGTCCGATCTTCCGACGGTGCTTCCCGACGTCCTGGAGGTCTTCCGCGTCCAAGGACGGATGGAACACTCCACCGGGACGCTCTTTGAACGGTACCTGCAACTCGGGATCGCGCAATTCCCGCTGATCGTCGGATATGAGAGTCAGTACATCGAGTTCGCCCGCGAGAATCCCGATTTGTGGCCCGAGGTTCGCCAACAGATCGCGCTCATCTATCCGGTACCGACGGTGTGGAGCAGCCATCCGCTGATCGCTCTCACCGAGAACGGCCGCGTGCTGTTGGAGGCGTTGGCGGACGAGGAGATACAGCAGCTGGCGTGGACCCAGCACGGATTCCGCAGCGGTGCGGTGGGAGCGCGCAACGATCCGGCGGATTTGGGGATCGATCGCGTCGCTGAGACGGTGACGCAGGTGATGCAGATGCCGCGCCCCGAGGTCGTGTTCGAGATGATGGACGCCCTCGAGACCATACAGTGAGGCGCGTCCGTCCTACCGATTCGGGCGACCATAGGAAAGGAGAGTGTACGACATGAGTGACACGACGCATAACGAAGCCGCAACGAGTGTTCAGTTGGTGGAGGTGACCAATCTGCCGCCGGAGGCGCAAAAGGAGGCGCGAAAGATCGCCGAGACGATCGACATATCCGATAGTCAGGCGGTAATTCAGTACGGCGTCGGTGCGCAATCGAAGATCTCCGGTTTTGCCGACACGATTCTGACCGAGATTCGCAACAAAGACGCCGGGTACGTCGGAGATGTGCTCGGTGGACTCATTTCGACGATTAACGACGTGGACGTCGGGGGACTCGGCGGGGAGAAGGGCGTGCTCGATCGCATGTTCGGCGGACTCAAGCGGCGCATAGAGAAGTTCATGCAGCGCTACGAGAAGCTCTCGACACAGATCGACAAAGTCGTCGGCGATCTCGATGGAGCCCGCATGAATCTCCTGAAAGACATCGCAATGCTGGATAACCTCTACGAGAAGAACATGGAGTACCTCCAGAACCTCGACGTGTACATCGCCGCGGGAAAGCTGAAGCTCGACGAGTTTCGGTCCACCGTTCTTCCGGAGATGGAGCAAAAAGCGCGCGCGTCGAACGATCCGGTCGACGCGCAGAAACTCCAAGATCTGAATCAACTCATCAACCGTTTTGAGAAGAAACTCCACGATATGCAGCTCTCGCGAATGATCGCGATTCAGACCTCTCCCCAGGTTCGACTGATCCAAAACAACAACCAGACGTTGGTCGAGAAGATTCAAAGCTCGATCCTCAACACGATCCCCCTGTGGAAGAACCAAATCATCATCGCTATCAGCCTCTTTCGGCAGAGGCGAGCGCTCGATGTCCAGCGCGAGGTGACCGACACGACCAATAACCTGCTCAAAAAGAACGCGGAGATGCTGAAGGAGGGGTCGATCGGCGTCGCACGGGAGAGCGAACGTGGTATCGTGGAGATCGAAACCTTGCAGAAGGTCAACACCGACCTGATCGCAACGATCGAGGAGACGCTGCAGATTCAGCACGAGGGCCGCCAAAAACGAGCCCAGGCCGAGGCGGAGCTCCAAAAAATGGAAGGCGAGCTTAAGGAACGCCTCCGTCGCGTCTCCGTCTCCGAGTAATCGGCGCGGCGGCTCCGACGGACAACGGAGAACGCAGTGGTGGGGGCGCCACTCGATAGTTTGAAAAGAACGGAACGCACCTTAGAATAGAGACGGACGGCCCACGCCACAATGAATGACTTTTCGCTGCCGCAGATCGCGCACCTGCTCCGCGACATTAACTCCGGACGGTATGAGGAACTCGCTCTCCGTCCGGGCTTGTCGGAGGATGAGCGCGAGCTACTATTGGCTCTCAACCAGACCCATCGACACCGCGAGGAACTGCTGCGTCAAGGGCAGGCGCGGAGTCGGCTCATCATCGATTCCACACCGGTGGCGATCTGTATCACGAACGAGAACGGCATATACGAGTACGCCAATCCGCGCTACCAAGCCCTCACCGAGTACGATGCGACCGAGCTTATCGGACGACACTTTTCCATGGTCGTGCCTCAAGACACCGAGGAAGAGCTCACCAATCTCCACGATGAATTCATGGGGCGTCGCTACGAGCTTGCCGGGCGCTGGCGGATCGTGTCCAAGAGTGGGCGTTCGATTCCGATCCTCGCCAATGCCGCCTATGTTATCGATATCGACGGTGAGCCGAAGAAGGTAACGTTCGTCATCGACATCACCGAGATTGAACGGGCCCACGAACAGCTTGAGCGAGAGATCGAAGAGCGACGGCAGCTCGAGCACGTTCGGAACGAGGTGGAGCGCGTGATGCAGCACGATTTACGCAATCCGATCGACGGAATTCGCACCGCCGCCGACTACCTCTTGCAGGAAGATCTCGACGAGCGCGCCCAAGAGTTCGTGCGTCTGATGTACGACGCCGCCGTGCGGTTGCGCAATCGGATCGACAACTCCCTGGCGTACACGCGTATGCGTCAAGGGCGTTATCAGGTCCAACGGGAGCGGGTAAACATGGTGCAACTCGTTCGCGACGTCGTAAAGAGCGTGGAGGAGGCGCGCTTGGCCTACCGAGCCGAGGTCGTCACCACGTATCGGGGGGCGCCGTTAAGCGAGCAGTACGATATCGAACTGTGGGGCGAGAACGGCTTTTTGATGGATGCGATCGGCAACTTGGTCCGAAACGCGCTTGAGGCGAGTAATGCGGGAGACGTGGTGTCCATCGATGTCGACGAACACGCCCCTTCCGACGCAACGCCGACGGTCGAGATATCCATACATAACCCCGCCGATGTTCCGAAAGAAATTCGCGCCAACCTCTTCGAAGCGTATGTTACCCACGGCAAGCGTCGCGGTACCGGTTTAGGCACCTACACTGCGCGTCTGGTGTGTGACGCGCACGACGGCTCTATCGAGGTTCGCACCGGCGAAGGAGACGGTACGACGATGACGTTGATGCTTCCCAGAGGGCGGCCCGGAGAGTTGTTGTGAACGGACCGGTGGCGCTCCTCACCGGCGCATCGTCGGGACTCGGCGCCGAGATCGCGTTCGCACTCTCCGCGGGCGGATGGGAGCTCGTTTTGGTCTCGCGCAGCGCGTCGCGGCTCAAGGCGGTCGTCGATGCCCTCCCGGCGCCCGCGTACGCCTTGGAGCTCGATCTCTCCGCCGACGAGCCCGGTGAGCGTCTGGGGGCGGCGCTGCAACGAGTCGGTATCGATCCGGGCCGAATCGAGCTCTTGGTGAATAACGCGGGGCTGGGTTCGCTCGGTCCCTTTGCACGGACCGACGTGCGGCTTCTGCGGACGATGCAACGGGTTAACGTCGTCGCGCCGATGGAGTTGTCGCGTTGGATCGCTCCGTTCATGATTCGCGCCGGACGAGGAGTGATCTGCAATGTCGCCTCCGTTGCCGCCTTTTCACCCGGTCCGCTCATGGCGGAGTATTATGCGGACAAGGCGTGGTTGCGTTCTTTCGGTCTTTCCCTCGACGCCGAGTTACGTCCGCACGGGGTGGCGGTCGTAACGGTATGCCCCGGGCCGTTCGAGAGCGGCTTTCACGAGCGCGCCGGAATCGATACGGTCCGTCTGGGAGCGCTTCCCGGCGCACGTCGTGTGGCGCGCCGTGTGCTCCGTGCGATTCGTCGCCGCCGGCCTGTCGTTGCGATCGGTCTCGGTGCACGGATATGGGCGCTGTGGGGGCCGCGTCTTCCCTGGAGAGTGAGTCGCGCCGTGATGCACGGGCTCCAGCGGCGTCGCCTTGAAGGATGACCATCGATTCGTCTACAATACGACTACTTATCCACAAGGAGCATATTCGATGGCCAAGATGAAAATGAAGCCCGGTGTCGTTACCGGAAATGCTTTACAGGAGCTCTTTGCGTATTGCAAGGAGACACAATGCGCCCTCCCGGCCGTGAACGTTATTGGTTCCAGCAGTGTCAACGCCGCACTACAGGCCGCCCGCGAGGCGTCCAGCCCGATAATCATTCAGTTTTCTAACGGCGGCGGCGCCTTCAATGCGGGCAAGTATCTCGACAACACCAACCAGCGCGCGGCGATCGCAGGCTCCGTGACCGGCGCCGTGCACGTATGGAAGATGGCGGAGCTGTACGGTGTGCCGGCGGTTCTGCATACCGACCACTGCGCGCGAAAGCTGCTACCGTGGATCGACGGTCTCATCGCCGAGGGTGAGGCGTGGTACAAGCAGCACGGCTCGCCGCTGTATAGCTCGCATATGCTCGACCTGTCCGAGGAGTCGCTCGAGGAGAACATCAAGACGAGCGCCGAATACCTGGAACGCCTCGCCAAAATCGATATGACTCTCGAGATCGAGCTCGGCGTCACCGGCGGTGAGGAAGACGGCGTGGACAACACCGACGTCGATAGCTCGCGTCTGTACACGCAGCCTGAGGACGTACTGCAGGCCTACGACGTGCTCAAGCCGATCGGAAAGTTCACCGTCGCCGCCGCCTTCGGCAATACCCACGGCGTCTACAAGCCGGGCAACGTCAAACTGCGACCGGAGATCCTCAAGAACTCGCAGGAGATGGTACGCACCGCACGCAAGCTGCCGGAGGAGAAGCCCCTCGACCTCGTCTTTCACGGAGGCTCGGGATCGGAGATCGAGAAGATCCACGAGAGCCTTCAGTACGGTGTGGTAAAGATGAACATCGATACCGACACGCAGTGGGCCTTTACGCGACCGGTTCGGGAGTACGTCGATAAGAATCACGACTACCTCATGGCGCAGATCGGTAACCCCGAAGGGGCGGACAAACCCAATAAGAAGAAGATCGACCCCCGCGCTTGGATGGTAGAGGGCGAAAAGGGTATGACCGCGCGACTGCTCGAGGCATTCAAGGACCTTCAGTCGTATCAGCAGTTCGATCTTGGGCTCTGAGTCGGAACGAACCGACCACTCTCGCCATAACGACCGTGCGGCCTCCGCGAGGGCCGCACGGATCGACAGCGCCGAGATCGAACGGGGGGAGTACCGCCGACGGTGGTATCCCCTTGACAACACGGCGCGTATCTTTCCACCGATCCTGTCGAAACGCTTCACGACACTATTCCGCATCTCAGTCCTCTTAACCTCTGCAGTGCGCGTCGGCGCTCTTCAAAGGGCGCTGGAGCGGACCTGGGATCGGATTCCCATATTTCGCGTTCACGTGCGCCGGGGAATCTTCTGGCATTATCTCGAAGAGTGTCCGCCCGGCGTCGTCAAAGGGGACGGCGGGACGCCGTGCATGGATCGCCCACGTTTCGGCGACCGTCAACCGCTGGTCACCGTGCGCGCACGGGGGCGGCGTATCGCCGTAGAGGCCTCGCATATCGTCACCGACGGAGTCGGGGCGCTTCAATTTCTCAAGACCCTCATTGTGGCGTACCATCAAGAGATTGCAAACACGACCCCGCGTCTCCCTTCCGAGGCGCGGGGGCTCGGCATTCTCGTTCCCGGCGACTCCGCCGACCCTCGGGAGGGAGAGTACGCGAGCCGTCGGTTTTTCCGCCGACGTCTCCCCGATCCGGTGGAGTACCGCCCGGCGTGGCACGTGGGCGGGGTACGACTTCCCGTGGGATCATATCGCGTCACCGTGGCGCGTTATCCGGTCGCCGTGCTCAAGGATATCGCTCGACGTTTCAATGTAACCATCACCGATCTCCTTCTTGCGGTCTTCATACAGGCGCTTCAACGGTGTTATCACGCCGCAACGCTACCGCGACGTCGGCGTCGACCCATTCGGGTCTTTGTTCCCGTCGATATGCGGCCGTCGACCAACTCCAAGACGGTCAGGAACTTTTTCGTATACGCACTCGTGGAGATAGACCAGCGACTCGGACGGTACGAACTCGACGAGATCGCGCGCAATGTGCACCATCAGTTACGTGCAAAACTCGATCCGCGCGGCTTGCGTCGCCAGATCAGCCGCAACGTGCGCGCCGAACGCAACATATTCATCCGCATCATTCCCATGGTGATAAAGGATCTTATCCTGACGGTGGCGCACCGACTCCAAGGAGAGGCGGCCAACACGGCGAGCTTCTCCAATTTGGGACGAGTCGACCTCCCGTCCGAGACGGCATCGCTCGTCGACAGTTTCGACTTTCTGCCGCCGCCCTCGCCGATTACGGGTGTCAATATGACGCTCATCTCCACGGGCGATACCGCAAGTGTGAGTTTTGGAAGTGTGCGGGCTCAGCAGGATGTGGAATGCCGTGTCGTCGAATCACTATCGCGTCTGGGTGCCCGCGGAATACTTCGAACCAACTGGAGGAGGTAGACTCGATATGTACTGCGAGCGCTGCGGCGTACAACTTGAGGACCATATGGAGCGTTGTCCCCTTTGCAACGGGGAAAACCGAGAGGGCGAGGAGCCGAAGCTGTCCGAGTACGCTCTCTCGGCCGAGCGGCCCGGTGTGGCCCCGGTCCGTCGCATCGCCGCCCGCGTGCTTACGTTGCTGTCGGCGACCGCCGTCGTAATCCTGTTGATCGTCGATCTCTTTTTTTCGGGAGGATTGACGTGGACGCCGCCGGTTGTAACTCCGATTGTCTTCGGCACGCTCATGGGACTCTTGCCGCTCCTCTCCACGCGGTGGCGGAGAGTATTCTTCGCCGAGTTGGGCGTAATCGCGGTCATGTTGATCCTTCTGGACGCCCTCGACGACGGCGCTCTGGAATGGTTCGTGCCGGTTGCGTTGCCGATTTTGGGGATGGCGGCCCTCCTGCTGGCCGGGAGCGCGATACTCGTGCCGCGCACTCGCGGGGTTGCGAAAGGTGCGCTCGTTCTTGCCGCCGCCGGTCTCCTTACGGCGGGAATCGAGATTACGGTGCGATTGTACCAGGATACGGCGATCGCCGTCAGTTGGTCGGCCGTCGTGCTTGTCTCGACGCTGCCGGCCGCTGCATTCCTCCTTCTCCTGCAACAGACGGTGCTGCGCTACGTCGACCTGAGGAGGCGTTTTTACCTCTGAAATCCGTCGAATTGCACCAGCGCTATCGCGACGGTTTCTAATGGGTAAACACGACGCCGCCGGCGGGGAGCCTCTCGCGAATCCGTTCCGCCACGATCGCGGCGCTCTCGGCTGTGGCGCATACCGCGTAGAATGCACCACCACCACCGGCGCCGCTCAGCTTCCCTCCGAGCGCGCCGTACGTGCGTGCGAGGTCCAGTAGTGCGTCGGTATGGTGTGTCGAGACACCCAACGCACGCAGCGCCGACTGGGCGCGGTCGGCGAGTCCCGCGATCGCCGTGGGCACATCGGCCGACTCGACGGCGGCGGGCGCGACGGGACCGGATGGGTGACCGGTGGACAGCGCCGCTATTGCATCCTCGCAGAGCATCCCTAACCGATCGAGAAGCGGTCGTACGCGCTTCTCGGACGACGCAAGGTGACCTCTCACTGCGGCGACGAGCTCTCGTGTGCTCCGCTCCCGGGGAATGGAACCGACGACCAGGGGCGGGAGCGGGACGTCCAATCGTCGCGGTGACGGCAGGCAGCCGGGCCCTCGGTCGAATTGAAAGGCTTGCACCCCTGCCAGGCTCGATAGGCCCGTGTCGATTCCGCTCGGCGTGCCGTGGAAAAAGTGTTCCAGCCTATGTGCGAGGGCCCACGCCGACTCCGCGGTAGAACGCGGGAGGTCGCTGTCATTCTCTTCGCCCTCGAGTGCCCAAAGGGCGATCGCCGTGCACAACGCCGCACTCGACCCGAAACCGCTCTCTACCGGGAGATCGGAATGGACGTGGAAGAACGCAGGGGTGCGACGGTCTATGGTCGCCTCGATGTGCGCCGCAAATGCTCGGAGAGCATCGGGGTCCACCTGACCGTGGTGAGAGTGAAGTCGTACCGAGTAGTGCGACGCCGGTTCTACCCGGAGCGTGAGGCGTTGATGCAGTGCAGTACCGAGCGCCGGATAGCCGAACACGGCCGAATGCTCCCCGAAGAGCAGAAGTTTGCCGGGAGCGGAGAAGGTTCGCATCGGTTTGGCCTTCTATGAGAGTCCCGCCGCCCGGTCGATATCGCGCGACGAGGGAGCCCGGTCCGTTGTCGCTCCCATACTCACGCCGTGGCGGTCGATCGACTCCGCGACGACTCCTTCGTATCCCGTTCGATCAGACTCGCCGTACTCCCACCGAAGTCCGTCGACCGCCGGCGTCATCGCATCGGCGTCGGGCGGGAGCGGGCGGCGCGGGTTCGGCAGCGACAGAATGATCGCCCGTTCGTTTCCCGCTCCGCTCGCCTTCACCGTCCATCCGTCGTCGAGATGGGCGCACGATAACGGTAGCGTAGCGGGTACCCCGATCGCCTCACCGATCGTCTCGCCGAGCCGACGGGCCGATGCGAGGGGTCGAAAGAGAGAAGCCCAGTCGTGGGCCTCCTCCAAACGACGTACCAGCCGGTTATTCTCTCCGATGAATCGGTCGCGCTCAGTGCATCCCCGGGGGCAGTAGTGTCTGAAACGCTCGACCGCTTTGGCGCTTTGCACCGGTTTTCCGGCGGACCAGCCGTACAGCGCAATCCTCTGGCGCTCTATCTCAGATTGCAGGTTGCTTTTCTCCCACGACGGCCTGTTGCCGCCGCAAAAGCGTATTGCACCACCGGCGGCGCTGGCAACGACATCGTAGCCGCTGCCTCGCCCCCCGTGCGCTCTCCGATGGGCCTCGATCGCGAGGGCGATCAGTGTTTCGCGCCGGAACACGGGATCGATACCGGCGATGCGCATCAGTGCTCCGGTGAACAGGCAGACGGCTGCGGCGCTGGAGCCGAGTCCCAGTTTTTTCCCCGTATGGGCGTCGAAGAAGGGAGAGGTGTCGATCACAATGTGCCACGTACACGTCGCGTCCGCCCCGTATGCGGAGTCTCCGTTCGTACCGACGGACGTGCTTCCGGCGGCCAGATGCGCGCGTACAACTTCGATGGTCGATTCGATGAGCGGATGTGCGGTGCCGGGCCACGATTGATCCTCGGACTTCGATGTGCGAGCGATAACCGTTAGGCGCGATGTGGCGGCATCACCGCGCTCGTACGGTGCCTCGCCTGCAAGCCCGTGCACCGCCGCGAGAAATGAGTCTCCCGTCGCCGACGGCTCTTCCGCAGAGGTGCAGTAGACCGAGCATGAGGCTCGCGGCTCTACGGCCAAAGCGATACCGAGGCCGTCCTCTTCGGTAATCACATACTCACCGGCGAGAAGAAGGTTTGCAGGAACCGACCATTGCCAACGTAGATACATTGCAGGGAAGAACATACTACCAATCGGCGATATGGGACCACTTAACCGTCGATAGCCGTCCGCGCACGTTACGAAGGCGTGCCGTCGGTCTCGCGAAGCACTCGCGTTCCGGTGCCTATCCCCGAGACGATGGGTGGTGCGTCGCATAGCGGCGCCATCTCGCGGCACAGATATTCTGCATCGTCTTTGAGCGTGACAACCTTTACCTGAGGACCCGCATCCATCGTCTCCCAGTAGCCGAATCCGCGCTTGCGCAACTCAGCGAGGCGGTGGAGCACATCAATCGAGGAGGGGAGCCAGTAGAGTACCGGTTCGTCGGCCGATAGCATCGTCGCGAACATTCGCATGTAGCTCCGGCGCATGACGGTTCCCAGCGCCTCTATATCGCGACGTGCCGCGGCTTCGCACGCCGCCGCGTATAGCGTTACCGAGTCGCGAACCCACGAGCGGTAGTACGGCGAGGTGTCGCGCGTGAGATTCATCGCCTCGCGCGACGATATCGGCTTTTCGGCGGTACTGAGCGGTAACACGACGACCCGTAGGTCGGGCCACCAGTCGGCGGGATACAGTTGGCGCGCCGACTCAGTTCCCGCCTCCCATACGGTAAAGCCGCCGAAGATACTCCGGGCCGCCGAGCCGGACCCCAGTCGCGCGAGGCGCGAGAGGGCCGACAAATCCTCCACCGAGACGCCGGCCGCGGCAACCGTGGAAACGGAGAGCGCTGCAAAACCACTGGCGGAACTCGCGAGGCCGGCTGCGGTGGGAAAGTTGTTGTGCGACTCGACCGAGAACCCGCGCGGCGGCGGCGCATTCCGGCTCACCAGCCACGATCTCACCTCGTCGAGAAACGAGTAGAGTCGCCCCTCCTCGACCGATACGCCGTCTATCGCAACGCGATCCTCGTCGGTCGTATGGGTCCGAGTAACGGTGTGGAGCGCCTCCAGTGAGACGGCGAGGCTACTGGTTGCGGGGATGTTCACCCCCCCGCGCCGTTTTCCCCAGTATTTTACGAGGGCGAGGGACGGGTGCGCTATCGCCGTTGCCGACGTTTCGACGCTCATCACGCGCGTGTACGAGGCGGCGCGCTAACGCTCTTGTCGAAACTCACGCAGGAGCTCATGCGCCGTCTCGATGTTGAAGACACCGCGATCCCAGACACGACCGGCGAGAACTTGGATCTCCTCATCCCGTGCACCGGCCTTCCACGCGAGACGGCGTGCGTGTTGGCGCATGTGTCCCTTTTGAATTCCCTCTCCCACGAGGGCCATCAGTGCGGCGAGGTTCTGCGCCAATCCCAGAGCCGCGGCGACGCGACTCAGACGATCGGCCGTCGGCTCCACGTCGGGGTCCATGAACAGGATTTTGAGGGCAAAGCTCGTGACCGGGTGAAAACCCACGGCGCCGCCCACCGTTCCCATCGCCAACGGCATCTCGATCGATCCCGTGAGGCGATCGTCTTCAATGCGGTACTCGGTAAGGGCGCGATACGTTCCGCTACGAGCGGCGTACGCGTGGGCGGCCGCTTCGATCGCCCGCGTATCGTTGCCCGTTGCGAGGGCGAGGGAGGTGACGCCGTTCATGACCCCTTTGTTGTGCGTCACCGCTCGCAACGGATCGGCGTCGGCAAATTGGTTGGCGCGCTCGATGCGCTTCGCCATGGTCGCTCCGTCGAACGGTCCACGGCTCAGCTTGCCGACGGGGATCGAAAAGCCGGCGCGAGCGCGACGGCGCGGCGCGGCATTGGTCAGAATTGCCATAAGTACCGTGCCGCCGCTCAACCGCTCCAGAGAGCCTCGGAGCGCTTCGGCGGCGGTGTTGATGATGTTGGCGCCCATGGCGTCGCGCGTATCGACGTGGAGATAGACGATTAAGAGCCCGCTCTCCTCGAGGAGCGAGACCTCGATGCCGCGATACCCGCCGCCGCGGCGCGTCATCGGACCCAGGATATCCACCAGTTCGGCGTGTAGCGCCTTCTCGGCCGCGCAAATACGTTCCGCGGAGCCGTCGGATGCGCCGTCGATGGCGATTTGGGCCGTCATAATCTGGCCGGTGGAACTGGTGCGAAACCCATCTCCCCCGCGCGACGCCAGGCGTCCCGCGTACGTGGCCGCCGCGACGACCGACGGCTCTTCGACGGCCATCGGAATATTGAAGATGCGTCCGTCGATCGATATGCCGCTGGCCACACCCATGGGAACCGGCATGAGTCCGACGGCGGACTCGACCATTACGTCGGCAAGATCGATAAGACCCTCGCCGCCGAAGGAACTGACCAACTCATCCCGGCTTAGATCGAGGAGGTCGGAGAGAGCCTCGCGTTTTTGCCGGACGTTGAGTTTGCGAAAGTTCTGAGGAAGCTCAATCACATCCTCGTTGAGTGTAAAAGCCGTATCTGCCATGGTGCGTTCCTCTAAAATCTCCCTCACTCTACCGATATCGGTTCGAAAACGGCGTCGCGGAGCGCCTGTGCATCGTGTCGAAGCGCGTGCTCCAGCCATATGGGTGCGGTGTGCAGATCGGCGATGCGTCGGCACCCGCTGAGCGTCATCGCCGTGCGAATAACATAATCCAGGCGTCGACCAAATTCTATCGCTCTGTTGATCCCGCCTTCGGCCACCGCGCGAACGAAGGGTAGGGCGAGTCCTACCGCCTCGGCCCCCAGCATGAGGGCGCGGACAACGTCCATGCCGGTACGTATCCCGCCCGAAGCGAGTATGCCGCGTTGGTCTCGCCCGATAGCGGCCAACAAGAGACCGGTCGGCAGACCCCACTCGTCGAACTCTTCCGCGGCGACCGAGGCCACCGGATCGTCGTGTCGATACGCCTCCACGCGGACCCAGTTCGTTCCCCCCGAACCGGCGACATCGACGTACGCGGCTCCCGCCTCAAGCAATGTCTGAACTTCCCCCGGATTGATACCGAACCCCGTCTCCTTGACCAACACCGCCACCGGCGAGCGCTCGATGAAGCGGCGTAACGCGTCCATGATCCCGGTGAAAGAGGTGTCGCCTCCGGGTTGAAAGATCTCCTGAGCGGGATTGAGGTGTACCGCGATACCGTCGACCCCGAGTGTCTCCGTCATACGAAAGATTTCATCGTGCGACATCTGGGGAAGCTGTACCGCACCGATATTGGTAAAGACCGGAACGTCGGGAGCATACCGTTTGATGCGGAAGTGGTCCAGCACGTCGGGCTTGCGAAAAAGAATCCGCATCGAACCCATGCCCACCGGAATACCGAGCTCCTCGGCGACCGCCGCGAGGTCTTTGTTGGTCTGGTATCCCGCTGCGCTCCCTCCGGTCATCGAAGAGATAAACACCGGCATCGCGACGCGATGGCCCAAAAAGTCGATGGATGGGTCGGCCTCGGCGGCGTCGACCTCCGGTAGGGAGCGATGAACCGGATGTACCTCTTCCAAGCGCGTCGTGCCGGTCTCGACACGGTACCGTCCGTCGTCGAGGCAGATCTCAAGGTGTTGCGTTTTTCGACGGCTCATGTCCGAGCCGTTTTCTCTATTCATGGGCGAGCGTACTCGTACTGCCGGTATCCGTCCTCTCGTATCGCGCCGAGATAGTATTCACCGCCCGGGATCTGCGCGCCGTTACTCACCTCTCCATGTTCCAACTCGTATACTTCCCGTTCTACGAAGGTGCTGTATCGGTCGAATGAGGCCTCCTCGTGGTTATCGAGGATGGACTGAAGGTCCCACCCGGCGAGTACCTCCGGCGCTCCCGGCGCCACCGTCGCCGCGAGGACACTCATCGTGTTTCCCGAACCGTACGATGCGATCATCACCCGTTTACCGACGATGCCGGTCCCCTCAACGCGATAGCGATTCCAAAGAGAGAACATGAGCGCCATATAGGCCGCTCCGGAATAGATGTTGCCTATCACGCGCGACGCCTCGATCCCCTCGTTGAAATGGCGCTCCTCCAAGAAGGCGGCGGCCTCGGATGGCCCCTTCTCCAGGTGGCGTTCGACCAGCTTGGTCATTGCCGTGACCGCCATGCGGTGGAACGGCACGTGCACGACGAAAAGATCGGTCTCTCTGAGAACGTCGGCGCTTGTCATGCCGCGTCGCGTTGCGTGGTCGACGAGGGCGGCGTCGAGCGCATCGTTGTAGCAGTCCACCGAATACCGTCCCTTTACCCGCGCGGTAATCGACGGAATCGGCCGAAAGAAGTCATCTTCATCCGAAGAGGCGTATCCGACCGCCGCAAGATCGAGCTCCAACAGGCGCGGGTCCAGCTCGATACGCATGGCGACCGCGCCGGCACCTTGGGTAATCTCGGCGGTAGAAGGCACTTGGTATCGCGCGACGTCGGAGCAGATAACCAGGCCCGACTCGCCGTCGCGACCGCCGTTTTGGAGCATGGATGCGACGCCCATCATCGCAATGGTCCCGCCGGCGCAGGCGTGTTGCACCTGAAAAGTCGACAGCGTACGGGGCAGCGCGATGTCGGAGCGTTGGAGGAGTCCCTGTGTGTACGCAGCGATCGGTTTCGACATATCGACGGAGGTTTCGGTTCCGACGGCGAGATAGCGGACGCCCTCGGCCGTGTTGCGATCCAGAAGCAACGGACGTGCAGCCTGGGCGGCCATCGTCACCGGGTCCTGCCACGGCGTGGGAAAACGAATCGCCACCTGGTTGGTAGATTCGATGGCGCGACGCAGTCTCCGTTCGATGGAGGGATCCTCCTCGGCGCGTCGCTTCAGTATCGATTCTAAGGAGATTGATTGCGACGGTACGTAGAGACTCATGTCACTGATACCCGCTCTTCTTGCTGTCATCGTGCTTCCTCTCTTATTTCGCTGCGCAAATATACGGCCCTTGGGCCGAAAAGTACAACGCTGGAGATGTAGAGATTTACGAACGAAAGAAATCGAAAAAGATCGTGAATCGGAGAGATAACCCGAGCCGCGTATGGCGTCCTCGATCGAACCGTTCCGCGCGGTCCCGCGACCGTCAACGGGAAGCCCGCCCCGTCGCGTGTGCATCCAGCGCCTCCAGAAGGGCGCGTCCGTAGTCCGGAAGATCGGGCGGTCTGCGGCTCGAGACGAGATTCCCGTCGGTTATGACCGGCCGGTCGACCCACGTCGCGCCGGCGTTTTCCATATCGTCGCGAATCCCCGGCGTGCTGGTCACCGTACGACCCTTCAGAATCCCGGCGGAGATGAGCACCCAACCGGCGTGGCAGATCTGGCCGATCATCTTCCCTTCGCGGTCCATCGCGCGCACAAGTTCCAACACCGAGTCGAACCGGCGTAGTTTATCGGGAGCCCATCCTCCCGGTACCAACAGTGCGTCGTACGAGTCGGCGGCGACATCGTGAAAGGAGTGCGTGCTTTCGGCGGGGACGCCGTACTTTCCGCGATACGTCTTTGCCGCCTCGTCGCCCAGAACATCGACGGTGTGTCCCGCCTCCCTGAGACGGAATGTCGGATACCAGAACTCAAGATCTTCGAAATCGTCGTGAATCAGACTGGCAATGCGCATAGTCAAACCTCTTTCCATCAATAATGACAAGGGAAAGGCCCTTTCGTCACGTCATGGTGTCTTTTTTCTCTTGCCACAGCCCATCCATTTTGCAACCATAGCGTGCCTATGGACTACGCGGTGCTGGTATCGGGCGGCGTCGACAGCGCCGTTGCGTTACATGAACTTGCGCGGCGCGGTGAAGGAACCGTACGCGCCTACTACCTCAAAATATGGCTCGAAGACGACCTATCCTTTTTGGGCCAGTGTCCATGGGAGGAAGACTTGGACTACGCCCGTGACGTGTGTCGCGCCGCCGGCGTCCCGTTGGAGGTCGTGCCGCTGCAACGGGAGTACTATGATCGCGTGGTGAGTTATACCGTAGCCGAGCTCAAGGAGGGGCGAACGCCTTCGCCCGATATTTTTTGTAACCAACGCATCAAGTTCGGCGCGTTCTTTGACGCGATCGGCGGTCGAGCGGACCGCATCGCGACGGGGCACTATGCGCGCGTCGTCCGCGAAAAGGACGCCGTGCGGCTCGCTATGGCGCCCGATCCCGTAAAAGACCAGACCTATTTTCTCTCGCACCTGTCCGAACGGCAGCTGCAGCGCTCGGAGTTTCCCGTCGGCGAGTTGACGAAGACGCAAGTACGTGGGCGAGCGGCCGAACTCGGTCTGAGCAACCGAAATCGCCCGGATAGTCAGGGTATCTGTTTTTTGGGAAAGATTCGCTACACCGATTTCGTGCGTCACTACTTGGGAGAGCGTGCCGGACCCATCGTCGAGGTCGAGACGGGGCGCATACTCGGCGAACACCGCGGTGCGTGGTTCTACACCATCGGCCAGCGCCAGGGGTTGGGACTCGGAAACGGTCCATGGTACGTCGTAGGCCGGGACGTCAAGACCAATCGGGTAGAGGTGTCGCACGCCGCGCGCGTCGCCGACAAGGCGCGACAACACTTTCGCGTCGGAGCGATTCATTGGATCTCGCCGCCCGAGGCCTCCGGCGGACTGCACCTTAAGTTGCGACACGGTCCCGAGCTCACCGGGTGCACGATAATGAACGAGGAGTCGGCGGATATTGCATCGGCGCGGCGACTGTCGGTGCGCATGGAGAAGCCGGACCGCGGGGTCGCGCCCGGCCAATTTGCCGTCTTTTACCAGGGTGAGGTCTGTCTCGGTTCCGGTATGATTCTCGACGAAGCACCGGGGGCCCACGGTGGGTAAGGCGCATAGTGCGGCATCCCTCTCGGACACATCGGGTTCCATTGCGCCGGACGCCATCCGCCCGCGGGGTTACACCGGAAGCGGCGCGCCGGTACTCAGCGTTGCCCCGATGATGGACTGGACCGATCGCCATTTTCGGTACTTTTTTCGCAAGATATCTCGATACTCGCTCCTGTACACGGAGATGATCACCGCGACGGCGATCATCCACGGCGACCGCGATCGACTTCTCGCCTTCGACCCCTCGGAACATCCTATCTCGCTCCAACTCGGAGGTGACGATCCGGACGCGATAAGCCGCGCGATTACGATCGCCTCGGACTACGGGTATGACGAGTTCAATCTCAACGTCGGCTGCCCGAGTGATCGCGTGCGGAACGGACACTTCGGCGCATGTTTGATGGCGGACCCCGGTCTCGTCGCCGAGATCGCGCACGCTATGCGCGAGGCCACCGACCGGCCCGTTACCGTTAAGCACCGCATCGGTATAGACGGACGCGAACGGTACGACCAGATGGTGGAGTTCGTCGATACGGTCGCCACCGCCGGCATTCGCCGCTTCACGGTGCACGCTCGGATCGCGATTCTTGCGGGGCTTAACCCAAAACAGAATCGGTCCGTCCCGCCCCTGCGTTACGAGGACGTCTATCGCCTCAAAAGCGACCGACCGACGTTGGAGGTGGAGATAAACGGACACATAAAGTCCCTAAGCGAGATGCGACGTCATCTCGGCCGTGTCGACGCGGTGATGATCGGTCGCGCCGCCTACGAGGATCCGTGGGCGTTCTCCTCATCCGACGCCACACTTTTCGGCGGTCGGACGCCGGAGGTAACGCGCGAGTCGGTCGTACGCGACCTGTTCGGGTATCTCGATTCCCTGGAGGCGGACGGTCACCCTCCGCGGCGGTTGACCAACCACCTCTTCGGTCTCTTTGCCGGGCGACCCGGCGCACGCGCGTGGCGGCGTGCGCTTTCCGAGGCATCGCTCCATAAGACCGGTCGCGAGATCTTGGAGCACGCTCTGGCGTCGGTTCCTCGTGAGATCCGCGAGGAGGGCCCGCGACTCGATCGGGAGCTCGCCCCGCACACGTAACAAAGGGATAGTGGAACTGTCGACTTTGTTCTTGTCTGCCCCGTTGTAACCGGGTACAATGCTAACAGAGCGCTAACATCCGCTCTCTTCTCCATTGGTTCGATAAAATCGTATATAAACTGAAAGCGACAGGAAGGAGTTACCCGTGAAAGTGCGTTCGCAGATTAACCTTCTCGTTTTTTTACTACTAACGGTATTTGCGCTTGCGGTAGGAGGTCTGATCGTTGCCAATGCAGTGGCCGGCGTCATGGACGATCTCGAAATCAGCGCGAATGTAGCCCTAACGAACGTGTTTCGCCTCACCGACATGAACAAAGAGCTGATGGTCAACGAGCAACCTATCGAGCGGTTGGTCGGAGACTGGAACCGTACCATCGAGGGGTTAGACGCCTCGGTGCAGGAGCTCATCAGCCATCCCGGCGTGCGATTTGCGCCGGAGCAGCTGCAGGTGGCGATTAATCGTACCGATTCGGTGTGGCAGCTTTCCAAAGAGCGATTCGAGAATGCCGAAGAGTCTCTGAGTCGCGTTCTCGCCGACGAGAGCGTCGTGGACTTTCAGAAGAAGGGATTGCTCCTCTTTCGCCAGTGGCTCGCCGAGGACGGAGACCACGGTGCCATGCTCCTGTTGGTGACCCATCTCACATCCGACCTTCGCTCCTTCGACCTTGCCGCCAAGGACCTCGTCGTCGGCAACCTGGAGCTGGTAGCGCGCGAGGTTTCGCTGCACGCCGACGCGCTTCGTCGCCGAACGCAGATCGCGGTGGGGATTGCCGTTCCGGTCGTGACCATACTGGCGCTTCTCTTTGCCTTCTCATTCAGTCGACGTCTTACCCGTCGCGTGCAGATTATCGAGCATGCGATGGCGCGCGTCGCCGATCGTGACATCACCGTACGCGCCAACGCGCGCGGCAATGACGAGATCGCCGGTTTGGGGGGATTCCTCGACCGGACGCTCGATGTTATCGCGGAGTTCGTCCGATCGGTGCGCGGTGCGGTGGTAAAGGCGGACGAGTTGAAGGACGGGCTGTCGGCGGGCTCCGCCGAAAGCGCCTCGGCGTTGCACGAGATCAGCCATAACATCGATTCGATCTCCTCCGAGTTCGAGCGCTTGAACACGAGTATCGAACAGACGACCGAAGCCGTGGCGGACATCGACGGTAAGATCAGAACACTCACCGAGAGCATCGGGACGCAGACGGTCGTGATCGACGAAAGCGCCTCGTCGATGGAATCGATGAACGCCTCCATCCAAGAGGTGAGCCGACTCTCTCACGATCGCCGCGACGCGTCCGAGGCTCTCGTGAAGGTCATTCTCGACGGCGGAGACAAGATTCAGGAAACCAACGGCATCATCGATACGGTCACCGCCGAAATCGACGATATCCTCGAGATTATTGAGATCATCAACGCCGTCGCCGAGCAGACGAACCTCCTGTCGATGAATGCGGCGATCGAGAGCGCCCACGCCGGCGAGGCCGGTAAGGGTTTTGCCGTCGTGGCCGAGGAAATTCGGAAGCTCGCCGAGAGCACGAGCGAGAATGCTTCGCAAATAGACCGGCTCCTCAAATCGATCACCGGAAAGATGCGCGAGGCCCTCGCGGCGAGCCGTGCCGGCGCGGAGACCTTCGAGACGATCAGCCACGACGTTACCCTCTTTCGCAAGGCTATGGTCGAGATTTCCGAGAATATGAACAGTTTGAGTACCGGGAGCGTCGCCATCGTAGAGACGACAAAGCAAATCTCCACGATCGCGCGATCGGTCAACGAGTCGGCCGGTGATATCGCTACGAACGCCCAACAGATAACCGGCGCGATGGATCAGGCCAACTCTATGTCCACGACTATTTCCGGCGGTATGAAAGAGATCGACCACGGCGCCAAGGAGATTCTCACGGCTCTCACCGATATTTCTCGTCTCTCCGATGCGAGCAGGGATCGTATGAAGGCCCTTTCCGAGCTGGTCGACACCTTTCGCGCCGACGACGAGGATGAGGCGGCAATCGTCGAGCCCGAGGCGCAAGGCGGGGCCGAAGCGACGCTCGACGATGAGAAGGAGCCGGCGGGGAGCGTGCACGTATCGGCGTGAGGGGTTGGGTCGCGAGATGTGGGCATCCTCGTCCTCTTTTGTGCTACCATAGGGCATGGTATTCCAACTCGGACGGCGCGGGAGCGACGGCGTCGAGAACTTTTGGAAGCGCCTCGAGGCCGAACTCGGCGAACCGATCCGGACGTACGCCTTAGGGCGCTATATTTCGGGGCGTGAAGAAGCGGGACCGTTGTGGGGCCTTCTCTACGTGACGGCACACACGTTGTACTTTCAGCACTTTGCCCAGACTAACTGGTTTTCATCGATCGTTCGATCGGGCGTGAGCGACGATGAGGAGGTATCGCGCAATCCCAGGGAACGTAATCTGCGATTTGAGATACCGCTCCAACAAGTGGCCCAGCTTGTAACACCCGAGCCCGACGGCTTCTTCGAGCGCCTCTTTCGTTCCAACCAGCCGGTATATCGGTTGCGCTCGGTGTACGAGTCGGCCCCGGCGTTCGTATTCTCGGTGGACAACCGTGAGGATGAGTTCGTCTCGGAACTACAAACGGTGTTAGCGGAGTTGCACGACGTCCGATAGCGTCTCCCGCGCGTACGTGCTCGGGAGACGCTGTCGAGTGAGTGCGTCTCCTAAAATGTCGAAAAGAGATGCTCGGTCCGGTGACGGTAGGTCCTACCGGGCCTCAGGATAATCGGGGGAAACTCCGGCCGATTGGGGCTATCGGGAAAGAACTGACATTCCAAACAGAGCGCTTCGTGACCGCTGAGTGACTCTCCTCTGCGTCCGAGGCGGCCCGGGAGGTTGTTACCGCTGTAGAAGTGGACATCGGGGTAGGTGGTGGATACTACCATCTCGCGTCCGCTGGCGTGGGAGCGCACGCGCGCCGCCTCGCGTAGTTTCGGTTCGCCCGGTTGCCATCCGACGATGCGCAGCGAATGGTCGTACCCGTTGGCCCCGCCCGCGATTACCGCGTCGAGATCGCGCTCCACGGACTTCCACGTCGAAAAGTCGAATGGACCGCCCGCAACCGGTACCAGCCGTCCGCTCGGCACTCCACCGGTGACCTCCGCGACGGCGTCGACCGCGAGCCGGAGTTCGTGGTCCATGATCGTCCCGCGACCGGCCAAGTTCCAGTAGGTGTGGTTGGTCAGATTGACGACCGTCGGTGCGTCGGTGGTGGCGACGAACTCCATGATAAGCCGCATATCCTCGGTGACGCCGATCGTGTGGCGTACCTGCAGCGCGCCGGGATATCCCTCCTCGCCGTCGGGGCTCGTGCGTTCCAGATGCAGTAACGCTCCGTCCCCATCGGTCTCGGTACGGGTTTCATACCGGTACTTGTCGAATCCGCGTACCCCTCCGTGGAGGTGCAGCGAGCCCGAGTTGGAGGCGATGTCGTAGCGAGAGCCGTCGATCGTGAACCCGCCGCCGGAGATTCTGTTGCAGACCCTTCCGACGAGCGCCCCGTAGTACGGATGCCCCGCGAGGTACTCTTCCAACGTGTCGTGGGCGAGCGTGATCTCACCCACCGCGCCGGATCGGTCCGGGGTACGGACGCTGGTGATGATCCCACCGTAGTCGGTGACCGATACCGTCAGGCCCTTCCCGTTGTCCAACACAAACAGCTCGGCCGTCTCCCCATCGGGGAGGCGACCGAAATCGTGACGAGTTACAGACGGAGCCATCCGGACTATACCGGCGGGCGCGCGACGTAGTCGTCGGCCTTCAGCAGCATCTTGACGTACTGGGCGCGACGATAGGTCCACTTATCGGGGGTCTTCTCTACGCTGAGCTTGCCGCGGAACTGGTCGAGGTCGGTGTAACCTTTGCGGTCCATCCACGCCTCGATATCTTTGAGGATCGTGCCGATCATGTCGACGCGGTTGCGATAGAGGGTGCTCACCGCCTGGAACACGTCCGCGCCGGCCAACAGAACCTCGATTGCGTCTTCACCCGTATGGATTCCGTTCGAGGCGCAAATCGAACCGGATACCTTCCCGTACAGCAGGCCGGCAAATCTGAGCGCCAAGCGGTGGTCGTTCGAGGTGCTGAGGTTGAACGGATACTGGCCGGTCTCTTTCTCGATATTGAAACTGGGGTGGAAGAGTCTGTTGAACAGGACGAATCCGTCTACGCCGACTTTGTCCATCTTGCCGATGATTTCCAACGGGCTGGTGTAGAAGGGGCTGAGTTTCACCGAAATGGGAACCTTGATCTTCGCCTTCACCTGCTTGAGCGCCTCGATCTGCTCGGCCTCGATCTCCGCCGCGCTTCTCGTTGAGTCTATGGGAATCGCGAAGAAGTTGAGCTCCAGGCCGTCGACGCCGGTCTCCTCCATGCGGAGCGCCCACTCGGTCCAGGTCGCGGGATTGACGCAGTTGAGGCTGCCGAAAACGGGGATAGAGACCGTCTCTTTGGTCTTACGCACCCACATGAGATGCTCGTCCGGTCCCCCGTGTTCGACATCGGGAAAGAGATCTTGGATTTCCGCATCCAGATTGTCGTTGATCGTCAACTCTTCTTCCATACGCATGCGCTGGAGCTGGATTTGCTCCTCGAAGAGGCTCTGAATGACGACTGCGGCGGCGTTTGCGTCCTCCATGCGCTTGATCGCGTCCATGTGGGCGGTCATGCTGCAGGCGCCAACGACGAAGGGGTTTTTGAGGGGAATACCCATGTAACGTGCCTGTAGATTGGCCATTGTGTTGCTCCTTATTCGGTGTATCGGCGTGTCGTGGCCATTGTAGTCGCTGAAAAGGCCACCGTCAACGAGCGGTGCACCGGCCGGTAGCCGTCCGCCCGGAAGGCTGCGCTCTGCGCTCAGGTGGTGTCCAATCGGAGACGTATCCATTCGGTCGGCGTTATGCCGGTCCAGCGTCGAAAGGAGCGATTGAACGAGCTTTGATCCTTGTAGCCGATCGCATAGGCGATCGCACCGATATCGCGTTCGCCTTCACGGAGCCGCGCAAATGTACGCTCCCTGCGGTACGTGTCGAGTGTCTCAGTGAATGAGATCCTCTCGTCGGCCAGGCGACGTTGTAACGAACGCGTCGACATTTGCATGTGGGCGGCGACGTCCCGGGCCAAAAAGCGTCCGCCGCAAAACGATTCAAACATGCGCTCGCGAATCGACAGTCGATCGAGGATACTCGCTCCCAACTCGTCGGCGACTCGCGTCAACGTCTTTCTCAGATCGGGATCGGCGTACGGGTTCGGGACGTCCCACACGCCCTTCGATAGACGCATTCCGGTCCGTCGAGATTCAAGCGTTACCGGTACACTCCAGAGGCGCTCAAAACACCGTGTGCTACCGTGGTCGGCGTGCGTAAGGTGTACTTCATCTATGGCGAAGCCCGGCGTAAGGCGTTGGCGGCCGTACAACACCGCTAACGCCCATTGTTCCATGACGGCTCTATACGGCTCGGGACCTCGGTCGTGGAGCCAAATCCAGTCGTGAGCCCCCCTCTCTATGTACAGTGATACGTCATGGGACACTATGCCGCGATACCGATCCACAATCTGTAGTGCTTGTCCCACCGTATCGGCGGTGCCGGCTATGTGGTCCAACAGGTCGAGTTCGTAGTCCTGCAGACCGAATCCCACTTGGGTAGGGAGCGTGACGTCGGGTCGTTGATCGAACGCCAGCGCCCACAACGTTGTCAGGACATCGCCGGGAAGCGATGCGTAGGGATCTTCGATCGCCGAGGGGGTGATCGTTCCTGCCCGGAATATGCGGGACATGTCGAGTCCGAGATTCTTACATCCGCTAAGTATCGCCCTCACGGCGAGAACGGGTACTCGTTCCGACATCCTCTACCTCCTTACCGCGCGCGACCCGACCCCGCACGCCCTCGATGCGTCGTATCAGTTGCCGGCCCTCTACGACGCCTCGACGCGTTCGGCGACTCGGTGCGCCCATTCGGTCGGTGTCGTTCCGGTCCAGCGGCGAAAGGCGCGACTGAATGAACCCTGACCGTTGTAGCCGAGGCTGTAGGCAATGATACTGATATTCCGTTCACCCTCGTACAGCATGCGAAATGCCCGTTCGCGTCTGTGCTTGTCGAGCAACTCCTTGAAGGTAAGGCCCTCGTCGGAGAGTCGGCGTTGAAGGGAGCGAGGCGAGAGGTTAAAGTCGCGGGCGATCTCCTGCATCGAACAGCGGCCGGAGCCGAGCGTTTCGGACAAACGATCTCTGAGAGTCGAGACGAACGAGGATCGATCGAGGATGCGCAACTCCAACCTGTCGGCGAGACGTGTGAGGGTCGAAAGGAGGTGCGGATTCGCGTCGGGATTTTGGAGGCTCCACACTCCCTTCGACAGGCGTATCCCGCTGTATCGTCGCCCCAGTTTGACCGGCGCGCCCCACACCCGAGCAAAGCGATCGGCGTCACCATTGTCCGGCTGCGAAAGATGAACCTCTTGAATCGAAAACCCTTTGCTCCTCCGGAATCGCGCGTAGGCCGACGCCAGGGTGAGCTGCTCGGCAATGAAACGGAACGGCGGCGGAATGTTCTCGACGATCCACAGCCACTCTCCGTGCCCGCCGGTCGTGCTCACCGCCGAGGTCTCGGATATGAGGTAACGGTAGTGTTTGAGGAGACGTATGGCGTGCCCGACCGACTCCGCGTTGTCGGCGATGTAATCCACGAGGTCGAATTCGTGGGGCGGCACGACCAGACCGGTCCTCGTCGGTAGCGTCGGATCGGGGATCGTATCGGCGGCTTCCATCCATACACGGTTGAATACCTTGTCGTCGATCGACGCAAACGGATCGGTCAACATCGCCGCGGATATACCCTCTACGCGAAGCGCGTTCGATACATCCACGTCCAGGCTCCGCAGGCCCGCCAGCGTTGCCTTGAGAGAGACGATTCTAGTCATATACGCCTACCGGACCCCGACACCTTCGGTGACGCGGCTCGCCCAATCGGCCGGCAATGTGACCTCGGGACGCCGGCTTAACGCACCGATCCACCGGCGCGCGAGGATCTCTCCGGGGACCGACGCGAGGGGATCCGTGAGCATCGCACGCTTTGCCCCGCAGGCGCGAAGGGTCTCGAATGGATCGAGGCCGATAGCGTCGAGGGCTGCGGCCGCCGCCGCCCGTATCGTCGTAGTCGGTATCATGCAGTTCCCAATGTGGTTCCTTTCACCGTAGTTCCCGATCTCGGGGCACGCTTCCCACGCCGGCGCGGCGATGCGGATCCGGACGTGCGGGGGCGACTCCGATGATCACTGCGAGCGCCCGAAACACTATCGTTCCCGGACCATATCACGGGTGTCTACCGGCCGTCGCACGGTGGCGCGATATGCCGAAAAGATGGCGTGAAATGAGAATAAAACGTCGCGGCGCTTCGATATGGTCTCCCTCGTGACGGTGCGACGTCTCCGTCGTGCTGCGCAGCGCCGCATACGACGCGCCGTCGGAGGAGAGAAACGATGAACATGAAACAGTACGCCATTATCGTAACGATTGTGACAGCCCTTGCGGCGTGCTCGTCCGGTGGTGGCGGTAGCGGTGGCGGCGATAGCTTCACACCGTGGGCCGCTGTCGAAACGGTGCGGGCCGGCGACAGTGAAAGAGCCGACGCGTTCGGCGCCGCAGTGGCGGTGTCGGGCGACTATATGCTCGTCGGTGCGCGACAATCCGACGGTGCCGGCAACTCCTCGGGCTCCGCCTACATCTTCCGACGTACAGAATCAGGGTGGACTCGGGATGTGGAGCTTGCTCCGTCGGATCTCACCGACTTGAGCCGATTCGGCTATTCCGTCGCGATCGACGGCGATTACGCGGTCGTCGGATCGCCCGACCAGACGGCGGAGCAGGGCCGGTTCGGTTCCGCATACATCTTTGAACGGACGTCCGGCGGATGGAGGCAGGTCGAGAAGGTGTATGAGCGGACCGACACCGACGGTTACGGCCGTGGGTTCGGTCGAGCGGTCGCTATCGAGGGGGAGTACGCCTATATCGGAGCACCCGGCGTCAACGCGCATCCGAACGCCGGAGCGGTCTACGTGTTTCAAAGGCGAACGGCCGGTTGGCGACGGGTTGCCAGACTTACCGCATCCGACTGTGCAAGGTTCGACTTTTTCGGCAACTCCCTCGCGATTGACGACGATACGCTCATCGTCGGGGCGGTATATACCGGAGTCTACGCGTTCTACCGTAGCGCCGACGGATGGTCGGACGGTCAGGAGGATGCGAGATTTCCTCAGGATCCACGCGTCCGACTCGTGCTCGGCGGCCCCGCCAGAGTGCGATCCGTTGCCGTGTCCGGCGACTACGCGGTCGTTGGGGTGGGCCTCGCGGAAGACGTCCCGGAGGTGGACGGTAGCCGGGGGGACGGCATCGCAGCGGTGTTCCGGCGAGATGGCGCCGGGTGGACGCGAGTGGGGGACCTCACTCCTAACGCGGTAGTCGGCCGCGATTATTACGGCAGCGCGGTCACGATGTATGGAGATTACGCCGTCGCGTCCGCGTTCCGAGACGATCAGAACGATCTCCCAAACTCCGGTTCGGTGTATGTGTTTCGCAGAGAGGGTGCGCAATGGAGCCAGTTCACCGCGCTGTACTCGCCGAACGCGTCGGAGAACGACAATTTCGGAAGCGCTATCGCCATGGACTCGGGGCGTCTTGTCGTCGGTTCACAGTGGGACAACCTGAGTGCAACCGAACTCTCTCGCGGTGCCGCGTTCGCGTGGCGCTATCGATAGACGCGCAGTCTGTTGTCGGTCCGCCTCGGGGGACCGTCGCGCCACATATCGGCTATCGGGCGCGGAGTGGCAATACCTCGAGGAGACGCTTCGTTACAACACGTCTCGCCTGATGCGGAGTACGTGCGCATCGCCCTCTCGCGATAGCGCTATGCATAGAGAAAGGTACAATGAGAAAAGCGATACATCACGGTACGATAGCGACGTTGGTGATGGTGCTTGCGGCATGCTCGTCCAACGGCGCCGGCGGAGCCGATGTCGGAGACAACGATTCAACCTACACCGTGACCTACGACTCCAACGATGCTGATCGGGGCACGGCGCCCGAGACTGTGCTCTATGAAGTAGGGCGTACGGTGACGGCCGCCGAAAACGTCGGTGGGCTCGAGCGCGCCGGATTTCCCTTCTTTGTCGGGTGGAATACCGAGTCCGACGGAAGCGGCGACGGCTACCGGCCGGGTCAGACCTTTAGGATGCCCGCGGCCGACGTAACGCTCTACGCGGACTGGATCGACGTCGGAATTGCGCGGGCCGGCACGAGCCGGGAGGATGACGCCTTCGGGCGAGCCGTAGCGGTGTCGGGGAACTACATGATTGTCGGGGCTCCTCAGTTCGACGGCGCCGGCGAATCGTCGGGTGCCGCCTACATTTTCCGACGGAGCGGACGTGAATGGGTCTTGGACACGACCCTTGAGCCGGACGACGTGACGACATCGAGCCGCTTCGGTTATTCCGTTGCGATTAACGGCGACTACGCGGTCGTCGGTTCGCCCGACGAGACCGCGGGGCAGGGCCGGTACGGTTCCGCCTACATATACGAGCGCACCGCGTTAGGATGGACATATCGGGATACGGTCGATGAGCGGAGCGACGCCGACGAACCCGACGGGTTCGGCCGCGGATTCGGTGCCGCGATAGTGATTGAAGGCGATTACGCCTTTATCGGGGCTCCCGGTGTCGACGACCATCCGAATCCCGGTGCTGTGTACGTGCTTCAGCGACAAACGAGCGGCTGGGAACGGATCGCCAGGCTAACTTCCGGCGGTCCGAACGGAGGCTTTTTCGGTGAGCATCTCGCCGTCGATGACGACACGCTCATCGTCGGGGCGCGTCAGACCGGTGCATACGCGTTCTATCGCTCGCCCGACGGATGGTCCCGCAGCACCAAGGGCGATGCGTTTCCCCAGGATACGAACTTTCCGATCTCCGTCGGTGGCCCGATTAACGTAGAGTCCGTCGCGGTATCCGGCGATTACGCCGTTGTCGGAGCTATTCTTGCGATCGACATCGGTGCCGCCGGTCGCGCCGGCGACGGTATCGCAGCGCTGTTTCGGCGCGGCGCCGGCGGGTGGGAGCGCGTGGGTGAGCTCACACCCGAGGCCGGCGTAGGTCGTGACTACTACAGCTACGCCGTCGCGATGCATGGGGATTACGCGGTCGTCTCCGCACGACAGGACGACGACGCGGGCCGGGACTCAGGCGCCGCATTTGTCTTCCGCAGAGACGGTTCGGAATGGGGCCAGTTCACCGCGCTCTATTCTCCCAACGCCGCCCCCGCCGACGAGTTCGGGAGCGTCATCGCGATTGATGCCGAGCATCTGGTAATCGGCTCGCCGTGGGATAATGAGAGTGCGTCCGAGCCCTCTCGCGGCGCCGCGTTTTCCTGGCGCTACCGATAGCATCGGGCGGCGTCGGTACTACCGAAGGCGGTATCGACGCCCGCGCCGGACCCATTCGCTCACAACAAACAGTGACGAGACCGGTGCGGCGGCCCCGGTACGCTCCGATAACGGACGCGGAGCGCGGATTGTGATAACGCCGTGTCAGTGGAGTCCGATCGAAGTATGAGACGCCTCCTTTGGTGCGATATGGCAAAAAAACGAAATAGAGGCGTGTTCGCGATTGTGGTAGCCGTCGCGGTCGCCGTCGCAACCGCCGTCCTGACATCCGGCGGTCACCCGAGCGGCCGGTCGGCGGGCGATACGCGCAACAGTCTACAATCTGAGGACGACGATGATCGGTGTGGTGCAGCTGAGGCTCATGGAGGCCCGGCCGAACGATAACCCGCCCGACGACAGCGGGTGTAACGTGGGCGCGGACCCGCGTCCGGACGACTCGTTGGATTCGCGTCCACGATCAGTTTTGCAGCACGTGACCGTGTGGGCAACGCGTCGCCACTCCCCGGGGCGGGACATCAAGCGTCCGCGACCGCGTTGATTGCACCGCCACGGGTTACAAGAAAGAGGACGGAATCGCGCCTCTCCATGGGGTGGCGGAAGGTGGGCCCGTAGGTATATGCTTCTCGACATGGATCGCGATTTCACCCGTCTTCTTGATCGTCTGAGCGAGTTTCAGGCGGGGGCGCGAGATCTGAGCGAGATACTCCTCACCAACCTCGTCATGATCTCCGAGATTCCCGCTCCCACCTTCGGCGAGCAGCAGCGGATGAGCTTCCTCCTGGACCGCTTTAACGAATACGAGCTGCAAAACTGTTCGACCGACGAAGCGGATAACGCCCTGGGTATCCTGCCCGGGCGTGTCGGCGAGCAGAACATTCTCGTTGTAGCCCATATGGACACTGCGTTTCTCGAGAAGGTGGACCATACCGTATCGATAGAGCCTACGTCGGTCTCCGGCGCCGGGATCGGTGACGACAGTTTGGGTGTCGCGGCACTCGCCACGCTGCCGTCCCTTCTGTCCCACCTGGGGATTCAGCTGAACTCCAACGTCATCCTCATGGGGAGCGCCCGCAGCTTGGGGCGGGGTGATATCGAGGGGATACGGTTCTTTCTCAACAATAAGAACGTACCGATCTCGACGGGTATCTGCGTGGAGGGGGTGAAGCTCGGTCGCCTCAGCTACGCCTCCATCGGAATGTTGCGCGGCGAGATCCACTATCGCGTCCCGGAAGAGTACGACTGGACGCGATTCGGCGCCGGCGGCGCGATCGTCAACATGAACGACGTGATTAATCGTATCCTCGAGATTCCCCTTCCGCGGCGGCCGCGGACCTCCATCGTTCTGAACAGTATCGAGGCCGGCGCGTCGTTCAATACGATTCCGCGTCAGGCGACCCTGCAGTTTGAAGTTCGCAGCGAATCGGGCGAGTTCGTCCGTCGCCTGGGCGACCAGATCAGCGACATCGCGGCGGAGACCAGTTCACAGACCGGCGCCGACGTCGAGTTCAACGTGCTGGCGCGACGCCAACCGGGCGGAATCGGGTTCTCGCATCCCCTGGCGGCGCAATCCCGCGCCATTATCACCGCCTTGGGGGTGAATCCGCGTATATCGCCGAGCACTTCCGAGTTGTCGGCCTTCATCGACCACGGTATTCCGGCCGTCACGATCGGTCTCACCCAAGGAGAACACCATAACGAGGACAACGAGCGGCTGGACATCGAGCCGATCTATCTGGGCCTCGCGCAGCTGATCGGCATGCTCGTAGCGATCGACGGAGGATACGCAGATGGATCTTAACGCGTGGCTCAAGTCCAATACTTATCATCACTCCGAGTTTCGCGATCTCCGAGAGCTCGTTGAGGCCAAAGAGCGCGAGGAGCTCACCATATCGCTGTGCATACCGACCCTCAACGAAGAAAAGACTATCGGGAAAGAGGTCGTAATCTTTCGCTCGGAGCTCATGCAGCGCTATCCGCTCATCGACGAGATCGCGGTCATCGACTCGGGTAGTACCGATAAGACGTTGGAGATCGCCGCGACCTTCGGTGCCGACACCTATCTCGCCAGCGATATCCTGCCCGACTTGGAGGATAAGCGAGGCAAGGGCGAGAACTTGTGGAAGGCGATTCACCAGTTGAAAGGCGATATTATCGTCTACATCGATGCGGACATAAAAAACATCCACCCGCGTTTCGTATACGGATTGGTCGGACCGCTCATCTACCGCCCCGAGGTCAAATACGTCAAAGCGTTTTACGATCGGCCTCTCGCCTTTAGTCAGGGGATTCGGCCGAGCGGCGGCGGGCGTGTCACCGAGATTCTGATTCGGCCGCTTTTCTCGCTCTTCTTTCCGGAGCTTACGGCGGTCATCCAGCCCCTGTCGGGAGAGTACGCGGTGCGCCGCGAGGTGCTGGAGCGGATACCCTTTCCGATCGGGTACGGGGTCGAGACGAGCCATTTAATCGACGTCTATTCGCTCTACGATATGAACGCCTTCGCTCAGACCGACCTGGACCAACGGGTGCATCGTAACCAACCCACGCGCAGTTTGGGAAAGATGGCCTTCGGTATCATTCAGACCTTTCTTTCGCGGGCCGAGAAGCTGGGCGTCATCAAAGA
Organism: Alkalispirochaeta sp.; assembly: GCA_965601925.1. Taxonomy (GTDB): domain Bacteria; phylum Spirochaetota; class Spirochaetia; order DSM-27196; family Alkalispirochaetaceae; genus Alkalispirochaeta. The sequence continues at coordinate 2,660,824 of OZ271854.1, forward strand.
ACTACCCGATATCTCCACGATTCTGCGCCAGTTTCAGGTACACGATAAGGTCTTCGAGACGGTGGAGTACACGATCGTCGAAGAAGAGCGCCCGCCGATGGAGACGGTCCCCGCCTATCGCGAGCGACGCGACGAGATACGAGGTACCAAGGGCGGCAAGAAGAAAAAGAGCTCTTCGGCAGGCGGTCGCCCCCGGGCGAGCGCTCACAAGGGCGACGACGCGGCAGATGGGGACGGGGCGTGAGTCGAATCATCTTCGACGAGGTCTCCTTCGCGTGGCCCGACGACGAGGCCGCCGGTGACGAGCAGGCGCTTTTCACCGACCTTAGTCTACGTCTCGACGGGGGGCTTACCTTTCTCGTCGGACCAAATGGAATCGGCAAGAGCTCCCTCATGCTACTCGGCGGGGCGCGTGTCTTTCCGCAACGGGGGCGGATTACGATTCTCGACGTCGATACGAGCCGCTTCGTCGACGCCGGAATCGACCCCGACGTCGAAGAGACGCGCAACCGCCTCGTCTCGTTTATCTACCAGAATATGGAGCTCGAGACCGAAGAGCCGGTCGGATCGCTCCTCGATATCGTCGCCGAATCGAGCGGAGAACCGGACCGGGCCGCAACGATGCGCGAAGGCCTCATTGCCGCGGCGGAGCTCGGCGGTGCGTTGGACTCCCGAATGCAGGAGCTGAGTAAGGGCGAAATGCAGCGTGCCATCGTGGCGATGAGCGTGTTGTACGGCTCGCCGGTCGTCATGATGGACGAGCCGCTCTTTGCCGTGGAGCCGGCGCGTTCCGAACGTCTGTTCGAGTATCTACGCGATATGTGTGCCGCCACCGGTACGTCGATGTATGCCAGCGTCCACGACGTCAAACTCGCCCGGACGTATGCCGACTCCGTGGTACTCTTTGACGCCTCGGGGGACATACAAGTCGGCGATCCGAAAACCCTCCTGGACCGTGAGCGCGTTGAGGCGGCCTTCCGAGCACCCTTCGACACGCTGTACGAGCGGCAGAATCTGTATCGCGATCTTCTCAAAAAGAGCTTTGACGTGCGGTAACTGTGATCGGCTTGCAACGAGCAAAGGCACAAAAAAACCGCAACACCCCGGTGCTGCGGCGCTTGTGGAGAATACCGGATTCGAACCGGTGACCTGTTGATTGCGAACCAACCGCTCTACCAACTGAGCTAATTCCCCGTATCCGTACATCTATTCGCGCCCCGTCGGACGCGTGTGCGTCCGTCACCGTACTCGCGCGAAGGGTCTTTGTCAAGCGCGTGGTGCGCACGTCGAAGCACCGCCGTCGGTGTGCTATACTGTGGTCGGTCGGCGGCCGCTCGTCGACGCGTTCCCATCTAAATCGTAACGTATTTCACAGTATTGTTCGGCGTTCACCTCAGGGAGGAGCATTATGCGTGTCAGTCTTAAACATAAAGTCACCGGATTGTCTCTCGCCGCCGGAGCGGTGGTTATGGTGCTTACGGCAGTTATGACGATCTGGCAAAGCAACCGTACAACGCACATCGTCGACGAGGAGCTCAACCAACTCGTGCGGAGTAATACCGCGCAAATTGCCTCCGACGTATGGCATCTCGCCGCGAGCTCCAACAGTCTCGCACAGCAGAAGGTCGCAAGCGATCTCGCCGTGGCGCGGAACGTCTTGAACAACGCCGGGGAAGTTGTCCTGGGATCGGATACGCAACGGTGGGAGGCGATCGATCAGTTCTCCGGAACGCCGAGTACCGTCGATCTTCCGATCCTGGAGATCGGAGGCGTTACCCTCGATCGGAATCGTTCCTTTCGCGTAGCGGTACCGATCGTCGACGAGGTAAAGACGATCGTCGGCGGTACCTCCACCGTGTTCCAACGCATGAACCCACAGGGTGACATGTTACGCGTCGCTACGAATGTAGAGAGCGCCGACGGGGAGCGCGCAATCGGGACCTACATTCCGGCGGCGGGAGCCGACGGTCGGCGAAACCCGATCGTCTCCGCCGTCCTGGAAGGCGACACCTTCTACGGCCGCGCCTTCGTCGTCGGCGAGTGGTATCTCACCGCCTACGAGCCGATCGTCGATACGAACGGTGACATTATCGGCGCGCTGTATGTCGGGGTGCCGGAGTCGAGTATTCAAGCGGCGATTCGAGACGTGATCATGGACATCCGTGTCGGCGAGACCGGTTACGTGTTCGTCCTTCGCGGAAGCGGATCAGATCGGGGCGAGTACATCGTCTCGCAGGGGGGAAATCGCGACGGCGAGAACGTATGGGACGTCGAGGACTCGGACGGTGAGTTGTTCATGCAGCGGCTGATAGAGGGCGCTGTGGCCGCCGAAGGGGAGTCGGCATACTTTATTGAGTACCCCTGGCGGAACATCGGAGACCCGGCACCGAGAAACAAGCTCACCGCGGCGATCCATTTCGCTCCGTGGGATTGGGTTATCGGAGCGGGAGCCTACGAAGACGAGCTTTTCGTCGCGAGAGACCGCGTCGATGACGCCTTGGCCGCCCTCGTTCGGGTGTTATTACTCACCGGCTTGGTTGTGCTTCTCATCGTCGCTCTCGCCGCGACGACCTTGGGGCGGCGTATCACCCTCCCGCTCATCACCGTCACCGAGAAGATCGGGCGTATCGCCGAGGGCGACCTTACCGTTGAAATTCAGACCACGCAGACCGACGAGGTCGGCGAGTTGGCGGACGCGGCGAGGAGTATGGTCGATCGGCTGCGAGAGGTGGTGGAGGGGGTGCGCGCCGCGGCGTACAACGTCCACTCCGGGGGGCAACAACTCAGCTCGTCGGCGCAACAGATCGCCCAGGGTGCCACGGAAAACGCCGCCTCCACGCAGCAGCTCTCGGCCTCCGTCGGAGAGATGGATTCAACGATTAAACAGAGCGCCGAGGCCGCTCGCGAGACGGACCGAATTGCGCAAGACGCCGCCGAAAGAGCCACAGAGGGTACCGAGGCGGTCCGTCGGACGATCGTCGCCATGGGGGATATCTCGGAAAAGATCGCCATCATCGAAGAGATAGCGCGACAGACCAATCTGCTCGCCCTGAACGCAGCAATCGAGGCGGCCCGGGCGGGCGATGCGGGCCGCGGTTTCTCGATCGTGGCGTCGGAGGTGCGCAAACTGGCCGAGCGGACTCAAAACTCCGCCGCGGAGATAACGACGCTCGCCCACAGCAGCGTGGAGGTATCCCGAGTCGCCGGGGACAAGCTCGAGGAGCTGGCGCCGAACATTCGGCACACCGCCGAGCTCGTTCGTGAGATCAGCGCAGCCGGCGCGCAGCAGTCGACGGGTGTGGACCAGATCAACACGGCGATGCTGCAGATGGACCGCGTGACTCAGCAGAGCGCGTCCGCCTCCGAACAGCTCGCGGCGACCGCAGAGGAGTTGGCGAGCCAGTCGGAGCACCTCCGGTCGACCATCGACTTTTTCGTCGTCGACCACAACGGGGAATGAGTCCGCGTCCGACCGATGTGGGTGGCCGTCATCGTTTAGAGGTGATAAAATTGAATATACATGAATCATAGTATTCTTTCGCCGGTCGATCTACCTGGAGTATCCATCGAGACTCCCGTATATCCCTCAACGTGGACGGGTAGGATCGCCTACGGCATCGACTATCTTCGCGGTATCGCGCGGTTTGCCGTCATACGGATCGCCAATCGTCGCGCGTGCATGGCGGCCTCTCAACTCGGCGATAGTCTCGAGCGCACGATATTTCCCCTTTTGCGCGAGGAGGGCCGCCGTTATCTCGACGTTTCGGTACCGTCGGGAGACGGGGATCTCAAAACGATGGTTCTGGGTTCTGAGCGCGCGTTACCGGGAACGGCCGAGCTGTCCCGTCGCCTTGCGGAAATCGGTATACGACGGATCGAGTTGGACGTACGCTTGGAGGACGGGCAGATACTCGATGCGTGTACCGTGCTCTATTCGGTTCGTCGCCGGCTGCACGAACGGCGCAAGCGAACGATATACGATGGACCCTATCGCGGGTGGGATCCGCGATGCGTCGCCGACGCGTTGTATAGCCCCGGCGGCGTACATGTGCGGTGTCAGACGATGCGCCTCCTCGACGGTGGAGTATTTCGCGTCGATTACTCGTACTGCGACCTCTTCTTCACCAGTTTACTGCAGAAGGTCCTCTCGCGGCGGCCGCGCCATCGCGACCATCGTACGATCTTCTCACTGGCGCCGCAGATAGCGCTTTTGGTCGGCGTCGTTCTCTTTCTTCCCCTGCCGCTCCTTTCGGTCGCGCCGATACCGGCTCGCATCGTTCTGGCCCTCGGCGCGGCCGGCGGCGCCGCGGCGGTCGGCATTGCGATATATACTCTCGCATCGGTCCAGTACGCCCGTGAGAACTATCAACGCCTCAGCCGCGATTTACTGGAACGTATCGCCGAACTCAGCCGTTTCCCGGAAGTTAATCCGCACCTGGTGTCGCGCATCGAGTCGGATGGGACGGTGAGCTACCTCAATCCCGCCGGCCGCGAGCTTCTCAAAAGCGTCACCGGCTCGGACGAACGTCCCGAGGCGGTCTTTTCACCTCGGTATCGCGATGTGGTGTTGAGCGCCCTTGAGACCGGAGCTCCCCAATCCGAAGAGTACACCCACGAACGCGCGGGTACGACGATCATGTACCATTTCTCGCCCTTCCCGGGCGATCGCGCAGTCGTCGTCGGCGCCACCGACGTCTCGGAGCTACGTTCGCTTACCCGCGAGTTGGAGGCGCGTGTGGCGGCGCGTACGAACGAGTTGCACCTGACCCGTGACGCAACGATCCTCGCGCTGGCGGGTCTGGCCGAGAGTCGCGATCCTGAGACCGGACGGCACTTGGAGCGGACGCGATGGTACATACTCCGACTCGCGGAACATATGCGCGCCCATCCTGCGCGCTACGGACGGTTCCACGAGTTCCTCAGCCATGAGCGTATGGACCTTTTGTTCAAGTCGGCGCCGCTGCACGACATCGGAAAGGTGGGTATACCCGACCACATCCTCCTCAAACCGGAGCGCCTTACCTCCGAGGAGTTCGAGCAGATGAAGCAACATACGATCTACGGAGCCGAGGCGCTGCGGAAGGCGCGCGAACAGCTCGGCCGGAACTCATTCCTCGCCATGGGGGAGGAGATCGCCCTCCACCACCACGAGCGGTGGGACGGTTCGGGCTATCCTCTCGGTCTTGCCGGTCCCGCGATTCCGATTCCGGCCCGACTCATGGCGATCGCCGATCTCTACGATGCGCTCACCTCCCGTAGGGTATACAAAGATGCGTACCCGCACGAGGAGGCGGCGAGGATCATTAGGGGCGAACGGGGGCTCCATCTCGACCCCGATATCGTCGACGCCTTTTTCGAGATCGAGGATGAGTTTCGACGCATCCGCATGGAAATGACCGACGTTGAGTAGCCGACTCGTAGTCGCTAAAGGTGCCGTGGACGAGCCCTCGAACACGCGATCCCGGCGCGCCGAGTTGCGGCTACCGACCGGGCGGTTTTCAGCCCTCAATTTGACCGCCGGCCCATTCCTCGCTATTTTCCGCTGACAATGAAGAGAGAAACGAGAGAGACGAGCTTTGTCCCTACGCGTCGGTTAGGTGTGATTCTCCTGGTGTCATTGGCGGCAGCGGCGTGTAGCGCCCCGGCCGGTGATTCTCAGGGGGGGGCCGAAGGGGCGGGGGCGCGCTCTTCTGCGATCGATCGCATATTGGAAAGCGGCACCCTGCGAGTCGGAACCACCGGCGACTGGCAGCCGATGACCTATCTCGACCCCGAAACCGACGCCTACGAAGGCTACTATATCGACATCATTCGCGACTTTGCCGCCGATATGGGGGTAGAGATCGAGTGGGTGCCGACGACGTGGCAGGACAAAGTAGCGGGCATCGCCGCGGGCCGGTACGACATAACTACCGGCGCGAGTTACAACATGGGCCGTGCGCGCCAGGGTGCGTTTACGCTTCCCATCGCCACGGTCGGGACGGTACCGCTCACACTGCGGCAGAACGCCGGGCGATTTACGACATGGGAAAGTATCGACGATCCTGCCGTGCGCGTCGCGGTCACCCTCGGTACGACGCAGGATCAGCAGGCGCAACTCTTTTTCCCCAACGCCGAGCTCATACGCCCCGACTCGGGCGCGCGAGACTTCCAGGAGGTCATCGCCGGCCGTGCGGATGTCTCCATCACGAGTAACATCGAAGCCGGGACCCTCGTCGAGCGGTTCGAGAACCTGGTCATCGTCCCGGTTGAACCGCGGTCGACCCTTCCCAACGGTATGATCGTTGATCGCGGCGATCTCCAATGGTTGAACTACGTCAACGCGTGGATCACGATGCGACAATACGCGGGTTACTTTGACGAGAAAGCCGCCGAGTACGGGCTCGCCTTCTAAAGAAGAGGGCTCGATATTGAATCCTCCTCGCGCCGCCGGGGCGGACTGTCGTCGTATGACGGGCCGCGTAGTCGGTGGTGTCGCGCTGCTGCTGGTAACGGCGACGCTTGCCGGGTGCAGCAGGTCGGCGGTACGCGGCAACTACACCTGGGCGTGGTGGTCGGTGTCGCCTTTTACCGATGTGGGACGCGACAGTCTCCGCTTTCTCTTGCTCGGTTTATGGCCGACGCTCTCGATCAGCGGCACCGCATTTCTCATCTCCATACCCGTCGGGTTCGCCGTGGCGCTCTTGGCCTTTGTGCCGAATGGTATCGCGCGTTCCGTCAATCGTGCGTACGTCGAGGTCGTACGCGCGATTCCCACCCTGGTGTTGATCCTGTGGATCTACTACGGCTTGCCCGTTTCGGTCGGAATTGACCTCGATGTATTCAGCGCCGGCGTACTCGCCCTGGCGATAAGCGACAGCGCGTTCGAGGCGGAGATCTTCCGCGCCGGAATACAGTCGATCGCGCACGATCATCTGGAGTCCGCGCGTTCTTTGGGCATGACGCGCTTTCAGACGTTGCGCCACGTCATTATGCCGCAGGCGATCCGACGTATTTTGCCCCCTTTGGGCAATCAGTTTGTGTATATGCTCAAGATCAGCTCGTTGGTGTCCATGATCGGATTTCAGGAGCTGACGCGCCGCGCCCGAGAGCTCACGACGGTAAGATATTCACCATTGGAGATTTTCACCGTGCTCATCGTAGAGTATCTCATCCTCATCCTTCTCGCTTCGGCTGCGGTACGCCTGCTGGAGCGAAAGCTCCGGGAAGGATACGAGGAGTAGTCGGAGCAAACCCCATGTGCTACCATGGCGTATATGATAAAAGGACGCGAGAGTTCTCAGGACGTCAAGCTCCGCGAACGGATGGAGCGCGTTCGGTATAAAATAGCCGTCATGAGCGGCAAGGGCGGGGTCGGCAAGTCGTCGATCAGCGTCAATCTCGCGTGGGCCCTCGCGTTGCGCGATCTCCATGTCGGGCTGCTCGATGCCGACATCCACGGTCCCAATCTCCCCAAGATGCTGGGGATCGAGGCCGAGCGCTTCACCGGCTCCGACGAGGAGATCGAACCGGTGGAGGTGCTTGCCAATCTTAGAGTGGCGAGCGTCGCGAACATCGGCTACGGACCCGATACTGCGCTTATCTGGCGCGGCCCGATGAAGCTGGGATTGATTCGTCAGTTCATCGCCGACGTGGTCTGGAACGAACTGGATTATCTGATAATAGATACTCCGCCGGGGACCGGCGACGAGGCGCTCACGATCGGTCAGTATATTCAACCCATGACCGGAATCGTCATCGTGACGACACCGCAAGAGGTGGCGATCCTCGACTCACGCAAGAGCGTCGACTTCGCCGCCAAGATGAAAATCCCCGTCATCGGTATCGTCGAGAACATGGCCGACGGAGAACGCGCGGCGGTCTTCGGGAGTGGGGGAGGCGAGCGGGCGGCGGAGGAACTCGGAGTACCGTTCCTCGGACGCGTGTGCCTCGATCCACGCATCGTTTCCTCCGGCGATCAGGGACGGCCGTATGTGGCGGACTACGGCGAGTCGGAGGCGGGACGACAGCTATCGGCGATTGTGGAACGGATCGTCACCTACTGCAAAGGGGTCGAAGCCTAACCGTGCGCAAACGCTATACCCGCTCGCGGCGGGGCGATCTCGTCCGAACCGCATATGTTTATACCGCCGATGAGCACGGCATCGATCCCGCCGATCTCGATCACGATGCGGTGAAGGTGGTGCGCCGCCTTCGTCGCCACGGCTACGAGACGTATATTGTGGGCGGTGCGGTGCGAGATCTCCTGCTCGGTAAGAAGCCCAAAGACTTCGACGTCTCGACTTCGGCCACGCCCAACCAGATTCGCAAGCTCTTTCGCAACAGCCGAATCATCGGACGGCGCTTTCGACTCGCTCATATTCTCTTCCGCGACAAGATCATCGAGGTATCGACCTTTCGTAGTCAGGAGTCGGAGGGCTTCAAGAATATCTACGGGACGATTAACGAGGATGTTCTGCGGCGCGATTTCACCGCCAACGCGCTCTTTCTCAACCCCGAGGATAACACGATCGTCGACTACGTCGGCGGCGTGCGCGACCTGAAACGGCGCGTCCTGCGCCCCGTGATTCCTCTGGAGCGCATCTTTGTCGAGGATCCGGTACGTATGATTCGCGCGATCAAGTATGCGGCCGCCGGAGGTTTGCGTATGCCCGGCGCGTTACGGCGCCGTATCCATCGCGACCGCGTTCTTCTGGGCGATACGCCCTCCAGCCGCATGACCGAGGAGGTGTTCAAGATCCTTAACAGCGGCTACGCGACGCCGATCGTGACGCGGCTGTTCAAGTACGATCTGTTCGGTGAGATGATTCCCGCCCTGGCGACGCTCGCGAAAGCGCGCAAGGAGTATCGGTCCAAGGTAACCGAACGCCTTGCGGCGCTCGATCGTAAGCGAATCGCTGAAGGGCCGCTGGGGCGCGCCGACGCGTTGGTGTTTCTTGCCGCCGACTATCTCCTCGGATTCGGACCCTTTGACGACCAGCAGCGTATCCCGTTTCGCGACGCGTACTATGCGTTGAAAGACTTTCTCAGTCCCATCGCTCCGGCAAACAAAGAGGTCGAACGCGCGATCAACGAGATTTTTCGTAACAAGGGAAGACTATTGCGTGACGAGCTCCCGGATCGCCATCGCGGGCGACGACGCTCTCGTCGTCGCAGGCGACGCTCTTCCGGGGGCGGGCGCGACGACCGCGCCCGCGCACCGGTCGATCAGGCCTCTACGGGGTGAGGCTTCGGCCCGCAGGCGTCCTCACGGAGCGGGAGGCCGGCGTTCCGCGGGGCGATGCGCCGCTATCCGCGTATCCTGACGAGTAGATTCTCCGCCCGTTCGCGATACGCGGGGTCGTAGTCGACGGTCATCTCCAAGTACGCGACGGCGTCCTCGAACCGATTGTCGGCGTACGCGTTGACCCCGAGGGCGTACAGGGTGATCGCCTCCTCGGATCCGCGTTCCAGCGCTTCCTGGTAATAAAAGTCGGCCAACGTGTAGTTGTTGCGTTCGTAATTGATGAGGCCGAGGTAGTAGTGGGGAACGTAGTTGTCTTCCCGCAGCTTGAGCGCCTGCACGAAGGCGCTCTCCGCCTCGCCGGCGTCTCCCGCCTCGTAGCGCTCGACGCCGTAGGATACCCACCCTCGAAAGCTGCGACGACTGTCGACATACGTCATGAACGAGTCGATCAGTTGGTTTTGCTCCACCCATCGAAACGCTTCGCGATAGACCGCATCGACGTTCTCCTGTAACGAGTGATCTATCTCTAAGGCGGATAGACTGTCCCACAGGATGCGGTTGATATCGCCCGACTCGTCGTTAAGCAGAAAGCTCACCATGCCCCACGCCTGAGGATAAAAGCTGTCGATCTGCTCCCGTGCCTCGGGTAGGCTCATGGAGAGCATCTCGTCCAGGGGGATGAGCGAACGCATTCCGCTGCCGGCGGCCATCGCCTTGAGCGTGTCGAGCCACGCCAAGTTCTCCCGGTAAATCACCGTGCCGAACTCGGGATCGTACTCCGAGGCTTCAAAGTAGACGGCAAAGCCCTCACGCAACCATAAGGGCGGATTCGGCACAAAGGTACGAAAGAACTGTACGAAGCTCTGGTGGATCAGCGATTGCTCGAGCGTATCCTCGTCGGTGTAGTACCCGACCAACTCGCTTTTTTCCAGGTCATCATAGTGTAGATAGACAAATCCGTCGCGCACCTCGCCGACCAACCGTCTGAGATACGAGTCGAAGCGCGACTTCGTTGCAAAGATGCGGACTCGAAGGGGCGTTTCCAATTCGTCTATCGGAAAATGGAATTGCTGGTTGTAGAGGCTCAGCATCGATTCCATCTGCCGACCGACGTCCACGGCGTGGTCCCGGCCGATCTCGGAGATCACGCGGTAGTGCGCACTCTGCGACTCGAACGAAGAGCTCTGCGCCACGAGCGAGCCGACGGGGACCAAAAAAAGCGCTACCCAGAGAGCACATCGCACCGTTCTGTTCATCCTTTGCCTCCGTGCTTTGATTTCCGTGTCTCATTGTATTGGGGGGCGGTTACATTATCAATCATTATGTTGAGTTCATCGATAATGATTCCGGTAAAACGCTCCACATGTTCCATTGTGTACTGTTGAAGGCTGTGGATGCTGTTCTTCATCTCCAGGCGATGGGGGACGTCGATGTGGATGTCGATGCGATAGCTCCGCTGGTCGTCCCGTATCCCGACCCTCGTAACGGCAATCCCCGGAGCGAACTCCTCGATGCAGTGGAGAATCATCTGGGTTAGCGCCGCCTCACTTATCTGCACCGACCCTTTGGTGCTGAACTCGGGGCGTACGACCGTCTTTTCGTAGGTCTTGTCCCGTCGCATGAGGCCCAGCCCACGTCGCCAGATCACCTTAATGGAATCGCTCATAAAGCGCGGATAGGTACGCTTTACCTCGATCGCCGGTACCGGGATTACGTGGCGCCCTTGGACGCGGCGATGGTTGATCGCCGTCTCGATCTCCGACTCGGTCGCGATCTCCTCGATCTGGATGATGCGGTGCGGCTCGGGAAGCTGAAGGGTCTCGCAAATCTTGCGTACCATTCGATTCGACGTTCCGAGCACCAAGATGCGCTTGAACTGGATCCGCTCCAGGGCGTGTCGGACCTGACGTTCGTGCTCTTTGTCGGTGAATAGCGCCGTCCTAACCGCCGCGAGGTAAGCCGTTTCCTTTTTGGCGGACTTGCCGGCGACGATTTTTTGGTGGGCGATGAGGAGCCCGTCGTCGATAAGGAGGTCGATGCCGTGCTTCTCCATGACGAGGCGCGCGCGAAAGCTCTTTCCCGTGCCGCTCTTGCCGACGAGCGCAAACACCTGCACGCCTCGAAAGCGCCAGATGAGCCCGGCGAGAAGCTTGATCATAATGCTATTGTATCCATGCCGCGACACGCCGTACAGGTCGCTTCAACCGTCTCTGCGAGGCGTTGGCGCGCCGAGGCCGGATCGCCGAAGAACTCGCGTATCAGTCGGTAAACCGGCGGGGGAAGCGGAGCGTTCCACACCGCGCGCGGGGTCTCGGTGGCGAGACATAACGCGTGCAATATGAATTGTCGGTTCCAGTCGTCCTCGTAGCGCGGGTTTTCGAGAAAGGCCTCGCGGCGCGCAAGTTGCACCGCCGTCCACGGCGGCCCGCCGTACTTTTCGTCGCCGACGAGGGGGAGACCCTCCGATGCGAGGTGACATCGAATCTGGTGCGTGCGCCCCGTCTCGGGACGGGCGGCGAGGAGCGAGTAACGCCCGTTCGCCGTTACCGCGATGGGGTGTACGGTCGTCGCTGCCGTTACGAACCGGAGCGACCCGGTTCGGCCGGAATCATTCTCGGCGACGGCTACCCGTCGCGTTCGGTCGTACGCGAGACGTCGATCGATCCGTACGGTGCGATCGACGGTGCCGGCGACCACGGCGAGATAGAGCTTGTACACGCTCCGGGTACGGAGTTGCTCGGTAAGCGTCCGCGCTCCCTCGGCGGAGAGCGAAAAGAGCTGGACGCCGCTGGTCTCCTTGTCAAGGCGATGGACCGGGCCGGGACGAAACGAAACGCTCTCGCGCCACCACGACTGTTCGCGCGCTATCGTGCGCACCGCCTCATCGAGCGCACCGGGCCCGTGGCTCGCCACGCCCGACGGCTTATTAAGCGCAAGCCAGTCCTCGGTACGATCGAGTACGGGAATACGGATCGGTCCCATACGAATTTCGCCCTCCGTGAAGATCGGCGGACGCGCGGTACGCGGAGCCGGTCGGTTGGCGCGCCGATTTTCATACCCCGAGCGTTCACCGCGATGCGGTGGCCGATCGCCGCGCCGATTCTCGTATCTCGAGCGTTCACCGCGACGCGTTGGCCGATCGCTACGACGGTCGTAACCCGGGCGATCGCCGCGGGGTGAGGAACGGTCGTCGCGCCGATTCTCGTACCTCGAGCGTTCACCGCGGGACTCGGGCCGATCGCTACGACGGTTGTAACCCGGGCGATCGCCGCGGGGTGAGGGCCGATCGTCGCGCCGATTCTCGTACCTCGAGCGTTCACCGCGGGACTCGGGCCGATCGCTACGACGGTCGTAACCCGGGCGATCGCCGCGGGGCGCCGAGCGCTCGCCGCGACGGTTCTCGTAACCCGAACGTTCCCATTCGGGTACCGCTATTTTGTCGCCTCGATGCACTCTCGTGTCCTGGGAGGCTCGTTTGCCGTTTACGGTGATCTCGCCTTTGCGCACCGCGCCGGCGATTCGTCCGGGCGGTACCAAGGGAAAGCCCTTACGAAGGACGCGGTCCAAACGGCGTCCGTCGTCATCCTGCGTCATCTCGATCTCCATCATCGCCGGCAGTGTAGCGCCGAATCGGTAGCCTTGACAAACCGCTGTAGCAGCAGGGACACTGCCGTGATGCAGAGCCAAGCGCCACGGTATCTCTATGAGATGGTTTCGAACAGAATCTTTCTTTCGGCGTTTTTCAGCTGGTTCCTTGCGCAGTTTATCAAGATGATCGTCGACCAGTTTCGCGGACGTTCCCGCGGTTCCCGCGACATGATCACCACGCTTATGTGGAAGACCGGGGGAATGCCGTCGAGCCACTCGTCGTTGGTAACCGGGCTCGCTACCGCGATCGGCGTCGTGCACGGCACGCGGTCGCCCGAGTTCTCCCTTTCGTTGTTCTACGGGATTCTCATTATTCGGGACGCCATGGGGGTCCGACGGGCCGCGGGAGTACAGGCGCAGGCTCTCAACCAGTTGGGACAAGAGCTCTCCGAGCGGTTCGGCATTGAGTTTCGGCCCGTTAAGAAGGTGAGCGGCCACACACCGAGTGAGGTGTTCGTCGGCGTGCTGTTGGGCTTTTTTACCGGATTCGCATTTAGCGTATTATAGTTACGGACACACCAATGCGTCGATATATTCCCGGGCCGATTGCGCTGACGCTGTTAAGTGTCGTCGTGATTCCGTCCGTCGCACTGCTCATGGTTCTCACCGCGCCGTTGGAGTTCGGCGAGCGTCCCTGGAACGACTTCGACGTCATGCTCGTACCGACCCGCGAGAACTATCCCGCCGTCGCGGCCGCGCGACTGCGCGAGGCCTCCTATGATGTGGTTACACTCTCCGACGCCGCGGTTTTGATCGAGGATTTCAACGGGGGTGAGACGGTGAGGTTGGATGAGATCGAGGAGCGGTTCGATCCGGTCGATCCGCGCCTCGACCCCTTCGTGCGCTCCGCCGCGGCGCTCTTTCGTACCGCCGACGGTGGCGACGAGTACGCGATTCTCTATCTCCCGCGCGACCGTTCGATCCTGTTGCAGTATGCATTCATCCGACACCTCCTCGCGGGAGTTCCCTTCCGTCTGGTGGGATGGCAGCCGATACTTCCGGCCCTCAGTGCGCTGGCCGCTTTGATCGCCCTCGGCCCCGCCTGGGGCGCCGTACGTCGTCGCCGCGTTATGACGGGGTTGGTCGTCGTACTCGCGGTGCTGTACGCATTTGCCAACGGTGTCGGCGGAACGGTGCGCGCGGTGCTGTTGGGGTTGAGCGTGATATACGCTCAGGCGCGCACCTTTGACTTGGAGCGCGAACTATTGGTGCATCGACGGTGGCCGGGACGCGATCCCCACTCCCGTACGATCGTATGGCTTGTCGGCGTCGCCCTTGCCGTCGCAGTCGTCTCTCTGGTAATCGAGGAGACCGCGGGGCGCACGCCGGCCGTTTTCTCCTTTCTGCTGTTTCTGGGGTGTCTCATACTGGTGTGGGCCGCGGCGGTGATGTTTCAGAACGTCCGCGTCAGGAGGAGCGAGCATCCGCTCTTCGCTCCCCGTTCGATATTACCCGACCGAGCGACCTTTCCCGGAGCCGTGTGGGCTTTCGGTATGACGGTGGTATCCCTCGCCGCGATCGCCGTCGTGTCCGACGGACAGCGTCCCCTCGACGATCTCATCGTGCCGGTGCCGGCTCACCACGCGTTGGCGCAGCAGGTGCCCAGGCAGGGGGAGGATGTCGATCGTCTATTGGAGGTGATCAGTTCCTCATCCGCGGTTGAGGAGCCGTTGTCGACGTCGGGGTTTTTGGCGCACCGGTGGTTCCAACAGTCGATGCTGTTCGGCGGAACGTTCGAGGTGCCCTCGATCGGCCAGGGAGTGACCCTCATGCGATTTCGGAGAGACCAGGGTACGCTCTCATCGTGGCACGAGTCGATGGTGGTTTTCGATCGCCAATGGGTCCTCTCTCAGTTCGCCGAGGGTCACACCGGCGTGTACCGTCTTTTCGTCGAAGAACGCGGCGCGTTCGATATCGTTTGGGAATCCATGACGATTCCCTCGGTGACACCGGGATATGTGGTGCGTCTGATTCTGTTATTGGTCATCGCCCATCTGCCGGTCTTCGTGAGTATGCGCTTGCCGTATCGAGGCCTCCTTGATACGGTTGTGCCTGCATCAAGGAGTGAACGACCATAGGTATGATTGCATTTCCCACCGGCGGCGTAAAACCGCTCTCTCTGCAAAAGGCGCTCGAGCGCGGCTACTGGAACGCGGCGGTCCCATCGACGTGCATCGTACCCCTCCAGCAACATGTCGGGAGTCGACTCGAGGCGACCGTTAAACCGGGAGATCTGGTACGCGAAGGCATGGTTATTGCCGATAGCCCCAACCGTCTTGCAGTTCCCATTCACGCGCCGATCCCAGGCCGCGTCGTTTCCGAGGGGCGAACGGTGCTCTTCGACGGTTCGGAATCGCATTCCTTGGCAATCGAGTTGGACGGCGAGTTCGATCGGCTGGGGAAAAAACATGACGCGTTAGCGTGGGAGAATCACGATGCCAAGACGCTCCTATCATTGATTCGAGCCGGCGGTGTCGTCTGCTCTCCCCGCTCGGCCGTGCCGGTTCACCTCCATTTACAGCGACGGCGGGCGCACGCCACGCCGTGCCTCGTACTCGACTTGGCCGAGACCGAACCGTATCTAAGCGCCGACGTAGAGTTGTCCTCGGTGGAACCGCGGGCCGTTCTCGAAGGGTTGCGCATCGTCGCCCGCATAGTGGATGCGCGAGCGGTGTGTATCGTGGCGAGTCGCGACCACGACCACGCCGTAAAGGCGTTACGTGCCGGCTCAGGCCGCGATTTCCCCCGTGTTCACCGTGTTGCGCATCGTTATCCCGCCAATACGACGCGTGAGTTTCGCCGACGGCTCGGGCTTCCTGTCGAGGGTGAAGACGGCGATCTGGTAGTCGTTTCTCCGTCGACGGCGTTCGGCGTCTACGAGGCGGTCGTCTATCGCAAGCCGCAGATCGATCGGGTCGTTGCAGTGGGCGGCGGTGCGGTAAAGCGGCCGGCACATGTTCGTGTACGTATCGGCACCGCGATCGCCGATGTGATCGAGGAGTGCGGCGGGCTCCTCGCGACGCCGGAACGTATCGTCGCCGGCGGCACACTGACCGGCCGCCTCGTCTCCAACATCAATGCACCCGTCACAAAAACCACCGCCGCAATCGTCGCCCTCACCGCGGAAGAGATCAACTCCGGACCCGAGGAACCGTGCGTCTCATGCGGTGCGTGCGTACGTGCGTGCCCGGTCGCGTTGAGTCCCCTCTTTCTCAACGCCGCAGTGCTCGACGGTCGAGGCGGCGAGGCCGCCTCGGCCGGCATCCACGATTGTATCGAGTGCGGCCTGTGCGCCCACGTCTGCCCCTCGCGCATTCCTCTATTGGACCGCATGCGCGAGGGTAAGGCGAGGACACTCCGGAGCCGGGTCGTATGACGACGCTCGTCGATCCGTCGCATCCGCACAGCTTCCGTATGTTGACCGTCGGGGGCGTATATCTGCGTCTCTCGATCGCGTTGGTGTTTCCCGTCGCCGTCGGCGCGCTGCGAACCGGCATGTCGGCGCTCCCATTGATCGTTGCCGGTCTTTTGGGGGCGCTCTTGGCCGAGAACACCGTCGGGATCGTATGGAATCGTCCCGGGTCGGGTCAGGGGGTGCGTAACGGCCGTGCGCTGTATTACGGGCTGCTCGTCGTCGCGCTGTCGCCGGTCGGTATCACCCCTTCGGTCGTCGCGACCGCGGCGGCCGTCACGGTTCTCGTCGGTATATGGCTTCCCGGGGGACCGGGCGCCTACTGGTTGCATCCGGCATTGGTCGGACTGGCGTTCATTCCCGTCTTTCACGACGGCGGATCTTGGAGCGGTCCCGGCGAAACCGTTCCTGCGATGCTCGCCGCCTTCGAGTCCGGTGCCTTCTTTCAGACGTTGCAGAGCCGCCTCTTTATCCCGTTGGGCATGCGAGTTCCTCCCGAGGCGCTTCTGGCGATCGTCGGGTTGGACGGGGGCGCCGGTGTCGGCCTGACGGCGGGGCTGTTGGTACCGCTTCTCGCCTCCGCGCTTGTCGTTTTCGGTGAGGATCTGGTACCGGTCGTGCTTCCGATTACCTACTTTATCGGATTCGTCTTGTGTGTTCGGTTGGTTGGGGGCAACGTCGTGTCCGCAATGCTGTGGAGCAACGTCCCGCTCGTCGGACTCGTCGGCCTCGCCGACCCGGGCATACGGCCGGCCAAGATTTGGGCGATCGCCCTCTTCGGTGTTTTGGCGGGATCGTGTACGGGTCTCCTTACGGCGTGGAACGGTGCCGCCATGCCCGCGGTAGTGGGGTTGCTGGTCGTCGGCACATTCAGGCCGCTTTTGGACTCGGTGAGTACGCGGCAAGCATGAACCATACATGGACCGTTGTCGCCAAAGTCGGCGGCGTAGTGATCGTTGCAATCGTTCTGATTCTCGGGGTCGAGATGCTCCTCACCCCAGCCTCGGTTGCGGCCGAGCGAGAGACTCGGCGTGGGGAGCTCGCCGCCGTGTCGGGCTCGTACACCGTCGGCGCGGTCGTCTCTTTCGATACGGCCGGTGAATCGTTTACCGTGTGGCCGCTTCTCGACGATGAGGAACGTACGACCGCGGTGATCGTTACGGTGGAAGAGGCCGGATATCGGTCGCGCCTGCGGCTCCTCGTCACCGTGGATCGCCTACTCGAGATTACGGCGTTCTCGATTCCCGAACGGTTCGAATCGCCTTCGGTGGAGCTGGTACTCGCGCGCCCCGCGATTTCGGCACGCATGGCGCAGGGCGAGATCGACGGTTTGAGCGGTGCCACCATCACCGCCGAGGCGATCGATCGCGCGCTCGATAGAGCTCGTTCGGTTGCCGGATCGTTCTTTCGGGAGGTGCCGTGAAACGCTTTGGACGGCAGTTGCTGTCTCGTAATCCGGTGTGGGTTGTGCCCTTGGCGCTTCCCATTGCGCTGTTCGCGAGTCAAACGGTGGAGCTCGCCGGCCTTTTTGCCGTACTCGTACTCGTTGTGGTGCCGGTCGCCCACGGTGTGTCGTACTTTGTCGAGGCGTGGCTCCCGCGATACCTGCGGCTCGTTGCTGTGTTAATCGTGACATCGACGGTCGTCGCCGTCGTGGAGATGGTTCTCCAACTGGTCGGATGGGGGCTTGCGGGACGCCCGCTCTACATGATGCGCGCGATCACCGTCTCCGGGCTTGTCGTCTGGCCGACCGCGGCCGCGCCGCGAGACGAGCGATTCGCCGATCGGATTGCAGTCTCGATCGGTCTGGCCGTCGGATTCGTGATCGGATTCGTACCCCTCGCGGCGGTGCGCATACTCTTCATACGAGGCGGGTATCGGCCCGCCGATTCGGTGTTCATGGGATTTTTGCTTCTCGCGGTAGGCAAAATAATCATCAATGTGTACCGACGCCTCGCATATGATCGGAGTGGAAGGACTCTCAGTCCATGAGTACGATCGCGCTGGTTCTCACGGTAGCCCTCGCCCAAAACGTAATTCTCGTCCACTATCTCGGTGTCGGTCAGTTACCGGCGGTCGTGTTTCGTCCGCGTCGCGCGGCGATCGTTTCGGCCGTTCTGACTCTTGCGCTCGTGTGGGTGGCGTTGATCTATTGGACGGTATACCGATTCATACTATTTCCGCTCCGGCTCCCCGTTCTCGTTACGCCGACCTTGGCGATCATCATCGGAGTGTCGACCCTGTTTAGTATCCGAATCGCGACCTACCTTCTGCCGTATCGCCGGCGCGCGATCGTCCAGGTGGTGCCCGTTGCACTCGTGAATACTACCGTCTTTGTCGTCACCATGGCGTTGGTCGATCGCGTTGCGCCGTTGTGGCAGGTCCTAATCGCCGCACTTGCGGCCGGTGCGGGAGCGTTTCTCGCCCTCGTCCCCCTTGCGGCCATACGCGCCGAATCCCGAAACCGTAGAATCCCCGAGGCACTTCGCGGCGACGCGTCGGTCTATCTGGGGGCGGCTTTCATGGCGTTGGCGATTCAGCAGATCGATCGATTGTTGCATACCTTTTTCGTACCCCTCTATTGACGGCACGGTGGGTGGCGCCGTATACGCCGGATTAATGCCGGTAGGGAGGGGACGCGCGACCGGGAGAGTGTTACAATATGCGCCATGACAATAGCGGTTATCGAGCCCCTTGGGCTTCCCCGGAACGTGTTGGAGGACCATTTTCGCTCTCTTGCCGAAAGCGGTCATCGGATCATTTACTATGACGATCGACCGACGTCCTCCGCGGAGACGATTCGTCGTCTCGACGGTGTCGACGGTGCGGTTATCGCCAATCTGCCCTTTCCGCGCGAAGTGATCGAAGCGGCCCAGTCGCTCCGATTTCTCTCCGTCGCCTTCACCGGTGTCAATCATATCGACACCGACGCGTGTCGGGAGCGGGGGATCGGCGTCTCCAACGCCGCCGGATTCTCCACCGAAAGCGTTGCCGAGTTGACGGTAGCCGTCATTATATCCCTGTTGCGGTCGATCGTGCCCGGTGACGCGGCGTTGCGCTCCGGCGGGACCAACGCAGGACTGTTCGGAAGGGAGTTACACGGCAAGACGGTCGGGATAATCGGGACCGGCGCCATCGGCCGCTACGTCGCGCGACTCCTCTCGGCGTTCGGCGTGCGCCTTTTGGGGTACAACCGGACGCAGTATCCGGAGATGGTCGAGATAGGCATGCAGTATCTATCTCTGGAAGCGCTCCTTGCCGCGAGTGATATCGTGACGCTCCACGTGCCGCTTACCGACCAGACGCGCGATTTGATCTCCGGCGAGCGTATCGCCGAGATGAAGCACGGCGCCTATCTCGTCAACATGGCGCGCGGGGCGGTGGTAGACAGCGCCGGGCTCGCCGCGGCGTTGAAGGATGGGCGCCTCGCCGGCGCCGGTATCGATGTGTACGAGACCGAACCGCCGATCGATCCCGCCCATCCCCTTTTGAGCGCTCCCAATACGGTGTTGCTGCCTCACGTCGCTTTCGGAACGAGGGAGAGCTTCGAAAAACGCGCGGCCGTCGTCGTGGAAAATCTTCATTCGTGGATCGATCGCGCACAAAAGCGAGTTATCGTTCCCTTCGACGATTAACGATGTTAGCCGTCTCACCGTTACGCTCCACCGACGAGCGTAACGGTGACGCGCGGTCGCGTAATTCCTCGTCGGTGGTGATACAGTATTTCTAAGGCGAGACCGCCTCTCGGGCCTTGCGGTGCGTACAGGGGGAGGTTAGACTTCGGTCAGCACATGAGTTCGATCCATCTCATCCTCGGGTCTCACAATAGCCAGCCGTTGGATCTGCTCGACAATGACCGCGCGGCGTTGTACGAGCGCTCCTACAAACCGTTCCTGAAGCTGCTTTACAACCACGAGGATATAAAGTTTACGCTCTACTACTCCGGGCTGCTTATCGAATGGCTGGAAAAACACCATTCCGAGTTTGTCGATGTGCTCACCGAGATGGTCAAGCGCAGACAGGTGGAGCTTTTGGGCGGTGCATTCTTCGAGCCGCTGTTACCGCTCATCCCGCGCACCGATCGTATCGGGCAGATCGAGCGCCTTACCACTCATATTCGTAAGTGTTTCGGGCGTAGGCCGCGGGGAGCGTGGATTCCCGAAAGTATCTGGGATCAGCGTATTGCCGGTAATCTCAACGCAGGCGGCATCGAGTACGCTTTTTTGCGCGACTCCGCGTTTCGTATTGACTGCACCGAAGGGGTGTGGGCACAGCACCCGACGGCGACGAGTTCGTCGAAGCGGGGCCCCAAAAAAAAACGCCCGGTAAAGGCGTCTCAGTATCGTCCGGTCCTTACCGAGGATCAGGGGAAGACGCTGGCGCTCTTTCCGTTGGCGTGGGACCTCACCTCGCGAATGTTCGTCGATACTCCCGAGACAATTATCGCGGAGATCAAGGATATGGCCGAAGAGGCCGCTTCGACGGCCGATGTACCGGGCGGCGAACGTAGGGGCGACCGCTCTCCCGTGGTCTCGTTGATCTTCGACGGCAGCCGGATGGGATACGACACCGAACATACACGAGCCGGAATCGAGTGGTATGATCGCTTTCTCGACCTGGTGACGCAGAATCGCGACTGGATTTCCGTCGGCATTCCCAATCGTATCGTGCGCACCGCCCGCTCTCGCGAACGGCGCTACGCCCCCGCGAGCTCTCTCGGCGGGCTCATGGACTGGCTCACGACGTTCGTACCGACACACGAAATGCGGCAACGCGACGCGTGGTTGAGTTTTCGGTCGATTATGGAAGAGTACCCCGAGAGTTCGCGACTGTATGCCCGCATGCAGCATACCCACGTGTTGGTCAATCAAGTGCGCGGCGATAAGTACCGCAAGATGACCGCCCGTGAGGAGCTATGGCGAGGCCAGAGCCACTACGCCTACTGGCACAATCGCACCGGAGGCATCTACCGCTCGAGTCTGCGCAAGGCGACCTACGCGGCGCTGATCGAGGCGGAGAAGACGACGCGGGAGCGGGGAATCTTCATTCCCGCCCTGTCGCGGTTGGATGTGGATCTCGACGGGGAGGAGGAGATCCTCTACCAGGGTAACGAGATCAACGCGTACGTCGACCGCGCCGGGGCCAGGCTTTTCGAACTGGATCACGTGTCGCGCAACTGGAATTATCTCGACACGTTAGAACGCCGTCCCGAACCGTTTCACGATACCGCGACGGTCGAGTACGGCTACGACCGCTGGCCGCGCTCCGCCTTTGTCGACCATTTGCTGCAGCCGGGGCACGCCATGGCTCCGTTTGCCCGCGGTGAGGCCGACGAGTTGTACGAACTCGCCATGCTCGACTACGAAATAGACAATCTAGACAAGGAGCACAACAGCGTAAGCTTTGCCGGTGTCTGCCGCGACGCCGACTCATTCGGCGAGTTGACGATCCGCAAAACATTTCGCTTTGTGAAGAGTCGCATCGACGTCTCCTATGAGCTCGTGAACACCGGCATGGAGCGTCTGCACGCCGATTTCGCCACCGAGATCAACCTCTCATTCCACTCCCTGGAGGTCGGCAAACTGAGACTCCATCTGAGACAGGGACGGACGCGTCGCGAGTTGCCGCCCGATCCCGTCGAGACGGACGCCATCTCCGATCTCCAATTTTTGGACCTTCACAACGGGACGGTCGTTACCGTAAATCCCGTCGACCGTCCCGACTTGTGGTGTTATCCCGTCGAGGCGGTCGGCATTCTATCGGATCGTCCCCACTGGTTTTACCAGTCCAACTGTGCGGTCCTCAGGTGGCCGTTGGATCTCGGTCCGGGCGATAATCGCACCGTTTCGGTCTCGTTGCGTATCGAGAACGCCAAGTAGCGGTCGCGCACGCCACGGACGAAGAGAGACGAGTAGGCGTTATCTACGATTCGTGAGGATGCCGTCGATCCACGGTCTGGCGACGGGGTACAAAACACCTTCCGAGGCGGCAAGGAACTCGACAAACGCCGGCTCGCTGCGGCCGTCGAGATAGAGGGATTGGCCGCGATAGAATCTCACGCGATGTTCCATCTCCGTACTTAACGGTAGCGCCAACAGATTTTCCAAGAGTGACGCGGCCTCGGCATACTCTCCGGCGGCAAACTCGCCGGTGACAATCTGCGAGAGCGTAACCGCTACGCCCTCTCCGGCCGGGTCGCGCTCCTCGATGAGGATAACCGGCTCGGGGTCGAACGTCTCCGCCGCCGGTGCGCGTTCCAAGAGCTGGTCGATGGCCCGCGCCGTGCCGACGGAGACCGGTTGAGCAAACCCGCCGAACGGAACTGCGGTGAACGCCAGACTGGCGCCGGTCTGGACGCCGCTCGCCAGTTGGAGAATGGGAAGCGGCGCGCGCCGCTTGCTTGCACGGGGGAATTGCACGGTTATGTCCATGTCAGCCGCCGGTAGGGCGATTCGTATGGGGTCGGCGAGCACATTCTCCCGTTCGTCAAATACGATCGTACCGCGCTCGATCAGCACCTTGTCGAACACTCCGTAGTAGTATTCGACCCCCGGCACCGGGAAGTCGACGTATCGCCGATTAGCACTCTCGAACTCGTCCAACAATGTCGCTTCGGCCAACGAGGAGAGCTCGGTGAAGGGGACCGTACTGCGGTAGACGACGAGCGTCCGACCGGTACGGGAGGGGTCGAAGCGGAGGATTACCGTATTGTCCTGTACGAGCGCCTCGATGTCGTAAATACTCGTCGCGAGATCCTCTTCGGTCTCCAGGCGCGTTACCGCGACCGGACGTATCGTCTTGTTTCGAAAGGGCACGAACAGCGAGTACAGCCGACCGTCGTCCTCTGCCGCCAGCACCGCATAGAAGTAGTCGCCCTCGACCAGCGGCGTATCCAGGTACGTTTCGACCCCGGGCTCCACCGTCGCGACGAGCGTGGCGGCCTCGAGCGTCTCTTGCGTGATCTCTTCGGTGTACCGATATACGCGGTATGAACCGCCCCCGAGATCTTCGGAGTCACGCCACGTCAAGCGTACCTGCGGGTCCCGTACCGCTACACGCAAACGAGATACAAAGGGGGCGAAAACATCGCGCTCATCCTCGTTCGGTAGATTTTGCGCCGCAACGATCGCTCCATTGAGGCTCCATAATATCGCAAATATCAAAACCAAACGTCGCATGCAAGACTCCTCCCGTACAGTAATCGGCACCTTTTGCCATTGTCCATAGCGCATTAGTGAATTATCATCGACGGTATGGATTTTGCATGGGGGCTTTTCATCGATCTCGGGGTCATATCGGCGGCATTGCTTGTAGCGACGGCGATACGCCATCGAGTGCGCTTTTTTCAGCGCTATTTGATACCGAACGCGCTTACCGCCGGTTTCTTGTTACTGCCGTTTTACAACTACGTTGCGCCGCATCTCGGATTGGGATCGGAGAACTTGGGCGAGTTTGTCTATCATCTGTTGAGTCTGTCGTTCATATCCATGACTCTGCGCGCCCACGCGCCGCAAAAGAGTAGCGGTGACGGGCGGATATTCGCTACGACCATCGCCACCCTGTGGCAGTTCGGCGTACAGGCGGTCGTCGGGTTGGTATGCACGTACCTTCTCATGATTACGTTCATGCCCGATCTGTTTCCCGGGTTCGGCTTTCTCTTGCCCCTCGGATTCGTACAGGGGCCGGGGCAAGCGTACGCGATCGGGAGCGGATGGGCGCGTTTCGGCTTTACCGAGGCGGGAAGCATCGGACTTACCTTCGCCGCCATGGGGTTCATCTTCGCTACCTTCGGCGGTGTGTTCCTCATCAACGTCGGGATTCGTCGCAACTGGCTGACGAAGGACTTTTTGAAGGGGCTCGATACCTCGGCGGTCAAGAGCGGTATCTTTCCTTCGCGCAAGCGGCGCCCCGTCGGGGCGGAAATGACCACCGAAAGCGAGGCGATCGATTCGTTCACCTTTCATATCGCACTCGTGTTTACCGTCTACGTCGCCGCGTATCTACTGCTCCTGGCAATCACAACCGGTCTGACGCGGCTGGGCCCGCTCTTTGCCGATCTGGCGATCAATCTGTGGGGCATCAATTTCATCTTCTCCGCCCTCACCGCGATTTTGATACGGAACTTCATGCACCGTACCGGTCTGGATTTTGCGGTCGACAACAAGACGCTGACCCGCATCTCCGGCCTCTCGGTCGACATCATGGTAGCTGCGGCGATCGGCGCGATCTCCATCGTCATCGTCAGAGCGTTTCTCATTCCGATACTACTCTTGTCGATCATCGCGGGTGTGCTCGCCCTGTGGCTCGTACCGTGGTTCTGCTCGCGAATCTTCACGGACCACCAGTTTCATCGGACGATGATGATCTACGGCGTCTCCACCGGTACTCTTCCCACCGGTCTCGCGCTGCTGCGCGTCATTGATCCCGAGTTTGAGACGCCGGTCGCGAGCGATTACATGTACGCCTCAGGCATCACATTCATCTTCGCCATTCCGTTTATCCTGTCGATCAATCTACCCGCTTACGCGGCGACGACGGGCAACATGCTGTACTTTTGGGCCGGTGTGGCGGTGAGCGGTGCATATGTGATCTTCGTGCTCGCGGCGTTTTTGATTATTGCGCGCCGGCGGGCCTTCACCAACAAGCGACACATCTGGCTACACCCTACTCGGGGTGAGGAAGCCGTCTCGGAGTAACGATCGCGTTCTTCGATGTGGTACCGTCGGTCCCGGAACGGTCGCATCGGCGGAGAGGCTACCGCGTCCGCTCCTCAAACGTCCTAAAGGGCATGGGAAGCAGGTCGGCGAGGGTCAGGGTGCTCCGAACGGCGACGGTGTCCGCCGAATGGATCGCAAGCGTCTGGGGACAAAACTCCTGCAGTACTTGTAGGCACAGCGCGCACGGCACGACCGGCGGATCGTAGTCGCTCACGACTACCAGGTTCTCGATCTCTACCCGGCCGTAGGCGGCGACGATTGCGGCTATTAGGTTGCGCTCGGCGCACACGGTCGCGCCCAAGCTCACGTTTTCTACGTTGCAGGCGCTGACGATCGTATCCGTGCCTGCGATACGGGCCGCAGCTCCTACACGAAATCCGGAGTACGGTGCATACGCATTGAGTCGCGTTTCGCGAGCGCGTTCATAAATTGCTTGAATCTCCGTCTCATTGGGCACATTCATACTCGACTCCAGTGTACCTTCGGCCCGTTATGTCGTCAATTCCGCTCAACGGGAGGGCGTCTTTCGCCGACATACTCAAAAGGATCAAAATGATGGACTGGTATCGAGGGTTCACGCGTTGGGTCAAACACTCACAGTACGCCAAGCCGACCGTATTCTTTCTTCTCATATTCTTTGCCACCGGGCTGTTCGTTCTGGTATTCGAGTTCGGCGAGAACGACCAGTTTCAGACGCTCTTGGACGGATTGTGGTGGTCGATCATTACCTTCAGTACGACCGGCTACGGAGACAAGGTACCCATCACCTTCGCCGGACGGCTGGTTGCGGTTCTTACGATTCTGTTCGGCATCGGCGGAACCAGTCTGTTATCCGGCGCCTTGGCGTCGTGGCTCGTAGATCGGAACAATATGGCGAGGAGAGGATTGATGGACTATCGTAAGTTGAAAGACCATCTTGTCATCTGCGGATGGAAAAACGACATGAAGGAGATCCTGCTCGATATCCTGCGCGTCTCCGCCGATCTCACCGCGGATCAGCTGCTTGTCATCTCCAACGTCGAGTCCGAACGTATTGAAGAGCTCAAAGAGGACGACAACCTTACCGGCTTGAAGTTCGTGCGCGGCGACTACTTCGCCGAGGCGGCGCTCAGGCGGGCCAACGCACCGGCCGCGCGCAAGATACTCATCCTCGCCGACTCGTTGGAGAGCCAGGCGGCGAGCGAGGTCGACTCGAAGACGGTAATGACGGTCCTTACGATCAAGGCGATCTCCCGAGACGTGTACGTGACCGCCGAAGTACTCGATAAGAAGTACGAGAGTTACCTCAAACAGGCGATGTGCGACGAGATACTCTTTAGTCGGGATTTCGGGCGGCAGATGTTGGCGAACACCAGCGCGACCAACGGAATGAGTCATATCATATACGATTTGCTCACCCAGTCGGGCGGTACCTCGCGTCTATCGACCGAGTCGATTCCGTCCGACGCGATCAATAAAACCTACGCCGATCTCAAAGGGCACTTCCAGGGACCCAATCGGATACTACTCGGTGTCCTTGAGAACACCGGCAGTCCCAATCGCATGAAGGTCGAAGCGCTTCGGGATGCGCAAAAGACTTCCGACGTATCCAAGCTGATCACCAATTTACAGAAGGTGAAGGGGCTTGAGGTAAACAAGCCGGTCTTTCTCCCCGAAGACGACCATCCGATTCAGCGGTATACACAGGCGATCGTGCTGGAGCGTCTGGTATGAGTGCGTCCCGTACCGACGATCACGCCAACGCAATTCTGGATAAGCTCAAGCAGATCCCGATATTCGAGGAGATCAGAGATAACGACGAGTTCATGCACGAGCTCCACGGCATCTGCCGACTCAAGAAGTTCCGCTCGGGAGAGGTGATCATTCGCGAGGGAGATCTCGGAAGCGAAATGTATGTCGTGTACTCGGGGGCTGTGGAGATCAAGAAGTTGACCCGTGCCGGCGACGATTACACGGTCGTCATTCTCAAGGCGGAATACAACGTATTCTTCGGCGAGTTAGCCCTGATCGACGACGACAAACGGTCCGCCACGGTGATCGCCACCGAGGACTCGGAGTTTCTCGTGATATCCAAAGAGGACTTCACCCGCCTGGGCGATAACTATCCCTCTATCGGACTCCCGGTTACGCGCGCCATCGCCAAGATTCTCGCATCGCGTCTCAGAAAGACGACCGGCGACATGCTGACGATTTTCGACGCTCTGGTGAGCGAGATCGAAGACTGATCGCGGCACGGTCTCAACGGCGTATGCGGGCGTATACGTCACCCGACGGGCCGTCGTCCGGGATCTCCGCCAGATAGTCGCGAAGCTCGCCCGCATCCCACCAACGATCCCGCATTACCAAGCGCAAATCCTCGCCCAACGAAAAGTTGTACTCGTAGCGTACTCGGTGAGTCGACGCAAGGCGCTCGAGACGCACCGCAGCGCGCAATGCCACGTCCCGGTCGGCCGGTAAGAATTCAAAGCTTAGAGACGGCAACGCGTGCGATAGGCCGGCCAACACTTCGTCCTCGCTTCCCTCCACGTCGATCTTGACGAAATCGGGCGTTCCGAAGCGCTCCACCAGTGCGTCCAACGTCGTCTGCGGCACCGTCGCCGTGTCGGTAAACGCAATGTGCTCCCACCCGGCCTTATCCGGGGCCGCGGCGGCCCACTCCGAAGAGGTGGTCGCCACCGTCGGGTTACCCTCGCAGAGAAAAAGGCGTGTGGTTCCGACCTCGGCGCCGACGGCCGACGCGATCACCTCAACGTTTGGATTTCGCGAAAAAACGCGTGTGAGAAAGGCCGCGAGCGGGGGTTGCGGTTCCAGCGCTACGACTCGTGCGCCGAGTGCGGCAAAGGCGCGGGTGCGATTGCCGACATGGGCGCCGATGTCGACGGCCAATCCACCGGCGGGTACGAACGAGCGATAGTGGTCGCGAAGTGCTCTGAACTTTCCGGGTTGCCCGTGGTAGATGACGAGGGAGCGCAAAAGGCCCAGAAACGCTCTCATGGGAGGCTCGATGCAGCGATACGGCTACTGCGATGGGGCACCGCGCGCCTCGAGTGCCGGAGCGTGGAACACATAGTCTCTGAAACGCTCCATCGCATTGCCGGCGCCGTACGGATGCGTCTCATTGGCATTGGCGTGACAGGTGACGCAGAACTCTTCCTGAAGAATGGTTTCGGCACCCGTGGAGGGATTGCGGGAGATCCAAATCCACCCTCCACGGCTGCGCGGATCGTCGGGCGCCTTGACCATGCCGGCCATCGATACCGGCTCGGCATCCTGTGGCGGGTCCGGTTCGGCATATATCTCTTTGATGAATGTCGTACCGGTCGGATAGGTTATCGAGCCGTCCTCGGCCATATTCGTCTCAAAGCCTTCGTCGTCGACAAAGATGCGACGGAGGCCGGCGCCGTGCCCCGGTACCGGAAAGTTAAGCGTCACGTTGGTGCTCTGTCGCCAGCCGCGGTAGTCGACGTCGAGGAGCCTCTCCTCCTCGGTCGGCGTGCATCCGGCGGCCACGGCGGCCAGCGCCAACACCGCTACGGTTCGTTTCATGGTGTATCCTCCGAGTCGCCGTCGTCGTCGGGCATGGCGGTTAACTTAAAGACCCGCAGCGCCTCGGCCTTTCCCTTTACCTTCATACGGAACGGTCCTTCGAGCGAAGCGCCGCGTTCCGTGAGGCTGCTGCGCACGATATCACTGACGAGAATCTCGCCGCGCGCCGCGCCGCTGCACAGCCGGGCCGTCACGTTGACGTTGTCTCCGACCGCCGTAAAATCGGCGCGGCGGCGGCCACCGATCGCGCCCACGACGACCGAGCCCGAGTTAATGCCGATACCCACGTGGAGGCCCCGGTAGCGCTCCTCGTCGGCACCTTCGAGCATCGTCTGGATCGCGGTCGCCGCTCGGGCGGCCCGTACGACACCGTCTTCTCCGCTGAAGACCGCGACGATCTCGTCGCCGACGTACTTATCGATATCGCCGCCGAACCGTGCGATAACCTCACTTTGGTCGCCCAGAACGGAGTTGAGCGTATCGACGACCGTTTTGGGATCGTTCCGTTCGGTAAAGGCGGTGAAGCCGCGAATATCGCTGAACAGGAACGTAAGCTCCTCGCTGCGACTCTCCTGCGCTCCGCCGAGGGAGGCGATGGTCGAACCGGAGACGAACCGCGAAAGGACGAATCGCTCGTAGAGCCCCTCCACCATACGATTGACCGTGGCACTCAGCGCACCGAGCTCGTCGTTGTTGCGCACCGTGCTGCGGCGATCGAAGTTCCCCATGGTGACCTGCTCGCACGTTGCGCCGATCTCCCGAAGGGGAAGAATGACCTGCCGACGCAGGTAGCGTGACATCAGAAAGCCGACGACCGTCACGAGCAGCAGAAAGGTACCGGAAGCCGAGACGATCGCCGTGCGTTGTCGGGCGATACTTTCACTGATATCGGATCGAAGCTCGATAACGCCGCGAATCGTGTGGTCGGAGCCGTGACACACCGTGCACTTGGGAAGATTGAGCAACGGCTGGAGATATTGAATGGTGGTGGTGCCGTCGACTTCATCCTGGAATATCGCCGTTCTCACCGGCCTCGAGGTCGCTTGGGCAAATCGTTCCGTGTCGGCGAACGGTGGAGCCATGGTCTCACTCGTCCCTTCGGCCCGTCGGGCAAAGAGGGGAAAATCGAGCTCACCATTGACGATATCGATCGTTTCGCTGTCGGAGAACGCCGGCGTGCCGTCGGTCCTATACAGATAGATCCGTAGACGCGGATCCAAGTCGCCGATGCCCTGAAAGTAGCTCACGACCAACGGCGCCTCGCCGGGCATCATGAGTTGCTCGATCGCCTCGTAGACGATACCCGACTCCTGCTCGAGGGCCGAGCGAGTACTCTCGTCAATGGTCTCCGCGAGGGACCATCCAAGATAGACGGTAATCGAACCGATACCGATCGTGAGAGAGACGAGAATCAACAAGTTGACCTTGAACGTGATGGGGACCGACCGCATATGTGTGTGCCTTTGTATAAAGGGTACGGCCACATACACGGTTGGTCAAGCGGCCCGAAGAACTACTCCCAGAGCTCGCTTCGCCGTCGCTCAGCGTAGCGTATCGACGATTCGCCGTATCGCCCGCTCCACGTTGTCGCGGTCGTTAAAGGCGCTGATGCGAATGAATCCCTCGCCGGCCGGTCCGAACCCCGCGCCCGGCGTTGTGACGACGCCCGCGGTATTCAGTAACTCGTCGAAGAAGTCCCACGACGGGCGTCCCGCCTCAACCCAGACGTACGGCGCATTTCGTCCGCCGTAGCACGCGAGTCCCGTTTTCGCGATGCCCTCGCGTATGATGGACGCGTTTTCCAGGTAGTAGTCCGACAGTTCCGCGATCTCTCGACGTCCCTCATCGGTGTAGATCGCCGCCGCCGCGCGTTGAATGGGGTACGAGGCGCCGTTGAATTTGGTGGTGTGTCGCCGCATCCACAAATCACGTACGCTGTGCTCCCCCCCGTCGGCGCCCGCCGCCTTTAACGCGCGCGGCACCACCGTAAAGGCGCACCGCATGCCGGTAAATCCGGCGGTCTTCGAGAAGCTGCGAAACTCGACGGCACACGTCTCGGCTCCCGGTATCTCGAAGATCGTACGCGGAATCGACGGGTCGCGAATAAATTCGACGTACGCGGCGTCGAAGAGGAGCAGTGCCCTATGCTCCCGCGCATAGTCGACGTAGCGTTGGAGCTCTTCGCGCGTCGCCGTGGCGCCGGTGGGATTATTGGGAAAACACAGGTACACCAAGTCGGTCGGTCGCGACGGTGGGGGCGGCACGAAGCCGTTTTCGGTAGTCCCTACCATGTACGTCATGCCCTCGTATCGACCGTCGCGAAACGCACCGGTTCGGCCGGCCATGACGTTGGTATCCACATAGACCGGGTAGACCGGATCGGGGACCGCAACGGTGAGCGACTGTGAGAAGAGCTCCTGAAAGTTGCCGGTATCGCATTTGGAACCGTCGCTCACGAAGATCTCATCCGGCGTTACTTCGACGCCCCGTGAACGATAGTCGTTCTCGGCGATCGCATTGCGGAGAAACTCATACCCCTGCTCGGGACCGTATCCGCGAAAGGTCCTCTCGTTCGCCATCTCGTCCGTCGCGGCGTGAAGCGCTCGGACCACCGCCGGGGTGAGCGGTCGGGTCACGTCGCCGATGCCGAGTTTGATCACCTCGTTATCGGGGTTCGCCTCCTGATACGCGCGAACCCGCTTTGCGATGTCGGTGAACAGGTACGAGGAGGCCAGTTTTGTGTAATGCTCATTGATTCGTATCATCCCTTGTCTCCGCCGGACAAAATACGCAATAGTAGCCGCCATGGAAAGAGTCGAGGCCGGACGGTACGATTTCGATACGCTCCTGGAGCGCTGTCGGGGCGAGCTCAAACGGGGTGACGAGCGCGGAGTCGGCCTCCAGTTGGTGTGCGACTTTCTACAGCGCGAGGTCGCACACTACGATTGGTTCGGTTTTTACATCGCGGTGCCCGCGGAGCGTATGCTCGTCCTGGGGCCCTATCAGGGCGAGGCGACCGACCACGTGCGCATTCCCTACGGTCGCGGCATTTGCGGTCAGGCGGCGGAGCGCGAACAGACGGTCCTCGTCGACGACGTACGCGCCGAGAGCAACTATCTGGCGTGTAGCCTGCGGGTACGAAGTGAGATCGTCGTGCCGGTCTTTCGGTCCGGGGAGGTTGTGGCCGAAATCGACATCGACTCGCATAGACCCGCGGCCTTCGGTGCCGACGACCGCACCTTTCTGGAGTCCCTCGCGGTAGACGTCGAACCGTTCATTCCCGATCTCTCCGGCGAGTAGGGTGCTCCGGCCCGCGTAGTTTCGGCGGTGGGAGACGATCGGCCGGTACGCCTCACCGTATCGAGACGCGATCGCTCATCGAGCGCCGATCCACATCAAAAAAAGCGTCATATAAATCGGAAAGAGGACGATGTAGGCGCCGTAGGCGGTGATCATCGTAATCCCGACCTCGTCGTGATTGCGCCCCGCCCGTCCCGCCATCACACTGAGATTACTCGCGGTAGGAGTATGAAACTCGAGGAACAACACCCACAGAATGGGAATCGGTGCGCGGGCCAGACCGTCGGTCGACAGCATAACGGCCCAGAAGGCGGCCGGGAGTGCGAGAAGTCTCACGACGGCGGCCGTCGTACCGACCGCAGCCAGGGCCCGGCGACTGTCGGAGGAGGGTGTGATTCCGGCTATAAGCCCGCCGAGTGTGACCAGCACCAACGGAACGGTGACCTCCGACAGACGTTCCAGAGCTAATGCCGCGTAGTACCACAGAGTCCCTTGAGTCTCCATGAGCGTACCGAGACCGGTGGCCGAAGCGATGAGCCCCCCGAAAATTCCGATGACCGGAGTCGATATGAGGTGACCCGCTTTGAGGCGCCCCGTGCCGCCCTGCACAAGCCAATTCCCGACCGACCACAAAAGAGGGCTGAGAAAAAAGACGTACGCCCCGATGTACAGCGGCGGAAGGGGGCCACCGAGAACCTCGCCGAACACCGGAAGGGCGGCCGGGAGCAGCTCGTGAATCGAGAGTGGAAGGTAGCCCGCATTACCGAATCCGCCCGAGGCGACGCGTACCCGTTGGACGCCGACGTCCAGGTCGCTCCATGTTGTACGCGTCATGATCCAGCTGAACGCGATGCCCAACGCGACGTGAAGGACCGCCGCGACGGGGAAGAGACCCGCTCCCGGCAGCGCCGACAAGTCTACGCGCGAAACGCGTACAAAAAAATAGAGCGGCAGCGTAACCGAGGCGACGAACCGACTGATCGAACGTACGAACGCTCCTTCGGAGCCTTCACGGCGGCCGTAGAAAAAGCCGATGCCGGCGGGAATGACGAGTTGAATCATCGTGAACAGGACGGCCCGAATAGTTGTGATCATCGTCGGTAAGACTACCCGGCAATCGGGATATAGACCATACGACCGTCGCCTACGACTCCGGATCTCGGCGACGCCGACCGGTCAGGCTGGCACGTCCTATCGACGCGGCACCGAAGCGCTTTCGTAACTCGACGATCGTCGGATCGAGAGATTCTTCCTGTCCATCGTCGAATAGTTCCCTTTGTCCGTCGGGTTCATCTCCTATATCACCGGAGAGTCCGACTCCCAGGAGTCGGAGCGGCCGCCCGTCGCGGCGGGATTCCAAAAGATCCATCGCGATGCCGGCCAACTCCGCGCTCGTGCGGAGACTCCGCTGAAGGGTGCGCGATACCGTATGCGTCTCGAACGGTGGAAAGCGATACTTCACTTGAATCGTGCGTCCCCGCCACGATTCGCGGATCGAACGGTGAAATACCTCCTCCGCCAGGGCCAGCATCTGTCTGCGGAGGAGCTCGATATCGGCGATGTCGTCCTCGAACGTCTCCTCGGAGGAGATGCTGTGCCGCTCGCGGCCGCTCCGATAGATTCCCGGGTCCTCGCCGCGAGCCACGCGGTACATGTAGTCGCCGGCCGCCTCGCCGAAGTGACCGCGCAGATACTCCAGGCGTTGCGTCCGCAGTTGTGCCACGGTCGTAATCCCCAGTCCTTCGAGGCGCCGTCTGCTGCTCTTGCCAAGACCCCACAGATCGCGCAGCTCCAGTCGCAGTACGAAATCGGCCTCCCCGCCCGGAGGTACGTAGTGTAGACCGTCGGGCTTATCTACCTCGCTGGCGAGTTTAGCGATGAAGCGGCTCGCGCCGATACCGACCGATATGGTCAGACCCGTCGCCGAGCGCACCTCGTCCTTGAGCCGTCGCGCAACCTCTACCGGGGATCCCAGAAGCCGTTCGGTGCCCGTCATGTCGAGAAACGCCTCATCGATCGATATGGCGCGAACCGACGGCGAGTACTCCGAGAAGAGCGTCATGATACGCCGGGAGACTTCCTGATAGCGCCGCATACGGATCGGGACGATCACCGCATCGGGACACAAACGCAACGCTTTGACCATCGGCATGGCGCTGTGGACGCCGAAGGGGCGCGACTCATAACTGCACGCCGCGACGACGCTCCGCTTTCCCTTGCCGCCCACCACCACCGGGCGTCCCCTCAGATCCGGGTTGTCGAGTTGCTCGATCGAGGCGTAAAACGCATCCATGTCGACGTGAAATATCACCCGATCGATCCGTGTCATTGGAGTGAGAGCCTCTCTTGGATCGTCCACTCGACGCGGTAGTCCTCGGCGGCGGGCACGACGATCGTTTGGTCTTGCCTCCCGGCCCCGGACCGCGAGAGATCCGCTTGGCCCGAAAATGCGGCGCGGG
The DNA here is from genome assembly GCA_965601925.1 of Alkalispirochaeta sp. Lineage (GTDB taxonomy): Bacteria > Spirochaetota > Spirochaetia > DSM-27196 > Alkalispirochaetaceae > Alkalispirochaeta. The sequence goes on from OZ271854.1 coordinate 2,695,132, forward strand.
CCGCGATTCTCACCACCGGCGGCGAATCGTCGGGAACGCGCAATACGATCGTGCCGCCGATCTCGGAGGGTGGAAGCGTGCCGGGCAACAGAACGAAGCGGGTGCCGGTACTCCCGACCTCTTCTCGGGAGACGATATCGCTTGCATAGAGCTGAATCGGACCGTTGGCCTCCAACACGATGTCCACGCTATCGGCGGGACGGTCGAATTGAATCGTCCACGATAATCGGTGGCGTCCCAACGCCTCGGTCCGTTCCACTCGGAACGTCATCGGGGAGTCGGGTGGGGTCAATGACCGCCGGCACGGTAGCCGTGCGCATTCGATGACGGCGCCCGTCTCACGAACCACGACGATGCCGCCGTCCGGCACCGATCCCGACCCCTCAATGAGGATCTCTCCCGCATCGGGTACCGTAGTACTCGATAAGAGGTAGCGCTCCGCCACGGCGATCCGAAGGGGTTCGGGCTCGCGGAGGCGAATAATGATCGTGGCGACGATGATTGCGAGCCCGGTAGCGGCGATCGAGACGGTAATTGTGAGGAGCGGGAGCCGCGGCGTGAGAGCCTCTATGCGGAAAAACATTAAGAGCAACGGTAAAAAGAGCACCGCCGTCACGATCTCGCGCCATAGGGGAGGACGCAGGAGAGCCTCCGCCATGGCGGCGTCCGCCACCGCCGCGAGGGCGATCAGGAGATACACGCTCGGTAGAAGTGCGGCAAGGAGCGCGATCGACTTGAGCCATGCGTTATGCGCCAAACTGAAGAAGAAGCCGAACAAGAAGGCGAGAAAGAGAAAGGCGCTGGTGATGATACTGACCGCTCCCGAAATGACCGATCCCAAGAAGAGAAAGAGCAGACTCGCGCCGCTGTACACCGTACTCGCCCGACGAAGGCGGATATGAAGAAGGGGGAAAAGAAGCCCGAGGGTGAGGAACGAGGCCGTGATTTTCGCCCCGGCTTGAAGAAGCGGTGAGGCGACATCACCGTCGATCCTCGCAAGGAGCCGCAATCCCGCGTTCCCGGCGATCAAACTTAGCACCAGGACGACGTAGATGCCGATAATCGGCGTGATGTTGTGAGCGATGGCGCGCAGGTAGCGTCTTACGCGACGCGGTCGGACGACTGCGTACGACAACAAAAGCGTTGCCGTGATCACGATACTCCATATCAAGACGCGCTCCGATACAACCACCGGTGGTCTCCCCGGTATGATGAGGTGGTTGCTGTCCCCGCGACGGGGAACGCCCGCGGCGCGCGATTCTTCGAGATGTGCGGCGAGTGGAGCTATCGCCGAGGCGAGGTCGGCCAGGTCGACAAGCTCTAAGCGCGCCGCCGGCATCCCGGCGGTCAAGGCGGTACGCAATACCGCATCTTCCAGACCGAATCCGAGGCGCGCGGCATTGAGTTGCGCAAGGTCGATCGGTACCTCGCGTGACGTCGCGATCGCGCGGGCGAACCACGCAGGTGTCACCTCTCCGGGAACCGAGACGCGCCACTCGCGGCTGTCGCCGATTTCGAGAAACACACGCGGCGTCGACAGAGGAAGGGGAGACAGCTCTCCGGCGAGACGTGCGGTCGCTTCAATTTCTCTTCGGGGCGGGACGATCAGGAGGGCCACCGAGTCGGGTAACGGCCCGAGCGCCTCTATACCGGCCTCGGCGACCGACGCGAGGTCGACGACCACCATCATGGTGGGATCGTCCGACGGCGATCCGTATAAGTCGGGATAGAAGGAATGACCAAGTCGGTCGGCCCCGGTATTTGTCGATTCTACGGGATACATTGTCACTATAGAGCCCGATCGAAGCTCCTCAACCGCCTCGCCGAGTGCGGGGAAAGCGTGGAGGGGCTGTAAAAATGTGACCAAAATCATTACACTACAACAGGTCAGGGCGTTTGTTGCTCGCACAAGTACACATGAGCATATGAAGCGACGATCTGCGGGTCAAGGAGAGGCGCGAGTGGAACTACTTCCGGAAATCGCAGGAAGGCGTAGTACCCGACATTTTGTAAACGAGACCCTACCTCCGGACATCGTTTCACGAATTGTCGAAGCCGGACGGAGAGCACCGTCGGCGAAAAATCGGCAGGCGTGGCGGTTTATCGTAGTACGCGAGATCGAGACACGGCAGAAGTTGCAGGAGGCGTGCTTCGGTCAGGATTACGTCGGCGAGGCGTCGATCGTGATCGCGCTATGCACGACGAATATCGACTACAAGATGCCCAACGGTATGATGAGCTATCCCGTCGATCTCGGGATCGCCGGCGCATTCATGATGCTCCAGGCCGAGCATGAGGGGCTCGGTACCTGTCCTGTCACAACGTTTCGAGAAGAGGAAGTCAAATCGATTCTCAGCGTGCCGTACAAGATGCGCGTAGTAATGCTCCTGCCCGTGGGACGTCCGGCCGGCGAGAGCGAGTTGTCGCGTAGACTTCCGTTGGAGCGACTCGTCGGATGGGAACACTGGTAGGCGCGGCGTGTCCGCGGCCCCTCTACCGTACCGTATCCAGCGCGCCTCTCAGACGATAACGCTCCCGGGCGAGGCGTATAAGCTCCGCTAAGAGTTCCTGGTAGGACATACCGCCCGCCTCGACCATTTTCGGGTACATGCTGATCGGCGTGAACCCCGGAATCGTGTTGATCTCGTTGAGGTAGATCTCTTCGGCGCCCCGTTCGGTCGTCACGACGAAACAGTCGACGCGTGCGAGACCGGCGGCGTCGACGGCGCGATACGCCTCGGCGGACATCCGCATGATCTCATCGCGAATGTCGGGGCGGAGCGCCGCCGGTATCTCGAACCGTGCGCCGGCCGGATCTTCGTACTTAGCGTCGTAGTCGTAAAACTCATGCGTCGGAATCACCTCGCCCGGCGGAAATGAGCGCGGCGTATCGTTGCCGAGCACTGCGGTCTCGATCTCGCGTACGGTGAGGGCCTTCTCAACCAATATCGTGTCGTCTATGGCACACGCCGCCTGGAGCGCCGATGCCAGTCCCGAGGACTCGACGACGCGTGAAATTCCGACACTCGACCCGGCGGCGTTCGGTTTTACGAATACGGGGAAGCCGAACGAATCGTCGATCATGCGTGCAACTCGCGCCGTCCCATCGGAACCCGACGTCTCGGCTCGGTCGACGTACAGATAGGGTACAACCGGCAGTCCGCGTTCGTGCCACAGTTGCTTCGACCTGAGCTTGTCCATACCGACGGCGCTTCCCACCACACCACTTCCTACGTAGGCGATGTCCGCCATTTCCAAGAGGCCCTGAAGCGTTCCGTCCTCGCCGTACGATCCGTGCAATATAGGAAAGACGCACTCAACCGATAGATCACGCCCGCTACGGACCGCGAAACCCTCGCCCGGAATGACGACCACGCGGCGGTCGTCTGCGCGGTCGATGCTCAAGCGTTCGCCGCGTTCCGCCCGTACGAGTTGCTCGTCTCGGTCCTGGAGATACCACCGTCCGTCGCGGTCGATTGCGATCAACTCCACGTCGGTATCGGGGGTCGCTGCGAGCGCCCGCAGAACTCCCGCGGCCGATGAGCGGGAGACTTCGTGCTCCGTCGAGCGTCCGCCGTACAGTAGGGCAATCGTCACGCGCTGGCCCCCTTGCCCATGCGCGAATCGATCTCCTCCGCGACGATCGCCGCCTCATCCCACGCGATCGGACCGTCGGGATAGATAATCGACGACTCGTGCCCTTTGCCGAGGAAGAGTACCGTGTCGCCCTCCTCTGCGATCTCCAGTGCGTGGCGGATCGCCGAGCGTCGATCGGGAACCAAGAACAGGCGTCCCTCGTTGCGAATCGCGGGATCGCCGGTAAGGCAGCCGGCGGCGATATCTTCAAGGATCGCCATTCGATCTTCGCCCCGCGGATCTTCGTCGGTCAGGATCACCACTTCGGCGTGGCGTGCCGCGAGCTCTCCCTGCATCGCGCGCTTTTCGACGTCCCGCTCTCCCGCCGAACCGAACACCACGATCAACCTCCCGGCGGTATATCCCTTTATGAGGGGTAACACCTTGGCGAACGCGCCCGGTGTGTGGGCGTAGTCGACGATCGGTGTGTAGGGCAGATCGTGGGAGATCACCTGCATCCGTCCGGGAAGCGCCTTGAGATGCGGTACGACGGCCAAGAGATCGAGCGGATTTCGATCCAAAAGGGTCGCCACGGCGAGCACCGCCGCCAGCACATTTTCCACGTTGAACGGTCCCGGCATGGGTACGCGGACCTTTCGCGACTCCCGTCGCCAATAGACGAGGCACGTCGTGCCGGCCGTGTCCGGTTGAATATCGCCGGCATACAGATCGGCTTCGGAATCGGTTACCGAGTATGTCAACACCGGGCGTCGCGTCGCATGCTGAAAGTAGTACGCGTTGGGATCGTCCCCGTTGACGACGCCGAAGATCGGAAACTCCCGGTCCTTTTTGTTCGATGCGGTTCTGTCGAGGGAGCGAAACAGATTGGCTTTGTCACTGCGGTACTGCTCGAAACTTCCGTGAAACTCCAGGTGCTCGTGGGTAATGTTGGTAAAGACCGCGACGTGAAAGTCTACATCCTTGAGCCGAGAGGTCTGCTCGCTGAGGCCGTGAGAGGTCGCCTCCACCACGGCGAAGCGCTTCCCGTTTTCGATCATCTCCCGGAGAAATCCGTGGATCTCCGGCGCCTCAGGCGTCGATTGGCGAAATGGATTTTTCTCGAGGCGTAGGTCGCGCTTTATGAGCGCGGTGGATATAAACCCCGACTCCTCTTCCAGAAGCGAAAGGAGCTGGTCGATGAGAAAGGTCGTCGTACTTTTGCCGTCGGTTCCGGTGACGCCGATGACCGGGAGTTCGCGCGACGGATAGCGCGCCAGCCGCGCAGCGAAGGCGCTCAGGGCGGTGCGACTATGGGCGACGTGGAGATACACGACCCCGTCGTGTATCGACTCCGGTAACGTCTCGCAGACCACCGCCGCGGCACCTCTCGTTACCGCATCGTCGATATACGTGTGTCCGTCGACGTGGTAGCCGGGGAGGGCGACGAAGAGGTCTCCCGACGTTACGTTACGCGAGTCGTACCATATGTGTTCTATCGCCGGATCGTCGTCCCCGACGCGGGCGATGAGCGGATACTTATCGATCAGTCGAGACAGGTGTAGGGCGGCCATAGGCGGCATGGTAACAAGGGCGAGCCGTGGAAGGCAACGGCGCATTCGATGGGGCGCCGAGGTGAGGGTGCGACGAAACAAGCCCGGCGGGAACCGCCGGGCTTGCGTTGTCTACGGGTCGACGCGCGGTCTATCCGTCCTCGGAGTACAGGAAGTCGAAGTACTGCATATCGGTACTCAACGTCGCGCGGAACTCCGGAAGGGTGCGCCGATACGACTCGATAGCGCGCCAGAATGCAAAGAAGTCGGCGTCCTGACGGTAGACCTCCGAGTAGATGCGTGCCGCCTCGGCGTCCGCCTCACCGCGAATGATTTCCGCCTCCTCATACGCTCCCGATAGGATTGTCCGGCGCTCGTTTTCCATCTGACCGATGAGATCGAGGCGGAGACCCTCGCCGAGTGAGCGAGACGCCTCGGCGATCTGGCGTCGTTCGGAGATCATGCGCTCGTACACGCTCTCGGTGAGGTCGTCGGAGTAACGGATTTGCCGAATAACGATGTCGCGCAGATCGATACCGAGCGCGGCGGTCGCCACGTTTGCCCGCTGCAACATCTCCACAGAAAGCTGTTGTCGCCCACGCTCGATCTCGCCCCGCTCGTCCACGACCGTAAGGGCCGCGGTCGCCAGGAGGCGGGTGTCGGTCTGGGTCATCTCGTCGTTTGCGGCGATCGGCTGGTCGCGCTCGATCTCGTTGATGACGTTGGTATCGCGTACCGCTTCTTCCAGGGCGTTACCCGATACAACGGTGCGTACCGCGCTTTCGATGATATCGTCCAGACCGGAGTAAGCACGCTCCATCGTGGTGACGGAACGGTAAAAGAGCTCCGGGTCGACGATGTTCCATCGCGCCGTCGTATCGACCCAGATGAACTGGTTTTCCGCCGTCGGCATCTCGCGCGCGTCGCCGTCCCACGAGAGCAGTCGCGCCGAGTACCGGACGACCTGATCGACCACCGGCGTCTTGAAATGCAGACCCGCCTCCTGCGTGGAGTCGATAATCTGGCCGAAGCGAATCACGACCGCCTGTTCACCCTCTTGGATTATGTAAAAAGGGCCGAGGATCGCCACGAAGACGATCAGCACGACCAATACGATTAGAACTGCCGCCAAGCGTCTCATTGTAGACCTCCCGGAGTGCCGTCGCGCTCCAAATTGAGCAAAGGTATGAAGTTGGAAAGATTGCGGTCGATGAGCTCCGGTGTGTCCCGCATATCCCGCGTCGCCTGATCGTCGGGGGCGAAGACATCTTCTACCATCTCGAAATACAGTCGCGTGCGCGTTGTTTGCGGATCGTTGCGGTACTCCTGAAGAACCGTCTCGAAACGCTCCGCGTCACCCCGCGCGCGGTTGACGCGCTCGGCGGCGTACCCTTGCGCGACCTGGACGACCTGCAACGCCTCACCGCGTGCCCGAGGAATCTCACGATTGTACTCCTCGCGCCCCTCGTTGATGAGCCGGTTCATATCCTGCTCGGCGCGGTTAACGTCCTGGAAGGCGTCCTGCACGCGACCCGCCGGCGGTACGATGTTCTGGAGGCGAACTTCGGTGATGTTCACGCCGATCTCGTAGCTGCCGAAGATCTGATTCATCTGTTCCTGGGCGATGACCTCGATGTTGGGTCGCTCGTCTCCGAGTACGTCGGTAATGGCCCTATCCCCGACCAGGCGGTTGACCACCGACTGCGAGATATCGCGGATCGTCTTGTTCGGATCCTCGACGTTGAACAGCCAGTGCCTTGGCTCATTGATGCGATAGCGGATAATCCACTCCACATCGACGATGTTGAGGTCGCCGGTAAGCATCAACGATTCCTCCGGAAAGTCGGCGGTGGAGAACAGGGTGCTGATTCCCGCCTGTTCGACCCGAAATCCGAATTGCATGTTTTGTACAATTTGGGTTGGTACGTTGAAGTTCTGCTCGATTCCAAACGGTAGTTTAAAGTGGAGTCCCGGTGAAGCGGTTCTGTTATAGCGGCCGAGCCGTACAACGACCGCCTCTTCGGTCTGATCCACTACGAAAAAACTGGTTGTCGCAATACCGATAAGAATGAGCACGATCAGTACAATCGACAAAGCACGGCCGTTTAAGTTGAACGAGAACCGTGGTGTCGCGTCGCGTTCCGACATAGTGCGCTCCTTTTCATTGACTAGTTGGGATCAAGGTATCCCGACCACTGTGCTGCGTCAAGAAAGGTCGAAGTATGGGCGGCCGGTCCACCGCTGGACGGGATTCACCGGGAGGCTCGTCCTTTACACGTCGCGGCCATCCGTGATGCACTGTGATTCCGCATCCACAAGGAGGAAATAGCGTGAGATTACGAATACCCATCGCCCTCGTCTTTATACTCGCGAGTTTTTCGGTCGCATTCGCCGGTGGAAATCGCGAATCCGAGGAGTCTGCCCCCGGAGAGGCTCCCGACGATGTCGCGGTAGAGCAGGATCTTTCGACGGACGCGGTGGCACGCGTTAACGGCATGCTGGTCGGCCGCGAGGAGTTCGACGCAGTGGTGGAGAGTAATATCTATCGCTATGAGTATCAAAGCGGTCAAACATTCGACGAGGCGCAGCGCGGACTCTTGGAGCGGCAGGTCCTCGACGGGCTGATTACCCGTACTATTCTCGAGCAAGAGGGTGAAGCGCTCGCTATCGTCATCTCCGACGAACGACTCGCCGAGACGTTGGAGCAGTTCAAAGCGCAGTTTCCCAGCGAATCGGCGTATCAAATCGCGTTGGAGGAGCAGGGATTCACCGAGGCGGATTTCGAGGTCGAGCTCCGGCGGCAACTGATGATCGAGGAGCTGATCCGTGTCGAGGTGTACGAAACGATCGAGCTCGACGAGGCGGAGACTCGGGCCTTTTACGACGGAAACCCGCAGTTCTTCGAGCGACCGGAGCAGGTTGCGGCGCGACACATCATCTTCACCACCCGGGAGGGTCAGGACGAGACGGAGCGCACCGCGAGGCAAGCCGAGTTGGAGTCGATCCGTCAACGCATCATCGACGGTGCGGATTTCTCGGAGATGGCGCGGGAACACAGCGAAGGGCCGAGCGCCGCCGCCGGCGGCGATCTGGGAGTCTTCGGCCGCGGCCAAATGGTCGGCCCGTTCGAGGATGCCGCGTTCGGCCTCCAGGTCGGCGAGATTTCGGAGATCGTCGAGACGCAGTTCGGCTATCACCTCATCCAAGTTACCGAGCGCATTCCCGCTCAGACGCAACGTTTCGAGGATGTGTCGGCGGAGATCGAGCAGTTTCTCACTGAGGAGGCGCGGAATCGCGGCGCCCAGGAGTACGTGCGAGACTTGCGCGCGGCCGCCCAGGTCGAGGAGTTTATAGAGATCGCCGGAGGCGTCGGAGAGAGTGCGGAGTAACATACGCACCACGAGCCGCAGGCGGTTCTTCGAAGATGCGACGGGTCCGGTGCCGTCCACGGCATCCGTCTCGTAAAGCGGTATGCGAACACGAGTCTGGAATCGCGACTTCGTTCTCCTCTGGCAGGGGCAGCTCGTCTCCTCCATCGGGGACGTCGCCTTCCAAATCGGTCTCGGCTTTTGGATACTGCGCGAGACCGGCTCGTCGACCGTCATGGGAACGGTCCTCGCCCTATCGACGGCGGCGCGGGTTCTGTTCGGCCCGGCCGGCGGCGTCTTTGCCGATCGGTGGAATCGAAAGCGCATCATCGTCTTTGCCGATCTCCTGTGCGGTCTTGTCGTCATCGTCGGCGCCGTCCTCGCCTACTTGGCCGTTCTCGATGTGTGGATGGTGATGGTGGGATCGGCCCTTATCGGACTCTCGGCGGCTTTTTTGAGCCGGCCGTCGCGGCGAGCATTCCCGATTTGGTACCGAACGCCGCCCTCACGAAGGGAAATAGCGCCTTCGCCCTCATCCAAACCGTCTCGGGCATTCTGGGTAACACCGTCGGAGGCGTGCTCTACGGTCTCCTCGGCGCCCCACTCCTCTTTTTAATAAATGGAATCACCTACTGCGTGTCGAGCCTGTCGGAGTCGTTCATAACGATTCCGTCGCGGCGCAGGGAGGGCTCCTCGACAAACGAGGGGCGGATACGCGTCGGTTTTCGGGAGGAACTTCGGCGCGGCATGACCTTCGTGTGGAAACAACCGGTTTTACGTCTTCTCTTCATTAACGTCGGTATGCTCAATCTTCTTCTCACGATCGGGAGCGTGCTGCTCGTACCCTATTTCGAGCGATCGGATGTTTTTGCGGCTACCGACTATGGACTTACGATGGCGGTGTTGACCGGCGGTTCCCTGGTGGCCCTGGTATTCCTGCAAGCTGCGAGACTGCAGCACCGGTCGCGCTTTGCCGTATTTGCGATACTGGCGATCGCCTTCGGTATCGCGCGCTCATTTCTCGTAAGTGTTCCGTCGCTTCCCGTCATTCTCACCTTCGCTGCGATCGCCGGTTTTGCCGTTGCGGTCATCAACTCCTTCATCATAAGCACGATTCAGGAGATCGCCCCCGCCGAACTTCGCGGAAACGTCATGGGCCTGCTCGGGACCTTTTCGAGCGGTCTTATGCCGTTGGGACTCGCCGCCGGTGGTCTCCTCGGCGCCCTCTTTCCGATCACGACGGTCATTCCGATCACGGGGCTCCTGGCAACGATCGGTTTCGTTCCCCTCATTGTCAGTCGCCCCGTGGCCGAAGCCTTGAGCGGCGCGCCTGCGGAGACTCTCGACTAACGGGAGCGAGGCCTGTGAGTCGAGGAAGGGCGCACCCAAGCACGATTCGTAAGACCGAGGCGGCGTGCAAGCTGTCGGCGAGCACCGGAACATCGACATCCATCCAGGCCGAATCCGACCATCCCGCACGATACGCTACCACCTCCCGTGACGGTCGACGGTGCTTGTCCTCCGTGTGACTTCATCACGCTCGTCAGTCCGCCGTTGACCGTCAATCGTCGCCGTTTTCGCGTATCCCGCTACTATGATTATCGTATTGAAGATCGTGTTGTGAAATGAGAAACACTATTTATAGAGTAATACTGAAAATAAAATTTGATAAATTAATTAATAGCGAGTTAACGGTGCGTTCATGGTTGGTGGAGAGAAAGTGATTTCATTTTTGTTTGTAAGAAATGAAATTCAGTGCTATCGTTCTACCATGGATGCAACGGAAACGCGGCGTATGGAGCGCGCAAGTGCGGTGTGGGCGAGCGAGGCGCAGTCAATCGCGAAACTCGGACGAACGATCGATGGACGGGCTCTGTCGGCCGCCGCCACTCTCATCGGTTCCGCGCGACGGACCGTGCTGACCGGTGCCGGAACGTCGGGACAGGCGGCGAAGAAGATCGCTCATACGCTCTCCTGCATCGAGGTACCCTCGCTCTACGTGAATCCGGCGGACGCGATGCACGGCGGAATGGGAGTCGTCCAGGAGGGCGACGTAGCCGTGCTGATTTCCAAGGGCGGCGATACGCGTGAGATCGTGGACCTGATTCCGGCCCTGCGGCACAAGCGTATACCGATCGTCGGGGTAACCGAGCGCGCCGATTCCGGGGTTGGGCGCGCAGCCCGAGTTCTCTTGTGCGTCTCGGTTGAGCGCGAGCCGGATCGACTGAATATGCTCGCAACGGCGAGCACCATGGCCGTCATCGCGGTATTCGATGCACTTGCGGTCGTGCTCATGGAGGAGCGCGGCTTTTCGCCCGAACAGTTTCTCGCGATACACCCCGGTGGAGCCGTGGGCGATCGTCTCAGAGAGAGAAAGGAATCGACGATATGAATGATTGGCAGACCCGCCTGGAGGAGCGCGCAGCATCGGGACGTACCATCGGTGTCGGGTTGATCGGAATCGGACAGATGGGTGCGGAAATCGTCGCCACCATCGGCGCGATGCGCGGTATCGATGTCGTCGTGGCCGTCGATCTCTCGCCGGACCGCGCACGAGCCGGATTCAACGCCCTGGGGCATCCGGTCGATGTCGTCGAGACCGATGATCTCGACGAGGCGGAGCGCGCCGTTCAAAGGGGGCGGTTCGTCGCGACGACCGATTATCGCATCGCCACGCGGCTCTCACGCGTCGAGGCGGTAATCGACGCGACGGGAATCATCGATATGGCCGCGCGAGTATCATTGGATGCAATCGACCACGGTAAGCATATCGTTATGATGAGCGTTGAATGCGACGTGACGATCGGGCCCATCTTGAGACGTATGGCCGAGAATGCCGGTGTGATCTACTCCCTCGCGGCGGGGGACGAGCCGGCGGCGATTATCGAGCTCTATCGCTTTGCCGTGACGGTCGGCTTTACCGTCGTTTCGGCGGGTAAGGGAAAGAACAACCCGCTTAATATCTATGCCAATCCGGAAACCGAACGCGCCAAGGCTGAACAGCGCAATATGAATCCGCGCATGCTCGCCGAGTTCGTGGACGGCTCAAAGACCGCTATCGAGATGACGGCGGTCTCCAACGCCACCGGCCTGGTTCCCGACGTCCGGGGCATGCACGGCGCCACCTCGAACGTTGCCGGTCTCAACTCGACGTTCGTCCCCAAATCGGACGGCGGTGTGCTCGATCGTACCGGGGTAGTGGACTTTGCCATCGGCGTTCATCCCGGGGTCTTCGTCGTCGTCACGACCGACAATCGGCTTCTGCGCGAGGGGCTCGTGCAGCGCGATATGGGGCCGGGACCATACTACACGCTCTACCGACCGTACCATCTCACCAGCATCGAGGTCCCCATTACCGTGTGTCAGGCGGTGCTGTTCGGTCAGTCGAGCGGCCACCCCAAACGGGAGCTCGTCTCGGAGTGTATCGCAGTGACCAAGCGCGACATCGTCGCCGGCGAGATTCTCGACGGTATCGGCGAGTACTGTTATCGCGGCAGTATCGAGCGTGCCCCGGTCGCACACTCCGAACGGCTCGTACCGTTGGGTATGGCGCGTGGAATGCGTGCGATCGTCGATGTTCCGGTCGATACGGCGATCACCTACGATATGGTCGAGGTGGTCGACGAGACGGTTTTGTTACAGCTGCGGCGCCTGCAGGATTTGACCGCTGCAGCGGTGTGAGCTGCGGCGACGACACCGTGCTTGCGTGATGATCTTTTTCGGGGGAGACTGGTCGCGGAGACGTTATGGGAATTCCTCGTTCGTGCCAGCTACGCATACTGTCGATATATCACGACCTCAAAAGCGCCGAGCGCCGCGCCGTCGATTTATTGCTCGACAAGCCGGCCGAGGTTCCGTCGCTCACTATCGGCGAGTATGCGCGTCGCGCCGGATGTAGCGAGGCGACCGTCGTTAGACTGTCGAAGCGGTTGGGATACGCCGGGTTTCCGGAGCTCAAGCTCGCTTTCGACGGCGAGCCCGGCGAGGGGACGGTGGGAGACTTTCAAAGTGTCAACCCTACCGACGATCCGATCACCGTCGCGGCTAAGGTGACCGACTCGGCGATTGCGGGTCTCACGGATACGCTCTCGGTACTCGATCGAGAGGCGTACTTGGCCGCGGTCGACGCCATTGTGGAGGCCCGGAAGCTCGTCTTCTGCGGCCTCGGAGACGGTTATCCCGTCGCGGTCGAGGCGTGCCAACGGTTCGATCGCGTCGGTCAGCCGTGTTGGGCGCCGGTCGACGCCGATCAGCAGTTGGTGCTGGCGACCAATCTCGGGCGAAGAAGCGCCCTCATCGCCATCTCCCATTCGGGACGCAGCACCACTATTCTGGACGCGATGGAGGCGGCGAAGGGGGGCGGCGCCACGGTGATCGCCATTACCAACTTTCCCGGCTCTCCGGTCGCCAGGCGCGCCGATATCGTGTTGCAGACCGCCGTTTTCACCACCGACTGGAGCGGAGAGACCGTCTCGAAGCGTATCGCACAGTTGGGCATCGTCGAATCGTTGTTCGCCAACTTCATGATTCGCCGTGGACCCGAGACGGTACACACGTTGCGACACATCAATAAGGTGGTGAGAGTCCACAAACGAAACGGGTAACGGAGGGAGCGATGTCCGACCGGTGCACGGTTGCGATCGTTGATGACGAAGAGATCATTCGCGACGGTCTCAAGCGGGTCGTCGAATGGGATCGATACGGCTTTTCGGTCGTCGCAACATTTGCCTCGGCCGCCGAGGTCGTCGCGTATCCGACCGAAGCGTCCCTCGATCTGTTGATCGTCGATGTGCGCATGCCTCTTACCGACGGGCTGGAGCTTATCCGTGAGTTGAAGCGTTTGCGACCCGCGCTTTGTACCATCATTCTCAGCGGTCACGACAGCTTTGAGTACGCTCGTGAGGCGATCGATCTGGGAGTCCTCGGATACCTCCTGAAGCCGGTACGTATCGAACAACTCGAGGTTGCGTTGGCCAGAGCACGGGAGGCGATCGTCGTCGGTCGTCGGCATTCGCGGGCAAGAGATCGCGTCCGCTCGGTCCCCGATGCGTTAGGATACGTCTTGGAACGGGGCGAGGCGGTGCGTTGGGACGACCGCCGACTGCGGGAACTGGCCCCGTGGCTCTCTCGTCCACCCGTGGCGCTCGTGTTGGTCGATCTCCTTCCCTCCGTTGTCGCCGGGGACCACTCTTTTCCGATGAGCACCCACGAAGCTTCCCGCGCCGTAATTCGGCGTATCGTCTCGGGGCGGGACGGGCTGTACGTCGCAGTTCCGCTGTACGGTCTGGGCGGCGTGCTTCTCTTGTTGCGGTCCGACGCCGCGGTAACGCGTGTGGAGACGGCGGTGAGCCGCGCGTGCGACGAGGTCGATGGAACGACGTGTCGACCGGCGTGGGCGGGTGCCTACACGACACACCTCGGCGAGTATCTCGATCGATCGACCGTCGAGCTCCTCACGCACATTTTGGAGTCGCGCTGGTGGGAGGGCGTCGAGGCGATATACGACGAGTCGACTCGCCGGCGCTATCCCGAGTCGCACCCACGGGGCGCGCAGATCGTGGCGCTCAACGCACCGGAGTACGCCCGGCGCCTGGCGCGCGCAATCGACGAGGGTGACGCGACATCCGCCGCGGAGGCGGTTCGACGCGTCGTGGCAGACATGGAGCGCGAAGGCGTCGTCGATCCCGGAGCGCTCTCCGGTCTGGTCGTCGCGCTTTCGGGGCTCATCGGTCACGCTTTAGCCGAGCGAGGCATCGACCAGCGGTCGCTCGATTTGGGCGACGCTTTGGATGTGGGGCGCCGGATCGCCGGATACAGCTTTCGAACGCTTCGCGACCATTTGAGCCGTGTCGTCGAGGCGGCGGCGGCGCAGCGCGCCGGAACGACGAGGCGCCCGCATAACCATACGATCAATACGGCTCTGGACGAGATTGCGCGCCGATACGCGGAAAACATCGGTCTGGGAGAGGTTGCCGACGCGGTCGGCGTAACGCCGTCCCACTTAAGCCGGCTCTTCCGCAACGTAATGAATCAGTCGTTTAAAGAGTATCTGACCCTCGTGCGAATCGACGAGGCGAAGCGACTCCTTATCTCCTCCACCGATCGTATCTACCAAATCGCCGGTGCGGTGGGATTTCGTGAGCAGCGCTACTTCAGCGAGGTGTTTCGCCGGTATACCGGTAAGACCCCGGGACAGTACCGTAACGAGGGAGTCGGCGCGCGTCTCGGATCGGTCCGGTGAAGCTCTCCCTCCGCCTCGGACTCGCATACGGATTTCTCTTTGCCGCCTTCTTGACCGTAACCGGTATTACGTTGTTGGTGACCGTGCGCCGTACCGTGTCGCATACCATCGTCGAGGGGCTGATCGATGTGGCGACGATCGCCGCCCACCACGTGAACCGGAGTACGTGGTCGCGGTGGGAGCTGTTGGAACGTAACCGCAGAATCGTTGAACAGTGGGTGGCGAACGCCGGGCCCGACTACGGTACCGCGTACACTCTCGGCGTCCATTCCGACTACTCCGAGCAACCGCGGGAGGTGGTAATGCCGGCGCTCTTGAGTCTGGAGCCGGACACGCCGCTCGAGGTGACCGTCGACCGTCTCTCCCGCGCTACCGAAGGCGAGGTCGCCCTTGTGCAGGCGACTCCCTTCGGCTTGGTGATCGTAGAGTCCACCGGGGGCGAGGAGAGCGAGCGTGGGCGAGGATATCTTTGGCCCTCTTCGTCGGCGCTCGGACGGCTCATCGACGCCCACGACGAGTGGATCGGGCGCGAGTATGTCGACGGCGCATGGTACCTCTGTGCGTATCTCCCCCTACCGAGGTCGGTTGGACCGAAGCTCTATGTGCGTATCGCCGTCGCCCAGGTGGAGATGCAGCTGTTGACCCGCGACCTGGCCGATATCGAGGTCGGAGAGGGTGGATTCGTCTATATTCTCGACACCTCCGCCAACGTCGTATTCGATCCCGACCCGCGACGAGAGGGAGAGAATCTCAGCGTCGAGCCGTATGCGCGCGAGATATCGTTCGGACGCTCCGGGACGATCGCATACACGACCGATCGGCACTACCTGGCGGCGTACCAATTCGTCGCCTCGATGAACTGGATCGTCGTGGTGGCGACGACCGCCGAGGGTGCCTTACGCGATATCGACACCCTCACTCGGCTGTTCGCGGCGATGTTCTCAAGCGCGGTACTCTTAGCCATGGGAGTCAGCCTTCTGCTCGGGCGCCAGATCAGCCGTCCCATCACCGAGATCGCGCGCCGCTTTCAGGAGATCGCCGACGGCGAAGGGGATAGCGTCGCGGTCGACATGCCGCCGAACGCCAGTCGCGAGGTGTACGCGCTGGCGCGCGATTTTAACCGTTTCGTCCATCGAAGCATGGAACTGAACGAGTTGGAGCGGCGAGAGATCGCTCTCGAGTTGCGTCAGGAGCAGATGAAGGCGCTCCAAGCGCAGATTAACCCCCACTTTCTGTACAACACGCTCGAGACGATCAGATTTCTGATCGAGATGGGCGATGGACGCGCCGTCTCCACCGTCCAAACTTTGAGTGATCTCTTTCGGGTGAGTCTCGCGAAGGGAGAACGCTTTACGACCCTCGCCGACGAGGTGCGCCACGCAGCCCTCTACTTCGAGATCCAGCGGATTCGATACGCCTCCGCATTGCGTCTCGAGTGTAGTGTCCCCGACGAGTTGGCGGATTCTCACGTCTTGAGTTTCTTTTTGCAGCCGATCGTCGAAAATGCGGTGGTACACGGAATTGTACCGACGAGTAGACCCGGCACGGTAACGGTCTCGGCGCGGCGCGAGGAGGAAGACCTCTATGTGGAGGTCGCCGACGATGGTGTCGGTATGCCGTCGGACCATTTGCAACGCCTTCGACAAGGGTTGGAACGGCGCGAAGAGGGACGGGAAGGGATCGGTCTCGGAAATGTCCATGAGCGGCTGCGGTTGAGCTTCGGGCCGCGCTACGGGCTCTCAATCGAGGCCCGCCCTTCGGAGGGTACCACCGTTCGGCTGGTCATGCCTGCGGACCCTCACCGGCGTTCTTTTTTCTAATTGCTTCTTCAATGATGAAAGTGTTCCGTGTCCGCACTATCTCAATATGCGATATGTCGCGCGCCGTGATCGGGAGATAGCGACAAAAGGGGCGAAGATACGCGCCGTTTCGGCAGTCTCATGTTATGGAATCTGATGAATTGTCAAAAAAACCGCAGTTGAAATTTCATAATTTTCATCTCAATATGAAATCAGAAAGGAGAATCGTATGCGAAGACTGATGCTAATCGTAGTAGTGCTCTTCATTGGAATCGGTGCGCTATCGTTTGCCGGGGGCGCTCAAGAAGGCGACGGAGAGGTGACGATCGCCTTTCTTTTCCAGGATCTCGAGACGGAGTTTTGGGTCGCCGGTCACAAGGCTATCACCGACACGTTGCGGGAGGCGGGCATCACCGTGATTGAGCGCAACGCGAGCGAAGACGCCAACCGTCAGCTCGAACAGACGCGCGACGTGATCGCCCAGGACGTCGACGGCATTATCATCATCCCTCAAGACGGTGAGAGCGCCCTGACGATTATCGGTGAAGCGAACGACGCGGAGATTCCCATCGGAGTCTTCAATCGGCCGCCTTCAACCGACGACGGCGAGGCGATCGTGGTCGTGGCGAACAACGAGATTATCGCCGAGGCGGCGGTCGAGCACATGGCCCAAAAGGCGAGAGAACTCGGTCGGCGCGTTACACCTGCGATCATGGTCGGTGATCTCGGCGATCCCAACGCCGTCGGACGGCGCCAGGGTTTCATGAACGTCATCGACCGTTATCCCGAGCTGTGGACCGGTCCTCCCATCGAGATTCCGACGCGCTGGGATTCCAATACCGCCCTCGCAAATCTGCAGAGTGCGATGCAGGCGAACCCGGATATCGATTTTCTCTTCACCTCGAGCGATTTCCTCTTCCCGGTGATTCGGTCCGTGCTGGCGCCGCTCGGTAAATGGCAGACGATCGGACACCCCGATCACGTGATCCTCGGTGGTCTCGACGGAGACATGACCGCGTGCGAGTTGATCGACCAGGGATTTCTGGACTCGACGGGCGTACAAAACCTCTTTGCCGAGGCGGAGATGATCCTCGACGCGATGCTGGCGGCGATCGATGCCGGCCAGACGCGCCCCGACGAGTGGCTGCTCGACGAGGGATTCGCTCTTACCGGGGACAACTTCCAGGACCGATCCATGGAGATGTGGGGCTGCGTGTTGCTCGCCGAGCAACAGTAGCAACGAGCCGCTTTCACGTACTACAGCGCGTGCGCGGCGCGGCTCTCGACGACACGCGTGTCGGAGAGCGCGCCCGCCGCGGTAAGGCGAGAGATTCAATGGCAGAACAGCTACCCGGTCCGCGCCCGGATGAGATGATACCGCGACACGGCGCCGTCACGACGCTCTTCAGGAGGGTCATACTCTCTGAATACTTCGTTTTGATACTCACCATCGTCTATTTTCTGGCGGTGTGGGCCTTCGTGCCGTGGCTCGGTCGCCCGCGCAACCTCTTGAATATCACCTCCAACGTGTGGCCCCTTCTCGCCGTCGCGGTAGGGCAAACGTTTGTGTTGATCGTTGCCGGTATCGACCTCTCTCAGGTGGCGGTCATGTCCCTTACCAGCGTCGTCGGCGCCGGGATCATGACCCAGGCATTGGACCCGGTCCTCTTTACCAAGAGCCCCCTATGGGGGTGGTTTTTGACCGAGTCGGGCGGCCCGCTTTCGGGCTCGCCGCTGGCCATTCCCGTCGCCGTCGTCGCGATGATCGCCGTGGCTGCGTTGATCGGCGCTATAAACGGCTTTTCGGTGGGAACCCTTCGCATGCCGGCGTTCATGGTAACCCTCGTGATGTTCATGTTGGGTTCGGCGGTGGCGGTCTTTCTCCCGCGTTCGGAAAACATTCGAAGCCTTCCCGCTGCGTTCAACGCCATCGAGGACGGGTGGGGCATCTTCTCGCCGGCGATGGGGATTGCGATCCTTTGGACGATCATCGCCCACATCATCCTCAGTCGTACGCTGTTGGGTCGCTGGATGTACGCGGTCGGCCTCAACGAGCGCACGGCGCGCGTATCGGGCGTTCCGACGCGCCGAGTTATCGTCTTTGCGTATTCGTTCTCGGCGGCGTCCGCCGCGGTCGGGGCCATGCTTTACACGGCACGCATGGAGGCGGGACGGCCGACGCTCGGCGGGTTGTCGCTCATCCTGGATATCGTCGGGGCCAACATCATCGGCGGCATGAGCCTTACCGGCGGGCGCGGCAAGATCCCGTGGACCGTGTTTGGGGTCGTCTTTTTCGTCGTCCTCGCCAATACCCTGAGTCAGATGAACCTCGACTCGTTCTCAATCGACATCGTTCGCGGCTGCGTTATCCTTCTCGCCGCGCTCTTGGACGTGTCGCGCAATCGGATGAAGGAGGCGCGCTCGTGATGTACGACGCTCCGCTGTCCCCATCCGGTGCGACCCCATCGCCACCCGTCGAGGAGGCGAGTATCGCGATCCGATTCGTCGACGTCACCAGAAGCTTTGCCGGTATCCGAGCGCTCAAGGGCGTATCCTTCGCCATGGCACGCGGATCGGTAACGGGAATCGTCGGCGAGAACGGCGCCGGGAAGACGACGCTGATGAACGTACTCGGCGGTGTGTTGCAGCCCGACTCCGGCGCGATGGTTCTCGACGGTCGGCCGTATCGGCCCGAGAATCCCTCCGCGGCGATTGAACACGGTGTCGGGTTCATTCACCAGGAGCTCAACCTTTTCGCCAACCTTTCGATCGCCGAGAACATATTCATCGACCGCTTCCCGACGTTCGCACCCGTGCCTCTCGTACGCAAGAAGCGACTGCTCGACGATACGAGGCCGTTATTGGAGGCCGTCGGTCTGGAGGTCGACCCGGCGACGCTCGTGGAGACGCTCTCTCCGGGGGAAAGGCAGTTGGTCGAGATCGCAAAGGCGCTCGCCGCCGATGCGCGTATTATCATCTTCGATGAACCGACGACTTCGCTTACCGCCAAGGAGACCGAGCGCCTCTTCGGGCTGATTGAGCGGTTGAAGGGGCAGGGGACGGCGATCGCCTACATTTCGCACATCCTCAAAGACGTGATGCGCCTTGCCGATACGGTCGTCGTCCTCAGAGACGGTGAACTCGTCGAGACCGGCCCCGTGGGGCGCTTCTCCATCGCCTCGATGATCGCCTCCATGGTGGGACGGACGATCGAGAATCTCTTCCCTGCTCACGTGAGTCACGCCTCGACGCACACGGCGCTCTCGGTGCACGGGCTCGGACGGGCCGGTATCGCACGAGACATCTCCTTCGACGTATATCGCGGAGAGATTTTCGGGCTTTTCGGTTTGATGGGATCGGGCAGAACCGAGGTCGCGCGTATGATCTTCGGTGTGGACCACCACGACACGGGAACGGTCACCGTTCATGGTACGTCGCTCCGGTCCGGAAGCATCTCCGCGCGCATTCATGAGCGCGTCGCATTCGTTACCGAAGATCGTCGCGAGGAGGGGTTGCTCATGGACGTATCGGTGGCCGAGAACATCGCCTTGGTCAATCTTCCCAGCATGTGCCGCACGGTATTGCGGGCGGTGGACGCCGACCGCGTCTTGACGTTGGCCCGCGATACCCAAGCGCGTTTGCGTATCAAGTCGGGCGCGGTCGAGTCGGCGAGCGCCAAGAGTTTGAGCGGTGGTAATCAACAAAAGGTCGTCATCGGAAAGTGGCTGGCCGGCGATCCGCAAGTGCTGATTCTGGACGAGCCGACCCGTGGCATCGATGTGGGAGCGAAGTACGAGGTATACACCATTCTTCACGACCTCGCGGCGGCCGGGACGGCGATTCTCGTCATCTCGTCCGAGCTCGAAGAGCTCGTTGGAATCTGTGATCGCATCGCCGTTATGAGTCGAGGGGAGATGACCGGCCTCTTCGATCGATCGGACTTCGACAGCCGGCGTATTCTCTCGGCCGCCTTCGACGAGGCAGGCGTGCACGGTACGGACACCGACGGGGGGCATGAAGCCGGAGCCGGAGGGGAGAACGAGCGATGAACCGTGAAAGACTCCTGAAGTTCATCCTGTCCAACACGTCGGTGGTGATGTTCGCATTGCTTTTCGTGATTTTCGGTATCGCCGCACCGCGCTTTTTCACGGTACGAAACGCCGAAAACATCGTGTACGCCGCAAGCTACATAGGAATCATGGCGATCGGTATGACCTTCGTCCTGCTCACCGGAGGAATCGACCTCTCGATCGGCTCCAACATGTATCTATCGAGTATCGTCGCCGGTATCGCCATTAACGTCTGGGGCGTACCCGTGTGGATCGCCGTGGCGATCGCGCTCGGCGTGGGCGTAACGTTCGGTACGGTGAACGCGTTGTTGATTACTCGCGCCGGGCTCCTCCCGTTCGTGGCGACCCTGTGTACGCTCATCGCCGGTCGCGGCTTGGGCCTGTTCATTACTCGTTCCACCTCGGTCAACTTTCCCGAGGGCGTGACGATGATGGGTTCAATACGCGTCGGTGGAGTGGTGCTCCTACCGATCGTCATCTTTCTCGCCGTGCTTCTCGTCTCGCACATCTTCCTAACGCGTACGCAGATCGGACGACAGATATACGCCGTCGGATTCGATCGAGATGCCGCCGCCAAGGCCGGTATCGATACGGTGAAAACGTTGGCCGCGGTCTACGTCTTGTGCGGCCTCTTCGCCGCTCTGGGCGGATTCGTGTCCGTCGCGCAACTCGGGCGGATCCAGCCCAACTTCGGCGAGGCCGACGAGTTGGACGCGATCGCCGCGGCGGTGCTCGGCGGCACGAGCCTCTTCGGCGGTATCGGTACGGTACTGCCGGGAACGCTCTTGGGGACGATCATGATCCAGATGATTCAGGCGGGACTCGTCTTCGTGAACATGGACCTTTACATCCAACCGATTGTGACCGCGGCGATCATTTTTCTGGCGGTCATGGTCGACAGCTTCCGCAGCCGACAGATTCAGCGGCTCCAGCGGCGGCGCATCTTGAGGCGTGAGGAGTGACGGCATGGCGCGATATTTAGTCGGCATCGACTTCGGAACCGGAGGAGCGAAAGCGGCGGTCATCGACGAGGAGGGACATGACCTCGGATTTGCCTACGAAGAGTACGAAATCATTCGCGAGCGCCCCCTATGGTCGGAACACGAAGCACGGGAGTATTGGCCGATCGCCGGTCGTCTGATTCGCGCTGCGCTCGCGCGCGCCGGTGTTCCGGCGACGGCGGTAGCGGGGATCGCAGCGTCCTCGGCGCTCCCCTCGATGGTCATGGTGGATCGCGAAGGGCAGCCGATCAATCGGGGCTACACGTTGATGGACCGCCGCGCCCGTGACGAGGTGGCGTGGCTTAAGGAGACGGTGGGCGAGGAGCGTTGTTACGAGTTGTCGGCCTATCGTGTCGAGGACCACCCCCTGTTGGTCAATCTCCTTTGGGAAAAGCGGCGGCGACCGACGGACTACGCACGGATCGCCTCGGTCCTCACGATCGACGGATACATTACCTACAAGCTCACCGGCCGCGCCGTCGCCAACGTCGGGGCCGCCGCCTTCTACGGTCTGGCGTACGACATCCGCACGCGACGTTTCGACGTTTCGATGCTCGATGAGATCGGTATCGACGGCGCCCTCCTGCCTGAGGTGCTGCCGAGTGAGGCGATCGTCGGCGAGGTCACCACAAGCGCCGCCGAGGTGACCGGGCTCGCTCCGGGAACGCCGGTCGCGGCCGGGCAGGTCGACTGTAACGCCAGTTGGGTCGGCGCCGGCGCCACCGCGGTGGGCGACATCCAGAGCAACCTCGGCACGGTCGGTAACTTCGGCATTATCCATCGCGATCTCGATTTTCTGTTCTCCGATATCGGAAAGAAGCTCATGAGTTTCCCGTATACCGTCGAGAGCGAGACGACGTACATCACCGTGCCGACCACGATCACCGGCGGTCAAACGCTCCGCTATCTCCGCGACACCGTGGGACAGGCCGAACGGGAGGCAGAGCGTCTGACCGGGATATCGGCCTACGACAGCTTCACGGCGCTTGCCGCCACCGCCCCGGTCGGGTGCGACGGGTTGGTCGTATTGCCGTATCTCGCCGGAGAGCGCACGCCGATCTGGGACGCCGACGCGCGCGCAGTCGTCTACGGCCTCTCGTTGCACCACGGTAAGGGACACCTTATACGCGGCTTCATGGAGGGGGTGGCCTACGCGATGTACGACTCGTTTCGCTTGGTTCGCGAGGCCGGGATGACGGTCAACGTTCCGATGGTGCTCAATGAGGGGGGCGCCGTGAGTCCCTTGTGGCGGCGCATCATCACCGACGTGTTCGATGTCGAGACGGCGATGGTAAAGCGGCGGACCGGCGCGCCCTTCGGCGACGCGGTACTGGCCGGTGTCGCAACCGGCGTCTTTTCCTCCTTCGACGTCACGCGGAAATGGGTGGAGCTGGTGGACGCGATGGAGCCGGATCGCCGGAATCACGAGCGCTATATGGAGCTCTTTGAGGTCTACAAGACGGTATACGAACGGACCAAGGATCAGTTCAAGGTCCTATCAGCGATAAGGAGCGGCGAATGAGCGATACGATGAGGGCGGTCGTAATGACCGCTCCGATGCAACTGGAGGTTCGCGACGTTCCGCGCCCTCGAGTCGAGGACGGCGGCATGCTCGTAAAGGTCGAGGCGTGCGGATTGTGCGGGAGCGACCTGAGAACGATAAGGAGCGGGCATAGCAAGGTGACGCTGCCGTGGATCCTGGGCCACGAAATTTGCGGCACCGTCGTTGCGACCGGCAACGACTATCGCGGATCGTGGGCTCCCGGGGACCGCCTCTCGATCGGGCCCAATACCTACGATCCGACCGATCCCTATTGCATCGACGGCCGGCACGAGTTGAGCTCGGGAGTCCGTGAAATCGCCCAGGCGTGGCCCGGGGGATTCGCCGAGTACGTCGCGATACCTCCGGAGTCGGTACGGTTGGGAAACCTCCTTCCGGCTCCCGACGGTATGCCGTCGTCGATCGCCGCGATCGTCGAGCCGGGGTCCTCGGTCATTCACGCTCACGAGAAGGCGGGAACGCACCTGGGCGATACGGTCCTGGTGATGGGAACCGGGCCGATCGGGTGCCTCCACCTGGCCGTAGCGCGCGCCTCGGGCGCCTCCAAGGTGTTTGTGTGCGATATCAACGAGGATCGTCTCGCGGCGGCCGAGACCTTCGGTCCCGACGCACTCATTCATAACGCTACCGAGAATGTGGTGGAGCGCGTTCGTGAGTTGACCGACGGGGTTGGACCGTCGATCGTGATTACCGCCAACCCGTCGCCGGCCTCCCAGGTCACCGCAGTCGAGGCCGCGGCGGTGGGCGGACGGGTGGTGCTCTTCGGCGGGTTGCCCCACGGCGACAGCACCCCGGGGGTCGACATGAACCTCGTCCACTACAAGAACCTCACTATGATCGGAATCTCCAAGTTCGCGCCGCGTCACTTCGCCATGAGCTTGGCGCTGTTGCGATCCGGACAGATTCCCGGAGAGAAGGTGGTGACCGACGTTATGGCGCTCGACGACTTTCACGCCGGCCTCGACCTCGCCATGCGAGGGCGTGCGATCAAGGTGGTGTTCACGCCGTGACCGACTCGATGAGGCTTCCGTTCTTGTCCGGCGGCGTCGCCCAGATCGCATGGGTCGTCGACGACGTAGAGGCGGCGGTGCGGCGGTATCACGAACGGTTCGGCGTCGGACCGTGGCACTTCTATACCTACGGTCCGCCTCTGGTGAAGCGCGCGAGCTATCGCGGTCGACCGAGCCGCGCCCGCATGCGCGTCGCGCTCTCCTACTTCGGACCGATGCGCGTCGAGTTGATCGAGCCCGTGGAGGGGCCGTCGATCTATCACGAGTTTGTCGAGCGGTGCGGGTACGGGGTGCATCACCTCGGAGTCGTGGTGGAGGACATGGATGAAGCGCTCCGTGCCGCGGCGGAGGCGGGCTACACGATGATTCAGGACGGCAGCGGATTCGGACTCGATGGAGACGGGCACTACGCCTACCTCGACACCGAGGCCGATCTGGGTGTGATCTACGAGTTAATCCGGCGGCCGGCGCGGAGAGTGCCGCCGGAGAGAATCTATCCTGAGGAGTGACGCGGTGCGAGGGCGCCGCAACGCATTCCCGGTGAGAAAGGAGCAGGAGTGATGAAGTGGGACTATGCCGCAATTGCAGTCGTGTTCGGATCGTGTGCCGATCGGTACGTCATTCAGGGATATACCGAGAAGCGCACCTTCGACCAGATGTTGGCCGATGCGCGGACGGTGCCGGGTATCAAGGGAATCGAGGTGATCGGCGGATGGCACATCACCGACGAGAACGCCTCACAGGTCGTCGCGCAGATTAAGGACGCCGGATTCGAGTTGGCGTGCGTCATCCCGGAGATTTGGGCCAATCCCAAGTGGGGCTGGGGATCGTTCGCCTCTACCGATCCCGGTATTCGTCGCGACGCGGTGGAACGGGTCAAGGCCGCCATGGACGCTGCAGCGGCGGCAGGCTGCTCGATGATCAGTCCGTGGTTCGGCCACGACGGGTGGGACTACATCTTTACCATGGATTACCTCAAGGCGTACGACTGGATCATAGAAGGGTTGTCGGAGTGCGCGGATCACAACCCCGCGGTCAACATCGCCGTCGAGTTCAAGCTCAAGGAGCCGAGGACACACATTCTCGTCAGCAACACCGCCAAGACGCTCATGATGGTCAACGAGGTCGACAAGCCGAACGTGGGGATCAATTTGGATACCGGTCACGCCCAGTACGGGTACGAGAACCTCGCCGAGAGCGTCGCTCTCATGCGCCGGTTCGGCGACAAGCTCATGCACATCCACCTCAACGACAACTACCGCTATTGGGACGACGACATGATTCCCGGTTCGGTACACACCTTGGAGTGGGTCGAGTTCTTCTACTGGCTGGACAAGGTGGGATACGGCGGATACCTGAGCCTGGACGTCTTCGCCTTTCACGAACGGGACAAGGCGGCGGTGGCGCGAGAGTCCCTCAAATGGCTCGATCTCTTTCAGGAGGCCGCCTCACGTCTCGACCCCGAGGAGGTAGAGGGCGTACTCGAGTCGGGAGACGCAATGGCCGCGCAAGCGATGGTCCGCAGCGCGCTTTGGCCCGGCAAGTAGCGGAGCTGCGCGGAGATCGGTGAGCGCACCGGCGCTTCGGGGTGCGCTCACCGTAGGGACGATGCGTCACCAACAGGCTCAGCGACGGTCGCGTGAGAGACTACCGCGCCGTTACTCCTTCGCCGTCGATGCGTCGGTCGGCTCGTCGAATACGATCGTCGCACCCGGAAGCTCGATCACGTCCCCAGCCTCCAAGGTACGTTTTGTGTAGCGCCGGTTGTTGACCGTTACCGGCTGGGCGCTTACGACGGTGTAGGTGCCGCGCTTCTCGTCGTGGACGATCGTGGCGTGGCGCTCCAACATGTCGGGGGAGCCTGCAATCGTCACGTCCGCCTCGGCACTCGCGCCGATGACCGTCTGCGGTCCCGACAGATCGAGCACCTTGGTCGAACCTCCCTGCGCGCCTAAGATTTCGAGGTTTGCCGCACTCCGCCCGCGGCGCGCCCGCAGAAGCGTCAACAACCACGCCAGGAGCGGAGCGGCGAGGATCGGAACGAGATAGATGAAGCCGAAGTCGTCGCGCGGAAGGCCGAAGATAGTACCGGCAAAGTAGCGCCGTTCGGCATCGACCGTCCGACCCGGCACCGCGACTTCGATGCGCACGGTCCGGAAATCGGCCGGCGAGATACCGGCGCGGTACCGGATGCGGTATTCGGTGAGGATCCGCTCGCGAATCAGGGTGTATACCGACTGGAGTTCCGCCGCATCGGCGGCGTCGAAGACCAACCCTCCCGCCGAGGCGGCGATCTCTCCCAATAGAGGTTCGCCGCCGCCGGCGAAGTCTATCGCAAACACGCTTATCCCGGCGCGCTCGACAGCGGCCAACGTCTCCTCAATCGAGACCGACCGGTCGCCGAACTCCGGATGGGGGCGACCGCTGTTGGCTGCAAAGGGGAAGTTCTCGCCGTCGGAGAGAATGATGAGCGCGCGACGTCCTCCTGCGTCCTCCAGATCGGCGGCGGCGGTCATAACGGCGCGAAAGAGTTCGGTGTATGCCTCGTCCGGTTCGGGGCGTTCGATCTCCTCAAAGATGAGATCGATCGTCCGCGGCGATTCCGTCGGCCCCGTGAGGAGGCGATAGCGCGTGTTGAAGGTCGCCAAAGCAAAGCGGTCGTTCGGCGTATCGATCTGATTCAGGAATTGCCTCATCGCCGATCCGACGGCGGCCATGCGGGTCGCTCCGCGCTCCTCGGTCGGTCTCCCGCCTATGGTGTCGTACATGCTGCCGGAGTTGTCGACCAGAAAGAAGAAGGTCACGCCGTCCTCTTCGTTGGCGCGTTCGTCCACCGAAATGAGCTCAACGGCGCCGAGCTCACCGCCGTCGGGTGCCTCGTACACCCGCATGTCGTCGGCGGTCAGCCCCGGTACGGGCCGCCCCGCGGAATCGGTAATCGATGCGTATAGGTCGATCTGTTGGTGGGTGACCAGGCGATCGATGTCGATCTGAGCGGGGCGGACGCTCTGTGCCGACAGGACGTCGACGCCGACGCCGCCCACCAACAGCGCTGCGGCCAGTATGAGCGGACGGAAGAGCAGCTTGGCGGACCCGATCTGAAGCACATCGCCGAACTTGAGAAATCCCGAACCGTCTTCCGGTATCGCCTCGTCGTTGCGCTTGATCTCGTTCCCGTCGGCGGAGGGATAGATTGCCAGTTCGCCTCCCTGCTCGCGAATCTCCGCGTGGCGTTCGGCGACTCGGCGATATCCCGGGATGCATACGTCGCTTCCCGCCCACTCGCCGATAAGTACGCGACGCTGGTTCAGAACAAACTCGGACCCCTTGCGCGGACCGTTGAGGAGACGGAGCATTCCCGTGGTCTGTCGATCCTCCACGAGGCTGTACATCGCGCTGACCAGAAGGCCGTAGACGACGACACCGATGGGACGCGCGTACTCTCGGGCGATGATGCGCGGCGCGATCTCGATCGCGAAGCCGCCGGCAAGCCCGCCGAGGAGTCCGCCTGCCAGCCCCCCGAAGGTGCGGCGCACGGAGCGGCGCCGCACACCCTCCGATCCGCCGACCGCCATCCCGAGTATCGCCCAACCGGCCGCGCGCGAGGCGGCGACTCCGACGGCGCCGAGCTGTGCGAAAAACAGGAGTGCTACCTGCCCCAGGACGAAACCGGCGGCACCCCCGACGGCACCGGTTGCCGCGCCGATGAGCGCGCCGCCGGCTACTCTGCGACGCACCCCGGCGACCATTCCGTCGATCGCACCGAAAAACGCGCCGAAGATGAGACCGAATGTGGCGCCCGAGGCGAGGCTGAAGGCGAGATACGATGGGAATCGCGACTGGAGCACGAGCATCGTCTCGAGGACGGGCCACGCCGCCGCACCGCCCAAGAGACCCATTGCAAGGTAGACGAGTCGTCGCATTGCGTGTGACATGTTACTCCTCCTGTGGGTCGAGCCCGACCTCGATGACGAGGCGGCTTTCCTCGGCCTGTATCATAAGGCTGAATACTTGCGTGGCGTACCCTTCGTGGCTGAACCGGAAACGGTGCACTTCGCCGCTACGCAGTTGAAATGAAAGCGCCGGCGTGAAGGCGAGCCAGCGGTCGCCGATCAGTATCGAAACGCGCGTACCGTCACCGATAAGGCGTCCGGTTTCGCGATCGACAACGGTGAAATCGACCTCCAACGGCAACCTCGGGCGCTCGACGAACTCTGCCGTGACGTGGTACGCATCCACTCGGCGACCGGGAATCACCAGGCGGGTCGCGCTTCGCTCCCTCAACGAAGGGAGTGCGAACGACTCCCACCATACGATACTCCCGTTGGAAACCTTTACGCGGTAGGCGCCGGGGGTAAACTGGGCTCGGCGAGCGCGAAACACGTAGAACCGTTCGGTCTCTTCCTCCGGCACGATACGAAACGTCAACTCGCCCCCCGGTGCCTCGGGAATCTCCTCACCGTCGTCGACGAATACGGCGCCGGTTAGACGGATCGCATCACGGTCGCGATCGGCCTTGAGCACGCGTGCGGTTACCTCGAGCGCTCCGTAGCGCGCGGGCCGGAAGAGTTCGCGATGGTACCCTCGGACAAAGAGGAGCCCGACGCCCAACGATAGGAGGAGCGCGGCCGCAACGCCCGCCGCGACGGCGAGTCTCGATCGGCGTTGCGGGAGTGCCTCCGCCTGTTCCTCGGTAAGATAACGACGGATCGTCTCGTCGCTGCGCTCGTT
Organism: Alkalispirochaeta sp.; assembly: GCA_965601925.1. Classification (GTDB taxonomy): domain Bacteria; phylum Spirochaetota; class Spirochaetia; order DSM-27196; family Alkalispirochaetaceae; genus Alkalispirochaeta. The sequence continues at coordinate 2,724,039 of OZ271854.1, forward strand.
GGCTCCGATACGGTAGCGCCGATTGATGCGTGACGCGACTCGTTCCAGATGGGAGAATCGTCTGTCCGGTCGCGCCTTGAGCATCCGCGCCACGAGGCGCGCGACAAACGGTGAGACTTTGGGGTTGATGCGCCGCGGCGGCGTGTAGCGACCGCGTTGGATACGCGCAATTACCTCGGGAGTGAATGAACCGGGGTAGGGGCGCTTGCCGGTAACCATCTCGTAGAGTACGACGCCCAACGAGTAGATATCGGCGCGCTTGTCCACCGAGCGCGTACTACGAAACTGCTCGGGTGCCATATAACTCGGAGTACCGAGGGTCATTCCGTCGCGCGTCAGATCGGATTGCTCCTCGCCGCCGTGAATCGTGGCGATGCCGAAGTCGACGAGTTTTACCTCTCCCTCGTTGGAGATCAGGATGTTGGCGGGCTTTATGTCGCGGTGGACGACACCTTTATCGTGGGCGTAGGCCAGGGCGCGACACACTTCGCGCAGGATAAGAAGCGCGATTCCGTTCGGAAGATAGCGGCGCTGCCGGATCAGTGCGTCTAAGGACATCCCGTCGACGTACTCGAGCACGATGTAGTACGAAGAACCCTCGCGAAAGTGGTCGTATACGTCGACGATCGCGTCGTTACGCAGGTCCATCATGATCTGCGCTTCGCGACGAAAGCGCTCGCGAATATCGGCGTTACCCCGTAAGGTGAGCTTTTTGATGATGACCGTGCGTTCCAAGGTGGGATGACGCGCCGTATACACCGCGCCCATGCCGCCCTGGGCCAGGCGCGAGAGCACCTTGTACTTTCCGATCGATTCAACCGTCTTTGCCATCGAAGATTCCCTCGTCGTAAGCAAGCTCCACTACGTCACGCTCCGGGTCAAATCGGCGATTCGCCGGCGGGAGCGCGACGATCAAGCGCGAAGGATTATGAAACTGCACGTACCGGCCGCCGGCCCGCAACGCGTAGCGTCCCGTCACCGGCCGGTGCCCTCCCAGATGGATCGCCTCGCCGTCGGCGCAGTGGGGAAGGAAATGGGCGAGCGTCGCCGCCACGCTCCCATCCTCTGCGGCGTCGTTGTCCGTCCAGGTGAGTCCCTCGACGACCTCCGGCCGATCGCGATACTCGACGATCTCCTCGCTCAAAAAGGGGCGCATCGGTTCGGCGTGCGTCACCACGTAGCGCGTACCGACGGCCATGAGCGGTAACGACTTCTCGAACCGGTACACCGCCTCGGTCGCCTCGCCGCGGTAAAACCGTTGCATATACGCGGCAACCATCGCACCCTCATACACAAACTTGCCGAAACGGTGGTTCCCGTCTCCCTCTTCGTTCGTAATATTCTCGTGATTTCCTTTGAGACCGTGGACGCGGTCGGGATATGCCCTCTTGAGGAGCGCCACGGTCCTGAGGACCGCGAGACTCTCATACATCTCCTCATCCATCGCATCGTGAACGCGATACCCATCGGTAAACTCCTCGAAGGCGCGTATCCATCGACGACGCGCACGCGCCTCACCGTGGACGTAATCGCCTACCATGACCAACTGTGCCCGGTCGGCGTCGATCGCGGACAGGAGCGGTGTGTCGATTCCGTGTTCGGGAAACGAGGTGGATAGCACCGTCGTGACGAGATCGATCCGCGCGTGGATATCGGGAAGAACCACCGCCGGAAGCTCCGGCCGCAGGTGAACGAGTCCTCCGGGGCGGCCGTTCGTATCGCGGGGACGGAGCGAGGCGTCTTCCTCGGCAAGAGCAGTGCACGCGCCTTCCATATCCGAGGTAAGTTCTTCGGCCGACGGAGGCGTCGTGTCGGCCGCGATGCGTTGTAACCGGTCGATGACGGCGTTCAGATCGCCCATCTACGATTGTACGATCGTCTTGTTGACCTCGATGAAATCGTCGGCGAGCACCTTGGTGACGTCGGTCAACAGCTCTTCTTCTACCTCGGGTTCGAGCTCGTCGATCGTTACGGCGATCATGTACACCGCCGAGCTGGATTTGATCGGTCCGTTCGTGAACGTCGCGACGGAGTCCACTGCAACGTCCTCTTTTAAGGCCGTCGCATCGGCGCTCGAATGGTCGGGCACGTCCCGTCGAATCCCGATCGAGGTGTAGTCTACCGTCCTCTTGTCGTCGACCAGCGGTCCGACCGTCAATAGCGAGCCCGAGTAGGTCAGAAAGAGCGCTCCGCGCTCCTCCGTGGCGCCGAACTCCTCGATCTCCTCCATCCCCTTCTCCGCGACACGCTGCTCGAAGATCTCCTTCTTCTCGAGCCACGCCGAAGCGAGACGCTCCATCGACTCCTCATTTTCGGGGAGTCCCGATGTCTTTGTTATATTCCGAATGTGATCCCGTACGGCGTCGGGAACCTTGTCCATGTGTTCGCCCATAGAAACTCCTTTCTTGTGTGATACATTTTTCAACATGGCGCAGAATAGTCCCGAATTCCACAATCGAGAGGACGAGTATGGCGAAGTTTGACGAATTGCCCGAATCGATACGGAGACACCTCGTTTCCTTGGCCGAAGAGACCGATATCACGCCCGCCGAGACGGCGCTGGAGCGCGTAACCGACAACTGGCTCGAGAAGCGTCGCCTGTACACCGAGCAAACCGAAGCCTTGGCGATGGTCGCCCAGACGCGCTTTGCCGCCGACGACCGGCGCGGAGCGATGCTCCTCACATACTCGGGATCACTCATTTCGATCGGACCCGTCGGCGATTCGGGGCGGCGGCTGGAGTACGCGAGCATCAAGCTGCGCACCGACGTACCGGGCCTTCTCAAGGGCGACGATGTCGGGATCGCGCAGGAGATCGTCGTCGATCGCCCGGCCGTGTTCGAGAGTGCGCCTCTCGCACGCAGCTCCGAAGTATTGTCGATCGTGTCCTTCGGACCGAAGGTGTCGGCCGGCGAACAGTCCGAGCGGCTCCGGCAGGCGATGCTCTTTCTTACCAACGGGTTCGTTCAGGCGAACCAGACGCTCTCGGTCGCCGGCGGCGCGTATCCCGACCAGTTTACGATGCGGGCGATGATCAAGAGCGTCGCGGCGCATAACGATACGACGCAGACGGCGGCCAAAGCGATCATAGACGACTTTTTGGGTACCGTAGAGGCGGGCGTGCTCCTCGGCAAGCGCGTATCGATCGGCGGCCTCGGCCGCGTGGAGCTATCCGTCAAACCGGCCCGCAAGGCGCGCATGGGGCGCAACCCCGCCACCGGTGAGGAGATTCTTATCTCCTCGAAACCCGCCGTCTCCGCGCCTAAGATGAGTTTCGGGAGTGCGTTCAAAGAGCGGTCGTCCCACGTGCCGCCGGGGCGTATACGACCCGATCTCGCCGAGGATGAAAGCGGCTCGTAGGGGACGTGGCGGCGCCAGTGCACCCATAGTCCTATCGCACGAAAACGGAACATACGCCGTACGGGCGCCTTGTCACCATACATCCCTCGCCTGACCACACTGGTTACGGTTTGGCGCCCGTCGACGAGAAACACTTTACGAGCGACTCGCCGGCGTCGAGTACGATATCAATCACGTCGGTATCCACCATTGCCACGCCGTGCCTCGATCGAACGGCGGATAATACCGGCGTTCTTCGAGGTCGGGGAGCGGTGGGCCGAGCTCGCCCCGACGGTCGGCCTACCTCCTACACCGCACTATGCGTACCTCGCGCCCCATGTGCGTGCCAATAGCGTGCGCGAACCTTACCGCGCCGTCGATATGCGACATTGGAAAGACGCGTTTTCCCGGATCTCACATCCATCGCGGCCCGTGGTATGGTACAGTGATACATGCAGGACCTTATGGGTAGTGAAGATCACGCCACCGTCTGTTACGGAACGTCTGCTCCCCACGCGTGGAACGCGCACGTGGGATCCTATCGCGTCGAGCTCAATCACCATCCCGGCGACCCGCCGAATGTCCGTCGAATAACCGCGCGCTCGGGTGACGGCGGGTGTGTCGTCGAGATTGCGCCGTCGAAAGGGTTGTCGTTCCGTTCCGCGCGCTTCGGCGATCAGGAGCTGTTTTGGGAGCCTCCGCTTCCCAATTTGCCCGATCCCGAGGAGATCGATTTGGCCGGTACGGTCTGGATCGACGGCACGGAACACCGCGGCGCGGCGTGGGTGCGGTACTTCGCCGCCAGCGTCGAACTCTTGGGGCTGGACCATTGGGGTATGCACGACCGCCGCGGTGCGACGCTCCACGGCAACGCCTCGATGATTCCCGTTGAGCATGTGACATTTCGAGAGAGAGGCGACGAGATTGAGATTTCGGGAGCGTTTCATATCGCCGACCCGGTGGATGTGCTCCCCGGACCGAATCGTCGACCGTACTACCGCGTCGCGCGGACGATACGTATCCACGGGGCGAGGAGATCGCTGTATCAGCGCGACCGCATTACCAACCTCTCCGACGACCCCAAAACGCCCGATTGGGGGTATCACGTGCAACTTCGCCCCGAGCCGGGAAGTCGGTATCTGGTGCCGGCGCGCAGCACGCATCCGCGCCGCAGTCCCGGTGAGCCGCCGCCGGCGGACGCCGATACGTGGCGTCCCGTCGTCGATGCGACCACGCGCCGCGAACGCGGGTATGTACACCGCGATGTGTTGCGTGCGGCGGCGTTTCCCGACGGTTCGCCGGGGGTCGAGACGTTGCTCCTCCACCCTCACGGCACCGGTGTGGCCTGTACTATCCCGCCGGCGTCCTACACGCTCTCGTGGTTTTCGTCGGGAGGTGCGAACGATCCGACCTTCTCGCTCCCGACGGGACCGAACGGAGAGCTTCTCCCCATCTTTGATCGTAACTGGGACGGAGTAGGACCCGAGATCGGTGCCAGCGCCCTCGACGGCGACGGCGATATCGACCCCTCCGTCGCACCGCACCGTCTGGAGCCCGGTGACTCCTTCGATCTGCAGCTTCTCCTGCGATTAGTCGATAAGGATGAAGCGGCGCGTATCGGCGATCGGATTCTCCGTTATCGCGGGGGGACGACGGACCGATAGGGCGCCGTCGATACTCGATGTAACGGCATCCCACCCGCGGAGCAAGAGACTACGATTGTTCGCTTTGTGCTTGACCCGTGGAGTATTCCCCTGTACTGTTAGTTTATTCGTTGAATGAACTAACAGTACAGGGGGGTGCCCATCGATATGGCGGTGCAGGATCGTATCCGACGCACGAATCTATCTCGCATTCTCCACCTACTGCGGCGCTTCGGATCCGCGTCACAGGCGGAACTCGCCCTACGTACCGGACTACAACCTTCGACCGTCTCGAATCTGGTACGCGAGTTGCGTCTCGGAGAGTACGTGGTCAGCCTGGGGCGCGGCGCATCGAGCGACCAAGGCGGTAAGCGTCCGACGCTACTCGCCCTGAACGGGAAGCGCGGCGTCTATATCGGTCTGCTATGGGAGGCGGGCGTCGTCGCGTGGACGATAGTGGATCTTTCGGGCGGCATTGGTGCTTTGACGAGAGGGGCGGTGCGACACGAGACGCTCGACCCTTCACAGTCACGGACGCCCGAGGAGGTTCTCGCCGAGCTTGCCGGTAGCGCCGCGAATGATCTCGGCGGCAGTGTACCGATTCTGGGAGTCGGGCTCGCCGTCGGGAGTGTCGTCGACCGCCACGGCGCGATTCGGCCTTCGGCGGACTTTTCGTGGGCTCTTCGGGAACCGGCCGCCGAGCTGAAGCGCCTCTTTGCCGTGGACGACTCGGTGCCGATAACCGTCGAGAATGATGCGAATTGTGTCGCCCTCTCGGCGGTCCGACGTCGAATTGGGTACGAAGACGGCTCGACGCCCGAGTCGCTGTTGGCGGTGCTCATTACCGATGCCCCGTTGTCGGCCGGGGTCGGGTTACTCATCGATGATGAGCTCATTCGCGGGCGTACCGGGAGCTCGGGCGAACTCTTACCGGCGGGCCACGACCATGCGACGGACGATGTCGACCGGGCGCTCGCGGCGGCGCTGCGCCTCATCGATCCCGACGAGGTCGTTCTGGCGCGACCGGCGACGATATCCCTTTCTCAGCTGTCGCGCTCGCGCGTTGCGCTCGGCGATACGCCGTTGTACGAGGTCGATCCGGTGGACTCCATTCTCGACGGCGCCGTTGAGCTCGCCTTTCGAGCAAGCGTTCGTCATATCGTACAGGGAGATTTCACGCATGCACGGTAATATCTTGGTCGGTCAATCCGGTGGACCCACGGCGGTGATCAACGCCAGTTTGGCGGGCGTGCTGCGGGCGGCGCGGACGGCGGGGTTCGGTGATGGTGACGGTTCGATCTACGGTATGCGCTTTGCGATCGAGGGGTTTTTGGAGGATCGCCTCCTCGATCTGGGAACGCTCTCACCCAACGACATCGAGCGGTTGCGCACAACTCCGGGTTCGGCCCTCGGCTCGTGCCGCTACAAGCTTGCCGATAAGGACCTTCCCCGGATTAAGGAGCGCTTGGAGCGTTGGAACGTTCGCTATCTATTTTACATCGGCGGCAACGACACGATGGATACGATTCATAGGATCGTTGCGTACTGCGATCGGACCGGCTACACGCTGCAGGGTATCGGGATTCCCAAAACGGTGGACAACGACCTGTTTGCGACCGATCACACGCCCGGCTATCCGTCGGCGGCGCGATACGTCGTGCTGTCCGTGCAACAGGCCGGTCGGCTTGCGGCGGACATGCAACGCGTCGATCGCTTTGTAATCCATCAAACGGTCGGGCGCGACGCGGGGTGGCTCGCGGCCGCATCCGCAGTCGCGCGGCGAGCCCCCGACGAGGCGCCGCATCTCATCTACGTCCCCGAACGGCCCCTTACTCGCGAGGGGGTGCTTGCCGACGTGGAGCGGACGATCTCGGAGTACGGGTGGGCGTCAATCGTGGTCGGCGAGGGGATCGTCTGGGAGGACGGGACGCCCGTCTCCGCCGCCGCGTCAAGGGATCGATTCGACAACGTCGAGTTCGGCGCCATGAGCGGTTCGAGCGCGGCGGTCGGCCTCCACCGCCTGATATCCGAGAAGACCGGATATCGCGGTGAGTTTCAGATCCCCGAATCCATGGCAATGGCCGCCGCCGACCGCGTCGTGGAACTCGACCGAATGGAGGCGTACGGTTGCGGCGTCGAGGCCGTGTCTCGTGCCATGCGCGGAGAAAACAACGTGATGGTTACCATAGAGCGCGCGGAGTCCCGGCCGTATCGCGTGCGCTACGGCGCGGCCCCGCTCTCCGACGTCGCGGCCCGCGCCAAACCGATGCCCTCGGACATGCTCGCCCCGGCGTGGGTGAGCGATCGATTTCTCGCCTATGTGCGACCCCTTATCGGACCACTCGATCGATACATCGATCTCGGCGCCCTTGCGCCGGCGGCGGTCGAGCGAGCGGCGGGACGAAGCGACGGAATATAAAGGAGCGCGAAGATGAATACGCAGGATCGATACGGACGATTTGCGCTGTGTCGCGAGATGTTGGAGACGGTCGAAGTAGTGCGGCGATTCGACGCCAAGCGGATAGGGCGGACCGAGCTCGCCTCCGATACGGTCCTTCTCACCGGCGAAGGATCAAGCCGTATTTTTCCCGCCAAGCGTGCGATCGCCCACTCCTTACGAGAAGGGTGGCCGCAACAGATCGTGACCGAAAGCGCAACCCAGGCGTTGGAGTACGATTTGTCCGGATATCACGTGTTCATAGCCTCCAACTCGGGAAAGACCGCCGAAGGAGTGCATCTCATACGCGCGCTTCGTCGCGAGGGGGCGAAACCCATCGCCGCTATGACCGGTGTGGTCGCCCACGGTGGTACGCCGATCGCGGAAGAGGCGGACGACGCACTCGTCCTGGATTGCGGCGGCGAAGACGCCGTCGCGGCGACCAAGTCGGTGGTGGAGCAAGCGCTCGTATACGATACGCTGTTCAGAGCCGCCAACGGGAGCCCGGGCGTCGATCGCGACGAACTCGCCGACGCGCTGCACGCGGCACTGACGATGGATTTGAATACCGACCTCGTGAGGCGGATTGCTTCGTCCCCCGTACTCTATTTTTCGGGGCGTAACGACGGGGTGGCCGAGGAGCTTACACTCAAGACGAATGAGATCACACGCAAACGGTCGGATTTCCTCGAAGGAACGTACGCCGTGCACGGGATCGAGGAGGTCATGCAGCGTGACGAGACGGTAATCGTCATCGATCCGTTTCCGCACCAGGAGGAGAAGTTTGCGTCGGTTCTCAAAGAGGGCGTCGGGATGAATGTGGTGGCCATCGGTCCGCGGGAGACGATATTCCCCACCATCACCGTGCCCGACGCCGGGACGCTCTTGCCGTATGTGCTGCTTGCCGCCGGATGGAATCTGTTGGTCGAGGTCGGACTTTCTCTCACCATCGACCTGGATACTCCCCAGCGGGCGCGCAAGGTAGGTAACGAGTTTGTCGGGTGACCGAAAGGAGCGATGAGTGACGACCTACCAGCTTTCCCGACGGCTCACAACCGGAGAGATACGTCGCGGTTTGTTTCCCGATGTGCTGCCGGAGTACAGCCCCGGCGAGCGATGGCTCCTATTGAGTCCCCACGACGACGATCTTGCGATCGCCGGCGGACTATCCATCGCCGTGGCCGACGTCGAGGGTGTCGAGATGCGCGCCAGAATCGTTACCGACGGCGCAATGGGGTACACATCGGTCGTCGGCGCCGATCGGATATGCGTCGTGCGACGAGAGGAGACCGCAGCGTGCTTTTCGATCCTCGGTATCGACGACTACGACTGGTACGACTATCCCGACGCGGGACTCGCTCCGTGGCAGGGGCGTAAAAAGGTATCGGACGGGGCGGCCTCGCCGCATACCGTCGCCGGATATACGGGGCTTCAGAACAGCATTGTCGCCGAGCTGCGCGCGTGGCGTCCCCACCGCATGATCCTGTTGTCGCCCCAAGATTATCACCCGGATCACAAGATGGTGCATCAGGAGGCGCTGATCTCCATGTTTCACGCGCGCGGCGACATCTGGCCCGAGCTGGGTCCCCCGCTGGAGGCCGATCCGATCGTTCACGAGATAGCCGCGTACAGTCCCTTCGTCGCACCTCCGGACTTGGAGCTCCGGTGCCGAGAAGATCTGTTCCGTCGCAAGCTCGACGCCATCGCGGCGTACGCCTCGCAACGGCAAATAGCGCGGTTGGTCGAGTCCGTTCGCGCCGCCGGTCCGGTAGAGTACCTACGCACCATGCCGTTCGAGTTTTACCACGCCGCGGCCTACGCCGGATACTTTCGCCCCGGACCCTCCGGCGACGGCGCAATCGATGTTTAACGAGCGTCTCTTTACGCTCCGCCACCCTGCGGGCTCGACGGCTCTCATCGACGCTCGCTGCGGCGGTACGGTGCATCGCGTATCCCTCATTCCGGCTCCGGAGAGCGTTTCACAGACCGATCGGGCCGAGGATCGAGAGAACCCTTCGGCGGAGGCTATCCTCAAAGGCGACGATCCGATCGTCGCGGACGGTCAAACGGAGTGCGATCCCGGCCTCTTTCGCGGCAGGATACTGGCGCCCTTCAACGATCGCGTCGCCGACGGAGTCTACCGATGGCGAGGCAGACAGTTCAAGCTTCCGACCAATGATCTCGATACGGCCGACGCCATTCACGGATTTCTGTATCGTACCGAGCTCCACCGATCGGCCATACCGGCGCCGGGCGGCGGGAGGCGGGCGAACGGGGCGACACTGGAGTTGTGCGGCGCATTGCCGGCCGACGGGCCGGATGGCGGCGGCTATCCCTTCCTCCTCGCCGTATCGATCATATACGTTCTTCGGGCGAGCGAGTTTGAGATCACCGTGCGGCTTACCAACCTCGGAGAAGACGAGGCCCCGGTCTCCATGGGGTGGCACCCGTACATCCTCCTCGCCGCGGTGGATTATGCGCCCGACGAGTATCGCTTAACGGTGCCTGCGGAGCGTTTCATCGAGGTCGACGAGCGTCTTCTTCCCACCGGCCGGACACCGACGGTCGCCGGTACGACGTTCGATTTCCGGTCACCGACTACGATAGGCGGTCGTGCCCTCGACGTGGGGTTTCCTCTCGTCGGCGACCGTCCTACCGTCTCGCTGGCGGCGGGAGACAGGATCGTACACGTGACGATGGAAGACGCCTTTCGTATGGCTCAGATTTTCGTGCCCGACGACCGCGACTCGGTCGCGATAGAGCCCGTCTCCGCTCCGGCCGACGTCTTCAATCGTCCGGAACTCGGCGTTATCGCACTGGCCGCCGGAGAGAGCGTTCGTGGGAACGCACTGGTGCGCTACGTGCGGCGCCGTTGATTCCTATCGTTCGGTATCGTCCGCGCTGCGGGAGCCGATTGCCGCAGCGGTGAGTTGCAGGGCGTGCGCGTTACAGCTCCTTGTGGATGATCTCCCACTCCCACATGGTGCGATCTTGGCGATGGAGCGTTAGATAGTGTTCGGCAATTGCCGCCCCGTCGTAGTCTGAGTCCGGCGTGACCGGGCGGGTGATCGTTACCGTCCCGGCGTGGATGCCCTCATCGCGGAGCTCCATGTAAAGATTCTGTACCCAGTTGCGAAGTGCCGCCTTGCCGACCGAATGCGAAGCCGCGAATTGTGCGGGAAGGATTCCAAATCCGCCGCCGGTATACAGGAGCGTACCGCTCCCGCGTCGACGCATCCCCGCCAGTACCGCCTCGGTCGCGTAGAGCGCGCCGAAGAACATCGCCGGTAACGTCCGCTCCATCTCCTCCGAACCCAGTTCGCTCGGCGGCGTCTTTACCATAGTCGCGATGTTGTAGATAAGCACGTCCGGCGTTCCCATCGTCCGTTCGAGAGTCGCAAATCGATCCAACACGTCCTCACGGATCGTCGCGTCGACGCGTAGCGTCTCGACACGAGCCGATCCGAGGCGTCGCGCCTCGTCGGCGACCGCGTCCACCGTCTGGGTGGAGCGCGAGAAGAGGGCGAGGTCGAATCCCGCGCCGGCGAAGGTCCGCGCGATGTGACTGCCCATAGTGGGGCCGCATCCGACGATTGCGCATAATTGAGCCATGACGGAATTGTACCAAGGAGGCGGCACCTTGTCCTCCTGCCGGTGCGACGATAGACTTATGTGATCGTGGCAACGTTGGAACTCGAACCCCTCCAGATAGTCATTCTCTTGGGCGCGGGCGCGGCGGCGGGATTCATCAATACTCTGGCCGGCGGCGGCTCGCTTCTTACCATTCCCGCATTACTCTTTGCCGGCATTCCTTCGACGGTCGCCAACGCCACAAACCGTGTAGCGGTAGTGATGCAAAGCGCCGTCGCCGCCGCTCAGTTTCGACGGCAAAACGTATTTGAGCTTCGCGAATCGCTCCCGATGCTTCTTCCCGCATTCGCCGGCTCGATCATCGGAGCCTTTATCGCCGCCGAGATCGACCCCGCCGTGTTCGATGTCGTCCTGGCGGTCGTGCTGGTGCTCATGCTCGCGACACTCTTTTTTCGGCCCGCCGATATCGCCGCCTCCGCGGCCCGCCGTTCACCTCCCCGGTGGCTCGTGATTCCGGCGTTTTTCGTCATCGGATTGTACGGCGGGTTCGTCCAAGCTGGGGTCGGCTTTCTGCTCATTCTGGGAATCAACCTCCTGTTCGGGTTCGATTTAGTCAAAACCAACGCCCTCAAGGTGCTCATCGTGGCGCTGTACTCGCTCTTCGCCCTGGCGATCTTCGCGATATACGGACAGATTTTGTGGCTCCACGGCGTTGTCCTCGGTGTGGGAAACGTCGTCGGGGCGCTCGTGGGAGTGCGGTTGGCCGTCAAACGGGGTGCCGCCGCGGTCCGGTGGGTCATCGTCGCTGCGGTCGCCCTCACGGTGCTAAAGCTCTTCGGCGTCATCGGATAGTGCTTTTGAAATACAGTTGCAGTTCGCTGAAAATGGGTTGCAATTTTTTGTTGACAACCGGCTGATATAGCATACCATTGTGTGCAGGAGGCACACATGGCTGCAATACAAGGTATCGTCCAGTTTTTTCTGGACCTCGGCGCTAGCGTGTTTTTGCCGGTGGTCATCTTCATCCTGGCGGTCGCATTCGGCGCCAAACCGGGAAAGGCCACTCGCAGCGCGCTCATGGTCGGCGTCGGCTTTATCGGTATCGGGTTGGTGCTGGGGGTACTCTTTGACAACCTCGGACCCGCCGCTCAGGCGATGGTCGAACGGTTCGGCATTGAGTTGAGCATCATCGACGTAGGGTGGCCCGCCTCCGCGGCGATCGCCTTCGGGTCGGACATCGCGGCGTTGATCATACCGACGGGGATTCTTCTGAACGTCGTGCTGCTTCTCGCCAAGATCACCAAGACGATCAATATCGATATCTGGAACTTTTGGCACTTTGCCTTTGTCGGCGCCATGGTGCAGGCGATAACCGGCAACATCTGGCTGGGACTCATCTCGGCGATGATCTTTGCCTCGGTCATGCTCTTTTTTGCCGACTGGACCGCGCCGGCGGTACAGAAGCTCATGGGGATGCCGGGCATCTCGCTGCCTCACGGGTTTTCCACGGTCTTCGTCGTTCCGGCGATGATCGTCAACAAGATCATCGATGTGATTCCGGGTCTCAACTCGGTAGAGGCCGATCCCGACGCCATTAAGAAACGTTTCGGTGTCTTCGGCGAGCCGGTTCTGCAGGGCGTGGTAATCGGTGGGGTCATCGCCCTCATCGCCTATGCCGGCAACGGACCGTTCACGAGTTGGATTACGCAAGTTCTGCAGGTCGCCGTCGCGCTCGCCGCAGTCATGGTGCTCATGCCGCGTATGGTGGCGCTCCTTATGGAGGGTCTGATACCTCTCTCCGAGGCGGCGCGGGAGTTTCTGCAAAAGCGCGCCGGAGATCGTGAAATCTACATCGGTCTCGACTCGGCGATCGCGATCGGGCACCCGACCTCCATCGCGACGTCGCTCGTCATGGTTCCGATTACGCTGCTCTTGGCCGTGATCCTACCGGGTAATCGTGTCCTGCCGTTCGGCGACTTGGCAACAATTCCCTTTATGGTGGCCATGATGGTGCCTATCGTGCGCGGCAACGTCGTCCGTGCGACCATTACCAGCACCGTCGTAATGATTCCCACTCTCTACATTATGAACGGGATCGCCGGCGTACATAGTCAAGTGGCGCGTATGGCGAACTTTGAGTTTCCCGAGGGAGCGACGCTGATTACCAGTATGGTCGACGGCGGGAATTGGCTTGCCGGACTCTTCACGTGGGCCGCCAATAGCTTCTGGCTCGGTAACGGGCTCATTCTCGCGGCGCTGATCGTCTTTTGGGTGATGTTCAAGAAGAACACCGCCGCCTGGCACAAAATCGCCGGACTCAACGAAGACGAGTAGGTCGGTCGCATCGGATTCGGAATCGAATGCCATGGAGCGCCTCTCGTTTGCCGAGGCGCTCCGTATTCGATCTCACGGAATGAGACTATCGTAAGGAGTATGCATGAGCGCTACAGCCCTGCAGTTTAGCGACTTGGTACAGCCCGGATTTGTCCTCGATAATCTGCAGGCCGATTCCCGAGACGACGCGTTGACTAAAATGGCGCGTCTGCTCGTCGAGCGTAACCATTGCGAAAAGAGTTTCCCGGACGCGATTCTCGAGCGGGAGCGTATCCATCCATCGGGACTGCCCATGCCGGGACACAAAATCGCCATTCCTCATACCGACTCGCACCACGTCAGGCGGTCGATCATTCTGTTTGCGCGGCTCGCCCGGCCGGTCGAGTTTCGCTCCATGGGCAACCCCGACGAGACGATATCGGTTCAGATGATCTCCATGTTCGCCCTGAAGGAGAAAAAACTTATCGGCGACATGCTGGAGACGCTGATTACGGTGTACCAGCACGACGAGATTCTCGACGCGATCCTCAAAGCGGCCGACGCGGAGCGCATTTTCTCGATCTTACGTAAGGCGGTAGAGACCTTTGGGAAGTGACACGATGCACTTGAAGGGTATTGCGGCGTCTCCCGGGATCGCCACCGGCAAGGCGGTGGTTTTCGTACAACCGACATTGCCCGTGGTCGAGGGGACCGCGGGCGACGTCGAGGCCGAAATCGCTCGGTTGGATGACGCGGTGCGTGCGACGATCGATCAGCTGGTCCTGCTCAAGGAGAAGATGCGCGGTAATCTCGGGGACGAGTTCGCCCACATTTTTCGCTCCCAACAGACGATCGCGGAAGACGAAAGTATCCGCGGCGAGGTAGAAGCGGCGATTCGCGAGACGTCGATCTGTGCCGAGGTGGCGCTGCGAAGCGTCTTCGACTCGTATCGCGCACTCTTTGACGAACTCGACGATAGCGACTACAACAAGAGTCGCGCGGCGGACATCGACGACGTCTATAAGCGTATCCTCAGAAATCTGCTCGGCGTTCCCGAGGTCAGTCTCGCTCATCTCGACCCCGACAGCATCATCATCGCCGAGGAGTTGTACCCGAGCGATACCGCCATGATGGATGCCGAGGCGGTGGGCGGTATGGTGACCGAACGCGGCGGTGCGACCTCCCATGTAGCGATCCTCGCGAAGAATCTGGGCATTCCCGCCGCGGTTCGCGTCGAGGGGGCGCTCACCAAAATTCGCGACCGCGATGCGATCGTGATCGAGAGCGTCGAAAACGAGGACGCGCGCGTGTTCGTCAACCCCGACCGTCGGACGGTCGAGGAGCTTCACGAGAAAGAGCGCACGTTGCGCCGCCATCACGAGCGTGTAGAGCGGTTTCGCGGCAAGGACGCGGTGACCACCGACGGGGAACGAATCGTGCTGTCGGCCAATGTCGGTTCCACCGCCGATCTTGAGCCCGCTCATGAGGCCGGCGCGACGAGTATCGGGTTGTATCGTAGCGAGTTCCTCTTCATGAACTCGCCGGCTCCTCCCGACGAGGAGCAGCAGTATTTGGCCTACCGTCGCGCCGCCGAGCGCTTCGACGGAGGGTTTGTCATCGTCCGCACCTTGGACATCGGCGGTGACAAACACGTTCCTTCGATTCCTCTGCGCGAAGAGGACAATCCGTTTCTCGGTAACCGCGCATTGCGATTGTGTCTTTCGCGGCCCGAGCTCTTTCGTAAGCAGTTGCGCGCCATTTTGCGCGCCGGAGCGCACGGTACCATAAAGATCATGTTTCCCATGGTGGGAGGCGTTCCCGAACTGGACCGGGCCCTCTCGGCGCTCGAGGAGGCCAAGAGAGAGCTCGAATCCGAAGGTCTCTCGTATGATCGCGAGATGGAGGTCGGTATCATGGTGGAGGTGCCGTCGGCGGTGTGGGTCGCCGACGCGCTGGCGGAGCGCGTTTCGTTTTTCAGCATCGGCACCAACGATCTCACACAGTACTTAATGGCTGCCGATCGGCTCAATGGGGATATCGAGGAGTACTATCGCACGTTCGATCCGTCGGTGTTTCGCTCGATCCACGAGGTGGCGCGCGCCGCCGACGTTCACGGACGGTGGGTCGGCGTATGCGGCGAGCTCGCCGGCAATCCCCTGGCGATCCCCGTGCTCGCGGGGCTGGGTGTGACGGAGCTGAGTATGAGTCCGCGCATGCTCGCCGAAGCGACGTGGCTCCTCCGTCGAACGTCGATGGACGAGGCCCGCTCACTCGCCGGCGAGGTGCTTGCTCTGGACTCCCACATTGAAATAAAAGCATTATTGCGGCGACATTATTCGTCGAAGGAGTAGGACATAGATGAAAAAGAGGATCCTAGTTGCCTGTGGTACCGCCATCGCCACCTCCACGGTCGTCGCGAGAAAGATCGAGGAAGAGCTCTCCAAGCGCAATATCGACGTCGAGACGACGCAATGCAAAGCGTCGGAAGTACCATCCAAGGTAGACGGCCACGATTTGGTCGTGACCACGACGTTTGTATCCGGAACCGGAGACGTCCCGGTGATCCACTCCGTCTCCTTCCTCACCGGCGTCGGCATCGAGAAGGATATCGAAAAGATCGTCGAGTACCTCGACGAGTAGGGAGGGTCGCGTGCCCCGCGTGGAAGAGTTGACGTTTGCCAAGCTTTTGGCCGACGGCAAAGTATATCGAGCACCGTGCCTCGTCTTTCGCACGTCGGTGGACGGAAAGTGGTGGCGCGCGGACGGCATGTCGTTTTCGCCGGAGGATTTCGACTCGGTCATCGCTGCGGAGCCCGACACGGTGATCCTGGGCGTCGGCATCATGAACAAGGTCACCGTACGTGATGGGTCGCTCGAGCGCTTTGCCGAGGCCGGCATTGCGTGCGAAGTGATGGACAGTCAAGCCGCCGTCGAGCGCTTCAACGCACTGTTCGACGCGGGGGCGAACGTCGTCGGTGCGTTTCACCTCATGTGATGTTCAATAATAGGCAGCGGCGAATCGATTTGTTGCTCAACAAGGTCAAGGTCGAGCAGCAGACGTCGATCGAGGATCTATCGAACTATTTCAACGTCTCGACCGCCACCATCCGCCGTGATATCAAGGAGCTCGAGAAGCGCGATTCGGTGGTACAGACCGTCGGCGGCGGTGTCATTTATCAGACCGAGTATACCGGTGCGGTCGATCCCCGCAACAACGGCCACGCCATCGCCGAGAAGATTCGTATCGCCGAGTACTGTACCGAGTTGGTACGCGACCACGACGATATTCTGATCGGTCCGGGAACGACGACCTTTCTGGCCGGGAAGATCATGAGCGGCATCACCGACCGCAGCTTTCGTATCGTCACCAACTCCCTCGAGTTGGCCGTCGAAACGAGTGTGGCTTCCAATATTCGGACCGTTATCGTGGGCGGGGAGGTGTGGAACAAGCACACCGTCGTCCCCACCTCGGGCCACGAGTACTTCGCGACCTGTCACCGCCGTCACACTCTCGTAATGTCGGCCGACGGGGTGGATCGCCACCAGGACATCACCGTCTTCGAGACGCGCCTGGTGCCGGTGATCGAACAGATGATCGCCGTCTCCGATCGCATCATTCTCGCAGTCGACTCCAGCAAGTTCGACCAGGCGCGCTTTAATCACGTGTGCGGGTGGGATCGCATATCGCTGGTCGTCACCGATACCGGCATGCCGGAGGAGTACGCGACGTTCTTCCGAGAGCGCGGGGTCGAGGTGGCGCTGGTATGACCGGGCTCTACTTTGCCTTTCTCGGCGACTACGCGATGCGAATCGTAGATTTCTACCGCGCCAATCAGGCGATCCTGAACGGCGTAATAGTCGCCTACGGGCTTCTTCTCGCCGCCGCTCACCGCAACGTCGTACGTATCGAACGAATGCTGCGGGAGCGATTGGACGAATCGGATATGCATCGTCTATGGCGTCGATTGGAGGCCGAACCGCTGGACGACGAGGAGTTACACACCCTGCGCAAGCGTTTG
Organism: Alkalispirochaeta sp.; assembly: GCA_965601925.1. Classification (GTDB taxonomy): domain Bacteria; phylum Spirochaetota; class Spirochaetia; order DSM-27196; family Alkalispirochaetaceae; genus Alkalispirochaeta. The sequence continues at coordinate 2,741,381 of OZ271854.1, forward strand.
CGCATCCCGGTGCTCGCCTCACCGCTGCATTTTTTCTTTTATCCCGTTTCCCGAGAGACGATACTGCGCATTCTACGCAAGAAATACCCAAGGAGTAACGCATCATGACCGATATTACCCTCACCGTACAGAACGAAACGGGACTGCACAGTCGCCCCGCCGACCTGTTCGTACGTACCGCCAAACTCTATGAGAGCAGCATCACCGTCCACAAGAATGAGAAATCGGCCGATGCCAAGAACATCATTAAGGTGATCCTTCTCAACGTCTCTCAGGGCCATGAGATCAAGATCGAAGCCGAAGGTGCGGACGAGGCGGAGGCGCTCGAAGACCTCGCAACCCTCATCGGGTCGAACTTCGAGACGGTGAACCCCAAGGTTAAGATCTGACTTTTCGAATCCGACACTACGATCGCGCGGCACGCCCTCTCGGCCCCGCGTGGTCGATCCTTACACTTTGTTTGTATAATTATTCGCGAGTATGAAACGATTTTCCTTCGGCGGAGTTGGTCTACCACTGTTAGTCGTCTTCACCCTTACCTCCTGCGGCGGCGCGGAGGAGGTGACCGTAGAAGAGGCCGCAGCACAGCGCGAGGCGGGCCGCAGCGAGCTTTTGGAGCGTACCGTATCGCGTCCCGGGCCCGGCGAGTGGGAGCCGGGAGAGGTCGGTGGTACCTGGACGACCAGTATCACCAACGATCCGCGAACATTTAACCTCGTCAATGCGTCCGACGTCGAGACTTCGAACATTATCGAAGCGCAGTACGATATGCTTGCGGACTACGATCCGTACGAGCGCGTCTGGATACCGAATCTAACCTCGTGGGAGATCGAGGTTGACGAGGCGAACGATACCCTGCGGGTGGTGTTTACGCTACGCGACGATCTGTACTGGACCTTGCCGGGGCAGTCGCTGGAGGAGGGCATCAAGGCGACGAGCGACGATGTGGTCTTCTGGTACAACGAGATCGCCGGCGATCCGGCGTTTCAAATGACCTCCAATGCGCAGCAGTTCGTCCGAATGCCCGACGGGAGCGAGGCTCGCATTACCGCGGAGCGAATCGATGAGCGACGCTTTGCGCTGAACTATCCGCGTATCGTCGCCAATCCGATTCTTTCGTCCAACATGGTCTTCGGCCCGCGCCACATTTTCGAGCCGGCCAAACGGGAAGGCGGCGTCGAGGCGGTGCTCAACCTCCTCAGCGTAGAGACCGACGTGACCCAAATGCCCTCGATCGGCGAGTACCATATCGTCGAGTACACTCCGGGGGTGCGTCTGGTCATGCAGCGAAATCCCAACCACTGGAAGCGCGACGAGGCCGGAACGTCTCTCCCCTATATCGAACGCGTCGTCTATCGTATCGTGCCCGACGTCAACACCAACTTTCTGCTCTTTCGCGAGGGAACGCGCGACTCCTACGGTGCGCGTCCCGAGGATTTGGAGGAGCTTCTCGGAGTCGAGAATCCCGACTATACCGTGTACGACGGTGGTGAGAGCCTTAACGCCTCATTTATTTCGTTCAATCAAAACCCGGCCAACATAGATCCGGTGCGATACTCCTGGTTCATTCAAAAGGAGTTTCGTCAGGCGATGAGCTCATTACTCAACCGCGAGCGAATCATCCGACAGGTATATCGCGGCCTCGCCTCCCCGGTACGGTACTTCTTCATCGCCGCCAACCCGATGTTCAACCCCGAAATAACGCTCGAGTACACCTACGACCCAGAACGGGCCGTGGCGTTGTTGGAAAGCATCGGCTTTTCGCAGGGCGAGGACGGATTGATGTACGACGAGGACGGGAATCATATCGAGTTTTCGATCAATATGGGCGTCGAGGGCACCATCGGCGTCGATATCGCCACCATCTTCGCCGATGAGTTGGAGCAAGTTGGAATCACGCTCAACGTTCGCCCCATCGATTGGCAGGCGTTGGGGGAGCGTCTCACGAGCACCTACGATTGGGAAGCGGTTATTATGGCGTTCGGCGGTGCGAACTACTGGCCCTCGGGAGGTTCCAACGTGTGGCCCTCGTGGGGCAACCTCCATATTTGGCACCCACTCCAGGAGGAACCGGCGACCGAGTGGGAGGCGCGCGTAGACTTTCTCTACAACGAAGGACGGTTCACCTTCGACGAGGCGCGACGACGGGAGCTGTACGACGAGTACCAGCGGATCATTTTGGAGCAACTGCCGCTCATATACACCGTGCACCCCTTTTCCTTTCTTGCGGTGCGCGATCGGTGGCGGAACGTCTACTTCGATACTTTAGGCTCAATAGAGACGCAGCGCCTCTTTTTAGGGAGCGAGTAGTTTCCGGCGATGAATGATCGCGTAAAAGAGACCATCGCGATATCGCGATCGTTAGCGCTCGCGGTATCCTCCGTCATGCGTACGTACCGCTCGCTCAAGCGGAGGTTCCCGTTGGGGACGTTCATCGCCGCGCGCGTCGTCTCCATGGTGGCGACGCTCTTCGTGCTCGGATTCGCCGTCTTCGGTCTTATGGCGCTCTCTCCCGGCGACATTGTAGAGAATTACGTGCGCAGTCAGATGTTGACCCAGGACGAGTTCCGCCAAGCCGACAACGTCTACACGGAGGAGGCGATCGCCGAGGCACGGGCGCGATTGGGGTTGGATAGACCGTTTTATGAGCAGTACATGCGCTGGTTGCGACAGGTTTTTGTCGAACGTGATTTGGGGCGCACGCTTATCAGCCGGGCGCCGATCCTCTTTTTGATCCGCGATCGGATGGTTAACTCACTCGTACTCAACCTCATCTCGCTCTTTTTTCTTACTATCATAAGTTTTGCGTTGGGTATCTACTTCAGCTCCAAGGTCGGAACGAAGATCGACCTTGCCGCAACGCTCTTTGCGCTCTTTTTGCACGCCTTTCCCGGTGTGCTGCTTCTGATTCTGTTGCAGCTCTTTGCCGCCATATCGGGGTTGTTCCCCGTGACTGCGTATCCCGACTTTCCGCCGGCCGAAGCGCCGGTGCGTTTTGCGTTCAGTTATCTCTATCATGTTCTGGTGCCGCTGATCGGCGCCTTTCTCGGCGGCATCGGCGGCACGATGCGGATGATCCGCGCGACGATGCTCGACCAACTGGGCCAGCCATACATCACGAGTCTCCGGAGTCGCGGCGTAGACGAGCGCCGCGTATACTTCGCCCACGCCTTTCGCAACACCTTGAACCCGTACATCACCTCGAGTGCCAATCTCTTCGCCGGCCTTTTCTCCGGTTCGCTGATTCTCGAGATCATCTTCTCGTACCCCGGCATCGGGCGACTGATGTACGAAGCGGTGCGTCAGGAGGATATCAATCTCGTTCTGGCGAATATGATGTTCATCAGCTTTCTGGTGCTCTTCGGTATGATCGTGAGTGACATTCTTCTGGCGGTCGTGGATCCCCGGATTCGATTTGGGGCTGAGCAGCGATGAGTAGTCCGAACACCGACAGAGCGCAGGCGGGTACGCTATGAGAAGATTCCGGCGCGCCATCTTTCGACGCCCCGTTGCCGGTATCTCGTTCGTCGTGTTGGTGGCGCTGTACGGTGCGATGGTGTTCGCCGAGTTCCTCGCCCCCTATACGCCGACGACCGTCTTTCGCGAGAGCGCATACCATCCGCCCAATCTCAGGCTATGGTCGGATGAGCTGGGACTTCGTCTACAGGTGCAGGAGTACGCCCTCGTTGACGACATCAACTGGCGCTACGCTCCGGTCCGGGGCGCCTACATTCCCGTGCGCCTCTTCGCGCGCGGCCCCGAGTACCGCATGTGGGGCCTCTTTTCCGGCCGTGCACACCTCTTGGGTACCGAGGCACCGTACGACGGCGAGCTACGAGGATGGGATGCCGGCGGACGCACGCACCCGGTCTTCTTGATGGGGGCGGACAGTCTGGGACGCGACCTCTTCTCGCGCATCCTCTACGGAAGTCGTATCTCGCTCACGATAGGTTTCATTGGGATTACGATCTCCCTGGTGCTCGCGATCACCCTCGGAGGATTGGCCGGATACTTCGGCGGCGGGATCGATTGGGTCATCATGCGTTTCGCCGAGTTCGTGATTCTCATTCCGGGGCTCTATCTTATTCTCTTTCTCAGGAGCTTACTCTCCCGCGAGATGGATTCCGGGCAGGCCTTTATTCTGATTACGGTTGTGCTTTCGTTCGTCGGATGGCCGGGGAGCGCGCGGATGATTCGCGGTCTGGTGCACAGCATTAAGCGCGAGGACTTCATCGTCAACGCGCGGTTGGAGGGTATACCGGCGTTGGTGATCGTCTTTCGCCACATCATTCCCCAGATGTCTTCAATTCTCATCGTGAGCGTAACGCTCGGTATTCCCGGCTTCATTCTCGGCGAGACGGTGTTGAGCTATCTCGGCCTCGGCATCATCGATCCGGCGGTGAGCTGGGGGAGTCTCCTCAATCGCGAAGTGACGACGCTGTCCAACTTGCGCAACTTCCCGTGGTTTCTCTATCCCGGTCTCTTCCTACTTCTTACGACACTGTCGTTCAACTTTCTCGGCGATCTGTTGCGCGACGTCCTCGATCCCTACCATAGAGAAAGGAAGCTCGGATCATGATCCTCTCCGTCGATCGTCTTTCGGTCAACTTCACGACCTCCGGGGGTATACTCCAGGCGGTGCGCGACGTCGGTTTCTCACTCGACGAGGGCGAGATCCTCGGTATCGTCGGTGAGTCCGGTAGCGGAAAGAGCGTTACCGCCCATTCGATCCTGCGTCTGCTTCCGGCAAACGGTGAGGTCGCCGCAGGGTCGATTCTATTTCGCGACGCATCGGTTCTCGACATGGATAAGGAGACGTTGCGCGCCTTTCGCGGCCGTCGCGTCGCGATGATCTTTCAGGAGCCGGGGCGCTCCTTCGATCCGATCTACTCGATCGGGAAGTCGCTGGCGGAGACCCTTCGCGCCCACCGTCCCGAGCTCGACGAGGAGGCGGTGCGCAAGCGGTCTATCGAGCTGTTGGAGGAGGTGCACGTCACGCATCCCGCCGACCGGTTGGGTAACTTTCCGCACCAGTTCTCCGGCGGATTACTCCAACGCATCATGATTGCTCACGCCCTCGCAAGCGATCCCGAGGTACTCATCGCGGACGAACCGACGACAGCCCTCGACGTCACGATTCAGGCCGGTATCATAAACCTCCTTCTGGAGTTGCGATCACGCCGCAACCTCGCGATCGTCTTCATTACCCACAATCTGGCGCTCATCTCTTCGTTTGCCGACCGGCTCCTGGTAATGTACGGCGGGCTGGTGATGGAGGAGGGGCCGACCTCTGAGGTCTTGTCGCGACCGCGTCACCCGTATACCGCGAGTCTCATGGCGAGTCTGGTGCCCTTTGGAGCGCACAACAGTGAGCAGCCTCTGTATATCCTGGCCGGCGCGCCTCCCAACCCCTTAGCACCGGAACCGGGATGTCCCTTTGCGCCGCGCTGCCCCCTCGCGACGCCTGAGTGTAGGGCGGCCGTACCGGCTCTGCGAACGGAGGAGTCGAGCACATTTCGCTGTATTGAGGACGGTGTTAAGCGCTCGTCGGTCGCGGTGCGCGATGCCGGCGGGTCGGGAGAGCGCCCATGATCGAGCTTGACGCCGTCTATAAGCGGTATCCGCTCCACGCCGGGTTTTTCGCCCGCGAGGATGAGTGGGTGTATGCGGTGAACGGTATAACGCTTCGGATCGAGCCGGGCGAAATCTACGGCCTGGTCGGAGAGTCGGGGTGCGGCAAGACGACCACGGCGCGACTCATGGTGCGCATGGAGCGCCTCACCGACGGTAATATCCGCTATCGGAGCCGCGACGGGCAGGAGTTCTCCCTCGCCGGCATAGACAAGCGCAGCCTCAAACGGCTCCGGGGCAAGATTCGTTACATCTTTCAGGATCCGGCGCGCTCACTCAACCCGCGCTTGAGTATTCGCGAGGTTTTGCTCTCGGGGTATCGCTACTCGCCGGCGTGGCCCGGGAGGGTCAGAGCCGAAGAGGAGGCGCGCGAGCTCCTCGTCGACGTCGGACTCCAACCCGGCGACCTCGACCGGAGGCCCGCCGACTTTTCCGGAGGCCAACGACAACGGATTTCGATCGCCCGCTCCCTCATCACCAAACCGGAAGTGCTTATTTGCGACGAGGTGGTGAGTGCCTTGGACGTCTCGATTCAGGGCCAGATACTTAACCTGCTGCTGAGGCTGCGGGAGGAGCGCGACCTTACCATGATCTTTATCGCTCACGATTTGGCCGTGGTGGGATACGTGAGTGATCGTATCGGCGTCATGTATCGCGGAGTCTTGGTCGAGGAGGCGTCGTCTCGTGACTTGGTTAGAGGGCGACGGCATCCTTATACGCGCTATCTTTTCGACGCCATACCGTCCCTTCCCTTCGAGGGAGCGGATGGACACGCGAGAGCCGAAACGCGCGCCGATATCGCCGTCTCCTATGCCGCGCAGGCAAACGCCACGGTGAACCCGGTGCCCGACGCCGGCCTCCTGCACATGGACGAACCGCAACCGGGACACCGCGTCAGCCGGCTGTTCGCCGGCGACGAGTAGTTACCTACGGTGTCGTCCGGGCAACCGGAGCGGATGTGCGTCGTACCGGGGCGACGTTACGTCTCCAACTCGGGGTACAACACCTCCAAGTCGAGCCCTTCGCGCGGTTTCTCCATCATCTCTTCAACCGTTGAGCGCCACGCTTTGTAGTGATCCGTCTCTTTGTGCGCAAGCACCGCTTCGGGATTCGCGTATACCTCATACAGCACATAGGTTCCCGGGCTCTTCTCGTCGCGGAGCACGTCAAAACGCAGTACGCCGGGTTCTTCCAAGGATCCTCGATGATTCTTGTATGTCGCGGCTTCAAAGGCTGCGTAGAACTCCGGTTTGACCATTATCGAAACGACACGAGCGATCATAGTATAATGAGCATATGGCAAAGTGGCCGCCCGCGGCAATCGTATACTGTTTGCTGCCGGCCGTGTTTCTATTCCCCATCGATCTGGAGCCGAAACGTGTATTAGTCGTCCACTCGTACGGTACGGATTTTCAATGGACCCGGGAGCTCGACGAAGGTATACGATCGGTCCTGTACTCAGACCCGGCAAACTATCGCATCGTGTTCACCGAGTACCTGCACGCGAAACATCACAACTCGGAAGAGTATTTCGCCGAGACCGCCGGACTCTTTGCGGAGAAATATGCGGGATGGCATTTCGACGTCATAATCGTCTCCGACGATCTCGGTTTCGCCTTCATGCAGCGATATCGCGACGCGGTCTTCGGGCCGGTGCCGACGGTGTTCGTCGGTATCAACGACTATGAGCCGTCCCTTACCGAGGGGATGGCCAACGTCACCGGAGTCGCCGAGGCTGTGAGCGTCACCGAGACGATCGATCTCGCCTTTCGACTCTTCCCCGACGGTTCTTTGGTCGTTTTAGGCGACGGTACCCACACGTTCCGGCTGAATGCGGACCTCGTACGCCGAGACTTGGCGCTGCGTGAGACGGATCGGCCCATTCGGTTCTATCCCACGATTCGTGTATCCGAACTCGCCGCTCTGGCCGCCACTCTTCGTCCCACCGATGCGGTTCTGCTCATTTCCTCCGTGTTGGAAGACGACGGCACGGTCGCCGACTATTGGCGCGCCGGCGGGTTGGTGAGCACCGTGATGCCCACACCGGTCTTTTCGCTCTGGGACTTTTTCATCGGGACCGGTGTGGCCGGAGGGCTCCTCGTAAGCGGTCGGGATCAGGGAACCGCCGCCGCTGAGCTCGCGACGCAGATTCTCGCCGGCGATCCCGCAGACTCGATTCCCGTGATTACGGACAGTCCGAACCGCTGGGTCTTCGATATGGGCGCGCTTGGGCCCGCTGGAGTCAGAGCGTCCGATCTACCGCGCGGAGCGCGCCTCGTCAACCGTCGGTTGATGATTTGGCACGCCTACCGTGCGGCCGTGCTGGTCGCCTCGTTCATTCTCGTTTCGATGGCGATCTTGATATCGCTGCTCATTATGAATATTCGCAAGCGGTCACAGGTGGCCGGGAAGTTGCGGGAGTCGCTTTTGGAGAAGGAGGTCCTCCTCAAGGAGATTCACCACCGAGTGAAAAACAACCTGCAAGTGGTGTCCAGTATGCTCAACATTCAAAGCGGTCTCGTTCGAGACCGGCGCTCACTCGACTATTTCAAAGATTGCGAGTCGCGGGTCTATTCGATGGCCCTGGTCCACGATCAACTCTACCAGTCCGATACGCTCACGCGAATCGCTATGCGGGACTATATGGAGGACCTCGTGACCACGCTGTACGGAGTCCTGGCGATTCCCTCCGATAGGCTTATCGTCAACCCTCAAGTGGTCGATCTTTTTTTGGATATCGATCGAGCGATACCGGTGGGACTTGTGGTGAACGAGCTCCTGTCCAACGCTCTCCGGTACGCATATCCTGCGGGGGAAGGTGAGGTGCGGTTAACGATAGAGCGCTCCGATGATATCGTGCGCATCGTGGTGCGGGACTGGGGCGTTGGAATGCCTGAAGGGTGGGAGCGCGGGGAGACGTTGGGACTCAATCTGGTTCGCGCTTTGGCCCAGCAGATCAGCGGCGTCGTGGATTTCTATGACGCCGGGCCCGGGCTCGAGGTGCGTGTAAGATTCCCCGCGGTTGATCCGGCGTAGTGCGTCGCGTCGGCCGCATCGTGAGGCCGGCTCGCCCCTCTCCGCCGCCGTCACCACCGCTCGTGGAGCCACCAGTCGAAGTTGACCGCCTCGCGGCTGTCCAGATCGTGCTCCGGCGGCATCACCCATAGGCTTTCCGCGCTGTCGCCGATCGCCTTCGCCATGCCGACGTACGGTAGTGCCGCAAGCGGTGCGGCGAGACGCGGGCGGAGCGCCGACGGCTCCTTCCATTGGTCGCGTCGCGGAATCGGAACGACCGCCTGGTGCGTCGGCGGTGTCGAGGAGCGTCCCAGGATCCACCATAGCCAGTGGCCCTCGATTCGCGAACCCTCCTCGACGGGTAACACGATGCAGCGCGCGTCGTCTATGGCGTGCGTCGCGGGCGGCGCCGCGCCGTCTCGCGGTACATGGAACACCGTGGTCGCGTAGCCCATACGCTCTAAAAAGAGGTGGAGTCGTGTCGTCGTTGCGCGTGTGCACCCCGGCGCGACGACGATAGTCACGTCGTGTCGCGGAGCGGCGACTGATTGCCGGCGCGCCGGCACCGACGCGCCTTCCGCTCCACGCCGGTCGGCAGTACGTATGTCGGGTATCTCGCTCTGCAGATGGTGTGCGGTAACGAGTATCATACGCTCCACACAGTAGCACGGGTTCAATACACTATGCATCATGACGCGTATCATTGTCCTTCTAATCCTCGGCGTAACGATACTTACGCTGAGTTCGTGTTACGTCACCACACAGGGGTACCACTTGGTCGCTCAGCAACTCAACGCGCGCCCGATAACGCGCTGGAAGGTCGACGAGAGCCTCACCGAGGAGGAGGCCCATCTCTTCCACCGCGTCGAGGAGATTCGCGAGTACGCACGCTCGACGTTGGAGTTGGAGGCCGGCCGCAACTACACGACGTTCCTGCGAGTTGAGCGCGATCATCTCGTCGATGTCGTCTCCGCCGCGGGCGAACTCTCGTTCGAGCGTAAGGAGTGGTGGTTCCCGTTTTTCGGCCGCTTTCCGTACAAAGGATTCTATCGTCCGCGGCCGGCGGAGCGCCTCGCCCGACGCCTCCGAGACGACGGTTGGGACGTCATTATTCGGCCCGTCGAGGCGTTTTCCACACTGGGCTATTTCCGCGATCCTTTGATCTCGTTCATGACCGATTACGACGACGCTCGCTTGTCGGAGCTCATCATTCACGAAATGGCGCACACCACGCTGTGGATATCCAGCGAGGCGCAGTTCAACGAGGAGTTTGCGACCTTTGTGGGACGGACAGGGGCCGACGACTACCTGAGGGCGCGTTACGGCGCCGATTCTCCCGAGCTCGCCGATTTGGCGGCGCGCAGAGCGGACTCCGAGCAGTTTCGCCACGACGTACTGGCGTTGAAGGCGCGCCTGGATGCCTTTTATCGGTCCGTGGAGGCCGACACCGCGACGCGACGCGACGAGCTTCTCGCCGAAAAAGCGGCCATTATCGGCGAGTACCAGCGAGAGTTTGCCGCGCGCTACGACGAGGCGTACCGATCCGACCGGTACCGTTTCTTTGCCGAAGCGGCTATAAACAACGCCTACCTCGATCTGTTCGATACGTACACCGGGAACCTGCCGCTCTTTGAGTCGTTCCACCACCGCGTCGGCGGCGGTGAACTACGCATCACCGTGGCCGAGCTCGTCCGACGTGCCCGAGAGTGGCGCGATATCCCGCGCCGCCGTCGGCCGCCGATCCTCTCCGTGCTCACCGACGGCGAGTAGAGGTGTGACGGAGATACGCCGTTATGTGCGCGTGTACATCGGATCCGGATACGGCTGCCGCCGGTGCTCCTCGCGATCCGACGCGTGCTCGGTGAGCGTCTGATCAACGCTTCGAAGCGCCCGGGGGAGGAGTGCCGTTTGGTATCCGTTTTGCGCTGAACGAGGATAGATCCGAGCCGACCCGCGACCCTTGACAGCACGCCGACTCGTGCGCCACCTTTCAATCCATGGACTGCGTCGCCATCAGGGCCGGACTTGCGGGGCTCAAGTTCTCGCCGACCCTACTCATCAACGAAGAGGTGGCCGCGTATCGTCGCGAGGGACGGACCGTCTACCATATGGGATTCGGCGAGTCGCCCTTTCCCGTGCATCCGATCATTCAACGCGCGATATCGGGATACTCCGGGAAGAATCAATACTTGCCTGCATCCGGTCTCCAGGAGCTGCGGCTCAAAGCCAAGCGGCATATTCTCAAGAAGCACGATGTTCCGAGTTCTGAGTTCGAGGCGCTCATCGGTCCCGGCAGCAAGGAGTTGATTTTCGATATTCAACTCGCCGTGGAGGGAGACCTCCTTTTTCCCGCTCCCTCATGGGTGAGCTACATTCCGCAAACCTTGATTACCCGCGACGAGGTCGTGCGAATCCGGCTCGAACCGGAACACTGTTACAAGCTCACCGCCGAGACGTTGGAGCGGCGCATCGTCGCGAGTCGGAACGAGGGATACAATCCGACCAAATTGATTCTCAATTATCCTAACAATCCCACCGGTATGACCTACCAACCGCAAGAGTTGGAGGCGATCGCGGACGTATGTCGCCGTCGGGGAGTGCTTATCATATCCGACGAGATTTACGCCCAGGTGGCGTTTCGTACGCCCCATCGGAGCATCGCGTATTACTATCCGGAGGGGACGATCGTCACGACGGGGCTCAGTAAACACCTCTCCTTGGGTGGATTTCGCCTCGGGGTAGCATTGGTGCCTCGGGGGCTCGAACGCGTGTTTCAGGTCCTTCGATCGATCGCGAGCGAGACCTTTTCTGCGGTCTCGACGCCTATTCAGTACGGCGTGCTCGCGGCGTTCGAAGGGCACGCGGAGATCGAACGCTATATCGAGGAGTGTACCGAGATTCACGACACGGTGACGCGCTACGTGTGGCGCACCTTGGTCGATCTCGGGGTGGACTACGCCGAACCTCAGGGAGGATTCTACCTGTACCCGGATTTCGAGCGGTATCGAGACCGCCTCGGCGCACGATACGGTGTTGCCGGAAGCGAGGAACTGGCCGCGGCCTTGCTCAGAGAGCGTTCGGTGGCTACGCTTCCCGGAACCGCCTTCGGAGATCGGCCCGAGGCGTTGCGATTACGCCTTTCCACCGTCGACTTCGACGGGGTGGACGCCCTGGCGCACTATCGCGACGGCGGTATCGACCGGGGGAATAGTTTTGTCGAGACGGTATGCCCGCGAGTCGCAGCGGGATCTCGCAATCTACGAGAGTTTTTCGAAAGGGCTTGAGTTATGAGACTTGATGTAATGCAAAGATTCCGACACCGCGTCCGTCGCCCGACGGTGTGCCTCGCTGTAGCCGCCGTGTGTCTCCTCGGCATCGGTGTGGAGATTGCGGCGCAGGCCAACAATCAGGCGGAGGAGAGCGATCGCATCGATCTGGGGCGCCTATCGGAGGGTCCCGCGATTGTCGGAGGCGGCATCGTCTTCGGCGAGCCGACCGGTATTACCGCAAAGTTATGGTTTCCTGAAACGGGATTCGGGCTGGATGCGGCCGTCGCATGGTCATTTCAGGACGATACATCGCTCCATCTTCACGCGAACGTCATAGCCCATCTCGCCCTTATCGAGACTCAGGGCGGCCGCTATATCGTGCCGTATGTCGGGTTGGGTATCACGAACACGTATGGCGACGACACCAGTTTCGGTCTTCGCGTGCCGGTCGGTCTCTCGTTGTTGCCGTTTCCGACCTTTCCGATCGAGTTTTTTGCCGAGTTGGCTCCCGGTATCGGATTGATTCCCGAAACGGATGCCGAGTTCGGCGCGGGGATCGGGGTGCGCTTTTATGTACCGCTGTAGCGGCTCCGCGGTTATCCTATGATGCGTACCATCCCTTTGACGGCGACAATGAGTAATATGCTCCCCTTGATGAACAGATGTATGTTCGCCGTCGTGCGCCTAAGGCGTCCGATTCCCAGACGGCCGAAGAGATGAAAGAAGAAATCGTCGTCCGGGTGTGAGTGTCCGCGTATTTTCTGAATCCGGCTGAGTAGACAGTCTCCGACGATTCGTTCATGGACGGCGTGAGTAACGATCATCGCCGCGCCCCAGTACCACTCCGTCGCGACGGCAAACGCGTAGGAAAATGCGATGAACAGCAGATGGAGACTCGCGAGATAGACCTCTTCCGGAGGCGCTCCGACGGCGCTACTCGTATCCATCGATCCTTAATATAATCCTCGTGACGGAAGGAGAAAACAGATGATGAACGCAGTACAGTTCGACAGACACGGTGGACCCGAGGTGCTCCAGTTTCGTGATACCGAACGTCCGACTCCTTCGGGAGACGAAGTCCTGGTGCGCGTGCACGCCGCGGGACTGAACTACATCGACACCTACCACCGCTCGGGATATTATCCCGTGCCGTCTCTCCCCAGTGGGCTGGGCGTCGAGGGTGCCGGTGTGGTCGAAGGTACGGATCGGCGCGTCGCGTTTGTCGTTCCCTCGCCCGGCACGTATCAACAGTATCGTACCGTTCCTGCGAGTCAACTCGTCGATCTTCCCGACGACATCGACTTTGACCAAGCTGCCGCTATGATGCTCAAAGGCATGACGGCGCGCTATCTCCTGCGTCAGACCTTTCCGGTCAGTGCGGACCACACGGTCCTCGTTCACGCGGCGGCCGGCGGGGTCGGTCTTATTCTCTGCCAATGGGCGTCGTATCTCGGTGCGAGAGTCATCGGAACCGTCGGAAGCCCGGAAAAGGCGCACCTGGCCGCCGAGAATGGATGCGCGTATCCGATTCTCTATCGCGAGGAGGATGTGGTCGAGCGCGTCAGGGAGATAACCGCAGGAGATCTCGCGGACGTCGTGTACGATTCGGTCGGCAAAGATACCTTCGAGAAGAGTATGCAGTGTCTTAAACCCCGGGGCCTCATGGTTACCTTCGGCCAGAGCTCCGGAGCCGTCGAAGGGTTCGACCCGGTGCTGCTTTCGCGCCACGGTTCGCTCTTTTTGACGCGCCCCACGCTCTTTCACTACGTCGCCGAACGCGAGGAGTTGGAAGAAAACGCCCGCGAGCTGTTTGAGGTGGTTCGCGACGGCCGCGTCTCGATTCCCGTGCGGCAGCGATTTCCTTTGTCCGGTGCGGCCGAGGCGCATCGTGCGCTGCAATCCCGATCTACCACCGGCTCCACGGTGTTGGTCGTGGACTGATCGAAGAACGCGTGGTATACCTGGCCCATGCATCGCAGTGACATCCAGATAGCGCAAGAAGCCCGGGCGTTGCCCACCGGCGAGATCGCGAAGCGCGCCGGACTCAAAGACCACGAATGGCTTCCGTGGGGGCGGAACATCGCAAAAGTCGACCCGGACGTCGGGAAACGATCCAGGCACCGGGACGCGCGGTACGTCGACGTCACCGCTATCACGCCGACTCCTCTCGGGGAGGGCAAGACAACGACTACCGTCGGTCTCACCCAGGGATTGGGACTGATAGGCAAGCGCGCGATGTGTGCGATCAGACAGCCGTCCATGGGCCCGACCTTCGGCATAAAGGGGGGCGCCGCCGGCGGCGGATATAGTCAGATCATACCGATGGAAGAGTTCAACCTCCACCTCACGGGAGATATTCACGCGATCGCGGCCGCGCACAACCTTATCGCCGCGGCGATCGACAACCAGATGTACCACGAGTCCCGGTGGTCGCCGGCATTTTTCGAGAAACGAGGGCTACGAACGTTCGATATCGACCCGTACACGATCAGTTGGAACCGTGTCGTCGACCTCAACGATCGATCGCTTCGCTCCGTGGTTACCGGGCTCGGCGATCTCGCCGATGGCCCGATCCGTCAAGGAGGATTCGACATCGCGGTGGCGAGCGAGCTCATGGCGATACTCGCCCTTTCGGCCGATTTGGCCGATCTTCGCGCGCGAATCGGGCGTGTCGTCGTCGCGGAGGATCGTAAGGGACGCCCCGTTACCACCGAGGATCTCGGCGTGGCGGGTGCCGCAACGGTGCTGTTGAAGGATGCCCTGTGGCCCAATGTGTTGCAGACGATCGAAGGACAGCCGGCCTTTGTCCACGCCGGGCCGTTTGCAAATATCGCCCACGGCAACTCGTCGGTGATCGCCGATCGCATCGCCCTTGCGCAGGGGGGATTCTTGATTACCGAGAGCGGTTTCGGTGCCGATATCGGCATGGAGAAGTTCTTCGACATCAAGTGCCGTGTGAGCGGTCTCTTTCCGGACGCGGTCGTACTGGTCGCCACGGTGCGCGCGTTGAAGATGCACGGCGGCGGACCGCGCGTAACACCGGGCCGTGCGCTTGCTCGGCAGTACCGTGAAGAGGACGTGGAGCTCCTCGAGCGCGGGCTCGACAACCTACGTGCTCACATACGCATTATCGGCGAGTTCGGCGTGCCGGCGGTGGTGGCTATTAACGCCTTCGATACCGACACGCCGCGCGAGTGGGAGATGATTCGTAATGCGGCCGCCGGAGCCGGAGCCTACGGCGCCGTTGTGACGCGCCACCACGCGGAGGGGGGCAAAGGGGCGGAGGAGCTTGCAACGGTCGTCGCCGAGGCGGCGGACTCACCCGCGTCGCCGCGATTTCTCTACGATCTGTCCGCACCTCTGGTCGAGAAGATACGCATCGTCGCCACGCGCATGTACGGAGCGCGCGATCTCGACCTCAGTCCCAAAGCGGCTCAGCAGATCGAGGCGTTCGAGGAGCGCGGCTACGGAGATCTTCCCGTCTGTATCGCCAAGACGCACCTTTCGATTAGCCACGATCCTGAGCTGAAGAACGTGCCGCGCGACTTTTTGTTTCCGATTCGGGAACTGCGAGCGTCGGTCGGTGCCGGTTTCATCTATGCGTTGGCGGGCGACGTGCGGACGATGCCGGGCCTTCCCAGCCGGCCCGCGTATCACGATATCGATATCGACACCGCGACGGGACTGGTTCGGGGACTCTTTTAGGCGTGGTCAAAACGCGTCGCTCGTACGACCCTAATGCGCCCTTTTGACCCACATGGCGTATTTTGGAGATCACGGCGGGCGAAACATGTGATACCGTGTCAGTATGTCTTTTCCTTGAAACGATATACGGCTTAGGTGATTTCTTCACGGATGGCATGTGAATTGCTTCACTATGGGTAATGATTGTGTCAAACGAGTATCTTAGACAGAGACGATTGCGTCTCCTACAGACCATCGTTCTTGCGGTGGTCATGATATATCTCGCCGCCCGGGCCGCCGCAGTAGTGTTGGGACCCGTCGGCGGTCTAGTGGCCCTGGCTCTAATCGCGACGGTGACTCTTGCCGGTGTCGGCAGTCGACGCATACTGTTGCCTAACGGTACGCGGAAACTTGCGTGGTACGATGCGCCGGAGTTCTACGACCATCTCCGCGATTTGAGTGAGCGGGCAGGCCTCGAGGCGGTACCGCCGATCTTCATCCTCCCCTCCGACCGGGCCGAGGCGATGACCACCGGAGTCGGTGGAAATACGATGATCCTGCTCTCCCGCGGTCTCCTCGCGACGCTCTCCATGCGGGAGCTTCGCGCCGTCGTAGCGCACGAAATCGCCCATATACGCAATCGCGACCTTCCGCTGTTCGCCGTCGTCGCGGCGATGCAGCGCGTCACTCGCTTGGTGGCGGGGGCGCTGGGCGTCATCCTTGTCGTCACGTTTCCACTTCTTTTTTTCGGGACGACCCTTCTCCCGCCGGCGGCGTTGCTCTATCTCGGCGTAGTACCCGTTATCAGTCTTCTGGCGCAGTTCGCGCTTCTGCGGACGCGCGAGTTCCAGGCCGACCTCGGCGCGGTAGAGCTTACCGGCGATCCGGCCGCGTTGGCGAACGCTCTGGCGCGCCTCGATCACGTACACCGCCCACTGTGGAGCGTCATCGTCATGGGCGGAACGCGCCGCAGTGCCCTCTCGGAACTTCTCAAGACGCACCCGAGCACGACGGAACGGATCGAGCGTCTTCGCGATCTGGCCCGCGACGCCACAGGAACGCACACACGTCGATTCTAACCGCCGGTAACGGTCGAAGACGTTCCGGTTCGTTCTGAATCGACCGAGCACATCGAGTCGGACGGTGTATCGACGCACAATCGTGTCCCCTCGGTGTACGTGATGCGCGCGCTATATTTATTATTAGAAAAGTCATATATATGTTGTCCCTATCGGGTATTCGCGGTATTTTCCGCCGTGTACTACCGAACCAAGGAGTGTTGGAAGTGATAAAGATATACCGCCTGTTCATTCCCTTCTTGCTGGTCGCAACCAGCGGCGTCCTCGGTGCACTTCAGCCCGTTGAACATCAAAATGTCGGAAGCGCCGGCGCTTCCCGGCGTATTGCCGTCGTTTCCGAATGGAGTCGCTACAAGGCATCATTGATCGAGGCGTTGACGGAGGAGCTTGACGACGGAGAGACGAGCATCGCGGTACGCAGTTTTGACGATTTTTCAAATCTTGATGCGCGCGATTTCGATGCGGTAATCGTGATTAACGCCGGTGTGGGAAGCGAGGTACGACGTCCGGTGGTCGATTGGCTGAATCGACAAGATTCCGACGACAATATTGTCGTGCTTACGACGCAGATCTCCAACTGGACGCCGCAGATCGAGGTCGACTCGGTGACATCGGCGTCGCGTAACCGTAACATTCCGGAGGTGAGTCGCGAGTTGGTGGAGATCGCCCGCTCATATTACCGGTAGCGACGACCGGCGGCGGCGCATCGTGCCGTCGCCGTCGTTTCCATGTATAATCGTCGCATGAGCGTCGATTGGGATGAGATACGAGCCGACATTGTAGGATGTGATGCGACGATCGCCACCCCGTACGGGGATCGCCGGATCGCATATGCCGACTTCACCGCCTCCGGGCGGGCGCTTCGCAGTTTTGAGCGCTACGTCGAGCACCTTCTCGAACACTATGCCAACACGCACACCGAGGACGACACGACCGGACGGGTGACGAGTCGCCGCCTGGCGGCCGCGGAACGGATCATCAAGGATCGCCTTAACGCGGACGAGCACTACAAACTCATAGCCGTCGGCGCCGGCGCCACGGCGGCGATCAATCGTCTTCAACAGATTCTCGGTGTCTATATTCCCCCGGCGACCCGCGATCGTCTGGAGTGCATCGGGTGCCTTGACGCCGCCGACCCGGCGGTGCGTTCGCGCTTGCCGGTCGTATTCGTAGGACCCTACGAACACCATTCCAACGAAATTTCGTGGCGAGAGGGACTGGCGGAGGTGGTCGAAGTCGAACTCGACGCGATGGGGCGGTTGTCTTTGGACGATCTGGAAACTAAGCTCGCCGATTCCGCGTGGGACGGTCGCCAGAAGATCGGCTCGTTTTCCGCCGCGTCGAACGTGTCCGGCGTACGGACCGACGTGTACGCCGTCGCGCGTACGCTCCATCGTCACGACGCGCTCGCCTTTTTCGATTTCTCGGCGTCGGCGCCGTACGCCCGTATCGATGTGCGGCGTGACGAGGAGGCCTACTTCGACGGCGTCTTCTTCTCGCCCCACAAGTATTTGGGAGGTCCCGGAGCGAGCGGCGTTTTATTGGTGCGCGACACGCTCTATCGCGACGACTTGCCCCCGTCGGTGTCGGGGGGCGGAACGGTGAGTTTCGTCAACGCTGCGACCCAGGACTATCTCGAGGATATCGAGGAGCGGGAGAAAGCGGGAACGCCGGGCATCATACAAACCATGCGTGCCGCCCTGGCCATCGACCTCCAACATCTCATCGGAGTCGAGGCGATCGAGGAACGGGAGCGCGAGCTCATCGGGCGCGCGTTAGACCGGTTGGGCGCGGTGCGCGGGATCGAGATCGTCGGCGACGCACCGCCGGCCGAGAGACTCGCGATCTTTTCGTTTAACGTACGAGCGGGTACGGGATACCTCCACCCTCGGTTTGTCGTACGGCTGCTTAACGATCTATTCGGGATTCAATCGCGCGCCGGCTGCTCGTGCGCCGGCCCCTACGGCCATCGATTGTTACACATCGACCTGGAGACCTCCGAACGCTATCGCGACTATATCCGGCGCGGGGAGCACGGGGTCAAGCCGGGCTGGGTCAGGCTCAATTTCCATTATTTGACGACCGACGAGGAGTTCGATTTCATCTGTTCCGCCGTCGAGTTTATCGTACGCCACGGGAGACTCTTTCTGGCCGATTACCGATTCGATCTCAAAAGCGGCGCATGGGTGCACCGTGACGAGGTCGAAGACGACGAACGTATGGGCGCAGAGGTCGCGTTGACGGCGGGACGGATCGGCGGAACGCTCGATTCCCTCAAGGGTCGGTCGCGCGCGGACGATGCTGACGCGGTGCGCGCCGAACGAGCGAGATACTTCGCCGAGGCGGCTCGGTGCGCGGAGGAGCTTGCAGGTCGGTTCTCCGACGAGGATCTCAGGGAAACGGCCGACGAGTTGATCCCCTTCTGGTACCTGTCCGCGGTACGGTAGAGAGTTGCCGGGCCGAAGAGGCGGTAGTACCTTGGCGTCAAGGTTCAACCGTAATGAAGCGAGCACTTGTTATCGGCAGCGGTTTCGGCGGGCTGTCCGCTGCAGCGTTTTTGGCCCGCGACGGCTATCGCGTAGAGGTCCTGGAGAAAAACGACTGGGTAGGCGGCCGCGCCCGCGTACTGGAAAAAGATGGATATCGGTTCGACATGGGGCCGAGTTGGTACTGGATGCCCGATCAGCACGACCGCTGGTTCGAGCAGTTCGGGGAATCACGCAGCGATTTCTACGATATTCAGCGCGTCGATCCGAGTTACCGCGTCTACTACGGCGACGCCGTACCCGGTGAGGAACGGAACGTCGTCGACATTCCCGCCGATCGGGAGGGTGCGCGCGCGGTATTCGAGCACTACGAGCCCGGTGCCGGCGAAGTGTTGGAGCGCTACATCGCCGACTGTCGTCGCAAGTATCGCTTTGCGATGGACTCGTTCATCTACAAGAACTACTATTCGGTCTTCGATTTGGTGAACTGGCGAGTCATATCGAATCTGCCGGGATTGAATATGTTCCAGAGCTTCGGTGGGCGGGTGCGTCGTCGATTTCGCCACCCGTACCTGAGGCGGATTCTCGAGTTTCCCGTTGTCTTTCTCGGAAGTAGTCCCAAACAGACGCCGGCGATCTATACACTGATGAATCACATCGACTTCGATCTGGGTACGTGGTATCCGCACGGTGGCTTCGGCGCGGTAGTCGGCTCGATGCAAAAGGTCGCCGAACGTCAGGGCGCCGTATTCCGATTCAACCACGAGGTAACCGAGATCGATGTCGAGCGTGTCGGCCGAAAGGCTCGCGCAGTCGGGGTGCAGGTAAAAACCGCTGATGGAGCCACGAGGCGCATCGAGGGTGACGTCGTCGTCGCCAACGCCGACTATCACCACGTCGAAACCGACCTTTTGCCGCACGCGTATCGATCGATTTCGCGGCGACGATGGAAGAATGTCTCCCTCGCTCCGGCGGTCGTGAACTATTATCTCGGATTCGATCGTGAACTCGACGAGTTCGTACATCACACCTTCTTCTTCGACGCCGACTGGGAGACCCACTTCGATGCCGTGTACGGCCGCCGTCGCTGGATAGACGAGCCGCTGTTTTACATTCACCTTCCGTCCAAGACCGACCCGTCGAGCGCTCCGGCGGGACACGAGGCGATGTTTCTCCTGATACCCGTCGCGCCGGGACTCGAAGATACGCCCGCGCGACGCGAGCAGTACCTGGAAGCCGCATTGTCGCGTATGGAGAGCCTTACCGGACGGCCGTTGAGACGCCATCTGGTGTTTCAGGAACGCATGTCGCTCTCCGATTTTGAGCGCGATTACCACGCCTTTCGGGGAAATGCCTTCGGCCTCGGACAGACGCTCCTCCAAACGGCGTGGTTCCGGACGGCGAATCGATCCAAGCGGGTCGAGAACCTCTACTTTGCCGGGCAGTACACCGTGCCCGGTACGGGAACGACTATGAGTATGATCAGCGGCGAGGTGGCGGCGATGCGTATCGGCGCGGAACAACCCTGACGTTTTGCACCGCGCATACGTCCTTTTTTGCGGGGTGCCGCGTCCGCTCGAGCGATGTCGGCCCATCTTGTCGCGACGATACGGGAGGAATAGACTGCTGCCATGAGTTGGTTTGGAAAGATGATCGGGGGAACGATCGGAATGATGATCGGCGGCCCCCTGGGAGCCATCGCCGGCGGTGCCATCGGGCATCACCTCTTCGATAAACAGAGCGGCGGCGCGCGCAGAGTGACCGGAGGTCCCTTCAGCGGCGCGGCGAGAGGTGCGTATCGCGATTCCGGCGGAGCCCGCTCCACTCGCAGCTCGGGCGCGCGTACCGGCTCCACCGGGAGCACGGCGCGAACGAGTCCGACGGAAGAGCGGCAGGCGGCCTATTTTCTCGCCCTTTTTTCGATTCTCGGCAAGATTGCCAAGGCGGACGGCCACATCACCCGTGAAGAGGGCGAAATGGTCGTCTCCTTCCTCGATCGGATGCACATCACCGGAGATCAGCGACAGTTTGCGATTCGCATCTTCAACGAGGCGAAAAACTCGCAGTACGGTCCCGAAGATTTCGCGCGCCAGTTTGCTCAGATGACGATGGGGCAAAGCGACTTGCGCTCGAGCATGGTCGACATGCTCTTTCAAATCGCCCTCGCCGACAAGGAGCTCCATCCCGCGGAGGAGCGGATGATCGATGCGGTCGCCTCCATTCTGGGCGTCACGGGAGCGGAGTTCGCCTCAATTCGCAACCGTTATGTGGGAAACAGCGAGCACGCGTACGCCGTACTCGGCCTTTCGGAGGACGCGAACGACGACGAGGTGAAGGGTGCGTATCGGCGCCTCGTTCAAGAGTACCACCCGGATCGCATCGTATCGCAGGGCATGCCGGAGGAGTTCGTCGAGTATGCGACCCAGCGCTTTCAGGAGATCCAGTCGGCCTGGGAGACGATCAAAACGCGTCGAGGTTTTTGACTCCGCGTCCACCGGCTGACCTACAGTGTCGCGGTGATTACACCCTCATCTCGAATGTGCAACTCCATGACAGAGTGCTCCCCGAATATCTCGGTCATCATAGTGCGATACTCTTCGAGGCGGTCGGTCGGTATCGCCGCGAGGATCGTACCTGCGAAACCGCCGCCGTGGACGCGGCATGCCCCCGTCGATCCGTATCGATTCAAAAAGGCGCGCGTTGCGTAGAGCGCCACGGCGAGCGGTTGCTCCCGCTCGTATCCGTCGGGATGGATGTTCTGCAAGAGCATCCAGCTCGAGTCGCCGCTCGCGTTCATAATCTCCAACACCCGGTCGAAGCGGCGGTCTTCGGCCGCTTTTGCCAACTCGGATACGCGATCCTGCTCGTCGAAAAAATGAAAGGCCCGTAGTACCGCCCGGTCGCCCACCTCGGTGCGCACGTCGTTGAGGCGCAAGGACAACGCCTCGCGACTCGTCTCGACGAGATTTGAGGCTCCGACGGCGGCGGCAACGGCGCGCATTTCCCGCGGAATCGCGGCGTAGTGACCCGTCAGATCGGCGTGGCTCCCGCCGCTGTTGACCACGACCAACGTGTTGCCGGTGGCACCGATATCGAGCTGTAGGCGCGTGTAGTGCGGCTCGGAAGAGTCGGCGAAATCGATGGCTACAGCGCCGCCCACGGCGCTTGCCGTCTGGTCCATGAGGCCGCTCGGCTTGTCCATATAGTGGTTTTCGGCGTACTGGCCGGCGCGAGCGATATCGAGCGCGGACGGTGATTGACCGGAAAGGACGGCGTGAACCCCGGCGAGCCCGACCACGAGGGCCGCCGAAGAGCTGAGTCCGCTTCCGGGCGTGACGCGGCTGTCCATGACGGCGCGATAGGGCGGCGTTGCGAACCCCGCGTCGACGAGTCCGGCGGCGACACCGCGCATCAGTCGCTCGGTGTCGTGTGTGTCTACGACGCGATCCGCTTCGTAGTCTACCTCGAATTGCCGAGGCCACCCTACGGACTTGAGAGAGCTACGTGACTCGTCGGCCGGTGAGGCGACAATGAGGGCGTCGAGGTCCACGGCCGCGGCGACAACTCGACCGCCGTTGTGATCGGTGTGGTTTCCGATAATCTCGGTGCGTCCCGGAGCACTGACAACGACGGTCGGCTCCGCTCCATAGGTGGCGACGAACTCCTCGCGGAGCGTTTGCAGGCGAGCAGCGCCGTCGGTGACGGCGTGCAATAAGCTGTCGAGTCGGTGGTGCATGTCAATGCGTTATCACGGTGCCGGGGCGCTGTCAAGCGGCGCGGCGCGTCCTTGATGGCGCGTGTAGTAACTATTTGCTGACCCGGGGACCGCGTCTCCGGACTCAGTAGACGCAGACGTCTGGAATCGCCCGGCGCCACGCCCCGCCCGGTCGCTATTGATATCATTCACGCTCGATGGTGGTTGGTGCATTGGTAAGGGGAGGGGAGAAGGGGGCGGAGCGGCGGCCCGATCTTGGACCGTGACGTCAGGACGCGCCCTGCGCGTCCTCGTCGAAGAATCCCTCTTCGAACATGCGCTCATCGATGATCTCTAAGAGTCGTAGCGAGAGTACGCGCGGCCATTCGGGGAGCATGCCCGTCTCGTCTTCCTCATATTTCCAGAGGATCGCCTCGAAGAGCGCTATCGATTCACGGTACTGCTCTTGCTTATAGGCGATGAACGCGATCTCGTATTCCGCCTCGACGATCGCGCCGCGTTCGTCCGGAAACCGGCGTATGAACTCTTCATAGTAACGAAGGGCGAGCTCCCAGCGCTCTACCTCTACCGCTTCCTGAGCGCGCTGGAACATCTCCATGCGACTCAGCCCCTCGGGTATCTCTTCCGGGACCGTCTGGCAAGCTGCGGTGAGCGCTGCGATTCCCATCGCGAGCGCTACGGTGACGATCCGATGCATATGACGCTTCACATCGGCAACGTACCACGTATGTATGGTCGGTTCAAGGCTGCGTGACGGCCGCTGACGCCGACCGAGAGCTTCGTCCGCTCCCGATCGGCGACGCGATACGCGTCATGCGTTCCAGCGTAGGAGTCCCGGGACGTAAGGATGGACCAAATCCTGATTGGCCGGGATGACGCGCACCGCGAATCCCTGCCGCCCCGCGTGTCGGCATCGCACGCGGGCGCGAAAGACATGCCCTTTCTCGTCTCGCTCGCTACTCTTCATGACGACGATTTGCGGGTCCCGTAACGCTCCCTCGGCGTCGATCCTCCCGGTATACACCTGCACTGATACCTCCGATGGGGCGATCTCGCCCAGGTGGACGCGGCATTCGACTGAGAAGGTATCGCCGACTTTGAGGCTGCGGTGTTCGGCTCCCGCGATATCGAAGACCGAGACGTGGGCCCATGCTCCTTGGAGGCGCTCGATATACTTCGACAGACCCCTTGCAACCTCGAAGTCGTTCTTGGTAATCCGCTCGGAGTTCTTGAGCGCCGGAAGATAGAACTGCTCGCAGTACTCGCGGAGCATTCTGCTGGTGGAAAACTGTCCGCCCAACCGTTGCATCGACGCTTTCATGCGGGCGATCCACTCTCTGGGGAGTCCGTCGCGCCCCCGTTCGTAGTAGGTGGGGATGATTTCGCGCTCCAGGAGGTCGTAAAGGAGCGTACTCTCTATCTCGTCCTGCATCTCCTCGTCGGCGTACTCCTCGCCGGCGCCGATCGCGAAGCCGACCTCCGGATTGTACCCTTCGGCCCACCAGCCGTCGAGAATCGAGCAGTTGAGGACGCCGTTAATCGCCGCCTTCATCCCGCTCGTGCCGCTCGCCTCCATCGGTCGCCGCGGCGTGTTGAGCCAGATATCGCTCCCCCCGACCAGATGCTTCGCGATCTCCAGATCGTAGTTCTCCAGGAAGACGATCTTACTGCGGATTTCGGGATCGTCCGAGAAGTGCACGATCTCTTTGATGAGATTCTTTCCCGGAATGTCGTGCGGATGCGCTTTGCCGGCAAAGATGATCTGCACGGGGCGATCGGGGTTCGTCAAAAGGCGGCGCAAGCGATCCAGATCGCGAAAGAGGAGAGTCGCACGCTTGTAGGTGGCGAAGCGCCGCGCGAAGCTGATCGTGAAGGTGTACGGTGAGAGCACCTCGTCGGCGTGTACCACCTGCGATTGGCTCGCGCCGCGCCGGGTAAGTTGGCGTTTGAGTCGCTCGCGGGCAAAGGAGACGAGTTGGTTCTTGCCGACCTCGTGGGTGCGCCACAGCTCCTCGTCGGAGATGCGGTCCATACGATCCCAAATCTGCGTGTAGGTCGGCTCATCCTGAAAGCGCGGACCGAAGTACCGATCGAGAAGATCCTTCATCTCGCGGCTGAGAAAGCTGCGGGAGTGCACTCCGTTGGTGATATGGGTGATCGGGATCTCGTCCTCCGGGAGGTCGGGCCAGATCTGCTTCCACATCGTACGCGAAACCTCGCCGTGGAGTCCGCTCACGCCGTTGTTGTAGGCGCTCAGACGGATCGCGAGGACCGTCATGCAGAAGGGCTCCTGCGGATCGGCGGGGTTTTCGCGACCCAGGGCGATGAACTCGTCCCAGCTGAACCCCGTGCCGTCGGTGATCGCGTGAAAGTACTTCTGCATCATATCGACGCCGAAACGCTCGTTGCCCGCGGGCACGGGGGTGTGGGTCGTGAAGATATTGGTGGGCCATACGGTCTGTATCGCCTCGCGTCTCGACAAGCCGTCGTTTTGGATGTACTCGCGGATACGTTCAAGTGCCAAAAAGGCCGAATGTCCCTCGTTCATGTGGGTAACGGCGGGGTTAATGCCCATAGCCCGGAGCGCACGAATACCTCCGATACCGAGGACGATCTCCTGTCTCATGCGCATTTCCCGATCGCCGCCGTACAGCGTCGAGGTGATGGCACGATCGTCTTCGTCGTTTTCGTCGATGTTGGTATCGAGTAAGTACAAGCTGACCCGTCCGACCGTTACCTCCCACACCCGCGCGACGACGTGCGACTCCGAGAGTTCGATCCCGACCTTGACGTCGTTGCCGTCTTTGTCGGTGACGCGTCGAACCGGCATGTTGTACCAATCGTTTTCCGGATAGCTCTCCTGTTGGAACCCGTCGGCGTTGAGGTATTGTTGAAAATATCCCTGCTGGTACAGAAGACCGACACCGACTAGGGGGAGTCCGAGGTCGCTGGCCGATTTCATGTGATCTCCCGACAGCACACCGAGACCGCCGGAGTAGATCGGAAGACTCACGTCCAGGCCGTACTCCATCGAGAAGTAGGCGACGACGTTCTTCTTGTTCCCCCGGTACCACGTCTCCTTTCCGGCCTTGTACTTGCGATATTTTTCCACCACCGCATTGAGCGATGCGAGATACGAGTCGTCGGTCGCAAGCGCTTCAAACCGTTGCTGCGGAACCATACCGAGCATGCGCACCGGATTCTGATTGCTCTGCATCCACGTATCGAAGTCGAGACGGGTGAACAGCGACTGCGCGTCGTGATTCCAACTCAGCCACAGATCGTGGGCGAGCTCTTCCAGCGGTTTAAGCGCTCGAGGGATCTGCGGGTTCACGGTATATTCAATGAATTTCATGGTGTAAGCTCCTTTGTTGCAGGCGATGCATCGTGACGGTACTCGGCGGTCATGGTCGTGTCAATTGCAGTGTAGTGTGTGGGCGCCGGAGAAAACAACGATTTCACGGAAAACTAAAGTACAATCATTGCAGATAAAGGAATGTAGTTCCATAATTGCAAGGATGTTGTTTCGAAGGTCATCGTACTACCTCTCACGTCTCCTCGACGAGAAGGAGATCGTGATTTTGATAGGGCCGAGGCGGGTGGGTAAGACCACGCTGGCGTTGGCCGCGGGGGAGGAGCGCGACGCGTTGTACATCGACCTCGAGTCCCTCCGTGACCGAGCGAAAGTGGACGATCCCGAGCTCTATTTTTCTCGCCGTCGGGATCGACTCGTTATCGTGGACGAGTTCCACCGTCTTCCCGGGCTATTGAGTATCCTCCCCCGCCTCCTGGAGCGGACCGGCGGCGTACAACGCCCGAAAGGACGCTTCCTCTTGATCGGGTCAGCGGCGATCGAACGTCCGGCGAGCTCCGACAGTGCCGGGGACGAACGCCTCGGCGTACTTGAGATGTCGTGCCTGTCGGTACTCGAGACCAAGGGTACTCTCGAGGAAGAGACGTCACTCTGGGTTCGGGGCGGCATGCCCGAGAGCTTTCTCGCCGCCAATGACCGGCGAAGTATGAGATGTCGCGAGGAGCTCATACAAGCCTATCTTGAACGCGAAATACCCCTCGCCGCGCCACGCCTCTCCGCACAGACGTCGTGGCGGCTCTTAACGATGCTCGCACATCTCCAAGGCACCGCGCTAAACGTGGCGCGATTAGCGCGTAATCTCGGAGTGGACGCCAAGACGGCGGCGGCGTATGTGACGCTCTTCGCCGATCGACTTCTCGTGCGAATGCTCCCTCCGTGGGATGGGGCGGCGGGAGCAAAACGGATCGCGAAGAGGCCTCGTGTGTATCTCCGCGATAGTGGGTTCCTGCACGCCCTGCTCAGGATAGACGATGAGGAGTCGCTTCTCTCCCATCCGATCGTCGGTGCAAGTTGGGAAGGGTTTGTCGTCGAAAATGTATTGTCTGCCGGTCCCCCCGGGAGCCGCGGATACTACTACCGGGCGGCGGGCGGCGCGGAGATCGATCTTCTGGTGGTGTTGCCCGACGGTAAGCGGTACGCTATCGAGGTGCAGCGACGACTACAGCCCGTGCCGACGCGCGCCTTCGTCTCGGCTTGTAACGACGTCGAGCCGACCGACGCCTTCATCGTGTACCCGGGCCGCGAGACCTATCGTCTCGCCGAGCGCGTTACGGCGGCCTCGCTCGCCGACGTAGCCGAAGCGCTGAGCGAGGGCGGCGCGTGAGTCGAAGTGGCGCCGCTGTGTGTCGGCAGGTACACTTGTCGGTATCCGGTCTTCTCGACCGAGAAGAGGAGTGGGTATGGCGAACATTCACGATATCGCCGCGCACAGCGGTCTCTCCACCGCCACGGTTTCGCGGTATCTCAACGGGCGACCCTATGTCTCGGAAAGGGCGCGACTCGCTATCGAACGTGCGATGGACGAGCTCGATTACCATCCGAACTCGGCGGCCCGCACGCTCCGCAGCGGCAAAACGCATCGGGTAACGGTAGTGCTCGATACGGTAGATCATCCCTTTTACTCGGTGCTTCTTGCGGGATTCAGCGACGCCGCGCGCAGTCGATCGTATGAGATACTCGTGCAACAGAGCCAAGCGCCCGATTGGTCGGCGACGCTCCTTCTGGAACAAGCGGCGACCCACGCGATGGACGGCGTTATCGTCGCCACCGAGACCGAGGACCGCGAGGCGCTCCGTTCTCTCATCGGCACGATTCCGCTCGTCGCCTGCGACCAAGCGCTGTTCGACGCCCCGTGTCCGCAGGTCTACATAGACCACTACCAAAGCGCGCTTGACGGTCTCGCCTATCTTCACCGACGCGGCGCGAAAACGATCGCCTGCATCAACGGGGCGAGCGACGTCTGTCCGACCGACCGTTTCCGTCGTCGCGCATACGCCGACTTTGCCGAAAAACGCGGTGCACCGGTCGTACACGAGATTCCCTACCGCGAAGATACGATCAAGGGCGGGTACGAGCTCTTGGAACCCATCTTGATGCTCTCGCCGAGGCCCGACGCGGTCTTTACCGGTTCCGACGATATCGCCGCCGGGCTTTTGGCCGCGGCCCGCGAGATCGGCGTAAACGTCCCGGCGGATCTTGCGATACTCGGATTC
Source organism: Alkalispirochaeta sp. (assembly GCA_965601925.1). Classification (GTDB taxonomy): domain Bacteria; phylum Spirochaetota; class Spirochaetia; order DSM-27196; family Alkalispirochaetaceae; genus Alkalispirochaeta. The sequence goes on from OZ271854.1 coordinate 2,769,846, forward strand.
GACGACCTTCCCATCGCCGAGGTGTTCGGCATTTCCACGATTCGGCAACCGGTACGTCAGATGGGGCGATGGGCGATGGAAATCGTAATGCGTCTCATCGAACGGGGACCCGACGCCGCAGTCGGAAAGCGCGCCAAGATAAAGTACCACCTCGTACCACGGTCGACGGCGTAGCGAACCGGAGAACGGTCTCGCGACGGTCGGCCGTCGTCCTATCTCGACTCCCCGTCAACCGCGCGGTCGCCTTGAGGAGTCGCCGGTGCGTCATTCGCTTTCGTGGATTTCGGGATGCTCATCCACGATGGGGAGGCACACGGTCGCGTCGCCGGTTACCGACAGCGCATCGAGCCCGGCCAGCGCGTCGCGCACCGCGCGCTCTTTACATACGTGGGTGGTGACGACTACCGGTACGAGCTCGTCGCGTTTGGCTCGTTCGTCCTGGCGCAGACTGGCGATACTGATGCCGTGGTCCCCGATAACCGCGGATATCGAGGCCAGCACGCCCGGTCGATCTTGAGCCATGATCCTGAGGTAAAAGCGGCTCGACGACTCCTCGACCGGCAGCCTAAGATCGCTTTGATTGCGGTCGGGCCAGAAGCTCGTGTGCGCAAAGATCGCCGGAAGAACGCCGGACGCGATCCCCGCGACATCGGCGACGACCGCTCCCGCCGTGGGCGCGCCCCCCGCGCCACGGCCGTAGTATAGAGTGTGGCCGGTCACGTGGCCGTAGACGCTCACGGCATTGAACGGACCGTTAACCCGCGCCAAGGGATGCTCCTCGGAGATGAAGGCGGGCCGGACCCACGTCACGACACCGTCGTCGACGCGATACGCGACCGCGAGAAGCTTGACGACATATCCGAGCTCCCTACCGAACGCGACGTCCCGCTCGTCGAGCCGGTCGATGCCGGCTACCGGAATCGACTCCAAGTCGACGATGGTGCCGAAGGCCAGGGCGGTCATTATCGCGATTTTGTGCGCCGAATCGACGCCCTGCACATCGAGACTGGGATCGGCCTCGGCCAACCCCGAGCGCTGCGCCTCGGTGAGCGCCTCGCGGTAACTTTCACCTTTTTGGATCATCTCAGTCAGAATGAAGTTACACGTTCCGTTCACGATGCCGTAGATCGCGTCGATGTGGTTGGCGACCAATCCGTCGGTGATCGCTCGGATAATCGGGATGCCGCCGCCGCAGCTCGCCTCAAACCCGATCGTCAGCCCTTTGGCGCGGGCGTGGGCGAAGAGTTCCGCCCCGTGGTGCGCGAGGAGCGCCTTGTTTGCCGTCACCACGTGTTTTCCCGCATCCAACGCGCGTTTGATCACGTCTCGGGCAAACTCCAGACCGCCGACAAGCTCTATGACGACGTCGATCTCGGTGTCGTTCAGCACCTCGTCCAGGTCGGTGCGAAAGAGCGTTTCGGGTAGTCCCAACATCTTGGCGCGCTCGAAGGTGCGATCGACGATCGCGGCCAGCTCGATGTCGACGCCGCCGCGCTCGGCAATGAGTGCGCGATCTTGGAACATCAGCTCCGCGGCCGCGCCTCCGACGGTTCCGCACCCGACTAAGGCTACACGGACGAACGTATGTGCGTTCATGGCGGGCATGGTACGGTCGAGGGAGGGCGTTGTCAACGCGTCGGAGATTCTGCTACGCTGGCACCGTAACTCCCGGAGTATCTATGTCGTATCCTCTCCTGCGCGCTTCAATGGTCTCATCGGATCTCCTCTACGATCTTGCATCTCGTGAGGCGACGATGGACATCTTTTCCTCATCGGTCGACGAGGTCGACTCGTCCTCGTTGGATGCGGCGATTATCGAGTCCGCCGTGCGCCCGCCGATCGTCGTATGTGCCGATGCGTCGTCCTCCGCGCGCGATCCCGCCGGTGAGCCACATCGTCTCGTGTGGGGCTTTCGGTACCGTCGATTGTGGAGCGCGATCGACGACCGATCGTGTCCCGTTCTCGCGTGCTCGCCCGCCTCCGAGATCGAGCTTCTCGTGTGCGCCCTCGCCGCGGAAAACCGAGTCGGAGCGTTTCGGTGGTCGGAGATCGATCGAATCGTTTCGGCGTGTGAGGCGGCCGTGAAAACCGACGACGATACGGAGTCATGGACGGCCGTGTTGCACTACTTGGACCGGGACAACGACGTGCGTCCTGCTTTGGAGCGCTACCGCCGCCTTCCGCAACACGCCGCCGCGGCACTCGACCGAGGGGCGATCGATTTTCGCACCGCAGAGGCTATCCCGGCGGAGCTCGACGCCGCCGTGGCCCATCTGTTGCCGCCGGTCGAGCGATTCTCATTCAGCAATCGACGCCTTGCTCTGCGCCTTTCGATCGAACTCGTACGGCGCGACGGCCTCGACGCGATGAGGTTGGCCGACACCTTGCGTGAGCGTAGCCCCGCTGAGGCGCTGCGATGGTTACGGCACCGGCGTTACCCCCGTCTTACGGCCATGGAAGACCACCTGGCGGACGTTCGGCGGCGACGGCTCGCCGGAACGGGCGTCGAGATCGACCCACCGCCGAACTTCGAAGGCGACTCCTACCGCGTCAGCTTTCGTTTATCATCGCCGGAAGAGCTCCGGCGGCGCTTGTCGGCCGCCGCCACACTTACGGAGGACCTCGATGGACTGCTGGACCTACTATTCTAAGACGATCGATCGTATCGTCTGGCTCGAGGAAGTCGCCAGCTCCCCGGTACGGCGCCGTGTAGAACGGCTTTTAAAAACGCGCGAGGAGCTGCGGTCGATCGAGTCCGTTACGATTGCCGCCGCCGACGGGCTCAAAGAGGAGCACAATACGCCGCGCACCATCCTCGTCCGTCGCGGCGCCGCCGACGACGTGGGGCGCTGTCCGGGAACGCATGGGTATGTCTGCTGCAATTACCGAACGTTCAACGTATACGTGGGATGCACCCTGGGGTGTACCTACTGCATCATGCAATCGTATTTGAGAAATCGGACCTTGGAGGTGCGGCTTCCCGATGAGGGCGCCGTGGAGGCGACTCGCGACCTTGCGGCCGCCCACCCCGATCGCGCGGTCCGCGTCGGGACCGGAGAGGTCGGCGACAGTTTGCTGTTCGATCCGCTGTTCGGCGTCTCGGCCGATCTCAGCGCCGCATTTGCCGACCGGTCCAACATACGGCTCGAACTCAAGTCCAAGACCGATTATGTGGATCACCTCCCGGATGTGGCACCGCGTGGGAGTACCGTCGTCGCGTTCTCACTCAATCCGCCGCCGATTATCGCATCGGAGGAGGGGGCGGCGGCCGGTCTCGACGAACGCTTGTCCGCGGCGGACCGCGCGTGGGAAAAGGGGTACCGACTCGCCTTCCACTTCGATCCTATGGTCCACGGTGCGTCGTGGCGCGACTGGTACGTCGCGCTCGTCGACCGATTGGCGCGATTCCGCACGCGGGCACCGGAGTGGATTAGCCTGGGCACTCTGCGATACCCCGGCACGCTTCGACCGTGGATCGAACGACGGCCGTACTCCCTGGACGAGTTTGTCGCCACCGGGGACGGCAAAATGCGCTATCTGCAGTCGGTTCGCGCCGAGATGTACCGAACAATCAAGACGCGACTCCGGCGCGTAGTACCGGACACGCCCGTCTACCTCTGCATGGAGAGCCCGGCTATGTGGCGACACGTTCAACGGACCGTACCCGATCCGCCGCGCCGTCTCGTCCACATCATGCGTCCGGTCGCACCGTAGCGGCGTTCTCGGCGTGCGGCTAATAGTCGACGCGCAGCGCGTTTAACGGATAGTAGTGAGCAAGGATCTCCTCGGCGGAGTATCCGGCTCCCGCCATGCCCGCTGCGCCGGTCTGGTCCATACCGACACCGTGGCCCCAGCCCGCTCCCTCAAAGAGGAAGTATTCCGCCGCTCGATCCTCGCCCAGAAGCGGCGAGACGGTGAACAAGTTGCTCCGGAGTCCGCCGAGGCGCGACCTGATGACATCTCTTCTGACGACCGCCTCACCGCGACTCCCTTCGATGCGCACCCATTCGACCCGGCCCGTTATTCCGCGCTCCCCCGGAAGGACCACTCGGACCGTGCCTACGTCATACCCCGCCGTCGCGAGGCGGCGCTCGATAGTCTGGCGCGGTACCAAGAGCTGCCAGCGGTAGGCACTGGCCGAGGCGTATTGTCGATCGCCCGAGTGGCTTTGCGGGCGGCTCGCGATCCAGCCGTACAACTCCGACGGCCGGCGTCGCGTTTCCAGCGGCGGTAGAAGCGGATCGGAGACCGCGACGAGGGAGGTCCGATGGCCCCAGACGCTCTCGCTCGACTCGGTATAGCCGGCACTGTTAGCGCTGTACACGGCGTCCAACGTTCCTTCACCGTCGGCGAGCACCACGCCGCGCGTGGAGCGAACCGCACGGGTCGTGAGAGGATGCTCTCCGGTAACTCCGCGATAGAAGGCCGAGGCGACCGAGCTGACGAGGTCGAATCCACGGTCGTGGAAGCGCGTTCGGCGGTGGAGCGTATACGAACGGGCCGCGATCGCCTGCGCCTTCAGCGCCTGCGTCGGCCAGTACGAGGGCATCTCAGACGGCACCACCGAGTAAAGGTACTCTTCGACATTGAGATCGTTGACCAGGGTGAACGAGTTACCGCGGGGCAGGATCTCTATGTGCCCTCGATAGCTGCGATCTTCTCTGCCGGCGGAGAATTGCCCCGCACCGAACGCGAGATCGAATACGATCGTCGTGTGACCCGGGTCGTCATACACCAGGCGCAGCGGCCCGTCCCCTGCGGCGATTCGTGAACCCGATTCGTCCTCCACGATCACCCTTTGTCCGTCGGAGAGCACCCGGAGGATTGCGCCGCCCGCTCCGGTCGCCGCCGGCTCGTCTCCCAACGCAGATCTCAGCGCGGCCAAGCGCTCCTCGGATGAGCGAAAGACGAGATCGGCGGGGGTTTCAAACATTTGAAAGTCGCCGCCGGTCTTGAGATAGACCGAAGAGAGCGATTCGGCAAGACCGACTCGCAGTCTGGGTATCGTCTCGCGCTCTTCCAAAACCACCTCGACGGTCGGAGGCTCGGCGATTTCGCGACGACGCTCGGTCTCCTCGGCCTGTCGGGTTACGAGCTCCGGCCGTTGCCGCTCCCACCGCGCGCGGAGATTCGGTATCGCGTCGTTCCAAGGGAGGGCGATCTCGGCTCGGCGCAGGAGCGCCACCGCATCCGCTTCCTCTCCCAGAGCGAACCGCGCCTCGGCGAGGGGCACAAAAGCTGCGGTGAGGTTGGGCTCCTGGCGGCGAGCGATCGTCAGCCACTCGACGGTTTGCTCCCACTCCCGCCGCTCGCGCGCGATGAGGCCGAGGAGTAGGTAGGCGTAGGGCATGTGGGTCGTTCCGTCGGCGAGAGATAAGAGAAGCTCTTCCGCACGCTCGGCGTCGCCGTCCAAGTATCGTCCCGCCGCTTTCCACAAGAGATGGCGAGCGTCGGCGCCGCGGTCTCCGGCGGACTCCTTCGCGGCGGCAGGGCTCGCGACGCCCGCGAGAACGGTCGTCATGAGTGTCTCCGATGATCGCCCGGGGTCTAGATGCTTCGTTAGTTCGATCGCCCGTTCCAGATCTCCCGTCTCTCGCAGGAGTACCAAAAGGTCGAGGCGTATATCATCGTTCTCAGGGTCGGCGGCGAGGAGTCGCTCGAACTGTGCTATCGCCTCGGCTCCGTCGCCGTCGTACCACGCCGAGGTCGCCGTCTCCACCGTCGGCAGCTCTCGAGCCGAGGCCTCGCACGCAGCGGTAAGAGATACCACTGCGGCACCAAGGATCATTGCGGTTCGATTCATCGGAGAGAACAATACTCCGTCACGTGCCGGTATGGAAGCGATCCGCTAAGAAATCAGGTCACTCTGTTTGCCGTTTCTCCGGCAAGGAACGCGCGGACGTTGGCGACCGCCGTGTTCAGGAGTCTCGATCGCGCCTCTCGCGTCGCCCACGCGATGTGCGGTGTAATGGTGATGTTGGGCGCCGAGTACAACGGGTTGTCGGCCTCGGGCGGTTCGCGTTCCAGAACGTCTATTCCCGCGCCTGCGATGACGCCGTTGCGCAGGGCATCGGCAAGGTCGGCATCCACCACCAGCGGTCCGCGAGACATGTTCAGGAGAAAAGCGCTCCTCTTCATCGCACGGAGGGCGCCGGCGTCTATCATTCCCGTGTTCTCCGGCGTCAGCGGGCAGTGAAGAGAGACGAAGTCCGCCTCGGCCAACAGCTGGTCCATCCGGCGCCACGCGAAGTGAGGCCAGTTCGGCGCGTCGGTACGACGGAGGTCCTGCGCGACGACCCGCATCCCAAAGGCGTCGGCCAATGCTCCCACACGACGTCCTATTCGACCGAATCCGATAATGCCCATGGTCTTCCCCGCGAGCTCCACGAGGGGTGCATTCCAGAAGCAGAAATCCACCGAGCGCGCCCACGCCCCCGAGACGACCTCGCGGGAGTGTTCGACGACGCGGTTGGAGAAGGTGAGGATGTGTGCGAAGGTCATCTGAGCGACCGAGTCGGTGCCGTAGGTCGGAATGTTCGTCACCGGAATCGCGCGCGTAGCCGCCGAGGCGACGTCAACGACGTTGTAGCCGGTTGCCATGACGCCGATATAGCGGAGCTTCGGCAACGCGTGTATCGTTTGGGCCGAAAGCGGCGTTTTGTTCGTCAACACCGCGTCGGCCTCTTTTGCTCTCTCGACGATCAGCGCTTGATCCGTTCCGGTACGGTCGTGAATCGTGACCGTTCCCAGTCGTTCAAGAGGCGACCAATCCAGATCGCCGGGATTCAGTGTGTATCCGTCCAGCACGACAATATTCATGTACCCTCCGGTGCTCATACGATTTGAATGCTCCGTATACCATACCACCATTCGACCGTCAGATGGTCACCGCCGTCGACGGGGCGCTGTTCCGCGGGGCGTGATATACGCTATCCTTAGGACGTGACGGTCAGGAGAGATACTATGGTTTTTCCTTTCACGGTCGATTTCGACGCTCAATGTGCGCCGGACCGCGTTGCGCGGACCGGATGGAGGATGAATCGGGTGGTGCGGTCTTGGGTGCCCCTGGTCGCCGCGTTGTGGAGCGTGCTCGGCTCCATCTTCCCCCTCGCCTCACAGGACGTCGTGGACGAGGCGACGTCTCTCAGGCGCGACGCGTCCGATCCGCCGCCGCGCCTGGCCCCCGCCGTGCCCTTCGAGTCGCGGGAGCTCGATCTGTTGGTCGTGGAACGGGGAGGTCCCGCTGCGGGCGAACGCCCCTTGGAGATCGTGCGCTACGGGCAGAGGGGATCTCTTAGGCGACCGGTCGCGCTCGATCTCCCGGTCGAGGGACAGGCAATTGTGCTCGAGGAGTGGGATTGGCTGCGACTCACCGATCGCGCGCTCGCCGTGATCGATTCCGGCGACTACGGGCAGTGGCTGCACCTCGATCCCGGAACGCAGGGCCTCGTGCTCTCCGAACGGCGGTTCGAACTCTTTCGCGGCGCACTGCATTGGTTGGGAGAGAGCGAGGACGTGGTCCGATCTACGGTTACCTCCGGAGACCTTACGGTGACCGGGCGCGGACGCGCTTGGATTCGGCGCAACGGCACGGAGGTCGAGGTGGCGGTGGAGCGGGGGCGCTTCGAGATCGAGCGCGGAGCTACGCTCGTCGCGGTCGCCTCAGCGGGGCAGGAGCGGACCGTGGCGGTAGACGGCGCCTTTGCGGCGGTCGAACGGGGCGGCGTCGATCTGTTCAGCGAGCGCCGCGAAGCGCTTATCGGAGAGCTGGACGCAGCGCTTCTGGCGCTCCTCGCCGATGGAACGCTCGACGGCGACACGCTGGTGCGGCTGTGGGAGGCGGTACTGCGGTTCGGTCCCGTCTTCGCCTCCGCGGAGGCTATGCGCGCAGCGTGGGTCTCAACTCCCGAGGTTGCGCGCTCGGATATCGGCGAGGCGCTGCGCCTCTTGCGCGCCTACGGGTTTCATCCTCCGCCGGCCGCCGGCATGTGATCGGACGGTGCCGAGCGAAAACGCTCGACGTCGCGTCAGAAGAACAGCGGTTCGTTGGGATCGTTTGTTTTGCGCTTTTTGATTTTGGAGAAGTACTTCTGCTCCTCGCGTTCCACCGATACTGCGGACCTGCCGGCGAAGCGTTTGACCAAAACGCGCGCGGTGGCCGCAAAGAACAATATCTTGCGCGCCGAGGTGCCGCCCACGTCGTGACTCAGGATAGGAATCGCCTCCGTCTCGAGAAAGTCGCGCGCGAAGAGAATATTGCTCTCCGGGATTCGACCCGACGTGTTGTCCAGCACGTGGCCGCCGCCGAATACTTTCGCGACGAGTCTGTTCTTCCGTGCCCCGGCTTTGAGCATGTCATTGATGAGCAGTTCCATCGCAAACATTCCGTATCGTCCGCTCTCTTCGGCAAAGAACCTGCGGCTGTGTAACTCCCCGGGAAGCATGAAGTGGTTGAGTCCCCCGAGGTTCACTACGGGATCGTAGAGGGCTACGGCGATGCAGCTGCCGAGAACCGTCGATATGATGATGTCCTCGTCGGTCGAGAAGTACTCACCGGGATGAAGAACGGCGACGTCCTTCTGAAATCGTTGGTTGTGATGTCGGTTTATTCCACCGGAGGCAGGCATCTTAGAACAGCGTAACTTCCCCGGCCTCTACACTCTCGCCGATATCGACGCCGCTCAACTGTCCGACGCGCTGTTTGTCGGAGAAGATCGTAAAGCGCTCAATGATCTCTCGGAGTCGATCGTTTTCGATCGTCCACGAATCGAGGCCGCGACGTGTGAGGACCTCGGTGTAGCGCGTCTCGATCTCCGCCTCCATCTTTTGCAAATCGACCTTGAGATTGCGAATCTCTTCGCTGAGCGACGAGAGGCGACGGCCGTTCTCCTTGCTCTGTTCAAAGACGCGATGAAACCCGTCGGTGAATAGTGAGAACTCCGCCACGTTCCGGGCCACCGCCTCGCGGCTCTCCGAGAGGGCTTGATATCGCGATCTCATCTTCGAACTGAAGTGCTCGACGAACTCGTGCTCTTCCTCTACGTGGTTCCGATGGCCGACGATCACGACGCTGACGGACTTGATGAAATCCCGCGTTGAACGGAGTGACTGGTCGACGTCGCTTTCGATCTGGCGCGTGAGTGCAGTCATCTGTTCAGCGGTGCTACCCATCGACCGGAGCACCTCCTGCTTGGCGACCTCGATGCGACTGGCGATATCGATGCTGTGAAATCGAGTTACCAGCGTATTGAAGCGATGGAATTGCTCCTCCAAGCTTTCGACGTTTCTCGTAATGGACGTCGATCGATCGACCAAGCTCTCTTTGTTGCGCATGTTGCGGTCGAGGTCGGCGATTAACTCCTGCAGGACGGCCGACGCCTTCTCGAAGAGCGTGTCAAGGGATTGCTCTTCGATCCCGAGGGCATCGGGCAGTTGTCCGCGGGTGAAGCGCCGTTGGTTCTCTTCCAGCTGCGCGCGCTTCTGTTCGGCCTCCTCGGTAAGGCGGAGGAACGTGCTGATGCTCCCGTCGATCTGTTCCGCGACATCCTCTATGAGCGACGAGGCGAGGGCCGGAATCTGACGTGTAAAGGCCAGTTCGTCGAGAAGCTTGTCGTCGTTCTCGACCTCATCCTCGGAGCGGATCTTTTCCAGCGCCAAGATGATGTGGTCGATCGACTGGCGTATCAGATCCTGAAGCTGGATCGCCTCCATCATGCCGTTCACCGGTTCGCGAAGTTGTTCGGACTCGCTCCTCAGAGCGCGTAAGCCCTCGACGGTCGCCTCGACTGCGGTCTGTACCTCGTGAAAACTCGAGAATATTCTATTCTCGAAACTGTCGATGAGTTGTTGTTGGAAGCCCCTTGCATCGGTCAACAACGTCTCGAGGTTGCGAAAGCTCTCGATGAGCTCGCGGCCTTGGGCGGCGATATTCCGCGAAAGGTCGATCGTCCGGGCTGCGAGGCGCTGCAACTCTTCGGTAATGAAGCTGAAGGCGCGTCCCGCGTTGCCCGCTTTCAACGCCACGGTCATCGCGTTGAGGGAGACCAGTTCCATATCCTCGCTATCGACGGTGATATGCGTGATCGAGTGAGAGATCTCTTCCAGTTGGCTTATACCGGACTGAATCTGCTCGAACAGTTCGCCGTCGTGCTCCGAAATCTCGCGAAATCGGTCGGCGCCGCTGCGCATCTCCTTGCTTGCCTGGGCGACCAACGAGGAGATCATGAGTTGGTCCGTGCACCCCGCCTCGTGGTGGCCCATCGAGCAGATCGCCTCTTCCGACTGCTCGAAGCTCTGACGCATCTCTCGAACCAACGCCGGAAGGCTCTCGGCCAACGCTAAGAAGATTCGTTCCGTATGTCCTTCAATCTCTTTTAATGCGCCGATTAGCTGATTTCGCAGAGCGAACGAAACATAACTCATATAGGTGAAAGCATAGTGCTTCCCATGGTGAGGCGCAACTGAAATGGGCCGCCCATATGAGGCGGCCCGTTGCAGTTCGTTACCGAATCCGAACGTTACATTTGAAACTGTTCGACATCGACGTTGAGCGCCCGCTCGGTCTCGACGTCGAAGAGGATCGCCCGCTCCTGATTGGGAACGAAACGAACCTTGTCGCCGACGTTGACGTGCACCGTTGGGGGAATGCGCGCAATCAGCTGGTGGCTGCCGGTGTTGACGTAGATGTGGATCTCCGCGCCGAGGGGTTCGACGACCTCGACGGTGCTCTCGATGCACGTACCGTCGGCTGCGTCCGACGTATACTCCAAGTCCTCCGGACGGATGCCGAAAATCAGATCCTTGCCGACATACTCCTTGCCGATCTCCGCGAGCTTACCCTCGAGTCCCAACTTGAAGTTACCCTCGTCGGCGACGATCTTTCCACCCTCCTCGACGATCTTGGCGGCGAGAAAGTTCATGGGAGGCGATCCGATGAAGCCGGCGACGAAACGGTTGATGGGGCTGTTGTAGAGCGTAAGAGGGTCGCCGATTTGCTGAATGATGCCGTCCTTCATAACGACGATCTTGTCGCCCATGGTCATCGCCTCGACCTGATCGTGGGTGACGTAGATCATCGTCGCCTGCAGACGATTGTGAAGAGCCGAAATCTCGGCGCGCATTTGCACCCGCAGTTTGGCGTCGAGGTTGGACAGCGGCTCGTCGAAGAGGAAGACCTTGGGATGACGTACGATGGCGCGACCGACCGCCACACGCTGGCGCTGGCCGCCGGACAGCTGCTTGGGCTTGCGCTCCAACAGCGCTTCGATATCGAGAATCTTGGCCGCTTCGCCGACGCGCGCCTGAATGTCCGCCTTGTCGAACTTGCGAATCTTGAGACCGAAAGCCATGTTATCGTACACGGTCATATGCGGGTACAGCGCGTAGTTCTGGAAGACCATCGCGATGTCGCGATCTTTGGGCGGAATATCGTTGACCTTCTTGCCGTCGATCAACATATCGCCGCCGCTGATGTCCTCGAGTCCGGCGACCATGCGCAAGGTGGTCGTCTTACCGCATCCCGACGGACCGACGAGGACGACGAACTCCTTGTCCTTGATGCTGATGTTGGCGTCCTTAACGGCGTGAAACCCGTTGTCGTACACCTTGTTGATGTCTTTCAACTCAACTGTAGCCATGTAACTCCTCCTACAGAGTTTATTTTATGTCGGTCCAGTGTAGGGGCAGTTACTGCTCCTGTCAAACGGCATTCGTGCGCGTCTCCGGGGTGCCGCTGCGATCCCTCGCGCATCATCCTGTGGTAGCCGTAGCCGTAGCCGTAGCCGTAGCCGTCGGCAAAGGAGCGCAAGCCTCCGCCGCCTACGATTAGCCGAGCGGCCTCCGGCGCGTCGGTCATCAGACGGACGGGTGACCGCGGCGCCGTGCGCGATCCCGCGGATCGCTGCTCGCCGCGAACGTGTGCCCCCGGCGGACGCGACCTTCCGACCCGGAACGGTCTGCACGAGCGGTCGACGCCGCCACCCGCCCGCATTCGTAGTTACAACACGCACCTACAAGGATACGCCGTTCCTCGGTTGACAGACCCCACGGGTGACGATAGAATTAAGGCATACTTACTTAAATAGGCGAGGCTAATTTCCCGCCCATCTCATGCATAGAAGGTGGAATGGGTGAGATTTCCTGTGCGCATCGGAGGATATATGGATAAGAGACGTGTTCGCGATCTGGCCGTCGGCGAGACCGCCCGGGTGGCGGGGTATGAGGGGGGACGTACGCCGTACCGCGCCAAGCTCCTTTCGATGGGACTTACCAGGGGCACGGAGCTTAAGGTGCTCCAGTTCGCTCCCCTCGGCGACCCGGTGGAGATTGAGGTCAGGGGCTTTAGCCTCTCTCTCAGGCGCGAGGAGGCCGACGCACTCATTCTCGAAGACGGGGTAGGTGCATAATGGCGGTCGCCACACACCCGATCACCGTCGCCGTCGCGGGAAATCCCAATAGCGGCAAAACGACGCTTTTCAACGGTCTCACCGGGAGCCGGCAGCGCATCGGAAACTGGCCCGGCGTCACCGTCGAGAAGAAAGAGGGTTCGGTCAAGTTCGATGCCTACAGCGAGCTGCTGGTGTCACCCTTCGTACCGTCTCCGGGACACACCGATATCGCCCACGAGGGAGACGTTTCGACTTCGGAGGGCACGGTTCACCTGGTCGATCTGCCGGGCATCTATTCCATCGCCGCATCGTCTGAGGACGAGGTTATCGCCCGTGACTATCTGCTGAGCGGTGAGGCCGACATGGTCGTCAATATCGTCGACTCTACCAATTTGGAGCGCAATCTCTATCTGACGTTGCAACTCATCGAGATGCGCGTGCCGGTTCTGGTGGTGTTGAACATGAGCGACTTGGCGGAGAAGAGGAGTATCACGATCGACGCGGAGCACCTATCGGAACACCTCGGCGTACCGGTCGTTGCGGTAAGCGCGGTCCAACGCGAAGGCGTGCGCAAAGTCAAAGAGGCTCTCGCGGAAGCCCTTCGTTCGCGCAAGATCTCCGATACGGCGATCACCTATCCCGACCCCATCGAGCGTCAGATCGGTACCTGGGCGCCCCTGTTGACCTCCGTCGCCGGCGAGCTCGGCGCGCAGGAGCGTTGGGTCGCGGTCAAGCTGCTCGAGATCGATCCGTGGGTCACCGATCGAGTCGTCGCCGCCGGTGCGATCGAGCGAGACGAGATCGCCGCCACGATCTCCGGGATTGAAGCGGAACTCGACGAGGAGGCGGACGTGCTGTTGGCCGACGCCCGCTACGGATTCATTCACGGGCTCAGTCGCGACGTTATCAAGCGTAAGCTCGACCGCCGACAGGCGACCAACGCCGTCGACCGAGTGGTTATGAATCGCTTCCTCGGTATTCCCATCTTTCTCGGCGTCATGTATCTCGTCTTTTGGTTTACCATTTCCGTCGGCGGTGCCTTCATCGATTTTTTCGATATCTTATTCGGCGCCGTTTTTGTCGACGGGTTTGCTGCGCTGTTGGACGGGATCGGCTCTCCCGGCTGGCTCACGGGTATCCTGGCAGGGGGTATCGGCGCCGGTATTCAGACCGTCGCAACCTTCGTACCCATTATCTTCATGATGTTCTTGATGTTGGCGCTCCTCGAGGATTCCGGCTATATGGCACGAGCCGCCTTCGTCATGGATCGCTTCATGCGCTCGATCGGACTTCCCGGAAAGTCCTTCGTGCCGATGATGGTCGGGTTCGGTTGTACGGTACCGGCAATCATGGGAACACGTACCCTTGAGAGCGAAAAGGATCGCTTCATGACGATTTTTATGTCGCCCTTCATGAGCTGCGGCGCCCGTCTTCCGGTGTATGCGCTCTTCGCGGCGGCATTTTTTCCCCGAAGTGCCGGCGTGGTGACCTTCTCGCTCTATGTCGCCGGTATCGTCCTCGCGATTCTCACCGGCCTGTTTTTGAAGTTGACGATCTTCAAGGGGGCGGCCTCACACTTTGTGATGGAGCTTCCGCCGTACCACGCGCCGCGTGTCGGGCACATCCTACGCCACGCCTGGCACCGGCTGCGCGTCTTCGTCGTTCGTGCCGGTGTAACGATCATCATCGCCGTCTCCGTACTCGCGTTCTTCAACTCTCTCGGTACCGACGGCAGCTTTGGGAACGAGGACAACGAGCTGTCGGTCCTGGCGACGGTCGGACGGACCATCACGCCGGTCTTTACTCCCATGGGAATCGAGGAGGATAACTGGCCGGCCACGGTGGGGCTGTTCACGGGTCTCTTTGCCAAAGAGGCGGTAGTCGGCACCTTGAACTCGCTCTACAGTCAGAACGAGATTCCCGACGAGGGAGGAGAGGAGGGATTCGAGCTGGGCGCCGGCGTCGCCGAAGCGTTCGCCACCATCCCGGATAATCTCGCGGGCGTAGGCGGGAGCCTCGTCGATCCCCTCGGCGTAGGAATCATCACCGGCGACGAGGAGGCGGTCGCCGAGGAGCTGGAGGCCGACAGCGCCGTCTTCCGACGGATGCGCGAACAGTTCACCGCCTCCGGCGCCTACGCGTATCTCCTATTCGTGCTGATCTACTTTCCGTGTGTCGCCGCCCTCGGCGCCGCGGTACGCGAGATGGGCAGAGGGTACGGATGGTTGTTAGCCGGGTATCTCACGGTGTTGGCGTGGGTCGTCGCAACGCTCTTTTATCAGTTGACGACCGGTCCCGCCGCCGGCGCCGTCGTTCTCGCCCTCGCTCTGGCCGCCGGGATCGGTCTCGTGTTCGCCGTGATCGGCGCGCGACGAAACAAATCGACCGCCGCCGCTTCGTAGGTGCGCCGTGATCGTTTTGGACGTGAAGCGGGGGCTCAAGCGCCTGCGCTCCGTGACGCTCTCTCAACTCGCCGCGGAGCTGGGAGAGCCGTCTTCCGTTGTGGAGGCGGCACTCTCTTTCTGGGAGTCGAAGGGGTGTGTGCGTCGTAGGCCGGCGGTGTACGGTCAATGCGCTCCCATTACGTGTGCGAGCTGTCCCCTCACCTCAACGTGCGGCGGCGAGGTCGACTCGCACGCCGATGAGTACGTTGAGTGGATCGATGACGTTGCGCGGCGTCGAGATCGGACTCCGACGGCGAGTCTTCCGGTCCGGTAGGGGCCGCGTCTCATCTCCCGGCCCGACGAACGGCCGCGCCATCCCCACCCCGAAAGACGGGACGCGTCGTAAGCACGTCACCCGAACGACCGAGTGATCCGTTCCGAGACTCCGGCGTCTCGCCTCGCGCTCATGTGGTGCGCTACACTCCCGCTCAAGAGATCAACGCGCACGGAGGCGATATGGGCGGAACGATACTGAATGTGGCGACGGTCGCCGTGGGAAGCACACTGGGTGTCTTTATCGGGAATCGTCTCAGCGTCCGCGTACGGGAGTCGATCGTTACGGCATTGGGGCTGATAACGCTCTTCTTCGGTATCCAAAACGCCGTCCAAACCGGAAACCCCATCGTGACCCTTCTGAGTGTCGTGGTCGGGGTGTTGATCGGCGAATGGTTGCGGATCGACGTAGGACTGGAGGCGCTGGGCGGATGGTTTCAGCGGCGCATCGGGAGCGAAGGGGAGCCGACGACGGAGCGGGAAGAACTCCACGGGGACTCCGGAAGGCGACGCTTTGTGAACGGGTTTGTGACCGCCAGCCTCGTCTTTTGCGTAGGACCGTTGACCTTTTTGGGCGCCCTCTACGACGGAATGGGACTGCCCGCCGGGTTCCAAATGTTGGCGGTCAAGTCCACGCTGGACGGATTTGCGGCGTTGGCCTTTGCCGCGAGTTTCGGCGTCGGCGTCGCGGCGAGCGTCGTCACGATTTTCTTGCTCCAGGGTGGGTTGGCGCTTGTCGGTTCGGTGGCCGGAGCGGTGATGAGCGACGCGATGCTCAACGAGACGACGGCCGTAGGCGGGATACTGCTCATGGGGCTCTCGCTGGTCCTGTTGGACATAAAGCGCCCGCGGATAGCAAACTTCCTTCCCGCACTCGTCGTTGCACCCGCGATCGTCGCCCTCGCCGCCGCGCTGGGGATCGATATCTACCCGACGTTGTAATGCGCCTCACGCCCGGGGCTCCGCAGAGGCGAAAGCGTGCGGTGCGTTGGTGGCGGTGCCGCCGGCCGAGGTCTTGTCGACCGGGCGGCATCGGGAAGCGGTGCACGCCGACAGGTCGGGCCGTGCTAAACCAATGTCCCCCCGACGGCGGTACCAGGCGCCGCAAACTCCTCGATGGCGTCGAGCTCTTCCCGACTGAGTGCCACATCGAGCGCACCGGCGTTCTCATCGATGCGCGACGCTTTTCGCGTACCGGGGATGGGGAAGATATCGTCTCCCTGGTGGAGTAGCCACGCCAACGCCAACTGTGCCGACGTGATGCCCTTGCTCTCCGCGATGCGGCTCAACGGGGCAAAGCGGTCCCGGTTCACGGATAGGTTTTTGTCGGAGTAGCGCGGGTTGTTGTTCCGAAAATCATCTTTGTCCAGGCTTTTTACCGTTCCGGTGAGAAACCCGCTTCCAAGGGGCGACCACGGAACCAGAGCGATCCCGAGCTCCCTCAGGACCGGCAGAAGGTCCCGTTCCACCTCTCGACGCCATAGGCTGTACTCGTATTGCACCGCCGCGATGGGATGTACGGCGTGGGCGCGGCGAACCTCATCGGCGGTGACGTTGCTCAAGCCCAAGGCGCGGGCTTTGCCGGCGGTCACCTGCTCCGCCATCGCGCCGACCGTCTCCTCTACCGGCACGGCGGGATCGAGATAGTGGGCGTACCACAAGTCGACCGAATCTGAGCCGAGGCGCCGCAGGCTCGCGTCCATGGCGCGGGCGACGTAATCCGGACGACCGCTGATATTGAGCGAGTATCCCCAGCCGGTCGGGAGCTCCGAGGATCTCTCGCCGTCCTTAAAGACAATGCCGAACTTCGTGGCGACCGTCGCCTTGCGTCCCGCCTCTTTCGCGGCCCGGGCGACCAACGCTTCGTTATGACCGTTACCGTAGGCGTCGGCCGTATCGATCATCATGCCCTTTTCGATCGCGTGCACCAAGGTTGCGACGGCCGCCTCTTCGTCCGCGCCGCCGTAGTACCCTTCGAGCACCATGGCTCCATACCCCATTCGGGAAACCGCCACGTCACTATGTCCAAGTCTTCTTGTTTGCATATCCTCGTTACTCCTTTCGGACTTCAATGTAGGAAAAGTACACGCGAGAGGGAGAGAATAATTGAAGAAACTTGCTCCATGGCAGGATATTATTGCTCACCATGAGGACGGTTATTGAGTATATCGACGCCGAGACGGGCGGCCCGTCGCACTGTGGAGAAGCCTTGGACATCACCGTATCGAGCCGGGACCTCGGCTGGGACGGTGTTCTCGTGGAGAAGGGGAGCTCCCCCCATTTCTACCCGGAAAACGTACGGACTCCGTACTTCTATTTCGCCCTCGCCCTGGAAGCGGACCTGAAGTGGAAGGCTCGGCACGGCGACGAGTTTGTCGACCTCCTCACCCACCCCGACGAGATTTGGATCAATCCGCCCGGTACGCCGTTCAGCCACCGCATCGACGAACCTTGCCGGTTCACCATCGTCGCCGTCGACGAGCCGGCCATGTACCGCTCGTTCTCCGGCGCGGTACAGGACGGGAGCCTCGATTTTCTCAATAACTACAACATCGTCGACCCGACGCTCCGCAACATCATCGAGACGCTCGGCTTCGAAGCCGAGTCGGGTGGTCGGAACGGCCCGGCCTTCGTCGATGGTCTGTTGAGAGTCTTCGCCGAACACTTCATACGGAACTACTCCAATCTGGACGATGTACGGGGATCGAGCAAAGGATCGGGCGGTCTATCCGAGAGCGATTTGGTGAAGATCGACGCCTTTTTTGACGAGCACGTGGACGAATCCCTTTCCCTCGACGCAGCGGCTTCATTGGTGAACATGAGCCTCTTCCACTTCTTGAGAGAGTTCAAAAAGAGCCGCGGAATCACACCCCATCAATATCTCATCCGTCGGAAGGTCGAACGGGCCCGGACCCTCTTGCGGAAGCGTGACCTCTCCATACAACAGGTGGCCTATAGCCTGGGATTCAGCGACCAGAGCCATTTTTCCAGGACCTTTCGGAAGATTGTCGGGACGAGTCCGCGGGAGTTCCGTAAGCGGGCCGGCGCCCTCGGCTGAGGGCGGTGACCGTCGGTCGCGAAGGATCGTATGAGAGTGTCACGGTTCGATGTATCGGAGATACCCCGAACAGCACCGTGTTATCTCCTCGACACATGTCCGTATGGAACGTCCGGGCGGTGGACGCAGTACCACGTCTCGAACCAGTGCGTCCAGGGCTCGCACCAGAACGATCGCCGTGAGTTCGCGATCGCCGCCGGTCGTATCGAGGCGGTGAAGGTGGTGGACAATCTCACCGGCGATGCGTCGGTAGAGACGATCGAACACCGCCCGGAGCTCATCGGTCCGAGGCGCCTCTCGATAGAGAACACGGTAGAGTGACGACGCTCGATCATGTGCCGCAACGTACGCGTCTACCAGGCATTCTACGAGGTGCGCAGGATTCGGCCGCGTTCCCCGTAGCCGGCGAGCGACCGCTTCCACCTTGGCCGCGGCGCTCCGGAGGTGCTTTTCGGCGAGCACGAGTAGGATTGCGTCCTTGTTGGGAAAGTACTGATAGAGCGTGCCGATCGATACACCGGCGCGATCGGCGATCTTGTTTGTCGTCGTAGCGGCGTAACCCAGCGCCCCGAAAACCTGAGTGGCCGCTTCCAGGATGTACTCGATCTTCTCACGCGAGCGGTCTTGCTGCGCATGTTTTCGAGGTTTAACGCCGTCTCGTCGGCTCACATATGCCCCCTTTTGAAATGCGAGTGTCGATATATGAATAATACTCACATCATCACGCCGAAAGATCAACCGCTGGCGAACGACGAGACGACCGAACATGGAGAGCCCGCCGGTAACCGGGACCGGCGCAGCGATTACCACCGACGGCCGTCGGCCCGCGGCGACGTCGTGCGGTCTGTCGGTGTGCCGGGCCGCGTGGATGTGCACCCGCACCCTTTGTGTTCACGACACCAGTCTGGTACGGTTGGACGTAATGAACATATCAAAGCGGATAGTCGACTTCGTGTACGGAACGCAGCGCGTCCGACGAGCGTACGAGGAGCACCATCCCGACGAAACGGTCGTGGCGTCGGACGCCTCCAAGGGTATGCGAGCCGGCGAAGACAAGGTCGTACGGCGCGGCGTGAACTGGGTAGCGTCCCAACGCGCCGTACTACTATTGACCGACAAGCAGATTGTCTGCGGAAAGTGGAACATTCCTCTCAATACGGTGGTACGTGCACAGCTTGTGGGCGTGAGAACGCTTTTGGGATCCGCCCACATACTCAAGATAGTAACGATCGATCAGGGTTACTTTCAGTTCGGGATGCAGAGGAACGTCGAATGGGTCGAGCAGGACGCGCTTCCGGTAACGCGGGCGGAGGGGGCACTCAGATACTCGCCGCTTAGTCTCATCGTAAGAATCGGCCTGATCGGATATGTCGTGTACCGACTGATCCTGCGGTTCGTATAGCGGCGTTACCGCCGGACGTCACGGCTCAGTGACCGGCAGTCCGGCGCGGCGAAACGCTTCGTACGCCGTGTACACTTCGTCTTTGCGCGGAGGAGCGATGTTTTCCAGAGGATAGCGTCGTCCCAACGCTTCCCATTTGTGGCGGCCCAGCTCGTGGTAAGGGAGGAGGTCGACGCGCTCAACAGACCGCAGGGTGGCGACAAACTCCGCGGTGGCGCGCAGTGCGTCGGCCTTCAATGTGATCGTCGGCACGAGTACGTGGCGAACCCAGAGCGTCGCCGATGATGCATCGACAAAGCGCGCGAAGCGCTCTATCCGCTCGAACGAGACGCCGGTCAGTCTTCGGTGCGCCTCTTCCTCGACATGTTTGATATCGAGGAGGACGAGATCGGTCTCCTCGATCACTCGACGTACCGAATCGGAGAGTTCGGCGAAACCCGACGTATCGAGGGCCGTGTGGATTCCGCGACTCCGGGCGCGTGAAAAGAGTTTACCGACAAAATCGCTCTGGCCGAGAGGCTCGCCGCCGGTACACGTGAGGCCGCCGCCGGATGCGTCGAGAAATGAACGATACCTCGCCACGTCGTGGAGGATCTCGTCCACGCTCGTCTCCGTCCCGGCGCGACGACGCCACGTATCGGGGTTGTGACAAAAGAGGCAACGCAGGGGACATCCCTGAAGGAAGACTACGTAACGCAGGCCGGGGCCTTCCAGAGTTCCCATCGTTTCGATGGAGTGAATGTGTCCGTTCATGGTGTTCGTTCCGGTGCCGGGCGTGGAACGGCGACCGGAGCGGTTCGCCGCTCCGCGCCGCCCGACGCGCCGTTCAACTACAACCGCTCGTGGAAGGTCCGGTTAATGACGTCCAACTGCTGTTCACGCGTCAGCTTCACGAAGTGGACCGCATAGCCGGATACGCGGATCGTCAGATCGGGATACTCTTCCGGATGCTGCATCGCGTCCAAGAGCGTCTCGCGGCTCAGCACGTTGACGTTGACGTGGTGGCCGTTCTGCGCGAAGTATCCGTCGAGCATCGCCTGCAGGTTGTTCATCCGCTCCTCACTCCGCATCCCGAGCGACCCGGGCTCGATACTGAATGTGTAGGAGATACCGTCCTGAGCAAACTCGTAGGGTAGCTTCGCTACACTCGCCAACGAGGCGAGCGCTCCCTTCTCGTCGCGCCCGTGCATCGGGTTGGCGCCCGGCGCGAACGGTTCGCCGCCGCGGCGACCGTCGGGGGTGTTGCCGGTCTTCTTGCCGTACACCACGTTGGAGGTGATGGTGAGGATCGATTGTGTCGGCGTCGCGCCCCGATAGGTGGGATTCTTGGCGATCTTACGCATGAAGCGCTCCACCAGGTCTGCGGCGATGGCGTCGACGCGGTCGTCGTTATTACCGAAGGCGGGGAAGCTTCCGGAGACTTCGAAGTCGACGACCGTGCCCGACTCGTCGCGTATCGGGCTCACCGTAGCGTATTTGATCGCCGAGAGCGAGTCCGCGCACACCGACAGTCCGGCGATACCGCACGCCATCGTACGGAGAACGTCGCGGTCGTGTAGCGCCATCTGGAGCCGCTCGTAGCTGTACTTGTCGTGCATGTAGTGGATCACGTTGAGTGTGTTGACGTACAGCCGGGCGATCCAGTCGAGGAAGAAGTCGAACTTCTTCATGACCTCTTCGTAGTCGAGGATATCTCCTTGAATCGGCTCGAAGCGCGGGCCGACCTGAATGCCTTCGATCTCGTCGCGTCCGCCGTTGATGGCGTACAAGAGCGCTTTGGCGAGGTTGCAGCGTGCACCGAAGAACTGCATCTGCTTGCCCAGGCGCATCGCCGAAACGCAGCAGGCGATCCCGTAATCGTCGCCCCAGTAGTTGCGCATCAGATCGTCGTTCTCGTACTGGACACTGGAGGTATCGATCGATACGCGCGAGCAGAAGTTCTTGAATCCTACCGGCAAACTACGGGACCAGAGCACCGTCATGTTCGGCTCCGGAGCCGGCCCGAGGTTGTACAGGGTCTGAAGAAAGCGAAAGCTGTTCTTCGTCACCAATGTCTTGCCGTCGGTGCCCATACCGCCGATGACCTCAGTTACCCACGTCGGATCGCCGGAGAAGAGTTGGTTATAGTCCGGAGTGCGCAAGAAACGTACCAAACGTAGCTTCATGACGAAGTGGTCGACGAGCTCTTGCGCCTCCGCCTCGGTGATCGTACCGGCCTGGAGATCGCGTTCGACGTAGATATCGAGAAAGGTGGAGACGCGGCCCAGACTCATGGCGGCGCCGTTCTGCTCTTTTACGGCGCCCAGGTAGGCGAAGTAGGTCCATTGAAACGCCTCGAGGGCACACGTCGCCGGTCGACGGACATCGAAGCCGTGGTCCGACGCCATCGCGACCAGCTCCTTGAGCGCGTTCACCTGTTCGGCGATCTCCTCGCGGGAACGGATCGTCTCCTCGTCCAACGAGCCGACCTCCAAGCTCGCGAGCTGCTCGCGCTTATCGGCGATGAGGCGATCCACACCGTAGAGCGCGACGCGTCGGTAGTCGCCGATGATGCGTCCGCGGCCGTAGGCGTCGGGAAGGCCGGTGATGATACCCGCCTTACGCGCCGCCTTCATCTCCGGTGTGTAGGCGTCGAACACACCGTCATTGTGCGTTTTGCGGTAATCGGCGAAGATCCGTTCGATCTGCGGATCGAGTTCGTAGCCGTAGGCCCTGCACGCTGAAGCCACGACGCGGATTCCACCGTAGGGGAGAATCGCGCGCTTGAGGGGTGCGTCGGTCTGCAGCCCTACGACGCGCTCGAGCTCCTTGTCGATGTAGCCCGGCTTGTGAGAGGTAATGCTGCCGATGACCGCGGTATCTACGTCCAGCGTCCCGCCCTTCGACACCTCTTCGTGCAGCGCGCGGCGGGTCTTCTCCCACAGCGTGCGCGTGGTCTTGGTCGGGCCGCGCAAGAAAGCGGCGTCACCGGTATACGATACGTAGTTCTTCTGGATGAAGTCGCGCGTATCGATGCGATCCTGCCACCACCCCGGGGCAAAATCGCGCCACGCCGTCTCGGCGGCGTTCATGGTTCGTTCTTCTATGTGCATGGAGAGACTCCTCGTATTGCGTGTAATGTGAGCCGACGGCTCGTGGACGTGCATTATTAGCTGCGACTAACTGCGGCGAGCCCATCGTACGCAAACCGCGTATGAAGATCAATAGGTAAAAATTTATTGATAATTAATTATCGTATTCTCCTTGGATAGACCGCGGAAGAGGGAGGAATCGTCGCGTCGCCGTTGCTACCGCGGATACGAGACGACCGGTCCGGTAACGCCGACGGCGCACGGTGCGCCATCGGTTACGGCCGTATGTGGCGACAGGCGCGCCTCAACGGTGGAGCCGTCGGGTAATCGGAGGACGATCGACTG
This sequence comes from Alkalispirochaeta sp., assembly GCA_965601925.1. Classification (GTDB taxonomy): domain Bacteria; phylum Spirochaetota; class Spirochaetia; order DSM-27196; family Alkalispirochaetaceae; genus Alkalispirochaeta. Next base: position 2,792,825 of record OZ271854.1, read on the forward strand.
ATACGGGCCGAAGAAGCGGCGACTCTCGATGCGTGCCGCACCGTCCTCGGTAAAGCGGACCGTTAACGAGTCCGGGCGTATCAGAACGGTTACCGGTCCGTACGCGCTCGCGGCCAGCGGGAGCGCACCTAAGACGCAGTGCACCGTGTCGCCGGCGGCCTCGCCGTCGAGAAAGCTTGCGCCCCCCACGAACGTTGCGACGCGCCTCGATGCGGGGTTGAGATAGATCTCGCGCGGTGCGGCGCACTGCACCACCGCTCCGTCGAACATTACCGCCACCGTATCGGCAAGACTGAACGCTTCCTCCTGATCGTGGGTAACGAGGATCGTCGTCGTCCCGGCGCGTCTCAGGATCGCCGCCACCTCGGCGCGTGTGCTCTCGCGTAGCGCAGCATCAAGGTTGGAAAAGGGCTCGTCGAGGAGCACCACCGCCGGGTTGGCCGCCAACGCACGGGCGAGGGCTACGCGTTGTTGTTGTCCTCCCGAGAGTTGGTGCGGGTAACGGCGGGCGAGACCCCCCATACCCACCAACTCCGTCAGCTCATGGATACGGCGGCGGCGGCGCGCCGTATCCTCCCGGCGAAGCGCGAACGCGATATTCTCTCCCACCGTCAAATGGGGAAAGAGCGCGTAGTCCTGAAACACCATGCCGACGCGTCGGTCCTCCGGCGAGACCCACCGGCGTTCATCGGCGACGCACGCGCCGGCGAGATGTATTGAGCCGGTATCGGGCGTCTCTAAGCCTGCAAGCAATCGCAACGTGGTGGATTTTCCGCAGCCGCTGGGACCGAGGAGCGACAAGAACCGTCCCGGCTCCACGGTGAGCGAGAGGTTATCGACGGCGACCGAGTCGCGGCCGAACCGTTTGGTGACGCCGTTGAGCGCGATGATGGGTGTGCCTTCGACTCCGTAAGAGCGAACAACCAATGGAAGCGTTTCTGCCTGAATGTTCATATCGTTCCTACTATCTCCTCAGTTTTATGGGGCGGTATCCCGACGCCCGCAAACGCCTACGCCTCCGCGACTGAACTCTCCGTTTCGATGGGCATACGGCGCCGCGTCATATGGTCGGCGCCGATCTCCGGACTCTCGAGTCGCCGATTTGCCGCGTCGGGGTCGCCGTTCGCCACCACGCGATCGATGCCGAAACGACCGAAGGAGTAAAGCGTCCCCAATGTGAGGGTCGTGAGGGCGACCAACAACAGTGCCGGCGGCGCCGCTTGGGTGTATACCGCATCGTTCGACGCCTCCCAGATACGAACCGGCAACGTATCGAATCCGGGGGGACGCAGTATGACCAACAACGGCAACTCTTTCATCGCCGTCACGAATGCGAGCGCCCACGCCGACAGGAGTCCGGGCGCCGCGAGGGGAATCGTCACCCGCCGCATCGTCGTCCACGGACCGTACCCCATCGTTCGCGCCGCGGATTCGAGATTGGGCGATACCATGCGCAGGGTCGCCTCGCCGAGCGTCACGGTTTGCGGCAAAAGGCGGAACGCCGACGCCAAAATCAGGGCGCCCAGAGTAGCGTAAATCGGTGTGCGGATGAAGAGCATCAAGAAGCCGAGGCCGACGATCATCCCCGGAAGCGCGAAGGCGGTTTTACTCAAGTAAGTTACTATCTTCGCGTAGCGTCCCCCGCTTCGGACGCGTAGTATCGCCGGTAGGAGCGCCAGTAACACCGCGATGGTCGCGCCGCAGACCGCCAAGACGAGGCTGTTCCATCCGGATCGCCAGATGCTCAAAGCGCCCACGCGCCATATGCGGTCCACGTCGGTCGGTGCCGCGACGCCCCGTACGGTGAGGCCGGTCAGAACGGCGAGGGGAATGAAGAGTGAAAGCGTCGCCAGCGTAGCGATGAAGGCGGTCGCCGGCCCCCGCCATCGTCCGAGCGAGATCGGGCTCTGCGGACGCCAATGCGCTCCCCGTGTGTATCGACGATCGCCGCGATGGACTACGTTCTCGATCGCGAGGAGCGGTAGGCTTAGTCCGATGAGACCCACGCTGATGACCGACGCCGCGGTTCGCCCGATCTCACCGGCGAACTCGCGGAAAATCGCCGTCGTGAAGGTCTGGTAACGCATGAGAGAGACCGTACCGAAGTCGGACAACACATACAGCGCAACGAGGAGCACGCCGCCGGCGACGGCATGTAAAAGCAACGGAACGGTCACGGCGAAAAAGGTCTGGAGGCGTGTACGCCCCGCAACGCGCGCCGCGTCTTCGAACGAGGCGTCCAGGACGCGCAAGGTCCCCCCGACGGCCAAGAACACCAACGGGAACGAGTAGAGACTCATCACGACCGCGACACCCCACGTTCCGAAAAGCGGCGGAAGAGGAAACTCCCCGTGGGCGAATCCGAAGTACTGCATTGCGATCCGGTCCACAAATCCGCCGCGGCGCAGGAGAAACATGTAGCAGACCGCCAAAACGTATCCGGGAATCGCCAGGGGCAGACAGAGAAGCCAGCGCCACGCGGAACGAGCCGGTATATCGGTACGCTCCACAAGCCACGCCGCCGAAACGCCCAGGACGGTCGTTACCCCGCCGACCGCCGCCACCAAAGCGGCGGTACGACGTATCAGCTCCGGGAGTCGACTCGATACAAGGCGCTGCCATAGTACGCCGTCGGCCTGGGACGCATGATACCCGATGTAGATGAGAGGAGTCGCGGCGAACAGACAAACGGCCGTTGCCGCCACGGTAAGCCAAGCTCTGGGCCGTCGCATAGCGGAGCGCACGCTACCTCCGCGGCGCTCGGCCGCGGGCGACGCCGTGACGGTTGCCGGGATGACGCCGAGCGCACTTGGAAAGGGCGGAATGCCTCACGGCATGCCGGTCTGTCGCACCTGTTCCCGCGCGACCGGGATGCCGTCGACCATCGTTTTCAGGTTGATGTCGGCCAAGCGAAACCGACTCGGATCGGGTACACCGTCGGCGAGGGGAATGCCGGGTACGATCGGCCACTCGAAGTTCCCTTGCGCGTATATCGTCTGTCCCGTTTCCGATAGCATGAAATCGACGAATAGTCGGGAGAGCTCGAGCTCGGTGCCGTCGGTTCCTTGAAGGATACCGATGTTGGTCGAGTTGACGATCAGTCCGGGCTCGTCGTCTCCCTGGTCGGGCCAGACAATGCCGACCGGCGCGCCCTCGGCGAGGGACAAAAAGTAGTAGTAGTGGTTAACCAATCCCAACGCCACCTCGCCCGTACCCACGGCTCTGCGAATATCGGTATGGCTTCCGGAGAAGAGCGTCTCATTGGCGACCAGTCCACGCAACCAATCGATCGTCGCGTCCTCGCCGACCATTCGATTGAGCGCGACGATCGTGCCCATCATCGCACCGTTTGTGGTGTTCGCCGAGCCCAGTCGCCCCTGCCATTGCGGATCGGCCAGGCCCGCGAGGGATGTCGGCACCTCGTCGGCACTCAACAGGTCTGTGTTGTACATGATGATGCGACCTCGGAGCGTGAGAGCCGCCCAACTGCCGTCATCGGCGCGATATTGCTCCGGGATAGATGCCACCACAGGCGAATCGTTGGGAACGAACACGTCGTTTTCTCCCAGATTCTCCATCGTAAGTGTATCGCTGTTGACGAATACGTTGGCCTGTGGATTGGCGCGCTCCTCCAAGATACGCGCGCCGAGCGCACTGTTGCTTCCGCGCACCACGACCACGCCGATCTCGGGATACTGCTCGTTGAAGCCGGCCAGTACGTTGTTGATCAACGCCTCGCTGCGGGTCGTGTAGAGCACGATTTCGCCGGTGGGAACGCCGCTCCCGGTTGTCGGCTCCTCCCGCCCGCCGCCGGCAAAGAGCGATGCCGCCGCGGAAATGAACACCACTATATAGAATACGCGGGACACCCCATGGGGGCGCCGCGTCATGCGATTTAGAGACATGGACGAGTCCTCCTGAATGCGTTGGTATTAATTCGACCCAACACAGTTAGTTTTGTCTAACTTACAAGCCGTCCCCGCAACGCGTCAAGACGGCGTACGAAAAACGTGCGTATCCGTCCGCACCTTTCGAGTGTCGGGAATGGCCGAGACGCGGAACGCGGACCCGCGCCCCGGAATCTTCGGGAATCACTTCGAACGGCGAGAAAATCGTTGACAGTTCGGTTTGGTGCGGGTAAGGTGGAACTAAACCGGTATAGTAAACTGGTTTAGCAACGATGGAGTGCGCGTCGTGCACTCCGAAAAAAGGAGAACAGGTATGAAAAAGATCGCAGTCCTCACATTGACGATGCTTGTGGTCGCCGGCATGGTCTTTGCCGCCGGTGGCCAGGAGTCGGGCGGAAGCATCCGGCTCGTACAGAATAAGCCGGAGATCGATGCGATGCTCCAGGCGTACGGACAGCTGTGGGCGGAACGCACCGGCGTCGACGTAACGGTTACATCGGTCGGCGGCGGCACGGGAACGACCGTTGGACAGCAGCTGCGTGCCGATTTCGCTGCGGGCGAAATGCCCGATATCTTCGTTATCTCGGGGCTCGAGACCTACCGCGAGTGGGAGAGTCTGATTCTTGACCTTTCCGACCAGCGCTGGGTCCAGGACACGGCGGTTCCCTTTGAGATCGACGGTACCGTCTACGGATTTCCCGTCGCCATCGAGGGATGGGGCATGGCGTACAACGTCGATGTTCTCCAGGCCGCCGGCGTCGATCCGTCGACCCTCACCAACTTGGCCGGATATCGTGCCGCCTTTGCCAGAATCGACGCCATGAGGGACGAACTCGGTCTCGACTCCGTCGTCTCGATGGCCGCCTCCTTGGATATGGGATGGGTGACGGCGCATCATAACTTCAACAGCCTTCTCTCAAACGGCCTGCCCTACGGCGATCTGAGCGTCGTCAACGCCCTTCTCGAGGGAAATGTTGACGCCCAGCGGTTGGCGGAGTACGCCGATTGGGTAGAGCTGCTCTTTCAGTACGCCGATCCGGCGGTCCTTACCACCGGTAACTACGACGCTCAGGTCGGCGCCTTTGCCGCCGGACGGGCCGCGTTCCTGCACCAGGGCAACTGGGTTGACCCCAACATGGCCGCCGCGAACGTCGATTTCGAGATCGCCTTCGCGCCCCACGGCTCGATGGAAGCGGAGACCGACGGCATCTTCGTCGCCGCGCCAACGTTCTACGTTATCAACGCTGAGTCGGACAATGTCGAGGCCGCCCAGCAGTTTCTGGAGGACATGGTCTATACCGAAGAGGGACAGAATTTCATGGTGAACGAGGCGGGTATGATTCCTGCGTTTGCCAACGTCGAAATGAACCCCACGGGTCAGTTGTCGCGGTCGGTACAGGAATGGGCCGCCGAGGGTAAAGTCTTCTCGTGGAGTCAGTACTACTTTACCGACAACTTCCGCGATCAGACCTTGGCGCCGATCTACAACCGATTTGCCGCCGGCCAGATCGAGAAGGATCAGTTCATCGCCCTCATGACCGAGGCCTTCGAGAATCGCTAACTCCATCTACGGGCGTCCGTGTATCGCGGGCGCCCGACTGGGAGACCGTCATGCGAAAACTTCAAAAGAATAACCTTACCTTCTGGACTTTTCTGGCGCCGGTTTTGTTCGCATTTGCGATGGTCGTCGTCATTCCGTTCTTCATCGGTGTGTACTACTCGTTTACCGACTGGAATGCGACGGCGCGTACCGGCGATGGGCTTACGTGGGTGGGACTCCGGAACTTCATTGGTAGTTTTACCGACCCTTCGTTCCTCTACTCGTTCATCATCACGACGATCTATACCGTCGTTAACGTCGCGGTGATCAACGCCGTAGCGATCCTCGTCGCCCTCGCGGTGACCAGCCGTCTCAAGTTCCGTAACGCCTACCGCATGGGCTTTTTCATCCCCTACCTTATCGGTGGGCTCATTCTGGGCTACCTGTGGCAGTTCATCTTCAATAACGCCGTACCCGCCATCGGAGAGGGACTCGGCGGAATCTTCAGCGGTCTGGCCGACCCCGATCGGCTGATGCTGGGAAGCGTTCCCACCGCTATGCTCGCCCTCGTAATCGTCGGCAGCTGGCAGTACGCGGGGTACATCATGATGATCTACGTGGCCGCGATCGAGGGCGTACCCGGGGAGCTGTACGAGGCGGCGCGAATCGACGGCGCCTCACCCTGGCAGCAGTTCCGAACCATCACCGTTCCGATGATCGCCCAAGCCTTCACGATCACAATGTTTCTCACGCTCGTAAACTCGTTCAAACAGTTCGACGTGAACTTTTCCCTCACCGGCGGCGGCCCGGCCACCGCATTCATGGATCAATCGATTTTCGGAACGGAGCTGTTGGCGATGAACATCTATAACACCGCCTTCGTCGGAAACGACCTCGCGGCGGGACAGGCTCGTGCGGTGATCTTTTTCATCGTGATCGTCGTGTTCTCGTTAGTACAGGTGTCATACAACAAGCGCAAAGAGTTGGAGATGTGATGAGAAAGGCACGTTTATACCTTATAGAGGCCGTTGCGCTCGCAGCCCTCGTCGTCTATCTCTATCCGTTTTTGATCGTCCTGATCAACTCCGCCAAGGATTCGTTCAGCGTCACGCAGTTCCCGATGCGATTACCGGAAAACTGGGGCCAGTTATTCGTCAACATCGGTACGATCTGGGTGAGTCCCAATATCCGTTACGGCTCCTCGTTCGTCTCCTCGGTACTCATCACCGCCATATCTTTGGTGGTGGTGACCTTCTTCCCGGCTCAAGCGGGATGGGTGTTGGTACGAACCAAGACGCGCACCTCACAGATCATCTTTCTCGTGTTCGTGGCCGCGATGGTCATTCCGTTTCAGATCGTGATGTTTCCCCTCGTCTCGTGGTTCCGTACGGTCTTCGAGATTACCGGGATACGCTTGCTGCGCACCTACTTCGGCATCGTCCTGGCGTATCTGGGATTCGGGTTGTCTCTGTCGGTCTTCATGTACCACGGGTTCATTAAGAACATCCCTTACGAGTTGGAAGAGGCGGCGATAATCGACGGGTGTCGCAAACCGGAGGTATTCTATCGCATCATCTTCCCGCTTCTGACGCCGGTACATGCGACGATCGGTATCCTGCACGGTATGTGGATTTGGAACGACTTTCTGTTGCCGCTGTTGGTGCTCGGAAAGGGTAATCGAATTCAGACGCTTCCATTGGCGGTTGCCAATTTCGCCGGAGCGTTTGTTAAGCAGTGGGATCTCATTCTGACCGCGATTCTTATGGCGATGGTGCCGGTGTTGATCTTCTTCTTCATTGCCCAAAAGCGCATTATTAAGGGAATGGTGGCGGGCTCTATCAAATAGGGTGGGGCTCTTGCGAAGTTGCATTTTGTAAGAGCCTCAATATCGGGTCGAAGTCATAATTACATACATGGTATGTAATTATGATTCTAAAGGTCCTGACAATTTAAAAAAACGAAGTTTTTTGAAATTGCCTGGGACACACTGGAGAGGCGGTTGGATGGCACGCGTTACCATCAAAGATATTGCTCGCATTTCGGGCTACTCAAAGACCACGGTGTCGTTTGCCTTCAACGATCCCAAGCGAATCGGGAAGGAGACGCGCGAAAAGATCGTCCGCATCGCCGAGGATCTCGGCTACGTCCCCGATCCGGTGGCGCGCAACTTAAGCCTGCGCCGCCAAGGTACGATCGGGCTGCTTCTGCCCGAGGTGATCTCCTTCGCCTTCTTCAATCCCTATCTGTCGCAGATTGTGCAAGGGATCGGCGAAGTGTGCGAGCGGGAGAACTACTCGCTTACCTTGATTCCTCCGATTCGCGAGTCCCTCATGGAGGGCGTGCGCCGCGCCGCCGTCGACGGGCTGATTACCATCGGGCTCGAGCCGGGGATGGAGACGGTCGATTTCATTCGACGACGCCATCTACCGTTCGTCGCCATCGACGGACGTGTCGGGGGCGGTTTTCCGGTCGTGAGTATCGATGATCGAGGGGCGGCCGCGACGGCGATGCGTCATGTGCTGGAGTTGGGTCACCGGAAGATTGCGGTCGTGGCCTTCTGTGAGGAGCCGCGTGTCAGCACGGGGTCGTACGTCAAAGCGGAACGGCTGGCCGGGTATCGCGAGGCGCTCGGGGAGATCGATACTGCGTTGATCGATGAGACTTCGTACGTCTACGCGGTCTCGTCTCTCGACGGAGGACGGCAGGCGGCGCAGGTGCTCCTGGACGGCCGACGACAACCCACTGCAATTATCGCAATGAGCGACATTCTTGCCCTGGGAATCATGGAGCAGCTCGAGGAATACGATATCGCGGTTCCCAAGGACATCACCGTCGTCGGATTCGACGACATTCCCGAAGCGCGTCTGGTGCGACCGCGTCTTACGACGGTCTCGCAACCGGGATACGATAAGGGACGCCACGCCGCAGATAGCCTGATGACCTTAATTGTCGACGAGAAGGACGGGCCGGGGCATATCGTCCTTAATACGGAGCTGGTGGTACGTGATTCCTCGGGTTCCTGCAACACGGTGCCGCTTACACGGGGATAGCGGCGCGTCGGAGAGAGGTGCTTCTTCCGGTCAGTCGCCTCGCTGGCGATACCACAACCGGAGCGCCGGCTCGAGTTCGTCGGCACCGCTCGCTCGTACCAGATGGGGTGCGACGACCTGGGCCAGCGCCTCGTTCCAATAACGAGGCAGCGTGGCGGGAATGACGACCGCCTCGGGGTGCGGTATGCGCCCGGCGAGCTCCGGGTAAATCTCGGTCGCCATCGCGCGATTCACCTCCGGGAGCGTAGAAAACCCATCGAGCACGCCGAAGCTGTCTACCCGCTGGACGAGCTTCTCGGTGATGATGGAGAGCTGGACGTCGGGAGTCGTGAGCCAGCTCAGGAAACGCACTGCGTCGGGAAGGCGTTCGGTGCCGGACGGAATGCCGCCGTACACAACCGATTCATCGGCCACGATCCGTCCCTCCGGACCGGCGAGCCACGCAAAATCGTATCGGCGCTCGTCGAAGAAATCCCACCCGAACAGTTCGTTGGACGGCAGATAGATAAGGCCGACGCGCGCCGTATCGAGCTGTCGTCGCGGTGGATCGTACAGGTAGCGTTCGGTATACTGTGCCTCCTCCTCGCGTGAGCCGTTCCACCGCTGTTGCCACGCGCGCACCGTTGCGAGAGCCTCGTCCAACGCCTCAGCGTCCCATGCCGGCGATCCCGCCCCATCGACCGTCGCATGAAATCCCAAGCTGCGGTGCACGGCGTACATTGCCGAGGGGTCGGAGCCGGGGGCGAAGAAGACCGGCGGAACTTGTTGTCCCGCCGAGCGTTCACCGATCTCCTCCAGGCTCATCGAAAAGCGATCCCGTGGATCGGTACCGTCGGACAAGAAGAGGAGTCCCGGCAGATTGAACGAGAGGGGAATCCAGTACGGACTCGCGTCCAACAACGCCCGTGGGACCCGCACCGCAAAACGAGCGCCGCGTGCGCGCCCGGCTTGCGAATCGAGAGCGGGATAACTGTAGGCCGAATGCGGTTCCATCAGGCCGTTGACCGACGGATTGTTCACCCACCGCCCGATCACGACATCCGCCTCGAGCCGCTGCTGGGTAAGCGTCTCCGTCAAGTTATCGACGTAGCGAAAGTAGACCGGCGTATTCGCATCCCTGTTGTAAAGCTCCACAATGAACGCGACTTCCGCGACGTCGCTCCAAATCACTAATGGGCGCTCCTCGCGAGCACAGGAGCTCAGGATCGCGAGATACAGGATAAGGGCGACACCAAGACGCCGTCCGACGGCGATCAAGCGAGCGCTTCCGCGGCGCGGAAGATCTCTTCATACAGTTCCGGGAGATCCGCGGCGTCGATGCCGGCAAAGGCGATGCGAAGGTAGCGATCCTTCACGGCGATCGTCCCTACGCCGCGCTCCAAAAGGGCGCGACGAAGCGCCTCGGCGCTCTGACCGACACACCGAAAGCTCATAAAGTACCCGGAGTTACACGGTAGGGGCTGCAGGGAGGGCGCGCGACCGGCGTCGCGTTGACCCTCTAGTATACCTTGGAGCGTCGTGAAACGGCCCCGGAGCAACTCGTACGCCTCGCGCTTCTGGTCGTAATAATCCGTATGGTTGAGGGCCCGTAGGAGAAGGGATTGGGAAAGCATGCTCGAGTTGCTGACCATGGAGCGGACGGCGCCGGTAAGCTTCTGCTCGACGGCGCGGGCGTGGTCGTCGGTCATGCCTTGGAAGGCGATGGTTACGAACCCTACGCGAAAACCCCATACATAGTCCTCCTTCGTCGCGCCGTCGACCTTGACGGCCAGGAGGTTCGGGTGCGCGGAGGCGAGGAGGCTGAAGATCGACTGCGGAAACACGTCGGATTCGTAAAAGAGCCCGAAGTACGCATCATCGCATATCACGACCACGGGTACCGAGTCGGCGACGGCGAGTAACGTATCTTTGATGAACGCCGCATCGTCGGCGGTCGGTGTGAATCCGGCCGGATTGTTGGGGAAATTGAGTAGCACCGTGAGACGGCCCGTCTCGGCGACGCGGCGAACGCCTTCCGCAAATCCGCCGCGGTTGAACGTCCCCGACTCGTCGAAGAAAGGGAACTCCTGCATGCGACAGCGTCGACGTTCGCCGAACATCAAGTTGTAATTACCCCAGAAAAGATCGGGGAGGAGGAGCACCTCGTCGGCGTCGGTAAACAGATCCGCCGCGACCATGAGACCGGCGGTCAGACCGGGCACGACCATCGGATTGGTGGTCGTCACGCCCTCCAGCGACGGGTTCTTACGGACCATCTCCTGCCTCCAGCGCGCTCGGAGAGCGCCGACCCCGCCGGTGGGAGCGTAGGCGACAGACTCGGCGGTGGGTACGTTCTGGACTAAGCCGCGAATCAGCGGAAGCGTCATCGGTACACCGTCGGCATACGCCATCCCGACCGTCGCATTGAAACGGTGCGCGCGCTCCTTGGCCTCCGCCGCCTGCGCCACGATGCCCTTTGGGAAGTACATGCGGCGCCCCAAGTCGGAGAGCACGGTAGAGACGATCGTGTCGGCCAGTTGTGTGTTGAGCTGTTCCGCCAGAGTGTTCATGGGAAAGACTATAAACGGTATGCGAATTGACGGTAAAGGTCGCTATAGCGTAAGGTATTTGAGTGTCCGACAGTCGTAGCAACCCTGAGTCATCGGGATTTTTTCAACGTATTTTCGCGAGTCTATTTCGGGTAGCGGACCCCGAGCGAGAGAAACGCCGGATGTTGAAAAACATCGGGAAAAGCCTCTCCAAGGATCGCTACAAGTTTTACAAGCCGCGTTCGGCGGAGATACAACCGAACTTCGCGCGTTTTCTGTACGAAATCTACAAGTCAATTTATGCGGTACGCAAGCTCGTGCAGCCCAGCGATACCTCCGGCGCTCTGCGCATGGTGGTCATCGAGATAAGTCTCAATCGACAGCAGGCGGAGCTCCGCGATCAACTCGATGAGAAGAGCATTCGAGAACAGGCTCGTACGATGGACGTCAAGGATGTGGCCGAACACGTCAAAAAAGTCATGATCGACTTTGTCGGAACCTTTGACGCCTCTCGCGTGAAGAAGATCAACGCGTTGTACGGCAATCTCAAGGCGTTTATCGCGTTTTGCCATTTCGACTTCTACTTCACCCTTAAAAAGTTCGACTCCGCGGTAAGCGAGGATTCCTTCACCTATAAGCCGCGTTTCGAGACGATCGACGCCGAGTACGTTCTGGACGACATTCGCGATTTCCTCGAGGTCGCCGCTGCGCTTCCGAGCGATACCGACTGGGATACCCTCTTCGACCTGCTTTCCAACTATCGCAACGTGGAGGTTGTGGACCGAGCGCAGTGGCAAAAGATAACGCGGACGCTCTTTCAGGTTCTCAATAGCGGCGTGTTGGAACAGGTCGTCCAACACGCCTCAAGCGATCCGAACTGGCTCTCCTCGTCGAGCACTCAAGGCGGACGGATCGTAGAGCCCTATCTCAATGAGATGCGCAACGGCGTCGAGAAGACGCTGCAGAAGATCGCCGACGAACGACGTAACAACAAGATCGAACAGCTGGTAAAGCATGTGTTCGGTACGACCGTCGTGGCGAGGACGAAACACTACACTACTAAGGCGAACGTCATGTTCCAAAAGATCGACGCCGCCGGATTTCTCTATACCGACGCGCTCAACTATCTCAAAGCGTATCTGTTGGACTTTTTCAAGAAGGACGTCCGCGACGTCGTGCAGGACATTCTGATCGTCCGCGGCAAGTGGACGACGCAAATTCAATCGCAGCAGATATCCGATGCGTATCACGGCGTGCTGTCTGTCTCGGAGCAGATCATCCGGATCGACGACAATCTTGCCGAGGAGGGAGAGATCGGACAGAAGCTTCGTCGTGCGATGGGACGAGTAGTCGATCGCGACGCGAGCACGCACAAACTGGTCCGTGACCTTCTGGAGCAGATTAACGGTAACGTGCTGCGCCTTATCAACGAGGGCGCTCAGAATCTCATTATCATCGGGAAGAGCCTGAAGAGCCTCATAGATGATGTCGATCGCAAAGAGCACCAGATGATCATCAATTGGAAAGAGCTCGACTTGATGATCGAGGAGTCGCTCAAGGATCGTATGAGTGCGATGTATCGCCAAATCTACCATCTCGTGCAGCTGTTGCAGGTGTACGCGGGCAAGAAGGGATAGACGACTACAGCGCGCCCTCCAGACGTAGCAATTGCCTCTTGATACGTCGTCCGCGTTCGCCGTCCATGGTGCGTCGCGCATATCCGCCGATGTCGCCGCTGGAGGTAATGATACGGTGGCACGGGACGACGATGACGACCGGATTCATACCGACGGCATTTCCCACCGCCTGGGCCGCATCACGGCGGCCGATTTTTTGCGCCAGGGTCGCGTAGCTCATCGTCGACCCGTAACTGATCTTGCGCATCCGGTTCCATACGGCGCGCTGAAAACTCGTTCCTTCGAAAAATACGTCCAGTGAGAAGTGTAGGCTTTCTCCGGCAAAGTACTCATCGAGTTGATACTCGAGCTCTCCGCAGGCGTACTTGTTGATCTCCCATGAACCCGGATGAAGCTGGTCGAGGAAGTCGGCATAACTCACCCGGTGTACCACGCCCGCGCGGTCTACGCCGAGGTACAGCGTCCCGACCGGCGACTCGTAGCGGTGTGTATAGAGGTACTCCACGGACCGATATGGTAGCATTGCGTTTCACGCCCGATCAAGAACGGTGGAGGAGGCGATTCGTCTCGTCGTCGAGTACCGCAAGACCGCCCCGGCACGGTCTCTCTCATGATGCGCTCAGCCGGATGATGCTCTGCGCGTACGGGACGTCCTGCGAATGATTGACGCCGTCGATCGGCGATGCTTTACGGTCGAGCGTGCGCCGCATGTCGCGTTCGTTACCGATGAGAGGAACTCGGTGCGACACTCTCCGTCGAGACGTCCTCAACCGTATTGCGGATGAGCTCCTTGAGCTCGTTGATACCGGTTCCGTTTCGCGCAGAGGTGTGCACCACCGGTACCTCCGGGCGGTCCAAATCGATGAGCTCGGCTCCGGCGGCGAGCTCGCCCGCTCGATCCATCTTATTTACGACCAAAAGGTGCGGGACGCTGTCGGCGCCGATGGAAGAGAGTACTCCACGGGTGACGCGAAGGTGCTCAGGAGCTTCGGGATCGGCGGCGTCGACGACGATGAGAAGCAGATTCGCGTCGACGACTTCCTCCAGAGTCGAGTGAAATGCCTCGACCAACTCCGGCGGTAAGCGACGCACGAAGCCGACGGTGTCGCTCAAGAGAACCGTCGTTTCCGGAGAGAGGTAGAGGCGGCGGGTTGCCGGATCCAGGGTTGCGAAGAGTTGGTCGGCAACGTGTACCTCCGTCGCGGTGAGGGCGTTCATCAGCGACGACTTGCCGGCGTTGGTGTAGCCTACGAGGGCGACGCGAAAAAGACCGTCACGTCCTTTGCGCCGCAGCGACCGTTGGCGGCCGACATGTGCGAGGGCGCGCTTAGCACGCCGGACTCGGCGTGCAAGCTGGCGGCGGTCCATTTCGATCTGCGTTTCGCCCTCGCCGCGCGCCAAGCGGCTGCCGCCCCCTTGCCGCGAGAGATGCTGCCACATTCCCACCAGATGCGACTGTGCGTACTGAGCGCGCGCAAGCTCGACCTGGAGCTGCGCCTCTCGACTCCGCGCACGACGGGAAAAGATCTCGAGGATTATCGCGTGGCGGTCGTAGATCTCCAGTTGCGATATGCGCGCCCAATTGCGCAGCTGCACCGGAGAGAGGGGAAGATCGAATACGATGATACCGGCCCGCTGCTCGTGCGCGTTCCTGACGGTGCGGTCTACCTGTCCCGAGCCCAGATATGTCGACGAGCGGGGGGAACGAACGCGTACTACCTCCGAGCCCACGGGGAGAAGTCCGGCGGCGAGGCAGAGAAACTCCAGCTCCTTCAGACTCGCCTCGACCGCGAGGCGATTCTCGAGTGAGAAGGGACCGATGAGATAACAACGATTGTCGGATGCGGACGTGTCGTGTAGGCTCAATGATTCTCTTCGATCGTGCGGCGAGTCCCCGACGCCGATCGATCGACGTCGGGGAAAAGCCGTCGTATGGTGCTTCGGCGCATTACAGGATCATCGCCGACCGACCCCAGTCGTAGTGGTCGCGGCGAATCGCGTCCAGATCGGGCATCGGATAGAAAAGCATCTTTTTGCCGTCACCGGCGTACAACCCGTCGCGAATGATCTGATACGAGAACGAACTTACCGAACGCTCCACGTTTTTGTTCGGCTTGTCGGGTTTGGTCGTCACGTCCCGTACGCACGCCTTGAGATGCTCGAGGTTTCGATCGTACGTCGCGCCGATGTTTCCCGTCTTCGTCTCGTCCTCAAAGTCGACTACTTTGAGATCGCTGAAGATCACCGTCGGTACGGAAACGTGGTTGGACGGATCGGTCATGAAGCCGGCGAACTCCGTCGGCGGAAGGGCGCTCACTACCAACGGCGTAAGGGGAGCCAACTCTTGATAGACGTAAAAGGGTCGCTTCTCTTGAGGGACCATCTCCGTGCGCTCCAAAGAGAGCGACCGGCCGTCTTTCGTGGTGAGATACATCCGTCCCATCGCCTCCAACGGAACGTGTTCCACGACGCGGTAGACGCTCATCCATACCGAATGCTTGGGCTCGCCGTCGGGGTGTGCGACGCATTGTTTTGCCGCATAATCCCAATCAAAGTAGTCGCCGAATCCACCTTCGAGTTCCATGAACATGATCCGCTCGTAGGACCCGTTTTTCGATCCGATCGCCATATACGTGCCGAACTGCTCCGGTTCGAGTTGGGACGCGATAAGCGCTTCGATTGGAGAAAACGACAGATAAAAGTGAGTTTGCATTGTCGCGGTTACCTCTTGGTCCCATCGTATGGCATGGTCGATGGGTTTGTAAAGTTTGACCTTTTCTCGACGCGGAGACGCCGCTGCATCATACGACCGTTCTCGTGTATCATAACCGGGTGAACCGAAACGGTAGCGGCGCCGGAGCGGCGCCCAACTGTCTGCAGTGTAAGCACTTCACCGTGACGTGGAATCCCCGCTATCCTCGGGGTTGCGCCGTGTTCGGTATCAAAACCGCTCGGCTACCGAGCCTCGTCGTCTTTGAAAATACCGGACGACACTGTCCCGCGTTCGATCCGACCCCGGCGCACCGCCGGTCATAGCGCCTGTCCTTCGTGCGCTCACCGACGATAGGCGTTCCAACTCGTCTCGACCAACGTATCCAGGTCGCTGAAGCGGGCGCTCCATCCGAGGGTGGAGCGCGCCTCGGCCGCGGTCGCCACCAACTTGGCGGGGTCGCCCGGGCGCCTCGAGGTGATCTCCGCGGGGATAGCGCGACCGCTGATTCGTCGCGCCGCCTCCACGATTTCTAAGACGCTCAAACCCACCTCGCTTCCGAGATTGACGACGAGGGAAGTATCGTTCGTATCGATGTGCCTGAGCGCCGCGACGTGGGCGGCGGCCAGATCGGTGACGTGGATGTAGTCACGCACCCCGGTGCCGTCCTGGGTCTGGTAGTCGTCGCCGAAAATCAGGAGCTTGTCGCGCATTCCCGCGGCTACCTCCATGATGACCGGTAGCAGGTTGGCCGGATTCTGCTCGAGGCCCTTGACGCGACCCTGGGGATCGTACCCCGCAGCGTTGAAGTACCGCAGCGCCGCGTAGCGTATCCCTTTGAGGCGGTCGTACCACTCCATGACGCGCTCGATTTCGAGCTTGGAGAAACCGTAAAAGTTCTCGGGGCGCGTCGGGTGCGCCTCGTCGATGGGCAGGTACTCCGGCTCGCCGTAGACCGCTGCGCTGGATGAGAAGACCAGGCGCGTGATGCCCGCCTCGGCCGCGGTATTGAGAATGTTGATCGTGCCGTTGATGTTGTTGATCGCATACTTTTCCGGACGGATCATCGATTCGCCGGCGGCCTTGAAGGCGGCCAAATGCACGATTGCGTCGTGACCGGCCATCGCCGAACGCAGCTGGTCCGTCTGCAGAATGTCGCCGTGCACGAACTGCGCTCCACTCTGGAGATTGATCCGCAACCCGCTTGCGAGGTTATCGAATACCGTTACCGAGTACGCTGCGTCGAGGAGCTCGCGTACTACATGACTGCCGATGTACCCGGCGCCGCCGATGACCAATACGTTCACAAAGACGGAGCCTATTCCCTCTCTCGCCGACGGTCAAGCGGTGCGGCGCGCTCTCGAAGGCGTGTGTATAGACGTGTTGCGGCCGGGCAGCCGTGTCCCCGAACTCAGCAGACGCATGCGTCTGAGGTCGCGCGGTGCCACGGCCGCCCGGCCCGGGCCGGTGTCACCCACGCTCGGGCGCGCTTGGTAGGCGCGCCGGCACCTTGGACGCATCGTGCGGTGATGGGTTAGCATACGGGCCAAGGAGCTCTCATGGACTTTGACTTTTCGATTCCGACCCTCGGCACGCCCAAAATCTCCTCTCCGATTCCCTACTCTCACGTCCGAGGTGATGATATCGCCAACTACGTGGACGATCGCGAGCGGGTACTCTACGACGTCGATATTCCGAATCCCGAAGCGGCCGCGGAGATCGGCAACGGGCTCCTAGAAAAGGCGGGGCCGCGCCACAAGATCTACTTTTCACCGGGGCACGTACACGCGGGAATCATCACCTGCGGCGGGCTATGCCCGGGATTGAACGACGTGCTGCGCGCCGTGACGCGATGTCTGTGGTATCGTTACGGTGTACGGCGCATCTCCGGCATCCGTTTCGGGTACTCCGGACTGCTCCCCGAGACGGCGGGCCCCACGATGGAACTCACTCCCGATGTAGTCGACGACATTCATAAGATCGGCGGAACGGTGCTCGGATCCAGTCGGGGAGGCGGAAACCGCACGGAGGATATCGTCGACTCTATCGAACGTCTCAACGTAAACGTGCTCTTTACGATCGGCGGCGACGGAACGCAAAAGGGGGCGTTGGCCATCGCGCACGAGATCGAGCGTCGGGGCCTCAAGATCGCCGTAATCGGCATACCCAAAACGATCGACAACGACTTCAGCTTCATCGAACGATCGTTCGGGTTCGAGACGGCCGTTTCCGAGGCGACCCGCGTCGTCGCGGCCGCGCACACCGAGGCGAAATCGGCGGCCAACGGTATCGGATTGGTGAAGTTGATGGGACGGGAGAGCGGTTTTATCGCCGCCCACACCGCGTTGGCCAGCCACGAGGCCAACTTCGTGCTGATACCCGAAGTCCCATTCGAGTTGGACGGCGAAAAGGGCGTCTTCGCGCTTCTGGAGCAACGCCTCGAACGGCGCAATCACGCCGTCATTATCGTTGCGGAGGGGGCGGGACAGACGCTTTTACCGAACAGCGACGACACGGACGCGAGCGGAAACAGGAGGCTTGCCGATATCGGCCTCTTTCTCAAACAGGCCATTAGCGATCACTTCACGGCACGCGGAGTGCCGTTCAGCTTGAAATACATCGATCCGAGTTACATCATCCGCAGCGCCGTCGCCGTTCCGACCGATAGCGTCTATTGCTCGCGATTGGGCAACAACGCCGTTCACGCCGCCATGGCCGGGAAGACTCGAATGATCGTAGGGCTCGTCAACGACCATTTCGTCCATATCCCTATGGCCGTCGCCGTATCGCAACGCAAAAAGGTCGAGCCTGAGGGTAATTTGTGGCGCGACGTGCTTGAGAGCACGCATCAGCCGATCAGGATGTGCGATTGTTGAGACGAAAAAAACTTCGCCGATAGAGCGTTCAATGCGATACGACGCGGGCGTGGTTGATATGCGGTACCGGTGGTTTCATCGGCACGAAAAAAGGCCGGTACTCACTACCGACCTTTTGGACTAACACTTGTGTCCCACTACCGACGCGGTAGCGGTCGTAATCCTCGAAGAGTGCCGCATTGCGGCCGAAAGGGTTGAAAAACGTGCCGATCGATAGGTCGGTCCCATCGACCGGCTTCTACCATCCGGCGGAATTTCTTCCACGACAGACCTCCACGATCGCTCCGTTTGAGCGATCATCTTATTACCAATATTGCACCCGACGACCGGTTTGTCAAACGCTCCGGCGATCTTTTTTTTGGATCAAAGCGTCCGTCGCCCACTCTTCGCGGGGCTCGGTTATACGACTCCAAGGAGCTTGGCGTAGGCGACCAGCTCGGCGCCGGGTTTGCCCGAGAGGAGCTCTTTGGTAAGGATTTTCCCCAACTGCACACCCTCCTGATCGAAGCTGTTGATGTTCCACGCGAAGCCCTGAAACATGACTTTGTTTTCGAAGTGGGATAGGAGCGCTCCCAACGCCTCGGGCGTCAGTCGGTCTCCGACGATCAGTGTCGACGGGCGCCCGCCGGCAAAACGTTTGTTAGCGTTTTCGTGGTCGCGGCCCATGGCAAAGGCGACGATCTGGGCCGCAAGATTGGCGTTGAGCTTTGTCTGGCTGGTGGAGTTGTCGAACTCGGTATCGCTACCGATCTGCGACGAACGAAACCCGATAAACTGAAGAGGCACGACATCGGTGCCCTGATGGAGAAGCTGATAAAAGCTGTGCTGTCCGTTGGTGCCCGGCTCGCCGAACACGACCGGGCCGGTCGCGTAGTCGATCGGTTCGCCGTTACGGTTAACACTCTTGCCGTTGGATTCCATATCGAGCTGTTGCAGGTGCGCGGGAAAGCGGCTCAACGCCTGGCTGTACGGAAGCACCGCCGTGGCGGGCAAACCCAGGACGTTGCGTTCGTATACTCCGATCATGGCGTCCAAAAGGGCGGCGTTGTTGCGGATGTTCGGTTCCAATGCGCGGCGATCGGCCTCGTGGGCTCCGTCGAGTAGTCGGGCGAATACCTCGGGACCGAAGGCGAGGGAGAGCACCACGCCGCCGACCGCGCTGGTAGCCGAGTAACGTCCACCGATGAAGTCGTCGATGAAGAACGCCTCGCGATAGGTCCCTGCGGTCGCCATCGGACTCGTCTCGGATGTAACGGCCACCGTCTGCGCCAGAATGTCCAGTCCGGGGCTCCGCTGTGCGGCCAACTCGCGTACGAATTGTTCGTTGGTGAGAGTCTCCTGCGTCGTGCCGCTCTTGCTCACAACGATAAACAGCGTTGTCGCGAAGTCGATATCGGCGAGTACCGCCGCCGCATCGTCGGGATCGACGTTAGAGACGAAGCGCGCCTCGATCACGGGACGTACCCCGGCGGCGACGGCCCAATCCTTGAGGGCGAGATACAACGCCCGAGGCCCCAGGTCCGAACCGCCGATGCCGATCTGTACGACCGTACGAAACGGCATTCCGCCGCCGGCCGTTTCGCGCCCCTCGCGCACCCTACGCGCGAACTGTGCGACCCGCTGCTGTTCCGCGGAGTAGAACGAACGCTGATTCCGACCGTCGTACTCAACGTCCCGCCCCAGCTGTCCGCGCAAAAGGTGATGAAGAACGAGACGTCCTTCTCCGGTGTTCATCACCTCGCCCTCGGCGAGGGACCGGTATTTGTCGATGAGTTGTTGCTCGCCGGCCGTCGCCGCCAAGGCGTCGATTATCTCGTCGCCGACCGGGCTAGTTGCGTATGCAAAGCTCAAGCCGGCGGCGGAGTCGTTCCGCAGCGTTGCGATGCGATCTTCGGTAAGGCCGGTTACGTCGAACGGCGCGATCTTTTTGAGCGCCGCAAATGTCCGTGTAGCGGTAAGATTCTCGAATTTGAGCATTGGAGCCTCCACGGCTTCAGCATATCGGGAGGAGCGGCGTACGGCAACGTCCGCCTCGGACACCGCGGGTGACATCGCATCCGCTAGGACGCGCGAATCGAGTCCGTCACCGCACCGCCGACGAATTCTGCTTCCCGCGAATACATCGCCGTACGACGCACGACGTCGGCGGTCCTGCCGTAACTAAATCGGTTTACATACGTGTGCGGCGGCGCTACACTGCGCGTTATGACGACCGAGCGCCGAGACCGTCGCCTCCTCCTCGCCCTGAGCTTTTTGGCCTTCGTCAGTCTCGGCCTGCCCGACGGTCTCCTCGGTGTAGCGTGGCCCTCGATCGCCCGTACCTTTTGGCGTCCCTTGAGCCGTCTTGCCTTGCTACAGCTCGCCGCCACGGCCGGCTTCTTCATTTCGAGTACCAACGCGGGGCGTCTGATACGCCTTCTCGGAGTGGGAAAACTCCTAATCGCCAGTAACGTCTTCGTGCTGGTCGGGATCATGTCTCTCTCGTTCGCGGAACGGTGGCCGTTTATCGTCGCCGCGATGACGGTAATGGGTGCCGGCGGCGGCGCGATCGATGCCGGGCTCAATGCATACTCTGCCGAGCGGTTCTCCAAGGAGCATGTAACGCTGCTCCACGCCTTCTACGGCTTCGGCGCGATGATCGGGCCTCTGATAATGCGTCACGTGCTGCGGATCGGTGCACCGTGGCAAGTCGGCTACCGCGTCACTATGGGGATGATCGGTGCGCTCCTGGTGCTTTTTGTCGTTTCTCGGAAACGGTGGACCGACGGGGCCTCCGTCGCGGCGCGCCGATCGGGCGACCCGGACGTCGGAACCGCGCTATCCGAAGGGACGCTCCGCATCAAACGCTTCGTCGGGATCGCGCTCTTTCTTATCTACACCGGGCTCGAGGTCACCGCAGGCGCGTGGACCTTCACATGGCTTACCGCCGGCCGCGCAGTGGCGGAGGAGAGCGCCGCTTTGTGGGTCGGGGTGTACTGGATCGCGCTCACCGTCGGGCGTCTCTTCTTCGGCTTTGTCGGACGGAGGTGGCACACGCGCTCGATTCTGTCGGCAATGATCGCCGTCGTCGTATGCGGTGCGTTACTCTTCCTGCAACCGTGGTCCCAAAGCGCGACTTTGGCGGCGTTGCCGGTTATCGGGTTCGCCTGCGCACCGCTGTTTCCTCTGTTCGTGAGTTATACGCGAACCGTCGTCGGACCCCACCGCGCGACGACCGCGATCGGCCGCCAGGTGGCGGCAGCAAGTGTCGGCTCGGCCTTGGTTCCGCTGGCCGTCGGCCTCAGTGTCGATGCGATCTCCTTAGCGGCGATACCGGTCGCGTTGGTAGTGTTCGCCGTTCTTCTTGCGGCGCTATACATAACGTGGAAGAGCGGGGTATCGCGGGAGATCGTCGAGACGACATAACGGAGGGCGAGTCGGACGGACTGCGCGATCGCGTCTCCGCGTAGCTGCGACCCGCGGCGGGGGCGCCCGGCGTACGAGAGACGCGACGTGCATGGATTACGTCGGTTTCTCGCGGCCGACGGGTATGAGTCGGGAGAGACGCCTCAGCGTTCCCAGATTTCCGTTCGTGGATTGAACTGACTCCAGGCGAACCAAAACGCCTCATGGGCCGCCGCATCCGTCTCGCCGATGAACGCGCGTACGCCGCCGCCGTCAAGCTGCAGGCGAACTCCTCTGAGCTCTACGGACTCGCCGTCCCTCAGTGCAAGCGCCGCGTTGGCCACCGGGAAGGCGACCGGCGTCCCGTCGGCGGCCCGTACGCCTAATACCAACTCCTGGATAGGAAGTCGTTGGTCGACGTCGCCCACCGGGAAGATCGGCCCGTGATCGTCGCGCCCCCTCAAGGGGTCGAGCGGATACACCGTGCCGGGGACGCCGCCGTCTCCGGCGATGATGGTCGTCTCGGGATGCGCCTCTTTCCATTCCTCCCACGTCGAGGTGACCACGGACGCCTGGTTGAGCCGGACTTCGGCGTCGAGTAAAGGCCCCGACAGCGCTCTGCCGGTGAAGGTGTCTACGGCGGACCATGTGCTGATGTCGTACATGAACTTGTTCGACCGCGACAGGAGCCCGGAGGTCCGAAGGACCGGCTGAAATCCTTCGACATCGTCGGTGTAGTAAACTTGGGCCGCACCGCAGAGCGTACAGTAGGGCATCGCGATGCGCCGTCCGCCGAGCGTGTCGTTTACCATTTCGTGGACTTGCATGATGTTCTTGGGGTAGGCTCGCGCCTCGCCGTTGATCACCACTCCGAATACCAACGCGTCGTCCGGGTACCAACTGCCGCCCATTGCGCTCGTCACCGGCGGGTCGTCGAGAGCCGGAATACAGCGGATGCAGCGTCTGCCGGGACTCGCATCGAGGCGGTCGTCGATCAGCACGCCTCCCCATTCGACCAAGCGCCAATCTATGATCGATGTCTCGTCGTCGAAAAACGGAGCCCACCTCGGCTCGATGAGTGTGAGAACGTCTCGCTTAATCTCCCGGTAGCCCGGAGGAGCGCTCAAGTCCCATGCGATCAGGTGGTCGGCGACCTCGTTGTTGCGCTCTCGCGGCAAGACCGTTCCGGTGAGGGACTCGAAGGCTGCGACGATCTCCTCGCGATCGGCCGCCCGGGAGAATCGCATCAGATCGTTAAGAAACCACAGTACGCGAGGGTCGCCTGACCGTCCGAGAACGGCCACCGCGTCGCGATCGATATCGCCGAGCCGCAACCCGTCGACGATGCTCTGCATCGCCTCGTTCGCCTCGTCGGCGAGGGGTCCGCTCGGAACCTCCGGAGCCTCGGGAAAGCGTTGACCGTAGCTGCCGACGAGCCCGCCGGTCGAGGAATCTGACGCGCGTTCGCCGGACTCCGGTGTCCCGGCGCAGGCAACAAGAGAGATGACGATTGTTACGATGACCAATCCCAACGGTATACGAGACGATAGCCGCCGCAACGCGGCGAGAGTCGGACGGTTCGTGTGCCGTGCGCCGAAAGTCTTCATAAAGATAGTATCAATTGTATCTACAATATTCGTCAAGTTACACGAAGCGCAGTCGCGGCATCGGGCGTGTTCACACCGATTCGGTCGCGATCGGAGCCCGGTCGACACGTCGTCGCCGTCACGGTACTCTGGGGCTGCACACTCAAACGAATGGAGATAGCCATGAAACCGACCCTTCTGGTACTTGCAGCGGGTATGGGAAGCCGCTACGGCGGTGTCAAACAGATCGATCCCGTAGGCCCGTCGGGCGAGGCGATCATCGACTATTCGATATACGATGCGATCCGTTCGGGATTCGATCGGGTGATCTTTGTTATTCGAAGGGAGATCGAGGCCGACGTACGCGCGTTCTTTGCCGACAAGTTCGACGGAACGATTCGCGCGGACTACGTGTATCAGGATCTGTCCGATGTGCAGGGCGCTTTCACGGTGCCGGCACAGCGCGCCAAGCCCTGGGGCACTGCGCACGCCGTTCTCGCCGCCAGAGAGGCGATCGACGCGCCCTTTGCGGTGATCAACGGCGACGACTTTTACGGCCGCAGCGCCTTGGCGACGATGGCCGACTATCTGAGCGCCGCGCCGGCGGACGGTACGGACTACGCGATGGTCGGATACCGACTGGATCGTACGTTGAGCGCGAACGGAACCGTTTCGCGCGGGATCGTGCTCCATGACGACGCGGGATGGCTCACATCGATCGAAGAGCACACCAAAATCGCGGCAGAAGGCGATGTGGTGATCAGCCGGGACGACGGTGGAGCGGAGCGCGCGCGGTTTGACGGGAGCGAGGCGACCAGTATGAATCTCTTCGGATTCACCCCGCGAGCGATGCGCCAATTCGAGGACGAGTTTGCCGGCTTTCTTGCGGCGCACGGAACCGAGCCGAAGAGCGAGTTCTATATCCCCTACGCTATGAACCTTCTGAAGGAGAAGGGTAAGGCGCGTATGAAGGTACTCCGAAGCGACTCCGAATGGTTTGGCGTGACCTATCGCGAGGACCGTCCGGCGGTAGTCCGGCGAGTACGGGAGCTGGTCGACGCCGGAGCGTACCCCGGCGCCCTGTGGTCGTAATAACGCCCTTTTTTGTCCGTCTCATCGGATTTTCACGCTGTTCTGTTATCGTAAGAGGTAAGGGGGAACGCAATGAATCTCTTTGCAAAGTGCAATCGAAGGACGGTCCTGAAAGCCGCGCTGGTGCTGGTCGTCTCGATGTGGACGGTTTTTCAAGCGATGGGACAGAGCCGCGGGAACGCGGCGCCGGATCTCGTAATCGTCAATATGGCCGATACCCATTCGGCGTACGACGCGTACCCGCGTATCCTGACCGGCGTGGCCGATATAGCGCAGGAGTATGCCGGTGCCGAGGTGGTCTTTCTCTTCAACGGCGACCTATTCGAATCGGGAAACGCGGCTGCACGCAAATCGGCGGGTAGGGTCGATTGGGAGTTCTTGCGCCGCCTCGGCGCCTACGGCGAGGTGATAATCAACGTCGGTAACCACGAGTTCGACTTCGTGACGCCCGATGCGTTCGTCGCAACCGCACGTCGACACGAGGCGACGGTTATCGGCACCGTCGCTACCGTCGCGGAGCCCGGCTTGACGCCCCCTTCCACCGATCTGGTCGTCGCCGGGAGGCGCATACGCATTGTCGGTGTCGGTACCGACAGCCTCAACACCTATCCGCAGTCCATTCGCGACTCGTTGTCGATCCCCGATCCGCTCGCGTGGACCGTCTCTCGGTGGGACGATGTAACGGCCGGCGCGGACCACACGATCCTGGCAAGCCACGCCGGTTTGACGGCCGATCTGGCGATACTCGAGGCGATCGCAGGAGACGAGTCGATCCTTTTTGCCGTCGGCGGGCACGACCACATTGTGGTGCGCGACGCGATCGCCGGTGTTCCCTATATGCACAACGGATTTCGCGGCGAACGATTCAACGTGACCGAAGTCTACCTCTCCTCCCCGGTCGAGGTACGATTTCGCGACGTCGTTACCGCGGAGATCGTCGAAGAGGACCAGGCGATGGTGCACGAAGTCGCCATGGTGCGTAGCCAGTACCTCGACCCCGAGGATATCCGGATCGTCGGTACCGTCGACGCCGATATGACGGTCCTGGAAGGGGCGATGTGGGCCGTCGAGACGCTGCGGCGTGCAACCGAGGCCGACGTCGTCTTTCTCAACCACACGTCCTTTGGATCGGGCCTTGCGGCCGGCGCACTGCCGCGTTACCGTTTCGACCAGTTCATGCGCTTCGATAACGACGTGATGCGTGCCACCGTCGGGGCCGAGACGTTGCGCACCATCCTCTCGCGGAGCAATCAGCATACGATGCGCGATGTTGTCGCCCGAAGCGGGGATTTCCTCTACTCCAACGACGTGTCCGTCGTCGACGGTCGCCGCTATGATATCGTTACCTCGAGCTGGGTCGCTCTGGACTTCAACCAAATGCGGTATCTAGGAGCGGAGATAGCGTTCGAGGCGCTCCCGGGCGTTACGACGAAAGGTATTCTGCTCGACGCGTTGAGCGACTGAGTGTCGGGATGCCCGAGGGCGTGCTCGAGCAACCCGGCGGCTCCGCCTATAGTGCGAGCCGATCCTGCATCGGGGAATAACGACCGACGCGCTCGGCCAGAAGCTCCTCGGCGCGCTTCTGGCCCGACCGGTACTCCGGATTGTGCGGCATCGCCTCGAGCGCGGCGCGGTAGCACGGGAGCGCCTCGTGCGGCTCGCCCGCTTCCATCCACGCCTCGCCCATCAGGCCCTGCACCCACGCCTCCTGCTCGCGCTCGAAGGCGTTACGATAGCAAAAGATCGCCTTGTGGACGTGGCGCATCTGCTGAAAGAGTGTCCCCAGTTGCAGCCAGCCGCGGGATCGGTCCCCATCGTCGACGGCGTGGGAGATCGCACGGCGCAGAGCCGATGCGGCCTTCCAAGAGTCTCCGGCAACGATATACTCGTCGGCCCGGCGTAGCCATACGCTCGCGCTGAATCGCGTCGGGTCGCGCATGAGATCGCGAATCTCAATCGAGTCCTCCACCGTCTCCTGGAACAGGTCCATTTGATGGCTCGCATCCGCGTCGTGGAGTTGATAACTCGTGACGTGTCGAGGCGTAGTCTCTACGACGTGAAATCCCGCCGGTGCATCATCTATGATTTCCGCTTCGTAGTAGCGTAGCCCGAGCCAAGCGATCCACCGTGCGCGCTCCTCATCGGTACCCGGGAGGGCCGAGAAGGGCGAATCCTCGCCGTAATCGACCTCGGAAAGAATCGTTCTATCTCGGTATCCGCCTCGGATCCAACTCCGCCGAGATCCCGGAAGCGCTTTCAGGAGGGGTTTGATCCACCACCAAAACGGTCCGAAGTGTCTATGTTCGCGCCGCTCGACCGCCAATCGAGGTGTAAGAGCGCCGAGCGTCTCCTCGATCTCCGTATCTCGGCGGCGGGAGGATACTCCGTCGAGCAGACTGTTGATATCGTCGCGTGAAAAGTACACCGCTGCTCCTTATGCGTTTTTTTCTGTATCGGCGTTTTTGCGCAAAACTGGATCGCCGGATCCGGTGATCCGAGCGAGTTCTATCGTCGATCGGCTCGGGAGAGCGTCGCGATCAAGTCCTCGAGAGACGCCCTCGGGCCTTGAGGAAGGTCGGCATTAAACTCGTCCAGAACCAGTCGTAATCCGCGATACTCGCGGTCGGTCAGCATGACCGTGCCGGCGTCCAAACCGCCGGAAAACAGATCGACCAACGAAGCACCGATCTGTTGCGCCCCGTCCATGTTGAAATCTTCGACGAGACGCCGATAGATGGTGGGGCCCAGTTCGGGGAGTGAGAGAAAGCGTCCCAATACCTCGCCGCTCTCTTCGGCCAACGCCTCGAGGTGGCGACTCGTGCGGGTTTTCAACTCCTCCAAGAAGGCCTCGCGGGGAATCATATGCAGACGATAGCCGGAGCGCGGGACGAGGTCAACGGCCTCGTCACGAATCCCGCCGGTTCCGGCCGCGGACGGCAAAGCCCGGCGGTGGTCGGAATGCGTCGACCGGTCGAGCGAGATCCGCTCTCGCGCGGTACGTAATGCGCGATGCTCACCATGGTGAGCATCGCCGCTACCGATACCGCCAGTTCCGACCGTGGTCGGAATGCGTCGACCAGTCGAGCGAGATCCGCCCTCGCGCGGTACGTAATGCGCGATGCTCACGACTGTGAGCATCGCCACTACCGATACCGCCAGTTCCGACGGTGGTCGGAATGCGTCGACCGGTCGAGCGAGATCCGCCCTCGCGCGGTACGTAACGCGCGATGCTCACGACTGTGAGCATCGCCACTACCGATACCGCAAGACGAATATGCCGGGAAAGATACCGCCGATCTCGATGATGCGGACGTGCAGAATGCTCCACTCCGTCCGTCCCGCGATCACACGGTTAAGTCGGCCCCGCCGTTTGGAGCTCATGAGCACTAGGCGTCCGCCAGGAGGAAGTATCGCCGCCGCGTTGTCCAGGAGGGCGCCGTACAGGGACGCGAAATCGAGGCCGCGACCGGAACGCACCCCGAAAGGCGGGTCGCAGACGATGGTATCGATGTCGTATCCGGCGTAGATGGACGCGAGTCTCGTCGCATCGGCGAGACGAGTTTGGACGCGGTGAAGTCGTGCGTGTATCGCGAGGTTGGCGCGCGTGCCGGCGATCGCCTCGCTCATGATGTCGGAGGCGTAAATGCGACGCTGTGAGAGCGCGGGGGTGTGCGCCGCCTCGAGCGGTATCGTTCCCGAGCCGCAAAAGGGGTCGAGTATGCCGCCGTGCCGACTCGCGACCGCACGGTGTACCGAGCCCGCGTCGGGTGCGTCGGTCGATGCGTACCGCAGAAGCGCCGCGGCGACCACCGGATTGAGTGCGACGCGGGGGCGGTAGAGCCACTCGAACCGGCGGTCCATCGGATACGGATTCATGAGCAGACCGCAGTAGAGTACGTCGCCGTAGAGATATACGCGTACCGTCAGGTCGGGTGAGGTGAGGTCGACCGGAGCGCCGGTGCGCGCGACGAGAATCGCTCCGATTTCGCGCTCGACATCGGCACTCTTGAGTGCGTGGGCTCCTCGACGGATACAGCGAACGGCAAACGGCGTGTCGGCATCAAGCTCCGGGAAATCCGTCGACTCACCCCGGTCGCGGACGATCCGCAGCGCCTCGATGCGCGATGAGGCCTGGAGGTTGGGATGGACCGCGGCCGACCTGATTTCGGTAATCTCATACGCGCAGCGCACCGCTGCGAAGGCCTCCCACCCGATCGGACGCGGCGATGTAAGGTGTACGGCGTCGCGTACTCCGTCGGGAGACTCCCGTATTTCGATGCGTGGATCAGGGCCCGTCAGATCCCGTAGCTCGGCACCCAGCACCTCTTGAAGCCCCGGGTTGGTACGTGCGTGGTAGCAATAGCGCATCCTGCGGGCTATCTTACTACACTGCATATCATGGATGTATCCTTGACCCCGTCGGAGCTCACACCGGGGCGCATTCAAGCTCTTCTCCTCGATAGACGGGCCGAGGTACGGGTAGCGCCCGCCGATCTCGCCGCGGCCGCCGGACCGTTCACCGTTCGATTGCGGGTCGATGGGAACGTCGGCGGGAGCGATTCCGTATCCGATACGGAGTATCGCGTCGCGGAGCCCGGAGGCGGGTTGGCCGCCGTCGTGGCGACCGTAGTCCGGGCCGGACGTATCGAAGGACGCCGGAGCGGCGACGACGCAGTCCTGGTCCGTGTACCTGCCGCGGCCGCCGCGTGGATCGCCGATCGCGCGCTCCTGTGGGCGACATTGTGCGGCACCTTCGGTACGGCGGCCGGTATCCCGGAGGTCGAAGAGGTCGACAGCGGAGCGTTGCGTTCAGCGATCTCCGAACGCCGCGTTTGGCACTGCCGGCTCGAGGCGAGCGACGCTCGCGATCCGATCGCCGCGTGGCTCGTCGTCGAGACCGATAGCGAGTCACCGCACCACCAGCCCTCGCGTCGCCTGGCCGCCGGGTTGAATATGACGCGTGATATCCTTCGGAGGGCGGGGCTCGGCGAGGTTCATCTCAAGGTGCGTCGTCAGCCTCCCTCCTCGGTCGACGAGGGCAGAGTCGTGCTCCGCATGACGAGTCCCGCTTGGCAGGCGTTCTGGCCGATGCGTACGGCCGTGCGGCTGATGGAGGCCCTCGTGCTGCGCGACGGCGACGCGGTGGACGCTCACCGTTACGATCGCCATCGCGACGGCGACGAGCGACTCGTCGGGCTGCAACGGGCCGCCGCCCTGCGATTGCTCGATGCCGAGGTAACGACAAACGGCCTCGTGAGACTCTTGCAATCGCTCCCTCGGACCTCCACGGAGAAGATCGGGCGTTACGCCGTACGCGCCGTTGTCGAGTTGGCGCGCGCCGGCGGAGTCGCAACGCGTGAGTTCGTCGAATCCGCTTACCGTAGCGGAAAGGCATATCGCGATCTGGCGGGAATCGTACGATGGTTCCCCGAGGCGATCCGCGACCGCTTCGCCGCCGCCCTCGGTGGACGCTGGGAACAACTCGCGAGTCACGGTACGCGGCGACCGCTCCCGGCCGGCGAGCAGGGGCGCGCCTATCCGTGGATCGCCGTACCGGAGGCGTGCGAACGCCTCGTCTCCGATCTCGCGTCCCGGGCACGTCGCGCGGGCGGGGGACTCTCGGCGGTAACCGGCACAGTAGTGGAACGGTTCTACACCGCCCCGCGGGGCGAGCGGCTTCAAGCCGTATGGCGACGACAACGCGTCGCCGGCGACTTGGGACGCGCCCTGGAGGATACGATGCTCTCCCGTCTCCGGCGCGAACTACCGCATATGCCGCGGGAGGTTCTCGTTTTGGCGATGGTCGAGGAAAATCGTGACACCAAGCAACGCATCTCCGCCATATTCTCGCGCCGCGGGAGAACGCTCTTTCTGGAGGATGTCGCGGCACTGGAGGCCGCTGTGGCGCGACGGGAGTTCCGTGAGTGGGATCGCGTGCTCTCGGCGCGACGGGAGCTCCTGCGCCGCCTCGTGCAGGGCAGCCGAATCGCGGCGAAGCGCCGCTAATCGAGCTCCCGGGCGACGATGAGTTCGGCGTTCCGTACGCTCCGACGAAGCCAGCGGTTGAGAATGAGAAGGCGCTCGTAGTCGGAGAGGCGCCACGGCAGATCGGTGACGCGCAGGCGCGCGGAAAGCGCCTGAAGACAGATCGCCGCGGATACCGAGATATTGAGACTCTCCACAAAGCCGCGCATCGGGATGCGAAGGTACTCATCGGCGTGATCCAACGCCACCTCCGACAATCCCTCCTTCTCGGTGCCGAGGAGGAGCACCGCCGGGCCCTCCTCCAGGGAGAAGTCTTCGAGCGTTACGTCGTCGCGATGGGGCGTCGTCGCGACGATACGATAGCCGAGGCGGCGGAGCGTCCGTATCGCCGCCTCGGTGCCTGCCGGTGCGGCGGTTCTCTCTGCGAGGGCGTGCTCCGACCGATCGGCCCCCGGAGGGGGCGGAGGCGAGTACCGGTACAGGCTCAGCCACTGCGCCGTTCCCAGCTCGACACCGGGATTTGTTCGATAGCGATTGCGGTTCTCGACGATATGCACGTCCTGCACGCCGAAAGCGTCGCACGATCGCAGTACGGCGCTTGCGTTGTGCGGCTGAAATACATCTTCGACGGCCGCCGCGAGGTAGCGACTGCGCATATCCAGGACGTCTTGCATCCGCTGCCATCGCCGATCGGTGACGTGGCGACGCAGAATATGCTCCTCCTCTCGAAGGCGTTCTTCGTCTACGGGTGCATAGGGATCGATTCGCGGTCCGTCGGACGAGGCAATGTTCTCGTTCATCGTGACGAGGCTACCCGCACAAATCGGACATTGCAAGGCGAGCGGCGTTGACAGTCCTTTGTCGGGAGAGTACAACGAGCGCCTATGCAGAAAGAGTATCGGGAGGTAGCGATCGAGCGCATCGACAGCCGCGGTAGAGGGCGCGCCTCGGTACGAGTCGGCGACGGTACCGCGCGTCCGCTTGTCGTGGCCGGAGCGCTCCCCGGCGACGTTATCGACGTACGAGTACGGAGACGCAAAGCGAGAACGTACCACGGTGAGATTACCGCCTTCCATCGTCACGCCACGGCGCGCCGGCGTCCCTTTTGTCGCCACTTCGAGGAGTGCGGCGGGTGTACGATTCAGGATTTGGAGTACTCCGCTCAGTGTGACCTGAAGCGAGAGATGGTTCGTTCGGCATTCACCGAGGCGGGGTTCGCGTTCGAGGCGAACCAAGACGGTACGGGGCCGGCCGCAGGGGAAGAGATCGACGCAAGCGAGGCGGATCGCGAGCGTTTCGAGCCGCTTCCCGAGCTGCCGGAGGTAATCGGCGCAGAGAACGAGCGACGTTATCGTAACAAGCTGGAGTTTTCATTCGGCGCACAGCGGTGGCTCAGTGAGAACGAAGTCGTCGAAGCGGCTCGGATCGACGATCGTCGCGGCCTCGGGTTCCACGTGGCGGGGCGGTTCGACCGCGTACTCGATCTTACCGAGTGTCATCTCCAAGACGAGCCGTCGGAGTCCATACGCACGTTCATTCGCGACTACTCACGGGAAAACGGACTGACCTACTACGATTCGCGGGAGCACCACGGGTTTCTCAGGCTCCTCACCATTCGGACCTCTCTATCCGGCGAGACGATGGTTATCGTCACCTTCGGCGAGGATCGCCCGGAGGATATTCGCTCGGTAATGGAGGCGATACGAACGCGCTTTGCGACGCTGCACTCCCTGAACTACGTGGTCAATACGAGCAAGAACGATAGTATCTACCCTCACGAGGTGGTCACCTGGTCGGGGGAGCCGTGGATAACGGAGTTATGCGGACCCAACACACTTCGCGTGCGCCCCAAAGCCTTCTATCAGACCAATCCGCGGCAGGCGATGAGATTGTACGAGGCCGCATTCGCTCATCTTCAACCGACACGGGACGAACTCGTCTTTGATTTGTACAGCGGTATCGGGAGTATCGCGCTGGCGGCTGCTCGGTCGGTCGACAGGGTCGTCGGTATCGAGTCGGTTCCCGACGCGGTGCGTGCGGCCCGCGAAAACGCGCGACTGAACGGGATCGACAACGTCGTCTTCGAGGAGGGAGCCGTGGAGGATACGCTCTCCGAGGTAGCCGCACGTCACGGGCGCCCCGACGTAGTGATCGTCGATCCCCCGCGCTCGGGACTCCATCCTCGAGCGCTCGACCGCGTGCGCGATCTCAGTCCGCCGCGGATTCTCTACATCAGTTGCAACCCGCGCACGCAGGCGAGCGACGTCGCCGCGCTCCGTGAATGGTATCGTGTCGAGGCGTTGCAGCCGGTCGATATGTTTCCCCAGACACGCCACGTTGAAAATATCGTCGCCTTGCGTCGCCGTTGACACGGTTTGGCGGCAAACGTACTCTAAAATCACATGAACTTGAGAAAAGTGCTCTCGCCACGGGTAATGTTTCCCGATCTCGATAGCGCTCCCAAGGAGGCGGTGATCACCGGTATGGTGCAGCGCCTCGCCGACGCGTACGGCGTCTCGGACGTGGAGCCGCTTGTCGCGGCGGTGCTCGAACGGGAGCGTAAGGACAGCACCGGTTTGGAGTACGGTATTGCTGTGCCCCACGGAAAGACCGACGCGGTGAACGAGCTTTTAGCGGGGATCGCGTTGGTACCGGGGGGCGTCGATTTCACCTCGCGCGACGGAAAACCGGCGCGAATCCTCGTTATGACGATCTCGCCGGCGGCCCGATCGGGGCCGCACCTGCAGTTTATCGGTGAGGTCGTCCGGCTGTTGCGCGACGAGGATTTGCGTGACGCACTTGTTGCCGCGCGTTGCGCGAATCAGATGTACGAGGCGATTATCCGGTGACCCACGCCGTAACGATCCTCATTATGCAGCTCGCCGCGCTCATTCTCGCCGCGGCGCTCATGGGACACATGTTCGAGCACGGTTTGAAGCTCCCGCGCGTGTTGGGTGAGTTGGGCGCCGGCGTGCTCGTCGGTCCCGTGGGCCTCGGCGGCATTCACATTCCCGTGCTGCACCAGGAGCTCTTTCCCGTCGAGGTCGGAGGAACGCTCCCGGTTACCGTAGAGCTGTACGGTATCGCCGTCTTGGCCTCTATCATTCTTCTCTTTCTGGCAGGATTGGAAACCGACCTTCCGACCTTCGTGCGGTTTTCCGGAGTCGGAAGCGCCGTCGGAATCGGCGGTGTCGTCGTTGCGTTCTTTCTCGGGGCCTCTTCCGCCGTGCTCTTTCTTCCCTCCGTCGACGGATTCTTCGATCCCCGCGCGCTCTTTCTCGGTACCCTCTCGACGGCGACATCCGTCGGTATTACCGCCCGCATTCTCTCAGAGCGGCGCAAGATGTCGAGCCCGGAGGGTGTGACGATTCTCGCCGCCGCAGTGCTCGACGACGTGCTGGGTATCGTGCTACTCGCAGTGGTCGTAGCCGTGGCGCGCGTCGGGCAAGGGAACGTCGACTGGGGCCAGGTCGGACGGATCGCGGCGCGCGCCTTCGGGTTCTGGATCGGATCGACGGTTATCGGTGTCGCGGTGGCGCCGCACGTGGTACGGGGCCTCAAACGGTTCCGATCGTTGGAGGTGATCGCGGGCGTATCGCTCGGTCTGGCTCTCCTGTTGGCCGGGCTTGCCGAGACCGCGGGACTGGCGATGATCATCGGCGCCTATGTCGTCGGCCTTTCGCTGAGTCGGACCGACGTTGCCGATGAGATTCGCGATCGATTACACGGGCTGTACACCTATCTCGTGCCGGTCTTTTTCGCCGTCATGGGATTGATGATCGACTTTCGCGCAATTGGTCCGGTCTTTTGGTTCGGTCTGGTGTTCTCCGCCGCCGCGTTGGTCGGCAAGATTCTGGGATGCGGTATCCCCGCTTTGGCCTTCGGATTCAACCTTCGCGGCGCCTTTCGGATCGGCGCCGGAATGCTGCCGAGGGGCGAAGTAACGCTCATCGTCGCAGGCGTAGGACTCTCGGCCGGGGCGATCGGTCAAGATCTCTTCGGAGTGGCGATCATGACCCTGTTGGTGAGCAGCCTCATCGCCCCACTGGTCCTCATCCGGAGCTTGGAGGGCGGAGGCGGGTATCGTCGGAAACAGGTCGCCGACGACAGTCGCCAGGTTGCGCTCGTGTTACCGTCCCCCGCGGCGGCGGACTTTGTCCGGGGACGCATCGTGGACGCCTTTCGCAGCGAAGGATTTTTCGTGACCCGCGTCGACATCAATTCGCACATCTATCGGATCAGGCAGGACGATATCAACATTACCATGGTACAGCGCGGCGGTACGATCACGCTCGCGACACCGGCGCGCAATGAGGAGCTCGTACGGCTGGTACTCCTGGAGGAGTTGGTCGAGCTTAAGGAGCTCATCGGTGGTCTGGAGATGGCCGGCGGGGCCGATGCGATCGGTGACGGACTTGTCGACGGCATGTTCGGTTCCGGCACGGGCGCAGCACCGTAGCCCCACAGGATGGGAAGTATGGATACGACGAATGTGATCGACGAGCGCACCGTCGTCGGTCCCTTGAAAAGCTGGTTGCGACGGTCGGCGGCTCGACGCGGACCGATCGGCCTTGCACTCGGCGGAGGCGGCGCGCGGGGAATCGCCCACGTCGGCGCGCTGGAGGCACTCGCCGACTATCCCGCCCTTGCCCCGCGCATGTATGCGGGCACTTCGGCCGGGTCGGTAATCGCCGTTTTGGCGGCGGCGGGACTCTCTCCGGCGGAGATTCGCGAGTTCGCCTCGGGGCTGGAATGGTTCACCCACGTCATAAAAGTCTCCGACTTCATCGATTTACGCCATCTCAATCGCGGTGGACTCTTTCCCAACACGCGCTTGCGAGAAACGGTCAACGAACGGATCGGACGACGCAGTTTCGATGAGCTGCCGTACGATGTTGCGATTACCGCCACCGATATCGTTCGGCGACGACGGGTCATCTTCACCTCTCATCGCGCGGCGCAGCGACTCGATCTGCAGACTTTGGAGCGCTTTCTCCCTCCGGCACGCGATCACCTTCCGGGAGCGGAGACGGTAATTCTCTCCGACGTCGCCGATGTGGGGCTCGCGGTATGCGCGAGTTGCGCCGTGCCCGGCTTCTTTCGTCCCGTTTCCATCCACACTATGAATCTGGTCGACGGAGGGCTGGTAGACCAAACGCCGGTCGACATCGTATCGGCGATGGGCGCCACCCTTTCCGTGGGAGTGAGCCTGGGTCTCTCGTTCATGCCCCAGAAATTGGAACATGCGTTGCACGCCTTCGGCGGGACGGTCGGAATGCTCGGTATCCAACAGCTTCGCAAGAGCCTGGAGAGCGCGGATATCGGCTTTCAGGTATCGGGTATCGACGGACGCAGCCCCTTTGCCGCGGGCCAAACAGACCTCATCAGTCTGGGGCGCCGCGATATGCATACGCATATTCGTATGTTTTTCGGCTCACGCGGCGCCGAGATTCTCTCTCGTGGCCGATAGACGCTCGCCGGGCGGTCGCTTGACTCGCGCGCGCAAACCGTTACCTTCTGGGGACGGAGGCATATAGATGAATCGACAGTCAATCGTTCTCGGCGGAGGCTGCTTTTGGTGTATCGAGGCGCTCTATCGCCGCCTTTCGGGTGTGATCGAGGTGCGGTCGGGATACGCGGGAGGCCACGTTGAGAATCCGACCTATAAAGAGGTTTGCACCGGCTCCACCGGACACGCCGAGGTCGTCGAAGTCACCTTTGACGGGGACGTCATTTCTCCCGAGGAAATCCTGGCATTTTTCTGGAAGGCACACGATCCGACGACGCCGAACCGGCAAGGAGCGGACGTCGGCACCCAATACCGCTCCATCATCCTGTACGCCGACGAGAAGCAGAAGCGCGTCGCCGAGGCGAGCCTGAAGCGGGCGCAAGCGGCGATTTCCGATCCGATCGTGACCGAGATCGAGCCGCTGGGCGCGCTCTACCCCGCCGAGGATTATCACAACGATTACTACGAGCGTAATCCCGGACAGGGATATTGCCGAGTGGTGATCGAGCCGAAAATTGCGAAGTTGGGATTCGATAGTGCCCCGCAACGCTGAGACGACACCGGGCGACGGCGTGCGGGGAATGGACGACGCGGCGCAATACGGATATACGCTCTTCTTCCAGAATGAGCTTCCCGCCGATGAGTTGCGTCGCCGTCCGATCCCGCGCGAGGAGGACGAACGAGATCTCAGGGGCCACTATTTTCGCGATACCACCGCGATCGTTCACTCCTACCCCTTCCGTCGGATGAAGCATAAGACGCAGGTCTTCTTCGCCCCGCGGAACGATCACATTTGTACGCGTATCGAGCATGTGATGCACGTCGCCACGATCGCCGCAACGATTTGCCGCGCCCTTAATCTGGATCCCGATCTCGCGTGGGCGATCGGTCTGGGACACGACTTGGGCCATACACCGTTCGGTCACTTGGGCGAGACGATTCTCGCTCGGTTGCGCGGCGGCGAGGGGTTTCGTCACGAGATCTATAGTCTGCGCGTGGTGGACAAACTCGCCAACCGCGGACGCGGGCTCAACCTGACCTACGCGGTGCGAGACGGCATCATCAACCACTGCGGCGAGAAGTTCGAGCAGGCCCTGGCGCCGGACCACACGGTCAAGGATCTGTCGGCCGTCACGCGACGTGACCACCTCCCCGGTACGTGGGAGGGCGTGGCCGTGCGCATGTCCGATAAGATCGCCTATCTCGGGCGCGACCTTGAGGATGCGATGCAGTTGGGTATCGTTCGCCGCGATGAGATACCCGAGGCGGGAAAGCGCCTGTTGGGAGTCAATAACTCGGAGATCATCGACAGTTTGGTAAACGATCTTATCCGCCGTTCCCTGGAAACCGGTACGATCGGTTTTTCCGACGACGTGTATGCCGCCTTCCTCGAGGTAAAGAACTTCAACTACGAACGTATCTACGCCAGCTCCACCTTAGAGGGGTATCACCAGTACTTCGAGCGCATTCTCACCACGCTCTACGAGTATCTCCTGGATATCTTCGAGCGCTTTGGGGTCGAGGAGGAGCGTTACGCGGCGCAACGCAATACGCTCGCGGCGCGGTTCGGCGACTACGTACGCAAGATGCGCGAGTTCTACGAGTCCGAGGAGGGGAGCCCTGCGGACGTCGTATTCGACTACGTGGCGGGAATGACCGACGACTTCGCCATCGACAGCGTTCGGGAGATCATGATTCCGACCGAGTTTTCCGCGCAGTTCGACCGGTTGGAGCTCGGCATGGGTCGTCCGAGATAGGACCCGCGTGGTTCACAGGAGCTCACTTCGGATCGGAATACCGCAGCGCGCGGCGGTACTCCTGATCGCCGCGACCTGATCGTTGAGAGTGTCGAGCTGCACGACGACCTGGTAGTGACGCATCGCCCACAGGGGTTTGTTCAGCACGCGCAAAACCGCCGGCCCGTGGCGACGTATCCGATCGGGATCGGTGAGGCGAAAGCCGATCGTCGGGTGCTCCAATAGTGCATAGATTCGTATCTCTTCGATCTCCTCGAAGGTGATAAGCCCCAGTGGTTGCGCCGGATCGAGTACGGCAAACCCCTCCTCCTCGATGTTCAAGACGACGACGCGACGGGCCGCACGGCGCCAGGAGTACAAGAAGAGAGCCGCGAAACCGACCGCGCCGGTGACCGCAACCGGGTTAAACCCCACATCGAAGGCAAATACGGACACGGCTGCGGCGGCCACCGAGAAGAGCGCCAACAGTCGATAGCCCCGGGAGTGGCCGTAGATAGGGGTTCGTTGACTCATGCTTCCTCAAAGATACCGTCCCGGGACTCTTGCCGCAATGGCGCAACGCCGCGTACTCTCTTGCCGGTTATGAAACGATATGTAATGATCGCGGCGCTCTCGGCGGCGTTTCTTATCGCTGCGGCGGTAGGCGCGTTGTTGGTTGCGCGTCACTCCCTTACGACGCCGGTCGGCGGACGAGGTTCGGTCGTCGGATACGAAGAGGTCCTCTTCGAGATTCGACCCGGAGAGAGTTTACGCACCATCAGCGGCAATCTCGCCGAGACCGGTCTGATTCGACGTCCCCGGATATTTGAAGTGTATGCACGACTGGAGGACTACGACAGGCGGCTTCAGGCGGGACGGTATCTGCTCGGGTTCAATATGACGCCGGTGACTATGCTTGAGATGATCGTCGGCGGCGAGGCGGTTTTCGACGAGATCGTGGTTACGATTCCCGAAGGATGGAGCCTCGACGATATCGAGCGCCATTTCGAGGCGTTGGGACTGTTCGACATCGCGCACTTTCAAGAGGCGGTCGTAATGCACGAGCGCTATCGCGATTTTGTGCACCTCGCTTCGCTCGAGAACGGTACGATCCTCGATGGATATCTCTTTCCCGACACGTATAGGATATTTGCCGACAGTACACCGGAAAGCGTGATACGCCGGATGCTCGATAACTTTCACCGACGTATTCCGGTGGAGCTGGTATCGGAGATCGAACGTCAGGAGCGTACACTCCACGACGTGCTGGCTCTCGCTTCGATCGTACAGAAGGAATCGGCCTCCGTCCACGAGATGCCGGACGTTGCCGGCGTCTTTTGGAACCGCCTGGAAATCAATATGCGGTTGGAATCCGACGCGACGGTCAACTACGTGTTGGGTACGAGTAATCTGCAACCGACCTTCGCCGATACCGAGGTCCAGCATCCGTACAATACGTACGAGAACCACGGCTTACCGCCCGGACCGATCGGTAACCCCGGACTACCGGCAATCGAGGCGGCGCTCCGCCCGGCGGAACACCCCTATCTCTTTTTTCTTCACAAACCGAATCGCGAAATCGTCTTGTCGCGGACCTTCAGCGAACACCTGGCCAACAAAGCGCGCTATTTGGATTGATCGTTGTTCGGTGCGTCGGACGGCCCCTCCGCCGCCGGGTCGTCGACGAAGCGTGGAAGGATCGGGTCGGGAAGACCGCTCCATCCCTGCGGTCCGCGATCCAGCTCAGGATCGCTCAGGAGGCATCCGCGCAGGCGGCGCAATTCGCGCTCCACGGCGTCGGGCGTGCCGATGATCGTAATCGACTGCTGCCGATCCTGCCACGGCCCCGCTGAGAGGGAGGCCCTCACGTCCCGGTCGTCCGGCAGCTCGTCGTCACCAAGGGCGCCGTACCACGTGCCCTCCATCCCCAGCTCGCGCTGGGCGCCTGCGACATCCAAGACGAAGACGTGTTCCATATCCGTCGCGATCCACACAAATCCTTTGACTCTCACGATACCGGGCCACGGCTCGTCCAGCCATGCGTCCAAACGCTCGGGATGGAAGGGGCGCGTCTCCTTGATGTGGCGCGCCACGACCGGCTGAAAGCGCGACGTCGTCGGCGACATCTTATGGGCGCGATCTCCGTTCTCGCCGGCCCGCCCATCGCGGCGGCGTCCGGTAGCGACGATCTCATCGACCGGTAGACGACCGAACTCGGTCAAGCCGATTTCCGCGTCGCGATTGAGCCGCTTGACCGCACGCCGGGTACGACGACGTTGCCGGAACCGCGCCCGATCGTTCTTGTTGAGCACGACGAGATCGGCCGAGGCGATCTGGTCCGTGATGAGCGCGCGTAACTCGCGGTCTTTCCAGTACATCGTGAAGCTCGTGACGTCCACCAGGGCGATGACGCGGTCCAGGTAAACGAGACTGCTGAGCTCTCCCGCGGTATCGATCGCCGAGGAGAGCGCCGCCGACGGTGAGCTACCGGAGGTCTCGACGACGATCGCCTCAGGCGGCTCCGGGAGTCGGGCGAGGCTCTCGATTTCGGCGATGACGTCCGTGAGTCTACCTATCCCGGCGCGGCCGCCGGCGACGGCGCGTATGGTATCGTCACTGGCGACTGCGATATGCTCGCCGCCGCGCAGGAACGCGACGTCGATGCTCTCAACGGCCAGATCGTTTACCACCACGGCGATCTTACGCTCGGCGGCATTATCGAGCAGGTGTGCAATGAGCGACGTCTTCCCGGCGCCCAAAAATCCGGTTACAACGGTGATGGGAATCATGGAACGGCACCGTAGCAGAAAATGCGTGACAAGGGTAGCGCATCTCGGACGCCTTGGAAATGAACGGTCGGAAGCGTTCACGCGGGGCGATGTTCCCGATATGCTGACGGCGGGAGCGATATATGAGTATGACGGAACGACGAACTATCATCTTGGGCACCGGCGCGCTCGGAGCGATGTATGCGGAGCGATTTCATGCGGCCGGCCTTTCGGTCGCCTTGCTCGCCGAGGGTGATCGGGCGCGTAGACTCCGGAGCGAGGGCGTCCGTGTCAACGGCGTCGAGTTACGGCTCCCGGTCGTGGAGAGCGATACGACGAGGCCCACACTGCTCATCGTGGCGTTGAAGCACGGCCACCTCGATACGGCGCTCCCGATGATTCGGCGCGTTGTGGGGCCGGATACCGCAGTCTTATCGGTAATGAACGGTATCGACAGTGAGACTCACATCGCCCGGGCGATCGATGAGCCGATAGACGGGGGACGCGTGCTGCATTGTATGGTCGCGGGAATGGATGCCGTCCGCGACGGTCGCGAAATACGCTACACCAGAATCGGCACGGTATTCATCGGCGAGCGGACCTCGCCGGAGGAGGGCGAACCGTCGCCGTACCTTGTCTCAGCGCAATCGGATCTGGATCGAGCCGGTATCCCTTGGAAGACGCCGCGCGATATCGAGCACGCGATGTGGAACAAGTTCATGCTCAACGTCGGGATCAACCAGTGGTCGGCGGTTTTGGGTGCGCCGTATCGCGTCTTTCACCGTGAGGAGAGTGCCCGTTCGCTCATGCGCGGCGCAATGCGGGAGGTGCTGACGATCGCTCGGCGACGCAACGTCGCCCTTTCGGATGACGATCTGGAAGGATGGTTCGATGTCGTTGCGACCCTGGGGCCGGATAACAAAACGTCGATGCTTCAGGACGTCGAGGCGGGACGTAAGACCGAGGTCGAGATGTTTGCCGGCCGCGTCGTGGAGATGGGACGCGAGCTCGGCATCGCGACCCCGGTGAACCAGACCCTCCTCGACGCGTTGCACGCGATCGAGGCGGAGGGCCTGCGCGCGAGGCTATGAATCGCCTACGCGATTCATCCTTCGGCGTAGTGTTTTATTCCCGCCGAGAGCAAGTCGGCAAGACCGGATGCGTAACGGTTGTAGAACGCTGCGAACCGTTCGTCGGCTCTCGGCCACCTTTGTCAAGGTCTTTGATTTTCAACACCCCACGGGTTATACTCTTCATCAGTCCCACCAACTGCCGGACGCACGGGCCGGCGATCCATCTTGTTACTGTCGGACATGTGGACCGACTGCTCAATACTCTCAACGGAGGATGGCAATGGCATTCAAAGTGACGGAAGGATTGGTATTTTTAACTGATTTGAGTAGTTTCGGTCGGTTGACTCGAGGAATGGCACTCGAGGAGCTGGCAGACCTCATGGAGCGATTCGGCGAGATTACCTACCGGCACGTGTCGGAGGGGGGCGGTGGAATCGTGAAGTACATTGGGGATTCCGCCTTGGGATACTTCCCCACGGAAAAGATTAATGCGGGTATCGGCGCTCTCTTGGCGATGCAGAAGGAGATCGAGACGGAACTCGATGTGAACGGACACCG
The DNA here is from genome assembly GCA_965601925.1 of Alkalispirochaeta sp. GTDB lineage: Bacteria > Spirochaetota > Spirochaetia > DSM-27196 > Alkalispirochaetaceae > Alkalispirochaeta. The sequence continues at coordinate 2,834,765 of OZ271854.1, forward strand.
AACCGGGGTTCGGATCGGCGCACATTACGGGCCCTTCGTGTTCGCTCCCATGCCACCGATCGAGCGGCCGGACATTCAAGGAGAGACGGTGAACATTGCCGCGACCTTGGGATCCGGGGGACAGTCGAAGCATCGGGACCGGTTCATTCTGACCCCGGAAGCGTTCCGCAAGCTCGATCCCGAAACCCGCACGCGATTCCATAAGTTTACCGAACCGATCGTGTACCTGGCGGAGCGCTAAGGGGTCTTCTCCTTTTTGCGAGCGAGTCTTTCGGGCTCGTCGCGGCGGCCCGGGTGGTTGGGACTACACCCGGTGCCCTCCGGCGCGTACTCTTCCTAATGCCGTCCTGTTCTACCGCCTCCGCGCCGTGTAGAGAGTGTGCGTCGATGCGTCCGGTGGGTGAATCGCCCGGATGTCGTTGAAACCCGATGTCTGCAGCAGGTTCCTGATCTCCAATTCGGAGTAGCACTTCGCGCCGGAGATCAGGTAAAAGAAGAGGGAAAAACAGGCGGCGACCTCATCGACTCCATCATGGTCCCGCTCTTCGGAGGCGTTTTGGGTCTCCGCCGAGTCTTCGGCTAGGTCCCAGATGACGAGGGTGCCGCCGGGGACCATGCTTGCGGCTATTTTCGCAAGCACGTCGCCGGCGCTGTGGTCCGGTAGGTGGTGGATGATGTTGCCGAGAAATACGACGTCGTATTCCTTTTCCAGTGGCGTCGTGATGATATCGCCTTTGATATGGGTGACGAACCGATCGGTCGCGTACTCCTTGGAGACGGCTCGTGCCGCGTCGATGGTCGACGGCAGCTCCAGTACGTCGCATGCAAGGTGCGGGTTGTGTCCGCAGATGGCCGCCGAGTAGACGCCGTGGGAGCCCCCGACGTCCAACATGGCCGCTGCGGCAGACGGGACCGGTGTACTGGCGGCGATCCAATCGGCGATAGGCCCGGCCGTTTCCGCCATGGCTCTCTGGTGAGTGAGGAGCTCGGCCTCGCCGGTCATAAGGTCGTACAGGTCGATCCGCCGGCCTTCCAGCAGAGCGTTTTCGAGGTGGGCGAGGGCTCGGAGTTGGACCCGGCAAAACGCTATCCAGTTGGTTAGCTGGAAGGAACCGCCCTCTACCAGAGCCGTCCGGCTGACTTCCGTCAGCTGATACCCGTCGTCGACCCGGCTCAGGTAGCCGGATGCGACGAGGACTCGTGCGAGACGCTGGAGCGCATCGGGATGGAGACCGGTTGCTTGTGCGAGCTGCTCGATGCCGCGGTTTCCGTCGGCAACGGCGGAGAAGAGGCCCGTCGAAGCCGCGGTGACGAGAGCCGTAGAGCGAACGGCCGGGATGATCGGGTCGGTCAGGGGGTTGGGTCGTACGGTCCGGTTTTTCATGTGATACCTCGCTGTTTCGAGTTTACGTTTTGCGGAGACGCCTACGGCGTCTTTTCAGTTTGAGCCGAATGGAAACTGGGAGACGAGTTGCGGAAGGTTTTCGTCCGTTAGGGCTGAGGGACGAAGCAGGTCGCAGATTGATGGGAGACATCAACAACGATGCGTGGCGGAGGAACTGTCTGCGCGCTGTGAGCGCGAAACGGGGGCTGAAGGAACCGGCGGCGCGTATCACGCGCCGCCGCCGGCTGCGACGCCTACCGGCCGCGATGGCAGATACCGACCATCGTCCGAAGTCGAACGGAGCTTCTTACCAACGCTTCCCGGGTTGCTGTCGAGGGTCGCGCAAGGAGCGGTCTTTAGATGCGCTTCAACCGACTATCGATCCGTATACGACGCCGGCGGTCGTCGATAGCGTTACGACCAGGCCGATATAGATCACGGTTTTTCTCCAGCCCAGCTCACCGGATATCACCAGCATCGACGGCAACGAGAGCGACGGACCGGCCAATAGAAGCGCCAACGCGGGGCCGTTTCCCATCCCCGCACCGATAAGCCCTTGCATAATGGGAACCTCGGTCAAGGTGGCGAAGTACATCAGCGCACCGGCGATCGACGCGACCAGACTCGCCGCCGGAGCGTTGCCGCCGACGAGATTCGCTATCCACTGCTCCGGAATCAACGCGGAATGTCCGGGACGTCCCAGAAGAAATCCGGCGACCATGACACCACCGAATAGGAGCGGCAGAATTTGCACCGCGAAATCTCGCGTCGCGCGTACCCAATCGGCCAGCTCGGATCGCTTGAACCAGCGCTTGAGTGCGTATACGAGCACGAGCGCGAATGCGGCGACGACGACGTACCGCACCCGATATACCAAGTCCCATCCATAGCTCGCGCGGTTCGACGGCGACCAGTTGATGAACACCAGGATACCTATCATGCTCGTCATGTATACGGCCGTTTTCCCTACACCTCGCTCCGGCTTATCGTCGTGGGAGTGAAACATCGCGGCGTTGGTGACGCGTGCGGCATCTTCGTTTCGGAACATGACGTGCATGCAAAATCCGATCGCAATCGCAAACACCACCGCCCCGACTGCGCGCGCTATACCAAGTTGTACGCCGAGTACTTTCGTCGTGAGGATAACGGCTAAGACGTTGATTGCCGGACCCGAGTAGAGAAACGACACGGCCGGTCCGATTCCCGCCCCCTTTTTATAGATACCCTTGAAGATCGGGAGAACCGTACAGGAGCAGACCGCGAGGATCGCACCGGAGACCGATGCGACGCCGTATGCAACGCTCTTGTTCGCATCGGGCCCAAGATATCGGATGATCGATTGCCGATCGAGAAAGATCATAATCGCACCGGCTAAGAAAAAGGCCGGCACCAAGCACCATAGAACGTGCTCGCGCACATAGTCCGAGAGCATGAGAAACGATTCTTGAATAGCCGACGCGACCGGTTCGGACGTAAACGGTATGAAGTATGTTAACAGAAACACCCCGACCAGGAACGCGAGCGCTCTGTTTTTCCGTTCGGATAGGAAGCCCGCAACACTCCGAAAGGACACGGTTATTCGCCCAGGATCAGCGCGACGATCTCGTCTACGGTTGGTACTTCGCCCGCCCTCTTGACCGTTCCGTCGATGGCTATCGCGGGAGTGATCATGACTCCCATGTTGAAGATCTCATCCGTATCCGTGATTTTGACCACCTGAGCCTCAACTCCCGCCGTTTCGACCGCAATCCTGGCATTGGTCTCTAGGGAACGACACTTCGTGCACGCTCCACCGAGAATTTGAATCGTCATCTCCAGCCCCCTTTGCGTTGTAGTGCTATATCATTTATTTGGCCATATAACCAAATTAATTTATGGATATGCCGCGCCTCCCGACGAAGACGGTCTATCTACCTGCAGGAGTCAACGCGGCGGTCTGCGATTCAATCTGCATACGTAGGATCTTCTCGACACCGGCAAGCATGTCGCTGAGGCAATGACAGGCCAATGAATAGTAAATCGTCGTTCCCTCTTTTCGATCCTTCACGATGCCCGCCCGCTTGAGGATCGACAGATGCCGGGACACGGTCGACATATCGGCACCGATGAGCTCTGAGAGTTCGCATACACAATGGGCGGCCTCCTCGAGCTTTTCTACGATGAACACTCGTGAGGGGTGGCCGAGAGCCTTAAACACGACCGACACCGCGCGGCTTCTGTTTCGTTCCTTTTCCGTCATGTCTATTTTGCATTATAGCAAAATAGACACAGAAGTCAATCACTCGTGCCGCCGGCGGCCGACGCTATCCTCGCACCGTGCGACTCGACGGTCCTCTCCGTCGGGGCCCCATATCGGGCTGTGCGAGGCGAGGTGAGGCGAGGCGGAGCGACGGCGTCGCCGTCTACCGAGGGCTCTGTCAACGAGATCTCGATCGCCGCCTTCGTTTCGTGCGTGCGCACCGATGCGGATTTCTCGATGGTCGGATTTTTCTATAGTCTATAAAAATGATATCGCTGAAACACAAAAGAATCGTAATTGTGGGAGCCTCCTCGGGTATAGGCAAAGCACTTGCCACAATCGCCTCCGCCCAGGGAGCGGTTGTCTACTTGATAAGTAGATCAAAGGAGAGGTTACTGAAGGTCCAACGGGAGTTGGCCGGCGAATCTCACATATTGAGCATGGATATGCTGAACGACGAGTCGGTAAACGAGACCTTTGAAGCAGTTGGCTCCTTCGACTTCCTGACATTCACCGCCGTAGCGGATGAAACAAAACTGATGTCTCCGATCAGGTCGATGAGCAACGAGGTTGCTCGACGCGGTATGGAGAAGTTTTGGGGGACATTCAATGTAGCCAGAGCCTCAGCAAACTACATTGATCGAGATGGAGCCATGGTCTTCACAAGCAGTGTAGCCATCTATCGACCGTCAAAGAACGGCGCATCCATAATGAATGCAGCAAGTGCGGCGGTCGCGACATTCTCGAAAGCGTTGGCTTTGGAGATTGCTCCCGTACGGGTCAATGTCGTAGCTCCCGGAGTCGTCGCAACCGGAGTGTGGACCGAAGATGAGAGGGAACGCTACAAGGAGTGGGCCGCCGAAACGCTTCCGACCGGCCATCTGGGTTCCGCCGAGGAGTTAGCCGGCGCGTATCTCTCGCTCCTGACCAATCCGTACATGACCGGAAGTGTCGTCACGGTAGATGGAGGGTTGACCCTGGTATGAACCTGAAAACATGAAGGCTCCGGTCGCGGCGGAACTCGGCGTGACGCAGTGCGTCTACCGTTTCCGAACGCGATAACGGGATTGGACGATACCGTGAACCGCGGTGAGGGAAAGAACTCTTGTCTCTATGTGCTCTAAGGGTTGGTCATCGGGAAGCGGTCCGAACAGGGGAATGCCCTCGCCGATCAACACGGGAATGCGCGTCACCGTCAACTCGTCGATGAGTCCCGCGGCGAGAAACGATTGGACAACGAGCCCGCCGTCGACGTACACGTGGCGAATACCGTCCCGTTCCAGAAGGGCGAGTATCGATGCCGGGTCGGCGGATGACGCTCTAACACGGTCCTGTAACTCCGGAGGAACCGTTACCGTTTTCGGCCTTCGGGACATCACGATCATCCTTCTGTTCTCGTACGGCCATACACCGAAGGCGAGAACCGTCTCGAAGGTCTTGCGCCCCGTGACCAGAGCGTCGACGGTGTCGAAGAACTCTGTGTATCCCGATCGATCCGCTTCTCCGTCCGCCTGCGTACCCTCGGTGAGCCAATCAAGAGACCCGTCCGGGCGCGCAATGAATCCGTCCATCGAGGTCGCGATAAATACGGAAGTCGATATGGCCATAATCGGTACCCCTCCCCTTGTAATATATTCTACGGTGTAGAATAATTAAGGAACAATGAATAGTCAAGACGATGGAGTAATGGAACGGTCGCGGCGCAGCCGAGCGGCTCATTACGGCGGCGGCATAGGCGCGGGTGCATGACGAACAGGAAGCGGGGGAGACCGAAGAAAGGCGTGCCAGCGCTCAGTCGCGACGAGGTCGTCGATCGTACGATGCGACTGGTTCTCGACACCGGACGCCCGGTGGGGATGCGTGAAATCGCGCGGACCCTCGGAGTGGATCCGATGGCGCTGTATCACTACTTTGCCGACAAAGGCGAACTATACGAGGCGCTTGTCTCTCGTTGTATCGACGACATCTATCGTCCGGTTCCGGGCTCCGATTGGCGGGTAGAGCTCCACGTGCTCATGACCAGTTATCTCGATCTTCTTGTACGCCATCGCGGGCTGCTCGAAACGGTGCTACGATTGGGATCGCGTGCAAAGGGACCGGCGGAGATATTCCGGCGCCGCTTCGAGACGGCGACGGGCGCTCTCGGCCTGAGCGCGGCGGACAGTTTCACGGCGATGAGCGCTGCGGTGGATTTCGTGCACGGATTCGTCGCCGCCCTCGAGTACGCGGAGGCGGGTGTCCTTGACGCCGAGGATGCGCAGGGGAGTATCGCGGTCATCATCGACGGAATCGCGGCGTTGTCCCGCCGCGCCACGAGTACCGACGAGTAGGTGCCGTACCATGCGGCGCGAATGGTCTTTGCGACCGTGCCGTCGAGGCCGCATCGCCGAGCCTTCGCGTTGCTCGACGATACGTCGGATCGCGGCGCCGACGGTCATATCACCGCGTTGCGCACCCGCGCCGTCATCCACTCGCTGAAGAGTACCGTTGCGAGGATCAATAGGAGCACGACCGCTACCTGACGCCACGCGAGGATGTTGATGGACGCCTGGAGCTGGAGCCCGATCCCCCCGGCGCCGACCAGGCCGAGGACCGTCGACTCTCTGATGTTGATGTCCCAGCGGTAGACGGAAATCCCGGCGAACGCCGGCATCACCTGGGGAAGGACCGCGATCCGTAGCACTTGGAGCGGATGGGCGCCGGTCGATTGGACCGCTTCCACCTGTGTCGGGTCGATCTCCTCGATCGCCTCATACAGGAGTTTACCCACGAAACCGACCGATCGGAGGGCGATCGCGATGACTCCGGCGAAGACCCCGGGACCCACGATCGTCACCAACAGAAGCGCCCACGCCAACGAGTTGACCGAACGAGAGGCCACGATGAGAAAGAGCGCCACCGGTCTGAAAACGCCGCGGAGGGGAGACGTGTTACGTGCGGCGAGAAAGGCGATGGGGACCGCCAGCACGATGGCGACGAGGGTGCCGAAGGTCGCTATCAACAAAGTGTCCCACAGAGGACGCCACAACTCACTGAGATACGACAGGCGCGGCGGTACCATGCGCGAGATGATCCCGGCGGCCTGGCGCGGCGCGTCCCACACAAAGGCCCACAGCGTTGCGGCCGATATCACGCGCCAACTCGCAAAGAACACGACCAACAGCGCCGTACCCACCAGCCAGTGAATGAGTGAGTCGCGCCGGCTGTGCCGCCTCCATACGACCCCCGATTTTTCCTCGACTATCGGCATCGGTAGACCCTCACGTGATCCTCCTACGAATCATTCCCGACACATTTTCCGCCACCAGGACGATCGCGATGATGATCAGCAGGATCGCCGCCGAGGTATCGTACTCGTAGCGCGCAAAGGATGTGTTGAGCGCCGCACCGATACCGCCGGCGCCGACGATACCGATGACGGCCGACTCGCGGAAGTTGATGTCGAGGCGGTACAATGAGAGCCCGACTAAGCGCGGCATCACCTGCGGCCGGACGGCGTAGGAGACGAGCTGCAGCCACCCGGCGCCGGTCGATCGAATCGCCTCCAACTGGACCTTGTCGATCTCCTCGATATCTTCCGCCAACAGCTTTGCGAGAAATCCGATACTCGCGAACGTGAGGGTCATCACCCCCGCAAAGGGTCCGAATCCGAACATGACGACGAAGAGGATCGCGATGATCACCTCCTGGAAGGTCCGGGAGATCGTGATGATTCCGCGGCACAGATAATAGACCGGCGGCGGCGCGATGTTCCTCGCCGCCCCCAAGGCGACGGGAATCGAGAGAACGATACCGAACACCGTCGAGACGGCCGTCATCGTCAGGCTCTCGAGGATGCCGTCGCGAATCACCCGTCCTCGAGATACGAAGTCGGGATGGGCGAACCCGGCGACAAAGCGCGCGGCGCGCTCCATCCCGAGCATCACGCGCTCCCAGCGCACGTCGATGGAGTTAAGGCCCACGATGAGATAAGCGAGCGCCGCCGCCCATAGGAGATATCGTAACGAGCGACGTCTGATGATCCCCGGCGGCGTCCACACCCTGAGCTCCTCGATCGGTCGCTTATACATCGACGCGCGCCTCCATCGATTCTCGGTGGGACGACTCTTCCGTCTCTTCCTCGTCCGCCTCGGAGCGCATCCGCTTCAGCGTCGCCTGCCAGTCCTCCTCGCCGTATATCTCCGTGAGACGCCCCTCGTCCAGCTCGTCGGGCGCTCCGTCAAAGGCGATGAGCCCCTCCTTGAGCCCGATGATGCGGTCGGCGAAGGCTTGTGCGAGTTGCACGTCATGGAGATTGACGATCGCCGGAAGGTTGCGTTCCGCGCACGCCGACTTGATGAGGCGCATGATCTGGCGCGCCGTTTTGGGGTCGAGGCTGGCGGTCGGCTCGTCGACGAGGAGGAGTGTCGGCTCCTGCATGAGGGCGCGCGCGATACCGACCCGCTGCCGCTGCCCGCCCGAGAGTGCGTCGGCGCGCTTCTCGAACTGCTCCTCGAGTCCGACCTCCGAGAGGAGGCGCAGGGCGTTTCTGACGCCGTCGCCCTCGTACCGGCGCAGGAGGCTGCGTAGGAGCGACATCGTCCCCAGCTTGCCGGAGAGCACATTCTCCAGCACCGTCAGCCGCTCTACCAGGGCGTACTCCTGAAAGATCATACCGATGCGCGTCCTCGCTCGCCGCAACCCCGATCCGGAGAGCGTCGCCAGATCGATCGAGTCCATGAGGATCGATCCCGACGTCGGGGTGACCAGGCGATTGACGCACCGGAGGAGGGTGCTCTTGCCCGCTCCCGACGGTCCGATGAGGGCGACCAGTTGTCCCCTGGTGATCGTAAGGTCGACCCCCCGGAGCGCCCGATCCCCGGTGGGGTACGTCTTTGTCAGCTCTCGTATCTCAAGCACGCGAATCATCCCCCTCTCGTCCAAAAAAGCAAAGAGCGCCCGCCGGTCGGAATCGTACGATTCTCGGACCCTGCGGGCGCCTGGTTGGAACGGATCGATCCGGTCGAGCGACTTACTGCACGACCGGATCGACTACGTCGTCAGTCGCAGATGTACTCGACCTCGTTGGCCGCGTCGATGGTGCGGATCACTGACCAGTACTCCTCGTACGTGATTGGGATGAACTGATCCTCGCCGTTGCGTCCGAACTCCTCGGCCAGAGCGGTGCCCTCCCAATCGAAGGAGAAGAACGCTTCGCGGATGCTCTCCGCCAGCTCCGGGCTCAAGTTGTAAACGTGACCGTAGCCGGTAGTCGGAAAGGTCTGGGAGCGGTACACCGTGCGAATCTGCGATAGATCTACCAACTCGCGATCGACCATGCGGGCAAGCACCGAGTTGGCGATCGACGCCACCTCGTAGTCGCGGTTGGCGACGCCGAGAATTGAGGTGTCGTGTGCCCCCGAGAAGGTCGTGGCAAAGTCCTCGTCGGCGATCATCCCGAACTCACCCTTGAGCAACGCGCTCGGCGCCTTGAAGCCCGAGTTGGATGTGGGCGAGGTAAACGCCAAGGTGCGACCCCGGAGGTCCTCTACATCCTGGATGTCGCTGTCCGCCTGGGTGATAATTTCCATCTCGTAGCCGAACGAGCCGTCGGCGGAGGCCATCATAGCAAAGGGCACGAACCCGGCGCAGTTGACGGCGATGGGGTTACTGCCGGTGTTGAACCCGGCGATGTGGAGGCGGCCGGCGCGCATCGCCTCGAGCTGTGCGGCGTTCGACTGCACGGGAAAGAACTGAATCTCTCTTCCCGTCGCCTCGGCGAGGTGGTCGAGGAACTCGGCCCATACGTCGCGGTACACCTCCGGGTCCTCGACCGGCGTATACGAAAAGATGAGCACCGGCGGGTCGACCCACTCCGCCGAGTCTTCCGGGGCGTCGGCTACCATGTCCCCGTCGCGGTCGACGAGACCGATTCGCAGATCGCCGTACTGTACCGGATCTTCCGCCGCCTCCTCCTGTGAGCCCCCGGCGACGACCGCCGTCTGCGCGGCTACGAACAATACCGCGACAAGTATCGCCAGCTTTACGGTTCGATGTTTCATGCACTCTCCTCTTGGTTTTTGTACAGTGTTGTCATGTCAGATTTATGTTAAAGAACTGTGAAAGGAAAAAAAGACGGTTCTATTTGTCTTACATCACCGGCGGCGGACCGTAGAGGCGAGCGATTTGCCCACAGATCGTGCCGGTCACGGGGGCGAAGACCGACGGGAGAGTCGTGTCGTGCCCTCTCCGCCGCGGCGTGCCGAGGACGCGCTGGTCGTCGCCGATCTCGACGAGACACTCCTTCCCCTCTGTACGGGACGTCGGTGGTCGCGGGGACGGCGGCGGGAGCTGTACGGGCCGCTCATCGAGGCGACCGGCCGCGAGTTGGACCCCCGTTCAGCACGCTTCTCCCGCGCCCCGGTGGAGCGGGATTGACACACACGTACGGCGACATCTACGGGAAGCTGACGGCCGGCACCGAGTTCATCCGTCGTATAACTCGAGAACCTCTTCCGCTGTCAGAGCACCGGCAAAGACGCGGACGTCGTCGACAAGGCCGGGAAAGAAGCGGTCCGGACCGTCCTCGTCGTTGCGCGCCCCCACCATCAGCCGGCTGTAGGTCGTCGGTAACCCCGACGACGCGTCGGTCGCCCGCCGGCCGTCGACGTACATCAGGTACGTATCGCCCTCTCTGACCCATACGGCGTGGTGCCATCGCCCATCGTTAACCAGAGGCTCGGCGTACGCCTCCATGTCGGGGCCCCCGCTGTTGTCGAAGCCGACGCGTCCCCCGCTGGTCCTGATTTGGAATCCGACGCTCTCCGGGACGGCGAGGTCGACGATGCGTACGTTCGGCTCCCCCGTAAACTGAAACCACGCCGAGATTGAGGTGTCGCCGTCCAACGGAATGCTCAGGTCGTCGTCGGTCCACGTATACTGGAGAAAACCGTCTAGGGCGAGGGCGGTACCGAAGCGGCCGGCGGTCAACTCCGCCTCCGCGTTGAGCGTGCCGTCGTTGCCGTTACCGCTGACGTCGGAGACCGTCAACCCGTCGATATCGGTCTCGTCGAATGTCCAATGGAGAACGAGCTCCCTCTCCCGCGCCGTCGCGATCGTCGCCGGTAGCGGCATCTCACCCTCGCGTTCCGCGATCCAACGGTAATCCGCCGACGGCTCGACATCCCAGAAGACGATGGAATCGAAGAAGAGCCGCGCCGGTTCGGCGATGCTGTTGCGATAGATGCCGAAGCGCGGTTGGGTGTCGACAAATCCCTTACCGAATGTCGCGTATCCCAGGCCCCCGACCCACTCGAACGCCCGTATTCCGTTGATCCACGCCGTCACAAATCCGGTCTCGGGGTCGTGGCTCGGCAACATGTGTACTTGAATCGTGTGCCACTCGTCGTACGGTACGGTAAACTGGCGACGCATCGGTTTGTCGTGGGAGCAGTCGACGCTGTAGGTGACGCGGATGACGATGACGGCGTACTCGTCGGCGCCGCGCACCTCCACGGCAAAGAAGGGACTCGCCAAGGGGCACGCCTCGCCGTCGACGGCGGTCGTGTTCTCTTTGATTTGGTGAATCACCGCCCGATTGTCGGCCCTGGGATAGCTGGAAGGGATAAAGACCGAGAAGGTGTACCAAACTTCCTCGTCGAAGCGCACGATCTCTTGTTGCGACTCGATCTCCGCTCGCTCCGTGGCGTCGCCGCTCCGGCCGACGAGGGCGTGATCGCCGGAACGGACGAGGACCATCGCGGCGTTGTCCCCGTCGATCGCGCCGACATCGTCTCGGACGGCAAAGCGATACGCGACGCTCTCGTCGCTTGGGCGCCACACGTCGAAGTCGAGCTCCTCCTCAAAGGACTCCTCGAATACGGCGGGAACGACCGGCCCCTCCGGATCGGAACATCCCGCCAACATCGCACCGCTTACGGCGGCCAGAACCATCAGTATCCGCAAACGGTATACACGCGTATCCTTCATCGCCGGCCCTTCCTTCATCATGTTGTAGATGTAGGTGCAGCCTACCGGCGCGCGGCGATACGGTCAAAAAGTCTTTTTGTGAAAGTGTATGATTATCATCATCACTTATCGTATCCGGGCTGCACATTGTGGATTTGCCCGCTCGTTTCGACGTTACACCCCGAGGCTCGCCTTCGCCTCGCGTATCAGTTGATTCGAGTAACCCCACTCGTTGTCGTACCAGGCAAAGACTTTTACCAGGTCGCCGTCGACAACCTGCGTCAGGGTCAGATCGACGATACTTGCGTGCGAATCCCCGACGATATCCGATGAGACGATCTCATCGTCGGAGGCGGCGAGTACGTCTCGGTAGCGATCGCTCGAAGCCTCCTCGCGAAACACCGCATTGATCTCATCGACCGATGTTCGCCGAGAGGTAACGAAGGTCAGATCCGAGATGGACCCGACCGGAATAGGGACGCGCAACGCCCGCCCGTCGAACTTGCCGGCGTACTGGGGAAGCACCTTCGTCGTCGCGATCGCCGCGCCGGTCGTGAAGGGGACGATGTTTTGCGCCGCGGCCCGGCCCGCGCGCCTCTTTCTGGCCGGAAGGTCCACGATACTTTGGCTCGCGGTATAGGCGTGGACCGTCGTGAGAACCGCCTTCTCGATCCCTATGCGCCGTCCCATGACTTCGACGACCGGAGTGATACTGTTGGTGGTACAGCTGGCGCAGGAGAAGATACGCATCTCCGGAGCCTCGGGATGCGCGACGCCGTAGACGGCCGTCGCAAGCTCCGGACTCTTCGTCGGTGCGGAGATGACGACTCGTTTGGCTCCACCGATAAGGTGCGCTTTGGCCTTGTCCATGTCCGTGAAAAGGCCGGTGCTCTCCACTACCAGATCGATGTCCAGGTCCTTCCAAGGAAGCTTGGCCGGGTCCCGTTCGCCGAGCACTTGGATGCGCGCGTCGTTTACGAGCAACGCACCACCCTCGTGCTCCACCCGGTGTTTGTAGCGTCCGTATACCGTATCGAAGTTGAGAAGATAGGCGAGACTATCCGCCGGTAAGAGGTCGTTCACCGCTACGAGCTCCAACTCGGGCTCGTCCAGGATCAGCTTGAAGACGGCGCGACCGATGCGTCCCAGTCCGTTTATTGCAAGTCGTTTCACGATATCCTCCTCGTATCGTTGCATCGATGTGACTGTAGATACAAGGTACTGATTCGCCGTCGCGACGGGTGTGCCGAACCCTTCCGTGGATGTCGTTGCGACGTCGGGACGATCGTGGTAGCGTCATATCATCGGCGACCAACAGACCGCTACCGGTCCGACGAGAGGATACATCGTCCATTCATTTGCCCTCGCGACGGGCGAAGGCAACGCTCGCGTATGTCTGATCGGCCGTATGGAGGATGGCGCAACCTTTGCGATCATAGATACGCGCCATAACGCCGCATTCTACGTGAGAGACTCCGAACTGTCCGGAGCGTTGGATCGGTTGCGCCCGTTACAACTCGGTCGAACCGTCACGCCGCGACCGATGAGGACGATGGACGGCGAGAGCGTAACGCGGCTCGAGTTTGCAAATCAGTCCCGCCAAGCGCGGGCCGACGAGGCGCTGCGTAGTACGGGAGTGCGTACCTACGAGGCCGACCTCTCATTGAGCGATGCGTATCTCGCGGACCGCGGTATCCGCGGCAGCTTAACCGTCTCCGGTTCCTGGGAGTGTGGTACCTTCGTCGATCGCGTGTATATCGATCCCGACGTCGAGCCCGCCGAGTGGGTGCCGGCGCTTACCGTGCTCTCCATCGATATCGAGACCGAGCTTCCCGGTGATCGCGTGTTGGCGATCGGACTTACCTGGTTCGGCGACGGCGATCGGCGGAACCGCGAGGTGCTCCTCCTCGGCCCCGACTGCGGCGAGGAGTGGATAACCGCCTTCGACGAGGAGAGGCCGCTGCTCGAAGCGTTTGTAGAACGCATTCGTGCCGTCGATCCCGATATCATTACCGGCTGGAACGTTATCGACTTCGATTTTCGCGTACTCTTCGATTCAATGCGCCGCGCGGGAGTACGAGCGGATTTCGCCCGATCACGGAAAGAGGCGGCGTACCTTACCGGTGAGTCCGGCTCGGCGGGCCGGAACGCCGACGTATCGATCACCGGGCGTCAAGTGATCGACGGCTTGCGGCTCGTGCGCTACGGTCCCGAACGATTCGACGACCGCCGGCTGGAGAGCGTTGCTCGTCGCGTACTCGGCTACGGCAAGGAGGTCAGTGAGGAGACGAGCGACGAGAAGATCGCCGAGCTCCGTAGACTGTACCGGACCGATCCGGTCAAGTTCGCCTCCTATTGTCTCACCGATGCCGAGCTGGTGTTGGATATCCTGCGGGAGACGGGGCTCCTGACGCTGACGGTCATGCGAACGCTCCTTACCGGAGCCTCCCTTAACAAGGCGTGGACCAGCATTCACACGTTCGAGCTCCTCTATATCGAGGCGATGCACCGCGAGGGGTTGGTCGCTCCGACTACCGGCGTCGACGCCCTACCGCTCGGCGAAGCGCCGGGAGGCGCCATTCTCACGCCGCACCCCGGACTGTTTCGGAACGTCCTCCTCTTCGACTTCAAGAGCCTCTATCCATCCGTCATTTTGACCTTCAATATCGATCCGGTGAGCCTCGCTCAGCCGGTGGAAGGCGACGAGGAACGCTACATCGAAAGTCCGAGAGGGGGATTCTTTCGGTACGAGACGGGGATCCTTCCGCGCCTGTTGGAACGTTTCTTTCGCGAGCGCGCCGAGGCCAAGGAGCGCGGCGACACGATCGCGTCGTACGTCTACAAGATCATCATGAACTCCTTTTACGGCGTGCTCGGCGCGCGGGGGTGCCGATTCGCCGGGAGCGTCCTCGCCGGTTCCATTACCGCCTTCGGCCAGAACATATTGCATTGGTGTCGCGACCGACTCCGAGACGACGGTTATACCGTCCTGTACGGAGATACCGACAGCCTCTTCGTCCTCGCCCCGGACGGCGATACGGCGTCCCGGTCCGATGAAGCGGTACCGCCTGAGGCGTCTTCGGACGATCTCTACGCGTTGGGTGATCGAATCGCCGAGCGCTTGAACGGGGCCGTTGCCGAGTACGTCGAGAGGACCTACGACCGGCGCTCGCGGCTGGAGCTGGAGTTCGAGAAGGTCTACCGACGCTTTTTCCTCCCGAGTCTCAGGAGCGTGGGTGAGGAGGGCGAGGCGCGAGGACGCGCCAAGGGATATGCCGGCCTCGCGGTCGGTCGCGACGGTGAGGAGACGATTGAAGTAAAGGGTATGGAGGCCGCCCGGAGCGATTGGACCGCGCTGGCCCACGAATTTCAGCGCGCCCTTCTGGATCTTATCTTTCACGGTCGTCCGTCGGAGGAGATCGCTGCATATGTGCGATCGTTGGCGCGGAGTCTGCGCGCCGGCGAGCTCGACGCGAAGTTACAGTACGCGAAACGGCTGCGAAAACCGGTTGCGCGATATACGCGTTCCAGACCGCCGCACGTCAAGGCGGCGTCGCTGCTACCGCCGGAGAAGCAGGAGGGTACCATTCGCTACTACATCACCGAGGCGGGGCCCCGACCGGAGGGGCTTCTCGAGGCTCCCCTCGACTACGAGCATTACGTCGACAAGCAACTCAAACCGATCGCCGGCGCCTTCTCTTCATCCTTGGGGTTCGACCTCGCCTCCGTCTTGGACAAGCAGCAACAACTCTCGCTCTTCTGAGTCCATTCCAGTCGATGCGAGACGGGGCGCACTCCCGGGCGCAGAACGCGTGCGCTCGTCCGACGTGAGCACGCCGCGGATGTTTGCGCACTCTTCGAACCGTGCATTACACTCGTCGATAGGATGCAATTAATGAAGTCGCTTACGGTTAAGATTGTAGCTATCCCTATGTCGATGCTTTTGATTATCGTTGTGGCGTCATATGTGGCCCTTATCCCCTATATCCAAGACGGGTTGACCGATTCTCGCAAGCAAGCGCTGGAGTTTCTCACCAGCACTGCCTACGGTCTCATCGAGTACCACGCCGCATTGGCGGAGTCCGGTGAACTGACCGTAGCGCACGCGCAGGAGCAAGCGGCCGAGTTGTTACGTGCGTTGCGCTACGGAAACGACGACTACTTTTGGATCAACGATACGTCCAGACCCTATCCCGTCATGATTATGCACGCGCTATCACCGCATCTGGAGGGGCAGGTATTGGACGACGAGGTCTTTAATCGTGCGTGGTACTCGCAACCCTTGGGCGTGACGGAGCGGAATCGGTATCAAGACAGAGATCAAAACCTATTCGCCGCCATGGTCGACGTCGTAGAGACGAACGGCGTCGGATTCGTCGGTTACGAATGGCCGAAACCGCTTGAAGGAGGGGGCGTTACCGACTTCCTCGTCCCCAAAGAGTCGCTCGTTCATCTGTTCGAGCCGTGGGGCTGGATCGTCGGCACCGGCGTATACGTCGACGACATCGAGGAGCGCACGTCTCTGGTGGGCCGGACGATGAGCGGTGTGTTGGGAGGGATCGCGGTAACCATGGTTCTCTTGTCGATTTTTCTGGCACAGATCATCACCAAACCGATCCGCGGCGCAACCGCGCAGTTGAGGGTGGTCGCCTCCGGGGGCGGCGATTTGACGGGCCGTCTGCCGGTACGGAGCAAAGACGAGGTGGGAGAACTCGCCGATAGTTTTAACGAATTTGCCGACGGATTGTGCGGACTCATCGGCGGCATCCGAGGCGCCACCGAGCATCTCACCGGAATCGGAAACGATCTCTCGACCAACATGGAAGAGACATCCTCGGCGATTCACCAAATCATAGCCAACATCACCGAGATAAAGAAACAGAGCACTCGACAGAATACGAGTGTGGGGAAAGTCTCGGAGACGCTCTCGGAGGTCGATCGCGCGATCAGCGAGTTGAAGGATCGCATGACCGAGCAGGCGGCATCGGTAGAGCAGTCCGCCGCCGCGGTGGAGCAAATGGTTGCGAGCATTCGAAGCGTATCACATCGCTTGGAGACCAACACCGAAGAGATCGAGCATCTGATTCGCGCCTCCGACGAGGGGAAGCGGAAGCTCGGGCAGGTCGCGGAGCTGATTACCACGATCGACGAGATGTCTCAGGGATTGTTGACCATAAACGACACGATCAAGACGGTGAGCGCCCGCACCAATCTATTGGCGATGAATGCGTCGATCGAAGCGGCGCACGCCGGCGAATTCGGTATCGGGTTTGCCGTCGTCGCCGAGGAGATTCGTCGCCTATCGGAACAGAGCGCCAAACAGTCGCGTGAAAGCAACGAGGTCGTGAGCTCGATGAAAAACGCGATCGACTCGGTCTCGGAGGCGTCGGGCGACTCGGAACGGGCGTTCAAAAAGGTGGTAGTTCGCATCAACGAGATCGCCGACAAGGAGCGCGAGATTCGCGACGCGATGGAGGAGCAGACGACCGGCAGCACGGAGGTGCTCGATGCGTTGCAGCGCATGAAGTCGATCACCGGAATCCTCCGCGACGAGTCGGAGCGTGTGAAGCAGAGTAAGAACCGAATCGCCGATGAGGTTCTACAGCTGGTGGAAATGAGTCAACAAGTCTCACAGAGCATGGAGGAGATCAACGTCGGCAGCAGCGAGATCAACAGTGCCGTGACGCATGTCGCCGAGATCAGCGTGTCCAACAAGGATAATATCAACGCGGTACGCGGGCTGGTCGACCGGTTCAAGATCGAGTAGAGCGTCCGTTCCGTCGCCGGTACCCTCGCGGCGATACGCGTTACTGCACCGAGATATCGACGCTCGGGCGATAGTTGAGGAGCGTCTCCACGGCGTCGTGGACCGGGTGTTCTACGAACGCCTTGATGAGCGACGCGTCCGCACCGACTCCCGAGTCGACCGCCGGGTAGGCCAATTGCGTCAACAGATAATCGAAGCGCGGCGCCCACTTCCGACTACCGAGTCGCGCAGTCGTCGAGCAGTTGTCGACCATGTAGCTGACGCCGCGGGCGTGCATATACGGATTCAAGCTGTCCACCGCCTCGATTACCGACTCGTTGACCACCTCCGAGTAGACGTGGTCGGCGGCGCGCAGCACATCGATTTGGGCGATCATCGTGGCGATGTACACGCCCGCGGTGAAGGGGTTGAGGGGGGTGGATCCGGGTTTGCGTGCGGCGCGCACGCCCTTCCCGACCCGCCACATCGGCGTATTGTCGATCGTGTCGAAGGGGTATCGCTTCATGCGCTCTTCGGCGAGGATGACCGAACGGATCTCGTTGCCGCTGGCCACCTCATCGTAGATCTCCTGCAAGATCTCCTTGGCCGGGCGATACGCGGCGCTGTATGCGATCTCGAAGGTCTTCTTGTCCGTTTCCGAGAGGCCGGCGTAGACCGCTCTGATACCGCGGTGAGAAATCGTCTCCGAAATGGGTCCGGTGATGCTCTCCACCGTCTCTGCGAACGCGCTCTCGCTCGTCATGCCGTCGGCGATGTAGCGACGATAGAGGCTCTCGACGATGCCGTGCACCGCACCTAAAAGGATACCGCGCTCGCCGTAAATGTCGGAGCGATACTCCATCTCCAGAGAGGTCATGAAGGCGAAGGGGGCGCCGACCGCGATCGACCAGCCGATCGCGTAGTCGGTCGCCTTGCCGTCGATGTCCTGCTCTACGGCGAAGCTGGCGTTGATACCCGCTCCGTCGATGGTGCGTCCCTGCTCGTAGAGGCGTCTCACGCTCGGTCCCATACCCTTGGGGCACACACCGATGACGTTGATGGTGTCTGGAAAGTACTCGCCTTTACTTTTGAGGTGGCCGAGCAGAAAACCGTGAGACAGGCCCAGAGTGGCTCCCCGTTTCATCGTCTTGAAAATGTGCGGATAGAGCGCCGCTTGGGCGGCGTCGGATACCAACAGTATCACCAGATCGCTCTCGGCGATGACCGCGTTCATCTCGCCCAGCGTGCCCGATTGGGCGGTGAAACCGGCCGCCTCGGCTTTGCTCCACGAGGAGGAACCCTCTCTCAGTCCGACCGCTACCACGATGTCGCTTCCCGCCTCTTGGAGGGAATCTCGGAGATTCTGGGCTTGCGCGGGGCCCTGACTTCCCCAGCCGATGACACCGATACGTCGGATTCCCTCGAATGCCCGGGGCAGCTTCGAGAAGAGGTGCCGTCCGCCGCGTACGATGTACTCCTCGGTGTCGGCCAGGGTGATCTTTTCTTTATCAAAGACGCGAGTGGTAAAGTCGAACTTCATAATCGGAGAAGATAGCAGATCGGGTGCACAACGTACAAGCGGTCGCCGGCCGCCTATGCTCCGCGGCTGCGAGTGTAGGAGGCCAGGTCGTTCACGATTTCTACCGCTTCATCGGCTTGCGATGCGTAGGCGTCCGCGCCGACGTCACGCCAAAGCGAACTGTGCTGATTGAATGCATAGCCGCCGACGACAATACCTACCGGATGATCCAGTTCGCGCCGTATGCGATCGATGAGGTCCAAGGCGATACGCAACTGGAGAGTCATCGTCGCCGAGAGCGCCAATACCGACGCGCGCGTCCGTTTAAGTTCGCCGAGGATCTGATGGTGCGGGGTGTTGGCCCCGATGAAGTGGGCGTCGTAGCCGGAGAAGGCGAGGAAGTCGTTTACCATCCGTGCGCCGAGGTCGTGCAGTTCCCCGCCGAGACAGGCGGTGACGACCGTCTTGTCTACACTCTCGGCGGGCGCGAATCGGTCGCGCAGCCGTGCCATGAGTGTGCGACTCGCGTCGGTCGCGTAGTGCTCCTGGCTGATCGAAAGCTCGTTCGTCTGCCACCGCCTGCCGACCTCCTGTTGCACCGGCTGAATGACGTGGAGATACGCCTCTTTGGCCGCAAGGCCGTCTTGTACCGCCTTCTCTACCAGGCGGATCGCCTCTTGGCTTTGACGTGCCATGAGTAGATCGAGGTACTGCTGCGCGATTTCGACGTAGGGAAGCCCCTCGCGTATAAACGGCTCATCCGGTTCCATCACCTCTTTGAGGGTCGCGAATCCGCGCGCCAGAATCGGTTCGATGAGTGCGTAGTGCTCGCTCTCCAGGTAGTTCCGGAGAACGGAGTCGAGCGCTTCGAGCTGGTGCCGGATCGCAATCGAGGGGATATCGCGATGAACGAAGACCGATCGTTGCCACTCGACGTACTTTCGAAAGAGGTCCGGTCGGTGGCTGATAATCGAGATAAAAAGTTTGGAAAGATCGTGCAGCGCGTAGTCAAAGATCGCCTCGCGGGTGAGATTGAACTCCTCCATAACTGCCGCGTCGCGGCGAAAGATCGCCTCGCTGATCTCCGTAGCGAGGTGATATCGATCGCGATTGATCAGCGCGCCCACTACCTGTGCAGTGTCCATGTTTCCGTCTACAATTGTGCCGTATGAACGAAGTTATAGCAAACCTACAGCCTGAGGCGGTATGGCGCCATTTTAGCGCCCTCACCGCCATTCCTCGATGTTCCAAGAATGAGGAGGGCGTCCGCAATTATGTAATCAAGTGCGCCGAGGCGGTCGGTCTCACGTATCGAACCGATGCGGCCGGCAATGTCGTCGTCGTGCGCCCCAGCGCGGACCCTTCGCGCTCCGGCGCGGACCCTTCGCGCCCCGGCGCGGACCCCTCGCGCTCCACCGTAGTCATTCAGGGCCATCTGGATATGGTGTGCGAGAAAAACATGGGGGTCGAGCACGACTTCGAGCGCGATCCCATTCACCTCATGCTCGACGGCGAATGGCTTCGTGCTCGGGACACCACTTTGGGAGCCGACAACGGTATCGCGGTGGCGATGATGCTCGCCGTCTTGGAGCTCGACGACGATCGTCTTCCGACGGTGGAGTGCCTTTTCACGGTCGACGAGGAGACCGGGCTCGTGGGAGCCCTCGGGTTGGACCCGTCTCTCATTACCGGACGCGTGCTCATCAATCTCGATTCCGAGGAAGAGGGTTTCTTCTGCATCGGATGCGCCGGCGGCCTCAACACGTACGCTACCGTGCCGCTGGTGTGGGAGGATCGATCGGCGGGCCCGGACGTCGTCGGTGCGCGGGTGACGCTCACCGGGTTGCAGGGCGGTCATTCGGGGGTGAATATTCACGAGGAGCGCGGTAACAGTATCGTTCTCGGTGCGCGTCTCCTGCATCGCATCCTGCAGGAGATCCCCGGCGTCGCGGTGTCCGATCTCTCGGGCGGTAATAAACACAACGCGATACCGAGGGAGCTGAGCATCGAGGTAGTCGTCGCCTCCGCCGAGGTTGAACGCCTCACCGCCGCGTGTCGCGCAATGGAGGCCGAGTTCGTCGCGGAGTTCGGAGCGCGCGAGCCGTCCTTGGCGGTTGCGGTCGAGACGATCGAGCCGAGTGGGCGCACGATCGCCCCGACTTCGGCGCGCAAAGTCGCCGATCTCCTGGTGGCCCTCGCCGACGGGGTGTTCGGTATGAGCCACGACGTGGACGATCTGGTAGAGACGTCCAACAACGTAGCGGCGGTGGCGATTCGCGACGGCGATCTATCGATTCTCACCAGCCAACGCTCCTCACGATCGAGCCTTATCGACTGGGCGTCGGAGCGTGTGTCGGCCGCGGTCAGGCTCGCCGGCGGCACGACTCGTTGCGCGGAGCGATATCCGGCCTGGACACCGAGTCCCTCGAGCCCGCTCCTGAAGACGGCGCAGGAAGTCTATCGACGTATCGCGAGTAAAGAGGCCCAGGTGATTGCGATACACGCCGGGTTGGAGTGCGGCGTCATCGGAGACAAGTTGGGAGATATGGACATGATCTCCTTCGGTCCCGATATGGTCGGCGTGCATACGCCCGAGGAGCGCCTCGACGTGGGATCGACCGCACGCACGTGGGACCTCCTTTTGGAGCTATTGCGGGCACTGTAGGAGCGTCGATGGGCGGAACGACCTATGAGCGCTCGCACGGGGAAACCGGCGAGACGCCCTTTACGATTCTCATCGCCGACGACGAGGCACCCATACGCGAGGGTATTCGCGATCGTATCGATTGGGATGCGCTCGGTTTCCGGCTCGTCGCCGATTGCGAGGACGGCCGCCAGGCGCTCGAGACGTTTCGCGTCCGGGAGCCCGATGTGGTGCTCGCCGATATTCGCATGCCCTTCTTGGACGGTATCGAGCTCACCCGCACGATTCTGGCCGAGCGCCCGCACACGCGTGTGCTCCTGCTCACCGGGCACGACGAGTTTGAGTACGCCCAAGCGGCGGTCCGTTTGCAGGTCTGGGACTTTTTGCTCAAACCGATCTCCTCAAAGCAGTTGCACGATGTGCTCGCGCGGCTGGCCTCGGAAATGGCCGAGGAGCGGCGACGCCGGAACGACGTCGCACGATTGCGTCGGCAGTGGGAGGAGAACCTGCCGCTACTGCGCGAGCGCTCCCTCAACGAGCTCCTTTTGGGCGAGGGGCCGATCGACGATGCACTCGAACGTTTGGACGATCTCGGTATCGCCTTCGATCGGGTGCGAAAACGCGTTGTGCTTATCGCGCCGGACCGCGGCGAGGAGATGGATGAGGAGCGCAGCGATGGGCAGGAGGGGCGACGCGTCGACGGCGATCTGCGGATGTTGGCGCTCTCGAACCTCGTACAGGATCTCCTCGCGTCTCCGACCGACGCCGTACAGTTTCTGACCCACGACGAACGGATCGCCCTTGTGCTCTCCGGCGACGACGGAGACTTGACCGAGCGCCTCGACCGCCTGCGACGGCGCGCCTCCGACCGATTGGGGATCTCGGTGACGATCGGGGTGGGGCGGGCGTACGGACGCACCGCCGACATCAGGCGTAGCTATCACGACGCCGATCGCGCCCTGATGCAACGATTTCTCTTCGGCGGTAACCGTGTGCTTTCCGCCGAATCGTACGAGACGATCTCGGACGCGACATGGCGAGACCATAGCGCGTTGCGATCGGAGCTCATGCAACGAATTCGTCATGTCGATCGACGCGGTGCCTACGATGCTCTGTCGCGTCTCATCGAGGACGCCCGTACCACGCGACAGCCGATCGAGCGGTGCATTCTTAATCTACAACGGGACCTTGCGCGGCTGTTGGACGGTATGGAGGAGCTGAATCTCGACCGCGAGATCGCGGCGCTGTCGCACAGCAATCCCTTTGAGGAGCTTGCCGCGATGCCCACACTTGATGCGGTGGAGCCGTGGTTTGAGGCGCTGATCGGCCGCATGTTCGACTCATTGGAGGAGCGTATCGGCAACCAGGCGGAGCTCAAGGTGCGCTCCGCACAAGCGTATCTCGCCGAGCGCTACAGCGATCCGGGCCTCAGTCTGACCCAGGTCTGTTCGGAGCTCTCGGTCAGCGTCAGCCACTTCAGCAAGAGCTTCAAATCCATCACCGGACGTACCTTTGTCGAGTATCTCACGGATGTGCGTATCGAGAGGGCCAAGGAACTATTGGTAAGCGAGGGGAGTCGAGGTTACGAGATCGCACCGCGCGTCGGATTTCGCGATCCCCACTACTTCAGCACCATTTTCAAGAAGGTGTGCGGCGTTACGCCGACGCAGTTTCGCTCGCGATATGCGGGTGGTGCGGAGCGTGACGGAGCGTCCGAGGACTCGGACGGGAGCTGAATCGTGTTTCGTCTTCCCCGCGCCTTGGAGTCCAACAGTATTCAGATCACCATCGCCGTCTCCTACGCCTTGCTGGTGATCTTCACGGTGCTCTTTCTCGGTACGACCGCCCTTGTACTTACTCGCGATGCCTTGTGGGATACGACTACCTACTACTCGGAGCAGCTCGTTGAGCAGGTGCGCACCGGGATCGGTAATTACCTGGGCGAGATGGACGGTATTGCGACGGTGCTTCTGGAGGAGGATGCTCTACGAGACCTCGTTCTCGACCCGGGTCGCGACGACCTTCGAGACGATGTGCGGCGTATCTTCTCGACCGTGGCGAGAATGCGGCCCGACGTCAGTTTGCTCGCCCTCGCCGGTCCCTCCTTCCGGGCGCTCTTTCACGACGCCGATCTCGCCGGCAATCCGACCGTCGATCCGTTGGCGCAAGAGTGGTATCGCGAGGCGGTATCCGCCGGCGGGCGCGCCGTCTACAGCGGTGCGCGCGTCCAGAATCTCATTCGCGATCGATATCGGTGGGTGGTGAGCCTCGCTCGCGCTCAGGGCGAGGCGGTGTTACTCGTCGATCTCAACTTCCGGGTCATCGAACGGCTCGCCCGGAGCGTCAGGATGGGTCCGCGCGGCTACCTGTTTATCACCGATGCCGACGGGAGCATTATCTACCATCCGCAGCAACAACTCATCTACAGCGATTTGGTCTCCGAGCCGATCGAGCGGTTGTTGGAACCCGGCGTGTCGCAGCTGGTATACGACACCGGCGAGGAGCAGCGGTTGTATATCGTCGACTCGGTAGGACGCACCGGATGGCGTGTCGTTGCGGTGAATCCGGTGGACCAGCTCCTTGCGAGTCAACGACGGCTCAGGAGCTATTATCTCTCGTGGGTCGCCCTCTGTTTTTCGATCGTTATGGTCCTTACCGTGGCGCTCTCGCGCCGCATCTCCGGACCGATTATGCGCCTGCGCCGGTCGATGCAGGCGGTCGAGCAGGGACGATTCGATATCGATCTGCGTATCGAGCGACGCGACGAGATCGGCGCGCTGAGTCGCGATTTCGAGATTATGCTCTCGACGGTGCGCGAGCTGATGGCGCGCAACCGCCACGAGCAGGAGGAGAAACGGCGCAGTGAGATTAAGGCGCTCCAAAACCAGATCACGCCGCACTTTCTCTACAATACCCTCGACTCGATCGTATGGATGGCCGAGAGCGGCCTGGTGGAAGAGGTCGTCGAGATGACCACGAATCTGGGGCGTCTCCTTCGCCTGGGCATCGGGAGAGGTGACGCAATGGTCTCTCTCGGCACCGAGTTGGAGCACCTGAAGAGCTATCTCCGAATTCAGGAGATGCGCTACCGCGACCGGCTGCAGTTTCGGATCGAACCGGAGGAGGCGACCCTCACGTGCCGTCTGCCGCGGCTCAGCCTGCAGCCGGTGGTAGAGAATGCGATCTATCACGGTATCAAGAATCGCCCCGGAGGCGGAACGATTGCGGTGCGCACCGCCGCGCGCGACGGCTTTGTAGAGATAGCCGTAGAGGACGACGGCCCCGGTATCGATCCCGCGGTCCTCGATCAGTTGCGTCGGCATCGCGTCGAGCCGAGTCACGGCGTGGGTCTCAAAAACGTCCAGCAGCGGTTGGCCCTCACCTTCGGCGAGGACTATCGTATCTCGTTCGACAGTGTGAATGGAGAGGGAACGGTCGTGACGATCCGTATTCCGTGGGAGGACGGGGAATGATTCGACGTTTGTGGTTACCCATGGTGCTCCTCACCGCCGCGACCCTCGCGGCGATCGCGATCGCCGGTCTCCGGCGCAGCTACTCCGAGGACGAACCGCTTCATATCGTCGTCGTACTCAAGGCGATGAGTCCCCAGATGGAGTTTTGGCAGGTCGTACGCGAGGGCATCGAGACGGCCGCTCACGAGCATATCGTCACCACCGAGGTCGTCGGCCCGTGGTTGGAGCAGCACGTCGACGATCAGATCGAGATTCTGAACCGCGTGATCGCGGACGAGCCCGACGGCATCGTGTTGGCCGCGAGCGATTTCAACCGTCTCGCCCATCCGGTTCATTCCGCGACCGAGGCCGGTATTCCGGTGGTCACCGTCGACTCTCACGTGGCGGAGGCGCACGTCGTCTCTTTCGTGGGTACCAACAACGTCGAGGCGGGGCGCCGCGCCGGAGAGGAGATGCTCTCCCTGGTCGAACGTGACGCCACGATCGCGATTATCAGCCACGTTCCGGGAGTCGCGACGGCGATCGAGCGCGAGGCGGGGGTCAGAGAAGCGCTCGATGCCCGTGGGGCCGGACGGACGGTCGGGCCGTTTTACGCATACAACGACGAATCGCGAGCGCGTGAGATCGTGGAGCGCCTGATCGATGTCGAGGTCGCCGTTGACGGCATCGTCGCGTTAAACGAGACTTCTACCGTGGGCGTCGGCCGCGCCTTGGAGGGGTTGGGACTCCGGGGTGAGGTGATGGTCGTAGGATTCGACGCGTCCGCCGAGGAGGTGAGCCTTCTCGAACGCGAGGTGATTCATGCGTTGGTGGTACAGAAGCCGTTCAACATGGGCTATCTCTCCTTGGAGACGTTGGCTGCGGCGATACGGGGCGGTGAGGTCGATGAGCGGATCGACACCGGCAGCGAGGTCGTACGCGCCTCCAATATGTACGACGAGCGGGTTCAGCGCCTCATTTTCCCCCTCGTTCGCTGAGCCCGGCCCTGCGACGACTTCATCTCTCACATCCGGCGCGCGACGGAAGATTTTCCACAAACATCGACAGATTTTCGATTTACAGACGCGAAAAAGGCGTCGACCATACATCAACGCCATCCGAGGAGTCGTTCGTAGTGCCGCTTTTGCGAATGAAATCAGTCGATAAACGCTTTCCGGGAGTGCACGCCCTTAAAGGTGTGGACTTCGACCTTGAGGCGGGAGAGATTCACGCTCTTGTAGGTGAAAACGGCGCGGGTAAGTCGACCATGATGAAGATCCTCACCGGAATCCATCAAAAGGATTCGGGTGAGATTCACTATCTCGATACCCTGTTCAACCCGCGCGATCCGAAACACGCCCTGGAGGTGGGGATCGGTATTATCCATCAAGAGCTCAATATGATGGATCACCTCACGGTGGCGCAAAACATCTTCATCGGCCGCGAGTCGATGCGCCGCGGAGGTCTCTTCCTCGACGAGCGCTCCCAGAATCGTCGTACCGAGGAGTTGTTCAAAAAACTCAACGTCAATATCGATCCCGCGGAGACGTTGGGGCGCCTCACCGTCGGAAGGCAGCAGATGGTCGAGATCGCCAAGGCGGTATCGCACAACCTCCGCGTTCTCATCCTCGACGAGCCGACCGCCGCGCTTACGGACGCGGAAATAGAGGATCTGTTTACAATCATGAAGGATCTGCGCGCTCACGGCGTCGGCATGGTCCACATTTCTCATCGCCTCGACGAGATCCACCGCATTACCGACCGTGCCAGCGTCATGCGCGACGGCGAGATGGTCGACACGCGCCGGACATCGGAGGTCACCAAACAGGACATCATTAACTTGATGGTGGGACGCGTCATATACGAGGAGCCGAAGACGGCGAGCCGTATCGCATCCGACGCCGACGTCGTTCTCAAAGTGGCCAATCTCAACGCCGGGCGTGCGGTCAAGGACGTCAGTTTTGAGCTCAGGCGGGGCGAGATACTCGGATTTGCCGGCCTCATGGGCGCCGGACGTACCGAGACGGCGCGCGCTATCTTCGGCGCCGACGAGGTCCAAAGCGGGCGCATCGAGATAAACGGAAAGCCTGCGCGCATCCGCTCGCCCCAAGACGCCGTCGCTCACGGTATCGGGTATCTGTCGGAGGACCGCAAGCGATTCGGTCTGGCCCTCAACCTCGATATACGGGACAACGTCGCCATGGCGACCTATGAGGACTTTGAGAGCGGCCCCTTCGTCGTGTCGAAGCGGGTGGAAGATGTCACCGACGAGTATGTGCGCCGCCTCGCCATCAAAACGCCCTCGACCTCTCAGTTGGTTCGCAACCTCTCGGGCGGAAACCAACAGAAGGTCGTGCTCGCCAAATGGCTCATTCGCAATAGCGATATTCTGATCTTTGACGAACCGACGCGCGGCATCGATGTCGGTGCAAAAAGCGAGATATACGCCCTGATGAACGAACTCGCCGAGGAGGGCAAGTCGATCATCATGATCTCCTCGGAGCTGCCTGAGGTCCTGCGCATGAGCGATCGCGTGCTGGTCATGTGCGAGGGGCGAATCACCGGCGAGCTCGATATCGCCGAGGCGAGTCAGGAGCGCATCATGGAGTGCGCAACCATGCGAAACCACACCCTTATACGGAGTTGAGAATCATGTCGTCACTCTCTGTTGACAAAAATCGGCTGGCGCAGTTCAAAGAGAAGGGGCTCAAGTACCTCCTCGCACCGGCGGCGCTGGTGATCCTCTACATTTTCTTCGGAATTTTCGGAAGGAACTTCTTCTCTTACCCGATGCTGGTCAACATCATCGACGCCGCCTACTACATCGGGTTCATATCGATCGGCGTCACCTTCGTGATCATCACCGGCGGCATCGACCTCTCGGTCGGTACGGTCATGATGGCGGGGACGATTATCGGCGGTACCGCGTACAGGAGTTGGGGACTGCCCATGGCGCCCAGTTTGCTCCTGATTATCGTGATCTGTATGGCTTTCGGTGTGTTCAACGGGCTCATGGTATCGCGTCTCAAGATGCCGCCGTTCATCGTTACTCTCGGCACGATGATGATCTCGATGGGCGTAGGGTCGATCGTCTCCAACGTGCGTTCGGCGACCTTTCCGACCCGCGCCGGCGAGGACGGGTGGTACAAGGACCTCTTCAAAGTCATAGGCGAGGAGGGCGCAACCATACCGACCGGGGCGATTCTCCTCTTGGCCGTGGCGCTGCTATCTCACATCATCCTCAACAAGACCAAGATGGGACGTTACATCTACGCCATCGGTAGTAACAAAGAGGCGGCGCGTCTCTCCGGGGTGAACGTCGCGCGTTGGGAGATGATGGCCTACGTAGTGGCGGGAACCTACGCCGGAATCGGCGGAATCTCCTATGCGGCGATCTACACTACGGTGCTGCCGGCCGCCGGTCAGGGATTCGAGTTATATGCAATCGCCGGTGCGGTCATCGGAGGAACTTCCTTAGCCGGCGGAGTCGGGAGCGTCTTCGGAACGCTCATAGGCGTATTCATCATGTCGGTCTTGAGCGTGGGGCTCCCGGCGATGGACCTCCAGGCGCACTACCAGACCTTTTTTACCGGGATTGTCGTTATCGGAGCGGTGCTGCTCGATATGTACCGCAATCGCAAAGCGTCGGAGGTACGGATTCTCACCCCCGCCGATGAGTACCGCGAACGCACCGCCGATGAGATCGCCGAGCTTCGCCGCACCCTCGTGTCTCACAAGACCTCCGGAGACGCCGCGCAGGTTTCCGAGGTTACGACACGGATCAAAACCTTAACCGCCGAGATGAAGGCGACCTACAAGCGGATGAAGGCCGAGGAGAAGGCGAAGCAGACGCACATCCGCGCGGAAGAACGCGAGGCCGAACGCGCGTTTCACGAGATGCTCAAGGAGCATGCGCACCGTGAGGCCGACCGTACGCAGTGAATCATACGCGGAAACGTTGTTTCCCGATTAACACTCTAAGGAGGGTAGTATGAAAGGTTCCAAGAATCTCTTCGTGGCGATTGTTACGATCGCTCTGGTTGTCGCAGCCGGATTCCCGCTTTTCGCCGGAGGACAGGGCGAAGACGAGGTAATGTTCATTCCCGTCGTGTCCAAGGGATTACAGCACCAGTTCTGGCAGACCGTACGCGCCGGCGCCGAGGATGCGGCGACCGAGTACGGTGTCGATATCACTTTTGAAGGTCCCGCCTCGGAAGCGGATATCCAGGATCAGGTGCAGATGTTCCAAAACGCCATGGCACGCGGCCCGTCGGCCGTCGCGCTCGCAGCGCTGGATACCAGCTCGGTGTTGGATCAGCTCGAAGAGGCGGTTCGTCGCGAGATTCCGATCATCGGATTCGACTCCGGAGTACCCGATGCGCCCGCCGGCGCCATCTACGCCAATGCGTCGACCGATAACTATGCCGCCGCCGGTCTCGCCGCCGACGAGATGTTCGCCGTCCTCTCGTCCGAGTTCGCCTCCGCGTCCGCCGCAAGCCCCGTCACCGTCGTCGTGCTGAGCCAGGACGCGACCAGCGAATCGGTTACGCGTCGTGGATTCGGATTCCGCGATCGGCTGATCGAGCTTATCGTCTCCGAGACGTCGTTGTCGGCCGGTGATATCCTGGTGCAGGGGAATCCCGCCTACGTCGCCTCCGATAGCCCGCAGAGCTCCAACCCCGCGGTCGTCATCGATATGGTCGTGCCCGCCTCGCCGCGCACGCAGGACGTGACCGCTGCGGCCAATGCGGTGCTCAATCGAGTCGAGGACGACAATATCCGCGGTATCTTCAACTCCAACGAGGGCACCGTTGTGGGCGTGCTCGCGGCGACCAACGACGGCGCGGAGTTGGCGACGACCTATGCGGGTCTCGTCGTGATCGGCTTTGACGCCGGCGAGGCGCAAAAGAATGCCGTACGCGAACAGTACTTCCTCGGTTCCATCACGCAAGATCCGTATCAAATCGGGTATCAGGCCGTCTCTCTTGCGGTTCGTGCCGCAAACGGCGAGTCGG
Source organism: Alkalispirochaeta sp. (assembly GCA_965601925.1). Lineage (GTDB taxonomy): Bacteria > Spirochaetota > Spirochaetia > DSM-27196 > Alkalispirochaetaceae > Alkalispirochaeta. Next base: position 2,864,711 of record OZ271854.1, read on the forward strand.
TGGCCGACGTTGATACCGGAGCCAGATTCTACACCTACGCCAACATGGACGAAGCGGAGATCGCTCCGCTGTTGTACGACTGATCGATCCACGACACCGTAGGATGTTCCCGACCCGTCGCAAATAGCGGCGGGTCTTTTTGGTTTGACTGCTTGCAAACCTTCGGTATTGCTTTCATAGTTAAGGATACAGAGGATATTGCATGTCTAAACGAATTCTTGTAGTTGATGATTCGGCTGCGGTACGCCAGAGTGTCTCCTATGTACTGGATCAATCGGGGTATGAGATCGTACAAGCGGTCGACGGTACCGACGCGCTCAAGAAGCTGGACGGTTCGTCGTTCCACTTGGTCATTACGGACGTCAATATGCCCAACATGGACGGTATCGAGTTGACGTCACAGATTCGCGATATTGAAGCCTATCGATTCACTCCCGTCGTCGTGCTCACGACCGAGTCTCAGGCTGATAAGATGAACGCCGGTAAAGAGGCGGGAGCGACCGGTTGGATCGTGAAGCCGTTTACCTCCGACAAGCTGCTTCAGGTGGTGAAACGGCTCGCCGGATGAGCGGCGTTTCCGTCCTGATGCTCGTACTCCTCGTCCACATCGGAGGGGTGGAGCTGGATTCGGCGCACGAAGCCGCAATCGACCGGTTTGCCGCGGGTACTCCGGTCGGCCGGCTGGAACTCACCGAGAGCGGGGACGGTCATTATCAGTTCGCGGGTGGCGAGGAAGTGGTGCGCGTCGAACGGCTTGCGCACCCCGACCTCGGCTATGCGATCGTATACGGCCCCAGCGCGACCGAGGTGCTCGGTGTGGGCGCGGTGTCGCTTCTCGCCCTCGGCGAAGCGTTGCGCGTGCGGGAAATGCGCGACTCCCTCACCCTACCGGCCGCCGACGCGTTGGTGGCGTGGCGCCTGTCTCCGATCGTGACCGGCGATGAAGCGACAAACGGAACTCGCGAAGGCCGGGACGACACGCAGATGGGCGCGACGACTGAGGACGCCGCCGAGGATGACGCACAGCCGGACGCCGTCGTGTCGGACGTCGCGGGGTCGCTTATCGTTACGGCGGCGCGGGGTCAGATGAGTATCAGCCACCCCGAGTCGGGGCAGGTTATGGTGCTACGCTACTCACGGTAGCGGATACTTCTCAAAAAAAGGTCTCTCCGAGGTATCGAACGTGCGGGGTACGTCCGACGGTTCGAAGTCCCGTCGTCCGGCGCGTCGCCCGTCTTTTCGTAGGTAAAGTCGATTTTTGCTTCGTGTGTCGCCGGCTCGTCTAAAGATGACGCTCCAACATCGTCGTGTACGGCCGTGTCGCAATGACATAGGTACCGATCATCGCGAGAACGAGAAGCACGACGATTGCGATTCGTTTAGTGCGTTGTTTCATTTCGCTTTTATACGGTAATATTTACGAAAGATAATCGCAACCCTTACGAGGAGGATAAGCAATGAAAACAAAAGCAATCCGCATGTACGGCAAAAAGGATCTGCGACTCGATGAGTTCGAGTTACCGGCGATCGGCCCGGATGAGATCCTCGCACACGTAGTGTCCGACAGCCTGTGCATGTCCTCCTACAAGGCGTCCGTCCAAGGAAGCGATCACAAACGCGTGCCGGCCGACATCGCCGTGGAGCCGGTCATGATCGGACACGAGTTTTGCGGAGAGATCGTGGAGGTCGGAGAGAAGTGGGCGGACAGGTTCCGTCCCGGCGACCGCTTCTCCATCCAGCCGGCGCTCAACTACAAGGGAAGCCTCGACGCGCCCGGATATTCGTATCGCTACATCGGCGGCGACGCGACCTACGTCGTTATACCGTCGGAAGTGATGGAAATGGATTGCCTCCTCCCGTATGACGGCGACGCGTTCTTCCTGGGTTCATTGGCCGAGCCCGTGTCGTGCGTCGCAGGGGCGTTTCATGCCAGCTATCACACAACGCAAGGATCCTACGAGCACCGTATGGGCATCGTCGACGGCGGAAAGGCGGCAATTCTCGCCGGTGTCGGCCCGATGGGCCTCGGCGCCATCGACTACGCTCTCCATAATCCGCGACGCCCGTCGTTGTTGGTCGTTACCGATATAAACCAGGAGCGTCTGGATCGGGCGGAGTCGATCTATACCACCGAGGAAGCGCGACGGATGGGTATCGAGTTGCACTACGTCAACACCGCAACCGTACCGGACGCCGATGCGGTGCTCATGGATCTTACCGGAGGCGCCGGGTACGACGACGTGTTCGTCTTCGCCCCCGTACGGGCGGTCTTGGAACAGGGCGATCGTATTCTCGGAAAAGACGGCTGTCTCAACTTCTTTGCCGGTCCCACCGACCCCTCTTTTGCGGCCGAGCTCAACTTCTACGACGTGCACTACGCCGCACATCACATCGTCGGGACGTCCGGGGGCAACACCGACGACATGCGCGAGGCTCTCGACCTCATGGGACGCGGCGTCATCAATCCGGCGGCGATGATCACTCACGTCGGCGGTCTCAATGCGGTCGTAGAGACGACACTCACCCTGCCGACCATCCCCGGCGGTAAGAAATTGATGTACACGAACAAACATCTGCCTCTCGTCGCCATCAGCGACTTTGCCGAGCGCGGCGAAGACGAGCCGTTTTACGCACGCCTCGCCGAGATTTGTTCTCGCCACAACGGTCTCTGGAATCCTGAAGCCGAGCGCTACCTCCTTGAAAATGCACCGGAGATTTAGTACTCAGAGCTCCGTGAGAAGTAAACCGTTGAAGATCATGTTCGTTTGCTCCGGCAACATCTGCCGGAGCCCTTTGGCCCATCGCGTGCTGGAGCATCTGGCCGCCGAGCGCGGCATTGCCGTCTCGGTCGAGTCGTCGGGAACCGGTAGCTGGCACGTCGGCGAGGAGGTCGACTCGCGTATGCGCGCCACCGCCGCGCGCCGCGGACTAACGCTGAGCCACCGGGCTCGCCGGCTGTCCGCGAGCGATCTGGAGCGCTACGATCTCCTCTTCGCGATGGACGGTAGCCACTATCGCGATATTGTGTCCCTCGGTCGCCGCGGCGCGTCGGACGATATCTCGCGTCGACTGTACCTGTTCCGGCAGTTCGACCCCGCCTCGGCCGGCGGCGATACGGCCCGACTTCCCATTCCCCGCGAGGCCGCCTTGAACGTGCCCGATCCGTACTACGGCGGCGACGACGGGTTCGAAGAGGTGTACCGGATCGTCGAGCGGACGTGCGGGGTCATCCTCGATGCCGTCGAAGGCGGATCGCTCCCGTGATCGATCCGGAACGTGCGGAGTCGATCACCGCGTCCGAAACGGACCTCGACCGGGTAGTGGCCGATATTACCGGTAACGACGTCACCATTCTCCGCGCACGGCCCGTGGGAGGTGGGGACATCAACGAGGCGCGACTGTTGGAGCTCTCCGACGGTCGCCGACTCTTCCTTAAGCGCAATGATCGCTCCCCGGCCGCCCTTTTTTTGGAGGAGGCGCGGGGCTTACTTGCCCTCCGTGCGTGTCGCCGTGTGCGCGTTCCGCAGCCCCTCGCACTCTTCACGAATCGTACGCATCAACACTTAATAATGGAGTACATCGCCCCGGGGACGCGAAGCGGTCGTTTTTGGACCGCCTTCGGCCACGCTTTGGCGGACCACCATCGGGCGGCGCGAAGCCGTCGATGCGGCTTTTTTCGCGATAACTTCATCGGTTCGACGAGGCAGAAGAACGATTGGTCCGACGACTGGCACCGCTTTTTTGGGGAGTATCGCCTCGTGTTTCAAGTGCGTCTCGCCCGTAGCAGGGGGCTCGCCGATGAGTGGATGGAGCGCGCAACGCTCCGCCTCGCGGAGCGGCTTCCCGAGTTGCTTCCCCGGCCGGACGAGGGCGAGGCGAGTCTGCTCCACGGTGATCTGTGGGGCGGCAACGCGATGGTCGACGAGGAGGGTCGTCCGGTCCTTATCGATCCCGCGGTCTACTACGGTCACCGGGAGGCGGACATTGCGATGACGCAGCTTTTCGGTGGATTTCCGGCCGAGTTTCTCGGTGCGTATAAGGAGACGTGGCCGTTGCCTCCCGGCTTTGCCGACAGGCGCGATATCTACAATCTCTACCATCTACTCAACCACCTTAATCTCTTCAGCGGCGGCTATGCCGGACGTTGTAGCGCAATACTACGCCGATTTGCGTGAGCGCACGGGCGTTGCAGCGACAGGCGATACCATACGAGCCCGATTCTCTCGCGGAGCACGGTCGACGAGTCGCCGAGCGCGTTGACACTCGGAAAGAAGTCGATTGGCCCCAACGGCCGTTCGTCGGACCGGAAGGCCGCCGGGGCGGGGATCGGTGTGAGTCCGGCGCGTTCAAAAGACAGAATCGCACGTGGCATGTGGTACGCGCTCGTAACGACTACTACACGATCGAATCCGAAGAGCTCCCGGACAAATCGTGCGTTTTCGGCGGTGGTACGACTCTCTCGTTCGATCAGAATCATCGAGGCGGGAAATGCAAGTTCCACCGCCAGCGCCGCGGCGACCTCGCCCTCCGGGGGTACAACGGGCGAGGCGAGGACTCGTCCACCGGTGGTGACGATCGGCACCGCGAGGATGCGTGCCAACCGTACGCCGAACAGCAGGCGCGACTCCGACTCGGTAGTGAGGCCTGAGCGCGTCGAGGCGGAGTGAAAGCTCTGAACCAGCTCGTTCGGCACCTCGAAGCATCCATCACCGGTACCGGCGGCTCTGAGAAATCTCTCACCGGGACTCCGCCATACGACGCCGCCGCCGAGGACGACCACCGCCTCGGCTCCCTCGAGTGTTCGGTGATCGGCCGCCGGCACCGATCGTTCGAGCCTCCTCATGAGGGGATCGCTCACCGCGGAAATACTCGCCCCGTAGAGAATGAGCGCCAGACCAAGAAGCCCCCACTTCATGACACGGAGACTCGCCACACCCAACGGAAGCGCTTTGCGAACCCGTCGGTCCACGCCCACGGCGAGGAAGAAGAGTATCAGCATCGCGGCGATTACATTGCCGGGAAACAGGATCCACGGCTCGATGAACTTCGTTATCACGGTACGACTCCGTCGTGTATCAGAAAAATCGACGCACGAGGTCGTCGATCTCCTTGAGCCATGTGCGTCGCTGCCGTCCGTTACTGTCCCGGACGCCGTAGAGCGTCTTGAAGATCATCTCCTCGATACCCACGTATCCAAAGACTCGCTCTCGCCAGATCGTGTACATCGGTTCCTGACTCAGTGGGTTGGTCTCGTTCGTCGTGTTAATGATCAACGCGCGACGTCCGCTCAAAAGCGGCACCTTGTGCTTGGGCATGAACTCGGCACCTTCGAACTCATACGCGAGTCCGGGACGAAAGACGCGGTCGATCCATCCTTTGAGAATTGCCGGAGGCATTCCCCACCAGTCGGGATAGATCACCACGATACCGGTCGCCTCGCGCAACTCGCGTACGTAGCGGCCGAACAGATCGTCGAAGCTGAAACGTCGGAGGATCTCCTCATTTTCCAGCACCGGTTGAAAATGTTCTTGGTACAGATCGTGGTTATGGACGACGTGTCCCTCCTCGTTGAGAGCGGTATCGATACGATCTGCGACGGCGTGGTTGAGGCTATCCCGATTGGGATGACTGACGATCAGGAGGATACTCACAGACAACCTTCCTTTCTGAGATGCATATCAGTATAATGGAGATTCGACCGAAGCACAGTGACCGATGAGCACAAACTTATTAAGAATTATTCCGAAAAAAGCGGAAAATACGGTTGAACCTTTGCGATGTTGGTATTAGGTTATGAAAAGAGTTAGGAATGGCGAACATGATTAGTAAGACCGACGTTCTTGAATCCCTGAAAAAGGTTATCGATCCGGAGATCGGCATTAACATCGTCGATGTCGGATTGATCTATCGCGTTGATCCGCGCGAGGACGAGATAGAGATAGACTTTACGCTCACCTCGCCGGGGTGCCCGTTGGGCGATACGATCACCAACGATATCGTGACCGTACTACGGGAAGATCATGAAATAGATAACGTGATCACCAACCTGGTGTGGAATCCGCCGTGGAGCATCGAGTTCATGAGCGAGGAAGCTCGCCTCGACTTGGGGTATCCGATTTAGGACACGGAGCGACTTCTCCGACGCCGTAGCCGTCGGGAAGCGACAACTATAACAGCAGGAGTACAGAGTGAAGATAGAGATCAAAGATCTTCGAGCGCGAATCGAGGACAACGAGATCCTCAAAGGCGTCAACCTCACGATGCACAGCGGCGAAGTTCACGCCCTGATGGGCCCCAACGGCTCGGGTAAGTCGACGCTTTCCAATGTGATGTTCGGGAACGAGACCTACGAGGTGACCAGCGGCCGGATTCTTGTCGACGGTGAGGACATTCTGGAAATGGAGACGCACGAGCGTTCCGCCTTGAGACTGTTTCTCGCCTTTCAGTACCCCGTCGAGATTCCCGGCGTATCGGTCGGACGCTTTCTCAAGCGCGCCTCGGAGATCAGGTACGACGAGGGCGATGAGCGGCGCAAGACCTTCGTGAAGCGGCTGCGTGCAAACATGGACTACATGGAGATCGATCAGAAGTTCATCAACCGCTATCTCAACGAAGGTTTCTCCGGTGGTGAGAAGAAGCGCATGGAGATCCTGCAGATGCTCATGCTCGAACCGCAGTTCTCCATCCTTGACGAGACCGACAGCGGCTTAGACATCGACGCGCTCAAGATCGTTGCGCAGGGTGTGAACAAGTTGCGCAACGAGACCGATTTCGGCGCGCTCATTATCACGCACTATCAACGTATACTCGACCACATCAAGCCCGACTACGTGCATATCATGTACCAGGGACGTATCGTCACCTCCGGCGGAAGCGAGTTGGTCGAGCAGTTGGAGTCTCACGGATACGATTGGGTCAAGAAACAGCACGGTATTCAGGAGGAGGAGCTCAATGAGCAGCCAACAAGTTGATATCGGCGATTATCGATACGGATTTTCTTACGAAGACAAATCGGTATTCAAGACGCACAAAGGGCTGTCCGCCGATGTCGTACGAGCCATAAGCGGAGCGAAAAACGAGCCGGAATGGATGCTCGAGTTCCGCCTCAAGTCGTTGGAGGCGTTCAACGCCAAACCGATGCCGTCGTGGGGTGCCGACCTGAGCGACATCGACTTCGATGAGATCTACTATTACGCCAAGCCCACGGAAAACAACGACGCCCGCAGTTGGGACGATCTACCGCCGGAGATTAAGGAGACCTACGATCGCTTGGGGATACCCGAGGCGGAGCAGAAGTTTCTCGCCGGTGTGGGGGCGCAGTACGATTCCGAAGTCGTGTATCACAGTATAAAAGACGACCTCGCGAAACAGGGCGTCCTCTTTCTCTCCCCCGAGCAGGCCGTCGAGCAGTACCCCGATATCGTACGAAAGTATTTCGGTACGGTAATACCGTACAACGACAACAAGTTCGCCGCCCTCAACAGCGCCGTGTGGAGCGGCGGTAGTTTCGTCTACGTTCCCAAGGGTGTTCATGTGGACGTTCCGCTTCAGGCGTACTTCCGGATTAACTCCGAGAGCTTCGGGCAATTTGAGCGTACACTCATCATCGCCGACGAGGGGGCATTCGTGCACTACGTCGAGGGGTGCACCGCGCCGGTCTACACGACCGACAGTTTGCACAGCGCGGTAGTGGAGATCATCGCTCTCGACGGCGCGCGGGTGCGCTACTCGACGATCCAGAACTGGTCGAGCGACGTCTATAACCTCGTTACCAAGCGCGCCGTAGCGCACAAAAACGCTACGGTCGAGTGGGTCGACGGAAATCTCGGCAGCAAACGCACGATGAAGTACCCCGCGGTATACCTCATGGGAGACGGCTCTCACGGCGAAGTACTCTCGATCGCCTTCGCAGGCAGCGGACAGGAGCAGGACTCGGGCGGTAAGATCGTCCACGCGGCCAGCAATACCAGCTCGCAGATCACCTCCAAATCGATCAGCAAGGACGGCGGAATCGCGACCTACCGCGGCCACATCAAGGTCGAGGAGGGGGTCGTCAACGTGCGAAGTAAGGTCGAATGCGACGCCCTTCTCATAGACGGCGACAGTACGACCAATACGTATCCGTACATGGACATCAAGGCCGACGACGTGGCAATCGAGCACGAGGCGACGGTAAGCAAGATCTCCGACGACCAGATTTTCTATCTCATGAGCCGGGGACTCAGCGAGGAGGAGGCATCGGCGATGATCGTCAACGGCTTCCTCGATCCGTTGGTGAAGCAGCTGCCGATGGAGTACGCAGTGGAGCTCAACCGCCTCATCGAGCTGGAGATGGAGGGTTCCGTCGGATGAGCGTGTATTCGGTTACCGATTCGTCCATTAAAACCCTCGAAGCGTTTCTGGCCGAACGCCGGGAGCCGGGGTGGTTGTTGGACGTTCGATCCGCGGCTCTCCGACGCTTTCGCGAGATGGAATGGCCCACCGCCGAGGACGAAGAGTTTCGTCGCAGCGATGTATCGAGCTACGATTTCGACGGGTTCGCCTTCGAGTTTGCCGAAGGTTCAAACGCCGATGTGGAGAACCCCGTGGGACAGTCCGGCTCCATCACCTTCGAAGGAACGGCGGTTCTGAGAAAATCGATCTCCGCGGAAGCGGCCGAGAAGGGAGCCGTTCTCGTCAGCCTTCAGGAGGCGGCCGCCGGAGGCATCAGCGAACAGCTGGCGGAGCGCGTTCACGATGTGCTCCTGCAGGGCATCAACAACGCCGGCAACCGTCTTGCGCTATGGCACTACGCCACGATGACTCACGGCGTTATCGCCTACGTGCCGAGATTCGTAGAGTTGGCGGATCCTTTCGTGGTGACGTTCGATGAGCGCGGTGATGGAATTCTTCGCTCGCCGCAACTCGTCGCGATCGGCGAGGAGGGCGCTAGGTTCGCGGTGGTACAACGCGCGCGCGGTAGTGCCGAGGGCGAGGTGCTCTTTAACGAAGGGGTCGATGTTCACGTCGGCGACGCGGGACAGATCGAGTTCTTCGGATTTCAGAACGTCAATATCGACTCGACGTACATCTCAAACGGTCTCGCTGCGGTGGGACGCGACGCGACCTTTCGATCCTACTCATCGGTTTTCGGCGCAATGTTCAGCAAGTACCGCATCGATGTAGAGATGAGAGGGGAGGGCGGCGACGCCTTCATCGGCGGTGTCTATTTCCCCAACGAGGATCAGCACATCGATATGCGCACCGAGCAGCGGCATCTTAGTACGCGCGCCCACAGTTTGACCCTCTACAAGGGCGCCATCACCGACGAGGCGCACAGTGTGTACCAGGGGCTCATTCACGTGGATCACGATGCACTCAACACCGACGCCTATCTGACGAACAACAATCTTCTCTTGAGTGACGACGGTCGAGCTGATTCGATCCCGACGCTGCAGATCAACACGAACGAGGTTCGTTGTAGTCACGGAAGTACCGTCGGGAAGCTCGACCCCCGGCATATTTACTATCTGGGGACGCGCGGCTACTCGCCCGAAGAGGCGCGACATATACTCGTGCAGGGATTTTTCGAGGAGATTCTCGAGCGGTATCCCGACGCGGTAAGCGACGAGATACACGAGGTGGTGGAGTCGCGTATCGGTTCGATCGACACCGGCGATTGACAACGCGGGAGATTCGTCGATATCGCAAGGCGGGCGCCGATTCCGATCGGCCCCGCTTTTTTCATGAAAGGAAGGTAGTGTGGCGCAGTGGCGAGAGGTGTGTCCAGAGGATGCGTTTCAGCGGACCTTTAAGTACACGCATCGGCGCAAGGAGATCGCGCTCTATAAGCTCGAAGACGGCATATACGCGACCGAAAACTCGTGTAGCCACGAGTACTCCGAGCTTTCGGAGGGCATTATCATGGGCTCCGATGTATACTGCCCGAAACACGGCTCGCGCTTCGATATACGAAGCGGCGCGGTAAAGGATCTACCCGCCACGCGACCGGTCAAGACGTTCGAGGTCAAGGTAGAGGACGGAGTTGTATACGTCAAAGTCTGACGGGCGAACGACACAGCCTCTCGGCGCCGTGCATGCGCATCGGGCCGGGCGAATCATCGCCGCCGGGGGGCTCGTCGTGATACCGACCGAGACGGTTTACGGCCTCGCCGCCTCGGCGGTAGATCGCCGTGCGGTCGCGTCGATCTTCTCCGCCAAGGGACGGCCCGCGGATAACCCTCTGATAGTACACCTCGCGAGCCGATCCGAGGCGATCGATGTCGTACCGTCCCGCCTCGGCCTTGCACGGGCGGTGCTGGAAGCCTTCGCGCCGGGGCCGATAACGGTCGTAGTACCGGCTCCCGCGTGGGTAACGCCCGAGGTGTGCGCCGGTCTCGACACCGTCGCGTTGCGCGTCCCCGAACACGAGCTGGCGCGGGAGATCATCGCGGCCGCGGGCGTTCCCGTTGCGGCGCCGAGCGCCAATCGAAGCGGCCGGCCCAGTCCTACTACGCCCGAGATGGCGCACACCGAGATGCACGGGAGAGTTGACGCGATCGTTGACGGCGGGGCGTGCACGATCGGTATCGAGTCGACTGTCGTCGACGCCTCGTCCGGCGACGGATTGCGCATCTTGCGTCCCGGGCGCGTCACGGCCGACGAGTTGCGCCGCACGTTGGGGTGCCGCGTCACCGAAGGTGATGCGCATATCGCGGACGCCGAGCGTGCTCGTTCTCCGGGTGTGCGCTACCGCCATTACCGACCCGATGTCCCGGTCGTGCTGTTCGATCGCGCGGACTACGAAGATCTTGCGACCGAACTTACCGATACGGACGCGCGAGTATGGATCATCACCGGGCCCGGCTCCGGCGCGCGGCCGGAACTGTCGACGATCCGCACGGTCCGAAACGCGACGTGGACTGAGTACGGCGCGGCGCTCTACCGTACCCTTTGGGAGGCGGAACGGATGGGCGCGAGCGTGATTCTCGCCGAAAAGCCGGCGAACGCGGTCGTTTCCGGTCTATCCGATCGGTTGAGTCGCGCCGCGGAGACGGACTACCGTCTCGGCATCATCCGAGAGATTGTCGGTTAACCTTTATCCGTGAACGGCGTGAATACGTTCACGCGGGAGCTCGCGCGCCAACAGGTCGGTCATGAAGGCGAATACCTCTTCGCGTATCTCCGCCGCATAACTCGCGACGCCCTCCCGATCGATGACACCGTTCTCCAGAATCGACTCGCGACGAAAGACGCGCATACGGCGAAGAAAATCGGGGTGCATCCGAAATACGCCGAAACTCACCGCCTCGATGCCGTCATGCGGCATACGTCGGAAGACCTCCTCTACCGCACGTCGGTAGTCGTCGCGCCACGACTCGGCCACGATCACCGGGTCGAAGCACAGACGAACGCGCCAGCCTCTTAACGCCGCCCGTCGGGCGTCAAAGAGTCGTTGGGCAAATCCGCCCGTTCCGGCCTCATGGCCTCGGGCGAGGGCGTCCGGCGAGAGCGACCACGTCAGTATCACCCCCTTGTGCGGCGCCACGTCGTGAAGTGTCGAGAATCCGTCACTTTTTGTGCGCACCTCGATCTCTACGCCCCGGATATTTCGACTCGCCTCGATCCATCGCCGCACCAATCCGAAATGGCGCTCGAAACCCAGCAGATCGCTCAGATAGCTGATGCTGAGATACAGCTCCCCGTATCGTGTCATATGTGTCGTAACGGCCTCGAGATAATCCTCAATATTGACGTTGAGGAGAATGTTGGCCGACGGGTGCATTCCTTGGAGAAAACAGTAGTCGCAGTCAAACAGGCAGTTCCGAACGATATCGGTGTAAAACAGGGCGCGCTCGGCGCCGAAGCTCGCGATGCGCTCGTTTCCTCGATACAGGTATGTGCCCCTCTTGCGCGCAAGAATGAGCTTCGGCGCGCGTTTCTGGAGGGCGAAATCCTGTCCGGGCCGCTTGAAGAACGCATTCGCGTCGTCGATCTCGGTAACGTGCGGCGACGACAGTCGAGACAACACGTCTCGAGTGAGCGGATAGTCCCGGGCCGAACGCTCGACGTACACGTGGTCGAAGGTGATCATCGGCACTGCTCGACAAAGGTTGCGAGGATTCCACGGAGCGCGCGGTGTGACTCGGCGCGACTCGCGCGTGATTCGCCGCCGTCGTGCGGCGGGATCCGGACGACCCACCGGCGGTGAGGGCCGAGACGTCTGGCGAGCCATTCCATACAGGCCCACGCGGCTTCATCCTCGACGGCGCCGACCGACACGCCGATATCCGAGAACCGGGCGACCGGTGGGAGATCCGGGAGATGCTCTCGGCGCCCCGCCGCTACGACGCGATCAGCCACGTGAAACGAGCGACCGGGTAGCACTAACAGCACCCCGTCGCACCGTTCGAGAGAGCCCATCACGTAGGCTATCTCGGCGGCGATCAGCGTAAAAGCGGGCCGTTCATCCTCCGAGGAACGATCGAACACGACGTCGGCGATGAACATGCCCTTACCCCGTAACACGCGTTCCCGGACTCGTGCCGGCGGATCGCCCGTTGCAAGGGGCCGAGTCGGAAAGGTTCGGCGCAGCATTCCGACGAGACCGCCGACAAGCGGAACGATGAGAATCTCCGGGTCTTCCCGTTCGTTCACGAGAGTGTTCCGAGCAGATCGAGGGTATCGTCCGCGTCGATGCCGGTAATCAGCGTGCGGTAGAAACGATTGTGTCCGATATCCGCAGTCGGCGGCGCGGTGATGCGTACCGGGATATAGTGCTCCCCGAACCCCGACGCGTGAATCGCATCAGCCGTTTTTCTGACGTGTTCCACGAGGACCGTCTGAGTACCGCCGACAAACGAGCGCCGAATCGCCAGTTTTCTCCGCTCGGCCGCTTCTTGAATGAGCCGGCCGCGTCGCGCCTTCTCCCGACCGGCGACGTGTCCGCCCATGCGACAGGCACGTGTGCCGGCGCGCACCGAGTAGGGAAACATATGCACGTGACCGACGGTCATCTCCTCGACGAGACGCGCACTTTGTTGAAAGTCATCGTCGGTCTCTCCGGGAAAGCCGACGATGACGTCGGTCGTGATGTTGAAGTTCGGAATCGACGAGCGAAGTCGGCCCACGATCGTTCGGTACTGGGAGGTCGTATACATACGACGCATCGCAAGGAGAATACGATCGCTGCCGCTCTGGAGGCACAGATGGAGATGGGGACACATCTTGGGGTGTGAAAAGAGGGCGACGAAGCGCTCATCGAGACCGTCGGGCTCGAGAGAGGAGATGCGGAGGCGAAACTCGCCGTCAAGATCGAGAATCGCCTCGACGATATCGACGAATGTGGTGACGCGTCCCGCATCCTCGTAACGGTAGCGGCTCATGTTGACGCCGGTCAGCACCAACTCTCGCGCGCCGCCGCGAATCGCGTCTCGTGCCTCACCGACGATGTCGACCGATCGGCGACTTCGCGCTCGACCGCGAACGAATGGAATGATGCAAAACGTGCAGTAGTTATCGCACCCGTCCTGAATCTTGATGTTCGTCCGGGTATGAAAACGGCGCGAGGGCACGGCGTAGCCGAAGACGTTGGAGTCGAAGGTGTTCGGGTCTACGATCTCTCCGCGGAAGTGCGCCTCCAAGATCTCGGGGATGGCGTTTTTCCGAGCATTGTCGACGACGTAGGTTGCCCCGCTTGCTTTACCGGCGTCGTAATTGCTGTCGACGAAACATCCGGTCAATACCACCACACCGTCGTGCCCGACTCGGCGCAACGCTCTGTTCAGCGTGTTGCGGCTTTTCCGATCCGCCTTGTTGGTGACCGTGCACGTATTGATGACCCGGACGTCGGCGTTCTCGGCGCCGTCGACGACGCGGAAGTTGCGCCGGTCGAGCTCCGTCGCGATCGCGTCCGTTTCGTATTGATTGAGCTTGCATCCGAGCGTCTCGAAAGCGACCGTCGGGCCGAGCGGTCTACCGTGTTCGTCCGATCGCACTGTGCCGATACCCCTCTATCGTGCGCCCACCGGCTCCTGCGCATGCACGATCTCGCCGAAGATCGACAGCGGGCGACAGTCGGTGATGCGCACGTCGACGAACGATCCGAGAAGGGGCGCGCCGGGGTCCGGCACTCTCACCGGGATGCGGCCTTCCGTTTTTGCCGAAAGATACCCCGGCCGGCGGTCGTATCCGTCTACGAGCACGCGCACCGTCGTTCCCACGAGGTTTCTGTTATGATCCAGCGCCGTACGATGCAGCTCTTCGGAGAGAACGCGCAAACGGCGTTTTTTCTCATCCTGAGGGATATCGTCGGCCCAGCGCGAACTTGCCGCGCCGGGGCGCGGGGAGTACATCGCGATGTAGGCCATGTTGTAGCGAAACTCTTCCATCGCCGCGCGCGTCCTTTCGAACTGCTCCTCGGTCTCGCCGGTAAATCCTACGATGATATCGGTAAAGAGCGTCGCGCTCGGTAAGAGCGAACGAATACGCTCCACCACGCGGCGATACCCGCTCACGCGATAGTTTCGATTCATGCGAATGAGCACTTTGTCGTCCCCGCTCTGAATCGGAAGGTGTATCTGATTGGCCAGCGTCGGGTATTCGGCTATCGTCTCCAACACATCGTCGGTCATATCGCGGGGATGGGGCGAGGTGAAGTAGACCCACACATCCTCGCCTGCGGTCATCCTGCCGATCTCTTCGAGAAGTGCGCTGAATCCGATCTCGCTCGAACGGCGATCCAGGCCGTAACTGTTCACGTTTTGTCCAAGGAGCGTCACGCTCTTGTATCCTCGACCTACGAGCTCTTCGATCTCCCCGAGAATCTCGCGGGACGGGCGAGAGACCTCGCGGCCGCGAGTGTAGGGGACCGCGCAAAAAGTACAGAACTTATCGCACCCGTTTTGGATCGGCACATACGCCTCAAAGGTGGACGAGTACGACGGCTTTACGCGCCAAAACCCGTCGCGTATATCCTCCTCCACACCGTGCGGCCCCGACGGTAGGGAAGGCGTAAACAGAGCGGTCCGGCTCGTGTCGCCCCGGGCCTTACGGGAGCGCTCCGCCGTGCGCGATACGACGGATGAAGTCGGTCCTGCCGGATCGTCGGTGATGCGCGTCGCCGTCGGCGGTCCGTTTGCCACCGAGGCGGGCGTCACGACTCCGTATTGACGGATCATCTCCGGCACGGTGGGGAGCTCGTTGATGGTGAACACCAGATCGAAGCGCTTGAGAAACTTCTCGCGATCCGCCGGAAGCATACATCCCGAGACGAACGTGAGGAGGGGGCGCGAGTGCTTCCACCGGTTCCACTTGTGAATCTTACTGTATACTTTATCGATCGCCTTCTGACGCACCGAACACGCCACGACTCCGAGGATATCGGCCTCCTCTTCGGTGTCGCACGCCTCGTATCCAACGTCCTCGAGTACCGTGCGAATGCGTTCGGCGTCCGATTGATTCATTTGACATCCCAACGGGACAAGGTGATATCGCATTTAGAAATAAACCTCTGCAAACAAGCTGTTATGCGGCACTCCCGCGTCCTGCAGGATATCGAACGCCTCGTAAATCATATCGCAGTTACCGCACAGGTAATACCGCGCCTCCGCATCGATCGATCGGGATCTGAGGTAGTCGGTAACGCGCCCGTGAAAATCCCCCGTCTTCTCACCGGTGATACAACTCACTACCCGGTCGCGATCGTAGGCGGTGTGTTCGTACAACTCCGAGGCGCTGCGCACCCCGTGAAGCAACGTATAGTCGAGACCCGGATAACTCCGAACGAAGGCGTGAAAGGGAGATATCCCCGTTCCCGTCGCGATGAAGACAAAACGATTGTCCCGCCAGTCGTCGTCGATCGTGAAAAATCCGAAAGGACCGTCCACCGTTACCGAGTCTCCGGTCTGCAACGTCGCCAGACGGTTACTCACGTAGCCGCCGTCCACGCGCTTTACCAGTATCTCCAAGTAATCCGCCGACGGATCGGAGTACACCGAGTATTCGCGCATATTGATGTCGCCGGTGGGACCCACGCTGAGATACTGGCCCGGCGCAAAGTCCAGCCCTCGTTTGTCGAATCGTAAGACAAATGCGCTTTCGCTCAGAAACCGGAGCTCTCGCACCGCGAATCCCGTTCTCGTTCGCGTCTGTTCCATCGTCGTTTCCTATCTATGGTTCCGCGCCGTGGAGCGTGCTCCGTTACGTCGGACATTTGAGTATAAAAATATGACTGCAAAGGTCAAGGAAAGCTCGCCGGTAAATACAAGGAATTTTGTCCATTCACCGATGGACCATTGACCACTATCGGGATCAAACGCTACTCTCAGTCAACAAAGTGGGTGCTGATTAGATCATGGTCCTTCGCTCGCGGTACCGTCAAATTACGATGATCTATGTGGTCTTGATAGCCGCATTGGTATGCGGAGTGATCATCGACCGTCAGATACTATACCCGGATCGCCAATTTCCACAGGTTGGTAATGCGGAAGTTCTCATTTATTTGGCGTTCTTATGCGGGTTCTCGATTCTATTGTTCTTCCGCGAAAGTCGCCGAACGCAAATCGCTCAGATTCTGCTTCTCATCGGTTTGGGGATCGCCGTCGTAACCGTAATAGCACCGAAAGAGCTCGGAGGCGATCTCAATTTTCTCCTCGCCGCTGCGTTGGCGTACAAGTACGGGCTGTTCAATACGCACCCTATCCTCAAGCTTACGTCGGTCATCGGAACCCTTGCAATATCTCGTAGCATCGTTGCGATCATCAGGGACGATATCTCGGTCGGTCGCGTGCTCAATCAGCTCGTAATCGTGAGTCTTGCGATACCGATCGTCTACTGGCTTTTTGAGGACGAGCTAATCCGGACGCGGCGGGAGAAGAGACGGCTCGAGCAGCTTCAGCAGAGCAATCAACCTTTCGTAGAGTTCGGTCGTAACGTGAGCGGGATCGTGCACGACTTCAAAAACGACTTAGGGCTTCTCCATACGTTCGGACAATATCTCGACTTCTCGGCGGGAGAACCGATCGAAATGTCGTTGGTGAACCGTTACAAGGGGTACGTGGATCGGATTGCGATGCGCATTCGGCGCATCCTCATGGTTACGCAAGCATCGCATCAGGCGACCGACAAACGCATACTTTTGCAGGACTTGGTGCGCTCCACGCTGTACGTGTTCCAGTCCAATCTGGAGTTCAAGCGCGTCGTCACCTTCGACGTGCTGCTCGAGGATCGGGAACTGTACGCGACGATGCAACCGGCTCCGTTGATCTCGATCCTGGAGAACTTGATACGTAACTCGTGCGAAGCCCTCGTAGAGTCATACACCGGAGACTCGCCGCCGTCCGGCAAGGCGATCGTAACCGTCAAACTTCGCGTGCGGAGCGATGCCGTAGAGATTGTCGTCGCCGATAACGGGCCCGGCATTCCCTTTTGCGAAACGTGCCGCCATACCAACTGTCTCGAGTGTCCCAACTTCGCGATCGGAAAGTCGGGGAAGAAAGACGGCTCGGGCATCGGAATGTTCAACATCCGCCATGCGGCGCGACAGCTCGGTATCGACGTCCACCTTTCCAGTGCTCACGGTCGCGGCGTGGTGGCTACCGTATCGATCCCGATCGCCCGAATCGAGGCCGACAATGACATTGGTCGCACGTTGAGCGTTGACGCCTAAATTTAGTCGGCGCTATATTCTCACCTACAACAACGACAACATTGTCCATCTTTAGGGGGAAGGCATGGTCGCGATCATCTATGGGTCGTCCACAATGAACACCGAATACGTATCACAGCGGCTTGCGGCTGCCTTTGGCTCCGATCAAGAGATTCTGCACAATGTAAAGGACATCGATCCCGCGGTCATCGAGGGATCGCGCAACATCGTCTTCGTCACCTCTACCTGGGGTGCCGGGGATCTCCAAGACGACTGGGAGGAGTTTTTCCCCCGCTTGGAGGAGATGGATCTTTCGGGAAAGGTAATCGGTCTGGTCGGGGTCGGAGACCAAGAGAACTATCCCGATACCTTTTGCGACGGTATTTCGCACCTGTACGACGTTGTCGTGCGGAACGGCGGCCGCGTCGTCGGCTCAACGAATACCGAGGGGTATAACTTCAAGCAATCGCGTTCGGTGAAAGACGGCGATTTCGTCGGGCTGGTGATCGACGAGGACAACCAAGCCGATCGTACCGACGAGCGCATTCGAGACTGGGTTGCGGCCGTCTCGGGGGAGTTTGTGTGACTTGACAATTCCGTTCCGCTCTGCTACCTTCCTCTGAACTTTGAAGACGCCCTTGTAGCTCAGTCGGTAGAGCACATCCATGGTAAGGATGGGGTCATCGGTTCAAGTCCGATCGAGGGCTCTGCGGAAAAAGCCGTCCGCTTTCAGGCCAGTAGCTCCAATTGGTAGAGCGCCGGTCTCCAAAACCGGATGTTGTAGGTTCGAGTCCTGCCTGGCCTGCTCTTTTTTTGAGTCAAGGCGGCTGTCTGTTTGTGAGGAGTATTTGGTGAAGAAGATTATCGCCTTTTTCCAGAACAGTTACGCGGAGCTGAAGAAGGTGACATGGCCCTCTCGCGACGAGGTGTGGTCGTCGACCCGTGTCATTCTGGTGTCCGTGCTGATTTTCGCCGCTGTTTTGGGCGTGCTCGATTTTCTTTTTCTCAACGGGATTGACCTCTTCTTTTAAGGTCCGTGAGGCTCTGAGTTAACTATGGCCAAAAACTGGTACGTCCTTCATACCTACTCCGGGTACGAGAGTAAGATCGAACGCACGATTCGCATGATGATGGACGAGGGAAAGCTGGGCGACGCGGTGATCGACATCAAAGTTCCTTCGGAACAGGTTGTCGAGGTCCGGGACGGGAAAAAGCGGGTAACCAACAAGAAGTTTCTTCCC
Organism: Alkalispirochaeta sp.; assembly: GCA_965601925.1. Taxonomy (GTDB): domain Bacteria; phylum Spirochaetota; class Spirochaetia; order DSM-27196; family Alkalispirochaetaceae; genus Alkalispirochaeta. Next base: position 2,883,578 of record OZ271854.1, read on the forward strand.
GGTTATGTGCTCATGGAGATGGACCTGCCCGATGCCGGATGGAAAGGCGTTCTGTCCGCAATTCGACGTATCAACGGCGTGACCGGATTCGTCGGCTCGTCGCCCGGTGCCAAGCCGCATCCCATCTCTCAGGAAGAGGCGCGGACGATCCTTCAGAAGACCGGCGAGATCAAGGGCGATAGGACGATCAAGCCGAAGGAGAGTTTTGTCGTCGGCGAGACGGTGCGAATCATCGACGGTCCGTTCAACACATTTACCGGCACCGTCGAGGACGTCAATACGGAGAAGGCGAAGCTTCGCGTGACCGTCGGGATCTTCGGTCGTTCGACGCCGGTGGAGCTGGACTTTCTCCAGGTAGAAAAAATCTAACAGCGCAACGCGGTCGAGCGTACGCTCGATTCATGTGGGAGTCATCCCGGACCCTAGTTCGGTGAACCAATCCGGGAGACGGTGGAACCACAAAGGAGGCCATATGGCTAAGAAAAAAGAGGTGGCGCAGATTAAGCTGCAGGTGCCCGCCGGGAAGGCGACGCCCGCTCCCCCGGTCGGTCCGGCGCTCGGTCCCCATGGGGTGAGCGCGCCGCAGTTCGTGCAGCAGTTCAACGACGTCACCAAGAACTTTGAACCGGGATTGCTGATCCCCGTCGTGATCACCGTCTACGCCGATCGGTCGTTTTCATTTATCACGAAAACGCCGCCGGCCGCCGTGCTTATCAAAAAGGCGCTCGGTCTTGAGAAGGGCTCTTCCGAGCCGAACAAGACCAAAGTCGGTACCATTACGACCGCGCAGTTGAAAGAGATCGCGACGACCAAAATGCCCGATCTCAACGCCAACGACATTGACGCCGCGATAAAGATCATCGCCGGTACCGCCCGCAGTATGGGCGTCGTGGTGGAGGGTTGACGGTATGAAGCGTGGAAAAAAATATCGAGAGGCAACCGCCAAGATCGATCGATTGCACGCCTATCCGGTCGAAGAGGCCGTAACGCTCGTCAAAGACGTCTCGTTCGCCAAGTTCGACGAGACGATCGAGCTCTCCATGAATCTGAATCTCAAGAAGAGTCAAACGGTGCGCGATACGGTGGTGCTTCCCCACCAGTTTACCGGTGAGAAGCGGGTATTGGTCTTCGCCAAAGGCGACAAGGCCGAAGAGGCGCGCCAAGCCGGTGCGGCGTACGTGGGCGACGACGACCTTATTGAGAAGATCAAAGGCGGATGGCTCGACTTCGACGTTGCGGTGGCGACACCGGATATGATGAAGGATGTGGGGCGCCTCGGTCCGATTCTCGGGCGCCGGGGGTTAATGCCCAATCCGAAGACGCAGACGGTAACGATGGATGTTGCGGCGGCGCTGGCCGAGCTTCAGAAGGGGCGCGTAGAGTTTCGCTCCGACAAGACCGGCGTCGTGCACTTGGCCGTCGGAAAGGTCTCGATGGAGCCCTCTCAGGTAGCCGAGAACATTCGATTGATCATTGACGAGGTAGAGAAGCGTCGTCCCGCGGAAACCAAGGGTACATTCGTCAAGTCCGTCGCGGTCTCCTCCTCTATGGGGCCCGGTGTTCACGTGGCGACGGGAGAGTAAACAGATGGCAGAATACCAAACGAAGATAAACGACGCCAAAACCGCGGCCGTCGACGCTCTCAAGGAGATGTTCTCCGGGGCCTCGGACTACGTGTTTACCGATTATCGCGGGTTGAGCGTACAACAGATCACCGAGCTTCGCGGAAAGTTGCGCGACAACGATGCGGACTTCCACGTCGTCAAGAACAACTACGCGCGCATCGCCTTTCAGCAGATGGAGAAGCCGGACGTCTCGGACTACCTGGTAGGACCGACGGCGATCGCCCTTGCAAAGAAGGACTCAGCGCCGGTCGTCAAGGTGTTGGTCGACTTTGCCAAAGACGCTTCGGTTGAGGTGAAGGGCGCCTTGGTCGGCGAGACGGTGTTCGACGCCCGACAGGCCGAGGCGTTCAGCAAGTTGCCGAGCCGCGAGGCGCTCATCTCGCAATTGATGAGCGTGATGCAGGCGCCCATGCAGAATTTGGTCTACGCTCTTAACGGGGTGCCGACCAACATCGCGCGTGTGCTGCAGGCGGTGGCGGACAAAAAAGGAGAGTAGGGACGATCGCAATGCGTTCGTCCTCACCGATACGGGGAATTATCGGCGTTAGTCTTCGATGCAACTGCCTGCTATCGCCGAAGCATATCGAAAGGAGAAGATAATATGGCGGCAATTACGAAAGAGGATATCCTCGAAACTGTTGCAGGAATGACCGTGCTCGAAGTGAGCGAGCTGGTCAAAATGATGGAAGAGAAGTTCGGTGTTACCGCTGCGGCTCCGGTTGCCGTTGCAGCCGCCGGCGCGGTCGCCGGGGGCGAGGCCGAAGAGGCCGAAGAGCAGACCGAGTTCAATGTCATCCTGAAGGGTGTCAAGGACGGCGGAAACAAGATCCAGGTTATCAAGGCGGTGCGTACCGTCGTGAGCGGTCTGGGTCTCAAGGAAGCGAAGGAGCTTGTTGAAGCTGGTGGTAAGCCTGTACGGGAAGGTGTCTCAAAGGACGAAGCCGCTGAAATCAAGAAGACCCTCGAGGACGCCGGCGCTGAGATCGAGGTTCAGTAGCGCCGCGCCGACTCACAATCGTTTTCCATTTCTCAAACACCACCGGTGTATAGGTACGCCGGTGGTGCATTTTTGTCTTAAGCCTTTGTCGGGAGGTGTACATGTTTGACAGAGAACGAATTATCGACCGGACCGAGGTGGGAACCGCGGGTCCTAAGGTCATGGAGCTCCCGGATCTGGTCGATATTCAACTCTCGTCCTATGAGCGGTTTCTTCAGAGGGAACGTCTTCTCGCCGGTGAGCCTCCTTTGATTCAGGGGCTTCTGGAAGTCTTTGAATCGACGTTTCCCATCGAGAGTCCGTCGGGCGATCTTCGCCTCGAGTTTGATCACTATATCCTTGATGAAGAAAACATCAAGATGAGTGAGGTAGAGTGCAAGAATAAGGGAAACACCTACGCCGTCCCGATCAAAGCTCGTATTAACCTGATTTTTCTCGAGACCGGTGAAATCCGGCAGAAAGATATATACATGGGCGACATTCCGCTCATGACCGAGCGCGGTACCTTCATCATTAACGGCGCCGAGCGCGTCGTCGTCAGTCAGATTCACCGCAGTCCGGGCGTTATTTTCTCCCACGAGAAGGGTGTCTATAGCTCGCGCATTATTCCGTATCGCGGAAGTTGGTTGGAGTTCGAGATCGATCAGAAGCGCGATCTCATCTACGCCAAGATCGATCGCAAGAAGCGCATCCTCGGGACGCTCTTTCTGCGGGCGCTGTCCTACGACACGCGCGAGAAGATCATCGATCTCTTCTACCGGAGCGAGCAGGTCAAGATTAAGGATAATCGTGAGTTGCGTGATCGTCTCGTAGGGCGCGTGTTGGCTCGCGCGGTCTTCTCCACCGATGAGGAGGGGCAGGAACGTAAGCTCTACCGCGCCGGGGAGAAGATTCATCCCCATGACGTCGACGAGTTGCTCCACGGTGGGGTCAAATCCATCTGGCTGATCGACGACGACGATCCGGAATCGCTCCACGCCGACATCATTCTCAACTGTTTCGAGCGTGAAGAGTCGAAGTTCGTCGGAGAAGACGCGGATCGCGACGAGCCGAGCAAAGAGGACGCGATCTCGGCGATCTACGCCGTGTTACAGCCCGGTGAGCCGATTACGATGGAGAGTGCGGAGAAGGATTTTCAAAGCATGTTCTTCTCCTCCCGGCGCTACGATCTGGGGCGCGTCGGTCGCTACAAGCTCAACAAGAAGTTCGACTACGAGGAGCCGACCGAAGACTTCATCCTGACGCAGGACGACATCGTCAATACGATGCGCTTTCTGATCAAGGTCTATATCGGCGAGGAAAACGTCGACGACATCGATCACTTGGGAAATCGACGCGTCCGGTCGGTCGGCGAGCTTCTGGCCAATACGCTGAAGACCGCCTTCAGCAGAATGGAGCGCATCGCCAAGGATCGTATGTCGCTCAAGGAGACCGACACGATCAAGCCGCAGGATCTCGTCTCGATCAAACCGATCGTCGCGGCGATCAAGGAGTTCTTCGGCTCCTCCCAGCTCTCGCAGTTCATGGATCAGGTCAATCCGCTCTCGGAGTTGACCCACAAGCGCCGCCTCAACGCGTTGGGGCCCGGCGGTCTCTCGCGAGACCGCGCCGGGTTCGAGGTGCGCGACGTCCACTACACGCACTACGGCCGTATGTGTCCTATCGAGACGCCGGAAGGGCCCAATATCGGTCTGATCGTCTCGTTGGCGAACTACACGCGCGTTAACGACTACGGCTTTTTGGAAACTCCGTACCGCAAGGTCCATTCGGGCATCGTATCCGACGATATCGAGTATCTGTCGGCGATGGACGAAGAGAAGCACTTTATCGCTCAGGCCAACGCCCCGATCAGCAAGAAGGGTGAGTTCCGACTCGACCAAGTGTCGGTCCGCAAAAGCGGTGACTACACGACCCGCACGCCCGACCAGATCGAGTACATGGACGTCTCGCCTAAGCAGATCATCAGCGTCAGCGCGTCTTTGATTCCCTTTTTGGAGCACGACGACGCAAACCGGGCGCTCATGGGATCCAATATGCAGCGCCAGGCGGTTCCGCTGGTATTTCCGGAGCCTCCCAGAGTCGGGACCGGTATGGAGAGTAAGACCGCCTACGACTCCGGCGTCTTGGTAAAGGCGCGCCGCGCAGGTACGGTGGTTTACGTCTCCAGTACGCGGGTCGTGATCGATCCCGATGAGAAGAAAGACGCCCATGATCAGGACGTCCACGTCATGATCAAATACCAGCGGACAAACCAGGATACGTGTTACATCCAGAAGCCGATGGTCGAGGTCGGCCAGAAAATCGCCGTCGGCGATGCCATAGCCGACGGGCCCTCCACGTTTAAGGGGGAGTTGGCACTGGGGCGCAACGTCTTGGTCGGATTCGTGCCGTGGAACGGATACAACTACGAGGACGCGATTCTCATATCGGAGAAGGTGGTCAAAGAGGACATCTTCACTTCCGTCCACATTAAAGAGTTCTCCATCGACGTGCGGGAGACCAAACTGGGGCCGGAGAAGATCACCAGCGACATTCCGAACGTCAGTGAGAAGGCGCTCTCCAAGCTCGACGGCGAGGGCATCGTGCGCATCGGCGCCAAAGTGGGCAGCTCCGACATCCTCGTCGGAAAGGTGACGCCCAAGAGCGATACCGAGACGACGCCCGAGTTCAAACTTCTCAATCAGATTTTCGGTGAGAAGGCCAAAGAGGTGCGCGACACCTCGCTCAAAGTACCTCACGGCGTCGAAGGCACCGTTATCGATGTCCAGCGCCTCAACCGGAGCGAGGGCGACGATCTCTCACCGGGCGTCGAGCAGGTGGTCAAAGTGCTGATCGCCACCAAGCGTAAACTTCGCGAGGGCGACAAGATGGCGGGACGTCACGGAAACAAGGGTGTCATCGCCCGCGTGTTGCCTGAGGAGGATATGCCGTTCATGGCCGACGGGACGCCGCTGGATGTCTGTCTCAATCCTCTCGGTGTTCCCAGTCGTATGAACCTGGGACAGATTCTCGAGACGGAGCTCGGATGGGCCGCCCTCAATCTCGACGAGTGGTACGCGACACCGGTCTTCGAGTCGGCGACCAACCAACAGATCGAGGATAAGCTGTCCGCCGCCGGATTGCCGGCAAATTCCAAGACGGTGCTCCACGACGGGCGCACCGGCGAACGGTTTGAGAATCCGGTCATGGTGGGCGTCATGTACATGCTCAAACTTCACCACTTGGTCGACGACAAGATGCACGCCCGTTCAACCGGACCGTACTCTCTCGTGACTCAGCAACCCCTGGGCGGTAAGGCTCAGTTCGGTGGTCAGCGTCTGGGTGAGATGGAAGTATGGGCTCTCGAGGCGTACGGCGCCGCAAATACCCTCCAAGAGCTTCTTACCATCAAGAGCGACGACATGAACGGGCGCGCAAAGATATACGAGAGCATCGTCAAGGGGCTTCCCAGCACCTCGGCGGGCGTTCCCGAATCGTTCAACGTCCTCGTGCAGGAGCTCAGGGGACTCGGGCTCGATATGTCGATATACGATAGCAAAGGCAAGCAGGTTCCTCTCACCGAGCGTGATGAGGAGCTCATTAACCGGCAAGGCAGCAACTTCTAAGGAGCGATACCGGTATGCGCGATATTCAAGATTTCGACAGTATCACGATAAAGTTGGCCTCTCCGGATCAGATCCGGGCGTGGAGCTACGGAGAGGTCAAAAAACCGGAGACGATAAACTACCGGACCCTCCGTCCCGAGAAGGACGGACTGTTTTGCGAGCGCATCTTCGGTACTACCAAAGAGTGGGAGTGCTACTGCGGTAAGTTCAAGAGCATTCGCTACAAGGGCGTTATCTGCGACCGCTGCGGCGTCGAGGTAGCACACCCCAAGGTGCGACGCGAGCGCATGGGGCATATTGAACTCGCAAGTCCCGTCTCACACATCTGGTACTACCGCTCCGTGCCGTCGCGCATGGGACTCTTGCTCGATCTTTCGGTCTCCGATTTACGCTCGATTCTCTATTATGAGAAGTACATCGTCATCGATCCGGGCGACACCGACCTCCGGAAGATGGAGCTGTTGACCGAGGAGGACTACCTCGACGCCAAGGAGCGCTACGGTATGTCCTTTTCCGCCGGCATCGGCGCGGAGGCGATTCGGTCACTCCTCGAGGAGCTCGATCTGGAAGCGCTCTCGGCGGAGCTCCGCGAGCAGATGGTCGCCAAAGGTGCCAAGGCGGACAAACGCCTTCTCAGGCGGATCGAGATCGTCGAGAACTTCTGCGACAGCGTCAACGAGCCGGCGTGGATGGTAATGGATGTGATCCCCGTGATTCCGCCCGAGTTGCGTCCCATGGTGCAGCTCGACGGTGGACGATTCGCGACCAGCGACCTGAACGATCTCTACCGGCGCGTCATCAACCGTAACAATCGTCTTAAGCGGTTGTTGGCGCTCAACGCGCCGGACATCATCATCCGCAACGAGAAGCGCATGCTCCAAGAGGCGGTGGACGCGCTGTTCGACAATAGCAAGAAGAAGCGCGTCGTCAAGGGCGCGAGCAATCGTCCGCTCAAGAGCCTCTCCGATATGCTCAAAGGAAAGCAGGGGCGCTTCCGGCAGAACCTCTTGGGTAAGCGTGTCGACTACTCCGGGCGTTCGGTCATCGTCGTCGGGCCCGAGCTCAAGCTCCACCAGTGCGGTCTGCCCACCAAGATGGCCCTCGAGCTCTTTAAGCCCTTTATTATGAAGAAGCTCGTCGAGAAGGACGTGGTCTACAACATCAAGCGCGCCAAGACGCTGGTCGAGCAGGCGACGCCCGAGGTCTTCGCGGTCCTCGACGAGGTGGTGAAGGAGCATCCGGTGCTCTTGAACCGCGCGCCGACGCTCCACCGTCTCGGCATTCAGGCCTTCGAGCCCGTTCTGGTGGACGGTAAGGCGCTTAAGTTGCATCCCTTGGTATGTAACGCATACAACGCCGACTTTGACGGCGACCAGATGGCGGTACACGTTCCTCTTACTCAGGCGGCGCAGATCGAGGCGTGGACGTTGATGCTTTCGTCGCGTAACCTGCTCAATCCCGCCAATGGACAGCCCATCGTACTGCCGAGTCAGGATATGGTTCTGGGTATCAACTATCTGACCCGTAACCGCGACGGTGCGAAGGGCGAGGGGAAGTATTTCAGCTCGTCGGAGGAGGTTGTCCTCGCCGTCGAGTCGCGAGCCATCGACTACCAGGCGCTGATCAAGATCCGCATCGACGACGAGTGGGTCGACACGACCGCCGGGCGCATCATTCTCAACGATGAGTTGCCGGAAGAGGTGAGCTTCATCAACGAGTCAATGGGCGACCGGGAACTTCGGCGGTTTATCAGCCGCGTCTACGTCGAGCAGGGGCCGGCGGTCACGGTGAAGATGCTCGACGTCATCAAAAACATGGGCTTCAAGTACGCGACGATCTTCGGTGCCACGATCGGTATCGACGACATTATCATCCCCGAGATCAAGCGGGAGATGATCGAGGGAGCCAACACCGAGGTCTCGGCGATTCAGAATCAGTATCAGTCCGGTGTCATCACCCAAGACGAGCGCTACAACAAGGTCGTCGAGGTCTGGAGTAAGACCAACGAAGATCTCACCAACGAGATGATGACGAACCTTCGCGGCGACCGTGGAGGGTTCAATCCCGTCTATATGATGGCCGACTCGGGTGCGCGCGGTAGCCGAAGCCAGATTCGACAGCTCGCCGGTATGCGCGGTCTGATGGCTAAGCCGTCGGGCGACATCATCGAGTTGCCGATACGCTCCAACTTTAAAGAGGGGCTGTCGGTCATCGAGTTCTTTATCTCCACCAACGGGGCGCGAAAGGGTCTGGCCGATACGGCGCTTAAGACCGCCGACGCGGGTTACCTGACGCGGCGTCTCGTCGATATCGCCCAGGACGTCGTCGTTACCGTGGAGGACTGCGGTACGATCAACGGTATCGATATGACGGCTCTCAAGGACGGTGAGGAGATCGTCGAGACCCTCGCCGACCGCATCCGGGGACGATTCACCTTGGAGCGGGTCAAGCACCCGATCACCGGCGAGATCATCGTCGATGTAAACGAAGAGGTAAGTGACGAGAAGGCGGACGAGATCGAAGCGGCCGGTATCGAACAGGTGAGAATCCGAACCGTGTTGACCTGTGAGGCGGAGTACGGCGTGTGTCAAAAGTGTTACGGCCGTAACCTCGCCGACAATGCGGTGGTCAATATCGGCGAAGCGGTCGGTATTATCGCCGCCCAGTCGATCGGACAGCCCGGTACGCAGTTGACGATGCGTACGTTCCATATCGGTGGCGCGGCGACCAAGACGAGCGAGGAGAACCGGACGTATCTGAAGTATCCCGCGATGATTCGCAAGATCGAGGGAAACACAGTGCAGCTCGACGACGGGTCGGTGCTCTTTACCCGTAAGGGATTCTTGTACGCCTCGCGCGTCCTGGCGGACTATGAGATCAAGGCCAAAGACGAGCTGCTCGTGAAACACGACCAGAAGGTCGTGAAGGGACAGGCGGTTCTCAAGCGCGGCAAGAAGGAGACGATCGCCGACGACAACGCCTACGCGATCGTGAAGGACAAGACGCTCTACCTCGTTGCACAGGAACAGCGCATCGAGATCCGTAACGGCGCCGAACTCTACGTGGAGGAGGGGCAGATCATAGCCTCCGAGGAGACGATCGCCGGCTTCGATCCCTTTAGTGAACCGATCATCAGCGAGTACAGCGGTATCGTGCGGTTCAAAGACATCGTCGAGGGCACGACGCTCAAAAAAGAGGTCAACGAAGAGACGGGCAACACCGAGAACAAGATCGTCGAACACCCGGTCGAGAATATGCAGCCGAGCCTCATTATCGAGGACGAAGAAGGCGGCGATGTGTTCACCTATCCGTTGCCGAACAGCGCCTATCTCAACATCACCGATGGTGAGACGGTCAAGCCGGGGCGCACGCTGGCCAAGATGCTCAAAGAGAGCGTAAAGACGCGAGACATCACCGGTGGTCTGCCGCGGGTCGGCGAGCTCTTCGAGGCGCGACGTCCCAAGAATGCGGCGGTTCTCGCGCAGATCTCGGGGACGGTGCGCACCGGCGGTGTCGTGAAGGGCAAGCGGGTCGTCTTCGTCGACGATGCGTATGAGCGCGAGTTTAAGCACTTGGTGCCGATGGGACGCCACCTGTTGGTGCGCGACGGCGACATCGTCGAGGCTGGAGAGCAGTTGTGCGACGGCAACATCGATCCGCACGAGGTGCTTGCCATACTGGGTGAGAATGCGCTGCAGTCCTTCCTGGTGAACGAGGTTCAGGAGGTGTATCGCCTCCAGGGTGTGAACATCAACGACAAGCACATCGGCGTTATCATTCGCCAGATGATGCGCAAATTGGAGATCGTACAGGTCGGCGATACGACGTTCATCTTCGGACAGCAGGTCGATAAGCACAAGTTCCATGAGGAGAACGCACGAGTCGTGCGCCAGGGTGGACAACCCGCCGTCGCGAGGCCGTTGCTTCTCGGTATTACCCGCGCAAGCCTCAATATCGACTCGTTCATCAGTGCGGCGAGCTTTCAGGAGACGACACGGGTGCTTACCAACGCCGCGATTGCCGGTACGACCGACAGCCTGCGCGGGTTGAAAGAGAACGTCGTTATCGGACACCTCATCCCCGCCGGTACCGGCATGCGGAACTACAAGCAGATTCGCCTGTTCGACGATACCACCGAGGACCTGGACGCCCACGTGTCGCAAATTTTGGAAGAACGTGCACGAGAGAAAGAGCTCGAGGCACAAGAAGAAGAGGAGACCGCCGAGGTCGAAGTAACGGAGTGAGCCGGCCGGCCTTGACACCTCAAGGTGTCAATTGGTATGGTACCGCTCTACGATTTCAACGGAGTATAGAATACAGATGCCAACGATCAATCAACTGATCCGAAAAGGACGCAGTAAACAGAAAAAAGGGACCAAATCACCGGCCCTGCAGAGTTGCCCGCAGAAGCGTGGCGTCTGCACCCGGGTGATGACCGTAACTCCCAAAAAACCGAACTCGGCTTTGCGGAAAGTCGCGCGTGTTCGACTCCCCTCTACGGGAGTCGAGGTGACCGCCTACATCCCGGGTATCGGACATAACCTTCAGGAGCACTCCGTCGTGTTGATTCGGGGTGGTCGTGTCAAGGATCTGCCCGGTGTGCGGTATCACATCGTGCGCGGTACCAAGGACACGCTGGGTGTCGAGGATCGCCGCAAAGGGCGGTCCAAGTACGGGACTAAGCGGCCCAAGGCGTAGTAGGAGCACGAAGCAATGCCGAGACGTCATATACCACAGAGAAAACCCCCGCTTCCCGATCCGATCCACAACGACGTTACCGTATCGCGATTCGTAAATCGGATGATGTTGGACGGGAAACGTTCGGTGAGCCAGGCGATCATCCATGAAGCCATGGCTGAGTTGGAGCGTAAGGTTACCGACAAGAAGCCCGTTGAGGTGTTCCTCAAGGCTCTTGAGAACGTCAAGCCGATGCTCGAGGTAAAGAGTCGCCGAGTCGGTGGGTCGACCTATCAGGTCCCCGTTGAGATACGCGACGGCCGTCGCGAGGCGTTGGCCATGCGATGGATCATCTCTGCGGCGCGTTCCCGAAGTGGTAAGTCCATGGGACAGCGCCTGAGCCAGGAGCTTCTCGACGCCTACAACAGCACGGGGACCGCGTTCAAGAAAAAAGAGGATACGCACCGAATGGCGGAGGCCAATAAGGCCTTCTCCCATTATCGCTGGTAGGGGATGACATCGCCGCGAGCGTATGGTATGCTCGCAGCGTTACACTGATTTGGGATTATGTGTCGCGTCGAGATCCGGCGCGACAAACTGGTCCTAAGGAGCCAAACCGACCGGTCTTGCGCCGGAGAGGTGGCGACGAACGCGCTCGGTCGTTGATCGAGCTACACTTCGCCCTGTGTGTCCTTGACAACAAGGATGCAGCTTCTTTATAATCCAGCTTCCAAATCAGCGCATCTGGTAAGGTTTGGGCCTTTTCCAGTGCGTCCGGAACACACATCACATTGATTTTCGTCGTTGTAACGTTGCAAGGAGGACGACAATGGCTAAGGACAAATTTCAGCGCACAAAGCCGCATGTTAACGTCGGAACGATCGGTCACGTAGACCACGGAAAGACCACCTTGACTGCGGCAATGACTATGGTGAGCGCCGCTAAGTACGGCTCCAAGGTCATGAGCTACGAAGAAATTGACAACGCTCCCGAGGAAAAAGAGCGCGGTATCACCATCAATACCCGACACGTCGAGTACGAAACGGACAACCGTCACTATGCGCACGTCGATTGTCCCGGTCACGCCGACTATATCAAGAACATGATCACCGGTGCCGCGCAAATGGACGGTGCGGTTCTGGTCGTTGCGGCCACCGACGGTGCCATGTCGCAGACTCGTGAGCACATCCTGCTCGCGCGGGACGTCGGAGTGCCGAAGATCATCGTGTTTATCAACAAGACCGACCAAGTCGACGATCCCGATATGATCGAGCTCGTCGAAGAAGAGGTTCGTGATCTACTCAACATGTATGACTTTCCCGGCGACGAGATTCCCTTCGTGAAGGGGAGCGCCTTCATCGCGATGGAGAACCACACCGACGATTCCAAGACCGGTGCGATTCACGAGCTCTTCGAGGCGATGGATACCTATTTCCCCGTTCCCGAACGCGATGTGGACAAAGACTTTCTCATGCCGATCGAGGATATCTTCTCGATTCAGGGGCGCGGTACGGTCGTTACCGGCCGTATCGAGCGCGGTATCCTGAAGGTCGGCGACGAGGTTTCGATCGTCGGTATTCGCGAGACGCAGAAGACCACCTGTACCGGTGTTGAGATGTTCAACAAGCTCCTCGACGAGGGTCAGGCCGGTGATAACGTCGGTGCGCTCTTGCGCGGTGTCGACAAGAAAGAGGTCGAGCGCGGTCAGGTTCTCGCCAAGCCCGGTTCGATCACGCCGCACACGAAGTTCCGCGGCCAGGTGTATGTCCTCTCCAAAGAGGAGGGAGGCCGCCACTCGCCGTTCATGAGCGGATATCGACCGCAGTTCTACTTTCGCACGACCGACGTAACCGGCACCGTAGTGCTCGGTGGCGACAAGCAGATGGTTATGCCCGGTGATAACACCGAGATCGATGTCGAGCTTATTAAGCCGATTGCTATGGATAAGGGGTTGCGCTTCGCGATTCGCGAGGGTGGCCGCACTGTCGCCAGCGGTCAGGTCATCGATATCGTCGAGTAACAGGCTGCGAGGCCCGTTAAGCCTTGTTGTGAAAGCAACGAGGCTTAATTTTTTTTCTTTGGAGGAATCATGCCTGGCGAAAAAATCCGGGTCCGGCTGCGCGGTTTTGATGTACAGCTTGTAGACCAGAGCGCGTCGTCGATCGTTCAGACGGTACAGAAGGCGGGAGCGAACGTCTCAGGGCCGATCCCGCTTCCGACGCGCATCAATAAATACACGGTGCTTCGGTCGCCCCATGTGAACAAAAAGTCGCGTGAACAATTTGAGATGCGGACGCACAAGCGGCTGATCGACATCATCGAGCCCTCCTCCGCGGTTATGGACTCGCTCATGAAGCTCGAGCTCCCCGCCGGTGTGGACGTCGAGATCAAGCAGTAACAGGAAGTAGTAATGGTTGGTCTTATTGGGAAAAAGGTCGGTATGACCCAAGTGTTCGACGAGTCGGGGCAGTTGGTTCCGGTAACCGTGCTCAAAGTCGAGCCCAATCTTGTGGTGCAGCACCGGACGGTAGAAAAAGACGGGTACTCCGCCGTCGTGCTGGGTTCCGAGGCGCGAAAGCCGTCTCGTATGACGCGCCCTATGCTCGGTCAGTTCGGCGACGGCATCCAGCCGCGTAAGAACCTCTTCGAGTTTCGCGATTTCGGTCACGAGTGCAAGGTCGGTGACGAGCTGACTCTCGACCTGTTCGAGAACGTTTCCTTTGTCGATGTCATCGGCACCAGCAAGGGAAAGGGATATCAAGGCGTTATGAAGCGCCACGGTTTCGGCGGTGGTCGTAAAACGCACGGCTCGAAGTTCCATCGTGCCAACGGATCGACCGGTATGGCCGCCTACCCCTCGAAAGTCATCAAGGGAACGAAGATGGCCGGCCGTATGGGTGCTGCGCGTACCACCGTCCTCAATTTGCGTGTGGTAGAGATCGATGCGGAGACGCAGACGATGCTCGTTCGAGGCGCCGTCCCCGGCAAGAACAACGCCGTTGTTCGCATCAGGCCGGCGGTCAAGAGAACGTACGTCGGTTGAGCGAGGGTTGATGTATGGATACGAAAGTACTTTCAACGGCCGGTAAAGAGCTGCGTTCGGTGACACTGGATGACGCGGTATTCGGTCGTGATGTGAGCGAAGGCGCGATCTATCACGCTATTCGCAATGAGCTGGCCAACGCGCGAGTCGGTACCGCATCGACCAAGACGCGGGGGTTGGTTAAGTTCAGCGGCCGTAAGCCGTGGCGTCAAAAGGGTACGGGACGTGCTCGGGCCGGTACCCGCAGATCGCCGATTTGGGTCGGTGGTGGTACCATCTTCGGCCCGCAGCCGCGAGACTACAGCTATCGTCTTCCTCGGAAGATGAAGCGTGTGGCGATCCACTCTATTTTGTCGCAGAAGGCGAACGCCGGTGATCTTTTGGTGGTCGAAGATTTCACGATTGAGAGCGGCAAGACCCGCGATATGGTCTCGGCGCTCCGTGGTGTGACCGATGCCAAGCGCGTCGTGCTCGTAACCAAAGAGGACGACGCGATGCTTAAGAGGTCGGCGCGCAATATCCCGTGGCTGCGATACCTCAATTGGAATCGTCTGCGGGCTCACGATCTCTTTTATGCACACAAGATCGTTTTTATGGAGTCGGCCGCAAAGTCGTTGGGAGCCTCAGTGCAGGGAGGAAACGCATGAATCCCGAGCAGATCGTGATTGCGCCGATTCTGACCGAGAAGAGTAACGAGCAGCGGGAGGCGGGGGTATACACCTTTCGCGTCGATCCGCGAGCCAACAAGATTGAGATCAAGAAGGCGGTTTCGACGTTGTTTAACGTCCACGCCGTCGATTGCCGCGTGGTTAACGTAAAAGGAAAGCCGAAGCGCGCTCGAATGGTCAAGGGGACGACCTCTTCTTGGAAGAAGGCGGTTGTAACGCTGGCCGACGGCGAACGAATCAGCATTTTCGAAGGCGCGTAGGAGTAAGAAAGATGGCGATAAAGACCTATAAGCCGATTACGCCCGGCTTGCGGTTTAAGACGACACTGAAGAATGACGAGCTTACCGAGAAGGCTCCGGAAAAGAGTCTCACGAAGGGTTCGGCGTTTCGAGCCGGCCGTGATAACAATGGGCGTATCAGTGTTCGTCGCAGGGGTGGCCGAAACAAGCGTAAGTATCGGACCATCGATTTCGTGCGGGACAAAGTCGGGGTGCCGGCGACGGTCGCCTCGATCGAGTACGATCCGAATCGGAGTGCCAACATCGCACTGTTGCACTATGCCGACGGAGAGAAGCGATACATTCTCGCTCCCAAGGGGCTCAAGCAGGGTGATGTTGTAGAAAACGGCCCGCAGGCCGAGCCGAAATCCGGCAATAGCATGCCCCTTATGAATATTCCCGTCGGTACGGTCGTACACAACGTGGAGCTACAGTTGGGGCGCGGTGGACAGCTCGCCCGCTCGGCCGGCGTTTCGGCGACGATCGTCGCGGCGGAGGGCGACTACGTTACGGTGCGCCTCCCGTCCGGTGAGATGAGAATGGTGTTTAAGCGCTGCCGTGCGACCGTCGGTGTCGTCGGAAACGAGGATCACATGAATGTGAGCCTCGGAAAGGCCGGCCGTTCCCGCTGGCTCGGTCGCCGGCCCAAAGTTCGCGGTGTCGTCATGAATCCGGTGGACCATCCGCACGGCGGTGGTGAGGGTCGCACCAGTGGCGGTCGGCATCCCGTTTCGCCCTGGGGCACTCCGACAAAGGGTTACAAGACCCGTAAGAAGCGGAAGTCCTCCGGCAAGTTTATCGTTAAGAAGCGAAAGTAGGAGTCTGGCGTGTCACGTTCTATCAAAAAGGGCCCGTTTATCGAGAAGAGTCTCTATAGCCGCGTGCTGGAGATGAATAAGTCGGGCGAGAAGCGGATGATTAAGACCTACTCGAGGACGTCAACCATCATTCCGGAAATGGTCGGGTTGACCATCTCGGTATACAACGGAAAAGCGTGGGTGCCGGTTTACGTCACGGAGAATCTCGTCGGGCATAAGCTCGGTGAGTTCTCCCCGACGCGATTGTTCCGCGGACACGCGGGCTCGGACAAAAAAGCCGGTAAGCGGTAGAGGGTTGAGAGATGGGATATAGGGCAGAAGCGAAGTTCGTTCGTATTTCGCCGTTCAAGGCGCGTCGCGTCGCGGATATCGTGCGCCTCCGGCCGTATCCGGAAGCCGTGGCGATTCTCAATAACTTGCCGAACAAGGGCGCGCATCTGATCCGGAAGGTTATTCAATCGGCGGCCGCAAACGCGCTGAGCAATAACCGTAATCTGGACGAGCAGATGCTCTACGTGAGTGAGTTGTACATAAACGAAGGGCCGCGAATGAAGCGTTTGTGGGTTCGCGGTCGAGGCCGCGCCGATATGCTTCTCAAGCGCATGAGTCACATCACTGCGGTTGTCGATCGGATCGGACAGGCGGGAGAGTAAAGTGGGACAGAAAGTTAATCCGTACGGCCTGCGTTTGGGCATTAACAAGACGTGGCGCTCCAAGTGGTATGTCGACCCCAGGGAGTACGCCAATACGCTCCACGAAGACCTGAAGTTGCGGAAGGTGCTGTACAGCGCGCCGGAGGCGCGGAGTGCCGATATCGCGGAGGTCGAGATTATTCGTCATCCCCAGCGGATTACGTTGGTCATTCATACCTCCAGACCCGGTGTGATCATCGGTACCAAAGGGTCCAATATCGAGAAGATCGGTGCCCGCCTGCAAAAGGCCGCCGGTAAGAAGATCCAGATCAAGATCAAAGAGATTAAGCGTCCCGAGACGCACGCTCAGGTCGTGGCGCTCAATATAGCGCGACAGCTCAGGTCCCGGTCTTCATTCCGGCGGACGCTCAAGATGGCGGTCAACAACGCGATGAAGGCCGGTGTGCAAGGCATTAAGATCCACATCGCCGGGCGTTTGGGCGGTGCGGAGATGTCCAGAGCCGAGCAGCAAAAAGCGGGACGTGTTCCGTTGCACACGCTGCGTGCGAACGTCGACTACGGATTCGCCGAGTCGTTTACCACCTTCGGTACCATCGGTGTCAAAGTGTGGATGTTCCACGGCGAGGCGCTTAACCGCGAGACGAAGCAGGATGCCGGCGCGATCGTGAGGAAGCGCCGTGAGCGCGGCGCCGAGAGGAGTGCCTGATGCTGAGTCCAAAGAGAGTTCGATTCAGAAAGCGGCAGCGGCGCGTCAATCGCAGTTTGCGCGGCACAGCCCAAAGAGGTAACAGAGTCTCTTTCGGAGACTTCGGTCTGGTCGCGTTGGAAGGTGAGTGGATCACCAACCGACAGATCGAAGCTGCGCGTGTTGCGATGACACGTAAGATCAAGCGCGGCGGTAAAGTCTGGATTCGTATTTTCCCGGACGTGCCGTACACCAAGAAGCCCGCCGAAACGCGGATGGGTAAAGGTAAGGGTAACCCCGAGTACTGGGTCGCCTCGGTAAAGGCCGGCACGGTGATGTTCGAGCTGGCGGGCGTTGCTCGGGAGCTTGCCGAGGACGCCATGACGTTGGCGGCCAGCAAGCTGCCGATCAAGACGCGGTTCGTTGTGCGTAAGGGGGTTGAGTAAGATGCGTAACTCTTTCAAAGACCTGACCTTCGAAGAGCTCGTCGCAAAACGAGAGGAGCTGCGGCGCAAGTATCTCGACGCCCGCATCAACAAGGTCGTCGGCAACGTCGACAACCCGATCGAGGTCCGTACCGTGCGGCGGCAGATTGCGCGACTCAATACCCTGATATACAACCACGCCGATGTGGCCGCGGTTGAACAGGAGGCCAACTAATGGCGACGGAGACGATCAAGACGCTCGGAAAGCGAGTGTTTCAGGGTCGCGTAGTAAGCGACAAGATGGATAAGACGATCGTGGTCCTGGTTGAGGGACGTCAGGTCCATCCGCTGTACAAGAAGTACGTGCGTTTTTCAAAGAAGTTGAAGGCTCATGATGAGACGAACGACGCTCACATCGGTGACACGGTGCGCGTTGTCGAGTCTCGGCCGATCAGTAAAGACAAGTGTTGGCGACTGTTTGAGATCGTCGAACGGGCACGCTAAGAGGCGCTGAGGACAGGGTAATGATTCAGACACAAACCTATTTGAATGTCGCCGATAACAGCGGTGCGAAACGGGTTCAGTGCATTAAGATTCTCGGCGGAAGTAAGCGTAAGTACGCCTCGGTGGGCGATGTAATCGTCGTCGCCGTGAAAGATGCGTTGCCCAACGCCCCCGTAAAAAAGGGTACCGTTGAGCGCGCCGTGATCGTTCGAACGACGAAAGAGTTCCGCCGACCCGACGGCACATATATTCGATTCGATGACAACGCATGCGTCATCATCGATAAGACGCACAACCCCAAGGGTAAGCGTATCTTCGGCCCCGTAGCACGCGAGCTTCGATATTTGGATTACATGAAGATCGTGGCGCTCGCCCCCGAGGTGTTGTAGGAGCGTTCGGTATGAAGACGAAACTGAAGAAAGACGACACGGTAATGGTCGTCGCCGGTAAGGACAAGGGAAAAACCGGTCGGGTACTGCGAATCGACCGGGAGAAGGGACGGGTTCTCGTCGAGGGTGTCAACATGGTCAAGAAGGCTCAGCGCAAGCGAAGCCAGGAAGAGACCGGCGGCATCATCGAGAAGGAGGCTCCCATCGCCGTATCGAACGTGATGTTCGTCGGTAAGAATGGTCGTCCCACGCGACTCGGATATCGTATCGAAGGAAGCGAGAAGGTCCGATTCGCGAAGAAGACGGGAGAGACGGTCTGATGGCTGAACACGTACCGATGTTGAAACAGCAGTACTACGACACGACCAAGGGCGCCTTGATGGAGGAGTTCGGCTACAAGTCCGTCATGCAGGTTCCCTCGCTCGAGAAGATCGTATTGAGCATGGGCGTGGGCGACGCGATCGACAACAAGAAAGCGTTGGAGAGCGCTCAGAACGAGCTCTCTCTCATCGCCGGTCAACGCGCCGTTCGCACGCGGGCGAAGAAGTCCATCTCCAACTTTAAGCTTCGCGAAGGTATGGAGATCGGTGCGAAGGTAACGCTTCGACAGAACCGCATGTGGGAGTTCCTCGGTCGTTTGGTGAACATTGCATTGCCGCGTGTTAAGGACTTTCGCGGCATTAATCCCAACGGGTTTGACGGACACGGTAATTACTCGCTGGGCATCACCGAGCATATCATCTTTCCGGAGATCGACTACGATAAGATCGATCAAATTACCGGGCTCAATGTGGTGATCGTTACGACGGCGAAGACCGATCAGGAAGCGCGGGCGCTGTTGACCAAGCTGAACCTGCCGTTCAGGAAGTAAGGAAGAGGGGCTTATGGCTAAGAAATCGATGATTATCAAGGCGCAACGCAAGCCGAAGTACACGACGCGGCGCGTCAATCGGTGCCGGATATGTGGGCGACCTCGCGGATATCTGCGGAAGTTTCAGATGTGCCGTATCTGTTTCCGAAAGTTGGCGAGCGAGGGTCTGATCCCCGGTGTCACGAAGTCGAGCTGGTAGGAGATAAAGATGAGTGTTTCTGATCCCGTAGCTGACATGCTGACCAAACTTCGGAACGCATGTATGGCCAAGTTCGAGAAGGTGGACGTGGCACCGTCCAAACTCAAACTTGAGATCATCAAGATTCTGAAGAACGAAGGCTACATAAAAAACTTTAAGAAGATGGCTCAGGAAGACAACGAGGTCATCAGAGTCTTCCTGAAGTACGACGACAGTCAGGAACCGGTCATTCACGGTATCCAGAAGATTTCCACTCCCGGCCGACGGGTGTACACGGGGTATCGGAAGATGCCGCGCGTTCTCAACGGGTACGGTACCTTGATTGTCTCTACCTCGACGGGCGTCACGACCGGTCGTAAGGCCGCCGAACGGCGGGTCGGCGGTGAGCTGATCTGCTCGGTGTGGTGAGGAGCGTTTCGTAATGTCTCGAGTGGGAAAAATGCCGATTACGATTCCCCAGGGCGTGACCGTTGACGTATCCGGCGGGAACGTCACGGTGAAGGGTCCGAAGGGCGAGTTGAGTCAAGATGTTCGTCCCGAGGTGACCGTCGTTGTCGAGGATAACACGGTAGTCGTGAACCGAAAGACCGAAGACAAGAAGGCGCGCGGTTTCCACGGGTTGTATCGTCAGCTGATCAACAACATGGTCTCCGGAGTCTCCGAGGGTTTTTCACGTAGCCTTTTGATTAACGGAGTCGGATATCGGGCCGAGGTGCAGGGAAAGAGTGTTATGCTCAACCTCGGGTACAGTAACCCGATCGAGTTCGTCATTCCCGAGGGAATCGTCGTCGAAGTCGACGGCCCCAACAAGCTGGTCATCAAGGGAATCGACAAGCAGTTGGTCGGAAAGGTCGCCTCGGAGATCCGCAAGATTCGACCACCCGAGCCGTACAAAGGCAAGGGCGTCAAGTACGAGAACGAGCACATTCGACGCAAGGTCGGCAAGTCGGGTATTAAGTAGCAGGTTGGTGTGGTATGAAACGAGTCATTGAGAAAAACCGTCGACGCACAAAGCGTAAGACCCGAATCAGAGGCAAGATTTCCGGCACCGCCGCGCGGCCCCGGTTGAGCGTCTTCCGGTCCAACAAGAATCTTTACGTGCAGGCGATCGACGATCAGAGCGGGCACACGATTCTGTCCGTCTCCAGCGTGAGCGGCGATCTCAAAGGGTTGAAGCCCAATGCCGAGGACGCGGCCAAGATCGGCGAGACGTTCGGGAAGAAGCTCTTGGAATTGAACGTGTCCGAGGCGGTCTTTGATCGCAACGGATATCTGTATCACGGGGTGTTGAAAGCGCTCGCCGACGGTGCTCGCAAAGCCGGCGTAAAGTTCTAAGGGGTATTTCCGTGGATCATGGGATGGATAAAGAGTTTTCCGAAAAGTTGATCAAACTGAACCGTGTCGCCAAGGTCGTAAAGGGCGGTCGTCGGTTCTCCTTCTCCGCCCTCGTCGTCGTGGGAGATCGCAACGGACGCGTGGGATACGGATACGGGAAGGCCAACGACGTCTCCGAGGCGATTCGGAAGGGTGTTGACCGCGCCAAGCGCAGCATGATCGAGGTGCCGCGGCAGAAGCAGACGATCCCGCACGTCGTACGGGGCAAGTTTAAGAGCGCCAGCGTGCTTCTCAAGCCTGCCGCCCCCGGTACCGGCATTATTGCCGGCGGACCGGTGCGTGCGGTTCTGGAAGTCGGCGGCATTAACGACGTCTTGAGTAAGTCCATGGGGAGCCAAAACGCGATCAACGTCGTCAAGGCGGTGTTTGACGGTTTGACGAGCCTCATGCGCGGGCGCGAGGTCGCCCACAATCGCGGTAAAACGCTCAAAGCTATGTGGGGGTGAGCGATGAAGGTGAAGATCACGCTCGTACGGAGCCCCTTGGGAAGAAAGCCGAATCAAAGACGCACCGTGGAGGCATTGGGTCTTCGTAAGATCCGGCAGTCGGTCGTGAAGGAGTTGAACGATCCGATTCAGGGTATGATCAACACGGTTGCACACTTGGTAAGTGTCGAGGAAGTGAAATGAACAGCATTCGCGTACCGGCCGGAGCGAACCGGCAGAGAAAGCGGTTAGGACGCGGTCCGGGCTCCGGTACCGGCAAGACCTCGGGTAAGGGACATAAGGGGCAAAACGCCCGTTCCGGCGGGGGAGTGCGACCCGGCTTTGAGGGTGGTCAGATGCCCTTATATCGCCGGATAGCCCGCCGCGGATTCTCCAACTACCGGTTCAAAGTGGAGTACGTGCCCGTCAATCTGGACGTGCTTTCCGCGCGCTACGACGCCAAAGCGGTGGTGGACATCGCCTCTCTCAAAGAGCACGGGCTCATCGGGCGCAACGTGACGCACGTCAAGATCCTGGGGCGCGGCGAGATCGATAAGGCGATCACCGTGCGCGGCTTGCGTGTTTCCGACGGAGCTCGAAAGAAGATCGAGGCCGCAGGCGGAAGCATCGAGCAGGTTGAGACACGAGACGCCGACGTTCCGTCGGAAGAGTAGAGGATAGCGTCGATGGCATCGAATCCGATTGCTGACATTTTCAGAATTCGCGAGTTGCGTGACAGGGTGTTGTTTACCTTTTTCATGCTCGCTATTTTCCGCCTCGGCGCGGTTATTCCGATTCCGGGGATTAATCCCGGCGCACTTGAGTTCTTCTTCGCCACACAGCAGGGAAGCGGAGGCGTGTCGGTCATAAACTATCTCGACTTCTTCGCCGGCGGGGCGTTCTCCAACTTCAGCATATTCATGTTGGGTATCATGCCCTATATCTCCACGTCGATCATCATGCAGCTCTTGTTGATCGTCTTTCCGGCGCTCAAGAGAATCTCCGAGGAAGAGGGCGGACGGAAGAAGATTCAACGGTATACCCGTTACGGTACGATCGTCGTGGCGCTCATTCAGTCGTTCGCGGTGACGCTCTACGCCGATAGCATTCCCAACGCGATTACGATTTCGCGCGGTCTGTACACTTTCGTGTCGATGCTTTCGGTCACTGCAGGAACGATCTTCTTGATGTGGATGGGCGAGCAGATTAACCAACGCGGCATCGGAAACGGAATCTCTCTGATCATCTTCAGCGGAATCGTGGCTCGTATGCCCAACGCGTTCTGGCTCCTTCTGCGCATGGGGAGCAGCGGCGATATCAATCCGGTGTTCATTATCGTAGTATTGGTGATGTTCGTTGCCGTCATCGCCCTTGTGGTATATGAGCAGCGCGGGCAACGGAAGATTCCGATCCATTACGCCAAACGGGTCGTCGGGCGCCGAATGTACACCGCGCCCAATACGTATATTCCGTTCAAGATCAATCCGTCGGGGGTTATCCCGGTCATCTTCGCCTCCAGCGTGCTGACCTTTCCCCTTCAGATCGCTCAAGGGTTGGGGTCCAACATTGGGTGGTTGCAGCGCGTGGCGTTCGTCATGCGTGCCGACGGTGCGGCGTTCCAGATTATGAATACGCTACTTATTATTTTCTTTGCGTATTTCTATACTCAGGTTACGCTCAACCCGATTGAGATATCAAAGAACATCCGCGAGAACGGCGGCTCGATTCCGGGTATTCGGAGTGAGAAGATGGAAGAGTACTTCACACGGGTGCTCAACCGTATTATTCTGCCGGGCGCGCTGTTTCTCGCCTTTATTGCCGTAATACCGACCCTGATTCAGGGGCTGTTCAACATTCCGCCGCAGGTAGCATTCCTGCTTGGAGGAACGTCTTTGTTGATTATGGTCGGTGTGGATCTTGACCTGATGTCCCAGATCGAGGGACATCTACGGATGCATCATCACGACGGTTTGACCAAGAAGGGTCGGATCAAGTCGCGACGCAGTCTGTGATTCAAAGGATGGTCGTATGAAAGTTCGTGCCAGTGTGAAACCGATTTGTGCTAACTGTAAAGTTATCCGACGACGCGGTGTCGTGCGGGTGATTTGTACCAATCCCAAGCACAAACAGCGCCAGAAGGGGTAATTGATGGCTCGTATTGCGGGAATAGATCTTCCGAATAAGCATGTCGATATCGCGCTCACCTATATTTACGGCATCGGTCGCTCGTCGGCGATCGCCATTTGCGGTAAGGCGGGTGTGGATACGGAACGACGCATGAACGATCTGTCTGCCGAGGAGATCAACCAACTGCGGCAGATCATCGAGAATGAATATACCGTCGAGGGTCGACTGAGGACGCAGGTGTCTCTCAACATTAAGCGATTGATGGACATCGGTTCGTATCGCGGCCTGCGGCATCGAAAAGGGCTCCCCGTGCGAGGGCAGCGAACTCGCACGAACGCGCGTACCCGAAAAGGAAAGCGCAAGACCGTCGCCGGTAAGAAGAAGTAGGGGAGGGGTTGAATCTTGGCTAAGGCTACGAAGAAGAAAAAAGAAAAGAAATCAATATATGAAGGAAAGGTCTATATCCAGGCCACCTTCAACAATACGATCGTCACGATTTCCGATATGAACGGAAATGTCGTCTCCTGGAGCAGCGCCGGTTCGCTCAACTTCCGGGGGGCAAAGAAATCGACCCCGTACGCCGCGCAGATGACTGCGGAAACGGCGGCCCAAAAGGCGTTGGGTTACGGTCTGCAAGAGGTCCACGTGTACGTAAAGGGCCCGGGCGTCGGTCGTGAGTCGGCCATCCGCTCGTTGGGTAACCTTGGGCTTCGAGTGCGCTCTATCGAGGATATTACGCCCATTCCTCATAACGGGTGTCGTCCGCGCAAGAGTCGGCGTGTTTGAGTTCTCACTGGAAAGGAATTAGGTATGGCTCGAAAAGCACTCCTTAAGGGTTTCAAGCGTCCGAAAGGCATCACCTTTGAGCCCAGCGAATCTACGCCCGACTATGGGAAGTTCGTTGCCTATCCCTTCGAGCGCGGTTACGGAACGACGATCGGAAACTCGTTGCGACGAGTATTGCTCAGTTCCATTCCCGGCTACGCCGTAACGGCGCTGCGAATTACCGTGTATGACGAAGAGGGCAATCAGCGCTTTCTGTCCAGCGAGTACGAGGCGATACCGAGTGTCGTAGAAGACACACCGGACATCATTAATCGGCTCAAGCGGTTGCAGATCAAGCTCGCGGAGAATGTCGATCAGAAGGTGATCTTCATCGAGCTCAAAGATGCGCAGAAGGTAACGGGCGGCACTTTTGCCGTGGACGGAGTTGAGGTAACCAATCCCGATCTTACCATCATGACGTTGATGGACGATGCGTGGTTGGATATCGAGCTCCAGATCGACCTCGGGCGCGGCTACGTGCCGGCGGAGCTCAACGAGCAGTACATCGAAGAGGTCGGTACGATTTCTCTGGATGCGGTCTATTCACCGGTACGCCGGGTGAAGTATGCGATAGAGAACACGCGCGTAGGTCAGCGCAACGACTACGATAAGCTGGCGCTGGAGGTGTGGACCGACGGCACGCTCTCTCCCGTCGATGCGGTGGGCGAGGCGGCGAAAATCGCCAAAGATCATTTTGATGTCTTTATCAATTTCAACGAGGACGAAGTCGGTAACGACGACGAAGAAGATGAAGACATGAAGCTCGTACGTGAAATTCTCGCCACTCCCGTGGAAGAGTTGGAGCTGTCGGTGCGGGCAAGCAACTGCCTGAAGAATGCGAACATCAATAACCTCGGAGATCTTACGCAAAAGACCGAGGAAGAGATCGCAAAGACGCGCAACTTCGGCAAAAAGTCGCTTCAGGAGATCAAGGAGAAGCTCAGCGAATGGGAGTTGAGCTTGGGTATGACCGACTACAACGTCCTAAAGAGTAACCCCTTGTTCCTGAAGAAGAAGGAAGAGAAGAATGAAGCATAAGGTCGGCTACAATAGACTGGGACGTAAGACCGCCCACCGTAAGGCGATGACGCGCAATATGCTGACGTCGCTGTTCCGTCACGAGCGTATCCGCACGACGAAAGCCAAGGCGCTTGCGGTGCGGCGAACCGCGGAGAAGATGATTACGCGCGCCAAGCTCGATTCGGTTCACAACCGGCGTATGATCGGACGCGATATTAAGGACAAGATGGTCCTTGCCAAGATCTTCACCGACATCGGGCCGCGTTTTAAAGAGCGGCCCGGCGGGTATACGCGCGTCCTCAAGCTGGGGCCGCGACCGAGCGATGCCGCCGAGATGGTGATCCTGGAACTTCTCCCCATTGATGAGGAAGAGGCTCCGAAGAAGGCAAGCGCCAAAGGGACGAAGAAGGCCAAGGCGAGCGACGCCGAACCGAAGGCGAAGAAGTCGTCGAAGACGAGTAAGGCTAAGGCGAAAGATACCAAGGACGGCGCGAGCACTGCTTCGGACGAGAGTGTCGAGGTCGCACCGGCGGAGGCGACCGAAGCTGCCGCCGAGGAGAAGAACGACGCCGAGGTAAAAGCAAAAAAGCCGGCGCCTAAGAAGAAGACCACCAAGAAGAAGAGTGAAGAGGCGGAGACCGAAGGTAGCGACGGCTAGTCTTCCTTCGTCTCTCCTCTCAATACCGTTCGGCCCGCAGGAGTGCGCATGGCGCACACTACTCTTGCGGGCCGATTACGTTATCGGCCTCCCGCCGCAGTCGATCGAGACTCGACGGGCCCACCCAGCGTGCCACAACGGCGCCCTCACCGTTTACTACGATGGTCGTCGGCGTGCCTCGGACGTTTAACAGCGATGCGATGTGTCCCCCCCGGTCCAGATGGACGGGGTACTCGATCCCGTGGCGGCGTGCGAAGCGCAGCACGGCCTCTACGCTCCCCTCCGTGTTGAGCATATTTATCGATACGATGTTGATGCGGTCGCGATAGCGATCGTAGAAGGCCGCTTTTACCGGAAGTTCCGCGCGGCACGGGCCGCACCACGTCGCCCAGAACGTCACGATCGTCGGTGCGCCCTCCTCACCGATCGCAACCGGTGTGCCGTGTGGATCGGTCAACATCGGCGCGCGTATATCGGACGGTTGGATCGATGCGGTCCCCTGCGTACCGGCTATATTGGTGACCGCCGCGACGGCAATCACCGCCGCAAGCGCTCCGGCGCCGAGCGCCGTCAGGAGAGGGCGCACGATACCGGTGCGTCCTATGAGGCGCGGCGCGATAAAGAGAAGGCAGGCGGATAGACCCGCAATGAGTCCCCACCGCCCGCCGGGGAGTCGCAGGAGGCGGATCGGGTCGGCGAGAATCTCGTGCCACCACGTAAAGAGCGGCCAGATCTTCCACACCAAAAACCCGATGAAGATGCCCGTCGAGGCGCGATCGACAAGTGTGCGTATCGTCTCGGCTTCGTCCGCCTTTACCCGCGCGTACAGTCGCAACGTCGCCGCCGCCGCGATAAGAGATATAAGTGCCACCACTACCGTTGACGGTACTACGGCCGGACCGAGACGTAGTGCGTCGGGCACTATTCGTCCCACTCTTCGAGATACCGTTTCCAGCCTATATCGGCGAGATGACTGGCGGCGTGTGTCACTTCATCGGACTGGCGTTGCAGAAAATCCTCGTGACGTCGGCGGATTTCGGCATCCGAGACGGCGAGGATGCGGATCGCCAGAAGCGCGGCGTTGCGTGCGTTGTTGACCGCGACGGTGGCAACGGGCACCCCTCGAGGCATTTGGACGATCGATAGGAGGCTATCGAGGCCGTCTTGAAATCTTGTTCGTACCGGGACCCCGATGACGGGAAGCGACGTCATGGCTGCAACCATACCCGGCAAGTGGGCGGCGCCGCCGGCGCCGGCGATAATTACGTGGTAGCCGCGCGAGGACGCACGTCGCGCAAACTCCGTCATACGCTCCGGCGTTCTATGTGCGCTCACGATATCGACGGAGTGTGCGACGTCGAACTCTTCTAATGTTTCCGCCGCGGCGGACATGATGGGCAGGTCCGAATCGCTTCCCATAATAACGGCAACCATGTGCGTTTGCTCCCTTCTCGATGTTTCGCCTCGCCTTGCGTACCGGCGCGTCGGATATTCCGAGCGCGCTACGCCCCGTGTGACTCAGTTAGCGGGACGAACCGAATCGCTTCCGCCGCCGCAAGCGCCTTGGTGAGCGCCTCAGCGGTCGTTGTACCGCCCGCGGTGACGTGTCCCATTTTGCGTCCGCTGCGGAGCTCTCGTTTTCCGTAGAGGTGTAGGTGGACGTCCGGATATCTCAGGGCCGCCTCGCGACCCGAGACGCGGTAGGGCCCGGTACCCACCTCGGCCTCGGCGACCAGATTCACCATCGCCGTCGGACCGCGCATCGTCGTATCGCCGGGCGGCAGGCCGGCCACGGCCCTGATGTGCTGTTCGAATTGGCTGCAACGACTCCCCTCGATCGTAAGGTGTCCCGAGTTGTGCGGCCTCGGAGCAACCTCGTTAAGGAGGACGCGACCGTCGGTGTCGATAAAGAGCTCCACCGCGAGCACACCGATAAGGCCGCGTTCGCCCAACGCCGCGGCGGCTTTGCGTGCCGTCGCAACCGCCTCGGCCGCAATCTCCTCGGGGACGTCGGCCGGACAGACGACGTGGCGCACCAAGTTGAGGTGAGGGTCGAAGCCCATCTCAACCGGCTCCCAGTGGTGGAGCGATCCGTCGGGAAACCGCGCGACGACGACTGCGACCTCCGTAGCGATATCGACGGCGTGTTCGACAAAAGACGGGCCGCTCAGTGGCAGGGAGGCGCCGCCGGAGACGACTGCAACCCCGCGACCGTCGTAGCCGCCGTGGCGCACCTTCTGTACGGCCCGAGGGATGTCCTTCGGCAGGGCGCCGTAGTACACCGCGGCGTCGTCGGCGAGAAGGGGCGCTACGGGGATCCCCGCCGCGTCAAAGAAGCGTTTCTGTTCGAGCTTGTCGGCGACCAAGTGCAGAACAGCCGCCGCCGGTCGCACCGCGCGTTCCGCCGCCTCCAACTCCGAGAGCATTTTCGGGTCGGTGTGTTCTATCTCGAACGTGAGGACATCGCTCGAGCGGGCGAGGCGGTAGAGCGAGTCGCGGTCTCCCAAGGGACCCTCGATCACGCCGGCGACCGTCGAGGCGGGGCATAGCGGATCGGGATCCAAGGTTACGATGGATATTTGAAGGGGTACAGCGGCGAGGGCCAGCATGCGACCGAGCTGGCCGCCACCGACGACGCCTACCGTTTCGATTCGCCCGTGCGTATTCACGTGCGGTGAGGATACGGCGTGCTCGGCGTCGCGGTCAAGTTGAGGCGGGTCGGTTCGGTCCCGTTACTCGTTACCGCCCGCCCGTGCTTAAGCCTTCGACGAAAGGGTGCGCGGAGTACGTATGTGCTCTCTCAGTCCCAGCTGAGACCGCCGGTTTGATACTCCGTGACGCGGGTCTCGAAGAAGTTCTTCTCCTTGGCCAGATCGGTGCTCTGACTCATCCACGGAAAGGGGTTCTGCGTCTCGAAATACTTGCCGAGTCCGATGCGCTCCAGACGCCGGTCGGCGATGTACTCCACGTACTCGCCGAAGGAGTCCGAGTTGATGCCGACAATGCCCTCCGGGCACGCATCGCGGGCGTAGTTTTTCTCCAGCTCGACCGCCTTCACGATTAAGCCTCGGAGCTCATCGGCAAACGCATCGGTCCATATCTCGGGGTTTTCAGCCTTGACGGTGTTGATGAGATCGGCACCGAAGGCGAGGTGGAGGCTCTCGTCGCGCATGATGTATTCGAACTGTTCGCCGATACCTACCATCTTTCCCTTGCGCTTGAGCGCGAGCATCATCGCGAAACCGGCGTAAAAGAAGATACCCTCCATGATAATGTAGTACCCCACAAGATCGTGGACGAAACGCTGAATGTTCGCCGTGCCTTCGGTCGTGAACGCAGAGTCGAAGACGCTCTTCGTAAGGTCGATGACGAAATCGTCTTTTTCCTTGATCGAGGGAATGGTCTCATACATCCCGTAGATCTCGTCCGGATCGAGGCCCAGGGAGTCGCACGCGTAGATGAAGGTGTCGGTGTGTACCGCCTCCTCAAACGCTTGACGGAGCATGTACTGTCGCGACTCGGGGTTGGTGACGTGGTTGTACACCGCGAGTACGATGTTGTTCGCCGTAAGACTCTCGGCGGTGGAAAAGAAACCCAGATTCCAGAGGATCAGGCGACGCTCGGTCGGGCTCAGGACGTCCGAATTCTTCCACTGCTCGATGTCGTCCTGCATCGGTATCTCCTCGGGAACCCACGTGTTGGCGATCGCGTTGCGGTAGTGTTCCCGCGCCCACGGATAGCGCATGGGGAGGATCTTGTTGGGATCGGTCTTCGAGTTGTTAATAATGCTCATCACGGTCTCCTTTGTTCGTTACTGGCAACTCTCACAATCGGGGTCGGTCAGGCTACAGATATTGGTTACCTCGGTCGCCGGAGTCATGGTCGCCGTATCGATACGGGCCGGTATCGGGCGCCCCTCGGCCCCTACCGCATCGCGAAGCGCGACACGGTTGCTTCCGGCATCGACCGCCGCGTCTCGATCCGCCGCCGCCGACGCGCGCTCTCCCGTCGCATGCGAAGAGCCGGCGGGGGAGGTGTCGCGCCGTTGGGTGAAACCGTACTTGGCGGCGTCCAGGGTGCTCTTCTCGATCTGGCTCGCCCCGAGACTTCGGAGGTAGTACGTCGTCTTGAGACCCATCCTCCACGCCTCCGTGTATACCTCGTGAAGTTTCTTGCCGCTTGTGCCGCGGATGAAGACGTTGTGGCTCTGGCTCTGGTCGATCCACTTGCCGCGGCGCGCGGTAAGCTCGAGCAGTGCCGTCGGATCGATATCGAACGCCTCGCGATGGAGCTCCTTGAGCTCGACGGGGATACCGGCGATGTGCGCGATGTTTCCGTCGTGATACTTCAGTTGCTCGAGCATCTCCTCGTTCCAGAGTCCGTGGCGCTTGAGGTCGCGTACCAGATACTCGTTAATAACGGTAAACTCACCGCTCATGTTCGCTTTGACATAGAGATTCTTGTAGATCGGCTCGATCGACGGATACACGCCGGCGATATTAGAGATCGTCGCCGTGGGGGCTATCGCCATCGTGTTGGAGTTGCGCATCCCCTGTCGAGCGACGGTCGCCTTCAGCGCGTCCCAATCGAGGCGGCGCGTCCGGTCTACCGGGACCGGTACCCCACGCTCGGATTCCAAAAGATCGAGGGTATCGATCGGAAAGAGTTCGCGATCCCACTTGCTTCCCGCGAAGGTCGAGTACGAACCGCGCTCGGCTGCGAGGTTGCTGGAACCGAGAATTGCGTGATAGCTGATAAACTCCATGCTCTCGTCGACAAATGTACCCGCTTCCTCGCCGTCGATCGGAAGCCCGAGGGTGAACAGCGCGTCCTGTAACCCCATGAGCCCGAGACCCACCGGGCGATGTCGAAGGTTCGCGGTGCGCGCCTCGACGGTCGGATAGAAGTTGATATCGACGACGTTGTCGAGCATACGCATTGCCGTCTGTACGGTCTCTTCGAGGAGAAAGTGGTTGAGTCCATCCTCCTCGACGTGGCGCGCGAGATTGACGGAGCCCAGATTGCACACCGCCGTCTCCTCCGCGGAGTTGTTGAGCGTGATCTCGGTGCACAAGTTGGAGTTGTGCACGACCCCGACGTGATCTTGCGGGCTGCGGATGTTCGACGGGTCCTTGAAGGTGATCCACGGATGTCCGGTTTCGAAAAGGCGCGTGAGCATTTTGCGCCATAACTTCACCGCCTCGACGCGACGCCATTGTCGAATGTTCCCTTCCTCCGCCGCCCGCTCGTACTCGATGTACCGTTCTTCGAAGGCGCGTCCATACAAGTCGTGCAGATCCGCCACCTCCTCGGGGCTGAAGAGCGTCCAGTACGACTCCTCGCTTACCCGCTTCATAAATAAGTCCGGGATCCAGTTGGCGGTGTTCATATCGTGCGTGCGGCGCCGATCGTCGCCGGTGTTCCGCCGGAGGTCGAGAAAGTCCTCGATGTCGAGGTGCCACGTCTCCAGGTACGCACACGTCGCACCGCGGCGCTTTCCGCTGCGGTTGATCGCGACGGTCGTGTCGTTGGCGATTTTGAGAAACGGTATCACCCCCTGACTCTCGACCTTGGTGCTCTTGATCGCCGCGCCCGTAGCACGGATGTAGCTCCAGTCGTTGCCGATACCGCCGGACCACTTGCTCATTTGCGCGTTATCGCCGATGCACTTGAAGATGTGCTCCAAGTCGTCCTCGACGGTGCTGAGGTAACAGCTGGAGAGTTGCGGATGCGGTGTACCGGCGTGAAACAGGGTCGGCGTGGAGCTGACGAACCGCAGACCGGACAGCAGATCGTAGAACTCGCGCGCTCTCGCGGTAGGTTCGGCCTCCTCAACCGCGAGCCCCATGGCGACGCGCATCCAGAAGTGCTGTGGCGTTTCGATCGGTCTCCCGCCAAGCCTGAGAAAGTATCGCTCGTAGAGCGTTTGGGTACCCAGGTAGAGCAGGTCGTCGTCGCGGCCGAGCTGAAGATATGCCGCAAGCTCCTCCAAATCGAATCGCTCAGCCAACGCGGGTGCGTACAGTCCGACCTCGACGCCTCGGCGAATGTTCTCTTGGAAGGCCGATCGATACATCTCGTCGAACGAGGTCGCGTCGACGGATTGCCCGAAGACTTCGCGGTAGAGCTTTTGTCGCACGAGGCGCGAGGCGAGACGGTTGTACTGCGGATCGCGTTCGATGAATGCCGTGACCGAGAGAATCAACGCCTCCTCGAGCTCCGAGGTCGCGACGCCGTCGTAGATGTTTCGTTTGAGTTCGGTCAGAATGAGGTCGTAGTCCACCTCTCCCAGATCCCCGGCGTGGCGCGCCAGAGTCTCTTCGATTCTGGTGAGGTCGAAGGGAGCCGCGGCACGATTGCGCTTTTGTACCGTCAGGTCGCCGCTGAACACTTTTCGCGCGGAATCGCTCGCTCGACGCTCTCTGGCATCGGCGCGGCGTTGGCGATATATGATGTAACGACGACTCACGGTGAACAGCTGATTGCTCATGAGCGTCTCTTCGACGGCATCCTGTATCGTTTCGATGTCGACCGGTCCCTCCGATCCTCGAAAGCGCCGTCCGATCTCTTCGCCGATACGATCGAGTCTCTCTTCGTCGGCATCCTCGCCGGCGGCATCGAATGCGCGCTCGACGGCGCCGATAACACGATCGAGGTCGAACGCTACCAGTTCCCCGTTGCGCTTCCTAACACGCGGATATGCCATGCAAGCCCCCCTACGGTGGTTCTGTGAGTCTATCGTGACGCGGTCACGACGGCTGGATTCCCCTCCCGGAAACCCGGTTCCTCTCGCAATATAGTCGCACTGGTTGTGTATATCAAGGTGTTTGGTGAAAGAAGGCGCTATATATGGTGTAATGATAAAAACAATCATAAATGACGGCCGTAACCTCGCACATTCGACGTATATGCGTGGGTTGTCAGGATCGGGCGGGGCGCCGATACTACAACGGTTCTCGGTTTCAAGGCTTGTGCATCGGAGGTGTCGTTGAGACGTTACTATCCGCCCGGTGAGAAAGGGCAACCGCGGCAGTCTTCGCCGGGGGTTACGAGAATGAGTCTCGACCGGTGGCGTACGCTCTGGCGTGAAGATACCGGGGCGTGGGCTTCGGCGTTGCGGGATCGTCCCTATCGTTTCGATCCCGAGGCCGCACCTCGGGCGATCGCCGCGTGGTGGAACTCGTTGTACCCCGCCGACCGGGAGGATTCGGCGAGTGCCGAGAGCGATGCATTGCGAGGAGTCCCTTTTCTCGTGAAAGACCTCTTCGATATTCCCGGCGAGGTCACTTCGTGTAGCTCGCATCTGTTTACCGACCCCACCGGACCCGGCGGCGAGCCCGCACGCAGCACCTCATGGCTTGCGGAGCGGTTCGTGCAACTCGGCGCCCATTGCGAGGGGCGAACGCACATGAATGAGTTTGCCTACGGCCTCGACGGGCGCAACGCGCACTTCGGCGATTGCCCGCACCCCCTCGACGGACGGCGCATAAGCGGCGGCTCCTCGAGCGGTTCGGCGTGGGCCGTGGCCGCCGGAGTCGTGCCCGTTGCTTTGGGTACGGATACCGGCGGTTCAATCAGGTTGCCCGCCGCCCTGTGCGGTATTTACGGCTATCGTATGGCCTACGACGCGGCGCGCCTTCACGGAGTCTTTCCTTTGGCACGCAGCATGGATACCGTCGGTTGGTTCACGGCGCATGCCGACGATATGGCGGAGCTTATGGCCCTCGTCTCCGGTATGGAAGACGCCCCGACCGAGGACGGAAGCGAAGATGACGCCGGGGATCTCTCGGTCGGTGTGACCGTGCCTCCGGGTGTGGAACCGGATGAGGAGGTCGCGACTCGTTGGGAGGCCGTCTTGGAGGCTATCGCCGTCGTTCGCGGTATCAAGGAGGTCGTCGCGCTCCCTTCCTCCGCGGTACTCGGCGATTCCGCGTGGAAGGCGTACAACGTGATCGGATCTTACGAGGCGTGGAGCGCTCACGAGAAGTGGGTCGACCGATATCGGTCCCTGTACGATCCGACGGTGTGGGCTCTCATCGACCGCGGTCGACACTGGAGCGAAGAGCGTCTGAGCGAAGCGCGTGCGATACGGGAGAAGGTTCGCGAGTGCACCATCGAATGGTTTCGAGAGGTGGATCTCGTCCTCGTTCCTGCGACCCCGTCGGTATCTCCCCTCGCCGACCGGGCGGGCGGACGCTTTCGCGAGGGAGTCATTCGCCTGAACGCTCCCGCCTCCCTTTCGGGTTTGGCGGCTCTCTCAATACCCGTCGCTCACGACGCAGTGCGAAGCAGCGGGTTTCAGGTTCTCGTGCCGTCGGGGTGCGAGAAGCGATTGATTCGGTTTCTAAAAATGTGGGCGACCGTCGTACAGTAGGCACGCTACGGAGGATTGTCCGCTACGCGTCGACCTCGAGGCGACGCAGCGCTCGCTGAGAGGCCGCCGCGAGACGGTAGGCGTCCGCCGCGACTCGCATGTCGGCGGCCGACGGATCGCCCGGCGCAAGGGCGGCATTGAGCACCGTTCGCGCCTTCTTGAGCGATGCGCGGGGATCGCCGGGAACGGGATCGAGATCGACGGCGATCCGTCCGCCGGTGACGACTCTCTCACCCGCCGGGCCGCGCGCAGTCGAGTAATGGATGGCCGACTCGGCGTAGGGGCCGAGCGACGCCGCGTGCGCGCGCTCGTGGAGCCGAACTTCAGCGTCTCTACGCAGCGCATCGTCGGAAATCTGCAAGACATAGTCGGTTCCCGGAACCGGAGTGCCGGTGTCCCGGGGTCGAGAAGATGCGCGTTGTGCGGATTGACCCGTCTCGGAGCCGATGCCTTCCCGTTGTTGAGTGATGACGATGACCGGCGTCCGGCGTGTATCGATATCGCCTCCTCCGTCCGCCGAATGTCGAGAGGAGATGTGCCGGGCCGCGCCGGGGAGTGTCACGCCGCCGAGGTCGTATACCACCCGCATAGGAAAAGAGTATATACAAACGTGCCGATACGTCGATGGGGGCCGCAAAAAAAGGGGGAGTGAGCATGAAGGTTGTTGTAGAGCCGCTATCGGAGGCGGATCTGACGCAGGTCGTCGAACTCTGGGAACGGACCGAGCATCTCGGCATGTCCAGCGCCGATAGCCCGGACGCGCTACGTCGTTTCTTGCGACGTAACGAAGGCTTGAGCGTCGTCGCGCGCGTCGCGGCGTCCGACGACCAGACGACGGCGCAGAGTACGATTGTCGGAGCGGTTCTTGTGGGACACGACGGCCGTCGCGGATATCTCTACCATTTGGCGGTCGATCCCGCCGTGCGCCGTCGAGGTGTTGCGGCGCGCATAGTTGCGGAAGCGCGACGGACGCTCGCCTCGGAGGGGATCGAGCGCTGCCATATCATGGTATACGCCGAGAATCGTACCGGACGGGCGATCTGGCGGCGCCTCGGATGGCGGGACCGGCATGACATATCAATAATGACTGTCGATATCCCCATAACCTGACCCGAGCTTCGATCTCGTTCTCATTCGTCGTCCTCACCGCCGGAGGATTGCGACGCCCGGCTACGGGATGAGAACAACTGTACCGCCAACCCTCCGGCACCGGCGAGTATGAGACCGACAAGCTGTCGCGGGCCCGGGGACTCACCCAAGAAGATCCACGCCAGGACGGCGATTTGGATGAGCATCGTTCCGTTTATGACGCTCGATGCCAACGCCGTCAGCGTCGCGAGCGTCCGGTTCCATATCGTGAAGGCGAAAGCGGTGTTCACGATTGATAACCACAGGAGGATCGCGACAAAGCGTGCGGAGAGAACGGGAGCCTCCTCGATCGCGATACCCGTGAACAAGAGGGTCGCTCCGCCGATGCCCATACTGACGACGGTTATCGTCACCGGTGAGGCGGGCATGGAACGGTTTGCGTGACGTCCGAGGACCGACGATACGGCATTTGCCGCCATCCCGGCCACGGCGGCCGTTAAACCGAGACCGTAGGCACCGGACACGGTGACGGGCAGAAGGAAGAGCGCCGCACCGAGAAGATATATCGACACTCCCGCTACTTGCACCGTTCGCGGTCGCTCACCGATGAATGCCGCGGACAGGAGCGCAACGGCCACCGGCGAGAAGCTCAGGATCAGACTCGCCGTCTGTGCGGGGATATGCGCCAACGCGAAAAACTGCGCCCCTTGGGTGACTGCGTAGAACACGAGTCCCAGCGCACCGAGGACGGCCCAATCGCGGCCGCGGAGCCGCGACAGCTCCATCCGCCGCGCTTTGGCCGCCGCGATCGGCACGAGACACACAAACGCTATCGAATACCGAAGGCCCGCGAAGGTGAGAGGCGGCGCATCGGGGAGACCGAACTTGATGAGTATCCACGACGACGACCATAACACCGTGACAAACAGCGCTTCGGCGATTGCCCGCACCCGCCCGCTCTTCAAAACTAAGGAATCGTTCATCGATACCGGCCTTTCCGTCACACCCGAAGTGAACACAGGAGGCTCCGTATCCGTCCGACACCGCAGCCTCCCGCGCTCTTCCAACGGCCACGGCTGAGCCGGACACCCCAAGCGTAACGATTGAACATACTGCGGCGAAATCGATCCGGCAAGGATGAGCCCCGATACTCGTCTTTACCGCCGGTCTGGTGCGACAACCGGCGGAAACGCTCAAAGAGCACTTGAGTATCATCAATGCCTTGAAGGCACGGGACCGCGAACGCGCCCGCTCGTTGATGGTCGCCCACATTGCGGTCGCCAAGACCATGCTTCGCGAGACCGTACGAAGTTTGCGACATCTCAGGGTCGACCCGAACTCAATCCCGATCGACAAAGTGGATATGAAAGAGCTCCCGGTGTAGGCGGGACCCTTTCATCGGCCCCTCGGTTGATGGGGCCCGGCGTCGTATACCGCGTGCCGTCGGTGCGGTACAATGCACCATGATCGAAGGTCGACGCATCAATCTCCGCCCCGCACGCGAGGACGAGCTCCCGCTCCTCTATGATCTCGAGCATACCGTGGCAAATCGCGGTCCGTTCGGACCGCTCGACGTATCGTCGTTTGTACAGTACAAGCGGAGTTACGAGAAACACGGGTTCTGGTTCGACGACGGCGGTCGCTTGATCGTCACCGACAAAGAGGGGCGGGTAATCGGCAAGATCGGATGTCGAAGAAACGGCGTCATTTTGGGGTACGAAGTCGGCTACGTGATATTTCGCGAGCAGGATCGGGGGAAGGGCTATATGGGAGAGGCCCTGGAACTCTTTACCGCGTATATGTTCGCCTGGAAGGATATCCCCCGACTCTACCTTTTTATTACGCCGGAAAACGCACCGAGCGTCCGGCTCGCCGAGAAGGTCGGATACGTCGCCGAAGGGCTCATGCGACGCGCAGTCTTCTTTCGCGGCGCGTACTACGATCTCGCGATCTACGCCATGCTTCGTGAGCAGGCGCGATCGCTTATGGACCGCTCCGGTCTAACCGATCAGTGACACCGCGATCATGAGAGCACCGAAGAGCCGCCGGACCGATACCCGCAACGCTTTCCAAACCGAATGAGATCCACGATCTTCGACGTCTCGCGGCCGCGATAATCGATCCGTGCGGCCCGCCGTTTCGAGTCCGTCTATCGTCCGTTGCCGACGGTAGAGCGACGGACGATACGATGCGCAGAAATCGCTCCCCTGTTACACGCCCTTCATGATACGGTCGATCTCCGCGGTCTGGGCGGCGCTCAGGGGGCCCGCTTCCATCGCCTCGGCGTTCTCTTCGGCCTGCTTCACGGTGCGGATTCCGGGGATCGGCAGCGTCGTGTCCGAGCGCGCCCAGATATAGGCCAGCGCTCCCTGGGCCAACGTTCGTCCTCCGGAGGTGAGGATCTCGCGCAAGGCGCCCAGCTTGGCGCTGATCGGGCCCTGGAACATGTCCTTGACCCACGCCTCGTTCCGGACGTCGGTCGCCGAGAACGTGGTGTCGGCGTTGTACTTGCCCGTGAGAAACCCCATCGCCAGGGGCCCACGATTGAACGCCGCCATATCGCGCTGCTCACAGACCGCAAGGATTTCCGGCTGATCGACGGCGATGCTGAAGTTGGTCTGAATCGCCGAGCAGTGCTCTCCTTCGGCAAAAACGGCGGCCGATTCGGGAGAATCGGTACTCCACCCGTAGCTGCGGATCTTTCCCTGCTCTACGAGTCGTTCGAGCGCCTCCCTGACGTCCACCGCGAGCGTGTTGTCATAGTCCCAAACGTGAAAGAAATAGACGTCGATGTAGTCCGTTTTGAGACGCCGGAGGCTCGCTTCACACTCCTCACGGACGTGTTCGGCGACCGGCATGGTCCGCATATCGGCGCCCCGGTTGCGCGCCTCCTTTGCCTCCTCGTCCACCTCGAACCCGAACTTGGTTGATATGACACACTCTTTCCGGTTCGAGCCGAGTCCCTTGGCCACTAAACGTTCCGAGAGGCCGGCGCCGTAGTTGGCGGCGGTGTCGAAGACGCGAACTCCGTGGTCGTATGCGGCGCGTATCGCGCGTAACGACTCGGCGTCGTCGGTCTTGCCCCATCCCGCGGGATTTCCCAGGAAGTTCCACTCGCCTCCGATCGCCCAGCAACCCATTCCCAGGGCGCTCGTCTCGACCCCTATTCGTCCCAGTTTACGTTTCATGCTTCTTTTCCTCCTCGGTGTAGTACGCGATCTTTGAGTCGATCTTCTCGAGATACCGACGCATTTCATGCAAGCGCTGGATAACGGTATCGCGATGCTCCCGCAAGATACGGATACGATTCTCGATCGATCCGTCGCCTCGTCGTTGATAGTCCATGTACCGTTTCATCATACCGATCGGCATTCCCGTAGCGCGCAAACACTTTAGAAACTCGATCCAACCGACGTCGTCGTCGGAGTAGCACCGTGTACCGTTGGGCGCCCTGCTGATGGGATTCATCAACCCGATCTTCTCGTAGTATCTCAGGGTGTGGGCGCTAAGGCCCGTGCGCGCGGCGGTTTCCCGTACACTCCAGCTCGTCCGTTCTCGCTCATCCGTCATGACACCTATAGGCTACAACTTAGAGTGCACTCTAAGTCAAATACTTTCTCGCCGATCGCGCCTCTTTCGGTTCGAGACAGAGAACGGCGGCGCGATGTATGCTATACATGGGGGTAATCACATGAAACTTGGACGCAACGAACCGTGCCATTGCGGAAGCGGCAAAAAATACAAGCATTGTCACTATGAGGAGGACCGCAAGGCGGAATCGAAGCGGCTTGCCGACGAGGCTGCGGCCCGAGCTGAGGCGGCAAAGGAAAATGCCGAATCGGCCGACGACGGGACGCAGGGCTCCAAGCACGGCAAGGGCGGGCACGACGCCGGTTCCGGACATCACATGCGTAACACGGCCAAAGGTGGACGTTCCGGCGTGGCGGGAGGCGGTGCGACGAGCTCACGCGCAACGCGCGGTGCACAGCGAGGAGGTTGAACGGGAGGGGTAGCCCCACGACAACGGCCGCACTCCAACCCGAAGCTTCTCGCGAAGCTGAGTAGTCCGCCTCCCTTCTCTCCCGACAATCCGCCAAGCGAGATCGGGCGCGAGAGTTCCTGCAGGCTGGCGGATGGTCGCGACGTTAGTCGGAAGCCTCCGGTTTCCTACTAACGCATGCATCCGACGACCGCGGCTTTTGAACCATCGGATGCGTACCGCAGGTACGAGGAACGCGTCCAGGTCTGCACGAGCGTCCGAGGTCGCCACCCGACCGCACTCATAGTTACAACACGCACCCTCGTATAACACGCCTCGTTGCCGAGTATCCTCCGTGTCGACCTTCCGTCCCGGAGACGGCTGTCGTCTCATATACCTTGCCTGCAGTGTTATGCGTAGCTCTATTAGTAGTTTTTCATTTATCTTTGCTATACACTAACAAAATGAATAGAAATTTTTTCAAAATATTACGTAGTGTGACTCTGACGGTACTTTATGCGGGTGCGGTGGTTTCATGCGCAACGATTACGTACTTCGACGAAAGCCCGCCGATAACTAACGCCGACGAGATCTCGCCCGATCAGGCCTACTTTTACGGTGAGTTCTATCAGGTATCGTCTCGGAGTGAACCGCATTTTATCCTCTTTGAGGAGACGGAGACCGGTGAGCAGCTCCTCATTCCGTTTCAGGAGTCATTCGGTCAAGTGCTCGTTGCGGTCGCTCCCGGTACTTATAGCACCGATATGGAGGTCTACATAAGACGCCCCATGGCGCTGTTGTCCATTGGGAAGTACGGCGTTTTCACACTCATGCCGGACCATTTTGAAGAACCGTTCGTAGCGGAGCCCGGAGTCGTGTACTACGTCGGTTCATTCAATCCCCAAACCTTCCGATTCAACTTCGAAGGGGCACGGGAGCACTTCGTCGGTCAGTTCGGCACGCCCGAGGGGACAGAGTTTCAGCCGGCATACGGTTTGCCGACGGATAGCGATATACGGTGACGCGTCGGTCAATATCGCAAGTTCCGGTCTCTATATCCGGTTAGAGATTGCCCGTGCGCTTCGCGCCGCCCTGTCGCCCTTCTCCCCCACGATCCACTAAGCGGGATCGGGCGCGAGATATACCGTCGGCTGGCGGGTGGCGGCGACGAGCGCGACCTTCTGACCCGCAGGGTCCGCACGAGTGATCGGCGACGTCACCCGACCGCACTCAGAGTTACAACACGCACCCTCGTATGACACGCCTCGTTGCCGCCGTACCGTCCGATTTGCTACTATAGCGCTTCGTCGGGCCGGACGACTCGCGCGGGCCGGCGCAATGTTCAAGGAGTGACAATGCAATCGGTGGAGCTCAGCAAAGTTTTTGACGCCAAGGATTTCGAAGACCGTATCTACGCGATGTGGAAAGAGGGAGGATACTTTGCCCCCGCAGAGGTCGGCGAGGGAGCTCCCTTCGTCATCGTCATTCCTCCTCCCAACGTAACCGGTGTCCTCCACATGGGGCACGGGCTCAACAACAGCATGCAGGATATTCTCATCCGCTACTATCGCATGCGGGGTCGTCCCACCTTGTGGGTCCCCGGAACCGATCACGCCGGTATCGCCACGCAGAACGTGGTCGAGCGCAAGCTCCGCGCCGAGGGCACGAGCCGTGAGGAACTGGGGCGGGAGAAGTTTCTGGAGCGAACCTGGGAGGTGAAGGACGACCACCACCGGGTCATCACCAAGCAGCTGGAGAAGATCGGCGCCAGCTGCGACTGGTCCCGAGAACGCTTTACCCTCGACGAAGGGCTGAGTGAGGCGGTGCGAGAGGTCTTTGTCGAGCTCTACGAGCGCGACCTCATCTACCGTGGGGAGTATCTCATAAACTGGTGTCCCAGTTGCGGCACCGCGCTGTCGGACGATGAGGTTGAGTACGCCGAGAAGCAGGGGCATCTTTGGCATCTCCGGTATCCCGTGGTCGACTCCGCGCAACCGGATGCCGCCGAAGGAAGCCTCGGGTGGATCGAGGTGGCGACGACGCGACCGGAGACGATGCTCGGCGACACCGCAGTCGCCGTTCACCCCGAGGACGAACGGTACGAGAGCCTTATCGGCAAGAGCGTGCGGCTTCCCCTTTCCGGCCGAATCGTTCCCATCGTCGCGGACACTTACGTCGACCGCGAGTTCGGCAGCGGGGCGGTCAAGATCACGCCGGCGCACGACCCCAACGACTGGGAGATCGGCCTGCGCCACGATTTGGCGCGCATCAATATCCTCACCGCCAAGGCGACGCTTAACGAGAACGTGCCCGAAGCGTACCGGGGCATGCCGGTCGCCGATGCGCGCACGGCGGTGGTGGCCGACCTCGATAAAGGCGGCTACCTCACGGCGGTTGAGGATCACGTCCACCAGGTGGGACACTGCTATCGGTGCGGGAGCGTCGTGGAACCGTGGGTGAGTATTCAGTGGTTCGTCCGCATGAAACCGTTGGCCGAGAAGGCGCTTGCGGCGTGGAAGCGAGGAGAGATCCGCTTCTATCCCAAACGCTGGGAGAACACCTACACCCACTGGCTTGAGAACATTCGCGATTGGTGCATCAGTCGCCAGCTGTGGTGGGGACACCGCATTCCGGTATGGTACGACGACGAGTCGGGGGAGATGATCGTGAGTCGTACCGATCCCACCGAGGATCCGGCCTACGCCGGACGCACCTTGCGGCAGGACCCGGACGTCCTGGACACGTGGTTCTCCAGCTGGTTGTGGCCCTTTAGCACCTTGGGGTGGCCGGAGAAGACCGCCGACCTCGAGCGATTCTACCCCACCACGACGCTGGTGACCGCCTACGACATCATCTTCTTCTGGGTGGCGCGGATGATTATGGCGGGACTCGAGTTCATGGGCGAGGTGCCGTTTCGCGATGTTTACATCACCGGCTTGGTTCGGGACGCCCAGGGACGCAAAATGTCCAAGAGTCTCGGCAACGGCATCGATCCCTTGGACATCGTTGACACCTACGGTGCCGACGGCCACAAGTTCACCTTGGCCTACTTGAGCGTCCAGGGTTCCGACGTGCCCATCTCCACCGACAGCTTTCAGCTGGGAAGCAAGTTCGCCAACAAGATCTGGAACGCCACGCGCTACCTCCTCATGAACCTGGAGGGGCGTGCCTTGATTCCTTTCGGCAAGATTGAGCTGGGCGACGTCGACCGTTGGATCTTCTTTCGCCTTAACGAGGCGGTGCGCACCATCGAGTCGGCGATGGAGAACTACCGCATGGACGAGGCGTCCCGTGCCGTATACGAGTTCTTCTGGAACGAGTTTTGCGACTGGTACATCGAGGCGTCGAAGCTCAGCCTCTATTCGGAGGATGGCCGAGAGAAAGACCGCGGTGTCTCGCTGGTGCTCTACGTTCTGGAGGAGGCGCTCCGCCTGATGCACCCCTTTATGAGTTTCATCTCCGAGGAGATCTGGCAGCGACTGCCGGCGGAACTCGCGCCGGCCGACGGTTCGCCCCGGCCCGACGCCCTCATCGTCGGGCGCTATCCCCGCACTCACGAGGAACGAGGCGATGCGGCGGCCCTCGCGGCATCTACCGGATTTGCAGCACTCCAGGAGCTCGTCCGGGGCGTGCGTACCATGCGCAGCGAGTTCACCATTCCCCCCACGAAGACCTTCGCCGCCTACGTCAACGTCTCGGAGGCGCGCGCCGAGTTGGTCGATTTTTTCACCCGGAACGGCGATCTCGTCGCAATGCTCGCATCGCTCTCGGGCGTAGAGGTCGGTACCGACGGGAGTCGGCGTGCCGCCTCGATCGCCGTAGTGGGCAGCGGCTTCGAGGCGTACCTCTACATCCGCGACCTCATCGATGTAGAAGCGCAGATCGCGCGGCTCGACAAGAAGATCGCCAAGATGGAGAAGGGGCTCTCACAAGTCGAGCGCAAGCTCGCGAGCGAAGGCTTTGTGAGCAAAGCCAAGCCGGAAGTGGTGGAGGCGGAACGCGCCAAGGCGACCGATCTCGGCGATCAGTTGGAGCGCACGCGGGCCGTGCGGACAGAGTTGGCCGAGGGCGCATAACGGCGGGCGTGGGATTGCACACGTCGGGCGCGGTCGCTGTCCTCGACGACGATACGGCCGAGGAGTATCGCAGCCGGCGGGCGACGTTCGCCCGTTATCGCCCCCCCGACCAACCGATCACGGAATGCGAACGGTTAGTCCGGGGAGTAGGATCACATCCCAGGAACCCCCACGTTCCAAGTTGAAATCGGCATCGCGGAACGGCGCGAAATCGACGCCGCCCTGCAAGCCGAAGAAGAATCCGAAGTGTCGCCCGTCCCACACATAGAGCCTATACCGGAGATCGACACCGATTCCGCCGCCGAGGTTTGCCGTCAGAGCCTCATTCGGGATGCGGCCTTCGGTATCGTTTTGGATGGCGGCGATGCGGCCACCGACACCGAAGAACATGCTCAAGCGTCTTCTCAGCTCGAGTTGATATCCCAATCCGGCCGTGTAGGATCTGAATCTCAGCGAGTCGAGTGCATAAAACTCAAAGTCACCATCTCGGCTGCGATCATCTATGTCGATTCGGCGGCCGCCGTACTCAAAGTATCCCACCCATGTGCGGCCGATCGTAAGCATCGCGAGTCCTCTGGCGGTTGCCGCTTCGATGAACTCTCGCTCGCCGGTGGGCCCGGTGTAGCGGTGGGAAACATCACCAAAACCTATCGCGCCGTCAAGGCGAATGACCGCGCGGGAATCCGTTTCGGATTGAGGCCATGCGCCGGGTGTGCCGACGACGAGGAACAGTACCGCCCAGCCGTAACGAGCGACTCGGCCGGACGCGCACCGTTTTGCGGGACGGTTCATTCTATAACTCGTATTGTCGCATCCCCGGTGAACACGACGCGCCGATCCGCCGCCCAACGATCCGTAGTTGTGAACACTCCGCAATCCACGACTCCGTCCTTGCTTGAGAAGAAGATCCGCTGATCCGCGGAGAGCGTCGGCGATCCGCCGGCTATGTCGGTCAGAGCGGGACCTTGATCGATCCATATGGCAATCGTGCCTAGGCCGCTCCCGTACCAGTCGGGATCGTGCGCTTCGATATCGACGGATGAGGACGGGAGATCGAATTGCCGTGTCGCGCCGGGCCATAGGTCCGCAA
Source organism: Alkalispirochaeta sp. (assembly GCA_965601925.1). GTDB lineage: Bacteria > Spirochaetota > Spirochaetia > DSM-27196 > Alkalispirochaetaceae > Alkalispirochaeta. Next base: position 2,928,073 of record OZ271854.1, read on the forward strand.
TCGAGGTGCCGTCGACGCGCCAGACCTCACCATCGAGCGCGCTCGCGCTCGGCTCGCCGTAGAACCGTTCGCGGTCACCCAGTTGGTCGGGGTCGCGCGTGCCGCTGTCGACGGCGATTGCCAACACGCCTCCCGCCGGGGTGTTCTCGACGGTTGGGGCCAGGTAGAGAGCGTCTCGAATCGGCCAGACTTGCCAGCCGATCTCGTCCTCCGGACGGGCGCGGGGACAGCCGCATCCGATGAGAACAAGACTTGTCATGGAGAGCGCACCGAGTCGGACGAGCCGGTACATACCGCTGGACATAACGACATAGTTATCACAAATAGTTCGATCTTTAAAGGCGTCGTTCCGCGACTATCGGCGCATTGAGAGTAGGCTCTGCGGTGCGTACGAGAGAGACGCGATTCAGCTCCTCGTGATATCGACGCCAATCCGGTAGAAGCTCATCCATCAACCGATAGAATCGTGCATTGTGGCTGCGCTCCAAGAGGTGCACGATCTCGTGAACGAGGACGTATTCGAGACACGGAACGGGGCGTTTCGCCAACTCAAGGTTGAGCCAAATACGCTGCTCGCCGACGTTGCACGTGCCCCAGCGCGTCTTCATCCGCTTGATGCGGACCTCGGCGACGGTCACCCCCGCCCGACGTTCCCACGTGGCGACCATGTCCGGTAGTATCGTGCGGAGCCGCCCTCGATACCACTCGTTGAGTATCGCCTCGCGCTTGTCCCGATCGGTCCCGGGCCGTATGCAAAGCTCCAACACGTCATCGTCTCGTAGCCGAATCTCAGGCGTCGCCGCCCGCTCGACCACTGCCAGCGTGTAGGCGCGCCCCCCTACGTAGTGGCGTTCGCCGTCGAGGAGAGAGTGTCGCTCTTGATATGTGAGTCCGCGGAGGCGTCGGCGGTGACGACGTATCCACGCGATGCGCGAGGAGACGGCACGGCGAATCTCCGTCGTTGTGGTACGCAGCGGCGCCGATACTCGCACGTCGCCGTCGGGCGGATACACGCGTACGTGTACGTGTTTGATGCGTTTGCGCACGACGCTGACCGAGATGTCGTCAACCACAATGCGGTCGGATCGCGCCGCCCCGGAGTCCGTCGAAAAGAGACACCCCATGCGCTACCGTGACGCCGTTCGCGCTCGTCGCCCCTCACGGCGAAGGGGGAGGTATTGGGGCGCGCCCTCGGGACGTCGAATCACGCTCAACGGTGAGAACGCGCCTGTACGGCATCCGCGACGAGGCGTCGGACGACATCCTCTCCACTCGTCGGGCGTACGCCGAAACGCGTTTCGAATCGCGTAGAGTTGAAATGATACGGGCGATCGTACTGGTAGAACATCTCCGATAACTCACGCAGGTCGGCGGAAAACAGTCCCAGCAATCGGAGCGCCCCGCGGGAGAGGGTTGCGGCCTTTCGATTTGCCGGGATTTGGACGCCGGCCGCCGTGAGCTCACGGGCGACGAGATCGATCCAGTCGTCGAGACTACGCACGGTAGCATCGGTCGGAAGGTGCCACACTTCGCCGAACGCGGCGGGCGTCGTGCCGATCTCTGCGGTGGCGCGCCCCGCGTCGACGACGTCTATGAAGCTATGCTCGACGTCGGTACGTCCGAGCCACTGCGGGCGCTTGCCGGCGACGAGGCGCTCCACGACGAGGATACGCAAGACGCTGTTGGCGCCGTTGGCAAAATCGGGGGCGCGGGCAACGGCGATCGGCACGCCGCCCTCCTTCGACAACTCGCGCTCGAGGAGGCGCCAGATCCGCTCGCGGACGCGCCCTTTTCGACTGTGCGGCCCGATCGGGCTCTCTTCGGTCAGGTTGCCGACCGCCGACGGGTTATAGAGATACACGTTATCGAAGAAAACGAGCCGGGCGCCCTCGCCGCGACACGCATCGATCGTCGACTCCATGAACGGCGTCCACAACCGTTCCCACACCTCGGCGCGGTAGGGAAATCCGACCGTCACGTATACGACCTCGGACCCCGCGACCGCCTCGGCAACCGTCCCCGGATCGCCTAAATCGGCGGGCACCAACTCCTCGGTGCCGACGACCGGTTTCGGATTGCGGCTCACTAAGCGCACGGATAGTCCCTTTTCGGCCAAGGATCGCGCCGTCTCAATCCCAATGGATCCGCCGGAACCGAGTATTGTATGCATGACGCCTCCGTCCTATTCTGATTTCACGGCCCGTGCCGACGGCCGGTTCTCGATCGTCTACTCTATCACGGTCTCCAGTGACGTGTTTGTCTTCCGTCCCCGCCGCCACCAGCGAATCCATATCCCCAAGAGCGCGATATCAACGGCGAATCCGAAAATCGTCATCGGTATTCCGTGGTGCGCCGGATCCCAGTAGCTGACCGGCGCCTGTATCCGAAGGGTCCAGTCGAAGGGGAAGAGAATGAGCGGCCCGTCGTGGTAGTGCGTCGGCACGTCGATCGCGGTATGGAGGAGGGTGCTGATACCGAACCATCGGAGCGCTACCGCCGCTCGTTGAGCTCCCGCTTCAGTGTTTAATCGTCGCAGAAGTTCGGCCGCACCGATAAAGAGCAGCGAGATCGCAGGGGCGTGAAAGAGGCTGTGGCCCACGATCCAAAGCGGATCATTGAAGTATAGGAGATCGTACTCGGGACCGAATCCGAAACCGTAACGCACCCAGTACCAGAGCGTGAGAACAAACAACGGCAGATCCGGGGCGATCGCCCCGACAAGTGCCGCATATGTCGCCGTGCGAGACATTCGATACCGACGGTCTCCCGCACCATCGCTCCGGTCCGTTCTATCCCGCCCGGAACGACGCAGCGACCAGGTACGCGCGACGGTGGTATTAATCAGCGCATGCGTCCAGGTATTCACGTTTCCTAAAATAAGGGTCGAACGCCTCCGGAGACGAGCTCCGATCGCTCATGCGTTCGTCAATGCTCTGTTGCGATAGCTTTTTGGACAAAGTGTACCTGGACATCACAGTCCCCAACTCCGAATGTTCTTGTCTCGCTTGTTCCGGGGAAGTTCCATTCTTCATGTCCCGGAACCGTTCCGTGCGATTTCCGAGACGATTTCGGTGAATGCGTCGACAAAGCTCAATAGCTCATCATCGGTTATCGTCAACGGTGGGTCGACACGGAGAAATCCTCCGCGATTCCCGACGATGAAGCCACGACCAATCAGCTCGGTGTAGATTCGATTCGCGGTCGCGGAGTCTCGGAGGTCGATCGCGATCATCAATCCTCGACCGCGGACGTCGAGCACGGTAGAGTGATCCACCGACTCTCGGAGACGACGGAGTAGCTCCGATCCTTTTCGCGCCGCATCGGCAACTAGCTGCCGTTTCTCGATGACGTTGATGACTTTCCGTACGATAGAAGCGCCCAGCGGATCATTTTGGTGCGACTGTGAGTAGTGAAACGCGGTATCGCGCAGCTCTGCGGCCGTGCCGGGGGCAATGACGGCGACGCTGACCGGATAGCCGTTTCCGATGCCTTTGCCCACCGCAATCATGTCCGGTTCGATCCCGTAGTGCTGATAGCCGAACCACCGGCCGGTCCTTCCGGTCCCGGTAGTGACCTCGTTCGCTATTATCTTACCACCGTTGGCCCGCACCGTATCGACGATACGCGTGACCAAGGATTCGGGAGGGAATCGCACGTAACCCGATGAGCTTCCGGGTTCGAGGATGAAGTCCGATACGGTGTCCGGAATCGACTCGACAAGCAGATCCTCCTCCGCCGAGGTGATCTCGGATCCTTCGGGTGCGGCTCCGATCCAGTCCAACGTGCACCAACCGACACGCCGATCGCTTACCGAGCTATATGCCCCGAGATACGAGTCGCGTAGCGTCAGAGATGTCTCGAATCCCGTTAGGTGCCGCGCGATCTGGCGCGAAATCTCGATGGCCTCGCTGCCGGAGCACAGAAAAACGCATTTTCCTCCACGCATATCGACGAGGTCGAGCAATCGTTTTGCCGCCGAGTTCACGATGGGACTCGAGTAGGCGAATCCGGCGTGTACAAGCTCGCCCCATTGCCGGAATGCAGCTTCACGCACGTCGGAGTTGTTGTGGCCGACGGATGTACACCAGACACCGGACTCGAGATCCAGATAGCGCGTGCCGCGCCCGTCGACAATATACGCGCCGTCCGAACCGACGATGTCGGGCAGTCTCAACTCGTGTCCGGTACTGTTGTAAACGTGTCGCATACGTCAAAAGGTATCAGCGCGTTGCCCTCGTGGGAATCGTTACATACGAGCAAGGCGGCCCATGTAGCGTGAAGCGATCCCACACTGCACCGAATCGTGCCGGTGCGGTACCTCCATTCCGAGAACTAAACACTCTCACGGATACGCGAAAGGGATTGAAGGGGGCGCGCGGCGCGTCTCGCGAAGCGAGACCGGAGCGAAGCGGAGCCCCGAAAAGCCCGATCCCCGCCACCAACCCATTCTCCGGGGAGGGCTCTCCTCTCTTTTCACGCTGCGGCGGTGGGAGCGTGAAGGGCGTCGACTTCGGGCGTTCGGCCTGCTGAGCCGGCACACACGCGGCCTCCGCCGCCCGATGAAACGGAGGCGGGGATTCGCCCATGCCGCTGCGACCCTCGATCCGCCGTTTCTTTCTTTATTTAAATTCGTTTTTGTATTAAAATACAATATTGTATTTTAATTTTATTGCGTATATATTAATGGCAAGGAGTATGATGATGCAAGCACTACGAGAGCGACTCGGGGCAAGACCCGTGGGAACGGTCCTAATCGTTGAGAGTCTATTACTATTCGTGCCCGTGGCTATCCTCGGCGCTGCAATCGACTGGCCCGCAAGTCTCTCCCGACCTGCGGGCGTCGTACTGCCGCTGATCGCGACGCGTGCGGGGGCGGTTACCGCGGGCTACTTCAGCTATTTGGTATACTCAATCCTCTTTTTCCCCATGGCGTATCTATTAAGCGCCTACGTCGAAGGTGGGCGCATCGAGAGCGCCGCAGGAAGGATCGCCGTCGGCTTTGCCGCGTTGTCGACCCTCGCGCGTTCAATCGGCATCGTACGCTGGCTGACGGCGATGCCCATACTCGCCGGGCGGTGGGTGGAGAGCCCCGGTCGCGACATCGAGATCGCCTACGAAACGCTCAACTCATTTGCCGGCGGCCTCGGGGAATCAGTAGGCGTGGGACTTTTTGCGGGGATGTGGGCCGCCGTTGCCGCCGTCACCATCCTGCGGCGGCGCACGCTCCCCACCTGGATCGGGTGGTTCGGTGTCGTAAGCGCGGTTGCGGTCGCCGTACCGATCATCGAGTTTTTCGGCGTGGAGCTCGGTGGTCTGATCAGCGTCACCACGTCGGTCGTGCACGTGTGGTGGCTATGCACCGGCGTGACCCTTATCGTGATACGCGACCCGTCGGAGGCTGCGAAGGCGACGGCGTGAACCGTCGTGTGCGGGGCGGCTCGGAGTCGCCCACGCCTTTGCCTTCCGGCTACAATAGTGAATACTCATGCGATGGAACCTCTCCCCAAACGCCCGCGGCGCCTGTCGCGAGAGGAAAAAAAAGCGCAGACGCGGGAACGGTTGATAGCGGCCGCCCAAGAACTCTTCGCCCGCAAAGGATTCGACGGTACCGCCGTGGATGAGATCGCCGAACTCGCGGGGTACTCCCGCGGCGCGTTTTACTCCAACTTCGCCAACAAGATCGAACTCATGCTGGCTCTGATCGAGGAAGGGTTTGACTCCGACCTCGAAGGTATCCGGCGGCTGGAGGCGCTCCGGGGAACCGATACGCTTGCGGCGGGCTATCAAGAGGCGGGCCGCGCCTTCTATGAGCGGCCCACCAACCTGCTTTGGATGCTCGAGTTCCAGTTGTCGGTTGTGCGCCACCCCGAGCTCCGGCCCGCGTACGCAGACCAACACCGCAAGCTGCGCGACGGCGTTAAGCGGCTGGTGGTGCAGCACCTTACCCGCCAAGGGCATCACGATCCCGAACGATACGGCGAGTATGCCGATCTGCTTTTGACAACTCTCACCGGGTTGAGCCTCATGAAGTTGGTCTACGGCGACGAGATCGATCCGGATCTGTTCGGCCGTGTATTCAAGACGGTCATTCGCGGTATCGAGGCCGAGGGCGACGGAGGGCCGGATGGGCGCACGTGAGGATCGATTTCGCGGCTCGTGGTGTAAGGCGTTCGGTATCTACTACGTCGTGCTCCTTCTCGGTATCGGCGCCGGTACACTCTTCGACGGCGCGTTCGTGTTGCCGCTTGTCGAGATCGATGCCGCGCTGACGATTCGACAGCTCGATCGCCCCGTCCTGATCCTGCTTCGGAGCGCCGGGTTTATGGTCGTTCCAATCCTCGCCGTTCTGGGATTCTTCGTCGCCTACCTGCGTCCGATCTTCGCCTTCTTGGCACGTCCCCGCGACCCGATACCGCGCCGTGTCCTTTCGCGCGTCATCCGTGCGCCGCAGGCCTCCGGGATCGCAGCGTTTGTCGGATGGATGGCTGCGTTTGCCTTCATCACCGTCATCGACATGTTTAAGCTCGCATTTCCCGTACCCGGAGAGCGGATCGCATACGTGCTCACGACATTCGTCGCCATGCTGGCCACGGCGATCATGAGTTTCATGACGATCTACCTAAGCTGCGACTACCTCAACCGACGGGTGATGATTCCGCTCTTCTTTCCCGAGGGACGGGTCGCGAGCCTCGGACTGGTTCGCCCGATGACCTTCGCCGCCAAGCTCTTCATCCTCTGGCTCGCGGTGAGTGTGTATCCCCTCGTCGTCCTCGGCGCCGGCTATTACCCGCGTGGAGCGGCGACAGGCATCGAGGGACGCGCATGGATATTCATTCTGTGGATGATTCCGATCGGCGCCCTTCTGGTGCGATCGACGGCGCAGAGTTTTCAACGACCCGTTCGCGCGCTGTTGGCCGCTACCGGTGCCATCGAGCGCGGACACTACGACATCGACATACGCTCCGACCACAACGACGAGTTAGGCCACCTCATCGATCGTACCCTCCAGGTCGCGCGCAGCTTGGAAGAAAAGCGCATCATGACCGAGACGTTCGGAAAAGTCGTGGACCCTCGCGTTCGCGATCACCTCTTGAGCGGCAACATCGCTCTGGGCGGCGCACGGCACCACGCAGCGGTGCTCTTTTGCGACATCAGAGGATTCACCAGCTATTCGGAGAAGCGGAGCGAAGAGGCGGTCGTCTCGGCGCTGAACGAGCACCTCGCGGCGATGGAGCGCTGCGTCCAGGCACACGACGGCATGATTAACAAGTTCTTCGGCGACGGCTTGTTGGCGCTCTTCGGCGTGCCGGTCGCCTCGCGCAACCCCGCCGGCGAGGCGTACGACGCGGCGATTGAGATGCTGGCCGTAAACAAGCGGTTGAACGCGGCGCGGATCGGTCGCGGCGAGGCGCCGTGGCGTCTGGGGATCGGCTTGCACTACGGGCCGGTTTTAGCGGGCAACGTCGGCTCGCCCACGCGCATGGAGTACACGGTAATCGGCGATACGGTCAATCTTGCCGCACGAATCCAGGAGTACTCCAAACGTGTGCCGGGTCAGCTGTTTTTTACCCGGGCGATACACGAGAAACTCGAAGACGCGTCTCGCCTTGCCGCCTTGATCGGGTCGGTGACGGTGCGCGGTCGCGACGAGGCGGTGGAACTGTACGCCTACCGCGACGGCGAGAACTGAACCGGGCGACGGGGATACCGCGCCGACGCTTCAGTAGTCGTTACCACCGTACCTCTTAGTATCTTGTAACGACATCCATCCATATACATAGGAGCGCGACGATGGAATACAGACAGCTCGGACGGTCCGGCTTCAAGGTGCCGGCACTTACCTTCGGAACCGGTACATTCGGCGGCAACAACGAGTTTTTTAAAGCGTGGGGCGGCAACGGAGTCGAGGCGGCCACGCGGCAGGTAGACCTCTGCCTCGACGCGGGAGTGAACATGTTCGACTCCGCCGACATCTACTCCGCCGGAATGGCCGAGGAGATCTTGGGACAAGCGATCAGGGGGCGACGCGACAAAGTGCTCATTAGCACCAAGGCCACCTTCCGCCTCGGTGACGGACCCAACGACGTCGGTTCCTCGCGCTTCCACCTGATCCGGGCGGTCGAAGGCTCCTTGAAGCGCCTCGACACCGATTACATCGACCTCTTCCAGCTCCACGCCTTCGACGGCGTTACCCCGGTAGAGGAGGTGCTTTCGACATTGGACGATTTAGTCAGGGCCGGTAAGATCCGCTACATCGGGGTATCGAACTTTTCCGGCTGGCACCTCATGAAGTCCCTCTCCGTCTCGGAACGCTACGGCTGGAACCGCTACGTCGCGCACCAAGCCTACTACTCCCTGATCGGGCGCGACTACGAGTGGGAACTGATGCCCTTGGGCCTAGACCAAGGTGTCGGTTGCGTGGTGTGGAGCCCATTGGGATGGGGTCGTCTGACCGGCAAAATTCGTCGCGGCCAACCACTACCGGAGACCAGCCGTTTGCACAAAACCGCTTCGGCCGGCCCGCCGGTGGACGACGAGTATCTCTACCGCGTGGTGGATGCATTGGACGCCGTCGCCGAAGAGACCGGCAAAAGCGTGCCGCAAGTTGCGATCAACTGGTTGCTGCAGCGTCCCGGCGTGTCGACCGTCATTATCGGCGCGCGCAATGAGGCCCAGTTACGGGAAAATCTGGGTGCAATCGGGTGGAACTTGACCGCCGAACACGTTACCGGGCTTGATCGTGCGAGCATGCCGACCATGCCGTACCCGTACTGGCACCAGTCGAGTTTCGGCGAGCGCAACCCCTTTCCGACCCTGGCGCGTGCGACGTAAGAGGCGACCGGCGTCGCCGACCGTCAGTCGACCTCCTGCATTCGCCGAACCTGTCTCAACAACGCGCGCTTCGGCATGATCGGGAGGGTGGCCATCATCGCACGTTGCATAAACGTGACGCCGGAGACTACGTTCAGTGTTCCGCGCAACATCGCACTGTATCCGTCCTCCGCGACCGTCCGCGCCCCTGCGGTCTTGGCAAACAGGCCCGTCCGGTCCATACCGGAGGTCGCGGCGAACTCCGACTCGGTCGCTCCGGGCAACAGCGCGGTTACCGTCACCTCGGTGTCATGCAACTCCTCGGCAATTGCGTTGCTGAACGATGTGACGTACGCCTTGGTCGCGTAGTACACCGCCTGCAACGGGCCCGGTAACAAGCCGGCGGTGGATGAGACGTTTAGGATCCGGCCCGCGTCACGCTCGACAAAGTCCGGCAGGAACAAGCGAGTGAGGGCGGTCAGTGCAACGACGTTCACGTTGAGCATCGCCAGATCATCCTCCCACGCCCGCTCGTGAAACTTGCCGCGTCCGCCGAATCCGGCGTTATTTATCAAGTAGTCGACTTGTATACCTGCGTCGGTCACGGCGGCATGGATCTCGGCAGCCGCCTCGACCGCGCCCAAGTCTTTGGTGATTACCGTCGCGTGGACGCCATGGGCACGCTCAAGCTCCGTCTTTAGCGCTTGGAGTTTCTCCTCACGTCGCGCGACGATCACCACGTCGCCGCCGCGTTCCGCGTGGATGCGGGCAAACTCCTTGCCGATACCGCTCGACGCGCCGGTAATCAGTGCTGTTGTCTTGGTATTCATTGCCTACTCCTCCGTTTGCATGAGACCGTACGCTCGATCTCTTGTCGTTAAATGTAGTACATGGTGGGGCGTCGGGCGCTAACCAAGCGTGCCAATCGATATGCCGATGGTGCCAGACTGTAGTCTGCGCTTCATGCCCACGCGAATGGTATGGGCTAAGGGACCGTCGTGAATCGTGACTGGGGGCTGGAATGAGTCATTGCCGTTCCTTGATTGTTCCAAGCCCAAACGGCCCAGAAGTACGACTGTCCGCTTTGAAGTGGCTCAGGCGGTTCGCTACTGTCGTAGTTGCGGACGCCCTGACTAAAAGAAACGCTGCCCTCGATACCGGCCGGTAATCCGGTGTGCCAAACCCATACAATATCCGACTCGTTAACTATGCGACCGTCGGACACACGTATCGGTTCGGCAAAGATTCCAGCGAATACGAGGTTCGAGTTAGTCGGTGTCCAAGAAAAGGTGGGATTTGTCGTAGATAAGACTGCATTCTCAGCGGGCGCGGCAAGAGCAATCCGAGTTTCTCCTTCAAAAACAAGCTCGTTTGGATTGGGAATAGGTTCGTACAACACAGTCCCGAGCGGACTGACAATGTCGTTCCCCCCTGCACAGGTACCCGTAATGGACAGTTGCTCAATCGGTACGTCCCACTCGTTGCCGACAGCAGCAATTGTACTCGATGTATCATTCAGTAGATCGCAGTCGGTATTTTCGGCTATCGTGTTCATGCCATAACTGTCGAATACGCCGAGCCACGGCGAAGATGTCGCGTAGACGCTGATACCAATGCCGTTCATTACAATTTCGTTGTTGGTAATTGTCGGCTGTGATCCAGAGGTTACGAGAACGCCATCACCATTATTGGAGATGGTATTGTTGTCCACTACCGCCTCGGCGCGGCTGCTAATCACGATTCCAAAGTCCGAGTCTTCAATCGTGCTGTTCTCAATTCGAGTCTCGGACCCAGCCTCCAAGAATACCGCCGCCCCTCCTGGACTAGACAAACTGAAGCCAGAGACTACATTGGCGCCTAGAGATACGACGGCTGCATCTAAGGGCACTCCACCGTCTGGAAAGGTGTATGTTCCCACGCCTCGAATGGTGGCCGCTCCGTCGGACGTGCTTACGAGTCTGATGTTTTCGTCCAGAATGATAGGAAATACTTCGCCATTTGCGTCGTCATACAACCCGGGCAGAACATACACCGGACGGTTACTGCCTGCGCTGTCAACGCCGGCGCTAATCGATCTCAGTGGGAAATCCCGAGATCCGTCTCCTCTGCTGTCACTACCTGATGTTGCCGACACGTAGATTCCCACTGGATCGTTGGGGCTTAGTGGGGCGGAACAAGAGGTCACCAATGCGAGCCCAATGACAAAGAGAAGCGACACCGTGGTGTTGGAGACCGTTACGGATTGTCGCTTGGCAAGACGTTGGTCAGATTTCATAGCGTACTCCAAGAACGCTGATCACTGAGTTTCGGTTGTCGATGTTGGCGCCCGGCTCGCCAAGATGTGTAAAAGCGGTATCTTCGTAGTGCCAAAAAACTAGAGAATTGCTAATTTCAACAAAAATTCCTCTTGAAATTTCCACCCCAAGATGTACGGAAGAATGAAATCCTATCTCGTTGCTATCGTTGACTTGAACGGAGGGGCCAAAAACAAAATTCAGATACGCCTCTGGTCGTACCCTGAACAGGTTGATCCCCACTTCAAACCCCGCATCAACAGTCCATTCTCTATCGCTGTTAACTACCGACGGGACCCCACTAAGTACCTGATACTCTTGCGAATGGCCGAACGTATTAAGCCTCGATTGCACGCCGTAGACAACAGAGCGTAAGTGATTCTGGCGTAGCCACGAGACGCCGACAGTGGCGGCCGGCAAAAACTGCCATGTCGATCCTCCTGCAATCCGGACGGCGAAGCGGCTTCTGGTCGGGAGTGGACGGGGACGGTCCTCAGAAACAAAGCTTCGGTACGTCTCTGGATTCATTAAGTTGAAGCGAGGCCATCTGCGCACTCTTCCGGGATGCTGGCCTCTTGGGGTTCTGGCAGGTTGCGTGTTCAGTAGGTATGTGAGGGGTATGGCCCAAGCTAAACCACGACCCTCATGTAGACTAGCGGATATTACACCGAGAAGTCTTCCTTGATAAAAGACTGGTGCCCCGCTGATTCCAGTATAAACCGTTATATCCATTGAAATTATCTGGATATTCTGATTAAAAATTCTTCGGCTGTCAGGACCTCTAGGCCCTCTCGAACTCCGTATTTCATCACTTGTTAGTCTGCCGTGAATCACCTCATAGTTTTCTGAGTTATATGGAACACCAATTGTAGTGACCTCAACTCCGTCGTCGTATGATGAACTATCATGGATTTCTACGTATAGATCCATCCCGTCTCTCGATAGGATCGGTTCGTCTACCTGTAGTAGTGCAAGATCATAGTCAGGATATACTGCAAGTATATCCGCGTCGTAGGTTCGCCTACGACCTGACATGTTGAGAATGGTGATTTCTCTGGCTCCATGAATGACGTGATATGCAGTAAGTATTTGGCGATCGTTCTCGTATAGGTAGCCCGTACCATGGTGAGTTCCATCGCCGGGTATGCGAGCTTGTACTTTGACTATTCGGTCTCGTTGAGACTGGCTACTTAGATCAGCAGTTGCAATTAAGAGTATTATATGAAACAAAAAAAAGAATAATTTCAATTTCTTTTCAAGATATTAACAATAGTATCGAGCCCGCTTTGCGGGTCCTCATCGTAGTAGCCTTGATCATAGTTGGCTAAGAAAGTCTCCACAGAGTCAGACCGTGCAGAACGCAGGTATATGCTTCGAGCGATTGAACTTTCGTCATCATCGGATGTCATGCGTAGTTCGGGGCTTGCGCTGACTATCATCGAGACAATCAGAATTACGCCAAAAAATGAGAAGAAGATTCCCGGAGCTGTCGACCTTAAAGCTAGTTGTACCTTGTCTGTCCGTACGACTAATTCGGATTGTTCAGACTTTTCGGGTTTAGCTGATGCCACACTTGCTCCAGTCCGGACTGTGAAGAGTCTGTATCCGAGATACATCGACATGGCACCAACAAATAAAACCGACGTCCTGAAAAAAGACGCGTATAACATAAAATCTCTAAACATTTTTTACCCCCAAGCCTATAGTTAATAAACCGTATTAGATATATTATAAGCGGTTATAATGCATAAAAAAAGGAAAAATTTACTTTTCTTGTCCAGTTGTTTCATGATTGAAACTAAGAAGATGCGCGTGTATCAGGAAGGTCTGCGACGCTGGATGGACGTAAGCCCCCGGCTGCTCGCACCGGCACTATCGGGTGCGATTCGCTTCGAGATCTTCGGTTCGGCTCGATTTTCGAGACCGCGGGACCGACGACGGAGTGGTGCGTGTCACACTGAGCCCCTCGGTCCCGACACCGGTACCCGATTCGGTTTTGGAGTCCGCGTGGGCGACGGAAAGTGAGCCCAAGCCGTCGCCTCGACCGATATCATCCGCCGAAATCACCGCAATGGCCCCGAGGTCGACGAGTGCGCCTCCGCAACGGGAGTCGGGGAAGTGTCGCGGTGGAGCCGCCTGCGGGCGAGAAGTACTTACTGACGATGAACTCGAAGCGTATCGTTAAGGCGTTTGATTGCGGATCGACACACCTCGATACCGGCCGGTCACGCGTCGGGTGCAAGGGGCGTGCGAACGGTCCACATAGTAAAGGGATCGCGGCGCAGCGAAAGCTCCGCATCGATCTGGTCGGCCAGGGCTCTCACAATACGCAGCCCTCCGGACTTTGGATCGTCGATTCCCACCGACTCGGGAATGCCGATCCCGTGGTCCTCGATGTCGACGGTAAGAACGCCCTTTCGATGGTTTAGAAAGACCCACGCCGGGCGATCGGGCAGGTCCTGGGCATAGGCGTGCTTGACGATATTGGAGAAGAGCTCATTGATAATCAGCCCGAGGGGAATCGCCGTCTCCATCTTGACCGCGACACGCTCGACACCGTCGGTCGAGATGTGGAGCGACGTGATGAGGCCGCTCCTGAGATATCCTTCGATGATCGCTTTCACAAACGCCTCGATCTCTACAACCGAGACGCCGGCGGTTTGGTGAAACATCTCGTGCGTCTTCGCCATGGTCTGTACCCTGCGCTCCGCCTCGCCCAGAATCTCAACGATCGACGCGTGTGATTCCCGCTGTTCTTCCTGTTGTATTGAGAGGAGACTGGCCACGATCTGTAGGCTGTTTTTGGTACGATGATGGAGCTCCCGGAGGAGGGTGGCGTTGCGGTCCCTCAGGGATTCGGCCTTTTCCAGCGCCTCGGTTCGAAGACGAACCTGTTCTTCAAAGTCAGCCTCGCGACGTTTGATCTCATGCCACGCCGCGCGGGAAACTCCCCAAAACATCATGCATACCATTCCGGCCCCTGTGAACCATAGAATGATGAAAATCGTCGGCTGATCGGTCCAACGAGTGACACTAATGATGACACCGGCAACGTACAACGGTATAACCGGTCCGAGCGTCAGGAGCGGACGACGAGTCAATACGTTGTACGCGAGGCCGATTGACAGCCCCACACCGAAAAAAACTAAGCTCGTTAAATCGTTCGGCTCAGAGTTGGCTGCGCTGGCACACGCATAGAAGAAGCACGAGTAAACCTGCATCCATTGTACTATCCTGCGCCTCGAAAAGGCGGTATAGAGACCGACGGGAATCCAGATTGCGGTGAACCAAACGTCGAAATAACTCAGCGATGCGCGTAAGGATTCATCGTAAACGGCTGTACGAGAGATGAGCGTAAGGGAAGCAGAGCCGATGGAACCGAATGCTATCGCAAGCCCGATTGTCCGCTGAAGGCGACGCATGGTCGAGTTTGCCAGCTTATGCGATGTATTCTCGTTCATAGTGTGTCGTTTCAATTCCTCTGCTACCAGTTGGGCGGAGCCTACTCCTGCCGCAACTCGTTCTTGTGGGTTCATGCAAATTAAAAACCAAATATGGCAGGCCGGGCCGTCCGGCAACCTCGTTTCTACGGCTCGAATCCAGTTTCACCCTACTATAGTTGAACGTTTGTGAGAGTGCACCATTGACGTTCTTCCGTCGCGGTCCGGTATCGCGCACCGAGAAGGACGTCACTGAGATAGGTGAATGCGTACGGGCCCCGATAACAATACTGGGAATGAGGCGAACGCACGGTGTTGTCCATGGTGATTCCGCATACAGCTACGCGCTACGCCTCAATCTCGTTCGAGCCCCTGGCGGCGGCGAAGGGCGTGCGAACGGTCCACATAGTAAAGGGATCGCGGCGCAGCGAAAGCTCCGCATCGATCTGGTCGGCCAGGGCTCTCACAATACGCAGCCCTCCGGACTTTGGATCGTCGATTCCCACCGACTCGGGAATGCCGATCCCGTGGTCCTCGATGTCGACGGTAAGAACGCCCTTTCGATGGTTTAGAAAGACCCACGCCGGGCGATCGGGCAGGTCCTGGGCATAGGCGTGCTTGACGATATTGGAGAAGAGCTCATTGATAATCAGCCCGAGGGGAATCGCCGTCTCCATCTTGACCGCGACACGCTCGACACCGTCGGTCGAGATGTGGAGCGACGTGATGAGGCCGCTCCTGAGATATCCTTCGATGATCGCTTTCACAAACGCCTCGATCTCTACAACCGAGACGCCGGCGGTTTGGTGAAACATCTCGTGCGTCTTCGCCATGGTCTGTACCCTGCGCTCCGCCTCGCCCAGAATCTCAACGATCGACGCGTGTGATTCCCGCTGTTCTTCCTGTTGTATTGAGAGGAGACTGGCCACGATCTGTAGGCTGTTTTTGGTACGATGATGGAGCTCCCGGAGGAGGGTGGCGTTGCGGTCCCTCAGGGATTCGGCCTTTTCCAGCGCCTCGGCACTGAGGTGAATTTGCTCTTCCAAGTGTGCTTTGCGACGGTTCACCTCTTGCCACGCCGCTTTGCCGATGGCCCAATACATCACGCAAACCATACCTACCCCGGTAATCCAAAGCATGATGAATACCGCCGCTCGATCCGTCCACGCGTAGACACTCGCTACCAGGCCGACGACATAGATTAGTGCTGCGGGACCCAATCTAATGAAGGGTTTCTCCCCGAATATCTCATAGGCGATTCCCAGTGCGACTCCGACACCGAAGTAGACCAGACTTGTCAATTCATTCTGATCTGCGGAGAACGCCCCGACGCACGCGAAGAACAGGCACGCGTATGTTTGAATCCACTGAGCCACTCTTTTCTTGGAAAAGGCGGTGTAGAATCCGACCGGTATCCATATTGCCGTGAACCAAACATTGCTGTGGCTTGCCGCGTCGAGCATTGAATAGTCAAAGACCGTCATGCGATATGTAAACGTGAGTCCGGCCGAGAATATGGAGCCTATACCAATAGCGAGTCCAATGGTTCGCTGGAGGCGTAGCGGTATCACGTTTGCAGATTTACTCGAAGTGCTGTTGTTCATAGTATGCCGGCCGACCCTCCGCTACCGTCTCACACGGCGACGGTCGTCCGCATGCTCGAATGGTGCGGGCTTTGCGACGCGCGGTCACCCTCATGGGTCGACTCGCGAAACTGCGTTCTATGCCTCGACATCATCCGCGTCGGTATCGGCGCCGGCGATTAAAGGGGTCCGAATAATCCACGTGGTAAAGGGATTACGGCGCAGCGAAAGCTCGGCGTCGATCTGGCCCGCCAGGGCCTTCACAATGCGCAACCCACCGGATTTGGGATTATCCACTCCAACCGAGTCGGGAATGCCTATACCGTGATCTTCGATCGTGACGGTCAGGGCTTTCTCTTGATAGTTCAAAAAGACCCATACGGGACGGTCGGTCAAGTCCTGGGCGTAGGCATGTTGGACGACGTTGGAAAAGAGCTCGTTGATGATGAGTCCGAGGGGAATCGCCGTATCCATCTCCACCGCGACGTGCTCGACTTCGTCGGTTTCCACAAAGAGAGAGGTTATCAGGCCGCTCCGGAGATACCCCTCGATGATCGCCCGGACGAACAGCTCGATCCCGACCACCGATACGCCGTCGTGCTGATGAAACATCTCGTGCGTTTTGGCCATCGTCCGCACCCGTCTTTCCGCCTCGTTGAGAATGTCGCCGACCGATTTACGCGAGTCGTGTGTCTCCCCCTGTTGGATTGAAAGGAGGCTGGCCACGATTTGTAAGCTGTTTTTCGTACGGTGGTGAAGCTCTTTGAGGAGCATCGCGTTGCGATCCCGTAGTGACTCGGCTTCTTTGAGAGACGTTTCCAACGCCTCGGTACGGAGACGGATCTGTTCTTCAAGATGTGCTCTACGGCGCTTTATCTCCTGCCACGCCGCTTCTCCTATAGCCCAGTACATCACGCAGACCATGGTGATACCGGTAAACCATAAGATGAGAAAAATGGTAACTCGATCGGTCCACCGATATACGCTTACGATCACGCCCACTGCGTAAAAGAGAATAGGTGGACCCAGCGTAAGAACCGGACGCCGTGTGAATAGATCATACGCAATGCCAAGTGCCAATCCGACGCCGAAAAACACCATGCTGGTCAGCTCATTTTGACGAGCACTGATGGCTCCTATGCACGCCACACAAAAGCATGCATAAGCTTGGACCCAACGGGCCAGTTTTCGTTTTGAAAAAGCGGTATAGAAACCGGCGGGGATCCAAAGGGCGACGAACCACACCCCAAGATCCGAAACGGCAACTCGAAATGGGAGGCCGACGACCGTAACGAGAGAGACTAATGTCAATATTGACGTACTAATCGAACCAAATGCTATAGCTAACCCGATGATTCGCTGAAGGCGAAGTACAATCGGGTTAGGAGCAGGCCAGATCGTATCATTGTACTCGGACGTCTGCCTCAGTTTCATGAACGATACCAACGGCAATGAGTTGTTCTACCACACCTCTCTAATACTCGCAGTAGAATTATAAATCTCATCCATCGCCGGACAATCAACCGCCTTGATGCGACGCACCAAATCATCGTGTATTATATCATAATCGAACGCGCCTGAAGCGACGGGATTGTATTTTCCCATAGCCGCGTCGATCTGAGTGTCGCGCTTGTAGTCGACGATCATGGTTAGGGCCAAGAGCGCCATACCCCGATCGATAATCGCCGCGTCACCACCGCGAAAGTTCATGATCAGCCGGAGACGGTCGAGGATATCGCCGTCGTCGCTGGGATCGGCGTTGAAGAACGGCTTGGTTTCGCGCACCGATAGAATGTAGGTGCCGAGGTGGGCAACGGCGGTACGCGTCGGTTGATCGCACCCTGCGAGAAAGGGGATCGCTGCGATCAATCTGGCGACCGGCTTGTCGTGGAACCGTGCACGCTCTTCCTCATCCATACGGAACGAACGACCAACCGCCTCGGCGATCTCCGGCCATTGTGCGGAGAACACGCGCGAGAAATCGAGGGCGTTATTGACGGACATGTCACGTAACATGGGCAGATACCTCCGGAAACGTTATTGGATGTGGTGAAAGGCAATGCTGATGTGCTGTCTTTACCGTATCAAGATTTGCGCATTTCGGTCAATGAGAAATGGTTTCTATTGACATTTGACCATAGCGCCGCCGGCAGAATCCGCCAACCGCGTTCCGTCATCGCTACAAGCGAGCGGCGGAGGCGAGTACGTCCCGAGTCGTCTCTGCATTCGCCTCGCCGGACACCGCAGCGGCGGCCCGCACTCCAACCGTACGGGTGCGTATCTGCCTGCTCATCGGCGTTCTATCCCTTAACCTAACTACCATAAGGTAGTTGGAGCGTGCCCGCCGCGGCACATAGTGGAAGACTCGCACAGGGAGAGGCGTTCGACCACGGACGGTAGGTGGTATCGTGACCACGACGAACGGTGTAAGAACCGGGCGGAACCGACACATCGCACTGCGCGCCTCGTGATGCTCTTGAACCGTCTTATCGCACAGCCGGCCGGTTTTATTCGGCGCGGGGCGGTATAATAACTATATTGCATATACACGAACCGAAGGGGGGAACGGTGCGTGGAGAGCCCGGTCGAAGGAGGAGCTTGTATGACCGACCACGGGACACCGTTTGTCACCGTGCGGAAGATCCATTCCTCGAGGAGCGTTGTCTGCGGTTCATCGGGTGAGGCGGCGGTCGCGGAACTGCAAAGCGATCACAGCGGTCCGTTGCACGGTGCCTCCGAAAGTATCGGATCGAACGCGAAAGACGGAGATCCGGCGGTCTATCGACACGCCGACATCGACGGCGCAAAGACGGCCTATCTGCGCATGGGGCGGGGCGAGCCGGTCCTCCTTCTCCACGGCATCGGAAGCTACTCCTACATTTGGCGCAATGTGGTACCGCTTCTCACGGATCGATTCGAGGTGATTGTGCCGGATCTGTTGGGCTGCGGTTACTCGACCGCCGCGCCGAACAAGCCGCTCGACCTCCGTGCACAGTACGAGCAAATCCTACGCTTCATACAAACGCTCGGTATACCGTCTCTGCACGTCGTCGGGCACGACTTCGGCGGCGCGATAGCGCAACTCTTGGCGATACACTCACCCGAGGTGGTCAAGACCTTGATGCTGGTGAACTCGATCGGATACGACTACTGGCCCGTTACCGCCGTCAAAGCGGCTCGTTTTCCCATCGTGCGTCAGTTGGTCATAGGGCTCTTGGACAAGACCGTCTTTGCGTCGATGTTGCGTCGCGCGGTCTATTTCCCGGAACGCCTCACAAAAGGGGTCGTCGATCAGTATAGATTGCCGTACCGAGCGGCGGCCGCTCGTCGAACGTTGATGCGTCTCCTGCGTTCTCTCGAACACGGGTATCTCGTCTCCGAGGCGCCCGGACTCAAACACCTGACGATGCCCGCCTGCGTCGTCAGGGCCGCCAACGACGTCTATCTCAGCCGAGCGATCGCCGTCCGTCTGGCCGCAGACATCCCGACGGCGCGCTTGGTCGAAATAGACGAGGCGGGTCACTTCGTTCAGGAGGACAAGCCCGAACGGGTCGCAGAGCTCTTCCTCGAACTTGCCGGAGCCGACGGCGAACGACGTACGCGGTGATGCACCCTTGGAAGATCTCCGTAACGAACTGAAGCTTCTGAGGGAGGAGAACGAGTTCCTCACCCACGCCGCCGAAAACATTCACCTCCTCAACGCCGTTGCGGAGTATATGGCGCTTCGGCCGGAGTCGGAGGGCGTTTTTTCGACGTTAATGGAGAGTCTTGCCGCCGTCAAAGAGTGCGATCACCTCGCCCTGCTCGCCGTCGATGGCGGTTTTCGGTTGGTCGAGGAGTATCCCCACCGAGACGCGTCGACCCGACCATGGCGCTCTCATCCCCTGCCGACGAACTATCGCGACATCAACACGCGGGAGATCTCCCTGATACGCGTTTTGGATGAGGCGGGATTCTGGCACGACGTCGCGCGCGATCTATGGGCTCCTCGGGAGATAGATCGCATGCTGGTACTGCCTTTTTTTCGGCAAAGTCGTCCTTATCGCATCTTGATACTGACGTTGCCGACCGATGAGACCGACGACCTATCCGGGTTTCTCTCCATACTGGAGCGGATTCGCGACTTGGTCGAATCTCGCGTCCGCATGAACGAGATGATTGCGGAGATCAACACGTTGAACGAC
This sequence comes from Alkalispirochaeta sp., assembly GCA_965601925.1. GTDB lineage: Bacteria > Spirochaetota > Spirochaetia > DSM-27196 > Alkalispirochaetaceae > Alkalispirochaeta. The sequence continues at coordinate 2,948,385 of OZ271854.1, forward strand.
CAGCTGCGACGGAAGCTGGCACGCGAGCTGGCGATCAACGCCGACCTTCGTGAGCAGGTCGCGACGGAGGTGACCTTCGACTCCAAGACGGGACTGTTAAGTCGCTACGGATTCTTTGAGAAGTTCGCGGAGATCATCGGCACGGGGGACCATCGCCATTTCGCCGTCATGAAGGTGAATATCAACCGCTTTGCCACGGTAAATCACACGATGGGAACCGACGCCGGCGACGTGATCATTCGCGTCACCGCCCAGCGGATTCAACGTGCGCTTCGTTATACCGACCTCTTGGCGCGGGTCGGGAGCGACCATTTTTTGATTCTTCTGGTGCAGGAGCGGGACGAAGAGCGAGGTTCACGAGAGATTCAAATAGCTCACCACATCTTCGACGAGATGGACACACCGTTTGCGTTGCACGGGAAGGAGGTGCTTCTCTCCATCAGCATCGGCATTACCTATCCCGCACCGGACCGGGAGATCGTGCCGGAAAAGCTCGTCGACGAGGCCCACGAGGCGATGGTTATCGCCAAAGAGAAAAACGAGAGCAAGTTCGAGATTTACTCCGGGAGCGTCGCGGCGGGCAGTAGAACGGAGAAGCTCCTGGAAATTGATCTCTGGAAAGGCATCAAGGACGACGCCTTTTTCATGCTGTTTCAGCCGATCGTCAGCCTCGAGACGGGACGCGTTGCCAAGTTGGAGTCTCTGGTGAGATGGGACCATCCGACTCTGGGGCAGGTTGCGCCGAGTCGGTTCATTCCGATCGCCGACAAGACCGGTCTTATCGTCGAGCTCGGGAACTGGATTTTGCACGACGTGGCCCGGACGCTCCGCGTACTCGACGAGCGGTATCCACAGAATCCGGAGGTGCCGGTTTCGGTAAACGTATCGGTCAAGCAACTCATCGCGCGAGGATTCGTAGAGAGTATCCGCGAGCTCAACTCCACGCTCTCCCGAACGTCGTGGAAGCTGGGAATAGAGATAACCGAAAGCGAACTGATTCGATATTTCGACAAGACGAAAGAGGTGTTGGAGAACATATCGTCCACCGGCATCGCCATCAGTCTCGACGATTTTGGAACGGGCTACTCCTCGCTCAGCTATCTTCCGAACTTGCAGTACGACAGTATCAAGATTCCGCGAGAGTTCATTAAGGCTATCACCGAGAACCGCAGTCACAGAAACATCGTCAAGGCGGTCATCGACTTGGCCCATACCCTGGACAAAGAGGTCATCATAGAGGGAGTGGAGACCAAAGAGCAGCTGACCCTGGTCAAGGGCCTGGAAGCCGATTACGTCCAAGGCTATTACTTCCTGAAACCGGCGACCGAGGCGGAGATCATCGACCGGCTTCGACACGACACCTTTCGGTTTGCGTTGTAGGCGGTCGCACCCCTGCCGATCCGTCCGGCGATAGGCCGTCTCGGTGAAGACGACGATACACCGACGTACGCCGTACCGTTTCGGCCGGTGTCGGTACGAGGAGTGCGACGCTCATAGACCGGATGTCGGAATCATTCCGCGTATGGTGCTTGATCTCAGCCGGGAGACGACGCAAACAGCCGCTCCAGCTCGGCCCGATCCGGTGCGATCGCCGTTCCGCGGTCGGTACGCACGATCGGCAGGCGCGCCAAAGAGGGTGTTTCGGCGATTTCCTCGATCGGATCGTAATCCATGTAGTCGAGACCGCGCTTTTTGTAGGCCGCTCCGTCGCGATCGATTAGACGGTCCGCCCCGCCGACCGCCGCGGCGAAACGCTCCAGCTCACCGGCGGAGAGCGGCCGCTTGCGAACTTCGCGCACCGCGAATCGAATGCCTCGCTCGCTGCAAAAGCGCTCGACGGTCCGCACGGCGTTGGTGCGCTTATCGCAAATGATCTCGGGAACCATGCGCGCATTCTAACGGCGTCGCCGACGTCCGCCAAGAGAGCGAGACTGCGACGCGAAGGTATCCGCGACCGTCGTGTATTACGACCGTGTCGATCGAGCCCGTGTGCGAGTCGTGATATAGTCTTGTCGTGGTGATTCCGTCCGCGCTTCGCGACCATATCGACTCCATTTCACCCCTTAGGAACGCGACGTGGGAGGCGCTCCGAGCATTGTTCGCGCCGCGGAAGCTGAGTCGGCGGGAGATCTTCGTGAAATCGGGACGGGTGGCGACGGAGGTGGGACTCCTCGAATCGGGATACGTGCGATCGTTTTTCGTGACCGAGGACGGCGCGGAGTACAACAAGCATATGTTTGTGGCGCCCTCCGTTATCGGCGACTACGCCTCGTTACTGTCCGGTCGACCGGTGCGTCTTCCCCAACAGGCGCTCACGCCGTGCGCGGTCTGGGTCGCCGATTACCGTCGTATCCTGGAGCTGGAGCGCCGGTTCGACGATCTGAGGCGGTTGGCGCGTCGCTTTGCGGAGGCGATGTATCTTGAGAAGGAGGAGCGTGAACTCGAAATGGCCACGATGTCGGCGAAAGAGCGCTACCTCAAGCTTCGGCAACGATATCCCGAAATGGAGCGGGAGATACCGCAGTACGAAATTGCCTCCTATTTGGGCGTCACCGCCACGCAACTGAGCCGCGTTCGTGCCCGTCTGTAGCGCCATCAACATAGGTACATGACCAACCTCATACACCGTGCGTATCATGCACGTATGACAAAGCATGACACGACATACCCCGGCAGGATGTGGCGCATTGTGTTCGCGGCGGCGGCGGGTTGGACTGCGTTGGGTGCGATCCCCGCCCTGACAGACACGGTGCGTACCTTTCAGCGATTCTACGGATTCGCACCGGAATCGACGCTGGTGGTAGAGCTCTTTCGCGGGGCCTGGGGGCAGTCGCTGCTCTTCGCCCTGGGGTACCTCTTGGCCGCTATCGACCCATGGCGTCACGCCGGGCTCGTCGCTCTCGGAGGCGTCGGAAAGGCGGTCTACGCGTTCAGGCTCCTCGGCGATGTAATCTCCGGTGAGGGTGGGCCGCTTGCGATCGTCGCGCTTGTCGGCGATCTCATCTTTGTGCTGCTCTTCGCGCTCTTTCTCGCGAATACCGGCGCGTTGAGGTCGTTGCTGCACCCGTCGCGGTCGGATTAAGAACGGGCTACCGAGTCTGGGCGAAGTCACGCGGAAACGGCGCGGCGGTCGTCCTTGCTACTCGATTGCGCTCAGCATCGCCTCGACGTGGAGTTCGACCGAGTCGGTATCGACGATCTCGTCGATCCGTTGGTGAATCCACGCCGCGGATAGTTCGTGTCTGCTGTGGTTATACAGAAACCAGAACCAATCCATCACACGATAGATCGTCGACTCCCGATGGAAGGCGGCCTCGCGTAGCGCGGCGACTTCCGCCACGAGGCGCCGCGGCAGCGGACGCGGGATCAGCGCCGTGCCGACGAGCTCGTACGCGGAGTATCGGTGTGCCTCGCTGTGTAACGACGCATAATCGCCGGTGGGACGTCCGACGAGAAGTCTCGCTCGATCCGTACGAAAGAGCCCCTCGAACCCTTCGATCTCGCCGATCTCCTGGAGTCGTCCGGCTACGACGTCAAGCACCTTCCCGGCGCTGTACGACAGCCCGCTCGACGGGACGATGAGCTCGTGACCGGGTGTCCCGTCGACCTCGGCGACGATGAACGAGTCGACCCTCCGCCCGCGATCCGCGAGTCGTATCCGGTTGAACAACCACCTTTCCGTGCGCTCGCCGCTCGGCGGTACCGACGACACGCCGCCGGACGCCGAATTGATGAATCGCCATCCGGCGTCGGCGGCGTCGTAGAACGCAAAATAGTAAGCGCCCAGTTCACTATCGGGATCGTTGGGAAAGACGAAGGTAACCACGAGCTCTTCGTCGGTATCTTCGTCGAGATTCGCAGTGACGTACGACGTGGCGTAGGGAGTCATACCTCCAATCTCCGCTTCCGGTGATGCGATGCTCGGGGGAGGAAGATGGCGAAGCACGACGCGATCGAAGGCGTCCAATGACCGCAAATAGGCGATATCTCGATCGGTTCGAAGGTGGTTGTAGTACCGATATCCGCTGCGTAACGCATTCGAGAGATGAGAAAACCCGGCGACGGCATCCTCGCGCATGGACGCCGCGCAGGCTGCATTGTACCAGGCGAAGTCGATGTGGTCGTAGCCGAGCAGCGCCGCCATGACGAACGACCGTTCGCTGAGAACGAAGTCGCGTTGCAAAAACGCGACACTTCCCAACTCATAGTACCAGTCGCCCTCGGAGGACCATGCGAGCGCCTGAATGTATAACTCGCGCGCGGCAGCCAAATCCCCACCGAGCCGCGCCGCCTCAGCCGACTCGGCGAGGGGCCGACCGCCCGCTCTATCCCGGCGGTTTGCATTCAAGACCACGTCGCTGTCAAATAGATCGATGGTCTCTTCCCCGACGGCCTCGGCCGCCGGCAACGCGATCCCGATCAGCAGTGCGACCATCAGCCTCACAACAGTGGACGAGGTTATCATACGTCTGCATTGTTGCTCGATTTTTAACCGTGGATCACGTTCCGACATGGGGAGCCGACCGAGGTACCTACGGATATTCGACGCCGATTTGACGACGGATCTCGTCCATCGTTTCCATGATTTCGATCGACTCGTCCAGCGGCATGGTCGGGCTTTCCGGGACACCTTCGCCGATGCACCGTTCGACCTCATACGCTTGATACTGCATGCCGCGTCCTTCGATCGGTTCGCGGTATCGCTCCACGGCCGCTCCCGACCGATCGTAGCGCGTGAAACTCGTGTGAGTGTACCAGACCGCGTCGATATCGATTCGCCCCTCGGTTCCCACGATTGATGCGACGTTCGGTCCCGGTGTGAGAAAGCCCGTGTTCAACGAAGCGTGCGCTCCCGATTCATACTCCAGGATGATTGAGGTCAACTCGTCCACTCCGAGATCGGTGAGCGTCCCGCGCGCGGTGATCGTCGCAGGCGTCCCGAAGATGCGAGACGCGAAGGAGAGGGGGTAGATTCCCAGATCGAGAAGCGCGCCGCCGCCTAATGCCGGCTCGTGGAGGCGTACGGCGCGAGAGCGCGGGATGAACTGATTGTGGTCGGCCAAGAGCACACGAGGCGTTCCGATCGCGCCGCTGCCGATGCACTCCATGACGCGCACCATACTCGGCAGAAAGCGCGTCCACATCGCCTCCATAACGAAGACGCCCTTAGCGCGCGCCGCCTGGGCGACACGACGCGCCTGCACCGCGTCGAGCGCGAACGGCTTCTCTACCAAAACGTGTTTTCCCGCCTCGATCGCCACAAGGGCGTTGTCGGCATGCATCGGGTGGGGCGTCGCAACGTATACGATGTCGACTGCGGGGTCGGCCGCCAGCGCCTCGTAGCTGCCGTGGCGCCGCGCGATCTCGAAACGATCGCCGAACTCCTCGGCCGCCTTCGCCGTGCGCGACCCCACCGCGGCGACCGAGAGGCCCGCCGTAATCAGATCTCGCGTCTGCAGCGCCGCGATACCGCCGGTACCGATAATCCCCCAGCCGTAGGCTTTGTTCATTGCGTTGCGATCCTCTCGATTGATTCGCCGATATCGTTCGGACCGGAGCCGTCCAACCGGCGCGCGTTCACTCACGCTTCGTATTCGTTCGATCTATGATATGGTCCAAGGGATCCGTCGCGCAACAGCGCAGCGTGTCGACCTTGTTTGATCGATGGTACCGTCACAGTTCGGGGTGCACCGCTCACACGTCGTCAATCGGCGGCTCGCCGTCGAGCCAGTTCAATTCGCTATCGGCGACAAATCGGTTGCCCCAGTCGAATCCGGAACGTTCGACTCCCGCGAAGGAGAGAATCGTATCGCAGTACGACGCTACATCATCGATCGTATCGACACGAAGCAGCCGTCCTATATCCTCGATGAGCGACTGAGGCTTGTTTGCGACTCCGTCGAGAACTGTAAGGAGCCACTTGTGGTACGGGTAGAAAGTCTCATTGAGCACCAAGATAATGCGTGCTCCGAACAAGATCACCTTCCCTATCGAGAGGCCGGCCAGATACCGATTGTCATGTCGCTTTGCCTCGCCGTAGTACCATTCCCACGCCAGCAGCTGAGCGGTAAAGCGGTGGACTCTCTCAACCTTCTCTCGTACCGGATAGCGTGTGATGTCGGTGATGAGTATCTCTATGTCGGGAATCGTCGAATACAGCACTACGGCGTCCTGAAAAGCAAACCGTGCGGGATCGCTTCCGCGTTCGGCGACCGATTCGAGAAACTCGCGATCGACGAACTTGCCGTCGACGTATCCTTCGTATGTGCAGATGTCCCGGTTGAAGTAGTTAAGGTCACGTCGCTTCTTGCGCTGTTGGTACGAGACGGCGTCGATGAGGATCAAAACGTCTACGTCCGAATCGATACGCGCAAACCCGTGCGCGAGCGACCCACCGAGTAGCACCGCCCGAACGGTTGTGTCTTTTTTCAATACCGCTACGACGCGCTCGATGGTTTCCTTGTGGTGCGTGTACATATAGTCCTTTCGCGGATATCGAAGATTCAAATACTGTACTACGCCGCCGCTCGCACGTCACACGACGGTTTGACGCGCCCTCCGTACCGGCTGCTGACGTCCACGAAGTCGTACTTACGGCATTGCGTCCGCCGCCACGCGGAACCCCATGTTCCCCGTACTCGAGTCGGGGGTGTTGGAGCTGCGGGCGGCGACGCGGTAGCGGTTGCAGTAGCTGTCATGGCAGAGGTAACTGCCGCCTCGCGTGACACGAGCCGAGCCGTCCGGAGGGCCGACCGGATTCATGCGCGTCTCGCGCCGTTTCTCGCGGTGCCACGTCGGTGAAAACCAGTCGGCGCACCACTCCCATACGTTGCCGGCCACACAGTAGAGGCCGAGGCCGTTGGGCTTGTAGCTGTCCACCGGCGCCGTACCCGCCCAGCCGTCGGCTTCGGTGTTGCGGTCGGGGAACGTCCCCTGCCATATGTTGGCCATGTGGCGACCGCCGGGTGTCAGCTCGTCGCCCCACGCGTAGCGACGCTGCTCGAGTCCGCCTCGGGCGGCGTATTCCCACTCCGCCTCGGTCGGCAAGCGGACACCGGCCCAGGCGCAATACGCCGTTGCGTCGCGATGGCTGACGTGCACGACCGGATGATTTTGCCGCGCTTTGATGTCGCTCCCGCGCCCTTCGGGACGCTTCCACGAGGCGCGGTCAACGCCCAGCCACCACGTGAGGCCCGGTAGTTCCCGAACCTCGCCGCGCTTGCGCGCGAGTTTACTCACAAAGAGATGAAAGACGTAGCTCCATCCGTACCGTTCCGCCTCCGTCACGTACCCGGTCGCCTCGACAAAGGCGGAGAAGTCACGATTGGATATCGTGTAGCGATCGATGCGAAACGGCGCGATCGTTACGGCACGGGGTGGTCCCTCGCCGTCGGCGGGAAAGCCCTCCTCGGAATCGGTTCCCATCACGAACGTTCCCTCCGCGAGGTCGATGAGGCGCTCATGAACGGGTCGCGCGCCGTCGGGGACGGCGCGGTCACCGGACCGGTTTGGAGACGCGGCCGAGCGAGTCGCCGCGTGCGAGTCGCCGCGTTGCGGTGTGCAACAGCTGCCGCCTGAGTCGTTGTCGCCCATTCAAACCCTCCCCGATACGTCGGTGTCGCAGCCGGCTCGCATCGCCGACATCGCGGTATCGTCGCCGCAGCGACACCTACCCTTCAATATACTATCCTCGATGTGCCGGCGCGCTGCGGCAGTATTGTCGGTTGAGGCGCGGATGTACGACCTTTACGGCGTAGGAGGGCATACCATGGACACGGCCGACCAATTATCGATTCCATCTATTGAAGGGGCACGATCGTTTTCGTTTTTTTTCGAGGGGCAGTTTCAACACGCTCTCTTTGCGATCGCGCTCGGCGCGGGCGCGCTCGTTATCGCCCAACCGGCGATCGACGGGAGCCTCTGGCTCGGTCGATCGGATCAGACGTGGTTCATGTGGGGTCTCGCAGTCGCCCTCGTACACCAGATCGCGGCGTGGTTTCTATTGCGGGTACAGGTCCGGTTTCGACTGCTGACGCGCCTATTCAGGCGGGCCGATCTGGCGGTCTGGGGCCTCATTCACATTACGTTTCTGGTGCTGCGACTCGCAGCGACGATCGGCGTAGCGGCGGCGGACTCGGGCTCTATGGCGCTATCTCTTCCCGCCACCGCCGGGATAGGGGCGCTCTTTTTGGTGCTCGGTCTGTGGGGCACGTGGTCGGCGGTCAGACACGCCGCCGATAGGATCGTCACGGCCGGGCACTTTCGAGAACGGTACCGTAATGTGGACGTACCGGCAAAAGGCGCGTACCGGCTCTCCCGACAGCCCTTCTACACGTACGGATGTCTCCTTTTTTGGGGAGTCGCCGTCGTTGGAGGCTCGCGGATCGCGTTGGCGGTAGCGCTCTTTCAGTACACCTACATATGGGTGTACCACTACTGTATCGAGGCGCCGAATGAGCGTGTGTTGGCAGCACAGCAATGACGAGAGCTTCCGCGCGTAGGCGTGCGCGCTACATGAAGGCGAGCGCGGCGATGAGAAAGACGACGAGTTGCAAGAGGGTCATTACCGCGTAGGGCGCATCGCCACGCGTTATGTAGGCGAGCGCGAGCGCCGTGTACCCGATGAAGGAGATGGCCACGAAGAGCGCCACACCGATGGAGGCGAGGACCGTCGGTTCGTCGATAAAAGACCCCTGAGACTCTCCGGGACGCTCGCGGTCGAACGAGGCGGTGTCTGCCGGTTCGCGCCACGCCGAAAGCTCCTCGCCGACCGCGTCTCCGAGGGATGCCGTCAACAGGATCGTCGGAATCACCGTAGCGACCGCCGCAACGATGAGCCCGACCGTCAGTACGTACCCGAAGAGTCGCGACGGCGTCGTCACGAGAGAACTCCGATGAGTGTCTGCACGGCCGCCGCGGTGAGCACTACGACCACCACGATGCGTACCGATCGGGGACGCGCCCTGCCGAGCAGCCGCGCTCCCAACCGCGTTCCGGCGATCATTCCCACCAGAGCGGGCACGACGACCAGCGGTCTGATTGCTCCCCGATGCAGATAGACCCACGCCGCCGCACTACTGTTGGCGATAATCACCAGGCCGCTGGTAGCCGCCGCAAGTTTGATCGGGAGTCCCATCATCGACGAAAGGATCGGTACGTTGGCCCATCCGGCACCGATCCCGAGCATCCCGCCGACGCCTCCGACACCGATAAAGGTCGTCATGGCCGGAACGATACTCCGGACTCGCCACCGAATCGTCTCATCGGTCGCCGGGTCGCGATAGGCGCCGCGTAGGCTCCATAGCGATGCGATGCGGTCGGAGAGGCCGCGCCTACCGGAGGGACGCGCGGTCGCGGTCTCGGAATGCGAATCGGTCCTCCCCGACGGAGGCGCTATCACCTGTCGTGCCGTATGTCCCGCCACGAAGAACATGAAGACCGCGAGCAGACCCAATACGACGTCGGGCGCGATCGAGAGTCCCAACCGGGCGCCGAGGATCGATCCCACCGATCCGCACAATGCGAGGGGGATAGAGATGCGCACGTCGGAAAACCCGCGGCGCATGAGCGACGGCGCCGCCGATATCGCGCCTACCAAAGCGACCATGAGCCCGGCGCCCCGTACATAATCGATGTGAATCGGGAAGATGGCGCTCACCAGCGGCACAAAGAGTACGCCGCCGCCGACGCCCGCCGCGACGGCGACGATCCCGATGAGAAAGCACGTTGCGGTCAACACCGCCATCGTGAGATAGAGCCCCAACCCCGGCGTACCGTGTAGCGCCGAGACGATAGTGTCGACGATCATCGTGTCCAACTGCGAAAGGCCGGTGGTGTGCGGAGCATGTCGTCACGATAAGTTGCGGCCCGCCCGCTGTCAAGTTAGCCGCGACCGGCAAGGTGACACTTCCCGGCGGGGCGGCCGGACCCGCAGAAACATTCCCGCCCGGAATCCCAGCGCTCCATGAGCGCCGGCATTGCGGGCGGACGCCCCGTAATCTGCGGTGCGATACTACGGGCCAAATTTTCGAATCTCGAAAGGCTGTGTCGATAAAATGATTTCCAGCCCTCGCATAGGGCCGATACGTCGTCGCGAGTCGGCGTCGTGTCGGTCGCGTAACGCCGCCGGGGGAGGCGTAGCTTGGGACAATCACCACCGCACAACCACAGATACTCGCACGCCGTACACGTCTCGTTCCAGTGCGCCTTTGCGGCGACAAAGGCGTGGTGCCGCGGATCTTGTAACGCGTTGAGGAAGGGATTGACCGCCCCCTCTCCGTGCTCGGACGATGCCGGAGCCGGATCGTCGCGGACATTTCCGAGCCGCGTCGACGCCTCCACAAAGAAATCGCACGGATAGATATCTCCGGTGTGCTCCACCACGAAGTGTCCGCCGCACCGCCCGGAAGTAGTACAGACGTTGTATCGCCCGTTAACCAATAATTCCATTATTGAATCGTGGTGGCGAATCGAGACGCGCCGTACATCTTTGGGAAACCAGCGCTCGAGGATCGCCGTAAGGAAGCGTGCCCACCCCTCACCGGTCACCGAAAACGGAGAGAGACGTAGCGGCGTCTCCGGAGGCTCGTACAGGTCGGCGCCGGATACGTTTTCCCATTCGACCAACGGAATGAACTGCATGTGACGAATTTTGAGCGCGCGTAAGTACTCGTATACTTCGACGGCGCGTTCCTGATTATGACGGCCCACCACCGTGAGGGCGTTGAAGGCGACCTTCTCTTCCCGGAGCATGCGTGCGGTAGCCTCTACGTACCGGTGAGTGCCGGCCGACGGCCCGTCGCGGTCCGCCCACACGCGATAGCGGTCGTGAATGTGACGCGACCCGTCGATGCTGAGGCCGACAAGCACGTCGTGTTCCCGCAACGTCTGCGCCCATTCGGCGCTTAGTAGCGTCCCGTTGGTTTGCAGTCCGTTGGATATGCGCGCGCCCGGCGGTGCAAGGCGGCGCTGCATCGCGAACACCTCGCGGAAAAAATCGAGCCCCATGAGCGTGGGCTCGCCGCCCTGCCACCCGAAGGCGTATACCTCCTGCGGCGTCGCGAAGTAAGCGCGGAGCATCGCCTCCACGGTGTGGAGGGACATGCGCGAGCGCTCGTCGCCGGGATACAACGACGCCTTGGGGAGGTAGAAACAGTAGTCGCAGCGCATGTTGCAGTCCGCGCCGGCCGGTTTGACCAAGAGTGAAAAGGGTGTAGCGCTCATAACGGTACCGACGAAACCATAGCATAGCGCTCCCAGGATCGCCACGGTACCGGCGTCCCATGTCCGGCGGGCCGCTTGCCGGACGTCCGACATAGAGGCTACGTTTGGTGAAAAGAGCGAGGGAGGTCGCCATGATTGCACACGTCGTTTGTTGGAAGCTGAAGGATAGTGCCCTCGGCAAAGATGCCGGTACAAATCGCGCCGAGATGGAGGCGCAGTTGAAGGCGCTTCTCGGAGTCGTTCCCCAACTCCGCCGTCTGGACGTATCGACGACTATCGTAAACACGACCGGAGACTTCGATGTCGTCCTCTACACCGAGTTCGACGATGTGGCGGCACTGGACGCCTACCGGGTACATCCCGACCACCAAAAGGTTGCCGAATTTATCGGCGCGGTGACCGAGTCGCGCTTTGCGGTGGACTACGAGGTATAGTACCTCGGGCGCGTCTCCCCGACGACTCAGCACGGGGAGTGAGCGGCGGTGCGTTTGTCGTCGACCGCCGCCGCGATGTGCCGGTACAACGACTCGACCAACAGAGACCGGGCCGGCTCGGCGCGTTTACACGCAGGATGGCGGATGAGGGGGTGAGCATTGCGGTGCTTTACAGCGACCACGCCAACCCGTTGATCCTGGTGGTCGACGATATCGAGGTGGGACGTCGCGTTTCCGAGGAGTGGAGGCGCGCGCGCGTAGGGGCGCCTCGTGTGCGCACCGTTCGATCGGCGATCGATCGGTGTGGTGCGATCCGTTACGTCCCGTCCCTGAGGATACGCTCCCAATAGCCTACGTCGATCCAGCGGTCGAACTTACGGCCCACCTCGTGAAAGTGGGCCACTTTGTGAAAGCCGAACTTCTCGTGCAGCGCTACGCTCGCGTCGTTGGGAAGCGCAATCCCACCGATGACGCTGTGGACGGGACGGGCTTGGAGTCGTGTGATAAGCTCGCCGTATAGGGAGCTTCCGGCGCCGCGCCCCGTCGCCTCCGGAGCTATATAGACGGTGCTTTCGACCGAGAACCGATACGCCGAGCGGCTTCGCCACGCCGTTGCATACGCGTAGCCGACCAGCTCACCGTCTTCCTCGGCTACGATCCATGGGAATGCGGTGGCTACCTCACGAATACGCCTACGCATCTCCTCCGTAGGGACGGCGTGCTCCTCGAAGGTGACCGCGGTGTGCTCTACGTAGTGGTTATAGATGCGGGAGACGGCGTGCGCATCCCGCTCCCTCGCGTCACGAATCATGCTTCCTCTCTACCTCCAAACGGCACGCCACCGACATCGATACCATCGTTCACGGAAAAACACAACACGCTTCGATTGGCGGCGCCGCGGTCCTCGATGCGGCCTCATTTGACCTTCGCGTCGCGGAGGCGTAGTGTATAGGCGGCGTATCGAGACGCCTCCGGGTCCGCGGGAAGGGCCGAGCCCACTCGACGACCGACGGCACCGGTATCGCGCAAACCTTTATGCAGCCCGATTGCGGACCGCGGGCGACGAGCATGGAGGTATGCTATGCACCGGTCCCTACCTTCGCGTCCCAACGCGGAACATCTTCGAAAGCAGGCCAAGGAACTTCTCAGGGCGCTACGTATCGATGACGGTGATGCGCTTCATCGCGCGCGAGAGACGCTCCTCCATCTCCCGGAGCGTCCTATGCTCCGCGATGCACAGTCGGTCATCGCGCGGGAGTACGGCTTTCCGAGCTGGAAACGACTCATCAGCCACGTAGAACGGGTCACGCTTACCGGCCTCACCGTAGCGCAGAAGGCCGAGCTCTTCTTGAAGCGGCTCACGGCCGGGGCGCACACACTCGCGCGGCGCATCCTCGATATGGAGCCGCGCGTGGCGACCGCCAACCTCTTTGCCGCTGCGGCCGCCGGTGAGGCAGCGGTCGTCACGCAATTTCTGATGCGCGATCCGACCGCCGTCCGCGCAACGGCGGGGCCGTGGCGTTGGACGCCTCTCCTCTTTGCGTGTTCCTCACCGTTTCATCGGACGGACGCCGTCCGCGCCCGCGGTCTTCTCGAATCGGCACGGCTCCTATTGGCATCGGGCGCCGATCCCAACGCGTCCTACGTTGACCCCGACTGGCCGGACAGTCCCTTGTCCGCGCTCTTCTGCGCGATACGCATTGGGCGGAATAACGACCTTGTGCGCCTCCTGCTCGATTCGGGCGCTCTGGCGGACGACGACGAGTCGTTGTATCACGCCGCGGAGCTCTCCGATCGTACCGCCCTCGCTCTGCTGTTGGATCGCGGTGCGGCGTGGCGCGGAACGAACGTCCTGTTACGCGCCCTCGATTTCGAGGACTACGAGCGGGCGAAGCTCCTGTTGGAGCGCGGCGTCGACCCGAACGAGACGACGCCCAACGCTCTCCATCACGCGGTGCTGCGCGGGCGGCAACCGGCGATCCTGCAGTTATTGATTGACTACGGCGCCGATGTGACAGGACTCGACTCGCAGGGGCGTTCGCTCTATCGAGCCGCCATACGATACGGCTCGCGCGATACGCGCCGTTTTCTGAAGGAGCTCGGCCCGGAGGTCTCTCCGCGAGAGGAGGATCTCTTTCTTGCCGCGTGCACGTCCGGGGATACCGCCGAGGCGCTGCTCTGGAACGATCGCCGGCCCGGCATCGTCCGTCTCCTGCCGCCCGAGGATGTGGGCCTCATCGCACACGCCGCGTGGGAAGGGAACGTCGAGGCGGTGCGCACGATGGTTGCGGTGGGCTTTCCCCTCGACGCTCGCGGGGTCGACGGCGGTACGCCGCTGCACTGCGCGAGCCATCGCGGCCACCACGAGGTGGTGCGGATGCTTCTCGAGCACGGCGCTTCGGTCCTCGATCGAGGCGATGTGCATCGCAATACGCCGCTGGAGTGGGCCGTACACGGCTCGCTCAACGCCGATACACCGGGCGGCGACTATGCGGGGGTGGTCCGGGCGCTACTGGACGCCGGTTCCCCGGTTCCGAAGCGTGTATACGCCTCACCCGACGTCGTCGAGCTCCTTGTGCAGCGCGGCGCTGAGGAGGTGGTGTAGCGACGATGTTGCGTCGTAGCCGGTGGTGTATTCTATGGGTATGAAGCAATGGCGATTCGGTGCGGCCGTATACGATTGTCCCTGCGTATTGACTATCGACCGTCTCCGCGGCCGATGGAAAACCAACATTCTCTGGCATATTTGGACCGGAAACAATCGGTTCAACGCCATATGCCGGGCGTTGCCGCACGTCAATCGCGGCGTCATTGCGCGACAGATTCGTTCCATGGAACGCGATGGACTTATCCGCCGCACGGTACTGCGGGAAAGGCCGCTGCACGTCGAATACGACCTGACCGCCCTGGGGTGCTCGTTGTCGCCGATCGTCGCGTCTCTCGCCGAATGGGGCGTCTCTCACGGCGAAACGGTCGCGCGGTGAGGCAGACAGGCCACCGATATCAGGACAACGGCGACGTACGCCGCGGCCTCCAGGCCATGTTCATATACACATCCCCCATGCGCAACTCGTCGAGCATCTGCGCGAGACGCTTCTGCTTCGTCTCAAGTCGCTTGGCGCGACGGATCCAGCTCAAATAGTCGTTTTGTTGATACGCAGGGCGACGCCGGTACGTGTCCAGGAGCTCCGCCTCGGTAAGGGCATCCCTCACAAACGGCGGCATCGCTTCGACGACTCGTTCTAAACGCGAAAAATCGGGTTGCGGCATCATATCCCCCTCAACGGTACACGATAGTTTCGTTTGTGCCGCTTGTACAGAAGTCACATTTCGACAACCGGCGTCGGCATCCCCTCGTCGGAGCCGAGACGGACGGATCGCGTATCGGTCATCGAGGAGGAGAGAAAAATGGCCTTGACAATATTTGCTTAAGCAATTATTAATTATGTAATGAACCATGAGCGTGTCTTTTACGAGACCGACGATTTGGAAAAGGCGCTGGCGTATCGTATTCATCGCTCGGCGCGCGTGTTGCGACTGCATCTCAGCCGTTTTTTGGCTCTTCACGGGCTCGATATCAGTCAGGAGCAGTACTTCGTTCTGTTCAAGGTGCGGGCAAAGCCGGGGAGCAGTCAGGTCGATCTGGCCGATGAGGTGCTCTCCGATCACCCCAACGTGACACGGCTCGTCGATTCTCTGGTGATGCGAGGATATCTCGAGCGAAGAGCCGACCCACGGGACCGGCGACGCCACGCCGTGTTCCTCACCGACCGCGGCGTCGAGCTGATGAATCGGCTCATACCGGCCGTGGTCGAGGCGCGTCGCGCGCTCTATGACGGAATACCTCCCGCCGACCTCCGCGTCTTCGTTCGCGTTCTATCGACTATCGAGCGCCACGCGACCAAAAACACCTCCTCTGATAATGGAAAGGAGCGGTCATGAACACGAGCATCGGAATGGTACGATTTGACGCACCGGCGACGATTCCGGTAGAGCGTCTTCGTATTCGATACGACCGCGAGGCGGTCAGTTGGGACCGCACGCTGGAGCGAATCGGCTTCCACGAGACGTATCGCCGACTCCTCGCCGGCCAGCGGTGGCCGACGGTTATCGGCCGCGACGTGCGCGTCCTGGATGTGGGGATCGGCACCGGCTCCGCGTCGGCGGCCCTTGTCGAGGCGATCCGCCGCACGGGAGGAGCCGTCTGGCGCGTCACCGGCGTCGATATCTCGCCGGAAATGTTACGCGTTGCCGCGCGCAACCTCGCCCGGGAGGACACCCATTTGGACGGCGTCGACGGCTCGGCGGAGTGTCTACCGTTTCCCGACGCGACCTTTGATATCGTCGTTGCCGCCCACGTCATCGAGCACGTGGCGCGTCCGCTCAGGGCATTGGCCGAGATCGAGCGCGTCTTGCGTCCCGGCGGATGCGCGGTCCTGATGTTGACTCGATGCGGCCCGGCGACCGTCGGCATCGAGAGACGATGGTCTATTCAGTGTGCGCGGTCGCGTAAGCTGGAGGCGGTGTTGCGCGACTTCGGTATGGGGCCGATACGTACCGCTTCGTACCCCGGTACATTCATCGGTAATCTTATCAGTTTCTGTCGGATCGCCGAGAAGCCGCCGCGGAGGTAACGGCATGAAGATGAATCGTCGTACGCGCCCGCGCTTAGCGATTGCGCTGGCGGTGGGACTCTTCGGAGCGGGGCACGAGGCCGTGGGCGCCAACCCGATCGATGTCGGCGGAATGCACATCGCCTGGAGCCACGGCAACGGCGCGATCACATTCGACGTAAACGCCCCAACGACCGGCTGGGTCGCCGTCGGGTTTAACGAAACCGACTCGATCGTCGGAGCCGACTTGGTATTGATGCGTATCGTCGATGGTAAGGTCGAGGTACAGAATAGCTTCGTCGTCGCTGCGGGCGATTACAGACCGGTGGGTGAGGTTGGGGGCGTCTCAATCGTCTTGAGTACTGAGGGTGGGCTGTCGGACGGGCGTATCGCGATGCGCGTGGTTCTCGATACGCGCGGCGCGGCGCCGCACCACTACGCGTTGGGTCCCGGGAGCGAGATCGTTCTGATCGCCGCCTACAGCGTTTCGCCCGATTTCCGGCACCATTCCCGGATGCGACGCCACGTCAGAGTACGGTTGTAAGGCCGTCCCGACTCCCCGTTCAGTCTACAGCACGACAAACGCGCCCGATGCCGCGGTCACGAGTCCAAGTGTCCACCGCAGCGGCCGTGCAAAGGGTCCTGAGTTCAACAACCGGCCCAACGCCGATCCGAACATTGCCCACAACGATACGGATATCGGCATGATGATGAGGAATACCGCGGAAACCGTCGCCGCCGTCTCGATGTATTGGTCTCCTTCCGCCGTGTACACACTCATCGCCGTGAGTGTCGCGATCCACGCTTTCGGATTCAGATATTGAAACAGGGCACCTTCGATCCAGGAGATCGGTTTCGTCGGCCCGCCGTCGTCGCCGACCGCCCGTCCTCCAAAGGCGATTCGGTAGGCGAGATAGAGGAGATACGTCACACCGACAACCCGCAGGACCGTCTGAAGCACCGGGATACCGGTAAATAGGACGCCCAAACCGGCGGCGCTCAAAAAGAGTTGTGTTTGGATTCCGAGAACCATGCCGACGATAGTCTGTCTCGTACGGTTGAAGCCGAACGTCGCTCCCGACGCCGTAAGGAGCATGTTATTGGGGCCGGGCGTTGCGGTCATAGACAGCGCGAACAAAACGACGGGAAACACGGTGTTGAGCATATCTCCTCCTCCGTCAAGAGCGTATCAAAGACGAAACATGCATAACAGATACAAAAATATACGCGCTTGACCATAACAGTTTTATACTGTCTCGCATGAGCGAAGCACACCGCGGTCCGATGTACCGACGAATTGCGATGCATATCGAACGCGCTATCGAGGATGGGCGGCTTTCACCGGGCGATCGTATGCCGTCGTTGCGCCGCATGAGCCTACAGTTCAACTGTTCGGTGTCGACGGTCATCCAAGCGTACGAAGTACTCGAGATGTCGGGCCGGATCTATCCGGTCGAGCGGTCGGGGTTCTTTGTCGGTACGGTGCGGAAACCGCATGCGGTGGAACATCCGTCGCCGAGAACGACGCCGCCCGGCTCCGAGGTCGTTCCGCTCTCCACCATCGGCCGGATCGTCGAAGCGAGTAACGATCGATCGATCGTCTCTCTCGGTGCCGGCCTCCCGGCCCCGTCGATGCTACCTCTGAAGGATATCGTGCGACATACGACTCGTGTCGCAAAGGAGAGACCGTCCGTGCTCCACTCCTACGGCAAGGTAGCCGGTAGCGAAGCTCTACGAACCGAGGTCGCCAGGCTTCTATCGGAGCGAAACGTCTTTCTTCGCGCCGACGATTTAATCGTTACGAACGGTTGTATCGAAGCGTTGAGTATCGCAATTCAGATCACGACACGACCGAGCGACGCGATTGCCGTCGAGGAGCCGGTGTTCCTCGGCATCCTGCAACTCCTTCGCGAGTTGGGGCGGCGCGCCGTTACCATACCCACATCGCCGTACGACGGCATCAATCTCGATCGGTTGGAGGAGATCGTCCACGGTCGTTCCGTGAAGGCGGTTATCCTGACGGCGATTTTTCAGAATCCGACCGGTTTCGTCGTGCCGGTACGGAATCGAAAAAGGGCCGTTGAGATATGCGAACAAAGCGGCGTCCCGCTCATCGAGGACGACGTATACGGGGAACTCTCCTTCGACGGAGATACCGAGTATCCCCTGAAGAGCTTTGACGGTGCGGGCAATGTGCTCTTCTGTTCCTCCGTGTCCAAGACGCTCGGTCCCGGGAACCGACTCGGGTGGCTTGCGGCGGGGCGTTATACCGGTGCCGCGCGAGCCCTGAAAGTCGCCACGAGCCTCGGTGAGAGCTCACTCCTGCAGGAGGGACTCGCCGCCTACTTTGCGACGGCAAAGTATCGGAAACACATCGCGTCGGTCGGTCGCGTATTGCAACGGCACGCATTTCGGCTGATCGACGCGGTCGAGCGCCATTTCCCGGAGCCGACGAAGACGACGCGGCCGACCGGCGGCTACTATCTCTGGGTTCAACTTCCCGGTCATGTCGACTCCGTTCGCCTTTTTGAAGATGCGCTGCGCCACCGAATCGGCATCGTCCCGGGACCCGCCTTCAGTCGCGACGGCGCTTTTAGAAACTATGTTCGTCTCTCTTTCGGAATGCCCATCGATGAGCGCGTGACCGAGGCAGTTGCTCAACTGGGTCATCTGTGCGAGCGGCAACTATCGCCGTGAATCGGTCCCGCGCCTTATGTCGATGAATCCTCTTCGAGGTCGACCGCGCCTTCGTAGGATCCGACGATCGACTCGCCGTCCTCAGTCAGGAGTGTCCACGAGAAGGTATAGCGTCCGGCGGACTCCGCGACCGTTACCGTTCCGCCGGTGATACGTTGGTACTCCCCGATGTCGGGCGTCCGGACTTCGTCGTACAGTGAGTTGAGTTGCGGGCGAGAGAGATTGGTTCCGACGTAGTCGAACCTGAGCTCCTGAACCGTAGCGCCGTCAAGCGTTACCGATATTCCTCGAATAATCCGAACCGTGAGGACGTTGCCCGGTGAAGCCGCGCCCGCGGCCGCCGCATCCGCGGCCACCTCGTACGTTCCCGCCTCAATGGCGGCGTCAGCGGTCGTGTCGTAGAACTCCGCGAGAAAAACCGGGCTAAGCCCACTCTCGTAGCTCGCCGCATCGGCGGCGAGCGTCAGATCCGTCTGATAACCCGTGCCGCTTGCACCGAAATAGCCGAACACCATGTATCCGTACACCGCACCGGTGCCCGCACTCCCGGCTCCCCCCGTCGACTCATCGTCATCGTCCCCGAATAGTGAGCAACCCGCCGCCATTATCACGATCAGGAGCCCGAGCACCGCCGTGCTACGGTTTCGCTTCATTATGCTTTTCCTCATGTAACGTTGGATAACGTACCGGCAAGAATAGCAAAATATGGATGATTATGTCTATGAAAACCGGTTCTCGGCGATGTTTCTATGAACTCATCGAGGCGTAGTCGATATCGACCCAATCGTCTCGGGCGCCGGCCGCGTTAACGTATTCGAGTATGACGGTCGATTTGCGTCCCTCTCGGCCGTCACACAGCAGAGTCGCACCGCGCAAAAGATGAGCAACCATGTTTTCGACTAAGCCCCAATGGGTCCACGGCAGGGACGACACTCGTATGTGCTTCACCTCGCCGTCGCGAGTTATCGCGATTCTACCGCCCTTTAGGTCGTCGACGTCCGCAGTGCCCGACGCACCTTCGATCCGTATCGTCTCGGGGAGGCCCGTCTCCGTCCATTGCTCGCTCATGGTGACCGTCGCACCCTCGGCGGTCTGCAGGTAGAGACGCGGCATCATTTGCTCAAAGCGGTATCCCCCGTCGTCGCGCTTCGCCTCGCACTTCAGCCGCGCGATGTCTCCCACGAGGAAGTGTACGAGATCGATACGATGGCTCGTGGGAAACTCCGAGTTTACGGACATCGAGCGCACGGCACCGATCTCACCGGTTTCGATGATCTCCTTTAGCTTTGTTACGGCCGGGTAGCCGCGCCGGTAGTAAGCGACCGCCAGCGTGCGGTGTGCCGTCCTTGCCGCCTCAATCATGCGGTCGCAATCGACGACCGAGAGAGCCATGGGCTTCTCTACCAAGACGTGTTTTCCCGCCTCAAGGGCGCGGATCGCGTGTTCGGCGTGTAGGGCGTGGGGAGATGCGACGTATATCGCATCGAGCGAGGGATCTTCGAGCATTGCGTCCAGGTCCGCGACGTAGCGGCCGTGTCCGTGGCGACGCACGAAATCCTCGCCGGCGACGCGATCTCTGCGATGGATCGCTCGGAGTGCCGAGCCCGCAACGCGATAGAGCGGGGGGCCGCTCTTGCGCTCACATACGTCTCCGGCGCCGATCACGCCCCACGATACGATGCCTATCTCATGCGTCCGCGTGTTCATGCCGTATTGTAGCACAGTTCGGCGTTCTCTATCGATATTGACCTATTTCAGAATGGAAATGTAGTATAGTTCAGGTAATGGCGGTCTTTGCATTCATTCAACATCGGCTGGGTCGAACCGACGGCGTCTCCCTCGAGGTAGACAAATGGCGCGTCGTTTTGGAGCGTCGCGGGCATACGGTGCATTATATCGCCGGGAACGATGATGTACCGGGCGGACACTGTATCCCTGAGCTGTATCCCTTTCATCCGGTTACTCAGAAGATCATATACAACGCGACGCGCGCGTTGACCGACTATGAGACGCCGGCGGACCTGATCGTCGAGGTCGAGGAGCACAGCGCGCGAATACGTCCCCAAATCGAGGAGGCGTTGGACCGCCTATCGGTCGATGTCGTCATTCCCAACAATCTTTTGAGCGTCGGATACAACCTTCCCGGGATGCTGGCCCTCTCGCGGGTGATCGACGAGCGCAAGATCCCCACCATTTGCCATAACCACGACTTCTGGTGGGAGGACTCCGGCGAGGTCTATCCCACCTGTGACGAGGTCATACAGCTGTACCGTCGGCACGCGCCGCCCGACTATCCGTGGATACGTCACGTAACGATCAACCGTATCGGGCAACGAGCGCTCCTGGAGGAGCGCGGTATATCCTCAACAGTCGTGCCGAACGTCTTCGACTTTTCACAGGCGTCGTGGGAGCGCGACGGATACAACGAGGACTTTCGCGCGCAACTCGGGATCGGCTCCAACGATATCGTGGCGCTGCAAGCGACGAGGGTGCTCGACCGCAAAGCGATCGAGCTCGCCATCGACGTCGTTGCGACGCTCTCGAAGCCGGCGTTCCGCGCGCGGCTGGAGGGGAAGCTCTACGACGGTCGAACCTTCGGGCCCGAGGACGATATCGTGCTGATATGCGCCGGCTACGTCGAGGGAATCGGACTGACCTCCTCGTATCCGTCGCACTTGGCCGCGTACGCCGCCGAATGCGGCGTCCGATTGGTATGGGCGGGCGAACGGGTAAAACACTCCCGCGGGACTGCGGACGACGGAGCCAAGATTTACTCCCTGTGGGACAGCTACGTCGCGGCCGATTTCGTAACGTATCCCAGCGTTTGGGAAGGGTGGGGCAATCAGTTCATCGAGGCGGTCTTCGCTCGGTTACCGGTGGTGCTGTTCGAGTATCCGGTGTGGCGGAGCGACCTCGCGAACGTCGGGTTCGACGTCGCTTCGTTGGGAGATCGAATCGTGGGCCGCGACGCGCGCGGTTTGGTTCGGTGTGATCCCCGTCGACTGGATGAGGCGGCCCGACTGATCGTCGAGTATCTGCGCGATTCCCACCGGCGTCGACGCGCGGTAGACACGAACTTCGCACTCGCCCGCGCCGCGTTCTCCTACGAGGCGCTGGCTCGCATGGTTCCGCCGTTGGTCGAGGCCGTCGGGGTTATCGATGGATAGAGAGGCGATCGCGAGTGTGCGAGTGCTCGACCCGGTCGAGCCGACCGAGCGATCCTTCGCCCCCTTCGGGCGCGTCCTGGAGTCGCTCACCCCGGGATTCGTCTCGCTGTTCACCGTATCGAACGCGACCGGTTGGCAGGTGGCCGTCAACACGGTGGTGGAGGACATCGTCGCGTCGGTCCATCGCCATCCCGCCACGCACGAATGCTTCGCGCCCCTGACCGGGCGTGTCGTAATGCTTGTCGCACCTGCCGACGATCCCGAGGCGCTCCAGGCGTTCCTCCTCACCAAGGCGGTGTGTATCTTCCCGGGGGTGTGGCACTCCGCCGTAGCCCCCGTCGGTACCGGGCAGCTGTTTATCTGCGAAGACGCGATTGTTGCCGGCGAGGAGATTCAGCTCGCGCGTCCGGTGCGGGTGCGGCGGTAGACGATGCTCAGAAAGACGGCGGCCGTCCACGTGTAGGCGGGGTCGACCAAGGGTTCTCCCGTCTCGGGGTGAAAGTTTTCGGCAAAGCCGCTCGTCTCGACCAGCCGCAGAAACTTTTCTTCGATGCGATCCGCCGCGTCGGCATCGCCCAATGCGCGTAGCCCCATCACCGCGAGTAAGGTCGACGGAGCCCAGATCGGTCCGCGCCAATAGTTTTCCGCCTCGTAGTAAGGACTCTCGGGGGCCTCGGTGGCCAACCCCCATTCGGTCTCGCACGCCGCAAATCGTCGGAGCACCGCACCTTGCATCTCCCGGGGCAGCTCGTCACCGAGCAGCGCCGGTAACGCGGCGGAGAGGCTGCCGGAGTCGATCGTCTCGCCGGTGGGCACGTGGAGGGCGACGAAGCGGTCTCCCCGCCACAGCTCGCCGACCAGAGCGGCGCGGACACGGTCCGCAGCGGCGTCCCAGTACCGACTTTCCTCCTCGGCGAGCCCCAACCGTTTCGCCCATCGGCCGAGTACGCGGCACTGTATAACGAGGTACGCGTTAAGATCGGGTGGCACGATCGGAACCCCGGCGCGTAAAAGTGTGGAGTTGTCCCACCCCGAATCGTTGCCGTGGAGATAATGACAGAGATCGTGACCTCCAATGCGCCGGTGCGCAAGCCACCATTGCGTAAACGCCGCAATCGACGGATACGCCTCGCGTATGCGCTCCTCCGTCCAGAACTCCGGGACGGCATCCTCCAAGTAGTGGACGATCACCCCCTGAATCGGCGGTTTGCTGAAGTTGTAGTGTATGAATCCGTCGTCGACGGCATCGGGATATGCGCCGTACTCGTCCTGATGGTCGGCAATAACGCGATACTGATCGAAGGCGAGCTCTGCGTGAGCGTGGGCGATGCCGGTCATGTTGATCCAGTTGTCCCAGCTCCACACCGCGTCCATCCAGTTGAGGGACATGAAAACAGCCTCGCGCCGCAGCAGCCCGCCGGGCGACTGGGTGCACATCCAGATGAGAGCGGTCGCCCGCTCGGCGGTGACGCGATGGCGCTCCTCGACGGAAGGGAACGCCGACAGATAATCCCGCCACTCGTCTTCCAACGATTGTCGCGCACTCTCGGCCGACCGACGAATCGGCGGAACCCACGTGCTCCAGAACTCATCGATTGCAACCTCGACGGTGTGGTCGGCAGAGGGATGTATCGCGATATCTGCTCGCGGCGTGACTTCACCGTCCCACGTAGCATCGAGGTCGATCGAGCCGGAGAGGACCTCGACACCGTAGCGTCGCAACCACGATCGGGCATTGACGACGACCCGACTTCGGTCCCGGCGATAGGCAACGGCGTGACTGGTGTTCTCGCGCCGGCTGCTGCTTACGAAGGCCGACTCCAACCGAAACGCGACCGTACCGACGATACGGAGTGTCGCGTTCCCCTCGAAGAAGAGAACGAGTGCGTTACGTCGACTCCCGATATCGATTGCGACCGAGCCGGGTGCGCCGCGATAGGCGATTTCCGCCTCGCTCTCCACCACGAGGCGGAACACGGTACGGGAGACGATCGGGCGCGATCTGTTGGTCCTCAGATACAGACCCGGACCTCGTGGGGCTCGGTCGCCGTCATCGAGTACGGCGAGGTTCATCCATGAGCCTCGGCGGCTTATTGGTGTGCGCCGCGGATCGAGCCGCACCGGCGTATTCGTCCCGTCGACGGAACGGGGTTCATCCACGAGCGGCACCCTCCTGAGAATCTACGATTTCGATGCGATCCTCGCACGCCTCGCGAACGAGAATCCGCGGATAGGAACGTATCGACCACTCCCCGTAACCCACGCAGAACGCACAAACGACGCAGGTCTCCCGCGCGACGCGGCGGAACGTCACGACTCGCCTCCACGGCGCGGCGGTTTGGACGAGGGTGTCCGATGGGCGTCGTCCCGGCCGATCTCATCGAAGAATGCGAGGGTACGCCTGATCTCGCGTGAGTCTCCCGGCGGCATCGCGTGGGCACCGCCGGGTAGGCGCAGATACTCTGCGCGCACACCCGACTCGCGAAGGGCCCGGTACATCGTCTCGCTCTGGGACGGTGGAACGAGGCCGTCTTCATCGCCGTGGACGAACAGGTGCGGCACGCTATCCGGCCCGGCGTACATAATCGGACTGAGCGCGCGCGCCGCTTCATCATCGCCGTCGGTCAGTTGACCAACGATGCGGCGCACCATTTCCCTCTCCCGTTCGTCGACGTCGGTGAGCCGTCCGTACGCGCCGATGTCCATAGGACCGCACCACGATGCGACCGCGCATATGGCGGGATCGTTCGAGCGCGGGTGCAGCGCCATGCGGTGGGCTGTAAGCGAGGCGAGGTGGCCGCCCGCCGATACGCCCCAGAGGTACCATCGTTCCGCCGGAACGCCCTCGAGCTCGGTGAGGTCCTGCGTCGCGGCGAGCGCATCGCGGATGTCTTCCGCGAGCGTCGCTCCGGCGACCTCGGTCGCAAAGCGGTACTGTATCGCCGATAGTGCATAGCCGTGACGCAGAACGGTACGAAAACCGGGGGGACGATCGTTGGTGCCCGTCTCCCAGCCGCCGCCGTGGATGTATACGATGACGCCTCGGCGTTCGGTCTCCGGGATATACAGATCGAGTGTCAGATCGCGCGTCGCCGAGCGCGTCGGGGCGGCACGATGCACGGGCCACTGTGCGACGAGGCGCGCTCGCCAGTATGTATCGTCCATAAGCAATCCTGATATATTTCAGAAGAGAGGGTATCACGTCGTCCGATACCGCGCTAAGTGCCTAAAGGGCCAAAAAATGAAAAATGTTTGACAGAATCGGCGTTTGGAGGTAGTCTGATATATATCAATTGAGATGAATGGTATGTCAAACTGAATGAGTAGTAGCGCTGTAGATATCACATCGAACACCGATATAACCGGTCGTCGCAGGGGGCTCGGCGAGCAAATCTTCGCAAATATGCGAAATCGGTATCAACTATACATCCTCGCTCTGCCGGGGTTTCTCTTTCTGATTTTCTTTCGCGTCATACCGGGTGCGGGCTCGATCATCGCGTGGCAGGATTACAATATCTTCGCCGGATTTGCCGACAGCGAGTGGGTGGGCTGGCAGAACTTCCGCGATATGTTTCAATACAACTTTTTCGGGCGCATCTTTCGCAATAGTCTCATTATCGGCTTTCAACGGGTACTTTTCTCCTTTCCCGTGCCGATCATCCTGGCGCTCCTGCTCAACGAGGTCCGCAATCGACGCTTCCGTCGGACGGCCCAAACGTTGGCCTACTTTCCCCACTTCTTGAGTTGGGTCATCGTAAGTCAGATCTTCTTAAACCTTCTCAACCCCGACGGAGGCCTCGTCAACGTCATGCGCGAACGCCTGTTCGGCCTGGATGCGCGTTTTTTCATGATCGAACCGATCTTTTTCCGGCCCGTGGTCGTGATCTCCTACATCTGGAAGCAGGCGGGCTTCGATTCGATCATCTACCTCGCCGCTCTCACGGCGATCGATCCGCAGTTGTACGAGGCGGCCTCCATCGACGGCGCCTCGCGGTGGAAGCAGTTGTGGCGTATCACGCTCCCCTCGCTTCTACCCACGATCGTTACGCTCTTTCTCATCAACATCGGGCGCTTTCTCGAGATCGGATTCGACCAGATCTGGACGCTCTCCAACCCTCTCGTGTGGGAGGTCGCCGACATCTTCGATACGTACGTGTATCGTGTCGGACTATTGGAGGGGGCGTACAGTCTCACCACGGCGGTCAACTTGTTTAAGGCCGCGCTCAGTTTTGTGTTGCTCTTCGGCGCCAATGCGGTGGCCAAGCGAGTGACCGACACGAGCATTTTTTGAGGGTTGTATGGCTCTTCGTTTCGGCACCGGACTGAGGGATGCGCAAAAGATGGGAGCGTCCATTCCGGGACAAATTACGATTATCGTCGCCTTGAGCCTCTTCTCGTTGACGATGCTCCTCCCCTTCGTGAACGAGATCGCGAAAAGCTTGAGCGATCCGGAGCTGGTTACACGAGGGCTGGTGGGCCTTTGGCCGCGCGGGCTCACCCTCGGTAACTACGCCTATTACTTGGATCCGGAGTTCAACGGACTATGGCGCGCCTTTTACAACTCGTTCTATATCACCTCGATCGGGACGGTATGGAGCGTCTTCTTCACCGCCTGTATGGCCTACCCGCTCTCCAAAGCGCGCAGCGACTTTCGCGCCGGTCCCTTCTTGTCCGCTCTCTTAGTCTTTGCGATCGTCTTTTTTCCACCGATGATTCCCTATTTTCTCGCCGTGCGTAGTTACGGGCTCATGAATACGCGCTGGGTGATTATCCTCGCCCACACGATCGGGCCGTTTTTTCTCATTATCGTGCGTACCTATTTTCGGAGCTTGCCCCGCGACCTGTTCGACGCCGCCGAGATCGACGGGGCCGGAGACTTTCGTCAGGCGTTTCAAATCGCCTTTCCCCTCGCCAAGCCCGCATTGGCCACCATCGGAATCTACACGGCGGTCCTGTTGTGGAACATTTATCTGCACTCGTTGCTCTTTATTCGCGATCCGAGTTTGATGCCGCTCCAGCCGGTCGTCCGCTCGTTGGTCGCCACCGCCGAGGACGTCGGTGCGGTGACGCTTGAGTACAACCCGTTTCGCAACTCCGAGTCGGCGAAGAGCGCGCTGGTCATCATCTCGACCGCGCCGATACTCTTCGTCTATCCACTTATGCAGAGACACTTCACCAAGGGAGCGTTGCTCGGCTCGGTGAAGAGTTAGATCACACGTATGAAGGAGGGATCTTCTATGGAACAGATACGACGAACCGTTATGACTCTCACCGCGGCGGTGCTGCTCGTCGCCGTTGCCGGCTTCGCCGTTGCCGGCGGAACGGAGGAGGCGACGGACGCCGGAGAGACCTATCGTTTCTCGTTCGCCACCGGCCCCTGGGATGTCGGGCAGGGGCGGATCGACGTCAGCGAGCAGCCGGAACATCCGTGGTTTCAGTACGTCGAGAACCGTCTCGGTATTGCGCCTTTGACGCAGTCGTGGGAGTGGGAAGGCTCCGACGGATATATTCAAGGATTGCGCCTCGCCCTCGCCGGCGGTGAGGTGTTCGAGGCGATCATGCCGTGGTCGCAAACCTTTGCTCAGGAGTTGATCGACGCGGGACTGATCATACCGCTTGACGATTTGATACCGCAGTACGAACACATCAACGCCTACTATTCGCCGGAGATTTGGGACGCGATTCGCGCGCAGCAGGGCGGGAGCATCTATTATATTCCGCAGCCGGCGCCGAGAATCACCGGCAGGGCCGGATTTATCCGTCGCGATTGGTTGGAACGCGTCGGACTCGACGTGCCCACGACGCGCGATGAGCTGTTGACGGTGTATCGCGCCTTTCGCGACCAGGACGCCAATGGAAACGGCGACCCGAACGACGAGATTCCCGTATCGGGGCGTCAGCTCTTTCGGTGGTTTGACGACCTCTTTCTGATGCACGGCGTGGTGATGTTCGAAGGGCACCCCCAGTGGAGTTGGAACGACGAGGAGGGATTCTTCGAGTCGCACCAGGTCTCCGACCAGATGCTTGCGGCGGTACAGTTCATCAATCTCCTGTACGAGGAGGGGCTGATGGATGTGGTGATGCCGGCGCAACCCAACGCCGACTGGACGGCCAAGATCGCCGACGATCGCATCGGCCACTATTTCCATCTCATCAACGAGATCCACAGCAAGTCGGCCTTCGCCTTTGAGCCGGGAAACGATGCGACCGGATACGAGCATTGGGTGGTGATGCCCCATCCGCCGATCGTCGACGGAGTGGGACGCGTTCCGTATTACTTCCCCAACGTACAGTCGCCGCGCTTGATGATCACGCGTGACGCCCGCGATCCCGGAGCGATTATGGAGTGGCTTGATTTCTCGAGCTCCGAGGAGGGACTCACCTTCGGAACCTTGGGCGTCCCGGACGTCGATTGGCGGCGTGACGGCGACGGTGAGATCGAGGTGATCAACCAAGTGCAACCCGTGCACTACAAGTATCTCCTGCTGATGGGCGAAATGCCCGATGAAATCGTCGCGCGTTCTCCCATGGGTGCTCTGAAGGTCGAGATGCTTGAGGCGGTAGCGCCGAACCTCGCACCGACGGAAAACATGCTCATGCCCGCTACGGTATACGAGGGCTACGCCGATTTTGCTCCCAACAGCGCCACGATGTATCGCGAGACGATCGGCCGCATGATCACCGGAGCGGTGGAGCCGACTTCGGAGAACTGGGAGATCTATCGCCGACAATGGTACGAGGCGGGCGGCCAAGTAGTGACCGATCGTGCAACCCAGTGGTATCGTAGCTTTTATCAGTAGATAGCTCCCACCGCTGCGGGCGGTGAGGCGTGTCGAGTGCCGCTCTCGCGTACCTCGACCGCCTCAGCGCGAGCGCCTCGCCGTGCGCCCGCCCGCGGAATCGACATACGTCGGGAATCGAGAGGTCATGGCCAAGAGTTCGTATCCTGAAACCGGTAGATACCTGTACGAGGAGATTCGCGATCAGATACGCGCTCGGATCGAGCGGTCCCGATACCAAGTGGGTGAGCGCCTACCCGGCACAAGAGCCTTCGTAGAAGAGTTCTCCACGACGCCGGTTACCATCAACCGCGCCCTGAGCGATCTGGTCGATTCCGGCTACATTCGCCGAGTTGCCAAGTCCGGGTCCTTCGTCAACCCTCGCGAGGAGTGGAGCGTGGGGGTACGGAAGAAGACCGGCTTGGTGGGGATCATCGCCTTCGACACGAACGTCTCGATCTACTGGACCAAGGTGGTTGAGGCGATGCAGGACGCCTTGGAGGCGCGCGGATTTCACGCCGTCATCGGCTATTCCGACCACCGCTTCGATAAGGCCGCCTCATACGTGGACGATCTCGCGGAGAAAGGAATCGACGGCCTCATCTACGTACCGATCGATGAGGTGAGCCGCGAGGCGTACCAACGTCGCAACGAGGAGGTGTGCCGACGAATTGAGGCGCACGGCATCCCATTTCTGCTTTTCGACCGCCGCCTCACCAACCAGGGATTCTCGTCGGTAACCGCCGACTTCTACAAAGCGGCGCGCGAGCTCACCAACCGGCTGGCTCACGCGGGATCCAAACGACCGCTCTTTTTGACACTCGATTACGCTCAGGCACTGTGGGAGCGGGAACAGGCGTTTCTCGATAACGGACCGCGCTACGGCATGGAGTGCGACGCCTCCAGATTGGTGCGTTTTCGCGGCACACGTCTGCGTCAGGAGGATACCGATCAGCTTGCTTCACTCCTCGATTCGGCTCCCAACTTCGACGGCTTGTTTATCGCCAACTCGAGCCTCTATGCTGCGTTTCTGCGCGTCGAGGAGCGGCGGGGAGGCCGGTGGGATGTTCCTATCGTGACCTTTCGCGACATCGAGACGCCGTATCCCGACCGACCGGTGGCGCGAGCACTGCAGCCGGTGTATGATTTCGGTTTCGCTGCCGGCGATTTGCTCGCGCGGACGTTGGAGCACGATGTCCCGGGCGCCGGGTTCGGTGCGGCGATCCACGTTGTGCTTCCGATAGAAGTCGCCGGGGAGGGATAGGGTGCACGATCCGTATGAAAACGGTATTGGTATTCTTCGATACCCTGAGGCGCGACGCGATATCGCCGTATAACGAACGCGTCAACACGCCCGCCTTCGATCGACTCGCTTCGATGGGATGCACGTTCGACAACCACTACGCAGGCAGCATGCCGTGCATGCCCGCCCGGAGAGAGTTGCACACGGGACGCTACAACTTTCTGCACCGTTCCTGGGGCCCTCTGGAACCCTTCGACCGCTCCATGCCGCGCGCGCTACGCGACGGCGGCGTGCACAGTCACCTGGTAAGCGATCACTACCACTATTGGGAAGGCGGCGGCGCCACCTATCACACGCGATATTCCACCTGGGAGTGCGTGCGTGGTCAGGAGGGAGATCCGTGGATCGCCGATCCGGGATTCGACGATTTCCCCACGGCGATCGGCTGCACTCATCGTTCCATGACCGAGCAGGACGAGGTCAATCGGCGATGGATGGTAGCCAACGGGTACCATCCGCAACGGGAGACCTTTACCAAAGGACTCTCGTTTTTGACGCGTAACGCACGGGAGGACAACTGGTTTCTCCAGTTGGAGACGTTCGATCCCCACGAGCCGTTCTGGACCGACGAGGGGGGCACCGACGGTACTCTGCGCGACTATGACGGACCGCGCTTCGACTGGCCGGCCTATGGTGCGGTTTCCGAATCGAGCGAACAGATCGCCCACGTGCGCGGGCGCTACCGCGAGTTGGTGGCGATGTGCGACCGGCAGCTGGATCGCGTGCTCGACGCCTTCGATCGGTTCAATCTCTGGAAGGACACGGCGCTGATCGTTACCACCGACCACGGATTTCTGTTGGGAGAGCACCGTCAGTGGGGTAAGGTGGTGCAACCCCTCTTCTCCGAGGTCATTCGACTCCCGCTCCTGGTCTATCTACCGCCGGTCGCCGGCCGCCACGGAGATCTCCCGGCAACGACACCCGGCTCGCGGTGCGGCGAGCTGACCCAGACCGTCGATCTCGCGCCGACGGTCCTTGCCTATCACGGTCTCGATCGTTCGGCCGACCACTACGACGGGTTTCCGCTCCACGGCGCTTTGGAAAGGATGCACAGTCCGCTCGCCGATACGTCGCGGTGGGGATCGGCGCGACGGTACGCGCTCTACGGTATCTTCGGGGCGCACGTTTGCGTCACCGATGGGCGGTACACGTACTTTCGCTCGCCCCGGAACGCCGATAACGGTCCGCTCTACGAGCACACTCTCATGCCGTGGAAGATGCGCGATCCCGTCCCGCCCGAGGACCTCGCCGAGGCCGAGTTAGTTCGTCCGGACCGATTTGCGCGGGGAATGCCCGTTCTGCGATATCCCGGCCGCCCCCATAGCCCCAAAATCGTTCCGTGGCTTCGGGACTTTCTCTTCGACGTGGATGAGGATCCGGGTCAGGACCGTAATATGTTGGAGGAGGGCACGCGGGAGGCCGACGCGCTTCGCGATCGGTGGAATCGAACGCTTGCCGAGTGCATGGCCGCCGCCGCGGCACCCACGAGTCAGTTTGAGCGTCTGGGGCTGGACCGACCGTAGGGCGGAGGGGGCCGATCGTGCGCGCCCTTATCCCATCGAACGTGTTTGCGATCTCTCGTATCGGCGTCCCGCTCGGAGCACGACCAACTGGCTCGCCGCGGCGGTCGTGAGGATGATCGCCGCTACACGCGCGCCGTCCAGATCCGTGGTTATCGGTATTACGATACCGAGGACGACCTGAACAATACCGTTGGCGACGGTAGCCGCGACGATGCGTTGCGTCCGCCGGCGCGCCACCAAGACGCCCGCCTCGACGGCGATGAGCGCGACGATGATCGACATAGGCGTGAGGATGGGCGTCGCCGCCTCCACGTATGAGCGCAGCTGTGCCGGTACACCCAGGGGAAACTCGTACCACCATGAGGTCGCGCCGGTTACCATCGCAAGGGCGAACAACGCCGTGAGCGCCGCGCCTACCGTAAGGCCGAATCGCCGCACGCGACGCTCTCCGTACGGTCCCTCGATGTCGACTCGCGCCACAACGACCTCTTGGTAGGAGTGCGCGATCGCGGTAAACATGAACAGATAGCTCTGGATCAGCGGCCATGAGGCCAACGAGCGTACCGGATCGCGCGATCGCGCAATCGCGAAGGCGAGAAGCGGCCTGCCGGCCATCAAGATCATCGCGGTAAGCGCCAGGGGCAGGTAGAAGCGAAACAGTCTCGGCACATCCCACCGTTCTTCCTCGACTTCGGGAAGAACGGGGAAAAGGTGGCGACGCACCGCCCTGCGCGCCGCGATCGCTCCGGATACGACACCCCCGGTGAGTGCCAGTCCGGCGACGAGGTGGCCCGGGAGGAGCCGTGAGGCCCGCGTACGAAATGCAAGGAATGCGCCCGCCAGAACGAGTGCCGTCGTCGCAAGGCGTATCACCATGATGGAGCTCACCAAGTGGGTCTTTCCGGCTCGTATTAACGCCCCTTGATACATTCGTCTAAACCCCACCGCCGCTGTGAACGGCAGAAACAAGATAAAACACTGATTGGCGATCGGGACGATCTGCGGCGGCACGTTGAGAAGCCCGCCGACCACGACACGAAACACCGGCGGCATGGCGACCAGTGCGTGGACGGCGCTCAGCGCGAGCGTCACGCGGGTGAGCATACGGGACAGGAGCAAAAACGATTGCCGTCCGCGGACGACCGCCGTTGCCGCCGAAAGCATGTGGACGATCGGACTGTGGATGAGGATTGCCAGACCGAACGCGACCTCGAAGGCGGCGAGGCTTCGTGTCGCCTGCGGGAGGCGACTGACGACGGCGTTGATCGCCGGCTGCTCAATACCCATGACGAGCCACATAAACGCCAGAGGAAGCCAAAAGGCCGACAAGGCCCGGGGAGTGACGCGCGACTCGGCGGGAATCGATGACATGGTTGCAAAGTGTATGAGAACTGACCGACAAGAACAATACAGATAGTCACTAAAACGTTGACACACCTGCCCATCTTGCGGACACTTCTATGCGATATGGAAGGACGGTTTCGATATCAGAGTATCGCGCGACATCTCCGGGAGCGCATTACCTCTCGCATGTATGCGGTCGGCGAGCGCATCCCGGGAGTACGTGCCTTGGGAAAAGAGTTCGGCGTGACCGCCCAGACGGTCGCGCGCGCCCTCAAAGAGCTCGAGGCTCGCAGCCTCGTCGAGTGTCGCCCCAAACGCGGCGTCTTCGTGCGTCCTCGCACCGATTGGGATGAGGGTGCCGTCGAGGACGGACGCGGGAGCCGGCTTATCGGGTTCATCGCCTTCGATACGCTCGTCTCACCCTATTGGTCGGGGGTGGTGAGCAGTTTCGAGGCGCGGTTGACCGAGGACTCCTATCACATGGTATTGGGGAACAGCATGCACGACGCCGATCGGGCGATCTCGTACGTGCGTTCGCTCTCGGCAAAGGGCATCGACGGTTTGGTCTACGTGCCGTTCGATGGCGTTGACGAGGAGTCGTATACCGTCGAGAACCGACGCGTGATGCGTGAGATCGAGACCGCCGGTGTGCCCTTCGTCACGTTGGATCGATCGGTGCCGGGTGTCTCTGCGTGCCGCGTGGGGATCGATAACTACCAGTACGGCCTCACGCTCGCCGGGCGGCTCCAAAGCACCGGCGCGGTCAATCCGTTGTGCATCTCCGTCGGTTACTCGTCTTCTATCGCCGAGCGCGAGCGAGCCTACGTCGAGCGCTTCGGTCCGGCGGCGCGACTCGCCACGATTCCGACCAGCCGCGTCACCGAGGAGCACTTGGGACTCATCGCCGAAATCGTCGCGGACGCGAATCCGGACGGACTCTTTCTCGTCAACTCGAGCGTACTCAATGGATATCTGCGCGCTCGCGACGCCGGTCTTATGGAGTCGACGCGACAGGTTCCGGTCGTCGCGTTTGAGGACTTTCCGGTGCGCGGAGCACAGGCGGTCGATTCGCGCTGTCTCCAGGGGATCGAACCGATGGCCCGGGCGGCGGCGGAGCTTATTCTGACGCGGGTGGACCGAAGGGATCACACCTTGTGGGGGAGCGCCGACATTTCGGTGCGCCTACCGTGTCGCATCATTGTAGGAGAAGGAGTTGAGGCGTGAGTGCGTTTGACATTGCGATTGTCGGAGGAGGGTTGGGTGCCACCGCATGCGCCCTCGCCGTTACCGATATGGGACTGCGGGCCGTACTCTTAGCCCACGACGAATGGTTAGGCGGGCAGATTTCCGGACAGGGCGTCCCACCCGACGAGCACCCGTGGATCGAGTCGTTGGGCGCGACAAGGCGCTATGCCGAGCTGCGCTATCGCGTTCGCGAGCGCTATCGCGCGACGCGGCCCCTGACCGATGCGGCGCGCTACGACCCTCAGCTCAACCCCGGCGCCGGCAGGGTAAGTCGCTTGTGTGCGGAGCCGGCGGTTTGGGAGCAGTGCATAGAGGATATGCTCTCCCCCGCGGTCGGGCGCGGCCTACTGGAGATCCGCCGAGCCGTGCGTCCCGTCGCGGTAAGTTGTCACGGCGACACCATAGGCGAGGTCGTAGTCGTAGATCGCGACGGCCGACGCGAGACAGTGGAAGCGTCGTGGTTCATCGACGGTACGGAATGGGGCGATCTAATAGCGCTGGCCGATGTCGAGTCGGTCGTCGGTGCCGAGTCCGCTGCCGAGACCGGCGAGCTGCACGGCGCAGCGAATCCCGACGCCACCGACCAGCAGGCCGCCTCATGGTGCGCAGCGGTCGAACGGTGCCCCGGTGAAGATCACCGTATCGAGCGCCCCGACGATTATGAGCGCTGGAAGCGTCTCTCCCTCCCCGGATGGCCGGGGCCCCTGTTCAGTTGGACCGACCTCTCCCCCGACACACTCAGACCGCGATTTAAGTCCCTCATGGAGTTCGAGCGAAACGACGAGGGGCGCGACGAGTTCTCGCTGTGGGTGTATCGGCGCATTCGCGCCGCCGGCGTCTATCGCGACGACCGCTCGATTCGCGAGGCGACACTCATCAACTGGGTCCAGATCGACTGTACCGGCACTCAGTTCGTCGGCGTCGACGAGGCGGCCCGACGACGCGGTCTCGAGGAGGCGCGACGACAGACCACGGCATTTATCTACTGGCTCCAGAACGATGCTCCGCGCCACGACGGCGGGGAGGGATATCCGGAGCTGCGACCCGCGGGCGACCTCATGGGGAGCGTCGACGGTCTTGCCCGAGAGATCTACGTGCGCGAGTCACGACGCATCCGCGCCCACAGAACGATTACCGAGGCCGATGTCGGCGTCGAGATGCGCGACGGCATGTCCCCTGGGGCGGCGCAGTTCTCCGATTCCGTGGGCGTAGGGTCATATCGTATCGACCTCCATCCGAGCACCTCGGGCCGTACCTACGTCGACATCAGCACCTGGCCGTTTCAGATCCCCCTCGGCTCCCTTGTTCCCGTCGCCGCGCGCAACCTCGTTCCGGCGTCCAAAAACATCGGTACGACCCACGTTACCAACGGGTGCTATCGTCTGCATCCGATCGAGTGGAACATCGGCGAGGCGGCGGGCGTGACCGCTGCACATTGCGCGCGCGCCGGCGAGCCGGTGCAAGCGGCCGCCGGGTCGCTCACCGGCGATATACAACGGACGATGGAGACCACGTTCGGAGCCGATCTCGCATGGCCGCGTTGGGCGAGGGAGACACCTCGTCTGGGCTCGGAGATGCCGGGGCAGCGCTCATGAGCGGTCGTAACGCGGTACCCGGAAGCCTCGCGGATCGAGGTGAGCTCAACGCGATTCTCTCTCGCGCGGTAACCTGTTCGCGGATATATGAGTCGGATAGTCTGGATGACGATCTACGCATGATTGCACGGCTCGGCGCGCGGTTTTTGGGACGCGCCGCGTACGCCTGGTTGGTACCCGATGACGAGGAGGCGCACTTTACCGAGGTCGACACGCTGACTCGGCGCGTCCACACCGAGATCGACGACGGAATCGTCGTCCAGGCGTGTCTTTTTGAAGCGATCTACCCCGGCATATCGCGGATTCCCGTGCCGGAGTGGGTCTTTCGCGACCTGGACGAGCCGGTGGAGGCGCGATGCTTCGACTACGAGGCGATGGTCGGCGCAGTGCGGCCCCCCAACCAAGGGTTGGGAAGCCCGTGGGCGGGAGGCGCGGCGCCGGACCTATCCTTAGACGAGACGCTCCGGTGGTTTTACTACCGCGCCGGGCGGTATATGGACGTGGGGTGCGAGGCGCTCCACATCGGACAGATTCACCTTATCGCCGGCGCGGATCGAGGCTATCGTGCGGCCGAGCGGTTGATCGAGGCGATACGCCGCCGCGCTGCCGGGCATGCGCGACGGGGATGGGTGATCCTCGACGCCCACAGCCACGGAATTGCGCGCAACGGTCGACTCTTCTTTGATTTCACCAGTCGTCCACTGAGCGCGCGGGCGGTTCGGTCGTACCCCGAGGGGATTGCGTTGGTGCGTCGCGGCACGCGTCTCGGAGGCCGACACCCCGGCGGCTGGATGTGCGACGACGCGCCGGTACTCTTGGAGGTGGATAACTGGCACGGATACTCTCTGGAACCCGACCCGGCACTCTGGCTCGACGGCGATCGTAGAGCCGAGGCGGGGCGATGGGGATGGGACGACATCAACTGGTTTAGCTATCAAACACCGGATCTGCGACGGGACTTTTTGCGCTACGCCGACTCATGGGCGCGCCTCCAAGGCGCGGAGTGGCACTTTCAACCGCCGATACGACGGCCGTTGGGGCGCGCAGCGATCCGAAGGCCCGACGGTCCGATCATCCCCTATTATCGGGCAAATGAATCGGGACCGGCGTGCCCCGACGGGTTCGGCGACGAGGCGGCGATCGCCTCGTTGTGGAGCGCCGCGCGTTCTTTTGAGCCGGAAACGGCGACCCCATCCGCGAGCGAGCCGCCCCGCTCGCCGTCCGGCGTCGATATTGCCGAGCCCGTCGCCCTCGTAGGCGAGATCCAGGAGCACATCGGCGGGATACCCGGCGACGCATCGTGCCCCTGGAGCACCCTCCGCCACATCGGGGAGGGGCGATTTGCACGGCGCTACGCCTTTCCCGTCGCCGCCGATCTACGCTGCACGGTAACCGTCGGTGGAACCGGTACCGACCCCACTAACGAGGACGGAATCTCAGGCTCTCCCCCGTACACGGTACGCGTTACACGACCCGGACAAGTGTTGGAGTTCGTGTTCGATTGGGAGACGCGCCGGCTCGCGGTGCGCGACGTCGAGTCCGGCAAGAGCGCGCTCATATCGGCGTCGCGGGCCGTACCCGCCCGGGAGCGCCGTAGAGCGGGCGCAGTAGCGATACCCGATCCGTTGCCGACCGACTGGTTCTAAGGGCGGAGGTCGTAGGTGGACGAACGAATCCTGCACACAGCGGCATGGTGCCGATGCGAGGAACGCAGCCTCCGGGCTGCCGAGTGATCGACACCGCCGCACGCTCGTCCGTGTCGAGTCACCGCGGACACGATGCTGTCCTCAGGGCACAGCCACCGCGTAGGCGAGGAAGGCGAGGATGCTTACAACGGTTCCGACGGTTACTACGGCGTTCGCGAGCTCTTCGCCCTTCCTATCTCCATAGCTCCCTACGAAGATCGGGAGAGAAAAGAGCGGCGGCAGAACGAGGAAGGTGAATACTGCGTGGCCGAAGAGTACGGGATCGCTCGTCACGATACGATCGAGAACGAGGACCTTGAAGGTGTAGCCGATACCGAACACCAGGGCGAAGCGCGCCAACGTGAAGGCCGTTCCCACCCTGACGGCCTTCCAATCCAAAGACAATCCGTAGCCGATGACGATGAGGATTAAGGGCGTCGTCGTCGCTGCAAGGAAGCGAGCCGACTCCATAAGTCCGGCGAAGAAGAAGTTGCCGTTGAGGAACTCCCGCAGTCCTACGGCGTTCGCCGCAAGACCGACGATAATCGCGATGATGAGGGGCGAACGAAGGATGTTCAGAAGCGATCGAGCACTGAAGCCCTCCCTGTCGTAGTGCAGCATGATCAGGGGATAGTACAGGAACCACACAAAGAGCTCGTGGCCGACACCCATGACGGAAAAGATTCCAAGATTCTCCTCACCGAAGACGATCGCAAACAGTGGGATACCGAGAAACCCAAAGGCGAAACCGGTACCGAAAAAGGGGAGGAGCGGCTCGCCGGGGCGCAGGAGGCGCTGTGCGAAGGCCCCGACGGCAAAGAAGACGACGAGCATCGCAATGACGGCCAGAACGAGATAGAGAAATTCGAGGCGCAGATGGATGTTGAGAAAGGCGAGGAAAAGCACCGCCGGAAGTCCCAGGTTCATCACGAGCGTCTTCACGCCGTCGATCGCGTTCCGGTCCAGGAGGTGGGTGCGCCTCACGACGACGCCGAGGCCTATCAGCACAACGATGGGAATAACGTTCGATACGACTTGCTGCATATATCTACCTCATCAGAAAGCTACGGATTTCGTACGGGCCGAACGCACTATCTCGGAGCGAGGGGGCGGCTCCACCGGATTCTTTCTCAATGGGTCGCTCGAGAAGGTCCGTCTCGATGAACTGTGAAGGAATGCGATCGGCGTCGACCGAGGCAGTTACCGCCGAGCCCGTCGCTTCGTAGGCGCGGACAATCAGTCCCTCGCCCGATTCCGCCTCTTTGATCGTTTCGATGACTATCTCCGGGGCGTCGACACTGAAGCTCGAATGGTGAGCCGGGAGCGCGTCGTCGCCGGGGGGCGCACTCGACCGCTCGTGCACGATGAGAGGCACGTTGTGCTCGTAGCCTCGGCGGTGGACGCCCCCTTGGGCCCGATCTCCCTCGTGCGGATAGAGTGCGTAGCGAAACTCGTGTTCACCGATATCGCTTTCCGGATCGGGCCGTACGGGGCTTCGAACGAGGGAGAGGCGTATCGTGCCGTCGTGTATGTCACAACCGTAACTCCCGTCGTTCAGCAGTGCGACGCCGTACCGGGGTTCAGACAGATCGACCCAGTAGTGCATCGGTACCTCGTATTTGGCCCGCTCCCACGACGTGTTCCGGTGTGTGGCGCGCTCAACCGCGCCGAACGGGGCGTGGGTTTCGGCGCGACGCGACCGCATAGTCGTTGGAAAAGCGACCTTTAAGAGCTTCCGGTCGTTTTTCCACGTCACCTTCGTCTCGAACTCGATGTGCCGCTCGTGCCGATACAGCCACATCCGTTGCTCGATTCTCGAATCGAGAACGGTCCAACTCGCCTCCACTACCACGAAGAGGGGACCGGACGAGACGCGCTTCCACGGACGCTCGAGCTCGACGGGAATGGGGTGCTCATCGATATGATAGGCGATATCCCAGGCGCTGAACTTCTCGCCCGGGTCGTCGTCAAGGACTTGAAAGGCATTCGCCCGCCCCGCTACCACGTCCCGTCGAGCCTCACGGTCGAACAGCCGTGAGACGGCGCCCCCTTCGTCCCATTCGAGGAGATAGTGGGGAGTCCGAATCGTGCAGCCCTCCATATGCATCCACGCGTCGTCACCGCCGTCTCGTTCACTGTGATGGAGGCTCACCGTGCTCCAGCCTACCGACGGCACCTCATCGAGACGAATCCACAGCGCTCCGTTGTGCTCCTGGCACGGGAGGTCCGCGCCGTTCGGACCGCGTGCCGCAAGCTCGTTCGCAGAAAGCCGGTCGAGGGGGAGTGCTATGTAGCCGCTCCGTCGCCACGACAAGGAGTTGTACACCACATACGACCGCAACGCGCCGTGTACTCCGCCGACGCGTTCTCCAATCCACGCCGCCGATCGTGTGAGAATGGTTCGACCCACCTCGCGAGCTTCGGCGTACGCCGCGTCGATCTGGTCGTGGGCGGCGGGCACGTGGGTTCCCGTGAGCGTGTCGTGAAACTGGTTCAACAGCAAGAGCTTCCACCCGACGTTGAGCTCATCCTGAAAAGATGGTGCGCCGTGGATGCGACTGAGGCTTCCGATCACTTCGGCGTTTCGATATAGAACCTCGAGGCTACGGTTTTCCCGCTTGAGGCGCGCGCGACTGGTGTAGGTCCCGCGATGCGTTTCGAGATACAACTCGTCGTCCCATATCGGCAACGCCTCTCTGCGGGCCGAAAGTCTGTCGAAAAACGAATCGACCGTGTCGATCGACACATCGGGCAGGCCGGGGAAGGATTCGGTCGTGGTACTTGCGGCGACCATTTCGCGGGTCGGACCTCCTCCGCCGTCGGCGGGGCCGTATACGAACATCGTATCCGGGACGGTGTAGCGGTGCCGGTAGCGCTTCCAATGGCGGCGGAGATTCGCTATCGAATAGTCTTGGCCGAAATGCGTGGACGGGAAGTGGGCGATAACCTCGCTTCCGTCCGGCCCTCGCCAACGGAAGCTGTCGTAGGGAAAGTCATTCGTGTCGTTCCAGATGTTGAGCTTCACGGTCGAGAAGTACTCGATACCGCTCTTCTTGAGGATTTGCGGGAGTGTATGCATCACGCCGAAGACGTCGGGGAGCCAGCATGTTCTGGCCTCGACGCCGAACGCTTCATGGAAGAAGCGCTGTCCGAACAGGATGTGCCGAATGAGGCTCTCCGAACCCGGTAGGTTGCCGTCGGGCTCGATATACATGGCGCCTACCGGCTCCCAGCGCCCCTCGGCGACGCGCATGCGCACCTCGTCGAAGAGTTCGGGACAGTCCCGTTTAAGCTGTTCGTAGAGCCACGGCTGACTCCAGCTGAACTTGTAATCCGGAAACTCGCGCATGAGGCTGAGCTGGTTGGCCACACTACGACAGTTTTTGCGAAACGTCTCCTTGAGGGGCCACAGATACACCAAGTCGAGATGGGAGTGGGCGCAGACCGATATGTGGCCCGGGACGCGAAAGAAATGACCATCGGCGGTAAAGGAACGAAGCGCGGCGTGAGCCCGTTCTATCTCCTCGAAGTCGATACGGTCGAGGAGCGTCGGCGGTCCGAGTCGGGCGATACTCTGCTCCAGGGCGTGGAGCAGGAGCTCTTCGAGTTCTCCGTCGGCGTCGTCGTCCCAAAAGGACTCGTAGGCGCCGTAGGCGAGCTCGGCGTCGCGAAGATAGGCCTCGAGGCGGCGATCGATGCGGGCGATACGGGCGCGACGAAACTCGTGGATGTTCCGCTCGTCGCCGCGCCTATAGTCGTACGGGTAGTTGATGATGAAGGCTTCAATCTCGATCGTAATCGCCTCGGCGCGCTCCTTGAGGCCGTGGAGGGGCACGACGCTCCGGTTCCAATCGAGGCCCTGCCACGCCCGGCCGTTCAGTCGTACCAACGCCTCCCCTCCATCCAAATCGATATCGAGCACGGCATCGTCGCCGCGATGGGTGGATGGCACGGTCACGGCGGTGCGAAAGAAACAGGTAGTATCCTCGCCACCCCACGTTTCTCCCACGTCGATGGGCGACCAACCCGCATCAACGTGACGGTAGTCCCCGGGGGCGACGTAGCGCGCCCGTCGGTGCTCCCAGTTCGGGATGTCCACCGGGTCGACAAGCACCCGTTGTTGCAGTCGATCGAGCACCCGGCGAATGC
Organism: Alkalispirochaeta sp.; assembly: GCA_965601925.1. Lineage (GTDB taxonomy): Bacteria > Spirochaetota > Spirochaetia > DSM-27196 > Alkalispirochaetaceae > Alkalispirochaeta. The sequence goes on from OZ271854.1 coordinate 2,990,142, forward strand.
GGTGAATCGGAAGGTCTGCGCTCCGCTCGGGGTCTATCGGTTTTCGTCTCGCCATGGAGTCCTCACTGTTTGACGGCGCCGCTCGTTAGGCCGGCGATGAAGTAGCGTTGAAAGACGGTGAACAAGAGGAGTACGGGAATGCTGGCCAGGATTGAGGCGGCGGCGATGAGATGCCACGACCCGCTGCCGTACTCACCGAAAAAGTTGTACAGGCCGACGGTGTAGGGCAGCGTTTCCCGTCCGCGGCTGAGAGCGAGGACGAGCATGAACTCGTTCCAGGCCCGGGTGAAGGCGAAGATAGCCGCCGTAGCCAGGCCCGGCGACGCCAGAGGAAGCATGATGCTCGCGAAGATGCGCAGATGGCCGGCGCCGTCGATGCGCGCCGATTCCATGAGTCCTGTCGGCATGGAGGAGAAATAGCCCATCATGAGCCACGTGCTGAAGGGCGTCACAAAGACGATCATCGCGAGCGAGAGGCCGGCAAAACTGAAGGCGAGGCCGAAACTTGCGAGGACCAAAAAGAGGGGCACGATCATCAGCACGATAGGAATCTGCTGCGCCAACAGGACGAAGACGCGGAAGAAGCCGCGCAGAGGAAAGTGGTAGAGGGCGAGGACGTAGCCCGCCATGGTACTGATGAGCAGGGAGACGACGGTGGTGACGACGGCGAGGCGAAAACTGTTCCAAAAGGGGCGAACTCCGGGGGGTAACGCCGGCCCCTCGACGGAGAGGCGTCCGATACCGATCGGAGGACGAAACTCCTCTCCGCCGCCGAAGCCGCGATCCTGGAGGACACGTCCGAAGTTCTCAAGAGTGAATGTCTCGGGAATAATCGACGGCGGATAGGTTGCCGCCTCTTCCGGCGTCTTAACCGACGCGCCGACCATCCACAAGAGGGGCGCGATCGAGAACAAGAGCCAGCCCACGATGACCACATACGAGAAGATCTTCCATGGGAGGGGTGAACGGCCGGTCATACGGGTACTCCTTTCTGCGAGGATCAGTTCTTCTCGCGAAACCATCGAAGAAATACGAAGGTGAGGGCCAGGTTGAATGCCAACAGCACCATCGAGATAGCGGCGCCGTATCCGAAGCGGCCCAGGATGAAGGCCTGTTCGTACATGTAGAGTCCCACGACGGAGCTGTTATGGAGCGGTCCGCCGCCGGTCATGATAAAAATCAGGTCGAAGACGTTGAGTGTCGACATCGTGGCGTACAGGATGTTCAGAAGCGTAAAACGCCGTAGCATCGGCACCGTGATACGCGTGATCTTTTGCCAAATCGAGGCCCCGTCGATGGACGCCGCCTCGTAGAGCTGATCGGGGATGCTCTGGAGCCCCGAGGATTGCACAAGCATCGAGAATGCCGTGCCGCGCCACACATTGGCGACGACAATCGCCGGGATGACCAAGACGCGACTCGTCAAAAGCGACACCGGCTCCATGCCGATATGCAAGAGGAGTCGATTGATGAGGCCCACGCGACTGTCGTAGATGAAGACCCACGAGTAGGCGACGACGACGTTCGCGACGACCCACGGCAGGAGGACGAGGGAGCGCATAAGGCGGCGGCCGACGATGAAGCGTTGGTTCAGCAAAATCGCGAGGGCCGTGCCGAAGAGAACTTGGAGGCTCACCGAGCCTGCAACGAAGACGATCGTGTTCGGCACGACTTTTTGCCAGAAGGTGGAGTCTCCCAAGAGTTCGGAGTAGTTTTCAAGCCACACGAAGGGCGAGGGCCGCCCGCCGGCGAGTCTCGCGAGGCTGATGTCCTGCATGCTCCAGAGTGTTCCGCGCGCCAGGGGGTAGAACATCAGCATGACGTACAAGACCACGAGGGGAAGCAGGAACATATAGGCAAAGGAGACCTGTCGGAATCGATCGCCGAGGACCAATTTTTTCATGTCGATTATCTCCGTAGTACAAAGAGTGTCCCCGAGTATCGCCTTCGGGGACACGAAACGGAACGGCGCACCTATCGGATGCGGGCGCCGACCTCCTCGGCCGCGGCATCCAACGCCTCCTCGACTCCCCGTTCACCGACCATGATCGATTGCAGGGCCGTCTGGAGGGCCGAGCTGATCTGAGGATACTCGGGAGTAGCCGGCCGAGTGCGCGCCATGGGCAGTATCTCTTCGATCACCGGATAGAAGGGGATGGCCTCGGTGAAGCCCGAATCACCGGCCAAACTTACGCGAACCGGGACGTAGCCGCGGGAGATAGCCCACGTCCTATGGTTTTGCGCATTCATGGCGATCGAGATAAACTCCCACGCCAAGTCGGCGTTTTGCGCCCCCGACGGAATCGCGACGGTCCATCCGCCGGCGCCCGAGGGACTCACCGAACCGTCGGGGCTCGGTACGAAGGAGACGCCGAAGGTGTCGTTGAACTCCTCGACCGTGGTGACACCCGCCTCCCGCGCGAAGTTAAAGAACCACGACCCGACGACGCCCATGGCGTATGCGCCGGAGGCGACGGCTCGATCGTTGTCGTCCGCCGACGCGCTGAGCACATCTACGGGAGTAACGCCCGCCTCGATAAGATCGCGATAGAAGGTCGCGGCCCGCACACCCGCCTCACCGTTGAAGGCGACCCGACCCTCGGCGTCGAGAATTTCTCCTCCGGCGCCCCAGAGGAAGGAGTACCAGCGATGGGCCAGGTGTTCCGAGCTTCCGCCGGGGACCATCATGCCGTACACGCCGGGGGGGTCGTTGACCGCTTGGGCCGCCGCGAGCAGCTCGTCCCAGGTTTGCGGGCCTCGGTCGGGATCGAGCCCGGCGCGCTCGAATGCCGCGCGGTTCCAAACGAAGACGCGCAAATCGGTGTTCATGAAGACGGAGTAGGGAACGCCGTCCCAGGATCCGGCCTCTCGGAAGTTCGGGAGAATGTCGTTCCAACCGTCCCAGCCGTCGACATAGGGAGTCAGCGGAGCCAGAAGTCCCGCGTCGACCATTTCACCGATCGCATTTGAATCGACCATAACGACGTCCGGCGACTCTCCCGCTGCGGCTGAGTTAAGGAACTTCGATTTGACGTTGCCTCCGCCCTGTTGGACATCGAATACTACGGTGAGGTTCGGATAGCGCGCCTCGATCTCCCGTTTCGCCGCCTCAAAGGGCGAATCGTCCGCCCCGACCGTCCAGTGGCCGACGAGCACATTGAGTTCCACGTCCTCCGTCCCCGTATCGGCGGCTCCGCCCGCCCACAGGGATGCAACCAGTAGTACCATGAGTGTCAAAGCAAGTATCGATCTACGAATCATGGATTGGCCTCCTTACAAACGATTTAGGAAAGCATATCATTACATATCAATCATGTAAAATAATTCGCGGATTATTTTTATATGCTTATTATATATGTTTTTAAGTGAGGGAAAGAAATTGTTATTTTGTTATATCAAAACTTGACCGACATCCCGTTTCGATCTATTATGACGATATGGCAGGACCGACGCCGCTATACCGCGTGATTTACGACGACTTGCTGGTGAAGATTCGAGACGGCGTCTATCGCGCCGGTGACCGTATACCGACGGAGCACCAATGGGCGGAGCAGTTCGGCGTGAGTCGTATCACCTCCAAAAGGGCCCTCGACATGGCGGCGGAGATGGGACTCATCAAGAAGTTCCCCAAGAAAGGGTCCTTCATCGCCGAGGATGCGATTCGCGTGCTCAATCGTACGAGCCCCGTTGACCGAAAGATCGTCGGCATCATCCAACCTGACCTCTCGGACTCCTTCGGCCTCGAAGTCTTTCGGGAGCTCCAGCGCCTCGCCCAAGAACACGGCATGCTTACCACTACCGGGCTCTCGAGTGACGACAGCAACGTCGAACAATCCCTTATTGCGAGCTTTATCGACTTCGGCGTCGACGCCCTCGTCATCAAACCGGTCCACAACGAGACCTTCAACAACCAAGTATTGCAGCTCATTATCGACGACTACCCGGTTGTACTCATCGATCGTTATCTCAAGGATGTTTCGTGCCCTCACGTCGTATCGAACAATCATCAAGGGGCCGTCGACGGCATGAATTATCTCTACTCTCTGGGCCACACCGATATAGCCGTCATGTCGCGGCCAATCGGCGCGACGACGACCCTCGTGGAACGGAAAGCGGGTATTATGGACGCGATCGTACGGCAGGGTCGACGGTTTCGTCCCGAGTGGATGCTTACCGACCTCCAAGCGCTCGACGTACGTGACGGCCGTTCGTTCGACGAGGCAAAGAAGCGCGTGAAGTCGTTTCTCGTCAAGCACCGCGAGATAACGGCGGTGTTCGCGCTCAAGTACGTGCTCGTGCCGGTCATAGAAGAGGCGGCTTTTGAACTGGGCCTTTCCATTCCCGAAGACCTCTCGGTACTGTGCTTCGACGCTCCGGCACATCTTCTCAACCATATCAAACCCATTACTCATATCAGGCAAAATGAACCGGAGATCGCCTCGCGGGTCTTTGACTCGATTCTGAAACGCCTCGAAGGAGCATCGGCGGAAGCTGCCCAGAGTGTCGACGTCGAGCTGGTTATCGGGAGGACTACCGACGTTCCGCGCCGAGCCTGAGCGGTACGGCGCCCTCGGCGCGGGGTGATTTCGCGCACCGGGCGTGCGGAAGAGGCGGCGCCGTGCGATATGCCCGAGCGGGAAGTTGGAACCGGAACCCGACCTTCTCACCATCCTACCCATTTTCTATAGACGGCGATACAATGAGGGGATCATGCACTACCACGTGGCTATCGATATCGGTGCCGGCCAAAGCACGAAAGTGGCGATCTGTCCCACTCCGCATGATATCCTCGTAGAGGACGAACTGCCGATCGGCCGATACGGAAGCAATTTCGAAGAGTATAGTGTCGCTCTGGGAAAACTCATAGAGGCCGCCGTCCGTCGCGCCGGCGCTACTGTGGATACGATGTTGGGTATCGGCGTAGCCACCGCTGGTATCCTCGCCTCCGACGGCGCGTTTATCTTGGTCGCCAACATTCCCTTTCTCAAGGGACACAACTTAAAGGTGTGGCTGGAGACGCAGTTCGACGTTCCGGTCGGAATCGATAACGACGCCAACGCCGGCGGACTTGCGGAGTGGAGTGTTCTCAATGTCGAGTTGCTCTATTGGGTCTTCGGCGGCGGCTGGGGCGGGGCGTGGATTTCCGGGGACGGTGCGGTCAGGTTTCCCGCCCTCGACTGGGACGGCGACGACGCCTCGCTCCACCCGACCAACGAGCCGGGCTATTCTATCCCGCTGAGCAAAATGATGTTGCGCCAGGTCTTTCTCGAGGTCAACGGGAGTTATGAGCGATTCGAGTACGATCTGTTGGAAGAGTTCGACGGCGATCGGAGTGCGCTCCTCGGTCCGGCGGGAGATCCCGACAGCTTGCGCGCCGAGGTGATACTGAGTGGTCCCGGAAGACGACGACTCTTTCGCACCATGGTAGGAGAGAACGACTTTTATGAGCGTTTTCTCGATATGCACGAGTTGGATCAAATGGCCGACCCTACCCGCGCCGGTGAGTACATAAGTAAACTTTCAAGTATGCGCGTCGAGGCGGCTACCAACACCGATCGTCTTTACGGAAAGATTCTCGCCCACGCGACCCGGACGATGATCAAACGCGCCGCGGCCGACGGTCTTCCCGACGGGGTGCCGATCTGCCTCGGCGGCAAACCGAGTTATGCGCTGCCCTATTTCGGGCCCAGTACGCAACGATTTCTCGGTAAGTTCGGCATGCTCAATTATCTCAGGCCGAGCGTCATCGACGAGCGGGGCCTCAACGCGAACGTGGTCGGCGCGGCGGTACTCTCCCAAAAAGCGGTCGCCGCGGTGCGTGCGCAACCGGCCCTCTAGCGACTCGATACTGTCCTCCGACTATACTGCTCCTCTATGAGTATCGATCCTGGTAGAAGATTCATCGTCGCCGCACCGGTCGTCGATACGATGGACGAGTGTCGACGTCTCCTGGACGACTACATAGAGCAGCACGTCGGTGGAATCATGGTGGGGGTCGGTGGCCGCCATCCGCTCTTGGAACGGGCCGGCGTCATCGACTTGGAGACGACCGCACGATTCATCGAGGAACTTCGCGCCGCGAGCCCGGAGCTGATCATCGCCGTCGATGCCGAGGGCGGTTCGATATTCAATATTTTGGAGCATCACTCGCCGCTCCAGGGCGCTGCACATTACACTCGCCGCGCGGAGCCGGCCGCCGGACAGTTCGAGTCCGATGTTCGCGTGCACGCGGCCTTGCTTCGCGATCTTGGGGTGACGATGAACTTCGCGCCGCTTCTGGATGTGGCGCTGCCGGGATACGTCGGATATCCGGCAGCCGACGGCAGAAGCTACGGCGACGAGGTCGCGACCGTGGTCGGCTACGCCGGGCGGTTTATCTCGATCATGGAGGAGTACGGCATTACCGCGGTAGCGAAACACTTTCCGGGATACGGCGCCCTCATGCGCAATCCGCACCGAACCCTTACGACGCCGCCGGCCGAGTACGAGGGAAGTGCGCTGGCTCCCTACCGTACCCTCGCCGTCGACGGGCTTCCTGCGGTCATGACCGGCCACGTACCGTGGAGCCGGAGCGACGGACTGCCCGCCAGTTTGAGTACCGCGTCGCTTCGGGCTTTGCGAGACGATATCGGATTTTCGGGCTTAGTCGTCGCCGACGAGCTCTTCATGGGGGCGGTGACCGAGGCGCTCGTCGCCCGCGGCCACGGCGAGGACCCCGACGGCGCGGCGCGCGCGGTGCTGGCGCTCCAAGCCAACGATGTGGCGATCGTCAGCTACCCGATCCAAAACGCCGACGGAACGGTCACGGGACTGCCCGGCGGGGCTGTGCGCTTTCCGGCGATGCGTCGCGCGGTGATGGAGGCGATGGATCGCGGCGTCGAGTTAGCTCCCTATGAACCGATATCGCACCGTGCGACACAAGACGCCTGAACCGCGGTGTCAATGCATCCCGGTAGAACCTTTCGCGCCGTAAACATTGCGGACCGCCGTCGTCCCGCCTATCATTGAGTGTATGAAAACCACCGTCGACATTCCCACGGCGTTGTATCGGCGGTCGCGGAGTATCGCCGCGGCGCGGGGCGTGAGTTTCCGCACCTTTCTTACCGAGGCGTTGCAGGAGAAAGTGCTTCACGGCGATATGCGCGCCTGGACCGATTCGTTCGGGGCCCTCTCCTCGGCCCACGACGCCCTCGCCGAGGTCGAGCGCGCCATTTCCTTCGTCCGTCGCCCGTCGAACGAGCCAGCCCGACTATGATTCTCGACGCCGGGGCCGTATCGGCGATACTTCGAGGCGACGAATCCATCAAGCCGGTCGTCGAGACCGGGGCGATGCTCGCCATTCCCGTGATCGTGGTCGGCGAGTACCGCTACGCGCTGATCGATTCCTCCAAAGGGCGAGAGATCGAGCGCGCCTTGGATCGTCTCATACGATCTCTGCACGTTCTCACCGTGGACGAGCGCACCGCCGAGCACTACGCCGAAATCCGTCGACGGCTCATCGGACGGCCCCGTCCTCTGCCCGAGAACGGTATATGGATCGGCGCGCTCGCGCGTCAATACGAACTGCCGATCCTCAGTCGCGAGACCTCCTTCGACGAGATTCCCAAGGTGCGGCGTATCGGTTGGTAGCGGCTCGAGGTGCCGCCGCCTCGGCGGTGTGCGTCGCCCCGCAAGACGTTACGCGTCCTGACGTGCGGCGATAATTGCCGGGATTTCCGATAGCGTATCGACGCGCACTTCGGGTATTTCTCCGGCGTGAGTCGGTTTTTGGAGACGGTTATTCCCCCGGCGTATCCAGATCGTGTGCCGGCCCATGCACGCGCCGGGACGATATCGTCGTCGATACGGTCTCCCACTATCCACACGATCCGTGCATCTCCCGCAACGGCCGCCGCAATATCCAACGGCGCGATGCGACCGAGTGCGTACGTGAATACCGAGGGCACCATCTTCGAGGCGCCCTCCTCTTGGAGCTCCAGAATACGCTCCGGCGTCGTGGCAACTCGGCGCCGCGCGAAGGCGGCGGCGGCACTCCCGGCGCGGTGCACGTGCGCATCTCGCTCGTCCTCCAACGTCCACCCGAGTTCTACGAATACGATCGGCCCCATGATGGATATCAGTGTACCGCGGAACCGGCCGGGGCACCCGCGGTTCGGCCGGCCCCTTCCAGTTCCTGAAAAAGCCTAAATGAAGAGATTGAGTCCCGCGTGCTCGGTCGCCTCCAGGTAGCTCGCAACGCCGCCGATCTCGACGCCGTCGATGAGCTCCTCCGCGGCGACACCCATAACGTCCATCGACATCTGACACGCCACGAGGCGTACACCACTTTCGATCGCCGAGGCGAGCATCGCGTCGATGGAGTCGATGTTTTTGCGCTTCATGCGGCTTTTCATCATCGTCGCACCCAGTCCCCCGAAGTTCATTTTGCTCATGCCGAGCTCGTCGGTACCTCCCGGAAGCATCCAACTGAACATGCGACCCATGATGTCTTTCCGTACCCGCGGCTTGCGCGCCCTCTTCAAGAGCGACAGGCCCCAAAAGGTGAAAAAGAGTGTTACCTCCTTGCCGGCCGCGGCCGCACCGTTGGCGATAACCAAACTTGCCAAGGCGCGATCCATATCGTCCGAGAAGACGACCAGGGTGCTCCCGTTTCTCGTAGTCTCGCGCCGTTCAACCTCGACGACCGGTTCCGCGTGCGGAAGCGCCTTCTCGACCGTCGCGGTGATGGTAGCACCGTCGTTCTTTAGTTGTACCAGGCGATTGCCGGTCATCGAGCACCAACTCTCGACGTCGCGTGCAAAGCCCGGGTCGGTGGCGGTCTCCACCAGGCGGCGGCCCGGTTCCATCCCGTCGATGGCCCGCTTGAGACGCAGAATCGGCCCCGGGCACTGGAGACCGCGGGCGTCGACGGTGAGCGCCTCGACCTCGATCGTACGGGTGAGCGCTGCGGCCAATGGATCCTCCTCGGCTTTCCCGGCGGCGTGTTCGACGTCGGCTTGGTAAATATTGTCGTCCTTGCCGATGTAATCGCGTTCATAGACATCTTCGTTCCCCTGCCTTTGCGCCGCCGTCTCGAAGGTTCGGTAGCCGCCGGAGAGGTTATACACGTCCGTGAATCCGTGTTGCAGCAATGCGCGCTCGGCGTGGTACGCCCGGAGCCCGACGCCGCAAAAGACGACGACCGTCTTGCCCTGCGGAATCTCGTCCAGTCGATCGCGCAGTTCGTACAGCGGAATATTGACCGCCCCTTCGATCGTTCCGATGTCGAACTCTTCCGGCGTCCGCACATCGATGAGCGCCATCTCGTCGAGATCGCAACTCATGAGACTATGCCAATGGATGTGGCGACTGCGCCCGAGTAAGACGTTCTCGGCGACGAAACCGGCGATATTGACGGGATCCTTGGCGGACGAGTAGGGCGGTGCGTAGGCGTGCTCGATCTCGGTGAGGTCGCGAATCGTACCGCCGTTGCGGACTACGGTGGCCATGAGGTCGATCCGCTTGTCCACGCCGTCGTATCCTACGATCTGCGCTCCCAGCAGGCGACCGTCTTCGGGCGAAAAGAGCGTTTTCATGCTCATCGCCGCCGCGTCGGGATAGTAGCCGGCGTGGGAGCTCGAATGGGTGATCGTCGCCCGGTAGGGAAGCCCCGCCGCCTCCAGCGCCTTTTCACCGGCTCCGGTCGTCGCTACGGTGATATCGAACACCTTGGCGACGGCGGTCTGGATCGATCCACCGTACCGATGGGAGTCGCCGTATACAATGTTGTTCGCCACGATCCGGCCCTGCTTATTGGCGGGACCCGCGAGATAGGTGATCGTCGCCGCGCCGGTGATCGGATTGGGATACTCGATCGCGTCTCCGCAGGCGTACACGTCGGGGTCGTTCGTCCGGAGGTACTCATCGACTGTGATACCGCCGGTCTCTCCCGTCTCGATTCCCGCCTCGCGCGCAAGGGCGCTTTCGGGCCGGACGCCGATCGAGAGAATGACCATGTCCGCGGCGATGGTGCGCCCGCTTTTGAGAGTGATGAGAATATCGTCCGCGCGCCGCTCGAACGAGGCGACTCCGTCCTGGAGATAGAACTCCACGCTCTTCGTCTTGAGATGCTGGTGCACCATGGCGGCCATCTCAAAGTCGACGACGTTCATCACCTGGTGCGCCATCTCCACGATCGTGACGAAGACGCCGCGGTGGTGAAGGTTCTCCGCCATCTCCAGACCGATAAATCCAGCTCCGACGATGACCGCCCGCCGCGGCTTGTGCGCATCGACGAACGCCTTTATGGCGTCGGTCTCCGGGACGCTGCGAAGGGTGAAGATACCCTTCGAGTTGATTCCGGGGATGGGCGGCCGTACCGGCTCGGCTCCCGGCGAGAGCACGAGCTTATCGTACGATTCGCGGTACTCCTCTCCCGTATCGACCCGCCGGACGTAAACGAGTTTGTTCTCGCGGTCGATCGACAGTACTTCCGTGCGGACGCGCACCTCGATGTGATAGTTGTTGAGGAAGTTCTCGGGTGTCTGAACGAAGAGGCGCTCGCGCTCCTCGATGACGCCGCCGATGTAGTAGGGCAGCCCGCAGTTGGCATAGCTGATGTGTTCGCCGCGCTCAAAGATGATGATCTCGGCGTGTTCGTCTATACGGCGCAGTCTGGCCGCGGTAGTGGCTCCACCGGCGACACCGCCGACGATGAGAACTCGCATATCGTCCCTCCGTTGGGTGTGAGAATAGTAGTTGGTTCGTTGTAGTTGCAGGGTAGCGCCCATTTATAGATATGTCAATATCTATATAAAAAAAATTTTATTCTGGACGCGAGAGAGATCTTGTCGTCCGGAGCGAGGTGCGTGAATCCGTCGACTCGTTGCCGGGTGGGAGCGCGCGACCGTCCACAAGGATATGCGGGCGTTCATCCGGCGGGTTTGTAGATGGGAGAGTTGTCAGCGCAAAATTGGGCGTGTTAAGATGGCGGCCAATGAGCCGACCCAGTGCGCCGGCAACGCGGAGAGTGTGTTTCTTGGTCTTCCTCGCCGCAGCGTCATTACTCCCGGGACAACAGAATTACCAGAAGACCTATCCCTTGCGTTCGCCGGAGTACGAGGCGTTACGCACCCTCTATATCGAACAGGGTATCGCCCTTCCCTTTGCCACCGGGCCCTTCTCGGAAGCGGAACTCCGTCATGCCATGGACCGTCTCGATACTGCGCGCCTGTCTGAGGCGGGACGTACCACCTTCGACTGGTTGCGCGAACGGTTCGAGGTCGAGGGGGGCTATCGAGAGGAAGAGGGACGCTTTCGGTTTGAGGCCGGGGCGGAGTTCTCCCTGGAGACGTATCTTCACACGGATTCCGACAATCCGTATTGGGAGTACCGGTGGGAGGATCGCGAGCCCTTCGCCCGCTTCCCCCTCGAGGCGTGGGTCATGGATCACGGCTACGGGATCATGGATTTCTCATTTATGAAGAACATTCCCGATTTCAGTATTTATCCGACCTACCAGAGGAGCGGGCAATACGGCTTTGACGAGAACGGGGATTTCGAGTATTCCACTGACGAGGAAAACCCGTGGAGCAACCTCCCTACGATTCCGAGCACCATTGACGTGCAGTTCCCGCATCGCGCGTTTATCTCCGTCGGCGGCGAGCGGTGGAACGCCCAAATCGGACGCGACATCATCGACTGGGGAAACGGCCGCACCGGTAACTTGTACATATCGGATTACACCGACTGGCACGACGCGCTGCAACTCTCGACCTTCTGGGATCGCTTCAAGTTTTCTTGGATTTGGGTGAGTCTCGACGGGTCGCTCACCGGTGAAGAGCGCGAGTTCGAGACTCATCTTGTCGGGTGGGATACCGATGGCGACGGGAGAGTCGACACCTACACCGACCCCGGCGATCCCGACTTCGTTGATTTGGACCCCACCGTCGCGGATCGACAAATCTATGCGTACGAGGCCGACGAGGAGCACAAGAATCTCATCGCGCACCGGTTCGAACTGCGACTGTGGAATCGCTTGGGCCTGTCATACACCGAGGGCATCATCTTCGGTCGCGAACGGATCGAGTTGCGCCACCTTAACCCGGTCTACCACTACCACAGCTTGTATACCAATACGCAGAACGTCGGGAACTCTCACCGCAGTTTCGAGTTCGATCTCGCGCTCACCGCGGGCCTCAACCTCTACGGGGCGCTGACCCCCGACCAATGGTCGAGTCCTCTCGAGCCGGGGACGAGCACCCAGGAGGAGCCCAACGCCGTCGCCTATCTCTTGGGGCTCGATTGGCGACGCCCCCGCGGGCGTGGATATCTTAGCGGCACGCTGGAGCTGGTTTATATCACGCCGTGGATGTATATCCACAATAGCCCGCTCACCAGCATCACCAACCGACGTTACGTCATGGCGGAACACGGTGACGATCGGACCCAAATCTGGATCGATCGCCCCCTCGGGCACTACGGCGGTAACGACTACGCGCTGATCTGGCTCGATCTCTCGTATCACGAGGTCGGGCGCCATCGTTACGGACTCACGACCTACTACGAGGGAGACGGATCGGTACCGATAAACGCGCTCTTGGAGAGCACCGTGAGCGACGGACTCAGGGACTCCCTCTCGGAGGAGGAGGCGGAACTGACGGCGCCGTCGGACGGCTACGACGGGCGAGCCGTGCAATGGCGTACCGCGGCGACCCTCTACGGCGAGGTCTGGCCGCGTCTCTTCGACGGTTTCAACGGCGATCCTGGGGGCCGTACGCTCCGTGTCGGGTCGCAGTTGTCGGCTCAGTGGATGAAAAATCGTTACAATCGAGTGGGCGACTGGGAGTTTGATGTACAATGGGTCGTCTCTACAACCATCGGATTTTGAGAGAAGAGGATTCTCATGAACAGACTTGATCGGGCTTCCGGCGGCACCGTAGAAAGTTCGGTGCGACGATGAAAATAGCGATCGTATTCGAGATTTTCTATCCCACCGTCAACGGCATTATCACCTCGTCGGTCAATCTGGCCGAGAATCTCATCGATCGAGGGCACGAGGTGATCTTTATCGCACCTCGTTGGGAGGCATTTCGGGAACCGCTTATCAACGGCCGGATTCCCGTACGGTATATCCAGAGCCAAGACAACTGGGCCTATCCCGGTATGCGTAACGTCCTACCGTGGAATCGTACCGTGGAGGTCATACTGCGTCGCGAAAAGGTAGATGCCATTCACATTACCGGCCCGTGGCTCATTACGTGGGCCTCGATCAGGGCGGCGAGGCGATTGGGCCTACCGGTGATTCATACCTTTCACACGATGCTCCACGAGCCGAGTTACATCATCTATATGTTTCGCGTGCGCTTGCTGGTGCCGGTCATTCAGGCGCTTGCGTGGGGGTACTACTCCCTGTTCGTCAAGCGAAGTACGATCAATACCGGTCCCAGCAGAATGGCGTGTCGCCAGATGCTGCATCACTTTCCCGACGTCGATATGCGTTTCGTCTCCAACGGCGTCGACGTTGGCCGCTTCGATACGCACGCGACGCGCGAGATGCTGCGCCGTACCTATCCCCGGCACAACGATCGCACCTTTATCTTCGTGGGGCGTCTCGGCCAGGAGAAGTCCGTCGACGAGCTCATCGACGCCATGGCGGTGGTGGCCGAACGCCGGGCGGATGCGCAGCTCTTTATCGTCGGTGACGGTCCGTCGGCGCGACGCTATCAAGCTCAGGTGCACCGCCTCGGCCTGGAAAAGCACGTCTTTCTCCTGGGCCGTATCGCCCACGCGGAGCTGATCGCGAGCGGTCTGATTCACCACGCCCTCGCGTTCGTGACCGCGAGCACCACCGAGAATCAGCCGATGACGGTGATCGAGGCGGTCTGTTGCAACGTCCCGGTCATCGTGCCGGACGTGCCCGGTATCACCGAGTTGGTAGAGGAGAACGGGGTGCGATTCGAGGCCCACAGCGTAGAGGCGTTGGCCGATGCGATGGTTCGGCTCATAGACGATGAGGAGCTCCGAGCGCGCTGCATCGAGGCGAGCGAAGGTATGAAGAATCGGTTCGACGGGCGAAACGTCGCCGGACAGTTCGAGTCGATCTACCGCGACGCCCTCGAGAGTACCTCGTCACGCCACACCGCCGGGCACGGATGACGCATAACCCGGCCATAGCGCTCTTGCACAACGCTTCGCGGCTCGCCTACACTACCTGCAGTTGGCCTTCCCGTGTGACACCATCAGTGCTGTAGAGACAAGGAGTCTTCGAGCGTGTCTCAATCGTATTATCTCGGAATCGACATTGGTTCTACGACGGTAAAAATCGCGTTGGTCGACCCCTCCGACCACCGTGTCATATATCATCGGTATCTTCGCCACGGCGCGCGTCAACGGCAAACCGTCGTTCGCCTCCTGGAGGAGTTGGACGGCGCCATGCCGGACGCGCAGATTCGCCCGTGCTTTACCGGGAGCGGCGCCCGCACAATCTCTCAAGGGATCGACCTCGGATATATCCAAGAGGTCGTCGCCAACAGCCTCGCGGTGCGGCGGTTTCATCCCGACGCTCGCGTCGCGATCGAACTCGGCGGACAAGATGCCAAGGTCATCTTCTTCCACCCCGACCCGGCGACCGGAGAGCTTCGGGCCTCCGACATGCGGATGAACGGAAGTTGCGCCGGCGGAACGGGGTCGTTTATCGACGAGGTCGCCAAGTTACTGCAGACGCCGGTCGAACAGTTCGACGACTTGGCGGCGCGAGGGGAGCGACTCCACCAGATTTCCGGCCGTTGCGGCGTGTTTGCCAAGACGGATATCCAGCCGCTACTCAATCAGGGGGTCGATCGCAGTGAGTTGGCGCTATCGACCTTCCACGCCGTGGCGCGACAGACGATCGGCGGGTTGGCCCAGGGCCTGCGTATCGAGCCGCCGGTTATCTTTCAAGGCGGGCCGCTGACGTTCAACCACACCTTGGTATCGGTCTTTGCGGAGCGGTTGGGGCTGGAAAAGCATCAGATCATCCGGCCCGATCGACCCGAGATTTTCGTGGCCCACGGTGCGGCGATGTCGATTCCGTTGATCTTTCCCGACACACCTACGATGAGTGTCGAGGAGTTGACGCGTCGCATTGAGCGTTCCGCGCGCGGTACTACCGACCCTCACGCCCCGGAGGAGGCCGGGGGACGGGAGACGACGGATCGTCTCGATGCAGCGATGTTTTTCGCCGACGCCACCGAACGGGAGGAGTTTGCCGCCCGTCATCGCCGTGCGCACTACGAGCGTGCGACGTACGCTCCCGGCACCCGCGTTCCCATCTACATCGGGATCGATGCCGGTTCGACCACGACCAAGATGGTCCTTCTCGATGAGCGCGGCGACCTCTTGGACTCCGCCTACGCCCACAACGAAGGCGACCCGTTGCGTACCGGTGCGCGCCTGTTGGGCGATCTGTTGGAGCGGTACGAGGCCGAAGGGGTCGAGATGCCGATTCTCGGACTGGGAACGACCGGTTACGGGGAGCGACTCTTTGCCGCCGCCTTCAAGGCCGACTACCACACCGTCGAGACGGTCGCCCACGCCCACGCCGCACTCCGGGTCGAGCCCGCCGCGAGCTTCGTCCTCGACATCGGCGGTCAGGACATGAAGGCGATTACCGTAACCGACGGTATCGTAACCGCCATCAGCCTCAATGAGGCGTGCTCCGCCGGGTGCGGATCGTTTCTGGAGAACTTTGCCGCCACCCTTCACGTTCCGGTCGAGGATATCGCCGAGATGGCCTTTGCCGCGACCTCTCCGAGTCGCCTCGGATCGCGCTGCACCGTCTTTATGAACTCCTCCATTATCACCGAGCAGAAAAACGGCAAGAGCCGCGAGGACATACTCGCGGGGCTGTGCCGTTCGATCGTGGAGAACGTCTTCACTAAGGTAGTGCGAGTTCCCAACTTCTCGGCGCTTGGCGATACGGTCGTCGTACAGGGCGGCACGTTCGAGAACGACGCCGTATTGCGAGCGCTGGAACAGTACACCGACCGGCGGGTCGTCCGCGCGCCCTTTCCCGGGCTGATGGGTGCGATCGGCGTGGGGCTGCTCACTCGGGACGCCGTAGCGGCTCGACACGACGGGGATGAAACGCCGACGAGCGCCTTTGCCGGTCTCTCGGCCTTGCGCTCCTTCGACTTCGAACAGGAGAGCGGGCTGGTATGTCCCTTTTGTGCCAATGCGTGCAATCGTACCGCCGTCCACTTCGCCGACGGGAGCCATTTCGTCACCGGCAATCGGTGTGAGCGGGGAGAGATTCTGCAACCGCCGGACGCCGAGGCGGGGCGCGAGCGGCTGCGTGCAATCGGACGGCGGCGCGGTGCGGTGCCCAACCTCATGGAAGAGCGCGCGTCACTCCTCAATGCCCGTCCCAGCGTCGAGACGTTACGAGAGAACGAAACGCGCACGATAGGGATTCCCCGGGCCCTGGAGTTTTGGCACAGCCTTCCGTTCTGGCGAGCCTTCTGGACCGCGCTGGGATTCAAGGTTGCGGTATCGGCCGAGAGCAGCCGAGAGCTTTTTGAGCGCGGCCTTCCCTCCGTGCCCTCCGATACGGTCTGTTTTCCCGCCAAACTGAGCCACGGACACCTTCTCGACCTGCTCGATCGCGGCGTGGACCGGATCTTCATGCCGATGATCAACCGGATGCCGCCGGAAAACGGCTCGACGACGAGCAACCATGTGTGCGCGGTCGTCAAGGGGTATCCGATGGTGCTCGAGGTGAGCGACGAACCGACGACCCGGCACGGCGTGCCCTTCGATCGTCCTATGTTCCACTGGCTCGACGCACGGTCGAGAAAACGGCAGATCGAGCGCTGGGTGCACGGCGAGTTCGGTATCGAATCGGCCACCGTGCGCCGCGCCATAGCGATCGGTGACGACGCCCAACGCCGTTTCGAAGAAGCGCTGCGTCGCCGCGGCGCCGAAGTACTGGCCGAGCTGGACGGAACCGACCGATTCGCGGTGGTCATCGCCGGGAGACCGTACCATAGCGACCGACTCGTCAACCACGATCTCGCCTCGTTTTTCGTCGAGCAGGACATACCGGTACTCACCGTCGACAGCCTTCCCGGGCTCAACGACTCCGACCTCGGCGCCACCCGCGCCGAGTTGACGATCAACTTTCACGTACGGATGTACGGCGCCGCGGTTCAGACCTCGGCGCACCCGAACCTGGAGCTGGTCCAAGTGGTCAGCTTCGGCTGCGGCCACGACGCGGTGATCTCCGACGAGGTGGTGCGACTCATGGAGGAGAGCTCCTCCAAGACGCCGCTGACCCTCAAGCTCGACGAGACCGATGTGCAGGGGCCGCTCGCGATTCGCATCCGTTCCTTCATCGAGACGGTGAGAAGCCGACGCGAACGGATCGCGCGGGCTCGAGACGCCGAGGACGGGCCGGTGGACGGCGGGTTCGCGTATGGAATCGAACGCTACGAACCGGCCGACCCCTTTCCGGTGAAGTATCGCAAGGAACACCGCAAGGAGAAGGTCATCCTCGCACCGAACGTGAGCCGCTCCTTCGCACAGGTCATCACGGCGGCGATCCGGGCGGAGGGGTACCGCATCGAACCGTTGCCGATGGCCGATCGGCGTGCGATAGAGCTCGGCAAGCGTTACGTTCACAACGACATGTGCTTTCCCGCCCAGGTGAACGTCGGTGAGACGCTGCGAGCGCTGGAGTTGGGCGTCGTCGATCCCGATATCGCCGTCTGCGGGCTCGCGAAGAGCCAGTGCGACTGTAGACTTGCACACTATGCGAGCCTCGCGCGCCGCGCCCTCGACGACGCGGGCTATCGGCAGGTACCGATCATTACCACCGATCAGGACACCAAAAACATGCATCCCGGCTTCTCGTTGGGACCCTTGTTCCAGTTGCGGATGCTGTGGGCCCTGGCGATCATCGACGCTTTGGAGGATCTGCGTCTGAGACTCAGGCCGTACGAGCGTGAGCAAGGGAGTATCAATCGCGCCTTCGAGGCCGGGACGGAGGCTGTCGCCGCAGCCTTGGAACATTCGATCCGCAAAGCCGTCGCCGCGTACCGCCGGGCCGTCGATGCACTCTCGGCCGTGCCGCTCCGGGAGGTTCCCGACCGGCCCAAGGTCTTCGTGATCGGAGAGTTCCTGCTCAACTTTCATCCGACGAGCAACTTCGACATTGTGAACTACTTAGAGGCCAACGGCATGGAGGTGATTCTCCCCAACATTCTCGACTCCTTTCGGCGCGACTTCATGCGCATGAAGACCGAGCGCAAGGAGTTTTTCATCCGTTACCCGTTGGCCGACACGGTACTCGCCGGCATCACCGATACACTGTTCGACCACGTTTTGGACAAGGTCGCCTCGATAGCCGAGACAAATCCGCGGTATGAGCGCCGCGTTCCCCTACCGGAAATTGCGAAGTATTCCGAGGAGATCGTGCACCATACCTTCACCTCCGGAGAGGGGTGGTTGATCGCCGGTGAGATTCTCCACCACGCGGCCCACGGCGTGCGATCCTTTCTCATTTTGCAGCCCTTCGGGTGTCTGCCCAACCATGTGACCGGGCGCGGTCTCGTGAAACGGTTCAAGGAGATCCATCCCGATGCGCAGATTCTGAGTCTCGACTACGATCCCGACACGAGTTTCGCCAATATCGAAAATCGTCTGCAAATGCTTATTTTGAACAGCCGCCTCGGCTCCGGCGTCACGCCGTAGTCTCTGTCAAACAGGCGTCTGCGTCGTGTGTCACGGTGCCGCCGTCGGTGAATGCGTCGCCCCCCTCTACGGGAAGCGGTTGCCGTCACGCGTCCCGAGCGCTACACTGCCTTGCATGAAGGCCGTACTATTCGATCTCGACGGCGTCGTCGTCTACACCGACGCCTATCACTATCGAGCGTGGAAGCGTCTCGCGGATGAGGAAGGATGGCGTTTCGACGAGACGCAGAACGATCGGCTGCGAGGTGTCTCGCGCCTCGCTTCGCTGCAGATCATCCTCGATCTCAACGGCGTCGAGCTTACGCCGGAGCGCAAAGAGGAGCTCGCTACGCGCAAGAACGAGTATTACAAGGCGCTCCTCGAAACGATCGACGAGACGGCCCTCGTGCCCGGTGCACTCGATTTTATCCGCGCCCTTCGCCGCGAGAGTATTCTGATCGGCCTGGGTAGCAGCAGCCGCAACGCTCAGATGGTCCTGGACAAGCTCGGTATCGCGGATCTCTTCGACGCAACGGTCACCGGTCACGATATCAAACGCTCCAAGCCCGATCCCGAGATATTTCTCCTCGGGGCGCGCACGTTGGGTGTAGAGCCCGCCGAGTGCGTCGTCTTCGAGGATGCGCCGAGCGGTGTCGAGGCGGCCTTGGCCGGCGGTATGATCGCCGTCGGCTTCGGACCTACCGAGGGGCTGGACGCCGCCGATATCCTCGTCGCCTCCTACGACGGACTCGATTACGCCGAGTTTCTGCGCCGTCTCGACGCGCGTTGACTTCCCCGCCGAGGAGGTGTTTCATGGCCGATACCGCTGCCGCGCCGACGGTAGATATCGACGCGTTGGTCGAACGACAACGCACCTTTTTTCGCAGTGCCGCGACGCTGCCCCGCGCTTATCGCCTCGGTGCGCTCTCCACCCTCGCGGCGGCGATCGAGTCTCGAGAGGACGCGATCACCGATGCGCTGAAGAGCGACCTGGGAAAGGGCGCGTTCGAGGCGTACACCAGCGAGATCGCGCTTCTTTACGAGGAGATCCGTCTCGCGAGAAGGAGTCTGCGCCGCTGGATGCGTACCGAGCGCGTCTCGACACCGATCGTTCACGCGCCGGGGCGAAGTCGCATTATCCGTCGCCCCCGCGGCGTCTCGGCGGTGTTGAGCCCGTGGAACTATCCGTTTCAACTCGCCCTTGCGCCGGTCGTCGCCTCGATCGCCGCGGGCAACTGCACCATTCTCAAGCCTTCGGAGTTCGCTCCGGCTACCTCGCGGGTCATTGCACGGATGATTCGAGAGCACTTCGACGAGGCGTATCTGGCGTGTGTGGAGGGTGCCGGTGCGCTCGCCGCCCGCCTCACCGCCGCGGAAGTGGACCACATTTTTTACACCGGAAGCACGCGCATCGGCCGTATCGTCATGCGCACCGCCGCAGAACGTCTCGTGCCGGTATCCCTTGAGCTCGGCGGCAAGTCGCCGGCAATTGTGAGTTCGACGGCGCGTATCGATGTAGCGGCGCGCAGGGTCATGTGGGGCAAGGTGTTGAACGCCGGACAGACGTGCGTCGCCCCCGACTACGTGTGCGTCCACCGAACGGTACTCGATGCGTTTCTCGACGGCCTTTCGGCGGCGTTGCACGCCTTTTACCCGAAAGGGCCGGCCGGGACCACCGACTACGGACGCATCGTGAACGAGGCCCACTTCGACCGCCTCTCCCAACTTATGGATCGCCAGGCCGATCGGGTGAGCGCCGGAATCGGCGGGACGAGAGATCGCGACGAGCGCTATATCGCGCCCACCGTCTACGCACCGGTCGCGTGGGACGATCCCATCATGGAAGACGAGATTTTCGGACCTCTGTTGCCCGTCATAGTCTACGACGACTTCGAGCGACTGATAGAGACGATCGCGGTACGTCCGACGCCGTTGGCGGCGTATATGTTCAGTGAGGATCGCGCCGAGATACGACGCTTCGAGCGCCGGCTACCCTTCGGGGGCGCGACGATTAACGATACGGTGGTGCACCTGACCAATCCCAAGCTCCCGTTCGGAGGGAGCGGTCCGAGCGGCATGGGAAGTTACCACGGCGTGGCCGGTTTTCGCGAGTTCAGCCATACTGCCGCGGTTCTAAGACGCTCCTCGCGCTTCGACGTGCCGCTCAAATATCCGCCCTACGGAGACTCTCTCAAGCTGGTTCGCCGTTTGATGAAGCCGTAACGGGGTGGGAGGAGTCTTCCACGCGGGCGCGCTCGATGAGCCGGAGTGCCGACCGAGCGTCGGCGGTGGCGTAGAGTCGTTCGAGAAGTGCCCGACCCGCTGCGTGATGAACCGGGACGTAGTTGCGATAGAACTTCTTCAAAACCTCGTAGTTGCGCGTCTTACCCCACCTCATCGTATAGCGCTCAATGTGTTCGGCCGCCATCGACAGACGCGTATCCCAATCGACCTCGGCCCACGCCGCCAGGCCGGGCGTCACGTCGCGGACAAAGAGCCACGGATCGCGGAATATGCCGCGTCCGACCATGACGCCGTCGATTCCCGTTTGCTCGATGAGCCGTCGGGCGTGGGAGAGACTTCGCACATCGCCGTTGCCGAGGATCACCGTTTCGGGCGCGAGCTCGTCTCGCAGCAGAACGACGCGCGCCATTTCCCTCCAATCGGCCCAACCGTCGGACATTTGCGTCGCCGTGCGCGGATGCACCGTAAGCGCGTCCGGACGTTGGTCGAGCAGAAAGGCGCACCACTGCTCGGTACGGCGATGCTCGACGCCGATGCGCGTCTTGACGCTTACCGGTAGCGAGCCGCCCTCGCGACACGCGTGGATGATCTCCGCCGCCAGCGGCGGATCGTCGATCAATGCGGCGCCGGAGCGCGCTTTTCTGATTTTGCGTACCGGGCATCCCATGTTGATATCGACACCGTCGAAACCCACCGTCTCCAGCGCCGAGGCGGCGCGAAGGAACTCTTCGGGACGAGTCCCCCACAGTTGGGCGATCAGCGGTCTCTCGTCTTCGGTGAACTGAAGTCGTCCGTTGATCGGCCGCCCGGCAGCCCGATCGTCTACGGCGCGAAACGCCGCGTCCACCCGCGTAAACTCGGTAAACATCACCGCGGGGCCGCGACTCGCGTCACCGGAGACGCGTAACGACCACAGCCGTACCAAGTGTCGAAACACCGTGTCGGTGACGTCTTCCATCGGTGCCAGTGAGAATATCGGTTTGGGAAGCTCTTTCCATACGTTGCACACGCGCGGTAATCATACGGCAATGACTTGAGCGTTCCAAGGCGAAGTACAATACTTACAGTACGCGTCTCGGTGGATACTGCAAAAGGAGCGTGTCGGTGGACTCCTATATCGTATTGGTTGATGATGAGCAGTCGATTCTCAACGCCCTCAGGCGAGAGTTGAGGAAGTGGGCCAAAGAGCGGGGGCTTCAGTTTTTTCTCGCCAACTCGGGTGAGGAGGCGCTCGAGTTTCTGGGCGAGCACTACCTCGACGTTGTTCTCCTGATGTCGGATCAGAAGATGCCGGGAGTCAAGGGACACGAGCTCCTCTCGACGTGCGCCCAGCGGTACCCCAACATCATCTTGATGATGCTGACCGGATATACCGATATCAACGACATCGTGAAGACGATCCGCGCCGGGGTGTACAGCTTCATCTTGAAACCGTGGGATCACGACGATCTGATCTACGAGGTCACCAAGGCGTACAACGTTCACGAGGCGCGGGAAAAGAACGCCGCCTATCTCAAGCGCATAAAAAATGAAGTCTCGTTGGCGCGGGCTATCGGAGAGCGTCTGAGTCCTCGGGAGTCGCGCGCAATCGGCCCGCATCGCCTTGTGTCCTACACTGCCCATTCCGCCGATCATAACGGCACATCCAAAGAGTACTTTCGGTGTCTCGATACCGGCGAGCGTTTGTCGGTGATCTTCTCGATACATGTACAGGCGAATCCGGTGCAGGGAGCGCTCGTCGGTGCCACCGCCGCGCTGGAGCTTCAGCGGGCGGTATTGGAACCGGCCGAGGCGGAGCCGGCATCCGGCGCGCTTCTCACGAGACTCTCGAAGACCATGGACGAGGTCTTTACGGTGCAACCCGACCTCCTCGTGGGAATGTCTCTTGCAGTGTTCGATCGAGAGAGCGGGACACTCACCTTCAGTGCCGAGGGATATCCGCCCTGGGTGCTTATCCGCTCCGACGGGTTCGCCGAAATCGAACCTACCGACGCCTCGGCGGGCGAGTTGGAAGAGCAAACGGTACGTCTCGACAGCGGCGATATCGTCGCTATACCGGGGCCGGGGCTTCGGGAGGTGTTGGTGGACACCGAGGACGATCCGCGACCGTCACGCAGCCTCGCCCGTTTGGTGCGCGAGCATCTGGAACGCGAGAGCCCCGAGGAGGCGTGTCGCGCCATCTGTGACGATTCCGGCGCCGAAGACGGTACCCCCCGGGGCGCCACCGATCGAAGTCTCGCGCTTCTCATGGTGCAATGAAGAGGTTCGAGACGGGGGCGTTCCAGGCGTTCCTTCGGACACTTCCCGATCCGTGCGTCGTGCGCGGCGAGGATGGTCGTATCGTAGGATGTAACGAGTTGGCCGAGCGACTTTTCGGTCGGTCCGCGCCCGAGCTCCTCCGGTGCCGTCTCACGGACCTCGTATCGAAATCGGCGAGACGGCAGTGGCGGTACGCCGACGAGGTGTGTTTACGCGGCGAGAAGGTCATTAAGTTTTCCGTCTCGATGCCCGGACCGTCCGGAACGGTGCGCGTTCTGGCGGTGCGACAGCGTCGGTCGGTAGATGCTGCGGGCGCGGCGGTACTCGTATCCACCTTGCGAGAGGCCACCGTAGAGCACGAGATTCGGCACGAACTCAATCAGCGCGAGCAGTTCGAAGGTATTCTCCTCGGTATCACATCGGAGTTCGTTAATCGAAGCTCGCGGGAGGTCGCACACTCCTTCTCCGGTGTTCTCGCCGCTGTGGCCCAAGCCCTCGGTGCCGGTGTCGGGCTCTTTTTCGCCTACGACCGAACGCATCACAACTTGGAACCGGAGAGTGCGTGGGTCGTAGACGGAGACCCGGATGAGCTGGTCGCGAACATCGGCGCGATAGAGACCGGCGAGCTACCGTGGTGGGAGCCGATCGGCCGTCAGGATACGTCGCGAGAGTCGAACACGCACATTTCGTTTCTTGATGCTCGGTACACCTCCTACGCGGTGTATCCCGTGCATACCCAATACGAGACCCTGGGAGCGCTCTTCTTTGCTTCGACTGAGGACGAGGTCGTACGGCGTTACGATGAGAGCCTCCATGTGATGAAAGTCGTCGCGCTCCTGTTCGCCAACGTTCTGGCGCGGCGCGAGATCGAAAAGTTGCTTAACAACTACTCCATCAATCTCGAAAAGAAGGTCCAGGAGCGGACGCAGGATCTGAACGTCGCCTACGAAACGCTCAAGCAAACGCAGAGTCAACTCCTGCAGGCCGGCAAGATGGCCTCCATCGGCCAACTCGCCGCCGGCGTGGCGCACGAAATCAACAATCCCGTAGGATTCGTCAAGAGCAATCTTCACAGCCTGCGGGAGTATGCCGATGACTTGCGAAAAACGATGGGAGAGGGGCACGACGAGCTGTTGGACGAGATGGACGAGATCATCGCCGAAAGTATCGAGGGAACGCGCCGCGTCGACTCGATTGTAAAGAATCTACGCACCTTTTCACGCATGGATCGCGGAGACAGGAGCCTCGGGAACATTAACGATCTTCTGGAAAATACGCTGACGGTCATTTGGAACGAGTTGAAATACAAAGCCGACGTCGTCAAAGAGTACGGTGAGATTCCGGAAATATACTGTTCTATCGATCAGCTGAATCAGGTGTTCGTTAATCTGCTGGTAAACGCGGCACAGGCTATCGAAGAGAAGGGGGAAATACGGATCAATACGGGCCTTGACGAGGGGGTAGTGATGATCCAGATCGCCGATACCGGCCACGGCATAGAACCGAATAACCTGGAGCGCATATTCGACCCCTTCTTCACGACCAAAGACGTCGGGCAGGGCACCGGATTGGGACTCTCGATCGTCTACGACATCATTCGCGCCCACCACGGCACGATCTCCGTGGACAGCACTCCCGGTGAGGGCACCGTGTTTACGATCAGTCTGCCCACCGATGCCCGGCCGTCCGATCGACTTTCCGACGCAGTCCTGTAGATCCGAGGCGCGTCGGCGACCGGGTGAGGTCACTTCCGCCGTTTGAGCCACACGAGAAGTGCACCGAGGAGCCAGAATCCCACCGTTGCCAACAGCGCAGGCCATACGGCGCCGGAGTCTCCCGACAAACGGGAGATCCAAACGAGTGCGGTACCGACGACGGCGATCACGATTCCCATAACGCTTTGACAGTACACCACGAGCTCTCATAAAATGACAATCATGCCCGTGGGAGAGTGGTTTCGGGCGTTTGGTACTACATCTCCGGAGGACTACTTCGAAGTCGCTCGTCGCGGAGACGACCGTCGTCTCCTGATTCGACACTTTCAATACGACTCACGATTTCGCCGGGTTTTACGGTCGTCGGAGCATTACGTGGAAGAGCGAGAGTGGCTCGATCTTATCGCCGCCAACGAGATCGTGCGGGTTGAGCGCGATCGAGTGCCCTTTCTCATGCCGATGTGACGCGCTGCGGTCATCGTAGTTCGAGTGTATCGGAAATCGTCGCATTAACATGCCCATCACGACACGTCCGCTCACACTGATTACCCATGAGCGAGGATACACAAAGCGAAGAGGTCTTCATTCTCGGTGCCGGTTTTTTTAGAAGTGGCTACACGGCGCAATGCTTGTTATGGCGGATCTCGCGGCAGTCATCCAAGGGACCGCCGAGATATCGAGTCGCCTTGAGGATTTGAGCAGCGCTTAATGATCCGGTCGAACTGAAGTGTGCGGCGCACAGTCGATTTTTCTTGACGAGACCGACATTCAGTTTGATAATACTGATGAAACGTTTCATGAAACGTTTCATCAGAAATCGGTAATTTCGATGCGTACCGTCGGTATGCGCGTTTCTGCCGACGGCGAGGAGTATATGACCCGAAGGATTACGATCAGAGACATCGCCAAACACGCCGGGGTATCGGTAGGTACGGTCTCCAACGTCCTCAATGAACGGCCCAAGGTCGACGAGACGCTCCGGGACCGGGTGCGCACTGCCGTGGCGGAGTTGAACTATCGTGTGAATGTCCACGCCCGGGGCATGATCCTGCGTCGTAGCTTCAACATCGGTGTCGTTATCCCCTCGTTGACCGATCCGTTCTTCCCGCAGTTCGCGTCGTCCCTCGAACAGGCGATCGAAGATCGGGGGTCTCACGTCATCATCGCCTCATCTCGCAGCGATGCGTCGCGCGAACGGGCGGTGTGCGAATCCCTCGTCGCAAAGCAGATTGACGGTCTCATCCTCACGCCCTGTTGCCGGGAGAACTGCGAATACTTCAACGGCTTGGTTGCCGACGGGCTCCCGATCGTGCAACTCGGGCGCTACTTTGAGGAGATTCACGCTCCAATCGTCAGGGCGGAGAACTTCGAGACCGGGCGGGCGGTCGTCGAACGCCTCTATCGTCTCGGACATCGCCGGATATTGCACCTCGCGGGTGTACCCGACAGCAATCCGGACATCGAACGGGCGCGGGGTTTTCGAGAAACGGTTGCGACCCTCGGTATCCGATCGGGGTGTACCGTCCTCGACGCCGACGACCCGATGTGGCGGGAGCGTATCACTCGGCTGTTCGCCTCCGACGATCCGCCGACCGCCGTGTTCGCCGTAGACGACCTGATCGCGTTCTCGTTTCTCAAGCTCGCGCGTCGGCTCGGGGTCGAGGTGCCGAGCGACGCGTCCCTCGTCTCCGTCGGACCCTTCTTTCCCCCTGAAGCCATGGTGATGGACCTCAGTACCTATACACTCGATCCGAAGCATATGAGCGGCGCTGCGTCCGAACTCCTGTTCTCCCGGATCGACGGAACGGATTCGGGTGCGGCGGATCGCGCGACCGGCGTTGTGGCTCCTACGCTCTACGTTGAAGGAGAGACAACCCAATCGTTGTAGGAACTTTCCGATGTGATCGGCAAGAAACGTACCAAAAGGAGGAGACGGCGTATGCGCAAGTCAATCGCTTGGTTTTTTGTACTGATGGTTTCCGCTGCAATGCTGTTCGCCGCCGGCGAACAGGAGGGCGGGGTGGCGGACGAGGTGACCACTCTCCGCGTGTGGGGGTGGTTGTTCAGCCAGGGAGAGGGCCCCGTGCTGCGCGACCTGATCGCGGAGTTCGACGAGTCTCGGGAAGACATCGTCGTAGAGATCATGGAGATACCGTGGAACCAGGCCCGCGACCAAATCCTCGTAATGAGTCAGGCCGGAGACCTGCCCGATCTCATCGGCGTGAACCGTAACTGGTTGTTGGAGTTCATCTCGCTGGGATTGATCGCAGACCTGACGCCCTACGTAGAGCGGGTGCCGGGGCTGCGAACTCAGTTTTTTGAGGCCGTGCGTGGTGAGTACGACGGGCGCGTGTGGGTCATGCCGTACAGCGGCGGAAACTCGGCTCTGGTGTACAACAAGACGCTTTTTGACGAGCTCGGGTTGGAACCTCCGACGACGATGGACGAGTTCGTGGAGATCGGACGGCAGATCGCCGATCCGGCTTCAAACCGATTCGCAACGCAGTTCGGTATATCGGAAGCGAATACTACCGGCGCCAACGTCT
The DNA here is from genome assembly GCA_965601925.1 of Alkalispirochaeta sp. Classification (GTDB taxonomy): domain Bacteria; phylum Spirochaetota; class Spirochaetia; order DSM-27196; family Alkalispirochaetaceae; genus Alkalispirochaeta. The sequence continues at coordinate 3,017,593 of OZ271854.1, forward strand.
GCAACATCGGTCCGATCCTATACAGTTTCGGAGGCGCGTACATCGAGAACCGGCGAGCCGCGTTCAACGGCCCGGCGGGTGTCGCCGCGCTGGAATGGATGATCGAGCTGGAGCGAAGCGGCATTGCCGCTCCCGGTTCGACGACCGTTGATGCGCGTGGTATGCGCGAGATGATGGCCGGAAATATCGCCGCCATGACCTTCGACGGTGCATGGGGCACGCCGTTTTACACCAACTACCCCGAGATCGAGATCGGTGTCGCGCCGATGCCGCGCGGCGCCAATGTCGGGACGGTAGTCAATATTGCGAACTGGGGCATCGCGGAACAGTCGGAGAACAAGGAAGAGGCGTGGGATCTCCTATCCTTCCTGATGGAACCGGAGAATATGCTGCGCCTCTTCCGGGAGGCCGAAGCCATGCCGATCATCTCGGAGTACGCACAGCTGCCGGAGTTCGCCGAGAAGGCCGGGTTCCTGGATACCCTCGCGGCGTCCGACAACTACTTCCAGACCGGGTCGGTCCCACGGGAAAGCGAACTCTATCGCCTCGTCGTGCGGGCGTATCAGGAGGCGTTTCTCGGCGTAAAGACGCCGCAGGAAGCGCTCGACGATGCGGCTGCTGAGTATGACGCGATCCTCGCCGAGTTTTTCTCGCAGACTCGGTCGTAGAGTCGGAATGGTCCGTCGGTCGAACACGCGCCCGTGCGGCGTCGATCGGCGGAGCGTCGTCGAATAGGCCGAACAGGGGCGTAGCGTGCGAACATCAGATGCAAAACACCCGGAGCGCGGATTCATCGTCCCGATGTTGGTCTTTCTTCTCATGACGACCTTCGTGCCGATCGTGTACGTGGTCGGACTGAGTCTCTTTGACCACTACCTTCCCGCGAATCGCATGACCTTTGCCGGTCTCGGGAACTATGCACGCTCTCTCCACGACGCGGATTTCTGGCGATCGGTCGGAAACAGTGCGGTCTACGTCGCGGCGTCGACCGTGTTCCATCTGGTCGTCGCAATCGTGTTGGCGCTCCTCCTGGACCGAACACGCAAGGGGTTCGCACGGACGGCGGCCGGGGTGCGCAACCTCCTCATTGTGCCATGGCTTCTTTCGTGGGCCGTTGCGGCCGCGTTGTGGCGCCTGATTTTGAGTCCCTCAGGTGTGTTAAACGCGTACCTGATGCGGATCGGCTTGATTGAACGTCGCATTCCGTGGTTCGGTACGCCCGGCGCGGCCATGGCCTGGATTGTCGCCATCACGGTGTGGAAGGCCTTTCCCTTCTTCATGATGCTGGTCTACGCTGCCGTGACCACCGTTCCGAACGAGTTGTACGAGTCGGCGGAGATCGACGGTGCCGGCCGCCTGCGACGTTTCGTGCATATCACCCTGCCGGGGATCTACCCGACCGTATTGACCCTCGTTGTGCTCGACGTGATCTGGTCGCTGCGGCAGTACGACATCATCTTTCTGACGACGGCGGGCGGACCGTTGGATACGACCCGCACATTGACCCTCCACGTCTACTTCAGCGCGTACGAGCAGCTTCGATTCGGTCTTGCGGCGGCTCAAGGCGTGTTTATTCTGGCGGCGGCGAGTCTGCTCTCGTTCATATACATCGTGTTGTACGAGCGGTTGGAGGAGGAGCGATGAGGCGGACGACGAAATACTCCCCCGGTGGTGAGGTGCTCTGGTTCGTCTCCGTAGGCCTTACCCTGATCGTCGTGTTTCTACCGATCTACTGGATGATCGTCGGTTCGCTCCGTCCGAACACCGAACTGTTCCGGTTTCCGCCGCCGCTCTGGCCACAGGACTTCACGTTCGAGGCGTATGGCTCCATACTCGCGGACTTCGGGTTCGTTCGATCGCTGACGAACACGGTGCTGGTTGCCGGTCTGACGACCGCGTCGGCCCTCGCGATCGCAACCTCCGGTGCGTACGGGATGTCGCGCTACCGGTTTCGCGGGCGAAAAGCCCTGCAGTACTATATCCTGGCGACGCAGATGCTGCCGGTCGTCCTACTGACCCTACCGTTCTTCGTCGCATACTCGGGTCTGGGGCTCTACAACACGCGTATCGGCCTAGTCATTGCCTACGTCTCCTTTACCGTGCCGTTCTGCGCATTGACGATGCTCGGATTCATCAACGGTATTCCCCGGAGCATGGACGAAGCGGCGTGGATCGACGGCGCCGGCCCGTTCCGCACCTTTGTCGTGGTCATCGTCCCCCTTAGCAAAGCGGGGATCGTCGGAACCGGTGTGTTTGCGTTCGTCAACGCCTGGAACGAGTACCTCATGGCGGTCGTGCTCACCTCCTCCGACCGTGCCCGGATGTTGGTCGTCTGGATCGGAAACAAGATAGGGCAGTACGACATCCAATGGAACGAGTTGCTCGCCGCGACCGTCGTTGCCTCGATACCGCTCATCGTCCTGTACGGAATCGTGCAAAAATCCTTCGTTCGGGGCGTCACTGCAGGGGCCGTGAAAATGTAGGAGACGGGTCCGACGCACGCCTACGGGAGTAGAACCGAAAACGGGGAAAGGGATAGATATGGCGCAACCGAACATCGTCCTGCTGCTGGCCGACGACATGGGCTACGGCGACATCAGTCACTACGGAACGTCTCGATTCGCCACACCGAACATGGACTATGTGGCGCGTCGCGGCATGACGTTCACCGATATGCACTCGACCTCCGCGGTGTGTACGCCGAGTCGCTATGGTCTTCTCACGGGACGCTACTGTTGGCGTACATGGCTGCAGAGTTTCGTCCTCGGAGGGTTCGGTGCCCCACTGATCGAACCCCAGCGACCGACGTTGGCGTCGGTGCTCAAAGGCGTGGGGTATCGCACCGCGGCGGTCGGCAAGTGGCACTTGGGTCTCGAATGGTACACCCGGGGCGGCGCGCCGCTACGGGAGAGTGACCGCGACGGCTGGAATACCGATGGGTTCGATGTCGACTACGAGCGCGGCTTCGGCGGCGGTCCGTGCGCCCTCGGGTTCGATAGCTGGTTCGGTATCTCCGGATCGCTCGATATGCCGCCGTACTGCTACCTTCGGGACGATCGCGTGCCGACCATACCGGAGGAAGAGAAGCGGACGTACTACGCCCAACAGCGTAGAGGGTTGGCTGCGGATGGGTTCGACGACTATCGCGTCGACCTGGACTTCGCCGATCGCGCCGAGGCGATCATCGATCGGCACGCGGCGGCGCACTCGGACGAGCCGCTTTTCCTGTACTTCGCCACGCCGGCGCCCCATCGCCCGTGCCTCCCTCCTGCCTGGCTCAAGGGGCGTTCCGGCGCCGGGCACCGGGGGGACATGGTGTTGATGGTCGATCACATCGTCGGGCGTCTGACCGCCGCGCTGGGACGAAACGGGATGGTTGAGGACACGATCTTCATTGTCACGAGCGACAACGGCGGCCGCCTGACAAATTACGACGGTAGGGACTACGGACACAAAACGAACGGCGACCTCCGGGGACAGAAGGGTGACATCTACGACGGGGGCCATCGGGAACCGTTCCTGCTCATGTGGCCGCGGATAGTCGCGCCGGGATCCCGGTGTGACGAGCTACTCTCCCTGGCCGACGTTATGGCGACCTGTGCGGAGCTGGTCGGCGCTCCCATATCCGACGACGCGGCTGAGGACAGTCGGAGTTTTCTGCGGCTGCTTCAGGGGCAACCTTCCGATGAGCCCATCCACGAGGCCGTCATCCACCACGCCCTCGACGGGATGTTTGCCGTGCGTATGGGCCCCTGGAAGGCGGTTCTTGGGATGGGGTCCGGTGGATTCAGCGAGCCCCGCCGATACACTCCCGGCGACGGTGAGCCGGAGGGACAGTTGTTCCACATCGTCGACGACATCCGCGAAACAAACAACCTGTGGAAGAGTCGGCCGGACGTTGTAGACCGTTTGAGAGCGATATTGGATCGTTATCAACGGGACGGACGGAGCAGGCCGACGTATCCGTTGCGGAGCGACCGGCAAAGCCTTTGACATCGGTGTGGGAGTACTCACCGCGTCGGGGCGGCAAAGACTGGCGAAAATGCCAGTTCTTGCGATACCGTTCACACCCCCGTGCGAGGATGGCATTATCGCGCTTGTCGGCATATAAAGAAATGGCCACGTAAATATCTACGTGGCCAATGCTTATGGTTATATGCGGGAGTGACGGGGATCGAACCCGCGATCTCCGGCTTGACAGGCCGGCGCGATAACCAACTTCGCTACACCCCCTCATCGTTACGTCACCGATGGTGTCGTAGCGACTCGTGTGGATGGTGTTGTACCCCGTTTGGACAGGAGTGTCAAGTCGGTTTTGTCCCTTTGTGCGGGCCTCTGCGTCCCACCCACCGAAGCGTGGCCTCGCTCTTCACCGAGTTATCATTCTCCGGCGGGATCATCCCGTCGAATCACCGCAACGTCGCCTTACCGCCGCCGAAATACCAACTCATCGCCCTCGCGGTGATGGATGAGGCGCAGCGCATGGTGCTCCTCGATCCATCGGATCGTCGCGGCGGTGAGAAACCACACGTGCGTCGAATCGCGGCGATACCACCATCGCAGAAACTGTTCGGCATCGGTCGCGCCGTTCGTCGATCTCTCGCGGGGACGAAAAACGCCGGTTCGCACCATGAGCGTGCCCGACGGCCGAAGTAATCGGAGCACGCCCTTCAACTCTCGATCCGGGTCGTGTAAGTGTTCCAGTACCTCGAGGGCGACGATCGCATCGTATCGGCTTGTCCCTTCCAGACACGATCGGTCCGCGGCAAAAAAAGGGTCGAAGCTCTGCACGGACACTCCTTCCTCGGTGAGCAGTGCACTCAACATCGGCGTCGGACCCGATCCGAAATCGAGCACATCCGCTCCGGCGGGCAGATAGGGAAGAATCGACGACACCATATAGCGATGTACATACCGCCGGTAATCGGTGTTGTCCGGATCGTTATCGTGCAGGAGATACCGTGCGCGCTCCTCTGCGGGCGAGGGTAGATGAGGCGCAGCCAGCTGTACCGCGCCGCATTGCGGGCACCGCTCGTAGCGTCGCGCGGCCTCGTCGCAAACCCAAAAAGCGGCCCCGCCGCCGCAGAGACGGCATGCACTATATGACTGCGTTGACCGAGATAGCTCCACTTACTATATTGTAACCGTGGCCCCCAAGCTGAGAAAGAGCAAACAACGCGATCGCATACTCACACTTCTCCAGTCGCAGCGCGTGCATGTGACGGCAAACTGGTTGTACGATCAGCTCCGAGTCGACTTTCCGACCCTCAGTTTGGGCAACGTGTACCGGAATCTCAACATTCTCGTTGAGCAAGGCCTTATAAACCGTCTCGGTTTCGGAAGTACTTTCGACGTATACGAGGCCAAGCGCGAGCCGCATTACCACTTCGTCTGCGACTCCTGCGGCACGATCGAAGATGTGCATACACCCAAAGAGCTCCAGGAAGAGGTCGGGCGGTGGGTCGAGCAGCAAGAGGGGCACGTGATTTCCAGCACGACGGTGGAGTTCCACGGTATCTGCCGTCGGTGCCGTAAGAAGGAAGAGATCGCCGGCAACGACGATTTGTAGCCACGACACGTGCGCTCCTTGCAACGCGTTTCATCCGTTTGTCTTTCTGATGTGTCCTCCCGTGTAGACTCGCCCCGACCGAGCTTCCGTATAGGTGATGAATAGATTGCCGTTCAGACCGAGTGAGTCCGAGAGAGAGCGTGAGATCTCCTCAATGACCGCTGCGATCTGTCCGTCGTCTTTTCCTTCAAAGGCGATGATATCCACGAGGGGAGGGTGCGTGCTTTTCGGCTGAGCGAATGCGGGATCGGCCCCCTCCACGTAGAATCCCGGCCGTATCTCGTCCCACGTTGCCCACACCCGGCTCGCGCGGCAGCCGTAAACGCGAGCGACATCAACGCATACTGCGGTAAGGGCGGCTTGAATGTCACACCCGGCGTGCTGGGGGAGCCCTCTGATCCGTATGACCGGCATGTTTCTCCTCCCCTCGTATTGTACCCCCTTCGTTCCGAGTGCACCGTACACTCGATATCGGCCCCGTGGAGAAATAGCTTTTCCGGCCGACGACACAGTGCTACCTTGTGTAGTAATGGCAAATACACTGGATGCTTCCGTCGGCTTCTATCGTTCCCTCGACCCCGTCTTGTCATTCGATCACGTTTTGGATAGCACGCGCTATCGACCGGTTCCCGACGACTGGTTCGTCGCAATCACCGACGTCGTTGATTCGACACGGGCGATCGAAGAGGGGCGCTACAAAGAGGTGAACGCCGCCGGAGCCGTTGCCGCGGTAGCGATCGGTAACGAACTCGGTTCTCTGGAGTTTCCGTTCAGTTTCGGCGGCGACGGTATGTTTTATCTCTTGCCCGGTTCTCTCGCAGCGCGGGTGCGCGACATACTCGCCGACACGCGCTCGGTGGTCCGCTCCGCCTACGGTCTCGAGCTGCGTGCGGGCATCGTTCCCATGGCGGACGTTCGCGCCGCCGGCCACGAGATTCGCGTCTCGAAACTCGCCGTAACGGATCGATACGTACAGGCGGTCATCGACGGAGACGGCGTCGATTTTGCCGAGTCTCGTGTGAAACACGCAAGTCTGGGCAAGCGGTATCGCATCTCGGATGATTACGTCGTGGAGAAGGGCGCAAACTTCGAGGGGTTCACGTGTCGGTGGCAAGGCATCCCCACCGAGAAGGACGAGATCGTATCGATTATCGTGAAACCCATGGGCGACAGCGACGAGGAGCGCCGCGAGACGGTTCGACGGGCGATGGCAGAGATCACCGGGACGTTGGGAACCGAGCAGGAGTATCGTCCCCTTACCGTCGCATCTCACGATCTGAAGAGCTACGGTGACCCAAACGGCGTCGAGGCTGCCGTTCATTCCCGCGGGCGGAGCGGAATCGTGTGGCTCTTCAATCGATTTCGCATCTGGTTTGAGTCCAACGTGTTCAAGTTTGTCGTCTCTCACAAACTATCGGTCAAAGTCGAGGGCAAGAATATCGGACAAGCGCGCGAGGATAACGTCATGCACTCCGACTTCAGGAAGTACGACGGCACGCTTAAGCTCGTCGCCTCGACGACCTACGCCGCACGCGAACAGCTCGAGGCGGCGCTCGGCCGTCTGGAGCGGGACGGGAAGATCGTATACGGCCTTCATCGATCGGATCGCGCGCTTTTGACCTGCCTCGTACGACGGCCGAGCGTCGGTGAGGTGCATTTTGTCGATGCGGCCGACGGAGGATACGCCCTCGCGGCGCGCGCGCTCAAGGCGAAGTTGATTCAGACGCGGTAAAACGCACTCGTTCACAGTATGCGCCTTGCCCGATATATGCGGGGCCTCCGGAACGCGAACCGGGGGGAGGGTGCGCGACGATTTGCCTCTGGAGCCGTCGTCCGACGTTGCGTTGTGCGACACGTGCGTGTAGAATAGATACGTACCAACTACAGTAACACGTGCTTCGGAGGCGTATACGTGGCTCATAAGATTACTCTCACGGTCCCGGACGGCATATACCTCAAGATCGAACGGTGGAGATCGGCTTTCAACCTCTCTCGGGTCTTTCAGGAAGCGATCGAAGAGGCGATCGAACGGAAAGAGGAGTTTCAGAAGCGACTCGCCCAGGATGTGAGCCTCGCCGATGTCGTCCGCCGGTTGCGCCGAGAGAAGCGAAACTACGAACGGAAGACGTTTCGTAAGGCGGAGGAGGAGGGGCGTAGGTGGGCCTCTCACGCCCACTACGAGGACTTGGTTGTGATCGCCGGCACTCCCGTTGAGGAGATCGCCGACAATCAAACCGTTCAGATTCACGTTGCCGATGCGGTCCGCCGGCTTTCGTCGGACCACGAGCGCACCTTTCGTTCTCGTGACGCCTTCCGCGAGACGGTCGTTACCGGCTGGCACGCGGGCGTTCGCGCCCTTTGGTCCGCCGTGGAGGATCGGTTATGAGTGCCGCCGGCGCCGTTCTGGGAGTCGACGTCGGTTCCGTGGCGCTCTCCGCCGTGGTTTTGGAGCGCGACGGGACGATTCGCGGTCGCCACTATGCAATCCACGAGGGCGACATCGGTAACGCCCTCAACGGTATGGAGCGGTGTCTGGATCTCTCCGACGTCACGGCGTGCGCCCTGACCGGTCGCGCCTCGCACAAGATTCAACACGACTACTTCGCCGATTCGCGCCTGGCGTGCATTCGTTCGGTCAAAGAACGTTATCCCGAAGTGCGCTCGATGCTTCTGGTCGGCGGTGAGTTTTTTTCTCTCATCCGTTTGGACGCTGAGGGGCGCTACGAGAGCGTACGGACGAACACCTCCTGCGCCGCAGGGACCGGTAGCTTTCTCGACCAACAGGCGGGCCGCCTAAACATGGCCGACAGCGCCGAGTTGAGCGCCACTGCGTTGGGCAATACCGATCCCGTTCCTCCGGTGGCTACGCGCTGCGCGGTGTTCGCCAAGACCGATCTTATCCACGCCCAGCAGGAGGGCTACTCCCTCTCCGGCATCGCCGAGGGGCTGTGCGTGGGATTGGCGCGTAATCTGGTGGATACGCTCTTTAAGGACGCCGACATGGACGGACCGGTGCTCCTCACCGGCGGCGTTGCGCGAAACGAGGCGGTTGCTCGTCACATCGATGCGTTGGTGCCGCAGCGTATCGTCGTAGACGCCGACGGCCCGTTTCAGGGAGCGATCGGCGCGGCGTTATCCTTCCTGGACGAACGGAGCGACGGCGCCGTGACGGACGGGGTCGTCGGTACGGCCGCGTTCGACGTCGTCGATACTCACCGGGAAGAACCGTCGCGTCCGACTCTGTCGACCGCGGCGGTCGGCTGCGAGCGTGTAACGGAACGCCACGATCACGGAGCGGTCGATCATCCCGGGAGCGCGGCCGATGTATCCGACGGTTCAGCGACGCCGTGTTCCGTTGCGGCCTTTCGTGCTCGCAGGCCGGATCGAGGCGGGTTCTATCCGCCGCTCACCCTTCGGTACTCCGACTATCCCTCGTTCGCCGCCTACAAGCGTTACGAACAGACTATAGAGGGACGGCCCGGGCAACCCTTTGTAGAGGTCGATCTCTATCGTCCGTGGGCGGAGTCGCTGGACGCCTACCTCGGTGTAGACATCGGCTCCACGAGCACCAAAGCGGTCGTTACCGACCTACACGGCGAGGTCCTGGGCGGCTTCTACACGCGCACCGCCGGGCGGCCTCTATCCGCGGCGCAGGCGCTCTTTGATGCGATCGATGCGGCCGCCGGTGCGGAGCAATGCACGCTTGCGATTCACGGAAGTGCGACCACCGGGTCGGGGCGCAAGTTCATCGGTGAGATCATCCATGCCGACGAGGTTCTGGACGAGATCAGCGCCCACGCCCGCGCGGCGTGCGCGTTGGACCCGCGGGTCGATACGATCTTGGAGATCGGCGGCCAGGACGCGAAGTTTACCACCCTCAAACACGGTCGCGTCACCTTGTCGGTGATGAACAACGTCTGCGCCGCCGGGACCGGCAGCTTCCTGGAAGAGCAGGCCAAACGTCTGGGTGTAGCGGTTCGCGACTATGCGCGGTATACCGCCGATATCCGCGCTCCACGGGTGAGCGACCGTTGTACGGTGTTCATGGAGCGTGATATCAACCATCTCCTCTCCGAGGGGCATACCGTGCCGGAAGTTCTGGCGGCGGCGCTCCATGCGGTACGCGAGAACTATCTGCACAAGGTCGCGGTGGAGAAGAACATCGGTGAGGTGGTCTTTTTTCAGGGTGCCACCGCCAAAAACCGCTCTCTGGTAGCCGCGTTCGAACAGAGATTGAATCGCCCCATCCTCGTGTCTCCCTACTGCCACCTCACCGGCGCCCTGGGTGCGGCTCTCACACTCGTCGATCGCGGTGTCGTTTCGACCGAGTTCGCGGGGCTTGATCTCCACCGCACGTCGATACCGGTCGGGCGCGAGGTCTGTCGGCTATGTGCCAACCATTGCAAACTCTCGGTGGTGGAGGTCGATGGTCGGACCGTCGCTTTCGGATTTCTCTGCGGGCGGGATTACCGGACCGAGCGGTACGTCGATCGCAATACGAGCGGTTTCGACCTTCTTACGGCGCGGCGCAATGTGGAGCGCACGCTTCAGGGAAACGTCTCGTCGGAGCCGATTGAAGAAAAGACGCTCGGCGCCGGTGCTGCCTCTCCCACGATCGGCCTTCCCGACGGCCTCTTCATGACGGAGGATCTCGCCTACTGGCAGGTGTTCTTCCGCGTACTGGGCATCACTACCAAGACCGGTCGCGGGTTGAAGAATCCGATTCAGCGGGGTAAGCCGCTGGTGGGTGCCGAGTTCTGTGCGCCGATGTCGGCGCTCCACGGCCGGGCGGCGGCGCTCCTGGAGGAGGTCGATTATCTCTTTCTCCCGACCTACCTCGAACGCAAGCCGGAGAAGAGCGGCGCGTTGCGTAAGTTCTGCTACTTCTCGCAGTTTGCCGCGTCGTTGATCCGTTACATCGGCGACGACAAGCGCGTTCTTACGCCGCTCGCAGCCACACGCTATTCGTCCTTTCACCTCGTCGGTGAGCTCCACAAGACGCTGGGTGTGCTCGCCGACCGCCGGCCTACCATCTTGAAGATCTCGGCCGCCTTGGAAAAAGCGGACGCCTTCCGTCGCAGTCTGACGCGGTCGTTTAAAGAGCTGTATCGCGAGTATATGACCGCCGCGGATACCGTTGATGTCGTACTACTCGGCCGACCCTACTCGGTGCTGCCGAAAGAGATGAACAAAGGGATTCCCGACATTTTTTCTTCCCTCGGCGTGCGCGTCTTTTACCAAGACATGATCGACTACGAGCCGCACGATGTGGCCGCGATCGAGCCGCTTCTGCGGGAGATCAACTGGGCGTACGGCGCAAAGATTCTGGAAGCGGCGGAGGTTGCGGCTCGGACACCGGGACTGTATCCCGTTTTCCTAACCTCGTTCAAATGCGGTCCCGACTCCTTCATTACCGAGTACGTGAGGCGTATATTGGACGCCCACGACAAACCGTATTTGATTCTTGAACTGGACGAGCACGATTCGGCGGTGGGATACGAGACGCGCATCGAAGCTGCGATCCGTTCGTTTCGCAATCACATCGAGGAGGGCTCCGGGACGCGATGCGTGTCGGTTGACGGATCGAACTATCGGGGCGTTAATCCGCGCTACGTTCGCGAGCTCACGAGGGACAAGACGCTCATTATTCCCAATTGGGACGATTACTCGATCCCTCTGATCGCCGCCGTATTGAACGGCCAGGGATACCGGACGCTCATCATGGAGGAGACCGACGAGACCATTCGCCGGAGCCTGAGATGGAACAATGGGCAGTGCATTCCAATGAACGCTCTGGTGGAGGGGTGCGTGGCCACTATCAGGAGCCACATGGTTCAGCCGGAACGGTGCCTCCTCTGGATACCGATGGCCGCCTTTTCGTGCAACATTCGCCTCTTTCCCCACCACGTGCAGGAGATCCTCAAAGGATACGGTGATGGAATGGACAAGGTCGGCGTATATCTCGGCGACATGACCTATACCGACCTTTCGCCGGTCGTCACCGCCAACGCCTATCTGGCCTACATGTTCTCCGGCCTCATCCGACGGATCGCCTGTCGCATTCGACCGTACGAGCACCACCCCGGAGAAACGGACGAAGTGGTACGGGAGGCGTTGGAAGTATTGAGCGGGGCGTTTCGGGACGCGGGCGGAAACAAGACGCAGGCGGTGCGAGACATCATGGATCGGTTCGAGCGTATTCCGTACGACCGCGATCGAGAACGGCCCAAGGTAGCTCTTTTCGGCGACATTTACGTCCGCGACAATCCCGTTATGAACCAGGACGTAATTCGCTATATCGAACGGAACGGCGGGGAGGTCGTTACCATGCCGTTCCACGAGTTCACTCGCATGACCGCGAATACGTACTTTTACCGCTGGTTTCGAGAGCGGCGACTCGGGCGCCTTCTGACGTTGAAACCCCTCATGGCGGGGCTGGCTGCGATGGAGAAATGGTACTACCGTCACTTCGAGCGAGTGATTCGGGAGCCGGCTCCGCAATTTGAGGATGATCCGGCCGAAGTTCTGGGGAGATTCGGTGTGAGTATCGACCACGAGGGAGAGTCGCAGGACAATCTGCTCAAGACGTGGTACATCAGTCGACAGCACCCCGACCTGTCGCTCTTCGTCCAGCTCAATCCGGGATTTTGCTGCGCCGGCCTGGTAACCGAGGCGATGTCAAAGAAGATTCGTGAGGTTACCGGTGTCCCGGTCCTCCCGATCACCTACGACGGTACCGGCGGCCTCAAAAACGACGCGATCCTGCCTTACTTGAGGTATCCCAGGGACGTCAAGGAGCAACGTGTCTCACCGGAAAAGCGGTCGGACACGTTACGGGTCGGCTAAGCTCAGATGTCACGGGTACCTCTCCGCGTACTGCCGCCGCACGTTCGTCCGTCCGGCGATACCGGCGTGCAGCGCAATCCGACCAAACGGCGTCTGCGACGATCGCCGACTCGCTCCCGCCGCGGCAAGCTTCGGTGGAGGAACGGTGCGACCGCGCAGACGTGAGGCGTCAGATTTTCGTGTCGTCGGGAATGACGGCGTTCTTCGGTACGATGATGATACCGTCGCGCACGAAATAGCGGTCGTAGTCGCCTTCCGGTGGAATGCCGTCCCAGCCGATCGAGCAACCGTTTCCGATACGGGCGTTTTTATCGATGATGGCGCCTTTGATGCGGCAGTTCGCGCCAATTCCGATCGGCGGTAACGCCTTGCCCTTGTCCGTGCGCTTCGGGCCCGGCTCCTCGTAGTAGTCGGCCCCCATACATATGACGCCGTCCAGTTTGCAACCCTCGCGGATGATGGTGCGAATGCCCACGACCGAGCGGTTGATTTCGCTTTCGGTGATAATGCACCCGTCGGCGGCAAGGGAGCGCGATATCGTACACGAGTTGAACTTACCCGGCGGCAGATCGCGACGATGCGTATAGATGGGCATCCCCTCGTCAAAGAGGTTGAAGGCCGGGTAAATTTCGGCGAGCTCCAAACTCGTCTTGTAGAAGCTCTCGATCGTCCCTATGTCCTCCCAGAAGCCGTCGAACATGTAGGCGTTGACGTGCATCGTCTCGATCATCATCGGGATTACCTCTTTCCCGAAGTCGGTGTACGTGTTGTCGAGCGCTCGTTCCAACGCCTCGGCCTTGAAGGCGTAAATCCCCATCGACGCCAAGTAATCGCGTCCTTCATGGTAGTTGGGAAGGTCGTCTCGCGCCGCTTCCGGGATTTTCATCGATGTGATATCGACATCGAGGGGCGGCTTTTCGGTGAACTCACGGATACGCAGCGACTCATCGACGGTGAGAATCCCGAATCCGACGGCATCCTCACGCGTCACCGGGAGCACCGCCACACTTGCGTCCGCGCCGCTTTCCACGTGCCGGTCGTAGAAGTCGCGCAGATCCATCCGATAGAGCTGATCGCCGGAGAGAATCAGATAGTGGCTCGGTTTTTGCGTTCGAAAGTGAACTAAGTTCTTGCGCACCGCATCGGCGGTGCCCTCGTACCAGCCCGAGTGCGCGAACGTCTGCTCGGCGGCGAGAATCTCGACGTAACCTTTCGAAAAGGAGTCGAAAATGTAGGTGTTGGCTATGTGCAGGTGGAGCGACGCGGAGTTGAATTGCGTCAACACGTAGATCTGTTTGAAGTTGGCGGCAATACTGTTGGAGAGCGGGATATCCACCAGGCGATACTTTCCCCCGAACGGGACCGCCGGCTTCGAGCGCTCCGCGGTGAGTGGGTACAGACGGGTACCTTTCCCGCCTCCCATAACTACTGTCAATACATCGTCTGCCATATGAGTTGAGTGTACGCCCGCCCCGACGGCCGGTCAAGGAATAGCTTTTGTCTCCGAGGGCTTCGGTATGGTATTCTCATCCCGTCATGGTCAGCGAACTGGTAGACGAACTACGCGACGACGGAACCTTCTTCGAAAACGTGAGTCATTGGGAGACAATCCCGAAGCGCGACGGAGTCTATGCACCGATTCCCGACGCGATCGACGAGCGCATCGTCGCCGCACTGAAGCGGCGCGGCATCACGCAGCTGTACTCCCACCAGAGCGAGGTGATCGCCCACGCCCAGGCGGGTCGCAACGCCGTCGTCGTTACGCCGACCGCCTCCGGTAAGACGTTGTGTTACAACCTGCCGGTCCTCGACGCCATACTCAAGGATCCCGACACACGTTCGTTGTACCTCTTTCCCACCAAAGCGCTCAGTCAAGACCAGCAAGCGGAGCTCAACATGACCGTCGGGGAGGGTGGGCTCGAGGTGGCGGTGATGACATACGACGGTGATACACCGCGCTCCGTGCGCTCTTCCGCGCGGACGCGGGGCCAAATCATCATCTCGAATCCCGACATGTTGCACGCCGGGATACTCCCCAACCACACCAAATGGGTGCAGTTTTTTCAGAACCTGCGCTATGTGGTGATCGACGAGCTTCACGTCTACCGCGGGATTTTCGGATCCCACGTATGCAACGTCATTCGAAGGCTGAAGCGGATCGCCGCGTTTTACGGATCGAGTCCGCAGTTCATCCTGTGTTCGGCGACGATCGGCAATCCGAAGGAGCTCGCCGAGGCGGTCATTGAGGAGTCGGTCGAAGCGGTCGACCGTAACGGCGCACCCGCCGGCGAGAAGCATCTCGTACTCTACAATCCGCCGCTTGTGGACCGAGTCCAAGGGATCAGGCAGGGCATTGTCCACGCGTCGAGGCTCCTGGCGCTCCGCTTTCTGCGGCGCGGCATCAAGACGATCGTCTTTGCCCGCTCGCGGCAGCGTACGGAACTCATTGCGAGTTACATTCGATCCAGCTTACGAAACGTGTACAACGCCGACGAGGGAATCCGCGTAGAGTCGTACCGCGGCGGATACCTTCCCACCGAGCGCCGGGCGATTGAGAGGGGGCTGCGGGAGGGGACGATTCAGGGGGTGGTGAGCACCAACGCTCTGGAGCTCGGGATCGATATCGGGGGACTCGACGCGGCGATTTTGGGCGGGTTTCCGGGAACCGTGGCCAGTAGTCTCCAGCAGGCGGGGAGAGCGGGCCGACGGCAATCGATCTCTCTGGCCGTTTTGGTGGCGAACGCGTCGCCCCTCGACCAGTTCGTCGTGGACCATCCCGAGTACTTCTTGGAGCGCTCGCCCGAGAGCGCATATATCAACCCCGACAATCCGTTCGTCCTCTTCGATCAGCTCAAGAGCGCCGTATTCGAGCTCCCGATGCGCATCGACGAACCGTTTGCACCGGGGGTCGGAGATATGCTCGCCGTACTCGAGGAGCACGGTGTCATTCGACGCAGCGGCGAGACCTTCCATTGGTCCGACCAGTCCTACCCCGCCGAAGGGACGAGCTTGCGCAGCGCCACGACCGACAACGTCGTCATCGTCGACGTAACCGACGGAGCCGATCGGGTAATCGGTGAGATGGATCGACCGTCGGCAAAGGAGCTCCTGTTCGACAACGCGATTTATATTCATCGCGGGGAACAGTACGTCGTGAAGCGCCTGGACATCGATAACAGGCGGTGTACGGTAGAGCGTACGGATGTGAACTACTTTACCGACGCACTGGTCAAGCTCGACGTCAAGATACTGACGGAGGACGACAGAAGCGAGGTCGCCGGAGTAGAGGTGACCGTCGGCGATATCCTCGTGCGCAGCATCGTTGCCAAGTTCAAGAAGATTCGATTTCAGAGCCACGAAAACGTCGGCTACGGCGATATCAGCCTCCCGGAGGAGCAGATGCATACACGCTCGGCGATGATCGTGTTGCGACCCGGTCGCCCGCCGCGCGCGGTCTACGACTCGCTGCCGGCCCCTGCGCGCCCGGTGGCGTTAGCGCGGCTGGGGCGGCTCCTGCGCGACGTCGCCCCGGTGTACCTGATGTCCGTCGTACAGGACCTCGGTGTACACCACACGGTGCGCGATCCGCATTTCGGGGAGCCGGCGTTGTATCTCTACGATCGGTACCCCGGTGGGAGCGGTCTGTCCGACGCCTTAGCGAGCATCCTTCCCGACATCATCGCCGCTGCCGACGAGCGTGTTCTCGGCTGTAGCTGTAGCTCGGGGTGTCCTTCGTGCGTCGGCCCCGTCGACGCCGCCGACGGATGGGAGGGCAGCCCGAAAGAGGCGGTTGCGGCGCTTTTGGCGGCGTGGCGCGACGTCCCGCGGCACGGAGACGAGGCGGGTGTCGGATCTCTATAGCCGGCTCCGCGAGATTCGCGACCGTCGTTCGCACGCTCCGTATGGGAACGCAGAAGACGCCGCGCAGAATCGGCGTTCAAGTCCGTCGCCGCCGCCCGGGCCCGATTGGCGCGAGATTACCCATGGAGTGTTTACCCGTACCGCGTCGGTGCCGCTGCCGTACGGCGCCGATCAGTTCGACAGTGACGGGCGGTGGCGCGCTCTGTCGCCCCTGGCACGCGCGGGCGCGAGTCCGACTCCCCTGTTCATCGATATCGAGACGAGCGGGCGCTCCGGAGGCGCCGGTAGCGTGGCCTTTCTCATCGGGGTCGGCCGCATCGCGGTAGGCACCGGCGCGTGCGACGTCGTGGTAACGCAGCTGTTCCTTACCGATTTTGCGTCGGAGGCGGACCAGCTCGACGAGTTGGATCGACTTCTTTCCACCGCACCTCGCGCCGTCGGGGCCGCCGCCGCAGGGGCGCGAGGTGGAGCGGCGGAGGGTCCGCAGGGCCGCGTGTTGTACGTGACCTACAACGGCGCGGGATTCGATCTGCCGGTACTGCGCACGCGCCACATCATGCACCGCCGCCGCTTCAGCGAGGCGGACCACTTCGATCTCCTCCATCCGACGCGTCGTCTGTTCGCTCCGATAATCGGAAGCTGCACCCTCTCGGCGGTCGAGCGTTCCGTTCTCGGTGTCGGACGGGAGACGGATGTTCCCGGTATCGAGGTGCCGGGCCGGTACCACCAATTTCTCATGAGCGGTGATGCGAGCGTACTCACCGACGTGGTTGCCCACCACCATTACGATGTCGCCCACCTCGCTCTGCTTGGAGTGCGTATCAACGCCATATTGCTTGGCGTCGACGACCGGCGCCCCGCCGCCGACCGGCTCGGCCTCGTCGCGCTATTGCTTCGCGGCGGTGACGAGTACGAGGATCGCGCCGTTCGGCTCCTTGACGAGGAGGTCGACGAGAGTCGTCGGCGCCGAGAGGAGATAGGGCGCCTTGCACAACGCGGCGGGTTGACTGCGCGTCTCGCCTCGCGCCCGTCGAGCAGTTGGGGAGCGGCCCGAGAGTTGCGTGCCCGTCTCGCACGCCGGCGGGGAGAGGGCGCACGTCTGTTGGAGCTGCGGCGCGAACTCTTTCGCGTCCGCGCCACCCGGCATGATCTCGTGGAGCTCGCGAAGGTCCTGGAGCATCGGGAGAACGACTTCGCCGCGGCGATCGATCTCATCGCGATGTGGGAGGCCGAGCACCCAATGGACGACGAGTTGACCCACCGCCTGGCGCGATTGCGACGGAAAGCGAAGCGTGCGATCAGCGCGCGCTCCGGTACAGCGCCTCGTACTCCTCGGCGGAGTGGCGCCAGCTGAAGTCGCGGCCCATCGCGCGTCGTCGCATCGTCTCGATCTCGCCGAGGCGTTGCGCGGCCTTCGTTACGGTCCGAACGATGCCCTCGCTGCTATTGTCTTCGATGAAGAAACCGGTCTCGACATCGACCGTATCGGCGAGCCCGCCGGTGCGTGTCACGATCGGCAGGGTGCCGTATCGCATCGAGTACATCTGGTTGAGGCCGCACGGCTCGTACACGCTCGGCATGAGAAAGAAGTCGCTTCCCGCCTCGATTCTATGGGCGAGGTCGGCATCGTATCCGATGCGCGCCGCCATGGTCGGATACGTATCGCGCAACACTTCGATCTCCCGTTCGCACCACCGCTCGCCGCTACCCAGTAGGGCAATCTGGACGGGCAGCTCGTCGAGGAGCGTGCGAATCGCGCCGTGTCGCCGGTCGAAGAGGGGAATGATTCCCTTCTGATCGACCAAACGCGTTATCATTCCCACCAGCGGCACACGCGAATCGACGGGTAAGCCGAGCTCCCGCTGGAGCGCCTCTTTGCACACCGCCTTTCCCGAAAGGTCGTCCGCGGAGAACCGTTCCGGTATCCGTGCGTCGGTCTCGGGATTCCACTCGTCGATGTCGATCCCGTTGAGAATCCCCGAAACGCGTTCGGTGTGGCGTTGAATCTCCAAGTGCAGACCGAATCCGAATCGTGGTTGTTGTATCTCCTGTGCATAGCGCGGGCTGACGGCGACCAAGCGATCGCTGTGGCGGATGGCTCCGCGCATCATGTTAATGTCCTCCCCCTGCCGGAGATCGCTCTCCCCCAGTTGCTTCTCAGTAAGGCCGATCTCCTCTCCGTCTCGACCCGCGAATATACCCTGATAGCCGAAGTTGTGGATCGAGAAGACCATCCCCGTATCGCGAAAAAAACCGCGGGGACGATAGATCTGATCGACATAGACCGGGACCAGGGCGGTCGGCCAATCGTGGGCGTGGATGATATCCGGCGTTATGCGAAGGGCGAGGGCGAGTTGTAGCGCTCCGCGAGAGAGGAACGCGAAACGGCGCGCATTATCGTGAAACGCCGACGCCGGGCCGCCTCCGTAGAGTCCGTTGCGCTCGCCGAAGAGTGCCAGGTGCTCCAAAAAATAGAGTTCGACTCCGTTGTGGACGGTGTGGAAGACGTCGCACCACTCCTCGCGTCGGCCCATGGGCACCCCGAGGGGCATCGCGAGACGACGGAGGTTCGCGTCGTCGATACTTCGATAACGGGGAAGCACGACGGTGAGACGGTGCCCCTTATCCGCGAGGGCCTGTGCCAGAGCCGCGACCGCGTCGGCAAGGCCTCCCGCCTTCGCAAATGGATGATACTCACTGGTGACAAAGAAGACGTTCACGCCTACAGATAGTAACTGATGCGGAAGTCTGACTCAAACAAAAAATTCAAGCTTCGATAGAGCGCCTGAGCGGCTTCGTTGTCCAATTTCACGAATAGTGACGCGTTGCGACGCGTTTTTTGCATCTCCGTCAGCAGATGCGTCATGAGCCACCGCGCGACGCCCTTGCCGCGCCACGCCGGATCGGTGAACACGCCGCCGAGTTGGTCGCCGGCGTATCCGCGCGCGTTCGTCGCGACTCTGGCGATCGCCTCGCCGCGATAGACCGCCACCAACACGAGCTGTGTGTTGAGGCTGTGGGTAAGACTGGTTTTGCTCGTCGAGAGGCTCGGACTTCTACCCGGCAGGAGGACCTCCTCGACTTCGTAGGCGATTTGTAGCTGGAGGAGGCGTCGCCACTCGGAGGGCGACGGTTGAACGATCCGCAGGCCCGGATCCGGAGGTGAGTCCGGCGGCGGAAAGCGGCGCCAATCGAGGCTCAATAACGCGTAATCGATGCTATGGCGCGGTGTCGAGGCGAAACTATCGGCCAACAGTTCTACGTCCTCCCGGTTTCCCATGATCGAGTGCAGTCGAACAAAAGAACCGGTCGCCCGCCGGAGTTCATCTTGGAGATCGATACGCGCGCCGTGTCGCCTCAGGGCCGAGGCGAAGCCTGCGGTGTAGAAGAAACCGCCGGGGCCGTGATACACCACCGCCGCGTCGGGAAGATAGTAGAATCGCCCGCCGTTTCTAAGCGTGCGATCCAGCCGTCCGTGTCGGAGCTTTTCGCTCATGACGACCGATGCCGGCTCGCTCGCCGCGAGAAATCGCTCGAGGGCCGCCGCCTCGTGGTGTGCGATGACCTGCCAGGTGGAGCCCATCGGAACCTACCGATCGGGCGGCGCAGTAAGCTCGATGGGCAGGCGGCCGACGGCGGGAATGTCTCCGCCGAGGGCTGCGAATCCCCCCTCGAAACTCTCGACGCCCCATCCGTAGACCGCAAGGGCGCTGTCCACCCAGGGAAGCTGGGCGAGGTAAATCGGCGTCAGGATACTGTATACGATGACGTTTGCAGGCGTTGAGCGCGCCGCCTGGAGCACCTCCAGGGAGGCTTGGTCGCTCAGGAGAAAGATCACCGTATCGTAGGCGTCGGCCATGCGCGCGAAGCGGTCCCGATCGGCCGCCGCCGAGGCGTAGGGAAAGAAGTCGGTAAATCTGAACTCGCCCGCCCCCGGGAAGAAGCGTCGTCCCACACGAAAGAAGTCCGGATCCTTTCCCGCCAAGAGGATACGCTCGCCGCTGTCCGGGGCAAACGGTATCGATGCATCGCGAATGACCGTCACGCTTCGCCCGGCCTGGTCGAGAAAGAACTCCCGCGCCTCGGCGGTGCGCATGAATCGTTCGATACCACGATGGTCGGGGAAGAGCGGGACACGCCAAGAGGGGGTGAGGTAGCCGAGCTTCACGCGCAAAATGCGGCGCACCGATTCGTCGACTTGGTTGCGAAAAGAGGGCTCCTCGCGATATGCGGTGATGAGCGTGTTCCAAATCGGGCCGTCGAACTCGGGAGTCTGGGAGAGCATGACGATGTCGTTACCCGCCTCTATCGCCTGTTTTACGATTCGTGCAAAGCTCCAACCTCGCACACGGCCGTACTCCAACGCGCCGCCCATGTACAGATCGTCGGTAATGACCACTCCCTCGAACTCGAGCTCGTCTCGCAGTATCCGTTGCTTGAAGTACGGAGAGATGCTCGCGGGCGTGTCGTTTCCGGCGATAACCGGAAAGCTGAGGTGTCCCGAGAGCACCGCCGGCACGCCCTCGCGAATGAGCATACGAAAGGGAACCATGTCGCGATTCCACAACGTCTCGAAGTCGTCCTCGATAACCGGCAGAACACCGTGACTGTCACCGACGGCGTTGCCGTGCCCCGGAAAGTGTTTCGCCGTCGCGATCACACCGGTCTGCTCGAGTCCGTGGAAGAAGGCGGTGCCGAGTATTCCGCTTTGGACGGCGTCGCCTGAGAAGGCGCGCGGCCCGATCACGTGCGCCTCGGGGTTGATGTAGACGTCCACCGTCGGGGCAAAGTTCATGTTGATCCCCAACGCGCGGAGCTCCAATCCGATATACCGAGCCGTCATAAGGGCGTCGTACGGTAGATCGCTCGCGCCGATCGCCATGTTTCCGGGAGTGATGGACGTGCCGCCCTTTACGTGGCGCACCCACCCACCCTCTTGGTCGGTGGCGGTAAAGAGGGGAATCGCCGTCCCGGTCGAGAGACTCGCGGCTTGCATCTCGGTAATGGTACGTGCAAGGGTGGCGAGATTGTTGCCGTTCCAGCCGAATACCTTCACCCCGCCGATGTTCCGTTCGGTAATCCAACGCATGATCTCGGGATTCGTCGTTTCGGTATTCCATCCGACCAACAACAGTTGCGCAACGCGCTCCTCGTCGCTCATTCCTTCGAGTATGCTCTCGATGTGGTGCTCTACCGCGGGCGTCACGGCGCGCCAATCGACGGCCACGCCGGTATCGGGGAGTTGCCAGAACAGTCCGTCCGAGGGCCGCTCGACCGCCGAGTCGACGGGAATCGCAATGCGCTCTTGCGTTAGGGCGACCGTGAGGGCGCACGCGGTAAGAAGTGTGAGTGACAGGAGCGCCACCGGTCGGCGGCGGGGTTGAGCGCGACTCGCCATGGCCGGACCATATCACGCTATAACCGAACGTCTCAACTAACGCACGATCGGCTGCACGGTCCCGTCTCGCCCGTGGGGCGATACGGAGCCCACGTTCCATTGTCGAGCGAGACTTAACAAGGCGCCGTTGTCGGCCGATACACAAAACGGAGGCATGTGGTGAAAGATACGAACGCTATCCGTACGTTTGTCACTCTTCTTGAGCGACAAGCGACGTTAATCGAGGCGCTCGCTGAGCGCGAGGCCGATCTGCAGGAGCTCGTAACCAAGCGGGCGTGGGATGACCTTGAAACCTTGATCCCTCAAATGACCGATCTCGGCGAGGCGATCAATCACGCCGAGGAGGAACGCAGCGCAGTGTACGAGGAGATCGTCGCGGCCGTCGGTGGAGAGCGCTCCTTCGCGTATATTCTCTCCCATCTGCCGATAGAGGTGCGTACGACCCTCTCCGGGGCGTACCGACGCCTCAAGGTCGCCGTCCTCAGACTACAAAGTCGGACCTCCAGCGTCGATACCTATCTCAACTCGACGATCTCCACGACCCGCGGCGTCCTTCGGGAGCTCTATCCCGAGCACGCGTCGGTCGGGTATTCGCGTAGCGGCCGCAATCGCTTCGGGAACGGCTCGCCCGTCATGGTCGATCGCGCGCTCTAGAAGGGCGGGCGCGAAGGGAGGAGGATATGCAGTCGACGTTTTCCGGAATCGAACTCGGTAAAAGAGGCGTCTTTGCCCATCAGCGGGCGCTCCAGACCGTCGGTCACAACTTGACGAACGCCTCTACCGAGGGCTATAGCCGCCAACGGGTCCATCTCGAGGCTACCCCTCCGATTTATCGGCCTCAACTCAACCGTGCCGAAACGCCGGGACAGATCGGCCAGGGCGTCGACATTGCGCGAATCGAGCGCGTCAGAGACGGTCTTCTGGAGCGTCGTATCATCACCGCTTCGGGCGATCAGAGTTACTGGGAGACGCGCGACCGCTACATCCTCCAGATGGAACAGGTGTACAACGAGGTCGGCGAATCCTCAGTCCGTAATCTTATGGATCGCTTCTGGGACGGATGGCAGGAGTTGTCGCTCTATCCCGAACAGCGCGCCGCCCGAGAGGCGGTCCTACAGCGTGGCGAGGCGCTCGTGGAGGGTATCCGCCTGCGTTATAACAACCTCGACCGCATCCGCGCCATGGTGGAAGAGGAGATCCAAGGGAACGTCCATCAGGCCAACACGTTGATCCGCGACATCGCGGCGCTCAACGAGGAGATCACCAACGTGAAGGCCGCAGGAGACAGTCCCAACGATCTGTTGGATCGACGAGACTTGTTGGTCGAGCGTCTCTCACAACACCTCGATATTACCGTCGACGATCGTGATCCCGATGAGTTCAGCGTTTACACCGCCGGATTCCACATCGTACAGGGACGTATATCGCGCCCGTTCGACATCGAGCCCAATCGTCTCAACGAGGGATACAGCGAGGTCGTGTGGCGCCATAACAGCGAAGAGGCGGTACGGTTTCGCGGCGGCACGCTCGGCGCGTTGCAGGAGTTGCGAGATGCGGATCTGCGGACCGAGATTCAGGCGCTCGACACGATGACGATAAACGTCGTAGACCTCGTGAATGAGATCCACCGCGACGGATACGGTATCAACGGTCGCACCGGACGGGACTTTTTCGTAGAGTATCCGGCGATTCTCAACGCCCAGGGCAATTACGACCGCGACCAGGACGGTGAGTTCGACTCCAGCTTCATCTTTCGTATCAACGGTTCCAACCGCCTCGAACTTCAAGCGCAGGTAGGGCTCGAAGGTGTGATACGACTGTCGGCGGGAAGTGAAATCGTCGACGGCGGCATCCTCGAGGTGCCGTACCGAGCCGTAGACACCGTCGAGGACATTATCGCACGCATCAATAACGCGGGAGCCGACGTAACGGCACGTCTCGACCGCGAGGGGCGTATCGAGTTTAAGGCGACGACGTCTCGCGACCTCGATCAGCCCGACTTCGTGCTCCGGCACGTCGAAGACAGCGGCCAGTTCCTGACCGGGTACGCCGGTCTCCTGGCGGAAAGCGGCGAGGAGGGCGCCTTTCGGTGGGATCAACAGGACGCGATTCTGGCGTTGCGCGGCGAGACCGCCACGCGCGAGGGGGCCGGGTTCGCCGTGGCGCCTCTGTTGCACCCCTCGGGGTGGATGGAGGTCAATCCCGAAATTGTGCGTGAACCGACCTCGATCGCCGGCTCCTTTTCCGTCGTCGGCGAGCCCGGAGAGACCGGTGACGGTCGCGCCGCCGGCGCGATTGCGGCAATACGAAACTCGCCGGTAGGGATCGGACGCGTCGAGTCGCTCGACGACTACTTTGCCGATACGGTGGCGCGAATCGGTCTCAAGGGCGAGGAGTCGGAGTTGGCTCTCAGCACTTCGGAACGCATATTGAAGGATCTCACCGACCTGCGCCAGTCGATAAGCGGCGTCAATCTCGACGAAGAGTTGGCGGAGATGATCAAATTTCAACACGGGTATCAGGCGGCGGCGCGATTTATATCCAACGTCAACCAGATGCTCGATACCATCATAAACAGGATGGGAGTGTAGGGACCGGATGGACCGTATAAGCACCAATTTACCGAACGACAACATGCAGTTTTATCTGCGTGAACGTCAGGACATGATGACGCAGATTCAGAATCAGATGGCTTCGCAGACACGTATTCAGAATCTGCGTGACGATCCCTTAGCGGCGGCGCACGCTACGCGGTATCGCTCCTACACCGTGCGCCTACAACGGTTCAGCGAAAATATCGAGACGATTCGCGACCGTAATCGAATCGCCGAGGGCTATGTGCAGGAAGCGAACGGCCTCCTCCAGCGGGCACGCGAGCTGGCGGTCCAAGGGGCGCACGGAACCTATGCGCCGGAAGATCTTCGGTACATGGCGACGGAGGTCGACGAGATTCTCAAGCAGATGGTGGAGGTCGCCAACGCCCGTGACTCCGACGGAACGACGATCTTCTCCGGCGACAGAACGCAACAGCTGCCCTTTCGAGCTTTGACCGGTATCAGGTCCGCCGGAGAGCGCGAGTTGATCACCGACATTCAGTATCGCGGTACGATCAATCTTCAGTCGGCGGAAGTTGCCGAGCAATCCTTTATCCCGACCAACTTTCCGGGAAATCGAGTCTTCTGGGCGGAGAGCGAGCAGATTCAATCCCGCGTCGACGCCCAGGATTACCAGGTCAATCAGGACGGCTCGATTCATATTAACGGGGTCGAGATCGAACTACGTGAGGGCGATACCGCATTTTCTATCATCCAGAAGGTCAACGAGTCCGGCTCGGCGGTGCGGGCGAGCTTCGATCCGGTCTATTCGAGCGTCGTCCTGCAGGGCACGACGCCGGGTCAGTTGTGGCTCCAAGACGGCCCCAACTCCTCGACGCTCCAAGACCTCGGACTCGTCGTATCCGCCGATGCGCACCCGCCGCAGAACATCGCCCCGTCGGCGGTGCACAGCGGGAGCTCGGTATTCGACACCTTGATTACCCTGAGAGATCAACTCGCCGCCGGCGACCAAGAGGCGATCGGGAGTCGCGGTATTTACGGACTCGACCTCGCCATCGATACGATGGCGGCCACCCTGGGGCGCCTCGGCGCGGTCGACGCGAGACTCGCCGGAACGTTCGAGCGTACGGAGATGGAGATCCCCGAGGTGATGGCCCAGGACTCCCGCAACACCGACATAGACTTTGCCGAGGCGATTATCGACTTGCGACTGTTGGAGACGACGCATCGCGCCGCGCTCGGCGTGTCGGCGCGTATTATTCAGCCGACACTGCTCGATTTTCTGAGATAAGCGAGGACGGGAGCTTCGTACTATGGTGAGGCGCATTACGACGAAGGCGTACGGTGAAGTGGAGATCCAGGAGCAGCAGGTCGTACAGTTTCCCCGAGGAATTTTCGGATTCGGCCACATCCACGAGTACGCGTTGCTCGACTCGGCGACGCCGCCGTTCTATTGGCTTCAGAGTACGACGGACCGGGACCTCGCCTTCGTACTGATCAATCCGTACATCGTTGCCGAGGATTACGTACTTGACATCGCTACCGAGGATCTCGAGGCGGTCGGGTCCCCCGAGCCCGACGATTTATTGGTGTTTGCGATCGTGACGATTCCCCCGGAGCGTCACAAGATGAGTTGTAATCTTCAAGGGCCGCTCATCATCAACCGTCGCAACCGTATCGCCCTCCAGGCGATCTCTCTCGATCAACGGTGGAGGATAAAACACTATCTCTTTACCGGGGAAGGGGAGTAGGACGGTGCTGATACTCAGCCGCAAGGTCAACGAGCGTATCGTTATCGGAGACGATATCGAGGTCTCGGTCGTCGAGATCCGCGGCGATCAAGTGAAGCTGGGAATCGTTGCCCCTCGAAGCGTCAAGGTCTATCGGCGAGAGGTCTTCGACGCGATCCAGGAGGAGAATCGGGCCGCTGCCCGTGAATCTACCGTCGATCTCCCCGATCTATCGGATCTCTTTTCCTCCGGCACGGCGCCCGACGAACAAGACGACGGTCCCCCCTCCGAGTAGCGATCGGTGGGTTCGACACCGTGCATACCGATGCTATCTCTTCGTATCGCCGTGCGGCGTCTCTTTGAACACCGGTCGAGGACGTCGCGAGCCGATGTCGCCTTCCCGCAGATAGAACGGCCCATGATACGCATCGTCGACGATTCCATCACGCAGGAGCTGACTTCCCCGTAGTGCTACACCGACGACGGCGGAGCCTCCGGCCGCCCGCGCCGCCGCGGCGCCCCACGACGGGCCGAGCTCACGAGAGTGCGGCCCGGGGGCGCACCACGGCTCGCCGTGCACATCACGCGCCTCCTCGACCATGGTGAGGAGCTCCGGCGCGGAGATGTCGCGGTCCTCGGTGATGCGCAGCACGGAGAGGTAGTCATTCGGCGACGCTGCGCGGAAGGCCGCGGTATAGAAACGCCGTTTACGCGCATCGAGGACCGGTACGATCAGCGACGCCCACGAGGTCTTTGTTTCTTCCGTATCGTGATCGTCCGTTCCCGCGTCGCCTCGCATATCGCCCGTCGGCGCCGTGCGTGAGCGCAGAAAGAGTTCGGTAATCGCCCACGCCTCCAAGGTACGCACCGATACGACCGCCGCGTCGTGGGCGAGGGCGATCGCCTTTGCGGCCGCCATACCGACGCGCAGACCCGTGAAACTCCCGGGACCCTCGGCGACCGCCACGGCCTCCACATCGACGTCTCTCCATTCGCACCGTCTCATGAGTGTGTCCAACAGTGGAACGATAGTTTCGACGTGCCGCGAGGCCTCAGGCTCCTCGACGTGATCGACAATTTCACCGTCTGCGAGTGCGGCCAGTCCGAGCGTCGGGCCCGAGGACTCAATCGCCAGCAGTCGTCGCATCGTCTCTCCAGGTAATGGTGATCGTTCTTCCGTCGGGATCTTCGTGTTTCAGAGCAAATGAAATGATGACGTGAGCCTCTTTCAAGAGATTCGGTGCGCGCTCCGGCCACTCTACGAGCGAGATGGAGCGGTCCATCTCCTCCTCGATGCCCAGCATGGTGAACTCCGCCTCGTCGGCGATGCGATAGAGATCGATGTGCAACACCGGAAGGCGCCCGACGTAGTCCTCCACCAAAGTATAACTGGGGCTCGGCATGCGGTCCTGCACACCCAAAGCGCGGGCGATCCCTCTGGCAAGCACGCTCTTGCCGGTTCCAAGCTCCCCGGAGAGGCACACGATCGAACCGGGTGCAAGTCGTGAGGCGATCGACAACCCGAGCGCTTCGGTCTCTTCGGGAGAGCGAGTCTGCATAGTACCGTCGGAATCAGGGAAGCTGTCCGTCACGGTCCAGGTTCTTAATGAATTCTTTGAGAAGTTTGATCGCCGGTACCAGCGGATACTCCGTCGTTTCCAAAAAATTGACCGAGACCTCGTGGTTTCCGAAGGGGGACATTTCCAAAGCAAACTCTATGCGGGACCTCGACGTCATGCGTTGACCGATCGCAAGCATCACCGTGCCCCGGTACATTCGTCGATAATCAATGGCCAGCGGCACTCGTTCGATGTTTTCTATAGTATCGACTTTCATGAACTTACTAGTAGAGAGTGTAGTGGAGCGATTGGTCTTTGACAATCATACGCGTGTCAGCTGCCGGGTAAGCATGGCGCTGAGATTGGAAAAATGGGGTAGGAGCTCATACTCCAAAAGATCACCTACCAAAACCAAGTCTTGATCGTGCATGGCCGACTCCAGCTCGAGAAATAGACCGTTGAGTGCGGGAATGACGTCCGACAAAGTGCCGTCTCCGACCTTCGCGTCGTAGAGCGGCGGTCGAGTCTCGATCAACAGCGGTATGATTCTCAGCATTCGTGAGGCCAGCTCCGAGAATCGCGCCACCGCCGCCATAGCCGTGCGTTGTTGACCCGTTTGGAGCTGCGTCGGTACCTCTTCAAAGGCGGGTAGTACCGCATCCAGCGCCGAGATCGTCGCGCGCATCTCATGCTCAGGGTCCAACAGCTCTCGCTGGCGCTGCTCCAAGAGCGGGGCCAGTTCTTCGGCTCGGCGCGCCGCGAGTTTCCTCGTGGTGGGATCCGAAAGATCGGCGCCTTCCCGCACCGGTTCGTCCAGGAGGCCTCCCAGATCGGGTGCAATGCGTTCGATTCCGCCGGTCACAAAGGGCAACTCCTCCATCACCGAGGCGATCTGATCGGCATTTCCCTCCGTCATAACGCGTCGAAAGAGGTCTACGTACGTCATAATCGTCTCCAACTGCTCCACCTCCGACTGGTGGATGCTGTGGGCACGAACGGCGATGGTATCGACGGTGGCGATCTCCATGTCGCGCCACTCCAAATCCGTATCGGAAACTCGTTTCCCGTTTACCATCGTGTACTCGACGTGGTGGCCGCTACCGTTTAACCACTGTACTACGCCGTCGTAGATCTCTCCGGCGCGCGTCTCGTCCTCCAGCTCGAACGAGATCGGTACGTCGTTGATGAGAATTTTCACGTGTCCACCCCGCCTTTCTACGTGTTTACAGAGTCTGTCATTGATCCGACGGTCCGCCGAGGCGATCCAGGGCTTGAGAGTTTTCCTGAAGTTGCTGCATCAAGCCCTCCATCCGTCCGAAGTCGGTACGTAACTGTTGCTCGTAGTCCTCCAAGCGTTCGTTGTACTGAGCGATCCGATCCTCGGTTTGGTCGATTCTGGTGTTGAGGCTGTCGGTCCGACCGGCGACGATGCCGCCGGTTCTCACGTACGGCGCGACGAACTGTTCCAGCGCGACGGCCACGCCGGTGTCCATCACCAAATCGCCGTCCGTATCGCGGCCGAAGAGCCGACCCATCGCTTCGAAGTTACTCGCCAACGCGTCGTCGAGAACGCTCTCGTTAATCTCGAGATAGCCGCGTAAACGGCTTGCATCGAATCCTCCCCCGGCGCCGGAGGCGTTGGTTGAGATACCGATTTGCGCCAACACCCTGACGGGGCTATCGTTACCGGTATCGTAAGGATTCATCATGATCGTCTGCATACGAGTACGAAGCTGGTTGAGACTACTGTCTCCTTGGAAGATTCCCAACCGCTCCTGCATCGTCTCCCGCTCCGAATCGTCGAAATACTCGATTTGATCGATGAGGTCCTGGTCGGTGCGCGTATAGATATTGATATCGCGGACAACCTGGTTATAAAAACCGATAAACTCGATGATCGAATCTTTGGCAAATTCGCGATCCGGCTGAATATCGATCTCAACCGGGTCGTCCGAGGCGCGACGCAGATTGAGCGTTACACCGGGAATAAGGTCGTCGATCTCGTTGGAGCTGCGCTGAATCTCAATGCCGCTGTATAGAATCCGCGCATCCCGCGCCGTGTCGAGCGCGTTGCGCGGCGCGCTGTCTCCGCGTTGCGTCGGGTCCAGGATCTCGATGTTCCGAACTTCGATCGCGCGATCGCTGTTGCGATTGTAAAACGCGAAGCCGGTAGTACTGCTCACCAGATCGGCCGCGGCGATCTCCACCGTCTGAAAGGCGGCGCTTTCCGGGAGTGGGGGCAGGCTCTGATTGACTCCACCGCCGACGATACTCATGGCACGGTTGTCTTCTACGACCGGCTGCGGCGCGGGTATCTCGGGCTCGGGAATGTCGAAACCCAACCGATCGTCGGTGACCGTAACCTCACCGAATGTCACCGAACCCGGCGGGGGGAGAGTGGGGCCGGTCGGTAGAGCCTGTTCAGTCCACGGCTCACGAGCGACCTCTTCGGTCCGCGCTTCAAAACGGAGCACCATACCGGGGCGAATCGCAAAGGGCCGTTCCAAAGGTAGCTCCCGACGGCCTCCCGGCTCGAGACGCAACGGTTCGTTCTGTAGAAGGGCGACCGACTCCTCGGGACGCGCCGAGGCCAACATGCCGATCTCCTCCAGGAGAGCTACCGCGTCACCCCCAAACTCGAGGCGTGCCGCTTCTCCCTCCTGCTGACCTTCGATGACCAGTACGTGCGTATTTGCCGTGTCGGGAACGACCGTCCCCCGCACGAGGTCCTCTACGCGACTGTTCATCTCCTCGGCGAACCGTCTGATATCGCCTCCGCCGAACCGGAACGACCGGGTCTCGTCTCCTACGGTGAACTCGTAATACCCCGACGGAACGCGAAACTCTCGGTCGATTGAGGACGATGCGAAGCGGTCGCGGCCAGCCGTTTGTAAGACCGTGAGCTCCTCGATACCCTCTTCGGCTTGACGCGTTGCAACGGCGCCGAGGATCGACTCGTCGCTGGATGCGGCGATGCGCTCTCGGAAGGGATTCTCGAAGCCGTACAACGTTCTGGACGTGTCTCTGAGGCGCGTGAGTGCCCGCCCCATCGATTGCCACGCCTCCCTTTGCTCCTCAAAGGTCTCGACCTGGGTCTCCATGCGGCGTACGGGAATGCGCTCCACCTCCATGAGGTCTTCGACCATTCGGGAGGTGTTGATCCCGTTGTTGTTTGAGATGCCTGGAATGGAAATGTCAGACACGTCCCCTCCCGTGCCCGCATTGAGTCGGCCCGCCCGTTAGGCGGACTCGTCGAGCAGCAGGCCGATCGCCTCTCGAATACGAAGGTGCACCCGCTGCAACTCGCTGGGCGGCAGTTCCTTGATCACCTTATCGGTATCGCGGTCGATGACCTTGACGATCATTTGCCCGAGTTCCTCGTTGTAGTTGAAGCTCAAGCGCTTGTTGAACGCCTGAGAGACGCGGCGGAGTTCTTCGGTGTACTGACGAACCTGCTCGCGGGTGAGCTCTAAGTGCTGCTGTCGAGCCTGTTCACGTAACGCAGCCGCCTCTCGCATCTGGTTCGAGGAATCCGAACCGAGCACATCGGCGTGAACGACGGGCTGAGAGCCCTGCAAGACTTGGGTAATCTCCATAGCCATATGGTACCTCCATGTACACACAGCCAGTCAGGAGGGGAGAGCGCGCGCCCCCTCCTGTGGCTGAGTGGAAGATGACGTCCAGAAATCTTCCACCATGATTGAACGGCTTTACCCGAGCAGCTGCAATACGGACTGCGTTTGCGTATTGGCCTGAGCCAACATCGCCGTATTCGACTGCAACAAAATCTGATTGCGAGTGTAGTCCACAACCTCTGCTGCCATGTTTGCATCACGGATAATCGACTCGGAGGCAGCCAAATTCTCCGATGCAATGGCGACGCCTTGCTGCGCAGTCTCAAAACGGTTCTGATACGCACCCAAGTCCGCGCGTTGCCGCGAGACTCGTCTGAGCGCCGAATCGATAACGCCGATCGCCGTGTTGGCCGATTCGGGGGTCGAAATACTAACGATTCCTTCCACTCCTTGAGCGTTCTCGATACCAAGCGCCTGGGCGGTCATCGTTCCAATGAACATCTGCTCGTTCTGATCCATGTTCGCTCCGACCTGGAACTGCATGATCTGTCCGACCGCACTGTCCTGAGCGAAAGCTCCGGTCAGGATGTTCATTCCGTTAAACTGTGCATGGGAGGCGATACGATTGATCTCGTCGACGAGCTGCGAAACCTCGACCTGGATCTGCATACGATCCTCGGCGGTGTAGATTCCGTTTGCCGATTGAACGGCAAGCTCTCGTAGGCGCTGCAAAATATCCTGCGACGTCTGGAGATATCCTTCGGTGGTCTGAATGAACGACACCGCATTCTGGATATTCCGCTCCGCCTGATTGAGACCGCGTACCTGACTGCGAAGCTTTTCGCTTACCGCAAGCCCGCTCGCATCGTCTCCGGCGCGGTTGATGCGTTGACCGGAACTGAGCGACTCGATGTTCTGCGTTACCGCCGAATTACGAGTACCCAAGGTCCGATTGGCAAACGCCGCGCTCGCATTGTGATTGATGATCATGTGATCCTCCTTGATACGTGTTAACCGGCAATCATTGCCGGAACCCTCACGACGAAGGGGGTCGAAGGAGTCCTTGCGCGCTTCCTCCGAACCGTTCTCCCCGCACATGAAGGGATACGCCCGACTCATCCGTGAGCCGGGCTATCCCTGCTTGCTCGTCGTCAAGCTGGATCACACACTGTCAAAGATCATTCACTCGGTTAGAGTAAAAGGTACTACGCTACCCCAACAATTGCAACACGGACTGAGTCTGCGTGTTCGCCTGGGCAAGCATCGCGGTGCTGGACTGTATCAGGATCTGACTTCGCGTATAATCCACCACCTCCGCGGCCATATCGGCATCGCGAATCCGCGACTCGGCGGCCTGGAGATTCTCTGCGGCGATGTCGATGCCCTGAGTCGCCATCTCAAGACGGTTCTGATACGCTCCCAAGTCGGCGCGTTGCTTGTTGATCCGACGCAATGCGGCGTCGACGGTACCGATCGACGAGTTGGCCGAATCGGGGGTCGACAAGGATAGGATGTCCTGCTGCGTCCTGACTCCCAGCGCCTCGGCGGTCATCGTGCCGATATATACGCGCTCACGTTGATCCATGTTGGCTCCAATGTGGAAGTACATCGATGCGGTAACGACGTTGTTCCCCTCTTCGCGGGCAAATCGACCGGTGATGAGGTTCATACCGTTGAACTGGGCGTGCGATGCGATACGATCGAGCTCGTCCACGAGTTGCGAAACCTCTACCTGAATCTGCATCCGATCCTCTGCGGTGTAGATTCCGTTGGCCGATTGCACGGCGAGCTCGCGCATGCGCTGTAGGATATCCTGACTCTGTTGCAGGAACCCTTCGGTCGTCTGGATGAAGGAGACGCCGTTCCCGGCGTTACGCGACGCCTGGTTTAGGCCGCGGATCTGTGATCGCATCTTTTCGCTGACCGCAAGACCGCTCGCGTCGTCACCCGCGCGGTTGATGCGCAGACCGGAGCTGAGCTTCTCGATGCCGCCCATCGCCTCTTGGTTGTTGAGACCCTGCTGTCGCCGGGCGAACATGGCGCTCATGTTGTGATTGATAATCATCTCTCGTCCTCCTTGGACGTGTTCCGCGGGCGTCCTTGCCCGCAGACGGTCCCGGTAGCGGCTGCGCATCGAATCCACGTACGCTGCAATCGGTGCTCAAGTCCGATGCCGGGATGCCGATAATCAGATTAGGGAGGTTCCAGTCGCAACGCCGGCCGAACGTCGGAAAAGACTCTCCCTATACTGTTTGTCGGCATACGGGCCTGTAATCTTGAGAGGAAATCCGAAAAAACATCGGTGTTCCGTCCCGCCGATCCGGCAATGGAAAGAGGCGGGAAGCCTTTTAGGTGATCGCCCGAAGGTGTGGAGCATCGGATGACGACCGCCCTGTCGGTATGGTCCGTGAGAGACGCGGCGAACCGATCGGCGGGACGCGCAGCGCGCCTTTTTTCTCTACGGTATCCGCTCGCACGAACACGTCCCGAGAGCTCGTGGTGCAAAGACGGCACCTCAACCGGCGGCTGAGTCGCGAGTAACCGGTGCGCGGCCTGGTATTTGTCGAGAGCGATTACGGGGAGGAGTCGAGGAGTTCCAGGTACTGTTGCGCGACCGGATCGTCGGGCTCGATCGCCAGCACGGTTTGGAAAAAGCGGCGCGCCTCCTCGGGATCGTCCCGTTTGAGGGCGAGTACGCCGAAGTTCGACATGATTTTTGTATTGTCCGGCTCGAGACGGAGCGCCCGGTCGAGGGACCGACGGCTCTCGTCGTACTCGCCGAGCTCGAGGAGGCATATGGCGAGCTCGTTGTGAGTATCGGCGTTGTTCGCACCCAGTGAGATTGCCTTGCGAAAGGCGTCGACCGCCTCGCGGTACCGACCGAGTCGGCGTCGGCCCCATCCGAGCAGAAACCAAGCGTTCCACGCATCGGGATAGCGGTCTATGAACGCCTGGATGCGCTCGATACCCTTCTCCTCGTCGCCGATCTTGATGAAATCGAACGCCTCTTTGAATAGGCGATCCAATAGATTTTGCGACTCGATCTCCCTCAGGATGCGTGCTGCTTCCTCGATTTTCTCCTCGTCCTCACTCTCTTGCGTAAACTGCTTGAGTTGATCGTAGGCCGATTCGTAGTTTCGAATCTTGAGGAAGAAGAGACCGGCGTTGAGTCTCACATCCGGCGAGAGCGTATCCCGCTGCAGAAGGTCGCGAAAGATACGATAGGCGCGATCAAAAAACCCTTGGGCGTCCTCTTCACGACCGATGCGCTCCAGCGACTCGGCACGTTGTTGATAGACGATAGCCAGATTGACCGGACCCTCGACGCGCTCGGGTGTCAGAGCGGTCAGGGCGCGGAACATCACCTCGGCTTTGTCGAAGTCCTCGTTCCGCGCGGCGATAATGCCGGTCTGAGAGAGCTCAGCGACAATCTCCGGGCGGACGTGATTCACGAACCGGCGATAGTAGTCGGCGTCCTCGTGATCCGGCCGATAGGCGAGCACCTGAAGCATGCCCGATACGATCATCTCCCAGCTTAGTTCGGTTACGTTCCAATCGGCCGGGTCGCCGCCGGTATGGACGGGAAGCGGGACGTCGGGATCGACGATAAAGTCGCCGATAGTGTGCGAGAAGTCGTCGGGAACCGAGATGAAAAGAATCTCATTGAGGGGATCGTATTCGTTGTTGTTGTCCATAGATATCGGTTCTCGTTAGTCCGAACCGTTGGAGCCTTCGGCTGCTCGCTTGGCTGCGGACCGCTTGATCGGTCGCAAGTACTCGCTCAAGCGCATTTTATAGGACATCGGTACGGCGGCTTCGTCGTACTGAAGGGCGAAGGCCGCAATATCCGACCGGCCTTCCACCGGCTCGAAGCGCACGATCTGGCCCGTGATCGTCACAACCTCGCGCGGATCGTCGAAGATAAACCGAATGGTCGCCGCCTTATTGACCAGAAACTGCGGAACGCCCGACATGATGACTTTGGCACCGCCGAAGGAGATGTCGCGAATCAGCACCTTGCGGGGCACGTTGTCCACCTCGACCTGCGCCCCCTTTGAAGCGAGGCGAATTTTTTTTATCGTATCGGGCGAGATGATGATCCGCTCCTCGCGTCGGCGCTGCGAGGCGACGTTAGCCTCCAAAATATAGCCGAGCCGTTCGATGAGGTCGTCCGGCGGGCGCTGGGTATAGACCAGGTTAAGAAAGCTGAACCCCCGTTGCGGATCACCGTACGGAGAGATGCCGCTGATCTTCGCCGATACGAAAAAGGCGAGGGGATCGTTCTTGTCGCGCAGAATAAAACTGAAACGCAAGGATACGAGGTTTTTCGATTTCTGGATGGAGTCCTTGAGCGCTCCCTGCATGGTAGTAATTACCTTGGCGCCCTTCATCGAGCTGGAGTAGATGATACACGGCCATTGATAACCGAGGCACTTTATGAATACCTGACGGGTATTCAGCAACAGCGCCTTTATCACTTCCTTCGTAAAAGTGACTTCGGTGTTCTGAAACTGGTCGTAGTACCGAGAAATCTGTTGGCTGGTTGTGACGGCCATGGGCAGGATTAGATTATGCTATCGGTCGTTTCGTTGTCAATCTTCTGAATCGGGAAGTGTCGAGTCGATCCGTTCGATAAGGCGCGTCGTGATGCGCTCGATCTCCGCCGCGTCTTCCGGTGCGAGGGAGGCGGGCGAACGGCCCTGCTCACGCTCGCGAAAGAGCTCGTCTGTTACCAACAACGCGGCGAGAATCGCCTTTTTCAGCGGATCCCCGGTAGCCACCGTCGCCTCGATCTCATCGACGCGTTCGATGTAATGGGCGAGGATCCGTTTTATGTATTCGGGGCTCTCGTCGGATTGTATTTGAAAAGAGGCTCCGAGGAGCTCGATCCTCATCATCTCGTTAGAAGATGTCGAGTTCCGGCCCCGGCTCCTCGTCTCCCTCGGTCTCTTCCGTCGACGGATCGTTCGCCGTTACGGCCGCTACCTGCTCGCCTGTCATCTGCGTCATCGGCGCCTCATCCGCCGAGGGGAGGGCGTCTTTCTCCACTATGTCCGAAGAGGCCGTCGCCTCTTCGCGTTGGACGGGGGCCGGTTCGTTCACCTCGTCGGCGATCTCTGTGGGTGGCTCCTCGGTGTCGTCGTCCTGCCGGCCGGCGACTTCCGGCACCGTGCGGCTCTCTCCGTCTTCGGTCACCGCATCCTCAACCTCGTCGAGTTGGTGCAGCGCGTTGAGAATGCCGCGCTCGATCTCCTCTTGATTGGTGGAGAAGCTCTCGATGCGGCGTTCAAGCTCCGCAATCCGGTCCCGGTCGACGCCGGTTTGCTCGCGGAGCTCGCGGTTCTCGGCCTGCAGCTCACCGATACGCGCGATCACCTTCTGGACGCGCTGTTCCAGGAGTCTGACTTGCTCGATATCTACCATGTTCGCTGTTGAAAGGAGTGCGACGCTCAGCCGTCAAGCTGGGCGCGTGCGGTCTCGATCAGCTTGCGAAATGCGTCTTGATCTTCGATCGCCAAGTTGGATAGCGCTTTTCGATTGATCTGCACGCTCGCCTTTCCGAGTCCCTCGATGAAACGGGAGTAGGTGATACCTTCATTGCGGCACGCCGCATTAATACGGGCGATCCACAGTCTTCGGAAATCGCGCTTGCGCACCTTCCTGTCGCGATAGGCGTACTCGCCGGCCTTGGCAAGGGCGTCTTTCGCGGAACGAAACGTATTCTTGCGTCTTCCCCAATATCCCTTGGTTTGGGATGTGATCTTGCGGCGTCGATCTTTGCGCCGCGTACCGTCTATTGCTCTCGGCATGCTGATTACCTCGTTCTACTGTTGAGTGAATTGATTACCCGTAGGGAAGAAGCTTCCGGACGCGCTTCTCTTCCGCAGGGCTCAGAATTCCGGCCTTTCGCAGGTGCCGTTTTCGCTTGGTGGTCTTCTTGGTCAATATGTGACGAAGGCCCTGTTTCTTGTACTTCACTTTGCCGCTACCGGTTACGTGGTAGCGCTTCGCCGCGGCGCGACGCGTCTTCATTTTCGGCATCGTATGCTCCTCGTATCTCTTACTTGCCCTTGCCGCTGGGTGACAAAATCATGGACATGAACCGTCCCTCCATGGCAGGTTTCCGATCGATCTGATAAGGCGTCTCGAGCATCTCCAGGATCTTGTCGAGCACGACCCGGCCGAGTTCGGTATGCGCGAGTTCACGACCGCGAAATCGAATCGTCACCTTGACCTTGGAGCCCGCCTCCAGGAAGTCCTGAATATGCTTGGTTTTGAACTCAAGATCGTGAGTCTCGATCTTGGGTTGCATCCGGACCTCTTTTAGTTTCAATAACTTCTGTTTTTTTCGCGACTCTCGGGCATTCTTTTCCTGTTCGAATTTGAACTTCCCGTAATCAAGCACCTTACAAACCGGTGGTTTGGCTTGCGGAGCGACTTCGACGAGGTCGACCCCCCGCTCCCGGGCAATTTTGAGCGCCTCGAGCGTGGGTACGATTCCCAACTGCTCGCCGTCGCTACCGATTAACCTGACCTCTCGTACTCGAATCGCTTCATTGGTGCGCAGATCCTGTTTGGTCGTGCGCATGTCTTGTCTGGCCAATATACCTCCCACGTTGTGCTTGCCTGATTACCGGTCAAATACCATATCATCGGCGTACGAAAGAGTCAAATCCCACGTTCGGTCGTAGTGAGAAGGCAACATACATCGGTGGCAAAAAGATTCGGCAGAAAACGGGGAATTGCGCCCGTGCGACGTAGGAATACTTCGCGCCGGATTTCGATGTTCCGTTGTCGACACAGTTCGGTGAAATCTCGGCGGGTAAAGAAGTGAATGTTGGGCGTATCGTACCACGTATGGGGTAGGTTGCGGTTCACCGGCATGCGACCGCCGAAGCCGAACTGCAACCGATTCACCAGATACCCGAAGTTTGGAAAATTGACGATAACGTGCTTGCCCACGCGTACCATCTCCTCCAGGAGACGGCTCGGTCCGCGCACTTGCTGCAGCGTTCGACTGAGGATCACATAATCGTAACTCTTGCTCGGATAGTCTTTGAGACCTTCATCCAAATCGCCGTGAAAGACGCTGATACCTTTGCGAATACACTCCTGAATCGATGCGTCGTCGATGTCGACGCCGCGGCCCCGCACGCGCCGTTCGTCGTGGAGGCGTTCCAGGAGCGTGCAATCGTCGCACCCCAGATCCAGCACCGTCGACCCCGGCGCCACCATATCGACGATCACGTCGAATACGTTCATCGCTTTTTTCCCGTCAGAAAGGCCGTGATGAGTTCGCTCTGGAGACTCGCCTCCAGCAGAAACGAGTCGTGACCGTAGGGGCTTTGAATCTCGTTGAACGAAACGTCCTTGCCCGCCGCCGCCAGTGCGTACACGACCTCCTTGGATTGGGCGGTGGTAAATAGCCAATCGGAAGAGTAGGACAATACGAGGAATGAGCTCTCCACCCGCGCCATCGCCGAGCCGAGCCCGCCCCACGATGAGGCGACATCGAAATAGTCCATCGCTTTCGTGAGATAGATATAGCTGTTCGCATCGAAGCGGTCGACAAATGTCTCTCCCTGGTGTTCCAGGTAGCTCTCCACGGCGAATTGATCGTCGAAGTCGAGACGCGCCGCGTTATCACCTTGAAAACGTCGCCCGAACTTCTGGCGCATCGATTCGGAGGAGAGATAGGTGATGTGGCCAACCATGCGCGCGATCGCGAGGCCGTGTATCAACTCCTTACGGTCGTAGTAGTCGCCGCCGTTCCACGCCGGGTCGGAGGTGATTGCGTTGCGTCCCACCGCGTTGAAGGCGATACCCTGGGCGTTGAGGCGCGAGGTCGAAGCGAGCACGATCGTCCGCGCGACCATCGCCGGGAAACGTACCGCCCATTCGATCGCCTGCATACCGCCCATCGATCCGCCCGCTACGGCATACAACCGTTCGATGCCGAGATGTTCTACCAGCGCACGCTGCGCCTCGACCATATCTCCGATCGTAACGATGGGAAACCCCAGACCCCAGGGCCGTCCCGTATCGGGGTTGATCGATCCGGGGCCGGTCGTTCCGCCGCATCCACCTATGACGTTGGAGCAGATGACGAAGAACCTATCGGTATCGAACGCACCGCCGGGGCGTATCATGTCGTCCCACCATCCGGGTCGCCGATCGTCCCGGCCGTGCAGACCTGCGGCGTGGGCGTCCCCGCTGAAGGCGTGGAGAATCAGGATAGCGTTGGTTCCGTCGTCGTCGAGCTCTCCGTACGTCTCATAGCGGATGTTGACGTGCGGAAGCGTACGTCCGCTTTCGAGGCGAAAACCTTCGCTTTCGAGAGGGAGCGAGTAGTTGCGAGGCGTGACCACACCGGTAGGATTGTCCTGCATCCATCCTCCTGACTGAAATCCTAACCTATTGATTGCTTGTGTTCTCTGCAAGAGTAATGGTACCGTAACGCTCCGATGTTCCTCTATCTGATTATATCACCGGCCCTCATCGCCGCTACGGCGTTTCTCATGCTCGGGCGCGGTATCGACGGCGCGTCGATGCCGCGAGGGCGCGATGAGTGGGAGCGTTTGGTGCGAAACCCCGCTCTTGCGGCCGTAGGCGTTTTCGTTCCGATGTACGGTCTGTATCTCGCGCTGTCCTCCCCCGATCTCTTTCGTTATTCCCTCGGCGGGTTGTATCTTCAATTCGTCATTCGCGACTACTTCGGTTGGTTTGCGCTTCTGTGCGTCGCCGCGTACGCAACCGCCCGCTCCAGGAGACAACTCGTCGCCGGTGAGCAGTACCTGGCGCACGCAGTCTTCTTCACCGTCGCCGTTACGCTCCTGTCGATCGCGGACGTACTGCTCCACGACGGTTTGTGGACCGCCGAGGAGCTCTTTCTGCGACCGACGACGCGCGCCCTTCTACTGGTGATGTACCCCATCGCTTTTACCGTGGCCGACACGGCACGCGGAGGCGGATGGGCCGTCGTATTAATGCTGATTCAACCGTTGATCGCCGCCTTGGTGCCGATGTGGTTCGAATGGTTGCGCCCGGGGTATGCGCTCATTGCGCTGGCCGGTCTGTTTCTCGTGACCTCATGCGGCGTCGGTCTTTTGCTGTTTCGAGGTGCGGCGCGGCGAGCGGGGAGATTTGCGTAGAACGCGCCCTCGCGACGCCCACCGGATCGCGGCCGGTTCACATGCGCCGCTTCATGTCCCGCGCCGTTCACACCGATACTCTATAATGAATCGATGGTTTGACAAAGGCAACGGGCGATTCCTATAATGCTCGGGGAGTGACATCCTACCATCGTTACTTCTATGAGGATCGCGATAAAGGAGTGGAGCATGAAAATAGGCCGCCTACTCGGTATCGGCCTTCTCGCTGTGCTGTTGATTCCGTCGGTGATCGTTGCGCAGCAGCAGGCAACGACCAACTATCAATCGGTCGTGATTGAGAGTTTCGACAGTCCCGAGGAGAGTCCGTGGATCGTTCAGGCCAGCAGATTCGTGGCCGAGGGCTACCCGCAGCCAGGATGGGTGAGGACCTGGCCGGCAGCGTTGTATCGGAACGAGCCTGAGGGAGTGACGCTACGGTCTCTCGGCGTTCAGGCGGCGTTCAACCGGCAGGGGTACAACTTTTTGGAGTTCATCCCGGTCGAGCAGAATGAAGACGGGGAGACGGTTCCCCGCGGTATTCCCATTCCCGGGCAGGTAAACAACATCGACATGTGGGTGTGGGGATCGAACTTCGACTACTACATCGATATTCACGTCAGAGACTTCCGAGGTATGACGCACGTGCTCAATCTCGGCGACATCGGATTTCGAGGCTGGCGCAATCTGCGCATCGCGATTCCCTCCTGGATTCCGCAGACGGCGCGGTACGTCGCCGAGTTACGCAACGGGGAGTTTACCTCGGACCTGCGGAGTCTCGAGCTGACCAAGATCGTACTGTGGACGCGGCCGGAGGAGCGAGTCAACGGATTTTTCGTCTACTTGGATGAGATCAAGGTCGAGACGGACATGTACCGCGATCCGTTCGACGGCGAGGAGCTGCGTGATCCGGAAGCCGTACAAGAACTCTGGGCCGGCGCGGAAGGCGGGGGGCTGTAAACGATGAAAAAGAGCGCATTTCTCTCGGCATTACTGATATGTGCAATGGCGCTGTCGCTTGCGGCGCAAGAGACCTTGCCCGATCCCGCCGAACTGGGATTGGATACGGCGCAGCAGAATCTCCAGGAGATCTCCATCGACCGTTTCGAGGATCCGGGATTTTGGCTCTCGTCCATACCGGCGGATCGCGGCTTGATACTGCATCGCCGCGTCGCGGGCGGACCCGACGATAAGCAGCCGATCCCCGGCGAGGTCGAGGCCGGTGTTGAGGCTACCGATGAGAACGTGATCGGTATGCGGGTAAACTTTTACCGGCGCGGTGCGACGACCATTTCGCTTCGTCCCGCGCGTCCCTTGGCGGTTCCCGGAATCGTGAAGACGCTCTCTCTGTGGGTCGTCGGACGCAATACCAACCACCACTTGAGCATCGTGCTTGAAGACTACTTCGGGAATGTAAACGTGCTTCCCCTCGGGCGCCTTAACTTCAGCGGTTGGAAGCAACTGACCGTCGCCGTTCCCCCGTCGCTCCGTCAACGGGACACCCACTACACCGTAGAAACGGGAATTCGGGTTATCGGTCTCGTGATAGATACGGATATCAACGAGGCGTACGGAACGTTCTACGTCTACTTTGACGATCTACGGGCGATCACCGACCTCTTTGCCGAGGAGAGTCGCGATCCCGACGATATGGTCGACAACTGGTAATGGAATCGGTGTGAAGAGACAGGCCTCCCCCGCGGGAGGCCCTTTTTTTGTCATCCGTCGCGCCGAGAGCCGAAAAGAGGCCGTCTGAGTCGGTGGCGATCTCAGACGGCCGATATACGGAGGACGAAATGGTACAGGAGGGGCGGCGATTTCTCAGACTCGCGTATTTTTTCCGTAATCTCGAGGACGAAGCGCTGGACGCCGTAGCCCGGGTGTGTCATCCGGAGGTACACGACGCCGGTGAGATCATTTTCCGCGAGGACGATCAGGGTGATCGGCTCTTTATCGTGCTCTCGGGGGAGGTGCAGGTGTGGAAACACCGCGGGCGCGAGGACGAGAACCTCCTCGCCGTGCACGGCACCGGACGGTTCTTCGGCGAGATGGCCCTCGTCGACGAGTTACCGCGGAGCGCCACCGCCGTTGCAGCGCGACGAAGCGAGCTGTTGTGTCTGCGCCGTGAGGACTTTCGCGGCCTAGTGAAGCGGTACCCGGAGCTCGCCATTTCCGTCATGCGATCGCTCTCGGCGATTGTGAGGGAAAGTAACGACAGTTTTGTCGCCGACCTGTACCACCGTAATCGGGAGTTGGAGCGCGCCTATCTCGAGTTGGAAAAGGCGCAGCGCGATCTCCTCCGCAACGAACGCCTCTCCAACCTCGGGAAAATGTCGAACATGATTCTGCACGATATCCGCAATCCCGTATCGGTCCTGAAAGGGTACGCCGAGATGCTGCTACGTGGGGCCGACGATCCGGAGCGTGTGCGCGACGCCGCTCGCCGTATCGCGACCCAAGCGGAAGGGCTGAACCATTTGGCCGGTGAGCTTATGGATTACGCCCGCGGCGAGGTGCGTCTCGACGCATCGATCGTCGCTCCCTCCGAGATCGTCAAGGCGGCGTGTCATTACCTCACGGAGCGTCGTCAAATCCAGGATATCGAGCTTACCGTCGGTATCGAGGACGACAGTCCCGTGATCGTCGATTTCCAGCGAATGGTCCGAGCACTTCTCAACGTTTTGGATAACGCGCGCAAGGCGTGCGGGGCCGACGGGACGATTCGCGTTACGGTGCGTCGCAGCGGTGGAATGCTCGATATCGTGGTGGAAGACTCGGGCGAGGGTATGAGTCCGGAGGTCGCCGACAGCGTCTTTGAACCCTTTTTCAGCGGTTCCTCGGAGGGCGGTACCGGGCTGGGCATGGTCGTGGTACGCAATGTCGTCGACGCACACCACGGCACCTTGTCCGTTGAGTCGCAGATGGGGTTGGGCACACGAATTACGATCACCATCCCCGAGAAGATGGGTAGATAGCCGTATCGCGCTCCTACCGGTGGTCTGCGGCCGCGGCGAGCATGCGGTTGAGATTGGCCGCCGTTCGGCGCGCCAGGTCTTCCGGGCGCTCTCCCCGGAGCTCAGCCGCGACTCGCAGCGTGTAGGAGAGGAGTCCCGGATGGTTGGCCGTTCCGCGGTGGGGGTGGGGAGCGAGAAACGGCGCATCGGTCTCCAGTAGGATACGGTCGTGCGGAACGAGACGGACCGCCTCGCGAAGTGAGCCCGCGTTACGAAATGTGAGATTTCCCG
Source organism: Alkalispirochaeta sp. (assembly GCA_965601925.1). GTDB lineage: Bacteria > Spirochaetota > Spirochaetia > DSM-27196 > Alkalispirochaetaceae > Alkalispirochaeta. The sequence goes on from OZ271854.1 coordinate 3,061,080, forward strand.
CAAAGCTGATGTACATACCGGCGTCGAGAAACGGTGCGATCCACTCCGGAGACGAGCTGAAGCAGTGCATTACTCCGCCTCGGGGGAGCGCCGCATGAACGAGACGATCGAGGCAGTCGCGGTCGGCCTCACGATTGTGCACGATAACGGGGAGATCGAAGCGTGCCGCAAGGTCGAGGTGTCGTTCAAAAAGCGTAACTTGCGTCTCTCGGGGCGCGTACATGCGAAACCAGTCCAGCCCCGTCTCCCCGACGGCACGATAGTGCCCGCCGTGGAGCTCTCTCTCGACCGTATCAAGCGCCTTCTCACGATCGTCGCGCCCCGTTTTGCCGGGATGGAGTCCGCAGGAGTGATACACGCCGTCAACCGTACCGGTCAAGCGGCGTATGAGCGGTCCGTCCTCGGGTTCGATGGCGACGTCGAGCATCGGGCCCGCTCCCTTCTCGCGGAGTTCGGTGAGTATCTCGACCGGGTCCAGACCGCGGGCGGCCATCGCGACGCTGTGAAAGTGACTGTCAGCGAGCATCGGTACGACTTCAGGTATAATCATGGGAGGTTCACCTTAGGTCGGTGTATCGCCGCAGTACAAGTACCACCCATCCGCCGCCGTCCTTTCTCCCGACGGACCCGTCTTCGGTATTATGAAAATTTGATAGGATCTCTATCGAGGGGTGTACGATGTGTTCGGATTACGGGAAGACGAACCGACACGACGAGAAACGATCTCGCGATGCGGACGCACTCGTTGCAATCCTGCGATCCGACGGGATTCGCAGCGCTCCCGTTCTCAAGGCTCTGCGTGACGTACCGCGCGATCACTTCGTTCCGGCGGAGCGGCGAAGTGAGGCGTGGGATAATCGGCCCCTCCCTATCGGAGAGGGCCAGACGATCAGCCAGCCTTTTACCGTTGCATACATGATGCAGCTGGCCGGCGTATCGCCGGGGCAGCGAGTGCTCGAGGTCGGAACAGGCTCGGGCTACATGGCGGCTCTCCTCGCCCACGCCGTCGCCTCGCCGCGTGCGGTCGTGACCATAGAAACCAATGCCGTGCTGTACCGGTATGCGGTCGAGCGACTCGGTGCGGTCGGGCTCGAGGGTGTCACGGTGATACATGGAGACGGCCGTGGAGGCTGGGCGGATCGTGCGCCGTACGACGTCATCATCGTAAGCGCCCAAGGGCCCGACGTTCCCGAGGCGCTGAAGGAGCAACTCGCCCCGGAGGGTCGGCTTGTCATGCCGGTCGACTTCGGTACCCATGCGGTGATGACCCGTCTACAGCGCGTGTCCGACGGATTTCGCGAGGAACGCCGAGGGTTTTTTCAGTTTGTTCCGCTTGTCTGATGTTCCGCGATCGGGAGGCCGTGATGAGTGTTGTGCGACGGTATGGAGTAGCAATGATGCGCGGCTTGGCGCTGTGCGGCTGGGCCTGCGGGGTGACTCTGATCCTCTTGCCTCCGTTGAGAGAGCCGGTCGGCACCGTACGGCCGTGGGGAATCGGGCTCCTCGTCGCGATGGCGGTCATTCATTGCGCCGAAATCCCGATCGGCGTGCGGATCGGCACCCGCTGCCGAGTATCGACGGCGCGTTCGGCATTCATGACGGCGGTATTCGGTTTTACGTGGTGGCTTCCGCTCAAACGCGGTTGGTAAACGCGCCGACACGCCGTCTTCGGGAGAATGCGGTTCTCCGCGGACGCCCCATGCAGTGCCGTGCGCGCGGTAGTCACCCGTCGCTCATACACCCGGCTGGTGTACGAACCCGCCTCACGTTGGGCGGTCCGTACCGCCGATGTTCCAATCTCCGGCGATCTGGTACGCTACCGTCGCGGCCCCTGAACGAAACCGGGTGAGAGTTTGCGTGTCACGGCCGGTGGTGCGCGGGGGCGATGCCCATTGCCGATAGACGGGAGCGAGACGGTGACGAGTAATGTGAGCCTTCAGGTGATACCGCACGTCGCGGGCGACGCGGAGGATGCGGTCTATGCAGTCGTAGACAGGGTGATTGAGTACATACGGAGTACCGGACTCCCATTCGAAGTGGGGCCGATGGAGACGACCATCGAGGGCGAGTTGTCTCAACTCCTCGATATCGTCGCTGAGGCGCAACGGATCTGCGTAGAACACGGCGCTCATCGCGTGTTGTCGGTCGTCAAAATCGACTATCGCCCGGGAGGAATCACTATGGCCGAAAAGACCGCGCGGCACCGCGCGGGATGAGGCGCACGACGTTCGTGCAAGAACGCGATGTCCGAGCGCGGTTATGATCCTTCCTCGGTCGGGGCGTCGGTCGTTCGGTCGCGTAGCCACTCAAAGAACAGGACGGCGGCGGCGAAGAAGACCGTACGGCCTCTCCCCGAAAGTCGGCCGACCTCCTCAAGAGTAGGCCTCGCAGCACCGCGCCGCGCGACGACCGCCGGCTCCCCGAGGTACTCGACCAGCGACCGCTGCGCCGCCTTCCCGTCGTGCGACCGATCGACCAGACGGATTGCGTGGGCGAGGCGATCAGGCGTCGCCGATACGAGATGATGTTCCAGACGGTCCTGCTTCACGGCGTCGTTCCGGACGAACGAGGCGTACAGCGGGTATAACCAATCGTACATCTCGAGAATGCGCGAGGCGGCGAATACCAGCTCGTCGAGTACGTAGCCCGGTAGATCGTCGCGGGCGAGGGCGCTCCACAGTACGGGGAGATGGTCGCGGGAGCCGGCGATCTGGAGCGCCACCGCGGCGTGCAGCACCGCGGTAAACAGATCGCTCGGGTTCGTCGATACGCCGGGCTCGAACGTGAGAATGCGCCGCACCTCGCCGTCGACCGTCGTCGAAGCGAGGCGCGCCAGGGCGACCAATGCGCGGCCCGCGAGCACTCGATCGTCGGAGGTAAGGACGCCTTCCAGCGCCGGTATCGCCGCGCCGCTACCGCGTAGACCCAGCAATCGTGCCGCCATGGACGCGGTAGTGTGTCGCCCGACCGCGAGATGCTCGATCAGCGACTCTTCCACCTCCCGCGTGTAGGGAAGGCTCGACAGGGCCTCCAACGTCTCTTGACGCACCGCGTAGCTCGGCGACGCCAGCCGTCCTCTGAGATCGGCGAGCGCCAACGACGAGCCCGAGCTTGCCAAGTCGCGGATCGCACGCCGTTCTTCGTCCTGACTCCGGCTGCGAACCAACCGGTTGAGGAGGTTTGCCGCCCTCAGGTCGCGGGGAGAGAAAATTACCTCCAGGGCACCGCGGAACGTCTCGGCCCCGAGAGGCTCCAGTTTCCAGGCGCGAAATAGCGCCGTTGCGATGATCGCGATCGTAACGAAGAACAGAGCGCGAAACGACCATACCTCGCCGACAAGCGTCGATGCGAGGTCGAGAAAGAGACCACCGGCAAAAGACCCGATGACTCCCCCGAGACCCAAGGCGATGAAGTAGACGATGCCCAAGTTAAAGCGCGCATCGCGCTGCGTGATTCCATAGAAGTACGCTTGATTCGCATTTTCCGCCCCGGAAAATCCGAGGGTAGCGAATGAGAAGACGGCGCCCATCATGATGAAGGTCGCGATCTCTCCGGTTTGCGGCAGCACGACGGCGGGTATGAGGCTGATGGCGTACGCCGTGAGAGAAAAGAGAATGATCGGCTTTGCTCCAAGTCGGTCCAGGAGAATGCTTCCCAACAAGCCGGCGACGAAGTTGCCCACGCTACCGACCGCGACCATCATAAACGCGGCACGATCGGTAAAGTCGTAGGCTTGCTTCGCGAAGACGACGAGAAAACTGCGCCCCACGCCGGAGGCGATCGCTACGAGAAGAAAGGCGGTCACGAAATTACGAAATGCCGGGTTTTCCGCCGCACGTTTCAGAGTCGGAAAGAGCGGCTCCCTCGCGCTCTGCCGTTCGTCTTCGAGCTCCGGGAGTGAGAAAACGAGCCCGGTGGCGATAAGTCCGGCGGCGACGCCCGCGCCGAGAAAGAGCACGTACCGACCGAGTGACGCCTCGGGGCCCAACAGAAACGCGACCGCGCTTCCGGCAACGATCGACATAACCGACGCGAGCATTTGGAATTGACTCAACAGGCGGCCGCGATCGGCGCCGCCGGCGAAGCCCGAGAACATCGGCGCGTTGGCGACGATACCGACGCCTCGCGCGGCGTGAAATCCGAAGGCTCCCGCCGCGACAAGGAAAAACGAGACGGTCGTACGCCCGGCGGCGATGAAGACCGGTGCAAAGAGCATGGGCAGGACGGCGATGTACCGAATGAGCCACGCCCACGCGAACATGCGAATGACACCGACCGCCGGCACCAACTGCTTTCCGACCACGAGAAAGAAGAACGCGACGTAGCTGAAGGAGGCGACGATACCGATCAGCGCGTTGCCCGCGCCCAAGCGCAGGAGATACAACGAGACCAGATTACCGGTAAGCAGAGTGAAGCTCAGGGCGTTGAAGAAGCCGAACCTCAACAGTGTTTTGCGCGCGCGCTCGCGATCGGCATGACTCAGCATTGGCCGATTATAATCCGCGGAGGCGATCGTTGGCACCTCTCCGTATGTTTCAGCATCCGGTATTTTTCTATTGACGGATGATTATATACCGAGTAATCTAAAAATATACTTTGATAAATCAAAAATAGCGCGTGCGAGTCGTGGAGGCACCATGGGTTCCGGATGGTTGTTTTGGGGTGGTCTTGCTTCAATTGCCGGTTTGGTGGCTGTTCTTTGGCCTCAGAGAGGAGCGGCGGCGATCCTGCGTAGGAACATGCGCCTTTCGGAGCGCGTTCTGATTGAGGATGCGCTTAAGCACGTTCACGAATGTCGATATCAAGATCGGAAGGCTCAGGTGGAGGGGATAGCGGGAAAGCTTTCCATATCTATGAATAGGGCCACATCGCTCGTTTCCCGTATGACCCGCGACGAGCTCTTGGTCGCCGATGCGGAGGGGCTCGATCTAACCGACACGGGTAGTGACGCGGCGATCCATCTGATCCGAGCACACCGTCTGTGGGAGCGGTACTTGTCGGAGGAGACCGGATACGACGAAAGAGAGTGGCATGAACGGGCGGAGATCATGGAGCACGACCTCTCCCGCGAAGCGATCGAGGAGCTGGCGGTTCGATTGGGCAATCCGCGCTACGATCCGCACGGTGATCCGATACCCGCCACCGACGGTGAGGGACCGATTCGTAGCCGCGGCGTCCCGCTCAATGCGGTCGAAGAGGGGCGGTCCGTCAGAGTGGTCCACGTTGAGGACGAGCCGGCTACGGTGTATGCGCAGTTGGCGGCCCTGGAGATGTTCCCGGGGGTGCACGTTCGCATTGTGGAACGGAGCGCCAAACGAATTCGCGTGCGCGCTCACGGTGAGACACACACGTTGGCGCCGATCGTAGCGCGCAATCTGACGGTGGTAGCGGCTGATTCCGACAACGACATCGAGGCGGAGGAGGATGTGTACCCGCTCTCGCGCTTGTCGCCGGGGGATGTGGGGCGGGTCGTCGCCATCGATCGAGCCTGTCGTGGCGCGGAGCGGCGTCGACTCCTGGATTTCGGGATTGTTCCCGGTACCCGCATTTTCGCGGAGATGAGAAGTCCGGGCGGCGATCCCACCGCATACCGCGTTCGCGAGACGTTGGTCGCCCTGCGCGAGGCTCAGGCGCGCCACGTGAAAGTACGGCGACCGCAACGGTCGGAGATGCAATGATGGTCGCGAAAGCCCGCCGAGCGTGTAACGCGTGCCGTGGTGACGATGGGGGGCGTCTTCGCCGTCTCGGTATCAACATGACCAACTACGACCACGTTGTCGCGCTGGCCGGAAATCCCAATACCGGAAAGAGTACCGTCTTTAACGCCCTCACCGGACTTCGACAACATACCGGTAACTGGCCCGGTAAGACGGTAGCTCGTGCCGAGGGCGCCTTTCGGTTTGGAGAGAGGCACTACAAGTTGATAGACCTTCCGGGCACGTACTCGCTTCTGGCCGCGAGTACCGATGAGGAGGTCGCCCGCGACTTCATTCTTTTCGGTCGGCCGGACGCGACGGTCATCGTCGTCGATGCGACGCGATTGGAGCGAAATCTGAATCTGGTACTTCAGGTCCTTGAGATCACCGACCGGGTCGTTGTCTGTCTCAACCTCATGGATGAGGCGAAACGTAACGACATCCGCGTGGACGATCGGACGTTGGCCCGGGACTTGGGCGTTCCCGTCGTACCTACTTCGGCTCGAAACGGCGCGGGACTCACCGAACTGCTACAGGTAGTCCACGATACGGCGCGGGGTGTCGTTGAGACTCGCCCGCGGCGCATTCCCGTGCGCAGTCCAATGCTGAAACGCTACTTGGACGCCATGATACCCCGTATTCGCCGGTTCTATCCCGATCTTCCAAACGCGCGATGGGTCGCGTTACGAATGTTGGAAGAGGATCGACGCATTGTGGAGAGCTTTCGTTCCGGCGAGTTGGGTTCATTCGCCGATGAGCGAAGGGTGAAGGGGCGCAAGACAAAAGCATGAACGACGCGAGATCAACCGCCGGTCGTAACGATGTTATCGAACACGCGCGCTCGTTTCGGTGGAGTATCGGCCAGAATTACCAAGATGAGCTGATGGAGGACGTTTACTCCGAGGCTGCTCGGATCGCCGACCGTTCGGTAGCGCGCGGGGCCGAAAAAGGATCGTTTGCGTGGGGGCGTGCCGTTGACCGCGTCGTGACCGGCAAAGTATGGGGATTTCCCCTCATGATATTACTCTTCTCGATGGTGTTCTGGATAACAATTTCCGGCGCCAATGTACCGTCGAGTATGCTGGCACATCTCTTTCTCGACGGCGGACACCCCCTTCTCAGGAGTCTTGCCGACCGAATCGGCATGGTGTGGTGGCTCAAGGGACTTCTCATAGACGGGTGTTACTTAGCGACCGCCTGGGTCGTGAGCGTAATGCTTCCACCCATGGCGATCTTCTTTCCGCTGTTTACCCTTCTGGAGGATCTTGGTTATCTACCCCGTGTAGCCTTCAACTTGGACAAGAGCTTTCAGCGGGCGGGGGCTCACGGTAAGCAATCTCTCACGATGATGATGGGATTCGGCTGCAACGCCGCCGGGGTCGTTGCGGCGCGCGTTATCGACAGCCCTAGAGAACGGCTCATTGCGATCATAACGAATAACTTCGCGCTGTGTAACGGCCGGTGGCCGACGCAGATTCTGGTCGCATCCCTCTTTGTTGGGGCGACGGCACCGGCGTACCTCGCGGGTTTCCTTTCCGCCGCGGCGGTTGTCGGCGTGGCACTTCTGGGCGTTCTTTTGAGCTTCGGATCATCGTGGCTGCTCTCCAAGACCGTGCTCCGTGGGGAGGTCTCATCGTTCAGTCTGGAGCTTCCTCCGTATCGCCCTCCACGGATTCTTCAAACGATATACACATCACTAATCGACCGCACGCTCTTCGTCCTGTGGCGAGCGGTCGTGTTTGCGGTACCCGCCGGCGCCGTCATTTGGCTCATCTCCAACGCAACAATCTGGGGAATGAGTCCCGCGGAGCACGTCATCGAGTTTCTCGATCCCTTCGGATGGCTTCTGGGACTCAATGGAGTGATTCTACTCGCCTACGTCGTCGCCGTTCCGGCGAACGAGATCGTCGTCCCTACGGTGCTGATGTTGACCGTGCTTACCGCCCCCGGACTGACGGGCGTGGGTGACGGAGCCGGGGTGATGTTTGAGCTGGAGAACTTGGATGATACCATGCACGTACTGCGCGCCGGCGGATGGACGCTTCTCACCGGGATCAACGTTATGCTCTTTTCTTTGATCCATAACCCGTGTTCGACGACGTTGTATACGATCTACAAGGAGACCGGCAGCGTGAAATGGACGGTGGTCTCCGCCCTCGCACCGCTCGGGTTGGGTTTCGTCGTGACGTTTCTCGTTGCTCAGGGTTGGCGCTTCTTTGCAGGACCGTCGTAACGGTCGACCCCGCCGTTCGCCGATGTGGAGAGGTACGAGAATGCACGAGCCGGAACGGCATCCGTCGTGATATGATGAAGGTGTCCGCTCTGTATCCAAAAATCATGACCAGAATAGTTGTTTTGGGGAACGAGTGATCCGCTGTATTCGATACGGTCCCTGTGTGTGCTGCCAACGAAACAATGAGACAGCTTGTTATTCGGAATGATTCTTAATATTATAGTGAACAACAGAGAGGTGTTCCATGGCTGTGTGTCGGACGCTCATGCAAAAGACCATCGAGACCGTGCCGGGAGTCCATTGTATCCAATTTGACCCGCTCACGAGAAATCTCTTGTGGCGCTACAATAAGGAAGAACTGCCCGACGGTGTGCTTCCGAGCGACCGGTTGAAGCGTCAAATCGCCGACAATTTGCGCCAGTGTCGTGGCAAGGGCGATATCGATCCTCACACCTGCGATTCCTGTCGTCTCCAAGCGATGGGGCAGGACCGTTGCTCCCACATACGGCATCTCGCGGAAGAGGGCGTCATCGCGGTCTTCCGGGATGAACGGTGTCCCGGAGACGAGCGGTGTACGGGTCTCTCCACCGCGTTGGAGCGGGTGGAAGTCGAGGCTCCCGGCGTTCTCGATGGCGTTGCCTCGGTGCGGGAAGTAGCGGCGCGACGCATCGCCACACTGCCCTGGGAGCCGATCGCCGTATGCATCACGTTGATTGCTTTGGTAACCGGGCGCGTTCTGGAGTCGTTTTACGTCGGGAGTGCAGCGCGGACGGTCGCCTACGGAATCGCGTATCTGACCGGCGGCTTCTTCGGTCTTCGCGCCGGCATCGAATCGCTTAAAGAGCGTAGGATCGATATCGATCTCCTGATGATTCTCGCGGCGATGGGTGCGGCGGCGATCGGAGCGCCCTTTGAGGGGGCGCTACTCTTGTTCCTCTTTTCCCTCTCCAATGTCCTGCAAGACTTTGCCATGGACCGTACGCGCAACGCGATTCGTTCTCTCATGACCTTACGTCCCGCCCGAGCGGAGGTGGAACGCGAGGGAGAACGCGTCGTCGTGCCGGTCGATTCGGTCACTGTAGGAGAGACGTTTTTTGTGAAGCCGGGCGATCGAATACCGTTGGACGGCGTGATCGCGACCGGAGAGGCGGGCATGGACGAGTCGCTTCTGACCGGCGAGTCTCGCCCGGTCAGAAAAGGACCCGAGGACCTCGTGCTCGCGGGATCGATCAATACCAACGGTAGCCTTACCGTGCGAGTTACCAAAGAGTCGGCCGACTCTACCATCGCGAAGATCATCCGCCTCGTGGAGGATGCGCAGAGTCGGAAAGCGAAAACGGAGCGCTTCTTGGACACCTTCGAGCAGTACTACGCCCTCGTCGTCATCGTCATGACCGCCGCCTTTGCCGCCGTACCGACGCTGTTCTGGGGCGAGGCGTTCGATACGGCCTTCTACCGCGCCATCACCGTTATGGTCGCCGCGAGTCCGTGTGCCCTCATCATCAGCACTCCCGCCTCGATTCTCTCGGCGATCGGAGCCGGAGCCAGGCGGGGCGTACTTTTCAAAGGCGGCGTCTACGTGGAGCGGGCGGGAGCGGTCCGTGTCGTCGCGTTTGACAAGACCGGCACCCTCACCCACGGCAAACCGGTAGTGACCGACGTCGTGAGCCTGGATGCCGATCTGGACGGCGAGCGGCTCATCGCGTTGGCCGCCGCGGTGGAGCAGCACTCGGAGCACGCCCTGGCCAAGGCGACGGTGGACGCACTGCACGTCGATTCCGCGGGGGAGACGGCGGTGCTGGACGAGAGCGTCGCCTTTCGGGCGGTGGCCGGTCGCGGTGTGGAGGCTACGGTGGCCGGGCGACGCATCCGAATCGGTGCTCCGTCCTACTTCGACGACCTCGGAATCGATAACCGGGGCGAGGCGGACGGACCGATCGACCGCCTACGGGGCGAATGTAAGACGGTCGTTGCGGTGACGCAGATGGACGGAGAGGCGACCGGACGCTATCTCGGCGTCATCGGTTTCTCCGATTCCATTCGTCACGACGCCCGCGAGGTTGTCGCCTCTTTGAGGGGCCTGGGTATATCCAAGGTAGTCATGCTTACCGGCGACAACGACGAGACGGCGCGTGCCGTCGCACGCGAGGCGGGAGTGGACGAGGTCTACTCCGAGCTCACTCCGGATGCCAAACTGGCGGCGATCGAGGAGCTCGAGGAGCGCTTCGGCCCGACCGCGATGGTCGGCGATGGAGTGAACGACGCACCCTCCCTCGCCCGCGCCTCCGTCGGCGTCGCCATGGGAGCCGGCGGGACCGATGTGGCGCTCGAGACGGCCGACGTCGTGCTTATGGCCGACGAACTGCGGAAGATACCGTATCTCGTGGAGTTGAGCCGCAAAACGCGACGGACGCTGATGTTTAACCTTGCCCTGGCGATTAGCCTCATCGTTGTGATGATCGTCGGCGTCGTGCTCATCGAGTTGCCGCTTCCACTGGCGGTGGTCGGCCACGAAGGGGGAACGGTGCTGGTATCCCTCAACGGCTTGAGGTTGCTCTTCTTCCGCGGTTCTCGATCATCGATTCGATAACGCGGCGATACGCGGCGGTCGTACCTTTTTGCGGCACGGAAGAGCTATCTGTGTCGCGTTCTATCGTCCGGTACCTTATGGATTAAAGATTCCTCTTCTGTCATGATTGTCGAACATAATCGATTCGATTACTCGGAGGTCTCATGGGCGATACAACGAGGATAGTTGTTCTCGGCGGTGGCTACAGCGGCGTGCACGTCGCAAAGAAGTTGTATAAACGGTACAAACGAAGGGACGACATTGAGATAACGCTCATCGACAAGAATCCCTACCACACGTTGATGACGGAGCTGCACGAAATTGCCGGTTCGCGTACCGAACCCGAGGCCGTACAGGTCAGTTTTCACAAGATATTCGGCGGCAAGCGCGTAAACGTCATTGTCGACGAGATCACGGGAGTTGATTTCGAGAAACGGTCTCTCTCCTCCGACACTTCGAGCTATTCGTACGACTATCTGGTCATCGGCGCCGGCGGCGCACCCGAGTTCTTCGATATCCCCGGCGTTCAAGAGCACGGTTTTACCCTGTGGTCGTTGGAAGACGCGATTCGAATCAGGACGCACGTAGAGGACCGTTTTCGAGAGGCGGCGAAGGAGCCCAACCCGGAACGACGGCGTCGGATGCTTACCTTCACCATCGCCGGAGCCGGATTTACCGGAGTCGAGCTCGCCGGTGAGCTTTTGGAACGCAGAGACGTGCTCTGTCCCAAGTACCACATCGATCCTCGAGAGGTGCGGGTCCTGATTATCGAGGCGAAGGATTCGATCCTCCCGATCTTCTCCGACAAACCGAAGCACAAGGCGGAGCGCCATTTGCGTAAGCTCGGAGCCGAGATCATGCTGAACGCGACGATCACCGGCGCGGACGAGGGGCGCGTCCTCGTCGGAGACACTGCAATCGATACCGACACGTTCATATGGACCGCCGGCATCCACGGCGGTGAGCTATCCTCGCGGATCGAACTGACAAAGGGTCATACGGCGCGCGGAGAGTGCTCAGTGGCGACGATCGAGGGTATCCACGGCATGGCCGGTTGTTCCTTCGATGAAGACGAGCGATACGTCGTGGGCCAGCGCGGGCGCGTGTTGGTCAACGACTACATGCAGTCGGTCGACCAGGAACGGGTCTATCTCGTCGGCGATATCATCTGGTACGTCGAGGAGGAGCACGTGCTGCCCCAGGTTGTCGAGACGGCGCTCCAGACGGCGGAGACTGCGGCGAAGAACATTGTCGCCGACATCGAAGAAAAGGAAAAAGAGGCGTTCTCATCTACCTATCACGGGTTTATGGTCTCGGTAGGAAGCCGCTACGGTGTCGCCCACGTGGTCGGTATTTCGCTCTCCGGTTTCCTGGCTCTCGGAGTGAAGCACCTGGTCAATTTGCACTACCTGTTCGGCCTTGCGGGAGTCAACGCGGTGTGGGAGTACATCCGTGAGGAATTCCTCGACGTTAAGGATCGGCGTTCCATGTTTCGGGGCCATTTTTCCTACCGAATCCGCGGCTACTGGGCGCTACCGCTACGCATCTTTCTGGGCGCGAAGTGGCTGTACGAAGGCGTCAGACATATTGCCGAAGGCTGGCTCAATCCCGGTTCGGACGGGATTTTCAACGTTTCCGCCGATGCGATCCGTCTGCCGGGAGTGACGATCGGTGACGCGGTGAGCGGTGCAAGTCCCGCGTGGGAAGAGGGCGGTGAGGCCGCCACGACCGCGGCAACGACGGTCGCCGAGGCCGCCTCGGAGTGGGGTGAGCCCCTCATCGAGGCGCTCGGTATCTACACCTGGTTCGCCGAAACGGTTCTGAGCGCCTTCCCGACATTGACATTTCTACTCCAAGCCGGGGTCGTCATCGCGCAAGTACTGGTGGGGCTCGCCCTCATCGGCGGGTTGTTTACCTTTCCCGCGGCGGTCGTCTCGATCGGGTTCGGACTGCTGTTCATCGCCTCGGGATGGGGTAACCCCGAACTCTTGTGGTACATCGCCGCCTCGATCGTCATGCTCGGCGGCGCCGGACGTGGATTCGGCCTCGACCATTGGGTCATGCCGTGGCTCCGAAGGTGGTGGAATCGTCGAAGCATCGCGAAACGGACGTATCTCTACACCGGAGAGCCCCGGGACTGATGATTTGGGCGCAGTTCCCCGAAATTCGTCGTGAGCTCGACCGGGTGCGGGCGGTCATTCTCGAAGAGGTCGCTCGTCCCGGCGGAAGAATCGCGCAGGGCCTGACCGATTTGGCGGGCCGCGACGCGAAACTCCTCCGACCGGCGTTCACCATTCTCGCGGCCCGCATCCAGGCGGGAGGAGCCGCGGTCGATGAGCGTGTGATCCGTTTGGCCGCGGCGATCGAGCTGTTGCATATGGCGTCGTTAGTCCATGACGATATCGTAGACGATGCGGTATCACGACGGGGCGGCGCCGCGCTTCACGTGAGCTACGGGAGTCGCGCCGCGGTCCTGATGGGCGACTACCTCTTTTCGCGCTGTTTCGCCCTCGTCGCCGACCACGCCGAGCCGGAAAACGCGTCGTTTTTGAGTGCCGCGGTCGGTCACATCATAGGCTCGGAGATCGCGGAAACCGACGGGGGATGGGACACCGAACTCTCGGTCAGACGCTACCTTCACCGAGTCATCGGGAAGACGGCGGTGCTCTTTGCGCTCAGCTTCCACGTCGGCGCCGCCGAGGCGCTGCCCGACGGCGGCGACGAGCGGATCGTGCAGATTCTCCGTCGCGTCGGATACAATGTCGGAGTCGGATTTCAGATTATCGACGACCTTCTCGACCTGTTCGGCTCGCCGCAGAAGACCGGCAAGCCGCGGCGGACCGATCTGCGTCAGGGTGTGATAACGCTTCCGGTCATTATCGCCGCCAACTCGATGCAACGCTCGCGATTAATTCGCATCTTGTCTCGAATGGGCTCGACCTCGCGACGCGGTGCTCTTGCGCGCAGGTGGCGGGATCGCGCAATCGATCGCGTTTGCCTGGAAATCGAGCGAGCCGGCGGCACCGACGGGGCGATTGCCGCCGCCGAGATATATACGCGTCGCGCCGAGCGAGAGATCGATCGACTCCCGGACACACCGGATCGGCGCATCCTGCAACGTATTACGACCCACCTTCTGGAACGCGCGTCGTAGCGCGTCTCCGATAGACATGTGACACCTGCCCGACGGATCGACGGCCGCGTCCCCCGCTCAGTCGGCGGAGCCGAGAGTCGTTCGGTGCCGCGGCTGCCGATCCGCTGCGTGATGTGTGCCCTCGGGTGCAGCTTTGGGTGGTTGTTTGGGAGCGGAGACGGAGTGCGTCGTGGCCCAGCCCGCTACTCTCCTACAACGGAGTCAGTCCAAGGGCTTCGACGGTGAGGGGCACGGCGACTCCCAACGCATAGTATAGAAAGATGCGCGAAATCGACCCCATCGAGGGACCTTTGGTGGTGTGGAAGTACCCCCTGATGTGCATTCGAAAGTAGACCGGAACGCTGACCAAAGCCGCAAGGAGCACACCGGCGAGCACGATATGAGGAAAGACGCCGTACCATGACAATGCGCCGGCCGAGACAAAGGCGGCGGCACCCAAGAGATAGACGAGCGCAGCGCCCCCTCTTCTGCCGACCAGAATCGAGAGGGTTCGTCGGCCGGCACGACGGTCGCCGTCGATGTCGCACGTATTGTTGACCGTCAATATCGAAGCGACGATCAGTGTCGAAGGAATGCCCGCCAGCAGATCGGGTGCGCCGAGCGTCCCGCGTTGGATGTAAATCGATAAGGTGACGAGCACCCAGCCGAGAAAGGAGCCGGCGAACAACTCTCCGAAAGGCGTGCGCGAAATGGGGAGCGGGCCCGCGTTGTACAGGAATCCTACTACCATACACATCGCCCCTACGACTATGACCGCCGGCGAGGTGAGCACGGCGAGCCATATTCCGAACACCGCGGCAACACCGTACAGCACCAGCGAGGTAATCAACGCCAACCCGGCCGGCACGTTCTGATGGACCAACACTTTATCCTCTTCGTGATTAATGGAACTACGATCGACCCCGTGAAAGAAGTCGAAGAACGAGTTGAAACCGGTGGTCGCCATATCCACCGCGACCACGGCGCACAGCATCACGATCCCGCTGAGCATGTCGACGCTCCGATCGACGACGGCGCCGTACGCCGTTCCGATCACCACGCCGGAGACGCTGATGAGCTTTGTGCGTATCTCTACGATTCTTAAGAACTGGTGTAGCGTCATTGCGTTATAGATCGGTCGAGGCTTTCCGTCGATGCGAAGTCACCCATGTGATGGGCCCGTGACGCATACGATACATCGTGTCACGCGAGGTATAGCGAAAAGCCCATGAAGAACGAGACGCTCCCGCCGATGACGAACAGGTGCCAAATCGTATGGCTGAATGGAAGGCGGCGCCATGCGTAGAATACCACGCCGACGGTGTAGAACGCGCCGCCGATCAACATCCAACGAATGAGGCCGTCGGGGGCCGTCGCCACCATGGGACGGGCGGCGATCAGTACGATCCAACCCATGGGAATGTAGAGGAGGTCGGTAATGATGTGGGGTGTACGAAACACAAGCGTCTTGAGGAGAATGCCGAGTACCGCGAGGCCCCAGATAACGCCGAAGATGCTCCAGCCCCACGGGCCGCGCATGACCGTGAGGGTCACCGGTGTGTAGGTCCCGGCGATGAGGAGGTAAATGAAGGACTGATCGACGATCCTGAGGTAGTACCTAATGCGCGGAAGCGAAGCGAAACTGTGCATGAGCGATGAGGAGAGATAGAGTAAAATCTGGCTCGCCCCGTAGACCGAGAAACTCACATACTTCCACGGATCGGGATTCTGGTTGGTTAACATGATAAGCGCCGTGAGGCCCGATATTGCCAGCCCCGCGCCGATTGCGTGGGTGAGGCTGTTGAAGATCTCTTCGATGACGCCGCCGCTTTCATAGGCTATTTCCGACGGTCGTAGTTCCTGTTGCTCGAACGCTTCACTCATACAATGAATTACAAGATACTCGGTTCGCGATGTCAAGGAGCGCTTGGATGACTTTGGCGCCATATGGTACAATCCCGCGGCAATAGGCAAAAAGGGAGTGGCAAAAGAAAAACGCCGCAGCGTCGGCAGAGACAAAATTCTCGAAGCGGCGGAGTCGCTGTTTCGCGAACACGGCTTCTCGAGCGTCTCGCTCGCCGACGTTGCGCGGGCCGTCAACATCAGAAAACCGTCCATCTACTACCACTTTCCCAACGGAAAAGAAGAGCTTTTCGTGGAGGTGCAACGGGGCATGTTTCTACGAATCGGCGACGAGCTCAAACGTGCCGTTGCCGGGGCCGACGCCGATCTGGCCTCTCAACTCTCCGCCGCGTCGCGGTGGTTCTTGAGCCGACCCCCGCTGTTTCTCCTCTCGATGGTACACAACGACATGCCCGATCTGAGCGATGCGCATCGCAAGGAGCTGTCGAGGATCAGCTACGAGGCGATCATGCTTCCCCTCGTTGAGGCCGCCGTCGGGGCCACCGAGCGCGGTGAGTTGCGCGATGTGGATCCACACCGTATCGCCGGTAGCTTTCTCTCTCTTCTGGAGGGGAATACGATCACTGCGCGCGCCGGTTTCGCCGGCGATCTGGAGGCGCTCATGCGGGGATCGATCGATCTCATTCTGAACGGAGTGTTGCGCTCGCGACGCGAGGTATGACTCGTCGGCGCAGTACTCTGCGCGGTTCGTGACCGCCTCGGCTCCACGCGCGCTTCACGCCGATGCGCGTGCCACAATTCCCATCATGCGGTGAACCAGTTCGGCGGCCGCGTACGACCATGCGTGCTGTCCCGCTATCGGTGCCAATTCCACGACGTCCATTCCCACGACTCGTCGCGCCCCCGCGATCGAGGTGAGAATGCCGAGGATCTGATACCATCCCAACCCTCCCGGTACCGGCGTCCCCGTCGCCGGAATGATCGACGGGTCCAGTCCGTCCACGTCGACCGAAATGTAGATACGGCGTGGAAAATCGTGCGGAATCTCGATCGAGGTCGTACCGCCGGGGACGATCGAGGCCGCGTCGTAGACGACGAGCGGGACACCGTTGGGCGGTGCGGCACGATAGATCACCTCCTCCGGCGAAAGGGCGCGGACACCGATTTGTATCAGAGGAATGCCCATATCGCCGTGGATACGGCGGGCGACGCACGCGTGGCTCTCCCGGCTCCCTTCGTACTCGTCCCGCAAGTCGGCGTGGGCATCGATCTGAACGACGCCGATCGGCGCGCCGGTGTGTTCGGCTCCGTGTTCGCCGGCGTTGAGCGCCTCCAGGATGCCGGCGACTGCGCTCGCCGTGATTGAGTGTTCGCCGCCCAAGACGACCGGCACGCCCGATCCGCCGGCACCCTCCAAGACGGCGCGGCGCACCGCATTGGTGATACGTGGAAGTACCTCCCGGGCCGGCCCGCGGCAGTCGAGCGGCGGCCAGGTATGGATGCCCTCTTCGCCGGGACAACTCAATCCGTCGAACACCTCGAGTTGATTGCTCGCCTGAATGATCGCCGCCGGCCCCCCGGCGGTACCTCCGCCGTAGGAGACGCTCGCCTCGAAGGGAGCGGAGATCACGTGGAAGCGCGCGTCGTCCGCCGGACGAGGTGCAAACTCACTTTCGAGAAAGAGGGGGTGGCTCACAACGGCTCCTTTCGGTGTCACATATACGTACTGCGAGGTTTCGTGTCGTCTCCGCACAGCTCGGCGAACTACCCGAGGCGCTCACGAAAGTCGTGATAGTCCGGCGTGCGCTCGACCGAATGTGTCTGCGATACGGAGTTCCACGTCGCAATCGATGGGAGCGCGACACCGTTGAAGGTCGTCGTCTTCACCATCGTGTAGTGGCTCATATCGTCGAATACGATACGGTCGCCGACGGCCAGCGGCGCGTCGAAACTGTAGTCGCCCATTACATCTCCGGCGAGGCACGTCTGTCCGCCGACGCGGTAGGTGTAGGCGCGTTCTCCCGGCGCGCCGGCACCCCACACGGTGGGACGGTACGGCATTTCGAGCGTGTCCGGCATGTGCGCCGTCGCCGATGTATCGAGAATCGCAATATCCATTCCGTTGTGCAACACATCCAGGACGCTCGCCACCAGCACACCGGTGTGAATCGCCACCGCCTCACCCGGTTCGATTACTACCTCGACTCCGTAGTTTCTACGAACGTTACGAATCAGCTCCACGAGATGCTCGCGATCGTAGTCCGGCTTAGTGATGAGATGTCCGCCACCCATGTTGAACATGCGAATCTCCGGTTGTCTGAGGAGCCACCCGAAGCGCTTCTCCACCGCCGCGAGCACCCGCTCCAGCGCATGCGAATCGCTCTCGCACAGGACGTGCATGTGTACTCCCGTTATTCCTTCAAGCGGTGCCCCTTTTTTGAAGAGCGATCGGTGATAATACGTACCATCGGTCGGTGCCGCGCTGGGCTCCGAGTGCATCGCCGCTCGGCGAAGTTGGGCGCGTAACTCGTCCTCGGTGCTACCCAACCGGGAGTAGGGTGCACTCGGGTCGTAGAGCGCCGTCTCGCCGACGGAGCACTCGGGGTTGATTCGGATTCCGTAGGAGCGCGCGCTACCGTCGGAAGGGAGGTTGCGGGCCACAGCGCGGTGGCGTAACCACTGATCGAGTGTGTTAAAGACGATGTGGTCCGAAAAGTCGAGGACGTGGGTGAAGTCGACCTCGGAATAAGCCGGCGCAAAGGTGTGTACCGCAAATCCCGTCGCGTCGCCCGCCACCGCCTCGCGACCCAAGCGCGCCTCGTACACGCCGCTCGCGCACACCCCGTCGAGGTACGTCCGCACCAAGCCGAACGTAGCCGGCAGGGCGAACGCTTTGAGGGCGAGCAACACGCGGGCGCCGCTTCGGTCGGCGACATCGCGGAGTATACCCAGATTGTGCTCGACCGCGGCGAGGTCGACGAAGAAGCACGGGCTGGGTAACGCGGCGGGATCGAAGTTGCGAAAGAAGGGACGCCCGTCGGGATTGTACGGCCTCGGATCGCGGCGCGGATCGGCATTCCGCGCTCGGGCCGCTCCGGTTACGTCCGAGGACGGTGCGGCGCGATGCACCGCGGCGGTCCGATCGGCCGGGTCACTACGCAAAGTCGGCGATCTCCGCCGGATCCTGTACCGACCAGGGGAGGCCGTACACGTTCAGAGCGGCCATAAACGGGTCGGGGTCGAACTGTTCCATGTTCCATACTCCGGGGCTCATCCAATCGCCGCGGAGCATCATCATCGCACCGATCATAGCCGGTACCCCGGTAGTGTAGCTGATCGCCTGGCTACCGACTTCGGCGTACGCCGCCTCGTGGTCGCAGATGTTGTATACGTAGACGCGTCGCGTCCGAGCCTCTTTTGTTCCCTCGGCGATGACCCCTATGCAGGTACGTCCTCGGGTGCGCGGCCCCAGGCTCGCAGGCTCCGGGAGTACGGCCTTTAGAAACCGAAGGGGTACGATCCGCGTACCTTCAAAATCGACCGGTGTAATGGAGGTCATGCCGACGTTCTGCAGCACCTCGAGGTGCGTGAGATAGCGCTCCGAAAAGCTCATCCAGAATCGCGCGGTGCGAATCGAGGGGATGTGGCGTACCAGACTCTCCAGCTCTTCGTGATACATACGATAGATCGAGTATTCGCCGAGGCCGTCGGGGCAGACGAAGGGGCGTCGAACGCTCATCGCCGGGGTTTCGACGAAGCGGCCTCCCTCCCAGTGGCGACAGGAGGCCGTGATCTCTCGGATGTTGATTTCGGGGTTGAAGTTGGTGGCAAAGGGGTGGCCGTGGTCGCCGCCGTTGACGTCGACGATATCGAGGGTATGGATCTCGTCCAACCGGTGTTTGTTGAGCCAGGCGGTAAAGACGTTCGTCACCCCCGGGTCGAAGCCGCTGCCGAGGAGCGCCATGAGACCGGCCTCGCGAAATCGATCCTCGTAGGCCCACTGCCAAGAGTATTCGAAACGTGCCGTGTCGGGCGGCTCGTAGTTGGCGGTGTCGAGATAGTGCACGCCGGTAGCGAGACAGGCATCCATGATCGTGAGGTCCTGGTACGGGAGCGCGACATTGATCACCAGCTCCGGGCGCACCTCATCAAAGAGCCCGACGAGCTCCTCCACGCGATCGGCGTCGACGCGTCGCGGGAGAATCGTGACCCCCAACCGCTCGTGCACGTCCCGGGCGATCTCCTCGCACTTGGAAAGGGTCCGGCTCGCGAGCGTTATCTCGGAAAACACTTCGGGGCACGCCGCGCACTTGTGCGCCACGACTCGGCCGACACCACCGGCGCCGATAATGAGAACTCGTGCCATCTCACTCCTCCATATTCATCTATCGTTCGTAGTAGGTGTAGCCGCGCATACTCGCCTCGTACGCCTCGAGGATCGCGCGTCGCTGAGGGGCCGAGATACGGCCGCCGCGCACCGCCTCCTCCGCCTTGCGCCGCACGTTCTCGACCAAAGCGCGCGGCTGATACTCGACGTAGCTCAACACATCGGCAATCGAGTCACCCTCGATCTCGCGCACGAAATCGAAGCTTCCGTCCCCGTTGATGCGCACGCTTACAACATGGGTATCGCCCAACAGATTGTGCAGATCGCCCAGCGTCTCCTGGTACGCCCCGACGAGGAAGACTCCCAGATAGTACTCCTCGTCCGAGCGTAACTCGTGAAGCGGAAGTGCCTTGCGCACATCGTGCTCGTTGGCGAACGTATCGATCTTGCCGTCGGAGTCGCAGGTAATGTCCGCGAGAATCGCGCGTCGCTGCGGCGCCTCGTCGAGACGGTGAATCGGCATTACCGGAAAGATCTGATCGATCGCCCACACGTCGGGCAAGCTCTGGAAGACCGAAAAGTTACCGTAGTAGATGTCGTAGATCGCGTCACTCAAGCCCTCGAGTTCCCGCGGTACGCGCTTCATATTCGACAGGAGCTCCGAGATCCCGTGAATGATGTCGAGGAACAAGTTCTCCGCGACGGCGCGTTGGCGAAGTGTGACGTTACCGTGTTGAAAGTCCTCGCGCACCTCGCCGCGATAATACACCGCGTCGTTGTAGCACTCCTGAATGTTGCGTATCGAGACGGTGTTGCGGACCTCGTATAGATTGCGAATGTTCTCCGGCGCGTCCGGCGCCGGCGCGTCCGGTATCGGGCCGGGCCGGGACTCGGTCGCGTCCAGGATGTTGAACAGGAGGATCGACGAGTACGCCACCGTAGCGCGGCCGCTCTCGGTGATGATCGTCGGGTGGTCGATGATCTTTTCGTCGAAGACCGATACGAGTACCTCGGCGACGTCCAACGTATACTCGTCCAGGGTGTAGTTTTTGCTGTGAACGAAGTTCGTCTGGCTCCCGTCGTAATCCACCGCGAGTCCACCGCCCAGATCGAGATATCCCATGGGCGCACCTTCGGCTACGAGGTCGGCGTAGACGTAGGCGGTCTCGCGAACCGCCGAACGGACATCGCGAATGTTGGGGATCTGGCTCCCGAGGTGGTAGTGGAGGAGATGCAGACTATCGAGCATGCCGTGCTCTCTGAGCGCGTCGACCACCTCCACGACCTGTCCCGTGTTCAGTCCGAAGAGCGAGTTGTCGCCGCCCGAGTCCTGCCAGTGGCCTCCGGCGCGGCTTGCGAGCTTAATCCTTACACCGACGAGCGGTTTGATGCCGAGCGCCGCACTCCGTTCCAGAATGATGGGTAGCTCCGTCGGCGTCTCGATGACGAAGAATACCTTGTAGCCCATTCGGATCGTTTGGAGTCCCAGGTCGATGAACTCCGGGTCCTTGTATCCGTTGCAGACGATGAGACTCTCGGGCGACTGAATCATGGAGAGGGCGATCAAGAGCTCCGCCTTGCTGCCCGCTTCCAGCCCGTGGTTGTAGCGTTTGCCGAAACCGGCAATCTCCTCGATCACTTGCGCCTGCTGATTCACCTTAATGGGAAATACGCCCTGATAGGTCCCGCGGTAACCGGTCTCCGCCATCGCGGCCTCGAAACTCTCGTTGAGGCGCGCTATCTGCTGATCCAGGAGATTCTCTACGCGCAGGAGGACGGGCATGCCCAACCCGCGCTCCTCGATCCCGCGGATGATGTCCATGAGGCTTACCTCCGCCTCGCCGCGGTCTGTTTTTGCTCGAACCACGACCTCTCCGGTCGGTGAAAGATCGAAGTATCCGGCGCCCCACTCCTTGATACCGTACGTATTGACCGAGTCGGCGACGGTCCAGCGTTTCAGCATGTCGTGCATTTCCGGGGCAGAATACCCGACAACAAAGGGGGTGTAAATCGTATGTCGATCCGGTCAATTACGTACGGCGCAAACGACGGTTCCGGCTGCGGCGCCTTCTCCGTCGTCTACGCACGGCGAGTTATCCTTTGAGCGATCCCGAGGTAACTCCCCTGATAATGAATCGTTGAAGCATAAGGAAAAAGACCACGATCGGCAGCACTCCCATCGTGAGGGTTGCGAGTGCGTAGTCCCAGCGATCGGTGTACTGGCCGAAGAAGCTGAAGATCGCCAGGGGAATCGTCTTGAGGCGCTCCTCGAAGAGAACCAGGAGGGGGAGGAGAAAGTCGTTCCAGATCCAAAAGGCCTGTAAAATCGTGACCGTCGCCAACATCGAGCGCAACAGCGGCAGGACGATAAACCAAAACGTCGTCAGCGTACCGGCGCCGTCCAGGTAGGCGGACTCCTCGACTTCGACGGGAACCGTTTTGGAAAAGCCGTGCAACAGGAACACGGTGAACGGCATACCGAATCCGAGATAGATGATGACGAGCCCGAGCCTACTGTTGAGCAATCCCAACGTGCTGGTGACCTTCATCATAGGGATCATCACCGATTGAAAGGGCACAACCATCGCTACGACAAACGTGCCGAAGATGATTTTGCTGACCCGGTGCGGCCGCCGAACCAGACGCCACGCGGCCATGGCACCCAATAACACCATACCGATGAGGCTCGCGGTAGTGATGACGACCGAGTTGAAGAACGCCTGAATGAAGTTCGTCGTGCGAAAGGCGATGAGGTAGTTTTCAAGAAGAAAGCCTTCCGGAAGGGCGGCGGCGTTGCGAAGAATTTCACCGTAGCTCTTCACGGAGTTTACCACGACGAAGTAGAACGGAAAGAGAAACACGATCGCCAGGACTCCGGTAACGAGAGAGAGCGTCGCCAACCGGATCGAAGGCGAGCGTCCGGTGCGTACCATCGCCGTGTTCACGCCTCGATCTCCAATCGTTTGGTAAGCGACACCTGTACGATGGTAAAGATGCCGACGACGATAAAGAAGAGAATCGCCTTTGCAGCGCCGAGCCCGTAGTTATTGAACTGAAACGCCTCGTAGTAAATGTTCAGGGCAAACGCCTCGGTGGAGTTGAAGGGGCCGCCGTCGGTGAGCGAAAAGATAACGTCGAAGATCTTCGTCGCCCACGAGAGCATGAGAAACAGACAGATCGTGATCGCCGGTGTTATGAGCGGCAGAATGATCCGGGCGAACATGTGCAGAGGCCCGGCGCCGTCGATGCGTGCCGACTCCAGAAGGTGGTCGTCGATGCTGACGATCGCCGCGATGTACACCACCATGAGATAGCCGGCGGTCTTCCAGGTGAACACGATTACCGTCGCCCAGAATCCGGTAAAGGGGTCGCCGAGCCAGGGTAACTCGAAGAACGGCGCCGGAAACACCTCGGCGATCGCCGGCATACCGCTGGTGAAGATGAACCGCCAAATGAAGCCGAGAATGATGCCGCCGATCACATTCGGTAAGAAGAAGATCGCCCGGTAGGCGTTGGCCGCACGCATGGGCTGGGTGACGACCAACGCGAGGGCGAGACCGGCCACGTTGGAGAGGATCACGCTGGTCACGGTGAATCGGAGCGTGAACCACGCCGAAGCGCCGGCTTGCGGATCGTCGGTGAAGATGGTGCGAAAGTTCTCAAGACCGATCCAGATCGCGCGTCGACTAACGCCGTTCCATTCCGTAAAGGCGTAGTAGATTCCCAAAAAGAACGATGTCGCGACGATTACGGTGAAAAAGACCACCGCAGGTCCTACGAAGACCACGTCGTCGACGAGCTCTTGCATTCTGTTTTTAACCATCTTTCCGTAGCTCCCGATGTCCGCAGTACGGCCGGTCACGAAGCCGCCGCGAGAGCGGCGCTCCGTGAGACCGTACGATATGTGCCGTCGTTACTGGCTGAGTCGCTGCCACTGAGCATCAAACTCTTCGAGCGTCTCATCCCAACTTTGCTGACCGCCGATGTAGGCTTGAATGTTATTCGCGAACTCTTGCGGCATACCGTCCGGGAACCGTCCGAACACCCACGGGATCGCACGATCTTCCGCGGCGGCGGCCAACAGGTCGCGACTTACTCCACCGAGCCCCGTTCCCTCAATGTCGCTGTAGGCGGGAATGAAGCCGAACTCCTCTACCAGGAAGCGTTGTCCCGTTTCGGAGCTTACCAACCAGTTGAGGAACTCTCGAGCGACCTCTTGATCACGCGCAGGCGACGCCCCGTTCACGACGAAGTAGAAGGGAACGCCGATGGGGATGCGGTTGGCTTGCTCGGGGTCGTTGGTGAGCGGCAGCGGCAACACTCCGAACTCCATATCGGGGTCCGCGGCGATGATGTCGAGCTCTTTCCAGTTGCCCTGCTGGATCATCGCAACATCGCGATTGACGAAAAACTGTACCTGCATGCGGTTGTCGGTGGTTAGGGGATTGCGCTCACCGTAGCGAACATTCAGATCGATGAGACGCTGAAGGTCCGCGAACAGCGGGTTCCCCGCCATCGACTCGGTACCGGCGTTAAGTCCGTCGACGAACGCCTGGGGATCCGGCTGCATCGCAAAGGCGGCGTTTACCAGGTGGAGCCCCATTACCCACCACTCGCCGTACCCGGTGCCGAAGGCGGTGTGTCCGGCCGACTCAAGGGCACGCGCAGTCTCCTCCAGTTCGTCGAACGTCCGCGGCAGCTCGCCGATGCCGGCCTCCTCGAACAGCGCTTCGTTGTAGATATAGCCGTACCCTTCGAGGTTCACCGGCATTCCCATGATCGCGTCGCCCATGCGCAAACCGTCTCGGGCAAAGGGAATCGCCCGATCGACCCACGGTTCGTCGCTGAGATCCGTCAGATACTCCTCAAATACGACCGCTTGTCCCGGCCCCTCGACGATGAAGATATCCGGCGCCGCGTCGGCGGCAAACTTGTTCTTGAGAATCGTCATCCATTGGGCACCGCCGCCGCGGATCTCGTTGTTGAAGACCACATCGGGGTTTTCTTCGGTGTAGATATCGGTGAGGGCGTTCCACTGGTTGATGATGTTGACCTTGAAATGAAAGACGTGTAGCTCGATCGCATCACCCTCTCCGGAGACCTCTCCTTGGCCGCCGGCGAACCCGGTCACTGCAATCGACACCATGAGTGCCGACGCTATCCAGGACTTTTTCATACATTCCTCCTTGCAAGGATATGGACGTGCCCACCGATTCGTTCGTACGAGCGGATCGGGGGAGCCGTACTCACGGGAAGACCGCATTCCGTCCGGCGCGGTCGTCCCGTCCCGTTTCATCGCCTCCGTTACACCTCCTTCGCCGACTCGTTCGTCACCCAAATGGGAGAGGACCACGCGCCGTGCCCGTTCTTTTGTATAACTCTCACGTAATACACATCTTCCGCCCCTTCGGCTTCCGTCTCGTCGCGCCACCGGAACTCGGCGGTGTAGTCCGCCTCTCGTACGAAACGGTGAATCTTGAGCGCCGGCGAAACGAATCCCGCGGTATAGTGGGTGCGGGCGCCGCCCGCGAGCTCTCCGAGCGTTGCGCTCGCTGCGATCCCGTCGGCTTCGACCTCGATCGTATCTTCCGGACGCCCTTCAAGCTCCAGAGAGATCGCCTGTGTTTGACTGCTCGTCGTTGTGGCGTTCCCGAAGGTCATGGTGCTCACGGTAACCGTATCACCGTCATGGGACCAACGAGAGAACGCGTAGGGACCGTCCGTCGTATCCAGAGGGTCGACGACGTCGCGGCCGCGGAAGCGCGGTTCCACCGCTATGATCGACGCCGAGGGTGAGCGAATCTTCACGTTCCACTCTACCTCCTCGCCCTTCTGCCCCCATCCGAACTCGACCGCGAGCTTTCCACGAACGGTTCTGCCCGAGCCTCCGACCTCGGAACGGTGGGTGTAGCGGTGTACGGCGCGAGCGTTCTTCACGATCTCGATGTGGTCTATGGCGCCGCCGCCCACGGCCCTTACTTCGATCAGACGCTCGGCCGAAGCGGCAATAACGCTCCCGAGTGGCGCACCGTTTAGGGAGAATGCGAGGTGAATGCGGTCGCCGCTCACCGCGTACGTGCGTCGCGAGAGGATCGCCTCCCAGAGAGACTCTCTGGTGAGCGACTCGGCCCACACCGCCGTCTTGCCGTATCCGAAACTGCCGGGGTGCGCCGAGTGGTGGTCGGTAGAACCGACGACGCCGAAGTGTAGGCCCCGCTTGAGGCCGCCGACCATCGTGTTGCCGCCGTCCAGGGGCCCCATGGTATGGAGATACGGAAAGGTACCGTCGTCGGACTCCGCGAGGCCGTGCATGGAGACGATCTCGACTACCGGCGACGCCCGGTTCGTCACGCTCTCCCAGTCGACGCCTCGGTAGCCCGTTGCGTAGCCGATATGGTGGGGGAGTAGCAGGTATCCGTCGCGCCGCGCGTCGCAATCGCGAAGCATCGTACCGAACGCCTGGGGTGTATCGGGCGCTTCGGACAGCGACAACGGATAGGGGGAGACGACCGTTCGGTCGCCGTGGCGAAAGGAATGGATCTCGTAGCCGAAGAAGGTCTCGAACGAGTCGGGGACGCGCTCCCCCTCGGTCGTAGCGAGATAGCGACGCCAGTTATCGCGCAGTTTTGCGAACCCGCTGCGGTGGTAATCGACCACCGCCGGCGGCATCGGCTTGTCGAGGATGTCGGGCCACGCCCCGTGTCCGGTAACGCTCGCAAAGTCCAACTGGACGCGTGCGTTCCGGTACGCCTCTTCCAACGACCCGTGTCCGTAGCTAATGTCGCAGTGGTTATGCAGATCGCCGTAGTAGACCGCACGCACCCCATAAAAGTCTCGCTCGCTCTTCATTCGGCGCCCCCGCGCGCGCGCCCGTCGGTCCGGCGCATCGAGTCGGCGCTGGTAGAGGAGTACGCGCTCCGATCGGCGACGGCGGCACCGGCCGGGGCGGGAATCGGTCCGTCCAGAAGCGGATCCCCTGTGGACGCCATCCATCGCCGTAGGGTTTCTTCCAGCGTGTCCCGCGTCTCTCGAGCGTATCGTTCGCCGACTACGTTGCGATTCTGCAGCGGGTCCGACCACAGGTCGTAGAGCGCGGTCCGGGGAGGAACGAGAGACTCCAACGCCGCCGGATCGCGATACACCGCCTCTTTGGAAGGTGAATCGCCGACATTCGCGAGCACCGGCTGCGACGATTCGTAGTGTTCCACGTAGTGATACCGTCCGTCGAAGATCGATCGCGCCGGGTCGTACGCGACGTGATAGTTGCTTTCGGCGAAACTGAATCCTCGTACGGATCGCGTCGGCGAATCCCACAGCGGGAGAAGCGACCTCCCGTCCCACGGGCGATGCTCGTCGGTATCGCCGCTCCGGCCGAGGATATCGAAGAGCGTAGGAACGAGGTCGATGGTGCTCACCGGTTCCCTCACCACGATACCCGCGGCCTGTCCGGGGAGACGGATGATCAAATGGACTCCCAGCCCCCCGCCGCTCAACGTGCACTTATAGCGTGGAAAGTCGATCCCGTGGTCGCTGGTGATAATGATCACCGTATCGGCGTCGCGTCCCGAACGATTCGTCGCATCCAGGACGCGCCCGATGTGGGCATCGGCGGTGCCGACGGAGGCAACGAAGTCGGCGTAGTCGTTTCGCACCTCGACCGTACTTGGGAGGCCTGGCGGCACGAAGAGGCGATCCGCATCGATGTCGGCGTGTGTTTGAAACGGGCGATGCGGACCGTACAGTCCGAAAAAGAGAAACCACGGTGTCGAACCGGAGTCGCGGCGAAGAAAGCGGCACACGGCGTCGGTATTGCGCCGATCCCACGGGAGCGGATCGAAGCGGTCGCCGTATGGAGCTTGTGGATCTTCGCCGAGGATCGCGCGATACCCCAACGTCCGATGGTCCGGCACCTCGTGCTGCACACCGGAGAGATAGGTGCGATACCCGACGGCGGCGAGGGCGCGAGAGAGATGTGCATCGACGTCTCGAAGTGAGAAGCCCAGGTGCGCCAAGCCGAGCATTCCGACGTCGTGCGGGTACCTTCCCGTAAGAAGCGCCGCCCGGCTGGGAGAGCACGTCGGTGCACACGACCAGGCGTTGGTAAAGAGTGTGGCGGTGCGGGAAAACCTCTCTATCGAGGGGGTGGGGGTTGCCCACCCGTACGCCGTCGAATGTCTACCGAGATCGTGGGCGTGAATGACCATGATGTTCGGCCGTGCTCCGCTCACAGGCAGCTCTCCCGTCGTTCGATTCGAGGAAGAAATGTCCGGGATGTTGCGATCTCCCGCTCCCCGCGAATCGCGGAAACGATACCTGCGGCCGCCGCGGCGGCGACCTCGCCTCTAGGCTGATGCACCGTGGTGAGAGAGGGACGGGCGAGGCGCGCCCACTCGATGTCATCGTATCCGACCACGGCGATGTCGTCGGGGATGCGGACGCCATGGTCCATGAGCCCCTTCATGACTCCCAACGCGCTGACGTCCGAGCCGACAAAGAGTCCGTCGTAGCGTATGAGCGCGTCTCGCCGCTCTTCCGCCGTCCTGCAGGCGCTCTCGAAAGTACCGTCCTGCAGATGGAACAGATCGACCTCACCGTTCCACTCCGCCCGAAAACCGCCGACCCGCGTGTCGAACTGCGGTTGCGACTCAACCACGGCGGCGACTCGGGAGCATCCGGTTCTCCGCAACGCCTGCGCGGCGAGGGCGCCGCCCATCCGTTGATCCACGAAAACGGCGGGATGACTCTCCATCCACGGTTCGGCGGGTGGGTTGACCGCGAGATAGCGGTCGGTCGTCGCTGCGAGCGCTTCCAAAGCGGCTGAGGTGATTTCGAAACCGATAATGATGAGCCCGTCGACCTTTCGTTGTGCCACCAGGCGTGTGATGTCGGCGAGATCGTCCCCGATCGTATCGTACCCGGCGATCATACTGTCGAACCGGTGCTCCCATAGTTGGGAGCGAATGTCGTGCATGAGTTGCGATGTGTACCACGACTCTATGGCGCGCAACCTGTGGTAGGGGTATAGGATCCCGACGGTGGTGGTGAGGCCCGTCGCCAATCCGCGGGCGCCGGCGTTTATCCGGTATCCGTGCTGCGCGGCGGTTTCCAGAATACGGCGTCGCGTCTTCTCGGCGACCAACGGGCTGTCGTTGAGCGCCCGGGAGACGGTCATGTGGCTGGTTCCGACCAACTCGGCGATGCGACGGATGTTCATGCCCGCACCCCCGGGGAGCCGACTCTGACCGCGAAGCCCTCGGCCGCGATCGACTCCGTCACGGCGTCGATCATGCGGAGCGATTGGTACCCGTCCAAAGCGCCGGCGACCGGCTCCTCTCCGTCGACGAAGCGCCGCAATCGCCGCACCAACTCGACGTCGGCGCCGTAGTGTGAACTCTCGAACGCCGGACCGCGAGCGTCGATCGATTCGCGCTTGGCGCCGTACTCCGACACGAGATCGATCGTCCCGGTCGACCGGGTGAGGACAAGACGACCGGAAGAGCCGACGATCTCGAGCGTCTCCTGATCGGGAGCCGGCGGGCCGAAGATCGACCAAAACAGCGACGCCTTCACGCCGTCGGCGAACTCGAATATCGCGGTAACGTGATCTTCGATATCGGCGCCCGGGGCGTATACGCACGTGTCGGCGCGATCGAGTTCATTTGTTGCGTCGGCCCACGAGCGGTATGACAATACGTGGACGCCCTCGCTACTCCATATCTGGTCCGGCCCGCGCCGATAAGGGCAGTCGCGTTCGCACACCGCGCAGTGAGTCGGTGCTGTAGGATCCGGTGCGAATATCCCGCTTCGTCCCCCCATGGCGCACACGCGTTCGCATACCGAGTCGGAAAACCAGTTGAATACGTCCATGTGGTGACTCGATTTGTCGTTGAGGGCGCCGCCGGAGTACGTCCTTTTTCGATGCCACATCTGGAGATAGCGGGTGTAGGGGATCACGGATCGTATTTGCATCATGTGAACGTCGCCGACCGCCCCCTCGGACACCAGGCGTCGTGCATATCGCCACGAGGGTTCGTATCGGCGCGTGAAACCCATGATGATTCGATTGCCGGTACGCCGTTCGGCGTGGAGGATAGCCAGAGCGTCCGACTGGGTGACGGCGATCGGTTTGTCTAAATAGACCGCCTTGCCCGACTCGACTGCGTACACCGTAGGATCGCGGTGGGCGTACGTATGATTGGTCACCAAAACCAAATCTACCGACGGATCGTCCACGAGGTCGCGGTAGTCGAGGTGACCGGCGTATCGGCGGTGAGGATCGCCGGAATGGGCGGCGAGGAACGCGCTTGCCTCCTCCAGACGCCGAGAGTTGGTGTCGCATAGAGCGGTGATACGTAGACTCGTTTCGCGTTCGAGCTCGGTAATACGCGCGCCGAGGACGAAACATCCCCTATCACCCACGCCGATAATGCCGACACCGACCGTTGAATCTCCCACGCATACTCCCATTCCGTGCATTGTTACCGGTAACAATGCACTGGTATATTCTGCAGTGGCTCGCGCGCGGTGTCAAGAAAAAAGGATCGCGGGGTAGGGGATGCGCCTATCGCCGGCCGTACTCACAGGTCGTGGAAGTGCCGTAGCCGGTGTGCATCGTGCGGCGCGGCGCGGAACCGCGGGTCGACGTGCGTATCCGCTTGTGTTTGATCGACTCCCGTTTCTACACGATCGTACTTCGTCGTGTTGACATACTTCTGAGTATGTTCGTATGGTTGCCGTACAACATGGAGACCAAACGTGAACTGCTCATGGCGACGCTCGCCTTAGTCTCTCGACGGGGATACGAAAATGTGAGCATCGATGATATCGCCGCGGCGACGAACAATACGAAGGGAGCGGTGTATCACTACTTTCATAGCAAAGACGATCTCTACAAAGAGGCTCTCGACCTCCTTGCCGGACACTTGACGTCACTCGGCTCCCTCGCGTTGGACGAACGGACGTCGCCGTCCGAATCGATGAAACGGATTTTGACGGCGTTGGTCGACGGCGACCCGACTGTCGGCACCGGATTGTCCACCGACGACGTGTACTACCTCTTTTTTGACGGGATGCGACGATTTCCTGAGCTCAAAAAGCGCTTTCAAGAACTCACTCGAAGCTACCTACGAAGCGTTGCCGATCGCATCGCGGGCGACTCAGCCGACGGAAGACGCGTCGAGGCACTTCAGTTCCTCGTGTGGGTCGAGGGAATCGGCCTCATCCAGGCGATAACGGGCGGACTCATCGGAAAGAAGGACATCGGCGACATGATCGATCGCTTTTTCGCATAATTTTTTTGCGCGTGACATACTCGAGAGTATGCCCGAAGGAGGAGATGGTGACGTGGCTTTTCGTTTGTGCCGTTACGGTTACGGGTTTCCTGGTCCTTCGTATGCGATATCGACGCTGGCTGGCGGCGCATACGATTCGCGTATCCGCCGACAGCACGATCGTCCAGACGAGCGCGGGGCAGGTGGAGTACGACGTGCGCGGACGAGGACCGGTCGTGTTGCACTTTCACGGCGGCAATGTCGGCCACAACGGTTGGTTTATGCTCGACCACCTCGTAGAAGCGGGCTTCCGGCTCCTCACCCCCGATCGACCGGGTTATCTGGGAACGATCCTCGACGGTAACGGATCGCCGGCGGCTCAGGCGGATCTGGCCGCCGCTTTGCTCGATGAACTGGCGGTCGAGTCGGTAGCCGTTGTAGGCGTGTCCGCCGGCGGTCCCGCCGCCATACAATTTGCGCTTCGCTACGCCGAACGAACGCGCGGCCTCGTGCTACTGTCGGCGATCACTCGCCGCACACAACTCACCGACGATCAGCTGAAAAGCGCGCTGGGAAAGCTCGTGATGTCGAGACGCGGGCAGAACGCGGCGTACTTTCTCATCCATCAAGCGATGCGACGGATGCCCGCTTTAGCGCTCCGAGATTACGTACGCACCGAAACGACGTACGATGCGGCGCGAGGCAAGCGATACATCGAGCAGGTTCTCGCCGACCCTCGGCAACGATCGCATGTGAAAGCGCTCACCGATGCGATAGTGCCGGCCCTCCCGCGTTTTGCCGGCGTGATGAACGATATCGACGTTCAGCGAGCCCTCGATGATATGCCGCTGGAGCGTATCGCGACGCCGACGCTCATGGTCCACAGCCGCTACGATGGGGACGTCCCGTACGACACGGCGGTCCATACGGCCTCCCGTATACCTCGCGTCGAGCTCATTCCCGTCGAGCAGTTCGGCCATATGATCTGGTGGGGCGACGCACGAGTGGTGCGCGATTTTCAGACTCGTATCGAGCACTTCCTACGGGACACCGCGAGTATGTGATGCCGTCGGCACCGCTGAGGAACGGACGTCTCCCGCTCTCGGTTAATCGACCTTGAAGCGGCCGACGCTCTGTTCGACCGACGTCACTTGCCCCCGGGTGTCGTCGGTGAGTTGTTCTACTTCGCCGATCGTCTCAACGATCGATTCAGTGTTACGATTCATCGCGTCGACCTGGTTCTCAATCGTCTTTGTCGTATCGACGAGGCTTTTGATTTTTTCTATCGCCGAACGGCTTCCGGCCGTCATCTGCTGGCTGCCGCCGCGAACCTTGTGGGTAAGTTCGTTGATGAGCTGAAACGACTCCAGCACCTGTTGGTTTCCCGTCGACTGCTCGTCCATGGCGCCCTTGATCTGCTCCTGAAAGCGTACGACCGTCCTAATCGCCTCTTGTACCGAATCGAACGCTTTCCCCGCCTCTCCGGCTTGAGACACTACATCCTCGATGGACCGTTGGAGACTGGAGAGGACCGACGAGATCGATTTCGATTGCGTCGACGAGTTTTCCGCGAGCTTCCTGATCTCATCGGCGACGACGGCAAACCCGCGCCCCGCTTCACCGGCGTGAGCCGCTTCGATCGCGGCGTTCATGGCCAGGAGGTTGGTCTGGGCCGCGACGTTGTCGATGGTCGCATTGGCTTGGAGCATGCCCTGGGATTGCTCTGCGATCGAGGCGACCATCGAGTTCACCTCGGAGATGCGTTCCGAACCGGCATCGGCAACCTCCTCGAGGTAGCGGAACTGCTCGGCGCTCTTATCCAGGTTCTGGGTGACCGACACGACACTCGCTATCATCTGTTCGACCGCCGCGGTACTGTTCTGTATCGTTTGGGCCTGCTGCTCTATGCTCGATGAGAGGGTCTCCACGGTCGAGGTTATCTCCGCCATCGTAGACGATATCTCCGTCACCTCGGGCGCTTGATGATCGACCACTTGGGTGCGAACGTGTTCGATGCCCGCGCTAATGTCGCGCACCGCCCGCGTCGTCTGCTCCATACTCTGCGTGAGCCCGCCGCTGGCCGCCGAGAGTTGCCGTACGGCGTCGCGAACGACGCCGATCGTGCCCGAAAGACCGGCGACGAAGGAGTTGAACCGGTGCGCTACGCGACCCACCTCGTCGTCCCGATCGTCCGGAAGGCGCATGGTGAGGTCGCCGTCACCCTCTGATATGTCGTGCAGTGCATCGCCGATGGAGCGCAACGGATTGATGGCTCGAATCGTCCACAGCGCGAGAAGCGCCCCCGCCACGAGTGCCGCCGTCGTCGCAATCGTTATCAGGAATGCAAACCCCTGTGCCGTCGAGCGCGTTACGTCCGAGATAGTGGAGTTGTACGACTCCTGGAGGTCGATGAATACGTTGATCGCATCCAGCCATTGGGTGAACAACGGCCGGGCCGTTTCCAGCAAGAGCGATCGCGCGGTATCGCGTTCTCCGACGTCGACGAGCCTGATGATCTCGTCGACCACCGGCTCGGTCCGCTCCTCGATCGACTTGATAATTCTGAACGCCTCCCGCTCTTCGTCGGTGAGGCCGGCGGTGTTCTCAAAAATGGCGTCCAACGACGCTTCGGACTCTTCGTAGAACGTCTTGAGGCGATCGATGTCGTCTATCACGGCTGATAAGAGCATCGGATCATTCTCGGCCAACACGACGTCTCTGATATTGATCGATCGGTCGTGGACGCTCCCGCGGAAGTTGATCGCGTAGCGCTGTTTGACCGCATTTACATCATTGATCTGGATGAGGCCCGAGTTGATCTGAGCAACCCGAAAGATTCCCACGCCTCCTAATGCGACCATGAGCGCGAGGATTACTGCGAACCCGATAAAAATCTTCCTGCGTATGAGCACGGTGCGTCTGGCCAATGGTGTCCCCTATCGCGCGCGGCAATCCCGAGTTTTCCCAAAAGATAATCTTTTTTGTTCGGAACGTGCGTGCCGGCGCGGCGATCGGGAACGACCGACGGCGACTACTCGGAGGAGTGCCTTCGTAGCTCCATAGCGCGGGCTCCTTGGGCCCGCACGAACCCGCATTGCTCGAAAAAGCCGACCGCGTCCTCGTTGGAAACGAGCACGACATGCCCGGCAGGGAGCAGGGCACCGAGCAGCGTTTCTATCATGCGCTTTCCCAGGCCACGTCCCTGATACTCTCGGTCTACCAACACATAGTGTATATACGCCGCGTGAGATCCGTCCGAAAGAGCGTTCGCCAGTGCCACGAGCCGCTCGCCGTCCCATAGAGATACGACCACCGTACTTCGTCTCATGACGCGCGCTATTTCGATCGTGTTCTTCTTACGTCTCCAGCCGACGCTTCGCATGAGGCGGACGATCTGATTCGGAGAGATCATCTTCGTGGTACGAATCGCTATCTGAGATCCCGATTCATAGATGGGGCCCTCTTCTCGCTCGGTGTCACGCGTCGCCCGCTGCCGAGCGTGTTCGTTCCGCCGATGAATCCGCGAATACTGCACTTGATCGTGCAAAGATCCTTCCTTCTCAATCGCGCACTCGAAGTAGCCGTCCAGTTCGTACCCGGACTTCTCGAGGACGCGAATCGAGCCGCGGTTGCGTGCAAAGGCGCGCGCATATAGTCGAACGATATCCGTGTTCTCGAACACGTGGTTCGTAAGGGCCCGGATTGCCGCGGTCGCAATGCCGTTCCCCCAATACGGTCGGCCGAGCCAGTAGCCGAGCGAGGCCGATTTGCGGAGGATGTCGTCGTTCCGGTCGAAATGAACGTGCCCGACGAACCGATCAGCGGAGCAGATCGCAAAGTACCGATCGGGTCGTCGCTCCCAAAGCGACCGATACGCCCGTTTTGCGTGCTCGAGCGTATAGGGATGGGGAAACTCGTCACGCATGAACTGCCAGATTTCGTAATCATCGGCCTGTCGCACATACTCGGGAAGGTCATATTCTCGAATCGACCGTAGCCGGATGTCGGGACGCTCGGTCACGATACGGGTCATCGCCTCACAGCATACACGATTCCGTCGGAGTTCTCATGGGCATCGACACCCGTATCGAAATGAACCGCTCGTGGCGTCTCTTGACTCCTCCGACCCTCTTGCACGTGGTATGATGGTGTATTGGTTCCGAGGGCACAATGATAAACCAGCTCATTGTGGAGCCGATGCGGTACGACGTGTTGCTCTGGCGTTGTCTGCACGGCGGGCCGATTAACGCCGACAATCTCGAGAATCCGGAACGGAATGGTGCCGTGGATTGGGATTTTTGTCGCGTTCGGAACATCCCGATCCTCCGAAAACTCATCCGGACATACGGGACGTGCGCAATGTTGGCCCGAATCGGAGACTCCGTCGTCGGGACGCTTCGGTTCTACCCGCTGTGGCTGTGCCCCACCGACGCGGAGGGGGCGGGGTTCTGTCTCCAGCAGTGCTATCCGGCGGGACCGCGCGAGGCGGTGGCCTCGGGGGCGTGGCCGTCGCTTCAAGAGCTCGAACGGAAGACACTCTTCGTACACTGCATGATGGTCGCCGCGATCGACGGTGATCAGAATCGCATCCGTCGCCGGGGTATCGGCTCGGAGATGGTGCGGGGATTGATCCGATGGGCGACGGAACAAGGGTGGCAGTCGATTGAGGCGGACGCATATGAGGAGATCCCGATGCTGTATGCGATGAGCGGAACGGCCGGCAGACGGTTTTGGCGAAGGCTTGGATTCCGCGTGGTCGGACGTGACACCGAACCCGCTCTGAGGGGAGACCTATTGAGAGCAGTCCAAAAGAGCGCGATCGATGCCGGAGTGCCGGCCGAGCGGGCCGCCGATAGATTTCGAATGCGATTTGAGCTGCGATAGCGCGTGATAACCGCGGATGCGGCCGACCTGCAGTCAAACGACCGGTTGCATCGAGCGGCCGTTCATCGATGCGGTAACCGCCTGCCGCCGCGACGGACGGTACGAGCCGGGCGATATGCCGCCGGCGATCGGTAGAATATCTGCCGGGCAAGCTCGATTGGGCGGCCTCTCGGCCTCCCCACGACCGGTGGCGAAATCCGGTAGCGGGATCGAGTCCGGTCGGATCGCTTCGATACTCGAACTCGTCGGCCGCGATGTACGTATCCTATACTACTCATCCGGGACGATTTTCGTTACGCGGTCGATATTGGGGTCGCTGAAACGATCCAACGCATCCCGGGCGATAGTGGAAAAACTAAAAAGAACCGCGCCCCGAGGACCGGCCTGAAACCAGTGCTTGCTTCCGGGCTTGCAGTAGAGCTGCTCCCCGGGCTGCATAACGATCTCCTTGCGACAGGTGTAGTACTCCTCCCGCCTCTCGGGAATATGGCCCACCGTTGGACCTCCGTCGCCCTCAACATAGAAATAGAGGTCGCCGTAGAGGTGGCGAACGGTCTCTTCTTTGCCGGGGTCGTCGCCTACCGGTGGATGCCAGTGTTCCGGCTCGGTCTGGTTGGGCATCAGCGCAAGTAGCTTCACGCTTATTCGGTCCGTTTGGACGAGCGTGAGAATCTGCGCCCCTTCGACGGAGAGGTTGGTCAACCCAAAGTCGACGACCTCGATCTTTTCCGTCTCTTCCGGGGTAATTCCGAACTGTGCCTTGGCAAATAGTTCGACCGCGGCCTCTCGGGCGGCGGCCGCCTCACTCTCGGTAATCATTGCGCGTCCTCCACTCCCGACTCACATTCTGAGTAGCTTCTCTTCGATAAACTTCCACGTATCCATGTAGTCTCGACTGGAGATCGCCTTTTCGAATTCATCGTCTCCGATCTCCTCGATGGTGCTCCAGATCTTCTCCGTTAACCGCACGTTGGCGACAAACATCTCGCTCATGTCGAATCGCGTAGGCTGGGTGTCTGAGGTGAGATACCCATCGTAGCCGAACTTCCTCAAGTAGTAGACAAACTCAATGTACTCGAGCAGCGTGTGGCTTCCGCAGAAGAAATCCCAGTCCCAGGTGCGGTCGTTGTCGTTAATATGGACGTAGTAGGGGAAAGGACTGTTCTCAACGAGGGTGAGCGCCATTGCCGGATGTTCGCCGGAGTAAACCGAGTGTCCGTAGTCGAGGGTTACGCCGATCGATTTGTTGCCGATCTCATTGAGAAGCAAAAGTACATCTGCTATTCGGGGAAGGTAGGTAACTCGTCGTGTCTCCTTCGGTTTGTACTCGATGAAGAGCGGAATTTCCGGGCGATAGGAGCCCGCCTCTCCGAACATCTCGACCAGACGGCTCCAATTCTTTTGGTAGTCGGACTGGAAGACGAACTCGAATCCGTCTCCAAGGGGGCAACAGGTGACCTGGGGCGCGCCGATCTCATGGCTGAAGTCCTTTGCCTCTTTTATGAAGCTCACGGCCCGCTCCCGGATCTTCTTATCCGGGGAGGTAAGCCCCCCATCTCGGAACTCCGGCTCGCCCTTTACGTTGACGTTTACCGCGGAGACCGACAAGGAGTATTGATCGAGGAGTGCCTTAGTTTTCGAAGGGCTTTCCACCTCGTAGGGATAGACGATCTCCACCGCCTCGTAGCCGGTCAGCCTTTGCGTGGCTTCAAATTTCTGCTCGAGAGATCGTGGTTCGTTATAGACGTGGAATCGATCTTTGGTCTGCCCCAAAAAGGTAGTAATAACGGAATATCGAGGCACGGCGCTATCTCCTTTCACATTGAGCTCATACTGTATGCATAAAAAAATTTTTGCATACAAATATCATATCCGCTATTATACGAGGTGTCAAACGAGCAGGAACGGCCGGGAGTCCTCCGTTGACACGACGAATCGGGGCGTATTATATGAGGCGACGCGTATGAGTACCGAACCCAAGAGTAGCGATCGGCCGGACGAGGGACTGAGTCGCAGCAAGCCGACCACCGAAGAGGTGTACGAGCAACTCAAGGACTTAATAGCCAACCGCGAGATCAAAATGGGCGAGAAGATTATCCAAGCCCAGATGGCGGAACGGCTCAACGCGAGTCGCACGCCCGTTATTAACGCATTGCACAAGCTGGTATCAGAGGGCCTTGTTGACGCGCGACGTCACTCCGGATTCTACGTTCACAAGGTTTCGGTAAAAGAGATGGCCGACCTTTTCGAGTTACGGAAAGCTCTTGACATGGTGATCGCCGACGACCTCTGTCCGAGGATTACGGATGAGCAGATTCGAACGCTTCGAGCGATCTTTGCCCCGTTCGATGCAGCCGAGCGGATAGATACCGCCGAATACGCCCACGCCGACGTACGATTCCACGCTTTACTGATGTGGTGGTGCGGAAACGAGCAGGTTCAGCGAGTGAACGAGACGCTTCAGGTTCTCAACAGGACCTTTGTCGCCGGTTTAATACGCCCGCCGAGGGAGACCTTGCCCGAACACCACGCGATCATCGACAGCTTCGCACAACGAGAGGTTCGGTCGTGTGCTCGGGCCATGCGCAATCACATAGCGGTAACCAGCGGCAGGTTGCGAGATATGGTAGAGAGCCTGCGTCGCATAAACGTCGATCCGGCGTCTATCCCGATCGACGAAGTAGATATGGGAAATCCCCGACCGGGCTGAGTTTCCGCACCGCCGACTAAATCCTCTTTGAACACGCATAGCGTTTGACAGGCGGCATAAACCGGCTTATTGTATTCAATAAGAATGTAGTGTATTCAAAAATGAGCGTTTGTATGTTGTGTGCGCTACGGTCTTCGTTTGCACGGGCCGGATCGGTTCGGCCGTCCATGCGGCAAGGGCGGCCCAAGAAATCAAGGAGGGTTTGCTATGGTAAAAGGAAACGGATTGATTCTCTTGCTCGGCGTCCTCGTAGTGGCGGCGGGAATGGTCTTCGCTTCGGGTCAAGCCGACGGCGAAGACGGCAGTGGTCAACAGCGGACGAGAGAGGATGACACGTTTGAAGTGGTCGTCTTTCGTGATAACCCGGGACAACATGAGCCGACTCGAGCTCTGGTTGAGCAGTGGGCCGAAGAGAATGGCGTAGATATCCAGATCACCATCGCCGGCCACTCGACCCGGCAAACGGTCAATACGACCGCTCTTGAGGGCGGTAGCGGGCCGGACATGATCATGATGACCAATTTCGAGCCGCATCTCTACGCAGATGGTCTCTTGTCGGTAACCGATCTCGCGGAGGAGATCGGCGAGATGAACGGCGGCTGGTACGATGTTGTACAACAGTCGGCGGTGGTCGATGGTGAGTGGAAGGGAATCCCCGTCTACAACTACGCCCACATGATGCTCTATCGCAAAGACGTCTTCCAACAGGCGGGTGTTGATGTTCCGGACGATTGGGAGGAGTTTCGAGAGGTGCTTCAGGCGATACGGGACACCGACGGTATTACTATGGCTCCTTTCGGCATCTCTCTCGGACGATCTTTTGACGGCCAACAGTTTCTCGTCAGCGTCATTCTCTCCAACGGCGGAAGCGTGCTCAACGAGGCCGGCGACGAGGTAGTCTTTAACTCTCCCGAAACGGTGGAAGCGCTGGAGTATGTGGTTAACCTCTATCGAGACGGCTTGATCGACCAGACCTCTCTCGGCTGGGACGACGGTACCAACAACCAAGCGATGCTGTCGAGTCGCGTGGCGATTACCTTCAATAGTAACTCCATCAAGCTCCAGGCGGTGCAGGACTTTCCCGATCTCAACCCGAACATCGGTACTGCGGTCTATCCGCGTGGTCCCGTGGACCGCGTTTCGAACCCCTACGCGATGAGCTACGGTATCCGAAGGAGCTCCAGGTTCCCCGAGGAGTCCAAGAGCTTACTGCTATACTTGATGCAGCCGGACAACTACGCCCGCGTTCTCCGGGAGACCGAAGGCGCCATAGGCGTCACACTCCAGGGCTTCACCGATCTCTCCATTTGGGACGAGCCGGACTACGGCACCAACCTCGAGGCTATGCCGACGGGACGACTGTTCGCCGAGCCCTCCTCCGAGAGCTCCGAAGTGTACAACGGCTACGTTATCATTGATATGGTAGCCGACGTTTTGGTGAACGGAATGACTCCCGAAGAAGCGGTGGAACGTGCGGCCTCCCGGATGGAAGAAATCTACTTCGGACAATAGGACGGAGAAACGGTGACGAGACTTCGCTCAGCTTCCGCGAAACTGCGGAGTGAGCTGACCGCGGGAGGCGCGGTTTTCGTGCTCCCCGCCGCCTTATTGGCGCTGCTCATAATCGCCTATCCCTTTTTTCATGCGCTCTGGCTCAGCTTTACCGATCATACGGTCGCCACGGCGGAAACGAACTTCATTGGATTCGGCAACTATCTTCGTTGGCTCAGGCGGCCGCTTCTCTGGCAAACCTTCGGCAATACTCTGGTCTATTCCGGCGGCACGGTGCTGGCAGGCGTTGTCCTCGGTTTCGCGATCGGACTCTCCCTCAATCGGCTCAAGTACACGAGAGATTTGGTGGGATCGGTAATCCTCCTTCCTTGGATAATCCCCACCGTCGCCAGCACCCTCGTCTGGATGTGGATGTACAACCCCTTCGCCGGTATCCTCAACTTTGTGTTGGTCGACAGAGGGTTGCTCGACGGCGGCGTAAATTGGTTGGGACAACCGTTGTTGGCGATGGTGTCGGTAATTGCGGTAAGCGCCTGGAGGTACGTTCCGTATTTCGGCGTTGTCGTCCTTGCAGCCAGGAAAGAAATTCCCGAACAGCTCTACGAAGCGGCTGTTGTGGACGGTGCCACGGAGCCGCAACTCTTCCGGCACGTAACGGCGCCCGGCGTATGGAAAGTCGTTTCCTTCACCGCGATGCTTGTTTTCATCCGTGTGGCGTACGATTTCGTCGTCGTGTACCTACTCACTCGAGGGGGGCCGTCCGGCGCCACGCAGATCGTTTCGGTCCTCACGTTTATGACCGCCTTCGAGTCCGGCAAGATGGGTTCCGGCGTGGCCGCCCCATTGCTGCTGTTTCCGCTGTTTGCCCCGCTTATCGTAATCGTCACCGGCGGAATGGTAAAACACAGATTCAGGAAGAGGGGATCATGGCGAGAAGAGTAAACCAAGCCGTACGCGAGTCGTTCTGGAAGACCGTTTCGATACTCGTCGTACTCGGCTTCCTCCTGAGCGCCCTCGTGCCGACCTACTGGATGATCGTATCCTCCCTCAAGAGTAAGAATGAGCTTTTCACCTCGCCAAACCCGCTGTGGGTATTCAGTCCGACGTTCGATGAGTATCGTGGACTTCTCGATCTGACGCCCTTTGTTCAATGGTTTGGAAATACGCTTGTCGTGGCGGGCGGTGCGACCTTGATCGCTATGATCTTCGGCGGACTGGCGGCCTACGGCATAAGCCGAACTCCCTCTCGTATTGGAGTTCGACTTGCCCAGGCAACGCTTCTCACGTATCTGATACCGCGGGCGATGTTTGCGATTCCCTTCTATATTCTCCTGAACTCAATAGGGTTGTTAAACACTAAACTCGGGGTCATTCTCTCCTATCTCACCTTTACCTTGCCTTTCACGATTTGGATCCTCCTCGGCTTTTTCGAGGGCATACCCAAAGAACTCGACGAGGCCGCGTACGTCGACGGCGCATCGCGTTTGGCCGTGATCTACCGGATAATACTGCCGCTTTCCGGTCCGGGCCTCGTAGCGACGGCCATATTCTGCTTAGCCGAGGCGTGGAATGAGTTCCTCTATCCGCTGGCGTTACTCCAAACACAAGAGGATACGGTCCTCACCGTCGGAATCGCCTCCCTGAGACAGGGAGATGTGTTCGCTTGGGGACAGATCATGGCTGCGGCGGTTCTCGCGACGATGCCGATCATGATTTTCTTCACCCGCATCTATCGTCGGGTAGTCGGGGGTATGGGAACCGGTGCCGTAAAGGGGTAGGTTGCATGTCACGGTTGCGGTTTAGCTTTGGGGAGAAACGATGTCACTGAGCAAGCCGGGACGAGAACGGCTGGACAAACAAGTGTCCTTTCTGCGAGAGCGCGGCGAAGCGATTGTGCTGGACGCCGATACCCACATAACCGATCCGAGGGCTCTGCCGCCGGAGATCGAAGGACGCATTAAGGAAAGCGGAAACTACTTTCACGGTAAGCCCCTCTCGGCCGAACAGCTTCTCGCCTATCTGGATCACGCTGAGGTTGACGGCTGTTTGAGCTGGCAGAATCCCGCCTGTACAGTCTACCCGGGAAACGAAACCGATAACTACAAGAGCTTGCTCGAGGCCAACCGTTACATCTACGACGCGGCCGTTGCGTATCCCGAACGGATCTTTCCCGCGGGCTGGACCGACCCTCGGGCTCTCGGTGTTACCGCGGCCTGCGACCTCGCCGAGCAGTTGATCGTCGAGTTCGGTTTTCCCATTGTAAAGATGAACCCAGCTCAGAATCAGTTTCCTATCGACTCAGACTATGTCCTTCGTGTTATGGAGCGGATTAACAAGTTCGGCGGGGCGGTGGCGTTTCATTACGGCGCGGATACGGATTACACGCCCGCCTCCGGCCTTGAGAGGGCGGCACAGGCGTTTCCCGGTATGACGGTCATCGGCGTCCACATGGGAGGTGGCGGGGCGAGCTACCTCGCCTCGGAGGAGCTCTACCGGGAGAGTCGCGCCCTTGGATTGAGGCAAAAGAACATACACTTCATCTTCAGTGCCAAGCGGGACACCCACATAGAGAGCGATCTCATAGAGTATCAGCTCGCCGGAGCATCGGCACGGAAACGTCTCTCGTGCGCAAGTGATGCACCTTACGGTCTGCCTACCTGGAACTTCGGCGGATTCCGTACGCTTTTTGCGTCATTGCGCGATGGAGCCAATCACCCGGACGAACGCCTCCGGGGTGATCCCGAACTCTTTGATGATGAGAGCATCGCCGGATATTTGGGGGGGAACCTGGCCAAGCTCATGGTCCGGATAGGCGAGCGCGTGCTCAGGACGGAAGCGCGCGTGTAGAGAGTGAACAGCTTCGGTTTCAGTCGGAGAGGTTGCAGTATGAGACCAATGGGGTTGACCTTCCACACATAAAAAGGGGGGTGTGTTATGGGAAGTCTGCGGGAGCCGCGTAGGTCAACGTCGTTCCATGTGGGATGCCATATCTAACCGACGTGTTCGATGTCGTCTACATCGCTTTCAGGTCTTTGAGGCCAATCGGTGCGTTTCACACCTCCCGTTTGTCGTACAATCGGAGCGATACACCGTTTCCCGGGCGCCGAGGGTCGCCGTTACGATCGGGACCGCGACGACGATCTGTGTAGCTGCGATCACCGTCTTCCTCACTCCTTCCTCTCCTATTCCGAGGCTGTCCGCGACTCCGTGCCGACCTGGGACCGGCGGGACAGCTCCTCGGGACCGTCACCCGCCTCGATCGATCTGATTCTTTGCACCGCGTTTTCACAGAAACGGCGAACATCTTCGGCACTCGCGCGGTAGGCGGAGGTTTCGGTTCGGGTAGGTGCGGTTTCATCCGGAAGGACATCGGTGATTGGGTATTCAAGAACCGACAACGGTTTGACATTGATTCGTTTGGTGAGATCCTGCGCGATTCCGGTATTGGCTCCGTCTGCGCCGCCACAGAGCGAAACGTAGACGTAGCGGCGGATCTTTCCCCTCATTCGCCGGATTGCCGTACGAAGCGGCGAAGGTATCTTGCCCATCCACACGGGCGCGACCATTAAGACGAGCGAGTCCGATGCCGGAACTTCGAACTCCGGTTCGATTTCCGGCATCCGCCCAAGCAGCATGTCGATCGCGATCATCGGAATCGTCCGGGGTTTACACGGTGCTATCTCGATGTGTTCGGCTCCGAGCTCGGCGGCAATACGGCGTCCCAGGGCGGTGTTATTGCCTGTGAGCGAGTACGAGATTACGGTTGCTTTCATTCCTCTCTCCGTTATTGATAGGTTGGCGTGAGTGTAGGATCGGCCGAGTCTCCATGGTATAGTAAAAAATCATCATCCAGGCGTGGCGACAGCCGCAGGAGGTGATTGCGTAATGACGAATCAGGACTTCGTGACTCGAATCCTCGAGTTTACGGCCCATCCGGGCGAGAGCGAGACAGACCCGATCGCCTTCCATAGGCGCGCGCTCGAACGACTCGATCGGGTAGAGCGAACGGCAATCTACATCATTGACATGGCGCAGATGCGGTATGTG
This sequence comes from Alkalispirochaeta sp., assembly GCA_965601925.1. GTDB lineage: Bacteria > Spirochaetota > Spirochaetia > DSM-27196 > Alkalispirochaetaceae > Alkalispirochaeta. The sequence goes on from OZ271854.1 coordinate 3,105,324, forward strand.
TTCTTGCCGTCGGTGCGGCGGTTCTCTCTCGCGTGGGACATGGATCGAGTGGCGGAAGTCGGCGCGACCTACTTCTTCGATCACATGCACTCTGAGGATCGGCAGATGGTCATGGAGTCGGTCCTCGAGTACTTCCGGTTCCTCTACTCGATCGGAATCGATGAACGGCCGAAGTACAAGTTGTCCATGGACTTCCGGATCGCCAATGCCGGCTCCAACTGGGTTCGAATCATTCAACAGGTGCTTGCAATTGAGTTGACCGAGGGCGGCGAAATCTGGCTCCTTCTCACGGTGAACGATCTCTCACCGGTCCGCGACGAGAGCGTGCCCGCACGGCGCTTCGTTGAGCACGTGGACACGGGCGAGCGGGTGCTCTTCCCGCCGGAGGATGCCGAGGTCGGCTCGCCGCTCACGCCGCGAGAGCTGGAAGTTCTCGGTCTAGTATCCCGCGGCTACGGGAGTAGAGAAGTAGCGGACTTTCTGGGAATCAGCGTCAACACGGTCAACAACCACCGACAGCACGTACTGGAGAAGATGCGCGCCTCCAACACCGCCGAAGCACTGAGCTACGCGGCGTCTCTCTCCCTCATTTAGATCGGCTCGTGCTGTACGAGATCGGGACACCATGCCCGCTTCGGTAGGTGATATCGGCCACCGCCACGCAGTACGCCACCTCCAGGAACATCCTCAGCGTCGAAAGGACGGCGCACGCATCGAACTCCGTGACCCCCATCGTGGATGAGCGGTTCGAAGACGAATCACCTCATCCCGAATAAGGTTACCGGTCGCCCACGGACGGCTATGTGGCGTTCGGGGCTCTTCTCATAACCCATCCTTTCCATGACATGAGCTGCTCCTCCCCGGAAAGAGCGTTATCCATGTCCGAACGGTTCACGGTGGGCTCTCCCACGTAGTCCATAAACTTAAGGAAAGGTGTGACCGCTTCATTGGATGGCCGTGTGGGTTACCTAACCATAACCGACCATCGGTTATCTAAAACTCTCCGCAGCATTCCAATCGATCACGACATTCCGGTCGATTCGCAGCGGCTCCTTCGTAGTTCGATGAATCTATCGAGACCGGATTGTTTCACGAGTTCAATAGGCCGAAAGGCTTTCTTCCGCGTTTTCACGAAGTCGCACCGCGAATGGCGGTTTTGCAGGTGCGTCCGAGATTGCTCTTCCGGTGCTTCGTATACTTCTGAAGCCGGCTCTTGAGCCCATATACCGCCCCCTTTCGCGCACATGCAGCCCGACCATCCCTTCGCGCGCATACTCAGAGACGCGGTTTCCTATGATCGCACAATGAGTGAAAAATAAGACAGTTGTAATTATCATCTATTTATCGATATACTAAGCACGCCGAGTGAAACCAACTCAGAGGGAGAATCGGACGTTGAAGAGAACAACAAGACCTCGCGTTGAAGGTCGATCAAAGGTAGCGGGTGCCGCCGCGTATGTAGATGACCTACGCGAACGCGAGCTGGGCTTTGGGTACGACGTCGCCGTGGCCGTTACGAGTACCTGTGCCGTCGGAACAATCAAGGCCGTTGACACCGGAGCAGCCCAGGCGGCACCCGGCGTCAAACTGATTATGACCCATGAAAATGCGCCGAGGTTGAAGAAGGTGCTTGCCGTCGGCTTGGGCGAGGTTGGTGAGTTGCTTCCTCTCCAGGACGACGATGTTCGGTACTACGGACAGTGTGTGGCGGTCGTTGTGGCAGATAGCCTTATCGCCGCCCAAGAGGGGGCCCGGTTGGTCGACGTAACGTACGAACCCACCAAACGACCCGCCGCGTTTGCACTCGAGAATGCAGCAAATCGTCTAAAGCCGGTGAAGCGGGCGGGAATTGCACCGGGCACGCTGCGGCGCGGCGACGCTATGGGTGACTACGAGATCTCACCGGTGAAGGTAGATGCTCATTATCACTGTGCGCCCCATCACCACAACTCGATAGAGCCGAGCGCCGTTGTCGCAAAGTGGGACGCCGACGGTGGGGTGACGATTCACGCAGCGGTGCAGTGGCACCATATTGAGACGCTGACGATTGCTCAGGCCTTTGGGCTCGGTTGGGGCAACCGATTACCAGACTTCGCTGCGCGCATGTTTCTGGGCAGGGCGACAGAGGGCAAGGTTCGTCTTAAGAACGCTATGTCGGGCGGTGCGTTCGGACGCAACATACACGCTATACACCTGTTTCTCGCGTGTATGGCCGCAAAGCTCACAAAAACGGCCGTGAAAGTCATCTTGACGAGAGAGCAGACCTATACCCTCTTGCCATATCGCGGGGAGGTAAGGCAGCGGCTCAGGCTCGGCGCGAATGAGCGCGGTAAGCTGAAAACGATGGTGCAGGAGCCCGACATTGCCGTCGGTGCGGCGGGAAAGTATGTCGAACCGGTAGGCGAAGTACCGTTTCAACTCTACGCCCACGATAGCCATTACCTACAACATCGCGTCGCAAAGTTGGACCTGAACGGAGTAGGGTGGATGAGAGGTCCGGGCGTCTCGAGCGCGGTCTTCGCCGTCGAGTCCGCAATGGACGAATTGGCACACCAACAGGGCCTCGATCCGTTAGCGATGCGTCTTTTGAACCACGCCGACGTGAACCCCGAGAACGGAAAACCGTGGTCGAGCAAATCGCTGCGTGCGTGTTATGCCGCCGGCGCCGACGCCATCGGTTGGCACCATCGCTCGAAGGGCGGCACGGTGCGTAGTGACGGGCGGATCGTCGGCTACGGAATGGCCACCTCCTTTGACCTGGGCCGGCAGTTTCCGGCCAGCGCCCGAGTCGAGTTGTGCAAAGACGGTGGCGCCGTCGTTTCGGTGGCGATCGCCGAGCTTGGACAAGGTATTCTGTCCGCGTTGACAACCATCTCCGCCGAGTCCTTGGGCATCAACAGAGATCGAATCGTATTAAAAACGCAAGACACTACGCTTCCATACGGAGCCGGCAGCATCGGCTCAACGGGAACCTTCAGCAACGGAACCGCCATCTACGAAGCGGCGGAGACGATAAAACGCATCCTCATCGACTGGGTAGTGAGGGACAAACACTCAGCCATGTACGGTGAGGAGGTTTCAAAGATCACTATCCACGACGGACACATAGTCTCATCCGGTGGCGCCAGGGAAGCAGTTTCGGATGTCATGGCTCGCTACCCCGGGAGGTCCATAAGCCATCACGCCAAAACGGGTAGAACCTTCGGCAGGAGCAACATGGCGAAGGCCTCTTTCGGCGCGGTTTTTGTGGAGATATCCGTCGACCCGATAACCATGCATCTGACGGTAGAGAGGATGGTCGGCGCATTTGCGTGCGGAAGAATCATCGAACCTGTGTTGGCCCGCAGTCAAATTGTCGGCGGAATGATCTGGGGTATGGGGCAGGCACTCTTCGAGGAGACGCGGACCGACCCCAACACGGGGAAATGGGTAAACGGGAATTTGGCTGAAGCCTTTATCTCGACCCACGCCGACATTCCCGATATCGATGTCATCTTCATTGATGAGGATGACACCGTCTCGCACCCACTGGGTATGAAAGGACTCGCTGAAATCGGGGTCATTGGTCCCGCGCCCGCTATCGCCAATGCTTTTTTTGATGCGACGGGGAAGCGGCTCCACGCTCTTCCCATGTTGATAGAACATCGGCTTGCCGCCCCGATAGCGGCGCCCGGAAGGATGAAGCCGTCTCTCGGTAACGCGCTTGCCGTTTCCTCATCCGCGGCCGTTGGGGGGCCGGTACAATGAAAAAAACATTCGTTATTAATAATGAGACCCACCATCTCGAGTTCGATCCACGCATGACGCTACTCGACCTATTACGTGAAAGGTTGGAGCTGATAGGGACAAAAAAGGGTTGTGACTTTGGTCATTGCGGCGCCTGTACGGTGCATATCGACGGTACGCGCGTGGCCTCCTGCCTAAAACTCGCCGGCACGGTCGACGGTCCGGTGACGACGATTGAGGGCATTGCCGAGGACGACCGGCTTCACCCGATGCAAGCGGAGTTTCTGGCATATGATGCGTATCAGTGCGGCTATTGCACACCTGGGCAGATCATGAGCGCGATCGCCTGCGTGGAGGAAGGGAAGGCGGGAACAAGGAAGGACATACGGGAGTCGATGAGCGGAAACCTGTGTCGCTGCTCGGCGCATCCCAATATCGTTGCCGCCATTGAAGCGTATCGCGATCAACGGGGAGGGAAGCAATGAAGCCTTTCACCATTGAGGACGCATCAAGTCCGCACGATGCGGCGAAGCGTTTTCATCGCCAACGTGGTAACGCCGTGTATTGTGCCGGCGGCACTACCATGGTCGACCTTATGAAACTCAACGTGAAGCAGCCGGAGCGAGTGATAAACCTCCTTCCGCTGCGAGACGATTTGAACACGATCACTCTTGATCATCGAGGACTGACGATCGCCGCCATGGCGACCATGTCTGAAGTTATGGACAACCCCGTGGTAGCCGAATTGTTTCCGGTCGTCGCCGATTCTCTGAGACTTGCGGCGAGTGCACAAATACGAAACGCGGCAACCATTGGCGGCAACCTGTTACAACGGACGCGGTGCGCCTATTTCAGGGACGCCCACGCCGCCTGCAACAAGCGCGCCCCGGGCTCCGGCTGCGCCGCCTTGGGAGGGGATAGCCGGAGTCTCGCTATTTTGGGCACAAGCGGCCGGTGTATCGCAAACTATCCGGGTGACCTGGCTACCGCGCTGGTGGCGCTGGATGCGTCGGTAACGCTGTTGGATGAACGCGGAGAAGAGCGCGTTTTGAAGGTCGAAGAGTTGCACCGTGTACCCGGGGATCAACCCCATAGAGAAACCAACCTACAACCCGGCGAACTCATTACCGGCGTCACTATTCCTCCGCAGAGTTGGCGATCCTCCCTCTATCTGAAGATACGAGATCGTGCTTCGTACGCCTTTGCCCTCGCGTCCGCTGCAGTGGCTCTAAACCTCGATCGGACCGGAGTGCAGGATGTACGAATCGCTTTAGGCGGACTGGCGGCAAAACCGTGGCGATGTCGTGAGGCTGAAGGCTTCCTGAGAGATACACCCATCACTATGGAAACCGCTACGGAGGCGGCAAACATATGCCTTAAGGGTGCTGAAGTTGACGCCCACAGGCGCTTCAAGCTGGAGCTTGGAAAACGAACGATCGTACGCGCGCTGCTTAACGCGGCCAAAAGACAAGGCTAATCCCGCAGCTATTGAACGTAACGCGCTCGTGAGACGAGAAGACGAACATGATTGACCCAAACCCGGTCCGGTAGCGGCCGTTCGTAAAGAGGGTTGCCGAGAGTGACTTCAAAGAGCCGCCCGTCACCGAGCAGGATTCAACGGAGGAGATACTACGGTAGTGCAAAAGGGGAGTTCACGATACGATAGGGTCGTAATCGTAGGGAAACCGCGCCCGGTGCGGTCGTGATAGTATCAATACTGTGAATCAGGATTGCGAGTTGTCGGCGCACAATTCGAAAGGACGTTCAATCTCTATAAGCGACCGATCGTATCACCATGGCAAGACGTAACCGTGTACCCGTCCCTCCCATTTATTTTCACTACCACGATCTGTCGGAGCCTTTTGCGTCGGACACGGGCTACTTGCTTACATTCGTATCACAAATGGCCTACATGGCATTTGATGAAGCGCTCGAGCCCATGGATATCGAGGCTAGGCAGTATGGAGTTATGACCTTGATTGCCGAGGGAAAGCACCGCTCTCAAATTGCTATTAGCGAGAACCTCGGTTTTGACCGTACTCACGTGGTGCGGCTGGTAGATAGCTTGGAAGACTTAGGGTACGTGCGCCGCGAAAGAGACCGCAATGACCGCCGTTACTACAAGCTGTTCTTAACGCCGGCGGGGGAAGCGGCGCTGAAAGAGGCGAAAGAACGCGCCGACAACGCTCAAGCCGATACCTACGGCTGCTTGAGCGGGGAAGAGCGCGAGGCGCTGAACAAGCTCTTGCGAAAGTTGGGCGAGCAGAGATTCTCCAAAAAGCATGCCGGGTCAACCGACAAAGCCGCCGCGAGGTGATGTGAAGTCATAATCCAAGTAGAGCCGGTTCTCCCGCGGTAACTCGCCGAGGATTAGGCGGCCGTGCAATACTTTTCGACGCCCGGCGGACCGGTGGGCCGTGGCACCGGACGACTTCCGGCCCGGCGGATGCGTACCGCAGCGGCGCGGTGCCGACGCGAGGAACGCATCCATAGGGCCTGCTGAGTCCCGAGACACGGTCAGCCGGTCCGATGATGAGACATATCGCACCGACCGTCGCCCACTCCCCAACCGTTACATCGGAGGGATGCGACATCTCGGCGGGGTCATGCAGGGACCGGGTGCCGGGGACGAGCGCGACTTCCGGTTCCTCTTGCTGAACGATCGCCACCGACGCCCGGTCCCCTTACAACTCGTCGGGGATACGCGCCCGAACAGCCTATTGGTCGTCCGTCACCATCGTCGTGAGGTGGTGGCGCGTCAACTGGCCCATTGAGCGCGCTTCCAAAAAGTCGTCGTCGCGATGATATCGGGCGAGTCCGCCGGCGAGCTCGCGTACGCGATCGGGGGTCGATATCTCGTCCTGCTCCATGCAGTACAAGAGGTCGTCGACGCGCGACCACGCCGTTCGTAACCGCCGCGCCATGAGACTGCGCTCCTCTTTCTGGTATTGACGAATCGTTGCCGTGTCCAGAAGGCGCCACACCAAGTCGACCATCGTCTGGTTCTCTTCGTAGAACTGCGGGAGATACACCCTGAGCTCGCCCTCGTGGCTCTGTTGGTCGAAGTCGATCGCGCGTACCCGAATCTGATTCATGTCGAAGTCCTGGGTTATCACGACTACATAGTTGTAGCTGCGCATGTCGCCCAGAAGTTTGGCAAAGCAGCGCTCGGAGAATTTGACGAACTCTTTGGCGATGCGAATGCGCGCCTCCTCGGCGCCGAGATCGCGGTTTTTGAGAAAGACGTCTCCCGGAACGCCGGCGATGTGCTCCTCGATGAGCGTATCGCCCTGCGCGAGAAAGTCGATACGGTTGGGAGCCAGAATGTGTTCGAGTTCCAACCCATAGATGCGCGAGGCGTCGGCACGCTTGACGTAGTAGTAGTCGTGGTTGTCGTTGTAGCGATTCACGACTCGCACACGAAAGGGCTTGGAGTTGCCGAAGTTGCAATACTCCACGCGGCTGATGTAGAGGTGGTCGGTAAAGCCCGGATCGTCGGGCGTTTTTAGCCACGCATAGATCTTGGTCAGCTCCCGCGCCAGAGTCTCCCACTCCCGTTGGGGGTAGATGACCCAGTCCCAGTAGGTGTCCTCGCCGGCATCGTTCTGCATCGGATAGCTTTCCATGTAGTCCAACAGGTCGCCGTACGCCATGGAAAAGGGCGCTTTGCGATGGTAGTGCTCCAGGTACTCGTCAAACATCCTGGAGACGGGGTAGGTGGCCTTTTTCTTGGAGATATGGACGAACGCGCTCGTCGGAATTCGGCGCATGGCCCGTACCGTAGCACGCCTTTGCCCATTGTTGATAGAATCGGCATATGGCTGGACTGCTCATTTTCGTGGGGATCGGCATCATCTTCGTGACGCTCTTGAAGGTGCAGTCGCGAAAGGACGGGAGCGACCGTCGAAGACGACGGCGCGGCGACGGTTGCAAGGACTGTGGGGACGAGTAAATGGCGTTACGACGTGGAATCGCTCGCTCACATAGGTGTGGGTCATGATTAGAGAGATCTCGATACGAATCGAAAACGAGCCGGGACGCATTCATACTGTGGCGCGGTCTCTGGGCGAGGCGGGGATTAACATTGTCGCCTTAAGCGTGGCGGACGGCGAGACGACCGGCCTTTTACGGCTCGTCGTATCCGATGTGGTGCGCGCCCGCACCGCGTTGATGCAGTTGCAGCTGCCGGCCTCTATCGGCGAAGTTCTCGCCGTAGCGATTACCGACGCGCCGGGCGCCTTAGCCGGCGTCCTTGGGCCGTTGGAGAGCGCGCACCTCGACCTGCGATATCTCTACGCCTTTCGTCGTCCCGGCACGGAGATCGCCGTGGTGGTACTGCACACCGAGGACAACGCGCGCGCCGCGACCCTGATGGAGAGTGCGGGATTCGAACTCTTGGACGAGGGGTCGCTCCATGGGTAGGGTCGCAGTCGTAGGAGCCGGACCGGTCGGAAGCGTCGTCGCCGCGGTGTTGGCGTCGGCGGGGCACCCGGTCGCGATTTGCGAGATATCCGACGAGGTGCGCGAATCCGTCCGCAGCGACGGCATCACCCTGCGGGGTGCGCGCACACTCTCGGTGTCGCCCGACTCGTTCGGTGCGCTGCACAGCGGTGTCGAGGCGCTCGCCGACGATCCGCCGGAGATACTGTTTCTGTGCGTCAAGGCGACGGCGCTGCCGCTGATTTCATCGGCGATCGCCGATTTTGCACCTCCCGAAACGACGATCGTGAGCTGGCAGAACGGGATCGATACCGAGCGGGTCCTCGCAGACACGTTCCCCGACGAACGTATCGTCCGTGCGGTCGTCAACTACGGTGTAAGCGGCGCTCCCGGCGGCGTGCGGGTCAGCTTCGAACATCCTCCGCACTATCTCCAGGAACTCTCTCCCGACGGCGCAGAGCGGGCGCGCACCGTCGCCGCCCTTCTCAGCACGGCGGGCCTCGAGACGCATCGTGCCGAGAATCTGGTGAGTATGGTTTGGAAAAAGGCGATTCTCAACGCGTCACTCAACGCGCTGTGCGGTCTTACGGGCCTGAACATGGAGGAGGCGACGCGGGACAGCTACGCCTGGGACCTCGCCGATAACATTCTAAAGGAGAGCATCGTCGTGGCGCGGGCCAACGAGATTTGGCTCGGCTCGGAGTTTTATCGGTGGGCGGCGCAGTATATGCATACCGCCGGAGCGCACAGGCCTTCGATGCTCTTGGACTTATCTGCGGGACGACGCACCGAGATCGATTTCATCAACGGCAAGATCGTCGAGTACGGCCGCCAAGCCGGCGTACCGACACCGTACAACGCGGCGATGGTCGCTCTGGTAAAAGCGCGGGAGAAGCAACTGGCCAAAGGTGTCGTCTCGTAACGCACGGTCTGCGGCACAGCACGGTATCCCGACCAAACGTTCACCCCGAGACGCGGTTGCGCCCCTGTTCTTTTGCGCGATAGAGCTCCTCGTCGGCGATGCGCACTAAGCTATCCACGGTGTGGGAGAGCGCCCGCGGCCGAGCCTCGCGCACTGCGCCCAGACTGGCGATCCCGATACTGACGGTGACGGCACGTCCCGAGAGAACGTCCGTGCGCTCTACGGCGAGTCGCACTCGCTCGGCCGTTGCCACGGCGCCCGCGCGATCGGTCTCGGGAAGGACGATAACGAACTCCTCACCGCCCCACCTTCCGATCCGGTCGCTGGGTCGGAGATTCTCCTGTATTTGGGCGGCGATACCGCGCAGCGCCGCGTCCCCGGCGTCGTGACCGTACTCGTCGTTGATCGTCTTGAAGTGGTCGACATCGGCCATCAACACCGACAGCGGATGGCTATGACGATGGGCGCGGGCGAGTTCGCGGTCGAGCTCCTCGGTAATTTTGCGCCGGTTCGGTACGCCCGTGAGCGTGTCGATCTCCGACAAATAGCGCAGATCCTCTTCGATCTTTTTGCGGTCGGTGATATCGCGCGACGACCCGACGAGTTGGACGATTTTGTCCCCCTTGCGAACCGGAGACAATTGGGTGTGCCAAATGCGCCGACCCATCGGCAGATCGAGCGTCTCTTCGTAACTGATCGGGAAACCGTTCTCGACGCACTCGCGATAGCGTCCGGAGATCGCCGCTCCCGCGTCCTCGCCGTAGATCTCCTCCGGCGTCTTCCCGCGCACGCGGTCGGTGGTAAGGCCGGTCAGCCGTTCGTGCGTGGCCGAGAGCTTGCGCATGCGAAACGGACGCTCCCCGGAGGAGACATCGATGAGCATCATCGCGTCTTGGGTGTTGGAGAAGATGGCGTCGAACTCGATGATCGTCCGGTCGAGGGTGCGACGAATCTCCTTTTCCGCCGAGATGTCGTGCTGTATGCCGATATAAGAGCTTATCGAGCCGTCCGGCTCGGTAACCGGCGCGATGATCTGAAACGCGCAGTAGAGCGAACCGTCGCGGCGGCGATTGACGATCTCCTCCTGCCACCGCCGACCGCTACGAATCGACTCCCACATGTGCTGATAGTACTCCGCCGGCATCTCTCCCGAGCTAAGAATCGATATCGGTCGGTCCAATATCTCCTCATTGGTGTACCCGGTCAGTGCAAGAAAGGCGGGGTTAGCGTACTGTATGCGGCCCTGTGCGTCGGTGATGTAGATACCGTGATGGGCCGCCTCGACCGCACGTAGTAGTAGCTCTTGCTTTACCATTTTGATGTCAACGTCCCGTTGCGTTCCGTCTCGTTACGTGAAGACACCCGGGCGTCGGGGCTCCGCTGTGCCGTGAGAGGGCAGTATAGCAGAGATCGTCCACGGTATTGTAGACCCATCCGCCTCCTCCCGCATCAATCGGGTGCGAGCCTGTAGAGTGCAAAGCTGCGTCCCTCTACGAATATCGTAGAGAGGCGTACACTGGACTTGCCGCTCGCTATCTCCAACACCCATCGCCCGGCCGGTTGCGGCGGCACGGTGAATCGGCGTCGATGGGCCGCCGCGTGCAGGATAAGCAGGAAGGTGTCGTCGGTCTCCTGGCGGCCCTCATCACTCACGAAGCGACTCCCGGCCTCGCCGCTCAGCAGTATCTGAAGGCTCGAAAGGTTCGCTTGATTCCAGTCGTCGTCGCTCATGAGACGCCCCTCGGGAGAGAGCCACGTCACGTCGCGCACCGTCGTACCGGGAATTTCGCGACCGTGAAAAAACCGAGAGCGCCGAAAGACGATGTGGTTTCGGCGAATGTCGATCACCCGCCGTGTAAAGGCGAGTATGTCGCCCGCCTCAGCATCTAAATCGTCCCACGGAACCCAACTCAGCGGTCCGTCGTGACAATACGCGTTGTTGTTGCCGTCCTGGGTGCGACCCAACTCGTCCCCGGCGGTCATCATCGGCACGCCTTGGCTGAGAAACAGAGAACCGATGAAGTTTTGCATCTGGCGCAGTCTGAGTGCGCCGATCTTTTTGTTCGAGGTCGGCCCCTCCGCGCCGCAGTTCCAGCTATGGTTGTGGTCCGAACCGTCGAGATTCTCCTCGCCGTTGGCTTCGTTACGCTTATGGTTGTAGGTCACCAAGTCGCGCAGCGTAAAGCCGTCGTGGCAGGTGACGTAGTTAATGCCCGCCCACGGACGCCGACTGCGATGGAAGTAGATGTCGCTTGATCCGGACATGCGCGAGGCGAGTTCGCCCAACACGCCGCCGTCGCCCTTCCAGAAGCGTCTCAGCGTGTCGCGGTACCGATCGTTCCACTCGCTCCATCCCGGCGGGAAGTTACCGACCTGATAGCCGCCGTTGCCCGTGTCCCACGGTTCGGCGATGAGCTTGACGCTCGAGAGAAGGGGATCTTGGGCCACTACTTCCAGAAAGGCGGCGTCACGGTCGTACGCTCCGTCCCTCCCCCGGGCGAGCGATACGGCGAGGTCGAATCGGAAGCCGTCCACCTTCATGACGTCGCTCCAGTAACGCAGAGAGTCGGCGACCATACGCATTACCTGGGGATGACCGAGATTCAGCGTATTGCCGGTGCCGGTATAGTCCATGTAGTAGCGCGGGTTCTCCTCGCTCAGGTGGTAATAACTGCGGTTGTCGATCCCGCGAAAAGAAAGGTGCGGACCCAGATGATTTCCCTCACCGGTATGGTTGTAGACCACATCGAGCAGCACTTCGAGTCCCGCGTCGTGCATCACCTGCACGTAGCTCTTGAAGTCCTGGAGGAGTCCGCGGTTGAGATACACCTCATCGGGCGCGAAAAATCCGATCGTGTTGTATCCCCAATAGTTCGTCAGACCTCGATCGACCAGATGGCGATCGCGGGCAAAGGTGTGGATCGGCAAAAGTTCGACGGCGGTGATGCCCAAATCGGTAAGGTAGGCCAGAATCTCCCGATTTGCGAGAGCGGCAAAGGTACCCTTCTCCTCCTCCGGTATCGCCGGGTGACGCATGGTAAATCCCCGGGCGTGCATCTCGTAGATGATCGTGCAGTCCCACGGCGTCTCCGGCTTGGGGCTGCGACCCCACGTAAAGGCGGTATCCACCACCTCGCACTTCGGCATGAACGGGGCGCTGTCTCGGGTGTCGAAGGTAAGATCGCCGGCGGCCGCTCCCATACGATAGGCGAATAGGGCGTCGTGCCAGTGAATCTGGCCGCGAATCGACCGTGCGTACGGATCCAACAGAAGCTTGTGATGGTTGAACCGGTGCCCCTTCTCGGGTGCGTAGGGGCCGTACACGCGATACCCGTACCGGTGGCCGGGGCGCACGTCCGGAAGGTAAGCGTGCCAGATTTGGTGCGTGTACTCGGGTAACGAAATGCGCGCCACCTCGCGGTTGCCGGTGTCGTCAAAGAGGCATAACTCCACCCGTTCCGCGTGGGCGGAGAAGAGCGCAAAGTTGGTGCCGCTCCCGTCCCACGTAGAACCTAACGGATAGGGTCGTCCGGGCCACACCCGGTAGGCGTTGTGATGCGGCATCGTTAACAAGCCTACGGCACCTTGGGCACGATTACAACGGCGTTCGGTCGGTTGGAGAGTGAAAGCCGAATCTTGACATATTGCGCGGGAGTTACATACTTCCAATGCATGGCACACATTTCTCCCAAGGTCGGTATCGTTCTCTGCCTTTTGGTGCTCGGCGCGGCCCCCTCGGTCGTCGCGCGGGGTGCCGCAGAGCGGGGTGAGACGACCGAGGAGGTCGTCGTAGTCCCGTCATGGGTACAGTCGATCATTGACGAGGATTACGGCGCACTCTATCCCGGTGACGATGGCGGCGGATACATCGGCATCGGAGTCGGCGCTACGCGCGAGGAGGCACTCGCAGCCGCTGCAGTCGACTTCGCCGGAAATGTCTCGACGGTGGTGAACACGTCCGTACAGGAGCGCGGTAGGGCGATCGAGGGAGGAGAGGCGCAGTTCGACGTGATCGTCGAGTCGGAGGTTCGCAGTCAGGCGATCGTCTCCGGGCTGGAACCGAATGTCTGGGAGGATCCGCGCGCCCAGGTAGTGTACGCTCTCTATCGGACCACGGTTGACGAGTACGATCGACGGCTCGAACAGTGGATCACCACTATGGAGGCGATCTCCGAAGCGGAGCGACGACGCGAGATTCAACGCGTCGAGAACGAGCGCGCAGCGGCCGAGCGGCGCCTTGAGGAGATCAAACTGGAGGAGCTTCAGGAACAGGTGCGACTCGCCGATCGGCAGATGCGCGCCAACCGGTACCGTGATTTTCTCTATCAGCCGCTACCGGTGAGGATGCGCGGCGTTCCGACCGGATACGTCCCGCGCCCGGGAAGCTCCGAGCTCTCCATAGCGTATCGGGCCGGTTTTGACGAGACGGGATTTGACGGAAGCTGGGATTTCGGGCTATGGGACGTCTTTCTCCTCGGAGTCTCGGGCGAAGCGGTCGATGTCGACGGCGGCGACTACCAAAGCTCGATCACCGGCAGAGCGATGGTACGTCTACTCGATCGCGTCGGTTGGGTCGTAAGTACGACCGTCTCGCTCGGCGCGTACGGCGGCATGGACTTCGACGAGTTCGAGGACTTCGAAGAACCCGAATCGGTGATCGGTCCCTTTGTCGTCGCCGACGTTCTCGTTCCGGAGTTTGCCCGCACACGATATAGCCTCTACGTCGGGACCGATGTGATCCACGGCCGCGCCGCCTGGTACCCTTTCTGGGATTCGATCGGCGACGCGGTAGCCGTCGGCGCACATGTTCGGAGTACCTTCGACAACGGACGGACGCTCGACCGGTGGGACGCGGCGGACTACTTCGGGCTGTCGCTCACCTTCCATCCCGTCGAGTCTTTTTGGATCACGCTGGAGAGTTATAACGTCTCGTACGTGCGAGGCACGGTCACAATCTCGTTCTGAGGTCGTGTGACAAACCCGGTCGCCTGAGAGCACCGGCGACGCGACGAAACTACACGAGGTCCAGCATCGGCAGCGATCGCTCCCGGTTAAGGAGTTGATTCAACTCCCCGCTCGGCATCGGCTTGGCGAAGTAGAATCCCTGGAGGTAGTCCACAGGCAGCGTCTCCACGAGGGAGAGCTGCTGCTTGGTGCTGATCCCTTCGACGACGACCTGCTTGCCCCGGGAGCGTACCGTATTAACGATCCCCTTCAGATACTCCTCGTCGGTCGGGCTCTCACCCAACTCGGAGACGAAGTCCTTATCGATTTTTACTACCGTGACCGGTAGGTGCTTGAGATAGCTCAACGACGACTGACCGGTGCCGAAGTCGTCGATCCAGATCTCTATGCCCATCGCCTGTATCTCATGCATCGCAGTGTTCGAGTAGCGCGAGTTTTCTACGGTACGGCTCTCGGTGAGTTCCAACTTGAGGCGCGAGGGATTGCTAAGTCCCGTATCCTCGATCGCCTGTGCCACCACCAACGGGAGCGAGGCGTCGGACAGATTGATCGCGCTGACGTTGAGCGTGAGAAACATCTCGGGTAGGTCGTTCCAACGTACGAGTTGGCGGCACGCCTGATAGAGCGCCAGCTTATCGATCGGCGCAATGAGCCGACTATCCTCGGCGATCTCGATGAAGCTTTCGGGCCCCAAGAGCCCCATTTGCGGATGGTTCCAACGCATGAGCGCCTCGGCGCCGGCGATCCTCCCGTCGGGTCGTACGATCGGTTGGTAGTACAGTTCCAGTTCATCGCGTTCGAAGGCGCGTTTGAGCGCCGTCTTGAGCGCCAACCTATCGCTCGCCTGACGATGAACGCTACGATCAAAGTAGAGGAAGGGCTCTTTGATACGCTCCGCCTCGATCACCGCGGAGTTCGCGCAGTTAAACAGGCCGTCTGCGTCGCGCGCGTCGTCGGGATACAGCGATATTCCGACGTGGCAGCCCGGGGCGAGGTCGAGATCGCGGAAGCGATACGGTACGGTTACCGCGCTATGGATCTTTTCCGCGACGACGAGCGCATCCAGGCGCGTCGCTAGTTCGGGGAGGAGCACAACCAGATTGGTGCCCTCCCACCGAAAGACGTAGTCGCTCTTGCGTACCGTCTCTCGTATACGGAGTCCGGTATTTTCCAACAGAAGATCGCCAACCTGGTGGCCGTACATCTGGTTGATCTGCTTGAAGTCGTGGAGCATCACGAACAAGAGTGCCAAAACCGGACCGGTGCGCCCCGCGCGATACAACTCACGTCGGATGACCAACGGCAGGGAGTGCCGGTTGAGCAGACCCGTAACCGGATCTTGCTGCTCCATACCACCGAACGTGCGAAGCATGCCAAACTGCTCGGGGGTCTCCAAGAAGAGTACGACGTTCGTTACCTCGCCCCCGGAATCGGCCGGAGGAGCGGGAACAAACCGTAACTCGTACTCCCCGCGCGCCTCGACGCCGAGTAACAGACCGCCGTCCGCGCGCTGTTCGTTGCCGCGAATCGCGCGTTGAATCGCCTTGGTCAACTCGTCCGCTCCTTCTTCACCGACGATATCGGCAACGGATCTACCGACCAATCCGTCGACGGTCCGTTCCAGTTGGGTCGCCGCGGTCCGGCTTGCAAAGACGATGCGGTATGTGTGATCGACGATGATAACGAAGCCCGAACACTGTTCGAGAGCGAAGCGCAGAAGAGCGAGATCCATAATAAAAAGTATAGTGGCTATCGCGCAATCGTGACAGGGAACCTTTCCTATCGCTCGCACGTATCGGACCGACTGAAGGGGTGTGTGCCGTCGAGCGGCAATTCGATATTGATTTGATAACTATACGCATGTATAGTTATTACGTGGAACTCTCCGAGAAACTCGCCATTCTTGCCGAGTCGGCAAAGTACGACGCCTCGTGCGCCTCGAGCGGGAGTCAAAGAGCCTCCTCGGACGGTATCGGTGCCACACGTACTACCGGGGTATGCCACACATGGTCCGCCGACGGTCGGTGTGTCTCGCTATTGAAACTGCTGTACACAAACCACTGCATCTACGACTGTGCCTACTGCGTCAACCGGCGGAGTAACGATATCCGGCGGGTCTCCTTCACCGTCGATGAGGTCGTTACGCTGACGATGGATTTCTATCGGCGTAATTACATCGAAGGGCTGTTCCTCTCTTCCGGCATCGTCGGGGACCCCGACTATACGATGGTACGGCTCGGCCGCGTCGCGCGCCGTCTGAGGGAGGATGAACGCTTCGGCGGATACATTCACCTCAAAGTCATACCGGGTGCGTCGAGGCGGATCGTCGACGAGGCGGGGCGGTACGCCGATCGGTTGAGCGTCAATATCGAGTTGCCCTCCGAGCGAAGCTTGGTGGCCTTGGCGCCGCAAAAGACGAAACGCACGATCGTCGGCACGATGGGACATCTGTCGGACAAGCTTGCGGAGGTCAAAGAGGATCGAAAGCGATTATCTCGCGTGCCGAGCTTTGCGCCGGCGGGCCAATCGACACAACTCATCGTCGGCGCGAGCTCCGAGAGTGATCGCACCATTATGACGCTGTCCTCATACTTCTATCGCACCATGGGAATGCGACGCGTTTACTACTCCGCCTACGTTCCGGTCGCCGCCGATACGCGGTTACCGCTCCTCGATTCCCCGCCGCTGCGGCGCGAACACCGCCTGTACCAAGCGGACTGGCTCATCAGATTGTACAAGTTCGAGGTAGCTGAGCTCTTCTCCGACGACCACGAGGATATCGACGTCGATCTCGATCCCAAGAGCGGTTGGGCGTTGCGCCACTACGACCTGTTCCCCGTCGAGGTCCACAGCGCCGACTACGAGATGCTCTTGCGCGTTCCGGGGATTGGGTTGCGCACCGCCGCGCGCATCGTACGCCTCAGAAGACGGTCGCGGATCACCTTCGACACGCTTCGCAAAATCGGGGTGGTACTGAAGCGCGCTCGATACTTCATCACCTGCGGCGGTACGTATCTGGAGTCGCGCGATCTATCGGTCGATCTGTTGCGCTCGGCACTCGTCGAAAACGCGCGCGACGTACCGCTTCGTTCGACGGTCGTGCGTCAACGAGGGTGGGGCGGCGCCCGGACGGCCGGTCAACTCACGCTCTTCGGGATAGACGAATCGCTACGGGGTGCCACGGGTCACGCTCCCGCGATACCTCCCGACGGCGACGTCTCCCCACGTCCCGGACGCCTCGGGAACGTCGTGCGGTATCCCGACCGGCCCGGACGCGCCTTTCGATACGACGGTACGTTCACCGGCCTCGCGACCCTGTTGGAGCACCTACTCCGCGAGCCGTCCGTACCGGTCGTCTCGATCGAGCGCGCCGTCCGGACGGGGACGGTACAGTTCGAGCTCATTCCCGATGCGCTTCTCGTCACGGCCGATCGGCGGGCCGCCGACGCATTTGTGCAACGCTTTGAGAGACTCTTGCCGGCGCGCTGGATCGAACGATTTTACTGCGCATTTCTATCGGAGTGTCCCGGTATCGAGGTCGTTCTGTCCCGTCTGTCACGCGGCCTGATACTCACCGATACACCGTCGGCGACCGATTTCACCGACCGCGGATCGTTGATCGTAGAGGTCGAAAACGCCGAGCGACGCTTGTTTCGAGAGGTACACCGTTTTTTGGGCATCCTGCGGTTTCGCGCCGCAGAACACGGGGAGTGGGTCGCCGAAGTCGAACCTGGTTGCGACGTAGTGCCGCTCCTCGCCCCCCATTTTATCCGTCGCATGCGGCATGAACGTTGGCGCATCATCGATTTGAAGCGGCGCCGCGTGGCGCTGTATGCGTCGGGGAAGCTGCACATCACCGATGACGACCTCGGCGTCGCCGATCCTCGTATCGCGGCGGCCGCAGCGGCCGAAGACGACGAACGCACGACGGCACTCTGGCGTGACTACGTGCGCGTGATAGCCATCGAGGAGCGGACCAACAGATCGTTGCAACAGCACTTTCTCCCCAAAAAGTATTGGCGGCATCTGCCGGAGATGGACGGCTCCGACGGCGTATCCGCGCGATAGAGAGCAACCGGCCGGGCTCTTCTGAGGATGGGCCGACGGTCGGGATTGCGTGGAGCGTAAAAAACGTGGCACGGTGTTCGATATATGGTTCCCGCGGCGGAGAGACCGCGTGCCACGGGCACGCGTGCGACGATACGCATAGCTCTCCGACGGACAAAGGAGAGAGGATGGAACTCAAGGACGTTCGCGGTCGGTCGTCGGTCGATTATATGCTGCGTACTACCCAACAGCATCATGTGCAGCTGAGCTTTATGGCCGATCAGAAAGCGAATATTGTAATTGCGTTCTCATCGGTCGTCTTCACCGTGTCGATTACCCAAATAGCGGGCGAGCGTGTGCTGTGGGCCTTTCCCGTCCTGGCGATGTTCTCAGGGATAGCGCTCATTTTCGCCATTCAGTCCGTGTTTCCCCGGTACCGACGGTCGGAGCATAAGAATCTCGGGATTGCATTGAATCCTCTTTTCTTCGGCCATTTCACCGAGATCTCTTTTGAAGAGTACAAAAACCGCATGGCGGAGGTCATATCCGACGATACCTCGGTCTACGAGACGATCCTCCTCGACATTTACCAGATCGGCCACGTGCTGAAAAACAAGAAGTATCGCTACCTCAGGATGAGCTATCAAGTATTTTGGATGGGGCTCATAGCCGCTCTGGTGGCGGTAATCGTTCAGATGGTGCTGCACGTAATGCCGTGAACACCTCATGCGCGAGGAGTGGCGATTAGTTGATCATTTAGTGTGACGACGGTTCACGCCGTCTACGATGTGCAAAAATCACCGAGAGGAGAGACGAATGAAGAAGCAGCGGTCCGTCGAGATTATTCGATACACGATTCCCGCCGATCAGTCGGCGAAGTTCGAGGAGGCGTACCGGCACGCCGGTGAGTATCTCAAGAGCTCCCCGTACTGTTTGGGCTATCACGTGCTCCACGGGGAGGACGAGCCGACCCATTACATCGTTACCATCTACTGGACCTCGATTGAGGACCACCTTTCCGGCTTTCGAAAGGGCGATGACTTTCCCCGTTTTTTCGAGCTGGTCAAACCCTTTTTCAACAACATAGAGGAGATGAAACACTATTCCGAGACGGCGAACGCCTGGACTCGATAGCGGTGCATCGCGGCCGTCGCGGACCGGGCGTTTGGCGATGTACCGCCTTAGAATCCATACCTCCGCGACGGACCCGTTGATCGACGCAGCGGCGAGATGCCGGCTCTTTCCAACCGGTCCTTGCAATCTGCTATACTTGGCCGGTGTCGAACAAACCTGGCGAAGATCGAACCGGGACCTGGGAGAAAGCACCCCATTTGGACCGACGGATCCGTCGATTGGTTCTCTTGACCGGTTTGGTGCCCAACGTGTTATTCGTGGTCTTCTCTCTCTTATACATCTCCAACGGAGTGTTTCGAACTCAAGAAGACGAGTATCGGAGAGCGGTTCTTCAGAGTACCGCGGAGGCCTATGATGAAGCCTTGGCCACGTGGGAAGCCAAACTCGCGCAGTTGGACCGATACGTGCGACTACTCTGCGACTTCCGGGGATATCCGAGCCCCTTCGACCCGGGATTTGCCCCCGACCTCAGGACCGATTGGCGATTAGTTACGGAGATCAGAGACTTTCTGAACCGATTCGTGGAAGAAAACCCCGATATTCAACGGGTAGCGTTCTTTAATCTCGGTACCGAGGTCGGGCTCGACTCAGTCGACGGATTCATCCGGGAACCCGGTGCCATACTTCCGACGGAGGAGCGGGGTCTGATCGCTACTCCGCCGTCACGCCGACGGATTTGGACCTTCATCGGTGGGCAAGCAGATGAGGAACCGCAGCGCCTCTCCCTCATCTCATTTCAGGGTTCCGGAGCGGCCAGAGAGAACCTCGGATTCTACTATCTTGAACCCTCGGAGCGGTACGTCAGGCGACCCGTTGAGCAAAAGCTCGAGATACGACGGAGTTTCCGGGTGGTCGTCGACGAACGGGGGCGTATTGTCGCTCATACGTCCGTAGCGGAGTTGCCCCCGAGGATCTCTCTCGACCGGTTGGCCGCGCCCTTCGATCCCGCCGACTTTGCACACCACGTGGGCTACGATTTCATGCACCGTTCCGGGGCACACGCCGGCTGGAATCATTACCTTTTCTACGACCCCGTCGATTGGGTGCGCCGGCACTTCCTCCCGTTGTTCGTCATGTTTCTCGCGGCGAACGGACTCTTGTTTGTGGTCTTAGTGGCCGGCACGATCGTGGCCCGACGGATATATCAACCATTTCGCTTGATCCGCGGATCTCTTTCCAGCGATTTTGGTACGACGCTCCCCGATGCCAAGACTCAGGAGGTCCGTGAAATCCTCCACAACGTCAGGCGACTGCGCCAAGATTACCGCGACGAGGTGCAGACCAGGGCGGCGCTGGCCGAGCGCCTCAAGCGAGTGTACCCCGAAGCTCGAGCGCGGTTGATTGCTCGGGTCCTCCATGGATATGACATTTCGCCCGACATGGCGGAGATCCTCGATTCTCTGGGCCTGAACGAACGCGGAAGCTATCGCGTGATTGTGTTTCATGTGTATCGAGCGACCCCGTCCGATCTGGACCGCCTGGTCTCGTCGGTCGAGGAATCAACCGCCACCGGCGCCCTTCTCTTCGCTCGGCTCGAGCCGGAGAAACCCGAGCTGATCGCGATTCTCAACGAGTCTTCAACGACTCGGGACTCGACGGGCCACGACGGTCTCGTCGATGCGGTGCGCTCGATTGCCGGCGCCGATAAACGCGAGGTGTTGGTGGTTCGAGGAGAGATCGGCAGGGGGCCGGCGGGTATCTACCACTCCTATCTGTTCGCCCGCTCGTGGCTGAGGGCGGCCTTTGTCCTCGGTCCGGGGATCGCGGACTCGGTGTCCCAAGTGCCGGGGGACTTTCACTGGCACAGGCACCGGAACGAAATTTTTGCCTCGTTGGAGGCCGGCGACATCGAAGAGGTGTCCCGCTCCTTGAAGTCCTTTGCCGAAGAAGCGAAATCCTGCCGTTTGAACGATAGCCGCGCTCGATTCTACTGCCGAACTGTGCTGAACCATGCCGCGAATCGACTACCGGCTCACCATACGGACAACGTTACTCTCGCACGTTCATTTGAGCGGTGGATTGTCGAGTTCGAGGAGCGATTCCCCTATCTTGAGGCGTTCGTTGATTTCTTAGGCGATACCTTGGCCGGAGCATCGGAGCGTAGGGACGACCGGCGCTACAGCGTTCACGCGGTCAAGACCCTCAGTCACATCCACGAGTCCTACGCCCGAAACATCGGGCTTAACGAAATTGCCGATCGTTTGCGGTTATCGGTGCCGTACCTTTCAAGGCTTTTCAAGGAGGAGGTGGGAGAGTCGTTCAAGTCCTATCTCACGCGATTCAGGATCGGCAAGGCGAAAAATCTCCTTCAGGACGGCGATCTATCGATCGGCGACGTCGCCGATTCGGTGGGGTATCCGAATACCGGCCAGTTCATCCGAATCTTCAAGAAGTACGAGGGGCTCACGCCCGGGGACTACCGCAGACGGTGGACCGTTTTCGATTAACTCGATGCCGAGGCTTTTGTTGTCCTCAATAGGCCTTTGTTAACCCTCTCACAAACTCGGATCCGTTTCTCGGCGCACCGTGAGGAAGTCGCGTCAAGTATCGACATCTATGTGAAAAAGCGACAATTGACGGGACCGCGGACCGACCCAAAAATCGTGGTTACCGGGAAACCGGGGGAAGGAGAGCGGTACGGTGTCGGAGGCTGCGGCGATTATTCTGAGAAAACCCACCGGGAGGACGGGATCCCTTCGCCGAAGGATCTATGACCACCGTTGGGTATACCTCCTTGCTGCACCGGGGGTTCTCTATTTTCTGGTCTTTCACTATGCACCGGCGTACTTTGCGACCGCGGCGTTCAGGGACTACAGCGTTTTTCGTCCGCTTTCGGAAGCGCCATGGGTGGGACTGAAGCATTTCCGCGACCTCTTTGAGCGACCTTTTTTCCTGACGTCGCTGCGCAACACCCTCATCATCAGTTTCATGCAGCGTGTGCTGTTCTTTCCCCTGCCCGTGGCGCTGGCGCTTCTTATCAACGAAATCCGCCACACGGGCCCGAAACGATTCGTTCAGTCCGTCGTGTATCTCCCCCACTTCCTCTCGTGGGTCATCGTCGGAGGTATTTTCACCGCAGTGCTCTCTCCGACCGGCGGCATCGTGAACCTTATGATCGAGGCGGCGGGCGGTGATGCGATCTTCTTCATGGCGGACCGGCGCTGGTTCCGGTGGGTGCTCGCGTTCAGCGAGCTATGGAAGGAGGCGGGGTGGGGCACTATCATCTATTTGGCGGCCATGGCCGACATTAGCCCCCAGTTGTATGAAGCGGCCGCCATCGACGGAGCGACTCGTCTGCAGCGACTTCGATACATCACCCTGCCCGCCATATCGCTCGCCATCCTCGTAGTGTTTACTTTGAGTCTTCGAAAGGTACTGATGTTGTTCGAGCAGGTCTTCGTGATGTACAACCCGGCGGTCGCCGAGGTGGCGGAAACGGTAGGGACGTACACCTATGTGGTCGGCATCCGGCAGGGCGACATCTCATATTCCGTAGCGGTGGGCCTCTTTCAGGGGTTCACCTCGCTTGTGATTGTGCTGGGCCTAAACTGGGTGAGCAAGCGGGTCAAAGACTTTTCACTGTTCTAATCGGGAGTTTTTTCGATGGTAATCACCGACCGTTTTAGCCTCTACGATGTTCTCGTGTACTCCGCGGCGGTGGTTGTTCTGGCCGCCGTCCTGGTGCCCATACTGCACGTGGTTGCCGTCTCCCTGGAGCCGGAGATCCTCGCCGGCCGGCCCGGCCGTTTTCAGATCATACCGCGTCAAGTGACGCTCGTTGCCTACCGAGAGGCCTTCTCGCGACCGGATGTCCCTCGCGCGCTGGTGAATACCGCCTTCGTGACCGCTGTCTCCGCGGTTCTCGGTACCGCGTGGACGGGCATGCTCGCCTACAGCTTGACGATCCGATCGCTTCCGGGGCGGAAGATACTCGCCTATCTGGCGATCTTTACCATGGTGTTCAACCTGGGCATCATACCCCGGTATCTCCTCCTGCGCGATATCGGAATACTCAACACCCTGTGGGCACTCATTCTTCCGCCGATGATGTGGGCGTCGAACCTCATTATCATGCGCGCATTCTTTGCAGCCCAGCCGGCGAGTCTCCGGGAGTCGGCGCTGATCGACGGCGCCAACGAGGTGGCGATTTTCTTCAGGATCGTAGTGCCCCTGGCAACTCCGATTATTGCCACCATATTCCTGTTCTACGCGGTGACGCGGTGGAACTCATACTTCGACGCCGCGATTTTCGTGAATCGGCAGGAGTTCAGGACGATCCAGGTCGTGCTCCGGGCCGCGCTCATCGACCTCATCGGTGATGAAACCGGCGCGTCGGAGGGCGCGTTACTCTTTGGAGACAACCTTCGGATGGCGATAGCGGTGATATCGATCCTGCCGATCGTGGTCGTCTATCCCTTTCTCCAGAAGTTCTTTGTAAAAGGGTCTCTTATCGGCGCCGTCAAAGAGTAGACGCGCCGAACCATATACGTCTTCGAAGGAGGTTAGGATATGAATCGACGATTACTCATCCTTACGTCGATGGTGCTCTTGGCTCTGGTAGGTGTACTCGGCTCGCTTGGTGCGGCCGGTACCCAGGAGGAGGCGGGCACCGACGCCGAGGGTCCCGTCAGAATCCGAATCATGAAGTACGGGTGGGAGAACTTCGGACCGCTCTTGCCTTACATGACCGATTCGATTCGGGATCGATTCGGACTGGAGGTGGAATGGATTACGCCTGCCCGCGACACCTACGCCGAGCAGGTGAACATCATCTTCGCGTCCGGAGACTATCCCGAAATCATGGATATCAATAGGTACTCCGTCGTCGCCGAAGCGGCGGAAAACGGCGTGCTTCTTCCCCTCGACGACGTAGTGGAAAGCCATCCGATATGGCGCGCCGTAGACCAGCAAGAGTTCTCCGCCACATCGGTCAACGGGACGATCTACGGCTTTCTCCTTCAGCAGACGGCGCCGAACGTGATGGTCTACCGCAAAGACTGGGCCGATCGATTGGGGCTTGCCACGCCCGTCGGCCCCGATGCCCTCTTCGAGATGCTGCGGGCGTTCACCGAAGACGATCCCGACGGCAACGGAGAGGACGACACCTACGGGTTAACGTCGCGCAACGGACTGTTCGGCGACGGTCCCACCGTGTCGGAGCCCTTGTGGCGATACTTTCTGCCCGACTCTCCCCAAGAGGTCTACGTCACCGCGGACGGTACCCTCCGGCCGGTGTGGTATCACACCGATGAGCTGATTGAGGCCATTCGGTGGGTGAACCGAGCCTACGACGAGGGGCTCATCGATCCGGAGTTCATCGTCGACGGCAAGAGCTCTCACGAGAACAAGTTCATCAACGGCTTCACCGGTGTGTGGCAAAAACAAAACATCTGGGTGCCGTCGCGGTACGAGAATATGGTCCAACTGGACCCCGAGGCCGAACTGGCCGTCGTTCCGGCGGTTGAAAATGGGTTTGGGAGGCTAACCTACATCGCTACTCCCAACAGCAACACGACCTACATCACCGACCGCGCCGTCCCCCATGAAGAGCGGATCAAGGAGTTTTACGCGTGGTTCCTCTCCTCAGAGGGCGCGCTCTTTCAGCAGGTCGGCCCCGAAGGGGTAACCTACACGTTCGAGGACGGCGAGTTCACCTGGCTGTCGGACGAGTTTGAGGAAATACCCTACCAACCGGCGTCGTTGCCCTTTTCGTTTCCGCCGGTGGAGAATCCCGTCGGCCTTCACCCGCTGGCCGCACAGCTGATCGAACAGACCGAGTTCCAGTCGGTTGCAAACGCCGACGTGTTGCTCGAACGGTCGGAGCGGTGGAGGGCGATCGCCTCCGACATCGACAAGACGATCACGGAGGTGTTGACCGAGGCGATCCTCGGCGCGATCTCCCCCGAAGAGGCGATCGAGCGAATCGAGCGGATGAACGATCGGCTCAACGTCGATGAAGCGATCGCGGAAGTGAACGCACTTCGGTAGCGCCTCGGCGGCCGGCCCGTTCAGCCGGCCGCCACGTCCCTCTCCACTCCCGACCGGTATCAAGACATCGCAACCATACGAGATACATGGACCGCCGGTGCGCGGAGCCGACGACGCGGTTTGTCAAGGGAGTCTGTCGGTCCAGTACTCTTCCCAACGCTCGTCTGCGGCCGCCGGGGGGAGAATCCGCTCGCGGCCCAATCGATCGCCGGTCTCGTGCATCCACCGCTCCAGTCGGCCGTTCAAGTCGGCCAGCCTCATCGCGTGGGACGGATCGTAGGCGAGGTTGTGCTTCTCCTGAGGATCGAAGAGCAGATCGTAGAGTTGGAACTCCGGCGTCGCGGTGTCCTCCCACCCGGACTCTTTCCACAACCGATCCATGGGACCACCGGCATCGGCCGAGTAGGAGGTTTCCGGCAGCTCAGGTCCGAAGCGGCGGATAAGCTTGTAACGAACGGTCCGGATCGATCGGAGCGGGCGGTAGGCGTCGTGGTACGTCTGTTCCCCATAGATCTCGTCGTGGATGTGGTCGACCTCCCCGCGGACCAGGGGCATCGCCGATACCCCCGCGAGTCCCGGCGGCGTATCGAAGCCGAGAAGCTCGCACAGGGTCGGGAACAGATCGGTGTGGTGCACCATCCCATCAACGATCCCGCCTTGAGGAATGTCGGGCCCCGCCATGATCAGAAAGACTCCGGTGCCTGCGTCACTGAGGGTCGATTTCATACCCGGCATCCCCGGTCCGTGGTCGGTGGTGCACAGCACGATCGTCTCGTCCTGGAGACCCGCCCGCGCGAGGCCCGCAAGCACTGCGCCGAGTTCCCCATCGAGCACCGAAAGGCCCTGGGCGAAGTTTGCCGCCTCCCGACGGCTCTCCGGCCGGTCCGGGTAACCGGGAAGGGGCATTCGATAGCGACTGTCCAGGTCCTCCGGTTCCTGCGGTATAGAGCTCGTGAAGGTGTTCCGGTCGCCGCCGTTGAATCGGTGCGGCTCCAGATATCCTACCGAGAGGAAGAAGGGGCGTCGCGGTTTCCCGCTGATGAACTCTATGGCTTTGGCTGTGGTCGTTCTCGGGTCGTGGAGTCCCTCCGAGGTATGGTTGAGGAGGTTATCGTATCCCAGCGCCAGCGGCGACGCCCACGGTTCCCGCGCTACGTGCTGAACTCCCGCAAGGGCGGTGGCGTAACCGCGGGTGCGTAGGAAGCTGGCCAGATGTTTGCTGTAGTCGTCGAGGGCAAAGCCGGACCAGGAACTGGCGAGACCGTACATGCCCGACGAGTGGGGGTACCGACCGGTAAGCAACGCCGCGCGGCTCGGCGAACAGGTGGGGGAGGCGGCGAAGGCGTTTCGAAACGTGGTGCCTCGGTGGGCCAACTCGAGAAGCCGGGGGGTACGAAACGGATACCCGTAGGGTTCGATAAAGCGCCCCGCATCATGACAGTGGAGGTATAAGATAGATGGACGCTTCATCACACCTCCCTCGGACCGTTCCCGGTGCGGAACGCACGCTTCACGCACCGGTAGGCCTCTTTTTTGAGCCGGTATTCGTTAACCACGCCCTTATTGTTGAACCCTCGCGGTCTCACGGAGGCCTTTTCGGCGTTGCGGGCGGTCCGTACGTCGCAGTACTGCCACAAGGCGAGGCCCGCGACGCCCTTCGCCGGATCGAGCGCGTAGTCGAGCACGGCGGAGAGGAGGCGCGTCTGATACTGTTCGGTCCATCGGCCCCCGTCGTCGTCTCGATACCCGTAGAGTGCACCGGCCCCGATTTCCGAAAGGAGAATCGGTTTGACGCCCTTATTGCGTCTTCGAATGGTCTCGATCGTCGCGTCGAGACGGTCCGGAATCTCCTCGATCTCTCCATCGTACCAGCCGGGGTAGACGTTCACCGAGAGGATGTCCGCAAACTCCCCGCACAAGTCGGTATTAGGCTTGTGAGAAGCGTAGGTCACCGGTCGGCCGGGGTCCGCCTTACGAAGTGCTTGCGCAAGTGCCCCGTACGCCGACCGCCCCTCCGGGGTGTCGCAGTCCGACTCGTTGAGGAATCCACGGATCACCACACTGGGATGGTTGTACGACGCGTGCACCATTGCCGCGGTTTGGTCGTGGAGAACCCTTAAGAAGCGATCATTCGACAGGTGCTCCGCGGTGTTCTGCCACCCGGTGGACTCCTCCCATACGAGGAATCCAAGCTCGTCGCAGAGATCCAGGAATCGGGGGTCCTGAGGGTAGTGGCTTCCGCGGATGAAGTTGCATCCCAGGTCCTTCAGGCGCATAAGATCGCCCACCATGATCTGGTCCGGCAGGGCAAACCCAAAGTCAGGGTGCATGTGGTGCCGATTGTATCCCTGCAGTTGAACGGGGCGGCCGTTGAGCACGAACCGCGCCCCCTCGACCGCGAACGTCCGTATCCCCACCCGCTCCCAAATATCGTCTTCGCCGCAATCGACACGTAACGGATGGAGGGCGGGGCTCTCCGGCGACCAGAGATCGAGGCCCGGGACCGTCGGAGTGATGGTGACCGCACCCCGCCCCTCCGAGAAAGAGACCGTGCCTTCCCATAGAGCTCGGTCCGCGAGCGTCACGGAAACCGGTACATCGCCGTCGCTTAAGGCGGTGAGTTCCACGGCCACGGAAATCCGACGAGCCTCCGCGTCCAGGGTCCGATATCGCACGTTACGAATGTGGTGGTTGGGAAGGGCGTGGAGTTCCACCGAGCCGGCGATTCCGCCGTAGTGATACCAGTCGTAGTAGTCGAGATTGATCGGCGAGACGTCGAACCGGGGTCGGTTATCAACGATCACAATCAGTGTATGAGATCCCTCGGTTGCGTCGGGCAGCGGCGCGGAGAAGGGCACGAACCCTCCAATATGGTCGACGACGAGTCGTGCGTCGACGTACACCCGCGCGCGGTGGTTCACCCTTCCGAAACGGAGCTCGTGGGGACCGGTTTTATGAACCGTGAACCGCCTTCGGTAGGCCGTCAGACCCTGTCGCGCCCTGAAGACTGGTGCGGCATCAAAGCATCCCGGTACCGGCATGCGATGCGCAAAGGTCAGTCTTTCCAGGTCGATCCCCGCGGCGTCGGCCTCTCCAAGCCACGAAAACTCCCATGTGCCGTCGAGACTCTCTACACGGCGTCGCGTGTGTTCCGCGAATACGCGTATCATTGCGGCCTCCTTTTCCCGTGGCGCCTATCGAGGGGCAGGCTGAAGAGTCTCCAAGTGAGTGGCCCGAGGGTCGTCCTGTCGGCGCCGTCGGTTTCCCCGTCGAGCATCAGTTCTCGTGGCGACCCGGTCAAGAACTGCACCTCTTGGGAGTCCGACGCCGAGTAATTGATAAGGAACAGGAGTCGTTCGGACTCCGTATCCAGAGCGCGGACCGTTACATACTCGTCCCCTCCGGCAACGTCGAAGGGTGATCGAATCCCCGCCTCCTCGGCGATATCGCCGACCAAGGTGAGCAGACGCTCCTTCTGATCGCGAGGAAGAACGGGATATGAGCCGTCGTCGTGATACTTGCTTCCCCCGGTGGTAAAGGCCATGCTCGGGGCACCGCCGATGAGCCACGTGGTCCCCTCGCCGAAGCTGTTGCGCACTCCTACCGGGCGATCCTCGTCGTCGAAAAGAAAGCCGGTCCCTCCGAGAACTCGATAGGACTGTCGTTGGTAGGGCAGTACGAAACTCCTCCCATCCTCTCGCATTACCGGGTACGTGTCGTCCATCCAGAATCGGTCCTCGCAGCAACCGAAAAGGGAGTCCAAACCACCGCCCGGCTGGGCGTTGTAGAGGAGCCCGTCGTCGTCGACGTAGGCCGGACGGCCCTCCGCGACGACTTTTCCGCCCGCCGCGGCGAAATCCGCAAGAGCTTTGGCAACGGCCCGGGGAAGTTGCCACACTACAGGCAGGTATACGAGGTCGAAGTGGGAGAGAATCCCCTCTTCGACCCCCCGGCGGTCGACGATTTCAACCGGAATCCGTTGCGCGTTCCACACGGCGCGGCTTCCGAAGAGGCTCTCTCGAGCGTCCGTCCCGTATCCGACGTGGTTCCCGAAGAAGACGTTCTCCTCGGCGTAGTAGAGTGCGACCTTGGGCCGCGGCGGCGTTCCGCGACGTATCCGATCGCCGTAGAGCTCCCGAAGTAGGGTCATTCGATTCGGCGTTTTTATGTACTCCATCGGCGACTCGTCGACCCGGAGTACCGTCTGGGACCCGGTAAACTTGTGCGGTTGCTCCCATTTGGGAGCCTTGTGACGGAAATAGAAGATCGTCCGGGCTCCCGCGGCGAGCTGCTCGACGACACAACACTCGACGAGGCGCTGGTCCGTGGGAATCCGTTTATAGGTACCGTACTGCCCCACGGCGGTTTCCCCTACCATGAGGGGTTTGTGCTGCTGCGTTGCGATACTACGGGCGACGTCCAGCAACAGCCCGTTGTAGAAGCCGGGTCTATCGGCGGTATTGGCGTAGATGTCGATGCAAGAGAGGTCCGCCGGATCGGTCAAACGCCACAGGCTCCCGTCGCGGCCCAAGGCGTCGTAGTTGTTGTGGAAGATCGGGAGAGCGGTATGCTCGCGCATGATGCCGATGCCCCAACGTACCACCTCCTCGACAGACCACCGCTGAAATTGCACGGTCTTCATGCAATGGGGCGCAATCCCCCCGCTCGGTGCACCTTCCTGGGAACGGTAGGGGAAGATCTGCTCCCACTCGGCGTACTGGGTACCCCAGGCGCGGTTTATATCGTTCAAGGATCCATACCGGCCTTTCAGCCAGGAGCGGAACCTGCGACGGGTTGCCTCACAGTCACAGATCGACACACCGTAGCGGATTTCGTTCCCGAATTGCCACGACGTTACTCCGGGAGCTCCGTCATACCGGTCGGCGATCGTTCTGATGAACCGTTCCATGTGGGCGCGATACTCCTCGTGGTCGAAGCACGCCGCTTGAACGCGTCGGGTCGTACGAAGTCCATCGACCGCTCGAAAACGGATGTCCGGGTAGGCGTAGTAGATCCACTGCGGAGTGTCGGTGATTCCGACGCCCATACACACCTGAAGGCCCGACGCCCGGGCCTTCGCGACATAATCGTCCAAGGGGCTGAAGTCGTAGACTCCCTCAGAGGGCTCGAGGACCGACCAGCCGGGCCAGATTTCCGCCACACGGACGGAGTCGATCCCCATCTCTCGGATCGAGCGGAAATTTCGTGCAAGTTCCTCGGAGGGATTTGCGTGACTATAGTAAGTCGTTCCAAACGTTAGTTCCGACATAGGTAAACTGTAGCACCATGGGAACCAAAAATATGTGCAGAACTGCGTCGCTTTGGACCACTATGGCACCAGCTTGCGAATCCATTGGGTCGGCGAGCAAGCCATATTCTTGCGAAATACTCGAGCGAAGTAGTGAGATGACTGGTAGCCCAAGCGGAGGGCGATCTCGTTGACCGTGAAACGACCGGACTCCAACAGCGAGACGGCCCACTCCATCTTCATCCGTTCGTGGAGACGGCCGAGGGATGTGCCGAAAAGCTCATTCATCCGTCTCATGAGCGTGTTACGGGACACTCCGAAATCCTCCGCCATCTTCGACACGCCGATTCGATCGCCAATGCGTTCGTGCAGGTAGTTGAGTACTTCGGTTCGGTCATTTAGGGGACGGAGCCGCTCCGTCGACTCGAGTCGGGTCAGCACGGACACGAGAATTTCAGCCAGAAGGACCTCTCGGTATCCCATCTCGTGCGCTGCATCCTCGGCGTATCGATGGGAGGGCACGAACCCCATGCGCCGAACGAGCTCGGCGTAGTGCAGGTAGTTCGGGTCCCGGCCGAATCGCGATCGGCGGCTCTCACCGATTCTTGCCGTGAGGTGACGAGCATAGGGACCAAGGAATCGACAGTAATAGTGCTCGTAGGGATCGTCCTTCGATGAGTAGAGGACACCGACATCTTCCGGCTCCACCAATCCCACCATACCGGCCTTCACCGTGACGGTGTTTCGTGAGTTGGAATAGTATCCCCGACCCGCAAGAAAGACGGTGAGCATGACATCTCCTTGGAGCGTTCCCGGCGTGGAGTGGGGCGCGAGTCCCTGGGCAGCCCGCTCCGGACCGGCCACGTGGCCACTCGTTCGAACGGTGAATGGGGCTTGAACCATGTGTCATAATCGGCGCCCTACGTGCGGATGTCAACGCGACGGCGCCCGAGCGACTCGGTAGCGTGTCACACTCGAAAGGATCGCGAGGCCGCCGATTGCCGACGGTTGAGGATAGCGGTACGGCCCGTCGCCTGGATATCACCGAGATCTGAAACGTTCCGAACGTAATGGGTCGACGGAGGATGTGTGGTTAGAGTGATAGGCCCCCGCAAGAGCGTGCTGCTCGCGATACATCGGACCATTCGTGGCGAACGGTCCGAGTGAACCGCTCTACGGAGCTGTTACGGATTACTTTCCCGCCCGGAGGCGGGGTGCGCTTAGTCGCCGTCGCCCGCCCACCGGTCGAACGTGACGCCCCGCGCCTCGTCCAGGCGCGCGATTAATCGTACCGGGTCGTCGTCGTGAAGCACCAAATTTCTGCTGCGACGAAGCAAAAACCCCTCGTCCACCATAGCGTCGAAGAAACGGAGTAACGGATTGTAGAAGCCCGCCACATCGAGTAGACCCACCGGCTTGCCGTGAAGGCCGATCTGGGCCCAACTCAGCACCTCCGAGAGTTCCTCCAGGGTACCGAATCCGCCGGGTAGTGCGATGAAGCCGTCGCTTCGGTCCATCATCTCCCGTTTGCGCTCGTGCATGGACGTGACGATGGTGAGCTCCGTCAACCCTGGGTGGGCGATCTCGCGGTCTTCCAGGTGTTTGGGAATCACACCCAGAACCTCACCGCCCCGCGAGAGCGTGGCGTCGGCGACGATTCCCATGAGACCCGCCTTCCCTCCGCCGTACACCAACCGTGCGCCGGCATCAACGATCGCCGTACCGAGGGAACGGGCCGCGGCCTCGTAACGGACGTCGCTACCGGGTGAGGACCCGCAGTACACACATATCGAGTTCATGAATCGATCTTCTCCTTGCCGATGTTCGACGGCCGTAACCGTGCGTCGAGACGGTCCAGCGTGGCGGCTACACGGCTCCGTCCCGCAAGCTCAGCGGGTCGCAACGTCCCGGTACGATGAAGCTCGCGACACGCCTCGGCGTACGGGATACGGGCAAGCCCGGCTATGATACGACTCCCGCGGTCGACCAGCTTTTTGTTGGTGGGATCGACCTGCACCATGAAGTTACCCTTGATGCGTCCCAACCGCGCCATCGTGGCGGTCGAAACGGTGTTGAGGATGAGCTTGAGCGCGAGACGGCGGTATAGATCGGAGAGAGTCTCCCGCATCACCAACGGTATTGCGGTGTAGCGTGTGGATTCGTCGTCGACACCCCCGCCGATTGAGGACCGCGCGTTCGGATGGTCCGTCGCGTGTGCGGCACCAACCGCGACGTGTATACGGTCGGCACCGACGGAACGCTCCTCCCGCAACGCCGCCCCGACGCGCTCACCGTCCGTCTCACCGGCGCTTATTCCGATAAAGAGGGCGCCGTCTTCCGAAGAACGCTCCGCGAGCCCGTCGATTCCGATGCGATATTCGGCCAGTGCACGCGACGAAAGGGGCGGTGGTGAGTCGATGAAGCGCTGCGGGGCGGCAAGCTCCTCGTATACGTCACGACCCCACTCCAGCCCGCGGGGAGCGCGCAGCAGCATATCGCGCCACGCCTTCTCGGTCTGCAGTCGCGCATGTTTCGGAAAGGCCCACGACGGCGGTGCGTTGCCCTCGGATGCGGCGCGCATGGGCGGGAGATTAAACGTCGGCGTGCGCTCCGACGTGTCGCTGAAGACGTCCAGGAGGTATCGGTCTGCGAGGTAGGTCACCAGACCGCCGCGGCGATACACCTCCTCTTCCGCCTCGACAAGGCGTGCGAGTGTCGCTACCGTGTCGTCCGACTGCAGAGAGGCGAGGAGACGATCGAAGTGATGAGCATACGACTCCTCGCTCAACGCCCCGTCGCCTTGGAGCCGACGAATCGCGTCGTCCATGGCCGACCCTACGACGAGCAACTCGGCACTCGTCGCCTGCATACGCGTCGATCCGGCGATCGCCATGGCGCCGGTCGTGAGGTCTAGTGCGACGACTTTCGGATGCTCTATTAGTTCTCGCGACCGTTCGGTTCGGGAGATCAACAACTCAGTCGGATTATTGTACACGAAAAAGACGGACGCGCCGCGTTCCAAGGCTTCCCAGGCGGTGCCGATCACCGACGAGGTTTCCCCACCTTCGGAGATTGCAATGCACAGATCGCCCTTGCCGATGCCGAGGTCGACCATTTGACGGCGGCCGAATATCTGGAAGTCTTCGAAGCTTTCTACCGACTTTATGAGCGCCCGGTCGCCACCGGTGATGATACCGGCCGCGCGATCGGCGATTTCAGCATCCGCATCGAGCCACGCGCGACGCCACATCGTCTCCAGAAGTACCGCAAGGCGACCCGTGGAGCCGCACCCGGAGATACGCAGTCTCCCGCCGTTTCGGATCGTCCGTACGATCGCCCCGGAGAGGGAGCGCCACGCGTCGCCGCCGATGGTGCGGCGGGCGACCGGTGCGATATCTTCGTCGACCGCAAGAAGTGCCCGTATTCCGGCCCGCGTGTCGCCGGCGATCGTGTCGCTAAGCGTGGATGTCGCCGGATGGGATTGCTCGGTTACGAGATGACCCAGATGAAACTGCGTCTCCTCGTCGACGAATCGGCGCGCCTCTCCATCCGCGGCGATCCTTTGTATGCGTCGGGCGTGACGCAGGAGGATCCGCGGAAGATGAAAGCAGCCCTTCCACTTGCCGCCCTTCTGCTGCGTCGAGGGCGTCCCGTCGCGATGGAGATATCCGTACCACTCGTCGAACTCGGGATCGCGAAAACGGTCCCACGTATAACGTTCGATCCGGCTGTGCCACTCGCGAAACGGTTCGGTATCGCCTTCGCGTTGCGACGTATCGGCGTCGGCGGCGACCAACGCGGCGTACATCGACTCCAGATGAACCCACCACAATTTCATATCGTGTTCGAGTTTCTCCGGCGCGTGCCCCGCGTAGTCTTGAAAGTAGAGTATGCCGTCGTGCTCCGCATCCCATCCGCGCTCAAACGTCCACAACAGCGCCTGTCGCGCGCGCTCGATCCACTCCGTATGTCCGAGCTCTTCGGCGGCCTCAATGGCCATCCACAGCGCCTCGGCGGCGTGGCCGGGATTGAGAAGACGTCCGTCCATGCCGTCGGGATGCGACCCGTCCGCCAACACGTGCTCGAAAACCGCGCGACGCTCGGCGTCGATGTGGCGCCCCAGAATCACCGATGCGTTGTCCTCCAGCACACCGACGAGTCCGCGCTCGTCCAAGCCGACACCGTCGCCGCCGATCGTCCGCGCAAATACGTCGGCCATGTTGAGCTGAATCATGGGAAGCGACATCGCGAGGGTCGGGCGCGATCCGGTCACCGTCTTGGTCCAGCGCCCCTTGGGACGGAGCGACCGTTCGCGTACCCTGCGCCACGACCGACGGGCGACCGTCGCCGCCTCGTCGGAATCGGAGGCGGCCGCATACTCGGCCATTGCCATGGCGGCAAAACAATCGGAGAAGATGTTATAGGGCTCCACCAACGGCGTCCCGTCGCGTAAGAGCGAAAAGTACCAGTCGCCCGACTCCGAGCGGCCGTGGCGCAACAAAAAATCGGCGCCCAGCGCGGCGAGATCGAGCCAATCTCCACGCCGCTCGACGGTGCGATAGAGGTGAGAGAACATCCACACCTGGCGCGCTTGCAGCCAGACGAACTTGTCGGTATCGAAGACCGTTCCGTCGCGCTCCAAGCACGTGAAGTATCCGCCGTGCTTACGGTCCGGGGAGTGGCGTTCCCAGAACGGAATGACGCGGTCCAGTAGTTCGGAATAGTACGTTTCGGCCGTACGGTCGCTCGGGATCGGGTTCATTTTATTGCTCCTGCGGTAATGCCTTTGATGAAGTACCGAGACATGAACATGTAGAGAATCAACATCGGAAGTATCGCTATCGAGAGCGCGGCAAAGACCAACGCCCAGTTGATCTGATACTGTCCGAAGAAGGTGCTGATACCCACCGGCAGCGTCTTGAGGCGATCGGTGCGCACGAAGACGAGGGGAAAGAAAAAATCGTTCCAGATCGGGACCATGTTGTAAATCGTGACTAACGCGATCGACGGCGCCGAAAGAGGTAGGGCGACGCGTCGATAGATTCCGAAATCGTTAGCTCCGTCGATGCGCGCCGCGTCCTCCAGATCCTGCGGTATGGTTCGCATGAAGCCGGCGAGAATGAACACCGTGGAGGGAATACCCATCGCGGCGAAC
This sequence comes from Alkalispirochaeta sp., assembly GCA_965601925.1. Taxonomy (GTDB): domain Bacteria; phylum Spirochaetota; class Spirochaetia; order DSM-27196; family Alkalispirochaetaceae; genus Alkalispirochaeta. The sequence continues at coordinate 3,140,949 of OZ271854.1, forward strand.
ACGAGAATCAGTGCCGCGTGGGAGTCCAGGAGTCCCATCCGCCGCACGATCAAAAAAAGGGGGATGACCGCCGCCTTGAGCGGTAGCATGATACCGGCGAGAAACAGCATGTAAATCGCCGTGTTGAGGCGATACCGGTAGCGCGCGATGCCGAACGACGCCATGGAACCGAAGAGCAGCACGCCGACCATGGCGATCACGGTCACGAACACGCTGTTTCGGATATAGCGACCGAAGCGTCCGTCTACCCATACGGTGCGGTAATTGTCGAGGACCCACTCTCGGGGTACGCCGAAGGGGTGTTGGAAGATCTCCCGTGTCGTTTTGAACGACGAGAGTACCATGTTCACGAGGGGGTAGAGCACCACGACCGCGTAGGCGATCATGACGATCTCGACGGTGAGATATACCGCGCGTTTGATCGGTGACGAGGTGGCCAGATCGATATCGAAGATCACATCTCCACCTCGCGTGTTCGGAGTCCCAGAATTGAGGCGAGCGAGAAGGCAAAGGTGAGCACGTAGATGAGGACACCGATCGACGAGCCGATGCCGATCTCGGGAATCCCCGTGTCCACGCTCCCGAATGCGGTGCGATAGAAGAGGGTGCCGATGGTGTCGGTGGAGAAGAACGGTCCCGCGGAGAGACCGGCCATCGTGAACACCTGCTCAAAGACGTTGAGGCTCCCGATCATCGTGAGAACGGTGATGATCGTGATCGCAGGAACGATCAGCGGGAGGACGACACGGAAGAACACCGTCGTCTCACGCGCCCCGTCGAGATATGCCGCTTCGATACACGCCTTCGGTACGTTGTTGATCGCCGCATAAAACACCAGCGTCGGAAATCCGAGCCAGCGCCACATGTTGACCGTGATAATCGCGTAGGTAGCCAACCCCGCCTCGCCCAGCCACGGTCGTGCCGCTCCTTCCGCGCCGACGGCGCGGAGAAGTTGATTGATCAGTCCGTAGTTGGGGTTAAGATACAGACGCCATAGAAAGCCCACCGCCACGATGGAAAAGAGCACGGGGATGAAGAAGATGCGCTGAAAGATCTTGGAGCCGGGAATGCTTCGGCTCAAGAAATATCCAAATGCCAAACCGAGTAGGTTCTGCACCGCCATCGTGACCGCAAACCACCGCACGTTGTTGGCCAGGGCGTTCCACAGCCGTTCGTTATATGGAAACTCGAAGAAGATCGTGCGAAAGTTGGCCAAGCCGACAAATGCGCCCCGCTCAGTACTACGCCACTCAAATGCGCTGTTGAACAGTGAGAGAAACAACGGCGCGATAATGAATGTAAGTACGATCGCGAGCGCCGGCGTTACGAAAAAGGCGATCCAGAGATTTCGTTGGAGCGTTCTATGCGCCATATCGAGCCGTCGAGCGAACCGCGACGCGAACTCATCGACGTCGCGGCGCACCCAGTCTCAGTCTTGAAACGGCTCGAACCACGTCGCGAGGCCGCGGTGCACATCCTCGGCGGCGTCGGCGGCGGTGATCTCTCCCGCGAACATCTCCTGCAGCGCCGATTGCAGTAAGGTCGAACCGGTCGGCTGTTCGTACCGGAATCCTACCAAATGAACATACGGCGTGGCGTGCTCGTTTAGGCGGATCAACTCTCCGAGAAACGGATCGTCGACGGACACGCCGGGAACGTCCGACTTCAACTTGAGGTTCTCAGCCAGAAATTGGCCCGCCTCGCGACTCATCAGAAACGATAGGAAGCGTGTAGCCGCCTCGGGATGTTCGGTCGTTGCCGAGGCGCCGAACGAACCGTCGACAAAACTCGATACGTATCGCGTTCCCCCTCGCTCCGCAGGCGGCCCGGCAAAGATGCCGATCTCGAGAGACGGATTTTGCGACGCGAAGTAGGCGGCCTCCCAACTCCCGCCGATGAAGTGTCCGGCACCCTCGTTTATGAAGCTCGCCTGCATATCGACGTATCCGACACCCATGTAACCGTCGGGCATGAACGGTATGAGCTCGTTGAGTACGTCGAGCGCAGCGACGTATCGGCGATCGGTGAAGTCGGTCTCGCCGGTGATCACGGCGTCAAAAAAATCGTCGGCGCCGTAGAAACTCGGCCCGATCACGCCGCTCATCACCTCAAGCGTCCACCCGTCGGCGGCACCGTTGGCCAGCGGCGTAATACCCGCCTCACGCATCGCCTCGAGGTTCACTATGAACTCGTCCCACGTCTCCGGCTCCGCGAGACCGAGCTCGTCGTACATCCGCGCATTATAGTAGATGACCAGCGTCTGACTCGCAAACGGCACACCGTATACGCGTCCGTCGGCGATCGATGTCGCCCCGCGCCGCGTCCCGGCGGGAACATCTTCCAACGCCGAAATCTCGCCGTCCAGCGGCATGAGATATCCGGGCTGGGCAAATTGCTCCAGGCCGCCGTAGGCCCGTAGATGGATGATATCGGGCCCTCCGCCCCCCTGGAGCGCCGCGGAAAGCACCGTGTTGTATTCCGTTTGTACGATCGGGTTGAAGGTGACGCGAATGTCGGGATTTTGCGTCTCGAATCGTTCAATCAGCGATTCATACACCGCGACATCCTCGACCCGCCACGACCAAAACTCAAGAACCGTCGCATCGTCGGTTGTCTCTTCTCCCGATCCCGAGGGAAACACCGCGAAAACGACCAATAACCCCAACACTAATACGCCGCCGAGACGATTTTTCACGCTTTCTCCTCCTCCTGACCGATAGTAGTAGAGTATATTGAGCGTATGGCCCGGGATCGGACAATGTCAATCCCGCCCCGCTTCGACGACTTGCCTCGGTTCGTCGACCGAAATGTTGCCTCGTTCTTTGTGGAGAGGCGTCTCTTGCGTTACTATCTGACGGAACATGGACATTTTTCATCGACGAGCGGGTAAGCGTGACGAGCGACCGTGGGGCGGTTCCGGGTTCCGTCTCTACTTCGTCTCCGCCCTGCCGTTTGTCGCCGTCCTCGTGGCGGGCTCGCTCCTCTATCACTATCAGACGCGTCCGTTGATCCTCGACGAGTACGAGGGCGATATCGAAACCAATTTGGACCTCAAGTCTCTGTTTATCTCACGGTGGGTCGAGGAACGGGTTCTTTTAATAGGATACTTCGCGGGGCATCTCGCCGGTCACGTCGAAGACATGGCCGGCCTTACCGAGGAGGTCATGCGATTTGCCGATGAGTTGCCGGATTTCACTGCGGCGGTCGTCGTCTCACCCGACGGGTACGTCCTCGTCGACTCGGCGGGGCCGGGCGGCGGCTACGTCGGCGACAGAGAGTATTTTCAAAGGGCGCTTGCCGGAACCATCAACGTCAGCGAGGTCATCGTCGGTCGTACGACCGGTCGCCAACTGATCGTCTTTGCCGCGCCGGTGTACCGCGACTCGAGCGACATATTCGGCGTCGTGTTCGCTCCCGTGAGTCTTACGACGCTCGAGGATGTGATCGTCGAGCTTTCCGCGACGAGGCCCATTCACGCCACCCTCGTCGATCGAAACGATGTCGTGATCGCCACTAGCTATCCGCGCTCTGAGCGTACCATGCTTCCGACATATCGCCCGGGATATGAGGAACCGACGGTCTTTACGAACGAGGCGGGTATCGAGGTCATCAGATCACGACGGCAAATCGACATCACCGAGTGGTCGCTTGTGGTGGAGTCGGACATCGAGGAGTTGGTACACGTCTTCAACCGCTATAACGCGGCGTTGGCCGTCACCGTCGTCGTCGCGACCGTCGTTATCGCCCTTCTTCTGGTGAGAATCAGACACTCGGTCGTCAGCATGATTCGCGTTCTGGATACGATGAGCCGCAATATCGGCGATGGCGACTATACGGCGGCGCGGGCACTGCGGTTGCCGTCGACCGCGCCCGGAGAGCTGCGGCGCCTCTATGCGACGATCCGCGACATGGCTTTGGCAGTCCATGCGCGCCACACTGAACTGCAGCATATGTCGCTCACCGATCCGCTCACGTCTCTGGCAAATCGGCTCTATCTCGAGAGCGAAGGGACGCGAATCATCCAAATGTGCGCTCTTTCCAACCAGCCGTGCTCGGTTCTCGTCCTCGACATCGACCATTTCAAGTCGATAAACGATACGCTCGGGCACGACGCCGGCGATCGGGTGCTAATCGCTTTCTCGCGGACGCTCGCCCGCTCCTTTCGCGCCGGAGATTTTCTGGCGCGGTACGGCGGCGAGGAGTTCGTGGCGATACTTCCGCGTACGGGATGCGAGGAGGCCGTCGGCCTTGCCGAAAGGATTCGGATCGTCGTCGAGGAGGACGAACGGTTGGTTACACCGGCTATGCAGCGGGTAACGATCAGTATCGGCGTCGGCGAAGTCGTCTTTCCGGACGACGCCGTCGTGGAAGAGGCGAGTTGCCGCGCCCTCCTCGAGGCCGCCATTACATTTGCCGATCGTGAGCTTTACCGGGCCAAAGCCGGGGGGCGGAATCGCGTTTCGGGGGTGTGTTGACAACGACGGATGTGGCGCTGGCCCTCAATTTCGCCGATCATGGTAGTTCTACGGGCCCATTGGTGGTTAATTTCGATGTGCATACTACAATTATCGAAAGGGTCCGTAGCTCCCGCAAAAAAAGTTAGAGGGTATACGAATCGAGAATTTCAAGTATTTGACGGACTTACTGACCAGCTTTGACGCAGCGGTCGTGTTTTGTCGACGCCGCTCCGACGGTGAGTTTCTCGTGGTCGACGTCAACGAGCTGGCGTGCGAGCACGAGGAAGTGGAACGAGAAGACGTAGTGGGCGCACCGGTGAAGGAGGCCTTCCCGGTATCCGGAATCTCGGGACTGCCGAGCATGATGCAGGAGGTGCTCGTCTCCGGGGCGGTGCGTGAGTTGAGCCCGCGCACGGTCGTCCATCGCGGCTTTCCGGAGCGTCGGCGGTACTGGGTATCGCCCGTCGACGGACGATCGGTGATGGTCGTCACTACCCGCGACGGCGATGCACTGTTGGACCCCAGCGAGTCCTCACCGACCGGCGTACTGTTTCATTCGGTATTTAACTCGGTGTATGACGGCGTCTTCATTCATCGTATCGACGGGTCGATCGTAACGGTCAATCGACGCGCCCTGGAACTCTTTCGCGTCTCTCGCTCCGAGGCGCTTTCGGCCTCGATGATCGACGATTTCTCAGACCCGGCGGCGCCGATCGAGCAGTTGCCCGATCTGTGGGAGTCGGTCGTCGACGGGAAATCGCAGTTCTTCTCGTGGAGCGCCCGGCGTCCCGGTGACGGGTCGGTTTTCGACGTCGAGGTGTATCTTACGCGCCTCCCCCTTCCTCACGATGTGCTGATTCTGGCGACGATCCGTGACGTTTCGAGGGAGGTGTTTCTCGAACGCGAGCTGTTGAATTATCGGTCGCGTTTCGAGCAGATCGCACTGATATCGGCGGATTGGATCTGGGAGACCGATGCATGGGGGTCCTTTGTCTACGCCTCAGAACGGGTGCTGAACTTTCTGGGATACACACCGGCGGAGCTTCTCGGACGCAGTCCGACCGAGTTTATGGAGCACGAAGCCGACAACGGCGGCGCGCCGACCATGGCCGAGGCGTTCGATCGCAGAGAGGCGATAACCGACGCCGAGGGTCGCTATTGTGCCAAGAACGGCACTCACGGGTACGTGTTGACGAACGCCGTCCCGCGTTATACCGAAGGCGGCGAGTTTCTCGGTTTTATCGGCATCGTCAAGGATATCACCTTCCAAAAGCAGCGTGAGAACGAGCTGCGTCTATATCAGAAAGTATTCGAGAACGCCGTCGAGGGGATCGTCATTACCGATCCGAACGGAACCATTCGCTCGGCAAATCCGGCGTTCACGAGGATTACCGGCTATCGGGAAGATGAGGTCCTCGGCAGGAATCCGCGGACTCTCAAATCGGACCGCCACGATTCGCAGTTTTACGCCGATATGTGGCGCGCCATCACCGAGGAGGGTGAGTGGACCGGGGAGGTCTGGAATCGTCGTAAATCCGGCGAGTCGTATCCCGAGCGGTTGAGCATCAGCGCCATTCGCAACTCCAACGTTATCGAGCATTTCGTCGGCGTCTTTCACGACATCTCGGAGATGAAAACGAAAGAGGAGCAGATCCGTCACCAGGCGCTCCACGATGCGCTCACGGGTCTACCAAATCGGACGCTGCTTCTCGACCGCGCCGATGTCGCACTCCGACACGTTCGCCGCGGAGAGGGGTTGGTAACGATCTTGTTTCTCGATTTGGACAATTTCAAGAATATCAACGACAGCCTCGGCCATTCGGTCGGCGACGCGCTTCTGCAGGCGGTCGCGAATCGGGTGGAGCCGTTAATCCGCGAGACCGATACGCTGGCACGCCTCGGCGGCGACGAGTTCGTCGTGCTCATGCTGTCCGAGACCGCGCATCGTAACACGATGAGGGTGACCGAGCGCATCCTTCAGGCGTTCAAGGAGCCGTTTGTCATCGGCGGACATGAGCTGTTTGTCACCGCGAGCATCGGTGTCGCCGAGTATCCGGCCGACGGGAAGGACTCCGAGACGCTGATCAAAAACGCCGACCTTGCGATGTACGAGGCCAAAGCGAGCGGTAAGAGCACCTACCATATGTTCACGACGCAGCTCCACGAGAGCGCTCGGGAGCGAATCGAGCTCGAAAACGCGCTGCGTCGCGCTTTGGAGGGGCGGAGCATTACGGTCGCCTACCAGCCTAAGGTCGCCGCCGACGGCGGAGTTTGCGGGCTGGAGGCGTTGGCGCGGTGGGTGCTCGACGGAAGTCCGGTATCGCCGAGTCATTTCATTCGCGCCGCCGAGGACAGCGGGTTGATCACCGATCTCGACGCATTTGTGCTGGAGACGGCCTGTCGTGAGATATTGGCGATGGGCGAGGTCGCGAAGAGGCTGTCGCTTGCAGTAAACATTTCGGCACGCTCTCTCCATCAAAAAGACGCTGCAGCACGCATTCTGCGCTCTCTGGAGGAGACCGGCTTCCCTCCTCGACGTTTCGAGGTCGAGATCACCGAGACGGCCGCCATGGGCAGGATCGAAACCGCCGCGACGCAGTTGGCGAAGCTCTCCGATGCGGGGATCCGCGTCAGCATCGACGACTTCGGTACCGGGTATTCGTCGTTGGCGTATCTCAAGGAGCTCCCCATCGATACGCTCAAGATCGATCGATCTTTCGTACGAGACCTTCCCGGTAACCAAGACGATGTAGAGATCACCTCGACGATAATTGCTATGGCCAAGAATCTCTCGCTACGCGTCGTCGCCGAGGGCGTCGAGACGAAAGATCAGCTCGATTTTCTCATCGAACGGGGCTGCAATGAGTATCAGGGGTACTATTTCGCGAAGCCCATGCCGGTCGGCGAGCTCGCCGCGTTTCTGAAGGGTGCCGGGGCGGTTCCCCGGTGAGCCCGACGGCTCAGCCGACCTCCACGCCCTTCCAGAACGCCACGTATCCCGCGATGTTACGCGCCGCTTCTTTCGGCTCGGGATAGTACCATGCTGCGTCTCGGTTCTCCTGACCCTTGACCGTCAGGTTCAGATATCTGGCGTCGCCCTTCCACGGACACGTCGAGGTCATCGAGCTGTCGGACAGAAATGTGCGTTGCACCGAGTCGGGCGGGAAATAATGGTTACCTTCAACGACGATAGTCTCGTCACTCTCGGCGATGACTTCGCCGTTCCATACCGCTTTCATGTACACCTCCCAAACAGTGCATCGGCGTCGCGCACCATCCGGTGCGACGCCGACGATACTACAATGATACTCATTTATACCGTCGCCTTGGTCGCGCCCGTCGAAATACCGCCGTCTACGAGGAGGATTTGTCCGGTCACGTACTCCGACTCCGGGGAGGCGAGAAAGACAACGGCGCCGTCCAGATCGCGGGGACGTCCCGGACGCTTAACGGGTATACGATCGTTGAGGTAGGCGAGCCATTCGGCGTTCTCATAGAGAATCTTATTCTGCTCCGTCCGGAACCACCCCGGGGCCAAGGTATTGACCGTAACGCCGTGGGGTCCGAACTCATCGGCCAACGATCGTGTCATTTGGAGTACGCCGCCGCGACTCGCGCAGTACGGCGTGATTCCCGCATACCCAAATACCGATGTGACCGATCCGACGTTGATGATGCGTCCGTACCCCGCTTTCACCATCGCAGGTGCGATCGCCTGGGTGACGAAGAAGGGGCCGCGCAGGTTGGTATCCAACACGGTGTTCCACTCCTCCCAGGTTATCTCCAGCGAGCTTTTCCGCACGTTACATCCCGCGTTGTTCACTAAGATGGAAGGTCGCACCGAGTCGCGCTCCAATGCCGAAGAGAATGAGGCGATACTCTCGCGAACGCGCACGTCCAACTCATACGCGCGGCAACGACCGCCGATAGCTTCGATTCCGGCGATCGTCTGCGCGCATCGGGCTACGTCGCGCGCCGTAATTACAACATCCGCTCCCGCCTTGGCGAGTGCCGTCGCCATGTAGCTGCCGAGGCCGCGACTGCCGCCGGTCACTACGGCCGTGTTGCCCGTAAGATCGAACATATTATCCCTCCGGTTGCAGGACGACTTTGAGGAGCTCGCCCGGATCGCGGTGGAGCCTGTCGAAGTAGGATGCCGCCTCGGAAAGAGGCGCCGTGACGCTTAGAATGGGGGCTACATCGATCGCGCCGCGCGCCATGTAGTCGAGCGCGACCGTATACTCACCCGCGCTTGCGCACGAGCCGAGTACGCGCAGCTCCCGTGTGACAACCCGTTGAAGGGGGAGCTCGATCGACGGTGCGAGGTTCCCGACGAGGACGATCGTGCCCCCCTTTACGCAGCGATCTATCGCGGTCGAGACCGTCGACGACGACCCTACCGCGTCGAAGACGACGTCGCTCTCGGCGATGGCTCGTCCCGGTTCGTGCACTTCGTCCCCACCGCAGCGCAGCGCCGTCTCGCGGCGAAAGGAGAGCGGATCCACGGCGCGTATCGTCCCCGCGCCGGTCGCCCGAAGCGCCTGGATTATGAGCAGTCCGATGACGCCGGAGCCGATCACGGTCGCCGAGGAGCCCGGGGAGAGCCGTGCAATGCGCACTGCATGGAGCGCTATCGCCGCCGGTTCCACCATCGCTGCGTGATCCCAGCTCACCCCGGGCGGGATCTCGTAGAGGATGCGTGCCGGCACGGCGACGTACTCGGCCATAGCGCCGTCGCGGCGATATTCATCACAGGAGACTCCCAACACTTGTCGCGTAGCGCACAGGTTGACTCGGCCGGACTTGCAGTAGCGACACGCTCCGCAATACACGGTCGAATCGAAGGTTACGCGTCGAGAGAGCCACCTATCGTCCACGTCGGATCCGACCTGCACGACCTCGCCGCTCGCTTCGTGTCCCATGACGATCGGCGGAATACGGCGCCCCGTGGCGCCCGTCATACCGTGGACGTCACTACCGCAAATTCCGACCGCCCGTATCCGCACGAGTACCTCGTCGTCGCGGAGCTCCGGGCGCGGACGATCGACGAGGGAGAACGAAAATGGAGCCGTATGAAGGAGCGCTTTCATGTATGCATTGATCATAGCACGGGGACTTTGTCTTTGACAAATCTGATTTATCGGGTTTATCGTGAACGTTACAAGGAGGCTCTATGAAGCGAATGGTATGCATCGTGGCCGTTCTTATCGTTACGGCGGGAATGGTGTTCGCCGGCGGACAGTCCGAGGGCGATACGACGGAGTTGCGCTTCGTCGCCGCAAACCACCCCTTTACCGACGTCATTCGTCCGTTGTTAAGCGAGTTTGAGGCGGAGACGGGCATTGTCGTCAACATGGAAAACTACGAAGAGAACCAGTTGACCCAACGTTTGACGGTGGAGTTTACCTCCGGTAACTCCGACATCGACATCTTTATGACGCGCCCCCTCCAAGAGGGTAAGTTGTTCAGCCGCAACGGGTACTACTCCTGGTTGGACGATGCGATCGCCACGGCGGGGGCCGACTTCGGCTGGGACGACTATCCCGCCTCAACTCGAGGTGCGGTGGAGTTCGAGGGGCGTGTTTATGCGGTGCCGATCGTCACGGAGTGGGAGACGCTCTTTTATCGGACCGACCTCTTTGAAGAGGCGGGCATCAGCGTCCCGACGACGTTGGCGGAACTTATGGCCGCCGCCCGGGCGCTCCACGATCCGGACAACGAGGTGTACGGCATCGTCTCCAGGGGACAGCGCGGCGCCGCCGTCACCCAGTTCTCGAGCTACCTATACAACTATGGCGGCGACTTCATCGAGGACGGCTACGCGGTGTTCAACACCCCTGAGGCGCTTGCGGCGTTTGCCTACTACGGCGAGCTCCTCGGCGAATACGGTCCTCCCGGCGTCACCAACATGAGCTGGCCCCAGGCGCAGGCGCTCTTCGCCGCCGGAAGCGCGGCGATGTGGACCGACGCCAGCGTGTTGATCGCCGGTCTCCTGGATCCGGAAACGTCGCAAGTGGCCGATGTGCTCGGCGTGGCACCCTTTCCGGCGGGACCGCGCGGTAACTCGCCGTATATGGTCGTGCCGTGGGCCCTCGCGATCTCGGCGCAGAGCGAGAACCAAGAGGCGGCGTGGCGTTTCATGGAATGGGCCGCCGGGAAAGCGGTAGCCGTCCGGGCGCAAGCGGCCGGTCTCACCATGGCACGAACCTCAGCGTGGGAGGATCCGGCCGTTGCGGACGCGATCTTTCCCGGCCTCGCCGAATCGGGCTCGGCGATATCGGCGACCGCACTTCCTTACGATCGTCCCCTCATGACCGCGGTAAGCGAAGCGCGCGACTCGATCGGGAGTATCATCGTCTCCTCGATAGAGCGCTCCGGCGCCGGAGATCTCACCGATCTTGCCGATGCGGCGGTCGAGGAGGTAAACGCCCTGCTCGAGTCGGCGGGTGAGCTTGGGCAGTAGGTTCCTCTCGGTATCTCATCCCTTCAATCGGGCTCCGCAACCGGCGGAGCCCTTCGCTCGCCCATACGGTTTCGTCGTGATACCGTGTGGGCGCATCACGCGCGCGATGCACGGGAGGTACGGGCAGTGTCGCTAAGTAGGTATGTAGAGCGCAATCTTCGCTGGATTTTTCCACTGCCGGCTGCGCTCTTCGTCATTATCATGATGGTCTTTCCGATTCTGTATACGTTGTTTCTGAGCCTCCACGATTGGAACATGATGTCGGGAGGGACGATCACCTTTGCCGGGCTCGGCAATTACACCGAGATGCTTACCAACCGGCGGTTTTGGCTGGCGGTGGTGCGGACGCTCTACTTCACGTTCCTGGCGGTCGGGATCGAAGCTGCTCTGGGCGTCGCGATCGCGCTCATGCTCAATCGTCAGTTCGTCGGCAAGTCGGCGGTGAAGGTGGTGCTGCTCCTGCCGATGGTCGCGACACCCGTCGCCGTCGGCCTCGCATGGCTCCTGTTTTACGAGCCGACGATCGGATTGGCCAACTACGGCTTGGAACTGCTCGGTCTGCCGCCGTCCGAGTGGGTCGGATCGCGGTTGACGGTGATCCCGGCCCTCGCGTTGGTGGATATTTGGCAGTGGACGCCGATGATCGCTCTCATCGTGCTCGCGGGGCTGGCCGGTGTGCCCGCGGAGCCGGTCGAGTCGGCGCGCGTCGACGGGGCGAGCAGGTTTCAGATTCTGCGTCACGTAACGCTTCCTCTCGTGAGCCCCACGATCGTCGTCGCCGTCGTGTTGCGCGGCATCGAGGGGCTCAAGACGTTCGATATCATCTACGTCATGACCACAGGCGGACCCGGTTTCGCCAGCGAGACGCTCAATATATACGCGTACAACCAGAGCTTCGCCTACTTTCGATTCGGTTCCGCCTCGGCAACGCTGGTCGCGCTCTTTCTCATGGTGTTGGGAGCAACGGTGCTCACCCTCAAGCTGCGGCGGACGTACGAGATGTGAGGAGACCCACGATGCAGCACAAATGGTACCGAGCGGTCGGTTGGTATGCATTGGTAGTTGTCGTTGCGACTCCCTTTCTCTTCCCCTTGTTGTGGATGGCCGTATCGGCGTTCAAAACCCAGGTTCAGATCATCGCCAATCCACCGGTCTGGTTTTTCGTGCCGACCCTCGATAATTTCGTTCGAGTATTCGCGGAGCAGGACTTTTTGCAGTTCTTCTTCAACAGCACGATCGTCGCCGTGGGCGCGACCTCGATCGCCCTCGTATTGGGATTGCCGGCGGCGTACTCGATCAGCCGTTTTCGCCAACGCGGAGTCGGGGTGGTGATCCTCATCGCCCGGCTAATGCCCGGTATCTCGCTCTTACTGCCCTGGTACATCGTCTTTTCGCGTCTGCGACTGATCGATACCTATGTGAGCCTCATTCTCAGCCATATTTTGATTTCCTTGCCGCTGGTGGTGTGGATCATGGTCAACTTTTTCGACAATCTGCCGCGCGAAATAGAGGAGTCGGCGATGGTGGAGGGGACGACCCTGCAGGGGGCCTTCTGGCACGTACTGCTTCCGCTTACCGGCCCCGGAGTCGTGACGAGTACGACACTCTCGTTTATCTTTTCATGGAACAATTTCATGTTCTCTCTCGTCCTCTCGGCGCGTCGCACCCGAACGCTACCGATCGCGATCTACAACTTCGTGAGTTACGCCGAGGTGAGCTGGGGCAGCGTCATGGCCGCCTCGATTGCGATTATCACGCCGGCGATCATTCTCACGATGATTTTCCAGCGTTATGTCATTAAGGGTCTGACGGTCGGTGCGGTGAAGGGGTAAACTCGACTCCGAGTAATAATTATGGCGGAACGCAAAACCGAATACGAACGGGTCGCGGACGAAATACGCGCCGCGCTCCTCTCCGGCGATGTTCCCGCGGGAACGCCGCTTCCTCAGCGACAGATGGCCGAGCGCTTTTCCGCCAACGCGATCGCCGTGCGCGAGGCATTTCGTACGTTAGAGCACGAGGGTCTTATCACGATCGAGCCGAAGTGGGGGGCACGCGTCATAGAAATTACCGACGAGCACGTGCGCGGTATGTATCTGGTACGGGAAGGGCTCGAACGCATTGCCGCGCGCGAGGCCGCAATGCGCGTCACGCCTGCCGAGGGCGAGCGGCTTCTCGAGGCGGCCAAACGGTGCGACGCGGCTCACACGATCGAAAGCGCGGCGACGGAGCACGAACGTGCCGAGGCGCACCTCGCGGTCCACGATTCAATAGTCGCCGTTACCGGTGTGGCCGCGCTGCACGATTCGATCCGGAGGGCCCACTTGTACTCTATGTTCGTCGCCGTCGCCCGGCATACTCGCAAAGAGCCCGATCCGGAGCGGTGGCACGAGCGGCTCGTGAAGCCGATCATCCTGCGTGATCCGGTCGCGGCCGAAGAGGCGATGCGGTTGCATATCGCGCACGGCTTGGAGACCGAGCTCCGCTCACGGCGAGTCGATTAAACGGCGCCGTCCCGGACGGCGCCTGCGACCGTCGTCGGGATTGCGCGTCATCTCGGAGACGGAACGGCCGACGGAGTGCGGGCTACTCACTCGCCGCGAGGTGCGGCCCCGACGTCCCGAGACGCGCATTCCCCTCGGTGAGACGCCGTCGTAGCAAGGCTTTGCTCGGCCACCCCTTCCCCTCGTTTTCTCGATAGATGCGGCACACGAAGATCCCGGGCCCCTCGTACCGCTCCAAATCGACCCCGTCGATACGGAGAGAGGGTGAACCGGCGAATTGAAACCGATCGGCCGTTTGTTGATCGTCCACGGAAATCGGGCTCACTACGACGGAGAGCTTCATCTCCACGATCACGTCGAGGAGATCGGTCCACGCCTGTTTGTAAGACGGACAGCCGTCGAAGTAGAGGAATTCTATCCGTAGGCGTTTCTGGTCCATGCTCACTCCTCCCGCCCCGTGGGTTCTCGTATTAGCTGAGATCTTCCCTTTTTTTCGGTGCGTCCACGCGCGCCGATGCACCGTCCGGGATGATCTCTTCTTTTACTATAGGGGGGTATAGTATATATCGACAAGAGGGCTTCGACACCCGCGTAGTGATCTCGGTGGTCATACACTACAACGGCCCGGCCGCCGATTCGGGCTATCTCCGTCGCACGGGAATGTAGATATCACATTGCGCCTCGGACTCCGAAAACCGTCTGTCGTCATAGAGCTCGAAGTCGGGACCGTCGTCGCGCTCCCACGTTGGGTTATCGACGAACCACTCTCCGTAGGCGAACTTCCACATTCGTTGGATCTCGTTGGAAAAGTCGTCTCCGCCCGTCTTCGCACGCGCGGTGAACACGGCGTACTCTTTCGACGGCACGGGAAACGTACCGAAACGGTTCGTCGCGGGCGTGCCGTCCGGGACCGCGTATCCGATTACGTAGCTGAACGCGCCGCTTTTGGAGTCCATGTCGGTACACAGGCCGTACGAAACCGCGGGCTCTACCTTGTCGGGAATCCGTTCCGCCGTGCCCTCTGTGAGGAATCGTTCCCAAAACTCGGGAATCTCTTTGAGGTTGCTGCCGTCGTTGGTGGTCCTGAGCTCCGCACCCATGATCGTCATCGCTCCCTTTTTCACAATCCGCGGCTCCATATCATCTCTCCCATGTGTCTCGTACCGCTTGAGTACGACGCATGCACGCGGTGCGCGCATGGTATACGTTCCTATGGTGCGATACCTGCCCGGGCTTACACCGTAGATTTTTTTGAATGCCCGCGTGAACGCCTCGTGTGTCTCGTATCCGACGCTGACGGCAATGTCGAGCACGCGCTCGTCGGAGAACGACAGGCGATACGCCGCCAAGTCCATCCGGCGTGTCCGAAGGTACTCGCGGAAGGTAGCACCGATCACGGCGGTGAAGGTTCGCATGAAGTGAAAGCTCGACCAACACGCGCGAGCCGCCGCCTCATCCAGGGCGACCTCGCGCGATAGGTCGGTCTCGATATAGTCGACGGCGCGTTGAATGCGCTCCGCATATCCCGCCTCACAGGGTGCGTTCACAGGTGTAAGGATAACGCGGATCGCGCCGCGGCGCTTGATCGAACGTGCTGGATTGAAGGGAGAGCGGTGTCGGCCGTACCGTCGATCAGTCGTAATACAGTGCGACGACCTCGTCGGCGATCTCTTCCAGCCAGCCCAGATGCTCCGCGGCGCGGAGGACCGTATAGCGGCTGCGCACCTCCTTGGCGTTGAGAAGCGTTTCGCGTAGATAGTCTCGGTCGACATCGATCTCCGACGGGTGCCACGGCGCACCCACCGCCTCTTGGATACGAACGATTTCGTCCCTCCCGGGTGACAATGCAGCCAGCGCGGCGATCTCATCCCAGCGTTCGACGACCTCTGCGACGGCATTCATACGCCGCGTTCCGTCCACATACTCCGGGCGCACGACCTCGGCGATAACGCCTTCGGCAACCGGCCCGAGTCCCCCGCGAAGGCGATCTTCGATCGCGTCGACCGGCTCGGCCGATGCGACGACTCGCTCTATGTCGAGTGCGGCGGGGTCGCGGGCAAAGAAGCGTTCGTTAAAGGCGGCGGCGACTCCGGTCGCTACTCCGACTTTGGTGCCGTGAAAAAACGGCCGGCGGCGGCCTATGCCCGCGCACATCTCCCAGTAGTGGCTGAGGCTATGTTCACTCCCCGAGGCGGGTCGAGAGTTTCCGACGAGGAGCATAGCGATACCGGATATCATTAGCGCCTCGCCCAGAGTCCGTATCGCGTCGGCGTCCCGTGAGCGAATTGCCCGCGCCGCCGCTACCGTTTGCCCCACCGCGGCGTCGACCGCCGCGGCAAAGACGGGACAATAGTACTCGTTGCGTACGATAGCGCTGAGTTTCCAGTCTACCCGTGAGGTGAGTTTCCCGATCGTATCGCTGAAACCGGAGGCGATCATGTCGTAGGGAGCCGCCGTAAGGATCTCCGTGTCCGCGATGACCGCTTTTGCGTTGGTAGCGATGATGGTCCGCTTGTGGCCGTGGTGAGTCATCGGCGCGCCCGACCCCGAGTATCCGTCCATGGAGGGAGCGGTCGCCACCGAGACGAAGGGTGTGGCGGTTCTCGCCGCGACGAATCGCGTGAGATCGGTGAGAGACCCCGAGCCGCACACTACGAGAAGATCGGTTTCGGTGCCCATGGTGAGCATGAGATCGCCCACGGCAGTCTCGTCCGGCTTCACCGGCTGGGTCGTGTCGAAGAGGCACAGCGTCACACGATATCTTGCCCGCCGGAGCTGATCCTCGACGGCTCGCCCGGCGATGCGATAGGTGTTGCCGTCGGCGACCAGCGTGACGCGCGTTCCGGTGCCGAGCTCGCCGACGATCGACGCGACCTCATCTATCGCCCGCGGACGCACGAGGATTCGACGAATCGGAAGTTCGTGCCGTCTGCCGCACCGGCAGTCGAAGGGCTCGAGGGCGAGTTCGTCGTCGTGAAATGCAATATCGGGCATGCCGGTATGATAGATGCTGCCGGAGGAACTGTCGAGAACGTTTCGGGAAGGCTACGCCGTGTTTTGCTTCTCGTATTCGGTGATCCGAGCGATCTTCGGTTCCGAGCGCCCGCCGGGTTCGTACGCGGAGGCCATCCACGTTCTCGCGAGGAAGCGGGCGACCTTATTCCCGGTCACCTGGGAGCCCATGGCGATCACGTTGGCGTTGTTGCTGAGAGCCGCTCGCTCCGCCTGGTAGGCGTCGGTCACCAATGCGCAGTACACGCCGGGAACCTTGTTGGCCGCGATGCTCGCGCCGATGCCGGTGCCGCACAACACGATGCCGCGTTCGTATTCACCGCGAACAACCGCCTCACCGACGTCGATCACTACGTTCGCATAGATCGGATCGTCCGACCCGAAGTCTTTGACCTCGTGTCCCAGATCTTCGAGCTCCTCGATGATCTCGTTTTTGAGCCATGTCGCATTGGGATCGCATCCGATCGCTACTTTCATGTGTTGGTCTCCTTGCGGCGCCAACATAGCAGCTCACCTACTGAGTTTCAAGGGCGAAAGAAGGCCGCCGCGCGACGCACTCCCGCCCGTCGGGGAGGATGTGTGCCGTGATTTGATGCTACGCCTCGCTCAGTTCGGGACGACATAGCCTGCGACGACCGTCAGCACGTATGCGCCGAGGAGGACGGAGCCGAATACCCGCCCGAGCGCTCCTTTGTTGTGTGCGACGCCGATTCCGAGGAGCAGGACGATAAACAGCATTGACGGGAAGAATAGGTAGAAAAACGACGGCGGCACGCGCAGGCCGCCGGCGGTGACGGCGGCACTCGCACCGCTCACGAAGAGCACGTTGAGCACGTTCGCCCCGATTACGTTACCTAGGGCGAGCTCGCCGTGGCCCTTGCGAGCCGCGCTGACTGCAGTGGCGAGCTCCGGGAGCGAGGTGCCGAAGGCGACGAGGGTTGCCGCGATGATCGCCTCGGGTATCCCCAGGCGCAGAGCGATCTCCTCTACCGTCGGTATGAGTATCCAGGACCCCATTACTACGAGGACGAGCCCGATCGCAAGGCGGAAAAACGACGCCGCCGGCGTCAAGGTAGAGTCGGCCTCCCCAATCGCATCGTCCGCCGTATCGGGTGAGGAGGAGCGCGACCACCGGAGGGACTGCCACAGGTAGATGCACAAGAGTACGACAAAGGCTATTCCGACACCCTGGGGGAGCCTGCCGCCGCGGGTAAATGTGTCCCCGATCGCGAAGAACGGTATGCTGAACAGGACGAGTAGAATCGAACTTCCGACGGAGATTCCGTTTTGGCGGCTCACCATCCCGGTATCGACGTGAATCGGTCGGATAAGCGTCGCAATACCCAAGATGAGTCCCGCGTTGGCGATGATCGATCCGACTGCGTTCCCCAGGGCGAGACCCGGAGCGCCGCGAAGAGCGGCGAGTACGCTGACCACCGTCTCGGGAAGGGTGGTGCCGAGACTCACGATGGTGGCGCCGATGAGCATCTTGGGCACGCCCCACTTGACCGAAAGGGCCACTCCCCCGTCTACCAGGAAGTCCGCGCCCTTCAATACCGCCACGAGGGAGGCGACCAATACGGCGCACAATAGGATGAAATGGAGGTCTCCGATGAGGCGGGATATCAGCTCGTCCATGTTCGCGTGTTCTACCTTTCGTCGTGCTGCACAGATGAAGTGTCATACCGCTTGCTCGTGTGGACACCTCTCACGACGAAGAATATAGACAGGGAGGCGTTCCCTCAAGCGCGGCGCGTCGAGTTCCCGGACGGCACGACGATGAACGAGTGAGCAATAGGCGACGGCGCGGTCCCCCGATATCGCTCCTCGACTTCGACGACGGTGGTCTGGTTGAGAACCGGATGGCGTGGTAGGCTTCCGCATGGTCGAAGGATTGCCCCTCCTATTACGCTCTCTTCCGGCAATAGTCTCGCGCCGCGCGAGTGCTCATCCCATGCGCTGATGCTCTGCATTCACAACGGCTGGGTGCTTCCCATGACCTCTGATGCGATCGAGCGTGGCTATGTGCTGGTTGAAGAAGATCGGATCACCGAGGTCGGCGCCGGCGACCCACCGTGGAGGGAGGAAGAGCGGCCCGATGCTCCCGCCGCGAGCGGGTCGCTCACGATGATCGATGCGCGCGGCGGCATCATCATGCCGGGTATGGTCAACGCGCATACGCATATCGCCATGGCGCTCTTTCGTTCCTTGGCCGATGATCGTGCCGACCGGTTGCGGAAGGTGCTCTTTCCTCTGGAATCGCGCGCCGTCGACGAGCGACTCGTATATCACGCCTCGCTCCACGCACTCGTGGAGCTCATTCTCGCCGGCGTGACCACCTTCGCGGATATGTACTACTTCGAGCAGGAGTGCGCGCGCGCGACGCGCGAGGCGGGCGTGCGAGCGATATTGGGCGAGACCGTTTTGGGGGGCGTCGCGCCGGACGCCGCCGGTGCGTACGGCGGTATCGAGTACGCGAAGGATTTTGCCGACCGATGGGGCGACGATGCCCTGATTACACCGGCGATCGCGCCGCACGCGCCCTATACCGTTGCTGACCATGCGATGAGGCGATGCGCCGCACTGGCCGAGGAGCTGGACATACCGATGATGCTGCACCTGGCGGAGATGCCCTTCGAGGTCGCTGAGATTCGCTCGAAGCACGGCGTCTCTCCGGTTCGGCACATGGCGGATCTCGGCATACTCGGCTCCCGGCTGCTCGCCGCACACTGCGTGTTCACCGATCGCGCCGACCACGAGCTGTTACGGTCGAGCGACACCGGCGTTGCACACAATCTCGTCGCGAACATGAAAAGCGGTAAGGGATTCGCACCGCTACCCGATATGTTGAAAGCGGGGTTGCGCATCGGACTGGGGACGGACGGTCCGATGAGCGGCAACACGCTCGATCTCTTCGGCCAGATGCGTGCAGTCGCCACGGTGCACAAGGCGGTTGTCGGCGACCCGACTTTTCTTCCCGCCCGCGCCGTCGTGGAGCTGGCGACCATCGGCGGCGCGCGAGCGTTGCACATGGAGGAGCGAATCGGATCGCTCGAGGTGGATAAGCAGGCGGACATCGTCGTCGTATCGACCGATACGCCCGCACTTCACCCCGTTCACGATCCGTGGTCGGTCGTCGCCTACGGCGCCGGTCCCGCCGATGTCGATACGACGATCGTCGCCGGCAGAGTACTCATGCACCGGCGAGAGATTCCCCACCTCGACCGCGAGGCGATCGCGGCGCGCTCAAGAGAGTTCGGCGCCCGTGTCGCCCGTTTTCTGACCGGGCTGTAGTGTCGCTCGGCCCGGACGACGCGGTATGAGGGCGAAGAGAGCACCGTTCCTCCAATCGATCCTATGGCGAACGGTGGGCGTCGGCGGCGTAGAGAGCGACGACCGCGTCGA
This sequence comes from Alkalispirochaeta sp., assembly GCA_965601925.1. GTDB lineage: Bacteria > Spirochaetota > Spirochaetia > DSM-27196 > Alkalispirochaetaceae > Alkalispirochaeta. The sequence continues at coordinate 3,160,790 of OZ271854.1, forward strand.
GAGCCGCGGCGATCACGACACGCTCGCCGATCGCGAATAAGCGATCCTTCTCCGCGAGCGTCGGCTGCTTTTCCAACCAGATGTTGGAGTCGGTGGCGACGATCGCCCCGGTCTTGACGCCCCTGACCGCACCGATGATGAACAGCGTCGCCGCCTCCTGCTCCGCCGCCTTCACGCCGCTTCTCGTCAACAGCGCGTTCAACTCCCGATCCTGGACGTAGTACGCGTCGCGCGTGTAACCGACGCCGACCTCGTAGTCGACGCGGTGCGCGCGAAGTGCGTCCACGAGCGCGTTGGTCACCTCGAGGTCCGCGACGGCGGGAAACTCGACCGGGAGATACGCCTTTGTCGTGCCCTCTCCACGAACGGCCGATGTGATCACGATCGGTGTGCCGATGGGTGTCGCGGGCTGCCGTCCACCGGCGGACCCCACACGGATGAAGACCTTCGCCCCGAGGGAGACGAGCTCCTCGCACGCGATCGAGGCGGCCGGCCCGCCTATCCCCGAGGAGCATACGGTGATCGGAGCGCCGCGGTGTGTGCCGGTGTATACGACATACTCGCGGTTCTCCGCGATGAACTCGGCGCGGTCCATCCGCTCGACGATGCGTCGTACCCGTCCCGGGTCGCCGGGGATGAGTACGAAGGGCGCAACATCGCCCGTGCCGCAGCGGATATGTTTGAGCACCTCCTTCGGCCCGCTCATCGGTGATCCTTCGTCTCCACGACGATACTCGACGGATCGACGTGCAGCCACCGGTCGTGCCGCTCCGGGTCGGCCTTACCGGCGAGCAGTACCTGTATGCGATGCGGCCCCGAGATCGCCGCGCACAGCGTACTGTTCCCCTGATAGTTGCAGAACTCGATCTCCGCTGGCAGCGTATTCTCGTCGGTCGGTATCGCCCCCGGCTCGAGTAACCGTACCGCCTCGGGCCGAAACATCAGCTGTACCGGCTCGCCGACCCCCGGGGCCGACCCATCGGGGCGACGGCATCGAAACGTGCGCTCCGCGACCGTTATAGTAAGTCGATCGGCCTCGACGGTGGAGACGACGCCCTCCACGGCGTTGTCGTACCCCATAAATCGCGCTACGAATGCGGTTGCCGGACGGTCATACACCGTCTCCGGGGTGTCGCTCTGCTCGATGGCGCCGTTGTTCATGATGACGATCCGGCTGGAGAGGCTCAGCGCCTCAACCTGGTCGTGTGTCACGTAAATCATCGTGATTCCCAGTCGATTCTGGAGTCGAGCGAGTTCCGAGCGCATCTCGTCGCGTAACTTTGCGTCGAGGTTGGACAGCGGCTCGTCCAATAGGAGCAGCTCCGGCTCGATTACGATCGCCCGGGCGAGGGCAACGCGTTGACGCTGCCCCCCGGAGAGTTGCGACGGCAGTCGATTCTCCAGACCGGTCAATGAGACGACCTCAAGTGCGCGGGCGACGCGCGATGCGATCTCAGGGCGCGACACACGCCGACGACGGAGACCGAACGCGACGTTCCCGAACACCGAGAGATGCGGAAAGAGGGCGTAGTTTTGGAATACGAGGCCGATGTTGCGCTTGTTGGGGGGCAGACGCGTATAGTCGACGCCGTTGACCACCACGCGTCCGGTCCGGGCGAGGATGAATCCGGCGATCGTCCGGAGGGTCGTCGTCTTGCCGCACCCGCTCGGACCGAGCAGTGAGAGGAGCTCCCCCCGTTCTACTCGTAGGTTGAAGTCATTCAGAATCGGCCTCTGCGGATCGTATCCGGCGGTGATGTTCGTGAGCTCTACGTACGCCATTCGATGGGTGCCCCTTACATGTAGCGCGTGATACCGAGCGCCTTCTCCGCGGCCTGCACAACCAGCACGGTAAATACGATGATGATACTCGACAGCGCCGAGATCGTCGGATCGAAGTAGTATTCCATATAGATCAGCATCTGGATCGGCAGCGTCGCCACACCGGGACCCGTCAAGAAGAGTGAGATCGGCACGTTGTTGAATGAGGTGATAAACGCCAGGACGAACGCTGCGGCGACTCCCGCGCGAATATTGGGAAACACTACCGAAAAGAAGGCGTGCAGTCGCGAGGAGCCGAGACTTACCGCGGCCTCCTCGACCGCGAGATCGAAGTTTTTCAGGCTTGCCGAGACGACACGCACCGTGTACGGAAAGAGAATCGCGGTGTGCCCGAGATACAGCCCGACGAGTACCGGCATGCGCGTGACGAACACGAAGAATCGTAGGAGCGAAAAGCCGATCACGAGGCCGGGCACGATCGCCGGAGATGCGAAAAAAAGCTCAACGGCGCCCTTGCCGGGAAACCGAAAGCGGTTGATCACGTAGGCGACGGGGATTCCCATGACCAGAGCCGTCGCGGTAGCGGCCAAACCGGCCTGTAAACTGATCAGAAAGGTGGTCCGGAACATCTCGATACCGAATACCTTGCCGTACCACTGCAGAGAGAACCCTTCGGGCGGGAAACTCATACTCGCATCGCCGCTGAACGAGGAGAGCACGATGATTGCAAAGGGGCCGATCAAGAAGAGGTAGACGGCCGAAAGTACAAAGACGAGTATCCGCGAGCGCTTCATCACGACGCCTCGCGCGGTCTGAACATTCGTAACCCGTTGTACAGCACCAACGTCGTCACGACCATGACCGCCGCGATCACCGTGGCGACCTCCCAGTTCATCAGAACCAACGCCTCCTGACGCATAAGCGTCGAGAGCGTCAGAACGCGCGAACCACCGAGAATCGCCGGGGTTACGTAGGCGGTGATGCACCCGGTAAAGACGAGTGTCACACCGAGGACGAGGCCGTCGAAGGAGAGTGGAACGACAACGCGAAAGAAGCTGCCGATGCGGCTATCACCGAGGCTGAGCGCTGCGTCCTCCACATCGTCCGGCACGTTCTCCATTGCGCTCGTGAGGGTGAGGATCATGATCGGCAGAAAAAGCTGGAGCAGCCCCAGGATGATCGCCCCCTCGGTGTACATCAGGCGCAGCGGCTCGCGCACGAGGCGCAACCATTGGAGCGTCGCATTGAAGATACCGCGTCGGCCGAGCATTACGATCCACGCATAGGTCCTAGCCACGGGACTGGTCATGAGAGGGAGGATGACCAACGACATCAGGATCGACCGGCGCGGCCCGGAAATCTTGCTCAACAGGTACGCACTGGGATAGGCGAGCACGACCGCAATGGGCGTGACGATGAGCGATATTCTCAAGGTCCGCACGTACACCGAACGAAATTGCGGGTCGGCCAACACGTCGCGGTAACGCACGAGCGTTACCGCCTCATCGGGTGTGCTGAGACTCTCGACAACGATGAATGCGAGCGGGGCGAGGAAAAACACGAGGAGGAAGACGCCGCCGGGCCCCAGAAGGAGCAGGAGCTTCCGCCGAAAGTGTAGCTCGTTCACCGTCACGAACCTCGTGCGCGACGCGTCCCGAGGGGACGTGCCGCCCGCCGTACGACCATTCCCGTCAGTCGGTGAAGATCGCGTTCCAGCGATCGATCCACTCGTCCTGAACAGCCGAAATCTCCGCCAGATCGAAGAAGAGTAACTGACCGATCAAGTCGCTGCCGTAGGTAAGGTTGTCGCCGATCTCCGGGGGAAGCTCGATGTCGGGACGTGCCGGGGAGTCGACCAGATCGAGCGCCTGCGCCAACTGCACCTCATAGGAGAGCATATGGTCCACGTACAGATGCGCCAACTCGACGTCGTCCGCCCCGTGGGCGATCCCGATCATGCTGAAGGATCCGGGCAGTCCCTCGACGGGAAACGCTTTTTCGAGCGGGTGACCGGTTGCGGCCAGGCTCCCCCACGCAAAGCTGGTGTACGGCGCGGCGTATACCTCCTCCTGCGCCACGAGTGTGGTGAGTTCCGAGGAGCGGCCGTAGGCGGTGGTAATCAAATCGGCGGCCTGCTCCAGTGCCGTCCAACCCGCCTCGTGGTCGTCGTATCCGTCGCCGAACGCCGCGCCGAGCATGTAGATCAGCGTCGGTCCGTACGTCGTGGTGATATTGGGAACCGAGAGAAATCCGCGTAGTTCGGGACGTCCCAAATCGGCCCACGAAGTGATCGGCTCGAGAAGATCGGTGCGATAGACGATACCGAGATTCTGTATCGTGTACCCGACCGCCATCCCGTTTCCCAACGGATCACGAGCAAACTCGTAGATGCCGTCCAGGTTGGTCAGTAGCGACGGATCGTAGGGCTGAAGAAGACCCTCCTCCGAGGCGTTGAGCGCCCAGTTCGCGGCAAAGAGTGCGACATCGACCTCGGGGTTGTTCCGGCGCGCCGCCATACGCGTGAAGCGCTCCGAGTTGTTACCCGTCTCGAATACGACATCGACGCCGTGTGCCTCCTCAAAGGGACGCACGACATTCTCTTCGATCAGATCGAGGTTGAATCCCCACGCCGATACGACGAGTGTTTCACCGGCAAAGGGCATATCTTCGTTTCCCTCCGTCTCCGGTTGCCCCGAAGCAAAGGCCAATATCGGAACCGCGATCACCAGAATAAGGGAAAGGATCGAGCGATTGTTCATACGCGGGCCTCCTTCGCACCATGTTTATGGGCGAAGCGGCGCGTTGTCAATGGAAAACGGCGCGAACGAGCCCGGTGTCTACCTGCCGATCACGTTTGCGGTCCTCGTCACCGAGTTTCGTAGCGAGTCGACGCTATCCGTCTATTCGACGCCTTCGTCGCAGGAGGCGTAGATCGGATCGTCGATGGGGTAGCTGCTTCCGACTGTGAGGACGATCGTGTTTGCCTAGATTTCTCTGCGCAAAGCGATCCGGGCATCGTCGACGCCGCCGGTGACCGCGATCGGATCGACACGGTCGGCATCCGTTTGAGCGCCCCACCGGTTACGGTAACGGTCTGTGGATGTTCGACGAGAGTATCGGCTCCTCCGTCGATCGATTCGTCCCGCCCGAGAGGGCCGTGTCGTCTACCGCGGAGGGGGCGTCGCTACTCCGCTTCCGCGAAACTTTGCAGATCCCATCGGCTGGGCCGCGGCGGCTCGGCGGTCATGCCCGTCAGTCGGGCCAAGAGTCTTTTGAAGACCCCCGTCTCCATGAACGCTTCGGCGTGATCGCGAGACTCCCAGGTGCCGATCGCGAGCGCCTCGCCGGTGGAGCGGGAGTAGAGCTGCATTCTTACGAACCCCTCGTGTCCCCGAGCGACCTCCAATACTTCTTGCCGCCACGTCGAGCAGGCTTCCTCCAGACGCTCCGGGACGAATTTGTACTGCATCATCGCCGTATGCATGGATACCCTCCGTCACGGCAGTCTACCATGATTTTCACCGCGAGGATCTCCCGCGCCGAGTTCACCGGAGAGATGTTCTCTATTCCACGGGAGCGTTTCATCGTCGCGCAGGTGTAGACACGGCGGAGGAGCTGATCAAAACGACGCGGTTACGCGGCCGAGCCGTCCGGCAGCACCCTCCGTATCACCCTTCAATCCTAAACGTCCGTATCTCAAAGGGTGTAAACGCGATCGGCTCGCCGGTCGCGATCGGTTCCGCGTCGGACCGTTTGCGCTCCAGGAGGTCGATTTCGACGGCTCGGGCTCCCGGGTCGCGTAACACTAAGCTCGCCGTTGAGTTGGTACCCCGCCGTTCCACCAAACGGACCACCAATGCGTCGCTCTCCTCCGCCCGTTTAAGGACCGTCATACCGACGTCCCTCGAATCCACCGCCACCGGAAGCGTGACGCCCGGTGCGGCGTAGCCTGCAAAGACACGCGGCGGACGGTTGAGGGAAGCCGCTTCGTCCATGACGTCCGAGGTTGCCAGCGGTCCGGAGTGTGGAAGAAGGGCGTAGACGAAGCGGTGCTCGCCACGGTCCGCGTCGGGATCGGGATTCGCCGGAGAGCGCAAAAGATTGAGATCGAGCGTATCGTAAAGCACCTTGTAGCCGTACTTACAATCGTTAAGCAGTGCAACGCCGCGATCGGGCTGGGAGAGGTCGGCGTAGCGTTGTCCCACCGATTCGAACTTGGCCATATCCCAACTCGTATTGCGGTGGTTGGGCCGCCTAACGTAGCCGTACTGCACGTCGAAACTGCCGTGGTCGGTCAGCACGGTGGTCGGAAAGGCGACGCGCAGCATGCGGTGCCGTTCGTACCATTCGACGCGGGTGTCGAAATCCAACCGTGCGCTCGTGGGGCGCAGTGACACGCGTTGCTCGATACGGGACCCGCCGAAGGAGTAGGTGAACGTGATCCCGATCCGTGCGTCGCCGCCGGTGATTGCGCTCCATGAATCGGCTTCGATCTCGGTGACAATCGCCTCCTCGTAAAAGATGTCGATGTCCCACGCGTCCCAGTTGTTGGGTCGATCATCGTAGAGAGTGAGGGCGTTACCGAAACGCCCGTCCGGAACGACTTCCCACCGAAGGCGCTTATCGTACGCGCTTACTAAGCGACCCGTCGGGGCAAACTCGTAGCGTACCGCGTCGTTTTCCAGGATGAGGGTCTCGTCTCGCGACGAAACCGCGTCCTCTTCCGCCGGCAAGGCGGCGCCGGGATGCACGCCGTCACCGGTCGCCCGTCCCGCCGCGTCTTTGGCGCGCGCCGCTGCGGCCTCCACTCCCCCGGGGGGCGGCGCGTCCGAACGTTCCACGGTGAGCGTCCTCACCTCTCCTGGTGCGAGGGCGATACGCGCCATAAGGGCCGAGCCCTCCGTCTGGGACGGTACGACGGCCCCCGACTCCTCGCGCACGACGACCCGAGCGCCGTTCTCCCCGTCCACTTCGGCGACCGGTACGACTTCTTCCACCGCGGTGCTCAGGCTGTTGAAGAGCGTCACGGCTTCGGCGCGTTTTTTGAGTACACGCCCTGCGATGTGCTCTGCGGTCCTGTCGACCGTCTCCAGCGCCTCGGCGTGCTCGGCCCGCGTCACGCGATAGACTTCGTTGATACTGGAGCCGGGGATGATGTCGTGAAATTGGTTCAGGAGGAGCGTCTTCCAGGAGCGGTCCAACGCCTCCCGAGGGTACTCCGCCGCGTCCGCCACGGTCGCCAACGCCTCGAGCTCGCCGAGGGCCTGCTCCAGTTTACGGTTGCCGCGCTTGATCGCTCCCTGAGTCGTGAGCGTGCCGCGGTGGAACTCGAGATACAACTCGCCCGCCCACGTCGGGAGCGGTGATGAGTCCGCGTGGAGCGTGTCAAAGAATGTCTGCGCCGGCGCGTGCCGTACCGGCGGGAGCCCCGCCGTGTTTTCCATGCGGCGCGCCCGCTCCACGTATTCCGGGACGGGACCGCCGCCGCCGTCTCCCACGCCGTAGAGGGTCATGAAGCTCTCGAGTCGATCTTTCTCGGCAAAACGATTCTGCGCGGCCATGAGACCGGTGGGGCGCATCGGGCTGTTGTACGAGTCCTCGGGCGGAAAGTGCGCCAACACCGCGCTCCCGTCGATCCCCCGCCACCAAAAGGTATGGTACGGAAAACGGTTGAACTGGCTCCAGGAGATCTTCTGGGTGAGAAATGAGTCGATCCCCGCCTTGCGCATAATCTGGGGGAGCGCCGCGGAATAGCCGAACACGTCGGGAAGCCACACGTTTTTCACCTCCACGCCGAACTCGCGCATGAAAAATGCCTTGCCGTGCATGATCTGGCGTACGAGTGATTCGCCGTCCACGAGGTTACAGTCCGCCTCGACCCACATACCCCCCTGGACCTCCCAGCGCCCCGAGGCTACGTGCCGGCGAATTTCATCGAAGAGGGCGGGGTAGTGATCCTTGACATACCGGTAGTGCTGGGGCTGCGAGGCGCCGAAGATGTACTCCGGATAGCGTTCGATCAACCGCAATTGGTTGGCGAAGGTGCGGGCGCATTTGCGCACCGTCTCGCGCGTGGGCCACAGCCACGCCGTATCGATGTGGGCGTGGCCCGTCGCGACCGTGGATAGGGCCGAGGCCTCGGCCGGCTCCGCCAAAAGCGGTGCCAGGCGAGCACGGGCGCGTTCCACATTGATACGTTCATCGCGGTAGAGGTCCGCCGCCTCGCTCAGGGCGAGAAGGATGCGCGCTCGCCGGACCGACTCCCCGGGAAGCGCCTTCGCAAGATCGAGGAGCACATCAACGTCGAGGAACAAGTGCCAACTCGCCTCACAGAAGAGTCCCAAGCGGGCGGTGGTCACGACGGCGCGAAAGGTGCCGTGGCGCTCCGGGTCGTCGTGGGCGGGATCGGCGGGGCGAGATATACCGGTAATGGCGTTTGCCGCCGCCTCGATCCAGAGCTCCACCGACCTTCCCCCTACGGCGCGTTCTTCCAAGAGGACTCGCGTCTTCACGAAGTTGGGGTCGTAGATAGAACCACCGGAGAAGGCCTCTCTGGGCGTCCCATCATCGTTAAAGAGGAGTGCTTCGCCGCCGAGATCGATGAGCGCGACCATCGGTTTCCCGTCCCATCCTTCGGGGACGGCGGCTCGGCAACGGAACCATGCGCTCTGCCAGGCCATTCCCCATAGGTCCCCCTCGGCGATGGGACGCTGTCCGTCGGCGCGCTCGCTCCACGGAACGATACGGTCGGTCACCGATGCGGTGAGCTCAAAGGGAACGGTCTCTATGATCGTCGCCGACCGTATGCGTTCGACGAGTCGTTCGATACGGCGAATGGTCAATGTTTCTCGATGCTGGTCCATAGGTTGCTCCTCTTGGAGCACACGATACTACGAAACGGCGTCGTGTAAAGAGTGCGTACCGGGCGTTCCGAGTCGTTGATGTGGTATCCGGCGATACACCGGCAACCTCGATCGTGCGTCGACGGCCGCCGATTCTCCGCGTACGCCGATGCACTCAGTCGATAAAGGCGCCGCCGTTGAGATCCAGAATTTCGCCGGTGATGAAGGACGCACCGTCGCCGGCCAAGAAGAGTGCCGCCTCGGCTACCTCCTCGGGACGAGCCAATCGGCCCAAGGGAATAGAGGCGATCACGGCACGGCGTTTCTCTTCCGACCATTCGGCGCTCATCTCCGTCTCTACGGCGTGGGGTGCGACGGCGTTTACCGTGATTCCGTACTCCGCGAGTTGACGCGCCAGGGACTTGGTCAGCGTGTTGACCGCGCCTTTCGAGGTACCGTAGACCGGCGCGGCGGTCAAATCACCGGTTTTGCCGGCGATGGACGTGATATTGACGATTCTACCGTAACGCCGGGGTATCATCGACCGTACCGCCGCCTTGCAACAGTTGAACGTCCCGGTCACGTTGACCTCCATCACCGTTTTCCATTGATCATGCGTCAGCGTTTCAATCGTGCCGCGGGCGATTATCCCCGCGTTGTTGACCAATATATCGATCGCTCCCGCCTCGTCGACCACGTGTTGAAACGCCTCGTCTACGGCGTGATGGTCCGTTATATCAAGCGGAAGTGCGTGCGCCGTTCCTCCCGCCTTCGTGACGGCCCGCGCCGTCTCGGTAGCGTCCGCCGTATCCACGAGTACGACCGCGGCGCCCGCCCGCGCAAATCGGAGCGCCACCGCGCGGCCGATACCCCGCGCGGAGCCGGTAACGATCGCCGTTTTGTTATGTAGTTCCATGTGGATACTCCCTCCGAACCCTCTGAAGGGCCTAAAAACCGTACAAAAGGCGCGGAACAAACAGTACGAGTCCCGGCAGGTAGACCAGAACGGCTATCTGTAGAACCACGACGATGAAAAAAACCGTCGACTCGCGTATGTAGTCGCGCGTGGAACACTCCATGATCGAACAGACCGTGTACATCGAGATGCCGACCGGCGGTGTCAGAAGCCCGGTGGTGATGATAGTGCACATGATGAGGCCGAAGTGCACCGGATCGACTCCCAACGATTCGACTAACGGCAGGAGGATCGGTGTGAGGAGCAGGATCGCCACCGATCCCTCCATCACCATCCCCACGGCGATCAGAAAGGCGATAATCAACAGTAGTACGACGTTGGGATCGGTCGAGATTCCCGTGATGAGGCCCGTCAGGCGCTGGGGAACGCGCTCCACCGGTATACCGTAGCCGAAGATACCGGACAGGGCGATGATGAACATCACCGCCCCGATATCGCGAACCGTGATGTTCAAAGTCTCGACCAGTTTTCGCCAGGTCAACTCGCGATAGATGAACACGCCTACGAACACCGCATAGACGCAGGCGAACGCTCCCACCTCCGAGGGTGTAAAGAGCCCGAAACGAATCCCGACGAGGAGCAAAATGGGAAAGATCAGCGCCCACACCGTCTCCCCGAGGGATGAAAACACCTCGCGAAACGAGGCGCGCGTATCTCTTACCGGGCGATATCCCCTCATGCCGGCGGTAATGCGTACAGCGGTCATCAGGATGATCATCATGATGAACCCGACCATCAATCCGGCGGCAAAGAGGCGTCCGATCGAGACCTCTCCGACGGTGCCGTAGATGATGATACCGATCCCCGGCGGAATGGTCGCGGTGATGAGGGAGGTAAATCCGATCACACCGGCGGTGTACCCCTTTGAGTACCCCTGCTTGACCATGTCGGGGCCGAGAATGCGCGCCTCCATCGCCGCATCGGCGGTTGCCGAGCCCGACACGCCGCCCATTAAGGTGCTCAACACCACCGAGACCTGCGCCAATCCGCCGCGCATGTGCCCCGTGAGGAGCGTTGCCAGCTTGATCAAGCGCTCGGTGATACCCGTCGCGTTCATGAGATTGCCCGCGAAAATGAAAAGCGGTATCGCGATCAGCGGTACGGTCTGCGTCTGAGACACCGGCAACTGAGCGAGCATCGTCAGCGGGAGCTCCGGGTTCTGCAGGAAGAAGAGCGCTCCCGAGATACCGATTGCGAAAGCGACCGGCATGCCGACCGCCAGGAGAATCAGAAATACGATGAAAACAATCAGCATCGACCCACTCGTATTTACCGTGAGGGTTGCGACGGCTGTCGTAGGAGAGCGACGAGCTTACCGACCGTGGTCATTGCGAGCATCGCGGCACCGACCGGTAGACTCAGAGTAACCCACGAGTAACTCACCGACGGAATCCCCTGGAACGAGCGTTGACGCGTCCTATAGGCCAGTATGAATCCCAAAATGATCAGCGAAACCAAAAAAACCAGGATCAGCACGTGGAGAATCACGTTGACGACCCTCGCGGGGTGCGGCGGAAGGCGTTGGACGATCACATCGACACTAACCAGTCTGTCGTCCCGAAACGCTACATCGGCGGCGAGAAATGTCGCCCAGGCAAAGAGGAACAACGAGATATCGAGCGACCAGTTGATCGGTCGCGACACGGTACGCGCGATTGCGGCGACGACGATAAGTATCGTCGAGGCGGCTAAACACACCGACGCCAGCGCCGTTTCGATGTTCGTTATGGATCGTAGAAGTCGGTTCATTCGCGGTGCTCTCCCTGGGCGGCGATGTACATTGACGCGTCGTACGACCGCCCGCCTCTGCGAGCCGCGGCGGTCGTACGGGTAGCGACACCTACTTTCCCAACTCGGCGAAAATCCGGTTGCGTACGTCCAAGAGTCCCAACGCCTCGTACGCTTGGACCGAGGCGGCTTTGAAGGCGTCGATGTCGATCTCTCCGTGCGGGACGATCGTCATACCGGCCTCCGTCAAGCTCTCCTGCGCCTCCTCGGCGAGGCGACCCATGATTTCGCGTGAGACCGCGAGCCCTGCGCGCTCGGCTTCTTCAACCAAGATCTCTCGATACTCCTCAGGCAGCGCGTTAAACCACGTAGCGCTCACGATCTGGAAGTTGATGAGCATAATGTGCTGCGTCTCGTTCAGATAGTCCAACACCTCGTACATGCGCGTGCTGTAGGTCGCGGGGTACACGTTGCCCGCGCCGTCCACCACACGGGTTTGCACGCCCGTGTACACCTCGCCGTAGTTGAGCGCTACCGGTGTCGCACCGAGGGAGCGAATCGATTCCATCCAAATCGGGGCGTTCGGCGAGCGGATCCGCAGGCCCTCGACGTCGGCCGGGGCGTATATGGGCTGATTGGTCAGAAGATTGCGAAAGCCTTGTACCCAACTGAAAGAGAGCACCTTGATGCCGTACTCCTCCTCGAGCTCTTCCAGCCACGCTTGAACGGTCGGCAGAGTGTTCAAGCGCTGCACCTCCTCAAGCGAGTCCGCGAAGTAGGGACCGTTCATGACCGCAATATCGGGAACGTAGTTGCCCAATCTCGCCGAGTCGGTGTTCTGGCCGATGTTCGCGCCCTGGCGAATCTGCTCGATGATATCCTCTTCCACTCCCAACTGAGCGCTGTGAAAGACCTCGATCCGGAGATTCCCGTCCGTTCGCTCGGCAACGGCGTCCGCCCAGCTCAGAAACGCGGCGTGATACGGATCCCGATCGGTGAGGACGTGGTTGAAGCGCAGCACATACTGTTGCGGCCCCTCCTCCTGCCCTCCACCGGCAAATGCTGAGGTGAGCGTAACCACCGTCAACAGCGCAATCAGCGTTACCTTGTTCATGGACTCCTCCTTTAACTGATATATCAGTTTTGAGAATATCGTAGTCCCCCTCATGCCATATGTCAACAATAAGGTTTTCTCGCCCGTCGATGGATCGCGCAACCGGATCGCGACGACCGGTCGATACTCGGCTTCGGTACCGCTTCTACCCCTCGGCCGAGTTGAAAGACCGACGCTTGTGTCCTTCGCCGGTGTTCCCGTATACTTTTTTCGTGGCACGCCGCGCTATCGAGCCGGTACGATCGCTTCTCGACGCCTCCGCGGATCGGACGCTCAGCGACCAGGTATATGAGTATCTGGTGGAAGGTATTATTCGAGGGGAGATCGTCTACGGCCAGACGCTCAACATTAAACGCATCGCGGAGCAACTGCAGGTGAGTAGTATGCCCATACGCGATGCGATTAAGCGGCTTGAGCAGGAGAACATGGTCGTCATAAAGCCTCGCAGCAACTGCAAGGTGCGCGTTCCAACCAAGCGCGACACCCTGGACGCGATCGACGCGCGGCGAATGATCGAGTTGGCCGCCGTCGAATCGATCTACGCGTCGATCGTCCCGGCGCGTCTCATTCCGTTGGAGACCATTCTCAACGCCATGCGCGGCGTCGTCGAGGCGGCGGCCGAGTGTGAGGAGCCCGAGCGGCCGGCGGCGTACATCGAGCTGGATCGCCGTTTCCACACCGAACTATGCTCATTGGCCGCCAACGCCTACCTCGATCGCTTTTACCGCCAAATCGCGATGCACCTCAGCATGAGCTTTCGCTACGGCGTCGGCACGTGCCACGGCGTAGCGGCCACATTTGAGGAGCACGAGGCGATTGTGGCTTACCTTCGAGAGAACTCGCCGCAAGTCCTCGGCGTTCTGGATCGACACCTTGCCCTCAGTCGAGGCAATATCATCGAAGAGTGGGCCTTCAGACAGCTGCCGGACTAACGCAGCCCCGTCGGAGGACGGTTCTACGGCGCCCGTTTCGGCCCCACGCACCGTTCTCGGGGACGATTCGTGTCGTCGCGTCGTCGACGATGGAAGGGGCCGATGCGCCGAGGACCGTGCGTCCCCGGCGTATCGGTACGACGCGCGGAGAGATCAGCCCTTCGTACGGGCGAACTCACCCATAAACGCGGTGAGCGCCTCTACGCCGGCAAGGCTCATGGCGTTGTAGATCGAGGCGCGGCAGCCGCCCACGTCGCGGTGACCCTTAAGGCCGAGCATATCAACGCTCTTGGCTTCAGCGATAAACTCCTTCTCCAACTCCTCGGTGGGGAGTCGAAAGACGACGTTCATGTCCGAACGGACGGCCCTTTCCACGGGACACGAATAGAAGCCGCCGCTCTCGTCGATCGCTCTGTAGAGCGCCGCGGATTTCTCGGCGTTGAGCTTCTCGATTCCCTCGACTCCGCCTTTGCCCTTGAGCCACTTCAGAACCTTGTTGACCGCGTATATCGAGAAGACCGGCGGCGTATTGTACAGGGAATCCTTGTCGGCGTGGGTCTTGTAGCGCAAGTACGCGGGCAGTTTCTCGCGGACGCCCTCGGCCAGGTCCTCACGGATTACCACAACCGTAACGCCGGACGGGCCGATGTTCTTCTGCGCCCCAGCGTAGATGATGCCGAAGTCGGCGATATTTACCGGCCGGCTTAAGATATCGGAAGACATGTCGGCCACAAGCGGCACCGACCCGGTCTTGGGAAAGCCCTTCCATTGGATGCCGCCGATGGTCTCGTTGGACGTGACGTGAACGTACGCCGAGTCCGCTTGCGGTTTGATTGTGGCGGGATCGGGTAGGGTAGTGAACTTCGTATCGCTTCCGTCCCACATCAACCGCGCACTGCCGACCTTCTTAGCGTCGCCGAAAGCCTTCTTTGCCCACGCTCCGCTCAAAGTATAGTCCGCGGTCTTCCCTTCGGCGAGGAGGTTCAGCGGAACCATCCCGAACTGGAGCGTCGCTCCGCCGCCCACAAAGAGCACCTTGTAGTTCTCCGGGATGTGCAACAATTCGCGAAAGAGCGCGACCGTCTCGGTATGCACCGCGTCGTACATCGGGCTACGGTGGCTCGTCTCGATCATCGAGAGTCCCTCGCCGTTGTAGTCTACCAACTCGCCCCTGAGTTCCTCCAACACCTCGACCGGAAGCGTCGAGGGACCGGCATAGAAGTTGTATTTTCTCACGTTATTCCTCCATCGCGGTGATGCTGACGCTGTAGATATGGGGACTCGAGCTCTCGATACGCCGTAACGCCGCATCGCTCAAGCCCGTATCGATCTGAATGTTCGCGCACGCCCCCTCGGCGCCCTTGAAGATGATGTTCTCCATCCGCTCTACATTGATCTTCTCTTCTCGCACTACGTCAAGTACGTCGGCGAGAATTCCGACCGTGTTTTTGTGACGAATCGAGAGGAGGTATTTGGCCGGCGTCTTGAGCAGCAGGTTAACGCAGTTCGGTACCGTGCCGCCGGCGATATACTCGCTCACGATACGCACCGTCTCGTCGGCTACCGCCAACTGCGCCTGCTCGGTGGAGGCGCCGATGTGGTGCGTTCCGTAGACCCCGGGCCTCTGCGCCAACTCATTCACAAACTCGCCGCTCTTACCCCCCGGTTCGTTATGGAATACGTCCAGTCCCGCCTTGATACCCTTCGTATCGACGGCTTTGATGAGCGCCGCCTCATCTACGACTTCCGCGCGAGAGGTGTTGATGAACCACGCCCCGGGTTTCATTGCGGCAAAAAACTCGGTGCCGATCATCTCCCTGGTGTCCGGCGTCATCGCCAGGTGGACGCTTACGATGTCAACCTCCGTGGCGCACGCCAACGGGGTCTTGCAATGGATCACGCCCAACGCTCCTGCGCGCTCTGTCGTCAGAGAACGGCTCCACGCATAGACGGTCATTCCGAACGCCTTGGCGCGCGCAACGACCTCCTGTCCGATACGTCCGGTACCGATTATGCCGAGTTTTTTACCGGCGATACCGTCCGCTTTGGAGTACTCCGCCTTGTTCCAGACGCCCTTTCTCAGGTCCGCGACGTTCTCGGGGATGCGACGGTCGATGCTCATGATGAGGCCCATGGCGAGTTCCGCTACCGCGACGGCGTTTTTCCCGGGGCAGTTGGCGACATACACGCTCTTGCGAGACGCGGCGTCGACGTCGATCGTGTTGTATCCCGCCCCGGCACGAATGATCACCTTAAGTGCCGCGGCGGCGTCGATCATTGCCGCGTTTACTTTGGTTGATCGCACGATCAATACTTCGGGTTGAACTGCTTCGATACCGCCGACGAGTTGATCATCTTTCCAACTCGCCTCGTAGGTGACCTCGCACCCCAGGCTCTTCAGCTTCGTTACGGCGGTGTCGGGAAACTTGTCCGCAATCAGTACTCGTACCGGCATGGTATTCTCCTCTCTATTTCCAGAACACTTGTATAGCGACGTGATGCGACCCCGGACCGTTCATATCGAGACCGATGCGTGCGTGCGGTCCGTCTCCTTGTAGACTATCAGAATTTGCGTAACGAGGTCAAATATTTTTTTGCATAATCACAAAAAACTCATGTCAATATAATCATATACACATTATTTAGCGTATTCGCTTGTAATTCACGTCGCACGCGGTTACATTCTTTGCACAATGGCACAACGAGGTCGCGATGTCTTCGAAAGACTTTGAGCTCGATAAAACGAGCCTTCTGATCCTTCGCGAGTTGCAGAAGGACGGGCGGGTCTCGTTCCGAACTATCGCCAATAAGTTGGATATCTCCGACGGCACGGTACGAACGCGGGTCGATCAGATGATGGAGAGCGGATTTCTCAAAATCTCGGCCCTCATCGATCCCTTTTTTTTCAAGAACAGCATCCTCGCTCACATCGGCATGCAGTTGGAGAGTCGAACGCATCTGGAAACTATGCGTAGGATCGCCGAACTCGATGGGGTGCTGTCGGTCTGCAACACAGCCGGCGAGTACGACCTCTTCGTCGAGGTCTTTCTCCGATCCCGGGAAGAGCTCAACAGCTTTCTTTTTGAAATTTTACCGGGAATCGACGGTATCAAGAACACCCACACGTGGGTCTATCTGGACGGCCGCCGCAAGCGCATCGAGGCGCGGATCTGACAATTCACTGTGAGCTCCCGCCGTCCGTGATACCTTCCGCTCAATGACGACGGGGAGTTCGGATCGTCGATCGGCTTCCCGATAGTCTCCGGTTACGGTCCGTACAACCGTCTGTACTCGCGCGGCGCCATACCGGTAATTCGCTCAAACAATGCGCGAAAGCTTCCGATATCATCGTAGCCTATCGCGGCGGCTACGGCGGAGACCGACGCATCGGGGAGAGATTCGAACAACCGTTTCGCCCTCTCGATGCGTACCCGCCTGATGTACTCGAACGGCGAGTTCCCCGTCGCCGTCCTGAACCGCCGTGTGAAGTTTCGTGTGCTCATGGCGACGCTTTGGGCCAACGCCGTGATCGATCCGACGTCGCCGACGTGCTCCTCGATGAACGATTGAGCACGCAATATCGTCGTATCTCCGTGTCTCTTCTGGCCGCTGAAGATGGCGTACGCCGACTGCGGAGCTTTGGAGCGGTCGATGAGTAGCACGCGCGCCGCCGTCCGCGCCGTCTCCGTTCCGCAGTGCTTTTCCACGAGATATATCGCAAGATTGAGGAATGATGTCGCACCTCCGGCGGTGATGATGCGACCCTCGTCGACGATGATCGCCTCCGGTTGCAATCGAATCGTCGGAAAACGGAGGCGAAAGCTTCGCTCGAACGCCCAATGGGTGGTCGCTCGCTTGCCGTCAAGCAGACCGGCCGCGGCCAAGAGAAATGAACCGGTGCAGAACGACGCAACCTCTCCGCCTGCGCGGTAGTGGCGCCGCAACCAATCGATACATCGATGCTCGTCTCCGATTCGTGACGCCGGATCGCCTTCGAGGGCCGGTACGATAACCAGATCGAGATTCGTCGTCTCTTCGAGCACGGCGTTACAGTGGAGCGGTAGCCCCGAATCGGTCTCGACGCAAGCCTCCGACACACCGATCAACAGTACTTCGAATGCCGCCTCACCGGTATTCTCGCGATGTATCGTCGATGCTTTGCGTATGATATCCGCCGGACCGACGGCCGTTAGGGCCGTGCAGCCGTCAAAAACGAGAACGCCGACACTCTTCACGTCCTCATTATACCATCGAATGGCCGAATCACCATCGGTGTTTGGCTCGTCGGCCACTCCGTACGACCGCTCTCATCGAGTATTGTTTTCCGTGAAAGGAGTTGCACGATGAAGATCGGACGTTTTGTCGGGGCAGTGGTCGCCGGAACGGTGTTGAGTACGGTCGCCAATACACTCTACTACGCGGTCACCGCACACGCTCATACGTGGGCGGCGACGCGGAGTGAACCGCTGTTCGGGCTTATGATGTTGAATCACGTCGTTTTTGCCCTGCTTCTGACCGCCGTCTACCCGATGATGCGGCGGCGGGCTTCGGCGTGGCGCGACGGGTTCACATTCGGCGTGCTCATGGGGCTCATCATGTTCGTTCCGACGGGGCTAGTCGTGAGGGCGGCGTGGACCGTACCGATAACGGCTTTCTTTGCCGCCGATATTCTCTTTCACGCCCTGGTCACCGGAGGGCTCGGTGTCGTCGTCGCCACGATTCTGGGGCCAAGGACGACCGTCGGCGCGTAGCGCCCCACCGACGCGCCGCTACGGTTCGTTTTGAACGCTCGGAAGCGTGACCGTGACCTCTGCGCCCGTCCGTCCGTCGCTCCGGCCGCCGGCTTGTACCGTGCCGCCGACCGACTCCGCGATGGAGCGTACGATACTCAGCCCCAGTCCCAAGTGGCCGTTGCGATCGGCCCGGGAGGTATAGAACCGATCGAAGGCGCGCTCGATCTCTTCGAATCCTCCTCCCTCGTCGCGTACCCGCAGAATCACCCACTCACCCTCCCGAACGGAGGAGGTGCTCCCTTCGACGGCGATCGTGGAGCCGTCCGGTGAGAAGCTGCGAGCGTTGTCCACGAGGTTATCGACGATTTGATACAGACGATGCTCGGTTAAGGGTACGCGCGAGGCGGCGGCATCCGACGAGAGATCAAGGGTCACGGTGTGGTGAGCGTAGCGGGAACGCGCCTCCTGCGTCGCACCGATGAGTGCCCCCTCCACAGCACTCGATGCGCGCGGATCGACGCCGGCATCTATGCGGGAGAGTTCTCGTACACCTTCGATGATCGCCTGGGCGCGTGCGACGTCGGCGCGGGCGCGATACAAGCACTGCTGCCGGCGCTCTTCGTCGCCTGGGTCGAGCGCCATTTCGCAGTTGGCCGCGATACTCGCCAGCGGGTTTTTCAACTCGTGCGACACGTCCGAGGCGAACCCCTCCAGACGACTCGTATATCCCTGAATCTGTGACGTGAGCTCCGACAGCGAGCGCGACAACCCGCCGATCTCATCCCGTCTCCGTGCCGGCAGGATCGGAGCGCGGAGCCGTCCGTGTTCGTCCACCGCTTCGCGGGAGCGCCGCTCGATGAGTGCGATCGGACGTGCGATGGTGAGTGAGAGAAAGATGCTGACGACGATCGACGCCGCCAAGCACCAGAGGAACGTCGTGAATACATCGATGCGAATTCGGTAGAGATTCTGCAGTATGCGAAACGTCGACTGCGAAGCGAGAACGGCGCCTACCACCTCCCCGTTTCGCCGGATCGGCAACGCGCTGTAGAGCGTAACCGAAATCTGTCCGCCGGCGGAGACGCGCGTGGCCGCACCGTATCGGCCCTCCAGAGCCGCCCGTACTTCGCTCCCGCTGCGAAATGTAGCTGTCGCATAGAAGTCGGCGGTCGGTAGCGGCGTCTGCGGTTCCCCCGCGAGGCTGCGAGCCGTACGGGCGGGCAACGAGCCGGCGCGATATAACAGCGACTCACGCGGACCGGGAGCGGGTTCGACCGGCGAGGAGCGAGGCGTCTCGGGGGACTCCGGAGCTGCAAGCGGTGCCAATGTGCTTGTATCCGCGAGGAGATTGCCCTCACCGTCGATGACGCGCAGTCGGGAGCGATGTTGACCTCGCAACGCCCTCAACAACGCTTGTGCGCTCGGTCCGTCCACCGTCGGAGAGATCGAAAGGGCGGCGGCGACGATACGCCCCTGCTGTACCAAGCTCTGTTCCAGGGCGTCCAGGAGTTGTTCTTCGTAGGTGTCCAAGAACAGTAGCGAGGCGATCGGCAGGAAGACGATCAGGACGTTGAGCACGAGAATGCGCGTCGCGATTCGAAAGACGAGGGGACGTCGCTCAGCCACCGGCGCGGCTCTCGTGGTAGCGGTAACCCGCTCCGTAGACCGCCGAGATCGCACCGAAGGCGGCGCCCGACTCTTCGAACTTTCTGCGAATGCGCCGAATATGGCTATCGATACTGCGCTCGGTGACGAACACGTCGTCGGGATAGGCGGCGCGAAGCAGTTGCTCCCGGCTGAGTACCGCGCCCTCGTGGCGTACCAGCGCCTCGAGGAGCGAGAACTCGGTGACCGTCAGCGGTATCACCTCGTCGCGCCATCGGACGCGGATCGCCTCGGGGTCCAATGTAAGATCGCCGCAGACGAGTTGCGGCCTCGAGACGGCGTGTGTCGCACCACGAGCGGCAAGGTGCACGCGCCGCTCCAGGGCGCGTACCCGTGCTACGAGCTCGCGTACCGAGAAGGGCTTGCAGAGATAGTCGTCCGCGCCGAGCTCCAACCCCACGACGCGATCGATCTCCTCATCTTTGGAACTCAGAAATATAACCGGCATTGTTTGCGAGCGAGCGCGAATACGGCGGCACAGCTCCAGACCGTCCATGCGCGGCATTACGATATCGAGTATCGCGAGATCGGGAATACGATTCGTCCACGCGTGCCACGCCTCTTCTCCGTCTCGGAAGGTCGTTACCGCGTACCCCGCCTCCTCGAGCGCAAGGGCGACCACTTCGCGTACACCCCCTTCGTCCTCAACAACAGCGACCGTCATGTATCCGAGAGCGTACCACACCGTATCTTACCGCACCATCGCGTCGCGTACCGACGGGGCAATGGTCACTATTCGGTCACATTTGATCGTTGTTTCGTGACAATGGGAGCGCAATGTCGTCGCAACGAGGCGGTATCCTTCGCATCGAGGTTATTATGGACACGGAAACAAACAACAATGGTTTTTGGAGATCGCCCGGGTTTCGGACGGGTTTGAGAATCGTCGTCTTGATCGTGCTGCTTCTGGTACTGCTTGTTCCGTTGCATATGGTGCGTTCTATCGTCCGGGAGCGCGAACGCCGGCACGCTCAGACGGTGGAAGAGATCGTGACCCTGCAAGGTGGGCGCCAAGAGCTCATCGGGCCCCTCGTTTCCATTCCCATCACCGAGCGTTACCTCGACGACGAGGGTATAGCGCGATTTCGCGTCAGAGATGTGTTGGTTGTGTCGGAGGCGATGGAAGCGACGGTCACGCTCGATCCCGAGCTTTTGTCGCGGGGTATCTACGAGGTTCCGGTATATGAGGCCGGTATCGAAATCGGCGCATCGGTTACGTTACCGTCCGCCGAGGAGATCTCCTTCGCCGGTACCGGTGTACAACAGATACACTGGAATGAAGCGGTTCTTGTGCTCGGAATACACGGCGTCTCGGGGTTGCGCACCGCCCCTTCGGTAACGGTAGACGGCCTCTCTTCCGAAGTCGAAAGCGGAGGCGGCGGTCTCTCCTCGATTCGGACGACCTTTGAGGGTGATGCGCCGAGTCGGGGTGCCTACGAGCGCGGATTCAGCGTCGTGCTTCCCAACGCGGGGCCCGGTACGAACCACGATATCGCGCTCTCCCTCGCCCTATCCGGCGGCAGAAGTTTTCACGCCGTTCCCACGGCTGAGCATTCTTCCATTGTCATGGAATCCGGCTGGACGAGCCCGAGTTTTACCGGTGATCTGTTACCGAGCTCCCGCAGTCTCTCCGAGGACGGATTCAGCGCCGAGTGGGAGATGACCGCCCTTGGAATGGGCATGCCCGATCTGTGGATAGGCGGCGCGACGTATCCCGAGTGGTTGGAGACCTCTCGGGTGGGCGTCGCGCTATTTCAACCGGTAAATCACTATCAACAGACCTTGCGTTCGGTCAAATACGGAGTACTCTTTCTCTTGCTCCCCTTTGTCGCACTCTTTCTCTTGGAAATGCTCACCGGCGCCAGCATTCATCCGGTTCAGTACCTCCTGATTGCCGCCGCAAAGATCGTCTTTTACCTCTTGCTCCTGTCTCTCAGCGAGCACATACCCTTCGTAGCGGCCTACTGGAGCGGCGCGACGGCTACCGTCGTTTTGGCGACGCTCTACGTCGCGGCATTTCTGCGCCGAAAGAGTCATGCGTTCCTTTTGGGCGGGATGATCGCCGCAGAGTACGTATTTCTCTTTTCGGCGCTGCAGAGCGAGGACTACGCGCTTCTCATCGGCTCGGTCGGCCTGTTCGCGCTGTTGGCGGCCGTGATGATGGCGACGCGGAGAATCGATTGGTGCGGAGGCGTCGGTGAGAGACGCGTGACGTAGAGAGGTTCACGGCGTGTAACGACGGAGGTCCTCCGTGGTTAACGATAGTAGGTGCGACCCGTATCCCCGGCGGGCATAGGCGCTGCGTGCGTGTCTCGAGTACGGGTCGGTCAGGGGGTGAGGTTATGAGTGTAGAGCAGTTGGCCGCGTTTTTGCTGTGGTGCGCCGTGTTGAACAGCGGTCTCTTAGTCCTGTGGGGGCTGCTGTTCCTCTTCGGTCGCCGCGTAATGTTTTCGATCCACGCGAGATGGTTCGCGCTCAGCGAGGAGAGCTTCGCGCGTATTCACTACGCGGGCATGCTATGTTACAAGCTCGGAATTGTTCTCTTTACCATTGTCCCGTTTGTCGTGTTGAGGCTTTTTGTGATGTAGAGAGGTGCCCGGCCCGGCTCACGTGCCGGGGCACGGAGCGGATGTACAACCGCTATCGCAGAACCGCCAAGAGGTGTTCCTCGATCTCCTGCATGTTAAGCTGTAACGTCGACGACTTACCCTCCGGTTTGGCGAGTACGTCGGCGGCGCCGAGAACGCGCGCCTTTTTCACATTCGTCTCGTTCTCACTCATAGTGCCGCTCAAGATCACCACCGGCATACGCGGGTCGATCGTTCCCTCCCGTTGCATCGTTTTGATCTCTTTGAGCGCCGTGAGACCGTCTTTCTCCGGCATCTCGACATCGAAGCAGGCGATGTCCGGTTTTTTCTCCACGATCATATCGATACCTTCCTGACCGTTTTTCGCCAGATAGACTTCGTCCCAGTTTCCACTTCCGGCGAGGTAACCCTCCATGCCGGCCCGGATGAGTAGCGAGTCGTCGACAATGATTATGCGGTATCCCATCGTAGTGCCTCCTGTGCGCCTCTTGGTCGGCCGCGGCGCTCCTACCGACCGTGCAGTAAATGCTCTCTGATTCGGTCGGCAATGGTGTCAAGAGAGCATACGTCGTGTGCCGCGCCGATGTCGATCGCCTCCTTGGGCATACCGAAGACGATCGACGACTCTTCATCTTGGGCGATCGTGTACCCGCCCCGGTCCTTGATCGCCTTTAACCCTTCCGCACCGTCTCGGCCCATACCGGTGAGGATAACCGCGCACGTGTTCGCCCCCATCGCCTCGGCGACGGAATGGAATAGGACGTCGACGGACGGACGGCAGTTGTGGACCTTTGCCTCACGATGCAATCGCACGATCATGTCCGTTCCGCGACCGTGGAGCTCCATGTGATCGTTTCCCGGTGCGATGTACACCGTGCCGTCCCGTAGCGCTTCGCCCGCTTCGGCCTCCTTGACACGCACTTCGCACAACGCGTTCAGACGGTCGGCAAACGCCTTCGTGAATCCCTGGGGCATGTGGATGACCGCAAGCACCGGCGGCATGTCGGAGCCGAAGGCGCGAAACAATCGTTCCAAAGCGACGGTACCGCCGGTTGAGGCACCCACTGCTATGAGCTTTTTCGTCGCCTTGAAACGGGAGAACACCCGTGAGCCGGCCTCCGGTCGGGACGACCGGCGCTCTCCCGACCGAATGATACTTCGCAGGGTCGAGAAATTCACCGTCGCCGCGGCGCGAATTTTCGTGGCCAAGAGGTCGATTACCTCTTCTACACTGAACGGGCCGCCCGGTTTGGGGACCAAGTCGACCGCGCCGGCCTCCATCGCCTCCATTGCCAAGCGGTTGTCGCCTTCCAACAGCGATGAGACGATAATCACCGGCATCGGGTAGGACTTCATGAGATAGCGCAGGAAGGTGAGGCCGTCCATGCGCGGCATCTCGATGTCGAGGGTAATGACGTCGGGCCGTAGATTCACGATGTGTCGCCGCGCAATGTAGGCGTCGGGCGCCGTCGCAACGACCTCGATGTCGTCCACCATAGATAAGCGACTCGTGAGTAGCTCTCGTACCACCGCCGAATCGTCTACGACGAGCACTTTCGTACTACCCATCGGCGGCCCCGATTCGCTCCGAAGGGGTAAGCAGCTTCAAGGTGTGTTCGCCGGTGTGGGTGAAGAAGGATACCTTGCGACCCGTGGTGGCGCCGATGTAGCGTCGCCGTATCGGTACGGAGTATCGTTCGAGTATCTCGCCGGCCACCTCAATGTTCGCGGCGGCGATGCGCATCGAGTCGGACGATGCGTTGGTGTATGCGCCCCCAAACAAAATCGCCTCCAACTCCGCCGGCCGTGAGCCTAGTTCGAGGAGTAATCGAATAAGCTTGTGCATGGCGGCGTCGCCGTATCTGGCGGTCGGGACGTTCCCCTCCGTTCGAGGCAACAGAAAGTGGTTCATACCGCCGTGCATTCTGACCCGATCGTACACGGCCACCGCTACGCAGGAGCCTAAGATGGTGGAGATGATCGCCGGTTCGTCGTCGACGTAAATGGACGCGGGTACGAGAAAATGCTTATGCATCGCGCTTCCGGTATACCGACGGGCCGATTTGCTGCATATCGACGCCGGTTCCAACCAGGCTTTCCGATTGGCCGAGAAAGAGCGCGCCGTGGGTCTTCAAGTTGGCGAGGAGCGTCCCAAGTACCTGCGTTCGCGTTTCGCGGTCGAAGTAGATCATCACGTTTCTGCAGAAGATGAAGTCGAACTGTCGCTCGAAACGCAACGGATCGACGAGATTCAACTGCTTGGCGAGAATTCTCTCCTTGACGTAGCCTTTGAGCTCAAACCGGGTCGATCCGTTCGATGTTCTCGGGACGAAGTACTTTTTGTGGAGCTCCGGGGAGAGATTTCCCAGTTTGGCGCGATCGTAGATCCCTCGCTTCATCGTGAAGAGCACCGTCTTATCGATATCGCTGGCGATAATCAAGAAGTCGTGAATGCCGTGTTCGTGAAGAGTGATAGCGAGGGAGTACACCTCCTCACCGGTGCTGGCCGCGGCGCACCAGATGGCGGGCGCGCTTATACGTTCGCGCTTGATGTGGTTTATCAAGACCGCGAACTGATGCTCCTCGCGGAAGAAATACGTGTAGTTGACCGTAGTATACTGGATCATCAAGTTCCAGAAGTGCTCCTCCCGGTTGCGGAGCCGCTCGTACAACTCCTCGGGAGAACGCACCCCCTCCCTCCGGAGGAGCTTCCCGACCTTCACTTTGAACGAGTAGAGTTTTTCGTCGCTGATGTGGATCCCAAGCTCCGCTTGGGTCAAATCGCGCAGGCGCAACAACAGCGAGTCGTCGTGCAACGCGTCATCTGCAGCGCGCCTCGGTCGTCTTTCAGAAGTGTGCAAACTCCTCGTCCTCTTCGAAGGGAATCACCTCCTCGGGGGCGACGATCTTTTTGAGCGTCCCCTTCGCCGCTATTTGCCGCGGTGCCTCGGGCGATTCATCCGGACGTGCGTCTTCGGCGTATCGTCGCACCGGGTGGGAAGGCCGTGGAGCGGCGTTCCCCCGCCGCTTTCGTCCCTCGACCAGATCGGCGAGGGACTCCACCATCGCGTTCAACGTCTCGGACTGCGCCGACAGCTCCTCTGCCGAACTCGCCGATTCTTCCGCGCTTCCGGCGTTGGATTGCACCACCTTGTCGAAATCGAGAATCGCGCGATTGATTTGCTCGATACCCTCGCTCTGCTGACCGCTGGCGGTCTCTACCTCTTGGGACATCTCGGTGACCTTCGAGGATTGATTGGTCATACTCTGGAAAAGCTCGGTCATTTTCCGGGCGAGTTCAAGCGTCGATTCGATCTTTTTGAGCGAGTCCTCGACGAGCTCGGAGGTCTCCTGGGCCGATTCGCCGCTCTTATTGGCCAGATTCTTCACTTCGTCGGCGACGACTGCGAACCCCATGCCCGCCTCACCGGCGCGGGCCGCCTCGACGGCGGCGTTCAGCGCCAGGATGTTGGTCTGAAACGCAATGGTGTCGATCACCTTGATGATCGCTTTGATCTCGCCGGAGGCGTCGTTCAGTTCCTCCATGGCGGTGAGCAGTTCGTTCATCCTTCCCGCCCCGTCGCTGCTGCTCTGCGAGGAGGCGATGGCCAGGCTGTGCATGTGTTTGGCGTTGTCCGCGTTCTGGCCGATCATGGAGACGAGCTGTTCGATCGAGGCCGTCGTCTCCTCGATTCCCGCGGCCTGTTCCGAGGCGCCATTTGCGATATCTTGGCTCGTCGCCGACAGCTCCGCCGATGCGTTGGCTATCTGAAGAGACGAGCTCGACAACTCGCGAATCGTCGCATTCAACGGCTTGGAGATTCGTCTCGCAATGAGGAGCGACAGTGCAAGCCCCAGGACGATCGAGACGACGGTCACGACGACGATCAACGCAAGGGCGTCGCGTTCGTGCATTTCGGCGCGCAGAGCCGACTCTTGAGTAAAGAGCTCTATCTCCTCCAGCAGTGCGGTCAACGCGTTCGCAAGCTGCTCCTCTTCCGCGGCGATCAGCGGTTCGAACTCCTCTATCGTTTCGATTCTTCCGAGGCGGACGGCGTCGAGGAGTACCGCGGTATGCTCCTCGTAATCGGCGCGCGCCGCCTCGATGACCACCAACTGCGCGGCTACGCGTCGAAACTCCTCGGCGGCTCGTGCCTCTTGCCGGCCGTTGAGGAAGCCGGCAACCAACGCTTGAGCGTCCTCGAGCTCGGTTCTGATCGTCGCAGTCTCTCCGTTGAACGTCACGATGGACGATGCGAGTTCTGGCGCGTCGCTGCCGGAGCGATAGAACGTTTTAAGAATTTGCTCCAAGCGCCGACCTTGAATGAGTTTGTGTTCGGTGAGTCTCGTCACGTACGTCGTGAGCGGAATGTCTTCCTCGGCGATGCTCGTGAGCTCTTCCCCGATACTCTGCATCATCACGATCGCCAATGCCAATCCGCCGACAAGGAGGACCAAGAGCGTGAATGCAATCGAGAGTATCTGCTTATTGACGCTCATTTTCAGCGCCGTTTTGCGGTAGATGAGCAAAAAGAAGACCAGTAGCGCAAAGACAAACAGTGCGACGCCGACGATCACGTACGCGCCGATACCGCTCTCATCCTGTGATGCCTCAAGAAGCGCCGTCTCCCCCGGAGAGACGGCAAACAGGGCGGCGGCGACAACGATCATGCACGCACAGAGCAGTATGCATTTTTTCGTCATGGTGTTTCTCCTTCGTGTTCCACGGAACCGAGTAGGGTGAACTCTTCTTCGCTGAACATCTTCTGGACGTCCAGGATAACTTTGACGTGAGTACCGAAGTCGGCCACTCCGTTGATATATTGGCTTTTGATGCGCGCCTTGATGTAGGCGAGCTCGGAGATCTGCTCGGCCGGAATCGCGACGACCTCCTTCGTTTCGTCTACGACCAGTCCCATGAGCATTTCCGTCTCGCCGAACGTGACCTCGACGACGATGATGCAGGTCCGCTCCCCGTACGTACCGCCGGGCAGCTCAAAGCGCTTTTTGAGATCTATGATCGGAATGATGTTGCCCCGGAGATTGATGACTCCTTGAATAAAATCGGGCGTTTGCGGCAGCGGCGTGATCTGAGGTAACGCCATGATCTCACGCACCTGCGTGATTTCGATGCAGTACTCCTCCTCGAGAAGGACGAAGTTGAGGTACTTATCCCCGAGGGCCAGGATGCTTCTTTTATGTTCCATCGTTGCGCTCCCACGTGTCGACGGGTAGCGGTTCAAAGAGCCGGTGCGCATCGGCGGCGATTAAGTCGTCGATGTCCAGGATGTACCCGACCGTCCCACCCGAGAAAACCGTACCCGATGAAATACCTTTGAGATTGCCGAACTTTTTGCCGAGGGGCTTAATGACGACTTCCTTCTTCTCGATGATCCGATCGACCGCCAGAGCGATGTTCCGATGCTCGTATCGAACGATGATTGCGGCGCTTCTGTTCGAGGCAAAGGACGCGCGACCGTCGTCGTCGGAAGGCTCGACGCGCAGCGCATCGCCGAGGTTCACCAGCGGGATGAGCTCGTCCCTGGCTTTGAGCACGGTCATACCGTTGTTCACGCTATGGACGTGCTCGTCTTCCAATTGCGTGCACCCGACGACCTCCGCAATCGGTACGATGAACGGAACGCCGCGGGATTCGACGACGAGCCCATCGACGATCGCCGTGTTCAGCGGAAAGGAGAGTTTGAATTGGGTATAGCGTCCGAACTCGCTCTCGATGCCGAGGCGCCCCTGGTACTCGTCGACCACCGTCCGGATGATATCCATCCCCATGCCGCGGCCCGATATGTCGCTCACCGTCTCGGCGGTGGAGAACCCCGGGGATAGTATCAGCTCGAAGACTTTCGAATCGGGCAGTAGGGCCGCCTCCGCGGCACCGATCAGCCCTCTCTCGGTCGCTCGCCGGACGAGGGCGTGCCTGTCGAGTCCCCGCCCGTCGTCGCGGACGACGATCTCGATCCGGTTGCCCTTTCGCTCGGCGGCGACGATGACCGTACCTTGATCGGGTTTTCCCGCCTCGCGGCGCTCTGCGGGAGACTCGATGCCGTGGTCGTACGCATTACGTAAAAAATGCATCATGACCTCTTCGAGCGATTCCACCAGGTTTCGGTCGATTTCGAGTTCGTGTCCTTCGAACAGAACGCGAACGCGCTTTCCGAGTCGCTGATCGAGGTCACGCGCGACGCGACGGAGCTTGATGTACAGCTGTTGGACGCGAATCGTCCGTAGACCCATCGCGATGTGCTGAATCTGGCTCGTTATCTTCTGGATTTGGCGTATCGATTCGTGTTCGATCTGGTTCTCCGCTATCCACAGTTCCTGGATAAGATCGGATAGCAGGTTCACCTGCGACGCCCGGACGCTGATTATCGAATCACGCTCCCGTGGAGCGTTGCGCCGTTTGATCCGATCTTGAATTTTCAGCGCCTCTTCGACATCCTCCGAGCTCGCCTTGCCCTCATCGACGATGATCGTCCCGATCTTTCCCTCGAAGTTGGACTGCCGCTGGAGTGTGATCGCTTCGTTGATGTCTTGTTGCGAGACTTTCTTTTTCTCGTAAAGGATTTGCCCCAGCGGCGGATAGTCGCGGTGGACGATACCGGCCAACTCCTCGGTAAGCGCAACGGTTTCGTGTCGGATGTACGAGGCGAGATCGTTCTGCCGCAGCAGGTCTATGAGCGTTCGGATTTCGTCTATCGAGCGCAGGAGTACGTCGGTGATCTCCGCGCTGTATGGAACAGTGTCGTTTTTCACCGCGTCCAGGAGGCTTTCGACCGTGTGGGTCAACGCACCGATCTTTTCGAGGTTGATGAACCCGCACTCTCCTTTGAGCGTATGAAACACTCGAAATACGTGATTGACCTTTTCGCGATCGAAGTGCGATTCGAGCTCGAGGATCACGTCCTGTCCGTCGAGCAATTTCTGGTCCGCCTCGGATGCGAATAGCTGGAACATGTCCGACGTCACGGTGTCCGCAAGCTCCGAGAGATCGCTTTCGGGCTCGGATGACGCATCCGGCGCCGCCGCCGGTGCATCGTCGATATCGGAAAAGATCGTGCGAAACCGTTCGACCAACGGTGGGCTCACGGTGATCTCGTCGTCCTCCGCGAGACCGTCGATCTCCTGGAGGGCGGCGCGAAGCACTTCGAGGATCTCCAACACGCGTTCGTCGTGACCGGACCGCGCGTCCCCACTTTCAATCGCGTCGAGCGATGCATTAAGAGCGGCGACGGCCTCCGGGAAGCACGGATACGACCCCGTACGATCCTCGAACTCCTGCAGAAACGTTCGTACGCCGGCGATGTCGACGGTATCAATCTCGTCGACCATAACGAGGCGAAATGCGATATCTTCGTATAGTTCAACGACTGTACGTTCCAACTCCACCCAGTCCTTTTGTACGCCTTACGGTGATCCGTGGAGGCGTGCGTCCGCTCGATTCCGCGAGGATGCGGGGAATCGATCTTTGCACGCCGTTCGAGCACTGACCTCGTCGTTTCACACGGTCGGGAGCGGTGGGATGTCGTTGTCCGCGGAACCGTACACCGCCTCAGACGATGATATCGATCGCGAATACCGAATCCATCGAATACCGGGCTCCCTGATATATGCGCTCCTCCTTACATTATTAGATAGAAGGACTCTCTTTGCGACCGATTCGACCCGCCGGTACGGAGCGAGGTGGCGAGCCGTCGCACATCGTCGCACGCTTCGACGTTTAAGATACCCCGGCGATGCAAAGAAGACCGCATTTTGACGACTCGGTGGCGATTTTGGGTCGTGCTCGAACAGTGTCGGCGTCCGAACCGTACCGCGGGGAGACGACGGCACTCGACGTATATCAAAACGGACCGAGCCGTCAACGCAGCCATGAGTCGACTCCCCGGCAGATGTGCCGTCGTCCGCTTCACGAGTCGGCGGTCAACGCGACGAGGTAGTCGTCCGCTCGTTTGGCGACGCGCGCGTGGTTGAGTTTGAGCGCAATCTCCTCGATGCGCTGATACAGCGCCTCCCTCGTTCCGCCGTCGCACAACCGTCGCGTAAACAGGATCGACAGCTCCGCCTCCAGTATTTGCCTGGTTACCGTCGAGATGCGAGAGACGACCGCGACCGTGTCGCGTTCGAGGGCGTCGCGCCGTTCGGGGCGGATCGCTTCGAGCGCCCGTTCGGCCTCGGCGAGCTCCGACCGTAATCGGCCGAGGCGCGCCTCCTCGACGGCGAGCGTGGAGCGCAGATATGCGAGATCCGGCTCGTTCGCCGGTTCCGGGAGACCGACCGCGCAGTCGTCCGCAAACACGGACCGGCGGTGCGCCGAAAGATAGTACGGCTCGACATCGAAGCGGCGGTACGGGATGGCGGCGTCGAGCGCCGCCGAAAATCGGTCGGCGGCGGGGACGGCGCGCAGCGATCGCCGCGGGGTGTCGCCGGCGGGGGTGCTCAGCGCAACGGTATAGATTCGTCCGCTCGGAATCTCGTGCATTGAACGCGCCCGCTCATCGGGCGTACGAGGGTGCTCGGCGAGGTCGAACGCCGTTACCGGGGCGTTCCATCGCACGGTAACCGCGTCTCTCCCCGGATTGAACAGCCGCATAATGGGCCCTTTACCGTCTTCCCGTATCTTGAGCGCCGAGAGTACCGCAGACGACGCGTTGCCGTCCGTCGATATATCGGGTATCAGATCGGGCGGCAGAGCCGCCGCAATCCCTACGGAGGGATCGTCGGTGTCGGGTACGCCGAGAATCGGGAGGGGATGAAGCGCCGCCTCGACGATCTTCGCCGCATCCGCTCCTTCGCTCGCACGCAGAGAGGGAAGGGGGGAGACGAAGAACGGGATTGCGATGCGACGTCTGCACTGGGCGTCGGGTGTGAATATCTCCGGGCCCGCGTCTCCGGTTCGCGAGGACAGATCTCCGCGGGCAAGCCACCCCACCGCGCGCACGATCGTCGCAGCCACGGAACCGTCCTCCAACGGTTCCAACTCGTGGAGTCCGCGATGGGCGACGAGCGCGGCGGCTGAACGGGATCCCACCGCGAATGCGCGGTCGTTGGGCACGAAACGCGGCGGTTCGGGCTCGCGGGCACCGAGCATGAGCCGTCGTGCCGACTGAGGTAGCTCTTCGTCCCGATACGGAGCGAGGCTCGCCCGATGTTCCGCCGGATCCTCCCACACAAACTGATTTAGTACGCGCATACCCATAGAGTCCGAGGGTCCCGTCGCGGTGCCGTCTCCCCCTTCGTCCGCAACGGAGACGACCATCTGCAGGCGGTGGTCACGCGAGAGGTTGTCTACTACGACCGCCGCACGGAGAAATGGTTCGGTCGAGCGTAGCTCGATGCGGAGGGTAACCGTATTGTCGACCACCGTCTCAGTACGCGTCTGGCGATCTTCGGTCAGCTCTCGCGGAAGACGAAATACACCGGAAAGCTCAAAGGATACGCGGTCCGGGGTGCGCGACGTCCATGTGATCGTGCCGTCGACGATCGATACGCGATTCGGAGCGTCCCGGGGCGGTACGTCGAAGTTGTACGTGTCTCCGCAGTCGCCGGTATCGCGCCACGTGACGCGCACCGTCGAGCCGTCGCGGCCGCTCGAGTCGGCCGTCTTGCGTCCACCTACGACGATCGTTCCGTCAGCGTATACGGCGGCGTGCACCGACTCGTTGGAGAGTTCTACCGGACCGTCGGTGGTCCTCGCCGTGACGCGCGGCGAGTCCGGTGTATCGTTCCGACGGCGTACGATCGACAGGCTCAACGGCGCGATACTCTCCGACCACACGCCGTCGAGCATCGCTCGGCGGGCGTGAAGCGACGGGTTGAACACCGCATAGGTCTCGCCGGCCCCGGGTGCACCCGATTGCGTCTCGCCGAGGGGACGAATGCCGAGCGACTGGAGGAGACGGTCGAGCGTACGATTCTGACGGTCTGCGATCTCAGCTAAGCGAAGTTCCGCCTCCTCGTGGATCGGATCGGAGCTCACGCCGCAGATCGTATCGTGCGGGTGGTTCTGGAGGATCAAGCGCCATACGAGGTTAAGCTCGTCCCGTAGCTCTTCTATCACCGGCGAGGCGTCGCTATTGCTCACGGAGAGAATCGTCGTCAGCGGCTCCAGATAGCGCTCCTGCATCGCCTGCGCGTAATCGTTGGCGACTTTGAGATAGTTGCGCGCCGAGAGTATTCCCGGAAACACCGATATGAAGCGTCCGCTGTACTGGCTTCCCCGTACCGGCGGCAGCGATCGATCGTGTATCCCCCTCTTTGCGTCGAGATACTCAGTCGGTGAGGTGAGCCGGACGGTCGTTCCCGGCGGTATCTCGCCCGGCGACTCGGGATCCATCTCCTGATCGTATCCGTTCATGAGTAGGAGGTGCTCATCGGTGGAGAACGGGCGAACGCGTTCTCGTGCCTCCGCCAGACGCCGGAGCAGTATCTCCGGACGTGAGAAGAGGCGCATGCCGTTGCGATAGCTGTCGAGAAGGTATGCGACCGGCAGCGCACTCCCGTCCGGACTCTCCCAACGCAACTCGCTCCGCATCGCGGCGGGGAGCAGGTCGAAGCCGCGCCACGCGAACAGACCGTCCGCACCGAACTCACGGTGTATTTGAACGCACTGTGCAATTTGGCCGAAGTTGTCCATCAGCCAACCAACGAAGCGGTCGGCCCCCAGCACGCGTGTGTCGTCGATACCGATGAGCAGATTTCTTACCAACGCCTCTCCGCTCACCAGTTGCCAGTCCGGCTGCTGGTAGTACGGTCCGACGGTGAGCCGCCCTTCGCGGACCAGCGCTTCGATGCGAGAGAGCGCCTCTTCGCCCCTCCGGCGCCCCAAAAGGCTGAGATAGTCCTCTATGAGGATCGATTGCCCGTCGAGCGTGAACCGATAATCGGGGTGGGAATCGAATCGGTCGAAGAGAGCGTCGAAAAACGGGACGAGCCACTCTCTCGTGAAGCCGCTCGGTACGAACCATTCGCGGTCCCAGTGCGTGTGGGGCAGGATATGTAAAACCGGTTGCATCGACCGTTACTATAGCGCCTCTCGGCGAGGTCTGCAATGTTCTTTTCATGAAGTTGCATTTTCTAGTGGAAAATAATGAAATTGTTCTTGACCGCACGGAAAAGCGCCTGTACCATCGATAGGTAATGGCGTCTCGGGTTACCATCGAAGATATCGCGAACCGCGCGGGCGTGAGTGCCGCGACGGTTAGTCGTGTGCTCAATATGCCCGAGCGCGTACGCGGCGCCACCCGGGATGAGGTGTATGCGGCGATGCGCGATCTGAACTACGTGCCGCCCACCATTCATCGCACCCCCGACACACTCACGAACATCATCGGAATTTTCGCTCCCAATCTGCTCCTCGACTCGGTGACCGAGCTTGTGCGCGCCGTCGAGACGGAGTTGCGCGACACCGCGTTTCACATTCTGCTCGTCAACATGCGGGGAGAGCGGGATTTCGGGGAGTTCATCGTAAACAACAGCCATATTCTGAAGAAAATAGACGGCGCTTTGGTCTTCTCAGCCGACGTTTCGGAGCGTGCGGTACGTTTTATGCGGGGAGCCGACGTGCCCATGGTCCTGATGCAGGCGCGCAGCTCCTTCGTACGCTCGGTCAGCAATAACAATTTTCTCGGCGGACAGGACGCCGCCGCGTACCTGCTTTCGTGCGGATATCGGCGCGTCGCATTCGTCGGGTGGGAGCCGGTCGACGATCACGTCGCCGATCGCCTCGCCGGGTATCGTTCGACCCTGATGCGTGCCAAGGTTCGTTTTCGGGATGAGGACATCGCCTACGGGAGTCTGGATACCGACGGTGGGTATCGGGCGACGCGCTTACTCCTTGCGAACGGAAGTCCGGAAGCGATCTTTTACGCCTCCGACGTCATCGCCGTCGGTGGCATACGGTTTCTGCACGAATGCGGGCTCGCTGTACCGGCCGATGTTGGTGTGATGGGGTTCGACGATCTGACGATCGCCGCTCCATTGGGACTCACCACGATGCGTCAGTTCTTTTCCACGAAAGCGCAGATGATCTTAGAGTATCTGCTCGGACGCGTCTCCGGCGAGATTCGCGAGGAGAGTCCCGAGGAGATTCAAGTATCGCCCCGCATCGTGGTTCGCGATACGACTCGGTGTATCTCCGAGTCGTCCAAGGAGTTTGGTTTCGACGCCGTGGGATAACGCGGCGAGAAAAAGTAACCTAAGGAGGGTTTCAATGAATACGTTCAGACGATGTATGGTAATGACGGTGTTGCTCACCGCAGGCGCGCTCGTCGTGGCGGCCGGTGGGCAGGGTGAACCGCAACCGACGGCGCCGACCGACGCCGGGCCCCGCGAGATCACCTTTTGGACGACCGAGGAGCAGCCGGAGCGCTTGGCGATTCAGGAACGAATCGCGGCCGACTTCGAGGCGCAGACCGGTATTTCCGTAGCGGTAGTTCCGGTGTCGGAGAATCAGATGGGCGAGCGCGTAACCGCAGCATTCTCCGCCGGCGAGCTTCCCGACGTGATCTACCATCCCCTCAACTTCACGCTCAACTGGGCCGAGGCGGGGATACTGGACGCCTCCGCCGCGAGCGACGCCATCGCCGCTCTTGGAGAGGAGACGTTCGGTTCCGGAGTGCTCAATCTCGTCTCGGTGGACGACGGGTTCGCCGCCGTGCCGGTCGACGGGTGGACGCAGCTTTTGGTCTACCGCGCCGACCTTTTCGAGGAGGCGGGACTGGATCCGCCCACCGACTTTGAAAGCATCGTGACGGCTGCGAGAGCACTTCACAATCCGCCGGAGCTCTACGGGTTCGTCGCGGCGACCGACGCCAGCCAAGTCTACATGATGCAGGTGTTTGAACACATCGCATTGGCCAACGGCGTCGACATCGTCGACGATGACGGCACCGTTACCCTTGATACCCAGGCGATGCGCGAGACGTTGGAGTTCTATAAGGAGATCGCCGACGTCAGCCCTCCCGGAAACCTCTTTTGGCAGCAAAGTCGCGAGTTGTACTTTGCCGGTCAGACGGCAATGATCGTATGGTCGCCCTTTATTCTCGACGAGTTGGCGGGTCTGCGCGACAACGTCCCGGTCACCGCGCTTAACGACCCCACCGGCGACGAGCTGGCGCGCAATACCGGCCTCGTCACCAATCTCGCCGGACCGAGTAACCCCGGCGGAAGCGCATGGACCGACGTGCGGTACTTCGGTATCACCGTCGACGCCGACGTCGCCTCGGCGCAGGCCTTCGTCGAGTTCTCGATGAGCGCCGGCTATCTCGATACGCTGTCGATCGCTCCGGAAGGAAAGTTTCCCGTGCGCCGCGGTACCCCGAGCAACCCGACGCTCTTCGTCGACGGATGGGCCAATCTCGACGTCGGTGTCGATCGTAGAGCGCCGCTCGGGTCGGTATATCCCGAAGACGTCATCGATGCGATCGTCGAGGGACTCGACACCGGTAGTCGTTGGGGCTTCGATAGGGGATTCGGTGCGCTGACCGCTCGCTTGTACGATACACGCGTGATCGCCGAGATTGTGCGCGAGTACATCGATGACGAAATCTCGGTAGATGAGGCGCTTGAGCGCATCCAAGCCGAGACCGAGGCTCTGGCCGAGTAGTTCGATTTCACCGATGGTCGGCGGCGAGGGGCTCCTCGGGAGACCTCTCGCTCCGGCCTACCCAGAGGGCGTCATGAGAAAAAAACAGTATTCCAGCCTGGCGGCCCGCGAGGCGCGCCTGGCGGTCTTGATGTTGATCCCCGCGTTTGTAATCGTCTTTGCGATCATTCTTTTTCCGGTATTGCTCAATTTTTGGATCAGTTTCAAACCGGTGACGCTCGGCGATCTCCGCTCTCCCACACCGGTGGTACGAGAGCAGATTACCGAGCGACCGCGGCGGGTCGGCGATGAGTTGGTTCTCACGTATCAGTTGCGCAACACCAGCCAGCAGTCGCCGATCACCGACATCCGCATCGAAGGAATCCTTCCGGAGGGTCTGGAAGCGCTGGATGTGCCGGACGGTTTTTCGGTTGCGGAACGAAGCGTACGCGGCGAGTTCGATCTCTGGGAGCCCGGATTCTCCGAGCGCGTGGAGCTACGCTTCGTGGCCGATGAGGCGTTTGTGACCGGACCCTGGCGCGACTCGGGAGATATCAGCTTCCCGGTCGCCGACGGACGCAGCGAGAATCGACTCTTCAACTTCCGTTTCTCCGGGGAGAATTACCGGACCGTTCTTTCGGCCGACGATTTTTGGCCGGCCCTCCTGACATCGTTTGTATACACGACCGGCGGCGCGATCGGCGCGATTGTCCTGGGGCTCCTCTCCGCCCAGTTGGTAAACGTTCGGTTTCTCGGGAAGTCTCTGTTGCGTGGATTGTTGCTCTTCCCGTACGTCGCCCCGGTGATCTCGGTCGCCTTTGCCTGGACCTTCTTGCTCGATCCCTTCAGCGGAACACTCAACGCGCTCTTGGTGCGATTCGGGGTCGTGGAAAACGGGATCGGGTTCTTGAGCGAGCGTTCATTCACGGCCGGTCTCTTCGGGCTCGATCTGCAGTTGCCTCTCGCCCTCTCGACGATCATCGCGTTTGACGCCTGGCGCTATTTCCCCTTTGCATTTCTCTTCATCCTGGCGCGCCTGCAGGCGATTCCCGCGGCGCTATACGAGTCGGCGGAGGTCGACGGCGCGACGCCCTATCAGAAGTTTTTTCGCATTACCGTCCCGCAGGTTTCGGGAGTAATCGGCACGCTCTTTCTGTTGCGCTTCATGTGGACGTTCAATAAGTTCGACGACGTTTTTCTTTTGACCGGCGGTGCAGCCGGTACACAGACGCTGCCGATCCAAGTATATGACAACGCCTTCGGGCGCGCCGATATCGGTGCCGGTGCCGCATCAGCAGTTATGCTCTTCGTCTTTTTGGCGATTTTCCTGACGATCTACTTTCGATACACCCCGGAGGAGGAGGCGTAATGGCTGCTACAAGCTCTCAGGCGACAACGGGTACCGTGGGTCGGAACGCTTCCACGCGCATACGGAGCGTCATCATCGCCGTCGTCACCGGTGCGGTGGTCGCCGTCGTGTTGGCGGCGGTGTGGATGGTTTTTATGGCGATCTTCTCTACCTTCGATGCGCGCCAATCTCGCCCGGCGGTTGCGATCGTCGGAGCGTTGGTGGGCGGTGTAGTGCGGTGGCTCCACGGGGCCGTCGGATCATCCGCGGCACCGAAGGGTACGCGCACACCGCTGGCACACGCGACGGGACGGATTTTCATCGTCGGGTCGGTTGCGGCCGTCGCCTGGCTCGCGGCGACCGGATTGCGACCCTTCGGCCTCGAATCCGTTGCGGGGTGGGGCGTCGTCGGATCGTTTGTAGTGTGGATATCTACCGCGTTCACCGTCGAGCGTATGTTCTATCGCATCCCGGCGACCGACAGGGTCGGCGGTGAGGTGATGTACGCGTCGATTAACGGTCTAAGGGCGCTCGGATTCCTCTTTTTTACGACGATCGCCGCATTTCCGTTCTATTTTATGATCGCTTCGAGTCTCAAGACTCGCGCGGAGTTATTACAGAATCCGACGAATCTGGCGGTCGATTTTTCTCAAGGGCTGGCACGCGTCTTCGTCGGATACTCCGAGGTCATGACGCGCTTCAACTTCGGGCGTTACATTTTCAACAGCACCTTCGTGGCGCTGTTCACGGTGATTATCACCCTCATTCCAGCGATACTGGGTGCCTACGCGGTAACGCGACTCCACTTCCGGGGACGTGATCTGTTGTCGCGGTCGATTCTGTTGATCTATATGTTCCCCGCAATCGTATTGGTGATACCGCTTTACAGCGTCTTCTCGCAGCTGGGACTCCGCGACACCCTGCCGGGGCTTTTGGTGGTGTACCCCGCGATGACGATTCCCGTTGCGCTGTATATGTTGCGCAGTTACTTCTTGACGCTTCCCAAGGATATCGAAGAGGCGGGACTCATCGACGGTTGCACGCGTTTTGAGGTGATCTGGCGTATTACCCTGCCGTTAAGCGTGCCGGCTCTGGCGAGCGTCGGACTCTATGTCTTCATGATCGGGTGGAACGAGTTCCTCTTTGCCTTCATGTTTTTGGACACACCGGAGATCTTCACGTTGAGTCGCGGTGTCGTCTCCCTCAACTCGCAGGAGGTGCCGCGCCAGTTTCTCATGGCCGGGGCGGTCATCATTACCGTTCCGATTATGGTGCTCTTCTTCTGGTTTGAACGATTCCTCGTAGGTGGGCTCTCGGCCGGAGGGGTGAAAGGGTAAGGCTCGCACCGTCGCGGCCCCTTCGCAGACGGAGAGCGAGTGTAGCATGTTAGCCGAGCGGCTCGCTTCGTCGAGCCGCCCTCGCCGGTACGCGCTTCGAGTGTGACTTACGCTACCGCGTTTATCGCCGCCAGGGTGCCGTCGGGAAGAACGCGATATCCCAAGCGCTCAATCCTACGAGTGATGCTCGGGTGCGTGGATAGTACGGTCTCTGCGGCATGGTTCTTTTGAACGCTATGGTTGATCTTCGCCGTTTTGAGCAGGCCGGACGCTAGCGAGTGGGAGTCACCGGTCAATGCGACGGCCAAACGATCCGCCTGCAGCTCCTGCATCCGATAGACGGACGAGGGTAGCATCTGGGCGCAGGCGATGATCGTTACGAAGCGCACACCGAATTGGAACAGCACCGGCACGTCGGCCATTGGATCGCTGAACAGTGAGAGCAGGAGCATCGTGCCGGTAAGTGATATCACGACAATGATGTAGCGGACGAGCGAGTGATTGCTCCGAACGTGAGCGATTTCGTGAGCCGCTATGCCGACGACTTCCGATGCGGTCAATCCGTCGAGAAGCGTCGAGGTGAACACAAGTTTCCGACGGAAGAGACCGACGGCCGCCGCGTTTGCCACAACCGACTGCGTCGTGTCCGTCACGATACAGGGAAGGCGTGATACTCCCGCGGCGCTTGAAAGCGAGACGATCGCCCTCTCGAGAAACGCGGGGACGTCGCTGTAGCGCGTTCGACGCCGAGAGAGAAACAGTCGGTGCGACTGCCCGCTGATCGCTACGATAATCGCGACGAGAAGCAGCAGAATCGCCGTCCGCACCACCGGAGATCCGAAGGTGTCGTCGACGAACTCGACACTCCCGTAGAGCAAAACCCACGTGATCACGGTAAGCGCCGATCCGACAAAACTCGCCACGATCGCAGGAAGTCTAAAGTTCGACGTTCCACGCCACCTGTCATGATACGCGAGGCGGGGAAGGACAAAGGTCGCCGTGTAGAGGAATCCCATGTCGACGACGGTCAACAGGACGCGCGCCCACGCCGCCACGGGACGACCGCGCAGACGTCCGACGGCGTCGACGATGCCGAAGGTCGTCGGAAATGTCACGTACAGGGCAAAGAACACGATGAGAACGCCCAAGCACGCATACGAGAAGATGCGCATTCTCGCCGTCGGTTCCGTTCGTCTCGACTCGATCATCCGGCCGAGTACCAGACATAGCCCGGCTCCGATCAGATACTTTGTTATGCTCATAACAACGCCGATCATATGTCGATTATCACGACGCAACGGCTCCCGTTCAACCGGCGTGGTCGGCACGAGGCTTCCCGTCCCCTCTCCAACGGCGCTGCGCGGTAGCCGAGGAGACGGCGGGCGGTTTTTTCTCGCCGGCGGATCGGTACGTCCGACGCCGTGTCGTTAGTTCAGCACACCGGGATTGATACACGTCTCGGGGCGCTCGCCGGTTATCATCGCCAAGACGTTTCGTGCCGCGAGCCTCGCCATGGCGTCCCGCGTCTCCCTGGTGGCGCTTGCGACGTGCGGAGTGACGACGACGTTGTCCAACTCGGCGAGACCGTCGGCCATAGCCGGCTCGTTCTCGTACACGTCGAGACCGGCGCCGGCGATCGCGCCGCGGCGCAACGCGTCGACGAGCGCGACCTCGTCGATTACCGGACCGCGGCTGGTATTGATCACGTAGGCCGTCGACTTCATCCGGGCGAGGGTCTCGCCGTTGATCAGATGGCGCGTTGCATCCACGAGCGGTACGTGGATCGAGACGAAGTCAGACTCCGCCAGAAGGGTCGCGAGCTCGACTCTCTGCGCACCGAGCCTGGAGTCGAGAACGTCGTTGTCGCGCTCGTCGGTGTACAACACTCGCATATCGAATCCGCGGCTCTTGAGTGCCGCCGCCGTACCGATGCGGCCGGCACCGACGATACCGATGGTCCTGCCCGTTACATCGCCCCCGATGAACTGCAACGGACCCCAACCGCTCCACTCACCGCTGCGCATACGGCGGTCAGACTCGACCACGCGACGGGCGACGGCAAAGAGGAGCGCCCACGCCATGTCCGCCGTCGCGTCGGTGAGCACACCGGGCGTGTTGGACAATGGAATACGCCGCCGTGTCGCCTCATCGACGTCAAGGTTGTCGAAACCGACGGCGTAGTTGGCAAAGCCGTTGCAACGCGGAGCGTGGTCGAAGACCTCTGCGTCTATACGATCGGTTAGGAGTGAAATTACGCCGTCGGCGGCCGCGACCTCTTTGAGGAGTTCCTCCCTGGTGAGGGGCCGATCATGGGGATTGACCCGCACCTTCACGCCGGCTTCTTCCAAGACCTCGATACCCGCATCGGGAATTCTTCGTGTCACGTATACCGTTGCCATGTGTGTTCCTTTCGTGACGGATCCTCGACATCGCCGCCGATGGGTCTCTCGCCGATTCTATCGCTCCGTTATGTGCGCCGCCTGCGAGGCGGTGTGTGCCGACCTACCGAGTCCCGCTCTCCTTCTTCGCCGTCACCCGCTTTGCCGCCTCGGCGATGTGTTGCGCCGACAGACCGTACGTGTCCAGGAGCGTGGCGTATGCGCCGCTTTCGGCAAAGGTGTCCTGCAGCCCCAACGTCGCGGTCGGTACGGGATACTGGGTGAGAGAGAGGTGCGCGAGCTCGTAGCCGACGCCGTTTTTCGCTTGGTGGTTCTCGGCGACTACCAACGCTCCGGTCTTTTTGATCGACCGTAGTACACCCTCGCGGTCGTACGGCTTGATCGAGTAGAGATCGATGACATCGGCGGTAACGCCGTCGGCCGCGAGAAGCGTGGACGCCTCGAGGGCTTGAAAGACGATATCGCCGTAGGAGACGATGGTGACGTCGGACCCTTCGGCCAGTAGCTTGCTGCCGCCGAGTTCGAACCGCTCGCTCTCGTCGTACAGCTCGAACAGCGGGTCGCGCATCAGACGTGTGAAGACCGGCCCGGGGGTGTCGAGCGCGATATCGACCATCGCTTCGGCGCTCGTAGGGTCCGCGGGACAGAGCACGTGCATATTGGGAATCTGCGACATCGCCGCGATGTCCTCGGTCGCTTGATGCGTCACACCGTCGATTGCCGCGGTCAGTCCGCCGTGGGAGGAGAGCATCTTCACATTCAAGTTGGGATAGCAGATAAACGAGCGAATCGCCTCGATCGCCCGCATGGTGATGAACACCCCGTAGCTGGCGCATACGACGGTGCGCCCGCCGGCGGCGACGCCGGCGGCGGTTGCGAACATCCCTACCTCGGCGATCCCCAGATTGAAGTAGCGTTCGGGAAATCGATCGCCGAAGAGGTAGGTATAGGTCGACCGTCCGATGTCCGCCTCGAACACCCAGAACTGGTCGTCACGCTCTCCGCGGCGCACCAGCGAATCGGAGAATGCGCGCCGTGTCGGGCGTTTCGTCGTATCCAGAGTATGTGTCGCCGCCATTATGGTCGCGCCTCCTCAAGTTCGGCTCTCGCTTTTTGATACTGCTCCTCCGTGGGAGGCTTCCCGTGCCAGTAATAGTCGTTCTCCATGAAGCTCACACCGCGTCCTTTGGTCGTGTAGGCGACGATGCAGTACGGTCCCTTCCGGTGGTCTCGGCCCCGTCGAAGCGCACCGACGACCTGTTGCATGTCGTGTCCGTTAATCTTTTCGACCGTCCATCCGAAGGACTCGAACTTGGCGTCGATCGGCTCGACGGGCATGATATCGTCGGAGAACCCGTCGTTCTGGATACCGTTACGGTCGACGACGGCAACCAGGTTGGACAGCGCGTACTTGTTTGCCGTTCCCGCAGCCTCCCAAATGACGCCCTCGTTCAGCTCGCCGTCGCCCAGTAGGGTGTACACGTCGTAGCGCTTGCCCGTCACCGCGGCCTCCAACGCCATCCCGATCGCTATCCCGAATCCCATACCCAGGGAGCCGGTGGTCATA
This sequence comes from Alkalispirochaeta sp., assembly GCA_965601925.1. Classification (GTDB taxonomy): domain Bacteria; phylum Spirochaetota; class Spirochaetia; order DSM-27196; family Alkalispirochaetaceae; genus Alkalispirochaeta. The sequence goes on from OZ271854.1 coordinate 3,203,401, forward strand.
TCGATACCCGGTGTCTTAATGACCGGATGTCCCTGGAGGATGCTCCCGAATTGGCGGAGCGTGGCAAGATTATCGATGTCGAAGAAGCCGCGCATCGCCAACACGGCGTACAAAGCGGGACACGCATGCCCTTTGCTCAGGATAAAACGATCGCGATCCGGCCATTTGGGCTCCTCGGGGCGTACTCGTAAGACGTCGTAGTAGAGAGCCGCAAGTATTTCGGCCTCGGAGAATGATCCTCCGATGTGCCCGGATTGCGCCTTGTACACCATGTCCAGCACATTGAGTCGAATCTCCCGGGCCCGTTCGACGAGCTCGGCGACGCCGCCCGGTTGCAGCGTGGTCATCTGAATAGCCTCCGCGTATTAGAGTTGTACGGGCGCGCACGGGTGTGCCGCTGCGCGCGGGGAGCGGGCGACGAGCTGTTCGCCGGCACGCTCTTAATTTTGTATACAAAATTTATAACACAGTTTCAATCGTCGGTCAACGATAATGTGCATATCCGGATCGTTGACCGTCCGGCGGTGCGGCGACTATATTATTGAATACAATGTACAAAGTGACCTACGAAGATCTTGCGCAACAGGTGTATCGTATCGTTCGAGAGATGATTCTCTCCGGCGAGCTCGCCCCCGGTCAGAAACTCGTGCAGGACGAACTCGCCGAGCGCCTCGGTGTATCGCGTACTCCTCTCCTGGCCGCCTTCTCCAAATTGGAGAAGGATATGCTTCTTGAAAGCATTCCGCGGCGCGGTATGTTCGTGCGGCGCTACTCGCCCGAAGAGCTGCTGCAAGTCTACGACGTACGTCTCAGACTGGAGCCGCTGGGAGCGGGGGAAGCGGCGGACCACGCTACCGACGAGGAGATCGAACGCCTCTGGGAGATGTGTCGACACTTTGAACGTCTGGCAGAATCGCACGATCCGTCGACCCGCGCGGAGGACTATCTCTTTCATATGCAGATCATGGAGATGAGCCGCCATCAGCTCCTCTATAACATCGTCTCGTCGTACAACATTATCGTCGTTGCGAACTTCTACGGCTTTTTCAAAGACCCCACGGTAAGTGCCCGTGAGCATACGGCAATCGTCGAAGCGATCGCCGGTCGCAACCGTCAACGGGCGATGAAGCGGACCTTCCAGCATATCGCAAGCTCACGGGGCCACCTGGCAACGCATTTGGCCGAGGTAGGGGAGCACATAGAACGAACCGTCTCCACGTAGTGTGCGAGCCGTCTATCTCTCCGGGTTGAGGGTGTACCGTGTCGGATGCGGCGCGCTCAACGCGACCACACCGACGAACGGGCGGCGACGAAGATGTACCGACAAGCGGTCGACGACCGGGAACGGAACGGCGCGGGTACGTGTAGTTACGCGATTCGCGATGCCCGCCGACGCCGGGCAATGAACGAGTACCCGCCGAGTTCTCCCGCCCCGATCGGGAGCATGATTAACAAGCGATCCGTCGAGCGTCATCGTGTCCTCTTGAACAACCGTGCTGCAACACGAGTTCGAATGCGTTGCATGACCCGTCGATACGCCGGAAGCTGACTGACGACGGTAAGACAGATCACCAAAAACAGTATCAGCGCCACCGGTCGCGTGAAGATCGGCAAGAAGCTTCCTCCCGAGACCATGAGGGCTCTCCGAAGATTCTGATCCGCCATGGGGCCGAGAATGACGCCGATCACCAGGGGCGCGATCGGGTACCCCATCTCGGTAAGAAGGTACGCGACGATGCCGATCGGAACCATCAGATACAAGTTGAACACATTCGTTCCGAGGGCGTAGCTCCCGATGACGCAGAGCACCGCGATAATCGGCATGAAGATCGCCGGCGGAATCCGCAGCACTTTGACCACCTGCTTGGCCAACAGCATGCCCGAGATCCACATCGCGATCGAGGCCAACAGAAGAATCGCGCTGACCTCCTCAATAAAGCCGGGGTTGTCGATTCGGAGCATCGGCCCCGGGGCGATTCCGTGGAGCATGAGAGCGCCCAAAAGCATCGCCGCCGGCGGACTGCCGGGAACGCCGAGGCTAAGGAGTGGAATCATCGCGCCGCCGATACAGGCGTTGTTGGCCGTCTCGGTACTCACGACCGCCTCGTAGGCGCCTTTACCGAACTGTTCGGGGTGTTTCGATGAGTTTTTGGCCGCGCCGTAGCTGACCCACCCGGCGATATCCTCCCCGATACCCGGCACCGCACCGATCCCGACGCCGATCAGGGACGAGCGTACGATGTGTTTGACGTTTTTTCCGATCGTGCGAAACTCCGGCATGATTCGATCGAACCGCACGGCGTCTTTCGGTTTGAATCGCTCCCGCAGCACCGAGATGATTTGGGGAATGCCGAACGCGCCGATCAGCACCGGTACTACTTCGAGTCCGCCTTCCAACCGGCTGATACCGAAGGTAAAGCGCGGATAGAACTGCAGCGCGTCGCGACCGACGGTAGCCAGAAAAAGTCCGATGAAGCCGGCGATCCACCCCTTGAGGACCAGATCCGGACTCGTGAGCGTACCGCTGATGATGATGCCGAAGAAGGCGAGGAGAAAGAACTCGAAGGAGGTGAACTGCAGCGCCAGTTCGCTGATCACCGGCGAGAAGCTCACGACGAAGAACATACCGATGATCGTACCGATCGCCGAGGCGGTGGTCGTAAGACCGAGCGCTTGCCCCCCTTCGCCCCGAAGGGCCAAGGGATAGCCGTCCAAAGCCGTAGCCGCCGCCGCCGCCGTCCCGGGGATGTTCACCAGGATCGAGGCGTATGAGCCGCCGTACACGCCGCCGACGTAAATCGCGAGGAGAGCGACCAACGCGGTGCTCGAATTCATCCCGTAAGTGAGAGTCGTCAACAGCGCCACGCCGAGTGTCGCAGTCAGTCCCGGCGTCGCTCCGAAGACGATCCCGAGAATGACCGAGCCGAAGAGAATGAGGAGGATCACCGGGTCGGTGGCGAAACCGGCGAGGTTGTCGAAAAAGATGCCGAGGGAATGGAGCGCTGCCATGGACTACCTCAATGAATAATAGACCAGCTGCATCAGCTGAACGATACCACCCTCGTGGGGGAGGGGGACGAAGAGCAAGAAACGGAATACCGGCGCCAAAAAGAGGGGCGTCACCGTCAATACGATGAGCCCGATGCGAAACCGCGACACCAGATCGGGCCTGCCGTGCGCCTTTTTCCGAAACCACGTGTTGATGCCGATTACGGCGAGTAGGGCGACCACGTCGACGGTGAAGTATGCACTCGTCGCCTCGGCAAACCCGGTCCAGAAGAGGATGAGAATCGCAAGACAGACGACGCTGTAGATAACCAGGGATACTTTGAGCACCGCATAGTCCTCAAAGGAGAAGGCGTGCACGAAGAAACTCAAAAAGAGCGCGATCGACAGAACGAAGTCGACTCGCGGTATCAGCACGTACACAAAGGTGGATATCGCAACCAAGACGGCGATAAAACGAACGCCCGCCTCGGTGAGCTTGGGCGCAAAGGTTCGAATGCCGTGGAGTGCATCCACGGCGCCGCCGGTGCGAATCGAGTGGACCAGAAGCGCCGTCGACAGAATCGATATACCGATTCCCACTACCAGCGGAAAGAGCGCCGGCGAGACGTACCAGACGTTTCGGACGCCGCCGTAGGTATCGCGCATCGGCATGCGAAAGGCTTGAAACAGCACCCACACGCCGAAGGCGAATAGAACGATGCTGGTAACGAAGTCCGCCTTGCGGAGCTTTTTTTCTTGCAACATAGCGAATGAATACTCCAGGGATGATGGTGACGGCGGACACTCTACCCGTAAGAGTGTCCGCCGCCGGTATGACAAGTCTCGCCGATGTTCGCGATACGTTCTACGGTCGCGGGATACCGAGTGACGCCGGATCGTCGACGCCGATACCCTGTTCCCATACCGCCCAGGAGAGCGACGACTGGAGAGCGCTCATGATCTCGGCCGCCTCGTCGCCCCATGCGCCGGACAGGACGTAGAAGCGATCGCGACCGAACTCCTGTACCGCCTCGCTTCGCATTGCCGCCTCAAAGGCCGTTCCGATCCGGCTCTTGACCTCTCCGGGCGCATCGGTGCGAATCGCAAACCCGATCGCCTGGGGGATGGGGAGTACCTCGGCGAGCTCGGGATAGTAGTCGAAGGCCGACGGTATCATCTCGCCGTCGATTTCAAAGGCTTCGGGAGTCAATACCGCGAGGGGGCGAAGGCGTCCGGCGCGAATAAGCTCGGCCTGTTCCGCCACGGAGGTGACGACAAACTGAACCTCGCCGGTCATAGCCGCATTTTGCGAGGGCGCCGATCCGTCGTAGGGGATGAACTCGAAATCGGCGCCGGTACCGGCCTCGATCGCCAGCAGGTTGACGTGGTGGATCGATCCTGAGCCCGACGCGCCGGCCAATATCGATCCCGGGTCGACGCGTGCCGCTTCGATAAGCTCCTCGAACGTCTCGTAGGGGAGATCGGGCGTCACGCTTAAGACCTCCGGTGATCCGCCGACGATAAACCAATCCCACACGTCTACCAAGTTGTCCCAATCGGAAACCATGACCGCTGTGGTCGTGTTGGATTCCGACGCGCCGACCAGCGTATAGCCGTCGGCTTCTCGCGCAAATCCGTCGGCCATGCCGACCGATCCCGCGCTTCCGCCGGTGACGTTGATGACATTGATCGGAACACCGAGCTCGTTTGCCATCTCGGCCATGATGACGCGATTGGTCGTGTCGGTGCCGCCGCCGGCACCCCAAACCACTACCGTAGTGATGTCGCGGGACGGATACTCTTGCTCTCCCGCCGCAAATGCCGCTACGGCCACTAACGTCAACAGCAGTGCGATAACAGAAAGACGTCGCATAATAACCTCCTGTTCGGATACATGATTTTGTATACAAAATTAGAATAGCATGAACGCCGGTGCTGTCAACGTTTTTTTATCGGAATCGGCCATACGCTTCGGTGACGACTCCTCAGGAGGCGATACCGGGGCACCGTTGCGGTCGGCCGCCTAAAGACAGGTTCGAATCAACTGGTCTCGCGAGCGCAGGATGTGAATCGAAACCGCCTTTTGCGCCTCCTCGCCGTCGCGGCTTTCCAATGCGGCGACGATTCGACGGTGCTCGTCGAGCGTCTCGTCGGCACTGCGCACCAATCCCTGCAGGTTAGACTTGAGGATGAGCCCGTAGCGTTCGTAGGTCGAGTAGAGCATCGCGCTCCCCGACAGTTCGACCATCCGGCGGTGAAAGACGTTGTCGTTGTGCAGGTATTCGCGCGCGCCCTCTTCGGATACCGGTGGGGCAAACGACGCAAAGAGCTCAGCCAACTCCCGAACCTCGTCGTCGGTGATACGGTCGCACGCCAGACGCGCTGCGATCGACTCGACACCGGCACGTAGACCGAACAGGTCGATCAACTCGTGACAATCGAAGGTCCGTACGACAAAACCGCGCCGTCGTTCCGATGCGATGATCTGTTCACCGACGAGGCGGCTCAGTGCATCGTTAATCGGCGTTTGACTGACGCCGAGAACCTCTTCGATCTCGCGTTTGTTTATGCGCACGCCGGGGCGGAGGTCGCCGTTTTCGATCATGAGGCGAATTTGGTCGTACACTTGGTTGGAGAGGGTATCGTGCTCAGTAATCATCGTACGGTTGCGCTCCAGCGTCTCATTGTACTATAGGTTGCACACCTGTTCACCCGTTGCGTGCCATTACACCGTTTCCTCAATCCAATGACGCCACAGAAGAAGCTCGCGCGCCTCGCCGACCGTCGCGATGCGATAGCCGGCGTGCGTAAGTCGCGCGCGCACCGCTTCGACCAGCTCCGCATTGGTTGCGGCGATCGCTCCGTTATAACGGTGCGAATCTTCGAACCCGACGCGCACGACGCGGAAACCCAGATCGCATACGGCGACGTGGGCGTCAAAGCTCGCGCTTCCGACAAGGATTGCACCTGCGAGAGAGCCCGCCGGAATACGCGTCCGCAGGTAGCGAGCGAGACGGTCGTCGAAGGGCATGCCCCACTGCACGCCGAAGATGAAGCTGAAGTTGTACGGTACCCGGAGCAGTCCCTCGTCGATGAGATGGAGTGCCGTTTCCACGTGTCCGGTATCGAATACCTCAATCGACGGGTGCACCTCCGCTCGGCGCATGACGTCGATCCAATACCGCACGTTGGGCACGCTGTTACGATATACGTGGTCCCCGAAGTTCAGGGAGCCGACGTTGAGCGAGGCGAGTTCGGCGTCGCACCGACCGACGGGGAGTGTACGCTCCCGAGCATTCATCGGCGATAGGCCGCCCGTCGATACTTCGACGATGATGTCGGTACGATTCCGAATCGCCCGTATCGTTTCGTTCAGGGGCGATAGGTCGGTCGTAAGGTGTCCCGCGGCGTCGCGGGCGTGGAGATGGACGACCGAGGCGCCGACGCGCGCACAGTCCACGACATCCCGGGTAACGGCCTCGGGAGTCGTGGGATTATCGTCTCCTACGCCCCATGCTCCGGTCGGCGCGACGGCGATAACGATCGGTTGCACGAGCACCCCCCTCCTTCCGCACGAAATGCCGAACGCGGAGCTCCGCCATGCAGCGGGTACTCGCACGCTCATCGTCGCCGCTACGGCGAGCGGCGCTGCATGACATTCGACGATACGTCGGAGCGAGTGGCGCGACCCCGCATCACAGTACCCATTGACGTCGAGTATAAACCGTGTTAGATATTTTGTATACAGAATTGATCGTCGCTTCAGTCACTGGGACCGGCGGCGATGCACGGAGGAGCGCGATGTTCAAGTACGCCATCATTACCGGGTTTCTCGGAGAGACCAAAGATCGATTCCATACCTACAACGGCCCCATATCCTTGGAAGAGAAGTTTCGGCAGGTGGCGTCGATACCGCACTACAGCGGTGTGGAGGTCGTCTATCCCTACGAGGTGGGACCCGCCGAGGAGGTGGTCGCAACCGCCGACGGGACCGGCGTTTCGTTCGCCGCGGTTAACGTCAATATTAAGGGCGAGCCGGAGTTCGTCTCCGGGAGCGTAACCTCCCCCGACCCCGCGATTCGTGCCAAGGCGGTTCGGTTCATTCGAGAGGCAAAGGACTACGCCCACCAAGTCGGTGCGCCCCGCGTCACCTGCTGTCCTCTGGGGGACGGGTTCGAGTTCATATTCCAGGAAGACTATCGCTCGGCGTGGACGCGCCTCGTCGATTGCTTCGGCGAAGCGGCCGAATATCGGCCGGAGATACCGCTTTTGATCGAGTATAAGCCGAAGGAGACGCGACGGCACTGTTATCTCAATCGTGCCGCAGACACGCTCGTATTGGTGAAGGATATCCGCAACGGGGCGTTGGGTATCACGATGGACTACGGCCATTCGATCTACGCCGGCGAACACCCGGCCGAGACGCTGAGTATGCTCCACTACTCGGGCCATCCGTACTATGTGCACATCAACGACAACGACAAGACGTGGGATTGGGACTTCTTCACCGGCAGCCACACCTTTTTGGAGTACGTCGAGTTCGTGTACTACCTGAAGAGGTACGGCTACGAGGACTTCCTTACTTCGGACACGCACCCCACGCGCTGGTCGACGGCTCATATGTTTGCGATTAATGCGCGTGTTACCGAGAAGGTCAGCCGCCTGCTCGATACGATCGGCCTGAAGGAGATCCAAACCCACATCGAGGGGCGCGACTATATGGAGACGTGGCGTTTTATCGAGACGCGGATTCTGCGTCTCGTCGACTGATTTCGCTATCCACGTGCGACCGTCCGAGATATCGCGACGGTCGCCTCTTTTACTAAATCGACCCTTCACAAAGATATGCGTCTCACCTTTCCTCCGTGTCCCGCGATCGATATAATCGATGATGCGGGACAACGGACATTGTCATGAAACTGATCGTTTTTGTGCTTAATCGTGAAGAATTGCTCGAACGCGTGCTCGAGGCGTATGTTGAGGCGGGCGTCGTCGGCGCGACGATTCTCGACTCCGAAGGGATGGGACGATTTCTGACCTACGAGGTGCCGCTCTTTGCGGACTTCAAGGAGTTCATGAAGGGCAACAAGCCGTACAACAAGACGATTCTTTCCGTCGTCGAGGACGAGGAGTGCATTCCGCGCTTACGCTCGATTCTGGACGAGGTGTGCGGCGGGCTGAGCTCGCCGGGTACGGGAATACTCTTCACGGTGCCGGTCGACTTCGCGGTAGGGCTCGTCGGACAGAGCGACGGCGACGAGCGTTCGGCCGCAACCGAGATAGATGCAACACCGACACCCCATGGAGGTTCTCATGGCTGATATGCTCTCTACAATTCTCGATGTGAATGCGATTTCCCTCGACCTCAAGGCGAAGAAGAAGCCCGATATCATTCGCGAGCTGGTGGAGATTCTCGGTGCGTCCGGCGCAGTGCGCGACGTCGATTCGGTCACGGCGGAGGTGATCGCCAGAGAGGAGCTCGCTACCACCGGCGTCGGGAACGGGATCGCCATTCCCCATTGCCTCTCCACCGAGGTGAGCGGCACGGCACTCGCCTTCGGGCGACGTGTTCCCGGCGCGAAGTTCGACGCCGTCGACCGACAACCGGTACAGCTGTTCTTCTTGATGGTGGGACTACCGGGATCGCACAACGAGCATCTCCGTCTTTTGAGTAAACTCTCGCGTTATTTATACGATCCCGACACCAAAGCGAGGCTCCTCGCCGCGCCGACACCCGAGGAGGTGGTGGCGATCTTTGCCGGCCGGGAAGGGGCGTAATGCAGCGCGCTTTCCGATGGAACGCCGTACGGCTCATACTCACGACGTTGTATCTTTGGCTCGGATGGGTGTTATTCACCTGGTCGGTAGCGATCGACACCCTGGCATTGGGGCTGATCCAGAGCGCAATCGTGGCGATGCTTATGTGGCCGGTGTTCATCGAGGAGGACGAGGCCGCCAGACGGTCGCTGGTCCCGCACATCCATTTTCTGTTGGTGTATCTGGTGTTGCTCATCTTCCAGATGTACGTGGCGAGCTTTCGTGTGCTGTGGCAGATTATTCGCGGGCGGATCGATCCGGGAGTGGTCCACTTTCGCACGCGTCTGCGAACCGACATTGCGCGAGTGGCCCTCGCCAACTCGATCACCCTCACTCCCGGCACGATCACCCTCTTTCTCGACGACGATCACCTGATCGTGCATTGGCTCGACGCGCGTACGACGCATTCACGATACGCCAGTACCCTCGTGGCTGAGCCGTTCGAGCGAGTCCTGCGGCGGATCTGGGCATAAAGGGATTAACGTTTCGTGGATCAGATGCTGCAGTACGCCGTGTGGTTCTTTCTGGGATCGATTCTGGTGAGCATGATTCGCGTCCTCATCGGCCCGACGACCGCGGATCGGATGATCGGTCTCAATATGGTCTCCGCGCAGATCCTCGCCGTCTTGGTCCTTCAGGCGGTGCGCGAGGGACGCAGCAGCTTTTTGGACGTTGCGTTGGTGTACGATATCTTCGGCTTCATCGGAATTCTGGCGATGGTTCGATACTTCGGAAGGAGGCGGACGTGAACTGGGGAGTGGTGTTCTTTCTCGGTCTGGGAGTGATCTTCGGCATTATGGGCAATCTGGGTGTGTTGATCTTTCCCGACACCTACACGCGACTCCACGCATCGTCCACCGCGAGTACCTCGTCGGTCTTTTCGGTGTTCGTCGCCTGTATGTTCGCCGCCGGCTGGAGTCCCATGACCGGTAAGATTCTCGTCATCGCCCTCTTTTTTTTCATAACCAACCCTATTTCGTCCCACCTCATTGCACGCTACGCGTGGGAGCGCGGCGTCGTACCGTGGCGACGCAGTTTCGCCGAGCGCCGGATGCTTCATGAGGAGAACGATGACTGAGGCGTTGTTGATCGTGCTTATCGTCCTTGCCGGCTTGTCCCTTGCGACGCGTGACCTCCTGACGTCTGTGATTTTGGTCAGCGTCTTCAGTCTGGTGAGCTGTCTCTTTTTCTTTATCCTCGGCGCTCCCGATGTGGCGCTTACCGAGGCGGCGGTCGGGACGGGAATCGGAAGCGTCGTCTTCATCTGGATCGTACGTAAAACCGAGCGCGGGAGGCGGCGTGATACGAGTCGTTGAGATCGTAGCGATCCTGGTGGTCGTCCTCTTTCTCGCGTTGTTGCTCGGCGGACCCTTTCCGACCGAGACGCCGTTACGCTCCTACGTCGTGGAGCGAGGTGTTGAGGAGACCGGTGCGGTCAATCTGGTTACGGCGATCTATCTGGGATACCGCGCCTTCGACACCCTCGGCGAGACGGTCGTGCTGATGTTGGCGGTCTCCGGCGTAATATTTTTCGTGGAGCGCTCAAAATGATGCGGAAAACCGACATCGTAGACGTCACCGCACGTAAGCTCGCCCCGTATATGTTTCTCTTCGGTCTGTATTTGGTGAGCTACGGCGACACCTCTCCGGGCGGCGGCTTTCAAGGCGGCGTCGTTATCGCCTCCGGTGTGATTCTGCTGGCTATGGCGCGTGACGTGACCGCTACCGAGCGCCTCTTTCCGACCCACCGTCTCACGGCGGCGGAGACGGTCGCGTTCGGGGTTTTTTTGGTCGCCGGTGTCGTCGGAATGGCCGTCGGAGTCGGCTTTTTGGGCGATTTCGCCGGGCGCGGTGAGCTCACCGACGTGGTTCCGGCGGCGCGATTCATCTTTCTGCTCAACTTGGCGATCGGCATTAAGGTCGCTGCCGGGGCGAGTCTCATCTGCATGCACCTGTTCAGGGAACGCTGACATGGCGTGGTATCTCATCGGGGCGATCTTCGTCATCGGGCTGTGGGGCGTCATCGCGCAGAACAACCTCGTAAAAAAGGTCGTCGCCCTCAGTATCGCCAACAGTGCGATCATCATGCTCTTCGTCTACTACGCCTCCCTCTCGGGGCCGGATGCGCCGATTATGGACGCCGCCGGTGTACCTGCGGATCCCATCCCCCACGCCCTGATGCTTACCGCAATCGTTGTGGGGATTTGCATCGTGGCCCTCGCGTTGGCATTGGTGTACGTGCTCTACCAACGGTACGGTACCTTGGACATGGACGAGATCGAGGATCTCGTGTGGGGGAACGATGACTGAGCCGGTTCTCCTAATCCTCCTCCCCCTAGTAGGGTCACTCGCGGCCCTCGCCGGTAAACTTCTGCCGGCGCGTCGTACCTTCACCGTTCTGGCGCTGCTTCCGTTGGGGGTAATGGGGATCGTCCTCGTTCGACAGCTTCCGGCGGTCACCGCCGGCGAGGTGTTGCGCTACGCCCTCGGCGGATACGCCGAAGGGCCCGGTATCACCCTCGTCCTCGACGGCCCGGCCTGGCTCGCATCGATGCTCATCGTCATTATCTCGTCATTGGTGGCGATCTACTCCCTCGAGCGCGATGAGTTCGACTTGCGCTATTTATTCTTCCTCCTGATGCTCATCGCCGGTATGGAGACGGTCGTGCTTACCGGCGACATCTTTACCATGTTCGTCGGCTTTGAGGTCGTGGCGCTCTCCGCGTACGTATTGATCGCCTGGGAACGAAGTAGCGAGGGGCTTCTCGCGAGCCTCAAGTATCTCTTTCTCAGCTCCGTGGGCATTCTCTTCTTTCTTCTCGGTGTGTTCGTTGTGTACCGAGACATGGGAACCCTCTCCCTCGCCGGCATTACCGAGTATGTGAATGGACTGCACGGATTCGGCGGTATCGAGCGTGGAATCGGACCGGATGCCGTGTTCGGCGGTTTCGCCGGCGGCTCGATTCCCTTTGCCCTGGCGGCGCTGTGCGTCGGCATCGGCGTCAGAACGGCGTTTATTCCCTTCCACACGTGGCTACCTGAGGCGCACGCGTGGGCTCCCCATCCCGTCTCCGCGTTGTTGTCCGGTGTGTTGATAAAGATATCCTTCTTCGTCATGTTTCGGATTCTCGCGGTGTTCGGCGCATTTCACCTCTATCCGATGTTGATGTGGCTCGGCTCAATCACCGCCTTGGTCGCGGTGGGGTGGGCGCTGGCGCAGAGCGACGCCAAGCGGCTTCTGGCGTATCACTCCATCTCTCAAATGGGCTACATTCTTGCTGCGGCGGGAGCCCTGTCGACCTTCTCCGTTCCCGCCGCCTATACGCACGCGATTAACCACGCGGTGTTCAAGAGTTTGCTCTTTTTGGCGGCGGGACACGCGATTCATCTGACCGGGGAGCGCAATTTGTTCCGCATCGGCCCGTTGGGGCGCCGCTCTCCCCTGGTCGCCGCGGCCCTGGTCGTCGGTGCGTTATCGATTTCGGGCATACCGCCGTTCAACGGATTCGTGAGCAAGCAACTCATCTCCGAGGCGCTGTACGGGTCGCCGGCGTATATCCTCTTGCGCATTACCGCGGTGGGGACGACGGCGTCGTTCATCAAGTTGTCGCGTATTGCCCTTCCCGGTCCGTATCTCGCCGCGGGCGAGCCCCTACATAACGACCACCGCTCGGCGGCGACCGCAGTTCCCCTCGTGGTCTTGAGCGCTCTGGCCCTCGTTACCGGGGTGGCGGGATCGGCGTACACACGGTTTGTATGGCGCGTCGTCGGAGGGGAGGCGATACGCGGCGGTGCGACGCCGGCTATGCCCTCCTTTTTTGCGTGGGACAAGCTGGCCGACAGCGTCCTCATACTGATCCTCGGCGTCGCTACGTATCTCTTTGTGATGACTCCGACCGGCAAGCGTATCTCCCACTCCGTGCGACGGATCGCGCCGCACCTGAGAGCGGTCCTCATCTTCTTCGTCTTCGGTCTGGCGCTCTTTTCGGTCGCGGCGCTGTTGTAAGCCGACGCGCGGCGCGCCGATATCGACCGCACACTCGTCTCAACGATGCACCTCGCGACCCTCCGCCCGCCTTCGGTGCGCCCCATTTTTGCAGTCGAGGGTCCGTTTTACTAAGCTTTGGGTGGGAGGCTACGAATGCCGGGCACAAAGAGCACGCCACGTACCGATCGGATTCCGATACTGGATATGTCCGATACGATCTCGTTGATTCCGATGGTAGGGATCATAGACTCCACCCGATCTCAGTTCCTCATGGAGAGTACGCTCGACTCGATCCAAAAAAAGAGCAAGCAGGTCGTGATCGTCGATATTCTCGGCATCGCGACGGTCGACAGCGCCGTGGCCGCGCACCTGATCAAGCTCTCGAATGCGACGCGCCTTATGGGGTGCGAGACGATCATATCGGGTATCTCTCCGGAAATAGCGCAAACGATGGTCAATTTGGGTATCTCCCTCAAAGATATGCAAACGACGAACAGCTTGAAGAATGCGATTCTCGCAGCCTACCGGAAGGTCGGTCTGCGTCTCGCGCCGGTCGATGACAATTAACGGCGGGTATTGGATCGACAACGTCTTTGTGGTGCGTCTCAGACCGGAGGATTTTGCCGAACCCGATATGCCCGTGTCACTCCTGCGCGCCGTGCAACGTCGCGAAGCCACCCGATTGGTGATCGATGTGGCCGAGATCGATCTGCTTCACTCGTTGGACGTGAAAGTGCTGGAGGACACCTCGACGTTGTGTCGCATCAGCGGAATCCGAGCCGTCGTGGCGTGCGTCTCCCCGCATCACGCGGCGATACTCGTCAACTTTGTAGAGACGTTCGGATTTGAGTGTACCTCGTCGATCGATAGAGCCGTGTATGCCCTACAACGTTAGAACGCTCGAAGACGTTGCGGCGGGGCTCGCCCAAATCGAGGCGACGTTGGCGGAGTGGAGTTTCCCGAAAAGGACGCGCGTCGACGTGCTTACGATCTGTTCGGAGTTAATGTACAACGCCGTCGCCCACGCAGAGGACGGGGCGATCGAGGTCGAACGGGCGGAGGGAGCCGTCGAGATCGTCGCATCGGACCGCGGTGCCGGGCTGCCTCCGATCTCTAAGGTGTTTGCCGACGGCTGGAGTACGGGATCGTCGTTGGGCATCGGGCTCCCGGGCGTTTTGCGAATATGCGATGAGTTGTTCGTCAGCACGTCGGGCACGGGGACTCACATCCGTGCTCTGGTGAGGACCGAATGATCGGCGTTGCCGCGGCGGTGGTGCCGTACCGGTCTCCGGAGACGTGCGGCGACTTTTTTTTTCATAAGGGCGGTAGCTCCCACGATCTCATCGTCGTCGGGGACGTCGGGGGACACGGGTCGCCCGACCTTCCGCGGATCGCAGAGGAGTGCAAAGAGACGATACTTCACCACCGCGAGGAGGACCTGCGGCGCATCGTGCCGGAGGTCGACCGCCTCACGAGTCTGAAAAAGACGGGGCTCGTCCTGTGCGTCGCGCGATTCCACCACCGATTGGCACTCTTTGAGTACGTCGCCGTCGGCAACCTCAAGCTCTATCTGGTGCGCGACGGCACGGCACGACAACAGCCGATTCAAGAGGGAATCGTCGGTTACACACTTCCTTCGAGTCTCGGCGTCAACGCCATAAAGACGGCCCGCGACGATACCCTGTTGGTGATCTCCGACGGAATATCGGTACGGGAACGGTGGCTCAACTCGTTGCCGTGGTCCGGCGCATCGTTCGACGAGCTGTTGTCCGAGTTAACCAAGCCGGAGCACGCGAACGACGACGATCGCATTGCGCTGCTCATACGGCCGCGCGTCGACGAGGGTGCAGCCGTACCTCGCGTCCTTGCCGATGAGCCTCTGCGCCCGAAGAGCGACGGGTACGACGAGGGGGATGCTTCGACGCCGTCCGACCTCCTCGACGAGTACCCCTCGACGCCCGACGACCCCACCGACCGCCGAGTGTCGGCGGAGGGCGCGGCGATCACCGATCCCCCCGACGATACCGCCTCGGCACCGACCCGCCGCGAAGTCCCGTCCGTGAGCGCCCGCCGGCCGCACCGGGAGTTGAGTCCGTCGGCGACGCACGGCGCGGGGGTGGACGCGTTCATCGAGCGTGTTAACAACGAGAGCCGTATCGACGAGTCGCGCTTGGACTGGGAGTGGCTGGTGTTGACACCCGCTCACTACCACCGACGGCTCTCATCCAACGTTCGCCGATTCGTCGATGAGCTGGGCGTGGAGCCCCGTAGGGCGCGCAAATGTACGGCGGTCGTCTTGGAGCTGTTGTCAACCGCCCATACGATTCGATTGTTCCTGTCGTCTACGATGGTGACGATCCTGATAGATTTGTCTCCTGCGGATATCGGGAAGTTCGTTCCCCTCGCCGACACTGCGCTGCTCATTCGCGGTGCCGACGACCTTCGGGTGTGTCTGGGGTATTTCCTGTCCAATCCGATCGACGTCGACGACGCGACGTGGACCACCTATCGAGAACTCCTTCAAAAGGATATCGACTACGACAGCTTCATAAAGATCAAAAAAAACGAGGTCGAAGTTACCAAGTTGCAACAGCAGGCCAAGATGGCCTCCATCGGCGAGATGATCGGGAACATCGCTCACCAGTGGCGCCAGCCCATCAATGCTCTCGGTTTGTACAACGCGGCGTTGCTTCGCAAACACGCCGTCAGCGGCCTGGACGACCAGACGATGCAGACCTTTGCGGAAAAGTCCGACGCGCTGATCCAGAGCATGAATCGTACGATCGAAGCGTTCCGCGATTTTTTTCGCCCCGATAAGAGAAAGGGCGAGTTCGACGTGAGTGATGCGGTCTCCAAGGCGGTCTCCTTTGTCGAGGCCGCGTACGTCGCGCACGGCATCGTCGCTACATTCGAGCCCGATCCGATGCTCGATATGCGCATCTCGGGATTCGAAAACGAGTTGTTACAAGTGTTGGTAAACATCCTCAACAACGCGAAAGACGCCATCGTGCATAACCACGTCGTCGAGGGACGCGTCGGAGTCACCCTCGGATTCGCCGGCGGCGATGTGCGGATTGCGATTTGCGATAACGGCGGCGGAATCCCGGATGAGGTATTGGACAAGATATACGAGCCGTACTTCACGACGAAGTTCCAGAGCGAAGGCACCGGACTGGGACTCTACATGAGCAAGATGCTCATGGAGCGGTCGATGCGGGGGAGTATTCGCATCCAAAATCGCGGCGACGGGGCGTGCTGCGAGTTGTCCATGCCGACGGGGAGGTCATAGTGAGTTTGGAACACGTAACGCTCCTGTGCGTTGAGGACGATTCCGCGACGTTAGACGCGATGAAGACGCTCCTGGAAGGCGAGGTCAAGGCGCTCTATCTCGCGTCCGACGGCAGGGAGGGACTGGAGGCGTTCAAGGAGCATGAACCGGACATCGTGGTAACCGATATCGCCATGCCGCGTATGAGCGGTATCGAGATGGCACGGCAGATTAAGGAGATCGATCCGCACCGCCCCGTCGCGATGGTGACGGCGTACGACGACAAGAGTCACCTCGAAAAAGCGGTCAATATCGGTATCAACAAATACATCTACAAGCCGATCGTTGCTGATTCACTCTTGGACACATTGGAGCAACTCGCCGATGTCGTACAAAAGACCGACCGGATGAGGAGCTCACTGTCCGGTGACGACGGGAATCGTCCCGCTACGGTGAATCCGCTGGAGATTGCACTGGACGGCGCGGATAGCGGGTTTTTCGACTGGAACATCGCGACCGATCGCCTCGTGTGCGGGCCGGTCTTCGATCGGACGTTTCAAACCGGCGACAAAGACTCGCCGACGACATTCGAACAGTGGGTTAAAACGTGGCATCCCGACGACGCAGCGATGATGACGTCGGAGTTGACGGAGTACATTCAATCGCAACGATCGACGCCCTTCAATCGTCGGGTCCGGATGAGCAACGCCGCCGGGGAGTGGCTATCCATCTCGTTCCGGGGAAAGTCGTACACCGATGACGACGGAGAGCCGCACTTCGCCGGCATCGTCGAGGACATCACCGAGCAGTCGAAGCGCGAGCAGGTGATACTCGATCGCTCGAAGTTTGATACGGTCACCGGAGTACTTGCGCACGCCGCCTTCTCGGATCGCTTGACCCGGAAGATGGCCGATGCACATTTCCTCCTGTGCTTCATCTCCGTGGACAAGCTCGACGCGATACGCTCCTCCTTGGGTCCGACGAGAACGGATCGCATCCTCAAAACGACCGCGCAGCGGATAGAGACTTTTCGTAACGACGGCGATCTTCTGGGGCGCATACGGCAGGATTCATTCGGACTGACCGTTACTGTCGGTGATAGGTCGGCCGAGCCGTCGACGCTCCTCGCCGCATTGGTCGAAAAGCTCAAAGAGCCGATCGACTGTTACGGCCGCCGGGTGACGATCACGACGAACATCGGAGTCGTACCCCATTCACCGGAAGCCGGTTTCACGGTCGACGGGGTCATCCACCACGCCATGCTGGCGATGTACGAGAACACGACGCGCGATACGGACTATTTTCTCGACGATATCGCCGGCGGCCGGCTCGAGGAGGCGGATAGGTTGATCCATCGCTTCGATGCGGCGATCGAGCGCGATGAGCTGCGACTCGTGTATCAGCCGAAAGTCAATATGTCGACGGGCGAACTTGCAGGGCTGGAGGCGTTGGTTCGCTGGGAGCATCCGGAGCGCGGCCTTTTGACACCCGGCTCGTTTCTACCTTTTATCGAAAACGACCACCGCATCATGAAGAAACTCGGAGAGTGGGTATTCACGAGCGCCTTCGGCCAATTGATGGCGTGGAAACACGAGGGATTCGATACGTCGATCAGTCTGAACGTGAGCGCCGGAGAGTTTGAAGACGATGGAGTACTGATACGGTTACAGTCGATGTTTCACGCACATCCGACGATTGATCCCGAGGCCGTTGAGATCGAGGTGCTCGAGACGCAGGCGGTCAAAAACATGGGGGAGTTTTCGACGCAGTTGCAGTCGTGCCGAGCGTTGGGAGTACGCGTTGCGATCGACGATTTCGGAACCGGATACGCATCGCTGAACTATCTGAAAAACTTCCCGTGGGACACCCTTAAAATCGATCAGTCTTTTGTCAGAGATATCGTTACCAACTCTCGAAGCTCGTCGATCGTTGAGCTGTCGGTGAAACTTGCCGGCGCCTTCGATAGCGGGATTGTGGCTGAGGGGGTAGAGGACGAGGCGTGCGGTGTGACATTGCGGCGCTTCGGCTGCGACGTAGCGCAAGGGTACGCGATCTGTCGGCCTATTCCTCCGGAGGCCGTCGTCGAGTGGTACGAACACTGGGAACCGTTTCCGAGTTGGCAATCCGTGCCGGAGTAATCGCGTGCCGCGTGCCGCCGTCCGACGCCTCTCCAACGCCCCCAAGACCGACCGCACACGATCTGCTAAGGTACGATACGAATGGCCGTTTCGCTCTTCGATACCGTCGCCGTGCTTCCGCATCTTCCTCGGTTCCTTGGCGACGAGGAGGAGTTTGCCGCGTTGACCTCCCTTGCGCCGCCGGTGGTCGCCGCCGTCTGTCGGCACGGATACATGCCCATGGCCTTCGGAGACGACGGGCCGCCGATACTCTTGATCAAATGCCACCACAGACGCGCAGTCCTGGAGTTTGAGAACCTCCACGTCCCGCGCAATACGGCGCGTTACGCCCGAGACTTGCTCATCGGCATCGATGTCGACTTCGTCGGTGCATTGGACGACGTGTTGGCACACCACCGCGAGTCGTGGATCTCCTCGGATCTTGCAAGGACCCTCGTTACGATCCATGAGACGCCGATCGAAGGGGTGCACGTTCATTCGGTGGAACTCTACGAAGAAGACCGCCGCATCGCCGGGGAGATCGGGTACGCGTGCGGCGGCGTCTATACGAGCCTCTCGGGGTTCCACACCAGAAACGGGAGCGGAACGGCGCAGATGGTAGCGCTCGCGGTTGTTCTCAAGGAGGCGGGATGCGCCTTCTGGGATCTGGGCATGGAGATGGACTACAAGGACCGACTGGGCGCAACGTATATGGTGCGCGACGCGTTTCTGCAACGCTATCGGACACTCGGCGAACTCTCGCCTCCCGGTGCGCCCGGAACGCAGTGCACGCTCCCGCGCGGTATGATCTCCGAGACCGTCGCCGAGATCGTGCAGCGGGCACGCGGACGGACATAGCATCCACGGCGACGCACGGCGAGTGAACACAACGCTTGACCGCGACAACCCGTTTTTGTATTTTGTTCAATGTTGAACGATAAAGAAAGGAGTGTCGCTATGGATACGACATTACAGTTGGGCGGACTACACCACGTGACCGCCATAACCGGTTCGGCGGGCGAGAACGTGCGATTCTATACGCGCGTTTTGGGTCTCAGACTGGTAAAAAAGACGGTGAACCAGGACGACACCTCGGCCTACCATCTCTATTATGCCGACGCAGTAGGAAGTCCCGGAACGGACATGACATTTTTCGACTGGCCTGCGCTGCCGGAGGCGCGCCCCGGGAACGATAGCATCTCCCGAACGTGGTTTCGCGTCGCAAGCGAGGCGAGTCTCGATTTCTGGAGCGACAGACTACGCACCGCGGAGGCGCGTGATATCGAGCGCGCGACGGTCGCGGGACACTCGGTGCTCACATTTACCGATTTCGAGGGACAGCGCCTCGGGCTGGTCGATGACGAAGACTCACCGGTTGAGGGGACCCCTCATGCGGTCGAGGATATTCCGGCCGAGCACCGTATTCGCGGTTTTTTTGCGGTGGAGCTCACCGTAGCCGACCGTAACGAGGTCGATCCGATTTTGACCTCTCTACTCGCGATGGAGTACGCCGGCGGCGAGGGGCGCGCGACGAACCCGCACATTTATCGGATGGCCGGCGGCGGTGCGGGACGTGAGGTGTGGATTCGGGAGGCGCCCGATATGGGTCGCGCTCGCCAGGGGCGAGGGGCGGTCCACCACGTCGCCTTTCGCGTCGCCGACGAGGCGGAGCAGGGCCGGTGGGAGGAACGTCTAAACGGCGTGGGAATGCCCCATTCGGGGCAGATCGAGCGGTTCTATTTCAAATCGGTCTACTTCCGCATCTCCGACGGCATCCTCTTTGAGCTGGCGACCGACGGGCCCGGCTTTGCGACGGACGAGGAGATGGAGCACTTGGGCGAGACGCTCTCGCTCCCGCCCTTTTTGGAGCCGCAGCGCGACCGGATCGAGGCGGGCCTTACCCCGATTTGAGGCCGCCGTACGACTCGGCGAGGCGGAGCTCGCGACGAAATGCGCTAAGACGGGTCGCCCGGTCGATCAAGACCATCTCGACCCCCGCGATCTCCGCGTAATCCTCCATCATTTCCGTGGTGACGGCCTGACTGAAACCGGTGTGGTGGGCGCCTCCGGCGTAGATCCACGCCGTGGCGGCCGTCTCCAACTCGGGCCTGGGAATCCAGACGGTACGGGCGACGGGGAGGTGCGGGAGGCGTTCGTCGGGCGCAACGGCATCGACCTCATTGACGATCAGCCTGAAGCGGTCGCCGAGGTCTATCATGGACGCGTTGAGCGCCTCGCCGGGCGGCGAGTCGAACACCATACGTACGGGATCGGCTTTGCCGCCGATCCCCAATGGGTGAATTTCCACCGTCGGTCTTCCCGCGGCGATGGAGGGACAGATTTCAAGCATATGTGCACCGAGGACGCGCTCCCGCCCCGGCTCAAAGTGGTACGTATAGTCCTCCATGAACGAGGTGCCGCCCGGCAGTCCGGACGCCATCACCTTCATCGCCCGCAGCAGCGCCGCGGTCTTCCAGTCCCCCTCGGCCCCGAATCCGTACCCATCGGCCATGAGGCGCTGAACGGGCAGGCCCGGCAACTGATCGAGGCCGTGAAGGTTCTCGAAGGTGTCGGTAAAGGCGACGAACTTCCCGTCCTCCAGAAAGACGCGTAGTGCCGCCTCGATCCGCGCCGCGTAGCGGAGTGCGTCGTGCCGTTCTCCGCCGGGCATGAGTGCGGCGGCCACGGTGTATCGGTCCGTATATTCGGCAACCAGACGATCGACTTCGCCGTCGGGTACCTCGAGGAGACGGGCCGACAGATCGCCCATGCCGTACCCGTTCACCGAGTAACCGAACGTGATCTCCGCCGCCACTTTGTCACCCTCGGTTACCGCAACGTCGCGCATGTTGTCGCCGAAGCGCGCGATACGCGCCCCCTGGAGGTCGGCCCACGCCGCTGCGGCGCGCGTCCACGCTCCGATACGTCTCCGTGGAGTTGTGCTTTCCCAATGACCGGTGACCACTTTGCGTCGCAGCCCCATGCGAGTGGCGATGAAGCCGAACTCGCGGCCGCCGTGTGCCGTCTGGTGCAGATTCATGAAGTCCATATCGATGGTGCGCCACGGAATATCTCTACCGTACTGCGTATGAAAATGAAGGAGCGGTTTCGCCAAGCGACGGAGGCCGGCGATCCACATCTTCGCCGGAGAGAACGTGTGCATCCACAGCACGACGCCGATGCACCGCCCTTCGTCGTTCGCCTCGGCCACGGCATGGGAAATCTCCTCGGCTCTCGTCAGTACGCCTTTGTACCGTACCGGTACCGGTATCTCCGCGCTCTCGTCCAAGGCGGCGGCGATCCGGGAGGCGTCCCCGGCGACCTCTTTTAAGGGGCCGGGACCGTATAGATGTTGGCTTCCCGCATAGAACCACACCTCGAGTTCATCGAACCGGATTTCCGCCATAGTGTCCGTCTCCTTGGGTGAACATGTCTCCGGCCGATGCAGCCGAGTGGTGAAACCGAAGCGTCTCTTGGGAGACGAGATCGACCGGTATTCTGTGTTGCGGTTCTATCGTCTCTCCCAATACTGCGTGACGATAGAGGGCGTACACCGCCTGATAGCCCTGATTTCCCGGCTGTTGGTTAATGAGGAACGAAAGCTCTCCGTCGCGCAGGCACGTGATGTTTTCCGAAATGAGGTCGTATCCCACTATCGGAGGAATGTGCATGGGGCGCAGCGCCGCTACAACGGCGTGCGCCGCCGCGTTGGTGACGAAGATTCCCGCTAACGGCGGCGCATCGGCCGCACCGCGGCGACGTACCACCTCGTACAGATGGCGCTCGTCGTGCGCCTCTATGCGTTCGACGTCAATCGCGCGTCTCTCGTTCCCGGCGACCGCCGTCTTTTCGAGACTGCCTGCAAAATACGCCTCGAACCCGGCGCGACGGCGATTGAGATGGTAATCGCCTTGTCCGACCGTAACCGACGCGACGCGCCCGGTACGCGCCAACAAGTGGAGCATCTTGGCCGCCAGGAGTCCGCTCTCAAAGCTCTCCTGGGAGATTGAGCAGAGCACCGTTCCGTCGGGAAGCTCGCCGTCCAATACCACCGTAGGAATCTCACCGTGGTCGGCGAGCAGGCGTGAAACCTCCCGTTGCAGCGTCGGTGCCAGTACCATCCCGCGCACTCGTCGTTCCCGCGCCGCACCTGCGCCGGACTCGACAAACACCTCCTCCACCGCGCGGTCGAACGAGGGTGGGTCGAATCGGTCGTAGTGCGCAAACCGTACGTTGACATAGTGGTGCGCCAACTCTTTCACCGCACGAGTGATTCCGGCAACGACGAGCTTCCAAAATCCACCGTCCTGGTCGGGGTGGGGTAGCAACGCGAGAAACGTGTGATGCTCGGCGCGGGAGAGATTGCTCGCGACGCGGTTGGGCTGAAAGCGAAGGCTCTTCGCCGCTTCCCACACGCGTTCGGCGGTGTTCTTGGAGAATCGTCCCCGGTTGTGAAACACGCGATCGACCGTGCCGATTGAAACCCCGGCGAGAAGGGCTACGTCCTTCATCGTAGCGGTCTTCAGTCCGGCCTCCGGTTGCGCGCCGTCTTCATATTTCAATGGTATCCTCTGTGCGTTACCGTTAACGCGATTGTACGACCGCCCTCTGAGCCTGTCAAGATTGAACTTTACAAGCGCGAACGAGTGCGGTATCGTCGACGCCGACACCACCATTATATACAGGGAGCTCATCATGGCGTATACGATCGGATTAGACTACGGTACCAACTCGGCGCGCGCGGTAGTAGTGCGCCTATCCGACGGGGCGGAAGTTGCGACCGAGATTGCCACATACTCCCACGGGGAAGAGGGCATTCTTCTCGACCGGCGGGACCCCAATGTGGCGCGACAACACCCGGCGGACTATCTGGAGGCGGCGCGTCGGACGGTTCGTGCCGCGGTGCAGCGTGCGACGGAGATGGGGGTAAAGGCCGACGAGGTGATCGCCCTCGGTGTCGATACCACCGGCAGCACCCCGCTTCCGATTATGCGTGACCTCACCCCTTTGGCGATGACCGATGAGTTTGCCGACAACATGACCGCCATGGCGTGGCTCTGGAAGGACCACAGCTCGACCGCCGAGGCCGAGGCGATTACCACCGCGGCTCGCAAAGATCGACCTCGTTATCTCGCCAAGACCGGTGGCGTGTACTCGTCGGAGTGGCTGTGGGCCAAGGTGTGGCGGGCGTGGCGCGACGACCCCACGGTGGTGGAGGCGGCCGATACGTGGATGGAGATCGCCGACTGGATTCCGGCGACGCTGTGCGGCATCCGCGACGCCGCCTCGGTGCGGCGGAGTGTATGCGCCGCGGGACACAAGGGGATGTTTCACTCCTCGTGGGGCGGCTACCCGGACGAGGAGTTTTTGGCTTCCTTGGAGCCCGCTCTTGCCGCGGTGCGGCGGACCCTTCCCGATGAGGCGTGGGGCGTCGAGCACGCCGTCGGCACGCTCGACGATTCGTGGGCCGACGCGTTCGGCCTCCGTGCCGGGATTCCCGTGGCGGTGGGCGCCTTCGATGCGCACCTCGGTGCCGTGGGGTCCGGTATCAAGGCGGGGAGATTGGTAAAGATCGTCGGTACGTCTACCTGCGATATCATGGTCGCCTCAGACGACGGTTCGATACCCGATATTCCCGGTATCTCGGGCATCGTTCCCGGTTCGGTTCTTCCCGGGTACCTCGGCATCGAGGCGGGACAGAGTGCCGTCGGCGATATTTTTAACTGGTTCGTCAACGTGATCAGCCCCGGTGGGCGTGAGGCGGGAAGCCACGAAGCGCTCACCGCCGCCGCCGAGACGCTCCGGCCCGGCGAAAGCGGACTTTTGGCCCTCGACTGGCACAACGGTAATCGCACCGTTTTGGTGGATCAGCGGCTTACGGGTACCATTGTCGGGCTGACGCTCCACAGTACTCCCGGCGAGATCTATCGGGCGCTGGTGGAGGCGACCGCCTTCGGCGCGCGACGCATTATCGAGCAGATCGAGTCATACGGGCAGAAGATCGACGAGGTCGTCAACTGCGGCGGTATCTCGATCAAGAACACCTTGGTCATGCAGACCTACGCCGACGTACTCAATCGTCCCATGAAGATATCGCGCAGTACCCAGACGCCGGCGCTCGGGAGCGCTATCGCCGCGGCGGTCGTCGCGGGAGGAGAACGGGGAGGATACGATGATTTCGATGCCGCTATGGACGCCATGACGGGAACGATGGAACGCGTGTTCGAGCCGATACCGGCGCATGTCGCGGTTTACGAACGACTGTATCGACTCTACCGGGCGATCCATGACGCCTTCGGTGTAGAGGGAGAAGCGGTGTCGCTTTTTCACGTCATGAAGGAGCTGTTGGATATTCGTAACGAGGAGCGACGGTCGTGAGTTGGAACGAGCTGCGCGCACAGACTCTGGAGGCGAACCGAGCGGTCGTGGAGGCGGGGTTGGTCCTCCTCACGTGGGGCAACGTGAGCGTGCGCCACGCTACCGAGCCGGTTATGGCGATCAAACCGAGCGGCGTCGCCTACGATGAACTCACACCCGAGTCGATGGTAATCGTCTCGATCGAAACCGGGGAAACGGTCGACGGCGCGCTTCGTCCCTCCTCCGATACCGCGACCCATCTTGAACTCTACCGATCGTTCCCCGCCGCCGGCGCGGTCGTTCACACGCACAGCACCTACGCCGTCGCATTTGCTCAGGCGCATCGCGACGTACCGATCCTCGGTACGACCCACGCCGACCACTTTCGCGACGCCGTACCGGTGACCCGCGAGATGACTCCCACGGAGGTCGCCGAGGACTACGAGGGCAATACCGGCAGAGTAATCGTCGAGACCTTCAAGACGCGCGGCATCGATGCCGCCGATGTTCCCGGCGTGCTGGTTGCAAGCCACGGCCCTTTTGCGTGGGGTAAGAGCGCCGTCGGGGCGGTCGAGAATGCGATCGTGTTGGAGGAGTGTGCGCGTATGGCACTTACGACGTCGGCGATCAATCCGTCGGTGTCACGCGCACCGCAATATCTGACGGAAAAGCACTTCCTCCGCAAACACGGCTCCGGCGCGTACTACGGGCAAGGGGCGCGGTAGTACCGCCGTACCCGGCTCTTCCGCTTCGCTCGATATCGATCCGTCCTATGTGACGTCGCGTCTCAGTCGGTCGCGGTACAACGGCGTCACGCATCCTTCGGTTGTCCCGCCCCGATGAGTGCGCCGCCGGCTGCAGTCCCCGCGCAGCCGATGCGACTT
Source organism: Alkalispirochaeta sp. (assembly GCA_965601925.1). GTDB lineage: Bacteria > Spirochaetota > Spirochaetia > DSM-27196 > Alkalispirochaetaceae > Alkalispirochaeta. The sequence goes on from OZ271854.1 coordinate 3,228,820, forward strand.
CGCACCGCCGCCGACGGGTGAGGATTGCGTTATGCGACGACGACTGCACTGATTTATCCGGTACATATGTAGTTTTCCTTGACCTGGAGTGCGGACCAGCTTGTATGGTTGTCTCGTGAGCACGGCTAAATCGATTAGCGAAGTCGCCATTGAAACGGGTCTGACCATAGATGCACTCAGGTATTACGAGAAGATCGGACTGATCCCGGAGTTAACGCGTTCTCCGAGTGGGCATCGTATCTACTCCGAGGCGGATGTCACGTGGATTTCGTTCCTTATTCGACTGAAAGCGACCGGCATGTCGATTGTTCACATGAAGAGGTTCGCGGCTCTCCGTCGTCACGGTGACGTTTCGGTTCCCGAGCGAATCGAAATGCTCAAAGAGCATCGGCGCGAAATCGAACGGAGGATCGACGAGCTTGGGTCGTTCCTCCATATGATCGATGCAAAAATCGAGCGACATGAAACGTTTTTAAAACGAAGGGGAGGGGGGCGAGGCAGTGGACACAAAGCGAACATGGCTCGCGGATATCATCCAAGCGAATAGTGATTTTCGGAGTCGGATCGATCGCGAAATCCTTCCGGTGTCGCGTCGGCCGGGGAATGTCGTGATCACGTGCATGGATCCGCGCATCAATCTCGCCGCCATCGGTATCCGACCGTTTTCCGACGTCGGCGAAGGGTACTCACCCACGCGAATCATACGCACGATCGGTGGCGTCGCCGATGATCGTTCGTTGATCGTAGGACTGCATCTTGCCGGAATAACGGAAGTTGTCGTACTGATGCATACCGATTGCGGATGTTCGTCGGCGTTTCATAACGTTGATAAAATCGAAGCGCACATGATCAAAAGTCTCGATGAGCATTCGATGGACCGCATTCGCCGATCCGTCGGAGAACCATTTATCGAGAAGCTTCGCGACCACTTGCACGCGTTTAACGATCCGTATCGAGCGTGCAAAGATGAGGTGGCTCGCATTCGGCGCCTTCCCTTCGTTCCCGAGTACACCGTGATTCATGGATTGGTTTATGATATCGAAACCGGTGCGGTCGACGTCGTCGCAAACGGATACGTAAGCCCTTAGATTCTCGTTCATTGTACTATTATCTCTCCGTACTTCGAACGTTCGGTGGAGTGCGACGAGAGCCGCGCTGTCTGTCATCCGCCGTTACGCCGGCGCAGCCAAGCTCCCTCGTCACGACTTTTGCGCGCACAAAGCCGGCGCCGATCCCGCCGCTGCACGCCGAGGCGCGCATTGACCGCATCATTGGAGTTGACGGCTGTTTTCGGGTAGTCGAGATTCATCTCCGGACTTCGGTGCGGCACACGAAAATTCTGAAACAGCGGCAAAACTCAGAAGAAAAGATGGCGCCGGTAGGAGTATACTCGTCATTGATGATTCAAATGGTCGTGTTTGATTGTGACCACGGCTGACGGCAACGGCGGCTGAATGGCAGGTTCAGCGGTGACCGTTGCGATGGCCTGTGTTTATCGAGATCGGGGTCCGATCAGTGACTGATCGATGTCTTCCGCGAAACGCTCGGTATGACGCCGGGGCGATATCGAAAGGAGGGGCGGAGATGACCACGCACGCAACGTCATTGGCGGATCACTACCATACTCACGAGGGCTATCGTAGGTTCACCCAAGAGCACAGGGACGGTGGGGCCAACGGTATTCACTTCATCTTGGCCGATCAGCACGCTCATAACTTTACCGACCCGGCTACTGAAGAGTTGGTTTTGAATCTGTCTTTGAAATCGGACATGTCGTTTCGGTGGAATATCGGGGATGGTTGGACCGCGGAGCACAGAGTTCGGTCCGGAAGCCTGACTGTTTGCCCCATCGCAACTCAGATTGAGTACGATTGCGGCGGAGACCATCGAATTCTTATGGTCGCTTGTCCAAAGCGTTATCTGCAGTCTCTCTTGGATGAGTATGGGTTCCGGTCTTTTGATGTCCTGAGCCCGCTCAATAGTCAGACGATCGTCAATGACGGGTACATCGCGAGAGTCTTGCGGGATATGTGGCATTTCAGTGTTCGCCAAGACTCGGCCGCGCCGATGATGATCGATGGGATGTGGCAAGCGGTGGTTTCCCAACTGTTGCATCGGGTGCACATCACCACGCAGCGCAAAACAACGGCCCTCGGAGCCCAAGAGATCGACAAGCTGGACGCGTTTCTCTTCGATCGCCTCGATACATCGCTTGGAGTCGACGACCTCGCAGCGGTCCTGGCGATGCAGCCCGTGCCCTTCTCGCGCAGTCTCAAGCAGCGAACCGGTCAGACGCCCTACCAATACGTCCTATCGCGCCGCATCGCCCGCGCGCAGGAACTGCTCGCCGAAGGCGACCTGCCGCTTGCCGAGATCGCCTATGCCTGCGGCTTTGCCTCCCAGAGCCACATGACCGACGTGTTCCGCCAAAAGCTGGGCGTCACTCCGGGGCGCTATCGGACCGAGGTGTGTGCGTGAGGCTCGTTCCGCTTTACTAAAGGTGTCGTCGTCCCGGCGTACCGACGCGTTGAGGCTACTGCGGCGATCGGGGTGACGGTCGGCCCGCGTGACCCGGCAACGTGGCATACGGCTTGTCTCCGTCACCCGGCGGATGCCGCACTCCCGATTCATCGAAAACGACACGATGAGGGCCGCAACGGAATTCAGAACTCCGCCGGTAAATCCGGAATACGGCCCACCTGGATCGCTCTACACTCCCTCATAACATCAAACCCGGTCGTCGAGGACGCGCGATCGACAATCCGGAAAGGAGACGAGATGGATGTACGAAACGGTGTGTAGCGTCGTGTTTGACGACGAATCTTCGGCCTACAGCCGGTTGAACGACCGCCCGATGCGGGATGGGCCGCGGGTTTCATTCTCAGAGCAATCGGCAACAGAGAAACAGGAGGAAAAGAGATGACGGACAGCACAGGCGTACCGCCGGAACCGGTGTTTGATCGCGTGCATCACGTCGGCATAAACGTATCTGATCTCGATCAATCGGTCGGCTTTTACCGCGACCTCTTGGGTGTCGAGCCACTGTTCGTGAACGACATGCGCGGCGGTGGACTCGCACGCGGCGCCGGTGTCGACGACCCGGATCTGCGCTTTTGCCTGATGAAAATTTCGAACGTCGTTTTGGAGCTCATCGAGTGGCGCTCGCCGCGCAGCGAACCGCCTCAGGCCGGCGCGCCGTTTGTCGGCGGGTTTCACATCGCGTTCGAAGTGGACGACATCGAAGCGGTTCACAAGAGGCTCAAGGAGCGAGGCGTCGAGACGGTCGCGCCGCCCCACCGCTTCGACGTGGACGATGAGTCGCCCGCCATGATTGGGGCGCAGTTTGCGTACTTCTCCGATCCCGACGGCATTGGGCTTGAGATTTTCCAGAAGCGTTCGCGCTTCAACGACTACTAATGTGATATGCAAGGAGCAAAGCAATGAGCAATGAACTAAAGGGACGTAACGTGGCCATCCTGTCTGCCATCGGTGTCGAGCGGGTAGAGTTGGAACGGCCGAAGGATTCGTTAAAGGATGCGGGAGCAAACGTGACGGTCATCTCCCTGGACGGCAGTCCCATCCGCATGTTCGATTTTCCCGAATGGTCGGGCGAAACGGCGGCCGACGCCGCTTTGGAGGACGTCACGCCGGCGGAGTTCGACGCGCTCTACATTCCCGGCGGTATTGTCAATCCCGACATCCTGCGCGCCAACCTCGACGCCGTCGCCTTTGTCCGGTCGTTCTTCGACGCCGGCAAGCCGGTGGCCTCAATGTGTCACGGCCCATCGGTGCTGGTGACCGCCGGGGTCGTGAACGGTCGGCGCGTCGCTTCATGGCCGTCGATCAAAGCCGATCTCGTTGCCGCCGGTGCGATCTGGACCGACGAACCGGTGGTCGTAGACGGTCAACTCGCGACGGCGCGCAACCCCGGCGATATCCCGAAGCTCAACGAACGCCTCAAGACCCACTTTGCCGCTTGACGTCGGTGGAGACCGTGGGAGTACGAGGCGTAGCCGCGGCCCGTTTCGGGTCGCGGTGCTCTTGTGGAGCGATGGTTCACCGCGAGCGCACGTGCCCGGGCGGCAACTCGGGCGCGAGCGCCCAACGCTGCGTCGGTGGACGGCGACGATCCAGCGGGCCTTTCCGCCACACAAGTGTGAAACCGGGTGTAAGGAGCTCCGCGACACCGGTGACATTGAGTGGGGGTTCGCCGGCTCGGTGTAGTTGATCGTACGGATCCCAGAGCTTCGTAGTATACTCATTGCGCGCGTCGGAGGCGGCGCGCGTATCGAACTCGACTCGTAGGGGGCGTCAATGACACAACATCGAATATTCTCGATGCCGTTCGCTACGGTCTATCCGATGTATGTTCAGAAAGCGGAGCGCAAGAACCGCACGAAAGAGGAGGTCGACCGGATCATTTGCTGGCTAACGGGCTATGATCGGACCGGGCTGAAACAGCAGATCGAGCGGCGTAATGATTTTGAGACGTTCTTCGCCGAAGCCCCGGCACTTCATCCAAACAGCTCACTGATCACGGGCGTCGTGTGCGGTGTGCGGGTCGAAGATGTAGAAGAGCCTCTTTTGCGAAAGATACGCTATCTGGACAAGCTCATTGACGAGCTCGCGAAGGGAAAGGCGATGGAAAAGATCCTGCGAACGTAGTCGCAAAAGGAAAACGACCCCGGTAAGGCAACGTCGAGGGAGTCTCCGGCGCGAGCCGGGCTTGTCGACGAGCACACGTTGTTCCTTCAGCCGTTTGTAACGGGAGCCGGCAGGCCGCTTTTTGTGCGGGGACGAAAATACCCTGGAGCGGGCCGAGGTCAAGGAGCCGGATCGGGCGTGCTGCTGCTCCACATCGGGTTGAGGCATGACGCTTCGGCGATTGCCTTCAACTGCTATATCGACTTCGCCATCCTGAACAGGACTTTGGGAACCGCCGACAATCGCGGCCATCCGGAGACGACGCTGAACCCGAAGCGTTCGTACACGCCGATGGCGTTCTTGTTCTTGGCGGCGACATCGAGGGCAAATCGGTTTGATCCGCTTGCCCGTGCCCGATCTTCCATGGCGGTAAGTAACGCAGAGCCGATCCCGCAGCCTCGATACTCCTTATCGACCCCGATGTAGTGCAGGTAGAAATCTCCCGCATCGTGGGTCCTGAGCGTCCGAAACAGAGCAGCAAAGAGAAATAGCGAGGCCGCCGTGCGGAGCGCTCTCCGACCGGCCGCCCGCTTCAGCGCCCGATCGGAGAAGCGGTGATACGCCTCCGCGGTGTATCCCGAGGCGATCCCGACGACGACGCCGTCAAGTTCCGCAACGATGGTATTGCGGTGGGAGAGGTCGTTGTCCGGTTGCAGGTAGGTGGCGGCGATAATCTCTTCGGGCCGTCGGCCGAGCATGTAGCGGAAGAGGCCTTCCGTGATTTCCATGACGAAGCGGGCGAACAGCCGCCCCTCTTCAATCTTCGGTTCTGCGGCGCGAATGACCAACCCTTGTTTCATGACACCCTCCGTCGACTTCGTCGGCACCACGAAATGATCGGGCCCGATCGTCTCATCCCGGAAGATCGCCGACGGACCGACCCGCAGCGACGATTCTACGTCAACGATCGGCGCATCATCGGTTTGCCGGGGGCGCGGCGTTGCACTTCCACGAAACCGAGGCGTCTGAACGTCGATGCAATTCCCGTGTACACGACCGACGGCGACTTGCGTTCTTCCGTGTCGGTGGGATACACCTCCAACGTCTCGGCCCCGTTCTCACGGGCGAACTCCATAGCCGCTTTTGTCAAAACCGCCGTGAGGCCCCGCCCTCGATATTTCGTTCGGACGACAAAGCACGACAATGACCATACTCCGGCCGTGTCCAACTCCGTCTTGAAATGGCGCGAGTTTGCCAGGCCCGGCAGCCTCGATCGAACGGTGACGCGACACCAGCCGATCGGCGAGCCGGCGTCATAGACCAATAGCCCCGGTGGCGGACCGCCTCGGACGATATTCATGAAGAGAGCTTTGTTTTGCGCTGCACGCCCTCCGGCGCATCCGTCGCCCCACGCTTTGCTGGATGGATGAATCCAGTACGTGCACCAACAGCCGCCGATTCCGCTCGCGCCCAAAACGGTCTCAAAATCGCCCCAACGATCCGTCGTCAGAGGCTGGACGTCGAATCCATCGATACGCACGATGCACTCTCCCGGCGCCACCGCGGTACATTCGCTCCGTGAAACGGTCGCTGATAATCGTGCGGTGAGTCGGCCCATTATACCACGTTCCCCGACGCGGCTCACCATAATCCGGCATGTGCTGCGAGTCGTGGTTGACCCGGTGCCGGACGGCGTCGCGTGATCGAGTTGCGGTTTTCTGATAGGCTGACCGGATGATCATTCCGCGCTGGCGTGTCCGCCGCCTCGGTTCGATTGCGGGGGTCCTGCTGCTTCTATCCGGAGTGTCCGGCAACGGTTATGGGAACGACACCTATTTCTATCTTGCCGGCGGAACGCTCCACCCCTCGGTCGATCGGTCGGTGCCGGTGGAAATGCGATCCGAGTCTATTCACCTCACCCTCTATGAGGATTTCTACGACGTTACCGTAGATTTCGAGTTTTTCAATCGAAGTGATCGCAGCCATCGGCTCCTTGTCGGCTTCCCCATCATGACCGCCGGCACCCATGGACAGGGGGAGATATCACGGTTTCAAGCGTGGACCAACGGCGTTCAGGTCGATGCGGAGCGGACCCCCGTCGCCCGCCGGTGGGGCTTAGAGAACAACATATCAAGTGCGTGGACACGATCCGTCGAATTTGGGGAATCGACTGTAACCACCACGAGCGTTGTGTACCGATCGACGTACGGGAGAGCCGCACCGTCTGACTTCGTGGCCGTCTATCTGTTCGGTACCGGCTCGGTGTGGGCCGACTCGATCGGTCACATGGAGCTGCGAGTCACGAATTACAGCGATCGATGGCTGTACGACGTCCGGTGGGGACGAGAAGGGGCCTTTCTCGAACCGGTCGAGTGGGTCGATGAGACGACCTTTCGCATCGTTCTCGACGATCATGAGCCCCATTTCACGGACACGTTTCGCTTTCATTTCGGCCCCGCTCTCTTCGATCGCATTATAGCGGAGGAGCACCGTCGGCGTTAGGTGAATATCGATTCGCGCGGACGCGTGTTCCGGCCTGGTGCACGTGGGGATCGCGGGTCGAAGGGCCACCGCCCGTTCCGTTTTTTCGTTCTCTCTCCACAGGGACATCCCGAGCTTGGATGGCCGGGGTTGGAAAAGATGGTATCGAATCTCGCTGAACGATACCCCGTTGATCCATCGAGGATCTATGCGGCCGGGATCAGTTTCTGCGCAAGTGCGTATGGGACATGATCGGAATGTCCGGGAATGACGCGCCGGTGGCGGCGGCACTTCGATCGCCGGATATCTACCGGACGAGCGCTTTGAGCGTTATGTCGATGAGTGGGGACACGGATTCGGCGCCGTCCCCTTCCGGGCGTTCCACGGATCTCCACACAAGAACGGAGCCCGACTTCACTCCGTTGCGGGAGTCGATTTATCACCGGATGCTGCAGTACCGCCGGGTACCGTCCGACCCTCGGTGGAACGGGTATCGACGTCGGTTCTGCATTACGCTCGCGCCGTTCCTTGGTCAATCCGCGAATTGTTTGCTACCATACGACCAATAGGCAAGGGGGTCGTATGGCTGCGCACTACGACGCTATCGGCACTACGTATTCGATAACGCGTGGTACCGACCCATACATAGCGAGCCGTCTCTACGCCGAACTACGCGGGGCGACCCGGATCGTCAACATAGGCGCCGGAACCGGATCATATGAACCGGATAACGTGGAGTTAGTGGCGGTAGAACCGTCTTCGAGAATGATCGCGCAAAGGAAACGCGATTCTCACAAAGTCGTGCAAGCGTCTGCGGAGGCGCTACCGTTCGAGGCGGGTACTTTTTCCCACGCCATGACGGTGCTTTCCATCCATCACTGGGAGGACAGACCGCTGGCGTTTCGTGAAATACGTCGCGTGACCACGGAAAAGTTCGTCGCTGTTACGTGGGATCCTCAATCCGATCCGTTTTGGCTCACCAGGGACTACTTTCCGGAAATCCACGAAACGGACAAGCTGATATTCCCCACATTGGAGGAGTTTAAGCGCCATTTTGACGACGTCATCGTGCACCGATTGCCAATACCGAGCGATTGCAAAGACGGGTTTCTCGCCGCCTTTTGGAAGAGGCCGGAGGCGTATCTGAGTAGTACGGTACGGCAGTCGATGTCTCCATTTTCCTCCGTCGAGAAGCTGTCGGTCGGCCTGCAAAAGCTGAGAGAAGATCTCGCGAGCGGCGTCTGGGCACAAACAAATCGCGCCATCCTGGGCGTACCGTCCTTGGACGTCGGGTACCGAATAATCTCCGCCACGGTGAGAAGGGGTAGCGACGCGCGGTGATCGATTTCCGACGATTGACTACCTTGGACGGTTCCAATACCATACGATAACTACACGCATAGACAGGGAGTTGCCGATCCGGAGTAGCCGCGTTATGAACGGCGAGGCCGGAACCGATGAGAATCGCATTCAAACCTACTCGTTCGTTACTACGGAAGGTAGGCGTTGTATACGTGGTTCTTTTCGGCATGCTCAATCTCTGATCGTCTTATTTCACGTCGACAACGCCGCCTCTTCTCTTTGATTTCTACAGGAGGCACATATGGTGATCACCGATGATCACAAGGCGTCCCTCGATTCATTGTTTCATCTCATACGGGTGCGTAATATCAATCCGGGGTCGGGGGGACGAGAAAAGGTCGAACAGATAACTGCGTATCTCGGCATAATCAACAGCTTCGTGCGAAAGCTATCGACGAAGCGCACGCTTTTCTTTGTCGACAGCGCCGCCGGGAACTGCTACTTGAGTTTTCTGGCCTATCACTACTTCCGCAATCTCCAGGGGCGCACAGTCGCGATTCACTGCATCGACTCAAACGGTCGGCTCATGGCGAGAAACGCAGATCTTGCGGAGCGACTCGGCTTCACCGACATGACGTTTCAAACCGGCGACATATTGGAGTACTCACCGGCCGGGGAGGTCGACGTTTCCTACTCGCTCCACGCGTGTGATACCGCCACGGACAAGGCGCTGTGGCTCGGAGTGCGTTCGAATGCAAAATGCATCCTCTCCGTATCGTGTTGTCAGCACTCAGTGAACCGGCGATTTCGAAATAGAGCGGTGAAGGGCGTGACGCGGTACCGAGCGCTGAAGGATCGACTCTTGTACCTGGTCGCCGATGCCATGCGGGCACACTTGGTGGAGATGCAGGGATACACGACCGATATTTTCGAGTTTACGTCCTCGCGGAATACGGACAAGAACGTCATGATCCGCGCCGTCAGGACCGGAAATGCGGCGGCGCCGAGGCGTCTGGAGATCGAGTATGATGAGCTGCGCAGAGGATTCAATATTGAACCGGCGCTGTCGAACTTGCTTCACACGTACGGGCGCCGATGACGAGCGGAGTCGGCGTTAATGGTCCCGGCTGTACCGACGCGCGAGTACCCCGCCTCCGGAGAGTCGGCAATCTCTCCGATGACACGTGGAGACGCGATCGGGTATATATATCGTAGGAAGGAGACGACGATGCGACCAGCGACAGCGGTTATCCGGGTAGTGGTATTCTCAGCGATCGCTCTATGCGCGGTCTCGTACGTCGGTGCACAGACCGACACAGCGGCCGAATCCCACGGTCCGCGCACCGACGGTATCTACTTCTTCCCCGCCCCCGGCGTAGGCGGCGACTACCTGCGTTTTTTTCAAGACGGTTCGGTCATTGCCGCGACTATCTTCGAACCGCCGGACGCCGTTGCGACCAACTTCGGGCCGGATGCGGCCGAGTTGGTCGGCGCGTATGTGATAACGTCGCCGTCGACGGTCGAGTTCGTGACCGCGTCGGAGGAGTTCACCGTGGAGTCGGAGGCCGAAGTGCTCGCCGACGGGCTCGTCGTACGTAGCCACAGCCTCACCAACGGCTTTCGTGCCGAGCGTGAGTACACCTTCGTACCTTTTTAGGGGAGCGAAGGTGTGAGCGATCTCGACGAGCCTGCCGATAACCGACCGTGAGGATTGACCGGCTCTTTTCCCTGGTAGTGCTCCTGCTCGATAAGAGTATCGTGAGTTCTCGGGAACTGGCACGCCGATTTGAGATTTCATCCCGCACCATTCAGCGGGACATGGATTCTCTCAGTCGCGCCGGTATCCCCATCTATTCGCTTCCCGGCCCGGCCGGCGGCTACGGCATCATGGACAGCTTCAAACTCGATCACAGACTCATGACGCAAGCAGACTTTCTCACGATCCTCACGGCGCTCAAGGGCGTTGAAAGCTCCTTCGGCGACCGGCGATTTCAAGGCACGTTCGAAAAGATCCAAAGCGTCATACCGACTTCCTCGAAGGCTCTGTTTGCCCAACGCGAAGAGAAGATGGTGCTCGATTTCAGTCTAATAGGTGGAAATGAAGAGGCGCGGAAAAAGCTTCGTACGATCGAAGAGTGCATCGACTCCACCCGAAAGGTCCGCTTTTTCTATACAAACCATACATACGAGTCGGTGTACCGGACGGTCGAACCGATGACGCTCGTGTTCCAATGGCGCTCTTGGTACCTCTTCGGGTTCTGCTGTCTCAAACTGGATTATCGACTGTTCAGACTTGGGCGTATGCGCGATATCGAGTCTACGGACGAACACTTTGCGCGGAGGAGCAAGAGCTTTCGCGCCTTCTCTTTGGAGAATCCTACGTTTAACCATCCAAACCTCGTCGAGGTGACGCTCCGTTTTCACCCCTCCGTCAAACCGATGCTTGAGGAGTTCTACGCTCCCCACGAACGGCAGGAAGATGCGGAGGGCTACACGACCGTCCGTTTTACGCAGCCGGAAGAGCAGCGACTATACGGATACATTCTGAGCTTCGGTGAACACGTAGAGGTTCTGTCACCGCACCGTCTGCGTGAGATCATACGACTAAGGGCACAAAAAATCGCCGGAATTTATACCGCATCGCATAATGACGACACATAGCTGTCGTCATCGTCGTTGTACCATCGAGCCATATGCAACTCCAGGAGGATGTAATATGAGCGGACGCGGACATCATCTGCGCGTCGATGGTGCGGATATCTATTACGAAGTGTCGGGTAACCTCACGGGTAAGCCGCTCGTGATGCTGCACGGCGGGTTGGGGTGTATGTACGACTTGGACGGCATGCTCGAGTACATTCCGCCACACTACATGATCGTATCCGTCGACTTTCGCGGCCACGGCAAATCGGCGCTCGGTACCGAGCCTCTGAGTTACGCCCGATACCAAGAAGACATCGAACACCTGTTGGCGCATCTAAATATCGATGCCTACTCGCTCTTCGGCTTCAGCGACGGAGGCATCGTGGCGTACCGGATTGCGGCGGCCGACGCAGGACCGGTGGAGCGACTCATTACCGTAGGGGCTCAATGGCGCTTGGAACCGGGCGATCCTTCCTTCGACGTGTTACGGAGCGTGACGGCCGATTTTTGGGCGGAGCAATTTCCGGACGACGTCTCGCGGTACAACGAATCAAACCCGCATCCGGACTTCTCCCTGCTGGTGGAGAGGGTCAAAGACGTTTGGCTGGATACGTCAGCCTCCGGGTATCCGAACACATCGGTCGAAGCCATTGCGTGTCCGACGTTGGTCATACGCGGCGACAACGACTTTTTACTCTCCCGTCGCGAGGCCGGACGGCTGGTTGAGAGACTCGCCGATTCGAGCTTCATGAATGTTCCGTTTACGGAACACGAGGCCCACAAGGAGTACCCCGAGGTCGTCGGTGCGGTCGTGAACAGATTCCTGTCCGCCGGCACACGCGGATGAACCGTCGTGACCCGCTCCGGTAAAGCGAGCGCGTCGAACGGGAGCGTCGCAATGAGACGGTCGGGAGGACGAGGGAAGGGGTATGCTTCTCATGCAGGACCTCATATGATGGTCGCGATGAAAGGAGCGCGCTGATGTTCAAATCGAGAAATCGTGACGTCGTGACGCCCCAATCGGAGCATAGCCGCCTGACGGGAATGCTGGCGTACCATTGGGGCAACGAGGAGTTCGACAAGCCTCCCCACTTTGATTCGTTCGTCTTAGGTGTGACGCTGCACGATCGGGGCTACGGTGAATATGACGACGATCCCATCGGCGGCGTCCCCATTGAACGGTGGATAGCGCTTCAAAAACGAGGGGTGGAGAGGTCGTATTCCGATCCCGTAGCAGACATTGTGGCCGTCCGACACATCAGACGCTTATTGGGCTACGACGGTACGCCGGAACGCCGCGCTCTGATGACCACAGCCGATCGGCGAATAGAGTCTCGACTGCGGGAAACCGATATAACGCGCGACGACGTTGAGTGGATGGATCGAATCACGAATCTGCTCGACAGTATCACGTTTGATTTCGGGTTTGAGACCCCCGCGCAATCCACCCGGCCGATTTGCCCGCGCTACGGCTCCGACGAAACGATATCGGTGAGCTACGCACTTGAGACCGGCGGGATCGTTACCGTCGATCCTTGGCCGTTTCGTGTCGATCGCATTGAGGGCTATGTCCTCGGGTACGAGGCGCGGGGCTATCCACAACGCCTTGCACCTATACTGATTGAGTTTCTCGTAAGGAAGTGACGGATACGTTCGACGCGGTGCGATCTCACGGTAGCGTCTGTACGACGGAGCCCGACGCGGTCCAAAAAAGGATCTCGGGACGCACGCCGCTTGCCGTCGCCGGACGCCCGGTACGGGTCGCCCGGGCACGTATCGGCAATGGAGAGCGGTGTTCAGTGCGTAATGGCTCTCACCGCCCTCCGGGCCGCACGGGCGGCGTCGTGGACGTTGCCCCAATCGTTACCGGACGTATAGGCGTCCCCCGCAAAATATATCCTGTTCGCGACCGGCTCGGATAACGTCCGCACCCGTTTCCAGTCCTCATAATCGTTGAGATACGCGCCTTGTATGTACGGCTCGTCCGACCAGTTCTGAACGATATGGTTTAGGTAGCTCGGCGTCGCTTTGTTTGAAAAAATCGAGTCCAACTCTCGCAAGATGTATCGCTTCAGATCTCCGTCGGATAGCGACATATAGCGTTGCGCCGCGTTCCCGACGGCGAACAATCCCAATATGTTTCTATCGGTCTGTTGACCGTATGCCGCATCAAAATAGGTTACGTGACCGGATCGCTTGGGAGTGACGCTCAAGTCAGTATATGCGGGGTAAAACTTTTCGGAGAACTCCAGGAATACTTTCATGCCGTCCCATACAACGGCCCTCTTTACGGCCTGTAGTTTGTGTCTCGGCAGCGGTGGAACGAACTCGATGAGGCCGGTCCGGATCACCGGGAGCGGTGCGGTCACGATAACCGCGTCGGCGGTGTACTCAGCGTCCTGTGTTCGTACGATCACGGTGTCGTCCGTGTAGTCGATGGTGCGTACCGCGGCGTTATAGACGATATGGCGCGCTACCGACGGAACGACATACCGTTCAAAGAAATCGAACCACGTCCCGTGGACGAACTTTCTGTCACGAAAGGAATCTAACGCGTGCATTGATAAGGTATTGTTCTTCCAAAGACCGATACGCTCGGCCTCCGTGTATCCCGTCGTACGGACGGCAACGGCGACCGAGTCGTCATTGACGATGGTGTCGAAGATGTCGGCGTCGGCGGTAAGCCACTCGGCCCCTAAGGGAATGGGGAAGTCGGCGAAGGAGTCGGTCTTCTTCATACGTCCCCCGTAGCGCGAGGTCGCCTCGAGAACTTGAAACGATACCTGCTGTTGACTCAAAAAATGCCCGGCCGTCAGCCCCGCGGCCCCGGCGCCGACGATAAGCACGTTCCCGGAAAAGCCCGAGACGGCTCCCCTCCCATGACGAGACGTGTTGGGAGTCCGTGGGTGCGCATCGTTGTCGGCGGCGCGGAGCTCCAAGAGATCCCAGAGGTCGCTCTCTTCGTCCTCTTCCTCCGGGAGGTAGTGCGTTATCGCCCGGCGGATTAACACAATCGCGATCGCCAGTCCGAGAAACCCCGGTATGCTGAGGGCGATTCGGGTGACGGCATTGACCTGGGCCACCTGCTGATTGAACAGCGTCGTCCCGAAATCGGCCGTTACGATCCGCAGATTGAGGAGGAAGTTCGCGATCACCGCCGCCACATTGATACCGAGTATGAGTATCGTCCCATTGCGTATGGCGCGAGATACCGTGGGCTCTTCGAATAACCCCTTGAGCAGCGCCACCTGTCTCGGCGAGGTCGCATACAACGCCTGCGCAAAGAAATAGTGCATCATCGGTCTACCGACGATGAGTGAGCCGCCGAACACCATAACCGTAAGGATGGAACCGAAGCTGTCCTTTACGGCAAACCGAATACCATCGACGAACCAGAACGTCAGGAGGCCGCTCATGATCGCGGACGCTCCGATGTAGCTCGTGATGAAGTTGAATCGCTTCGTGATGAAGAATAGATCGATGAGGACCCACGCCGCCGGCACGAGGGCGGCGGCGACGTAGGCGCCTACCGTTCCGAGGTGTTCATTCAGGTTATTTAGGATAAGAATGGGAACGACCGTTCCCATGACGATGTCAAGAACGAGTTTCACTCTGGTCGTATTCACGCTTCATGCTCCTTACTCGCCGGCCGTCCCGCCGGGACGATACACCTGTTTATTATACGTTGTACAATATATTATTATACGGCGTATAATAATTCAAGGGCGATGCACGACACCCGTAGCGTCGCCGAACCCAAAAACAAAACGTTTCATTGATTCCCGGCTCCTCGATGCGTAGAATCGTCGCCATGAAGCGACCGACCATATGTTTAATCATCACCCTCCTCGTGCCCCCCTTGCTGACCGGTTCGGAGGCTGGGTACGTCGTGGCCGGAGAGATCACGTTTCCCGAGGGCGGATTCGTCTACGTCGAACTGGTTACCGAGGAGACCTTCGGCCGTAACGGCGTGTCTCCCTACCGTACCGTTCTCGAACCTGAGGAGGGTGTGCATACGCTTCCGTTTCGCTTCGATGCCATTCCGCCGGGCCGGTACGTGCTGCGCGCTTTCCAAGACGAGAACGGTGACGGGAGACTCAACCTGGGGCCGTTCGGGCCGCGAGAGCCGGTGGGCATGTACCGTTGGCCGGAACGTATGCGTATACCACCGCGGTTCGAGGCGAGCGCGTTTGCCGTCGACGACGACATGATCGACATCAACATCGAGCTGGACTGATCCCCGCACGGCGAAGGCGATCATCGGCGGCGCGTCTCGCAGCATTGGTGTGCGGAGCGCCGTCTCTCCTATCGTGTCCCCCATCTCCCTACCGCATCGCAAAAAGCACAGGGCACCTCCTTCCATCATGCCGCAAAGGTGGGGTGGGCTACCGGTCGCGCCTCGCCGTTGTGCGTATGTCGGACACGCTTGCGACATCGTAGCCGCTCTGCGGACGCATTCCGGGGCGAATGCGACACCGGAGAGGCGGGCCTCGCCTATCCTCGCGGAGACGGCCGCGTATTTCGTGGAGGCGTGCCTCGATGTGAACGACGCCTCGAAGCGACGATTATTTTGTTGACCCCCGGCAAAAGGGGTGCTACGATCAACGCGAGCGGTTTGCGTTAACGTACACGCACCCGATTAAACGCGGTCCGTTCAATCTCAAAGAAGGAGGACTCACATGCGAAGGTGGAGTCTCATACCCGTTGTGTTCCTAACGAGCCTGGTGATCGTCGCATCGTTGTTTGCCGCGGGAGGGCAAGAGAGCGACGCGCCGTTGGTCGGCATTGCGATGCCGACGCAGTCTTCGCAGCGATGGATTGAAGACGGCGGCAACATGCGCACGATTCTCGAGGAGCGAGGATACCGCGTGGATCTACAGTACGCCGAGGACAGCATCGACGCCCAAGTCAATCAGATCGAGAATATGATCACCAAGGGTGCCGATGTGTTGGTTATTGCGTCCATCGACGGCGAGTCGCTGACCAACGTGTTGGAGGTCGCCGCGGAGAACGACATCCCCGTCATCGCCTACGATCGGTTGATTCGAAACACCCCGCACGTGAGTTACTACGCGACGTTCGACAACTACTTAGTCGGCGTGCAACAGGGGAACTACATCGTCGAAGCACTTGAGCTTGCCTCGGGTTCCGGGCCGTTTAATGTGGAGATCTTCGCCGGGAGTCCCGACGATAACAACGCGTATTTCTTCTTTAACGGCGCGATGGACCAGCTGCAACCCTATATCGACGGCGGGCAACTCGTGGTTCGAAGCGGCCAGACCGACTTTGACGAGGTGGCAACCCTACGGTGGGACGGCGCGACGGCGCAGCAACGGATGGATAACGTCATCACGGCCCATTATACCGATGCGCGTATCGACGCGGTACTCTCGCCGTATGACGGTATCTCGATCGGCGTTCTCTCCTCGCTCAAGAGCGCCGGATATGGACAGAGCGACCTCGTCCTACCGATCGTTACCGGACAAGACGCCGAGCTCCCATCGGTGAAATCGATACTCGCCGGCGAGCAGACCCAGACGGTCTTCAAAGATACGCGAGTATTGGCCGAGCGCGCCGTGAGCATGGTCGAGGCGGTGCTCGAGGGTGGCGCGGCGGAGGTGAACGACACGACGACCTACGACAACGGCGTCGTTGTGGTGCCGTCGTTCTTGGAGCAACCCGTGTCGGTCGACATCACCAACTGGGAAGAGGTGCTTGTCGGTTCCGGATACTACACGCGCGAGCAAGTGACGGAGTGATACCTATTCGCGCCGTACCGACGGGATCGAACGCCGATGCGTTTGATCCCGCTTCCACCCTCGCGATAGCGGGCTGAAAGGATCGCATCGTGGCGGACTATCTCCTGGAGATGCGAAACATCACCAAGGCGTTCGGAAGCGTGAACGCCTTGACCGGGGTCGATCTTGAACTTCCCGGCGATGAGATTCGCGCACTGGTCGGTGAAAACGGCGCCGGCAAATCGACGCTGATGAACGTCCTGAGCGGAGTCTATCCTCACGGAACCTACACCGGCGATATCATCTTTCGGGGGACGCCGTGCAGATTTCGAGATATTCGCGACAGCGAACGGCTCGGTATTGCGATTATCCACCAGGAGTTGGCCCTGATCCCCGAACTCTCGATTGCGGAGAACGTCTTTCTCGGCAACGAGCGTCAGCGACGCGGGGTGATCGATTGGAATCTTACGTTCGCCCAAAGTAAGAAGCTTCTGAATAAGGTGGGTCTCGATGAGAGTCCCGGTACCTTGGTGGGAGATATCGGCGTGGGCAAGCAACAGCTCGTCGAGATCGCCAAGGCGCTGGCCAAGGAGGTGCGTCTCCTGATCCTCGACGAGCCGACCGCCGCTCTCAACGACGCCGAGAGTCGCAAGCTCCTACAACTCTTACGGGATCTCAAGGCGCACGGTGTCACCTCGATATTGATCTCTCACAAACTGAACGAGGTCTCCGAGATAGCCGACGCGGTAACGATTCTCCGCGACGGTGAGGTGATCGAGACACTTACGCGCGCCTCCGACGGGTTCGACGAGGATCGAATCATCAAGAGTATGGTCGGACGCGCGCTGGTCGATCGTTTCCCACGGCGCGAGGCGGTCGTCGGCGACGAGATATTCCGCGTGCGGAACTGGACCGTGTACCATCCCGAGCACGAGGATCGACGAGTAGTGCGCGACGTCACCTTCGGCCTTCGCCGCGGCGAGGTGGTGGGACTCGCCGGGTTGATGGGCGCGGGGCGGACGGAGCTCGCCATGAGTCTCTTCGGTCGTTCTTACGGCATAAAACACTCCGGTACGGTCTTCGTTCACGGACGGGAGGTCGCGTTGCGTACCGTCGAGGATGCGATCGACAACCGGATCGCCTACGTCACCGAGGATCGCAAGAATCTCGGGTTGGTGTTGATCGACGACATAAAGCGCAATATCTCGTTGCCCAACCTCTCCGCAATCAGTCGGCGGGGTGTCATCGACGAGAACCAAGAGATCGCACGAGCCGATGGATATCGAACGCAGCTGTCGATCCGCAGTTCCGGCATCGACCAGACGGTAGAGAGCCTCTCGGGCGGTAACCAGCAGAAGGTGGTGCTCGGGAAGTGGCTCATGTCCGATCCGGAGATTCTGTTCCTCGACGAGCCGACGAGGGGCATCGACGTGGGTGCCAAGTACGAGATCTACACGATCATCAATGAGTTGGCGGCTCAGGGAAAGTGTTTGTTAATGATCTCCTCGGAGCTTCCCGAGCTTCTCGGCATGTGCGACCGCATCTATGTCGTGAACGCCGGCGAAATCGCCGGAGAGCTCGCCCGCGGCGAGGCGACGCAAGAATCGATCATGAAGATCATCATGACTCACCAGAGGAGCGTCAAGGAGAGGCATAATCGATGAGCTCACTCATTCAATTCTTCAGAAGTAACATTCGGCAGAACGGCATGGTCATGGCTCTGGTCTTCATCATGGTGCTGTTTCAGATACTGACCCGAGGAATTCTCTTCCGTCCGATGAACATTACCAACCTCGTGCTCCAGAACAGCTACATCTTGATTCTTGCAATCGGCATGCTTCTGTGTATTCTCACCGGTAACATCGACCTTTCGGTCGGATCGGTCGTCGCCTTCGTCGGCGCGGTCGCGGCGGTGATGATGGTCAACATGGATATCGGTGTCGCTCCGACGATAGTCGTATCACTTGCGATCGGCATCGTCGTCGGGATGTTTCACGGCGCGTTTATCGCGTTTGCCCGCATTCCGGCCTTCATCGTCACGCTTGCGGGAATGTTGATTTTTCGCGGCCTCACCCTCGTGATTCTCAAGGGCCAAACGATCGGTCCCTTTGAGCGATCCTTCCAAAGCATCGCCGCCGGCTACCTTCCGGGGCGCGAGATCGAGATCGCGGGATACAACGTAGTAGCTCTCGTCGTCGGAGTTGTGCTGTCGGTGTATTTCGTCATTGCGCTCCTCATGAGTCGCGCCGGTAAGGCGCGCTACGGATTCGATGTTCCGCCGGTCGGTATCGAGATCGCCCGTATCGTCTTCATCGTCGCTGCGATAAACGTGTTGACGCTGAGTTTGGCGGCGCATAACGGCATTCCGATCATCTTGGTCCTGCTCTCGGCACTCATTCTGCTCTATACCTTCATCACCCGTAAGACTGTGTTCGGGCGTCATATCTATGCGTTGGGTGGAAATGAGAAGGCGGCGCGGCTCTCGGGCGTCAAAACGCAGAGGGTCATGTTTCTGGTCTACACCAATATGGGACTCTTGGCCGCGTTGGCGGGATTAGTCGTCGCGGGACGACTCAACGCAGCCACGCCCAAGGCGGGCACGATGTTCGAGCTCGACGCGATCGCCGCCGCGTTCATCGGTGGTGCGTCCGCCTCGGGCGGTATCGGAACGGTCGTCGGCGCCGTCGTCGGCGGCCTGGTCATGGGTGTGCTCAACAACGGGATGTCCATCATGGGCGTAAGCGTCGATTGGCAGCAGGCGATAAAAGGGCTCGTACTCCTTGCCGCCGTCAGCTTCGATGTCTACACGAAAAACAAGGCCCACACCTCCTAACCGACGACGTAGGCGTTCGACCGGAAATCGGTGGTCCTTCGAGCACCGAATGTAGTACCCTTGTCGCATGAAGACGAATATGCTCGATACGAGCCGGCGTCGTACGGATCGGCGGCCGGTGCCCATCGGCGTGCGCACAGTTCAAGCCGCGTCGCGCATTCCCGATGGTCGTCAAACCCGTGCACGTACCCTTTCCCGTATCCTTCCCGTCTCCTCTCCCTGTCTTTGCCTCTGCTGTTGTTGAACCTGCTCGCCAACTCCTAATTGTGGGCCTCGAAAACGGTACGCATCGTTCTCGGGGCAACGAGTCTCATAGTACGAAGGATGTACCGTCATGAAGAACATCACAACACTTATCGACGATTTGCAGGAGAGTCATCGCAATCCGAGCCGCGGCCTCCCGTCTCGACGGGGCACTGCACAGTTTTTGGACGAATTGTTGGCGCTCCTCTTTCCACATTTCGCCTACGACGAACGCTACGGCTCATCCGAGGAGATTGCCGCCGCATTCATTCGTATCGAGCGACGCCTGCACCACCTCCTCGCTCCGCTGGAGGACCGCATGGAGCTGACATCGGAGGAGGGCGCGAGGGCGTTTTTGGACCATCTGCCGGCGGTGTATACGCTCCTGCAGGAAGATGCGGCGGCGATCTACAACGGTGATCCCGCCGCCGAGTCGGTCGACGAGGTCGTTGCCGCCTATCCCGGCTTTTTCGCTATTGCGGCGTACCGCGTCGCGCACTGCTTTTATCGCTCCGGCGTACCGGTCTTTCCGCGCATCATCACCGAGTACGCGCATCTGCGTACCGGGGTCGACATTCATCCCGGCGCCGAAATCGGGCGCGCCTTTTTCATCGACCACGCCACGGGCATCGTCATCGGCGAGACGACCAGGATCGGCAACCACGTGAAGATCTACCAAGGCGTCACGCTGGGGGCGTTGAGTGTCTCCAAAGAGATGCACAGCACCAAGCGCCACCCCACCATTGAGGATCGCGTTATCGTCTACTCGAACGCGACGATTCTCGGCGGCGACACGGTCGTGGGGCACGACAGTGTCATCGGCGGCAACTCGTGGGTCACCTCCAGCATCGAGCCGTACTCGGTTGTGTACAACCGCGCGGAGGTGCGTGTGCGCAATACGCGCTCCTCGGACCATGAAATAATGTTTCACATCTAAGGGGAAGGCAAAAGGAGAACATCATGAAGATCGATACCATGTTAGAGGCGATCGGAAATACGCCGCACCTCAGACTTAATCACCTCTACGACGAGCGGCACGAGGTATGGATGAAACTCGAACGTTCCAACCCCGGTGGGAGTATCAAGGATCGTATCGCCCTCTCGATGGTCGAGGCGGCCGAGCGCGACGGGCTCCTCTCGCCGGGTGGAACGATTATAGAGCCCACCTCGGGCAATACCGGCGTCGGCCTCGCGCTCGTTGGAGCGGTAAAGGGGTATCGGGTAATCCTGGTAATGCCCGAGTCGATGTCGATGGAGCGTCGACGGCTCATGGCGGTCTACGGCGCCGATTTCGAACTCACACCCCGGGGCGAGGGCATGAAAGGGGCGATTCGTCGAGCCGAGGAGCTGACCGTCGAGCTCGACGGAGCGTGGATGCCCATGCAGTTCGCCAACCCCGCCAATCCCGCGATACACGAGGAGCGTACCGCCGCCGAAATCGCGGAGGATTTTCCCGACGGGCTGGACTACCTCATAACCGGCGTCGGAACCGGCGGGCACATCACCGGCGTCGCACGGCGGTTGAAAACGCTCTGGCCCGATGTGCGCGTTATCGCCGTGGAGCCGGCCGACTCGCCGGTGCTCAGCGGCGGTGAGCCGGCGAGCCACGCCATTCAGGGTATCGGCGCCGGCTTCATCCCCGAGGTCATGGATCAATCGCTTCTCGACGGAGTGGCGACGGTTACCAAAGCTGAGGCGTTCGAGTACGCCCGTCGCGCCGCCCGCGAAGAGGGAGCGCTCGTCGGCATTAGTTCCGGTGCGTCCCTGGCCGCAGTCGCCAAGAGGCTGGCGAACGAGACCGAGCCGCGGCGCGTGCTGACCTTTTGCTACGATACCGGAGAGCGTTATCTCTCGATGGAAGACTTTTACATGTAGCGCGCGTCCTCGTTGCGTTACCGCCCGCGCCCGGCGTCGACGTCGGGCGCGCGGGCGGCGTCAAAAGGTAAGCGTGACGCGCGTTCCGTTGTCGTTTTCGATTTCCAAGGTACCGGCGAGTTGCTCCGTCTCCGCCCGGACGAGGCGTAATCCGAATCCGGCCGTGTCGTCGCGTATCGCGCGTGCGGGAATCCCGATACCGTCGTCCTCGACTCGTACGCGTACGCGACCGTCGTCGGTCTCCGCGACCGATACGCGTATCTTGCCGCGCTCGTCGTCGGGAAAGGCGTACTTCAACGCGTTGGTCACCAGCTCGTTTACGATAATACCGACGACCGTGGCGCGCTCGGGAGTGAGGATGATTGCGCTCGACGCGGTATCTACGACGAGATCGACCGGATCGCTCTCGTACGTATCTGCGAGGGCGTCGACCAACTCCGGAAGAAGCGCGTTCAGATTCACCGAGCCGTAGTCGCCGGATTGAAACAGTTGGCGATACATATGCTCGATTCCCGCGATACGGTTGCGCGCATCCAGCAGCGCTGCGGCGACCTCCTCCTGGTGAGTGGAGCCCGCTTGCAACATCAAAAGGCCGGTAATCATCGCGAGGTTGTTCTTTATGCGGTGGTGAACCTCCTTGAGTAGTCGATTCTTCTGTTCCACCAACGCCTCTATTTCCCGTTTGGCGCGACGATGTTCCGAGATATCCTGCGTAATACCCACCAGACGTTTGACGCCCGAGCCCGGTGTCTCGTACACCACCGCGCCCACGTCGCGAAACCAACGATACATTCCGTGCGCGTTACGCATGCGAAACTCAATCTCATACCGCTCCGATCGGTGTTCGATGTAGTCGGCGAGCGCCTGCCTTACGGAGTCTCGATCGTCGGGATGAACCAGTTCCGCAAAATCCTCATAGCGCGGAAACCGATCGGGGTCGAAGCCGAGCATCGTCGCCTTTGCGGGGCTGAACGACACGGTACCGTCCGGGAGCGTCATCTCCCACCACGCCAGCTCGCCGCCTTCAAGGGCGATGTTGAGGCGGCGGGTCTGTGCCTCCAGCATCTCATTCGCCACCCGGCACGGCGTAACGTCGAGAAAAACCGTCGCAAAGAGCTTCGGCCCCGGCGAGAAGACCGAGATATGGAAGTGCTTATTTAGTCGTCCGTAGTACGTTTCGAACGTATGCGGCTCCCCGGTCTCCGCCACCCGCGCGTACACCGAGAGGTAGGGCGGCTCGTCGTCGCGGTATACATCGGTTGCCAGCTTACCGACGACTTCGTCCCGGGAAAGACCGATAATCGCTTCAAACTGCGGATTCACGTCGAGGAGGCGATAGTTGATCGCCGTACCCTCCGCGTCATAGACCACCTCGTGGAGCGCCCCTCCCTCGTTCATCATGCGAAAGAGGTCTTGAAAGCGCTCGTCGGCCACGTGGACCTCCTTGCGCGCCGCCTCCCGTTCGTCCGACACGCGCCGTTGGTGGGCGTCAAAGAGGTGGAAGGCCATCTCGATGGAGGAGAACAACACGAAGTCGTCGGCGCTTTTAAGTACGTATCCGTATCCGGTCAGATCCTGCACTTCATCGAGCTTATCCCCCTCTTCGTAGGAGGCGACGAATATGATCGGTAGATCGCGTATGGCAAGAATGCGTTGCGCCGCCTCTCCACCGTCGATCCCGGGGCCAAGGTCGATATCCATCAACACGAGATCGATGTCGGCGTCGTTCCCGACGGCGACTATCGCGTCCTCTCCTGTGTCGACGACCGTCACCCGATAGCCGTGACGGACGAGGCGCATCGTCTGCTCCGCGGCGATACCCGGCTGGTCCTCGACATAGAGAAGCTTTTTTCGTATCACCTGCGACATGCGCAGTCCCCCAATATCGATGCTCAAGCGATCGTTGCACGCTACATATAGCGTAGCATATACGGCGGAACCACGCTACCAATGTGGGGTGCGGAGCCGCTCAGTTCGACGTCTTCCGCTCGTCCGGGTACGGAAATGTAATGCGGGCGATAGTACCCCCATCCTCCGATATTTCGATAGTTCCGCCGATGTGGGCCGTTAATCTCCTGAGCAGACGCATGCCGAATCCGCCGCGCCGGCCTTCGTCGACGATGTCCCGCGTGCCGACGCCGTCGTCTCGTACGATCAGTTCGCAGCACCGACGCGGCGAGTTCACCGAGAGCGTGACGAACAACGCCCCTCCTGTACGCCCTACGAAGGCGTGTTTCATCGCATTGGTCACGAGCTCGTTGATGATCATCCCCAATGACGATAGGAGTTCGGCCGGCAGTACGCTGTCGTCGACCTCGGTCACGACCGTTACCGGGGGCTGATGCGGGAAGACTTTGACCAGCTCGGCGACCAACGGCACTAAATACGTGGCGGCGGAGGCGGAGTGCGTCTCACGCGAAGTGTACAGCGTGTTGTAGAGCACTTGCATGCTCTTGAGGCGCGTGTGGGCGTCGCGGAGCGCGGTCGCCGCGTCGGCGTTCGGGGCGTTCGAGGCCTGCACCGAGAGGAGACTTGCCACGGTATTCATATTGTTTTTGATCCGGTGGTGCGCCTCCTCAAGGAGAAGCTGCGTCTCCTCCAGACGGAGCCGGTCGTGTGCCCTTTCACGCTCGCGTCGGGTGATGTCGGTGCACAGGAGCGCTATGTGGCTGCGATCGGTCGGAAACGCCCACCCGAAGAAGTGGCGGTCGTCTTCCTCATCGAGGTGTTCGACGGAGGCCGCGCGCCCGGATTCGATGACTTGTCGGTACAACGCCAGCCACGGGGTGCAAAACGTCGGTAGTGCTTCGCGGAACGTGCGCCCTACGAGCGCACGAGACGGTGCATCGACCAGACGCTCAAAGGCGCGATTGACCGACACGAAGCGATAGGCGATAGGCCGCTTTGCGGCGTCATAGACGATTCGGTGCACGGCAAACGGTGCCGCCATATCGTCAAAGAGGCGTCGGTAGTACCGTTCGCCGTTGCAAGGCGCGCTCCCGTCGTCCATCGACGGCCCCTCGGCGATCCGCTTTCTCCATCGCTCGGCTAAAGGCGTCATCTACACTCCTCACACACCGTTCATGACGCGCACTCGTTCGCGCCGTTCCGCGTTTCGAGATGACATTCTCTTATAGTTTCTAATCTTGGTTTCCAATAATTCAAATTGAAACGGAGTATGCCGAAACATACCTCACTACGCGCGCCGATTCGGGTCATTTTACCACGCATATTCGCCTTGGGCAACGGCGGATATTCCTTGTGGGCATGTTGTCAATCCTTTCCCCAGAGCGAAGGATTACTTGTGCCAACGGAGAAGCGCAGACCAGAGATTCAGTACACCCTCTCGCGCAACATCAAGGCTGCCCGTGAAAAACTCGGCTATAGTCAACAAGCGTTGGCCGAGCGCGCCGATCTCTCCGCCGGACACATGAACGACCTCGAACAGGGCCGAAAATGGGTCTCGGCGGACACGCTCGAGCGACTCGCCGGCGCGCTCCTGATGGAGCCGTGGATGCTGCTTATCCCCGAGAATACGCCGGGTC
This sequence comes from Alkalispirochaeta sp., assembly GCA_965601925.1. Taxonomy (GTDB): domain Bacteria; phylum Spirochaetota; class Spirochaetia; order DSM-27196; family Alkalispirochaetaceae; genus Alkalispirochaeta. Next base: position 3,254,124 of record OZ271854.1, read on the forward strand.
GACCGGCGGATTACGATTTGCTCACGCACTTCGCCTCCCGGATGAGAGATCAGCTGAACACCGCCGTTGCAGAGACGCTGCAGGAACTACTCAAGAGTTCCGACCGGTAGAGAGGGTTTTTTTGAGCGCCCGAGCGCGCTGTGAGACGCCTTGTATATCCCAAAATCGAATTTTTCGATATTTGTGACAATCGGAATCATAAGATGCATCTCTTGGCGCGTCATGACCGGAAGGTTCAGGAGGTCATTGCGATACTCGAGCGCTCGGCCGTTGTGGGCGGCTGCGAAGGTTTCATGGTCGTTGATCCGCTGAATTTGGCGCCGGTTGAGATCCCCAATCGGAGACGCGATCGTCCCTTCGATAACCGGAAGGAGCTTCCGTTCGATCTCCACGCCGTGCGAGTTACGCCCCGCGGCGAGTGCCGCCGCACTTGTCGTGCCCGTTCCGAGAAAGGGGTCCAGGACGAAATCCTCCTGCATGCTGTACATGTTGATAAGGCGAAAAACGACCTCGAACGGAAACGCCGCGCTTCTGTGTCGGGAGCCGTTCCGCCGCAGAGCTTGGCGCGTTCCTTTGAGATCCCACACATCGGAGAACCACGCGTTGCGCTCTTCCCAGAAAAAGGCGCTGCGTTGCCTGCGCTCTTTCTCGTGGTCGGAGAAGACGCGCCTGCCGCCTTTGCGAAATATCAAGATGTGCTCGTGCTCCAACGTGACGTACGCTCCCGACGGGAGCATCCCCGATCCCATGAACTTGTTCGGTGCGTTGGTCTGCTTGCGCCACAGCACCGTGGGAAGCGACTCGAATCCCAAGGATTCGAAGGCCACCGTGATGCGGGCGTGGTTGGTGTAGAGGCGAAAGCCGTCGCCGACGGTGCGCGTCGCGTCGCCGATGTTGATGCAGGCAAATCCCCCGGGACGAAGCACGCGATAGCACTCCCGCCATACCGCGTCGAGAAGACGGTGCATCAGCTCGTGGGCCTCGACGCCGTTTCCCGCCTCCAGAGCCTTGGTGACAGCAGGATTTTGCGCCCCAAATGCGGAGTCCCAGATACCGATCATAGGATAAGGTGGAGAGGTCACCACGAGGTCGATCGAATCGGATGCAAGATATGAGATGTCGGCGGCGGACTGAAACCTGACGGTATGATGCGTTTCCATCGCCTGTACCATATCAGTGAATCGATAGAGGGTGTACAAGTCGTGTTGCTTGCGTCGACCGACGCCGTTGAGTATCTTGGGCACCGGTACTACGTTGGAGAGATACAACGCACCGCTTTCGTTCAATCGATACATCCGGAGTAGCGTATGAGCGCCATCGAAGTGCACAACCTGAGTCGAACCTATTTCTCAACCGTCGGCATCGTTCGTCGGCGTCGAAAAGAGATCGAAGCGGTGAAGCCGCTCTCATTTTCGGTGGAGGAGGGAGAACTCTTCGGGCTTCTCGGTCCCAACGGCGCCGGTAAAACTACCACCGTGAAAATGCTCACGACGCTGCTCATCCCCACCGGCGGAAGTGCTCGGGTGGCGGGATTCGATGTAGAGGGCGAGGCGCGGGAGGTCCAGCGGCGTATCGGCTTCATATTCGGCGGCGAGCGGGGGCTGTACTGGCGACTCTCGGGCGAAGACAACCTGAAGTATTTTGCGACGCTTTACCACGTCGATCCCGAGGTGACCTCGCGACGCATTCCCTATCTGTTGGAACTGGTCGGATTGAAGGGGCGGGGAAATGAGAAGGTAGAAGGGTACTCTCGTGGGATGAAGCAACGCCTCCACGTCGCGCGTACGCTTCTCCACGATCCACCCATTCTCTTTTTGGACGAGCCCACCATCGGTCTCGATCCGGTGGGGGCGCGTGATTTTCGCCGGGTAATCGGCGATTTACGCGACGAGGGAAAGACGATACTCCTCACGACTCACTACATGTACGAGGCGGATTTGTTGTGCAAACGAATCGCGGTAATCGATCGCGGAACGATCGTGGCCCTCGATTCCCCGGGTAACCTCAAGCGGGTCGTGGACGATCTGTCGGTGATCGAGGTGGAGCTCTTCGGTGCGCCGGATGCGGTAACCGACTCCGTCGCGTCCATCCCCGGCGTGGAGGCGGTCTCGCTCGAGGAGCGCGAACAGCGTCAGGCACTTATGATTCAAACCCCACGCGGCGCGGAAATCGTCTCGACGGTCATGGAGCGGCTTCAGGCCCATCGCGTGGGGCGAGTGACGGTACGGGAGCCGACGTTGGAGGACGCCTATGTTCGCCTGGTCGACGGAACGACGGGACGGGACACGGGGAACGATCGCGCATGAGGAGGCTTCGATCGAATCTCCGTGTCGTCGGTACGACGATGCTCATGACCTACAAACACACTATGGTCGACGGGTTCGTCATTTTCACGGTTTTGATTCAGCCGCTTTTGGTGGCGCTCCTGAGCCTATGGATGCTCCGGGGGCGCGGTGAGGAGTACGCGATCTACGTTGTGGTGGGCAGCGGCATGACCGGACTGTGGTCGAGTCTGCTTTTTGTCAGCGGCAACGCGGTCAATGTAGAGCGCTGGTTCGGAACACTGGAGACTCTGACCGGCGTCCCGTCGCGTCTGGAGGTGATTATCCTCGGCAAGACGTTGGCAAACGTGATCCAATCGGTACTCTCCATGGTCGGCACCTATCTTGTGGTCTCCTCAGTCCTTGGATACCCTCTGACCGTCGCCATGCCGGGTGCGTTTTCACTCTCGGTGGCGTTCGTGCTCGTAGCGTTCATCTCCTTCGGATTGATCATTTCGCCCCTGTTCATCCTCAATCCGCAGATCCAGCAGTTTCAAAACGGAATCGAGTTTCCCGTGTACGTTCTGAGCGGCTTCCTCTTTCCCATTCTCATGCTTCCGCAGTGGACCCGACCCATAAGCTACGCCCTTCCGACCTACTGGGCGGCGAAGGCGCTTCACGCCACTTCTCGCGCAACCGAAAGCGCGGCGGAGATTCGCTTTTCGTGGTTCATGCTGATCGCGCTCTCGGGCGGCTTTTTTCTCGTAGCATCGTTTCTGTTTCGCGCGACCGTGAGACGGGCAAAGACCAACGGCACCTTGGATGCACGGTAGGAGGACGCATGATACGCCGGCGTGATCTGCAAGTGTTCTGGGAGGGGGCGGTACTCTCCTACAAGGCACTCTTTCGGTGGTTTCGCCCTGCGACCTATCTCGCCTCAAAGATCGTCATGCCCGTGGCGCAGATGGTCTTCTTTACGCTGATCGGAACGTTCGGAGGCGGCGACCCGCTCTTTTTCGTCGTCGGGAACGCCATGCAGATTGCCGCGGTAAGCGGTATTTACGGTATCACGATGAGTATCGGCGGCGACCGCTGGGACGGTACGCTCGCGTACCTCTTCGGCAGTCCGGCCGACCGGCTCATGCTCTTTTTCGGACGGTCGGCGATTCACATCGTGGATGGAGTCATAGGGGTCGCCGTCGCCTTTCTGTGGGGTGGTCTGTTGTTCGGCTTACGCCCATCGGCGGCCGAGGTCCTACCGCTTGCAGCGGCCGTTTCGGCGGCCGTTATCGGCACGTCGGGAATGGGACTGCTTATGGGATGCATCGGGCTCATATCTCGGAACGTCATGTTCGTGAACAATACGGTATACTTTTTGCTGTTATTCCTCTCCGGCGCCAACATTCCCGTCGCGTCGTTGCCGTCGTGGCTTCGGGCGATATCCTCCTGGGTGCCCCTCACACACGCCATTGCAGCGGCGCGCGAAATCATAGCCGGCGCCGGCATCACACGACCGGTCGCCGTGCTTTTGGTCCGCGAGGTAGGAATCGGTTGCTTGTATCTCGGGGTGGGATATGCACTCTTTCGCATCTTCGAACGGCGGGCCAAGACCACCGGTTCGCTCGAGACGATGTGAACGGTTTCTCGAGGCCGGTGAGCCCCGGAACCGCCCCTTTTGTGCAACGGCCGTCGGTTGACCGATGTGGTCGTAGTACCACATCATTATCGCGTGCACAGTTCCCGTGACGCCGCCGGAGCGTACAAAAAAGTGCAAGGGCTCCTCAAAAGCGTCGATCTCGGCGAGAAGGCCGATGCCGCCTCTCCCGGTGTAGCGAACGCCGAGACTCGGTCGTCCCCAAGTTCGGTGGTGGTACGGGTCGCCCAACTCCTCGCACTGATCGGCCGTCGTGAAGCGGCCTCGATTCTCAAGCGTATGCCCAAAGAGCAGGCGGACCGCGTTCTCGATGCGATGGCGCACCTCGGACCCATTCCCGTCGAGGAGGCGCGGCGCGTACTCGGCGAGTTCGGCGCCGCGGGTAGAGAGGCCGTTCGTGCGTCGGTCGCGGGACCTGAGACGGCGCGGGAGATTTTGGTACGCGCCTTTGGGCAGGAGGACGGAGACCGTCGCTTTTATCAGATACTGCCCGAGGAACGACCCCGACGATTTGCCTTTCTGGAGGACGCCGACGGACGTCAGTTGGCGGTGCTTCTCCGCGACGAGTCGGCGGCGACCCTTACGATCGTCTGCGCGCATATGCCCGAGGCGGCGGCGGCGCGCCTGTTGGACGCCCTTCCGCGAGAGCTCAAATCCGATATCGTGCGACGCATGGCGCGCTTGGATGAGGTGGACGGCGCCGTGCTCGATGCGGTGGCGCAGACGCTACGGCGTCGTATGGAGGATATCGAGCGCCCGGACGGCGAAGAGATTGACGGGCGGGGGCGCCTTGCCGAGATTCTACGTCATATGGATCTCACCAGTAGCGAACACATCATCGGCGGGTTGGAGCGGGACGATCACGACTTGGCGGAGCATATTCGGCGTCAGTTGACCGGTCCCGACGACATATGTTACATCGACGATCGCGATCTGCAGCGTGTTCTCCAAAAAGTTGACGATGTGGATATCGCCGTATTTCTCAAGGGAAAATCGGACGATGTGACCCGAAAAATCGGCCGAAATTTGAGCGATCGGAGGCGCCAGCTCATCGACATGCACCGCGAATCACTGGGACCCATGCATCGACGCGACGTCGACCGCGTGACGGGAGATTTCATGGAGTTGCTGCGGACGATGGCGCGCGACGGCGAGATCGTGCTTCGTCTCCCCGGCGAGGAGTATATATAATGGCCGAGCCGAATCTACGCCTTGCCTATCTCTTTTGGATCCCATCGTTCTTCGGATGCGCGGGACTCCACCGATTTTACCTCGGTAAGCCCGTTTCGGGACTCTTCTTTTTTTTCACGTTCGGCTTCTTCGGGCTGGGTACGTTGTACGACGGCCTCACCATGCCCCACCACGTTCGTCAGGCGCGACTCTCGCGGCGCCTCGATCGCATCCTGGAAAATCAGACCGCCGGCGGAGCCGAACGCGTCGTCTCGCCGGATCCGGCGGCGCGGCCCAAACGCCGGCGACCCGAGTCGGTCGATCACGTCATTTTGAAGCTGGCCAACGAGCGCCACGGCGTCGTTACCCCCTCGCGCGTCGCCCTTGCGGCCCGGATCTCGCCCGAAAAGGCGCGCGATCAACTCGATACGCTGGTCGGGCGCGGGTTCGCCGATCTCCAGGTCACCCGCGACGGGCTGATCGTGTACGTGTTCCCCGAGTTTCTCGACGATGAGGGTAGAGGCGAACTGGAACGCTTGAGTTGACCGTATAGTGCTCGGACCGGAGCGCGTCCTCCTTCGTTGACCCGTAAGGCCCGTTTTTCTATCATAGACGGTCTATGACAGCTAAAGAACTACGCCGGAAGTACATCGATTTTTTTTCGCAGCACGGCCACGCGGAGATTTCGGGGAAATCGCTGATCCCCGAGAACGATCCGACCGTCCTGTTTACGACCGCCGGCATGCATCCCCTCGTTCCCTTCATTCTGGGAGAACCCCATCCCGCCGGAGCGCGCCTTACCGACGTGCAAAAGTGTATTCGAACCGGTGATATCGATGAGGTGGGCGACGAGAGCCACCTGACCTTCTTCGAGATGCTCGGAAACTGGTCGCTGGGCGACTACTTCAAGGAAGAGGCGATTCGCATGAGCTGGGAGTTTCTCACAAGCTCCCGGTGGTTGGGCATCGACCCGAATCTCATTTCGGTGACCGTCTTTGCCGGAGACGACGACGCGCCGCGGGACGAGGAGAGCGCCCGCGTGTGGGAGGAGGTCGGCGTTCCGAGGGAGCGGATCTACTTTCTCGGCAAAAAGGACAACTGGTGGGGACCTGCGGGGCAGACCGGACCGTGCGGCCCCGATACCGAGATGTTCATCGACACCGGTATTCCCGGAACGAGCGAGAGTCGGCCCGGCGTATCGGACGGAAAGTATCTCGAGATCTGGAACGACGTGTTCATGCAATACAACAAAAACGCCGACGGGACCTTTGCGCCGATGGAGCGCAGGTGCGTGGACACCGGTATGGGTGTGGAGCGCACCATCGCCGTTCTCCAGGGAAAGCGATCGGTGTACGATACCGAGGTCTTCCGACCCATTATCGCCGAGATCGAGGCGTTGACGGGTCGGACGTACGGACGGGATACCGACGACGATCGGTCGATTCGGATTATAGCCGACCACGTACGCACCGCGACGTTCATTTTGGGTGACGAGAATCCCACCGTACCGTCCAACATGGCGCAGGGATACGTCCTGCGCCGCCTCATTCGCCGCGCCATGCGTCACGGGCGAAAGCTCGGTCTGGAAGGCGAGTTCCTCGTAAAACCGGCGCGGGTCGTTATCGAGACGTATCGCGACCCCTATACGCTCCTCAAGCGACAGGCCGAGACGATCATCGCCGAGATCGCCGCCGAGGAGGAGCGGTTCCTCAAGACGCTCCAGAACGGCGAACGAGAGTTCGAGAAGATGCTCCCCAACCTTCGGAAGGGAAATCGGGGCGAAATACCGGGACGGTTGGCCTTCAAGCTCTATGATACCTACGGATTTCCCGTCGAGATCACCGAGGAACTTGCCGCTGAACACGGACTCACGGTCGACCACGACGGGTTTGAGAAGGCCTTTGAGAAGCACCGCGAAAAGTCGAAGCTCGACGCGAACCAGACCTTCAAGGGCGGACTCGCCGACCATTCGGAGAAGACGACGGCCCTCCACACCGCCACGCATCTCATGCACCAAGCGCTTCGCGATGTGTTGGGCGACCACGTATCGCAAAAGGGGAGTAACATCACCGTCGAGCGCCTACGCTTCGATTTTTCGCACCCCGAGAAGATGTCGTCGGAGGAGATCGAGCGCGTCGAGGCGATTGTCAACGACAAGATCAAAGACGACCTCTCCGTCACGATGAAGACCGAGACTCTCGAGGAGGCCAAGGCCGAAGGAGCACTCGCCTTTTTTGGAGATCGCTACGACGAAGTGGTGAAGGTGTACTCCATCGGTGACTATTCCAAGGAGGTATGCGGCGGCCCGCACGTGGAACACACCGGTGTATTGGGGCGATTCCGAATCCTCAAAGAGCAGTCGTCCTCTCAAGGAGTGCGCCGGATCAAGGCGGTACTCGAGGACGCGTAGCGTCTAATCGTCCGACGGAGCGCGGCGTTGTTGTTTGCGCTGAGCGCGCGCGCGCTTCTGTCGGAGGCGACGCTCGTGAGCCGCCTTTCCCGCTCGGGTGGGGCGGCGTTTCCGTATCGGGCGTCGAGCGCTCTCGATGAGTGTCACGGCTCGCTCCACGGCGCGTTCGCGGTTGCGATGCTGGCTCCGCGTTTCGGTGGCGCGCACCACCAGCTCGCCCTCACGATTAATCCGCCCCGCCAGCCGCGTGCGAACGCGCTCGGTCTCCTCCTCCGACAGACGCAGGTCGCGGATGAGAACGTGGAGCGTCACTCCGGTGTTCACTTTATTGACGTTCTGTCCCCCCGGCCCCGCCGAGCGAGAGAAGCGTTCGGTCGCAATGATGCGAATCGTGCGGGCGAGTTCTGCGCTGGTCATGTCGTAAGGTTATCACGTTGTTCCCGCGTCTCGGGACGGGCGCTACTTTCGGCCCAAAAGGGCCTGCCGAGCGGGGATGCGTGGACGTCCGGTCCCTCCATTGATAGCACGCACAGGGGAGACGCGCCCGAAGTGCTACAACAGCTCTCTGAGTTCCGCGATTTTGCGTTGGACGATCCGCCCGGGGGTGCGCGCGCCCTGCACGTATCGCGAGAGGACCGCAAGCGCCTCGGGGATACGTTTTTGATCCTCGTAACAGCTCGCCAACTCGATAAAGACGCGCGTGTTCTCGGGGTCGGACTGCGCAAGATCCTCCAACGCCGCGATCGCTTCGTCGTAACGGCCTTGGAGGCGGTGAATGATCGCAAGGCCCAGAATCGCGTACAGATCGTATTGCAGATTGAGCGCTTCGCGATAGTGCGTTTCCGCCTCGTCGAAGCACTGCATTGCACGATACGCATCGCCGATGCGCGTCAGAATCACCTTGTTCTTGGGATCGAGCTCGAGAATCTGCTTCCAATAGACGAGCGACTCTTCGGGACGCTGGAGGCCGCGATAGCAATCGGCGAGGCCGAAGAGAGCGTAGAAGTTGCGCGGTTCTCGTTTGAGGGCCGACTCGAAGTAAGGGATACCCTTATCGAACGATTTCAGTTTGCGGCAGCAGTTCCCGAGGGAGGTCAGTACTCTGATGTCTACCTTGTCCCCCGAGATTTCGTGCATGCGCTCCCAGTAGTAGCGTGCCGAGTGGTAGTCTTTGAAGTCGTAGTGCAGGTGGCCGAGCCCGATCAACGCGTATGCGTTGTCCGATTCGATCTCCAGAACGTGATGGTACAGACTGCGAGAGCGCTCAAAGTTACGCGCCTTGCGGTACACGTCGGCGACGCGGGTGAGAACCGTCACGTTTTGATCGTCGTGTTTGAGATATTGCTCCCATACTTCGATCGCGCGATTGTATCTTCTCAAGGCTCGATAGCTCTCCGCTAAGCCGAACAGGGCGTAGTTATTGTCGGGATGGTGCTCGAGACAGTGCTCGTAGTACACGACCGCCTTCTCGAAGTTGTGCTCCTTGCGTTCCAAGTCACCCAAGCCGACCAGGGCGTAGTTGTTGTTCGGGTCTTCCTGGAGGATCTCCTGAAACTTATCACGCGCCGCTTTTATCATATTCTCTCTCAGCAGCTGGTAGCCTTGCTGCGAAAGCAAGGAAAGCCGCTCTTTCTGTTGTTCCGTCATAGCTTTGCCGATTGCCGTCACCGGTCTTCTTGAAGCCATCGACGAATGACTCCGGCCATCTTCTCGGCCATTTGGGCAACTCTCCGCGAGTCGCCGGCGACCCAGAACATTCTAAAGGCCTCCAACGGTTCGCCCGCGCCCAAATAGTGGTCTCCGAGCCGAATGAGTCCGTCGGAGTACCGGACGGTCAGAAATATTCGTTTGGCATTGACTAGATCCCGGCTGTTGAAAAACTCGTTTCCTTTCCTGATCAGCGCCGCCCGCTGAGGCTTGGTGATGTTATTGCCGTCGGCTGTGCTTACTTTGAGAAAACCGGTGGAGGATGTTCCGACGTCGTGAGTCTTAGCCACCGAATCTCTCCCGTCTGCTACAATACCGACGCCAACCGGTGAACGAACGCATCAACTATCTGGTAATGATACTTGTAGAATGCGGGATTGGCAACGAGACGTACCTCCGTTTCTCCCAGCGTCTCTTTGACTTCCAAGTTGTGGGCGCGGAGTGTGCTCCCGGTCTCCACTAAGTCCACAATATACGGTGCGAGGCCCAACACCGGCGCCAGCTCCACCGAACCGTCCAGACGGATTACCTCGACGGGAATGCCTCGCGTATGGAAGTAGTCGCGAGAGAATCGCGTGAACTTACTGGCAACCGTCAGCGAGGTGGCCTCGCGGTGATCCGCCTCATCGTCCTTGCGCCCGGCCAGGCAGATGCGCGTCTTACCGAACGGAAGCTTCAAGAGCTCGAAGAACTCATAGCCGCTCTCGTATATCACGTCGCTTCCGCAGATCCCCAGCCCTGCGATACCGTGGTGCACGTACGTCGGTAAGTCGGAGTTCTTCACGAGAATCGCTCTAAGCGCGCCGCTCGCCTCCTCGGCTACCAGATGGCGCTCTCCCAGGGAGAGCTCGTATCCGCACTGCGCGAGGAGATCGCTCGTCTTCTCAAAGAGTCGTCCCTTGGGAAGGGCTATGGTGACCGTCACAGGCGCGCCCTCCGTCCCGCTTCGTGGTGCCGCTGCGCCACAGCGATGCGGGCGGTGAAACTCGATCCCGATACGGCCTCAACGTGGCGGTACGCCTCGGCAAGGGTCGAGGCGGGGAGTTTGCGCGTATACATCGAAAAGCCTACCGACGGAGCATCGAATCCGAACGCCTTTAGAAGGCGGTCGTAGCGTCCGCCGCGAATAACCGCCGCGTTACTGTCGGACAGATATGCACCGAAGGAGATACCGGTGTAGTAGGTGTAGGCGCCGATTTCGCTCGTGTCTATGCGCAAGCACTCGCGCCGCGCCGGCGATACGACGCTCCCGACCGCGCGCACGACCGCGGCCAAGGAGTCCGCGGCACGCCGCAGTGGAGGATAGGCGTCGAGGGTGGACAGATGTGCCTCGAAGGCCGGCAGCGGGCCGATGAAGGCGAGTAGTGCACGCACTTCGTCGGGAAACGGCGCGAACAGGGGATTGGTCGCGATCTCGCGACGTCGAACCGCCTCGCGCAACGCGTCGCCTTCGGCGGGGGCGAACAACTGCGCCGCGGCGCGAATAATCTCGTGCGATCCGATATGGAGCGCGCCTCCGTCGAGTGACAGACGGTCGAGCGCCGTCGCGGCCAGAAGCAGTACCTCCGCATCGCCGTCTAGACCCGGGACGCCGACGAGCTCGATTCCCGCCTGTTGGTATTCGTTGTTGGATATGTCGTCGCGCTCCTCGGCGCGAACGATCTGGGCGTCGTAAAAGACTCGTACCGGGAGCTCTTCAGCGCTCAGGTGCGTACCGAGTTGCTTCGCCAAAAAAAGTGTAACGTCTGACCGAAGCGCCAGGATTTCTCCCTGCCGATCCACGGCGCGATACATGTGTCGACTACCTTGATCGGCGAGGAACCGGCGATACACATCGAAGTAATCGACCAGCGGTATCTCCACCGGATCGTATCCCCATGCGAGGAACAGATCCTCCAGGGCGCGGGATATCCGTCGATGCCGTGCCGCCTCACGCAGCTGAAGTGTCTCGGTTCCCGTCGGAAGGCTCAGTTGCCGGTGACTCTGCGGTTCAACCATGACTGAACCAATCTATCACCTTCTGCACGATTCTGTCAGTCGGTGCCCGCTTTTCCCTCGACGGGTCGATCCGCCGGTTCGAAAAAGGTCAGCACGGACCCGCCGTACTCCCGCCGGTCGGTCTGAATGAGGTGCGCCGTCGATGAAAACACCTCAGCACGGGGGGCGTGCATGACGATTCGCGTTCCGGCGTGAATCGAGCGCGAGCGTCCCAGGCGTTGAAGGAGGTCTCGTTTGTGCGGATAGGCGAACGGCGGGTCCAGATAGACGATGTCGAAGGCGCGGGCGTTACGCGCAATGAACCGCTCCACCGGCTCGATACGGACGATCGGTTTGGGCGAAAGATCCGTGAGGTTCCGCAGGATCACCGAGCGCTTGATCCGTTCCCGTTCCACGAGTACGACCGGCCGCGCCCCGCGCGACCACGCCTCGATCGCCACCAAGCCCGATCCGGAGAAAAGATCGAGAAAACTTTGCTCCCCCAAGCTCCCCAGAATCGAGAACAGTGAGACGCGCATACGGTCCATCGCCGGACGTGTGACTCCCGGAGGCATATGCACGACGCGACCGCGCAGCTCTCCGCCGGTCACCCTCATACGGCGGCTACCACGGCGCGTCGCAGGCTCTCGTGGGCTGCGTCCTGCAGGTCGGGATCTCGGCGCAGGATCTCGGCGATGTGCGCGCGCGCCGCGATCATCGTATCCATGTCTCGACGGATATCGGCGAAACGAAACTGCAGGAAGCCGGACTGCCGGCTCCCCTTGAGCTCTCCGGGACCTCGTATCCGGAGATCTTCCTCGGCGATGAAAAAGCCGTCGGTGCTTTGATACATCACTTTGAGCCGTTCTCGTCCGTCCTCGGACAGCGGCTCCTGATAGACCAAAATGCAATACGACTGTGCGCTTCCGCGACCGACGCGACCGCGAAGTTGGTGCAGAGCGGCCAGTCCGAACGCCTCAGCGTGCTCGATCACCATACACGTCGCGTTGGGCACGTCGACGCCGACCTCCACGACGCTCGTTGCGACGAGGGCGTGGACCTCGCCGCCGGCGAAGCGCTCCATCGTCGTCGTGCGTTCCGCCTCATCGAGTCGCGAATGGGCGAGACCCACGACGTACGGCGTGAGGTACTCGCTGAGTCGTTGGTACATCTCCTCGACGCTGCGATAGCCGCGCTCGCCCGACTCGTCGATGGCCGGGTAGACCAAGTACGCCTGGTGCCCCGCCTCAACTTCGCGTCGGACGAACTCGTACACGCGCCGTTCGTTGCCCATTCGCGCCAGATGGGTATGAACCGGCTTGCGACCCGGCGGAAGGGTTCGGATCGTACTCACGTCGCTGTCGCCGAAGGCCGTGAGCGCAAGGGAGCGCGGAATGGGCGTCGCGCTCATCATCAACACGTCGGGGGCCCGACCGCGAGAGACGATCGCCTCCCGCTGCGCCACCCCGAAGCGATGTTGTTCGTCGATGATCACCAGGCCGAGATTGGCGTACTCCAACCCCTCGGAGAAGAGGGCGTGCGTGCCGATGACCAGATCGACGGCGCCGGTCATGAGCGCTGCGGCGATCTCGCGCTTTGCGCGTGCGCCGACGTTGCCGACCATGAGCGCGGGATGAGCGTCCGTGTTCGCCAGCAGGGCGCCGATCGAGCGGGCGTGCTGGCGGGCCAGCAGTTCCGTGGGTACCAACAGTGCGACCTGTTGTCCTCGCTCGATCGCATACGCCGCGCAGAGTAGCGCCACCAGCGTCTTTCCCGAACCGACATCGCCCTGCAGGAGTCGCGACATGGGCCACGGCCGCTTCATGTCTTCGATGATCTCCTCCAGCACAGCGCGTTGATCGTCGGTTAGCTCGAAGGGCAGCGACGCTCGGATGGTCGACACGATGCGGCGAGTCGCCTCGGGGCGCGGGCGTCTTCGGCTCCGGCGCCTGCGTATCGCCTCTATCGCCGTGCGAAACTGAAAGACGAACAGCTCTCCGTAGACTAAGCGACGCAACCCTTCGGCGGGTTCGTCGGCGCTCCGGGGCCGGTGGATCGCCGTAAGCGCGGCCGGGAGCGTGAGCAGTTGTTCCGAAGAGCGCACCGACTCGGGGACTTCGTCGTCGATCGTATCCAGGTAGCGGTCGAGGGCGCGCCCTATGGCGACGCGAATGTCGCGCTGACCGAGCCCCTCGGTCGCAGGATAGACCGGCAGGAACGCGGGGGACGTCGGCGTCCGGTCGCCGTCGACGCGTTCGGCCTCGAAGCTACTCGTCTGGATCTCTCCGTATCGCAGCGCGAACTGGCCGTAGGCGATGAGCGATACGCCGACGGGAAAACTCTTGGCGAGAACGTTGCGTCCGAAACATACCAGCGCTCCCAAACCGCTCTCGTCTCGGATAACGATCTTGAGAACCTTACGGCGGCCGCGATTGAAGTAGTCGTGGCCTACGACCTCGCCGCGCACCAAGCCTTCGCCCGCCGCCGCCGCCTCTACCAGCGTGACGATGCGTGATCGATCCTCGTAGCGTCGGGGGATGAGCGTCAATAGATCGGCTACCGTTTCGATATGCATGCGGCGAAACTGTTCGGTTCGCCGGGCTCCCACGCCGTGGAGTTCACCCACGGCGTCGCGCACGTCTCGCAGAAGCACGAAGAGCGGTTACACGGGGATGAGCATGACCAGCTGCACCAGTATGTTGGCAACTATCCGCCCCGCGATCAGCGCGCCGACCAGTACCGCCGCAAAGATCAACAGCGAGTCGCGATAGATGGTGAAGCGACCCCGCAAAAAGGGCCGAATCGTCCATTGCAGCGCCGGATTGATGATGTATTCGAGCCTCGTCCAGACGCCGCCCGCGCTATCTAAACCGGCAAGGATTCCGATAAGGCGCACGCCGGTTAAGATGAGAAAGAGTACGAGCACGAATGAGATAATCGACCACAACGAAGAGACGATGAGCGCCAACACGAAGCTGAACGAGATGGCGTTGCCGCGGGCGATTCCGTCGACGATGCGATGCAGTACGAACAATACTACGACACCGACCGCCGCAGACAGGTCGAGTGCGCCGATGCGCATCCCGACGTTACGACGAAACCAGTTGAGATACGGATCGGTAATCGCCGCCAGAACTTCTTGCCCGCGGCCCAGATTGATTCCTCGAAACCACGTCAGCAGTATGCGTATTACAATGACCGCTATGTAGAGCGCCAGAAGCGCTCGTACGAATTGGAATACTTGTTGTATCACGTCTTCCACACCTCGCTCACCAGGGGATGTCGTTCTATACCCGCGAGGCTCGTCTTCCGCGACGATACACGCAGTTGCGCGCTCGCTCGGATGACCGTCTCGTGGCCGTTTTGTCCGATGTGCAGATACACATCGGACCCGCCGGGAAAATCGTTGAGATCGCCGCGAAAGTCGTACAACGTCTCCTCGTCCAACTCCTCGGCGACCAACCGAATATGTACCGCTGCGGCGTCCTTTTCGTCCAGCTCGTCCAACGGGCGGATCTCGTCCAAAACGAGCTGCACCGTCCCGTTACGTCGCTCCAAAGAGCCGACGCAGCCCAGTACTCGATTGACCTCGAGCCCGTCTCCTATCTTCGCGTACGTTTCGGGGAAGGCTACCAGTTCGATCTCGCCGCGATAGTCTTCCAAACGGCCGAAGGCCATGCGATCGCCCTTTTTTGTAATCACGGTGCGGGTATCGCGCAGGAGCCCGACGATCTGCACCGTCTCGCCCCCGGACGCGCTGTCGAGGCGGGCGAGATTTACGGTCGTTCGCTCCTTCCATTCGGTGCGGTAGTCGTCGAGCGGGTGGCCGGAGAAGTAAAACCCCAACAGTTCGCGTTCGAACTCCAGCCGTTCGGCCGCCTTCCACTCGGGAAGCTCTTCGATGAGCAAGCTCTCTTCTCCCGTCTCGCCGGTCTCTTCGAAGAGCGATGTCTGTCCGGCGAGACGGTTTTGGCGCGTATGGTTCGCCGCCTCGAAGTAGATGTCCATGTTCGCCAACAGCGTCGCACGGTTACGACCCAACGCGTCGAAGGCGCCGACCTGCGCCAAGGTCTCGATTACCTTGCGGTTGACCGACCGCGTGTCCACGCGCTCCAGAAAGTTGAGAAAGCTGGTAAAGGGACCGTCGGCACTGCGTACCTCGCGGATATGGTCAACCGCGCCGGCGCCTACGTTCTTGATACCGACCAGGCCGAAGACGATCTCATCGTCCACGACGCCGAAGTATTTCTCGCTTTTATTGATGTCGGGAGCGCGCACGGTGATGCCCATTTGGCGCGCTTCCTGGAGATACTCGGCGAACTTGTCGGTGCTGTTGATCTCGTTGGTGAGGTTGGCCGCAACGAACTCGACCGGATAGTTGGCTTTGAGATACGCCGTCTGATAGGCGAGAACGGAGTACGCCGCGGCGTGGGACTTGTTGAATCCGTATCCGGCAAAGGGCTTCAGAAGCTCGAAGATTTCGCGCGCTTGCTTTTTGGTGTAGCCCTGTTCTTCCGCGCCGGAGAGGAACTCCTTCTCCATCTTCGCCATCTCTTTTTCTTTTTTCTTGCCCATCGCCCGGCGCAAGATGTCCGCTTTACCCAGGGTGAAGCCGCCGACGATCTGGGCGATTTCCATTACCTGCTCCTGGTAGACGATGACGCCGTAGGTCTCCTTGAGTACCGACTCCAGAGCGGGGAGGGGATAGGTAATGGGAGTCCGACCGTTTTTCGAGTCGACGAACTGGTCGATGAACTGCATCGGACCGGGGCGATAGAGGGCGTTGAGGGCGATGAGGTCCTCCATGCGATTGGGCTTCGCGCGCTTGAGGATATCCTGCATCCCGGAGCTTTCAAACTGGAAAATCGCCTTGCTCTGACCGTCGCCGAGCATGCGAAACGTCGCCTCGTCGGTCTCGGAGATCTCCTCGATGGAGAACGACGGATCGCGTTGACGAATGAGATCCTCGGTGTTGCGCAGGAGCGTCAGCGTTTTGAGGCCCAGGAAGTCCATCTTGACCAACCCGGCCTCTTCCAGAAGGTCCATCGTGAACTGCGTCGAGATCGATCCGGTCTTGGGGTCACGGTAGAGTGGAACGTATTCGGTCAGCTCCTTTTCGCCGATGACGATACCGGCGGCGTGGGTCGAGGCGTGACGGTGGAGTCCCTCCAGACGGCGGCTAATGTCGATGAGCTCCGCGTAGACCTCGCCCCGCTCCGGGAGCGCGGCCAACTCCGGCTCCTGTTCGAGCGCCTTGTCGAGGGTGATCTTGAGATCCTTGGGCACGAGCTTGGCGATGGCGTCCGCCTCGTCGTAGTTGAGGTCCAACACACGCGCCACGTCGCGAATCACAAGCTTAGTCTTGAGAGTACCGAACGTGATGATCTGCCCCACCTTGTCGCGACCGTACCGCTGCGTGACGTAGTCGATAACTTCACCGCGGCGCTCGTAGCAGAAATCGATATCGAAGTCGGGCATGGAGACGCGTTCGGGGTTGAGAAAGCGCTCGAAAAGGAGTCCGTACTTAAGCGGATCGATATCGGTGATACGCAGTGCATACGCCACGATCGATCCGGCACCGGAGCCGCGCCCGGGGCCCACCGGAATGTCGTTATCACGAGCGTATTTGATGAAATCCCACACGATGAGGAAGTATCCGGTGAAGCCCATGGAGATGATAATGTCGAGTTCGTACTGGGCGCGTTCACGTATTGCATCGGTGACCGGATCGTAGCGTTCGGTCAGTCCCTGATGCGTGAGGTGCCGCAGATACTCCTCTCGCGTGTCGTATTCCTGCGGAATCTCGTAGACCGGAAACTTCGGCCCCGGCAGTTCGATCTCCAGATCGCAGAGCTCGGCGACCGTGAGTGTGTTCTCCAGAGCCGCCGGGTGATCGGGAAAGACGTCGGCCATCTCTTCGGCGCTTTTGAGATAAAACTCTTCGGTCGAGAAACGAAAGCGGTTGGTATCGCCCCTTTTTTTGTTGCTCCCGATACACAAAAGCACATCTTGAGCTCGTGCATCTTCGCGGCGGACGTAATGCGTGTCGTTCGCAGCCACCAGGCTCGCACCGCGTTCACGCGCGAGTTCGACGAGCATATCGTTGAGCGCCTTTTGTTCCGGAATATTATGGTTACACAGTTCGAGGTACACGTGTTCCGGTCCGTAGATCGTACGGTACCAATCGAGGAGCTCCAGCGCCTCGTCACGGCGGTTGGCGAGCAGCAGCCTATGAAGCTCTCCAGAGAGTGAGCCGGAAAGGAGGACTAACCCCTCTCGGTACTGCTCCATCACCTCGTGGTCGATGCGGGGACGGTAGTAAAATCCCTCGAGATAACCGATCGAGGAAAGGCGCATGAGGTTGTGATAGCCCTCTTGGTTGCGCGCCAACAGTACGACTCGGCCGTTCCGGTTCGCGCCGTCCAGACCCGTTTTGCGATGCCGCGACTGCGGCGCAACGAAAAAGTCGCAGCCGACGATCGGCTTGATTCCCCGTTCACGACACCGCTTGTAGAAGGTAAGTGCGCCGAACAGACTTCCGTCGTCGGTCAGCGCAACTGCCGGCATCTCCAACTCGGCGGCGCGGTCGACCAACGCATCGATCGCCGACGCCCCTTTCAGGAGCGAGAAATCGGAGTGGTTATGGAGGTGAACGAAGCGGGACACGATCCAATACTACCGGGGAGCCCGCGTCTCTGCAACGGTCAATCGAAGCGATGGAGGAAGAGTCTGAGTCCGTTTGCGGCCCGCCACCGTCCCAAGTCGTCGAGCTCGCTTCCGAAGAGCGGATTGTGTTCCAGTGCGGAGATAATCGCGCGCCGATCGCGCTCGGTAAGGGGCACCGACCGGCCCACGAGATCGGTCTCGGCGTCGCGCAGTCGTATTTGAACGCGGCTGTCGACGAGGAGGGCGAATCGAAACTCGCTGATACCGGTCTTCTCCAGCGTGGCGGCGGCAACCATCGTGAGCGAGCCTCTCTCCGCCGGAAAGGGGTTGCCCCAGGTGTGGATCATCCAATGCGTCCAGTGGTGGGCCGGAATGCGCAGGCGAGCGATAATTTCACCCTGTTCAAAACGAGGTAGGCCCGACGCGTCGCGCAGTTGGGCGAGCGGGATCCAGCGGCTGTTACCCTGCCGTCTCAGTTCCACACGGGTGTCCAAGAGCTGGAGCGTGGAGGTGACCGGGAGCAACGTTCCCGGAATCGATACGGCGCCGCCGAGGGTCGCGAGGTTTCGAATCGGGGGCGGTCCGATCTGGCTGATCGCATCGACCACCGGGGCGGGCAAAAACCGCACGCCCACGCTCTGGAGGCGTGCGATCGGTACCGCCGAGCCGATCTCGACTTGATTGACGCTTCGGACGACTCGCCGCAGCTCCCGGACCTCGTGAAGCGAAAGGATGCTCCGATCCTCCTCGGCGCGCGGTTGCGCCCCCGACATCCACCACGTTCCACCGGCCCATACGTCCATCGTCGTGTTATGGCGCAACACCTGCAGCGCCTCTCCGAGCGAGGTGGGCGCGACCACCTCGGAGTCGATTCGTCGCTTGAGTCTATCGCCTCTGTTGCTCACGGCGTTTTCGCTCCTGGACGCGGCTCGCCAGACGGACGGCTCGTTCGAACTCGTCCCGGCTCAGACAACGGCCGGCGAGATGGCGGCTGTGGTCCTGAATGCGCTCTTCGGTGGGAGTCTCCGTCTCCGAGAGAAGTTGGTACGCCGCGAGTACGACGCCCGGCAACACCTCCGTGCAACGCGTGATCCCGATCTTATCCATAGCGCGCATGATATCCTGGTAGAGCGGATCGTCGGCGAGGCCGTCGAGGTCTCGTACGTCAGCTCCCTGCAAGCGGAAGATCGGTACGGTGCACGCCGGCACGACGCGACCGGCAAGCACTATCGAGCAGCGCATACAACTCCCGTCGCCGCACCGACCGTATCGAGCGCGTTCATCGCTGAGATAGACGTGCGCGGAGGAGGTGGCCGGAGCCTCGATGGTGCGCGGTTTTCCGTTGAATACGAACGAAATGGTAATGACGCTACTCCTCCTGCAACATTCGTAGAATTTGCGCCGGCCGTATCGGAAGACGGTCGAGGTACAGTCCGCTGGCCTGCGACAGTGCGCTAACCAGAGCGGCCGGTACCGTCAGGAACGGGAGCTCTCCGATGCCGGTCGGCCCGTCCTTTCGCATCGGATTTCCGAAGATTATTTTTATGCGCGGAGGTCGACCTCGAAACGATGTGTCGTATCCCTCTGCAGCGGACGGCCGTTCATCACCGCGGGCTTCCCACGCATCGTGGAGCGTCCAGGAAAGTGCCTGGTAAATACCGCGGCGCAACTCCGCCTCGGCGCTGCCGCGATCCAGGATACGTCCGGCGTACACCGCGAGCGTAACCGACCGAATTTCGATCTCCATGCTGGAAGGAACGAGGAGCGTCTCGATCGCCGCCGCTCCTACCGAGTGGAGCGCATCGGCGGGGGAGCGCATCGCGCGACTCGTTCGAATAGTTCGCCTGACCTGAATCGGTAGCGGATCGCGAAAGCGCTGCTTCTGGATCGCCTGGCACGCCGACTGGATCGCTCGGGGGATTACCGAGACACCGCGGGAGAACAGGCGCGGTCCGCTGTCCTGTTGTTCGGTCTCATAGCGGTTGTCGAGGACGACGGCGTCCAAGTCGATACCCAGTTCCTGGGCGACAATCGTCCGCCACGCGGCGACCAACTTGGGCGTCGGAGTCGGAAGCGAACAGAACAGACGCGCCGTTCCGTCCTGCTCGAGACGGACCGATACGGCTCCCGACTCCTTGTCGCCGGTCATACCCGAGATCTGGTCGGCCATCGCAAACCCGATACCCTTCAATGCACCGGAGTTGCGCGGGAGTTGAAGGCGCCGTTTGCGCACGATCTCGTTCGCGCTGTGACGTCGGTGGAAGTCCGACTCGTCGGCGAGCCCGCTACAGAGCTCTTGGAGCACCGGCCAGTCGAGTCGTAAATGACGCTGCCGCCAGATCACCGGATCCTCCTCGGCAAGCTCGGCGAGTCTACTGTAGTGAACCTCCCGAGCAAACGATACCTGCGCCGTCCCGACCCCCTCCATGGGTCCTGCGGGAAGCGTCGGGGTCGTCTCGACTCGGGATGAGAGCTGGAGGTCCGCGAATCGATACACGGAGCGCGCCGCGGCGCGGATTCGTCGCGACGTCTCGTCGGTGAGCACCGAGTATGCACCGTCGGAGATGCGAACCGCAACGCCGTTTCCGATAAGACGCCCCTCGGCGTCGAGGCGTGATACCCACCGGACGGTGCTTGCGCCGCGCCCCCCCGTGAGATGGATCTGATCGGAGCGCATCGCCAGGGTAACCGTCGAGTCGAGCAGACGACCGGTCAGTGCCGCGATCACCGCCAGCTCGGCGGCATAATGCAACGCTGCGTCTCTCACGCCTCCGGGAGCCTCGCTCACGACGGTAACCGATCGGGCGCGAAGCGTAAGAGCCGCGGCGACGGAACTGCGAACGTGTGACGGCCATTGACACGGAAGACGAACCGTCGCGGTCCGATCGTCCGCGGTCGCCTCGGCCCACAACGGAGCGTCGGCTGCGTGGAGTTGCCTCGCCGTCTCATAACGCCCCTCGACGATCTGGTGCGCCGTCTGTGCGAACGGCGGCGTTGAGGCCGGCTCGTTAGGGAGTGGTGCTTCGTCCGGGACGGTGGGCAACGCCGCGTTATCGCCTGCGTGCTCGTCTTGTTCCGTGCGGGACGTTTCACTCTCCGGCGCGGCAAGGGACTGCGGGATGAAGACGCTCAGGCGATCGAGATCGTGCCATCGCGCGCCGCACAGAACCGCGATAATTTGCCCTGCATACGCCGCGCGATCCGGTAGAATCGCCACCGACTCGAAGGGAGGGGCGAGCGACACGTCTCGCGGGAGGTTGCGAGGGAGCACAAGCGTGCACCCACCGGGAAGAGCGCGCGCCGCCGCCGCGTCCTCATCGACCGCGGCACCTGGGCCGGATGCGATAATCGGTCGCGCAAGGAGCCGTTCATCCACGGTAGCGCTCCAGAAGTTCCGAGAGCGTTGCGATAACGTACTCCTGGTCGGACGACGGGAGAGACGGATAGATCGGCAGGCTTATGATCTCGCCAAATCGTGCGTCGGTGTGGGGGAGGTTCGTGCCTTGCGCCGGATAGCGCTCGCGCCAGTACGGCATGCGGTGGAGCGGAATGTAGTGTACCGATGTGCCGACGCCCCGCTCTTGGAGCAGCTCGACCATCCGATCGCGACCGATCGTGAGCTTCTCCGTCGAAAGACGAATGACGAACAGATGCCAGGCGTGCCCCGGCACCTCTCGGGGCAGGCGCGTGAGTCCGGCGGCCTCGAAGGGGCCCAATGCGTCGCGATATCGATGAGCGATGCGCCGCCGCGCCTCCAGCAGGTCCCGAGCGCGAGCCAACTGGACGCGTCCGATCGCCGCGGCGATATCGGTAAGATTGTACTTGAAGCCCGGCGCAACCACCTCGTAGTACCAATGGGGCGGCTCGCCGGCGGTCGCGCGGCCGGTGACGGTGAAGCGATTCCACGCATCCCGATCGATACCGTGGAGACGCATCGTACGTATGCGGTCCGCCCATTCGTCGCGGTCGGTCGTGACCATGCCCCCCTCGCCGGTGGTAATGGTCTTGTTGGCGTAAAAGGAAAAGACGCCTGCATCGCCCAGCGCCCCGGCGTACCCGGCCGGCGTATCGCTCGGAAACGCGTGCGCCGCATCCTCCACCACGACCGCTCCGTGTGCGACGGCGATCTCTCGGATCCGATCGATGCGGCACGGTTCCCCGCCGAGGTGGACCGGTATGATCGCCGCAAGTCGTTCGCCTCGGGTTCGAATATCGGCGGCGCGACGGGCGACCGACTCCGGATCGATGAGGAGCCCCTCGGCCTCGATATCGGCGAACTCCACCTCGCCGCCGAGATAACGCACGACCTCGGCGGTAGCGGTGAAGGTCAAGCTCGGCACGATCACGCGATCTCCCGGACCGACGCCGGCAGCCTCCAGGGCGAGGTGAAGCCCGGCGGTCGCGCTGTTCACCGCCAGGGCGTGACGGACGCCGATCGTGCGGGCAAACTCGCGCTCGAAGGCCAACGCCTCCTCACCGGTCGTGAGCCACCCGCTTTTTAGGACCTCGGCGACCGCCTCGACCTCTTCATCGCCGATCGTGGGACGGGAGAAGGGAATGCGGCGCGCCGCAATGCGTTCAGTATTGCGGTTCATCGGGGTGCTCCAATAGATTCGGATAGATTCGACGGAGGATCGCTCTCAAGGCCCAACGATTACGGTACTCCGTCGGGCGATCGGAATCAAAGAAACAGATCGGACGCAGTGCGTCGAGTATCGCATCGAGGTCGAACGCGTCGGAGGAGTCGTCGCACGGGTCGGTGCGGCCGACGCAGTGAATCCTCGGGGCCGGTTGAGACTCACTCGTCTCACCTCGGCCGAAGAGGCGCTCCTTTAGTTTCTCGCCCGGACGCATTCCGATCTCCTTGAGCGGTATCTCCGTACCCGGCTCGTACCCGTAGAATCGTATCATCTGCTCGGCGAGGGTACGGATATTGATCGGCTCTCCCATATCGAGGATGTACAATCGGCCCGCGTCGCCGACACCGCCGGTCTGTAACACGAGAGAGACCGCCTCGGGAATCGTCATAAAAAAACGCGTCGCCTCGGAGTCGGTGATGGTAACCGGTCCGCCCTTTTCGATCTGTCTGCGAAAAAGGGGTAAAATGCTTCCTCGCGATCCGAGAACATTTCCGAATCGCACGACCATCCCGGCCGTCGCGGAGCGCTGCGCCGCGTCCCCGTGCGACAATACGATACGCTCGGCGAGATTCTTGCTCGCGCCGTATACACTCGTCGGTTCGACCGCCTTGTCCGTGGAAATCAGCACCAGCCGACCGACTCCCGCACGTCGCGCCGCACGGATCAGATTGAGTGTGCCGAAAACGTTGTTTTGAATCGTCGCGACCGGGTTGGCCTCCATCATCGGCACGTGCTTGTACGCCGCGGTGTGAAAAATAACGTCGGCCTTGAGCCGCTTCAGGAGAAAGGCTACATACTCCGCGTCGGTCAGCTCCCCGATGATGGGGACGATCGTCGCGGAATCGCCGACGCCCTCCTCCTGAAGGAGGCGCAACTCGGCGTCGATCTGGTAAATACTGTTCTCTCCGTGGCCGAGCAGGTACAGACGTTCGGCTCCGCCGGAGAGAAGCTGGCGTGCAAGCTCACTCCCGATGCTCCCGCCCGCGCCGGTAATAACGACGCGGCGACCCCGAAGATAGGAGAGGGCCTCGCGCAGGTTTATGTTGACCGGCGTGCGGCCCAACAGATCCTGGGGGTCGATCTGGCGGGTTTGAATGAAGTGCGCCTCGTCGCCGACGATCTGTGAGATCGTCGGGAGAATGCGAATCCTGTTGAAGTCGGCACCTCGAAGGGTCGCATACAGACGTCTGAGGGACTCGCGCGTGGCGCTGGGAATCGCGATAATCGCTTCGTTGTCCGGCGTCTTGTCGACGATGGAAACCACTTGATCGATGGGGCCGAGGACCGGTATCCCGTCAATTCGTGACCCGATCTTCTTCGGATCGTCGTCCAAAAAAGCGACGACTCGTCCGACGACGCCCTTTTCGAGTACCTCGCGGGCGATCGCCTGCCCGGCGAATCCGGCGCCGATGACGTATATCCGCGTGCGACTCATGAGGCGGCGCCCGTCTCGTTTCGTCGCGGCTCCATGATTTCGAACCCCAGGTCGATGAAAAAAGAGCTCTCATACATATCGAGCCGCACCTTCGCCCGCCGTTTGCGCTTGTCTACCTTTACGATTTTTCCTTCGAGTCCTTTGAGCGGGCCCTCGCGCACGACGATGCGATTCTCAATATCGAACTCGACTCGCGACGGCTGGACGATCTCACCGAAGGAGAGAAAATGGCGTATGAGCTCCAAGTCGCCGTCCAACAGCGGGCGAATGTCGCGGTTATCCAGCAGAAACCGCACGAATCCGCGACACCCGCGCAGCGCGCGGAACACCGCGTCGGTGATATCCTCAGCCTCCAGAAAGACGTATCCCGGAAAGAGCGGAGCCAAGGAGGAGAGGCGACGACCGCGCCTGCGGATGAGGAGCTTCCTTCGCGGCCACCATAAGCGAATCTCGGACGAACCGGTGTCCAGGCGCGTGAGCGTTTGCCGCGCAAGATCGATAAAACGAGCTTCCTCGCCGGTCATGACCTGCAATACAAAAAAACGCGATACCATGTCGTGAGCGAATACCATAGCACACGGCGGAAATGCCTCGCAATCACGGTCTACCGTCGCCGATGCGATGGATGCGCGATCACTCCGGTATTGCGTCGAAGCGCTAAGGAGAGCCGTCCATTATGCCGAAGAGTACACCAGAGGTGACGTTGAAATGAGAATGCGGCAGAGTTCTCTGCTCTTAATGAGCGTGTGTGTACTCTTTGTTTCCATGCAGTCCGTTGCGCAAACCAACTGGGAAGGTACGGCCGTCGTCGGGCGGTACGGTGAGTTTCCTCCCGGAGGGCTCTACGTGGCCTCCAACACCTTTCCCCTCAACTCGATGATCGACGTCACCAATCTGCGCACAGGCGATACCGCACGCCTCATCGTCGCCAAGGATCTTACCGATCCCGGCGTGTTTCTCCTCCTCTCCGAGGCGGCGGCCGACGAGCTCGGGATTCGCAGCGGTTCATCGGCGGTAGTACGGGCGCGTCCGGTCCAGTTGCCGGGGCTGACCGCGGTAGATCCCAATCAGGACTTGCCGTTTCATCCCGATCCCGATGTGAATCCCGCCGCGACCCTGGGAGACCCCAACGAGTCGATCATCACGCCCGACGTGCTGGAGACCACAGAGCCCGTCCACACCGCTCGTACCGATTCCACCGTCGGGACCGTCGCACAGACACCGCCGGTGACACCGAGTCCGAGCATCGAAGCGGATGAGCCGCCCATGGTAGCGGACGAGCGACCCCTTATCGTCGACGAGTCCCGCGATCCGCCCGGGACGGCAGATAGAGCGGTCGAGCCCGCTCTCGTTCCCGATGGTACGACCGCCGTGGAGCCCGACATGGACCGGACCCCCGCGGAGGTCGTCGCCGATCCGTCACTCGCGATGGACCCCGCGCCGCGTGTAGGGCCCTCCGTCGATGGGGCGATCTCCGGCGTCGATCCGGTAGATGAACGGGATATGGCGGAGTCGGACGAGATTATCGGCGTCGATCCGCCGATCGCCGCAACGGTCGAGGCGGAGGTCGTTGAACCTCCGACGGCGAGCACCGTACCGGACGAAGCGACACCCGAGGTTTCGATGCCGCGTACCAATCCGCAAACGCTTCCGCCCATGGCGGTACCGCTGAGTTTGCCGACCGACCCGGTCGCCGAGACTCCTTCCGACGTCCGGGATCCCGCCGCCGCGGTAGCCGTCGTCGAACCGCCGACTGTGGACGAGATGGAGCCGGTCGAGGATTCGGCGCCCGGAGTGGTCGTTCGCGATCCCTTGGACGAGCGCCTGTCGACGATCGATCGTCAACTTGCAATGGAGCGCGTCTCCGCCGATCCGATTCAGGTGGCGCCGACCGACGACGACCTCGACGCTCCCGAGCCGATTCGTATCGCCGAAGACGACCGGCGTCTCCCGCCGGTCGACGTGAATGCCGCGCTTGATTCGGAAGTAACCGACCCATTTCCCGTCGCACCGGAGGACAACGGGACGATCGCCGAACTGCCCGCCGTGGAGGATCGCTCCATCCCGGACGTCGTATCGCCAACTCCGCCGCCTCCCGGCGTAGCTACGGCTGAGGTTGACCTTCCACTCGCGTCCGTTGCGGCCGACGAGCCGCCGGCAGTCGCCGTTGCTACCGACGAAGAGGCGGCGACTGCGGAGGCCGATGTACTCCGGCCGGCGCTGATTCCCGAGGACGCGATCGTCACCCTGGAACCGGCGGAGCACCGCAGCCCCGAGCCGCCGTCTCCGACGGCCGACGAGCTCACGCCCGACTCCGCTGCACCCTCCGCCGACGAGGTCGATGTGGCGATCGCGGCGCCCGACGTCCCGAGCGAGGATATCGTCGAGACCGCGGAACCGGTAGAGCCTCCACCGGCGGTCGTCTTGGAACCGGCGCCGGCGACAGAGCCCGTTGCGGCGGCGACCGATACCGTACGACCCGATGACACCGGAACGGCGGATCTGGCGTGGGCGCGGGCAAACCTTCCGCTCGTCGCCGATCTCGACCGGGGCGCCGCGTACGTCCAGGTCGCCGCCTTCACCAATGCGCGGAGCGTTCAACGCACCGTCGACAGCCTCGGTGAAGGGTTCCCCGTCGCCGTCGTCTCGCAAAGCGTCAACGGCGGGCCGGTTTACCGTATCTTCCTCGGGCCGCTCTCCGAAGACGAGAAGGGAACGGCGCTGTTCACGGTGCGGAATCGCGGATTTCGCGACGCCTTCATCCGACAGGAATCGTGAGGGAGACTCATCTCCCTCACCGGCTTCACTTATAACGCGCGGGGCTGCCGCCGTCTGACCGGTTACGCGAACAACTTGGCGATCTCGCGATGATACTTCTCATACACCACCGCGCGTTTAATCTTGAGCGTCTGCGTTAACTCGTCTCCGACTTCGAAGGGTTTCGGTAGAAGGCGGAATCGAAAGACCTGCTCAAAGCTCTTGAACCCCGTTTTGGCACCGACACGCTCTTGGATCTCACGATTGACCTGAGCGAGAAACTGCTCGTTCTCCAAGAGCTCTTCCTGCTCGACCGATTCGATCTCGCGCTCCTCCGCAAATGTCGCCATACGATCTGTATTGGGGTAAATAAGCGCGGCCAGAAACTTCTGATCCTGTCCGACTACCATCACCTGCTCGATGTATTCCGATTGGAGGATCGCATCCTCGATCGGCTGCGGCTCGATATTCTCGCCGCCGAGCAGTACGATCGTCTCCTTCGAGCGGCCGACGATGCGTAGTTCGTTGTCGTGGGTGTACATGACAAGGTCGCCGGTATTGAGCCATCCGTCCGAGAGCACCGCGGCGGTCTCGTCCGGCTTCTTGTAGTACCCTTCCATGACCTGTTCGCTCTTGACGTGTAGTTCACCCTTTTCCCCCGGGCCGACCTCGCGTCCGTCGTCGACGACCCGAAACGCTACGTCGGGGAGGATCGGGCCGACGGTGCCCGGTACCGGAGCCTTTTGTTTACGCACCGCCAGCACGGGACCCGTCTCGGTCAAGCCGTACCCCTCCAGCACCTTGATACCTACGGCCTGAAAGAACTTGTCCACGTAGGGCGGCAACGCGCCTCCTCCGGAGACTCCGGCGACGAAACGGCCGCCCAGCCTGGCCTGTAGTTTTTTGAATACGAGGACGTTTCCCAGTACGCGTAACGGCGTCAACAGCGCCAGAGGAACCGCCGCCACAACCGCGTCCAGTATCCGGTAGCGCCGCTGGAACTGAGGAAGCCTCCCCATGAAGGTCGTATACAAATCGGCGTGAATCTCGCCGACGCCGAGGAAAAAGTGAAACAGCGCCTGCTTCACCGCGCTTTGCTTGGCAACGTTGCGCAAAACCGCCGCTCTGATGCCCTCCCAGATTCTCGGAACGGAAGTCATCCATGTCGGGCGTATTTGTGCCATATCGTCGAGCATTACCGTGCCGATCGGTTTGGAGTAGGCCAAGCTCGCTCCGTAGTTGAGGCAGATATACTCCACGGCCCGTTCGAAGGAGTGCCAGACCGGCAGCACCGTGATGAATATGTCGCGAGGGGTAAGAAAGAGAATGTGTTCGATGCGGTCCATTTGAAAGAGAAACGACCGGTGGCGAAGCATGACTCCCTTCGGTTCGCCGGTCGTACCCGACGTGTACAGGAGCGTTGCAAGGTCGTCGGTATCGCCCTCGTCTACCTCCTGGTCGAACCGCGATAGTCCCGCTTCACCCGACGCCCGTCCGGCGTCCAACAGTTCCAGGTAACTGGAGATCGCAATTCCCTTGGCCGCCGGGCGCTGGCCGCGGTCGGTGTAATCGTCGAATAGGACGATCCGCTCCAACGACGGGATCGACGCGCGCATGGAGAGGATTTTATCGCACTGCTGGGGATCCTCGGCAAAGACGGCGCGACAGTCGGCGTGTGCGAGGATATAGGCCATCTCTTCGGGCGTGGAGTCGGCGCCGCGCGGGACGTCGGCGGCCCCCATCCCGAGGATCGCCAAATCGCAGAAGATCCACTCCCGCCGATTGTGGCTCATCAGACCGACGTGATCGCCGCGTCGGACCCCCAGCGAGGCGAGACCGGCTCCGATCAGGCGCACGGTATCCCACATCTCCGCGAACGAAGTCGGACGAAAAACGTTTTCCGCGTCCTTGGTCCAGCTGAAGGGTCGATCGGCGTGCTGCCTCGATCGCAACCGAATGCGCTTCGGCACGGTTTCGCGATTCATCACTGCGGCGCGCTCCCCACCAGACACAGCCACTCAGCTTCGCACGCCAACTCATCACCGACGTAGGCACGTCCCCGTTGTTTAATCATCTTGGGCGTGACGCGCAAGTTGTCGACCTCCATGCGAACCGTCTCGTCGGGACGGACCTGGCGGCGGAACTTGACGTTGTTCACCGAAGCGAGGAAAAACAAGGCGTCATCCATAATGCCGAGCTGCTTAATACCCGCTCCGCCGCATTGTGCCATGCTCTCGATCAGGATCACTCCGGGAACGACGGGATATTCGGGAAAGTGTCCGGCGAAGAAGAACTCATCCGTAGAGAAACGCCGCGTGCCGACGATCCGTTCATTCGAGGCCTCGAGAATCTCATCGACAAACAGAAACGGTTCGCGATGAGGAAGAAGCATTTTCATGTTCATGGGGTTATCATAAAATGAGATGTGCCGATCATACAAGTTTTTCGGTCGGCGACCGTTTAATTGACTTTCGACTCCGGCGCGTGATAGCTTCGCTCAAGTGTAATGGGGAGAGGTTTATATGGATTTGGAAAACATACTGCTGCTCATCGAAAAATTTAACGAAAGCACACTTACGGAACTCGCTCTGAACCAAGACGGAACGGAGTTGGTTTTAAAGCGCGTATCGGAGAGTAATCCGGTTTACACGCAGCCGATCATGGTGCATCCCCAGACGTTGCCCGTCGTGGCGTCCGGAGAGGTGGCCTCCCACGCGGCGAATCCCGATGCGTCTGCTCCTGTCGCCGGTGAAGCCGGTGCGCCCGCCGCCTCCGAGGAGCAATCGGGCGTCGAGATCATCACCTCGCCGATCGTCGGCACCTTTTATCGCTCCCCGTCCCCCGATTCGCCGCCCTTTTGTCACGAGGGCGATGTGGTGGAGAAGGGTAAGCCCCTGTGCATCCTCGAGGCCATGAAGGTAATGAACGAACTTGAGTCGGAGTTCTCGATGGAAATCGTCGCGTTTCGCGCCCACAACGGCGATATGGTCGAGTACGGCACGCCGCTCATCGAGGTGCGTCGAGTATGATCTCCTCCATCCTCGTCGCCAATCGGGGGGAGATCGCCGTACGGATCGTCCGTGCCTGTCGCGAGATGGGCATTCGTAGTGTCGTCGCCTTCAGCGAGGCCGATCGTCACTCCCTTGCCGTACGCATGGCCGACAGCGCGGTGTGCATCGGACCGGCCGCCGCGACCGACAGCTACCTGAACATTCGTAACGTCGTCTCGGCGGCGGTACTATCCCACTGCGACGCCGTGCACCCGGGCGTCGGTTTCCTGAGCGAAAGTGCGCGCTTTGCTCGTGAGGTCGCCGAGGCGGGGCTGGTCTTCATCGGCCCTCCGGCCGAGACGATCGCGCTTTTGGGCGACAAGGTGCAGGCAAAACAGACCGCCGTGAAGCACGGTGTGCCGGTTATTCCCGGAAGCGCCGGCAGTATCGACGACGTCGACGCCGCATCCCGCGCGGCATCCGAGATCGGTTTCCCCGTCATCATCAAAGCGGCCGCCGGCGGCGGGGGCAAGGGCATGCGCATTTGTCACAAAGAAGAAGATCTCGCCGGGATTCTCCGCATCGCGTCGGCGGAGGCACAGAAATCGTTCTCCGACGGCACGGTCTATCTGGAAAAATATCTCACCAGTCCGCGCCACGTCGAACTTCAGGTGCTGGCCGATTCTCACGGCAACGTCGTTCACCTGGGTGAACGGGACTGTTCGGTTCAGGAGAACCACCAGAAGCTCGTCGAGGAGAGCCCGTCAACGGCGGTCGACGACGCATTACGTACGAAGATGGGTGACGACGCCATTCGCCTCTTCTCGGCGCTCGATTACGTCGGCGCCGGTACGATCGAGTTTCTCGTCGATGACGGAAAGTTCTACTTCATGGAGGTGAACGCTCGCGTCCAGGTGGAACATCCGGTTACCGAGATGGT
This sequence comes from Alkalispirochaeta sp., assembly GCA_965601925.1. Lineage (GTDB taxonomy): Bacteria > Spirochaetota > Spirochaetia > DSM-27196 > Alkalispirochaetaceae > Alkalispirochaeta. Next base: position 3,284,731 of record OZ271854.1, read on the forward strand.
GACCGGCGTGGATATCATCGCCGAGCAGATTCTCGCGGCCGCCGGGTCGCCGTTACGCACCCTGCAGGACAATATCGACCTTAAGGGATACGCTATCGAGTGTCGCATCAATGCGAAGGCGCCGGGCACCGTCACGCACTACCATCCTCCGGGCGGGTATGGCGTGCGGGTCGATAGTTTTCTCCATGCCGGGACGACCGTTTCGCCGTTCTACGATTCGCTGGTCGCCAAGTTGATCGTACACGGGCGCGACCGCAGCGACGGGTTGGCGAGGATGGATCGCGCGCTATCGGAGTTCGAAATCGAGGGTATACCGACCAACATTCCGCGCCAGCGAGACATTATCAATAGCCGTGTATTTCACAGCGGACGGTTCGGTACCGATGCGTTGGCATACATCGTGAAGGAGTTGGACCAATGAGTCCGAGACCGATTTTCCGGAGGATCATTCGATCGATTCTACCCAACCGGATGAACAATCCTCGGCGTGCCATGCGAACCGACGATCGGGGGTACGTGGTTGCCAAGCATAGTTGTCCCTCCTGTAGCAAACCGACCGAAGAGCGTCAGCTCGCACTCAACTTGTTCGTGTGTACTCACTGCGGATATCACTATCGGATTAGCGCTGTGGAGCGCATCAAGACGCTGCTCGACGGCGGCGAGCTCGGCGAGTTTTCATCCGATATACTGCCGACCAATCCGATCGATTTTCCCGACTACGGTCAGAAGGTGCGCGAGGCACAGGACAAGACGGGACTCGACGAGGCGGTCACGACCGGCGTCGGGCGGATCGAAGGGCGTCAGGCGGCCTTTGCGTTCATGTCCTTCAAGTTTATGGGAGGCAGTATGGGGTCGGTCGTCGGCGAGCGGATCGCGCGCACGATCATGTATGCCGCCGATCGCGGGATGCCGTGCATCATCTTCACCGCCAGCGGCGGTGCGCGGATGCAGGAGGGCATTTTCAGCCTGATGCAGATGGCGAAGACGAGCCACGCCGCCGCGATGCTCGCCGAGGCGGGGTGTCCGCTCTTCGTCGTGCTTACCGATCCCACTACCGGGGGCGTGACCGCGTCGTTCTCGATGCTCGGGGACGTAACACTCGCCGAGCCGGGTGCGTTGATCGGCTTTGCCGGACCGCGAGTGATCGAGGGCACTATTCGACAGAAATTGCCGGCGGGATTCCAGCGCGCCGAGTTCCAGCAGGACAAGGGTTTTGTGGACGTCGTCGTGCCGCGTAGCGAGCTTCGCAGCACCTTGGTCTACCTGATCGACACCCACGCCGGAGGGACTACAGCATGAAGTCCGACGAACTACGGAACAAACTTCAGGAGCTCCAGGAGTTGGCGCTCCGTGAGAATATCGATATTAACGCCGACATAGACCGTTTGGCGGAGAAGCTCACCGGTGAAGACGATACGGCATGGCGGCGCGTCGAGTTGGCGCGTCACCAGGATCGACCGACGACGCTCAAGTATCTCCGTCTTATGAGCGAACGGTTTGTCGAGTTGCACGGAGACCGCGCATTCGGTGACGATCCCGCGCTCGTAGGGGGGATCGCGACGATCGGCGGTGTACATTTCACCGTGTTGGGGCACCAAAAGGGCCACAACATGAAGGAGAATCTTCGCCGTAACTACGGCATGGCCCACCCCGAGGGCTATCGCAAAGCGTTGCGGTTGGCTCAGCAGGCGGAGCGCTTTCGCCGACCGATCCTCACCCTCATCGACACGCCGGGAGCCTTTCCCGGACTCGCCTCCGAGGAGCGGGGAATCGGTGAGGCGATCGCACGCAATCTCAGGGAGTTTTCCGTGCTGAGAACGCCCATTATCTGCGTGATCATCGGCGAGGGAGGCTCCGGCGGCGCGCTGGGAATCGGTGTAGGCGACCGCGTATACATGCTCGAGAACGCGGTATACTCGGTTATCTCTCCCGAGGGGTTCGCCTCAATCCTCCTTCGCGACGCGAAGTTAGCGCAGCAGGCGGCGGGGCTGATGAAGATGACCGCGCCCGATCTCAAACGGTTCGATGTGGTCGACGACATCATTACCGAACCGACCGGCGGCGCTCACCAGGACCACGAACACATAGCGGGTCGTGTTCGCCAGACCGTGCTCACCACCTATCAGCAGCTGGCGCGGAAGAAGCCCGAACAACTGCTCAAGGAGCGTAGCGAACGCATACTCTCCCTCGGGCGCTTCGTGGATCAGTCTCAACACACCTCCCAACGACTGTTGGCGCGCCTCTTTTCGCCCAAATCGTCGCGATAGTTGCGACGACTTGCGGTACGCTCCGGTATCAGATTCCCTGAAACCGGAGCCATCCCGCCACGAGTGTGGCGATATCGATCGTGCCGGCAAACCCGGCGACACCGATGATGAGAAAGGCGACGCAAAAAATCGCCCCCGCCGGACCGACGATCGGTCGCTTGCGGCGTAAGAGTCCGACCGTCGGCGGAAGAATCGCCCATACGACGCTTATGCTTCCGAATACGATGCGTGAGCGTGCGGGATTGGCCGTCGCCCAGCGCTCGAGCCGAAACCCGCCGGCGAGGAGTGCGCCGTTTATCTGCTGAAATCGTCCGACCATGATAAGAATCCCGACGCCGACAAGAAAGAGACCGCTCACCGTTTTGACGACGCGCATATGCGGCCGAAGTTTCCCGAGCAGTCGCGAGGCGCGGGAAAACGCGACGCCGGTCACGATGAAGGGGAGGCCGAGTCCCAACGAGTACACCGCCAAGAGGAGCGCCGCCCGGGAAATCTGACCCTGTGTTCCGGCGAGAAACAGGATCGACGCCAAAATCGGCCCGATGCAAGGACTCCAACCGGCACCGAAGGCCATTCCGACGGCTGTCGCACCCAGCCCGTCGACGGGGCGCGAGGAGAGGTGAATTCGTCGCTCTACGTTGAGTACGGCTACCAGATCGAACATGACGTTGATCCCCAACAAGATGACCGCGAGCCCCGCGCCGAAGTTGATCCACCGCACGGCGCCGCCGAACAGAACCATGGGACCGGAGAAGATAATGCCCAGGAGGACGAAGACGATCGTGAATCCGAGCACGAAAAAGAGAGTGCGAGAGAGAATGCGACGTCGGGACGCTGCGGCGTTGTGGAGTTCGTCAAAGCTTGCGCCGCTCACGAAGGAGAGGTAACTCGGAATCAGGGGTACGACGCACGGTGACAGGAACGACAGTAATCCCGCGACGAAAGCGATGAAGATGTTCAGGTTTGCGCCCATACCGGTACCTCAGTATGCGCGTGCGGTCACCGATGCGATTTGGCGCATCGCCTCTACCAGATCCGGCTCGTCCCAGTGGCGTATCCCGACCAAAATGCCGAGTACCGTGCCCGATGGAGAGATGAAGTAGGAGGTCGGAAGGCCGCGCACGCCGTAGTTCGTCGCGACGCGTCCCGACGAGTCGAGGAGCACGGGAAATCGAAAATCGTTCTCCTCGATGAACTGTCGCACGACGCTTGAGTTCTCCTGGAGGTTGACCGCGATTATGCGAAACGGTTCGTCGGCAAGCTCCGAACGAAGATACTCCATCGACGGCATCTCTTCGCGACACGGCGGACACCACGTAGCCCAGAAGTTGAGAAAGACGAACTCGCCGCGATAATCGCTCAGGCGCCGCGTCTCACCATCGAGTGCCGGCGCCGAAAAGTCCACCGCCGCGATGTTCCCTTCGAAAGTACGGATTCCGATTCCGTCCAGAAGCTCCTTCAACTGCGCATCGATGTCGTTCGACGTCGGACGTATGACGTCGGTCGTGGCCGACTGTGTCTCTCGACTTCCCACCGCCGGGAGTACCGCCACCCGGACCAACGCGATGAATATGGTAAACAGAAGCGCGCCCGTCTTCCTCATGGTATGTTCCCCTCGCGGCCTCACGCCGCCGATATCACCAGCGCGGTTATATTGTACAGCGTGTGGCCGACGGCAAAGGCGTGGAGGTGGGGTCTGCGATACCACATCAACCCCAAGATCAAGCCCGCGACGAAGGCAAAGAACAACGCAACCACTCCCTGGTATCCGTGTCCCGCGCTGAATAGAAGCGCCGAAAGTACCACCGTCTTCGATTCGGCAAGGCCCAGTTGCCGAAACCGAAAGATCAGGTATGTTCTAAAGAATAATTCCTCAACGTACCCGACGGTCAAGAGTGTAACTACAAGAATCGGTATCCACAGCACATAAGGGTAGCGATTATCGAGGATATGGAGTATTGTTCCCACCTCTTCGCGACTCGCGCCGTCTACAACACCGACGCGCTCTGCGATAAACGCAACGATAAGTGATATCATCAAGAGTGTCGTCCACACAACGACCGCGGTTCCGACCGTACCGACAGGTGTTTTCGGTCGACACGCTCCGTGCATTGCAAACGTGCGTTCCTCTTCTATGTCCAAAAGGTACTGGACGAGGAGAAAAAACGCGCCGTTTCGCAGCGCGAGAGCCAACAGGGGGCGAAGATGGCCGGCAAACTCGACCAGTGAGGCCGGCGCGGTTGCTCCGGGAATGACGAAGAGGGCGAAAAGAACGGCTATCTCCCGCATTTTGCGGGAATGGAAGGCCGCGCGGGGTGTGAAGAACCGCATGAGCGCGATAGTGCCACGGCGCTTCCGTGGCTGTCCATGCAATTCTTTGCCGACCCCGACGAATTTAGTCGATATTAATAGAGTAGGAGAAAAAAGTTTTGGCAATCACTATTCTTGTCGTAGCGTTTCTACTGGTTGTAACTACGTTTTTTTTCGTCCAACGCGCCGGCGGCCTCCGCTTTCCGTGGATTCAGTTCTATATTCGCGGAAAAGAGTCCGGTTTCCGTTTCGGAGAGGTCAACCTTCTCCGGAGAGCCGCCGTCGATAACAATCTCAAGAATCCAACGTCGCTTTTTTGGAGTGTGAAGGCGCTCGATCGGTGCATTCGATCGGCGATCGTCAGGTTCCGCGCCGCCGGAAGCGAGAACGAGCCCCGACATATGGAGTTTCTCAACAAGCTCTTCGACTTTCGCCGCCGCGTCGAATTCGATCAGCCGAAGTATCGACTCGGGCTCACCTCTACGCGCGGCGCCGATCCGGGGCAAACCTTCAAGCTCACCCTGGCGGGCGGCGGCGTGTATATATCCAAATTGATCGAGAACAACCGGCGCTATATGGCGATTACGTATCCCCGCGGTAATCCGCTGCCGGCCGGTTTCTCGTGGAGAAATCAGGATATCAAGGCGTATTTTTGGCGGCCCGAGGACGCGGGATACTACTTCGAGAGCAAAGTCGTGGGAGACTATCTCGATCGCAAGGTTCCGATTCTGCATATCGCCCACGCCGACGGGTTGGTGCGCGCTCAGAAACGGCGCTCGGTACGCCGTGAGGTCGGCTCACCGGCGCATCTGTTTCCCTTACGGGCCTTGGCGGACGCGAACGAATCGATCGAGACGCGTGGCGGATATCGGTGCAAACTCGTCGATATCTCCGAAGACGGCGCGGCGCTGGTGGTAGGCGGACGCGCGAAGGCGGGGCTGCCGATCAAGATTCAGGCCGAGGTCGAAGATGAGACGGTCGTGCTGTGCGGCATCATCAAGTCCGCCAACTTCAAACAGAAAAATCGTGCCAGCGTGCTACACATCCAGGCCGAGCGCCCTTCCCAGGCGATGCGGGTGAGGATTCTTTCGTATGTGTACCAACTCTTCGACGCCGGAGAGACGCGCACCGAGCTCACAGGAGCGCGGAAAGGACCTCCCGCTCCAAACGCGAAGTCCAATTCGCAACAAGCTTCTACTCCAAGGCAGCGGGCCGCCGCCGCCGCGAGCGCCCAAGAGCGGAAACAGGATTGATTCGTTGATACCTCCCGTACTTTCGGCTACTATAGTGGCATGCGACGGCTCACGACAGTCTTTTTGGTTATCAGCGCTATTGTCGCCCCTCTGGCGGCGCAGCAGGATCGGCTCGAGACATTTCAGGCGAGTTTCGCCTCGTCCAACCTTCAGACCAAGCTCGAGATTCTGCGAGCCGCCGACGACGACGATCCGGCAACGTTCGGTCCCCTGTACGGGCAGGCGCTCAGCTTTGCGGTAAGCAACGCGGATAGCCTATCCTCGGAACCTCTCTTGCGCGAAATCGCACTCGTTGCGGTCAATCGTATCGCCGCGGGACGATACGAGTCGGCGGTCAACGATCTTTGGCGGCTGTTCCGTTCTTACGAGGAGACGACGGGACGCATTCAAATACTGAACGTTCTCGGCGACCTCGCAAGCGCCAACGAACAGACGATCGATTTCATGAATGCGTGGGTCGATACGCAAAACAATCTCACCATTGCCGGTACGCGCGTGGATTTTCAAGTCCTTACCGCGGCGGTGGAGTCACTCGGGCGGATCGGTTCGGCAAGCTCCTTCGAAGCGGTTCTGGATGTGATTCTCGTCCAATATCCCGATTTCGTCACCGAGACTGCTCTTACCAGTCTGGGCAGTCTCGACGGCGAGCCGTTGGAACTCGCCACAGACGTGATTATCAGTAAGAGCGTATCGGAAAAGCGAGCACCGTTTCTCTTTCTTATGGAGAGCGACTTTCTTCAGGACGCCGACAAGCTTGAGCTCGCCCGCAGAACGCTGGCCAACGCGCTCCTGCTCAGACCGCAAGAGTTGGTAGAGCAGGAGGAGGCGCGTCAGGTGCGCTTTGCAGCCGCGGATGTCCTCCGTGCCGGCGAATATGCGGAGGCGGCCGGCGAGGTCATTCGCCACTTCAACGAGACCGTGCTCGAGTATGATCGCGATCGAATCCCGAAGAGTCGATTGCTGGAAGCGATCGCGACGCTCGGCGCCATGGGTACACCCGAGGCGGCGACGCGCCTCACCGACTACCTGGAGCTGCTCAACACGTTTACGGAGATCGATCGCCCCTACGACACGCAAGTCTTGCTGGCGGTGATTACGAATCTCGCCATTCTCGATTCGCCCGGTTCGTACAACGCGCTCTTTTTCACGACGCTCTTGGAAAACTATCCGCGACGAGTCCGCGACGCCGCTCGCGAAGCGATGGAGTCGGTGTCGCAGTAATAGCGGTATGTGAACGCATCATCGCGTAATGCCCTACTGACCTCGCCCTCTTTCGTTGCGGCGGCGGTGCTTGTCGTGGCAACGCTGGAAGGTTTCGATATTCCGGCGCCGGTAACGTGGTTCTTGGGAGTCGCAACGCTCGCCGCGGTGCCGTGGGTACGCACCGCGGCGCAACGTCGCCTCGCCGCCGGCGTCGCTTTGGGTCTTATTCTGACCGTGTCCGTTGAGATACGTACCGCGGATGGGGAGCGCGAACCGCTCGGAGCGCTCCCATGGCGCGACGTTGCATCCGTTCGCGGGCGGGTGGTCGCCGATTTGCGTCCGAGCGGCGATACCCATCGCCGTCTCGATATTACGCTCGATTCGGTGGAAAACTCCGTCGGGTGGCAGGGGAGTGCCGAAGGAGTCGTTACGCTCCTGTGGAGCGGCGAAGAGCACGTCGCGCTGCAGGACTCATCCTCGAGCGTCGTCCCGGTGCGGGGAGATACCATTATCGCTTATGACGTGCGTTCCTCCGGAGGGCGCATGATACGGGTCGACCCTCGGCAGTTGCGTTGCGTTCGCGCCGGCGGCGCGGCCGAGATACGACGTGAGGCGCGAGGGGAGGTGCGGCGACGCCTTGCACGGTTGGAGCCTACCGCACGAGCGCTGGTGACGGCGCTCCTTTTGGGCACCCGGGCGGACATGACGACGGACCTCGTCGATGCGGTACGACGGGCCGGAGCGTCACACGTCATCGCATTGAGCGGGATGCATTTAGGCGTGTTGGCCCTTCTCGTTTCCCGCGTCTTCCGACTCCTCGGTAATCGTTATGCGTCGATGATGTTAGTTACCGTGACGCTCGGCGCCTATGTGTGGATTGCCGGCTGGATACCGTCTCTCGTTCGAGCACTTATTCTCGCGCTTGTCGCCGTGTTCGCACGCGTTCGCGATCGCGAGGTTCCGCCGCTGGTGCTTCTCGCCCGATGCGTACTCTGTGTATCGATCGTCGCCCCGTCGATGGTCACCGACTTGGGATTTCGTCTCTCGATATGCGCGCTTGTGGGTCTTTTGACGGCGTCCGGTCGTATTTCGGACGGGCTGACCGAGATCCTGCCGCGCCGCGTCGCCGTGTACCTCGGCACGACGATTTCGGCTATGTTATGTACCGCGCCGCTCACGCTCGCCGTATTCGGCACCGTGTATCCAGTCGGCATCGTTTCGGCCGGTATTCTGTCGCTGGTCGTCGTGGTCACCATGTGGCTCGGGATCGCGTTTCTGCTGGCGGCGCAGCTTCCGATCGCGGGGTCGGCGGTGGCGCTCGTTGTCGAAGCCAACACGGCGCTCTTTCTGCGTCTGGTGCACCTCGCCGCGCTTGCGCCCGCGGTAGATACGGCGCACGTTGGAGGACGGCGAAGCGTGGTGATTCTTTGCGGGACGGTGATTCTGACTATCGTCGTCATTCGAGTGAAGCGGGCGCGGCGGCTGGCATATTTCGGTAACACGTACGGAGGAGAGAGTGAACCACAACTCGGTTTCTGAGATTCGAGATCTTCTCAGCCGGCGCGGTATCGCACTCAAGAAACGATTCGGACAGAACTTTCTCATCGACGAGTCGTTTCGGTCCCGCATCGCCGCGGCGATCGCGGACGCCGCAGACGGCGTACCAGCCGCATCGCGACGTGAGTTGTGGGAGATCGGTCCCGGTTTGGGATCGCTCACCGAACGGCTGATGACGCTTCCGTTTTCCTTGCGATTATTTGAGATCGATCGAGGCATCATCGATATCCTGCGGTCGCGATTCGGCGATGCAGTTCCGATCGAGGAGGGCGATTTTCTGGATTCCTTGGAGCGATGGGTTTCCGTAAACGTGCAAGCTTCCAAAGACGGAACGGCTGTGGGCGGGGAGGCGGCGCGATCGTTCCGCGAAGACGCCGTTCCCGTTGCGATCGTCGGAAATCTTCCCTATCACAGCGCGAGCGCCATGATCGCCCGTATCGTGGAGGCGGCCGTACCCGTACCGGCGATGGTCTTTTTGGTACAGACCGAACTCGCCCAACGCCTCGGCGCCGAGGTGGGACGAAAAGACTATAGTGCGCTCTCCGTGCTCGTGCAGAATCACTTCCGTATTCGACGTGTTATGGACGTGCCGCCCACGGCGTTTTGGCCTCGACCCCACGTCGGTTCCACGGTGATACTGCTGTCGGAGCGTACGGACCGCCCTAACGCCGCCGACACGGTGATCCTGTCGCGGATCGCGCGGCGCGCCTTCGCCCAACGGCGAAAGACGCTCCGTAACACCCTGCAGCCCTTGGTGCCGCTGTTGGATCGTCTCGGTATCGACCCGGGGTTGCGCGCCGAACGCCTCTCCCCCGAACAGTACCTCGCGCTCGCCCGGGAGCCCGACGAGTCGTCGCCCGTCACCGGCGACTGATAACGGACCCGTGTGAAGCCTCCTCTCAGGCGATATCGTAGCGCGAGAGGAGTGCGTCGACGACCGCCCTGTTTTCGTCTGAAAGGGGCGTCATGGGCAGGCGATACACCTCTTCGCAGTACCCCGCACGGTGTAACATGTACTTAATCGGCACCGGATTCGTGTCAAGAGACAGAATGGCTCGAAAGAGCGGCAGTAGCTCGAAATGCACGGTACGGGCAAGCGCAAGTTCGCCTTTCAACACACCGTCGACGACCGATACCATCTTGGCGGGTACGAGGTTGCTTGCTACGGAAATGACGCCGCGCCCGCCCAGCGCGGTAAGCGAGAACGCCAAGTTATCGTCCCCCGACAGCACATCGAACGATTCGGGAAGCTCCGTGAGGACCTCCATCATTTGCGGAATGTTGCCGCTGGCCTCCTTGACGGCAACGATGTTGGTGTGCATCGCCATCCGCTTGAGCGTCGCCGTTTCGATGTTTCTGCCCGTTCGCCCCGGAATGTTGTAAACCACCATCGGCAGATCGACCGCCTCGGCGATGGTCGTGTAATGCCGATACAAACCCTCCTGCGACGGCTTATTATAGTATGGGGCGACCTGTAGACTCGCCGATGCGCCGAGCACCTTAGCCTTGCGTGTCATGTCGACCGCCTCGGCCGTGGAGTTGGACCCGGTTCCGGCGATCACAGGAACGCGTCCGGCCGTCTCGTCGACAACTATTTCAATAACCCGCAGATTCTCCTCGTGGGTAACCGTGGGACTCTCGCCCGTCGTGCCCATCGGCACTAAGCCGGCAACGCCGGCCTCAATCTGCGCGCGCACTAAGCGGCGCAGCGCCTCCTCGTCGATCGTCTCGTCGCGACGAAAGGGCGTTATCAGCGCCGTATACACTCCTTGAAACATCTCTTCGCTCCTTCATCCGTTACCGAAATAGATCGTCGAAGAACTCGCCGACCGTGTGAACGCCACCCACTCGATCGATCCACTCCGCGGCTTGCACCGCACCGCGCGCGAACCCACCTCGGTTACGCGCGCGGTGAGTGATCTCAAGCGTGTCCGCCGGGCCGTCGTAGTATACCGTATGCGTCCCCGGCATAGAGCCGACGCGTGCGGCCACCACGTGTAGCTCCTCCGCCTGCGGTGCCCGATGGAGCGTCTCGACGTGAACGGTCGTCTTGGCTCCCCGTGAGAGGACCTCTTCGGCGACGGCGAGGGCCGTGCCGCTGGGGCTGTCGCGTTTGTTACGATGGTGGAGTTCGACAACCGCAAGGTCGTAGTCGCCGGCGCGGCGGGCCAAGTCCGTCGCGTAGCCCGCGATGCGCTTCAGCATCTCGGCGCCGACCGAAAAATTGGCGCCCCATACGAGCCCGATACCGGCCGCCTTTGCCGCGGCCAGTACCGTCGGTCGCTCGGCGTCCCAGCCCGTGGTGCCGATAACCACCGAACTGCCCACCTCATTGTACACCGCCACATTCTGCGGCGGCCCGGAGGGAAGTGAAAACTCGATCGCGATGGTGTCGCCGTCGATGGCACTCGCCTCGGCGGCTGCTCGCACGGTTGGGTAATCGGCCTTAGGAGCCGTCGGATCGATACGGCAGCTTACCGTGTGCCCCCGTTCCCGTGCGATCGCTTCTATCTCTCGTCCCATGCGGCCATATCCGACGACGGCAATATTCATCGCTCACCTCCGTTCATGACGCCGAGCCCCGTAGCGTCGGAGTACGTGTCAGTCCCCCTGACAGAGCGTGACTGCGGCGGTCGTGACAATATCGTCAACCGAGCACCCCCGGGACAAGTCACTCACCGGCTTGGCAAAACCCTGCAGAAACGGACCGAACGCCTCGGCGCCGGCGAGACGTTGTACCAGCTTGTACCCGATGTTTCCCGCGTTCAAATCGGGAAAGATAAGCGTATTCGCTGCGCCCGCTACCGTCGAACCCGGTGCTTTCTTTGCTCCGACACTTTCCACGATCGCGGCATCGAGTTGAAGCTCGCCGTCAACCTTGAGATCCGGCGCGCGATCCTTGACGATATCGAGGGCGGCCAGAACTTTGTCGACCGACTCGTGCTTCGCGGAGCCCTTGGTGGAGAAGGAGAGCATTGCCACCCTTGGTTCCGCCTCCAAAAACGTGCGGCAGCTTTGCGCGGCGGCGACGGTGATTTCCGCCAATTGTTCTACCGTAGGATCGGGGATCGTCGCGCAGTCGGAGAAGATCATGTGACCGTCGGCTCCCCACGATGCGTCTTTCATTTTCATTACGAAGCAGCTCGAGGCAAAGGTCGTGCCCGGCGCGGTCTTGATGATTTGGAACGCCGCCAACAACACGTTACCGGTCGCATTCTCCGCGCCCGCCACCATCGCATCCGCGTCGCCGAGACGCACCATCATGGCGCCCCAACGCAACGGCTCCACGATGTGATCGTAGGCCTCGTCCTCAGTCAGGCCCTTCTTTTTACGGAGATCGTGATACTCGGCGGCGTACGCCTTGCGCCGGTCCGACGATTGCGGCGTGGTGACGACGATACCGTCGAGAGATATCCCCGCCTTTGCCGCCGTCGCCTGTACCTCTTCGGCGACTCCCACGAGGGTCACCTCGGAGGCGAGCCTTTCATCTACGAGGCGGCGCGCCGCCTCGATTGTGCGCGGCTCCGTCCCTTCGGGCAGAACCAGCCGACGCTGTAACTCTTGGGCGCGGTTTTTCATCGTCTCTACAAAGTTCATGTATGGTACTCCTTCGTTTCGCGGACCTGTCTAATGTGCTATATCGCGAGAATAACACAAATCGGCGGCCGATGTAACTTGAGGAGCGTGGGAGCATCGGGCATACTCGCGGTAGACACGATGGAAGAAAGAGATGAAGTGACTACGTTTCCAGACCGCGCGGCGGTGATTGGACTCGGACGTTTCGGGCGCTTTTGGGCGGAGCTTCTTACGCGCGAGTTTACCGTCGTCGGCACGAGTCGGCGAGCGATCTCCTCCCTTCCCGAGGCGGTTCGTCAGGTTCCGATTGAAGAGGCGGCGCGGTCGCCTCTGGTGTTTCTCTCGGTGTCCATATCGTCCATGCCCGAGGTATTAGATCGCATCGCTCCGCGCTTGTCGGCCGACTCGACGGTGATCGATACGTGTTCCGTGAAGGTTTTTCCGGTACGGGAGATGGAACGCCGTCTCCCCGAAACGGTCGATATCGTGGCGTGTCACCCGATGTTCGGCCCCGACTCCGCCTCGGCGCGGTCCGATGCGCTTCCCGTCATCACATGGCCCGTTCGTGACCGTCTCGAGCGGTACGATGAGCTTCTCCGGCGGTTTCGAAGTCTCAACATGCGCGTCGTCGAGATGTCGCCGGAGGATCACGATCGTGAGGCCGCGTTCACCCAAGGGGTAACGCATCTTGTCGGGAGACTCCTCGATGAGATGAATCTCGGCGCCAGTGATATCGCGACCCTCGGGTATACGCGGTTGCTGCAGGTGATGGAGCAAACGTGTAACGACCCACTACAACTCTTCCAAGACCTCCAGCGATTCAATCCGTTTACACGGCAGATGCGGCGCCGCTTCACCGAGGCGTTGGAGCGCACCGAAGCGCTCCTCGTCGACGGTCGGACGCCGAATCTTGACCAGAACGAGGCGACGCGTTAGCCTGATTCGGTAATGGCAGAGCTTCGTGTTAGGACGATCGACGAATCCCAGCTGGAGACGGTACTCGCCCACGATATCGAGTTCGAGGGAACGATCGAGTTTTCCGAACCGCTACTCGTGAAGGGAAATGTTCGCGGTGAAATCAAATCGGAATCGGATCTCTTCGTGGCCGAGTCGGCGCGGATCGACGCCGATATCCGTGCCGCTCGCGTTTCGGTGAAAGGTGTCGTCGTAGGAGATATCGATGCAACCGAGCGTATCGAACTCTTTTCCGGTGCCGGTATCGAAGGCAATATTCGTACTCCGGATCTCGTTGTGCAAAGCGGCAGCTCCCTGACGGGACGGTGCGAGATGCCGCGAAGGGACGGCGATGAAACGTAGGTGTTACGGCGATTCGCGCGGTAGACGTGTGGCGGCCGGCGTTTTGGGCCTACTCGTCCTGTCGCTTGCCCAAGCGGCGGCTCAGGAGCGCCCCGACGCCTTGGTGCTGTATCGTCAAAGGGACTACGAGGCGGCGGTGGAAGTCACACTTGCCGAAATTGCCGAGAACCCGGCCAACCTCGACTCTTATACGGTTCTCGGGTGGAGTCTGTTGGCCCTGGGGCGAAACGACGACGCGTTACGGTACGGTATGCAGGGCTTGGACGTCAGCCGGTTCGACCACCGCCTGGTAAACGTCGTCGGGGAGGCGCACTTCCGCCTCGGTAATTACGTAGAGTCCCTAGAGTATATGCAGAACTACGCCGCCCTGGCGCCGCAGGGCAATCTCATCGACGAGGTCTACTACGTCATGGGTGAGATCCACCTTCGGATTGAGGAGTACAACCACGCCGATATCGCGCTGACCACAGCGGTGTTTCTCGACGGAACGAGGGCGCAATGGTGGACGCGTCTCGGATACGCGCGCGAGATGGCGGGCCTCTTACAGACTGCGGAGGAGGCGTATCGCGCGGCGTTGGAGCGCAACCCCGCCTCAATTGAGGCTCAACGCGGGCTGGAGCGCGTAACCGGATAGCCGCCTCGAGCGTCCATTTTCTCGCACATCCGATTTGCGGAACCTTGACATTCTTCTCGGGGGCTCGCTATAGTGCGCGGGCATCAAAGGGGGGCCGCTAGCTCAGCTGGTAGAGCAACGCCCTTTTAAGGCGTGGGTCACTGGTTCGAACCCAGTGCGGCTCAGGGTCGGTGTAGTTGACTGGCTTCGCGCTTGTCGCTACAGTCCCGACAGATGCGCGTCTCCTTCGTCTAGTGGTTAGGACACCGGGTTTTCATCCCGGCAACGCGGGTTCGATCCCCGCAGGAGATGGTCTCTTCCCGTACCGAAACACCGCAGTGTAATCGCGGCTTAATGGATCCGAACGTCCGGTTCGTGACCCGTCTTACTATTCGACTCTTTTCCTCAAACGGTGGGCGTTAGACGGCTGCCGAAAAGAATGGTGAGCGGCTACGCACTGCATCTCCGCGCCCGGCTTTCTTGTTGTAAACCTAACATTCTCACGATATATTGCGGGAAAATCGTTTGCACAGGAGCGAGGAATGAGTTTAAAAAAATGGAGTATCTCGACTGTGGTCGTGTTGATCCTGTTGATCGCCCCTTCCGTGAGCGCACAGTCACTCAAGGGTATGAGTCTCAACGGGGCGACCGGCCTCATCGGTATACCCTCGGGGCGTGTGGGATGGGAGCGTACCGCCGACCTCGGATTCGATCTCGGATATCATTGGATACAAGATGACGACGAAAGCGCCCACATTCCCAAGGCGAGTATCAGTCTGTTTCAGCTGGCGGAGTTCTCATTCGCCTACGATACGAATCGCGGTGACGACGAAGAAGATTGGATCTTCGGCGGAAAGTTTCAGCTGCCTACCAGCGGTACGGCCGTCGCATTGGGAGCTAACCTTCAGTCCATACAGAACGGCGGTGATACGGAGACTGCACAACAGATCTATCTCGCCGCCACCTATCCCGGCACCTTCTTCCGTATGCCCGCCGAGACGACCTTCGTAGTCGGTAAGACCTTCGGCGACGCCCCTCAGGTACCGGAAGACGAGTCGATCGATTTCGGCATGGGATTTGATCTCGTCCTGTTTCCCGAAATCTTTCAAGGCTACATCCACTGGATCAACGACTTCTCCAACTTTAGCTACAGCGTCGATGCGGTCGGCGCCGAGGCCGGTATACGCGGAGCATTCAATACCGGTATTCGGATCGACCTTGCCGCCAACCCCAACCTGAGCCGATTCAAGTTCGTTATCGATGCGATGGTCACCGATGCGCTCGACGATAACCGCACCCTCGGCCTGGGGGTCGCCTTCGGGGCGCCGATTCGCTAATCGTCCCGGTCTACATCGATCGTAGAGCGACGCGAAATTGGCAGGAAAGCCGCCTTCGGGCGGCTTTTTTTTGTGCGCATCGTCGCATATACTCCTCCCATGGATCAGGTGATACTACGAGCCCGGGACCTCGACGAGTTTCTTACCGAGCAGGATAAGGATGTCGTCGGCGAGATGGATCGACTCTACCGACGCGCCTTGGATACGATGAAGGTGCTCAACAGTTCTCCCAACGAAGAACGCCAACGAAAGGCGCGACAAGAACTCATCGAGCTATATCAGATCATGGGCGATCGAATGCAGGAAATCACCGCGGCGGAACCGCGCATTAAGGTGTACTCCTTTCAGACTCCCCGAGCAGCGCACGGCGAAGCGTCACGACTGATCGCCAAACTCCGGGACACGCGTACGCAGGAGAGTGAGTTCGTCTACTACATCCAACGAGCGTACGAACTCCTGTTCAACTTGGCGTACGCCGAGCCCGACAACCACCATAAGAACCACCTGATAGTCCGCACTCCGGTGACCGAGCCGGTACAAAACTTCGCGGTGCACAAGATTCCCGATGTAGACGACGCACTCGAGAACACCGTGATGTGTGTGATGCTTCGCGGAGCGCTCCTGCCGTCGATGATTATGTCCAAGGAAATTCAGGAGTACACCTCTACCGCCTATGTGCCTCCTTTTGCACTGTTCCGAATCAGCCGCGACGACAGCAAGATGGAATCCAACATGGAGTATATTCTCGATCTCGAACGCTCGTTCTTCGACCTGCAGTCCCTTGACGGTAAGGATCTGATCTTCGCCGATCCGATGAACGCCACAGGCGGTAGCCTCGTAACCATCGTGCAGTACCTGTACAAGTGCGGTATCAAGCCCCGATCCATACGCTTTTTCAACGCGATTTCGGCACTCAAGGGGGCGTTGCGCATTGCGCGCGCGATCGAAGATGCCAACGTCTATACACTGTGGATGGACCCCGTGCTCAATGAGGCGGCCTATATTCTGCCCGGCTTAGGTGACGCCGGCGATCGTCTCAATGGACGCGATGTAGAAGATGCGCCGCGCAACATCATCCAGTTGATCGCCGATTACGGTTCGACCATATCGAATCTCTATCGAGCGCAGGTCAGAGAGATCGAACGTACCGTGCTCGGTACGACGAAGCCCAAAAGGAGTAGGCCGTCATAGCGAAGCGCGTCCCCTCGCTTGCACTCCTGCCGACCGTTCTCCTGGCTGTCTCGTGCGTCGGCAACGTCAATTCGCGGTTGCTCGCCGAGGAGTATTTCAATCTCGGAAACATCTACTTCGAGTTGGGTGAGTACGAGAGTTCCTTCGAGTATTATCAACGCGCCATCGCGCTTACCGACGAGGTTCCGGGTGCGGGGTACAATCTCGCACGCCTCCACGAGCGCCGCGAAGAGTTCGACGAGGCTCTTACGGTACTGGACGAGCTCATCGCCGACGATCCGGAAAACGGGCTGTATCGTGAAACGCGAGCCTACGTACTCTTTCGCGCGGGACGTTCGGAGGATGCGCGGGCATTGTATGCCGATCTGATAGGAGACCATCCTGCGCGCGTTCGTATTCGATACAACCTCGCAGTCTTCGAGTTGTTGGACGAGCGTCCGGAAGAGGCGCTTGCCGTACTCGACGGCGGTATCGACTTTGCCCGCGACGATCCGGAGTACCGGTGGCTCACCGCCGAAGCGGCGTACCTATCCGAGGATGAGGAGCGCGCCGTGCGTGAGCTCGAGCTCTTCCGTGCCCTGTCGGAGGACGACAACGAACGGCTCGGTCGGTTGGCGAGTCGCCAAGCCGAATGGGGATTCAGCCTCGCCGCTCTCGAGCTTCTCACCGCGATCCCGGAGTTGGCCGAGGACGACGTATCGCTGCGGTTTCTCGAGGCGCAACTGTATCTTCTTGATACACCGGAGTTTGATTTGGGTGTGGGCTCATTGGAGCTTGCACTCGACAACGGATTCGACGATCGGGTGGCGATCGATGAGCTCGTCGCGCAACTTCCCGATGACGAGCGCGCGATCGTCGACGCATTGGTAACGGAGCGGTTGGGAGAACCCGACGACACCGAAGTGCCCGATGCAGAAGAATCCGGCGAAGAGGAGAGCGAGGAGTAACGGCACGTCGGTAGTCCGACGCGCCGGATGGATCCATTACGAGACGCCGAGGAGCTCCTTCAGTTGCTCGAATACCACTTTTGGCGGCGGTGAGGCGTCCAAATCCACCAACTGCGAACGATCTCTGTAGTACGCAATAAGCGGCTCGGTCTGATCGCGGTAGACGCGTAAACGATTCTTGATCGCATCCTCTTTATCGTCTTCCCGTTGAACCAGGGGCTCTCCCGTCTCGTCGTCGAGGCCCTCTCGTTTCGGAGGGCTGAAAAGTACGTGGTACGTTCGTCCGCTCTCGGGGTGGACGCGACGTCCCGACAGACGCTTCACCACCTCATCGTCGACCAATTCGAAGTTTACCACACGGGTCAGTGCCGCCATCTCGCCCAACGCATCGGCCTGCGGTATGGTTCGAGGAAACCCGTCGAGGATGAAGCCGCTCTTCGCGTCTTCGTGCGTCAGGCGATCGCGCACCAACTCGATGGTCAACTCATCGGGTACCAGCTCACCGCTATCGAGTATCGCTTTTACTTTTTTCCCCAGGTCCGTTTCGTTTTTAATATTGAATCGAAAGATGTCGCCCGTGGAGATGTGCGGAATCGTTACGTGCTCGGCGAGACGGCTCGCCATCGTGCCCTTGCCGGCGCCCGGAGGGCCGAGAAATACCAGTTTCATGTATGTACCTCCCTGTGATGTGTGCGCTTATCTTAGGTTGACCTCAGGCTCAGGTCAAGAAAATGTCGGCGCCGCCTCGATGACGGAATTGCCGTTTCTTGCTTGCCGCTGCATGACCAAAGCGCTACCGTGTAAGCATGAGTGTATGGGACGAGCTACAACACAACGTGCGTAATTCCACGAAGCAATGGCTTGATTGGGCGCACCGTCATGCGCAGGAGATCGGTGACACGAGCATGCGTCATATCGAGCGGCAGGATCTACTCGCCGAGCGTCGCCAGTTGCTTCTTCGCCTCGGTGAATCGTTGGCCGATCGGTTTCTCGTCGAGGGTAAAAAGACGGTGAGATCGGACAGCCCGGAGTTCCGCGAGGCACTCGATCGTGTCTCCGAGATCGATAGACGCCTTGACGAGCTTGCACAGGCGGACGAGCTACACTCTTCCAAAAAAAAGACGAAAAACTTTCCCCAAAAGAGTTGACTGGGGAGGAGGTGATTTGATAGGGTGCGTCTCACGCCGCAGGGATGCGGTGGTCGGAGAGAGGCGCGAGGGCACGCGAGAGGCGTGCAAGAAACGCTTGTGAGTAGTTGACACTACTTGGGGGAGTTTGGTAGGATACGCGCCTGTCACAACAATGGTGCAAGAGATATGAGACGCGTGCGGGAGCATGAGGGATCGTATGCGCTTTTGAAGTGACGAGCTCTTTTACATGGCAAGGGAAGGGAAGGACGCGTACAGGAGAAGCGGGTCTCATAAATGAGACACAGAGCGTCCCTTCGGGGACGTAGTATATTATGGAGAGTTTGATCCTGGCTCAGAACGAACGCTGGCGGCGCGTTTTAAGCATGCAAGTCGAACGGTAGTATGGCTTCGGCCATATGAGAGTGGCGAACGGGTGAGTAACACGTAGGTGATCTACCACGAGGTTGGGGATAGCTCATGGAAACATGGGGTAATACCGAATGAGCTTTTACGACTATGGTTGTAAAAGGAAAGGGGCTTTGGCCTCGCCTTGTGATGAGCCTGCGGCTGATTAGGTAGTTGGTGGGGTAACGGCCTACCAAGCCGACGATCAGTAGCCGGCCTGAGAGGGTGACCGGCCACACTGGGACTGAGATACGGCCCAGACTCCTACGGGAGGCAGCAGCTAAGAATCTTCCGCAATGGACGAAAGTCTGACGGAGCGACGCCGCGTGGGCGAAGAAGGCCGTGAGGTTGTAAAGCCCTTTTCTACTTGAGGAATAAGCCTAGGAGGGAATGCCTGGGTGATGACGGTAGGGTAGGAATAAGCCCCGGCTAATTACGTGCCAGCAGCCGCGGTAACACGTATGGGGCGAGCGTTGTTCGGAATTATTGGGCGTAAAGGGCGCGTAGGCGGACGTGCAAGTCTGGTGTGAAAGACCGCAGCTCAACTGCGGGCACGCGCTGGAAACTGTATGTCTTGAATCCTTGAGGGGGAACTGGAATTCCTGGTGTAGGGGTGAAATCTGTAGATATCAGGAAGAACACCGGTGGCGAAGGCGAGTTCCTGGCAAGTGATTGACGCTGAGGCGCGAAAGCGTGGGGAGCGAACAGGATTAGATACCCTGGTAGTCCACGCTGTAAACGATGTGCACTAGGCGTTGGGGTGTTGAAACCTCAGTGCCGGAGCTAACGTGGTAAGTGCACCGCCTGGGGAGTATGCCGGCAACGGTGAAACTCAAAGGAATTGACGGGGGCCCGCACAAGCGGTGGAGCATGTGGTTTAATTCGATGATACGCGAGGAACCTTACCAGGGTTTGACATATACCGGAAGTCGTGAGAGATCACGGCGCCCTTCGGGGCTGGTATACAGGTGCTGCATGGCTGTCGTCAGCTCGTGCCGTGAGGTGTTGGGTTAAGTCCCGCAACGAGCGCAACCCCTATCGTCTGTTGCTATCAGGTAATGCTGAGGACTCAGGCGAGACTGTCGGTGACAAACCGGAGGAAGGTGGGGACGAGGTCAAGTCATCATGGCCCTTATATCCTGGGCTACACACGTGCTACAATGGCCGGTACAAAGTGAGGCGAAACCGCGAGGTGAAGCAAATCGCAAAAAACCGGTCTCAGTTCGGATTGGAGTCTGAAACCCGACTCCATGAAGGTGGAATCGCTAGTAATCGCATATCAGCATGATGCGGTGAATACGTTCCCGGGCCTTGTACACACCGCCCGTCACACCACCCGAGTCGGGGGTACCCGAAGCCGTTAGTCTAACCAGCAATGGAGGACGACGTCGAAGGTACGCCTGGTAAGGGGGGTGAAGTCGTAACAAGGTAGCCGTACTGGAAAGTGCGGCTGGATCACCTCCTTTCTACGAGAAAGGTCACATCGGCTCAACCGGTCGTTCTGCGATCGTGCCGATGCATGTGATATCACGGTTTCGTGATATCAGAGGGGCCGTCGGCCCCGGGAGTACGACCTCGGTCGTCCTCCCACCCCGCTTCTCCTGCGTCCTTCCTTTTTTATAGGGCCTGTAGCTCAGTCGGTTAGAGCACTTCTCTGATAAGGAAGGGGTCACTAGTTCGAGTCTAGTCAGGCCCAGTAGTAGCGTTGCGAAATGCAATGCTTTTTTTAACGGATTTTAGTTTTATCCGTTGAGTGTTCTTTAACAGCGATAGGGAAGGGAAGAAGGAAAGCGAACGCGGAGTGTGCATGCGGAAGCATGCATATGAGATACGCAGGAGTGCGTATCCGGTACACATGCGAGTGTGTATGAGATAAGCGTCGTGAGAGACTCATATGGTCAAGTGAAGAAGAGTCTACAGTGGATGCCTTGGAGCCACCTGGCGAAGAAGGCCGTGGTAAGCTGCGAAAAGCCTCGGGGAGGAGCACACATCCTGTGATCCGAGGATTGCCGAATGGGGTAACCCGGCCGGTGTGATGACCGGTCATCCTTGTCTGAACACATAGGGCAGGGAGGCGAGACCCGGGGAACTGAACCATCTCAGTACCCGGAGGAATAGAAATCAACCGAGATTCCCGGAGTAGCGGCGAGCGAAACGGGACGAGCCCAAACCGCTTATGGCGGGGTTGTAGGGCGCATCAATGTGAAGTCAGAAATCGTTTTGGTAGTGGAATGCTACTGGGAAGAGCAATCAGAGAGGGTGACAATCCCGTACACGAAACTGAAACGACTTCCGATGCGTACCTGAGTAGGACGGCACACGTGAAACGCTGTCTGAATCTGGGGGGACCACCCTCCAAGGCTAAATACGTGGTGGCTACCGATAGTGAAACAGTACCGTGAGGGAAAGGTGAAAAGGACCCCGGTGAGGGGAGTGAAAGAGAACCTGAAACTGTAGACTTACAAGCGGTCGGAGCTCCTTTGGGAGTGACGGCGTGCCTTTTGTAGAATGGGCCTGCGAGTTACCGTACGAAGCAAGGTTAAGGAATTGGAGTTCCGAAGCCGGAGGGAAACCGAGTCTGAACAGGGCGAATAGTTTCGTGCGGTAGACCCGAAGCCGGGTGATCTATCCATGGTCAGGTTGAAGCGTCGGTAAAACGACGTGGAGGACCGAACCCTCGTCTGTTAAAAAAGGCAGGGATGAACTGTGGATCGGAGTGAAAGGCTAATCAAACCCGGAGATAGCTGGTTTTCGCCGAAATAGCTTTAGGGCTAGCGTCAATGGAGTCTTGCGGAGGTAGAGCACTGGTTGGACTAGGGCCCTTCACCGGGTACCAAACCCAGATAAACTCCGAATGCCGTAAGATGCTCATTGGCAGTCAGACTACGGGTGACAAGATTCGTGGTCAAAAGGGAAACAGCCCAGACCGTCGGCTAAGGTCCCCAAACATCGCTCAGTGGAAAAGGAAGTATGACGGCACAGACAGCCAGGAGGTTGGCTTAGAAGCAGCCATCCCTCGAACGAGTGCGTAATAGCTCACTGGTCGAGTCGTCATGCGCCGACAATGTAACGGGGCTAAGCGATGTACCGAAGCTACGGATTGTCTTTTGACAGTGGTAGGCGAACGTTCCGGATGCCGACGAAGGGATACCGTGAGGTATGCTGGAGGTAACGGAAGTGAGGATGCAGGCATGAGTAACGAAAAAGGGGGTGAGAGTCCCCCTCGCCGAAAACCGAAGGGTTCCTGGGTAAAGGTCGTCTTCCCAGGGTTAGTCGGCCCCTAAGCCGAGGCCGAAAGGCGTAGGTGATGGGAAACGGGTTCATATTCCCGTACCTCTGTATGGGTTCGAGTGGGGTGACGCATGAGGCGAAGTCCGGCCGGGCGACGGTAGTCCCGGTATAAGCAGCGAGCTGATGAGGTGTGTAGGCAAATCCGCACACTGAGGTAAGCTGTGACGTCGAGCAAACCTACGGGAGCGCGAAGCGGGTGGAGTCACGGTGACGAGAAAGAACCTCTCAGGTAGACCATACAGAGACCGTACCGTAAACCAACACAGGTCGGTGGGATGAGTATTCTCAGGCGCGCGGGAGAACTCGCGTTAAGGAACTCGGCAACATACATACGTAACTTCGGGATAAGTATGGCCTCTAAGGGATAGCAATGTTTCGAGGAGGTTGCAGAGTCCAGGCTCAGGCGACTGTTTACCAAAAACACAGGTCTGTGCGAATCAGTAATGAGACGTATACGGACTGACACCTGCCCGGTGCCGGAAGGTTAAGAGGAGGGGTTAGCATTAGCGAAGCTCTGAATTGAAGCCCCGGTAAACGGCGGCCGTAACTATAACGGTCCTAAGGTAGCGAAATTCCTTGTCGGGTAAGTTCCGACCCGCACGAATGGTGTAACGATCTGAGCGCTGTCTCAACGCGAGACCCGGTGAAATTGAAGTATCGGTGAAGATGCCGATTACCCGTGGTTAGACGGAAAGACCCCGTGAACCTTTACTGCAGCTTGGCACTGACACTTTGCCAGTCATGTGTAGGATAGGAGGGAGACTGTGAAGCTTGTACGCTAGTATGGGTGGAGTCGTTGGTGAAATACCTCCCTTGGCTGGTTAGGTGTCTCACACCGGTCCGTGAATCCGGACGGTGGACCGTGTCAGGTGGGCGGTTTGACTGGGGCGGTCGCCTCCCAAAGAGTAACGGAGGCGCGCGAAGGTTCCCTTGCGCTGGGTGGAAATCAGCGTGGACGTGCAAAGGCAGAAGGGAGCTTGACTGCGAGACATACACGTCGAGCAGGTGCGAAAGCAGGTCTTAGTGATCTGGCGGTGGCGAGTGGAAGCGCCGTCACTTAACGGACAAAAGGTACTCCGGGGATAACAGGCTGATCCTACCCAAGAGTTCATATCGACGGTAGGGTTTGGCACCTCGATGTCGGCTCATCGCATCCTGGGGCTGAAGCAGGTCCCAAGGGTATGGCTGTTCGCCATTTAAAGCGGTACGTGAGCTGGGTTCAGAACGTCGCGAGACAGTTCGGTCCCTATCTGCCACGGGCGTTGGATGATTGCGAGGATCTGCCTTTAGTACGAGAGGACCGAGGTGGACAAACCTCTGGTGTACCAGTTATCGTGCCAACGGTATCTGCTGGGTAGCCACGTTTGGACGGGATAACCGCTGAAAGCATCTAAGTGGGAAGCCCACCTCAAGATGAATCATCCCTTCTCCTTCAAGGAGACTAAAGAGACCAGACAGATGATCTGGTTGATAGGCCGGCGGTCTACGCATGGTAACATGTTCAGCCGACCGGTACTAATCTCTCGTGAGGCTTGACCATATGAGGCCTCTCAGGACGCTTATCATACGCCGCATTCCTTCCTTCTTCCCGTTCGTATCCCGGCACCGACGCCGCGATGATACGAACTACCTATCAATTATCGTGTCTATTACACGTCTGGTGATCATAGCGAAGGGGTCCCACCCGTTCCCATTCCGAACACGGAAGTTAAGCCCTTCAGCGCCGATGGTACTGCCGTATGGTGGGAGAGTAGGTCGTCGCCAGACGTTTTTTTATGCCCAGACGACAGAATGGGTATAAAAAACGTATGGGAACCCCGTTCGCGTACCCCAAGCGTTAGGCGTAGTCAAACGCTAAGCCCCAGTGGGGCAGGCGACAGCCGAGGACCGCGAACCTCCCCCATGCACCCTATATGCCCAATGCGGAGTATCATCACGTACGAGCGCCGGACGGACTTGTGTCCGTGTCCTGAGGCACGTTTGCCTATCTCGGAGATAATGATCTATACTACCCGAAGTAGCTCCGATCGTCGGTGGTTCTACCGAAATTGAGACGTGCCGATAGCGTATTGAGCGGCGCAGCGCGGTAACGTCCTAAGGCGGCACACACCATCGTCTAACTTTACCCTTGCTCGATGAGACTCTTTGCTCTATCATCAACTCAAAACTAAAGGAGTGATTTATGAGGAATGCATCTCAAAAGATGTTGCTCGTCGGCTTGGTGATTATCTCTTTGATAATCTTTGTATCAGCCGGCGCTCAAGAAGAGCAGGCGGGCAAAGGACAGGATGTCGAGACCTTGGTGGTCGGTATGCCGGGTGATCCCCGTGCTCTCGATCCACATAGAACCAACGACCAGCCTTCCGCCCGTGTCATGAAGCAAATTTACGACACGCTTTTCTATCAGACGCCGGACTTGGAGATTACGACAAACGGCTTGGTAGACAGCTACGAGGTTATCAGCGATACCGAGTATCGTTTCACGCTTCGCCAAGGTGTACAGTTTCATAACGGCGATGAGCTAACCGCCAGTGATGTTCAGTTCACCTTCGAACGAATGCGCGAGGTCAATTCACCCGGCGCGTTCCTCGTCGGGGCGTTGGATCGTGTCGAGGTCATCGACGACTATACCTTCACGATGTTCCTGCAGTTCCCCTTCGGACCCTTCATTACGCATCTCGCCCATCCGGCGACTGCGATTCTCAATCAGCGCGCCGTGGAGGAGGGTGGCGAAGAGTATACCCGCAACCCCGTCGGTACCGGCCCCTTCAGCTTCGTCGAGTGGCGCTCCGGTGACTCCGTCACGCTCGAGCGGTTTGACGACCATTTCCGCGGTCCCGCCGAAAGCGAGCGCGTGGTATTTCGCATCATCACCGAGGACACTCAGCGCACGATCGCGTTGGAAACCGGCGAAGTCGACCTTATCTACGACGTCGGACCCAACGATTTTGATGCAGTGCGGGATCTCCCCGGCGTGATAAGTTTCCAAACCCAAGGACTCACGACGTTCTACATGGGTTTCAACGCTCAGACCGAGCCCTTCGATGATGTTCGGGTTCGTCGTGCGATTAACCTCGCTCTCGACGTAGAGGCGGCCACCGACGTAGCGTTCCGCGGCTTTGCTACCGTTGCTAGCGGTCCGTTGCCCTCCACCGTGCAGTTTGCCAACTCCGAGCTTCCCGGGTACGGATACGATCCCGAAGAGGCCCAGCGACTCCTCGCCGAGGCGGGGTACGCCAACGGGTTCTCGACGTCGATCTGGACCAACGATAATCCCGTGCGCATCATGTACGCGGAGATCTTCCAGGAGCAGCTACGCGCCGTCGGTATCGATGCCAGCATCGAGATCGTCGAGTGGGCGCCGTACCTCGATCGTACCGCTCAGGGTGAGCACGACATGTTCATGCTCGGTTGGGTCGCCGTGACCGGTGACGCCGACTACGGTCTCTACTCGCTGTTCCATTCCGACGAATGGGGCGACGCCGGTAACAGGACCTTCTGGGGCAGCGACGAGGTCGATAGTCTGCTCGTAGAGGGCAGAACGAGCCCCGACCCCGCGGCCCGCGAGGCGGCGTACATGCGCGCTCAGGAGATTATCTTTGAGGAAGCGCCGTGGACCTTCCTGGCATTCCGGGACGATTTGGCCGCCACACGCGACTACGTCGAAGGATTCCAGCCCCACGCGGCGGGCCACCACATCCTTTACGGCGTACGAAACCGCTGATTCATATCGTTACAGTTTCAAGCGACCGTCGGGCTTCAATGGCCCGGCGGTCCTTCGGGAGTGAGCTCGTTCCGCGTCCATGGCGACGGTCGAGGCACTCTCAAGTCGAAGGTACAGTTTAGATGCATAGATATATCTTTCGCCGCGTCGTCCTGTTGATTCCCGTTATGTTGGGAGTCTCGTTCGTCGTATTTACGATCATGTTTTTCACACCGGGCGACCCGGCAAGTATTCTCTTGGGCGAGCGAGCACCCCAGGAGGAAGTTCAGGCGTTGCGCGAACAGATGGGGTTGGACGATCCCTTTTTCGTTCAGTACGGACGGTTCATATTTAATGCCTTGCAGGGCGACTTAGGGCGATCTCTTACTACGAGACGGCCCGCATCCGTGGAGTTGTTCGCTCGTTTTCCCGCGACGTTACAGTTGGCGGCGGCGGGTGTCTTTATCGCGGTCTTAATCGGAATTCCGATCGGCATCGTATCCGCGACGCGTCAGTACTCTCTCTTTGACGGCGCGTCGATGGTCGTGGCGCTGATCGGTGTGTCGATGCCCAATTTCTGGCAGGGCATTATGATGGTGCTACTCTTCTCGATTTACCTTCGCTGGTTTCCCTCCAGCGGATACGGGACGTTTGCCCACTTGATCATGCCGTCCCTCACGATCGGCACCAGCTCAGCGGCCACAATCACTCGCATGACCCGTTCCAGCATGCTCGAAGTCATCCGCCAGGATTACATTCGCACGGCTCGCGCGAAAGGGTTGAGTGAGCGAGTGGTGATTTCGCGCCACGCCCTCAAAAACGCTTTGATCCCGATCGTTACCGTAGTCGGCCTCCAATTCGGGTTTCTCCTTGGAGGAGCGGTGCTTACGGAGACGATTTTCTCATGGCCCGGCGTCGGGCGGCTCATGGTGGACGCGATCCGACAGCGCGATTATCCGGTAGTGCAGGGAGGTGTGTTGCTTCTTGCCCTTACGTTCAGCATCGTCAATCTCCTGGTAGACGTGCTCTACGCGTATATCGATCCGCGCATTAAAGCACAGTACAAATGAACGGAGAGACGATATGAACAGTAGATCCGATGGTAGTCTACCGGTGGAGGTGGACGAACGTCACGAGGCGACTCCCGATATCGAGCCTACCGAGGGTAATCGCGCGACGGAGAGTCTTGAAGGGCGGCGTAGTCGAACGCAGTGGGCCGAGGTCTGGCGACGGCTCCGACGCAACTGGATGGCGATGTTCGGGCTCGCCATTATCATTCTAATCGCTTTGACGGCGATCTTTGCCGATGTTATTGCGCCCTACGATTATCGAGAGCAGAATCTTCGGCTCGTCGCGGATCCGCCGAGTCGCCAACATATTCTCGGCACCGACGATTTGGGACGCGATATTCTCTCCCGTATCATTCACGGTGCGCGCGTATCGTTGCAGGTGGGCTTTGTCGCGGTGAGTATTTCTCTTATCGTCGGCGGGACGCTCGGAGCCTTAGCGGGCTATTACGGCGGCAATCTCGATAACGTAGTCATGCGATTTATGGATGTGCTCCTCGCAATTCCTTCGATCCTTCTCGCCATAGCGATCGTCTCCGCCTTCGGCGGCGGGCTCTTGAATGTCATGATCGCCGTCGGAATCGCGACGATTCCCGTGTACGCGAGAATCGTGAAGGCGTCGGTCATGTCGATCAAGGAGCAGGAGTTTATCGAGGCGGCCCGTGCGATCGGTGCGACCGATTTGAGGATCATCCTGAAGCATATCATTCCCAACTCGATGGCACCGATCATCGTACAGGGAACGCTCGGCGTCGCGATTGCAATTCTCTCCGCGGCGGGACTGAGCTTCATCGGGCTCGGTATCGAACCTCCCACCCCCGAGTGGGGTGCGATGCTTTCCGCGGGACGTCACCTCATTCGGCGCGCGCCGCACGTAGCCACCTTTCCCGGACTTGCGATTGTGATCACGATTTTCGCACTGAACCTTCTGGGCGACGGGCTGCGCGATGCACTCGACCCGCGGCTCAAACGATAGTGCGTTGAGGAAGGCAGCATGAGCGAAGTACTACTTGATATTCAGGATCTCCGGGTAACGTACAAGACCGAAGAGGGAATCGTCGTCGCGGTAGACGATCTCAATCTTCAGCTCAAGCGTGGCGAGACGCTTGGGCTCGTCGGCGAGACGGGAGCCGGAAAGACGACGACCGCGCTTTCGGTGATGCAGTTGGTGCCCGATCCTCCGGGTACCATCGAAAAAGGTCGTATCATATTCGACGGCGAAGATCTTCGGGAGAAGAAAATCGAAGAGATTAGGCGGATCAGGGGAAATAGGATTTCCATGATCTTCCAGGATCCCATGACCTCTCTTAACCCGGTTCTTACCGTGGGATTCCAGATCGAGGAAGCGATTGCGCTCCACCAGCAACGGACGCAAAAACAGGCGGCTCGACAGGCCCGCGACATGCTCAAAATGGTAGGCATTCCCGAGGAACGCGCTGGAGATTATCCCCACGAGTTCTCCGGCGGGATGCGTCAACGTGTGGGAATAGCCGTTGCGCTCTCCTGCAATCCAAAGCTGTTGATCGCCGACGAGCCGACCACCGCATTGGACGTCACGATTCAGGCACAGGTCCTGGATTTGATGCGTCGACTACGCGACGAGCTGGGGACATCCATGATCTTGATCACCCACGATCTGGGTGTCGTCGCCGAGGTGTGCGACTCCGTTGCGATCATGTACGCCGGAACGGTGGTAGAGACGGCCGATACAGAGCGCCTGTTCAATAACCCCAGACATCCCTACACGAGAGGACTCTTCGGATCGATACCCAGCCTCGACGAGGAGGTGGCGCGCTTGGAGCCGATCAAGGGTATCATGCCCGATCCGACGGAGTTACCGTCGGGATGCCGCTTTCATCCCCGCTGTCCGAAGGCCGAAGCGATATGTGCCCAACGAACTCCGGTGATGGTGGAAGTAGAATCCGAGCACCACGTGGACTGTATGATCTACGAGGGGCTGGTAAGCGATAAAGAGGATTGAATGTCGATAGAGAATAACAACGGCGAACGCCCTCTGTTGGAGGTACGAAATCTCAAGAAGTTCTTCCAAACGAAGCAGGGGACTCTGAAGGCGGTCAACGATATCTCCTTTGAAGTGAAGCGCGGAGAGACGCTCGGAATCGTCGGCGAGAGCGGATGCGGAAAGTCGACGACCGGAAGGGCTGTACTGCGTCTCGTGGAGCCGACCGCCGGCGAGGTCCTTTTCGAGGGCGAGGAAACAACGGCATTCAAAAAGGACCGCGTCCGCGCATTTCGACGGGACGCGCAGATTATCTTTCAAGATCCGTTTGCATCGCTCGATCCGCGTCTCAGTATCTCCGAGATCATCGGCGAACCGTTTGAGATCTTTCGGCTCTACAACAAGCGTGAGCGATATGAGCGCGTACAGGAACTCATGGCCCTCGTCGGGCTCAGTACGAAGCTGACCAACAGTTTCCCCCACGAACTGGACGGCGGACGTCGACAGCGCGTCGGCGTGGCCCGCGCGTTGGCGCTGGAGCCCAAGTTCATCGTGTGCGACGAACCGGTTTCGGCTCTTGACGTATCGATTCAGGCGCAGATACTCAACCTTATTCAAGATCTTCAGGATCGGTTGAGCCTGACGTATATGTTCATATCTCACGATCTGAGCGTCGTGCGTCACATCAGCGATCGCGTTGCGGTCATGTATTTGGGAAAAATCGTCGAGATCACCACGTATCACAACATCTTTACCCGCCCGCGTCATCCGTATACGCAGGCGCTCCTCTCGGCGATACCGATCCCGAAGTACAATGCCAAGCGCGAGCGCATCATTCTCGAAGGCGATGTGCCGAGTCCGGTCGACCCACCCAAAGGGTGCATCTTTGCCGGCCGCTGTCCCTTCGTCATGGACAAGTGCCGCGAAGCCGCTCCCGCGCTGGTCGCCACCGAGGAGGGGCACTATACCGCTTGTTATCTGGTGCACCACCAGGCCGAGCCGACCGAATCGGCCTCAGACGACGCCGAACGCTAATGTTCAATGGGACCGGTTACCCTGGAGACTCCTCCAGGGTAACCTGAAGGGCATCGGAGAGCTCCTTCGCGAGCGCTCGCAGGTGCTTGTGTCCGCGCAATGATTCGGTTCGCACGACAGGTCGTGCTACGTCGGCCGGCTCATCGTCGTCGCGTTCCTCGACAAATTCCAGTATCAGCTGAACATAGCCGCGCTGGAGACGCGCGAGCGGTATCGAGGCGGTCTGCGGCCTGGTGTACGGCGCTCTCGAGCGGATCAATATCCTCTTCAGCGTCGATAATCGATAGCGACGCGCGCGTGTAAACAAGAAGATGCCGGTCCGAGAACGAACCTCGTCGGCGGCGGTATCGAAACGCCAGCGCTCGTCGTAGAGGGTTGCGGCGAGTGACAACAGGCCGATGAACGGCAGGAGACCCCGCGCGTCCCGTAAACGCACCACGACAAAGAGGATTCCAAGGGTCACGACGCCGAAGAAGATACGCCACCCGTGGGTCGGGTTGAGCGTTATGACGCCTTTGGAATCGATCTTGCATTTCAGACGATATATCATCGCTCTCAGAAGATAGCCGGAGTCACCGAGGAGCCACAAGCGGCAGACGGCGCGCGTCGCGGTCCCGTCAACCAATGGAAACCGCTTGCCAACGCAGTCCGTGCCGACTATGCTAATTGAGGAAGGTATTCATGGCGAATCAGAATGATGCTCTGCAATTGGTAACGTTTCAGCTCGGTGCGGAACTGTATGGTGTGGATATCATGCAGGTGAAGAGTATCGAGGAAACAAAAGATGTGCGACCGATTCCCAATTCACCCAACTATGTAGAAGGAATATTCAATCTACGCGGTGAGATAATTCCGGTTATCAACCTCCATCGGCGGTTTCATCTCAAGCGGGCCGCGTTGAATGAGGAAGACGAACTTCTGCGCGGTTTTTTGATCATTCGCCTCAACGGTATGCACATTGCGATCATCATCGACAAAGTTTCGCGCGTCCTGACCGTATCGCACGACGATATTCAGCCGCCTCCACAGATGTTATCGGGAATCGGCGCGGAGTACATCGAGGGAGTTGTTCACCGCGAAGAGGGGTATTTGATCATCTTGGATATCGACCGGTTGTTCAACATGCGCGAGCTCGCGGCTCTGGAAAGTATTGCGCACTAAGGATATACATTTACTTTCATGATACCTATCTATCGACCTACCATCCGGCGGGCCGACATGGACGCGGTGCTAACGCGCCTGGTAAACGACGCGATCGGCGTCGGAACCGTATCGCGTGAATTTTCTCTTGCCGTAGCCAAGTATCTGGGCCGGCGCACCGGTATCTCCATGAGGACCTATCGCGCCGCGTTGTCCGCCTGTCTCCACTCCTTAGGACTGGCCCCCGGGGCGCGCATCGCCCTGTCGGCCTTGGCTCGCGGTGCGGTCTGGCGCACCATCGAGGATTGCGGTTACACACCGGTCGCCGTCGACACGCAAAAACAGATTCCCGTATTACCCAGTCCGTTGGACTTCGACTACCAGGCGCTCGAGGTATCGGCATTGTTCGCCGACACGCGCCTGGGATACATCAGCGATCTGGACCACCTTAAGGAGCTACGTCTCCCCATCATCGAGGACGTATCCGAAGGCCTCGGCGGTAACACGGGTACCGCGATGGCCGGTGAAGTCGGTGAAATGACCCTCATCGGGTTGGAGCCGGACCATATCATCACCGCGGGCGGCGGCACTGCCGTGGTAACCAACAGCACCAAGCGGCTTTCACGACTCTCCTCTTGGGCCGACCACGGCCGCGGCGAGTCACCGCTGCCCGATATGAATGCAGCTTTGGGCCTGACGCAACTGAAGCAGATCGAGAAATTCGTGGAACGTCGTCGCGAGCTCACCGCGCGGTTTCTCCGTACCGTGCAACGAGGGCGGCACAGTGTGCCTCTCCAAGACGGCGAGGTCGAAAACGTCTTTCCCGCGCTTCCGGTGCGGTTGGAGTCCTCTCCGCGAGAGGTCGAACAGTACGCCCGTGAACACGGCGTATCGGCCGATCGCGCATTTCACGACACCGTGTTGACGCTCATCTCCGCGAGCGATACGTCGGAAGCGGACGAGGCGCGCGACGAGTCACCGTCGATGGAGGAAGACGCAGGGCGGTCTTTTCCAAACGCGGTCGCACTGGCGAGTCGCATGGTCGTGTTTCCACTCTTTCCGACCCTCAGTAAGGGAGAGCAAGACAAGATTGAGCGCGTTTTGGCTACCATGCCGTGAGTTCCAAGAGCTTTACGGCTCTCGTAACGGTAGGTATAGTGTAGGCAGATACGCATGACACACACGATTCGCGCCGTCCTGATCGTTGCAAACACCGGCAAACCCGACGCTCGTCGCATGGCCCGAGATATCGCTTCGTACTGCGAGTCGCGGGGAATAGCCGTGACGCTCTTTTTGTACGACGGGACGGCGGAAAGTATTCCTGTGAACTCTCACTACGATCTCGCGATCACCCTCGGTGGCGACGGCACGGTACTGTTCGCCAGTAGAGTGTTAGCGGGGCACGATATCCCTATTCTCCCGGTCAACCTCGGCGACTTCGGCTTCATCAGTGAGATCGGTCACGACGAATGGGAGGAGGCCTTTTGCGCCTTCACGGCCGGCGAAATCCAGGCGGGGAGTCGACTGGTGATAGAGGTCTGCGTACGCCGCGACGGCCACGACCACTGTCGTTTCCGCGGGCTCAACGACGCGGTCGTGACCTCCGAAGGGATCTCGCGCATGGTTCGCCTGACCGTACACATCGGCTCTCAATACCTCGGCGCGTACCGATCGGACGGCATTATGGTTGCGACGCCGACCGGATCGACCGCGTACTGCGCCGCGGCGGGCGGCCCGATCCTCCATCCCGAGATGGAGGCGATGATTCTCAACCCGATATGCCCCTTTACCCTCTCCCATCGTCCCCTCGTTCTCCCTTTGAACGAGCACATACTGATATCGGTCGATTCCACTCAGCGCACCAGCGTCGCTCTGACGGTAGACGGGCAGAGCCTTACACCTCTGGAGCCGGGAGATGAGGTAGTCGTAAAGGCGAGTGAGAAACGAGCCCATATCATTCGCTCTAATCGGCGCACCTTCTACGAGGTGTTACGAAGCAAACTGAACTGGTCCGGGGGGCCTAATGATTGAGCGGCTTACGGTCCGCAACTTCATTTTGGTCGAGAACCTGGAGATTGAGTTCGGCGAGCGATTCAATGCGCTGACCGGCGAAACCGGCGCGGGAAAAAGCATCTTGGTCGGAGCGCTCTCGGTTCTGTTCGGGGCCAAGGGCGGCGTCGATCTGGTTCGGGGAGGCGCCGAGGAGGCGTATGTGGCCGGCGAGTTTCGCGTCGCCGGCCATACCGCGTGTCTTGCGTGGCTCGATGAGCGGCACATCGAGCCCGACGACGGAGTCATACTCGTGAGACGGACGATCCGTGCTACCGGACGCGGCACCATCTACATGCAGTCGACGCCCGTAACTCGCGCGGATCTGGAGCAGTTTTCGAGCTTTCTCCTCGATTTGCATAGCCAGCACGAACATCAGTCGTTGTTCGTAGAGACCAACCATCGTCGCATCTTGGATCGTTATGCCGGTATCGAGAGCGACGTCTCTGAGTTTTCCGCACTGTTCGGTCGGTTCTCCGAGATGCAACGTCGTCTTGCGGAACTCGATCAGCGCGAGAGCGATCGTGTCCGGGAGATCGAGATGGTGCGGTTCGCATTAGCGGAGATCGAGGATGTTGCGCCGCAGCCGGGCGAGTTGGAGTCGCTCGAGGCCGAGCGGCACCGCATGAATGAGTTCGAACGGTTGGCGGAATCGCTCGAGGCGACGATACAACTGCTCGACGGCACCGAGTACGCAGCGTTACCCGTTCTCAAACGCATCCGACATGAAATCGGAGTCGTCGCACGGATCGACGGCGAGTTGGACGGCGAGGCGAAGCGTCTGGAAA
This sequence comes from Alkalispirochaeta sp., assembly GCA_965601925.1. Lineage (GTDB taxonomy): Bacteria > Spirochaetota > Spirochaetia > DSM-27196 > Alkalispirochaetaceae > Alkalispirochaeta. Next base: position 3,318,870 of record OZ271854.1, read on the forward strand.
ACACCTACTTCGAAGTAGAGGATATTGCTCAGACGCTCTCGAGTTATCGTGATAGATTGAACTACGATCCGGCTCGGCTCGACGAGATCGAGGAGCGTCTGGCGTCGTTGCGTAAACTGTTTCGTAAGTACGGCGATACGATTCAGGCCGTCGACGCATACCGTGAGTCGTCGCAACGGTCGCTGGAGGAGTTGGAAGGCGCCGAGGAGTCGCGAGAAGCTCTGCGGGCGGAACGGGTTGCGGCGGAGCAGGAGATCGCGCGTCGAGCCCGTGATATTCACGCCCGGCGCGATGAGGCGGCAGAAAAGCTCCAACGCGAGATCTCCGACGTCCTGGCGGGCCTCGCGATGGGGCAAGCGAGTTTCGTTGTGGATATCGAGACTCACGTGAACGATGCGGGACGTCTGGTATGCGGCCCGGAGGGCGCCGACAAAGTGCGCTTTCTCATTGCCGCAAACCCCGGGGAGGAGCCGCGACCGCTCTCCCGGATCGCTTCCGGGGGCGAGATATCGCGGGTCATGCTCGCGATCAAGACCATCGTCGCCGCGGTAGACGAGGTGCGGAGTCTGGTGTTCGACGAAATCGACACGGGAATCGGAGGAAAAGTCGCCTTGGCAATCGCATCGCACCTTCACGACCTGTCGCGACACGGCCAGATCATCTGCATCACTCATCTTGCGACGATTGCGGTTCGTGCCGATAATCATATCGTCGTAGAAAAAGTTGCGGATGACACGCGAACGCGCATCGGTGTCCGCGAGTTGACCGGAGAGGATCGTGTTCGTGAAATATCACGAATGCTCGCGGGAGACGTAGAAGAGAGCCACAGCGTCGGGCACGCCCGAGCTTTGCTCGAGCGTTATCATGGGAGAGCTCATGGCCAAGATTAGTAACGAGGCCCGACAACAGTACTTCGAACGCATAAAAGAGTACAAACAGGTCGCTGAGGCTATCCTTCAGAGAGAAAAGGGCCTCCAGAAGATCGTGCACGGCCAATCCGCCGGTGCCGCGTACAAGTATCTTGCCCTTGCCGACGAGCGTCTCAACTTAGCTTCGTACTACCTCCTGCAAAATTCACTGTCGGTGACGCTTTTGGGAGTCAAGAACGAGGCGTTTCTCAACGACGCCCGCAAGAGCTGTTATCAGGCCGTCATCTATTTGGAGGAGGTCGTCTCGAACTATGTCGACGTGGCGTTCTCCGACTATTCGGATCTGTTGGAGGAGATCGAAGGGTTCGAAGACGAGAAACGGCACCATTTAGTCCGTAAAATCGGCCTCACCATCCAGTTGGTCGAGGACGCCTTCGGCGCCAACTCGAAGTGGCGCTGGGCTTTTGTAGAACTTGAAGGACGATACGCCGCGGTTGCGAAAAACCTGATCAACTTCAAGACGTTTGTAGCCGGCATGGACCCGACTATCGATGGATATCGGGCGCGAATGTCCCACTTCGATTTGGTACAAGAGCTCCTCTTGGTCGCTGCGGACCGTTATCGCGAGAAATACGAGTTGTCGACGCTCCGTATCGATGATTTCAAGCGTGCCCTCGCATTTCTCTCGGCGCTGCGACGTATCTATATCTTGCTCGGTGACAGCGAAAAGGCCGAGGAGATCAAGAAGAAGATGGACATCTGGAAGACCAAAATGGAAACCGACGAGAAGACCCAGGCGCGCCGGAAGAGGCGAGCGGAGGAGTAGCGGTGTGGGCCGTTGCGCGGTTTCTGTTCGCCGTCCTCATAGGTAGTATCGTCGCCGCCTTCTTGCCGCGGTCGATCGGTGGTGAAATACGATTCGTTGTACCGTGGGATCTGCGTCTGACCCCTTCCGGAGCGGCGGCCCGCGATGCGTCGGCCGCGGGCGCGTTCGACGCATTTGCCGTGGAGACGAGTACGATGCTCGTGTTGGTGGAGTCGGGGACCGGACGGGTTGTTGCGTCGGTACCGCGCGGCGAGTCGGCCACCGCTTCGGAACACGCATACATCAGTCAACCATCCTCGTCATCCAATTGGACCGTACGTGATTGGGACGGTGAAATCATCATGATTGTTCCCAATGTGGGCCTGCCGCGCATCGAGGGTGATATGTTGCTGCAGTTCGCGCCGGACGGTTCGATAACGACGCACCATCTTTCACGGCGTTGGCGACATACGATGGGCCCAGCGAACGACCTTACGGTGTACGGCGTGCTCTCCTCGGACGCTACGGCGTTTATCGGTCGCGGTACGTTGCGGGGCGATGTCGAGGTTGCTTCCATGGTCGACCGGCGTGTCTGGAGGCACCGATTCGATTTTTCATACTTCTCCGGTGCGGTGCCGACGGTGTATAGCCTGAAGCTCGCACCGATCGTCGACCGTGCCGATCGCGACACCGACTCCCTCGTAGCCGAGATTACCGTTCTCCGCGGTCTCAATCCTCAGATGATCTCCATCGGCGCGCTCGGTATTCGAGACGAAGAGTCTTTTCGCCTCGACCGTGAGGTACCGCGCGAGATGGCCGTGCGATGGCCGACGGGAATCGTAACACTCGAAGACGGGCGCACTATCGTCGGGCTTGCAGGAGGTTTTGCGCTGATACGGCCGATCGAGGGCGAGATCGGCTTTTATCGCGTTCCCGGTGTGGTCGGAATCGACGGCGTGTTGGAAACGGCCGGCGACAAACTAGCCATGTCCTTTCCCTATACCGGGGGAACGACGATTGCCGTCGGTGACGCGCAGATTCAACGCGTGTACACCGTGGCGCTTCCCGGGCTTCGCGCACGCGCACTCGCCCGACGCCCCGACGATGCCGCGCTGTTCATAATGGAGCGTGACGACCTCCTGCTTGCCGTAGAGGTGCGACGATGACCTCCCGCCGATCCGGACGCCGCGGCGTCGCTGCGTGCGCACTGTTCTGGATCGTCGCAGGTTCCCTCGCTTACGGAGAGGGATGGCGCTGGCCGACCGACGATATCTCCTCAGTCGGCTCCGTCAACGAGCCGGGCCGACCGTTCGGCATCGTGATGTCAGGACCCGTAGCCCCCATCCCCGGAGCGACCGAACGTGCCGAGCAGGCGCCGCGAGCGTATCGTATCGCGGCGCCCGGCGAGGCGTTTTACCGAGACACACCGAGCGCGCGTCCCGGTCTTGCCGGGCGGAGTGTACCCGCGGCGACTGAGCGCGTAGCGGTGCGTCACGGCGAGGAGTTGTGGACGATGTATCGCGCCGCCTCCCTTTTTCTGCCCGACCGGGGAAGCTCGCTCGATCTCTTTTTCGGCGACGCCCCCCTTACACTCACCGTTTTGGATGCGATATCGATGCGCGTCGTCAACCCGCGAGCGCTTCTGCCCCTAGACGATGCGCTTTCGACGGACGGACTCCCATGGCTCGAGTTTCGACAAGCGGGCTCAGCGGTCAGATCCGCCGACTTGTCGATTGGTCCCGCCGTTTTGGTCGTCCCCGCCGAGCGGTTGGACGCATTCAACCTGCCGGAGCACATCTACGTATTGCGGGACGGCTTGCTCGTCGACGAGGTGAACTCGATCTACCCCGATGTTCTGCGCCGCCGACTCTTATCCGACGGGAGTCTACTTATACTCGATACTGAGTTCGATGCGGGACGAACGACGATAGAGCTCGAGGCGCACCGGTTCGACGGAAGCGTTCAACGTCGTGTTTTGCGTATCAATGTGCCGGCACCTCCCATCGCGACGCCACTTGACACGCCGTAAGCCATTTTTCACAATCACATAATGTCTCTGGGGATATTCCGATGATCCGTACACGTTTGGAGGAGCTTTCTTTGGAAGCGCTCCTATTGGTTGCGTCGCACAACGGCCTGGATCCCGATCCGGATGTCGACAGGGACGTTCTCGTTGATCAGCTCGTCGATCTGATCATCGAAAATCGTGAGGAACGCGAATCTGCCAACAGCGCGACCGTGCGAATCCAGCAGAAGAAGTATTCTTTGCGAGACGACGAGATTCCGATTCTTCAGAACCGTCTCGACGAGATTGAGCTTCCCGACCACTACGAGACGAACCGTATAACTCTCATGCTTCGAGACCCGGGGTGGGCCTATACCTATTGGGATCTGAGCTCCGCCAAGGCGAAAGAATACCAGGCGTCGAGTCGATTCGACGGACTGTATCTACGCGTGTTGGAGCTGGAGCCGGGCGCGGATGAGTTGCGTATTCGCGATTCCTTCGAGATACCGGTGCAGCTTACCGACTCGAGTTGGTATATCCACATTCCCAAGCAGGAGACCTCGTATCGCATTCAGCTGGTCGGACGCAACAACCATCGGCGCGAACTTTTGGCGGTATCCAATCAAGTCTACGTTCCCGTTTCAAAACTGCCCCACGCTCCCGGCGAGCTCGCGCCGATTCAAATGGCGCTCTACGAGTTGTGTGGGCTCGAATACTTGGAAGTATCACCCTTTGGCGAAGATGCGCCGGATGCGGTGGTGAAGCGATGACGCGCGGAAACTCGATTCTCCTCCTCCATTCCCACCTTCCGCTGGTGCGACATCCCGAGTACGAATCGTTTTTGGAGGAGCGGTGGCTCTTCGAGGCGATCAGCGAGACGTATCTGCCCCTCTTGCGCATGATGGGCCGCCTGGAAGAGGAAGAGATTCCCTTTCATTTAGCGATGTCTTTCTCACCGACGTTGTGTTTCATGCTCAAAGACGCATTCCTCATGGAGCGTTATGCGGCGTATCTGGAACGCAACTTGGAACTCGCCGAAAAGGAGATCGAACGAACTCGATCGGATCGTCACATGCAGCGTTTGGCGACGATGTATCGCGATCGCTATGCGGCGGATCTGCACGATTTGCACGAGGTGTACGAGGGAAACTTTCTCAAAGGGTTCGATCACTTTGCGCGTCGCGGCTACATCGAGTTGCTGGCCACGGCGGCTACCCACGCATTTTTGCCGAACTATCGTCACCTCGAAGAGACGGTACGCGTGGAGGTGGAACTCGGCGTCGAATCTCATCGCAGCGCTTTCAGCGCCTCGCCGCGCGGTTTCTGGCTTCCCCAGTGCGGCTACTACGAGGGGTTGGACGAAATCATCGCCGACGCCGGGCTTGACTACTTCGTGAGCTCAGCTCACGGCGTGCTGTTCGGTTCTCCCTCACCGAAGAACGGTACCTATGCGCCGGTGCGCACGCCGGGAGGAGTCGTCGCATTTCCTCGTGATGTGTATACCGCCACGTGGGTCTGGTCCTCCGACAAAGGGTATCCCGCCGATCCGGTCTATCGCGATTTCTACCGTGACATCGGTTACGATTTATCTCTCGACTACATCCGGCCGTATATCCACGCCGACGATATCCGCATCGACACCGGGTTCAAGTACCACGCTATTACCGGCGCGACCGACGATAAACAGCTGTACGATATCGAGCGCGCGCAAGAGAAGACGCGCGAGCACGCACGCGACTTCTTTTATCGCCAGCGCGAGCACGTTGCGCGCCTGGCCGAGGTCGTTGCGGTAGATCCGGTTATCATGAGTCCGTTCGATACCGAGCTTTTCGGCCACTGGTGGTTCGAGGGACCGCTCTGGTTGGAGGAGCTCTGTCGTGTCACCTATGAGGAGTCGAACACTGAGTCCCAATCGCGTTTGACGATGACGACGCCCAGCCGTTATTTGCGGGAATGCGGACCAGCCGAGGATGTTGCGCCGACGTTCTCCAGTTGGGGGAGCCGAGGATACGCCGAGGTGTGGCTCGATGGATCCAACGATTGGATCTATCGGCATATTCATCAAGCGATCGAGCGCATGGGCGAGCTCGTGGCGCGATTTCCCGACGAGTCGGGACTCAAGGAGCGGGCGCTCAACCAGGCGGCCCGTGAAGTGCTTCTCGCAATGACCTCCGACTGGCCGTTCATTATGAATGCACGGACCGTCGTGCCGTACGCGACGCGGCGTATCAAAGAGCACCTGTTGAACTTCACGCGCGTGTACGATGCACTCTCGCAGCGCAGCATGGGCACCGAGTGGCTCACCGCATTGGAAAAGAAACACCCCGTCTTTCCTCAGCTGAACTATCGACGTATGAAACTCGCCACCACCGAGACGTTGCGGCACCTGTTGTAAGACTTTCGGGTACGTGCCTGCAGCCGGGAAGCACCCCTCGTTGTTCCGTCCTTTCGTAATTATCGCTCCTCGTTGATCGGTACTATCTGTTTGTATAGTGGTTGGTTCCGGTAATCCATTATTCCCCTCGGAATTCTGTCTACAAACATTGACATCCCCCCGGATCGCTTTAGTATATAGGTGGTGTGGGAAAAAGTGGGAAAAGATAGGGGAAAGTGGCAGATAAGGGATGATTACTGGGCAATACCGCAACGCACTTGACGATAAGGGGCGCGTGCTCATTCCGAGCAAGCTCCGGTCCGAGGTGCCCGGAAACACCTTGGTAATCACCTCGGGCATCGACCGCTGTCTGTGGCTCTTTCCCCCGGAGGAGTGGAAGCACCTATCGGACAAACTGATGGAAGCTGCCTCTCCGTTTTCCCGTAAGGCGCGACTGCTACAGCGCCGTATCATCGCACCGGCACAGGAGGTGGAGCTGGACAAAGCGGGTCGCGTTCTGATTCCCCCGAGTCTCAAGGAGACGGCGGGGTTGAAGAAAGAGTGTGTTTTACACGGCATCAAGAAATACATCGAGATCTGGGACGTGGACGAGTACGCTGCGTATCTCAAAGAAAATGAAGACGAGTTTCAGGAGGCGGCCGAGGAACTGGGAGGGTCCGTCTCCTTCTTCTGAGTATGGCGGCTGAGCATATTCCGGTCATGCTTGACCAAGTGGTGGAGTGCTTCGCTCCGCTTCCGGCGAATGCTCGGATATGCGACGCAACACTTGGAGGAGGTGGGCATACGGCGCGCCTCCTGGAACTGTGTCCTTCATGCAGCGTCGTCGCGATCGACGCCGATCCGACCATGGTGCAGCGCGCCGAGGCGCGATTTGGGGGCGAACCCCGGCTCTCGATCATTCACGGCTGGTTCGACGAGGTGCTGGGCGATTTGAGTCGACTCGATCGAATCATCATGGATATCGGCGTATCGATGTTCCATTTGAGAGAGCCGGAGCGCGGTTTTTCCGTGCGCGACGACGGGCCGCTCGATATGCGACTCGATGCAGCCGGAGACGGGGAGACCGCGGAGATGCTGCTGCGGCGTTTGAATGAACGAGACCTCGCCGATGTGATCTTTCGGTACGGCGAGGAACGTTATTCGCGCCGCATCGCCCGTGCCATCGTACGCGAGCGGGGAGCCGGTATTGCGACGACCGAACGCCTGGCGGAAATCGTGCGACGCGCGGTGCCGCCTGAGTATCGCCGGGGACGCAATCACCCGGCGACGAGAACGTTCCAGGCGTTACGCATCGTCGTTAACGACGAGTTGGGGCGGCTGGAGCGTGCGCTCCCGCGGGCGGCTCGTGCGTTGGCTCCCGGGGGGAGGTTGGCGGTGATCAGTTTCCACTCTCTCGAGGACCGGATCGTAAAACACACGTTTCGTCGACTGGCAGGACGCTCTACCGGCGACGAGGATCGGCCGATGTATGAAGATACGGGGCGTTTTCGCGTCGTGACGCGTAAACCCCTATTGCCGAGCGAGTCGGAAGTTCGGTTAAATCCGCCCTCGAGAAGTGCCAAGATGCGCGTGCTCGAGCGAGACGAAGGAGAGTTGGGGCGATGAATGTGACGATACGCAAGATTATTCTCTACACCTTGGTGCTCATCGTGCCCCTTCTTTTCGTCGGTAACGTTCGGCAATCCTTTCGTTTCGTGCAGCTGGAACGCGAGATGGAGCGAATGCACGCGGAGCACATACGAGTGCTCGAGGAGAATAAGCGATTGGTCGTCGGTATATCCAGTTTGCGCTCGCCGTCGCGCATAAGAGCCATCGCCGAGAACGATCTCGGTCTCGAGGCCGTGTCGGCGGGGCGAGTCAGGCGGATCGAGCTCAACGGAGGGTTGCGTGGCCAGTAACCTTCTACCGTCGATTGCGGAACTCGGCGAAATTCTCGGCGCCCAAGAGCTTGCCCATACGAGTCGGTCCGACAACGACGACTCCGGCGCGAGCCCGGCCGGCGTCTGTATCGATTCTCGACAGTGCCGTAACGGTGATCTCTTCTTTGCTCTTTCCGGAGAGCATACCGACGGCCATCGATTCGTCTCGGCGGCCGCCCGGTCCGGCGCGGTCGCCGCCGTCGTGCGCGATCGAGTGAGTCCCGACGGAACGCCGTGGCCGCTGCCGGCGCTTCTCGTCGCGGACGCTTTGGATGCTCTGCAGCGCCTCGCCCGGTGGTACGTAGAGCGATACCTCAGCCGTTCGACGACCCGAATCGGGATTACCGGGAGTAACGGAAAAACCACGACAAAGGAGATGCTCGCGACGATCCTCAAGAGTGTCGATTCGTGCTTCGCGAGCGTCGGTAATCTCAACTCCGAAACGGGGCTGCCCCTCTCGGTCCTTGCGACACCGCCGGACGTACGATACGCCGTCTACGAAATGGCCATGAGCAATCCCGGAGAGATGGCGCGTCTCGCACGCATCGTACGCCCTCACTATGCACTCATTACCAATATCGGGACCGCCCACATAGGACTGCTCGGCAGTCGCCGGGCCATCGCGGAAGAAAAAAAGCGGATCGCTTCTCAGTTCGACGGCCGTCAGGTGCTCATTCTCCCCGAGGACGATGACTTTCGGTCCTTTCTTGCCGACGGCGTTGCGGGGCGTATCGTCGATTTCGGTCCGCGCACGCAACACGCGACGGTTGTCCATTCTGCGGACGATCCGACGACGAGAATACGGTTCGAGTCCGGTGAGACGGTCGATGTGCCCTTTCCCGGAGAACACAACGGTCTGAACGCCCTTGCGGCTTTGGCGGCGGCCGGTGAGTTGGGAGTGGATCGACCGCGCGCCGCCTCGGCACTCGCCGCGTCAACGCTCCCGGACGGTAGGAGTCAGCTTCTATCGGCCGAGCGAGGTCGGCGCGTTCTCAACGACTCCTACAACGCCAACCCCGATTCGATGGCGGCGGCGATCGGTCTTGCCCGTAGCGCCGGTGCGACCGTCCTTATTCTCGGAGATATGTATGAACTCGGGGCGTTTTCGGCCGAGGGACATCGGGTGGTATTGGACGCCGCCGTCGGTTCGGGGGCGCGCGTCGTATGCCTTGTTGGGCCGTGCTTTACCCGCGTGGCGGTCGAGGCCGGCATCACGGGAAGGAACGGCGCCGCACCTGCAGTCGTGACGGCCGCTACGGTCGAGGAAGCGGAGGAGACGCTCAAAGACGTTCTCCGAGATAATGAACTCATTTTGGTTAAGGGAAGTCGTGCACTCGCGCTCGAGCGACTACTACCCGCTCTGGGCGTAGGGGAGGACGACGGTGCTTAAGGAGTTTCTCTTTCCCCTGACGAATATCTTTACGCCGTTCAATGTCTTTCAGTACATCACGTTTCGCGGGGCGTACGCCGCGGTTACCTCGCTTCTGATCACGTTCATCTTCGGGCCGTGGACGATCTCGATGCTGCGGAAACTGCGTTTCGGAGAGGAGATTCGCGGCGACGGACCGGAGACGCATCTGGCGAAGTCGGGGACGCCCACGATGGGTGGTGTGCTCATTATTTTGTCCATCGTCGTGTCGGGAGTGTTATGGCTCGATATCGGCGTGGCGTACACGTGGATCGGCCTGCTCGCAGTCGTCGGCTTCGGTTCGATCGGTATCGTCGACGATCTGCGCAAAATCAGAAAGAAAGACAAGGGCGGGTTGAGCGGTTGGTACAAGATCGTAGGGCAGATGGCGGTCGCAACGGTGATCGTCTTGCTGCTCTACGTGCACGGGAACGAACACGTGACGCTGCTCTATCTACCTTTTTTGAAGAACGCGGTCGCCGATCTCGGCCTCTGGTATATCCCTTTCGCGGTGATCCTGATGGTCGGGACGTCCAACGCGGTGAACCTTACCGACGGACTGGACGGCCTCGCGACGGGGCTGGTTCTCATGGTGGGGCTGACCTTTGCGGTGCTCTCCTACGTCACCGGGCGGGTCGACTACTCCGCGTACCTCCAGATTCCCTATCTGCCCGGGGGCGGTGAGTTGGCTATCCTGAGTCTGGCGGTCGTCGGTGCATGCGTCGGTTTTTTATGGTTCAACGGTCATCCTGCGGAGATCATGATGGGTGACACAGGAAGTCTCTCCCTCGGCGGTATCATCGGTGCGCTGGCGGTCATGACGAAGAAAGAGGTGTTGCTCGTGATCATCGGCGGCGTGTTCGTGCTGGAGGCCGTCTCGGTGATCATGCAGGTCGCATCGTTCAAGTTTACGGGAAAACGGGTGTTTCGGATGGCGCCGATTCACCACCACTTCGAACTCTTGGGATGGCCGGAGAGCAAGGTAGTTCTCCGGTTATGGATCCTGGGAGGGCTCTTTGCGATTTTGAGCCTCTCGACCCTGAAGATTCGGTAGTATGGTGCTGAGCGGTAGTTTTTTCGTAGAACAGATTCAGGACAAACGCTCGCGTATCGATCCGATCATGGTCGCCTTGCTGTTCGTGTTGGTCGTCGTCGGTCTCGGGATGCTCTGGTCCGCATCGTGGTTTCGCGCGCAGCAGTTGTACGGCGAGCCGCTGCGGTTCGTCTTGCGCCAAGGGTTATGGGTCGTCGTCGGGCTGGCTGCAATGGCCGTCGCGGCGGTGTTTCCGTTGCGCTGGGTGCGACGCGCATTACCCGCCCTGGTACTTTTGTCTCTCGCAGTGTCGCTCTTGACCTTCGTGCCCGGCATAAGCGCGCGTTACATGGGAGCGCGACGGTGGATCATTCTCTTTAACGTCTCGTTCCAGCCGTCTGAGTTGGTAAAAATGACGATGATCGTTTACCTCGCGCATATCTTTTCACGACGCGAGGGAGACTTTTCCGATCCGCTCCATTCGTTGGTGCCGCCGGTGTTGATCGTGTCCCTCTTTTCGGGGATCGTGCTGTTGCAGAACGATTTCAGTACCGCCGTGTTCCTGGTAATCGTTGCAATGGTCATGTTTTTTATCGCCGGGGTACCGATCGGATACTTTGTGAAGATGTTCGTCCTCGTCGTGCCCATCGGTATCATCACGCTCTTTACGCGCGAGCACCGTGTACGCCGCGTCATTTCGTTTCTCAATCCCGAGTACGATCCCATCGGAAGCGGGTTCCAGGTGCTCGCGGCTCGTCGCGCATTGGAAGCCGGCGGCTTCTGGGGAGTCGGTATCGGGCGGAGCGAGCGAAAGTTCGGTGGATTGCCCGAGGCGCAGTCGGACTTTCTCTTTGCCGTTTTGGGCGAGGAGCTCGGTTTCATCGGGGTAACGATCATCACGGGTCTCTTTTTGCTGTTCGCCGCTCGCGGACTGTATCTGGCGCGACGACAGAACGATTGGTTCCGGTCGCTTCTGATATTCGGGCTTACGGCGAGTATCGTCTTTCAGGCGCTCTTGAATATCGCCGTGGTTGCCGGGGCGGTACCGGCGACCGGCATTCCACTGCCCTTTTTCTCCGCGGGAGGGTCGTCGTTGGTCATTACCTTCGCGATGTGCGGCTTGATCCTGAACGCCGCCTCCGATCGTGGCGCCCCGGCGAATCAAAGCGCTACGGGCGCGCGGTCGTATGTATGGGGGGATCGACGTGTCTGAAGCGATTATGTCGCGTCGGCAGCGCCGGAGGACGAGCGCGCCCGCCTCAAGCAGCCGTCTGCTCGTCCTGCTGGCCGTACTTTTGAGCGTCGTGCTCATCGGATATGTGATCGCGGTCACCGTGGCGTTGCCCTATATGGGAGTGTCGCGCGTGGTGGTGCAGGCCGACTTTGAGATGAATCGCGAGGCGCTGTTGGAGCTGGCGGGCTTGAACGGCGCGCCGTTTCTCTTCTCCGTACGTCCCGACGAGATAGCCGCCCGTCTAGAGAGTCATCCTATGATCCGAACGGCCGTGGTCGAGCGCGCCTTTCCCGACACCGTGCGTCTGGAACTGTTGCGACGTCGGCCGCTCGCCGTCGCGTTGGTGGAACACAACGGTACGAGCAGACCCTTTGTCGTCGATGAGACCGGAACCCTGTTCGACGGTGGCGCGCATCTTGCGAGTTACGATCTGCCGGTGCTCTCCGGTATTCGCTTCGAGGGCGATGTCGTCGGCGGCAAACTCCCCGAGGAGATCTGCGCCTTCTTGACGCGCCTATACGACGTGCGTCTTTCGTCTCCCGAGATATTCGCGTCACTTTCGGAACTCAGGATCGAGGCGCGCGGGGGAGGCGAGCACGACGTACTACTCTTTACCGAATCGTTTCGCGTTCCCGTTCGACTCGATTTGCACATCGATCGTGAGGTCGGTAAGTATGCGTTGATGGTTTTGGACGTACTTGCGCAGCAGGGAATCGCCGACGATGTCGCCGAAGTGGATTTTCGCTCCGGAGAGATCGTCTACCGGCTGAAGGAGGACCGAAGTGTCCGTTGACGATATGATCGTCGGACTCGACATCGGTACGAGTAAGATTACCGCGACCATCGCCGAGTATGACGAGTCCGGTGCGCTTGAGATTATCGGTGTCGGGAGTACGCCCTCTTCGGGGCTCCGCCGAGGTGTGGTTATCAACATCGAGGCGACGTTGCGGAGCGTCGTCGACGCGATTGAAGCGGCGGAACAGATGGCGGGGCGCGAGGTCAAACGTGTGGTAAGCGGTATCGCCGGTAGCCACATCGAGGGGCTCAATTCGCGCGGCGTGGTCGCGGTCACCGGAAAGGGCCGAGAGATTACGCAGGACGATGTCGACCGCGTAATCGAGGCGGCCAAGGCGGTGTCGATCCCCATGGATCGGGAGATTCTCCACGTCGTGCCCCGCGATTACATGATCGACGAGCAGGGGGGAATCAAAAACCCCCTGGACATGATCGGCGTACGCCTGGAAGTCGAAGTTCATATGATTACCGGGTCGGTTACCGCCGCCCAGAACTTGGTAAAATGCGTCAACCGCGCCGGATTCGAGATCGGCCAAGTCGTCTTCAGCTCACTCGCCGCGGCAGAGGCGGTGCTGTCTCAAGACGAGAAGGATCTTGGTGTCGTCGTCGTGGATATCGGCGGTGGGACGACCAACGTGTTGATGTACCGCGACGGTGCTCCGTACTACAGCTTTGTGCTTCCCGTGGGCGGTTCGCAGGTGACCGGCGACCTCTCGATTATGCTCAAAACGTCGACGGAGTCGGCGGAGCGCATCAAACGCGAGGCCGGTTGTGCCTACAGACCGTTGGTGGAAGAAGGTGAGCCGGTCATCGTGCCCGGCGTCGGCGGGCGGCCGCCCATCCAGTGTACGCGCGAACAGGTCTGCGAGATCATCCAACCTCGCATGACCGAGATCTTCCGAATGGTGCGGGAACGGCTGGACGGACAGCGGCTGTTGGACCGGATCGCCGGCGGTTTGGTGCTCACCGGGGGCGGCGCGATGCTGCCGGGAGTCGTAGAGTTGGGGCAGGACATCTTCAATCTGGGTGGCCGGATCGGGCAACCGGGCCGACACGGCGGGTTGGTCGATCGGTATCAAAGTCCGGAGTATGCGACCGCGGTCGGGTTGGTGTTGTATAGCCATCGCCTGGGCCTCGGCGACTCCGGCGTACCGAAGGAGCGTTCCGACGGGGTCATGAAGGGACTCCGTCGCTGGATGAAACACTTTTTTTAAGCGGGGATACAAAACGATGCACAAGGGAGGGGAGTGCATGAATTTTCAAGTATACGAAGACGATCTTTCGATCGCATCATCGGGGACCAGCCCCACGGTGATCAAGGTTATCGGCGTCGGGGGCGGCGGCGGCAACGCCGTGAACCGCATGATTCAGGCGGGGCTGACCAACATCGAGTTCATAGCCGTCAATACCGACCTGCAGGCGCTCCAGAGCTCTCAAGCGGAGCTGCGCATACCGTTGGGAACCAAGATTACCGGCGGATTAGGCGCGGGCGGGAAGCCCGAAGTCGGCGAACAGGCGGCGCTGGAGGATAAGGACCAGATTCGGGGCTTCTTAGAGGGCGCCGATATGGTCTTCGTCACCGCCGGAATGGGCGGCGGCACCGGTACCGGGGCGGCTCCGGTTATCGCGGATATTTCGCGCAATCTCGGTATTCTGACCGTTGCCGTCGTGACGCGCCCCTTCACGTTTGAGGGACAACGAAAAGCGCGCCTCGCCCAAGAGGGTGTGGACAAGCTGCGTGCTGCGGTCGACACATTGATTACCATTCCCAACCAGCATCTTCTGAAGATCGTGGAAAAGAACACGCCGATTAACGACGCGTTCCTCGTCGCCGACGACGTGTTGCGGCAGGGTGTCCAGGGCATCAGCGATCTCATTACCAAAGACGGCATGATTAACATCGATTTTGCCGACGTGCGCACGGTTATGTCAGGTCAGGGCGACGCACTCATGGGCATCGGCAGGGGCGAAGGCGACAACCGAGCGGTCGATGCTGCAACCAACGCCATCAACAATCCGCTTCTTGAGGATGCGCATATCGAGGGTGCCAACAAAATTCTGGTGAACGTGACCGGCGGCGCCGACTTCACCCTCACCGAATACGAAGACATCATGAAGATCATTACCGCCAATGCCGACGACGACGTCCTGGTCATTGCCGGCACCGCGGTCGATCAACGCCTCGACGGTGAGGTGCGCGTGACGGTGATCGCTACCGGATTCGGTGAGAGCATCGCCCCCGGAGTGGGCGCCGGTGCGCAATCGCGGGGAGCCCCGGAGTCGGACTGCGGCGGTAAGGCCGAAGAGCAGCCGGAGTTCATAAACCTGGATACGTGGAACAACCTCACGCGTCCCGGCCGTCAGGAGGATCTCTTCTCCGAGACATCCGACGACGATGAGCAGCTCGGGGTTCCGGCAATCCTGAGACAGCGCCGCGCTGCGGGTAAGTTTTTTTAGGGGGGATCGGTGCCTTCCACCGCAACGCTTCTGGATCAGTTCCGCGACTACCTCTTAGTCGAGCTGCGTTTGTCGAAACAGACCGCCGACACGTATCTGCGCGAGTGTACATCGGCGGACGCGGATGCTCGTGAGAACGGCCTGAATCTCGCGGAGTTGAACACCGCGCAGCTGGTCGACTACCTCATTCGGCGTCAGACCGCCGACGATCCGGTGGATTCACGTACCATCGCCAAAGGGCTCTCGGCGTTGCGCTCGTTTTTTCAGTTCTGCGTACTGGAAGAGCTGCGCCCCGACAACCCGGCGATGAGCGTGTCTTCACCGCGGGGGGAACATCGACTTCCGGGGGTATTGTCGGTCGAAGAGGTCGAGCGTCTGTTGGAGTCGATCGATCTCGGGAATGCCGGAGGCGTGCGCGATCGAGCGCTCTTCGAGCTGATCTACTCTTCGGGCCTTCGTATCTCGGAGGCGGTGGGCCTGGACCAGAATCACCTGTACCTTGAAGAGGCGTTGATACTGGTGCGCGGGAAGGGAGACAAGGAGCGTATGGTACCTCTCGGCGAGGAGGCGGTACGCTGGATGAAGCGTTACCTGGAAGAGGGACGGCCCAAGCTCTCGCGAAGTATCGCCGAGCGAGCGCTCTTCCTCAATCGGCGCGGGATGCGCCTTTCCAGAAAGGGTATGTGGAAGCGCTTCCACGAGTTGACGCAAGCGGTCGGGATCGATGCGAAGGTCCACACCCTCCGGCATAGCTTTGCGACTCACCTTTTGGAGGGCGGTGCCGATCTGCGGGCGGTGCAGGAGCTTCTGGGACACGCCGATATCGCAACGACGCAAATCTACACACATGTAGATACCGATGACCTAAAGGCATATCATGAGCGCTTTCATCCCAGAGGATAACGGAGTAAGGAGTTCGATATGAACGAATCGGAGATTAAAACGGGTATAGCACGCGCAAACGATACGCTCGAAAAAGCCGGGCGCCCGGCGATCGCCTTCGACGGGACGGCGCGGGTGGATAGCGAGGCGGGCCTCGCGCGCTACTTCGACCATACCTTGCTGAAGCCGGAAGCGACCGAAGACCGGTACCGCACACTGTGCGAGGAGGCCAGGCGTTACGGCACGAGAAGCGTCTGTGTGCCGCCGGATCGGGTAGCGCTGTGCGCCGAGTTGTTGCGCGGATCCGATACCGAGGTGTGTACCGTCATCGGGTTTCCTCTCGGATACCACAGCTCTTCGGCCAAAGTTGCCGAAGTCGAAATGGCCGCCTCCCAGGGTGCGACCGAGTTCGATATGGTCATTCCCATCGGACGCATGCGCGACGGAGACCCGACGGTGGTGTACGACGATGTGCGCGCGGTAGTGGCGGCGGCGGGCGAGAAGATCGTGAAAGTAATCCTGGAGATCGCGCTCCTCGATGAGACGCAGAAGGTCCAGGCGGCGGTCGCGGCGGTGAGAGCCGGAGCGGCGATCCTTAAGACCTCGACCGGCTTCGCCTCAACGGGAGCGACGATCGAGGATCTGCGTATGTTTCGCATCGTGGCCGGGGATGCACGGGGAGTGAAGGCCGCCGGAGGAATCCGCGACTTGGCGTTCACCCGGGCGTGTATCGAGGCCGGAGTCGACCGAATCGGCGCTTCCGCGACCGTCTCGATCCTTGAAGAGGCGGCGGGACGTATCGATGCGTCACAGAGTAGGAGTGGAGACGGATACTGATGGCACGAGTCGGGCGCACGGTACGACACGGAGTACTCATCTCGGCGACGCTTGCGGCGGTCATATTTCTCGCCGCGTGCGCCCCCGAGGAGGAGCCGGCGCTCGACTTTTTGGTCGCTACCGAGGGTGCAACCTACGACGGCGTCTCCGTTTCGGAGGAGCGCGTCGAACAGCTGCGCGCCGATATCGAACGCTATCGCGAAGAGATCCGCGAGACGACGATTCGCCTCGGACGAGTAGCCACGTTTCAACGGCTCTTGGCGCGGGAGCTCATGGAAGCGGAGATGTACGGTCCGGCGTTGGAGGCACTTGAGGCCGCGATGGCGATCCAGACCGACAACGCGAACCTGTACTATCTCGCCGGCGTCGCCACCGCTCGCTCCGCCCGTGCGCGCATTACGGCGGGCGACGAGACGGCGTACTACGATCGAGCGGAGCGCCTCTATCGCGCCGCGATCGACATCCGACCCGACTATCGCGAGGCGTTGTACGGACTGACCGTGTTGCTGACGTTCGAGCTCGATCGCCCCGAAGAGGCGCTGGCATACGCCCGCCGCCTGGTGGAGGTGGAATCGCGCGAACCCTCGGTACGGTTCCTGTTCGCGAACGTGTTGGTGCGTAACGGGTTGGACGAAGAGGCCGCTGCGGTCTACGGCGAGTTGGCGCGTAACGCCCTCACCGACGAACAGCGACATCGTGCGGCGCAAAACAGAGATGCGCTCACGGGGGATCGGTAATGGTCGGCGGTAAGGGAACGCCGGTGAGGCACGAGGGAGAGGACGTGCGAGCCGGAGACGAACACAACTGGCGCGAACGACTCGTCGCGCGAGCGGCCGGGGCGAGGCGCCCCGACGACGATGCGCTTCTTTTGGTCGCGCGATTCCGACCTCTGCGACCTTTGGAGCGCCTCGCACTGCTTCTTGCGGTCCCGCGTTTGGATGGATTGCTGGCCCTGGAGCACTACGACGTGGAGCGTCTCATCCAGCGTCCTTTGCGCAAGACGCGCTGGGATCCGCACCACCTGCTCCGCGCCGTCGAGGCCGACCGTCGGTGGGCGGCAAAACCGGAGCGACGGGTCGTGTGGATCACGGACGGAGAGTATCCGTCGCGTCTCACGCGACTGTTCGATCCACCGCCGATCCTCTATATGTGGGGAACGAGCGCCGCCGTAGGCCGAGGCACCGACGTGCCGTATGCGATCGCGATGGTAGGGACGCGTCGTCCCGACGAGGCGAGCGTCGTCGCGGCCTACGAAACGGGACGGATCGCCGCGGAACACGGATTGTCGGTAGTAAGCGGGCTTGCTCTCGGGATCGATGGTGCGATCCACCGCGGCGCCGTCGCCTCGGGGATCGAAAACCGCGCGGTGGCGGTACTCGGGTCGGGCATAGACTCGGTCTACCCGGTACGCCACAGAGAGCTTGCAGCCGACATACTCGATCGCGGCGGAGTGATCCTCTCCGAGTATCCACCCGGGACGCCTGCTCAACGCTACCAGTTTCCGGCGCGCAATCGAATCGTTGCCGGTGTTTCTCTCGGCGTGGTGCTCTTTCAAGCGCCGGAACGCTCCGGCGCATTGATCACCGCCGATTTTGCGGCCCAAGTAGGCGTGCCGGTCATGGTGCACCGGAGCGCCTCGATATCGCCCGGCGGCCGTCGATGTATTGCCGACGGAGCCGACGAGGTGGCCGGAATCGAGGATATTCTCAACTGTCTGAGAGCGTCCGGGGTGTCGTTGGCCGACGAGTCGGATAGGTGCCGGCGAGCCGACACCCGCGCGCGAGGCGTCGTCTCGCGTTTCGGACCCGTCGATCCGCCCGGTTCACTCCGGGAGGCGCGACAAGCGATGCGCCGGCGAATAGGAGAAATGGTGTGACCGATACCGCATTACGGAACGACATCGACCGCTACGTCGAGTACCTGCGCAGTGTGCGCGGTATGGCGCTCGCGAGCGTACGAGCCTATCGGGCCGATCTCGACCATTTTTCACAGTTCGCGGCCACCATTTCGACGGAGACGGCCGAAGACGTTACCTCGAATCTCGTCAGGCGTTGGGTGCGCGATATGGGCGACCGCGGCTTTGCCGCCACGAGCGTCAACCGGCGTCTCTCGGCGCTCCGCGGCTTTTTCGGCTTTCTCGAGCGCGAGGGACGCGTCACCGGTAACCCGGCGATGCCGATTCGAAGCCTCAAGATGCCCAAGCGACTCCCGGAGACGATGTTCGAGTCGGAGATCGAGCAGTTGCTCGCCATCGAGGGCGACGACTTCGCGACGTTACGCACTCGTGCACTGTTGGAGACGCTCTATTCAACCGGAGCGCGTATAAGCGAGGTCTGTTCCGCGAACGTGGATGATCTCGCCCTGAAGCGCCGATCGTTGTTGGTTCACGGTAAGGGCCGCAAAGACCGCTTCGTCTTTCTCGGAAACGGCGCCTTCGGCGTCCTATGCGACTATTTACCCCTACGCCAAGCCTTTGTCGCGAGGCACGGATTGGGGGATCAAAAGGCGCTCTTCCTCAATCTTCGGGGTGGAAGACTTTCTACCCGTGGGGCGGCGGGAATTATTTCGCAGCGACTACGGGAGTCGGGGGTAGAAAAATATCTCTCTCCGCACGGATTCCGCCACTCCTTTGCGACGCACCTACTCAACCACGGTGCCGATATCCGCATCGTTCAGGAGATGTTGGGGCATTCGAATCTATCTACGACACAAATCTACACGCACGTCGGCATGGAGCGGCTTCGCACCGTCTATCGCGATGCCCACCCCCACGCCCGTCGGCGGTCTCGTCGAGGCGATACTACGGCGGAACAACCTCGACCGGCGAGCGTACGCAAAGAAAGGACGCTTCATGGCTCATAACGGCATAACGGTACGAAGCACTACGATCGTGGCGGTGCAACGAGGCTCGTCGGTCGCTATCGCCGGCGACGGCCAAGTCTCGATGGGTAACTCCATCGTAAAAGGGAACGCGCGCAAGGTCCGTACAATCTACGACGGAAAGATCGCCGTGGGGTTTGCCGGTGCTACCGCCGACGCCTTCACGCTGTTTGAGCGCTTCGAGACGCGGGTGAAGGGATATTCCGGCGACCTCATGCGGAGCGCCGTGGAACTCGCTAAAGAGTGGCGCACCGATCGCGCGCTTCGCCGCTTGGAGGCGATGCTCTTGGTCGCCAATCGCGAGACGATGTTATTGATATCCGGTACCGGAGACGTGATCGAGCCGGAGCACGGAGTGCTTGCGATCGGTTCCGGCGGCAACTACGCCCTCGCTGCGGCGCGCGCCCTCGTGGAACATACCGATATGGGCGCCCGTGAGATCGCCGAGGCGGCGTTGGGTATTGCGGGAGACATATGCGTCTTTACCAACCGGCATATCACGGTGGAGGAGTTGTCGTGAAGCTTGAAAACCTTACCCCCGCCCAGATCGTAGCGGAGCTTGACAAGTTCATCATCGGCCAACAGAAGGCGAAAAAGGCGGTCGCAATTGCGCTGCGAAATCGCATTCGGCGTCAGAAGTTGCCGGAAGATCTGCAGGAGGAGATCGCTCCGAAGAACATTATCATGATCGGACCGACGGGGGTCGGAAAGACCGAGATCGCCCGTCGTCTCGCGCGCCTCACCGGCGCACCCTTCGTAAAGGTCGAGGCTACGAAGTATACCGAAGTCGGCTACGTGGGACGCGACGTCGAGTCCATGGTGCGCGATCTCATGGCGACCGCCCTCTCGATGGTCAAAGAGGATCTGCGCGAGGAGGTCCGGGAGAAGGCCGAACAGCGCACCGAAGAGGCGCTTCTCGACGCGTTGTTACCCGGTGTGACCGAGTCGTCGCCTCAAACGTCCGCCCCCGAGCGCGCCGATCCCGATCCGGCCGCACTCGTCGCCGAAGGAGCCGCGGGGCGAGACGGCAAAAACGGTGTCTCCACCCATACGCGCGAACGATTTAGAACGATGCTCCGAGACGGTAAGCTCGACGACAAGGAGATTGAGATTTCGGTCAGCAAGCAGGCGATGCCGGCGATTGAGATTTTTTCCGGGAGCAACGTGGAGGAGTTGGACCTCAACCTCGGGAACCTCGGCAATATCTTCGGCGGTAAAAAGAAAAAGCGTCGCATGAATGTGCGTCAGGCCCGTGAGTTTCTTCTCCAGGAGGAGATGGACAAGCTGGTGGATACCGAGCGCGCCGCCGAGCTCGCGCGCAATCGCATCGAGAACACCGGCATCATCTTCATTGACGAGATCGACAAGATCGCTACGCGCGAGGGACGCGGCGGCGGCGACGTGAGCCGCGAGGGGGTGCAGCGCGACATCCTTCCGATCGTAGAGGGCAGCAAGGTCAATACGCGCCATGGGATC
The DNA here is from genome assembly GCA_965601925.1 of Alkalispirochaeta sp. GTDB lineage: Bacteria > Spirochaetota > Spirochaetia > DSM-27196 > Alkalispirochaetaceae > Alkalispirochaeta. The sequence goes on from OZ271854.1 coordinate 3,339,865, forward strand.
GTCGACACCTCGCATATTCTGTTCATCGCCGCCGGTGCTTTTCATATGAGCAAACCGAGCGATTTGATACCGGAGCTTCAGGGCCGCTTTCCCCTCCGAGTGGAGTTGGAAGCGCTCGAAGAGGAGGATTTCTATCGCATCCTGACACAACCGGAGAACGCACTCATCAAGCAGTACAGCGCGTTGCTGGAAACTGAAGGCGTCACGTTGGAGTTTCACGACGAAGCGATCCGGGAGCTTTCCAAGATCGCCGCGGAGGTGAACGGGCGTACCGAGAATATCGGAGCGCGACGGCTTCACACCATCATGGAGCTCCTGTTGGAGGACGTGTCGTTCAACGCTCCCGACCTCGCGGGACAGACGATTCCCGTCACGCGCGAGTATGTGTTGGAGAAGTTGGCGGACGTCGTTGAAGATCACGATCTGAGTCGCTACATCCTCTAAAGGTGCGAACGGGGACACCGATGATGATAGAAGAGGAGAAGACGGATGTTTGAGAATACCGGATTCGGTCGCCAGCTCGACATTTTACAGCGCACGATGGATGCAAGCCTCCTGCGCCAGAGCGTCATCGCCGATAACATCGCCAACGCCAACACTCCGAACTTCAAGCGGAGCGAGGTCAACTTCGAGTCGCGTCTGGCCTATGCGCTCGAGAGCGCCGAAAGACGCCCACGTTTTCAGGAGGCGGTGACTCACGAGCGCCACATCCCGTTTCATCAGAGCCTCGACTACCGAGACGTACGACCGCGCCGCGTCCTCGATTTCGCGACGACGGGACAAAACAACGGCAATAATGTGGATATCGAGGTCGAATCGATGAATCTGCTCAACAATCAGTTGGCGTACCAGATGATGACCCGATCGGTGGCGGACTCGTTCGCCAGAATCAATCTGGTACTACGATAGGAGAGGTGACCGACGATGGGACTTTTTTCGGCCATTAACAGCGCAGCGACGGGCCTCACCGCCCAACGCCTCCGGCAAGATGTCATTGCCGACAATATCGCCAATGCGAACACGACCCGCACGACCGAGGGTGGCCCCTTCCGTCGTAGCCGAGTAGTTCTTCGGCCGCGTACCGAGGGGCCGACCTGGCGCAGTCCCTTTTTGCCGCGCCCCCTCGACAACGGCGTCGGGCAGGGAGTGAGAGTTACGGAGGTCGAGAAGGATATGGACTCGGAGCTGCGTCTCGTGTATGACCCGACGCATCCGGATGCGATTCAAAGTGGGCCGCGCGCGGGGTACGTCGAGTATCCCAACGTCAACGTCGTGAATGAAATGGTCGACCTCATCGACGCCTCCCGGGCGTACGAGGCGAACGTCGCGGTGATAAACGGCGCGCGAACGATGTTCCAACGAGCCCTCGACATCGGGCGATAAGGAGTGAGTGATTATGACGTTGTTTGAACCGTCACAGGCGATGGGAAACGCCATCCGGATCGAGCGGACGCATCCGAACCACCTACCGGGTAAGTACGAGCCGTTACCCGATCCGTTGGGGCAGACGGGATTTCGCGACGCCCTTATCGACAGCTTGGAGGAGACCAACGGGCTGCAGATCGCCCATGAAGAGCTCTCGATTCGGGCAATCATGGATCCGGAGAGCGTGGAGGCTCACGATCTCACGATCGCCGCGGCGAAGGCGAATACCGCTTTGAGTATCACCCGAAACGTCGTGGATCGGGTGATCCAGGCGTATCGAGACATCACCAACTTGCGCTGACCGCGATGCGCAGATGGGCTCTCTGATGAACGGCAGACTTCAAAGAGCGTACCACATCGAGCTAAGAGAGCGCGGAGGTAGCGTGCACGGCGGATAGAGCCGCTTAATCGAACCTGGGGAGGGGAACATGAACGAGTTTATCAAGCGTCTCGTTGAGCGCATAAAGACGCTGTGGGGCGAGTGGAAGCTTCCGCAGAAGCTCATATTTTTCGGAATCGCCGGCATCGTCGTCGCCGCCGTCGTTATGTTAATCGTGTTTTCGGCCTCGCCGTCTCAGGTGCCGCTTCTGCGCCAGCCCGTTGCCGATCCGCAACAGTTGGCCGACATCACGACACGTCTCGATCAAGAGGGCGTGCCGTATACCGTCTCTGCAAACAACATCATCATGCTCGACGACGAGCGCACGGCGCAACGGATGCGCGCCATCCTTACCCGCGAGGATCTGATTCCCACCGGAACCGACCCGTGGGAACTCTTCGATATCGAGCGCTGGACGCTCACCGACTTCGAGCGTAACGTCAACCTTCAACGCAGCATCATGCGCCAGATCGAACAGCATATAACGGCGCTTGAGGATGTGGACGCGGCGAGCGTGACGATCGTTATGCCCGAGGATGAGCTTTTCGCGGAGCAGCAAAACCCGGTAACCGCCTCGATCATCATCACGCCCAAGCCGGGTAGCGACATTCGCGAGAGCCGCGCCAAGATCGAGGGTATCGAAAAGCTCATTCAGTTTGCCGTCGAGGGGCTGCATCCGGAGAACATCACCATCACCGATCCCTCCGGAGTGACCCTGAACGACTTTGAAAGCTTGCAGGACTTCGATCGGTTGGAGCTCACGCGACGCGAGCTCGAGATCATTCGCGACCAGGAAGAGCAGTATCGGCAGGCGATTCTGACGGCCCTCTCGGAGATCTATCGTCGCGATCGGGTGCAGGTGGTTAACATCAACGTCGACATGGATATGGGGAAGCGCACCGAGGAGACCAACGAGTTCTTCCCGATTACGACTATCGAAGATAATCCCCGGACTCCCTTTGACGAGACCGAGTTCGTCCTCTCGATACCGCGCTCGATCGAAAACATCAACGAAAACTACGAGGGAACGGGATTCAACCCCGAGGGACCTCCCGGTGTGGAGGGGCAGACGCCGCCGGCATATCGCGACCTCGACGGGCTCGTAGGGCGGTGGAACAACGACGAGGAACGAATCAACAACGAGATCAACAGTCGACGCATCGTCGAGGAGAAGAGTCCGACGATCCAGCGGATTACCGCCTCCGTCGCTCTGGACGGCACATGGCGCTGGACCTATAATGACCGTGCGGAGGTTCAATTCGACTCCGACGGGTCTATTTCGCGCACGTATACGCCCGTCGGCGTCGAGGAGCTGGCCGCCGCACGCGAGCTCGTCGAACACGCGATCGGTTTCGATCAGGACCGCGGCGACGCGGTGAGCGTGCGTCACATACAGTTCGACCGGACGGCGCAGTTTCGCGAGGAGGACGAACGATACCGCAGACAGCGACAGATCCAGCTCGCCGTACTGTACATCCTCATCGGTATCGCGATCCTCTTGGTATCCTTCATAGCCTTTCGCCTCGTCTCTCGCGAAATCGAACGGCGTCGGCGCCTGCGGGAAGAGGAACTCGCCCGGCAGCATCAGGCGATGCGCGAGGCGGCCCTCAGGAGTGCCGAGGAAGAGAGCGCCGAGGTCGAGATGTCGGTTGAGGAACGGGCGCGCATGGAGCTTGAAGAGATGGCCATCAACATGGCCCGCGAGCATCCCGAGGACGTTGCGAATCTCATTCGCACGTGGCTGATGGAGGAGTAGTTTATGGCCAAACAGACCGAACAACCGGCCCCCCCCGCCGGAGGCGGCGGACGCAAATCGAGACAGCAGCTCGGCGGGCGTCAGAAAGCGGCGATTTTTCTCGTGACCCTGGGAAGCGAAATTTCCAGCGAGATCTTCAAGCACCTTAGGGAGGACGAGATCGAGGCGTTGACCTTCGAGATCGCGCGCATGGAGAGCTTCGGTAACGAGGAAAAAGAGGTCGTTCTACAGGAGTTTCAAGAGTTGATGATGGCTCAGGACTTCATCAACACCGGCGGCATCGACTACGCGCGGGAGCTGTTGGAGAAGAGCCTCGGCTCCCAGAAGGCGGTCGATATCATTAACCGCCTCACGACGAGCCTCCAGGTCAGACCGTTCGACTTCATTCGTCGTACCGATCCGACGCATCTGCTCAACTTCATTCAGCAGGAACATCCTCAGACGATCGCCCTTATCCTCGCGTACCTCGAGCCGCAGAAAGCGAGCGTCATCTTGGGAAGCCTCCCCAACGAGATCCAGTCGGACGTCGCCAAGCGTATCGCAACGATGGATCGTACCTCGCCGGAGACGTTGCGCGAGGTCGAGCGCGTCTTGGAGAAGAAGCTCGCCTCGATTTCAAGCGAGGATTACACCGTGGCCGGTGGCGTCGAGAGCATCGTCGAGATTCTCAACCTCGTAGACCGCTCGACTGAGAAGGTCATCATCGAGAGTCTGGAAGAAGAGGATCCGGAGCTCGCCGAGGACATTAAAAAGCGGATGTTCGTGTTCGAGGACATCGTTATGCTCGACGATCGCGCGATCCAGAAGGTCATGCGCGAGGTCGACACCGCGGAGCTTGCAAAGGCGCTCAAGGCGGTCGACACCGAGGTACAGGACAAGATCTTTCGCAATATGTCCAAACGTGCGGCCGCCCTCCTCAAGGACGACATGGAGTATATGGGCCCGATCCGCATGAAGGACGTGGAAGAGAGTCAACAGAAGATCGTATCGATCATTCGCAAGCTGGAAGAGCAGGGCGAGATCGTCGTTGCCCGCGCCGGCGAGGACGAGCTGGTGGTATAGGGTCGCGTAAGGCAGGGTGAGAGATGGCAAAGAACGTATTTCGTCAACGGGAGATCCAGTTCAAGCAGCATAAGGTCTATCTCCGCGCCCCCGATCACTCCGGCGCGTCGAAAGACAAGGTCGGCGCCGTCGCGGAGGTCGAGCCGCTGGAGGCGATCGAGGAGTACACCGGGCCGACCGCCGATCAGTTGCGTCGCGAGGCCGAAGCGTTTAAGGCGCAGTGGGACACCGAGAGGGAGAAGATGATCTCCGAGGCGACCGGCGAGGCGAAACGCATCGTTCAAGAGGCCGAGGAGGAGGCGTTTCGTAAGATTCGTGACAAGACCGCCGAGGCCAACAACACGACGAAAGAGGCGGAAGAGGCGGCCGACGCGACGCGTCAGGCCGCAGAGGCCGAACGGGTCCGTATCCAAACCGAAGCCGAGGAGCGGGCGCGTCAGATCGAGCAGGATGCGTGGCAGCGGGGACACAAAGAGGGGCGCGAGGCGGGCATTGAAGAGGGCAAGGCGGAGGTGCAGCGAGTCGTCGAGCGCTTTCACGTCGTCCTTTCCAAAGCGATCGAGCGGCGAAACGAGATCATTCAAGAGAGCGAAACGCAGGTGGTCAACCTCGTCCTCAGCATCGCCAAAAAGGTCATCAAGGTGATCAGCGAGAACCAGAAGAACGTGGTCGTCAACAACATCGTTCAGTCTCTCCAGAAACTTCAACATAAGAGCGATGTGATCGTGCGCGTCAACCTCGCCGATCTCGATATCGCCACGCAGCATAAACAGGACATCCTCAACATGGTGGAACGGGTCAAGAGCATCACCGTCGCCGAGGATTCTACGGTCGATCCCGGCGGGTGCATCATCGAGACCGATTTCGGCGAGATCGACGCCCGGATCGCCTCTCAACTGCGAGAGATCGAAGATCGAATCTTGGAGCTCACCCCGATACGGTCGCGCCCGAAGTCGACCGACGGGATAAGTTAAGGAGCGTCGCGATGTCGGTCGCCTTTTTGGAGAAGTACCAGGCGCTCGTCGATCACACCGAGACGATAAAGCAGATCGGCCGCATACAGGCGGTGCAGGGCCTCAAGATCGAGAGCGTCGGACCGCAGGCCAAAGTCGGCGAGTTGTGTCAGATCGTGATCGAGAGCTCCGGATCGATCGTTCCGGCCGAGGTCGTTGGTCTCGACGGAAACAACGTCCAACTGGCCCCGTACGTCGAGACCGAGGGCATCGAGGTCGGAAACCCGGTGATCGGTCTGGGACGCCCCTTGGAGATCCCCGTGAGCGAGCGCCTGTTGGGTCGCGTGCTGGACGGAAAGGGTACGCCGATCGACGGCCTCGGAGATATCGGAAGCGGCGTCTTTTATCCCGTGTTTCAGCGTTCCCCCGATGTACTCGCCCGACGTCCCATCTCCGAGCAAGTCGAGACGGGCATCCGTGCGATCGACGCCCTCGTACCGGTCGGAAAGGGGCAGCGGCTCGGTATTTTCAGCGGAAGCGGCGTCGGAAAGTCGACTCTCATCGGTATGATCGCTCGCAATACTACCGCGGACGTGAATGTTATCGCCCTCATCGGTGAGCGCGGCCGCGAGGTACGCGAGTTCATCGAGAACGATCTGGGACCCGAAGGGTTGGAACGCAGTGTCGTGGTGGTGAGTACCTCGGATACGCCGGCCTTGGCGCGGCTGCGCGCCGCCTTCGTCGCTACGACGATTGCCGAGTTCTTCCGTGATCAGGGTCAAGACGTCATGCTCATGTTCGACTCCGTGACCCGTTTTGCCAGGGCGCAGCGCGAAATCGGCCTCTCCCGCGGAGAGGGTCCCGCCTCCAGGGGGTTCCCGCCGTCGGTGGATGCGATTCTTCCCCAACTATTGGAGCGTTGCGGTACCAGCGAGCGGGGGACCATCACGGGCTTCTATTCGATTCTGGTCGAGGGAGACGATCTGGACGAACCGGTCTCCGATACGGTACGCGGCATTCTCGACGGCCACTTGGTGCTCAGTCGTCGTCTCGCCCGCCGGTACCACTATCCGGCGATCGACATTTTGGGGAGCGTAAGCCGACTCGAAAGTAAAGTCTGCGATCCCCTGCACCGCCGGGCCGCCGGTGCCGTGCGCACCCTCATGGCGACATACCAGGAGGCGGAGGATCTTATCAACGCCGGCATCTACGCAAAGGGAAGCAACGCCGAGATCGACGCGGCGATCGACAAGCGACCGGCGATCACACACCTATTGCAACAGCAAGTGGAGGAGCGCAGTAGCGCCGCGGACGCTCGAAGCGTCCTGCTGGGGATCGCCGGAATTGACGAGGCTTCGGATGCGTAGATTTCACTTTCGGCTGCAATCGGTTCTGTCGCTTCGTGAGCATCAACTCGACCAACGGCGGCTCGAACTCGGCTCGATCTCCTCGCAGTGCGCCGACTTACGTCAACGGATCGACGACCGCCTCGCAGTACGACGTGAGACCCTCACGTCGTCGGACGGCACCGAGCATTCCGATGATGTGGCGTATCGTCTCTCGGTAGAGGGCTATGCGGCGCGCCTCGCCGATGAGGCGGGGCGTCTGCGACGCGACCTTGCCGCAGCCGAGGAGCAGCGCGCGATCGCCGCCGAAGCGTTTCGTGAAGCGAAACGCGGTGCCGACGTCTTGCAAAGGCTCAAGGAGCGGCGCGAAGCGGATTACATGGTGGCGCAGAAGCGGGACGAGCAACACCGTCTCGACGAGATTTCACAACGCATCCATCAACGTTCGGAGGAGTAATCGATAATGGCGGCACGGTACAGTCGAATCAGCGCATTTCCGCAGATCCTTCTCTTGCTGTTCTTGATAGCGATACTGTCGGTGGGTGGACTGTTGTGGTTCGATTTCCTCGGACTTCTCGACGTAACCGACACCCTTTCCCCCGTTCTTCGTTTGGTGGGTGTCGAGGAGCGCAGCGGTCTGGATGAGGTGGACGATATCATGTTAATGGACCGCCTGCGCCTGGAAAAACTCCAAGAGGCGGTCACTCTCCGCGAAGTACAGTTGGAGGAGACCGCCGGCCGCCTCGACGAAGAGCGTCTAACCTTTCTCCAACGCGAGCAGGAGCTCGCACAACTCGCCGCGGAACTCGAAGAACGTGAGAATTCGCTCAATGAACAGCTCCAACGGTACGAAAATAGAAGAGCGGTGCTTGAGCAAAACTCGCGCGATCTGACGAGTATGCGCCCGGACGACGCAGTGGGAATCCTATCGGGGTACGACGATCAGCTTTTGATCGACACCCTCCGAGTGACCGAGGAGTTGGCACAGGAGGCCGGCGAGGTTTCGCTGGTTTCGGTCTGGCTCTCCCGACTTCCCGCAGAACGGGCGGCTGAGATTCAGCGCAAGATGACGCTCACACCTGCAGATTGATCTGGAGGTACTGTTTGCGTGTATACGTTAACGCCCGTTGCTACGCGTTCTGACCGCCCCTCTCCGATACCGGATTGGACGGCCAAGGTTGAGTCGAGCGGGCGGCCCGATCCATTCTCCGACTATCTGAAAGCCCACGACACCGGCGGCGAAGATCGCGTTTCGCACACCGAGTCCGTGTCGGCCGAGCCTGAGGCGCCGCCCGAATCGGGTATACGCGCCGCCGAGCATCCACCGACACACGGCGCGCAGGACGCGCCCCGGGACGAACACACGGTGGCCGCCGCGACTCCTTCCGACCGTGCACCCTTTACCGCGGCGGAGGATTTGAACGAACCGATGACGAAGGGAGGCCGCAAGGCCGCGAAGCGCTCGGATCGCGCGAGCGACGACGTCGCCGACGATGAGGCGGAGGGCAAGTCGAACGACGCCGACGGAGTTGCAGACATCGAGGCGGAACACGGTAAGACGCCGCTCGATCTTCCCTCGCACATCGCTCTTACCGACGCTCCCGTCGGTGGTGCGGCGGACGGGCACGCCTCGCAGGCCGTAGACGGCCATCCGGTCGAAGACAAGACCTCCGCAAAGCGCGCCAAGATGCGTCGCGTGCATGCCCGAGACGGGGCAACTCGCGCCGCAAAAGAGGGTTTTGCGACCAAAGAGGGACTTCGCCTCGCCGACGCTTCGCCCGCAGGACATGACGCTCCGGCCGCTCGTCCCACCGCCGGGGCGGTACCCGCCGAGGGCGCGACGACCGGGGCGGCGGATTACTCCACCGATCGAGCAACGGGCGACGAGCTCGCGACGGCGCGGCCGACGGTCGCGGCCGGGCAGGTCCGCGCCGAGGTTGCGCAAGTCGCGGTCCATGAAGCGGCCGCCGGAAAGCCCGTGGTGCGAAAGGGCGCGCTTCGCGAGGAAAAGGCTTCCCGCATTGAAGCCAAGTTGCGTCGGACGGCGGCCTCTGAGTCGTCCTCGGTGGAGACGCGCGACGGCGTCGACATCGTTCGAGAGATACAAGTCGATTTGTCCGAGTCTAGCTCTCACGGTGAGGGTAGCGAGCGCGGCGCGACGAGCGATGGTGAGGCGACGGAGGCGTTGCTGCGTGCCGACTCCACCTCGACGACACGTCCCGCTGCGGCAAAAGGAAGCGTATTGGCGAGTGCGACGGGCAACTTCGCCCGGAGGCTCAACGGCGAGCTCGGGACACGGATCGTACGCGACGCGCGTATTATGTTGCAGAACGCCGACAGTGCCGAGATTCGCCTTATCATTCGCCCGCCGGAGCTCGGTCGAGTACGTATTCGGCTGCGAATGGACAACGGCCATATAGCCGGGCGCATTCTTGTCGATAATGGAAGCGTACGCGAGGTGATGGAACAGAACATCGCCTCGTTGCAGCGCGCCTTTGAAGAGGCCGGGCTCGATATCGGCGATCTCGAGGTAAGCACCGGCGATGCCGGTCGGGAGACTCGGGACGGAGAGAACGACTTCACCGATAGCCGGGACGACCGCCGACGAACCGGAGTGGATCGATTCGAGCAGCAGATCGCGCCGGCGGGTGAATATGATTACGGCACGCACAGGGTGAATCTTGTCGCCTGAGAGCGCCTAAGTAAGGAGAAACGATGGATCTTTCGACATCTTTGAGCACAACTGAACGAGGCCTGGTGCAAGCTCAGACGGACGCGTTCAATCGAGTCATCGCCCGCGAAGGCGGTGCGAGCCAGGAACTTGGGCGAGACGACTTCCTCCGGATTCTTCTCACCCAGTTGCAAAACCAAGATCCGACGCAGCCGATGGAGGACAAGGAGTTCATCTCGCAGATGGCGCAGTTCTCGTCGTTGGAGCAGATGACCAACGTATCTCAAGGCTTTCAGGAGATGAACGCTCTGTTGAGCACGAACCAAGCGTTGGCCGTGTTGGGACGCGTTGTGGAGGTGCGCTCCGGCGAGCAGGTCGTCACCGGCACCGTCTCGAGCGTTACCTCGGGCGCGATGCCGCAAATTTCGATCAACGACCAGACGTTCGACTATTCCGACCTCGTGCGGGTCATCAATTAAGAAGGGGGTATAGACGATATGATGCGATCACTGTACTCCGGTGTTTCAGGCCTTCAGAACCATCAGGTTCGGATGGACGTCATCGGTAACAACATCTCAAACGTCAACACGACCGGCTTCAAGCGGGGCCGCGTGAACTTTCAGGACCTGATTTCGCAGATGCGCCAAGGTCCGGCGCGACCCAACGAGCGCGTCGGCGGCGTAAACCCGCAGCAGGTCGGATTGGGTATGCAGGTCGCCTCGATCGACACCATTCACTCCCAGGGGTCGCTCCAGACGACCGGTGTTAAGAGCGACGTTGCGATCCAGGGCGAGGGATTCTTCGTCATGCGCGCCGGGGATGAGGACTTCTACTCTCGCGCCGGAGCGTTCGGCGTAGACTCGGAAGGATTCTTGGTCAATCCCGCCAACGGTATGCGCGTCCAGGGGTGGAACGCCCGCACCGTAGACGGCGCGACGCTCATCAACACCTCCGCGACGATCGAGGATTTAATCATTCCCGTCGGGAGCAAAGATCCGGCGCAGCAGACTTCCGAGGTCTTTCTCGCGTCCAACCTGAACAAGAACACGCCCCTCGTCCCGGCCGGGGCGACCGAGGCGCAGATTCAGGCCGGTACGTGGACCGTCGAGTACGACATTTACAACTCCTTCGGCGGCACGCATACGCTCCGGATCGACTTCACCCGCAACCCGGACGCCGAAAATCAGTGGTTGGCCACCGTCTCGATCGATCCCGAGGCCGATGCACCCCTTCCCCAGACGGTGACCGTGGGCGGAATCGATGCGGCGGACGGGCAGACCTTCATCGTAGAGTTTGCCAACGACGGGACGCTCCTTTCAGCGCAGAACCCCGAAGGCGGGCTCTCGGCCGCCGATATGATCAACGTCCAGATCACCTACGAGGTGCCGGAGACGAGCATTCCCATCGATCCCGACACCGGATTGCCCCAGGACGGGCCGGTGACCCAGACCTTCAACCTCAACTTGGGAGAGCAGGGGAGTTTTGTCGACGCGATGACGCAGTACGCGTCGGAGAGCTCGACCAAGGTCTTCAGCCAGAACGGTTTTCCCATGGGCTATCTGGAGGACTACCGTATCGATTCGAGCGGAATCATCACGGGCATTTTCTCCAACGGTAACAACCGTTCTCTCGGTCAGTTGGCGCTGGCGACCTTTCGGAATCCGGGAGGGCTCGAAAAAAGCGGCGACACCAATTTCCAGGAGTCGATCAACTCCGGTCTCGCCGACATCGGAACGGTCGGGGTCGCCGGCAAGGGTACGATCATCGCCGGCGCGTTGGAAATGAGCAACGTCGACCTCGCCGAGCAGTTTACCGATATGATCGTGACCCAGCGGGGCTTCCAGGCCAACAGTCGGACGATTCAGACCTCCGATCAGATGTTGCAGGAAGTATTAACACTCAAGCGATAAAGGGAGTACCTTAGTCAAGAATGATTCAGGTCACGAGACTTGACGGACGGGAGTTTTATATCAATCCGCACCAGATTGAGTACATAGAGCTCAATCCCGATACTACACTAATCATGTTGTCCGGAAAACGGCTGGTGGTCCGCGAGGACTACCAGTCGGTTCTCGACCGGATCATTGCGTATCGCCGCGAGATCGGCGTGTTCAAGAACGAGGAGTAGGGTCCAATGGATCTGGGAACGATAATCGGTATTACCGTCGGCGTAGTCATGGTTGCCTTGGGTATCATTCTCGGCGGCGTCGGTATCGGGCCGTATTTAAGTATCGACTCGCTCTTGATCACGATCCTCGGGTCGTTCGGGGCGATGATGGTCGCCCAGCCCATCGGGCGAATGCTCGGAATCATGAGCTACTTGAAGCACGTCTTCAACACCACCTCGTGGAACGAGGAGGAGCTCATCAGCCAGTTGGTCGGCTTCTCCGATCGCGCCCGCAAAGAGGGATTGTTGGCGTTGGAGGATAACCTCGACGCGGTTGAGGACGAGTTTATGCGTAAAGGCATCCAACTCGTCGTCGACGGTACCGATCCCGACATCATCAAGAGCATTCTCTACGCCGATCTCAACCAGCTTCAGACGCGCCACGAGGTGGGGATGAAGATCTTCGACGATTGGTCCAAGATAGCCCCCGCGTTCGGCATGATCGGCACGCTCGTCGGTCTTATCGCCATGTTGGGTAACATCGGCGGCGACTCCGCAGCGATCGGGCGCGGTATGCAGACCGCCCTCGTTACGACGTTGTACGGGTCGTTCTTCGCCAACCTGTTTCTCATACCGTTTAAGAGCAAACTCGAGGACCGCGACTTGGAAGAGAGCCGCGTGAAGGAGATCGTTATCGAGGGAATTCTCTCGATCCAGAGCGGCGACAACCCGAGAATTCTCCTGGAGAAGCTGGTGTCGTTTCTCCCCCCCGACCAGCGACACGCGGTCAGACAGGAGAGTGGCGCCGATTAATACGGCGGGAGTACGCGTATGGCCGATCAGATGAAGTGTAAAAAGTGTCCCCCCGAGGGCGCGCCCGATTACATGCTCACGTACGGCGACATGGTCACGCTGCTTCTCACCTTTTTCGTCATGCTCCTTACCACTGCGACGATCGACGGATATCAACTTCGTCTTATTCTGGCGGCCTTTCCCGGTCTCGGAAATCTTGAGGGGGGGAACACCCTCGAGGCGGGCCGTCTCGCGGAACTCGGCAATACGATCGAATCGTTGCCCTCGATGGAGCGCGGCCGCGCTTTGGACGAGGCGCGTCGCAACGCGGTCAGCATCTTCAATCCGGAGATTCAGTCACAACAAGTGCGCGTCCAGGAAGACGAACGTGGGCTGGTGATATCCCTCGCCTCGGACTCCTTTTTCGAGCCCGCCAGCGCCGACATTCGGATCGAGCAAACCCGTGAGATTCTGCAGAAGCTGGCGACGCTCCTTACCGACCCCGGGCTTGCGGAACGGACGTTTCGGATCGAAGGACATACCGACGATATTCCGACCGATCCGGCGGGGCCCTGGCCGTCCAACTGGGATCTGTCGACCGGGCGATCGTTGAGCGTGCTGCGATTTCTCGACGAACTCGGCGTCAACGACGATCAGTTTCAAGTTATGGGTCTGGGAGATACCCGGCCGCTATTCGATAATGATACCGCCGAGGGACGAGCGTACAATCGGCGCGTAGACGTCATAATACTCTCCGACGGGCATCTATGACGCGCCCGCAACGGTTGAAGGAGGCCTTCTATGTCCGACGAAATCTTTGATACCGAAGAAGAGGGCGGCGGCGAGGAGCAACAAGCCCAGGCGGGAAAGAAGAAGATCGGCTTTCTTCCCGCCATCGTCATCGACATTCTCAAATGGACCGCCATCGTTATCGGCGGTATCATATTTATAGTAGTGGTCGTCGTCATTACCGTGCGTACCATGAACCAAGGAACTCGGGCCACGGCTACGCGGCTCCCGCTTCAGAGCGAATATGAGGAGGGGGGCGCCGAACTCCTGTCGTGGTTCAGTCAGATCGGCGATATTCGAGGCACTACCGCGGATGCCGTCCGCCAGACCTATATCGTCAATCCGCACATCGGGTACGACCCCGATAACGAGGCCGTGTTGCCCGAGCTGATCCAGCGAGAGATTCAGATCAACGAAGCGATCGCGATCTACTTCTCATCGCGCACCGTGGATCAACTGGAAGGGGTCGAGAATCGCCAGCGGGTCAAGCGTGAGCTGCGCGAGGAGATCAACCGCATTATGACCAACAACGTCCGCGACGTGGCGTTCGACCGTTATGAATTTATAGAATTCTAGAAAATGCCGTTTTCTGGCTTGCAAAAGGAGCGATTCTGTGCAAAAAATGATACAGGGAGGGGTAGAATAGATATATGAACGAAGTTCTGTCTCAAGATGAGATAGATCAGCTTCTCACGGCCATCTCGTCCGGCGACGTAGAGACGGAGGAGCTTGCCCAGCCGACCGAGTCGCGCAAGATCAAGATCTACGACTTCAAGCGCCCGGACAAGTTCTCCAAGGAGCAGATACGCACCGTCTCGATTATGCATGAGACCTTTGCCCGCCTGACCACTACGGCGCTCAGCGCGCAGCTGCGTAGCTTGGTGCAGGTCCACGTTGCGAGCGTCGATCAGCTCACCTACGAGGAGTTCATTCGTTCCATACCCAACCCCACCACCCTCGGTGTCATTAACATGGATCCGCTCAAGGGGTCTGCCATTCTCGAAGTCGACCCCGCCATCACCTTCGCCATCATCGACCGCCTCTTCGGCGGCAAGGGCGAGGGCACCAAGGTCACGCGCGATCTGACCGATATAGAGACTACGGTCATGGAAGGCATCATCGTGCGCATTCTCGGGAACATGCGCGAGGCGTGGTCGCAAGTGATCGATCTACGCCCGAGACTCGGACAGATCGAGACCAACCCGCAGTTTGCCCAGATCGTACCGCCGTCGGAGATGGTCGTCCTCGTCACGCTGGAGACGAAGGTCGGTGAGGTCGAAGGGATGATGAACTTCTGTATTCCCTATCTCACGATCGAGCCGATTATCTCCAAGTTGTCGGCCCAATACTGGTACTCGTCGGTTCGTCGCGGCGCGACTACGGAGAATCTTAATATTCTGCGCGAGCGCCTCTCGACGATCGCCGTGCCCATGATCGTAGAGATCGGTTTGATGGATCTTACCGTTAGGGAGGTGTTATCTCTCAACTTGGGCGACGTGATTCGTCTGCCCGAAGCGAACATCAACGACAGCATGGCGCTTCGCGTCGGAGACCGCAAGAAGTTCTGGTGCAAGCCCGGTCAAATCGGCAACAAGTTGGCGGTGCAGGTCACCGGCAAGATCGAGGAGATCGAGTCCGAAGATTTCGAAGAGCTTTTGGCGGAAGAAGGAGAGTAGGGAATGAGTGACGGTTCGCTGTCCCAGGACGAAATTGATGCTCTGTTAGCCGGTACCGGTAATATCGACCTCGGTGACAGCTCCGCCGGCGGCGGTGGGGCCTCCGCATCCTCTGACTCCTTGTCGGGACTGCAGCAGGCGCTCGCGGAGACGGTTGCACAGCAACAGTCGAACATGGCGATGATTACCGGGCGCGAGGTCGAAGTGGCGCCGCCTACGATGGGCGGCGGCGCTCCGAGCGGGCTCTCGGGAGATCTCGTACAGATTACCTACAACCTCGGTGATGCCGGCGGCCACGCCTATGTGATGACCGCCGCCGACGCGTTGACGTTCGCCTCTGCATCCATGGGGCTCGACGGTGTGGAACTCGACGACGCCGCGTTCAACGCGGTGCAGGAGGTGTTCTCTCAGGTCGCGGGTCCGGTCATCAATACGCTTAGCGAGAAGACCGGCGCTACGATCATGCCGGAGCCGCCCACCGCGACCTCCGTCGACCCGGGAAGCTTGTCGCTCCCGAACGATCCGGTATATGCCCGTTATACGGTAACGGTCGGTGACGATTCGGCGGTAATTTACGAAGTTTTCGAAAGCTCTTTTGCGGCGCGGTTGGCAACGGCGGCGGGCGGCAGAGCGGCACTCGGAGAACCCGCTGCGGCGGCAAGGGGTGGTGCGATACCGCAAGCCGGCGGCGGGCCGCCGCAACAAGGCGGATGGCAAATGCCGGGAATGGGCGGCATGGAAGGCGGTATGGGAAACATGATGGGTGATGCCGGGCTTCCGGGTTTCGGTGCGGGGGCCAACGTTCAGTCCGTACAGTTTCCGAATCTCCAGCAACAGGGGGCACTGTCCGAGCAGGGAAATATCGGTCTGCTCATGGACGTGTATATGGAGATGACCGTCGAACTCGGGCGGACGAAGAAGCTCATTCGCGAGATCCTCGGTATGGGCGAAGGGACGATTATCGAGCTCGATAAGCTCGCCGGAGAGCCGGTCGATATTTTGGTTAATCATAAGCTCATTGCGAAGGGTGAGGTCGTCGTTATCGACGAGAATTTTGGTGTGCGCGTGACGGAGATCGTCTCGCCGATGGAACGAGTGAGTGACATGACATAAGCGTAGACGATCCGATATCGGGGCGGCAGACCCGATATCGGGGATACACAGGGGAGGGGAACACTGAAACGATCACGTCTTGTGAGCATGGCCATTGCGATGTGCCTGCTCTGTCTATTCACACATACCGGTTTCTCGCAGACGGTCGAGGCGTCGAGTAGTGCGTTACCCGCGGAGGCGGAGTCGCGTGAAGCGGCATCACAGTCCTCGGCAGGCGCGCCCGCGGCCTTTCCCGGCGAGGAGAATCTCGTCTTTGCGCCCGATTCCGACGAAGCGACCCCGTCGGTCGACGACTCCGGAGGACCTGCGGCGTTCGGCATATGGGATCTTCTGCGAATGCTTCTGGTGCTCATCACGGTGCTCGGCGCGATCTACGGCCTCATTGCGCTTCTGAGACGCCGTATTCCCGCGGGGTCCGACGAGCCCGACTCCCCCATCAAGGTGCTTGTCACGCGGAATCTGGGCGGCAGCCGCGACCTTCACGCCGTGATGGTGGGAAAAGAGGTGATGCTTCTCGGAGGAAACGAGAGCGGCGTGCAGCTGATCAAGACGATCGACGATCAGGAGACGATCGACGAACTCGTCCTGGCCCACTCGTCCGGCACCGCGTCGCAACGTCGAACCTTCGGCTCCGTATTTGCCCAATGGGTCGGTAATCTCACCGTTCCGGGAAGCGGTCACGGCGAGCGCGGCGCCGCGGCGAGGAGGAGTGAGGAGGAAGTGCGCATCGGCTCGGGCTTCGTGCAGTCCCAGCAACGGCGCGTGAGGCAGATGAGATGATCACCCGTCGCATCGGGACGGCGTTGATGCTACTCATAATGGCCGCCGGCCTCGCCGGTCCCGTTTTCGGACAGTCCGTCCGTAACCCTCAGGCCAATACGCTCGGCGATCCGCTCCTCAACCCTGCACAAGGCGAAGAGGGACTCCAAATTCCGTTTGTCGATCTTCAGTTGCGCGGTCCCGACGGCGGCGAAGAGGTTGCGTTTTCGCTCCAGCTTCTGTTAATGCTGGCGATCCTCAGTCTTGCACCGTCGATTTTCATCATCATGACCAGTTTTCTACGCATCGCGATCGTCTTGGACTTCGTAAAGCGAGCGCTCTCGCTCCAGCAGGTTCCGCCGACCCAGGTGCTTTTGGGCATCGCGCTGTTTCTGACGCTCTTTTTGATGTGGCCCACATTCAACGAGATATATGAAGGGGCGTACGTGCCGCTGCAGAACGGCGAGATCGGAATCGATGAGGCGTATCGTCGCTTCGAGCAGCCGATGCGCGTATTTATGTTCCGGCAGATGGAGGCGGATCCGTCGAGCGTGGGATTATTTATGCGCCTTGCGGGTCTCGGGAGGCCGAACACACTTGCCGACGTGCCGACCTACGTCCTCATTCCCGGATTCATCCTCCACGAGCTCACCGTAGCGTTTAAGATCGGCATTCTGCTCTTTATTCCGTTCATTATCGTCGACATGGTGGTCGCCTCGACGCTGATGTCCATGGGTATGATCATGCTGCCGCCGATCATGATCTCCCTTCCGTTCAAGTTGATTCTCTTCGTCCTGGTGGACGGATGGAACATGATCGTGCAACAGCTCGTAGCGAGCTTCGGAGGCTTCTAATGGACTTGGGTTTCGTCGTTATGATGTTTCGTTCCGGAATCTTCCAGCTTCTGGTCGTCTCCGCTCCGGCGCTCATTATCGGAATGGTTACGGGGCTGATTATCAGTATTTTTCAGGCGACGACCAGTATTCAGGAACAAACCCTCACCTTCGTGCCCAAGATCGCGGCAATTCTCATCTCGCTTCTCTTTTTCGGACCGTGGATGATGCAAATGCTCGTGCAGTACACGATCAATCTGATGAATCAGATACCGCAGATGGTAGGTTAACGGTGTTAGAGACGATCGCCCGCAACGCACCCGTATTTCTCCTCATTTTCGTACGGGTCTACGCGTTGCTCCGGATCGCGCCCATCACCTCCTCGGCGTCGATTCCCGGGATTGCGCGTACGGCAATGGCGTTCTTCACCAGCTTTGCCGTCTATCCCGGCATTGCAACTGCCGGATATGCGGTGCCGGATACCATTCTCGGCTTCATTCTTTTGGCGGTGGGGGAGATGTTGATCGGTATTCTCACCGCGCTCTTTCTAGTCGTACTCTTCGCCGTCTTCCAACTGGCCGGCCAGTTCTTTTCGCTTCAAATGGGGTTCGGTGCATCGCAAGTCTTCGACCCCCTGGCGCAGATCGAGATTCCTCTGGTAGGCCAATTTTTGAATATGGTGGCGATGATGGTCTTCGTCTTCTCGAGCGGGTTGCAGCGACTATTTCTTTTCGGCGTCCAGGGATCGTTCGAGGCGATGCGTGCAGTCGATATCGCCGGCGCACGGGGAGATCTGTTCGCCCTCGTGGGGGCGAGCTTGGGGCAGCTGTTTACCCAGGCGCTCATACTCTCCTTCCCCATTCTCGGAACGTTGTTTTTGCTACAGGTTACGATGGGGCTCTTCGGCAAAGCCGCTCCCCAGATGAACCTGCTGATGCTCGGATTCCCGGCGGCGATCGGCCTCGCCTTTATCATTATTTTGTTGCTTTTGCCCTTTCTGGTAGAGGCGTTCGAGGGAGTCATCGACGGCGCGTTCGATCAGATTCGCTTGGTCTTCTCCGGTACGGCGGGCGCCGTACCACCGGGAGGCGCCCCGTGACGGCGATGGTGATGTTCGCACTCGCCCCGGCATCGATACTCCTCGTACCGGTCGCGCTCCTCACCGAGTTCCGCCGCACCTCGAATGTTCCCGCGCCGCGGGGCGCGGCGCCCGTTCGCGACGGAGATCTACGCGCCGACTCGACGCCGTCCGTTGCCGCGAGCGAGGACGCCGATCCGTTACGCGTTCTTCGCGGTATGCATCTGCAATGGTTTGCCGCCGAGGACGAAGGGCGTACCGAGGAGCCGACCGAACAGAAGATTCGCAAGTCGCGCGAAGAGGGCAAGGTAGCCAAGAGTCCCGACGTTTCGAGTGCGGTCGTGCTTCTGTGTTCGGTCGTGGCGTTGGGTCTGCTCGGACGCTTTATGCTCAACTCGATGATCGACATGACGCGGTACTATCTGGAGCGCGCCGGCGACATCGACCCGACCTCCTCCGGCATACTTATGCGAGCCTTCTACGCCTATTTCATGAGGATCGCGCTTCCGGTCGCAATGGTCGCCTTCGCCGCCGCAATCTTCGGAAACGTCGTGCAGTTCGGGTTCCTCTTTACCACGAAGCCCATAACACCCGATTTCAATCGGATCGCACCGCGGTTCGACAAGTGGGTGCAACGGTCGTTTTTGTCGACCGAGGCGCTCTACAACTTCTTTCGAAGTCTCGGAAAGGTGATAATCATCGGGCTTATCGCCTTCCTGATCATTCGATCCCGTTTTGATCGATTAGCCAATTTGCTGAGAGTGCCCTATCTCCTTGCCATCAATGTAGTGGCGGAGACCGTATTTCTGCTTCTCCTGTCGGCCGCGGTTACGCTGCTGGTGTTGAGTCTCTTCGACTATCTCTTTCAACGTCAGCAACACCGTGAACAGTTGAAGATGACCAAACAAGAGGTCAAGGAAGAGCGAAAGCAGTTCGAGGGCGACCCGCAGATTCGAAGTCGACTACGACAACGCATGCAGGAGATCATGTCGCGCAACATGGTGCAGAACGTACAAAGCGCGGACGTGTTGGTGACGAACCCGACTCACTTTGCCGTTGCGCTCCAGTACGATTCGGCGACCATGAGTGCCCCGACGGTAACGGCGAAGGGGAGTGACGAGACCGCCTTCAGAATGCGACGTATCGCCGGTGAGGCCGAGGTTCCGATCATCGAGAATAAGCCCCTTGCGCGCGCCCTCTACGCCGAAGTGGAGGTGGGCGAACAGATTCCGGAGAAGTTTTACGAGGCGATGGTCATCGTGCTCAGAGAGGTGTATCGCATGACGGGAAAGAGGGTAGTCTATGGCTGATTCGCAACAGGCTTCGCGCCCCACTTCGCTCCTCGGCGGGCTCTTCGACGGCCATCGTAGCGACGCATTCGTAGCCTTCGGGGTGATCGTCGTGGTGATGATGCTCATCATCCCCCTTCCGACGGTGCTTCTCGATACCTTGATGGTGACCAATCTTCTATTGAGCCTACTCATCATCTTGATCGTGCTGTACACCAAAAATGCCCTCGAGTTCTCGGTCTTCCCGACGCTGTTGCTGGTGAGTACCGTATTCGGGCTGGCTCTCAACGTCTCATCGACGAGATTGATCCTCAGCCAGGGAGCCGCCTTCGGGGGACAAATCGTGCGCGCCTTTGCGCGCTTCGTCGTCGGATCGGAGGGCAGTGAAGGGCTCGTCATCGGATTGATCATCTTCGTAATTCTCGTGGCGGTGCAGTTCATCGTCATAACCAAGGGCGCAACCCGGGTTGCCGAGGTCGCTGCGCGCTTCACCCTCGACTCGCTTCCCGGTAAACAGATGGCGATCGAGGCCGAATACAACAGCGGGTCGCTCACCGAAGAGGAGATGACGCGCAAGAAGACGGAGCTCGAACGGGAGGTCGATTTCTACGGCGCGATGGACGGTGCCAGCAAGTTCGTATCGGGAAACGTCAAGGTCGGTATTCTCATCACCGTCGTGAACATCGTCGGCGGGCTGATCGTCGGAACGACGATCCACGGAGAGCCGATAAACGCTGCGTTGGCCACCTACGTCTCTCTCACCATCGGCGACGGGCTCGTATCGCAGTTTCCGGCGCTCCTCATCAGTACCGCGACCGGTCTTATCGTTACGCGCGCCATCTCCGACGGGACGTTCGGCGACGACATCACGAGCCAGTTCTCGCAGCAGTCGCGCGTGTACTGGATCGTCACGTTCTTTCTGATTATTCTGGCGATCCTGCCCGGTTTCCCGTGGTATGTATTGATTCCCATGGCGGGGCTCACCGCTTTTGCGGCCTTTCGCCTGCAGCGGCGCGACCAGAGAGTGGCCGCCGAGGAGGCGGCCGCGGCTCCCAAGGCGCCGGCGCAGAGCCAGGTCGAGCCGACTCACGTCGCACCCCTCGATCCCTTGTCCATGGAACTCGGTTACGGCCTTATTCCTCTGGTGGATAAGGAGAAGGGTGCGGAGCTTTTGGATCGGATCACGAGTATTCGTCGGGAGACCGCCCTTGAGTTGGGGCTGGTCGTACCGCGGATTCGCATTATCGACAACATGCGTCTTGGACCGAGCGAGTATAGCCTCAAGATACGTGGTGTGGAGGTCGGCCGCGGTTCCATAAAAATGGGGCGGTATCTCAGTATCAATCCCGGCGGGGTTCGCGAGGAGATAGCGGGCGAGGCGACGACCGATCCGGCATTCGGACTTCCCGCGACGTGGATCACCGAGGACGACAGGGAGCGCGCCGAGCGCGCCGGCTACACGGTCGTTGATCCGCCGTCCATCGCGGCCACGCACCTTACCGAGGTCATCAAGCACAACGCTTCGGACTTGCTGGGGCGTCAGGAGGTCCGTCAAATGCTCGATCAGCTCAAACAGGACTATCCGGCGGTCGTGGATGAGGTCAATAATGCCCTCGGTCTGGGACAGGTCCAGAAGGTGTTCCAAGGGTTGTTGATCGAACAGGTCTCGATTCGCAACCAAGTCGTCATCCTGGAGGCGTTGGCCGATTTCGCGGCGGTGAGCAAAGATACCGGATTTCTGGTGGAAAAGGCGCGGCAGGCCTTGGGACGCCAGATATGTCTACAGTACTCCGATGACGAGCGGACGCTTCACGTAGCGACGGTCGCACCGCCGTTGGAGAACGAGATCGTGGAGAGTCGCGTCGAGACCGCCGCCGGCGCTATCGCGGCCCTCCCGCCGCCGCGCCATCGTCGTTGGATCGAAGGGGTCTCGGCCGCGGTACACCGGATGCAGGAGCAGGGGTTTCTGCCGGTCATCCTCGTCTCCGAAGCCGCGCGGCCACTGGTTAAACAGAGCACGCGGCGCGAGATACCCGATGTGGCCGTCTTGTCCATCCCGGAGATCGCCGCCGACATTCGGGTCGAGTCGGTGGGTGAGATCGCAATAGAGGAAAGTGGGGGCACGTGATGGATTATTTTGTCGAGCAGGCTGCAACGGATCAGGAGGTCCAGGCGATCATCCGGAGGAAGTACGGCGATCGCGCGCGTATTCTTGCTCGAAAAGAGATACACACCGGCGGTATTCTCGGACTGTTTCGAAAGCGGGCGGTAGAGGTCACCGGTTACTGCAGCCACGCACCCCAAACCCGCGTGCCGGGACGGGGATCGATGGTGGAGGAGCGCCGCAAAATACTCGAAACGGTACGTCAAGGCGCACCCGCTTCACGCGCTCCCTCGAGCCGCGAGGCCGCGCCGGTCGTCGCCGCCGAACCGCGGGCGGACAAGGTCGAGAGCGGCATCGGCCTCGATGTGGTGCTCTCGGAGCTGCGCTCCCTCAAGGAGCATATGGGGCACGGCGGCCCGGGGGCGTCACCCGGCGACCACGAGACGATCGTTCGGATTCGGGATATTCTGGAGGAGAACGACTTTTCCCCCGCATATATTCGCGATGTGATAGACCGATTACGGAGCGAATGCTCGGTGGAGGATCTTGAAAACGCCGCGGAGATCGACGAGCGCGTCGTACGGTGGATCGCCGCTTCGATTCACGTCTATCCGTGGCAGGAGAGAGCGCGACGTCCCCACGTCTTTGTACTCGTCGGACCGACCGGCGTCGGCAAGACGACGACGATTGCGAAGCTCTCGGCGATGTACGGCGCGGTCGCGGACCCCTCCTACGACGTGCGTATTCTCACCATCGACAGCTACCGAATCGGTGCACTGCAGCAGATCGAGAAGTACGGTGAAATCATGAACATTCCGGTCCACGCCGTGGAGACGGCCACCGAGATGCGTAAGCTCCTCGATCTTAATCGGGAGGCCGACTTTGTCTTCGTGGACACGATCGGTAAGAGTCCCAACGATCTCACGAAGCTGGCGGAGGTAAACCAACTCATACGGAGCGCCGGAGGAGAGGTGCACTTGGCGGTCAGTGCTACAACCAAGCGGGGCGATATCGGAGAGATTCTGCGCCAGTTCGAGCCGTTCAACTATCAAGCGGTGGTCGTCACCAAGCTCGACGAGACCGCCACGGTGGGCGGGATTATCAGCGCCCTCCACGAAAAACAAAAGTCCGTGAGTTTTATTACCGATGGTCAAAGCGTGCCACAGGATATTGAACGTGCCCGGGTCGAAACGCTTATTACCCGTTTGCGCGATCTCCCCGTTCACCGGTGGGAGAGAGAAGCGAGCACGAAGGAGTAATTCATGACGGATCAGGCAGAAACTCTCCGTGAGATCATGCGACAACGGGGACGCGAGTCCGACGACGCGAGAAAGACCCGAATCATAACGATTGCCAGCGGCAAGGGCGGTGTCGGCAAGACGAACATCGCAACCAACCTGTCTTTAGCCTACGCCGCGATGGGACAAAAGGTCGTTCTGATGGATGCCGACCTCGGGCTTGCGAACGTCAACGTCGTCTTGGGTATCATACCCAAGTACAACCTGTATCACGTCATTCGGAAGCAGAAGCAAATGCGCGATATTCTCATGGACACCGACTACGGCATCCAGATCGTAGCCGGCGCCTCGGGATTTGCCAAGATAGCCAATCTCACCGAGGATGAACGGCAGAGTTTCATTGAGGAGCTTCAGCAGCTTTCGCACGCCGACGTCATCATCATCGACGCCGGTGCGGGTGTCGGGAACAACGTACTCGCCTTCGTCGCCGCCGCCGACGAGGCGATCATCGTCACGACGCCGGAGCCGACGGCGATCACCGACGCGTACGGAATCATCAAGATCATCGCGACGGAGGTCGACAACCTCAACCTCGGCCTCAAGCTCGTGGTCAATCGCGTAAAGTCGGTGACCGAGGGCAAGAAGGTGGCCGAGCGTGTGATCAATATCGCCGGACAGTTTCTCAATCTCAAGATCGACTATCTCGGATACGTATATGACGATCAGTCCGTACAGCAGGCGATCATCAAACAGAAGCCGTTCCTGCTGATGGACCCGCGGAGCAAGGCGAGCACGTGCGTGCAACAGATCGCCGGACGCCTGGAAAGGGTCGAGTATCGAGAAGGAGGGGGAGTTGGACAATTTCTTAAGCGCCTGTTCGGCCGATTACAGTAACTTGACGGTAATTTTGTATATACCTTACTCTGTAATTTGTTAGATGGAACGATATGTGAAGATCGCCGTCCCTGCGGGTGTCGGCGCGCTCGTACTTTCTGTACTGGTCGGACTGATCGCCGGAGTATCGTTCGGTACCGTCGTGGTACGCGCCGTTGCATGGGCCGCTCTGTTTGCCGGTGCCGCGGTCGGGCTTGCGGCTCTCGTCGAACGTTTTATCCCGGAACTCGTGGACGGTGACGCGTCGCCGGGATCGGAGGCCGCATCGCGCTCCTCCGCAGGAGCGCGCGTCAATATCGTCGTGGAAGACGATGACACGGACGCGGGTGTCGAACGAGAGCCCGCGGCGACCGGAGCCCGCGCCACGGTTCTGCCGGTCGGAGACGACGAGAGCGACGCCGAACGGCAGGCGGGACCCGCGTCGGCGGAGTTGGTCGACGCGGTTGCAGAGCAGCTCGCCGACGACGAAGAGGCGGTGATGAGCCAGGCGATCGAAGAGGAGAGGAACGGCGCAGCGGTCGAAGTAGACGACGGCGCGATCGACGAGATGCCCGATATCGGCGCCTTTGCCGGTTCGTTCGTTTCTTCGGATTACGAACAGACCGAAGGATCGCCGGACGGGGAGATGGATGATTCCGTCTCGCTACCGGACCCCACACGAACCGACGGTTCGCGGTCAGGGGGGAGCGGCGAGGTAAATGCCGGCAATGATCCGGCTACGATCGCGCGCGCATTGCAGACGATGTTAAAACGTGACGGCGGTTAGGCCGTTCGCAGAGCACTGGGGAGGGGAATGAGCGACCGCGTTCTGACCGAGAAGACAGAAGAAGAACTCTGGAGGGCTTACCGCAAGACCGGTGACGACGCCATCCGGAATCGTCTCGTGAAACAGTACCTTCCACTCGTGAAGTACGTCGCCGGCAAACTCGCCGTCGGCATGCCTCAGAATGTGGAGTTCGACGATTTGGTGAGCTACGGTGTTATCGGTCTGTTCGACGCGATCGACAAGTTCGATCCCGACAAGCACGTCAAGTTCAAGACCTACGCGGTGACGCGCGTGCGCGGTTCGATCTTTGACCAGTTACGGCAGCTCGACTGGGTTCCGCGATCGATCAGGCAGAAGACGCGTGAGTTGGAAGACGCGGTTCGGCGTCTGGAGGCGCAACTCGGCCGATCGGCGACCGACCGCGAGATCGCTCGCGAGCTGGGTATCTCGGAGCGCGATTTCGAGAAACTCATACTCAAGATAAGCGGTACGACGGTGCTCTCCCTCAACGATGTGTGGTACCCGGGGGACGACAACGACCGGATGTCCATCGGCGACAGCATCGAAAGTCCTCAAAATCGAAACCCCGACGCCATTGTAGAAAAGCAGGAGATTAAGCGCGTCATCGTTGAGGCGATCAACGATCTTCCCGATAAAGAAAAGAAGGTCCTCGTACTGTACTATTACGAAGATCTTACCTTGAAAGAGATCGGCGCCGTCCTGGGAGTGACCGAGTCCAGGATTTCTCAGCTACACACCAAGGCGATTATGCGACTCCGTGGACGGCTGACCAGTGTGAAGCGAGGTATCATGTAACCATGGTAACGATGGAGCAACTCCAGGCGTTCATGCGCAAAGCGGCTCAGGACGACAACACGAAGAAGTATGTCAACGTGAGCGGCGATAGTCTGGAAGATGCGCTCCGCGAGGCGGCCGTCGAACTCGGACTTCCCATAAAGAAGATCGAATATGAGATCTTGGAACGCGGCTCGTCGGGGATGCTCGGCATGGGGAAGCGGCCGTTTCTCCTGGTCGCCTATCCCGCACAGGTACAAGCCCAGGGAATCGTCGGCGACGACTCTTTTGATATGGATTTCGGTTTCGATTCCGAGGACACCGCCGACGCCAACGGACAAGCCTTTGTCCGTCTCACTCCCGAAGGAATCCTGCTCAAAGTGACGCCGCCGGAGGGCGACGGGGAGCGTGTGACCGAGCGTCAGGCGATGCACGTCATCACACATCGCACCAGAGACAAGGTAGACACCTCGCTGATCGCCAAGGTCGTGAAGCGCGCCGACGCCGAGTGGGTACGGATCGGTGAGTTCATGTACAACCCTGCCAACGACGCATACGTCTCCTGCGACATCGTCGAGGCCGAAATGAAGGCGATCGTGACGTTGACCGCCCCCGGAACGGGCGGCGCCGATCCGTCGGTGGATGCGATACGCGGCGTACTGGAGGCGAGCGGCATCGTTCACGGCATCAAGGAAGATGCTCTGTCGGCGTTGGAGGACAATCCGATCTATCGCGAGCCGTTGGTTGTGGCGGAAGGTACGAAACCGCGTCACGGCGCCGATGCCCGCATGGTGTTCAACTTCAAGACCGACTCGCGGGAGATTCACCTCCAGCAGACCAAGGACGGAAAGGTCGACTTCAAGGAACTGAACAGAATCGAGAACGTCGTCGCGGGACAGGTACTCGCTCGCAAGGTTCAACCGGAGGCCGGGGAGCCGGGCGAGACGGTAACGGGACGCATGATTCCTGCAAAAGACGGCAAAGACATACCCCCGCCCTTGGGAGACAACACGCGACTGTCGGACGACGGGCGCAGTATTCTGGCCGAGATTAACGGTCTGGTGAAGCTCGTAAACGGCAAGGTAACCGTCGAGCCGATTTATCTGGTGGACGGCGACGTCAACATAAAAGAGGGCAACATCCACTTTCTTGGTACCGTCATCGTCAAGGGCAGTGTCGATGACGGTTTCAGCGTGAGCGCCGCCGGCGACATCGAGGTCATGGGGAGTGTCGGCAGAGGCGTGCTGGAGGCCGAAGGCGACATCATCGTACACCAAGGTATCGCGGGTAAGGGCGACGGTACGGTGACCGCCGGCGGGTCGATTTGGTCCAAGTTCATCGAAAACGGTAACGCCCAGGCCGGCGAGATGGTCGTCGTCTCCGACGGTATCATCAACAGTTCCGTCTTTGCCGACAAGCGCATCATTTGCCGAGGCCGTAGAGCGTCGATCGTAGGGGGACACATTCGAGCCGCTGAAGAGGTCGACGCGAAGACGCTCGGATCGGTCGCCGGTATGGAGACGATCGTTGAGGTGGGATACGATCCCAAGAGCCGGGAGCGATTGCTCGAACTCGAGGCGTCGGACGGCGAGCTGGCCAAAAACCTGGAAGAGCTCTCGCTCAATATGTCGACGATCGAAAACATGCGCAAGAATAAGCGCAAGATCAGCCCGGAGAAGATCAAGCACTACGCCGTTATGAAGATGCAGCGCGAGAAGGTGCTCAAGAGTCGCCAGAAGATCGGACGGGATATCAAGGCGATCCAGGATTATCTCGACGAGTTGAAGACCCACGGGAGGATCAGCGTTTCCGGTACCGTCTATCCCGGTGTCAAAGTGGCGATCAAGGACGCCCAGTTGCCGGTGCGTCACGAGGCCAGGGCGGTGACCTACGTCGCCGAGGCGGGTATGGTAAAAGTCACTCGTTACGAGGAGAGCCAGGCGGATATTTCGATTCGCAAGAAGGGGGGCAGGGATGTCGATACAGCCGATTGATCTGCAAACTCTCTTTGTCCGGTTGAGTCAAGTCGGGCGCGAGCAAGCGGCGATCAAACAGTCGGTTGCACAGAACCAACTCGTTACGGGAAATGAAATTGCAGAGCGGTCCCAAGAGGTGGGCCACACGGTGGAGGAGACCAAAGAGGTTTCCGAAGGACCGGAAACGGTGCACGAGGACGGATCGCCGAACGAACAACCTCACGGTGAGCAGCACCGTGAGTCGGATTCGAAGCCGGAGGAGCATGCCGATGAAGCCTTTCGCGATCCGGATCTGGGACAGAATATCGATCTCACGGGATAGGGCATGACGTTCGGCCTGTATCTCCTTCTCAACCTCGCTCTATTGAGTATCCTCGTCGTATGGTTGAGACGGCTCGTGGTACGTCGCCTCGCTCCTGAGCGCATCCTGCAGGATTTGTACGGTGAAATTCAAACCCTCGTCGCCGAGGTCAATCAGACGAGCGACCACAACGTATCCATCATAGAGGACCGGATCTCGTCGCTCCGTGAGCTGGTGCATAACGCGGATCGGCAAATTGAAGAGTTGGAGGGGCTTCTGCAACGAGTCACCGAAACGGTACCGGAGGAGGTCTATTCTCTTCCGTTGCCGACGACGCGGCACGAGGAATCAGCGTCGACCGACGATTCCGGAAGGTCTGCCGATGAGACGCTATCCGCCGTAGGGGGCGGCGTGGGGGCGATGGACGACCAGCGGCGGAACGCTTCCGACGATCCACCCAGCGCAGCGGAGAAGGACCGCCGAACGAGAGTGGCGGAGCTCTACGAGCAGGGACTTTCCACCGAGCTGATCTCGTCCCACACCGGCGTCGCGATCGGTGAGGTCGAGTTGATTATCTCTCTGATACAAGGGCGGGCGCGACGATGACG
This sequence comes from Alkalispirochaeta sp., assembly GCA_965601925.1. Taxonomy (GTDB): domain Bacteria; phylum Spirochaetota; class Spirochaetia; order DSM-27196; family Alkalispirochaetaceae; genus Alkalispirochaeta. Next base: position 3,368,575 of record OZ271854.1, read on the forward strand.
GTCGGCATCGATCTGGGAACGACCAATTCGTTGATCGCCTTTCTCGATGGGGATTCCCCGCGGTTGATACCGAACCGGCGCGGCAAGACAATTACACCGTCGGTCATCGGAGTTGATGCCGCGGGCGGGCTCTTGGTGGGTGAGGCGGCTCGCAATCAAGCCGTCGGTGCCGTCGATAGTACCGCGTATCACGTGAAGCGGCTGATGGGACGGCGAACCACCGTCGCACTGGGTGGTATCGGTCGGAGCCCTGAGGAGCTCAGCGCCGCCATACTGCGAGACTTACGCGCCCAGGCGTGCGCCTTTCTCGCCGGCGATCAGCACGAGGCGGTCGTTACCGTTCCGGCGCATTTCGACGAGCGGCAGCGCCTATCGACGACCGAGGCGGCATTTCTTGCCGGGTTTGACGCCGTGAGTCTCCTTAACGAGCCCACGGCGGCCGCCTTGCCGTACGCCGCCCGCGACCGCAACCATGAACGGCTGGTCGTCTTCGACTTCGGAGGCGGTACCCTCGATGTGACCTGTCTGGAGCGCACGGGGCGTGAGTTTACCGTACGCTCGACCACCGGCGACGGTGAGCTCGGCGGCACTGATATCGATCATATCATCTGCGAGCGTCTCGCGGTTGAGTTTCGCGATCGCACGGGGAACGATCCGATGAACGATCCCCGACTACGCTACGTGATGTTCCAACTTGCCGAGCGGGCAAAGATCGATCTGTCGGAAATGGAGGAGACGACCGTGAGCATGCCGTTCATCGGCGGCGGTCGGCAGGCGGTGCACCTGAACGTGAGGGTGACACGCGACGAGCTCGATGAGGCGATCGGCCCCTTGGTTGCGCGCGCTCGCGCCGTCGTCGAGGACGCGCTGGAGTCGGCGGGCTATCGCCGCGGCGGGTTCGACCGGTTGATCCTATCGGGCGGCAGCAGCCGGCTACCGGTGATACGAACGATGCTCCGTTCACACTACGACGCCCCTATCGCCGATCGGATAAACCCCGAAGAGGTCGTAGCCGTCGGCGCGGTCATGTACGGCGAGAGCCGGAGGAGCGGCGCGTTTGCACTTCGTGAGGCGCTGTCGAGTACCCTCTCGGTCGAACTTGCCGACGGGAGCTGCGTGCCGATTCTTCGTAAGAATCAGACCGTTCCGACGCAGCAGACGCGTATCTTTACTACCGTCGCCGAGGATCAACAGGAGGCGGAAGTCCACCTCCTACAAGGCGATCATCTCGACGCCAGCAGCAACCAGACACTCGGACGGTTCGTCCTCCGTGACATACAACGCGCTCCGCAAGGGGCCGCGCGTATTGTGGTGACCGTGTCGGTGAATGAGGAGGGACTCGTCAGTGTGCGTGCCGGTGACCGCGATACCGGTGCGTCTCGCGAGCTCGTCACACGCGCGTTACCTAAGGCCGAACGGCGGGAGGTCGAGGGAGATCGCAGGTATTATGCCGAGTCGGTCTTGCGCAGAGCCGAAGGGTTGTGTCGAATCGCGACCGAGGCCCTCCGTAAAGAGGTGGAGCAGATTCTGTCCTCCGTGCGCTCGCGCGACGACTCCGGTCTTCCCGAGGACACGGTGGTCGTACTGGAGACGCTTATTCAGGAAATCGTCACCTCTCGGACGACCGTACCGGAAAGGAGCCATCGTGCAGCGTCGTGAAGCGTTTCGGATACTCGGGCTTGATCCCGGCGCGCCCGTACAGACGGTAAAGGCCCGTTTTCGCGGCCTGGTTAAACGCGTGCATCCCGATGCGCGGCCGGCCGTGGGCCGCGCCGAGAGTATGGATGTCGGGACGATTACCGAGGCGTATCGTGTCATATCGCAGACGTGGAGCGGGACACCTCGCTCGGCGCCCGACGGTCGGGAGCGGCGCGAAGCGGGAGCGGCGGGTAGGCGTGCGCCAAAGAGTACGCGTGTAGACCGGGGGAGTCGACTGTTCGATTTAGGGCGACTGGCGACGTCGGCGGCTCGTTCGGAGACGAGACGGTCGGCGCTCAGGGAACTCGGTCGCTCCGATATGTTCTCCGCGGTCGTCTACGTACAGCGCGCCTTATTCGATCCCGATCCGTCGGTGGCGTGCGAGGCCGCATCGATACTGCCGACGCTTCCCGGTATCGGTACCGAGAGGCTCCTCCTCGAGGTGTTCGATCGACTATCGGTAGCGCAGCGGCTGTGTGTACTGCGCACGATTCGGGACGCGTCGCTTCGAATGCCGCGCCTCGTTGCGTATGCTACGGCCGATTTGCATCCTCCCGTTCGAAGGCTTGCGGGAGATTTATACCGGTGGACGTGACCGAACCGTTGAAAAATAGACTCGCTCGGCTCGCTGAGACGGTAGAGCTTCATCTCTTGGAAGAATCGGATCCACCGTCGTCTTTGACGCCGGATATCGCCTCGGTCTTGGATGAGGTGCGTTTTCTCGGAGCCGACGACGTCGTCAATGTGCTCGAAGGTATTCGTCATCATCTCGAAGCGGATCCGCAATCGACGGACGATGAGTCGGATGAGCTTCTACCGCTCGTGTTTCGTCTCCGCGACCTTAGCGACGAGGCGGTCGAGATCGAAGAAGCCGCGACGGGCGAAAACGAGTATGTCGATCTCGATCTTCGTCCGGAGGTCGAAAGGGTTCTGATGCTCACCGAAGCGGACGAGCGATTGGTTAATGCCGGGGTCCAAAGCGGTGCGCGGATCTTTCTTATCGAGGTACGCGCGGAGACACGCGCTCTCGATGCGGTCCACGATGCGGTTGAGGCGCACTTTCGCGTCGTGCGGAGTCTTCGCCACGAGCAATCAGGTCGACTCACCTCCTTGGTCGTCGACACTACCGAGCCGGACGTGCGCCGGGCGCTCGAAGAGCGTCTCGATATCAAAGGGGTCGAAATTGCGGTACGCCCGGTGGACGGAGACGAGTTGCACCACCGGACGATCGTCGCGTCCGGAGGGTATCGAGCGCTCCCGCGAATATCGGTCGCGGCGGACGCCGCAGCGCTGGAACGCATCTGGCTGTTTGCCGCGTTACTCGCGCCGAAGGTGGACGAAGCGGCTACCTCGGGATTGTGGAGCGACTTTCGTGCCGCCCTCGGTGAGGCGTTGACTATTGACGTTCCGACGCTTCTGGCGGATCTGCGAGAGCCGCTGGAGACGATGGCGCGCGCGAAGCATAGACCGGTACGTATTATCTTTTCCGGGGAGCCGCAACCGATCGGCGCGGAGATCGCCGAGAGTCTCCGCGAGACGGTCTTTGAGCTGTTGTCCAACGCAATTGCCCATGGAATCGAGACTGAAGCGGAGCGCGAGAGCGCCGGCAAACGAGCGATTGGAACGATTCGGTGTATCGCCCAGTCTCGTCATCCCGGCCTCACGCTGAGGGTGCAGGACGACGGGCGCGGCGCCGACGAGACTGCGGTACGTCGGGCATTCTCCGGACGTCGTCGCGGAGGACTCGCACGGGCGCGAAAGCTCGTTCGGGATCATCTGGGCGGGTGTATCGGCCTTCGTTCGAGCTCCCGCGGCACCACCGTGACCATAGACCTACCGGCGGTCCGGGGAGTCTTTAGGGGATTGCCGTTTCGGAGAGGCGAAATCGACTTTGCGATTCCCGCCGCAATCACCGAAGCCGCGGAAGCGATCGTCGCGGAGCGAGTCGTTGTCGATGGGGCCGGCGGACGCTTTCTACGCTACCAACGGCGCGTCGTGCCGTTGGTCGAACCCCAACCGTCCGTCGCGCGGCAGGACGAGGGAGCGGAGGCGTCCGAAGCGCCGATCGGCCGCGACGACGATGGGCTCGACAATCGGCCGACCGCCGCGGTAGTGATACGTATCGGCGGGGCCCCGATCGCCCTGGCTGCCGACTACGTCGGAGACGAGACGGTGATGGTGTCTATGGAGGATGGAACGGTTTCTTTGCCGTCCGACCAAGGGCGCCGCCTCGCGGCGGTCTCGCTACGCGGGTTATAAAAAAATGGAGGCGGCTCGCCTGGACGTCGTTCGCGTGCCGCCTCCGTGAATGATCACATAATCACTCGTTGCTTTTATTATCGGAACGGCGCACAGTCGACTTGATTCTTTATTGCCTCCTCCCGAATCCACTCAGGCGCAATAGCGCAGCAGAAGCGCTCTATGGTACTCCGCCGCTTCACTCAGGGCGGTATAGATCACGCGCGCCTGCGAAATACTCTCACGCGCGGTGGTGGGAACGCGTGTCGTCGCCTCTTCCAACGCCTCGGCGGCGAGAAATCCGGCGAGCTCACGATGGGTGAGGGAAGATAGGCGACGGTCGATCTCGTCGAGAGCACCGAGCGCCTTCCGTACTGTCGCCCCGTCGTTGTGCGCGTCGTCGGAGGAGAGCGCGTCGTCGGCGGCATCACACGTCGTCAAACCGTCGACGGCGATGGTGCGTATCTCGCATAGGCTCGCAGTCAGGCGCTCCACGAGGTCGTCCCCTCCGGTTCTCGTCCTCGCGGCTACGGCGGCAAGCGCCGAGCGCGCCGCCTCAAGCGCCTTTCCGGTCGCAGGAGTATCGGTAAGCCATTCTCGAGGACTTGTGTATGGAACGCCGCGAATTGCGCTGCTCTCCGGTGAGAATAGTACCGTCCGAATCTCCGGATGGCGCTGCGCCTGCTCCTCGAACCATCCGCGATAGACATCCATCCGTGCATCGCTCACTACCGGTTTGCCGGCGGCGGACGGCACGAACGCCGCCTCGGCACCGTGAAGGTACTTCCACAGACCGTGTTCCGCGGGGCGTAGTCGTGCGGCGATGCGCTGTAGGCGGACTTCGAAAAATGAATCGCGGCAGTGCGTCTGGTAGCCGGGAAAGCCCAAATCGACCCCGGCAAGGGCGATGTGCGTCGCGCCGAGGACGCGGGCGAGATCCCACGCCGATGTCGCTACCGAGCCACCGGCCCCCAACTTGAGAGTCCGTCCGACAAGGGCATCGAAAAACGAGCCCAACGGAAAGAGCGACGCGGAGACGAGGGTCGGGCCGGTCCACAACCGCAGTGTCCGAGGGTGGGTGGCGGGTTCGGCGACCAGAACCGTCGCGGCGCCGCGGACCGAGTCGAGGTGGCGGGTATTCCAATACTGCGGATCGGCGATGATCGCGATGTCGGCATCCAGACCCACACGTTGCAATGCGGAAACCGCCGTATCGACCGCAATAACCAAAGCGTGACGAGTAAGGCTTGCGAGGTGCGGCAGCGTGGCATCCAGGGTGGGGCCCGCTCCGCATACGACCGCCGGGACTCCGGCGGCGATACCCGCCAATCGGTCGATATCGGGAATGACACCCCACCGGCGAATCGTATGCAGCGTGTTGCGCACCCACAGTTTTCCGAACCGGCGGAGGGTGTTACGGTTCACGCGTCGTCGCTGCATATAGCGACGCAACTCGTCTCGAATGCGTTCAAAGCGTTCTTTTTGGGCCGCGGCGAGGCTCGCCAGTTCTGCGCATACCGGGTCGTCAATACCGAGGTCGCGCAGAATGGGCGCCAGCGTTCCGGGCAGCCACGCCGGAACGAGTCGATCGGGACCGTAAGCGCACCACCACGCCGCATTGCGATGGGCGAGGGCCGCGCTCAGAATCGCAGGCGACAGACAGATCACGACGATCGATCCGCCGAGATATGACGACCCGCGCGCCTCGGCCAGCGCTTCGAGATGGTGGCCGAGGCCGAGGCCGATGATCACGACGCCGGCTCCCGCGTTGTCCGCCTTCTCCGCCTCGACGACGAGCCCTGCGGCGATACGGTCGGCCTCTTTGCGCGGATCTATCGAGCTATGTATCCACCGTCCCGCGACGCGTAGGCTCGTATCTCCGGTGCGCGTGGGGCGGAGCTCGACGTGCAGACGCTCGTCGTCGTCGATCGCGGTGGCGTCGTTCAAGGCTGCGCGAATATCCTCGGCGAGGTGCGGCCGGCAGCGCATCAAAACGGAGAGATCGGTACTATGGGACCTCGTCATTCGAGTTCCAGCCGGATGTTCATGCCGTGTTGGAACACGGTTCCCGGTGGAGGGGTCTGTCGCACGACCCAGCCGCTGCCCTCGATGAGGACGCGGACGTCTTCGCGTCCCAAGAGCGGTAACAGTGCGCGGATCGGCAGACCCGTATAGTCGGGAATCGTACCGTCGATCGGCGGGAGTTGCGGCTTGCGGGTAGTAATGGTCCCGGGGTGCGACACGACAATATCGGTATCGCGCGGTATGTCCCAGTACGGCACAAGGAATTCGATCAGCCGGTCGACTGCCGGTGCGGCGATTCGTCCGCCGTAAAAGCTCTCGCCGCGGGGATAGTCAATGACGACATACACGATTAACTGCGGATCCTCGGTCGGAAACAACGCCAGAGTCGAGGCGATGAAATGCTCCTCCGAGTACGTTCCCGTCTCGGGATCGAAGACCTCCGCCGTTCCCGTTTTCGCTGCGACCGAGATACCTTCGACTTGAATCCGCCGCCCCGTGCTGTTGGGGTCGGTCGCACGGTCCATGAGCGAGAGCATCGTCGAGGCGGTACCGGGGGACAGCACCTCGCGAATCGGATCGCGCTCGAGACGCCGCAGCACCTCTCCGGAGGGTGAGACGATGCGATCGATGATTTGCGGGCGAAGGAGTATGCCGCCGTTTGCGAGTGTCGTTGCGGCGGCGAATATCTGGATCGCCGTCGTGCCGATCTCCTGACCGATCGCCAAGGTCGGGCGGCTGCGCGTCGACCACTCCTCAGGCGGCGCCAATAGGCCGTTCTCCTCGCCGTTCAAGTCGACTCCGGTGCGCCGGCCGAAACCGAATTGTGTCAACATCGTGTAGAAGGCGCCGGAGTCCACCCGCTCGGATGCGTAAGCCGCGCCGACATTGCTCGAGAACTTGATGATCTCTTCGGCGTCGACCCACCCGTAGTCGGCCAAGTCGGTGATAACGTATCCGCCGTCCTGTGACCGATATCCGCCCGAAGTATTGAAGCGATCGTCGGTATCGATGCCGCCGAGCTCAAGAAAACCGGCCACGGAGAACGCCTTGAATACGCTTCCGGGCTCGTATATCTGCGATATGATGCGGTTGCGCCGCTGTTCGTCCGAGTAGTTGCGAAAGTTGTTCGGATCGAACGAGGGTTGGCTGGACAACGCGAGGAGCGCGCCGGTCCGCGCCTCTCCGACGATGATCATGACCGAGTCGGCATCGTGTTCGTCCAGAAGATCCTGTGCGATTTGGTCGGCCTCGCTCTGTATCGCGAGATCCAGAGTGAGAAAGATTTGGTTGCCCATCATGAGCGAGAGATCGTCCTCTCTACCGGTGGGCGGCGCCAACTCTCCGGAAAACATGTACTCGATACCCGAGAGCCCCACGTTATCTACACCGGTAAAGCCGATCACCGCGGCCGCGGCGTCGCGTTCGGGGTAGCTCCGACCGGTGTCGGGTTCCAGGCGTATGCCTTGCAGACGACCCTCGCTGCGTTCGATGCGAATGCGTTCGCTCTGGCTGGGCGTGATCGTACGCTCCACGATGAGAAAGCCGTTCGCCGCGGCGAGTCGGTCCGCGAGTTCATCCTCCGATAGGTCGAGAATCTCGGCCAGAGTCCGCGCGGTAGCCTCGATGTCCTCGATCTCCGGCCTCCACGCCGTTACCGTATCCAAGCGGGTCTGAATCGCCAGAATGCGTCCCCGACGATCCATGATAGGACCGCGTTCCACCTCACCGAGCGCCGCCGAGCGCGCGGCCACCGAACCGGGAAGCATGATCGAGGCGTACCTGAGAATGACAAGCGCGGCCAAAGACGCCACGACGATTCCGACGATCGTGAGCCGCGGCGACCGTTTGTCCGTGCTATTATGATCCAACGAAAAAAACCCTCCCGCGGATAAGCGATGCCGGTACCGCTCCAAAGTGTCTCGAATCGATGGAGTGGATCGCGTTGTCGCCACGTACAAAATATCGGTCTCGATCGATCGTTCGCTCAAGTCTTTTGATCAAAAGTGTTCCATTCTTCGGGTGATGAAACACGACGATATCCCCGGGACGCGGAGATCGTAGAAGAAAAGCCAGCCGATTAACGAGAACGACGCGCCCCTCCGGAAGGGTAGGCTCCATGCTGTGTCCGTCTACGGCGTACAACGCCACCGTCGCGTGCAGCGTCACGCCGAACATCAAAACGGTCAACGCAACCGTGAGTACCGGAAAACGCACACGGAACTATAATACGCTCCATTTTTCTTGTCGATACTGCTAATGTATGGTCAGTGTGATCGAGCATCAGAAGGTCGAACGACGTAAGCGTGTTCAGCGCAAACTCAAAGTCACTACGAGCGGCCCCTCCTCTCGACGACGCGTATCCGGTATACGGCTGGTCGTATCACGCGCGCTCTCGAAGCGGATATCCGGCGGGCGTCACCCTTCGACAGTCTCGCGGACGATGCGCCCATCGACCACAGGTGTTACGTCCGTCGTCCTTCGGCTCGCCCGTGCCGTAAAGCGACGCGCAGTCGAAGCGCTGGGACGAGGAGCCAAGCGCGTTGCTCTCCGTGGCGCCGGCATGCTCATGTTTGACGAGCGCGACGTGCCGCTCCACGGCGCCGCCCTCGCCTTCGCACTGATCGCCAATATGGTTCTCGTCTCCATGAACATCGATCGTGTGCTGCTCTCCGGAGCGGTGGCGACCGTTACGCTGCCGCCTCAGGGAGAGTTGATCGTCCGCTCGTCCTTGACGCCCCAACGGGACGAGTTTGCCGTTATCGGCGAGGTTGCCGGCGTCGATCCGTCGCGCTTCGCCGCGTTGGAGGTCGCCTCCTATACCGTGCAAGCCGACGATACGCTGGGAGAGATTGCGCTCCGGTACAACCTCGAACTCGATACGCTTATCAGCTTTAACCAGATTGAGGACGTGCGGCGACTGCAGGTCGGCGATGTGTATCAGATTCCCAATCGCGACGGATTGCTCTACACCGTAAAGCGTGGCGACAGTGTCTCTTCGATCGCCTCGGAACACGGCACGACGGTAAACGAGATTCTCGACGTCAACGACCTTCCGACGCGCATGATTACCGCCGGACAGGTACTCTTCGTGCCCGGTGCGCGGCTCAACTCGACCGAACTGCGAATCATCCTGGGCGAGTTGTTTGCCTGGCCGACGCGCGGCAGATTCACCAGCGGTTTCGGTATGCGGGCCGATCCGTTCACCGGCCTGCCGCGATTTCACAACGGCATCGACCTCGCCAACCGCGTCGGCACGCCCATCCGGGCCGCCGCGTCGGGGCGGGTCGTGCACGTCGAGAGCCAAATCGGTAACTATGGGCGCTTCGTCATCGTGCGCCATCCCGACGGATTTCAGACGCTGTACGCGCATCTGAATGATTTCTCGGTACGTACCGGACAGTACGTAGAAAGGGGACAAACTGTGGGAACGATGGGGAATACGGGACGGAGCACCGGCCCGCATTTGCACTTCTCGGTGATTCACAACGGTACATTTGTAAACCCGTTGCGTTATCTACATTGATCATATTAGACTTTATTCATCATGCGCAGATTGGTTATTGCCGTGGTAGTGCTGTTGGCTGTGTTTTCGTTTATTAACGCGTACGCACCCGTGTAGGCGTTCTTCACCCTGATATTTTTTAACGTTTCGCTACGCGTTTCGACCGTGGCAATGTTTGTATTTCTTCCCACTTCCGCACGGGCACGGATCGTTGCGCCCTACCTTCGGTACGGTGCGGCGGACCTGCGCGTTGCGCGGTCGGCTCCCCGCCGATCCGGCCCCCGTGCGAGCGGCGGACGACGCGGAAGACGATGCTCCCAATAGGCTGACGTCGCGATGCTGCGCCGTCCCTTGTGCCGCGCCGACGGCCGGTCGGCGCTCTTCCATGCCTTGCGCCTTGATTCCGAACATACGCCTGGCGATGCGCACTCGAATATCGGCCAACAGCTCGTCGAAGAGTCGAAATCCTTCGAGCTTGTACTCGAGAAGAGGATTCTTCTGCGCGTAGCCGCGTAGATACACCGCCTCCCGGAGCTCCTCCAAACTCTCCAGATGTTCCTGCCATCTGAGGTCGACGGTGCGTAGATACTCGATCCGTATGATGAAGTTGAAGCGCTCCTCGCCGACGATCTGCGCCTTGTTTTCGAGCTCTCCGCGCATATCCGTCAGAATCATCTCGCGCAACGTGTCCGTACCGGTCGCCGAGTAGGTACCGCGGGACGGGAAAAAAAGGAGGCGGTCCTGGATCTCGCTCACGATACGTTGCAGATGCGCGTCGGATATATCGCGCTCTCCCTCGAGACTCTCCAACATCTCGTCGACGACATCGGCCGCCGTCGCCAAGACGCGTTCGATAAGGTTCATGTCCTCCATGATCGCGTCTCGCTGCTCGTAGATTACTTTGCGCTGCTCGTTAACGACGTCGTCATATTCCAGGAGGTGCTTACGTATGTCGAAGTTACGCTCCTCAACCTTGTTCTGGGCCCGCTCGATCGAACGATTGATGAGCGAGTGATTCAACGGCTCTCCCGGTTCCAAACCGCGCTCCATGATCGCCTTGAGATTGAACCGACCACCGCCGAACAGGCGCATGAGGTCGTCGTCCATAGAGAGGAAGAAGCGCGACTCACCCGGATCTCCCTGACGGCCGCTGCGGCCGCGAAGCTGGTTATCGATTCTGCGCGACTCATGGCGTTCGGTTCCCAGAACGTATAATCCCCCGAGGTCGCGCACCTCGTCGTAGTCGGCGCGCCACTTTTCCCGCTCCCGCTCGAGAGCGGACTGCAGTTGCTCGTCGGTATAGTCTTCGGACATGGTGCGCCGGGCGCGGAACTCCGGATTGCCGCCCAACTTGATATCGGTACCGCGTCCCGCCATGTTCGTCGCGATCGTCACCGACCCCTTGGCGCCCGCCTCCGCAATAATCAACGCCTCTCGGGCGTGGTTTTTGGCGTTGAGGACTTCGTGACGGATGCCCCGTTTCCTGAGGAGCTCGGAGAGTTTTTCGGAGCGCTCGATGGAGATCGTGCCCACGAGAATCGGCTGACCTTTCGTATGGAGCCGTTCGATCTCGTCGCAAATGGCGGTGAACTTGTCCTTATCGGAGATGTAAATCACATCGTCCTGATCGAGACGCGCTACGGGACGATTGGTCGGAATCACTACGACGTCGAGACCGTAGATCTTGCCGAACTCCTTTGCCTCGGTCGCCGCCGTACCGGTCATACCGGAGATCTTGTCGTACATGCGAAAGAAGTTCTGAAAGGTGATGGTCGCAAGGGTCCGATTGCGTGCGGCGACGCGAATGCCCTCTTTGGCCTCGATCGCCTGATGAAGACCCTCTGAGTAGCGCCGTCCGTGGAGGATGCGGCCGGTAAACTCGTCCACGATCTCGACCTTGCCCTCTTTGACGACGTACTGTTGATCGCGGTGAAAGAGGCGATGCGCCCTGAGCGCTTGCGTTGCGTAGTGCAGATACTCGAAGTTGTCCTGCTCAAAGACGCTGCCGCGAATGATTCGCCGGCGCACCAACAGCTCCTCCAGATGGTTGAGTCCCCGGTCGGTGAAGCTAATGCGCCGCGACTTCTCCTCGACTTTGTAGTCGCCGTCCGGCTCCTCCGGATAATCGCCGGTTTCCGGGTCCTTCGCCGCCTCGTCAAGGTCGAGGACGACCCGATTGACCTCGCGAAACTTGCCGGTATCGTCCTGCGTCTGCCCCGAGATGATCAATGGCGTACGCGCTTCGTCGACCAGAATCGAGTCTATCTCGTCGACGATGCAGTAGTGGTGACCGCGCTGCGCCTTGCCGTTGATATCGTAGCGCATGTTATCTCGCAGATAGTCGAATCCGAACTCGTTGTTGGTGCCGTAGGTGATGTCGCGACGGTACGCCTCGCGTCGTGCATCGGTATCCATCTGCGACACGATGTAGCCCACAGTCACTCCCAGATACTCGAAGACGGGTCCCATCCATCCCGCGTCGCGCTCGGCGAGATAGTCGTTCACGGTCACGACGTGGACGCCCTTACCCGCCAACGCGTTGAGATATGCCGCGGAGACCGAGGAGAGTGTCTTTCCTTCGCCGGTTTTCATTTCCATGATTTTGCCCTGATGAAGGACGATCGCCCCCAACATCTGGACATCGTACGGCCGCTCTCCGAGCACCCGTCGTGCCGCCTCGCGAGCCACGGCAAATGCGTCGGGCAAGAGATCGTCGAGGTTTTTCCCGTTCCGAATCTCTTCTTTCCATGCGGATGTAGTGCGTTGTATCTCTTCGCGCGTAAGTCCGACCGCCCAGGATTCGCGCGCGTTTATCTTGTGAAGAATAGGAAGCAGTTGTTTCAAATCGGCATCGAATTTCGATCCGAACAGTCCTTGAATGAGTCGTTCGAGCATAGGAACTTACAGTATACCTCCCGCAAATCGGCGGTCAAGTTGACAGGTGGTCGAGGCGCGGCTACTATCGGCCCACGTGGCCAGACGTAGCACGAGAGATTCCGTTTCTCGCTTCCCATCCGTATTGTCGGTTATCCTCATATTCGGTTTGACCACGGTTATCGCCGCGGGGTGCGCCGCGAATCGTTCTGCAGTTCTCGATCGAGAACCCCTTTTCGATCTCGAAATCGGCCGACTCGAAGATCAGCTCGACCTCATCAGTCGGGAGGGAATCATGCCGAGGGTCAGCACCTCGGTGGTGATGCGCGATGGAATCGTCTACATCGGCGACGGCGCCGCCAATAAAATCATGGAGTTCACCTCATTCGGTGATTTGGTGCAACTCATCTACCATCCCCAGGAGAACCCGCAGCCGGTGACCCTCGGAGACGACGGTGCGTCGGCCGCGGGAGGTGTGGTTACACGGACCGCCGCGGAGTATCCCTTCAACCAGTTGGGGCGTATCGCCGTAGATTCTCGGCGCTTCGTCTACGCAGAGGATCGGTTATCGGCGGAGCGATCGGTGTTCGACGAGGAGTTGGGTGTCCAACTCAACCGGATCGTCTTGCGCTTCGACGACCGCGGTGAGGCGGTCGACTACATCGGCCAGGAGGGTATCGGTGGGACGCCGTTTCCCTTTATCGAGAGAGTTCAGATCACCGCTCGCGACGAGGTCGTAGTCGTTGCCAGTACCATGGATACCAAGTTCGTCTATTTGTACGATCCGTCCGGCGAGCTGATCTACACCGTGCGCGTCGGTCTGGATCGTCTCCCGATCCCGACCGAAGACGATGAGCTGATAACCGTGCTCGAGGAGTTGGTGGCGGGTGTCGATGCGTATCGTATCTATCTCAAGATATCCTACTATCGTACCGCGGTAGCCGAGGATACCGGCGAGGAGTACGGCATCAATTTCGACCATAGTCGCGTCTATTGGCTGGACCTGCAATCCGGACGATATACCGGATTCGTAGAGTTGCCGCGCGGCGCCGACGGGGGCGAAGGCGAACACCACGAGCTTATCGGCGTCGTCGACGGGGAGCATATCTTCCTCCTTTCCCGTCAAGATGCGGGCCAGACGAGACTCCTCATCATGAACGATGCGGGACGCGTCATTCGGCGCCGAACCCTCGCGATCTCGGAAACCGACCTCATAGCGCGGAGTTTCTCCCTTACCACCGACGGCGTATTGACGGCGCTCTTGGGATATCCGAGCTTCGCCCAGGTGGTATGGTGGCGCACCGATCGACTCCTTCCCACGGCGCGGTCCGACGATGGTTGAACGCGATCGCCTCGTCCGTTCCGCGGAGATGGCCTCAATCGATCGCGCCGCACAGGAACGCTACGGTATTCCCGGCATCGTACTCATGGAGAATGCCGGGCGGAAGGCGTGGGACGTCCTGCGCGTCGAGATTGCCGAAACCTACCGTACCGACCGCGCCGGGGATAGTCGTTCGCCTCTTAGGATCGTATGTGTCGTGGGCGGTGGAAACAACGGCGGCGACGCGCTGGTTATGGCGCGACACTGCCTCATCGAGGAGGTCGCGAGTATAGCGTGCGTTACCACCACGCGCGAGCTCACCGGTATCGTCGCCGAACAATGGACCGTCGTCGAACGCCTCGGAGCGGAGCGGGTGGCGTGGGAGGATGATCCGCACCGGTGCATCGCCGCGCTTTCCGGAGCCGATTGGATCGTCGACGGCATAGCCGGGACGGGTCTCTCGGGGCCTTTGCGCCCCTCGTCGGTCTCGTTGGTTGAGGCGATACAAGCGTCCCGGGCACGGGTCGTTTCGGTGGACGTCCCCTCGGGCATGCGTGACGGAGGCGCCGGTGACGAAGTGACGGTGCGGGCGGACTTAACGATCGTAACCGGGTATGGAAAGGCGTGTCTCTACGAGGCGGCCCGGCGGCCGGCGGTCGGACGGGTTACTCAGGTAGATCCCGGCTTCCCACCCGACCTGGTGCGCGATACGGCGCTCGTCTCGTCGCAAATCCGGTTGATAGACGACGGAACGACGCCCCGCGACGTGGGGCGGCCGGCGGTTCGCGCCCGCCTATCTTCGGCACCGCCCGATGCGCACAAAGGAACGAGGGGCAAGCTTGTCGTGGTGGGCGGAAGTTCGGGTGCCTCCGGAGCTCCGATCCTCTCCGCGCTTGCGGCATTCGGCGTCGGCGTCGGAATGGTGCGTCTCTGTACCTCCCCCGAGGGTGTCGCCGCGGCGCTCAGTCGGGAGCCGGGCATCATGGCGCGGGAGTTTGCCGCGGACGGTGAGGAGGACGACATCCTGCGATGGGCGGACGCCGCCGTTGTAGGACCCGGGTGGCTCGAGGTCGACGATCGTACCCTTGCGCGTTGGATCGACGGCGCGGCGGCTCGCGGCATTCCCCTGGTGATCGACGCCTCAGCCCTGATTCCCCTCGGTAACCGTCGAGGCCGGTCGTGGAAGGCGCTCATGGAGAGCGAGGGAGATATCGTCGTGACCCCGCATCTCGGAGAGTTCTCCTCTCTGGCCGACCGCGCGATTGAGGATGTCCGTTCGGACGCCGTATCGATCCTGACGGAGTTTCCCCTTCGCCGAGGGATGACCGTGGTGCTCAAGGGATCGGTGACGATGGTGAGGTACGGTGACGGAGAACTCCATGTGGTGGACGGGCGATGTCCCTCCCTCGGGGTCGCCGGGAGCGGCGACGTACTGGCCGGGGCGATAGGGGCGGTCGTCGCCCGATGCGCGGCGCAACGCGACTCCGCCGTCGGGCCTGCGGTGCGCGATGCGGTCTTACGACATCTCGATGCGGGGCGGGCTCTCGCGCGTCGCCGTCAATGGTTCTCCGCGTCGGAGCTTGCCGTCTCCCTCGGCGATACACCGTCGCACCGGAGAGGTACCGATGGGCAGTGACGAGCACGGTCCCGAGCGACCGACGCCATGGCGCGGCGCCGACGGTGAGCGCCTTACGTTCCACTACGATCGTGCGGAGCGGGAGGCGATGCGTCAGCGGATATGGGAGGCGCCGACCGGCAACTTTTTTCGCCGAAATCGCGGGCTCACCTTAACGCTCATCGATCTTGTGTTCGTAATCGCGCTGTTCGGTATATTCGTGTTCATACTGCGCCCGATGACCGGACGGGTACGGATCGATCGTTATCGCGTGGAAGCGGAGGCGCTCCACTTCGACGGAGAGGTACTCGTCTCGGTCTCGGTAACGGATACGCGATACGGCAGGGGCGACGAAAGGGGGAGCGACAGCACTTCGAACGAACCGCCCGGGGGCGCGGAGAATCTGGTGACGGTGCGTGTTATCGATATGAGCGAAAGCGATCTCCTGCCGACGCTCTCGCCGGTGCGCACGATTCGATTTCGACTCCCCGTCGAGGACGTTCCGATGTACGAGGACGACGAGGCGGCGCTTCTCATCCACGTGGAAATCGGTGAGGAAGAGCGATCGATACGCACTGCCATCGAGGGCGAGCCGCTTCCGGCGAAATGACGACGAAACCCGAGATTGACCTGGACGGGCGGATGCGACATACTATTGCATCATGTACCAGATCTACTTCCTGTCCGTCCTGACCAATATCATCGCAGGGATAGCACTGGCCTTTGATCGCATGGACGAACGCCTGCGTCTCCACGCGGTGTTCAATCCCGAGCTCTTTCAGCACGCGGGATTTCGCCTGGCGATCGGGTTGATTACGTTCGTCGTCGGATTTCTCAAGCTTCTCTCGGTGAGTCCGGGTGACGCGGCGATCGTCGGTGATCTCGTTCCCGCCGTAACCGGCCTTCTGACCGGTTTTGCGTTGGCGTTTCAGTACTATCAGGAGCGGACCGAGGCACAGAGCAGCACCGTCCAATCCCTCGACAAGGTGTTCGGACGCCATAGCTCATCGTTGGGAATGGTCGCGTTGTTGGCCGGAGTGGTGCACTTCTTCCTACACCGTGTTCTCTTTCTCTAATCGGCATTCTCGGTGACGTCCATACATCGCGGCGGACGCCTGGTGACCACCGCCGGTGTTGCCGAGCGCCACGGCACCTACTTTCTCGCGCGCCGCAAGATCGGGGGAGCCCAATCGGGTCGGTGGGAGTTTCCGGGCGGAAAGTGCGACCAGGCGGACGGCCTCGAGGCGCGCTGCCTCAAGCGTGAGTTCCAAGAGGAGTTCGAGGTCGATATCAACGTGCATGAGGAGTTGGGTGCGGTCCCCTTCGATCACGGCGACGTGCGCTACCTCCTCGTTGCATTTCGCATTACATTTTTGACTGAGCCGACTACTCTGTTGGAACATACCGACGCCGGATGGTTTACACCCGTCGAGTTACGTGCCCTCCATCTGGCGGACTCCGATCGGACGCTCGTCGACACGGTGCTCCTTTTGTGACCTCCTGTATGTGCGGCCCCAACGTCTCGGCCTTCCCGCCGGTTGATCTCCTGCATGTCCCCCTATCAACCATTTGAAGTTGAACTCGCAACCGGCATTGACGGACGGCGCGTCGAGTCGTGGACGATTCGCGCAGGCGTAGTTCTACGGCGCGGTACGACCGGCAATCCCGCAGGCGTGTCCTTTCGGCCGGCGGGTTCTTTTGCTCCCCGCGAAGTTCTCTTGACACAGCGCCAAATTGCCGCAGTTCTCGGGCGCGAGCCCGAGGATTTTAGAGCGCTGCAGCAGGTGCACGGCGCGACGGTCGTACGAAGGCGACGCGACGAGTCGCCGGATCGTGCGTCTCCCGAGGCCGACGCACAGTTCACCACCGATCCGGGTCTTGTGCTGTGTGCGAACGTTGCGGATTGCTGCCCGGTCGTCTTGTCGTGCGACGCGCCGGCGATGGTCGGCATCGCACACTCCGGGTGGCGCGGTACCGCCGAGAAGGTTGCCGTTGCGCTGGTACGGGCGATGGTCGAGGCGGGCTCTCCGATCGACGGGTTGCGGGCGTGGCTCGGTCCTTGCGCGGACGGAGACCGGTATGAGGTCGCCTTGGACGTCGCATCGCGCTTTGCTCCGTGGGACGACGCGATCGCGCCGCACCCCGACCGGCGCGATCGTGTTCTCTTGGACGTCGGGCGAGTAATCGCCGCGCAGCTCGCCGACGCCGGTGTGGGCCATATCGCCGTAAGCGCAGGCGGAACGATTTCACACACGCGATACCATTCCCACAGGCGGGACGGCTTTGCGGCCGGTCGTATGCCGGCGTTCGTTACGATGGATGGGTCGCTCGATATCGTTGGACGCCGGTAGGGGCTCTTCCGTACTTTATGTCTGATTTATACAACGATTCAGTACATGAAAGGGGACGAGGCAACATGGCAGATATCATTCCGGAAATCGCGACACGGCGGGCGCGACGAGCATATTCAACCCAACCGATCGACCGATCGATCTTGGAGCGACTCTTTTCCGCCGCGACGATGGCGCCGAGTTGTAACAACAAGCAGCCGTGGCGTTTTCTCATTTGCAACGACGATGCGGCACTTGAAAAGGCGCGCGAGGCGCTGGCCGGAGGAAACTACTGGGCCAAGGAGGCGGCGGCGTTGGTAGTCGTCACTACGCGCGACGAGTTTGATTGCCAAATCCCCGACGGACGCAATTATGCGCAGTTCGATACCGGTATGGCGGTGATGGGATTGTTACTCCAGGCGACGCGGGAGGGGCTGTACGCCCATCCCATGGCGGGATTCGACCCGGCGACGCTCCGTAAGCACTTCGATATCGAGGATGAGACGCGGATCATCACGATGATCGCCGTCGGCCATCCCGGTGACGGGACGAATCTCAATGAGAAACACACCGAGTCGGAGCGGTCGGACCGACAGCGCAAGGCACTCGATGAGGTCGTCCAATGGAATGATTGGCGGCCGTTAGCGTAGACCGCGGACTGCGGGGCACGTACGGTATCGACGTCGATACCGGCGTGCCTCATTGTGCGTGTGCGACCGTCCGCGGTTTAACGACACCCAGTCCCAAGCGTCGGGCCACCGCCTTGGCGTAGCCTGCGAGACCGGCGTGATCCTCGAGGCGTGTTTGTTCCCACACCGATAGGCAGGACAGATTCTCATCGCATTCGTCGCCGAGGGCGTGGGCGAGGTGCATCGCGTCATCGACGGCCTTGGCGGTTCCAGAGCCGATGTGCGGACGAACCAGACTCGCCGCGTCGCCTATGAGGACCGTGCGACCGAACACGAGTCGCGGCACGGTCAGATCCTCAACTTTTTGCACGAACGGCTCTTCCGACTTCATAACGACCTCAGCGAAGGGTCCGCACAGATCGCGGGCAACCAACTCGTGCATCCGCGAGAGCGTCTCGGAGGTCATCACGCCGCGCGGAACGGTGCTACGGTGCACATAGCCCTCGGTATCGGTCATGAGTGAGGTGAGTCGCTCTCCCGGCGACACATTTTGATACCAGACCCAGTTGATACGCCGCCGCCCCGGCCGGATGTCACCGTCGGACCGTGGAACTTCGTACAAAATGATCGTCGTTTCATCCCCGCTGTGTGTGCAGAGGCTATCGAGAAACAGTTCGACCGTTTCCGGCTCCAGCCGGTCCTCCTCCACCATACCGCGCCACGCCACGTACCCCGCGTACTGCGGCGCGGCACCGGGCAGCAGCAGCTGTCGCGCCCTCGATCCGATACCGTCGGCGCCGACGACGAGGTCGGCGGACAGGACCTCTCCCGTGTCGAGGACGACTTCGCCCCGTTCGCCCGACTCGGGAAGATCGACCATCGTGACGCCGCGTCGAATGCGACTCCCGTCGACGATCGTCTCCAACTCCCGCAAGAGAACGTCCCAAGAGGTGTAGGCGGCCGCGCTTTCCGGCATGCGAACGATCGAGCCGTCTCGATGGAAGATTTTGCGCGTTCGCGCCGGAATGCTGGCTACATTGGGCATCGCGACCCCGTGACGCTCGAGGTACTCGAGCATACGGGGCTGCACGACGACACCGCCGCCGGTACGTAACCGTTCGGTCGATTTCTCGATGATCTGTACGGACCAACCGTTGCACTGGAGCCCGACCGCCGCGACGAGACCTGCGTATGATGCGCCGATAATAATCGCATGCCCGTCCGATGATGGTGATTTCATGCAAAAAAAATACGCGCCCTCGCGCGTGAGGTAAAGCGGCTTGCGACATAGAAGGGACCTTGCGGCCTCGGAGGAGGCGCGGTATGGTACTGTGGTGGCCGATCAGAACGACCTGCGCGAGGAACTTCTCCGTCATAGAGATACACTGGACGCCTTGGATCGACGGCTCGTCGAGATGCTGGGGGAACGCTTCGCGGTGACCGAACGCATCGGATTGATAAAAGCGCTTCTGGACCTGCCGTCCCTCGACTCGGAACGCGAGAGCGCGCAGCGTACGCGACTGCGGGATTTATCGATGCGCACCGGAGTCGACGCCGACTGCGTGCAAACGGTGTTTGAGACGGTGACCGCCGCCGTTAGACGCCGTCACGAGGAGATACGTTCCGCACTTGCTAACCGTTCTCCCGTTCAACCTCCGTCTCGTCCTCAGGATTGATCGGCTTGTTGGCGAGAATGAGGGCACCCAAGGGGTCGGTATCGGTGACGAAGTCACGGATACGAAAGAACTGCGGATTCTCTTGTGCGTCGGGAGGGTTCCCGCCGTCCACGCGGCTCTGATAATCGTGAAAGTTCTGGAGCTCGCCGTAGAGACGTGAGAAACGATCGTGCCATTGAAGCGACTGTCGCTGGTGGCGGACAAGATAGTCCAAGAGCTCGGCTCGATCGATCTCGCGTATACGGCGCTCAGCCTCCTCTGCGGCGTCGCACACACCGGTCAACAGGGTGTGCCATACTGCGAAGTAGACGTGCTGCGGGCTCTCGTTGCAACTCGCGCAGTACAACTCCTCGCGTATCACACCGTTGAGAACCGGAGATCCGTCAATCACATCGCCGACCCGATACTCGTGTAGACCCGGTTCGAACGCTTTGGTTTGTACCTGATCGATCTCCGCGCCGCAGTTTTTGCACCGTCGAGGCGGGTCAAGAAAAACGGTATCGAACAGTCCCATATCAATCAGCATAAGAGGGGATCGCGCGTCGATGCAAGCGCTTTGCGGGGGGCGATCGTTAACGCACGCGCGGGCGTGTCCATCCTCGGTGAGCGATCGCGAGAGTCTCCGGCGCAACGAGCACCATGACCGCCGTTCCCACGAGACCGGCCGCTGCGACCGTCGCAACCGCCGGAGCGAGGGCGACGCCGGCCGCGAGCGAGCCGACGATCACGGGGCCGACGGCGGAACCGACGTCCCCGTACAGGCGCCATATACCGAGAAACTCCGCCACCGCTCCCTCCGGTGCGAGGTCGGTGCCGGTCGTCATGTTAATACCCGCCCCGAATCCGTTGCCGGCGCCGATCAGAGCGACGGCGGCAAAGAACCCGATCGCGCTTTGGGTAGGCAGGAGGAGAAGCAGTCCCATGCTGAAGACGCCGAGACAGAGTCCGGCGGCGACTTTGCGCCCGTAACGGTCCGATATGAACCCCGACGGGAGAAACAGTATGAGATCGAACGCCGCGCCGACACTCATGACGACACCGATCGAGGCCACATCCAAGCCGATGCGGTGACCCCACATGGGAAGGATGATTTCGCGTGTCGAACGCAGTATCGAGAGGATCAGGATGGAGAACCCCACGGTTGCCAGCGCGAACCAGCGCCCCCGCAATCCCACTGCGAGTCGCCGGAGATCCCGAAGCACCGTCGACGCGCGCTCCGGGCCGTCGGTAAGCGTATCTGCCGGAAAGCGGGCGCGAAACGATATCAACCCCAGCATCAAGCTCACCGAGCGCAGCGCAAAGAGCGCCGACACACCCCAACTGCCGGCGATCGCGCCTCCTGCGATCGGTCCCAGAAGCATTCCGACGCGTAGCGCGCCGCCCAACATCGCCAAAGCGCGCCCGCGCATCGTCGCCGGCACCGACGCCCGTATGAGAGTCATGAACGAGGTCATCAGAATCGAGGTGAAGAAACCGGAGGCGAAGACGAGCAACGCGATAAGCGCGACATTCGTTATGAAAACGAGGCCGATATTTGCGAGTGTCGCCAGGACAAACCCGACGGTGGTTACTCGTTTGAGCCCCCAACGAGGTATCGCGAGTCCACCCGGAACGTCGCTTACCGCCTGGCCGATACCGCGCATCGAAACGACCAGCCCCACGAGCGCTACACCGGCACCGAGGCCGGTGAGATACTGTGGAAATGCGGGAGTAATCGACGACTGAGCCCATGCAATAAACAGCACGGGCACGTAGGCGGACCATGTCAATGCACGCAGGTGTTTCGAGACGGCGTCTTCCATCGCGGACCACTGTAGCAGGGATCCGCGCCGAGTTGGAGTCCGGGGCCGACTGAACCGTTCGGGACATGACGCCGAACGGGCGACGGCGTAGCGGCCGCCTGAAGAGGCCGTCGGTCGCCCCGACGGCCGTGGAGATTATCGCCAGCGCTGCGGCTGATCCGGGCGGTTCTGCAGAATCTCTTCAACGGCATCCATCGTCGCATCGTCCAGTTTCTCGGACAACTCGAGTGCCTTCATGTTCTCCTCGACCTGCTCGGGCTTCGACGCCCCGGTGATGACCGTGCTCACATCGGGATTCTTGAGTGTCCATGCGATGGCAAGTTGAGCCAAGCTGACGCCGAGTCCGTCGGCGATCGGTCTGAGATTCTCGACCGTGGCGATGCGTCGTCGTCCCTCTTCACTCTCATACCGTTTGCGGAGCCACTCGTAGCCGGGGAGGGTGAGGCGGCCGTCGGTGATGCCCTTGCCGTACTTGCCGGTAAGTACACCCGAGGCGAGGGGACTCCAAATCGTCGTCCCGAGCCCGAAATCGCGGTAGAGCGGCGCGTATTCGACCTCCACCCGGTCTCGATGAAACATGTTGTACTCCGGTTGCTCCATCGTAGGCGGCGTCAGACCGACTCGGAGGGCAACCTCATACGCCTGTCTTATCTGCTCGGCGCTCCATTCGCTCGTTCCCCAATAGAGCGCCCATCCGCGGTCGATGACATGACTCATGGCGCGCACCGTCTCTTCGATCGGCGTCTCGTAGTCCGGGCGGTGACAGAAGACGAGGTCGACATACTCCAAACCGAGTCGATCCAGGGCGGCGCGCGTCCCTTCAACGATGTGCTTGCGTGACAACCCGCTGTCGTTCGGGCCCTCGCCGCCCCAAAAGATCTTGGTCGAGATGACGTAGTCGTTGCGGGCGAGGCCGAGCTTTTTGATCGCCTTACCCATGATGATCTCCGACCGTCCCGCCTCGTATACCTCGGCGTTGTCGAAAAAGTTCACCCCGCGATCGAAGACCATCTTCATCTCCTCGGCGGCGCGGTCCACGTCGAGCTGTTTGCTGAATGTGACCCACGAGCCGAATGAGAGTGCCGATACTTTTAGGCCTGAGGAACCTAACCGTCGATATTGCATGTCGTGCTCCTTATGTATGTGTGAACCAAAGGTAATAGCGCTACGCCGAATTACACAAATTTGGAGAGCGTGCGAGCGTCGATCTGCGTGCGTTCGTTCGCGCGACGCCGTGCGACTACGGCTACCGCCTGAGTTCGGTTGTGGACACCCAGCTTGGCAAAGATGCTGCTCAGGTGAAACTTAACCGTATTGACCGAGATATCGAGCTCCTCGGCGATCTCGCGATTGGACAAGCCGCGGTGGAGTGTCTCATACACCGCGCTCTCGGCGGGGCTCAAGTCCGTACGCAACGGTGCATTCGTCACGTTCGGCGACCGAAGTACGGGCGGTGCGGTATGTTCCTCGCCGCCCGGTAGCGGTGCGGTAACGTTTAATCCGGCGAGAACCGCGTGGAGTGCGGCTGGTAAGCGCCGCTCGACGTCGCGACGATCGAGGAGCGCCGCAACGGGGGGCGTAGGCCACACGTCGTTCCGCGCGATCGAGAGGTCCTCGACAACGACGATGAGCGGCGGAACGAGAAGGTTCTCCGGCGGTGCGACGAGGGCGGTGGGAATTGAGGTCGCGACGATGAGGTCACTCCGCTCGAAGAGTGCCTCCTCATCGCCGACATCGAGTGACCAGCCGTATTGCGTCGCGGCCCTTCGCAGAATCCCGTGGAGCTGTCCGTCGGGAATGCCGTCCGCCGCCAGGACGAGACGAACTATCCCATCATGTTCATCGTGGACCATCGCCGCCACGGTCTCCTCCCGCGACGACCGCCTCGTGCGTTCCCGTGCGTCTCTTGGTCCGACGTCATCTCGCCGAGCGTCACCGACACGGTAGTCGGTTCTCCGGCGCGCACGATCCCGAGCGTCACCTCCTCGCCGCTCTCGCGTCCGTATAATCGGTGTGCGAGGCTGTGAGGACCGTCGACCTGCTCGTCGTCGATATGCGTGATAATGTCTCCGTAACGCAGTCCCGCTTGAGCCGCCGCACTGTCGTCCCCTACCGTAAGAACCACCGCCGCACTTCCCGTTTCTCCATCGCGGGGGAGGGTGATGGGCTCGGTCGTGACTCCGAGCACGCCCCGCCGACCTCGATGTGGGGGTGCGCTCCCCTCCAGAATCGCCGCGATTTGATCGATCGGGAGCACGACGCTGTCGTTACCGCCCCGACCGGGAAGCGTCATACCGGTGATTGAGCCCACCGCATCGAAGACGGGGGCGCCGGCAAACCCGGGAAAGGCGGCGCTGTCGGTCTGAAAGTAGCTTCCGTCGCTTCCGATGCAGCGCACGATTCCCAGTCGCGCTTCGACGCCTTCGGGAGAGGGAAACGCCACCGTTATCGCGACGCTTCCGACCTTCATATCCGACGCATTCGTGTCGGAGGACGCGGTCGATTTCAGCGCCCGAATTGCCTCGGTAAGCTCTGCGGGTGTCGACTCGGCGTCGGACGACGCAGCCTGCGGCGGTGATGACGTCAGGAGCGCCATGTTGACTCCGGGCCAAAATCGTACGACGCGCCCCTCGATACCCTCTTCCGGAGCGTCGGCACGGACGATGGTGACGTGCTCACCCGCTTCGGCCTCGATGGTCGGCGTAAGATAGAGTCCACCTCCTATGGCCACGGCACTCCGCGGTGCGGCGCCGGGGGCGCTCACCATGGCTACCGCCGGGCGCGCCGCCTCGACGAGCTCCGAGAACCCCTGTGATAGTTCTTGCATCATGTATCATCTCCTTTCGCCCTTCCTATACCTCGATATCGAGGGGACGGCGATCCGTATGGAGAGAGGATAACGACGGCACAAAAGAGCGACACCACCCGGATGGGTGGGACCGGATACGTCGAGGGTACCGAATGGAGACGCGACCTCAGATGGCCAGGCGCATCTGCGTGGCGGTCTCTTCTCTCCGCTCGTCACGTTGCATGTCGGCGCCGAATCGTATTCCTACCTCCGAACACGCCTGCTCTACGTATGAAAGGTAATAGGTCCCCAGCATCGTATCCAATTGAGTCGGATTTTCCGTCTGATAGAAGTGTGCCAACGGCACTCGGCGAACGTTCCGTTCGCGCTTGGTAATGAGCTGCCGTCTACTCTCGTATCCTACCAGCCCCTTGTTGGTCACCGTTACCTGCATTTGGGGGCCCCGCTGGGGATTGTACGGATTGCCGGAGAACCGGTAGTTGAGACTGAGCAGACTGTTACTCGCCGCAGCGCGTTGGAACAGCTTCTCGCGGAACTCGGGACGGGCGAGGCGCGATGAGAGCTCATGTGGATGGGTGCGGATGTACTGATCTCGCTCGGCGAAGTTGAGAATCTGGGTTCGTTCGGCGTACTCCAGGAGCTCCATGAGCATTAATGCGATGTAGTCTGCGATCCGAAAACGGTTGGTATACATGAGTACCAGCTCCTGAATCGACCGCATGAGTTCCCGGCGGTCATGGGCGTCGGGGAGCACCGACAGGAGAAACCACGTCTCTCCGTCGATCGCGCTGATGATCTTGCGAATCAGCGCGATCCGCTCGGCGCGTTCATCCTCGCGCATGTCGCCGTCCTTCCGTATCTCCGTTACCGGTTCCAGGAGGAGACTGTGGCGGAGGACGCGAATCGACCGCTCGTTCGTCTTGAGGTAATCCTGCATGTGGTGCGGCGAGGTCTCGGCGACGCGCTCTCGAATCAGCTCGAACGCCGAGCTCTCGCGGATGCGCTGTTTCAACTCCGGGCGAAATCGTTTCTCGAGCATCCCGATTACCGTTTGGCGCGTCACGGCCATAATAGCGCTCCGGCGAGTGAGGAACTCCGTCCGTTCGATCTCGATTTCGTCAAGTAGTTCGTAGGCGACGAAGCGTTTCACGTTCTCCGGATCGTAGCGTCGCCATACGATGCCGCTGCCGCGATTGCCCTGCCGAGTGCGCAGCTCGCGTAGTGGAATCCGGCGGCGCGTGCAGTACTGAATGCCCGACTCGGTGAGAAGGTACTTGCCCGGTAAATCGACCATCTCGGCGCCCGGTATTTGCGCAGCCACGGGTCACGCCCCGTTAAGAGCGGTGTGAATCGCCGCGATGCTCTCCGCCTCCGTATCGTCGATCGAGAAGGCCGAAACCAGATTGGTGAAGGTTAACACGTCGCGAACCGTGTTCGACATTTGGCAGAGGCGCATCGGGAGGCGCTCGGAGAGGCGGTAGTGGAGGTTGACGAATACCCCGACGCCCGAGCTGTCGATGTAGGGCACGTCGGCAAATGAGAAGATCATCCCCCTCGGGCGGTTCGTATCGACCCACTCCATGATGCTCGATCGAATCGTTTCGGCCTGGTACAGCTCGATACGATCGAGAAAACGAACGATTCCGATACCGTCGACATCCTCGATTTCAAATAGGGAATCGCTGTGGCTCATATTGCAACGGTGGCAGGGGATTGTCAGTTTTTCGTCAGGACGCTCCATCTGCCGCACGGCGGGTGAACCGACGGAACGATAACCACTCCCCCGGCCTCTTCATCGGAGACGTGCACAGAGAGGCGGTCGCCCTAAACTGGCCGTGCGTCCCGTTGTCGGGATGGTGTCATGCTCCCGCAGCGCTCCCGGGCGACGAGCTTTTGAGAAAGCGCGACAGTACCGGCAGGAGAGCCTTCGCGTTCACCATATGATCTTGCCCGGCGAGTCGCTCGAGTCGCGAACCGGGGATCGCCTGCGCCAGTTGGTCTGCAACGCGGTGAATTGACGCGGGGCTCTTCTCTCCCACGACGATTTGTGTCGGTACGGTGAGCGTTGCGGCCCGCTCCACCGGCGGAAGGTCTTTGGTAAGGGCGATGTCGTAGGCGAGCGTGGGCGCCAAGGCACGCATCGTCTTCCAACCGGGGAAGAGGGGCAGGAGCCACGCAAATAGACGGGGCATGCCGATTCCTATGAGGAATGTGCGCAGCGCCTTTGCAGGCGTACCGGCGTTGAGGAGGGCGTGCACCTCGCGGCTCAACTCGTCATAGCTCCGTCGTTCCGCTTCGTCGTGAACGTACGACGGGTCGTAGACTACGACCCGTTCGACCGAGCCGCTGAGGCGCAAGGCGGCCTCAAGAGCCAAGACGGCGCCCGACGAGTGGCCGTAGAGGTACGCCGTGCCGCCGGCGGCCTCGATCATTGCTTCGATGTCTTCGATTTCGCGCTCCAGTGCGTAGGGCGGCGTATCTCCGCTGTCGCCGCGCCCCCGACGGTCGTAGTTGTAGACGGTAAACTCCGAGGCAAAGGCAAGAGCGTCCTCGCGGATCGGAGCGTATGAGCGGAAACAGGTTGCTCCGGCAATGTAGATGAGGGGCGGTCCATCGCCGAACGTGTCGTAGGCCAGGATCGTTCCATCTTTCGATCGCGTCGTCTCCATAGTTGTGCCTCCTTATGAACGCTCGCATTCTGAAAATGAACTGGACGGTCCAGTTCATTTGCTTGAATCAAACTACACCGTCTGGTACTATTCGTCAACGAAAAACATGCAATCGGAAGAGAAGCGTATGAAAGACGAAGGAGTTCCCGCGCTCACGGGGCGCTCGGCCCGAAAACACCGCGCGATACTGGAAGCCGCTACGGATATTTTTCTCGCAAAGGGATATCGCGACACGAGCATGGACGAGGTGGCCGCCGGCTCCGGCGTCTCGAAGCAGACGGTCTACAAGCACTTTTCGAGTAAGGAGGCGCTCTTCATCGAGATCGTAGAGCGCATGGCCCTCTCTACGGGCGATCGTGTGCTTGCGACGATCGCTCGCTCGGACGACGGACCGACGGATATCGCCGACGTTCTCTACAGCTATGCCCTGCGTCAACTTCAAGAGGTGCTCAAACCGCGACTCCTTCAGCTTCGCCGGGTCGTTATAGGGGAGGCGGGGCGCTTCCCCGAGCTCGCACGGAGCTTCTACGAGAACGGACCTCAACGGGCGATCGATGCTATTGCGGGTTTGCTGCGCGACGCCGACTCACGGGGATTCCTCAGGATCGAGGATACCGACGCCGCGGCGGCGCAGTTTAACTGGCTTCTCATGGGCGAGCCGCTCAATCGAGCCATGTTTCTTGCCGACGCATCGATTCCGAGCGAGGATGGCATGAGACGCAAGGCGCGCGCCGCCGTTCGGGTGATGATCGCGGCGTACGCCGTGGGCTGAGAAACGCCCTGAGCACAAACGGCTCTTCGATGTCGGCGGCGCATCTACGGGGAGCTCCGTAGAGTATGTTCACCCGGGTACGATATCATTCGTCGCGGCGCATCACCCGTGTTCCTCTCCGCACGCCTCGGACCGCCGACGATCTTGGACAAGCAGTACGGTGTGAGTACGATGTCGTATGGGACCGGTCGAGAAGGCGTTGTGGTTCGTCGAGAGCCACTCGCGCGAACCTATTACGCTCGATACTATATCTCAGGCGTGCGGTGTATCGAAGTTTCATCTTTCGAGGGCGTTCACGGCGGTCACCGGATCGCCCATCATGCGATACCTTCGGAGTCGACGCCTGAGTATAGCGGCCCACAGGCTCGCCGACGGGGCGTCCGATATTCTGGACGTCGCCCTTGAAGCCGGCTACGCCTCCCATGAGGCGTTTACCCGGGCGTTTCATAGCCAGTTCGGCATCGTGCCGGAACGGGTTCGGTCACGCGGGACCACCTACGGCATCGACCTCACCGAAGCGATGAGCGTCCCGAGAGACGGCAATTCCGATATCGCCGATCCCGTTCTCACGCCCGTCGAGGGACTTCTGCTGGCCGGGACGAGCGCGCGCTACTCCCACAGCGCACCGGGCGGCATCCCCGGCCAGTGGCAGCGCTTTGCGACGTATATAGCGAGTATACCCGGGCGAATCGGTGAGGATGCCTACGGCGCCGGCTATGACTTTGATGAGGAGGGGTGTTACTCCTATCTATGCGGTGTTGCAATCGCCGGTGATACTGCAGTGCCGCGCGAGTTCAGCCTCGTCGAGGTACCGAGCCAGTGGTATGCGGTTTTTACCCACAAAGACCACATCGGCGGGATCGGCGGCTCATACGCTGCGATCTGGCGGGACTGGGTTCCGGAACGGGCCTTCTCCATTGCCGACGCCCCTACGATCGAGCGCTACACGCCGAGCTTCGACGCGACGACCGGGCGGGGAGGCGTGGAGATCCGGATTCCCCTCGACCGTGCCTGACCGTGCGTTCCGCACCGCTTGCCATCGTCGCACGATCGAACGCGATCGATCATAGCCGGATCACATACGACGTCACGGACCGCACCGTATTCGCTTTCGTATTCTTGAAGGCGTAAACCTCGCAGAAGGCCTGCCTCTCCCCGTTCCCGAGTCGGCGCTCACCGTTGACGGCTCCCTCCCTGCCGTGGGTGATGATCTCGTACACGACGAGCTCCCCTATCTCGGACGCCCTCAGCACTCGGAAGGCCTCAAGAACGGCCGACGCGCCCGCTACGGTTTTATCGCCGACCACATCAAGGCGGATATCGTCCGTGACATTCTCGGCGATGAAATCCAGATTTCCCTCGGCGTATGCGATGTGCCAGTCTCTGAGGAACCGCTTTCTCGGCGAAGGGCCGATATCGGCGTGGACGGCAATGTTCGGCATGAGATTCACCCCCTTGTATTGAACGACGAGCGTCTCGCGGATTTCGCGCAGAGGACGGGGACCATGGGGCGATAGCTCACGCTACCGGCTCCGCTTTTTGCCGCAGGTTGTTGAAGACCTTCCGGGGAACCCGCAGGCGCTCATCTTCGCCGTACAGCCTCGCAAGTTCGTCAAACCGTTCATCGGGCGAGCGCGTCAGCGCCGCAAGGCGGTCGTAGAAAGCGAGATCCTCTTCCGAGAACGTAATCTGCGCTCCGGGCGCGGCGCCCCACACGTCCCACGGGAGCATCTCCATCTTGTTCAACGCCGCCGCGTCGCGCACGAGGTTTCCGGCGATGAACCACAAGCCCCGCAAGCCCTCGTAGAAGCTGATTCCGAAGTGTTCGGGGTCCGCATGATCCTCGCGACAGCGCGTCCAGGCGTCGGCGGCGACGAGGAACCGTTCCCTCGATACATCGAGCACGTCCCAGTCGACTGCCAGCTTCTCTCGCCACACCTCGTCTAACTGGGCATCCACAACCACCCAGCGCGCCTGGTTCTCGTTCCAGTATTCGCACACCCAGTGATCTTCGTAGTGTCCGGAGCTGGTCGCAATCCTGACGGATTGCTGCTCGCCTCGGACGCGTACCGCAGAACTTGTCGAGGAACGCGTCCATGTGCGGCCGGGGCTGAAGTAGGTGGAAAAACCGCATCGGGCCCGTGCCGGGATTTCCTTGGCGCGGAGCATCGTCACGATGAGCTTGGTGAAGGCGTGGCACCGGCATCCGATCCTTTTGTCCGGCCCGCGGCGTGAGGAGAGCGGGCGGTCGTCGACGGCGACTATTCGATCGAACATCTCCCTTGCGGCGCGTACGTGGATGTCGGCGGCGCGCTCCTCAGAAAGAGCCACACCGTAGAAATCCCCCGCCACGACATCGTATATCCCGAGATGGTGCACAATCCGCACCATCTGCTCCACATCGACGGGAAGGTCCCGTAGCCGCGCGGCGTGTCCGCCCGCATCGGTCAGCGGACCGGGCGTCGCGTAGTAGTCGAGAATCCTCTTACGAGTCGTTATGTCCATACCGGCCCTCCTCGATTCGATACGTGCCCACAGTAACAGTCATCGGCGGCTCTCGTTTGATAGTTCTTGCTCTTTTCGTAGTGGATCGTCGCGTTGCAAACGGCCCGACGATTGTGGCGTATACGTCTCCTCGGTCGACTTGACATTGTCTCTTGCCGACCTTATAGTACCAATTAGTTCTGGTACTAGGAGGTTCTATATGGTTGATACGCTCGATGCGACGTTCTCGGCCCTTGCGAATGCCACTCGTCGTGCCATTCTTGCCCGCTTGCGGGAGGGAGATGCCTCGGTCGCGGAGCTCGCCGGGCCCTTCTCGATGACCGTGCGGGCCGTTTCGAAGCACATTGCGGTCTTAGAAGCGGCGGGTCTTATCACAAAGCGCGTCGACGGCCAGCGTAGAGTGAGCACGATCCGTCTGGAGCCGATGCGCAGGGTCGATGTGTGGCTTACGGAGTATCGCCGCGTGTGGGAGCACCGTTTCGATGCTCTCGAAGAACAGCTGTCCTACGAGAAAGGAGAGGGCGATGAACACTGATAGGTACGCCGATACGCACACGATCCATATCGAGCGGAGCTTCGCCGCGGCCCGAGAGCGTGTGTTTCGATACTGGGTCGACGCGGAAGCGATGCGTCTCTGGTTTGCACCGAAGGGCTACACGACGATATCGACGAGCGTCGACGCGCGACCGGGCGGGAGCTGGGACATTCGTTTTCGGTCGGATTCTCACCCCGACGAAGTGTACGACGAGTTCGGTATCTTTCGCGAGATTATCGCTCCCGCGCGTGTCGTGTTTACCTTGACTCAGCGGGATCGCCACGGCAATGCGGGTCCCGAGACGATGGTCACCGTCGAGTTGACCGATACGGGAACCGGCACGCATATGCGCTTTACTCAAACGGGATTCGACTCAATTACCGTACGGGACGCCCATATCGTGGGTCTACACAGCTGTTTCGATAAGATCGACTTCGATCTTGCCCGTCGTGGAGTAACGGTGTCGGGCGGGCCGTCGGGCCCGGAGGGCCAGCAATGACCGACAAGATCATCGAAGGAACGAGGAACGGCGAACCGCGTCGCCGGTTGGTTCTTGGGCTTCTGTGTACCGCATTCTTCACCGTCGTGACCGATTCGACGAGTGTGTTTACGGCGCTCCCGTCGATCCAAAGCGATGTCGACTTCAACGGTTTGGGCGTCCACTGGGTGGTTACCGCGTTTGCTCTGACCTCCGGAGGCTTTTTGTTGCTGGGAGGGAGGCTCTCCGACCACCTGGGGCGAAGGCGCATGTTCTTGTGTGGAACGGGAATCTTCGCGGCGGCGTCGTTTCTGTGCGGGGTCGCGTGGTCGCCGGTGGTGTTGATTCTCGCCCGCGCCGTACAAGGTGCGGCGGGAGCGATCACTACGCCGGCGGCCCTCTCCATTCTACTGCGAACCTTCCCCGACGGGCCGAGCCGTAACAGGGCGCTCGGTATCTGGGGCGCCTTGGGTGGGATTGGAGCCACTGCGGGTCTATTGCTGGGCGGACCGGTTACGGAGTTCCTCGGGTGGGAGTGGATCTTCTTCGTCAACATACCTTTGGGAATCGCGGTTCTCATCGCGGGACGACTGGTGCTGGAGCCCGACGAACGGCGATCGCGCGAGACGCCTCGCTTCGATATAGCGGGAGCGCTCGCGGTTACCGGCGCACTCACCGTACTCGTTCATACCATCGTCGGTATTCCGCGCTACGGCTTGTCCGACACACGCACCCTCGGCGGGGGAGTCGCATGCGCGTTGTTGTTCGGTCTCTTCGTACACATCGAACGTCGGTCGGCGGCGCCCCTCGTGCCGTTTCGAATCTTCAGCTCACCGGTTCTGGTCGGCGGAAACGTGGTCGTGCTGGTTGCCGGTATGGCCGTCGACGGGATGTTGTACCTCTTCACCGTCTATTCCCAAGCCGTGTTGGGATACTCGGCGTTGCAGTTCGGCCTTACGATGACCGTCATGACCGGCTCGTCCGTCGTCGCCGTCTATCTCGGCCAGGAACTCGTGAGCAGATTCGGGTTTCGAGTCGTCGCCTCAGTCGGTATGGGCCTTCTCAGCCTCGCGTCTCTCCTTCTTGCCCGTTCGGCGGAACGAGGTGGGGCGGCCGCAGTTCCCGCGCTCCTCATTTTCGGCATCGGCATGGGAGCCGCCTTCGTCGCGTCTCAAATCGCCGCGCTGAGCGACGTCGCCCCATCCGACGAGGGGCTCGCGGCGGGGATCGAGGAGACGTCCTTTGCAATCGGTAGCCCCCTGGGGGTGGCGGTCGTCGCAGCCGTCTCTCGTACCTATGCCGATCGACCCGACGGATCGAACCTATCCGGCGTGACCGACGGGTTCGTCGTAGCCTTTGCCGCCGTTGCGCTTCTCACGACTATCGGACTCGTCGTGGCGACCCTACCCTTGAAACGAAGCACGACGATCTCCTCGACGAATCGATAGCGCCCGTAGCGCGCGGTCGCGGTGCGCCCGCTGCACGCGCCGCGATCGCCGCCGACGGGCCGGTCGCACCTCCTGCGTTCGGGTCGAGCCCAACCTCGAGATTCTCCGCTTTCAGTCCGACGCAGTAAGATGCACCAACTAAGATGCACCAACATAGAGGGCGACGCCGAGAAAGGTGCGAAATACCGACTTCACGACGGGTAACGACGGGCACACGCGACGGCGCTTTTTTGCGCTCCGACGATTCCCGCTCTTCGGGCACGGCAAAACGGTGCATGACTTGTAGGACGTACGGGACCATACTTTCATCCAACGGGAGGATAGTAGGTGTGTATGCAATGGCACGAAAAGATGAACGCCGCGGTCGACTACATCGAGGCGAACCTGACCGGCCAAATCGATATTCTGCGGGCTGCGGGAATCGCCCACTGCTCGGAGTACCACTTTAGGCGCATGTTCGCCTTTGTGGCGGGTGTGCCGGTATCGGCGTACATCCGCCGGCGACGGTTGACCCTCGCGGCGTTGGATCTACACGCGAGGCGCGGCAGCTTGGGCGATGTCGCGGCGAGATACGGCTACCGATCACCGGAATCGTTTGCGCGGGCTTTTTCGGCCGTGCACGGGGTCGGTCCTGCAACGGCGACCGACGGAACGGCCGCGTATATCACGTGGCCGCGCATAGCCTTTTATCTCACGATCAAAGGGGGAACGCACATGGACGTTCGATTAGAAAAGAGACCGGAGTTCACGATCGTCGGGTTCAAGTGGCGCGTACCGGTTCAGTTTGAAGGGGTCAACCCCGCGATGGAATCGGCGGTGAACAGCCTCTCCGACGACGATTGGGCGCTCCTCGAGCGGCTTGCGGACACCGGACCGGGCGTCGTGCAGGCGATAACGAACTTCGACGAGGCCCGCGCCGATGGGCGCGGCGAGTGCGACTATTACATCGGCGCCGCGACGAGCAGACCTGCGGGCGACCATGCGACCCTGCCGGTTCCGGCCGTTACATGGGCGATCTTCCGCTCCGTCGGGCCCTTTCCGCAGGCCCTGCAGCGAACGTGGGGCCGCATTTACGCTGAGTGGTTGCCGTCGGTGGATTACGAATTGGCGGACGGTCCGGAGCTCTTGCGAACGCTGGACGAGGATACCGCCAAACAGGACCTCGCGTGCGACATCTGGGTTCCCGTTCGGAGGCGAATATGAAGATCAATCACGTCAATCTCACCGTCGCCGATGCTCAAGGTTCGCGGCGCTTTTTCGAGCGCTACCTCGGGCTCGTGCCCATGGAGGGAACCTCCGATACGAGTCGATTTGTGGGTCTTCGCGATAGCGGCGGGTTTGTTCTCTCGCTCATGCAGCCGAACGATGGGACGGCCGTCTCGTATCCCGATTCATTTCACATCGGATTTTTGGATGTCGGCATTGAACGGACGCGGGCTTTGTACCGACGTCTCAAAGACGACGAGTATGCGGTTAATCCTCCGGGTTTTTTTCGTGAGAACGAGTTTTACTTTCACACGCCGTGGGGATTCACGGTACAGGTTTCGTAGGAACCCGATCTATCTTCGGCGCGTGCTCCTATGTACCCGTGACTCGGTGACTTTCACAACGCTGAACGATGATCGTCTCTACCGCTACGATGAATGTCGATGCGCATACGCGACGACCGACGACCCTCACATGGGCCGCGGCGGCATCCCGCGCGTCGAACACTGCATGAATATGGGGCGTTAGGCCGCGCTCTTCGACCATGCGCAGGAGGCGTTCGATGACGACGGCGCCCATGGATGAATGACAGGTCCCGTCGGGAGTCGTTCAGATTCCGGTCTGGCTCCGCGATAGACGTTCTCGCCGTCGCCAATGTTCGAACAGCGCCGCGTGGGACGTCGGAATCGACGCCGTCGAAGGAGACCACTCCGATATGCGATCGGTCCGGAAATGGCGGAAGTCGGAGCGTAGTTCGCACCACGCCGCGACGAGTTGTGAGGTTTCGAAGTACCCAATCGCCACGGGCCATATCGTGCGATCACTCGGTGTTCCGGCGGCGTCCCGGTATCGAATGCGAACTTTCCGCTCCGACCGGATCGACCTCCGGACGTATCGCAGAAGCGCGTCGTCGACCGCAGACCGCTCGGCGTGCCCGATTACAAGACCGGCATCGCGTGCCACCTCTTCGACGGTGCGTATGCCGGTCGCCGAAATCTTGTCGAGAGCGCTTCGCGAAGCGGTACCGAGAGCCGTATCGCCGTACGCGGCCACCCAACGGAGACCGAGGGCGAGGGCATCGATCTCGTCGCGGGTGAACGCGAGGGGAGGGAGCGTGTATCCATCACGCAACATGTACCCGACTCCCGCCTCACCTTCGATCGGTATCCCTTGGCGCCGGAGGGACGCTATATCGCGATAGATGGTACGCACGCTGACTCGGAACTCTCTCGACAGTTCGTGGGCCGTCACGGCGAACTCCCGTCTGAGGAAGAGGCTATTGAGCTGAAAGAGCCGTTCCGATCTCGTCACTACCCATTTCTCGCAGAGATGTAGTCGAGGAGTCGGTTCGAAGGTACAGCGCTCACCGCGTTGAGTCCACCGCAGGCGCGGACTGCCCAACGTTCTGCGGGACACCGTCTCGACTCCTCGCCGCCGCCCTCATCGAATCGGATACGTCGCAACCTCGATACGTATTGATACACGGCGGTCGGGAGCGATACGGTGAGGGAGAGGTTACACTCGAGAAAGGAAGGAAACTTCCGCTATGATGTACATAGGACACGTATCGAAGCTCACCGGCGCCACACCGAAGGCCATCCGCCTCTACGAACGTATGGGGCTCATACCAACACCGCATCGCAAAGGGCGGTATCGTGTGTACACCGACCGCGACGTTCAATTGATCACGGTTATCAAGAGGGCTCAAAGTTTCGGATTCCGGCTCGCGGAGATGAAGGAGTTGGTTCGCGGGCTCTCCTCGTGCGACGACTTTCCGTGGGAGCGAGCCGCCGTCTTGTTCACGCGCAAAATACGAACCGTCGATGCGCAGATCGCCCGACTGCAGACCCTCCATGACGAGCTGCGGAGCTTTGTGACGTTGCTCGAGGCGAAGCGGTGTAGCGACTCGTAAAAACTCCTTGACTCTGCCCTTAGGGACAGACGGTACGTTCCGCTCAGAAGACATACCGTAGGAGGGAGAAGATGGTCAAAACAGTGATTATCAACGGCAATCCGAAGAGCAACAGCTTCTGCAAAGCCGTAGCGAATTCGTATG
This sequence comes from Alkalispirochaeta sp., assembly GCA_965601925.1. Lineage (GTDB taxonomy): Bacteria > Spirochaetota > Spirochaetia > DSM-27196 > Alkalispirochaetaceae > Alkalispirochaeta. The sequence goes on from OZ271854.1 coordinate 3,404,763, forward strand.
CGGACGGTGCCGCGGGCGCCGGCGCCGATGTCGAGATCATGCACATCGGCGACATGAAGTTCGATCCGAACTTAAAAGAGGGATACGATGAGATCCCGCCGTTGGAGGCGGATCTCAAGAGGGCGGATGAGGCGATCGGAGATGCCGACCATATCGTCATCATTTCGCCGACGTGGTGGGGTACCGTCCCTGCGAAGTTAAAGGGACTGTTCGATCGCATTCTCCTTCCCGGAGTTGCGTTTGCATTCGATTCCGGCACGCCCTTTCCGCGAAGACTGCTCGCCGGAAAAACGGCTCGCATAATCGTTACGACCGACGCTCCCGTTTGGTATCATCGGTTTGTGTCGGGCGATCCGGTGGTGAAAACGGTAAAAGGGCTTACCCTCGAGTTTTGCGGCGTCGCGGTTACCGGTGTTTCGCGGTTCGGTCCGATCAAAAGATCTACGGATTCCCTCCGTGCAACGTGGCTACGCGCGGTGCGCGACACAGGCGCTCGTGACGCTGCACGCTTGCGAGCAAAACGACGGGGATCTCGACGCCGCGCGGCGTGATCTCGTATCGCACGGGAATCGAAAAGGGACCGCATTCGGTGGAAGTTCGCGTACACGGCACGACCGTACCGTGTGGGCCGGCCGTCGCCTCTACACTGTCTTGAACCGCGAGACTTCGTTATTAAGCGATGCCGCGGCGTCGCGGAGGCGGCGGCTCTCCGTTGCGAGTAGTTGCATCGATGAGCGTATGCCCTCGGAGTTGGAGACGATCTCTCCGACGCCCCTTGTGACGACCGCCGACACGTCGCGTAGAACGGTCTGGGTTTTCAGCATGAGGTCCGTACCGGTCCGAATCTCCTCCGACCCCGCCTTGACGCTCGCCGTTACGTCGTTCAACTCGCCTACCGCGTTGGTGATCTCGCCGCCGCCGCTGCTCAACTCTCTGGTCGTCCCGTTAATTTCGGTAAAGGCGTCGAGTGCGCCGCGTACCTCACCGACGATGAGATCGAAGTCTTTCGCCGTCTGACGCTGATTCTTGCTCGTATCTTCAACCGAGGAGATAATCGCCTGCAGCGTCTCGGTGATCTGTTTTGAGCTTCGCCCCGCCTCGTCGGCGAGTTTGCGAATCTCCGCGGCGACGACGGCAAATCCGCGTCCCGCGTCGCCGGCGTGCGCCGCCTCGATGGCCGCATTCATGCTCAGTAGATTCGTCTGAGCTGCGATGTTTTCAATGGATTTCGTCATGTCGCGTATCTGATCGATGCGCGCTACGACACCGTCGTAGAAGTTGCGGTTGGTCGCTTCGAATTGCGACTTGCCGCGCATTACCACGTCGGTAAGCTGTTCTACGCTCTTCGTTTTGCGTTCGGTTATGGCCGCTACATTGTCGATCGAACTCATTATCTCGGTGATTGCGGCGCCGGTCTGTTCGACCATCGTCGCCTGGCTACTCATCTGATCGATCATTCCTCGGATGTTGTGCGTAATCTCCTCTACGGAGGTCACCGAGGTCCCGACCGCCGACTCGAGCCGATCCATTTGCTCCTCGATGGAGGCGATGTTCGTGACGATCTCGTTCATCGAGGTGTTCGTCTCATCGATGGATGATGTGAGCTCATCGGAGGCTCGTTGTTCCATCTCCGACGCGTTTTTGATATTGACCACCAATGCACAGATCTTCCCGACGAAGGTATTAAAGTTATCGGCGAGGCGTCGGATGTCGTCTTTGGTATCGACCGCCAGATGTACCGTGAGATCTCCGTCTCCTTCGGCGAGATCGCCCAAGCTTCGAGACACGAAGTTGAGAGGAGTAAGAATAGTACGCGCCGATATCAGGAATGCCGCGCCCAGTATGATGAGAAAGATACCCCCCGTGACGAGCAGAGGCGTGACGACGGCTGAAAAGGTCTCCTGCACGATGATTTGCTTATCCGCGACGAGAAGCACGCCCCACTCGGATACGCTGGGCACGCGCCCCGTGCGAATCATCACCGTGCCGGCTCCGTCGGTAAGATCACCCTCAAAGTAAAACGACGACTCCGAGGAGATCTCCGCGCGTAACGCCGCCGCTTCGGTGGCGTCGTAGCCGAAATCGGCAACCACGCGTTCCAGAGGAGTTCCCCACGCCGCGCGGTCCTCACTCCATATGAGATCGGATCCGCGGTCGGAGAAGATCGAAAAGGAGGCGCCGTACTCCCGTCGCGTCTGTTCGTGGATGCGTTCGATCCAGGCAAAGCCCGTATCGAGGGCCGCAACTCCCAACAGCCGCCCATCGCGCGTTATCGGATGGGCGAGGCTAATCACCAACTCCTCGGCGGCGTCGCCCTCGGCGGTAAGATACGGATCGGTGATGAGAAGTCGGCCGGTACGCGCCGTCTCGACGTACCACGGACGTGTGCGGGCGTCGAAATCCGCCGGAAGGTCGAGCCACAGATTGGCAAACACCGACGCGTCGGCCTCCGAGCCCACATACAGAAGGTTTATCCCGTCGCTGGAACCGAGGTTTTGCATGATCGTACGCTGGACCGCCCACTCCGCCGAGTTATAGTCCGACTCGGTTTCGATTTCCGGCAGGCGCCGCGTCACCTCGGCGATCGGATCGAGTAACGCCAGGTTCCCGAGTAGTTGGGATCGCTCTCGGAGCGTCGCATCGATCCGGTGTACCACTTGTTCGGTGATTAAACCGAGTCGCTCCTGCTCCGAACGAAATACCCGATTGTAGTTGAGCACTCCCAAGGCGACGGTAATCGCCGCGAAAATGATCAAGGGGACAATGAGGTTAAATATGAGGAGCTTGAACAGGGTTGGGCGATAGCGCATAGCATTTCTCCGCCTACAGTCGAGCTTATGAACGTTTCACCAGTATATATAGTTTACATCGTGTATTTAGCCAATAGTGTTTAAACTATACCTCCCGGAAGCTGGTGGGACGCCGCAGGGCACTCGATCCCCGATCGGTCGACGATTCCGGCTCGAGGGCGGGGCGCGGAAAAAGCGTTCAATGTCGTGTTCGATTTTGTACCGTTTCCAGTTGTTCCATCGATTCGACGTGCGGTGTGTGTGATCTTCTTTCACGCCGGCGACACGACGGAGCTGCGAGCACCTCCGAACGCGGCGGACGCCTGCTGATGATCGCTTGTGTCGGAAGCGAAAATACGTTACAGATATTGGAGCATGGCTGAAACAACGCATACTCGACCTACCATTCGCGATGTAGCGGCCGCCGCCGCAGTATCGGTGGGTACGGTGAGCCGGGTTCTGAATCGCCATCCGAATGTACACGAACGGACGCGCAGCCGCGTGCTTGAGGCCATGCGCGCGATGGGCTACGAGCCGGTATTCGCCGCCCAGGAGCTCGGCCGCGGCGCACGTCCGAGAATCGGCCTGTCGACCTCTGCAGGAACTCGACGTCTCGTTCCCTTTTTTCAAGTCTTTCGGGAACATTTGACCCGGTCGATAGCCAACGACGGACTCTGGTTCACCGAGATATCGACGGGTCAGGACGGTTTACCGGAGTTTCTCGCCGACGGGATGGTGTTGTTCGGCAGCCACGATGACGATGCGCGGGTATTGTACCTGAAGGAGCGTGACGTGCCGTTTGTGCTGCTCGGCGCTCATCCCGACTGCTTTTCGGTCTCTTCCGACGACTTTAGCGGCGGAGTATTGGCCGCGGAGCACCTTTTGCGACTGGATCACCGCGACATTCTGGTGTTATCCGGCGAACTGTCGGGTCAAGCTTCCCGCGATCGACTGGACGGTGCGCTCCATGTATTCGAGAAGCACGGAGTGGAGCTCCCCCGCGACAGCATCATCGATACGGAGATGACGTCGCTGGAGGGGTATCGCGCGACCCTTCGCGCTCTGGACGACGGATCCACGTGTACGGCGATTCTCGCCGCCGCCGATGAGCTGGCGGTCGGCGCCCGCACCGCATGCCTCGATAGGGGGCTGCGCGTTCCCAGAGATATGTCGATCGTCGGCTTCGACGATCTTCCGGAGATCGGGGAAGAGCTCACTACCATACATCAAGATTTTCAGGCGTTGGCCGACACCGTCATTCGTCTGCTGCGTCGCGCAATCGAGGGAGAGCAGCCGGAACAGATCCGCGTCCCGGTGCGGTTAGTAACCCGCGGTTCAACGAGTCGTCGATATTCCGCTTGACGTGCCCTTCAGAGGCGGTATAATCCAATGAGGAATTGGAAACGATTCCAAAAGTTCAAGGAGGGCTGTATGAAGATTTTTCGCCTCGTGTGCACGGTGGTTATGGCATGCGCATTGCTCGCCTCGGCGTTCGCCGGAGGAGCGTCCGAAAGCCCGGCGTCCGGGGATGACACCGTTACGGTGCGTATCATGGGGTACGGCGGACCGGATCCCGCAATTGTGGTACGTCTTTTGGACGAAGTGATCGGCGCGGAGTTGGCGGCGGAGGGAATTGAACTGGTATACGAGCCCTTCGAAGGTGACTACAACGCACAGCTCTTCAATGCACTATCGGCGGGTACCGCAGGCGATATCGTCTACATTCCCGGCGAGACCGCCCCGGGCATTATCGCGACGGGGCAGATACTCCCCATAGACGAGTACATCGATGCCGAACCCTATCTCGACTCGTTGATTGATATCTTCGTCGTCGACGGATCGCTGTACGGAATCCCAAAGGATTTCAACACGCTCGCGTTGCATTACAACCGCGATCTCTTTGATGAGGCGGGCGTCGCCTATCCCGACGAGACCGACACGTGGGACACGCTGCGGGACAAACTGGCCGCCGTATCCGCCCTTGGACCCGATACATACGGTATCAGCATGCCGACCTTGTACGAGCGCTTCGGCTTTCTGCCGTTCTCAAACGGATGGTTGCAGTTCGATGCCGCCGGTGATTCGGACTTTCTCGATCCGCGCTTCGTCGATGCGATGGAATACCTGGTAGGATTGTATGACGACGGTATCGCCGTACTACCGCAGGATCTCGGTCAGGGATGGAGCGGCGGTGCCTTGGCGACCGAGCGCGTCGGGGTCGCCGTGGAGGGTGCGTGGATACTCGGCTTTTTACGCGATCAAGCGCCCAATCTCTCGTTCGGTAGCGCGCCTCTCCCCCTCTCGCGAAGCGGAACGCGCGGAAACTTCGTCTACACCGTTGCATACGGTATCAACGCCGCAACCGAGCACGTAGAAGAGGCCGTCGCCGTATTGAGGGCGCTGACCGGTATCGAGGCGCAGCAGTTTATTCTCGAGGAGGGATTGGCAATCCCGAGCCGCGAGGCGCTGATTGATAACCCCTATTTTGATCGCGAGACGCCGGCGGCGCGGGCGAATCGCATCGTGTTCGAAGGAGCATCGGACGACCACGTGCAGGGGTACCACTTCGGCGCGGTCGGTACCGACTGGTTTCAGCCGATCAACGCGGCGATTACCGCGGTCGTCACCGGGCAGGGTACGCTTTCCGAGGAGCTTCAGCGGGCACAAATCGATACCGAAGCGCTTATTGAGCGCAGCCGCTGACGAGCGAGCGGTTCTACGGTAATCACGCTCGACGGAAGACGATACGGTCGCGTCGAGCGGAATGGGGTGGGAAATACGATGTCAAAACGATCAACTCTGGCGGCGTTCCTGTTTTTGCTCCCATTTCTTCTGGTGCTTTCGGTATTTTTTCTGTACGCTGCGGCGCGCGCGATCTGGTTCAGTTTCACCGATTTCAATCTCTTCAATGAGGCGTCGTGGGTCGGGCTACAGAACTATCTCGCACTCTTTCGAGAGCAGAACTTTCTCCGTGCCTTGCACAATTCGCTCGCGTTCGCCGCGGTCGTGACGACCGCACAAACTGTCGGAGCGTTACTCGCGGCGGCGGCGCTCAATAACAAGATCCGCGGGGTCCACGCCTTTCGCGCCGCCTTCTACATCCCGAGCACGGCGAGCTCGGTCGTTACGACCATCGTGTTTTTGTGGCTCTTTCAACGACGAGGCCTGATCAACCATCTGGCTACGCAGATTTCGGCGCGCGGGCCGTCGATTCTTACCTTTCTTGTGCTTGTCGTCGCTATTCAGACGGCCCAGGTCGCCGTAGCGCGTGTGCGCCGTCGTCCGGCCCACGCGGCGGAGCCCGCGTTTTTGCTGGGTGCGATCATATTGGCCGCCGCAATCACCTCCGGCGCTCGTATGTTGGGTGTGATCGAGATACGCGCCGTGGAACCGGTTGGATTCATTTGGTTGCAAACACGCCAGCGCATTCTCGGTGTTCCGATTCCTCTGATCGCGATCATGATCCAGAATACGTTCACGACGATCCCGACGTTCATGCTGTTGTATCTGGCGGCGCTTCAGGACGTCTCGCCCTCGCTATACGAGGCCGCGGATCTGGACGGAGCGGGGTGGTGGCAACGGTTTGTCGCGATCACGTTGCCCTCTGTTCGACCGATCACGTTCCTGGTGGTGACGCTCGGGTTGATCGGCACGCTTCAAATGTTCGACCAGGTGGCCGTCTTCGGCGATGCGGTTCCCCTGGAATCGGTCATTACCCTTTCGTACTTCGTATACGATCGCATGTTTCCCGGTGCGCAACTGCCCGAGGTAGGGCTTGCCAGCGCCGCGGCGCTTTTTTTGGCGCTGTTGACTCTCGTTATCGTTGCGATCCAGCGCGTGTGTATCGCCTCGGAGGTGGAGCGATGAACGAACTCCTTACGACCGACGCGTACCTTCAGCGTCGTCGATGGGCCCGCTTGGGGTTACTCTACGTGGTGTTGCTCAGCTTCGGGATGGTTTTTCTGGGACCGTTACTCTTTTCTACGCTGATGAGTCTCAAGGTCAACCCCTTGGACTATCCGCCGTCTCTCAGCATTCCGCAGCTCAATCCGCGCAACTGGGCACAGGCGGGACGCCTGGGACGAGAAGGTGCGGGACGGCCGCTTCTCGGCGGGTTTGCACCGGGCGGCGAGGTCTCGTTTGCGTTCGAGGTGGTATTGCCCGACTCGGCTGAGAGCGAAACACCGATCGACGAAGGCAATGCCGTCGCGGTGACCATTCCCCGGCGGCGTCCCGGCGCCGGTCTTGGGGCGGTGATAGCTATCGACTACGCCGCCGACTACGCCGTTCAGCGGCTGGAGGTCATCGGGCGTAGCGAGATCGATACCGATGTCGGCGGCGGTACCTTAGTGACGTACCGACTCCGTGTAACCTATCCCGAACGCCCGGACGCGCCGACGATCGATCGACTGCCGGTGGAGATCGAGCTATCTCCGGGGGTACTCTTTGCCGCAGCCGATCTCGCTCCGAGCAGGTTGGAGCGGCGCGGGCGTATCGTAAGCTACGACAACGTTACCCCGGGGAGTCTCGGTTACATCCTTCATAACTACGTTCGTGTGTTCCGGGAGGCCCGAAGCGTCTCCTCGGGAGAGAGTTTGTTCTTGCGCTGGATGGTCAACTCCGGGATCTACGCGATATTCCGCGTGATCAGCAACGTCATACTGGCGTCGATGGCCGGGTACGCGTTGGCGCGGTACCGCTTTCGTGGCCGGACGATCCTCTTTTTCGTCGTACTCTTTGCGCAGATGGTGCCGGCCCAGGTCACCTTCATCTCCAATTATCTGGTCATTCGCGACGGTGTCTTCGGGTTGTCCCGCATATTCGGCCGTACTACGCTGCTCAATACGTTAGCCGGCGTCATTATCGGCGGTACGGGGCCTTCCGCCTTCATCGAGGCGGGTAAGGTCTTTATCATGAAGCAGTTTTTTGAGACGATTCCCGCCTCGACGGAGGAAGCGGCGATCATCGACGGCGCGAGTCACTGGCAGCGCTTCGCGTTGGTGATGTTTCCGCAGGCGCGCCCCGCCCTCGGAGCCGTAGCAATCCTTACGTTTCAAAATGCGTGGAACGATTTTTTCTGGCCCCTGGTAGTACTGACCTCGCCGGAGGAGGTGAAGACGTTGCCGATCGGACTACTCTCGTTTCGGCAAACGTACGGTTCCGCCGGCGACTGGGGACTCATTTTGGCCGGAGCCGTTCTGAGCGCCGTACCGGTCGTCACGATATTCCTCGTTTTCCAAAAATACTTCCTCCAGGGAATATCGCTCGGCGGAAGTAAAGAATAGACGCGAAAGGGACCGACCGACACATGCTGAAGACGTCCGCGATTACGATCAACTCACAGCGCAACCGGGTCATAAAAGAGGACCGGACGTTTTGGGTCGCCGACGGGGCGGGAGATACCACATCGTCCGAACACGGGTTCTACGTCGGCGATACGCGTATCCTCTCGAACAATCGATGGGAGTACGACGCTCCGATGACGCTCCTGCAGGCCCATAGCCCACAGCCCGATCGTGCGGAGTTCCAACTCGCCGAAATCGACGGTCCGCACCAAACGACGGCGATCGCCCGAACGGTAACGATCACCCCCGGGTCCCTCTCAGACCGTATCACGATCCGGAACTTCACCGCCGCTCCCCGGCGTCTGTGCATCCGGTACTGCGGCGAGGCCGATTTTTCCGACCTATTTACGGTGCGCGGATTTCCGGCCGCCGCGAGCGGCGCGATCTCGGTCATGACGCCTCAGGAAGGCGACGACGAGGGTGAGACGCCGCCGCGTTTGTTCATGACCTATCGAAGCGCAACGTTCGGCGGGTTCTTCAAGCTCCACGCCGAGGGGTGCGGCGAGAGCGCGGTATCCCCCGACGGTGCATTTTCTCTGACGACCCGCATGACGCTCCGACCGAGGGAGACGTACACCGTTGAGGTCGTGCTCGTCGGTGACGCGGCGCCTATCGGTTTCGCGAGAGAGAGGCCGGTCGTGTCGTTGCCGACGTACGAGGCGTGGGAGTCCTCATTTCCGACGAACGGACACGACCGTTTCGATGCGTTGCACCGTCGGGCGCTGCGCACTGCGATCTCCGATGTTCGCGCCCTCCTGCTTGCGACCGAAGACGGCCCGTTTCCGGCGGCCGGTGTTCCGTGGTACGTGGCGGTCTTTGGGCGCGATGCCCTCATCACCGCCTATTTTTTGCGTCGCTGGCGGCCCGACCTCGTCGTGGCCGTGTTGCGCCATTTGGCCCGTTTCCAAGGAATGGACTATGACGGCGAAACCGAGGAGGCCCCCGGGAAGATCCTGCACGAGCTGCGACACGGAGAGTTGTCCGCGGAACGACGCATCCCGCATCGCCCGTATTACGGTACGGTCGACGCGACCGCGCTGTACGTCATCGTGTGCGGCGTCGTCGACGATGTAGAGGTTGTGCGTGAACTTCGACCCCATTGGGAGGCGGCCCTTCGATGGATCGTAACCGACGGCGACGCCGATTGCGACTCCTTTGTAGAGTACGACGGCGGATCGACGAGCGCCGGAGGTACGGTCGTCCAAAGCTGGAAAGATAGTCACGACTCGATGTCACACGCCGACGGATCACTCGCCGACGGCTTGGTGGCCGGCGTCGAAGTACAGGGATACAGCTATGCCGCGTTTTGCGCCGCCGCGCGGATGTACCGGTCACTCGGCGACACCGCCGCCGCGCGGGACTGGGCTCGTCGCGCACGGATGTTGCGCTCGGCGTTCGATCGCGCCTTTTGGGTCGACAATCCGGGAACCTACGCGATGGCGTTGGACGGACGCAAAAGGCCGCTGTGCGTGCTATCTTCAAATGCCGGTCAACTATTGTGGACCGGAATCGTTCCGAAGAGGCGTGCACGGTCTCTCGTGCGCGTCTTGTTCGGCCCGGAGATGTGGACCGGCTGGGGTATTCGCACCTTGGCGTCCACCGAGGAGCGATACAATCCCGTAAGCTATCACAATGGATCGGTGTGGCCCCACGACACCGCGATTATTGCACTGGGACTCATACGGTACGGGTACTACGCCGAAGCGGCGCGTATTCGTACGGCGTTGTTCGACCTCGCCGCCGGCGAAACGGATGCACGTCTACCCGAGCTGGTCGCCGGATACCCCCGCGGTGACGGTCCGCCCGTTCCGTATCCCGTCGCGTGTCGCCCTCAAGCGTGGGACGCAGCGGCCCTCATCGCCCTCGCACTCGAGCCGAATCCGGTGGGATAACACGAGGGCGAGCATCGCTCAGCTCTCCCACGCCGATCGGCCCCGACGGCGTGGCAACCCGGCCTCCCGTGCGTACCGGTCATGGCCCGGTCGATCGTACGGCTCTTCGGCATGCACATGGTTCGCTAACACCGAGATGGCACGATGGGCGCTATGAGCAGTCGGGACGAGGCGGAAAAACTATCGGTCGTGATGGAACTGTTAAAGGAGATCGACAACTTTCCCGACCATCCGCAGTCATTTTATCACCGGCTTCTCGATGTTGCGGTACGAGTGATTGACGAGGCGGAGTTGGGTACCGTATCGCTGGTTCGCGAAAAACGGTGGCGGTACGTTGCGACGATCGGCCACACGATGGAGAAGATGCTCGATTTGGAGCTGAACGCGGACTGGGAGCTATCCGGCGGCGAGGTGAAGATCGTCAATAACTTGGAGACACGGTATCAGGAACGCTTTCCACCGGACGTACGCCGGAGCTTCTTTGAGGCGGTGAGACCGACGCGCTACTCTCTCATCGGAAGTTACACTCTCGACGACGAGGCGCGGGTGGTAATCTCCGTCGACATTCCGATGGAACGAGATCGGACGTTTCGTCCCTTCTCCGTACGAGTCTTTGAGTCGTTTCTCAAACTGGCGGGGTCGTACCAGCGTTCCGTCTATAATCGAGAGCATCTACAACGAGCCAACGACCAACTCTTGCGCGTGAACGAGGACCTGCAGCGATCCTACGACGAGATAAGCACACTGAACCACAAGCTCAACCAGATACTGGGGCTAACGAATTACTTTTCTCGAGACGAGCTCGATATCGCGGAGTTTTTCGATCAGTTGTTGGCGACGGCGCTCCTGGTCGTCGACGAGGCGGACTACGGGAGCGTGAGCGTCGTCCGCAACGGAGCGTGGCAGTTTCTGACCGCCGTCGGCCACGACATCGATACGTTGCGACGTTTGGAGCTTCGGTCGCAGTGGTTCGATCTCGAAGAGGGGACTCGGGTTCACGCCGATATCGTCGGACTCAACGAAGGGCTCATGCCGGAGGAGGCGTATCGCGCCCTTGCACAGGCGACTCGGCCGATCGGGGTGACGGCGAGTATAAACGCCCGTGTCGCCGAGGACTTCTGGGTCGTTATCTCCCTCGATCGAGCCGCGGGGCGTGTGGGCGGATTCTCGTCATCGGCGACGCGTGTGATCGACGCGTTCAGCGCGATGGCGCGAGGATTCCTCAAGACGCGGCTCTACGCCGAACTCATGCACGCCGCGTATCTGCGGTTTGCCAACAAGCTCGCGATGGTCGCCGAGCGTCACCACAAAGATACCGCCGCGCATAATGAGCGCGTATCGCGAGTATCGAGCGTGCTTGCCGATGCCCTCGGCATGGCTCCCCACCGCATTACCGAGATCGCCGATTTCGCCTCGTTGCACGACATCGGTAAGGTCTTCATCGATCCGTCGATCCTCACCAAGCCGGAACGACTGACGTCCGATGAGCGACGGGAGATCCAGAAGCATACGGCCTACGGCGAACAGTTACTCGACGATCCGTGGTTCGCAACGGCGCGCAACATCGCGCGCTACCACCACGAGCGATGGGACGGGAGCGGCTATCCCGACGGATTGGGCGGATCGGCGATACCGATGGAGGCGCAGATTGTCGGCGTGGCGGACGTATTCGACGCCCTGCGCTCTCGGCGGAGTTACAAGGCGGAGATACCCGCCGACGAGGTTCTCCGCCGCATGCGGGAGGGCGACGACCGCATGGCTCCGGGGCAGTTTTCTCCCGCCATACTCGCTGCGTTGGAGGCGAAGTTGGATCTCATCGAGAGAGACGTATACGGCGGCAACGGCCCGGGGTAACGGGCGCCGCTACGGTATCAGGAGTATTTTACCGATCGAGTCCCGTCGTTCCAAAAGCCCGTGCGCGTCGCGCGCATCGCGAAGCGGGAAGCGACCGGCGACCGTCACCGATACGTCGCCCGCGGCGACCCAGTCGAGGACCGTGGCCGCGCGTTGAAGCATCACTTCTCGATCGTCGTTGTAGGTCGAGAGGCTCGCCCACGTCAGCGACAGGGAGCCGCGGCTTGAGTATCCGGCAATCCCCGAAAGACGGTTGATATCAAACGGCGCTACATTGCCGCTCGCTAATCCGTATACCACCATATGACCGCCGGCGCGTAACGCCTCGAGCCCGGCATCGAAGGTCGTTCGCCCAACCGCGTCAAACACGGCGTGAACGCCGACGCCCGCGGTAATGCGCGCTACCTCCTCGACGACGTCGGTTTGGGTATACAGAATGGTTTCGTCGCCGCCGGCCGCACGAACGGCGATCGCCTTTTCCTCCGTGGAGCACGTACCGATCACGGTCGCGCCGCGCATTTTGGCGATTTGCGTCAACAGCAGACCGACGCCGCCGGCGGCGGCTTGAATCAACACGGTGTCGCCCGCTCGGATCGGGTACGCCTCGTGGCTTAGGGCGTGCGCCGTCATACCTTGGAGGAGGCTCGAGGCGGCCTGTTCGTAATCGACCGTCTCCGGTAGGGGAATGGTGAGCTCCTCCGGACAGGCGAAGTACTCGGCGTAGATACCGACCATGTGGCCCGCTACCGCGACACGTTGACCGACCGCAACGGTCCGTACCTCCTTACCGACGTCAATTACCTCGCCCGCCGCCTCTATGCCGAGAATCAACGGAAGTTCAATCGGATACGGATGACCCGAGCGGTGCTGGACATCCACGAAGTTGACTCCGATCGCGCGATTTCGAATCAGTACTTCATTCGCTTTGAGAGTAGGGCCGGGCACACGGCGAATGCGTAGGCTCTCGGCATCTCCGAATGCATCAATGGAAACGGCGTTCATCATCCTATCCATCTCTATCGCTCCTATATCCAGTGGAATCGATTGGGGCGTACATCGGCAAACGAATCGTCGATGTAGTACGGTACGATCGACCCGGTGGGACTCGATACGCGATCAAGACGTTCGAGCTCCGCGTTACTGAATGAGACCTCGGAAGCGTCGAGCACCTCGCGCGCCTGTTCAACCGTTTTGGGGCCGACGGCGACGTTGCACACCGCGGGATGGTGGAGACACCATCCGATAGCGAGTTGTGCCGGGCTACACCCTTTTGCTCCTGCAAGTTCGACCACCGCTTCCACCACGTCGAAGGCTCGCGGCACGAAGTGACGATCGGCCCAGTCGTTCGAATCGCTCAGCCGAGAGCCCGTCGGACGTTCCGCGTCGCGTCGGTACGTCCCGGTGAGAAAGCCTCCCGCCAGGGGAGACCACACCGTGACGCCTATCCCGTACGATTGCGTCATCGGAAAGAGTTCGCGTTCGGCGCGGCGGTCCAGCAAATGGTATGCCGACTGCTCGCATACAAAGCGGTTGAGTCCGTACTCTTTGGCGACCCACAGCGACTCGATGATCCTCCATGCGGCAAAATCGCTCGAAGCGATGTAGCGCACGTCGCCGGCGCGTACCAGGTCGTCGAGAGCCCGAAGCGTCTCGTCAATGGGAATCCGCGTGCTGGGACGATGAATGTAGAAGACATCGATGTAGTCGGTGTCCAACCGCCTCAATGACGCACGGCACTGTTCAAGGATGTGTCGTCGGTGATTATTGCCGCTGTTGGGATCATCGGGATCCATCTGAACGTGGACCTTGGTCGCCAACACGACGCGATCGCGCCGTCCCGTATCTCGCAGTGCGCCGCCGACGATCTCCTCGCTCCGCCCCGCATTGTAGATATTCGCAGTATCGATGCAGTTAACACCGCGGTCCAACGCCTCGGCGATAATGGTCGTGGCCGCGCCGCGGTCGGTTACGCCCCCGAAGTTCATCGTACCCAGGCACAATCGGCTCACTTGAACTCCGGTACGTCCCAAAGAGACATAGTCCATACTCTCACCTCCGTCTTGTATCGAGGGTACGAACGGACGGTGCCGGAGAGATAGTAATTTTGCGTCAGATTTCAGTCGGCGAGCCAGCGTGCGATATTGGCCGCCACACCGACGCTGAAGAACTCGTCATCGCTATGAAAGCGGCGCGTGAAGTAGTCGGACGGCGTTCCACCCATAAAGTATCTGAAGTCTTTGATGAAGTGATTCTGGTCGTAGTAGCCGAACTGAAGATAGCCGTGTCGCTTGACCGCCGACTCGTGCTCTTTCAGATGCTTCAGCGTCGCCTTGAAGCGAATCACGCGGGCAAACCGTTTTGGAGATATCCCTACTGAGTCCAGGAAACGGCGCTCCAGCGTTCTGCGAGACATATGGGCGTCTTCACCGAGGAGTGCAATGGACGTTGCGCCGCGGCTCCGCAATATCTTCCCGACGAGGTACCCGATCGCTCGGTCCGGTTCGTGTCGCAAGAGGCGTCGTGTGAGAGCAGCCTCCAAGAGGTCGACACGCGCCTCGTTGCCGGATACGTGATACAGTTGCTCTTCCACTTCTACGAGGTCGTGCGACAGCTGGGCGAACGGGACGATCCGCCGGTAGAACTCGCCGGCCGGGATTCCCGTGAGGGCTCGCAATCCGAGGGGACGGAGCTTCACACCCAGCAGGTTGAGCCGCTTCGTTTCCGTCAAAAAGACGGTGCTTGTACGCTGACCCACGATGTGACCGGTCTGTATAGCCGTAACGCCTCCGGTTGCACGTTCCCGACGCATGTAGCCGTCACCAAAACAAAAGATGAGGTCTACGTATCCGTCGGGCACCATAAGCTCCCGTTTCCACGCCACGCTTTTCTTTTCGAGCGTCCAATAGCAGCGCACGTAGTTCCTCAGATGCGGACCGGGCCGATAGAGTGCGTAGCGCAACGAGGGAGTATCAAAAAGGGTGTGGGGCGTGCGGTCTCGATTCATCTTGTACGCCTACGGTACGCGCGGATACGGTCTACGCTAAGATACTCATCGAAGGAGCCGTTGCCGACCGTGCCGGCATCGATCGCGCCGTCAGACGCGATCGATGCGGAGTGCGGCGAGCTCTTCGGGGTCCGGCCCGTCTTGCGTCGACTCCTCGACTTGAAATTGCCGAATGCTTTCGTCGGTTCGTTCGATGAGCCGCCGATTTTGCCCCGTGAGATCGCGGACGTGGTCGACGGCTTTGTTGATCTCCGCCGTGCCCGCCGCAACCTCCTCTATCCCCGCGCGTACGGCGCCGCTCACCTTCGACAGCTCGTCCATACCGGTCTGAACGCCGATACTCCGCTGGCGCATGTCGTTGGCCCGGTCTTGAACGTCGGTGGTCGATGAGGTGATCTCCTCCAAGGCGGCCAGAATTTGTCGGCTTCCCTCCGACTGCTCTTGCATGGCGTTGTGCACTTGGCCGTTGATATCCGTGACGATACCGATGCGTTTACTCACGTCGCTGAATGCCTGATCTACGACGTTCGATTGCGCGGATACCTCTTCAATCGCCGTGTTGATCTCCCGTAGTCGTTCACGAATCGAACTACTTTGCTCGTTGGAGTTGACGGCCAGCGTGCGAATCTCACTTGCGACGACCGCGAAACCGCGTCCCGATTCACCGGCGTGGGCCGCCTCGATCGCGGCGTTCATGGCCAACAGATTCGTGCGCTCGGCGAGATCGGAGATGATGGTATTGGCGCTTTGCAATGCGTCGGACTGCTCGGTAATGGTGCGAATCATCGACAAGGTCGAGGCGAGCATCTCTTGTCCTTTGTCGCTCGCCGCCACGAGTCCCGCTATCTCGCGCGAAGCGTTCTCCACGTTGTCGGTGACGCTTTTGATGTTGGCGACCATCTGCTCGATACTCGCCGAGCTTTGCGTCACCGCGGCACTCTGTTCATTGATGAGGTCCGACACGTGCGTAATCTGGGCGATGATGTCGTCGGCGGCCGATGTCGCCGATTCGACGTGACGGTGCTGCGCTTCGATCCGGCCGGCGATCGAATCGGTCGTCGAGGCGATTTGGGAGACCGCGGCGGCGGTCTGTTCCGCGTTCGAGGCGAGCTCACCTCCCGACTCCGAGAGACCGGACAACGACGATCTCACGGCGACGACGATATCGTGGAGCTTGCCGATGAACTCATTGAAGTTCACCGCGACGCGCCCCACCTCGTTGCGGGATGTGGCGAAGTTGAGACGCACCCTGAGGTCACCGTCGCCCTGTGCGATATCGCCGATCGTCGCCTCCAAACGTCGTAGAGGACGTTGGAGGGACACTGCGGCCAGTAGTCCGAGTATCGCCGTCACGAGGGTAACGACGATACCCACCGTAAGCGTCGTCGCGGCGACGTTCCGTACGTTGCCGCTCACGTGAGTTATCGCCTCCTCGGCGCCGGCTTCGGAAAACGCCAGTAACTCACCGACGTGTGTGCTGAGCTGCTCGAACAACAGGTAGGTCTCCTCGACCGTCTTGTTGGCCTCGTTGTACGCATCCAGCTCTTGGCGCACCAACGCAATCAGTTCCAACTCTTCGTCGCTAAGGTCGATGTTTTCCCTGGTCGCGAGAAATGCCTCGAGACGCGCTTCCAGTTCGTCCTGGGCGGCAAACGTCTCGTATACGATGCGCTCGAACGGGATTTGCTGAATGTCCTGTTGCGCCAACAGTTGATAGCGCTGCTGATTGATACCGAGCTCGATCACAAATTGGCTGAGCTGAACGTACGCCTCGATCTCGGTATCACGAGCGAACTCAAGCTCGGTGCGCGCCGTTTGTATAAGGCGAATGGTAACGAGAGATTGACCGGCCAGGACGAGAACGAGCGGGAAGAAGACTATCAGGAGAATGCGGCGAATACTTGCATTTTGTAACATCTGTCCGTCCTTTTATTGAACTGCGTCCACCATGGTACGAAGGGCGAGCTGGACCCCGCGCATGTGGGCAAACACGTCGGCCGGTATCGTCTCGGCCTGGAGGGGAGGAGGGGGTACACGCTCCTGTAATTCCAAGACGACCTTGATGCGGTGGAGCTCTGCGAGGATCGCAAGAGTCGTGTCGTACACATTGGTCGGTGTGATGGCACCGCCGGGGATCGGTGGGACGTAGAACGGAGGCATCTGCAGTCGCCGCTGCAGGCGTCCCAGGAGATACATGTTTACGAACGACTCCTGAATAACGTCGCGCGGCACGATCTCGCCGCTACCGGGTCGGGGATCGAGCGTTACCGCGACGTCCAGTCTGTCGGCTATGAGCGTCACCTCGGCGGCGATCGCCTGCGTGTTCTGCAACACGTACGACGGGCTGATCTCGTTGGTGAGTGCATCGAATGCGTAGCTCGCCTCCCACAAGGCGCGGTAGACGTCGGAGGGAGTTCGGCCGTCGACGAACACCGGCTCGACGATGCCGTCGTCGATGCCGAGCGCCGTTTTCAGGATACGTAATTCCGCAAGTATGCCGTCGATGTTGCGATATACGTTTTCGGGCAATACATCGACGAACGGGAGCGGCGGAATCCGGATCGGGTCCATACCCATCGCCGTCTGAAAGCGTCCGATCTTGAGACGGAGTTCATTTGCCTTTGAAAAAACGTGTAGCGGTAGGCGGTTTGTCTGCCGTCCCGGATCGCGCACTTCACCGAGGGCGTCGCGGGCATTACGGATAACGTCGATCTCCGCGCGAACGCGGAGAACGTGTTGGTACACGTCGCTCGGTGTAATCGCCAGCCCCGAGAAATCGGGAGACGACTGCGCCGACGCCGGGTACGTCGATCCGACGGCCAGGGCGATGACTCCCCACAGTACCGCCGCGCGGGTGGATCTCCCCCGCCTCGACGGCGAGTCGCCGATGTCTTCTATTAATGGCATATACATGTAAGATAAGAATTCATACCCGCGGACTGCAAGGCTTTCGTGTGAAATGTGACGGCCTCCGGCCGCGCTTCGCTGAACCCGATCGAGGCCGCACCGTCACGAGACTCGGGTTCGGCGCCATTCATCCACCGCGGGACGGCGGCGCGAAACGGCCTACTCGTCCGAGTCGGGACATCCCCGGGGATGGATCAAAATTCGGTCGACGGCTTTGAGGACTCTCGCCGGCTCGAACGGTTTGACCACGAAATCGCACGCTCCTTGAGCGAGCGCCTCGAGTACAATACGCTGCTGACCGACGGCACTGACAATGACGACGCGTGGATCCTCGAATTGCTCAACCAGACGCCTGAGCGCCACGATTCCGTTCGTTTTCGGCATCGAGATATCGAGCGTGACGAAATCAGGCTTGTACTGCGCGTACATCTCGATCGCCTCGTCGCCGTCACCCGCTTCCGCTACGATCTGGTACCTCGGTTCAAGGATTTCGCGCAGGCGAAGCCGCATTATAGCGGCGTCGTCCACGATAAGACCGCGCGCCATTCCTACTCCTCTTCGACCAAGGCGATGTTGATCTCGAGCACTCCCATCTCGGACAGCATCCTGAGCGAGACCGTGGGGACGCGCAGAAAATCGAACCAGATATCCGATCCGGTAAACACGGCGGGTGTAGTCAGTTGAATAACCTTGTCCTGCCCCGCCAGTGCGATACTGGCTTGCCCGGTAATGATGTTTGCGATTTCGCCGACCGCGCTATTGACCAGTTTGCGAAGCTCGCTGGGGAGTTTGTTGGGAATCATCGCGTGGGTGATGTCTTGTGCGAAACTTCGGTCGACCGAATAGACGACCTGGCCGCGCATGGAGCCGGTGATGCCGAGGATGATGCATACCGGCAGGCCCGGCAAGGGCGCCTCTTTTCGCATGAGGCTTTGACGAGTGAGTTTGATGCCGAGCTCTTTCTCGAACACGTATACGGCGCTGCGAATGAAAATATTCGCGTACTCTGCCTTCATGGTACGCTACGCTCCGATCTCTTCACTCGGTATGACGAGCGAAAACTGCGTGCCGCGCCCTTTTCGCGTCGAGAGGCCGATCCGTCCCCCCAAGGCGCGCACCGAATCGCGTACCACCGAAAGCCCGACGCCGCGTCCGGAGACGGCGGTAACCGCCTCCGCGGTTGAAAATCCCGAGACGAATACCATCTTCATGAGATCCTGCGGTTTCGTCTGATCGTCCATAGTCGTCATGCCGCGCTCCACGGCGCGCTCCTTTATCTTGTCCATCGGTATTCCGGCGCCGTCGTCCGATATCTCAATGCGAATCGAACCGTCCTCTTTGCTGGCAGCTACTCGTATCGTGCCCACCGGACTCTTGCCCGCTTTTTCACGATGCCGTGGGAACTCGATTCCGTGATCGACCATATTACGAACGAGGTGCTGCAGCGCATCCGAGAGTCCGTGGTAGACCACCGGAGAGACGATGATATCGTCCGATTCCACAACGACATTCACCCGTTTTCCGCGTGACGCCGCCAGTTGGTCGGCAAGATCCGCCGTTCTCGAGAAAAGATCCACGAGGCGGAGTCTCGAAATCGAATCCAAGGCGGTCAGAAGCTTCTCATCATCGGGGTGTTTGGCACGGGCATACGTGTAAATGTCCCTGAGTACGCGACCGTCAACCTCCCTGACACCGGAGGCGCGCGTCCAGCTTTCGCCGAGCGCGGCGGTGACATAGGAAAGCTCCTCGTTATAGGCGCTGCGAAACTGAGCAATCTCCGGACCCAGCGGTTCGGCCTCTCCGAGTATGCCGTATTCGGCGAGCGTCGTTTCGAGGTCGTGCGCCAAGTGCGCAGTCTTTCGCATACGTAGAAAGCCCGCGTTCGATTTAAAGGTGTGTAGATCGCGCACCAATGCGTCGTGGTCCGCGTCGGTCGCGGTGTACGATCCCGACGATACGTGCGATTCCAGCGTACCGAACAGCTCCGTAGCCTCCTCCACGAGATTCAGGAAATAGGGTCGTGCCGTAACGATCCGCAGCACCATTTCGCGCGTCGCGGTCTGCTCTTCGAGCTCTCTCTGCAGCGTCTCCGTTTCGGTGATGTCTCTGAGCGAGCACATTACCGTAGTCTTATCTACGGAGCGAAAGTTGAGCTCGACGATCTTCTCGTTGATGGTCACCGTGCGATCCATGACATCGAATACAACCTCGGGTCGGGACGAACCGGAGAAAACCAGTCCCATGGCGTAGATCAAGTCCTCCCGTTTCTGCGAGTCGTTGAAGAGCGTATCGGCGATGTTTTCACCTACCACCGATCGACCGAAAATCGCCGCGCACTCCCGCGAAATCTCGGGGCGAATCGTTAAATCACTCCCGAAGGAGAGAAAACCCTCTCCGGAGAAATCCAGCAAACTCTGGATCGATCGCGTGCGCTCGCGTACCGTCTCCTCGAGGTTCACATTGGCCGTTCGCAATACGCGGAGACTGGTGAAGATGGCGATCAGCGAGAAGGTCAATAGGAGCAATATCAGAACCGCCGTGACGACAACGGTCAGCCGTGTGACGCGATCGGCGGCCGACTGAATATCGTTACCGAACCCTTCGAGCGCCGAGGTTGCGAAGAACCACAGCTGTGCATTCGTCGCATCGATCTCGAAGAAGGCGCGTTGGAGGTCGAAAAGCGTCGCGTCGTACTCTTGACCCAACGTCTCCTCGGCGAGGCCCGCGCGTATCTGGGCCAATACGTCGGAGACGTTCGTCCGGTCTACCGACGGCATCTCGAACTGCATCGACTCGAGCAGGAGGTCGTTTCCCGAGACGAAGCCGTTTGTCGTGATACTCCAGAGATTTCTCGTCTGTCGTACTTGCTGGACTACCGTAGGCCCCAACAACGGAAGTCCTTCGTGAAACGAAAGATCGTCGAGCCGTTCGAATGAGTCCTCGAACGCGTTTCGCCACGTCTCGTGCGCCTCATCGAGTTCGGAGGCGGTATACAGGAGATCGTAGGTCACGTTTGAGAGGCGATACATGCTCTGGAGGGAGAGCTCGACGTCCAGTCGAAGAGACTGGAGCACTGTCGCGCGAGTGAAGGCAAACACCGTGAGGGCGATACCGATACCCGTTGCGACAAGGGTAAAAATCGTCACAAGCCGTAAGCGAACCGTATGTGTCATATCGATCGTATCCTTGACGCTAAGTCATGATATTAGGAGAAGTACTCCCGACGCGCAAGGGACGAAGAGCCGATTTTCGGGAATCGAGAGGACCCGTTTGCACCGAGAGCGTCGGCGGCCGACCCGCGCGATTTTCAAACGCGTCATGGTATGTCTCGGTCGGGGTGGGAGGGCGTCTACTCGCCGGTACGGCTCGTCGGGCGACGCTTGGCGCGAAAGTGCTCCGCCAAAGCGATCGGAATCTTCACCGTCTCGCCGACTTCGGTGCGTCGCATGGCCTCAATTGCCACGGGGGGTAACGAAAACCAGTATGAAGCCTCGCGCCGGGCGCGCGCCGCGTCGCGGGACTCCAGCGCATCCACGACTTCGAGGATCGATGCTTTTTCAAACGCCATATCTACATCGACACCCGCCGGGTCGTCCTTCCAGTGGCGAAGCGAACGAATGGAGCGTAACGCCGGCGAAAGGAGTGCGAACACCTTATTGTGCGTCGCGGCAAAGATCGTATCGAGATACTCGGCGAGCGACTCGCTGAACTCCCGCGTGACCGGCTCGTCCCCCCCGGCCGATACGACCCGCACCGCCGTCGCCGCGTCGCGAGCGTCGCGCTCGGCAACGGTTATGTAGCGCTCGGCGGCGACGCGAATCCGCACGAGATCGTCCTCCGTCGCATTACGCGCCGCCATGGCGAGCACTTCGGGCCACACGATGCGCGAGAACTCCTCCACATCCCACGCCGTGGCGCGCTCTCTGCGTAGCGCAAGACGGAGCGAGTCCGAGAAGGCGGCCATGGGCGAGGTGGTTACAAAGGCCCCGCGTCCGTGTTGTACGTCTACAAGACCCCGAGTAGCGAGGACGCGGGTGGCGTCGCGCACGACGCTTCGACTCACCCCGAACAGGTCGGCAAGCTCAGGCTCGGTCGGAATGGGCTCTCCCGCTTTGAATCGTCCGGCGAGAATGTCCTCGGTCAAATTGTCGGCCAGCTCCTCCGCCATCGTTCTGCGTTGGAGGTGGCGGTGACCCCGTCGCTCGGTCATAACGTCAGCATAGCAGGGGGCAAAATACGTTGACAAGATATTTTCATCATGTCATCATATGACATGATGAATCTTTCGTATCACGGATTTACCGTCTCAACGGTTCACGAGCGACGTTTCGAGGGGGGTGTATGACCGGCGCATATCTTCGTCGCGTTGCGATCGCTCACCAGACGCTGCATTGGTTCATCATCGGGCTCCTGACGCCGGTACTCAGCCTTATCCAAATTGAAAAAGGGCTTAACCTCGTCGAAATCGGCTTTACCACAACGGTCATGTCGATTGCCGTCGTGCTCTTGGAGGTGCCGACCGGGAGCGTGGCGGATACGATCGGGAGGAAGCGGACATACGTCCTGTCAACGGGGGTCCAGGGCGTCGGGTTGGTGCTCTTATCGGTAGCGACGGGCCTTCCCGGAGTCGCGGTGGGGCTCATGCTGTTCGGGATCGCGCGTGCCCTGTCGTCCGGTACCATGGAGGCTCATTTCGTCGACGAGTTTCAACGCCTCGCGCCGGAGGGCGACCTTCACGCCTTTCTGGCCCGAATCAATATCTTTGTATTGGCGGGCCTCGCCGTCGGCGGTTTGATCGGCGGGTATCTCCCGGAGACGCTCGGTGTCGTTCTCGCACGCGTCGATGTATTCGATCGCTTCTCCGGCAACCTCATCGTCGCCGCGCTCATCGCCGCCCTCCAGGCGCTTTTGACCACAATCCTCGTTCGCGAGAGGTCGCCCGTCGCGGGCGACGAGAGAGGCGCCGCGATGGTCGAGCGCTTCAAGGCGGTATTGGAGACGTCGTTTCGTATCGTGCTTCGCGATCGTCTGGTCTTGGTACTCATGATCGGCGCCGCGACGTGGGGAGTCGCATTTGCCGGCCTGGAGACGTTCTGGCAGCCCCACCTCGCCACGCTCGCCGAGGGGAACGGCGCGGAACGGACGACGGCGGGCGGTACCGTCGTGTTCGGACTCGTTACCATGGGGTACTTTCTTGCGGGCGCCGTGGGAAGCGCTCTGGCGGTCGGGTTTTCTCGAGTGTTCCGCGGACGGTTGGCAAGCGTTGTGGCGGCGCTTCGGGTGGGTTGCGGTGTGCTGTTCGTAGCCCTCTCGCTTCAGCGTGGCGTCGGCTCATTTGCCGTGTTCTATCTCACGCTCTTTTGCCTCAACGGCGTCGCCGGTTCTCCGGAGGAAACCTTGTTCAATGAAGCGGTGCCGGGGCGTGTTCGTTCGACACTGCTCTCGTTTCGCTCGCTCTCTCTCCAACTCGGCGGCGCGGTGGGCGCTCTCGTTCTGGGGTTGGTCGCCGAGTATCGCTCGATCGCCCTGGCGTGGCAGATCGCAGGCGCGGCGTTCGCCCTTTCCGCACTGTTATTCGTCCGGGCGGCGCGTGGTGAACGAATGTCTGTCTCGTCATGATCCGCCCAAATGTTTGGAGCGAGAGAAGTGTTGCGCTCCCGACGACAAAAGCGGGCGAGCGTCAAGGCGGTCAGCCAGGACTACTGCGCGACGCGGGCGCGCCGACGACGTCTTCTTTGCAGGACCGTCGATATCGTCTCGTCGTCTATTCCGCGATCAACGCGGTGTGAGAGAACCAGAAGTGTTGTACTCCCGGCGCAGGATCCAATCGTAATCCCTCTCGCGGTCCATCGACCGCCCTGCCGGCTGCGTTCCATCGACTTCCGGTAGCGCGATCCACTACCTCACCGCCGCGCGCCGACAGTTCTACCGGCTCGCCCTCCGTGGTCCGGGCGAAGAACACGTTTGCGCTTCCCACATCGTCGCCCTCGGCGATCCGTGCCGTGTCCAGGGCGCTTGCGGTTCCCGCTTCCCATATGGCGGCAAAGCGTTCCCCGCCGAGGGTGAACTCCACCACCCGTTCTCGACTGAGCACGGGGTAGGCCAGGGCGGTACTCTCTCCATTGTGCTCCAGGGATACGACGCGCTCCATGAGACTCCATTCACCGTTGATTGAGGGTGAACCGCCGCCGACCGGGGGGCGAAAGAGAAACGGTCGCTCGGCGGAGTCGTATCCGACGTACGGATTGGAACCGTATGCGCGGTTGAAGCCCGTGTTTCGGGAGAGTACGGCCGCCTCGGGCCACATCTCGGCCGCTTCGTCGAAGGAGAGCATCATGACGGGCACGAAGCGCAACCGCGTTCCCGCAAAAAAACCCGCTACGGCGTCTCCCGACGCCTGTTGCCACCACGATTCCGTCTGACGGTCGTACATGATTAAATTTGAGAAACGCAACCGGCCGGTCGTACCGAAATCGAGAACTGCGCCGTGATGGCGCCGATCGAAGGCGATGCCGGTGTTGCACAGCGGGCAGTAGGTAACCGTAACCGGCACGCCGCCCACCACGTCGTTAACGATCTCGTGCCACGTGAGAACCTGCAAAGGGTAGATGTGAGCGGCCGCCTCGTCGTGCAACGGGTCGTCTTCTCCGTCCCTTCTGGCGACGACCGCCGACTCGATGACCAGGACCGGTTCGCGACGGTGTACCCACTCGCGCGCCGCCTCGACGGAGACGAACTGCGGATCGTCGATGGCCGGAATACCGTCCTTGGGCGGGCCGCCGGAGAGTACATCCGCAAAGGATATGGTCGACCGGGAAAAGTCGGTAGAGAACTCGTTGCCGGCGCGACCGGGCACACCCTGATCGAGAAACTCCTCGGGAAGATCCATCCGTGCGACCGGCGGAGACGTCGGTAAGGCGCCGGGTGCGACGACCGATACATCGTCGCGACCGGCCGACGGCTCCGGTGCCTCGGCGCTTCCGACGGCGATCACGGATACCGGGTAGACCGCGGCCGCGGCGAGCACGAGTGCGATCCTGAAGGGTAAAGTGCGCGGCACCGTTCGGTTGCATCCCATAGTGGCGCTCCTTTCACGCGCGATAAACCATGCATGTATATAAAAATATCGCGCCCTCTCTATGAAACGTCGAGTGAGGAGCCCTGCATCGGCGCGAAGTTCCGCGCGATCTACCCGAGAGACATCAGCGCCACTCCGACCAGCGCCATGACGATTCCCATACTGCGAACGGCGCCGACTCGCTCGCCGAAGAAGACGCGCGAAAGAAAGACCGTTTGGGCCGGCGCCGCCGAGGCGACGACCGTGACGATGGCGAGAAGCCCGTGACGCAGTGCCAGGACGAATGCGATGTTGGCCGCCATATCCAACGCCCCGGCGGTCAGCACGGCGGGATAGTGTGAGCGGATACGTCGGCGGCGGCGCGACACGACGATCAAGAGCGCCATCGCAACGACCGAGGAGAGGCGCGCCGTCGCGAGGGGCCATACGCCGGATTGCTCGGCGGGTAAACTGATACAGATAAAAAAGAGGCCGAACATACCGCCGGCCAGAGCCCCGTCGGACCACGATTCGAATGTGCGCTTGCGATCGCGCGGCCCATGCATTCCATTGTTATGCCACGACATAAGGACGATCGCCGGGAGGCTCACGACGATCCCGAGACCCGCCGTCCATGTGAAACGTTCTCCGCCGATAAGACCGAACAATACCGGCACGACCGCTCCCAGCAGCGCCGCCAAGGGTGAGACGATCGAGACGTATCCGCGCGCGAGCCCGCGGTAGAGGAATGCGAGGCCGACCATGCCGGACAGTCCGGCCGCCGCGCCCCACGCAAGATCGCGTGGTCCGGGAAAGGTCGATCGACCGTCGAGGACGGCAAAAATGAGTACGACTGCCAACCCGACGATCTGCGAATGGAGCATGACCGCAGGAACGGCATTCCTGCGGCTGGCGAGTCCGCCGGCGAAGTCGGCGGTTCCGAAGAACACGGCTGAAAGGGCTGCTAAAACGACGGCCATGGCCGGAATATAGCCCTTGGCTGGCGGTTCGGCGAGGCGAGGAGGTTTCGAACGGTGAGCAAAACGGTAGCGCGACATGAGGCGGCACCGGCTCGGAGGATTCCTGCCGTGCCGATCCTCCTCCGAGCGCACCTTCCGAGGAACGAGTCGGTAAGCCCCCGGCGACAGGATGATCGGAAAGAGCGGCCGGCGCCGATTTACATGCGCGGAGACGACGCCTATACTCGCCTATCGTGAGTAGCAACGCGCGCAAAGTCACCAATCCGTATGTCGGTCATGAGGGGTATCACTGCTTCGGCTGCGATCCCGACAATCGGTCGGGACTTCGTCTGGAGTTTGTCGTGGAGGGGGCGGTGTTGAAGAGCACTTGGGAGCCCAGGGCGGAGTTGGAAGGGTATCCCGGGGTGATTCACGGCGGTATTCAGGCGACTCTTGCCGACGAGATCGGCGGGTGGTACCTCCACGCGGTGCGCGGTCAGGCCGGCATGACCAAAGACTTGCAGATCACCTACCACAAGCCGGCGCTCACCACCGACGGCCCGTTTTTTCTGGAAGCGCGGGAGGTCGAAGAGTCGAGGCGGACGGTGACGGTAGCGGTCGAGCTTCGCGGGAGGAGCGGCACGGTATTCAGTACCACGCGCTGCGTGTACGTCGTCTTTTCGGATGAGGTGGCGCGCAAACGCCTCAGCTTTCCCGGGAAAGAGGCGTTTTTACCGTCCGAGTAGCGATCCCGCACCGTCGGCCGGACGGGGTTGGGTGCCTTACCGCTCGATGGCACTGAACGATGCGCCGAGGGTGCGTACCATGGCCGAGCGAGCGAGATCGACGACGGGGACGCCGCAGCTATCGATCAGCGCCGAATCGGAGGTCGCGATCATATCCATCGCGAGTCCCTTGAGCGTGTAGTCCGCAGACCGGGTAACGTGTAATTCGACGGAGCAGCCGCCATCTTCGAGCTCGTCGGCAAGAAAGCGACCGTGCCGGCGACTGTGGGATACCGGCTCATCGAAGCAGAGTAGGATATGCTTGGGTTGGAGCGCAACGATCTCATCGGCGAGGATCGATATGGCACGCTCGATAAGCTCTCCGTTGCGAACCTTGCCGTGGACGCCGCCGATATCCCGGAGCAGGCCGTCGTCGGCCTCGAACACGCGAACGCCTCGGAGGTAGTTGGCGATGGTGAGCAAAACGTTGTGCCCGTCCACGCCGATCGTTGCATTGCGAGCTACCCTCGGCGAGACCAGACGCCTACGGCGATCGTGTGCACGATCGGTGGTCGTGACGCCGCGAAACAGTATCTGACGCTCGTCGCGGTCGAGACGATGCCGGTCTCCCACCAGCTTAAGGCTCCCCGATGTCGGATACCCGCGATCGAGAAGCCATCGATACTCCCGTGTCGCCGCGGCAAATGTACCTTCGCCCATATGATCGTTTTAGTCTACGAGGGGCGGGAATCGTGACACAAGAGTCTTCCGAATCGAAGCAAAGGGTCCGAATGGTCGCGCCTCGACGTAGGTCCCTCGCGCTACGACCCGACGCAGCGCACGCTACGCCGGGTCCGCATTTTCCACGTTACACGATACTGCAGCCGACGGCCCGTTACCCCACGATGGCCGCGAGGTCGTCCTCGACGGTGGTCGTTACCGCGAGATCGAAGGTCTCCACCAACACTTTCGCGACCCCCGGGCTGAGAAACGCCGGCAACGTCGGGCCGATCCGTACACCCTTGAACCCGAGGGCGAGGAGGGCGAGAAGCACCGCCACGGCCTTCTGTTCGTACCACGCGATGTCGAACTCGATGGGAAGATCATTGATATCTCCCACCTCGAAGATCTCTTTTAGCTTGAGGGCAATGACCGCCAAGGAGTAGCTATCGTTGCATTGCCCCGCATCCAGAACCCGCGGAATGCCGCCTATGTCACCGAGATCGAGTTTGTTGTAGCGATACTTGGCACACCCGGCCGTAAGGATGACCGCGTCTGCCGGAAGTGCTCGAGCCATATCGGTGAAGTAGCTTCTCCCCTTCTGGCGTCCGTCGCATCCGGCCATCACGACGAACTTTTTGATCGCACCCGACTTGACCGCGTCGACTACCGTATCGGCGAGGGCTGTAACCTGGGCGTGGGCGAATCCGCCGGTAATGGTGCCGGATTCCAACTCCGTGGGCGGTGGGCAACGCTTCGCAAGCTCGATGATCTCCGAGAAGTCTTTGCGCGACTCCGGCGCTCCGTCCCGATCGGGAATGTGCGTGATACCCGGGAAGGCGACCGCTCCCGTGGTGAAGATACGCTCCTTGTACGCGTCCTTCGGGGGAACGAGGCAGTTGGTCGTCATGAGAATCGGTCCGTTGAACGACGCGAACTCCTTGTCCTGGAGCCACCACGAGTTACCGTAGTTGCCGACAAAGTGAGAGTACTTCTTGAACACCGGATAGTAGTGCGCCGGAAGCATCTCGCCGTGGGTGTACACATCGACACCGCTGTCTGCGGTCTGCTCCAGTAGCTCATGCAGATCTTTGAGATCGTGTCCCGAAATAAGGATACCCGGGCGCGTCCCGACGCCGATATTGACCTGCGTAATCTCAGGGTTCCCGTAGGTCTCCGTGTTGGCGCGGTCCAAGAGTGCCATGACGGTGACTGCCGCGTTTCCCGTATCGAGGACGAGTTGCGTGAGCTCCTCGGCCGTCCCGGCGGTGACCGTTCCCGCGAGGATTCGTATCACTTCGCGGTAGAGGGCGGAATCCTCGTACCCCAGGACCGCCGCGTGGTCTCCGTACGCCGCGATTCCCTTCACTCCGTAGATTGTGAGCTCCCGCAGCGCCCGAGCATCTTCATCGACCTCGGCGAGGATGGACGCCTCGGGAATCATGGCGTATAGCGCCGCTATATCACCCTCCGCGGCGCTCCACTTCACCGTACGGGGCAGATCGATCGTGGGCGCATGGCGTTGAATCGTCGCCGCAACGTCCCCTTTGAGTCGGAGTGTGAGCCCTATCATGTGCGCGAGACGCGCATCGTCGAAGGTGGCGTTGGTGATGGTTGCAAAGAGGGTGTGAAAAATCGTCCGGCCGCTCTCGACAACGGTCGCCTCAAAATCGACCGCTTTTTTGGTGTCGTCCGCAATGCTGCGATCGAGAGTCTCTACCGCCAGGGCGAGACCGCGGACCGCGTATACCAGAACGTCCTGAAGATTGGCCGTCGATTCCTCTTTGCCGCACACACCGCGCACCGTACACCCGATATTGCCCGCCGCCTCCTGGCATTGAAAACAGAACATGCTCATACAATTCCTCCTGGATAGAACTCAGTCAGTTTTTTTTGTGACTTCCCCATTCTCCCGCACTCCCATAGCCGTGTAATTGACCCCGGTCAATTCGGTGATGTTTTATCGCATTCCCTTTGAGACCAGGCCGAACTGACCTCCGCCCCGGTCAGTTCGTTGTTGCTTTGCCGCGCTCCCTATGAGAACAGGCCGAATTGACCTCTGCCCCGGTCAATTCGTTGGCGTTTTCTCGCATTCCCTTTGAGACCAGGCCGAACTGACCTCCGCCCCGGTCAGTTCGTTGTTGCTTTGCCGCGCTCCCTATGAGAACAGGCCGAATTGACCTCCGCCCCCGGTCGATTCGTTGGTGCTTTGCCGCGCTCCCTATGAGAACAAGCCGAATTGACCTCCCCCCCGGTCAATTCAGTGGTGCTTTGCCGCGCTCCCTATGAGAACAAGCCGAATTGACCTCCCCCCCGGTCAATTCAGTGGTGCTTTGCCGCGCTCCCTATGAGAACAAGCCGAATTGACCTCCGCCCCCGGTCAATTCAGTGGTGCTTTGCCGCGCTCCCTATGAGAACAAGCCGAATTGACCTCCGCCCCGGTCAATTCGTTAGTGCTTTCCTACATTCCCTCTAAGAATGGGCCGAATTGACCTCTGCCTCCGGTCAATTCGGTGATGTTTTCTCGCAGCATACTCGTGAGCGGTCGTGCACCGCCGTCAACATGTGCATATCTGGGAGTCGCTACGTGCTACTCCGGCAGCCTCGTGTCGTTCGCGAACTCGTCGAGGTGCCCGCCGCAGCGGATCGCAATTCGTAGTTCCTCGTGGAGTCGGTCCAGGCGGTGTAATTTCCGCGCCATCTCCACCTCCGCGTCGTTTCGCCGAATGACGTCGGTGACGCCGCCACGGGACAGGACGATTCTTCTTGAGGCGGAGAGCGCCAGGGACGGGTCGTGGGTGACGACCAGTACGATCTTGTCGGCCCCGCTCAAGAACGCAATCGCCTCGTGACGGTTGATTCCGGCGTTCTCGATCTCGTCTATGAGGACGATCGGCGAGACCGAGAGGAGGGCCGTGTCGGCTATCATAAGAGAGCGGGACTGCCCGCCGCTCAGTTCGGTGAGCTCGCGATCGGCGTCGATGGGCTCCCCGGTCAAGCGGTTGGCCGCCTCGATCACTTCGCAGACGACCGACTCGTCCACCTCGATGCCGCGGCTCTCTCCGTGAAGCTCCAAAAACTCGCGTACCGTCGCGTCCATGACGAAGTTCATGTTCTGCGAAAGCTGCGCGACCAACCGTCCGCCGCCGGCGTAGCGACGCGACAGATCGGGCTCCTCTCCGTTGATGCGTATCGAGCGTCCCGTGGGCGTATCTCCCTGGGCGAGCCACTCGATGTCCGCGAGGAGACGGCTTTTGCCGCTGCCGGTGGAGCCGACGATACACACCACCTCCCCGGAAGAGATCGTCAACTCCTCGTACGTCTCCGCCGCGCCGGACTTGTCGTGTCCCGGCAGGATCGTCACGGTCTCGACCTCATGCTCGTTATGAAGTGTCTCCGATTCGCCGGTGAGTGCCGCGATCGCTTCCGCGACCGACACGTCGTTCGTCGTTTTCATGAATGGTAATCTCCCGAGGTGAGCTCGATTGTCGTCACGTTGCCGATCTGGTGAGCCGATCCGATTCGCTCTTCTCCCAAACAGTAGCTACACACGGCGCTCGGCATGGGATAGCGCAGGCGCGACCCGGTCACGCCCGCCTGCTCCGGCGCCTCGTCACGCAACAGTCGCGCCAACTCGAACGCTCCCTGGCCGGTAAGGCCGTTGATCGGAAGAATGCGAGAGCGCGGATTGGCGGAGTGAACCCGGGAAGCGAAGACTTCGCGCTCCGCTTGGCTCACTACGTCGCCTTTGGTTACTACCACGACGTCGGCGGTACGGAGCATGGGGCCGACCTTACGCGGCGTGTTTATACCACTTAAGTTGTCGATGACCGCCACGGCGTAGACGTCGCGAATGTGGGGCGAACAGCGGTTGCAGAGCCCGGCGGACTCGGTGAAGAGGATCGAGAAGTCGTGGCGATCTCCCCACGCAAAGGTCCGCTCGATGTTACTGGCAAAGTAGTGGTCCGGGCAGATCGATCCGGATAGACCCTTCTGGACCGGAATGCCGGCCCGCTCGTACCGTTCGTCGTCGTCGGTGACCAAGCAGTCGAACTTGACTACACCGGTGGCGATCTCCATTCTCCGGAGCTCTTGAATCGTTTTGAGGATGACCGAGGTCTTGCCGCACGATGGAGGGCCGGCGATCGTAACGAGCTTCATGATATCTTCGCTCCTCGGTGCGGCATGCGTCCGCCGGCGTCGGTGCGGTCGGCGACGAGGCGCGAAAAGGCGGCGGTCGTCCGCTCCAAGGTTCGCGGTAGTTCGTCGGACAACAGGAGGTCCCAGC
The DNA here is from genome assembly GCA_965601925.1 of Alkalispirochaeta sp. GTDB lineage: Bacteria > Spirochaetota > Spirochaetia > DSM-27196 > Alkalispirochaetaceae > Alkalispirochaeta. The sequence continues at coordinate 3,436,303 of OZ271854.1, forward strand.
CCGGCCACTGGAGCGGATGCGCCTCGGCGTCGAAATCGTCGTTTGCAGGGTGCGTGGAAGGAAAGAGTCCGAGACGCGTCAGGACGCGGCTCATCGACTCACCGGCGATAACGTCGATGAGGGGCTGAATTTCCGGCCTGTCGGCTCGAGTAACCAGGAGAACCGGCGCCGTCAAGGCTCCGTCTTCGGGCCACACGGCGATCAACGGACTATCTTCGGTGATGGTCCGGGTAAAGAAGTAGGGCATGATGGTGATCGCCGGACGTTCGACGTCGTTCGTCGAGGCGGGACGGGCCGAGGAGATCATCTGGGCGGGGTGCATGGACTGAAACATATTACGGGCGAGTCTCTCGATACCTTCGGTCCCGAACGTGCGCTCGACACCGATAAGGAGTGAGTCGAAGAGGTCGAAGTCGCCGATCGGCAGCGCAAGGCTATTCTCGTACTCCGGCGAGAGGATCTCGGCCCAACTCTGCGGTACCGGCCTGTCTCCCAGAAGGTCGAGATTTACCATGAAGACTGCGGGAACCACCGAGATTACCGAAAAGGCTTTGTGCGGATCCGCCAATGAGTTGACCGTGCCGAGCGTGTTGAGCCGGGGCCACCCCGTGCGGTCTGCAAAGGCGCCGGAGTCTCTCAGCGAGCGAAAGCGCCGGTCGGTGAAGAACAGCCGGAACCCGGCGGAGAGAAAGATGTCCGGCAGATCGTCCACCGTCGGTTCCGACGAGATGTGCTCCTCCAGCCACTCCGTACCGGTGTATGCTGCTTGGAGGTTGCACGTCACCGCACTTCCCGTCCGTTCGCTGAACTGTGCTACGGCGCTCTCTAAGACGTTGGTCATCGGAATACGGATAGGGCATGGAACGAGGCCCGCAATCGTCACCGGGCGCGAGGCGCCGCTACCCCGTGCACCGTGTTTCGCCGCCCCGCGGAGTCGTAACAGGAGATCGGACGGCTCCAGCCCCACGGCTATCGCCGCCGAACGGACGGTGACGGCGACGCCGAACCGCTCGAGCACGTCGCTATCCGTTATGCGCCGAAATCCCGCGTCGGCCAAAACGGGGATCGTCTGCGGAAATGCGCCGGTCACTTCGTATATGGTGCTCGTCTCTTGTATCTTCATGGTGTTACGATACGGAGCGAAAGACGATATGTAATTGACCGGGATCAAGTATGAACGATTTTTTTTCCGACCTGAGCGAGCGATCCATCGCCAAGCTGGAGGCAGCTCAGATAACGCGCACCGTCCCCGCCGGGGCGATGATTTTCCTCGAAGACGAGGAAGGGACGCAAATATTTCGCCTCTTGTCCGGTTCGATTCGGCTGTTTCGCACCGCGCCCGACGGTCGCGAGGTCACGATACACATGGTCCGACCCGGTGAACTCTTTGCCGAGATCGTCCTCTTCGAGCGTGATACCTATCCGGTCAGCTCGGTGACCGTTGAGGAATCGGTCGTGGCGATCATCCAGCGCAGGAGGGTACTGGCCCTCTTGGGCGACGCGGCGTTTCGCGAGGAGTTCCTGCGTAACATCGTCGGTAAGATGCGCTTTCTCTCTCAACAGTTGTACATTTTGGCAACAATGGATGTCCGGCGTCGGTTGATTCGCTTTTTAGAGGTTCGCTACGGTCGAAAAGGTGCGATCGAGAGCGAGCTCTCCAAGCGTGACACCGCCGCAGCCATCTCCGTGCGTCCCGAGACCCTCTCACGCACCCTCGCCGCCTTGAGCGACGAGGGGCTTTTGGAGTGGAAGGGCCGTCGGATTACCGTCGACGCCGCGGCGTGGAACGAGGTGTAGCGCAGCCGCTCTTTTGACGAGGCGGGCCGCGCAATACGAAGTGCGTGTTCATACCCGAGCCGGACCGTCGTCGCGATCACCGTGATCGAAAACGCCCCCTCTCGACCGGTATCGAGGGGGTAGACGAATCAGCGTATGATCTCGCGCCAATCGAACCATTGACGCTCCGTATGGTTGTCCGACATCTGGTTGGCCACCGCGAGGCGATACCGCGGATCCTCCCAGGGGCTGCGCAGATTAAGGGGGGCGGCGCCGGCGGCCCCGTAGACCAACAGTTCGTTCTCGTCGAGGAAGACGATCTCTTCGCGGTAGTCGCCGACGAAGTCGAGGGCGTGGGCGTAGACGCGCATATCCTCGTGATGACGATCGACGACGTCCTCGTAGTAATTATCACGTATCTGAATACGAACACCGGCGACAACATCGTAGAGGCGTCCGTACTTTGAAGAAAAGACCTCGTCGATTCGGCGGTCACCGTCCCAGTCCATCGTGTACCCGTCGGTGACCTCCCGGTCGTGACGTAGGAGCTCTTCACCGGTGGCCGACAAAATTACCGCAAAGACGTCGTCGTCGTTGACGGGCCAGTGCACCAGTGTTTCGAACCCCTCGCTATGCGGCGCAAACTCACCCACCGCTATCAGCTTGGCGTCTTCGTGCAACCCGGGCGACGACCATATCGGCGCGAGCGTAGCACCGTCCAGCATGGCGACGTGGAGGTGCTCGTAGGAGATCGCCACCTCGATGCCCTCGTGATCCGGGAGGAAATCGCCGGCGATCGCCTTATCGAGATGGTCGTAGTATGGATCTTCGGCGCGCCACTCCTCGGGCGTCATGCGCATGGTTCGTTCACCCTCGGCGCTGTGCATGTACTTCGTCAGAAGCTCGTCGCGCCCGTCGCCGTCGCGATCGTAGGCCCACGGGTAGTGGGCGTATATCATCTCGCTGTCGTCGCCGTCTGTAGACCAGAGTAGATCGAGCCCGGCGTCGAAAACAAAGATGTCGCCCCGGCTGTTGCGCTCCTCGACTACGACCAACTCGGACGGGGTTCCGTCTCCGGCAAGGTCGGCTACGATCGTCTTCATACGTAGCGCCCGGTTTCGGTGATCGCTCTCGGGGTTGGCAATCGGCAGTGGGGCGACGGCCTCGATCGTACCCGTCGCTCCGTCGATCACGCGCATCTCCATCGTGCCCGACGCGGTCGCAAATGCGCCGGCGACCTCGGACATACCGTCGGAGTCGAGATCCCAGATGACATACTTATAGAAGTAGCGGTTTGAAGGGTGCGGCAGATCAAGCCCGCTCTCGTAGGTCCATAACAACTCAACCGTCTCGCCGTCGAAGGCGAAGGCTTGCATACGCGTTGAGTTAACGTGACGGACGAAATCGCGCGAATCACCGTCGTTATTCAGATCGCCGAAGTGTGCCGACGAACCGCGAAAATAGGCGTCTTCACTCGCGTATTCGCTGAGGTCGATGCTCAATTTGAGCTCCGGTTGTGGTAAGGAACTCGCCTGAGCAGCGAGGTGGCTCGTTGCCGCGATGAGCACCGAAAGTACCATTGCACACGTCTTCATATCCGCCTCCTTGTTCGTATTACCCATTTTCATGGCGGATCAGTGAGACGTGAACCTGCAAAACGTTGAGAAAAGGTATCATTTCTTGATCTTTTCGCCGTTCCAACCCGACCTGCGGCGCAACGAAGGGCAAAACGTCGGCGCCCTCGGTCATCGAGGCGGTGCGTGTGGATGCAGCATGAGGTCCGTGGCGTCCACCGACTCCTCATAATCGCGACCGGTGCGACGCGTCACGGTGCGTCGGAGCGGTACACGTCGCACCTCCGACATTCGGTGCTCTGAGTACGCGCTTTTAGCGTTCCACTTTCTCGCGCCATACCAGCTCGATTCCCGCGCCTCCGTCGTCGAAAAAGCGGATCGATCCGCCGAGTTGCGCCGATAGGCTGCGAACTAACGATAGACCGAGACCCTCGGAGTGCTGATGCGCCCCGTTGTATCCTCGTCCGTTATCCCGAACTACCAGTGCGACGCTGGAGTCCGAGGTGCGTTCCAGATCGATCGAGATCGTGAGCGGCGATCGTGCGTCCCTATCCGCCGCGGCGTGCTTTAGACTGTTCGAGATCAGCTCCGTGGTAATAAGACCCAACGGTACGGCCGTGTCCATGCGTGCGTGTACGTGCTCGATCCTCTTTTCTATCGCCACCGGAGGTATGGGACGATCCACGCCTCCCTCAGCCGACGTATCGATCAACAGGGAATACAAATGGTCGATAAGCTCGCCGAAATAGGTGTGCAGTGAGACGCGCTCCACATCGTCGGTACGGTATAACTGCTTGTGTACCAAGCCGATCGCCCGACAGCGATTCTTGAGCGTCGAGAGCACCTCGTTCGTCGCCTTGTCGGCCGCGTCATTCATCTCCAGAGAGACGAGGCCTTCCAATACTTGAAGGTTGTTCTTGATTCGGTGGTGCGATTCGCGCATCAGCATCGATTTTTGGCTCACGGTGCGCGATAGTTGATCGTTGAGCGCTCGCACCCTCGTCTCGGAGTGTTTTATCCGCCGGGCGTGAAATCCCAACAGCGCGGTAATCGTCCCTAAAACGACCAGGACGATCGCCGCGACCATCAGCGCGTCGCCGTGTTGCTCGACAAACGTCGGACGATGGTTGAGTACGGTCGCTCCCGGTGGAACGGCCGCCATGTGCGCGTCGTACCGCATGAGGCCCGGCTCGTTTACCACGTACGTGTTGGGACTCTCGGTGACCGGATCGACCTCGGACGGCGCTCTGCCGGAGAGGATCGCGAGCCCCTGATCCGCCATCGTCCAACCTTGCTTGTATCCGTCGGTCACATATCCCGCGGTAAGGCCGAGATGGATCGAGAAATCCCACGCGCCCAGAACCGGTACGGAACTCGACTCCGCGATCTCCGGAATAATCTCTTCAAAGTTGAGAAAGCCGTCGGCTTCGGTGTAGTGAAAGTGAAGATACAACAAGACCGAACGAGCCGGGAGCGATCCGACGCGGCGACGCATATCGGTCCTGCTGTCGGGAATTAAGTAGTGGAAGCGCACCTCGTCGGCATACACCGGCTCAAGTTCCCGTATCACGCCTCGGTGGGTCTCCGCGATAGCGGTTGTGTCGCCCAATACGTATACGTCGGTGGTGTCGGGCCACAATGAACGCGCCAGTTCGATGTTGGCCTCAATGTCGATGCCCTCCACGACTCCGGTGAGCCAATCGTAGGCGGAAAGGCCGCCCATCGCCGAGAGATGATCGATGCCGCTGAATACTACCGGCGCGTCGGGTGCTATCGCGTCGCGGTACTCCTTTACCAGCGTGAGCGCCGCGTCGTCCGACACCAACACGAGGTCGATTGACATGTCGCCGTAGCGGTCGGACAGAAACGCGACGAGCGTCTCCACGCTGACGGCGTCGGGGTTGCGTTTTACGTCGAGGTACTCGATGTACAGTTCCACGGACGCGGGGGAGGCTGCAAATCGTTCGTCGATTCCCCGTTGGATAGCCCGATTCCACAGGAGTGTCTGGTGATACGAGTGGACGATCAATACCGAAGCGCTCGGCGCAGTACCGGCTCGGAGAGCGTGCGGATGCACGATCGAAACCGCGACGACTACGAACGTAAGGATCGTTGTACGCTTCATCTTTTACTTTACTCGTTATAGATGCGTCTCGCACGATAACTGTACACCCAATGTGCGGTGTAGGTACATCACTGCTCCGACGACAGTGCCGGTCGCGTCCGTTCGTGGGACGGGGGAGACGCAGGCGAAATGGTCGTGGCATAGTACACGAATGGACAGCATTGGGGACGTACCGGAGGTACCGTTGGGCGAGCGCCTTGCGACGAAACGGATCGCTACGGGGCTGTGGCAAGTCGCCGGAGGGCACGGACCGATCGAGGTGAAGTCCGCCGTCGCGGCGATGGTCTCGCTCCACGACGCGGGATTCACCTCCTTCGATATGGCGGACCACTACGGTCCGGCGGAGGAGATCGCCGGTGCGTTTCGGGAGACGATGCGCGCCCGTGGTACGGCGTCGGGGCAGTTTTTCACCAAATGGGTACCGGAGCCCGGTTCGATCGACGCCGCGGCCGTCCGAAGGGCCGTCGAACGCTCGTGCACGAGGTTGGGCACCGATCGTATCGATCTTCTCCAGTTCCACTGGTGGGACTATCTGGAGCCCGGGTACATCTCCGCGATGGAGTCTCTCGCGGCGCTCAGGGAAGAAGGGCTCATCGGTGAACTCGGCCTCACGAATTTCGATACCGCTCACGCCCGCATTCTCCTCTCGCTGGGACTCCCGATCGTCTCGAATCAGGTTCACTTCTCGCTCTTGGACGACCGCGCCGCGGGCAGCATGAGCGCGCTGTGCGCCGCGACGGGTATGAAACTTCTCTGTTACGGCACGGTGGCCGGCGGGTTCCTTTCCGAGCGCTGGTTGGGTAAAGCGGAACCCACGCACGCCGATTTGGCCGGTAATTGGAGTCTCATGAAGTACTACCGATTCATCCGCGTAATCGGGGGCTGGGAACTTTTCCAAGGGCTCTTGCGCGTACTGGATGGTATCGCGCGTAAGCACCGCGTCGGTATCAGTAACGTGGCGACCAGGTGGGTCCTTGACCATTCCGCGGTCGCCGCCGTACTAATCGGCGCTCGGCTGGGAAAGTCGGAGCACATCGCCGACAATCTCCGCCTCTTCTCGTTCGCTCTCGACGCCGAAGATCGGGAGGCGATTCATGAAGTGCGCGCCCGGATCGCTCCGATTCCCGGAGACTGCGGCGACGAGTATCGCAAACCGCCCATTCTGACCGCCTCCGGAGACCTGTCGGACCACAAGACGCGTCGGTGGCGTATTCCCATCATCGAACGCGGGGACGCCGCAGACGATATCCGCGCGACCTACGGCTCCGGCACGACGTGGGAGGAGATGGCCTCCTATAGCCGCGCGGTGCGACACGGGCGGCGCATCGAGGTGAGCGGTACTACCGCGACGCTCTTTGACCGCGTCATCCCCCCGGGGGACGCCGCCGCGCAGGCTGAGGTGTGCATCGACAAGATCGAGGCCGCTTTGGAGGCTCTGGGCGGCAGGTTGGAGGATGTGGTGCGTACCCGCGTCTACGTACCCGCCGTGAAGGACGATTGGGAAGCCGTTGCACGGGTGCACGGCCGTCGGTTCGCCGGTATCAATCCGGTCAACACCCTCGTCGGCGCGCGATTGGTAGGGGACGAGTACCGCGTCGAGATCGAAGCGGAGGCGATCGTTCCCGATTCGGAATCGACGTGATTCGGAATCGAGGTAAGAGGAGCCCATGAGTGATGAGCGCCGTCGCGTGCTGGAGACCTATATCCCCTTGGTACGGTTTCTCGCCCAGCAGCTGCCCGACACCGAGATCGTGCTCCACGACGTCTCGAGGCTTGAGAGCTCCATTATCGCCATCGAGAACTCGCACATCAGCGGACGCCGCGTAGGCGGGTCGGCGACCGATTCGGTGCTCCGTATCCTCAGGGACCAGAGCTATCGCGACAGCGACTTCACCTCGGCCTATACCGGCATCTCCGGGAACGGGAAGTTTCTTAACTCCGGTACCTTCTTCATAAAGCATGAGGGCGAGTTGATCGGCCTCATGTGCATGAACACCGACCTCACTCCGATGCACGCCCTGAAGAAAGCCGCCGAAGATCTCTTTGAATCGCGCTCACTCCCGCGCACGGCCGACGAGGTAACGACTCCACCGATCGAAGAGAAGCTCACGCAGTCGGTCAACGACATACCGGTGGAAACGACGCTCCAGGTGATTCGTGAGATGGACATGCACCCCGAGCGAATGAGTCAGGACGAGCGTCGTCGTGTCGTCGCGGCGTTGGATCGGCGCGGGGTATTCCTTCTCAAAGGGGCTATCGCAAGCGTCGCGCGTGCCTTGAAAGCGTCGGAGGCGACGATCTATCGCTACCTCCGGCAGGTTCGCGAAAACGGGGATTAGCCGACCGTCACCGGTGTCCGAGGTGTGTTGACGGATAATTTGACAAATAATTATTATCGTAAAAAATATTTTTCCTAGCAGGAGGGGAAAGATGAAGCACACGATCACCACCGATGCGGCCCCTTCGGCGATCGGCCCATACTCACAAGGCGTACGAGCGGGCCGATTCCTGTTTGTTTCCGGACAACTGCCGATCGACCCGGCAACCGGGGAGTTTGTCGGTACCGATGTCGCGATACAGACGCGACAGTGTCTCAAAAATCTCGTGGCGATCGTACGTGCCGGCGGCGGATCGGAGAACTCGGTCGTGAAGACGACGGTTTTTTTGCAGAACATGGCCGACTTTTCGGTGATGAACGGGGAGTACGAGGCGGTATTCGTCGACGACCCGCCGGCCCGTGCCGCCGTGGAGGTCTCGGCGCTTCCGAAGGGTGCCCTTGTGGAGATCGAGGCGGTCGCGTTGGTGGGGAACGACTGATACGCGACGGCGCATGCGACAGCTCGGTTTCCGATGCGGGGTCGATCGGGACCCGTCGCGGCGTGCGGGTGCGATTATCACCGCGCCGAGCACGGGGTGACGGAGTCCCGTTCGCCACCGTCGCCGACGAGTTTTTCGCTCTCGACCACAAGACGTACCGGGTCATCGTGCAAATCGGAAATCAAAACGGGCGCCCTACGGCGCCCGGGAACGTTCAAGAGGAGGCTTCATGATGAAAAAAACGGCGCTGGCGCTGCTATCGTTGTGTGTCGCCGTACTGCCGATCTTTGCCGGTGGGCAAGGAGAGTCACAGGCGACCGAGTCGGTCATTACCGCGGCGTACGAGAGCGAGCCGGGTAATCTCAATACGATAATTTGGCCGACCACGGCGGATACCAACGTGACTCATCTGGTATACGATGCACTCGTCATCCCCGACGAGAATCTCGAAATGGTCGGACGGCTCGCCGAGGACTGGACGGTCTCCGACGACGGGACGGTCTATACGTTTACCCTCCGTCGCGGAGTGGCGTGGCACGACGGAACGCCCTTTACCGCGGATGACGTCGCGTTCACGTTCACTGCGATGGCTCATCCGGACTACGATATGGGGAGCACCGGTCGTGCACTCACGATCCGCGGTGCCGCGGAGTTTCGTGCGGGCGAGGCAAATAGCGTCGAGGGCATCGAGGTAATCGACGACCATACGATCCGCTTCACCCTCGTCGAGGCGTACGCTCCCTTCCTGTCGGATCTGTTCATCGGGATATTACCCGAACACGTGTGGAGCGAGGTCAATCCGACCGACTGGGCGCAACATCCGGCCAATCGCGAGCCGGTGGGAACCGGTCCGTACCGCTTTGTGCAGTGGGAGGCGGGCCAGTACATCGAGCTCGAGGCCAACGACGGCTACTTCGGCGGAGCGGCGGCGAACGATCGCTTATTCCTCCGATTCGGCGATCAGAATACGCTTCTGGCGAGTTTCGTCTCGGGGGCGATTGATATCGCGCCGGCACCGGCCGCGGAGATCGAGACGATCGAGTCGCTGGACTCCGCACGACTCGCCCTGGCCGATCAACTCACCTTCTTCTACATCGGATTCAATGTGCGAAACGAGCACTTTTCCAATCCGAATATCCGCATCGCCATGGCCCACGCCACGGACAAGGAGCAGATCGTCTCGACGATCCTCGGCGAGTTTGGGGAGGTGCAGCACGACATTTTCCCGCGAGGTCACTGGTCGCATAACCCGGAGACGCCTCAATTTCCCTACGATCCGGCGCGCTCCCGGCGTATGATCGAGGCCGAGGGCTACGTCGAAGGGCCCGACGGCTTTTATGTGCGCGACGGTGTCGAACTCGGCCTCACGTTGGAGGTTCCGACGGGCAAGCGGGAGCGCGAGCAGACCGCCGTGCTTCTCAAACAGTACTGGGAAGAGGTCGGAATCAGGACCGAGCTCCGCTACCAAGATTTTCCGACTCTGGTGACGAAGCTCCTTCCGCGTACTCAGGACGGTCGACAACGCGAGGTGACCGCCGAGGACTTCGACGCCTACATCCTCGGATTCGGCGTCGAGGCGGATCCCAATGAGTATCGCACCTATTTCCACTCTACGACGATGCCGCCCAACGGATACAATTTCTGCGGATACGTCGATCACGAGATCGATCGGCTCTTCGACGCTCAGTTGACCGCAACCGACTTCGACGAGCGCCGAGAGCTCTTTTGGGAGATCTCGCGGCAACTGATCGAGGAGCAGGTGTGGCTACCGCTCTACTACCAGAAGCTCACCTTCGCCTATCACGAGCGCATCGGAGGGTTTACGCCCGACTATCGCGGTTTCACATTTAACGCGGCGGAGTGGACGAGGTAATGGGACCCACCGGCGGGGTGCGACGCCTCTCGTATCCCCGCCGCTGCGCGTAGCCTATGAAGAACTTCGCGGTCGAACTGCTCCGGCGCCTGATACGCGTCGATACCTCCAACCCTCCGGGAAACGAATGGGCGGCGGTCGAGCTGTTGGAGGGCGTCGCACGCGATCTTGGATTCTCGGCACGTACCTTTTGCACCGCCGACGGCCGAGGCAACATCGCGATCTCCTTTAACGGAAGTTATCGCTCGCCGCTCATTCTTTTGAGCCACCTCGACGTCGTACCGGCGCCGAGTGAGCAGTGGACCTATCCTCCTTTTGAGGCGCGTCTCGTCGACGGCGCGATTTGGGGGCGCGGCGCGATCGATACGAAGCAGCTTACGGTGATGCACCTCGTCGCCATGGCGATGCTCCGCGAGGCGGGAGCACGATTCGAACGGGACGTACTCCTCGTCGCCACCGCCGACGAGGAGGCGGGCAGTCGCTACGGTTTACGCTCAATGCTCGCCTCCGGCGAAGCGGCGTGGTTCGACGGCGCGGAGGTGTTGACCGAAGGGGGCGGGTTTCCGCTCTTGGTCGAGGGACGGCCGGTATACCTCGTGCAGACCGGTCAAAAGGGGCTGGCGCAACTGCGCTTCATCGTGCGCGACTCACAGAAGCGCACCCCATTTTTCGCTGGAGCCGGAGTGGCCGCAACGGCCGGTCGCGTGGTCGCGGCATTGTGCGAGCGGGAGTACGGAACCGACGATGAGATTCCCGCAACGTCGGCCGAGCTTATCGACGCCCTCGCGCCGCTGTACGGTCTTACCGTGGATCGGGCCTTAAGCAGTCGAGAGCGCTACGAAGCGCTCCGCACCCGCCTACCCCCCTCGATGGAAACTTTCGTCGGTGCAATGACGAAGAGCACCGTCGTTCCCACGATCTGGAAGGGCGGCGACGCGTCGAGCCGGGACGACGGTATGCATGAGATATTCGTCGACGCGCGCCTCCTACCTGCAGCCGATCGATCCGTTCTGGACGGCGTCATCGAGCATGTCCGCTCAAAGACCGGCGTCACCGGAGAGGTGCTCGGCTTTGAGCGGGGATTCGAGTCGCCCAGGGATCGCCTCCTCTTCGACGCCATGGCGCGGGCAATCGCGTCGCGGCTCCGCTCTCACCGCGACGGAGACGGCGCACCGTTGGTCGTCCCCTTCATCAGCTCCGGCGGCAGCGACGGTCGATTCTTGAGGGCGCGGAGCTCAATGATCTACGGCTTCTCGCCGGTTCTCCCCGACCTCCCCTTCGATCGTGCGGTGAGCATGGTCCATGGGGTAGACGAACGTATATCGGTGGCGAGCCTCTGGTTTGGGTGCGAAGTGGTGTACGACACTGTGCGTCGTTATCTGGGAACGGGGAGCGTAGACGACGATGAGTAGTATGAGCGCCGAGGTCGCACGGGAGAAACTCGCTCAGGCGACACGCGCGTTGGGCGCGCACGGAATCGACACGTGGTTGATCCTCGGACGCGAGGGCGGCGACCCGGCGATATCGCTCCTGTTCGGCGCCCACGCAGTCCATACGGCGGCGATGTTCATCGACCCCGACGGGACGCATACCGTTATCGCCTCCCGGAGCGACGCCGCGCACTATGAAGAGTCGGGCCTCTTCGCTCGCGTGCTCCTCTACGATGAGGATCTCAGTCGGGTCTTTCGCGCCGAGTACCTGCGCCGTTCGCCCCGCACGATGGCGCTCAACATCTGTGAGGACGATCACCTGTGCGACGGTCTCACCCGCGGACTTTACTTGCGCCTCGCGGATATGATCGGAACGGAGACGCTGACCGCCGTAGAGTGTTCAAGTCGGGCGGTTCTCTCCCGCGTGCGTTCGATCAAAACCCCCGCCGAAGTGGTGCGGATTCGACGCGCCGTCGATTGCACGTGCGATATCTTCGACGAGGTCGCCGGACGGATTACATGCGGGATGTCGGAGATCGAGATCGGCGATCTCTTTGTCGAGGGTATGGCCGCGCGCGGTGTCGCCAACGGCGTGAGCCGCGCCATGACCCCTCCACTGGTCTGTTTGGTTCGCGCCGGCCTCGCCCACCGCGAACCGCGGATGCATCGCAGCAGAGCCGGCGACATGATGGTCGTCGACTTCTCCGTCGAGGTTGACGGGTATGTCTCGGACATCGCGCGGACGTTTTATTTTCTCAAACCCGGCGAGAGCGCGCCGCCGCGAGACGTACAACACGCCTTCGACACCGCGGTGGCCGCCGTCCACCGCACCGTCGAGACGATCCGTCCCGGCATGACCGGATACGAGGTCGATGCGGTGGGACGGCGCGTCGTAGAGGAGGCGGGCTATCCGACGATCCGCCACTCGGTAGGCCACCAAATTGGGCGCGAGGTTCACGACGGCGGCACGATTCTGGGCCTCCGGCGAACGCCGCCGCGTCCCGCCGTGGAGGGTGTCGTGGAGGCCGGAGAGGTCTATGCGATTGAGCCGACGGTGATCCAGGACGATGCGCTTCCGTCGTGTATCGTCGAGGAAAACGTTCTTATCGAGGACGATTCGGCGCGCCTCTTGAGCCGTCCCCAAAAGACGTTGTATCTGATTCCCCCGCCGGAGCGTCGTCCATGACATCTCCGGTCGAGCTTCTTACGCGACTCGTGCGCGCCGACACGTCGAATCCTCCCGGGAACGAGTACGCGGCGGCGGCGGTCCTCGCACCCCTTCTGCGGGAGGCGGGGTTGACCGTAGAGGAGCTTTCGACGGCTTCGGGGCGCGTGAGCGTCATCGCCACTCTTGAAGGGGGAAGCGAGCCGCCGTTAATCCTGCTCTCGCATCTCGATGTAGTCCCCGCGGCGCGCGAACGGTGGCGCTACGATCCCTTCGGCGCCGAGATGCACGACGGCTTCATCTATGGACGCGGGACTCTCGATGCCAAACAGTTGACGGCGATGGAGACAATTGCCCTCCTGCGCCTTGCCGCTACGGGTAGGCGTCCGCGACGACCGGTTACGCTTGTCGCCGCCGCGGACGAGGAGGCGGGGAGTCGATACGGTGTGGAGTGGTTGCGACGCGAGCGGCCGACGCTCTTCACCCAACCGGGGACCGTCGTTTTGAGCGAGGGCGGCGGGTTCCCGATTCGCTACGGAGATCGTTGCCTCTATCCGCTTATCTGCGGAGAGGGGGGCCGTGCCCTGGTTACCGTACGGATCGATGGGCCGGGAGGACACGCGTCGAACCCGCCGCCGGATCACGTGTTGACGAAGATCGCCCGCGTCGTGGAGCGACTATCGTGTACCGACCTCGGACCGTTCGCTCATCCCGTTGTCGAAGCCTTCGATCGCGTCGTGTCGGAGGTCGCCGAGAGCTCCGATGGCGGTGGCGGTGTCGACGACTCGCGAGCGCGGGATTTACTCTCCGCTCTAAGGCGCCACGCAGGATACGCCGCGGCGGCGGTCACCCGACTCGATGCGGGGGTACGCATTAACGTGATACCGACTCGCGGAACGCTCGAGATCGAGCTGCGCCTCCCACCGGGTGTTTCTCCGGAGGCGGTCATGGAGAGGATCGTGGCGGGGATGGAGGCCGATACCGTCGAGTGGTCGGTCGAGTCGGTCGAGTCGGGCTTTCTCGCCGCGCACGAGGACGTAGTTCCCTCAGTGATAGAACGCGCGCTCCGCGCTCGACGGCCGCACGCGCGACTGCTGCCGATCGTGGCGCCGGGCCGCACGGATGGGCGATTCTTCGACGCCGATCGGTGCTCGGTATACGGATTCTCACCGCTTCTCGACGACGATGCATTTCCTGATGTGCTCGATATGGTTCACGGATCGAACGAGCGCGTGTCGGTGGCGTCTCTCGAATGGGGAACGGATGTGATGTACGAGATCGTAGAGCGTTATGCCGGAGGATGATATGCCTGACGACGGGAAGAATATCGTGCGGGACAAAATCGATCAGGCTCTCTCGTATATGCGCGATGAAAGCGTGGATCTGTGGATCATCTACGCGAGCGACCGCAGCGATCCGGTGTTGCCGCTGATACCGGGCGTCGCAACGGTGGGCCCCGGGGCCTTTCTCTTCGCCGCCGACGGCACTCGACACGCCGTATGCAGCGCCATCGACGCCCAGGATATCGAAGAGTCGGGGCTCTTCGACACCGTCTCGTCGTACGTCGCCACCGAGAGCATCGAGACGCCCTTGCGCGCCGCAGTTGCCTCCACGCCTCACCGACGCGTAGCGCTCAACGTTTCGCAGGATTCGCCTCTATGCGACGGCCTCACCGAGGGGCGCTATCGGAGCCTCGTCGCAATGCTAGGCGGAGATGCGTTCGACGGCGAGTTCGTCTCCTCCGAGCGATTTCTCACGCGCGTGCGGAGCATCAAGTCGGAAGGGGAGATCGCTGCGATTCGCCGTGCGATCGAGGTCACGTGCGACATATATGATGAGGTGTTCGCCCGGCTGCATGTCGGGCTCACCGAGTATCAGATCGGTGCGTTCTTTGTGGAGGCGATGCGGCGACGCGGAGTAGTTAACGGCATAGACCGTAGTCTCAGTATGCCGATCGTCATGAAGGAGCGCTTTGCTCACCGGGCGCCGGGGGAGGCTATCGTCGAGGCGGGTGACCTCCTGATCATGGACTTCTCAGTCGAGGTGGACGAGTACGTTTCCGACATTGCGCGAACCGTCTATTTTCTGCGCCCCGGCGAGGGTGCGCCGCCGGAGGTGGTGCAGACGGCTTTCGACGCGGTTCACGGGGCGGTGACATCGGCGTTCCGGGCTATTCGGCCGGGTGTGCAAGGCTATGAGGTCGATCGCGCCGCCCGCAATTATCTTCTCGGACGGGGGTATCCGGAGATAACCCACGCCACGGGACACCAGGTCGGGAGGGCCGTGCACGACGGCGGGGTCCTCTTGGGACCTCAATGGGCGCGCTACGGTTCGGCGCCGAACGGCGTCATCGAGGAGGGGATGGTATTCACCATCGAGCCCACGATCATCGGTGAGGGTCGGCCCTCTTTCATCGTCGAGGATATCTGCGCCGTCCGCGAGGACGGTGCGGAGTTTCTCTCACGACGCCAAGATGAGCTCATACTCATCCGATAGGAGCAGACATGGGGCGCTACATTGTGCGGCGGGTTCTTAACGCGATTCCTATTCTCATCGGTATCACGTTGTTGACGTTTCTCATTATGCAGTTAGCCCCCGGAAATCCGTTGCAGACGATGATCGATCCCAGGATTTCGCCGGAGGAGGTTGCGCGGGCCGAACGCAGTCTCGGGATGGATCGAGCGGCAATCGTTCAGTATTTCACGTGGTTGGGACAAATTCTCAAGGGTAATATGGGTTACACGGTGCGTACCGGACAACCGGTCGCGCGGCTCATTCTGGAGCGGCTGCCGGCGACGCTCTATTTGACGATTAGCGCCTTTGTCCTCAGTTTTACGCTCGGTGTGCCTTTGGGAGTCTACAGTGCGACCCACAAGTACTCCCTGGGAGATTACTCGCTCACCGTGTTCGCCTTTATCGGTATCTCGATCCCCTCGTTTTTCTTCGGTTTGGGACTCATCTTTCTCTTTGCCCTACGCGTGGGCGTGCTCCCGGCCGGCGGTATGTATACCATCGGCGCCAGGCTCACCGGCTGGGCGGCCTTCGTCGACCGGATCCGCCATCTCTTGCTGCCGGCGGTGGTACTGGCCCTGCCGAATCTCGCGACCGTCATGCGATTTACTCGTTCCAGTATGGTCGACGTACTCAAGAACGACTACATACGTACCGCTCGCGCCAAAGGTGTCCGCGCGCGGGTGGTGCGCTACAAGCACGCCTTGCGCAACGCCCTCATTCCGGTAGTGACCGTCTTCGGCCTCTCGATTCCCTTTCTCTTCGGAGGCGCATATATCACCGAACAGATCTTCAACTGGCCCGGCATGGGGAGTCTGGGTATTCAGGCGATATTCTCGCGCGAGCATCCGATTCTGATGGGGCTCAATCTCATCACCGCCACGCTCGTCCTCGCCGGTAACCTCGTTGCCGACGTGTTGTACGCGGCGGTCGATCCGAGGATTCGGTACTAAGGAATGGCGACGATGCACGAAACACCCGCCGCCGACCCCGATTACGAACTCGCCCCGGAGCCGTACGGATTCCACGTATACGCGTGGCGTCGGTTCCGTAGGAACGGGCTTGCCGTCGGTGGGTTGGTATTTCTCGCATTGTTGATTCTGATTGCCGTAGCCGGCCCGGTGATCGCTCCCTACGATCCGTACATTTCGCTGCGTCAGGCGGACGGGTCCCTGAGCGTTCTGGCGCCACCCTCAGAGGAGCATCTACTGGGGACCGACAGCTTGGGGCGCGACGTCCTGAGCCGTATGATCTACGGCGGGCGCGTCTCTCTCAGCGTCGGATTCGTTGCGGTCGTGATCGCCGTCGGCATCGGTATGATTCTCGGCTCTCTCGCCGGGTACTACGGATCGTGGGTGGACGCGATAGTGATGCGCCTCGTAGATGTGATTATCTCTTTTCCGGTGTTGTTTCTCATCATCACCATCTCCACGTTGGTCCGTCCCAACGTGTACACCGCCATGGTCGTGATCGGTCTCGTGCAATGGACCAACACGGCGCGGCTGGTGCGGGGGGAGATCTTACGCGTCAGGGAGTACGAGTTTATAGAGGCGACACGCGCCCTCGGCGCGAAAGGCGGTCGGATCATCGCTCTGCATATCGTCCCGAGTATCATGGCGCCGGTGGTCGTCCAGGCGACGCTCCAAATTGCGCGCGCGATACTGACGGAGGCCTCCTTGAGTTTTCTCGGCGTCGGGGTGCAGCAGCCGGTGCCGAGCTGGGGCAACATGCTCAACGAGGCGATGAGTCTCACCGTGCTCGCGACCAAGGTATGGATATGGCTCCCGCCGGGACTTGCGATACTACTCACGGTGCTGAGCATTAACTTCGTCGGCGACGGTCTGCGCGACGCCCTCGACCCCAAGCAGGAACGGTGAGTCGGCTATGAGTATGACGACGCGATGGGAACGATGCCTCGCCTTAGCGACGGAGCAAGACGCCGACGCGGTGTTGGTAACCTCTGCCGAGAATCGGCGCTATCTCAGCGGATTTACCGGAAGCAACGGCGTGCTTTACATCTCACCGACGCGACGACTGCTCGTTACCGACCGGCGATACGGTTATCAGGCGGAACGTGAGGCTCCGGGATGGGATGTCACACTACACGGTCTCGACCGCGAGCGCGACGTGGCGTGCATCGTCGCCGCCGGTGTTCGCGCCGCGTATCCCCACGCGACGCCGGGCCCACGGCGCTCGGTGCGATGTCCGAGTTGGTAGTCGAGCGATGAAAGGGAAGGCCGAAATGCCGTGCGTACTCGAGGTCGACAATTTGCAAACGCAGTTTTTCTCCGACGATGGGACGATCACGGCGGTGGACTCCGTGTCATTTCGTATGCACCGCGGAGAGACGCTCGGGATCGTCGGAGAGTCGGGGTGCGGCAAAAGCGCAACCTCCCTCTCGATCATGCGCCTCCTCCCCGAGCACTCGGGGAGGGTCACCGGCGGCCGCATTCTCTTGGGCGGGACCAATCTTCTGGACTTATCGGAGGAGGAGATGCGTACCGTCCGGGGCAATCGCATATCCATGATCTTCCAAGAGCCGATGACGAGTCTCAATCCGGTCTACTCCGTGGGCGATCAAATCGAGGAGGCGATCTCCTCTCACGAGGATGTGAGTCGCAAGGAGGCCAGAGACAGAACCGTTGAGCTCCTGAGGATCGTGGGGATTCCCGCGCCCGAGCGGCGCCGCGCCTCGTATCCGTTCCAAATGAGCGGCGGTATGCGCCAGCGAGTGATGATCGCCATGGCGATGGCGTGTAACCCCGACGTCTTGATCGCCGACGAGCCGACCACGGCGCTGGACGTGACGATCCAAGCGCAAATTCTCGAGCTCATGCAACGAACCCAGGATGAGTTCGGTACGGCGATTCTCTTCATCACCCACGATCTGGGCGTCATTGCCGAGGTCGCCGACCGCGTGGCGGTGATGTACGCCGGGCAAATCGTCGAGGCCGGGGGAGTAGAAGATATCTTCTACGCTCCGAAGCACCCCTACACACAGGGTCTCTTGAAGTCCATACCGACCGTCGAAGGGTCTGCGGAACGTTTGGAGACGATCGCCGGAACGGTGCCGAGTTCACGGCATGTGCCCGCCGGATGCCGCTTTCACCCGCGGTGCCCCCACGCACGGGCGATGTGTCGTGACCGGATGCCCGACCAGATCGTCGTAGGAGACGAACATACCGCGCGGTGCCTTCAATACACGCACGCATGGAGGGGCACCGATGAATAAGTATCTTCTCCGCGTGGAGGAGCTCACAAAGTACTTCCCCGCAAAGAGGGGGCTTGCGATCGGGACGAGACCCGTGGTGCGCGCCGTCGACGGCGTGAGCTTGTCGATCCGCGCCGGCGAGACGCTCGGTCTGGTGGGCGAGTCGGGTTCCGGAAAGTCGACGCTGGGCCGTACCGTCCTACGCCTCTTGGAGCCGACCTCGGGACGCATCGAGTTCGACGGCTCGGACATCGTCCACATGGGGGGCGAGGAGCTCAGGCGATGGCGGCGGGAGGCGCAGATCATCTTCCAGGACCCGTACGCCTCGCTGAATCCCCGTATGACCGTGGGACGAATCATATCCGAGGCCTTTGCCATACACGGTCTGTACCGCCGGTCCGAGCGCAATGAGCGCGTGCGGCAACTACTCGATGAGGTCGGTCTCCGGAGTGAACACGCCAAGCGGCATCCCCACGAGTTCTCCGGCGGACAGCGGCAGCGGATCGGGATCGCACGCGGAATCGCCTTGCATCCCCGATTTATCGTATGCGACGAGCCGGTCTCCGCCCTCGACGTCTCGATCCAAGCCCAAATCGTCAACCTTTTGAAGAGCTTACAGCGGCGCCATGGGCTGTCGTATCTGTTCATCGCCCACGATCTCGGAGTCGTGCGCCACATTAGTGACCGTATCGCGGTGATGTATCTTGGAAAAGTCGTCGAGATCGCCGACCGAGACGAACTCATCGACCGCGCCTTGCACCCTTACACGCAAGCGCTTCTCTCGGCAATCCCGCGCCCGGAGCCCGGGAGGAGGCGAACGCGCGTCGTTCTCGCAGGTGATATTCCCTCGCCGGCCGACCCGCCCACCGGGTGTCGATTTCATACACGCTGCCCCCTCGCGACCGAGCGCTGCCGCATCGAAGAGCCGGCCCTCACGGAGTATGCGCCGGGGCACGTCGCGGCGTGTCACTACGTAGAGGAACACGGGAGGCCCGACATACACGCGGTATCCGGTTGAGCGTTCCCGTCACGTTCGGAAGTTCTGCCGCACGACGATATCTCGACTAGGTATCTCGGAAAATGGGTGAGGATCTTGGATTACGGTGAGACGCGATGATTACGGTGAACGCCCTTTCGTATCGATACCGGACAACGGCGAGGATGCCGTACGCGATCTATCGTTCTCGATTCCGCGGTCACACGTGTTCGGATTTCTCGGACCGGGCGACAGCGGTACAAGCACGACGCAGAACATACTCATGGGCCGGCCCCTCGAATGAGATTCTTTGCGAGGCCCCTGGTAGGGGACGTACGATTTGCGTGGCGACACGGATTCTATCTCATCTATGGTGTCGTCTCGGTGGAAAAGCGAAGATGAAGGGAGAAACACGGCTCGGCGTCGAATGGCGGCGTAGAATGAAAAAGACCGCCGGTAGCGGTCTTTTTTCTGGGCGTAACTGGATTTGAACCAGTGACTTCTACCGTGTGAAGGTAGCACTCTCCCGCTGAGTTATACGCCCAACGTAGTGGGGACTATACCGCGACGCTCGGATTTTCTGCAAGCCCTTCACCAATTGTGGATGTATTGATATGTTTGAACATCAGGAGTATGAATGCCGACGGATGTTGGAATGTATTTCTGGCGGAAGGGCGACGAGCTGTTTCTATTCGTCTCCGGTCGCATAACCGCCACGGAAGCGTATTCGATGTATCATCACGTCGCGGAGTGGATTGAGCACAATCCGTGTCGTTCGATTTTCGTCGATTTGGATCGTACCGATTATATGGATAGCACCACGATCGGTACGCTTATCAGACTCCATAAACAGCAACATGCGGCGGGTGGTGAGTTTTTTCTCTGCAACCTCTCTCCCGCCGTAGCCGAGATCATCGAAAAGACCAAGCTCAATCGATATTTTTCGATCATCGAGAACGAAGTGCTGCACAATCTGGAAGATGAGTTTCTCAAAAAGCTCCCCGACCATGACGGCGGCGATGTCGACAGCTCCTTCGTACTCGACGCGCACAACGACATATGCAAGGTGCGCCCGGAGCTGACGCCGCAGTTTGAGGTGCTTCTTGGCGTCCTCCGCCGACAGGTGTCGGAAGAAAAGGGACGGTCGCATAAACCTATCTAACGTTTGTTAGTGTTTGACGATCTTTTCATGAGAACGGTACCTTTCGATCAATGGCAACTCAACTGGTAGAACGAATATCCTGCGCTCGTATTCCCAACAAGTACGGTGAATTTCAGCTCTGTCTCTACGCCAACACGGTAGACGAGAAAGAGCATCTCGCCTTCTCCATGGGCGAAGTCGAGGATCACGACGATGTGTTGGTACGGGTACACAGCGAGTGTTTTACCGGCGATGTCCTGGGATCTCAGCGATGCGACTGCGGCGAGCAGCTCGATCGTTCCATGGAACTGATCGCCGCGGAAGGGCGCGGGGTACTCGTGTACATGCGCCAAGAGGGGCGCGGTATCGGTCTTGCGGAGAAGCTGCGCGCGTATGTACTGCAGGATGACGGGCACGATACCGTGGACGCCAACCTTATGCTCGGGCATCAAGCCGATGCGCGAGACTATACCGTCGCGGCGCTCATTCTCGCCGATCTTGGGGTGCGATCCGTACGCCTTTTGACGAACAACCCGACGAAGATCGACGATCTGTCTCGCCTCGGAGTCCGTGTTACCAGCCGTGTGCCGATCGAGCCGCGGGAAGTGAATAGTAACAACCGCCGATATCTCCTCACGAAAATAAACAGAATGAACCACCTCATGGATCTCGGATTGCCGGTGGCGGGAGGTCGCCCCTTTGGGCGAGCCAACTGACCCGGCGTATCGCGAGACCGACCGCGTTATCGCCGACGCCGCGAAGACTGCTTCTGCGCGCGCGCTTCCTTGGGTTACCCTATCGTGGGCTCAGACGATCGACGGGTCCATTGCCGAGAGTAGGGGAGTGCGCACCGCGTTATCGGGACCGGAGTCAATGCGCTACACGCACTATCTCAGGTCGCGTCACGACGCAATCCTCGTGGGGGTCGGTACGGTGATCGCCGACGATCCGCGCTTGAATACGCGTCTGGTAGCGGGGCGGAGCCCACGCGCCGTCGTGTTGGATTCGCGGCTGCGGTGTCCGGTTGACTCGCGTATATTGACCACGGCGAGGGACGAGAGCCGGGACGGTCCGGTGATCGCGTACGTCGCCGACGGAGCCGACGCATCACTCGATGATCGCCGACGCCTGTTGGAAGAGCGCGGTGCGACGGTCGTCGCCGTCTCGGGAGCCGATGGCGGCGCGGTAGAGTTACCGCACCTTCTTACGGTACTCGCACGCGAAGGCGTAGCGACGCTCATGGTAGAGGGGGGCGCTCGCGTTCTCTCTTCATTCTTGGCCGCCGGCCTTGCAGACTGCGTGGCGATCACCATCGCAATGCGACTGCTCCAAGGGTATCGCCTGTGCGGTGAAGAACGCGAGGGGCGACATACTCCGGCGTGGAGCGTGAGCGTCTCCGATACGCGCCGCTTTCCACTCGGAGACGACCTTCTGATACTGGGGCGACCGCGCCCCGACTCGGAGGGGAGCTCAGGCGAATGATGCGACGGCGACGCGCATTCCAAATCGATGCACCGCAACGGTCGCGGGTGGTATCCGAGGCGGTCGGTACGCCGGAACCGGGAGAGGTCGTCATCGAGGCCGAGTGGGGTGCGGTGAGTACCGGGAGCGAGCTCCTCGTCTATCGCGGAGATCTGCCCGCCGGGCTCTCGGTGGACGATACGCTCCCGGCGTTGCGGGGAGAACGGGCCTATCCGCTACGCTACGGATACACCCTCGTAGGGCGCGTCGTCGCGTGCGGCGACGACCTCGATGCGAGCCGATGGCGCGACCGGCGCGTGTTCGCCTTTCACCCCCACGCCTCGTACGCTCGAGTCGGCGTTGAAACGGTCCTCGTTGTGCCGGACGCCGTTGAGGCGGAGTACGCCCCGCTGTATGCCAATACCGAGACCGCCCTTTCCCTCGCGTGGGACGGCGCGCCGGCGGCGGGCGAAACGATTCTCGTCCTCGGACTGGGAATCGTCGGCATGCTCCTTACCGCGCTAACGTCCCGACAGGTTCCGGGGCTCCTGGTGGCCGTAGAGCCGGACGCGGCGCGGAGGAGGTGGGCGGAACGATTTCTCCGGTCCGATGATAGGGCTCCGGTGCGCCTCTGTTCCTCCGTCGATGAAGCGATGCAGACACTCGAACGGTACGCGGGGCGATATCGTGGAACGTACCGCGGGTTCGATCTCGTCTACGAAGTGAGCGGACGCCCCGAGGTGCTGGACGATGCCGTCGCCTCGGCAGCATTCGGCGCTCGGGTGGTCGTCGGGTCGTGGTACGGCTCGCGTGCGAGTGAGCTCTCATTGGGAGGACGGTTCCATCGTAGCCGAGTGCGTATCATCTCGAGTCAAGTCAGCACCATTCCCCTCGGGATGGCGGCGCGCTTCGACTACGAACGGAGAACGCAGGCCGTATGGTCGTTTCTCCCGCGTCTCGCTCTCGATCGGTTGGCGCGCCGCGTCGTCGGTCTCGGAGACCTCCCGGCACTGTTCGACCGACTCGCCGACGGCGAACGTCCGGAGCCGTGGATAGCCGTCGACTACCGACTCAATACATAACGAACCAAAAAAAGGGGATGCCTATGGAAGGAAGATACAGCGTCACGGTGATTAGGGACTTCGTAGCTCAGCATCACCTTATAGGCGGCGATTGGGGCGCGGAGAACCAGCCCCACTCCCACCACTACCGAATCGAGCTGACCCTCGCCGGGGGCCACCTCGACCGGCACAACTATATGGTCGATATCGTCGATATCGAAAAGACGCTGGACGCTTTCGTTACGCGGTATCGCGATACGAGCCTCAACGACGCGCCCGCGTTCGCGGACACCAATCCGAGCCTCGAGCTCTTCTGCCGCGTAGCGTGGGACGAGATCGTTCCGGCACTGGGAGCACAAACGGTGGACGAGGCGACCGTTACCATGTGGGAACACGATACGGCAAGGGCGAGCTATACCGCCGCGCCGTCGCCCGCTCGGTGAGACGCACGGCTCCCCGACGCCTTCGGCGTAGCGCGTCCGGTATGCACGTATGAAGGTCGGAATCGTTCTATTCGGCGATCTCACCGAGCCCTCCGGCGGATATGTGTACGATCGTCACGCCGTTGAGGCGCTCACCCGCGCGGGCCACGAGGTGACGATCGTCTCTCAACCGGCGGGATTGACGTACCGTGAACAGCGTCGCCTCGGCCGTCGCGAGGCGGCACACCTCACCGACGGTGTCTGCGAGCGCATCGTCGAGCAGGCCTTTGACATGTTGATCATCGACGAGCTGAACCACGCCGCGACACAGCCGTGGCTACGCACGCTGCGTCGCCGCGTGAGCGACACGCCGATCGTGGCACTCGTGCACCACCTCCGCGCCGACGAGGGGCTCTCGCGGCGGTGGAGCCGCGGCGTGGAGGCGCGTTTCCTGCGGTGCTGTGACGCGTGGTTGTGCAACAGCACCGTAACGCTCCGCCGCGTATACGCAACCGCAGGGACGGTTCGTGCCTCGGGTGTCTCGTTCCCCGGTGTCGGCGAGGCGGGATACACGGAAGGTCCGGGAGCTTCGTTACGGAACGACTCGGCCCTTCGCGGAGGACGAGAGCTTGAAGAGGGAGCCTTACGCCTCCTGTTTGTCGGGACGCTTATACCCCGCAAAAACCTAACCGTTCTTCTCCGAGCCGTCGCCCGCGTCCCCGACGTGACACTCCGCATTGTCGGCGATACGACGCACGACCGCCGGTACACGGGGCGCGTTACGCGCCTCATCCGCCGTCTGGGCCTTGCTCGGCGTGCGACGCTCTGCGGGAGACTCGACTCGCGCCGCCTCGTCGCGGCGTATCGGTGGGCAGATCTCTTTGCGGCACCGTCGCGATACGAGGGTTTCGGTATCGTTTATCTGGAAGCGATGGCGCACGGCCTACCGGTTATCGCCTCGCGCGCCGGAGGCGCCAAGGACTTAGTGACTCACGGACGCGACGGGTTTCTCGTACCTCCATCTTCGCCGCGCGCTATTGCCGCAACGCTGAAACGTCTCTGTGCCGATAGAGCGTCGGTCGCGCAGTTGGGCAAGGCCGCCGGTCGCCGCGCAGCGCGTCACGAATCGTGGGAGCGAAGCATGGACGGGGCGGTACGTTTCCTGGAAGATGTGCGCGCCCAATTTCGGCGAACGGTCTAAGGCGTCACCCTCAGACGCGGCGAAACAGACACAGCTCGTAGCGCATGAGACCTCGTTTTGCGAGTTGTTGAAGTGCGTTTCCCCCGCGTACGTTGTCCCATACGCCCCCACTCAGCCTAAAAAAGGCGGCAGGGCCCGCTACGAGGCGCACGAGAAGGTCGCGCGGTCTGTCCAGTGCCGCATATGCGCTGAAGTCGTGTACCGCATACCGTTCAAAGCCGTGCTCACGCGCGAGTGCTTCGAGCTCCCGTGAAGAGAGAAAGGTATGCACGTGCCACCCGCGGCGAAACTCATCGATCCAGCGTCGGTGTCGGCGGCGTACGTACCTCGAATCGTTTCTCGGTCGCGATGAAACGGCCGATAACTCGAGGCGCGGAGCGACGGATGGTGCCGGAAGGTCGTCGCAGACGGCGAGCACACCGCCGGGCCTCATGTGGTCGGCGAGGTGGGCAAAAAGAGCCGCGGCGTCGTCGGCGTGGTTGAACGACTCGATCATCCACGCCCCGTCGAGCGGCCCCCAGTCCGCGAGGCGCTCGAACGTCGCCGGTGCTGCAAAGTCACCTTGTATAATGCGCCGTCTGTGCGCCTCGCCGCTGCGTGCGATGTCATGCATCCCGATGTGCGCTTGAATGGCGCTCAAGGTCACGCCGGACACGCGAGCATCGAGGCGGCGACCGATCCATGTCGTGCTCGCTCCCACACCGCAGCCGAGATCCGCAAGATGGGTCTCCACCGTGGAGCGTCGCGGGGTGCCGTCGTCGCCCGACTCGGCGTGCGGACGCGCAACACCGGCCTCTACGAACGCCGCGACGATCCGACGGTGGATGTAGTGGAGCGCCTCGATGTGACTCGTCACACCGGGCGCCCACAGCTCGCGATGAATCGCACCGGTCGCGCCGCTGCCGCGGCCGAAGCGCAGAAATGAGCGCGTGTTGCGATCGTAGTAGTTCCGTACGTCGAGACTCACCGGCCTAAGATAGCGCTCAGCGACTCCTAACTTCCACCGCCACGTCGGTGAGTGACTCGCGATAACTCTCGAGGGGCGCGCAACTGCACACGAGATTGCGGTCGCCATGCACGTTGTCGACGCGTCCCACCGCGGGCCAAAACTTGTTCCGTCGCGTCCACTGCGTCGGGTACGCTCCTCGTTCGCGCGTATACGGACGGCTCCACTCGCCGGTGATGTCCTCCAACGTGTGGGGTGCGTAGCGCAGAGGACTCTCCTCGAGCGGCACCGCGCCGGACCGTATCTCGTCGATCTCCCCGACGATGCCGATCATCGCGTCGCAAAAGCGATCGAGTTCGCCCTTGTCTTCGCTCTCGGTCGGCTCGACCATGAGCGAGCCGTGTACCGGCCACGACATCGTCGGCGCGTGAAAGCCGTAGTCGGCCAGGCGTTTGGCGACATCCTCGACGGTAACACCGGTCTCTTTTTCAATCCGCCGAAAGTCGAGAATACACTCGTGAGCCACCAATCCTCCCGCCCCGGTGTACGCGATCGGAATATGAGGCGCAAGGCGTGATGCGATGTAATTTGCGTTGAGGATCGCCGTTTGGGAGGCGCGCGTGAGGCCGCGCTCTCCCATCATGGCGATGTAGGCGTAGGAGATGGGCAATACTCCGGCGCTCCCGAGCGGTGCCGACGCGATCACTCCTGTGGGGCCGGGTTGGTCGGTCGTTCCCGGAAGAAACGGCGTGAGATGTGCGGCGGTCAACACCGGTCCCACTCCCGGTCCTCCGCCGCCGTGCGGGATCGAGAAGGTCTTGTGCAGATTGAGGTGGCACACATCGGCGCCGATGCGTCCCGGGCTCGTGAGCCCGACCTGTGCGTTCATATTGGCGCCGTCCATGTAGACCTGTCCGCCGCGGTCGTGAACGATACGGATCGCCTCGCGGATTCCGGCCTCGAACACACCGTGCGTCGAGGGATAGGTGACCATAAGTGCGGCGAGTTCGTCCTTGTGCTTCTCCGCCTTGGCCGCGAGGTCCGCGAGGTCGATGTCACCGTTCTCGGCGCTCGCGACCACCACAACCCGCATCCCGGCCATCGTCGCAGAGGCGGGATTGGTCCCGTGGGCGGAGTCGGGGACGAGGCAAACCGTGCGCTCGCGCTCTCCACGACTGTGATGCCACGAGCGGATGACCATGAGGCCGGTATACTCGCCCTGGGCGCCGCTGTTGGGTTGGAGCGTACATCCGTCGAGTTCGGTAATCTCACAGAGCCACGACGAGAGCTCCGAGGCGAGCATTCGGTAGCCCCCCGTCTGATGGGTCGGTGCGTAGGGGTGTATCGAGGCGAACTCGGGCCACGTAATCGGGATCATCGCCGAGGCGGGGTTAAGCTTCATCGTGCAACTACCCAGCGGTATCATCGCCTGAGCGAGGGACAAATCGCGGCTCTGGAGCGCCGTGATATAACGCAACAGCGCCGTTTCGCTGCGATAGGCGTGGAAGACGCGGTCTTCGAGATATCCGGTCCGACGTTCCAGCGGCAGTGCGGGACGAAACCGGACGGCCGCCGAGCGCGCGACGAGCGTCCGTCGATCGGTCTCGACGTCGAGGGCGGCGAGGAGGACGGATAACTCATCCACTGTGGAGCGCTCGTCCAAGGTGATCCCGATTTTGCCGTCGCCGTGGGGGCGCAGATTGAATCCTGCACGCTCGGCCGCGGCAATATAACGGCGTTGGGTCGGTGAATCGACCGATAGCGTCACGGTATCGAACATATCGCCGTCGACGGTGGGAATACTGTGTTCCCTTAATACGGAGCGAAGCGTGGCGGCGAGCACCGCGATGCGCGTCGCGATACGGCGCAGCCCGTCGGGGCCGTGGTATACGGCGTACATCGACGCCATGATTGCGAGAAGCGCCTGGGCGGTACAGATATTGCTGGTCGCCTTATCGCGGCGGATGTGCTGCTCACGCGTCTGTAGGGCGAGGCGCATCGCCGGTCGTCCGGTACGGTCTTTACTGATCCCGACGAGCCGCCCCGGCATGAGCCGCTTAAGGGCCTCGCGAGTCGCCAGAAATGCCGCATGCGGTCCGCCGTAGGCGAGGGGTACACCGAATCGCTGCGAGTTACCGACCACGATATCGGCGCCCCAGCTTCCGGGGTCGGCGAGCAGGGTGAGGGCGAGGAGGTCGGTTGCCACGATCGCCAACGCGCCTTCGCCGTGCAGCGCCTCGACCACCTCTCGATAGTCGCGCACTACACCGTCCGTATCGGGGTACTGGACGATACCGGCGACGTCGCCGGATCGGAGCGTCCACTCTTCAACCGGAGCGCACACGAGTTCGATCCCCAGCGGCGCCGAACGCATCATGAGGTGCGCAATCGTCTGGGGATGTAGGCGATCGTCGACGAGCACCCGCACCGTTTCCGCCTTGCCGCGATACGCGCGCAGCGCCATCGTCATCGCCTCGCCCGCAGCCGTGGCCTCATCGAGCATCGACGCGTTCGAGATCTCCATCCCGGTGAGCTCACTCACCATCGTCTGAAAGTTGAGGAGCGCCTCGAGACGTCCCTGGGAAATTTCGGCTTGATATGGAGTGTATTGCGTATACCAACCGGGATTCTCGAGTATCGTGCGTTGGATGACCGACGGAGTGATGGTGTCGGCGTATCCTAGGCCGATCAGACTGCGCATCTGCGTATTGTGTGAGGCCATCGAACGGAGGCGGGCGAGGAGCTCGTCTTCCGCCAGGCCCCTCGGCAGATTGAGCGCGTCGGTCCGACGAATCGACGAAGGAACGATCGAGTCGATGAGCCGATCTACGCTCTCTGCGCCGACCACCTCGAGCATCGCTCGGACCTCCTCTTCCCTTGGACCGATATGTCGAGAAGTGTACTCATCGCTACGGTCGAGGAGTCGTTGGGCGGACGCTACGCGGTTATAGGACGGCTTGTATACCGGACCACGATTCTGGCGGCATCGTATGTTCCGCGAGCGTACGGCTACCAAAAGGGGCGCGTCCGCGGCCACCGAGCGATCCACATAGGCGTTGGCGATAAAGGCGTCGCACGACGGCGCCCTACCGCCCGACACGAGTACGCCGACCTCATCTCCCGACTCGTCCAATACCGGATATCCCTCGCGCGGTACGCCCGGTTCGATCATCACCAGGCGACGGAGGGTGCGCGCAGGTTTCTCGGCTTTGCGTGCCCGGATGGCGTCGCGACCGGTGAACTCGTGCTCGAGATCGCACGCCCACAAAAGACGAGCTTCCACCGGCGTGATCTCTTCGGTAAGCTCGTGGCCGTACAGGGCAAAGCCCGCCTCCAGGCGCAGGCTGTCGCGCGCCGCGAGGCCGACCGGTTGGGCGTGAATTTCGCGTATCGTCGCGACCTCGAGAAGGTACTCCCACATCGCCGGGGCCCTCTCGGCATCGAGAAAGAGCTCGAAGCCGTCCTCGCCGGTGTATCCGGTGCGCGCCGCCTCAACGACGACGGCGTCCCCGGTTACGGGCCCCTCGACACGGACCTCGGCGATGCCGAAACGCGGAAGATCGGCGACGGCGCTACCCACCGCGTACCCGATAAGCTCTTCGGCCCTGGGGCCTTGTACGGCGAGCATTGCCGTAGTAGCGCTCTCGTCTTTGAAAACAACGCCGTCGGCCGGTATACGGTCCGTAAGCCACTGCACATCGTCGACTCGCCGCGCCGCGTTCGCTACGACCAAGAACGTCGTTGCGCCGGTGCGATAGACAAACAAATCGTCGATGATACCGCCGTCATCGCGGCACAACAGCGCATACGTGGAGCTTCCCTCGTCAAGGGCGGCGATATCGGCCGAGAGCACACTTGCAAGCCATGACGCGGCCTCCGGGCCCGACACACGCAGCTGAGCCATGTGAGATATATCGAAGAGTCCGACCGAGTTCCGCGTAGCGTGGTGTTCCGCGATCGTTCCTGCGGGGTAGTGTACCGGCATCTCCCAGCCGGCAAAGTCGGTGAAGCGTGCACCGGCGGCCTTGTGCCAACGGTGAAGACTGGTCGTGGTTGCGTGCATAGCGGCTCCTTACGGCCATGTGCTCTGTCCGAAAACCTGAGAGATTAGCCGGCCGTTCGACCGACGTTCCCCTTCGGTGCGGGGCGAAATGCCGCCGACTCTCCAGAGACTGCACGCGCACCCCCGATCCTTTTGCCTGAGAGTTTCGGATTCGGCCCGGCCGGGGTCGATCCTTGCACCTTCGGCGTCGCTCGCCGCGTATACACAGCGGCAAGCGGTCTCTCTCGGGAGAGGCTCTATACGGGATAACGTATGGCCGTCGGAAGGCTTATGTCAATCGTCTCGGTCGGAACGCCCGGCTACCGGGCTTTGCTCGATTGCATCCAGGACGCGTCGCACGACCGGCTCAAGCTCTTCGTCGCGGTCGACGTGAAACTCTTCGGTGTTGACGAAGATCTTCGGGGAGAGATCATACGCGTCGTACCACCGCAGATACCGCTCGTTGAGACCCTCGAGATATGAGCGCGGAATACCCGACTCGAGCCCGCGATTGCGCCTCTTGATACGCTCCAGCGCCGTATCGACGGTGCAGTCCAGGTAGATCAAGAGATGGGGCGGGTGGGCGTGCTCGAGCATGTTGTCCAAGAGCGTCGAGTAGGTTTTGAACTCTTCCGTGCTCATATCACCGTCGTCGCGCAGCATCTCCGCAAAGATTCTATCGCCGAAGATCGAGCG
This sequence comes from Alkalispirochaeta sp., assembly GCA_965601925.1. Taxonomy (GTDB): domain Bacteria; phylum Spirochaetota; class Spirochaetia; order DSM-27196; family Alkalispirochaetaceae; genus Alkalispirochaeta. The sequence continues at coordinate 3,466,731 of OZ271854.1, forward strand.
GTCGAGAATACCGCCTCCGCTTCGAAATATATCCTTGATCATCCGGAATCGTTCGTTGAGAAAGTGGATTTGAAGTGTAAAGGCCCAGCGGCGCTTGTCGGCGTAGAAGCGGTCGAGAAGCGCAAGGGAGTCGGGGTTCGCCAACTCCCGGTAGAGCGGAATTCCCGACCGTCCCTGGATTATCTCGCCGATCGTCGTTTTGCCGACGCCGATCTGTCCCTCGATCAATATCACCGGATAGTCCTCCGTCATGGCCTCACATCTGCGCGCCGATGGTGAAGCTGAAGACCGTTACACCCTCTTCGAGGTTGTATCCTACATTGAGTCCCAAGGCGGGAATCGCCACCTGTCGGATAAACACGCGAAAGCCGCCGCCGAGCCCGTAGAAGCTCTGCGTGTCGATGTAGTCCGTGTCGTACATACCCAACTCCCAGAAGTGAGACAACACCAACGCTCCCCAGTCCTGGCTCAGAACCGGAAAATCGTAGAATGCCGAGACGCTCCCCCAACGGTCGGCCGCAACGGTTTGAAAGGGGAGGGTGCGATACCCGTCGGCATCGCTGATGATCTCCTCGGCGAGGAACGCCGTGTCACCGTACCCTCCCGAGGCGAGGAGTCGGACGCGATGGGTCCGCGCGACGGGAAAGGCCCAGTCGAGCGTGCCGGCCATCTCCCAACTCGAATCGAGTGTAACGAGGCGTCCGTCGATCTCCGCTCGGGGGCCGACGCGCAGCACATCGATCGGTCGCGTCGCATCCCATTCGATCTCCACCGCAGGTTGAAAGAAGTCTCCGTCCTCCAACGACTCGAGGTTGACGGCGGGTGTGTCGCGATCGATATCCCATGCGGCGTAGTCGAGCCTGGCGCTGGCCGCGATGTCGTCGGTGAAGTTATAGCCGACCGAAAAGCCGAAGCCACGGGAGTTGATCTCGTACTCCCGCAACGTCATCTCGTCCGGGAGCAGCCGCTCCTCTTCGCCCGTGCCGGCGTTGGCGCTTACGCTCGTGGTCCATTTACTCTGAAACACCGCCGGGTCGACGTAGCCGAAAAAGCCGCTGGCTCCGTTCGTCCCGATGAAGCCGGCCGAAATCAGCTGCTTATTGCGTCCGAAGAGATTGCTCTCGATCAAAATGAGACCGCCGCTGGTCGTGCCGCCGCCGGCCGAAAAGAAGGGAATTGGAACGAGCGTCCAGCGTTCGTCGAGCACCACGACGATGTCCAACGTTTCGTCGTCCGCCGTCTCGCTCGTCGTGACGTCTACCGACGCAAAGAGATCGCTATCGATCAGGGCGACTCTGATCTCCTCTAAAAGCTCGGGTGAAACGGGATCCCCGGGCTCGGCGGGAATCAGATCGTACACGATTTCCTCACGAGTACGACGGAGGCCCTCGAGACGAATCTGGCCGACTCGTACCGTCTCGTGCTCCGAGGCGGAAAGCCGGGACCGTGTCGGTATCGAGACGAGAATCAAAGACACCGCGACGAGCGATAACACCGGGGCCGCTGCACGAACTCGGAATGAACTGCTATGCGTCATGACATGCCGGAATATACTATACGCCGAAGAGCGTGGAAAGACGCACGACGCAACGGTGCGTTGCGGCCGGCGCGGTACGCAGCCGTCGGCGAATACACCGGTCTGCGCCGACTCTCACAAAGGAAATCAATGAAGCGGTGTCGTAGTCGTGTCGAAAGCCGCATTGTGCAACACGAGTAACGCCTTTCATATTTACGAAACATAATAGAGAAAAAATTATATTGATACTGTAATGGGATTATGATATTCTTTACGCAATTCTTAGTATATAATGACTTAATTTTAAATATAGTATTTTATTTTGAATTAAGTTAAAATTAATCTCATATCTGCAAGGGGTAAAGATATGCATCGACGAATTTCTCAGCTCGCGAGGCTCGGAGTGATATGCCTTACGATCGTTAGCGTGTGGGCCTGCGATAGTCTCTTGGGATCGGACGACTCGAATGGAACGGGTGGTGGCGGCGAACTTGCATTTCTTGACATAGCAGGTGCTGAGGCGTTGTTTATCGCCCCGGGTTCGGGGTCGCAAAGCTCCCTCTCTGCGTCAGTTACCGATGTCAGCACAAACACCCTCTTCCAAATCACCGCAAACGGCTTCGTGCAAGAAGTCACGTTTCTTGACTTGGAAAACAATGAGGTTACTCTAACGAATCTGCCCACCGAGATTTACGACGTTAACTCGGCGTACGTCATTGTACTATTCGGTGAAGACGGTTATTTAGTGAGGAAGAGCGACGGTGCGGCGTTTTCATTGGACGACGTCGGTATCCCGGCCGCCGTATCCGCCCAGCTCAACAACTTCATCAACGCTCCCATCATACAGACCGACGGTGCCGGCAATCTTTACTACCAAAACCTCTCAGACTTGGGAAGTGCAACCGGCGATGTCGTGAGAATCGATGTGAGCGATCCTTCACGCCTCACCGGAGAAGCGTATGTGACGGAAGCAAACGCGAGCGTGGATAATTTTTTTGTCTCATCAGATGAACATGTCATTTATCATTACGGCAATGCTGCAAATAGCGTTCGAGGCAATCGAATTCGTAAGGCGAACGGTGGATTACAAAATCTGTCGTCTGATATCGCCTTGTTTTTCTGGATCGGGAATGACGGTAACATAAAGTATCACTGGTATGATTCCGATACTTCCACGAGTAGGCTTTTTACCGTTACCATTGCCGCGGACGGCACGTTCTCGCAGACCGAAGTTGTCGGCGTCAATCTTCTTACCAGTTTCCAGTCATATTTGTTCAGATTCAATGCGAGTACCGTCGCAGTCGACATCTTCAATAACGCAGTCTATGAGTTGGAGAACGCGACCGACACACCGCGAGAGATCACGACGATAACCGGTGTCGACGATTTTGACTATGCAGTGGCCTCCACCGATTACTACTATATCGCCGGGGATAACAGCACGAACCAGCCCGTATTCATTCGTGTCGATCCGAGGGATGATACCTCGTCCAGTATTCTCACCGCCGGCGAGTATGATGTGTATCGCGCGGTAGTGGCGAACGACGGCACGATTACCTTCAACGCACAACGTATGAATGACGGCGCGATCGTTCTCGGCGAAATCTCGCCCACGGATAACCGCGTGACGATCCTGAACGAAGATCTCAATGACGAGGTCATCGAACTCATTCGGGTTAACTAAACACAACCGGCTTCCATTTCGAGCTCGAGCGGGGACCCTCAAAAAGAGAGCTCCGCTCGGCCGATGACTACGATAAGGGCTGTGCAACACAACCGTCGTGACGGCGGTCCTGCGTCCCTCCCACACCACCGATAGGCATATCGAGTACTGCATTATCCGCATCCTTCAATCATACGTGAGGATATTGAGTACGCTTCTTTCGCCGAGTCGTTGCCGACGCCTCGGCGCACGACGCAACGGTACGTTGCGGCCGGCCCGGTGCGGCGCGCAGCGCATCGTCGCGCCTCCGATACACGCAAACGCCGACCGTAAACGGTATCGGGGCCGCGGCCATCCCCGTCACCGGATCAAGATAAACTCCACGCGGCGGTTCTTCCAGCGATTCTCACGGTCGGTGTGGGGAACGATCGGCGCCGTGCCGCCGCGTCCCTCGACGCTGATGCGCTCGATATCCATGCCGCGCTCCACAAGGGCGTCGCGTACGGTATCCGCGCGCGCGGTGGAGAGGGGTTCCAGCTCTTCGCGCTCCTCCTCGGCGGTGCCCGAGAGATTGACCGCATGACCCTCTACGCGAATCTCGTAGGTGCGGTACTTGTCGAACACCTCTACGAGTCGGTCGAGCACCGAGATGTTTTTGGCGCCCTGCTCCGTCGCCGGATCGAGCTGAAGCTCGGGACTGTTGGGCTCGAAGTTGATGTTGGAGATCTGGATACGCAACAGATCACCGTCACGCACGACCAAAATGTCGATCGGAATCGTGCCGGTGACTTCGCTGCGATTTCCGGTGGTATCCACAGCGCTGAACCGATACGGATAGTCCTCGGCGCTGATGACCAGCTCACCGTCATTGCTGCGGCCGTCCCACACCAACTCGGAACGGGGACGGGCCGAACCGTCGAACTGTTGAAAGGGAGCGTTCGTGCGGTCCAGAATCTCGAAACTCCATTCGGCGATGTCGCTCGCGTCCGCGGTCGTCAGTCCGATGCCTAACTCGTCGTTCAGCCCGTCATTGTCCGGCGAAAAGGGAAGCCCGGCGAGATTCACCGCGAGTTCGGGACCCGCGGTGTCTACGACGAGTTCCGGCGATGAGACCCGGGGGAGCGCTCCGTTACGAAATCCCACACTGAAGCGCACCGCATATCGTCCGTCGGCGATCGGTACGCCGTCGATGAGGCCGTCCCACACGAGCGTCTCCCGCAGTTCCACGGCCTCGGAGCGAAACGTCTCCACGACCGTTCCCGACTCGTCCACTATCTCTACCAAGCGATACTCGGCACCGTCTTGGCGGCTCGCGATCATACCGATCTCGAGCCGGTCGTCGACGCCGTCGCCGTTGGGCGAGATGGTGCGTCGGTCCAGGGTGACGAAGATGCGCGCCGTTCTCGTATCGACCTCTATCGCGGCGAGTTCGCCTCGGGCCGTATTTCCCGCCGCGTCGGTCCCCTCCACGGTGTATCGGTATCGGCCGTCGGCGACGACGTTACCCGCTATGTCGGTGCCATCCCACTCGAACGCCGCGGTGCGGTCGGTCCAGCCGTACTCGCGTATCACCTCACCCGACTCCGCAGTGATACGTCCCCTCCAGCCCTCCGCCGCGTCGCTTGACTGACGGACGGATACCGTGTCGCGCCGCCCGTCGCCGTCCGGCGAGAAGATCTCGTGGGAGGCCGCGAGCTCGAGCGCCGGCGGCGTCGTATCGAGGAGGAAGGCGGTCGTCGATGCCGCGGGACGGTTTCCGTGGCGATACTCGACTTCCAGGGTCGCACGGTAGCGCCCCTCCTCGGCACGTCCTCCTCCCTGAGTCCTTCCGTTCCAGCTGAAGCGCTCCGGTAATGCGACTCCGGTGGTTCGCATAACATCCTCGCCCGAGGAGGTCTCAACCACGAAGGTATAGCGTTCCAATCCGCGCGCTTCTCCCGCGACGATGCGGAAATCGAGGGTATCGAAGGCGCCGTCGCCGTTGGGGCTGAAGGCGCTCCGCGACGGATAGAGCTCCAACGGCGTCTCAGCCGTGTAAATCTCGAACGGCAACGGTCCGATCGACGAGCTGTTCCCCGCTCTGTCCGTCGCCTGCAGGATATACGCGTACATCCCGTCGGGGACGCGTCGCCGCTCATCGTCTAAGCCGGCAAACGCGAGCTCGGCTTCTGCACGTCCGACCCACTCCCAACGGCCGATGGTTCCGTCCGTGTCGTCGAGAACCCGCGCGATCCAACGCTCCTCTTCGCTCGTCGTCTGCGATACGACGAGCTCATCCAAGGTGCCGTCGCCGTTGGGGGAAATAACGGGTGAGGAAAGCGCCACGTCGGCGGCGGGCGCCACCGTATCCAACACAACGCCCCGGGCACTCACTATCTCTACCTCGTCGCCGCGGGCAAATCGCACGCGTAGGCGACCGCGATAGAATCCGTCGGGTGCGCGACCCGTCCGCCCCTCTCCGCGCCAGGTCACCGTCTCCAGTTCCCCGATCCCGGAAGTCTCGAAGATCGTCTCGTCGCCCGTCGTATCCTCGACGGACAGTATCCACTCCGCGATGGGGGATTCGATGTTTACGCCCGGTATGAGTTCGACCGCGTCGAGCACGCCGTCACCGTTGGGGCTGAAAGCCGCCTCCGAGATACGCAGTTGTACGTCGACCTCGCGCGTATCCGTACGAAACGGCGACGTCGTGGTAGAGAAGCGATTTCCCGCCCCGTCGACGCTCGTCACGCGGTAGCGGTAGCGCCCGTCCTCAACGACCGCGCCGTCCTCGTCCGTGCCGTCCCACTCGAGAGGAGCCAGTTCACCCGAGAAGCTCCACCGCCGCACCGGGGGGCCACCGTCGTCGGGGACGATCTCGGCGGTCCAGAGCGCCTCACGCGACGACTCTTGGCGTATGGTAACCGCGTCGCGCCGTCCGTCGCCGTCGGGGGAGAATATCGTATCGGCAAGCTCGACTCGTGCCCGCGGCGCCACGGTGTCGACGCGGAAGGGCGCGCTCGTTGCGCTGGGCCGGTTTCCGTGGCGATACTCGACCTCGATGCGCACGCGATACGTGCCGTCGGCGACGACCCGGCCCGTCGCGCCGCGACCGTCCCACTCGTAGCGCTCCCCGGGCGTGCCGCTGTCGGTTATGCGCGCAACAGTACGGTCCGCGCCGTCGAGGATCGCCAGCTCGAAGCGTTCTACGCCGCGTGCGTCGGCAAGCTCGGTGATCAGATCGATCGAGTCGACCACGCCGTCGTCGTTGGGGCTGAAGGCTTCGCGCTCGCTGGATACGAACACGGGCGTCTCGCGCGTATCGAGTTCGACCTCTACGGGGCTCCCGGAGCGTGCATTTCCGGCGCGGTCGGTTCCGGACAGTACATAGCGGTACGGCCCGTCGGGGGCGCGAGCCCCGTCGGCGGTACGTCCGTCCCACACGAGGCGGCCGTCGGGGCGTCCCGCCCAATCGTATTGCCGCACGATCTCGCCGGCCTCGCTCTCGATGCGCGCCGTCCATACGGGAATCTCCTCGGTCTCCTGCACGAAGGCGACCGTGTCGAGGCGTCCGTCGCCGTTGGGAGAAAAGATCGGCGTCTCGGCGCGCACGGTGAGCCGGGGCGGTGTAACGTCGAGAACAAAGGGCGGTGAGAGCGCCTCCGGCCGGTTGCCGTTACGGTACTCGATCTCCAGACGCACTCGATACCGCCCTTCATTCATGCGCGCGCCCGACTCGGTGCGACCGTCGAACACCCACGGTCCAGGAACGTCCGTCGCTCCCGTGGCGGTACGGCGTGTATCACCGTTTTCGTCCAGGACGACGAAGCGATAGGCACGAATGCCTTCGGTTACCGGAACGTCGGGCGTGAAGGTGATCGCGTCCTGCCGGCCGTCGCCGTTGGGCGAGAAGTGTCCCAGGTTCAAAGTAAGCCCGATCGGGGTGGGCTCGGTGTCTACGATGATGTTTGCGAGGCTCGCCGATCCCTCGTTCAGGGCGCGGTCGGTGGCGGAGGCGCGATACGAATAGACGCCGTCGGGAACGAGTGAACCCGCACTGTCTCGGCCGTCCCACTCAAACTCGGCGAGCTGGGAGCCGGTGACCGTCTCTTGATAGACCACCGTGTCGGTCGTGTCGAGGATCTCCATCCGCCACTCGTCCTCGGGAGAGCTCTCCTGAGCGATGCGAAGGGTGTCCTTGTTCCCGTCGCCATTCGGCGAGAAAATGATGTCGTCCGGATTCTGCGGTTCGGAGATGGTCGCTTCCGGCGGCGTCGAGTCGACGACAATGCGGAAGACGTCGGTCTCCCGCAGGTTACCGTTGTCGTCACGGGCGTTCAGCACGAAGGTGTACTCGCCGTCGCCGGCCAGACCGCCGTCTTCGGTGCGACCGTCCCACCGAATCGTCTCGGGCACCTCGATGCCGCGTCGCACATACAGAAGACGATCGACGATGTTCTGAAATCCGACGTTTTCCGGTCGCTGCTCCTTGTTCTCGATGCGCCGAACGAGCCCACCCTCGCCGTCGAGAATGTCCAGGGTCCAACTGTCGATAAAGCGTTCGTCCTCAATCGCGACGGGGAGGAGAAATTCGTCTGCGGCGCCGTCGTTGTTGGGCGAGATGTAGAGCGTGTCGGCGTAATCGATCGCGATTTCCGGCGGATTACGGTCGATGACGCCGAGGGCCGCCTGGACACCGGCTCCCGCCGCCCACACGTCGTCGGTGAGGGGCGCCCACGCGCTGTGGATCGCCAGATCGCTCCGGTTCCATCCTTGCTCGCTGATGATTCCGTCCTCGGAAGCGATGTCGGTCTGAAAGCGGAATGAGATACCGACCGACGGCATGAGCGAACCGGCCTCGCGATCGGAGTCGGTCTGTTCGAGGAGATCGACGTCCCACCCTACATTGAGGCCGAGGCGGTCGAAGAGGGTAAGTTGACTTCCCACGCGATATCGAACGTTCTGAAATGAGGGCGCGGTAAAGCCGGTGTGCACGGTCCAATCGACCGTTTCGGTCTCGACGAATGTCGCTTGTATATCCGCCGCCGGGGTAAACGGTGCCGGACTCCCGGTAGTGTCTTCTACCGGTGAGAGTCCCACACCGAGTTGGGTGACGGCGAATCCCCACCGAATCTCGGGGAGCGACCACACCGGCCCCACAATGTGGATAATTCCCAGATCGAGTCCCCCGGCAAACGCCGTGTTGCCGCCGTTGGCGCCTGCGTGACCTCGCAATCCCGCGCCGAAGAGGAGCGACGGGTAGAGATCCTTGGCAAAGCTCACGTTGAGGCTCGCCCGTTGCCCGAGATCGACCGTGGCGTAGTCGACGCTTGCGAGGTTGAGCGACCCGGTAAAGACGCCCGCCGGGGTCGGCACCGACACACCGAGGTTGCCCGCGTGCCCGTCCCACGAACCGTCTCCTACGAGCGTCAAATAGCTTGCGTCGAGATGAACACGCTGCTTCAATGCTGAGGCGGCGGGGTTGATTACATCGCCCGATACCGACTCGGTGGAGGCGGTATTGGCCGTCGTTGCCAAAAAGAGGGGCGAGCGGAGTTGATCCAACAGCTCGCCGCCGGGCACCGGATCGTACTCCTGGCCGTACGCCGAGGAGATCGTCGCCAAAGAGAGAACGAAAACGCAGACAATGGTCGCACCGATTCGATAGTTCATCACCCACCGATTTTACCGCATGTCGAACGCTAAATCATCAACTGCGGTGGGTGTGTGAATCGTCTTTGTCGTCGGCCTCCGGAGGAGTATGGGGCTATCCGGCCCGTTTGCCGCCGACGTCGGTCGTCGACGGCGGCGCGATACCGGCTATGAGTTGCTTCACGTCGTGGCGCGCATACGTCAATCGCTGCGAGTCGCCGCCGATCGGCGCGACATCGATGCGAAGCGTAACGGTGTCGAGTCCGCCAATAAGCGCCCCGGCGGACGGCAAAGCGGTGTCCGGGGAGGAACGGACCGCCTCTATGAGGGGCGCCACCGCCGGGATTTCGTCCGGACGGGGAGCGCAGAAGAGCACGATCGGCGTCGCGGGACCGAACGGTTGGCGTCCGGCGATGCAGGATTGGACGGCTCGGACGTGTTGCCGAGACTCCTCAGACGGACTGAAACAGTAACAGTTGATGGCCGAGTTGCCGAAAAGCCTGCGTCGTTCGACGCGCACCAAGAGCGCCGCTCGAATGCCCGTGTCGCCGATCAGTATGGAGCGGTGCACCGCGGCCCCTCCCCGGTACATCGCTCGCGCCATTTCATCCCAATGCATCTGTTCCTCGCACATTCACGTTATCGTGACTTTTTTAGAAATCTATGAAAACGCGCACTTTTTATTGCGATACATACGAATAGCGGCCGGCCCGGTACGCGTTGCCGACACGACCGGCGTCTCACTATATTAGTATCGTTCTCAGACAGTTGTGTTTCCACCACAGGAGTAGCTATATCATGACACTCGATGCATTCACGACAAAGGCGCAGCAGGCCGTAGAGGACGCCGCCACGCGCGCCAACCAACACGACCATAGTACGCTCGAGGCGGTGCATCTCTCGGTGGCCCTTCTCGAACAGCCGCAAGGAATCGTACCGAGCATACTCGATCGCCTGGAGGCGCAAACGGCGCTCATCAAAAACGAGATTGAACGGGAGATCGGCCGCCTTCCGAGGGTGACCGGCGACGGTGCGCAGTTGCACCCCTCACCCAATCTCTCCCGTGTGCTCGCCAAGGCGGAGGCGATGAGCCGAGAGATGGGAGACCGCTACGTCTCTACCGAGCACGTGCTGATAGCGATTCTCGAATCGCCGGATCGCGCCGCGGAGATATTCAAGAACCAAGGAGTTACCGCGGAGGCTGTGCGGGGGGTACTGGACGACGTCCGCGGGAGTCAACGGGTGGACAGCCAAGACCCGGAGGGAAAGATGAAGGTTCTTGAGAAGTACACCAAGGATCTCACTTCACTCGCGCGCCAGGAGAAACTCGACCCGGTAATTGGACGCGACGAGGAGATCCGCCGAGTGATGCAAGTCTTGAGCCGGCGTACCAAAAACAATCCCGTACTCATCGGAGAACCGGGCGTCGGTAAAACGGCGATCGCCGAGGGGTTGGCGCGACGCGTTGTCGCCGGAGACGTGCCCGATTCGCTACGGGACAAGCGTATTCTCGCCCTCGATCTCGGTGCGTTGTTGGCCGGGACCAAGTTTCGCGGCGAGTTCGAGGAGCGTTTTAAGGGAGTGATTGAGGAGATCGCGAAGGCCGACGGCCGGATCGTTCTTTTCATCGATGAGTTGCACACCCTCATGGGTGCGGGAAGCGCCGAGGGGGCGATGGACGCCTCGAATCTTCTTAAGCCGGCCCTCGCACGGGGCGAGCTGCGAGCCATCGGCGCAACGACTCTCGACGAGTACCGTAAGCATATCGAAAAGGACGCCGCCTTCGAGCGCCGCTTTCAGACCGTATATACCGCGGAACCGAGCGTCGAGAGCACGGTAGCGATTCTCCGCGGCCTGAAGGAGCGCTATGAGGTGCACCACGGGGTGCGTATTCGCGACGACGCGCTGCTTGCGGCGGCGACCCTCAGCGATCGCTACATCACCAACCGCTTCCTCCCCGACAAGGCGATCGACCTCGTGGACGAGGCGGCGAGCCGCATGAAGATGGAGATCGAGAGTCAACCGACCGAACTCGATCAGTTGGAACGGCGCATCCTGCAGTTGGATATCGAACGCCAGGCCCTCGTGAGCGAGACCGACGGCGCGGGCCGCGAGCGGTTGGTACGGCTCGAGGAAGAGCTTGCGGACCTTCGCGCCGAGCGCGACACCATGCGCATCAGGTGGAAAAACGAGAAGGACGTCATCGACCGTATTCGCACCCTCAAGCAGGAGTTGGAGCAGCTTTCGATTCAAGAGGTACACTACGAACGCTCCGGCGATCTTTCAAAAGCGGCCGAAATTAAGCACGGCACCATACCGACGAAGGAGCGCGAACTCGATGAGCTGAGCGCGCGCCTCCATGAGGTACAGGGAGAGAACTCGCTTCTGCGCGAGGAGGTGAGCGACGAGGATATCGCTCGCGTCGTCTCGACGTGGACCGGCATCCCCGTGAATAAGATGATGTCGTCGGAGATGCAGAAGCTGTTGGAGCTCGAATCGATCATGGAGCGCCGCGTCGTCGGACAGCCCAACGCCATTCGAGCGGTGGCCGACGCGATCCGGCGCAATAAGTCGGGCATCAGCGACGAGAATCGTCCGTCGGGTACCTTTCTCTTTCTCGGCCCCACCGGCGTCGGAAAGACCGAGCTCGCCAAGACGATCGCCTCGTTTCTCTTCGACGACGAGCGCGCCCTGACGCGGATCGACATGAGCGAGTACATGGAGCGTCACGCCGTGAGCCGGCTCATCGGAGCGCCCCCCGGATACGTGGGGTACGATCAGGGCGGACAGTTGACCGAGGTCGTGCGACGGAGACCGTACTCGGTGCTCCTGTTCGACGAGGTGGAGAAGGCGCATCCCGACGTCTATAACGTATTTCTCCAACTTCTCGACGAAGGGCGGCTCACCGACGGACAGGGGCGACTGGTCGACTTCCGCAATACGATCGTCATCATGACGAGCAACATCGGCAGCGAGCTCATCCTCGGCGCCGACGATCTGGAGGCCGTTCGTCCGCAGGTCGATGAGCTTTTGCATAGGACGTTTCGCCCCGAGTTCCTCAACCGGCTGGACGAGGTGATTACCTTCAACCGTCTCGGGATGGAGCAGATTCTCTCCATCGTCGATCTCGAAGTCGAACGCCTCAAACGGCGTCTCTCCGGGCGCGCCATTACCATCGAGTTGGAGGGTGAGGCGCGCGAGCACCTTGCTCATCTCGGGTTCGATCCCGCCTTCGGTGCGCGACCGCTGAAACGAGCCGTGCAGCAGCACATTCAGAACGGGCTTGCCAAAGAGCTTCTCTCGGGAGGTATCGCCGACGGTGATCGGGTGCGCGTCGCGCGCGCGTCCGGCAACGGGAGCGAGAGCGAGTTTTCGTTCTTGACCGGCCGATAGCGCCGGTCTCCCGTCCGACGCCCCGGCGCGCGGGATGCTTCTCGGACGTCGGGGTACGGCTCGTCCGTCGATAGTGCGGTGCGGCTTCGACGGAGAGCGCGTCGTAAACCGACGGACGGCGGGCGAGCCGCCGATCCGATCAGGTAACCTCGTTTGACGCAGTCGTACGACGCGGAGTACGCTCCCGGCCATGGCTAAGCTTTGGGACAAGGGATACGAGCTGGACACGGCGGTCGAACGATTTACGGTAGGACGGGACTATCTCCTGGATCGGGAACTCATCGTCGCCGACGCCGCGGCGAGTATCGCCCACGCGCGCATGCTCGAGGCGATAGGGATACTCACGGCCGAGGAGCGCCTATCGCTCGAAACCGAGCTCCGGCACATCGCTACCGAGGGCGCGGCCGGTGCGATCGAGATTACACGCTCCGAGGAGGATTGCCATACGGCGATCGAGACGCGTCTCGTTGAGCGTCTGGGCGAGGCGGGTAAGAAGGTTCACACCGGTCGGAGTCGTAACGATCAGGTTGCCGCGGCGACGCGCCTGTACACACGCGAGGCGCTGCTCGATATAGCCTCGGCGGGAGAGCGCGTGATAACGGTACTCCTCGGTCGGGCCGCAGAGGAGGCCGATACGGTCATGCCCGGGAGAACGCACCTCCAAATCGCGATGCTCTCGACGCTCGGGCTTTGGTTCGCGTCGTGGGCCGAACAGCTCCTCGACGACTTTGACGTTCTAAGGGCGGCGGCGAGACTCAACGATCGCAGCCCCCTGGGATCGGCGGCCAGTTACGGAACCTCCTTGCCCCTCGACCGGGAGTTGGTCGCCCGGGAGCTGGGATTCTCCGCCGTACAGAACAACGTGCTCGCGGTGCAGCACTCGCGAGGCTCGCTCGACGCCCACATCGTAGGCGGTCTGGCGGCCGTGGCGGCGACACTATCGCGCATGGCCCAGGACCTCATTCTCTTTTCTCTTCCCGAGTTGGGATACGTCCGATTGCCCGAGGCGCTCTGTTCGGGCTCCAGCATCATGCCTCAGAAACGCAATCCCGATGTATTGGAGCTCCTCCGTTCCCGCGCTGCGGTCGTCGACGGGTGGGCGGCGCAGTGCCGCGGTGTCGTCCGCTCGCTGCCGTCGGGGTATAACCGCGACCTACAGGATACCAAGGAGCCGCTTCTCCGAGCGCTGCGCACCGTCGAAGAGGAACTTGCGGTAACCGAAGTCCTTATCTCGCGCCTGGAGCCGCAGCGCGAACGCATGCACGCGGCCCTCGACGCCGACGTCTTTGCGACGGACTACGCGTATCGGCTCGTAGAAGAGGGCATCCCGTTTCGTGAGGCGTATCGGCGTGCGGCGGCCGACTACCGAACGCAACGGATCCCCGACGCCGTGGAGGCGCTTCGCCGCAGACGGAGCACCGGAACGCCCGGAAATCTCAATCTGGCCGCAGCTCATGAACGCCTTCACGACGCGGCGTCCGCCGCCGAAGGCGTTCGTGTTCGGCACACTACAGCCGTCGGCAGCCTTCTCGGAACGTCGACCTCCGTTCGACCGCACCTGGACGGATGACGCCACGCTCCTTCGGGAGTCTTACGCGACGTCGCGTCGGCGGCGGAACGCCGCGTATCCGACAAATGCCACAATCGTCAAGAGATACGGTAGGGCGAGGAGGAGCGTCGGCGGTACATGTAGGAGCGCTTGAGCGCGGACCGAGAACGCCACTACGGCGCCGAAAAAGAGTGCCGCGAGGGCCAACCCGAAGGGGGTGCGATATCCGAGATAGACGATGACGAGAGCGATCCAACCGCGCCCGGCGGCTATGTTGGGCAGGTACACACCGACCCGGAGGGAGAGCAACGCTCCCGAGACCCCCGCCAAGGCGCCGCTTGCCACAAGTCCCATGAGCCGATATCGCCGCAGACCGACACCCCGAGAGCGGAGCCATTGGGGTTCTTCGCCGGCGATACGGAGCCGAACGCCCGTCGGAGTCCGATACAGAAAGAGCTGCACCACGATCAACACGATCGCGGCGGTTAGTACCGTCGCCCATGCGGATATACTTTCACGACCGATTCTCAGCGAACCTCGCGTGCCGAAGAGGATTTCCGAGAGGAGAGGAACCGTTCCGGCGGCGAGGAGATTGAGTGCCAGCCCTACGATAAAGGGGTTAGCCCGCCACCGGAGCGCGAAGAGGGCAAAGACCGCCGCCACGGCGACGCCCGCCGCTCCGGCGACGACACCGGCGACCGACGCGCTTGCGCCGGCGATCGTAGAGGCGGTGGCCGCGAACGCCCCGACGACCATCATCCCCTCCAGACCGATGTTGAGTACGCCGCTGCGTTCCGATAGAAGACCGCCGAGGGCTACGATCAGGAGGATTGCCCAACTTTGAGCTATCTGCAGCATCATCGGCTCTCCTCCTCGGCAGAGGATCGTCGCGTGAGTCTCCGTCGACGGCGTACCGCGATATCGGCGGTGACGAACAGGAACACGACGGCCTGCACGATCGAGCCGAGTTCCCACGTGGTCTGATTTTGTAGTACCGCCGCGCGCGCGCCCGACTCCAAAAACGCAAAGAAAATCGCCGCCGGTATGAGCAAGAGGGGATGGTTTCGCGCAATGAGTGCGACGGCGATGCCGTTCCACCCCAGTCCGCCGGAGAAACCGGCGATGCTTCTATGGTGGACCCCAAGCACGAGTATCACTCCCGCCGCACCGTGCATGAGTCCCGAGAGCGCCATCGGTAACGCGGTGTAGAGGCCCACGGGCATTCCCGCGTATCGCGCAAGGCGACGGTTGTATCCGACGATGCGAAGCTCGTACCCGAAGAGCGTCCAGCGCAGCGCAATCCACAGCGTCACCAGTACGAAAAGTCCCCAAAAGACTCCCGCATTGAGTGCCGACGGTGGAAGGAGTCGCGTCAATCTGGCCGCATCGGGAACCGAGCGGCTGGCGAGCAGGCTGCTGTCGGGATCGCGCAAGGGGCCGGTGAGGAGATAGTCGAGAACGGGAAACAGCGCCGCGGAGAGGAGAAAACTTGTAATGAGCTCGTCCGCGCCGGTACGGTGCTTGAGCCATCCGGAGAGCCCGGCGATTCCCGCGCCGCCGCCTATCGCTACGGCGACCGCGATCCACGTCGGTAACTGCGTCGTGGTAAGGAGCACCGTTACGAGGACCGCGGCGGCATATACTTGTCCCTCACCGCCGAGGTTGAACACTCCGGCGCGGAAGGCGACGACGACTCCGGCCCCCGTCAACATCAACATCGAGGCGCGAGAGAGAAGGTTGCCGAGGGCGTAACGGTTCGCCCACGGTCCGATGAGTACCGTCGAAAGGGTACGGTAGGGTGCGTCGGCCGTGAGAAATATCACGACGACTACCGTTACGATCGCCGCCACCGCCGCAGTGACGGCGCTCCCGGCCGTCGCCCGAGCACGACTCACGATCGTACCTCCGTCGCGTCGTCCCGATGCGTCGTCTTAACCCCGGCAAAGGCGCGCGCTATTTCCTCTTTTTGGTACGGCGCGAACTCGCCGACGACGGCTCGGTCGTAGAGCACGGTGATCCGTTCTGCCAAGATGAGAACCGACTCAATGGCGGAGCTGAGGACTAACACGGCCGTACCCGATCGCGCCATGTCGTGCAGCGTGGCGCGAAGCGCAAACTGGCCCTCCAGGTCGAGCCCCGCCGTAGGATCGACGATGATGCAGACAGCCGGAGCCTTATCGAGTTCCCGTGCCAGGATGAGTTTTTGGATCGTGCCCCCCGACAGCGCCTCGAGGGGGGCGGTGGGCGCGACGCGAACGCCGAACACGTCCATGAGGCGCGATGTAACGCCGCGCGTATCTTTCGGATCGCGAAATCCTCTTGGGTGAACCGTCGCCCTCTCGTGGAGGATCGCGTTCTCCTCGACACTGCCTGTAAGAGCCGCGGCGCGATCGAAGCGGTCCGAGGGTATGTATGCGAGGCCGGCGCTCCGCAAATCGGACGGTTCCACGACGGCACCCAACGTCTTTTCCGCCAGTCGGATCGCACCTTTCTCCAACTGCGCTTCGCCCGCGAAGTATTGCTCGATTATATCGAGACCCGATTCGCGCATTCCCGTTACGGCGCAGACGCATCCCGGATAGGCCGCAAGATCTATGGGGCCGAGAGGACGCACGGTCTTTCTGCCGCGGATCACCGCGCGGTCGAGTACCAAGGACGCCGTCGTCCGGCTCATCTCGCCGTGCTCCGCCGCACCGTTCGGGGTTACCGAGGCGTGAGTGGCGCGACCGCCGAAGAGGACGGCCGCCAAACGATCCGCGGACACCGGAGCGGGAATCGTTTGAAGCGTGCGTCCGCCGGCAAGAATCGTGACACGGTCGCAGACCGAGGCGACCTCCTCCAGATCGTGAGAGATGAACAGGATCGCATTTTGATCGTCCCGAAATGAGTTGAGGCTGGCGAGAATGGCCTTTCGATCGATCCCCGATAGGCCGACGGTCGGCTCGTCGAGAATGAGTATCGACGGATTACGCACTAAGGCCGACAGCAGCGCAGCGAGGCGTATCTCCGTTCCTCCGAGCGCTCCGGCGGGCCGTTCTATGTCCAAGTCTATGTTAAACCGCCTTGCCACTCCGTCGATTCGGCGGAGACCTTCCCGACGCGCCATAAACGGTCCCCATCGCGGCTCATCACCGACGAGAAGATTCTGCCACACCGGTATACTCGGAGCCATCCTCGGATATTGGGGAACGATCGCCACCGTCGTGCGGCGCGACGCGTCATACAGCTCCCGCTCTATTTGGACCGCGCCTCCGTCGGGCTCCTCGATACCGGCGAGGACGCGCACCAACGTCGATTTACCGGCCCCGTTCTCTCCCACCAACGCATGGATCTCGCCGGGGAGGAGATCCAGCGACGCATCCGCAAGTGCGCGGATCGAGCCGTAGCGTTTGGTTATGGTGTGGGCGGTGAGAAGGGGACGAGATTGGTGCATCGTCTCTATCGTCCGACGGGCAGCGGCATCTCCAGCACAAGTTCGCCCGTTTCCATGCGACGCAGGAGCGATTCCATTTCCGACCTGATACGCTCCGGTACCGCCTCGACAAAGGCGGGATGATCGGTATCGAAACTGACCATTCCGTCGGCGACGCCCAGGACGACGGCTTCGCCGTAGGGGAGGGCGCCGGCAATAGCGTCGCGCGTCGCGCGATACGCCGCCTCGTCTTGACGCACGAAGGTCGAGCCGACGACGACTCCCGGCGCCTGGTCGTAGCCGCTCTCGTCGTACCACAGTACGTAGGTCTCTCGCTCGCGCGACGCGGCGATTACCCCTTGGTTACCGCCTCCCGCAATGGTGAGAATCACATCGGCCCCGCGGTCGATCATATCCGCAGCGATCTCCTGTGCACGCCCCGCGTCGAACCAGTTGCCCAGCACGCGAAAGTCGACCTCCGCTCCGGCCAACACGGAGCGAACGCCCAGCTCGTATGCGGGAAGGATGACGTCGTTCATGATCGGATACTCCTGACCGGCCAAGAGTCCGACGATTCCTTCTCCGTTGGCGCCGGGAAGGCCTTCGGCGGTGACCAGTCCTGCGAAATAACCCGCAGAGAACGCTTGCTCCTGTTGATTAAACAGGATCGTGTGGACGCGCGGGTTGCCCGCCAAGTATCCGTCGAGCACCAGAAACGACACGTCCGGAACCGCAGCCGCCACGTCGGCGACGATCTCCGGCATGCTCGGATTCGACGTGACGATCAGATCGTAGCTGCCGGAGGCCGCCATAGACATGACGCCCTCTTCCCACGTCGCCTGGTTGAACCCCCCCTCGACGACGGCCACCGAGGCACCTTCCGCCTCCTGTGCGGCGCGCTGTACGCCGTCCACCATCATCTCGTACGTCGGGCTCCCGTCGACGACGCCGGGGACGAACACACCGATCCTGAAAAGATCCTCACCGGTCTCCTCGCCGACCGCGCCGGCAAAGAGAGCGTGGACACACAGTATAAGTACGACAAAAGCCGATAGGAGTACTCTTCTCATATCCTCATAATATCGATATGCACTCGTCTCGTACACGGAACTCGCATACTTCGACACCATTGACCGCGCTTCTTCGGCGATGGTAGGTTCTGCGGTGACGTGGCACATCTGACGTTTTTGGTACTCGATATCGGAACCTCGAGCCTCAAAGGTGCGGTGATGACATCCCGCGGAGAGGTCCTGTCGAGCGTACGCCGTTCGATCATGGGACCGTCGGAACCTCCCGACCGGTTTGTCGCGCATAGGTGGCTCGATGTACTGCGCTACACCGTGCCGCGCTTGGTCTCGCACTACTCGATCGATGCCGTAGTCATAAGCGGCAACGGACCGACGGTGGTGGCCGTCGATAGCGCGGGTGAGGCGGTGGGGGATCCACTGTTGTGGTTGGATGGACGGAGCGCCGATATCGGTCCCGGCGCATCATTCTATCTCCCTAAGATCGCGTGGTTTCACCGTAACCATCCCGAGGCCGAACGGGTACGATGGTATCTGCCCTTTCCCGAGTATCTGGTCTTCTATCTCACCGGAGAGGCGGTCGCGACGACCCCGAGCGACGAGTTCTCCCGCCACATATGGTCGGCCGAGGAGGCGGCGCGCGCCGGAGTTCCCGATACGCTCCTGCCACCCTTCGCGACCATCGGCTCGGTCGTCGGGACGGTGCGCACGGGGCCCGCGGAGGAGTTGAATCTCGTCGTCGGTACTCCGGTAGTGGCGGCCGGATCGGATTTTCTCATGAGCCTCGTCGGGACGAACACGCTGCGTCCCGGTCGAACGTGCGATCGTGCCGGCACGTCGGAAGGCGTTAACCATTGCTCGGCGACGCGCATCGAGCACCCCGGATTACGCACGCTACCCCACGTCGTGCCGGGCAGATACAACGTAGCGGGAATTCTGTCGGCCACCGGGCTGTTGTTCGAATGGTTCCGCGAGATCAGCGGGCAGAAGGGACGCGACTACGGCGACATGATGCTCGATATCCTCTCGGTAGCCGATACCGCCGATATTCCGTGGTTCTTTCCCTCGGTCCATCGCGGCGCGGCGTGGGAGTTCCGGCGCGGAATGTTCATCGGCCTGGGCGCGGAACACGATAGCGCTGCGATGGGGCGTTCGGTCGTCCTCTCGATCGGGTTTGCCGTGCGCGAGGCGGTGGACGTGCTGGAGGCGGCGGGATGCGACGTGTCGAGTCTGCACTCGTGCGGCGGGCAGGCGAAAAACGGTCTCTGGACACAGATGAAAGCCAACATCGTGGGCCTCCCCATTCACGTCCCGGCGGTGGTGGACGCCGAGTTGAGCGGCGATCTGTGCGCCGGTCTCGTCGGCCTGGGAGAGGCGGACAACCTCGTAGAAATCGCCGACGAGGTGATCCACACCGTACACGTCTACGAGCCCGATGCGACGCGCGCGCCTCTCTTCGACGAGCAGTACCATCGCTATCGTGAACGCTACGAACTGTTCCGTCGCGCCCTCGAGGATTGCCGATAAAACCTTCTCTTCACCGTTTTTCGCACCCCGACGGCACTACGCAGCTCGTGCCGTCGCAAAAGAGAAATCACAGACTGTGAGGATACACATCGAGTATCAGTCGCACCGCGAGTCCGGCGATGAGCAGGATTGCGATCCCGGTTCGGGCGCGGCGCAGATCGAACCGCGATCGCACGATGCGCGTAACCGCCCACACCGCCCCTATCGCTCCGCTCCCGATCGCGAGCGCCGCAGCGAGCCTCAGCGGCAGCGCCCCCAAGATGAACCACAGGAGTAGACCCTGCACGGGACGACACGCAAAGCAGCGGACGCTCGAGTAGATCACGCCGTGGTGCGAATCGTGCCATCTCGTCCATAACCTGGGGCGCAAATCGGAACGCTCGATGTACCTGTCAAACGCGGTGCGGTCGGAGAAGTACGTCGTTTCACACGTCGACTCGTCGAATGCGAAGTAGCGATGTTCGGCGGCATCATCCAGTTCGCCGACGACGGCCTCTCCGTAGAAGTACCACCTACGAAGACCGGCGACTCCGACGCGATCTACACTCCGGCGACAATGGACGAGTATCGAGGAACCGGTCCCCCAGTCGTCGTAGGCGATCTCGTTGCCGTGCGGTGTATCCTGTCGCCAGTTGGAGAAATCCGCGCCGCGGGCGCCCTCTACGAGCGACAGTAAGAAGAGTAAACAGAAAAAGGTGAATCTCATGAGCCGTTCTCTCTACACTACAACCATAGCACGACGTACCGGCGTAAATCGACGACGGTGCGACGCCGCCGTTCGGGCACCGTCAGATGACCGTCCCGTGGCGACCCCGCCGTGCCCCTCCTGCCGGGTCTTACAACGGTCTTTCCTGGCGAACGATTTTCCGATACACCTATGGGGAGCGGCGGCGAAGCTGCGGAACGGTACACGTATCCGCGCGTGGTATCGAAGTATATCGCCGGGGGTTTAGTCGCCTTTTGTCGAGTGACGGATCGAGGGGATGGATAATTTCTTGCGACTGCTATGAGGACGGTGTATGATTACTACATCAATAGTAATAAAGGATTCGGTGTGAAGAATCGACCTTTCTACGATGTTCGGTCGGAGGTCGGAGCCCTGGAGGCGGTCTTGCTCCACCGGCCCGGAAAAGAGCTGGAACGGCTTACGCCTCAGTACCTGGAGGAGCTTCTGTTCGACGATATCCCCTGGCTCGGCAAAGTGCAGGAGGAGCACGACCAGTTTGCCGCCGCCCTCGAGGGACGGGGATGCCGGGTCTACTATTACGAATCACTTTTGGAAGAGATCCTGAAGGAGGAACGGGTCAGAGGCGAGCTGATCGCCGAGGTCTCTACCTTCACGGGAATCGACCGATTGAAAGAGAAAGCGGCAATTCTGGAACATTTGCACACTCAGAATCCCGCCGCCCTGGCGGAGATCTTCATCGCCGGCCTCCACAAAAACGAGATCGCCTACAAGCAGGAGAATCGGAGCCTCTCCTATTACATCACCGACGACTACCCCTTTTACATCGATCCCTTGCCCAACCTCTACTTCACCCGCGATCCCGGTACGGTGATCGGATCGGGACTCGCGATTAACTCGATGAAGACGACGGCTCGGCGTCGAGAGACGATGATCCTCTCCTATATCGATCGGTATCACGCCGAGTTCGAGGGGGAAGAGGCCCCTCGTTGGTACGACTACCGCTACGCCGACGCGATCGAAGGGGGCGATATCCTCGTCCTGAGCGATACGGTGTTGGCCGTCGGCTGTAGCGCCCGCACCTCACCGGAGGCGATAGAACGGCTCGCCGAGACTCTCTTCGTCGGCGGGTCGGCCATACAGGAGGTCCTCGCGATTCAGATCCCCTTCAAACGGGAGTACATGCATCTCGATACGGTCTTCACCATGCTCGATGTGAATAAATTTCTCATATTCCGAGGGATTGAGAATGAGACCAAGGTATTCAGTCTGCGGCCGGGAGCCCGGGGACACCTCAAGATCGCGACCTGCGAGAGTCTCAAGGAGGCGCTCGATAGCGCTTTGGGACGCGACGACGTTCGTATTCTCGGAAGCGGCGGAGAGGATACGATCACCGCGGCTCGGGAGCAGTGGAACGACGGTACCAACACCCTGGCCATCGCACCGGGAACCGTCGTAACCTACCGACGAAACCAAGCCTCCAACGATACGTTGCGCAAAAACGGCGTCGAAGTGGTGGAGATCGAAGGGTCCGAGTTGGTCAGAGGACGCGGCGGTCCGCGCTGCATGAGCATGCCTCTTCGACGCGCACCCGTCGGCTGAAATCTCGAAACGAACGAGCCGCTCGGGGCTCGGATTCATAACACTCACGAGGAAGGAGTTTGCAATGGCGATCAGTTTGAAGGGACGGCACCTGTTAACCCTCAAGGATTTCACACCCGAAGAGATACGATTTCTCCTCGACCTCTCCCTCGATCTGAAGCGAAAGAAACGGGCGGGCGTCCGGGGAGAGCTCCTGGACCGGAAAAACATCGTCCTGTTGTTCGAGAAGACCTCTACCAGAACCCGTTGCGCCTTTGAGACCGCCGCCTTCGACGAGGGAGGGAGCGTCACCTTTCTTACGAACAGCCAAATGGGAAAGAAGGAGTCGATCGAGGATACGGCCAAGGTCCTGGGCCGCTACTACGACGGTATCGAGTTTCGGGGCTTTGAACAGAAGACCGTTGAGGACCTCGCTCGCTTTGCCGGCGTACCCGTCTGGAACGGTCTCACGGACCTCTACCATCCGACGCAGATTTTGGCGGATCTCCTCACGCTCAAGGAACACTGCCCGAAGCCCCTCAACAAAGTGAAACTCGTCTACGCAGGGGACGCCAGGAACAACATGGGAAACTCCCTGATGATCGGCGCAGCGAAGATGGGCATGCATTTCGTGGCTCTCGCCCCGAAGGCGCTTTTTCCCGCCGAAGAGCTGGTGGTCGAGATGCGCGAGATGGCGCGGGAAACGGGGGGAACGATCGAGCTGTCGGAGGATATAGACGCCGTCGGTGGCGCCGATGCCCTGTATACCGATGTGTGGGTCTCTATGGGCGAGGAGGCGATGTTCGCCGAGCGGATCGAACAGCTTCGACCCTATCAGGTGAACATGGAGATGATCAAAAAGACCGGCAACGACGA
Source organism: Alkalispirochaeta sp. (assembly GCA_965601925.1). Classification (GTDB taxonomy): domain Bacteria; phylum Spirochaetota; class Spirochaetia; order DSM-27196; family Alkalispirochaetaceae; genus Alkalispirochaeta. The sequence goes on from OZ271854.1 coordinate 3,489,589, forward strand.
TGTGCTCTTCCTCCATTGTCTCCCGGCGTTCCACGACCTGGAGACGAGCATCGGCAAAGAGATCCATGAGAGGTTCGGCCTAAGCTCCATGGAGGTGACCGACGAGGTGTTTCGTAGCAGGCATTCCGTCGTTTTTGATGAGGCGGAGAACCGAATGCACACCATTAAGGCTGTGATGGTGGCGACGATCGGGAATCTTTAGACGAAGCCGTTCGTCTCCGTAGCGGTAATGGGCTCGTGATGCTGCGTGCGAATACCAATCGGCGCCGGCAATAGGGAGCTAAAAAAGTAAAGTTCGACGCAAGAGCAGGATCTCAACCCTCCCGAACCCGATCCCTTTGAGGAAGTACTTTCCGGTGAGTTTGCGGAGTGTCTTCTCGCCGGACACCTATGGGAACACGTAGCTGTTGAAGGGGAAGAGTTGTGGTCCGAAATTGCCGCCATTTCCCGGAGCCGGGAGGGTACATCCTTCGCTATTGCGAGCGTGTCGACAACGTCTTTGACTTTGTAACGGCGTGTTCGCAGTAACTCCGCAAAAAATATCAAGTTGATTATCCGCGCCTCCGTTAGCTTACACGCACATAGTTCCGACAGGAGACGTAAATGAAACTGGATAGATCCTTTCCGATTATCATCACCGATACGTTAGAAGAAAGTGTGACGTTCTATACCACCCATTTTGAGTTTGAAACCGTCGCAGACCTGGGCTGGTACTTTCAACTACGTCATCCCGATGGAGTGGAGATCGCTTTGATGCTACCCAACATCGAAGCGTAGGTTCATTCGCTCGTTCCAAGAAGGAATATGTCATGAAGACGGTCAACGATTTAACACGACTACCCAATATTGGAAAGACCATTGCTCAGCTTCTCGGCGATGTGGGTATCTACAACGAGGATGAGCTGCGAGAGGCGGGTCCCGCCGAGGCCTTTCGACGGATTGAGGGGAGCTATCCGGGCGCGACGGTACCGGTGTGTTACTACCTCTACTCCCTCGAAGGGGCGCTTACCGGCACCCATTGGAACTCCGTCCCGGAGCGACGAAAACGTGAACTGTTGCACGCCGTCGGCCGGCCGGAAAAGTATCGGCCTCGAAAGAAATAGGTTTCGGTCTCCGCCCAACGGCGTTTTGGGTTTTGTTGTGGCCTCGGAGGAGCCGGTATAGTATGCGATGTGGAGTCGGACAACGCCCGTTCACGTGATTACCGAGCCCTGTGGGATACCCTGATCTACATCCAGCGCAACCTGGAATCGGCCCTCTCATTGGATGTTCTCGCGGAGATCGCCCACTATTCGCCGTATCACTTTCACCGTTTGTTCAAGCAGTTTACCGGGGAGACCGTCAAAGCCTATGTGCGGCGGCTCCGGTTGGAACAAAGTGCCTTTGCGCTTCAGGTGAGTGAGCAACCGGTCACGGATCTTGCCTTTCAAAGCGGCTACTTCACCCATGAAAGCTTCACTCGCGCCTTCCGACACCGCTTCGGTTTAAACCCATCGGAGTACCGTGCGGCACGCACCCTTCCCGACCGGTGCAATGACGAGCACATTACTTCGGTTGAAGAGGTCTATTTCTCCGGACGAACCTGTCTTTGTCGGCGTTACGACGGCCCGTATGAAGCTACGCCCTCGCCGGAACAGGGGGACTCACCCTGGAAGGCTCTTATGCGTCAGCTTGACGCGCCGCCGGGGGATTGGGATCGATTTGAATGGTTCGGGATCAGTCGCGACGACCCGGAAATCACCGCTCCCTCCCATGTCCGCTACGATGCATGTGTCGCGGTACCTGAGGATACCAAGCCGGATCCGACGCTACGAAGGATGAAACTCGACGGAGGCGTCATGATTCGTGCGAGTTACAGCGGTCCCTTCTATCAATTGACCGAGGCCTATCACTATGTGCTGAGAGTGTGGGCAGCCGACCACACCATGCCGCTCGCGGTCACGCGTGCGCCGTTTGAGAAGTTCATTATCGAGGGGGGAGAATGGGTCGGGACGGAGATCTATTTCCCTATAGAAAACAGGTGAGTAGATAGGTATCGGATTGGGTTACGTTGCATGATCGACCTCGACTCATGTAGTGCGAGGCGTCGGCACCGCCCGTCCCGGCGCAAAACCTACTGCGAGCGCGCCGCCATTGTGAGTACACATACGTGGGATGAGGTTCATATTCGGTCCCTGATCCCGGGAAGTTGCTGAGCACGATGTGCGGTTCGCGCGCATCCGCACGCAGAGACCGAAACGAATACGCTGCAAAGCAAACGGCAGTCGCTCGCTCGCAGTAACGAATGGGTGTTCATAATCAACGCTCAAAGATTCTCTTCCCGAAGGCCGAGCCGACGAGGTTGCACAAACCTCTATCGTCGATCCAACTTTTGTCGGGAGTGCCGGAGATGTCGAAGGCGCGCATCCCCGAGGTGGCGGCGATCATCTCCATAGCCAGGTGCGCCTCGCGAAAGGTGAGGCCCTCTCCCTCAGCGCCGATGACGTCGGTACTGAGGCGGGCGAGGAACCCTTCGGTGCCCGTCGTTACCGTTCGGAGGGCCTGGATCATGACCTCCCGCATGCCCAGAAGGTCGATATCTTCCATCGTATAGACCGGCACGCGTCGCTCTCGAATGAGCTCGGCCTCCCCCTCGGTGACGTCCCGCAGCCCCACGAGCACGATGTTCTCCGGGGAGAAGACCGAGTACAGCGTGGCACCTTCGTCCGTAAGACCGAGCACGGTGGCCAAAAAGCGATGGTTCTCATCTCCATCGAGCACCAGGGACGCGCGTGGCGAGAAGACGATGAGCCCGGCGTGGTGCAGCGTCCGGGACAGACCCTCGAGAGCCGCCACGGTTCGATTCGCCTCTCCGCCGATGAGGGGGAGCTTGTTGTTCTCGACCGCTTCGGCGATCAGGCCCTCACTGATCGGGGTCGTGACGATCTCGTGATCGAATCCCATCTCTTCCAAATGGTCGAGCAGAATCTCCTGCGTGAAGGTGGGGGAGTTTCCCAGCAGAAGGATATGATCGGACTTCACTACCGTCTCGCCCCCCATCCGGGGCGTCTTTTGCACGTACGGTGATGTCATCGCCGCCAGAAGGGCGCCGTAGTCGAGATCGAACTCGACTTTGTCCCCTAAGTGTAGCTCCCGTGCCGACGGACCGACCTCGATTAGAAGGTGATCGCTCGAGGCGCCGAGCACCGTGACGCCCGAATCGACGGCGCTGAGGTCGTCGGTCACCACGTCCTCTCGCCCCACATTGAGGATCGCCCGGAGAATGTCGCCCCGGTCGGAAAAGGCGTGCCGCTCCCCAAAGGCGTCCATACCGGTCTCTCCGACGGGGACCGACGGCTTCTTTTTGAGCTCGATGACCTCCGCCGAAAGGCGGAACGCGTCGGGGCGACAACCGGGCCAGAGAGTGCCCCGGGCCGTCTCGCGTCCCAAAATGATCGACTCGCCCAAACGCAGATGGTTGATACGTTCCGGCATCCCGCCCTCGGCGAGGAGGGGCAGCGAGGACGAGTTCCCGCCCGATACGATCTCCAGCGCCATCCCGAAGCTCTGCTCGATCCGGTCGGCGTAGTCCACGAGCGCGCCCATGTTCTTGCGCGACGGGAGCACACCGCCGAAGCAGGTGAGGTTGGTTCCGATACCGACGACCCTCACCCCGTCGAGGGCGACTACTTCCCGGGTTATCTCCATGAGATCGGAAGGCCATATCCCCTCGCGCAGGTCCCCGAGGTCGACCATGAGAATGATCTTGTGGATCTTTCCCTGCCGAATAGCGGCCTCGGAGAGGGAGCGCATGATGGGGAGCTCTGAGTTCAGACTGATGTCGGCGTTGGCGACGATCTCGTCGACGCCGGACAGGGGCGGAATACGCAAGAGCATGATAGGCGCGTTGATGCCGCTCCGTCGCAGGCGCTTGATATTCTCGATACGCGATTCCCCGAGGCCGACGACGCCACCGTCCAACATCGCTCGTCCCACGAGCGGCATGCCGCAGGTGACCTTGGTGACACCCGTTACCGCGATGCCCCGGGCGGCGCAAAACTCGACGAGGGTCCGTGCGTTCTCTCGTACGGCGGGAATGTCGATGACGACTTCGGGACCGGACCTCATCACCCGTTCTCCAGATACCGGGTGAGGAGCCGAGTCGCGTCTTCCGGATACTCCGTCCCGAGGACGCCGACGGAGGCCATGATGTAGTGCCGGTCGATGAGAATCTTCGGAACGGCCGGGGGAAGAAGGTCGTTGGCACTGCCCGTTGTGAACAGTTCTTCAAGTTGGGCTCGCCCCGTCCCGAGCCGCGTCAGAGTCCCGCCGGTGCCGACGACGTGCTTCACCGCCGTGAGGTCTCGCCCCACGGCGACGGTCCTTTTGCCCCCCGAGGCGAAGGAGTCGCCGTATTTCCCGGCGTGGCGGTGAAGGGCGAGTTTGAGGGCCGTCAGGCTCAGCTCGCCGACCAAGGTGCGCTCCGTGTCGTCGGCGGGAATGGGGCCTAAGGCCTCGACGGCGGCGTGAAGGTCCCTCTCGGCGATTCCGGTGACTCGGGACAAGCGCTTGGGGTCGGAGCACTCCAGGACGTTCATTCGGTTGATGTACACGCCGAGGTCCCCTTCGACGCTCCGCTTGGCGTCCGGTTCCGGGGAGATTTGGATCGCGCCGACCTCCTCGCTGCCGTCGGTGGCGGAATGGACGTCCGTGGTCGCGCCGCCCACGTCGAAGGTCATCACATCGCCGAGCTCTCGTTTTAACAGAAGCGTGGCCTCCATGACGGCTCCCGGTGTCGGGATCACAGGCCCGTCGACGAGATCGCGAATCTTCTCCATGCCCGGGGCGTGGACGATGCACTCTTCAAAGATCGCCTGAATCGCCTTGCGCGCCGGGCGAACCTCCAAGCGATCGATAGCGGGGTAGACGTTATCGACGATGTAGAGCTTCGAGGCGGTCGATGAGAATATGCTTCGTATCTCGTCGTGGTTCTGAATGTTGCCGGCGTAGAGGATGGGAACGGCGAGACCAAGCTCGGCGATCTTCTCAGCGTTGTCCAGGGCCGTATCGCGCTCGCCGTAGTCGACGCCGCCGGCAAGCATGATGATGTTCGGTTCCAGGGATCGAAGCGTCTCGAGCTCCGTTCGGCGTAGTCGCCCCGCGGTGATTTGGTGGATGTTGGCTCCGGCACCCAGGGCCGCCTCCCGGGCGGCGCGTACCGTCATGTCGTAGACCAGGCCGTGGACCGTCATGCGAAGACCGCCCGCCGCGCTGCTCGAGGCGAGAAAGCGTTTCCAATGCAGATCCTCGATCTCGAGGGTTCGTTTCAGATCGTCCAGGGCGGCGTTCATCCCCACCGTTACGTCACCGGCTCCGACGCTTGTCGGCGCCGAGCCTTGACCGAGATGGCGTGGGGCGGCCGTTTCGAGGCCCCCGAAGGCGTTCACGACGGTGGTGGTGCTCCCGATCTCCGCCGTGAGGAGATCTACGGTCATCAGAGCCCCCGCTCGTCCCTGTTCTTCACCAGGAAGGTCGCCACTTGGGACCCGTCGGTGCCCCGACCGAAGGCGCGGTCCACGCCGTAGCGCTCGGCGACCTCCGGCGAAACTTGGGTGCCCCCGGCGCAAAAGATGACTCTGTCGCGAACGCCCTTTTCGACGCAGGCGTCGTGGATCTTTTGCATGTTCTTATAGTGTACGTCGTCGTGGCTGATAATGGTCGAAGCGAGGATCGCGTCGGCGTCGAGCTCGATCACGGCGTCCACCAACTTTTCTACGGGACACGAGGTGCCCAGGTAGTGGACCTCGATGCCGAACTGTTCGATACCGCCGTGTTTGATGTCGATGATCTCCCGCAGGCCCACGGAGTGTTCGTCCTCTCCCACCGTCGCCGCCACGACCTTCATAGGACGCGTCTTGATCGCCGCCGACAGCTCCTCGAAGCTCATGATTTCCGGCTCCTCCGGGACGACGAGCGTCTCCAAGTCGATGCTGTGGGGAAAGCTACCCTTGATCTCTACGCGTGTTCCTTCGGCGGCCTGCAGCACCTCCGTATGAATGACCTCCACCTCTTCGAGGCCCATCTTTTTGCCGACCTCGATGGCGGCGTAGTAGGCGGTCCGCTCGTCCACCGGAAGAAACATGGTTGTCTGCACGACGCCGTCGCCGGCCCATTCCATCTCCGGTTTGACGATGGCTTTTTCTCGGTAATCCCGGGTCTCCTCGAGGCGCGCATTGACGTTGTCAGCCGCGTCGAGCTCGTCGATGAATATAATCTTCTCGGGCCTCTCGAAGGTTCCGCCGCCGATGAGCGACGCCGGGTCCCGTACCGCCTCGTCGCCGTAGGGCTCGAGGTTGTTGTAGCCGAAGTGGGCCGTGACCGGCGCCATGTAGTCCGGGGCCCGCTCGTAAACGGTACCGGCCCCGATGCCGCCGTCGATGTGCCGGACGATGGCGTCGTCGTTTCGTTCGGGATAGTACCCGGAATCGACGAAGAAGCCTTCTTCAACGGCGTTAAAGTAGCCGCCGACCTCGACCATCTCTTCCAAGTAGAGAACGGCACGCTCCTTGAGCTCTCGCACTTTATGGGATAGTTCGCCCTCTTCGCGGCGAATCCGGACCATCTCGGAGAGGCCGTCCATGCCGGCGAAGGCCTGGTTGGCCGTGTCGGTACCCTCGATGTTGTAAATGTGCCAGGGAACGTTCCGCCCCTCGTCGGGGGTGATGGTCGACTGTATCTCCGCTCGAGTGAGTTTGGAGATCAGGAGGTTCAGGGTGTGAGTAACGGTAGCCTCCCGGGTGGAGGAGCCCATGTATTTCGTGTTCTGCTGAGCCCGCATCTTGTACTCAGAGAAGAGTTCGCGCAGGGCGACGGCGTAGGGGAGGTCGAGGCGCATGCAGGGAGCGGGAGGAGCCGTCGGCGGCACCGTTGAGAGGCAGATGTTCTCTTTCTTCATGCCGACTTTGACCGAGAAGATCGAGTTGAGGCCGTGCTGTACCATGAGCTCGGGCATGACCTTCCAGGCGTCGCGCGCCGTGGCGTTTGCGTTGTGCGCGCCGTCGATCTGGGCGATCCCCGCCCAGGCCATGATCGTTTTGGCCGCGGCGGCGTCGACGAAGGAGCGCACCATGTTGATGTTGCGGTAGAGTACGTTGTACTGCGGGTCCTGGTGGGCGCCGTTCACTCCCTCTTCGGCGAAGAGTACGGCGATCTCAGGCCCCGCCACACCGCTTACGTAGGAGTGGTAGTTAATGGGGCGTCCCACCTCGTCTTCGATAAGGTCGAGGGCCTTTCTTTGGGCGCGGAGCTGCTTGCGGGTGATGGGCACGCCGCCGATCCCTTGGGGCGTCCCTTCCAGGAGGCCGTCCATGTGGCTCTGGCCGGCGGTGCGTATAACCATGAGGTGATCCGCGCCGTGCCAGGCCGCCATCCGCATGCGTCGGATATCGTCCTCGAAGCGCCCCGAGGCGATCTCCGTGGTGATGGTGCTCGTGGGTTGCGGTGCGATGCCGTCGAAATACCTGCTCGCCGGCAATCCCACCGCCCGATCGAGCTTCTCGCTCGTTTCGTAGTACTCGAACTTGCCGAGTCGTTGCTTCGGACCCGCCCCTTTGCGCCAGATCCAGTGCCGCCTGCGAGGACGATAGTGCTCCAGGCCCTTCAGTATTTCGACGACGTCTATCTTCGTATTCGGATCAAGGGGCTTCATGGTGTACCGCCTCAAAAAGGGCTGCCGCATCGTCCCAGAGTTCGTTCCCCGCGAGCTTGAGACCCGCCTCTCTGATCTCCATGCCCTTCGCCTCGGCCAGTTTGTAGACCACGTGGCCGGCGCCGTGGCCGATGAGGTTCTTGTCTATCGCTCCGTCGACGATCGAAGCGCTCTCCAAACTCGAAAAGCCCATTCTCAAAAGAACCGAGCGCTCGATCGAGGGGGTGGTGTGTCGCGCCGCCGTCTCGACGATGGGTTCCATGAGTCGCTCGCAGAGCTCCCAGAAGCGCCGTTCCAGCTCTTTTTCGCTGAGTCCCTTCAGATGAACGCGCCGCTCCTCGAAATCGTCTCTTCGTTCCATACTCACGCCGCTCCCTTAAAGGCATCGATAATCTTCCGGACCTCTTCGACGCCGATTTTCGTCTCATCAGCGAGGTAACGGAGGTCCTCCGACGCGATCTCATCACCGGCATCCGTCTTGGCGAGGCAGTTGCGGATGTAGGATCTCCGTATCTTATCGAGATCGAGATCGACGGCCCTGATCTGCGCGGGATGCTCGGGCAGGATGATCGAACGTCCCGGGATCTCTTCTGCGGGATCACCGAAACGGATCTCGATGCCGTTGTTCCGGGCGAAGGAGAGTTGAGGTTGAATGTGCTTTCCCGCGCCGGTGTATTCCGTCTCTTGAACGACGATGGTCTCCCCCTCGTTCATCTCTTGAGCCAGAGAGAACGCGGCGGCGAGCGACACGTTTCCCGCGGGACCTCGTTCCAGGCCCTCGAGCTGTGCGAGGGCTTCGGTCATATAGAAAACCTCGCCCTGCCGGACGGTCACATAGCGGTCCATGTAGCGCAACGGGCGCGCCGCCGAGCGCGGTACGTCGGAGCGGTCGGGGTTCGTCGCAAAGGGAATGCCGAAACCGGTGTGCCCCGTGGTGAAAGACTTGCGGTTGAACTGTGTGTCGCTCGCCATGTGAAGCCCTGAGAGGTCCACGCTTGCCGCAACGATCTCCGTGTCGGCGGCGCCGGCCTTGGTGAGGCCCCGAGCGGTTCCCGTGATGTTTCCCCCTCCCGCGGTGGTGACGACCACCCCGTCGGGGTTGCGTCCCGTGAGGCCCGTCATCTGTTCCGAGATCTCGTATCCCAGGGTCTCGACCCCGGCTATGCCGAAGGGCGTGTAGAGTGAGGCGTTAAAGAAGCCCGTCTCCTCCAACAGCCGGAGGAAGGCGTAAAAGAGTTCCGGTCCTACGGAGAGTTGAACGACCTCGGCGCCGTACGCCTCGCACTTTCGAGCCTTCTCTATGGTTTCGGGCTGTCCTTTGCCGGCCGAGTCGTAACACTCCTGAACGATGATGCATTTTAAACCCCGCATGGCGGCCTGGCTTGCAACGGCGGCGCCGTAGTTACCGCTTGTGGCGGCGATGACACCGTTATAGCCGAGCTTCTCGGCGTGATAGACACTGATCGCGGCGCGCCGGGCCTTAAAGCTCCCGGAAGGGTTTGACGCCTCGTCTTTGAGGAAGATCCGCGCCCCCTTTCCCGGTGCGGCGACCGTGCGGCAAAGGGCCGTTATGCGTTTCAGCTCGTAGATCGGGGTGTTGCCGACCCCGGCGCCGCGCTGGATGTCGCGGATCTCCGGAAGGGAGTAGCCGACCTTTTTCATCATCCCCTCGTAGTCGAAGGCGATCGATCCCGATTCGAACTGCCCGTAGTCGATACCGACCGAGGCCTTCATGATTTCGCCCCTCCGGGCCATGAGGCTATTGTAGTCCTTAGCGGCCATGACTCAGCTCCTCTTCGTCAAGTATGGCCCGGAGCTTTCGCCCGATCTGCAGGACCTCGGGGATGAGGCTGCCCCAGGCGTGATCGAAGCCCGGGTTATGCTCAAGGAGCTCGCCGGAGATACGGCGGCCGATAATCGTCTCGATCTCGACGGTGTCACCGAAGGAGGCCTCTTTGTTCACCAAAAAGCCCTTGTCCCACATCTCCAGGGGAACGCCCTTCGTATCCTCCGGGACCTGGGGCGCCCGCTCCGAGGCCCGGAGTATCGTTTCGTGTATTCTGACCCAGTCGCCGCGTCTTGCATCCATGGCTCACCTCTCGATCAAATCGCGCATGTCCCCCATGACCGCCCGGGGCACGGGAAGGTCGATCATCGTCTTCAGGCCAGCAGAGGCGTTTATCACGTGGGGAATCATGTTGACGCACATGGCGATCGTCCCGACGCCCCCGGGGACCTCAGGCTTGATCGTCATATTGATGTCCGGAGTCCCTTTGATGCGGATGTAGTCCCCCGTGTCGGTGCCTTCGAGCTGGGGCTCGATTTGCTGGGGGTGGATCATCTTGATCTTCTCCTCGCCGTCGACGAATCCGGCGCCTTTCATGGTGCACCCCGCGACCTCGCCGGGTTGTACCTCGGCGTAGGGGGTCCTGCGGTGGACCCTCGAGACGATGGGCTCCATCGATTGGCGTACCGGCTCGCTGAGCTTCCAGCCGAGTGCCTCGGTGATCATGCCGACCGACTCGTTGAAGCCCACGTGACCGGCCAAGGTCTTGCTGCGAACCCCATCGGCAAACTGCTCCTCCGTAAGACCGACGCCCTGCTCCTCCATAACGGCGGGACCGAACGGAGAGAGACTGTTGACCCGTTCCGCCTCGATCCGTTCCACGTCGATGCACGCGCCGGTCAAGGTGATCACCAGAAGATCCATGATGAGGCCCGGATTGATACCGGTGCCCAGGACGGTCGCGCCGTGTTCCTTGGCGATCCTGTCGAGCTTTTCGGCCAGCTCCGGTTCCGACGAGCGGGGAAAGGCCATCTCCTCGGCGGTAGAAATGACGTTCAACTTGTGTTCGAGGAGAAACGCGATCTTGTCGAAAGCCTCGGTCGTGAAGGAATCGGTGGCCAGGAGGGCGACATCGGCGCAGCCGTCGCTCACAAGGGATCCGATGTCGCTCTCGACGATGAGCTCCGGATGGTTGCCGCGATCCACATCCAAGAGGGCGTAAATACTTTTACCCTCCCGGTCGGGATGTTTGTCGCAGACTGCGGAAATCGCTACCCCTCGTTTCTTCAGGAGCATCTTGGCCATGCCGCTCCCCATGGCCCCGAAGCCCCACAATAAGACTCTCAGATTCTCCATCGGTTCACTCCCCTTGTGGTGGAACGACATCGGCAACGTAGAATCGCTGCTAATTACTACTACGATAGTGATTTTAGTATAGACCAGCCTTCGGAGCTGTCAAGACCCATGTGCTTCACCGAAGGAAGGCACTTTTTTTTTTGACCGTCGGAGGAGTCGAATCGATACCGCACGCTATCACTTTTTTTGGTAGTAACGACTCGGCCGAACTCGAGCATCGAAAAGGGAGAAGCCGATGGATGAACGGAAGATAGTCGTCGTCGCCCTCGGTGGAAATGCGATCATCCAAAAAAGGCGCGCAGGGGGATATCCACCGGCAGTTTGCCAATACACGCATCTCGATGGGAGAGGTGTTCAAGCTGATACAACGGGGCTATAGGGTGTTCGTGACGCACGGTAACGGTACCCGGGTGGTAGACCTAATGCTCATTGACGGACAAGGCTCTGGAGATCTTGCCTGAGACGCCCTTGCGGTCGCCGACGTCATGACCGCCGGTTCCATGGGACCGAAGATCCTTGCGGCGATCGAGTTCGTCCAGGCGAATCCGGAAAACAGGGCGATTATCACCGACGTGGAGCACCTCGAAGATGCCGTTCGGGGAGAGGCGGGAACGGTGATCAGCGCGTACTGAATCGATCCGGACGCGTCATTGGCCGTATTTCTGCCGGAGTCGTTCGAAGTTCTTACCGAAGACCTCATCTACCGTATCACCGAGATAGTTTTTCACCTCGGCGATGTAAAAATCGTGAATGATGAAACCCTCGATCGATTTGATCAGCCCCTTGTTCCGCGTCCAGACCGACTGGCACGGGGATATCCCTCCCAAGCTCCCGGCGATGCAGACGTTGGAATCCACGACCAGGTCGAGGGACCTTCCGCTTTCGGCGATGTCGTTGAGGTTTTCGATGCTGTGGTAATGTACCTCTCCGAACTCCGGTTCCGCCGTCCCGTAGAGGAGAATCAGGATTCTGGCCCCCCGCTTCTCGGCCTTTCGGAACGCCTCTTCCAGGACCTCGAGCTCCTCGTCCCAGAGCCCGACGAAGATCTTTTCTTCCGCTTGGGCGATGAGCTCCGCGGCCATCTCAAGCGCTTCGGTCCGTCCCGACAGGTTCCATACGGGGTCGAAATCGGCGGTGAACTGGATGGAATCGAGCTGCTCTTTGAGCTCCGACGTCAGCTTCGAGTTGTCCCGCCGCAGGCGCGCCACGAGCTCCTCGGGAGAGATGGGAGAAAAGAGCTCCGGGTTCGTCCCCTTGGACGTCACATATCCCCGTTTGATCAAGCGCCGGGTGGTATCGTACACGCGGGAATGCGGAACGCTTGAGTTCTTCGAAATGCTGTACGCGCTCATGGGGTGGTCATCGAGAAGGGCCATATAGACCTTGCCCTCGTACTCGGTGAAACCGAGCTCCTTTAAATTGCCTATAATCGCATCCGTCGGTGCACCGCTCGTCTTGCGCTTCGTCACCCGCCTATGATCCGCCGCGATTCCCGTTTCGTCAATCGTCACGGGTGCGGGAACGGATCGGGCCGGTATGCAGCCGCGACGATTCACGTTCGCGTCGCGGAAACCCGAGACGACGGAATCGGGCTTCCGCCGACACCCGGAGGACGTCCCGAGTAGTGAGACCCAGCCGGACAGTCTCAGAATAGATGCCTTGCCACGGATAAAGAGTAAACGTCGAATGTGCTATGATTGAAGTACGATGAGTGACGCGCAGCAAACGGCCCAGGATCCCTTCGGCTTTCTCGGTTCTTCGTTCTCCTTTCGGAACAATCAAGACGAGATACGGCGCAACCTCACATTGATCATCAGGATCCGCTGGTTCGTCTCACCGAGTATTCTCCTCATCATGGTCCTCGCGGGCTTGATCGGTGTAGCGAACCAGTTCACCTTCTCGATCGAGCAGATTGCGATCAACGGTGTCAACGTCCTCATCATGCTCATGCTCAATCTCTGTTACACCGTTCTCGCTCGGCGAGTTGAGGACCTCGGCCCGCTCGTCGTTCTCCAACTCATGATCGACGTCATTCATTTTGCCTTCACCGTGTACAAGACCGGAGCGGTGACCAGTCCTTTTACGTTCCTCTTCTTCTTCGTGATCTTCTCCGGAGCGCTCCTCGTATCGGGACGCACCGCGTACTTCATAGCGGGCATCTCATCGTTCCTGTACGGAGCCATCGTACTACTCGAGCGAATCGGGATCATACCGCATCAGGCGTACTTCAGTCCGTTCTCCGGTCTGCAGGAGAATCTTTCCTATTTCTTCTTGAGCGTCGGCTTCACGATCGGCTCGATGTTTGCGTTTGCCGCCCTTGCGGCGTTTCTCACCGGTCTGATCCACCGCCGTCAAGAGGAGCTGCGAAAGACGGTGCGGCTGCTGCGCGAGAAGAACGATACGATGCTCATGCTCTTCCGGACGGCGGAGACGCTCAACCGGCACGTACAGATCGATGAGGTCGGCGAGTACGTCCTCGACCAGTTGATGGGCCATCTCGATCTCGATCGTGCATTACTCTATCTCGTCGAGGGCGACGTGCTGAGGCTCCTACTCGTGCGGACTAGAGGCGGCCGCACCGACGATTCGGTGACTCTCGAGATTCCACTCACGATCGAGTCGGGGCTCACCGCCCGCGTCGCGATAGAGCAAAAGGCGTTCAACGTCCGCGAACCGGAACGGTCCGAGCTGATCAATCGAGAACTCGCCAAGAAGGTCGGTCTCAACCCCTTTGCGATCGCACCGCTGGTGCTTCGCGGCCGCACGGTCGGAGTGATCGGCATCGATCGCAGCGACCATCCGATCAAAACCGAGGAGTTTCAGGTGCTCAAGGCGTTCGCCAACCAAGCGGCGATTGCGATCGACAGCGTTCGTCGCGTCGCCGCGTCGGAGCGCACGTGATTGCGAACGCTCCGGCCACGCACTGAACTCCGCGGTGTCGACAGCCGGATTGGAGACGAGTTCCCCGTCGGATACCCTCGTCCACGCTGCGCCGCAATGCTTGCGATACCTCGGTCGGTCGAGCATGTACACAAACTCTCCGCCTCCCTCACCGTACCTCGTCGACGGCGCGATACCCGTGCCGGTAGCGTCGACGGTACGCCGTCGGTGTAAGGGACGTGAAGGTCTTGAACTGCTTGCGAAGCGAGCCGAGATCGTCGTAACCCAAGCGGCCGGCGATCTCCTCAAACGTCAGATCCGAGGTCTCGAGCATGCGCTTGACACGTTCGACCGAGACGCGGCGAATGAACCATGACGGTGTCTGCCCCGTCGCACGCTTGAAACGTCGTGTCAGCGTCTTTGTCGTCATATTCGCGCCCTCGGCGAGGCGGTGCACCGTCTCATAGCCGCTCTTACTCTCCAGTACGTGCTTCTGAATCGCGGCGACCTCCGTATCTCCGTGGTTCAAAAAAGGATTGAATATGGCGTACAGCGACTGGGCCGGTTTGGCGTAGTCGATAAGGAGCATTTGGGACGCGGCGATCGCGGTGTCTTTACCACAATACTTCTCCACCAAATAGACTATGAGGTTCATGAAGGACGTGGCACCGCCGGCACAATAGAGGGTACCGTTGTCGATGATGATTCGCTCGTCCTCGAGACGTACGTTCGGATACATCGCGCGGAAGGTGTCCGCCATCGCCCAATGGGTCGTCGCTCGTTTCCCGTCGAGAAGCCCGGTGGCCGCAAAAAGAAACGATCCGGTGCACATGCTACCTACCTCGGCTCCGCCGTTGTGAAGGCGCACGATGTGTGGAATACAACTCGCGTTCGCCGCCAGTTTCTCCTCGATATCGAAGTCGATAGCCGGAATCAGAAGGAGATCGGTCGCCGCGACATCCTCGATAGTTCTGTCGCACCGGAGCGCGTATCCATCCTCGAATTGCAGCGAACCCGGCCGCGCCGAAACGAGCGCAACGTCGAAAAAGGGTTTCTCGGTTCCCGTTCGTTGGGCGTGAATGACGCCGGACTTTCTCAAAAGCTCCATGGCACCCACCGGAGCGATGGGAGTGCAGTGCTCCAAAGCGAGGACTGTGACGTTCATTTCCGATTCTCCTCCACCTATTGTCCTTTTTGCCCCTTAAAGGGGCGTAGGGGCGAGTGTCAGTATATACCGCAGATCGTAGGAATCAACGATAGGAGGAGAAACGATGAGCAGTTTTGTCGTGATGACGAGAACTTTTTACGAACCGCACGTTCGAGAGCGCGTCGTGGCGGCAGCCGACGGAGCCTTTCCGATCTTCAAGAAGCAGCCCGGATTGATCTCCATACGGATGCACGAGGACCACGAGCGCACCCATACCATGACGGTCATGGAGTGGGACAGAAAGGAGAGCCATGAAGCGTGCCTGCAGAGTCCCGACTTCGGTAGCTGGAACGACGAATGGAACTCGATACTGTCTACCGGCGCCGCACGGTGGGAGCTCTTTACCTACGAAGTATTGCACGACCACCGTCGCGTGTAGTCCCTCGCCGCGGGGCCGCCGCTCCGGACGAGGAGGGCGGCTCCGCCTCGCGGCGAGGGGTCACAGCACGGTCTTGAGCGAGGCCACCCACGCCTCGATGCGTCCGTCGGTTTTGTCACTCTGATTATCCTCATCAACGGCGAGGCCGACGAGCTTGCCGTTCCGTGCGGCCCGCGATTCGTCGAACGTATAGTCGGCGATATCGGTATAGCCGACGATCGTCGCTCCCGCCTGCTCCGCCGTCTCGGCGAGGATACCTAATGCGTCCGCAAACGAGTCGGGGTAGCTCTCTTGATCTCCCGTTCCGAATACGCCGACTTTGAGACCGCCCAGATCGGCGCCGGCAAGTATGTCCAGTTTTGCATACCAATCGTCCTGAAGATCGCCGATACCCCAGGTCGAGCTACCCAGTAACACCAGATCGTACGCGTTCAAAGAGGAAAGGGTGTCGCCGCCCAGGCTCGTAACGTTTCGTGATGTCGCACCGTCAAAGGCCTGCGTAATTCTTTCGGCTATATCCTCGGTGGCGCCGGTACTGGAACCGTATATGATGAGTACCTTGCTCATACCGTATGACTCCTTATCCAAAGTGGAATAACACGAGTTAATCATGACTAACTTATTTTTTCAAGTAAAACTCGAAACCGTCTCGTCATAAGCGAAGCGGCACGCTATCCATCGCCCGCACGGATGTAGATATCCTCGGCGCATACGCCGTAACTCTCGTCACGCTCGTCATTTCCCGATGGTTCCAGATGGACGACGACGTCGTAGACCGCGTCAAGGCGATCTTTGATAGCCGCCTCCGTCGCCTGCGCGATTCGGTGCGCCGCCACCACGGTCAGATCGTGTGCGACTTCTATATCCAGGATGATCGCATACAGATTACCGAGCTTTCGGACGCGGACGCGGTGGGGATTGCGCGCCGCCGGTACGCGCTCCACCGCTTCGAATACTTTGCGGTATACCTCGGGGTTGTCGACACCGTCCATGAGCTCGGTGGTCGAGAGAAAATAGATCTGCAGAGCCGTCTTGATAATCCACACACTCACAGCCAACGCGGTAAGCGTATCGATGAGAGGCATTTCCAGCACCTGCGTCGCCGTTACACCGATGATCACGGCAGCGGAGATGATGATATCGTTTTGCATGTTCCGTGCGTCGGCGAGGAGGAGTTCGCTGTCGAGACGACGGCCCAATCTGCGCTTGTAGACGGTAAGGAGCATCTTCACCACGATGGATACCGACGATATTACGAGCGCCGGTATACCGGGAATCGTACCGCTGCTTCCGGCGACGAGGTTCCGGACTGCCGCGACGACCAGTTGGAAGCCGGAGAAGAAGATGAAAAAAGCCAGCAGCTTCGTAGCCACCGTTTCGGCGCGTCCGTATCCGAAGGGGAAGCGGCGATCGGGGGGACGTAGAGAGACGTAGGCGGCTATCAACGCGACGGTCGAGGTCACGATATCGGTGCCGGAGTCAATTCCGTCGCTTATGACGGCAAAGCTTGAATCGAGCACGCCGACGACGATTTTTGCGACCGCAAGAGCGGCGTTGACGACGATCCCGATCCACGATGCGCGTATTATCTGCCGTGCGCGCTCTCTATTCATGGGACGTAAGAGTATAGTGCGCGGCATGCGGGATTGAAAGGGGCGCCGCCCGGGAGACGGATTCCACCTTTGCATACATCTACGCGTGGGCCACTGTTCAAACGGAAGCAAACATGTGCACCATTCTTCTAAGACGGTACACGTAAGGGGGAATAGCCATGAAGAGATTAAGGGTGTTTTTCGTTGTCGCCGCGACGGCGGTATTGGCCGCCTGCGCGACGGACGGAGGAGTGACCCCGACGCATGAAGCGGGGCCGGTCGTGTTTACGCTGCAACTCCTCCACTTTGCCGACATAGACGGCAATGAGGAGACGGCGCTCGACTCGGTGGACGAGTTCTCGGCGCTGGTTCGCGCCTTTCGAGCCGACGCGAGCTACGGCGAGGCGACCCTATTGGTGAGTTCGGGAGACAATATCATTCCCGGACCGCGCTTCTACGCTGCGGAACAGCGTGCGGTGCGATCGGTAACGGGAAGCAACGAGCCGGGCCACGCCGATATCGCCTTCATGAATTATCTCGGCGTCGCCGCCTCGGCGGTTGGTAATCATGAGCTGGACGCGGGACCCGGAGAACTCGCCGACGCGCTTCAGATCGAGTCGAGCGGGGGGGTAGAGTTTCCCGGTGCGCTCTTCCCGCACCTTTCGGCCAACCTCGATTTCTCGAGTGATTCCGATTTTGCCGAGTTGATCGGTACCGACGGCGACGACGTGGAAAACCTTGCCGGCGGCGTCGCGGCGTCGGCGATAGCCGAGGTCGGCGGCCGACGAATCGGTTTGGTCGGGGCCTCTACGCCGACTCTGCCCACAATCACCTCCACCGGCGGCATCTCCGTTCGCCCGGATGCCGCGGGTTGGACCGTAGAGGCGCTGGCGGCGGAGATTCAAACGGCAGTCGATGCGTTGACCTCCCAAGGGGTCGACACGGTCGTGCTCCTCTCGCACATGCAGCAGATCGCGGTTGAGAAGGAGCTCGCAACCCTTCTCAGCGGTGTGGACATCATCGTCGCCGGCGGGTCCAATACGCGAATGGGGGACGATACCGACGCGCTCTTCGACGGCGACGACGAGTTTGCAGAGACGTATCCCTTTGTCACCGCGGCCGTCGATGGAGCTCCCACTCTCGTGGTGAACGTCGACGGTGACTACAAGTACCTCGGGCGTCTCGTCGTGGGATTCGACGCCGACGGTGTCCTCGTACTCGACAGCATCGACGAGGCGGTAAGCGGTGCGTGGGCCAGTACGAGTGCGAACGTCGCCGCGCTCGGCGCCGACCCGATTCCGGAGGTCGTCGCTCTGCGTGACGCCGTGCGAGGCGTTATCACGGCGCAGTACGGAAACGTCTTGGGATACACCGCCGTGTACCTCGACGGACGCAGGAGTCAGGTGCGTACGCAGGAGACCAATCTCGGCAATCTCACCGCCGACGCCAACCTCTGGTACGCGAATCTCCTTTCGGACGTTCGCGTAGACGTCTCCATAAAAAACGGGGGAGGAATCAGAACCGAGATCGGCTCTGCGGTGGTGCCGCCCGGTACGGTGGACTACTCCCAAGCCGTGCTCTCGCCGCCGCGCGCTAACGCCGAGGCGGGCGCCGACGAAGGGGCGGTAACCGAAGGCCACCTGCGCGCGACCCTACGATTCGACAACGGGTTGGTGACGATGAACGCCACGGCGGAAGAGCTCGTTGCGCTCCTGGAACACGGGGTATCGCAGACGGCTCCCGGAGCTACACCGGGTCGATTCCCACAGATTGCCGGGATGCGATTCAGCTTTGACGCCGATGCACCGGCGGGAAGCCGCATTCGCTCCCTGGAGATTCTCAACGACGACGGCTCGGTTCGCGATACCGTCGTGGCCGGCGGCGCCCTACAGGGCCCGGGGACGCGCGTCTTCCGTCTCGTTACGCTCAACTTTCTCGCCAACGGCGGCGACGGGTATCTTTTCCCCGAGCTTTCCGACCCGGTACGGCGAAATCTCTATGAGGGCACCGGATTCGGCGAGGAGATCGATTATCCCGACGAGAATCTCCGTGCGGATCCAGGCGCCAACTCGGCGTTCAGCTATACCGGGGGCGAGCAGGACGCCCTGGCGGAGTACCTCGCCGCGTTTCATGCGTCGCCCGGAAGCGCCTTTGCGGTGGGTGAGACGGACCGCCCGGAAGACGGCCGCATCTCCTACTAACGTCGTAGTACACCCGGTCCGGTCCGGTCGTTTTGATCGGACCGGCTATCTCAGGAGGGTGTCGCACGAGCGATGGGGGCCTTGCGCCGTACCGAGCGCGATGGAGTGCGGTCGTCGTTGCACCGGGCGTCGCACGCATCCCGACCGATACATCTTCTTTCTTTATTTATTATGATATAAGCATTATTGCCGAGAATTTGTTCTGAAAAACGTAAGCGAAAGACGATATTTTGCGCTTGCACGAAATAACGGCTCGCTTTACAATCATGGAAAGAACGTACCACTTACACACCTTGTGTGTGATACAGTGGGCTATTCTTCTTTCGAGAGGTGGCATATGGCATCGGCATTTAGTCTCGCGATTTACCCCACCGTGTGTATCGCGCAATACGGCGACGACGGACGGTGGGAACTGCACGTTTCCGAAAAACCCCATAAGACTCCCGCCGAAGAGGCGGCGCTTCCGGCGGGGGAGCGCGAGGCGCTTCTTGCGGCTCGCAACTCGTTTCCCGAGCTTCCGTTGGTCAACTATACCTCCCAGTACGGCCTGGGGTGTTTTGAAGGCGCCAAGGCGTACCCACAGCCGGACGGCACGCTCAAGATTTTTCGTCCCGACGAGAATGCAAAGCGTATGCGTCGCTCTATGGATGGTCTCGGTATGCCGGGACTCCCCGAGGAACTGTTCCTCGAGGCGCTGGATCGATTTGTCGGACGCAACATCGCCCTCGGTTTCACCGAGTCGTACGACAAGGAGTGGGAGACCGACGGCTTCATGCGGGCACGATCGGTCTATCTTCGACCGTTCAGCTGGGCCGAGGGCGGTATCGGCGTTAACTTGAGCGAGCGGCCGTCGGTCGTGTTCGTAGCGACTCCCGTCGGCTCCTACTTCGATCCCGACGCGTCAACGGCGGCCGCTACGACGCGGCGCGTTCGTGCCAACCCCGGCGGTATCGGGTGGATTAAGTGTGACGCCAACTACGTGATATCGGCGCTGGCCAAGAAAGAGGTTCAGGCCGCGGGCTTTATGGAGGCGATTTTTCTGGACGCCAAGGAACATCGCTATCTCGAAGAGGGCTCGTCCTGCAACATCTTTGTGCTGCTCAAAAACGGCACCTTGGTTACCCCGGACCTGCGGGACACGGTCCTTCCTGGTATCAACCGCGCGAGCGTCATCACGCTGGCTCGGGAGCGGGGCATCACCGTTGAAGAGCGCATGATCTCTATCGAGGAGGCGCTCGGCGACGGAGCGGAGTGCTTCGTCACCGGCACGGCGGCCGGTGTGACGCCGGTAGAGTCGATCACCCACGAGGGCACCACCACCGCCTTCACCCAGGGTGTCGGCGAACTGACGCGAGATCTTCGCGACACGCTGAAGGGTATCCAGTATGGAGCGGTAGAGGACCACCACGGCTGGATGCACACGGTACCGGTTCCGGCGGCGCAGCCCGCCTAGCGCGATAGGATCACCCCGCGGGCACACCGCCCGTCTACTTTGGCAACCAACGAAGAGGCGGTACGTACGTGACGTATGTACCGCCCCTCGTGTATTACCTCCTGTGAGTCCAACCAGTCCCAGCGGATATACTCCTCGGCGTGCGGCGAACGGATGTGAAAGTATCCGAGCTTGAGGGATATCACATTGTGAAAAAAGTGACTTCCCTGCGACGGATCGACGCGAAAGTCGCCGAGATCGGACTCTACGATTACCAAAGCGTTCGATATTTGGGACCAGTCGACCGGTATTCCGAGCCAGCGGTCCGCGGTGCCCCAGCGGCCGAACCCGATGAGGATGTAACGGCGATCTTCATCCTTGAGCGTCGCGTTGACCTCTCCGATCTCCTGCGCTATCCGTTCGGTCGCCGCGACGTCAAAGCGCTCCGGATCGACGTACACAACGTCATACATGTCTTGAAAGAGCCCGTTCCCCATGGCGTGGTTGGAGGCGCACACTGCGGCGTCCAAGTCGTCGCCCTCGTGGGCGACCTCGACCGTCTCGCGACCGACCACAAGAGGCCGGATCTGCAAGAAATGGAACTCCGCCGTGTCCGTCGTCGAGCCGTCTCCATCCTCTTTGAGGTTGAGGGCGAACTCGATTTCCACCTCCGCCCCGAAACTCGATCTGCCCAACTCCAGAAGGTCGACGACGATCTCCGGTAACGGTACGGGACGGCCGGCGCGCAGTCCTGCAAAATCCACGACCCACGGTCCTGTGTCGGTTATGCCGCGTCGGATGCGTTCGTCCTGCGCGGAGTAACTCCCCGCCACATAAGCGAGCGTCCCGTCGTCCCGTGCCTGTTTGAGCCCCGGCCTCTTGAGACTGAACCGTTCGTCGCGTTCGACCGCCAGACGGGGTCGCGATAGGTCCAACGCGTAAAAGTGGTGTTGCGTCGTCCTCATGAGCTCCGCCGGAGAGGAATAGGGCGGATTCTGACGCGGAAAGGGTGGACAAAAACGAAAGATGTTTTCGCCGTCGACGATGCTTTTGCCCAGGCCCAAGGCGACGCTCGCGATACCGTCCTCGGGGCGTATCGGCGAGGTTGGGTAGAAGTTGTGGGACTGGGCGACGCCTGAGACCGTGGGATAGAAGAGGTCGCCGTGGCGGCGACCGGCCACCTCCTGGATGATAACGCCCATCTTCTCGTCTTCTAAGCGATAGTTCGTGTTGTGAATGTACTCCCGGGAAGCGCGATAGAAGACCGACGCGTATACGAGCTTCACGGCGTCGGCAAGCTGCGATAATCGGCCGTCCGGGTCGGGATCGTTGTTAGGGAGCATATAGGTCGCATACAGCCCGGCAAAAGGAAGGCTCTGAGAGTCCTCCAGCACGCTGGAGGAGCGAACCGCCAAGGGCGTATGGATCTTCTCCACGACGCGCTCCAGTTGTGCGAGCGTCTCCTCTCCCAGGCGAGAGGCCAAAAACCGTTCGGCGATCGTCTCGTCCGCGGCGTGCTCCAAGTCGGTACGATGCAGTTCGTTCGTTTCGAGAAACTCCTCGTACACATCGGTGCAGACTACGAAAGTCGCCGGCACACCGATCCGCACGGTGGGGTATTTTTCTCTGAGAGACGGATCGCCCAGCAGTCCGTTGACGAAGGCGATTCCGCGCGCTTTGCCGCCCAACGACCCGCCGCCGATGCGAATGAACGAGGCCGCTACATCGCCGGCGTAGGCGGCCAGTTCGGTGATTGACCCGGCACGATTTTTGTTGAGGAGCGCCCGTATTGCGTCGTGGAGGTGGCGACGGAGCCCCTCGATATCGGAGAAGTCCTCGACGCGGGTCGGGCGCAACTGCTCGGCTACGGCAAACTCCGTACGCGCCCTGAGCCACATGGAGATGTCGTTACGCGCGGCGTGGCGACGCAGGCTATCGGGAGGGCACGTCTGGAGGAGCTTTTCAAACTCTTGAATATTGCACGCTCGGTATAGTTCTCGGCCGTCGGGATCGCGAAAGACGAAATCGCCGAATCCAAGGTCGGTCAGGAGAAACCGGCGCAGCTCGGTAAGTAGACCGGGGGAGCGCTTGTCGACGAAGGTGCACTCGACGCCGATCTCTTCACGCGCCTCGCCGCGTTCGGAGTGGAGTAGAATCGGGAGATCGAACAGCTTCTCGCGAAACGTCTCCGCAAGGAGTAGACCTGCGTTCTGATCGAGTTGGCCGTCTCTGGAAAATGCGACGTCGGATATGACGCCCAGTACGTTGCGCTTGTACTTATCGAATAGGCGCACCGCCTCCTCATACGTCTCCGCAAGCAGCAACTTGGGCCGTGCCCGCATCCGGAGGAGGCGTTGATAGTCGTTTACGCTCTCCGATATCAGGCGTTGCGTCTGTGTCATTAACTCGGTATAGAGAGGCGGAAGAAACATGGAGTAGAACTTGGGGTTGTCCTCCACAACCAGAAGCGTCTGCACGCCCGAGGCGGTGTCGGCGTGCACGTTCCCGGCATCCTCCACGTATTTGATGATCGCCAAGAGTATCTTGCTGTCTCCGAGCCAGTAGAAGATGCGGTCGATGGACGCGGCGCGACGAAACCGCGCCAACAGATCGGGGCTGAGCATCTCGACGGTCAGCAGTACGACCGGCTTGTCGGGGTGCAGCCGTTTCACATGGTTGCCGAAATCGACCGGGTCCATATCCGAGAGGCGCGCCATCGTGAGAACGAGGTCGAAGTTGCGACTCTCCAGCTCCGAGAGCGCCTCCTCGGCGGTGGAGACGCGGGTAATGCGCGGCACGAAGCGCAAGTTCAGGTCGATGTACTGACTGAGGATGAGTTCCGAGACGCCACGGTCCTCCTCCAGGACGAAGGCATCATACATCGTCGACACGAGGAGGATCTCGCGCACCCGAAACTGCATGAGGTTGTGAAAGCCGCCGAAGTTGTGACGATATGCGCGAGAAAGCACCGGGCTACTCACCGGGACAGTGTAGTATGAACGGCGGCGGACAACAACCGGCAATCCGTCGGGGCACGCTGCGGCGGGCGCCTGAAATGAGTATTATGGCAATTGAAAGGGAAAAAAATGCCGGATCGGTACGCCCTCCCTTTCGATACGGAGATGAATCATGAAGTTCGACGAGACAAACCTGGCCATCATCAAACACCTCAAAGACGGAAGAAAGTCCTTCGCGACCATCGCCCAGGAGTTGAATGTGACCGAGAACACCGTGCGCTCCAGAGTAACGCGCATGATGGAGGAAGGGGTCTTGGAGATCGTGGGACTCGTCAATCCGCAGCAGATTCCCGGCCACCGAAGCGTGATCATAGGCATCAAGTTATCGACTCCCAAGCTCTACACCAAAGGCCAGGAGTTTTGCTCCCTTAAGGGAGTCGTGAACGTCATGCTGGTTACCGGAAAGTACGATCTCATCGTGGAAGTACTGCTGAACGAGAACTTCGGACTCCTCGACTTCTACGAGGAGGAGTTCAGCAAGATTGACGGGATTCAGAATATGGAAACATTCGTCGTCGTCAAAAACTTTCATCATCGCGTGCCGTACGCATTGTAAGCCTCAAAATTAAGAATATGTTCAAAAAACAATTCTTTCATTGTGCTTTTGGGCAACGAGTGCTACCATTATTGCAAAATCCGTAATATAGGAGGCAAGATATGCCTTATGCAGAACGTGTCCTCGAAGAGGTGAAAAAGCGCAATCGCGGCGAGGCGGAGTTTCTCCAAGCGGTGGAAGAGGTCCTCCCGACTCTTGAGCCGGTGTTGCGACAGCATCCGGAGTACGAAGAGGCGCGTATCTTGGAGCGCATCGTAGAACCGGAACGAATCGTGATATTTCGCGTGCCGTGGATCGACGATCGCGGCGAGTATCACGTCAATCGCGGGTTTCGCATTCAGTTCAACAGCGCTCTCGGCCCGTACAAGGGCGGATTGCGTTTTCACCCCACGGTCAATTTAAGCATTCTCAAGTTTCTTGCTTTCGAACAGATTTTCAAGAATGCACTTACGACCCTCCCTTTGGGCGGAGGAAAGGGCGGGTGCGACTTCGACCCGAAGGGTAAGAGCGATAACGAGGTGATGCGGTTCTGCCAGTCATTCATGACCGAGCTTTCTCGTCACATCGGCGGCTACACCGACGTTCCCGCCGGTGATATCGGCGTCGGCGGCCGGGAGATCGGCTATCTCTTCGGTCAGTACAAGCGTCTTGCAAACGAGTTTGCCGGGGTGTTGACCGGTAAGGGTCTCAGTTGGGGCGGCTCGCTGGTGCGACCCGAGGCGACGGGGTACGGCGCGGTCTACTTTGCCCAGGAGATGTTGGGCGGCCGCGGCGAGAGCATGGAGGGCAAGACGTGCGTCGTGAGCGGCTCGGGCAACGTTGCGCAGTATACGATCCGCAAGCTCAACGAACTCGGCGCCAAGGCGGTCACTCTCAGCGATTCCAACGGCTATGTGTACGACCCGGCGGGTATCGACGAGGAGAAGTTGGCCTACGTCATGGATCTCAAGAACGTTCGTCGCGGACGTATCAAGGAGTACGCCGACGAGTATAACGTGGAGTATCACGAAGGAGAGCGACCCTGGGCGGTACCGTGCGACGTCGCGTTCCCAAGTGCGACACAGAACGAGATCGACAAAAAGGACGCCGAGATATTGGTGAAGAACGGCTGTCGGGTGGTGAGCGAGGGCGCCAACATGCCGACCGTGCCCGAGGGTGTCGACGTCTTTCTCGCCGGCAAGGTACTGTACGGACCCGGAAAAGCGGCCAACGCCGGCGGTGTGGCGACGAGCGGTCTGGAGATGAGCCAGAACGCCATGCGGATTCAGTGGATGTTCGACGAGGTCGACGGACGGCTGAAGCAGATCATGCACAAGATCTACGAGGCCACTAACGAGGCGGCCAACCGATACGGCGCACCCGAGAACTTCGTCGTGGGTGCCAATATCGCCGGTTTCGTGAAGGTCGCCGACGCGATGATGGATCAAGGTCTCGTGTAGGGCGGCGCGTTCCCGAAAGCGCGTGTTACGACTAGAGACGCGGGCGAGTCGTGGCGTCGACCGCTCATGCAGGCCCGACATGGTCGGGCCGGAAGATCGCGGTCGCCGGACGCATGCGCGAGCAGCAATCCGTAAGGATTGCGACCAGCGCCGTCCCACTCGTCCGCCTGCGGTGCACCTCGCGCCCGATGACTCTTGGTGGATCGTGGGAGGAAACAGAAGCGAGGCGGCGCGTTCCCGAAAGCGCGTGTTACGACTAGGGGCGCGGGCGAGTCGTGCCGTCGCCCGCTCATGCAGGCCCGTGCCGTTACGCGTATCGTGGCGGTGCGCCGGCGAGCGCGCCGTCGGGATGGGGCGTAGACTCCAGGTCGTACTCCCGGTCGGGCCGGTTTGTCGGAGTAACACGCTCTCCTGTACTCGCTGATAGCATTGCTCAATGGCATGGGGCTAGCATACTTTTGATCCCGTACCGTGTCGGTGCAATGCGTTCTTGTACCGCCTCACCGCGCGTCGCTGCCGTCATCCGCGCCACAACCGCGCCGAAACCGTCGGCGAGACGTCGGGCCATGACCGCCAGAATAATCGGATGCGCCATGCGGTATTTCGGTGTGATTTCGAACCAGATGTTGACCGTTGATCCCGTTCCGTTCGGCTTGACTTCCCAGCCGCCCGACATCGTCTTGAACGGATAGGGGAAGCCCGGTTCATTCGCCAGAAACTCAAACTCGACTTGCCTATTCTGCTCATCGTATCGTGTGCAATGCTCGCCCCATGTCTTGCCGTCGACATCGGTGCATTGGCGGACCGCATTTACCCCCGGTTGGGCGCCGTCCCGCAAAGTAACCTGCGTTAGATTGGGAGAGTATAGGCGGATGTTCGGTAAGTCCGCGATGATCGGCCATATCGCATCGGGTGATGCGGGCGTATCCACCGTGACACACAGGGTATGCGTACCGGGTTTGTCGGGGGAGGCATACACTCTTCCGACACCTTGAAGCTGGCGCAGACCAAAAGTTAGGACGATTGCCGCGATCACCAGCAGCATGAGCATACCCGCAGTTTGCAAAGGTGCAAACGCGAGCACGATCAGCACCACCGTACCGGCAACCCATGCAAAATCGGCGATGCTGATTAATGCCGCCGCAACGGTATCGATGTGGTGCCGTGTACCCGTCCACGTCACGAAACCGGCAAATCCCAACAACCCCAAACCGATAATACGATAGACCAACGGCTCACCGGTTCCCATAAACTCGGCGACGGCACGGCTTAAGACGATGCACGTCAAACCGGATAGTGTAGAGAAAAGCGCATTGGCTAAAAGGGCTGTCCTCAATGTTCTTGTTTGCATAGTCGAACCTCCACGATGCTGTCTTCTTTTCAGCGTCATGCTTTCAGGTTATGCTCGTGGGGTAATGAATCCAATTACCTCACGGGTAAAACATGACGTTTCGTGAGACGTCGATTGATCAATTTGGTGATATTCTGCGGCACTGGCGCAAAGTCAGACGCCTCAGCCAAATGGAGTTGGCACTGACAGCCACGGTATCCACACGACATTTGAGCTTTATTGAAACCGGGCGCGCACAGCCGAGTTATGATTTGGTTTTGCGTCTGGCCGAGGCGATGGGCCTTCCCCTGCGATACACCAACTCCATGCTTGTGGCAGCCGGGTATGCACCGCGTTATACAACGTGGTCCATCGATGACGATCAAACCGGCGTGGTGCGTACGGCTCTGGAACGGATGCTGGTGCAGCATGAACCGTACCCCGCCTTGGTGACCACTCGCGATTACGACGTGATTATGGCCAACAACGGCACACGCACATTGATTTCGTGGCTGACCGATGGAGACGATCTTTTGAACCGCTTCCGCAACAGTTACCGTTTGCTGTTCGCTCCTGATGGTCTACGGCCTTATGTGGTGAACTTTGAACGCTTGCAAGGGGTGCTTCTGAGAAGGCTGCGTGAGGAGAGCACGAACTATCAGAGCAAAGCGTTGTTTCAGTTGTATGAAGCCTGTGCAGCAGACGTGGCCGATCTGAATCGGACGGACCAATCTGCGGCTGACCCACAGTTGCCTGTTTTGACGCTTCGCTTACGAAAGGGTGATATCGACGTGCGTTTCTTTTCCACGGTGACGACTTTCGGCACCGCCGTCGACATCACAACCCAGGAACTTCGTATTGAGAGCCTTTTTCCCGCTGATGATGAAACCCGGACCGTAGTCTCGAACGCCATATGTGACACCCCGACGTGAGTGGGTTCGTTTCCGGAGGCGCGTGTTACGACTGGAAGCGCGGGCGAGTCGTGCCGTCGACCGCTCATGCAGGCCCGACATGGTCGGGCCAGAAGATCGCGGTCGTCGGACGCATGCGCGAGCAGCAATCCGTAAGGATTGCGACCAGCGCCGCCGCCACCCGCCCGCCGGTGGGAACCTCGCGCGTCCGATGGCGCTTGGTGGATCGTGGGGGAGGGAGAAAGGGGCGCGCGTAATGCGAGGACGCGCGTGTCGCAATAAGATCGCGGGCAGGTAACGTCGCCAATCGCTCATGCAGGCCCGGCTTTGCCGGGTCCGAAACCTTTATAGGTCGAGGACCGGTTGAGGCCATGCATGGTGCGAGAAAAAAAGGAGCCCCGAGAGGCTCCTTTTTCGTGTACTTACTTTTACATCGGGCGCTTGCGCAGTGCGATCGCAATGCATACCGCGGCGCCGCCCCACGTAATCGAGAGGCCGAGGATCATGAAGATGATTGCTCCGGTTGACATGGTGTTCCTCCTATTCGCTTTGCTCGTGGACTAATAACGACTCGTCCGGCCATTTTGCCTTGGCGACGAGAAACGCCGTTGCAAGGCCCACGAGGACGACAGCCCACCCCATGACTACGACTTGTGCTGTGGTGTAACCGCCGTAATTACTGGAAAGGTCGCCGACGAGATTCAATACCGCGGTGACGCCCAAGACGATCGGAGTGACTACCCGTATCATGAGATTCCACCATCCACCGACCGTGAAGTCCGAGATTCCGTTCGCGTGATCTCGAAGTGTGTCGAGCTTGAAAAACCACCCCAAGAGGATGACTTCGATAAGGCCCGAGAAGACGATTCCGAAGTTGTTTATGAAGTGATCGACGATATCCAAGATGTAGAGGCCCGCACCGGTTGCAAAGATCAAGCTCACCGCCGCGGCGACCACGGTGTACCACAGTACGACCTTGCGACGCGCCGCTCCCAGTTTGTCCGATAGTGCGCGTACTACGACCTCGTTAATGGAGATAAACGATGAGAGGCCGGCGAAGGTGAGGGAGACGAAGAAGAGTACACCCACGAGCACACGCAACGTCGGTAACTGATTGATCGCCGCCGGTATCGTTGCGAAGGCCAGGAACACGCCCGACAGATTACCGGGGAGCTCGCCGCCGGCTTGGTGCATGAGGAACCCCACGATACTGAAGATGGTGATACCGGCGAGGATGCTGAACCCGCAGTTCAACAGGGCGGTCATGAACCCGTTGTTCACGATGTCGGACTTCTCAGGGAGGTAACTCGAGTAGGTGATCATGATGGCGAAGGCGATGCTGAGGGTAAAGAAGATCTGACCGTAGGCATCTACCCATACCGACGCGTCAAGTATGCGCGAGAAGTCGGGACGGAAGAGCATCTCCAGTCCACCGGCGGCGCCGGGTAGGGTGAGTCCGCGCACCATGATAATCAGAAGGAGCAGAATCAAAAGGGGCATGAAGATCTTGTTCGCCGTCTCGATCCCTCGTTTGACCCCCGCGTATTGCGCCACGAAGCTGACGAGCCACGCAATCGCAATGGTCCCGAAGATGCCCCATCGGATGCCGCCGAGTTGGAAGGGACCGTCGGTAAGGCCTAAATACTCGCCGACGAAAAAGCCGACCGGTTCATCGGCCCACGCAAGGGAGAAGGAGAAGCCGATGTAGCTGATCGCCCATCCGATAACCGCTACGTAGTAGACCGCGATAACCATCGAGATGATCGCCTGCCACCAGCCGAGCCACTCCCACTTGCTATTCAACTTGGCAAATGTGAGCGGCGCGCCGCCCTTCATGCGGTGACCGAGAGCAAACTCCATGATGATGATCGGTATGCCCGCGGTGAGCAGCGCCACGAAGTAGGGGATGAGGAACGCTCCACCACCGTTCTCGAAAGCCATGTAAGGAAAACGCCAGATGTTTCCCAATCCGATGGCCGAGCCTACCGCCGCGAGGATAAACCCGACGCGACTGCCCCATTGTTCTCTTTGCATCTGTCTCCTCCAGAAGTGTGTGAGTATGTATCGTTATGCGCCCACTTATGCCGTTTGTCAAATAGTTTTTCTTTTCGTGAGAAATAAGGGGAAAAACATGCATGAACCGCATTTTATTACGCGCGAAATGTTGAAAACATCATAGCCGGCGGATTGCGTATAACGCGCTTCGAGCCTATCATAGAGTGGTGAGCGTTACGCGTCGTTTTGCAGGGAACTTCCGCGCTTTGTGGGACGGGAGCCGCGTACCGTCGCAATACGCGGAGCTCGAGCGGCCGCTCCTCCTCCATTGTAGCGACACCCCCAGCTCACTGTACCGCCACCTGCGCGCGTTGATCCGCCGTATGGAGCCCGACTATGTGATTCACACCGGCGACGTGGCGGACGAGATTAAGCTTGAGTTTTGTCCCGGCGAGCTCTCTCATTATACAAAGACGGTGCGAAAGCTCTTTATCTCCCTTGAGGAGCTCTCTCATCGGCGACTCTTCGTCGTGCCCGGTAACCACGACGACGCGGAGGTCCTCGATGCCGTCGGCGGTCGGACGACCATCGTCGCCGAGGGAACGGTGCTCGACATCGAAGGGGTGCGTATCGGCGTGTCGCACCGCTTTTCGAGCGCCGCGTCCGGTGCGGCCTATCACCTGTACGGACACGCCTCAGAGCCGCCTACACACCGACACGCGCATACCGCCTGCATTAACGGTATGGCGGCGATCTCGGTCATCTCCCTCTCTACCGGCGCGTTGCACTATCTCCCCTATCCGGCATCCGCGCATCGTCACCGCTCGTGTCTTCTTCCCAAGCCGGGATTGTGAGGAGATGCGCTGTGGTGTTCATACGTCACGGGCCGAGATTCCTGTTCCTCCGTTCGGCCGAGCCGGAAAAGCTCGCACGGGTGTGCAGAGGCGCGTTTGATGCGGCGGCGTATTCGTTCGATGAGGCGTTGGCGCGATCGGACGAGGATACGACGTTGGTCTTTTTGACACCTCCCGGACTCACGAAGACGCGCGTTTCCGATGCGCTCACGATACTGTTGGCGCCCGTCGCCGCGTCGATCGTGTTGACGACACTCTTTCAACGCGGCGTTGCCGGTCTGTTGGAGAACGCCCATCTTGGCCCGGGGTCGATCATTCTCAGGGTCATCGGGGGCGGCGCCGGTGTCGTCGAGGAGTTGGCTGAGCGCTACGCCGGCGCCTGCGACGACTTCGAAGGGTTGATAGAGGCGGGGGATGTCGACGATACGATCGTCGGCCTTACCAACGCACCGTTGAACCGAGTCCTGCCCCGAGATGCGATCATCGATCCGCAATTACTCGTAAAACGCCCCTCCCATCGTCTCTATCCCGAGTTGCGCAACCGGGGAACGCTCTTTATTACCCATAGTCTCGACCGCAAGGAGTGGTACGAGTTTCGTGTGAATATCTACGACGCCGCGGAGCGCTACGAGGAACACTACCGTCGGATCATAGCGACCCTCACCGATCTGGAGGCGGGATTCGTACTAGGAGAGTCGTGGACGCGGGACCACGCGTTGGTTCTTTTGTCCGTTCCGGCGTATCAACTGCGCCTCTTTTCACTCTTTGAGCCACGGGAGGTCAAACGTATACTCGTCGGGCTCGAGTACGACGAGAGGGGACGACGCCTCGTCGATATCGACGTGTATTATCGCAACCGTAAGATCTCTTACAACGACAAGGGGGTGCGCCGTTACGCCGGTGAAACGCGACTCGAGATTCGGCGAAGTCTCTTCGAGCGCCTTTCGGCCGAGGCTTCGGGTGAGATCAGAGGCCTGGAGCGCCGGCTTCGCGCATCGGACGAGTAGCGGGGCGACTCGTTATGGGATATCCTCGGCGTGGAGGAACGTCGGTTTACTCGCACGCCGTCCCGATGGCCCGACGGATATACGCTCTTGGACATACCTATACTTCTTATCCATGGATTGATCGGCACGTTGCGCGTCTCGCCCATTATAGACTCGTTCGGTGATTGCGACCTGTTCGCTCCCGACCTTCTCGGCTACGGCGCCTCGTCGTCACGTCTCGTCGACGATGTGACGCTCTCTCGACAAGCCGATCATGTGGCCGAATGGGTGCGGTCTCATACGGAATCGCCGGTACACGTCGTCGGCCATTCCGTCGGTGGCGCAGTCGGTGTGCTGTTTGCATCGAGATACCCGGAGCTTACCGCATCCATAACGAGTGTCGAGGGCAACTTCACACTCAGGGATGCGTTCTGGTCGGCAATGATCGCCCAAGCGGACATTACCGAGGTCGAGGGTATCCTCGAAGGATACAGGAAGGACGTCGGTGCGTGGCTCGCCGGCGCGGGTGTCGCGTGCAATTCGACAACGTTGGCCGTCGGGAGAGCGTGGTTGGCGCACCAATCCGCCGCAACACTCAGGGCGCAAGCGACCGCCGTAATCGACGAGACTTCAAAGCCGAGATATCTCGAGATGGTGAGGGAGCTGATGGTATCGGACCTACCGTTTCATCTGATAGCGGGTCAGGAATCGCGCGCCGCTTGGGACGTTCCCGCCTGGGCGGTCGCCTCGGCGACGAGCGTAACCGAGCTGTCGGGCATGGGGCATCTTATGATGCTGCAGGCACCGGAGTTGTTCGGTGCGACCGTACGGCGCGTTGTGGGTACCGATTGTCAAGGTCGGCGATGAACATCTCGGTTCCTACACCACGTCCGGTACGTCTTACGCCGCTCGTAGATACGGCGAAACTTTACAAAGTTGCGCGACAGACCATATCGTACAAGGGTATGCCGTACGTTCGCCGGGTTTGGTCACTGCCGTTCATGTCTCACGGTTTCCCGTGGTTAATCTCACCGGCGATGATCGTACTGTCCGCGTACCAATTTCGTCTCGACAGTGGTAGCGCACCCGTCGAGGGGTGGCAGACCGATTTTTTTGTCTTGTGGACGTTGTTTGCCGCACTGTCGATCGCGCTGTTGTTCGCCACGAGTCGTCGGGCCGTTCTCGGTGTGATGGTGGCCAAGGTCGGGCTCTTCTTCCTTTTGACGATTCCCGCCCGGCAGTCGGCCGGAGTCCACGCGGCGTTACTTACCTCCCTTCTTCTTGAGGCGAGCCTCTGTATGTCGACCGTCGGTGCGGTCGTCGTCCTTGCGACTCTTGGTGTTTTGACGCCCGTCGTGTACGGCTTTTTCAATGTCTTGCCGGCTAAGATTGAGGTGTTGCTTGCCGGTGAAACGACCGTCCTCTCGGCGGTTCCCTTCATCGTGTTCCTGTTGTCTCTCTCGCGCTCGTCGGCGCTCAGCGGCCGTACGGCGGCGCGTCGCGAAGCGGACGTCCTGGACCGATCCGTCAGGCAGCTCACCACCGCAAACGCCGGCTTCCTCCAATACGCCTCAACCGTGGAGCACGCAACGGTCTCCAAGGAGCGTCGCCGGCTGTCACGCGATCTTCACGACGTCGTGGGGCAGACCTTTACGAACATCACCTCGATGATGGATGCGGTCTTGCGCACCCCCATTGTGGATGGGGAGGAGTTGCGTAAACTCCACCAGTGGATACGCGACCACGCCCAGTGGGGGCTTCAAGAGAGTCGTCGGGCGCTCTATCGTCTCCGTTCGATGAAAGAACTGGAAAGCGGCGGGAGCTCGGCGTTGCGAAAACTCTTCGAGACCTTCGAGTACGCCACAAAAGTGAAGGTGACCGTCGAGTGGCGCAACCTGCCGTGGAACCTACCCGACGAGACCGATATGACGGTTTACCGCACCGTTCAGGAGTCGATGGTCAACTCCTTCCACCATGGGAAGGCGACCGAGATCGAGATTTCGTTTTGGTCGACCGGACGTGCGATACAACTCTCGGTTAGGGACAACGGCACGGGAGGACCCGTCGATCACGCCGGGATCGGGCAGGCGGGAATGTGTGAACGCGTCGAGGCGTTGGGAGGTCGTGTGGAGTTCGAGAACGGAGCGCCCGGCTATCTGGTACGAGCCGTGATTCCCATCTCCTCCGAAGGGAGCTCTACGTCATGAGGCCGCGATCGATCCTTATCGCCGATGATCAGAAGCTCTTTGCCCAGAGTCTCAAGCGCGTCTTGGAGTCGGATCCGCGCGCAACCGCCTCGGTCTTCGTCGCGTCAAGCGGTGAGGAGGCGGTGGAACTCCACCGAACGCTCCGTCCCGATGTCGTACTGTTGGACGTATCTATGCCCGACCTCAACGGCGTGGAGGCGCTGAGAGCGATACGAGCCGACGATCCCGAGGCGGTCGTCGTGATGCTTACCGCATTCGGGTACGACGAGTACGTTCACGCGGCGATGGCCGCCGGCGCAAAAGGGTACGTTCTCAAGGACATCACCCCCGATGAGCTGCAGAACGTCATTCGTACCGTGGCCGGGGGCGGCATTGTGCTCTCTCCGGAGGTGACCGGTGGTGCGTTCAAGGGCGACTCGTCATCGGGAACCGCAGGAGCGACCGGCGGCCGCGAATGGTTTTACCGCCTCACCGACAAGGAACGCGACCTTCTGCGTCTCATCGCACGGGGATTCAGTAATGGCGAAATCGGCGATACCCTTCACTTGGGGCCGCAGACGGTGCGCAACTACACCAGCGCCCTCTACGCCAAGATCGGCGCCAGGGATCGATTCGAGGCGATCCGTCTCGCTATCGAAACGGGCTTTGATCACCACGTTGAAAGTACAAATGTAACCGACCCAAAAGTACACCCGTAACTGGTGCGCTCGGTGGGGTCGCCGTACAATCGTTGCCATGGACGCCCCGGGTCGCCGCCCCAATATTCTTCTTGTCGTCGCCGATCAACACCGCGCCGACGCCCTCGGTGCCT
This sequence comes from Alkalispirochaeta sp., assembly GCA_965601925.1. Taxonomy (GTDB): domain Bacteria; phylum Spirochaetota; class Spirochaetia; order DSM-27196; family Alkalispirochaetaceae; genus Alkalispirochaeta. Next base: position 3,524,215 of record OZ271854.1, read on the forward strand.
ACGGCAATCGCCGGATTCTGACACCCAATCTGGACTCCCTGTCCGCCGACGGGGTGGTATACGAAAACGCCTTCTGTCCGGCCGCGATCTGCACGCCGTCACGCTATTCTCTCTTTACCGGACTCTATCCGCATCAACATCTCGGCTTGAGCAATCGCTCGACGCCGCACCCCTCGGCGCCCTCATTTCCGGCGGTCCTCCGCGACCACGGCTACCGATGTACCACCGTCGGTAAGATGCACTGTACCCCCACGCACCTCGATCTCGGTTTTTCCGCGATGCACCTCGCCGAGCAGGACGGTGTGGGTCGCTTTGACGACGAATATCACGGCGATCTCATGAAACGACGATCGGTGGACTACACCGATATGCAGGACCAGGTCGCCCTCTACCGTGATCTGGCATCCCCGGAGTACCATGAGACGTTCGGCGCCGTCGCCTCCGAACTCGCCGAAGAGGAGTATTCTACGGGGTGGATCGCGCGACGTGCCGAGGAGGTCCTTGACGGGTGGACCGCCGAGGGTAACTTCACCGTCGTCAGCTTCATCAAGCCGCATCACCCCTTCGATCCGCCGGAGGAGTGGATTCGCCGGTACGACGGAATCGACGTGGAGCCGCTTCCGGGATGGCTCGATGAGTGTCTGGAACGGGATCTAAAGAAACACGAGGGCTACTTTCCCCATACCGCCCTCAGCCGCGACGCCGTTCGTCGGGTGACGACCTATTACTACGCCCTCGTGACCCAAATCGATCACTACGTGGGCCGCTTCGTCGACGTGTTGCAACGTAACGGCATGTACGACGACGCGATCGTTATCTACTGCAGCGACCACGGCGAGTATCTCGGGTACCACCACCTCTTGTTGAAGAACAACCACCTCTACGAGCCGCTGGTACGAGTGCCGCTGATCGTCAAACAGCCCGGCCGGGCGCGCGCCGGAGAGAGGACCCGCGCGCTCTTCAGCCTCATCGATATAGCGCCGACGCTTCTCGGCGCCGCCGGTCTCTCGTCGGCGATGTTGGGTTCGCCGGCGATCGAGCGCGACGAGGGGAGCGGACCGATACCGATCGATGATCCGTACCGCCGCAAGCTCGCCGAGCGTATGGGGTGGAAGAATCTCTTCGAGATTGAGACGGGACGTGAGGTCGTCTTTTGCGAGGACTTCGGCGGGGGAGAGTACATGGCACACAACGGCGATCACAAGCTGTTGCTCACACCGGACGGCGAGACGTCCATGCTCTTCGACCTCGCGGATGATCCCTTTGAGATAGAGAATCGTATCGACGATCCGCGGTACCGCGAGGTGACGCGGCGCCTGAACGACGCGTTAATGAGGTGGCGGCTCTTTGACGCTCCGCCGCAGCACTACGTCGACGAGAGTGCACCGAGCGTAGAGTCGGAGCGCGATCGTAACCGTGCGGCGCGACAAGAGCGACGCGCCTTCTTCGATTCGGCCTTTCGTTCCGAAAACGCTTTGAACGATAATCCCGCGGCGCGGGACGGACAAACCACATAGGAGGAGATCATGAAACGTGTATGGGTGTGTATAGCGATGGTATCGCTGGTAGTCGCCGGCGTATGGGGCGCCGGTGATCAAGAGGCGGACGCGTCGGAGGCGGGGGAGGTATTGAGCATTCTTACCTTCAAAGCGGCCCCCCATGAGCGAGCGGCGCTGGAAGATGTGATCGTCGCCTTTGAGGCGGCCAATCCCGGTATAACCGTGGAGCTCGAGGCCGTGTCGCACTCCGGCGGCTACGACCAGGTCCTCGACACGCGCCTGATTTCGGGCGAGATGGCCGATATCTACATGGAGGTGACGCACCGTTTGCGTCGTATCATCGAGGCGGGATACGCCGCACCGATTACCGACGCCGAGTTCATCGACGATTTTCAGGACGATGTGATCGACCTGGCGAGCGCCGACGGAGAGGTGTACGCCATTCCCACCGAGGTGACCTCGGTCGGTATGTGGTACAACCGGCGTGTTCTCGCCGACAACGGCGTGGCGTTTCCCGAGACGTGGGAAGAGTTCGTTGCCGTCTCCGAGGAGCTCTTGGCCGCGGGATACGAGCCGATCGTGCTCGCCAATGAGCAGGGAGTTTCGGCGCAGTTTTTGACCTCACCGCTGGCCCGAGACCTTATGTACTCCAACCACGACGCCGCGTCGTTCATTCAAGAGGTCAACGAAGGTGATGCCGGTTTCTCCGAGGTGTATCTTCCGGCGTTTGAACGCTTGGCCGATATGACCGAGTCGGGCTACTACGATCCGGTCGATTCCTTAGGGTGGTTCATCGCCGAGGAAGGTATTGCCCAGTTTGCCCAAGGACGGGCGGCCTTCTATCCCGGCGGAAATTGGTTTACCGCCCTCTTTGACGATGCCGATCCCGACGGCGACATCGTCATGGGGCCCACACCGATAACCCTGGACACCGCCAAGGCGGCGGTACAGCCCCAAAGCTATCTCCTGATGTACTCAGAGGCCGATAATCGGGAGGCGGCGCTCGCGTTCATGTCCTTCATCTCACGACCGGAGATAATGAATAGTTACGTCGCCGCGTTGGACGGCTTCTCGCCCTTGCGGGCCGAGTTCGTACCGGATAATCCGCGCCTGGCGCCGATCGGCGCGGCGATCGCGGAGGGTCGCACGGTTCCGTGGTATATACCCAACGGCCTGGCGATCGGCGGCGAGGTGGGCGTCGTACGACAGGTGCTGCAGGAACTCATACTCGGCAACGTAACATCCGGCGAGGCGGCGGAGAGACTCGACGCGGAGATTGAGCGACAGATCACGCTATCCCGGTAGGCGGATGCGACACCGGGCCGATCCGCCCGTCCGCGACTCGATTCGCGGGCGGGCTCTTCCGTTATAGGGGATACGCCGTTATGCGTAACACGCTCCAGCTATCGACATCGCCCCGGCAGACCGGCGCCAAAATCGCGTTTCTCAGGGACAAACGCTTTTATATGTATTTCTGGTTGGTGGTGCCGGTACTCGTAATCTATATCACGTTTTTCGTCGTGCCGGTCGTCTTGACGGTGATGTTCAGCTTTACCAACTTCAACGGCCTCAACCTTAACGCCTTTCGGTACGTGGGGTTGCGCAACTATCGCGCCATGTTTCAGGATCCGGCGCTGCGTGCCAGTGCGTGGCATACCGTTTCGTTCGCCGTCGGTGTCGTGGTGTTACAAAACGGGATCGCGGTGCTCGTCGCCGTGGCGCTCAATGCGGCGCTCAAGACGAGAAACGTCCTGCGCTCCCTCATTTTTATGCCGTGTATGTTCTCGCCCATCATCGTCGGATACCTCTGGTCGTACATCTATGCGCGCGACGGACTCCTTAACTACCTCCTGTCGGTTCTCAGAATCGGCTCCCTCGGTCGCTCGTGGTTAGGTGACCCTCGCTTCGCCCTTACCGCGGTCGTTATCGCCCACGTCTGGATTTGGATCGGCTACTCGGCGGCTATTTTTCTGGCAAATCTCCAAAGTATCCCGCAGGAAGTCACCGAGAGCACGGTACTGGAGGGGGTTACGCCGCTTCAACGTTTCGTCCACGTCACGTTTCCCTTACTGGCGCCGGCGACGACGGTGAACGTCTCTCTCGCCTTTTCCGGGAGTTTGCAGGTCTTCGATATCGTCTGGGCGATGACCGGCGGCGGACCCGGCTACGCTACCGAGACGATCGGCACCTATATGGTAAAACAGATGAATAACAACCTCTTCGGTTACGCAGCATCCAATTCGGTGTTGCTTCTGATCTTTATTCTCACGGCTACGTTTTTCATCTACCGCTATCTCAAGAGCAGGGAGGTCGAGGTATGAGGCGACGGCCAACCGACGGCGTAGCCGTTGCAACGCGCCGGCCGATCGGACTGGAGATCGTTATGATTCTCTTTACCGCGGCGATGATGGTGCCGGTAGCCCTCATGCTTTTGATATCGGTGAAGACCAACGCGGAGGCGGTTGCGACGCCCTTCGGGATTCCCACCACGGTACACTGGCAGAACTACGTCGAAGCGTTTCGGAGCATGCGCTACCTCCAGACGCTGTGGAATACGCTCTTCATCACGACGATTTCCGTCGCCCTAGGTGTCGTACTCTACAGCATGGCGGCCTACGCGCTGGTACGGGCACGGCGCGGCCGCGTCGTCTTCGTCTTCTGTTTTTCTCTACTGGCGATCAGTCTTGCGATGCCGCCGCAAATGACGATTGTTCCTCTCACGCTCCTGTTACGGAGTCTCGGCCTCCACGGTATGCGCATCGGCGTGGCGTTGGTGTTCGTGGCGGTCAACGCCGGTTTCGGCGTCTTTGTGCTCCACTCGTTCGTCAACACCGTGCCCGCAGCGATCGAGGAGTCGGCATTGATCGACGGATACGGCCCCTTCGCCATCTTTTGGAAAATCATGTTACCCCTCATGCGCGCCCCGTTGGTGACCCTCATCGTTCTGGTTACCGTGCGGGTCTGGAATAACTTCATCTATCCGTTGATTCTCCTCCAGGGGCCGGAGTCGCGGACCCTCCCGGTGGCGGTCTTCTACTTTCGCGGGAGCACGATCGTCCGCTGGAACCTCCTATTTGCCGGATTGGTGTTGGCGGTCGTCCCGGTGGTGCTCTTTTACCTACGTATGCAACGGCTGATCATTTCCGGCATGACCCACGGCGCGCTCAAAGGATAAGCAATGAAAGACAAAGCAACCCCTACGATTACCGACCTTTACGTCGCCGCCATAACGCATCTCGATGTCGGTTTTACCGACGCGGCGAGCTCGGTGAAAGAACTCTACCTTCACCGGCATATCCCGCAGGCGATCGAACTGGCTGAGCGGCTCTCATCCGATTCCCGAGGCTACCATTGGACGATGGGGTCGTGGCTGGCGAGGTGTTTCTTAACCGAGATGCCGGCCGCGGACCGCCGTCGATTTGAACGCGCCGTGACCGAGGGGTGGGTCAGCTGGCACGCGATGCCGTTCACCCTCTCCACGGAGCTTGCCGACCGCCCGCTCCTCGAGTACGGCCTTTCGTACTCACGGGAGCTCGACCGGCACTTCGGCTCGACTACCACCGCCGCAAAGGTGACCGATGTGCCGGGACACACGCGGGGTCTGGTCGCGCCGCTTGCGGACGCGGGCGTGCGATTTCTTCACATCGGGACGAATCCCGGGTGCCGACCGGCGGAGGTCCCGCCGCTCTTTCGGTGGCGCAATGGCGACGGCGTGGAGATTATCGTCGCCTACAACGCTCTGGAGTACGGCGGCCTAATTACCGTTCCCGGATCATCCGCGGCGCTCTATATCGCAAGCACCCTCGACAACGTCGGGCCCCACACGCAATCTGCGATCGAGGAGTGTTACACCCAGCTCGCGCATCGATTCCCCGGCGCGACGATCCGCGCATCGAGTCTCAATCGCTTTGCCGAGGTGGTGCAGCCGATTCGCGACCGACTACCGGTCGTTACCGACGAGATCGGCGACACGTGGATCCACGGCGCCGGAAGCGATCCCAAGAAGATGTTCTGGTTTAAGGAGTTGTCCCGCCTCAGAGAGCGATGGAGTATCGACGGTACCGCTGCGATGTACCCCGAGATCTATCACGAGGTTGGTGACGCCTTGCTCCTCGTCGCCGAGCACACGTGGGGATTGGATATCAAGACGCATCTCAACGACCGCACCCACTGGCGGCGCGACGAGTTCCTCCCGATGCTTGCCACGACGCTCTTTCGTCGCACGGCTCGGTCGTGGCGGGACGAGCGCTCCTATCTTACCGATCTTGTGGATGAAGATACCTCGTCGGCTCCTCGTATCGAGGTGGCGGAGCGTCTCCGTCCCCGCCGTATCGACCTCGACGCCATAGACTTCGGGGATCCCGACATCTCCGATGACATCACCCTTGCGAACGAGTTCCTCGATGTGCGCTTCGACCCGGAAAGCGGTAAAGTAACGCGGCTCACAGACCGCCGTACCGGCGGCGTTCGCGAGCTCTCCTTCGGCGCGTGCCGCTACGAAGTCTACGGCGACGACGACTATCGCATGTATCTCTCGCACTACGGTGCATACGGTCCCGAGACGGTATCGCGTCTCCCGTGGGTCGGCGAGGACCTTGCAAAACCCGGCTATCCCTTACAATCGGTTGAGGAGACGACGTTTCCCTTCCGCGTCGACGGAGCGGCTCGCGTCACCGAGTCGGGGGCGCCGCTTCTCTTTCTACGGCTCTCCTCGACCGCGGAGGGCGACCACACCTACGGATGCCCGACCGAGATCTTCTTGCGCTACCGACTCCGACGAAACACCATCGAGTGCGCACTCCATTGGCCGCGGAAGACGGCGAGTCGCATCTGTGAAGCGCTATGGCTCGACTGCGGCGTGGCGATGGAGACGGGCGATGAATGGAGGTTGCGGAAGAGCGGTGAGTGGGTAGATCCGAGGCGGGTGGCCCGAGGCGGCAACCGATTTCTCCACGCCGCCGATACGATTGATGTGGGGGGCGATCACGACCGAGTAATCGTATCGAGTCTGCATGCACCGCTGGTGCGCGTGCAGGAGAGTACGATCCTCCGGGCGCCCAATGATGCGGCGACGGACTCCCGCTCCATGAGTATCAACCTGTACAACAATCTCTGGTCGACCAACTATCCCCAGTGGTACGGCGAGGACGCCTACTTCGAGTTCCGCATAGAGTGGCGCTCGACCGCTGAGAACCGTGGGATATGAACGGCGCCTTCCGTAGGTATTCGCTACAAATGAGATCAGGGCTCATAGGACCGGCCGGATGGAAGTATCTGCGCTCCTCGATCGAGGTTCTCCCAACCGCTGAACTCTACGCCGGCCTCGAATAGGTCTTCATCGGTCAGTCCCATCAGGGAGCGCATTTCGATCAGGCGAGAATCGAAGCGCTTCCACGCTACACCAGGGTAGGCCGCAGCCCATTTTTTGGCCGTTCGGCGGCGAAATGCCGCTTTGTCATTGCGTATCACGTGAAAGACAAACTCACGCGTCTCCTCACCCGCCTCACCGGCGGCGAGGCGTTCGATGAGATCGCCCCGCCGTGCCTTAACCTTGGCGCGGCGAAAGAGAGGAAACGGTCCGAACGACACGGCCGGCCAGTAGTGCGACACGTCCAATAGATCCGGCACCGCCACACTGGGGCGGTGCCGTTCAAAATACTCTTTAGCCTTCTGCAGATTGCGGAGGTATTTTGTCCGTATATCTCTGTCGTTGTTCCCAAAAGTCTGTACAAAAATTTTCACTAACAAGGCGGCGAAACGCTCCTCGGGTACAATGATCGGTGAGCGAATCGGCGTGGCGGTCGCACGCGCCAGATCGAAAAAAGCCTCGAATTGGTTCGTGTTCAGATTGAGTATGTTGTAGTGCGAACTGAGGTGTCTGATCTCATACCGCGGCAAATCGGGAGAGCGGTCGGTTTGCAGCTCGGCAAGAGTCGCCGCCAGCGTACGGTACTGCGCTTCCAGTTCCTTATAGACTACGGCGCGACTCGTACCGAAATTGAAGTCATCGACGGTATGGAACTGACACTTACCGTTACGGTCATGTATGCAGCGCTCGGGCTCTTGTTCTCGTAGTGCGTCATTGTCGACTATCGGCCAGCCCGAGGTCAGAGTAAGGTGCAGCCCGATCTCCAAGGCGTACTTCTTACCCGACCGGAGGGCGGAGGCTCGAGCCTCGTCGCCGGTATCGATTAACCGTTTGATCGAGTCGCGCCGGTAGGCATCCTCCCCGTTGGCGAAAACGGCCACCGAGTTAATACGGCGGGCACACACGGCCTCGCGGATCCCTTCGTCAATGTGAGAAATCGCCCCGTAGTCGTCGGCGGTAAAAATTACTTTTTTCATGTTCGATACCTCTGCTCCTGATTATAAAGTTAGAATGACAATGTGTGAGTTCTCCATTGGTGTATCGTTTGCATCGGCCTTGACCGTGGGGCTCGTATCGTACAACTCTCATAAAACAAAGCCGACTCATGAGAATCGGTGAGATTTTTTCCGCGAAAAGGCAGATAAGGCCATGGCACGAATTACTATGAAACGATTGGACTACGCCGCGGCGTTGGGCATGTTCGTATACGCTTCAAGCGTCGTCGCCACTCCGATTATCCTGCTCCGTATTGCCCAGGAGCTGGGATTCGGGTTGGCGGAAGGGGGCGGTATCGAGGCGGTGCGGGCCGGTTTTCTACTGGCGATCTTGATTGTAAGCGGCGCCGCCGCCGCGCGTTTCGGAATGACGCGTTCCCTCGGTGCCGGGGGGCTCGTGCTCGCCGCGGGCCTTTTCACCTACTCGATCGCTCCCTCGTACGGAGTCGTGTTGGCTGCGATCGTCTTGGTCGGCCTTGGCGGCGGTATCCTGGAGGCTCTCTTGAATCCGTTGATACAACAAGAGCATCCGAACGACTCGGGGCGATATTTGAATGTCGTCAACGCGTTTTTCTCCATCGGCGTACTCGCATCGGTCCTGATTGTCGGCGATTTGCTTACTCGAGGCGTATCATGGCGGGTGCTCATCGCCGGGATCGGTGGATTGGCTCTCCTGTCCGGTGTGCTTTTTTTTATCTTCGGTCACGGAACAATACACCACGCCGCGTCTCACGGTACAACGAACGACGGGGGAAAACACTCCGTCTCCCTCCGTCGACACATACGAGAGATCGTCGGTGACAGGAAGTTTTGGCTCTTCTCGATCGCGATGTTCTGCGGCGGAGGCGCGGAGGGCGCTTTTACGTTCTGGAGCGCCAGCTACATCCAATTGAACTTCGGCGGTCTCGCCCGCGCAGGGGCGTTCGGTACCGCGGTATTTGCCGGCGGCATGGTTGTGGGTCGATTTGCGTCGGGCCACCTCGTCAAACAGGAGCGGCTGCATCTACTCATCATAGCCTCGGCGGTTCTCGGAGTGGGTGCAAGCCTGGGAGCGTGGGCCGTAGAGACGATGGCGTCGTTCATGGCGGTGATTTTTTTCTCCGGTCTCACGATCGCCTGCTTTTGGCCGAGTATTCAATCCCATGCAGCCTCCCTGATGGACGTGGATTCGACGATGTTGTTCATCCTGCTCTCATGCGCCGGCATACCGGGATTCGGTCTGGTTTCGTGGATCATGGGGCTCGTCGCCGAGGCACGCGACCTTCGGGCGAGTCTCCTTGTGATCCCGATTCTGCTCACCGCGTTGGCGGGAACGATGGTCGCGTCGCGCATCGGCGGGAGAAAGGCTACTCACGTTTCAGGCTGGTGAGCGCGAGTCGCTCGATGACGCGACGACCATCGGTGAGTGATTATACATTGAGCGCGCACTACACATGCTCACCATTCCGAAGAGTAACGATAACCGGTCGTATCGATATCGTCGACGGCACGATGGATAGGCCGACGAGCCGAGTGCGATCAATGGAAATCTCTGCTCGATCGGTGCGCCGTGTGCCCGCTCAAAGTGGGTATCCAGAAGCGTTCAGCAACGAGATGGACGACTGCTCCCTCCTTTTGCACCGCACCGGTGATACCTATGATCTCGTTGGTGAGAATAAGTACGCGATACTGTTCGTATATGCGTTTCCAGATCACGAGGTTCACAAAACCGCTCTCGTCCTCCAAGGTCATGAACACGACGCCGCCGGCGGTGGACGGCATCTGACGACAGATCACCATACCCACGTAGGAGGAGACGTCACCGTGTTCTCTGTCTGCGAGGCGTCGTGCATCGGGCAGCCCCCGGTCCGATAACTCTCGACGAAACGGCTCCAACGGATGGCCGAAGGTGCTGGCGCTACCCGTCTCATGGTCCCACTCGACGACTTCAAAGGTGCTGAGATGGGAAAAGGACGGCGTGCGTTCCTCCTCGTCGATCGCGAGGGCAGCCGCTCGACGCGCGTCGGCGCCCAGAACGGCGAAGAGTGCATCCCTGCGGCTCACGTCGAAGCAGCGATACGCACCGGCCAAGGCCAATTGCACAAGGGTATCGCGATCGAGTCGCACCAAATCCAAAAAAGCGCGAAAGTCCTTGCCGCAACGCCTGCGAGAGGTCCGGATCGCTTCCCAGTCGCGCACACCGAGCCCCTTTACGTAGCGAAGTCCGAGGCGGACGGCGAGTCTCTCCGACCTGTGCGGGTCGCGCTCGAGGGTACAGTCCCAATCGCTGCGTAGCACCGTGATGGGGAGCACGGTGACGCCGTGGCGTTTGGCATCGTCGACGATCGTTGCGGGCGCATAAAACCCCATCGGCCACGCATTGAGCAAGGCGCACGCAAAGGCGGCGGGGTAATGGCATTTGAGGTAGGCGGTCGCATAGGCTATGAGGGCGAATCCCGCGGCATGACTCTCGGGAAATCCGTAGGAGCCGAATCCCTGAATCTGTTTGTACACTCGCTCGGCAAACTCCCGGGCGATCCCCTTTTCTACCATGCGTTCGATCAAACGCTTGCGGTGCCGCTCGATTTTACCGGTCGTGCGCCACGCGGCCATGTCGCGGCGCAGTTGGTCGGCCTCGCCGGGAGTGTAGTCGGCGGCGACCATCGCCACTCTCATCGCCTGTTCCTGAAAGAGCGGCACCCCGAGGGTCTTTTTAAGCACCGGTTCGAGGCTTCCGTGAGGGTAGATCGTATCTTCCTCACCATTGCGCCGCCTGAGATATGGGTGCACCATGTTACCGGTGATCGGGCCGGGACGTACGATGCTCAGCTCGATGACCAGGTCGTAGTAATTGCGCGGACGCAGGCGCGGGAGCATCGACATCTGAGCGCGGCTCTCTATCTGGAAAACCCCGATCGTGTCGGCGCGACACATCATATCGAAGGTTCCCGTGTCATCGGCCGGAATGGTCGCGAGGGACAGGGTGCGGCCGTGGTAGCGCTCAATCAGATCGAAGCAGAGGTGCGCGTGCGTCAGCGCTCCGAGCCCCAGCACGTCGACCTTGAAAAGCTTGAGCGTCTCGATGTCGTCTTTGTCCCACTGGATGACGGTCCGCCCCGGCATGGTTGCCGGCTCGATCGGTACGAGCGTGTCGACCGGCTCGTTCCCGAGGAGAAATCCGCCGGGATGAATCGAAAGGTGGCGAGGAAAGCCGATCAACTCCGTCGCGATCTCGAGAAGGAGGCGTACCCGGTGCGATGAGAGGTCCAGCGACGCGTGAGCCGTCGATTCGTCGATTGCACTGTCCCAGTGAGACAAAAGTTTTGCGCAGCGATCCAAAGCGGTTTGCGCTACCCCGAGGACCTTGCCCACCTCTCTGACGGCCGACTTGGGCCGATAGCGAATGACATTCGCCACCATGGCGGCACGATCCCGTCCATATCTCTCGTAGAGGTGCTGAATGACCTCCTCGCGCCGAGCGTGCTCGATGTCGATATCGATGTCCGGCGGCTCGTCGCGTTCCCGGGAGAGAAAACGCTCGAACAATAGATCCATCTTCACCGGGTCGATGGCCGTGACCCCGAGACAGTAACAGACCGCCGAGTTTGCCGCCGATCCGCGCCCTTGGCAGAGAATTCCCGCGTCCTCACAAAAGCGCACGATCGCGTGGACGGTCAGAAAGTAGCCGGCATAACCCAACTCTTCGATAAGGGCGAGCTCTTTGTCGACCTGCTTCGCGACGCGTATCGGTACGCGTCCCGCATACCGTGCGTGTGCTCCCTCGAAGGTGAGGTGTCGTAACCATCCCATCGTGGTGTATCCCTCCGGTACCGCCTCCTCCGGGTAGCGATAGGAGAGGTCGCGTAAGGAAAACCGACAGCGATCGGCGACATCGACGGCAGCGGCTATGAGCCGTGGATCATCGGCAAAGAGTTCCGCCATGGAGTAGGGAGAGCGGAGGTGGTGTTCGGCGTTCGGGCCCACGTCCGTTCCCGCCTCGTCGAGCGTCGTCGAGCGGCGTATACAGGTGAGCACATCGCAGAGGCGACTACGCTCCCGCTCGTGATATAACACCTCGGTTGCCGCGACGAGGGGAATGCCGAGGCGTCCGGCGCAGGTCCGTGTTGCGCGTTCGCGTTCGGCGTCGCGCTCTTCACGGTGACGGGTGACCACCGCGTACAGACGGTCGCCGAAACTCCGTCGAAGCGTCTCCAGGTATACCGCCGATGTAGCATCGCGGTAAATCCACAGCGCGATGAGGCCTTTGTTGCGCTTACACAACTCCGAGACGGATATCGTGCACTCACCCTTAGGGGTGACGGCCTGACCGGTCGATACGAGGCGACAAAGGTTGGCGTATCCCTCCCGGTTCCGCACCAGGACGACGACCGTGTTGAGTCCGTCATCCAATGAGAGTTCGCTTCCGACAATGAGACGGACCTTGTGTTCCTCCGCGGCGACGAGGGCGCGCACGATGCCGTATACGCCGTTCCGATCGGTGATCGCGACGCTCCCGATACCCAAGCGGGCGCACGCTTCGATAATCTCCTCCGGATGGCTTGCACCTTCCAGGAATGAGAAGTTGGTCTTGCACCATAGCGGTGCGTAGGCGAGCGGTGTCAATCTACGACTCCCTGTTGTTCCCACCGCCGAGTAGTGAGGTCGTGATACAACCACGCAGTAGCGGCACCCGACCGCGCGACGTAGTAGTACTCCCGCACTACGGGAGCATCCCACCACCGTTGATGAAGAGAAAACGGGCCGGTGATGACGGGTGCGTCGTACGGCGAGTGTGGAGAACGGGTAGAGCGGTGTCCCGTACGCGTATCGGCGGCGGCGTGCACATCGGAACGTACCGCTCGGCGAGGAGACAAAAAGATACGGCGGATCGAGCGTCCGATCTCGATCGAACGGGACGATTCGTCCGCAGGCGGCGGTGATGTGGCGGGTCTCTCGATCGGATACCACTCGAAACGGCGTTCGGGAATATGGTCGGCGACGATCCGGGCGCAACGGACGGCATCGTTACCGAATGCCGCGCGAATCATGGAAAACGCGCGCTCACCGGAACGCGCCGTACGCTCGATCGCCCCGGCAAAGAGCGTCGTCTGGCGATAGGCGATCGCGGCCGACCGGGCCGAGAGCGTTACGAGATCGATTCCGCTCGATGCGCCGTTCCCCCCGCTCTTTCGCCCACCGTTTCGCGATGTGCCGCGGTGTTCGTACATGCGGTTGAGTCGTAGCCGCAGGAGTCTTCGGTATACCGCCGCGTCACGCGTTGCCACGGCGCTTCGCACACGCTCGCGGTCGGTAGAGCCGTCTTCAAAGCGTAGCGTGAGATCGATGTCGGAGATCGCCGTCTCCTCGCCGGTGATATTCGAGTAGAGCCGCTCCACCATAGCGTCCAGTACCATCTCAAGCCTTCCGAGATCGCGTATCGGATCATCAAAAGAGTGTGTAACGGTATTGGGAGCGGACCATTCGCGGGGTTGAATCGGCGCTTCGCTCTCCTCAGAGGCGAGAAGCGTCGATAGTATGCGCGCATCCCGTGGAAAACGTCTGCGAAGCGTCTCCGACGGAAGGGTCCGCAGCCGTCCGATGGTATGAATATCGAGGCGGTGCAGGAGCGCAATGGTGTCCGGCTCGATGGGAAGGTGGTCGATAGGGGCCGATTCGTACGCCTCACGCTCTTCGCGTGGCGAGGAGAAGATGCGCGAATCGTCAAGCGCCTTCGTCGCCAGATAGGTATCGAATCGACTGTATCCGATACCTACCCGAGCCGTGAAACCGTACGCGGCGACGAGCGATGTCACTCTTCCCATCCAGCGGTAGTGAGATCCGAACAGCGACTCCAAGCCGATCGGGTTGAGCCAGAAGACGCCGGTATCGAAATCGCAGCGCTCCACATCGGGACTCATCGACGACAATGCGCGTTCCACCTCTTCGAGTGCGGCGGTCTCCGTATCGAGCGAGACGGCGTGGGCGCGAAGGTGCGGCTCGATCGAAAGACCGTGCGAATAGCGCATGCCGACGCATACGCCGCTGTCGATAGCACGGCGATTGGCGTGGGTGATCATGCCCGAGGCGGCCTCTCGGTCGACCACGGCGATAGGCGTCGTGTGACGATCGTCGTAGGTGCGTATTAAAACCTGCAGCCGAAATGCGTCGATGCTAACGCAGGCCCACCGGCGCATCGTATGTTCCCTCGTAACGTGCGCCGGGACCTCGACGCTTGTCCTTTATGATCGCCAGGCCGGAGTGCACGATACCATTCTCGCTTACCCGCGATGAGACTACCCCGCGATAGGTCACCATGGAACCCAGCGACTCCGCATCGTTCGATTTAATCGTCAGGAACACCAGCCCGGTGCCGGAGCGACGCACGAGGTGTTGTAACCGCGCAAGAGATGAGTCGGTGACGACCGTCTGCTCTCCCAGATCGACGACGACCAACGCGAATGCATCGGATCGTAACAACCAATCAGCGACCTTCGTCGCCGCATACGAAGTCTGTACGCGAATCACCGGGATCAGGGCGAGATCGATACCCTGGTCGGCAACGTCGGGAGGATAGAAGATGCTCTCCGTCGCGCTTACCCACACAACGGCGTTGCCGGCGACGATAGCTTGGGCGACGAGGGATATCGCGACGGTAAGCCCGCCGCTGGGGTAGGCCTGAGAAATTTCGCTGATACATGCGTATAGGTCGGATACGCGAAGCGACGATAAACCGGACATAGTATTACTATACATATGTTAAGTAAAAATCGCAAGGAGCAATGCGCACTGCATCCGTCCGTCACGGACGGCGCTCATCGTGTACGAGTCGGGTTCCCGGGATGAGGAAGGTAATCTATCGCGGGCCTGCCGTACCGACGAGTATGAGAAAAAGATTGAGAATCGGCAGTGCGATGACGGCAAGCGCTCCCCGGTGGCGTTTCGTCGCGAACAGCGTCCAGGCGATAATGACCGACAGCACGATAACGACGGGTAACGCCGTCATACTGTAAACCATGAGGAGCGTGCCGAAGCCGGTTCCACCGGCGGCCAACATAGGAGAGAATATCGCCGCCATGAAGCTGTGAAAAAGTCCGGCACCGTAGACGACGGTACAAAGAATCAAAATCCGGCGCGCCGTTTTTCTCTCGACCATTACGAACCTTGCATCCCGTACAACGGAAACGAGACTCTCATACCGCCTATCGCCTCCACGGTACGAAAGTCGGTAAGAGCACGGACATACACCGACGGAATGAACACGGGACGTTCAAAGGCGATGATTGAAAAAAATGCGAAGGGAAAATAGAAAATGTCGATCTCACCCACCGCATACAGCGAGGTTTCACCGTCTTCCATATCAACCGCTATCCCGGGGTTGAGCAAACCGAAGATCGACATTCCGGTTACCGTGACTCGATGACGGCCTTCCGCCGGAATTATCTCGTATCCGCCCTCGAAGGAGGTAAGGCTCACGGCCCGGCGACGCGCAAAGTCGAACGTCTTGATCGATGCACCGTATGACGACCCCGCGTACTCATCCGAAAACGCCGAAAAGAGGGAAGGCATGACCAGGGTCGTGTGACTGTCGGGTGATTGCTCTTCAGCGCCGAGAAGACTTGAAAAGAATATCAGCACGCCGACGACGCTGGAACGCACGACGACGATTATAACACGGTGCAGTTCGATGATCCGGCCTATGATTTCCCCGGTATGAAATGACGTGGAACGGCACCATCGCTCCTCCGCCGCACCGTCTATTCCTACCGCACGACATCCCGGGAGGGCGACGTGTCGATACGCATCCGCGGGCCAAAAAGATTGACCGATTAATTGGTAAGTGTTAACTTACGGTAAGTTGTGACTTACGGAATAGTATTTGAGTGCATTGCCGACTCGACGCGACGGGAGATCCTCGCCATCCTCAAAGGCGGTGAGCTACCGGTGGGCGCAATCGCGACGCGCGTGTCCGTGAGTCGTCCGGCCGTATCGCAACATCTTCGGATACTTGCCGATGCACGACTCGTCGTTCGCAGACGGGAGGGGACGCGGAACTACTATCGTCTCGAGCGATACGGATTTGATCGGATAAAGGCGTATGCAGAGGAGTTTTGGGATGATGTACTGCGCTCGTACTCGGCCGCAGCGAAAGGAGACTGTCATGACGACGATTGAACCGATCCGTAAAACGGTCCGCGTGGCGCTGACGCCCTCAGACGCCTATGCATTGTTCACCGAACGGATCGATAGCTGGTGGCCCATCGCCTCCCATTCGGTCGGTGGCGAGCGCGCCCGTACCGTTGTATTGGAACCGGGAATCGGTGGACGAGTCTATGAGGTACTCGACGACGGAACGGAATCGGACTGGGGACGCATCACCGCGTGGGACGTCCCGGCGATGGTTGCGTTTACGTGGCACCCCGGGAGACCGGTCGATACCGCCGGGGTCGTGACGGTCGAGTTCGTCGCCGAAGGGCGGGAGACGGTGGTAACGTTGACCCACGACGGTTGGGAACGGCTCGGCGAGAGCGCTACGGAGATACGCAGTGGGTACGACACGGGATGGGACTTTGTGTTCGGGCAACGGTTCGCCGCCGCCGCCGACGGTCGGTAAAGACGGCGTCCGACCGACGCCCACGACAGTTGCTATAACGCCGCCGACCGTCGACGCTCGTGGTTTCTCCTTTCCACGGGTACGGCCCTTCGGGCCGAGGAATGCAAACAATGGCGTCTTGTCGGCAATCGTATCCTCCCCGGGACGTTCTTGTTATACGGAATGAATGTATCGATATGTATCTCGCGAATGATTGTTGCTCGGCGTATTATTGTTCTATGCTGTAGCTAACTACCCCTACCGCTTCCGTGTGTAGAGGCGCCAAAAATAGTCTCCAAAACTTGCGTAAATTATACTGTACTCGGAGTGTAGCAATGCATATTGAATCTGATACCGTGCCCCCGTTCGCCGAAGCGAACGCCCATGCCGGCGCGCGTACCCCTGAGGCGGTGATTGCCGCGGCACGTACCGCATGGGAGCGATCTCTCGAAGCACCTGAGGAGGCCGAGCGCGCGCTTCAGAAGCTCCTCGTCGAGCCCGTGGTGAAGGCGCATCCGTATGCGAGGGCGCTCCTTCTGCGGGTACAGTGTTATCTCGAGGTGTGGCGCGGTGACACTCATGCGGCGTATGCCAGCGGCGTAGAGGCGGAGCGCTTGCTCGAAGCGGCGACCGACGATATCGAGGACGACTCCAATGAGTTGGCCCTCGATAAAGCGACCGTTGCCTATCTATTAAGCACCATCGCGCTCATGATCGGGTCGTTCGACCGAGCGTTCCATTACGGCTCCGAGAGCCTTAGGCAGGCCGAAGCCGCCGGAGAGACTCGTTGGATCGCCTGGGCGCACGATGCGTTGAGCGCCTTTTATCTGGAGACCGGTGAGCTCGATGCGGCGGAGACCGAAGCGTGTGCCGCCCTCGACCGATTCGATGCCATAGGCTACGACGTCGGCCGGATCAGGATGCTGGGTCGTCTCGGCGATTTGGCGGCAAAAAAACGGGACTGGGAAGGTTCGATCGGCTATTATCGTCGGGGGCTCGAAGTTCCCGGTCTACCGGCGCGTATGGTCCACTTCTCGCGCATCGGCTACGCGTCGGCTCTGGTCGAACTCAACCGTCTCGAGGAGGCCCAGAGCGTCTTCGAGGTCGCGTTCGCCGAGGAACACGGCGACGACGTCGGCTCCGCTACGTTGCGCATCGGCTACGCGGCGCTGCTGCGCAAGGAGAAGCGACCTCACGAGGCGATCGAGCAGTTGCTCAATGCGTGGGATAAGGCGTCCAAGCAAGACCTTGCCGCCGAAAAGGATCGCATCTGCCGCGAGCTGTCCGAAGTCTACGAAGAAGACGGAAATGCGGTCCAGGCGCTCGCGTGGGCGCGGCGATACCAACAAGCGCATGAGGAGTTCTTTGAGCAGGAACGGGCGCGAGATCTCCGTAACGCCCAAGTGCGGATCGCCGTAGAACGGAGCCGGGCGGAGGCCGATTGGGAGCGACGCAAAAACACCGAAATCGAGGAGTTGTTACACAACATACTGCCCATCAGTGTCGCCCGGGAGCTTCGCGAAACGGGAAGGGCCGAACCGATTTTGCACCCGGAGGTCACCGTCCTGTTTGCCGATTTCGTCAACTTTACAGCGCACGCGGCGACACTTTCACCTACCGAGCTGGTCGATACCTTGAACCGCGCCTTTACGCGGTTTGACGGCGTCATCGAGTACCACGGATTGGAGAAGCTCAAAACCATGGGTGATGCGTACATGGCGGTAAGCGGCGCGCCCGAAGCGAGGAACGACCACGCCGTTCGGCTCGCCCGAGCCGCTCACGATATGATTGACGTGGCCGCCGACTTGCGCGTCGAACTCGGAACCGGCGATGCGTGGCACCTTAGGATCGGGATGCACTCGGGACCGATCGTCGCCGGAGTCGTCGGGCAGATAAAGTTCGCCTACGATATTTGGGGAAGTACCGTCAATCTTGCAAGTCGTTTGGAAGAGGCGAGTCTCCCCGATCGGATCACCGTAAGCGCGCATACCGCCGAGCTCTTGAGGGAGGCATTCGAGATTTCCCACAACGGTACGGTCGAGCTCAAAGGTGCGGGGCGGCAAGATATCTATCTGGTGGGCGACCCGCTGGAGTAGGCGACGCACCACCGCCCCGCGGCGGTGCGACTCTATCCCGGTACCGTACGGCGGACCCGTCGTCCGAAAGCTGCCGTTACGGGTCCGGCTCGTATTTCACCGTGCAATCGCCGATAAGATTGAGCCCCACCAGTTCTACCTCCAGAGGAGGTTGCGCAGTGCCGTGAGACGTCGGGGGATAGGAGCGGTCGCGACGTTTTTTTCTGCGCCGCTTCGTCCGTGAGTCGCCGAGCAACACCCCGATGCGCCGGTTTACCGATGCGTTCGCCGGCACGTAGACGGTTACGTCACCGACTATGCCGACGTGTACGATCCTGACCCGATTGAAACGATGAGCCACATCGGTAAGATCGATACGCACGTCGCCGAGGATGGAGATCACCGTGTTGATCGGCGTACCAATATCGATACCGGCGATCGATTTGTCACCGATCAGGTTGATGTGTCTACTCGAACCCGATCGCAATTCGTGCCGTTCGACTGCGAGGTGCGGTCGTTCATTCGTCGAATGTAGAAACGAGATCGTATCGGGAGGAAAGTCGTATACGACGCGCCGGAGCGCCTCGACGGAGGTCGCTTCCTGGACGAGCGCAAGACGGCGCTCAAGCTCTTCCATCTCGATCTCGTTTTCCGTATACGCGTCGCTGAGTACCTCTTCTACCCGTGAGCGGAGTTTCGGTAATCCGTAGACCGTGTGTCCCGCCCGTTCCGGCGGATGTTCGTTTTTCATAGAACGACCGATATGATACGGCGTCGTTTGAGGCTATGACAAGCGCGATCGCCGTACTCGTCGCTAATCCGGATGTGATCCTCTCGATCGCACGTGCCGTGCAAAACCTCGAAGGCTTCATGGTATCAACGACCTCGTTGAACGAACCGCCGTAACTGCGTATCTGTGAATGAGCGACCGACGTAACACACCGGAAGGTCGTCACCGAGCGACGCGCGTGTCGTCTATCCTGTGGCCCGATTACCCTCGGGATCGAGGCGATCCGTATCCGGTCCCCAAGGCGTCGTTACGACGGAGCACCCTCGATTGCGTTTCGATATTCGTAGTCCGCTGGGCCCCGGGATGCTGGTCGTTCACCTGCAGTAGGTCCCATAGGTTTCCGTATAGATCTTGAAATACCGCTACCGTGCCGTACGGGGCGTGCTTGGGCTCTCTCACGAACACAACGCCGCGGGAGAGCATCTCGTGGTAGTCCCTCCAGAAGTTATCGGTGTTGAGAAACAAAAAGACCCTTCCGCCGGTTTGATCTCCGATACGAGTCTTTTGTTCGGCCGTCGAAGCCTTTGCCAGAAGAAGTGTCGTTCCGGTCGAGCCCGGCGGTGCGACCACGACCCAGCGTTTGTCCTGCTCCGGCTGGTAGGTATCGTCTACCAACGTGAAGTTGAGAGTCTTCGTGTAAAAGTCGATCGCCTCGTCGTAGTCTTCGACGACCAATGCGACGTGGATGATTGATTGGTGCATCGTTTCGCTCCCGTGACACCGTCGACCGCGACGCGTTCCCGTCGTTCCTACGTGACGGTCGTCCGACCCGCGCCCCTTTTCGCGTTCCGCTCAAGCCTCAGCCGGGCTGCTCCATGCCCTCGAGAACTCTGCGCTCTTCCGCGCTTCGCTCTACGAGGCGGTCGCAGACGATAGTGCAAAGGGCTTGAATCGAGGGATCCTTAATACGGTAGTAGGCGTTGAGTCCTTGTTTACGCCGGGCGACGAAATCCTCGCGTGCCAGGAGATTGAGATGCTTGCTCACGTTCGCTTGGTGCTGTCCCGACGCCTCCACCAGTTCTCGGACGGTCATCTCTCCGGTGTTGATAAGGTGCATCAAAAGTTGTAGACGACTTAGTTCACCGAGCGTCTTAAATCGTCGGGCGATGCGGCTGAGGAGTTCGTCTGAGAAGTCGTAACGTGCCATGGCAACAGTAACAAGATAGGGCAGATTCCCGGGCGAATCAAATCGCAATACAGGGCTTGTCGTCGACAGCAATATATTACTAAATTACTAATCAGTTGTATAACGAACATAAGTCTTTGTGAAAAGACACGTATCGATACGGGAGGTTTCGTATGTTGTTTCGCATGCTCTACGACGAGAAGCTGGCTCAAGCGTCGTATCTCATCGGGTGTCAGCGCACCGAAGAGGCGATTGTGATCGATCCGGAACGCGATGTGGAGCGCTATCTCGACGTAGCGGCAGGAGAGGGGATGAACATTGTCGCCGTCGCGGAGACCCATATCCACGCCGACTTTCTCTCCGGCGCACGAGAGTTGGCGGAGAAGACCGGCGCTCTGTTATACCTTTCCGATGAGGGGGACGCGGACTGGAAGTACCGCTGGCTCGACAAGAGATCGGATGGTGGTAGCTACGATCATCGATTGGTAGTCGACGGCGATCGATTTCAAGTGGGAAATATCCACTTTGAAGTACTCTCCACACCGGGGCATACGCCGGAACACATCAGTTTTCTCGTGACCGATCGGGGCGGGGGTGCCTCCGAGCCGATGGGCATTGCGACCGGGGATTTCGTCTTTGTGGGAGACGTAGGACGACCCGATCTCTTAGAGACCGCCGCCGGCGTGTCCGGCGCCAAGGAGGAGTCCGCCCGGACGCTGTATCGCTCCCTTCAGCGATTCAAGGAGTTGCCCGATTATCTCCAAGTTTGGCCGGGCCATGGTGCCGGTAGCGCGTGCGGTAAGGCGTTGGGGGCGGTCCCCCAGTCGACGGTCGGTTACGAGAAGCGTTTCAATCCGGCGATCGGTTCCGCTGAAGACGAAGGCCGTTTCCTCCATGAGGTCTTGCACGGTCAGACCGAGCCTCCTCTTTACTTCACGCGCATGAAGCGGGAAAACAAAGAGGGGCCGGCGCTGCTGGGGACACCCCCGACGCCCGCCCTCGTGCGTGTTGAGGCGATACAGGCGGCACGACGGGGTGGGGCGGTCGTACTGGATACGCGTGCGTGGGAGCTCTTTTCTCAAGGTCACCTCGACGGATCTCTCTATGCGCCGCTCCTCGGCTCCTTTCCCACCGTGGCCGGCTCCTACATCGACGATCCCACGACGCCGATCTACCTCGTGATCGAGAACGAACGCGTCGATGAGGCCGTAATCGATTTGATTCGGATCGGACTTGACAACGTGGTCGGCTACATCGTTCCCGATGCGATAACCGAGTGGGCAAAGAGGGGCGATGCGAAGCGAACGGCGAGTATGCATATCACCGATCTAGCGTCCGATCCTCTTCCGGCGGACGCGTTGATCCTGGACGTGCGGCGCGCCGATGAGTACGAGTCGGGACACATCGACGGAGCGCTCAATATCGCCCACACCCATATCGTGAAGCGGTTGGACGATGTCCCCCGGGATCGACCGCTCTTTGTCCACTGTAGAACGGACAATCGCTCGGCCCATGCGACGGCGCTCCTGCAGAGTCGCGGCTACGACGTGACCCATCTGCGGGGTGGAATAACGGCGTGGTTGGCCGCGTCCGGCGAGGTTACGGTACCGAAATCGGTCAAGATTCCATGAGACGAGCCATTCGCGTCCTCGAGTGGCTCCCCGGCTACCGGAGGGAGAACCTCCGGGGCGATATCGCGGCCGGTCTGACCGTCGCGGTCATGTTGATTCCGCAAGGCATGGCCTACGCCCTCCTGGCGGGATTGCCGCCGATCGTAGGGCTTTACGCCTCGCTGGTCCCGATTTTGGTCTACGCCCTTCTGGGAACCTCACGGCAGTTAGCCGTCGGGCCGGTCGCCATTGTGTCGCTCATGGTGGCCTCGGCGTTGGAGGGTCTCGCCGAGGCGGGAACGCCGCACTACGTCGCCCTTGCGGCTCTCCTGGCCGGAATGGTGGGTCTCGTACAGCTCGCGATGGGCGTGGCGCGCCTTGGCTTTTTGGTCAATGTGCTGGCACATCCGGTCATCACCGGGTTCACATCCGCGGCGGCCTTTATCATCGGATTCAGTCAACTCGGCCACCTGTTGGGAATCGAGCTGCCCCGTACGCATCGCGTCGATGCGATTCTGTTATCGGCCCTCGGCACCATCGGTGCGACGCACCTCGCAACGTTCTTTATCGGAGTTGCGGGAATCGTGGCACTCGTCATGCTCAAGCGCCGGAGGCCCATGTTTCCCGCGCCGATCGTCGTCGTGATACTGGGTACTCTTGCGACGGCGGTCTTCCGATTGGATCTACTCGGCGTCGCGGTGGTTGGAGAAGTTCCCCGGGGGCTGCCGACCGTCACGGTTCCCGATTTTGCTGCGATCGGCGGCCCTACCTTCCAAGCACTCGTTCCGGCGGCTCTCGCGATTGCACTGGTGGGATTCATGGAGTCGATCGCCGTGGCCAAGTCCTTTGCGGCGCGTAACGGCTACACGGTAAACGCCGACAGGGAGCTCTCGGCTCTGGGCGCGGCGAACCTGGCGGCGCTCTTTTTCGGCGGATATCCGGTTACCGGCGGCTTCTCCCGCACCGCTGTGAACGCTCAAGCGGGATCTCGGACACCCCTCTCTTCGATCGTGACGGCGGGAATGATAGGGGCGACGCTCCTCGTACTGACGCCCGTATTTACCTTTCTTCCCAACGCACTATTGGCCTCGCTCATTATGGTTGCCGTCGCGAACTTGATCGACGTCGAAGAGATACGTCGCCTGATACGAATGAGGTCGCCGGATCTTGTACTCCTACTTGTTGCATTTATTGCGACCCTCAGCCTCGGAATGGAGTTAGGTGTGCTCGCGGCGGTCGGCGTCTCTCTGATCCTGGTGATCTACCGCAGCACGCGACCCCATTCGGCGGTATTGGGACGGTTGCCGGGCACGCAGATCTTTCGAAATGTTGCACGATATCCGGAAGCGGAGACCTTTCCGGGGCTCCTTGTCTTTCGTATCGATGCCGACCTCTATTTTGCCAATGTCGCGGTCTTTGCCGAACGAGTGCGGGCTGCCGAGGCGGATCACGGCTCGGGACTCGACGCCGTTGTGTTCGACTGTCGGAGTATCAGCTATATTGACTCCACCGGAGAGCGGGTCTTACGAGAGGTCGTTTCCGACCTCAAATCGAGGATGGTTGAGGTCGCCTTCGCGAATGTAAAGGGTCCGGTTCGAGATATGCTGGAGCGGTCCGGTTTCCGCCGATTCGTCGGGGAGGCGCGTTTCTTCCGTTCCAACGGCGAAGCGGTGGAGCATTACCTTGCTCGACGGGCGTCCGGTGCGGACGTCCGGTGCCGTTCGACACGTGTAGATGTGCGTAACACGATGGAGGTACGACATGACTGAGGTCATTGTATGGAGCGGCGCGTTCGGCGGACTCGCCGTTGGGATTTATGCGCTCTTTCAGTTTTTTGTGACGGGAAAGATTCTAGGAGTCTCTTCGGGCTACGGAAACATATGCGGCTATCTTTCCCGAACGTCCTTTTTCCACGAGGGGCCGTGGAAGAGTCTCAATAACTGGCGCCTTTGGTTCTTGATAGGGCTTCCTCTGGGGGGGCTCCTGGCCGCTCTTACCAGTCCCGGTGAGATCGCACTTAGCTTCTCCCTCGGATCGCTTTACGACTCGGTCATCCCGTCGCAGCTGTGGATACGGGGCCTCATCCTCGCCGGTGGCGGCGTCATGATCGGCTACGGCTCGCGCATGGCCGGCGGATGTACCAGCGGCCACAGCATCGGGGGCATTGCGCTTCTCAATCCTCCGAGTGTCGTGGCGTCGATTGGTTTTTTCATCGGCGGTATCGCTGCCGTGCAACTCCTCTTTCGCGTATTGTAGAGGCACATCGTCATGCAGAAGTATCTTTTTCTTCCCATGGGCATCGTCTTCGGATTCATCTTGAGCCGCGCCGGTGCTACAACGTACGACTTTTACGCCGAACTCTTTCTCTTCCGTGACCTTCAACTTTTGTGGGTCATCGCGGTAGCCGCTTCGGTAGGAGCCGCCGGCATCGCCGTCCTGAAGGTCGCCGGCGCGCGCGCACTGCTCGACGGCACGGCCCTCTCTTTTCAAGGTAAACCCTACACTCGATCTCTGGTGCCCGGTTCGCTCCTTTTCGGCCTCGGATGGGGACTCGCCGGAGCCTGCCCCGGGACGGTCTTGGTCATGCTCGGCGAGGGAAAACTGGGAGCACTCTTTACGATCGCCGGTATCACCTTGGGCACCTATCTCTATGGCGTGTCACATACTCCCAAAGGGAACCCGGCCGGCGACTCGCCATGGGCCTCTGTGCTAACCACAGAGAGCCGAGCGAAGACCGAACGGGGTTACGGAGGAGTTTCCACTTCATGATACGGTAAAACGCGAAAGCTGCGCGCCGCCGCGACGAGTCGCCGGGGAAGCGTTAATGCCACGAACACCGGGTTTCGTACGAAACGGGCGCGTTCGTATGAAGTCGTATCACCATCTCCCCCGAGAGGAGCGATACCGGATGATTCGCCCCGAGGCCACCGGCCCTCACCGCCGGTTCCTCTGCCATGCGAACCATCGGGTCATGATCCGGACATCCCCACCGGGATAGGAGACTGTAGTCACGCCCGACAGGCGTATTCCATCACAACCGTTCCCGTCTTGAATCGCTTTATGTCCGATAGTTTCATATGTCTCGTAATGTCCACGTCGCTGAACAGATGTGCGCCGTGGCCCAACACGAAGGGATACACAACGATACAGAGCGTATCGACGAGATTGTGTGCGAACAGAACTCGGTCGAGAATCCCCGTTCCATATTTGATAATGTCCTTACCCGGCTGCTCCTTCAGCGCTCGAACTTCCTCGGCGATGTCTCCCCGGATAACGGTTGTATTCCACGTCGTCTCCTTAAGGGTCGTGGATGCGATGTACTTCGGAATACTGTTCATGCGGTCTACAAACTCCATCGGCGCTCCGGCACCGGCCTTGGCCATACCCAGGTAGGCCTCCGAAAGGCTTTCATACGTCTTTCGACCCAAGAGGAGGGCATCGGCTCCAAAGAGTCGTTGTGTTTGGTAGGAGTCGTGCTCCTCATTGCCCGCGAAGTACGGCTCAGCCTCCCCGACAATGTCCGGCGCATCTATGACGCCGTCAATACTCATAAACGTGATTTCAATGAGTTGTCTCATGCACTCCTCCTGTCGGACTCTCCACTCGCGTAGCCCGCCCTACGCGACGAGCCGTCTACCCGCATAAACGGTGTTGCAAATCGACTGACGGGTGCATAACGTTGCCGTGGTCCGCGGGAGTACGTCCTCGATGTATCCTCCGTTTTGCACCGCTTACCTGTCTTGAGAACACATAGTCGGAGCATACTGAATATAATACGCCGGTGTGAGATATACGGTTACAATAGTATATCTCCCTCAAGCGGCGCTCGTGTCGGGTATGCACGGAGATATCGGTCTTGGGAACACGGTATTGTACATGACGTATCAAACGTTTGAGCCGGACGCGGATTTGGCGGCCTTCGTAAAGTGTTATTGGACGCTCGAGGTTCCGGCTCAACAGGACGTTCAACGACAGCTCATCATACCCGACGGATGCATAGAAATGACCTTTAGCTTCGGCGACGATATAAAGCGCTATATCTCCGAGGACGAGTTCATCATCGGGCCACGCGAAGTGGTTATCGGGCAGATTACCGAGCCGATCTATATCGAGCCCACCGGATACGTTGATTCCTTTGCAGTTCGATTTTATCCCTACGGCTTTGCCAACTTTGTGCGGACGCCCATCAATACGCTGGCAAACACCGAAACGCCCTTGGTTCAGTTGTTTGGAGAAGAGATCGCGGGGCAATTGGCGCAAAAGATGATCCAAGCGGGAGAGACCGGAACGAGAATAGCGATCATAGAGGAGTTTCTCCTGGGCCGGCTGAGCGATAAAGGAACCATCGACACCATCGTGCAAACGACCATTGAGGCGATGTTCGCGACACAAGGAAGCAGCGCGATAAAAGCAGTTCTCAAGAACGATTTATCGAAACGAAGACAGCTAGAAAGAGACTTCATACAAAAAATAGGTATGAGTCCCAAGCAGTTGGGCAAAGTGATCAGACTACAAGCCGCCCTGAAGAGAATCCTCAATCGGCAATCGGAAACCTTGACCGAGATTGCCTATGAAAGTGAGTATTACGATCAGGCGCACTTTATAAAAGATTTCAAAGAGTTCACCGGAGTAACACCCAAAAAATTTCTTGGATCGGAACAGATGGCTCTCTCTTCACTCTTCTACAAGTAACGACAACCCTGTCGCATTCTTACAATTTCCACCTCAGCGGGTGCTTTATTTTTAATGTGACAAAGCGAAGCAGTGACAGGAGGAGTCTATGTCAAACACAAACATCAGTAACGTGGTTGCGGTTGTGCCGGCGAAGGATCACCGGAGCGCCGTTGGATGGTATACGCAGTTACTCGGGCGGGAGGCGGATATCGTTCCCGTGGATGACGTTGCGGAATGGCAGCTCGCCGACAACGCATGGCTTCAAGTCGGCGTCGATCCGGAGCGTGCGGGTTACACGACGGTCATCATCGGGGTGAACGACATCGATGTACAGCGCAGCTTCTGCGAAAAAGCCGGCGTACCGCTCGGCGAAGTTGTCGAAATCCCGGGCGTCATCAAAATGGCCGAGACGGGCGATCCGGACGGGAACAAAGTCGTATTTGTTCAGGATCTTTCCGGCGGAGCCTGATTGTCGGAATCACCGGGGGGAAGCCGTCGTAGCTACCCCCCGGTAACCGTTCATTGCGACAAACTAATCGACTCGGGGATAAAAAGGGCCATAGTTTTCTCGGAAATCTCCCTAAGAGTAGTAATAACATAGCGGTGACCTTGAGTTTCGCATCGCGGAACGACCGGTATCACACGTGTCGGACCATGAGACGAGAGCTTTCTATATTCGCATGAACTCCGAAGCCGAGCTTCTTGTACAACCCGTACGCATGATTATCGTTCGAAACCATGAGGCTCAAGCGGTTGACCCCCTGCTGAGAAGCTTGCTCGATCAAACGTGCGAGAAGCCTCGTCCCGATGCCGCACCGACGGTGGTCGCGGGCGACGGCAAGAACGAGAACGGGAGTGACCTCATCGATGTATCCCCTGATGGCGTTGGACGTGGTGTGGAACCGGTACCACGCTGCACCAACGGGAACCGAGTCGAGGATCGCAATGACGGCGGTGTCTCCCTCGCGCTTACCCCAGTCTTCAAGCGCGGTACCTACACCCGGTGCCGATAGTCCTTCGTCGAAGGGTGGATTGCTTTTCTGTGAAATCGAGCGCCAGTACACCGCCTCATATAACATCTCCCGCAGAAAGGGCAGGTCGTCGCGCGTAGCGACGCGAAGCAAAAATGCCATCAGATCTCCTCCTTACCGCCTGGAATCGCCGCAGGTGCACCCGATAACGGCTGCATCCGCGTGGGAACATAGTAATGAAGATCGGCACGCAACGGCTCGGAACTCCTTCCGAGTGTAGCGGGTGCCCACTGACGAAATCATACGATGTATGATGCGCCGTAGCCGCTCTTCCGGAACCGGCGCTTGGAGAGGGGGTATAGCGGAACGAGCTTCGGTGTTGTGGGGAGAAGGCTTATTCAATGGACTTGTCGACCCACAGTGTTTTTGATAACTCAAATCCATTTTTTGTATAAAGGTTTTGTGCAGGTATATTTTCGGATCCTGTAATACAAGCGATGTATCGTATGTTTCGTTCTTTTGACCAGTTCTCGATGAATGATACAAGCCTCGAGCCGATGTTCATATTCCTGAAGTTTTCATCTACAAAAAGCTCGTTTAACCAAAGGTAATCGGCGCCTGTCTCAAGCCCTGCGCACACATTCCCAAACGCAAATGCGGCGATGGTGTCATCTTTGAAGCAAAGGAAAAAAACGGCATTCGATGAGTCCCGAGAGGCATTGATTATGGCACGCTTGACGTGATCGGAGTCTTTTTTCGAACCAATCGTTTCCATTTGCTTCAGGATGAGAGAAATCAATGAATCGATATGCTCTAATGTAGCGCTCTTTTCCACGACTGTTATTTGTTCCACATTATCTCCCCTGATAAATCATTGTAACATAACGCGTTATGAATGATTGAAGGTCGCGGCACGGCAACTCCATTTAGTGTCTTCCGCTTTGTCGCCGTAACAGCGGCAGATGTTTATCACACCGGTGTAATGCATCCGCATCGCCTATGCTCCAACGGGAACGTGACGACGAGAGGGCGACCGGTGAATCGTTCATCGCCTTCGGTTTCGTGTTCCACCCCCGGTCGAGTCGGAGGGCGTGCGTAACCTTGAAACGCTTTTGGGACTACGTGATACCGTGCCGTTCCAGCCACGTTAACATCGCGTGGTTTGTCTCTTCCGGCTTTTCCTGCTGGATCCAATGACCGCAATCCAGACTGACTACCTCCGCATTAGGCACAAACTCTGTTAGTCGCTCAAACTTCGGGATCACATCACGGTCGCCATAGATCATGAGTGTAGGCTGGCCGATGATTGGGTTCGCGTCCGCCAGTAGGTGCCAGTTACGGTCAAGGTTCCGGTACCAGTTTATACTGCCTGTAAACCCCGTCGACTCGAAGGCGGAGACGAAAACGGCAAGTTCGTCGTCACTCATTATCGGTTCGCCAGGCGGTGTTTCTGCTCTCGCAAGATTAATCATGGCCATACCCGGCTGAGGCGGGGCGGGGGGCACGTTCTTGCGGAACATATTGCGAAGGAATCGTGAAGTATTTGCTTCCAACACCGCATCCGCGACACCAGGCTGTCGATTGAAGTGGACAAAATAGTAGTCGCCGCCGAGAAACTCTTCCATGAGCTTGATCCACGGTCTTTCTTCGCGCTCTTGGTACGGCAAGGCCAGATTTATCACGGTATTGACACGGCTCGGATGCAGCAAGGTCAGTCCCCAAACGACCATTGCACCCCAATCATGGCCGACAAAGGTCGCATCTTCGTACTCGTAGTGATCGAGAAGTGCGACGAGATCACCCGATAAATGTTCAATGTCGTAGTCCGTTACTTCGGTCGGACGGGATGAGTTGCCGTAACCCCGCTGGTTTGGGACGATAACATGGTAGCCCGCCTCAGCAAGGGCGGGCACCTGATGGCGCCAAGAAAAGGCGTGCTCCGGCCAGCCGTGGCATAGTACAATAGGCTTTCCTCTATTGTGTCGACCCGCTTCAAAGACCTCGAGCTCCACACCGTTGACTGAGACTAAGGTGGGCTTGGGAAAATTGGTTGGATACAGCGGTTTGTTTGTTCCGGTTCTCATATTTTCAACCTCCGTTCGGTTCTGCAAAGATGGTGCAAGCGTAGCACCGAATCATGACATCTCCTGTCGTGTATTCCGATATACTCTCTCAATATGCGTGCCGATCGATTAGTTGCATTGGTTCTGCTCTTGCGCCGTCGTGGACGACTCTCCGCGTCCGAGCTCGCCGACGAGCTGGAGGTATCCACCCGGACGGTGCTGCGTGACATCGAAGCGCTGTCCATGGCAGGTGTTCCGGTGTACGCCGAGCGCGGCCGGCACGGCGGGTTCGAGTTACTACCCAGTTTCCGATCCGAACTCACGGGACTGAACCACGAGGAGTCACTCGCCCTGCTGGCGGCCGGCTCGCGACGGGGCGCGCAGGTGTTCGGTCTCGGTTCGGCCCTCGCCTCGGCGATGCTAAAAGTGTTCGACGCGCTCCCCAAAGACGTCCGTGACACTGCCGTCGTTGCGGCGGAACGAATCCTCATCGACCCGGAGATCGATTTGTTCTCGCGCCGGATGGCGCCCGAAGAAGTACCGGAATCGATCCTAACTCCAGTTCGACACGCTGTGTTGAATGGACACAAGCTGCGCATCCACTACGCCGCTTTGAACCGACCGGCGCAGTGGCGCGTCGTCGACCCGCTCGGCCTGGTCGCACTACGTGAGCAGGTGTACCTGTTGGCCACGAGGTCGGGAGCGGATCGAACCTACCGGCTCTCCAGGATGACGGACGCCGAGGAGCTCGCCGAACCGGCAGAGCGGCCGGAGCGCGTCGATCTTGAGCGGGTGTGGCAGGAACGAAGCACCACCTTCCTCGCCGGCGGCGACCAAGTCACGGTGCTGGTCCGCGTGAATCCGAAGCACCGAGAAACCTTGGTCAAAACCGCTTTGGCCGTCTTTGCCGAAGAGGTGGGGGGGGATGGGTGGCGCGAACTCAAAGCGACCTTTCAGGATGCGCGACACGCCGAGTGGGCGCTGTGGCACCTCGCGATGGACGCGGAGGTACTGACGCCGGATTGGTTGCGCACCTCTCTCCGGGACCGCGCAGCGGCCGTAGCCTCACGGTATGGTTCAGAACGCTGACCGCCTCGGGTGTTATGGGGGACGATGAACACAATGTTATATGATATTGATGTCCGTTCCTGGGATATGGGTAACAGATTATTCTCGAGACATCGGTAACACCTTGGGTCGCTCAAGGGGGTGCGCATACCCATCGGGCACCCGGGAAATGATGTCTTCCACGACGTTACGTTCTACATCATACCGCCCAATCTGATAGAAGCAGAAGTAGATACCAAAGATGCCGGTGTCTACCTCTTCAAGGCCGACGTAGTGTTCCTTCAGCGTCGAGGAGAGAAAGAACTGCCGGTTCAACACACGTATCGTCCCGGCGCGACTGACCCGAGGGACCAGGTAGTGCGCGGGATAGTCATAGGTCGTGAAGCGCTTCGGCATACTCCATGGTGATCGCCGATAAAGATCCGCGGGACGAACCATATCAATATCTTCGTGGGGACGAATCTGATTGAACTCGTCCCGAAAAGCATCGAAGCGTCGTTGTTGTGCGGCCATACTCGCCTCCGGTGGTATGGCGGTCTCTCGTTTCAGCGTCGAGTGCGTGTGTTCGTGAATACCGTTCTGCTGGGGACGGCCCGGCTCGATGAGTTCGGGATAGATGCCCAGGGAGATGAACCACACCGACAGTTGCGACAAGCGTGCCAGGGCACTGGAGACGAATGGAGCTCCGTTGTCGGTACGAATGCGTTCTGGAAGGCCATAGGTGCGAAACAGATGGGTGAAGAACGCCTTCGATCGTTCGAGTGAGACTGCCTGATGGCTCTCGACGCCGAGGATGTAGCGCGAGAAGAGGTTACTGACGGTGAGAGGAAAGCAGTAGATGCCGTTCTTCAGGCGGAACTGTCCTTTGTAGTCGGCGGCCCATACGTCATTCGGTATCTCAGGACGGTGCTTGGGACAGCCTAGATGCCTCCGTTTCCAGCTGCGACTCGTGGGTTTCACCAGTCCGGCTTTCGAGAGTATCCGCGCGGCGGTTGAGATCGCCGGCAGATGCCAGTCGGGATGCGCCCGTTCGATGAGAGCTAAGAGCTTGCGTGGACCCCATCGTGGATGAGCGGTGCGAAGACGAATCACTTCGTCGCGTACGGTGTCGCTCATCGCCCATGGACAGCTATGGGGCGTTCGGGATTCCTCTCGCAGCCCATCCTCTCCATGGTGCTCCCAGCGATGAACCCATTTGTATGCGGTCTTCCGGGATATCGTGAATCGCTGGGCTAACTCGGTGATCGTATAGATATTCAACCGGTAGTCCCGGATGAAGTTCTTCCGTTGCTCGTGCACGGTAACTCTTTTCCATGACATGAGCTCTCCTCCCCGTAGAGAGTGTTACCCATGTCCTGAGAATTCGTGTTACCGATGTTGCGAGAATTTCTTGTTACCTATGTCTCCGAACGGTTCATTCCGTCTGGTTGTGGCTTACGCCGAAACCGGCCGAATTGCCTCGATTTCTTTGTGATGGACGCTTTCTTCTTCTTCCAAGTCGAAGTCATCCTGCAATCCTAACCAAAAGCGTGGCGATACACCGAAGTACTTTCCTAATCGCAAGGCCGTCTCAGCCGTTACTCGTCGCTGGGCTCGGATGATCTCAGAAATACGAGTTTGTGACAATCCTGTATCTTTTGCCAAGCGATAGGCCGTTATGCCCATCGGAATCAGAAACTCTTCTTTGAGCACTTCACCGGGATGGATGTTTCTTAACTTCTCCATACTGTTCTCCTTAATGGTAGTCGACGATTTCGGCATCGTATACATCGCCATCTACCCATCGAAAACAAATGCGCCACTGATCGTTGATCCGAATGCTGTACTGTCCGCTTCGATTTCCCTTTAGTTTCTCCAAGCGATTATTCGGCGGTACGCGCAATTCAGCGATGTTTGTCGCGTTATTCATCATTCTCAGTTTCCGCCGAGCTGTATTCTGGATATCTGGTGGTAATCGCGGTGTTCGATTTCCTTCCCAGATATCACGTGTCGCTTGCGATGCAAAACTTCGGATCACTACTCAATACTATCGCAATACAGTACTATTGTAAATCAGAAGTATATCTACTTGTTGTGTTTCGATAAGAGTTTTACCGAGTGGCTGAAGAACGAAGCCCAACCACCCGGTAATAACTAATGGTAGAAGCCTTTTACGAGGCTTTCTCTTGGTGGCGCGTTAGCTTACCGGCGCGCGCCGCCACTTTGAAAATGCATCCATCACATTGACCCTTCGTACTCTTGCACCGGCAGGCTGCACATACGTCGTAGAGGTCATAGTCTTCGATTGCATCGAGGATGAGGCGATTCAGTGTCCTTGTCATTGGCTCATTTTTGAACCACGCCATTCGTCTGAGAGCGAAGACCGCATCGCGGCTTAATTTCGGGACATACGTACCAGCGCCAATCTTTGTGTGCATTTCCTGCACCTCAGTGAATGATGTATGCGGGAAAGCCATGCTTGGTCCCGCACCGGAGGTGCGCGCCGCTCCTCGTTTTCATGTGTCAAGGTCGAACGAAGTGAGCCCGAAGGGCTTGGCCTTTACACATGGAAAAGAGGACGTACAATGAGAAGACTGCGGGAGCAGGTTAGGTTGAGGCAGTTTTGGAGCGTTACCGGAGGTTTCTTCGGAGCAATATGTCTTCGATGTTTCGACGCCCGTCAATCACTGCGAGAATCAATATCCGATCGGATTCTTGCGTATACAACACGCGCCATGGCGCGACGATGATTTCTCGATATTTCGTGATGTTCTGTTGTTCGAGTTCCGGAATGATCCGTCCGGTTTCCGGAAATTCTGATAATCGCGATACTTCGGAATCAATTTTTTCTGCGATGTTCTTCGCAATCGTCGCCGACGAATGATTAATGATCCAATCAATGATTTCTCGGAAGTCTATCGCCGCGCTCGCGGCCCATGTTATTTGTGTCATCGAAAGTCAATCAGGAATACGACCATAGATGTCGTCCATGACCGACTTATGATCGACGGTTCGGTTGTCGGCGATATCTTTTTCACTTTGTGAGATGAGCTTCATCAGTCCAAGGGCATCTTTCATTTCTTGATACGTTTCGGTATCTAACAATACTGCCCGTGCTTCGCCATTTTGAGTGATTAATATCGGATTATGAGTGTCATTGACCTGCCGCAGCATCTCTGCAGCGTTGCTCTTCACATACGAAATAGGGCGAATATCTGAATGAAGATTCATAACCAGCCTCCCGGTTCAAATAACGTACTTTATTTGGTCTGTTTACGCAATTCGTTTGGGATAACGCAGAAGCAACATAACACCGAGCCGACCTGCGGGCTGCGGCCCGGAGCCGTAGGCGGAGGGATTAGCGCGGCGGTTGCGTACGCGAGCGCCGTGCCAAAGCAGATTGACTGGTCCAGCGTTATGTTATGTTGATTCCGATTTTCTATTATAACTCTATTTCTTTATGCTATGTTGCATAGTGTTGTGGAGCTGCCATGTCATTATTCGAGAACTATCAGACCTCAATATTCATAGTATATAATCGAAAAAGATGATCATTTGTCGCAGGATATCTAATAGTGAGACAAGATTCGCGAATCGATTCGCATGACAATCGGCCGTCGCCGGAACGAAGTCGGAACATGGCCTCAGTTCCGAGCAAGAATACTTCGATCGAACTAAAGGTCCGAAGTGGCTTATTCGCTCGCGGATTCCGATATCGAGTTAATGATTCTCGTCTCCCTGGAAGACCCGATTTAGTCCTCGCCAAGTACAAGGCAGTCGTGTTTGTAAACGGTTGCTTTTGGCATCTGCATGGTTGTAAACGTTCTGCCCTTCCAAAAACACGAACTGATTGGTGGAGTCACAAGTTACGCCGAAATAAAGAGAGAGACGAGGCAGCAATCTCGCAGTTACTGCAGAAAGGTTGGCGGGTCTTGACCATATGGGAGTGCAGTATACGAACAGGGAAGACAAAGGAGAAATCGACGATGAAACAAGTGTTGGATTTAGCATCAGTCTTTCTACATTCGGATGAGCAGCGAATGGAGATCCCTTTGCTACCTCAGTACATTGCTGGTAAGTGAGTTATGGAAGAAAACAAAAATTTGGAAGTATCAAATCAGGTTAAGTTCAGTATGCACCCGAGGGTCTTTGCTGCCTTGGGAGCAGACCTGGTGACAAACGACGTCGTCGCCGCCATAGAGGTTGTGAAGAACTCATATGACGCTTTTGCCAAAAATGTCTGGGTCACCTTCGGTACGGACGAAACAATGGGCGACTACCTCGAGATAAAAGATGACGGCTACGGAATGTCCAAGGCTACAATCGAGAACGTATGGTTTGTGGTAGCTACGCCGTTTAAGAAAGAAAACCCGATTGTGGTAGACGGAAAGAAAACGCGGCGGGTGTCCGGAGAAAAAGGGTTAGGACGATTATCTGTCGCACGGCTTGGTCACAAGCTGCAAATACTTACACAGGAACTCAACGGGCCTTGCTGGGAGATATCAGTCAATTGGTCTGCTCTCGAGAACAACTTAGAGTCAGACGGTGACACTGCGAGCTATTACCGTTATCGGGAAGATTCGCCTTTCAAGGTTTCAGGCACCATTGTTCGTGTATACGAGCTCAATAATCGTTGGAACAAAGAGCGTGTTGCGGAGTTAGAAGATAACCTGGCAAGAATGATATCGCCTTTTGCAGAAGTTGGCGATTTCAATATTTTCTTGTCGAACCCATGGAACCGGAATGCGGGGGAGGTGCGAGTAGAGTCTCCCGAGTTTCTTTCGAGCCCGAAGTACAAGTTATCCGGCAAAGCAGACGAGTCAGGTAGTGTCACGGCAAGTTACCGGTACGCTCCGCTAAACAACAGGAAAAAGAGGTCCGCAGAACTACGCTTGAGCTGGGAGCAAATCTACGATTCGATGCAGGATGCAGAGAAACACAAATATGAAAGCAGTGCCGCGCACTGCGGTGGTTTTGATTTTGAAATTCGTGCATGGGATGTTGGCGCAGAGGACACCGCGGCAATCGCCACACGTTTTGATTTTCGTAAGAGCCAGGTGAGAAAGGCGATAAAGGCGCACAAAGGTATATCCGTATACCGCGACGGGATACTTGTTCTGCCGAAGTCTGATAACGCGCGAGACTGGCTGGGATTAGATCTGCGGCGAGTTAGTCGTGTAGGCACCCGGCTTAGCACCAGCCAAATCGTGGGGTATGTTTCTATCTCTGCTGAAGACAACCCCGAGGTAAACGATACGAGTGATCGAGAAAGACTTGTATCAGGACGTGCAGTTGGGGAATTTGAAGAGATTCTCAAAGCAGCGATTGGTCTACTTGAGAATGAGCGCGCCAACGACAAAGAAACTATGAA
Organism: Alkalispirochaeta sp.; assembly: GCA_965601925.1. Classification (GTDB taxonomy): domain Bacteria; phylum Spirochaetota; class Spirochaetia; order DSM-27196; family Alkalispirochaetaceae; genus Alkalispirochaeta. The sequence continues at coordinate 3,560,373 of OZ271854.1, forward strand.
TCCGAGTGAGCCCATGACAGATCTTTTTGGCGGTTTGTCTGCCGAAGAGGTGCTCGCCGAAGCCATCGCGTTGGTAAATGAAGGCGCTGAAGCGGCCGATGTTATTCCCTTACTACAGTCTTTCAATAGCAACTTGACCGCAACTCAACAAACGATACGAGAAAGATTCGTTTTTTATAGTCGCTTGGCTACGGTCGGTACAATTGCCCACATGTTGGTTCACGAAATCAGGAACAGGACCACTGCGTTGGGTGTGTTTTTGTCTTCTGTACGTGATCGATTCGGACCATTTCATGATGAAGAAGTGTTAGAAGAGTACCGAATGGCGGTCGCCTCAATAAACTCGCTCGAACGCCTCGCTGATACATTCTCTCCGCTTGCAAATCGCGGTTTTCGACGCGGAAAGCGAACATGCATAGTAGAAGATCAAATCCGAGACAGTCTCACTCTTCAGCAAACAGAGATTGAGGCGAAGAGGGTCGAATGTCAGGTGCCGGCTACAGACACCAAAGTCACAATCGATCCTGGAGAGTTGGATAGCGTACTTTTGAATCTTGTTAGTAATGCTCTTTACTGGCTAAGCACTGACAAGTCAAAGGGTCGTCAACTGAAGTTTAGTCTGACGGATATTGATGACGGCAAAAGAGTACGGGTTTGGGTGCATGACAACGGGCCCGGGATTGAGCGCGATGATGTGGAAAAAGTGTTCTGGCCCGGCATCACGCGAAAGCCGGGCGGCATCGGAATGGGACTTACTGTTGCATCAGAAGTCGTTGCCGCACATGGCGGACATATGACGATCAAGACACCAGGCACACTCGGTGGAGCGTCTTTCGCATTTGATCTTCCATTAGCAAAGGATTGAAATATGGCAGAACTTGACCACAGAAGGGTTTTGTTTATCGATGACCAACCAGAAGTAGTTCGGCCCGCGAGGTTAGCTGCTGAACGGAAAGGAGCGATATGCAAGACTACTTCATTCCCGGACGCCGAATCGGAAATAGGAAACTTTGAGCCCGACGTTGTTGTGGTTGATCTTTTCAATGGTGAACCCCCAGAGGGGGAACAGGCAGGACAAAACACTATCGAGTTTGTGTGGGATCACCGGTTCTGTCCGATCATTGTGTACTCCGCTTTCCCGGATTATGCGGATGATGTTCCGAAAAATCATCCTTTTGTCAAACTTGTCAGAAAGGGAGCAAAGAGTCCTGATGAAGTATGTCAGGCGCTCAGCGATTACGAACGCCACATCGAATCGATTCACGCCGCCGACATAGACACACGAAAGGCGTTTGCTTTGGCAATTCGTGACGTGGCACCATACGCATTCCGTCACTTTGAAACCGAAGAAGCAAGAAATGATGCAATCATTCGCGGCGGAAGACGACGCTTGGCGGCCATGATGGACGAAATGCCTCTTGACAGAGAACAGCTCCAAAGCTGGGAGCAATACCTTTGTCCACCTATACGTTCGAGTCTTCAGTTGGGTGACGTGTTGGTCAAGCAAGGTCACAATGACCTTCACGCTTCAAGTTATCGGATTGTTCTTTCACCGTCGTGTGATCTTGCCACCGACAACGGGCGCACCCCAAAAGTCAAGAATGCTCTCGTTGCTCGCTGTATCGGATTTCCGGAAGCATTGGAAAAAATGGAAGTCAGCAAAAAGCCCAAGAAGAACAGGGAGAAGCTCAATAAAATTCTGTCGCAAGGCTACACTGCGGAGCTGCTTCCCTTACCTGAACTGCAAGGCCGAATTCCACATATGGTCGCCGATCTAAAAGACCTGGAGCTCATAAAACTGACCGATGGTGGAGCGCTTGAGAAGCCATATCGACGTATAGCGTCCGTAGATAGTCCATTTCGTGAGCTGGTATCTTGGGCCTACATACAAACGGCCGGACGTCCCGGACTACCCAGCAGAGACACAATAAGGTGGACGGAGTCGATCCAAACTTGGATTGACAGTACTACCTCGGACAGTATTGATGAAGGCGATTGATTTTTTTTGCGGGGCTGGAGGTCTCTCGAGAGGACTTATCGATGCCGGCATCGACGTTGTGGCAGGAATCGATCTCGACGCATCGTGTCGAACTACATACGAACACAATAATCACAAATCAGCGTTTATTGAGGCCGACGTCTCAGATTTAGATGAACACTCTCTCTGTAACTATCTAAAAGGAGCTACCTCTAAGGAGTTGCTTTTCGCAGGGTGCGCGCCTTGCCAGCCTTTCAGTAAGCATACCCGCGGTCCGAGAAAGCGAAAGGATGCAAGGATTCTAAGCCACTTCGGGAGACTGATCGCAGCTTACAAGCCCGGCTTCGTTTTGATTGAGAATGTACCCGGGATTGCCAAGGTTGGGGGCTACAGTACGTTTAAACGTTTCCTCCAGACACTCGGTACCAATGGCTATCGATATGCATTTGAAGTACTGGACGCAAAATGGTACGGAGTTCCGCAGAATCGTCGTCGTTTGGTGCTTATTGCGACCTTGGGAATGCCTGCTTCCCTTCCAAGACCTCGGTACGGCAAAAATCTGCGGCGCTTTCGCACGGTTCGTGATGCCATTTCGCACTATCCAGCGATAAAGGCCGGTAAGACTGATGAGTCTTTTCCTAATCATGTTGCCGCGTCGGTCTCTGCTAAGAATCTGGAACGACTCCAAAATACTCCCCACGACGGTGGAGATCGTCGTTCTTGGCCAACACATCTTGAGTTAGCTTGCCACTCAGGTGAGCACACAGGACATACGGATGTCTATGGAAGGATGTACTGGCATCGCCCAGCTCCTGCGATCACCGGGCGTTGCAACAGCCTTTCAAATGGGAGATACGGGCATCCCGAACAAGACAGAGCGATATCTCTACGGGAAGCTGCTGCAATTCAGACCTTTCCTGACCGCTATGTCTTTTTCGGATCTAACAAGAGTGTTGCGCAGCAAATAGGAAACGCAGTTCCAGTTAGAATGGCAGAGGAAATTGGGCGACACATTCTGAGGTTAGCCACAAAGACACAAGTAGCGGAAACTGCAGAATTTTAGAACAGAATGCGGCCGGTAGATTGGAAGGATAGCATGTCCTCATGTGACATAACGCTGAGCGGCGAAGCCGTCCCGAAGCAGAAGGCTTGGCGCATGTCTTTCGTGAAGCAATGTGTGTGAAACGGTTTTAACGGCTCTAACGTTGTACTAGTTTCGGTTTTGTTTTACGTGTCTATCTCGTTCATTGATGCCTTTTTACCGAGTGGCTGAAGCACGAAGCCCAACCACCCGGTAGTACTTATTGGAATGAAGCCTTACGAGGCTTTTTCTTGGTGGCACGTTTGCTTGCTGGCGCGTGCCGCCACTTTGAAAATGCATCCATCACATTGACCCTTCGGACTTCTGCACCGGCAGGCGGCACAGACATCATAGAGATCAAAGTCCTTTATTGCGTCGAGGATGAGGCGATCCAATGTCTTTGTCATTGGTTCATTCTTGAACCACGCCATTCGCCTAAGCGCAAAGACCGCATCGCGGCTCACCTTTGGGACATACGTACCGGCAGATTTTGTTGTGTGCATCTTGTGCACCTCCATACATGATGTATGCGGGAAAGCCGTGCTTGGTCCCGCACCGGAGGTTTCTTCGGAGCAATATGTCTTCGATATTTCGCCGTCCATCAATCACGGCGAGAATCAGTACTCGATCAGATTCTTGCGTATAAAACACGCGCCATGGCGCGACGATGATTTCTCGATATTTCGTGATGTTCTGTTGTTCGAGTTCCGGAATGATCCGTCCGGTATCCGGGAATTCTGACAATCGCGATACTTCAGAATCAATTTTTTCTGAGATGTTCTTCGCAATCATCGCCGACGAATGGTTGATGATCCAATCAATGATTTCTCGGAAGTCCGTCGCCGCGCTCGCGGCCCATGTCACAATCATAAATCAATCAGAAATGCGACCATAGATATCATCCATGACCGACTTATGATCGACAGTTCGGTTGTCTGAAATATCCTTTTCACTTTGCGAGATGAGTTTCATCAGTCCAAGGGCATCTTTCATTTCCTGATACGTTTCGTGTCTAACAATACTGCCCGTGCTTCGCCATTTTGAGTGATTAATATCGGATTATGAGTGTCATTGACTTGCCGCAACATTTCCGCCGCGTTGCTCTTCACATACGAAATAGGACGAATATCTGAACGAAGATTCATAACCAGCCTCCCGGTTCAAATAACGTACTTTATTTGGTCTGTTTACGCAATTCGTTTGGGGTAACGCAGAAGCAACATAACACCGAGCTGAGCTGCAAAGCCGGCCCGGAGCAGAGCGGAGGGCTTGGCGCGGGCCTTGCGTACCGCAAGGCGCGTGCCAAAGGCTTTGACTGCTCCAGCGTTATGTTGAGACTGTCGCACAACGCAGTCGTGGTCTGCTAGCATCGTGCCTGGGAGGAGCCAATGCCGAACTACCGAGGAAACGAGGGGCAGGATCTCATGATTCCGGTGTGCCTGGATGATCAGCTGGTGCCGGGTACCATCGAACACGCCATCACCTGGATCGTCGACCACGAGATCGATACGTCGGTGTTCGATGCAGCCTATCACAACGACCACGGCGGTCGCCCGGCCTGTGATCCGGCCGCGCTGGTGAAGATCATCTTGTTCGCCTACTCCCGGGGCATCCTCTCCTCACGGAAGATCGAGGAAGCCTGCCGGACCAACATCGTGTTCATGGCCCTCAGTGGTGATATCCGGCCCGACCACGCCACGATCGCCCGGTTCGTTACCGGCCATCCCGCGGCGGTTCGTCGTGTGTTCCGGGATGTGCTGATGATTGCGGCACAGGGCGATCTGATCGGTGGGGACGTGTTTGCACTGGACGGCTGCAAGATCAGCTCGAACGCCGCCCGAGAGCACGCGGGGACGCGACGGGAACTGGAGAAGAAGAGAGCGAAGCTTGAAGCACGTCTTGAGGCGATACTGCTCACTCATCGCGGCGCAGATGAGGCATGCACCTCCGATAACGACGATCAACAGGGCAGACCCGGTTCAGGGACAGCTGATCGCTACCGGGCGCAGATCGACCGCATCAAAGGATTCCTCGACGCCCATCCACCCCGCACCGGCACCAGCGGACGCGAGGTGAAATCCAACATCACCGACAATCAGAGTGCCACACTGAAAACCGGGAGTGGCTACATCCAGGGCTATAACGCGCTGGCGATGGTGGATGCGAAGCACCAGATCGTGCTACACGCTGAACCGGTCGGTCAGATCCATGAGGCACCGCTGCTGCCACGGATGGTGCGCCGGTCACTGCATACACTGCGCAGGTTCGCACATCCCCAGGCCTGCACACCGACCATCCTCGCTGATACCAACTATTTCACCGAATCCAACGCCCGGTTCCTGATCGACTCTGATCTCGACGGCTATATCCCCGACCATCAGTTCCGGAATCGGGACATGCGATTCGCGGATCGGAGTCGATCGCGCCGGGCGGCACACCGGCGCTTCACCCAAGCCGATTTCCTCTACCAGAGCGACACCGACAGCTATCGTTGTCCGGCCGGCAAGACGTTGCGACGGCGCACCCGGGAGGTGGTTGCCGGGCGTCGTGGTACGCGCTATGAAGCGAAGCAATCAGACTGCAGTGCATGCGATCTCACCTCCCGCTGTCTGATCCGTACTGCAACCCGGCGTAGACTCTTCCGCGGTGACGGTCCAGCCGGGACCTATGCCCAACAGATGCGTGATCGGATCGACACCGAACGGGGTCGACGGATGTACGCCAGACGCATGGGTATCGTGGAGCCGGTCTTTGCGAACATCACCGCCACCAAGGGCATGCGACGATTCACGCTCCGAGGCCGGGCGAAGGTCCGCATTCAATGGCTCCTGTACACGCTGGTGCACAACATCGAAAAGATCGCCACCACCGGGCTGATTCATCGGTTAGTCGGAGTTTGATCCGGGTGGGTGGCGGGTTGAAGAATGCCTGGCCACGATCACTGGCCGTGAACTACTCGCTCCGCGTGGGTTCCCACGCGTTGTGCGACAGCCTCGTTATGTGGTTTGCTCCGGGATTTGTGCGACTGTTTTATTTTTCGACACCGTTCGAAACAACCATCCATTACACCCAAAGTCATTTTCAATAACGAGCGCGTATAACTCATTGCCCGCTTCACTTAGCGCGACGGACAGCTCAATCGGTCGGTCTGTCAAAATGGTACTGTTTTCCAATGACAACTTGAGGGTGATTCCAGAAGCGATATTTTTTGTGTGTCCACTGTAACGCTGTGTTGAATACGCCATTTCAAAAATCATGCTTTCCGGGCCCTGACTAATGTCGAGCTTTGGAGCTCCTTCATTGTTGCAGATCCATGGTTTGCAATAGTCATGTACTTGAGCTGGAAAAAAAAACTTCGAGCCATGTTCAAGGAAGAAGTTGGATCGCCTTGCCGCTGCTTTCCGGTGCAAAGAAACTGCTTCTAATTCAGCATCGATCGAAGACTGCAAAGCGTATTGTGCATTTCCAACATTCTGATGAGTATTTTCCTCCGATTGCGCCCACGATATTAGCTCTCGCGCTTCTTCTTCAAAACCGTTGTTGATGAACAAAAAAGCCAGATTAGCGGCTGATAGTGTTTCGCCAAGTTTTTCCGCGCGTCTATACTGCTCAACGGATGAGAAAACGTGCCCTAGTTCTTTATAAGTAACTCCAAGATTGTTGTGTGCCATATTGTTTTCAGGATCAAGAGTCAATAATTCCTGATAATAATGCAGCTGCACCAAAAGCGATTTTGACTTATACGCTAAATCAAATAGATTAGCTCGCGATTTACCACTATAGGCAAGGCTGACCTCACGCGCTAAACTTGAACGATTTGAATCGATATCGTTCAAAATCTCGGCTATTTTGCTGAACAGTAGACCGATAGCATCATGTGACGTCAGAGATTGAACGCGGTCAGAGAGATACTGGGTCGCTTTTTCGCTCCCTTCGATCTCACATATGATATCGGCACTAATTGTCGCTGCTTGCGCCTTCTGCATGTCCGATGTACCGTGATCATAAGAATACTGCAGTGAAGAGAGTGCTTCCGTTTGCCGCCCCCGTTTTAGTAAGAGCCAACCTAACAAACGTTTTCCTTTACTCAATAGATCGTCAAACTCTTTTGCGCTTTCTACAGCTGATTCCATTCGAGTCAAAGATGAATCGTGACCGAAATAAACACGCCAAAATGCGTAGCTCAGTTTGATGTCCACACGTTCGCGATTTCCAGAAAGGCTCTCGATGGTTTTGGAATACAGCTCTTCGGCCTCAGAAGTTTGGGATTCTTCTAGCAAAGCAAAAAAACGAGCTTCAAGCTCTGATGGAGACACATATTCCTTGCCCGGCTTTGAATCCTCTACGGAATCTACTTTGGACGACTCTTGATCCGCGATCGAATTGTCCTTTTTGTGAGGAATGCTATTTGGTGTGTAACCGAAGGTGCTTAAAGCTACAGCCGTTTGGTTCTCTCCTGAACCTTTTGAGTAGTCGACTGATTGAATACGGTCTATTACAGAAGCAATATTTCTTCTAAAAATCAGAATGAAAAATGTTAAAAATCCAATAATTAGCAGAGCAATTATCAAAGCTTGAAACTCGACTATCATGTCCAACAATTGCTCCTCCATCGTTTAATCGAAATATTTTAAAAAAAGACGATATTCCTATTTTATTGTATTAGGCCCAAAGCCGCAAACCTTACCTTATCGATGAGCATAACTCTCCTGATGGAGGTTTGTAGCGAATCACGGCTCTGGCTTCAAACCATATAACATATTCCCCTCCACACTTTTCCACATAACAACCCAATGGCAACTCGTCTGTAATCGCCGAAAAGCACGGAACCTCACACATCGATGTACTTCTATTGAAAAGGAGTAAACACCGGCATGGAGGTGCTATGACTGCAAACGACATTGAGCATTTCAGAGAATACATTACACAAATAGACACGATTTCTCCGCGCGCGCGTCCGCACTATGTCAGGTGGGTAAAAGAGTATGCGCAGTTTCGTGCCAAGCATTCCGATGAGATTGCGGACGCACAGATGTTGCCGGAGTTCAAAGCTGCACTCTACCGGACGAGGCGGGAGTGGCAGGTGAATCAGGCAGGCGACGCCGTGGCGATGTTCCTGAGGTTTTTGGACGCAACGCCAGCATCGGTAGAAACAGCGTCACGACAGGCCCGATCGTGGGAAGAACTACAGGTTCTCCTCATTCACACACTTCGACTCAAGGGCCGCTCACGGGCGACGGAACGGACCTACCTACAATGGTTCCGCACCTTTCGCTCATACTGCAACTCGCAGCGGCCCCCGACTCTCGATGATTCCCACGTTCGTTCCTTTCTTACGCATCTTGCTATCGACAGGTCCGTAGCGGTTAGTACTCAACGCCAAGCATTCAACGCTATACTATTCCTGTATCGTAACGTGCTGGAACGAGACATCAATTCGCTTCGCTTCGCAGTGAGTGCCCGTGCAAAGAAGCGCCTTCCCGTGGTGTTATCGCGCGAGGAGATCACATCAATATGCGGCTACATGAAGCCTCCGTACCTTCTCATGGTACGCCTCATCTATGGCAGTGGGTTGCGGCTTTCTGAATGTTTGGCGTTGCGTGTAAAGGATCTCAATACGAACGATGGAACAATCATCGTGCGTTCCGGTAAGGGCAACAAGGATCGACTAACCGTTCTCCCGAAGTCACTCATTCCGGAGTTGAGAGAGCACGGTCGTTCGGTACGCGCGTTGTTTGATCAAGACCGTGCTCTTGGCAACCCCGGGGTTCCGTTGCCCGGCGCTTTGGCAACGAAGTATCCGAACGCCGGGACAGAGTGGGGGTGGTTCTGGCTCTTTCCGTCGCAACGTCTCTCCGTCGACAAGCGAACGGGCATGTCGGGTCGATATCACGCCTATCCATCGAGTTTACAGCGCGCTTTTCATCGTGCCGTCGCCGCGGCGGGAGTCGCGAAACAGGCGTCGATCCACACGCTCCGCCACAGTTTTGCAACGCATTTGATCGAGGCGGGATACGATATCCGTACCGTCCAGGAGTTGCTCGGCCACAACGACGTGAGTACAACCATGATTTATACGCACGTGGCCACTCGTAACAATCTGGGTGTTGTTAGCCCTATGGATCGTCTTCGTCGCGTGGACGATCTGCACTGAGAGACTCGGATGGAATCGACACAAGTGGATGCATTCCGCAGATCGACGGTAGCAGGACGTGCCATCGTACGGTTCGCGAAGCGGGTCGTGAGAGCTCGCTGATGGATATCGGGTCCTCGGCACGCATGGGACACGCGGTTCGATTCCTCGGTGCGACGGCGTTTCTGGCGTCCGGCGCCCAATGCCTTCCTTTGGGCATCTCGTATACCCTTTTCGATCGACATCGGATCGATCGGTCAACCGATAATTCCGAAAGCGAGCAAAAAAAGACCGCCCCGTCTCGGAGCGGTCTATGCAGAAGAATTGTATGAATCGACGGTCAGCCGATCGCTTCGGTACCGGTTTCGCCGGTGCGTATGCGAATGACGTCGTCGAGGGGCACGACGAAGATCTTGCCGTCGCCGATCTTACCCGAGCGCGCACCCTTGACGATTGCGTCGATCGTCGGCTGCACGAACTCGGAGTTGACTGCGATCTCGAGGCGGACCTTCTTGAGCAGGTTTACTTCGATGTCGACGCCTCGATAGGTTTCGTGATAGCCCTTTTGCTGTCCGGCGCCCATCGCATTCGTCACCGACAACTTGAACACTTGGGCCTTGTAAAGCTCTTCCTTTACATCGTTCAGCTTATGCGGCTGGATGTAGGCAACAATCAATTTCATAGTGTATAGCCTCCCTCGTCCTTACATGTTGGAGAAGATCTGGAAACCGCTGTAGGACTCCGCACCGTGTTCCGATATGTCGAGGCCGAGCATCTCTTCTTCTTCCGAAACGCGCAACAGGTTGGCGGCTTTCAGAATGCCGAAGAGGATAAACGCAGTCACGACGACCCATACGAAGACCGCGGCAATTCCCAACAGTTGCACGCCCACCTGGCCGCCTCGCGAAAGTCCACTGCCGATCTTTTCCAGATCACCGAAGAGACCGACCGCAAGAGTACCCCATGCACCGACGACACCGTGAACCGAGATCGCTCCGACCGGATCGTCGATGTGGAGCACCTTATCGAGAAACTCTACCGACATGACTACGATGACACCGCCGATCAGACCCACGAGAATCGATGCGCCGGGACTGATGACCCACGTTCCGGCGGTGATCGCTACGAGCCCGGCAAGCGCGCCGTTAAGCGACATCGATGGGTCGGGTTTACCGAACCAGATCCAACTGGTGAACATCGCGGCGATAGCGCCGGCGGAGGCGGCAAGCGTCGTCGTTGTTGCGACGTATGCGATATCGGTATCCATTCCGGCGAGAGTCGAGCCCGCGTTGAATCCGTACCATCCGAACCACAAGATGAATACACCGAGCGCCGCTAAGGGCATACTATGGCCCTGAATGGCCTTGACCGTGGTTTGGTCGCCGATCTTCACGTATTTGCCGCGCCGCGCCCCGATGAGAATTGCGCCGACGAGGGCCGCCCACGCTCCAACGGAGTGTACGACGGTCGAGCCGGCAAAGTCGTGAAATCCCAGACCTGAGAGCCAGCCGCCGTTCCAGATCCAGTGACCGCTGATAGGATAAATCAGTCCGCTGATCACGACCGAGTAGAGCAGATACCCCGCGTACTTTGTCCGTTCGGCCATTGCGCCGCTCACGATGGTCGCGGCGGTGGCGGCGAATACGACTTGAAAAAACCAATCACGGAACGTCGCGCTCTCGGCGCCTGAAAGAAAGAACTGGTCTGAGCCGATGAATCCCCCGACGCTCGATCCGTACATAAGCCCCCAGCCGATGGCGAAGTAGGCAATCGCTCCAACTGAGAAATCCATCAGATTCTTCATGATGATGTTTCCCGCGTTCTTTGCGCGGGTAAGCCCCGTTTCCACCATCGCAAAGCCGGCCTGCATGAAGAAGACCAACGCTGCGGCAATGGTAAGCCAGATCATATCGAAAGCGGCAACTACCTCAGGTAGCACCTCTTGTCCGACGACCTGGCCGACGGCAAGCACGGCAAACAGAGCCGCAGCGATGAATAGTCGACGTTTCATAATACACTCCTCTCGTACGACAAACGTAATTCGCTTTCGTAGTAAGTAATATCTATGCCAACGTCAGTGTTGATTTATGTGTTATCGACTACGTTTCGGTAAGTTTCTTACACAAGAGCATTTAGATAGAGCTATATGGTACGAAGTGCTGATTCTTCGTTCAACGTACGCGTAGAGTGTAATTCTTTTTCCTACACAAATGTGGATAAAAAACGTCTTTATTACATCCGTGTACGAAATGCTTTGGGATCGATGTTGTGTTTTTTGATGCGTAGCCCCATGATGCGCTCGGTGACGTCGAGCATTCGCGCGGCTCGCGCCATGTTCCCCTTCGTCGATTTCAGGGCGTCCATGAGGAGCTCTCGCTCCAAGTTGTCCAGCGCTTCTTGAAGTGAGCCGCGCACCTGGGTGTTGGTGCTCTCGGCGGACTGCAGACTCGGCGGGAGGTGGTGTGAATGGATGACGCCGTCTACGCTTAGGAGCACCGCCCTTTCAATACAGTTTTCAAGCTCTCGGACGTTTCCGGGCCAGTGATAGTTCATGAGTAGATCGATGGCCGGCGTCGAGATACGCTGGATCGGCTTGTGGTTGGTCTCACCGTACTTATCCATGAAATGATCACCCAACAGCAGGATGTCGTCACGACGTTCCCTGAGAGGCGGAATATGAATCGGGAATACGTTGAGTCGATAATAGAGGTCTTCGCGAAAGCGAGTCTCCTCCATGAAGCTCTCCAGATCGCGATTGGTGGCCGCGATAACGCGTACATTGGTGCGGATCGTCTCGTTGCCGCCGACGCGTTCGAACTCCTTCTCCTGGAGGACGCGCAGCAGTTTCACTTGCGTCATGGGCGAAAGGTCGCCGATTTCGTCCAAAAAGATCGTCCCACCGTTTGCGATCTCGAAACGACCTTTCCGTGTCGTGATCGCTCCGGTGAAGGCACCTTTTTCGTGGCCGAACAGTTCGCTTTCGATCACCGTCTCCGGGAGGGCGGCACAGTTAACCTTGATGAGCGGTTTTGCCGCACGCGGGCTGTTATAGTGGATCGCCTGGGCGACGAGCTCTTTGCCGGTACCGCTTTCGCCCCGGATAAGCACCGTCGCGTCGCTTTTGGAGACTTGAGCCACCATATCGAAGACGTGCTGCATCGCCTTACTGTTACCGATGATGTTCGACGGTCGGAAACGTTCCTCGAGCTCACGATGGAGGCGGCTGTTCTCCTCCAGAAGTTGCTCGCGCTCCTCCATGACGTTCTGACGTATCTTGACCGCCTGGGCGATCATGGACGCCACGACGGTGAGAATGCGAACGTCATCCTGGAGCTTGCTCTCGCCGATGAACTCGCGGTCGACGCTGAAAGCGCCGACCGTCTCGTTGCCGATCTTGATGGGGACGCAGATAAATGAGATGTCCTGATACTGGCGGCCTCTACGCGCGCCGGTCTTGTTGAGAAAGTCGGGCTCCTCGCTGATTCGCGGAATCACTTTGGACTGGCCGCTCTGGACGACCTTACCGGTTATGCCTTCTCCGAGCTTATACCGCCCTCTCTGTCGTTCCGTGGGCGTGAGACCGTAGGCCGCTTCGATCAATATCTCTCCCGTCTTGCGGTTCAGGAGCGTGATCGTCCCGCGCAGCATGCCCAGGTGATCGGTAACCGCAGTCAGGACCGGCTGGATTACCTGCTTCAGGTCCAAGCTCTGATCGAGAATTTGGCTAATTTCAAATAGCAAAGAGAGTTCTTCGATTTTTCCGCGGTAGCCGCTGTCTTCGTATGTGGAGTTCATCACCAAGCTCTGATGAAAAGCTACCTCATTGTATGAAAACACACAAGGGAGGGAATAAGGTGGGAATCATACCGGGATGTAGGCCGCTCGTGCGACAAACGTCCAAGACGTGTTGAGTGACGACGGCGGCGCGGGCACATCAGACGCTCGACGGCCGACACAACACACGCCACATACTCGGCGCTCAGCCGCTGAGCCTCAATAGCAGCGCCCCGGCGTGCTGAGTGCCCGGCGACGCCGCCATCCTACGCTTCGAGTTACCACACGCGTCGGCACAAGACGCGCCGCCTTATGTGTCCAGATAGCCCTCGTAGACGATTTTCTCTTCGCCGTCCAGGCTGATACTCTGATTGTGTTCGAACTGTCGATACGCATCGCGCACATCGGAAACGAAGACGAGCTCGGGATTGATCGACCGTATCTCTTCGACGTTGAGCTCCGGTTTGTTCTCGACGATGACGCCGCGCACGTGGCGCAGGAGCGGTCTATACTCGTCGGTCAGATTGGGAACGAGAAGGATCTCCGCCCCGTTGAGCTTGAGACGTTGTTTGGCCTGCTCGTAGTTCTTGGCCTTGACGATGTTACCGCTGCAGATCGCCCCAAAGCCGCGTTGGCCACGATTGAGGATGTTCCCCATGAAGTGCACTTTGATGGTGTTCATCATGATGGGGCTGTTGAGGGGAATACCCGCGGCGGTAACGACTTTGTCATTGCGGCGAACATATCCCTTCTGGAGCGCGAGGCGCAGCGCATTCTGGATCATACTGTCCGAATCGTTTACGTACTCGGCGAGAATAGGGTAGATGCCCCAGTGAAGCAGGAGCTGGCGATAGACGATCTCCGAGGTCGTTACCGCAATCACCGGTTGTATCGGGCGATACTTGGACAACAGGCGAGGGCTGTTTCCCCGTAGACTCGGCGCGACGATCGCCGCCGCCTCCACATCGGTAGCGACGACGTATGCCGCCTTTGTGATCGCGTCGGCGATGTCGTTGCTCGACTTATGAAAGTAGAAGTACTGCTTGCTGCGTTCGATGTACTCCTGCGAGCGCTCCACCTCGACGGCGATGCGGTGCAGCGTACGTACCGACTCGACGGGATACTTCCCGCCGGCGGTCTCGCCCGAGAGCATGACCGCATCGGTGCCGTCGAAGATAGCGTTTGCCACGTCGGTGAGCTCCGCGCGCGTCGGCTTCGGGTTGTTGATCATCGAATCGAGCATTTGCGTCGCGGTGATGACCGGTTTGTTCTGTTGATTGCACTCGCGAATAATGCGCTTTTGAGCGAGCGGTATTTGTTCGGTTTCCAATTGGACGCCCAAGTCGCCGCGGGCGACCATAACTCCCGATGAGAGGCGCGCAATCTCGCGAATGTTGTGCAACCCCTCCTCATCTTCGATTTTGGAGATGATGCGGATCGGCGCCTTCGCGCGATCGACGATTTGCTGAACGGTCTGCACATCCTTCGGTTTACGAATAAAGGATGCTGCGATGAAGTCCATGCCCATCGTGACGCCGAACTCGATGTCCGCGACATCCTTCTCCGTTACCGCCGGGAGCGCCGTCTTGACGCCCGGGACGTTGACGTTCTTGCGGCTGCCGATCGTCCCGCCGTTGCGGACGACGCAATGAATGCGGTTATCGCGGATGTCGGTCACTTCCAGGTCGACCAGTCCGTCGGCGACGAATACGTGTCCGCCTACCTGAACTTCATACGGGAGGTTGTGGTAGCTCACCGCGATCATGTGCTCGTCGCCCTCGATCGCATCGGTCGTCAAGATGATAGGCTCGCCGCGAACGAGCGTGATCGTTCCGCCGCCCTTTATGAGGCCTGTGCGAATCTCCGGCCCCTTTGTATCCAGCAGGAGCGCCACAGGTAGCCCCGTCTCGCGACTCGCCTGCTGCAGCATCTCGATACGCCCTTTCTGTTCTTCATGTGTTCCGTGACTAAAGTTGAAACGGGCGATATTGAGTCCCGCTACAATGAGATCCTTCATCGTTTCCAGATTGTCGACGGCGGGTCCCATAGTCGCGACGATTTTCGTTTTTCTCAGCATAGACATCATGTACACTATTGGAAAACGGTACGCCTTTCCAGCCCCGCCGTGCGGTCCGCCGGACCCGGTTCGGCGTTACGGGAGAGACTCTTCGGCTTCCTCGCCCGCCGTTTCGGCATCGGCAAGGAGAAATCCGTACTCCCTGGAGGAGACGACATCTACCGTCTCCTCCTCAAGCTCCTCTTGATCGAGCATCGCGTCGATCTCCCGGAGGACATGGTTGTGGGCATGGAGCGTACTATCGAGCTTGTCGTGATAGGCGGACAGCGAGTCGGAGAAGCCCGCTCCTTCCACGGAGACGGTCTCGAGAAACTCGGTAAACGCGGTAACGGTTCTTCGAAGGGAGCGTAGATACGCCGAGCGATTAATGAGATACGTATTATCTTTGAGGGACGAGAACGTCCGCATGAGAATCGCGTCGATAAAGAAGATGTCCTCGACGATCTTATCTTTGAAGTATTCGGGATCAATATCGAGTTTCAGACCCGCGGCAACGGTACGTAGGATTGAATGGATAAAGAAGAGGTTGTCGTCGTAGTGCACTTTCGACGCCATCGATACTCCTGCTATCTACCTTGACATACGCGGTGCCGTGTGGTACCGTCGCGCGACCTTCTTGCTATCATCGAATGGTATCAGAATGGTAGTCGCAAGTCCATAAGGAGGGACATTTGAGAACTTATGAAGCGATGTGCGTGTTTCGTGCGGGTCAAGAGGCCTTCAATGCCGGTGTCGAGACCGTACGAGCCGAACTCGTCAAACTGGAAGCACAGATCGAAAAAGAGGAAGACATGGGGATACGACCCCTCGCTTTTCCGATCAAGAAGCAACTTCAAGCACATTACTATTATTACGTCTGTAAGTTGGAACCGGAAAAGGCCCATCAGATCGAGAACGCGGTTCGTCTCAAGGATGAGTTGTTGCGTTTTCTGATGGTGCGCCGAGACGACTAATAGGGAGATTACCCGACATGGCAGACATCAACCACGTCGTACTGGTGGGACGACTCGTTCGAGACGCTCAGTTGAAATACACCAATAGCGGACTTGCGATCTGTGAGTTCTCGATAGCGATTAACAACCGCCGTAAGCAAGGCGACGAATGGGTAGATGAGCCGAATTTTTTTGACGTGACGCTATTCGGTAGACAGGGTGAGGCGATCCAACGCTATTTGACGCAGGGCAAGCAGGTCGGCGTCGACGGTCAGCTTCGGCAAGATCGCTGGCAAACCCCGGAAGGCCAGAATAGAAGCAAGGTGAGTGTCGTCGCCAACAACGTCATGCTTCTGGGCAGCCGTGAAGGAGGCTCGGGAGGAGGGCAGGCGAGGACGCAGGATACGCGTCCCGGCCGCGCAAGCGGTTCGAAGAGTGACGACGGATTCGGGGGGGACGATTTTCCCGACGGGATTCCGTTTTAGCTCCTACAACGACAATCACGTGAGAACACAAGGAGGATAGAGATGTCCGACGAGAATAGAGGTAGAGGTTACGACGACGACAGAGGTGGGCGCGATGATCGCGACGGCGGACGCGGATTCCGTCCCCGCGGTCGCTCCCACTTTCGCAAGAAAGTCGATAAGATAAAGACACAGAATCTTATCGTTGACTACAAACATCCCGAGATACTACGCCGCTTCCTCACCGAGAGCGGGAAGGTGTTGCCGCGTCGCATTACCGGCACTTCGGCCAAGAATCAACGCCGGCTGGTCCGGGAGATAAAAAAAGCACGGTACCTCGGCCTGTTGCCGATGGGTTGATGCACCTACGCGCATGAACGAGGCCGGAAAACTATACCGGAGGGCGGCTCCCCTATTGGTTTCGGCGATCGGGAGCGCCGTGCTGTTTTATTCCGGCATCTTTGCGTTTTTGTTTGCCGTGCCGGTGCAGGTAGCGTATACGCGCCGCGGTCCGCTCTACGGTGCCGTAAGCGCCGCTACCACCGCAGCGGTGATTATCACCGTGCATCTGGTGCAGGTGTTGCGCTTTGAGGCCGTCGGCGCCGAGATGGTTCGGGTGCTTTTTTTGGATTCGTTGATGCCCGTCGGACTTTTGGCGGGTCTAAGCGTGTTCAACGTGTACAAAGGTCGTCCGTGGTGGGCGCGCCTGCTCGCGGGGAGCGCCGTGGCGATCGTGGCCACGATTCCTTCTTTGAGAATTCTGGCGCAGGTTTCGGCAGGTGACGGACCGTTTTCCGATCAATTGGAGGCCCTGCTTGAGGTAGTCGGCTTCTCCGGCGATCCGGCGATGTGGATTTCGGCGGTGTACGACATCGTCCTCAACACGATCGGCCTCGGCATTACCGCCGCCATTGCCGCTAACTGGTGGATCGGGCGTGGCATCGTCTTTCGCGGGTACGGCATCGCCCAAAGCTTGCGGACGGCGCGCGTACCCGATTCATTGATTTGGGTCGTCATCGGCGGGCTCGCAATCGTCACCGTGACGTGGTTGGCGGGTCCCGAGTGGGCGGCACCGATAGGCTGGAACGCCGTTTTGATAGGGGCGTTTCTCTTCGGTATCCAAGGAACGGGGTTGACGCAGCACCTGTTGCGTCGCCGCGGAATGGGAGTACGGGGAGAGCGGTGGGTCCTGACGATCGCCATGGCGATGCTGTTTTTGCCGGGGCTCAACGTCGTTGCCGGAATCGGGCTCCCGCTCTTGGGTATGAGCGAATTATGGATAGACTACAAAAGGGGAGAGGAATATGAAGGTCATTCTGAACAGTGATGTCGCAAACCTCGGGGAAGAGGGAGACATCTGCACGGTCGCTCCGGGATATGCTCGGAACTATCTGCTGCCGCAGGGGCTGGTGCTCGAGTACAATGATCACAACGCGGCGATCATCGAGTCGCGCCGCGCCGAGATCGAGGCCAAGAAAGAAGACAAGCGTCGTCAGGCGGCGTCGATAAAGGACAAGATCGAGTCGGAGCCGGTGGTGATTCGCATGACCGCCGGAGCTAACGGAAAGCTCTTCGGGTCGGTAACCAGCGCCACGATCGTGGAGCAGCTTGCGGCCAAGGGTGTCGATGTCGAGCGTAAGAAGATTGAGATTCCCGAGAATAGCCTCAAGGCGACCGGTAACTACAAGGTGCGTATTCGCCTGTACGGCGACGGCGAGGCGACCTTGATGGTCACGGTAGAAGCGGAGAACGCCAAAGAGATCGAAGAGGCGAAGAAGAACGAAGCTGAGGCCGCCCAGACGGAAACGGCCGACGATGTCGCTGCCGACGACGAGGCTCAGATCGAAGAGAGCGCCGACGAGTCCGGAGACGCGGAGGAAGAGATCCTCGACCCGGAAGTCATGGCGATGCGGGCTGCGGCTGAAGAGGAAGCTGCCGAGACCGACGAGGAGTAATCCGCCCCGATGGAAGGGCGGCTGCCCCCCCACAACATCGAAGCCGAGGTTGCGACACTCGGCTCAATCCTACTCGATGCGCCGGCGATCGTTCGGGTGGTCGACTACGTTCGACCCGACGATTTCTATCGACGTGTCCACGGACTCATCTTCGAGGCGGTACTCAAGCTCTGGGATCGAGGTGAGAGTATCGACCTTATTACGCTCACCAACGAGTTGCAGTCGGGCGGCCAGTTGGAGAAGGTCGGCGGTGCGTCCTACATTTCGTCCCTGACCACCGCGGTGCCGACGAGCGCCAATGTCGAGTACTACGCGCAGATCGTCCAACAGACCAGCATGCGTCGCCGCCTCATCACGCTCGCCGCGGAGATTACCGAGAGTTGTTTCGACGATACGATACCCACACGACAAGTATTGGAGGATGCCGAACGGCGCATCTTCGAGCTTGCGGAGACGACCCAGGTACGCGGGTTCCAACCGGCGAAGGAGGTCGTCAAACGCACCGTCGCCGCGATCGAGAAGTTGTACCACAATCAAGAGGACTTTACCGGTGTGCCGACGGGACTGCATGCCCTCGATAACTTGACCAGCGGGTTTCAAAATAGCGAGTTCATTATCGTCGGCGCACGACCGTCGGTCGGAAAGACGGCCCTCGCCCTCTCGATGGCGGCTAACATGGCGATCGGTCACAAGATTCCCGTCGGGTTTTTCACGTTGGAGATGAGCGATATGGCGCTCATGCAGCGACTGGTGGCCAGCGAGGCGAAAATACCGAGTCAGACGATCCGGACCGGGATGCTGCGACCCGCCGATTTTGCCAACTTGACCAACGCCGCGGGGCACATATACGAGGCGCCGTTGTGGATATCGGACACCCCCGGCATGCGCCTTTTGGACCTTCGCGCCCAGGCCAGGCGTATGGTAAGTCAGCACGCTATTCGAATCATCTTCATCGACTACATTACGTTGATCACCAACGAGAACGCCGAGCTCGCCCGGCACGAGCAGATCGCCGACATTTCGCGATCTCTCAAGGCCCTGGCGCGGGAGCTCGACATCCCCGTAGTTGCACTCTCTCAGGTGTCGCGCGATACTGAAGGAAAACGCCCCTTGCTTTCCAACATTCGAGAATCGGGGAGCATTGAGCAGGACGCCGACGTGGTGTTGTTTCTACACCGCGATCGAAACGTCGAGCGCGATACGACCGAGGCGTTGAACGTCATCGAGACCGAGTTAATCGTGGCAAAACAGCGCAACGGTCCGGTCGGAACGATAAAGATCGCCTTTGTACCGCGCTACACGAAGTTCGAGAATCTTGCAGAAGACGATGTAGGATAGGGAGGCCCCACAGAAATGGACGTTACGAAGATGTTTAACTTTGACGAGCTCACCAACGGCGCCGAGCAACTGGTACTCGATGAGCTCGGCCGACAGCTCGAAGAACGTGACGACGACGCGTGCATTTCCGAGGACAGCGTAATGGACATGGCGACCTACGCCCTCAATCACGTGCGACCGATGTACCGCGTCAACCTCTTGGGGCGTCTCTATGCCGATACGCTTATGGAGGAGCACGGCGACGAGGTACGCTCCGCGGTGCGCGAGGCGATCGAAAAAATCTGCTCGGACTACCGCTAGCCGCGTCGTATCACGACGACGGCGCCGGCTCGCCGCTTAACGGGTCGAAGGTGCGGCTCTCGTCACTCAGATCTCCCTCGTCCGCGCTGCGGAGGCGGTCCGTCGTCGGCGAGCGCTGCCGCCCGGACTCGGGGAGCGCGCTCGACTCCGAGACGAGCCGGTAATCGCGCAGCACGGTCGCATCGCTGTTCACGCTCAAGTAACGCGGCGTGGCAATTTCGTCTGTGGAGGCGAAGAACCGGCCGTCTTCGCGCAACGCGAGCCACGCTCCGCTTTCCATTACGTACAAATCGAGGATGCGCGTGCCCTCGCGGCGATCGATCACCGAAACCGTGCCGTCTTGGTTGAGCGTGTATAGAAACGTCCCCTGGAGAAAAATGCGACGTGGAATGTGGGCGCGATTACGAAGCAGCTCGGTGACGCGTCTTCCGTCCCACCGAAGAATCCCACCGCGATCGTCGAGGGTGGTGTAGGCGGCGCCGGTAACCGGATCGAGCACCAACTCGGCCCTCGGATACTCACCCGGCACTTCTAAGATCGTCCGACGGCGGTTGAGATTGAACCCTTCGAACACTTCTATGACGGTCGACGGAACTCCGGAGCGATTATCGCGGACGCCGATAGCGAAGAGGCGACCACGCTGCTCATCGAAGGCGAGGAAAAACACGAGGCGACTCTCGGTTTCCAATGGGACGGTCTCCTGCGTATGGGGGTTGAGGCGGAGAATCGCCGAGTCGAGCGCGTCCTGACGCGCATTGCCGACAAAGATTCCGCGTGACGTACGAATAGCCGTTTGAAGTCCGCGCCCCCGGTAGGAAAAGAGGAGATCACCCGAGGTTTGCCGACGGAGCTCTACCGTCCCTCCACGGGTGAGCGATAAAATCTCATCTTGATATGCGTGTATCGATAAGAGGCCGCTATCGAGCGTCCAGGCCAGGGGTGTGAGTTCCGACGTGTCGATGTGATAGCTCTTGATACGCCCGTCGCGACTTTCCGGTGTCCAGAGTAGAAGATCGTCCTCGGCGACGATAAAACGACTGCGTCCCCCCGCAGCGACCGAGGTCTCGCCGAAGGAGACGTAGCTGGTCTCCTCACCGTCGCGCGTCTGGGCGTCGAAGAAATCGCTCGCGATGGAGATGACGCGGTCACTGGTAAGCATGTGGAGACGGTTTTCCACCGCGTACAGATCGCTGACGGGAGTAATTTGATTCTCTGCAAACGATAGTGGGCGAGACGCGAAGGCCGGCCAGCGGAGAATTTCACCGTTCCGCGTGCCCGCAAAGAGCGTATCGTCGGCGAAGGTCTGCGACACGACCGACGCGGAAAACTCCCGACGCGTCGCATACCGTTGTTGGATTGCATCGCCGGTAAAACGGTAGCGGCGTACCGTTCGATTGCGGTCGCCTCGAATCACGGCGATGATGTCGCCGTTCCCCGCATCGGTCTGAATCGACTCGATATCCCCGACATCCGTCTCGGCGACTTGATTGCCGCTCAAGAGGTCGATCACCACCAGCCGCCCCGCCCCCGAGCGCGCCGCGGCAAAACGGCGTGTACTGAGGAGGGTGGGTAGCGAGAGATTCCGAGGTCCTTGGAACGAGCCGGCAATTCTGCCGTTCGTCACGGTTCGATACGCTATCTCGCCGGTCGCCGGCGCGTAGGTCATGACGCGTTCCTCGCTGTCGGCGACGACCATCCATGACACGATACCGGTGTTTTGACGCAGAAACGGAAGCGTTCTCCCGTTGTCACCGTCGATGACCCGTACGCTTCGTAGCGACGGGATCGAGTACATGATGTACGAGCCCTGCGGCGAAGGCACCATCCACAGTACCGCGTCCTCGGGTGTGTGGAGAAACGAGCGCGTTCCTTCGCGCCAGTCCCAGACGGTAATGCGGTGCCGCTGTCCGTCAGACGAGTATACGGCGATGCGCTGCAGGTCGGGATAGAGCGCTATTCTCTGCAAAGGTATCTGATCGATGCGGATGCTCTGTACGAGGCGCTCCTCGCGAGTGTCCCATACCAATAATTTCCCATCCTCGCCC
The DNA here is from genome assembly GCA_965601925.1 of Alkalispirochaeta sp. Classification (GTDB taxonomy): domain Bacteria; phylum Spirochaetota; class Spirochaetia; order DSM-27196; family Alkalispirochaetaceae; genus Alkalispirochaeta. The sequence continues at coordinate 3,582,450 of OZ271854.1, forward strand.
GCGGTAAACAAGAGGTCCTCGTCGGTTTCGTAAATCATGTCGTGGATTTGCGAAGAGTGGCTCGAACGTACGGTGATGAGCGGCAAGGCGGCGAGGCCCGACGAGACGAGTGTAAAAACAACGATACAGATCGAAAGACGAGACGGTCTCATCACTTACCCCCTGGCAAAGAAGAGGATGTCGTTAAAGAATGCAAAGAACATCAACCCGATTATGATCACGCTTCCCACCACCTGCAAACGATATATGACGCGCGGGTTGAGCGGTTTTCGACGCATCATCTCCACGACCGTGAGAAGGATTTGTCCGCCGTCCAGAACCGGTATGGGAAGAAGATTCATGAAAAAGAGCGTAACGCTGATGAAGCTCAAGAAGTTGAAAAAAGAGAGAATGCCGCGTCCGATTCCCGACGCCAATCCCGCGGTGGCGACCTCTCCCACGAGATAGGTGATTCGCACCGGCCCCATGACCGCCTGGTTTACGTCGACGCCCGAGAAGAGGAGTCCGATGCCGCGAATCGAAAGATAGAGCGTCTGCGTCGCCTGACGGAACCCTTCCACGGCGCCGCCTATGATGCCGTACTCCGGCGGCGCAACCTCTATCGTCTCATAGGAGATACCGAGTCGCACAACTCCGTTCTCGTCGACCTCCGGCACCACGACAAACTCTCGCATCCGTCCATCTCGGTCCGCTCGTACGGAGACTCTCCGATTGCCGGCGTTCATGACCGCGTGCTCAACCGCGATCGAGTGGGGAACGGCAATCTCATCGACCTCGGTCGTCGTAACCGAGACGGTCGCGTTCTCCCGCGACTGGGGTTCCGGCGATTCCAGTCGTACCGCCACGATTCTGTCGCCCGCTTGAATGCCCGCGATCGCCGCCGGCGTGTCTTCGCCGACGGCGGCGACGACCGGCTCTACCCACGGGTACACGCCGATAAAGCCGATACCCGTAGCCGGGTCCAACTCGGGAGTGAGCGAAATCCGACGCTCCTCGCCGTTACGCAGTACGGTGAGCATAAGCTCGCGATCCGCCGACTGGCCGATCATCGTCTGCAGGTCGCGGAAGGTCTCCACGGACTCTCCGTCGATCGCCACGACACGATCCCCCGTCTCGAGGCCGGCGCGCGTGGCCACACTTGCCGGCGCGTCGTAGTCGCTTGCCAATACGATGCGGTTGGGAAACGTTTGGATCGACTGGCCGATGATCGTCGCTACCGCAAACACGATGACGGCGAATATGAAGTTTACCGCGGGGCCGGCGATGAGAATGATGATTCGCTTCCACGGACGGGCCGCGTAAAAATCGCCCTCTTGGACGTCGATCTGCGCGCTCCGTTCCTGCCACGCGCGATTGAGGGCCTGGTCTCCCTGCATCTTGCAGTAGCCGCCGATGGGCAACCAACTGATCCGATATTCGGTGCCGCCGCGGGTAAACGACCATATTTTTCGACCCCAACCGACGCTGAACGCTTCTACGTTCACGCCGGCCCACTTTGCCGCAACGAGATGACCTAACTCGTGGATGAAGACGACCAGTCCGAGGCCGATGAGTCCGATGAGGACATTAACCATCACGCAACTCCTAAATGCTATACAGTATCACGTAGCCGTAAAAAAAGAATGGTGCCGTAAACAGCGGTGAGTCAATCGAATCGAGCAAACCTCCGCGTCCCGGAATGAGATTACCCGAGTCTTTTACGGCCGCCGAGCGCTTGAACGCCGATTCCACCAAGTCTCCGACGATGGCGCTCGCTCCTACCAGTGCACCGAACGCAAGACGCATCCATAGTGGACCGGGAACGAGCGCGCTGTTCCACTCTCCGGCTAACACGAGCACCGCAACACTCGCCGAAAAGCCGCCGACGAACCCGATAACCGACTTATTGGGGCTTACGGCGACCGGCGGCGGGCTCCCGGGACGCGTGGTCGCTCTCCCGAAGAGCCGCCCGAATACCCACGCCATGCTATCGTTGAGATAGATGGACAGCAAAAAGAGGAGAATGAGTTCCGAGTTGAGCTCAAAGCCCACCAGTCGTACCACGTGCCAGGCAAACAGGCCCGGGTAGATCATGAGAAAGAGGTGCGAGGAGACGATGAGAACGATTCGGTTGAACTCGACGACGCGTCGCTTGAGCACTTGTACCGCCATGATAACGGCCGAAAGCAGTACGAGGGTCGAGATGACCGTCGCCGACGGGGTCGCTCCGCGAAATCCGATGCCGACGTCCGCCGCGACGGATGCGTATCCTACGATCGGCATCGCGGCGCCGAGAAAGGGAATAACGATGCGGCTTCCCGGATACTCTCGCATCGCGGCGGGAAAAAAAAACGCCGCCTCCCAGGCGGCCAGCGCTGACGCGGCTATGACAAGCATCCCGAAGACCGGCAACCCGTAGTTGCGTCCTACGAAGGCGCTTACGGCGAGAGCCGGTATACCTACGAAGAACAATAGCAATCGTTGGAGCGTGTTGTTGCTCATCGCATCCCTCCGTAGTTGCGCTTTCGATGCTGAAAGGCCTCTATCGCCGCCCTGAGGTCTTCGCCGTTCCACTCCGGCCAGAGGCGCTCGCTGAAGTAGAGCTCGGCGTATGCCGAACCCCACAATAGGAAGTTGCTTATCCGTTGCTCGCCGCCGGTCCTGATGATGAGGTCGGGATCGGGAAAGTAGGGAAGATCGAGATGGGCGTGTAAATCGGCCTCATTCAAGTCGGCGGGTGCTTCGCCGTCTCCGTGCTCCTTGAGCCACCGATTGACGGCCCGTACGATTTCGTTGCGCCCGCCGTAATTAACCGCGAGATTGATCGTAATCGCGTCGTACTCCTTGGTCTCTTCGGTTACGACTGCGATCTCCCGTTGCACGGCCGCGGGGAGTCCCGAAAGGTCGCCGCTATGGCGGACTCGTACCCGATTTTCGCGGTAGAAGTCGTATTGGTCACGAAGATTGCGGGCGACGAGGCCCATAATGAACGAAACCTCCTCCTCCGCGCGTCTCCAGTTCTCGGTGGAGAAGGCGTACAGCGAAAGAAATTCAATCCCCTGAGCGATCGCCTCACGGACGACGCGTTTTGCGGCCTCGACACCCTCTCGGTGCCCGCGGGTACGACGCATATTGCGCCTCGTTGCCCATCTGCCGTTGCCGTCCATGATGATACCGATGTGTTTCGGCGTGCCAATCGGCTGCATCGTGGCCATTAGATTTCCAGAATCTCGCTCTCCTTGGCCGATAGCGCAGCATTTATCGCCTCGATATGTTGATCGGTGAGCTTTTGAATCTTTTCCTCGCCGCGCTTGAGATCGTCTTCACTGATGTCGCCGCCCTTTTCAGCTCTTTTCAGCTCGTCATTGGCATCGCGGCGTATGTTGCGGATCGCGACGCGGCCCTGTTCGGCCGTGTTCTTGGCAAGTTTCACGATCTCCTTGCGTCGCTCTTCGGTAAGGGGCGGTATGTTGATTCGAATGACCTTGCCGTCGTTATTCGGGTTCAGCGAGAGTTCCGACGCCTGAATCGCTTTTTCTATTTCGCCGAGGAGCGCCTTGTCCCAGGGCTGTATCACGACCAATCGTGACTCGGGGATGCTGACACTGGCGACCTGGCTGAGCGGGGTAGGCGTCCCGTAATACTCCACGCGGATCTTGTCGAACATCGCCGCCGACGCGCGGCCCGTTCTCAGGCCCGCAAGCTCCTCCTCGAGAGAGGCGACACTCTTACCCATTCTCGTTTCGGCATCTTTTATTATCGCATCCATGGATATCTCCCCATACAAAATGCCCCCGCTCGGAAGGTCCGGGCGGGGTGCCGTTCGTCGTTATATCTCTTCGCCGACCGAATATACGAGATAGTCGGCCACGGTGATCGTCCCGCCGACCGCTTTGCTCACCTCTTTGGCGACGTCATTGACGGACTTTTTTTCATCCTTAACGAAGCCCTGCTCGAGGAGACAAATCTCCGCAAGATGCTTGCGAAGTTTACCCTGGGCGATACCTTGGAGCACCTTCTCGGGCTTGTCCATATTTCGCGCCTGGGTAAGAAAAATCTCCTCTTGCTCCTTGCGATAGCCTTCGTCGACCGTAGCGGCGGAAAGAAACGTCGGACGGAAGGCGGCGGCATGGAGCGCCACGTCAAAAGCAAAGTCTTTCACTTCTTGTCGCTCCAGAAGATCGCTCTTGTCCGCCTCCACGACCACCGCGCCGCCGATGCGGCCGCTATCGCCGTGAACATAGGAGGAGAAGATCTGATTGTCTTTCTTCTGAAGCACTCCGAATCGACGCAAGCTCATGTTCTCTTTGATCGTGGAGATCGCGTCCTTTACTTTGGTTGCGAGCTCATCGTCGGCCTCGCTCAGGTTGCGGGCGAGAATATCGCGCGTGAGATCCTCGCCCAAGGCGACGAAGCTCTCGTTGCGCGCTACGAAGTCGGTCTCGCATGCGAGCTCCAAAACGACGGCGCGGTCACCTTCGGTTGCGACGAAAATGCGACCCTCGTTGGTCGCGCGCCCGCTACGCTTTTCCGCGGCGGCCTTACCCAGCTCCTTGAGAATGCGCTCCGCCTTCTCGAAGTCGCCACCGGCCTCCTCGAGCGCCTTTTTACAATCCATCATACCTGCGCCGGTCTTCTCGCGCAGCTTTTTCACATCTGCGGCTGTAATTGCCATGTGTATCCTCCTCGTTCAGTATCTTCCTCGAATCCGGCGAGCGAGTGTTCGGACCCGCATCGATGCGCTACCGAAACTGGCGTGCTCGCTCGCCTCCTTCGTTTCCGGAAGATCAGTCTTGGTACAGCGTCTCCTCGTCCAGACCGGCTTCTTTCGCAACGGCCTCTTCGGGAGTCGTCTCGTCGGCGGGAAGCTCATGGTCGGCACCGGGCTCGTAGTCGGAGTAGTCCTCGGCGGTGAATCCGGCCTCTTCCTCGCTGTCCGCGCCGACCGCAGCGGCCAGCTTTACCGTCTCGACATCCTCGTCCTCGTCCTCGCGTTCCGCGGCGGTACCGGCGTAGTTCTCGTCCTCTTCGTCGTCTTGAAGGTTTTCGATGACCTCAAGCCCAATCTCGTTGTCGGCCTCGATGACCGCCTTCGAGATGATCTGGGTGAAGAGCGTGATGGCACGAATGGCGTCGTCGTTGCCGGGAATCGGATAGTCGATGCCCGTCGGATCGCAGTTGGTGTCGACGACCGCCACGATGGGAATGCCCATGCGACTCGCCTCGGCGACCGCGATCGCCTCCTTGCGGGTATCGATCACGAAGATCGCGCCGGGGAGCTCCTTCATCTCCTTGATACCGCCGAGGTTCTTCTCCAAACGTTGCTTCTCTTTGAGCAGTTTGGCGACCTCTTTCTTGGTCAGGCTGTCGAAGGTGCCGTCTATTTCCATCTTTTCGAGCTTCTTAAGACGGAGTAATGATTTCTTGATCGTTGAAAAGTTGGTGAGCATGCCGCCGAGCCAACGGTTGTTGACGTAATGCATGCCGCAGGCAAGCGCCTCTTTTTCAATGGCTTGCTGTGCCTGTTTTTTTGTGCCGACAAACAGAATCGACTTACCCTGCAATACCGTGCCGCGGATCATCTCGTATGCATCCTTGATCGCCACGATCGTCTTCTGCAGATCGATGATGTGAATGCCGTTGCGTTCCGCGAAGATATACCTCTTCATTCGCGGATCCCATCTCTTGGTCTGATGGCCGAAGTGCACACCGGACTCAAGCAGGTTCTTCATCGTAACTACTGCCACGATTCCTCCTCTGTGTGAGTTTCGTACTCACCCCTTCGCTTTTGTCTCGTCCGTCTTCTCCTCTGAGAAGGCGGCGGAAGATTATGATGTTTCGGCCGACGACATAAATCTCTATCGCATATCGAGTTCGTCGAACAGGCGACCTACGATTCGGGACCGAAAAATCGAGTGATCATAGAATATACGGTCTGTATTGGCAAGCCCATGACCGCGCTGTGGCTTCCGTCGATACGACTCACGAATGCCGCTGCGAGTCCTTGAATACGGTACGCTCCGGCGACGCCACGCCACTGGCCGCTCTCGAGATAGCGTCCGATTTCGCCGTCGGTAAGCGTGATAAACGACACCGCACTCGTCGACACCTCCTCGATGTGTGCGTCGTGAGGTCTTCCCGTCGCGCGAATATCGATCGAGGCGGGCGGGGTGATGGACTCAAGGCGGGCTTGAGACGCGGGGACGAGGACCACTGCGGTATGGACGAGATGAGTTCGCCCGGAGAGAAGCCGCAGCATCCGCTCGGCGTCTGAACGGTCCGACGGCTTGTCGAGTATCTCGTCGTCGATCGCGACGACCGTGTCGGCGGCGAGGAGCCCCACCGTGTCTTCCGCTCGCGTTCCGTGAAGCGCCTTGAGACGTGCGCGGCGCAGGCACACCTCGACGGCCGCCGTCTCCGGCGCAACTCCCTCGGAGATAACCGTTGCGCGACTGATCGCCTTTTCGTCGGCATCCACCGGGCGCACCTCGTGCGCAACGCCGATTTGGTGGAGGAGCTCACGGCGGCGGGGACTGGCGCTCGCGAGGGTGATGCGATGCGGTACAAACGGGGCGGCTTGCTCGTTCGCGGGCGGGGAATCTTGGTCCATGGCGCGACCGTACCACGGAGGTCGACGACTCTCAACTACCAACGAGCGTCGTGCGCGGTTGGGATGCACGAATGCACGATGACGCGTTTGTTTTTTTATAACCCCGATATCGTTGGGCGCGATCCATCGCCGCCGGCCGCACGCTTCATTGACATTTCCGCGGCCTATGCGGAGGGTTAGTGTAAGACGGCATGAAGGCGTCATGCACCCGCGTTTTGCGAATACTCGCCCGTCGGTCGACCGAGTATTACCATCGTTCGTAAGGAGGCATCCATGTTTTCGATACGGAATGGAGCGAGTCGGAGAATCCGCTATATGACGACGGTGTTAACGGTGCTGCTCTTGGCCGGATGTTTTGAGGTGAATCACCACCTTACCGTCGATGAACGGGACCGTGTCGTCTCTTTCTTCAGTTTTCGTATGGAGAAGGCGTTGTTCGAGCTCGCCGCTGAGTTCGGTGGAGAGGGGATAGACTACGGCGAGTTTCTACGTGAGGCCGATATGAACGAGGAGCGCTTTCGAACCGTCGTGGGCGATGCGGTCGAGGTGGATTATGCACTCACCGAAACCGATGGCCATTTCGGATTCACCTCGCGAGCGACGATGCCGCGTGCCGAGGTCGACCTGCCGGGGTGGTCGATTCAAGAACCGCTCCCCGCCGGCGCATTACAGGAGCGTCTTTTTGTTCCCTTCGTGACCGACGAGGGCGTAGTGATACCGTTGGAACCCTTCGGCGACGACGCACCCGACGACGAGGCGGCGGCCTTCTTGTCGGGGGCCTTGTACTCGTTGACGGTCGGCAAGGCCCTTCTTCCGACGCTCACGCGAGCGCGCGTGGTGGGTGTGGGATCGACCATCGCGGCGGTTGAGGTCCCGGTGGTTGATCTCGTAGATTTTTTCCTCATAGAGATTCCGCTGACGACCTTGTCTCTTAGGGGCGATCGTATCGCCATCGTGCTCGAACGGTAGCGGTGGGCGTTGCTCGGTTGTGGACCTCACGGTGGACGTCCCACGGTACACGAGATACCATTGAGCGGCCGTGCGGGGTCTCCGTTGACTTTTTAGGGGTGGCTCACTATCATCGACCACCTGTTCGGTCACGTAGCTCAGCTGGATAGAGCGTCGGCCTCCGGAGCCGAAGGTCGTGGGTTCGAATCCCGCCGTGATCGTTTTTCAATGGTTACACGATTGGAATGCTGGTAGGCCTCTCGCAGAGAGAGGCCTTTTTTATATACCGCTAAGATTCGTAGGTAGAAGAGAACAAACATGAACGACGCTCCGCGACGCGTTTTTGGGCGTCGGGAGAGCGTGTATCCGTTGAGATACGTTTGTTTAGCCGTTCTCCATATGTGCCCGGAAAGCTCGGCGCAGAGCCTCCGCGCTTTGTACGCCGCTTTGCACATCTACCAGCTCACCGTCGCCGTCGAGAAACAGGAGGGTTACGCGACGCTCCGCGGTATAGCGGCGGGCGAAAGCGCTTCCTTCGGTGGTGCTGATGTCGGCAATCCGTATCAACAACTCATCGTCGGAGAACTCGTCATCGATGCGATTCACATTGGAGCGCAGCTCGCTACACAACGGGCATGTTGCGTCGTGGACCTGTACGACCGCCGGTACACCGGTCCCGACGAGGGAAAGGTCGCGAATGTGGTTTTCGCGCTGGTTATACGCGTACAAAGCCCCGCTGCCGACGGCGACGACGAGCGCAACGACCGCACCGACGCGGACAAGGCGTTGCCGCCGTCGGCGTTGTGCACGAAGGGCCTTTTCCGCGCGCTTCTTTTCAAGGGTCTGCGGCGACCCGGAGTGTGACGTTTTATGTGCTTTCTTCTTCGCCATATTACCAAACCTTACCGTAAAAGTATGCTTTCTTGAACATAACAGTCCGTATGGGGCGACGCCAAGTGGACGCATGCAATGGTGTGCTTTTCGCACCTCCCCCCCAACCGCGCGAGTCCGCGATGGAGCGCAATCGTCATCGTAAATCGTCGGCACCGCGTGGACGGTCTGCTGCGCCGCGTCGTTGTTTCGTCATTGCCTCTCCGGTGCGCCGCTGCTATCGTGGTGTGCGGAGGACAAGCTCGGATGAATGCGCCGGAGACGACCGTTATCACCGATGTCTCGACGATTGACGCCGACGGGACCGTGACGGTGGGGCGCCGCGTCGTGCTCGCCGACGGTGTGATAGCGGCTGTGGAGGCCGAAGCCGACGCGGGAAACGACCGCGGACCGACCGCCGCCGCCGGCGCCGAGATGGTCGACGGGCGCGGATGCTTTCTCTCTCCCGCCCTAGTCAATCTTCACACCCATACTCCGATGAGCATTTTTAAGGGGATTGCCGAAGACGTCGATGCCGACGACTGGTTCAATCACGAGATTTGGCCGTACGAAAGCGTGATGGACGAGGCCGATGTCGCGCTCGGAGTAGACCTCGCCATAGCCGAATCGATTCAATGCGGCGTCTCCCTCCTCGCCGACCACTACTTCCACGCGTCGGTCGTCTGCGCCCACGTGGCGGACGCCGGTTTGCGCCTGGATATGGCGCCGACGCTCTTTGGACAGGCCGGCGATTATACGGGGCAATTGGATCGCGCGGAGGACATTGTTCGCGCATGGCACGGATACGAAGGGCGTATCCACATCCGGTTGGGACCGCACGCGCCCTATACATGCGGACCTCGGGAACTGTGCGAAACCGCCGAACGGGCGCGCGAGCTCGGCGTCGGCGTCCATATCCACATGTCCGAGACCTCCGAACAGGTGAAGGCGAGCATTGCCGAGCACGGCAAGGCACCCCTGGAAGTGGCCCACGAGGCGGGTCTTCTGGACGTACCGATTTTGCTGGCCCACGGAGTCTTCTTCACCGAGCGGGAGCTGACTCTTATCGAAGACATTCTCGGCACGAGCGGGGTGACTCGAAGCACCAATGACCGACCCTTAGGCTTAGAGGCTTCGCCGCGCCTCGCCATGGTGCTGTGTCCGAAAACGTATCAAAAGTTGGGCACCGGCATGGGGCGCGTTCTCGACGATTTGCGGCGATGGCCCGTCGCAATCGGCACCGACGGCGCGGCGAGCTCCAACACGCTCAATCCGATCGAGCAGGCGCGTCTGCTGGGGCTGTGGGCCAAGGAGCGCACCGCCTCCGGCGCAACGCTACCGGCCCGTGAGTTGTGGCGTATCGTCATGGGCGCCCACCGCGTTCCGGGGTTTGGTACGGGACGGCTCGATGTCGGCGCGCCCGCCGATCTCGTATTGTGGGACTTGGACGATCCCGCGACACAGCCGAACTACGATCCGGTTACTACCATCCTTTACTCGTCTCACCCCGGCAATGTTCGTTTCCTCTGGGTCGCCGGGCGCGTCCTCAAGCGCGACGGTGCGGTCGACATGGATCTACCCGCCCTCTTCGCCGAGGCGCGTCGTCGGGTGCCAAGGCTCGTGTCGCGGGGCAAGGGGAGGAGCCGACTCGTCTATTGAGAGCGTTCGATCTGCTTCTCGAAGTAGCGGAACGTGCCTTTGCGGAGGCGCACCCGACCGGCGGGCCGGTATCCCAGCCGTTCGTACAACGCCAGCGCTCCCGGATTCCCCTCGTACGCGTCGAGTCGTATGACATCATACCCTTGTGAAGCGATTTCCGCCTCGGCAAAGCGCACCAAACGTGAGGCGATTCCCCGCCGTTGAAACGCCGGATGTATCGTCAAGCGGTGAATGGCCGATGCGCGGCCCCGATAGCGCCACGGCACGTCGACGTACTCATCGGCTTGACGGTCGTCGAGTACGATGATCCCGGCGACGGAGCGTCCGACCTCGATAAGATACATGGCCCGTCGATCGATGTCGGCGGCGACGACCGTACGCGAGGGATAGACCTCGTCCCACTGCTCGATGCCGTCGCGGCGCATCGCCGAGATTGCGGCTTGGATCAGGTCGAGTACGGCGTCCAAGTCGTGTACGGTCGCAGGACGTATCGTCTGCATCATGTACTTCGTAGCGCGTGTGCGATGGTCATACCGGGTAACTCCTCATGCGGGCGACCCCTCATGATTCTGCGGACGCCCTCCATATAGCATTGAATACCGTGCCGGAAACCATTTCGACCGCTAAGTGCGTGCCGTTTCCTCTCCCGAGGTGGTATAGTGCCGTCGATATACCGGATTGAAAAGGCGACATGCACTTGATAAGCACGCGCCACACGGACGACTCGGCGGAGACACGCCGGTATCACGGGGTCCGTGGATCGCGCGAAGGGGCGCCGTGATAGCGTCCCTTACCGAACTTCTCGCCCGATCCGAGTTTGCCGAATGTGCGGGCTCGGCGCACCCGTGGAACGACGCGGGCACCGATACACCGATCTGTTTGTCATTACGGACCCGGTCCATGGCGACCTTCTCGTGAAGATCCGGCGCGCCGATGAGTGTCATATCGAACGATCGCTGCAGTGTCTGGCCGGTACTCGTGATCGCGAAGGGCTCATCGGGAAGCGTGTGTACGCCGAGCGAGTCGGTGCACCGGGTGCGAGTCGTCTGAGGGCCAATGATCAGATTCGGGCGGTCGAACTGCTATCGGTGCGGCGCGCCGATACGTATCGCGCGTTCACGGGTACCGCTTCGGACGCCGGGGCTATCAAGGAGCATATCGATACGGTGTTGACCGCCGGAGATATCGTATAGATCGCGAATGACACGAGCCGAGCAACGGCGGGGCGTGGACCCGGCTTACCTGAGCATCTCCTGCCCGCCGGTGACGGGAAGAGCCTGTCCCGTCTCGTACCGCTGTTCCACGACGTACATAATGGCTCGCACCACATCTGCGCCGGAGCACCCTCTCCCCATGGGAACTTTCGCCTCGTAGGCGCGTCTCACATCCTGAACCGTGTGTGCGCCGGGAACCTTCCCGGTCCGCAGGTACTGAACGAAGAGACCTCGCTCCGGATCGCTCCACAGCGGGCCGTCGAAGAAGTTGCCGGGGCAGATCGCGTTGACTTTGATGTTGTCGGCGATCAACTCCAGGGCAAAGCTCTGCACTAATCCGATGCCGCCGAATTTGCTACCGGCGTAGGCGCCGTTTTTGTTACTCCCGGCAAGGCCGCTCTTGGAGTTGATCTCGATGATGTCGGAGTACATCGGTCGGTCGGGCGATAGGGCGTGCGCCGCGGCGTTTTGGACGGCCAGCAGGCGTGCGGCGTGTTTACTCACCAAAAAGAATCCGCGATAGTTGACGCGCGTCACAAAATCGAAGTCGGAGGCCGACATCTCTTTGACGCTACCGGCCTTGAGCACACCCGCGTTGCTGACGACGATATCGACGCCGCCGTAGCGTCGTGCGAGCTCTCCCGCCATCGCTTCCACCGATGCTTCGTCGGTGACGTCGACTCGGAACGCGGCGTGGACCCCGGGGGCGGGGGAGACGGCATCCAGACGAGCAGCCGCTTTGCGCGCGCCGTCAAGATTGACATCGGCGATCATCACCTGGGCGCCCGCGGCGGCCAACCCGCGGGCGATTTCATAGCCGAACCCTTGCGCACCGCCGGTCACCACCACAACGCGATGCATCACGACGTTCGCCCGCTCCTCGCCGACGGCTACCGTCGGATCGACTGCGCCGCGGTCCGTCCGTTCGTCGGGAGCCGTCGACGTAGCCGGCGCCGCGGCCGTGGCCGCCGCACGCACCACCGTATCGCCGATACGGATGTGCGAGGGGTGTCTGCCGGTGTGCGCCAATCGATCGCGATACGCCTGCGCGATCGCGGCGACCGTGACCGCAGCGTCGGGGAGGATAAACTCGTCGTACGAGGGGGGCGTCGCCTCCTTCGCGACGGCCCTGTCGACGATACGCAGGGTACGGGCCGTGTGCCCGTCCCAGGTACAGCCGCGGAGGGCCGCGATGCGCTCCTCGAGCGACAGGGGGCTCACACACCCTCCCGGTAGCGCCTCAGTACTTCGCCGTTCGTCTGGACGGTGGTGACGGTGTGGCCCGGAAGCGGGACGATGTGCTCGTGGATCGCGTCGACGATCCACTCGGGTTGCGGGAAAAAGGTGTCCTCCAGCTCGACAGCCGGGGTGATCCAGTTGCGCGACCCGACGACCACCGGTGGCGCATCGAGATAGTCGAAGGCGAGGCGCGTTACGTTTCCGGCGATCGTATGGAGGAAGCTCCCCCGTTCCACCGCGTCGGAGGCGAGTACCAAACGGCCGGTCTTCTTGACCGACTCGACGATCGGCTCCAGATCCAACGGGTTGATGAAGCGCGCGTCGATCACCTCCGCCGAGAGCCCGTAGCGCTCCTGGAGTATGTCGGCCGCCTCTATCGCTTTGTAAAGGGTTGCGCCGATCGTGAGAAGCGTTACGTCGTTCCCGGTACGCTTCACGTCGGGCATTCCCTCGGGCACTTCGTAGTAATCGGTCGGTACGCCGGGAGTATGGAAGAGCTCGCCGATGTCGTAGATGCGCTGGCTCTCGAAGAAGACGACCGGATCGGTTCCGGACAGGGCGAGGTTGAGCATTCCCTTGGCGTCGTAAGGGGTGGCCGGAAAGTAGACTTTGAGACCCGGGATGTGGGCGGTAATGCTCGACCAGTCCTGGGAGTGCTGCGCGCCGTACTTGCTCCCCACCGAAACGCGCACTACCAACGGCATCCGGAGGACGCCGGCGCTCATCGACTGCCACTTGGCCATCTGGTTGAAGATCTCATCGCCGGCGCGCCCCATGAAGTCGTTGTACATGAGCTCTACCACTGCGCGCCCACCGGACAACGCGTAGCCGACGCCGGTGCCGACGATCGCGCCCTCGGAGATCGGGGAGTTGAAGAGGCGATGGTACGGCAGCGCCTCGGTGAGGCCGCGGTAGACGGCGAAGGCGCCCCCCCAATCGCGATTCTCCTCGCCGTAGGCGACCATCGTGGGGTCGACGGCGAAGCGGTGGAGCATCGCCTCGAAGAGGGCGTCGCGCAGAGCAAAGGCTTTCACCTTCGATACCGGTTTACCCGTCTTGTCCAGACCGAAGCGCTCTTTTTTGGCCAGCTGTTGCACCCGTGGGTTCTCCGCCGCCGATAGGTTCATCTCCGCCTCACGGTCGTCCAGGCGCTCCGCAGTGCGATTACTGAACATGTAGCCGCCGATGCGCTCTCCGGCCATGCGCGGACTCGCCTCGGGGTCGATCGCGAGGGTCATGGTGCGCTTGAGTGCCGCATTGATCCGGGAGTCCATATCGTCGAGTTCGCTCTTTGAGGCGACCTTATTCTCGACGAGGTACCGTCTGTAGGAGGCGAGGGCGTCGGCGTCCTTCCACAGTTCTATTTCCTCCTTCGTACGATACGAAGAGGCGTCGGAAGGAGAGTGGCCGCTGACACGGTAGGTGATCGTATCGAGGAGCACCGGACCGGTGCCCGCCTCGAGGATCTCGCGCTTGCGTGCGATTGCGTCGGCCACGGCCAAGGGATTGTAGCCGTCGACGCGCTCCGCGTGCATGTTTTCCGGATTCACGCCGGCGCCCATGCGCGCGAGGATACGGAAGCCCATCGTCTCGCCGACCGTCTGGCCGCCCATACCGTAGAAGTTGTTGAAGAAGTTGAAGACTACCGGGGGGGCGCCGCCGAGTTCACCATCCCAGAGCGTGCGGTATTGCTCCATGGAGGCGATCATCATCGCCTCCCATACAGGGCCGCATCCCGCCGAGGCGTCGCCGATATTGGCCACGACGATACCCGGTTTACGGTTGATCCGCTTGAACATCGCCGCACCGGCGGCGATGTCGGCGCTTCCTCCGACGATCGCATTGTTGGGCATGCTTCCGAACGGCGCAAAAAAGGCGTGCATCGATCCGCCCAGGCCACGGTTGAAGCCGTCGTTGCGCGCGAAGATCTCGGCGAGTGTGCCGTAGAGGATGAACTGTTCAGCCAACTCGGTGATCGACGAGGCGGCACCTCCCTTCTCGACCGTGCGCAGCGTATCGCCGTCTAAGTACTGCTCCATAGTGCGTTGCAGCGTCTCCTCGTCGAGTTTCGCGATCGCGCTGAGACACTTTGCCAAAATTTCGCCGTGGCTGCGGTGGCTGCCGAATATGAAGTCGTCGGCCGTCATGGTGAGAGCGAGCCCGACTGCAGCGCTCTCTTGTCCGATGGAAAGGTGCGCCGGCCCGGCGTGGGTGTAGGCGATGCCTTCCCATTCGCCGGTCATTTTGATGCTGTTGAGCATGTTCTCAAACTCGCGGATGAGCGCCATGTCGTAGTAGACGCGCCCCAGCACCTCATCGCCGTAGGTTTTGCGCTCCTCTTTTATGTCCGGCGTATATTGGTTGACCGGAATCGGCGCGATTTCGATCCGGTCGGCTTTGCGTACGGCGGTCGGGTCGACAATCAGTGTTTTCGGCATCGCTTTACTCCCTCTTTCGGTACGAGTGTTCTATAGCTCTAGTGCCCACGCGGCGTCGCGGAGCGCCTCTCCCACCGTAGGGTGCGGAAAGACGATCTCCCGAATGTCGCGGATTCGCAGTTCTTGTTCGATCATGACTGCTGCGCTGTGAATGATCTCACCGACACCGCTGCCGAGCATGCGTACGCCCACAAGGCGCCCCGTCGCCCGTTCGGCGACGACGGTAACCGAGCCGCGTTCGGCCGGATGTTCGGCGAGATAGCGGCCGCTCACGCGCAACGGAAGCTGTACGCTCGTCACCTCGATTCCCGCGTCCTCCGCCTCACGTGCGTCCATACCGCAACCGGCGACCTCGGGGGAGGTGAAGACGACCCACGGAACGGCGTGGTATCGCATGCGGTTGGGCCATACGGCGCGTCCCGCCGCTCCGCCGTCGGTGGGACGAAACATGTGCGACACGGCAACTTCGCCCATACGATAGGCGGCGTGGGCGAGGAGCATGCGGCCCGTGATATCTCCCGCCGCATACACGCCCGGTAGATTGGTTTGCATGTATTCGTCGACGCGCACGCCGTTGCGCTCAACATCCAGCCCCGCCTCGCGGAGACCCGCGCCGTCCACGTGAGGTACGCGGCCGGTGGCGAGGAGGACGACATCGGCCTCGATACGTGCGACATCGCCCCCATTCGCCGGTACAACGCGGACGAGCGCCCCGTCGGTACGGTCCTCGATCGCCTCGACGCGGTGTCCCAGTCGATAGTCAATCGCCGGAAGCTGTTTGCGCAACTCTCGCGCGGTCGTCGGATCGAGCATGGGAATGATCTCGTCGGTCATCTCGACGACGGTGACTTGAACGCCGACGGCGGCGAAATAGGTGGCGAACTCCATGCCGATGTAGCCGCCGCCGATCACAACCAACCGTTCGGGCAGGGCGGAAACGGTGAGAATCTCGCGGCTGGTAAGGACGTGTGGACTCTCGGCAAGCCCCGGGATCGGCGGGCGTGCCGACGTTCCTCCGGTGGCAAGCAGCACATAGTCGGAACGTACTTCCTCGCCCTCGACCTCCACTCGACCGGGTCCCAGAAGACGCGCGGTAGCGGTGCGTACCTCGACGTGGTGTCGCTTCATCTGCGAGAGAATGCCCTTTTGTAAGGTCTCAATCGTCTTCGCCTTGTGCGCCATAGCGGCGGCGAGATCGTAGCGCGCTCCGGTGACGGTGACGCCGAAGCGCTCCGATTCGTTGGCCTCGCGATACAGCTTAGCGCCGTGGAGGAGCGTCTTGGTTGGGATGCACCCCTCGTTGAGACAAACTCCGCCGATCGCGCGTTCCTCGATCAACAGAACCGACTTTCCGAGGCTCCCGGCGCGTTCCGCGGCGATGTATCCTGCGGGCCCACCGCCGACGATAATCAGGTCGTAGTGCTTCATCGTCATGATCCTACAAGGCCAACAACAGATCGAACTGCGCGATACCGCGACTCAACGCCTGCAGGAATCGCGCGCCCGGTGCGCCGTCCACCGCTTGGTGGTCGATGGTGAGAGAGAGTCCGATATGAGGAATGTGTTCCACCTCCCCGCCGGGCGTCTCTACCGCTTTGAGCGTAATTGAGCCGACACCGACGATCGCCACCTGCGGCGGATTCAGCACCGGGGTGAAGCGCTCGATACCGAACGCACCCAGATTCGTTACGGTGAGAGTCGCGGGAGCCAGATCCGCAGGTCGTGCTTTACCGTCAACGGCGCGCTGGGCGAGTTCCTTGGCCGTCCGGCTGAGCTCCGCAAGGGAGAGGCCGTGCGCACCTCGGATCGTGGGAACGAGGAGTCCGCGCGATGTGTCGACGGCATACCCCAGATCGACTCCGGCAAAGCGTCTAATCGTCTCTCCGGTGAAGTGTGCGTTTACCGCTCCGAAATCCGCGGCCGTACGCGCCACGGCGTACATCACCATATCGTTGATCGTCACCCCGCGGAGGCCCAACGCCTCGCCGTCCGCCTTAAAGTGCGCACGCATTCGGCGCAGAGCGCGCGCGTCGGCGCTCCCGTGAAGGGTGAGTTGAGCGGTTGTGGCGAGTGAGCTGTGCATGCGCTCGGCGATCGTCTTGCGTATCCCCGTTACGGCGATCTGTTCGGCGACGACCGCCTGTCCGACCGGCGGCGTCGTCGGCGGTGCAGGGAGAGCGGCGGTCGCAATATCGGCGGTGGTGACTCGCGCGCCGATCCCGCGTCCCACCGCATCCGCCCGCCCGGTCGCCTTCGCCGCAGCGGCGGTCGCCGGATGGTCCTCGGCGGCAGCGGTCACGTCGCGTTCGATGATCCGACCGCCGGGACCGGTGCCCACGAGTGAGGCGACGTCGATACCCGTTGCCTCGGCCCGCATCCGGGCGCGCGGGCTTACCGGGCGCGACCCGCCCACTGAGTCGTGGGGATGTCCGGTCGTCGGGAGCGAGGTGGTCGACGCCGCGGGCTTCGGAGTCGCATCGGCGCTCGTCGCCTCCGTCCGATCGTACGCTTCGCCGTCTCGATCCGCAGTACCGAAGGACGATACGTCTTCGCCCGGCTCACCGACCACGACGATCGGCGTCTTTACCGGAATCTCGTCTCCCGTATCGGCGAGAAGAGCCAACACCGTGCCGCTCTCCGTCGATTCGACCTCCATCGTCGCCTTATCGGTCTCGACTTCACACAACGCATCGCCGGTCGACACCGTATCGCCCACGGCGACCTTCCATTCGAGAAGGACCACGCTTTCCACCGAGTTCCCCTGTTGGGGAAGCACGACCGTTTCCGCCATTATCTCCTCCGTATGCTCTTACTGCGTCGCGACGCACACGACACGTACGCCGGTCTCTTCCAACTCCGACCGCCCCCCCTCGGGAAGAGCATCGTCGGTGACGATGATATCGATCCGATGTAAGGGCAGGACGCGCACGAACCCGGTCCTGCCGAACTTTCCGCTGTCGGCCAATACGACGACTCTGTCGGCCTGGGAGGCCATGCGGCGTACTATCTCCGCCCCCTCGACTAAGTGCGTCGAGAGCCCGTTGGCTACCGAAAAGCCGTCGGTTCCCACGAAGGCGGTCTTCACATGGAACTGCGCCAGCGTATCCAGGGCCAACGGGCCGACGATGCTCTCATTGGCGGGACGAAACTCACCGCCCACCACATTAACGCGCAACCCCGGATTACCGCGAGCGTGGGCGAGTGCGAGGGAGTTATTGGTGACCACACTGACGTCACGCTTGCCCAACAGAAAGCGTGCAACCATCGCGGTGGTCGTTCCCGCCTCGATCATGATCGTATCGCCGTCGTCCACCATGGAGGCGGCATACTCGGCGATGGCCCGCTTCTCGCGTTGTTTCGTCTGCTCGCGTTCGACGATCTCGGGATGAATCGTGGGGATGGCGCCGCCGCGTACTCGGTACAGGTAGCCCTTCTCGGCCAGCGCGTTGAGATACGAGCGCATCGTCACCGACGAGACCGACAACTCCTTGGCGAGGTCCGCGACTCCCAAGTTCGGATCCTTGACCAAAAAAGTGAGAACCTGCTGTTCTTTTTCGTTAAGCCGTGGGATCATTGGTTTATTGCAAGCCTTTCAAAAGACTATGATAAGGAAAAGAAAAGAATTACGCAAGATATATTTATGAATCACGAGTACACGCGGAACGACGCGCGTCCATCGTACCCAGAGCAGAGGTGCGGTACGTCGGTATCCGGCGCAGCTTCGGAGGACGGTGTATTTACCGCGCGGTTCGGGCTACGCGCATGAGAAGCAGCGCGGCGAGGCCTGAGGCGGCAGAGGTTGCGAGCCACACGGTACGCGTGGTGGTTGTTTGGATTAGAGCGCCGGCGAGAATGGGGCTCAACATCGAACCCGCGGAAAATATCGCCGGCAGCGCGCTCACGTATCGACCGCGCATCGAAGCCGGAGCGCGGGAGACGATAAAAACGCTGATGTGGATAGCGTTGAGAATCTCTCCGATCGTCCACACGACCGTGGAGAGGAGGTACAAAGGATAGGTGTGTACCAGCGGAAGCATCCCGAAGCCGACGAGCATGCATACGGTACCGAGAATGATACTTCGAATGGCGGTCAGACGCTTGGTAACCGCGGTAAGGATGGGCGTGAGGACGATAACCACACCGGCGTTAAGAGCCATGATCGTCGCGAACCGCGAGGTACCGGCGGCGCCGAAGTCCTCGATGAGCTGTAGGGGGAGGGCAAAGTCGTGTTGCGCATAGGTCAGCTGTGCCAGAATCGCCGCTACGACAAACAATAGGATCGAACGATCGCCGAGGAACGTAGAGAGGAAGCGTCCCCCGGTTGCGCCGTCGACGCGCGATTCGGCGGCCGGTGGGTCGGGATCGTCGTCGGCGGTGCGAGCGGCAACGGCCCGTCCGCGACCGACGAACACGGACGCCAGCGCGCCGGTTCCGACGAGTACGACCGCAGCCGACAGCACCGAACTCACCGCATCTCCGCCGAATACGAGACGCGGATTGGTGGCGAAGAGCCAACCGGCGGCGATGGGAGCGGCGATGTAGCCGATGTTATGCACGAGATACAACAACGAGAAGGCTACTGCGTGGTGCTCCGGATCGGTCTCTTCCCCGGCGATTGAGGCCATTGACGGGCGCCACGCACCGTGAAAAAAGTAGCCCGCTACCAAGGCTATGCCGACTATGTGTTCCACCTCGGTCACGGAGCCGACGGCAAAGGCGAGAGCGTTAAGAAGCAACGTCCCACCCAAAATCCACACTTTGGACCAACGATCCAGGAGCGCACCGGCGCCGATCGTGCCCGCTAAGAACGCGGCGCGACACGCAAAGAGCCATATCCCCGCCTCGACGGGGCTCATCCCCAAGTGTTGAATCAACAGCGGCGTGGCGAGAAGCACTACGAAGCTGCCCATGGAGTTGAGAAGCCGGCCGAAGGCGACGATCAGTACCGTCGGCGGCAAACGAAGGTAGTCTCTCAGAATGGTAACCATGCTACGGCGTCCGCCTCCAACGTTTGTATCTTCCGACATATGTTCCACGATTTCGTAATCGTGAAATCGTAAGGAATGTATACTTGGACTGAGCCGCAGGTCAACACGAGATAAGAGAAATCGAACGAATGCAACGATATGTTGCGCGACGCCGTTCCAAAGACGGTACGTCGCACTGTTTTTCCATCCCGAAGATGAGTAGGATAAGGGTATGGAGCGCATGAGATGTCTGCACGCCGCGACCCGTATCGCGACGATGATCGGAGCGATCGTCGTCCTCGGCGCGTGCGACTGGGATTTGATAGGAGAGTCGGAAGAGTACGAGGAGGCCGAGGTGATGTTCTATAACGCCGTCGGTTCGTACGGTGAGGAGGCCGCGATAGACGTCGCCGTTTCGTATCACGACGACGATGATAGTTTCTTTCTCCTGACCGAGATCGACTATGCCGAACGGGGCGGCTACTACGGGCTTATCGCCGACACGCGAGAGTTTCGCATATACGAGGACGGCACCGATCGCGAGCTTACGCGCGGAACCGTCGAGTTAACCGCGGATGAGTACTACAGCGTCATCGCCTACTCGCGAGATCTTTCGGTGGAAGGTCAGTTGCTGATCGTCCGGGACGGACCTCCGGAGGACGGATCCAACCTGCCCATGGTTCGCGTGGCCTACGTCCCCGGGGACGTCGACGCGGCGACCGCTGAGTTTGCGATCAATACCGGATCCGGCGGCACACCCGTTTGGAGCGTCTTCGACGGGCTGGATGATCTGGACCGCGGCGAGGTGACGCAGTACGTCGCGTTAGATAGCGGAACGTTCGAAGTGGAATTACGGGAGGTCGATGGGGGCGCGGTCCTCGCCGCCCAGAGTGCTACGATTGATACGGGGTTACACTACATGATCATCGTATCGGGCTATATCGATGCGACCCGATTTCGAAGCGGCGGCAACGCCGACAATCCGGAACTCCGAATCGACGTGTATCGCGAGTAGCGCCGCCGATAGCCGCCTTACGCGCCTACGTCGCCGGCGTACGTGTCGGCCGCCACAGGGGTGCGGATGATCCAGGTGGTAAACGGATTGCGGCACAGCGAAAGCGTCGCGTTAATCTGGTCCGCGAGGGCCTTCACGATACGCAGTCCGCCGGAATCGAGTCTGTCGATCTCGACCGACTCGGGGATGCCGATACCGTGGTCTTCCACCGTAGCCGTGAGCCACCCCTCCTGATACGTGAGAAAAACCCAGATCGGACGTTCGGGCAGATCCTCCGCATAGGCGTGCTGAACGACATTGGAGAAGAGTTCGTTAATGATGAGGCCCAGGGGAATCGCAACATCCATCTCCACCGCGATGCCCTTGATGGCGTCTGTTTCGATATAGAGCGAGGTTATGAGTCCGCTGCGGAGATAACTCTCGGTAATCGCCCTGACAAATTGTTCGACACCGACAATAGAGACCCCGTCGCTGTCGTGAAACATCTCATGCGTTTTCGCCATCGTCCGTACCCTCCGCTCGGCCTCGTCGAGAATCTCGTCGACCGACTTTTCCGTATCTTGTTTTCCCCGTTGCAGGGACAGCAGACTTGCCACGATTTGTAAATTGTTTTTGGTGCGATGATGGATCTCTTTAAGCAGCATTGCGTTGCGGCGTTGTAACGCTTCGGACTGCTCTAGAGCTTTCGCCAACGCCTCGGTTCGGAGGCGAATTTGTTCTTCGAGGTGTGCTTTGCGGTGTTTTATCTCTTGCCACGCCGCGTTTCCTATGGCCCAAAAAATGACACAAATCATTGTTGCGCCAGTGATCCAAAGCAAGATAAAAACCGTAGGTTGATCTGTCCATCGACCGATACTAATGACCACGGCCGTGAAGTACGACAGGAACACGGGACCAAGAGTTAGAATTGGACGGCCGGTGAACTTGTCGTAAGCTAGTCCGAGCGCCAGTCCGATACCAAGAAAAAGTAGACTGGTCAGATCCCCTTGATCCGCTGTGATAGCCGAGGTAAATGCAACAGCGAATGGGGCATATGTTTGAATCCATTGGGCTAATGGATTTCTAGAAAAGGCAGTGTAGAAACCAACAGATATCCAAATTGAAGTGAACCAAACGTTGTAGTGGCGTAATGCTTCAAGATGAGATTGTTCGAAGACAGTCGTTAGGTAGTAAAAAGAAAGCGACACGGAACCGATCGACCCCATCGCAATCGCAAGTCCAACTGTTTTCTGGAGCTTGCGCACTACCGCATTTGTCGATGACTGCGTGTATATGATTGCTTCGTCGAGCGGTGACTTTGCTAAGTCACCGCTATCGTTCTTCAAATCAATCGCCTCCCCAGGGGCCCCTGACTATCGGGCCTATTTCATCGTATTTGTCTACGGCTACCGTACAACCAGCCTCAATCCGGCGTATCAGTTCCGTGCGAACGGCCTCGTAGTCGAACGCGCCGGAAGCGACGGGATTGTATTTACCCAAAGCGGCATCGATTTGAACGTCGCGCTTGTAATCATCAAGCATATTGAGTGCGAGCAACGCCATCCCCCGGTCGATAACCGCCGCGTCGCCGCCGCGAAAGTTCATGATCAGCCGTAGCCGGTCGAGGATATCGCCGTCGTCGGTGGTATCGGCGTTGAAGAAGGGCTTGGTCTCGCGGATCGAGAGTAGGTATGTGCCGAGGTGCGCTACGGCGGTACGGGCGGGCTGATCGCATCCGGCGAGAAAGGGAATCGCCGCGATGAGCTTGGCAACCGGCTTCTTCCGGAGCCACTCGAGCTCCTTCGTATCCATGCGAAAGGCGCTACCGACAGCCTCTGCGATCTCCGGCCACTGTTCCGAGAAGCCGCGCGACGATTGAACAACGGTGTTGGTGGAAGCGTGATGTGACATTGAGTAAATACCTCCGGAAAGCAATGATGTAGTGTGGTGAGAAACTTTGATGATAAACGCGATCTAACAGTAATAGACGTAGCTGGCCAAGTCAATGAGAAATAGTAGCATTGGATACCCGTTATGGATATTCATAATTGTGTGGACTCACGACGTGTGCGATTGTCTATCGTGCGATATCGATCTTTGTGATACGGTAGTATAGATTCCAACGTGTGGGTTGCGTAGGAAACCAGGGAAAAGTGCAGATGAACATGGCGAAGGTCCCATACGGAGCGATCATTGGAGTCGTCCTCTTGATCGCATCGGCCGGGTGCGACACGGGAAACGATGGGAACGGTGGATCGGCTTACGAGTTCATCGAGCGCGAGCTCCAGGGTGTGCACTCAGCAACGGCGTGGGTACTCGCTTCGGGATACGCCGAGGATTGGGTGGGAGCACAGTGGTCAATTCGGCTGTATGATATCGAGCCGACCGACGGGATCGATCCGTGGGCTCTCGGCGCGTATCCGTTTAGTGGGTATCGCAACGTCTTTTTCGATGTTCCCAAAGAACCCGACACCGGTTTGTACGAGTTGAGCTTCAGTTTTTCCGACGACGACTTCACGGTGACCTTTTACGATCCGGCGGAAAATCTGAACGTGATTGCGGACGAAGGTGCGGTTGAGATACTCGAAATCGACACCGTCGGCGGCACGATCCGCGGGCGTATGCACGTCTGGGCAAGCGCCGACCGCTCCGGGTACACGATAAACGGCAACTTCTCGGTTTCCATCAACCCCGACGATCTTCCGTAGCGACCGTTATTACACGGCGCTCTCTACCGGTCCGTGCATCATAGTCGATAGACGCCTGTCCCCGTTCTTTGTCGCGCGCCGTTGCGTAATCACCGGATCGGCGCATCGCGCAAACGAGCGCGAGGGATTGGCGGGAGCGTGAAGCGCGTCTCGCGGACGGCGAGACCGGAGTGGCGCACGGCGTTCGCATATCGCGGCCTCCCGGGCGGAGTGTGAATTGAGTAGACCGCCGGTTCAGCCGCGGAGCCTTGGAAAGCCCGGTCCCCGCCTCCCCGCGATCTCGGCATACGGCTTACCGTGGCGGGAACGCTGCGGCCGTCGGGCCGGCCGCACGAGAAGAAGGACGGGGAAGAGCCGCGCTATTCCTTCGCGCTCTCCCTCACCACGGCGTTGTAGTAGAACTCGATCGAATCGATGAGCGCCTCCCAACTCGCCTCGACGATGTTCTCGTTGACGCCCACGGTATCCCAGCTCCGTTCGTGGTCGCTGAAGGTGACGAAGACGCGTACTTTGGCTCCGGCGCCGCTCTCCGGGTTGAGGACGCGGACGCGATAGTCGGTGAGGGTAATCTTTTCGAGCCACGGAAAGACCGGTGCCAGCGCATCGCGCAGTGCGTGGTCGAGCGTGTCTACCGGTCCCACACAGACCGCGGCGCCCATGAGCTCGCGCTCGTCGGACCGCAAGAAGATCCTGCCGACCGTCTTTGAGGGTGCGTCGGCGCTCTTATAACTCTCCAGGTGGTAGTTTCTGAGCGCTACGAGGGGCGTGTAGAGTTTGAGGGCGCGGCGGACTAACAGATCGAAGCTCGCTTCGGCCGCCTCGTACTCGTACCCGTCGTTTTCCTTTTGCTTGAGGAGCATGGTCAGCTCGTCGACCACCGCCGAGCTCTTCGTGAAGTCGCCGTACTCGCGCAGTTTCTCCACGACCGTTGATTTGCCGGCGAGCTCCGAGAGTACGATGTGGCGCTCGTTACCCACCAAGCTTCCGTCGATATGCTCCATGAGGTGGGCCGCCTTCGTGATGACGTCGGCGTGCTGTCCCGCCTTATGGCTGAACGCCGCGTCACCGACGTACGGCTGGCGCCGGTCGGGGATGATGTTGGCCTTCTCCGCGACGAACCGCGAGAGGTGGGTGAGGTGACTCACTTGATCCCGACAGTGAACGCGATAGCGCGTCTTGAGGGCGATGTTGGGAATGAAGGTGCATAGGTTGGCGTTGCCGCAGCGCTCGCCCCATCCGTTGATCGTGCCTTGAATGTGCATCGCACCGCCGTCGACGGCGACCATGCTGTTGGCGACCGCTACACCGCAATCGTTGTGGAAGTGACCGCCCAAGGGGGCAAGGTCGGCTTGGGGCAGTCCCTCGACGATCCCGGCGACCTCTTGGGGGAGCGTGCCGCCGTTGGTGTCGCAGAGGATCAGGCAATCGGCCCCCGCTTCGCTTCCCGCTTGAAGCACGCGTAGCGCGTAGGCCGGATCGTCCTTGTAACCGTCGAAAAAGTGTTCCAGATCGAAAAAAACCTCGCGATCCTGAGACTTCAAAAAGCGGATCGAGTCGTAGATCATGCGGAGGTTCTCCTCCTCGTCGGTTCTGAGCACCTTGTCGACGTGCGCTTTCCACGTTTTACCGACTACGATGACCGTCGGGGTCTCGGCGTCCAACAGTGCGCGGATCATGGGGTCGGTATGCGCCTCTCCTCCCGGTTTGCGGGTCGAGCCGAACGCGACTACTCGGGCGTGATGGAGCGTTTCGGTGCGCATCTGCTTGAAGAATGCCGCCTCTTTCTCATTTGAGAGGGGGAACCCGCCTTCGATGTAATCGATCTTCATGTCGTCGAGGGCGTGGGCGATCTTGATTTTGTCGTCGAGCGTATAGTTGACCTGGATCCCCTGCATCCCGTCGCGTAGCGTCGTGTCGTACACAACGATCGTTCGCCCCTCGTCGCCGACCGACGGGACTGCGTCGCCCCGCGCTCCGCTCGCTGCTTTTCGGTTACTCATTGGTGGACCTCCTCCTCTTGTCTCTCTCTCGCCTGCGTCATCAAACCGTACGAGATAAAAAAAAGCCGTCCTCCCTGCGGAAGGACGGCTTCTTCTCCGACTGTATGTACAGCCTATCCTTCCGTGTGCACGTATGGCGCTCCAATAATAATGAACAGGCCGAGAATGGTTATAATGATGAGTCTTACGGTCGGAAACATCCGCATATCCGGAATAGAATCGGGAATCGGACACGATATGTCAAGTCCGAATCGTCGCGAATCGGTGATTTGCCACCCTTTCTCCACGATTGCGATGGATGTTACGCCAAAAAGTGTGCCCGATCGCGACCATTTACACCAAATTGCCGCTTTTTCCGATATATTTGGATGTAGCTATGGATCGTTCCGCCGTGTTTGATCGGTTGAGTGAACAGCTCGCCGACGAAGATCGCCGACATATGCTCGCCTCGATTCGAAAGTCGATGGAGAGCGAGGCGGCGCCCCTCGCCCCCGAGTCGGAACCCGATCCGCTACCGGTTGAGAATCAAATCGAGTTGCTCGGATTCTGGAAGCGCTTTCTACTCATTCTTGCGCAACTGTTCATCGGCCGCGACCGGGAGGAGACGGTAAAGCAATGGATGCTTCGCGATCTCGAGCAGCAGATTCAAAGGACCGGAGGGGATGCGGTCGATGTCCGCCGCCGTGCCTTTCGCGAATCCTTTGCGGTCGATCTTGAGGCGCTCGCCGAGTGTTCGGCGGCTCTGGAGCCGGTGATGCGCAACGTTATCCGCCGGAGAACGGAACTCGTCTTGACTCTGGCGATGTACTTTTTCCCCGGGATTCACCGTGAGCTGTTACATCGCACCGGCGAAGGCTACATCGCGTCCCTCAACGAGGAGAGCGAGCGGTATCTCAAGCGGCGCCTCTCGGATTATCTCGACGATGCGATGAACGACATTCCCCCGGAACATCGCTCGGCCATGAGAAACGCCCTTGCTCAAGCGGACATGCTCATGCGCTTGCTTTCGTTCTCTTATCGTTCGATGCTGAACTCCTTCGACGATATGGCCGATCCCACCGCCAGGCAGTGCGCATTTGACTATCTCAGTCGCAGTCTGGTCGATTTATACGAGACGCTTTCGGCGTTTCACGCTCCCCTCGATCTGACCTTGCTCGAAACGATCGTATTGTTTGCCAACGAAGACGAACGACGCGACGAGGGCCCGGTCGAAGAGGAGGAGTTTCAGGAAGCGGTGCGGTCGGGGTTGGAGGAACTGCTGGATGGGTTGCGAACGTTCCGTAGCTTTGCCGCTCGCTATCCGCTGCTCAAAGTGATTCGGCTTGTCCGCGAGGATCCGTGGTGGAACCACCACGTCGAGTCGGGCGGGGAGGATTGGTTCGCTCTGTATCGCGCCTTTTTCGTAGATCGCATCCAGCGGCAAGTCCTGCGCGTCTCCCTCCACAACCAGTTGCGCAAGTATCTCTCCGATCTCAGCGAGTTGTGCGGCCCGACGCTACGGCCGCTGGAAGGGTTGCCCGCCGGCGACATGGGAAGCCGGACCTACCACTGGTATCTCGGCCTTGCGCTCAGAACCTTCGTCTCCACCATCTGGACGTCGGTGTTACCCCATTTACGCATTATTCTCACCAGCGGAGAGTTCTATAAGAGTTCCAATCGCGCGCAGTTCAACGACGCCTACAACGAGTTTGAGCAAATTCCCGATCGCATTGAGAACCTCGAACGGAGCCTGGAGCCCGACCAAGCGTGGGGGATCGCCCTCAGTGGCGGACAGGACGCGATGCATCGCGAGAAGATGGCGCGGCGGATCGATCAGGAGCTACAGCAGATCGCCAAGGAGGCGCGTATCACACTCGAGTCTCTCGTCAATCTCTTGGGTGGTATTCTCTACGCACGGCCCGGTAGCTCCTACGACACCATCGCCAATTTCGGCCAGATCGGCGGTAGGCGCAATGCAGAACTCGTCGACGAGCTGAAGGAGAGTCACCATCGCTTGGCCGGGTTCCTCGGCGTGATGGGCGAGATCGACGCCGTTGAGCGACGCGCCATCGAACACAATATCAGTGTGGAACTGGGTCTCCGCTCTCCCACCGCGACATAACGCCGCGTCATCGGATCGATCGTTTACTCTAATGGGCTGACGAGGGGGCGCGTCATAGGCTATCGTGCCAGTCTATGAAGCAGCACTGGACTTTTTGGAAGCCACTGGTAATCGCCGCCCTCGCCGAAGTGGCGGGAAACGCGGCTGATCGCGATACACTGGTGTCGGCGCTTCTTGTAGAGACGCCCCCGGATACGACGAAGGGCGACATCGCCTTTCCGCTATTTCCCTTTGCCCGCTTACTCAAGCGTAACCCGACCCAGATTGCAGCCGCGGTAGCCGAGCGACTCTCCGAGAACGAGGCGATAGGCGACGCGCGCGTCGAGGCGGCCGGCCCGTATGTGAACGTCTTTCTCGATCGTGGTCGCGTCGCCGCGGAGATCATAAATGCCGTCCTCGCGGCCGAGGACTCCTACGGTAACGGCTCGGCCCTCGCCGGGCAGCGTGTCATGATCGAGTTCAGCGGCCCCAACACCAACAAACCTCTCCATCTCGGTCACTTGCGCAACGACGCGCTGGGCGAGAGCGTCTCACGACTCTTGCACGCCGCCGGCGCCGAGGTGCGGAAGGTTAACATCGTCAACGATCGCGGTATCCATATATGTAAGTCGATGCTCGCCTACAAGCGCTTCGGTAATGGAAGTACTCCGGAGAGCGAAGGGAAGAAACCCGACCATTTCGTCGGCGACTACTATGTGCGCTATGCGCAGTGGGAGAAGGAGGAACCCGGCGCCGAGGCTGAAGCGCGCGCAATGCTCGAGGCGTGGGAGGCCGGCGACGCGGAGACGCAGGAGCTGTGGCGGCGCATGAACGACTGGGCGGTTACCGGCATCAAAGAGACGTATCGGCGCACCGGCGTCTCCTTCGACGATACGTACTACGAGAGTAAGACGTACGCATTGGGCCGAGAGGAGGTCCTGAAAGGGCTGGAACAAGGGGTTTTTTTCCGCGACGAGAAGGAGACTGTGTGGGTCGATCTCACCGATATCGAACTCGACAAGAAGGTGCTTCTCCGCGGCGACGGCACATCGCTGTACCTAACGCAGGATATCGGTACCGCCATCCGGCGTTACGAGGACTGGCCCTTCGACGCGCTTATCTACATTGTGGGGTCTGAGCAGCGTTACCACTTCCAGGTACTTTTCGAGGTGCTGAAGAGACTCGGTAAGAAATGGGCGGGTAACCTGTATCACCTCGCCTACGGCATGGTAAATCTTCCGGACGGGAAGATGAAATCGCGTGAGGGCACCATCGTCGACGCCGACGATCTCGTCGATAGCTTGGCCGCCATGGCGGAGGAGGAGATCCGCTCCAAGGGGCGCGAAGAGCACGTAGAGGACGTGGTCGGCACGGCGGAGAAAATCGCGCTCGCAGCGCTGCATTACTATCTCCTACAGACCGGACCGGTTAAGGACATGGTATTCAATCCCAAGGAGTCGCTGTCGTTCTCGGGCAATACGGGACCCTATCTTCAATACGTCGGGGCGCGCATCTCCAGTATGCTTCGTAAGGAGAGGGCCCCCGATACCGCCTCGCCGCGTCGTCCCGACTCGGAGGAGGAGTGGCAGCTCATTCATCGTCTCGCGGAGTATCCGCACGTCGTGGTGGACGCCGCGGTGAATCGCAATCCGTCGATGGTGGCGGGATTCTTGTACGAGACCGCAAAGACCTTCTCTCGTTTTTATCACGACCATCCGATCGCCGTCGCAGAGGACGCATCGCAGAGAGAGTTCCGCCTCGCTTTGTCCCGTGCCGTGGTCAATGTCATGCAAAATGGGCTCTATCTCCTCAACATGCCGTTTGTAGAGGCTATGTAATACGAAAATGTAGTACGAAACGGTAGGTTATCCTACCAAAATGTATTTCTTACATTTTGGTTGTGTGAGTAATACTAAAATAAGTAGTTCTCCGATAGCAACTTACGTTTTTTTTATTATATTGGTACGAAGATTGCATAGTGATAGAGAGCGTAAGTGCGCAAGGAGAGTTCATGCTACGGAAGGTTAGGCCCGGAAAACAACTTCTCTACGATCCGCAGTTCGAGCAC
The DNA here is from genome assembly GCA_965601925.1 of Alkalispirochaeta sp. Classification (GTDB taxonomy): domain Bacteria; phylum Spirochaetota; class Spirochaetia; order DSM-27196; family Alkalispirochaetaceae; genus Alkalispirochaeta. The sequence goes on from OZ271854.1 coordinate 3,612,224, forward strand.
GATTCGTGCGGCGTCGGGTTTGTCGCCCATCTAAAGGGTGCGGCGAGTCACGACCTGATACCCAAGGCGCGGGAAATACTGGTCAACATGACCCACCGCGGCGCCGTGGGCGCGGAGAAAGACACCGGGGACGGGGCGGGCATTCTCACTGCGCTTCCCCACGCTCTTCTGGAGCGTATCGCCGAGAAGGAGCTCGGAACGGACCTCCCCGAACGCGGGCGATTCGCCGCGGGTCTCTTTTTTCTACCCCAGGATAAGAGTGAGCGCACACACTGCGAGGCGGCGTTCGAGCGTATCGTGGCCGAGGAGGGACAACGCTTTCTGGGATGGCGCGACGTACCGCGGGACGGATCCGGAATCGGCCCGAGCGCGCGTGCCGCCGAGCCGGTCATTCGCCAGGCCTTCGTCGCCGCCGGGAACTCGGTCGATTCCGAGCAGTTTGAGCGAAAACTGTACGTCATTCGTAAACGAGCTACCCACACGATTCGAGGTGGGCGCCACGACGGGTCGCACTTTTTTTACATCTGTAGTCTGAGCACTCGCAACATCGTATACAAAGGAATGCTCACACCGGACCAGCTCTTTCGCTACTATCTCGATCTTTCGGACCCGCTCTACGACACGCACCTCGCCATGGTCCATAGCCGTTTCTCGACCAACACCTTTCCCAGCTGGGACCGGGCGCAACCCTTGCGGTTCATGAGTCACAACGGGGAGATCAACACGCTCCGAGGCAATGTGAACAAGATGCGTGCTCGGGAGGGAACCCTCGAGAGCGAGCTCTTCGGCGCGGATATCAAGAAAATAATGCCGGTCATCGAGCCGGACCTCTCGGACTCGGGAAGTTTCGACAACGTGTTGGAGCTGCTGCTCCAAAGCGGGCGAGAGCTCCCGGAGGCGGTCATGATGATGGTTCCCGAGGCGTGGCAGAACCACCGCCACATGCCGGACGTCGGAAGCGCCATGTACGAGTTCATGAGCGCCCAAATGGAACCGTGGGACGGCCCGGCGTCCATTACCTTTACCGATGGGAAGGTCATCGGTGCCGTTCTGGACCGCAACGGATTGCGACCGAGCCGGTACTATCTCACCAGCGATGACCTGGTCATCATGGCGAGTGAGGTCGGGGTGCTGCCCGTCGATCCGGCGACGGTGGTGCAGAAGGGGCGCCTGCAGCCCGGCCGTATGTTTTTAGTCGACTTCGATGAGGGGCGGATTGCCGACGATGTGGAACTCAAGAACGGCTTCGCCGCGCGGCACCCCTTCCGGCGGTGGCTCGACGAGCAACGCATCTCGATGGCATCACTCCCGGAGCCCTCGCACATCCACGGCCTTGAGAGCTCGACGATTCTCGATCGAATGCGCGCCTTCGGATTTACGTTGGAGCACCTGAAACTGATCCTCGCTCCCATGGCGGAGAACGCCGTAGAGCCTCTCGGTTCCATGGGAAACGATACTCCGTTGGCGGTCCTTTCCGACCGACCGCGGCTGATCTACGACTATTTCAAACAGCTGTTCGCTCAGGTCACCAACCCCCCGATCGACTCTATTCGCGAAGAGGTGATCATGAGCCTCGGTTCGTACATCGGACCGGAGGGCAACCTCCTCGTTCACAGTCCCGAAGATGCTCACCGCCTGTGGCTCGACCATCCGATTCTCAGTAACGGCCGGACGGCGCAGCTGAAGGAGATGGACCACCGGGGATGGCGGTCGAAGATCGTCGATATCACCTACCCGGTGGAGGCGGGAGAGGCGGGGCTGCAAGAGGCTCTGGAGCGCATCGCCGACGAAGTGGAAGCGGCGATAGGCGAGGGATTCAGCCTCGCGGTCCTCTCCGATCGTGCCGTGGGTGTGGAGCGCGTTCCCGTCTCGGCGCTGCTTGCCACCGGTACGGTGCACCACAGGCTCGTACGGAACCATAGTCGCACGCGGATCGGCATCGTTGTGGAGAGCGGCGAACCTCGAGAGGTGCACCACTTCTGCACGTTGGTGGGATACGGCGCCGATGCGATCAACCCGTATCTTGCGTACGAGGCGATGTGGCACTTGAGGCGGGACGGCGAGATTCGTGACGACCTCACCGACGAGGCGATCGTGGAGGCGTACCAGTACGCGATTCAGAAGGGCATGCGTAAGGTCTTCGGCAAGATGGGGATCAGCACCTTGGAGAGCTACAAGGGAGCGCAGATCTTCGAGGCCGTCGGTCTCGCCGAGGAGGTGGTGGATTACGCCTTCGTCGGTACCTCGAGCCGTATCCAAGGCGTGGGATTTCGCCAGTTGGCCTCCGAGGCGTTGCGGCGTCATGAACTCGGATGGCCCGTCGGCAATCGAGCGATCGGCGCGGAGTATCTCAATCCCGGCGACTACCAGTGGCGCTTCGGCGGAGAGAAGCATATGTGGGACCCCGAGTCGATCGCCGACCTGCAACGGGCGGCGCGCCAGGGCGATAGGGAGGCGTTCGGCCGTTTCAGTGCCCGACAAAACCGGCGCAGCGTCGAGCAGGCGACGCTCCGGGGACTTCTCGCGTTCAAGAAGGGGAGTGCCGTTCCGATCGACGAGGTCGAACCGGTGGAGGCGATCATGCGACGCTTCGTCACCGGGGCGATGAGTTACGGCTCTATCAGCCTGGAGGCGCACGAGACGCTTGCCCTGGCGATGAACCGCATCGGAGGCAAGTCCAACACCGGCGAGGGTGGCGAGATCCGCGCGCGCTACACGCCCCTGGCCGACGGAAGCAGCAAGCGGTCGGCGATCAAGCAGGTCGCCTCGGGGCGTTTCGGCGTCACGATCGAGTACCTCACCAACTCCGACGAGATGCAGATCAAGATGGCCCAGGGCGCCAAGCCCGGCGAGGGCGGAGAGCTTCCGGGGCACAAGGTCTTCGATTCGATCGCCGCCACGCGATACTCGACCCCCGGCGTGGGATTGATCAGTCCACCGCCGCACCACGATATCTATTCGATCGAGGATCTCGCGCAGTTGATATTCGACCTCAAGAATGCCAACCCTTCCGCGCGGGTGAGTGTAAAACTGGTGAGCGAAGTGGGCGTCGGAACGATCGCCGCGGGGGTCGCCAAGGCGCACGCCGACCACATCCTCATCTCGGGCCACGACGGCGGCACCGGCGCGAGTCCCCTCACGGGCATCAAAAACGCCGGATTGCCGTGGGAGCTCGGCATCGCCGAGACGCATCAGACCTTAGTGATGAACGACTTGCGCAGCCGCGTGGTTCTACAGACCGACGGGCAGATCAAAACGGGGCGCGATGTGGTCATCGCCGCGATGCTCGGCGCTGAGGAGGTCGGCTTTGCCACCGGCGCCTTGGTGGCTATGGGGTGCATCATGATGCGGAAGTGCGAGAAGAACACCTGCCCGGTGGGAATCGCCACTCAGGACGAACGGTTGCGCAAGAAGTTCACCGGCGAGGCCGAGCACGTCGTGAACCTAATGCGTTTCATCGCCGAAGAGGTGCGCGAGATCATGGCGAATCTCGGACTTCGCACCTGGGACGAGTTGGTCGGTCGCGTCGATATGCTGACGGTCGACGAGGCGGTACGCAACTGGAAGAGTGAGGGCATCGACCTGTCGGCGCTTCTTACGCCGGTCACGGTACCGCGGGGGCACAGCGGCATCTTCTGCTGCATTCCCCAGGACCACGGCATCGAGAGCATCTTGGATCGAACGCTCATTGAGGCTGCCGGTCCCCTCTTTGAACGGGGCGACGCCGTCTCGGTCGAGCTTCCCATCCAGAACACGGACCGAACGACCGGCGGCATGTTGAGCCACGAGATCGTGAAGCGCATCGGAGCGTACGAACTCGACGAGGGCAGCTTCCACGCCAAGTTTACCGGCAGCGCCGGCCAGAGTTTCGGCGCGTGGCTCGCGCGAGGGGTGACGCTGGAGCTCGAAGGGGACGCCAACGACTACGTCGGAAAGGGGCTTTCCGGCGGTCGTCTCGTCATCTATCCGCCCCGGGCGTCTACCTTTCGAGCCGACGAAAACATCATCATCGGGAACGTCGCGTTCTACGGAGCCACCGGCGGGAGCGCCTTCATTCGTGGAGTTGCCGCCGAGCGCTTCTGCGTCCGGAACTCCGGCGCCGATGTGGTGATCGAGGGAGTCGGCGACCACGGGCTCGAGTACATGACCGGCGGACGGGCCGTTATCCTGGGATCGGTGGGACGAAACTTTGCCGCCGGTATGAGCGGCGGCGTCGCCTACGTGTGGGATAAGCGCGGCGTGCTCGAGGAGTACACCAATATGGGCATGGTGGAACTCCTGGAGCTGGAACCGGACGACGAAGTGACGCTCCTGGCAATGCTTCGTGAGCACATGCGGCTCACCGACAGCGACGTCGCAAAGGAGGTCCTGGCACATTGGAGCACCGCACGTCCTCAGTTTGTACGGGTCATATCACCGGCGTATCGTCGTATTTTGGAGCTACAGAGGGAGCGCGACGAGCTCGCCTCCACGCAACGCGATCAGGAGGTGGTGCATGGGTAAGCCGACCGGGTTCATGGAGTATCAACGTCAAACGTCATCACACGTAGATTCGACCGTACGCATTCAAGACTTCAACGAGTTCAAACAAGAGCTCGACGACAAGGAGCGGCAGATACAGGGTGCGCGGTGCATGGACTGCGGCATTCCCTTCTGCCAGTCGAACTTCGGATGTCCGGTGGACAACCTCATCCCGGAGTGGAACGACCTCATTTACCATGGACGGTGGGAAGAGGCGTTTTATCGCCTCATGAAGACCAACAATTTTCCGGAGTATACCGGTCGTGTCTGTCCGGCGCCGTGCGAGCACGCCTGCGTCCTGGGCATTAACGAACCGGCGGTAACGATCAAGGAAAACGAGGCGGCTATTATCGATCGCGCCTACGAGTCGGGACTCATGGAGCCGCGAGTACCGGCAATGCGCACCGGGAAGACCATCGCCGTCGTCGGGAGCGGACCGGCGGGCTTGGCTGCGGCGGACCAACTCAATCAGGCCGGACACACCGTGACCGTATACGAGCGCCAGGATCGCATCGGCGGCCTTTTGATGTACGGGATACCCAATATGAAGCTCGACAAAGGCCTCGTAGAAAAGCGCAACGGAATCATGGCCGCCGAGGGGATTAGTTTTCGCACCAACGTCGACGTCGGCCGCGATATCGGTGCGGGGGCGCTCATAGACTCCCACGACGCGGTGGTCCTCGCCGTCGGGGCGACCAAGCCGCGGGATCTCCCGGCACCCGGGCGCAATCTTGCGGGAATCCACTTTGCCATGGAGTTTCTCAAGGCAAATACGAAAAGTCTTCTCGACTCCTCCTTTGCCGACCGACAGTTCATCTCCGCCGAGGGCAAGAACGTCATCGTCATCGGCGGCGGCGATACCGGAAACGACTGTCTCGGTACCTCGATGCGCCACGGGTGCAAGAGCCTCGTGAACTTCGAGTTGATGCCGAAGCCGCCGGCCGAGCGCACCGACGAGATGCCGTGGCCCACCTTTGCCCGCACCTTCAAGAGCGATTACGGCCACGAGGAGGCGGAAAGTGTCTTCGGCCGCGATCCGCGCGAGTACTCGATCCTTACCAAGGAGTTCATCGGCGACGACGACGGTAACGTGCGCGCCGTGCGTACCGTACGCGTGCAGTGGATCAAGGAGCCGGGAAGCCGACCTCGGTTCGAAGAGATTCCCGGAACGGAGGAGGAGTGGCCGGCGGACCTGGTGCTCCTGGCGATGGGATTTCTGGGTCCCGAGGACTACATCGCCGAAGAGCTTGGTATGGAGCGCGACGAGCGGAGCAACTTCAAGGCCGAGTACGAGCGTTTCGTCACCTCGATTCCCGGAGTGTTTGCGACCGGCGACGCCCGCAGGGGTCAAAGCCTCGTCGTATGGGCCATCAAGGAGGGGCGCGGCGCGGCGCGGGAGGTCGATCGCTACCTGATGGGGCGTACGACCCTCGAGTAGCTCGTCGATGCACGTGCGGCGCCGGCCCTCGAAGGTGTGAAGCGGTATGTTGCGTCACACGGTGCCAAAGCGGTTAGGCATGCGGAAGCGAATGGACCTGTCCCGGCCCTTACGTAGGTTACGCACTACCGGCTAACCTCACATACCCGCGTACTTGCATGAAACCCAACACCGCTTCAACGGCGGCAAATACCAGGAGGAACGTCGTCACATTAAAGAATGCTACGTAGAAGACTATCAGCACGCAAATCAATATCCTGGTCACTCCGTCCCAGAACCCATACACCGGCTTGGGGTCATGTGCTCTCGCTATCGCCCACACAGCCGTTATCACCGCCATCATGTTCACGAAGAACAACGCGAGCGTTGAGAAGGTTCCAACGTACCCCGGAAGGTTCAGCGCCGAGTCAACGTGCTCAATGAGTGACAATGTCCATCGAACAACACCGGGAAAGATGAACAGAAGCATCAATCCTGCATCGTAGTACCCCGTCGTGCGGACGAATCGTTCATACTTTATTTTTGCCCTCATGGCGACACCTCTCCTTGCGATGTAGTAGATGCGAGGATCGCACCGGTCACCAATCCGAGCAATTACCTGCGAGGTAATGTCGTTATCGCGGTAGCGGAATTATATTCCGACGTGGAATGACAGCTCGCTTTGAGCACTTGGATGGTCACAACAAAAAGAACTCCACCTCGCGATACGCGACCGGCCTGCCTATGCAGTTACGCTACTGGCGGCACCTCAGAGGATTCAGCCAGCTTGAGCTTGCGCTGGAAGCGGGTCTTTCGGCGCGGCATGTTAGTTTTCTCGAGACGGGGCGCTCGAAGGCGTCGGACGATACGATAGCTCGACTATCGACGGCACTACGGCTTTCGTATGCAGATGCTATGTCGCTTAGAAGAGCCAACGCCGGCTTGCGAAGCATCCCGCATCACCCAGATCCTCAAACCCGAGCAACCCTAAACCGGATGGTGGAAGCGCATGCACCGTATCCCGCACTGATCGTGGACTCCATTGGAACCATCCATGGCGCGAATGACGCGATGCGGCTGTTGATAGCATCTCTGCCTACGGGAATGGAATCGTCGAACCTCTTTGAGCTGTATTTCTCCCCCTACGGGTTTCGGACGATCGTGGACGACGCGGAGCATGTGGCCCGGATGCTCTTTTCGCAGATTCGACGTGACCTTCTCGCGGTAAATCGACCGGAGGCGATGTGTGTCCTCGAATATCTGACCCGTTTGGCTCCGGATCTTGCGAGTCTCGAGCCGTCTTCGATGAAGAACGAGTCGCGCCCCGGCGTTGAGTCGGTCGTACATGTGGGAGGTACACGTTTGCACCTATCCTCGATGTTTGCGTCGTTCGGATCCGAGGACGCTGGGAATCAATCCGACTGGCGCGTTGAGACCGTGTTTCCCTTAAACGACGAGACCGCGGAGTTTTTCACCGCGCCGTCGCGTCGCTCCATACGCCCGACTCGGTACCGCACGTCTTGATAGTTTTTCTCACGCAAAGACGGCCTATCGTCCCAAATCTCCCAGGTCTCGTTGTTCACCGAGGGCACGAATGAATCATCGGCGCAAGCGAACCGCGTCACGACGGTTCATGTGCCCAAAAAGTCGTCACGAACCGGCGAGAACGTATCGACCAGGCGCACGTGCGCACTGAGCAGTTGCACCGCGTGAGGCACATTCGGCGGCACGGTCACCATGTCGCCGGCGGTAAGCTTGTGCGGCCGGCCGTCTAAAAAGAAGTTGATCTCGCCCTGTGCCACGTAGGTGATCTGTTCATGGACGTGGTGGTGCGGTGGGTCGGAGTGCTCGGTGGGTCCGTCGGTAAAGTCGATCACCGCCATCATCAAGTGTTCGGTGTGACTCAGATAGCGTTCGCGCTTTTCGGCTATCTGCGTTTTGGGTGTTTGCTGTTCTCGTACTATCGCCATTGTTTGCTCCTTTCGCATATCGAACGATCGGTTCAGCGCGCCAGTCGGCCGCCGTCGACGGGGACTACCGCGCCGTGCATGTGTTCTGAGGCGGACGAAGCCAAGGGCAGCGCCGTACCCTGCAAATCACCCGGCTCGCCCCACGCCCCGGCAGGTATGCGGGCGACGATCGCCGCGCCCGCCTCCGCCAAACCCGCGGCGATCGCTTGGCCCAGTCCGCGGTTGGCGCCGGTTACGAGCGCAACCTTTCCATCCAGCCGAAACCGATCGAGAATACCCACCGGTCACCGCCTTACCGCAGGTCGGCCATCGGTACGGCGTCCATATCGGTAAACGCCTGGTTCTCGCCGGCCATCGCCCACACAAAGGCGTAGTTGCCGGTGCCCATGCCGGCGTGGATCGACCAACTGGGCGAGATGACCGCTTGCCTGTCGCGCATCACCAGGTGACGCGTCTGGCTCGGCTCGCCCATCAGATGAAACACCACGTTGTCGTCGGCGATGTCGAAATAGAGGTACGCCTCCATGCGCCGCGCATGCTTGTGTGCTGGCATCGTGTTCCACATGTTGTTCGGTTGCAACAACGTCATGCCCATCACGATCTGCGAGCTCGGCACGCCGTCGGGGTGGATGTACTTGTAGATCGTACGCGTGTTACTGTGCGCGCTGTCGCCTAAATGGACCGGCTGTGCGTCGGCGAGTTTGATGTGCGCGGTTCGATGGTGCGCGTGAGACGGCGCGCTAAAAAGATAGAAACATGCGGAATCGGACCGATCATCGCTGGTAAACTGTACCTCCCGCGCCCCCGTGCCGATGTAGAGTCCGTCTTGTTTGGCAAGGACGAATCGCCGGCCGTCCACTTCGATGCCGCCCGCGCCGCCGACGTTGATGATTCCCACCTCGCGACGTTCCAGAAAATAGTCGACGGCGAGTTCTTCGCGGTCTGCTTGCAGCGCCAACGGTTCGGCCACCGGCGTTGCGCCTCCGATGATGACGCGGTCGATGTGACTGTACACCAACGCGAGTTTGCCCGGCACAAAAAGCTCGCCGACGTGAAAGTTGGCGTACAGTTCCTCGGTACTCATCGTCTTTACCGCTTCCGGATGCACCGGATACCGTGTCTCCATCGCTTTACCCCCTGCTATCTGTCGCTCAGCCTCATGCAACGGCCGGCTCCTTAAAACTCTAAAAGATACCGTTGAACGCGTCCGTCGTAGTCCGAGACGTAGAGAATGCGACTGCCGTCCCAATCCCTGGTGGGGTGGCAGTGGTTGCAGTAGTACGGCATATCGACCTTTTTAATCAACGCTCCGGTGCGGTCGATCAGGGAACCGTTCGGCGACATAGATAACAAGAAACTCTCGCAACATCGGTAACACGAATTCTCAGGACATGGGTACCACTCTCCACGGGGAGGATAGCTCATTTCATGGAACGGAGTTACCGTGCACGAGCCGCGGCGAGTATGGCCGCGCAACAACGACGCGTTTACGCCTTTCAAGACGAGCTCAATCAGATTCGTCCTCACGAAGGCATTGTCACGGCGCGCCCCGCCGATCCGTACCGACAGTCACCGAGAAACACGCCGCATCGCCTTACGACCTATGACTATCCCTCGCACTACCTGATCCGTCGGGTCAGTCGTGCCGGGACCGTGTCGTGTGTGTAACGGGTCTCACCGGAGTTAAGAAGAAGTCGGCCGAACATGTTGGAACGCACCAACGATGTGGTCCGACAAAGAGTCAATCACCGGACGTTCTTCGGTTTGGCTCCTGTGCAGGTATATATCGGCGTCAGGGAGCTTCGGAAAGTTCGCGTTGTTGGATATGATTTTGAAGCCCTCGGGAACGATGCTTTCACTCATGACTGAGATGGCCAATCCGGCCGATACGGCTGCGATATGACCCATGATGCTCTCGCTCGAGTACGCGATGCGATAGTCGGTACCGACCCTATCGAGTTCACGAGTTGCCCACACACGGAACAAGCAGTCTGAGGTCGGGAAAAGCGCCAACGGAACAGGTCGCAGTTCCTCAACGTGATGGTATGGGGAGGATACCCAAACAGACGGTTCATGTCGAAGCAACCGCGAATCCGGGAACTTTGGTTCCATAGTAGTCGTCAGTGCCAAATCGAGTTCTCCGGTTTCAATCAGGCGCACCAGCTGATAACTCGACATAACCAACACCTCGACTTGGACGTTCGGGTAGATTCGCGAGAAACCGGCAAGAATGTCCGGAAGAAACCGTGTCGCGTAGTCGTCGGGTATTCCGACCTTGACGGAACCAGATAGGTCGGGGCGTGTTATCTGAGAAATCGCCTCGTCGTTCAGTCGAACGATTCGACGCGCATACGCTGTCATCGTCTCTCCCTCCTGAGTAAGGACGGATCCCCGGCCCTCACGAGAGAACAACGGTTTCCCCAGGATTTCCTCGAGCCGTTTTATTTGCATGCTAACCGCAGACTGCGTTCGATTCACCTGTTCCGCCGCACGGCTGAAGCTACCGCTATCGACGATCTGAAGGAACGTATTCAACATGTCAATTGGCAGGGGCGTCTTCATCGGCTCCTCGTTTATATCAAATATTATGATATAAATCATACAAATAATTCGTTTGATTGAATAGTCTTGGTTGAGGATATTCGTTGTAGCGACTGAGTTCCGAAGATGACAAGGAGTTGAACAATGGATATCAAAGCATTCCAACCGTTGGGACAACGTGCCGACTACCAACCCAACAGAGTGTTATTCACGAAGATACTCCGGTCCCTTTCCGAAAAGATCAAAGAATCTCGGCTTAGGAGTCGCAACTTGCAAGTACTGCGCGAATTGCCCGACTACCTATTGGGGGATATAGGTTTGAGTCGAGTTGACTTGGAACGGATCACGACAGATTCGTTTCTTAGGGATCCTACATTGATAGACAGATGGAAGGAGTAGGCGCCGAATCAACGGGTGGTTTTATCGGCCGTCGACTCAATGAGGCGGTCAAGGGTACCGGCTACATAACATTTTCGGTTCATAGCGACCGTTCTTTTGGGACGTCGATTGTAGGAAGCATGGGGGAGACCGGGTCGAGAAGGGCAGAGCGGGTGCCGCAATCGCCGCGCTACTCCCACCGCCGCGGCCGCGGCTCCGGGCCGGAGCCGCGCTGCCGCCGCATGGCGTACATAGGACGAGATCTTCCCATTGAGAAGGCCCGTTTCTTACGCTACGGCCGGATCGCTTCGCCCTGTCGGTCAAGTCGACGAGTCCTCCCGCTCCCATGTATCGGACACCACTTTGCCCTTCCGGTAGTCATCCACAACCAGAATCAACTGATTGTCATGATCGCTGTACTGAACCTCGATCGTGACGCCCGCATTGGCGATGCGACGGGTAAATGCCCCCAGTTGACCAGGGGTTCCTTGTCGAAGCCGCTGGACAAGCACCTTACGCACCGCGGTTACCCGTATTCCCGCTTCGCTCAATGCCCTCTGGGCAGCCGCACCATCTTTGAACAAGAAGTTGGCGTACCCGATCCCGTCGTGGACGAACACACCGCCACCCTCTATTCCGATTCCGTTTTCTCCGAGAACCTCTCCCATGCGCGCCAACGTACCCGGTTGGTGCGGAAGCTCTATCGAAACATTGTCCATCATCTACCTCCTTCCTTTGTCACTTGAGTTAACTACCAAGATCTCCGGCTCAAATCGCACGGGAAAGTTCACCGATCGGGCGATGAAGCAATGCGCGTGCGCGGTCTCGTGGAGCGCTTGCGCTTGTTCAAGGCGAGAGCCATCGGCGATGTAAACGACGGGGCGAAGTACGGCGTGATCGAATGCACCGCTTCCGGCGTCGAGCGTCAGCAGCGCCGAACTCCGGTCTTCGTACCTTTCCACGCGGACTCCTGCTTTTGCGCAGAGCGCCAAGTAGAACAGCATGTGACACGCCGAGAGCGCGGAAAGCAGCATCTCTTCCGGATTCACCAACGACGCGTCTCCTAAGAAGTGTGGGTCCGCGGATCCCGTGACCGCCGGTTTCCCCGGCATTACGACGCGGTACTCCCGCCGGTACGAGCGGTAGTCGGCAGTGCCCGATCCGCTGTTTCCGGTCCACTGCAGGTGCGCGGCGTACTCATGCGCGTTCGCCATACAATCCTCCTCTTTGAGTCGTTTTTATGTGGTCGGTTCAGCAGTGCGACCGACTCTGACCGCACTATAGGGGTTGGAACGGGAGCACGCTTTGATTACCATCAAAATATGGATGTACGGGAGCGCATGGCACAGGTGGCGGGCCTCATCTCCGAAACGACGCGGTCGCGGTTACTGTCGACTATGATGGATGGCCGCGCGCATACTGCTACCGAGCTCGCGATCGATGGTGAGGTGATGCCGGCAACCGCCAGCTTCCACCTCTCCAAGTTGGTGGCCGGCGGATTGGTGGAGGTCGCTCGGCAGGGGCGCCACCGCTACTACCGCATTCGCGATCACGAGGTCGCCGCGGCGATCGAAACGATTATGGGAGTGGCGGGGGCGGACACCGGCGGCGAAGCGCAGTCACGCATCGAACACGAACTCCGTCAAGCTCGCACCTGCTACGATCATCTGGCGGGCGAGTACGCGGTCAGGTTTTACGACGCCCTGGTAAATCGCGGCGTACTCGTCGGCTCCGGACGAGAGGTCGCGGTAACGCCGGAAGGCGACAGGTGGTTCTCGGGTATCGGTATATCGGTAGAGCGACTGCGCAAAACAAGACGCGCGCTCTGCCGTGGTTGCCTCGATTGGAGCGAGCGTCGCTTTCACCTCGCCGGAGCTATCGGAGCCGCGGTGATGGAGTACCTGCTTCAGAAGCAACTGGTCGTGCGCGAGCCGCACTCTCGACAGGTCGCCGTGTCCAGCCGAGGTATCGCGTTCCTAACCGATCTTGGGCTCCGGTGAAGCGATCTGCACGGTCGCTACTCCGATCGGCCCTCTATCCAGTCGATCACCATCTCCGGTACGTGGTCGCGACTTGAACCATCGTTCCAATCTGGAAAGTCAAAAACGGCGATCATGATCTGCAAAGGATAGTCGGGCGCCTGTAAGGACTCCAATACGGGTCTATCATCAACGGAGAAGAGTGACCGACCGTCGCCCCACTCGACTGCGTACGTGTGAAACTCACCTATGTCGATGCCGATCCGGGGTGCGGCGAAATCCTGAGTGAGCCTTGGATCGAACAACTTCTTCACGCCGACTCCCACTTCCACCGACGTATCGTCGCGAACGCTCCGTCCGAAGATCTCGACCACGCACAACTCGCCCGCGTCGTCGGGGTTCTGCTCGAAGCCACTGAGCCACAGGGCCGCCATAGATCGCGTAGAAAGCTCCATCTTGCACCGGATTGCCAACCGGCCGCCGGACTGCAACCAACCCTCAAAGTGGGGCTGGAACTCGCTGACCACCAGATCGTCCCGGAAGCGTTGCTGTCCGCGCGATGAACCAACCGGACCCGAATGATTCCCCGATTGGATGCCGGAAACGCGTATCGGTTCGGGGTGCAGATCGGGGCACCAGAGCCCCTTCTCGTTCGGTATGAAGAGCCGCAGTCCCTCGGCCGTCAGCTCATACTCTGCACGTGTGGCGTCGCGCGAACTCCAGGCCGGCAGGTAGTGGGGCAGCCACCGATTTCGGTCGAGCGAGCCGGAGGTGAACTCATCTTTCAGTTCCACGAAGGCGGTATAGCAGAAGCGCGGCGCAAAGTAAACCGGAACGAGGTTGCACTGCATTGCTTCCCTCTGTGGTTCGGACGCGGCACGCGGAAGGCGTACGCCCTTAGGCCCCGATCGTTTCCACCATCCCCGGAGTAATGGATTGGAAGGGCGGAATCTTAGACGCGCCCAATTATAGGAAGACCTATCTCGGAGCGCAAACGCAAAACGGCGGTGCAGCGAAGGACTGTTCCCGAATCAAAGCGAAATCGCAACGAGAATCGCGGTTCGCACGGTGTTGGCGATACCGTAGCCGGGCAACCGATCAAAAAAAATGCACCGATCGGACGAATCTGGTCTTTTACGGAACGGATTGTACCGGGAAGTGGACATAGGTCCCCCGTGGAGCGTGATGACGGAGACGATCAGTTGAGCCGGGTTGGGTTGAACCCCGGTGGGGACCGCCCGATCTTGAACAGATGTCGGAGAATCCTCGTGAGTTCGTCTTCATCTTACAATGGTTCGTATCCATGGAAGTCTGTAGCGTCGCCGTGATCGTAAGCGGCCTTCCAGCCGGCAGGCGCACGTTCGGCTACCCAGTGCATTTGTTCCCATCGCCCCTTCGTACGAGAAACCTACGGGCCGTACCGTTGCATGAGTTGCAACCGCCGTGGTGGGATGTGTTGAGTCGGCTCCGCGAGGAAGTTGAGGGCGTCGAACGTGTGGACGTTCTGCTTGAAGTACTTCGAGTACGTAGTGTGGAAAAGCACCACCCCCTTGAACGGCTCATAGCGGATCTTCTTCGACGAGATCGGCGGACGTGCAACGACCCCGTTGGCCAGATGCTCCGCGAAGAGGGTCGTTCGCTTTCGACCGCGCGAGACGTACCGTTTCGCTCCCGGTATTGACGGGACTACTGCGGTGCTCGCGTACACTAAGACCGAAAAAAAAGAACGCGATTACTTCAGATGACGGATGTGTTCATCGGTCCGACGGCGCGATTCGCCAACTCTAGGGTTGTTATTTCGTCAAATACCGAATAATATTTTGGTTGTTACCGAAATAAAGAACGCCTGGGAGGTACTATGGCCTGGAACTGGAAACGAGAGCTGCCGATGCTCGTCTTGATTGTCGCCGGGTTCGTTGTGAGCATGGTTCTTTGGTCCAGATTGCCGGAACAGGTGCCCGTCCATTTCACCGTACGCGGTGAGGCGGACGGGTACGCGTCGCGAGTCGTCGGATTGCTTCTGATGCCCAGCTCAAACCTCTTGCTCTACGGATTGTTCTGGGTCCTTCCAACCATCGATCCGGGACGCCGCAACTACGCCAACTTCGTCGGTGCATACGGAGCAATGCGGATGGGCATAGTGGCGTTGTTGTTTGGTTCTCACGTGGTGATGCTCGTCGTCGGAACGGGGACTGTGGTGTCTGTGAATCTGATTATGATGCTGTCGGCCGGAGTTCTCTTTCTTACGATCGGAAACGTATTGGGCAAAGTGAGACCCAACTGGTTCATAGGCGTTAGGACCCCTTGGACGCTCTCCTCCAAACGTTCCTGGGACAAAACTCACCGCGTGGCGGGACGGAGTATGGTTTTTCTTGGGCTGTTGCTCATGGCCTTAGCGTGGGTAACGGAATCGTGGACGACCTATGTTGTTATTGCTGCTACCTTAGTATGTGCGGTCGGTACCGTGGTGTACTCCTGGTGGGTGTGGCACACGGACCCCAATCCGACGGCCCCGGCTGGTACCGATGCCGACCCGGAAACTGCGTGAGGCGCGGCTGTGGGAGTTAACCACCGCTTTCGCGCGCTTTCCGACCCCACGCGGCGCGAGATTTTGCGACTACTCCGTAACCGGGGCATGAGTGCCGGCGACATTGCCGGACACTTCGATCTGGCTCCGTCCACCATGTCGGGCCACTTTGCCAGCCTGAAAGCAGCGGGCTTGATCGTCGCGGAGAGACACGGAACGTCGATTGTGTACAGCCTCAGCACATCGGTTTTGGACGAACTTATTGCGGAACTGCTTGCTCTCACTGATAACGGTTCCACACCGCCAAGATCAAGCGGATGATTGAGTCGGAGGACACCGTTTCCATGGGAATCCAACGGGAGAGCACGACACCAATGAAATGGACGCGGTATGACAACGTCATGCACCTTTCAGTTGCTCTGGCACGGAGATCCCAGTAAGGATGACTGTTGGTGCCGGCTGACGCCGGTAATCGCCGCGTCAATCTCTCTCTGTGGTCGGGCCGCATCTTACGGCTCGGCCCGGACGGTATGTTCATTTGACCAGCTCGCATGACGACGATTCGCCGCTTCGGAGGACGAACCCGTTCTCGACCGAGCCCCATTGCGTTACTCTAAGGGCTATGTCGGGGGCATCCGGTTGGAATGCGGAAAAGTACGCGGGGATCTCGCAGCAGCAGATGCAGTGGGCGCTGCAGACACTCGGCTACGCGTCCGTCAAGGGTGATGAAAGCATACTTGATATCGGTTGCGGTGACGGAAAAATCACGGCCGCTTTAGCGAATTTGACCACGGGGTCCGTCACCGGCATCGACCGTAGCCGCGAGATGATATCCTATGCAACGCGTCACTATCAGACTTCCGAGCACGCCAACTTGAGTTTCTGTGTTGGTCGCGCAGAAGCGTTTTTTCCCGAGAAACGTGTAGATGTGATTACCTCTTTTACCGCTCTCCATTGGGTTTCTGATCACAACCGCCTCCTGCAGCATTTTGCCTCAATCCTCTCTGAACGCGGGACCTTGGTGCTACAGTTTCCCGGAAGCGGCAACGCGGCCGATCTCATCGAATGTGCATTTCAGATAATGCATAGCTTGCCGTGGGAGCCACATTTTCGGAGTTTCTCGTTCCCTTGGCAGTTCTTTGCACCCGGCGAGTATGAGACCCTTCTCATAGGGGCAGGCTTTCAGCCTCGAGCACTGGAACTGCTTCCACGGCGAATGACGCACGAAGGAGCTGAAGGTCTTACCGACTGGATGGAAGCAACGTGGCTTCCGTTTACCGAATGCGTACCGCCGAAACAGCGACAAGCATTCCTCTCAGAGATTGTAGATCTCTATCTATCTCACCACCCCGAGGATGAAAGGGGAGTTGTCACAACCCAAATGTACCGGCTTCATGTAATCGCAACGCGGTCCAAGACATGAGTGCATTGCATTTGTATACGAAATGAACACGGAAAAGTCGCGCGCCCGGTCCGCTGGGTACCGAATCCGACATTCGTCGTGAGGGAGAGGCCGCCGAGCTCCGGATCGTAGCGATCGAGCGCTTCAACGGTCGCCTCGAAGCCGAAACCTTCGATGCGGTGTGGGGCATGACGCACGACGGCGACGCGTACCTGCAGCAGGCCAAGAAGCGGTTCGGCGAAGAGTTGCCCAAGGTCGTCGACAAACTTGCGGCCGGTCTGCGCCGGCGGTTGGGCGAGCCACCCTACGAGCTCGATCTTCCCACCCTCACGACCCTTGTGAGGGATCCCCGACTCTGGACGCCTACGCAGCTCGGCGACGTCCGCGCCGCACGATATAGTCTCTTGTCCGCGACCAGCCGAAGGCCAATGCGAAAAAGAGCGTTAATGTGAGCACGATCGCAGGACCTGATGAGACGTCGCCGTAGAACGAGAGGTAAAATCCGATCAGCGTCGCCGCGAGAGACATTGCAACCGAGAGAGCCGTGATCGTCGACAGTCGCTTGAATACCATGGAAGCCGCTGCTGCGGGCGTCACGAGCAGAGACAGAACGAGGATGACTCCTACGGTTTGAATAGCGACTACGGTGGTCGTGGCGAGCAGAAAGAGCAGGAGATACCGCATCGCCGTCGGCGACAGCCCAATGGCGACCGAATGGGCCGGATCAAACGAGGTTACCAGAAGCTCTTTGTGAGAAAGCGCGAGAACGATCACCGTGAGCACTACAACACCGGACATAACGATCAGATCCGATGCTCCAACTCCGAGAATGTTGCCGAAGAGGATATGACCCAGGTCTCGGAAGGTGGTGATTCTGCTCATCAACAGCACGCCGAGCGCGAAAAAGCTCGAGAAGATAACACCGATGGCGGTGTCCTCCTTCAATCGCCTTCGTCCGGAGATCAGACCGATCCCGACGACGGCGAGGATTGCGGCCCCGAGAGCGCCCAAGAAGAGACTCACCCCGAGGACGTAGGCGACGACAATCCCGGGAAGTATGGCGTGAGCCAACGCGTCTCCCACGAAGGCCATCCCCCGCCACACGACAAACGCGCTGAGAAGGGCACATGCGAGCGCCGCAAGCATACCGCCGGCAAGGCCCCGGAGCACGAATCCGTATGAGAGCGGCTCCAGCAGAAGCTCTATCATCGCGCGTAGTCCTTGTGAAACTCGAACCCGTACGCCGCGGCAATCGTCTCCGGCGTCATGACATCCTCGACGCGGCCGTCGGCGATGATCTTGCGGTCCAGAAAAACCGCCCGAGTGAAGTGAACCGTCAGGACGCCGAGATCATGCGTGCTCACCAAGACCGCCTTTCCGGCCGATGTGAGCCGCTCGAGGGTGTGAAAGATGAGCTCCTGCGTGGAGATATCGACGTGGTTGAGCGGCTCGTCGAGGAGGAGCAAATCGGCGTCGTGCGCCAATGTTCTGGCAAGCATAACCCGCTGCTGCTGTCCCCCCGAGAGCTCTCCGACGCGGCGGTCGGCGAGATTCGCGATCTCCATGGTCGAGAGCGCCTCATCCACCCGATCGCGATCCTCTTCCCGAGGCCGACGGAACCAACCGAGATGAACGTAACGCCCCATCATAACCACCTGCCGGACGGTGACCGGGAAGCGCCAGTCGACCGCCGAGCGTTGCGGTACGATGGCCACGCGGTGGCGACACCTGTGCGCCGGATTGCCGTACACCTCCATGCTACCGGCGTGTCCCGCCTCCATGCCCAGAATCAGGTGGAGCAGCGTGGACTTACCGGCGCCGTTCGGACCCGCCAACGCTACCCGTTCTCCGGGGTGCACGGTGAGGGAGACGCCGTCTAAGACCTCCGTGTCGGAGCCCGGATAGCGGAATCGTACGTCGCGAACTGAGAGAGCGGGCGAGTGCGGCACCGCCGGGGTATCGCACTCGCTGCCGCCGCAGGCGTGACCGTAGTTCAGTCGTTGCAGTAGACGCAAACGAGGTGCACTACCGACTGAGGGCCGCGACGATTTGCTCGGTGTTAAACCGAATGAACTCCAAGTAGGTGTCTCCGCGACTCCCCTCGGGGGCCAAGGAGCCGGTCAGGATCTCCACAACTTGGACATCTCGTCCAACCTCCGCGGCTACCGCATCCACGAGGTTTCGCAAGCCCCGTCCCGCGGTACCGCCGATGAATATGGCGGAAGCTTCTTCCTCCCGAATCACTTCGGCGAGCTCGGCGATGTGCCGGGCCGACGGTTCGGCTTGGTCGGACAGCGACGGAATGACCTCCCCGATCACTTCAAACCCGTATTCCTCGGCGTAGTAGCCGAGCGCGGCGTGGTCCACCACCAATTTTCGGCGGTTGCGCGGGATTGCGGCGACCTGTTGCCGAATCTCAAGATCGAGCGTTTCCAACTCGGCGATATACGCGTCACGATTCGCCTCATAGATCGAAGCGTTGGCAGGATCGGCCTCGCTCAGCGCCTCGGCGATGTTCTCCGCCCAGACGATGACGTTGGTCGGATCGAACCAAAAATGGGGATCTCCCGCCGCATGGTCGTGGTCGTGATCATGGTCGTCATGGTGAGCTTCATCGTGGTCGTGCTCACCCTCGTGATCGTCGTGATGAGCTTCGTCGTGGTCCTCATCGTGACCATGGTCGTGCTCGCCCTCGTGATCGTCATGGTGGGCCTCGTCGTGGTCGTGGTTTCCTTCGTGATCGTGGTCGTGCTCGCCGCCCTCGATAACGGCAATACCGGCGGAGACCGGCACCACATAGGTTCCCGCCACGTTCTCGATCGTCTCCATTAGCTCCTCTTCGAGATCCAGGCCGTTCACAAATGCAATATAGGATTCTTCCAGTGCGATGATGTCGCGGGGAGTCGGCTCATAGCTATGGGGGTTCTGACCGATCGGCATCAAGACGTCGACGGTCGCCGCCGAACCGGCGATTTGACGCACCACGTCGCCCACGATACTCGTTGAGGCGACGATGCGGAGTGATTCACCCGCTGCGAGCTCGGCGGGCTCGATATGGGGTATGGCCATTTCACCCTCATGATGGTGCTCATCACCGTGCTCGTGGTCGTCGTGCTCATCGTGGTGATGGTCCTCGGAAGCGGTTTGATCGGTCTCCTGAGAGCCCCCCGCCCAGAGCGTACCGACCGAGAAGGCCAGAAAAAAAGCGATCAGGAGCGCGAGCCCCTTCCTGAAATGAATGTCGTGCATGAATGTCTCCTTATGTGTCGTGATGATGACTAATGGGTAACCACTTCGTGATCGCATACTATGTGTCTTTCGTGACATTGCCCGCAAAGCTGCACGCGGTGATGGGTGCTAAACTCCTCCCAATGGCGCATCTGCGAGGCCGTCAGGGACCCGGTCCCACTACAGAGGGGACAGGCGTTTCCGAGCGCGGCGAGTATCGCTCGCCGGATGAAATCGGATCTATTTCGCATGCCGGCGAGCTCGTCCGCCAAGTCCTGACCCACCTTGAAGGTAATTACCTCTTCCTTTCGCCGACCCGCGGACATAGAGCGCCTCCTCCGATCCGTGTTATCGAGAAATCGTTAACACGGAGTAATATAGTATGTCAATGTATTACTTAGACACGCCGTGTCGCTCTATTGCGTTTCGACGTCGTCCATGATGTAGCTCGCAAAGGGATTTTCCTGTTCCGACCAAACCTCGTAGATGTTTGCTGGAGTCAGCCCGTCCAGCTCTTCGTCGGAAAGCAGACAGAACTCCAATGACGCTTGAATCTCGGATGTATCGATGCCCACACCGATAAAAACGAGCTCTTGGCGGCGATCTCCCCACGGGACCTCGAACTCCTTCCTAATCCGGTCGCGCAACTCCGCTTCTCGCGGCCACTGCAAAACATCGACGGCGGACCACCAATATCCGGCGTGTTCGACCCGTTTCTGCGGGCCCGCTTGGGAGATGAAGAGTGCAAGTTCCGGATGCGGAGCGACCCAAAAGAATCCCTTCGCGCGTACGACGCCGGGAATCGTCTGTTGAAGCCAGTCGTACAGCCGCTGCGGATGGAACGGCCGGCGGCTCCGAAAGGTCACACTCCTGATGCCGTACTCCTCAGTCTCCGGAACGTGTTCGGCGTTTAGCTCTTCCTCCCACGCGGCGGACGATTCGGCGACCTCCAGATCGAAACTCCCGGTGTTGAGGATGCTCTCGAGAGGTATGTTTGAGTATGATGAGCGAATCGTCTTGCACGTCGGATTCATCGAGTGGACCAGTTGCTCAACGTTCGCGATCGTCGCTTCGTCAACCAAATCCGTTTTGTTGATAACTATGACGTCCGCAAACTCTATCTGATCGATCAGAAGGTGTGCGATAGTTCGTTCGTCGTCTTCGGCTACCTCTTCGCCCCGGTCGCGGAGACTGTCTGTTGACTGAAACTCCGCAAGAATGGTCGATGCGTCCACAACGGTGACCATCGTGTCGATCCGCGAGAGATCTCGTAGACTCCCGCCTTCCGGATCGTCGAACACAAAGGTCTGCGCGACGGGAAGCGGCTCGGATATTCCGGACGATTCAATAAGCAGGTAATCGAATCGTTTTTCTCGGGCGATGCGGCTCACCTCGGTGAGGAGATCTTCGCGGAGTGTACAGCAAATACAGCCGTTGGTCATTTCGACCAACTTCTCTTCGGTGTGGCTTAAGCGCGCATCTCCTTTCGCAACGACCGAAGCGTCGATATTCACCTCCGACATATCGTTCACGATAACGGCGACCTTCAAGCCGTGACGATGGGAAAGAATGTGGTTGAGAAGCGTTGTCTTGCCGGAGCCGAGATAACCGGAAAGCACCGTAACGGGGATCCGCGAATCCTGGG
The DNA here is from genome assembly GCA_965601925.1 of Alkalispirochaeta sp. Taxonomy (GTDB): domain Bacteria; phylum Spirochaetota; class Spirochaetia; order DSM-27196; family Alkalispirochaetaceae; genus Alkalispirochaeta. The sequence goes on from OZ271854.1 coordinate 3,633,832, forward strand.
AAGAAGTATCGATCATCATGAACGAAGTAATACTTAGTAATATATGGTGAGTCAAGCATCCGCGAACCCAACGCAATTCGGTTTAGTCCTCCGACGCCCGGCGAAACAGTTGAGATTGAGTGCGGAGGCTCGAGAGATTACAAGGATAGGGGAAGCTTTAAGGAAACGCCGGAAACTGCCTCGATTTCTCCTGCTGCATCCACTATTTCGTATTGTGGTAAGAAGGACGAAGTAGAGGTAGGCACTACCTCGCCGCCCCTGAGGTAGACCACCTCTTCTACGGCCAGTTCAATAGAGGAATCGTCGACGTGCCAGGTACCCGAAAATCGATGCAGTATACCACTTGCCGCAGAGAAAAAAATAAAGGTTTGATCTTCAAAAAAATAGAACGTATCGGATTGACCTGAAGCCACCATCGTCGCCTTGTGCCACATTCCCACCAACTCTCGTTGAGAGAGCGACGGTGAGGTATCCTGCGGCGTGTGTTTTTCCATTGCTCGTTCTCAGCGATCTGCCCGCGCTCAGTGGATGATAGGAAGACATATTTCGGAGTACAAGCGCAAAGCCGCCCTCCGGAACGACACGTATCTCGAACGGCTCCCGTTCGACTCGGACCAGACGATCTCGACGGTCAGATCGGGCTGAGTCATACGCGCCGGCCCTGTGAGTATCGCCCCTTGACTTATCGCCCCGATCTCTGCTACATAGTCTCTTCATTCTTTTTGGAGTTATAAACGATGTACGCATTGGTAGAAATCAAAGGCAAGCAATACAAAGCCGAGCAGGACGGCCGGATTAAGGTCGACCACATACCGTCCGATGAAGGCAGCACGGTACAGTTCTCCGAGGTCGTGCTGTTGCGGGACGGGGACACTATCGTTGTGGGGCAGCCCTTTGTCGAGGGCGCCGTCGTAACGGCGGAGATCGAGAGCCACGGCCGCGATTCCAAGGTGCGCGTCTTCAAGCATAAGAGACGCAAGAACTATCGTCGTACCCGAGGGCACCGCCAACACTATTCGGTGCTTCGCGTCAAGGAGATAGCCGGGGCGTAAGCTCCTCTCCATGATGGTACGAGTTACCGTTCATACCATCGGAGGGTTGCCGAGGCGGGTCGTTGCGAACGGCCACGCGTCGACTCCGGCGGGGGTCGACAGCACACCGTGTGCGGCGGTATCGCTGGTACTCAAAAGCTTCGGCCTTGCCGTGGCGAGTAACAAGACGTGCGTGGTTCGCGTCGAGACGGACGGCCCGGGTACGTTTAATATTGAATTACGAGATTGCCGGACGGCCCATTGGTTGGAAGGCGTATGGACGATGGCCAGAATCTCCCTCATGGAAATAGAGGAGCAGTGGCCGGAAGAAGTCCGCATGAATATCGTCGAGGAGAAGACAGATGGCACATAAAAAAGGTGGCGGTAGCTCCAAGAACGGTCGCGATTCCAATGCTCAACGACTGGGTGTGAAGCGTTACGGCGGCGAGTTGGTGAGCGCCGGCTCGATTCTGGTACGTCAACGCGGCACTCGTATCCATCCCGGTGAGATGGTAGGTCGCGGCAAGGACGATACTCTGTTCGCGAAGGCTGACGGAACCGTTCATTTTCATACCCGGCGGGGGAAGAAGCTCGTTTCGATTCAGCCGGTAGAGGCCGACTGAGGAGTTCCTCTCTGTTTTCCGACGAGGCGGAGATCGAGGTCCGTTCCGGCAACGGCGGAAGTGGGGCGGTCTCCTTTCGTCGTGAGAAGTACATTCCCCGCGGCGGCCCCGACGGCGGCGACGGGGGCCGCGGTGGAGACGTCATTTTCACCGTCACACGCAACGTGAAGACGCTGGCGCATCTGAAGATGCGGCGGCGTTTTTTTGCAAAAAACGGTCGTCCCGGCATGGGGCGCAAGATGGACGGCGCTCGCGGCGACGACGTCGTCGTCGCCGTTCCACCGGGAACGGTTGTGTACGACGGTGAATCGGGCGAGACACTTCTCGATCTCACCGACGAGGGCGCGTCGCAAGTCCTCTTTCGCGGTGGACGAGGAGGAAAGGGGAACACCCACTTCAAGTCGTCGACGCATCAAGCGCCTCGATTCTCACAACCCGGAGAGACCGGCGTTGAGCGGCTGCTGCGTGTCGAGCTTCAAATCATCGCCGACATCGGATTTGTCGGGTTGCCCAACGCCGGAAAGTCGACGCTGCTCAAAGTCCTGACCGCCGCCGATCCCAAGATCGGAAACTATCCGTTTACGACCGTCATTCCCAATCTCGGCGTCATGCACCATTACGAGCACGATGTCGTACTCGCCGATATTCCCGGGATCATCGAAGGGGCGAGCGACGGCGCCGGCCTCGGCCTGCAATTTCTCCGACACATCGCCCGCACCAAGGGGCTCGCCTTTGTGATCGACGCCGCCGACGCCGATCTTTTGGCTACCTATCGCACCCTTCGAACCGAGTTGGAGCGCTACGACGCGTCGCTCCTGCGGAAATCGCACCTCGTAGTCGTCACCAAGACCGATCTCCTCGAGAGCGGCGAGGCCGAACGTGGGACGGTCGACGCCTTTTTGACGGCGCTCCCCCAGCCGACGCCGGTACGGGACGATTCCGACGACGACTCGGAGACAGAGCGCTCCGAGTCCGGGCGGCTCGTTGCGACGGTGGAAGTCTCGGCCATGTCGAATCGAGGCCTCGACTCACTCAGAGACGCTCTCTTCTCTCTGGGCGGAGTCGACGAACGGTGACGACACATTCCGAGGCGCCGGCAGAGGTGTTTTTCGGCGGTACGTTCGATCCGATCCACATCGGACATCTGTTCGTCGCCGAGGAGGCACGTCTGGCGGTCGGCGCGACGACGGTGCTGTTCGTTCCCGCCGGCCGCAACCCGCTCAAGGATGGGCCCACCGGTACAAGCCCGGAGGCGCGACTGGCCATGACACGTCTTGCAGTCCGGGAGAACCCGGCCTTTCGCGTCAGCTCTGCGGAGATCGAGCGCGGTGGTCCGTCCTACACGGTCGACACCGTCGAGACACTGGTCGCTTCCGGCGCACTCTGCCCGCGTCCCGCGCTTATCATCGGGGACGACTTGATCGCGCAACTACCGCGTTGGAAGGACCCCGAGCGGCTCTTTGCCGCCGTACGCCTTATCGTCGTCACCCGTCATGCAACCGAGATCGAACGGTTGTCGGACTTCGTACCGGCCGATACGCTTACCATTCGCAACCCATCGATTCCCGTATCTTCCAGCGATGTCCGTGAGCGCTTGCGGGACAACCGCTCGGTCAGGTACCTTGTTCCGGACGTTGTGTATGAGTACATTCGAAGCCATTCGCTCTATCGGTGACGAGATCGTACATCGATTGTCTCACACGATGAGTTCCAAGCGATTCTCCCACACCTTGGGCGTCATCGATACCGGCATAGCGCTTGCCGAACGCTTCGGCGAGGACGTCGAGCGGGTGCGGCTCGCCGGCGCGAGTCACGATATGGCTCGCGAGCTCAGTGAGGGGGCGCTTCTGGCGTTCGCCGCCGATTGGCAGTTCGATCTAACGCCCATTGAGCGTCGAATACCGGTGTTCGCCCACGGGGCGCTTGCGGCGGCGCAACTATCGCGCCAGTTCGGTGTCGACGACGCGGAGTTGCTACATGCCGTACGTCACCATACGTTGGGCGACCCGCACTTCGGTACGTTCGGTCTGATCCTCTACGTCGCCGACTTTTGCGAGCCCGGGCGAAAGCACATAGAGGCGCGGACGCGCGAGGCCGTCCTGGCGCTTCCCAGCGTGGGCGAGATGGCAATTTACATCATCAAGTTTTCGAAACGTCGTTTCGGTTCGTTACTCGAGCCTACCGAGCGGCTCTACGAACGCCTTGCCGAGGAGGTTTGAATGGCGGCCAAGTTGCTCAATACGACCGTCGTATTTCTCGTGCTCGTCGTCGTTGCGGTGGTGACGACGGTTCTGCTGCTCTACATACGCCTGCGTACCGACGAGATCAGTACCGCGGCGGCGAACGGCGAGGTGATTCGAACCCTGATTATCGCGGAGGAAGAGGAGCGCCCCTTCTTGGCGTTTCTCCTGTTCTTTCATCCCGAGACGCACCGGGCGGCGATTCTCGACATTCCGGGATCCGTCGGCGCGGTACTGAGGCCCCTTGGACGCGTGGACCGCATTGACGCCGTCTTTTCCTCGCAGGACGTGTCCGCCTTTCGCAACGAGGTCGAAACGTTGACCGGCGTTCCGGTCTCCGTGTCGCTCGTACTCTCGCGCGCGCAGTTGATCGACTTCATCGATTTATTGGGTGGTATGGAGCTGTTCATCATCGACGACTATCGGCGGTCCGATGAGGCCGCCGTCGCCATTCCGGTGGGAAATGTGCGTCTCGACGGGCGCAAAGCGATAGACTACCTCCGCATGAACGATCAATTCGATTCCGATTTGGAAGCGACGGCGCGTCGACACGCCTTCGTCCAGGCGTTACTTCGCGAGATACAGGACAACGCCGACCTGTTAGTGCATTCCGAGGTCGTACCGATTCGCGATCGATTCATTGCGACCGATGCGGATCGGCGGGCGGTTACCTCACTCTTCGGTCTCCTGGGCGAAATGGAGGCGGGACGCTTGGTACGGCGTCGAGTTCAGGGCACGATTCGTTCGGTCGAGGTCGACGGGGAGACGCAACGGCTTCTCTTCCCCCACTTCGAAGGGCAGTGGCTCAAGCAGTCGGTGCAGCAGGTTGAACAGAGTCTTGCGAGCGCCGAAGACGCGGCGTTCGATCAAGTGGTAGTCTCCATCGAGGTGCTCAACGGCACGCCGACCAGCGGCCTCGCCCGGCGGACGTCGGAGTTGTTCGAGAATTACGGGTTCGAGGTACAGCGATTCGGCAACGCCGACAGCGACCGCATCGAACGCACCATGGTCGTCGACCGCAGGGGCGCCGGCGATCTCGCACAGCGGGTCGCGCAGGTCATAGGCGCGCGCAGTGTCGTGACCGAGGTTACACCCGATAGCGACGTTGATGTTACACTGATACTGGGAAATGATTTTGATGGAACCGTCGTCCGACCGGCAAACTAAAGATCTCGTTGTCGACCTCGCCCGTTTTCTCGACGAGACCGGGGCGCGTGATATCGTTGCGCTCGACGTATCCGAGCAGTCCAGCTTCACGAGCTATTTCATTATCGGGGGTGCTACGAGCGTCGGGCAACTGCGCGGTCTCAAGCGACGTACCCACGAGCGTCTCGGAGAGTTGGGCCTACGGGCCCGTCAAAGTCCGAAGCGCGACGATGAGAGCGGATGGCTTCTGATCGACTGCGACGATCTGATCGTACACTTGATGCTCGACGAGCAACGTCGGTTTTATGAGCTCGAGAAGTTGTGGTTTGATGCGGAGGTCTTGTATCGTACCGAGGAGGAGAATGCCGGCGCGTCTGCGGAAACGTGACGAGTCGAGCCTCTGAACAAGGACGCGACATTCGACCAATTTGTTTGACAGTGTACTGGCTGGACTTATAATTGGATGTAGATAACCGGGCGCGAAGAGGAGCAGCCGATGGAGATTACCGATATCCGCGTTCGCCGAGTCGGGGGTGAAGGCAAACTCAAAGCTTACGTTACGGTGACGCTCGACAATTGTTTTGTGGTTCACAACATCAAGGTCATTCACGGACGGAGCGGCACGTTCATAGCGATGCCCAGCCGGAAGACCAAATCCGGCGAGTACAAGGATGTTGCCCACCCCATTAATTCCGAGTTCCGATCGTCCTTACAAGAGAAAGTTCTCGCCGCGTACGAGGAGGCGCTCGAGGATCCAACCTCCTTGAGTCCGGGCGACGACGACTATTGACGGCCCTTTCTCATGTAGAGTATGGTGTCGCCTCAAAAGCCGTCATTGGGGCGTCGCCAAGTGGTAAGGCACCGGGTTTTGATCCCGGTATGCGCAGGTTCGAATCCTGCCGCCCCAGCTGCTAATAGTTGAACGCAAGGAGACTCGCATGGAGCAGAAGATTCTGAACGCGCAGGCCCGTGTCGAGACCGGCAAGGGGGTTGCCCGCCAACTTCGTCGGGACGGCCGTATTCCCGCGGTCGTATACGGGCACGATGAGCCGCAGGCTCTCTCAGTCGAGGCGCGAGAGTTTCACAGAGCCTTTCACACGGTATCGGAGAGCACGCTGATAAAATTGAAGCTGAGCGACCGCGACAGGGACGTACTGATCAAGGATTACACCGAAGATATCCGCACCGGAGATATCCTCCATATCGATTTTTACGAGATCGAGCGTGGGAAGAAGCTTCACACCCGTATCGCGATCGAGCTCAACGGGTCGCCGATCGGCGTCCGCGAGGGCGGCGTTTTGGAGCACACCTTGTACGAGGTAGATATCGAGTGCCTCCCTAAGGATCTTCCGGGGAATCTTGTCGTCGATGTTGCCTCCTTGAATACCGGCGATTCGCTGCACGTACGAGACTTGGTACTTCCGGAAGGAGTCAGAATTCTCAACTCGGCCGATCAGACCGTCGTCTCGGTAACGATCCCGCGCGCCGCGACCGAAGAGGTCGTCGAGGAAGAGGCGGAGGTCGCAATCGGAGAGGAACCGTCCGGAGACGAGTAGTTTGTGTCTTCGCCGATTATTCTCGTAGGGCTGGGGAATCCCGGGGCGCGCTTCGACGGCAGCCGCCACAACGTCGGATTCGAGTTTATCGATTCCCTCGCCGGGGCACTCCGCTGCGAGCCCCGCAAGCGCTTCCTTAAGCCTCTTCGCCTCGGGGTATGCCGAGAACACGGCGTTGTCCTCGTGAAACCGCTTACCTACATGAATCGGAGCGGCCGCGTGATTCCGCGGCTGCTTCGACGGTTCTCAGCGCCATTGGATCACCTCGTTGTCGTAGTGGATAATATGGACTTACCGCCGGGAGAGATCCGCATGAAACGCCGCGGCGGTCCGACGACCCACAACGGCCTGAAGTCCATAGACGAAGCGCTGGAGAGCACCGAGTATCCCCGCCTCTACATCGGCGTCGGGCGTCCCTCGACCGGAGAGAGCGTTGTCGACCATGTGTTGGGAGCTTTCGACGATGCTCAGCGCGTGTCGGTAGACGATGCGATCGAGCGCGTATTGCCCATCGTGATCGATTCAGCACCATCCTTCCATATCGACCGACTGGTGAGCGGCGTCAACGCGCTCCGGCGAACGGTATGACCGCTCCGGCGGCGCGCTCCGTCCCCCATGTGATCTCGGCGGCGTTGGATGGACTGGGCGTCTCCACGACCGACACGATCGTGGTTGCCTGCTCCGGCGGCTGCGACAGCGTCGCCGTCGCCGCAGCGCTCCGGGAGGCGGGACGGCATCGTATCTGTCTAGGGTGGATCAACCACAATATCCGAGATTCCCGGAGTCTCGAGGGAGAGGCGCGTGTCGTCCGTAGCCTTGCTCGACGATTGAATGTTTCCCTGTATGAACGCACCGTTCCTCGGGGGGTGATCGTTCGAGAGGTCGAGGATGAGAAACGAAGTGTCGAAGAGGTCGCTCGGTCCCATCGGTACCGTCTACTCGCCTCCATCGCCCGTGAAGTCGCTCTCACGACCTCCACGCGGGCGGTCGTGGTTACCGCTCACCACCGCGACGATGGAGCCGAGACGACGCTTATGCGCCTCGTCGCCGGCCACTCGCTGTTGGAGTCCGTGACGATACCGCCCTCAAGACGCCTGGACGCACTCGATCCGGAGATTATGGTGTATCGGCCGGCCCTTTCGGTTGGGCGCGACGATCTGCGTTGCTACGCCGCTGAGCGTTCTCTGGAATGGGTACACGACGACAGTAACGACGATCCAAGATTTCTCCGTAATCGGGTTCGGAACCGCGTACTCCCGGTCGTGGACGAACATCTACCGGGTGCATCATACCGCTTGAGTGCGGTCGGTCGCCATGCCGCGCGAATACGCGAAGCACTTTGGGCGCTCATTCCCGAGTCGGCACAAGGCGTTCACGACGGCCCGGACCGGTGGCGAATCGAGGCCAAGGCGCTCTTGGACCTACCCGAGGCGGCACGAGAGTTGGTGCTCCGCGAGGCGGTATATCGAATATCCCGGCGAGAGCGGGCGCCGGGAGGTTTCATACGCGAAGCGTTGCGGCGGTTACGCGAGGAGACTACCCGGCGTACTTCGGCCGAGAGTGAGACAATATCGGGTGCCGATGTCGACATCGTGGTCGAGTCTGCGGCGATCATTGTCCGGCGCCGTGTTGTCCCAACTGGTCAAAGTGGGTATCTTTGGCTCGTGAAAGGGCCGGTATACCTTCGCTTTGCTTCCGGAGGGCCGTGGCCGTCGGTGGATACCGGCGAGAACGAGTCTCGTCAGCGCGATGCGAACGGAAACTGGTACGGACCGCTCCATCCACCAACGGTAATACGCAGTCGTCGATCGGGAGACGCCATTTTATTCGATGCCCGCCGCCGTGAGCTGTCCGGAGTCTTGAAGAGAGCCGGTGTTCCGGCTCGCCGACGCGAATCCGTCGCGGTAATGGAGGACACGAGCGGGATCGCGGCTATTTTTGACGTCGACGGCGTCCGAGTGACGCGTGACGGAGTATCCGTTGCACGAGAACGCCACGCCGAAGAAGGCTGGGTATACGTCGGTGTCGTCAATTAAGGATGCAATGAACCATGCAGAATAACGATAATCGTGACCCCCGTCGCCGGGGAGATCAAAACAACGACAACAACTTCAACTTCAATTTCCGCAACAATCGTTTTGCGCTGATTTTTCTCATCGCCCTATTGGGCATGTTCGTCGTGATGCTCTTTTCCAACACACAGAGCGCGGGACGGGAGATCGCGTACTCGCAATTTCTCGGGTATCTGAGAGAGGGGCAGGTCGAGTCGGTACGTATCATCGACCAGTACGAGATACAGGGGACCCTTCGCACCGCTGCAGGCGAGACATCGGCGTTCGTTACCAACATCCCCTATTTCGATAGCGAGTTGATCTCGCAACTGCGGGAGCGAGGTGTGCGCTTTTCCGGCTCTCCGCGTCCGGTATCTCCGTTTCAAGTCCTGATCGAGTTCCTTCCCTGGTTTATCGGGTTTTTCTTCATCTGGTTCATGTTTCGCCAAGTGCAGGGGAGCGGCAATCGGGCGTTTTCATTCGGGAAGAGTCGCGCCAAGCGGTATCTCGACGAAGGTGTGAAAATAACATTTGCCGATGTCGCGGGGCAAAAAGAGGCGAAGTACGAGCTTCAGGAAATTGTCGAATTCCTCAAGAATCCTCAAAAGTTTACCCGCATTGGCGCCAAGATTCCCAAAGGCGTGCTTTTGGTGGGAATGCCGGGTACCGGTAAAACGCTCCTCGCCAAGGCGAGTGCCGGCGAGGCAGGTGTCTCCTTTTTCCATATGAGCGGCTCCGACTTCGTCGAGATGTTCGTCGGTGTCGGCGCCAGCCGAGTTCGCGACCTCTTCGAGCAGGGGCGTAAGAATGCACCGTGTATCATCTTTATCGATGAGTTGGACGCCGTCGGACGCACGCGCGGCGCCGGATACGGCGGTGGACACGACGAGCGGGAGCAGACGCTCAACCAGATGCTCGTCGAGATGGACGGTTTCGACACCAAGGACGGCGTTATCGTCTTGGCCGCGACCAACCGGCCCGACGTTCTCGATCCGGCGATTCTCCGCCCGGGGCGATTCGATCGTCAGGTTGTGGTCGACATGCCTGATATGACCGAGCGCGAAGCGATTCTGAAAGTTCACTCGAAAAAGATCAAACTCGACCTCACCGTAGATCTCAAAACGATCGCCCGTGCAACCCCCGGTTCAAGCGGCGCCGATCTTGCGAACCTCGTCAACGAGGCGGCGCTCTACGCGGCACGCAAGGATAAAGAGACGGTGAGCGCGGAGGACTTCGAGGAGGCGCGGGATAAGATTCTCATGGGCGTTGCGCGAAAATCGCGCATCATTAACGAGGAAGAGAAGCTCAAGACCGCACGCCACGAGGCCGGCCACGCCCTGTTGCACTATTATCTTACCCACGCCGATCCGTTACACAAGGTGACGGTGATACCGCGCGGGAGGGCGTTGGGTGTCGCCTTCTCGCTGCCCGAACAGGACAGCTACAGCAAGGGCTCGGGATATCTTACCGACCGCATCAAAATCGCGTACGGCGGATACATCGCCGAGAAGATGTTCTACGACGAAACCACGACGGGCGTGCAAAACGATCTCAAGCAGGCCACCGAAATGGCGCGACGCATGGTCGTAGAGTGGGGCATGAGCAAAATCGGACCGGTATCATTCGGTCAGGAGGACGAGCCGATCTTTCTCGGAAAAGAGATTGCGACCCACAAGGACTACTCGGAGTCGACGGCTCAGACGATCGACGCGGAGATTCGGCGTATTCTTGATGATGCGTATCGCGATGCCGAGGCGATCCTGACCGAGCACAAAGAGCAGCTCGATACCCTCTCGTGGGCCTTGGTCGAGAAGGAGACGCTCTCGGATAAAGAGATTCGCGATCTGTTCGGATTTCCGCAACGCGAAGAACCGGCGCGCGAGGACGCGGAAACGAGCGACGACGAATCGGATCACCTCGTAACCGACCGCGAGAACTCCGAGAGCGAGTCGGATCAGTCCAATCCCTCGAACGGGGAAATCGTCGATTCCGATGATTCGGAGCCCAGCGAACAGTCGTAAGTACCGCGCGCGCACGGCACCGCTTCGTGCCGTCGCGTGGGTTTTCGGGGCGAGTTGCCTCGCGCTCGTCTCCACGACGGTGTTCTCCGAGTCGGTCGAATCAACCCCTCTTTCCGTCGATCCGGTTCCGGGGAGGGATACGGGTGATCCGGCCGGGGGGACCGCCGTCGATGAACTGCATCGTAGAATCGCGATCTCTCTGGTAGAAGAGGCGATCGCCCTCGGTTTCGACTCCGAGTACCGTGTCATGCCGGAGGCGGAGGATACCGTCACATCGCTTCTCTCTCGTGCACACGCGTTGGATCCACTTCTCGCGGACGCCTCCTTTCTCCTCTCGCAACTGGCGGCGCCGAATCGTCGTGTAACGAGGCGACGCGAGCGTCTGTTGAACGAGGCTCTTAGAGGCGATCTCGCCGTCATTGAAAGGGAAGCCGTCGTCGAGTCCGCCGCGGAGTTGTACCTACAGCAGGGACGCGGTCGCGAAGCGCTGGCTCTCATCGACGGAGAGTTTCGCGATCGAGTAGGAATGTCACCGGTTATGACGCTTTTTCCCGCCGTCGATGCGCCCGATATAGGGCCTCCTCGCGCGGCTGCGGACGTCGCGCCGAGTCGGCTGCACCATCTGCATCTGCGAGCTCTTCTGACGGTCGGGCCGCGGTGGTACTCGAGCGACTATCTCCGGCGACTGTATAACCGCTTCCCGGAAGATCGGGAGATGGGCCGTATCTGGTGGGAGCGTCAGAATCGGGTCTCGCTGGGGTTTCTCGAGTGGCTTGAGGCGACCGAGCGCAGTGGCGGAGCGGTGTCGCCGACCGTGTATCTTCACGCTGCGCGGCACGCTCCCGACCCTCTCCTGGGCGAGTTTACGCGTCGCTACTACGAGGCGGGCGGGACCGATACGCTCCCGGCGGCCTTAATGCTCGTTGCGGGAGACCGCTTTGTCGATCCGCAATACGCGGCGTCGATCGATGATCGTGCAATCGAGGCTTTTTTCTTTTCCGACAAGACCATTTGGGAGGCGGCGTACGGCGAGGCAAACGGTGTTCGCGGCGCTCTCGCCGCGGCCGTCGTGCCGTTCTTCGAATCCATCGGGGGCGATCTCGAAAGCGAAACAACGCTCACCGTAGATGAGGATCGCGATCTCTTTTGGGAGGAACGCTATACCTTTCGCGGCGGAGTACTCGCCGCGTGGCAGATCGATCAGGATAGGAACGGATACGTCGATGCGGCGGTGGTGTTTTCGCCGCGAGGGATACGGATACTTATCGCCGACGACGGCGTATACCACATTGTTGAATACTCCTCGTATCCGCTTGTAAGATCGATAATGCGTCTCGCGGGCGGCGATGCGGTCGTCTGGACGTCGGGCCGACCCGTCGCCTTTGACGCCGGTCTCCGCGTCGTCGCGGGCCAAACGGTCATCGCGCCGGATCGCGAATCGACTCTCCCGATATGGGAGACTCTCGGCGGACGTGTTAGGCTGGAAGAGGGAGTTGTCGGGCGATTTGCCCGCCAGCTCGGTGCCGACGACGCCAGAGTTATGAACGACGAAGAACGTGCGTCGGCGATGGCGTTGCTTTCGGAATGGGAGTTGATGCAATGAATGATATTCGTTTTGACGGAGTGAAAAAAGCACCGATACTCGTTGCGGTACTCCTGTTGGCCGCGTGCGTAACGATCGAAGAGAACCCCGACGAACCGTTTACACGGAGCTCTCGTCTTATCGAAGCGATCGATCGCGCGGGGGAGGCCGATGAGGTCGGCCGAGTAGTGAACCTCGTATCCTACGGCTTTGAGACGGGGTTGCTCGACAGAGGTGAGGCGATAGGCTACTTCGATCGAACGGTGACGACGTTCCGCGAGCGTTACGATCGCGGCATTGCCGAGCGAGACTTTCGATCCGCCATTCGGGCGGAGCAGAATCTGCGTGTTCTCGCCGAGAACCGTATCGACTCGGCGTCGATCGTTCCGTTGGACGGGCTTCGATCGCGTGACGATCTCCTTTTCGAGTGGTCTCAGGCGGAGCTTGCTCGCGGTGAGGTGGTACTGGGTCTGTATCTCATGTTGCGCCGGTCGACCCTCGGCGATCTTCGCGGGCAGGTGCTGCGCGACTACATCGATATCGCCCGCGAGCTCAACCACGACGAGGCGTTGCGTCGTCTCCTGCGCGTCGCCGAGCAGCGCGGGCTGGACGTTGCGCCGCCGGGCGGGGCGCTCGATACTCCCGCCGATCGACCCTCCGATATGTTGGCGGGAACGGTAACGATATGGGTCAACCGGGGCATTCGTATTCAAAGTGGCGTCGGTGTTCCCGATCGAGTCATCGGAAGCGGTTTTTTCGTCGATCCCCGCGGATATCTCATTACCAACTATCACGTAATCTCCAGCGAGGTCGACCCCGAGTACGAAGGGTTCTCTCGACTGTTCATTAAGCTTCCGGGACGTCCCGACGAGCGCGTTCCGGCGCGCGTGATCGGCTACGACCGTATCTTCGACCTCGCTCTGCTGAAGGTCGAAATCGACCCCGCGTACGTCTTTTCCCTGAGCGACACTCGCGAGTTGGAGCCGGGGGAGGCGGTCCTTGCCTTGGGATCTCCGGGAGGGCTCGACAGCACGATTACCTCCGGAATCGTCTCGGCGTCGGGGCGACGCTTTCTGCAGATGGGCGAGGCAGTGCAAGTGGACGTACCGATCAACCCCGGCAACAGCGGCGGGCCGTTAATACTTCCCGACGGCCAGGTAGCGGGCATCGTGTTCGCCGGTATCGAGCAGTTTGAGGGAGTGAACTTCGCGATCCCGTCTTACTGGGTGCGACACTTCTTTCCGCGCCTCTATGAGCCGGGCGAGGTCGTCCACGCGTGGCTCGGAGCGGCGGTCCAACCGACGAGCGACGGCCTGGAGGTCGTATACGTTGCGCCGGGCTCCCCCGCGGCCGATGTCGGCGTTGGCGCGGGCGATATTTTGGTCGAACTCATGGGAACGCGAGTCTCGGACATCGCCTCGGCGCAGGACATTCTTCTCTCTCTCGAGCCCGACCACATCGTCGACTCAGTATGGCGCGCTCAGGGTGCCGCCGGACCGTCGCTGGATACGACACGTAGACTGATTGCCCTCGCCGAACGGCCCTTCAGCCCCGTGGAGGACGCCTTGGAGCAACAGCCGATCGAGTCACTCTTTCCGGTCCTCTTCGGGATGAACGTCGACCAGGTGTCGGGCGCCCCGTGGGGACCGGACTATATCATTACGGAGGTGCTTCCGGGTTCGATCGCCGACGAGTCGAGCCTTTCGGTCGATGATCCCTTCGCCCTAAGGAACTGGCGCGTCGATCGAGATCTGCGCGCCGCCTTCATCCAAATAATCATTCGTCGACGCAAGGCCGGCTTCCTCGAGTCCGGAGTGCAGCTCGGCGCTTATTTGGAGACCGATCGTTTCATCTAATGCACCCGGAACCGGTGCAGCGCGTCGTGCGCGGGCTGTACGATCGATTCCGACATATCCGTTTCCGAAGTATCGTTTATTTGAGAAGAGACGCGGATAATTTCTACCCGTGCGTTCCGACAAAGAGTGTACTATAGTTAAACCGAGAATAAGGACGTACGCGTAATGAGCACGAAAGTCAAAGTTGTGAGTCTTACCGGTGATGTCGTGCTGTCCACCGTCGAGCACCATCGCTCATCACTGCTGGAAAATTTTGAAGAAAACGAAATCGTCTTGGTAAGCTTGAGTCAGACGAGGGAGATCGATCTCTTCGGTATCCAGCTTCTATACTCCGCAAAACGATACGCGCGACGTCAGGGTAAGGAGTTTCACCTCACCGGCTCCGTACCGGACGATGTGGCGCATCGCTTATGGGAGGCCGGTTTCACCGACGAGATCATTCACGACGGTCGGGAACTCGACAATCGATTGCACGAGTTTTTGAAAGGAGATCCCGATCATGCTTGATGGGTTTCAAGAGAGTTTTCGCGAAGAGGCGTTCGAGCTGCTGAACAGCCTCGAGCAGTCTCTTTTGGAGCTCGAGGCCGACCCGGCAAATCGGGAAATCGTATCCGCCGTATTTCGTTCGATGCACACGATCAAAGGGTCGGCGGCGATGTTCGGATTCGAGGCAATCTCCGATTTTACGCATCACGTCGAGGAGATGTTCGACGACATTCGTAACGATCGCCTCTCGGTGACGCGCACCGTCATCGATCTCACCCTCGAGTCGCGCGATCATATCCGCCATATGCTCGACGAGCCGGACGATACGGCGATTCCCACGAAATCGAAGGAGCTCATCGGACTCATTCAACGCGAGATCGATCGCGCGAGGGACGAGGAACGGGAGGCGGTGGATCCGAGCGAGTCGATGACGATCGAGGCGATCGGGCAAGAAGAGCCGCCGGAGGAGATCGTAATCGCGCCCCCTGAGGCGCAACGTATCGAGGATATGGTGACCGCTCCGGCGACGTGGCATGTGCGATTCGCTCCGGCGGCGGATATCGCCTCCAACGGTACGAATCCGTTACTGCTTCTCGCAGAGCTACGGGACCTCGGCGAGTGTACGGTTGTGCCCAATGCCGCGGGAATCCCGACGTTGGATAGTGTAACGCTAAGCCAGACGTACGTATCGTGGGACGTGTTTCTTACCACCACCCACGGTGAGGACGCAATACGCGACATTTTCATCTTCGTCGAGGGACAATGTGATCTTTCGCTCAACCTTATCGACGAGATGGATTCTACCGGTGACGAACAATACAAACGCCTCGGGCAGATTCTCGTCGAGCGGGGCGTGGTAGACGAAGATCTTATCAATCGCATCGTCTCAAGCCAAAAGCGTTTGGGCGAGTTGTTGATCGGGAAGGGCGTAGACGCTCACGAAATCGAGAGTGCGCTCCAAGAGCAGGAGCATATTCGTAATGTGCGTCAGAAGGCGCAAACAGAGGCGGCCGCATCGAGCATCCGCGTCCATTCGGCAAAACTCGATGATTTGGTCGATCTGGTTGGAGAGCTCGTGACGCTTCAAGCCAGGCTCACCCAAACGGCCGGAAGCCTCGGCGGCGAGCTTTCGACGATTAGCGAGAACCTTGAGCGGTTGATTGGCGAACTACGCGACCACACCATGAGTATTCGCATGGTGCCGATCTCTACCAGTTTTACTCGTTTTCGACGCCTGATTCGCGATCTTTCGCGTGACCTCGGGAAGGAGGTTGATCTCGTCACCGAGGGCGGCGAGACCGAGCTGGACAAGACGGTCATCGACCGGCTCCACGATCCGTTGGTGCACGTGATTCGCAATAGCATCGACCACGGATTGGAGACGCCTACGGAGCGACGGGAGGCCGGCAAAGAGCCGATCGGCACCGTCACGTTGCGCGCCAGCCACGTCGGAGCAAATGTCGAGGTGCGCGTAGAAGACAACGGCCGTGGGCTCGATCGGGAGCGGATTACGCAACGCGCGATAGATCGCGGGTTGATATCGAAGGACACTCAGCTGACCGAAAGCGACGTGTTCGATCTCATTTTTGCCGCCGGTTTTTCGACCGCCGACGCCGTCACGACCGTCTCGGGGCGCGGTGTCGGAATGGACGTCGTGCGCAAAGAGATCGAACACATCGGCGGGACGGTGAAGCTCGAATCCCGTCAAGGCGAGGGAACCGCGGTGGTCATGTCGATTCCGCTAACGCTGGCCATCATCGACGGGCTCTTGGTACGCATCGGCGGGGAACGGTTCGTCATTCCCCTTTCCAACGTCGAAGAGTGCATCGAGTATCATCGCAACCGGGAGACTACCGGCGTCGTCGCCAACAGGGGCGATCTGCTTCCTATTATCGAGCTTCGACGCGAGTTCGGAATAGAGGGCGAGCCGCCGGCCATCGAACAAGCCGTCGTCGTGCGCACCGGAATCGGTGTCGTCGGGTATATCGTCGATACGGTGATCGGCGATCACCAAACGGTCATCAAGAATCTCGGTAGGGTATACCACAACATCGACGGCGTCAGCGGAGCAACGATCCTCGGCGACGGTAACGTCGCGCTTATTCTCGATACCCAACGTCTTGCGGCGGGGAAAGGCCATGTTCTCCGTCACGCTTAAAGATGCGCAATTCAGCAAGCTGAGCACATTTATCGAGACCGAAGTCGGAATCAACATGCCGCCGACAAAGCGGGTCCTTCTGGAGAGTCGGCTGCGGAAGCGACTGCGTATCCTCGGGTTGGACAACTTCGACGACTACATATCGTACGTCTTCTCCCGCCGAGGAGAAGAAGTCGTCCATATGATCGACGTCGTTACGACCAACAAAACCGATTTCTTTCGCGAGCCCGACCACTTTCTCGTACTTAAAGATCGGATCCTCCCCGAACGCTTTCACCACGACGGATGGGGAGAACGTAGACCGTTCAAAGTCTGGTCGGCCGCCTCCTCGACCGGCGAAGAGCCCTACACCTTGGCAATCGTCCTCATGGAGTTCAAGCGCGAGCATCCCCAGTTCGACTTTCGCATTCTCGGCACCGATATCGCTACGAACGTCTTGGCTATCGCCGAAAAAGGAGTGTACGCAGAGTCACGCATCGAAGCGATCGAGTCGGCCCATCGTCATCGATATTTCCTAAAGAGTCGGGACCGTTCCTCCTCATTGGTACGCGTGAAGCCGGAGATACGCGGACGCATTCTCTTTCGCAGGCTCAACCTCATGGCATCGCGTTTTCCAATTTCCGATCGATTTCACGTCATATTCTGCCGAAACGTCATTATCTACTTCAACCGGCGGCGGCAGGAGGAGCTGCTCCGCAAGCTCTACAATTTTTTGGTGCCCGGAGGCTATCTCTTTGTCGGACACTCCGAAGCCTTAGCCGGCATTGATCTGCCGATCGAGTCCGTCGCGCCGACGGTATACCGCCGCCCCGAATAAGGAGTTCTCCCACCATGCAAAAACCGATACGGGTAATGATCATCGATGACTCGGCCGTCGTGCGCGAAACGCTCTCCTCATTACTTTCGGCAAGTCGCGATTTTGAAGTCGTCGCGACCGCAGCCGATCCGTATATCGCCGCGAAGAAGCTCACCTCGATCGTGCCGGACGTCATTACCCTCGATATCGAGATGCCGCGCATGGATGGATTGAGCTTTCTCCGTCATCTCATGCAGCAGCATCCCCTCCCGGTCGTCGTCTGTTCGTCCATGGCCGAGTCGGGTTCGGCGAACGCTCTGACGGCTCTCGAGTACGGAGCGGTAGAGATCGTCGAGAAACCGAAGGTCGGCACGAAGCAGTTTCTGGAGGAGAGCCGCGTCCTTTTGTTCGACGCCGTCCATGCGGCCTACCGTAGTCGTCACGGTCTGAAAAAGAAAAACGGCGGTTCGGGCCGTGTCGGAGCCGCGGCGACCCCGCTCACCGAGCGGCGGAGGAGGTCCGGCGATCGGTTGGACGGTTTCCTCGACGTCGAACCGAAGCGCAGCGCCGATGCGATTCTTCCGCGCCCGCAGGGCAATAGAGTACCGGAAACGACCGAGAAGGTCGTATGCATCGGCGCCTCAACCGGCGGCACCGAGGCGTTGCGCGAGGTTCTCGAGGCGATGCCCCTCAACGCTCCGGGAATCGTCATCGTGCAACATATGCCGGAGAAGTTTACCGCCGCATTCGCCAAGCGACTCGACTCGATATGCCAAATTACGGTGAAAGAGGCCGAGAATAACGACTCGGTTCTTACCGGCCGCGCCCTGATCGCGCCGGGCAACTGTCATATGCTCTTGAAGCGCAGCGGCGCCCGCTACTATGTAGAAGTACGGGACGGACCGTTGGTGAGCCGGCATCGTCCGTCGGTCGATGTCTTGTTTCGCTCCGCCGCGCGGTACGCCGGTCCCAACGCGATCGGCGTAATCATGACCGGCATGGGCGACGACGGCGCGCGCGGGATGGCGGAGATGCACGACGCCGGAGCCCATACGATAGCGCAGGATGAGGCGAGCTGCGTCGTCTACGGAATGCCCAACGAGGCGGTGAAACGCGGCGGCGTAGATGAGAGCGTCGCACTCTCGCATATTCCGCAACGAGTATTGGACCGTGTAGGCAGGCATGGAAATCTCAGTTCTCATCGTTGAAGACGAAAGCGTCGTTGCATTAGACCTCGAACAACGCTTGGTCGGTATGGGATTTCGCGTAGTCGGGCACACACATACCGGAAGAAACGCCGTAGAGTTAGCGCGGTCGCATGAGCCCAACGTGATCCTGATGGATATCAAGCTACGCGGCGATCTGGACGGGATCGAGACGGCCGAACTCATACGGCGGGAAGTGGATGTCCCCATTATCTTCTTGACCGCCTTTTCGGACTCCGCGAATCTCGATCGCGCCAAACGTTCCAATACGTACGGTTACATACTGAAGCCGTTTCAGGAGCGCGAACTCGCGATTGCGATCGAACTCGCCCGATACAAACATAGCACGGAGCGGGAAATGCGCCGGAATCGCGCGCTGCTCGATGTGACGCTGAATACGATCGAAGAAGGCGTCATCACCATCGACGCGAACGATGAGATTCTTCTCATGAACCGAGCGGCCTGTCGTATGACCGGATGGGATGCATCGGGCGCGATCGGACGTACCTTGAAAGAGGTGTTCCTTACCGGCCGTGGGAGCGCAGAGGACGATACCTACACCGAAGGCGGTGGGATGGGCGAACCGTGGATTACGCTCCGCGATCGATCCGGTGGCGAGCGTTTGGTGGAGGTCTCCCGGAAAGAGATCGAGTTTGGCGCCTCGTCGACGAGCTCTTACGCCCTGGTATTTCGCGACGTGACGGTTGAACTCGAGAATCGCCGCAGACTGCTCGCGGCAAAGGAAGAGGCGGAGGCCGCCGCCCGGGCGCGGGGCGACTTTCTGGCGCGAGTGAGTCATGAGTTGCGTACTCCGCTCAATAGTATTCTCGGGATGGTGCAACTGGCGCGGCAGGTCGATTCCGCGGACGGTGAACTCACCGAATACTTGGATATTCTTTCCGGCTCGTCGGAGAGCCTTATGGCGTTGATATCGGATCTTCTCGATTACGCCCGCAGCGATAGCGGCGGAATAACCATACGGCGGGAGCGATTCGACTTAATGAGCGCCATTGAGAACGTCGGAAAGAGTCACGCCATGGACGCCCACCGCCGCGGCCTCCGACTGATCAATGTTTTGGATCCGACGCTACCCCGCATGGTGTACGGCGATGAGCAGCGCGTCATACAAATCCTCGGCAATCTTTTGTCGAATGCCGTGAAGTTCACCAATCACGGGTACGTCAGTCTGACGGTGAGGCCGGGAGCGGAGCCGCGGCACATTCGTTTCTCGGTGGAGGATACCGGCGTCGGCATTCCCGCCGATCGTCGCGAGGCTGTCTTCGACGACTTTTCCCAACTCGACGATCCGTCGACACGGAGCGCGGGCGGCGTCGGGCTCGGGTTGGCCATTGTCCGGCGTCTGATATTCGCGATGGGCGGCTCGATCGACCTCGATTCGACGCCCGGGGAGGGATCGATCTTCGCCGTTGATATCCCCCTGACCCCCGCCGATGAACCGGCGGCGAGGAATGAGGACGATCCGGGATGGGGCCCGGCGGCGGTCGGCCGCGTGCGGACGAACGACGAGTTGGTGGAACGCGTCTGGCGACCTCTATGCGAGATGCGGGGCGTCGCCTTTCGCCGGTACGATCTCCCGTCTCTATGGGAAGAATGTCGAGACGACGAGCTGTTGGTCGTAAACAGGAGTGCGGTGGACGCGCTCGCCGGAGATACCCATGATGCGCATCGCAGCGCTTTGAACGGCCGCGGCGTCAATATCGTCGTGATCGATACGTTACACGATGCGCGGGAGCTCCCGCGCTTATCGGAACTGCAAATCGCCCATCTGAAGGAGCCGGTACGTCACGATGTGATCGAACGCTTGTTGACCGGACGGTTCGACGAGATGTACGCCGACGAACACCGCCTGGACTCGGATTACATCGGAGACGGCTACCGGGAATCGGGACACCCCGTCGATATACTGGTTATAAATGATGAGGGGAGAGACGGAAACGAGTGCGTTTCGATACTCAGAGACTTGGGACACCGAGTCTCACTCGTAGGAAATGGATGGGCGGCTCGCGAAGAGTTGCGCCGTCTGCGATTTCACGCGGTCATTTTCGACCTCGAGACGATTGACGACGCCGTGTGGAGCCTCGCGAGTTGGATTCGCGGGAGAACCGTCGCCATTTCCGGAAGTGAGGTCACCCTTGTCGCCCTTCTCAAAGAAGATGTCGTCGACCGACTGCGTACCTCGGAGAGAGACTTCGATATAGTCGTTTCGAAGCCCTTCACCATCGAGGCCGCGAGCGATGTGATACGCGCCGTCGCATCGGAGGACGCCCTCTACGTCGGTCGAGGAAATCCACGCGGTCGCGATGGCGGCGTGAAGGCGCTTCACGATGCGCTTGCGGCGGGTTCTTTGGATCGGGCGACCGAAATAGTCCATCAAATACGCGAAACGGCCTCCTCGGCGGAAGAGGAGGAGGCGTTGTTTCGAATCCTTCTGGCGCTACGGCGCGGCGATAAGGAAAAGGGGGTTGCGTTGCTTATGAAACTCAAGGAGGAGCGAAAGGTATGAGCGGAGTGAAGAGAATTCGTGTACTGATAGTAGAGGACGATTTCGGCAGCCGGCGCTTCCTGCAGATCGTCTTGAAGGATCGCGCGCGGTGCGATGTGGTAGTGGACGGGCAGGAGGCGATCGAGGCGGTGGGTCTCGCGTGGGAGGAGAATGATCCGTACTCGCTGATTCTTCTCGATATCATGATGCCGAACTTGGACGGTCAGACGGCGCTCAAAGAGATTAGAAAGATCGAAGAGAAGATCGGAGTGCAGCCGACCGACCAGGTAAAAGTCGTGATGACGACCGCCTTGGAGGATCCGAAGAACGTCGTGGAGGCGTATCACAAAGGCGGCGCCGACGCATACTTGGTCAAACCGATCGATCGCGAGAAACTGTTCCATATCATCGAAGACGTGGGACTGCGCCTTGGCGGAGCGTGATTCCGACGCCCGGCAGGAAATCCTTATCGTCGAGGACGAACGGCTCATAGCGCTGGAGATCAAGTTCCATCTGAAGCGGTGGGGCTACGGGATCGCCGCGGAGTTTTCGTCCGGCGAGGACGCTCTCGAGTTTCTGGCGCAGCGACACGAGGAGGGCGCGCTGCCCAGCCTCGTCCTGATGGATATTCAGCTTTCCGGGGAGATGGACGGCGTCGGCGCGGCCATTGTCGCTCGCGAGCGCTTTGCTCTGCCGGTGGTCGTACTGACCGCGTACGCCGATGAGAAGACTCTCGATCGCGCAAAACTCTCAGAGCCGTACGCCTATATCATAAAGCCGATCAACGAACGGGAGCTCAAGACGGCCCTTGTGCTTGCCCTGTATCGCAACCGGATGGAGCGCGCGATTCGGTCGCGAGAGCGATTGCTCTCGGGAATCCTCGCCTCGATACATAGCGGCGTCGTTCTCAGCGACGCGGACGGCGCCATTCAATATGCAAACCGGCGCGCCGATACGATTCTAAACCGGAGTGTGGCGGAGGCGGCGTCGATCGATGGACTCTTTCCCACGGAGCTGCGAGACGCGGCGCTATCGTCGCCGCATCCGGTCGTTTACCATCCGGAGTCCGGACCGGGACGCACCGTGGAGGTCGTCGCGGCCGTAATCGGTAGCGACGGTAAAGAGGCGCCCGTGGAGCAGGTCGTGTGGGTACTCGAGGACATCACCGCGCGTATCGACAGCGAAAAGAAGCTACGACAAAAAGACGAGCAGCTCGCCCACGCCAGCCGTATGGACGCCGTGGGTCGTATGTCCGGCGGACTCGCTCACGATTTCAGTAATCTGATGACGGTGATCATGGGGTGCACGCGACTGATTATCGACGACCTTGAGACGTACCCTGAGCTCGCGAGTATCGAGAAGAATATCGCCGAGATCAACAGAACGGCGCGACGGTCCGCCACGCTCATCCGGCAGTTGTTGGCATTCAGTCGGGTGACGCACGTCGAGCCGCAGCGGTTGGTGCCCGATACGGTGATCTCCGAGATGCGGACGATGATCGACGGACTCGTTCCGGAGGATATCGATCTGCAGATACAGACCCGCGCTACGGCCGCGACTGTACACATCGACCGCTCCCGGATGGAGCAAATCGTGCTCAATCTCGTACTTAATGCGCGCGACGCCATGCCTTTAGGCGGTTCCATCGGCGTCTCCACCAGGCGCATCGAACTCGCGGACGACGTTCCCACTCTCGTCCGCGACTTGCGGGCCGGGTCGTACTTTCTATTGCGCGTCTCCGACAACGGCGAGGGGATACGCCCTGAGGATCTGCCGTACGTATTCGAGCCCTTTTTTACCACCAAAGAGTCCGAACTCGGCAGCGGGTTCGGTCTGGCGACCGTATACTCAGCCGTCGACGAGGGCGGCGGAGGCATCGACGTGTCCAGCACCCTCGGTCAAGGAAGCACGTTCAGCATCTACCTTCCCGACTTCGGCCCCCCAAACGAGAGTCCCGTTGCGTCGTCTCCGCAGAGCTCCACGGTCCGCGGAGACGAAATGGTTCTGGTCGTTCAGGAGGAGGAGGTGATGCGGAGCGTAATCGGGACGATACTCCGATCGCACGGATTTGCCCCCGTCGTCGCCCGATCGGTGGGCGAAGGCCTCCTTCTGTTGGAGAAGTTCGCCCGCATTGAGGCGATCATCAGCGATCTATCGGCGCCCTTCTTCTCCGCCGCCGAAATCGTCCGGCGTTACAGACGCCGATCGAGTAACGACATTGCGATCATACTCGCGACGGGCCGAGCCGCCGGACCATCGGGCGGGCAAGATGCGACGTTGATGAAACCCTTCGAGCCCGAAGAGTTGCTGGATACGTTGAGAGATTCTCTCGACCGACGTAAGCAACAAGGTTGAAACGTACGGATACTCCGTAGTACAACTGCCCCTCATGAGTGATACTCCGAGAACACGGCGAACGCGAAACTTCTGCATTATCGCGCACATCGACCACGGAAAGTCGACGTTGGCCGATCGCTTCATTCAACGCTCCGAGATCGTCGGCGATCGCGACTTTCACGATCAGCTTCTCGATTCCATGGATATCGAGCGCGAGCGGGGAATCACCATCAAAAGCCAAGCGGTGACACTCCCAATGGAGATCGGAGGCGACGAGTATCGCCTCAATCTCGTCGATACTCCCGGTCACGTCGATTTCTCCTACGAGGTGAGCCGCGCGATCTCCTCGTGCGAGGGAGCGATTCTCCTGGTCGACGCAGCTCAAGGCGTCGAGGCGCAAACCTTGAGCAACCTCTATCTTGCCCTGGAGCACGACCTCGAAATCATTCCCACGATCAATAAGATCGACCTGCCGGCGGCGGATGTGGATCGGTGTCTGCATCAAATAGAGCACGATTTGGGACTCGATCCGACCGAGGCCGTACAAGTAAGCGGAAAGACCGGATTCGGTGTCGAGGATCTCCTGAGCGTACTCGTGGATCGTATTCCTCCTCCCTCCGGCGACCCCGAGGCGCCGCTGCGGGCGCTGGTGTTCGACAGCCACTACGATCCGTACCGCGGCGTCATCGTTCATATTCGCGTCTTCGATGGAAGTATCCGCACCGGCGATACGATCGAAATGTGGTCGAACGGTGCCCGCTACGACGTAGAAGAGGCGGGACGGTTCAAGATTAAACTCGACCGGACCGACGAACTTGAGGCGGGCGACGTGGGATACATCATCGCGGGGATCAAGACGATCCGCGACGTGCGAGTCGGCGATACGGTGACGCGTCCCGATAATCGGTGTGACGCTCCGTTGCCGGGGTTCCGCGAGGTCAAGCCGGTGGTCTTTTCATCGATTTATCCGGTCGATACCAACGAGTATCCGGAGCTGGTGCGCGCCATGGACAAGCTGAAGCTCAACGACGCCTCCCTCGTTTTCGAAAAAGACAACTCCGCGGCGCTCGGATTCGGATTTCGGTGCGGGTTTCTCGGTATGCTGCACCTCGAGGTCGTACAGGAGCGGTTGGAGCGCGAGTTCGATTTGAATCTCGTGCTGACCGCACCATCGGTGCAGTATCGAGTCGAGTTTCCGAACGGTGAGACGACGCTCGTAAACAATCCGTTGGAGTATCCCGAGCCGGGTACGATGCAGCAGACCTACGAGCCGTACATTAAAGCTTCGATCATCACCCCGGACAGCTATCTCGGACCGATGATGACACTATGCAATGAGAAGCGCGGCATTCAGAAGGATATGGTGTACCTGGATACCTCGCGTGTCGAGCTGATATTCGAGATGCCGCTCTCGGAGGTGCTCTTCGATTTTTACGACAATCTCAAATCGCTTTCGCGGGGTTACGCCTCCTTCGACTATGACATGATCGATTACCGACCGGTGGACCTCGTGCGTCTCGATATCCTCGTAAACGGCAAACCGGTAGACGCTCTCTCGATGCTCTGCTATCGCGGAAACGCCGAGATGCGGGCGAGAGCGGCGTGCAAGCAGCTGAGAAAAGAGATCCCCCGTCACCAGTTCAAGATTCCCATTCAGGGGGCGATCGGCGGAAAAGTTATCGCGCGCGAGACGATCTCTGCACTGCGAAAGGACGTTACCGCCAAATGTTACGGAGGCGATATCAGCCGTAAGCGCAAGCTTCTGGAGAAACAGAAAGAGGGCAAGAAGCGTATGAAGACGGTGGGAAACGTCGAACTCCCGCAGTCCGCTTTTCTCTCGGTGCTCAAAGGGTCGCCCGAGGAGTAATGTCGCCGGCGGCGCTCAAGGCGCGCGCAATCCGGCGGCGGTAGTCACCGACGCATCTGAGTACGCGGAGGCGGTGGAGTTCCATCCATTCGCGCTTGACCGTGGCGAGGGGCCATTGGGGTAGATCGAACATAGCAAACTCGACACCCGCGTCGAGGATAGCCGGAAGCGCGGCGCTCTGCAGGCGGCGTTCTTCAATTTCCAGGCGGCGATAGAGCGCCACCAACGCTGCGCGGCGAACTGTGGCGGCGTCACGGGACGCTCGACCATCCGGAGTGTCGCCTGCCGCCGCGGTCGTTGACCACCTCGCTTCTCCATCGACCGAAACTCTCTCTTCACACCAACGGCGCATTTCCGCGATAGAGATCTCTTCCGTAGAGATCGGGAGCCCCGGCGCGGTGGTGTGGCGTACCGTAACGCCGCCCTGTGACGCATCCTCGACGAGTGCGCGCATCTGCTCGGCGTGGTCGGCGAGCACCCGATCCGAGCGAACCGACCGGCCGTCGCGGAGTCTTGCATCGATCCACGGGCGGGCGAGAAGGCGCTCGGCCCCGTCCCGATGGTGAAGCCGATTCGTAGCACGACGTACTATCCGGTCGATGGCGCTCATGCGGGCGTGAGTCGCCGGCGGTCGGTACCAGAAGTCGATGCCGGTGCACACGATATCGGTTACGCCGCCGAAGCGGGTTAGCAGCTCGATCGCCGCCGGCGCGATCGAGCCGCGGGGTGCCACAATCGGCAGCCCGGCGAGTACGTCGCCGGCGGTGTAGGCCACGCCGGTCGTCGGATCGGGGTCGATGCGTTCCGCGAAGAACGAGACATCGGAGAAGCGTGTCGCAAATAGGAAGCGACCCGCCGGCGGAAAGCGTCTCACGATGCTGAAATGGGTCGTGACGTCGGCGATCAATACCGTCTCGTCCCACCGCCACGGGAGAAAGTCGCGCGCATTGGTCAACTGCCCGTCGAGGGATATCACCGCATCGGGGCGGACGCCCGCCGCGGCGAGCGCCGGAAGGGCCGTGTCGATCGCGACGAGCCGCACCGCGTGCGTACCGGCGTGCAGCCGCTCGCGACGCGCGGGGAAATAGTTGCGTAGGGTAGGTAGGAGCGCCTCCAACCCCGGTCCGGCGCCGGCGAGCACGGCACGGTCGCTGAAACAGGCGTTCAACTCGGTAATGGGACGGGCTTGGCACGCTGCGTTACGGGCGAGATTGACGATCCATCGTCGACCCAAAAGCACTTCGGTACCGCGATTGCGCCAGAATTGTCGTATATGCGAGGCGATTTGCGTCTGAAGCGCCTGGTACCCTTGGACGTGGATCCGGGCTCCACCGCTCAGCGCGACCGACTCGACGCGACGAATTGCGAGGCGACGAATCAGAACAGCGGCGCGGCGCAGCGCCTCGTCTGCGCCCGCCGTTCCCGTGCACCGTTCACGCTCCTTCCATACCGGGCGTATCGCGGTGTGCTTCGCGAGCACCGGATCGAGCTCTACGGTGACAACCGCACTCGTCGCCGGCACACTCGAAAACCACGCGTCGATTCCGAATCCGAATAGCGGCGAATATATGAGATAGAGCGTTTGCTCCTGTAGCTCGGTAGGTAAGCGTCGCGCCTGTGATACACCCGGCTCGGGGCCGGTGAGGGGGCGTCCTCGATAATGGACGACGGGGCCCTCGGGGCCCTGAATCACGGTGACTGCACGCGACGTGGAGTCCAAGGACGGTCAGTTTCCCAAGACGTATCGATTGAAGGCTTGAGCGAAGTTGTCCTCGAGACGCTCCTGGTCGACAAACGCGCCTTCGATCTCGTCCTCGCTGAACTGTCTCATAAGCGAGTCGTAGAAATCCGTGATGAAGCCGACGCTCTGCTCCCGCGCCTCGCGCTCCTCGCGAATCTGCAACACGACCGCCGATTGTCTGAGGACTATCGGTTCGCTGACCTCACTCCCTTCCAGCGAAAACGCCGCCTCAAGGAAGTCTTCGCGAAAAGCAGCGTCGGCAAGGTCGGGTAACTCGGCGCTCTGCAGCTGCCCGAAGAGCTGGAGATTCCCGTAGTTAATCGGAAAGAACGGCGTCGAGACGACCTCCCGCCCTTCAATGAGGGCGACTTGGGCAAAGCCGCCGGTCGCCGCCGTCTCCGCGAAGCGTTCGGCCTCGGCGCGTACGTAATCCTGGATGCGTCCCTGTTCGAATATCTCCATATACTCGCGAACCTCCGCGAGCGCGTCGTCCGCCGTGGGATCCACCACACGCGGAGCCGACAGAGCGCTGTAAAAGGACCATCCGCCGGTCGTCTCCACCACATCGCTGATATCGCCCTCTCGAAGATTCAACAATGTCGTCAAATCTTCCGGCGCCACGAGCTCCTGGCGTAGTTCGTATCCGAATATCTCGCCGATCTGGCCCTCCTGATCGGCGTACAGATCGCGCGAGTAGGTTCGCGCGAGGTCTCCCATCGGATTCCCGGGCTCCAGAGCCTGCGAGCGAATCTGCTGCGCCTCTTCCTCTGTCGCCAGCGTTACCACCGCCAGATCGAGCGTAGTGAAGAGTTCGGTGTTCTCAGCGGCGAATAGGCGTACCTGAGGGTCGGGAAACTCGGAAAAGGGAAAGCGAACGACGTCAAAAGAGCGTTCCGGTCCCGCCATTGCGGCTACGAAATCGCGCTCGGCGTTACTGGTACGGCCGCCGGTGAGTACGTCGTTCACAACGTCCTCGAAGATCGCTACCTCGCGGTAGAAGTCGCGCATGGAGAGGAGCGTTTGATTATCGACGCTGCGATACGCCGCGGCGTCGAATCGACCGTTCACCTGAAACCGTGGATCCCGGGCGATGAGACCGTCTATGCGCTCTTGTGATACACGAACGCCCGACGCCTCGGCCTCCTGTAAAATCGCGGTGTGCAGTACCGCCCGGTTGAACGCCTCGCGCCACGCCAACCTCAACTGGAGTTCCAGGCCGATCTCGTTTCCCGAGGCCTGTAGCGACTGCGCAACCGCTTCGTACTGGCGTGCGAAAAAATTTCCCGGATCGTAGGCGATATCTTGACTGCCGTACCGTCCGAACACCGGACGTGCAGGTGCTATCGTCGGCGCGATAGCCGGCATGCCGATAAAGGCGAACACGATGATAACGAGAACGGCGACGGTTCCAACGTACAACCAGGTGCTTCGACCCGTCGGGCGCCGCGAACTTTTTTTATGAGTCTCTTTGGGCTCTGCCATAGCCTCTGTATGTCCTCTCTCCACCGATGAATATATAAGTGGCGCAAACGGTAGCATGTGGTCTCGGCGCTGTCAACGAAACGGCGCCGACCGCGCGGTACGACGCAATTCCTTCGGATAATGATAACTGCCGGGTTGACCACGATTTTCCTCGTTTGGTATTGTCTGCACTACGACCGGGCTGTAGCGCAGGGGCTAGCGCGCGCCGTTCGGGACGGTGAGGTCGGAGGTTCAAATCCTCTCAGCCCGATTCCGCAAGGCGTCCAACGACTGTTGGACGCCTTTTTTATGCACAGGACAAGCGTCTCTCAACTTTGAATGCTCCGGTGCCGACGATAGAACGAGAAGAGCGCTATGAGACATGTACTAATCTGTGTTGTACTGACATTTACCGTCTGCGCCGCGACATTCACTCAGACGGCACATCACGAAGTCGGAGACGGAGAGACGCTGTACGGGATCGCTCGACAATACGGCGTTCCCGTCGATCGCTTGATCCGCGCAAATCGCATCGGAGCTCCCGAGTTGTTGCTTCCCGGAACGATCCTCACCATTCCGGGAAACTACGAGGTACGACGGGGAGACACGCTCTTCTCGATTGCCCGTGCTCACGGCACATCGGTCGATGAGATCCGCGCTTTGAACGACCTCGAAAGCACGACCATTCGTATCGGTCAGACGCTCCGTCTTCCCATCGATAAGGAAGATCCCGAAGGGCCTCCCATGACCGATACCACCCCATCCGTCGCCCTCACCGACGGCGATGACGAGAACGAGGCCGAGCCGACCCATCAGCGTCTCGACCCGATTCCCGTTGCAGTGTCTATCGTAGAGCCCCTCTCGTTCAGCGACGGCGGCTCGTGGCCCGTAGCCGGTACTCGGCGCACTCTGGACGGAAAGTTTCCCGGCGTACTCATCGAGTCGAGTCGCGGTGTTCCGGTGACCAATGTCGCCTCCGGGCGCGTCGTCTATGCCGGTCCCCACTCGAGCTTCGGCAACGTGATATTCGTGCAATCGCCGCGAGGCTATATCTACGTGTACGGCGGTCAAGAATCGATCGCCGTCGAGGTCGGCGACGATATCGACGCGGGGATATCGATCGGTACCGTCGGCGTCTCGCCCACCGAAGGCAGCGCGGCTATCTATTTCTCGGTGTGGTTCGATGATCGTTTCGTCGACCCCGAAGTTGCTCCGAGGGGATGATGCACCCTTTTTCGACGAT
The DNA here is from genome assembly GCA_965601925.1 of Alkalispirochaeta sp. Classification (GTDB taxonomy): domain Bacteria; phylum Spirochaetota; class Spirochaetia; order DSM-27196; family Alkalispirochaetaceae; genus Alkalispirochaeta. Next base: position 3,663,735 of record OZ271854.1, read on the forward strand.
TATGGTGTGGTCGACCTGCATCTTGGTAAAAACATATAGGAATTTAGTCATGTTCTTTGGAATATTATCGCGCGATGTGTTAAGATATTGATGTAAAATAGAGAAAGTATCGATGGGAGCGGATATGGGAACATCATCGATCGACAACTCGGTTGGGGCAAAGAAAGAGTCTCATAGACGCAAAGGGCAAGAACGCGATCCGTATCTTGACGGTGATTCAGATCCCCTTGCGTTTTATCTGAAACAAATCTCCAGTTATCCACTCCTCAAAGTGGAACAAGAACAGGCGATCGGTCAGCGTATCCAAGAGTTGCGCAACGGCCTTGCCAAACTGCGACGCGAGCTTGAGAGCGCGAGCGACGATCCTCGTCCCGACATCCATAGTGCAATCCGCTCCTCTGAGGACGAGTTACGCCACTTCAAGTCGCGTATGATCAACTCCAACTTACGTCTGGTCGTCTCAATCGCCAAGAAGTATCAACACCGTGGATTGTCGTTGCTCGATTTGATCGACGAGGGAAACATCGGACTGATCGAAGCGGTGGAGCGATTCGACTATACCAAAGGGTGTCGTTTTTCGACGTATGGTACGTGGTGGATCAGACAAGCGATCATTAAGAGTTTAGCCGACAAGGGGCGCTTGATTCGCATTCCCGTACACATGCTCAATACTATCAAGAAGTGCTTTTACGTCGCGAAGTATCTTACGCAGGAGTTGGGACGCGATCCTGGAAATACCGAAGTCTCGGAGTACATGAATATCTCCGCCGACCGCGTGGAAGAGATTCAACGTCTCTCGCAGGATACGACTTCGCTGGATGTGCCGCTCGACGACGATAGTTTTACGCGATTGTCGGATGTCATCGAGGATGAGAATCAACGCCAACCGTTTGATCTGGTCTTTCACCTGACCCTGCAAGATACGCTCGAAGAGGTGCTTGCGCAGCTGAACGAACGGGAAATGCGTATCATCAAGTTACGCTTCGGTCTGGGAGGCGAGGGGCCTTACACGCTCGAAGAGACGGGCCGTTTCTTGGGCATAACGCGCGAGCGGGTTCGACAGATTCAAGAGAAGGCGCTGGCGAAGCTTCGCGAAAACGTTATTATCCAAGATTTCCGTGACCAATATTGACGAGGAGTCGCCGGTACGTACCGGCGGCGGAGACGACGGTCGAAGCAGTCTGATAGACGGCGCGCGACGCTACAAAGATGATGTCGCATTTGACGCGTTGGGTACCCTTGATGAGGCGCAAGTCGCCCTTGGTGTCTGCAGGAGTCTCATCTCGGTTCGGAGCATTCGGTTCGGAGCGAAACGAAAAGGCAACGATGAACACGCCGCCGATCTCCCGAATCGCCACGCAAAACGCCTCTCAGCCGACCTTCGGTGGATTCAACAACGGTTGCTCATCGCCGGAGGAGTGCTGGCTTCTACGCCGTCACACCCCCCGGTCGAGGGAATGGACACGCTCGGCGAGCTCGATCTCGAGCGCCTGGCGGAGATTTTCGACCATTGGCGCGGCGTCGTACATATTCCGCCGCGTTTTTTTATCGCTGGGGATACGCGTATCGGCGCGGAGTTCGACCGCGCACGAACGATCGTACGCCGCGCCGAGCGCGCCGTAGTGCGTCTGGTGCGCGAGCGAGGGTTACCCGAACAGGCAACGGTATCGCGGTTTCTCAACCACCTGAGCGATCTCGCCTTCGTCCTGGCTCGATGGGCGGATTCAGTGGATGGAGCCGCTCGCCGCGACGCGTAACGCTCCGCCTACGGTCCGTGCATTCGCATACCGTCTGAGAAATGGATATCCCACTCTACCATACGGTCTCCGTCGAACGACATGAGCGCCTCGACCGATCGCCCCTCCAGTACGTGGGGTAGCCACCACCGGTCGTCCTCCCACATCTCGTCAAAGGGAATCTCGTGTTCCGATACCCAAAACGGATCAGCTTCATCGGTCTCGGTAAGGCGTCCGGACCACCGCCGCGCAATGAATAGATGTACCTCGAGGCGATATCCGTCGGCGAAGGCGAATCGGAGTGTACCTCGGTGGTCGGGGTCACGGGGAGTGAGACCTACCTCTTCGGCCGTCTCCCGTACGGCGGCCTCACGCATCGTCTCACCCGGTTCTACCTTCCCCCCGGGGGCGTTGATTTTGCCCGCTCCCAGACCGCGTTTTTTTCGCATGAGCAGTATGCGACCGTTCCCTCGGAGAAAGCACAGCACCGCGTGGTCGTCCGGATTGTAGTCGCTCCAGCGTTCAGATGGGTTGTTCATGGAAGGATCAACTTATCATTGCGCCTTTATCGTCGCAAATGGTACCATTGCGATGAAAAATAAAATCTCCAAATATAAGGATGATGAGATAATGCTTGGATTTGTCGCAGTTGCAGTCGTCGCCGCGTTGAGCTTCGCCGCCGTCAATTTCTACGCCGTCAAGCGGCTCGATACCGGCACGGCACTAATGGGTGAGCTCGCGGGGGCCATCCAGGAGGGGGCGGATGCGTTCATCCGTCACGAATACAAGATCATCTTTTCGATCGCCGTATTTATTATGGCGATTCTGATGGTGATCGTCTCGTGGTACACCGGCGCAGCCTTTATTCTCGGCGCCGCGATGAGCGCGTCGGCCGGTTGGATCGGAATGAAGATCGCGACGATTGCCAACGTGCGCGTCTCCAATCGTGCGCGCGAGACCTTCAACGTCGGCGCGACGCTGAAAGTGGCGTTCCAGGGCGGAAGCGTCATGGGGCTCAGCGTCGCCGGTTTCTCCGTGTTGGGGCTGGGAATCATTTATGTAGTGTTCGGCATGGTGCTCGGCCAGGCGCGGCCCGATAATCTGGTGATCGTCACCAACTGGATCGGCGTCAACTTCATACCGTTTACCATGACCGTGTCGGGCTACGCTCTCGGTTGTTCGGTCATCGCGATGTTCGACCGCGTCGGCGGGGGCATCTACACGAAGGCCGCGGACATGGGCGCCGATTTGGTCGGAAAGACCGAGGCGCATATTCCCGAGGACGACCCGAGGAACCCCGCCACCATCGCCGATAATGTTGGCGACAATGTCGGCGACGTAGCCGGTCTCGGCGCCGACCTCCTGGAGAGTTTCGTCGGTGCCATCATCTCGAGCGTCGTCCTCGCGGCGTACATGTTCTACACCGTGCGCGACGCCGCGGCATCCATCAGCCCCGAGTTGGTAAGCAGGATGGTGAGCTATCCCCTGCTTTTCGCGTCCGTCGGTGTCATGGCGTCGATCATCGGTATCGCATCGCTCATTGTAAAGAAGGCGAGCGACAACCCTCACCGGGAGCTCAACGTCGCGACGTGGACAAGCGCCTTTTTGACACTTATCGGAACCGGAGCGGTAACGTGGTGGCATTTCTCCGGGCTCGACGTACAGAACGCCGGTTTCGCGCTCGGGCTGTTCTCTCCGTGGCTCGCCGCCGTGTTGGGCATCGTGAGCGGCATCCTCATCGGGCAACTCGCCGAGTTTTTTACCAGCTACGACTATAGCCCGACAAAAAAGATCAGCGAGGCGAGTCGACAGGGATACGCCTTGAACATTACGCAAGGGTTGGCGGTCGGTATGAAGTCGGTCTTCTATCCGATTTTGGTACTGGCGGCGGCGGTCATCGGGGCCAATGCGATCGCCGGACTCTACGGTGTCGCCATGGCGGCGATCGGGATGCTCAGTTTCGTTGCGGCCACCGTTTCGGTCGACACCTACGGCCCGATCGCCGACAACGCCGGCGGTATCTCGGAGATGAGTAAGCTCGACCCGCGAGTACGCGAGATCACCGACAAGCTCGACAGCGTCGGGAACACGACCGCGGCGATCGGTAAAGGTTTTGCGATCGGATCGGCCGCCTTGGCGGCGTTGAGCCTCTTTGCGAGTTATCTGTACAGCCAGGCCGATCCCGCGAGCACGCGAGGCGAGTTCGTACTGATCCTCGACATGGTCAATACGTTGACGCTCGCCGGTGGACTCGTCGGCGCGGCGCTTCCGTTTCTCTTCTCCGGCATCCTCATCGAGGCGGTCGCCAAGGCGGCGCGGAAGATGGTCGACGAGGTGCGACGGCAGTTCCGTGAGGATCCCAAGATCCTTACCGGAGAATCGCGACCCGACTATCGCCTCTGCATCGAGATCTCCTCGGCCGGTAGTATCAAGGAGATGAAGACTCCTGCCCTGATCGCCGTTTTGACTCCGGTGGTGAGTGGGTTCGTGTTCGGAGCCGATTTTGTCGGTGGGCTCCTCATCGGCACGACGTTGTCGGCGATCATGCTGGCGCTGTTTACCGCCAACTCCGGCGGTGCGTGGGACAACGCCAAGAAGTTCATCGAGGAAGGACACCACGGCGGTAAGGGCTCCGAAGCGCATTCGGCAGGCGTTGTCGGCGATACGGTCGGCGATCCCCTCAAGGATACGGTCGGTCCGTCGCTCGACATTCTCATCAAGATCATGGCCGTCGTATCGCTCATTACGGTGTCGATTTTCCAGCGGTACAACCTCTTGGATTTACTGTTCTAAAGGAGGAGCGAATCGCACGCGATTCGTTCGACGCTCCCCGTCACGGGGAGCGTCGCGCTACCCAATCCGAAGGGCATGAAAAACTCACCGACGACGCTCCTCGTGCCGAGGAGATCATCGTCGAGATATACGCTCGCATGCAGGACGTACGCCAAGCGGGACGCCGCGTCACCGCCGTTGTGATGCCCGCGCACCTCTATCACATTGTCCAGGACTACCGTAACCGATTGGGGACGGTCCCCGACGGATTGCCGGACTATCTGGGACGATATGATCTCTTCGGGATTCCGATATATACTGATATCGGTGAGACTATTACTATCAAGTCGGCTCCGCGGACGATTTCCTAAACGCTTCGCCGAAAGGCGCCGGTTGTGCGTGGTGTTTTTGTGCGTCGCCGCCGCGGTCGGGGCTCAACAGACCGGTGCCGGTTTGCGCGCCGAACGCATCGCGGTCCTCCCGTTCGTTAACGCGTCGCGGAATGCCCAGTGGGATGAACTCGCATCGTCTCTCTCCGCGACGATGCAATTGACGCTGGTGCTGAGCGGTCAATTCGACGTCGTCGTATACGAAGGTGAGCCGTTTGACGCGTATACACCTCAGGGATCGCGTGAGGTGGCTCGCTTTGCCGCGGCGCAACGCCTCGACGCCGTCGTGATCGGGCGGATTCAGGCGACCGACGACGAACGCATCGCGATCGAGGCCTCCGTATGGGGAGCCGAGGCGGGCGGAATCGTCGGGACTGAGCGTCGAGAGGCGTTTGGCTCGTTCGACGTGTTGGAGGCCGCGGACGAGCTTGTCGTTCTCGCCGGCTCTGCGATCCTCGGATATCGCATCGATTTCGGAGCGGTGCTACTGCGACCGTCGGAGACGACCGTGCCGTATCGCGTCTATCTCGACGGACTATTCATCGGGGAATCGATACGCTCGATTCCCCAAGTGCTGAGTGGAAGACGAAATGTTCGGGTCACCATCGTCGGAATAGACGGAGAGCAGCCGGTCTACTCCGCCGAGCGGCTTATTCGCGCGGGGGAGGCCCTTGAGGTCGTATTCGGATTGCCTCGTATGGCGTCGGGCGATAGGGAACGTATTGCCAGGCAGCATCGCATCGCCTCAGACCTTCTGGGACAGCCCGACCGATACGCGATCGCCGCCGAGGCGCTTCGAGAGAGCCGAGAGTTGCTGTCCGGTAACGCCATGAGCGCCGGTGAGTCGCTTCGGAATGAGCAGGAACGCCTCGAGGCCATTTGGACGTTGGATGAGGCGTTCAGTGCGCTGTCTCCCCGCGACTTCTCCACAGGCGGTGCCTACCGCATCGGATCGCCCTTCGGCTTTCTCGACGAGACTCGGCTCGTAGCGAGGGGGCCCGCCGCCGGTATGCCGGGCGTAGGTGAACGGATCTACCGCAACGGTGCGGCGCAGTTTCATCTACTGCGCCTGCGGTGGGCAGATGCGCTCGGTCGTTCGGCGTGGGATGAGGCGCGACATATCGCCGACGACATGGAGGCGATCGTCGACGCATTCGATCTCGATCTCCGCGGCGTCCTCGAGCGCGATCGGAACGCTCTCGCCGCCGCTTTTGAAGAGGCCGACGCGGCGCGCAGCGGCCTGCGCAATCCGTTGCCGTACCTTGGCCTCGCGATGGGTCTGGTGAGCGGAGGGGTAGGCACGTATTCGGCGACGGTCGATACGGTTACCGGTATCGACCACGAGGCGGAGTGGGCGATTACCGTAGGCGGGCTCGTCTCCCTCATCTCAACCACATTTATCATTCGCGATCTGCAAGCCGACGAACGATATCTTAGGGGTTGGGCGCGCGAGCGCTACGGACGCGAGATCGCCGTGGCCGACGTTATTCTGAACCTCGGTAGCGATTCGTCCGGCCGGTCGATCGAGGGTGAGCGTGCGGCCACCGTCGTGATCCTGGGGCCGCCCGAGGTCGTCGTAGATATCGACGGCAATCCGACGCTTCTACCGGCCGTCGTGGATCGCCGGCCGGGATTCCCTTTGGTCGTCGGTCGCCCGGCGGCGGTGGAGGCCGAACGGACGCGTCTGTACGATACCGGATTCTCGTTAACGGTCCTCCGGTAGGGGACGAGCCGTGATGCGTGTTTCGCGCGGACACGATTCGCGAACGATTCGCGCGGCTTGACATAGGCGGCATCGTCGGCTATGGTAAGCGTCCTTTCGCGACCGTCGTATAATGGCTATTACCTCAGCCTTCCAAGCTGATGATGTGGGTTCGATTCCCATCGGTCGCTTTCTTCTAAGTCCTTCCTGCAGAGGGACTTAGAAACTCTCCGATCGGAGGGGTGCAGGGGCATGAGTACGCTACCGTGTCGTTACTGTGTAACGAAGGAGGCCTCATACTCGTGCGACCTTTCTTGTCGCGCCTTGAACGGTTCATCGCCTTAGAGCGTTCACCGTCCCTTTTCACCGATTTGAATGAGCTTTCGAAAGAGACGGTGTCGCGTCTGTTCGTCCATGGGGCCGAAGTGTACGTGCAGTACTTTGCCGCGCCGCGAAGTTCTGAGCACCAGTCCCGGCACGATAATGGGCGCCGCGCTCCCCGCGTCGATCACGCAGTCGATGTTCGTGCCAACGGCGATTCTCTTGCGGGGATTTTTCAGCGCTCCGCCACCGATGCTGAGGTCGTAGGTGCGCGATACTAAGGGTTTCTGCGCAATGCCGGGAATGGTGATCTCCACAGCTCGCTCGACCTTCCGGCGCCGATAGCGGCGTCGCTGTACATGTCCGACGTGGTTGGAGTGCTTCAGAAGCACCCGTTTCCCCTCCTTGGACAATACCTGGGAGTGAAATCGGTACATCCCTTCCGCATTGTGGCACACAACTTCTACCGCCGAGCCGACCGAGATAGCGCGATGTCCCTTTTCGAGTACGACCCGGAGTCCCCGCTCATCGCTTAAGAGGACCTCTCCGGTCGCAATGGCGAGATTGCGGTCCGATATCGATATCTCGGAATGGGTCGATATGTGCTGACTCGTCTTGTCGAAGGCGTTTAAGACGTCACCGCTGACTTCCAGACGGCGCAGAAGTTGGATGACCTCCGGTTCTTGCACGATCCCCTCGCGAAGTCCTTTGCGCGCGGCGCGAATCAACAGACGCTCGTCGTCTCGGAGTCGATCGGATCGTGCGGGGTCCTTGAGGAACCACGCTAAATGGTCTAACGTACGTTGCTCCCGCATCGAGAGCGCGATCATGTCGCGCCGGGCGCGATTGTAGGACCTAAGAATCGGCGTCTTGGACGGTGAGCTCTTGCGTCGTTTCTTTTGCGATCCGGCGCGATGAATCTGGTAGGCCACGAGTAAGACAAACACGATGCCGACGACGATCAGAAATAGTATCGTCTCGGTCTGAGAAGTTTGAAAACCGCGGCTGAAATCGGTCGGCATGGTTCCCTCGAGGTGGAATTTTAGAGTGATAATCCTGCGTTGTCTACATATGAGATGGTAAAGTCGATGAAAATGCCCATTACCGAGTCGATCGTGAACGGCGTCATTCGCCTGTTGATTCGCCTGTTTTGTCGAATTGAGGACCGAGAGCTTGAGAAAATTCCCGTGGATGGTCCGGCGATTTTGGCTACCAACCACACGACGAACTTCGAAGGGCCGATCTACTACGTGCTGCTGAGAGGATCGCGAGACTTGACCGCCCTGGCCAAGCGTGAATTGTGGAGTAACCTGCTTACGCGGTTCGTGATGCAGGTCTGGGGCATCATCCCGCTCAATCGTCGCGGCCCCGATCGCCGCGCCATGCATCTCGCGCGCACCGTGCTTTCCCGAGGGCACTTTCTCGGGATCGCCCCCGAGGGTACGCGCAGTTCGTCCGGTGAGCTTCAGCGCGGGCGCGCCGGAGCGGCGATGATCGCCACGGCGGCGCGGGTACCCATCATTCCGATGGTACAGTGGGGTATTCAGGACCTGAGGTCCAATCTGAGTCGTTTTCGGCGTACGCCGTTGCACTTTCGAGTCGGGGTGCCCTTCTATCTGAGCATCGCTGAGGGTGATGCACCGACCACGAGTCAGCTACGCGCAATGGCCGACGAGATCATGTATCAATTGGCCGTACTGCTCCCGGAGCGGCTGCGAGGGTATTACCGAAACCTATCGAACATGACGACGCACTACGTCCGGCCCATTCACGATGAGGTCACCGATCCGTGAGTCGAGAGCGCCGCGGCAACGGCAAATACGAGATCGCGTCGCGTCGGATCAGACGCGCGGGTGCTGCGTAAGAGGCACAATTCACGAACTATGCATGATAAGGAGTCTACAATATGGGAGTACGGGGTGAACTATTCTCGGCCCGTGTGCGCAGCAAAAACGACCGGCGCACCTATTTTTTTAACGTCAAAGAGAATCGAAACCACGACGTGTTCGTGACCATCGTCGAGAGCAAGAAGCAAGAGGGCGCCGAGACGTTCGACCGCCATCAAGTCGTCGTATTCGAGGAGGATCTCTCCCTCTTTCGCAAGGGGCTGGAGACCGTCTTAGAGTTTTTGCACGAACGCGAACGCGCCGGTGGGGGCAGGACCGACGACGGTCCGCATCGAGGTCGAGAGCGGGGTCGTCGCGAGGAACGCTAATGTAGGCCGGAGGCCGAGGAGACGACGCCTTTGAAGGTCATACGGTGAATCGGTGACGGTCCGTGGGCGAGAAGTGCCGCTTTATGGGCCCGCGTAGGGTAGCCCTTGTGTCGGTCAAAGCCGTACCGCGAATCTTTGCGTGCGTAGTCGACCATCCAGCGATCCCGGCGCACTTTTGCGACGATGCTGGCCGCCATGATCTGGGGGACGATGTGATCGCCGCCGATGATCGGCTCGCACGGAAGGGCGAGTCGGGGAGCAAACTTACCGTCCACAACGACGTGCGTCGCCTTCAGGACGATCCCCGGCAGAGCGTGCAGCGCATCAAGGGCGCGCTCCATTGCCAGGAGGCTGGCGCGGTGGATGTTTATGCGATCGATCTCTTCGGGCCATACCCATCCGAGTCCGATCGCGGCGTCCGACTCCGTCAGGAGTCCCTCCGCGACCTCGCGCCGGTGCGGTGAGAGCGATTTCGAGTCGGCAAGGATCGACACGTCGAAGTCCGCCGGCAGTACGACCGCCGAGGCGGTAACGGGACCCGCCAAGGGCCCCCGCCCGACCTCGTCGATGCCGCATAGGCCCGCGTCGCGAGACTTGGGTCTTATCATGTTTGTGCGTTATACTACGCGGACTGTACTCTGGGAGCAAGAGTGTTTTTAAAGAGTATCGATATATTCGGATTTAAGTCCTTCGCCGACAAGACGCACATCGCGTTTACCGACGGCATATCGGCGCTGATCGGCCCCAACGGATGCGGTAAGAGCAACGTCGTCGACGCCGTGAAGTGGGTGCTCGGCGAGCAGGCGACCAAGACCCTCCGTGCGGAGCGCATGGAGGATGTGATTTTCAACGGGACCGACGCTCGAAAACCGTTGAACGTCGCCGAGGTTACGTTGACGTTGGAGAACGACGGCGTTCTTCCGCTGGAGTTTCCAGAGATTACCGTTCGCCGCCGCCTCTTTCGCTCGGGCGAGAGCGAGTATTTCGTCAACGGTGCACCGGTTAAGCTCAAGGATCTTCGCGAGCTCTTCTACGACACCGGTATCGGTAAATCGGCCTACTCGATCATGGAGCAAGGTAAGATCGATCAGATTCTTTCGACCAGACCCGAGGATCGGCGGTCTCTGTTCGAGGAGGCGGCCGGAATTACGCGCTACAAAATGCGTGGTCGCGAGGCCGACCGCAAGCTCGAGCGTACGGAAACGAATATGCGCGAGGTCGATACGGTTCTGGCGGAGATCAAGCGTTCCTACGACACCCTAAAAAAACAGGCCGACAAGACGCAGATCTATCGCGAGCTTCGAGACCGCCAGTTCAGTCTCGAGGTGGACCTTCAACTCGCCCGGCTGGCGCAGTTTCGGGAGCAACAAGAATCGAACCAAGAAAAAGTAAGCTCGCTCGAACGACAGCGCGATGAAGTGAAGGCGGAGATCGATCACCTCAATAGCCGCCTGGAGAACGACCTTGAACGGGTAAACACGATGGCCGGGCGGCAGTTTGAAGTACAGAAACAGCTATACGGATTGGAACTCGAAAAGACATCGCGGACCGATCGTATCGCCCTCATTCGCGAGCAACGGTCGCAGCTGGACGATCGTGTCGAGGCGGAACAGGGGCGTCTCAAGGGGCTGCAACGCAAGGCGGAGCAAACAGAAGCCGCCGTCGTCGAGGCCGAAACGATCGCTCGAGAGACGGCGCAGCAGATAGAGGAGATCGACGCGGGAATCGCGGTCGTTCAGGAACGCATCGTCGGCTCGCAGAACCGTCAACGTGAAGCGCGCGAGCTCATCGGAGCCAATGAGGGAGAGATCGCTCGGAACGATACCGAGACGGCGGGTTGCCAGCGCGAGCTGAGGACGGTCACCGACGAGTTGGTAGACGCCCTGGATGCCAAGTTACGCGAGTCGGGGTACTCCGGTGCCGACCGTAATCGCGCCGAGGAGGAGTTGCGCACCGCCGTCGATCACATGGCGATCACGCTCAAAGGACGCAGAGACACGCTCCTCGACCGGCTGGCCTTTCAAAAGGGCGACGCCGGAGAGCACCAGACGGTCGCGCGCTCCGCGTTCGTCTCCTTGGAGGAGGCGTTCGAGAGACTCTCGACGGCTGCAGCGCGCTTTCAGGAGACCGTTCCCCGTTTTCTCGACGATTTTTTGGCGCCCGAGGGTACGATTACCCGTAAACGCACCCTGGACGAGAGAATCGAGGTACTGCAATACCAGAATCAGACGCTCCGTGAACGCAACCGCGAGCTCGGGACCGAGATCGAGAATCTTCAACGTACGCTGGAAACCGAGCGCGCCGGCTTGGAACAGATGCGCCTCAATCGTGTACAGCTGGAAAGTCGCGCCGTCGCCCAGAAGGAGACACTCGAGCGGTATCGGCGTGAGCTCGAAGAACACCATCGCCAGAGTCGAGAACTCGAAGAACGCATCGGGCGCGATATGGAACGGAGTCGCGCTCTGGAAGAGCAGATCGGCGTCCTGAAGGCGGAGCACGAAGCGCTCGTCGCCCAGGAACGGGAGCTCAAGGACGAGCTCGCATCCCTTGAGGAGAGAATCGCTCAGGACAACCAGAGCCTCAAGAACGAGGAAGAGGCTTTGAAACAGAAGATGCAGGCGTTGGCGCGCAATCAAAGTCGTCTGGAGGAGGTGCAGGTGCGCCTCGCCGAGAAGCGTACGGAGATCCGCGCGCTCTACGACGGCTTTGCCGAACGACACGGCCGCGATCTCAGAGAGTTCGAGTCTCGAGAGGGGGCCGGCACGGGAGACCGCAAAAGCTTGCGCGACGACATCAATGACGTACGGGCCAAGCTCAAAGAGCTCGGAAACGTCAATCTCATGGCGGTCGAGGAGTTTGCCGAGGTCTCGGACCGCTACGAGTTTCTCAACACGCAGTTGGGCGATCTGCGAAGCGCTCGGGATGATCTTGTGCGGGTCACCGCGGAGATCAAACGCGAATCGGAGCAGCTTTTCATCGAGACATACAACCGAATTCGCAAGAATTTTCACACCGTGTTTCGGCGTCTATTCGGCGGAGGACGGGCGGAGCTACGCCTCATAGATCCCGACAGCGTTCTCGATTCGGGTATCGATATCTTGGTACAGCCGCCGGGAAAGAAGCTTGAGAACATCGCGTTGCTCTCCGGAGGAGAGCGGAGCCTCACCGCCGTCGCGCTCCTGTTTGCGACGTTCATGGTTCGGTCTTCACCTTTTACGCTGCTGGACGAGATCGACGCCGCCCTGGACGAACACAACGTCGGGCGGTTTGTGGGTATGCTCCACGAGTTCGCGCGGCAGTCGCAGTTCATCGTCATCACTCACAACAAAAAGACCGTCGCCGGCGCCAACACACTTTTGGGCGTGACCATGCAAGAGAGCGGGGTAAGTCGAGTCGTCGCGGTTCGTATCGACGGAAACGGCGCCGAACCGGACGAAGGAGACTCCCCGATCGCCGCCGAGGCCGAATTGGACCTCGAGGGTGTCGAATGAAGCGTTTTATACCGATTGCAGTCGGTGTAGCCGTTATCGGTGCCGGCGTGATCCTGCTTCTCATCCTACGTGCCGACAGACCGTCCATGGTCGAGGTTGCGCCGGGACGATACCTATCCCGCGAACTGCTCATACCCGACGCCTCCTTTCTGATAGACTCGGTGGAGGAGGAGCTGTTGTATCCTCCGATACGGTCCGTGGTTGACCCCGATGAGCCCCTTGACCGGGATTTGATAGAAGAAATCCAACTCGACGTGGTCGAGTCATTGCGATCCGAACTGCTTTTGCGCTCCGAGGAGGGCGTGGAGGAGCTGCTGTTCGATGAATGACGGTGGAAGGATTCGCGTTGTAGGCGTCGCATTGCTTGCCGCTGCCCTTATCGCGTGTCGGACGATCGAACCGGCCACAGACGTACCGGAGTCCACCGTCGCCCAAAATCCTCCCGAGTTGTCCCTCGAGGCCCCGTACGCGGTCGAAGAGGGATTCGTATCGCGGGACGCGCTGGTCAGGCCGGCCCCGCCCCGCCCCGAGCCCTCGCTCGCGCCGTCTCGACCGGCGGACGGAGCGTTCGTGGCCGTCTTAGCGCTTCCCGGGGTTGCGTCGGCCGTTACCCCGGGCGACGAGGAGACGAGAGATGGTGCCGACGACGCGGAGGTACGAGCGCCGTCGATCCCGGAATCGATCGATACGGCTCCGATCGCGGCGACATCCGCGCGCGACACCGGGGGGAGAGCGTCGGCTATTCGCCCCGCGCCTGTCGAGACTCGGACAAATCCGGTGACGACTACTTCTGCGGACGCCTCGACCGGTACGACCGCCGACACCGACGATAATCCGGCTCCCGCACCACACGGCACGGCGAGTCCCTCGAACGTCGGCGACCGGAGCACCGAACGCGACGATGCGATCTCGACCTCCGAGGTAACGCGGTCGGGACCATCTCCTACGACCGAGCGGAGGCGGGGCGAGGCGCTGGCCGTTTCGGACGACACGGAAATGACTCGCTCCGTCCGGCCCGGCGATCTTTTCGTCGTCCAGTTGCCGGGGCCGAGTTGGATTTTCGTCGGTCCGACCGATGGTGTGGAGTTCGTTGATCGTCGCGCTGTGGCTACCGGCGTGGAGTTTATGTTTCGTCTTCGCGAGTCGGAGGACGGACGACCGGTGGCGTTACGATTCGAATCTCAAGACCTCGCCGACGGCCGCCGCCGGATTCACACCGAGACGATCGAATCCTCCGACGGTATCGGACTCGCCGATCGCGATACACCGGGTGACGGTGACCCATTCCGAGGCGTCGGCTCACAGAGCGACTCGACCGAGCGGTCCCCCGGCACCGCATCCCTCTCCGATGGAGACCTCGCTCCCGATACGGAGGCGATCATCGAGGCCTTGGGAAGCGGTGAGTTCGGCACGCTCGGAATCACGGAAGAGGATCTGCGGAATCGGGTTACACTCCTTGAAGAGCGCGCCGAGCACGACCACAGGGCGCGATTATTGGAGGCGATGCTCGACGCCGGAGTGGTTGAGGGAGATTGGATCCTCTACACCTTGGCGCAGCTACTCGAGTCACCGTGGGACGGACGCGACATTAGGCGCGCCCGCGCGCTCTATCGTAGGCTGGTGGACGAGTATCCCTTCAGCTTCTACTGGGACGCCGCAGAGGAGCGGATTGAGTTTCTCAATCGTCACTTCTTCGATATTCGGTGACGCGGTGCGTGGCGGTCGCGTAGCCCGTTTCGGATTGACAGGGCGTGTCGTATTCTCTATAACTATCGTTCAACTTATTGGAATTACGATATGCTGGATCAACTAAGCGGTCGATTGACGGACGCAGTACGAACGATCTCCGGTAAGAGTCACATCTCGGAGAAAAACGTCCAAGACGCGATCGAGGAGATAAAGATAGCGCTCCTTGAGGCTGACGTGAGTCTCAAGGTCGTCCGTCGGTTCGTGAGTCGTACGCTGCGCGACGCGACCGGTGAGGCCGTATTACGTTCCGTCTCACCCGGTCAGCAGTTCGTTAAGATCGTGCACGATAAGTTGGTGGAATTTCTCGGAGACGAACGCCAGGATCTCCAGTTGCGGGGTCCGGACGTCACGAGCGTGATTCTTTTTTCCGGTCTGCAGGGATCGGGAAAGACGACCACGGCCGCGAAACTCGCCCACCGTCTGCTGAGAGAGAAGCGGCGTCCGCTCTTGGTTGCCGCCGACTTGGTGCGTCCGGCGGCGGTCGATCAGTTGCAGCAGCTCGGCAATCAGGTCGGAGTAGCGGTCCACGCCGTGGACGGGTCGAGTGATCCGCGTAAGGTCGTAGAGGACGCTTTGACGCGTGCCAAAAAAGAGCTCTTCGACACGGTCATCATCGATACCGCGGGGCGAATGCAGGTCGACGAGGCGGTCATGGAGGAGATCGAAGCGATCTCTGCACTGGCGAAACCCGACGAGCGTATTCTCGTCGCCGACGCGATGACCGGACAAAACGCCGTTGAGGTCGCCAAGGCGTTTCACGAACGGTTGGAGCTGACCGGCGTCATCCTCAGTAAGTTCGACAGCGATACGCGAGGTGGAGCGGCGCTCTCGATTCGGACCATCGCCGGTACGCCGATCAAATTTATCGGTGTCGGCGAAAAAATCGAGGATCTGGAACCTTTCTATCCCGATCGTATCGCCTCACGCATCCTGGGAATGGGCGATATCGTGTCGCTCGTGGAGAAGGCGCAGGAGACGATCGATGTAGAGGAGGCGACGCGTCTCCAAAAGAAGATGGCGAGCGCGACCTTTACCCTCGAGGATTATCTCGCGCAGTTTCAGCGAGTACGTAAGATGGGGTCGGTCCAATCGTTGATCGAAATGATCCCGGGGATGAAGGGCAACGTCGATCCCGATCAGATCGATTTGGACCAGATAAAGCGCGAAGAGGCGATCATCCTTTCGATGACCCGCGAGGAGCGGGTCAACCATCGGATTATCGGCGTCTCGCGGCGCAAACGGATTGCCGGTGGAAGCGGAACATCGGTTTTTGAGGTGAATCAACTCATCAAGCGATTTGACAAGATGCGGGCAATGATGAAGAAAATGACGAAGAATAAGAAAATGCAGGCCGGACTGATGTCGCAGTTGGGCCGGATGTAGAAACTCAGGAGGAAGTACAATGAGTACCAAAATTAGATTAAAGCGTTTCGGCACGAAGAAGAGGCCCTTTTATCGAATCGTCGTGATGGATAGTAAAGAGCCGCGGGACGGGCGCGCTCTCGATGAGCTTGGATTGTACCACCCGATCGAGGCGGAGGAGGCCAATCAGGTTCGTTTCGACGAAGAGAAGGTGCGTTCGTGGCTTGAAAAGGGAGCGCAACCCACGCAGACCGTCCGCAAGTTACTTAACCGTAATAACTTCACGGTTAAGTGAGCCGAGGCGTCCGCGGACGTAACAAACCATGGAAGGAACGGTTGAAGTGGAACGTGACCTGGTTGAATATATCGCCAAAGCTCTCGTTGACGAGCCGGATCAAGTAGAGGTCAATATGATCGAGGGCGAGAAGTCTACGATTCTCGAACTCAAAGTCGCCGCCGACGATATCGGTAAGGTGATCGGCAAACACGGACGTATCGCAAAGGCGATTCGGACGGTGCTCGCCGCGACCTCGACACGTACGGGAAAGCGAGTCGTACTCGAAATTCTCGACTGACGACGAGTGTACGAGGATGGATACGCTGACGATCGGCGTCTTGGGGAAACCGCGAGGCGTCCACGGGGATATGCGAGTCCGATCGTACTCCGGAGAGGTTGAGCACTTTCGTGCGCTTGAGGATGTCGTTCTGGTGCGGGGCGATACGAGTCGGCGGGCGCGGGTGAAGGACGTTCGAGTCGTACAGGGACTACCCGTGATTCGCTTTGAGGGTGTGGAGACACCGGAGGCCGCGCGAAGCCTGGTGGGGTGGGAGATTTCCGTCCCCCGGGAGTGTGCCGCGCCATTGGGTCCCGACGAGTACTACTGGAACGACCTTGTCGGGTGTCGTGTGACCGTCGACGGTATCGAGCGCGGGCGAGTCATCGCCGTTGTGGAGGGAACGCAGGCGCCCCTTTTGGAGGTCGCCCCATCGAGCGAAACGCCGTCGTCGACGGTGCTCGTTCCGTTCATGAGTCCCTTTGTCGGCGCGGTCGATATCGAGGGCGCCACCGTCGCCGTGGAACGATCGTGGATATTGGAGTGAGGATCAGCGTTCTTACGCTCTTCCCGGAGATCGTAGAGCGCTACTTTGCGACGTCGATCCTCGGCAAGGCGGTACAGCGTGGGGCAATCGTCCCGAACGTCGTCGACGTGCGTGACTTTGCAGCCGATCGTCATCGTACGTGCGACGACGCGCCGTACGGCGGCGGTGCAGGGATGGTGTTGTTGCCCGAGCCGCTGTCCCGCGCGTTGGATTCTGTTGACGCACGGCGCCGCCACGTGATATTTCCAAGTCCTTCCGGGAGACGGTTTGACCAGGCGGAGGCCGAACGGTTGTCTCGGATCGACGATTTCGTGTTGATATGCGGTCGATACGAAGGAATCGATCAACGTATCATCGACGAGTACGTCGATGAAGAGCTGTCGATCGGCGACTACGTGTTATCGTCCGGAGAGCTGGCTTCAATGGTCGTCGTGGATGCGGTGTATCGCCTTCGAGACGGGATTATTCGTGCCGAGAGCGTGAAAGAGGAGAGCTTTCAAGACGGCCTTCTCGAGTACCCGCACTACACACGACCTGAAGAGTTTAGAGGGCGCAGAGTTCCCGATGTGCTGTTGTCGGGACATCACGAACGGATCGCTCGGTGGCGTCGCGAGAAGCAGCTGGTAAAGACGGCTCGCAATCGCCCCGATCTGCTCGAGAAGATCGAGCTCACATCGCAAGAGAAACAGACGATCGAGGAATTGTCAAAAGAGGAGTAGAGATATGGATGCAATTAAGGCGCTTGAAGCTCGCCAGATGAAAGAAAACGCCGAAGAGTTCCGCATCGGCGACACCGTAAAGGTGCATTTTCGTATCGTCGAGGGGCGTACCGAGCGCACTCAGATATACGAAGGGTTGGTTATCGCAAAGAAAAACTCCGGTTTGCGCCGAACGGTCACGGTGCGAAAGATGAGCTACGGAGTTGGCGTGGAGCGCGTATTTCCGGTCCACAGCCCGCGCGTACAAAAGATCGAGGTCACTCGACGGGGGCGCGTCCGCCGCGCGAAACTCTACTATATTCGCAATCGGGTCGGTAAGGCCGCCAAGGTCGCCGAGCTGATCCGCAAAAAGGGCTCGTAAACCCGCGTTCACCGTGCACGCACCCGGGGCGTCCGATTCTGGGATTCTCGCTCGTTTCGTCGGTGGAAGCGGTGGAAAACACCTCCTACGCCCCGGTGCTTCACTCGCATTTCGCGTGGAGTCTCTCGGTGACGAAACGGCGGTGCTGGTCCATCGGAGCGGCCTCCGTATCGCCGTGTCGTCGGTTTCCGGCGTTACGGTCGGAAAGACAGTTCACGGCACCGTTCTCGCGACTACGCCGTCACTGCGATTCAAGCTGGGTTTCCCGAATACGGCGGATGCAGGCTCCTCACGCTCAGCGGCGGCCGTCCCCGAGGACGCTGTAGCGCCCGACGGTAGAACGTTGATCGATCGCTTTCTCGACGCACACCGGCTCTCCGGCGTTCCGGGAGTGCGCGAGCTCGCCCGCGCTATCATCGCCTCCCATCGCCATCTCGCCCCCGGATCGATGCATCACTTGACCGCCCTGTTCGCGTTGCTGACGAGTCGGACCCACGGCGAACCGCAACGTCCCGAGCGCCGCGCGAGATTGGCCCGCGCGGCGGTTGAGCTTCACGATCGGTCCATCGAGGTATCCGATCCGGCGACGCCGTCGGAAATCGATCTCATAGGGTGGCTTGTCGACGGATCGGGGCGGGGTCGCGGCCGGAGCCGGGGAGATGGGCAACGTCGCGAGTCTCGGTCTCCCGGCGCTGTGCACGACCTATCGGCATACCTGAGTCGCGCCACCGATACGCCCGACCATCCGCTGCAGCTGTTTAACGCCTTAGCGACCACCGGCGATCACCACTGGGTCGTTATTCCCATCGGGGCGACATCGGGGAGTGAAACCTCCGAGGCGCGCGTCGAGGGAACGCTCAAGCTCGCCGTCTCCCGGACCAGCGGTGCGGTCGAAGGGGCGCTGTTGACGGTAGCGCGAGGGGGCGGACAGTGGCGTTTCTCCTGGCGTCCGGATCGCGGACAGTTTACGCTCAGCCGGGCGACCGGCGACGACGGAGCCCCGCCGATCCCCGAGGCGCTACTTGCCCGACTCGGCGTTACACGCCATACTGATCGCGTCGCGCAAGATGGCGACGACGGATTCACCATCGGTACGATCGAGGACGGCCACGTGGGAGTCGATCAATATGGATAGGGATGCAGCGGCGGCTGTCCGCTACGACGCAACGCTTCCCGCACCATTTGTCGTAGCCACCGGTCGTGGGGAGGCGGCCCGTAGACTGGTTCGATTGGCACAGGAATACGGTGTCCCCGTGCAAAACGCTCCTGAACTGGCAGACCGGCTCGTCGAGTTGGAGTACGGTTCGCTGATCCCCGAGGAGCTTTTTGTCCCGGTAGCGCACGTGTTGGCGTTCGTGCTCGGGCTCGATGAGGATTCGGGACGCAAAAAGTAGTATGAAAAAGATCTTGGTCAATCAGCTGGTAGCGGGGCAGCGTTACTCTCAGCCTGTCTACGTCGACGGGGACAATCTCTTCGTTCCCGAGGGCCTTGCCGTCAAAGAACGCGATATCGAGCGCCTCCGGAAGTGGGGAATCGAGGTGGTCTATACCGAGGGCGATCCGATTTCCGACGATCCTCAAGAGGCTTTTAACGCCTTTTTTTTGAAGGCCTTCAGTAGCCCGGCCCAGAAGGTGATCACGCGCGAGTACGGCGCCCTCAAGAAGGAACTTCTGGCACTGTTCGGCCTGATTCGTACCAAGAAGCACCTTGACCAAGAGACGATTAATGCGCTCATAGATCGCCTGCTCAAGATGTTGGATTCGAACGCCAACGACGTCATTCAGTACATGCTCTACGGAATGCAGGGTGAGACGGGCGACGCGGAGAACGCGCTCAACGCAGCGATCCTGGCGGCGTTGGTCGGCCAAAAGATGCAGATTGCACGCCACAAAATCCTGGCGTTGGTAACCGCCGCCCTACTACACGACGTCGGTATGCTCAGAATCAGCCCCGAAATCGTGAACAAAAAGGGTAAACTCACCCCCGAGGAGCTGAGGCAAATAAAAACGCACCCGATCCACTCCTATCGCATTCTTACACGCGAGCTTTCCTACGGCGAGGATGTCGGCGTGGCGGCGCTGCAACACCAGGAACGGTGGGACGGACAGGGATACCCACGGCGTCTGGCAAAGGAGGCGATCGGGCTGGATGCCCGCGTCATCGCCGTTGCCGATTCGTTCATCGCGATGGTATCCAACAAGCCGTATCGCAGCTCGATGATCGGCTACACGGCGATGAGAAATCTCCTGAGCGATAACGGGACTCGATTCGACCCCGAAGTACTCAAAATCTTTATTCAAGTTATCGGAATCTATCCAATCGGCAGTATCGTTCTATTGAGTGACAGTAGTGTATGCCGGGTACTGGAAAATCGAAGCGTTGCGCCGCTCAAACCGCGCGTCAAGGTGATAATCGATAGTGACGGGCACGAGTTTATCGACGATAACGGGCCCGAAATCGATCTCGCGGAGACCAAACAGTTGTTTATCGCCAAAGCGGTCGACGCGAACTCGCTCGCCGAGCAGCATCGCAGCGTCTAACGATCCGCGCGCGGCATCGCCGACTTTATCGCAGACGTCTCACGCCATATTTACCGCACAGTCTCCATGAGCTCTTACACCGCCGGGCGTCTGGGAGAGGAACGCGCACGCGCCTTTCTCGAGGAAAAAGGCTGGATCATCGCCGCCCAAAACTTTAGAACCCGGTGGGGAGAGGTCGATATTGTATGTGAGGCCGGCCGTCACTTGCTCTTCGTCGAGGTAAAGAGCTGGCGACGTTTCGACGCCGACAGCCTCATCCGAGCGCTGGGAACGCCCAAACAGCGGCGAATCATCGCGGCGGCTCGAACATTCTTGATGGAGCATCCGGACCTCTCGGACCGGGTGGTGCGGTTTGATGTCGTGCTCGTCGATCCGCGCGGGGGCCCCATACGCCACATCGAGGGAGCATTTGATTCGGAATGGCCAGGGTAGGAAGAGCGATCGATACAGGTAAAATTCTCCGTCTCAAACAGCAGATCGAGGACCCCACGTATGTTGAGGGCGCCGTGGATCGTCTTGCGGGGCGAATTACCGAGCGCCTTTTGGGGCTCGACGGCGTGCAGCCTTCGATATTCGGTCAACGGTCGGCAAGCTCTTCCAGGAGAGACATCGCCTCGCTCCTCGACGATGAGGAGTAGGGGCCCGAGGCGATCGTGATGAGCGCATCGAGGAGGGGCGGATACTCGGGGCTCCACGCGTTGCGACTGATCACGCGCGCCGCCGCGACCAGACGCCTGATTTCCCCGTCGTTTTGCCCGCGCCTCGCCGCCGACCCCAACGCCTCGGCTACGGCCTGTAGATCACCGTCCGGATCTTCCCCCGGCACCGCTGCCAGAAGCTGCGCCGCCGAGACCCGCACCGCCGAGTCGATATCGGTCCGAAGGGTGGCACGCAATTGGCCCCGCGCCTCATTGCCGCCGATGTCCGCGAGAAGTATCAGGGCGTCGATCCGAGTCGCCGAGTCGACGCGATAATCCACCGGCGTCTCAAGAATGCGGTACTCCATATCCAGAAGTTCGATGACAAGCGGTACGGTGGCTATTCGCATCTGGGCACGGCCGTAGCGCTCGATGTCGCCTCTGATCGACCGTAACGCATCGCGCTGAATCTCGGGGAAGCGACTCTGAAGGCGCACCCGCGTCTCTACCGCCCGACGTTCTACTTCCGACGAGACCGATCCGACGGGTATCCAATCGGGCCGATCCGCCGATGGTATGCGGTCGTCGGACGCCGCCTCTCCGTTCGGAACTTGCGGGTGGATCGAAGTCGGAGTATAGAACACTATCGCAATGAAGAGCGACGCGGCGATTCGCACGAGCGGCCGAGCGACCGAAAAGGAACGGGTCACACAGAGAGAGTGATCGCTTGGGTATCCCTTGTCAACGACCGTGAGCGCCGATACTATGTGCCCATGCTGCGCGTCCTTATGCCCGGCTCCTTCGATCCGCCGACCAACGGACACTTGAACTTGATAGAACGAGCGGTCCGTATTTACGATGAAATAGAGGTCGTCGTCGCCCAGAATAGCCAGAAACGATATACTTTCTCCGCCGATGAACGGGTGGAGATGATGGAATCCCTTACCGCCCAATGGGAGTCGGTGCACGTCCACGTCTGGGATCGCATGATCGTAGAGTTTGCCCGGAAGATCGGAGCGCGCGTCATGATTCGAGGTGTGCGCGCGCTTTCGGATTTCTCCTATGAGTTTGAACTCTCGATGCTTAACAAAGGACTCGATCCGGAAATCGAGACGATCTTCGTACCGACCGACGCGCAGTACTTCGTGCTGCGCTCCTCGGCGATTAAGGAACTCGTACGTCTCGGCGGCGACGTGAGCGCGATGGTGCCGCCCTTGGTAGAGGAACGTTTGCGCGACCGTATAACTCGTTCGTCGGTCGTCGACCGAGGTTGACAAAGGCGATACGCGTCGCTATTATCGCATGATTCGTAGGAATAATTGGAAGGAA
Source organism: Alkalispirochaeta sp. (assembly GCA_965601925.1). Classification (GTDB taxonomy): domain Bacteria; phylum Spirochaetota; class Spirochaetia; order DSM-27196; family Alkalispirochaetaceae; genus Alkalispirochaeta. The sequence continues at coordinate 3,686,161 of OZ271854.1, forward strand.
GCAATGGCAGTACCAAAGGGAAAACATTCGAAATCACGAACGCGGCGTCGCCGCAAGATAAATGCAAAACTTGGGGTGCCGACGCTGGTAACCTCGCCGGAGTCCGGCGAACTGGTGCGGCGCCATCGTGTGGATCTCTCTTCCGGCTTCTATCGCGGCAAACGCGTGATCGATACGGAAGACTTGAGTTAGCACAGGAGGAAGACTGTTATGGACGAGCTGTTCGAGAAGATGAAGAAACTGATCGCGGAGAAGTTGGAGATCGACGAGGAAAAGATCACCGCGGAATCCTCCTTTCGCCAGGATTTGGGCGCGGATAGCCTCGATACGTACGAACTGGTCTACGCCATCGAAGAAGAGATGGGTATCGCGATTCCCGACGAGAAGGCCAACGAATTCGAAACAGTAGGGGACGCCCTCGACTTCCTCAAAAGCCAGCAGAAATAATGCAGCGCGGTGCTCGGAGACCCGAAGCGAGTTCCGAGCACCCGCACGCCTTTCATGTCTTTTTTGCGCACCCCACCACGCGGCAACATCGTAACGAACGAACGAAAAAAAGAGCTACACCTGTTTGAGGGGTATACGGGCCTCCGATTTCGCAAGCTCGAGCTCTTGAATCAAGCGTTTTCTCACCGTTCATACGCCAACGAGGTCGGAGCCGACGTACACAACAACGAGCGGCTCGAGTTCTTGGGAGACTCGGTACTGGGATTGGTCGTCGCCGAACACCTGTACCGCGAACTGTCCGACCGCCCAGAGGGGGATCTGGCGCGCATCAAGAGCTTCGTTGTAAGTGAGGATAGTTTGGCCGAGATTGCACGTCACATCCGCGTCGATAACTTCATCCTCATCGGAAAGGGCGAAGAGCATTCAGGAGGACGCAGTAAGAAAGCGATCTTGGCAGACGCTATGGAGGCGATTATCGGCGCTTACTTCCTCGATTCCGGTTTCAAGGCGGCACGAAAGTTCGTGCTCAAGCTCCTCGTCCCGGAAATTCGCAAAGTACTTGAAGATCGCCACCGCAAGGACTACAAGACGCTTCTGCAGGAGTTGGTACAGAAGCGTTTTAAGAGCTACCCTCGTTACACTCTAAAAAGCAAAACCGGCCCCGACCACGACAAAACCTTTTGGATGGAGGTCGACGTAGCCGGAACGCTCTACGGGCCCGGAAAGGGCAAAAACAAAAAAGAGGCCGAGCAGGCCGCCGCCCGTCTCGCCTGGCAGAAGATCTCCGGAGAACCCACCGATACCGCGCCGTCTGCAGACCCCGAGCCGGCCTCCTCGAAGAGGAGAAAGAGGCGGTAACCCGTCTCCTCAAATCACTCCCCGTTTTTGAGCCGTTGCCGATAGAACCGAGTCGCGATCTCAAGGAGGGTAGGGCGTGTATTGAGGCTCGGGTCGTCGATGACGGTCTGAAGAAGCTCTCTCAGTATCACGCCGATGGACGGCCCCGCGCGAAGCGACAACTCCGACATGAGATCACGCCCGTTTATCGCCAAATCCTTCGTCGTGACCGCCGGGCGCGCTTCTAAAAGTCCTTCGAGACGACGCTCGAGGCGTGAGAGGTCCTCATACGATACCGGAGAGTCTACAACCTTTCCGCAGCGGTCCGCGCGACGAAGCGCGACAAGCGGTAAGGCGTACTCGGTGCCGACGCGAGCGAGAAAGCGACGTAGCGCCGCCTCGGAGGACTCGTGGTCGACGCCGAACATGTGATGGGCGATGAGGTGCGTCACTCGCTTGATGAGGTCGTTGGATGAACGCAGGCGCGTGAGTATATCGCGCGCCATCTCGGCCGACATGGTGTCATGTCCGTGAAAGTGGATGCCGCGCTCATCCCGGTCGAGACAGCGCGGCTTTGCCACATCGTGTAACAGCGCCGCCCAGCGAAGCACCGCATTTGATGCCGGAACGCAGTCACAGCTGGCGAGAAGATGGTCGAATACGGGGACGATCTCTCCGGTGTGAGGCGAGGGAGCCCGGTCTTCCAGAAGCTCCGGTATGAGGTGCTCCAAAAGACCGGTATCGCGCATAAGGCGCCAACCGACCGACGGGAGGCGCGATTCCATTATCTTCGAGAGCTCCTGAAGCACCCGTTCCATCGAGACGGCACCGATATCGCCCGCGCGACCGACGATGGCGTCGCGGGTCTCGTCGTCCATCTCGAACTCGAGAGACGCAGTCAGACGAACTGCGCGTAACATCCGTAACGCGTCCTCGGTAAATCGAGCTTCGGCGACTCCCACGGTTCGAATGATGCGGCGGCGGAGATCGCCCCGCCCGTCGTGCGGATCGGTGATGACGCCGGTCATCGGATCCAGCGCGATCGCATTGATGGTAAGGTCGCGGCGCTTCAGGTCTTCGGCGAGTGTCCGGGTGAAGGTAACGCTGTCGGGTCGGCGGTGGTCTTCGTACGTTCCGTCGACCCGATATGTCGTGACCTCGAGCTGTTTCCCCTCGAATATGACCGTGACGGTACCGTGGCGAATACCGGTGGGGATGGAGCGGCGAAACAGCGTCATCACCTCCTCCGGCGTGGCCGAGGTCGCAAAATCGTAGTCGGTAACGCGTCGTCCGAGCAATGCGTCGCGCACCGCGCCGCCGACGATGTACAGCTCGAATCCGTGCTCGGTGAACACACGCGCAAAGCGGCGAATCGTGTGGGGAACGAAAACCATGTAGTGCGACGGTAGCCTCAGCGGTCGGACGCTGTCAATGTTTCCTCATACGCGAAGCACTTTCGGGCGCTCCGTTGTTCTTGTGGTGCGGTGTGGGTAATGCGAAATAAAAAAAGGGGCGCCCAATCTGGACGACCCCTCTTTTTGTTTTGATCGGTACTGTTACTGCAACAGCTGCAATACCGACTGTGTGGTCTGGTTGGCCTGAGCGAGCATCGCGGTAGAGGACTGAACCAAGATCTGATTCTTGGTGTAGTCGACCACCTCTTGGGCCATATCCACGTCGCGGATGCGCGACTCGGCGGCCTGGAGATTCTCGGCTCCGACGCTGAGACCGATACGCGCCATGTCCAGACGGTTCTGGTAGGCGCCGAGGTCCGCACGCTGCTTGCTTACGGTACGCAAGGCTGCGTCGACCACTGCAATCGACGAGTTCGCCGAGTCCGGAGTGGACAGGCTGATGAAGCTCGCCGTGTGGGGAAGTCCGGAGGTGCTTTGGAGACCAAGACCCTGGGCGGTCATCGTACCGATGAAGATACGTTCGCGCTGGTCCATGTTGGCACCGATGTGGAACCACATACTCGCGGTCACCACGTTGGTACCGGTTTCTCGGGCAAACCGTCCGGTCAGGAGATTCATACCGTTGAACTGAGCGTGCGAGGCGATACGGTTGATCTCGTCGACCAACTGCGATACCTCGACCTGAATCTGCATCCGATCTTCATCGGTGTAGATTCCGTTCGACGACTGAACCGCCAGCTCGCGCAGGCGTTGCAGGATATCCTGCGTCTCCTGGAGATACCCCTCCGTAGTCTGAATGAGCGAAATACCGTCGGCCGCGTTCCGCTCGGCCTGATTCAGACCGCGGATCTGGGACCGCATTTTCTCACTCACCGCAAGACCACTTGCATCATCACCGGCACGATTGATTCGCACGCCGCTTGACAACTTCTCGATGTTCTTTTGGACATCGATGTTGTTGAACTTCTGCTCGCGTTGGGCGAACATCGCGCTCATGTTGTGATTGATGATCATCTCATCCTCCTTGATGGTTTTTTGAGGACGTCCCTGTCCTCGGTTTGAGCATCGGCGCGTTTCGCGGCCGACTTGAGCGCTTCGTACTTTGACGCATGGCCTCGACAGACGTAGGATAGGGCGATGCAATACGACGTGGGTTTGGTCATCACCGGTGGGAACGCGCCGTCGGTACCGATACGTATCATCGGGGAACGGCGTTGCCTCGTCGTCGCCGCCGACTCCGGTTTGGAACACGCCGCTCGGTGGAACATCACGCCCCACGCAATCGTCGGCGATATGGATTCGCTGACCGACCTTTCCCTTATCCAGAACTATACCGATAGTGTGGTAGAGCGGTACGATACGGCGAAGGATAAGACCGACACCGAGATCGCCCTCGATTTCGTCTGGAAACGGGGTGTGAATCGCGTTACGATCGTCGGTGGCGGGGGAGGCCGGCTGGATCATCTCATCGGAATTCTGTCTTTGTTCGAACGGGATCGATATCCGACGCGATGGGTCACCGACCGGGATGAGGTAATCGTTCTCGATTCGACACATACATTTCCGTGTACACTCGGAGAGGTCGTTTCGTTTTTCCCCGTTGGTCGACGGCGATGCACCATGAGAACCGAGGGCCTGCGATGGCCGCTCGACGAACTTGCGTGGGAGCGAGGCGATGTGGGAGTCAGCAATGAATGCGTGGCAGAGTCATGTCGGGTAGAGATGTCGAGCGGTCGGCTCCTTATGGTGCGTCCTCTCCGGCCTCCGGTATCGGTCCCGTAGGTCCCGGTGTGGACGAGCTTGCCCGCGCGCTCACCGAACGCGAACGACGCGCATTGTTGGAACGGATCGCGAAGAGTCTCAGTGTACAGGACGACGACAGACGACGGATCATCCACGGCGAGCTGCGTCGCGAGCGCCGTACGGATCTAATCGCCACCGATATGGGTCGCCTCACGTTCTGGGAAAAGGCACGGTTATGGTTTCGGCGCTGGATGTCCGGGCAGAGCGATGAGGAGGTTTTCGTTCGGTTTCGACTTCGCCAGGCGCGTGATCGAGTACGGGCCGCCCAGGAGGTGTTCGTCGATTTCGACAACAGAGCGATTCTCGAGGGCTTACCGGAAGCAACGCGTACTCTTTGTCGTCGCGCCGTCGCGGTTCGTAACTTCTTCACTTTCATATGGCACGACACGGAAACGCTGCGGGGCGTGCTGGACCATCTCCTTGCCAAGCGCGTTCCCGATGCAAAGCGGTCTCTGAACCAGTTTTGCGCTACCCACGAGCTCCAGGAGGTCTTTCGTAAGACGGAGTCGCGCAGCCAACTCAAGCAATTGGTACTGGAACGCGTCAGCGACTATATCAATCGAATCCCGCCGTCGGTTATCGAGGAGCTCGAAGCGGGACTCAAGCCGCTTTACATGTTGAAAGATCTCGTGCTCTTCGATTTTGACGGATTCTATGTGCAGTTTCAGGCTACCGAGGAGGATGCGCGCTCGTCGGACGAGAGTATTTTCCACAGCGCCGCGGCGCACCGCGTGCTCGATCATCTCGAACGCCTCTATCTGGCCCTCTACAATACGAGTCAGATCGCCGAAGAGGGCGTCATGTACCCCGAAGTGCTGAACTACTACTTTGCAGCGCGCAGCGGTACGCTTCCGGACGAGGACGTGCTCGCCGTTCCCGACGCACCGCGTGCTCCGGAGTTGCGCGCGGCGATCGATCGTCTGGTCGAAGAGGCGCATCGGCTTCGGCAGGCTATACCGCTAACCGATATCATTCGGTTCTTTCGCGACGATCCGTACTATCGGTTTCTCGCCTACATACCGACGCTGAAGCTTCGCGATTTTTACTACTCCAACCTCAAGATCGAGGTTCTGCAAGAGTTGGATCGGCGATTTAAGGATGTTCGGCTGGGAGCCGTCGGGCAGATAATCCAGGAGGTATTCCCCGACGGTCTCCTGCATCTCGAGTACTTTCACCCCGAAATACAAGCCGGAATCAAGCGCGCGGGGATCGGACAGCTGCAAGTTTATCGATCGCTCCAGGTCATACATACCTTCATTCGGTCGGTGTACCGTAAGGGATTACTGGATTTCATAAGAGTGCTCGGACGTCTCCTCCCGGCGCGCACCACGCGCTCCGGCGTCGATCTCTCTTTGCATATCGCCGGCCTCGACGATATCGCTGAGCGGTTGCGCGATTTTGATCTTTCTTTTTCTCCCGAGTCCGAGGAGGGCAAAAGATTTTATCGGTATGCGACCTCAGAGCGCGATGTCGTGGAGCTAAACACCTTCAGAGCGTTGGTGACCCAAAAGGAACGCGACGCCCAGGGGATTATCGAGAAGTTTCACGACCAGATACACGGCGTGAGACAGATACTCGATCTGGTCAAGAAGACCCCGCACCAACAGGCGAGCGAACGATACGGCGCGATTGAGTCTCCATCAGGCGTCGATAATGGTTTTGATGAGCGTCTCGATGCATCGGTACGCGCCATCGAGAGCACCGAGAAAATTCTTAGCCAAATGATCAACGTCGAGGGTGAGACGTAAACGCTCCTCGCGGCGCGCGATCATCAGGGAGCTGCGTCCTCCGGTTCCGTCTGCGACAGCCCCAGCGCGTCAAGAGCGAGAACATCCCGGCCGTTTCGAGCGGCAATCTCCAGATAATCGAGGAGAATCGGATACTCGGTGAGGATGCGACCGTACCGTTGCAGATCCTCCATCATCTGGTCGGTGCCGGCACGCTGTACCGCGAGCTCGGCCACCGCCTGTAGCAGCGCCTCGTCGCGTGCCGCCTGCACTTCCAGATAGGTCTCACGGCCCAACCGGTATAGTTCGAGGTCCGGTACGATCAATTCTTCGATGACGACCGCTTGGATTTCGTATTCCGCCATGCGCCGCTGCAACTGATCGGCGATCGCCTGAGCCACCTCATCCGACAGGGCGGCGCCGGCTCCCGAGCGGGATGCGGTAGCGAGGAGCGCTCGTTCCGTAATCCGTACGACGAGGGAGCGTATTTCGTCGTCGGCCTGTTCGTACCAATCGGGAAAACCGGCGGGGGTGAGGCCCATGGGAGCCAGTTCGGCGACCGCCGTCGCAGCTACCCTATACCGCACGAGGGCCGCTATCTCCTGTTCAAGAGCCGGTTCACCCTCCAGATACTGCCGGTATAGCTCCGCGGAGGGCAGGCTTCTCGTTGCGCGCACCCTCACCGTTCTGCTCTCCGTCGAGAATCGGTGGAGCGTCGCGTTTGTCGGAATAAGGAGCTCCCATCGCCACGCAAACTCGCCCGGGATTATGGGTGTGCGATCCCAGCCCGACGTCTTGCTGAACATGATCGCCGTCGTCCCCGCTTGTAGGCGCAGCGGCACATACCCGACGCCGAAGCCGGCCCCGGCGAGAAGAATAAGAATTACGAGAATGATAAAGAATTTCTTCACGACTCCGGTTCCTCTTTGATCAATCCGACGAGCTCCGAAAGCTCGGTGATTACCGCGTCCGGCCGGATCTCCGTGACGTCGGGATGGTCGCGACGCAGTCGCAGTGAACGTTCGTCGCCGGCAAAGAGCGCGGTCCTAATACCCGCCGCCGCCGCTCCGGCGATATCATTGAGCATATCGTTCCCGACATACAGAATCCGGTTTGCGTCGATTCCTTCGTTGCGCATTTCGACTACGAGCCGGTCGAACAGTTCGCGCGAGGGCTTTGCCGAGCGATACTCGTACGACCAAATCGCCGGTGCGATGCCGAGATCCTCTATCGAGCGCTCAAAGAGCGCCTCCACAATGAGTGGAGTGTAGAACTGGGCGTTGGAGACGATCGCCAGGCGGACTCCGGCGGCGCGAAGGGAGCGTACGGTTTCGGCGGCACCGGGCATGGGCCAGACGGGATTGACCGTTAACTCGAAGCGGAGCGCTGCAAGCGAGACGGCGTACGGATCTTCCGTGTAGTTCGGGACGAACTCGCGTGCGACGGTCGACCAAATCTCGCGAATGTCGACCTCGGGACGACGGATACCGCTCCGTGCACCGCGCTCGTGCTCTTGGGCAATTGCGGCGTCGAACGCCTTGGGCAGATCCGTAACCCGATCCGCGGGTATTGCCAACACTTCGGCCGCTGCGGCGAATCCCAACCCGCGGTGCTCATCGGCTGCGGTGAGCCCGATATCCCCGGCCGATGAAGTCACGAGTGTACCGTACACATCGAGAGCGACACACCGAATATCGGCAAGCCCCGCACCGCGAGGAGAGATCTCCGTTGGAATGGGATGGATCGGCGCGGACTTTTCGACGATTTCTCGTAGCAACCGCTGTTTTTGCCGGGGATCAAGCATGTATACTCGGATACTACGATAAGGCCTATGCAAGATCAAGCAAGTGTGATTCGTCGGTCGGTCGATCTGTTGGAGCGCGCCGTCATCTTAGTGTTCGGGACGGTGCTGCTGCTCGCCGTCCTTTTTGTGGCCGGCAACTATCAGAACTTCACCGACGTGACGCAGCTTCAGCTTCTCGGTGCGTTGCAGGCCTTGTCGGGAGTGAGTACCGTTCTTACCGCTCTCACGGGTGTGCTGGAACTCGTTGTGACCGTCCGTTTGCGTGAGTGGCGGGGCCTTTGGCGGCTCGGTGTGCTTCTCGTCGCGACCGTTGTATCCTTTGGTCTCACCGTCGGGAGTAGCGGCATTCTCGTTTTTTTGAGACCTCTCTAAGCGGTGAAGTACGACAGCCGATGTATTGGAGATTCGCGATACGATGATATTCGTCGCTCGTCATAGCAGCCTGGAGATAGCTCGGATGCGACAGGTGTCTGGGCGCCTCTTCGGGCTATTTCGCGAGCTTGACCGCGAGACGGTGCTCGGCAAGAGCGGAGCTCACATAGATCGATACGTCCGGCGGTACCTTCAACGGCACGGCCTCCAGAGCGCCCTGGTCGGATATCGAGGCTATCCGGCTCATTGCAGCGTGAGTCCCAACGCGGTCGCCGTACACGGGGTGCCCGATGCGCGGGTGCTCGCCCGCGGCGACGTGTTTACCTTGGATGTTGCCGCCTTTGGGGGAGGGTGGGTTTCGGATGCCGCATGGACGTATCTCACACCGGGGTGCTCTCATCTCGTCGTTCGCAGACACGCAGCGGCGTGGAGCGCCTTTCGCGAGCTTATCCTATCGCTCAAACCGGGTATTACGCTTACCGAAATCGCACGCCGCGCCGCCGACGGAGCCGCACGCCGCGGACTGTCGATCATTCCCGATTTCGTCGGCCACGGCATCGGGAGAGAACTTCACGAGCCTCCGGTAGTGAGCTTCTCTCCCGCCACCCTTACCGACGCAGCCGACGGTGTAGTGCTCCACCCGGGAACGGTCGTGAATATCGAGCCCGTCTACAGTGCCGGGGGTACCGCTGTGGAGCTCCAGTCGGACGGGTGGTCGTACCGTACCGCCGACGGCGAGGCGACGTTTCATTTCGAGCTGACCGTCGCCTTGCGACCGGAGGGGCCGCTTGTGCTCCAGCTCGACGGTGACGCGGAACGCGTCTTGCCGGAGGTGGTGCCGTTCGGCAACTTCGGCATGCGGTCCGTTGCGCCGGATTGACACGGCAGCCGCGCTTTGTGCACAGTAGTGCCATCCATCCGCCACCTTAGCTCAGCTGGCCAGAGCACGTGACTTGTAATCTCGGGGTCGTCGGTTCGAATCCGACAGGTGGCTTTTTGCTGGATTTTAATTCCATACTGCACTATGATTTAAAGTAATGATCAGAAAAACGGTACCAAAACGGCACCAGAATGCCGGATCGGTCACCCGATGAAACGCGCTCATCCCTTCCGGTTTAAACGCGTTGCTCGCAAAGACACACGGGTCTATCGCGTCGTCTATGATCACGACCCGTCGCGACCCCGCTCCACCGGAATCGCGGTGCACCCGCGAGATACAAAGAACGGCGGCCCGGGCTACGAGGAAGCCGTGGCATGGGCGTACGCGCATCTTGATGACGAGCCAGCGTCAGCGCTCACGTTCAAAGAGGCGACGGTCGATATGTTCACCGAAGCGTGCGCGTGGCGTCGGAAGTTGATGAAGAAGGGGCGCACGTTCTCCTCGGGCTACTTCGAACAGCACCGCGGGCGCTTGGTGAACTATATTTGGCCGCGGTGGGGCTCACATTCGCCCAACAAGATCTACGCGTCCAACGTGGACGACTGGCTACTCGACCTTGATGTGATCGGCTCTGCACGGCCGGCCAGTCCGGGGCAGTGCGACAAGATCATTCAGACCTTCCGTCACGCCATGGATCATCTGGTGTATCGTCGTCTGATCCCTCAAGGTCAAAACACACTCAGGCTCGTAACGTACTTCAAGGACGATGGCACGAAGCGCCTGCCGATCACCATGGACGAGTTTCACGTGCTTTTCCCTGAGAATATAGACGAACTCGTAAGGATTTGGCTGAGTCTCGATTGGGCCGTTTTCTTCTATATTATGGCGACGTGTGGCCTGAGACCAGGGGAAGTCGCCGCTATTGATCTTTCGTACTGGCAGCCTGGTGTCGGGATGGCAGTCGCTCAGTCGGTCGACACAAACACTCTCGAGGTCAAGGGTCTGAAAACTGAAGATAAAGGGGTCGTCGTGAAGCCGGCATACTTCAACGACCGCACCGAGAGCATGCTGACCTTGATGGTCTACCAAGGAGCTTCGCAGTCGGGCCTGCTGTTTACCGTGAACGGTCGCCCGATTATACGAGAAACCTCAAACAAGCATTTCAAGGCGTCGTGCCGACGCGCTGGTATCGACCCAGGCAAACGGACGCAATACAGCCTCAGGCACTTCTACGCGACGGAGATCGCCAAACACCTCGACGAGAAGGAGGCGGCTGAGTACCTCGGTCAGCGGGTGTTGCGTTCGGAGTACGACCACCGCAAGGTAGTTGAACGACTGAAAAAGAATGATCGAATGCGACAGGTGTCGAATCGGATCTTTTAGCTGCGAATCCGATACTTGTTCGCTATCTGATCGGCGTGCAGAAGTACTAAAACTTGAGTATATGTTCCAAACCGTGTAGTATGAACTTACATCATGGCAAGGAGTAGCCGGCAAACAGAAAAGCAAGGTCAGAGGCGCGGCGGACGCCGCGCTGACTGGATCTTCCCTGTTACTGAGTTGGTTGGTACGGCATTCAAGACCATGATGTGGGTGGGCTGTATACTTCTCTTAGGACGATGGGGCTTCGCGACGGTCATTCAAATCGTGCCGGAGCTTGCGGGACGAAACACGGTGGCGAACTTCGAGTTTGTGATGAACTGGGGATTTGTCGGGAGCCTTACGTGGGGTGGTGTGATGACTGGCGCCTGGCATGTTCAGCGACGCCGAAACGGCACGCTCACAAGGGATTTACATGCACACATCCGTGCTCTTGAGTTACAATTGAATCCTGATCGCCAAAGTAGTAAATTGACTAAAGAAGGCGAGACAAACAGGAGGGATAGATGATGGCCTCCCTAAGTTTTTTCGTTGCCGTCGTTCTGTTGTTGGTCTGGTATGTTACCGTCCATCGCTACAACGCAATATCTACATACCGCGACCGTCTTTTTGCGATTCGACGTGAGTTGTTCCTGCTCGCTGCGGAGTCGAAGAATCTACCATTTGACGGTGACGTCTATCGCGGTCTTGAGATCTTGATTAACGTGAATATTCGTTTCGCGCATCAGGTCAGCTTCATTAAGATGAAGCTCTTTGGAATAGTGTGGCGTCGCTTCGGTGCCCGTCCGCGAAAAAACGATCTCATCAGCAATCTCCCTCGGGGAATACATGGACTTCCCAAGCCCGAGAGAGCTAAGGTTCAAGAACTCTGTGACCGAATGGACGTAGAGACTGCAAGGCTCCTTGCGCGAATTTCGCCCGGCTTTTTTCTCTACACGGTCTTGCCGTTTCCGATCGTATTGATAAAGGTCCGGCGCCGCGAGCAGAACCGACATTACCTTGATGTGTGGGAGTGGCGGTCGAAGAGAGTCGGCAAGGGCATCGAAACGCACGCCGCGAGAATGTGCCCGGCCTGACCATCAGTCGGCCAGGCTGCGCCGTCCCAGTTCCCACCATCCCAACGCCAACCGTACCGCTTCACTCATCTTGTCCAGCGCCTCTCCCCATGTCTCACACTCATCACAGAGCTCCGTAAGCCCCGCAGCTACCAGTAGGATGTCGGGTTTGGGCTCAAGCTCTCCGTCGTTCCAGGTCCATTCCATTGTGGCCTCCTGGCTAATGATACAAAGAGGAGCGGTACGGCGCCCCTCAAAGCGGGCTCGGTTCAGCGGTGTTTAAACGTGGCGCGAAGAACTGTGGTAGCGTGTGGTATTTCCTCACCCTTGATTCTCTTCGCGAGAGATCGAAACGACCGACTACGTGGCGGGGCCTTCATCACTTCGGCGACACACCCGGTCAAGCGTAGATGGAGCGGGCGCAAGTCATCATTCACCTTGCGCGTGATGTCGCGCCAATCTCTGTTCATCTCCTTGAGATCACTAATGACGCGCTCAAGATGATTAATCTCCACTGCCGTGGCGGTATGTAGCTGCACCAACGTAGTGACGAGTGCCGATCGCTGCACCTCGGCTCGTTGGAGCGCCAACTGCCAGATCGCCACCGCTGCGGCTACGGTTCCGATGGAGAGGGTAGTGAGGTCGAACCATGATGGTGCGCTCGCAACTGTTAGCATGGCTGAGACCTACCAGGTTTCAGTTGCGCGGGTGTCGATGTAAGCCGCGAGATCATCCACCAAGGCTTCCATGAGAGCTTCGAGCGCTTCACGCTCTGCGCGATCCGGAAAAGAGAACGCCTGGTTTGGTCCGTACACATCTCCAAGAACGCGGGCGTGTACGTCTCCGATTATCACCCCATCCGCTATCGTGACTCGTAACCGCCCATTGCGAAGTTCAATGATCATGGAGTAGCGCGCCTGAAACGATCGATTGACCGGCTGCGAATAGTCCGTTTCTCCCGGCGTCTCATACGTAACACGAGAGTTCGCCGTGCCCGCAATTACACCGCTGTCCTTGTCTGAAAACTCAATGACGGCCTCGGCCGACATGAACCGCTCGGCAAGCCAGAGATTCGCCGACACCCACGCATCGTCCGAGTCGGTGTTGGTATCTCGGATCGTCTGATACCGTGCAGGTGCGTACTCGCCGGGCTCGGGCGTAGTGCACCCGATAAGGAGCAAGGTGGTAGCAACCGACATCAGTAAGGTGGGTACAGGCTTCATGCATCGCTCCTTTGACTGGCGACATCGACGCCTACACTTTTTGCAACATTTCGTCGATTTCGCTATTGATTTACGATTAGGCGCCTACTAAGCTTGAGTCATGAGAGTGTGTGTTGTCAATATCTCTAACATTGTAGTGCAAAGCACTCAGGTATTGCCAGCACAAACCGAGGAAAAAGCGCCCACGTGGGTTGAACGCTGGCATACCCGATTGTACCCTGGGTGCGGAGGTAAAGACGTATGAACAACACCCTCGCTAAGCCTCGTCTATCGGTCACAGCTCGATATGAGCAGTTCGTTGACCAGAATCAGACAGCATACTCTGGATTCGGCATTGACCGGGTGAAGCGTCACCCTGTCTCACGGATCGTCTACGCAAAGAACACCGACGTATACGACGATCAGATCGTCGCCGAGCTCCTTTCTATAGGACAGGTATCGCTAACACAGCAAGAGATCGTGCGCAGCCTCAGCCCGAGCGCGTTGTACCTTGAGTGCCCGCTGAAGCAGTTGGCGCCACTCCGAGCTCCGTATCCGGACCGCAGCGACGACCGCTGGATGGAGAGTCTGGGTATCTGGCAGCTTCGCGGCTGGGTGGCGAAGGGTTACGGCGACTATGCGGCTCACATTGCCTATTTAGAGCGTTCAGTGATTGAGCGGTTCGATGAAGATTTGATTCAGGAGCTCAACCTGCTGGCTGAGTACGACGGCGCTGGCACTTTATCCGGGTGGGATTGGGTTACCTGAAGTCATGCGCGTACCTGAGAGTCTTGTAAGTAGGCGCAATACAACCTTCGTCAGGTCACAGGTTCTCTTCGCTGCTTTCTTTGTCGCCACCGGATTCGTGAACATGTTTAAGCAGACCCCGCAGGCAACGGCGGGGGGCTTCGTCAATCTCGCGATCGCCGGTATCCTTGGATGTGCCTTCTTCCTTCCGAAGCGGCATCGTCCCGCCGTACAATTAGTTGTATTCCTGTCACTTGCGTCGTTCTTCGGTGTTGTCGGAGCAGTTAATGAACCCGAGGCGTGGGTCCTTTTCATCATGACTGCGTTTTACGCAAAGCGCTACAAAATGCTAAGATGGGTTGGCCCAGTCCTGGCAGCCTCCTGGATCGCTTGCATGATCATATCGAGTCGGCAGTATCTCTACATTCCCCCATCGAGCGCTCGGTCGGTGTTCAGCGCTGTGAACTACAACCTCTTTTGGATCACCGCCATTGGCATGGTCCTGGTTGGCGGCGGGGCAGAGATGGTCCTTAAGGAGTCAAGATACGACAACTTGACAAAGAAACGGTTCGTCGAGCCAGATGAACCGGCACAACAACGCCCTGCTGCCGCAGACATGAACCAGATTCGTAATCTCGCGAGAGTCCACGAGTCAAGCATGCTCGTGGCGGGTAGCGTTCTGAAGGAGATCGCCGATCTTTCGGAGTCCGGTATTCGCAAGCTTGATCAGATCGCAGACTTGGCGCTCACTGAGCCGAATCCAGATCCTGATCAGGATCAAGCACAAGCTCTTTGAACGCGGCCCGCACAGCCTTGTTGTGCTGACGGTACTCTTCGTTTTCTCGTCTAAGCCTACCAAGCTCCGACTGACAATCGACCGCTTCCGCGTCAACAAGATAGTCAAAAGGGTGGGCCGATGGTACGGCGAAGAAGTCCAGGCGAATACCTAAGCGCCGCATACAGTCCTGCATGACCTGGAACGTAGGACTCTGGCCGCGCTTGATCTTCGAATAGTGGTTCGGCTTGAGTCCCATAGACTCCGCAAAACGACTGTCGTTCTTGAAATCAAAGTACACGCGCAGCTGCTCGAGTTTTTCTATGAGTGTCTCGTTACGGGCGTTGGAGTTTTCCACGTCGCTCTCCACTTTCGTAAATCACAATCGACCCTCACAAAGCATACCTTAACCGCGTAAAAAAAATCCACAAAAAAAAGAATCATGTGTTGACTTGGGCCAAACGGCCCGTTAGTATTCATTACGTGCCGTTTGGCATTGCAATGGAGGTCGCCTTGTCTACGGAAATTGTATTTGATCCAACCGCAGTATCCAAGACCAGCACCATAAGCGAGTCTGATATCTCGACAACTCTCCCACGCGGCTGGTGGGAGCGCTGTCAGAAGCAGGGGTACAACGGAGTCAATCAGCACGTCGTCGGCGACTTGGTCGTTCTTCGCCCTGCGGTCGTTGATGTGGGCCAGAAGCGCCGACGCGGCCGGAAGCCGGAATAGGCGAGGCGTACATGGACCTTGCGGCATTAGGCGCCTGTATCGAGGCAATCGACCAACGAACCCGCGAGATGGACGAGCGTCAACAGCGCATCGAGGACGCGGTACGCACGCCGTCCCTCACGATCAAAGACATCTGCACGGAGTACCTCCACCGGAGCGAAACATGGCTCCGCACGCGCCCCTGGGCACTCCCGGAACCGGACATCAAAGGTCGCCCCAACGTCTGGTGGCGCACGACCTGCGACGAGTTCTACTCGGTGCCGATCGAGACTCGGCGCCATGAGTATCTCCGAAACCACCGGACCCGGAGGGCCTCATGAGCCTTGCCGACAACCTCTCCGTACGGGTAGAGGCCGGGGCGCGTGCCTGGGCCGAGCAGGGCAACCCGATGCAACCACCCCCGAAGTCCCGCTACGACGAAGCGGCCGCCGAACTCCGTGAGGCACTCTCCGATGGTCGATGGCACAGCCTTGAAGTCGCCAAGCGCATCGCCCGCAAACACCGACACTACCCCAATCCGCTCATGGACTACGCCGGCGTCGCGGTCTCGGAGAACGGAAAGCGCATCATCTGGGCGTTCGGCGCCAAAGAGATCGACGAGGAGCGAGCATGACCGAGCGCGAGAGGATCGCTATTGCGGAGAAGAAAATCCGCTTGCTTGAGGCCCGCGGCCACGAGTGTGAGGTATGCGGAAAGCAGATCAACGCATGTACGACCCAGCTCGCACACCGCGTCATCAAGTCCGGCGACAACCTCAAGAAGTACGGTAAGGCCATCATCCACCACGACCTCAACCTCGCGCTCACCTGCAGCCTCTACTGTAACGGCAAGGTCATCGTGAACGGACTCCCCAAAGAGCACCTACTCATCGAAATCAAAGAGGCCATCGAGGCCGAACAAGGAGGACGCGTATGAACCCAACACGCCGCCTCGCCGAAGCACGTGCCGAATACCATGAAGCCATCCACCGGCGACTCGAGGGGGAACCGAACCCCGAACGCGAAGAAGCGCTCAAGGCGGAAATCGACCGTCTTGAGACAGCGCACAAAAGCGAGAAGTCGAAGGACGCCAAGGCGTTCGAGGCCGAGATGGCATTCCGCCGCCGCCGCGTCGAGCTCTTGGAGAACCTGAAGGCTCACCACACAACCGGCCGCCTCGACAAGAACCAGTACATCCAAGCTCAGAAGTTCCTGCTCACACCGAAGCGCCTCGACACCCTGGAGAAGGCGTGGGAGATGATTAAGCGGCGCCTGAACGAGACGTTCGACGAGCTCCCGCCTGAGGCGCACCTCCATGCCGATGAGCCGACCCTCGCACCCGACGACTTTCCTATAGAGGCGTATTGAGATGGCCACCGACAAGATGCCAACCACTGAAGAGATCAAATGGGCCAAGGACTGGGCGCGCGGCGGCGGATATCACGAAGGTCACGCGGTCCGAATCCTGCTCGACGCACTCGAGGCCATCGATAGCGCCGGCATCTGCGGAGAGGTACTCGCGGAACGCGCTCGTCAGGACAAGAAGTGGGGCCAACAGAATCACCACCCCATGGAATGGCTCGCGATCCTCGGTGAGGAGGTAGGGGAGGTCAACAAGGCCGCACTCGAGACCTACTGGAACTACCGCGGACGGATTGGCGACTACTCCGAATACCGCCGAGAACTGATCCAGACCGCCGCCGCGTGCTTCGCGATGATCGAATGCCTCGATCGGAACGAGGTAAAGCGATGACCGACACCCAACTCCTACTCCTACCCATCCAGCCGGTACCGAAGCGCCCCACGATCGCCGAGAGCTTCCAGGAGTTCCACACGCTGAACCCGCATGTCTACGACATCCTCCGCCGCGAAGCGCTCCTCGTTAAGGGTGCTGGGAAGCGAGTCAGCATGAAAGGGTTGTTCGAGCACTTGAGGTGGGAATACATGGTCCACACCAACCACCAGGACTACAAACTCAACAACAACTACACGGCCCACTACGCCCGGATGCTCATGGAGCGCGAGCCAGAGCTTGCCGGATTCTTCGAGACGCGGAGGCGACACGATGGATAAGAAACCCTTCTTCTCCGAGCCCGGCGCGGATCTACAGTTCCTGAAACTGATGGCCGCCGCCGAGAGACTATCGAAGCTACACGTCCAAACCGAGCTCCTCGAACGGATCGCCGGCGCACTCGACAACGCGATCATGCGCGCAGAGTCGGATGACCCCACGGTCCGCCAAACCGCCCAGGGGGCCGAGCTTGTCGCGAACGTACTCGACGCAATCCATTCCCTGCTCACGGCCCTCTCCGCGTACTCGGATCACTTCGACCGTCACCAAGACGTAGCGCGCATCATGCGAGACATAGGGTGGGGCGATGGGTGATCTAACGCACGTCAGCCTCTTCTCAGGAATCGGCGGCTTCGACCTGGCGGCGGACCGCGCCGGCTTTGAGACGGTCCTCCAGGTCGAACGCGATCCCGACATGCTCAAGGTTCTCGCGTACTACTGGCCGAACGTTCCTCGTATCACCGATATCAGAGAGGTAACCCGTGACTCAGTCGACCGACCAGTTACCGTTGTTTCCGGCGGATTCCCCTGCCAACCATTCAGTACCGCCGGGAAGCGAAGCGGCACGAGCGATGACCGTTACCTCTGGCCGGAGATGCGTCGCTGCATTGAAGAACTCCGGCCCACTTGGGTTCTTGCTGAAAACGTTGCTGGTCTCCTCTCGATGGGCGAGTTGGGCGGGCTCCCTGACCTGGGAGACGAAGGCCGTAGCTCGTACGGTGACGGAGACGTATACCGCCTATCTGGACGTGGATTACTCGACGTTATCCTGGAAGAGATCGAGTCGCTCGACTACACCGTCACACCGGTGGTTATTCCAGCTGCGGCTGTCGGTGCCCACCATCGACGAAACCGAGTCTTCATTGTTGCCTACTCCGAGCGCAACAGAGTACGGAACCAATCAGAGTCCCTCGCCCGGGGCCTCGGTACGCCCGAGCCTCTCGACGATGGCGCGTCACGATCTACTCCCGACCCCGACCTCCGGGGACGCGAACCGGGGGGAGTACCAGTACGACCAACACGACAAGACGAAGCCGAGGCCGTCATTGCTGGGGCGTGCACGGCTGTTGCCGACGATTCGAGCTTCGGACGGCGAACGGGGAGGCCGGGGCGATCTCATACAGGCGGTCAGGGGCAACCCGAACCGTCATTACCGATTGCTACCAACGCCGAGGGTGACCACGAACGGAGGGAGTGGCCGTCACCGGGGCGACAATCGCGGCCGTCTCGAGGACGAGGTTCACAACCCGGAGCGCCTGCTACCGACGCCGACGGCTCGCGACTGGAGGACGGGGGATCGTCCAGAGAACCGGCGAGCCCGCATGAAGCAAGGCGGGGAGTGGCACTCGCCGAACCTGAACGATGTCGCCGCACCGGGCGGACGCCTCAACCCGGAATGGGTCGAGTGGCTCATGGGCTTCCCGATCGGCTGGACGGAACCGATATCCCTCCCACCGCCCACGGAGTCCCCGATCAACGAGCCCGCCTCCGAGGATTAGGAAACGCCGTACACCCCGACCAAGCCTATCCGTTCTTCGAAGCGATCGCCGCGATCGAGCGCGGATTAGAAACGGCTGCGGCATTAGAAAGGAGCTACACCTATGAGCGAGATAAAACGACTCGGCCTCCGAATGATCCTATGGGTTGCTCAAGCAATCCTCCGCAACCAGCTCGACGACGAAGAGCGCGAAGAGCTTGGGTACATCGCGACGAGCCTGCACGTCGTGAAGGAAGAGCCGGAGTTGTGGGCGCTCGAACCGGAGCCGCCTACGGTCGAGGTAAAGGGGTCTTTCGCGCGTTTGCGATCGCACCCGACACCCAAACCCGAAGACAAGGAGGGCGAAGGATGACCGTCTTGCAGATGCGTTTCGTTCAACAAGCCGACGGCATGATGATTCACGTCGAAAACTTGGCCCGAGAAGACGCTAAGCGCGCGGAGGTTGAGTACGCAAACAGATTCGAGGACATGGTCAAGATCACCGCCAGAGAAATGCACGGCGGCGTTGATCAGGAGTCGATCCCACAGCGAGACCCCGAGGAGCATGACGATGCTTGAGAAACTCCCATACCCCCTTAGTGAGGGCGTAACCGCCACGCGCGAAGGGCTGGTCGTAGATGACGAGCATACGCACTGGTTCGTCGAGCTCTTCTGGTTACTTCCGGACTACGCAACCTTCGGGGCTCCGCTCTACGAGTGGCAGCTCATGGCAGAGCGTCTACGATGTCCGCTCGACGCTCCTGGCGTGGTTCTTATCGACAACGGCGCGGATCCGCCGCAATGGCATCTCCTTATCGCCAACGAGCGCTTCTTTTCCTCACATGAGGTCGGCCGCCTCTCGCGTCCCGCTTGCCTGCTGTTCAACGGCCCCGACGGCTTTCGCGTCATCCACTGGTGTATCACGGAGTTAGGAGGTGGGGATGCCAGTCAAACGTAACGACCGTCCATGGTTCGAGATCAAATCATCGGTCTCGAACCCATCGGTCCCCGGCGGATTCTGCCGGGCCGAGGTCAAGATTAACGTCGGACTGCTGCCCGAGGACGTCTACCAACTCGTGGAACTGCTTCATCGGACAACCACCGAGTTCTCCGAACGTATCGCAAAGCGCTCGATCGAGAGTAAGGAGGCCGACTCATGACCCCCGCCACCACCATCCAGTCCGGTGCGATCGTTCACGCCCGCACCGGCCCGCGCACGTGTCCATTCTGCGGCAACAACCAAACGAGCGGCTTCACGATCGAGCCATCCGAACACCGCCTCACCGCTGAGTACGTCATGTACGCCTACCAGGTCGCCCATTCCTGCGGCGCTCGCGGTCCGATAGCAGGCAGTCCCCGAGAGGCTCGCCGTCTCTGGGACGCACACACCACCAACCACGGAGGAGAGCATGGAACGAGTTAACGCATACATGTCACTAAACGGACGGAGATACGACACGGTAACTGATGCGCTCGCCGCTGATCGCTCTCACATAGCCGATGAGTTGACGGAAAACCTACGGAAGGTGTTTGGCTCACAGGAGACCATCGACGTTCACGATATCGTCCGGGAGCGCGAGGAAGTCGCGCGCCTTATCGCGGAAGCGAGCGAAGCGTTTGCCGAGCTCAGGGATCAAGCGGTGGCGCTCTGTGGCTGACCAACGACAGAAACGGCGCGGCCCGAATCTCCCGACGATGGACGACATCGAACGCCGGATTCTCGAAGAGTACGCACACGCCAAGGGGTTCCGATCCCTCGGCGCCTTCGCGCTCTGGGCAATGACCCAAGCAATGCAACGCTCAAAAGTCGGCGATCTCCACAACGAGCTCGAAGCCCACCGACGAGCGGAGAACGCCCAGAAGCCGCCCGCCGGTACGCAGGGTTCCAAGGACCACAAGACGGCGTCGAAGGCCATGAGAGGGCTACGCATTAATGCGCGGGCATACTGCGGGCACCTTCGAGGTCGTTGTGAAGAGCGACCGAACGATTCACGGCTTTTCACGGTTTCTCATTAAGGAATCACACCCACGCCTCGCCAACGGGAGGCACGCATCCCACTACTACTACCGGATCCCTCGGGATCACGTAGAGCGGGCGCGACAGGCCGGGGCGCGGGTTGTCGGTGACGGAGCGAATGAGATCGGCACCGCCGACGCAGCCGGAACCGGGGGCAGATCCCGGACACCGACCGACGAGAGGAGGCGAGTATGAAACTCGACGCGGCAAACGCCCAAACCATCCTACGGAGCGCCGTCGACTGGCGCCGGCGCCAACACATCGGCTCCGCCCGCCAATCGGCGGACCAGAAACGCACCGAGGCCGAGCTCGGCAACCTACTCTGGATCATCCGACAACTCGGCGTCGACGTCCCCACCCACGAGCAGATCAAGCCCTTGCTCATAACCCGCGAGGGGGGGGTAATCGACCTCCCTCAACCGGCCCCATGTCCATCATGAAGCAACGCCGACCCCGGGCGGCAGTATCCCGGGAGATCACCGCGGCGGACGCCGGACAGGAGGCAGCGTAGGGCTACAGACATAGCGCTTGAAGGCGCGCACATAAGTTCGTGACCGCCGGGGATACCACCCGGCGGGGTTTTGTAAGGAGAGGCTATGAAAGAGTTCGATTTCGAATGTGGCGCAACGGTCCGAGACAAGATCACTGGGTTTTCAGGCGTCATCCGCGCCCGCACTCAGTACCTGACGGGGTGTAACAAGTACGCCGTCCAGGCAACCGACATTCGCGAAGGCAAACCCGAGGAGTGGGTGTGGTTCGACGAGGGTGAGCTCGAGGTGTTCGGCAAGCCCGTGACGCTCGAGGTGAGCCGCGAGCGACGGGGCGGGCCGGTGGAAGCAGGGAAGCTGCCGCCGAGGTAGCGGCACGCGGCATCGTAGCTCAGTTGGTAGAGCGGCGTTGTATCCGGCGCGGCGAGGTGCTGCGGACTCACACAGTCCGTGAAAAGTGCATCCAACCGAGTTCACTGGCGAGTGTTCCGGGCGCGGGTTCGAGTCCCGCCGATGCCATCGCGTGTAACGCGACGTCCGCCGGGGCGTGAGAATACGGGTGAGTGGTGTAGGTAACGAGTAGGTTTTGGCATTTTCCCTACAGATGGCCGTTCGATTCGGTCAGCCACCAGAAGTCAAGAAGCCGCCCACAGGGCGAAATCACGACTGAGAGGGGAGTCGTCTATGGCGGGTACACACACGGTCCGTATGGACCACGACCAAGACATCATCTTCAAGAGCGTTGGGCTCTACAAAATGTTCATGGCGGCCGGGGCCGCTGGGCAGGAGGCGAACCTCCTCTACGACCATCTCATCTTCACCGCGCGTCTCCAAACGACCAACCAGGTTCGGGCGACCGACGAGTACCTCCGAAACGGGCTCGGGTGGGGGCTCGCGAAGGTGAAGCGGGCGAAGGCGTTTCTCTCCTCCCGCGGCCTCATCGAGTACGTGAAGGATCGCCGCGACGACGGCCGAATCCTCAAGAGCTTCATTCGCATTACCGCCGGTCTCCGCCTCCCAGAAACCGCCGTACAACCCACAGGGTCAGAAATTGACCCTGTTGCATCCGGCGACGGGATGGAGATCGATCCACCCGCATCAACAGGGTCAAAAACTGACCCTGTTGCACCCACAGGGTCAGATATCAACCGGGTTGCTGACCATACGTATGGTCCCAGTAGACAAATGCTTAAAGAGAGAAAGGAAATGCTTGAAGAGAGAAAGAGAAATGGCCCTGACGGGCATCTCTCCGAGCCTCCGGTCGATGAAACGGCGAACAAGACCGCCGACTCGAATCAGATACAACCCACAGGGTCAGAAATTGACCCTGTTGTACCCGATACTCGCCGCGACCTTGAGCGTGAGGTCCGGGAGTGGTACGAGAGCCGCCAACCGGGCAAGCGGTTCGAGGATTACCCTGTCGAAATACACCACGTCAAACTCATCGTTGACCGCGCCCTCAAGTACGAGCCTGAAAACGCCCGGGCCTGGCTGGATGAGTTCATGGCGACCCACGAGCGTCTGAAGAACAACCCCCGCCACCTGCTGCACGACCACCCACTGCTCCCGAGCATGGCCAACTCAGGGCGACTGGTCTTGCGGATTCTCGACGCCATGACTCTCGCGCTGCCCGCGCCCGACCATACCGGGATTGAGCCTGACATCGCCGATCTCCTCGACCGGACCTACGGCCCCGCCCAATGAGCGTGCAGCACGAACGGGCATTTGTCGGCCGCCTCCTGACGTCCGCGAAAACGATGCTCGAAACCTCCCTGGACGATCGGCACTTCGCGGATCCGCTGTGCCGCCTCGTGTTCCAGACCGCCGGCCAGTGTCTCCAAGACGGCATCGAACCGACGATCGTCACCGTCTGCGACCCGTCCCGGCGGGTTCTCAACAATCGTGAGGGCGAGGTAGCGGAGCTCACCACCGAGGCACATGTCGGCCGTATCGACTGGATCGAGGCGCAACTCGTCACCGCGTACGAATCGCGAGTACTCCAGCAGCTTGGTCGCACACTCCTTGATCTCGCCGACGACCCCGCAGCCGCGATCGCCGCAG
The DNA here is from genome assembly GCA_965601925.1 of Alkalispirochaeta sp. Classification (GTDB taxonomy): domain Bacteria; phylum Spirochaetota; class Spirochaetia; order DSM-27196; family Alkalispirochaetaceae; genus Alkalispirochaeta. The sequence continues at coordinate 3,709,429 of OZ271854.1, forward strand.
TGGACGAGAGCATGGAAGCTCTCGCGACGGCCGACACGACGAATCGCGTATGGAGCGCGCGAGAACTGGTCCGGCCCACCATCGAGACGATCGAAGAGCGCTACCACGCAAAGGGCGAGCTTCCGGGCGTTCCGAGCGGTATTCGCGAGTTGGACGCGATGTCGAACGGTTTCCAGGACGGCATGTTCTACGTCATCGCCGCACGCCCGTCGGTCGGAAAGTCGGCGCTCCTTAAGCACCTCGCCACGTTCGTTTCGACCAACGGCTCCAACTCACCGTATGTCCCCGCCGGGGTGTTCTCGGCGGAGTCCAGCCGACACGAGTTCATGGTGCGCGCATTCGCCGATTTCGCGAGCATCGACAGCATGCGGCTCTCCAACGGAATGATCGGGCCGAGCGACTTCGGTCGGCTCACGCAGGCCGGAGAGAAGCTGTACGAATCCAAGCTCTACATCTACGACGAGCCGAATATGGGCATCGCTCGCCTCACATCGCTCGCCCGCCTTATGAAGCGCAAGCACGGCATTCGCATCCTGTTCGTGGACTACGTGCAGATCATCGACGCGGCGGCGAACGACCGAACGCGCACCGAGCAGGTGTCGCTGGTAAGCCGCGCGCTCAAGAAGCTGGCGCGATCGCTGGAGATACCGGTGGTCGCGGTGGCACAGGCGGGCCGCGAGTCGGAGAAGGAACACCGGTGGCCACGACAGAGCGACGTACAACACGCGTCGCAGATCGAGCAGGATGTCGACGGGCTGATGTTCATACACCCGGAGAACGAGCGGGACGGGCGGCTGAAGCAGCTGTGGCTCGTGGTGTTGAAGATGCGCGATGGAAAGACCGGGAGCATACCGATTCACTTTGAGAAACGATTCCTGCGGTTTACCGATCGTGCGCCGGAACGGTGGGATGACAACGTCCGGGGCCAAGGAGTGAACGCGTCATGACCACGCGTATCCGGCGGCCCGTCCTTCGTTACCACGGTGGCAAGTGGCGACTCGCACCGTGGATCATCTCGCACTTCCCGCCACACCGCGTGTATGTCGAGCCGTATGGCGGGGCGGCGAGTGTGTTGATGCGGAAGCCGCGGGCGAGCACCGAAGTCTACAACGACCTCGACGGCGAGATTGTGAACGCGCTCCGTGTCATCCGCGAGTACGGACACAGGCTCGCGGAGCTCTTGCGGCACACGCCATACGCGCGCGATGAGTTCGCGCAGAGCTACGAGCCGAGCGAGGACCCAGTCGAGCAGGCACGACGGACGATTGTGCGGTCGTTCTTCGGGCACGGGAGCGCGGGGACCGCCGGACACTCAACGGGGTTCCGAGCGAAGGCGCACGCAACCCACCCTGGCGGCGCGAAGGAGTGGGCGAACTATTGGGCGCAGATCGAGGAGTTCTCGGACAGGCTGGCGGGCGTGACCATCGAGAGCCGGCCCGCGATCGACGTGATAGCGGAGTACGACCAGGACGGCGCGCTGTTCTACGTAGATCCGCCGTATATGCCAGGGACTCGGCGTCGGGGCAATCAGTACTGCCGGAAAGGCGAGTACCGGCATGAGATGACCGAGGAAGATCACGCAGAGTTACTCGGCGCCCTCGGGAATGTCCGGGGCTCTGTGGTGATAAGCGGATATCCGTCGGAGCTCTACAACGAACGGCTTGGAGACTGGCGCCGCATCACACGGACGGCGTACGCGGATCGTGCAGCCAGGAGGTCGGAGGTTTTGTGGTTATCACCAAACATCAAGCCGGTGCAGGGGGAGTTGTTCGGATGAGACGGAAAAGGTCGCGGGTCCTTCTGGAGATTTTGACATTTATGACGGGTGATGTTCCGCACCGTCGCTCCCTCCACCACATCGCTCTTTTTTCTGAGGTGGTTTAGTTGATCGTGACAGGCAAGGAGCTGACGTGACGTGTCCGAAGTGCGGAGGCAAGACCAAAGTCCTTGAGCGACGGAAGATCACGCCCTCGCTGTTTCTACGCCGCCGTCGCTGCGTGCGGTGTGACTATCGATTCAATACATACGAGGCGCGGGAGAAAGACGAACATATACCACTACCGGTAGTGGTACTCGATGGAAAGACCGGTTTAAATGCCGGTTCGGCGCCTGTAGCCTTGAGTCAGTGGCAAGCGGAAGCAGGGCGAAATACAACCGACCGTCTCGAATCCGTCGCGGATACGACAGCGAATGGTACAACGTAATCCGTCCTGCGGTCCTGCGAGCGCACGGGATCCCCGAGGATCAATGGCGGCTCTACGACGTAGACCATCGTCCCGCCTACAACCCCGACGTGGAACCCGATCATCGCAAGTACACGCTTGTCCCGATGCTGCGTGGCGAACACAGCCGCAAGACCGCGACGGTTGACGGCGGGTTCGGGAACCGAACGAACGACCGGCCACATATCAAGCCTGTCCGGCCGGTGAGCAGAACGGTGCAGCAATCGCCGAACGTGAGGATCACATGACGGACACGCTCAACGCCCAAGGATCGCGCATGACGCTAAGCATCGGCGACACCACCGACTTTGATGTCTCTCATGTTCGCGTGAACAAGCTCGATCCGTCCGATGTAATCGTACTGCGGACCGCGGATCGACTCAGCCTCTCGAACATCGACCGGATACGCGAGCTCGTCGAACCACTCTTTCCCTCGAACAAGGTCTTGGTGCTCGAAGCGGGTGCGGATATCGAACTCTACCAGGGGGAGGGGGGCGTCAAATCGCTATGAGCTCCAGCCCTTTAACCGCGCGTGGTACCTTCGCACACTTTTTTGTCAAAATGAAAACTTTGACTTTCGGGGGCAATCCGTAGTGGCCGGCCGCCCTCGCACGCCCACAGCGCTGAAGATTCTCAAGGGCACGCATCGGCCCGATCGGGCCGTCAACGAGCCGAATCCCGACGTCCCCCACGAGATTGTCGCGCCAGCGCTACTCCGCACCAAGCGCGCAAAAGAGCTGTATGTACGGATCGCCACGGAGTTGGCGCCGTCGGGTTTGTTCACCGTTGCCGACGAGCTTTCTCTTGTCGCACTGGTTCGCGTCGAGATCGTGCTTGATCGCCTGGAGCGGAAGCTTAAACTCGACCTTATGGGCGGCGCGATGGGCGGGCCTGTCGCCGACCCGCGTCTCCCGGCGTACCGCGACCTCTTGAAGATCGCCGCGAATCTGCGGCGAGGCTTTGGTATGGATCCGGCAAGCCGTTCTCGGATTGATTTGCCCGCCGCCAGCGAGGACGAGGGTGACGGCATGGGTGACATTTTGGCGGGGAACGGCTGATGTGGCGGCGACTGCTTTGCGTGGCTGTCGGGGCGCTCGCGTTGGTTGAGCCGGCGTTTACCTACCACCAGTACGCCGCGGACGTCCGGAGCGGCGAACAGGTAGCGTGTAAATGGGTTCGGCTCGCCGTCGACCGTTGGTACTCCGATCTCGATCGCCAGGGTTCAGACGCCCTTCCTTGGGTGTTCGATGAAGCCCGAGCCAATCGCTATATCTCCTTCACTCGCCGATTGGAGCATACACAGGCGTTCACCGGCACCTTCGAGCCGCAGCCGTGGCAGCAATTTGCCATGGCGAACATATTCGGATGGGTCCACCCAGACACAGGATATCGCCGGTTCCGAAAGACGTATCGCGAGGTAGCACGGAAGCAGGGTAAGACGTTCGGAGCCGCGGCAGAGGGGAACGCGGCGCTTCACCTGGATGGCGAGCGCGGCGCCGAGTTCTTCTGTTTGGCTCGAGACCGCGACCAGGCAATGAAGGCGTACACTTATGTACGCGAGCAGAACCAGAACCACCCACTCCTCGCGCGACGCCTGAAGTTCTACAAGGGGCAGGCTCCGAAGATGATGGGGCGGGGCAACACCGGAAGCGGCGAGCTCGATGCATCCGTTCTCATCCGGCCTGTTACGAAGGATCCGAGGAAACAGGATTCATGGAATCCCCATATCATCCTCGTCGACGAGTATCACGCGCACGACACCAACGACCTTATCAACGCCTACGAGTCAGGCACGGGGTCCCGCCCGCAGCCATTGACGCTCATTATCACGACCGCGGGAACGAACTATGACGGGCCGGCGTACCAGGAGGAGCGCGCGACGCTGACGCGTATGCTCACCGGCAAGATCCCAATGTTGGAGCGCTTCTGGGGGACCATTTACACGCTGGACGACGGCGACGACTACACCGATGAGCGCGTGTGGATAAAGGCCAATCCGAATCTCGGTGTTTCGGTCTACGTCGACTATCTTCGCGATCGCGTGGCTGAGGCCGCGGTCAGTCCCCGGAAAGCGACCGATGTGCTGACCAAGAACTTTAACGTGTGGCAATCCTCGGAAACGCGGTGGATGACGCCCGAGGTATGGCAGCGCAACGGGCATGCTGTCGATGAAGAGAGCCTGAAAGGCGCCGGTGCAGCGGGCGGCTTGGACCTGAGTTTGACCACCGATATCACCGCGCTCTGTTGGGCGTTTCCACTCGTCGATGGCCGCCATCCGATGATTTGGCGGTTCTTCATTCCGACGGATCGCCTTGTAGAGCGGATTCGTCGTGATCGCGTGCCGTACGACGCGTGGATCAAACAGGGATGGATCATCCCGTGCGCTGGCGAGACGATCGACTACAGCCTCGTCACGCAGACGATTCTGGACGACGCCGCGACCTTTGGCGCGTCGCGGCTCGGGTACGATCCGTGGCATGCGGGAGAGGTCGAAGAGGCGGTTGTAGATACTCTCGAACTGGTGAAGTACCGGCAGAGATACGAGGACATGGGGCAGCCGTCGTTGATGTTCGAGCATCTTGCAATAAACGGCGCCATTGCTCACGGAGACAACCCGGTCATGGCGTGGATGATGCGTAACACCGAGATCAAGGAGGATCGCCAAGGGAACATCATGCCCATGAAGCCACGGCGCGACGGGTATGGGAAGCGCATCGACGGGGTTCCGGCTGGCATCATAGCACTCGATCTCGTTCGAGGCGGAATGCCCGACACCTCCAGTGTCTACGACACAAAGGAGGTGCTGCTCCTATGAGCTGGCTCAAGGACATCCGACAAGCGGTGCGTGGGTTCGCCGCCCTCGCCGAGTCGCGCAGTAGCCTCGAAAACCCCAAGATCCCAATCTCCTCGAAGGAGATCATGGCCTACTTCGAAGGAATGCCGACGTCGACCGGCTTGACCGTCAACGAGGACAAGGTCATGGGCGTCGCGGCGATACTCTCGGTCATTCGAGTGCTCGCCGAAGGTATCGCGGCCCTCCCGTTGGAAACCTATCGCCGCACCGAGAACGGCGGGCGGGAACGAGCGACGGACCACCCCGCGTATCGCATGCTCAAGCTGAGACCAAACCCGTTCATGAGCGCGATGCGGTACTACGAGCTTGCTATGAAGCATGTCGTTCTCCGTGGACGGCATTACGCAGAGATACAATTCGATTCTTCCGGTTATCCCGTGGCGTTTTGGCCGCTGAGCCCGACCGACACCGAGCCGGTCTATACGGAGCGAGAGAGCCTCGTCTATGTGACGACAATCGGTAACGAGCGGGTCGGGCTTCCGGACTATCGTGTACTGCATATCTCTGCACTCGGCGACGGGATCAAGGGCGGCGGCCTTCTCGACTACAGCCGGGAGACGGCGGGCTACGCGGCGGCACTTGATCAATATCAAGGAAAGTTCTTTGCGAACGGCGCGCACACAAATGGTTTTCTGAAACATCCGGCAACCCTCACAGACTCCGCTCGCGAACGTCTGAAGAGTGCGTGGAAAATGGCTCACGGCGGCTTGTCCAACGCTCATCGCACGGCAGTACTCGAGGAGGGTGTCGAGTGGGTGAAGACCGCCGTATCTCCAGAGGAAGCACAGGCGATCGAAGCACGCAAGCTCACCCGGAGCGAGATAGCTGGCCTCTATCGGGTATCCGCTCATTTCATCAACGATCTTGAGCACGCGACGTTTTCGAACGTCGAAGAGCTCAACATATCCCACGTCGTACACGCGATACGGCCGTGGGCGGTACGCTTCGAGCAGGAGATGGACTACAAACTCTTCGCGGGAGAGCCGCAGATGTACGTCAAGTTCAATCTCGACGCTTTGCTCCGAGGAGACAGGAAGAGCCGATCGGAGGCGTTAGAGATTGAGCGGCGGAACGGTGTGCTCACCGCGAACGAGTGGCGAGAACTCGAAAACCGCAATCCCGTCGCTTCACCGTACGGCGACAGTTTCATGCTCCAGGTAAACAACGCACTCGTCGGAGCAGATGGACGGATAACACCGCTATCTACGAGCAATCTGCCCCGCGATCGAAGTGTCGCAAGGAAGATTGCCATGGCGTTTCTCCGGGACTCCCTTCGTCGAGTGGCGTCGCGGGAGAAACGCGCAATCGAGAAACATCTGAAATCGAGTGAGGCCCAAGCAATGGGGGAGGAGGCGGCCGTTCGTTCGTACTGCATGAGCGCGGACTGGATCGAGGAAGTCCTGTATCCCGCCATCCGGGCCGCGAACAGTGCAGGGTTATCTCTTGACGCCCGGGGTTACCCGGACCGGTCCATCGAACAGTATCGCAACACAAAGCTCGACCGCTGGGAGGAACGGCGGATCAACGCAGAGCTGGCCACGGTAGGAGGATTCAATGCCGAGACATGACATTTTGACATTTCCCGTTGAAGTCCGAAGCGAGCAAGTCGGCAACACGGAACAACGGAAGATCGTCGGTCGACCCGCGGTGTACAACCAGCTGTCTGACGACCTCGGCGGGTTTCGAGAGCGCATCCTTCCAGGAGCGTTCACGAAGACACTCCAGGAGAGCAACGTCAAAGCGCTGTGGAACCACGACGACAACTATGTGCTCGGGTCACGCAAGGCGGGCACGCTCACAATCATCGAAGACGGCGAGGGGCTTTCGTTTGAGGCCGCGCCCCCAGACACGCAATGGGCTCGTGACTTCATGCAGTCCGTCGAGCGCGGCGATGTCGATCAGATGTCGTTCCGGTTTCGGACCATCCGAGACCGCTGGGTCAAGGATGAGAACGATCAGCTTCTCCGCGAGCTCGTCGAGGTTCAGCTGGTTGAAGTCTCCCCTGTAACGTTCCCGGCGTACCCGCAAACATCGGTCGATCTCCGAACCATGGGTGTCGAGATCGATCCCGAAGAAATCCAAGAAATTGCGCTCCGGTCTGCCACCGGTCATCTGACCGATGCTGATCGTGCGCGACTCACCGAAATCCGCACCGCGATCGCACAACTATCCGCGCCGGCCGAGAGCCACCCGGAGGAGGAGGCGATTGAGGAGGCGGACGACTACCACGATCGCGAACGAGCGATCGAGTTACTCATGTAGGAGGCACAATGGCCCTGCGATTCGAGAAGATTATAGAAATGCGCAAGGAGCGCAAGAAGCTGTGGGAAGAGGCTCGGACGTACCGCGACGAGAAGGAGAAATCGCACGACGATGGCAAGCTCACCGCCGAAGAGCGCTCGGCATATGACCAGCGCCTCTCCGATGTCGAGGCACTCACACAGAAGATCGAGGACGCGGAGCGCGAGCTGGCGATCGAAGAGCGAATGCTCGAGGACGACGCCAAGAGGAAAGACGTCGAACGCACAAAAGGCGACAAAGACGAGCGATCGGTACAATACCGCGCCGCCTTCGACGCTTATCTCCGCCATGGTTTCTCTGGCCTCGACGCGGAGCAGCGTTCTCTCATGCAGGAGGCGCGCACCGAAGCGCGCGCCATGGGTGTCGCTCCTGACTCGGCGGGCGGGTACACCGTACCGAACGAGATGATGTCCGTCATCATCGACGGTCAGAAGGCGTTTAACGGTGTGCGTCGATCTCGGGCTGAGATTATGCCGTCGTCCGATGGCCGCCCGTGGGACATGCCAACGGGCGACGATACGGGAGTTGAAGGTGAACAGATCGGCGAGAACCAGCCGGCGACCGAGGGTGACATAACACTCGGAACGAAGCCGTTCCCGGTCTACAAGTACTCGACTCGCATTATCCGCGTATCGATGGAGCTCCTGCAGGATTCGAACACCAACATCGAGAACTACATCTCGCGGAAGATGATGGAACGGATCGGCCGCGTTACCGAGCGGAAGTTTACGGTGGGGACCGGGACGGCTGAGCCCGAAGGTATCGTAACGGCTTCCGCGCTTGGACACACCGCTGCCGCGGCAACCGCCATAACTTACGACGACATCATCGATCTGACGGACTCGGTGGATGAAGCTTATTCGGTCAACGCTGAACTGATGTTCAGTAAGCGCGTCCTCACCGCTCTCAAGAAGCTCAAAGATGCCGACGGTCGACCGCTGTGGGTACCCGGGGTTGCCATGCGAGAACCCGATCGACTCGCTGGCTATCCGTACGTCGTCAATATGCACATGGCCGACATCGCGGCGAGCGCGGTCACGATGCTGTTCGGGGATATGAGCTACTTCAAGGTTCGGGATGTGGCTGGCGGCGTCATGCTTCGGCTCACCGAACGGTATGCGGAGTTCAACCAAGTCGCGTTTCTCGGATTCTTCCGACACGGATCCGCGTTGCCGGATCCGGGAACGAACCCGATTAAGCATATGGTTCAGGCGGCGGTATAGACCGCACAGTCCCGGCTCCGGCCGGGACCATTGGGAGGGATCGTGAAGAGAATACATGTCAACAAGCCGGTAGCCGGCGCCTCGTACTCCTACGCGCCGGGTTTCGTTGAGTGCGAAGATGCGGTTGCCGACGATCTCGTTCGCGCGGGACACGCGGAGTACGTAGATGAGAACCCACGGAAAGCCAAGTCGGAACGAGCTACGGCCGCCAAAGTCGAGACCGTCGATAGGAGTTGACCATGGCGTTGTCCGCGAATGCCCTTGTCGATCTGAACACCGCGAAAGCGTGGCTCCCTCACTTGGTTCAGACGGCAGGGCCAGCGTCTAACTCGCTAACAGACGAGGAGATGGAGCGCTATATCGAAGCTGCATCACAAGCCGCCGAGAGAGTATCTCGTCGCAACCTTGCGGCGCGGAACTATATCGATGTCTACAGCGGTCGTGGCCACAACGAGCTCCTACTGATGTATTGGCCCGTGATCGCCGTGACTGGTGTACGCATCGCTGCCGACGGAATGTTCGACGACGCAGTGGACGAACCATCCGACTCGTATGAGCTCGCCGACCAGTGCGGTGGTCTCATTCGACGAAGATCGTGGCCGACGGGATACCGGTCGATCAGAGTGAGCTACCGAGCGGGATACGAACTGCCAAGCGTCGGCGGGGTCCACGTGGTTCCCAGCGACCTTGAACGCGCGGTGTGCGAGGTAATCGATTGGATGAGGCAGCGAGATCTCAATCAAACCATCGGAATCCGCACAACCATCGGCGCGGATGGTCTCCAGACGAGCTATAGCCTCGATGTGCCGTTGTCGGCGCGCAGGGTGTTCGAGAGCTATCAAGAGGTGCGTATCTAATGGCGACGCGACGGCGGAAAAACATCGTCGTAGAAGACCGGTCTCGAGAGGTGTTGAACGAGATTCGCGATACCGAACGACAGGTCATGAACAAACTGCGTCTGGAGGCTCTGGAGGAGCTTCAGACGCGGGGCCGGAGACACCAAGGGCCAACCGGAAACTATAACGCGGAGTTTTTCGCAGAAGTGGAAGACTCACATATCGGCTTGAGAATGGGGAACGCCGCCTCGCACGCCCATCTTGTCGAGCTCGGAACTGGGGTTCGTTCGACGGCTACCGGCGCGAATCGCGGCGTGATGCCGGCGTTCGGTGTCATTAGAAAATCGGCGCTGGCATTCCGGCGCACGGTTTTCGACGCCGTGGAAAAGGCGCTAAAGCGTGATTAGCGACTCTGCTCTCTTGGTCCGCGATCACCTCGTTACGCTCCCAAAGGTCACCGCTTTGGTTGGCGACCAGGTCTTTGAAGTCGGCGACGCGCCCGACGGTCCGGGATCATGGGGGATTCTGGCTGCGGAGATCGATGGAGGGTATTCCGAGTCGCTGGTGCTGCGCACGCCGCTGGTACAGGTGACGGCGTTTTCAGCGGATCGATCATGGAGTCGGCGCGTTACCGGGGCTGTAATCGATACCCTCGGTGCGTTTTGCGGATGGATGGGCTCGGTCTGGGTCGTGTCGACCTATCAGGCCGAAGCGGAAACGAGAGAGGCGATAGGGGGCGTGTACCGGTGGGCATACTCTGCCGATTTCGCCCTCAAGTACCAAGGAGTATAGCATGTCTACAGCAAGGTATGAGGCGATCCATATTCCGAGCGGCTCGGTTGTGCGCATTGGCGACGACGTCGCCGCGATGATCGAACTCGGGGTTTTGTCCGGCGACTCGAGCGCGAACATCTCCTACGACTCGGTCAGCGTGGTCGGAAGTCAAGACGAAGACGTCATGGTCTACGTGAAGAACATGCGGGTTGAGGTGAGCTTTACCCTCATGCAGCTAATGACCGCGAACATCCAGCGGCTGCTCGATGGTGTCGCGACGATGGTAACCACAAGCGGAAATCCTGTGATCGGTGCCCAGCAGACCATTCCGGCGGGCTGGGTTGAGAACCGAATGATCCGCATCGCGCGCCAGAATGCTGACGGCTCGAAACCGACAATCAGTAGTGTTGTCGCGGGCGGCCCTGGCACCGAAAACGACGACTATTTCGTCGTCCAAGCTGCGGACGGAACGTGGTACATCATGCTTCGCACAGACGGCACCGGTCTGTTCTTGACGAGCCAGGAAGTGACCGTCACATACGACTACACCCCGGCAGCATCGAACACGCTACGGATGGGCAGTCGATCGGCGGAGCTTAAACCCAAGATCGTCGAGGTAGAGAAGATAGTGCAAGGAAAAAAGTTCCGCGTGCGTCTGTGGTCCGCTCGGAACGAAGGGGGGCTTGAGCTAAGCTTCCCGGCCGCGAACAGTGACGACCCGGCTACGCTCCCGGTGACCGTCACCGGCAAGCTTGATACCAATCGAGTTGATGGCGAGCAGCTGATAGACATCTACGACGAAATCGGAGTGGCGTGACGTGCGGACGATAGACCTGAATCAGCGCGACCGGCCCGAGATAGAGATCTCGCTTTCAGGTCAAACGTGGCGACTTCGGCGCGTAGTGATGGCGACGTACCAGCTCTATCAGCAACTGGTTGCTGGAGCGGACGAGGCGCAGATTCGGGCCGCGCAGTTACATGATTATCTCGCCGCCGGACTCGCTGATGACGACGATGCGGCCGCGCTCTATCGTGAAATCAACGACGAGATAGAACTGCGTCAAGAACTCACCTACGACACGATAGAGTCCATTCTTGTCGCAAACGGATACGAGTTCGACCGTCGGTGGTGGGAAGAGAACAGCGATCGGCATGAGCAACATGCGTTTATCGCTGCAGCCATGAACAAAGACCTGCAGAACGTGCCAGCCGGTAAAAAAAAAGCGGATGGTTGAGCTGGGAGCGAGTAGCGCTCGTCGTGCGCAAGCACTTCGGCGCGCGGTTTGACGAGTTCTGGTGGGAATGGGATTTCCCACAGATGCGTAGCGCGATGGAGTTGACGAGCAAATCCGAAATCGAGTGGTGCTACGTCGAGAAATGGCGGAGTCAAGACCTTATGAAGATACCGCAGGTGAAGGTGACACGTGCCTGATCGAATCATCGGCCGCCTCGCCTACAAGATCGTCGGCGACGATAGAGAGCTCAGCAGAGCGCTCCGGCGATCGGTGCGAGAGCTCGATAAGACCGCTGATCGATTTCAACAGATCGGTGGTCGCCTGTCGACGTTTGTCACCGCCCCAATCGTCGCCGCAGGCGGAGCCGCCGCCAAGGCCGCAAGCGACCTAAATGAATCGCTGAACGCTGTCAATGTGGTGTTCGATGAGTCTGCTGAACAGATTACTGCATGGGGACAAAACGCCGCAACGCAGGCGGGGCTTGCGCAGTCTGAGTTCAACCAAGCAGCGGTCCGGCTTGGAGCCTCTCTGAAGAACGCCGGCATCCCTGTTGACGACCTCGCAGATTCAACGATTGAGCTCACGCAGCGCGCCGCCGATCTTGCCTCGGTGTTCAATACCGATGTCAACGATGCTTTGTCGGCCATCGCGTCGGCGTTACGCGGCGAAGCCGACCCTATCGAGCGTTTCGGCGCCACGGTTAATGCCGCGGCGGTGGAGGCTAAAGCGCTCGAGCTTGGCCTTGCCGCCACCCGGTCTGAAATCACGGAGCAGATCAAGGTGCAAGCGCGCCTTGCGGTGATCATGGAGCAAACCGCCGAGGTACAAGGTGACTTCGCGCGTACGGCTGGCGAGGCGGCCAACCAAACGCGGATCGCACGGGCCCAGGTACAAGACCAGGCGGCCGCGCTTGGGCAACAGCTCCTACCCATTTGGCAGGCGATCATCTCGGAGGCGCTGGAGCTAATCTCTGCCTTTAACGAGCTGGATGAGTCACAGAAGCGGCTCATTATCCAGATTGCGGCCTCCGCTGCCGCGATGGGCCCGCTCAGCGTCGCGATTGGTACCACGATCAAAGCGGTAAACACACTTCGTTTAGCCCTTGTTGCTCTCGGCGGTACATCCGGCTTCGGGTTACTTCTGGTAGCGGCGGCGGCAGTAGCGACCGCAATTCACGCGATCAGCGAGCCATCGCGCGAAGCGCGCGAGTCTCTCGCCGATTTGGCCGAGCAATCCGGTATAACGGCCCGCGAGTTGGACGGCGTTGCTCGCGCGTTGAGTGAGGCGGAACACTTCGCGCAATCCATCGATGACGCAGAGGAGGCGGTCCGTCAGATCGCGGACGCATCGGGTCGTACGGTCGCCGAGGTTCTTGAAATTGGCATCGCCTCCTCGCGGATTGGCGACGAGTTTCGCGCGCACCTCGAGCTTATTCAGGAGCAGAATGCGCTGCATGAGGATCAAGTCGAAGACATGCGGCAGCTTCGCGACCTGCAGCGTCATCGGGCGTTAGCCGCGCGTGACGAGCGGGTGGAGCAGGAGGCTATCACCGCCGAGCTGGAACGGCAACAGCTCCACCAACAGACATGGGAGGAATACTGGGAAGGCATTAACCAGCAGTGGCGCGACTTGGGCGCAAATACCGAGGTGTATCGCCGTAACTTGGAAGCGATCGCCGAGGTGGAAGATCCTGACCAACGTCGCCGACTTCTGCAAGAGATGGAGCGGATGTTGGACTTGAATGCGGGCATGCTAACCCAAGAGCAGGCGTTCCCGGTCACGGCAGCCGCGCGCCTTGGCTTACTAAAAGAAATCCGCGTACTTCTGGCGGGCATTACGCAGGAAGGAGAGGCGCAGAAAAAGGTTGCTGACGATCTCAAAGACTCGACCGAGGCGCAACGCAACCTTGTGGCAGACTACAATAAGCGCTACGGCGAGCTCGCTGAGGTTGTTGTTTCGATTGCTCACGACTCCCAAGACTGGACGGCAGAGTTCGAGAGCCTTGCGTCACAGGCCGGACGGGCGTGGGGCGGCATCTTTTCCGGTGTTGGTCAGGCAATTATCGACACGGAAGCTGGGCTCGAATCAATCGGCCGCGCAATGGCAAACCTGTTCACTGGCATCCTCGAAACACTCGGGCAGCAGTTTGCGGCGATGGCCGCCGCCGCGCTGTTCGGCATGCCTCCTACCTTCATCCCGAACCCAGGTCAGGCCGCCGCTTACGGCGCTGCGTCGGCTGGGTTTTTCGCGGCGAGCGGACTGGCTGGTGCTATATCAGCGTTCGGCGAGGGTGGGTCATTCCTTGCAAACCAACCAACCCTTGCGCTCTTCGGCGAGAATGGGCCTGAAACGGTCGACATCCAGCCGGTTAAACATCCGGGCGTGCCAGGGGCATACGCGGGTGGGCAGTCGATCCATATCCACGGGGATGTGTATGGATACGATGATTTCGCCCGAAAGGTCGAACAGGCAGGGCGCCGCTCAAATCGTCTCGGGAGGACCGGTCGATGAGTTGGCGCTTTCAGATCAACCCCGGAACCGGTTGGGTCGATCTCACGAACTATAACGGCCGCTCGCTGGTCCCGCGCGAATCGATCGAGCTGAAGCGGGATTACCACAACAAGGGCAGGAGCACGATCGATACGCTATCGTTCGAGCTCATCGGAGTCGACGGACCGCTGGTTCAAGCGCTGTACAATCAAAAGACGTATGAGCCCATTGACATTATCGTGGATCGTGACGGCGGTCGCTACTTCACTGGGTATGTGCGTCCTGTAGACGACTACACCGCCCAGGCCGAGGGTGTTGTTGAGACGACAATTGCGCTTGAGGCGGTCGATAGGTTGTGGGTCCTCCAGCACGCCTTGACCGCCCCGTATCGTCGTACGGATGTCACTGTAGAAACCATGACGCGCGAGCTCCTGGTGCTTGGCGGGATATCGGCAGGCGACATCCTGTTTTCAAGTCCGCTTCCGCAGAACATCGTGACCGTTGATCTTAAGGCTGGCGACCAAGAGTATCTCGAAATCCTTGATGAACTCCTCTACGAGTTTCACCACTGCCTGCGCGCGAGTCAAGACGGCGTGGTAGAAATCGTCAACTGGAAGGACGATCCCGCAATCAACCCAGTGGGTCAGTTTTCGGAATCCATCGAGGCGATATCATCCGCGAAGACCGATGACGACTACGGGTATGTCAGGGTGAACCACTACCAAGCTACGCAGATCGGCAGTGATGATAGCACCGGCACGGTGTTGCTGCATGAGTCAAAAGTGTGGGGGCCGTCGGCCAATGGACATTTTGACGATGACGACTCAGCAACCTACGTAGCACGTCTCAACTTTAACATCGCTGACGACGCTGAAATACTTAACGTCTCGAATCTGCGCGCGACGTTTCGGCACAATAGGCTTGTGAACGGTGGGGCTGATGACACGGGCGTAGGGACATGGACGCCATTCCAAATACGGAGCTTTGACGGCAGGCTGATTCTCATCGAGTATATCTGGACCAGGAGTCATATCCGCTTTAGGCTTCGAGCCAGCGTGCGCCTGACGTACAACGATGCTGACAGAACCGTTACGGTTCAGGTCGATTTCGAGCGTAGGATTCGCTGGCAGCCGCGAAACACTGGACGTAGAGACGAGTGGGATGAATGGGATTACGGGTTCAAGGTCATTGATTTTTCTGTAGAAATCACGGGATCGGCTACGTATCGCCAATTCTCTGAGTCCGTCACAAAGAGAACGTCGGGAGCCGGCGCGGCGAACGCGCGCACCGAGATTTATGACGCGGAGTACATCTACGACAGCTCCGACGGTTCATCGCTTGCGACGGCAATTTTACAACTGCGGCAGTACGGAAGCAAAGAGTGGGCAATTCGCTCCGCTGCCTACGTCCCGGTCGGAGCCGTCGTAACTATCGTATCCCTGTGGGGTCTCAGCGTTCGTGCCCGCGTGCGTTCGCTCCGAGATAGTCAATCCAACGCCGGCGATGATGGCTATCAGGAGTACGAATATGTATGCGAAAGTCTGGAATCCGCTGGCGTTGTCGATGTTCCCGGGGTTTCCAGCTCACCATCAATCCCCGCGTTTCCGGTGCCCCGTGGTAAAGGAGACCAGACTCCTACTTACGATGAAATAGTTGGTGGAGTTGACGGCTCGGGAGCCCTTACGAGCTTGCCCACGCCTGTGGTCGCCGCAAGTGCGACGACGAGGGCTGTATCGCTTGCCATAGCCTACGCCGCCGACATTACAGCCGGTAGTCTTCGAGCGGAACTACAGATAAGCAAAGACCAAGCCAGTTGGTTTGCGCCCGGCCCAGGGGGAGACGGGATTGATAGCTGGCGCGCCGGAGTCGCCGGCGATTGGCTTGAGATACCGACGCTCTCGTATAACCATGACCGTTTACCGCTTGCCGGCGACGCCGCGAACCCGCTTCAGACCACCTACTACTATCGAGCGCGGATTCGCACTGCGCCACTTGTGTCTGAGTGGTCGGCGCCGGTCCATGTCGTCGTGTCGCCGTCTCTGGAAGGCGATATTGGTGCCAAGACAGTAACGGCCGAGAAGATCTCGGTGGAAGATCTCGAGGCATTGGGCGCGGACATCGCGGGCTGGAAGATTCTCGAACACATGATCGCCTCACCTGACGATACCATGCGGTTCCGCGAAGACAGAAAGCGTGTTGAGATACTCGACGATCTCGGCAACCTGAAGGCGGCGTTGGGGTATCTTTCGGGTGTCGCAACCTTCGATGCGAATCAGTACGGTCTTTATATCGCCCCTGGCAATGCGGTCCGGCTCGATGGCGGCATTGCCTTGGGCCAAGGCGATTCAGCCGTCCAAAGCGACGCGTCCATTACAATCCTCGACAGTTTGCAAAACACTGTTGGTCGATTCGGCTCTCTCGGAGAGGGTGAGGTAGGGCTGTTGTTCGCAAACCGAAATCGGTTATGGCGAATGGTTCTTACTGGCTCGTCGCTCCGTTTTGACTCATTAGGGGGAACGGAATGGCTCACCCAAGGGAGAATCGGCGGCGACGACGGCGGAATATCCTCAACGGTCGCGTGGCTTAGGGGATTGATATCGCCTGCTGCGGATCTTTCGCAATACGATATCGGTCTTCCGCCACCCGCCGGCGCTCGCGTGTTTAGCTTCGACAACACGTATACGGATCTCGGCGGCGCCGATCCGTTTACGGTGAAGACGAACCTCATCTTTACCCCGTCGGAGCGGCGTTTCGGGACACATTCGCTTCGCCACAACGGCTCCGATGGCACGCTTACGGCGCCGGCCCTGGTGCGGAACGATCAGAATTGGAGTCTCAACGCGTGGGTGCGCCGCGGGCTGTTTGATCTCGAGGCGCAAGCGCGAGCAGAGTTCAGTGTCCAAGCGGTAGGGGATGTGGCGGGCAGCTTACACGAGACAGTGTTTCAATATGAGCGGTTAGCTGGGTTGCCGACACCGGTAGTGGAGTCCGTTGCGGTACAGATGCTGGTGACCGGTTCGTTTATCGTTTCCGATACCCCGACGCTGGGAGGGTCCGCGCCGGGCGTCGCGTATTCTCCGGATGGACAGCTCCTGGCGGTCGCCCATTTAGGAGTTCCTTATCTAACCGTTATTGACACCACGACCTGGACCGTCGTTGCTGGTACGCCGACGCTGCCGGGGGCCGGTTACGCCGTTGCGTTTTCCCCGGACGGTCAGTCCCTGGCGGCTGCTCATTCGGGCCCGCCGGGTCTGACCGTAATCGACACCACGACCTGGACCGTCGTCGCAGGCACACCGGCGGTTGACTTTATAGCGTTCGCTGTCGCGTATTCTCCCGACGGTCAGTCCCTGGGGGTAGGCCATTTCGCTGCTCCTCGTCTCACAGTAATCAACACCACGACCTGGACCGTTGTAGCTGGTACGCCCTCGCTTCCAGGGACCGCATCGGGCGTCGCGTATTCTCCTGACGGTCAGTCCCTTGCGATCGCCCACTCAGAGATCCCCTATCTGACCGTAGTTGACACCACGACCTGGACCGTTGTATCTGGTACGCCCTCGCTTCCAGGGACCGCATCGGGCGTCGCGTATTCTCCTGACGGTCAGTCCCTTGCGATCGCCCACTCAGAGATCCCCTATCTGACCGTAGTTGACACCACGACCTGGACCGTTGTATCTGGTACGCCCTCGCTTCCAGGGACCGCATCGGGCGTCGCGTATTCTCCTGACGGTCAGTCCCTTGCGATCGCCCACTCAGAGATCCCCTATCTGACCGTAGTTGACACCACGACCTGGACCGTTGTATCTGGTACGCCCTCGCTTCCAGGGACCGGTCGCGCCGTTGCGTTTTCCCCAGACGGTCAGTCCCTGGCGGCTGCTCATTCGGGTTCGCCGGGTCTGACCGTAATCGATATACGGCGGCCTCCACTGACACCTCCGGTCGGGTATGACGCAACGATACCCGCGGAAGTCGCTGCGGGCGCCGCGGCAGGCGATGTAGCGATGGCCATTGCGGGCGCATTATCGAGCGATCTCGCCATCAACGTGGGTGTCCTCGCTGACACTGTCACGATCACTCAGACCAACGTGGGCGGGCCGTTGTCCGCCGCTGATGTGGATAGTGGGTTTGCGATCAGTACCACCCGGCCGGGTTTCTACATGGAAACCGACCCGCCGGTGTTGATGGAAATCGGTTCCGACATCGCGATATCGCACTATGCGGCGGATGGCGAAAGCGGTCTGTCGCTGTTCGTTTCGGGCCAGTATAGAGGCTTCGTGCCGGTGTTCGCAGATGGGTGGTCGCTGGTGCACGTCGAGCATATTGCCTACGGAGACACCGTTCTTTGGGTTAACGGCCAAGAGGTTAACGCAGGCAACTCCCTGAGCGGAGGCCCGCAAGACGTGAAATGGCTTCTCGCGTCGGCGCTCGACACTCACATCGGTATGATGCTGGTTCTCCCGGAGTCGCTACTCGACCGCATGCTCCTATCGCTCTTTTACAGTTCAGGGGTGCCGTGGGGCGGCGGCATCGACTACCTGCGTGATCTCCTGTTCGCGCCCGCAGTGGGTGGCAGCGTACATATGGGAGGTGCTCTTAGCGTTGACGGTGCCCTTAGCGCTGATGACGTTGCCACGGACACTGCAACGATAAACGCAGGTCTCGTTGTTGGCGGGACTACGACAGTCGGCCACGTTAGTGGCAGTGGGACGTTTACCGGAAACAGAACGTTCTCGGGCATCGTGAACTTCAGGAACAACCCAATTCGCGGATCACATTCCGTGCCTGCGGGTGTTGGATCTGGGGCGTGGACCCCTCCACGCGGCCTGTATAACTTCACGACTCGTCTCAGTACGACCTTCAAGTGTGATTTTATCGGTGCGCGCGGCGATGGCGGCGTCATGACCAAAGCCTCGGATCTCGGGACCATGATAGCGACCGGATCAAACCAGTTGGAAAATACAAGAGGGGCCGCTGTGACTGCGTACTACGAGAGGTACTAAAGGAGGGTACATGGCACTAACGCTCACCGAGGGCACACGACCATCGACGCTGGATTTGATGTCCCGCGTCATCGGCGCCCCGATCGGGTATGCACGAATCGTGAGTTGGCACGTCAGCAGGAGTGACCCATCATTTGTCGCGACCTTCGATCTTTTCCTGTCGGCCGCGCATGCCGCGCAGTGCGATGAGAGTAGCCAGCAGACACCTATGAACTATGAATGGGGATGTACCCTCCGCGCGCCCGAGGATCTTGCGACCCTCGCTCAGACTGACGATCGAGAGGTGCTTTATAGGCACGTAGAGTATCTCCTCCACTATCAGGACGCCGAACGTCGCTATCGCGAGAGCCCTGCCGACTTCGACACGGAGGTTGAAGAGGCTGTGTTGGTGGACCTTGAGACGGCTTTAGGCATTCAGTCCTTGTTTCACACCGCGTCTTTCGTCCGGGCTCATGGAGTCGTCCAGTAGTGGCAATCCAGCCTCGCCGTTGCGCGACGCGCCATGCGGCCATGTGGATCTGGCAGCTGCCGCAGCACATCCTTGGCTTGATCGTTTTGACCGTGGTCCGGCGACACTATCAGGCTCTCGTCCGCAGAGCGTTACCGTACGACGCGCGTCTATATCGATTCGACCCCCGCAGTCATGAATGGGGCGTTTCGCTCGGGAACTACGTGTTTCTTTCGACCGGATATGACCACGTAACGATTCGACACGAATATGGTCATTGTCGGCAATCGAGATTGCTGGGCCCGCTTTATCTCATCGTTGTCGGTGTTCCCTCGATTATCCGGGCGACGTATTGGTGGATCCGGCGACTTCCAGCGCGCGACTACTATCGAGGATACCCGGAAGCGTGGGCCGATCGCTTGGCAGGGGTGCGTCGTGACGATTGAGATGGACGTGCTAAACACACTCCTCCGAGCGGCCCTCGCTGTCATCGGCACCGCGCTCGGCGGCCTACTCATCGCCCATATCAGGCGTGTAGCTGCGCTCTTCCGCGCGATCCAGCAGTTGAGCGCACAAAGCCGTGTGCAGTTCGATGTAACGTTGCATCTAGTTCGAGCGCAGCGCGACCACCTCCGAGTCTCATCACGGACTGCCACCAACGGCGAGTTGCAGCATGCGGACGGCGAGCTCGACGCGGCGGAGCGGAAACTGAACGAGCACGCCGGTAGAGCGGCGTGGGGATGCGAATGACGATCGACGCGCGCGTCATCGCGGTAGACTCTCATACCCGTTCAGGACAACCGCTCCGACGCGTAGAAGGCGTCGTGATTCACTACGTACAGTGGCCCGGGGCAACGGCACAACGCATTCGGGACTACTTCCATGCATTACCGAGAACCGAGCCGGGGCGCTATGCGTCGGCACACTACGCCGTCGGCCTTGAGGGAGAAGTCATTCAAATGGTCCCCGAGGACGAGGTCGCGTGGCACGCCGGACCTTCGAGCAAAACACGACGAGAGGTTGAGACGCGGCTGGGCGGTAAGCCCAATTGGCGCACGATCGGTATCGAGTTATGCCACCCCGATACGTCGGGCGCCTTCCTCCGTGCCACCTGGCGATCGGCGATCGAACTCGCCGTCGATATCATGCACCGGCACGGTATTTCGAAGGAGGCGCATATTCTCCGTCACTACGACTGTACCGGAAAACTATGTCCACTATGGATGGTCAACAATAGCACGGATTGGACGGAGTTCGTACGCGAGGTAGGAGCGGGCTTATGAGGAGGCGAGGATGCAGACGAAGTGGATGGTCGCGGCCCTGGTACTGGCTTGTGGTGTCGGTATTGGTATTGGGTGGGCCGTCTGGGGCCGTCCCGCTGAGCGCGCAGTCTACGACGACACCGCCGCCGATCGAGCCGCCGCCGGGCTACGTGCTGATACCCACCGATCAGTGGGAGAGACTGACGACGCTCTCGATCGCGTTGGAGATGCGGTTGACCGGGCGGGTCGAGCAGGTGACGACGTTGCAGACGCAGCTCGACGAGTCGACCAGGCACAACGCCGAGCTGCAGCGCTCGCAGGCGCGGTTGCGGACGGAGTTAGCGGCGATCTCGACCTCGCTCGTGAGCTCCGAGGACTCGTTGAGGAAGGAGAGGTCGGCTCGTCAGTTAGAGCGGGAGGGTCTGACGATGCAGATCGTGACGGCTCGTGACCAGCGGGACGTCGAGGCCGAGCGGGCCAACGCGGCCGAGCGACGCGCCGATCGGAATAGGCTCGTGTGGCAAATCGGAATACCGGTTATAGGCATTCTTGGTGTGATCGCAGGGAGTCAGTTATGAGCGGCCGGGCGCTCCTCGAATCGCGGGTGATCCGTGTGTACCTGATAGCCGTCGCGGCGATTCTGGCCGCGTCATTTCTGAGTCATGGGGTAGCTATCTGGATTACGCAGCGAGCGGTAGAGCTCGCGCGGTCCGACATTGAGGTACCGGAAGTGCTCAACACGCTCGCGGCGGGGATCGGCGTCGGCGCCGCTGCTGGTGTCTCGCTCGCTACCATCACGACCGCGCTCATTGCCCGGTATGGCGCACGAGAGGCGATGCGAAACCTGGGCTCCAACTCACGTGTGGACGGGGCAGACACACACTGAGGTGGTCAATTAGGCCAAATGGTGGGAATAATGGACCCCCATACCGCTACCTATGGAGACGATTGACTATGGATCGGCAGCTTAGACGAAACGTAGTATTGATTCTGACAGTGTTTTTAGCGCTCTCCTCATGCGTGTCCGTTGATACCGGCCGTCAGCAGCGTTTACGGTCGATCACAATCACGTTTGAGAACGGTGACGTTAGCGTACGTGAGTTCCATTATACGAACGGCCGATTGCACAAGATACAGTGGGACCAGGATATGTCTGGATATCCGTTGAGTAGTGATCTCATTACGGTCGGCTACGACCAACAAGGGCGTGTGTCAGTCTGGGATTACTCCGGCCTCATCTCCGACCCGGAGACATCGGAGCCCGTTCAGTCTGGGTATGTACTGGAGTACGACCGAGATGGAGACGATATCGCCATCACTATAACCAGCAACTCGGGAAGAGAAACTCTATCGAGCCCACGATCGAGTCGTTTTATCTTTATTCTGTATGAAAGGCCGTTTCCGGATGGAATCATGGTGCCCGCGGCGATTGAAAACAGGACAGCCCTGACAGAGCAGGGAATCTTTGACGACGACGGGCGTGTCATCGTTTATGAACATCGGCCGTTTGGAATCGCTCTTGCGGAGCCAACCGCGACTTCTGGCTCTGGAGTCATTGAGATTGAAAACGCAGACGGAGATCCCGTGGGTTCCCTGAGTTGGTACTTGCGGGGTCGTCGAACAAACGTCGAGGTGGCCGATCTATCCGGGCGCGTACTGTACACAGTGGTGCTCACTTACGAACGAGGGGCCACGAATCTCGCGTACACCTTCGGGTCAGTTGAATAGAGTTCGTAGTCATGACTAACGACGTTGGTTCTGAGCTGCGCCTTCTCGCCACACCTGCGAACGCTCCTCGGGATCCCAATAATGCCCGGGCATATGATATCTATGCAGCACCGCTGCGGCTCGAGCGGCGTCGGTGATCAATTCCCATCGATGGTCCAACGTTCCGGATCGGGACATAGTGAGTGGTGACTCCAACGGCTTCCCGCGCCACTCCCTACGTGTGAACGATACGGTGATAGGGCACGCATGCGGTATGCGTTCGTCGCCTCTGGTCTCTTCAAATGTCCAGCCTCGCGACTCCATGATCCTGATAACTTCTTTAGATGATGTCATACACTATAACTTATCATATGTATAGTAAAATCCATGACGCTCTGTCCAGGGATTCAGTACGACTCGTACCAAACATAGCCCAGCAGTATGGCGCGCTATCGGAATTGATGCCCTAAAATGTCAAATAAGCAGTAATAGAACGGGCAATCGTCGCGGAAAGTCGGGAATGTGGTTCCCCTTGCCGCTATCGGGTGATAGGCTGGGTTAGCAAGGGCGGATCGGGCTGTGAATCCGCGGGGCGAAAATGGTACCGACGGTACCAAAATTACCCCGAGCAATGACCGCGTCAGGCGATTTACTACCCCAAAATGTCAAATAAGCGTTTATAACACGGCGAAATATCGCTATCTCGGTACATTTTGTTTCCGACAGGTGGCTTTGTAAAGTTTATTCCTTTTGTCTGATGCCCCAAATCAGCAACACTATCCAGCTTCCGCTACCGAGTGTCGGCGATCGGTCCCGGTGCGGGATTATTTTCGTGCGATCTACTGTGGCGTTGTACCACATGTAGCGGAGATCGGAGGTGGTGCATGGAACACGTGATGCGAGAAGCGAGCATTCGAGATCTCGATACCGTCGTTGACCTGGGGAGAACGACATACTACGAGACGTTTGGTGATCTTGCCCCGCCTGAGATCATGACCCAGTACTTGGATGCTGCATTTGATCCGAAAAAGATCAGGAGAGAGATGCTCTGTAAGCAGTCGCAGTTTTGGATATTGGAACTCGAGGAACAGTGTGCCGGCTACCTGAAACTTAACTGGGACGGCGCACAAACGGATCTTCGGGAGTCGGACGGTCTCGAAATCGAACGGATCTATCTGCTTCGAGCGTTTCAGGGAATGGGTTTTGGTCGAATCTTGTTTGAAAGGGCAAGGGATGTCGCCTATGAGTTGGGAAAGCGATATTTATGGCTCGGAGTGTGGCGTAAAAATTGGAATGCGCTTCGCTTTTACGAGTCGCTCGGTTTCGTCACCATCGGGACGCACGAGTTCCATATGGGAGATGAACACCAGACCGACTACTTGATGAAAAAAGAACTGGCATAGGTGATGAACCTACGGCGTCGGATAGTCTCTCCGCCGCGTACCGGCGGTGCGGCGCCCGCGACGTGCCGCACACCCGGAAAGCGCTCCAAGACGGTTGGGAATAGAATCGGCTCGGAGCGTGACCGTCGGAACTCGAGGGCCTGATTCCTTCGCACTTTCCAAACTTTTCAGTAGAACAAGTATTCTTAGCGTTGTTTACGGGAAAACCGGTGAGGGGAATATGTTATCTGCCATCAAGCTTTTTTCGAGAAGAAAAGGGGCTTTGTTTGTAAGGGAACAGTCAGAGTATACTTGGAACCATGAATATCGCCGGATTATCTCCCGAAATCGAAAAGGATCTGGATATCGCAATCGACTATCTCAAGTCTGTCGGTTGCACCGAGATATTTATATTTGGATCCGTGGCAACGGGAGAAGCAACAAGCGAATCAGACCTGGATATCGCCGTCCGAGGAATCAAGCCGGCGGAATTCTTTTTCGTATATGGTGAATTACTTACACGACTCACGCGATCGGCTGACCTTATTGATCTCAATATCCAGAAGAAATTCGGACAACAATTGATGGATAGCGCAAGCCTCAAACGCGTTGCATGACATGGATTATCGTACGTCCGTTCTTCATGAAATTGAGAACATCGAAACAGAATTGGATTTCATCAACACGTTACTGAAAAAGCGGCAGGCGATAGAACTCGATGACATCGAAATCCGGGCCGCGGCACTCTCTCTTTCAACTATCTACAACGGAATCGAAAAGGTTCTTCTCCACATTCTTCGGGAACGTGATAACGAAAAAATCGAAGGATCGAATTGGCATGCTGCGTTGTTAGAGCGGTCCAATCGAGCACGCCTCATCTCGGAAGAAACAAGAGATGAACTCAAAGGATTTATGGCCTTTCGTCACTTCGTGCGACACGCCTATAGCTTTGAGATTGACGCGACTGCGATTCACAAAATCATTGAGCAATGTCCAGCGCTTGTTATGCGACTCAAACGAGAAATAGTGAACGCCATCGAAGAAAGAGAACCGGAACCCAACGGCGAAGGTTGACAGCAGATAACATAACGCTGGACCAGTCAAGCTGCTTTGTCACGGCTTTTGCGTGCGCAAAACCCGCGCCAATCCCTCCGCCTGCGGCTCCGGGCCGCATCTTGCAGGTCAGCTCGGTGTTATGCGGCCATTCACATAATAGAAGCAAAAGATCGATAGATAAATGAAATCAGCACTTTTTTGGGCATTTTTAAGCTACAATAGTTTCTGAAGGTCAAAACAAGAAATGGTCACCTCACTAGTAAGCATAGGGGACTAATAAAATGATAACAAAAATAAAATCAATCGATAGAATGGCTGTGTTCCATAGATTTGTTTGGGATTCTTCAGTAAAAGCCCGTAATGGTAAGACTGTTCAATTTAAGAAGGTCAACATTTTGTATGGTCGCAACTATTCAGGAAAAACCACTTTGTCTAGGCTTGTGCGAGCATTTGAAACGGGATATATCTCGGAGAAATTCGAATCTCCAAAATTCGATATTGAACTTTCAGACGGCTCAGTTGTAACCGAAACCAACTTGTCCTCTCATTCCCTCTGTGTCCGAGTCTTCAACGATGATTTTGTACGCGAACATCTACGATTTATTTTTAATCCAAGTGAAGATATTGAGTCGTTCGCTATTTTAGGTAGAGATAACAATGAAATAGAGAAAGAAATTGAACAACTAATTAGTAAGTTGGGCTCTCGAGAAGAAGGGTTAGAAACCGGCTTATACAAGCGGCTAAAAGATTCGGAGGAGGAACTGAATTCTGAAAAGAATCGATATACAGATATCCAAAATGCTTTGGAATCGAAAGTCAAAAACAAAGCCTTAGATAGAAACGCTGGGATAAAGTACAAGTCGGAAAGGTTTGGAGATCAAAACTACACGTCAAGAAAGTTATTCATTGAATTGGAAGTTGTAGCTGAAGATAGTTACTCCGTGCCATCTATAGAGGAGCTCACTCAAACAGAAAGGGTTTTGTCGGAGACAACTAAAGAAAAGTTAGCCTCGTTTTCGTTTCCCACAATAAACTTCAAAAAAATTAGCGAATCGGCACGAGAACTTGTTGAGCGAAAAATAACAGAATCGGAACGGATAGAAGAACTAATCCGAGAAGCTGTTTTAAACCGTTGGGTCAATGCGGGAAGAGCTCTTCACAAAGACAAGAGAGACAAATGTGCATTCTGCGGAAATCCAATAACAGCCGATAGATGGTCAAAGTTAGAGAAGCATTTTGACAAAGAGTCGGAAGAGCTAAAAGATGAAATTGAAGATCTGCTTATTCGTATAGACGAAGAAAAACAGTCAATCGCAACGGGTTTGTCTCTTGAAATCTCTGACTTTTATTCCGCTTTTCATCATCGGCTAAACACACTTAGCACTCAATATGAGGAAGCTTGTGGAAAGTACATAGAAAACTTGGCAGGAATTGCAAGTCAGTTAAAGCAACGACTGGATCAAATCCTGAGTCCAGTTGTTTTCGAAGTGTATAACGATACATCGCATGAAATAGAAGTCGTATTCAACGAGCTGATCAGCATACGTGAGGAATCAAACGATTACTCTACGCAGTTGTCAACCAAACAAGCAAACGCACAAGAAAAGCTACGCCTAAAAGAAGTTTTCGATTTTGGAGTAACGATTGGTTATTCGAGCGAGAAGGCAGGACTCGAGCAGATAAAGACATTGATATCTCAGAAAGAGCAAAAAAGAAATGAAGTAGCACTTGAAATACATGACTTGGAAATACAACTGGAAGACGCAAGTAGCCGCCTAAACGATGAAGAAGAAGGTGCCAGAAAGGTCAACGAGTATCTGAACGATTACTTTGGACATCAATTCCTTTCATTGAAAGCCGTTGAAACACCCATATCTGAAGAGGGAGATATAAAAGCGATACGATTCGAAATAATGCGTGATGGTTCCAAAGCACATCACCTCAGTGAAGGTGAGTGTAGTTTGATCTCATTCTGTTACTTTGTGGCTAAGCTGGAAGACACAAAAACAAGAGGTCAGAAACCGATTATCTGGATTGACGATCCGATTTCTAGCTTGGACAACAACCACATATTCTTCTTATTCAGCATTATCAAATCGAAAATTGTTGATACTAATTCGTTTGAGCAACTCTTTATTTCTACTCATAGTCTCGAGTTCTTGAAGTATCTAAAACGTTTGGGCGGAGGGACGGTTTCGTTAACTAATAAATTCAAATCATTCGAGAGATCATACTTCTTAATCGAACGTCAAGATCGAAGTACCAGCTTGCAGGTGATGCCGAAATATCTCAAGGAATATGTCACTGAGTTCAACTACTTATTCAAACAAATATACGATTGCGCGACAATTTCTCAAATTACGGACAAGAACTATATCACTTTCTATAATTTTGGAAATAACGCACGAAAGTTCTTGGAAATCTACTTGTATTACCGATATCCGGATGCAACGACTGAATCTCAGAAGCTCGAAAGGTTCTTCGAAGATAAACCGGTACCAGCAATCCTCACCGAAAGAATGAACAACGAATACTCTCACCTCGCCGCAAGTTTCGAGAGAGGCGCGACCCCGGTCGAAGCGCCAGAGATGCAATCCGCAGCGAGAATGATCATTGAGACAGTTAAATCTAACGACAAAGATCAGTACGATGCTTTGTTGAACAGCTTGGCGTGAAAACCGGGATAGAAGAAGTTCATCCTCGAACACGCGGGGACGCATAACGAGGCTGTCGCACAACGCGTGGGAACCCACGCGGAGCGAGTAGTTCACGGCCAGTGATCGTGGCCAGGCATTCTTCAACCCGCCACCCACCCGGATCAAACTCCGACTAACCGATGAATCAGCCCGGTGGTGGCGATCTTTTCGATGTTGTGCACCAGCGTGTACAGGAGCCATTGAATGCGGACCTTCGCCCGGCCTCGGAGCGTGAATCGTCGCATGCCCTTGGTGGCGGTGATGTTCGCAAAGACCGGCTCCACGATACCCATGCGTCTGGCGTACATCCGTCGACCCCGTTCGGTGTCGATCCGATCACGCATCTGTTGGGCATAGGTCCCGGCTGGACCGTCACCGCGGAAGAGTCTACGCCGGGTTGCAGTACGGATCAGACAGCGGGAGGTGAGATCGCATGCACTGCAGTCTGATTGCTTCGCTTCATAGCGCGTACCACGACGCCCGGCAACCACCTCCCGGGTGCGCCGTCGCAACGTCTTGCCGGCCGGACAACGATAGCTGTCGGTGTCGCTCTGGTAGAGGAAATCGGCTTGGGTGAAGCGCCGGTGTGCCGCCCGGCGCGATCGACTCCGATCCGCGAATCGCATGTCCCGATTCCGGAACTGATGGTCGGGGATATAGCCGTCGAGATCAGAGTCGATCAGGAACCGGGCGTTGGATTCGGTGAAATAGTTGGTATCAGCGAGGATGGTCGGTGTGCAGGCCTGGGGATGTGCGAACCTGCGCAGTGTATGCAGTGACCGGCGCACCATCCGTGGCAGCAGCGGTGCCTCATGGATCTGACCGACCGGTTCAGCGTGTAGCACGATCTGGTGCTTCGCATCCACCATCGCCAGCGCGTTATAGCCCTGGATGTAGCCACTCCCGGTTTTCAGTGTGGCACTCTGATTGTCGGTGATGTTGGATTTCACCTCGCGTCCGCTGGTGCCGGTGCGGGGTGGATGGGCGTCGAGGAATCCTTTGATGCGGTCGATCTGCGCCCGGTAGCGATCAGCTGTCCCTGAACCGGGTCTGCCCTGTTGATCGTCGTTATCGGAGGTGCATGCCTCATCTGCGCCGCGATGAGTGAGCAGTATCGCCTCAAGACGTGCTTCAAGCTTCGCTCTCTTCTTCTCCAGTTCCCGTCGCGTCCCCGCGTGCTCTCGGGCGGCGTTCGAGCTGATCTTGCAGCCGTCCAGTGCAAACACGTCCCCACCGATCAGATCGCCCTGTGCCGCAATCATCAGCACATCCCGGAACACACGACGAACCGCCGCGGGATGGCCGGTAACGAACCGGGCGATCGTGGCGTGGTCGGGCCGGATATCACCACTGAGGGCCATGAACACGATGTTGGTCCGGCAGGCTTCCTCGATCTTCCGTGAGGAGAGGATGCCCCGGGAGTAGGCGAACAAGATGATCTTCACC
Organism: Alkalispirochaeta sp.; assembly: GCA_965601925.1. Lineage (GTDB taxonomy): Bacteria > Spirochaetota > Spirochaetia > DSM-27196 > Alkalispirochaetaceae > Alkalispirochaeta. The sequence goes on from OZ271854.1 coordinate 3,738,361, forward strand.
AGCGCGGCCGGATCACAGGCCGGGCGACCGCCGTGGTCGTTGTGATAGGCTGCATCGAACACCGACGTATCGATCTCGTGGTCGACGATCCAGGTGATGGCGTGTTCGATGGTACCCGGCACCAGCTGATCATCCAGGCACACCGGAATCATGAGATCCTGCCCCTCGTTTCCTCGGTAGTTCGGCATTGGCTCCTCCCAGGCACGATGCTAGCAGACCACGACTGCGTTGTGCGACAGTCTCAACATAACGCTGGACCAGTCAATCTGCTTTGTCACGACTTCTGCGTACGCAAAAGTCGCGCCAATCCCTCCGCTGCGCTCCGGGCCGCATCTTGCAGGTCAGCTCGGTGTTAGACATACATACCCAAAGCTAAGGCCTCAACACGAGGCTATGATGAATGGATCGGAGTGTAATCATCCCACCTTTAGAGCAGGCGATTTCTTAGCCCTTTGCCTGAGGTGAGCTGCACGGTAGTCCAGCGGAGTTTGCCTACCGAGCGCTCGATGGGGACGCTCCCCATTGTACTGAGAGATCCACCGCTGAGTCAGGGTTCGGACCTCATCCAACGTTGCAAACAGGTATGCATCGAGAACTTCCTCCCGATAGGTGCGGTTGAACCGCTCTACGCAGGAGTTCTGGGTAGGTTTACCGGGTTTGATGAACTCCAAACGGATGCGGTGATGTTCTGACCAGTCGGCCATTGCCACGCTGACAAACTCAGGTCCGTTGTCGACACGGATCTGCCGCGGACAACCGTGTCGTGCTACCAAGCGGTCGAGAACACGAACCACGCGCGGCGCCGGGAGACCGAAATCGACCGCGATGGCCAGCGCTTCCCGATTGAAGTCGTCGATTACATTCAGCGTTCGGAATCGCCTGCCGTCGGACAGCACATCGCTCATGAAGTCCATTGACCATGACCGATTCGGTGCTGCGGGAGCCGCCAGAGGCTGTGGATACCGAGACGGCAGTCGCTTCTTACCCTTGCGGCGCAGGTTGAGGTTCAACTGCGTATAGATGCGATGAAGGTACATTCCAGGGACATCGTTTACAAAACTCTAAGGACATCCTTTACACTCGCACCGGCCTACAGTGGACTCCGGAGGAGTCTATGCCATGGAGGCAGATGTCAGTAATGGAACAAAAAGAGGAGTTTATCCTGCTGTTCAAGAGCGGGAAGTACACGGTGAGTACCCTGGCACAGATGTTCGAAATCTCACGTCCCACCGCCTATAAGTACATCCATCGGTATCAGGATTTCGGCGTACCGGGGCTGCTGGAGTTGGGACGAGCACCCCACCGGGTGCCGAATAAAACGCCTGATCGGATCGAACAGGAGATCATTAGACTGAGAACCCGTCACCCCCGCTGGGGCGCACCGAAACTCCGGGTCCTCCTGGAAGACCGCTTCCCCGGTATCGCGCTCCCAGGTGTCTCGACCATTAGTGCCATTCTGAAACGGAACGGTATGGTCGCGGAACGGAAGCGGCGCAAGCGAGTAGAACCACGGTGTCCTATCTTCGATCCTCTGGTGCCGAATGAAGTATGGAGCGCCGATTTCAAGGGGAAGTTCAGGATGGGCAACAAGATATACTGCTATCCGTTGACCATCGCAGACTCCTGTAGTCGCTATGTCTTTGCTGCCAAAGGCATGCATGCAGCCACGACCAAGAACACCAAGAGTGTATTCATCGATGTGTTCAGGAAATACGGGGTACCGCTTCAGATTCATACCGATAACGGCGCCCCGTTTGCCCATATGAATGCCCTCGGTCGCCTGTCTAAGCTTGCAACATGGTTCATGGAACTCGGTATCAAACCGGTCTACTCCGATCCCTCCCACCCCGAACAGAATGGCCGGCATGAACGGATGCACCGGGAGTTGAAGGCCGAAGCGACGAAACCACCGGGGTATTCGCTCCAGCCCCAGCAGTGCAAACTCAATCGCTTCGTGAAGGAATACAATGAACTCAGGCCCCATGCCGCGTTGGATATGAGAACACCGACATCGGTCCACCAACGATCAGATCGACCGTATCCCGAGACGGCAGTCGCTTCTTACCCTTGCGGCGCAGGTTGAGGTTCAACTGCGTATAGATGCGATGAACCCGCTTGTGATTCCACCGGTAGCCATCTCGACGCAGCGAATCAAACATCAGGCGAAATCCCCAGCGAGGATGCTCTTCGGCCAGCCTCTGTAGCGCTTCGATTACCGGACGGTCCTTCTGAGTGTCCGGCTGGTAGGCATAGCTGGTACGACTCACATCGACGATACGACATCCTCGAAGGATGCTCGCTTGGCATTCGTCTCTGAGGTAGTCCACCAACGTGCGCTTCTCGGCCGGCCTTAGAGCTTTTTTTCAACGATGTCCTTCAACAGCTCGTAATCCAGACTCAGCTCGGCATACATGTGCTTCAGGCGACGATTCTCGTCTTCGAGTTCTTTCAGGCGCTTTACCTGGCTAACTTCCATCCCACCGTATTTCGATCGCCAATTGTAGAACGTGGCATCACTCATACCGTGTTCGCGACAAGCGTCTTTGACCGACTTCCCGGCTTCGACTTCCCTCAGAATCCTGATGATCTGCGTTTCGCTAAACCGCGATTTCCGCATGCTGCATACTCCTTGTCCGCCCGTATTGTATCGGCCTGGACTAAGTTATGCGCTGCACTGTTTACGGGGATGATTACAGTCCCTTCGTGCGAGAGGCATACAATCCGTATCGTCGGATAAGCTGAAGTCCCTAGGACCAGTTGTACACCACGAGACGAAACTGAGCGTTACTTCTTGGGGTCGAGAGCCCACGTATTACCGTGAGGCTTGCGGAATCTACCGCCGCCATACGGCGCAAGGGAGTTCCGAGAAACCGCCTGATGGCGGCGACGCGTCCGGGTCGGCCTATCTGTTCCATCGCACCGATGTTAACGGCTGAGACAGCGGCACCAAACTCACCGCGTCCTGGTCAAGGTCGCAAGAACGCCGCCATCGCATCCTTGAACTGAGTCGCCGCCTCATCCGAGGAAAACACGCTCGTTGGGATCACGATCGCCATGATCGAGCTGATGTAGTAGTAGAGGTAGCGATCGGTCTGCACCATCCGCGTCGTGAATCCCGGCGCGTACTCCGTCGTTCCGTGGTCGGTTGTGACAGTCACGGTGTTACCGGTGACGGTAACGACTTGGCGGCCGGTCATGCCCGCGTTCGAGTCTTCGCTCAGTAACTTTGTCACCTGTTTTCGGAGCGTTGCGTAGTAGACGCCGTTGTAGATCGCAGCGCATACGAAGCCGCCGGCGGTGAAGGCGATCCCAAGCGTGAGGTTCCAGCGTGCCGTCGCGACCACAAACAGGACCGCTCCAATGGCAACAAATAACGCGAACACCGCCCACCTCGCGATCGTTCGCGTGCGTCTGGAGGCCTTCGAGTGGCGATGATGGTAGAGGTTGAAGTTTACGATGTCTTCGTCTTCAAGGACGTATTCAATCGTCGTGCTCATCGTGGTTGCACTCGAAAAGGCTGGACAAACGATGGGCGATACTGGATTTGAACCAGTGACTTCTACCGTGTGAAGGTAGCAGTCAGGAAAACGCCTGCGTATCTCCAGCGATCAATAACGATCATAAGTATATACCATACAGTGAGTTGTAGCAATCATGAGCGATCAGTTTGTATCAGCATGTATCAGGCCATATTCAAAAAACAGGTCACAAATTGGGTCACAGTTTTTTGGGGGTGGGGAGGGACGTTGTCTGCCGATCCGATACAGCCTTTGCCCGGCGCCATGAACGCCGTTGTTCTGTTAGCTCGACTGTAGGTCCAACCAACATCAATGTCGCTTGCCTGCTCATTCGCGTCTGCCTCGAGGACATTGCCATAGACTCTCAGTAAAGAACATAACATAATTAGTAATGTTACAATCAGCTTTTTAACCAAAAACCCAAAAAAAAGATTGCAAGATGGGTTAATAATGAATATGATGTAACTAAATCATATTGTGAGGAGGCTAGAGATGAGTAAAGCTAATATCTCTATTCATACGATCAAAAACCCCTTGATCGGATCGCAATCAGTGGCTTACGAGGCACCAAAGCTCGCGAGGCTCGACCTCGCCAAGTTTTGCACTGTACTCACGGCATGTGGTTCCGGACTTCTGACCAACAGGGAGGTCGGGGGTAACTCATGTGACCGCGGAGGGAGCTCCACGGATTCGATCCGTCCGTAGTCTGCTCAGATGGGTGGGCTTCAAACGCCTGCCCATCTTTGTTCGTCTCTTTACCCCGAGGTAAAACAATGCGATACGAGTTTAACTCCCGAGATTACATTGTTCGGCAACTGCTGAACGAACAGGTGATCGTGCCTTTAAGTGGCGAGCTTTTAGAGATGGATCAGATGTTGGTCCTCAACGCGACTGCCGCTGCTGTTATCTCGGCTACACAGTCTGAAACGGAGATTTGCACCTTTGAGCGCATTGTCGAACTGCTGCGCAACGTGCACGAGAACGTCGACAAGAGGCAAGTGCAAAGTGATGCCAAAAAGTTCATAGATGAGTGCGTAGCTAATGGAATCATCCTTGAACACACCTGACGTCGCGGTAGAGACGGCTGGCGAAGTCGACTCCGACTTCATACGGTTTGTGATACGTAACATTGAGGGACGGCAAAGTACGCTTCATTTGTTGGTAGAGATCACGCGCCGTTGCAACTTTCACTGTCTTCACTGCAACGTCGTTCAGCGCCCTGAAACCGTCACGCTCCCGGAGGCGTCAAAGGATAAGCTTCTATCTCAGATCAGCCGGTATGAGGATCAGGCAGTATTTTTGACTTTGACCGGCGGCGAACCGCTGATACGCGCGGATTTCAACGAGATCTGGGGCTCCTTGTGGGATCGCAAGCGTTTTGTGATGGGTTTGTCGACAAACTTGTCCGCTTTGGATACTTCCGCGTTGGAGTTGCTCGAGGCTAAGCCACCTCATACCATCGACGTGACATTGTACTCGTGGTCAAACAAGGTTTTTGAACAAATTTCGGGAAACGATCGGTACGACTACCGCACAGTGTATCGAAACATCGACCGAGTCCGCGCGAGGGTCCGTACCAACGTTCGCGCTCGGATCCCAATCATGAAGCAGAACATTCACGAGGTCCGCACGATCAAGCAGTACTGCATGGAGCACAGGATCCCGTTCTCGTTTCTCTGGGTTTACTATCCGCCAAACTCAACCATGCCGCTTAAACACTTTCTACCGCCCAAACGACAGATGTTGCGAATGGTTAGTGAGTTAGTGTACGGCAAAATGAAAATTACCGACGCAGTCGATACGGAACTCAAGGCAATCGCAGCCACGGATCTGCGGCAACACTCGTGTGCCAAGAATCATCAAGTTTGCATCAACCCGGCTGCGGCCTCTTATCGATGTATGCTTTCGCCGGATGGACTAACGCCTAGGACGGAAAGCCATCAATCGCGTCGGCGCGCCAAGGGCGGGACCGGAAGGCGGTGGGGCGACACAACGCGATGTCGAAGTTGCGCGGCCAGGGTCTTATGCTCGCTTTGCGACATCAAGTTTCGTGCGCTTCCCAGTAGCACGCTGCGTTACTATTGTTGGATATTTAAGCGTTTGTACAGCGCAAACCGGTCCCGTGCTCATGGCTAACAGGACCTTGCTATGGGCTCGCTTTGCTCTGACCCCGTTTTGCAACTTTCAATGCGAACACTGCTATGTTGGCGCGCGGTTCCCAAATGCGACGGGGCGGCGGCAACTCAGCACGGTTGAAGTTGAAAGTGTATTGACTCAACTGTCAAAGACGAGCTGTTTGTTTGTTTCCATCACCGGCGGCGAGCCTTTGCTTCATCCGGATTTCGAACGCATCTGGAGGCACGCTTTTCGGTCGGGTCTTCGCCTTAACCTATTTACTAACGGCTCGTTGATCGATGATTCACATTTCTCGTTATTTAAGGAGTGTCCGCCTCATTCGATTCAGGTATCTCTATACGGGCATAGCGACGAGGCCTATCGGTTCTTCACGCGTTGTCGGGGAATGTCGGAACGCGTGTTGAATGCCATAGAAAGTCTATGCGCCGGCGGATTTTCGGTCACCGCTAGGTTCGTGGCTTCTAATATCACCGCGAAAGAAGCAAAAGCGTCGCGGAACCATTTTTCCAGACTCCCGGGCGTTCGCTGGCTTCCACATCCAGTTCTGGATCCGTGTATGAGTGGCTGCGGCACTGATCCAAAGAAGATCCGGGTAGGTCTGGATGAATCCATTGAGATGCTGTTGGACGACCCCGATGCTCGACAGCAGCTATTGAACGACTATGACAGCCGTTCGCTGCCGAGAAGCACGGAGTGGTACCATTGCTCCGCGGCCGATTTCTCCGTCGCTATCGATCCATTCGGCGGCTACAGCTTCTGCGATTACTCGATAGGTGACTTGGGTCTCAATATTCGCGACGTAGATCTGTCGACCGGGTTCAACTCGATCATTCCTGACTGGATCGCGCGCGAGAACGCACGTAATCGAAAACCATCACAGTGTATGGGTTGTGCCGCACGGGTGTTTTGTAAGAACTGCCCGCAAACTGCCAAGCTTGAATCCGGCCGCGACGGCGTAAATGACTATTACCATCAGTTCGCTTGTGCTCTTTACGATAGGCTTCGGGCACTGGACACGGCGAATGGCTGAAGGTCAGTGGAAGCTACGGGCACTGCTGCCCGAACCCGAGCCTTCCCTTCGTGCAATACTCCAAAGGCGCCCAGAGCGCGTTGTCGTGTTTTCGACAACACAGCGGTTCCGATGGGCGATTCACGACGGAAGCCGCTGGCGAGAGACGAGCTTCTACCGCCATAATGACGAGTTGCGTGGCGTGTTGCACCACACGCGGATCGAGGAAGATAAGTGCTCCTGGTGCCTTTTTGAAGGTGTTGTTGGGCCGCAGGTTCCGGCAGCAGCAGGCCGATGGAGTTCAAATGCGGTCGATTTTATGTCGACCACCACCACGGCCGCCTGGGCAACGTTGGGAAGCGAGCCGGTAAATCTTAAGCGTCTTCACTTTCGCACGGCCGATCGGATCGGCGGAGCGGTTGGAACGATCCCTCGCGCACTGTCCGACTACTCCAACTTGCGTTTTGTAATCACGAACGGAACTACGCACGAGGAGTTTGTAACATCGTCGCTCACGCCGGTCTCGGATCAATGGTTCGCAGACCGTTTGACACCTGATCTGTTCGTCTCGTTATGCGACTGGAATCTCATGCGACCCAATGAGTTGTCCAGCGATACGATCTGCAGAATCGGCCGCCTCGGGCGAGCGATGAGTGTTGGTGCCGAGTTCGAGTACATTGATTGCTTACCTGCCCGTTCGGTGATCCGTGCGTTCTCAAAACACGAGATCTGGGAGTGGTCCGGATCAGATCGATTCGGGCTTGGAACGAGGTGTTGGATCGCCCTCCGCGAACCCGACTTGATCGCGAGTGTGACACCCGAGCTGCTGGCTGCTGGTGCCCTCACGCCAATCGGCAGTGTGGCGAGATTGTTGGACGCGTTGTGCGGTTCGGACGAGTTCCCGGTTGGATTTACGTTAGGCGGTACGGTTGGAGTGATCTTCAGTTTCGATACCATCTTTTCTAGAGATGCGGGGTGAAGACATGAACACGGCGGTCGCCAACTATGAGGAACGTGGGATACGCGAGTACGCGAAGTTACTGCATCAGTGTATTTCTGACTTCGGGCGCGTTCGCATGATCGCGTTCGGCAACAGCATGAAGCCGACGATAAGCAATCGTGACATACTCATCATTGAGTCTTGTAAGTTTGATTTTTTGAAAGTTAATGATATAGTGTTTTTTGTTCAAGCTAATTATAATATTCACAAAATACATAGAATTATACACAAGTATCAAGATTTCTTAATTGCAAAGGGCGACAACTGTGTACAAGAAGACATTCCAGTTCGACCCAACGAGATCGTTGGTCTTGTTGTCAAGACATACTCGGCAGGGACAAAGACGTGATCTTCGCAAGAATTGTCAATCACGCGGAAGCTCTACCCTTATGGCTTGCGCGTATGCGAAGAAACGATCCGTGCACCGTAATTCACGTTGACAAGCACTCTGACATGAGAGACCCGCTCAGCGAGGGAATAAACTGCGGTACTTTTCTGCTAGCTGCGTTGCTCTCCGATCTGCCCATCCGCAAGGTTTGCTGGCTGTACCAGCCGGGCTTCATTCACGAGACATCGCTTGCCGTTTCGCGCGACGCACAGGACAGGTTCTGCAAACGGCTTTCGTCTCAGTTCGGAGGTGTCTCAGTTTCCACCGCTGGTGAAGCAACAGTGTTTGTGTTCGGTGGCAAGAAGATCGTCATCTTGCCGGTTTGGCACTTCAGCAGTGTTATGCGTGACGCGGCGTCCGACCCACAAGTCATAGTCGATATAGATTTGGACACTTTTGTGCGGAGTAACGGCGATCTCATACCAGAGATTGCCGGGCGTTCGCTTCAAGACGTAGTCGATGTCTGTGCTGCGAATCGCGATCAACTCGATATTGTAACCCTCTGTACTTCTTCCGACTCTGGTTACTTCCCTTCATACTTTTCGTTTGTATCGGACTATGTGGAGAATGGCATTAAGAACACGACTGACGCCCCACCCGGAGATCTTCGGCAAGTCGACTGGGAGTACCGGGCGGTCTCCAACACTGCGTCCGCAGAAGATCTCAGTGACGCGTTATCGCGGGCAGCAACGCCACTATCCCACTGCGGGACTCTTATCAAGATCGAGCTTTCGCAATGGCTTCGACACGAGTCAGCACCTATTGAACCTGCGACGCGGCTCTTGGTCCAAGAACTGCCGCTGGGGTTGCGTCGGACAATGGGCTTTGGGTTTTTTCACGATCGAGAGGGGGGCACGCGGCTTGCCCTTCGAGCAGTCGTTAACAGCCTCTCAGTGGATCCCAACAACCCTTTCTTGATCCACAAGGCTGCCCAGCTTGCCAATGCGTTACTAGCACAGTTTAAGCAAACACAGTGTCGCGAAGGCACGAAATACAGTTTGGACGACTTTATTCATGATGGCTGGCAGGAAGACCCAGGGCTTTGGCAGTGGTACTTCGATGAGCTGTTGCAACAAGCCGCAATTGCGGGGGGACGAAATGCGGGCTGATCTAAATGGAGTCCAAGGTGAAAGGCTGTTCTCACTCCTTGAGTTCATACGGAATGCAAAGTCTTTGCGGCTTTTCCTAACGGTTAGCCTACAGTTTATGTTTCTTATCGGGGTTTCCGTCGCAGCGTCGATGGTATTCGACTATGCATTTGTGCATGCCAACCGCTCGATGTTACTCCGCGCCTGCGCTCTCACGCTTGTCTTGTACTTTTGCTATGCTGTTGCGGACTATTTCTACAACCGGGTTGCGTTAACGGCAATCCATGAGTCTTTTGCGTCGATCCTGCGGTCGCGTCTGTTGAGCGGCTTCATTAACGCGCCTTCATCGGCCTTTCATCAAATGTCCAGTGCCGAGGTGTCGAAATCGCTGACTACCGAAGTCAACCAGTACGCCGACTCTGTTCATCTGGTGGTTTCAAGCGCTGGCCAAGCGGTGCCGTTGGTTCTTGGCTTGGTTTACCTGTTGACTATTGCTCCGGTCTTAACCGTAGCGTATGTAGTAATCGGTCTCTTGCCGATAGTGATTATCGGTTTGTTGGCGAACAAGGAAGCAGAGTTGTCTTCACACCAGATTAAAGAGTATCGCCAACTCGCCGGTTTCTTGGAAGACGCAGTCGCTGGGTACACGGATATTCATGGTTTGAACCAGGTCGACAGTTTCGTTCGTACATTTGGAACTACGAGCCGCAGGTTCGTTGTTCGTCGATTTCTTCGAAAGCAGAACATTGGTTCGGCCATCAACGCAGTTGGCTCGTTTTTCACTCGGATCGTCCCGTTGGTTGTTGCGGTCTGCTGGGCCCACCTGGAACTGTCAGACGTACAACCGGCGGACCTGGTAGCTTTTGTTTCTCTAACAATGTTGATGCCCTCGCTTACCGTACTGGCGATATTGCGTCAGTCGCTTGTACGCTACCGCGTTCACGCAACGCACATCAAAGCTCGTCTAAAACTAGATCGCGAACTCTTCGGCAGTGTGGTACCGACAACCGGTTCGGTCGAGTTCGCGGATGTTACGATTCGATCTCGCAACTCGACCATTGTTGCGGGCGTGTCGCTCTCAATTGAGGAGGGTGAAAAAGTTGCGATCTGCGGCCCGACGGGAGTTGGCAAAAGCCTCTTGCTGAACTGCCTGTACGATCCGGTCAGCGTTGAAGCCGGCGAAGTCCTGCTTGGCGGCGTCGATGCCAACGACGTCGATTGGAGTCAATTTCGCCGTCTTATCGCGTACGCCAATGACTCGCCGTTGATCCTCGACAGAACCGCGCTTGCCAATCTGTGCTTGGGCGTCGACATGCCGGCTTCTGAAGTGATCGCACGCATCACATCGATGAACCTCGGTGATGTAACTCGCACGATAATCGATGACGAGCATCAGATCGGACAAGACATGCTCTCCACCGGAGAACGGCAAGCTCTCGGAATCTGCAGGGCGCTGCTGCGCAGATCGAAGTTGCTTTTGCTCGACGAAGCAACCGCCGCACTGTCCTCCGATCTAGAACATGCACTCATGCATGAGGTACACAAATCTAACTCAACTGTCCTCTGTATCTCACACCGGATTGAAACAATTAGATCAATGGAAAGGCTCGTGTTGATTGTGGATGGTGGGATCGCGTTCGATGGTGACATGTCCCGCGCTCAAACGGTTCCCGTGGTCAACGAGTTTCTCAACGGAAACCAGGTGGTGAAATCGTGAACCTGCTTGCGAATACCTTTGGGTTGTACCGAAGCTACTACGTGAAGGATCGTGTGTGGCATGCGCTGTTTTTGGTCTTGATCGCTGTACGTGCGGCGGCCCTCTATGTCGTTAGTCGGTTGCTATGGGCAGGTACCGACACGCTGACTGATTTAGCGGTCGTTGCCGGCGCGATCGGATGCTACTCGGTTTTGTCATTTCTCGGAGACATGGTCGCGTCCAGGTGGCTGATATACATGCCAATGAGTCGCATGATGGAGGCTCGATTCCGGGAAACCATCCGCACGGATCACGAACAGTTCATGAACGACGGCCGATTTCGGGCCATATTTGCGACTCTCGAAGAGCCCCAGATGATCATCGAGCACGTTTGGGCCACATTTCAGTTGATTGGTCATGCCGCGGTTGCGTTGGTGATTACTGTAACGCTGCTGAGAGATTTCCCTTGGGCAACCCTCGCAGTAGCCGCGTTTGCGATAGCCTTTGAAGCGATGATCTTGCGGCGGACTCGGCAAGGCGAGCGCAAGTGGAGTGAGCTGTCCAGGCGATTTGAGTATTATCAGTCTCGTATCGTCGCTCGAATGCGAGCGATCCAGTCGATCAAAATCATGGGGTTGTCTCAAGCAGTCACCTCGGAGATTGAAAACGATGCCGGCGCATACACCCAGAGCGTCTCCAGAGCCAAAGGATTCGATGTGGAAATCAGAATTCTGTACGGTGTCAGGGCGTTCTTGGTTCAGATCTTATTCGTGTTACTCGCCGTGCTCTTTCATGCCAACTCGATACTCACGATTTCCATGGCGATAGCCGCTGTTTTTTTCGTCGACGCGTTTCAATCAAGCCTATCTACTGCGCTCGAATCGGCGCTTACATGGAACCGCACGCGTGGTGTCGTCAGTGAGTTTGTGACCCACTCTGACCAAGATCGTAAGCGAACGATCATCACACCGCGACCGTGGCAATCTGGGATTTCTGACACGTCGGTGGAGCTTCTGGATGTAACCGTGGTCGGAGGGCGAGATCAGGAACGAAGCCGTGTACTGGTGAAAGGGCTCAGTCTTTCGGCCAAAAATGGCGAGAACATTGCGCTTGTAGGCCCGAATGGCGCCGGTAAGTCCACGCTCCTGCGAACCATCTTTGGCCTGTCAAACCCCGAGTGCGGTACGGTCGCGGCTTATGGTTCGGTCGGCGTCGGCCATTCGGAAAGTGCTAGTTGGGCTCTTTACATTGGCGATTCACCACATGTTTTCAACACCACGCTTGACGAGAATCTCAGGATGGGTCTCCCGGCCAGCGAGGGCAAAGTCTCCAATGTACTCCTCGGTCTCGAGCTCGGATCGTTAACCGACGGACTGTCTTCAGTTTCGACAGAGCGACTTGACCGCGATGCAAAAACGATTTCTGCCGGTGAGCGAGCCCGGGTTGGGTTGGGTCGTTGCCTGCTAAGAAGTAGTCGCTGCCGACTGCTGTTTGTCGATGAGACGTTGAGAAACTTAGACTCGAGAACTCGAATTCACGTACTCGAGTATCTGCTCTCAGCTTTTAGGGAAAGCACCGTGTTTATTGCCACGCATCAGGAAAACGTGATCGAGCGACTTGACGTCGTTTGGTACCTCGATCCGAATACCAAAGCGGTCGAGATCATGACGCCTGCCCAATATCTGAGCAGGTCGTTGCAAGCCAATACTTAGTTAGGCGGCCGGAGGCTCGAAGAGCCGAGAAGCTCCGACTGATATCGGTGTTGATGTTCAGTGTGGACATCAATATCACGGACTTTGTTCCGAGGAGGCTGACATGTTGATACAAACCAAAGCAGTGAAGGATGCGTCTCCGGCGGATACACTGAGCCGGATACGCAAGGCGTTGTCCATTCTGAACCTCACGCCAGTGGAGACCAGTAACATGCTCGATCCAGCTGGCACGAGCTATTCCACTCGCATTGAACTGCCCGGTTTCCCGGTTGGCACCAATGGAAAGGGCGTTAGCCCCGAGCTGGCGCAGGCGAGTGCGTACGCTGAGTTCATGGAGCGGTTACAGAATCTGGCCTTGGCGTTTGCACCGTATATTGCGAACCCCCAAACCATTGTGTTTCCGGATCAAGTGTCGTTGGCAATCGATCAGATTCCTGATTGGTGTTGGCAAGCGATCTCCGGAAGCTTAGATGTGAGAAACGAGCTTTTGACGACTCCCGATTCCACGCACCGTGCCTGCGCGGTGCCGTACTACGATGTGTTTGGAAACCAGGTCGTGCACCTTCCTTTGGACTTGCTATTCTATGCTTGTGGTAGCAACGGGATGTGTGCCGGGAACACACCACAGGAGGCAGTACTTCAGGGGATGTGCGAGGTTCTTGAGCGGCACTGCGTGTCACGCGCGTATGAGCAACGACTCCAGGTTCCGACGATCCCCCACAACCGCCTTCGCGGGCTCCATTCCTATGACATGATCAGTAAGATTCAGTCCCAAGGAATGGAAGTATTGGTAAAAGATCTCTCGCTGGGCGGCCGCTATCCGGTTATAGCCACGTATACCTTCGACTCGCGCACAGGTTTGGGTCGGCTGTGCGCAGGGTCGCACCCCTACCTCGATATTGCATTGCAGCGTTGCATCACCGAGACTTTTCAAGGCTCTGATGCGCCAAGTCAACGCGTCGATTGGGCATTTGAACCAGGCATGTCCCAACTACACCTGGCCGAACGAATGAACTTTTTTGTAAATGGCTCTGGGTTTTTCCCTTCGTACCTGGTTCTTGACGACTCAGACGAGGGCCTGCCAGACGGCGCATTCTTCGGTGACGCGAACGCAACGAACGCGGAGTTACTATCATGGGTTTCGCGGCGCTTGCAAGCAAGCGGGGCGAGAGTTTTTGTTCGCGACGTGTCGTTTTTGGGGTTCCCGTCGTACAACGTGTTCATCGATACCATGTCGGTCGTTCAACCCTTGGATACGCCTGGCGCATTTTTGGCATTGAACGGTGCAAGGATACGAGCGTCGATATCCAGGTTGGACGATGCCGACGTCGAGGCACTGTTAAGCGTTCAAAAGGGGCTCCGCCTCATAGCTGATCCTGCGTCAGGCGTTCGGGCTTTCGAGGATTTTCTTGCTCGGCGAGCAACCGCGGAGCGTCAGCAGACGATCGACTACCATGGACTGTCGGCTTGGACGTCCTTAGCAACCAAGGACTATGCGCAGGGGGTTGTCGACCACTCAAGATACATGCAGACATTTGATACCAGCCGCCCGGACTACTTGATGCATCTTGCACTCGGATTGACACTAAAGATGCTCGCCGAAGGTGCGTCAGACAAAACGATTCAGAGTTGTTTGCAGCGATACTACGGTGTACCCATCGCATTGTTGTTGTCCAAGTTTACGCGTGAGCCTCGTGCAGCATTGCGCTCTCTCTTTGTGGATAACCTGCTCCCGTTGGATCCGAAGTGTGAGCAGACGGTCCAGACTATTGTCAGCGCACTGCGCGATAACGCACTGCAGCAAGAAGACTTAGCAAACATATTCGCATAGTGTTGTCTCTCGGTTCGGTGAGCATCGGCGAAACGCAATGTACCAAGTGATCGAGGAAATGCGCGGCTGAAGAGGATAAGTATGAGACCCTCAGACTATGCCGACTACAGCTCAATTTACGACATTGTTGGCGATAGTGCGTTAAATCCGGAAGTATCTTCATTCGTGCGGAAACTCGCTGAGTATCTGCCGGCAGGTGCTCGAGTCGCTGATATCGGCGCCGGCACGGGATACTACAGTCGAATGCTGCTATCGCTGCGAGCCGACATATCCATAACACTCGTCGAGCCGAGTACACACATGATACGCGAGATTGAACGCAATCGTATCCCGCGGATGGATGTGCTGCAGCACACATGGGAGTCGTTCAGCGACCGCGATTGCCCAGTCTCGGTGATGGTGTTCATGTACTCCCTCTATGCGATCTTTCGCTCTCTTGAGCACTTGTTTGAGTCGTTGCGTACCTATCTAAACGAACGAGAGTCCGTCTCTAACATCGCATTCTTCCTCATTGGTGGTCGGAGGGACCTGGCCGCCGCACGAACGAGAGTTGCTTCGGGGCTTAGGCGTGTCGGATACAGCTCCCAGGAGGTAGCAAAAATCTGGGCTCGTTACGAACGTTTGTTGCTTCTGTTTAATAGGCGCCTTGCTCACGGCGAGTTTTGCATATTCTCGCCACAAGAAATCACTTCGGTCATGCTACAGCTTGGTTTCAGTCTCTCGTGGATGGATACCCACGGGATGATCTGGTCCCGTTGACTAAACCCGTCACGGCCATGTTTTGACCATCTCGAACTTGGCACGTTTTATCGAGCCATCGTCAACGACGGCCTACGATAGTTGTAAGGCAGCCTGGTAATCGCCGAAGACAACCTGCGGCGGCAAGAGCCAACCTGACGATAGCTGAACTGCATCGTTCAGTTCCACCGCCGAATCATGGGAAAACTTATCTCGGAGCGCAACCGCAAAACGGGCGATCAGTGGCGAGATTTCGCAAAATACGGCAACGATCGCATGTAGCAGGCTTTTCGCCTCCCGGTAAGAGGGTGCAGGAGGGAGCCTGAGTATCTATAGGAGAAACACGAGCGGTTTTGGCACTGTTTGAGCTAAGAAACAGACACACGTTGCCCGAAAAGCGTAACGGAGGAACGTGTCAGTTGAGGCGATCGAGGTCGATCCCAGGTGGTGACCGCCCGATCTTGACCAGATGTTGGAGAATTTTCCTGAGTTCGTCGGGATCCTCGATGATCGCAATAACCTTCATCTCAGCGCCGCACTTTGGGCACACCAAGGGGTCAACCTCGTAGACCTTCACGAGAAGTCGTGCCCAGGCGCGTTTGCGCGCGTCGACGGTGACCTCATCGGCGTCATCCGACAGCGGTTCGTACCCCAAGTCGTCACTGCCGGCATTGTTTTGATGAGTCGCTTTCCACCCGTCAGGTGCCCGCTCGGTGACCCAAGGCATCTGTTCCCGTCGCCTCTTCGTGCGCGAGGCATACAGTCCGTATCGTCGGACAAGCTGGAGTCTCCTCGGTGGTATGTGCTGCGTCAACTCAGCTAAAAAATCCAAGGCGTCGAACAGGTGGACGTTCTGCTTGAAGTACTTCAAGTACGTCGTGTGAAAAAGGACTCGCCCCTTGAACGGTTCGTAGCGGATCTTCTTCAGCGACAGCGGAGGCCGAGCGGTGTACTCGGCGAGACTTTCCTGGGAGGGGTCGTCGAGGATACGCCCGCTGTTGTCGATGCTGAACCCGGAATGCTTCCAGGACAGAAGGCTCCGGGCAAAATCTTCATTGAGTAGTTCGCGCTCCAGCAGGAGCTTGATCACCCGACGGCGGAAGACCTCAACCATGGATTGGAGCCCAGAGAACGGGATGTAAAGAAGGCACCCACTTCATCAAAGCCACCCTCGAGAACGATCGCGTGGAAATGGGGTTTCCACCGCAGCACGTCTCCGAACGTCTGGGGCGCGACGACTATTCCGGTAAGGAGCTTTCTGCCGGCGGCTTCGTGGTAGAACTCCCGCAGGATGTTGTAGATCATACGAGACACCCCGGCGAAGAGGCGGCGGTCGCGGCGAAAGAACGGGCGGAGCGCCTTGGGCATCGTGAACACGAGTTGTCGATACGGTAGCCCCAGGAGGACCTCGTTAGTCAGATGCTCCGCGAAGAGGATCGTTCGCTTCCGGCTGCATGATGGGCAAAGATAGAAACCCTTGCACGAGAATGGCCGGAAATAGTCGTGTCCGCATTCAGGGTTGGTGCAGCGGATGCGCGCCACGCCCTGGAGATAGTCGCCACACGTGGAGAACCGCTCCCCGACTTGCTGGATGAGCTCAAGGCGGTACATGCCATAGGTGGCGGCGTACTTCTCATCGTATTGCTCGCGGAAGTCATCGAAATGGCATTCGAAGATGGTATAGAGCTCGTTTCGACCGCGCGGGACGTACCGTTTCGCTCCCGATATTGACGAGACAACTGCGGTGCTCACCTGTACTAAGACCAGAAAAAGAACGCGGTTGCTTCAGATGGGGCGCGTATTCATCGAGCGCCACATAACATGGCGCATGCACCATTCGCCTTCTCGGAGTTTTCGCTCCTGCGAGGGACTGAAGCGACGGTCTCGCGACTGATGCATCCATAGCTAATGCAACGGGCGTTCGGCTTTGATTCAGAAGGGGGAAAGATGGTTCGGGTTTCATCGGATCAGCCAATAATGGGCTGTAGCAACTTGTAATACGGATTCGCGAAAGCCGGCTGCGACAACGAGACGGTTGCTCTGCTGTCTCATTTGTGTATAGCAAACTTCAGAACTGAAACGTAAACCCCATCTTGCGTGGTTACCATGCGTAGAGAGGTTGCCGAGCGAATATCACGAGGCCATTTCATGCAGACTGGCGGGGGTATCACTGATAGACTTGCCGGTACGTCTCATCGCTTTCGAGGAGAAATCACATGAAGGTTCGTGAAGCAACAGTTGACGACGTAAAGCCAATTGTTGGGCTTCTATCAGCCGATGAGTTGGGTTGCGATCGAGAAGACGCGGGCGAGGCTATCTCACGGGAGTACTACGAGGCGTTTCGGCGCATCGCCGCGGATCCGAATCAGGAGTTGGTTGTAGCGGAGGACGACAGGCACGTCGTCGTCGGAACACTGCAGATTAGCTACATCCAGTATCTTACGTATCGGGGTGGCCTTAGAGCGCAAATCGAAGGAGTAAGGGTTCGCGAAGACAAACGAGGCGGAGGTTTGGGAAAGCAGTTGCTCGAATGGGCGATTGGTCGAGCAAAAGAGCAGGGTGCACACGTCGTGCAACTCACGTCTGACAAGAGGCGTCCGGATGCAATTGCTTTCTACGAACGCCTGGGATTCACGGCTTCTCACGAAGGAATGAAGCTGCACTGTCATTAATTGCAGCGCTGGTAAGGGACGGAGAGAATGACCGTCCAGGCGAAGTGATCAACGGAATACTGCCTTGACACTTGGTGAGACCCAGAGTGACCGGACGGATAGGTCCTTTACAGAAGTCCGAGTAGATACTTTACACGCTACACACCGGTGATGATACCGTCACGCTCATCGATACGGCCTAGCAAGGTCGTGTAATAGACGATGTTCCAGATACCATCGTCGACTTCTTCGAGACCGATATGTTCATTGGCGAGGGCATTCGAAAGAAACCGTGTATGCATGGCGATCGGTCGTCGTACGCTTGCGTGCTCGATCCCGATGCGCAACAGACTACAACAGCCACCGTCCTCCCCAGGACAGAATCAGCGCGAACAGGACTGCGAATCCCGCCTGTCGTGCGAGGAGTGTGAACGTTGCCTTCCAGCCCGTCTCACGACCGATCGTCATTGCGGTCACCAGACACGGCAGAAGTACACCGGCCAGGTAAACCGCCGTGAGCGCTTGTGCCGCCGTCAGCGGAAAAGATGTACCGGCATTCGCCGCCAGTAAGATGATTCCGTCTTTGCGCACCGAAGCGAGCACTACGGGCAGGGCTGCGTGCGGGGGAAGGTCGAATAGACCCATCACCGGACCCAGAAATCGAACGGCCAAGTCGAGGGCGCCGACGTGAGCCAATAGCGATGCAACGATACAGATCGCGATAAAGACCGGCATTGCCAGCAACAGGAACTGTCGAACCGTGCCCCGCACTTCGCGCCACAACGCCGACATCCCGGGCCATTGCATAAACGGTCGGCTGGGTGTCATCAGGATGTTCAGTGGGCTGCGTGCCTGTGCACTCGAGGTAACACGCAAGTACATGAGCGTCGTGACGAGCAGGTACGCCATGAACAGCCACGTCAGCAATGCGGCCGACCTTCCCGTTGCTGCCGCAGCCGCGGACAAGACGGCAAGGGTGGCCGGCAGTTGGTAGCTGCATGCCGACCCGAACGCGACGGCGGCAACGGCGGAGCCTCGCGAACAGGCTGAACAGGACCGCGTACCGATCACCGCCGGCACGTTGCAACCGAACCCCATCATCACGCGGGCCACATCTCGTCCGCTTAGGCCGAAGGGGCGCACGAGCGGATGGAGCGCGACGTTGATTCGCTCGATCAATCCGCTCGCCTTGTACGCGCCGAGAATCAACGCGAACAGCAGCACCGTGGGGAGCGCCCACACCAGCAGGAACGGTCCCATATTCAGCAGACCGTAACCGAACTCACCGTGCCGCGCCGTAAGCACGACGCGCAGCCAGCTCGGCCACGTGGTGTTGACGGTGGCGATAATCGATTCGAACCAACGTGCCACGATGGGGTGAAGGAGATCGGCAACGGTATTCGCGCCGAAGATCGTCGCCACGAGGGGCAGGACGAGCAGCATAGTCGCCAGAAGCGGGCCGGCAATGCGATGTTCCAGCCACCCCGGCGTCGGCTCGATCCGCCACGTCGCCCGGGCCGTCAGCGATTCACGACGGAACGTCGACGGGTTGCGTGTCGCGTGGGCGATTCTCTGACGATCGCGACCGGAAAGCCTACGAGCGTCGAGGGGAATGAAGTCGACGCCCGCCTCCGCCTCGAGGCGTTCGATCGCATCTTGCGGCGCGTCACCCGGTTGAACCTTGTCCCAGTGCGTGACGACCACAGCGCCTCGTTTGCCGACAACGAGCGGCAACATATCGCGCAAATCCCGGTCCAAGTGTGTCGCTTGGACCACCAAGAGGACGACGTCGTGTGCCGCCAGGGCATCCAGGGCCAGTCGCGTCGTCTCCGTGTCGGAGCTGCGGAGAATCCCCGGTGTATCGATGTACTCGATGTCACCGGATCGATAGCGTTCGACCACGACGGTCGAGCCGCGGAAGTTCGCCTCACCTGCCGAGCGGCCCGACAAAGATGAAATTAGTTGCGATTTGCCCACACTCTCCTTGCCGACAACGAGGATGGTGCGCATTTGCGACGGCGCGAGTGCGGTACGCCTCACGCGCACTCCGAAAAGAGGTGCTTTCCGGTCGTGACCTCGGACGGCGGATGCCGCGTCACGCGTCTTCGGAGATTTCCAGCACAACGTTGCTGATATGCGTGACGAACGACCGCTTGGCCGATGTATCGGATATAAGCACATACCCACTGCTGACGCAGTACTCGACCGAAGCATTGAGGACTTCCGTCTTAGGGTGTCTGATCGTCGCCTTGGTCACCGATTTTTGCACCGTCGTGGCAAAGTGCGTCAAAGCGTTTGAGTTGGTCTCCATGATTCTGATCTCCTTCTAGAAAAGTCTGAATGAGGTTTTGTTTTGCAAATCGGTGATGGTACGAAAGCGCATCGGATTCGGCACGAGCCGGTAGCCGGAGGCGCGGTCGCAGCCGCTGCTACGGGGGTGGAGAAGATCTGCAGGTCATTAGAGCTCCTTTCCCAGGCGATCCAGCCACCTGAGCACCCGCTGTAGATGGTCCGAACCGTAGGATTCCACAAAGCGCTTCGTCTCCGGGAGGTCCGGGTTGCCGAGAGCGGCAACTCGTTTCCGAACTGCATCTCTCGTATGTACGCCTCCGCCGGAGCTGATGCACGCTTTCCACTCTTCATAGGTTTGTACCGGTTGCGTCATCATGCTCTCCCTTTCTTCCCGCAATACTTCTCAAAGAAGTCTCGAATGAATCCTTGTCGATGCCGTTGGTGATGAATACAATGCGCGTCCGCATATCGCTATCCGGCCATTGCTCCATCCGGTGAAGAGGATAGAAGATGTGCTGGACTCCATGAATGATAATGGGGCCATCGTACCCCTCGATATTCACAAGCCCTTTGATCCGCAGCATCTTTTCACCCATCAATATCAAGAGGGTGTCGATCCAAGCCATGAACCCTCTTTCCGGTAGGGGATCCTCACGGGTGATGCAGAATGCGGAAATATCCTCGCCATGCCGGTTCACATCGTGGTGATGGCCGTGGTGATCGTCGTCGTACGCCTCCTCATCGAGCCATTTTTTTACGTCCGCCTCCTTGTCGAGCGTAGAGAACGGCGGCGTCGCAAAAAGCGTATCGATATCCACGACACCTTTGACCGCATTCACGAGGGGCGCCGACCGGTTCACCGTGCGGACACGTTCTTCGGTCCGCATCCGTTGCTGCTCGTCAACAAGGTCGGTCTTTGTCACGATCAGGCAGTCGGCCACCGCGGCCTGTTTGCGCGCCTCAAATTGCTCTCGGTGCGTTTGCGTGAAGCAGGTGGCATCGATCGTCGTGATAATGGAGCGCAGCTCGTAATCACCCGCCAGTTCAGGAGAGGTCATAATCGTATTGATGATTGGTGCCGGATCGGCAAGGCCCGTCGTCTCGATGATCACACGATCGAATTGGCGTTTTCCCATCCTGGAAAATCGCCATTGTATATCCTTGAGCGTTTTTCTCAGGTCGCTGCGGATGGTGCAACAGATGCAACCACTGCTCATTTCGAGCACTGTCTCGCCGCTACTCTTTACCAGCAGATGATCCAGCCCGACTTCACCGAACTCGTTGACGATGACGAAGGTCTTGCTGAACTGCGGAGTGCGTATCAGATAATCGAGCACCGTCGTCTTCCCGCTGCCGAGAAAGCCGGTGAGGATATGGACAGGTATCGGTTCCTTCGGCATGACTGGTTCCCTCCGACCGTTGATTCCCAACAAAGGGTCGATTTGTGTTAGAGATGAATCGTCTCAACTAACATGCGCACTGCTGACCGCAACACGACAGGTCATCGAGATACATGCCCCAGTTGCGATACGCTTCCAGCCTCTCCGCCGGCAACATGAGTGAGCTCGCGACGGCTTTTGCGACGACGGCAAATCGTTGTCGATACTTATAGATAAAGCAGAAGATGTGATTGTTATGGCGAACCGCGGGACCGCAGAGAAACACTCCGGGTACGACGGTGGATTCATCATGGTCGCCGAGCAGCGGAAACCCATCGTCGCGTTGCTCGAATAAATGTGACACACTTCCGTATCCCCCTTCAAACCCACCCGCCAAGAGCGGCGGCGTGGCGGTTTGAAAGCAACGCCCGTCTCGGGTAGTAACCTCATACGCCGCGCCGGCGCGCTCGACCGATTCGACCGGCGCGTGTGGAAACAGTTCGACGTTCTCAACAAAACGCTCTTCACGCATCCGTTGGAGTGAGTAGGTGGACAGGGCGACGCTCGGATCGGAGCTTTCGCTGTCCCAAGGCAAACCCTTGTCGAACAACCGCGCGCGTTTCCCTCGATTCGCGAGGTTGTAGGCGGCGTCCACGCCACTCTCGTAGCCACCGATGACGACGAAGTCGGTACCTTGGAGATCGTTGTAGTTTGAGATCGTTGCAGTGTGGCGACAGAGGTCGCTGCCGGCGAAGCCGTTCAGTCGAGGATATTGGAACTCTCCCGCGGCCCAGATAAGACGCCGCGCTCGCAAAACTCCGCGGTTCGTATCGATGCGAAAGCCGTACCGAGCCTCCGTTACCCGCCTCACGTCGGTGTGTTGGCGTATGGGTAGCTCAAAGAACCGTGCGACTGCACGCAGGTACATCGCGTACTCTTTGCCCGTCGGGTGCTCGACTCCTAAAACGTGCGCGGGCGAGCTTCCGATCGCAACCGCATTCAAATCGAGCATGCCGATCGAGTTGGTCGGAAACGAGGGCGTGATGAAGCGGGTCTCGGCCGGCCATGAAGCGAACGACGCGCCGACCCCGTGACGCTCGACGACGACGAAGTTCTCGACACCGGCGTCCTTCAGAGCCACCGCGACACCCACACCCGCGGCACCACCACCGACGATTACCGCGTCGTGGATCTTCCGTCGCAACGCGGTACCCCTCATGTCGACTCCCTGGTCGCGGAGAGTTTTGCGGACGAGTTCCGCAGCGCTCCGGAAGCCCGGTAATCGGGGGAGGCCCGGTGCGTATCGAGCAGGTAGGTACCGTCACGTCCCATGAGTGCCGGATCGATGTAGACCTCGCTGATGTTGCGCGTGATTACTGCGACTCGCCGACCGTCCCGGTTGTCGAGCCCGCGACTGAGCAATGGTGTCTTCCCGGCCCCGAGGAGGCCCGACGGACGGAGATGTCGAGGCGCGGACCGTTGGAACTGGACCGTCGATTCAGGATCATTACGGGTATCCCTTGATTCGTTCATAGATCGATCGCGGCGGGTTCTCGCGGTCAAAGGCGGTGGCCCGGGTTGCATCGGCAGTGGTCTCCACACATGTGGCCGGGACTGCTCTACAGGGTGATCACCTCGGCTCCGTGAAAGTCGCCGTAGAGTCAAGGCAGGATCGTAGTAGCAGGCGTAAACGTGGACGCTATGTGGGACCGAAAGGCGTATGCAGCCGTCGCGTGTTTTCTCCTTACCGGTTGCGTGATCGCAAGCACGTCTCTCTTGCAAGTTGCTTGCACTAACATACATGAAACCGGGTTGCACATGCAAGTGACTTTCGATAGAATCGGCTCGTACGCGTTCCCGGCGGCGGAGATCCATTATGAGCATTGTTAAGCACGAAGCACGAAAGCTGCTGCACGACAGCGCGCTCCGAGCGACAGCGCCGCGGCTCGCGGTGCTCCGCGTACTCGCAGAGGCCCGTAGTCCGCTCTCCTACACCGAGGTGCTCGATCGCCTCGGCGAGACGGCCTGGGATCCGTCGACGATCTACCGTAATCTCGTGAAGCTCCGAGACGCCCGTGTCGCCTCAGTGGTCAGCCGTGCGGAGGGCATCGACCGCTATGTGCTCGCCCAACCACAGAGCGACGGCCACCGTCACCCGCACTTCATCTGCGAGGACTGCGGCCGCGTCGCGTGCCTGCCTGCGGAGCTTGTCGAGTTGATGTCGATGGAGGGTCCCTGGGCCGCCTCGATAAAAGGGGCTGCGGTCGAGCTTCGTGGGGAGTGCCCGGACTGTCTGAGTCGCACCGACGGGACCCGACGATCAGTGGCCGCGTCCGAAAGCGAGTCCCGGTGGCTTACGGATGAATGATCAGGCGTTGTTCTTCTCGGGAGAGATGGTGATACGTCCTCACGCGCGCCAAGTTTCATATAAGAACGTGAGCGCGTGCCGGATCACCGCTCGCCAATGTATTAGCCGGAACCTCACATACGGCAGGATTTCCCGTGCACCCGCAAGATGATTCCACCACCGCCGACGGATGGGACGCGCATGCAGCGCAGTACGCGCGCCTCTTCGCGCCCCTTACCGGCCACATCGCTCGCTCGATGCTGTGTTTGGTGCAGGGTCGTTTACCGTCCGCACCGCGTATCCTCGACATCGCCTGCGGGCCGGGCGATCTCTCCGTTGCCGCAGCGAACCTTTGCGCCTATCGTGGCGGCGGTTCGGTCCTCGCTACCGATATTTCTCTTGAGATGGTAGCGCTCACCGAGCGAGCATTAGCCTCGATAGACGCCGATACCCGCTGCGAGGTGCGCGACGGCCAAGCGCTCGCGCCGGACGACGGAGCCTTCGATGCGGCTTTCTCGTGCTTCGGTATCTTTCTCTTCCCGGATCGGCGCGCCGCGTGGCGGGCGGCAGCCGACGCACTGCAGCCCGGTGGATATCTGGCGACCTCCGTCTGGCGACGACCCGAGTACAATGAACTTTCGCGGGCTCAGATAGAACCGCTCATGGCCGCTTTGCCCACGCGCCTGACCGATCCACCTCCGCGACCTCGATGGGCCGAGATCACAACGGCCGACGGCTTGGTGCATGAGGTGACTCAGTCGGCGCCTGTGGCGGACGCCGAAATTCACGTCATCGACGCGACGCTCGCCTTGCCTACGCCGCGCGCGATGTGGTGCGGTATGGTCGGAAATCCTATCACGGGCGCCCTCATTGCTCAGTGCGATCCGGTTGAGCGAGAAACGGTTGAGCGCGCCGTCTTGGCGGCTTTCGAGCGTCGTAGCGGTGGTGCCGACCGGCCACTACTTCTGGATGCTTCATGCAACGTGCTTGTCGCGCGCCGGGTGTGATCCGATGCTACCGCGAGCCATAAGGACTTCAGCCTCGCTTCTCGCTTCGCATACTCTAAAACGGCGGAGGAAAATCTCGAGCCGATACCTTCCCTCGGGATACACACGCCGAGTTTTCCATTCTTCGCCCCCCGGACGTCGTACGCATCCGACAAAACCCATGCATCGATCACTTTTATCCCGGACGAACGCGGTATCCGCTCCTCGTTGATCGCGGAAAGCACGGCTTCGTCCGTGTAGGATACTCATTTTATCTCGGCCGGCCCGTCTATTTCGGTGCCGATTGAATGAGTGAGATATCCCCGTGACCGGCGTCCGCGCTGGGCTTGGGAGTTCCGGAACTCACCGTGTTGTTAGAAGATCGATTGCCCGACATGAAGGTGTCGAAGGATCTGGGGTACACCACCGGTACGTGACGTCGTCCCGCTTCGATGGTTACATTGTGATAATTATCGGTACGCACGAAATCCATCCTACTTTTTGCCGCGTCGCCGCCGTCGAGTTGGGTCTCACGGACCACGAGATCACGTACCTATGGTCTTGTGGCGAATCCCGCCATTTTGCGGGACGAGAACACCTCATACGACCAAACGTTGCACCGGATGGCTTTCATGTCGTGTTGGACGGCGTCGTGCGTGAGTACGTAATCGACGACGGCCGTCTCATAACCGTCTACTTTTGCCCGGAGGGTGATCTCACCGGTACCGAAGCGATCATTGCGAGCGACGCCGCGCCGGTGGCCGCGGAGGCGATTGTGCCGGTAGTTAGTCGTTTTTTTCACCGGTCGCGGATCGACAAGCTGAAACGGACGTTCGCACCGTGGCCCTCGATCGCGCACCGTGTCGCCGAGCTGTCGTACCTCGCCGTACAGCGTCGCGTTCGACTGCTTCAAACACGACCGGCACGCCGCCGAGTCGAAGCATTTCTTGCGTCGCGGCCGTCGGTTATCGCGCGCGTCCCGCAACACTTAGTTGCCGAGTACTTGAACGTCGAGCCGGAGACCTTGTCGCGGATTCGTGCCGCCGCCAACCGTTCTGTGGATTGAGACCCGACGCGCGCAACCGTTGACAATTATCAATGATCGCTGTGACCCATGCCGCTACCTTGGCGGCTATGTGTCGACTTAAGACGCGCACCAAAGTCGGATACGGGATCGGCGAGCTCGGCGTGAGCATGATGTTCACGATGATCGGAACGTTTCTGCTGACCTACCTAACCACAGTCGTCGGGATAACCACCGCAGTTGCCGGAATCGTCTTAGGTGTCGGAAGGATCTGGGACGTGTTAATGGACCCCATGGTGGGTCATCTGTCGGATCAGACCCGCTCGCGGTGGGGGAGGCGACGCCCGTGGCTTTTCGGCGGGTCCTGGCTCGCGTTCGGAGCGATCGTATTGATGTTTTCTCCGCCCCCGATCGGGCTGCTCGAGGCACTCGGCATGTCGACTATAGCCTGGGTCGTTGTTACCACGTGCCTACTAAACAGCGGGTTCTCCGCGGTCGTCATACCCTACGGCGCATTGACGCCGGAACTCACCGACGACTTCGAAGAACGTACGTCGGTGAACGGGTGGCGCATGTCGTTTTCGATCGTTGGAACGTTGGTCGGGGCCGGGGCGGTAGTGCAGCTGGTCGGCTGGTTCGGAGGGGGAGCGTCCGGTTGGCAACGCATGGCGATCGCGGCGGGTGCGATCGCGGCGGCCACCGCATTGACGGCGTTTGCGTCGGTTCGCGAGCGTCCGGCGTCCGTCTCTCACACCCGAACGGGGGCGTTCCGTTCGTACGCGCACGCGCTCAACCTCAGACCGTTTCTTCTGGTTTTGATTCCATGGACGCTCCACGTAACCGGGATCTCTATCATTCAGGCAAACCTCTTGTTCGCATTCACCGCGATCTACGGCAGACCCCATGCGTTTTCGTTTGGATTTCTGGTGCTGTTGGCCGGCGCGATCGTTGCGACGCCGGTGTGGGTTCGTCTGGCCGGCCGTGTCGGTAAGCGCGAGGGCTACAACATCGGTATGGTGTTGCTCGCGATCACGATGCTGCTCTTCTTTCTATTCGGTCCGGGTGAAAGCGTGTTCGCTATGTACATAACGATGTTCGCCGCCGGTTTCGGAGTCGCGGCTAACGACGTGCTTCCCGCCTCGATGCTACCCGACGTGGTTGAGTACGACTTTGCCGAAAGCGGTGTACGGCGCGAGGGCGTATTCTACAGCCTGTGGTCGCTCGCCGCAAAGCTTGGCCAAGGGGTCGGCTTGACGATATCGGGATTGATGCTCGGTTGGTTCGGGTTCGTCGAGGGCGCCGACGGTATCTTGCCGGCACAACCGGCACGTGCACTGTTTGGAATCCGACTCTTGCTCGGACCGATCGCTGCGTTATTCTTCGTCGCGGGAGCCGTGGTCCTGCGCCACTATCCGATCACCCGCGATGCGTACGCGGCGATTCAACACAGAGTTCGGGCCAAGAGGTCGACGGCCGCATCGGGCGGCGGGACCGCTGGCGGCTTTCAGCCCTCGAGGGGAGACAACGTATGAGTTGGGACATTGCGACGTTGGATACGATCGGTCCTGGGCCGGTGCGCGTCGGTCGGTTCAGCACCGCCGAATCGAACGCAACGGGAGCGACCGTGCTCTTTGTACCGGGGCGAGGTGACAGTCTTGAGTTACGTACTCCGGTCGCTGAGCAACTAACCACGCGCGGAATGACCGTCGTGATGGCCGAACACCACGGGCAAGGAGGGTCCGGACACCTTGGCGTTCATACCGACGCCGTCCATATCGGCGACTTTGCGATACATCTCGCCGTAGTCGACGCGTTGGTCGACCACATCGAAGGTCCGCTCATCCTCATGGGACACTCGATGGGAAGCCTGATCGCGACGCACCTTTTAACACGTCGCCCCCATCGATTTCGGGCGGCGATCCTCATCAGTCCGATGTGGGGCTTTCCCCCGGGTTCACCGGCACGCGTGGTGCGGTTGGTGGCGCGCGGTGCGACGTGGCTCGGGGCGGGGCGCACCTTCGCGGCCGGTGAACGTCCCTTCAATATCGAGACGTGTGTCGACATGCGTACGGGCGACGCGGCGGCCGGTAGGCGTTTGGAACACTTCGCCTCCGAACACCGTGACCTGGTGCGCGGAGGGTCCACGTGGGGCTGGGCGGCCGCGGCAGCCGACGCGATCGTTGCACTCGACCGGCTGCCGTTGGATGCCGTGTCGTGCCCGGTACTGGTCGTCACATGCAGCGGCGACACAACCGTTTCACTCAAAGCGCACACGCGCTTCACTCCTCGTTTTGGAGAAGGGCGATTGTTACGGCTCCCGGGGCACCATGACGCGCTCTCGGAGGGACCGGAGATTACCAGTGTGCTGTGGCACGGTATCGATGCACTGTTAGGTTGATGGACGTGAGCCAAGATGAAGCGCACCCCGAGGGAGCGATGATATGATTCGTTTTCACCGTCCGGCATCGGTGACGCCGAGTCGCCTACCGCTATCAAGGAGGCTACAGAAATTTCGCTTGAGCCGACGCGTTCTCGACGCCCGTCGTCGGATAACTCGGCCGGGCCTCGTATCGGCTACGACACACGTCCGAACGCGGTGCACCGTGCACCAAGCACGCCTGTGATGGCTCAGCTCGGCGTCGTATTGCGCAACTAAGAACCGAAGCCGTTACGCGACGTGGTACTATGTCGGTGCCCGCCGGCTCGATGTCGCGAGGTCGAAAAGGTGAAGTGCAGAGGCGTGCGACGGCGCCGGCATGGGAGGACGGTCGTTGTCGAACGGGTCGTTCGGGCAAGGGACGCAGGACCGATCATGGATCACGCGGAACGGATAAACGCCGCCTTACGGTATATCGAGAATCACCTGGGAGACGCCGTCGATTTGGATTCGTTGGCGAGACAGGCGGCGCTGTCGCGCTTTCATTTCGACCGCATATTTCGCGCCCTTGTCGGACAGTCGCCCATGAAATATCTCCTGAGGCGACGGTTAGCTTTGTCTATCGACAAGCTTTCCAACACATCACTTCGTGTATTGGATATTGCGTTACACTGTGGGTTCAACTCGCACGAGTCGTTCGATCGGGCGTTTCGGCGCGAGTTTGGACTTACCCCTTCGGCGCTACGGCATGGGGTCGCACCACCGGAAACCCAGCCTCGCGTCATGGTCGGCCCCCTCGACACCAAGCTTTCCGACGGGCGGGTCGTCCCCGATCCACCTATTGTCGACCTTCCCAAGTGTACGATTGGAGCATACCGGTATCACGGACGAGACACTCAAGCCATCGGCCGCGTATGGGATCTCTTTTGGCAATATGCGAGTGAATCGGACCCCTTTCGAGATAGGTCCGAGTTCTTCGGCGTGTGTCGGCACGACGTCGAATCCGACGGCGAGCACGGGTTTGACTACTACGCGGGAGCGGTGCTGCATGGAGACCGCAACGTTCCGAAAGGAATGACGATGACGACACTTCCTTCGTCGTCCTACTTTCTGTTTTCCCATCGAGGAGGGCCCTCGACGATCGGCAACACGTACGAGAAGATCTATGGTTGGTGGCTGCCCCGTGCCGATCAGATACCAAGCGCGGCCTACGATGTATTGCGTGTCGACTCCAGGTTCCGTGGAGCGGACGACGCCGGAACACTCGAAATTCTCGTTCCCGTGTGCGTATAAAAAAAGCAAAAGCTGTCAAGAACTCTTCACTCGGGTCCCGATATCCTTCAGTCGGTCCACCACATGACAAGGAGGAGCGGGAGCATGACGGACACGAAAAGGAGGGTCGCACTGGTGACCGGCGCCAGCAGAGGGGTCGGGAGGGGCATCGCACTCGGATTAGGCGAGGCCGGTTTCTCGGTGTACGTGACCGGTAGGACCTTGATCGCCGACGGCTCGGAGGGCATTCCCGGATCACTTGAGCGGACCGTTTCGGAGATCGCGGAGTTGGGCGGTATCGGCGTAGCCGTCAGGTGTGATCACACCGACGACCGACACGTTACGAACCTTTTTGGACGAATCGAACGCGAGTCCGGGCGGCTGGATCTTCTGGTAAACGCCGCTTGGGGCGGGTACGAGCACATGTTCGACAGCGGGGAAGGGTACATCTGGGAGCGACCGTTTTGGCGGCAGAACTCGGCGCAGTGGGACGGGATGTTCGACGCGGGTGTGCGGGCGGCGTATGTAGCCAGCTCGCTGGCGGCGAAACGAATGACTCGAAGTCGCAGCGGCATCATTCTCAACCTCTCACACCCAGCTGCTCGGACACCCAGCGCGAATGTCGCATACGGCGTATCCAAGGCGGCGACGGACAAGCTGACCGAGGAGTGTGCGAGACATCTACACCCCTTTACCGTGGCGGTGCTTTCCCTCTATCCGGGACTGGTACGAACCGAACGCGTTATGCTCGCCGCTCAGGCGCTCGATCTCACGAACTCTGAGTCGCCGCAGTTCGTCGGGAGGGTCGTGGCCGCACTGGCCGGGGATCCGCGGGTGATGGAAAAAAGCGGTAAGGCTCACGTTATCGCTCACCTCGCGCGCGAGTACGGTGTTTTGGACACCGATGGATCCGGTCCGTCGCCGGTATTCGACGTGACCGGGCAACGTTCAGACAGTCGCGACAACTGAAGCTCGCAGTGCTTTTTGCGGCGCCGCACATCGCACGCATCGGGCCGCCGTCGTCACGTAGCGATTTTCGCGCGGTTGAGGTTACCAAAAGCGGGTGTTTCGCCGTCGTCGTGCCGGAACGCCGCGTGGAGCGCCGACGCCGGTGCGCGAGATCGGGTGCGACGCGAACTGAGTTCAAGAGTACTGAGATATCATCTATCCAAAAATTCGATATGGAGTCGTTGTAAGCGCTTCCGATCGGCAATCAACTCAATATCGACGATACGATCATCTCGAAAGGTGAAGCTGAAGGCGACGCGAAGCTTCCCGTTGGGAGCCCATGCCGCCGCTGCGACGCCGTTTATCGTCGCGCGGCGCGCATCATCGGCGCCCCCATTAAAGAAGTCGGCCACATTTGTACCGCCCGCGATCTCCTTCGGCGCTCCGATCAAGGCGGCAAACTCGTCGGCCCGGAGGCGACATTCGGGATGCAGCACGCCGAGGAGTGTCTCGAGATCACCTTCGCGTGCCGCTTTGAGAAAAGCGTCGACGAGTCGTCGGTCCTGCCGTTGTCCGGTATCCGTTTTGTCGGCGAGCGCGCCGCGAAGGCGGCGACGGGCTCTGCTTGCAAGCTGTCGGGACGCCGTAGCCGTGCATCCGATGATGGCGGCAATCTCCTTGAAGGGCACGCCGAACATATCGTGCAGTACCAAAGCGACGCGCTCCGACGGACTGAGTGTGTCGAGCACGATCAGGAGCGCCGGGCCGATTGAGTCTGCAAGAATTGCCGCCTCCTCGGGGTCGGCCGTGTCGGCATCGACCATTCGGTCGGATCCGCGTAGGTCTAACGACTCCTCCCGTCGTGTCGTGCGCGAGCGGAGCATATCCAGGCAGATACGCGCCACCACCGTTGTGAGCCAGCCCGCGAGGTTGTCGATTCTCTCGGCATCGATTCGGCTCAGACGAAGCCAGGTCTCCTGTACCGCATCATCGGCGTCCGCTTCGGAGCCGAGCATCCGAAACGCGATCTTCCTAAGACGGGGCCGACTCTCTTCGAAACGCTGGGCCAGTCGGTGTTGCTCGTCCACCTATCGTACTCCTCTCGTTCGTTCCGGTATGGGGAGTCGCACGCCGAGGCGGGATTGACTCTCACCGCGCCTCGGCGACGGCGCCTGCCGCCGCGCGGAACGACGCGCGAAAGATACGGATCCCCCACAGGATGCTCCATCCCCAGACTGCAAAGATGAGAGGGGCGGGCCAGGAGACCGCCGAGGTGTAGACGAGCGCGACCGCGCCGAGATCGGCCGCGACGTGAGCAACGCCCACGCTAAGAGTGCCGTAGTGCTTCGCCTTGATACCGATGAGGACGCTGCCGAGTCCCGCGACGGGTACGATATTGAGTACGAGACCCGCAATGCCCCACGGGAGGCGCGGAACGGACGGTACGGCAAAAAAGCGTGCTGTGCCGTATAGCATATTGACCATACTCTCTCCTTGTCACGATACATTGATTTGGTTCGTCACTCTATATGACGAATAAACAGCGAGGAGTGTGACCGATGCATGATGGGAATGCGGAGAGCCGGTACGTACGAGACGTCGCCGGTGCGGAGATGGACGTACCGAACAGTTCCTCAAACGGGCACCCAGCGGACAGCCACGATGCGATTCACGTCCAAGGTGCCCGGGAGAACAATCTGAAAGACGTCACCCTCAAGATCCCTAAGCGGCGGCTCACGGTGTTCACCGGCGTCTCCGGCTCCGGCAAAAGTTCGCTCGTCTTCGGTACGATCGCCACCGAATCGCAGCGCCTGATTAACGAAACCTACAGCGCCTTCCTGCAGGGCTTCATGCCGACCGTGGCGCGGCCCAACGTCGACGTTCTCGACGGGATTACGACGGTGATTATCGTCGATCAGGAACGAATGGGTGCCAATGCCCGCTCGACGGTCGGCACGGCCACCGATGCCGCCGCCATGCTCCGTGTGCTTTGGAGTCGTCTCGGCCGACCCGCCATCGGTCCGCCGAAGGCGTTCGCCTTCAACGTCCCGTCGGTACGCGGTGTAGGACAGATCTCGATCACGCAACGAGACGGGACGACAAAGAGAGAGAAACGAGCATTCTCAGTCGCCGGCGGCATGTGTCCGCGCTGCGATGGGATGGGCGCGGTAACCGACATCGATCGAACCCAGCTCTATGACGAGAACAAGTCGCTCAACGACGGACCGTTCACCATTCCCGGTTACAAAGCCGGGGGGTGGGAGGTCCGTATCTTCTCCGACTCCGGCTTCTTCGATCCGGACAAGCCGATTCGGGACTACACCGAGAGTGAGCTCCACGATTTTCTCCACAGGGAGCCGATCAAGGTGAAGATAAACGGTACAAACATTACCTATGAGGGGTTGATCCCACGGA
Source organism: Alkalispirochaeta sp. (assembly GCA_965601925.1). Taxonomy (GTDB): domain Bacteria; phylum Spirochaetota; class Spirochaetia; order DSM-27196; family Alkalispirochaetaceae; genus Alkalispirochaeta. The sequence continues at coordinate 3,771,168 of OZ271854.1, forward strand.
TTCAGAGAGCCTTCCTCTCCAAAGACAAGGAGGCGATGCAGCCCCACATCCGCGCTTTTGTGGAACGGGCCGTTACCTTCACGACCTGCCCGGACTGCCGCGGTACCCGTCTCAACGAGGCGGCCCGCTCTTCGAAGGTCAAAGGCATAAGTATCGCCGACGCGTGCGCCATGCAGATCAGCGATTTGTCGCTGTGGATGCGGGAACTTGATGAGCCGTCCGTCGCGCCCCTTGTCGACTCCCTTCGCCGTACCCTCGGCTCCTTCGACGAGATCGGACTCGGATATCTTACACTCGATCGACCGTCCGGGACGCTCTCAGGCGGCGAGGCGCAACGTACGAAGATGATCCGCCACCTCGGTTCCGCACTCACCGACGTCACCTACGTCTTCGACGAGCCGACGATCGGGTTGCATCCCCACGATGTCAGGCGCATGAACGAACTACTGGTCAGACTTCGCGACAAGGGCAATACCGTCCTCGTAGTCGAGCACAAACCTGAGGTAATCGCAATCGCCGACCACGTCGTTGATCTCGGTCCCGGGGCGGGAACGGCGGGCGGCGAGGTCGTTTTCGAGGGGTCCGTCGAGCGCTTGCGGACGAGCGGTACTCTCACCGGGCGGCATCTGTCGGACCGAGCTTCGGTGAAGAGAGTGGTGCGAAGACCCACCGGCGCGATCGAGATACGGGGCGCGGCGACCAACAATCTGCAGAACGTCGACGTCGACATTCCTCTCGGCGTGCTCGTCGTATTGACCGGCGTCGCCGGGTCGGGAAAGAGCTCGCTCGTCGACGGCTCCATTGTCGGTAAAGACGGCGTGGTGACCGTTGATCAAACGGCGATTCGCGGCTCGCGGAGAAGTAACCCGGCGACCTACACGGGCCTCCTCGATCCGGTACGCAAGGCCTTCGCGAAGGCAAACGGCGTGAAGCCGGCGCTCTTCAGCGCGAACTCCGAAGGGGCGTGTCCGACCTGCAACGGAGCCGGAGTTATTTACGCCGACCTCGGAATGGTGGCCGGCGTTGCGACGGTCTGCGAGGATTGCGGGGGGCGGCGCTTCGACTCATCGGTTCTCGAATACCGTTTTGGAGGTCGCACTATCGCGGACGTCTTCGATATGCCCGTGGAGGATGCGGTGCGCTTCTTCGGCGAGGGAGAGGGCAAGATCACCGCAGCCCACGCCATTGTCGAACGAATGGCCGACGTGGGGCTGAGCTACCTGCGTCTCGGTCAGCCCCTCACGACGCTTTCCGGCGGCGAGCGGCAACGCCTGAAACTCGCGACACACATGGGCGAGGAGGGCGGTATCTATGTTCTCGACGAGCCGACTACCGGACTGCACCTAGCGGACCTCGTGCAACTCCTCGGGCTCCTGGACGGGCTCGTGGACTCCGGCAAGTCGGTTATCGTGATCGAACACCATCTGTCGGTGATGGCTCACGCCGATTGGATCATCGACCTCGGGCCCGGGGCGGGCCATGACGGCGGACGGGTCGTGTTCGAGGGCACCCCGGCGGATCTCGTGGCGGCGAAATCGACGGTGACCGGAGAGCATTTGGCGGCATTCGTCGAGAGTTGATCGAACGCCGTTCGATCGTCTTGAGGGACCGGATGTGCGGCCTATAGGAGTGCTGCTTGCAATAGTTACGATATGTAATTATAGTGACGGATAGTAAATTCCGGAGGATGGCATCTATGAAAGTCCGTGCATTTCAACGTTTCGCGCGATTCGGCGGCTTGTTCAACATCATCGCCGCGGTTCCCTTGGCGACACCGTGGACGATGGATGTGTATCTGCGACTCATCGGCGGCTTGAATCGGTCACTCGGCCTCGGGGGAACGCTTTGGCTCGATGTAAACCATCCGGTTCACCGCTTTCTGGTGATGACCGCGGGCATCGACTTGGTACTCGTGGGTGTCTTGGTGCTCTGGGCGGCGCACGTGCCGGTCCAACGCAAGAGCTTGTTCGTGTACAACGCCGCGGCGCGTCTGATATGGACCGCGTTCATGATCTACTTTGTCGTCGTGTTCAACTTGTGGCCGATCTTTTTGGTGTTCGGGTTGACGGATATCGTCATTAGTATCGTGTTCTTGCGCTTCGCATGCTCCGGCCGAAGACGTATCGCGCCCGTGTAGAACGGTCCGGGCCGTGGTATGCTCCGGTAGATTGGTGAATGGATTCGATGTCTACAGCGGATGAGTTGAAGCGACGGCGGAAACGCCACCGTATCGAGCGCATACTGGAGGCTACGTGGGCCGTAGTGCAGGACCACGGAGCGCGCTATCCCGCTCTGTTCGAAGAGGTCGCCGCGCGGATAGCGGTAACGAGGCCGGCGCTGTATCGCTATTTTCGCGATCGCGAGAGTTTGCTCCGTGGGGTCGTCGAGTGGAAGAGCAGCGAGTTGACCGCGATGTTACGCGCCGCGGTTGCTCCACACGGCGACGTCACCGCTCGTGTCGGCGCGGTCGTCCGCGAGGCGTTGGCGTTTCAAATCGCCAATCCATCGTATGCGGAGCTCTTGTTGAGTGGGAGTCAATTGAGGTACCCGCGCGATGAGCACCCCTTCAGACCGATCGTGGATTTAGTGGCCGAACAGTTCTTTCCGAACGATACGAGCGCCGGTCGAGATCATGCGGTAATGTTTCTCAGCATACTGTTCTCTCCCTCGTTTCGCAGCCGGATGCACCCCGAACTGGATGTCTCGGTAACGGACGAGGACGCGTTGCGAAGCTTTGTGCTTCGACTGATAGATTGATATCGGTAGGCGTTGCCTTCGAGTCGGCGAGGGGCATCGCGTTCTCCACCGCCCGGCTACGCCGCACCGCCGCCACGGTTCGAGGTGCGGCCCGTCGGCGACTCGTCGACATCCGCGGCGAGGACGTCCCGATACCGCCCCGGGGGCAGTCCGTACTTGCGTTTAAAGAGACGTATGAACTGCGAGACGTTTTCATATCCCAAGTCGAGGGCGATCGAGGAGACCTCGGCACTTCTTGATCGCAGTAGACGTTCGGCATGGGTGAGCTTGCGATCGATGAGCCATTGCTTGGGCGACGTAGCGTATCGCAACCGAAACTCCCGATTGAACGAGGTCTTGCTCTTGCCGCTTAGGGCGATATAGTCGTTAACGGTAAGGTCCGTATCGAAGAGGAGATCCATGATCTTCACAGGGTCGCGCGTCTGATTGGCGCGCGGACCGGCAAGCCAGCGTGAGAGACTCGGCGCGTCGTCGTAAAGGCGTACCAGCTGGAGGAACTCCATGAGTTGTAGCTCCATGAGGTGGTACGCACCGTCCGGCACCGCATCGAGAAGAGCTTTCGCGTTGCTGCAGAATATCCGGATCGCGTGAGACGTCGGGAGTACGAGAGGTGCGAATGCTCCATCGTCCTCGCTCGATCGACTCGCGCCGCCGCCGTCGCGAACGGCTCGTCCGGCGCGCGGGAGCCGAAAGAGTAGATCCTCGTGTAAGAAGAAAACATAACTTTCGAAGGGCGCGCCGGAGCCGGCAAAAAGGTCGCTGATCCAAAAGATATCCCGGGGGAGGAGAAGCATTTCGCCGGCAGTCGCCCGGTACTCCCGCCCGTCCATATCCCGTACGATCTTGGCACCCTGCACCACAACGCTGGCCGACGCCGTCGTTGCCCGGATGCGCTGTTCCAAGAGGGGACGAGCCAGGCGTTTGTAGACGATGGCGTTGCCCTTCCAGACCGATAGCGCGGTCGCGTTGGGATCGTTTTTCAGTGCTCGCGGTACCGTTTTCATACACGTCGTCTCACGAATGTCGATATCGAAGCGACGTCGGCGTCGCCTCGAAAAAGGTAGCTCCTGTCGTCACATCGAGGCAAATTGTCTCTCTACGGCCTTGTGATCGGCCCTCCATTGGGCGTACACCGACTGTGACATCGGGTCCGGAAATACGTCGGCCTCTTCCGACTCTATTCCGCGAAGAATACCGGCGGCGACGTCCCCTGGGCTCGTCTTCGGAGCATCGACGCCGGCGAGCATGTCGGTGTCCACACCGCCGGGGAATACGTTTTTCACGGTGATACCATATTCTTCCACGGTTCCTCGCAGCGACAAAGCGAGCGACCATGCGGCCGCCTTGGACGCACAGTAGGCGGCCATGCCCGGCGCGCTCACGAGGGAAACGAGGGTAAGAATGTTTACCACCGTGCCGCGATTCTCGCGCAATACGGGCGTGAAGGTACGCACCATACGCAGCAAGCCGTAGAAGTTCACGTCCATGTCCCGTCGAATCGACTCCTCATCGACGGTGAGAATGTCTCCAAAGGTGAGCACGCCTGCGTTGTTGACCAGAAGGGTGACGTCGCGGGCCGACTCGGCGGCCCGCCGTACGTCATCCGGTGAGGTGATGTCGAGGCGTAGCGGGACAATCCGGCCGTCCGACGCCCACGACGGATCCGCTGCGTTGCGATATCCGGCGTATATCTTACCGGCCCTCGACGCGGTAAGCGCCTCGACCAACGCTTTGCCGATACCTCGATTCGCTCCGCTCACCAGTACCACTGAATCCTTGATCGTCATACCGACTCCTCTCTCAGGTTTTTGTGCAGTATGGGCATTATGACGGGCGGGCGTTGCCGTAAACGGTCCGGCGTTAGCAGAAACGGCCCGGAATGATAGAAAGGGAGTCGTTGAACGGTCGAAAGGAGACGTGCGCGCGTTGAGCCGAACGCGCGTTCGACAACGCTCTTTGTGTCATACCCGATGTGAGAAACGCCAAACTCGCGGAGGCTCTCGCGATCGCCGCACGCAACCCATACATTTTGAGTGCCGCTCCTGCGAGAACTCCGACGTTGCCCGAGACTGGCGTCACCGAACGCGACGGTCCGGGAGCGCGCAATCGGCGCTCCCGGACGTGTCGCGGCCGGCAGTCTGCTATTTGGGCGACGGAACTACCACGATGCGGCAACTCGCGTGCTTGCCGAGTTGTACAGGTCGATGGGGAATACCCAGCCCAGCCCGATCGGAACCATGTTGATACCCACGCCTTGGTGCCAGGACCGAAAGACGAGAACCGAACACACGAAGGCGCTGTTATTGATCGCAAATCCGTAAGGCTTACCAAGCTGAGCGCGCGCCCAGTTCGCCGCCCGAGTGTGATCCGTGCCGTTCGCCTCCGTCCATACCTGTCTCCACGCGATCGGTATTCCGAGAAATCGCCTTGTGACGACGGACGTTACTCGACCGACTTTGAGGATATCCGCCTTTTGCGGAGTATTTATCCAGAACTCAGCGGGTTCGTACTGCACGTTGTCGTTGGGCGGCCGATTGACACCGTTCACGATCGTGTAGCCCCACGGAGCCATCGATCCTACCCCCCACGCGGTGATGTTCAGAATGTTGTGATGTCCCGCCGGCGGTGAGCTCTCGCTCATGATACTCGCGTGCCCGAAGTCAAACCAAAATGCGGCGAACGATGTCGGAACGGTACCGCTGCTTCCACTCCCGTGCCCCGGACGGTGCAGAATGATACGTCCCTGACGATGCGCTCCTCGTATGATGGAAAACTTCTGCGCCTCCGAAAGCGCTGCAGTTTCCACAACAGAGGAGTGCTCGGCCTCGTATGCGGCCACGTACCGCTCGAGAGAGGGCATTCGCTCTTCCATTACCGCGTGCATCTCCGCCACGGCTGCAGGATTCCGACTGTCGAATGCACGGTCGGGAGATCGACGGAAGAACTCTCTCATGCTGTCGTTACGCCACGCATAGTACGCCATGTCGCGTGGGGCCGTGCGTTCGCGTATGGTGTCAATCTGCAGATCGACCAGCGACTGCACCAGCGCCTGTTGCGACTCAACGGGAAGCTCGGCGAACACTAACGGATTGCCCTCTTCGTCCCGCAGATCCATATCGTGAAAACCCTCTGCAAAGGGATTATCCGCCGGTGCGGCACTCACGTGGAGTTCCCCCGAGGGATGCCCGTAGTAGACCAGCGAGTACAGATTTTCCCGATACGCTTCGAGCACCTCCTCGGAGTGCTGCACCTCAACATCGTCCGGGGACTCGTTCAGTAACCCCTGACATCCAGCCGTCGCGAGAACCAAGACCGCGATACCTAACGCGCGGACCACGCCTACGCTTTGTTTCTGAAACATGAAAACAACCTCCTCCGTGTTTCATTTATGGTGTTCTTCAATAAATAATTGTATGAATACTCAATTTTTTTGCCATAGTTTTTTCAATAAAAAGCCATTTTTAATCTATTATTCACTTCAATCACATATTTCAGGCTGTACGGTCTTTTTTTGGAAGAATGGCAGTTTTTCGTGATCGTTTTCTGATTGTGTTGGAGTGGTGCTCTTCAACGCCGTCTGATCGAACGACGGATGGTGCAACCGAAGCGCTCGGGTCGTGGCGTCGCCGATCCCGAACCGGAGCGTCCCCTCGGTTGATGTCGCTCCTCGCGGTCCTCCTGCCAAATCGACAAGATCCGACACCTGCCACAATCGAAGTGCTTTTTGTTGCAGTACGACCGCGTCGGGCGCAGCATGGTTGCAGAACATAAACGAGGAGGTCGTGAGAATGGCTGCAACCGTTACGCAGGCGCGCATTCAGCGCTTCGGGCGCTATCTGAGCGGCATGGTTATGCCCAACATTGGGGCGTTTATCGCGTGGGGACTGATCACTGCGATGTTTATCCCTACCGGATGGATTCCTTCGGAACGACTATCCGCGTTGGTCGGTCCTATGATCCTATATCTGTTGCCCTTGTTAATAGGATTCACCGGCGGCCGCATCATGTGGAACATCCGCGGCGGTGTCGTCGGAGCGATTGCGACCATGGGGGTTATCGTCGGCGCCGATATTCCGATGTTCATCGGTGCGATGATCATGGGCCCGCTTGGTGGGCTTGCGATCAAGAAGTTCGACGAGTGGGTCGAGCCCCATATTCCGGTGGGTTTTGAGATGCTGGTTAACAACTTCTCGGTAGGCATCATCGGTGGTTTGATTGCCGTACTGTCTCTGGTGACCGTCAATCCCGCCGTTCAGGCGCTGACGACGGCGTTGCAGACCGGAGTCGAGGCGATCGTGCGTATCGGTCTTCTGCCCGTCGCCTCCGTCCTTATCGAACCCGGGAAGATCCTCTTTCTCAATAACGCGATCAACCACGGCATTCTCGGTCCTCTCGGCGCGGCGCAGGTTCAGGAGCTGGGCCAATCCATATACTTTCTTCTGGAGACCAATCCCGGGCCGGGACTCGGTATTCTACTTGCGTACCTCGTCTTCTCCAAGGGAGCGATCAAAGACTCCTCAACCGGATCGATCATCATTCACTTCTTCGGCGGTATTCACGAGATTTACTTCCCCTATGTGCTCATGAATCCCATATTGATTCTGGCGGTCATCGCCGGCGGCGCCTCGGGCGTGTTGGTGTTCGGAATTCTCGGCGCCGGCGCCGTTGCGACTCCGTCCCCAGGAAGTATCATCGCCCTCATGGCGGTGGCGCCGCGGGGAGGTCACGCGGCGATTCTCGCCGGTATCATCGTGTCGACGGCGGTGAGTTTTATCGTCGCCATGCCGTTTATCAGACGCTTTACGAAACAACAGGTCGACGGTGCAGAGACGCTGGAGCGCGCCAAGGAGCAAATGCGGGCGATCAAAGGTATGGGAACCGTCAAAAAGATCGTCTTCGCCTGTGACGCCGGCATGGGTTCCAGCGCCATGGGAGCCAACCGTCTCAAGAAGAAACTTCGAGCGGCGGGAGTCGAGGTCTCCGTCGAGCACTCCTCGGTCGACGAGGTGCCCGGAGACGCGCAATTGGTGATTTCGCATGTCAATCTCACCGACCGTGCCAAGGTCGCGGCTCCGCACGCCCGGCACTTCAGCATCACCAATTTCGTAAACGCCCCGGAGTACGATGACATCGTGCGCGAACTGTCCGAAGGAAACGGAGCGAACCGGACCGAAACCCATACGAGTGTATAAGCGTGAGGCCGGTGGGCGCTGTGTCACAGCTCCTCCCGGCCCTTTATCGTATCCCGTTAGAGTGTAAGGAAGACCATGTCGAGTTTTGTTCAGCAAATACAGGAAAGCAACACGATCGCGGTGGACCGTCGGGCGGTCGACTGGGAAGAGGCGGTGCGCCTCGGCGGACGGCTCATGGTAGACGCCCAACTGGTAGAATCGCGCTACATTGACGCGATCGTACGAAATCACCGCGAAATCGGGCCGTACTTCATTATCGCGCCGGGTATCGCTATGCCCCACGCCAGGCCGGAAAACGGCGTCCTGTCCACCGGCTACGCTTTGGTGACCCTATCCGAACCGGTGGAGTTCGGCGATGAGGAGAACGATCCAGTGGATATCTTGATCTTTGCCGGGGCGACCGACCGCGAAAGGCACAACCAAGAGGTCATACCGCAGATCGCAGAGTTGTGTGACAGCGAGGACGTCATCGACGCGTTACGAAACGCCAGAGACGTTGCCGCGGTACGATCGATACTTACGGAATTTGAACGGGCGTTGGAAATGGGAGAGTCGGACCGGTGAAAAGTATCGGCGCGCGACTCTACGGGAAGATGGACATTCGCGTCGAGGAGTTTGAGCTCCCGGCGATCGAAACCGACGAGATCCTGGTGCGAGTACACGCCGACAGCTTGTGTATGAGCACGTTCAAGGCGGCAAAGCTCGGAGCGGACCACAAGCGGGTACCGGACGACGTCGCACAGCGACCGATTTTGGTCGGTCACGAGCTGGCCGGTGAGATCGTGGAGGTCGGGCACGCGTGGAAAGACCGATATGAGGCGGGGCAACGGTGTACCATACAGCCGGCGATCAACTATCGGGGCAGCATGGACTCGCCGGGGTACTCGTATCAACACTGCGGCGGCGACGCCACCTACATCATTTTGCCGCGGGAGGTCATGGAAATGGACTGTCTGTTGACCCATTCCGTCTCGGACCATTTCCGGGCCGCCCTGGCGGAACCGTACTCTTGCGTGATCGGCGCCAGCCGCAGTCTATTTCGTACCGACCGGCGCAGCCACAACCATTACATGGGCATTCGCGCCGGCGGTACCATGGCCATCCTCGGCGGCGGGGGACCCATGGGACTTGCCGCGATCGACTACGCCCTGAGCGGCCCTCAACGGCCGGCGCGCCTTCTCGTCACCGACGTCGATCAGGAGCGCCTGAGTCGGGCGCGACGTATCTTTCAACCTGTGGCCGCGGAACGCGAAATCGAGCTCTTTTTCTTCAATCCGGCCTCGTCCGACCACGCGGAACGGGATATGCAACGGATCGGTGGAACGGACGGCTACGACGATATCCTCGTGATGGTTCCCGTTGCAGAGGTGTTGGAGCAGGCAGATCGACTGTTAGCGTTTAACGGATGTATCAACTTCTTCGCCGGGCCGACCGATCCGGCTTTCGTGGCGCGCATCAACTACTACGGCATACACTATCTCGAGCACCACGTCATCGGCACCACCGGGGGTACCGTGGACGATGAAAAAGAGGCGTTGGAGCTCCTGGAGCGCGGCCTTACACGTCCTCAGGCACTCGTGACCCACATCGGGGGGCTCAACGCCGTACCGGATACCACGATGCGCTTAGCCGAGTTACCGGGCGCCAAAAAGCTGATGTACCCGGGTATCTATCTACCCCTCATCGCTCTTGATGATCTGGAAGAAAGGGCTCGCGAGGACGAGTGGTATCGTCCGCTGGCAGATATCGTATCAAGCGCCGGTGGACTGTGGAGCGGCGACGCGGAGCGCTGGTTGCTGGAGCACGCGCCACGAATAGAGGACAGGGTCTGATAATGATTCTATGCGTGGGGCTGAGTCCCGCCCTTGGCCGCGTCGTTACACTTTCGCAGTTCGATCTCGGGGCGGTCAATCGAGCGACCGGATATCTGGAAGTCGCCGCGGGCAAGGCGTGCAACGCGGCACGCGTAGTAAGTCAGTTGGGGTACGAGGCGACCCTCGTCTCTCCGATCGGCGCCGAATCGTTAGCGCAGTACCGTAGCTTTGTAATGGAGGACGGGATACGGCTTCGTGCCGTGCCGTATCCCGGTAGGGTTCGCTGGGCGATCACTCTCGTAGATCCCAAACACGGCGCGACCGAGGTCGTGGTAGGAGAGCCGCAGACCGTGCCGAAGGAGGTCGTCGGAGAGCTCGTATCCGCCGTGGAGAACGAGATGTCGGGAGCGAGTGCGTGTCTTCTCGCCGGTAGCCGTCTTGCGGATATTCCGCGAGAGATCGTGCCCGTCGTAGCCCGGAGTGCGCAGGCTGCCGGTGTTCCCCTTTTTCTCGATATTCGAGGCGGAGATCTCGCGGCGGCCCTCGCTGCGATGACGCGCGAAACGGGTTCGGTAACCGTCAAAATCAATGAAGAGGAGTTTACGACCCTCGGAGCGGAAAACGGCACGTCGCACGCCCGCGGGGTACGCTCTCGGACGAGTCCGGCGTTCGACCTTTCCGAGTCGATATCGGCCTTTGCTCGGCATCACCGGTGCAATGTGGTGGTGACCCGTGGAGACCGTCCGGTGATTTACGCCGAGGCGAACGGCGACGGATACGCATACCCGGTACCGAAGGTCGAGGCGGTCAATCCGATAGGGAGCGGCGACACGTTTTTGGCCGCTCTGGCAGTTCGTCATGTAGAGAGGAACTCATTAGAGAGCGCCGTTGCAGACGCGATCGAGCTCGCGAGCCGCAACGCAACGCTACTGCGGCCCGGGACGATACGGACTCACTAAGCGGCCGTCACTGAGGAGCGTGGTATGGTGAAACGGACAATCGTAGTGCATAACAGCGAGGGACTTCACACGCGGCCGGCCAACCGGTTCGTGAGGCTCGCCAAGCAGCACGACAGCGATGTCACCGTCGCCAAGAACGGCACAGAGGCGCCGGGGCGGAGTCTGCTCAAGATTATGAAGCTGGGGGTGGTACAGGGCGATACACTTGAGGTGCGATGCGACGGGCCGGACGAAGCGGCACTCCTTGCGGCGATCGAGGAGCTTCTGTCGTGATCCACGGAGTGGCCGCGTCAAAGGGGGTGGGTGTCGGCGCTGCATATCTCATACACGAGCCCGAGATCCCGACGGACCATATGACGCGACGTTCGCGGCACGGCGCATACGCCGATAGCGCGGCCGGTGAGATGGACCGTTTCTACCGGGGACGAGAGGTAGCGGTGGCCTACTATCGTGCCATCGTAGAGGTGGTGAAGACGCGCGCCGACGGCGACGAGGCGGAGATCTTCGAAGGACATATTGAGATACTGTCCGACGATGAGCTACGGGATGCGGTCAGCCACGCGGTGCATCACACCGACGTCTCGGCGGAGCGGGCGGTCTTGAACTTTGCCGAGAAGACCGCAAAGGAGTTCGAGGAGCTCGACTCTGAGTATCTGCGTCAGCGCGGCAACGATATTCGTGACATCGGCAATCGCCTCGTGGAGGCGATGTACTACGGATCGATCGCCGATCCGGGGCAAATTCCCGAACAGAGCGTCGTGGTGGCGATCGAGCTAACGCCGTCTGCGACGGCCCTCCTGGACGCATCACGGGTTGCAGCTATCGTCACCGAACGGGGAGGGCGCACCTCGCATGCGGCGATTCTGGCGCGTTCGCTCTCGATACCCTGCGTCACCGGCGCCGATAACGTCATGAGGCGCGCTCGGCCCGGGGCGTGGATCGTGGTCGACGGCGGTGCGGGAACGGTTGTGTTCGACGCCGACGAGGCGACATGCGAACGCGCTCGCCGACAACAGGACTCCGAGCGCGCGCAGCGAAAAAAGCAGGAACGGTGGGCTCGAGAGACGCCGGCGCGTCTCGCCGATGGACGGCCGATCCACCTGTCGGCCAACGTCAACGGCGCGGCCGAGGCCCGTCGGGCCGTCGAGGTCGGAGCCCGCGGCTCAGGGCTCTTCAGAAGTGAGTTCTTTTTCACGCGATGCCCCGACTTTCCGAATCGGGATCAACAAGCCGCCGAGTATCGCGCGGTGTGCACGCTTCTTGCGCCCTATCCGGTGGTGGTCCGACTCTTAGATTGCGGAGCGGACAAACCGCTCCCGTACGTCGACCGGCCGCCGGAGGACAATCCGTTTCTGGGAGAACGGGGAATACGATTCTTAGCCGCGCACCCCGATCGCCTTCGCGATCAAGTAGCCGCTATCGTGCGGGTGGCGTCGGAGGGGTACGCGATTCGACTGATGATTCCCATGGTGATCGATCGCGCGGAGATTGAGTCGGTACGGGCACTCGTTGATGACGAGCTCGCTCCCGGCGCCGCCGCCCCGCAGGTCGGCATCATGGTGGAGACGCCGGCGTCGGTGTTGCGTATCGCCGCACTTATCGAAGCGGTGGATTTTATCAGCATCGGTACTAACGACCTCACGCAATACCTTTTGGCGGTGGATCGCGGCAACGCCGGGGTCGGACGCCTCTACGATGAGTTTCATCCATCGGTTATCACGGCGATCGACAGCGTTGCCTCAGCGTGTCGCGCCTCAGGCGTCCATGTGGCGGTCTGCGGCGATATGGCGAGCCACGCTGCGTCGGCTCTGGCGCTCCTCGCCCTCGGCGTCGACGAGTTAAGCGCCACCGGCTCGGCGATTTCCGACTTGAAGCGGCTGTTCTCCCGGGTTCGGAGCGACGATCTGCGCAAACTGGCGCGTCGTCTGAGAAACGCCGGGTCAGCCGCCGAGGCTCGGCGTGCGGCGGACGACCTCACCCGGAGTACTGAGGGGGTATGAAGGCGCGGTATCGAAGCATACTACGGCAACTCGCCGGTCGCGAAGGGTATTGTACGGTGGAGGAGATCGCCAACGCCTGCGGCGCCGGAGTACGGACGATCCATCGCGATCTTCAACACATAGAGCGACTATTGGCATTAAGAGGGGTTCGCTTCGAGCGGCGGCGGGGCCACGGGGTGCGCCTCCTGGACCCGCTTCCGGATGGACTCCCCGATTCGCACGCCTCCTCGAGCAGCATGGACGTCCACGGTGCGGCCGACCGTCCTTTCTTACTACTCCTCTATCTGATCGCCAACCCCGGGTGGTGCAAACTCTCGGAGCTCGCGCACGTGTTTTTCCTAAGCGACTCCTCGGTGAGCACGGCTCTCGGGCACCTCGACGAATATCTGCCGACGGGTTTGGAGTTGGAGCGGCAGAAAGGCGTAGGCGTACGCATGCTCGGCGATGAGCACGCAGAGCGGCTCGCATTTATGGCCGTCTTCGCCCGCTTCTTTCCGCGCTATCTGCCGAACACGCCCGATTCCGACGGACCGCGTCTACTCCGGTCGCTTCGCATCGGTAACGCGGGGCACCTCATTCTGCGCAGTATCACCGCCGCGGAAGAGACGTTGGGGTACCGCTTCGCGCCCGGGTACTCCAGCATGCTATACAGTTACCTGTTTCTCGTACGGCGACGTCTGCCGGAGGGGCGCTCCCTGGTCCGCCTTCCCGATTTTCATACCGATCTTCCCGATTTGGTTTCTCGTGCCGCTCACGCCATGGAGCGGGCGGCCCTCGCCGACGGTATTGTCGGAGTCTTTCCGGAGACCGAGAAGATCTTCTTGGCCCGCGTGCTTGCCGCGTGCGAACCGTTGGAGCCGCCGAATATCATATCGGGCGGCTTGATCGGCGCGCTGGAAGTGTCCATAGAGCATACCATCGAGCGCGCTCTGACGCGGGTGGAGGAGTACGAGCACGTATGGCTCCACGATGACCCCAAACTCCTCAACTACCTCCGGCTGACGTTGGCCGCCACAACGCGGCGATTGGACCTCTTTCACCGCTGGTTGGGAGGATGGCTGCCTCACACTCACGGTGGTATCAAGCGCGGCGACGACACTCATATCGATATTCTCGTCGACGAGTATCGCACGGCGCTCTCCCATACGTTCGGCGACCGCGTCGGGGGCGCTAACGGTGGAAACAACGACTTGTATCGGGAGCTTCAGGAACCCTACCTTGCGATAGACGCTCGGTTAACTCACGTTCGGTTGCGCCGGGGTGCGGGTATGGCCGTCAAGGTTTTGTGCTACGAGGGCCTCGGTATGTCGGCGTGGCTGGGATCGATCGCGGAGAGCGTTCTCCCATCCGGCGCGACCGTCGATACTCGCTGGGAACCGGTGGACACTCGCGATTGGGATCTCATCATCGCCACCTATCCGATCACCGCGGACGATACGCCGTGCGTCGTCATCGATAGCGACAACTCGCCGGAGACGATTCGACAGCGCATCGATGAGGCGGTTCAGTCTATCGTACGCGACGGTCCGAGCGAGCGCGCCGGCGAGCCCGCGACAACTTCCACGTCTGGACTGTCCCTGCCGGTGATCATGGCGGTGGTACGGACGTTCTTCGTCGCACCGTTGGAAGGCTCGGAGGAGGCGATGATACGCGCCGTTGCAGAGTTGGACCGTGGAGACTGCGACGCGCGGCAGCTTCTCGCCGATTTTCGGCGTCGCGAAGCGTACGGATCGCTCGTATTCGAAGAGGTCGGTATCCGACTTCTGCACTGTCGCTCCGATGGAATCTCGGAGCCGCGCGCCGGCGTCCTGCGCCCTCCGGACGCGCCGACGATTTTGGTCCTGGCGGCGCCGCGAACCGCGCCGCCGGAACACACCGGAGTCCTCTCCGAAATAGTAGTGGCCATCCATGACGAGCCGGGATTTTCACGCCTTCTTTCGGTCGGCGAACCGGTTCGTCTTCAGGCTGCATTGATCGAGTTGTTCAACAAGCGGCTTGTATAGGCGAACCTGGGAACGCGCCGTCACCGCACCGCTTGGAGAGTCGTGGGCGACGGTGTGATCAGTTGGAGTAGCGATCGCGATCTGCGGCGTCAACGGTGATCCACGTCCGCCTCAACGACGGCTGAGCTCGAAGACGAGGTCGTCGCCGGTGCTATCGTGGTCTCGTCCTGAAAATATTTTGCAAAAAGCTCCGATATAACGGCATTCAGTTGCATCGTCGCTCTTACCGCCGAGGCGATGAGTCTGATTTGGTCCGGTTTCAGATTCTGGCTGAGGAGGAGATCCATCGCGCTCAAAATTACCTGGATCGGGTTCTTCGTTTGATGCGACATCTCGCCGAAGAACTCCACCTTCGTTTGCTCCAGAGACATCTCGCCTACGATATTTTTCACCTCTACCGGCACCGAGTCGAGTGCGAGGGACTGACACAGATATTCAAAGGCGTGTTCAATCGTGACGACTCCCAGGAAACGCCCATCGGCGTCGAAACACGGTAGGGCGCGATATCCCGTTTCGATGAGAAGCCGCGTCGCCGTATCGATCGAGTCGCCGATTTGGATCGAAGGTTTTGCAACCATACAATCGCCGATCAACGTCTTCTTGTGGGTGAGATCCTTGGGAGTGAGCAACCCGACGAAGCGCGACTCGTCTCGGATTACGATGCACGTGTGGTTGGAGAAAAGCTTCTCGGCGGCTCGAACGGGAGCAACGGCGGGTAGGGTGACGAGGTCGGTGACAATGATCTTCTCGACCGTTTCACCTATCACTACAACTCGATACCTTCCGTAAAACGTCGAACGGTAAAATTGACGTTTACCGCCTCGCTCTCGTCGAGAAAGGGGAACACGTGCTCGGCGAGCACCTTCTCGACCTGCGGATACGCCAAACGTCTCACTACCTGCTTACTGACGACCACCGAACCGATGTTCGGATGCTTGGGATTGTCCACATCATAAAAGTCGTACTGATCCGGTACCAAGAATCTGAACGACTCAAAGATGCCGAGTTTGCCGTGTGTATAGCGACTCCCGAGCACGAGTATGTCGGTCACCGGCGGCAACTTAACCGCTTCAAAGTCCAATCTCACCTCGTATCGATATTGCGGCATTATCGACGACCTCCATAGCGCGCAAGATACTCAGTTATTCCACTTATCCGGGCAACGTAAACAGTATTTCATACTAAGCATAGAATTGTAAAATGATAATAAAGAGTTTCATATTATGAAATGTTGTCTACGATCGGTATCGATCCCTCGCAGATTGCTTGTTGACACGTCCCGCGACAACGTGGTAATTTCCGCGTCGACTTTTTGGGGAGTTTCCGGAGCGGTCAAACGGGGCAGACTGTAAATCTGTTGGCTACGCCTTCGCAGGTTCGAATCCTGCACTCCCCATCTCCTTCGCGATCACACGGCGTCGCGAGGGATTTTTTTTTGCCTCTTATGGTATGATGGCGGTGATGATGCAACCTTCCTTTTGGAATCGCGGCCTCCGTTTCGTATGTACCCAATGCTCTCGATGCTGTCGGCATGACAGCGGGTACGTCTTTCTATCCGAAGACGATCTGAAACGGTTGTTGCAGTTCACCGGTCTTATGCGGGAGGAGTTTATCGTCCGTTACGCCGCGTGGGCCCCATTCGGTATTGAGGACCACCTGTCGCTTGCCGAACAAGACAATAAAGATTGTGTCTTCTGGAAGGACGGTGGATGCTCCGTGTATCCCGCGCGACCCTTGCAATGTAGGACGTATCCGTTTTGGTCGCATATTGTGGATTCCGAAGAGCATTGGGCGCGTGAGGCGTCCGAATGTCCCGGAATAGATATCGGGCCGTCTCGTAACGGCGAGGATATCTCTGCGGCACTGCATGCGCGTCGCGCCGCGCCGCCGATCCATCGTCCGCGTGAGACCGGATGGAGAGGCGAATGAAGTTTACCGTGTGGGGTGCACGGGGTTCTCATCCCGTTCCGCTCACCCCTCAAGCTATACGAAGCAAGATCGCGACCGTCGTACAGCGCATCCGTCCCGGCGATCTGGTGAACTCCGATTCGCGCGAGCGTTTTTTGGCCTCGCTCCCGGCGTGGCTGTTCGGTACTACGAGCGGCAACACGGCGTGTGTGCAGCTGGAGTTGGACGAGTCCGGTCGACAGTTCATTTTCGATGCGGGAAGCGGCATCATCGGGCTCGGTTCGTCGCTGACTCACGCTGCGGTGATGCCGACCGAGTTTCATATCTTTTTCACCCACTTCCACTACGACCACGTGCAAGGATTGCCGTTCTTTATGCACGCGTACAATCCGAGCATACCGATACACTTTTACAGTCCCCTCGACGGCCTCGAGGCGATTCTGTCGCGCCAGATGCACCATCCCTATTTCCCGGTTACGATGGAAGATCGAATGTCCAATCTACATTTTCACCAAATCTCTCCCGACGGGGTCGATTTGTACGACGCGGCCGTCCGGTGGAGGGAGCTTAACCATCCGGGGCGCGCTTTCGGATATCGCGTCGACTACCGTGGTCGCAGTTTTGCCTACGTAACCGACGTAGAGCTTCAGGAGGGCGATTTCACAAAGACCGCTGAAAACGCGCGGTTCTTTCGAGACGTCGATGCGATGATCCTCGATACGCAGTACACTCTCGATGAGGCGATCGAGAAGTATAACTGGGGGCACTCATCCTTTAGTTTGGGTGTCGACTTTGCCGTCGCGTGGGGAGTAAAGCGACTGTTCATGTTTCACCACGAACCGACGTACGACGACAAGAAACTCGACCAGAACGTGAACTCGGCGCGGTGGTATGCCAACCGGAGCGGTGGAGATACACTCGAGATCGACTTGGCGCGGGAGGGCGTTACCATCGATGTCTGACCGAGCGCCGTCGGAGTTTTCCATGGACGACGGGGAGCAACGAGAGCTGTTCGTTTTTTTGAATCGAAGTTGTGAAACCCTTAGTCCTACCCTGTGCGAGGTACTGCGTCGCCTCGAGCGCGAGCTCTACCGCCGACTCTCGATCGCCGACATGGAAGAGCTCATAAAAAAGTCGACCGAATAACGTGTAGTTCGACGCGTGGGGAGGGGAAGCGCCGAGGAATGATAACACTCGCCGGGCGTGATACATATCGGGAACGAGCGCTATGAATACATCGATAGTGAAGCATACTTCGACCGTTGTCCGTCGTATCGGTCTTCTCATGATTGCGATCCTCGTGGGAGCGGCTTCCCTTGCGGCCGATGAGTCGGACCCCGCGGAGACCTACCGACCGACGTTGTGGCGGCCCCGCACACTGGGCGCTTCGGTCGGCTCGTTCGCAGGAGACGATGATCCACTTTCGATGTTGTGGCTTCCCCATCTCACCGCCGGTACGCGGGAAACACGTGTCGCCGCCTCCGGAGGGATAGCGCTCGGCGACGGAACGACGGGCGGTGCAACGGCGATTACGGTACCCGGTCGGCGCTTCGCCTGGACCGGCGGAGTAGGATTTCTCGGTGACGACGACGGCACAATCGTCCACGGATCGGTCGGCGGTGCGCGTCCGTTGGGCGCTCGCCTGAGCGCCGGCGCCTCTTTCGGTGCAACCGTTGCCGCCGGCGACGGCGCCGCCGAGGTAGGCCTCGGTATCGATGTCGGAGCGCGATACCGACTACCGCCGGTCGGTGCGATCTCGCGTGTCGAGGTGCACGCGGCGATGCTCGATATCGGAACCGCGGCGCGTAGAGAGCCGTTTGAGCCGCTTATTGCACCCTTCACGCCCTACGTCGGTGTGCGTGCCCGCATCGTAGAGAACGAATCACTTGCGATCGACGTATCCGCGGCAGTGCGTTCGGAGAGCTTTGCGCAAACGTGGATCGAGACGGTCGGCGCGATCCATATTGCTCGCCGTGTATCGGTTACGATGGGCCTCAATACGCCGCTCGAAACGGATGCTGAACGTGTGTGGCCGGGAATCTCGGTCGGCGCCGCGATACCGCTCGGCACCGGCGAGACGCGCGCTTCGGCCGCGGCGCAGCCCACAACCGACGGGTCGGCCCTCTTGGCCGGTGAGTTCGCGGCGGTATTTCCGTCGACCGATCGCGCCACACCCGAAGCGCGTTTCGCGGTGGTCGAGCCCGATTCGGATCGAGCGAGAATCGGAGTCGGGGCGTCGCTTCGAGGGGATGTCACACGCGTATACTTGGCGCCCCTTTCCGGTCTGGAGCAGGTCGTCGTCGAGGTGAGCACGGAAGACGACTTGTGGATCGGCGGTATCGAGGCGGCACTCTTTGCATCGGACGGGACTGAGATTCGCACTTGGAGCATGCAACCGCTGGGAGATCCGACCGTCCTCGGTGATATCTCCGAACGATTGACGTCCGATCTCAACCATCGCTCCTTTTCCGCGGAAGTGGTGTGGGGTGTCGCCGACGCGCCCTCCGACGGACGCTATCGTCTCGAGTTGTCCGCGTTCGATGCGGCGGATAATCGTCGCGATATGCCGGACATCGAGATCGTCGTCGATCGTACGCCGCCGAGCCTTTCGATGCATCTTGACCTTCTCGCCGCGCGCGACAACGAGTCGTCGAATCCACTCGTCTCGGTGATTGTCACCGATGACGTAACCGGAGAAGAGGTGCCGATCGCCTTGGACCCCGATGGGGAGCTCTCCGTCGAGTTGCACTATGATGACGCCGAACGAATCGAAGTCGACGTCGTAGATCAGGCGTATCGCCGCCTCTTTTCCCTTCCCGTCGTACCCGAGACGAACGGTAGGCACGACACGCTGGTGGCGGTGTGGTCGGGGCAGGATGAACACGGACGTCGCCTCGTCGAGGGAGTATATCGTATCCGTGCCGTTGCGAGGGACCGTATCGGCAACACCCATACCGTCACGAGTCCTCCGATCATCGTACGACCGCAGCCCGCCCGATTCAGTCTGGCCGTCTCCGATCGCATCGTCTCACCGAACGGAGACGGACTGAGGGACGCGTTGACGGTGCTCCCGGAGCTTCAACCCATCGCGGGTCTTTCGGAATGGAAAATCGAGTTGCGTCGCATCGACGAGGAAACGAGCGTCCGCGAATGGTCGGGGATTGACCTGCCGCCCGAGCGACTCTCCTTGGACCGACGGATATTGCCAGCCGACGGAGAGTACTATCTCCGCGGGGTCGCGCGCTACCGAAACGGCATCACGGCCGAAGACGTAACCGAACGCTTTATCGTTGACAGCGTGCCTCCGTCGGTCGATTTGGCCCTATCGAGTCCGATCGTCTATCCCGATCGGCTGCGGGAGCTCGGGATTTTCCTCGAAGGGGACGACACGATCATTGAGGGCAGACTGGTGCTCCTCACCGACGACGGGCAAGCGGCGGTCACGATCAGCGAGTTCGGCGCCCTACCTGAGTACGTTCCGTGGCAGCTCAACGCTCCGGACGGGTCACTATATCCTCCGGGAGAGTACGGTATATACGTGGAGGTCGCCGACAACGCCGGAAACCGGGCACGCTCGGTCACGCGACGGTTTGAACTGACCCCGCGCCTCGAGGGCGCCGACCTCGTAGTACAACGCCCCTTTTTCAGCCCCAACGGCGACGGACGCTTTGACGACATCGTCTTCGCCACCGAAATTTCCGATCGCGCCGGTGCGGGCTCGTTTTCCATCGAGATATTCCGTGACGGATCGGGTGACGCGCGTTCGGTACGCCGATTTTCCGGAAGCTTACCGGCTCCCCAACGCGTGACATGGGACGGCCGAGACGATCGGGGACTCCCCGTGGAAGACGGACGGTATTACGGCGAGCTCACCGTCGCCTCCCAGGGGCGAGGCGAGGTCCGTGCGCGTTCTCAGACGTTGACGGCCGATACGACGCCGCCGGCAGCCGGACTGCGACTCGTCGGACCGGATCGAGTTTCGCCGGACGGAGACGGAGTGCAGGACGAATTGATGCTCAGGATCGATCGCGGCGACGCATCGCGCGTGAACGTCGAGGTTACCGCCGCGTCCGGAGGGACGCCGATTGCACTCGTCGAAAATCTCGCCGGCGACGGTATCTCCTGGCCGCCTCTGACGGTCGACGGACGCCCGCTCTCGGACGGAGAATACCGTGCGGCGATCGTCGCCGTCGACCGCGCCGGCAACGCGGCGCGTAGCGAGGCGATCACGTTTACCGTCGATACACGGCCGGTCGGCGGGTTCATACGGTTGAGCGCCGCCGCGATTTCACCCAACGGCGACGGCATAGCCGACGCGGTAACGGCACATCTCGTCGTACCCGATACGATCGGTTTAGCCGAATGGCGTCTCGTGGTGGTGCCGATCGGCGGCGGGAGTGAATCGTTCGTTCTCGACGGTGCATCGGGTGATATACCGAGCGCCGTTACGTGGTCCGCGGATGAGGTGCCCGACGGGGAGTATGTGGTTCGCTTCACCGGTCGGTTCGATCACGGGCCGGTACTCGATATCGAGTCGCCTCCGATCGCGGTAGACGGCGCCGGACCGGTGGTTGAGGCGACGGTCACACCGCAGCCGTTCTCTCCCGACGGCGACGGACGCGACGACACACTGTTGATCGCCGTAGACGTGAGCGATCGGTCGCCGGTTCGCTATTGGCTCCTGGAAATCTTCGATCCGACCGGCGCGTTCTTCTACGATATGGGCGGCCGCGGAGAGGTCCCCGAGCGTATTCGGTGGGACGGCAGGGCAAGAAACGGAGAGCGTGTCCTCTCGGCCGAGGAGTACGCGTGGCGTCTCGAGGTTGCCGACGACCTCGGCAATATCTCAGTCAGCGAAGGCTTCATCGAGATCGACGTGCTGGTCGAGCCGTTCGACGGCGGCTATCGCATACAGATTCCCAGCATCGTTTTTCAGCCGAACTCGGCACAGCTCATTCTCGCCGAGGACGACCAGCGCGGCATCAATAATCGTGCGGTTCTCGCCCGATTGGCGGAAATTCTGGGGCGTTTCCCCGACTACTCGATCGAAGTCGAAGGCCATGCGGTCAATATCACCGGTACCGAGCGCGAACAGGAGGAAACCCTTATCCCGCTCTCCCGCGCGCGCGCCGAGGCGGTTCGGGAGGCATTGATCGACGCCGGCATTTCCCCGCGATTGCTCTCCTCGCGCGGGCGCGGGGGCGCATCGCCGATCGTGCCTCACGATGATGAGGAGAACCGCTGGAAAAATAGACGCGTGGACTTTATTCTTCGTCGGTAGCCATGCGCTTTTCGCAAGAGACGCTGCAGAAAATCAGAGATCGCCTCGATATTGTCGAGGTTATCGGTGCGTACACGAAGCTTACTCCTCGGGGAGATCGCTGGTGGGGACTCAGCCCGTTCAAGTCGGAGAAGACGCCGTCCTTCACCGTCAAACCCGACCAAGGCTTCTACTACTGTTTCGCGACCAACAGGGGCGGCGACATCTTCAAGTTCATCGGCGAAATGGAGGGACTCTCGTTTCCCGAGGCGGTTGAATATCTCGCCGAGCGCGCCGGCGTCGAACTCCAGGGCGATAGCGGGCCGAGCAAGGAGGATCGTGACCGCAAAGCGTTGTATGAGCTCTACGAACGGGTAAGCGGCTCGTTTCACTATCTCCTCACCGAGGACACCCGTGGAAAGGTCGCACTCGATTACGCGCTGGAGCGCGGGCTCTCTCGTGAGTTGATCGACGAGTTCAATCTCGGGTACGCGCCGTCGCAGGGTAGGTGGCTTCACCGGTTTCTTCGGAGTAAGTCGTATAGCGGCGATTTCCTCTCTTCGAGCGGACTCTTTTCCCGGCGTGCCGGGGAATACGCGCTCTTTCGCCACCGCCTCATGTTTCCGATTTGGGACGACCGAAAGCGAGTCGCGGCGTTCGGAGGACGGGCGCTGTCGTCGGAAGAGCGTGCAAAGTACATCAATAGTCCGGAAACGGCAATCTACAACAAGCGTCGAACGCTCTACGGCATTACACAAGCTGTGAGTAGCTTTCGTGAGACGCGGCGGGCCTATATCGCCGAGGGTTATCTCGATGTGATCGCGATGCACCAGGGCGGCTTTCCGAACACCGTCGCACCCTTGGGAACCGCCTTTACCGAGGAGCAAGCAAAGCTTCTTCGACGCTGGGTCGACGAGGTCGTACTCGTTTTCGACGCCGACAATGCGGGAGTAAATGCGAGCTTCAAGGCCGCGATCGTAGCCGAGGGAGCGGGGCTGGGATGCCACGCTCTGGCACTTCCTCCCGGTTCCGATCCCGCGGATCTCCTCCGGACCGGCGGCGGCGCGCTGACGCGCGCGGTCGAAAACACCCGACCGGTGCTCGATTTTCTCCTGGACGCCGCCGCTCGAAGCGTCGATCGCGATGTCCCTCACAGCGGGGAGTTGCTGTTGCGCAAACTCTTTCCCTATATTAATATCATCAATTCCGAGGTACGGCGTGAGACTGCTCTTGAGCACATGAGTGAGACGCTCCGAGTTTCGTCTCGAGCGGTCAGGTCGGACTTCGAACGTTGGCGGAGAGGAGAACAGCCACAGCGAGTTGAGCGGGACACAGGTTCAAAACCGGGACAATCTCTGAGTCGAGAAAGTATACTAATGCTCGCCGTCTCGCAAGACAGCGAGCTATTTGCGTATTTACGCAAGAAGCTGACATCGGACGAGTTGTCCGACCCCGGCGCGCGGCGGTTATTCCTCTTGATGGAGGACGCATTTCGTCACGAGGAGCCGCTCCCGCGAGGAATGGTCGATCGTCTCACAGACGAGACGTTACGAAATCTGATTCTCGAAAAGTTAACATCCGGCGAGTACGTCGGCTGGTCGAACGACGATATCGATAACGCATTGGCGCTTATCCACATACGTTCATTGGAGGGAGAACAACGCCGTTTGGAATCCGAATTGAAGCATATCGGCGACGATGACCCGCGGGGTCTTCGGACCCTCCTCGAAGAAAAGATGTCGGTCGACCAAGAACTTGCAAAATTGAAGGTGAGGGCAGATGACTGAATTGCAGAACGACCCTGCAATCGCACGTTTAATAGACTACGCCAAGTCAAAAACGACGATAAGCTACGACGAAGTGCACGACTTCCTCCCCGATGCAATCGTCAACTCCGATAAAATCGAGGAGGTGTTGAGCCTCTTGGCGCGACATAACGTCATCCTCGAGGAGTCGAGCGAAGAATCTCAGGAAGAGCGTGACGAGGACGACGACGGCGAGCTGGAAGAGCGCGACGAGTCCGACTCCTCCGGTGAGGGGGCGGACTCCGAAACCCCAACCCATACGGCGGCGGCGGCCACAGTCGATCGCACGAAACGAGTTATCGTGGGCGACAAAGATGCCGCAGTCGACGATCCGATCCGTCTGTATCTCAGAGAGATCGGTAAGGAGAATCTGCTTACCGCCGAACAGGAGGTAGAACTCTCCAAGAAGATGGAAGAGGGCGAGCAGATCATAAAGGACGTGATTCGCGGCAGCGGGATGGTTATCCCCGAGTTCTTCGACCTCGCGGAGCGGACCTTTCGGAAGGAGGACCCGCGCGAGCTCGGACTTTCGAAGAAAGAAATCTCGGAGTATCTCGCCGAGCGCCGCCGGTTGAACCAATTTTATCGCGAGTCGCTCCGGGAACTCTTACCGGAGCTGCGCGCGTACATGGATCTCAAGCAGCGTACCTTTGAAAAAGGGATCGACATTCTTACCGACAAACCCCTCGCGCAGAAGAGCGAAGGGCTTTTGGAGAAGTTGAACGAGATAGAGATCCATCAGGACGAGATATTGCGGTTCAGCGACCATTTTTCCCGCGCCGCGCGCCAAATTCACCGGTATCGTGACGATCAGAGCCGCGTCGAGAAGCGCCTGCGCGTCTCCAACCTGCGCGAGCTGCGAAATCTCGGCCGCGGTTTGGCGGTAGGGTCGCGTCGGGAGGAAATCGAAGACGCGCTGGGACTCTCGGCCGACCAGATCAAGGAGAAGATCCGTCACATTCAAATGACGGAGAAGAAGCTGCGCGAGCTCGAGTTCCGTTTCGAGAACTCGATCGACGATATTCTGCGCATGTCCGACGAGATTGAGCGCGGTCGGGTAATGATGCAGACTGCAAAGGACAAATTGATCCAAGCCAACCTGCGGTTGGTCGTGAGTATCGCGAAGAAGTATACCAATCGCGGACTCCACTTTTTCGATCTCGTGCAGGAGGGAAACATCGGCCTCATCAAAGCGGTCGAGAAGTTCGAGTATCGGAAGGGGTACAAGTTCTCAACCTACGCGACGTGGTGGATCCGTCAGGCGATCACACGCTCCATTTCCGACCAAGCGCGCACCATTCGCGTACCGGTACACATGATCGAGCAGATCAACAAGGTGGTGCGCGAGTCGCGGCAACTGATGCAGGTACTCGGGCGCGAACCGACCGACGAGGAGGTCGCCGATCGCCTGGGATGGAACGTCGCCCGCGTAAAATCGGTGAAAAATGTGGCCAGAGAACCGATATCTCTCGAGACACCGATCGGCGAGGAGGAGGATTCGCTCCTCGGCGACTTCATCGAGGACAAGGAAGTTGAGAATCCGGCTCATCAGACGGCATTTACCCTTCTTCAGGAGCAACTGCGCAGCGTCCTTGATACGCTGCCCCCCCGCGAGCAAGAGGTGCTGAAGATGCGTTTCGGCCTCGAGGACGGGTACTCCTTGACATTGGAGGAGGTGGGACTGTACTTCAACGTTACGCGTGAGCGGATTCGCCAGATCGAAGCCAAAGCGTTGCGACGACTGCGCCACCCCAAACGAAGTCGACGGCTCAAAGACTATCTTGATAATTGAGAGGTGTAGATAGCGATATGATCCAGGATACGATCGAAAAGCTAAAGGTGCTCCAGGATATTCTCTCGCAGAAGTTCAGTATCGAGCGCGAGATTGACGAGCTGCCGCGTACGCTGGCGACCAAGAAAGAACTGGTTAGCCGCCTCAAGAAGTCGTTTCTCGAGAAGAATGAGAAGTTTGAAGAGACGCGAAAAAAGGTCGCGGAGCTTCGTATTCGTCTCCAGGAGTCGGAGTCGGATCGCGAGAAGTACGAAGGGCAGATGGACCAGATTACCACCGCTCGGGAGTACGACGCGCTGGAAAAGGAGATCCGCGACGCCTCCGAGCGCGAGCAGCAGTTCCGACGCGACCTCCAACGGGAGGAGAAGGACCTTGAAGAGCAGCGCCAACGTCTGGAGCGCGAAGAGGGGATGATCAAGACCGAGGAAGAAGAGCTCGAACAGGAACGCGCGAAGATCGACAGTGAAACGAGTCAGCGTAAAAGCACCCTCGTCGACTTGAAGAAGCAGGAGAACGAGACCACACCGAATCTCGACGAGGAGCTTCTGTTCAAGTTCGAGCGAATCATCAAGAGTAAGCAGGGCGAGGGTATCGTCCCGGTGCGAAACGGCGTGTGTACGGGATGCCAGATGATTCTTCCCAGCCAGTTCGTCAACGACGTACGAGCCGGTGAGGATATTCTCTTTTGCCCGTACTGCTCGAAGGTCGTCTTCTATACCGACGATGCGAGCGATGCCAACGAGATGGGATTCTCCGAGTCCGACGAGGAGGGATTGGCCGATCTCGTGGACGACGACTTCGACGAGGATCTGTTCGACGAGGAGGAGCTCATCGGCTTTTCCGACGAGGACGAACTGACCCCGGAGGAAACGGCGGAGCTCGAGGATGACGAAGCGGATGCGTCGGACGATGAAGACGAAGAAGAAGAGGATATGCTGGACGACGAGGACGACGACATCGGAGACGGCGAGTTCGATGATGAAGAAGAACTCGATGACTGACGTCGTCGTACGGTGAGTGTGGAGGGGCCAGGTTATCGCCGCCGACTTCGTTCGGCGGAGGAAAGTCCGGACTCCGGAGAGCGCGGTACCGGGTAACGCCCGGCTGCGGCCGCTACGGTAGCCGCACGAGAAAGTGCCACAGAAACGACACCGCCCTCCGGCGTTCGACGTTGTCAAGCGTCGGGGGGTAAGGGTGAAATGGTGGGGTAAGAGCCCACCGGGTTCCCGGTAACGGGAATCGCCGAGGTAAACCTTGCCGGGAGCAAGACCAAGCAGCAGAGGGATGGCTCGTCCCGGTCTCTGCGGGTAGGTCGCTACAGCCGGCTGGAGACAGACGGTAGAGATAGATGATAGCCCAAGACAGAATCCGGCTTACCGGCTCCTCTTCACGCACCGCACCGTTGAATGTATGAGACTACCGGAATCGCGTTTTCGAGTACACAAAAGCACCGGTAGAACCGGCTCGCGGCTATTCACCGTCGTACTGTTAGCGATCGTTGCCGGAATCATCGGCGCGGGCGTGGTATTAGTGCTGCGCTCGCGCGTACCGATTCTTCCGATTGCGGCGACCGCGAGGCCCCAAGACGCGATCGAGTTGTGGGGGACAGGCGACTACGAGGAGGTGGTGCGTGTCACTACCGAGCAACTTCTCGAGTTTCCTTTGGACGCCGCCGCGCTTGCGCTCCGCGGATTCTCATATTTTTACTTAGCGGTGCAGATGGTCAATCTCGACGAGCGCAACGATCTACTCTTAGGAGCGATTCAGGACCTGCGAAAGGCGCTTTTGCTCGAGAACAACGAATTGGAAACCGAAATTCGATATGTGCTCGGTAAGGCGTACTTCCATCGCGGACCCTTTTTCTACGATTCGGCCATTGAGGAGCTCCAACGGGCGCGCGAGCTCGGTTTGGAACAACTCGATCTGTTCGAGTATCTCGCCTTGACACACCGCGACCTTGGACGTTTCGAGGAGTCGATCGAGTACTTTCAGATGGCGATCGCTCTCGCCGACGAGGCGATCCATAAGGTGAGTCTCGCCGATATTTTCATCGACCTTTCACGCTACGACAACGCCGACCGACTGCTCGCGGAGGTTGTCGAAGAGGCCTCCGACGTGACGCTTCTCCAAGACGCATTGTTGTCCCAGGGGTTGTCGTACCGCCGCCAGGGACGGCACCCCGACGCGCTATTCGCGTACGAGCGCATTTTAGAGTTAAACGAGTCGTCGGCGGAAGCGCACTTCGGTATGGGAGAGGTCTATCTCGCACAGAACGAGACCGATCGAGCCCGTTTCGAGTGGCGAGAAGCGATTCGCCTCGACCCCAACCATATTGAATCTTTGCAGCGTTTACAGGATTATTAGCCACATCCCGGGAGGAACACACATATAATGGCCGGCAAGTCTTTTTTGAGCGCCTTTTCTTCAGATATCGGTATTGATCTGGGCACCTGCAATACACTGGTGTTTATTCGAGGTAAGGGAATCGTAGCGAGCGAACCCTCCGTCGTAGCGGTGGAGCGAGGTACCAAGAAGGTCGTCGCCGTAGGCGAAGAGGCGAAGCGAATGCTCTGGAAAACCCCGGGCGACATCATCGCCATTCGTCCCCTACGGGACGGCGTCATCGCGGACTTGGAAACGACGGAGAAGATGATTCGGTACTTCATATCGAAGGTGCTTCAGCGGCGCTGGTTCGTGAAACCGCGCATGGTAATCGGAGTACCATCTTGCATTACCGACGTTGAGGAACGCGCCGTTATCGAGAGCGCCGAGAAAGCCGGTGCACGCGAGGTGCGCGTTATCGCCGAGTCGCTCGCTGCGGCAATCGGCGCCAGTATTCCCATCTTTGAGCCTGCGGGACATATGATTTGTGATATCGGCGGCGGTACCAGCGAGATATCGGTCATCTCCTTGGGTGGCATGGTGGTGACGAACGCGATCCGCCTGGGCGGCGATGAGTTCGACGAGGCGATTATCAAGCACGTTCGCACCGTCCACAATTTGATCATCGGCGAAGGCACCGCCGAGGAGTTGAAAAAACGTATCGGGAACGCTACCG
Source organism: Alkalispirochaeta sp. (assembly GCA_965601925.1). Classification (GTDB taxonomy): domain Bacteria; phylum Spirochaetota; class Spirochaetia; order DSM-27196; family Alkalispirochaetaceae; genus Alkalispirochaeta. The sequence goes on from OZ271854.1 coordinate 3,799,716, forward strand.
CGGACAAAAAGATCGAGAAGATGGAGATCAAAGGTACCGATGCCATCACCGGCCTCCCGCGTCGGCTCGAGATCGATAGCGTCGAGGTTCGGGATGCGCTCCAGGAGCCGATCACGGCAATCATTGAAGAGATCAAACGGACGCTCGGCCAGACGCCTCCCGAATTGGCCGCCGACATCGTGGAGCGCGGTATTGTGCTTACCGGCGGCGGCTCACTCCTGAAAGGGTTGGATACGCTTATCGCAAACGAGACCGGCGTACCCGTTTTTCTCGCCGAGGATCCGATGAACTGTGTAGCTCTCGGTGCGGGCATGTACTTTGAGTACGAAAAAGGTCGGCGGCACGAGAACAACGTATATCGTAATCTGTAGGTATGGCTCCTTCGCGCCGAACGATTGTCACAACCGTAGTCTTAGTGATAATCGGCCTTATCGGTACGGCCGTCGGTTCCGGCGGCACCACGGTGTATCCGGAGCGTCTTGGACGACGACTCCTTGCCGGAGTGCAGCAGCTCTTCGGCGGTATCGGTCGCGGGGTCGGTAACACGATCCGCTCCGTCGCCGAGTTGCGACAGTTGCGCAGCGACTACGAAGGTCTTCTCACCGAAGTCGAGTTGTATCAACGCCTCGAGGGTACCGTGCAGGATCTGGAGCGCGAAAACCAGCGTCTCAGAGAGCAACTGGGATTTGCGGCGCGTACGGAGCAGCGGAGCCTTGCGGCGCGTGTCATTGCCAAAGAGGGCGCCGGCGCACTCTTTTCTTCCTTTACGATCAATCGAGGAAGCCGACACGGGGTAGAACGAAATCAGGCCGTCGTCGCCTTCATCGCCGGGCGCGAAGGCCTCGTCGGTCGAGTAGCCGAGGTTTCCGGCGGCACGGCGCTCGTGATGCCGATTTTTTCCGCCGGTTCCTACGTTGCGTCTCGCCTCGATCGATCACGGTACGAGGGGCTGGTGCAAGGTACCGGCGACGGAAGCGACGCGTTACTGCTTCGCTACATTCCCCGAGAGGCTCGCAACGAGATCAGCTATAATGATTTAGTGATTACCTCCGGATTGCAATCCATGTTTCCCCCCGGACTTCCGATCGGGCTCGTGCGGGGGGTTGAGTCTCCATCGTTCGAGACGGCGCTGTTGGTGAATGTAGAGCCGATCGTCGATTTTTCACGGCTGGAGTACGTGTTCGTCTTATTGCAGGCCGGCACGTCTCGATGACCTATGGAGTGATCTGGTGACGACGGCGTTTTTTTTCGTTACGTCAGCCCTACTGGCGATCCTGCAAACGACGTGGCTCGCGAATTTTACCGTAGCCGGCGCTCGCCCGGATCTGGTATTGATTGTACTTACACTTTCGGCGCACACTCAGGGAGTGCAAAGGGGTCAAGTTTCCGGTTTTCTCGTCGGTCTCGTGGAGGATGTGATGAGTTTGTCTCCCATGGGATTCCACGCCGTGATACGCTTGTCTCACAGTGCGGTCGTCGGTCTGACGCGGGGAGCGGTCCAGACACACCCGTTACTTACACCCGTTTTGTTGGTCTCCCTCGCCTGGGTAGTCAAGCACCTTACCGCGCTTCTCGTGTCGCAGATTACCGGAGTTGAAGGCATAGCTCCGCGGCTTTTCACCGCTGCTACGGGTGTCGAATTCTTACTGACCGTCGTCGCGGCTCCTATCGTGTTCATCATCACCGACCGGCTTCGACGACGTTTCGATCATGGTAGGAGAGTATCGTGAGCCCTACTCAAAGAAGACCCTTCGTCCGGCCCGGTCGCGCGCTCTTTCTTGTCGGGGTCATGGCGGTGGTGCTGTTACTCTACATCGTACGCATCTTTCAGATGCAGGTCCTGGACGGATACATCTACCTCAATCGGGCGCGACAGACCGCTCTGCGCAGTGAGCCGGTGTTTGCCCAGCGGGGACAGATACTCGATCGCGATATGGAGGCGATTCTCGCGACGAATACGAGTTCGTTCGCACTCACTATCGTTCCCGGAGAGGTTCCTCGGGGAGAGATGGCGACGCTCCTCGGTGATCTGAGTGTGCTTATCGGCCGCGATGAGGCGGTCATGAACGAGCGTTTGCAACGGCTGCGCGGCGGTAGTTTTCAGGCGGTGGAGATCGTTGACGGACTCTCTCTCGAGGAGCTCACGCTCGTAGCCGAACGCATCGAACATTTTCCCGGCCTCTCTTGGTACAGCAAACCGGAACGGATTTATCCGACCGGCGAGCTCTTGGGACATCTCATCGGGTATGTAGGAGACATCACGCCGGAGGAGCTGCAGGTGCTCTTCAACCGAGGGTATACATCCGCGAGTATCCTCGGGAAGGCGGGAATCGAACAACGGTATGATCAGATGCTCCGCGGGAACGACGGTCGACGATTCCGTACCGTCGATGCTCGGGGGCGACGAGTCGGAGATGAGGATGAGTTGGTTCCGCCGGAGCAAGGCATGAACCTGGTGCTTACCATAGACCACCAGCTGCAAGCCCTCGCCCAGGAGTCCCTCGGTCCCCGAATCGGATCGGTGGTCGCGCTGCGACCTCATACCGGCGAGGTGTTGGCGATGGTCAGCTATCCGCGGTTCGATCCCAACGACTTCATAGGGTTTGATTCACAACGGTCGTTCCGTGCCTTGGCATTGGATCCGCGCTCTCCATTTCTCAATCGCCCGATTCAGTCGGTTGCAGCTCCGGCATCGACGTTTAAGGTTCTCATGACCACGGCGATCCTCGAGGAGGGTGCATTTCCACCCGATGAGACGATTCAATGCACGGGGCAGTTCTCCTACGGTAATCGAGTGTTTAACGATTGGTTGAGTTACGGTCACGGCCCGGTCAATCTGGAGGCGGCGCTGGCGCAGTCATGCAACATTTATTACTGGACGATCGGCGCCAACCATCTCTCGGTGGACCAAATTATCGATTACGCGTCGCGTCTCGGGTTGGGACGTCCTACCGAGATCGATCTCCCCGGCGAGGTTAGCGGACTCATTCCGTCTCCCGCCTGGAAAGAGCAAACGTTCAACACTCGCTGGGTCGGTGGCGATACGGTAAATATGTCGATCGGCGAGGGGTTTCTCCAGGTAACGCCGATGCAGATCGCCAATATGGTCGCCACGATCGCCAACGGTGGTACGGTGTATCGTCCGTATCTTCTGAAGGAGGTACGCGATCCCATCACCGGCGTTGTGGTGGAGCGTACCGAACCGTATGTGTTGCGGGACTCGTCGATCGGCCACGCAACGCTGCGTGAAGTTCGTCGGGCTATGCGCAGTGCAATTACCGAGGGAACGGCCAACGTAGTAATAACGACCGACGCCGTCGAGGTTGCCGGCAAAACGGGAACGGGGCAGGTGAGTCGAAGCGACGAGAACTTCACCAGTTGGTTCGTGGCCTACGCTCCGTACGGCGACGCCGTGCCTCCCGAAGAGATGATCGCCTTGGTCGTGATGGTGGACGCCGCCAACGATTGGGAATGGTGGGCGCCCAAAGCGGCCAATATTATTCTCCATGGGTATTTCCGCGGACTGAATTTCGAGGACGCAGTCGCCGATCTCCGCCGCGGCCCTCGGCCTCTGTGGTATATGTAGGGAGGTGCCGATGATCCAGTCACGGTCGGTTTTTGAAATGGATCTCTATATACTTGCCGCCACGATCTCGCTGGTCGTGGTAGGAGTTCTATTCATTTTTTCCAGCGGCGTTACCGCAACCGGGCAGATCGTAAGTCGCGAATACATACGGCAAATCGCGTGGGCGATAACCGGCCTGGTGCTCATGTTCGTCGTGACATTCCTCGACTATCGCCTGTTCAATCGGCTGTCGATCATTCTGTTCGGTACATTGATTTCATTGTTGATCGTCACTGCGCTCTTCGGCCGCGTCGTCAACGGCGCACGGAGTTGGCTGGGAGTCGGCAGTCTGGGCGGTCAGCCCTCGGAGTTTGCAAAAATCGGGCTCATCATCATGCTCGCCCGTTACTATTCGGAACGCGATCGCGGAGCGAGTCCGTTGCTCGGTTTTTTAGGCGGTCTCGGCTTAGCGCTAATTCCGACCGCGTTGGTGCTCAGTCAACCGGATCTCGGGACCGCCTTGGTGTATCTGCCGATCTTTTTGGTGATGGCTTTTGTCGCCGGCATCGACGAGCGCTATATCGGTTTTATCGTCGGTGTGGGAGTTCTTACCGGCATCTTTACGGTGTTACCGGTCTGGCAGAGCCATTTAGCCGATCGGCACATTCCGTTCATCGCCGTGCTGACGTCGGGCGATACGATGGTGTTCCTACTTAGCGGATTGGGCGCGGCGTTTCTCGTGGCGGGAGTCGGGTTATGGATCACGCATCGGCGCCTCTTCTTTTGGATCATGTACGGCCTCGGTATCGTATTTTTATCCGTGCCTATGGCTTATGCGGCGCGAACGGTGCTTCAAGACTATCAAATCATGCGATTAATCGTTTTCATCGATCCGTACGTCGATCCACGCGGTGCCGGTTGGAACATCATCCAGTCGGTCACCGCGGTCGGATCCGGTGGACCGTTCGGTAAGGGTTTTTTGGAGGGCACGCAAAGCCATTACCAGTATTTGCCGCAGCAGAGCACCGACTTCATCTTCTCTATTCTGGCCGAAGAGTGGGGCTTTGTCGGCGTGCTCGTCGTGTTTGTTCTGTTCGGCGTTATCTTCGGCCGTGGAATTTACATCATGGCTACTGCGAGGGACCGTTTCGCCGCACTCATCGCCGCCGGCGTCGTGGGAATGCTCTTTTTCCACTTCGTCGTAAACGTCGGGATGGCGGTCGGGATTATGCCTATCACCGGTATACCGCTCTTCTTGCTCTCCTACGGCGGTTCGTCCTTGTGGACGGCGATGGTGGGTATCGGGCTTATCATGAGCGTCTATCAGCACCGTTATCAGTATTGATGCACACATCTCGACCACATATCGTTCCCCACCGCGATCTCTTTCATATTCTCAACCAAGTTGAGCTGCCGGGACGCTACGTCGGCGGTGAATACGGACAGACTATAAAAGAGGGCTCGCGCCTTCTGCGTATCGCCCTGAGCTTTCCCGATCTATACGAAATCGGCATGTCCAATACGGCGATAAAGTTGTTGTACGGCATGCTCAACGCTCTGCCCGATGTCGCCTGCGAGCGCGTCTTCGTACCGGGGCCCGATTTTGAAGACGCTTTGCGTGAGAAGCGCGTTCCACTGTACACCTTGGAGACCGGTACGCCCCTCGGCGACGTGCAACTCATCGCCGTTTCCTACGGATATGAGTTGCTAGCAAGTAATCTTCTCACCCTGCTGACGAGCGCGGGCATACCGGTTCGACGTTCCGAACGGGGGGATCGCGATCCGATTGTAATCGTCGGTGGGCCGGGAGCAACGAATCCGGCGCCGATTGCACGATTTGTCGACGCATTTTTCATAGGTGAGGCGGAGGCTGCCCTTCCTCCCACGATCGAGCGCCTGAAGAACGCGTATTTGAACGGCGCCGGGCGCGACGATATGATATCCGAGCTCTCCCGGGAGCCGGCATTCTGGATGCCAACGGCCCGCCGGCCGGCGCGTCGCGCGATTTGGACGGGATTCGGAAAGGGAGAGAGCCCCGTTGGCGTCGGTGCGACTCCCGGTGTGCCTGCGAGTTTCGGCGCCGGATTTCCCGTGCCGAGCATACCCGTGGTTCAGGATCACGGCGTCGTGGAGATCATGCGCGGCTGTCCGCAAGGGTGTCGCTTTTGCCACGCCGGCGTCTACTACCGCCCGTATCGCATGAAGCCGATTCCCCGTATTATGGAGGAGCTTTCGTGGATGGTGCGTTGCCAGGGATATCGCGACATATCGCTGAGCTCTCTCAGCTCGGGAGACTACGGGGAACTCATTCCTCTTCTCACTCGTGTCAATGCCGAGTATCTATCGCGGGGAATCGGAGTGCAGTTGCCTTCGTTACGGGTCAATTCTCTTACCTTGCCGCTCATGGAAGAACTGTCGCGCGGGAGACGGTCGGGTCTCACATTTGCCGTAGAGAGCGCGTCGACGATGTCGCAGACGCGTATCAACAAAATGGTACCGCTGGAGCGCACGATCGCTCTGGCCGGTGAGGCGTATTCTCGCGGGTGGCGGCGAGCCAAGCTGTACTTCATGATCGGGTTGCCGGTCGGATCACACGCCGACGAGGCGACGGCCATAGCCGACTATGTAAGGAGTCTTCGCAAAGCCGTGCCGATGGAGTTTGTCGTGAACGTCGGTACGTTCGTCCCCAAGCCGCATACGCCCTTCCAGTGGGAGTCCCAGATGGCACCCGATGCGGCCCTGAAGGCCTTCGACCTCATCCGAGATCATCTACCTAAAGGCGCGCGGCTTCGCCTTCACGACCCGTGGCTGTCGTGGTTGGAAAGCATTCTCACCCGCGGTGATGAGGCGATGTCCGAGGTCATCGAGGAAGCGCACGGCGAGGGAGCGCGTCTGTGTGCATGGCAAGACCATGTTCGGCTCGACACGTGGCGTACGGTCGTGGAGCGCCACGACGGCGCCGAGCGCGGTCTTGGGCCGTTCTCTCTGGACGACCCGCTTCCGTGGGACGGAGTCCAACTGACTACCTCAAAGCGGGCGCTTCGTCGCGAGCGGGAGCGTGCCGTAGTGGGAGAGCTTACGCCTCACTGTGCGCCCGATTGCACCGACCGGTGCGGGGTCTGCAATCGTTCGGTCGCGGTTGCCGATCTCTCATCGTCCCGATCCGAAAACAATGCGCACTCACCGGTCGATTATCGCGACAGCGCACATGCGGAAGAACAGCGCGAAGACGCGGTGCATCGGGACACGCGGAAACAAGGGCAGGGGAGGCGCTATCAGCTGCTCCTTCGATATACGAAGACCGGTCCGGCGGTGTTCCTTTCGCACTTGGCCATGGTGCGCACATTCGAACGATTATGGCAGAGACTCGACATACCACTTCGGCTTTCGCAGGGGTTCCATCCCAAGGCTCAAATGAGCTTCGGGCAGCCGCTTCCCATCGGAGTTGCAAGCGATGATGAGCTTGTCTGTGTAGGTGTACAAAAAAACGTACAACTTGAGACGTTTTGTCACACTGCATCGGTGCTATTACCGGCAGGAATGAACGTTTTGGGTGTGGCAATGCTACATCATGAGGATCAAACGCCGCGCATTCCCGCGCCGATGCAGCGTTATGAAGGATCGGAGTTCAGTATCCGCGCGGCGGACGGCTACGGAGAAGACGGCGGAGCTGCGATTGTTGAGCGCTTCATCGCGGGAGCCGTTGAGCGCGGCGCCGAGATTCTCCCGTGTGCCGACACGGTATCCCGATCGCTGTACCTTCCGCATTCCGCTCCGGGACTGGGTCGACTCTTCAAGGAGGCCGAGGCTCGAGGTATGGTACGCGCTCGACGTACGCGTATGATCGACCGCGCCGGAGGAGATCTCTTTGACTTTTATGCCTCTCTCGAAAACTGCGTCGATTCTCGGCGCGGAGCCGGGTGAGATGCATCCTTGGCCTCGTTCCAGAGTGCATCGAGTTCCGTAAGCGACATGTTCTGGAGCGGTATGTTGCGGGAGCAAGCCGCTTCCTCAATGTATCGAAAGCGTGACATAAACTTTCTATTCGTGCGCTCCAGGGCTAGGGACGGATCGCTTTTTAGGTGACGCGAGAGGTTGACGACCGAAAAGAGGATGTCGCCCAGTTCTTCCTCGATTTTCGGGTTGTCCTTGATCCGCTCTTCGGACTCGGCGGCGGCGCGAAGTGCCTCGCGTAGTTCTTCGATCTCTTCGGTTATCTTGAGAAACACCGAGTCTATCTCCGGCCAGTCGAATCCGACCTTGGCGGCCTTCTTTTGCATCGCATAGGCGCGCTCAAGGGGTGGGAGGCCGCCGCCGGCCTCCACGATAGAGGGTGTCTTTCCTTCCTGGTCCTGCTTGATGCGGTGCCAGTTGGCGACGACTTCGTGTTCATCTTCGACCTGGACGGAGTCAAAGACGTGGGGATGGCGCCGCACCAGTTTCCGGCCGTTCTCCAAAAGGATGTCGGAGAACGAAATCCCGGACTCGGCCTCGAGGGCGTCGGCGAGAAGGAGTGTAATTAAAACGACGTCGCCGAGCTCCTCCGTCACATCGGAGTACGCGTCTCGGTGAGTAGGAGCGTCATGTAACTCATTCAATGCCGCGAGCGTTTCGAAACTCTCTTCGATGAGATAGCGTCTCAAGGAATGAAGAGTTTGCTTGCGATCCCACGGGCAGCCGTCGGGGGCGCGTAGTCGTCTGATAATTGCCGCGTATCGTTCGAATATCGCGGCTTCGTCGGGACGACGGTGTGTCTCGGGGCTGCCATCAGCATCGAGTACCCGGAGGGCTTCCTGTAGTTGTTGCTCATTCATGCACTATCCTTTGGGGATGATTTAAGTAGACAGAATATCCATTATCGGAAGTTGTGGAGCGCCGATACCGTGCGGCGATGGTGCGCGGCGTTCATGCGCTGTTCAATCGTACCGATCTTTGCGTTCGCTTAACGAAGCAAAGGCGGACAAGATTATCGCAGCCGCGATAATCGGCGGAAATACATTGAGTACGCCGTTCACGGAACTCAGCCTTTCGATTAAGTCCGAGAAGAGATAGTCGGCCAATCCTCCCAGAAATGCACCGGCAATCGCCACTACTGCAGCTCCCCAATAATGGCCGGCGAAGCGACGGCGAAAGACGTACACATAGATGAGTGCTATGACCATGCCGATAACCAGATAACTCAATCCTATGGCGAGAAAAAAAGTCGTCACGCTTGTATTGGTATCATGGGGACGCCCGGCGACTCAAGCATTGATTTCCCGGCGGCCTTTTTTGCCGCCCACTACGGATCATCGAGTGTCAGTCTTGCGGGCTCGAGTCTCAACGGTTCGCTGTAGAATTGTGAAAAATCGGTCTCGTCTATGCCGTAACTGAGGACGTACCACACCACGGTTAGTTGGTCCGGGGAACCTGCGGTGAGATCGAGCTGCATTCGGCCCACGTCGAAATCGTCACTCGAATAACCCGATGCGTGCCAGAACCCTTCGAAGACGGTGCGCGGATCTGTGGGACCGTCCTGGTCCGTGTTCCGTCGTCGGAATCCCCTCACCTGTTGGCCCGATTGATTCCAACTCACAATTACCTCGGCCTCGGGAAAATCGTCTTGATCGGGACTTCCTGCGTCGCGTTGAAAGGGATCTCGGAGATCGATCGAGTACTGAATCGAGGACGAGGTTGGGTCGGTCGGAAGATGTGGAGGCCGCGCTTCCTCACCCACGATCTCGCTCGTTATGGAGAGATCGACGCCGGAGCGAACGGTGACCGCTACGGCACGAACAAAGTTGCGCTGCTGCAGGCGCGACGGTCCGGGCTCCCGGGGTGTGCTCTCGATAAAGGACTCGTCGCTTGTGATGGCGGTGCCGCCCAGCTCATAGAGCTTGTAGTACAGCTCATAGCCCTGAAATCCGCCTCCGTCGTTTCCCGAGCTGTGTTCGAACGTGAGAATACGGTTCTCTTCGTTCCCCTCAAAATCGGGATTCTCCGGGGGGTCGATAAACTGTATAGTCGGGATACCGCAGGCCGCGAGCGCCACTGCGCATAACGCCGCGGACGCGAAGCCGACGAGTACTCGACGACGACTGTGGCGCGTTCTGCAAGACGGCGGCGATTGCCGTTCATTTCCTTCGGCGCCGCGTCGGTTACGGATCGAATCCCTCGGGTACATCGACGAGCTCATAAATCAAGACGGGCTTGTTCTTGCCCTTGACTCGAATATTGTCGAGTTCGCGAGCGATAACGCGATCCTTTACCAAGCCGTAGGTGTTCTCGCTGATGATGACGTTCGTACCGTACTGCTTGTTCGTACCTTCCAGACGTGCGCCGAGATTAACGTTATCGCCCATGAGGGTGTAGTTCATGCGGCCCAGGCTTCCCATGTTCCCGACGGTCATGATACCCGAATTGAGTCCGATCCCGATATCGATCCGTTTTCCCACCGGCCACTCTTCGTTGAGTTCGTTTAGTTTCTGCATCTGTCGGAGAGCGGACTTACACGCCAGCATCGCGTGCTCTTCCTGGGGCAACGGCGCACCCCAGAAACACATGATTTCGTCTCCGACGTATTTGTCGAGCGTGCCGTTGTATTCGAGAATGATATCGGTCATCGCCGTAAGATAGATGTTCAGGTGATTGACCAGCTCTTGGGGAGTCATGGACTCCGAAAGTGTGGTGAAACCCCGGATATCGCTGAAGAAGACGGTGAGGTCTTTATCGACGCCGCCGAGTTCCGGAGGACTCTCGAGAATCTCCGAGACGACTGCGGGGCTAACGTACTTTCCGAACATTTCTCTGATGCGTCGCTTGTCGCGTTCTTCGGTGATAACGCGATACACGACGATGCTCACGAATGTGAGCAACATGGCGATGGCGGGACTCGAGAAGTTGATGACCACGGCACGATCGTCAAAGACGCTGGTGACGGTGAAGAAAAAGACGATGATTATCACGAACGTGAGTAGCATCGCCCAGATCGTGGACAGGCGTGAACTCATCAGCGCGACGAGAAGCGCCGCTGCGGCGAGGATGGCGAAATCGACCCACGACGGCACGTATTGAATGAAGCGGTCCATGATAATTGTGTTGAGGGCGTTCGCATGGACCTCAACACCGTACATCAGGCCGTAGGGAGTAAGCTTCTCATCGTCGGCCATGCCTTGCGCGAACGCGCCGACCATGACGATGTCGTTCTCCACCGCCCGCGTCGGTGGCCATTCGGCGGGATTGAAGCCGGGAACTCGGGCGGCATAACCGAAGTACGGCCGAACGGGAAACGTCTGATACCCGTCGCGCGCGGGGCTGGATCGGCGTCCCATGTAGTTGATAAGCATCGTTCCCTGCTCATCGATGGGAATGACGATCTCATCAGTGTCCCGATACTCCGCTTCGCGTACGAGGTTACCCTCTTCGTCGAACACGGCGGGCTCGATAAGGACGCGATAGTCCACCCACTCACCCGACTCGGTGTCGAAGTACTGCGGATCGGGAATGCGGATGTACTCACCGATTCGTACTTCCACCTCCGAGAGCGATTTGTTGAAATAGTCTGCGGCCAAGGCGAGCGTAATCGAGGGGATGAACTGCTCGCGATAGTGGCGCACCACGAAGGTGTACCGATCGGCTACTCCATCGCCGTCGTCGTCGAGCGGCAACTGCGGAGAACGCTCTTCCAGGTCCGAACGCAGAGTTTGAAGCGCCTCGTCGGTTAACGGGAGATCGATCGTGTGGTCTCTCCCCTGCTGATCGAACCATACGAGTCGTTCATATTCGCCGTAGTCGGCGGTCATCCCCGGGGAGAGTTCTTCGAAAAGATACTCCGACCGGAGTTCCGAGAGTCGGACGACCAACGGCTGGCGTCGAAACACGTTATCGAAGTCATTCCAGATGTTCGCGTGACCGTAACCTCCGGCGGCCGCCGCGAGCGGCTGCAGAGGCGGCTGCAAGCCGAAAAAAGACGGCATCGTCGTCCAGTCGCCGGTTACGTCGGTAATACGCCCGTCGGCCTCGAAGAGCCGTTGGTGTCGGGCGAACAGTTCATCGTAGCCGGAAGGCCCGGGGGCGCTGTACTCGACGATCGTCTCAAGAAATACGCGTCCGTTTTCCCGCATCGCCTCCAATAGGAGGGCATCGTTAACCGCCTCATCGCTCGGCTCGATGAAAAAAAGATCGAGAAAGAGCGAGCGTTCGCGGCGATTTTGATCGGCGATACGCGAGAATGAGGTTATGAGATCGGCGTGGCGATACCGAGGAAACGGCCAACGGCCGAGGCGCGCCAACGTCGTGGGATCGATGGCCACGATTAATATGTCTTCCGATATGTTGTGGCTATATCGGACCTCCGTCGCACCCTCTTGGATCGTCTCGGAGCGTACGACGTTTTTGAGTCTAAAATGAACGTCGAGTAATCGCAACTCGAGTCGTTCGAGCATGGATGTACTCGCCGAAAGCAAGGTAAACAGCCCGACTATGAATAGAGCTATGATGAAGCCGAAATATCGTGTCTCAAAAAAAGTGGCCCGCTTTTGTGCCATCAGGACTCCTCGTCAGCGCAAAATACGGGCCGGATTCGTTTTTCTACCTTGAGAGAACGCGCTACTCTCCCGAACCGACCCCGCGGCTCGTGAGCCAGATTATACGGTTTCTTCCCAGATTTGTCCAAGTGCTGCCACCGTGCTCGTCGACGAGGCGATTGTAATAGTCGACCGCCAGATCCGTGTCGCCTTGCGACTCGGCGATGCGACCGAGATTGAACAGCGCGTGCGGTACCTCGGCGTTGGGAGCGCCCTCGCCCGCGACAATTCTACCGTAAATCGTCGTCGCCGCATCCGGGTCGCCGGCGTTCTCGGCGGCCGCTGCCGCGGAAAAGAGGGCGATTGCGGCGAGGTGACTCTCGGGGTGCTCCTCGGCGACCGCAAGAAAAGCGTCCCGGGCGGCGTCAAAGTTACCGAGTTCCCACTCCAATTCACCAAGGACGAACCGACCGCGCAATGCACCGTAACGACGAGGAAGCTCCTCCATCGTAGCGGCTATCGCCGCTCTGAGAGACTCCTCCAAGGCGACGGTTTCCGGCGATATCTCGTCCTCGTCGGACGACGGCCGGCTTGCCCGCCACTCATCCCACACCTCGTCGATTTCCTCTGCCGCCAGGGCGCCGCGTTCAGCGCGGTTATTCGAAACTTGTGCGATTACCACGGTGGCGACGATACCTACGATTACGACCACCGACAGCACCAGAAGCGTGGTTCTGTGATGCGAAAGAATAGTGTTAAGTCGATCGGAGAACGAACTCCTGTCTCGCGAATGATCGCTCATGTCGAGCTATCTCCCTTACTGTTCTTGATATTCAGATCCTTGACGAGCTTGGAAAGGTACGACCGCTGGATGTGAAGCTCCCCGGCAGTCTCCGTATGATTCCATCCGTGTCGCTCCAGGGCTCGCCGAATGAACTGCTTCTTAAAAAGATTGACACTCTCTTTGAGGCTCTTCCCTTGATAGCGTTGGTCGGTCTGGCCGTCACCACCGTGCAACAGAAGATCCTCGGGCATGATCCACTCGCGTCCGCTGATGACCACCGCGCGTTCCACGGCGTTCTCGAGCTCGCGCACATTTCCGGGCCACGAGTACGAAAGAAGTGCCTCGATAGCCTCGTCGGAGAAGCCGGTGACGTGCTTATTGGTCTCTCGTGCAAACCGCTTGAGGAAGAAGTATGCCAACTCGCCTATGTCCTCCGATCGTTGCCGGAGAGGCGGAATGTGAAGCGGCAATACGTTAAGGCGGTAGTAGAGATCGCTTCGAAACTCACCGCTCTCCACCAGCGCTTCGATATTCTTATTGGTTGCGGCGATGATGCGCACGTCTACGGTGATCGACTCGCTCGCACCGACACGCTCAAAGGTTTTTTCCTGAATGACGCGCAGCATCTTTGCCTGCAGCGGTAGCGGAAGGTCGCCGATCTCGTCGAGAAAGATCGTGCCGCGATCGGCGAGCTCAAAACGGCCGCGCCGATCGCTCACCGCGTCGGTGAATGCACCTTTCACGTGTCCGAACAGCTCGCTCTCAAGAAGCGTTCCCGGGAGGGCGGCGCAGTTCACACGGATGAACGGACACTTGGAACGCAACGAGTTGAGATGGATCTGCTCGGCGATTAACTCCTTGCCGACGCCGCTCTCACCGAGGATGAGCACGGTGCTGTCGGTCGGCGCCACACGCTCGACCAGTCCCAGTTGCTCGCCCATCAGCGGGCTCTTCCACACCAGGGTATGGTACCCCTGATCGGTATTGACTTGGTCCTGGAGGAGATCGATCTCATTCCGAACGCGTTGAAAGGTGCGCGCATTTTGGACGACGATCGCCGCCTGGTTGGCGAATATCTCGAGCCACTGAAGGTCGTCGTCGTCGAAGTTGCGCCCGTCACGCTTGTTGAGGATCTCTATGACTCCGATACAGCGATCTTTGCCGCGCATCGGCACCGCCAGAATGCTGTTGGTCGTGTACCCGATTTGTCGGCCGATGTCGCGCTTGTGGCGCGGGTCCTCGTCGGTGTCGTTCACGATAAGGGATCGATTGTGTTGGGCGACCCATCCGGCGATCCCCTCACCCATCTCGAGGGAAAACTGTTGTACCTGTTCCCCCTTGGTACCCAGGGCAACTTCGAAATAGAGTTTGTTATTTTCGGGGTTTACTAACAGAAGCGACGATGCCTCACCTTTGGTGAGGAGCATCGCCGACTCTACAATACGCTTAAGGACGGCACGAAGGTCCGAAAAATCCGAATTGATCAGAGCATTGATCTCGATCAGCGTTTGAAACCGATCGAGATCGACCTGTGCAAGTCCCATGCAGGTTTAATTATCCTGTTTTTCTTTCAGCATGTCCCCGAGAGTCACGGTCGAGTCGTCCTCGTCGTCGTGGATATACTTCTCCAACTCCTGCCGTTGCTCTTGACGGTGCAACTCGCGAATTGAGAGCGACAGACGCTGTCGACCCGGGCTGACCTCGGTAACGACCGCCTTCACCTGGTCGCCGACGTGATAGCGTTCGATCGCCTCTTCGAAGCTCTCCGAGCGCGGATCGGCGAGGTTCATCTTGTTGATCAACCCCTCGACGCCGCCCTGAACGCGAACGAACACGCCGAAGTCGGTAATATTGGTGATCTCACCCTCGATGATGCTCCGCGGCGGATAGGCGTCCTTGAGCTGCTGCCACGGATCGTCGCCGAGTTGCTTAATACCGACACGAATATTGCGGTTCTCCGGATCGCTTAGGATAACGACCACCTCTACCTCACCGCCCTCCTGAAGGACGGCACCGGGATTCTTGTAGCGCTTCGTCCAACTGAGGTCGTCGACGTGCAAAAAGGCGTCGATGCCCGGCTCGATCTCTACGAAGGCGCCGGTCGCGGTAAGCTTCTTTACCGACGTCTGCAGGTGCATACCGACCGGATAGCGCTCGTCGATGTTATCCCACGGATTGTCGAGGACCTGCTTGAGGCCCAAGGAGACGCGACCCGCTTGGATATCGTAGTCGAGAATCTTGGTCTCGACCTCCTGCCCCGGCTGCAGCACCTCTTTGGGGTGGCTGATTCGCTTTACCCAGGACATCTCGGAGATGTGGACCAGCCCCTCGATACCCTCTTCAATCTCGATAAAGGCGCCGAAATCGGTGAGTTTGGTTACCGTACCTTTGACGACCTGATCGACGTAGTACTTATCTTCGAAGGTCTCCCACGGATCGGTGGACATGTGGCGGAGGCTGAGGTTGATCTTCTTCTCCTCGGCGTCCATCTTAATGACCTTCAGGCGGATCGTTTCGCCCTTTTTGACGTAGTCCTTGGGACGGGTGACGTGTCCCCAACTCATATCGTTGATATGCAGGAGACCGTCGAAACCGCCGAGGTCGATGAACGCTCCGAAAGAGGTGAAGCTCTTCACGACTCCTTCGACCTCGTCGCCGATTTCGACCTCTTCGAAAAACTTGCCGCGGTTTTTTTCCGTTTCCTGCTCAAGCCATGCTCTGCGGGAAAGAACGATGTTGACACGATTGTCGCTATAGATGCGCTCGATGAAGAAGTAGTCCTCAAGACCGACGTATTCATCGGGTTCTTCGACGCGTCGGAGATCTATTTTGGAGATCGGATTGAAACCGCGGACACTCCCGTGCAACCGTACCTCGAACCCGCCCTTGATCGCGCGCATCACTTTGCCTTTGACCGGCTGGCGCTCTTGGTAGGCGTCTTTTAGATCCTTCCAGAAGCGTTTTTCGTCCGCTTTTCTCTTCGAAACCGCAACGCCCCCATTGCGAATGTCTTTCCGCAGAAGCACCACTTCGACCGTGTCGCCGACCTCGGGCTCCGACTCGAACTCCGCCATTGGGATGCGACCTTCGGCCTTGTACCCGATATCGACAAAGACCTCGTCGCCGCTGATCTGTATGACCATGCCTTCGACGAGTTGCCCTTCTTCGAGTTCGTCCAGTTGATCAAGAAACTGCTTTTGCAGATCTTGAGACTGCGAGTCGTTCGAAGAAGAGTCGGCGAATTGCGCTTCCTTATCTGCCATAATCGATTAGTTACTCCTGCCGTGCGTGATTTTTTCGTGGATAATGGCAACCACTTTCGCACAAACTTGGTCGATGGTCAAGTCTGTGGTGTCGATATAGAGTGCCTCTTTGCTCTGTTCCAAACGCCCCATCGGTTTGGTGCGGTCGATGCGGTCGCGTTCCTCTATCGCCTCTCGTATCGCCTCGATCTTACCCTGCCTGCCCAACTGTTCGAAGCGACGCTGAGCCCGGATGTGGGGGCTGGCGTCCAAAAAAACCTTTACCTCGGCGTCGGGGAAGACGACGGTACTCATGTCGCGTCCTTCCACGACGATGTCCCGTTTCCCCGCGATGCGTTTGATTCGCCGGTTGACCTGAATGCGCACCTCGGGAATCGAGGAGACTTCGGCCACGGCGTCGTCAATGTCTACGGTGTGCAGCTCACCGGTACGTTCTACACCGTCGACGAGGAAGCGGTCGTCGGCAATGTCGATATCGATGCGCGCGGCGATTGCAATGAGTGCGTCCCTGTCGTCTTGTGTCGCTCGTTGTCGGAGCGCCTTCCACGTGATCGCCCGATAGAATCGTCCCGAGTTGAGATAAAAGAAATCGGTCTTTTCCGCCACCAAACGGCTAACCGTACTTTTCCCGGTGCCGGCGGGGCCGTCTATCGCAACTACCATCGACGCCCGGTGCTCCTTTTGCGGTTCTTTGCTCGATCTTCCGCGCGGTGTGTGTTCGCTCTATCGCGGTATCGCGAGCCTCTAAGGGCCGCCGAGGAGAGACGGCGCATCTCCTCTCGCGTGAGGGGGCGGGCTTGACCCTCGGGCAAGTGACCGAGAGCGACGGGGCCGTACCGGTTGCGATAGATGCGCCCGATACGCAGGCCGAAATGGGCGAACACCCGGCGTATCTCGCGATTCTTGCCCTCTGCAAGCACCACGGAGACGCGGCGCGCCGAATGTCGCCGGTAGCGCACCATGCGGTAATGGACGCCTTCTACGCGCACACCCCTCCGGAACTGGTCGAGCGCGTCGTCCGAAATCGGCTGATTTGCTTCGACAACGTATTCCCGTTCCAGCCCGGACGCCGGTCGCATGAGCCGTTGCGCCAACTCGCCGTCGTTGGTAAAGAGCAGAAGACCCGAAGAGAGAAAATCGAGGCGTCCGACCGAGAACAGGCGCCCCGAATAGAGCGGCCTCACGATATCTATGGCCAGAGGTCGACCCTGGGGGTCGGCGTCGCTCACGAGGACTCGCGACGGCTTGTTGAGTGCGAATACGACCGTGGTACGCGCAGGCCGAATCGGCTTACCGTCGAGGTGCACCGTTTGTCCCTCATGCACGCGTGCGGCGAGATCGGTCACCGTCTCGCCGTCGATTTGCACGCGTCGCTGACGTACGAGCTCCTCGACTTGTCGCCGCGATCCCTTGCCGGCCTGGGAAAGAAACCGATTGATCCTCATTCCTTGGGGACCGTCGGGGTTGTTCGTATCATCCATTGAGACTAAACCGTTCCCGCTCGACCTCGTCGAGCTTTGGGAGGTCGGCGATGCTTTCCAGGCGGAAATGCTGGAGAAACTCGCGCGTGGTACCGTACTGCGCCGGTCTACCCGGCGCGTCTTTGCGGCCGACCTCTTTGATAAGTTTGCGATCCAACAACTGGCGAATCATATTGTCCGCCGCGACACCCCGGAGACTCTCGATTTCTCCGCGGGTGATCGGTTGCGAATAGGCGATGATGGACAGTGTCTCCATCGCCGCCCGCGACAGGCGACTATCGCGCTTTTTGCCGAAACGATCGCGTAATCGCGGCCACAACGACCGCTTCGGGTTCAATTGAACCGCGCCGCCGACCGTAATGAGCTCCAACCCGCGCGCCGTCGACTCGAGATCGCGGCGAAGCTCCGCCACGATCTCCTCGACTTGATCGCGGGCGAGGCCGCTGATCTTCGCGAGCGTTTTGATTTCCATCGGCTCGGACTCGAGGAATAGAATCGCCTCTATGACGGCCTTTTCTTCGTCCATCTCCACCCTACACCTCTTCCTCGTATTGGAAGTTAAGGTCCTTGGTACCAGGCGAAATCCTGATATCCCCAAACATCCTGTTTTGCAGAATCCGAATCGAGCGTTGCCGAGCAGATTCCAAAATCGCGATGAATGCGCATACAAACTCCATGACCGACTCGCGATTCTTTATAAGGTCGGTAAAACGAAACTCACGTTTCGTCTCGAGAAGCTCATCGATCAGAGTCAGCTTTTCGTTGACCGTGACCTCCTCGTACAAACTCACGAGGCGATCGGTGCTCAAGTTGCTCATCAGTTGCGAGAAGGTCTTTAGAAGCTCCCACACGTCGATCTGTTCCCACAACTCCTCGCCGTCGTCGAAGGGAAGGACCGATTGCGAGGAGCGACGTTCGAGCGTGTATTCGAGCTCGTCCTCACGCTCGTTCATCAGATCGCTGAGCTTACGATATCGCTGGTACTCGATGAGCTTTTCTACGAGTTCCTGCCGGGGATCGTCGAACTCCTCGTCGCCGCCGTCGTCGGGAACCGGGAGGAGCATGCGCGATTTGATGTGCAGCAGAGTCGCCGCCATGAGATAAAAGTCGGTGATTGTGTCCAAATCGATCTTCGTGGCGTACTGCAAAAACTCCAAATACTGCTCAGTGATACGTGCAATGGGAATATCGTAAATATTGACTTCGTTCTTTCTGATAAGAAAGATCAAAAGGTCGAGCGGTCCCTCAAATTGGTCGAGCTGAAATGTGTGATTATCGCTCCGGCCACGTTCCATGTGCCGGAGAGTATAGGGTCCACCGGAATCGCGGGTCTATACCTCCCGGTACGGTCTTGAAGTGTTCATTTGCGACGAATGTTGCGAACCGTAGCCGCGCTACCGTCTAACTCGCTCGTCCATCCGAGACGCTCTCCATATTGATGAGCTTCATCCACTTCACACGGCGGATTGCCCGGTATAGTTAGAAGAGCTCCTCGTCGGACTCGTTTTTTTTGCCTGCGCCCTTTTTGGCGCCGCTCCCGCCTTGCTTCTCGCCCGGCTCCTTTGTCGTGTCGGCCTTCTCGCTTTTTTCCGCACTCTTTTCTGCGGAGGGGAACATTTTTGCCCGCAACTTCTCTTCCAACGTCTTGCCGATTTCAGGATTGTCGTCGAGAAACTGTTTGACGTTTTCGCGCCCCTGTCCGATGCGCTCCTCTCCGTAGGAGTACCACGACCCCGATTTTTGTACCAGATCGTACTTGAGCGCCGCATCCAAGAGGCTCGCCGTGGAGGAAATCCCCTTTCCGAATATGATCTCCAACTCCACCTTGCGAAAGGGCGGCGCCACCTTGTTTTTGACAACCTTCACGCGTACGCGGTTACCGATCGCCTCCTCGGAACTCTTACTGATCGTCTCGATGCGACGTACCTCCAAGCGGACGGACGCGTAAAACTTCAACGCGTTACCACCGGTAGTCGTCTCAGGATTGCCGAACATGACGCCGATCTTCATCCGGATCTGGTTAATAAATACCAGGACGGTCGAAGACTTGGAAATGATCCCGGTCAACTTGCGGAGCGCTTGACTCATGAGACGCGCCTGCAGACCGACGTGGCTGTCGCCCATATCGCCCTCGATTTCCGCCTGGGGCGTGAGGGCCGCCACTGAGTCGACGACGATGATGTCGACCGCTTTGCTGCGCACAAGCGCCTCGGCGATCTCGAGGGCCTGTTCGCCGTTGTCCGGCTGCGAGACCCATAACGCGTCGGTGTCGACGCCGAGGTTGCGCGCGTATACCGGATCGAGAGCGTGCTCCGCGTCGATAAACGCCGCAACACCGCCGGCCTTTTGCGCCTCTGCGATTGCGTGGAGGGCCAACGTCGTCTTGCCCGAGGATTCGGGGCCGTAGATTTCGATGATGCGACCCTTGGGATATCCGCCGAGGCCCAACGCCTCGTCGAGGATGATGGAGCCGGAGTTGATCGTCTCAATGCCGGTCGTGTCGCGATTGTCTCCCAGCTTCATGATCGAGCCCTTGCCGAACTGTTTTTCGATCTGAAGCCGGGCCGCCTCGATCGCTTTGGTTTTATCGGTTTCGGTCGCTGAATTCGACGCCATTTCGCTTCCGCCTTTCAGTTGTAGACACTATTCAGGGGATTATAGCGCTTTTAATGGGGCGATGGAAACAGAAATACCGATCGTCGCCGGGAATGCCCGACGACATTTTGACCCGCGCACGACAAACGTAGTATACCTGTTGCCATGCGCGGCGAGCTGGTAATCTTTGCGACCAGGAGCATGGAGGAGTACGCGGAACGAGTCGCGTACGAAATGCAGACGTTTCCGGACTTCTACGGAAAGGGCTATAGCAAGAACATTCGTGGTGAACTGAAAACGGTCACCTTTGCCGACGGCGAGATCGAGGTCGAAGTGCATACTTCGATTCGCGGGAAGGATGTCTTTCTCTTTGCCTCCGCCGGTCGTAACGCTTACGGGTTGTCGGTCGAGCAGAACAAACTGGAACTCTACCACGCAATTGACGCGATCCGCCGCTCCCAGCCGGCGCGTATCACGCTGTTCGAGCCGTTTTGTACCAGCTCCCGCTCCGATCGTACCACGCGGCGTAACAGCGTCGGATTCTGGATCCACTACAAGACGCTCACGAGTCTCGGCGTCGACCACATCATCACGTACCAATTGCACTCCGACAAATCGAAGACCGTCGTAGATCCCAGGGTGTGCGCGATCGACGACGTCCCGGCCAGTCCGCTCATCAAGGAGTACATTACCGACAGTTTCATTCGCAAACCCGACGTACTCAATTCGACGGTGCGCGAGGATTGGCTCTTTTGCTCGGTGGACGCGGGGGGCGAGAACGCCGCGCGCAAGTACGCCCGCGCCTTCGGGACCAAGTTGATGATCGCCCACAAGCAGCGCAACTACGACAAAACCAATACGGTAGAGTCGATCAACATCCTGACCGACACCGAAATTGCAGGGAAAGAGGTATGGATCGTCGACGACATGATCGATACCGGCGGCAGTGTCTACACGCTGGTCAAGGAGCTCAAACGCCGCGGAGTCGAGACGATCAACATCGCGGTCATCCATCCCGTCTTTTCGGACCCGGCGACCGAACGCCTTCGTGAGCTCCACGATTCGGGCGCGCTCGACCGTCTTATCGTCACCGACACGCTCGAGGTCGCGGACGAGCTTCACCGCGCCCTTCCCTTCCTGCACGTCGTCTCGTCGGCTCGCCTGAGCGCCGAAATCATCATGCGGATGCACGAGGAGCAGTCTCTATCGCCCTTCTTCGACGACTTCGATCCGCGACATTACTTATCGAATTTGAAGTTGTTTCTGTGAGTAATCTTCGTGCCATGCGGGGGCCTATGCGGCCCGAGAGTCGTCCGGGAGCTCTCGAGTCGTAGGCGGCGTGTCGAGTGCGGGGAACGCCGGTTTACCGGTCGTGGCTGTCGATCCAGAACGTAGCGGGGCCGCGGTTGATGCTTTCCACGTCCATTACGGCACCGAAACGGCCCGTCTGAACGGGCACCGACTCTTCCAGCCGACGCCGCAGCGCCTCGTAACGGCGGCGCGCCGGATCGGGAGGAGCCGCCCGGTCGAATCCCGGCCTTCTCCCCTTGCGGGTGTCGGCGTAGAGGGTAAACTGCGATACGAGCAGGATGCTTCCCGAGACGTCGACGACCGACCGATTCATGCGCCCCGTCTCATCCTCGAAAATGCGCAAGGTCGGTATTTTTGCCGCAAGGTAGTCGAGGTCGCGATCCGTATCGCGGTGAGTTACGCCCAGGAGTACCAGTAGTCCCGTTCCGATCGAGCCGACCGTCTCGTCGCCGACGCGAACGTGAGCGCGAGCGACCCGCTGTACCAACGCCCTCATCCCGTTATATCTCCGCCGGCGAGAGCACCCGAATCGAGGTGATTTCCAGCGCAATCGCCTCCTCGGCACGGGCGTGTACCCGCCCTATCAACTCTATCGGCTGGTCGTTTTCCAGGAGCACTGCGAATCGCAGTTGTGCGGGTACGATTCCTTCGAGCACCTGTCTCGTCTCGTACCCAACCAGGAAGTCGAACAGAATCGCCTCCTCGCCGATAGCGATGTTCGCGATACGGCCCCGCCATCGGACGAATACACCGTCGTAGAGCGCCGGATCGGAGATGACCTCGTCGTGGGAGAAATTGTCGGAAAAATCGGTGAAGTCCGGTACGGTGAGGTACGCGTCGAGGGCCGCGGCACGGTCTTTTATGAGCGGCGCCGCGTTGGACAGGGCAACCCGATTGAGCTCGCGACGCACCACATTGTCGCGCCCGTCGTTGAAATAATCGCCGATTTGCTCCAGGATACGTTCCGCCTCACGGTCGGACCATACGAAGCGCACCTCATCGGGAGCGTCGGCCGCGACGAGGGGCAGCGACACATCGTCGGTCGCGAGCAGTTGCGACCCTTCGCGCGGCTCGGGATTGAAACGCGTCTCGGCGTAGCGGAGTACGATCGGGTACACAAAAAAGATCGCCGCGCCCGCCACGACAATGCCCGCCGAGACGACCGTCCACGTCGGTACATACCAGCCCAAAGGCGGGAGAATGCGTATGAATCGACGATTCTCGAACCAATCCAACGCATCCTCCGGATCTTCCAGACTGCGGAGCCACTGGAGCGCCCGCTTCGCGCGACGGTTCCGGTGGTCGATATCGAGAATGTCCAGATACGTGCGGATCGCCATGTCGGTTTGTCTCCGTCTCAGGAGAACCGTCGCGAGGCCGAGCATCGCTTCTGTGCGCTGGTCGATATCGAGGGCGCGTCGAAGATACGAGAATGAGCCGGCGTAGTCTCCGGTGTGGAGGCAACTCATTCCCAGGACGTAGTAATACTCGTAACTCTCGCGAAACATGAAGACTTGCGGTTCGAGATAGTTGATGACCTGGGTGAACTTGCGCGTACGAAAAAAACGGCGCGCCTTCCTCAATCCCCGTTCGGCACTGCGTTTCACCACCCCTCCCACGGTGCGTCTTCGAGCGCTACTGACCGCTCACTGCGCCGCTATTCTCTCCGGTAGTGGTCTCGTTCCGCAAGCTGGTGAGCTGCTCCTCTAACCGGCGTATCTGGGCGTCGCGGCTGCGCACCGTCTCCTGAAGCGAACGCATTTGCGTCGTCAACCGGATGATCTCCTCGCGAACGTCCTCGCTTGCCGCGTTTTGCAGCCGCTCCTGGTACGAAACGATCGCCTCCTGATAGGAGCGCTCGCGGCGCTGGAACTCATCCAACGCCTGGAGATACTCCTCGTGACTCCACTGGAGGAGTTGCAGGAGCTCCTGTTCGCGGAATGTAAGATCGATCACCGCGATTCGGTAGCGCGCGGCCTCGACCCGGAAGCTCGTCGTGTAGTACCTGATTACCGTGTCGAACAGGCGGCGCGCCTCGTCGAGCCGTCCGAGATTGAAGAGTGATTCCGCACTCCAATAGATCGCATTGGCGACGAAGGGAGACGTGGGATGACCGGATACGAACCCATTGAGCGCCTGGATCGCCCCCTCGTAGTCCTCCTGCATAAACAGCAGACGTCCGCGCTGGTATTGCGCCTCGACGAAAAACTCGTGATCAGGAAACGTCTGTAAATAGAACTCGAGGTTTCGCTCCGCCTCCGAGAGGCGCCCGTTCGCCATCGCCGACTTTGCGAGCCAGAAGTACGCCGTCGCCTCGGTCTCCTCATCGGGATCCTCTAAAAGGATCTCGCGGAAACGCAGAATCGCGGAACCGAAATCGCTGCGGCGAAAGGCGTCGATACCCTCCTGGAGGATCTGCTCGTCTGCGTGAAGCGGCACGGCAACGCCGAGAACCACCAGCGCTACGAGAACTTTCGCCGGATATGCTCTTTTTTTCATCGATAGTCTCCCGTCTTGATTGTCGGTCTCGAAGGTGGCGAGGTTGAGCCCTCCTTAGGCATTCACGGGCCCGGCTCCCTTGAGAGTCGACAGGTACGCACGCGGATCGGGTGAATCGAAAAAGGCCGAACCGGAGATAAGCACATTCGCCCCGGCGGCGCGGGCGCGCGGCGCAGTATCGGCGTTTATCCCGCCGTCGACGGAGATGAGAAAGCTTGCACCCCGATCGCGTCGCCACGCTGCAAACCGCTCGACTTTCTCGAGGGTCGAGGGGATAAGGCGTTGACCGCCGAACCCGGGATTAACCGTCATGACGAGCACCAGATCCACATCGCCCAGAAGCTCCTCGATCATCATCGTCGGAGTAGACGGGACGATCGCGATACCGACCCGGGCGCCCGCGGAACGAATCCGTTGCACGAGGCGGTGGGCGTGTACGGTCGCCTCGATATGAAAGGTAAGAATGTCGGCTCCGGCATCGACGAACTCAGCGACGTATCGCTCCGGCTCTTCGATCATCAGATGAACGTCGAGAGTCAGATCGGTCCGCGCCTTGATATCCCGTACCATTTTCGGACCGAAGGAGATGTTGGGGACGAAGCGGCCGTCCATGACATCGAGGTGAATCCAATCGGCCTGGGCCGTTTCGATGCGCTGAAGGCCCGATGCGATATCGGCGAAATCGGCGGCCAGGATCGACGGCGCCGCGATGGTCGAAGCGTTCATGGTGCGCCATCATAGCGCAGCGACCGGTCCTTGGCAAAGGTTTGCTTCGTTGACCTTTCTCGCCAGCATGATATAATGGGGAAAACGGTAAGAGGATGCGATCATCTTGGACAACCATACTGAGACGGCGCATGGTTTAGTGAATCATGCCGCCGATCTTATCGTATCGCACCAACTGTCGGTAGCAAACGAGGAGCTGGAACGGGCGCTTGCGCTTGACTTTGACAATATTGACGTGGTGACGGCCCTGAAATACACCAATTTTTGGATCGATCGTCAGGAACGTGTCGAAGGTCTGGTAGAAGCTTTTGAACGAGGAGAGTACCTCCTCGCCCAGTGGACCGTGTTTCAGAGCTTTATCGAGCGCGTCGGGCCGCGGGTCGAGGGAATCATTAACGCCCTTCGTCAGCACGTGTTTCGTCAAGCTCTGTCTCACTATCGAGAGATCTACCAGGAACAGAGTAATCGCGACGCGGAACTCCTTGTGAGAATCGGTCGTTGTTACAAAGGCGCGGGAGAATTCGATCGAGCGTTACGGTTTCTGCGTGCCGCGAGCGCCCAGCGACCCGGCGATGCGGAAGTATTGGCGGAACTGGCGGACGTACTTGCGCTCGTAGACGAGATAGCGCAGGCGAAGGCGTTCTTTCGTGAGGCGTTTTTCGTCGGCGCTCAAAAGATTGACATCTCGCGCCTGGAGTCGGAACTTATACGGAGGCTCGTGAAGGCTGTTGCGGAGCGTGGTTTTCACGGAGCGGCTCTTCTGGAGTGGATTCCGGTCCATGGCGTTTTGTACGATGTGCTCAACGTCAAACGGGAGCTGCGATCCATTGAGTTCGGTCGACTCAAGCAGTCTATATACGAATTGGAAAGGGAACTGCGCGAAGGCACGGGAGATGTCGAGTTGATTCGACCTCGATTGATCAACCATTACTTCTGGTTGATCGACCATTACCAAGCCGCTAAAGAAGCGCAGGGAAAAATCGACGAAGTGCTAGTCAAAATACGGAGTGTGGATGCCAATGTCTACCACCAGTACAATGCCTGATCTTATTCAGCATTTGAACGAACTTCTCAACGAAGAGAAGTGGACCCGAGCGACGCTCAACAACTATACCGTGAGCAACTTCAAGGAACTCGACGAAGTCGGCGAGCAGGTTCGAGAAGCGGGGCTTGAGGACGAAGCGCGCGAGTTGTGCGAAGAGCATCTGCAGCACACGAAAAACAGTATTATCGCCCTGTATATCGCCGGTCTTCTCGACTTGGCGCGACAGTCGGTAGACGACGCCAATTTGATTCTCCTCACGAGGATATTCAGCGACAACCATAAATGGAACATCGTGGAGTATCTCGCCCAGCGTATCCTCGAGTTCGGCGAGAACCGTTTTGCTCTGCGCATTCTCGTCGACGTCTACAACAACGAGAACCAGTCCGAGAAGCTGCACGAGGTGTGGGAGCGGTTAATTCGCGTCGACTACGAAGAGGCGACGATCGTTCGTCAACTCGCGGAGCTCAAAGAGGCGGCCGACGACGTGGACCAAGCGGTCGTGTACTACAAAAAGGCGCTCCACCGCTACATCACCAAGAAGAGTTTTTCCAACGTGAAAGAGGTGTGGCACAAACTCGTGAATCTCGCCCCCGGCGAGACGGAGTTCTTCTACCACGCCGAGTCGAAAATCTCGCGCTCCATCAGTGCCGATCGCGCCGTACAGCTCCTCGAAGATCTTTTTCCGGAGTTCAAGAAGGCCGGTGACTGGAATCGAGCCATTGAGCTTCTCAAGCGCGTCCTCAACTACGATCCCAAGAATCCCTGGGCCCGAAAAGAGATTATCGATTGTTTCAGCGAGAAATACAGCGAGCACAGCAACCTCGAAGAGTACATTCGCATCAGTAACATCAACCAGAGTTGGCGCCCCGTGCACGAGGCGATCGCCGACTTCGAGAAGCACATCTCTTTCGACAAGGGGAACTTTGTGTTTCATCGCAGCTGGGGTATCGGTCGCATTCGCGAGATATCCGGCGACGATATCACGATCGATTTTGCCAAGAAGCGCGGTCACAGCATGTCCTTGAAAATGGCGATCAACGCCCTGGATGTGCTTCCCAAGGATCACATCTGGGTACTCCGGGCGGTGTGGAAAAAGCAGAAACTCCACGATCTCGTCAAGAAGAATCCGGTGTGGGCGCTCAAAACGGTGATTCGCAGCCTCGGAAACTCCGCCGACATGAAGAAAATCAAGGCCGAGTTGGTGCCGGCGATCCTCTCTCCCGGTGAGTGGTCGTCGTGGAGCACCAAGGCGCGCCAGATCCTCAAGACGAATCCCGACTTCGGTACCCTCACCGATAAGGTGGACCACTTCGTAGTGCGCGACCAGCCCATCACCTTCGAAGAGAAGACGTACAATAAGTTCAAGGCGGAGAAGACCTTCTTTGATCGCGTGAAGACGTTCGAAGAGTTCCTTTCGTGGATGGAAGAAGAGAGCGGCGACGGTATCGACAGCGAGTTTTTTCGCGACATGTTCGAGTACTTCGCCAGCTTTGTTCGCAACGTCGCCCAGGTGAACGAGTACGTCATTTCGTCCCTGATCGTGCTTCACGGTATCGTGACGCGGTATCCATTCCTGAGAGGCGATCTTGATCTCGATTTCGAGTCGATGTATAGCCGAATCGAGGATCTGGAGGGCGTGTTTTCCCGCATCGAGTCACCGGATTTGCGCCGGAGATTCCTCAGTCAGGTTCGCGCGTATGACAAGAACTGGGGGCCGGTGTACGCGAAGCTCGTACCGCATCATCTATCGCGGGATATTCTCTTGGAACTGGAGCGCACGGGAAAGCACGAACTGATCCTGGAGTTGATCTCCGGTTTTTACGAGAGCTATCGCGACGCACGCGAGACCTTCGTGTGGTTGGTGCGAAACTGCGAGGAAGATACGTGGTTTGACGAGCTCGGCATTACCGAAGAGAAGCGCCTCATCGCGATGGTGCACATCTACGACCTCACGTTCCGGGACATCGACAACCGAAAGGATGTCAGCCACAACCGCAAAATCAACAAGCAGGTTCACACGTATCTCTTCCGCGATCAGAAGCTACCCGACTTTATCGACGATGCGGACGAGGAATCGGTATCGCGCCTCTTTACGCTGATATCGGACGTGAAGGACATGGACCCCAAGTTGTTGCTCGACCTCAAGCAACGCGTGCTCAATCGCTTCCCCTCGTTCCGTTTCTACGGGGAGGATGTGGTAGAGCAAAGCACCAAAAAGGTGCTGTATTGCACCGCCGGCAGTTACGAGGCCAAGCAAGCCGAGTATCGGCATCTCCAGGAGGTGGAGGTCCCGCAGAACTCCAAGGAGATCGAGGTCGCCCGCGAATACGGAGATCTGAGAGAGAATGCGGAGTACAAGGCCGCCAAAGAGCGTCAGGATGCGCTCAACACGCGTGCCGCGCGACTCAAGGGAGAACTCGAACAGGCGCGGATCGTGAAGCCCGCCGATGTCGACGCCTCGGAGGTCGCCTTCGGTACGCAGGTCGCCCTTACGGATCTCGAGAACGACGCCGAGATAACTTATACGATCTTGGGCCCCTGGGAGTCCGATCCGACGATTAATATCATTAACTATCAGTCGCCCCTTGGAAATAGGCTTCTGCGCAACAAACCGGGTGATGAGTTGGATTTTGAGATTAACGAGAAGCGATATCACCTTAGAATCGGTGAGGTGCGAGTAGCAACCTTCGCCTGACGAGCGCGCTGTCGTCCGTCGTCAATCGTCGTCCGCGTCCGTCGCCGGACGCGAGGACGGCTATCGCGGTCCGAACTCTTCCAAGGCGGCGAGCGCCGCCTGTCGGACGGCACGATGGTTACCCTCCTCGCTTCGAGCCTGAACTACTTCCATAAGACTGGCAAGCCGGCTTCGGCCGGCGGCGCGGAGCCCGTATATTTGCAGAATGAAGTTCGGATGGTCGAGTAAACGGGCGGCGATAGGCTCGATCGCACGATCTTCCGTCTGAGAGGCGACGCGCCCGATCGCATCTAAAATACGCGAGTTTTCCCGTTCCCACTCCACCTGCATAATCTCGAGCACCAAATCGACGCTTCGTTGCAGGCGATCGCGCATCAGTCGATCGATAATTGCGATGCGTTCGTCGATGCCGATGCGTTCGTTCCCGGCGCGCTCCTCCAGAAGGCGCCATCCATCGGCGCGATCAAGAGCTGCAAGCGTCTCGATCGCCTCCAGCCGCACACGTCTCTCCGGGTCGCGGCGCACCTTGTACATCACCGCGCGCAGCGCGTCGGTCGTCTCGCGCTCGGCGATCGTCTCCAGAGCGGCTACGCGGACACGCCAGAACTCATCGCGAAGCGCGGCGATGATGGCGTCGGTCGCCTCCGGCGTCTCGAATTGTCGCAGCGCATTGACCGCGTATGCGCGGGTCAGGGCGTCGGAGGAGTCGAACTGACGCATGATGATCGGTAACGCGCGCGGATCGCCGAGCTTGCCGAGTGTATCGAGAGCGAAGCGCTGGAGCACCGTCGTCGCCTCCTCGTCTTCTCCAATGATCTCAGTGATGAAATCGAAGACCTGAGGATCACCGCGCTCACCGAGTTCTACCAATATTTGTCCTCGCACATCCTCGGAAATGCCGCTTTCATCGTACAACTCAGTAAGTATACTTGCGTCGGTCCCTGCGGCGGCGAGAAGGCGCACCGCGCCGACCGCCGGGCCGAGTCGTCCGTCACGCGATATGGCGAGTAGTGCATCGACACTCGCATCCGAGAGTGCGGCTCCGGTCTCCCGGAGATAGATCATGAGGGCGACGATGAGATCATCGGTTCGCAGATCCTCTTCACCGATAATCGCGAGGGCGCGATCGTGCCCGCCGGTTAGTTCGAACTCCTGAAGATAACGCGCGGAACCGGCCAGGACCGCGGAGTCATTGCTCGTCTCGAACAGTGAGAGCACCTCTTCGGCGAGCCGGTCTTCGCCGTTTTCGATCAACGTGGGTAAGAGCTCGACGATCTCGGAGTTGATGCCGAACAAAAGGGTATCGCGCCAGTCTTCGACGATCGAGCGGACCTCCTCGTCATTCGAGGGCGCATCTTCCTGCGCGAGAACCGGTAGAGATAGGCACAGGGCAACGGCCACGGGAAGTGCACGATTCCACGTTCTCTGTTGCATTCGTCGGGATATCTTCAGTCGTGATCCGCGTCTCATGGGCACCATTATTCCTCATTTTCGTCCGTTTGGGACGACACTATAAGACCCAGCATTGTGCGAAATAACGGCACCGAACCCCTTGCGATCGCAGTACTAAACGATTTCGCGGCCCTTGGCGAGTCTTGCGATCGATATTCCCATTAGGCGGTAGGTGCCGATGAGAACGGCCAGTGCGGGAAGGCTCTCGGCGAGAAGGAGCGCTAGATTAATGAGCGAACTGCCGCCGCTGCTCCACCCGGAGAGACCCACCACGCTCCATATCCGGCGCACTCCGAGAACGGCGGCGACGGCGGCGGCGGAGGCACACAGCGCCCGAACGGCCGACGCGGCGAGCCGTTTCATCCGGAGCGCCCCGGTCTTGCGGCGAACTGCGAAGAGAAGCAGGAGGAGTCCCACGGTAAACGCGAGGCTGTTGGCCGCCGCGAGGCCGGCGACGCGCAGCGCCGTCTCCTTCAACCAGAGGCTCAATCCGACATCCAGAGCCATCGTGATCGTGGCAACGACAAGGGGGGTGCGATAGTCGCCGCAGGCGTAGAAGAAGCGTTGTAGGAAGGTGAAAGCACCGACGCTGAATAGTCCGAGACAATAGTATACCAGAACGCGCGCCGCCAGCGCGGTCGCCTCATGGGTAAATGCCCCTCGCTGGAGCGCCACGGCGATAATCTCCTCGGAGAAGAGACCCAGCCCTACGCCCGCCGGTATCAGTAGGAGAACGAGAGCCCGTAGGCCTCCGCCGACGGTGCTTCTGAGCGCAGAGTTATCGCCGGCGGCGTGGTGGCGGCTCATGGCCGGAAAGAGAACCGTCGTGATCGATGCACCGAAGATACCGAAGGGCAACTGCCAGAAGACGAGCGCATTGGTCATCGCCGATCCGCTGCCGTCTTCCAGGCCACTGGCAAAGTACAGTGCGATCTGCTGGTTGATCGTGAATACGCTGGCCGTGGCTACCACGGGAAGCCACCGTTTCACAATCGCCCGAAAATCCGGATCGTGAACATCGAGGCGCGGTAGGAGATTGTAGCCGTACGCGTTCACTCGAGGAACTTGCAAAAGCAGTTGCCCGAGTCCGCCCACCAGAACCCCTACGACCATGGCATATACTCCGAGCGTGCGGTGCCACAGAAGCGTGGAGCCGATAACCGCTATCGAAAACCACAGGGGTGCGAGGGACGGGACGAGAAAGTGGTGGTGTGAATTGAGCGTTCCCATCAGAACTGCAGCGACGGATATTAACAACACGTAGTGGATAAGCCACCGAAAGAGACCGCCCGCGAGAACTTGGCGCTCGAGTTCCGGAAAATCGAGAATGGTATTGACGACCGGTTGCGCGAATATCGTCGCCGCCGTTAACAGCGGTACCAGTATGACGAGCTGTAGACCGATCAATGAGCGGACGATGCGGCGGGCTCGCGCGCCCTCGGGATCTTCCACGTGCGC
The DNA here is from genome assembly GCA_965601925.1 of Alkalispirochaeta sp. GTDB lineage: Bacteria > Spirochaetota > Spirochaetia > DSM-27196 > Alkalispirochaetaceae > Alkalispirochaeta. Next base: position 3,831,094 of record OZ271854.1, read on the forward strand.
GCGCGACAGCACGGGAACGAACGCCGATGAGAGCGCCCCTTCGGCGAGAAGTTTTCTCAAGTTGTTAGGAATATTGAACACTAAGTTAAGGACATCGGCCTCTCCCGATGCGCCGAAAATCGCGCCGACAACGGCGATCCTCACAAAACCGAACAGGCGCGAGACGAACGTCGAGACCATGACCAGAGCCGTCGCAACGAAGTTGCCGCGGTCGGTCGGTACGCCGGAGGGCGAATGCGATACGTGCGATTCGCCCGGCGAGTCTACGCGCGGGGAGCGTCTTCTCATGCGTCGTACCCTTTCGAGAAGCGCTCGAGGAAGTCTCTCTTAAAGCGTAGAAACGTTCCGCTGCGAATTGCATCGGCCGCCCGCTCCACGAGCCACGCCATGAAGCGCAGATTATGTTCCGTCGCGAGCATCGCGCCGAGAATTTCATTCGCCTTAAACAAATGACGGAGATACCCGAGGCTGTACGGTCGTCCGCCGAAGGAGTCGATCTCGGGATCCGGCGCCTCGTCGAGGCGGGCGAAGCGCGCGTTTTTTAGATTGATCCTACCTCTTGTCGTGAATAACGTCCCGTTGCGCCCCGCGCGGGTCGGAAAGACGCAATCGAACATGTCGATACCGTGTTCGATTGCCGTCAAGATGTATTCCGGCGTTCCGATACCCATCACGTACCGCGGTGTGTGGGCCGGCAGAAGGGCGGCGGTATGGGCGAGAATCTCCTCGTAAGTGTCGAACGACTCGCCGACCGAGAGGCCGCCGATCGCGATTCCCGGAAGGTCGAGTGCTGAGGTCGTCTCGACCGCGCGAGTTCGCAAATCGGGAAAGAAGTTGCCCTGCACAATGCCGAAGAGCGCACCGTTGTACCCCTTCTCGTCGCGCGCCTCTATCCACCTCTTGCGAGCTCGCCGAGCCCACAGCGTCGTCGTCTCCAGCGCGTCCTCCGCCCCCTTGTAATCCTGGTCGGCGCCGGTGCAGACATCGAGTACCATTTGGATGTCCGAGCCGATCGTCACTTGGATCTCGACGGCGCGCTCCGGAGTGAGCATGTGACGCGAACCGTCGATGTGGGACTGGAAGCGCGCGCCCTCCTCGGTGATCTTGCGAAAAGGAGCCAAGCTGAAAATCTGGTATCCGCCCGAGTCGGTGAGAATATTGTGACTCCATGACGAGAAACGATGGAGCCCGCCGAACGCCGCGAGCGTTTCCGTACCGGGGCGCAGAAAAAGATGATAGGTATTGGCGAGGATGAGTCGATATCCCATCGCCTCAACCGTATCGTGGCGGATGGCTTTCACGGTGCCGGCGGTGCCGACGGGCATAAAAGTCGGCGTAGCGACCGGCCCGTGTGGGAGCTCGATGACGCCCGTACGGGCCCGACACTGCGCGTCGCGATGGTGCTCGTGGAACCGAAGTGGAGGATCTATCATCATGTTTTCGCCGTTCGAAAGAGAAGCGTTCCGAGTGTGGTGAACAGAATGGCGCCGGACCACGCCCCCACAATCGGAGGTATGAGACCGTCTCCCGCCAGAATTCCGGCTACCATTCCCGTCACGTAGTATACTACCGCCGCGATCAACGAGATGAGCAGACTCATGAGGAGCACATTACGACGAAATCGTCCTCCAAGAGCGCTCGACAAGAGCACGACGACAAAGGGCGTCAGGGAAAAGGCGAACCGATTGTAGTACTCGGTGAGGGACTGTCGATACGGTTGTCCGGCGTCGCGCAGCCCGAACACCCATGAGCGCGCCTCATCAAAACGCATCTCGTCTACCTCCCGCGCCGACCGTTGGAACCGACGCGGCTCCATGTCGAAGCGCGCCTCGTCCATGCGCCGAAACGGCTCGGCCGCAATGCGCTCGTCGCCGTCGGAGATACGCGAGTAACGGGTACCGTGCTCCCACACCCAGTTATCGCCGTCCCAGCGGCCCGATGCGGCATCAATACGCGAAACGAACATACCCTCACCGTCGCGTTCGACGACGAGAACCCGGGAGAGCTCCTCGGTGCTATCGTTGTAGTAATCGGCCGAGTAGATAATGCGCCCCGACGCGTTGCGTACCGTGATATTCGTGTTGCTGAACGAGCGGGTAATGTTAAGAAGCTGCCGTGAAAGCTCATTTTTGGAGCGAAACGTATCGATCACGACGTACTCGTGAAAGAAGAAGCTCCCGACGCTCAGGACGAGGCCGAGAACCAAAAGCGGCAGGGTGAACCGCCATAGGGGAACGCCGGAGCTGAACACGGCAATCAGTTCGTTATTACTGTAGAGCGTACCGATACTGAATCCGACGGCAAATAGGAGCGCAACCGGCAACGCGTATCCCACCGCACGGGGAAGGTAGAGAATCTGCACGCGCAGAATCTCCGCCGCCGGTACTTGAAGGTCGAGATAACGCACCAAGTTGGCAAAGAGATCGACCAACTCGACGATAAGCACGAAAAATGCGAGTGAGGCCAAAAAGACCGGCAGAAACGTGCGAAGAAGAAAGCGTGTAAGGATGCTCATTGACGCGCTTTCTTGAGGAACACGACGATACCGACCACCAAAAACATGACGTTCGGAAACCACATCGCGGCGGCCGGAGGCACGTGCGGGCGCTGGCTCCCGATGGTCTGGCCGGCTATGAGCATCGACCAGTACAACGTTGCGATCAACAGGCCGATGCCGAAACCCACGCTACGCCCGCTGCGCTTGGAGAACAGCCCCAACGGAAAGGCGAGAAACACAAAGGAGAGCGCCGCGAAGGGTATACTGAACTTCTTGTGGTACTCGAGCCGATGAATCTGAAGCGAACGATTAAACGGTCGTTGGCGCGAAATGCGTTCGAACTCAGTCGATACCGCTTCAAGCTCCTCGTGTGACGCTTCGCCGCGCTCAACTTCCCCTCGAAGCTCACTCAACCGCGTCTCCGTCTCGGTGACGCGCGTGGTCCATTCCTCGATGTGCGGCGCGAGCTCATCCTCTTTTTGTCGAATCTCGGCGCGCACATCGCGGGCGCTCATCTCCCGCGGTCCCGGCGAACGAATGGCGACGGTGATGTCCTGGAGCAGGATATTATAGCGCATCGTCCCGGCGTAACTGTAATTATGATCCGAAGCCGATACCGCCGAGTGGGTCGTAACATCGCTTAACTCGAGGCTAATCGCATTAGGATCGCCCTCGCGGATCAAGCGCGCCTCGCCGGCGGTAATGACGCGCTGATTCCCCTGCCCGTCCGTATCGATAATCGTGAAGTGCTCGAGTCGTCCCGGCTCTACCGCCCCGGTAATAAGCACATCATCTTGGTAGCGCTTGATCGAGTACGCCTCAAGTTCCAAAGCGGGGTTCGCATACAGTAGCTCACGATATAGACGGCCGAAGTTCAGCGTACCGAGGGGCAGGAGAAAATCATTGACAAAGAATGAAAGCACCGACAAGAGCGCAGCCGCCAGAAGTACCGGTGAAAAGATTCTCCGGAGCGAAAAGCCGCTGGCCCTGAGTGCCACAACCTCATTGTCGGATGACAGGCGACCGACGGCCATGAGCGTTCCCACGAGTGTGGCGAAGGGAACCGAGAGGGCGATGATCGACGGTAATGAGTAGATAATGAGCCGCACAACATCCCACAGCGGCACATCCTTCTGCAAGATGTCCTCAGCCAGCAACAACAGCTGGTTGATGAAGAACATGAAGAAGAAGAACGCAAAAGACACCAGAAACGAGATAAAAAACTCGGCTCCAACGTAGCGAAAGACAAAAACGGGAAACCCGTCAAACGAGCGAAGACGCGAGGCGACCTCGCTCGATTGGAGCCGGCTATTGATCGCCGGTCGAACCAAAACCACCCTCTGCGCGATCGGTTTCGGAAAGCGAATGCACCACCGAGAAGTCCGCGCGGACTACCGGCGCGACGATTAACTGTGCGATACGCATTCCCGGTTCTATCGTCACCGCCTCGCCTCCGTGATTAATCAACGGTACCACAATCTCGCCGCGATAGTCGCTGTCGATCGTCCCCGGGCTGTTGAGCACCGTTAGCCCGTACCGTACCGCCAAACCCGATCGAGGGCGTACTTGCGCCTCGTAGTGCACGGGGAGCTCGATGTGCACGCCGGTGGGAATCGCGTCGCGCTCACCGGGAGCAAGGCGACGCGGGCCCGCTATAGCTGCTCTGAGGTCGGCTCCCGCCGATCCGGTGGTCGCATAAAACGGTTCGCATCCGGGCTTGGCCCGAACGCGAACCGCAACCGGCTCAGTTCCGTCGGCGGCCACGATCCCGATCTCCACCGGAGCGCCCTCCCCGACCGCGATTGTCGCTTTCGGTCATGCCCTCGTAGATCAGGCTCAAGTTCACGCGGCCCATCTTGTCGATTTCGATGATCTTGACTTCGACCTCCTGCCCCAAGGACAGGACATCCTCTACCGAGTTGATGCGGTGGGCCGCCATCTTGCTGATATGACATAGCCCCTCCCGACCGGGAAGAAACTCAATAAAGGCGCCGAAATCGGTGATGCGTTTGACGACGCCGGGATAGGTCGTTCCGATTTCCGGCTCCTCGAGGAGTTGGAGAAAACTGGCTTTCGCGTTGTCGGCGGCCGCCTTGTCCTTGGAGTAGATCGTTACGGTACCGTTGTCGTCGAAGTTTACCTGCACGCCGAACTTCTCCGAGATCGCCTTCACCGTCTTGCCGCCGCTCCCGATGAGTAGGCCGATCTCGTCGGGATCGACCGTAAACGCGAGTATTCGCGGTGCGTGTTCGGAAAGCTCGGTCTGCGGCGCCTGGATCGCCTCCGCCATCTTCCCGAGAATGTGCATACGGCCGCGGTTGGCTTGCTCCAAGGCGGTCTTCATCACCTCGGGCGAGACGTTCTTGATCTTGATGTCCATCTGGAACGCCGTAATACCGTCCTCGGTGCCGGCGACTTTGAAGTCCATGTCGCCCAGGTGATCCTCTTCGCCGAGGATATCGCTCAGCACCGCGGTACGTTCGCCGTCCGAGATAAGACCCATGGCGATACCGGCGACCGGTTTCTTCGTCGGAACGCCGGCCGCCATCAGCGCAAGCGATCCACCGCAGACGGTCGCCATCGAGGATGAACCGTTGGACTCCAGAACTTCCGATACGACACGTAATGTATAGGGAAACTTCTCCCGCTCCGGTACGACCGCCTCTAACGCGCGGTGCGCCAAGTGGCCGTGTCCTATTTCACGGCGTCCGGTGCCGAGGCGCCCGGTCTCACCGACGGAAAAGGGAGGAAAGTTGTAGTGCAACATGAAGTTCTCGCGGCGGTCGCCGTCGATGTCGTCCATGATCTGCTCATCGTACATCGTTCCCAGCGTGATAACGGCCAGGGCCTGCGTCTCCCCGCGGGTAAACAGTGCGCTGCCGTGAGTGCGCGGAAGAACCCCGACTTCGCACGTGATCGGTCGGATATCCTCGAGGCCGCGATGATCGGTGCGGAACCCCTTCTCCAGGATGGACTTGCGCACGATCTCCTGCTCCATATCGCCGAGGAGGCTCTTGGCCATTCTGGGATAGTCCTCGTCCTCGGCGAGTGCGTCGGCAAAGTGCTCCATCGTCTCGGTTTTGACGGCGCGCATTGCCGCGCCTCTGGTCTTCTTACCCAGCACGAAACACGCCTCTTCGAGTTTGGTATAGGCGAACTCGCGTACGTCAGAGGCGATCGGGAGCGTTTTCGTATCTTCTATAAGCGCCAACTTCTCGCTACCGGCCGCGGCGCGTAACTCGTCCTGCACGCGGCAGATCTCGCTGATCACCTCACGCGCCACGTCGATCGCGCGAAGCATGAGATCCTCGGCGACCTCCTTCGCACCGCCCTCGACCATCGTGATACCGTCTTTGGTACCTGCGACGATGATCTCGAGCTCCGATGCTGCGATCTGCTCGAAGGTGGGGTTAACGATGAGTGCCCCATCTACCGAGCACACCCGAACGGCACCAACGGGACCGTCGAAGGGAATGTTACTGATGTGCATCGCGGCGCTCGCAGCGACCATGGCGACCACATCGGGCGGATTGACCTGATCGGTGGAAAGCACCGTCGGAACGATTTGAAGTTCACGCATGAACTTCTTGGAAAACAAGGGGCGCATGGGGCGGTCGATGAGGCGGGAGACGAGAATCTCCTTGTCTTTCGGACGACCCTCACGCTTGAGAAATCCACCCGGAATCTTTCCCGCGGCGTAGTATTTCTCGTTGTATTCGACCTGGAGCGGGACGAAATCGATCCCCTCCCGGGGTTCGTCCGAGGAGGTCGCGGTTGCCAGTACCGCCGATCCACCGTATGTCGCATAGACCGCTCCGTTGGCCTGTTTGGCCATGCGACCGGTCTCGAGGACGAGATCCTGCTCGCCGATCTTGATAGTTACCGTATGCATCGTTGTGTTCTACCTCACTTTATGCGTTTACTCACAAAAAAACCGGGTAGTGATACCCGGATTACAAAGGGACTCAACCTATTTGCGCAGACCGAGCTTTGCCAAAACGGTCCGGTACGCCTCAAGGTCGCCTCGCTTGAGGTAGCGCAAGAGACGACGGCGCTGTCCGACGAGCTTGAGAAGGCCGCGTCGGCTGTGGTGGTCCTTTTTGTGAGTCTTGAGGTGCTCGGTGAGCTCTTTGATGCGAGTGGTAAGCAGCGCAATTTGAACCTCGGTCTTTCCGGTGTTCTTTTCGGTGCCGCCGAAATCCGCGATGATTTCGTGCTTCTGTTCAGCTGTCAGTGCCATCTAACGTACTCCTTAGTACAGCGTATTGAATATCATTCATGCGCGGCTCCCACGCGAGGGTTCCGTCCTCGAAAACCCTCATCATGCCCTCACGGCTGCGGTCCGAACCGACAAGGGTACATCGATATGCACCTTCGGATGGAAGCAATTGTATACAATCGTTGCGATGAGACGGGAGAGTGCCGCCGATGGCAACGGTATACGGACGACCCAGCATGGTCGCCACTTGCTCCAAATCCCCAGCCGCGACGGCACGACGGATGCGGGAGCTGCTAATTGAACCAACATTATCTTTTAGCGCCGGGACGATGTCAACCCTGACGCTGCGATCGGCCATCCAACGCGCGAGTTCCGACGCGTGAACGTCCCGGTTGTGCCCGATATGAAAGTTGAAACCGACAACAACGCGAGTCAAACGCGGGAAGAGCTCGAGTAGTCGATCGAGAAAGCGAAATCCCGACACGGTGAGGAAGGCGCTCGAAAAGCGAACCAACAGCGTACGCTCTATTCCCACACGGTCGAAGAGTTCCAATCGCTCTTCAACCGTCGATAGATCGCCGAGATAGCTCTCCGGCCGCGTCAAACGCGCCGGATTGGGGTCGAACGTGAGAACCGTCGGACATCCCTTGGATACTTCATGTGCGCTCGTAACGGCTCGGTGTAGAAGCTCTTTGTGACCGCGATGCACCCCGTCGAAGACGCCCACGGCGAGAGTCGTGGGACGATCGGTCGGGAAGCCGACGGGCGTCGAATCGAAATCGTTCCATACGGCGTACCGAGTGCGGTCGTTCACGCTCCAGCCTCTTTCGACGGCGCCGTGGGAAAGACCGCGGCGTACCGCCATCGGACATCTTCGTCCGCCCCGGTGCGACCGTCACGAGGCTCGGTGGTGATGAGCGCTACCTCAAACCCCCGTCGGTCGACGCACAGCGCAAGAGACGCGTCGGAAAGCGCCGTTGTTTCCGCAGAGGAGAGACAGTTGAAGGGGGGCGTGCCGTTTCTCATGTATTGCGCCGTCCGGTCGGAAATCGACAGCACCGTCGTATGGCCCAAACGCACCAACGCTTCTCGGACGGGAATGAGGCGAGAGGTCGGATCGGCGTCCGCTGAAAGTTCCTCTATCGTGCACGCCTCCTCGAGCGAAAACGGCCCGACGGCGGTCCGTACGAGGAGACGTAGGTACCCGCGCGTATCGGCTTTTCGGGCGATATCGCGCGCCAACGATCGGATGTAGGTGCCGCTTCCGCAGTGAACGACCATACGAAACTCGTCCGATCGTTCGGTGGGCTCCATCGACAAATCATGGACGACGACGGGTCGGGAAGAGAGTGCGGGACTCTCTCCGCGCCGGGCGAGCTCGTACGCACGGGTGCCGCCGACCTTAAGTGCGGAAAATGCGGGCGGCGTCTGTTCTATCGACCCGTGAAACGCGCGACTCGCGGCGATGATTCGGTTCTGCTCCGGTATCGGCCCACGCGCAACGACGGCTCCCTCGGGGTCGAGCGTGTCCGTCTCTTCCCCTACCCGCACGACCGCCCGGTAGCGTTTGTCCAGCTTGAGAAACCAACGCGAAAGACGCGTAGCAGAGCCGACCAACACGACGAGGAGCCCTTCGGCAAAGGGGTCGAGAGTACCGGTATGACCGACCTTTAGCCCGTGAAACCGACGTTTTACGGGACTGAGAACTTTGGCGGAGCTAATCGCCGTCGGCTTGCTGAGTAGCAGAATCCCGCTGGTCATCCCGCGCTAGGTCTTCGATCGTCTTGATAATCGCTTGACTCTCCTCGATGCTGTGATCCGCTACGAAATGGATGCGAGGAGTAGCACGAACCTTGAGGAGCCTTCCGAGACGGCGCTGTAGATAGCCGGCCGCGGAGTTGAGTCCCTCCACGGCGGCGTCGAGCTTCGCATGATCCAAGATGGACGATACACCGATGCGCGCCGTAGAACCGTCTTTGGCCATTTTGACGTAACTGAACGAGACGAGCGTGCTTACGCGGTGATCCTTGATCTCGCCCCGCATGAGCAATGTGCTTAACTCGTGTGCGATACGGTTTCCCAACCGTGTGCGCCGCGTCTCGTCCATATGCGTCTGTTACCGCGGACTCACTCGCTACCGAGTTTCTTCGCGACTTCCTTAACGACGTAAATTTCCAACGTATCTCCTACCTGAACGTCTTGAAGGTTACTGATGCCGATACCGCACTCGTACCCCGCATCGACCTCTCGGGCGTCGTCCTTGAAGCGTTTCAACGAGGAGATCGTTCCCTCGTGGATCTGTACGTTGTCGCGGAATACCCGAACGTTCGCGTTGCGTCTTACCTTGCCCTCGATAACGTAGGAGCCGGCGACGATTCCGATCTTCGGAACCTTGAAAATATCGCGAACTTCCACCGCGCCGATCGTCTCTTCTTGGAGCTCCGGAGCGAGCATGCCTTCCATAGCGGCGCGAATATCTTCTACCGCATCGTAGATGATGCTGTACTTTCGGATCTCCACCTTCTCGCGCTCGGCAAGCTGTTGCGCTCTGGGCGTCGGGCGAACGTGAAATCCCACTACGAGGGCGTTGGACGCCGAAGCGAGCATGATATCGCCTTCGTTGATCGCTCCGGCCGACGCATGGATCGCGACGAGGCGAATTTCCTTCGTACTGAGTTTCTCCAGTGCGCTCTGCAACGCCTCCACCGACCCGTGAACATCGCCCTTGATGACGACCTTGAGCTCCTGAATCGCTCCGTCCTGGATGCTGTCGTACAGGTTGTCGAGGGTGACCTTCTTGACGTTCTTGGCCTCCTCGACGCGCTTCAGCTCTTGGCGCTTTGCGCCGACCTGCCGCGCCGTCTTGTCGTCCTCGGTGACCTGGAAGGGATCGCCCGCCTCGGGCACGCCGTCGAATCCCAGAATCTCGACCGGCGCCGACGGCGTTACCTGTTCGACGCGGCGTCCGCGGTCGTCGAACATCGCCCGCACACGTCCCGGGAAGATACCCGCGATGAATGAATCGCCGACTTTGAGCGTACCCCGTTCAATCAGTACGGTTGCAATGGTGCCGCGACCGGGATCGATGCGACTTTCGACGACCTTCCCTTCTGCGTTGCGGTCCCAATTTGCCTTCAGTTCGAGTACTTCGGCCTGCACCAAGACGGTTTCGAGAAGGTCTTCGATTCCCTCCTTCTTGAGGGCCGATACCTCAACCATCGCGGTCTGCCCACCCCAGTCCTCGGGGATCAGCTCAAGCTCGGAGAGCTGCTGCTTCACGCGATCGACGTTCGCTTCGGGCAGATCGACTTTGTTAATCGCCACGATGATCGGAACCTTGGCCTCTTTGGCGTGGCTGATCGCCTCGCGAGTCTGGGGCATCACGCCGTCGTTTGCTGCGACAACGAGGATGACGATATCGGTGATCTGGGCTCCCCGGGCGCGCATAAGGGTGAACGCCTCGTGACCCGGCGTATCGAGGAAGGTGATCGAGTTTTGGTCGAGCGAAACTTGGTACGCTCCGATATGTTGCGTGATACCGCCGTGTTCGCCGGCAACGACGTTCGTCGAACGTATTGCGTCCAGAAGTTTCGTCTTACCGTGGTCGACGTGTCCCATGACCGTGACGATGGGCGGCCGCGATTTGAGGTCCTCTTCCTTATCCTCGGCGGTCTCGATGATCGTTTCGTCGTAGAGCGAGACGACGTTGACCTTTGCACCGTACTCACCGGCGAGAATTTCAGCGGTCTCGCGATCGATTTGCTGGTTGATCGTCACCATCATGCCCATGCTCATGAGCTTGCCGATGAGCTCGTTGGCCTTCAGGTTCATCTTGCGGGCCAGCTCATTGACCGTGACGACCTCCATGATGTCGATCTCTTTGGGCACGGGATTCGCCTTGGGTTGTTGCTTCTTCTTGTTGAAGTTTATCTCTTTTTCGCGCTGGCGATCGTCCCGATTGTACGGTCCGCGTTTCTTGCTCTTATAAAACCGCTTTCCGGGTTGTCGCTGTTGTTGAGCGCCGGGACCGCCCGGTCCGCGTCCGGGACCACCCGGTCCACGACCGGGGCCGCCCGACGGAGCTGGGCCTCTGCCGCCGGGAGAGGGGCGCGAGTTGGGGCGGTTGCCGGGTCGAGGAGGACCCGACGGGCGTCCTTGTCCCGGACCGCGCGGCGGTCCACCGTCGCGTCGCGGTCCCGAACCTCCGCGAAAGTCACGGCGCGGACCGGAAGAGAAGTCACCGTCCCTTCGCGGACCCCGACGCTGTTGGTTCATGCCTCCGCCGTCGCGGGCGGGCGGGCCGCCGGCACGGCGCGGGCCACCTTGCGAGGATTGGGGAGCGCCTCGTCTCCCACTCTCGAAGACTCTCGGGCCCGCCGTCGGGGGCGTCGATCGCGGGGATTCTTGAGGAGATGGTCTCGTATCTTCTGCCGCCGGACGAACGGGCTTTTTCGGCTCCGCCTCACCCGTCGGTTGCGGTCGCTCGGAGCGCTCGGCAGGTGTAGGACTCTGCGGGCGTGCGACCTCGGCGGAAGGGGTTTCGGACGGTTGTTGCACGGCAGCTTGCGTGTCGTCGGCCGCGTCAACCGGAGGGCGTTTCTTGGCCACCACCTTCGGCTTGGGCTTTCGTTTTACGACGACGCGAACCTTTTTTTTCTCGGCGACGGTCTCGGCACTCTCGGGACGTTTCTTAATGAGAGTCGCCTTCGGTTTCTGTTTTTCCTGATCCTCTGCCATACACTTCCTTTCGACGAGTTTACAGACTCAGTACGGGCTCTGTAAACCGCCTATTCCCCTTCCTCTTCGTCACCTTCCACTATCTCGACATATTCGGTGAGAATGGTACGAATCGTCGCCTGCTCGTCCTCGGTGAGCCCCTCAATCGCCGCAATCTCCTGCGGATCCAACGCGATAAGCTCTTCGAGGTCGGAAATACCGGCGGCCTTGAGCCGCTCGACGATCGAGTCGGTCATGCCCGGCAGTTCGGAAATCTCGGTTATGATCTCCTCTTCGTCCTCATCCTCGTCTTCGTCGCTCTCGACCGAGTCCTCGTCGGTATCCGGCCGACCATCCTCGTCCGGCGCTTCATAATCCTCACCGACGTCGGCGACGAACTCCTCATCTTGTTCAACGATCTCTACGTTGTCGGCGATGATGCGGCTTAACTCCGCTGCAACGTCATCCTTCATTCCGGCCAACGCGTGGAGCTCTTCATCGCTTAAGCCCACGATCTCTTCGATCATCGTGATGTTATTCTCACCGAGGATGCGCACCATCTCGCCGGTAATACCGGGCAGTTCGGCCACGGAGGTGATTTCGTCTTCCGGTTCTTCGACATCACTGAAGAGGGCCGAGACGGCGCGTTTGGATTCGGCGGCGATGTCCATCTCCTCGAACTGATCCATCGTTTTCACATCGATATTCCAGTCGGCGAGACGGTTCGCAAGACGTACGTTCAGTCCCTGCTTTCCGATCGCGAGGGAAAGCTGATCCTCCGGTACGATGGCGAGCGCTTGGCGACGCGCTTCGTCGATGATGACGACGTTGGTCACCTCCGCCGGAGAGAGGGCGTTCTTGATCAATATCCGGGGATCGGGATCGTACTTTAGGATGTCGATCTTCTCCCCTTCGAGCTCGCGAACGATCGCTTGAATACGCACCCCCCGCAAACCGACGCACGCTCCGACCGGATCGACATCTTCCCGGTTCGAGGCGACGGCTATCTTGGTGCGATATCCCGCCTCCCGGACGATACGTACGATCTCGACCGTCTTACCGTAAATCTCCGGCACCTCAAGCTCAAAGATACGTTTGACCAGATCGGTGTGCGTACGCGAGAGGGCGATCTGAAGGCCCGAGTTGCCCTTGGCTACGTCTACGATGAGCGCCTTGAGTCGATCGTTGGTGCGATACACTTCGCGAGGCGACTGATAGCGTTTGGGAAGAATCCCTTCCGCTCTGCCGAGGTCGATAAAGAGGTTTCCGTTGCGCTCTCGCTGCACGTAGCCGATGACCAGTTCGCCGACCTTGTCGCTGAACTCCGAATAGAGCGTGTCTTTCTGTATTTCTCGGATCCGCTGACGAGCTTTCTGTTTCGCGCTTTGAATCGATACGCGGTCGAACTCTTGGGGGTTGATCTCAATAAGCAGCTCATCGCCGACCTCGCACTCATCGTTGAGTTCGAGCGCCTCGGACAGAGCGATCTCGGTGACGGGATCCTCGACTTCGTTGACGATTCTCTTCTGGGCGAAGAGCGTCACCTCGTTTCCTTCATCGGTAAACTGAACAACCGCGTTGTCCGCTTGACCGAACTTGCGCTTGTAGGCGGCAACGAGAAACTCCTCGATCACCTTGATCAATAGTTCCTCGGAGATACCCTTGTCTTGCACTACCGCGCGGATCGCCTCCGCAAGTCCCGCTGACATTCTTGCTCGTCCTCCCTAATCCGTGAGTCGTGCCTTTATGATCATCTCCGGTGAAAACGACTCATCACTACCGTCGTCGAATCGTACCAGACAGCGTTGCCCGGTCCCCTCGACTATCGTACCGCTCAACCAATCTCGCCCATCGGCCGGTAACAGCTCTACACGTGAGCCGGCAAAAATCTCAAACTCGTGAAAACTCTTAAAGACTCGATCGATTCCCGGCGAGCTCATCTCGACCCGAACGTCCGAACTACCCACCAGTTCTTCCAGCCGGGGCTGGAGTGTCCGGTGTATCTCCGTCAGGCCGTCGAGCGTGAGACCGCCGTCGCGATGCAGAACGATATAGGCGTGTGTTCTGCCTTTTATGCGCTCGATCGAAAGCTCTACCAGAGCGTAGCCGGCGTCCCCGACCAGCTCCTTCACCGCGTCTGCCGCCGGACCCGAAGGTGGGCTCTGTCTCACGTGTCTGCCTCGCGTTTCCGATAGGGACATAAAAAAAGAGCCGGCTCTCAGCGACTCTTTACCGTCCGACCAGTAAGCTGTCTATGCATTACTTTATCGATCGGATCGTGAATCGTCAACCCTCCATTATCGCCGAATCGCAAGAACCAGGGCGCCGGCGATCGGTGTACCCGCTTCGCATAGGATGTACGCGGCGCGTCGGAGCGTAGCGCCGGTGGTATACACATCGTCGATAACGATCGCCCCGGGTACGGTACGCCCCCTTCGGAGCGTCAAAGAGCAGCGCGCGTTCTCGAGACGCTCCGCCTTGGAGAGGCGTTTCTGCTCTTGCCCGCCCTTCCTTCTTAGGACGAGCGCGGGCTTCGGCGCAAGATACTTCGCGAGCCGTCGCGTTTGATCGAACCCCCGTAGGCGTTTGCCGCGCTTACTGGCGGGTACCGGACAGATCGGCCGATCGCCGAAATAACGCTCGAGCACCGGTGCGACCATCTCTTGCGCGACGAATGAGAGGAGTCGGACGCGTGCGCGTACCTTCATCGCCTCGATGAGCCGTACCATTACGCCCGCATACTCGCCGATACAGACGCACGGCGGCCCATCGGGCTCCAGAGGAAATAAAACGGGAGCTACAGCGGTCATAAGCTCTTCGCGGCACTCCGGGCAGAGCCCGGCAGCATCTTTTTCGGGGACGAAGGCCACGCCGCACACACCGCACAGTTCGATCTGAAAGATAGATGTGTCCACATTCGGTAGAAACGGTGCGATCGCATCGCCGCTTGTCGCAGGAATCGCAAATTCACTATTTTCGCGGCAGGATGGAACGGTTCGATTACATTTTAGCCGGCGGCGGAGCTGCAGGGCTCTCGTTGGCCTACCACATGATGCACGGTGGATTGGACGACAAGCGCGTACTCATCGTCGATCTGGCGAGCAAAAACAGTAACGATCGGACGTGGTGTTATTGGTCCGATACGAAAGAGATGTTTGATCCGATCGTGAGTCGGCGATGGTCGCATGTATGGTTCCACGGTCCCGATCGGTCGCACCGTTGGGCGTTGAACCCTTATACCTATAACATGGTTCGCGGGATCGATTTTTATCGCTTCACTCGGGACGACCTGGAGGCGCGGGAGAATGTGCAGTTCCTCAACGCACGTGTCTCTACCATCGAGGACGGCGACGTACACACCGGTACGCCGGCACAAATCGTGTTGGAGGACGGACGCCGGTTCGCCGCGGATTGGGTATTCGATAGTCTGTTTCTACCCAGGGAGTTTGCCGTCGACACGCAACGCTACCACTTTCTCAAGCAACATTTCGTGGGATGGTTCGTCCGGACCGCCGAGCCCGTGTTCGACCCCGACGCGGTGACGATGTTCGACCTGCGCGTTCCCTCCCGAGGAGACTTCCGTTTTATGTATCTTCTGCCGGTCTCGCCGTACGAGTCATTAGTGGAGTACACGCTCTTCTCGTCGACGTTACTACCGCGCGAAGAGTACGAACGAGAGCTCGCCGAGTATATGGAGCGGTATTATCCCGGCGTCGCCTACGAGGTAACCGAACGTGAGGACGGTATCGTCCCGATGACCGAGCAACCCTTTCCCCGTCGTGGAGGGAGTCGCATTATGTTCACCGGAACCAAGGGTGGGCGCGTGAAGGCGTCTACGGGATACGCCTTTCTGCGGACTCAGCGCGACTGCGAACGCATCGTACGGTCTCTTCGTGAGACGGGGCAGCCGTTTCACGATATCGAACCGCCGAAGCGCTACAAGACCTATGACGCGATGATGCTTTCTATTCTCGATCGTCGGGGAGATTTCGGGAGGGGCGTGTTTGCCGACCTCTTTGAGAAGAACCCCCTGGAGCGTTTGTGGCGTTTTCTCGATGAGGAGGGCTCGCTGGGTGAGAATATCAAGCTCATGAGTACCGTACCGTGGATACCGTTTGTCGCAGCGTGGTTTCGCGTGACGTGGCGCCGGTTGTCGGCGGCGCTGCCCTTCGCATCGCGTCGCGAGACGGCCGCCGGGGCGGAGCGAGTGTAGTGTCGGATATCGCACGATTTCTCGGTCCGACGGGTATCAGGCCCTTTTTGGCGATCTGGGCCCTTGCCATGATTGCGGTACCCATCGTCGCTGCGCGAGGCGAAAAGGGCCGTGCGTGGGGGATCTCCACCGGCGTCGTGGCGCAAGTCGCCGCCGTCGTCGCCGTTTTGGCGGTGAGTTGGTCCGCGGGGCGGACACTCCTCGCCGTCGTCGCCGTTCCGATTTTGGGATGGAGCGCCGAGTTCGTCGGATCGCGTACCGGTATTCCCTTCGGTCGTTACCACTATACCGAACGCCTCAGGCCGCAGATTCACCGCGTGCCGATCGCGATCCCGTTGGCGTGGCTCATGATGCTGCCTCCGTCGTGGGCCGTCGCCGAGGCGCTGTTTCCCGACTCATCGCGTCTGGTGCGGGCGCTCGTAGCGGGGTACGCGTTTATGGCGTGGGACGTCTATCTCGATCCTTTGATGGTTCGATGGCGGTTCTGGGAATGGGATCAGGATGGATCGTATCTCGGAATTCCTTTGGTCAATTTCCTCGGATGGTTCCTGTGCGCGGTCGGGATTTCCTTGGTCGTCGACCCGCCGCCCCTTCTCATCGAGCCCTTAGTGCTCATCTACGCGGTAACCTGGCTGCTCCAAGCGGGAGGACACTTCGTGTTTTGGCGTTGGCCCGTGTCGGGACTGGCCGGCTTTGCCGCGATGGGGCTGGTCGTTATACCTCTGATTCTCCGTCTTGCGCGCGGTGCGGGCGTGATGTGACGCGTGCGGACGACGAATCGGGGGCGCGACGACGGCTGTAGCTTCAATCGAGCGTGCGCTTCCAGCGGTAGATGAGATCCAGCGCCTCCCGCGGGGAGAGGGTGTCCGGATCGATCGTCGACAGCTCGCCGGCTACAAGATCGCCCGGTCGAAAGAGCTCTCCCACGGCCGCCGCCGGCTCCGTGCTACTCGCGGCGGACGACGATTTCATATCACCATCGCCGGATTGAGATCGGCGGAGCGATTCTCGGCGGCTCTCCTCCGACGCATCTCCGCCGTCCTCCAGACGCGCCAAGATTGCGCGGGCACGCGCGATGACCGAGTCCGGTAATCCCGCCATACGCGCTACATCCACACCGTAGGAGCGGTCACCGGCGCCGGCGCGTAGTTTCTTCAGGAATACGATGCGCTCGCCGGAGTGATCCACAGCCATCCCCAGAGCCGAAAACTGCGCGTGCTCGAGCGCCGAAAGCTCGTGGTAATGGGTGGCGAAGAGTGTTCGCGCGGCCACGGCCTCCAACAGGTGTTCGCTCACCGCCCAGGCGATCGCCAGCCCGTCGTGCGTACTCGTACCGCGGCCGACCTCATCCATGATCACCAGACTGTGCGGCGTCGCGTTCCGCAGGATATTGCTCGTCTCGTTCATTTCGACGAGAAAGGTCGACTCTCCGCGTGCGATGTTGTCCGATGCCCCGACTCGGCAGAATATGCGATCGCATAAGCCGATCCGCGCCGTCTCCGCCGGTACGAAGCTTCCGATGTGGGCCATCAGGGTAATTAATGCCGTCTGGCGGAGCACCGTCGACTTGCCCGCCATATTCGGCCCGGTAATGAGCGCAAATCGCGGAGCGTCCTCGCCCAGCAATACGTCGTTTTCTACGAACTCTCCGGGTGCCAGGTGCGACTCGACGACCGGATGGCGCCCGCCGCGAATATCGAGCGTCGGGTGTTCGACAAGTGTGGGGCGTCGATACCCGCGTAGCGTCGCTCCGCGCGCGAATGACGCGACCACATCGACGGAGGCGATCCGCTTTGCCAATACCGACAGCAACGGCATATGGATCGCCACTCGGCGTCGCAGTTCGAGAAAGAGCTCCTGCTCGCGCTGCAATGCGGCCTCGCCCGCGTTATTGATCTCGGTCTCGAGCTCGGCCAGCCGCGTCGTGGTGAATCGCTCTGCGTTCGCCAGGCTCTGCCGACGGATGAAGTCGTCCGGAAGCCGGTCGGCTTGGCTCCTGGGGACCTCGAAGAAGTGGCCGAGGACACGATTGTATCGAATCTTCAGCGAGGAGATGCCGGTTTGGGTGCGCTGCTCGGCGAGGTATTCGTCCAAGATGTCGCGACTGCGGCGTTGGAGGGATCGGAGGCGATCGAGCTCGGAGTCGAAGCCGTTTCTGATGATGCCGCCGTCGGCGAGGGATACCGACGGCTCGTCGTCCACGGTTTCGAGGATTTCGTCGCGAAGGGAGTGCAGTGTACGCCACTGGTCGGCCGTATCGACGAGTCCGGTCTCGCGAGCCTCCGGGGCCGTGGTGTCGCCGTACCAATCGGGAATCAGCGCGGCGATGTCGCAGGTCGCGCGTAGCGTATTGGCGATCGCCACCAGGTCCTTGGGATGCGCTTTTTCGACGCCGAGCCGCCCCACCAACCGCTCGAGATCGTACGTAGAGGCGAGGTGGCCGCGGAGCGCCTGGAGGACGTCTTGCCGCCGGTAGAGCTCCTCGACGCGATTCAAACGCTTCTCAATCGCTTCGATATCGCGATCCGGCGTAAGGATGCGGCGTCGAAGCATCCGCGACCCCATGGCGGTTTCACAGTAGTCCAACGCCTCAACTAAGGTGTATGACTCGCCGCCGTCCTGCATGTTCCGGATGAGCTCCAAGTTGCGGATCGTTGCGTCGTCGAGTATGACGGTGTGCGTATCGCGATGGCGACGCACGCCGGCCATATGACTCAGCACGTGCCGAGCGTTATCCTCCAAGTACTCCAAGAGCGCTGCGGCGGGCAGGAGCGCCGGATCGTCCTCCTCGATACCGAATCCCCGGAGGGACTGCACGCCGAATAGTTCGGTAAGACGTCGAAATGACTGTCTCCGGTCGTAGCCCCAGTCGGGAATGCGGTTTATCACCACGGTGGAGCCGGTCGCCGAAAGGCCGCCGAGCGTCTCACTCGATTCGAGCAACGACTCCTGCACCACGAGCTCGCGCGGTGACAGGCGGGCCAGTTCACGGCGGATAATCGTCTCTCGATCGCCCCCGGGGTTCGTGAGGGCGTACGCAGCGAGGCAGAGCTCCCCGGTCGACACATCGCACCACGTGAGGGCGAGGTGATCGCCTTCCACGCCGAAGGCGGCGATGAAATTACTGCTCTTGGGATCGAGATAGTCGAGGTCGAAGACCGTTCCCGGCGATAGAACCTCGACGACCTCCCGTTCGACCAGTTGCCGGGAGTCGGGGGCGCTCGTCTGTTCGCATACCGCGACTTTGCGCCCCTGTTTAAGAAGGCGGTGGATGTAGGTCCGCGCCGCATGGTGCGGTACACCGCACATCGGTACGTTCTGGCGTTTGGTTAGAGTCAATCCGAGAAGACGCGCGCCCTCGCGTGCGTCCTCCCCGAACATCTCGTAAAAGTCGCCCAAACGGAAGAACAGGATCGCGTCCCGGTGGCGGGATTTGATCTGCTCATACTGTGTGAGCATCGGTGTAGCCATGCGGACTCGGTGTTATCGGTTAGCGGTCACCCATTTGCACGAGGCGCTGCACGACCTGATCGCTGATATCGACCTCGGCCGACCACCATTGGAGCCCGGCGACGTCCGTTCGCAGCACAACCGTATATCCCTCGCTCTCGGCGACGAACTGAATGGCATCTTGGAGGCGACGTAGAAAGTCGTTGGAGAGAAGGCCGCTTTGGCGAGTCTCCAACTGCTGCCGTCGGCTGCGGGTAAGATCCTCCAAAAAACGCTGCAGTTGAAGAATATCCTCATCCAGGTCCGCCATGCGTCGACTGTTCCCCTGCTCTTGGGCCAACAGTCGACGGTCGCGCAGAGCCTCTAATTGTGCGACCTGCTCATCGATCTCCTCCTGGTACTCCTGTCGAAGGCGTTCCAGTTCGCGGACCTCTTGGGAGTCGCGAAAAAAGGAGTTGTACACACGGTTGATATCGACGATCCCTACCGTGGTGAGCTGCTCACCGTAGACGGGGGCGACGGCAAGCACGATTACAAGAAACAGCAGACTTCCAGTAGTTCTCTTCATCATCATTCTCCAGAGTAGCGCGGTATTGAGGCTCTTGTAAAAGTGCGTGTTTCAAAAGCCTCAATATCGGGTCGAAGTCATAATTATATACATGGTATATAATTATGACTTCTAAAGGTCCTGGCGTTCTCAAAAATCGGTCATTTTTGAGAACGCCTGTATTAAAACTCGATTCCGATTGTGAAAATCAGATCGAGACCTCGGCCGCTGTCCGAGTCTCCTCCGCTGAAGAGGTTTCCGGTTTGCCACTCCACATCACCGTCTTCGTCGATTTCAAAACGACGCGCGAGATAGAGCCGAATCGGAAATTGCGGAATGACGAAACGAATGCCCGTACCGACGGTAAAGAGCCAGTCCTGGGCCGTAAGGTCGGTGAGGCGTTGGCGATCGTCCCAGTCGGCCGCGTCGGCGTCAAAGGTACGTAAGGTCGCGGCCTCGAAAAACGTATCCCACCATATGATCTGCTCGGAAAGGGGCATACGGAGTTCTATCCAGTTGTTCCACAAAGATGAGCCGTTGCTCTCGAACGGCCAACCGCGGGCATTGAACATGCCGTCGATACGCAGGAGGTCGCTGTCGGAGGTTGCGAAGTAGCTGTCGTTTCCTTCCCGAAGGTAGAAGTTGGGCAAGATGAAACTCAGACGCGACTGTAGAGCGAGTACCATCCTCCAGTTCCACTCCCCGACCGGCACGTCCCACAACGTGAAGTACGCCTCGGCGGTGCTGTCGGTGCGCACAAAGTGACGCTGACCGCCGAGAAAACCGCCGACGAAGGTAACGTCTTGATCGAGTCGATAGCCGCTGGACGGGCTGAAGATGAAATCGCGATTGTCGAGCGCCACGCCGACCGTCCACGAGTTGCGAAAGCGCCACGTGTTGAGGTTGTTGCGCGTCGTCTCGTTCGCCGGACGGTAGATCGTATCGTCGTAGGTAATGTAGTTGATGCTCGTACGCAGCGATGTACTCGGAATGAAGCGTCCCACCGGCGTACGAAAGGTGTATCCGGTATTGACGCCCAGACCGATGCTGTAGGCGAGATAGCTCATCAAAAACTCCGACGGAATCGACGAGGTGGTATCGCCCAGATACTCGTACTCCGTCTGGAGGCTGAGATCGCTGATCTGATCGGACGTCGGAATTCCCGGGAAGCGGTCGCCGGCGGTGTATGTCTGGCCGCCGAACTCCCGCGTATCGGTGAAGACGTAGTCGTCGTTGGAGAAGGGGTCGGGGACCGCCTCGTCGTCGTCATTGTAAATCGGCGCCAACGCATCCTGCGGCACGTTGTTAACCATGCTCCGCTGAAACGAAAGGTTGACACCGCCCGACCAGCGGCGGCCGAAGAGCCACCGTTCGAGGAAGTTGAAACTGACTTGCTGGCTGAGGGGCGACGCAATCGCTTGAATACCGAACGTCTGACCGCGACCGCGAAAGTTACGATCCTGCCACTGCACCTGCGCCGAGACCGGAAACTCCTGGCTGCCGCCGAAGGCGAGTCCGAATATGATCTCCGCGGTGTTGCCCTCTTCAAGATTGATAATCAGATCCATCAAGCCGTCGGCGCTTCCCTCGGGCGTCTCGGGGGTTATCGAGTTGAAGTATTGCAGATTGCCCAAGTTTTGCAATGCGGCACGGATTTGAGTGGCGCTGAACACGTCCCCCACCTCCAAGGGAATCTCGCGCTCGATGACGTAGTCGAGTGTCTTCTCGTTCCCGCGGATGATGATGTTTTCGATATGCGCGCGATTATTCTCGACGATGTTAATCGTGAACGAAACGAGGTTCTGCTCCTCGTCGCGCGTCTCCTGCAGGGTAATACGATTAAAGATGTATCCGCTCTCATAGTAGCGGTCGGCGACGCGCTGGTAGTCCTGGTTGAAACGGTTGAGGTCGAGAATCTCTCCCTCCTGTAGGCGAACCAGTCCACCCAAATCCTCATCATCGAAGATCGTGTTACCCTCGAATGCGACGCCTCCGAAGGAGTACTGCTCGCCCTCCTCGATGAAGAAGGTGATCGACATGAAGATCCGTTCGGCCTCCGGGTCCTCGCGAAAGGTCTGCTCGACATCTACGACATCGGCGTCTATGAATCCCTCGCCGAAGTAATAGCGCTGGATTCTCGTACGGTCGAGGTCGAGCGTGCTCGCCTGAAACACGCCGTTGTTGAATAGGCCCTGGGTGCGCAGCTCGATCTCCCCTCGCAGGGTCGATTCGGAGGCGAATTGATTCCCGACGAAGGTGATCGATTCGATCGATACGCGATTACCCTCTTGAATCGTGAAGCGGACGATGTTTTCATCTTCTTCCTGGATAAACTCGGACTCGATCTGTACGTTCGGATAACCTTGCTCGACGTAGAGGGTACGCAGCGCCTCCTCGTCGATCCTCAGCCTGCTACGAGTTATCATATCGCCGCGAGTCAGGAGCACGACCTCCAAGAGGCGATTTCGCCCGAGTCGATTATTGCCGACGAACTCGATGTCGGTAATGACCGGGCGCTCGCGCACGTCGAATCGCAGAACGACACGGTCCTCAGAGCCGTCGTCGGGACGCTCCGCGTTGGGAATGATCTGTTCGAAATAGTCCAACGCGTACAAACGCCGCTGGAGTTCGAGAAACGTCGGCTCGGTAAACTCGCGACCGATAAACGGCTCGACGACCGCCGAGAGCTCATTCTCGGTAATCGTGTCGAGTCCGTCGAACACGATACTCTCGATCGGTTTGTCGAGATACCACTCTTCATTTGTCTGTGCTTCTAATATTCCGGCCGTCAATACCAGTATAGGCAGGGCGTAACGCAGTAGTCGCATTCGGGTTCCCTCTGATGTCAATAAGAAAATGACCACGAAAACGTGAACGTGTTGTCTCTGATAAAAAGCTCCTCAGGATTCTGTGGAGCAAGGTTCCACTCCAGCAGGAAAAATGGTGTTTGCCATTCTAAACTTATTTCCGAATCAATCAAGACCCCATCGATGCGTTCGATCTCTTGGGTTGCCGGGTCGAATACGTCTCTGGATCTCATCTGTACAAGGAACTGTCCGAATACCGCGTCCCCCAAATATCGTCCCATAAATACCGATGTGTTATTAAGATACGTTCCAAGAGACGGTGTAGTCTCCTGCACCGTCGTATCCGCGGGGTTGATCGCGGTAATCAAGAGATTCTGTATAACGCTGGTTCGCACGGCAAAAAGGTCAAGGTCGAATTGTTCGCGTACCGCATCTTCAAAACGGCGAAATACGCCGAACTGCGTCGCGATATTGGTCGTGGACAACAGGGCGGTCGAGAGATTTACCGCGGCGCTTCCTTGCTGAAAGATATCGCCGCCCAGTATCGCGACGATTTCATCACCTTGTAGCGTGGGATTCGACTCAAAGCGCGGACTGAACTCGCTCAGCCGCTGCCCGTCGGCAACGAGGTATATCCGTACCGGACCGTCCGGCGTAACGTCGCGAATCTCCGCCCGTGCCGTGAGGCGCGGATCGAAATCGTCCTGATTCTCTTGAAAGTCGATACGACCATCGCGGATGAAGAAGTTTCGATCAAAGTAAAATACGTCGCCGCTTTGGATCGTTACCGAGCCCTCCATCGCGAAGATCTCGTCCGACGTGTCTGCGACGATGGCGACCGTCTGATCGACGGCAAAGTTGCTTCGCAGAATGGGAAAGTTGCTGTCGGGCCAGAGAAACTGTACACCTCTGCCGGTCTCGAGCGTCAGATCGAGCTCGAGGTTCCGTCCGGGTGTCTCTCGATCCGTCTCATCTTCCGTCGCGGCCAGAGCGATATTCGCACTGGAGGCGGTGACGTCGCCGCTGATACGCATCTCGCCTCGGTCGCCGGCGATACGAAGGTCCCCGCGTCCGAACCCTTCTATTTCGACCGGTCCCAGTACGCTCTCGATACGCATGCCGTCCTCGCCCGCGATCGCCACGTTAAGCTCGTATCCTTCGACGTTGAAGCGACTGAAAGCCGCCCTGCCGTCGAGGGTAACCGGCGCATCACCGACTATCGTCGACGTCGTGGGCAACCGAACGGTCCTTTCCTCGAAGATAAGCGTACCGTCGATCGGTCCGATCGTATCGGGAGTGAGAAATAATCCCAGCGAGAAGCCCCGAACGGAGAGCGTGCCGAAGAAGTCGGGATCTCCGGGAGTGCCGATTATGCGTACCGATCCCCGCGCAACACCGCTGTCTATCTGTGCCGCATTGAGCGCGATCGCGCGAGACAGCGCCGGGAGATCCGCTACGACGTCGGATGCGTTCACCTCTATTTGTCCCGGAGTAATACGTCCCGCCGCGTCAAACCGAATCGGGAGCGGTTCAGATGCGGTTATGGAGAAGTCACCGGCATCGGTTATCATCCCGTCGACGGCGCGATCGTCGCGCTCGATGCGGGTTACGCCACCCGACCGATCGAGTCGGTACAGGCCGGCCGCCACCGAAGTAGTCGTCGCCGTGTCGCCGCCGAGTGTCTGCATCGGGCGCACCGTGAGTTCCGCAGCCATCGGTCGCGCTACCAGCTCTCCCACATCCAACACATCGAGCGAGCCGACCTCGGCTGTAAGCGACACGTCGTACGCCGTGCGTCCGGCGGCCTGGAGGATACGCCCCTCGCCGGCTATCTCGCCGGTGGCGCGTTGCACCGTGAGTGAGGAGATTTCGGTTCTCGTAGTGCCGACCCGGAGCCTCATCTCGTCGATGGAAAGCGTATTCGAATCGCCGAACGCCACCAACCGTCCCTGAAGTTCCTGTTCGTCTACCCGCACGATGTCGCTTTCGAGGAGGACGCGCACCTGCGGCTCGTCTACGGTGCCGACCATCTGGAGTGCGCCGTGGACCGTGCCGGTGCGTGCGCGCGGCCAGAAACGCCGAACCGGCGAGTCGTTGAATCTGATATCCAACGCCGTCGCGCCTCCCGCGTATCTACCGGCGATACGATATTGCTCCGCACTGTGAAGGGACGCGAGCCCTCCGTTCACCTGGATTTCGACCTCTTCTTCCGCCCCGTAGGCGACCTCGAACGTTCCGGCAAGGGTGCTGAAGCCGTCATCCAGCTCAACTACGGCGCCCTCTACGACGCCCGGGCCTATGCTCAACACCGCAACCGCGTCGGCTCTCCCTCCTCCCGGTACGGGGAGACCCGTCAGGCGGAGTTCCTCTACGGTGATGTACCAGTTGCTCGAGTCGAAGAAGAGGCCTTCGAGGCGCGCGGCCATCGTTGCGCCCCCCGCCGGAAGCGGCGTTTCTCGTATCTGTCCGTCGAGCGAGAACGCTCCTCCCGCGGTGCGTCGCAGACGCACGTCGATGTCATGGGGACCGAATACGATGAGCCCGTCCTCGGCGGTATACAGACCGCGCAGGGAGTACGGAACCGAATTGATCGATAGATCGGTGCCGAAGTCGATCGTCCCTCCCGAGGCGATGCGGAGAAAACCGTCGGCATAGACGCGTAGGTTGTCGTCGTAGAACATAAAACGTTCGACGATTACCGTACCGTCGCGGTATTCGCCGGAGACACGTGCGACACGGTTGTCATCATCGGGATCGCGGAGCGAGAGCTGCGGGAGTCGTACGTAAAGCGACTCCTCACGCACATCGAGCCGCACGGAGCCGGCCGCCACGGTCCGGGAGAGCGCGGCTGGTATCCCTACCGCGTATCCCAACTGGGAGAGAAGCGCGTCGATACGGTGCAGGGAAACGTCGTAGAGCGAAACCTCCGCGGCAACGTCATCGAAGGATGCGAAGCGTGCGTCCGTCTCGATCCGCCCCGACCCATCCGGCTCTACGGAAAAGGCGAGGCTTGCCGAATGGTAGTGCGATCCGCGATCGAGCCGGCCGTCTATATCGAATAGGTCGACCTCGCTCACGCGCAGCCCCTCGGCTAAGATGGTCGCTCCATCCGGCGAGCCTCCCACCACGGCCCTCCCCGAGAACGTCGGTAACTCGCCGTAGGCAAAGCGGTTCAGTGAGAGCGTTCCGGTCGGCGCCGTATCTCCGATTCTATAGCGGCCGTCGAAGCGAGCCTCGCCGCGCGAGGCGTGCACGAGGAGATTCGGTGCGGTAAACGTGCCGTCGTCGAACCGATAGTCGGTGGATATCCGAAGCGGTTCGGGAAGGACCGGAGAAAAGAAGTGTGCCGCCACGGTACCTTCGGCCTCTCGAATCCCGGTCTCGGCGACGAGGTGAAGCGCGGAATCGGTGGTAATCGACGTCGATAAGAGCGGTGTCCACCGTTCCCACGGTCCGTAGAACTCGACGGATTCGGCCGGGACGTACGATTCGCTTTGAATGTCTATGCGAACGTGTCCGGTCTGCGGGTCGAAGAGTGCAAACAAGTCGAGGGGATCGTCGCTCCGAATGCGTTGAATCGATACGTTTTCGGTCCGCCTTTCGATACGAAAACTCTGATCGTCGAGGTGGAGGTGACTGCCGACGATATCGCCCACGTCGATACTCGCAGAAAGCTCGCGGCCCTCCCGATCGCTTGCGACGTCCGCCGAGAGGCGCGCCGCAAGGGTGAACGGATCGTCGTCCATCGTCGCCTCGGCGCTCATTCCGGCCCGGACGGTGCCGGTTATCGACTCGCGGTCGAGCGTAAGGGTCGCCCCGACGCGATCGAGGCCGACGCGGCGCTCCCCGTCGGCCATTTCTATGAAACCGTGCCGCACTTCGATCCGAAAGTCGAAGAGTCCGCGGCGATTCTCCCTAATGAAGTCGATCGTATTGGAGAGACGTCTCCAGTCTTCATCGGTAACGAGCTCGATGTGCGGTTCCACGATCGTGAGGGCGGTAATGAGCTCATTGACATTGCCTCGAAAGAGGCTGCCGATGTTCACCGCGATCGTCACCTCGCGAGAGCGCATGTTGTCCGAGATTCGTACATCCGATATCGCGATGCCGCGAAAGACCGACGGACTGACGGACCCCCACTCGAGTCGTTGGTCGATCTCCGATTCCAGAGCCGTGATGGTATCTCTCCGGAATCGGTCGCCGGCCGCCTCGATCCGTGCTATGAACAGACGACTGGAGAGCGTCGCGACGGCCAACACGACCACCACGAGGCCCACGCTGAGAATCGTATTACCGGTGCGATGTGTCCTTCTGCCCATTTCAACGTCTACGTGATAGAGTATCGTATCACAGAGAGGGAGAACCTATCAGGATGTTGACCCTGCCGTGGGATAACCCGGTGTTGCCGGGATTTATCGTATTTGAGGGTATCGACGGCGCGGGAACGACGACGCAGGCGCAACGCTTGGTCGCCCACCTGGCGACGGCCGAGAGGAGTGCGCAGTTCACCTGTGAACCTACCGATTTTGCTACGGGAGCGACGATCCGTCGTCTCCTTGCCGGGCCGGAGCACGTTGAACCGTGGACGCTGGCGCTCCTGTACGCCGCCGATCGGCACGAACACGTCGAACGACCCGCGGTGGGAATCCGCGCTCTGCTCGATCGAGGAATCCGTGTCGTGAGCGACCGATATCTCTTTTCGTCCCTCGCCTATCAAGGTGCGTTTAACGACTTTGCCGCCGTTGAGAAGCTCAACCATCACTTTCCCCTTCCCGAACACCTTATATTTATCGACACGCCGCGAGAGGAAGCTTCGAGAAGGCTCTCGTCCCGCTCCAAACGAGATATCCTCGAGCGGGATGATGTCCAGCAACGGGTCGAAGGGATGTATCGGGAGATCATCGACGATTTCGTCCTGCAATCACCGATACACATACATACGATAGATGGAGGCCAAAACCCCGACGGCGTGTTCCGAGACATTTTATATCACCTTCAATGTACCACTGAAACGAAGGAATGACTCGGTCGATAGTATTGATATGCGTATCCTCTCTCCCGGTCGCGCTGCGTGTCTCGCCGGTATACTCATAGTCGCAACGGCCGGTCCGAGCTTTGCGTACCGGCTCACATATCGCGAACAGCTCTACGAGCTGTATCACCGCCACTTCGTAATGTATCCCGAGCGCATCGCGGAAAACGTCTACTGGCTCGAGCAGGCGCTACGCAGCGATTTCGCCAATCCGCTCAATGCGCTGGCGGAGATTCGCGACGAACGGGAGTGGGAGTGGTACCGTTATCTCTTTACGATGCATATCAATCTCAAGCTGGTAGAGTTGTATCTCATGTGGGGTGCCGAATATACGAAGTTCGAGGCGTACTTTTATAACGCTCCGTGGCAGCGCGAGAATCTGGAGAGCCTCGATCGAGCCGAGGAGTTTTTTCGGTATG
Source organism: Alkalispirochaeta sp. (assembly GCA_965601925.1). Lineage (GTDB taxonomy): Bacteria > Spirochaetota > Spirochaetia > DSM-27196 > Alkalispirochaetaceae > Alkalispirochaeta. The sequence goes on from OZ271854.1 coordinate 3,858,994, forward strand.
CGGTGCGCTACTGGGAGGCCGCCCAACGGTGGAGTCAAGAAGCCTCATCGATACGATTCGTGCACCTCGAGGAGATTCAACGGTGGGAAGACGATCACCATCGGATCCGCACGGGCGATCTTGACTACGGGCGCATCATCGAGCGGCAACTCGACCGCGTCGCCGAGGTGCGCGCCGCGTTTCTGGCGATGGACGGGGAAACCTACTGAGCTTACCGGATCAGCATCGCATCGCCGTATGAAAAGAAGCGATACCGCTGCGTCACCGCCTCGCGATAGCTTTCCAGGATGAACTCCCGATCGGCAAAGGCGCTCACCAGCGCTACCAAGGTGCTTCCCGGCGTGTGAAAGTTGGTAAAGAGTTGGTCGACGACCCTGAAGGTGAAGCCGGGATAAATGAACAGATCGGTGCTGCGGTATCCGCTATGGAGCTCCCGTACCGTCTCGTCCCACGCCGATTCCAAAGTACGGACGACCGTCGTTCCGACCGCAATCACCGGATGGCCGGCACGACGTGCAGAGGTGATCGTTTGCGATACCTCGGGGGAGATATAGAACTCCTCCTCATGCATTCGATGGTCTTCGAGCGTCTCGCTGCGCACCGGAAGAAAGGTTCCGATTCCCACGTGAAGCGTCACGAAGCGGATCGTCACACCGTGACGCCGTAGATCACCCAGGATTTGCGGCGTGAAATGCAGTCCCGCCGTCGGTGCGGCGACACTCCCGACCGTTTCGGCGTAGATTGTCTGATAGCGCTCGGCGTCCTCGATCGAGTCCTCGCGATGAATGTACGGCGGAAGCGGCACATTGCCGTGTCGATCGAGCCAACGATTGTCCACCGGTGTATCGAAGGTGATCTCGCGGTAGGGGTCCACGACATCGGTTATCTCTCCGGCGACCCCACCGGGAAAGGTGAACGCCTTTCCAACTCGCAGTCGGCGTGCATTGCGACCGATCGCCAGCCACGAGCGGGCGGAGCGGCGGCGTACCAGCAGAAACTCCTGGCGCGCGTTCGAATCGGTAGCGATGCCGTACAGCCGCGCTTTGCGTACCCGCGAGTTATTGAACACCATGACGCTCCCCGGCTCCACGAAGTCGCGAATATCGGCCACGTGGGCGTGGCGACGCGTCGCCTCAGCGCGGTCGAGGACCATCAGACGGCTCGTGCCGCGTTCCGCGGTCGGTTCTTGGGCTACGAGATGTTCGGGCAGATCAAAAGAGAAATCGCTGGTCCTCATTCCTCGTTCCTTCCTCGTTCTCGCCTGAAGACGCGGGATTCGGAAGCCCCAGAAGACCGTACGCGCGCTCGGTAACGATGCGCCCTCGAGCGGTCCGCTGAAGCAGGCCCTGTTGAATCAGAAACGGCTCGTAGAATACCTCGAGCGAGTCGATCTCCTCACCTACGGAGATCGCCAAGGTTTCGGCTCCCACCGGACCGCCGCCGTACATCTCGATAATCGTGCGCAGAATCTGGCGATCCTGCTCCTCCAGGCCGTGGACATCGATGTTGAGACGCGCCATGCCGTCCCGCACGACCTCGATGGTAATCTCACCGTCGCCGATTACCTGGGCGAAGTCGCGCATTCGGCGCAGCAGCCGATTTGCCACCCGCGGCGTACCGCGACAGCTATCGGCAAGCAGGGTTACCGCCGCATCGGATATCGGTATTTCGAGGATACGCGCGGAACGGCGGATGATCGCCTCCAGATCCTCTCGGCGATAGAAATCGAGGCGCACGGGAATACCGAAACGCGTGTATAGCGGAGATGCGACCATGCCGGGACGCGTTGTCGCCCCCACGAGGGTAAAGCGCGGTAACGGCACGCGCAGCGTACGCGCCGACGGTCCCTGTCCGATCACCCAATCGATTTCGAAGTCCTCCATCGCAACGTACAACATCTCTTCTAATGCGCTCTTCAAGCGATGAATCTCATCGATGAAGAACACCGAGCCCTCCTGGAGGGTCGTAAGAATACCGGCTAGGTCTTTCGGCTTGTCGAGGGCCGGCGCTGCTGTGACCCGTAGATCCGCGGACATCTCGTGGGCCATAATCGTCGCAAGCGTCGTCTTGCCCAACCCCGGAGGTCCGGAGAGGAACACGTGGTCAAGAGGCTCGCCACGCTCCCGCGCCGCCCGGATGAATACTTTGAGATTGGATTTGATCTGTTCTTGACCGAGAAAGTCCTCGAGCCGCCGTGGGCGCAGCTGATTCTCGAACGAATCGTGGGACTCGTCATATTCGGGGTGAATCGGATGCTCTTCCACGTCCTACGCTCCCCTATCGCGCACTCAACTCGACGATTGCACGACGAAAGAGCTCCCGCTCCCGCGCGTCATCATCGTCCGGCGCGGCGCCGCTCGCGCGATCCCCGTCAATTTCCGGGATCAATCGATCCAGGACCGCCTGCGCCTCACTCCGGTCGAACCCCATTTCTACCAGCGCGCCCAGAATCTCTTCGTCTCTCGAGGCGGCTCCGGCCGGAGAGGCTCCGTCGCGTTCCACCACAAGATGTCCTTTGAGTTGAAGGATCATCTTTTGGGCCGTCTTTTTGCCGAGCCCGGGCAGGCGCGTGAGCGCGTCGACGTCTTCGCGGTTGAGGAGCTCGGTGAGCGCCGCGACGGTGGTTCCCGAAAGAATTTTAAGCGCCTGGCGCGGTCCGATTCCCGAGACCGAGATCAACTCCAAAAAGGCGTTTCGTTCCGCCTGCGTCCAAAACCCATAGAGGCGCACGAGATCCTCTCGGGAGTGGAGGTACACGAATACACGTTGCTCTTCGTCGCGATGCGCGGCGAGTGCCGCTTGAAAGGTCGTCGCGCTGACCTCCAGAAGCCACTCGATACCGCCGGTGCGGAACGAAAGATTCGGGAACTGGTGTCCGGATACGACGCCGTACAAGCTATTGAACACGCCCTGCATCCTTTTCGTTGTAGCGAGTAATCGCCGTAGCCAATGCGTCGGCGGCGTGATCGGGACGCGGCGGGTCGGCCATACCGAGAATAATGCGAACCATCTGGATTACCTGCTCCTTGTCCGCCTGACCGGTGCCGACCACCGCTTGCTTGATCGCCTGAGGTGTGTACTCGCACGTGGGCACCGCAGCCTGCGCCAACGCTAAGAGCACGACACCTCGCGCCTGGGCTACCGGAATGGCACTCGTGACGTTTTTCGTGAAATAGAGGCTCTCGATTCCGGCCAGATCGGGGTTGTAGGTACTGACACGGTCCAACACGGCGTCGTATATCTCCCGCAATCTGTCACCCGGAGTGCGGTCCGATCGGGTGCGAATCACTCCGTATTCGACGCACCTGAATCGCCCGGCATCGACATTGATCACCCCGAATCCCGTGGCGGCGATACCCGGATCGATGCCGAGAACCGTGGACATTAACCGTCGATCTCGAAATCGTCGGGGATTTCGAGATTGGTGGCGACCTCCTGCACATCGTCGTGGTCGTCGAGGAGATCGATGAGACGGAGCGCCTTGCGCGTTCCGTCGGCGTCGAGACTGACGGTCGTCTCCGGCACGCGTGATACCTCGGCGACAGTGTGCTCATACCCCGCCTCGGAGAGAGAACTCATCACCGCCTCGAACGTTTCCGGCGTCGTCGTGACCTCGATCGTATCTCCCGATGTCGCGACGTCGTCCGCGCCGGCCTCCAGCGCCGCCTCGAGAATCTCGTCCTCGGCGTAGCGCTCGGCGTCGTAGCCGATGATTCCCTTGCGGGAGAAGAGATAGGAGACGCACCCGCTCTCACCGAGATTCCCGCCGTTCTTGCTGAAGATGCTGCGAACGTCCGCGGCGGTACGGTTTTTGTTGTCCGTCAACGCGTCCACCAGTATCGCCACACCGTTGGGGCCGTATCCTTCGTAGCTCAACTCGACGTAGTCCTCGCCGCCGAGTTCGCCGGTGCCCTTCTTGATCGCCCGTTCCATATTGTCCTTGGGCATGTTGGCGGCTTTGGCTTTGAGCACCGCGGCGCGGAGTCTCGGATTGGCCTCCTCGTCGCCGCCTCCCATCTTGGCCGCTACGGTTATCTCTTTGATGAGCTTCGAGAAGAGTTTTCCCCTCTTTGCGTCTTGCGCGCCCTTCTTGTGGCGAATTGTCGCCCATTTACTATGGCCGGACATGCAATCTCCCTTGCCGATGAGAATAGAGTGCCGCGAGGCTACCACTTGACCCCACAGCTGTCAAGTTGCTTGTACACAGGCAGTTGCGCGGTTACCTTTCAAGCCCTCGGTTACGTGTCGCGCACCGCTCCTTCGCGACCGGACGCGTTCGTCGCCGTCTCGGGCCATCGATATGCGTCAAGCCCGACGTCCCGTCGATCGAGTTCGACAAAGGCGTCCACCAGAAAGCGGTCGAGGAGCATCGCTCCCCCGTCGGTGAGGGCGAGACGTCCCGCGATCGGTTCGGTGAGATACCGATCCCATCGCCGAATCGTCTCGGGAATGAGGACGTCCAACGTCCGGTCGAAGACGCGTGCGATCGCATCACGCCGGATTCCGTCCCGCATTCGAAACCCCATCATCAGATATTCTCCGAGGAGCGCCCGCCGGTCCAGCGATTCGGTCACGATTCCGTAGTCCGGCTTATCGTACTCGTCGAAACGGCGCGGCAGATGCAGGTGGCACGCCGTACCGTGCGACGAGTCGGTCCGCGTCGACGGCAGGAGCGCCACGGCGCCCGGTCCCGCGGCGGCCCACGGACGCATCTCCCAGTACGCGATGTTGTGACGACCTTCGCACCCCGGGCGAGCAAAGCTCGATATCTCGTACCACCGAAGGCCGGCGTCACTCAGGTGGTCGCGAGATAGACGGAGGAGCGCGGTGCGATGCTCGTCATCGCTCACGGGAAGCGAGCCCGAACGGTATCTCCGGTACAGACGCGTACCCTCCTCGATTCCTAACTCGTACAGTGATACGTGATCGGGCGCAAAGGTCATGAGCGCTCGGATGTCCTCTTTCGCCTCCTTCGGTGTCTGGCCGGGAATCGCCGTAATAAGGTCGGCGCTCCAACTCCCGCCCCAGCGATCCGCAACGATCGAAAGGCCGCGGTGCGTCGCCTCAACCGTCGTGTGTCGGCCTATTCGCGCAAGAAGCGGCGACTGCAGGGATTGGATACCTATCGAGAGGCGGTTGACGCCCGCTCCCTCGAGTTCGGCCAGGAGCGCGGGTTCGACATCTTCCGGATTGACCTCAACGGTACACTCGAGTGTGTCGCGGTCGTCGTGGGGCGGGCGTATCGCTGCGGTAACGTCGGCGAGCGCCGAGAGCAGCGCCTCGCGCGCTTCCCCGGTAAGGACCGAGGGCGTTCCCCCGCCGACATAGACGCTTTTCAGCCGTGTCCGAGTCCCGGGAACGGTGCCGACGATGTCGCGAATGTGGTCTACCGTGCGGCGTATAATCGCGACCTGCCGCTCGGGAGCGACGCCGATGCGAGAGAAAAAATCACAGTAATCGCAGCGAAATCGGCAAAAGGGAACGTGAATATAGAGGTGTGCCGCCGGATGCGGCGTCATGTCGGCGGCGTCGAGGCGTAACGCGCCTCGGTGGCGACGCGTACTGACCGAGGGTTCTTCACGATTGTCGCTCCCCGTTCGGCAATAGGAAGCCGTCTTCCAGAAGCTCGACCGGCCGCCGTCGGTCTCGCGGCCATACGATGCGTTCTACTCGACGTCGAATCGAGCGCATCGGAACGGGGCCGGTGATTCGGGAATCGATTCTTCCGGAATCGAGGGCGACAAGAAAGACGTATCCTTCGGGAACGGTCGTTTGGCGTTGTTCGTACTCGACGACGGTATGGATGATACCGCCCTCGAGTCTATACAGACCACCCTCGCTCGTTCTCACGACGATGCGCGCGTGATCCCATGTGACGCGGTCCCCGGGCAACGCCGCTACGACGCGCAACACATCGCGGTCATGATAGAGCGGTGCGGTCTCGTCGCCTTGGGTCCCTCCCCATATGCGCCGGGTAACATCCGCAAAGGGAGCGGTTTCGTCGGGGAACGGGTTACGGGCCATAACAATCGAACCGCGGTATACGCTTCTGCGCGCCGATCGCAGTGTCACGAGATCTCCCGTCTCGAACAACGGCGGCACCGCGCCTTCCCCGACGGTCGCCACGGTCACACCGAGTAGTCCCCACGCGGCAAACGAAGCGAAGGCCACGAGAAAAAAACGCAACACACGACGAACGCGTCGTCGCGATGGACGCCTCGCCATTACACGGTCAGCGGATGGGCCCTACACGCGGTATCGGCCAATAGATGACCATTGCGCGGCCCAACACGTCGTCGACGTGCACCGGTCCGAAGTAGCGCCCGTCCCGCGAGTTGTCGCGGTTGTCGCCCAACGGAAAGATACGATTCGCCGGGACGTACCACCCGACGCGCAGAAACTGCATACGCTCACGCTGGCGACTCACGTGCGGGCGCGCCGCATACACTACGCTCTGTCTGATGCGGTCCAGCTCGATTGGGTCGCCGAATCCTATGCCGCGCAACCGTCCTATCGCCTCGGCTTGGCGTTCGGTAAGCGGGAGATCAAGATCCTGGAGCGCCAACGCCTCGGCCGCCTCTTCGATGATGAGATAATCGTCGGCGTCGAGCATACGTCGCGAACGGTAATCGGCGCCGGTCAGCCGACCGAACTGCTCTTCGGTCATCCACGTGGAGGTACCGGACGGGAGGATCTCAATGTCACCCCTAATCGAACGAAACCGATCTCCTTCGACGCCGACGGCCCGCTTTATCAACAGTTGTGCGCGAGGTTGGCCCATCTCATCGCGGTCGATATCGATGAGGGAGAGTGTGAGCATGTAGATCGCCCGTTGGAGAATGGTGAATGTGGTTCCACGACTGATGTAGGACGGATTTTCGAAGATAACGACTTCTCGTTGCTGCGGGCGGGCAAATCCGGGAAGCTTAGCCACTCCCGGGAGCAACTCGGGGCCGTACACGACCTTGTTGACGAAAATGCGGTCTTCCAACAGCAGCGTTTCGATCATGGATCCCGATGGAATCTGATACGCTTGCAGAAGGTACTGGTTGATGACGAGCACCAGAAATGCCGCCTGAAGGAAGGCCTCGATCCAGTCGAGTATCGGGTGCTTCTGCGATTGCTTGAGACGGCGTCGAGCCTTGCGTCGAATGCGCCATGTGAGAATGCGCTCGGTGATCACCACGAGCGTAGCGCCAATGCGTTGCATGATCCCGAAGGCTACCACCGCTCGAACGGCGATGACAAGGTTGACCCCGCTCGTTGACATAAGATAGGGCCGTTTCTATACTCCGTATCACCTCTATGGCCTCTTCGTGGAAAGACATTCAGTCAAAAAAAGAGATCGAAGATCTCGACGTACGTCTTAAGCCGATCTTCGGCATACCTCCGGAACGATACATCGTCGTCATATGGGCCGCGGCCCTTCTGCTCGCCTCGTTTCTGCTGTTGGTTCTTCCCGGCTTGAGGAACTATGGAACGAAACTGACGGTCACCTCTTCACCCGAGGGCGCTCAGGTGCTTATCGACGAGCGACGAGTCGGGGCGACACCGGTGGAGGTCTTCGTCGAGGCGGGATCGCGAACGGTGACCGTTTCGCACCCCGGGCAGTCGGAGGTGCTCTCCCTCGATGTACAGGGACGGCGCATCGCCGGGCTCTTCTTTCAGCGTCGCGATGCCGTCCATGTAGCCCTGGATCGCATCGATCACGAAGTCGTCATTCAATCCGCGGTCGCCGACTTCGCCTCGTGGGCGCTCAAGGGGTCTCCAAGCGCGCAGTTTCAGATTCCGCCGGTGGCGCACAATGCGGCTCGCCTGATATGGGCGGACCGCGCGGCGCGACGCGAGGGAGTTGAGACGCTGTTGGTCGACCTCCTCGCTCACGGAACGGCCGATCAAACCGGAGATATGCTGGCGGCGGTCGTACGTACGGCAAATCCGCGCGGTGTGGTATCTCCCCTCTCCCTGAGCGAAGTTGTACATTTTTTTATACAGCTTGATAATGCTTATCCGACCTTTTTCCACGTCGTCGACGGTTTCGCGGATGCCGACTCGACCTCACGTAGGGCCGTATCCGACAGCGCATGGATGCTACGTCGCGAGGAGGCGCTCTCTACCGCGATTTTGGCCGCATCGATCGTTCCCGATGAACAGCCGGCTCCGAGTGCTCGATTATCGACGGTCGGTGGGGTGCGTTTCGCACGCGTTCCCGCCGGTCGATACGTCCTCGGCTATCCCCTTCGCGGCGTTCACGTACACGGCGAGCCGGTTCGCTTCACCGATGAATATTGGATCCAGGATTCCGAAGTAACGCGCGTTCAATACGCTCGATTTCTTGCGGCGCGTCCGGATTGGGCACCGGCCCGACGCGCATCGCTTATCGCGGACGGTCTCGTGGACCGCCACTACCTCGCAGATTGGCCCGAGGACTGGACGACGTGGCTGAACGATCCTACAGTGGACGCGACACAGCCGGTGCGATATGTGAGTTGGTACGCTGCAGAGGCGTACGCCGAGTGGGTGAACGAGGTTGCGGCTCGCGCAATCGACGAGTTGCTTCCCGGCGCGAGGGCGGTACTTCCTACCGCCGCCCAGTGGGAGTATGCGGCGTTTCTTAACGGTCTGGGGGCGCCTACGGTAGTCAGCGAAGCTACCTCACCGCGCGGAACGACGGAAGCGGCGTCCGGAGCCCTGGGAGCGTACCATCTGGTGGGCAATCTCTGGGAGTGGACCGCCGACTGGCACGCGGAGCACCGCGTATTTCACGCCCCCACCTCGGGCGATCAACGCGCCGTTTTCGGCGGTAGTTTTGCAAACCCGGAAGCGTCGCACTCCGTTGCCGGCGCACAGCCTCCCCTGTGGTCCACGCCGTTTCTAGGATTCCGTCTCGCCCTTACGGGGCCCGAGTTTGCGGTAGAGTACGATGGCTGACCGCAAGACGCTGGCGCGTAACAGGCGCGCCTTCCACGAGTATGCGATCGAGGATCGCATCGAGGTCGGTATTGTGCTCCACGGGACGGAAGTGAAGTCGATGCGTGCCGGACGATTCTCCTTCGCCGACTCTTACGCCAGGATACGGAACGGTGAGCTATGGCTTGTAGCGCTCCATATCAACGAGTATAGCCACGGAAATCTCTTTAACCACGAACCGACGAGAGAGCGGAAGTTGCTCTGCCACCGCGACGAGATCGATCGCCTCCGACGCCGAGTGGAAGAGAAGGGCTTTACTCTCATTCCTTTGGAGTTCTACCTCAAGCAGGGGCTGATTAAGCTCGAGTTGGGCGTCGGCAAGGGGAAGAAACTCTTCGACAAACGCGAGACGCTCAAAGCGAAGGCGCAGAAGCGCGATATGGACCGCGAGATGAGGGGGCGGTAGTGGCCGATTCTACACCGAATGCCGACGAACAACGGCACGTCCTCCAAGAGTATCTCGATGCCGCGAGAGAGTTCGCCCGCGTCGGAGGCGCGGTCAGCCTCGGATGGTTTCGCGCCGATGCCCTCGAGGTCGAACGGAAAGCCGACGATTCGCCGGTGACCGTTGCCGACCGCCGAACTGAGGAGGCGATGCGCGAGGCGATACAACGACGCTTTCCGGACCACGCAATCGTCGGAGAGGAGTTCGGCGGCGAGCTGGGAGCGAGCCGTTACCAGTGGGTGATCGATCCCATCGACGGCACCAAGACATTCGTCCGGGGCGTTCCGCTCTATACGACGCTCGTCGCCCTCGTTGTCGACGGAAAGCCGACTATCGGAGTGATTTACTGTCCTCCTACCGGCGAGATGGCCTCTGCGGCGGTCGGTTGCGGAGCGTGGGACGAACGAGGACGACGCATACACGTCTCCGGTACGACACGCCTGGACGAGGCGTGGTTTTTCTCGACCGATCCCGCCGATTTGCTGCGACGCCACCCGGAGTGGGGACATGCGCTCCTATCGCGAAGTGCCGCAGTGCGAACGTGGGCCGACGCATACGGATATCTACTCCTCGCCCGTGGTGACGCCGATCTCATGTTCGATCCGATTATGAGCCCCTGGGATATCGCACCGCTCTCGGTGATCGTTAGAGAAGCGGGTGGTGTCTTCACCGATGATACGGGCGCGCATAACGATTTAGGTGCCTCGGCGCTCTGCGCGTCCAGCCGTGCCCTCCACGACGCGGCATTGCGCCTGCGCCGCTGACGGATATCCCGCGTCTCTTGACGTCGTTGAGCGAAGCTCACTATCATTATGAGATGCTCGGGGGTGTTCCGGATTCGACTGGGGCTACATTGAGCGGTACGTGGCAGGTGGAGCGTCATCTCCTGATTGACACCTTTTTATCTGCCAACGAAGCAGACTATCTTCCTGTTGCTGCGTAAGTAGTATAATAGGACGGGCGCGCGGGGCGCGGTTCTGAGCCTCGCGTAGCTTGACAGAAACCAGGACTTACCGCCGGCTCTTTCCGGCGTGTCGGTGGGACATCAAAAGTCGGAATCGGGCGGCGATTGGCCCGTTTGGCCGCCGAAATCGCCGCCGACACTGTAAGGCTGAACTAAGCCTGTAGAAGCGTATCGCCGGTACCTTAGGACAGGGGTTCGACTCCCCTCACCTCCACGTTTCGTAGCGCTGTAGAACAGAACCTGCAGCGCTTTTTTTTGTCGTGCGAGAAGCCGGCTCAAAGGGCCTCTTCTGTTTTGTAACCAACGCATAACATTATGTCGGTGCCATTACTGAAACCACGAGCCTGAGAGGCTGCCGCCGCCGAGTTATCATCCGGTCGATATAGACCCAAATACATTCTACTCCCTTACCAAGACTATCGTGTCGGCGGTGTGGGATCTGGCGGACGTCTCGTGGTAAATACTCCGCTACCATCTGAGATAGGACAATTTTGAAAGTCCTTTGCGAAGTAGAATCGCGTGGCATTTTTGGCTGACAAACCGTTGAAATCTGCTACGGTTTTGCAATCGATCTCGCTATCTTCGAACCCGGCTGCAAGAATAACGTGTGGGAAAACGGGTAGGATCAAATGATCATCGTAATGATCAGCTACGATGAACTGACCGCTCGACGCGGTCAGCCTTCCCCACTTCTGGTCTCGCAGTGTCAAGGACTGCTGCATTATCGCAACTTGTATCTGATCGCCAACAAAAAATCGACTGGGAACTGATCCACCGTCGCGCAAAAAACTTACGCCTGCGACCTCAGCTTTTTCTTCTTGATCTTTACTCAAATCAGAAACAGAGTGATCAAAACCTACGAGGGGAGTATCGTCTTTTATTTTCTGATCAAAGTGATATCGCCATTTCAAGAGTAACCAATACTCTGTGACTGTTAGGTGATCTCAAAGCTTGAAGTCAGTCCAATTACTTGTTTCCTCCAAGAACTTGTCTTCAATCGACTTCGCATAGCCGCCCTCTGACCGTTGGTCCCAAACTCTCTTGGTAAAGAAAATGCGTTCTCGAGGGCCGCGTGTTTGCACCTTGCCAGAATCCCTGTAGCGAACCTGAACTTTTCCGTTCTGGCCGCAGAAACGACTGATCGTGGCGGCCATGTGAATGTGTTGGTTGACAGTAATCTGATTGGGATTACTTTGCTGCGTTTTTTCGTAATCTGACATGTTTGTTCATGTGCTACTACTCGATCACCACGCAGGCGGATAGTCGGGTGGCAACGCGATTTCAGGCGCTCCTCCCGCCAAGCATTGGTGCACCACCTCCCTCTCCCCACCGATCCACCAAGCGGCCCCGGGTACGAAGGTTCACGCGCGTGGGATGATGGTGGCGATGAGCACGACTTCTGGCCCGGAGGGCCTGCTGAGTGCTCGGCGACACCGTCGTCCCGCTTCCCTTTCCCCCACAGTCCACAAAGCGGTGTCGGGCGCGGGAGCTGCCTCAGGAGGTGGGTGGTGGTGGCGGACGCGGCTTCTGACCCGCAGGGTCTGCATGAGCGTCCGCCGCCGCCGCCCGCGCTCGTGGTTATCACACCCACCCTCGAGCACGCACCGTACTATTCCCATTCGATCGTCGCCGGCGGCTTTCCTGAGTAGTCGTAGACGACGCGACCCACCTGAGGAACTCTGTTGGTTATTGCCGCCGCGACGTTCCGTAGAAACTCCGGCTTGAAGTCGTATACGTCGGCGGTCATACCGTCGCGCGAGACGACCGCCCGCAGTGCGATGACGTCGCCGTACGCTCGGCTGTCTCCGGCAACGCCCACCGACCGAATCGGCAGGAGGACCGAGAGGGCTTGCCATATCTCGTCGTACAGACCGGCGTCGCGAAGTGCTTGGATGAAGATCGCGTCCGCCTCGCGCAGTATCGCGCACCGCTCCCTCGTAACCTCCCCCAGGATTCGCACCCCCAGTCCGGGACCCGGGAAGGGGTGACGTCCGACGATGGTGCGAGGAAGACCGAGCACCGCGCCGAGTTCGCGTACCTCGTCTTTGTACAGTGCGGAGAGCGGCTCGACGATGCTGCCGGCTTCGCGTTTGGCCTGTACCAGGGGACTCGCGACGTTATGATGGCTCTTTATTTTCGCCGCGTGATTACCTACGCCGTGACCGCTCTCGATCAGGTCGGTATACAGCGTCCCCTGCGCCAGATAGTACTCGCCGTCCAGGCGTGTGGCGATCTCGCGTTCCTGCACCCGAATGAAGAGATCGCCTATGATAGTGCGCTTCTCCTCAGGATCGGTAACGCCCGCCAGCGCATCGAGAAACTCGTCTTCGGCGTCAATGAGGTAAAGATTGCGCGCTCCCAACGTGCGTAGCGCTGCGCCGATCTCTTCGGATTCGTTTTTTCGCATGAGACCGGTATCGATGTACATCAGATGAATCCGGTCGGGGTCGAGAGCGGAGAGGAGCAACGCGGCTACGACCGATGAGTCGACGCCTCCCGAAATGAGGAGCAGCACGGGAGTCGAGCCGACGCGACGACGAGTCTCCTCCTCCAGCTCCCCTCGATAGTCGGCGACCGACCACTGCCGTCGCGCACCGCATACGCGGGTTGCGAAGTTATCAAGAATGACCGATCCGTGCTCTGTGTGACTCACCTCGGGGTGAAACTGGAGTCCCGCGAAGTTCAGGGCCGGCACCGAGATGACGGCGGGAACACCGTGGGTCGTGGCGGCGACCTCGCGACCTCCCTCGGGAAGGCGACGGATCGCGTCGCTATGGCTCATCCACGACAAAAAGGTGTTGCCCAGTCCGTCAAGGAGCGGATGCCGTGTGACGACGTCGATCGGCGCCGGACCGTACTCCCGCATGTGCGAGGAGGCTACCTCTCCGCCGCCCAGATACGCCGTTACCTGGAGACCGTAACAGATACCGAGAAGCGGTAGTCCCGACCGATAGATCGCGGGGTCGGGGCGTGGTGAGTCGACGTCGTGGACCGAGGCGGGAGATCCCGAGAGAATGATTCCCTTGACGGTCTTGTCGAACCATTCGGTCATACGGGTCGTTCCGGGGACTATTTCTGCGTATACACCGCGCTCGCGTATCCGGCGGCCGATGAGATGTGTCGTCTGACTGCCGAAGTCGAGGATTACGAGGCGATCGATCGTCATCGAGTCTTACTCCAGAGATCGCTGCGGACGATCGTCTGTTTTCGCTCGTAACCCACGGAGACGATGTCGATCGGCACTCCGACGTACGATTCTATGAAGGCGATATAGTCTTTTGCCGCCTTGGGTAACTCGTCGAAGCGTTCGACCCCGCCGATCGATTGCTTCCATCCGACGAAGCGGCGCGTCACCGGGCGAGCGCGTTCGAGCGTCTGAATCGACGAGGGGAAGTAGTCCAGCGTCGCCTCGTCGGTCTCGTAGGCGATACAGACGCGCACCTCCTCAAGGTTATCGTACACGTCCAGATGCGTGAGGGCCAACGCATCGATCCCGTTTGTCTGACACGCGTACCGAAGGGCGACTAAATCGAGATACCCCACGCGTCGCGGTCGACCGGTCGTCACACCGTACTCGCGTCCCGTTTCGCGGATATAGTGTTCCAGATCCCCGTCTCGGCGCGGGTCGAACTCGCTCGGAAAAGGTCCGTTTCCCACACGGGTGCTGTAGGCCTTACATACGCCGACGACGTGATCGAGGTTCCGCGGACCGAGTCCCGAGCCGCTTGCGGCTCCCGCCGCGGACGAGCTGCCGCTTGAAACATACGGGTAGGTGCCGACATCTATGTCGAGAAGCGCCCCCTGGGCTCCCTCGAGAAGAACGTGCGTCGAGTCCGCCTCGCTTCGACCGGTATGCATGAAGGCTGCGACATCGACTGCCATATCGTCGAGGCGCTTGCGGTATCGCGCGATAAACTCTCGGTCCTCCTCGCTGTGCTCGGCGAGTTGCTCCTGCCACCCGAGATCGGCGATACGAATCCCGTCTCGCAGGGCCTTATGCGCGTATGCAAGGCCGATACCGCGACCGGTAGTGCCGATCGGATTGCGACGTTGCGTATCGCGTTCCACATCCTCGCGCTTGTGGCTCGGTAGGACCAGATGCGCGCGGTCCGAGATGAGGACTCTGCCCTCCCACTCGACTCCGCTGTCGACGAGATCGCTCAACTCCTGAAAGAGCGCTTCGGGATCGATGACCATTCCACTACCCAAAACAACGGTCGTATCGGGGTAGACGATACCCGACGGAACCAGGTGGAGCTTGTAGGTCGTATCGTCGTGGACGATCGTGTGTCCGGCGTTTGCACCGCCGGAAAATCGTACGATGATATCTGCCTGGGCGGACAGATAGTCGACAATTTTGCCCTTTCCCTCGTCACCCCATTGCGCACCTATTACGACTACATTCAAATGTTTAGCTCCGGGAGTAGTTTGTCGGCTGGCGGACCATCGCCACGTCGTGAACGTGACTCTCGGCCAGACCGGCCGGCGTTATCTTAACGAAGTTACGATACCGGCGCAATTCATCGAGGGTACGGCAGCCGCAGTATCCCATTCCCTTTCGCAGTCCCGTAACGAGTTGGTGAAGGTAGGGCTTGAGCTCACCCTTATACGGGACGCGTCCCTCGATCCCTTCCGGCACCGGCTCCTCCCCCTCGGCAACGTTGTAGCGGTCCCCCCCGCCCTTTTTCATCGCCGCAACGGAGCCCATGCCGCGATACGACTTGAAGATGCGTCCTTCATAGAGGAACTCTTTCCCCGGCGCCTCCTTTAATCCGGCAAAGAGACTGCCGATCATTACCGCGTGGGCGCCCGCCGCGACGGCCTTCGTGACGTCGCCGGAGAACTTGATGCCGCCGTCGGCGATCACGGGAACCTTATATCGCCGGGCGGCGTCGACGGAGTCCATTACCGCCGACAGCTGAGGCACTCCGATTCCGGCAACGATACGCGTCGTACAGATCGATCCGGGGCCGACGCCGATCTTTATCATGTCGGCGCCCGCCTTCGCGAGGCGCTCGGTTCCCTCGCCGGTGGCGACGTTTCCTCCGATCACCGGCAGCTCCGGTCGCAGGCGTTTCACGGCGCGAATCGCCTCTACCACGTTCTTGGAGTTACCGTGCGCCGTGTCTACCACGACGAAATCGACTCGCGCGTCGACGAGGAGTGCGAGTCGGTCGTCGATATCGACGGGAGCGATCGCAGCGCCGACGAGCAGCCGTCCCGACGCATCGGTAGCGGCGTTGGGAAAGAGACGATGTTTCTCCATATCCTTGACCGTAATGAGCCCGGTGAGACGCCCGTCGCTGTCGACGACGGGAAGCTTCTCGATTTTGTGCTCGTTGAACTTCTCCTGAGCGCTTTCGATGGTTGGTGTGCCGACCTCTACGACCGGGTTGCGAGTCATGACCTCCTCGACGCGTCGATGTCCGTCCGGGACGAATCGGAGATCGCGACTGGTGATGATACCGACGAGTCGTTCCCGTTCGATGACCGGCAGACCGGAAATACCGTGAGACTCGACGATCGATCGAACCTCGATAATCGTCTGGTCGGGGCCCACGGTGAGCGGATCGTCGATGACCCAATTGAGGTGGCGCTTGACTCGCGTCACCTGCCGTGACTGCTCGTCCGGCGACATGTTGCGATGAATGACGCCGACGCCTCCTTCGAGCGCCAGAGCGGTCGCGAGTCCCTCCTCGGTGACCGTATCCATCGCTGCGGATATCACCGGGATGTTGAGTTTGATGTCGGCTACGAGCTCGACGGAGATGTCGGTTTCTCCCGGAAGGAAATCGGCGTAGCCCGGCTGCAGCAGCACATCGTCGTAGCTGTATTTTTCTTGTAAGGAGTGCGGTCGACTCTGAGAATTGTCTGTGGCGTCCATGCACCATCATGACCGAAAGAGGGTTCGGTGTCTACGAGAAAACGCGCCCTTTCCGACTGCCGATACGGGTCGCTATCTTGGCCGACCACGTGAGAACGTGTCATAATTCTTACTATGGTGATGAGAAAGCTCTCCCGATTCGCCTTCACGCGTCATCGGGCGGCGATTCTGTTCGTGTGTGCAATGATCTACGGTTTGACGAGTTGTAGCGAAGCGGACTCAACCGCGCCGGTCGTTCGGGGGCGCCATATCGTGCCCGAGGCGGGAAACGGTATCGTCGTGGCGCGCCACGGCACGACCGACCTGTCGATTCAGGATCAGGATGAGAGCGTCGTGCCCAGAGTGCGCCTCGATGATGATCTCCTGTTCATCAGCGCGCTGGACGTCAATCTCGATATCGACGAGCCGGAGGAGCAGATCGTCGTGGTCAAACGGCGCGACGACGCCGAAGATCGCGTGAGCCTACTCATAACCGACTTCGATACGCTGCGTAGCACCTATCGAGTCACATGGGAGGGGACGACGCGTGCCACCAACGTCCGCACCTTCGCGGTGTACACCATGGACTTGATTGGTGACCATTTGGACGAAATCGTTACCGTCGGTACCGACGCCGACGGGAATCAGACGATGAATGTCTTCCGACGTCGGCAGGCGGGAACGCTCGATCCCGGTTTGGCATATCGTGAGATCTTCACTGCGTCGAGCGACGGAAGTATCGAGATCGACGATCTGCCCCGTTCCGGTGCGTATCGCACGCTTCAGAGCGACGGTGTCAGCTTTCCCATTCAGGTCTTCGAGCGCAACGAGACGACCGAGACGCCGCTCGATTTGATCCAAACGATTTGGGTATGGCGCGTTCCCGAGAATCGGTACGTACGGAGCGAAGTGGTACCCATTCCGGCGATGCAGATCGAGGAGACGCAACTGCGCGAACTCTACAACGCCGAGGCCGACGAGATGGAACGCTTTCTCGAGGGTCCGTGGTTTCGTACTACCGGCGAGGATTTAACGGAGCGGGCGGAGCTCGCCTACTTCGATCCCCAGACGCGGGAGGTGGTCCTGTCTAGAGGCGACACGCAGGAGCGGTTCGAGTGGCTCAACTCGTACAAAACACTCTATGCCGGCGGACCCGGATTGTGGATCAATCTACGAAATGAGGTGCTGAGTACCGTGCGCCGACAGCTGTCGATTACCGTGCACGGGCTCGAGACCATCTCACTCTCGGACGACGGAGCCGAATATTGGACCGGGCGATACCAACGCATGACTCCCGGCATTCAGTCGAGCGTCGTGCGTGATCACACCCTCGGAACACCGTCCTTTGAGCTATCCGGTGTCTTCCGGAACGAAAACGACGCCGAACTCCTTTTAAATCGACCCCATTTTCGTCTTCGAACACCCGACTTCGATTGGAGCGGAGGCTTTAACATCATTCAGCTCACCGAACCGGTGCTGGAGCTCAAGGTGACGGACGCCGATTCGACCCCGGCGGCGGCGCGTATGCGCAACGACGGTACGTTCAGCGTGCGGTACGCAATGGGTTATACGGAACAGCGCTCGGAGGAACGGCTGGTCCGACGCCTCGCTCTGGAGCCGGTAGAGCTGACCGCCGACGGGCTGGAACACACCGGCGGTGTCTCGTTCGTGTTGGAACAGGTCGAGGAGCTCGACGTACAGTCGTAGACCGATGGCCCGTTCCGCTGTACGAGCTACCGGCCGAAGATGAGAAATCCCTCTATGCCGCGTTCCTTGAGCGTTACGACCAGCTCCTGAGCGTCGTCTACATCGGACTGCGCCGGGAGCGGCACCACCACACGGTAAAATGTGCCGTCATTCGTCTGAACATCCCGCACCTCCGCTTCGAATCCGAGCGCCGCGATATCCTCGACCATGTAGCGCGCATTTTCGGCGTTACGGAAGCTCCCGGTCTGTATTCCCGCAACGTGAGGCGCCGCCGCCTCGTCCGCCGTGGCCGTCTCTGTCGCGGTCCGGGGCGGCTCTGCCGGACGCTCTCGCGTCGGCGTCGCGCCGAATAGTCTCGAAGGGCTCGGTAGGAAGCGTATTGCGGAGTCCGAACTCTCGTCGATCAGTGCCCGTTCCGGTGAGATCCGAGATGGGTCGCCGAGCAAACGAGCGCTCCACTCCTGCACGGCAGGCTCATCGAGCGCCACGGCCAACTCATACAGCAAAAAGAGCGTCTCCGGTTCCACCAGCGACGGATCGGCCGCTTGCTCCGACTGTGCGTCTGAGGCGTATCCGGCAAGGGCCCGAGCGTGGTTGAATGCGCGCTGTGTCTCGCCTCCCAGGTGGAGGGCTCTGGCGCGTAGTAACGCCGCGCGGCGCTGCGTCGAGCGATCGGCGGACAGATTTACTACCGCGGTCAGACGCGATACGCTGCCTTCGACGTCGCCCGCCTCGAGTGCGAGCGCCGCGTCCCGAATCGCCGCCTCCCAAAGAGTCGGATCTTCATCAAAGGCTCGAGCGTACAACTGTCGCGCCCGCTCGTATCGATTGGTTAACTCGTACACTACGCCGGCGCGAAGCAGAACAACGCCCCGCTGCCGGTAGTCGGGCACCTGCGGTAGGTACGTGTCGAGAAGATCCGCGGTCTCATTCACCGTCGGCGCGAGTGATATTGCGTCGGCCAAGACCGTGCCGAACTCCGGGCTGTCGGAGTTTTGGGCGAGCCACCGAACGGCTTGGTCGTAGGTCTCCACGCGTTGCGCCGTGACGGAGGGCGCCGACAGAGTAATCAGGAGCGGGATCAACATCGTTTCGGTCCAACGCCGTGCGTTCATCCTCATTGGAACACTCCCACTACGAATCGGTGTTCGCCTTGTCCGGCTCTGCGTCGCGCGATTTTCCATCTCCCGTGCCCCGACGTTTGCGCTTCAGGAGCGGCTTTTTGCTGCGCGGCCGTTTCTTGGCAGCGTTTTTCGCGGCGCGTTTCTCGGACTGGACGCGCGTTTTTCGGGAAGACGCTCGAACCGCGATCGGCAACGCCACGGCAACGCCGATGAAAAACGACACGAAGAGGCTCATGAATATCGGAACACTCTCGATGGTGGCGAAGCCGAACGATATGTCGGTAGTGTTGCCGATATTAAGCCACACAAAGGCGAGAACGAGACCCAATAAAACCAGATAGAATACCAACTTCCAAGGCATACGCGTTCCCTCTATTAATGTCGAAAGCTTCGCTGGCCGGTAAAGACCATTGTCGCGTCGTATTCGTTCACGGCCTGTATCACCTCTCCGTCGCGGAGCGCACCGCCGGGCTGCACTATGGCGCCGACGCCTTCCTTCAACCCCACTTCCGCGCCGTCGCGAAACGGGAAAAAGGCGTCCGACACCATCGTAGCACCAACGAGCCCCCCCCGCTCTCGTTCCGCGGTGGCGTAATAGCGACGCTGTTCTTCGGCGTCGGTTATCTCCTCGATGCCGCGGCCCGTTTCCTCGTAGGCGATGACGTCGGCGAGCCGCCGATACGCCTTATCGCGGGCTATGCGCGCCACACCGACGCGATCCTGCTCTCCCGTCCCGATCGCGACGGTACAGCGATCCTTGACGTATATGACCGAGTTACTGGTGACGCCGCTCTCGACAAACCACCCGAAACGCATGTCGCGCTCTTCGGCCTGTGTAGGGGGTCGCTGTACCGTGATCGGCTCGCCGTCCAAGGTTCCCACCGCCGGATCGAACCCGTGCATGTCGAGATCAATCGGCGTAAAAGACCATTGAAGGGCCAGTCCGCCGTCCATCAAGCTTTTTATGTCGACAAATCTCGTTCCTACGTAGCTCGCGAGTCGCTCCATATCGGCGATGCGCAGGACGCGCAGATTCTTTTTCTTGGCAAAGATCGCAAGCGCGGCGGTCGAGTACTCCGGCGCGACCACCACCTCGGCGTAGTACGCTGCGATGCGTTCGGCCGTCTCGCGATCGACCTCACGATTGAGGGCGATCGCGCCGCCGAACGCCGCAATGCGGTCGGCCATGAGTGCGCGGTGGTACGCCTCCGGGAGCGAGTCCCCCAAGGCGACGCCCGACGGGTTGTTGTGCTTCACGATGACGCACGCCGCCTCGTTGTGAAAATACCGCAGTATACCCAGTGCGGCGTCGGCGTCGGTAATATTAATCTTACCGGGATGCTTGCCGCTTTGGACGAGCTCGGCGGCCGTGGCGAGTCCGCGTCCCGGCGCGATCTGTTCAACCGCTCCCAACACGAGGTTTCCGTTGACCAATCGATACAACGCCGCGGGCTGATCGGGATTCTCCCCGTACCGCAAGCCGCGTCGTTCTCCGTCGATTGCCCACGATACTTTCTCATACTGAAGGATTTGGCGGTCCGATCCCGAGCCGAACGAGATCGTCATCTCGGCCGGAAAGTCGTCGTGCGTCATGGTTGAGTACATACTGCGACTCACGGCCGGCGCTCCTCAACGTCGTAGATGCTTCCCCAGTCGGTGCGCGCCACGCGGTCGGCGAGAGCCTCGACGATTACCGACTCATACCGCGCCGTGTAACGGAACGCACGGAGTGCGTGGCGCGCCCTCCACCCGATCGTCGTCGCGCCGTTTTGCGCGCGGATTTCCTCCAGAAAGCTCCCGTAGTCTTGCGGGTCACATAGGGCCGCGACGCGCAGAAAGTTTTTTGCCGACGCTCTGAGCATCGTCGGGCCTCCGATATCGATGTGCGTGCGCAGATCTTCGACGGTCGTCTTTTCCTCATCCGCCGTGCGCTCGAAAGGATAAAAGTTACAGATCGTCGCGTCGAACGGAACCGCCCCGATACGCGCTATATCGCGTTCATGGGCGGGATTGAACGTCTCCGTCAAGAGTCCGACATAAATGCGATAATCCAACGTCTTGACCAATCCGCCCTGCATCTCCGGTTGCCCGGTATAATCCGCGATGCGATGGAGCCGCGTCGCCCGCCCGAGCGCCTCTGCGACTGCGGCGATCGCGTCGTAGGTGCCTCCGGTCGAATAGACGTCCAGATTCGGTATGATCTCCCATGCGCCGCGCATCAGGTCGTCGAGACCCGTCTTGTCGGCGACGCTCACTAAGGCTCGCCGTACCGGTACCGCGTCGTTAATGCGGCGGACGCGGTTCAGTTTCACCGTTCTCGCTCCTTGTGGCGTAACTCGGCGGCGGTCACGGTGTTGAAGAGCAACATCGTCCGCGTCATGGGGCCGACGCCGCCGGGAACGGGTGTAATGGCCGAGACCGTATCGACGAGCGCTTCGAAATCGACGTCTCCGACGAGTCGATATCCCCGCTTGCGACTCGCGTCCTCCACCCGATTGACGCCGACGTCTATCACGACCGCGCCCGGTTTCACCATGTCCGCGGTAACGAAGTGAGGAGAGCCGATCGCGGCGATGAGAATATCGGCGGATCGCGTGACGGCGGCAATGTCGGGAGTGCGCGAGTGACAGACGGTGACCGTCGCGTTGCCGCCGAGCGCCTTGCGCGCCAAGAGGGACGCTAACGGTTTTCCGACGATGTTGCTCCTTCCGATAACGACGGCGTGTTTTCCCGCCGGATCGTATCCGCTTCGTAGGAGCATCTGGATAACACCGTGAGGCGTGCACGGGAGAAGCGAGGGCAACCCGAGCACCATACGCCCCAATGAGAGGGGATGAAACCCGTCGACGTCCTTCGAGGGATCGATCGCCTCGAGGATGCGGTCGCTTTCGATATGGTGTGGCAGGGGAAGCTGGACGAGTATCCCGTCGACCGCGGAGTCCCGGTTGAGCGTTTCCACCAACTCGAGAAGCGCGCGCTCGGAGATACTCTCCGGGAGGCGATGGTCGAAACTGACAATACCGACCCTCTCGCAATCCGCCTCCTTGGCCGTTACGTACGAAACGCTTGCCGGATCGTTCCCCACCAGCACCACGGCAAGTCCGGGGCTGCGGGGTAATACGGCGATCCGCTCTACGATCTCCCGTTGTATTTGAGCCGCAATTTCGTTGCCGTCGATACGCTGAGCAGACATAACTCGGCCAGTGTAACGTGAATGGCTGCGTGTTGTCAGTGCATAGGGCGCGTGATAGTATTGCGCCGCAAGGAGAGCTTTGATTGTCACATGTAGCACAGCCGGTAAAACGAATAGCGCTCTTCGTTGTCGTTTTGCTTATCATACACCTCGGCGCGGCCGCGGTCGGAGCCCAAGAGTCGGGAGAACCGAGTCCGGAAGAGGATTTCGTCCCGACCTATAGTTTGGGCGATCAGTTGATTACGTTAGATGTCGGTATGATGTTCCCGCTCTTCTACACCGGCGGGCCCGACGGATTCCAGGACGCAAACCTCAGCTTGGGCGGCACGGGCCATCTCGCGTGGAACGCCTTTTTGAACAACAATCTGACGGTGGGCGGAGAGTTCGGCGGTATGTTCGCCTTTACGCCCAATCGCAACACCTTGTTCATGGTGCCCCTCGCGGCGCGCGTGAGCTATTTCTTGCGGGCATATCCGTTTGAGTTTCCTCTCTCGCTGTCGGCGGGTATCAACTTCAGCCGCTTTGAGGAGAGTTTCAAGGTAGACCCGCTCGTGATACCGGGCGTTGGATTCTATTGGAACTACAATGTCGAATGGGCGTTCGGTCTCAATGTCCGGTACTGGTGGGTACCGCAGATCTACCAGGGACCCGAACCGCCCTCGGATGATACGCGCTTCGGTAACTTTCTTGCGACGACGTTATCCGTCATGTATCGGTTTTAGGAGTAATACGCAATGACGGTACACCATATGCACGACACGTCGGCATCGAAACCACGCCGACGCAATCGACGTTTGATGCTCTTTTCGGTTGTGCTCCTCATCGTTCTCGCCGCGTGTACCCGGGGTACACAGGGCATCTTCGCGACGATCGAGCAGGAGGAGGAGACCGCCACCAGCAATTTGGTCGACGATGCGACGATTGTCGCCCTGGTGCGGGCGGAAGTCGGGACCGAGACGCGATTCGTTGCAATAGCCGAAACCGAGGTCTACTCTCGATTGGAGACGAGTAGCGACTGGTCCGAGATTAGCGCACCCAGTGGGCGCCTCGCGCAGTTCTTGAGCGGGATCGATTCCGATAGCGACGGGACGGTCGATGAGGTATACGCCGTATTTCAAAACGTCGACAGCAGCGATACCGATCTCTTTGCGCTGCAAAGCGATCGCTCGTGGAGCGAGGTCGATTTAAGCGGGAGCGGAGTGGCCGACGGCGATATGATTACCGGTCTCTTTTCCGTGGGCGACGAGCTTCTGATGTCGGTGCGGGACGCAGGCTACTCGAGCGGTGAAATCCCGATCTTGCGGTTGCAGTCCGGACCGACATTGGTGAACACCATCACCGGGTTCAACGACGATATACGGGACGGTATCGTTAGCGACGCCGACGACCTCTATATCGTCGGACGCAGTAACTTGGTCGCCAAGGTAGACGCCGCGACACCTACCGTCGCAGATGCGTTAACGGGTAGTTCCCCCGGCATAAAGAATGCAGCGGGAGTCGGATATCGTTCCATCGCCGACGGCGGGCCGCTCATCGCCGTCGTCGACACCGACGCCAACGTCTATCTTTCGGACGGCACGAACTGGCAGACGATTTCCAGCGGTTTGGATCGTTCCTTTTCGGATATTGAATGGGTTCCCGAGATCGGTACCGACGGCGCCTTCGTCGTGGGAACGTGGAGTGGACCGGCAGAGGACACCAATCGCGACGGATACTACCACGCCTTGATTACCGCGGGCTCAAGTGTAGCTGCCGAAGACTATGCGTTTTCATTTGCGGACGATCTCGGGAGTAACTACAACGGGAGCACCCTCTCCATCTCGGGGGTGAATCAGTTCCGCTATTTCGACAACGGTCTTCTGTTCGTCCTCACCTTCGGGCGCGGATTGTGGCGCACAACGTACGTAGATGGCGCCTCGGACCCGGGAGACTTTACGTGGGAGTGATAGGCATCGGCTACCGATTCCACCACGAGCCGCCGAACTGCCTGAGGACGGCGGGAATGTCCTCGCGATTCGGTACATCGTAGACCGGACTCCCGTCGTATCGGACGATTCGGTTTTCTTCGCCCATCGGCGAGGCGTTGAGACGTGGGAGCGAGAACCGGTTGGCGTCGCGCCAACTGTCGGAGCTACTCGTCTCGACGATGGCGGACCAGCCGTCCACGGCCGCCCTCGTAATCGACAACTCCGAGTCGGGTCCGATACTCAACGAGGCGGTATCGCCGCCGTGCAGGCCCGGGCGTGAAAACAGTACATCGCGGAGTATTAAGCTACCGGCTCGACCGTCGAGGTCGGCCACCTTACCCGATACAACCCCGGCGTCGTCGACATGAAACACCGAATGATCGGCGACAAAGCTACTCCCACTTCCAACGAGTGCCAAAGCGTCGGCGGTCGATCGGACCGCGACTACACTTCCTTCAAGTGCAATCCGAGCGCCCTCGCGGGCGACGATGCCGTACCCCGCTCCTCCCGAGTCGGAGACGACGATGCTGTCTCGTATCGATACATTACCCCCGCGCATGCGCATGCCGAGTGCCGATTCGGTTCCACCGATGAACAGAGCCGAGCGATCGAGGGTGATTTGGCTCTCGGTAGCGCGTATCGCAACGGCGTGGGGAGTGTGCATCTCCCCCGTTATACCGGCGGAAACGACGCTGTCCTCGACAACGAGCGTGCTCGCGGTGAGGCGAATCGAGCCATGCAGCGGACTCGCTCCGTGACCGTCGAGGCTTACATCGGATAAGGATATCGAGGCGTCGGTAGACGCGACGATCGTCCCGAGTCTCCCCCCGGATACCGATAGTACGCCCCCGGAGACGTCGATGCGGTCGACATCTGAATCCTCGACCATCGCCGTTGCATCGGACGCAATGATGAGTCCGCCTCCCCCGGCAATGAGCGATTCTCTGACGACAATTCGTCCGGCGTTGTGGCGAAACTCGCGTTCGGTCCGCGGCGTGCCGATCGTCGCGCGGAGGAGCCTGACTTCTCCTGCGGCCGGTGAAGTATCTTCGTTCGGCGCGGCGTCGATTTCGCTCGTAACCGTTGCATCGACGATGAGATCGTGCAGACTCACCCCCGGAACGAGGACTATGGCCTCCCCATTATCGGTTGCGATAATCGTCGGACCGCCTCCCGGGGCCCACGTTCCATCTTCCGCGCCGCCGATAAGCGTGATATCGTGACCGCCCTCCCGGACGGTCCGTGCCAAAGCGCGCGGGGTGAGTCGGTAACGCCCACCGCCCAGCAATATCGTTTGCCGGCGGCCGGTAACGATCATCTCCAGCGCCGCATTCAAGTCGTCGAGCGGATCGTCTCGCGTCCCCTCGGCCCCGGGGCGACCGTCCCGCGCAACGTATACGATGCTTCGATCGATAACCGTCGACCAACGACGAATCTCCTGACTCCGATTCCCCGCCCTGTCGATGCTGTACGCCTCGATGGTGTACCGAGCGAATGAACCGGGAGGCGCAGAAAGCTCTATGCGCTCGCCGCGATATTCGGTAAAGGTCGTTGCATCGTGTGCGGCTTCGACGCCCTCGCGGTCCTCTAACCGCACGCGATACATGACGGAGTCACCGTCGCCTGCAACTAGACGCGCCTCACGAGGTCCCGGATAGTACGCGCTGTCGTCGATTCCCGCTATGTCCGGTAACGACGGTGGACGGCGGTCCACCGTAAAACGAATGTGCCGCTCTCCGTGGAGCACTCCGTCGGAATCGACGGTGCGTGCTCGGATGTGATAGGTCACCTCCTCGCCCGCCGCCGCATCGAGAACAAGCGGAGACTCGTAGCGCGCCGAGAGGGGGTGAACGATCGGTGCTTCGTTACCATCGGTGGAGAGCGTATAACGCACAGCCGTAGCGCTTTCCATGGTAAGGACTTGTCCCTCACGATAGACTCCACCGTCCTCGGCGCCGACAAAGCGTGGGGCCGCCAGACGGTCCGATGCAGCTATCGTAAGCGACCTGAGCTCGCTACGATTACCGGCGTCGTCTACCGAAAAGTAGTTGAAGGTAATCGTCTCGCGCCCTTCGGCCAACTCCCAGGAGAGAGCGCCGTCCACGGGGGCGAAGTACTCCGGAGACGTTGTGCCGGCGGTGGAGACGAAGAGCGTTGCGGTGCCCGTTCCCGGCCACGTGACGGTGCCGCTCCGGCCGTCGGGAGCGCGGACTACGAACGGCGCTTCGGGAGGAAGGGGCGGTCGCGAGTCCATCACGACGTCGAGCCTGCGTACGGCGCTCCTGCGTCCCGCGGAGTCTTCGAGAAATGTCTCGACGACATAGAGCTCTTCTCGCCCGTCCGATGCGACCTCGAGAATGCGGTCGGCGCCCTCAAAGCGCTCAAAATCGGGGGCGGCGTTTCCCGGCGTTATCGCGGTCGAACGGAGGGTCTCCTCCGGTGAGTAGATGCGCCACCATATGACCGGCGCGCCCCCGGTTGCGTCGACCGTCGGTGGTGCGGCAGGAGAGATAAGTGCCTCGCGAGCCGAATCGATGCGCCGCGTAGTGACGGGACGACCGTTCATCATGAGCGCAGGCGGATCCGGACGCTCCGTATGCACGGCAATCCGGACCGGATTCTCCATAAAACGTCTGTTTCCCGCTCGATCCTCGCTATATGCCTCTATTACAATCGCGTCGAGCCCCGATCCCGAGAGGTCGAAACTCACCGGACTGATGTACCGTCGATACTCAGCGGAAGAATCCGCCCGAAACCATATCGCCGTTAACGGATCGGACGGCTCCTCGAACGCGATGAGCACCGGGCCCGTCGCTATCTCCGGGACGGTCGAGCGTTCAAGTACCGGCGGCTCGGGCGGCACACGATCCACCCGAACCGTAAAACGTCGGAGCACACTCCAGCGAGTCCCGGACCGAAAGCGAGCTCGAGCCGCGATTGCGTATTCCCGAGCCTCGCCAGCCGGTGTCGTAAGAACGATCGCGTCCGATGTACTCGGACTCTCGTCTCTCGGTATCGTCGCGCTTCCGGACGTCGATATCTCGTAGTGAATGAGAAGATCTGCATGAGGATTGGCGAAACGGAGAACGACGCGTTCATCGTTGAAGGGCGTCACCGGTATGTCCGTTTCCAGCGACGGAAGAAACAACTCGCGTCTATCGACGGTTATCGTCTGCTCGACCGTCGGACTCACGCGTCCCGCCGCCGTTTGGTACGCCTCCAACCGATATTGGAGTGCAACGCCGTCCCGTGCGCCGAGTACAATCGCCTCCCGGTACCGCGTAAGGGCGCCGCCGTTTATTCGATAGTAACGCTCGCCGCCGCCGTCGAGTACCACCCGCGCATCGTCGACTACAATCGTCGGCGGCGCCGGCGGAGCGGCGTCGACTTCGATCGCCTCGCCGCGTCGGACCGTTTCGGTGCCTCGATTTGCATGCACCGTGGGGACGAGGCGGTCGAGATACCCGTGCGGAAGGTACCACCGCACGCTCGATCGTACGGCGGCGCGAAAGATGACCGAGGACGGTTCGTCGACGAACGTCGAGCGTTCCCCATCAAGCTCGATATCTTCGCTCACCACCATGAGGTGTAGCGTTTCGTACGGTTCGCTATCCGATGCGGACGCGCCATCGTCGGCGAATGTGAACTCAACCGATCCTTGTGCCGCCGCGGCGATCGGATCCGGCAGTGGCCGAAAGTCGGGGCGGGTAACCGATACGGTCGATACGGCGCTCCATCCGGAACCCGCAAAGCGAGCCCTTGCTCGTAAGGCCGTCGTTCCTTCCGGAAGGCCGGTGAGTGTGACGGGTGCATCCCAGACGCGCCACTCGCCGTGTTCGACACCACCCTGCGCGATCGGCCGCCACTCGATCACGGTATCGGTCAACGAGAATGCAATGACGCGTTCGCTGTCGATTATGAACTCCGGCGGCGGCGGACGTCGGCCGTCAAGGAGGAACAGATACCGCGATTCACCGATCCCGCCGGAGTTGGTGTGGCGAAGCGCCACCGTCCTGAGTGTGTCGGCCTGAATCGGGAGCGCGAGGGGGCGCAAAAACAGTGCATCGGCGCCGGTGGGAGCGCGGTCCTCCAGCGTGTAGCGTTGTACGCCTTCGGGGTTGTCGATGCGTATCGTCTCGGTAACGCGACCGGATACGGCGGGGGGCTCGGACAATACGGTCTGTTCCCAGGTTACCTCTTCGGATACGAGCGAATCGGTCGCCCGGTCACGTGCGGTGATGCGTACCGTATAGCGTCCCGTACCGTCGATGAGGCGCTCTTCGCGGTAGGGAAAGTGGTCGTCTCGCCCGTCCGGACCGAGGACTCGCACCGAAACATCGTCGATTCCCGTCGTATCGAGATAGAGTAGTTGACGATTGGCGAAGACTCCGGGAACCGGACTCACGATGACCGAGGCGGGCCGCGGACGCTCTCCACGTCGATCTATGCGGTAGCGTACGGTTCGGACCGGCCCGCGATTTCCCGCGCCGTCGACCGCGTAGAGGGCGAGACGATAATCGACGACGGCTCCCGCGTCGCCCTCGAGGCGAACACCGTTTTCGGGAACCGGCGCAAACGATGCGTCGGTCGAGCCCCGTCCGTTTGCGATGTAATAAAAGAACCGATCCGTACCTTCGTCACGTGCCGGAGCCACGTCGACCGGCGCGGTGTACAAACCCTGTGCCGGCTCGATATGGACTGCCGACGGCGCCATTTTGTCGATTGTGTAGGCGACGAGTTGGGTCGATTCGGGCCGGTTGCGCCGCCGGACCTCGAGCGAAAAACGGGCCTCGGCGTCATCCGGGACGCGCAGTAACAACCCGTTGTCGAAAGGCATGAAAAAATCGGTGTGAGGCGTTCCGGCGGGGGTAACGAAGCGGTACTCCATATCCGCCGCGGCGGCCGAGACGACACGATCGGCGCTATATATCCCGGGCGCCGGCGTCAAGTCCGAAAGCGGCGATGTGTCGAATTGTGCCCACATCGCGGCCGCTGCGCCGCATAACAACGCGAGGGAAACGAGCCGGCGCTTCATGGCAGCCCATGGAGAATTTCGCGCGTTCGCCCGTCGGAGAACTGCCGATCGATCTCTTCGGATTCCAATCCCACCAACTCGTGACTCAGGTAGTGAATCCAACGATCATCGACCGGGGTCTCTATTTCGTGCTTGCGGCAATAGTAGTCGGGTTGAATCGGTAACCGCTCTTCGGCGTAGCGACGAATCTTGTAGTCGTGCACGGCTACTTTGACGTCGCTACGGGGAATGCCCTTCTCGAGGATGACCTGCACCAAGTGATTCACGGTCCGACCGGTGTCGAAAATGTCGTCTACGAGAAGGACGCGATCGCCGTTACGGAGGTGCTCGGGACTATACGTCCAGCCGTCGACGCTCACGCGATCACGCTCGTGGATATCCGTATAGGAACGCGCCACAACCGCTGCGTAGAACACCGGACGTTTCCCGCGTCGGACGAACTTGAAGAACTCGCTGATGACGTTCCCCATGTACGCTCCGCCGCGCAAACTGACATAGATGATGTCCGGCACGAAACCCTCACGGTAGATCGAATGCGCGAGAGTTATGGCGTTGTTCCGAACTTGGTCGTAAGGAATGAACTCCTTTTGGCTCATCGCTGTAATCCTATCTGGATTTCGTTGTCGTCGCGAATGATCGTAAACAGGACGTTATTCCTACTTTCGTTGATGATCCGGAAAAACTCCACCATGCGCGCCACCGGCTCCCCGTCGACCTCCGTTACGAGATCACCGGCGCGCAGTCCGGCGACCGCGGCGGGCGTTCGATTTTCGACGGTACTGATCACCACGCCTTGGACGCGTCCTTCGAGCTCGAGTTCCTCTCGAAGTTCTTCGGTGAGGGGATAGACGGTGAATCCGGGCCACAGTCGCGTATTAAGGTTTGCGATCTGTCGCTCCGACTCGCGCTCGGCGATTCTGACTTCGACCGTGATCGGCTGGCCGTATCGGATGACGTTGAAGGTAGCGACTTCGCCGACGGGAAGTTCGCCGACTTCTAAGACGAGCTGATCAGAATCCTCTACCTCGATGCCGTTGATGATCGTCACGAAGTCGCCCGGCAACAATCCGCCGCGTTCCGCCGGTGAGTCGAGAAACACGTGGTGAACCAAAGCGCCTTCGGAGCTCGGTAGATCCATCGCCTCGACGATCTCGTCGGAGACGCTCCGTATGCTTACTCCGAGCCAGCCGTATCGTACCGAGCCGGTCTCGATGAAGTCGTCTATCGAGCGTTTGACGTTGTTAATGGGGATCGAAAAACCGAGGCCGACGCTCCCGCCGGTCTGCGACGTGATCCACGTGTTGATACCGACGACTTCCCCCGAGAGGTTGAGGAGCGCGCCGCCGCTGTTGCCGCGGTTGATCGCCGCATCGGTCTGAATGAAATCGCTGATATTTCCATCCGGCCCGCCTCGACGTCCCAGGGCGCTCACTATGCCGGCGGTCACGGTCGATTGAAAGCCGAAGGGGGTCCCGATCGCCAGCACCCAGTCCCCTACTTGGAGGGTGTCGGAGTCGCCCAGCACGGCAACGGGAATCTCCTCGGAGGACTCGAATGACACCAGCGCCAAATCCTTGCGCGTATCCTGACCGACGATTTCGCCGCGAAACTCGCGCATATCGTCAAGAGTGATCGTGATGTCGTCGGCGCTTCCTACGACGTGTTCGTTTGTCAGGACGTAGTAGGTGTCGTCGTCACGGCGGACGATGACGCCGGACCCGAGCCCCTGAGTGCGAAACTCGCGCTCGCCGTCGGGGCTATCGAGGTCGGGTTCACCGAAAAAGAAATCGAACCACGGCGTGTTATCGCCGTCGTCGGTAAGGGACTGCCGACGAACCTCTTCGACATCGATGCGAACGACGCTCGGAAGCGACGCGGCCGAAACTTCCCGAAATCCGTCTTGGAGGGATTCCAACTGCGCACGCCCCGCCGACGGTTGGTTTTGGGCGGCGACGCGCGACACTTGATCTACGCCGGTTGAGCATGAAAAGAGGCCCACGGAGATCACGAAACCGGTGATAAGTCCGATGAGCAGTACATTTACGATCAGCAGTTTTTTCATGAAAGGGAAACCTCCGGAGTCAAATGTACCGTCTCGTTGCTCCGTCGGGTGAGCACTTCGGTAGAATCGCGAAAAATCGCCACGGTATGCTCAAAATGGGCGGAGATCGCGCCGTCGTCGGTGACGACCGTCCAATCGTCGTCCAACACGTCGACATCGTCGACGCCGAGGTTCACCATTGGTTCGATTGCGATCACCATGCCCGGTTTGAGGCGCGGGTTGGGACCGCGGCCGATGTAGTTCGGTATCTGCGGATCCTCGTGGATGGCGAGTCCGACGCCGTGTCCGCAATAGGGACGGACGACACCGTAGTTGTGTTCGCTGATCGTACGATAGATGGCGCGGGAGATATCGTTGACCCGATTCCCGGCAACCGCTGCGGCGATACCCTCCTCCAAGCTGGTTCGCGTGACTTCCAGGAGACGCTCTATGGCGCCCGATACGGTTCCGACCGGCACCGTCACGGCGGAGTCGCTGAAGTAGCCGCCGTATTCGATGCCGCAGTCTATACTCACCACATCGCCGTTTTTCAGCAATCGATCGCCCGGGATACCGTGAATCACCTCGTCGTTGACCGACGCACATATGGCCCCGGGAAAGCCTTGATACCCGAGAAACGCCGGTCTTCCGCCGCGTGCGGCAATTTCTCGGCGCGCGATTCGGTCGAGCTCGCCGGTCGATATACCGGCGGCGACCTCACCCTCGAGATGCTCCAGAACTTCGGCCAGAAGTCGGCACGACTCCCGAATTCCGGTCATCTGCCGGGCCGTTTTGATTCGAATCATTGCGGCATCGTAGCACTTTCATTGGAGGGGTGCAAGGATTGCTCGATACGTGTAAAGCAAATCCATGTCAGGATTTACGTCGATTGCTCGGTCCACCACGATGCGCGCTCGTGCACCGTCGCCGGACAGACGCGCAAGCTCAGCTTCCAGTAGTGCAAGATGCACCGAGGCGCGTCTTCGGGTCTCCGAATGGCGAGCGCTCTCGCGATTCAATTGACGCCGAAACGCTTCGACGGCGTGTTCAGCCTCGTGTAACGGAAGGAAGCGCATCGCGAAGAGGGCGCGATTGTACGCACCGGTCCACGACTCGTGATCGAGCAGGGACACGAGCTCCTCCGCCTCGGCAAGCCTACCCTGCTCCACCATGTGCATCAGATGCGCCGTCGCCGCCCAGCTCCCGGCGTCTGCGGTGTAACGACCCCTCAGATCGGATAGGCCCGCCGTGTCGTTGCGTGCGACAAGAAAGCGTGTGAGATAGTGGGCGACGATCGTCGCCTCGGGATGGTCGTTCAAATAGGACCACAGGTCGCTCTCGAGCCGTGCTACCGGCTCTCGCGTTCCCAGGAGTGCCCTCACCAGGAGCCAATTGCGATC
The DNA here is from genome assembly GCA_965601925.1 of Alkalispirochaeta sp. Taxonomy (GTDB): domain Bacteria; phylum Spirochaetota; class Spirochaetia; order DSM-27196; family Alkalispirochaetaceae; genus Alkalispirochaeta. Next base: position 3,891,703 of record OZ271854.1, read on the forward strand.
GCGTCGCATCGCCTCTGTGGCGGTCCCGATGACCGCCGGAGCGATAACTTCCGCCGCCTCCAGTCGACGACCACTCGCCGTGAGCAGGCCTGCAAGGGCGCCGCGAAGTTCGACCGACTGCGGATGACTCACAACGCCGGATCTGAGAATCGGAATGGGATCGCCGTCGCCGAGGCGTAGCGTGATGGCGCCGTCGTTGAGGTACGGAAGTTCCGCGAAATAGGGGTGTGCCGTGTGCACTTCCCGATAGAATCTCCGCGCCGCATCCAGTTGCCCCTGCTGCAGCATCCCCTCGCCTTGAATGAGGAGGATCGCCGGTTCCACGGCGCGCCGACCGGAGAGCGATGCGAGCTGTGCAAAGAGCCAATCGACGTCCTCCAGCCAGACCGCGAGATATAGTGGAGCCGATTCGTATTCCGGATCGGGCATCCGTCCCGAGCGCCTCAATTCGTCGACGGAGGTTCGGGCGACTTCGCGACTTCCGTCCCCGGCCGCCTCCAATGCCGCGTTTACGCCATACGCCGACACACCGGTCACTTCCCACGCGTCCCACAAGAGCTCCGCAGACGGCTCGCGCGTTGCACGCCCGACCGTCCTTAGGACGCCCATACCCTCCGGTGCATCGCCGAACGCTGCAAGTCGTTCGGCAGATAAAACCGGCTCGTCGATATCGAGAGCGGATAGGATGTGAAGGTATTGGCGAAGCTCTCCCGCCGCTTCGGGCGCTCCCAGAAGGTCACGCGCCTGCTCGTATTGGCCCAGGCGAATCATCGCAAACGCGGCGGCTTGAATCCACGTATCATCGCGTGGAAAACGATCGGCGGCCAACAAGGTAACGTCACGTACGCTCGGCCATCGCTCATCGTCGGAGAGATTCCAGGCGAGCTGAGCGAGTTGGCGCCACTCAGGTGCACGGCGCGCAAAACGCGACGCATCGAGCAGTTGTTCGCGATCGGCGCCGCCGGCATCCATACGGCGCACGATGCGCCCGAACCAGATCGAATCGCGGATGGAGGAGATCGATACGCCGATGACGAGCGAGGTGGCTATAGCCAGACCGAGCGCGGCACCGAAAAATATCAACGTCTTGTGTCGCGCGCTCCGGTACGGCACCACCTACGCCCCGTCGGATCCCAATCGCTTGCGCATCCCGTCGAGAACGCCGTTGATAAAACGATACGCCTCCTCGGTCGACAGCTCTTTTGCCAGCTCGACCGCTTCGTCGATCGTCACCTGCGGCGGTATCTCCGGTTGAAAACGGAGGCTGTACGCGCCGACTCTCAGGATCGCCAGGTCCACGCGCGCCAGCCGGTCGATATCCCAGTGCTCCAATTGATTTCGGATGAGGTCATCGACGGCCTCTCGCTCTTGGATAACACCCTGCACGATGAGACGTGAGAAGGTTAAATCCTCTCCACTCTCGTGTTCGTACCAGGGAAACGAAAGCAGGATTTTCTCGTCGGTATTTCCGACGTCCCAACTATACAATGCCTGTACGGCGAGGCGACGTCCCTTTCTGCGCGATGCCACCGACGGCTACCAGTCGAGGTTTTCCTCGAACCGTGTGATCTCCGCCTCTTCCTCGAGGCGTCGCAGCGTCGATTCGACGGATTGTTGGAAAATCTCCTGTTGTCGCAAGTTGAGTATGTAGGCCCTGATCTGGTCGCGCACCGTCACGTTCTCGCCCGGAAGCAACGGGTCGTCGAGATCGAGCAACCGCGGCGATCGTCGGTCGGTCACGCGAATGATGTGGAGCCCCGCACTGCTCTCCAAGACGCCGGAAACCTCTCCCTCCTCGAACTCGAACGCGCCGTCTACAAACTCGCGTCCGAGGCGCTGGAGCGCCTGCTGCTCTCCCCTGACCAGGTATCCGAAGTCGCCGCCGGCGTATCGCACGTCGTCGAGCGATTCCCTGAGCAACGTATCGAAATCGGCGGTCCCGCGCTCGACGCGGCGCGCGAAGGAGTCGGCCAGGCGACGTGTTTCACCCCGTTGCGCGTCGTCTTGGCCCCTGAGATCGAAGAAGAGGTGGTCGAAGCGCACCATCGCCGGGTTGGTGAACTGGCGCGCATTCTCTTCGTAGATCTGGCGGATCTCACGCGTCGACGGTTCGGCGATTTCGCTGAACTGACCCTGAGACTCTTGGAGGATGAGTTTTTCCTGCGTGAGCCTGTTGGTGATTTCCTCAAGGTAGCGCTCCCAACTCAGCCCCATCTGATCCTGGACGATCTGGCGAAACTGGGCGTCCGAGACGGGCCGTCCGATCGACTGTCTCTGTGCCGTTACGGCTTGATCAATTTCGGCTTGAGTGACGCGAACATTGGCACGCGCGGCCGCCTGATTGAGTAGCACGTCGCCGATCTGAGCATCCAGCACCTCGCGTCGGTTTTCGAGCGTTAGTTCGCCGCCCAGTTGACGCTCCAGGAGTTCGACTTGTTGGCGGAGCTCGCGTTGACCGATATTCACCGTTTCCGTGAGACGAACGATCGCCACCGGGCGATCCAATATTTGAGCGGATAGCAGCCCGCTTGAGATTACCATCAGAAAAAAGAACAAAAATCGAACAGATCCGATTTCACGTTTCATAGCATCAACCTTATCATGCCGTTTCAAAATATCCGAGTTCCTGCTGTAACTTCTTGACGCCCGCCAAGTGTTGATCGAGGGTAAGACCCCGCTGTAGCGATCGGAACGCCGCGCGCCGATCTCCCTGTTGAAGATGCATTTCCGCCGCCTTCTTGTAGCAGAATGCCGTCTCTTTTCGTGGAAGATCCCAACCGATCATCTGGTTGAGACAACTCAAGACCTCTTCCGGCGATGCGACATCGGGCATCTTGAAGCATACCACCGTTCTGAGGCGCTCGTACACGTCCTGCATGAAGTGGCGAAAATACGGCCGTTGTCGCTCAAAACGCACGATCGCCGAAAGGAGTTGAAAGGCCCTCCCGTATTCCTCGCGCGATTCGTACTCCTCGGCAAGCAGAAAGGCGCAGTCCATGAAGTCTTCCCGACCGAGATACGCGGACAGCTCAAAATCTCCGGTAGCGACCAACGAATCGTAGATCTGGAGCGCCTCGTCGGGATTGTCATGCAACAGATCGTAAAATACCAGCTTCGATTGCGACTCCTGGTCGTCGCGGCGGGAGCGTAGAAATTCAGCGTAGTCAAACTCGTGCGCACCGTCTCTTCGAATGCCGTGTATTCGATCGTAGTCCTCGCGCCGGGCCGGATCTCTGAGTATCTCCCACGCTATGACCAACGCCTTCATCCGCTCGACACTCTGCGGGTCGCCGTTGTTGAGGTCGGGATGGACGGCCTTTACTCGGCGGCGATAGGCGTCCTTGATTGTCTGCTGCGATGCGTCGGACGGGACACCAAGGATGTGATAGTAGGTGTTCAACGCTACAGTTTGAGGCGGCCCGCGATCATCGCCGCCTCCTCCCGGGATCGCAAAGTCTCGGAAAATCTTATAAAGAGCCCTTCGTGCTCCAAGGTCGCCATCAGCCTGCTCAACGCTTTTTGAGCGCCGAATGGACCGTTGGTAACGAAGGCGAAGCTCTTCTTTCCGCCGATCATGCCGGCGTTCGACAAGTACTCGGTGATTCGAGCGTCTATTTTACCGCCGAACAGCGACATACTCGCCGTACCGACGGCAATGTAACCGTACGCGGTGAGTTTGGTGTTGACGTCGCGATCACCGTCGACTAAATCGACTTGGTGGCCGGCCTTCTCGAATCCGTCGACAAGTCCGCGGGCGATATCCGCCGTCGCCTCTCTTTTTCCGCCGCCGAAGAACAGTACCGCGACTCGCATGGCACGCTACTCGCTGACGGCGTCCTCGTCGTCGGTGACCCACCACTCCACTACGTCGCCGGACTCCGATTCTTGGCGGCGTGCGGCCGCTTCAACGTCTCCGGAGTCGGGCGTTCGGTTAAGAAGCGCAAGACCGAAGGAACTGAGAAGAAACACGGCGGCGAGTACGCTGGTCGCACGCGTCAGAATGTTGCCGCTGCGATTGCCCACCTGTGACGAACTGCCGCCACCGAAGATGCCACCCAGACCGTCGCCGCCCTCGTCCTGCACCATCACGACGAGAATAAGCAGAATCGCGGTGACCACAAATACAATCATTAACAGAATTCCAAAAAGACCCATTACATCCTCACGTATCAAACTGCGCTATAGGTACAAAGGTATCAGCCTGTAAGGATGCACCACCGACGAGGGCTCCGTCAATATTCTCTTTGGCCATAAGCCCTTTGACATTGTTCGGTTTGACCGATCCGCCGTACTGGATTACGACGCGTCCGGCGACCGGCTCGTCGTACAAGTCGGCCATGATGCCGCGTACCGCCGCGTGAACGGCATCCGCATCATCCGGAGTCGCCGTCTTTCCCGTACCGATCGCCCACACCGGTTCGTATGCGATCGTTATATTGCCGAGAGCGGCAGCGGGGACTCCCGCGAGCCCTCCGGACAGTTGTCGACGATTGATCTCATCGACTCGCCCCGTCTCGCGCTCTTCCAGCGTTTCGCCGATACAGAGGACGACGTGCAAATTCTCCTCCAACGCCAACTTGACTTTGGCGTTAATGAGTTCGTCCGACTCGCCGTATACGTGCCGTCGCTCGGAATGGCCGAGCACGACGACCGTCGCCCCAACGTCCTTGAGCATCGCCGGCGATATCTCACCGGTATGCGCGCCGCTGCGTTCGGCGGCCATATTCTGAGCGCCGACTTCGATCGGACTCCCCTGCAATACCGATGCCACGGTCTCGATACTCGTGAACGGCGGCGCGACCATGATGCGGTGCGTCGTATCGGTCAGTTGTCCCTTGAGCGCCGTAGCGAGTTCCTTCGCCTCGACGCGGGTCATGTGCATTTTCCAGTTGCCGGCGATAAATGGTGTTCTCATTCCTCTTCTCCACTGAAATGGCCCGACGTCTCGCGTCGGGCCGATTTGAATATGGGCGCTTAGTCTTGAAGCGCCACGATTCCCGGGAGCGCTTTCCCTTCGAGAAACTCAAGAGAGGCGCCGCCGCCGGTCGATACGTGGTCCATCCGATCGGCAAGACCGAACTGATTCGCCGCGGCGACCGAGTCTCCCCCACCGACGACCGTAGTCGCATCGGCCTCGGCGATCGCCTCGGCAACCGCCTTCGTTCCGGCGGCAAAGCGTTCGAACTCGAAGACGCCCAACGGGCCGTTCCACACGATGGTCCGTGCATCGCCGACCGCTTTGACCGCTGCGGCGATCGTCTTGGGCCCGATGTCGAGGGCCATCTTATCGGCCGGAATGGCCCGTCCGTCAACCGCCTCCGCTGTCGCCTCGGCATCGAATGTCGCCGCAACGACGTGGTCGAGGGGTAGAATGACGTCGACCCCGCGCTCGGCCGCAGCGGCGAGAAAGCGACTCGCGGTATCTATGTAGTCCTCTTCGACCAAACTCGTGCCGACCTCGGTTCCCTGTGCTTTCAAAAAGGTGTAAGCCATGCCGCCGCCGATGATGAAGCTTGCACAGTTGGGAAGGAGGCTCTCCAGCACGGCAATCTTGCTGGACACCTTTGCGCCGCCGATGACGGCAACCATCGGTTTGGCGGGGGCGTCGAGTACGGGCTGAAAAAAGGAGATCTCCTTTTCGATAAGAAAGCCGGCGCACGAGGGAATGTGGTGCGCGACGCCCTCGGTAGATGCGTGGGCGCGGTGCGCGGTACCGAATGCGTCGTTGACGAACACATCGCCCAAACCGGCCAACTTCTCGGCAAACGCGGTGTCGTTATCGGTCTCCTCTTTGTAGAAACGAACGTTCTCCAAGAGGAGGATGCCGCCGGGCTTCAACTCCCGCGCCTTGGCTTCGACCGACTCGCCGATTACGTCGTCGGCGATCTCGACCGGTGTATCGAGGAGTTCCGAGAGGCGCTCCCCCACGGGACGGAGGCTGAACTCGGGCTTTTTCTGCCCCTTGGGCCGCCCAAGATGACTCATCAAGATGAGATGACAGCCTTGATCGAGAATGTATCGAATCGAAGGGAGTGCCGCGCGAATGCGCGTATCGTCGGTGATCTTCCCATCCTTGAGCGGCACGTTGAAATCGGCGCGCATGAGAACGCGCTTTCCGGTGATATCGGTATTCTTGAGGGTACGCAAACTCATGTCGAACTCCGTTTGAATAGTGTGGGTCAAAAACGAAACGGCCCGAATGCTCGGTGGAACATCGGGCCGTATCTCGAACGGTTGTATTATACGAGCTTGAGCGCGAGGTCGACCACTCGGCAGCTGTAGCCCCACTCGTTGTCGTACCACGAAAAGACCTTGACGGTTTTGCCCATCACCATCGTACTCTGCGCATCGAAGATCGAGCTGTGAGTGTTGTGGATGATATCGACCGAAACGATCGGATCCTCGGTGTACTCCAAGATACCCTTCATGTGACCCTCGGCGGCGTTTTTCATCGCCGCGTTAACCGCCTCAATCGAGACATCCTTTCTGACCGTTACCACGAGGTCGACGATCGACCCGGTCGGCGTGGGAACGCGCATGGCGACGCCGTCGAGTTTTCCGTTGAGATCGGGAAGGACCTTACCGACCGCGCGTGCGGCTCCGGTGGTCGTCGGGATGATCGAAACGGCGGCGCTTCGCGCGCGACGTAAGTCCGAGTGCGGGCCGTCGAGCGTGTTCTGATCGTTGGTATAACTGTGAACGGTAGTCATGAAGCCGCTTTCGATGCCGAACTCGTCGTTAAGCACCTTGGCGATCGGTGCGAGACAGTTGGTGGTGCAGCTCGCATTGGAGACGCATGTGTCCGTGTCCTTTAAGGATTCGTCGTTCACACCGAGAACGATCATGTTATCGATCTTGTCTTTCGCCGGGACGGTGAGGATCACCTTCTTGGCGGGATACTTCGCATTTTTTAGGTGATCGCCGTAGCCGCCTTTGGCGCTCTCGCGGGCGCGAAAGATACCGGTCGATTCGATCACGACATCCGGCGCGTCGCCCCACGGGATCTCGGCGGGACTGCGCTCGGAACACACCTTGTACTTCTTGCCGTCGACGATCAGGTTTTCGTCGTCAAACTCGACCGTTCCCGGAAACTTCCCCTGAGTAGAGTCGTACTTCAATAGATGAGCAAGCGTCTTCGTATCGGTCAGGTCGTTAATGGCGACGACATCGACGCCCTTCTCGAGTGCAATTTTGAACACATTTCGCCCGATCCGGCCGAAACCGTTGATGGCTATTTTCATGAAAAATCCTCCTGAATTTAAACTTCGGGGTGGTGAACAAGACTATAGACAATGGAAGAGGACAGTGTCAATCAGCGCAGACGGAACAGCTGTTGCACTATTTCCCGGGCTTGTGACGTTTGTTCAAGAGTCGTGACGACCGTCTCCGCCTCTTCGCTGTCGTCGACTTCGTCTCCTTCGACATCGCTGTACTCCACGACATCTCCCACGGTCAGATTGTCGGCTCCGTCGGGGAGAAACATCACCTCGGCTACCAAATCGTCGATTGCAACCACTTCGCCTTCGCCGAGGTCGTCTCCTCCCCGGCGAGAAAAGAACGTGACGCGCCCCTCCGGCGTCAGTCCGTCGGCGCCGCCGAGAGACACGAGAACGCGCTCGAATCGCCTATCGAGTACGTATCCGCGAGGAACGATCAAAGCCGATATTGCCGTGGACGCGCTACGCGCCACGCGGTCGATTCTGCCGTTGCCGACCCCAACGAACGTGTCGTCCAGGAGGATTGCCGCGTCGTCGCTCCGCAAAATCTGTATGTCGACGACGACACGCCGCGCTCCCAGCTCAACGTCGATGAACCCTACGAGGTCGACGTCGTCTCGCCGCGCCGCCGCAACCGCCGCCGACCGTGATGACTCCGCGGTACGAGTATCGACAATAGTGAGATTTTGGGAGCCCCGCAGGAGGCTGACCGCATACTCGACTACATGATGTGCGGCATCGGGCTCGATCGTCGTTGCGCTTTGGCCCGCGTACAGCGCGAGAGTCGTGCGGGGACGTCGGGCGGTGAATTGGTCGACACCCCATTGCGATGCGGGCTCGTCGGCGGTACGTGCGGAGAAAATGCCGATCCTATCGTCAAGCTCCTGCCGAGGATAGGCCGCGACGTCCGCCGCCTCCCCTTCGCCGCTCAAGTCGCGGATCAGGAGCAACTCTTGGAGGTAGCGCGATTCCATATCTCGCTGTAAATACAGTTCTCCGAGATTCCGACGCAGTACGGCGTCGTAGGGGTTGATTTGCAACCCACGACGAAAATGTCGCTCCGCCTGTCGATTAAGAAAGCGTTCCTGAAGCGCCGTCCCCGATGAGCGGTACTGTAGCGCAGCCTCCCGCCGCCTCGGATCTTCAAGCGGAAACGCTTCCACCAGGGTGTTCTCCAGGGCGATGCGCGCCAATTCGTAGTCGGGACGGATGCGCAGTGACCGCTCCCAACTCCGCTGCGCCTCCTCGAAACGTCCGACCCTTGCCAGAAAGATCGCCCTCGCATACCAAGCGACATGGTTGTCGGGGTCGATTCGAATGAGCTCCTGATAATAGGCCAACGCCCGATCCGGCTCTCCGCGGCGATCCGCCGCGTGAGCGAGAATAAGCCACGCCTCGGCGAGGTTGGGAGCGAGGATCGTCGCGTTGCGCGCGTGGCGCTGTGCAGTGAGCATGTCGCCCGAATCGAAGGCGCTACGTGCGGCTACGAGTTGGATCGAGGCGTTGTCTCCGTGGTACTGCAGTGCGAGCGCTACGTAGCGTTGCAACGCCGCAGTGTCGCCACGACGGCGACTCGCCTCGACGAGCGCCGCCAGGAGCTGCCGGTTCTCCGGATAGCGTTGCTCCAAGCTCTGAAGCGTTCGTACGGTGACGTCGGTGGGGCCGTCGGCAAAATCGAGTATCGCGACGCCTACCAACGCCTGCTCGTTATACGGTTGGCGAACCAAGATGCGCTCATATGCGTCGCGGGCGCCCGCGACATCGCCGGAGAGCGCCGCCACGCGCGCCTCCAACAAGTCGATATCGGCACCGGTGTGGCGTAGGGCACGGGCGCGGGCGAGCTGCGCGGAGGCTTGATCGAACTGCGACAGCCAGAGAAGCGCTTCGCCGAGGCGGACGTATGCCTCGGCGTACCGCGGATTCAACTCCACGATCCGACGCAAAGAGTCCGCGGCCGCGGCAATGCCGTCCTGATCGTAGCGCGCGATCGCGACTGATAGCTCGTTCTGCGTCTCGTCGAGGAGTGCCGGAACGTCGATCGGCTGCCGTTGCGCTCCGACGATTGCAACGGAGGCGGCGACGAGCACGGCAACAAAGGGCGCACGCTCGGCGAGTCCCGTGTACCGCCTCATCCGACTACTCTTCGTCGTCGCCATCTTCCTCGGGCCGTACGACCACCTTCACGGTTCGGATCTTGTGGCCTTCCATCTCTTGAATAATGAAATCGAGGTTGCGATACGAAACCTTTTCAAACTTCACCGGAATCTTTCCGAAGAGCTCGAATACAAAACCCCCGAGGGTATCGTGGTCCTGCTCCGGTAGCTCGGTCTGAATACGCTCCTGAAGGTCCTCGATATTGACGCGGGCGTCGCACAGGTATACGCGCTCGCCGATTTCCAGAATGTCCTCGCGCTCGTTGTCGAACTCGTCCTGAATATCACCGACGATCTCCTCGATAATATCCTCCATACATACCAACCCAGATACGCCGCCGTACTCGTCCACCGCCACCGCGATGTGAATGTGACGGCGCTTCATCTCGCGGAGAAGCCCGTCGAGGCGCTTGCTTTCGGGAACGAAAAACGGTTTGCGTACGATGCGCTCTATACTGATCTCTTCTCCGTTGGTGAGATACTGGAGAAGGTCCTTGGCGTAGAGCATCCCCACGACGTTGTCGATCGTATCCTTGTACACCGGAAAGCGCGAATGGCCGGTCTCCGAAATACGCGAGACGAACTCCTCTTTTTGCATATCGAGGCCGATGAATACGGAGTCGATGCGCGGTACCATGACCTCCTTCACCGTCGTCTCGGCGAGGGCGTGTATCCCTTCGATCATTTCCAGCGTCTCAGCGTTGTGAGCCGAGCCCGCGGATCGTTCGGTACCCCATAGGCGGCGAAAAAACGTCCGCAGTATCCCCTGCGATTTCAAAACACTCTCTCCTTGACGGTCGTTAATATGGTCTCCTGTAAACGAAGCATTGGATCCGTTGCAAAGTCGGTGCCGTCGTGGTCGTGTCCGGCGAGATGCAGAATCCCATGTACAACGGTGCGACGCAGCTCTTCCTCTCCGGTGATACCGAGCTCTTCCGCCTGACGGTATACCTGCGCAACGTCGAGAACGATATCGCCGGCGACGGTACGGCCCCCTACGATCGGCGACGTATCGTCATCCAGAGCGGAAAAAGAGAGCACGTCGGTGACCTCGTCGCGCCCCCGATAGTCGCGATTAAGCGCCCGAATACGGTCGTCGTCGGTCAATAGAACGGAAAGCTCCCATCCCGACAGGTCGAGATGGTCGAGAACGGCGTGAGAAAATGCGACGAGGCCCGGTATCCACGATGGAGGCTCGATACTCTCACTCGCGACGTCGATCTGGTTGTCGTTATTCTCGGTAGTCATCGTATGCCTGGATGATTCGTTGCACGAGGGGGCTGCGCACGACATCCTCGTGGGTAAGATAGGTAATACCGATCTCATGGGCGTGTTCGAGAACCCGCACGGCGTGAATCAATCCCGATTTTGCGCGATTGGGGAGATCGATTTGTGTAATGTCACCGGTGACCACGGCGCGACTATTCTCGCCCAAGCGAGTGAGAAACATCTTCATCTGCTCGCGCGTCGTGTTCTGCGCCTCGTCGAGAATGACGTAACTATCGCGCAGACTTCGTCCCCGCATGTAGGCCAACGGTGCGACCTCGATGACGTTTTGCTCCTCGAGGCGATGGATTACTTCGTAGGGCAAAAGCGACTGAATCGCGTCGTACAGCGGCCGTAGGTACGGCGCTATCTTTTGCGTCAAATCGCCGGGAAGATAACCGAGGCTTTCGCCCGCCTCGACGACGGGACGAGTCAGCACGAGCTTGTGTTTCCGTTTGGAGAGAACCTCCTGGAGAGCGTGGGCGACCGCCAAGAAGGTTTTGCCCGTCCCGGCGGGACCTACGAAAAAGCTCAAATCGCGATGCGTGAGGTCTTCCAGGAGCTTCGCTTGGCGGACACTACGGGGAAAGATCTTCGTACCGGCGACCGGTATGGTTATCGACCACTTCCGCAACGCGTCGAGAGATTTTCCGTCTTCAGACGTAAGGTCGCTATGGAGTGCCCGTATGAGGTCGCGACTCGGCGCCTGCCCGCGACGACTGTGAACTTCGAGTTCGCTCATGAGGGAGAAAAAGAGTTGCTTCTGGCGGAGGTTCTCGCTGTCGAGGAGTAGCTCGTTGCCCCGCACGAGAATCGGTGCCTGAAACAACTGTTCCAAAATACGTAAATTCTCATCATTAACGCCGCAGATTTGTTGCAGCACGTCACCGTCTGATAGAACCAAAGCTGTGCTATCTGACAATCTTACCCCTTACGGGCAAGTATAGAGAGTGCCTTCCGCAGTGGTCAAGTACAGAGTTACTGAACGAACTCCACGGTGCCGTCCTCGACCTCGATATTGCGCCGTAACTCCGAGATCGATCTCCACCGTATAAGAATGGAAAAAATACCGCGCCATCGATAATTAGAGATACCGTTTTCCGTCTCGAGCTCCGGCCGACCCGTATAAGTCGCGCTCAGTTCCCAATCCTCAAGGTCGTGTACCGCCGAAAGACTGATCGAATCCAGATTAAAGAACGACTCCTCCCGCGCTTCCCGATTGAATAGGCGCAAGCTGTTGACGAAGTCCTCAACCAGGTTTCTCTCGGGCAGGCCGACCTCTTCGGCCAGGGGTTCGACATACCGGTAAATCAGATCGTTGGTCGTCCGCGCCGTCAATTGGAATTGGAGAAAGCGGTAGATGTCGAAGTTGATACCGTAATCCAATATCAGTCGACTACTCGTATACTGCTGGAGGTCGAAGTTGAGGGCAACGTCGCCGGTCAGTTCGATGTTGATGCGCCGCTTCCAAAACCGGTACTGCGCGTCGAGATCGAATCCCACCGATAGATCGGTCCACCGAAATCGCTCGTCGTCGATGGTCTCCCAGCCGCTGCCGTCGACGAAGCGAAATCCGGTACTACGGCGCCCGATGAGCCCCATCGTCAAAAACCACGCATTGAGAGTGGTCGCGGCCTCGGTAAGCTCTACCGCCTCGACGTCGTATTCAAGGTCCTGGCCCAGCGTGAGACCGCCCCCAAAAAAGTGTAGCCGATGATTTTGATTGAACGGATCGGGGCGCCAACCCTCGTCGTCGGTCTCGCGGTAGCCACCCTCCAGTTCCGTGGTAAGCGGACCGGTAATGAGGGTCACCGACCCGTCGTAGGCGCCGTTCAAGGGTGGCAGATTGGAGGTGGCCCGTACCCGCTGCTGTGCGCCCCATTGATCCCACTGCAGTAGTGCGACGGTTTGGTGGGTGCTGATATCCTCTTCATTCCAATCGCCCCAACGACTATCGTAACGGGGCGAATCGTCGTCTTCCAACGCTTCAAACTCCCATCGATAGACCAGGGAGTTGAGCGTGTAGCTCAATGAGCTGGTGTCAAACACTCGCGTCCTCAAGAGTGGGAAGAGCGATACGGAGCTGTTTTGCGTCGCCGAGAAGAGGCGGAATCGAAACGCCGCGGTACGGAGACTCTCGATTTCGCTTTCGGTAAGGTCGGCCTCGATCGAAACGTCTTGGTAGCGCTGCTCCAACGCAAGGCTGTTGGAGACGGTAAAAAAACCTTCGGCGTCGCGCGTCGTTGCGGTCAGATCCATGCGATTGCGGGTCTGGAATGTGCTGTATTCCCAGTCCAGCGCCACGTCGCCGCCGCCATCCCACTCGTCCGAGTCGGTGAAGCGATCGTAACGCAGTGTGGGACGGACCGTATAGCCGAGTGAGAATCCTCCCAGGGCGTCGAGATCGATCCCGCCGGCGTTTCCGGCCAGATCGGGTAATCGAAACTCCGATTCGGCTTCGTCGTCCTCGCGTCTCGGCGTCTCCTCCCACGGAGGACGGAGCACCGGGCCGGCCTCACCATGTTCCGCATCGGACGGATCGTCTTCTTCGGTATCGTCGTCCGGCAGCGCGGTCGCCGGGCGCGGCCAACGGATGAGCGTGCCGCCGAATTGGAGCGCCAGCTCCGGAAGCAGGAGCGATTGCGGATAGAAAAAGCGCTCTTCCGGGCTTAGATTACTTTCCGGAAGCGTTACGGCGTCGGGTAGATCATCGGCGTCACGAGTGCGCCAGTCGAGCACCGTTCGAAACGTCGTGACCGAGAAGTTGTCGACCCAAGGAACGACGGCATCGGGAAGCCGTGGGCGCCACGAGAGGTTGAGCTGCCATTGCGCCGAGGACACCGTGGCGTCGCTCTCCTCCTCCTCACCTTCGGTAGCGCTGTTCAGGAGAAAACTCCAGTCCATGCCCTCGCTGCGATCGGCGAAATCGCGCCGAAACTCGGGATCCGAGAGCAGAAGCATTTCGAGGCTGACCGAGAGTGACGCCAGGGAGAGTTCGGTACTGATCTCTCCCTCATATCGAAATGGGGTGGTTCGGCCGAAAAAAAACCCCGAGTTCCAGTGTTGCCGCGCGTTACCGTCTTCATCGACGTACCACGAGGAATACACACCGTTGTCGAAATAGATATTGCGACTCGCCGCAATGCCCACGCGCCAATCGAGTCGATTGAACGGTCCGAGACTAGGCAGCGACCCGTCTACACCGGTATACGCTCCGAGCGTTGTATAGACGTCGGCCATGAGTTTGAGGCTCCAGTCGGGAGGGTCCGGCTCGACGGGTTCGTCGGGAATACGAAGAAAGAGCCCGTCGATAACGCGTTCCGAGTCGTCCGGCGTCTCGGCCAGTTGCATAATCGAGACCGGTGCGTCGCGCTCCTCGCTTTGGCCGATGAAGTACGTCGTCGTCTGGATGAACGCACCCTCGCGCGTCTCGGTTCCTACGGCGGGATGAAAAAAGAGACGATCGCCGGGAAGGAAAAACACCGGTAGGTAGAACGTCGGCACACGACCCACGTACAACACGGCGCGACGAAGTCCCCACTCACCCGGGGCGAGAATCCAGATGCGCTGTGCCCGTATACGATAGTTGGGCGGATCGGCGCGCGAGGAGGTGATGGTGCCGCGATCGACGACGATGATCTCCTGTGAGGAGCGTGAGATGAGCTCCCCTTGGACCGAAAACTCTACCTCTTCGGCCTCGAGGTCCTCCCGCGTCTCCGTGATTCCCTGAATGAAGATTCCTTCCCACGTATCGATCTCGAATACGATCGTGTCACCGGCGAACTGCTCGCTCCCGTCGGGGCGATCGGTGGTATAGGTAACGCCGCCGATCGCCGCCAAGGTGTTGCGGTCGAGGTTAAGTGTGATCTCTTGCGCCTCGATCCTATGGACGGCGTCGCCGTCTTCCATGGTGAGGATCACTCCTCCGGCGAGACGCAGATACTGCTCGTCGGTCTGCTCGACGGTGAAAAACTCGCTCCCCCGGGCGCGCTCGATGCGAGCCAGAGAAGTGCTGCCGTCCGGCTCTTCGGATACGGGCAGATTTGCCCGATCGAGACCGTAGTACTCGAGGATACGATCCTCCACCTCCCGACGGCTGCCGCGAGTGCTTAAGCCGAGCACACGGGCCCAATCGAGGAGTTCGGCGGGACGTGTCGATTCGAGATCCGCGAGAATAGTCGAATCAAACAGCGACTGAGGCTCCGGCTCACCCTCTTCGGAACCCGGTGCGGTACCGTCCCCAGCCTCTGCGGTTGCGCCGTCGTCACCCTCCCCCGGATCCTGTGCAATACCGTCCTCCGTCTCGACGGCCGGTTCATCCTCGACCGGCTCATCGGCCGCCTGCGCCGAAGCGAGTGATGATACAAAAACGAGAAGTACGATCGCTAACGGTAGCTGCGAGAGTGACAGGCGGCGGCGAACCATCGCCACAGTATGTACCGGAAACGGGACGCCGTGCCCAGAGGGGGCGATGACAATAGTGCGCGCAACGCGATGATATCGACCGCTCTCGGCGCGCTATACGGCGCGTGAGCGCGCATCGCTCGTGTCGTCGAGTGCCAGCTTCGCCCGTTCCCGTCGCTCCATCGCTTCGGCGATAAAACGTCCGGTGTGCGAACTCGGTACCCGGGCGATCGCCTCAGGAGTCCCCGTTGCGACGACGGTCCCACCGCGGTCGCCTCCCTCGGGGCCGAGATCGACGATATTGTCGGCCTGCAGGATTACGTCGAGATTGTGCTCGATGAGAATTACCGTATTGCCGCGATCGACGAGCAGTTGCAGAACCTCCATGAGCTTCTCCACATCGGCGAAGTGCAGACCCGTCGTCGGCTCGTCGAGGATGTACAGCGTCTTTCCCGTGCTTCGTTTACTGAGTTCCAGCGAGAGCTTGACGCGCTGCGCCTCTCCGCCGGAAAGCGTAAGCGCGCTTTGTCCGAGTTTGATGTAGTCGAGCCCGACTTCACTCAAGGTATCGAGGCGCCGCTTAATTTGCGGAATGGCGGAGAAAAAAGTCCGTGCTTCCTCGATGGGCATATCGAGCACCTCGTGAATGTTTTTACCTTTGTACCGGATATCAAGCGTCTCGTGGGTGAAGCGCTTCCCGTGGCACACGTCGCAGGTGACGTACACATCGGGTAGAAAGTGCATCTCTATCTTGATCGTTCCGGCTCCCTGACAGTTCTCGCACCGCCCGCCCTTTACGTTGAACGAGAAGCGCCCCGGCTTGTAGCCACGCGCTTTGGCCTCGGGAAGACTTGCGAATAGCTCACGAATCGAGGTAAAGAGACCCACATAGGTCGCCGGGTTGGAACGCGGTGTACGGCCGATCGGGCTTTGGTCGATGTTGATGATCTTGTCGATGTGTTCGAAACCTTCCAGCGCATCATAGGCCGCCTCGGGTATGTGGTTGTGACGTCCTCGACTCACTCGATTGGCCAAAGCGGGATACAAGACGTCGGACAGAAGGGTGCTTTTTCCCGAACCGGAGACGCCCGATATCACGTTCATCGCGCCGATGAGAAACTCCGCCGAGATGCTCTTGAGGTTGTGCTCCGTGGCGCCGGTGATGCGCAGGACGTGTCCGTTCCCCGCCCGCCGCGTGTCGGGAATCTGCAGCGACTTGCGCCCCGAGAGCCACGGACCGGTAACGCTGTGCGGATTGTCCATGACCTCTTGCGGCGTACCCTGGGCAACGACCTCTCCACCGTGCACACCCGCTCCGGGTCCGAGATCCACGACGTGGTCCGCTTCCAACAGCGTCTGCTCGTCGTGCTCGACGACCAGGAGTGTATTTCCGAGGTCACGGAGGTGAAGCAACGTCTTCAATAACCGCTCGTTGTCCCGTTGGTGTAACCCGATCGTCGGCTCGTCGAGAACGTAGAGCACCCCGACCAGCTGCGATCCGATTTGGGTCGCCAGCCGAATGCGTTGCGCCTCGCCTCCCGAGAGCGTCGCCGCCGATCGATCGAGTGTCAGATAGTCGAGCCCGACGCTTTGCATGAATCCCAAACGGGAGCGAATCTCCTTCAAAATCTCGGCTGCGATCGCGGCCTCGGTCTCGGTGAGCGACAACTCGTCGAAGAAGCGCAATGAGTCGGTGACCGCCATGGAGGCGAGGTCGTAAATGCTCTTGTCGTTAACCAATACCGCAAGCGCCTCGGGGCGCAGCCGTTTACCCCCGCAGGCGTTACACACCCGCTCGGTCATAAACGATTCGAACCACTCGCGCATCTGGCTCGAGGCCGTTTCGCGATACCGCCGCTCGAGATCGGGAATGATACCGGGAAACGGACGGTGGTACTCGACTCGTCCCTCGCCGTCCGGTTTCTCGTACACGTATCGCAAGCGGTCCTTGCTGCCGTAGAGGATTTGATCCATGACCGCATCGGGGATCGTCTCCAACGGTTGGCTCAAATCGAAACCCAGCATATCGGCCAGCGCCTCAAAGCGCGTGCGGTACCACTGCGCTTTGGGATTATACGGGCGGATCCCGTGCTGGTCGAACGAGAGGCTTGTATCCGGCATAATGAGGCCCGGGTCGAACTCTTTGGTGACGCCGAGGCCCGAGCACGCCTCGCAGGCGCCGAATGGACTGTTGAACGAGAATAGGCGCGGCTCCAGCTCGGGAAAGGTAACGTTACTGTCCGGGTATGCGTAGTGCTGCGAGAACGACTGCTCCTCGAACTCGTCCTTGGCGCGCTCGATCAACACGACGACCGTTCCGCCGGAGGTCTCCAACGCCGCCTCGAGCGCCTCGACGGTGCGTTTTCGCGCCTCCCCCCCGATCTTGATGCGGTCCACCACGATTTCGATGGAGTGTTTGCGCTTTTTGTCGAGTTGAATGTCTTCGTCGAGCGATATGATCTCGCCGTCGACGCGTACGCGTGCGAAACCCGCCTTGCGCGCATCGTCCAAAACGCGTTGGTGAATACCCTTGCGACCGCGGACCACCGGTGAGAGGACCATCATGCGGCTGCCTTCCGGGTACGCCAGGACGCGCTCGATAATCTCGTCCACGGTCTGTTTCTCGATGCGTTTACCGCTCGCCGGGTCGTGCGGTACTCCGATACGGGCGAAGAGCAAGCGGTAGTAATCCCATATCTCGGTAATCGTACCGACGGTCGACCGGGGATTGCGGTTGGTCGTCTTCTGCTCGATAGAGATCGCCGGCGACAGCCCCTCGATGTAGTCGACGTTCGGTTTGTCCATGCGGCCGAGAAACTGGCGCGCGTAGGATGAGAGAGATTCGACATACCGGCGTTGGCCTTCCGCGAAAATGGTGTCGAAAGCCAGCGACGATTTTCCCGAGCCGCTCATGCCGGAGACGACGATAAACTGATCGCGGGGCAAATCGAGATCGATATTTTTGAGGTTGTGCTCTCGTGCACCTTTGACGAAAATTCTGTTCATGTTGCGCGCTGTAAGCTACGCAATTATGACCTCGCTGACAACGCCTCGTCGAGATTGTGACGAATACCCGCCGCCGCGGCCTCGGCGCCGTCGAAACCGCTCGACTCAAGAGCGCCGGCCAAATCGCGAAGTGTAGCCTCAAAGGCGCGATCCTGCAGATACTCGGCGACTTCCGGGTGTAGATCCGCCGTTTGAAGAAAACTCGCAACCGTTTCGAACTGGTAGTCGAAGCGGCGCTCAATGATCGCATCCACCGCGCGACTGGCAATCTCGACTACACCGAATAAAAGGTGCTCGACCGCCAAATCGATATCGCCTTGTCCCCTCCGTCGCATGAGATATCTGCCGTACTGCAGGTGGGCGTTAAGGGACTGTGGAAAGTCGAGACGATACAGCACCAGGACGCGGTCGAGTCCCCGCCTGAGGAGAAGTTCCAACATCGCCTCGCGTTGATTGTTATCGTCCCTACCGGCAAAGACGGGATCTCGATTGACTACCGAGAGGAGCATGGTACGATAATCACGTTCCTCACCGATCTGGTCGTACATGCGCGCCAACTCCAAACGCAGTGCGTACTCATCGTCGGGTACATCGAGATGCGCGGCCTGATCCAACGCCTCACGGTAGAAGTTCTCGGCGAGAACGAGATCGGCTTCTGCGCGATAGATACGGGCAATACCGATCAACGCCTCGGGATAGATGGGTTGTAGCTCCAGAGCATGCGAATAGAGTTGGAGGGCCAAGGCGTAGTCTTGTTCGCCGCCTACCGCGTCGTTGGACAACAGCTCCGCGCGGCGGAAGTACACCCACGCCGGCACGGTGTCCGTGGAATCTTCCGTGGCCTGGGCCGACGTATCGGTTGGACTTGTCAGCGTAATGGTTACGACGACTAGGACGAGGAGAGCGAGTCTCATACGTCCATTATCGGCCATGTACCGGGGTGTGAATAGCGCGAGCCGACGCGTCCCGAGCTGAGACGTCGCCGGCTCACGGCGAAACGGGAGGATCGGCGCGTTAGCCGACCACGCCCAAGAGGAAGACCATCACGAAAAGCGCAACGGTCTCTACCAGTCCGAGGACCAACAGATAGTTACCGAATCCCTTTCCCGTTTCCGTAAGGGCGTCCGAGGCCACCGCGCCGGCCTTGCCTTGAAACCACGCGGAAAAGCCCATTGCCATACCGCCGGGAATACCGGCGCCGATCAACAACCACGGGTCCGCACCGGCTTGCGCTGCCGCGGCCAGGGCATTCATGAGGATGAGGCCGTAGATCGTCTGCGTAAGCGGTGCGCCGACAAAGGCCACGAGAAGGAACGGAGCCGGCTTGTTTTGTACGAACGCCTTCTTCCACGCCCCTACGGCGGACATACCGGCGGTACCGGCGCCGAGGGCTGATCCCATCGCCGCAAACGCGAGAGCCGAGCCGACTCCAAGAAGTCCGATATTCATGTGTTACATCTCCTTATCAGTAGCAAATTTACCGCGTTCTGAACGGGGCGTATTCGACCCCGGTCCATTCCATACCAAGGTGTCCTGAAAACTCCAGCATGTTAAGCCTCACTCCGTGGACCACCACCGAGAGAGCTCCCATCGCGAGGTTGAGGCTATGTCCCAAAAAGAGCACGAGAGCCGCCGCAATCGCACCGACCGCGCCGTCCATACCCGCCGCGATGCCCTGAGCCATGCCGTTGAAGGCCTCCGCGATCGCCAGTGAGGCGAGACCCACGGCGTACAGACGGATGTACGATATAATGTCCGAGAAGGCGCTAATTCCGTCCAAGGCGGTCGTGATGAATCCACCGAGTCCGCGAAGGATGCCTGCGAAAAACCCGCTCCCCTCCTCCTGTGAGCCGAAGAGGAACACCGCCGCGAGGCCGCCCGCGATCATATACAATGCGTAGTCCGGCATCGGATAGAGACTGGGATCGAGCACTAACTGAAGGACTAAATAGTAGAGCCCCAGCACCATCGAGAGCCAACCGAGCTGCGCAATGGCGGCGATACGAGGTTTGCGACGTACCTCGCGCAGGAAGTTCCAAATGTGGGCGATCGAAAGGTGGATCGTGCCGATGACGAAACACACGTACTGAATCAGTTGTGCGCTCGCATCGTTGTCGATCGAGATACTCGGTATCACCACATCGCGCAGGAACGGCAGATCGTTGAACGGCGCGTATCCGAACCAGTTGCCGGTAATCGCTCCCCATACGACGGTCGCCGAACTGAGAACGAGCATGAGTACCGTTCCGGTACCGATCGGTTTACCACGTCCCGTTCCACGGATCGCTGAGAACAACGTACCGCCCAAGAGGATCAGTCCATATCCCCCGTCGCCGATGATCATGGCGAAGAAGACGACGAAAAACGCCAGGAAGAAGAACGAAATATCCATCTCGCGATACCCCGGAACGGTGCCGAGAAGGTCGAAGACCGGTTTGATGATGCCGATCGGCTTGGGGTTGCGCGTCTTGGTCGGGACCTGTTCCTCGTCTTGGGGGTCGCGCACCACCACGCCCCATCCATTGGTCTTCGCGGTGCTCCGCACGTCGTCGACGATATCGTGGGGTGCGAAGCCGGTGATCCAGCTCAGTTCCTTGTCGGAGTCCATACTCGCGCGAACGGTTGCAAACTCGATATCGCGTCCCAACTGTTCGCGGGCAGCGAGGATGGTCGGTCTTCTCGACGCGAGAGATCGCAACTCCGCGGCAATGTCGGCGATGCGTACGTCAACTTCGTCACGCCGTGCCGCGATTTCGGCGGTCGACCGATCGGGAAGCGCGATCGGGGCGACATCGTCGGGTAAGGTCTCCTCCCCGACCGCTATCCCCGCGACACGCACCAGTGTCTTGGAGCGCGACACCTCGATGACGTTGGGAAGGCGCTCTATCAGCTCGCCGGCCGCATCGGCCGTCACCTCGTACAGCCCAACTTGCACGCCACCCGTCCGGAGGGTGGCGATCCGAGCCGGATCGACGCCGCCCCATGGAGCAAGACGTTCCGTCTCGCGCACGAGGCGCTCGCGTTCGTCTACGAGTTGACTCTCCTCGTCGGTGAGATGTTGGCAGCGCTCGGCTATCGTGAGCGCCTCATCGACGGCCTCGTCGCCGGAACGACGCGACCGTTCCGCGGACTCGCCTTCGGGAATTACCGTCAGTGCGTGGTCGACGGCGCTGAGTTGACTCCGCAAATGCTCGGCGCGATCGGCCTCGACGCGGTCGGTAAAGACGTGAAGCACTCCCAGCTCGCCGAGTTCCGCGAGCGTCTCGTGTTCCAGCGATTTCAGCGTCACTACCGAGACTTTCTTCATCGGAACGATCATGACGCCACCTTCGTTAAGTTACGTTTGGCGATCTTGCCGCGTACGACGGCGGCGGTCTGTTGATCACCGAGATAGATCCGAATCATACGGATGTTCTCTTTCGTTTCGGGAATTTTGACCTTCTCGAAGAGATTTACACGCTGCGTGGTGGTGCGAAGCTCCTCGCCGAGAAGGCGGAGCTGCTCGGCGAGAATCTTGAGCTTAGCGTCGAGCTCCAGGACCGAGCGAAGCGCTTTTACGCCGCCGTCGAGCCACGTCGGTGTACTCACGAGGTCCCAGCGTCGGTCTACGAAGATGAGATCCTCGAATACCGGGATATCGATTCCCGCGATGTTCCCGATCGAAGTTCCGATGCGTTCTACCTCCGCATAGGGCGTTACGTCGATACCGTCGGCGTAGACGCCGATCCACTCTACGAGATCCTTCCGTAGTTGCTCTTTGCTCCGCTTAAGGGCGTCGTACTCCTGCTCCACCTGGCGAATGACCATCTGCAGCTGTTGCTTCTTCAATTGCAGCGTCGGTAAGTACCGCTGGAAGCGTTTGAGCGCGTCCTTCTGCTTCTTGAGCTCGTTTTTGGTCAGCTTGACCATCAGGCCGAGGCCTCCTGGGCCCGTTCGGCCGGCCAAAACTTCTTGATCAGCTCAGACTTGAGGCCCGTTTCTTGAGACTCAAAACATTCGGCCATGATGCGCCACCCTCGGTCCAGCGCCTCTTCGAGAGGAACGTTGACCGAAAGGTCCATCATATGGCGCTCGAACATCTGTCCGTATTTGAGCAGCTTGTCGTCCCATTCGCTCATCCGAAAGCCCATCGATTTCTTCTCTTGGCTCTCTTTACACGCCGCGTACAGCTTGATCATGCCGTCCATGATCGCACGATGATCGTCACGTGTCTTATCGTTGACCTGCTGCTTGAGGCGGGAGAGGGAACCGAACGGCTCGATCCTTCCGTTGCGCAGATAGTACTGACCCTCGGTGATGTATCCCGTATTGTCCGGGACCGGGTGCGTCACGTCGTCACCGGGCATCGTGGTGACGCCCAAAATGGTGATGGAGCCCGCACCCTCGAAGTCGACCGCCTTTTCGTAGCGTGAGGCGAGCTGACTGTAGAGGTCGCCCGGGTAGCCACGGTTTGACGGCACTTGCTCCTGGGTGATGGCAATCTCTTTCATCGCGTCGGCGAAGTTGGTCATATCGGTCAGAAGAACCAACACGCGCTCACCTTTAAGGGCGAACTTCTCGGCGACCGCCAAACTAATGTCGGGCACGAGAAGCGCCTCGACCACCGGGTCGCTCGCGGTGTGCACGAACATGATCGTACGGCTTAGGGCGCCGCCGTTCTCCAGAGTGTCCTTGAAATACAAATAGTCGTCGTGCTTAAGTCCGATGCCGCCCAGGATGATGATGTCGACCTCCGCCTGCATCGCGATTCGCGCCAACAGCGGATTATACGGCTCTCCACTCACGCTGAAGATGGGGAGCTTTTGGCTCTCGACGAGGGTATTGAAGAGGTCGATCATCGGGATACCGGTGCGAATCATGTTGCGGGGAATGATACGCTTGGCCGGGTTGACCGACGGGCCGCCGATCTCGATCAGGTTGTCGGTCAACTGCGGTCCGTTGTCACGGGGCTGACCCGAACCGTCGAAGATGCGCCCCAGCAGATTGTCCGAAAAGGATACCTGCATAGGGTGGCCGAGAAAACGCAACTCGTCTCCGGTCGAGATACCGCGCCCACCGGCGTACACCTGAAGGCTCACCTCGTCGCCGCGCAACCGGATAACCTCAGCCAGCGAGTCACCGTAGCGACTCGCGACGACGGCAAGCTCTCCGTAGTTGACGCCCGACGCCTTAACGTTGATGACGTTTCCGACGATCGACTCGATTCGGCTGTATACCTTACGCATGATTTCCTCGCTTGCTGTAGGACTCTTCGGCCGCGCTCTCCAGGCCGTCGGAGACCCCGTCCACCATGGAGACGATCTCCGACTCGAGCCGCGCGAACTCGTCGGACTCCCACTCGGCGCTGTTGTAGTCGATAAACTTCTGACGGAGTTGGTAGAAGAAGTTACGCGCCTGATCTTTTCCGTCCATTTTCAGGCGACTGCCCAGAATGCGAAATAGTACGTCGAATACGTGCCGTTGCCGTTCCACATTGACCGCCGCGTCGACCGGGTCGAAGGCGTTTTGCTGGAGATACACGGCGTCGAGAAAGTCACCCTTCAGATACAGGAGATAATCCTCGAGGGCGGTGCCCTCCTCACCGACGACCTTCATCATCTGGCCGACTTCGTCGCCGCGAAAAAGGATATCTCTGGCGTACTCGGTCAGGCTGGTGTTGACGAGTCCCGGGTATTTGCTCCAGCTGTCCATCGGATCGATCGCCGGGTACTTTCTGGCGTCCGAACGGGAGCGCGACAGCCCGTGAAACGCCCCGACGACCTTGAGGGTCGCCTGCGTAACCGGCTCCTCGAAGTTACCGCCGGCGGGACTCACGGTGCCGCCGATGGTGACCGAGCCGGTGTTGCCGTCCTTGAGGCGAACGACGCCGGCGCGCTCGTAGAACGATGCAATGACCGACTCGAGGTAGGCGGGAAAGGCCTCCTCACCGGGGATCTCCTCCAGGCGACCGCTCATCTCGCGCATCGCCTGCGCCCAGCGGCTGGTGGAGTCTGCGAGCAAGAGGACGTTGAGTCCCATCTGGCGGTAGTATTCTGCGATCGTGACCGCCGTATAGACCGAGGCCTCGCGTGCCGCGACGGGCATCGAACTTGTGTTACAGATAATGACGGTGCGCTCCATGAGCGACTTTCCGGTCCGGGGGTCGATGAGCTCGGGAAACTCGCGCAGCGTCTCTACGACCTCGCCCGCGCGCTCACCGCACGCCGCCACGATAACGACGTCGACGTCGGCGTTACGGCTGGTAATCTGCTGGAGTACGGTCTTTCCCGCGCCGAAAGGGCCGGGAATACAGTAGGTGCCGCCGCGCGCTACCGGTAGAAAGGTGTCGATAATCCGCACCTTGGTGACCATCGGTTCTTCGGGACGCATGCGTTCGGCGTAGGCGTTGATCGCGCGCTTTACCGGCCATTCGAAGACCATCGTAATCTCGTGACTCGTGCCGTCTTCGCCCTCAACGACCGCCACGGTATGGTCGACGGTGTAGTCGCCCGCCGGAGTCACCGTCTTCACGGTGTACACGCCCAGCATACCGAACGGGATCATGATGCGGTGGCGGAATATGCCCTCCTCAACCGAGCCGACCTCGTCGCCTCGCGTGAGCGTATCGCCGGGCTTTACCGAGGGCGTGAAGCTCCACGTGCGAGTACGGTCGAGGGCCTTGAGGTAGACACCGCGCTGAAGGAAGAAGCCGGCCTGTTCGGCCAACTCGGGCAGTGGATTCTGCAGACCGTCGCAAACGGTGGAAAGGAGCCCGGGTCCCAACTCGACGGCGAGAAGCTCACCGGTGAAATCGACGTTGTCTCCGACGGCGACGCCTTTGGTATCTTCGAATACCTGTACCTCGACTTGGTCTCCGCGTACGCGAATAACCTCCGCCTTGAGACGTTTGTCCTCGACGTTGATGTATCCGACCTCGTTCATCGAAACGTCTCCGCTCACCGAAACACTTACCATGTTCCCGTTTACGGCAACTACACTACCTGTTGTCATGTCGCAATCTCCATCAATGACTGTGCAACCTCGTTATACTGGTGATCAAACGCCTCGCCGCCGGCCTCGCTATCGTTGATACGAGCCCTACGCGCGGCGATCTGTAGTTTGAGGTGATACACGACCAGTTTTTCGCGATCGAAGTGGTGCCCCGTCTCGAGGCTGTCCGCGGTTTGCCACAGCCAGCGAAGGAGCGCGTTTTCTATCTTTAAGGGATTATCTTCGTTGAGAATCTGGCGCAGCCGCTCCGGTATGGACGGATCGGTGACGTCCGGTCGCGGGAGACGATCGGCCTCCCATCCGAGGGCCTGGGCTCGTAGGAGCGCCGCCTGCCGCTGGAACTCGCGCACGGTCTTATTCCACGCCCCGAGGACTCCGTAATGCGTCGTTTCGTCGGTGTCGTCCGCCCGCTCCTCCAGAAGGATTGCGGCCTCGGAGACGTAGCGTAGGTCCTCTGCGCTCAGTTCGATCTCGCATACGGCAAGAAACTCGGCGCGAGAGAGAAACGGCGGCTCCTCCAGCTTGAGACCGGGTAACGATGCAACGGTGTAATAGTATTGGTTCACCGAAGCGCGCCTCTTAGGAGCGACCGGCGTTGCGCATCAGTTCCGCCAGGCGCGGGTTGAGATACGCGGCGAGGAGATCCGCGAGTGTCTCTTCGGTGAAGTCGTAGTACGAAGCACCGTCCTTGGAGCCGATGCGGAATCCGGCGGCGATACCTTTGACGGGACGGATCTCGACGCCTTTGGCGAGCGTCGCCGAGAGCGCTTTGTGCAGACTCTTCTCCAGAGCGTCGCGATCGTTTTCTCCGACCAGCACCTCGATCCCATCGCTCTCGGAGGTGCTCCACGTCTTCACCAGTTGTGCGATGAGGTCGGCCATCCGATCGGGGGTCAACGCGGCGGCGACCTCTTCGCGTTGTACACTGCCGAACAGCGCCGTAAGTTCCGTGCGCACAGCGAGAAGAAGATCGCGCGAGGCCTGTTTAAGAGCCGCCTCGCCGGCGGCTTTGGTGCGTGCGGCTTCCTCGTGAGCTTCTTTTACGATCGTTTCGGCCTGCTCACGGGCGCGATCGATCGACGCCTGCGCCTGCTTTTCCGCGGAGTCAATGATCTGGCGCGTTCGTTCCTCCGCGCCCTTGATCCCCTCGCTATGGATCTTTTCGATTATGTCCTGCAGTTGCGTGTCCATGTGTGATCCTTTGTGTCCGTATTCAACGTCCACGTCATACTATATTCAAGCGAGACGCCAGGACAAGGCCGAAACCGATTTTGTTTATGAAATCGTTCTTTTACGATCGATTTCGTCGGTAGAGAATTACGCGGTTCCGAGGGAGAGGTCGCCGATGATTTTGAACAGATCGCCCTCTCGCACCACATCGAGCGTTCTATCGGGAAAGAAGCGCGGAACGAGTTCGCGGACTCGTCGCGCCGTGTACTCGCGGATCTCCTCGACGACCGAGCGCTCAACGTCGGTCAGGGTAACCATACGCACCTCGATGACATACCCCTTGCCGTGTTCGCTCCCGTAGCCGGCGGAAAACGACGCGCCGACGTTGAATAGACCGTCATGTTCGCTGTTGGACGACAGTCCGCGCGAGAGGCGCGCCGGGTGGAGGGGATAGCGCGCGCCCCAGCGATCCTCGAGTTCGCGGTCGATTTCATCGAAGAGCCGCTTGAGCGTTCGCTCAAATGATAGGACTTCTCGGCCGCGCATCGCCTATTCGTGCCGTATACGCAGAACGACGTCCTCACGATTGAGGAGGAGCGTGGCCATGGGCACCGACCACATGAGATCTCGGCCGCGCCGATCGCTCTCCAAACGCGCCCCCTCGACCTCGGCGACGACGACTTCCATCGGTTCGGTGCCGCGGATGCGAATCGAGAACTGCTCTCCCCGGAAGGCGTCGGCGATCAACGTGCGCTGCTCCTCATCCGCTTCGGCGAGACCCCGTGCCAACGGGATAGAAAGTTCGCCGGTGTCGGGATCGAACTCGAGCGCGCGCCCCTCGATTCCGCCCCAGATCGAGGCGAGACTCTCCACCGAACCGACGCGATAGCGGGTCGTCACCGAGACGCGCTCGTCCCCCGTATCGATCGAATGGTCGGTAAGCTCAACGTCATCGTACAAGCCGGCGGTCTCGCGAGCGTCTCTGAGAGAGACGGGAATCGGACGTTCCGGGCTGTCTTGGTCGAACACGCCCAGCTCCCATATCGACCGAGGCATCTCGTAATCGATCGCTAACTCAATTCTCTCGGGGTTCCGTACATCGAGGGATACATTCGTGGAAAGACATGCGGTCGATAGGACCGCCGTGATGGTGACAACGACAATGAGCTTCTTCACGGCCGAGAGCCTACCTCGGAAACTCGTCAAAGCTCAACTACGGTCTTCCCGAATCCACCCTCCTCGGGGCGCGCGAAGTCGAAGGAGCGCACCTCGCGCCGTGAAAGGAGGTAGTCCCGGACGCCTTTCTGCAGTACGCCGGTGCCCGTGCCGTGAATTATTGAAAAGCGGGTCAACCCCGAGAGCACCGCGCCGTCGATCTGGCGCTCCAACTCCTGGATCGCCTCCGCGAGGCGGCGTCCTCGGATATCGAGCTCCAACTCGGGTCGCGTATCGACGGACGCATCGTGGTGGTACGAGGTGGACGTGAGGGAACGATCCGTCGCGGTGAGGCGCTTCTTCGTCAGTTCGCGAAGAGGGACGCTCATTCTAATCGCTCCGAACTGCACCTCAGAGCGTTTACCGCGTACACTGCGCACGACACCCTCGCGCCCGGTGCGGCGGTGAATGACCGTATCCCCCTCGGCCGGTGGAGAGCCCTCCTCGGTCGGTTCCGGTTCCACGCGGTGCGAGAGAAGCTTCTCATCCTCAGCGT
Organism: Alkalispirochaeta sp.; assembly: GCA_965601925.1. GTDB lineage: Bacteria > Spirochaetota > Spirochaetia > DSM-27196 > Alkalispirochaetaceae > Alkalispirochaeta. The sequence continues at coordinate 3,919,620 of OZ271854.1, forward strand.
CGCGTGACGCCTCGAGCTCCCGAATCGCCTCTTGGGCGTGCAGAATGTCCTCTTTGGCGAGGTTCGTCCCTTGGTGCCGTAATCGTCGCACCTCGGCCTCGATTCTTCGCCTACCGTCGCCGAGGATTCGATTGATCGCGGCCAACCCCTCGGCGCGCAACTCGTTTTCGCGGTGCGCCAGCTCGCGCTCGCCGTCGGTTAGTGCCGATTCACGCTCGTCGAGCAACGTTGCGCGTTCATCGACCGCCTCGAGGCGCTCGGCGAGGCGTCGCTCACCCTCTCCGAGGCGGTTAATGATCTCCGCGACGCTATGTTCGCCGCGGTCTTGATACGACCGGGCACGCTCGATGATCGCCGCGTCGAGGCCGACCCGTTGCGCCGTATCGATGGCGTGGCTCGATCCGGGACGTCCCGGTACGACGCGGTAGGTGGGGCGTTGCGACGCCTCGTCAAAGGCCATCGATGCGTTGGCCGCCTGGGTTCGCGTATACCCATAGTGTTTGAGCACCGTCTGGTGTGTCGTGACCACAACGGTGCTCCCCTGCTCTATTAGGTGATCCACGACCGCCATGGAGAGCGCCGCGGCCTCCTCGGGATCGGTACCGCCGCCCAGCTCATCGAGGAGGATGAGGCTACCGACGGCGGCGTGGTCGCACACCTCGGCAAGATTACGCAGGTGCCCGGAGAACGTGGAGAGTGCGGCATCCAATGATTGTTCGTCGCCTATGTCGACTCCCCAGTAATCGAAGAGCGGAATCACGCTGCCGTCGTCGACGGGGACGGGAATCGCGCTCTGATTCATCATGCTCAACAGTCCGACCGTCTTGAGAAGTACCGTCTTGCCGCCGGTGTTGGGTCCGCTGACCACGACGATGCGCGTCGCCTCGTCGAAGGCGATATCCAGAGGCACGCACGCGCTTCCCAACAGCGGATGGCAGGCACCCTTGAGGACGATGCGCTCCCCGACCGGCAGAATGCGACCGCCGTGGCGGATGGTGTACCGAGCCCGGGCGAGGAGCGTATCGGCATCGACTATCCGCTCGTGCAGGACGTCAAGGGCCTCGACGTGTTCGCGTACCAGGGAGCTGAGGCGGCGCAGGACGCGCTGAATTTCGCGGAGGATCGCGTTGGAGGCGTGGACGAGACCGTTGTTGAGGTCGACGATCTCTCGCGGCTCGACGTATAACGTCTCTCCGCTTCCAGACGCTTCGTGTACGATCCCGTCGATACGTCCGCGAAAGTTTGCCGCCAAAGGAAGGACGGTCCGACCGTCGCGCACGGTCGCCTGATCGCCCCGATACATCTGTTTGTCGCGACGAATCATCTCGGCTGCGGCATCGAGTATGGTGCGGTTGAGCCTGCGGATGTCACTGCGCAGGCCGGCGATCTCCGGCACCGCATCTTCGTTTATCGTACCGTCCTCGCCGATGAGTCGTTTCAGCGGGCGTAGAAGATCCTCGGGTACTTCGAGAGCGTCGAACTCCCCGGCGGACGACGCCTCATCCTCTTCGCCGCGCGAAAAGAACCGCCGTACGTCGTCGGCGTACTCGAGGAACACCCGTATATCGCGGAGCGCATCGCCGTCGGCGACCGCACCGTCCCGCGCAATCTCGTCCAGGATCGGTCGTATCGCGGGAACCGCGCCGGCCGGTATTGCGGCTCCCGACTCCAAGCGTGTGAGGATGTCCCGGACCGTCGCTTGTCGCGAGGCGAGTCGGTCGGAATCGACGATCGGCTCCATGCGCGTGAGTACGTCGGCAGCCTCTTCGCACGAGGCGTACTCGGCGACCGCGGCGCGAATGCGGTCAAACTCCAACAAATGAATCGAATCCATGCTATCTCTCGCTGAAATCCTCTGAGATCCGGCGGTATGAGTCGTAACGCCTCGCGTGTATCGCCCCCGACTCCACCGCGGCTCGGACGGCACACCCCGGCTCGTGGAGGTGCGTGCAACCGGGCATCCGGCAATCGGGTATGAAAGAGCGAAACTCTCGAAATCCGCCGGCGATCTCGACCAAGTCGTATCCGAACAGATCGTACTCTCGCACGCCCGGCGTGTCGATCAGTATCGTATCGCCGTGCGGGGATCGTCGAGCAATCACTTGACGGGCGAGCGTCGTGGTGTGGCGGCCTCGGTTGTAGCGTCGTGAAACCTCTCCGACGGCAAGATCGGCCCCCGGCACCAGACGGTTTATGAGTGAGGACTTACCGACTCCCGACTGCCCGAAGAGCGCGGAAACGAGCCCCTCACCGTCGCCTCTAAGCCGCGCGGTGTCGTCGCGACCGAAGCGTTCGGACGCGTCTACGGCGCAGGTTCGGAAGACCGCGTAACCCACCTCTTCGAGAATGCGCTGGTGCTCCTCCGCGTCCGTGGGGTTGGGAAGGTCCGACTTATTGACGATAAGTGCGATCGGGATACGCTCCAGCTCGGCCATCGTCAGGACACGGTCGACGAAGTGTGCCCGATAGGTCGGCGAGGAGGCGCTGGTGACGAGGTACATTCGATCGACGTTTGCCGCGACCGCCTGGAGGCGCTGCCGTTTGCGATTCCACCGCACCACGGCGTTTCGGCGGGGAATGCGGCTCAGAATACGCGCGGTGCCAAGCTCGAGATCGAGCGCCACGCCGTCGCCGGGCGCCAAGGGGTTATGCTCGTCTTCTGCGCCGGGAAGTACCTTCCCCTTGAGTCGTACGTGTTCGTACAGCTCGCCGTTTTCGGCGCGGATATCGTATATGTTGTTGGCGCCCCACAAGACGGTGCCGTTCACCGGAGCGCGCCTATTGCCGGCCCGACGCGCACCTCGTAGCGCTCTTCGAGACAGGACAACGACTCCGCACCGTCTCCGGTCCGGAAAAAGATCGGACGATCCGAGGCGTCGGCGTGGGCACGAGTGCGTGTCGTGCCACCGTCGACGACCTCGTGATTGAGGAGATGGGCGATACGCCGCGTGACGCCGTCTAAGGAGTCGACGACGGCGATACGGCCTCCGAGGGCGCGCTCGAACTGTTGCCGATACGGTACGAAGTGGGTGCACGCCAACACGACCGTGTCGACGTCCGGCTCGAGGCGGTCGGTGACGTCCTCACGAATGACTCGTTCTATCTCGTCGGAACGCTCACCGCAGAGGTTTTTCTCAGCCGCGACGACGAGCCGGGGAAGCCCGAGGCGCGTCACGCGGCAGTAGCGGGCGAATTGGCGGACGAGTCCCTCGGTATACGGATCGTCGACGGTGCGGTTCGTGGCGAGTACGGCGATGTGTCCGGTGGCGGTCGCTTCGGCCGCCGGTTTCACCGCCGGCACCACTCCGACGACCGGCGTATCGGTGCCCTCACGGAGCTCTCCGAGGGCCACGACCGACGCGGTGTTGCACGCCAGAACGATGACCGACAACGGATAGGTTTTCTCGATTCCGGTGACGAGCGATACGACTCGCTCTCGTACCGTCGCGGGCTCCTTCTCGCCGTAGGGAAAGAAGGCGTCGTCGGCGAGGTATGCGCAACGGTCGTTCGGCCTGCGGCGGCGGAACGCTTCGAGGTACGCAAGCCCGCCGACGCCGGAGTCAAAGAAGAGTACCATCGTCTATCGTCACGAAAAGAGTGCGTCGAAGTCGCTGCGGGCGTCTCGGCGTCGCGTGTCGTTTCCGGCCTGCGAAGTCCCGCCGCGCGACGCCTCTGAAAGGCGAAAGTAGTCGCAGAAGTTACTCCGCTCCTTGTCGGATACGGCCTCGGGGATCGTTTCGCGACAGTCCCAGTGAGCTCCGGGTGCGTAGAACGTGCAGTTCTTGCAACAACGAACGGGACGGTTGCATTGCGGACATTCCAAAGAACGGGTGACGACCATCTCGCGAGGAAATGTGAAACCGCAATGGTGACAATCGGCCATGGCGGAATTGTATCTCCACCGACACTCTTGTGCAAGTTTGGGCCGGCCCCTACACTACACAGTGATGTTTGCACACCCTTGCGGGCAAACGGAGTTGGAGCGGCTTCTGACCGGCGACGATCGAGTTCTCGAGCATCTGGATTGTCGCGGTAAACGCCTCTCGAACCTCGACTTCAGCGGGCGCCATCTCAGATGGGTACGTATGACCGACGCCCGCATCGAGAACTGCTCGTTTCAACGTGCAACGCTCGATTGTTGTTTTGCAGATTTTGCCGCCTTCGACCGGTGCGTATTCGACGAGGCGACCATCTTCGTCTCCGTCTTCGCCGGCAGTCGTCTTCGCGAGAGTCGCTTTGTCGGAGCAACCGCCGATCAATGCAATTTCAACGCGATAGACGCCCGAGACATAGACTTCAGCGATGCCTCGTTAAAGCGTAGTCGATTCATCAACTCGCGTCTCACCGCCGTGACGTTTGCCAATTGCGATCTCAAGGACGCTTTTTTTCAGTTCAGTTTACGGAAAGACGTTGCGTTCAAGTATTCAAACGATGACGAGGCCTTTTTTTGAACGATCTGCTAACGATTCCCTACATGTCCGGCGGCAGCGAAACCGTTTCCTATATCGTGGCGCGCGGGGGAGCGCGTGAAGCGATTTTGATCGATCCGGTACGGTTCGATCGTGGATTGTATAGTGTCTTACGGGATAACGATCTGGAGATCTCCGGAGTATTGGTAACCCACCCGGAAGACTATGTCGGGCACACCTTGCGGACACTCGGCAAAGTATTCGATTTCGAGCTCGTGTCGGGTTCGCGAGAGCTTCGGACCAAGCGGTATCGGTGTCTGCGCGGTGCCGATACGTTTCTCCTGTCCGGTTTCGAGATCTCGGCGATCCCCGCGCTCTCCCAGTCCCGCACATCGTTCATGTATCGTCTCGGGAGTTTCGTGTTCAGCGGCGCAATCGTTCACGCCGGAACGCTGGGCGACACATCCAACACGTACGCCGAGGCGCTGTTGGTTGCGTTGGTCAAGGATTATCTGTTTACCCTCGATGACGATACGATACTGCTTCCGTCCGTCGGCCCACCGTCCACCATCCGGGTGGAACGCGAGCTCAGCCCGTTCTATCGCGAGGAGTGATGCGCCAACGCTCGGAGCGTCGTCTTGAAACGCATCGCCACCTCGGCGTGAAAGCGCCGAGGCGGGCAATCGACGCACGGACTTAGACTGAGATTAAGGGCGTGAAGCATAAGCGTTGCATCGGGAAAACGGTGGTCGGATCGAGCGTAGATAGGATCGCCGAGTATCGGGTGGCCGATGTATTGCATATGGACCCGCAGTTGATGGGTACGACCCGTTTGCGGCTTGAGGAGTACCAAACTATAGCCGTCATACGCCGAGAGGACGCGATATTCGGTGATCGCGTTGCGCGCCCCCACGAGCGGACGATCGGAGTACGACCGACGCACCGAAAATTTGATACGACTGAGCGGATCGCGGCCCACCGGTTGATCGATGACGCCGCTGTGCTGCGTCGGTGTTCCTTTAATGATCGCCAGATACTCCTTGTGTACGCGCCTGCCTGAGAATTGGGCCACCAAATGGGCGTGCGTTATCGCGTTTTTGGCGACGATCATAACGCCGCTGGTATCTTTGTCGAGGCGGTGCACGATGCCGGGACGCATCGCGTCCCCCCCGTTTGGATCATCGGGACGGAAGTAGCCGCTCTCGCCGTAGCGCCAGACCAGGGCATGGATCAAAGTGCCCGAGCGGTGTCCCGCGCCGGGGTGTACGACCATGCCTTGCGGTTTATCGATTACGACGTATTCGTTCTCCTCGGCAATGACGTTGAGTGCGATCTCCTCGCCGTCCACGTGTGTCGGCGGCGTCTCCTCCAGCACGGCTTGAATCCGGTCGCCCGTCTTCACGCGTGTCGAGAGTTTTGCCGACTTGCCGTTGCAAAGAATACTCCGCAGGCGGCGGCGAAGTTGGCTGCGATGTATCTCGGGAAAAAGATCGGCGAGATAGCGATCCAGTCGCGTCGATTTCTCCGGTATCTCTCGAACCCGGAACTCGATTTCGCGATCCACGGCGTCAATTCTGATCCCTGGCACGGCGCTCTCGCCGACCGAGAAGGTAGTCCGCGACGGCCACTCCGACGCTGATGACGACACCCGAGACGACGAGACCCACGCGTTCCTGATTGTTGTATACCGGACCGCCCTCGGGCGAAAAAAACCACGGTGCGGAGTCGGCGTCGGCCTCTCCGGCTCTGATGCTTCGGTAGGTGAAGCGTCCCACTTGGTAGCCCAAGCCGCTGACGATCATCGCGATGGGAAAGACACCCAGGGCGATGATCTCGCCGCGTCTCAGGTCGCGACTCCATTGGGGGAACTCGTCCGGAGAATAGGGTACCGGATCGTCGATGCCCGGAATGGTCCCCTCGCCGTCGCTCTCTTGGGCCGGCAAAACGGCCGACACGGTTACAAGCAGCACCGTCGCGACGATCCGCGCGAGTGTCTTCAGCTTCACGTCGTGCGTTCTCCGAAGAGTGCGGTGCCGACGCGAACCGTCGTAGCGCCTTCGAGAATCGCCTCTTCCAGATCGTTGCTCATTCCCATGGAGAGTTCCGGAAGATCCTTCGCCGGTAACTGCGTTGCGAGGCGGTCGCGATAGTCCCTGAGCATGGCAAAGGCGCGCCGCAGTATCCGCTCATCTCTACTGATCGGACCGATGGTCATGAGTCCCCGTAGCTCCAATCGCGGTGCATCGACGATCGCTGCGGCCACGTCGACCAGTTCCTCATAGGTGCGGACGCCGTGTTTTTGCTCCTCTCCGGACGTGTTGACCTCCACGAGGACCGACATACTCCGATCCACCTCCGCGAGGCGAGCATCCAGCGCCGCCACGGTACGCTCGGCGTCGATCGAGTCGACGGCGTGGTAGAGGGAGGCGGCCTCACGCGCTTTGTTGCGCTGAAGGTGGCCGACGAGGTGAATCTCCGCATCGTCGGGGAAGAGAGACGTTTTGTCGCGCGTCTCCTGGACGCGACTCTCGCCGAACAGGCGTAGTCCCAAGGCGAGCGCCTCCGAAACGCGCGTATCGCTCTGGCGCTTGCTGACGGCCATGAGACGCACCGTCTCCTCGCGGCGCCCCGCCTTTGCGCACGCCGTCGCGATTCGTTCGTTGATCCGAGTCAAGTTTTCTGCGACCGAGGACATCGGCCCATACTACCATCGCCGCGTCGTGTTGACGAGAGCCCCGCACACCGATAGATTTTTCGTATTCGCTGTTGAAAGTAGGATGTATCGATGAACGAGACTCTATGGTCGAAACGCCAGACCTCAACGTGGCGCACAAAAGTCGGACTGGCTGAGATGCTCAAAGGTGGCGTCATCATGGACGTCACGACGGCCGAGCAGGCGAAAATCGCCGCCGATGCCGGGGCTCAAGCGGTTATGGCGCTGGAGCGCGTGCCGGCCGATATTCGCGCCCACGGCGGCGTCGCCCGGATGAGCGATCCGGCCATGATTGAAGAGATACAGAAGGCGGTAACCATTCCCGTTATGGCCAAGTGTCGTATCGGGCACATCACCGAGGCGCGCATTTTGGAGGCGATGGGCGTGGACTTCATCGATGAGAGTGAGGTGCTGACGCCCGCGGACGATCGCTTTCACGTGGACAAGCACGGATACAAGGTTCCGTTCGTGTGCGGGTGCCGCAATCTCGGCGAGGCCCTTCGGCGTATCGGCGAGGGAGCCGCTCTTATTCGTACCAAGGGAGAGGCGGGTACCGGCGACATCGTGGAGGCGGTACGACACCTTCGGACATTGCACGAGGACATGCGCTCCCTGCGGAATCTCCCGTCGGAGGAGCTCATGACCCGCGCGAAGGAGCTCGGCGCTCCCTACGACCTCGTGGCTGAGATTGCCGGCACCGGAACGCTTCCTGTTCCCAACTTCTCCGCCGGCGGCGTTGCAACGCCCGCCGACGCTGCGCTCATGATACAACTCGGCGCCGAAGCGGTGTTCGTCGGCTCCGGCGTCTTCAAATCCGACGACCCGGCCCGACGCGCCCGGGCGATCGTCGACGCGGTCGCCTACCACGACGATCCCGACAAACTGATCGAAATTTCGCGCGGTATCGGCGAACCGATGACCGGGATCAACGTATCGGCAATGCCGGACGCGGAGCGAATCGCCGGACGCGGCTGGTAGCGGCGCGCTGCGATAGGACACGGCGGCCGCGGGCCGCCTTTTTTGTAGGTAGGACACAGTGGCAACGATTGGAGTAGTCGCGTTTCAGGGGGATTTCCAGAAGCATCTCGACGTCCTCGTCGCGATGGGGCATACGGCGAGAGCGGTGCGCCGTCCCGAGGAGCTTGCGGATATCGACGGACTCATCATCCCGGGGGGCGAGAGCACGACGATCGGTATGCTCATGGAGCGGTTCGGTCTTATCGGGGCGATCACGGCCGAGGTCGACCGTCGCGGCCTCGCGATTATGGGCACGTGCGCCGGAGCCATCTTGCTCGCCCAGGAGATCGTCGAAAGTCGTCAAGCGCGGTTGGGGCTCATGCATATCGCGGTGGAGCGCAACGCGTATGGACGGCAGATCGATAGTTTCGAGGCCGAGATGGAGGTGCGGAACATCGGAAACGGGCGCATCACGGGGGTCTTCATCCGCGCACCCAAGATCGTGAGGGTCGGTCCCGAGGTCGAGGTCTTATCGCGATTCGAGGACGACGCGGTGGTCGTCAGAGAGGGACGCTTTCTCGCCCTCACCTTTCATCCGGAGCTTACCGATGATACGCGGATTCACGCGCTCTTTTTAGATATGGTTGCGGAGGGCAATCCTCACACGGTGCGCTCGATATTATAGTCGACGAACGCCTTGAGAACGGCGCGACCCACATCACCGATCGCCAGCTCCGCGATCACCGCCGAAGCGGCGCGTTCGTCCTCGTCGATGATCGATTTCACCTCCTCGAGAACGCCGCGATCGACGATGGCACGCCGGACTTCATCGATCGCCGCTCCATCGATGCGCGAAGAGCCGAAGTGGCGGCGTACCGGATCGGCGTCCTCGGTGCGTTCAAAAAGCAGTGAGCGAAAGAGCGTCTTCTTGTCCTCTCTGATATCGCTCCCGACCGGTTTGCCCGTATCCTCACTCTCTCCGAATATACCGAGATAATCGTCCCTGATTTGAAAGATACGTCCGACGTGCTCGCCGAATCGGGCGAGGAGTCGTTGCCGCTCCTCCGATACGCCCGCGAGGATCGCTCCGATCATCAATGGGAGACTGAAGGTGTATCGCCCGGTTTTGTAGGTGTAAACATCGAGAATAGCCTGCCGCGGTACCTCTTCACGGTACCCGTGATGCACATCCTGCATTTGTGCCAACCCGACTACGGCTATCTCACGGGAGACCAGCGAGAGAATCGCCGCGCGGCGCGCGTCGTCGGTATCGAGGGCGGCAAGGCGTTCCATGGCCAAAAAGGCCGCCACGTCGCCCGCGCATATTCCCATCGACAGGCCGTACTGTTCGGCACGCTCGGGCGGGCCGACAAGCAACGATTCGTACTGACTGTGAACCGCCGGACGGCCTCGGCGTATCGCGTCCTGGTCCATGATATCGTCGTGGACGAGCAGAAATGACTGGATCAGCTCCATCGCCACACCCGCCTCGACGCAGGCCGACGGGACCGGTAAATCGGGACGAAACATGGAGAATCCGACGCGTACCAGGGCGCCCCGAATGAGCTTCCCCCCTTGCGTGTACTCCGCGAGACGTCGTTGTACGTCGGACCCCCACGGCGATAGGTGTAGGATCCCGGCGGCCTCGTCGCGAAAGTACCGTTCGAGGCGATTACGAAGATTCGTACGCGCTTGTTCAATCATAGGATGCATCAGTGGTGTACTCCTGGTGGTGTGCTATCGCTATCAACAATGGAAAGCGTTAAACAACCCGGTGAAGACGATGCGGGCGCGATTCGGCTTCACCTTGCGGTCGAACACGATGAAAGGATTCTGGGCGATCATGTGGCCCGTCCATTTATACATGTCCCCTGCGGTCTTGATCGCGATGCGGTAGCGTTTGGGGATCAGGTGATAGCCCGCCTCAGCCTCGGCCTGCCATTCGACGTACCGTTCAAGCTGTGCGTTGATGAAGGACCTGAACTCCTTCGGATACTTGCGTGCCACCGCCTCATTCAGGGAATCCAGCGAAGTCTCCGAGATCGGAAGGTATGTACGCCCCAGCGTGTTGTCTTCGGCGATATCGCGAATGAAGTTGATGTATTGCATCGCCCGTCCGAGGAGGCGCGCGGAATGCATCGCGTTTTCGTCGAGGCCCATGATACGCGCCATGAAGAGGCCGATAACCTCCGCCGATCCGTATATGTACTCAAGGGACTCCTTGAGCGTCGCGTGAACGGAGACGTCCAGATCCATGGCCATGGAGGCGAGAAACGCCTCGGTCCACCCCGTTTCGAAGTTCCTGCGCTCAGCCAGGGCGACGTATCCGTCTATGATCGGGTCCCCACTCGGCGAACCGGCCGTAGCGCGACGATACCGCGCGACGAAGTCGTGAAACCCGTCCCGATCCTGGGGAATACTATCGACGAGATTGTCCGCCGTTCTGACGAATCCGTAGAGCAGAAAAACGTCGCGTCTCACGGGCTCCGGAAAGAAGCGCGTCGAGTTAAAGTACGTCTTGCTGCCGTGTTTGAACGTTTCATAATGGACTTCGCCAAGGTGCGTCATAACCTTCCTTTCGGTAGTTAAGATACTGTTTATTGTCGACGGAAACAAAGTGTGCTTTGTCCGCGCTATTGAATGCGTTTGGTTCGTCGGTGCGCAAAAATGGGATCGAAAACCGGACTCGGTTCAATGTTTGTGTCATTTTCTTTAAAAAAATGATTGGTTTTCTGTTTGATGAGGCGAATTTGCACCTATTCTCGTCTTTTTTTGTGCTTGTTGAGTTCGTTTCGGGTTGACTTTGTCGTTGAAAGCTGAAAAATTGTACCGATACTGACCGGACGAGGAGAAAAAGATCATGCATACCAAGACCGGAGCGGAAGTCATCGTCGATATGATTCACCATCACGGTGTAGAATATATATTCGGATATCCGGGAGGAGCCGCGATTCCCATTTTTGATGCCATCGTCGACTCCCCGGTCCAGTTTGTCCTAACGCGTCACGAACAGGGCGCCACGCACATGGCCGACGGCTACGCACGGGCGACGGGAAAACCGGCGGTCGTCCTCGTGACATCCGGTCCGGGCGCGACCAATACGATTACCGGAATCCTCACCGCCCACATGGACTCTGTGCCGATGATCATCGTCACCGGCCAGCAGACGACATGGAATCTCGGTATGGACGCCTTTCAGGAGGCCGACGTCTCGGGCATCTCTTACCCCGTCGTGAAGCACTCCTATCTCGTGAAGGACGCCAAGGATCTCCCGTGGATCATGAAAGAGGCGTTCTACATCTGTCAGACCGGTCGTCCCGGTCCGGTTCTGATCGACGTTCCGAAGGATGTATCGAGCGCCACGATCGAGACCGACTACACCGAGACGTTCGATCTTCCGGGATACTTCGTTCCGGGTGAGGCGGATCCCTCTTTAATCGAGAAGGCGGCACGCATGGTGGGCCGCGCACGCCGGCCGGTGCTCCTCGTGGGGCACGGAGCGGTGATCTCCGGGGCCGAGAAGGCAATCATGTATTTGGCGGAAAAAATGCAGATTCCCGTCGTGAACACGTTGCTCGGCAAAGGCGGATTCCCCGAGACCCATCCCCTCTCACTGGGTATGCTCGGTATGCACGGCACCGCGTATGCGAACAAAGCGGTGGAACATTGCGATTTGATCATGTCGATCGGGTCGAGGTGGGACGATCGCATCGTCGGTGACCCCGGGCGCTTTTGTAAAGCAGCGGAGAAGATCCACGTCGATATCGACGCGGCGGAGTTCGAGAAGGTGTTGCCGATGGACGTTAACATTCAGGGTGATGCGGCGCTCGTGGTCGATCAGATCACCGCGATGGCCGAACCGGGCGACACCGCCGACTGGTTGACGCGAATCGAGGTGTGGCGCCGGGAGTTTCCCCTCAAGTACAAAAAGAGCGGTAAGCTCAAGGCGGAACACGTCCTCGACGAGATCTATCGCCAGAGCGAGGGGAACGCCTACGTCGCGACCGATGTGGGGCAGCACCAAATGTGGGCCGCACAGTATTATCTGATCGATCATCGGTTTCAGTGGATTACCAGCGGCGGCGCGGGCACGATGGGATTCGGGCTCCCCGCAGCTATCGGAGCGCAATTCGCCCATCGCGATTCGACGGTCGTTGCGATCGTCGGTGACGGCGGGTTCCAGATGACGATGTGCGAGCTGGCTACGGCGGTGATTAACAAACTTCCGATCAAGATCGTCATCATCAACAACGCCTACCTCGGTATGGTGCGTCAGTGGCAGGAGCTCTTCTTCGAGAATCGCCTCTCCGGGGTCGACATGGAGGGCAACCCGAACTTCGTGAAGCTTGCCGAGAGTTTCGGCGTCAAGGGGTTCCGTCTCAAGCGCAGTGCAGACGTGAAGCGGGTGATCGCCTCCGCCCTCGCCTACAACGACGGGCCGTGTCTCATCGATGTGGAAGTCGCGAAGGAAGACAACGTCTATCCGATGATTCCGGCGGGGCGCAGCTACTCCGATATGCTCGTCGAACCTCCCAAGCAAAAACTCGAAAAACCGGTGGGGAGCACGTAATGCAAAACATGAGTATGGCGCAGGTAGCGCCGATGCAGACGGGATACCGAAAGCATACGATCAGCCTGAAAGTGGCGAACAGACCGGGTGTGCTTATTCGCATCAGCCTCGTTTTTGCCCGTCGCGGGTACAACATCGACAGTTTGGTCGTCTCCCCGTCCAACGATCCCGCTTTCTCGATGATGAACATCGTCGCCTCGGGAGACGAGAAGACGTTGGATCAAATCCTCAAGCAACTCAATAAGCTTATCGACGTCGTGCACGCGACGGACCGTACCGGCGAGGACATCGTCCAACGCGAGTTGGCCCTGGTCAAACTTGAGTGCTCGCAGGAGGAGCGCAGCGAGCTTCTGCAGCTCGCCCACGCGCTCAAGTGCGAAACGGTCGACCTCGACGGCGGCACACTGACCGTGCAAGTCACCGGCTCGAGTGAGAAGCTCGATAGCGCTATCGAGGTCTTTGCATCCTACCGGGTGCTGGAGCTCGTCAGAACGGGGAAGGTGCTTATGGCACGGGGCGATCAACGGACTGCGTGACCGCATTCGATCTTTCGATACATCCATGGAGAGAGGCATGAAAAAAAACTTGTTCAACACCGTATGGGATCTTCACAAGGTGGGAACGCTGGAGTCGGGACAGGATCAACTCTTTATCGGGTTGCATATGATTCACGAGGTGACCTCGCCGCAGGCGTTTCAAATGTTGGCCGAGCGCGGGCTTAAGGTACTTCGACCCGACCGTACCTTTGCAACGGTGGACCATATTGTGCCGACGGCGGATCTGGAACGTCCGTTCAAGGACCGCCTTGCCGAGGAGATGATGCAGGCGTTGGAGCGCAACACCGCCGAGCATGGGATCGAGTTCTTCGGCCTTCACACCGACCACCAAGGAATCGTACACATCATCGGCCCCGAGTTGGGTCTTACCCAACCGGCGATGACGATCGCCTGCGGAGACAGCCACACCTCGACGCACGGTGCTTTCGGCGCGATCGGGTTTGGAATCGGCACGTCGCAGATCCGGGATGTCCTCGCCACGCAGACGATGGCGCTGAGCCGCCCCAAAGTTCGTAAGATCGACGTGTCCGGACACCTCGCCTCGGGCGTATACGCCAAGGATATCATTTTGCGCATCATCGCGGAGCTCGGTGTGAACGGCGGTATCGGATACGCCTACGAGTACGCGGGCGATGCGATACACGCTCTTTCCATGGAGGAGCGCATGACGATCTGCAACATGAGCATCGAGGGCGGCGCGCGCGTCGGATACGTCAATCCCGACGAGACGACCTTCGAGTACCTGCGGGGGCGCCGCTATGCGCCGAAAGGCGACGCCTTCGAGCGCGCCGTCGAGTTCTGGCAGGGGGTCGCGAGTGGAGACGACGCCGAGTATGACGATGTGTTCCACCTTGATGCCGATTCATTGCGCCCTATGGTGACGTGGGGTATTACCCCGGGGCAGGCCATCCCCGTCGACGAGAGAATCCCGGCGGTGGCGGAGTTGCCCGAGGACCAGCAGGAGACGGCCGAAAAGGCGTTGGCGCACATGGGGTTTGCCGAGCGGGAGCGCATTAAGGGTAAGAAGATCGACGTCGCCTTTCTCGGAAGCTGCACCAATGGACGAATCAGCGATCTGCGAGAGGCCGCCCGAATCGTGAAGGGGAACAAAGTCGCGCGAGGGGTGCGCGCCTTTGTCGTGCCGGGATCCAAGCAGGTCTCAATCCAGGCCGAGCGCGAGGGACTGCCGGATATCTTTCGCGACGCCGGTTTCGACTGGCGCGGCTCGGGCTGTTCGATGTGCCTCGGGATGAACCCCGACCAGCTCAAGGGACGGGAGATGTCGGCGTCGAGCTCCAACCGTAACTTCGTCGGCCGCCAAGGCTCCCCCACCGGACGGACGCTGTTGATGAGTCCCGCGATGGTGGCCGTTGCGGCGATTACCGGCGAAGTATCGGATGCGCGCGAGTTTACGCACCTCTCCGCGTAGTCTCGAGGAGAAAGGAGCTGACATGCAGGAAATTAAGCACGCGATCAAACACGTCGACGGTACGGGCATCGTCGTCAGAGGGAACGACATCGACACCGATCAGATTATCCCGGCGCGATACATGAAAGTAGTCACTTTCGACGGTCTGGGAGAGTACGCCTTCTACGATGTGCGCTACGACGCCGACGGATCGAAGAAATCGCATCCCTTCAACGATGAGCGTTACGACGGCGCCTCCATTCTGATTGTGAATCGGAACTTCGGGTGCGGATCGTCGCGCGAACACGCGCCCCAGGCGCTCATGCGGTCCGGGATTCGCATCGTTATCGGCGAGTCATTTGCCGAGATATTCGCGGGAAACTGTACGGCTATGGGCGTCCCGACGGTTATTCTCGGCGCGCGGGAGGTCGAGGAGATCATGGGGACCGTCGAGGCCGATCCAGGGACGACGATCTCGGTGGATCTTCCTTCGTCGACGATAACGGTCGGCTCTCAGGACTACGAGTTCTCGATGGCACCGGCGTACCGTAGTGCGCTCATCGCCGGAAGTTGGGATTCGACGTCGGTGCTCCTCTCTCATGTGGACGCCGTGGAGGCGTTGGGATCGCGGATTCCCTATCTCAACGATTTTGCAACACCATAGGAGGAGCGGCATACCATGGCGGAAAAACTGAATCGACGGTCGCGAGTCATGACCGAAGGGGTGGAACGAACGGCGAATCGTGCGATGTTTCGCGCCGTCGGCTTCGGCGACGACGACTTTGACAAGCCGATTATCGGCATCGCCAGCGCCGGGAGCGACGTCAGCCCGTGCAACGTCCATCACGATGAGATCGCCGAGATTTCAAAGAAGCGACTCAAAGCGTCGGACTCCATGCCGGTGAGCTTCCATACCTTCATCGTCACCGACGGCCAGGCGATGGGCCACGAGGGGATGAAGGCCTCCCTCATCTCGCGCGACACGATCGCCGACGTCATCGAGCTCTCCGCTCACGGCCACCAGATGGATGCGCTATTGGGCATCGGCGGCTGCGACAAGACGATCCCCGGCACCGTTATGGGCATGGCGCGAATGGACGTGCCGAGCGTCTTCGTTTACGGCGGTACGATCGCCGCGGGAATCTACAAGGGCCAGAAGGTCGACATCGTCAGCGCCTTCGAGGCGGTCGGTGCGTACTCGGCCGGTAAGATCACCGAAGAGGAGCGCCACGGAATCGAAGTCGCGGCGTGCCCCGGCGCCGGGGCGTGCGGGGGTATGTACACCGCCAATACGCTGGCCTCGGCCATGGAGGCGCTCGGCATGAGTATTCCCGGGAGCGCGTCGGTACCGGCGGTACACGAGTTGCGCACGTGGGCTATGGAGGCGAGCGCCGACGCGTTGATGCACTGCGTAAGAGAGAACATCATTCCCAGGGACATCATGACGCGAAAGGCCTTTGAGAACGCGATCCGCGTGGTGATGGCGCTTGGAGGGAGCACCAATTCGGTCCTGCATCTCCTTGCATTGGCTCACGAGGTCGACGTCAAGCTCGAAATCGAGGACTTCAACACCTTCTACGATACGACGCCGATCCTAACCAACATGAAGCCGGCGGGACGCTTCGTCATGGAGGACCTTTTCCAGGTGGGCGGCGTACAGATGGTGATGAAGATGCTCTTGGAGCGAGGGTTGCTTCACGGAGATTGTCTCACCGTTACCGGAAAGACGATCGCCGAAAACCTTAAGCATGTCGAAGTGCGCCTGGACGATCAGGAGGTCGTGCACAGTTTTGAGAGTCCCGAGCAGCCCCGGGGGCCGATCGCGATCCTCAAAGGTAACCTCGCCACCGAAGGCGCCGTCGTGAAGACGTGCGGCCTCAATGAGTTCGAGCATACCGGCCCGGCACGCGTGTACGAACACGAAGAGGAAGCGCTGAACGCGATTCTCAATGACGACGTCAAAAAAGGCGACGTGGTCGTCATCCGGTATGAAGGGCCAAAAGGGGGGCCCGGGATGCGTGAGATGCTCGCCCCAACCGCCGCCATCGCCGGTGCGGGCCTTACCAAGGATGTGGCGCTCATCACCGACGGACGTTTCTCCGGCGGCTCCCACGGCATGGTTGTGGGACACGTAGCTCCGGAGGCGCAAGTGGGCGGGACGATTGCTCTCGTTCAGGACGGCGATGTTATAACGATTAGCACGAAGAAAAAGGAGCTTTCCGTCGCCGTGGACGAGGCCGAGCTGGCGCGTCGACGCGCGGCGTGGAGTCCCAAAGAGACGACCTACCCCCGCGGCGCCTTGTGGAAGTTTGCTCAGTTATGTAGTTCGGCGAGTAAAGGGGCGGTAACGAGCTGATAGTGGGCGCGTTCCGCCCCGAAGTTCGACAACCGGGGCGGAACGCGGTGTCGGTCACTCGGCGGGTCTCGGAAGACTGCGTGCCTCGCATCGGCACCGTACCGCTGTGTTCACGTTCCTCGGAACTTTGTTCCTCCGGTACGTGAACGAGCTCCGCATCCGCGGCGAGCAGCAATCTGCAAGGATTGCGACCAGCCGGCGCCGCCCGCTCCCGGCGCGTCTCCCCGGGGTTCCAACCAGGGGGAGTAGGAGGCGGTGTCGATCACTCAGCAGGCCCTCCGGGCCAGAAGTCGCGCTCGCCACCACCGCCCACTCCCAGCACACCCCCACCGGGGTGTCGCGTCCTCTAATGGATGGTCGGGGAGCCGGGCTCCGCGACCATCCATCCGAGTCCCAAGCGCGCAGTATCCGAGGTGCTGGTCCTCCGATGGATATGTGTGGAAGAAGATTGGATGTCGAGCTCCCGAGTATGATCGGCCGTTCAATTCCACCGTGCGTCCGATCGTGGACCGGAATAAACTGAAACGAGGAGTGTCTGTATGGTCGATTGGTTTCCGACCTTGTTGAGTGTCGCTCTGTTGTGGAGTGTAGCGGTAATGACCCCGGGACCGAATTTTTTCGTCATCCTGCAGAATAGCGCGCGCTATTCACGGAAGACGGGATGTTTCATTGTGGCCGGCGTGGTCGCCGGAACGTCGCTCTGGGGTTTCACCGGTGTATGGGGCATCAATACACTATTTGAGGCGGCTCCATGGTTATACGCCTTCTTGAGGCTACTGGGTGGAGGTTATCTCGTCGTACGTGGGATCACGCTCATTGCCGGAAAACACGGTTCGACTCCCTCAGCATCCTACCCTTCGCGTAGCTCAATGCGACCGGTGAGGGCGATCCGATTGGGTTTCTTGACGAGTCTGTCCAATCCGAAGACAGCGGCGTTCGTCGCGAGTCTCGTCGCCTCCACTATGCCCGAAACACCGTCGCTCGGACTCGGAATGGCCGGTGTCGTGCTCATGATGGGGATATCCCTTTTGTGGTACGGTGTCGTGGTATTTCTGTTCTCATCCCGCTACGTAGCATCATTCTACAAACGGCGTCGAACGGTGATAGAGAGGGTAACCGGTATCATGTTTATCGGTTTTGGTACGAGAGTGGCTCTTCAACGTTGACCTCGTTACGCGGAACGCGAACGAGGTAAGCACCGTTTCGGCGTCCACACGGGTGTCGACACGCTACTCGCCGCCCTCTCCTTCCGGTCTACCAAGCGAGCGGGCCCGGATGCGTACCGCGGGGACGAGTTTCGAAGAACGCATCCTCTGCTCCACGTAGTCGCCCACCGCGTACTCCCGGTCAAGGAGCAGTTCGTCGGCACCGAAAAGATCGTCCTGTCGGGCACCCACTGTGCCGGGGTGCGCTCCCCGGTCGACCGAGAAGCTCCCTTCCAGCTCCGCCCGCATCACTCCGATGCACCGTCTCCCCAATACTTTGTCTGTAGTGACGAGAGTCTGTCGTAGATACCCGAGTCTCTGAGCGCACATAATGTGTCTTTGAAGACACCGTACAAGTCGGTGTACATCTCGTGACGTTTCGAGTCCGGTTCGAACTCACCCGTTACATTCACCATGTTCTCCACCGCTTCGTCGATCGACGCGAATTGACGCGCTCCCGTTGCTCCTAAGATCGTAGCACCCAATGTCGTACATTCGGAAACGAGATACGTCTTGACCGGTCGACCGTATACGTCCCCCTGAATCTGTCGCCATAATGGACTTTTCGCGCCGCCGCCGGACAATCCAATGACATCAAAAGGTGTTTTCAAGACGTGCTCCATCGCCTCGACGATCATCCTCATTTCCAACGCCACGCCCTCGAGGACGGCCCGGGCCATGATATTTCGATCATGCATAAAACCGAGCCCTAAAGAGCCTCCCGATGCGGTGTGAATATAGTGGGGCGTCACCTGTCCGGTGAAAAAGGGGAAGAAGAGATACCCTTTGGACCCGGCCGGCGCCTGCGCCGCTTGAGCGGTAATCAGGTCGTATGTGCTCAGTCCGAGCTTGGCCGCAGTATCGGTCTCGACCTGGGCGTACGTATCGCGCCACCAGCGAAGCGTCGCCCCGGAGGAGTATTGCGTCCCTTCCATGTCCCACTTTCCCGGTACTGCGTGTCCCCCCGTGATGACGCGCCCGTCAGGATCGTCCTTTCTCGAATCGGCGTGCGCGACCATCACACCGCCGGTGCCGAGGGTCACTTCGGAGAGTCCCTCCCGAATAACCCCGGCGCCGACCGCCGCGCACTGCTGATCACCACCGCCCACGACGATCGGTGTACCTTCGGCAAACCCGGTCGATTGCGCCGCGTGTTTGCTCATCACCCCTACCTGGCGCATCGGTTCGCCGACGGGGGGGAGTTTTTCTCTCGGTATGCCCGCGGCATGTAAAATCGTATCGGACCAATCGAGCGTATCGATCGCCATCATGCCGTTCAACGTCAAAGAGGCCGGGTCGGAGAACATCTCTTCCGATCCGAGGCGGTGGAGAAACCACTCCTGGCCGTTGACGATCTTCCACGTCTTGGACCACACCTTGGGCATGTTCTCCTTGACCCACATGATTTTGAATAGTGACCAGTGGGGGTCCATCGCGACACCGGCCTCCGCGATATACGCCTTCGCGTCCATACGCTCCTTGAACCGCAAGAATTGATGGTGGGCCGCGCGATTATCGTTCCAGACGATCGCGTGGTGGAGGGGTTTCCACTCTTTGTCGATGCACACGAATGTCCCGCGCTGGCTGGAAAAACCGAGGGAGCCGATCTCTCGCGTATCGATTCCGGTTTTACCGGTCACTTCCGTGCTCGCGTCACAGAGTCGATCCCACACCAATTCCATGTCCTGTTCGCTCCACCCCATCTTGGGGTAGTAGCACGAATATTCACGATACGCACTACCGACGATGCGCCCCGACAGGTCTGTAATCATGACCGTAGCGCCGGAGGTTCCGGCATCGATACCAACCGCATAGTTCGCCACTATCCTCGACCTCCCTCGGTAACGTTGTATGTCTTTGTCGTATCGGCAACGAAAAGATTTCGCAGTTCCAGTTCTCGTTGCAGCCGGTACGCCGACTCGTAGTGGATGGCCTGCTCTCCCGCGAGCAGTGCGCGCTCTATCGTGTTCATTCGACGAGAAACGGTAATCCGTTGCATACGTTCGATCTCATCCGTGGACCGATCCGCGTGCCGCCCGTGAGCGGATAGCCAAATCGATGGAATCTTCTCGTACATCTCGCGCAGTATCGGCGTCGCACATACCGTTTGTATGGTGCCGCCGCGCAGGACTATACGGTGTAGAAGTTGAACCAATGCATCGTCGACCGGGCGGTCTTCATACACGGCATGAATGAGAGACACGACGGCGTCTCCCGGTGGGGAATCCTGGTCATTCCGAAGATAATCATCGATCGAGAAAACGTGGTGCGCGCCTAACGTGTGACGAGACCGATAGCGTTCCTCTTCAAAGACAATCGAGCGCACGTCGGGGATAAGCGTTCCGTACGTCTCTACGATGAGCTTTAAGGTCATCGCGGACAATCTCCTACGATGGTAAGGGCTACGAAGCGCTCCAAGGGTTCGGGTTGAAAGTCCATGAACATGATCTCCTGATATGTTCCCAGGGTCATATCACCGTCGATGAAGGGCATTACGAGGGTACGATTGAAGAGTGCCGACAGTACGTGCCCGGCTCCGTTCTCATCTACACCCCGTCGGTGGTGGAAGAATGCGTCGGAATCGGGAATGAACTCTTGAAGAAGACGCTTGATGTCCATGATTATCCCCGCCTCGTGCTCGACGAGCATAAGAGCGCTCGTCGTATGCTGCACGAGAAGGTGTACGAAACCGGAACGTATTTCTCCACGTGAAATTTTCTTTCGTACTTTATCGGTGAGAATTTCAGTGTAATACCGGCCGTCGGAGTAGACCGATATGGAATCACGAGCGGTCGCCATCACATTTTCTCCACGTATCAATCGACACGACGATTTGATCGTAAAATAACAAAAGAAGATTGTCAAAGAATATTTTGGTATCGGATACTTTCATTTCAAAAATATATTTGCCGATTTAGGCGCATTTAATGTAAACAATAGCTTCTTCTTGGTATGTATGAAAGAACATGCTATGCTATAGCGCGTACGCCGTACCATGTTATATGAGGATGCTTCGTCGTGGACAAACAGCAACAGCGCATGAATGAAATCGTCAGGATTCTCTCAAGTACCGGTATGCAACGCGTATCCGATCTTGCCGATCAAACGGGAGTATCGGAGGTAACCGTTCGGCGGGACCTCCGAAGACTCGAAGACGACGGGCTGGTATTTATCGCCCACGGTGCGGCGTCGATCAACCCCGGAAGCGATACGCTTCGCGTCGGAGATCAGTATTTCATCGCCCAGCAACAAGCCCTCCACCAACACGAAAAAATGATTATCGGAGAAAAGGCGGCAACGCTCGTAGAACCTCACGATACGATCGTGATTGATTCGGGGACAACACCCTACTATTTGGCGCGAGCCCTCCCTACCGATTACGACCTCACGGTCATTTGCGTCTCATTGAACGTCTTTATCGAGTTACACGACCGTGACGATGTAAAACTGATCTTTGCGGGCGGCTATTATCACCAAAATAGTCTGATGTGCGAGAGTGAAGAAGGAATTTCCATGATTCGGCGCCATCGCGCCTCGAAGGCGTTCTTGGGAGCGACCGGAATCCATGAAAAGCTGGGTGTTACCTCGTCTAATCCATGGGAGCAAAAGACAAAACGAGCCATCATGGAATCAAGCCTCACGAATATTCTCCTCGTCGATTCGGATAAGTTCCGGGTCGTTCAAACGTCCTATTTTGCCGATATGCATGAGTTCGATGTGGTGGTCAGCGACGGCGAGGTACCGGAAACGTACATATCTCACATAAAAAACAGCGGTGTTCAGCTCGTGTACGCAGACAGTGAGCCGGATACCGTCCGGTAACGGCGCGGATCATTCCGTCGAACGTTTCAACCGCATATGAACTGAGCGATGTAACGATCGCAAAACAAAGATTATCCCCGAATTACTTACGTAAACGTACATCAACTCAAAGAATTCGTTGACAGCTGCAAATTTAGATGGTTCAATTGAATGCGGTTGGGAAAAACGACAAATAATGTTCCTAATCGAAACTGTATTGTCGTAAAGGGAGGTGAAACGTGAATAAATGCACACGGTTCGGAATGTTGATGGTCGTCGCGTTGATCGCGATGCCGATCGCCGTCTTCGCAGCGGGTCAACAAGAGGCGGATGACGATGTTTTTCAGATCGTCATGGTCGCGAAACATGAAGGGATTTCGTGGTTTGACGACATGCGCATCGGTGTAGAGGAGTTCGGAGAGGACTTTACCGATGTAGAGGCGTGGCAGATTGCCCCCGAGGGCGGTGATCCGGCTCGGCAGAACCAAATGGTTGAGGATCTCATCGCTCAGGGCGTAGACGCCATTCTCGTCGTGCCGAACGATCCGGAAGCGATGATTCCGGTGCTGCGCCGGGCGCGCGAAGCCGGCATCGTTGTCGTCAGCCACGAGGCGGAGCAACTCGTTCGCGATCACGATGGGGTTGTGGACTACAATATGGAAGCATTCACGAATCACGAGTTCGGCCGCGTGATGGGAGCGGCGCTGGCCCGCGAGATGGGGTACGAAGGAAGGTTCGCGGGGCAAGTCGGTGGATTAACGATGGAAACCCACATGCAGTGGTACCGTGGTCTCATGGACTACATCGCGGAGAATGCGCCCGATATGGAGTTCGTTCTCGATGAGCCGGTGGAAGACTGGAATACCGAGCAAACCGCATATAATAACGCCCGTGAACTGCTCGCCGCGTATCCCGATCTCACGGGATTCTTTGGGAACTCTGCGTCGTCGACGATCATGAATGCGCAGGTGATCGAGGAGCTCGGTCTCACGGGTGACGTCGCCGCCGTCGGTCTTACGCTCCCGTCGATGTCCGAACAGTACATTCGAAACGGCTCGCTGCAACACGGTCAAGCGTGGCGCCCGGCGGACGCCGGATACGTATCCGCGTACATCGCGTATCTCGCCCTTACCGGTCAACAGGTCGAAAGCGGTATGGATCTCGGAAAAGACGGATATCGCGACATCATCGTTGATGGTCAGCTGGTTTTCGGGAATGCTCCGCTCATTTTCAACCAGGAGAACATCGACGATATGCTGTTCTTTTAGCGACGACTATCGGTTGATAGAGTCATCACAGGCATTTTCAAAAATCGCCGATTTTTGAAAATGTCATACAGCGCGTTCGTTCCGGCTCGATGTCGTGCCGGAACGTTCTGCATATACGAGGGAGCTCCCGATGGCCGACGACTACGTACTTCGTATAGAGGGTTTGTCAAAAACGTTTCCAGGTGTCCAGGCGCTCGACCGCGTCGACATGTCGGTAGGATACGGCGAGGTACACTGTCTCGTCGGTGAAAACGGTTCCGGCAAATCGACACTCATCCGCTCCGTTTCCGGATCGCAGGGATTCGACGGGGGCCGTATCATCCTCAATGGAAACGAGTACACTGAATTGACGACCAGAGCGGCGATGAATGAGGGCGTACAGATCATTTATCAGGACCTGTCCCTGTTTCCGACGCTGTCGGTCGCCGAAAATATCGCCTTCAATTGGATGGTGCGCGATGAGGTCAGATACATCAGGCCGAGCATGATCACCGCACGGGCCCGGGACGGTTTGGATCAACTGCGCGAGTCCATCGATCTCGAAACCCCGGTACAGAATCTCTCTATGGCCCAGAGGCAAATCGTAGCCATTGCACGAGCCTTGGTGCTCGAAGCGAAGATCATCTTCATGGACGAACCGACGACGGCGCTCACGAAATCGGAGATCGATTCCCTGTTTCGAATCATAGACGAGCTGCGCAACAACGGTATCGCCACGGTATTCGTCAGCCACAAGCTCGATGAGGTATTTCGCGTTTCCGACAATATTACGGTCATTCGCGACGGAAAAAAGATCGGCGACTTCGCCACGGAATCGTTGAACGAGGAAACGCTTGCCCTTCACATGACCGGTAAGAAGATCTTATACACCCCGTACGAGTACGAACCATCAAACGAGAACGTCACGCCGGTGCTCGAAGTGAAAGGACTGTCGCGGGAGCCTCACTACCACGATCTGGATTTAACCGTGAAACCGGGGGAGATCGTCGGCATCATCGGCCCTCTGGGCGCCGGACGAACCGAGTTCGCTCTTTCCCTCTTCGGACTGAATCAACCGGATCGGGGTGAAATCGTCGTCGAAGGCGCACCGCAGGCGATTCGTTCCCCGGAAGAGGCGATTCAAGCCGGTATCGCTCTCGTTCCGGAGGACCGGCACGTACAGGGACTCTTTCAGGAAAAACCGATCGATGAGAACTTGGTGGCGTCGGTATTGGATACGGTGACTCGATGGGGATTGGTCGACGGAGATGCTGCACAGGGAATAGCACGTCGATGGTTTTCCGAGTTGTCCATTAAGGCGCCCTCCCCCCGTGACGCGGTCGGTTCGCTGTCGGGCGGCAACCAACAGCGAGTCGTCATCGGTAAATGGCTCGCAACACAACCGCGTCTCTTGATTCTCGACGGTCCGACGGTCGGTATCGATGTCGCGTCAAAATCGACGATACACGAAATCGTTCATGAACTCGCCCGGAACGGTATGGCGATCGTCATCATTTCCGATGAAATACCGGAGATCCATAAGAACAGCAGTCGAATCATCGTAATGCGCGACGGGACGTTTATCTTCGAAGCGAAGCGCGAGGATATCGGGCAAGAGGAGTTGAGAAGCATCGTAGAACGGGGAGTTCCCGCGTGAGCGACCTTCGAAAAACGGGGTTCGGTAAGCTTGTCGGACGACAAGAGACGGTTCTCCTGGCGATCCTTATAGCCTATGGAGTGCTTGTAGGATCGATAAACCCTTCGTTCTATACCTTGGATAATCTGTTTCAGATTGTCCGCTCCAGTGCCGGTACGATGATCCTCGCAATGGGTTCGCTCGTCGTGCTCGCGTCCGGGGGGATAGATGTATCCTTTACGGCGGTCGCGATCTTCGGTGGGTATGCCACGGTGAGGATCATGATGGCGACGGGTATCGACAACATCGTTTTCGCGTTCGCCTTGTCCGGTGTCTTCGGCATTCTCCTGGGCGCAATCAATGCATTCTTCATCCAGAAGTTTCGACTCCAGACGTTGATCGTAACGCTCGGCACGCAGTCCATTTTCGTTGGATTGATGACCTTGATGTTCGGAACGAGGTTCGTTCCGGTGGGGAACATGCCCGACTCGATCGTGTGGTTTGGAACGGAGCCCCTTCTTACCCTCACTACGGCGAGCGGCGCGGCGCGCCTTACGTGGTTTGTCGTTCCCACGATCGTTTTGATCGTTCTTACATGGTTTCTTCTCAATCGTACTCTCGTGGGACGTACCGTGTACGCTATGGGGAGTTCCCGAGAGGCCGTGGAACGGGCCGGGGTCCAACTGTGGAAGACGCGAGCCTTTATCTACTGCTACGTCGGCATGTTGTCCGGTTTCATGGGAATCGTGTATACCGCGCACGTTCGATCCCTGAATCCGATTTCCCTCGTCGGCGATGAGTTATTCGTACTTACCGCCGTCGTGCTCGGAGGGGCCAAACTAACCGGTGGAGTCGGGACCGTTTCGGGTACCGTCCTGGGCGTGCTCATCATCACGACACTCCAAACGACGCTCATTCTCATCGGGCTTTCGTCGTCGTGGATGCGTTTTTTCATCGGCGCCATTCTCATCCTGAGCGTGTCGATCATGGCGATACGTACGCGACGAGAGAACCTTCGCAATCTCATCTTTCATAACGAGTGAGGAGACCCGTGCAAAACAAAACGATACATCTTACGAAGATCGTTCTCCTTCTGGGCGCGTTCTTCGTCATCTCCGTGTTGATCTTCCTCTTGTACGGAACGCGGTTTTATAATTGGCGGAACATATCGTCGATCATGTTTCAGATGAGCGAATTCGCATTCCTCAGTATGGCGATGGCGATCGCGATGCTCACCGGGGGAATCGACCTATCCGTCGTATCGAATATGAATCTCGCCGGTATCTTCGCGGCGTTCATTCTCACGAACGAGGCGCTGCTCGCCGGTTCGGGTACCGTGCCCGTTATGCTCCTCGCAATCGCCGTAGCCCTCGCGTCGGGATTGATCGGTGGGCTCTTCAACGGTCTGGTAATCGCCAAAGTCGGCGTACATTCGATTCTGACCACGATCGGAACGATGATGCTCTTTGCCGGAATCGGGATGATACTCACCGGGGGACGGGGGGTCGTAGGGTTTCCGCAGGAGTTCGCATTCGTCGGAAACGGAACCCTTCTCGGCATTCCCTTTCCGTTCATCTTGATGGTGATCTTTTTTTTGATCGTCGGCTTCTTGCTGAACCGTTCTCAATGGGGGCGCAATCTCTATCTGTACGGATCCAATCCCGTAGCGTCACGGTTTTCAGGGATACACAACGCTCGTACGATCGTTGTGACGTACGCTCTCGGCGGTTTTCTGACCGGAATCAGTGCACTCATCATGATCTCGAGAACCAACTCCGCGCGGGTCGGCTACGGTGAGTCGTATCTACTACAGGCGATCGTCGTATCGGTCATGGGGACGATGGATCCGAAGGGCGGTTCGGGAAAGTTCGCCGGCGTCTTTATATCCGTTGTGCTGTTACAAATGCTGTCCAGCGCATTTACCCGCTTGGGAATAACCCCCTTCGCCCGCGGTCTGGTGTATGGAACGATTCTTCTCCTTATCATTATCGGGTACGAGACCGTATCGGGAAGAAAGATTACTCTCGGCGGCGAAGGACTGTAGTCGGCGACGGAGGAGGTAGACCAATGCAACGAATTATCAACAACCCCGACAACGTCGTGGAGGATATGCTGAAGGGGTTCTTCAGGACCCACGGCGATATCGTCTCGGCCACCGACAACCCGCGGGTCGTCAAGTTCAAAGATGCCCCGATTGAAGGCAAGGTCGGCGTCGTTACCGGCGGCGGGAGCGGACACAAACCGGCGTTCATCGGATACGTCGGAAGAAACCTCGTGGACGCCGTCGCGGTGGGAGAAGTGTTCAGTTCGCCCACTGCGAAGGCGTTCTACGACGCCATACGCGCCGCCGATGCCGGAAAGGGGGTCGCGGTGCTCTATGGGAACTACGCCGGCGACGTCATGAACGTGAAAATGGCGGTCGAGGAGGCGGAGGAGGACGACATCGTGGTAGAGACGGTGTTGGCCAACGACGACGTGCCGAGCGCCCCGCGCGACGAGCGGGAGAAACGCCGCGGCGTCGCCGGCGAGGTGCTCATGTGGAAGGTCGGCGGCGCGAAAGCGGCCCTCGGCGGTACCTTGGACGAGGTCATCGCTGCGGCGCAAAAGGCGATCGACAACACCCGGAGCGTCGGTATCGGACTCACACCGTGCACCATCCCCGCGGTGGGCAAGCCCAACTTCTCCATCGAGCCCGGCACCATGGAGGTCGGTATCGGCCACCACGGCGAACCGGGGATTACGGTGCAGGATCTGCAACCCGCGGACAAAATGGCCGAGATGTGTCTCGATATCGTCCTGCCCGATCTTCCCTTCGGCGCCGGCGACGAGGTCGTCGTGTTGGTGAGCGGACTGGGAGCTACGCCGGTAATGGAGCAGTACATCTTCTACAATCGTATCGCCGAGGTGCTGGAAGAGAAGAACATCGGCGTCTATCGGCCGTACGTGGGAAACTACTTCACCAGTTTGGAGATGATGGGCATCACCCTCACCGTAATGAAGCTCGATGAAGAGCTGAAGGAGCTCATTGATCTGGACGCCTATTCCATGGGGCTCAGGCAGCATGGCTGATGTATTTAAGAACCGCGAGGGTCGCGTGATCGTAGAGCGGTTGATCGAGGTAATCCACGAGAATCGGGCGTATCTCAGTGAGCTCGACGGAAAGATCGGCGACGGAGACCATGGAATCAACATGGACAAAGGCTTCCAGCTGACGAAAGAGCGTCTGGAAGATGGAATGAATATGAGCGACGCTCTGAAGATCTTGGGGAGGACGCTCCTTCTTGAGATCGGTGGATCGATGGGCCCACTCTACGGGCAGTTCTACAAGGCGATGGCGAAGGCGAGTAAGGACGCTGAGGAGATCGGTGTCGGTACCCTCGCCGAGATGCTCGAGGCCGCCTACGAGGCGATCCGCACCTTGGGCGAGGCGAAACCGGGCGATAAAACGCTCGTCGACGCGCTGGCCCCGGCGACACACGCCGTCCGGGAGGCGGTCGATCGCGGGAAGAGCTTCGCCGAGGCGCTGGACGCGATGGTAGAGGCCGCCGAGACGGGGTGGAAGAGCACCGAGGATATGGTAGCCAAGATCGGCCGGTCGAGCCGGCTCGGTGAGCGGAGTCGGGGTGTTTTGGACGCCGGTGCTACGAGCTGTTACTTGATGCTGAAAAGCATCGCCGAGAGCGCGGGTGATTTGGCGTCAACAGAACCGTCGCGCACCGAGGCCTCGCCGGGTCCTTCGACCGGCTGAGCGCGCGGCGAGGCCGCCGTCCGGCGTTCCGGTAACGCTACGCGGCCTACAGGAGGCTTACTCGTTCTCTCGCTTGTTGCGCACGACTCGCGCCCAGCTGTCCTTAAGCGTTACCGCACGATTGAAGACCGGACGATCGGGACGCGAATACTTCTCGTCACGGCGGAAGTAGCCGGTGCGTAAGAATTGCACCGCGGAATCGGACTCTCGGTCCGCCAATGCCGGTTCGATATACCCTTCCTTGACGGTCAAGGAATCGGGTGATACGGCAACGGTAAAATCTTCTCCCTCCGCAACGTCGTACGGGTTCTCGCGGTCGAAGAGCGGTCCGTAGAGGCGAAACTCGGAAGCGACGGCGTGAGGCGCCGATACCCAGTGGAGGGTACCCTTTACTTTGCGACCATCGGGGCTCTCGCCGCCTCGACTTTCCGGATCGTAGGTGCAGCGCAGCTCTACGACCCTTCCCTCTCCGTCACGTACCACCTCGTTGCACGTGACGAAGTAGGCGTACTTAAGGCGCACCTCGCGTCCCGGGCCGAGGCGAAACCACTTTCTGGGCGGATCGTCCATGAAGTCGTCCCGCTCCACATACAGTTCGCCGCTGAAGGGGATACGCCGCGCTCCCGCCGACGGATCCTCGGGATTGTTTTCCGCATCGAACCAATCGACGTCGCCGGCCGGCCAGTTGGTAATGGTCAGTTTAATCGGGTCGACCACGGCCATGTACCGCTCGGCGCGAGGATTGAGGTCTTCCCGAAGACTGAACTCCAAGAGTGATAGGTCCACGACGCTGTTGGTCTTGGAGACGCCGACGCGTTTGCAGAAATTGCGTATCGCCTCGCTTGTGTATCCTCGGCGACGTAAGCCGGACAGCGTCGGCATCCGAGGGTCGTCCCACCCGTCAACGTAACCCTCTTCCACCAACCGTAGGAGTCTGCGCTTGCTCATTACCGTGTATGTTAGGTTGAGGCGGGCAAACTCGACTTGACGCGGCGTAGAGGGAACCGGCAGTTGCTCGATGAACCAGTCGTATAGCGGCCGATTGTTCTCAAACTCGAGAGTACAGATCGAATGCGTAACGCCCTCGATCGCATCGGACTGACCGTGGGTGAAATCGTAGGTCGGGTAGATACACCACGCGTCGCCGGTACGATGGTGGTGGACGTGGCGAATCCGATAGAGCGCGGGGTCGCGCATGGTGATGTTGGGGTGCGCCATATCGATCTTGGCACGGAGAATCAGACTGCCATCCTCGAACTCGCCATCTCGCATGCGGCGGAACAGATCGGCGTTCTCCTCCACGGGCCGGTCGCGCCACGGGCTGTTTTTTCCCGGTTCGGTGGGTGTGCCGCGATACTCGCGAATCTCCTCGGCGCTCAGCTCGTCGACATAGGCGAGCCCCTTCTCTATCAGATAGTGTGCCCACTGATACAGCTGCTCGAAATAGTCGGAGGCGTAGTACAGGCGATCCTCCCAATCGTATCCGAGCCAACGAATATCGTTCTGGATCGACTCTACGTACTCGGTGTCCTCTTTGACCGGGTTGGTGTCGTCGAAACGGAGGTTGCACAGACCGCCGAACTCCTCGGCGATACCGAAGTTCAATACGATCGACTTGGCATGGCCGATGTGGAGATATCCGTTTGGCTCCGGAGGAAAGCGCGTGTGGACCTTCGCTTTCTTTCCCGCGATGTCCTCGGAAACGATCGTTCGTATGAAATCGAGCCCCGCGCCGTCCGCGCGTTCGGTAGGACTGTATGACATGTTGTATTGCTTCCCCTCTCGTCGGTTATCGAGCGTTACACGCCGTCCGATGCCGGGTTCCCGGCAAGACCGATACGTTCCGCCGCCTTCTGCATTCCCGCGAGCGTCTCTGCGATGACCTCATCGAGAGGGACATCGAGTAGCTCGGCTCCCGCGGCGATGACCTCGCGGTTGGCTCCGGCGGCAAAGCTTTTATCTTTCCACTTCTTTTTGATGGACTTTACCTTCATGTCGAGAATGCTTTTTGACGGTCGAACGAGGGCCGTGGCGGTGATGAGACCGGTCAGCTCGTCGATCGTATAGAGCACCTTCTCCATCACGTGCTCCGGCTTGTCCTCGGTGAACATTCCCCAGGCGTGGCTGCGTACCGCACGAATCCACTCCTCGGGCCATCCCTCCTCCGCTAAGATGCGGGTAGTTTGCTGGCAGTGCTCGTCGGGATAGCGTTCCCAGTCCAGGTCGTGCACCAGTCCGATAACTCCCCATTGCTCGGGATCCTCGCCGTACTTCTCGGCAAAGTGGCGCATCACCGCCTCTACGGAGAGGGCGTGGTTAATGAGACTCTCACTCTCGGTATAGCGACGCAGCAGTGCGTACGCGTGTTCACGATCGGGTGTAGCCATGAAATGAGCATAGCGGAAAGTCGACGGGGTGGAAACCGCTTATCGGGTCCTCATAGATCGAGGCCGATGCGCTCCGGCGGATAATCCAACTCGTGCAATAGCCAGCGGCCGAAGGCGTGGAGTGCGGCAAACGGCGCGTCTCGACCGCGGCCGGCGGAGATGGCGAGCGCATAGTTGATCCTGTCGCGGGCGATTTCCGCGGTGGCGGGATGCGCGCGATCCTGATACCGGATGACGCCGTCGAGGCCGCGTAACACGACGCGACGAACCGGAGAATAGACCATTGCGTGGCGCTCCGTGAGGGTAAAGTTGCCCTGATGCATGAGAAATCCTTGGAAAATAGAGACGAATGCCGCGTCGTACTCGTAGGCCCAATACAGTACCGAGCGAATCACCGCGGCGTTTCGCTTGCGAAGCGTCGCGCGGGAACGCACTCTCCACACGGCCAAGCCCAGCGACTGAAAACGATACAACGCCGCATACAGGGCCGGCCGCGGCGCCAAATCGGACGAAAGACCGAGCTCCACGAGAAACGCCCGCGGATCGAACTGGCTGCGGAGCGTTTCTCGACGCCTTAAGACGCTCCACTGTTCGCGGTAGCGCTCGAACTCCTCTCGAAAATAGAGAAACAGACGACCGTCGTCTCCCAAGCGATCCGGGTGAGTACGCTTTATCAATGTGCGATAGATGCGCTCGAGCTCGATCGACTCATCCGGCGGGTTGGCTCGGAGGCGAGTAAAAATCTCGTCCAGGGATACGCGGTCCATCGGTGTATATGCGACTACTCCCGCACATTTGGATCGGCGCTCTCGTCGGGGCGATAGACAACCGCCGTTTCGAGAGGGTCTCCCGGGCAGATTTCGACGACACGATAGCCCGGGCCGATCGGATGGGGAAGAAACGTTTCCGAGGTGGGATCGATCTGCATGTAGAGCGACGGCGTACAGTACTGGTGTATTCCTCCGCGTACCAGATGCGACTCCCAGTGGTAATGCCCGCAGAAGATCGATATATCGAGATCGTGTGCGTACGCGTCGAGGATCGTCTTCGCCTCCGCCGCGCCCGCCAATGGATAGTTGGCATCCATGTATCGATGAAAACCGGTCAATATCGGGTGGTGACACCACACCGTCAGATATCGCGTCCGTTGGCCGGTCCGGGCGGCGGCGGCGCACGAGGATAGTACCGAGTCGAGCCAGAGGAGCTGCTGCACCGTCACCTCGCCGTCGCCGGTATCGAGCATCACCATGGGCACACCACCGATGTCGACGTGGCGGTCGATAAAGGGAGCGCTATCCGTCGTCCGATATCGGCGGCCGAAGATGTCGGCGAAGACACTACGATCGTCGTGGTTGCCCGGCATGACCAGATAGTCGCACGGCAGGCGATCAAGCCACAGGGCGAGTTCGGAGTAGGTCTCGCGCGTCCCGTGGCGAAAGGCTAAATCACCGGTGACGAGTACCGCATTGGCGCCGGTCTCCGCCACCGACCGGAGTGCCCACTCGAGGTGTTCCCATACCGGAATATCCCGAGGGCGAGGTTCCTTCACGTCCACGTGAAGATCGGTGAGCTGTACGATTCGCACACTCCAAGTATGCCTCGAAACGCGACGAATGTGTATCCACGGAGGGGCCGGTCCCCTATACTCGCACCCGTATGGGTACACTGGTCTACATGGATTCCGATCTTGTCGTTCTATCCAAGCGTTCCGGAGAGGCCGTTGCCGGACGACGCCCGGAGCATCGCGCACTCATCACCGAATGGCGACGTCGGCTCGGTGAACCGGCGCTGCAGCCGGTACATCGTATCGACCAGCCGGTGAGCGGACTCGTAGTGCTGAGTCGTAACCGCCGTGCGTTCGCAAATCTCCAGCGCGCTCTACAGGCCGGTGCGGTGCGGCGCGTCTACCTCGCGGTGGTGGACGGAACCCCCGACCCGCCGTCGGGAGTATTGGAAGATCGAATCGCGATAGAGACGGGGCGTAATCGCAGTCGCATCGATGAGGCGGGCAAAGAGTCGCGGTTGACCTATGAGCTGATCGGCCGTACGGACCACCACGCGGTGCTGAAAGTGACGCTCGACACAGGACGGCACCATCAAATCCGCGTGCAGTTGGGTAGTCGGGGTTGGCACGTAGTGGGTGACGCCAAGTACGGAGCGCGCCGGGCGATGAGCGACCGCAGCATCGCGCTTCACGCCCGTTACCTCTCCTTCCCTCACCCGTCACGACCGGTCCGCGTCGCCTGCATCGCGCCCATGCCCGAGCGGCCGCTGTGGCGCGCGGTGCGGGAGCTCTACGATTCCTCGTCCGAGGAGTCGTGACCGTCGCCCAGGTGTATCGCCAGGGCGTTCACCACTGAGTGCATTAAATTGACGTCCGTCTGGCGCGCCGCGCCGATGCGTTCCATAAGTCGCTTGTAACGGGCGCGACCCGGGTCGAATCCGAGACTAGGTAACATCCGCGATAGCTTCTCCGCAAGCGCGCGGACGCTCTCTTCGTCGCCTTCCCGCACGAGCGGACGCGCGACGTCCAGAAGCAGGGGCGAAAGCGCGTAGGTGTACACCATGACCGCCTGCGCCAAGTTGAGCGAGGGATACGGACGCCTCATCGGTACGGCGCTCACGATTTGGCAAAGATCCAGCTCGGCGTTACTCAGACCGCTCTCCTCGCAGCCGAACACTATGGCGATACGGTTACCCCGACCACCGTCGGCGAGCATGGTGCGCAGCTCGTCGGGGGTGTAGTAGTCGCTGCGCTTACCCCGTCTGCGTCCGGTAGTGGCGACGGCAAGATCGACGTCTGCAAGCGCCTTGGGAAGCGTGGTATATCGACGCGCTCCCTCGAGAATGTCCCGCGACCCGTGCGCGAAGGCGAGCGCCTCGGGAGAATCCAGCGGCGCATCGCCGGTCAATCTGAGGTCGGTAAAGCCCATGGTCTTCATAGCTCGCGCCGCGGCACCGATGTTTCCTCCCCGCGCCGGCGCTACCAGCACAATCGAAAACTCCATCGCGTACGACTCACGCCTTGTCGGTGCGGCGACCGTAGTTACGCGGCGTAGCGTAGAATACGAGCGTTCCGTTGGCGCCGGCGGGGACGAGCTCCTCGAATGCGATTCTGCACACGCCGAGGGTCGGAATGTTTTCCAAACGGGAGCCGGTGCACACCTCGACCGCCTCGGTGATGCCGGGGTTGTGCGCGCAGATCCATACCTCATCCGCCTCCAGGAGTGCCGAGTACGCGATATCCCATAGCGTCTCAGCGTCGGCGAGATAGAGTTCGTCCCGCCACTCCGGCTCCGGATATGCCCCGGAGCGAGCTGCGTCGTCGCCCCGCGGTCTGGAGACCGCTTTGGTCTTCCGCGCCAGGGCATCCGCCTCTTCCGCGGTCCGTCGAGCGGCCTCGGTGAGGCGCACCACCGTTTGGCGGACGCGTTGTGCGCTACTCCCCAAGATCATCGCCGGTACCGGAAGCTCACGGGCAATCGTATGCCCCATGTGGACGCAGTCGTGCTCGCCCCGTGCGTTCAGCTCTCTTTCGATATCGGCGCTTCCTCGGTCCTTCCAGCTCGATTTAGCGTGTCGTATCAGCGTCAAGTATTTCACGGTTGTCCCTCGTAAGAGCGGTGCGTAATGCCCGGATCATATAATCAATATCGATGAGTGCCGCCGTCTCGCGCGCCGAGTGCATTGCCAGCATCGGGATACCGAGATCGAGTCCTCGTATCGCCAGACGCGAGGCCACGAAGGGACCTACCGTGGAACCGGTGGGTATATCCGAGCGATTCTGCAGGTACTGGAGCGGCACGTCGGCCTCGCGACAGACCGCGGCAAACCAGCCGCTCACCGATAGATCGCCGATATAGCTCATCTTCACGCTCTTCTTAATCGCCGGACCACCGCCTACCACCGGCGCGTACCCCGCGTCGTGTTTGTCGGCATAGTTCGGGTGTATCGCATGTGCGCCGTCGTTGGAGATAAGGATCGTCCTGGCGAGGGTACGGTCGACGGCCTCTCGTCGTTCATCCAGGGCCCGAACGATACGCGTCAGCGAACGGCGCAAAAAGTCTCCCGCGGCGCCGACTGCCGACGCGTTTCCGATCTCCTCGTGGTTAAAAAACACCGCCATACGCCCGTGATCGACCGTCGCGTCGTCGCACAGCGCCTCCGCGTTCGTATAGCAACCTGCGGCGTTATCGATTCGCTGACTCACGACGAGTTTGCGATCGCCGTCGCCGAGGAGACGCGCCGTCTCGACGGGAACCACCGAGAGATCGGCGTCCAAAACGCGCGCAGGATCAAAATCGGCGTGGTCCGCCAAACGCTCAAAGAGCCACGTCGTAGCCGACGGTTCCCCCCGCGACGCGTCGCCTGTGAGGCCGAAGAGCGCCTGCATGTGGTCCTGTCGGTTGTACGTTGCCGCCGCGTTGACGTCTCGATTGAGATGAATTGCAAGATTGGGAATGATCGCCAGGGGACGCTTAGTGTCGATGGGTACGACGCGCGTCGAGCCGCCTCCGTCGTCTACTACGACCGACCCGACGACGGCGAGATCCCGGTCGAGCCACGTCGCCAGAATCGGTCCGCCGTACACCTCGACGGGGACGCGCACGAATCCGTCGACGTAACGCGCGGACCGGTGTTTTAAGCGTAGTCCCGGACTGTCGGTGTGGGCGGCCAATAGCACGATCCCGGCGTCCGACGGCGGAAGCCTGCCGGCACGATAGGCGAGTACCGTCCCGCCGTATACGACGAAGAATGCGTCGTTTTCGGTGAGATGCCACGGTTCACCAATCGCAAGGCGGCGAAATCCCGCCTCCTGCAACCTGGAAGCGATGGAGCGAGCGACGCCGGCGCTGCTCACTCCGGTGTCCAAAAAACGAACAAAATCGGTCACGGCCATGTGTACTCCACTATAGTTGATGTCGGGCGCGCTCGATATATCATTGCGCGCTGTGAAACGCGGCCAATACGTTCCGCGCAAGCTCCACGTCGTCGGTTACGATGCCGTCCACACCGATAGTCGCCGCTGCGCGAATTGAACGCGCATCATTCAATGTCCATACATCGACGGCGATGCGACGGCGATGGAGAAAGCGCACGAAACCGCGCGTCGCCAAGGGCACGACACCGTAGCGTCGGGGAATTTGAACGGCGAACGCCGGCGTATCGACGGTGCCCCCCAGAAAGCGTGCGCGCAGGAGCGCCTTTACCTCGTCCGGGTGTGCCGAGGTGCGTACCTCCGGCGCTATTGAGCGAAAGTATTCCAGCGCCTTGGGAAGAAAGCTCGCGACGGTCGTACGCGATAGTGCGTCGTGGCGACCGAGCAAGTCATACACCGAACGGGCCAATGCGGGCTCCGCCGTCTTCAGGTCGATATTGAAATGAACCTCGGAACAGCAAGCGAGCACATCGTCCAAGGAGCTGATACGACACTCGCGGTGCACCGTGCCGGACTCGTCACGCATCGGATGTCTCTGCAATTCCGATAGCGCCAGTTCCGAGACCGCGCCGCTGCCGCCGCAAACACGATCGATCACCTCGTCGTGAATCACCACAACCCGTCCGTCGCGACTCAGCCGCACGTCCAGTTCGAGAACGTCGGCTCCCGCGGCGATGCCCGCCAAGAACGCCGAAATACTGTTCTCAGGAAGACGACCGGCGCTTCCGCCGCGATGGGCGAGTATTTTCACCCCCACGACGCCGTCCCCGCATGCACAGAAGCGATGCTCATGATCGTGGGAGCAGTGTCCAGGCTAAGCGAATCTTTGTCAACAAACACGCGCCGCCGCGTATCGAGTACGTGGGTAAGAGCGACCCCGGGCCGACGCTCGATTCCGTTACAGCGTCGTTACGGTGATCACGAAGAGCCAACTTGCGCTACGCCCGGCGTCCGGTCCGCGATCCTCCTCGACCGTCACGGGTATTCGTATTCGGTAGGGGCGTCCTCGCTCTAACGCTTCGAGGTCGACATCAACGACCGCGCGTCCGACGTCGGGATGAGGTTCGTGGGAAACGACAACCGCTTCTAGGCGAAACGGCTCCCCGATCTCCACGGAGAGCCACCGATTGGGTCCGTAAGGCACCGCGTAATTCGTTGCATAGGCCTCGCCGACTTGTGCCGCGACGGAGAAGGACCACTCGGTACCGACGCGATCGTTTCGCATCATACGCGCCGACGAAACGCGCACAACGACCGTCGATTGGGCATACGCGACGGTTGAAATCGATGCGAGAAGAAGGCCGAGTAGGATGCGTCTCTTGGTACGTCCCGCGAAGATCACAGGAGCCATTATAATTCACATTTCGGACGTAGTCTCTCCTCTTTGCATCGCGGTGCGTGCGAACGTTCAAACGGCCGTGCGTCATTCGTCGCTCGGGCGGTACGGCCGCTAGGTACACGGGCCCGCAATACGCGCGCCAACCTCACGCCGGGCTCCAACGCCGTGATGCGAACCGGTCAGGTACGGTATATCTCCGCCGTTGCGACTCCATGCCCGGCTCCCACTTCGAGAATGCTCGACCCTTGCGGAGAGTTCCGATAAAGGCCGACAATGGCATAGAGCATATCCGGGTACCCGGGTCTCGAACGGCCGTAGGCGTCGGCGACCCCTCGGTGTACAATTCCGGCGTGCCTCGCCTACGGAGAGTCTTCATCGTGTTCCTCGTGTTGGGAAGTGTCCTTTGCCCGAGTCGCGTCGTCCCGCAGCGCGCCATGCGGTTCACCCACGTAACGGTCCGCGACGGATTGTCGAACAACTCGGTGTACTCGATTCTACAGGACCACCTCGGTTTTTTGTGGTTCGGGACCTTCTCCGGGCTGAACCGTTACGACGGGCGCGAGATACGCACCTACCGTCCCGAACCGGCGGACCGAACGAGTATTTCCGGTTCGGTCGTATTCGATATGCTCGTAGACTCCCGAAACCGTTTGTGGGTCGGTACCGGCGGCGGCCTTAATCGATACGACTATGAAGATGATTCATTTGAGACCTATCTCCACGATCCATCCGACACAACCTCCATTCCCAGTGACAGCGTTTTTTCGCTCGCGGAGGCCTCCGACGGCTCGATCTGGATCGGTACCGCCGACGCCGGCATCGTCGTACTCGACCCCGAGTCGGAGCGGTTCCGGCGCCTGACCACCGAGTCCGTCGGCGGGCCGGCGAGCGACGTAGTTCGCGTACTCCATAGGGACGGGAGCGGACGGATGTGGATCGGGACCACACGCGGACTCTCCGTGTACACCGGTGGACCGGCGATGGAGCACCATCTTGCGGGGCATACCGTGCGCGATATCTTCGAGGATTCTCGGGGCGCGGTATGGATCGGGACCGAAGAGACGGGCCTGCTGCGCGTCGCGCCGGGGGGCGGAAGGAGGTTCGATACCGTTATCGGCGATGTGACGATTCGGACGATCAACGAGGACCGCACCGGGCGCATGTGGGTGGGTACGGAACGTGACGGCCTGGTGACGATCGAGTCGGACGGGACGGTGCGTAGGATCACCTACGCGACCGACGAGTCGCGCTCGCTCAGTAACGACTTTGTCCGTGACATCTACATCGACCGATCGGGGTTGGTGTGGGTCGCTACACGCGGCGGCGGCCTCAACCGTTACAATCCGCGTAGCGAAGGGTTCGAGTACATCCTGGACGGCGATTACGCGCCGCGTCAGATCATGGAAGACGAAGACGGAACGGTGTGGATCGCGACCGACGGACAGGGCATCTATCGGATCGGCCGCGACGGTCGTAGTCGGCTCACCCACGAGTCGGGTAACCCCGCGTCGTTGGTAAGCGACCACATTTACTCGCTGGCGATCGACCATCGAGGGTATATGTGGATCGGGAGCGACGGCGACGGACTCGATCGATTGAACCGCGCCACCGGCGAGGTCGTTCGCTATCGCTTCGATCCTCTTGACGATTCTACCATTCCCTCTAACGTGATTTGGAGTCTCCTCGTCGATGCCGGAGGGCGCCTATGGGTCGGGAGCGAAGGAGGCGGGCTCAGTCGGTACGACGAGGAAACGGATCGTTTCATCCGATTTAAGAACAACCCTACCGACGAATCGTCTCTGATCGGGAACTCCGTACGGGCGTTGTACGAGGATAGTCGCGGTGTTCTGTGGATCGGCACATGGGACGGCGGGCTGAGCCGTTTGGAACCCTCCGGTGACCGATTTACCACCTTTACGCGCGACCCCGCCGACGCGGCGAGCATCAGCGATAACAGCGTGAACTCCATCGCCGGGACGCCCGACGGTACGCTGTGGGTCGGAACGTCCGGCGGCGGCCTCAACGCCTTTGATTCGGCAACGCAGACCTTTCGCTCCTATCGCGTCGAGGACGGACTGCCGGACAATAACGTCGTCGGGCTGGTCGTCGATCGGGCCGGGGACTTGTGGGTGGCGACGGGAAACGGCTTAGCGCACTTCGATGCGACGACCGAGGATTTCACGAGTTACTGGCAATCCGATGGACTCCCGGCCGACGAGTTCGGGCGCAACTCGGTACTCCGAACTCGCTCCGGAGAGGTGGTGTTGGGTACCGACGGCGGCGTCATTCGATTTCATCCGGACACGATCGCGCCCAACCCGTTCATGCCGCCGGTCCGTATCATCGGGTTCAGCCTCTTCAACGAGCCGGTGACCCGGGATACGCGCGCCGGTAGACGCAGGCGTCTGGAGAGAAGCATCGTCGTAAGCGATTCGGTCGGTATCTTTCCCGGCGACTCGTTCGTGGGGTTTACGTTTGCCGCGCTAGACTTCACCGATCCGTCGAAGAATACCTATGCAATACAACTGATCGGGTTCGATCCCGAGCCTCGCTACCTCGGACCGTCGAACCGCTACTTCTACTCGAGTTTGCCGCCCGGGGAATACACCTTGCGCGTGATGGGCGCCAATAGCAACGGAGTATGGAGCCGGGAGCACGCCGAGATCGGCGTCGAGGTGTACCCCTCCTTCTTTCAGCAGTGGTATTTCTTCGGCATCGTCGCCGCGACGGTGGGCGTCGCGATCGCCGTTGTTGCGCGTATTCGCA
Organism: Alkalispirochaeta sp.; assembly: GCA_965601925.1. GTDB lineage: Bacteria > Spirochaetota > Spirochaetia > DSM-27196 > Alkalispirochaetaceae > Alkalispirochaeta. The sequence goes on from OZ271854.1 coordinate 3,959,658, forward strand.
TTCGGGGATTGCATCGCCACACCCTCCTCCTCCGGCAGTTTTCCGACAGCGTGCAGGACGCGCGGGAGGAGGAGCGCAAGAGCGTCGCCCGGGATGTGCACGACGAGTTGGGTCAACTCTTGACGACACTCAAGATGCACATTTTTTGGCTTTCCCGAAACGCCGCGGCGGGAGAACCGCAGCGCCAGGCGCGGTATGACTCCATGCTCGGTATCATCGGCGCTACCCTCGACTGGACGAAGGACATGGCGACGAGACTGCGTCCCGTGGCGCTCGATAACCTCACGCTCGCCGAAGCGGTCGACTGGTTGGTTCGAGAAACCGATCGACACTCCGATGTCCGGTTCACTCGTAGGATCGACGCGACCGGTGAGGTATCCGTGGACCGAGCGACTACCGTGTTTCGCCTGATGCAGGAGATACTTACCAATATCGTACGACACTCCCGAGCGACAGAAGCGCACGTCGCGGTGCGAACCGTCGACGGCGAGGTACGTATCGACATACGGGACAATGGAATCGGCATCGATCGGCACAGCCTTGCAGATCCGAAATCATATGGCATAATCGGGATGCGGGAACGCGTCCGGCGTCTCGGCGGCGAGATTCGATTTCGCTCCGGAGCGACCGGAACGCACGTATCCGCAAAAATACCGATGGGAGAGGCGACCAATTCCGCGAATTCTCATAGCTGACGACCATCCCGTGCTACGCCGCGGTCTCATCCAGTTACTCAAGGAATCTCTGCCGATCGCCCGGATATACGAGGTTGATGCCGGTAATCAGGTGATCCCACTGTTGCGCGAGCACCGGATTGAGGTGGTGGTTCTGGACATCAGCTTGCCGGGTAAGGACGGTATGATCGTCCTGTCGGAGATCAAAAGCGAGTTTCCCGATACTCCGGTGCTCATGCTGAGTATCCAACCGGAGGCGCAGTATGCCGCGCGCGCCTTCCGTCTCGGTGCTTCGGGCTGCCTCAACAAGGCGGTCGCGCCCGAGGAACTCGTGTGCGCCGTCCGTCGGGTACTGCAGGGCGAGACGTACATCAATGAGGCGACGTCCCACGCCCTTCTCGATACGATTCGACACCCCGCCTCCGGCGCATCCCACCACACCCTGTCGGAGCGCGAGACGCAGGTGATGCTCATGATCGCATCGGGAAAGACGCTCTCGGAGATCGCTACCGAGTTGAACCTGAGCGTCAAAACGGTGAGTACCTATCGGAGCCGCCTTCTGGAGAAGATGCATCTCCGTAACAATTCGCAGCTGACCCATTACGTGTACAAGAACAAGCTCATGACGTTGTAGGACAAAACCAGACAAAAATGTCGGATTGCGTCTTACTGGCGAATGGAAAAGCGGCAGTTAGAATCCGCCCATGGCGTGGAGTGAGGACTTCTCGATTCGGTCGCTGTCCCGCGGCGTTGCATCGGAGCGCGCCCAGGTTGAGGCATTCCTTCAACACTACAATCTGCAATACGAGACGGATATCGATTATACCGTGGGAGTATTCCGCGGCGACGCGCTGCTCGCCACCGGTTCGCTCGCCGGTCGAGTAATCAAGGGCGTCGCGGTGAGCGAGGCCGGGCGCGGGCGCAATCTTACCGCGACGGTCGTCTCGTATCTCAAGCTCAAGGCGCACCACCAAGGTGTGCATTCGCTCTTTCTATTCACGTCACCGGAAAATCGGACGGTATTCACCGCTCTGGGATTCTCGCCGCTGGCGGAGACATCCGATGCGCTGCTGTTCGAAGACAACAAACACGGTCTGCGCCGTTATCGCGAACGGTTGGCTGCGGCGCGTCGGGACGACGGCACAACGGCCGCAGTCGTGATGAACTGCAATCCCTTTACCAATGGGCACCGGTATCTGATCGAAACCGCGTCGCGTAGGGTCGATCACGTCGTCGTCTTCGTCGTCGAGGAAGATCGGTCGGTCTTTCCGTTCGACGATCGGTTGGCTCTGGTGGCGGCGGGAACCGAGGATCTTGCGAACGTATGCGTAGTGCCGGGCGGAGACTACATCATCTCCGGAGCGACCTTTCCCACGTACTTCATCAAGGATACCGGGCGCATCAACGCCGCCCACGCTACGCTCGACGCCACTCTGTTCGCCGACTCAATTGCGCCGGCGGTGGGTGCGACGCAGCGCTTTGTCGGAGCCGAGCCGTACTGCGAAGTCACCGCCCACTACAACCGCGTCCTGGCCGACGTGCTTCCCCGTTTCGGCGTCGAGGTAGTAGAGATCGAACGGAAGGAGACGGCGGGCCACGCAATCAGCGCCTCACAGGTGCGCCGACTCTGGGCGCGCGACGCCCTCTGTGAGCTCGCGGCACTGGTTCCCGAGTCGACGTATCGGTTCCTGACATCCGAGGCGGCCCGGCCGATTAAGCGGCGTCTACAAGGAGACATGGATGAAGATCGTTAAGACGGGGATCGCCGGTTCTTTGGAGTCGAGCGACGTGCTGGTTACCGTGAGCCCACCGGAGGGAGAGGGCGTACACATCGACGTGGAGAGCGCGGTGATAAAGCAGTTCGGGCGGCAGATTCGTCGCGTAGCAAAGGAGACTCTCGAGGAGCTGGAGATCACCGATGTGTTTCTCTCCCTTCAGGATAAGGGGGCGCTGGACAGCACGATTCGCGCGCGTATCGAGTCGGCGGCGTATCGGGCGGCGGGTATCAGCCGGTATCGGTGGAGGCGTCAATCGTGAAACTGCGCCGGACAATGCTCTACGTACCGGGAAACAACGCCGCGATGGTGAAGGATGCGCATATCTACCGGTCCGACGCGATCATGTTCGATCTGGAAGACGCGATTGCAGTAGAGGAGAAAGACAGCGCACGTTTTCTGGTCTACCACGCGTTGCGTAACCTCAACTACGAGGGAATGGAGACGGTGGTACGCATCAACGGGCTGGACACCCCCTTCGGCCGCGACGACATTGCCGCAATGGTAAACGCGCGGCCGAACCTCATTCGGATTCCCAAGACGGACTGCGCCGCCGACGTCCAGGAGGTCGAAGCGTTGGTCGCTGAGGAGGAGCACGCCGCCGGTGTTCCGGAGGGTACGATCGGTCTCATGGCTGCGATCGAAAGTCCCCTCGGCGTGCTTAATTCGTACGACATCGCAACGTCCTCCAAGCGGCTCATCGGTATCGCCTTCGGCGCCGAGGATTTCGTTACGAATATGAAGACGACGCGGAGTAAGGACGGTATGGAGCTCCTCTTTGCCCGTAGCCACATCGTCGCCTCGGCGCGGGCGGCCGGCATCTATGCGCTGGATACCGTCTTCTCCGATCTCGACGACGAAGAGGGGTTGGTACGCGAAGCGACGGCGGCCAAGCAACTCGGATTCGACGGTAAATCGGTAATCTCACCGCGCCAGATTGCCCCGGTACATCGCGTCTTTCAGCCCGCCGACGGCGAGATCGAGTCGGCAAAACGGGTCATGCGCGCCGTCGCCGAGGCGGAGAGAGTCGGGGCCGGCGTCTTTACCGTCGACGGGAAGATGGTCGACAAGCCGATTATCGAGCGCGCCGAGCGCATCATCGAGTTGGCGCGAGCGGCGGGCTACCGCATTACCGCGGAGGACATCAATGGCTAGCAACAGTATCGACCGTGAGATACCGGCGAAGATCGGCCGCTTTTCGAACCTCAAGCCCTTTCAGGGAGCGGTAGAGAACACACCGCTCATCCGGCGGCGAAAGGGCGATCGCAGCGCGCCGCGTCTTAACAAACTCGTCGACACCGTCGAGCAGGCGGTGCTTAAATCGGGTCTCAAAGATGGTATGACGATCTCGTTTCACCACCATTTCCGCAACGGTGACCGCGTGGTGAACATGGTGATGGACGTAATCGCCAACCTGGGTATCAAGGACCTGACGGTGGCGAGCTCGTCCCTCACCGGCGTGCACGACGAGTTGATTCGCCATATCGAGAGTAAGGTCATCACGCGCATCTACACCAGCGGCCTGCGCGGCGATTTGGCAGGTGCGATCTCCTGCGGGCTCATGGACGAACCGGTGGTCTTCCATTCCCACGGCGGGCGTGCCCGGGCGATCGAGACGGGGCAGATCACGATCGATGTCGCCTTTCTCGGTGTGCCCTCCTGCGATGTGTACGGAAACGCCAACGGATTTACCGGCGACTCCGCCTGCGGCGCCCTCGGCTACGCGATCGTCGACGCCAACCACGCCGATACCGTGGTACTTCTGACCGACAATCTCGTCGAGTATCCCAATACGCCGTTCAGCATCGATCAGGATCTGGTGGATCATATCGTGACGGTCGATTCGGTCGGCGACGCGTCCAAGATCGCAACCGGAGCGACGCGGATCACCACTAACCCCAAAGACCTTCTGATCGCCCAAAACGCGGCGGACGTCATCGCCTACTCGCCCTACTTCGAAGACGGTTTCTCGCTCCAAACCGGCTCCGGCGGCGCCTCCCTCGCGACGACGCGTTACCTCACCGAGCATATGGAGCAACGCGGCGTAACGGCGAGCTGGGCCCTGGGCGGTATCACCAGCCAGATGGTCGCCATGCACGAGGCGGGGCTGATAAAACGGCTTTTGGACGTGCAGAGCTTCGACCTCGACGCCATCCGATCGATTGCACGAAATCCGCTGCACACCGAGATCGACGCGTCGTTTTACGCCAATCCGCTCAACAAAGGGTGTGCAGTGAACAAGCTCAACGTCGTCGTGTTGAGCGCGCTGGAGATCGATGTCGACTTCAACGTCAACGTACTAACCGGTTCCGACGGCACCATTATGGGTGCGTCGGGCGGGCACTCCGACACGGCGATCGGCTCCGGTCTCTCGATCGTAGTGGCGCCGCTCATTCGCGGCCGCATTGCGACGGTGGTCGACCGCGTCATCACCGTCATTACACCCGGCGAGTCAGTCGACATTTTGGTCACCGACCGCGGTATCGCGATCAACCCCCGCCGTCCCGATCTCATCACCCATTTTCGAGGTAGCTCGCTTCCGATCTTTACGATTCAGGAGTTGAAGGAGCGGGCCGAGCACGTTGCAGGCCGTCCGGAGCCGCTGGTGTTCGAAGATCGGATCGTCGGATTGGTCGAATACCGCGACGGCACGATTATCGACGTGATACGAAGCGTTCCGGTTTACTGCGAGAGTTAGCGCAGCGTAGATGCGCATCAAATACATTAGGGAGGTTTCACAATGAGACGATTGGGAGTGTGTATGCTGATCACCCTCGTGGCGATCGGTGCCGTATGGGCCGAGGGCCAGAACGAAGGCGGCGCGGGATATCCTCGCGGTGCGCTTGATTTTGTCGCTCCCGGCGGGGCCGGCGGCGGCTGGGATCTCACGATTCGGACTACCGCGAACGTACTGGCCGACAGCGGCTTGGTCGACGCGCCGATGCCGGTACGCAACAATCCCGGTGCGGGCGGATCGGTTCATCTTGCGAGTCTGCAGGAGCGACCCGACGCCGATAACATCATCACCGTATACTCGCCGCCGCTTATTCTTACCCAGTTGGCCGGTACTTCGGAGTTCGGATATCAAGACGTGACGCCCCTCGCACGATTGATCGCCGACTACGCGGTCTTCGTCGTTCGAGACGATTCTCCGTTCCAAACGATGGTCGACGTGATGGAGGCCCTCGAGGCCGATATCAAGGGCGTCAAGATCGGCGGTACGTCCTCGGCCGGATCGATGGATCATCTTCAATTTCTTATTATGGCTCGAGCCGCAGGCATTACGGACTTACGCGAGATCGACTACGTCAGCTTCGACGACGGCGGATCGGCGATGGTCATGGGTGGGCACATCGACATCTTTTCCACCGGCCTCTCGGAGGTACGCGGTTTGATCGAGAGCGGCGACCTGCGCGCTCTGGCGCAGTCCGCTCCCCATCGAGTTGGGGCGGGAATCGTCGCTCAGATTCCCACGACCGTGGAGCAGGGAATCGATGCGACCTTCGTGAACTGGCGCGGTCTATTCGGTCCTCCCCAGATGCCCGACTATGCGGTCGAGTACTGGCGCGAGACGTTGGCGGCCATGGTGCAGACCCCGGAATGGGACACGGCGCGCCTCACAAACGGGTGGGACGACGCGTACATGGACGGTCCCGAGTTCGGTGAGTTCTTGGCCGAGGTGGATACCGAGTACCGCACTATCCTCGCCGAAATCGGCATGTTGGCGAATTAACTCGCCGCGATACGCGCGACGTATGGGCGGCATCCCGCGCGATGCCGCCCGCTTTTCAGGAGTACTATCTATGACTATCACGACGATATCGGGAATCGTATCGCTGGCGGTCGGTATCACCTTTGCGATGATGGCGTTCAGCTTGCCGGATGCGAGTATCGGTATCCCCTTCGCACCAAAAGTATTTCCCGCCGGACTCGGCATTCTCATGATCGTCTTGTCGATCGTGCAAATCTCCAAAGAGACGCTCCGTGTCCGCCGAACCGCAGAACCGGTCGCCCGAGGTCGGGATCCTTATGTACGCAAGATCCTCCTTTCCTGCGTATTCGCGCTCGTATACGCGATGCTTTTTGACCGGATCGGATACGTACTGTCGACGGTATTCTTCTTGGAAGCCGAATTATGGCTCTTTAACGGCCGCGAGCACTGGAAAACGAACACCCTCGTCGCGGTGATCTTCAGCATCGCGGTGTACGTGCTTTTTTCGCAAATCCTGGGCGTCTACCTGCCCCGTACGCCCATCATCTGGATATAGGAGATCGCGATGGAAACGATTCAACTATTGACGGAGGGCCTCAGCGTCGCGGCTCACCCGATCAATCTCATGTGGGTTACGATCGGGGGTATATTGGGGACCCTCATCGGTATGTTACCCGGCCTCGGACCGGCGACCGGTGTGGCGGTACTTCTTCCCATGACCTTCGTGCTCGGCCCGCAGGCGTCGTTGATCACTATGGCCGGGGTCTACTACGGCGCCATGTACGGCGGGTCGCGCTCCTCGATCCTCATTAACACGCCCGGCGCCGGTGCGGCGGTCGCCGCAACCTTCGACGGATATCCGATGACCCTCAAGGGGCGCGCCGAAGCCGCTCTCGCGATCTCCGCAATCGCATCGTTTATCGGCGGCATCATCGCAACGGTGATTATGGTCGCCGTCGCGCTACCGGTCGCCCGATTCGCCCTACACTTCGGTCCGGCGGAGTACTTCATGCTCTTCGTCTTTGCCCTGTCGGCCACCGCATCGATGAGCAAGGGGGACACGATCAAGGGCTTCATCGCCACTACCCTGGGACTCATGATCTCTTCGATCGGGATTGACGGGCAGTCGGGAGTCAAGCGATTCACCTTCGGAGTATTGGAGTTGGAGGCGGGCATCGACTTTCTCGTCGTGATTATCGCGGTGTACGCCTTGGGCGAAGTCTTTAAGAGCTTTCAGGGCATCGCCGAAGGTACCAAGAAGGCGCAAACGAAGTTCGGGCGTATCTGGATCACTCGCGAGGATTGGCGTCGGTCGGTGTGGCCCATTCTGCGATCCGCTCCGTTCGGATTCTTCATCGGCGCTCTGCCGGGCGCCGGGGGTACGATGGCGGCGCTCCTCTCCTACAGCAATGAGCGACAGATTTCCAAGCACCCCGAGGAGTTCGGCGAGGGCGCGATTGAGGGAGTCGCGGCGCCCGAATCGGCCAACAACGCCGCATCGGTCGGTGCCATGATACCGATGCTCACCCTCGGTATTCCCGGCTCCGGCACGACCGCGGTCATGATGGGGGCGCTCCTCATGCTCGGTTTGCAACCCGGTCCGATGCTCTTCGAGCAACAGTCGGCGATCGTATGGACGCTTATCGCCAGTATGTTCTTCGGGAATATCATTTTGGCCTTTGTAAACATACCGATGGCCGGCGCACTGGTACGCGTATTGGCGGTGCCTCCGAAGATTCTCTATCCCATCGTGATGGGGCTCGCGTTTGTCGGTACGTACGCGATCAGCTACAGTATCGTCGATTTCTATCTGTTGATTATTTTCGGTATTCTCGGATTCTTCATGGCGAAGGCGAAGATACCGACTACACCGCTTATACTGGCGGTGATCGTGGGTAATAACATGGAACAGTCGTTTCGGCGGGCGTATACGATCGCCAACGGCGACCTCGCCATCTTTTTCGGCTCCCCTCTTGCCGTCGTGCTCTTCGCCTTGACGCTGCTGTCGATCTTCGGGCCGATGATAACCCATGTCATTCGTACGCGAGCGAAGGCCCAAACGGCGTAACGCTCGCGCATGCGCGACGACGCGTCGCACGGCACCGTCACCGGCGACCGTCGGTGATCTGGCGCATCGTGCCATGCTCGCCGAGTTGGAGGTCACACCCAAACCGGGTCTTGTCGATCGGCGAGACCCGGGATCGCACCGCGACATGGGGTTCGATACCTTCGAGTCGAGTATTAGAGCCGTTCATCCGTTTCTGGTCCGCGTCGCCGAGCGCGCCCACCGCGCTGCGGACGAGCCCGAAACCTTAGCCGCGACGCGTCGTATCGGCCTGGGAGCCGAGCGCGCGATGTTTGCGGCGACCGGCGGTGTCAACACCCACAAGGGGCAGATTTTCGTCATGGTGACGCTCACGACCGCCGTATTGTGCGGCACCGTCTCCGCTCTTCACGCGTCGTCGATTACCGAGCGATGGCGTGCCGCGACGCGTCGTCTTACCTCCGGCATCGTGGAGCGCGAGCTCGTCGGACTGAACACGAGCGATGCACCGCTGTCGCACGGGGAGCGGCTATACCGTACCCACGGCGTAACCGGTATTCGGGGCGAGGCCCAAACGGGATTTCCGGCGATTTTCGAGGTCGGTCTGCCGGCGTATCGCTCCGCTATGAGGGACGGTTGCTCATCGAACGATGCCGCAGTTCATGCGTTGCTCGCAATCATGACCGTCGCGGAAGACACGACCGTCGTCCACCGCGGTGGACCGGCGGCGCTGGGGTACGTGCGAACGGCGGCGCACGAGGCGCTCGCCCTCGGCGGCGGTCGCACCTCCGAGGGACTGGCGTATGTTGAGGCGATGAACGCCGCCTTTATCGAGCGCGGCATCAGTCCCGGGGGGTGCGCCGACCTTTTGGCCGGTACGATCTTCGTACATACAACGGTAAAAGCGAATGCCACCTAAGGCGTCCGATATACCGTTCGCGATTCTCGGGGCACGCGAGGAGCGTGGTCGGCACACCCGCCGCTTTATAATGCGCCTTCGCCGCCCGACAATCGTGTTGTCGGTCAATGTCCCCGGGCCGGACAAAAACGAACCGTGGGTAGCCGGTGTGCTGAGGCGGGGACGGCGTGCCGTCGGTGCCGAACTTGAAGCGTGTGGATGGATTGTACAGGAGGCGGAGGCGTACGACTCCGCGGCGGGGCCGGAATGGCGTGCGGCGATCGCCGGCACGGAGGATATCGAGCGGGGCGCGAACCGTTGTGCTGAGGTCCGCTCGATACCATCCGGGATCGAGCTCAAACGCATGGCGGTCCGTATCGAGGAGACGCATCCGATCGGGCGTCTTCTCGATATCGACGTATTCGACCGCGATCGTACGCCGATAGGACGATCTGCGTTAGGACTGCCGCCGCGACGGTGCTTGGTCTGCGGAAACGCCGCTCACGAGTGTGCACGTAGTAGACGACACGCTCCGTCCGAGTTACGGGCGAGGATCGCGGCGTTGTTGGGATAACGCCGTTCGTTTGCGGTCCGTCTCGCAACGGGCCGCGACCGGCGAACGTCTTACGGCAACGCCCGGGCCACCGTTTCACCGCGACGCAAATGGCGAATCGCCTCCACCGCCGCCCGCGCCACCGAGGTGGTCGTCGTATAGGGAATGCGGTGCCGTAGCGCCTCGACGCGTAGGTATCCGTCGTCGCTCTGCGTATACCGTCCCAAGGGAGTGTTGATCATCATATCGATGCGTCCCGAGCGAATATGGTCGATGACGTGGGGGTGCCCCTCGTGAACCTTCAAGATAACCTCGGCCATGATGCCGCGTTCAAAGAGAAAGGCCGCGGTACCGCGTGTGGCGGCGATCGAGAAGCCCATCGCCATCAAGTCTTTCACGACCGGCAGAATCGTCTCCTTGTCGTAGTCGTTTACCGCGACGAATACGCGTCCCTCGTGGGGTAGTCGGGTGCCGGTCGCGATCGACGCCTTGGCGAAGGCTTCGCCGAAGTCCTCGCCGATACCGATCGCCTCGCCGGTGGAACGCATCTCGGGTCCCAAAAGCGGATCGTGACCGGCAAAGCGATCGAAACTGAACATCGCCTCCTTCACGGCCCACCCGACGGCGCACTTCCCGATGCCGACGCCCGTTCCGTCCGACGGTACCAGCCCTTGCGTCACGAGGTCGGTACCGGCCCACACGCCGACCGCCGCCGCCACCAGGTCTACGCCCGACGTTTTTGAGAGAAACGGCACGGTTCGCGACGCGCGGGGATTGACCTCTAAGACGTACAACGCTCCCTCTTTGACGGCGTATTGAATGTTCACAAATCCTCGTACGCCGATTTCACGCGCGATCGCCGCCGTCGCGCGCACCATCTCGGCCTCCAACGCGCCGTCTTCCTTGAACGGCGGAAACACACACGCCGAGTCGCCGGAGTGCACGCCGGCGGCCTCAATGTGCTGCATGATGCCACCGATGTATACGTTTATCCCGTCGGCGACGGCGTCTACGTCGTACTCGAACGCGTCTTCGAGAAACTGATCGACCAGCACCGGCCGTTCGGCACTCAAAATCGGCGAACGGGAGAGGAACTCGTCCAACTCATCACGATTGTAGGCGATCGTCATACTACGCCCGCCCAACACGAACGAAGGACGCAGGAGTACCGGGTATCCGATGTCACGCGCCGCCTCGCGCACCGCCTCGACGGTGCCCGCCATACGATTGTGGGGTTGACGGAGTCCGAGACGCGCGATGAGGTGGGTGAACTTCTCCCGATCCTCCGCATCCTGAATGCTTTGTACGCCCGTGCCGACGATCCGAGCGCCGGCCGCCTCGAGCTCGGCCGCCATGTTCAACGGTGTCTGGCCGCCGAGTTGTACCACCACGTCACGAAGCCCCTCTTTGCGTATCACTTCACAGACGTCTTCGGCCGTAAGCGGCTCGATGTAGAGACGGTCCGAGACGTTGAAGTCGGTGGAGACCGTCTCGGGATTGGAGTTGACCATGACCGTTTGGCGCCCCAAGCGGCGAAATGCGAGCGACGATAAGGTGCAACACGTATCGAACTCGAGCCCCTGTCCGATGCGGTTGGGTCCCGATCCGACGATCAGCACGCCCGACTCACCGATCGGCCTCCCCTCGTCGGTCTCGCCCCAGGAGGAGTAAAAGTAGGGAGTCTCGGCTTCAAACTCTCCGGCGCACGTATCGACGAAGTGGTACACCGCGTTGATGCCGGCCTCTCTTCGTGCATCCCGGATCGTTACGCTTTTTATCGCGGGTCGATGCGGTCGGTCGTGTACGGCCCCCTCGTTCAGAAGGCGTGCGATTCGACCGTCGGTAAGGCCGCGTCGCTTCGCTTCCAGGAGGAGCTCCGGCGAAATGTCTCGACCGTCGTTCTCTGTAGCTACGCTTCGGGAGCGACCCACCTCGCCGATCGTCTCCTCGAGCCGCGCCTGCTCGACAAACTCGTGAAGGAACCAACGGTCGTACCCGCTTGCCGCGGCGATCGACTCGACCGCGACATCGACCGCGCCGGTTTGTCCCGACCGCTCGTCGGCGATTGCTCGTCGTATCGTGGTATAGGCTGCAAACATCCGGCGCGGGTGGAGCGTCTCGACCATCCGCCGTAGTTCCGCCGCATCGACGGAGATCTCCTCCAGACCGTCGAATCCGTACTCGGCGGCGCGGATCGCCTTGTTTAACGACTCCCCGAAGGTACGCCCAAGAGCGAGGCTCTCGCCGACCGACTTCATCTGCGTGCCCAAACTCGTGTAGCCCTCGGGAAACTTCTCAAGCTCGAACCGCGGTACCTTTACCGCCACGTAATCGAGGGCCGGCTCAAAGCTCGAGACCGTTTTGCCGGTGATATCGTTAATAACCTCGTCCAAGGTGTAGCCCACCGCGAGACGCGCCGAGGCGCGGGCGATGGGGAAGCCGGTCGCCTTGCTTGCAAGGGCCGAGCTTCGCGAGACGCGAGGGTTCATCTCGATAACGACCATACGACCGTCTTTGGGGTTGAAGGCGAACTGTACATTGGAGCCGCCGCAGTCCACGCCGACGCCGCGGAGGATTTCGATTGAGGCGCTGCGCATCCGCTGGTACTCGCGATCGCTCAAGGTCTGGATCGGTGCTACGGTGATGCTGTCGCCGGTATGTACGCCCATCGGATCGATATTCTCGATCGAACAGACGACCACCGCATTATCCGCACCGTCGCGCATCACCTCGAGTTCAAACTCCTTCCACCCGATCAGACTCTCCTCGATAAGCGCGGTGTGAACGGGACTCTCCGCCAGCGCGCGTTCGATGGACGAGCGCGCCTCCTCTTCGGTGTAGGCGATGCTGCCGCCCTTGCCGCCCAAGGTATAACTGGGTCGAATGATGAGGGGCAATCCGAAGCGACCCTTGACCTCCATCGCCTCGGTGAGGCTTCCCACCAGGGCAGAGCGCGGACTCTCCATGCCGAGTCGGCGGACCAGTTCCTTGAACTCGCCGCGATCCTCCGCGAGTCGAATTGATCGGATCGCCGCGCCGATCACCTCGACATCGTAGCGTTCAAAAACACCTGCGGCGTCGAGATCCATCGCCAGATTGAGCGCCGTTTGCCCTCCCATCGTCGCGAGAATCGCATCGGGGCGCTCCTTTTGGATGATGTCTTCGATGTAATCGACTTCCAGAGGATCCATGTATATCGCGTCCGCGCTACCGGGAGTCGTCATCACCGTCGCCGGATTGGGGTTCACCAGGATAACGCGATACCCCTCCTCTTTGAGGGAGCGCACGGCTTGGTTTCCCGAATAGTCGAACTCGCACGCCTGTCCAATCACGATAGGACCGCTGCCGACGAGCAAAATCGAGGAAATATCCGTTCTTCGCGGCATGCTAACGCTCCCTTTCCCGGTTCGAAGATGGTGAGTCCGTCGTCTCCGCCTGCTGCCGCGGCGCATACCCCGGTATCGCATCGAGAAAGGCCTCGAAGATCCAGCGACTATCGACGGGGCCCGGCGCGCTCTCAGGATGAAACTGCGTTGAGCGAATGCGACGCGTATCGTCCCGTAACCCCTCGATGCTGCCGTCGTTGGCGTTGCGGAACCATACCGACACTCCGTCCGGAAGGCTCTCCTCATCGACTGAAAAACCGTGGTTCTGACTGGTCACAAAGACGCGCCCGGTGATCTCGTCGCGTACCGGATGATTCACGCCGTGATGTCCGAACTTCATCTTAAAAGTTTCGCCACCGATCGCCTCGGCGATAATCTGGTGGCCGAGGCAGATACCCAGCACCGGGAGGCGACCGATGAGGAGGCGCGTCTGCTCAACCTGGTGTCCGAGAACCGCCGGATCACCGGGTCCGTTGGAAAGCATCACCGCGTCGGGATCGGTCGCAAGGATCTCATCGGCGGTTGCGGTCGACGGGAGCACGGTGAGGCGACAGTCGAGGGCGCGTAACTCTCTGATGATGTTGGCCTTCGCGCCGCAGTCGTAGATTGCCACGTGCGGCCCGTCGCCTCCGATGCCTGCGGAGGCGGACCGCGGAACATCGATGGACACGGTCCGACGCGTGCCGACCTCAGAGACCAGGCCCCTCCCTTCCATGCTGGGAAAGGTGTGCACCGCTTCTACCGCGCGGCGTCGCTCCGCTTCCGTCTCCGTGCGGCATATAACGCCGTTCTGCGTACCGTTATCTCTCAGGTGGAGCGTCAAAGCGCGCGTATCGACGCCGGTGATGCCCGAGATGCCGGCGGAGGCAAGATAGTCGGAGAGGCGCACTCTTCCCTCGGGCACCGGACCGCGATACAGACTCCGGACGACGAACCCGGCGACCTTAATCGGACGTCCGATCGTAGAACGGTCCTCCGGAGGAGAACCCCCTTCGGGGCCCGACTCGGACCAGATCTCTTCAACTCCGTAGTTTCCGATGTGGGGATAGGTCATCGCAACGATCTGGCCGGTATAGGAGGGATCGGTGAGAACCTCCGCATACCCGCTCATCGCGGTGTTGAATACGACTTCACCGACGTGGGCCAATATCGGGCGGCTCGTCGCATTGCGCACGGCCGCCTCAATCGCATCTACGGTACTGGGTGTCGCACCGAAGGACACTCCGTCAAAACATGTTCCGTCCGAAAGGATCAATACGCAGTTCGACACTAATACTCCTCTCGGGACTGCATTGTGCCCGGTCGTGGAACGGAAGCACAAGACCTTCTGACCCCTTCACACGGTAACCGACCAAAGTCACCGCCCTCTCTCGACACCGTTGTTGCGTCCATGTAAGAGGAGCGACGGCAACGAGGCCCGCGAGTGGCGTGTCCGAGTTCGCGCTGCGGCGTTAGATGAACGTGAGTTTGATACGAGTCAACAGACGAACGTGATCGAGTTTCTGAGGCCCGTCCACCTCAACCGTTACGGCTTTGGTCTTGCCCGTCGCCTCGATCTCTTTCCACTGACTCTCGTACTGATCATCGAGACCACTCCGCTCCAAGAGCGGAATCGCGTTCGCATTGAAGTAAAACGTCGTCTTGAACATATGGTGACAGACGGTTACCCAAACGGCTGTCTTGTTTTTGACGGTGCTTTTGCCGAGCCAGGTGTTGCCGTCGGTGTAATAGCGCCATTCCAAGGAGATTGGTGGGGTGCATTTGCGGAACTCATCGACCATTCGATCAAGGAGCACTTTGGCCTCTCCCAGGTGATGCGCCAACACACCGTCGTCGGGGTACGTGTCTGGGTCACCGAGAACCGTCTTTCCCACCGTCCACGGTTGGAAGGTCAGTCCTCGCTCGGCTAATGCGTCCTTGATGAGCGATACGGCTTTCGGACCTACCCCGCGAAGGCTCCGGACCTGAGCCTCGGAGACGCTCGTAAAGTCTTCCAACTTCATGAAGTTGAGCGTCTCTATTCCGCGTTGCGCCGGAGCGGGAAGCTTCGAGAGAAGCGTTGTCAGATCCATAAGTTCCTCCCGAACGGGCACCACCAGAGGTGTGCTGAGTCAACGAGTCGTGTGTGCCTGGGTAACTCTCACCCCGTAAACGAATCTCGTCAAGGTAACGAACCGGCGACGTTTTTCCCGAAACGGTTCCTTGCAAAGTGAAACGTTCGCGTATCCGAAATAGATACATAGATTTCTCGCGTCATTCAGGCCCGCAACGATACCGACTCCGATCAGCAATCTTTTTGCGGACACAAAAAAACCGACGGAGTGATATCCGTCGGTTACCGTAGCCCGTAGGGGAATCGAACCCCTGTTTTGGGAATGAGAATCCCACGTCCTAGCCGCTAGACGAACGGGCCGATATCATTTGTCATTGCTTCCCGGGGAGGACTTGAACCCCCACTGTCAGAGCCAGAATCTGATGTGCTACCAATTACACCACCGGGAATCACATGCAAATGTGCTCGAATCTTAGCGTTCTCGTTCCCGATGTGTCAAGAGTCGACCTGCGGATACGGTGCCGCACAGCGGGCTCCCTTTACTCGCTCGCGTACTCTTGTAGGTAGCGCACATCGCGCCCCCTGAGGCGGGCGGCAAACCCGAGAAACGGAAGGGCGACCACGGCAAATACGCCGGCAACGTGGGCCCCCGCCTCCTCTATGAGCTCACACGCCGCCTCGACGGTGCCTCCGGTGGCGATAAGGTCATCGATGACGAGAATGTCAGCCCCGGGCGTTACGTCCTCGCGGTGGACCTCGATGCGATCGGTTCCGTATTCCAACGCGAACTCCCGCCCGATCGTCCGGCCCGGGAGCTTCCCCGCCTTCCGCAAGAGGATAAGCGGTACGTTCTGACGGTAGGCGAAGGGTGCGGCAAGCAGAAAGCCGCGCGCCTCGATCGCCGCCACGGCCTGAATGCTACGGTCGGCATAGATATCGACCATGCGATCGACGGTGTACGAAAAGGCGTCGGGTTTGGCCAAAAGACTCGTAAGGTCATAAAACAGGATGCCCGGCTTAGGAAAATCGGGAATCTTTCTGATTGCGGCATCGATCGCATCGTCGGTGACCATGGGCGCAGTATCGGTCGGATGACGCCGCCTCGTCAACGGAGTCGGTGTATCAATGCCGCCCAATGTCACATATTTGAACAAACTGCGTTCTCGTCCTATAGTAAGACTGGAACATGCAGTATTTGATTCCCATTGCGAGTGGAAAAGGCGGTGTAGGCAAGTCGATTCTCGCCGCCAATCTCGGTATCGCCCTTGCCCAACAGCAAAAGACCGTCGTGCTCGTGGACTTGGATCTCGGGGGAAGCAATCTGCACACGATTCTCGGTATTCGAAACCGGCACGCCGGGATCGGCCACTTCATCTATCGCCAAGCCGCCGGTCTCGAGGAGTTAGTCGTGGAGACGCCCCAGGAGCGCCTCTTTTTGATCCCCGGCGACGGGTTGTTCGCCGGCACGGCCAACCTCCCCTATTGGCGGAAGCTGGCGCTCATGAAGGAGCTCGAACGGCTGACTGCCGACTTCGTGATTCTCGATCTCGGTTCCGGGAGCGCCTTCAACACATTGGATTTGTTTCTCGTATCGCCGGCGGGGCTCATCGTCACGACGCCCGACACGACGGCGATTCTCAACGCGTACTCATTTCTCAAATCGAGCATGTTGCGCCTTCTGCAACGGAGTTTTCCCGGCAAAAGCGAGGAACGTCGGGCGGTGCTCACTTTTATGGAGACGCGCGTCGAGGGAAGCGATATGTCGATCCGCAACGTACTCGAGGCGATCGCCGCACTGAGCCCGGAGAGCGGCCACCGAGCCGAAGAGGCGCTGGAGGGCTTCCGCCCCCGTATCGTCATGAATATGGGGCGATCCGCGGAGGATATTAAGCTCGGAACTCGTTTGCGAATGGTAGCGCGGGATAACCTCAAACACGATCTCGAGTTCGTCGCCTATTTGCCCCAGGACGAGCTTACCTCCCGCAGTCCTCTGGAACGTCGTCCCACTGTGCTCGCCTATCCTCAGAGTCAGTATTCACGAGCCGTCGCGCAATGCGCCACGAGAATCATCCACGAGCCCATACCGGAACTGTTGAAGCTATTTCCCGACGACGAAGATATCCAGGAGCTTGCCGAGGGGTTTGCCGGTAGACCGTAGGAACCGTAGAGACGCTTCTCGCTCGACCGCTCGTTGCGGTTTGCCCTATGCTTTGCCGCGAAATTCCGGGACGCGGGCCGCCACACCGACATCCCAAGTCGTCCGTGCTCCTCGTCGCAGCAAATGGTATCCGAGACCCGCGACCATCGCACCGTTGTCGATGCACAGTTCCATGGGCGGCACGACCACCTCAACGGGCTCGGGCAGCTCGGTTAAGGCCCGAAGGCGGCGTCTGAGCTCGCTATTCGCCGCAACACCGCCGCCGGCAACGACGCGCCGTATGCCGGTATCTTCGACGGCGTTGCATAGTCTGTCGACGAGCATCTCTATCGCCGCATCTTGAAATGCCGCCGCGAGATTCTCCTTGGTCCGCGGATACGCATCGTTCCAAAAGCGGTCGAGTTGATGGACGACCGCAGTCTTCAGTCCCGAGAAGGAGACGTCGTACCGTTCTCGTGCGTGGTTTAGCCGCGGCCTGGGAAGGCGGCAGGAGCGCGGGTCGCCGGCTTGCGCGAGGCGATCGATTGCGGGGCCTCCCGGGTATCCGGTGCCGATAAACGCGCTCACTTTGTCGTATGCCTCGCCGCACGCATCGTCAATCGTGGTGCCGAGGACCTCAAGCACATCCTCCGAGCGACTAATCGCTACCATGCTATGGCCGCCGGAGACGAGCAGCACGAGGTAGGGATACTCGATTGCGGCCTCCGGCACCAGCCGTGCGGCGTAGGCGTGGGCGTGCATGTGATTGACGGCTGCAAAGGGTACGTCGGCGGCGTACGCGTAACTCTTGGCGAAGGTAAGGCCCACCGCCAAGGAACCGGAGAGTCCCGGCCGATTGGTCGCCGCAACGCCGTCGATACGCAGGCTCGAAGGAACGACGCGCAACGATTGCGCCGCGTCGGTGAGGGCTCGTTCGGCTACAGGTAAGATTTGCTCGACGTGGGCCCGCGAAGCGACCTCGGGTATCACCCCGTGATATCTCGCGTGGATTTCGGTCTGCGAGGCGGTCACGAGGGAATGAATGCGACGCCCGTCCTCGACAACGCTCGCCGAGGTCTCGTCGCACGAGCTTTCAATCCCCAGTATCAGCATGCGCGTTCTCTCTCCTCTTCATCAGATCGCTCAACGGGAAGAAACGGAATCCGGCGTCCACGATCTCTCCGTAACGACTCAGTAGGACGCGGGCGAGCTCCGGTGAGGTTAGATGGCCTATCATGACCGCGTATCCGCGTTCGGCGGCAATGGCGAGCGCCTTGTCGAGTTGGTCGGAGATTGCCGCGTCGTCGCGCTCATTATCGAGAAACACGTCGCGCACGGCCGTCTCCAACCCGGCCTGCGCCGCGATATCAAAGGCGACGCTTTCGTGGGTCGTGCGACTGTCGAGAAAGAAGAGCTCATGGTCTCGCAAGGTCTCGGCGACGGCGAGCATAACGCGCGTATCGGTCGTTGCTTTGCTCCCCATGTGGTTGTTGACGCCGGTGATTCCGGGGAGCGAATCGATGTTATCCGCCAATATGCGGCCGATTTTATCCTCGGAATCGTCGACATAGATTGCACCGGGGCCGAGGGCGTTCCCGCCCAGCGCCTCCATGGGTTGATGAAGAATGACCTCGTGGCCCGCCGCCAGCGAACGCCGCGCTACCTCTCGGCTGTATTCGAGTCCGGGAAGAACGGCGACCGTGTATACCCCTCGAAAGGGTTCAAAGTCGCGCATCTGCTCGACAGTGTGGCCGGCGTCGTCCAAAACGAGATAGAGCCGGGGGCCGGAAAACGGCTCGACGGTACCGGTCGTATCGGGTATGCCGGTTCCACCGGGGGGCTCGATACGACCCGGCCCGACATGCGCGGCGGGCTCTCCTTCTCCGGGGCCGCCGAACACGTCGGGCCGTACAATCCATATAATCGCACCTACCGTGATGACCAACAGACAGACGAGGACGACTATCGTAGTTGTGCGCTGCATGTTCCTCCGCCGACGATCAGTTTACCATCATCTCCTTAAGATAGTCGGCGTTGAGTCGTAGCTTCTTGATCGCGCGCATCTCGATTTGGCGAACCGTCTCCGGCGAGATACCCATCTCATCGGATATCTTTTTGAGCGTGTAGCGCTCTCCACCGTCCAGGGCGTAGCGGAAACGCAACACTTGCTGCTCACGAGTCTTGAGTTGCTCCAGACTCTTCAGGGCGGCGTCGCGAAGGGCCTGCTCCATCACCATTCCGTCAGGTGTGTACGAGTAGTCTTCGAAGATATCCAAAATTGTGCCGTTGTCTTCGTTTATCGTGCTATCGAGGGACACCGGCGAAACGGCCGCATTCATGATCTCAACGATATCGTCACGATCCAACTGCACCTCCTCCGCAATCTCGTCGACGGTAGGAGTTCGCATCAGTCGCTGGCTGAGAAAGTTGTAGGCACGCTGGATTCGCTTGAGCGCATCCTCCTTGCGATGGGGAAGACGTATCGGACGACGCCGATTGGCGAGGGAACGCGTAATCGCCTGTTTGATCCACCACGCGGCGTACGTACTGAAACGGACACCCTTTTTGTGATCGAAGCGACCGGCGGCCTTCAATAATCCCAAGTTCCCATCTTGAATGAGATCAAGCAGCGAGACATCGGGACTCATGTACACTTTTGCTATTTTTACGACTAAACGTAGGTTGCTTTCTATCAACTTTTTCCGTGCGTCGTTGTCTCCCCGCTGAATACAACGGGAGAGCTCCTGCTCTTCTTCCGCAGACAGAAGCGCCGTCTGCCGAATTTGCGCGTAGTACGCTTGAAGAGCATCAGACTGGGCTGGGCCGGCAATTCGTTTCTTGGCCATACCTTCCTCCTGCCCATTATGAAGCAAGGAGCGTGCCAACATGACATTTTTTCTCGTGATAAAGGCTATATCATTGACAGACAAAGAAATACCATAAAGTCGCCCCAAAGGGCAGCTTTATGGTTGTATTATTTTTTGTACAATTGCCGGTGCGGCGATTACGTTTTTTAATACACGTTGCGGTGGCTATAATCTATCACGACCGATACTGGTTCACAATAATTTCGGCCAAACCGAGTCCGCCGGTACGCGACATGATCTGCGCATACTCGTCGTATAACATGTCCTCGTAGATATCTCCGGCTAAGCCGGTATCGACGAGGCGATTCTCCGGGTTAAGGGTGCTTCGCATGCTTTCCAACATCTGTTTAATGAAAATCGCCTCGAAGTCCTCGGCGACCGCCTGGAGTTGCTCGTCGTGACTTCCCTCAGGCACCGTATAGCGCAACGTTTGCATCTGAAGTCGCGCTACGTCGGCCGATGAATTGCGTAGTGTTCCACCGCTGTTCTCAATCATAGATCACCCTACCGTTTTAGCCCGTTGGCGATACCCAACATCGTGTCGCTGGTCTGAATGGCGCGACTGTTCATCTCATAGGCGCGCTGTGCCACGATCATGTTCACCATTTCGTTCACCACCGAGACGTTCGACATTTCCAAGAACTTGTGTAACGTCTGCCCCATCCCTTCGAGTCCGGGCGTGCCGCCGATCGCCTCACCGCTCGCGGCGGATACCTTAAAGAGATTTTGGCCCACCGCGTTGAGACCACTCGGATTAACGAAGCGATAGAGTTGCATTTGACCCACATTGAGCGGATCGTCCTGTCCGGGAACCTGCACCAGTATTCGTCCGTCCTGCGTCACCGTAACGGTCTCGCGTATGAAATTGGGCGGCATGATGACTTCCGGGACGACGCGCAATCCGTTATTGGTAACGAGTTGACCGTTCGAGTCGATCTGGAACGCCCCGTCACGGGTATAGGAGAAGGTTCCGTCGAAGTCGAGGACGCGAAAGAATCCCTCGCCCTGGATCGCGATATCGCTGACGTTTCCCGTGTTCTGTAGACTGCCCTGTTGAAACTGCTTCGACGATCCCGACACACGCACACCGTGGCCGACCTGGACCGGCGTAGGAACGAGCGTTTGTTCGGTCGCGGGGGTTCCGGCGGTTCGCGTCGTTTGATAGAGCAGGTCCTCAAAGTCGGCACGGTTTCGCTTGAAGCCCGTTGTGTTAACATTCGACAAGTTATTGGAAATCGTATCGATGTTGAACTGCTGGCCGATCATGCCCGAGGCCGCAGTCCATAGGGATCTCATCATCGTGTGCTCCTCTCACCGGTTGCGCGTTTCATCACTCCGCCTCCGAGCTACTGTGCGCGCATAATCTCACTGATCAGGCGTGCGGTACTCTGGTCGTGGCTCTGAATGACGCGTTGATTGGCCTCGTACGCGCGATTGACCTCAATCATCTGAGTCATCTCTACGACGGGATTGATATTCGCCTTCTCCAGGAATCCTTGAAGGACCACCGGCCTCTGATCTCCCACGATATCGATCGCGTCTCCGCTCTCTCGCGTCACGTTCCACAGGTTTGCGCCCTCCTTGCGGAGGTAGCGCGTCTCTTCCATACCGACGACCCGTAAGGTCGCGATCTGTACCGTCTGGTCCCACTCGTTTTCCCGCATCTGTACCAACCGATCCGGATCGTCGAGAAAGCGTTGGTTGGCAAAGACCCGTCCCGCCTCGTCGACGACGAAGTTATTGAGTTTGACTTCAATAGAGTTCCCGTCGTCACCGAGTACCGGATAGCCCTGCTGGGTCACCAGAAGACTTTCGGGGCCGATGGTGAAGCTACCGTTGCGCGTGTAACGCGCTCCGTACGGCGTGTCTACGACAAAAAAGCCTTCGCCTTCCAGTGCCAGATCGAAGGGACTCTCGGTCTGCTGGACCGCGCCCTGCTCAAAGATCGTAAAGACCTCATTCTGCTCGACTCCGGTTCCGAGGCGTCCCACGACCGGAGCGCTATCGATGCTCCCCACCGGCTCGCGACGATACGGAAAGGGAATAACACCCGCGTCGCCCGTTCGGCGAAGGAGGAGCTCGGGAAACGCCTTGTGGACCGACACGTCCCGTTTGTATCCCGTCGTGTCCGCATTGGCGAGGTTGTTCGTGATTGCGTTGAGTCGATGCTGCTGCGCGGCCATACCGCTCGCGGCGGTAAATATACCCCGTACCATACCGTTAGTATCGGCACGGCAACCGTCCGGGTTGAACGCATGACGCCGCAACACAACCGTGTCGGGGCTTCCCCTTCGTCTTCTTTTTATCTATAGTACTGCCCACAACAACGCCAAGCTAGCTCAGTGGTAGAGCAGCTCACTCGTAATGAGCAGGTCGTCGGTTCGAGTCCGACGCTTGGCTGTTGTACTTCCTACCGAACGACTCGCTTCTTTTTTTTGTATCGGTTACCACCTTCACACCGTTGGCCCAGCGACTGAGGAATCGCTTTCACTGCAGAAACAAGATGCGTAAAGATGACAAAAACGTTTATAAATGTTTCTTTGGAAAAAATATTGATTGAATTGAGAAGAAAGTATATAAACTAGTCTCTGATACTAGTGTCATCCGTGCAAAAAAAAGTACTACCACACAATACGATCGCTGGAGGTTTGCCAGATGAACAAGATGTTTCGCTTGTCGATGGTGATGTGCATCATCGCAGTGTTGGGCGCCGTTTTGGTCGGTTGCGACACCGGCGGTGGGAGCGACGGAACCGATATAACGACGGTTCTTTGGAGAGAAGACGGAAACGGATTCTATCAGTTCTCTACCAACGATCCCGCTGACTATGAGTTCTCTTTTTGGAACGCGCTGAATGTCGACCAAACGCTGGTGGACACGTTCGATTTGGTAGTAAAAAAAGAATCCGGTGCGAGCACTATGGGATACGGAGTTGTCTTCGACTACGTGGATGGCGACAACTTCAGCCGGGTGCTGATAACGCTAAATGGAAGCTATAGTATTCGCCGCATAGAAAACGACGTTCAATCGGTGATCACTACAGAAAGTTTTCAGTCTTCGAATGGTGCCGTGAATGCAACCACGGGAGGTGAGAATCGTATTAGAATCGACCTCGACAGGACGAGCGACACACTCACGCTCACGATAAACGGTACCGTGCTCGAAAACGGGTTGGCCTATGTAGACCTCGGTGGGAGCGGGCTCGGCGGCTACGCCGCAGTCGGCGACGCAACGCTCGAAAACTTTCCCGCCGTGCCGGTCGATGTTCGATATCGCACCGTCTCACCGATTGCTCAACCGTAGTAGCGGCCGCCTTGTCACAAAAAGACACGCACACCGACAGTGAACTACCGGTGTTCCTCAAAGGACTCCGGTAGTTCACCGTCACGTCTCATAGAGACGGATAGCGATATCAAATGCACCGCTTCCCGCAGTCTCGCAGTCTGCCGTCCTGCGGCACAGAGATCACAACTCCGGCGCACTGTGATAGGCGTATAGGTCCGACCGAATCTTGCGACAGAGTTCTTGAAACTCGGTGTCGTCCGCATGGCGCGGTCGCGGTGCCGTGGGGCGATACTCTTCCACGGCGGTCGCCGGAGAACCGGCGAGGAGAATGATGCGGTCCGCGAGCAATACAGCCTCCTCCACGTCGTGGGTTACAAAAAGGATCGTGGTGCGCGTCTCCTCCCAGATACGGCGTATTTCATCTTGAAGGGACCGGCGGGTCATCGCATCCAACGCGCTGAAGGGTTCGTCCATAAGCAGGAGGTCCGGTTCCACCGCCAAAGCGCGCGCAATACCGACCCGTTGTTGTTGTCCACCCGACAGCTGTGAAGGCCGTTTGTGGGCGTGAGCGCCCAGGCCGACCAACCGCAACATTGCGTCGCCTCTCCTCCGCCGTTCCTCGCGCGTCAATGGAAGGCCCTCAAGGCCGAATATCACGTTGCGACGTACGCTTCGCCACGAGAACAGACGCGCATCCTGAAAGACCATTCCAACGGGGCGGCGGTCGCGCTCGGAGGTCGTACGGAACGTCACGATGCCGCGAGTCGGCTCCATAAGCCCGCCCACGACGCGCAGGATGGACGACTTTCCCACTCCCGAGATACCGAAAAACACGACAAACTCTCCGGGTGTGATCGAGACGTCGATGTTGTCGAGAATCGTATGGCGGTCGGGACCTTCCCCGACGTCGATCGTGACGTTATTGAGGTGAACGATCGGGGTCACACGCGACTCCACGCCGTTACGGTCCGTTTCACAAGGAGAAACAACACTTCGGTCAGACCGTACAACAGCGCAATCGTGAACATGTAGATGGCGACGACATCGATGGCGAGTAGCCCCGATGCAACCATCATCCGTTGACCGATTCCTTCGATGCCGAAAAGTTCCGCCGCAACCACCGTCATCCACCCCTGCCCGAGGCCGGTTCGCACGCCGGTAACGATGCCCGGTGAGGCGGCGGGCAATACGACGCGAAACACACGCGAAAAGAAGCGCCCGTGCCCGAAGACGCGCGCGACGTCTACCAGGCCCTCGTCGACCGCTCCGATCGCTCCTACGGCGGCGAAGTAGTTGATCCAAAAGACGCCGATCGAGATGATGAACGCCGCACTGCGGCGATTGATGCCGAACCAGATAATCGCAAAGGGGATCCACGCCAGTGGAGGAATGGGACGCAATACGCGTACGACAATCGACTGCCACTCCTGCACGCTGGGAACGAGAGCCACCGCCGTACCTACGACAAGTCCAAGTCCGGTTCCCAACGCCCATCCCAGACCGTAGTGCGATAGGCTCGATGCGACCATGCGCAGCCAGATGCCGCTTTGGATCTCCTGTACGAATCGGAGCGGAAGGGCCGAGGGGCGGGGGATGATACGCGGCGAGAGGACGCCGGTGCGTACGCTGATCTCCCACGCGACAAGGAGCAAGATCAAACCTCCCACCCCCCGTAGGATTCGTCGCACCCGTACGGCGTCGATCACTCCGCTACCGCCTCGTAAAACCGAAGATCGAAGAGCGCCTGGAGGTCGACGGGGCGTGCAAGGGTACCTTGGGATAGTTGAAAGTCGTGCATGCGTCCGGTCGCCTCGATGATACGCGACGGATCCGCCACATAATTCGTCGACGGCGACGACAGCGCCGCCTCCATCGTCTCCGACGACACCAGGCCGGTTCCGATGTACGCAAGCGCATGTCGGGCCGCGGTCGGGATATCGTTGATGAGAAACTCCGTCGCGCGGACGTGCATCGCGACTAAGCGCTCCACCGCCTCGGGCGTCTCGTCGATTAACGATTGTCGGACCGCCAATACCGCACCGGGTTGGTCGGGGAACATCGTGCTCGCCCGTGCCAGCACGCGAAGGGTTGGGTCGCGTTCTTGTACGATGGTAAGCGTCGGCTCCAAGATCGAGGCGCCGTCGACGCTTCCGGTGAGCAGCGCCTGTTGAACTTGGTCGGCACCCATCGGAATGATCTCCAGTGCGTCGGCGGCGAGCCCCAGTTGCCGGCGCACCCAGTACTGCAGCACCGTATGAGGTACCGAGCCCTCCGGGAACGTCGCGATGCGCGCCCTTCGCCCGTTCGCCTCCTCAAACGCTGCAAAGAGAGTACCCGGGCGCGCGGAGTTATAGTGTGACGCGAGTACGTCTCCTGCGACGAACGCAATCTGCTCCACGATACTCGATGCGACGACTCGAATATCCTGGCCTCTGCCGCGCGCGACCATGGCGGGGCCTATTCCGACGAACATCACGTCGAGTTCACCGCTTGCGACGGCCTGTACCATCGCCGGTCCGTTCTGAAAGCGCACCAAGTTGAACTCGATACCGGCCTCCTCAGTCCACCCCTCCTCAACCATGATGAACACCTGCGCCACGGGAAGAATCGGCATATATCCGACATCGAGCACGACCGGACGCGTATCGGGCGCGTTATACTCATTCGGCGGTTCCCCCTGCCCTCCGGCACTCACCGTGAAAGAAAGAGCCGTCGTAAGCGCGACGATAATCGTCGCACGGCGCCGGCGGCGTGCGATGGTCGATTGGTGAAAACATGTGCTCATCGGTGCACCTCCGGCGCTAAACTAAGTTTCTAACGTTATTTAGTCAAGATAGCGACTGAGAATACGACCCCCTTAGGCACATCCTTCGGTATTAGGCGGGAAACACACCGGTTGAGACGTAACGGTCGCCCCGGTCGCAAATGACTACCACAATGATTGCGTCCGTCTTTCCGCGGGCCTCGACTTCGCGCGCTACATCAAGGGCGACGGAGACGTTTCCGCCCGAAGAAACCCCGGCAAAGATACCCTCCTGCGCGGCGAGCGAGCGCATCGTATCGAGTGCCGTATCGCGAGATACGATGCGACGGTCATCTATGCGGCTTTCCTCGTAGATTGCGGGCATATACTCCGGCGGCCACGCCCGAATGCCGGGGATGCCGCCGTGTTCATCGGGACGTGCGGCTACGATTGTTACCGCCGAATTCTGCTCCTTGAGATAGCGAGAGGTTCCCATCAACGTACCGGTCGTCCCGGTAGACGCCACGAAATGTGTGATTTTTCCGTCGGTGTCGCGCCATATCTCGGGACCCGTCGTACGGTAATGAGAGTCCGGATTGTCGGGATTACCGAATTGATCCAGTACGATACCCTCGCCGGCCGCCTCCATTTCGCGAGCCAAGTCGATCGCACCCTCCATGCTGCGCTCCTTGGGGGTCAAGACGACCTCGGCGCCGTAGGCGCGCATCAACGATCGCCGCTCGGAACTCATATGCTCGGGCATTATCAGAATCATACGGTACCCTTTGACCGCTGCTGCCATGGCGAGGGCGATACCGGTGTTGCCGCTGGTGGCCTCAATAAGGGTGTCGCCGGGCTTGATCCGTCCGCGCTCCTCGGCGGCACTTATCATGCGGAATGCGGGGCGGTCCTTCACCGATCCTGCGGGGTTGTCGCCTTCGAGTTTGCACAGGATGAGACTTGGGCCGCGGTGAAGACGGCGTAGTTTCACCAGCGGCGTATTACCGATGCACTCTTCGATTGAAAAAAATCTCATGGGCCAAATATAAGTTGATTATCTTGATTGGTGAACTATGTATTGACGTTGCCGTCCATCCATGGGGATACTCACATCCATGACAATGAGCATTGCGCTCCGGCGAGTGAACGCGGCGGCACATTTCGAGGCTACCAACGGGGACGGTAATACCGTTTCGATCGACGGCGCGGCGGCCGTCGGCGGCGAGAACCTCGGGTTCAGGCCGATGCAGTTGGCTCTTACCGCTCTTGCGTCGTGCGCAGGCATGGACGTTGCGCCGATTCTCGCTAAGCAACGCCAGCGGCTCAGGGATATGCGCGTGACGGCAACGGGAGAGCGAGGAGACGGCACGCCTTCACCCTTTACGGCGATACACCTCCATTTCGACCTGTACGGCGCATTGCGAGAGGCACCGGTCCGCAAGGCGCTCGATCTCGCGGTCCATAAATACTGTTCCGTCGGAGCGATGCTTGAAGGAGCCGTAGATATCACGTGGACGGTGGATATCCACGGCGAGGAGGATGCTTCGTGACTACACCGCACCGCGACGGCGATCACACCGCCGAAGGGCGATCGTTCGATATCGATACTGCCGGTTTCGACACCCGGGCGATTCGCACCCAGGCGCGTCGAAGCGCGCACCGGGAACACAGCGTACCGGTCTATCTCACTTCGAGTTTCGTCTTCGATTCGGCCGAACAGGGTCGCGATCTTTTCGCCGGTCAGGAAGAGGGGCTGGTCTACTCGCGATACGGAAACCCCAGCGTGGACGAGTTCATCACCAAGCTGTGCCGCATGGAAGGCACCGAGGACGGTATCGCTACTGCAACCGGCATGGCGGCGATGTTCGCGTCTATCGCCGGGCTTGTGTCGGCCGGCGATCATGTGGTGTGCTCGAGGGCCGTATTCGGCTCGACGTCGCAGATTCTCACCAAATTACTTCCGCGATGGAACATTGAGACGACGTTCGTTCCGCCGGGAGAGACCGCGGCGTGGCGAGAGGCGATCCGGGACAACACGCGCCTTTTGTTCGCCGAGACGCCGTCCAACCCCGGTTTGGAGCTCATCGACATCGAGGCGGTGGCGAAGATTGCCCGTGACGCCGGAGCGCTGTTCGTCGTCGACAACTGTTTTGCGACACCGTGGCTGCAACAACCGGCGCGTTTGGGCGCCGATATCGTTACCCACTCGGCGACGAAGTTCATGGACGGCCAAGGTCGCGTTCTCGGCGGCGCGATTCTCGGCCCCGCCGGCATTATTGATGAGCTTCGTTTCTTCACGCGCCAAACGGGCCCCGCCCTCTCGCCGTTCAACGCTTGGGTCTTGTCCAAGAGTCTGGAGACGCTCTCGCTACGCGTCGATCGCCACTGCGAAAACGCCGAGACGATCGCCCGCCGGTTGGCGACCCACGAGGCGGTGGCGCGGGTTCGATATCCTTTTCTCGCGAGCCATCCGCAACACGAGCTGGCGCGCCGCCAGATGCGTCGCGGCGGAGGGCTCGTTACCATCGACGTTGTCGGCGACGAGGAGGCGGCGATGCGCTTCATCAATCGATTGCGCATGGTAAGTCGGTCGTCCAACCTCGGCGACTCGCGTAGCATCGCGACGCATCCGCGTACGACGACCCACGCCAAGTTGAGCGAGGACGAGCGGGTAGCGCTCGGCATCCTCCCGACGACGGTGCGCCTGGCGATCGGCCTCGAGGATGTTGCGGATATCCTCGCGGATGTCGAGAACGCCCTTTCGGCGGGGTAAACAGAGCGGTGTTTTCCCTATCGGCAAAGGGTGTATACGGGGCCGCGGCGCTGGTAGAGCTCGCCGAACACTATCGGTCGGGTCCCATCCAAATCCGGGATATCGCATCGCGTAACGATATACCGCAGCACTATCTGGAGCAAATTCTTTCGGGACTCAAACGCACCGGGCTCGTACGCAGCTATCGCGGAGCGCAGGGTGGATACGAGCTCACGCGGCACCCCGATACGATCCGCCTCTCCGAGCTTCTCTCGGAACTCGAAGGTCCGCTATCGGTAACACCGTCGGGCCAGTCGGCCGACAATCTCGCTTTTTTGTGGGGAGACTTGGAGCAACATATCGCCGCCTTTCTCAATCGGTCGTTGGGCGATGTCATGCGGGAGAAGGCGCGGAGAAATCAGGCCGTCGATTTCGTCATTTGACCGCTCGAGGCCGGTTCGGTACGCTTGCAATAGCGTACCAACTATGGATTGTGATCTTCTTCGCGTCCTTCGGGATGCGTTGAACAAGGAGGTTTCCATGCGATGCAAAATGTATCTTTTGACGATCGTTCTCACGGTCTCCGTCGTCGCCGTTGCGTTCGGCGCGGGCGAACGGGAGAGCGTGGACGACGGTATGATCCACGTAGCGCTCTCCGCGCCGATTACCGGCGATTGGTCGGAGTACGGGGTCAACTTTCAACGGTCCGTCGAGATGGCTATCGAGAGGATTAATGCCGACGGCGGCGTCCTCGACGGACGAACCTTTCGACTGTCGGTCGGCGATACGCGCGGTAACCCTCAGGAGGCGGCGACCCTCGCCCAGCGGTGGACCTCCGACGAGACGATTGTCGCGCAGATCGGCGCCTTCTCCTCCTCCAGTTCCATGGCGGCCCAGCCGATCTACGACGAGGCGGGTATGGTGCAGCTCTCTCCGACCGCCAGCCACGCCGATTATGCCGGAGGTTCTCCGTGGAGTTTCGGTATCGTCGGAACCCAGGCGGGCGAAGGACCCTTTAACGCCGCCTTTGCGTACAACGATCTCGGCCTTCGACGCGTCGCGGTGCTGCACCTCAATAACGACTGGGGTATCGACACTGCGAAGCACTTTTCGGATGCATTTGCCGCCTTCGGTGGTGAGGTCGTCGATACGGAGTTCTACTTTGACGGTGAGAGCGACTTTACCGCAGTACTGACGAAACTGCGTGATTCCGACGCCGACGGCGTCTTCATCGCATCGTTTTATAACGACGGCGCGGCGATCAACATCCAGCGCGATCGTCTGGGGTGGGATGTCCCGGTTCTGGG
This sequence comes from Alkalispirochaeta sp., assembly GCA_965601925.1. Classification (GTDB taxonomy): domain Bacteria; phylum Spirochaetota; class Spirochaetia; order DSM-27196; family Alkalispirochaetaceae; genus Alkalispirochaeta. The sequence continues at coordinate 3,989,844 of OZ271854.1, forward strand.
GCCGACTTCGTTGTACTCGCCGCAGCTTATCGAGTTGGGTGGGCCCGCCGTGGAGGGACTGTACACGGCAACCGGATTCTTTGCCGAGGATCCCCAGCCGGCGGTGAGCGAGTACGTCAATGGGTTCGCCGACCGGTACGGAGACGCGCCCAACTTCCACGCCGCCCTCGCCTACGATGCAATGATGCTCCTCGCCGATGCGATCGAGCGTGCCGGCTCTACCGATCGGCAGGCGATTCGCGACGCTCTTGCGACGACCGCCGACTACCCGGGACTCGCAGGCTCCATCACCTTCACCGATCGGGGGGACGCGAACAAGGGATACAGTAAGCTTACCATTCAAGACGGCCGATTTGTGCCGTACGAATAACGCGTCCGACTCGCTATTCGGTTCGGCCCACCGCTTGTGGGCCGAACCAACGCTCGACCTCGCCGGAGGATCCCATGGTTTTGCAACAGCTGGTCAACGGGTTGACACAGGGGAGTCTGTTTGCCCTGCTTGCCATATCGTTCTCAATCGTCTACGGAACGCTGCGCCTGGTAAACTTTGCTACCGGTTCCATTTATATGATCGGCGCCTTCGCCGGTTGGCTCGTTGTCCGTTACGTGACGGCGAACTTGTTCCTTGCGCTCCTCGCGGGAGCGGCGGCGGGGTTCGTTACCGGATTCGTCCTCGAGCGCTTTGCATTTCGCGCCCTGCGCGGCGTGGCGCGTATCGCATCGTTGATCTGTACGATCGGGTTTTCGTGGTTTCTCAACGAGTTGATGTCGGTACTCTTCGGGGCGGAGCGGAAATCGATGCCGCCGTTCTATTCGGAGACGGCGTTCGCCGTCGCGGGCGTGAACATATCGTGGCTGCAAATCATTCTTATCGTCGTCGTCGCCGTGATTCTCATCGCACTCCAGATATTCATCTTCAAGACCAAGATCGGTCTCGCCATTCGAGCCGTCTCGCTCGATTTTAAGACGGCGGGTCTCATGGGAATACCGATCGATCGAGTGATATCGCTCACTTTTTCGCTGGCCGGCGCCATGGCCGGAATTGCGGGCGTGCTCGCAAGCGCGTATTACAACGCCGTGTTCCCTTTTATGGGGAACATTGCGGGACTCAAGTCGTTTTCGGCGGCGGTATTCGGAGGTCTTACCTCAATACCGGGCGCGATTCTTGGAGGGTATCTCTTAGGCCTGGTAGAAAACTTCGGCGTCCAGATCATTTCGGCGGGGTATCGCGACATCATCGGATTCGCCATTATGGTGCTCTTCCTCCTCGCGCGCCCGCGCGGGCTTTTGGGTCGAAAAAACGCGTGAGGAACGGTATGGGTTATAGCGTCCGTCTGCGGGAGCTCGTCACGCGTCACAAACGGTCGGCGGCCGGACTCCTCTTCATCGCGTTGATCGCCCTCCCGTTCGTTCTCGGCAACGCATACTACGTGCGGGTCGCGACGATCGTCGGCATCTACGTCATACTCGCCTCGAGTCTCAACATCGTCATCGGTTTCACGGGAATGTTCTCTCTGGGACACGCGGCGTTCTACGGCATCGGCGCCTATACCTCCGCCATGCTCACCACTATGGCGGGTTGGCCCTTCTGGGCGGCACTACCGGCGTCGGGTCTCGTCGCGGGCCTTTTCGGAACCCTCATCGGCCTTGCGACTCTCAGGCTGCGCGCCGTGTTTCTCGCCTTTACCACGTTGGGATTCGGAGAGATTACGCGCATTGTAATTCTCAACTGGCGTTCCTTCACGCGAGGCCCTCTCGGCATCGCGGGCGTGCCGATCCCGTCGATTTTCGGGTGGACCCTCGACCGGAACGGGTACTACTACCTCGTGGTCGTGCTGGCGAGCCTCACCGTTCTGGTCGTACGGCGAATGTACCACTCGCGGGTCGGTCGAGCGCTGGTAGCCGTTCGAGAAGACGAGACGGCGGCCAAGAGCATGGGGGTGTCGGTCTTTGGATACAAGGTGTTGGCATTTACCGTCGCGTGCGCCTTCGCCGGTATCGCGGGATCGTTTTTTGCCCACTTTCAACGGTTTGTCAGCGCCGACTCGTTTGCCAACCTCGAGTCGTTTGCGATCATCACGATGGTGGCCCTCGGCGGCACCGGATCGATCGTCGGCCCTATCCTCGGCGCCCTCATCCTCGTGGTCATTCCCGAGATGTTTCGCTTTCTTTACCAATATCGCGGTGTGATCTACGGATTGGTGCTTATCCTGGTAATCGTACTCAAACCGGGAGGCCTCGCCGGCGTCAAAGGAGTCTTCGAGAAGCCCACGATGCCCAAGCGCCCCCGCGCGGTACGTTTCGAGCGTGGGGGGCGACGATAATGCTGCGAGTTGCGGGTCTCCGTAAGGCGTTCGGCGGACTGGTCGCCGTGAACGATATCGACCTATCGGTCGAGCGCGGTGCGATCCACGCCGTTATCGGACCCAACGGCGCGGGAAAGACGACCTTCTTTGATGCATTGACCGCTCTCATCCCTCCCGACGCCGGAGAGATCACCTTCGACGGCCGGCGCATCGACGGGCTCAAGACGCACCACATCGCATTACGGGGAATCGGAAGAACGTTCCAGAACATTCGTCTCTTTCCGTATCTCTCGGTGTTGGAAAATGTCAAAGTCGGTGCGCATATCCTCGCCCGTCATACCCTCTTCGATGCGGTCATCCGGAGCCGACGATTTCTCCGTGAAGAGCGCGAGATCGACGAGTTTGCCATGGCGCTCCTTGATCGCGTCGGGCTTGCCGACAAGCGCGACGCGTATGCACGCAATCTCCCGTACGGAGAGCAGCGCAAACTGGAAATCTCACGCGCTCTGGCCGGCCGGCCGAAGCTCCTGCTCCTTGACGAGCCCGCGGCGGGAATGAACAACGCCGAGACGGCCGCCCTGGACGAGTTTATCCGCTCACTCAAAGCCGAGGGGTATACTATTCTCTTGATCGAACACGATATGAAACTCGTCATGAGTATCGCCGATCGTATTACCGTCATCGACCACGGCGAGAAGATCAGCGAAGGCGCCGCCCGGGAAGTTCAGACCGACGAACGGGTGATTGAGGCGTATCTGGGACGACATACGGGAGCATCGATATGAGTCTCCTCGAGGTACACGAACTGAGTGTCTTCTACGGTCGGATTCACGCGTTGCGCGGCGTGTCGTTCACCCTTGAGGAGGGAGAACTCGTTGCGCTGATCGGTGCGAACGGTGCCGGAAAGACGACGCTGTTGAACACCATCTCCGGGGTCGTACCCGGGACCGACGGAAGTGTCCTCATCGGCGGCCGGGAGATCCTCAACGAGCACTCCCACATCATTACACGCCTCGGCGTAGCCCACGCTCCCGAGGGGCGACACATCTTTTCCGAGCTCACCGTAGAGGAGAATCTCACTATCGGTGCCTACATTCTTCGGGATCGACGGCGCATTCCCGAGCTCATCGCGCGTAATTATGAACTCTTTCCCCGCCTCGCGGAGCGCCGGCGCCAGGAGGGCGGGTCGCTTTCCGGCGGGGAACAACAGATGCTCGCGATCGCCCGCGGACTGATGAGCGATCCGACGGTGCTGTTGCTCGACGAGCCGAGCTTGGGACTCGCGCCGATCCTCGTGGAGCGTATCTTCGAGATGATCACCGAAATCAATGCGGCCGGAGTCTCGGTACTCTTGGTGGAGCAGAACGCCAACGTGGCGCTGCAAGTCGCCACGCGCGGCTACGTTCTGGAGACGGGAGCCGTCACGATGCAGGACGACGCGCCGGCGCTTTTGCGCAATCCCGAGGTGCGCAAAGCGTACTTGGGTATCGCATAAGGAACGCTGCGGGCATACCGTAACAAGGAGGGATCGATGAACAAGATTGAACGGGTTGAAGCGAGTCTTGCAGGGCGGGAGTTCGACCGTCCGCCGGTATCGTTTTGGTACCACTTCGGAACGCAGCACGAGGGCGGCGAACGTATCGCGGAGCTGGAACTCGAGTTTTTTCGCTACTACGATTTGGACTACCTCAAGTTGATGAACGATTACTACTATCCGATGCCCGAGGGGACGATCGGTCTGAAGACGAAGGACGATCTGCGTCTCATAAAACCCTTCGACGTATGGAAGAGTCCGTGGAAGGAGCAGTTGAAGGCGATAGAAATCGTGGCGCGCGAGCTCGAGGGCGAGGCGTACTTCATCGACACGGTCTTTGATCCGTGGCAGGTATTGGTACGCAATCTGGTCGGCGAACACTTGATGCCGTTGATCGAGGCGGTACCCGAGGCGGTGTTGGAGGCGCTCGACGTGGTAACGGAGAACGTGATCGCCTACTGTAAAGCGGCCATTACCGCCGGGTCCGCCGGCGTCTTTCTCTCAACCTTCAGCGCCGGCACCCAATTAGCAAAAGATACGTACATGACCTTCGCGTACCCGTTTGTCGAACGAATCTTCAAAGCGATAGCGCCTATGGGCATCATGAATACGGCGCATCTTCACGATTATGGGATTTTCGTCGACGAGATGGTGCAACTACCGGCCGACATCATCTCCTACGAGGACACCGATGCGTGTAACCCGTCGATTACCGAGATGCGCGCCGTGTGGGACGGGAGCATCATGGCCGGTATGGATAAAAATCTCATCACCCGCGTTACACCCGAACGAGCGCGGCAGAATGCCCTCGACGGTATCAAAAACGGCGGGTCGACGAAGTTCTTCCTCGCTCCGGGATGCAGCTTTCCGACGTGGTTTTCGCCGCAGGCCGGGAGACTCATCGTCGATGCGGTGAAGGCGTCGGCTCGGTAAGGTGTATCGGCCCCGGAACGAAAGCGTATTGTAGCGGACGCGGGCAGCGGTCCCGGAGGCATCGATGAACTTGTACCTATGCGGAATGATCGGGTCCGGCAAGACGACGCTCGGTCGGGAGCTGAGCGGACGATTCGACAGCCCCTTTCTGGACCTCGATGGAGAGATGGATCGCCGCCTCGGATACTCGTTTCACCGTTTGGTGCGCGAACGGGGCTGGCTTCCCTTCCGCGAGTTGGAGTACTCAATCTGTAAGGCCTTTTCAGAGGTGCGCGGCGCCGTCGTCTGTCTCGGAGGCGGTACCGTGCGTTACGAATGGAATCGCGATGTCCTCTCCGGGACGGGCGTTATGGTATTGCTGGAGGCCGGCGAGGATACGCTTATCGAGCGCGTACGCGCCGCCGATCGACCGCGGGTTAATCCGGGGACCGATATAGCCGGCGATATTCGCCGCATGTGGGCGGAACATCGCGAAACGTACCGCGCCGCCGCGGATGTAATCTACCGCACCGACGAGAAGAGTATTCGCGAAGAGGTGCGTGAGTTGGAGATGCTTATTCGTGACGATCGGCGTTTTGCATCCTTGTGGGGACACCTCGTATGAGTAATGGAGTAAGACGCACCTCGGTGCACCGCACCAAGGAACCAAAAGGGTTCTCAGCGTCTGATAAGAACGAAATCGGTTCCCGTTAATACATAGGAACAAAAATGGTTCCTGTTGAGCGATGACGTATCGCGTGATACGGTATAGTAGTGAATGTAGTGGCGGTTATCGCAGACATCGTAAGTTCTCGCGATATCGTAGACAGAAGAGAATTCCAAAAGACGCTCAAATCGCACCTTCACGCGGTCAGCGAACGCGCCGGTGCATCGCTTCTCTCTCCGTACACCCTTACACTGGGAGACGAGTTCCAAGCAGTATACGGAGACTTCGATACGATATTCATCGATATCGTCACGATCATCGCAGCCCTATTCCCCGTACGGTTGCGATTCGCCCTCGCTATCGGACCGCTCTCCACCGAGATCAACCGCGACGCGGCGCTCGAGATGGACGGACCGGCGTTTCATGATGCGCGCGCGTTGATGGAGGCCCTCAAACCGCAGGACCAGACGGTCATACGCATCGCGGCGGCCGATGTCACGCCCATCGATCTCATCAACGGATGTCTTAGGCTCCTATCGAATGCACTGGGAGCGTGGCGCGAGAACACCATTCGGCTGTTTCACGGGCTATTGACGGACGAATCGGTCGATACGTTGACACGGCGTGTGGGAATTTCCCGCCGCGGAGTCAACAAACACATCGCTTCGCACCACCTCCACGATTATGTAGACATAGTGCGGACGATACGGACCGAGTTGGAGCGGTACAACGTAGTGGGCATCGGGCGGACGGGATGACGACCACCCACGTTTTCTACGCCCTCATACCGGCGATATTCCTATCGCAATACGTTCGTAGCCTCGACGGACGACGAATGGTCCGTCGCACGGTAGGCGCCGCGCTGTGTTACATGGCCGCGATCGCGGCGCCGCTGGCAACTCCCGCCAACTGGGTGGCCGTAACCGTAATGGCAGCCGCGATTATCGGCATCGATATAACGATGTTGCGCAGATCGACCAATCGCCACCTTTCCCGAACCGTGGTGCTGCTTTTCAATATCGCCGCAACGGTCGGCATTGTCGGCAACGGCAGATGGATATCGGGATTCAACGCGAGCACGCAGCGTATTGCCGACGCGTTGGCACGATGGAACGTCATACTCCACCGTCTCGACGGCGCGGCCGTCCACTACCTGATCGTCGCGGTGGCGGGCCTTCTTATCGCCACGACCGAGATCAACCATCCCATCGCGCTCATTCTCAAACGATCGAGCCTTATTCCGCGTACGCTTCCCGGCGCACAAACCGGCGTCGACGACACTCCGGCTCGGGGGCGCATGATCGGCGTGTCGGAACGGGGAATCGTTTTCGTATTTACCCTCACCGGCAACCTATCGGCCATCGGCCTCGTTCTCGCCGCCAAAGCGTTTGCTCGCTTTCGACAACTGGACGATCGCGAATTTGCCGAATACATGTTGATCGGGACGCTACTGTCCATCTCCGGCGCGATGGCGGTCGGGCTGATCATGCAATTCTTCGTGTAGCACCGCGCACATACAGTCTTATCGCCCGCGCAAGTGGGTGAAGAAACGACCGGATATTTTCATCGTAAAGGTTTGACACATTCGGTATGATGCGGTATATTATTTTTCAGTTGCACATGTATGCAACTACACAACAAAGCATCCTGGGAGGAGGCGAGTATGTTTGACTATGAGCACTTTCTGAAGATCGACTACACGGATATTCACACACGTACCAACCTAAGTTCGAGGAGGCCCACTATGCACGACTACGAACACCTGGCCATGCATCGCGAACGCGTACGGGATCGAGCACGTTCAATACGGCGCAGTTCGGTCATACGTCCGTCTCTCGGTGCGGCGCGCCGTCTCATAGCATACATGGCGAGCGTGGCGCGGCGGATCGCGGAACATCTGAAAGTTGGACACAGCGGTTGCGTAGATCACGCCGTTCCGTGTAAATAGATACACGGGATGCCGCTCTACACTCCAGGACCGTCGGATCACCTTTATCGGCTCACACGATTCGAAGAATCTGCGGTCTTGGAGATGCTTGAGAGCCTACTATCTCTCTTGGATCCCGTACGGAATGCCGACTGGAAACAGACCGTACGCGGCGAGTTGGGACAAAGATTTCTCGACCGCCTTGCGGATTTGTATCCGCACTTTCACGGCGGCGCCGATTTCATCGAGTTTGCCGTTGCCGGCGACGAGCAGCAGGACATCCCCTCCTTTTTTGATGCCGTAGAGGCGCAGTCGCCGCGCCGTTTTCTTTTTCTGGTTCTCGGACGTATGTATCCCGAGGAATCCCTTCCGGAGACGATATCGCGGGAGACGGTCGAGCGTTTTTTGGAAGAGCGAAAGACTCGCAACCATCATCAACACATAGGAGCCGACTTTGCGTGGTGCGACGACCTTCCGGGGCTGCAAAAGCGCGTCGTGGCCCTCTGGAGAGAGTACTATGAGGGCGTCTTTCGAGATCACATCGACGACGGAGCCGCGGAACGCACGGAGGCGATCACCGAAAAAAAGACTCTTTTGGAGAACGAGGGCGGCGTCGCGGTGCTGAAGGAGATTACCGGTATGGCGGAACTGCCGTCGGAGATGCCCGCCGGTTTCCCGTATACCAGCCTCGTATTCGTCCCGGTCCTCAGAATCAATCGCGGCCATAAGATGTACTTCGGGTACGGAAAGGTCGTCGTTCTCTTCGACGCCCACCGTACACGGCGCCAGATAACCGCCCAACGGGAGCGACGCGACCGATTGACCAGAGTCATGCGCGCCCTCGCCGATCCCGGCCGCCTGCGGATGCTCCAAGTAATTGCCGGCGACGACTACAAGTTCAACGGTCAGCGAGTCGCCAATTGGACCAACCTCTCAACCTCGGTGGTGAGTCGCCATCTCAAACAGCTGCGCGAGGCCGGACTCATCGAAGAGCACTCGCCGGACAATCGCAACGTCCTCTATCGGGTCAATACCGAAGCGATCGAAGAACTCTCAAACGAGTTATTGCGCTACGTAAAAGACCTTCAATTATAGCGAACGCGATCCACGCGTTTTCGGCGGTCGTCCGCCCCACCCTATGAGTATCGGTCTCGTCCGACGATCTTCGCCGCGGTACCCAGGAGACGACCTTCGATTAATAGAAGACCGATTGCAATACACGCCATACCGACCCAATGCCGGACGAGCAGCCGTTCCCGCAACACGAATACGCCCAACAGCGTCGCGCTTACCGGCACCAAGAGGGTCACCAACAGCACGTTTGTAGCGCCGGAGCGCGAGAGCACCCGAAAATACAACAGATACGCGACGGCGGTGCTCAAAAACGCCAGCGATAGGACCGCCGCGGTCGTACTCGGCGTTGTAGGAAACCTGATCAACGACGGGTCGACCGCGATCGTCACGGCGGCGACGATTACCGTGCTCGCCGTTAATTGTCCTCCGGCAACGGCGATAAGCGGGCATCCGGTCGCGCGAAATCGGCGGGCAAAGATACCTGCGATGCTATACGATATCGCGGCCCCTACTACCGCCAAGGAACCGAGAACGGCGGCTCGTCCTCCGGTAGCGCGTCCTACTCCGACGATGACGGCGACTCCCACCAAGCCGACGACACTCCCGAGTATTTTGCGCCCGTTCATCTTCTCGTCGGATGTGAGGAAATGGGCCAGGAGAATCGTAAACATCGGCGTCGTCGCGTTGAGCACCGATGCGACGCTACTGTCTATGGAGCGTTGCGCCTGAAAAATCAGCGTGAACGGGATGACGTTGTTCACCGCGCCCATCACAAAGAAGGCGCCCCACATCCGCGGGTAGTGAAAGGGTGTACGCCGAAAGGGCAATGCCACCGCGTTGAGCGCGATTGCGGCGATACCGACGCGGAGCAACACGAGCGATACCGCCGGCATCTCCGCGATCGCTATCTTGCCGAAAAAGAAGGATCCGCCCCACAGAAACGAGAGCAGTCCGATCGATATCCAGCTTGATGTGTCCATGCGTAGATCGTTCATCGTGGCTACCATACGATAATACCCATCCGCCGTCATTCCGCATCGTGCTGCCGTAGGCGGCTGCTCCCGTGCATACTGAGGAGTAGTTGCACGATGGACACGATACCGCGCGAGGAGTCGGCAACGAGAACGTTCGTCCCGATGAGAACGTTTGCCTCCTTTCCCGAGACCGCCGAACAAGGTGAACGGTGTACGCGAAAGGACGTTGCACCGCAAGACGCGGCGCAGCGATACGACCGAAGCGTACGCGCTACGCCGACGCCAACCGGTCTAACGCCTCGATAATCTCCGCAGGTTCGGCGCGGAATCGATAATCGGGATGGAGAAACTCGTACACGATGACACCGTCACGACCTATCACATACGTCGCCGCCAAGGGCAACTCGTCGGTGTCGTTTGCGTTGTACTCAGAGAGACGAAATGAGCCGTTGTAGTGTTTCATGACGTAGTTGGGGACGCGGAAAACCAACCCGTACGTTCGCGCAACGAGGTTGTCCGTATCGTTCAATACCTCGAACTCCAGCGCATGTTTCTCCGCCGTGGACATGGAGTGGTCCGGCGTCTCGGGTGTGAGGGCGACCAGCGTCGCTCCCCGCTCCTTAAACTCTTCGAGAGCGTCCTGGAGTGCACGGAGCGTAATATTGCAGTAGGGACACCACCCGCCGCGGTACCACGTCAAGACGACCGGTCCAAGCTGCAGCAACTCGGACAGCCGCGTCTGTGTACCGACCGCGTTACGAAGCACAAAGTCCGGCGCAGCGTCGCCGGCGTGCTTGGCTCCCTCGACAACGTTTCGCTCTATGATCTCCCGCACGCCGCGGTCGTAGTCCTCGATCATGGATGGAGACGCTTTCTTGAGAAACGCACTCTTTCGCGCGTCTAAATCACTCTGAAGGCTTTGCATAGGTGAAGCGTACGCGTGAAACCGCAGCTTGGTCAATCAATTGTATCTACAATCGCGTATGCGAATGAGGACGTAGCGTTTGTCGGCCATTGTCCGCGCTTATCCTGGGCGAGGGCACGGTCAAGAGCGATCACACCACCTTGATAGTCCTTGTCGTAGCCCCGAGCGATGCATAGCTTGTATCGGTCGGTATGAAGGGAGTCGGGGCTATGCAGTTCGACATATCGCGTATGTGGAGGTGGCCCGGCCTGGGGGGTATGCGTCTTCTACGCGCGGTCTATAAGACCCACTCCTTCCGGCCTCACAGCCATGATTACTATGTCATAGGTATTGTGGATAACGGGGTGCAGCGGTTTGACCACCATCGACGGCACTACACCACCGTTCCCGGAGAACTCATCGTAATCAATCCCGGGGAAGTACACACCGGAGAGTCCGCGGGCAGAACCGGTTTTTCGTATAGAGCTATCTATCCGGAAGTCGCGACGATGCAACGCGTTGCGCAGGACATCAGCGAACGTAACGTACCCGCCCCGGAGTTCCGACGCGCCCACGTGTCCGCTCCAGGGCTCTTCTCATGCATGCAGGCGACGCATCGCGGCCTCGAGGCGATTCAAACTCACGATGCGTTAACCGCCGAAACGGCCGCCTACCAACTACTCGTATATCTCATAGAGAGATTCGCCGACAATCCTCCGCGTCCTCGACCGTTTCGCGACGCACCGACCGCCGTGCGGATCGCGAGAGACTATCTTGAAACACATTACGCCGACCCCGTGTCGCTACACGACCTATCGCGAGAGTGTGGTCTGAGCCGCTACCATTTGGCGCGTCTTTTTTCGCGTGCGTTCGAGATGCCGCCGCATCGCTATTTGGAAAACGTGCGCGTGCGACACGCGCAACGCCTTTTAGAGTCGGGTTCTCCGATCGCCGAGGTAGCCTACGCCACCGGCTTTTCGAGCCAACCGCATCTCAATCGCACGTTTAAGCGATTTATCGGCGTTACTCCCGGGCTATACCGCAAGATGGTATAAGACAATCCCTGACGCAGAGAGGCATAGTGATCAAAACGATCAGGGAGGTGCCCTTTGCAGTTCGATACAAAAATCGCGGTGGTGGTGAGGGACGATTTGGTTCAATGGCAAAAACTCAATGTTACGGCGTTTACCGTGAGCGGCATCGCCGGTACGGTGAAGGAAGTTGTCGGCGAGGAGTACATCGACGCCACCGGAAACAGATATCTCCCCATGTTGCGCCAACCGGTGATGATATTTGCAGCCGATCGCGAACAAATCGGGAAGGTACACAGCCGCGCGCTGCGACGCGGCGTCCGATGCTCCGTCTATACGGCGCAGCTATTCAACACCGGCCACGACGTCGAGAACCGCGCGGCCGTGCGTGCAGTAGCGCAGGAGTCGCTGGATCTCGTCGGTATCGCGTTGTACGGAGACAAGGGTGACGTCGACAAAACGGTGAGAGGTATATCGCTTCACCAGTAGTAGGTGTTCCCACACTGCGGAGCCGTTGTTCGGCGATCGCGCCTATTCGCTGCCGCGCCGTTCGGCGCGTTGTACGAGATACACTCCCACAAGCACGGCGGCGGCTCCGGCGATGTTTCCCACACCGACGTGCTCGCCCAGAACGATTGCGCCGATGACGGTGGCGATAATCGGTGAGACAAAGAGCCACGTCGAGGCAAAGAGCGGGCTGACATTGCCGATAAGCCACAAGTACATCGAGTGGGCGCCGATCGAGCCGAACACGACGAGATATATGAGAGAGCCGAGGGCTGCGCGAGAGACGGGCATGGACGTTTGTCCCGTCGCCACGGCGATACCCAGGAGGAACAGGCCGCCGAACAACATGTTATATCCGTTGGTTCGGACGCTATCGGGGGCGGTGCGAAACGCGCGGCGATACCACACCGTTCCCAAGCCGTAGGCCAATTCGGCGACAAATGCGGCAACGGCGCCGGCCAAGGCCATATCGCCGGCTCCACGCGCCGCACCGATAAGAAAGACCGAACCGCCGAGGCCCACGGCCAAGCCGACCACGTGTACCACGTTCAGACGCTTCCCGAGAAGCGCGACGGAGAGTGCCGCGACGACGATCGGAGATGCCGCCTGGATCTGGGCGACGTGGCCCGAAGCGATATGTTGCGCCGCCCAATAGGTCGCGGCAAAGGTAATGCCGATGATGAGTATTCCGAGGACCATCACGCGCCATACGTACTCAAAGTTCGGTCCGCCCCCGCGCCGAAATAGGCCGCCGCGCGCCGCCACGAGAATCAGCCCGGCGGTGGTGAAACGGAGTCCGCCGGCCAGAAACGGCGGTACGCCGGCGTCGGATCCGATCTTGATCGCCAGAAACGTCGTTCCGAAGATGAGGCACATCGTCACGTACACCATCCATGCGCGACGAGATATCGTTATCCTGGTATCCTGCACATCCATGGACGATACGGTACCTCGCCGGGGAGCGGCCGGGACAGACACAGTTCACGCGAAAAAGGACGGTACACCGCCACGCAACGGAGATGCGTCGGCCATGACGTGCCAATCGGAATCATCGCGCCGACTGCGCGGACCGACGCGTCGGGAGGTCAGAGCGTATACCGAGACACATGCGTCGCCGCCGCTCCTCGAGGTGAAACACCGGCCCGATGGAACGACGGATACGGCGTCGTGCATTGAGCTCCAACGCGGATCAGGTGAGATGCTGCTCTACCACGAGCTCGTATCGGTATGGAAGGTGGGGTCGATCACGATCGCGCCGCCGATGTTTACCCTCGCGTGGTACCGCCGAGACACGCCGTACAACGCGTATACGTGGTTTGCATCCGACGGCGAAGCGGTGGGGTCCTATTTCAATGTGGTTGCGCCGGAAGGCTATACTCTCGTCGACCGAGCGCTTCACTACTACGACCGCCACGTCGATGTCCTCGTCCTTCCCGACGGGACGGCAACGCTACTCGATCTGGATGAGCTTGCCACGCTCCCCGTGTCGCAGCGGATTTCCGCGCGTGCCGTTGCCGACGAGATCGTCGCTCGCGCCGACTCGTTTGTGATGCGTATATACGATCGTATCGGCAATCTCTTTTCGGCATGAAATCGCACTCACCGTCCTCCGTCATCCGACGCTCGTCCTCTTGCGCGTTACGGACGACGAAATCGTCATTCGCCCTGCGTGGTACCGTCGGCGTATTGAGGCGTCGTCGGTATGCTCGCCGTTGAATTACTGATAGGCTGCCCCGGTGAGTACCGGAGAGACCGAATCGAGCGTGGCGAGTGTCGCGCTCTTTTCCGTAGCAATGTGTATGGTGGGACTCCTGATCGGCGAGACGGGGGCCGTACTCGAGCGCATTACCGCAGAGCTCGATATCTCGCCGACGCGCCAGGGGATACTGGTCTCGTCGCGTTTCGTGGGCGGCATTCTCGTCGGCTTTCTGCTATGGCTCGACTCGTCGGCGCTCCGCATTCGCCTCGTGCTCGCCATTTCGGCGGTTGCCGTCGCGTTATCGGGACTCACCCTTCTTCGTCCGACCTATGGAGGCGCCCTCGTTACCGCGTCGATTCGCGGGTTGGCCGCCGGAGCACTGATACCGCTGTCGGGTGTGTTTGCATCGTCTCAAAAGAGATGGCCGACGGGATTCGTCGCTGCGATCGTAAACACGTCCGTGAGCGCCGGTCTGGTCGCCGTGTCACTCGTATCGCTTCATCTCTCAGGAGTTTCCGGTATCTCGTGGCGCGCCTACTGGGTCGCGCCGAGTGTCCTGTCCCTCGCGATCGTCGTTGCGCTACCGTTCGTGCGCTTTCCCGGTGCCGGAGACGTCACTCGGACGGGGCGACGCAAGACCAACTGGCCGCTCGCTCTGGCCGGCTTTTTGATTATCGGGAGCGAGGCCGTCCTGTTGGGATGGATGCCGGCGCAGTCGGCCGCCGTAACGGCACACGGGAGACCCGGCGAGTGGTTCGCCCTGTTGGTGATGCTCGGCGTATTTGCGGGGCGCTTGCTCTCGATTTCCGTGTTCAAACGGATCCGCGCCTTCCACGTGTTGCTTTTTTCGGCGTGTGCGGTGATAGCCTCCGGCGTCGCATGGATCGTATGGCGAGAAACGGCGTGGCTGACCATCCTCCTCTCCGGCCTCGCGACCTCGGCGCTCTTTCCGGCGTTGATATCCACGACGACCGAAGTCGATCCCACCGGTGCACCGGCGACGATAACGGCGCTCGGATGGACCGGGGCGATCGGAGGCACGGTCGTGCCGATCGCCGCCGGAGTGACGCTATCGGCAGGCGTCCCGATACGTTGGTCTTCGGCCGCCGTCTTTGTGCCGGTGTTGTGCGCCCTTCCGCTGATCGTGCGCTCCGCCCGGCGCCGTCCGAGAATCCGCGGGAGTTGATCCTCAATTCCACACCGAGCAATCGTGGCAAATCGGTTTTCGCTGCATTAGAGTAAGTGCGAGTACTGCTCGTGCGATCGTTAGGCTGAATGAACTCATACCGTCCCGCAACCAGCGAGTCACTCGATATGTGTGATCAGGAGGAACGATATGAGACTGAAGACAAGGATCTACGGAATCGTTGCCCTCATGTTGCTATTCATAGTCATCGTCGCCGGCGTCAGTATTGGATTCATGGAAAGAATCGGGGCGGAGCTCGATGAAATATCTCAGGAAGACATACCACTCACAGAAATCGTTACGCAGATTACCATTCACCTATACGACGCAGCGCGTCTGTTGGAAAAAGGAGTGCGTTTAGCATATTTCGGTGACTTTCAGGGCATGGAAGAAGTATTTGCCGATGTGCGCCAACTCAACGAGCTGGTTCACGAGGAGCTGCTCGAGGGCGAGCGCATCGCCGATGAAGCGATAACACTCGCGATCAGCGATCACGCGCGGGAAGAGTTTCGACTCATCAAGACGTCTCTGGAGACGATCGAGGCTCATCACACCGAACACTCGCTCCATGTAGACGATCTTGTTCTCGAGGCACAGGAGATCCTACGCTCCCGCTCCTCCGGGGAGACGGAGGCGGATACCTTAGAACGAATGCGCCTTCTCGAGGCCAACTTCGGTGCCGTCGAGGCCGAAATCGAGTCGCTCGATCTGGAGACGGTGGCACTTCTTTCGGAGATCTCGAATTTTACCGCGACGTCCGCACTCCAGGCCGCACACCACGAGCATAGGGCGGAAGTCATCATGATCATCGTGGCATCCTTTGCCTTCCTCGTGGGCTCCGCGGTGAGCATCGTAACAGTTCGGGGCATTCTCAGGAACTTAGGGGGAGAACCGGCGGTGATAGAGAGCATTGCCAAGCGCGTTTCCGGAGGCAACCTCTCCATGAACGCTCTCGATGAAGTCGACGCTTCCTCGGGTATTTTGGGTTCGGTGAAGGTGATGGTTGAGCGCTTGCGGGACATCGTCGTCGGCATTCGCGGCGCGATGGACGGTTTGAAACATTCCGACAAGGATCTCGGTTCTGCAATCGTGCAAATTGCCGCCGCCGTCGCCGAGATTGAGGCCAATATCGGCAGTACCTCACGACAGATGGAGACGCAGGCTACCAGCGTGTTGGAGACTACCTCTGCGGTCGAACAGATCGCCAAAAGCATCGATTCACTGAATGGCGCGGTAGCGATCCAGGCGACGAACATCACCGAATCGAACTCGGCGATCGAGCAACTGGTCGCCAACATCAAAGCGGTGCTGAAACTGTCCGAGGAGGCGAAGGGACACGTCGGTTCGCTGGTATCCAACTCCGCTACGGGGAGAGAGAGCGTCAATCAAATCATCGCGTCGATCCGCGCAATCGCAAGAAATTCGGAGAACCTGATGATGGCAAACACGGCCATTGCCGACATATCCAGCCAAACCAACTTATTGGCGATGAACGCGGCCATCGAGGCCGCTCACGCCGGAGAGACCGGAAGGGGGTTTGCCGTCGTCGCCGCTGAGATCCGCAAACTGTCTCAGTCAGTAGCGGTCCAGTCCAAGACGATCGCCCGAACATTGGAGGGCGAAGTCTCCTCCGTCTCAGACGTCGTCGAAACCGGCGATTCCACGGAGACGGCATTTGCCGGCATTACCGACTCGGTGAGCTTTGTGGAAGATATGGTGTCCAACCTTGACCACGCGATTGCGGAGCAGAACGCGGGAAGTGAGGAGATCATCACCGCTCTTGCGGAGGTCAATGAAATCACCTCCGTCGTGAAAAGCAGCACGAATGAGATGAGTCTGGGAAACACCGAGATTCTCAAGGCGGTCACGAGCTTTCGTGACGTAAACGACCAAGTCGTAGGTGCCGTGAAAGAGATTGCCCAAGGAGCGACGGAGATCAACGTCTCCATGAATCACGTCGCCGATATCAGCGTCGAAAACAATCGGCGCGTAGACGAAGTGGTGGACAAGCTGGAGTTCTTTTCGCTCTAAATTCGGTCTCTGTAGTACTCGACGTTCTCCGCCATCACGACGTGAAGGGGTGTATTGACGATCGACATACGCGGCGGCTCCCCGGAGCGTATCCGGTCAACAAGCATTTTGGTTGCAACGTAGCTCTGTCGCGCCATGTCCTGAAAGACGACGGCGGTGATTGCACCGTCGGTGAGATATCGCACCGTCTCGGGATATAGGTCGAAGCCGACGACGGTAACCGCTCCGGCCAACCCGCGCTGGATGAGAAAATCTCCGATGATGTGCATGTTGCCCGTTACATCATAGATGCCGGTCACGTCGCCGCGCGTTATCTCCAGATTCAAATAGTGCAGCAGCTCCTCACGCCCTTGAAACTTGTGAGGCGGCGAGAGGGAGAGGTGGTGATGGTCGGCGATCCGCGAGCGAAAGCCGACCATGCGGTCGGAGATATCGACGGCCATCGAATCCGGCTCGTGGCCGATGAGGGTGAGCAGGCGTCCGGCACCGGACATCTTTCCCAACAGCTCCGCCGCCAGTCGCCCGCTGCGAATGTAGTCGCATCCTACGTAACACAGGCGATGGCTGGTAGGAAGATCGCGGTTCACCGTTATGACCGGCAATCCGTCTTCGACCAGATCGTCGATCATCGGCTCCAGCTCGGGATCCCCGGCGGGCATGACGACGTAACCCGCTACCTCTCCCGTTGCCCGTAATTGCTCGATAGCCTCCGCCTGCGCCTCTTCTCTGTCTCCCTCGGGTGCGTGGAAGGCGACCTCGAGTCGGAGGCCGCCGGCACGGAGGTCGTCGGTAGCTTGTCGAACGCCCATGCGAATATGGTCGAGATAGTTGGTGGGGAAGCGTTCGATCGGCGGCGTTGAAAAAGCGACAAAGCCGATGTGGACCGTCTCCTCGTCAACCGTGGGCCGTGTGTCGGTACGATAGCCGTAACGCGCGAGGGCGCTTATGATTCTGTCGCGCGTGGCGACGCGAATACTTCCGCGGTCGTTAATCGCCTTGTAGATCGTCGAGCGTGACACGTTGAGTTCTCTCGCAATGTCGTGAATCGTCGGTCGCCGGAGCATGATTTGTATGCTTCCGTTACGACGTATCCTTGTCAAGCTCTCAGAGGGAAACAAAAAGTTTTTCTTGACAGATAAAAACACCCCTATGAGAATACAATAAGTGTCTCAAGAAAGGTTTTTCCCGATCTTTGGAGGGTAATCGGTATGAAAAAAAAACATATTGTGTTATTTGTGTTCGCCTTGTGCGTCGCACCGTTCGTATGGTCGGGCGGCGGATCGGAGAGCGAAGCGGAATCCCCCGACGGCGTGACGACGCTCGAGTTGTGGACGTACTTCACGACGGACTGGGACGTCGGTGCGGCGTTTTTCGACGTCGTTGATTCGTATAATGCGTCGCAAGACGAAATCTTCGTCGACGTCCAATCGGTACCGTTCGATCAGTTCAAGAATCAACTCACCGTTGCCGCGGCAAGCGGCGCCCTCCCCGATATCGTCCAGTTGGACAGTACCGATCACGCATCCTTCGCCGCGTTGGGTATCCTCGCCGACGTTACCGAACGTGCCGAGCGCGACCTGCCGCTGGACCAAGTCTATCCCGGAGCACTGAACAGCGCTCGCTACGACGGGCGCCTGTGGGGCCTTCCGATCGACTCCAATACGATTACCCTCATCTACAATCGGACGATGCTCGCTGAAGCCGGCTTCACCCGCCCGCCGGACACGTGGGAGGAGCTCCGATCATACGCCGAGGCGATGTCCGGCGGTGGTGTCTACGGTTTCACCAACGCACTGATCCAAAACGAGATAAGCACCTTTCAGTTTCTGCCCTTTATCTGGTCGGCCGGCGGCGATATCGATCGTTTGGACAGTCCGGAGACGATCAGCGCTCTCGAGTTTTTGCGCGGCATGCTCGAAAGTGGGGCCCAGAGTCCCGAGAGCCTCACCTGGGAGCAAGGCAGTACCTTCAACCAGTTCGCCTCGCAACGGGTCGCGATGTACGTCGAGGGGCCGTGGAGACTCCCGGACCTTAACGAAATCACCGATTTTGGGTGGGCGCTCGCCCCGATGCCGATGAGCAGAGAGCGCGCGTCGGTGTTGGGTGGTGAAAACATCGCCATAATCGACGGAGACCCCGCCGTTGTGGAGGCGGCGTGGGAGGTAGTACGCTTCTTCTACGAGCCGGAGGTGATGTTGCAGTTCAATCGCCGCGCCGGCATGATTCCACCGCGGGCCGACGTCACCGAGGGGAGCGATTACTACATGAACGACGAACACATGCGCGTCTTCGTCGAGATGATGCCCAGCGCTCGCCCTCGCGGTCCCAGCGCCAACTGGCCTCAGGTGTCGGAGGTGATTCAGGAGCTCATTCAGGCGGTCGGCACCGGGGCAGCGTCGCCGGAAGACGCAGCCCGGGACGCCGCTGCGGCGATGACGGACGTGCTCCGTTAGATTGGGGTAAGGCTTGTGATCAACGATATACGAAACGTGCGTAACGGTGTCTCGGCGCGATGGTGGCACGACGCGGTCTTTTACGAGATCTACGTGCAGAGCTTCTACGACTCGAACGGAGACGGGATCGGCGATCTCTCGGGAGTTACGGCAAAGCTCGACTATCTACGCGAGTTGGGAGTCGATTGCATCTGGTTGTCGCCGATCATGGCCTCGCCCTTTGCCGACTGCGGATACGACTCGTCGGACCACTACGCGATTAACCCCGATTTCGGCACGTTCGACGACTTTTACACGCTCCTGCGCGAGGCGCATCGCCGTGACATGCGCGTCATTCTCGATCTCGTATTGGGCTATACCTCCGATCAGCATCCGTGGTTCCAATCGGCGCGGCACGATCGCTTTGCTCCGACGCGCGACTTCTACGTATGGGCCAAGGGAGTCGACGGCGGGCCGCCCAATAACTGGTTCAGTAGCGCCGCCTCGCGCCCCGCATGGCAGTACAACGAGGCGACCGACGATTATTTCTACTACGCCTTTCTGCCGGAGCAGCCGCATCTGAACTGGACCAATCCGCAGCTCGAAGAGGAGATGGTGCACGTCTTTACCTTCTGGCTCGAGACCGGAATCGACGGGTACCGGCTGGATGCGATTAATTACTTGTACGCCGATCGCGAGCTTCGCAACAACCCCAAAGAGGGCTTTCACCAGATTCACGTCGCCGACCGTAACCATCGCAACGTTCATCGAGTACTTCGTAGATTGCGCTCCATCGCCGACGGCTACGACGACGTGGTCCTTTTGGGCGAAGTCTTTCCGGGCGATACCACCGAGAGTAAGGAGTACCACGGGAACGGGGCCGACGAGTTGAACCTGACGTTCAATTTCTCGTTCAGTACGTTGCCGGAGAACACGCGTTGGTACGACGGCGAGAGTGTAAGCGGCAATATCGACGTTCCGTCGGGCGCCGACGGCTTTTCGGCGTCCACCTTCCGCCGTTTGCTGACGAACTACGACTTGGTCTACTCCGCCCTCGAGTTGTGGCCCACGGTGGTCTTGGGGAATCACGACCAACCGAGGATATACAGCATCTACGCCGAGATGTACCCGAACCACCCGGACCGTATTGCCAAGGTGATGGCGACCTATAACTTGACGGCCAAAGGTACGCCCTTTCTCTACGCGGGAGAGGAGATCGGTATGGAGAATATGGTATTCTCCGACGTCTCGCAATTCAAAGATCTTTTCGGGGTGAGCTACTATCACTACCTCATCGACACGGAGGGGCTTTCGGCGGCCGATGCACTCAAGAAATCACAGCGCGTCGCGCGCGATAAGTGCCGGACACCGATGCAATGGTCGACGGAGGCGAACGCCGGTTTCAGCACCAACGCCGAGACGTGGCAGCTGGTCAATCCGAACTACCGGACCAAGAACGCTGCCGTCATGGAACGTGGAGCGGACTCGATATTGCAGTACTATCGTTCGCTCATCGCAATGCGCCGACAGTTTCCCGTCCTCCGCTACGGCGCGTATCGTTGGATCGCGGCGGACTCGATGGACGTCATAGCGTATGAGCGCACCGGTCCCGACGGCGGCGTGGCGGTTCTACTCAATCTTTCCATCCAACCGCAAACGGTCAACCTCGGTTCCTTCCGCGGCTCCGTCCTGCTATCGAATACGTCGAGGAAAGTCGACGATACGGTCGACGGTACGGTCGATCTGGAGCCGGTAGAGAGCCTCGTTGTCGGCTATTCGAATCCGTAGGAGGCGGGCGTGAAACTCACCGGGAGCGGCACACGGTCGGAGCGGAGAGCGGGACTCATGTTTGTGTCGCCCGCGGTGCTCTTTATCGTCGCCTTTATCGCCTATCCGACCGTCTACAATATCGCCTTAAGTTTTCGCGACATCTCGGTCACCAACTTGCTCGGCGAGCAGCCGTTTATCGGGCTGGCCAACTACGCCCGCGCCCTCGGCTCCGACGTCTTTCGCGTCTCGTTGGGCAATACGTTCGTCTACACCGCCGGCTCGATCTTTTTTCAGTTCATCATCGGCTTCGCCCTGGCACTCTACTTCGCCCGTCCGTTTCCCGGCGCCGCATACATTCGCGGCCTGTTGATGGTGAGTTGGTTGTTGCCGCTGGTGGTGACCGGTATTCTGTGGCGCTGGATTCTCG
The DNA here is from genome assembly GCA_965601925.1 of Alkalispirochaeta sp. Classification (GTDB taxonomy): domain Bacteria; phylum Spirochaetota; class Spirochaetia; order DSM-27196; family Alkalispirochaetaceae; genus Alkalispirochaeta. The sequence continues at coordinate 4,011,225 of OZ271854.1, forward strand.
CCGGCGACTCGGGACTGATTAATGTCGTGCTGATGCGACTCGGAGTCGTGGCGGAACCGATCTTCTGGTTCAATCAGGCGACGACGGCGATGTGGTCGGTTATCGTCGCCAACATCTGGGTAGGCGTTCCGTTTAACATGGTGCTCCTCGCCACCGGTATGCTGACTCTACCGGCCGACGTCTACGAGGCGGCGATCATCGACGGGGCGACGGCGGTACAGCGCTTCTTCTTTATCACCGTACCGCTCCTACGACCGACGATCGTGGCCGTCGTCACCCTGGGTTTCATCTACACCTTTAAGGCGTTCGACCTGATTCTCGTCATGACCGGCGGCGGACCGGTGAATGCAACCGAGCTTCTGTCTACCCTCGCCTATCGCGAGACGTTCGATAACTTCAACTTCGGATACGGTTCGGCCATCGCGAATCTGCTCTTTCTGATACTGCTCGTCGTCGGACTGATGTACCTTCGCGCGGTCGCCGCCGAAGAGAGGGAGGCGTAGCCTGTGGCGGCGAACACGAGGGCGTGGAAACGCTGGATCCAATCGGCCGGCGCGGTGATCTTTGCGGCGCTCTTTCTCTTTCCCCTCTATTGGATGCTCATTACCTCGGTGAAGACGAGTGATGAGATCTTCGCCCTGCGCCCGACTCTATGGCCCCGAGAATGGACGTGGGAGGGGTATCGTAGTCAACTGACCGCGCGCGAGAGCGTCTCGATTCTCCGGTACTTCTACAACAGCACCGTGATTTCGGTCTGGACGACGGCGGTGAGTCTCTTTTTCGGCGTAACCTCGGGCTACGGGTTGGCGCGCTTTCGATTTCGTATCGGGCGCGCGGTTCTGTTCATCTTTCTCGTCGCCCAGATGCTGCCGGCGGTGATGTTCTTGGTACCTCTCTTTCAAACCTTCACCGCTCTCGGATTGATCGACACCTACACCGCCGTGGTGATCAATGTCGCCCTCTTTACCGTCCCGTTCAGCGTGCTCATTCTGCGCCCGTATTTCTTGTCCGTGCCGAAAGAGCTTGAAGATTCGGCGCGGATCGACGGGTGCGGCAGAATCGGAACCTTTGCGCGCATCGTGGTGCCGGTCGCCTCCCCGGGCATCATCGTGGCCGGCGCGCTCTCGTTTCTACTCGCGTGGGGCAATCTCATAGGTCCCCTCACCTTCCTACGTACCGAGACGATGTACCCGTTAACGGTTAATATGTACCGTGCATTGGGACGCTACGGCGCGCGCTGGGGTGAGCTCATGGCGTACGCCGCCATCGTGACACTACCGGTGGTCGCCCTGTTCGTCGCACTGCAACGATACCTCGTGGCGGGGTTGACCGCCGGTTCGGTCAAAGGATGACGAAAGAAAACATACAACTCTCCGCGGTTCAGTGGTTGTACTGGTCGAGCTTCGGCCTCCTGTTCATGTTTCTCGTGGCCTATCTGGAACGGCTCGGCTACGCGGCGGTCCAAATCGGAGTCGTCATGGGGGTCGTATCGGCCGCCGCAATGGCGGGTCAACCCTTTTGGGGAATCGTCGCCGACCGCACGGGTCGCATCGGTACCGTGATTTGGCGATTGCTACTCGTCTCGGCGATTCTATCGCTCCTGTTTCTCCTCGTCGGGAGGAACATCGTGTTGATTGCCGCCCTCGCCGCAACGATCGCCTTCACCCTTCAGGCCCTCGCGCCCGTCATCGACAGCTGGACGATGCACTACTACGAGATCCTGCCGACGGTGAACTACGGATTGTCGCGTGCGATGGGATCGGTCGGCTTCTCGCTCTCGGTTGCCGTAGCCGGCCGTGTATACGATACGTTCGGTATCGAGCTGATGTTCCCGAGCTTTGCCGTCGTCTGTGCGGCGGCGGCCGGGTGCGTCGCCCTCACGAATCGCGGCTATCGCGTCGCGTGTCGGCGCACGGCGCCGATCGACGGCGGCGAGCAAAACCACGTCGCACCGCACCTCTTCGGTAGCCTCCGCGGGTTTCTGCGGGCCGACGTGATCGCTTTTTTGGCGGTCTGCATCGCCTCATTTACCGCCCTTCGCGCAGCGCAAATATTTCTCCCGCTGTTGATGAGTGAGATCGGCGGCGCCAATACGGAACTCGGCTATGCACTGTCGGTCATGGCGATCAGCGAGGTGCCGTTTATGGTGTTTTTCACCGTCGTCGCACGACGCATTCGCGATACCGACATCTTGTTGATCGCCCTCGTATTCTTCCTCGTGCGCGTCGGTAGCCACCTGTTCGCCGCGACGCCGTGGAGTGTCGTCGTGATCCAGGCGATCCAGGGACCCAGCTTCGGCCTCTTTTTACCGGCGAGCGTACACTACATGAACCGCGTCGCACCGACGGGCGCCAAGACCGTCGCACAGACGCTGGCGGCGTTATGCACCTTCGGTCTGGGGAGCGTCTTCGGTAGTGCCGGCGGAGGGTACGTGGTGGAGACCCTCGGAGTGCGGGCGATGTACGGGGTGGCGAGCGTTCTCATGTTGGGCACGATCGTTGCGTACATAGCGTTCTTCTATTGGCCCGGGTGGGCGGCGCGCCGGCGAGGGCGCGTGCTGTAACTGGGTCGCGACCGGATGACCGTGTCCTCCGGCTCAGTAGACGAGGCGTCTGAAGTCGCCCGATGCCACGGCCATCCGGGCGTGAGTGATGTAGATCGCGCCCGCCGGCACTTGGTGGATCGTGTAGGGAGAAGCGGAAGCGGGGCGGGATGTTTTCTAGGGCGCGTGCTGTAGCAAGGAGTGCGGAAGGGCGACGTCGTCAACCGCGCATCCAGGCCGTGGGCGGAATGTGGTTGGGAGTTACGAAGGAGGTGTTCCCCAGCCGTCCTCTTCGTTGATCGCACGCGCCGCCTCCCACATGATCGGCCACGCCTCCAGAAGGTCGGCCCATTGGGCGTAGAAGTGTTGATGGATCGCCAAGGACTCTGCGATGCTCCGTTCCGGGGAGCGTAGCTCTAACGCTACGACAGAGTCGGGGTCGGCGATCTCGCGGTCCATGTAGGAGATGTATGCCCCGAGCTCATCGGCCCACCAGACCGGTTCGGCGTTGTAAAGGTCGAGCTCGGTTTTCAGAATGCGTTGTAACATTTCCAGCTGGGCAACTTGAACGAGACGGAGATACTCGCGAAAACTGGCCGAGCTCATTCGGCCCACATCGCGAAAGCGTCCGGCCAGCTCGCCGACGCGCCGGGGGCCGGGTTCTCTGAGGAGGTCGATTGACAACCCCTTCAGAATAGCTTGGTTATACGTACCCAGATCGATTGTGTGAGTGCCTAAAAGGCTTTCGGAGAAAGGAGCCTTCGGAGAGGGATCGTGAAAGGCGCTAAATGGCACGCTACCGAAGAGTCCGGCGGGATAGAGCATCTTTTGCACCATACGAAAACAAATGTCTTCCCTTCGTCCCCACACAAAAAAAGGCAAGAGTTCTCGCGTGGCATCGAGAGAGCAGAGCGCCGTGGAAAACATGTCACCGACATCGAGTGTCAGTGCCGTGGTCTGTCGTATACAGAGGGCTTGACGGCGCACGCTCTCAAAACCGTACTCGTGATGGATGGTTTCATTCAGGTGCTCCATCCGGAACAAGAACGTACGAAGAGGAATAGCGAATTGTCGAGCCCCGTAGCATCCCGCCGATGCGGCAATGATGGTAGGTCGTCCCGTTTCCAATAGCCACGCCGCTTTAGAGCTGATCGACGACATGTCGACACGATTGCCAAACACCGTTGTCGAGTGTCCCAGCGGCTCTATGAGCTTATCGATACTATCGTCTTCCGCCGGATAAAGCGCATTTTCGATATCCGCCATCGACGGAAAGAACCGGAGATCATGCATCGACGTCTCGAATACGACGCTTTTGTCATCACTCGATTTGATATGGGCAAAGCGTCTCCGAATATCGTCGTCGCTCGCGACAATGCGCCGTCCCGCGCCCATCAATAATGTGATGTTACGAGTCGACCCGAATGTAGAAACGCTCTCCGGAGCGCCGACTCCCGTGAGGCCGAACTCCACAATGGCCGACGGCACTCCTTTTTCCGCAATACGCTTAATCACCAATGAAACGCGTCTCTCGCGCTCCTGCGGCGATATGTAGTCGACGTGAAGGCCCGCCGACTCGGCCGATGCGGCGGTGCGACGGTTGGATTCAATCGAGTCCCGGTCTCGACTATCGTCTACGACTACGATACGCGAAAAAAGCGTCTCACCGGGTCGACAGAAATCGTCGAGCCAGCCGGCAAATGATGCCGGACGGTCGCGAGTGATGCAGGATAGCATCACTTCGTTCTCCGTCGCCGATGGAGATTGGTCTGGGTGTTCGGTCGCGTGCCCGGGATCGAGAGCCGCGGCGAGGAGGCGACGAGGACGGAGCAGCCCGTCCCGCACCCACCTCTCAACCAAACCGTACAACCGGTCGACATCGACGTTTGAGATGTCCGCCAGGTCGGAACTCGCCAGGGTTGTGAGGTGATCCCGTAGCGTTAAGCAACCGCTGAGGCTCGCCAGTAGATCGGCTTCCAGCGACGCCACCCGGTGCGTCTTGTTCTCGTTGCGGTTTTGCAAGAAGACCGAGTTGTCCCCGATAGGAATCCGATCGCAGTACGCGGGATAGTACTCAGTGTCGCGTACCGTCACGGGATAAGACCCTCACCGGCGTGGTTTAGCTCCACCGCGGCGCTCCACACCTCCGGCCACACCGCAAGAAGCTCGCCGTATCGGCGGCACGCCGCCCGATGGCGACGGCCCGCCTCTATCGCGCCCACGTCCTGTCGCAGTTCGCGCGCCTGCGCGTTGTCGGCATCCAGCGCTTGATCCTGAAGGCGCGCCAAATAATCCTCCAAATCGGCGGCCCACCACTTCGGCTTTCCGGAATGACGCTCCAACAGCCGGTTGCCGCGCCCGACGGTGGCGGCAACGTGGTTCAGCCACAGGGTGTGACAGAACCTCACCCACTCCCGGTCATTGAGCCGTGCAAGGTCGCGCAATTGGCCGCCCAGGTCAACCATGGCCCCCGCGTCGTCTTCGGCCACGGCGTGACGGTTGAGATAGTCGAGGATTAGGAGCGACAGTTGGTTGAAGTCGGCCGACGCGTCGGCCATGGCGGTGTCGGCGAAGGGCTCTCCTTGCGGAGCGTCGTAATGTATACAGAACGGAACGTGTGCGATCGCGTCGCGCGACCGGCAGCGGAGTGCAGCGGCGGCCCATGAGAAGCTCTCGTTGCGTCCTGCGGTTGGAAAGGGCGGCAGGAGGACGCGCGCGTCGACGGCGAAACACCGCGTGAGAAAGAAGGGACTGCGCGTCCTCATAGGGGCCGGAGACTGGAGCACCGCCGATGGAGAGCGCATCATGGCCCGGTATTGCCGCCGGCCGCGATAGGAACGCGAGTGGAGCTCGTCGGTGGCGTAGAGCGCCGCCTGGGGCCGATCGAACCACGGTCTTCCCGCTGTGCCGGCCATCGTCGCAAAGACGCGGCTGCCGCCCGCCGACTGAGGTGCATCGGCCTTCTCGCCCGTCTCGAACGGTGAGACGAGGGCGTGAACGGGATCGCCCGTCCACGGTTCGAGCGTTTTCCGTAGCGCCTTCTCGCCGTCGAAGAATCCAACGATTACACGCTCGGGAGAGTCCTTCCCTGACGGTGACGAGACGATAGTATCCGATCGTACGTGAGAAAAACGAAACGCCGTGTCGCCGTCGATGCTCACCGCGACGCGTCCCGCGCACGCGAGGAGCATCGCGTTACGGACGCCCCCGGCGCCCCGAACTGGCTCCAGACCCGCTCCCATGCCAAAGGCCGTATCGGCAAGCCGATCGGCCTCGTCGCTCCGACCGAGATAGGCCGCTATCTTTGAGACGAGCCGTCGTTGCTGCGCAGCATCGGAGGCACTCTCGCCATCCGGCGTGTCGCTGGGAACGGTGCTACGCGTATCCCGGAAGACTACCGGTACACGGTCTAATATCTCTTGTGGAAAGGACGCTCCTGGCTCAGTCTCGCCGCGAGAGACGATACATACGACCCTATCTCGCGGGTTGATGCCGCCCTCCCCAATCGACGAGGAGGGCATAATCGGCAACAAAGACCCGGTACACGCTACGTTATCGTCCCCTTAGTTTACCTTAGCTCTTGCGCACCACCGGGTTGAAACTCGTATATCTGTATCGCCGGCGTTGGGTCCGTCCCTACCGTAAAGGGCGCGGATATGCCAATGACCGGCACCTCGTACGGACTTTCTCCGGAGGGTAGCTCGGGCCCGAATCCTCGAGATGGTTCCGACGTGATGACAATTCTGACTCGCTTACCCTCCAATACGCCCTCTATTCTTGTCACCGACAAATCGTTGGGATCGGCCGGTGAAGAGGAACGCTCGCCCGTCGCCGAACTGGAAACAGGAGTACCGTCGGCATTCAAGAGCGCCACATCCTGCAGAGAGGTTCGTATTCCTGGTATTGTCCCCTCTTGACCGAGAGGTTCATCCTCCCATGGAACATAATAGCCGGCTTCGACGTGACCAATTACAAATGAAAGTATATCTATATCGCCACCGCTCTCGTCGGCGTCAATGATATCGTAGTATAGCGTTGTTGGGACTACATAGGTTTCCGGGTTGGTATTCGGATTACCCGGTTCGCGTCGGGCTCCTATTGGATCACTGAAATTGATATCGGCCGCCTGAGGATCCAAAACAATATCCAAGTCTACAAACACCGGCTCAGGCTCGGGTTCCGGCTCAGGCTCAGGCTCGGGTTCCGGCTCCGGTTCGGGTTCAGGCTCCGGTTCGGGCTCTTCCTCCGGTACAACCCCGTAGCGCTCCTCCATGAAGGAGTCCAGCGCGTCCCAGTTGTCCCCGAGTGCAAGATCGACTTGCTGCGTCTCTCCGCCGGTGATCGTCGCGGTGGAGAATCCCACTACCTCGTCGCCACTATTCGGACCGTATGCTTCCACGATTACCAGATATTCACTTCCCGCGCGCAGCCCGTTGAATGTCGTGGAGCCGGAGGCGCCGGCCTCGTAGGTAAAGAACGATCCCTGGAACTGAGCTCCCGGAAAGGCGAGATCAAATCGGTACGATGCGACGAATGCCTCGAATGAGTCCACGTCGCCGCTGTCGAGGGCCGCTAATTGGGCGCTAAAGACCTCTTCGATCGACTGCTCCACGTCATTAAATAACGACTCGGCGACATCCGGTCCGCCGCGAAGCAGGCTGTCCTCCGCTACGGTAATGAGAAAAAAGCCGAGTGAATCGAGCTCCACGGACGCCGAGACGTCCGAGCCCGACACGCTGGACAGCGCGCCACCGGGGTCGCTTATCCGTATGGCGAGGCCCCCCTCGCCTTCCGACGGCGTCCAGTAGCACGCCGCCAATAACACGACGAGCGATACGAGCGCCGCCGCTCGTATCGCCTTCGTTCCATGCGATAGTTTTCCGGTATTCATCGATACACCTCTCATGTGTCTCCCGAAGAAGACGATCACGATCCGATCTCCCACTCGATCGTAAGACCCCCGCTATCCGGTGGGCCCTCAGGTCGCGGCTGTTCTCCCGGTCCGGTCCGAACTTCGACCGTCGTGTCGTCTTCCGCGACCCGCACGGGAGGCCTCGGCGGTGCGCCGCCGGTTGAGGTGCTGCGTTCGCCCCCGCCGACCGATACACCTTCGTTGAACCGATTTGCCAACCGCACGACACCGGTCGATACGTCGAGGTTGGCCCCGTCGAAGACAAAGCTCGTTCCTCTCACCGACGCCGTCGCGATGGGGCTGCGTACCTGAAAATCGGCGTTGTTCCCCTCGGTGCCGCGTACGTCCGCGCTCAGGCGCCCGACGCGCAAAAACAGCTGACTGCGGTCGGTACCGTCTTGGGATACCAACTCGTCGATTCTCATGCGTGTGAGCGGGCTTACGTCGACGACGCTCGCGCCGATCTCGAGGCGCGCGGTCGCGTTAAAGCTCGTCGATATCGTCGCACCGGCGGGCACGATCGTTCCGGTTTCCACCGTCGTCCAGGCAGTAGCGCCCGGCTGTCGCACCTCGACTTTGCCGGTGGTCTCGACGACCGTCGCATCGATTCCCCATGTTGCGCCGCCGATGACGCTCAACAGCGCCAACACGGCGAGTACACGGTGTGGATGGTATAATCTCCCCTTCATGATCCCTCCCTAAAACGACGCGGACAGCTGGAACTGCACCGAGTACTCGACCGTCCGCTCGTCGCTGAATACGCCGGAGCTTCCCGTGGCGGGGACGAACACGCCCCCGGTGAGGGAAAGCCCCAAGTCGCTCAGCACGCGCCATCCTACGTTCAACGCCGCCTCGTTTCCCACGAGGTGGCCGTCGCTCAACGCGTCGACACCGGTTGTGTCAAGCACCTCGTCGGTACTCACTCGAAAGAACGTGCGCGACGAGACTCCCACTTGGAGATCCCGGAACACGCGCGTTCGGGCGGTCTGAAAGGGCACGACGCTATATGAAACTTCTCCAAAGGCGATGTTCCGCAACGGCACGTCCAGGATAATCCCCACGTCGTCGCGCGAAATCGTCACGAACTGATCCAGCGTATCACCGGCGCCGGACGCCATCACTCCCCGTAAACCGAACTGCGAGGAGCGCCAGTCACTTCGAAAATATCGCAGTCGGGTGGAAATTAACACTCCAAAGCCGTTTTCCGTCTCGTCGTTCACCTCGGACGCCCACGGAGAGCCGCTGGAGGCGACCTCATAGAACAATCCCGGGAGAATCGGGCCGTCGAAAACGAGGCCGAAATAGCCCGAATTGAGCGTCTCTTCGTCCGTGTCCGCGTCGCGAAGGTCCCACTGCCCGATCGCCGATACCGTGACGGTCTGGCGCGCGAAGACCTCGGGGAACGAGACCTCGGTTATACCGATGAGTCTACGGGCGCCGAAAAACTCATCGTCGTCGCCCGAATCGGTCAGGTCGGCGTCGGTCATGATGATGCCCGAGACGGGATTGAGCAGGAGACCGGTGTACGCCGCCGATAGCCGCGCCCGCACCCCGGAAAGCGCCAGTTCCGTCTCCACGCCGTCGACGGTATCGCTTAGAATGAAGGCGGTGGCGTCGCTCATAAAAAATCGGCCGGCCGACGCGCGCAAGACCGAGCTCTCGCCGAATAGCGCGGGATACTGGCCGGTGAATCGAAGGAAGTCGACATCAAAGAGGTACGCGCGGTCGTCCGACCACGTGTAGCTCACCTGGCCGGTCGCCTCGATCTCCGAGTCGGTGCCGACGGGCATGAAGCTCTGCGTCCACAGTGCCGCGGTGACCGAAATCTCCCCTTCCGGATCGTCCAGATAGTCGGCGATGTTCACCGAACCCGACGAGTCGATCGATCCGCCCCACGTCGCCTCCTGCGCCGCAAGCGTTCCGCCCGTCGACACCAGCAATACCGATGCTATAATCGCCAGTACATTTCTTCGGATGTCGATCGCCATCAGAGGGCTCCCTCTTCCTGGAGGGCCAAAATCCGCCCCAGGATGCGCATTCCTCGTTCGCCGGAGATGGTCATGCGCGGGAATGAACGTCCCTGGATCGCGCGACGAAACGTGAGCTCGCGCGCGGCATACCGCGGCGACGGGGCGAGACTGTACATAAATCCGCCCGATATCTCGAAGGTTTGCATAATGAGGAGGGCGTATTCGCCGAGGGTCAACGCGGCGATCGGGGGATAGTTCAGGACATCGCCGACTTGACTGAACCGCGCCGTAGCGCCCTGGAAGACGACCGTACCGCCCTCGATCGCCAATCCGCTGTCGATTTGCCGAAATTGGGCTACCGCCGCAGCGCGATCGACCGTCTCGTCGAGCTCGCCGATCGCCAACAATAGGAGATACGCCGCGCTCCCGTAGGTCATCTCCTCTTCCGCCAGGATCGCGTCGATAATGTCGTTCGATTGGGCCGACACCATCGCCGTCGCAAGCAAGAGGCCGAGCGCCGCGGCTATGAATGGTTTTTGCATACTTCCCCCGGTCCGAGTAAAAGGTATATCAACTTTTTCAACACGACTACTAAATAGCGTCGAGTTATTCTACAATATATAATGGCTCTGAGGTTTATGGCTCATCGAACGTGCACATAGTTGTATTGTATTCTATGCGATTTGTCGCTATCCGGTTTGCAGCACAAAGCGAATACCGTAGCCGAAGAGCGTGGCCGGCGACCGTTCGTCGGGAATCTGTTCGGTGTCCTCGGATGCGTAGAAATCGAGATACGCCTCGATGGCCGCCGTCCCGCGCCCGATGCGGAGTCCCGCCTGCGTCGCCATATCCACGGCAAAGCCGCCGTCGCGGAGCAATATGATATCGGGCATTGCAACACCGAAGGCGACGATTCCGTCCACCGGGGTGGTGTATTGCGCCTCCACGGCGATGTTCAGGGTGATAAGGCTCCGGGGATCCGGTATCGACGAACCCCAGAAATCGTAGAGTTCCGACCATCCGAGGCGTACCATTCCGTCTATCGCCAACCGCCCCAGCGCCGCCGGCGTCCAGTCATTCAATGCAAAGCCGCCGCGTATGATATCGGCGGCCGGCTCCTCCAGTCCGTCGCGCAGCGGGTGATAACTCCTGCGGGAGTATTCGCCCAACACTACCAGGTGCGACGTTCCGACGCGAATGTTGGTGTGCCCGGCAAAGACGAATCCGTATTCGAAGTGAACCGCGTTCATGATCCACTGCGCCGCATCGGCCCCCGGGCGCGTACCCTCGACGACCGGGCCGTTGAGCATGTAGGTGCTGTAGAAGATGCCGGTACGGAATCGCCCCACATCGAATATGCCGTGGTGCGCATACCCCTCGACCTGGAAACGGTCGATATCGGTGTCGAGGAAGACGTTGGCGCGGTAGGCGCTGTGGGCGTACCCGCCCTCGGCTATTGCGAGTCCGTCCGGCGGAGGGGATAACACGACGGCATCGGGACGTTCCATAAAGTCGTATGCCGACACTATACAGAGCGGCATCACGGAGACGACAACGGCGGCGATAGTACGTTTCACATCGACTAATATGGCGAACTGCGTTTGACTTTTCCACCGAACCCTTGCGAGTTTGATATTGATGGCCGATCCACACTCCGACTCTACCCTACCGAGGCGGAATAACCTCGCCGATGCGTCCTCTCCGTACCTCAGACAACACCGGCGCAATCCTGTGTGGTGGCAGGAGTGGTCGGCCGATCTCATAGGGCGTAGCCGCGCGGCCGACAAGCCGCTTTTTGTGTCCGTGGGATATGCGACGTGTCATTGGTGCCATGTAATGGCGGCCGAGGCGTTCTCCGATCGCGGTGTGGCCGACGCCCTCAACCGCGATTTCGTCTCCATAAAGATCGACCGCGAGGAGCGTCCGGACATCGATCACTTCATGATGCAGTTTCTCCTCGCTACGAGGGGCCACGGGGGATGGCCCCTCAACGTCTTTCTCACCCCCGATCTCAAGCCGATGGTGGCTCTCACCTACGTACCGGTGACGCCCCGCGGCGGGATGCCCGGCTTTGAGGAGATTCTCGACAAAGTGGCGGCGTTCTACCGCGAGCGAGGCGGGGAGCTTCCCTCGTTCGATCTATGGCAAGGAAGAAACAGCGAAGCCGCGGACGAAGCGCCCGCGCCGGCGCACCCGACGCCGCAAGATTTCGTCCATGTGCTGGATAACCTCGTGCGTCGGGGCGACCACGAATGGGGCGGCTTCGGGCCGGATGCCAAATTTCCGCCCCACTCGACGCTTCTGTACATGCTTTTCGGCGTCGAGACGTATCGTCACGACGCATCGGCGCGCCTCGTCCGTCGCACGCTCGACATGATGGCCGGCCGGGGGCTGCACGACCATCTGCAGGGCGGCTTTTTTCGATACTGCGTCGACCGCGAGTGGACGATCCCGCACTTCGAGAAAATGCTCTACGACCAGGCGATGCTGCTCTGGGTCTACGCCCGCGCCGCCAAGATTTTTCGGAGCGATCGGTACCGCCGGATCGCACTGGATATCGTACGGTGCCTGGAGGAGAGCTTTACCCTGCCCGACGGTACCTTTGCATCGGCCCACGACGCCGATACCGACCACCACGAAGGCGCGACGTACGTGTGGGACATCGACGAGTTACGGGAGGTAGGAACCGACGCGGTGGAGCGTCTCTTTCACCTACCACCGGGAGGGAACTTCGAGGGTCGCTACCACTTAATCCTGCGTGACGGTGCGGCGATAGACGACGAGACGCGAAAGACACTCGACACACTTCTGGCACGACGCCGCCGGCGCCGGCAACCGTTTCGAGACGACAAAGCGATCACCAGTTGGAACGCCCTTGCGGCGACGGCGCTTATCTTCGCGTCCCGCGATATCGGCGAGTCGTCGTTGGCGGAGCGCGGCCGCGCTCTGTACGTCGCGCTATCGCGACGGAATAGACTCGCCGACGGACGTTGGATTCGTAGTTCATTGGAAGGACGAATCAACGAGACCGAGTTTCTCGAGGACTACGCCGCGATTCTTTTGGTGCAGACCCAACTGGTCGAAGAGGCTCGGGACGCCGAGGAACGCTCTGCGCATATTCGGGAGATCGAACGCACCGAGACGCATATCGAGCGCTTCCGGCGCGGTAACGATTGGGCGGCGTCCCTGAACGAGGACGCACCGTCGGTGCCGGCCGACGACTTTGATAGCCCGACTCCTTCTCCCCGTTCATTGGTGGAGATGGCATTGCAGCGGAGTGCCGTCTTGCGCACCCAATTTCGCGCCACCCCACCCCTTCGCCACGAGCAGCACGGCGATTTCGGCAATCTCGCGACCGCGCTCGCCGCCGGTGAGGTGTATCTACTGGAACGGCCGGTACGGCCGGACTGGAATAGTGTTCCGACAAATGCTATCTTTTCGCCATCCACCGTAACGAGTTGGTGCTTTCGCGGCGTATGTACACCGGGAGAGGCGCCTTCGATATGGAATCCCGCACCGTAAACGGCAGTTTTCTTGTGGTTCGCCGTGGTGCGAGATATTGTTAGCATCATATTATGCGGACAGTCGACCGACATTTTGAATTAAAAAACGATGGGCAGTTATGGCTCTATTTCCTCGGCTGCGGAAGCGCGTTTTCCAAGCGTAACTTTCAGACGAATTTTCTCATTGTAAAGGGTGATTCACACCTCTTGGTGGACTGCGGCGCTACGTGTAGTCGCGCCCTCGCCGTCGGGGGCCTTTCGATTCTCGATATCGAGCACGTCGCCATTACACACTCCCACGCGGACCATATCGGCGGACTCGAAGAGATGATCCTCATGAATCGGTACGTCGCCCGCAAGAAACCGTCGATCTACATTACGCCGGCGTACCAGCGTATTCTATGGAATCAAAGTCTGCGCGGCGGTGCCGAGATGAACGAGCGTCACGACGGCAAAGGGCTCACATTCGAGGACTACTGGAACATACGGCGTCCGCGCCGTATATCGGGCGCGGTGAGGGAGGCGCATCGCTTCTCGGTGGGGGACATCAACGTGCGGACGTTTCGTACACGCCACTACCCGGAGCAGGCGCAATCGTGGAGGGACGCGATGTACAGCACCGGGATGGTAATCGACGAGCGAATCGTCCTGTCGGGCGACACACAGTTTGACGCCGACCTCATCGATGACGTTGAACCGGCGGGCGGCGCGGAACACATTTTTCACGATGTGCAGTTCTTTCCCGGAGGGATACACGCCTCGTTGGATCAACTGGCGGGTTTACCCGTCGCGGCGCGACGCAAGACGTCATTGGTCCACTACGGCGATAACTTCGAGAACTTCACCGATCGCGTAGCCGAACTCGAGTTTGCCGGTTTTACGCGGCAGGGAGTCATTTACGAGTTCTGAGCGTCCCGACCGCGACCCGCGGCGTTACACCGATGCGACGGTAACCGGCTCCAGGACGTCCACCGCCCGGTCTATAACGGTCATACGCACCGGAAAGTCGTCTTTCTCAAGCCACCGCGACTCTCCGTCGCATTGCAACGGCACTCGACGGTCGTAGTGGAGCGTCAAGGTGCGGCAGCGATGCATCGATACGAACGGTTCGTGAACGTGCTCGCCGGCGAAAAAACGCTTTTTCATGCGCACCTTATCGACGAGCGACGTCTCTCCTACCGCGCATAGGTTTTCCTCTCCCGGCAACACCTTCATGTGATCGCCGTAGGTGCGATCTCCCGTTACACCGAGGGCCAGTAAGGTCCACACACGAGGCCCTATCGTCTCCACCGTTCCGTCCGCCGTCGTTACCTGTGCATCCATCGGCCGAATATCGAGCGCTCTGTCGTAACGCAATACGGCGAGATTGACCACCACTCGGTAGGTGTTGCCGGGAAGAAGCCGCTTCCATCGCTGGTGGAGCATCGTGACGTACGCGTCGATGCCGACAGACGCGATATTGAAGGCGTATACCGTATCGCGAGCGGTCTCGATGCGAATCGCAGGTATCCGGCGAGGCGCAGATACCCGCGACGACGGCCCCACTACCTCTTCGAGGCGAACTGCGCCGGCGGCGTCGTTGCCGCTTCCCATCGGTAGTCGCAAAAACCATCCGGGATACGGGGCATCGATACCGGCATGAAGCGCGTGGTTGTGCGTACCGTCGCCCCCCATGCTTATGAAGATCGGCGTCGCGGAGGGCGGCTCGGCCAAACGTTCCGCAATTCGGCGATACGCGTCGTGTCCGCTCTCCGTCCACCACAGTTCGAATCGTCCCGTCGGGCGCGCGGGAGACGGTGCATCTCGTTCATGTCGACGTGCCGCCTCGACGAGGTGGTTGATAGAGCGTCGGCGGTTTCTCGTACCGGCACCACGATTGGCAATGCAGTAGATCGGTCTCTCGCCGTGAGTCGCCCACAATGAGCGTGCGACGGCCCGAGCGATGTACTCCATCGCCTCGCGATGTCGATCAGACAATCGGGGATTCCACCGGATTAGGCCGCATCGGTAAGCAGCGCAGGGATCGCGAAGAGGTCCTCCCTCGATTCGACGAGGATACCGCTCCCCCCGCGGTTGATGATCGGTTCCAGATCGACCTCATATCGATCGCCCACCATGATGACTTCGGCGACCGTACACTCGACGGCCCGTAACGCCGCCTCGAACGGCCCCCAATCGGGCTTACTTGCCATCGCCGTATCGAGGCCGATGACCGACGGAAACCAACGGTCGATCGCCAAGGCCTGAAGGCCGCGACGACCCGTGAGCGCGGGATTGTTCGTCAGTGCGGCCAACCGATACGACCCGGCGAACGTTCCCAGGAGTGCCGAGAGCTCCTCATCGGGGGCGAGGAACCGCTTGGGGTCGATTAACTCCTCGCGCCACGCGACGCTCTCTTGAATGGGAATACCCAGCCGAGCGAAGGTGTTGCCGAGGGAGAGGTGCTCGCCGGTCTCGCGCATGACCGCGTCCCGCGTGCGCTTGACCAGTGCATCGGCGTCGGCGAAGCTTATGGAGCGTACCTCGCCGAGGCGGCGTATCAGTACATCCGCCTGGTGTTGTACGTAGTCGTCGTCGCGATACAGCGTATTGTCGATATCAAACAGAATCGCCCGATGCGGACCGGGTTTCAAAAAGTGCTTCATAGATCATCTCGGTGTAGGTGCGCGTCTCAATTGCTGCGGGCGATACGTCCATTCGATCGAGGAGCGCGACAAGACGGCTCCGCGCCGCCGAGATATCGGAGTCCGTCGCGTCGTCGGTGAGCACCACCTCGAGCTCGACGAAGTATCCCAGTTCGTTCACGCGACTCAACTCGACCGTTACGCCGTCGACGAGCCACGACTCACCCTCTTTTTGCTTGGTGACCAGGCACCTCAAGCCGAGGGAGTACAAAAACAGCCGAAACGCTTCGCCGTCGGAAACGGAAAACTCCGTCTCGCGGTTCTCCTCGATACCGTCGAGGATTTTTTTTTGCTTAAAGGTGCACAGCCACCGCTCATCGTCGCGACGAAGGCGGTAGCGCGCTTCTTCGGGATCGTCTCCGAATCCGAAGTACCAATCCTCTTTATGGTAGCGTCGAATGAACGAGCCGAGCTCGGCGAGGCGCTCACGAAGCGCCTCCGTGTCAGCTATTCGTGCCTTGAGCTCAACTTCGACGCCCATCACACCGCTCCGCTACTTCGCCTTTCCCTGATTAGCGACCGCGGCGGCCTTTGCGGCGATCGCCTCTTGGTTGCCCAAATAGTAGTGCTTGATCGGCTTCAACGCGTCGTCAAGCTCGTATACGAGGGGGATTCCCGTGGGAATGTTCAGACCGACGATCTCCTCGTCGCTGACGTTATCGAGATATTTGACCAAGGCGCGGAGACTGTTGCCGTGAGCGGCAATAATAACGCGTTTACCCGAGGTAATCGTGGGGGCGATCGTCTCGTGCCAGAGGGGAAGAAAGCGTTCTACGGTATCCTTGAGACACTCGGTGCGGGGCAACTGTGCATCGGAGAGGGTCGCGTAGCGCGGATCGTGCCCTGGAAAGCGCTTGTCTGAGGTCTCCAGCGCCGGGGGCGGGACGTCATAGCTGCGTCGCCAGACCTTTACCTGATCATCGCCGTGTTCGGCCGCGGTTTCCGCCTTGTTGAGACCCTGAAGAGCGCCGTAGTGGCGTTCGTTGAGGCGCCAGTCTTTGACCACCGGCAGCCAGACTTGATCGAGAGTGTTTAAGGCGAGATGGAGCGTGTTGATCGCCCGCTTGAGAACCGACGTATAGGCGATATCAAAGACGAATCCCTCTTGTTTGAGTACGTCGCCGGCCGCCGCCGCCTCGCCTACGCCGGTCTCCGACAGATCGACATCGGTCCAACCGGTAAAGCGATTCTCTTTGTTCCATTCGCTTTCACCGTGGCGAAGCAGAACGAGTTTGTGCATGATTACACTCCTTTGGCGATATGTGTTGCGAGCTTACAGAATGGCCTGGGGGGTGTCAACGTACGCCTACTCCTACGAAAGCATCGCGTGAACGCGCATCAGAGCCTCGACGAGTCGGTCGATCTCCTCGCGCGTATTGTAGAGATAGAACGATGCACGCACCGTTCCGCCGATACCGAAGTGATCCATAAGCGGCTGTGCACAGTGGAACCCGGTTCGCACGGCGATCCCCTGTTGATCGAGTAACGCGCCGACATCATTCGGATGGACGTCGCGCATGGAAAATGAATAAATACCGCCTCGCTCTTCCTCCGGCGCGTCGCCGTATTCGGTGATGTAGTCCAGGGAGCCCAGACGCTCCCGCGCATACCGATACAAATCGCGTTCGTGGGTCGCAATCGCCTCCATACCGACGTCGCTCAGAAAGCGTGCCGCCGCGCCGATACCGATGGCCCCGGCGATGTTGGGCGTGCCCGCTTCAAACTTCTCGGGCACGTGGGCCCACGTCGAATCGTCGAGACGCACGCGTTGAATCATATCCCCGCCGTACATGAACGGGTCCATCTCCTCCAACAGGTGTCGCTTGGCGTACAGCACGCCGATTCCCGTCGGTCCGCACATCTTGTGGCCCGAGAACGCGAGAAAGTCGCAATCCAGTGCATTGACGTCCACCGGATGGTGCGACACGTACTGGGCTCCGTCCAGAAGAACCAGTGCGCCGTGCCGATGTGCTTCGGTAGTAATGAGATCGAGCGGCGGCATGTACCCCGTAACATTGGACATCGCGGTAACGGCGACCAGGCGGGTACGTTCGGTGATCGACGCATGCACCGCCTCTGCGGTTATCGAACCGCCGCCGGTGAGGGGAATGTACCGTAACGTCGCACCGGTGCGCTTTGCGATCTGCTGCCACGGCACAAGGTTGGAATGGTGCTCCATCGCCGTCAGGAGGATCTCGTCTCCCGGCCCGAGGCGGTTGAGCCCCCACGCGTAGGCGACGAGATTGATCGACTCGGTCGTACCGCGCGTGAAGATCACCTCCCCCGCATCAGAGGTCGCGCCGACCATACGTCGGATCGCCTCCCGCGCCGTATCGTACTCGGTCGTCGCGCGAGCGCTCATCTCGTACACGCCGCGATGGATATTGGCGCTATACTCGAAGTAGTAGGCGGTAAGCGCGTCAACTACCTCTTTCGGTTTGAGAGAGGTCGCTCCGTTATCAAAATAGACCAGATCGCGACCCCGCATCTTTTCGGAGAGAGCGGGAAAGTGTGATCGTAGGCCGATCAAGTCGAGTGTCTCAATCATGTGGTAAATCATACCAAATAGGTCTACTAAAAGAAAGGAGCGGCGCCGAGATCTCGACGCCGCTCCCTGACTTCACTCATACGTGTAGTACGTCCGCGCCGGGCGCGGTGTGACGATACGAGTTGGGCTACAGCGCCGCCTCGTAGTTGGCCCCGACCTGACCCCAATTGATCACATTGAAGAACGCACCGACATATTCGGGGCGCCGATTCTGATACTTGAGATAGTAGGCGTGTTCCCATACGTCGAGTCCGAGAATCGGAGTCTTGCCCTCCGAGAGCGGGTTGTCCTGATTGGGCGTACTGGTAACTTCCAATGCGCCGCCGGAGACTACGAGCCACGCCCAGCCGCTTCCGAATCGCGTCGCCGCCGCCGTGGAGAACTTCTCCTTAAATGCGTCGAAACTGCCGAACGTCGCGTTGATCGCATCGGCAAGCTTACCGGTCGGCGCTCCCCCACCCGATGGTGAGAGGATCGTCCAGAATAGGGCGTGATTGACGTGTCCTCCGCCGTTGTTACGCACCGCGGTGCGGATATTTGACGGAACGGAGTCGAGTTTTTTCACGATCTCGGCGGGATCCATCGATGCGAACTCGGTCCCCTCGACCGCGGCGTTGAGCTTTGTCGTGTAGCCGACGTGGTGCTTGTCGTGGTGGACGCGCATCGTAGCCTCGTCGATGTGGGGTTCCAGCGCGTTGTACGCGTACGGTAGATCCGGTGTTTGAAATGCCATAGGTTTCCTCCTGCACGTGTAAGCTACTAACGACGCCGCAGGAGGGCAAACGAGACGCGCAAGGTCAACGCGCAAGATAGTAAATCGACTCGTCCGGGACCGAACCGCCCACTGCACGGGGATCGAATGTCGCGAGAATACGAAAAAACGCGTCGAGTTCTTCTTGGGCGTCCGACGATGCGAGATACCGCGCGTTGAACCGCCCAAGCGCGGCTTCGACGATCGCCGGCGAGATTCCCAAGGCGCTCCACGCCGGCGCCAATGTGTCGTCGAGCGGCGAGGTGAGAATGCGATCCCACCCCGACTCCACAACGTCGAGCGCCTCGGCGATCGCCTCGGGGTGGTCGTCGGCAAAATCGCGGCGGACCACGACGGCGGTTTGGGGATACGCCGCGCCGTAGAAGCGCCTCCATTCCGACTGGACGTCGAGAAGCACCGACAGATCGTCGCGTCGCGACAACACCTGCGTGACAAAGGGTTCGGGGAGCATCGCGAGCGACACCTCGCCGGCGGCGACCAGTTGGGCGAGTTCGACGTGACCGTACCCGTACTCGATGGTAAGCTCATCGTCGGGATCGATACCGTTGCGGTCAAGGAGGTGGCGCAGGATGATATCGGGATTGGCGCCGCGCGCAATGGAGTGAATCTCGCGCCCCCTGAGATCGGTCCACTCGTCGATCGCGGTATCGGTGCCGACGACGTACAGAACGCCCCAGAGCGTCACCGCGGCGATCTGGACCGGAACGCCCCGACCGTGGAGCTGGGCGACGACGTTCGACGGGAGCATTCCGACCTGCGCTTCGCCGCTTGCCAGGCGCGCCACCATGACGCCGGGCTCGGGAACCACTTCCACGGCGATGCGCGTCCGTTGCCCGAGAATCGGTTGTTCCGCCAGGGCGGGCGCCATTCCGACGCCGGTGGGGCCACGCAGCGTAGCGATGGTGACATCCACGAGGCCGTCCGATTCGGCGTGATCGTCGGCACCGAGCAATAGAACCGAAAAAACAAGCAGAAAAATGCAGAGTGTGCTTTTGGTGTGTCTCATATCCTTACCCCCGTTTCGAGAGTGCCCGACGTTCTACCGCCGCAGCGTCTTCTATTCCAGGCCGACGGCGCTCATGAGGCGCGGACGCTCCCACCCTTCGATCGCGGCCTGCTGGAGCGTCTTTGCTCGATCCGCGTCGTTGAGCATCACCGCCCCATGAAGACGGCCTTCGGTGTTCCAATAGAATGCGTAGTATCGCGTGTCGATTTCAAACTCATCGATATAATAATCCCACGGCTCGCGAGGCTTGCGTATCGAAAAAAGATACTGGTCGAACGCCTCGCACTTGAGTCGGTAGGACGTGGCGGCACGTACCGCCGCGCCTCCGGCGGCGTTGATGCCCGCGACGCGCCCTTGGTCCTCGGCATCGTGCCACAGATGGCTCACTCGGCCTCCCGCGTGCTCGGCGCACTCACCGGCGGCATAAATCACCTCATCGCTCGTCCGCATGGATTCGTCTACCTTGATTCCGCGCCCTATCTCGACTCCGGCTTCGGCGGCGATCCCGGAGCGCGGCACGACGCCGATACAGAAGACGACCATGTCGTACTGCGCGGAGTGTTTCAGCATCTCGACGTTCCAACTGCGCTTCTTGTTCTCCTCGAAGGAGAGTATCTCCTCTTGAAAAAGAAGCTTGACGCCGCTGCGGATGAGGACGTCTTCCAGAATTTCACCGCCCCGCGCGTTAAGCTGCCGCGGCATGAGCTGCGGCGTCGCACCGGCGAGGGTAACGTGTTTACCCATCTGCCGAAGCTGACTTGCCAATTCGACGGCGAGCACTCCCATTCCGGCGATGAGTACGGAGGCGACTTTTGAAGCGCGGCGACGAATATGTTCACCATCCGCGGCCGAACGCAGAACGTAAAACGAACCGCGCCCATGAGACCGCACGACGCGGGGAAAGATCGGCTCACTCCCGAGGGCGAGGACGAGGCGCCCGTACTCTACCTCGTCGGCCGCACGGTCGAAGGTGAGACGACGTACGTCGCGCTCGATTGCGGTAAGCGACACGCCGTCGAGCCGTTCGATGCGTTGATCGCCGTACCACGCCTCGTCTCGGAGTGCGAACTGATCGTGTGCGAATCCCGTCGCAATATTCTTGGATATTTTGGTGCGCTTGTAAGGAAGGCGGTCCTCTCCGTTTACCAAGAGGACCGACGCTGTTGCATCGGTGTCGCGCGCGGCGGCGGCGGCGGAAAACCCGGCACTTCCGGCGCCCACAACCACCACGTCGTACGTACGGCTCATCTGTGCTCCCCCAAATCCGTCTTGCTGAATGTAGCACGCCCCTCTATACTCGTGCAACGATGCCGGATTTGAACGTGACTTTTGCCGGGCTACCGCTTGCCGGTCCCATCGTCGTCGAGGCGCGCGGACGCGATTTTACGATTGCGGCGGCGCGGGGAGCAACCGAGGCCGGCGCGGGCGCTTTGATCATGCCCAGCCTCGACAACGCGCGCATGACGCGCCGCGCCGACGCGGCCGAGTTGACCGATAACAATGTAGACGATACCGCCACTCGACAATCGGAACGCGTGATTCGACGGCTTAACATTGACGCGTATCTCGACCACATAGAGCTCATCGCGAGCAAAGTGGAGGTTCCCATCATCGCTCCGCTGGAGAGCGCGCACCGATCGCAATGGGTCCCCTTGGCGCAGGATCTACTGGCCGCAGGCGCCGCTGCGGTCGAACTTCGCCTCTCGATCGAAGAGATGTCCCGGAACTCCAGGAGCGATCAGATAGAAAAGACGATTATCCGCACGACGTCGGCGGTTGCCGAACGGGTCGACGCACCGGTAATCGTGCGTATCCCCGCGACGACATTCGGGCTGGTGAGCCTCGTGCAGAACCTCGGTGACTGCGGCGCCGCCGGTGTGTTACTACGCCCCTCGTCGTTTATGAGCGGAATCGACGCCGAACGCGTCAAGATTACCGACGCGGAGGACGACGAGGACGCCTCCGTCGGATCGTTTCTCGCAGTCACCGCCGGGTGTCGCATGCTCTATCGCCGCGTGAGCCCCCATATCGCCCTGCAGTTGCCGCCCCACGGACGGGAGACGCTGGTACAAGCGCTCTTGGCCGGCGCCTCGTTGGGTACCTTTCCGATTACCGGGAAGAAGAATGAACGCACCAGCCAGATGATATCCCAAATGCAGATGTATCTTGAAAGCTGGATGGGGCGACACAGCGTGAGCGATCTGTTTGAGATGCGCGGACTATTGAGCGAGAGCCGCCTCTCGAACTCACTGGAAAATCGCAGCGCCTAAACGCCGACTATCCGAAAAGCCTGAACCACCACCACCGTAGACGGTCGACAACACGGCGTACCGCTCCGGCCGCCGGCACGGCCTCGCCTACGACGATCGGTACCTCGTGAATCGTGCACTCCCCGGCGAGGTAGCGTACCGTTCCGACGTGCGTCCCCGCCTCGAGCGGTGCCCACACGTGACGAATCTGTTCGATCTCGCCGCGTACCTCGCCCGCAACGCCGCGCGGAAGCACCAGAGCGGGCGGCGCGATTGGGTCGAGCCTCGCCGTGGCTACGTCTCCTCCCCATACGCGCACCGCGTCGAAGGGCGGAACCGCCACATTCACCGATTCGTAGGCGGCGAAGCCCCAGTCCAGAAGGGCGCTCGCCTCGTACTCGCGTAATCGTCCGCCCTCGGCGTGGCTGGTCGCCTCGACGCCGAGCACCACCACCACGAGCCGCCGTCCGTCGCGGACCGCCGTAGCGGCCAAGTTGTAACCGCTCTCCTCGATGAAACCGGTCTTAAGCCCATCGGCGCCGGGGTACGTACGGAGGAGACCGTTGCGATTCGCCTGTCGAATCGAGCCGCTTCCACCGCCCGCGGGATAGTGGCGCGCCTCCGGAAACGTGAAATCGCGGAGGCCGAACAGCGTCCGGGTCGTCTCCGGCCAACGACGCAGAAGGTCGGCGGAGAATCGTGCGAAATCGGCGGCCGAGATACGGTTTGCCGGGCTCAACCCCGAGGGCTCCTCAAAGTAAAACCGATCGTACCCCGCCTCGACCATCGCTTGATTCATACGCGCCGAGAACAGGCCGATCGACCCCGCGACGCGGAGTGCAACCTCAACGGCGGCATCGTTGCCGCTGGATACCGCAAGGCCGATGAGAAGCTCGTCTCCGGTGACGAACTGGTCGGGACCGAGAAACATGAGTGAGCTCCCCGGTTCCATCGCCGAGGCGTACGCCGCCGGGTGGATCTCCTCGGGGCGCGAGCGCGAAAAGGTCCCCTCTTCCGCGGCGCTGAGGGCCGTATATATCGTGACCAACTTGGTAAGCGACGCCGGTGGTCGCAGCGCATGGTGGTCGTAACCGAACAGGAGTGTATCGCTTTCGAAGTCCAATACGGCGGCCTGTCGCGCGTAGCGCACCGCCGGCGGCCTCGGTACGGCCAGAGTATCGGCACATACGGCGTGAACAAACGGCGACGAATCCGACGATGCGATGCGCGCCTGTGCCGGAACGGGAGCGACGGTCGGACCGATAAACAGGAGCGCGAGCCAAAAAGCGCGCGTACGGCGTCGAGTATCCATTATCGGGTGGTGGTATCACACGACGCGGCCGCGGGGCAACCACGGGGCGCGTGCACTTGATCGCGGACGAGGAAGACGGATATAAACGACTCAATGCTGCGATGCGCCGGATCAGATATCGCGCGGTGCAGCGCTACCGAGTGGTATAACTATCGTGCAGCCTTCAATCGTGATGCTCGGCGTGCGTGTCGACGAGCCGGTTACAACTCTTACCGATTTGATCATTTCGGGTATTTGCCTGTACGCGTTCATCGTACTGCGCCGGACGTCCACGCGGAGTACGCTCCACAACTATCTCACGTATTACTTCTTATCGATGGCCGCGGCGACGTTCATAGGTGGCGTTATCGGCCATGGATTCCTCTATCGATTCGACGCCGAATGGCGGCTTCCCGATCGACTTACGGAAATCATATCGCACATTGTCGGTATGCATCGTATACACGGAGCGAACAATCCGTGGAAGCTCCCCGGCTGGTTGGCCGGCATGGTCGCCGTGACCTGTATGGAGCGCGCATCGATCGAGTACGCTCGTCCGCTTATCGGCTCGACCGCGGCGCGATTCTTCTTCGCGCTCACGCTGATCGAGTTAGGTGGTTTCGCGCTCCTGACGGTTGCGACACTCAACTTTCTTTTCGTGGGAATACACGCCCTCCTCGGCGTCATCGTCACGACGTTTTTATTCAACTGGTTCGTGTATTACAAGTCGAGGGACGCCGCGAGCCGCCACTTCCTGATAGGCGTCGGGTTCTCCGCCGCCGCCGCGACATCGTTCGTAAACGGCCGGGATATCGCCGTGTGGCTTACCCGTGTCGACATTAGTCACATCTTTATGGCGCTCAGCGCGTGGTTCTTCCTCCGTGGCGCAGAGACGCTCGCCGGGAAGCGCATACCCGAATCGGTACGAGCCACCTCGTCGTGACGCGTTCCGCTCGAATGTCCTGCACCCGGCGTGGATTGTCGCAAGTACAACCACACGACCCGGTGCAATGGAAGAGCTTTTTATTTGCTGCGTCTCGGAATCGGGTGTATACTCGTTGTGCAATCGTTTACAAAGGAAGAGTACATGGCAAACGTGTCGAGTATGAAGAAGAACACCGGTGTTGAACGCCTGCGAGGTAACATGCCGCGAATCGGCATACGTCCCACCATCGACGGACGGCTCGGCGGTGTTCGAGAGAGCCTGGAAAAGCAGACGATGGATATGGCGCTCGCCGCCAAAAAGCTCTTTGAGGACAACGTACGCTACCCCAACGGCGAGACGGTCGAAGTCGTCGTGTCCGATACGACGATCGGGCGCGTAGCGGAAGCCGCGGCATGCGCCGCCAAGTTCGAGCGCGAAAATGTAGGTGTGTCCCTCACGGTTACACCGTGTTGGTGCTACGGATCGGAGACGATCGATATGACCCCCCTCCTCCCTAAGGCAATTTGGGGCTTCAACGGGACCGAGCGTCCCGGGGCGGTCTACCTCGCCGCCGCCCTTGCGGGACACAACCAGAAGGGTATCCCCGCGTTCGGCATCTACGGAAAGGACGTGCAGGACTCCGACGACGGCTCGATACCCGCGGACGTGGCGGCGAAGCTGCTTCTTTTTGCGAGAACGGGAATCGCGGTCGCCTACATGCGGGGCAAGAGCTACCTCAGTCTCGGCGCGACGAGTATGGGAATCGCCGGCTGTTATGTGACGGAGAGTTTCTACAAGGACTACCTCGGAATGCGCAACGAATACGTCGACATGAGCGAGTTTATCCGACGCATGGAGGGCGGAATCTACGATCAGCGAGAGTTCGAACGTGCCGCAGTCTGGGTAAAGGAGAACTGTAAGGAGGGCCGAGACCCCAATCCTACGGAGGTGCAACGCAGTCGAGGAGAGAAAGATGCGGACTGGGCAACGAGCATCAAGATGAGCTTAATCGCCCGGGACCTCATGGTCGGCAATCCCGCCTTGGCGGAGGCCGGGCATGGCGAGGAGGCGCTGGGCCACAACGCGCTGGCCGCCGGTTTTCAGGGGCAGCGCCAATGGACCGACTTCATGCCGAACGGTGACTTCATGGAAGCGATCCTTACGTCGAGTTTCGATTGGAACGGTATTCGCCAGCCGTACATGATGGCGACTGAAAACGATAATCTGAACGCGATGAGCATGACCCTCGGTCATCTTTTGAACGGCGGCGCGCAGATATTCGCCGATGTGCGTACCTACTGGAGCTTCGAGGCGGTCAAGCGCGTCACCGGCAAAGAGCTGTCCGGCAGAGCGGCCGGCGGGATCATTCACCTGATCAACTCCGGTCCGGCGACCCTCGACGGCACCGGGCAACAGGAGATCGACGGTAGACCGGCAATGAAACGCTGGTGGGAGATAACTCCCGATGAGGCGGGCAAGTGTCTGGACGCGACGCAATGGTGCGCCTCGGATCTGGGCTACTTCCGCGGGGGCGGCTGGAGTACCGACTACACGACGCGCGGAGAGATGCCGGTAACGATGTGTAGGATCAACATCGTGGCCGGCCAGGGACCGGTTCTGCAGATCGCCGAGGGGTGGGCCGTGGATATTCCCGATGAAATTCACGACCGGTTGGACGAGCGTACCAACCCGACGTGGCCCACGACGTGGTTCGTTCCCCGCTTGGCGGATAACGCACGGTTTCGCGATGTATACACCGTGATGGCCAACTGGGGGGCCAACCACGGCGCAATCGGGTACGGCCACTACGGCGACGGCCTGATTACGCTGGCGAGCATGTTGCGCATCCCCGTTTATATGCACAACGTCGCGGAGGAACGTGTTTTTCGCCCCAGCGCGTGGACACTCTTCGGTATGGACCTCGAGGGGAGCGACTTCCGCGCGTGTGCCGCCCTCGGTCCGTTGTACCGCGGCTCTTGAGGATTGTCGCGTCGACTTGAGCCGCGCGATCGCGCCGGACACCCGGTTAAGGACCTGGAGGAATAGATGCTTACAGGAATCTCTCCGCTCATTAGCCCCGAGTTGCTGAAGACCATCGCCGAGATGGGCCACGGCGATGAGTTGGTTATCGGGGATGGGAATTTTCCGGCCGCATCGGTGGCGCGGAGGCTCATTCGTGCCGACGGGCACGGCGTCTCGGCGCTTCTGACAGCGCTTCTGCCGCTCTTTCCCCTCGATCGCTTCGTGGACAAACCGCTGGCGCTCATGCAAGTCGTGCCTGGCGACACGACCAAACCGGCGATCTGGGAGGAGTATCGCGCGATCGCGTCGCGCTACCAGCCCGAGCGCATCGCCGCCGGGTTTGAGATGGTAGAGCGGTTTGCATTCTACGAGCGCGCCCGCACCGCCTACGCCGTACTCGCAACCGGAGAGACGGCGCTCTACGCGAATATCATCTTGAAAAAAGGTGTCGTAGGATAAGGCCCTGCCCCGACGGCGCTGTCATAGCAACGAGTACGCTGCAGGTCGATCCGTCGGATGTCCGGTGCCGAGCCGCGTCCCGTTGACACCTCCCGGGGGGCGTGATACATTGCCGCGGTATTCGGGCGAATAGCTCAGCTGGGAGAGCGCCTGCCTTACAAGCAGGATGTCGGGGGTTCAAATCCCTCTTCGCCCATTGCAAAAGCCTGCGTTGTAACGATTTACAGCGCAGGCTTTTTATATGCATTTTTCGTCGTCGCGCTTCACGGACGCGATCCACCCCATACGGTATCGGTACACGAGGGAAATGACGGCAGCGCAACCCTCGGTGACGCACGCTCGTTTAGTGCGGAGCAAGACGCGGCGGACGCCTAAATCCGCTCGTGCGTACACCTCCGATGTCGATCGTTCCACGGACATACCGCGGGATTTTCGACCAAATTGCGATCGGCGCGCCGACTGCTACGACATTCTCCATTGTAATGTCTACGGGGAACGACCACGGTTCGAACTGATGCAACGCAAACAGCAGCGCCGGGCCGCGATTATCTCGGATGCACACGTCGCGCACGACGACGTCGCGCACGTACTCGGTCGGTTGGTTCGGTTCAAAATCGATACCTGCCGCGGGAGGATGCCCCCGCGTTCCGGAGACTATGGCGTTCTCGATCAACAGTCCGACGACGGAGACCACCGTGATCCCCTGACGATGGTGGTCTCGAAGTGTGAGGTCGCGGAGGACGACCGTTCGCGCGGGTCGTCGATGGGGACGGGAAACGCCGATGTACACGCCGTCGCCGCCGCTGCCCGATATAGTGAGTCCCTCCACCGTGACACGCTCCGATCCGGCGATCGCAATTGCGTGACGCCACTGTGAGCGCCGGTAGGCTCCCCCCTGATAGTCCTCACGACGCATGCGCAACTCCGCGCCGTAGCCGACGATGCGTACGTCGTCACGGTCATGAATCGTGAGGAGCCAATCGGTGCGTCCGGTAAAGCCGCCCTCTATCGCCTCGACAATCGCCCCCGGTTCGAACACGATGAGAAGCGGATGATCGCCGGTGATCGAAAGCGGGTGCGTTTGCCACGACGTCTCCATCGCCGGAATGAGCACGACCGAGGCGCCGGAGTTGATTGCCGCGTTCAGTGCGGTTGTGTCGTCGACTCCCGTAAATCCGTACCACGCCGCGCTCACAATCGGGAGATCTCTACCGCCATCGTAGATAACCAACGACCGCGCGATTTCCGGACGCATCCGGTACGGATCGAACGGATCAGTCTCGGCACGGTACCGTTCCCAGACCGCACCGGTACCGTCAATTTCATGGCACTCGACGCTCCGATCTCCCCCATTTGCCGTTGCGCAACCTGCGAGTAGGATCGCCGCCGCACATAGCAGAAACGGTCTCGATCGGTGAAGTATAGATTTCATACCGCCAGCATATCGTAGCACGTCGTGTCGGCCGAGGCTAAGACTAATCCATGTGGCCGGAATTTGATGGTTCTGTGACGTCACCGCTCGTCAACGGACTCTCTCCCGTGGCGCTCTCGAAACGGTCGTCGATACGTTCGCGACCATCTACACCCTTTCGGGAGCGACGGAGGTATGTTCAATGCGGAGGTAGCATATGCATAACGTCCGACCACGAGAGACGGTGATACTCGCCAAAGACCGTGAGCGGTTGATTCGATGGTATCGGGATCTTTTGGGATTTCGCATTACGGCGAAGTACGAGGACGAGTACCACTACTA
This sequence comes from Alkalispirochaeta sp., assembly GCA_965601925.1. Lineage (GTDB taxonomy): Bacteria > Spirochaetota > Spirochaetia > DSM-27196 > Alkalispirochaetaceae > Alkalispirochaeta. Next base: position 4,039,861 of record OZ271854.1, read on the forward strand.
CAACATGGAGACGCAAAGCGGAATCAAGATCGGAATCGGCGACTTGGACGAGATGTCGATCTCTCCCGCGGAACCGCGGGTGAACGCCGTACTCCTGCAGATTGAAGTCGACGACGTCCGACCATTTATGACGGATATCGACCGGTCGGACGGTGCGATTGTGTTCGGTCCGAGCTACAATGCAGAGGAAGGATTCTGGTTCGGGGCGATTACCGACCCCGAAGGAAACCAAATCTGGGTCGTGGATCCGCAGTGCCGTTAGGGTCTATGCCGAGACCGAAGCGTGCGGCGGTAAGAGCACGCGGTACCGCAGCGTTTGCGTGATTCCGGAGCGGCTTTTCCGAAAGTGTAAACAACGGGCGACTACCGTGGTCCCATCGTCCGCGCAATTGCGGCGCGAGGAGACGATCGCGCGGTATCGATCCGAACGGACGGCAATCCCGCCCCTTCTTCTGTAAACCGTCTGCGGGCGTCGCTTTTTTTTCTTAGAATAAGAAGTATACCCCCGTTTTCCTGACGGTCTTCCGAAGGAGGAACGCAATGCGCTGGCGTGATTTATCGGTCGCGATCAAACTTTCCGTAGGTTTCGGTCTGGTTCTGGTTCTCCTTATCGGCTCTGCGATATGGGCGGTGTTCGGCGTCACCGACATCGTGGGTAACGCAGAGGAGGTCATTCGCGGAAACAGACTTCGCGGCGATCTCATCTCGCGGGAGGTCGACCATCTCAATTGGGCCAACGGACTCAATACATTTATCACGAACGAAGATATACACGAGCTTTCCGTTGAAACAGACCCAACTCAGTGTATGTTCGGTCGTTGGTACTACAGTCAGGAGCGCCGCAATCTCGAGGAGGCGATTCCGGAGTTGACGCCGATTTTGGCGGCGATTGAGGAGCCCCACAATGCACTCCACGCGAGTGCGGTCAACGTCCGGGAGCACTATCGGCACTTCGACGTCGAACTCGGAAGCTTTTTGAGAGACGCACGCGGCGAGCATCTTCTTTTGCGCTCAACGGTCGCGGAGGCGCTCGTCGACTCGCAAGTCTCTATCGCGGAGCTTCCCGTTGACCACCGGAGTAGCGCGCTGGGGCGGTGGCTCTACTCCGCGGAAGCCGAGGCGCTTCGCATCTCGGACTCGCAGTTCGGCGCGATTTACGACGGCATTATGGAGCCTCACGAGGCACTTCACACGGCGCTGCGGGAGCTCGTCGAGCTTCGACAGACCGATATTGCGGCGGCGCAGGCGGTCTATCGTTCTTCGATCGTGCCGACTCTTGAAGCGACCCTCACCGGACTCGAACGATTTATCGAGTGGCACGATGCGAACGAGGAAGAGATGCGAATCGCACGCGAGATCTTCTTCCGTGAGACCGTGCCGGCGCTTGAGACGATGCAGCGCTACCTCGGAGAACTGCGCGAGGTGAGCGCCCGAAATATGTTGACCGATGAAGCGATGCAAAGCGCTGCAATCGGCACGCGGCGCAGCGTCGTGTGGTTGGGTCTGGTCGCCATTGTCGTCGGTGTCGTTGCGACGATCGTTATCACGCGAGCCATCACCATTCCGATTAAGCTCGGCCTTACGGAGGTGAGTCGAGTCGCCCGCGGAGATCTGTCGGCGGAGATATCGGTCTCGGGCAGAGACGAGACGGGACGACTCGCGTCACAGATGAACTCAATGATACGACAGCTGCGCGAGGTCGTGACATCGATTCGATACGCGGCCGACGGTGTGCTCAGCGGCAGCAAACAAGTCTCGGATATGAGTACGCAAATGTCCGAAGGTACCACCGAGCAGGCGGCGAGCACGGAGGAGGTGTCGGCTTCGATGGAGGAGATGGCCTCGACGATTCGCTCGAACGCCGATAACGCCGGCGAGACGCGACGTATTGCAGCGTCGGCGGCCGCCGACGCCGATGAGAGCGCTGCGTCGGTGGAAGATGCGGTAAAGGCGATGCAGTCGATCGCCGAGAAAATCACCGTTATCGAGGAGATCGCGCGCAACACGAATCTACTGGCGCTCAACGCCGCGATTGAGGCGGCACGTGCCGGAGAACACGGCGCCGGGTTTGCGATCGTCGCCGTTGAGATACGTAGACTGGCCGAGCGCAGCCAAGACGCGGCGGCGGAGATCGTCGAGTTGGCTCATACCAGCACCGCCCTTTCGGAGGATGCACGCAATCGTATCCGTACATTGACGCCGTCTATCAAAAGAACCGCGGAACTCGTGAGCGAGATTGCGGAGGCCTGTAAGGAACAAGATACGGGCGCGCGACAAGTCAACGATTCGCTGATTCAACTCGACAGCGTCGTCCAGCGCAACGCAGCGGCGGCGGAGGAAGCGTCGGCAATGGCCGAGGAACTCTCTTCGCAGGCGGTCGCGATGAACGAGAGTCTACAGTTCTTTCAGACCGATTCGTCGTCGGTTTCTTCGGTAGGCGAGCAACGCCTGCTCACCGGCCCCGATACCGAAGAGTAGGAGCAAACGACCGACCGACATCGACTTCCGCCGGTGTGTCGCGGCGTGTGAATCGTCTCTTTGAGTCGTGACGACACGTTGACCGGCATCTTGCGAGGAAGCTATGATGGCCGTCACAACAACGACAGCCGGAGTGGTGGAATTGGTAGACACAGGGGACTTAAAATCCCCTGGCCGCAAGGCCGTACGGGTTCAAGTCCCGTCTCCGGTAGAAGCACGCCTTTAGATGCTACAGCTTATCATCGTGTACAGCGGTGGGACTTGAACCGTGGCGCGCGGATGCTTGCATCCGCTGGGGCAGCAGCGATTGTCTGCAATCGCGAGAGCCCTCAAGTCCCGTCTCCGGTATAGCGTGACTTACGTGAGACGTGGCTTTCACTCTATATAGGCGCAGGGATTTGAACCGTGGTCTGCGGATGCTCGCATCCGCTGGGGCGGCAGCGATTGCTTGCAATCGCGAGAGCCTTCAAGTCCCGTCTCCGGTAGAAGCACGCCTTTAGATGCTACAGCTTCCCATCGTGTACAAGTGTGGGACTTGAACCGAAGGTACGCGGATGGCCGCATCCGCGGGGGCGGCAGCGATTGCCTGCAATCGCGAGAGCGGAAACGGGTAGAGTTCGCTGGGCGCGATGTGTCGCTTCCAATTACCGCGGGTGTGTGTACCGCGGTGAGGATTGCGACCCGTCCCACACGCGACGCGCCTCGGTCTCGGCGTCGGCGAGCGCGTTGGCCGCCGCAATGCGCTCGTACAGCGCTCGACGCGCCTTTTTGCGATCGTCGTCGTTGTATACAACCAAGGAGCCGCCGGCACCCGCACGACGACGTGCAACGGATCTCATCTCATCGGTCATAGCTCCCCTCCTTACTGTGGTGTCATCATCGTCACTACGGTACCCCTGCTCGGAATCGACTTCCAGGACATATGTCCTGGGACGCCTAAATTACGAGCGTTACAATGGTAGGTAGAGAGGGGTCGACTCATGGAATCGGAACACGCGAACGCCGTGATACGGCATTACGTTTCAATGTTTGAAATGGAGCGCTTTCTCAACGACGATCTCTTGAAGAGCCTGAGGCTCTTTACCTTTCCCGCGTATAGCGTGGTCTTCGCCGAGTGCTCCGAGTTGCGCTATCTGTACTTTCTGGTGGAGGGACAGGTTCAGTGCTCTCACTACCACATGAACGGAAAACTCGCGGTGATCGCGCTCTCCACTCCGTTCTCCGCTATGGGAGACCTCGAGATACTGAGTGAGAAGCGCGTAAACAGCAACGTCATCGCAACGCAGAAGACGACGATGCTGGGCATCGCCGTCTCCACGGTGCAACGGTACGGCGCCGACGATCCGCGATTTCTGCGTTTTCTCATCGACCAGCTGCGAGAGAAGATTTACAACAGCAACTCCTTGCAAACGAGCACCGTACTCCCGGTGGCGAGTCGCCTCGCGCTGTACATCTTATCGCGCCCGGTATCGACGGGCGGCGATACGATCACCCTCCCCGATAAAGAGAGTCTGGCGTCGCTCTTGGGGACGACGCATCGGCACCTGAATCGTGTCATCGGCGATCTGGTCTCCGCCGGCGGTATCGGTGACGCATATCCGGCGGTACGAGTCATCGACCGTTCGACGCTGGTAGAGCTTGTCGAACGGTGAAGCTGTGTCCGTTCGGTGAAACTCGCCTCTGGTTCTCTCAGATCGAAGTCACGGAAACGGCAATCTCGCTCGCCGAGTGTCAAAAAGAGGCGTGGCTACACGTGCTCGCAACGGCTCGTCTCCAACTCAAATCCCATTCGGTTACGGCGATGCACCGATGGCATATCCACTTTAGGAGGCGTAAAACGCGCGCATATCCTCGAAAAACGCAACTCGACTCGCGTCCCATGTGTAGAACATATGGCCGCCGTCATAGTGCTTCACGGTAAGCTTTGCTCTCTGGTCGGGCGTCAGCTTCATCAGGTTCGTAATGCGATCGGTAGCGAAATACGGCGTAACCAGGTCGAAGATCCCGTGACAGAGCCACACCTTCATGTCGGAGTTGAGGCTCATGCCGTACCGGAGGTCGTCGGTCGCTCCGACCTGCGTCTCCAATGCGTGCGTTCGCGTATCCACCTTCCAACTTCGGTTGACGGTGTGGCTGAGCAGATTGTAGTCGCGGTCGGTCTCGAGTCCGATCGTGGTGCGCAGTTGCGTGTTAATCCCCGAAGCGAAGACGCGATCGACCTGGTGCAGCGTCGGATCGGGACCGTTGTACTCGTCACGGTCGGGATACGGATCGGTTACCGTACGGGATGCGTCGTACAGGCCGAGATGGAGGCGCTCGGGTCGCCGCAAGTTCTTTACAAAGTAGAGAATGTCGACCTTACCGTTCTTTGCGATCACCACGTCGCGGCTTAAACCGATGAAATCCGCCGCGCGTCGGAGGATGCGCACTTTCGCCTCCTCGCCGTACAGATCACCGGTCGCGAGAATCGGAAGCAGCTCACGTACGCCGAAGGTCGCCGCCCGCTCCATGTAATCACGGAGTCCCTCCGACGGCCGAAGCTTGCGCGCCTTCCCGTGTTGGAAAGCGGCGGCGGCCATCGTCGGAAAGGTATCGAGCCACATGAGCGTGTCGTAGTCCGATCCGTTCAGCAGGGTGAACTCCAGCGCCGGCGATATGATCACCGCACCGGCGAGACCGACGCCGTATTCCTGTTGTGCCATGCGTGTTAGTTTGGCGGCGCGAAAGCCTCCGTAGCTCTCACCGGCGACGTAGACCGCACTCTCCCACCGGTGATGAGTGGAGAGGAAGGTGCGCATGAACTCGCACAACGACTCCAGGTCACGCTTCACCTGCCAGTATTCCGACCGTTCCTCCTCCGTCTCGTCCTTCTGCGTTCGATCGTCCGATTCGCTCTGCGACCGCTTCTCGTCGTTCTCTTCGATCATACGACTGAAGCCGGTACCCACCGGATCGACGAAGACGAGATCGGTGAACTCCAGCCAGCTTTCCCGGTTGTCGACAAGGGTAAACGGCGGGGGTGGAGCGCCTCCGTACTCGGTAAACTGCGCGCGCCGCGGGCCGACCGCCCCGAGATGCAGATACACCGAGGAGGCGCCGGGTCCACCGTTGAAGACGAAGGTGATCGGACGCGCCGCGGCCTCGTCGCGTCCCTCCGCGATGTACGCGACGTAAAAGATCTCCGCCTTCGGCTTCTCGCGCTTGCGTAGTACCAACCAGTCGGCATGCGCGGTGTAGCTCAATCGACCGTCGCGATGGACGATTGCAAGCTGCTTACGCGCGCCGCTCGGCGGCGTGTACACCGAACTCTTTTCACTCTCTTGACTCGCCATTGTATGTTCAGACTATGCGCTATTTTCGATCGAGACAACGGTACGGACGATATCGGCGGAACGTAGTACTGCCGGCGTCATACTCCGTGCAATTGCGGTCGGCGACCGATATTCGGTATAACTGAGGCTAAGGCGCTCAATATCGCCGCGCCGTCACGCCCTATAGAAGGAGTCCCGAAGATGTCCGCACCAACGCTTATCACCCGCCTGAGGCCGTCGAACATCCGCGCCGACATCTTCGGCGGCGTAACGACCGCCGTCGTCTCGCTGCCTATGGCGTTAACCTTCGGGGTGACCTCAGGAGCCGGGGCTGAGGCGGGGCTCTACGGCGCGGTTCTGGTCGGACTCTTTGCCGCGATATTCGGCGGTACGTCGACATTAATATCCGAGCCGACCGGTCCCATGACGGTGGTCATGACGGCGGTAATCACGCGGTTAGTCGCGACCAATCCGGAGCACGGACTCGCCATGGCGTTCACCACCGTGATGGTCGCCGGGCTGGTCCAAATCGCATTCGGTGTTCTGAAGTTGGGCCGCTATATCACGATGATGCCTTACAGCGTCGTTTCGGGATTTATGTCGGGCATCGGTGTCCTGTTGGTCTTTACGCAAGTCGGACCGTTGTTGGGGCAGAGCGCACCGGCGGGCGGCGCCATCGGTGTGATTCGCGCGTTGCCTACGCTGATTGCCCAAGCGCACCCATCGGAGATGGTCCTTGCGGCGATAGCGCTGTTCATTCTCTTTGCCGTACCTCGCAGGGTGCGCCGATTCGTGCCGCCGCAACTGCTGGCGCTGACGCTCGGCACCATCATCGCGATCATAGCCTTTGATCGATCGGGCATCCGTACGATCGGCGCGATTCCGACGGGTCTGCCTCGCCTTGTCCTCCCGACATTTACCGGTGGACAAGCGACTCAGATCGTTCTCGACGGCGTCATTCTCGGGCTTTTGGGATGTATCGATTCGCTCCTTACCGCAATGATTGCCGACAGTCTCACGCGTGAACACCACGATTCCAATCGCGAGCTCATCGGTCAGGGTATCGGCAACCTGGTATCCGGGCTCTTCGGCGGTCTACCGGGGGCGGGTGCGACGATGGGAACGGTCGTCAACGTTCAAACCGGCGCGCGAAGTCCTCTGGCGGCGGTAATTCGTTCGATCATTCTCTTGGCGGTTGCCGCAGCCGTAGCGCCCCTTCTCAGTGTGATACCGATGACCGTTCTCGCCGCGATCGCCGTGAAAGTCGGAGTCGATATCCTCGACTGGAGCTTCCTCGGCCGTGCGCATCGCATATCGGTAAATGCCACGGTCGTCATGTATTGCGTCATGGTACTGACCGTTCTCGTGGACTTGATTGTAGCGGTGGGGGTCGGCGTCTTCATCGCCAATATTCTCACTATCGAGCGACTCTCGAAACTTCCTTCCACGCGTGTCAAAGCGATCGACCCCAGCGGCGAGGCGGTCGTGATGAGTCGCGAAGAACGTTCCCTCTTGGAGCGCGCGCGCGGACGGGTGGTGTTGTTCCATCTCAGCGGTCCCATGATCTTCGGTGTCGCCCAAGCGATTGCGCGGGAGAGCGCCGCCATGGACTCGAATGCGGAGGTGTTGATCATCGATGTGGCCGAAATTTCGATGCTGGGCACGACCGTCGCCCTCGCGTTGGAAAACGTCATTCGCGACGCTCGTGGGGCCGGGAAAACGGTCATCGTCGCCGGGTCGTCAGACGAGGTGTACCGGCGCCTGGTACGGCTCGACGTTCTCGAAGATGGGGTCCGTCTCGCGTCCGATCGCCGCCGCGCCCTCACCGAAGCGCTCGATGTCGTTGCCGATACGGTTCGTGCTTCGTTTTCAGGTACCATCGAGGAGTAATCCTCGAGACGGTTTCATTCGTTCTCGGTGACGAACGCCTGTACCTCCCCCAGGAACGTCTCGGCGTACCGCTCGAGTTTGCGCATTCCCACGCCGTGACACTCCATAAGCGCCGCCTCGTCGGATGGACGCGTCTCGGCAATCTCGCGAAGCGTGCGGTCGCTGAAAATGACGTACGGCGGCACGCGTTGCTCCCGCGCGAGACGTAGTCGCACCTCCCGTAAGCGATCGAACAGGGCCGCCCCTTCCTCCGAGAGGGCGCCCTCAACCGTGCGCTTCGCCGCGGATTTCGGGCGCGACGATCGGCGGCTTTCCGCCCTCCGTGCGGCGACAAACGGCTCCTCTCCGGCGAGCACTGCACGCCCGTCACGCGTAATCGCCAGTCCCGAACGGACGCCGCCCTCGCGAGCGAGGAGTCCGCCGCCTTCCAGGTCCCGCAAGAGAGAGAGCCACCACCCTTTATCGCGATCGGAACCGACGCCGAAGGTCGGCAGAGCGTGGTGTCCCATGCCGGTGACTCGGTCGGTCGCGTTACCGCAGACGATGTCGGCCAAATGGTGCGCCCCGAATCGCTGACCGGTCCGATACGCTGCGGACAGAATCTTCTGCGCCGCGACCGTAAGATCCTCCATGACTACTTTCCCGGTGCATACATCGCAGTTGCCGCACCCTCCGGGATGCTCCTCGCCGAAGTGCGCCAATAGAAGCTTGCGACGGCAGATACCCGAATCGGCGTAGCGCAACACCTCCCGCAGTTGCTCCTCGGCGCGCTCCCGTTCGTCGCCGTCACGCATCCGCTCGATGTGATATCGAATCGAGGCGATATCGCCCGGTCCGTATAGGAGCAGCGTTTCGGCCGGCTCTCCATCGCGGGCGGCGCGTCCGGTCTCCTGATAATACGCCTCCAAGCTCCGGGGAAGATCGCCGTGGACGATCCAACGCACATTCGATTTGTCGATCCCCATGCCGAAGGCGATGGTCGCGACAACGACGTCTACCTCGTCGCGAACGAACGCCTCCTGTCGCCGCGCCCGCGTCGAGGCGTCGAGTCCCGCGTGGTATGCAACGGCTCGCACTCCGCGTTCGGTCAGCTTCGCGGCGGTGCGTTCCGTCGATTTGCGCGTCGAGCGATAGACGATCCCCGGCTCGCCGCGGTGATTCCGAACAAAGTCGAAAATCTGGTTCTCGACGCCCGTTTTGGGAATCACGGCGTACGATATCTCGCGGCGATCGAAACTTGATCGTACCTCAAGGGGGTCGTGAAGGTGCAGCTGAGAGATGACGTCCCGTTGTACCGCACCGGTCGCCGTGGCGGTGAAGGCGGCGATCGGCGTATCGGGAAACGCGTGCCGCAGCTCGCCGAGGGAGCGATACTCGGGTCGGAACTCATGTCCCCACTCCGATATACAGTGCGCCTCGTCCACGGCGAACAACTCGATTTCGAGACGCGCCAACTCATCGCGAAACCACGGTTGCGCGAGACGTTCCGGCGATACGTACAGTAACCGTACCGCGCCGCGTTCAATATCGCGCCACGTACGCTGCGCATCGCCGCGGTCGAGAGAGCTATTGAGAAAGGCGGCGGCTACCCCGTTTTCGCGCGCGCCGTCCACTTGATCCTTCATGAGTGCGATAAGAGGACTGACGACAACGGTGATGCCGGTCATCAAAAGGGCCGGCAACTGATAACACAACGACTTGCCGCCTCCCGTTGGAAGTGCGGCAAAGACGTCCCGCCCTTCCAGTATCGCGCGCACGATATCCTCTTGATAGGGACGAAACGCGGAGAATCCAAAATGCATTTTGAGCGCCGCCGCGAGGGTGGCGGGAGTGAACTCGTTCATCGGTGCTTCCATTGCCTACCTTCGGACTATACTCAAGATACGCTGTTCATCGGAATGCCGCTTGACGTTTTTCGGCAAAGAGGATGCGCGAGCGACTCACCGCCACCCGCGCTTCTCCCCACACGGCGTTTCCGGACCGGCCCCGCGTCGCTACAACACCCTGGTAACGAAATAGCGTGAACCGTGAAAGAACGCGGCGTATCGTCGCTCTCCGGCGCCGTTGACGTATTCCAGGACCCATATGACAATAACGGTCAAGATTAGGGAGGCGGACGATGGCATATGAACCGCGGTTTTCGTGGACGGGAGACGCTCACATATCGTCGATGGAGGAGTATAGCGCGCTCTACGAGCAAAGCATAACCGACCCCGATGCGTTTTGGGCCGATCAGGCAAGAGCGCGACTCACCTGGGAGCGCGAGTTCGATACGGTGCGCGACTGTGACCTCGAAGCCGGAACGATTGCGTGGTTTCTCGGAGGAAGACTCAATGTCGCGCACAACTGTATCGATCGCCATGTCGCAACTCGAGGCGATCAGGTAGCGATCCTGTGGGAAGGAGACCGACCCGAGGAGGTGCGCCGCATCACCTATCGAGAGCTTCTCTGCGAAGTATCCCGCATGGCCAACGTGTTGGTACGCTATGGGGTCCGAAAGGGGGACCGCGTCGCGATCTACCTCCCGATGGTTCCCGAGGCGGCGTTCGCCATGCTCGCCTGCGCCCGGATCGGTGCGGTGCATACGGTCGTTTTTGCCGGGTTCAGCGCCGACGCCCTCAGAGACCGTATCCTCGATGCCAACGCCGTGGCGGTAATAACTGCCGATCAGGGGCTGCGCGGCGGTAAGGTAATTCCTCTCAAACAGACGGTGGACGAGGCGGTCATGGCCTCCCCCAGCGTACGTACCGTCTTCGTCACCAAACGCACCGGGGCGAAGGTACCCTTCTTTCCTCCGCGAGACGTGGACATCGACGAGGCGATGGTGTCCCAACGTCCCTATTGTCCGCCGGAATCGATGGACGCCGAAGATACGCTCTTTCTCTTATATACGTCCGGGAGCACCGGCAAACCCAAGGGCATCGCCCACACGACCGCCGGCTATCTCCTGTATACATCTCTTACGCATCGTTACGTCTTCGATTATCGCGACGGCGACATATACGCCTGCGTCGCCGACGTAGGATGGATCACCGGTCACAGCTACGTCGTCTACGGCCCCCTCGCAAACGGGGCGACAACCGTCATGTTCGAATCGACCCCGATCTATCCCGATCCCGGCCGCTACTGGGATATGGTGCAACGCCACCGCATCACTCAGTTTTACACCGCTCCCACGGCGCTCCGAGCGGTTGCCCGGGAGGGCGACGATTGGGTGACCAAGTACGACCGATCGAGCCTCCGGATTCTCGGCACCGTCGGCGAGCCGATCAACCCCGATACGTGGGAGTGGTACTACCGCACCGTCGGGGAAGAGCGCTGCGCAGTCGTCGATACGTGGTGGCAGACCGAGACGGGCGGCATCATGATCACCCCACTTCCGGGGGCGACGGCGCCGAAGCCGGGGTCGGCCACCTTTCCGTTCTTCGGAGTGCAGCCGGTGGTGTTGGATGAGCAGGGTAACGAGGTCGACGGAAACGGCGTGTCGGGCCTCTTGGCGATCAAGGAGGCGTGGCCGAGTATGGCGCGAACCATCCAAGACGACCACCAGCGCTTTCTCACCACGTATCTCACGCCGTACAAGGGGTACTACTTCACCGGGGATGGGTGTCGTCGCGACGAGGACGGCTACTACTGGATTACCGGTCGCGTCGACGATGTGATCAACGTAAGCGGACATCGCATGGGCACCGCTGAAGTTGAATCGGCGTTGGTCAACCACCCGGCGTGCGCCGAGGCGGCGGTGGTCGGATTTCCCCACGAGATCAAGGGGCAAGGCATCTTCGCCTACGTCGTTCTCGCTGAAGGGTGGGATGCCGACGCGGAGATCGTCGGCGAGCTTCGAGGCGAGGTTCGCCACCGCATCGGCCCGATCGCGACACCGGACCACATTCTCGTTGCCGAGGGACTTCCCAAGACGCGATCGGGCAAGATCATGCGCCGCATTCTGCGCAAGATAGCCGAGCGGCAACACGACTCCGTCGGCGACACCAGCACCCTCGCCGATCCGTCGGTCGTCGACAAGCTCATCGAGTCTCGCTCGGCCCTCCCCGACGAGTGCGTCACTCTCCACGGGTGCTTCGACTGAGGCGGTGCGGCCCTTGCGCGACCCCAAACATTTCGATACCGTCCGACCGAAATGTGGCGTGTTGCAACGGCAATACTACTCGGTCTCGTAATCGCTTTCGTCGGATGTGAGCGAACCATGAGCTCAGTTGTCCTGACGCCCGGCGAGGAATCGCTCGTGCGGGAACTCCGATTCGACGCCACGATAGTTCTCGATATCAAGCGCCGCGTCGCGGAGCTTGACGAGTGGAGCGGTATCGAGATACGCCGCATGAGTACCGTGCCTCGGTTTCGGAGTCGGTCACCGCTGACGGATCGCTTGGCGGATGGAATCGTTATCACATTCGATATAGAGCGACCTACCATGGACGAGGCCGCCGTGCTCGGCGACTGGTCCGCCTTCTGGGCCGGTCTGGAGCGCCTTCGAGCCGGCGAGCGCGTCGTATTTGATCGGAGGACCGCGCTCCGGGAAGCGGGATATCAGATGTATGTCGCATCCGACGGTACGACGGGCCCGTACGCCATCGGCTTGGTGCGGTCTCCTGATCGGTACGCGCCCGTTCGATATGCCGGCACCGACGGCGCAAACTACGGGCTCACGACGGAGGACATCGTTGCTACCCTCCGCAGTTGGGAGGCGTTCGGATCGTTCGATGTGATGGCGGCGGGAGGGACCGGAGCAATGCTCTTCTTCTCGCGTCTTCCCGACGATCCGGACTCGTTTGTGGAGACGGTACGTGCGTTTTGTCCCGACGCACATGCAGCGGTACCACCCCATCTGTACTCCTATCGAGAGGCGATGATCCGCGACACTAGGGGCGAGACGGTGGAGAGTATGGAGATCACCGACGCCGCACTGCGCCGGATTCTTCTCGACACTGGAAGAGTCTATCTGTGGTGGGATTGACGAGATACGGCGCGTTTGCATGGACACGCGCCGCAGTAGCGGCCGGCGTTGCCGGGACCGTCGATCATTGACAGGCGCCGACGGCGCTCCTATAATAAACTTTCTTTCAGTAACTAAATAATTTATGGCGCGAGGTTGAAACATGAAGCCACCAAAAATAGTGATCATCGGCGCCGGTAGCGCAGTGTTCGGACAACGGGCGATCTCGGCAATTCTCCGATCCGAACGTCTACGCGGATCGGAGCTCTATCTGGTCGATCTCGACGAGGGTCCGCTCGAGCTTATGACCCGTCTGGCCGAGCTCATGAACCGCGAATGGGGCTCCGGCGCAACGATACGAAGTACGACCGACCGCCGCAAAGCGCTCCCGGGAGCCGATTTTGTCATCGTCTCGGTACAGGTAGGGCCGCGCGAAGAGGTATGGGAAAAGGACTGGAGCATCCCGCTGGAGTACGGTATCCGCCAGCCCTACGCGGAAAACAGCGGGCCCGGCGGGCTCGCCCACACGGCGCGCAACTTGCCGCTCATCATCGATATCGCTCGGGATATGGAGGAGCTCTGCCCCGATGCGCTGTACATGAACTACGTCAACCCGCTCATTCGCCTCACTCTCGGAATTCACCGCTACACGACGATTAAGAGCGTCGGTATGTGCCATCAACTCCTGTGGGGGTACGCTATGGCGATGGCGCTTCTCGGCGACCGTTACGGAGTGGACGTGCCTCCGGACGTCAAGATCGATACCAATCACGAACATCGGCATTTTCGAGAGCCTCTCATGGCCGCCGGGATCAAGCATCTGGACATCAAGGCCGCCGGGATCAACCATTTCTCGTGGGTGTACGACATTCGCGATAAGGATACCGGCGAGGATCTCTATCCCCTCGTACGAGAGCGATGGATGCACCTCGAGCGACGCAACTTCGAGCCGCTTTCGCGCGACATGTTCGAGATTTACGGCCTCATGCCGACCCCGAGCGATAGCCATTTATGCGAGTTTCTGCCCTTTGTCCACGATCCCATTAAGAAGCCGTGGGAGCGGTACGGCCTTCACACGCAGAGCTGGAAAGGCAACCATCGCCGTCGTGCCGAGCGTCGCGAACTTGCGCAACGGATCGTCGATGGAAAGGAACCGGTCGAGCAACTACGAAATCTGCGCAGCGAAGGTGTTCCGGAAGTCATAGAAGGGGCCTATTTCAACCTGAATACATATATCCATCAGCTTAACGTGCCCAACGAGGGGCTCATACCGAACCTACCCGCCGACGCTATCGTCGAGGTGCCCGGCATCTCATCGGGACTCGGGATACGCGGGATAAGCATGCCGGCACTGCCCGAGCCGATTGCCGAGTTGTGTCGTCGCGAGCTCGCCTATAGCTCAATCGTCGTCGACGCGTGCCACCATGGGGACCGCGACCTCGCGTTGCAGGCGCTGCTTCTCGATCCGACGGTCAACGACGTCGAGAGCGCGCGGGACGTACTCGATCATCTTCTCACCGAGTTCACACAGTACCTCCCCCAGTTTTCCCGTGGTACGTAATCGGGCACGTTCGCTCCTCCGGAGCCCGGGGGAGCTACTCGACCCCGATCGTTTGCGCGATGCGACCGGAGAGCCGATCGTCGGCGTCGAGCGCAGCGCCCTCTCGTCGGGTTTCGCCCATTCCGGGAGCGAACTCTATTTGATAGAGACGGTGTTGGAGCCCCGCGGCTCGACGCAGCCGAGCGCCGGACCGCGCTTCGTGCTCAAGCGCCTCTCCTTTGCGTGGGATTGGCTCATGCAAGTCACCGAGGACCGTCGGTGCCGCTCCGTTACCTTGTGGGAGCAAGGCGTCTTGGACCGCCTACCGGATAGTATCGATACGTGCGTCGTCGACTGCTCGCGGGATGGCGACGGATGGGCCATCCTCATGCGCGACGTGGGGTTTTCGCTGGTGACCGATACGCCCTTTCTGCCGGAGCAACAGGAGACGTTCCTGAGCGCTATGGCGGCGATGCACGCGACGTTTCTCGGCGACGAGGAGCTGGACCGGTCGCGGACCGGATTGTGCGGATTGCACCACGTCTACGGGATGTTCTCACGCAGGACTGCGGCGGATCATCGCGACGCCGGACGAGACATTCATCGACGTATCGAGGAGGGGTGGCGTGCGGTGGGCGAGATGTGTCCCGCCGATGTCGCCGACATCGTGCTTCCCCTCGTGGAGGATTCGTCGCCTCTCGTCCACGCGCTGCGCCGCTATCCACGAACACTGGTACACGGCGACTTTCGCCACTCCAACATCGGATTTCTACCGGCGCGATCGTCGTCGGACGGGGGACATACGCGAGTTGGCGGTGCGCGCATGGCCCTTCTGGACTGGCAACTGGCGGTATACGCGCCGCCGTCGGTCGAGTTGGGGCGTTATCTCGGGGCCAACTCACCCTTTCTTCCGGGAACCAAGGAAGGTATTCTCGCCTACTATCGAACGGCCCTCGAACGCGAACTGGGGCCGGAACGACCTCTGGAGCCGTGGTGGACACCCCAGTTGGAGCTCGGCATGTTGGGCGGATTCGTTCAGGATGGATGGGCGATCGCGCTCAAAGCGACGACGTGGGACGTCGGCGCCGCAACGCGAGATCACTGGAAAGCCGATCTCGAATGGTGGTCCGAGCAGGTAAGACGCGGCGCCGTCCATCTGTAGCAAGTGACGCTCCCTGCAGACGCGGTTCGGTGCTCAGAATGCGGGACGAGTCGTTACCCTCGCAGATTCGAAATACGTCTGAGCGCCGCGTCGGCTCGTTCACGTGACGCCGGCGCCGTGCTCCGCCAACGTTCCAGATACGCAATCGCCGCCGCACGATCGATACGCCGCGGCCGTTCCCCCATGATACGGCGATACGAGTCGATACAGATCGTCGTTACCGTCTCTTGCGCAAGAGCCAACCCGCGAATCAACGGGGTACCGTCCGCCGTCGGAGCGTAGGGAGAGGCAAAGACGTCGTCGGTGGCGAGAAATCGATAGAGGCGCAAAAATCGCTCCGTATTATCAGCCAGAGAGGTCCCCGGAAGATACGACAGGTCACGGGGTAGAAAAAACGAGTCGCTCCCCAACAGCAGGCGGCCGGCATAGGTCGAAAAAAAATCGCGCGCCGCGTCTTGCCGGCTCGGGAATGCGTACTCGTCTACCCTCCTCGCCGCACTGAGTGCGGGATAGAGATAATTCCCCGGCGCCAGGTCGAAGTACGCATTGGCGTGCTCATCGAGAAATTGTGCCATCCGAATCGGTTCATCGGCGAGAAAAAGTAAATGCGGGAATATGAAGGTCGTCGCCGGAGCGCCGTTGCATACCATTCCGGCTTGCCGTATAAGCTCCTCAAAGGGCGCAACGTCGCGATTCACATAGCTCCACGGCGCGTCGTCTCTTTCCCAGAAAAGCTGCGGATCGGCGACGTGAATGAGCACGGGCATCCCGCAGCGCCCCGCCTCGCGATAGGCATCGAGGTAGCGCGCGTCATCGAGGGCGACACCCAGCGTCGCGTGGAGCTCGGGCTTACCTTCCCACATCTTGATCCCGCGAAAACCGGCTTGCGCCATTTCGGCTACTTGCCGCGACGGATTCCACGCCGCCGCGGCTGCGTCCTCGACCACCAACGCGCGGTTGTCGAAGGAGCCGAAACCGTCGGCGAGTCCGTCCAACACAGTACACGCCGCCAGTACCTCGGGATTGAAGTTGACCGTATCGATGCCGTGTCGAAGGCGTTCGGCGCCGGATGCCGATCGATCGGCTACCCCGGCGGTGGGAAGCGACAGAACACCGATGCGACGCAAGCCGAGGAGCTCACCATAGCGCCGCAACTCGTCTATCCTCGCCGCGTCGCCGATATGGAGATGGCTATCGATTAATCCCGTCGGTACCATTGATTTGCAAACGCTATCGGAGGGCGAAGTCGAGTGGAGCTGCGACCTCACGAGTCATAGTGAGTCGTGCATCGCGGTGACGTTGGACGATCGAGGCGGGAAAGGCGGCCGATACGGGTCCGTACAGCATCTTGCGGGCTACGGCGCGCTGCCACGGGCGATTGAGAAACACGCGTACGCTTCGGCTTTCGGTAATCTGTTTCATGCCGACGGTGACCGCGCGACGCGGGATGCGGTCCCAGGCGCCGCCCAACGCGGTATGGGAGTTGATGGTAATCGTCTCGCGGCTCAGCTCGACGATGCGCGTGACACTCTCGAAGAAGCCGGCCTCGTCGACGGGAGGGTACGGCGGCTCATTAAAGGCGATGTGACCGTTGATACCTACTCCGGCAAAGCAAATCTCCGCACCGCCCACCGCGGCAAGCGCGCTATCGTACCCCGACGGATTTCCCGGATCGGGAAAGAACACTTGGTCGGGCCGAAATGCGACGTCCTCACCGAGGGCTACGAGCGGGCGCACCAACTCCCGGTCGACAAATGCGCGAAACGATAACGGCGAGGAGAAATCGATGAGACGCGGCGGCCCGTCCCCATCCTCAAGATACTCGTCCATAAAAAAGAGATGGAGGCCCGACAGATTGATGGGGAGTTCGGAACACAATGAGACGAACCGTCGGTATTGAAACGTGGGTCCGACGGGGACGATGAAGACGGATCGCTTGCCGACTCCGACGTTGCGCCGTATCGCACGGTACATCTCGATGGCGATACGGTAGTAGAGGTCTATCTCGGTCTCCACAACCTCGACGAGTACCTCCGAATCATCGGGGGTCGCCGGCGATGCGCCGCTTTCCGACCGCTTCGACGGGACGATCGTCGCAGCGTAGAGATCGGACTCGCCCATCGCCTATCCTTTGAGTGCGCCCGAGGTAAGACCTTTGATGATCCGCTCGTGCATAAATACGTATACGAGGACGCTGGGGATGATCGTCAGGACGATTGCGGCGAACATCGAGGTATAGTCGGTAAAAAACTGGCTCGAGAAAAACCGAATGCCGAGTTGCAACGTCCGCGCCCCGATACTCGAAGTAAGCAGGAGCGCGTAGATGAACTCATTCCACGAAAAGAGAAAGACGAACGTCCCGGCGGTGACGAGCCCCACCCGTGAGAGCGGGAAAATCACGCGAGTGAAGCGCTGATAAAAGCTGGCACCGTCGATGACCGCCGCCTCTTCGAGCTCCGCCGGAATCGATTTCATGAAGCCGTACATCAGAAAGGTCGAAATCGGGATGTTAATCGCCGTATAGGTCAAAATGAGCGCCCACAACGAGTCGTACAGGCCCAATGCGTTGGTCAGTCGAAAATACGGCGCCATGAGGGCGATAATCGGCACCAACACTCCGGCGATGATGGCGTTGAGAATCCACTGCTGAAAGCGAAACTTCTCCCGCGAAAAGGCGAATGCCGCCATGGAGGTGATAAGCATCGCCAACGCCGTCGAGAAGGTCGAGACGATCACGCTGTTGAGGAAGAGCCGCGGAAGGCTCGATATGCGCATGGCGTTGAGGTAGTTCTCGAACTGCCATACGGCGGGCAGCGCGAACGGAGCGGTCTGGAGCTCCAAATTAGTCTTGAACGAGCTGATGAGGAGCCATACCAGGGGCGAAAACGTGAAGAAAAAGAAAAAGAGCAGCACTCCCCACTTGAGTGTCGTGCCGACGACCGAACCGAGGCTCCGGTTGTTGTCGGCCAATGTTGCGTGTGTCATGGTCTCTCCTCGCCTATTGGATTCGATCGGCCGCGGCGCTGCGTCGACCGAGGGCGCGAATCGTTACGATCGTCAGCACGCCGAGCACTACCAGTGTCGCTCCGATCGAATTGGCACTTCCGTAATCGAGAAAGCTGAGCATTCTATAGAGTTGAATACCGAGCACCGAGGTGCTGTTGGCCGGACCGCCGTTGGTGAGCAGAAACGTCGCCTCGAAATGTCTGAGGCCGTACGCCATCGCAAGGGTCATGGCGGTAACGAGGATATCCTTAATCATCGGCAGGGTGATAAACCACTCTTGTTGCAACACGTTCGCGCCGTCGATCTCGGCCGCTTCGTAATAACTCTCCGGGATGGACATGGTCGAGGCGAGGACGATGATCATGAAGTACCCGATGTACAACACCTGCTGAATCAATATCGACGGGAGCGCCGTACCGATTTCGCCCAGCCAATTGCGCGTCAGATGCTCGAGTCCCGCGAGCTCGAGAAACTGATTGATCGCGCCGTACTCGGCGTTATAGAGGGCGGCCCACATCATCGCGATAGCGACCTGGCTGATCACATTCGGCAGGAAGTACACGGTTCGAAAAAAACGCCATCCGCGGGGCTTACGGGCGAGGATCATCGCCACGAGGGTCGCAAATCCGATCTGTACGAAGCCGAGAGAGAGAAGCCAAATGAAATTATTGCGAAGAGAGATCTGAAACGTTCGATCTTGGAAATTATCGAAGAAGTTTCGGAGCCCCACAAACTGGGGTGTGCTGATCCCGTTCCATTCGAGTGTGCTGGTAACGAAGACGAACCCCAACGGATAGATGAAGTAAAGCGTAAAGAGAAGAAGAACCGGCGCCAGAAAGAGCACGATGCCGATACGGTTTGCCTTCCGGGACTGCACAATCATGATACTGTCGTTCCTTTAATGCGTCGGCGGGCGCTCCCACGACGGGGAGCGCCCACTCGTTACTGAATTGATACCATTCTACTACGAAACGTTGCGCTATCGGTCGGCGGCGACGAGCATATCGACGAAACCCTGTGCATCGGTGCTTCCGAGTGCCAGAGCGGCGAGCGCCTGGCCGAACTCGCTCACGACGCGCACCGAGTAGCGGCTTTGGAAGTGCCCGACGACGAACTCCGCGTCGCTTGCGGCGCGAACGAACTCACGTTGGAGCGGATCGGCTCCGCTTCCCAACTCGTAACGGATGGCAAAAAGCGAGCCGGCGCGCTCCGAGACCATCGCAACGTTCGCCGGATCGGTCATGAAGCGCATGAAGGTCACGATCGCCTCGGCCTTGCGCGGATCGTCGGTGTTACCGGCCGCGAGGTTGGAGAGCAGAAACCCGATCTGATGACCCGAGTGGTCGCCGACGCGAGGAGCGGGAGCGATTGCCGTTGCGGCGTGCACCGCCGGGGCGTCTCGGTTTACGCGACCGATGTACCACGGGCCGTTAATGAACGCGGCGGTGTTACTCGAAAGGAAGTGCCCGCCCGATACACCGGCGTCTCCGCCTACCGCGTCGCGCGTGGTATTGCCGTCGGAGTACATGCGCTGCAGGACTTCCGCCGCCTCTACATAGATCGGATCACCCAAGGGAAGGTCCCATACGCCCGGGCCGCCCAGACTTGCTAAGATGTGGCTGTACCACAACATACTCGTCCACGCGTTGGAACCGCCGGTCATCTGGCTCGTGGGAACGATGTCGGCACCCTTCAGTGCGTCGGCCATCTGCCAGAACTCCTCGATAGTCTCCGGCGGAGCGTCCCAACCGGCCTCCTGGAGAAGCGTCATGTTGTACCAAATGGGAGTAATACCGATCTCGAAGGGGATCGTCTTGAGTCGGCCGTCGCGGGTGCTCTCTTCGAGGTAACTCGTTACGAAGTCGCCGGCCCAGTCGTCGGTCATGTAGTCGGTAAAATCGAAGAGCAGCTCACTGTCGTAATACTGAAAGGTCGTAGGATCGGGGTTGAACACGAAAATGTCGGGCGTGTCACCGGTGGCAAGCTGCGTGTTGAGCTTGTCGCGATAGCCGTCGGTATCGGGATTGGGCTCGATCACGACCCGAATTGCCCCGGCGTGCTGCGTGTTGAACTGCTCGACGAGTTCGGCAATCGGCTCGGCCTTGGAGTCCTGTCCGACCCAAAAGGTGGGAAAGTTGAGCACAATCTCTCCAGCTTCCTCCTGTTCGCCACCCGCAGCAACGGGAAAGACGATGAGAAGCGCAAACATCACGCCGATAAGCGCGGAAGTGATGCGATTCATGGTGCCTCCTTATTATTTTCTTTCTTAAAATAACTAAAACACGGGTTCCAACGGTTGTCAATGAAAAGTGGCCGCGGCCAGAGTCCGCGGGGTACATTGACTGACTCGTTCGATCGACCATAGAATAGTAGAGATACTATCCTTCCGGTTGGAGTACTCATTGAAGATCTTCCTTGATACCGCTGATGTACACCAGATAAAAGAGGTCAAGCGTCTCGGCATTCTCGACGGCGTCACGACAAATCCATCGCACGTCGCCAAGACCGGCCGTCGTCCCGCGGATCTCTACCCCGAAATCTGCGCACTGTGCGACGGACCGGTAAGTCTTGAGACGGTTGCATTGGAGGCGGACGAGATCGTCGCCGAGGGGCGAGAGCTCGCGCGGATCGCCGATAACGTCGTCGTGAAGGTGCCGGTGATGAAAGAGGGGCTCATCGCAGTGCGAAGTCTCGCGGCGGAGGGCATCAAGACCAACGTAACGGTGGCCTATTCGGCGACACAGGCGTTGCTCGCGGCAAAGGCGGGGGCGCGTTACATTAGCCCCTTCATCGGTCGTCTCGACAGCATATCTCACGAGGGGCGGCAGCTGGTGCACCAGATTCGTGAGATCTACGATAACTACGGGTTTGAGACCGAACTGTTGGTGGCCGCGGTACGCAACCCGATGCACGTCCTGGATGCGGCGCTCGTCGGCGCCGATGTGTGCACCATGGCCTTCGACATCCTCATGCAGCTCTACGACCATCCGCTCACCGACGCCGGCATTGCGCAGTTTCTCGCGGACTGGGACACCGTTCCGCAGTAGCCTCCTACAGGAGTAAGACATGGACCCAAAACGACTCTATATAGACGGTCAATGGATCGAAACGGGCCGCACGTTTACCGTCGTGAATCCCGGAACGGGGACCCCCTTAGCCGAGGTGGTTTCCGCGGGACGTGCCGAGACGAGGATCGCCGTCGAGTCGGCCTCGACGGCGCTTCCGGCGTGGAGTGCTCTCACCGGCATCCGGCGCGGAGACTATCTCCTTGCGGTAGCCGACGCGTTGGCGCGCCGTCGCGAAGAGGTTGCGCGCACCATCACCGAGGAAAACGGGAAGCCCGTCGCACAGAGTCGCGGGGAGGTCGCCGTTGCGATCGACCACCTCCGGTGGTTTGCCGAGGAGGCGCGGCGCGGCTACGGACGAGTCGTACCCCATCAGGCCGACGGAAAGCGGCACGTCGTCCTCAAGCAGCCGGTCGGTGTCGTCGGCCTGATCGCGCCGTGGAACTTCCCGTTAGTCCTCGCCATACGTAAGCTCGCGCCCGCCCTCGCCGCGGGGTGTACCACGATTCTCCGCCCCGCGCGCCAGACGCCGCTGTGTGCGATCGCCCTCGCCGAGTGCGTCGAGGAGGCGAGTCTTCCCCGTGGCGTCTTTCACATGCTCACCGGACCGGGCGAGCCGATCACGGCGGAGTTTATGGAAAACCCGACGGTGCGCAAAATCAGCTTCACCGGATCGACGGAGGTCGGAAAGAGTCTTATCGAGCAATCGGCCAAGACCGTAACCGATCTCTCGCTGGAACTCGGCGGCCACGCGCCCCTCCTCGTGTTTGCCGACGCCGATCTGGAGCTCGCCGTCGAGGGAGCGCTGATTACCAAGTTTCGCAACACCGGCCAATCGTGCATCGCTTCGAACCGTATCTACGTCGAGCGAACGATATACGAGGAGTTTCTCGATCGCTTCACGGAGCGCACGCGGAGTCTGAAAGTCGGTTACGGCTTAGAAGACGGCGTCGATATCGGACCGGTAATCAACCGAGAGGGTCTCGAGACCGCACTGGCCCATGTGGAAAACGCCGTCGCCGCCGGTGCTCGTCTATTGTGCGGCGGTCGCGCGGTTGAGGACACACAAGGCTTCTATCTCGAGCCGACCGTTATCGCCGACGTTCCCGACGACGCGCTGTGCATGCACGAGGAGACCTTTGCGCCTGTGGCGCCGGTCACCGCATTCGACTCCGAAGAGGAGGCTCTCGAGCGAGCCAATGCGAGTCGCTACGGGCTTGCCGCCTACGCCTATACCTCCGATCTCAACCGCAGCTGGCGTCTGGCCGAGCGGCTGGAAGCGGGAACGGTCGCCATCAACGACGCGGTACCGTCGACCAGCAACGCCCCCTTCGGCGGGGTAAAAGAGAGCGGCCTCGGGCGCGAACTCGGAATCGAGGGCATGGAAGCCTTTATGGAGACGAAGCATATCTCCTACGGCGGTATCTCCTAAAGACACGCGCCCTTTCTCGATATGGGAGCGCCGACGATGCGCGTTTTTGTGGGAATGCGGTTGGACGATGCGGCCCGCGGACATCTCGCCGACCGATGCGCCGCCTTCGACGGGACCGCGTTGCGGCGCGTTCAGCCGGCCAACTACCATGTGACGCTCCAGTTCATCGGTGAGGTCTCAGAGCGCGAGGTAGCGTCGATCATAGGTGTCCTCGACGCCGCCGTTTCTCGTCACTCGATCGCAACGCGGCAGGGTAAAGAGGGACGCATCACGGACGACATCGGCCGGTGGGGTGCGTTTCCGTCCCGAACGCACCCGCGCGTGGTATGGGCGGGGTTTTCCGACTCGCACGGGGCGCTTCAGGGCCTGGCCGAGTCGGTGCGCGCCGCTCTCGGACGGCTCGAACTTGGCGCCCCGAACCGCCCGTTCCGCGCACACGTCACCGTCGGGTACCCCCGTCGTAGCCGAACGGCTTCTTCGGGCGGGAAAATGCTTTCCGACGTTCTTCGTTCGCCCTTCGGAGCCCCGATTTCGGTGCGATTTCGCTCCATAGCGCTTATCAAGAGCGAACCGGGCGCGGCGGGCTCACGGTATACCGATCTTGCGGAGTGGCCGTTGTCGACGCACCGTCACGCGTAAGGGGACCCTAACCGGACCCGTAAGCCGGCGTTCTCACCACTCCGCGCGACTACGACTTCGCGGGGACCGGCGCGTTCCGGCTCTGAGGCCTCCCTTTACAACGAACCGTGAACCCGGTACTATTACTTAGTTTCTGAAAATAACTATCCACCCCACCGTAACGGTCGGCTGTGTGTCGTCCGATTCCGACGATGGGCGCCGTTACGGGGCGTCGTTTGTCGCGGGGATGACACAAGGGAGAATCGATGGGTATTGAACACATCAGTCAGCGCGCGCGCGAGACGGGCATCATAGAGGATCCGAAAATCGGACTCCTTATCATGGGACGTAAACGACCGGGATTCGATCCCGAGTGGGGTGCGGAAATCAAGGGCAAAATCGTAACGGTGTTGAAAGAACTCCCGTGGGACGTCACGACTCCCTCCGACAACATAGCCGACGAGGCCGCGTTGCGCCGTTCGGTAGAAGAGTGTCGCACCGCGGGCGTTACGACGATGATCGTCGTGCAACCTACGATCTCCGACGGCCGTCTGGCTCCGTTGCTCTCTCGACTATGGGCAAAGCCGCTCATCCTCTGGGCGACTCCGGAGAAGCCGACCGGCGCGATGATCAGCGCCAACTCACTGGTCGGTACCCACGCCATGGCGGCGACCCTTCGGCAGCTGGACCACCCGCTTGAGATCGTCTACGGCCACCCGGAGAACGAGGAGCTCCGTTCGCGTCTGGACCAAGCGATACGCGCCGTTCACGCAGCGGACAGCGCAATGGGACGTCTGTTCGGTCTCGTCGGATATCACGCACCCGGCTTTGTCGACTTTCACGCCGATCCGGTCTTTATCAGCGACGAGCTCGCTTCGCAGTTGTACCATATGGGTACGGTAGAGCTCATCAGCATGGTACGCGAATACACCGACGCCGATGTCGCCGACGAGGTCGCCGCGTTTCGATCCCTGGGTCTCCCCTTCCACGACGGATTCTCTGCAGGCGCGGGAGTGAGCGCCGACGGCTCGGTTGAGCTTACGATGCAAGCGCGCTACTATCGCGCCTTTCGCGATATCTTCGATCGCGACCGGCTCGATCTCCTCGCCTTCCGATGCTGGCCGGATCTCCCCTCCGAGGTCGGCCACTGGCCGTATCTCGCCCTGGCGCGCCTCGTCTCGGAAGGTTTTCCGATCGCCATGGAGGGTGATGTCGACGGAGCGCTGGGAAGTCGCATCGCCGAGAGCGCAGGTATAGGTCCGGTATATCTCTCCGATTGGCTGGAGCACGACCGCGACACTATTACGATTTGGCACACCGGTGCCGCGCCGTTTCAGCTTGCAGAACCGGTTGGTGCACCGGGCGGCCCCTCGATCGGCGTGCAGTTCAACAACAAAAAGCCGACGGTCGTCGAGTCGACGATTCGTGCCGGGATGGACGCAACGGTCTTTCGCCTCTGGCGTTTCGGCGGTGCGTATCATATGACCGCCCTCGAAGGAGAGACGATCACCCCTCGACGCCATCTGTTAGCGACGAACGGACTCTTCCGCACCGATGAAGTCGATATGACGAGCTGGTTTGAACAGATGGTACAGCTCGGCATGCCGCACCACTTGTGCCTCCTCGAAGGACACCACGCCGATACACTTCGCCGTATCGCGCGCTTGCTTGGTGCCGTCGTCGTGTGAGCGTAACGGTCGACGCGACGTATCAGAGAGCGAACACGTTGTGAGCGTACTCTCGTATGCGCTCGTAATCGTGAATGACGATCTCGCGCTTCTTCGTCCACTCCAAAACACCTTGCCGCTTTAGCTCCGAGATGGTCTTCGAGAACGTCGCGCGGTGGAGGCCGAGGGCGGTAGCCATTTCATGCTGTGTGATTTTGGAGTGTATGACCGGCTGAAAGTGGCTGTACTTCGCGATGTCAAAGAGCATACGGCTGATCTTCCCCGTAACATCGTCGGAGATCACTTCGCATTGGTGGTGAAGCAGCACGCCGATCTTGTAGCCCATATACTCAAGCAGGTTGCGTTGTAACGCCGGATAGGAACGAGACAACATCGTGTTAAGCGTCGCTTCGTCGAAAAAGAAGAGCGTTGCGTCTTCAACGGCGGAGTACGTTGCGTACACGGGCATGCGGTTGAAAAACGCCGACTCCCCGACGAGATTTTGCTCGGTGACGTATAGGAGTATCGCCTCGTTGCCGTTCTCATCGAATGAAACGAGACGCAGAACGCCCTCGACGAGAAGATAGACACCGTCGACACGTCGCCCTTCTCCGAATAGGGTGGCCTCTTTTGGGATGGTTACTCGGTGGGCGAGACCGATCACCTGCATCCACGGGCTACACATTCCCGCTTCCATCCACAGAGAGAAGTACCGCCGCGACGCCCCCTCGTCGTCTCGCCGCCAAGAAGCCGTCGTCTCATCCATCATGGGTCCTCCGAACGGTATTGCGCGGTCGTGGATCGCGCACCGCCTATTGCGGCCGATCGGCTATAGTGTAACAGGTTATCGATCATCGCGGCGGGGCGCGTGGTCCGGCAAGAGATGCTCGGCCAAGGAATCGACGGTACGCAGGGCCGATACGACGGCGTCGACCGGTATGCGCGACGCCATGTTGTGTATTCGGCTCCCGGCTCGGCAGGCGAACCGAGCTATCTCTTCGTAGTGATCGGAGCGCGGATCGGAGAGTCCGAGCGTTCGCAAGCTTCCCGGAATGCCGACGCGACGGTAGAAGTCGAACACGTCGGTGAGATACTCGTCGCTGCGTCCCTCGAGTACGAGCTGCGAAAGCAACGCGACGGCAACTTCTTCGCCGTGTAAGGCGCCCCTGAGCTCCGGAATGCGGGTGAAGCCCTGGGATATTGCGTGCGCCGCGGCGACCCCGCACCCCTCGAATCCGATTCCACTCAACAGAACATTCGCCTCGACGACGCGTTCTACCGTCTCGGTCACGCGGCGGTGACACACATCGCGAACGGCCTGCTCCGCCTCGTCCCATACGATGCGAAAGCAACGCTCGGCGATCGCTAGGGCGGCTTGTGTCGGACGAGCATCAAAGAAGTTCGTCACGCCCGAGATTCGACACTGTTCCGCCTCAAAGAGGGTCGAAAGAGCGTCGCCGATACCGGCGATGAAAAACCGCACCGGGGCATCGACGATGATCGCCGTATCGACGAGCACTGCATCGGGGTTCGTACGCATGAACAACGGGCCGAGAAACTCTCCGTCCGCGGTATAGGTAATCGCGAGTCTGCTCGTAGCCGCGTCGCTGGCGGCGACGGTCGGAACGACCACGACGGGTATATCGAGCGCCCGTTTCACCGCTTTGGCGCCGTCCTGCGCCTTTCCACCGCCGAGGCCGATTACGACGTCGCAGCGTTCGGTACGGCCGACCGCGGAAAGGCGCTCAAGCTCTTCCGGTGACGTCTCGCCGGAAAAGCGGGAGACGGTCGTCTCCACCGCTGCACGGCGTAACGTTGCGACCAGTCGGCCTCCGTACAGAGCGAGCACGCGCTCGTCGGCGACGACGAGCGCTTTGCGTCCGAACCATGCAACGAGGTCTCCCATCTCATCGAGGAGATGCGCCCCCTGTCGATATATGAGGGGAAACCCGATCGCCCTCATCTCATACCTCGTCGGTACGTAGCGTGTCCGCCGTCTTTCAGCGATCGACGCGCGATTCGGCCAGCTCAACCGCCGCGAGGAAGCTGTCCAACCACCGATCGCCGTACTGCGTACGATACCACTCCATCATTGCGGAGCGCGCCGGCATGAACGTCTCTCGCTCCTCATCGGTAAGCTCGTGAATACGGCCGCCTCCGGCGATGAACTCCGCGTTTGCCGCTTCCTCTCGGTCTCTATTGAACGTCGTTTGCTCCGCGGCTCCGAAGGCGATGCCGTCCAGAACGATCCGTTGCAGCTCGTCCGGGAGACTTGCAAGCCACGCCTCGCCGACAAAGTAGAATCCGAACAGAAAGGTATGTCGGTCCAGCGTACCGTACCGGATCACCTCGTCGAAGTTGTTCGACATGATATCCGGAGTAGCAATTTTGAGACCCACCACCAGCTCGGATGCCAACGCCGTGTAAACCTCTCCCCACGCTACGGGGGTCGCGGCGGCGCCGAGCTGCCTGGTAAATTCCTGTTGGAGCGGCGAGGCGATGGTGCGTATTCGTAATCCCGCGAGATCCGCGGCGGTCCGAATCGGCCTCCCGGTGGTGTAGAACGAACGCCAACGGCCGCCGTCGGAGACACCGGCCAGTCGTACATTCGGGAGGACATCCGCGACGGCGTCCGACATCTCGTCAAAGAAGGGACCTTCCATCAGCTCCCCGACGACCGCGTCTCCGGGTATGAGATACTGTAAGTCCACGACCGCTAACTCGGGTATGAATGGTGTAACTCCACCGATGGATGTGTGAGCCACCTCCAGCGTACCGCTATCGACCTGCTCCATGACCTCCTGATAATTTCCGAGCTGACTACCGGAGTAAATCTCCACGACGATTCGCCCGCCGGACGCGGACTCGATGTACTCTTTGATCGCCGTCGCGCCGACATAGTCGTCGTTCACGTCGGACACGGGTCCGGCGTGGGAGAGCTTCATCGTGTACGTGTCGGCCTCCTCTCCGGCTCCGCCCGCAAAGAGGGTCGTTCCTACGATCACAACCACCAAGAAGAGCACCATTACCGGTGATGTTCCCTTCATACGCAGCCTCCTTTTCGTTCCGACCTGTGTCGGATTATTCACGATACGAAACGTCATCCGCCGACCGGTAGTCCGAGCAACCGCGGGACAAAGAGCGAGATATCCGGTACGAACGTGATGATGAATATGATGATCGCGTGCACGATCCAGTACGGCGTCATCTGACGCACGATTGCGCCGATCGAGAGTTTCGTCACCGCCGATGCGGCGAAGAGCACCAAACCGAAGGGGGGTGTAGCCAGGCCGACGGTTAGATTCACGCACATCACAATCGCAAAGTGCGTCGGATTGATGCCCATCTCAAGAAGCGTCGGCCCCAAGATCGGTCCCAAGATGAGAATTGCCGGCCCGGCATCGAGAAACATCCCGACGAAGAAGAGAAACAGGTTCATCGTGAGCAAAAAGAGGTAGCGATTCTCGGTTACGTCGAGAATGATCTCGGCAAGATTGTGGGGCACGCGCGTAACGGTAAGCACCCACCCGAACATCGCCGCCGATCCGATCACTAACAGGATGACCGCCGATTGAGACGCTGCGCGGCGAAATATCCCGCCCAGATCGGAGATCGCGATCGTCTTGAACACGAAGAGGCCCAGAACCAGCGCGTACGCCACGGCGAGTATCGCCGCCTCGGTCGGAGAGACGACGCTGAAGAGGATTCCTCCCAGAATGATGAGGGGCGTGAGCATCGGAAAGAACCCCCGGACCGTCGCCCGACCCCTCTCGCACCACGTCGCTCTTCCGGAACGAGGAAACCCGCGTTTCGCGGCGATAATCCTCGTCATGATCATCAACCCCGCACCCATCAGGAGCCCCGGCATGATGCCGGCGGCGAACAGCGCCCCGGTGGAGACCTCCATGATAAACGCGTAGACGATCATGATGATGCTCGGCGGAATGATCGGCCCGATAATCGATGATGCCGCCGTCACCGCGGCGGAGAAATCGCGCGGATAACCGTCCTCCTCCATAGCCGGTATGAGAATCGCTCCGAGAGATGATGTATCGGCCACCGCCGATCCGCTCAACCCGGCAAAGAGAACGCTCGCCAGGATATTCACCTGCGCTAGCCCGCCGTGGAAGTGTCCTACCATGGCGCGGGCGAGGTTGACGATCCGAGTAGTGACACCCCCGCGGTTCATTAATTCGCCCGCGAGAATAAAAAGAGGAACGGCGAGTAGGAGGAAGGTGTGAACACCGGCGAACGATCGCTGTACGAGAGTTCCCAGCATAACCTCGCGACCGGTAACGGCGAAGTCCACCAACGGCCCGACGGCAAGGGCGAAGACGATCGGTACGCCGAGGGCCGCGGCTACGAACACCACGATGAGATAGAGCGGCACGCCTACGCCCCCTTACGCGGCGCGAGAAGTGCAATCTGCTTACAAGCCTCCTCTACGCAGACGAGTACCATCAAAGCGTATCCAACCGGGAGGGCCGCATATGCGTATCCGAACGGAAGCCACTCCATCGTCGAGACGATCCGGCGCATGCCGCGTACCGCGAGGAGCCACCCGTGTCGCACCATCATCAACGCGACGTAGGCGGTGACGGCCAGCGCGATAAGACGGAGCGCCGTACGAGCGCCTCCCGAGACCTTTTCTACCAAAAACTCAATCGAGACGTGAGCGCCCGAGCGCAATCCGATCGGCGCGCCTAACAGGACCATCCAGACCATAAGAATGGTAGAGGCGTCCTCGGTCCACGTGACGGGGCGATTCAACGCATATCGCATGACGACCGAGTAGAAGAGGATCGCGCAGATCACCGCCAGGATCGCTCCGATTACACCGGATAGAACCGTACACATTCGCCCGTTGAACGCTGCGAGCGCCGACGCCGCCCGTATCACACCACGTCTCCCCTTTTCGGTCATTACCGTAGAATCCCTACGTAATGCTAACTCGAGAAATCGAGACGATATGTCGTCCAAACGACAAACGGGAGAAATGGAGCGTCAGCGACTCCGCGCGACCTGCGTGAGATTGAAAAACTGCTTAAAGACGATATCGGTGGCGCCGTAACACGCCTGGACCGGGTCATACACCATCGGGATTACCCGACGTTCCGGCAGGGCTCGGCGAGCCGAGTTGCCCAACACCTCCGACAGAATGGGAAAACGGCTAATGAGAAGGACCGCTTCGGGATGGAAGATGTGGTGAAGGTTTCTGATCGCAGAGGCGAGCGCAAGCCGCTCCTCGCGGAGTGCCGCCGCTACCTCTCCCACCGTCAGAGTTCGCTGCACCGCCTCCCAACTATCGACATCGTAGTCGGCCCGGAGGCGCTCAAGCATGGGCTGCTCGGCGACGCGATTTTCCAACGCCGCCTCATCGTCGGCTACCCCTTCAATCGAAGCGGGGAAGATCGAGGTACGTCCGACCTCGATGGCGGTAGCCGTTCCGTTGAGAAAAATGTTGCCGTGGGTGACCAACGCACCTCCGACTCCCGAGCGCACCAGAATCGCTAAGAGGCTCGCCTCGTCGCGCGCGACCCCGTAATGATAGGCGCTTGCGGCGATGACGGAGGCGTTATTGTGCACAAAGACCGGCACATCGAAGATCGCCTCATAGTGGTCCTTGATCGAGTATCCGCTGAGTCCGACGATCCTCCCGTAGTGAAGAACGCGCCCGGTCACGGTGTCGACGACCCCCGGAGCGGCGATACCGATGCCGAGGAGCCGCTCTCTGTCGATCCGGCTCTCCTCGATCGCCGAGGCGATCATCGTCTCGATCGTCCTCAAAATTTCGTCGCGGTCGCAGCGGGGTGCGAGGTCTTTACTTCGTTTGTAGATGACGCAGTTGCCGAAATCGACCACGATGACCGCCACCGCGAGGCTCGAAAAATCGACCCCGACGGCGTATCCGCTCTCGGCCCGGGCGCAATAGAAGCTCGGTCGCCGGCCCTTACGCTCCCCCTCCTGTCCGTCCTCCAACCCGCGGCCGTCCTTGCATTGGCGAATGAACCCCGCCTCCTCCAACTTTGCAAAGATTCGAAACACCGTGGGCGCCTTGAGGCCGGTATGCTGCACGATCTGTGACTGCGAAATGCTTCCGTGTTGAAAAATCAAGTTGAGAACGAGCTTCTCGTTACTCTCGCGTATATCGTTACTTCGAAGGGGCTGATGCAGCATAGTTTTTTTCTGAAAATAAGTTACATGTAGAATATCACAGGTTCCACGGTGCTGTATAGCGCGATATGCACCGACTCTCCGCGGCGCGCGCCGTCAAACACTCTTTACAGCGCATCACGGTCGTGCTATGCTCACCTATAGTTACTTTCAGAAAGAAAAAAAGGAGCTCATATGACTTCCGACCATCTACGGGAGCTGCAACGCAAAGCTATCGAAATACGCCGTCTTACCGTCGACGAGATCGCCTACCTCGGTGTGGGCCATTTGGGCGGCTCCATGTCCGTCGTGGAGATTCTTACCCTGCTCTACTACCATCACATGACGGTGGACCCGTCGCGTCCTGCAGACCCAAATCGCGATAAGTTCGTCATGTCAAAAGGACACGCCGGGCCGGCGCTCTATTCCATACTGGCCGACAAAGGGTTTTTTCCTACCGAAATGCTTCATACGCTCAATCAAGGCGGAACCAATCTCCCCAGCC
Organism: Alkalispirochaeta sp.; assembly: GCA_965601925.1. GTDB lineage: Bacteria > Spirochaetota > Spirochaetia > DSM-27196 > Alkalispirochaetaceae > Alkalispirochaeta. Next base: position 4,071,639 of record OZ271854.1, read on the forward strand.
ACTGCGATATGAATCGCACACCGGGAATCGACATGACCACCGGCTCCCTCGGTCAGGGGCTCTCCGCCGCCGTCGGTATCGCGTTGGGGCACCGTCTACAGAACCTTCCGGGCCGCGTATTCGCCCTTATCGGAGACGGCGATACGAACGAGGGACAGACGTGGGAGGCGGCAATGTCGGCGGCAATGTACGGCCTATCCAACCTCGTCGCCTTCACCGACTATAACAAGATGCAGATCGACGGCACCGCCGACGCAATCATGAACACCGATCGTCTGGCGGATCGTTGGACGAGTTTCGGGTGGTACACGCAACAGGTCGACGGTCACGACTTCGGCGCACTCGACGATGCGATGGAGCGAGCGCTCCGAGAGGACTCGCGTCCCTCGATGATTATCGCCGACACGATCAAAGGAAAAGGCGTGCCTTTTGCCGAAGGGGATTTCAAAAACCACAATATGCCGGTCACCCAGGAGCAGGCGCAACAAGCCTACGAGAGCCTGGCACGAGAAGAGGAGGCCCTCGCATGAATTATGCAATAGAACGAGCATCGGAGGTCGATGCGACGGAGATGCGCGCAGTGTACGGTGAGTGTCTCGCACGACTCGCCGAGGAGGACGAGCGCATCGTAGTGCTCGACGCCGATCTCATGCGCGCCAACGGCACCTTCGGCTTCAAGGATCGTTTTCCCGGTCGCTGGATCGATGTGGGAGTCGCCGAGGCCAATATGGTGGGAATCTCCGCCGGACTCTCCACAACGGGGCTCATTCCCTTTCCGGCGACCTTCACTTGCTTTGCCGCGCGACGCACCTTCGACCAGTTCTTCGTTTCGGCGAACTACGCTCGTCAAAACGTAAAGCTTACCGGGAGCGATCCCGGTGTCGCCGCGGCGTTCAACGGCGGTACCCACATGTCCTTCGAGGACGTCGGGCTCATGCGCACCATCCCCGGAATAACGATCTGCGAGCCGTCGGACCCGGTCAGTTTGACCAAACTGCTGCGACAGCTCGCCTATCGTCAGGGCTCCAGTTACCTCAGGCTCCATCGCAAGGCGATCGCTCCTATCTATGCCGAGTCGGAGACCTTTGAACTCGGCAAAGGAAAACAGCTCGTCGACGGCTGCGACCTCGCGATTATCGCCTCGGGCGCCATCTGCGTCGCCGAGGCTCTGGCGGCGGCCGAACGGTTGGAAGCCGAAGGGGTTTCTGCAGCGGTGGTGGACATGCATACCATCAAACCGATCGATGAGGATCTCGTTACCGAGCTCGCGCACCGTACCGGCGCCGTCCTTACCGTGGAGAACCATCAGGTTCGAAACGGGCTCGGCAGTGCCGTCGCGGAGGTATTGACGGACAACCATCCGGTTCCTCAACGCCGCATCGGCATTCAAGACGAGTTCGGGGAGGTCGGAACGCAGGACTATCTTCAGAAGCGGTTCGGTCTCACGGCGGACAACATCATGAACGAAGCGCGTCGTCTGTTGGAGCGCAAGCGAAGTCCGGTCCACGCGTAACACAGAGGCGAGACCGCGTTATACCGCCGGTCGCAAGAGATCGGCGAGCCGCCCCCACGGAGAGGTCCTCCATACGGACCGGAGCGTGTGCCGGGATGCGGCGTCGAGATGAAACACGCATACAGGAGACAATTATGGCAGCGAAAAAGACGATAGCGATCGCAAGTGATAAGTCGGGATATCCCCTCAAAGAGGCGGTCGTCGAATACCTCAAGGAACGCGACGATATCGAAGTCTTGGATTTCGGTCTGGCGGACCCCGGGGAGAATCAACCGTACGACGCCCAAGCGCCCAAAGTCGCCCAGGCGATTCAATCGGGCAAGGCCGAGCGCGGCGTACTGGTGTGCGGCACCGGCCAAGGGATGGCGATCGTGGCCAACAAGCACAAGGGAATCTACGCCGTCGTCGCCGATACGGCGTTCGCCGCGGCAAAAGGGCGTGTCATCAACAATGCAAACGTCGTCACCATGGGCGGATGGATTACGGCTCCGCGTCTCGGCGTGGAGATCGTCGAGTCGTGGTTGAACCTCGAGTTCACCGAGACGATGGAGGATCGCGCCGAGTGGCTCAAGTCCGCGGTCGATAGAGTACGGAAACTCGAAGAGGAGAACTTCGCGTGAGCCCCGACGCCGATGCCGGCTTTGTGGCTCAATACGTTGCACGCGCCCGCGCCGCACAAGCGCACATCGCCGACTATACCCAGGAGCAAATAGACGACGTCTGTTTGTCGGTGGGCTGGGAGGTCTACAACGACGAGAATATCGCCCTACTCGCCAAGCGCGCCGTCGAAGTGACCGAGATGGGAAACGTTCCCGACAAGATCACCAAACACAAGGTGAAGGTCATGGGAGTGCTCAACGATATTCGTGACGCCAAGACGGTAGGACTCATCGAGCGCGACGAGCGTCGCGGCATCTCGAAGTACGCCAAACCGGTCGGCGTCGTCGGCGCTCTTCTCCCGGTGACCAACCCCACGGCGACCCCTGCGAGTAACGGCCTGGGCATTCTCAAGGGACGCAATGCGGTCATCTTTGCGCCCCACCCCCGTGGTGCGGCGGCGAGCAAACTTGCGATCGAATATATGCGCAAGGGGCTCAGACGCGTCGGAGCACCCGAGGATTTGGTACAGATCATTGAGGAGCCGTCGATTCCACGAACCAACGAGTTAATGAAGCAGGTCGATCTGGTAGTGGCGACCGGCGGCGGCGCGATGGTCAAAGCGGCATACTCTTCGGGCACCCCCTCCTACGGCGTCGGTCCGGGAAACTCGGTCCAGATCATCGCCGAGGACGCCGACGTCGCCGACGCGGTGGCCAAGATTGCCCTCAGCAAGGCGTTCGACCACGCGACGAGTTGCTCGAGTGAGAACAGCGTCATCATCCACGAGTCGCTGTACGACGAGGCGTTGACGCTCTTTCGGAGAAAGGAGCACAGCTACCTCGTTACCGGCGGCGAGCGCGAGAAGCTCAAAGGATGGATGTGGCGGCCCAACAAAAAGGGCGTCGTCGGCCTGAATCCTGCGATTATCGCCCGTAGCGCCGCAACCATCGCCGAAGGAGCGGGACTCACCGTACCGCAGGACACGCGCGTACTCCTCGTTGAGGGTACCATGCCGCTGGAGGACGACCGGTTCGCCGACGAAAAGCTCTCTCCCGTCCTTACGCTCTACCGATACGGCACGTTTGAAGAGGCGGTCGATATCCTTACTCGTCTTACCGATAACGCGGGGACGGGCCACTCCTGCGGAATCCACACCCACAAGCGGGAATACATCGAGGCACTGGGAGAGCGAATGCGTACCAGTCGTATTATGGTACGCCAGGCGCAGGCTCCCGCCAACGGCGGCAACTTCTTCAACGGAATGCCGAGCACGGTAACGCTTGGGTGCGGGACGTGGGGCGGCAACATCACTACGGAGAACATCCATTGGAAGCACTTCATCAACGTCACGTGGGTGAGCGAGCCGTTCGAGCCGGTGCGCCCCACCGACGATGAGATATGGGGCCGCTTCTGGTCGCGCTACGAGAAGTAGCGCACCGCACCGCTGCAAGAACCAAGGCGAAGAAGGAGCCACCGTGAGACTACTGGAGTACCAGGGCAAAGAGGCCTTTAGGGAATCGGGCATACCGACGCCCGATTCGCGGCTCGTCCCCGTCGACGGACCGGTCGGAGACGCCGTTAGACGCGCCGTAGAGGAGCTGCAACACGCTTCCCCAAACGTCGGACGCGTGGTCGTCAAGGCGCAAATCAATATGGGCGGGCGCGGAAAAGCGGGGCTCATCCGTGTCGCCGAGAGCGCACAGGAGGCGGCACAGGCGGCTGAGCAGATCGTATCGGCGGGTTACACCGTCCCCGCGCTCCTCGTCGAGCGCGCCGTGGAGTATGACCGAGAGCTCTATCTCTCGGTCACGACCGATCCGGAACGCGCTCGATTCGTCGTCCTCGCGTGCGCCGAGGGCGGGATTGAGATCGAAGAGTTGGCGGCCGACCGCCCCGAGGCGATCAAGCGCGTCGAGGTCGACCCCTTTCGGGGGTTGCAGGCGTACGGCGCGCGCGGCCTCGCCTACGATCTGGGACTCTCGACCGACGCGGTAAAAGCGTTCTCTCGTATCGTGGAATCCTTGTATGCGCTCTTTCGCGAACGAGACGCCGAGCTCGCCGAGATCAATCCGCTTTTCGTCACCACGTCGGGCGAGCTGGTCGCGGGAGACGCCAAGCTTATCATCGACGACAACAGCCTCTATCGCCAACAGCGCTATACGATCAGCCGTGAGCAGTTCGACTCCGACGCCGCGTTCGAGGCGGCCGGTGAAGGCATACCGTACGTCCAATTCGACGGCGATATCTCGCTCATGTGCGCCGGCGCGGGACTTACGACTACCGTCTTCGATCTGGTGAACATGGCAGGCGGTTCGGTCGCCAACTATCTCGAGTTCGGTGGTCCCAACTATCGCAAGGCCGAGCGGGCGATGGAGCTCTGTCTCAAGAACCGCAGCAAAGTCATTCTTATTGTGACGTTCGGGACGATCGCCCGCGCCGACGTCATGGCCGAGGGCGTTGCCGACGCGATCGCTCGCCTGGCGCCCGACCGTCCGATTGTAGCGTGTATTCGCGGCACCAACGAGGAGGCCGCCGAGAAGACGCTGCGCGAGGCGGGGTTGGAGCCGCTGTCCGACACCGAGGAGGCGGTCCGTCGGGCGATACATCTCGCCCAAACCGTGGATATGAAGGAGGCGCGCCGATGAGCATCTTCGTCGATCGAACGACGCGCGTCGTCGTGCAGGGCATCACCGGAAGCGAAGGAAGTTTCTGGACCAAGCATATGCTCGATATGGGAACCCGGGTAGTCGCGGGGGTAACACCGGGCAAGGAGGGTCGGACGGTCCACGACGTGCCGGTCTACCATAGTGTGCGACGTTCGCTCGATTCTCACGAGGCCGACGCGGCGATGCTCTTCGTACCGCCGAGATTCACCAAGGACGCCGTCTTCGAGACGCTGGAAGCGGGAATACGGAACGTGGTGACGATCGCCGACGGGATTCCCCTTCACGACCAAATCGAAATCCGCGCCGCTTCTCGCGACGTCGGAGCGACCGTCGTCGGCGGTAACACCTCGGGGGTCATCTCTCCGGGACGCTCGATGCTGGGCATCTTTCCGTATTGGATCGAGCGGGTGTACAAGCCGGGCACAATCGGCGTCATGACGAGATCGGGTTCTCTCACCAACGAGGTGACGGCGATGGTCGTGCGCGAGGGCTTCGGTGTATCGACGCTTATCGGCGTCGGCGGCGATCCGGTACCGGGTGCACGGTTCGCCGAGTTTCTCGATGCGTTCGAGGCGGACGCGGAGACCGAAGGAGTCGTGATCGTCGGCGAGTTGGGCGGCACGATGGAAGAAGAGGTCGCCGAGGCTATTCGCGCGAGACGCTTTACCAAGCCGCTGGTCGCCTTTATCGGTGGACGCACCGCGCCTCCCGGAACGCGCATGGGACACGCCGGCGCAATTGCGACCGGGGGTACCGGCACGGTTAAGGCCAAGATTTCAGCTCTGGAGGCGGTCGGCGCTCGCGTTGCCGAGCGACCGAGTCGGGTCGGCACACTCCTGGCCGCCGCTCTGCGAGAACGGGGCGCTCGATGAACGCCGTTACACCGGACGCACCGCGTACGCCTCCGTCCGCTCTCAAACGGGAGATGAGTGTTGCGACGCGGTGGTTTATCCTTGCGTCCGCTTTCGTACTCGCCCTCCTCGCCCGTGTCGCGCCGCTCCCCGAGACGGTCCGAACGATCAACGGGACGCTTCTGAGCGTCGACGGTCAGGCCGCATTGGGCGTGCTCCTGTTTGCCCTTGTCCTATGGATGACCGAGGCGATACCGTTTCATATCACCGGCCTCCTCGGCATCTTTCTACTCGCCCTGTTTCGAGTGGAACAGTTCGGTGCTATCGTTTCACTGGGATTCGGGAATCACATTTTCGTCTTTTTTATCGGCGTCCTGGTGCTCTCGAGCTTCATTACCCGAAGCGGACTGGGGAATCGAATCTCGATGTTTCTGCTGAGCCGTACGGGAAACTCCACGGCGATGATCATTTTCGGCTTCCTCTCCGTCGGTATGATCCTCTCCATGTGGATTACCAATACGGCGGTTGCGGCGATGCTCATGCCCCTCGCATCATCGATTCTCCGAGACGAGGGCGTGCGTCCCATGGAGAGTAAGTTCGGCAAGGCGCTCATGATCGCCTGCGCGTGGGGGCCGATCATCGGCGGGATCATGGCGCCGTCGGGAGCGGGACCGAATCCGCTCGCGATCGGTTTTCTGCGCCAGATGGCCGGCGTCGAGCTCACCTTTCTCGGATGGATGGCCTACGGAGTGCCGGCGGGCCTCTTGATCCTCCTCCCGACGTGGGGCGTCCTAATGCTCTTTTTCAGGCCCGAGATCACCCATCTGAAAAAGAGCCGTCAAGAGCTCAAACGGGAGTACGAAGCGCTGCCGAAGATGGGACGGGAGGAGCGCGTTACCCTCGTCATTTTCGTGCTTACCGTCTTTCTCTGGCTGAGCACGCCGCTGTGGGAGCGAATCCTTGGAATCGGGATACCGATCTCGATGCCGGTTCTCTTCACTGCGGCGATCTTCTTCTTTCCCGGGGTCGGCGCCACGAAGTGGAAGACGGTGGAAGAGGAGATCAGCTGGAGCAGCATACTCCTCATCGTCGCCGGAATATCTCTCGGATTGGTGCTCTACCGCACCGGCGCGGCCGAATGGTTGGCGACGCTCTTCTTGGGCGGCGTCGGAGGTCTTTCACCCTTCCCCATGGTGCTTCTCGTGGTGCTCGCGGTGAGCTTTCTCAAGATCTTTCTTTCGAGCAACACCGTTACGGCGACGATTATCATCCCGATTATGATCACCCTTTCGACGGCTCTGGGGGTCGATACGCTCTCGATCACCATACCGGCGGCGCTCACCACGAGTATGGCGTTCATCCTCGTAACGAGCACACCGACGAACGTCATTCCGTATAGCGCGGGCTACTTCTCGATTCGCGATATGGCCGTTAGTGGAACGGTGATGACCCTCGTTGCGTCGCCGATCGTCGCGGGAACGATCTTTCTGGTGGGGCGATTCACCGGGTTGTATTGAACGAGACCGCGGCTCGATGGATCACGCCGTTACGTTGGTCGCGATCTACGCCGTCGCCGGCGTGGTGCACGGGGTCGTAGGGTTCGGCTTCGCACTTCTCTCCGTTCCGGTGGTGGCGATGCTCTTCGATCCCCCAACGGCGGTGGCGTTGAATGCCGTCGTCGGAACGGCGAATTGCGGGTACAAAGCGTGGCTCCTGCGCTCCGAGATAACGCCGCGGAGCGTGTTTTCGTTTTTCGCCGTCGCGCTCCTCGGCATACCGGTGGGTGTGTTCGCGCTCGCGGCCCTTCCCCGCGAGGCGGCCCTCACGGCAATCGGCGCGTTCGTGATCGCAGTGGCCGTCGGCAATCTGCGCCATCGCGACGGTATGCGTGCGGCGATGCGCTCCCCGATGAGTTTCTGGGTTCTGGCCGGACTCGCAGGCGTGCTCTCCGGCGCATTCGGCGCCCCGGGACCGGCCGCAATACCGTATTTTGTCTCCCGAGACGATGATCCGCTGGTAGGATCGGCGAATGCGCAACTCTTTTTTACCCTGGCGGCCGGTCCGGTTCTCGCCTTCCATATCGCCCGCGGCACCATGTCCGTACCGCTGTTGATCAGGGCGGTATCGTGTCTGCCGGTCGTATTCGTCGCCGCACTCGCCGGCACACACATTTCGCGCCGCGCTCCCGAGCACCTCCTGCGTACGATAGTCGACTACGCGCTCATCGTCTTTGGGGCGTGGTTAGTGGTGGAGAACGGCGTTCTCCGACGGTAATCGTCGGCGATCGGCACGCCTTGCATCGCATCGCCGCAATACGCCACAGTACTGCCCGAAAGGAGTTGCGCCGTGAAAAAACGTTGCGTCGCCGTTCGTCACATCTTTTTTGAAGACCTGGGCGCCTTCGCACAGCCTATCCGAGACGCAGGCTACGATATCACGTATCTCGACGCCGTGACGGACGACCTTTCACCGGCCGGCGACGCCGATCTGGCCGTCTTCCTCGGCGGGCCGATCGGCGTGTACGAGGAGGAGAGCTATCCGTTCATCACCACCGAAATCGGCATTGCGTCGCGCCGCCTCGAGGGACGCAAAGCGACGTTGGGCATATGCCTCGGGGCGCAGGTCGTCGCCCGAGCCGCCGGAGCGCATGTGTACCCCGGCGGACGCGGAAAAGAGATCGGATGGGAGCCGATCAGCCTGACCGAAGAGGGCCGACGCGGAATCACCGCACCGCTCGAGACGGACGGCGGGTGGATGTTTCATTGGCACGGCGACACGTTCGATCTCCCGGCCGGCGCGAGTCTCCTCGCATCCACCGAGCGCTATCCCAATCAGGCGTACGCGATCGGCGACAACGTACTTGCCTTTCAGTTTCATCCCGAGGTGGAGCCGAGGCGAATCGAACACTGGCTCGTCGGGCACGCGGTCGAAATCGCCCACTCCGACGAGGGCGACGTCGCGACGATTCGCGCCGCCACGCGGCGTTACGGACCGGATTTGGTGCGTCGAGGGAGCGCAACGATCAGCGCGTGGCTGGCGAGGCTATACTGATCAAAGACTCCGGCAACGACTCGCGCGACTCGTCAGGCTTCCACGCGGCGAGATAGGCGTCCATTTCCTGAATGCGCCGAATCGAAAGCAACTCTCCGGCAACTCGTCGCGCATCATCCAAGGTATATCCGGCCAGACGCCGCTTGGTATTCTCGATGCGGGGCGGCGCGACGCTTAGCTTGCGGATGCCAATACCGACGAAAAAGAGCATCAAAACCGGATCCGAGGCGGCGTCGCCGCACACCGAAATCATCGTCGATCCGTCGTCGACGCCGAGAGCCTCCTCCACGATGAAACTGATCGAACGCAGGACGGAGGGGTGATAGGTGCGGTAGAGGTGGCCGAGATGCTCGTTTGTGCGGTCCACGGCGAGGAGATACATCGTGAGATCGTTAGTGCCGATCGAGAGGAAATCGGCCTCCGCGGCGAGTTCGGCCGAGGCCAGGGCGGCTGACGGAAGTTCGATCATCGCTCCGACGCGGGGATTCGGATTGTGCGCCACACCCCGTGCCGCGAGTTGCGCGGCCGCTCTCCTGATCTCCTCCTTGGCGTCCAACAACTCCTCCACGCCCGATACCATCGGGACCATGATCCCGAGATCGGCGTCGTGACCGGCGCGTAACATCGCACGGAGTTGCTCGCCGAACATTTCGCGATTGGCGAGGGAGAAGCGAATCCCGCGCACTCCCAGGAAGGGGTTGTCTTCGCGGTCGCCGCGCCCTTGCATCAACTTGTCGCCACCCAGATCGGCGGTTCGCAGGTCGACCGGCTTTCCCCGATGGCTCATCACGATCGAACGGTAGATGCGGTACTGCTGTTCTTCCGAGATGAAGTCATTTTTGAGGATAAAGGGAAATTCGGACCGATAGAGCCCGATACCCTCGGCGCCCTGGCCGCGCGCCTCGATCGCATCCTTGACGATATTGACGTTCGCGGCAATCATCACGCGGTGGTCGTCTGAGGTCTTTCCGCGGATGTGGAGCGCCCTCGGCGCCTCCACGCGGCGTGCGATACGGTGCTCCCACTCTTCGCGGACCGCGTCGGGAGGATCGATGAGAAGCGACGCTCCGTCGGCATCCAATATCAGTGAAGCGCCGTCGCGGATCTTCAGGAGTGAGCGATCGTCGGTGATGAGGACCGGGATGCCCAACGACGAGGCGAGAATGCTGATGTGGGCGGTGACCGTTGCTCCATACAACACCACCCCGGCGACTCCCTCCGCAGCGAGACGCGCAAGTTCCGAAGGATAGATGTGGCGCGCCAACGCGATTCGACCGCTCCACGAGAAGTGGCGGCCCCCGGGGGCATCGAGATTCGTGACGAGGCGGTATCCCAAATCGCGCACGTCGTGAGCCTTCTCGGCGATACGCGCCTCGGACATGGCCGAAAATCGGTCGGCGTAGTATTCCACAACGTGTCGGATTGCCGCGGCCGCGCCGGTGCCCTCCCCGATGCGCTCGCGCATACGCCCCGTAAAACTGCGGTCCCGGAGCATCAGGAGATGGGCGCCGAAGATAAGCGAGCCGACCTCCGACAACCCGGACGTCTCGCCGTCCGCAAGCTCGGTAAGTTGCGCCAGGGAAATCTCCAGCGCGGCGTCGAACTTCGCAAGCTCGCGCTCGGTCGATTCGATACTCGCGTCCGAGACCGCGTCGGCCTCGTGAGCCGACCAAAACAGGAGCGCCGCGCCGGTCGTTGCGCCGCCGGAAGCGCGTTGGCCCTTCACTTCCCGATGCGTCGCCTCGGAACGCGCAAGGGAGTCTACCAGTACGGAGCCGTCTTCCAATAGGTCCCCGAATCGCGTGGCGAGCCGCATGACCTCAAAATCCGAGAGCTCGTCGAATGTGTCGAGACGGCGGTCGGCAAGCACCAATACGGCCACCTGCTGCGTTCCGCGCGCCATGGGTACGACGAGCTTTGAGCCGATCGTACCCGAAGGACCGACCGAGTCGGCTCCCGCCGCTCCTTCATCCCCCTCCTTCTTCCAGCGAACGACGCGGCTCTCGGAAAACGCTCGTCCGACGACCGAGGTCTCTATACTGAAGTGGCGTCCCCCTTCGGAAGTCTTGCAGTGGGCGTGATCCCATATACCGTCGGGATCGACACCGGCGCGAAACACCAAGCTCCGGCTCGCGGCGTCGTGGACGAATATCGCGACCATATCTATTTCGAGAGCGGCACGAATGTGCGCAGCGATATCACGCACGAACCGGTCCTGCGCCGCCGTATCTTCAAACAGGGCGGCCAGGCGGTCTATTTCACCGGCCAGACTCTGAGGAATCGTAGTACCCATCGAGTGTAAGCTACTCAGAGCGGACAAAACGTTCAAGGAGCGCTGCCGACGCCGGCCGCGGTCGTGCGCCGTACGAGTTCGATGTGCGTCATACCGGCCGGAAGCGCCCGGACGCCGTTGCGGATGAGCACGCTTGCGGGTACGATGCGTATCGGCGTCATCTCTCGATAGAAAACGAAAAATGCATATCATTGATACCATGGGAAAGGAACAACTATGAAGCGCGTGAACACTCGGCGACGAATCATCGGCCTGTTCGTACTACTCTCGGTCAGTGTAATGGGTGTGTTCGGTATTATCTCTCTCATGTTCCGAGACCTCGACGGGTTGGCGGCGGCGGTCAACGTTTCGGGAAGCCAGCGAATGCGGACGATTCTCCTCAGCGGCCTCGCAATCGAGTATTACCAGACGCTTCTGGAAGACGAACTCGACGGGGGAAATCGAGACGGAGAGCGCGATGCCCTCGTCGCCGCGGCCGATCGGGAGCTCGAGATCTACGACGCCTTCCTAACCGGCCTGCAGAACGGCGATGCGGAACGCACCATTATTCGCATCGACGACGCGGAAATCCAGGAGAAAATCGCTGCGTGGAGCACGCGATGGGAGCCCTTTCGACGGGACATCGTCGAGATACTTCGGTCGACGAACCCGGAAGAGATCGCGCGCCAAGCCCGCGAAGTCGACATCCTGACGGCGGACGCGCTCCGTCGCGAAATCAACGTGATCGTCGGCGATATTCAAGGCCTCGCCGATAGTGCGCTTGCGCGTATTTCGCTCATGTTCTCCGTGATCACCGGGGTGATCGTTCTACTCTCGGTGGTCGCGATATTGATGATACACCGCTCCCTTGCCCCACTCGGTCCGTTGGTAAAGCGGGTCGGCACATTGGGTGACGGAGACTTAAGTACATCGGTCGAGATCGATCGGCGCGACGAGATCGGAGAGCTCGGCGCGGGGTTCAACGGAGCGGTTGAGTCCTTTCGTGCGCTGCTCGAACGGGTGCAAAAGCGGACGTCGCAGAACGAGGAGGTCAACAGCGACCTTACGGCGCGTCTGGGTGTGACGCTGGGCGCCGCGGGGCGCATATCGCGCAACGCCGATCGGACGGATCGCAACTTCGAAGAGTTGGCCGCCTCGATCGAGACGGCGTCGCAGAACATGCAACGCATCAATACGCTCATCAGCGGATTCTCAGAGAAGACCGCGGAGCAATCGAGTGCCGTGAGCCAGGCCACCTCGGCGATGGAGGAGATGTCGGCCTCCATCCAAAGCGTCAACCGTATCACCGCGGAGCGCATTTCGGGTTCCCAGGAACTCACTACGTTGATCGAGCGGGGAAGCGCGACGTGGTCCTCGACGATTTCGATGGTAGAGGCGATCGGAGCGCGTATGGACAGCATCCAGGAGATGATCGGCGTCATCAACGATGTGGCGGACCGCACCAACCTCTTGGCGATGAACGCGGCAATTGAGGCGGCCCACGCCGGGGAGTCGGGAAAAGGCTTCGCCGTTGTTGCGGCGGAAATCAGAAACCTCGCCGAATCGACGGCACAGAGCGCCAGACAGATCTCGGTCACCCTGCGCGAGCTGGTCGAACAGAGCGCCGCCGCGGTCTCATCCAGCTCCGAGAGCGGTGCCGCCTTCGAGCGCATTCGCGGCGGTGTCACCGAAACGGTGGGATCGTTCCGGGAGATCGGTCACAGCATGGAGGAGTTGAGCCTGGGCAGTACCCAAGTCGTTGAGGCGGCGGAGTCGCTCTTGGCTCTGGCCCAGACGATGCGGGACGACGCGGTAAGCATGACCGACGACGCCGAGCGGACCGACGAAACCCTCGTCGCACTCACGAAGGCGTCGAAACACGTTCGTGACAACATGTCCACCATCAAGCATGAGGTAAAAGAGGTGAACTTTGCGGTGGCGGAGATGAGCGAATCGGCGATGAAAAACATTCAGGGCGTCCAGGGCCTCATCGAGCAAATGGACACCTTCCGTATCTCCGAAGACGTTACGCGAGCATCCGTGATCGCCAAGGAGCGCGCGAACGTATCGCGAATTATCGCTACCCACGCCGATTGGGTGGCACGGGCCCGGGCATTCCTGGACGGTAAGCTCGATATCGATCCCACGACCCTTCTCGACCACCGGAGCTGTCAGTTGGGGAAATGGTTATCGGGACCCGGTAAGGACATCGTCCGACGCTACGCCGATTACGACGCCCTCGATAGCGCGCACCAAGCGCTCCACGAAACGCTGAGAGTCATCGTCAACGGAACGGCGGCCGAGGCGGTGGAGGACGAGTATCGACGGCTTATCGACCAATCACAGGAGATCATCGCCATACTGTCGGACGTACGCACCGGTGTAGCGCAATCATCGAGCTGAAGGCGTCGTTCCCCGGCCGAGCGTGCGGATGGGAGCCCTTCTCGGATGAGCCGTACCGGAACGACGAGGAGGGACGTTGATACGATAGCCGCCCGCGAAACGGATTCCGGTCGCATCGCGCGCGCGGCGCATGGGCTATTTTTGCGGCTTGTCGCCCTTGGTCCAACGATCGGCTGCCGAGGTGTATACCGGGTAGGCGCTCCAGGCGCCTTCGGCGTCTTGCTCGGCTACGTACGCGATCAAGCTATCCTCGTCCGAGGTGACGCTCATCTCAACTTCGAAGTTCCAAAGTTGCGTTCGGCTACTGCCGCGGTTATCGGTCGCCGTTCTCTGAGGTAGGTTATACGTGTACGCAATGTCACCAAGATAGACGATACTTGCCGGTCGTACGTCAAAATCAATACCGACCGGACGAGAAACGGTGTACGTTATATCCGCAACGTCGGCCTCATATTCGTATCGAACGAGTCTATAAGACGCGCCGCCCTCGGCTGCAAACGAAACGTATCCGTCGCTGGTCAGTACCCGGTGCGTCTGTCCGGTATCCCGATTTTCGAACTCCAATCGTACGCCTCTCGTGATCGTTCGAGGCCCCAGATTGAAGAAGCCGTCGGGATAGTCGAGCACGACGTTGGCCACAACGAGCGAATCCGTGTCGCTCTGCGGAGCGGGAAAGGTGGAGCAGGCCGAGAGCACTGCCACAATACCGAGACCGATAGCAATACATCGTTTCATACGCGTTTCTCCCATTGAGCAAATACTGTAAAGGATTTGTCCAATACAATATCACACCGGGAGAAAACACGCTACTCTTTTGCGCCCGAGTATCGAGCACCCACGCTACGCGTGGGCTCGGTTGTATGCACTGACCAAGGCGTTAATTCCCGCGGTATCGATGGAGGCGTGGATGCCCGCCCCCCACACCGTTCCGCCGCCGTGGAGCTCGATCTGGACGTAGGCAACCGCCTCGGTATCCGCGCCGCTCCCGATGGCGTGCTCGTGGAAATCGACCAGATCGAAGTCCTTCCACCCCCGTCCCTCCAGGGCGTGGACAACAGCGCTGATCGGACCGTTGCCCTCCCCGTGTATCGCCGTATCCGTGCCGTCGTATCGCACGGTCGTGTCACAAACCATCCGTCCGTCGTCGAGGTACGAAAAGGACATCTTGCCCATCTCCAGCGGTGTGCGACGCTGGAGAAACTCGCGATTGAACGCCTCGTAGATCTCGTGATTGGTAAGTTCCCGCCCTTGCTCGTCGGCGATCTTGTTGATGAGCGTACCCAGGTCGGGATGCATCGACTTGGGAAGCTCAAACCCGAAGTCCCGCGACATCACGTAGGCGACGCCGCCCTTCCCGCTTTGGCTGTTAATGCGCACGATGGCGTCGTAGGTGCGCCCGATATCCTTGGGGTCTATGTGAAGATACGGCACTTCCCACGGTGCGTCGGGGTCGTTGGTTGCCCCTCGACGGTCCATACCCTTCTTGATCGCGTCCTGGTGGGAACCGGAGAAGGCGGTGAAGACGAGCTCCCCCGAGTACGGCTGACGCTGCGGCACGCCCATCCGAGTGCATCGCTCGTACACCCGGCGAATCTTCGGCAGGTCGGAGAAGTCCAATCCGGGATCGATTCCGTCGGCCATACGATTGAGCGCGACGGTCACGATATCGAGGTTTCCCGTGCGTTCGCCGTTACCGAAGAGCGTGCCCTCCACCCGGTCGGCGCCGGCCATCAAGCCGAGTTCGGTCGCCGCTACCCCGGTGCCGCGGTCGTTGTGAGTGTGGAGGCTGATGATCGCCAGATCGCGGTGTTTCATGGTACGACAGAACCACTCGATCTGATCCGCGTGGCGGTTGAAGGGGATCCACTCCACCGTGTCCGGGAGGTTCAGAATAATCTTATTCTCCGGGGTGGGGTCCCAGACCTCCATGACCGCCTCGCACACCTCCAGCGCGTAGTCGGTCTCGGTATCGGAGAAGCTCTCGGGTGAATACTCAAACCGTACGTCGGTCCCCTTCAGGGTCGGGGCCAACGACTTCACCAGCTTCGTTCCATTTACGGCGATCGCCTTGATCTCTTCGCGGTCCATCCCGAAGGTCACCTTGCGCTGCAACGCCGAGGTGGAGTTATACAGGTGCATGATGACCTTCGACGCCCCTTGTACGCTCTCGAAGGTTCGGCGGATGAGGTGGTCCCGCGCCTGGGTGAGCACCTGGATGTACACGTCGTCGGGGATGCGTTTTTCATCGATGAGGGTCCGCACGAAATCGAACTCGATCTGTGACGCCGACGGAAAACCGACCTCGATCTCCTTGAATCCCACCTCCACGAGAAGGTCGAACATCTCAAGCTTTTCCTTGACGCTCATGGGAACGGCCAACGCTTGGTTGCCGTCGCGGAGGTCTACACTGCACCACGCCGGGGACGCGGTGATGCTCGCGCTCGGCCAGCTGCGATCGGCGAGCTCAACGGTTTGAAAGGGCTTGTACTTCGGCATTTGTCTCCTCCTCGTGCCGTGTGGTTGTGCGACGCACAAAAAAAGCCCGCTATCGAGGGACCTCAATAGCGGGCTTTCGCCGACGCTCAGGCGGACGCGACCTACGGTCGTGTACGCCGATCAAGCTCCCTACGGGCGGATACCCCGGATAGACCGAGATGTAGACTTAGTAGGGAGATGGTGTACGGTCGGCAGTGCGGCAAACTCATTGTCGACAACAGTAGTCCGGTATATGGCGGATGTCAAGCACATTTCCGAGAAAATCGGTCCCGGACCGTCTGTGGCGCGAGAGATATCAAAGGGCGGGCGATAACCGGACGCGACGGAAACGTTGTGCGGTGCTTACGGTGCCTTGCCCGCGTGCAGCCGGCGCGCTTGGCATGTTCGTTGGCACGTTCTGCGGGACGTTCAACGCCGAGAAAGCGGTACATTGACACCGCAACATCTTAGAGCGGACAAGCTCGAGACCCTCAAGGCGGAGCTGGAGCGCGATCACTCGATTCGTGCCACGGTGGGGGAAAACTAAGCGTAATCTCCGGTTTGACCCTTTTCCAGCGCGCAATGATGGCCACGCTTCCGATTACGCCGAAGCGCACGCTTCTGAAACAGATTCGCCGGATGCAGAAGATCACGGGGTAGCTCAACGACCACCGGGTTGCAGTACACGAACGAGTGGTTGCAGGAGGTGGGAATATCGGGTTGGGGTCTTCCCTTTTGCGGTGATATGCTACGCGAGTCCACCCGCGCAGGGCGGGTAAGGAGGGGCGATGGCAAGCTACGACCGGCGAGACGATTTTCCCGCGGACTTTCTCTGGGGCGTGGCGACTGCGAGCTACCAAGTGGAGGGCGCCGTAGATGAAGACGGACGCAAGCCGTCGATCTGGGATACCTACTGTCGCACGCCGGGGAAGATAGCCCATGGTCACACCGGCGACGTGGCGGCGGACCAGTACCACCGCTACCGAGAGGATGTAGAGCTCATGGGGCAACTTGGCGTCGGGGCGTACCGTTTCTCCATGGCGTGGCCGCGGATCATCCCCGACGGCCGCGGAGCGGTCAACGAGCGCGGCCTCGACTACTACAAACACCTCATCGGTGCGCTCCGGGAGGCGAGCATCGAGCCGGTGGTGACACTCTACCACTGGGACCTACCGCAATCGTTGGAGGATGGCGGCGGCTGGCGCAACCGCGAGACGGCTTACGCCTTTGCGGAGTATGCAGCGGCGTGCTTCGACCACTTTCCCGAGGTGACGCGGTGGATCACTCTCAACGAGCCGTATTGCAGCTCGGTGTTGGGCTACTATATAGGCCGCCACGCCCCGGGGCTCCGGGACCACGATGCGGCGATGGGGGCGCTCCACCACCTCCTGCTGGGCCACGGTCTGGCGGTAGAGCGCTTTCGGGGACGGGACGGCGAGATCGGCATCACCCTCAATATGACCACCCCGCGCCCCGCCACGGCGAATCCCCGTGACGTCCATGCGGCAGATCGTGCCGCGGACCTCACGACGCGCATGTTCCTCGATCCTCTCTTCGGCCGCGGATATTGCGACCGCTACCTCGAGACCTACAACCTCACCATGCCGGTGCAGTCGGGCGACCTCGATATCGTCGCTTCCCCGATCGATTTTCTGGGGATCAACTACTATTGGGAGGATGCGGTACGCCACGACTCCGACCATCCCGAAGGGTTCGGCGTGGCACCGACCTACCACGAGCGCACCACCCGCGAGTGGCCGGTGACTCCCGAAGGCCTCATACGCCACCTGCGCCGGGTCCGCGAGACGACCGGCGACCTCCCCCTCTACATCACCGAGAACGGTATGTCCTTGGACGATACCCTCACCGACGGCGCTACGGCGTGCAACGACCGGCGACGCATCGACTATCTGGCGACGCACTTGGCGGTGTGCCGCCGAGCGATCGACGAGGGCATACCGCTCAAGGGGTACTTTCTGTGGAGCTTCATCGATAACTTCGAGTGGTCCTTCGGGTACGAGAAGCGCTTCGGTATCGTCTACTGCGACTTCACCGACGGTCGCCGAGTGCCTAAGGACAGCTTTTACTACTATCGCGATGTGATCGCCGGAACCGAACCGGTGGGAAATCCCGGGTAGCGCGACGAGCCCGGAAGAGCGCACGGTCGCGCTCAGACAGGCGCACGGTCGCGTCTGGAAAGACGCACGGTCGCGTCTGGGTGGCGACCGGGAGCGCGTTGCGATACCGTGGCTCTATGAGCTCGACATTCATCGTCGACGTCGGCGGCGCTGCGATCCACGGCGAACGGACCGGTGCGGGCACGTTGCCCTCTTGAACTTCTCCCTGAACCGTCACAGTAGAAGAGGGAGAAGATCACCTCCGCGACAACACGATGTCTTTCATAGCTTCAGCGGGCGATGCGCGCTTCGAGCCCCAACGCTCACCGGTGCCCATCGTACTGGTTTGTATGGGCTACGCTCTTAGTATTCATAAAAAAACGTTGTGAAGTGGCGAATATCGTGTTACGTACATAGAAGTACTCTTTCAGGATTATGTCGAAATCATAGGTGCCGTGAGGCACCGATTATATCGCAAGAAGGAGTGTACCCATGAAAATGAATCGATCCGCTTTAAAAAGCATCGTCCGCACGATGATCGGTATTACCGTGGTCATCGGGTTCGCCGCTTGTAGCTTCGGCGGTAGCGGAGACGGTGGCGGTAGCCCGTCGGACTCTCCGGCGTCCCGTACCCTTCGGGACATGCCGGAGATCGAAGCGCAACTCCCGGCAAGCCTGGCGAGCGGCGGCACGACGGGGTCCGGCTCAGTTGCCGCGGCGGCGGTCGACGACGTCACGGAGGTGGTTGCGTCACAGATCCCGGACGTCAAAGCGCAGGGATGGTACGACATGAAGGACGCCGCGGGGCTGGACTTCCTCACCGAAGCGTTTGTCGACGAACTGCGTGAGATCGCGGACGAGCGCGCCCTCGACTTCAACACCGTGTACACGATCGGCCAACGCGATTTCGTTGACGGACAGTACGATTTGGGGCGATTGAAACTGCTCGGATCCGAAAACGACATGACCGTGTACTGGTTCGCCCGCCCGTTCCCCGGCACCGGATTCTGGGCGCGCATTCACATCGTCAAGTCGGGAGACGACTGGAGCGTAACCGCGACGATGAACCAGTACAGCGACGCTTCCAGCGGATGGGGCGAATCGACCCTCTTGAGCTACGCCGACTTCGACACCGCAACCGGTGAGTCGCTCTTGCTTCTCGATGACACCTTCACCGATCCGGGATTCGGCACCGAGCGGTGGCAGGAGATCACCGTGAGCGTCCCCAACAGCGACGGATCGCTGACCGTGCTCTCCGAATACGCCCTCGACGGCGACGCGGGGTGGAGCGAAATGCGCATCGGCTGGGGCGACGACTCGATGGGCGGCGTACTCGGCATCGGTGAAGACGGAAGCTCAGCGTTCAAGGAGTTCTACGACGGTAACGGCAGCCTCCTACAACAGAGTTGGGGATACGACTCGCTCTTGGCGGGCGGTATCAGTTGGATCGAGTCGGAGGGCTTCAACTTAGCGGACGTCGCCGGTTTTAGTCCGGCTCCAAACACGGTGTACGTCTTCTCCGTATGGAACGGGGTCAACGACGCGCGGTATGTGAGCGCGGATAATGCATTGGACGTCGTCACCGACACCGAAATCGGTCAGACGTGGGGGCTCTACTATAAGGGCGGCGATTTCTGGGCCAGCGGCGATGCGCTTTACAACTGGAACAGCGGCGACGCGTACGACGACGGCGATCTCAGCACATGGGTCTGGCGAGAGGAGTATACGCTAGGCTACCAGGTTCCGACGGCTGATTCGTTCTTCGGCGGTTCGTACTACTTCGAGGACCGCTACCCGTTCAAGCACCTTCTTCCCCTCGTCGACCCCTTCGCCGGCAATACGGTACGGAAGAAAGAGGGAGAGACCTTTTCGGACTCCTGGATCGACGAAGACAGCGGCGAGACCGAAACCTGGTCCTGGACCGACTACCAGTACTTCATAGACGTCGACGACGATGGCGCGTTGGACCCCGGAGGCGAGAACCCCGACGTCATCTTAGACGGCGTCTGGATGAGTGAAAACTGGGTGTGGGATAGCGCCAACCAGCAAGAAATCAAGGTACGAGCGCCGTTTCTCACGACGACGGGCGGCAACCTCCCCGGTTACTTCGACTTCGTGGAAGCCAATCAGGAGATCGTAGACGCCGTGGAGTTGCGCATCACCGATATCTACGACACCGATTTCGCCGGTCTTTCCTTTGACGCGTATAGCTCCAACCTGGAAGATATACGCAACGCACCGGAGTTCGACGACGTCGAGTTTTGAGTGATTGGAACGCGATTTTGACAGTATAAGGGTCCCATTCGGGGCCCTTTTTTCATATGGAAGGATCGACGACCGGAGCGAACCGGTGGGGAACCCCCGGGTCGTACGGTCGCGCTCAGACAGGCGCACGGTCGCGCCTGGGTGGCGGCCGAGGGCGCTTTGCGATACTGTGGCTCTATGAGCTCGACATTCATCGTCGAAGTCAACGGCGCGACGATACACGGCGAACGGACCGGTACGGGTCCTACCCTCCTCTGTCTCCACGCCGGGGTCGCCGACACACGGATGTGGCGTGCGCAAATGGTTGGCCTCGGCGATGCGTTTCAGGTGACGTCCTACGACAGACGGGGGTACGGGAAGACCACGACGCCGGACGAGCCCTTCTCCCACATCGAGGATCTGGAGGCGGTGGTGGACCACCTCGGCGGTGAGGCGGTCTCACTCGTCGGCGCCTCGCAAGGAGGGCGTGTGGCCGTAGATTTCGCCCTCGCCTTCCCGGACCGCGTGCGTTCTCTCTTTCTCATCGGTCCGGCACTCAGCGGTGCCCCCTCACCCGACGCCTTCCCCACGCTGATCCGGGAACGCCTCGATCGGCTGGATGCGGCCGAGGCGGCCGACGACATAGATGCGGTGAACGAGATCGAGGCGATCCTCTGGCTCGACGGGCCTGAGCAGGCCGAAGGTCGGGTCTCCGGGCCGCTGCGCCGAACCTTCCTCGAGATGAACCGCATTGCCCTGGAGGCACCGGAGCTCACGCAGGAGCGCGAGCCGGAGTCGGCGATGGCGCACCTGGGAAACCTCACGACGGCGACGTACGTAGTGTGGGGCGCCCTGGACTTTCCGCACATCGCCGAACGGTGCCGCCGCCTCGTCGATACGCTCCCTAACGCGTCGGGGCACGAGATACCGGGCTGCGCCCACCTGCCGAGCTACGAGCGACCGGAGGTGGTGAATCCGTTGATTCGCAGGTTGTGCGGAGAGGTGGAATGAAAAGATGTGCCGACCGGTAGTAAAACCGATGTGAGAGACGATCGTGGACGCTCCGGCTTTTTTCGTGACGATAATGCATCTGGCCGTCTCTCCGTTGGTGATCATCGGAGTGATAGGCATCGGGGAACTCATCGTGGTGCTGCGGTTCGCGACGAAACGCGGCAGAACGTTCCACAAGAGCGAACATCGAAGCGTGCTCCCATTCGTCGGCATGGGTGCGACCGTCGTATTCGTGAGTTATCTATCCCTCAGGTCTGAAAGCAACGTTATAACGACAGTCATTACTCTTGCCGCGACTTCATTGCCCATACTGCCGTTTGCACTTCGCGCGGCATTCGGCGGCATCTACGAGCATATGATCGTCTCGAGCGAGTACATCTGCACATGGGATACGATTGAGCGCTATGAAATCGACCGGGACACTTTCAGGCTAACCCATAGGACAAAGGGCGCCGCAGAGTTCCGGATGAACCCGGCGGAGCTCGCCACGACACGTCGGGAGGCGGATAGAATACTGGGCCGACCCGGAGACGAGACGCGGTGAAGCGGGACCGGAAGAACGATCGCGACGGCTGCACGCGCCGGCGAGTCCTCCACGGTAGCCGTGCTACCCACTTACTCCCGACGGTCGATCGCAGGACACCGTTGCTCGTTGCTTGCGCCGTCCGTTTCCCGTCGTGATACGAGATCCGATTGATAAGCCGAAGCACCCACTAATCCACGCGATCCGTATCACCTGTCGAGTCGATACCCCGGATAACATCCCGCTTTCCGATCACGAAATACATATCAATCTCGCCGCGATTTTTTGTCATAATCTTGCCTCTGTAGTCGCATGCGAAATGACTTCGTACTTTCTCGTATACTTCGAGAGATATGTTGATCTGACCCGGACGGCTGTTCGACTCCAGACGTGACGCGATGTTGACGACATCCCCCCAAATATCGTATGCAAATTTCCGACTACCGATGATACCGGCGACGACGGGACCGCAATGAACTCCGATACGGATCGGCCAGACACGTTTTTTCCGCCGCTCCCGCTCGCGATTGAAGTTTTCCATAAACGCCTTGATATCCCACGCAGCGTCCAGCAACCGGATGAGATGGCCGTCAACCGTCTCCGGGAGACCCGAGGCGCACATGTAGGAGTCCCCGATCGTTTTAAGTTTTTCGATCCCGTGGCGCTCGACGATGGAGTCAAATGCCCTGAATATCGAATCGAGATCGGCTACAAGTTCTCCCGCGCTCATCTCCCGTGCGATACCGGTAAAGCCCTTGAAGTCGGTGAATAGCACACCCGCATCCGGAAAGAGAACGGGCTCCGACGTACCTGTTTCCTTAAGCTCCTCGGCGATTTTGTCCGGGAGAATGTTTCTCAGGAGTTCGTCTGTTCTCCGTTTCTCGTTCTCCAGGCTCTTGTTGAGAACTTCGAGTTGAGCCTTCTGTCTCTGTACCTCGCGCCGGGCCTCCTCTATTTCCCGACCGACCGTTCGTAGGATCGCCGTGTTATTATCCTTGAGATGCTCCAGCTCGACCCTATACCGTCGCTCCCGTTCAATTTGACGTGATAGCAACGCGCCGTCATCGGCATTCCCGTTCCCCTTTTCACGGTAGCGCCGCGGCGGGTTAACGTCTCTTTCACCGATGAGGAGCGTCACCATGGTCATGTTGTGCAACTTCGAATGTGCGTCTTCCCGAATAGGCGCGAACTCGGCAAAAGCGTAATACCCCATTACGTTTGTTCCGCTCGCGTGCACATCTTCGAGAATTTGCAATTCTTGATTAACACGGGTGCCGAGCATATCTTTCCGCGCGTGGCAGGAAAACACCAGGGCGGCTTCGGGTGTTCCCGCGAAACTCCGCACCTGGCTGTTCGCCGTCGATCGCGTGGCATCCAGGATTCCATCCGGCGTGGCCTCGGATAGACGTACCATGGATCCGTTCGGCACCTCTCCGGCGAATGAAATCGAACCGTCGCGTTCATCAAACCCCGCCGACTACCACGCAATCACTCGAAAGACGGTCTTTGAGCGACAACAACACGTCGGGAATGCGTGTGGCGGTACCATCGGGAATGACAATGCAAATCTTGTCACGATGAATATCGTTATCGTCAAACCTGTTGAATGCCCGCGTAATCGCGCCGTCCGGGTCGTCGGAAATGCGCGATCCGAGGGAAGCGCGAAATCGAATGTGATCCGATGCGAATACCATGAGTCCCGCGGAAAACTCGCTAAACCCGAATGCCGAGGAAAAAACGCCCGATGTGGTACCGCCGATAAGCTGTATTCCCGGATACTTGTCGAGGACTGCCCTGAGCAGTATTTCGCCGCGAAAATCGACGTCGGCCATCAGTATCCCGGCGTCCGGATCGACAGCGCCGAGTTGATCGTCGAGTTGGCGTAGAATTCTGTCTGCCACATCACCGGGATCGCTGCCTTCGGCGTGTCCGATCGCGGTTGTTAAAACACCCTCCGCCACAACGGTGCCCCCACCATGAGTGTACGTATTCCAATCATAATGCTCAAGGAAGCGCTCTTACCGAGCGAGCCCCATGGAGCGGCAAAGGCACCCCGTACGCTACGGGGGGAGGAGATGCTCGATCGCAACGTGGTAGCGCTCGGTCAGACGGTGCCCGATGAGAGAGCGATGGCACGCCGCCGCGTCGCGCTCTACGCAGAGCAACGCCGCTACCTCACCGTTTTGCACTGCGGAGACGATCGGCCCGAGATCCGCGCGGTCGAGGATTTCGGTCGTGTAGCGCCGGGAATACTCAGCGGCGAGTCTTTGTCGTGAGCGTTTTCCCACACCTTGGCGCTCGTCCTCGGCGTACTGTAGCCGGCGCAACTCGGTGGTCGGCGCCAGTTCGGGGTGGTGTTGGTAGGCGATCCCCGCCCCTTCCGGAGCGGCTTGGAGGCGAAGCGAGTTCGCCCAAGCGTAATCGGGTCCGCGCACACCACGGCGCTGGCGGACGTCGAGAAGCAGCTGCACTTCCGCCAGGCGCAGGCGCTCCAGAAAGGAATCACGATCAAAGCCGTACACACCGATCGTTACCATTTTCAGTACTGACATCACCGATCCATTGCTTCCGCGCCGCCCCACCCTCAATACCCGCCGAAGGGCGGCGCAACCGCATCATGCGACGGCGGTCGCCTCAAGCTCGACCAACAGGGTCGGGATCGCCAGCCGCGTCACCCCGAGCATCGTGGTGGTAGGGGCCACCCCCGCTGCACCCAACCGCGCGGCCAGCACGCCGTAGTGCCGGAAGAGCAGGTCGACGTCGGTCGTGTACACGTTGAGCCGGACGACGTTCGCGAGGGACATGCCGGCCTCTCCGAGGAGCGCTTCCAGATTGTCGAGGCTCGCGGCTACCTGGGCCGCCATGTCCCCGGCGTGCCGCGGCGTACCGTCGCCGCCCATGGCCGTTTGTCCGGAGCAGTAGAGCGTCCGGGTGTGGCCGGAGACCGCTTCACCCTGGTTGTACCCCATCTCTTTCGACCACTCCCACGGGTTAACCGCCGTTCGTGTTGGTGCCATATCATCCTCCGTTCGATTCTTAGAGATGGTCGCCAGCGTAGCACCGAATCATGACATCTCCTGTCGTGTATTCCGATGGTTTTCTCTCAATACGCGTGCCGATCGGTCAGTTACCCGTTTCCGGAACGAACTCGGTGAGTCGTTCAAACTTCGGGATCGCATCACGGTCGCCATAGATCATGAGTGCGGGTTGGCCGATGATTGGGTTTACGCCCGCCAATACGTGCCAGTTGCGGTCGAGGTTCCTATACCAGTTCATACTGCCCATGAACCCCGACGTTTCGAAGGCGGAGACGAAAACGGCCAGCTCGCTCTCGCTCATTATGGGCTCACCGAGCGCCGTTTCCGCTCCGGCAAGACTGATCATAGCCATGCCCGGCTCCGGCGGCGCGGAGGGCACGTTCTTGCGGAACATGTTGCGAAGGAACCGGAATGTGTTCTCTTCTAACACCACGTCCGCGATGCCGGGCCGACGATTGAAGTGGACGAAATAGTAGTCGTCACCGAATACTTCTTCTATCCACTCGATCCACGGTCTCTCTCCACGCTCTTGGTACGGCACACTGAGGTTGATTACTTCGTCGACACGGTTTGGATGCAATAAGGTCAGCCACCAAACGACCATCGCCCCCCAATCGTGACCGACAAAGGTTGCGTCGTTGTAGCCGTAGTGATCGAGAAGGGCAACGAGATCACCGGACAGGTGTTCGATGTCGTAGTCCGTTACTTCGGTCGGACGGGATGAGTTGCCGTAACCCCGCTGGTTCGGGACGATGACGTGGTAACCCGCCTCCGCGAGAGCGGGCACCTGACGGCGCCACGAAAAGGCGTGCTCGGGCCAGCCGTGACACAGCACGATCGGTTTCCCCGCATGTTCTCGGTCCGCTTCAAAGACTTCGAGCTCCACGCCGTTGACGCCTCCCGGGTTTTAGGTGACAAACCATAGCGAACTCGAAGCCCATATGTTTCGTCGACGTTCGGCAACTCCCCGTGTTGTTCGTACATGTTCGATGCCTCCGCCAAGCTATAACGATGAACTAAACAGCATCAAACGTGAAGTCGGCGATGCGTCAGCAAACACTACCCGGAATTTTTATACCACTTCGGGCGGGTTGGGTTGCGGTAGCAACCCGACAAACAAACCGGGTCGCCGGATGAACGCGGTAACCCATACAACCACCAGGATAATCGCCGTTGCTACAAACGAACCGTCGTCGATCATGTTGGCGGCGATCGCCCCACCCCAATACGCGCTTTGCAATAATAGGCCAACCGGGAGCGTCAGCGGAACAAGAAAGAGTATCGCGGTGATAATCTCTCCCACACCGATGAGCGCAATGTAGTCGCCCAACCCCATCACGACATAGGCATCCACAATCTCACCGCCCATGATTTTCCCGACACCGCCGCCGCTACCGCCGAAGGTCATCATCACGGTGATCGACCCGGCAAGAATCCAGCCGATAATTATCCTTGCTTTGCTCATATCGATACTCCCCTAACGCCAACTACATATACTTGTTGACATCGACAACTTTATGTATAAAAGTTGCTGATGTCAACATCTTGAGAACGAGAGCGTTGTAGCACTGAAATCGGCTCAAATCGCCGGTACACGCGGTGCAAACCGAAACAAAGGAGCGGAACGATACCGTACAAAACCCTTGTTGCGATATGTGCGGTTATCGGGACATGGTAGAGTAGGTACGCGTCATGGATATCGATTACCGCCAAAAGACCGACCGGTACCACCACGGGAGTTTGCGAGCGTCACTGATCGATGCCGGTATTGATCTGCTGGAAACGGGCGGTGAGGCCGAGGTCTCACTTCGAGCGGTGGCACGAATGGTCGGCGTGAGTCACAACGCGCCGTATCGACATTTTGCATCCAAAGACGAACTGATGGCCGCGGTCTGTACAAAGGG
Organism: Alkalispirochaeta sp.; assembly: GCA_965601925.1. GTDB lineage: Bacteria > Spirochaetota > Spirochaetia > DSM-27196 > Alkalispirochaetaceae > Alkalispirochaeta. The sequence continues at coordinate 4,098,307 of OZ271854.1, forward strand.
CTACCGGACGCTGCAAAAGACCGTAATCGTCTGCGTTGAGCGCGCCTCAACGATCGATACCGCTCCGATCTACGCGGCTACCGAGGCGTACGTCGACTTTGTCGTCGCACATCCCGCGCTCACCGAGTTGATGTTGCGGAACCGCGCGTCCAACAGAAAAGAGCTGTTACCCGCGCGTTTGGCCGCGTTTGACGCGTTAGTACACGCGGTCTCGGCTTCCGGTATACCCGAGTCTGCGGACCCGGCCAACATCGCACTGTTGCTGTGGGCCACCGCGAACGGTGTTTTTCAGATCTTCCAGAGTGAGCCGGCGATACCCCCCGCTACGCTCAAAGAGCGCATGCTGTCGTTCTTGGCGATAAGCATCGGGGCATATTGTCGGCATACCCCTCCGCCGGTCTGGCCGGTGTCCGGCGAACCGATTCGCACACCTCGGTCACGAGCAGCCGATGATACGGACCACGACCGCTCGGAAGCATAGATAGCCGCCGGCCGTAAACGGGTCACGGTGCCGCTTCGGGTGGACCGAGGGCAACGAGAGACGCTGGGAAAAATCGCCTTGGCCGTCTCCCCCGAGGAGGAGGGTTGAACCGGCCGGCGAGAGCTGAAGGCTACTTTTCAGGACGCGCGACACGCCGAGTGGGCGCTGTGGTACCTTGCGACGGACGCGGAGGTGCTGACGCCGGAGTGGTTGCGTACCTCTCTTCGGGAACGTGCGGCGGCCGTGGCCGCACGGTATGGTCCGGGGCCTTGACCGTCTCGGGTGGTATGGGGCAACACCCTGACATCGATCGACAGCTTCACCCACGCACATTCTCTCTTGTGGAGCTCCTTTCTTTTTTCTTCATATCGGCCATGAAGTATGGATCACACACGGGTTGGGACGGCATACCGTGCTCAGGCTCAACGCGTCTGACACGCCGCGCCCACACGAGCCGAATCAAGGATGACGCCTTCGGTGCATTCGACGGCGACGCGCCCATAACGCCGATACGTGGCCCATTCCTCTTAATAGATTTTTAAAATTTCTTGTCGTTTCTCACAGTTTTTTAACGGTTTCTATACGGAAAAGCGATGTGCCCCCGAGTACGCTGGCGGCGTCTTGGCGAAACACGGTTTAGGAGGAACCATGAAACGAACTATACGACCGATAATCGGTATCGGAGTGCTTCTGGCAGCGCTCGCAACTACCGGATGTGCGAGCTCTGCGGCGTCCGGCTCGGCGTCCCGGGAATCGACGGCCAAAAACGTCATTCTGCTGGTATCGGACGGCGCCGGATTCAACGGGTGGCTTGCAACCGACTACTACCAGGGTTTGGCAGGTCGCCAGTCCTATCAAGTTGCGCGTCCCGACAGCACCACGCCGGTGGTCTTCGGTCTTGCCCATGACTCACTGAATCTGATCGATGGGGACGGTAATGTCCTCCCGAGCGGCACCGATCCGGCCGAGGCGGCGGGTGCGGTACTGCAGGGCTATGACCCCCAGACGCGCTGGAGCGAGTTCCAGGGCGCGTTCAGTAACGACTATGCGCCGGTCTCTCTGGCCTACACGTCCTACACCGACTCGGCCGCCGCCGGCACGACCCTCGTCAGCGGACGCAAGACCTCGAACGGCCGCCTCAACATGGACTGGACCGGGGAAATCCCGTTCCGCACGATCGCCCACATTGCCATGGACCACGGCAAAGCGGCCGGAGCCGTCTCCAGCGTGCAAGTCTCCCACGCCACACCGGCGGCCGTGGTTGCCCACAACATCTCGCGCAACAACTACGTCGAGATTTTTAACGAGATGGTGGACAGCGGCATGACCGTGCTCATGGGCGCGGGCCACCCCCTCTATGACGCAAGCGGCAACGCCGTCGAGCCGGAAGAGGAGCGCCCCTTCCGTTTCACCGGGGGACGCGAGACGTGGGACGCGCTGACCGGCGAAGAGGGGCTCAACGGCTATACGTTCATCGACGAACGGGCCGATTTTCAGGCCCTGGCGGCGGGTGAGGACCTGCCGGAGCGCGTTGTCGGCATCGCCCGTTCGAGCAGCACGCTGCAGGCCGGCCGCGGAGACCTGCCCGACGGCGACACGCCCTCGGGTATGGCGTTCAACGAGGATGTGCCGACGCTGGTCACGATGACCATCGGGGCGCTCAACGTGCTCAATCAGGACGAGGACGGCTTCTTCCTGATGGCCGAGGGTGGTGCCGTCGACTGGATGGGCCACGGCAACAACATGCCGCGTTTTATCGAGGAGCAGATCGACTTCAACCGGACGGTCGACGCGGTTATCGCGTGGGTCGAGGCCAACTCGAGCTGGGAGGAGACCCTGCTCATCGTCACCTCCGACCACGAGTGCGGCGGTATCTGGGGTGAAGGCACCTTCACCAATGGCGTGGGCGGGCCCGTTGCGGCGGATCGTAGCGACGAGGCGCTCCTTGCCGCCCGGTTCGACCCGGCGGAGGACACCTTTAACGAGTTTCTTGCGGTGCAGGATCGTGGAGCGGGCACCATGCCCGGCTATCAGTTCGCCTCGCGCAACCACACCAACGAGTTGGTCCCCCTGTGGGCGATGGGCCCGGGCGCGGAGAAGTTCGCGCAGTTTGCCAACACGGACCTCACGGCGGCACAGTTGTGGGGCGAGCCCTACGGCTGGGACGGCTCGTTCATCGACAATACGGCGGTCTTCCACGTCATGGATGAGGTGCTCGTAGCCGGAATGCGGTAGAGCGGCCCGGTCGATTGTTCTGCGAAGGTCCGCGCGTGTGTGCGGGCCTTTTTTTTCGGTCGTAGCGTGTGCAGTTCCGCACCATAGAACAGGCCCCAGTTTGTTCCCAGGACCATTCGGGAGTAGATTTCCCGTGGTTTGTACGTGGCGGTTCAACCATAGCGTACGAGAAGTACGTGAATCGGGAGGAGCTTTCAACCATTCATGAGCACATCAAACAACATCCCCGTAGTCATCCTCAACGGATTCCTTGGGTCGGGCAAAACGACACTGTTCCAAAAACTCCTGTCTCAGGCACGGAAGAAGGGCATAACGGTTCGTGCCGTCGTCAATGATATGAGTGAACTGGATGTGGATGGGGCGCTCATTCGCGAGGCCTGTGGGAGGCGTGCCATCGGCATCTCGATCGGCGCATCCATCGGAGCAAGGGATTTTTCTGGCTCGCGACCCGAGACAAGTACTCGCTGCTGTGGAACCAATCCGCGGGTGGAATCAGCCTGGGGATCGTCGGGTCGTGGCGAGCGGGAATCGTAGAAGATGAGAACCACGGTATCTCGGACATGGAGATCCAACTACTGAAAGAACAGCTCGCCGAGGCGCCGGGCCGGTTTGGTGATCGTCGGTGCGATGTGACGGTCATTGGAGATGTAAACCACGTGGATCGCTTTGCCGATGCCCTTACCTCGTGCTTTCTCACCGATGAGGAGATAGAGCTGTGGAAGGCCGGCCATGGTTTTGATGACCCGTGGCCAAAGAACATCGTCAGAATGGTAATTTAGACGGGCGAAACGTACTGTCGGCGCGGTCGTTTTCATTCGGAGCCTGCGAAGATTCACGGTACAACGACGTTGAGATTATTCCCACCGGGCCACTCGTTCCACGCGGGTTTCCGCGTGTTGTGTGACGGCTTCGCTACCTGAGGCCCGAAAAACAAACAGGGCTCCGACGCAACGACTCGGTTGTTTCGTTATGAAATCGTCACATTAAACAACGCCGTTCTGGACCGAAAGTCCCATGCGAAGTCGTTGGTCCATTGGCTTCCGTCCATCAAAAGGAGCGCACGGAACTGATATCGGCCCAGTCGTAGATGGCACTTTCGTCATTGAAATCTGACAATTGAATACCCATCGTGTTGGTTGTCCCATCAATGTTGAATGCTGTGGTAAGGACGTCCGGGTCGACAGTTTCGGTCGCATCCATCGATGAGCCTGCCACCCGGCTGTTTCGGCGTGGATTGAGCGGAGGCGGGCAACCTCATCGTTTGAACCTCTGAAGCCCCCTACTCGTACTCCACCGAGACAAGGGTGAGCCCGGACGCCGGCGCAACCGCAGGCGCGAGCTTCCGGTCACCGGTGGCCAGGAGCGACTTGATTCGACCGGCATCGACTTCGCCAAGACCGATCGCGACAAGTGAGCCAACCATAGCGCGGACCTGCTTCCAAAGGAACCCGTCCCCGCGGACTGTGATCTCCGTGACCGGACCACCGGCAAACTCGTTTCGCTCGATCGTGATTGAGTGCACGGTGCGCTCGGTGCTCTTTCCGAGCTTCGACTTTGTGAATCCGGAGAAATCGTGCTTGCCCACGAAGAGGCCGGCCACGGTTCTCATTGCCGGGATGTCGAGTGGTTGTTGCCGGCGCCACGCGAGACGTACGAGAAAAGGATTCGGAACAGGACCGTCGACGATCCGGTAGCGGTAGGTCTTCGCTACTGCGCGGTAACGGGCGTGAAACCGATCGGCAGCGTGTTCGATGGAAAGCACCGACACGTCACCGGGAAGCGCCCGGTTTATCTCCGGCAGGAGGCGAGCAAGATCGATCGCATTGGGCAGGACGACGCTTGCGACCTGGCCCTCGGCATGTGCGCCTGCGTCGGTACGGCCCGAGCCATTGACTTGAACGTCGGACTGCTCACCCCCGGGTGACAACGGAAGCGATCGTCTCCTCCAGAGCGCCCTGGACGGTTCGGCCGTTACCGCGCTGCCACCCTTTGAATCGAGTGCCGTTGTAGGTGATCAGAAGCCGCCATGTACGTGTTGATGGAGCGTTCACGCCGACTCCTCTTCCGACTCATAGCTCGTTGTTCGCCTTGAGCACTATGACTTCTTGCGTTTGCCTTTTCGTCCGCCGGAGCGGTCGTTTGGTCGTCGCTTCTTTCCATAGTGCTTCTTTGGGGCTCCATGCTTCCCGAACCCCGGTTGCGTGTCCTGGACACGCTCCACCTGAATCTTCGTTCCCTGGTAGCTGTAGCCGGAGAGGGCCTGTTCAACGCGGACTGCCATGGCGGCGTCAACCTGGACATCGGTTGAGTGTGCGTTGATGTCGATCCGGCCGAGCCGGATGTCCCCGGAGTCGGTCGCGCGGTTGATGATACCGATTATCTGCGGCGGCAGCGCGGCCTGACGGCGTCCAACGTTGAGGCGGAGCCGTACCATGCCGGCGCTCGATGCACGAGAGGACCGGCCCTGCGCCGCGGAGCGCTGTTGCCCGCCGGACCGACGCTGATGCGGCGCGGGATTGAGATCGGGCGCATCGCCATACTCTTCGAGGAAGCGATTGAACTCCACCGAAACAAATCGCTGCAACAGCTCCTCGCGGTCAAGGGCGGAGAGCGACTCCTGGATCGCCTGGAGATACGGGCCGACGGCATCCCGATCTACCTCGACTGTTGTCACGCGCGAGAGGAACTCCAACAGGCGAGCCTCACAGATGTCGCGTCCCCGGGGAATCTTCGCTTCCTCGAGCTTGCGACCGATCGCGCGCTCGATGTGAGGAATCCGGTGTCCTTCGCGCATGTGCACGAGCGCAAGTGACGCGCCGGTTTTCCCTGCTCGCCCGGTTCGACCGCTTCGGTGGGTGTAGGCTGAGATTTCGTCCGGCAGATCGTAGTGGATCACGTGTGAGAGGTTATCCACGTCCAGTCCGCGAGCGGCGACATCTGTTGCAACAAGGAGCGACGGGTTGCCGGCCCGAAACCGCCCCATGACGGAGTCCCGATGCGCCTGCGAGAGTTCGCCGTGAAGCGCATCAGCGGCGTACCCGTCCCTTGCCAACCGAGCCGCCACGTCTTTCGCCGCTTGTCGCGTACGGCAGAAGATGATTGCGTACATGCCGGAGCTCACGTCGACGAGTCGCCGGAGCGCCGCATACTTGTCGTGGGCATGAACCCGGTAATAGTAGTGAGAGACCGTGCCGGTACCCCGATTCCGTGTGCCGGCGACGATCTCGTGGGGACGATCCATGTAGGTCGAGGCAATCATGGCTATCTCCGGTTGCATCGTGGCGGAGAAGAGTAGCGTTCGCCGTTCGGGACTCGCCATTGCGAGAATCGCGTCCAGCTCATCCTTGAAGCCCATGTCGAGCATTTGATCGGCCTCATCCAGCACCAGGTATCTGAGGCCCGAAAGGTCTGCGATGCCCTTGTCCAGGAGATCCTTCAGGCGACCCGGCGTGGCGGTGACTACGTGCGCTCCTGCTTTCAGATCGCGTATCTGGGGCCCGAACGGCGCGCCGCCGTAGACCGCCGTTGTTCGCAAACCCTTCAAATTACGTCCGTAGTCGGCGATCTCCCGGGCAACCTGGAGGCCAAGTTCTCGTGTCGGCGTGAGAATGAGCGCCTGAGTCGCTCGCGAATGGAGGTCGAGCTTCTGGAGGATCGGCAGTCCGAACGCGGCAGTTTTCCCGGTTCCGGTTTGAGCGAGTCCCGTCACATCCCGGTCCTCAGCAAGGAGAAATGGAATCATCTCTGCCTGAATCGGGGTGGGCGTAACGAATCCGCGCTCGACGATTGCATTGAGTAGTTCGGGTATGAGCCCCAGGTTGTCGAACGTTGTCACGATATATCCTTGCGCCGACGGATTCGGGTGCATCATACGAGCCAACCGTTACGAAGTCAAACCGAGTAGCACTTCACATTCGCCCCGCTCGGTTTAAAAACGAAAGGGATGGAACTACGTGAGCAAATAACGCCTTTAACGTTCAGACTCTGATTCCTAATGGCGACCCCGACGGTTTACGAATCGTACACAATACCAACTGGACCGGCGTCGCGGTACAGTTTCCACGGGCCGGGTTTACCGAATTTGGCGATCGCATCCCGAGCGACGGCAAGCCGAACGAAGGACAACGCGTCCGCGTCTATCTGATTTGGGGGCCCGCCGAGGACGGTGGCCTTCCACTTTTGTACGTGGGAGAAAGTCACCGTACCTTACCACGGCTACGCAGCCACCATGCAGAGAAAGACTTTTGGACGCGCGCGATCGCTTGTTGCACGATGCCGCTACCGGTGGAGGCGGAGGTCCCACAGGCGAGCCAGAGTAACCCCGTGCTGGGACTACTCCTCAGTCTGGAGACGCCGACGATGATCGAGGCCCTTGTCGTCGCCGAGGCCGCGGACCGGGTCGGCTACGGAAGTCCGTCCCAGTTCAGCCGCGAGTTCAACCGCCTGTATGGAATGCCCCCGCGGCAATGGGCGACCGCCGCGATCCCGGCGGGGGTTCCCGGGAGATAGTGAAGCGTCGGCGTGAGTTTGTGTACGGGTTCTGCGCATACGGGGAGAATGGGCGCTAAGACTATCGTTCGTTGCGGCCGGGTGGAATGTCCGGCTAACGGCGCCCGGACATGCGGGCTGCGGCGATGTATTCTTCCACCGCCCGTTGTGCGGCAGCTGCATTGATCGTCTCCCAGTCGGAGAATTCATCTCCGTATGCGTTGATCTGCGTTACCAGAATCGGCTCATTCATATTGGTGGGAAAGAACGTGAACTCAAACATCGCATGACCTTCCGTGCCGGAATACACATTGCCGTCGATCGAGTAGATATTCGTAACGGCGTTACTGTCCTCAAGATTGGCATAGACAATCATTTCAATGCCCAGCCTCGTTATGGTATCCCAATGTTCTTCGGCGGTGTACTCGCGCAAAGGCGGAAAGATGTCCATCCAAGAATATCCACGTATTCCATACGTCCTCATCTCATCAGTGACGGCGTGCTCGAGTGCCTGAGCCATACGATTGTCCGCGAGATTAGACCAGACAGCTACCGGATTATAACTGGCCGTGAGATGGGAGTAATCGTCGGTTACTACGGTGAAAGCGTCGGTAGTAGTACAACCGGTTATGACGGCGGTAAGGATCAGACCAGCAACCGCAACGCCAATCACTGAGGTGCCTTTAGATCGGATCATACATTCACAATAGCCCAATGAACGGAATGACACAATTTCGATTACCTGTCCGTCGGAGTATGTCCGTGGCGAAGCTCCCTACTCCGTACTCACTTGATGTGAAAGGTCGATCTTAATTGATTACATCCCGTCTAACATTTCTTACTCACGCGCGCCATGTCCATAAACACGCACCCGTGTGTTACAATTTTTGAATGACCTACTACCTCAACCTCTTTTCTCCCGAAACAGCAAAGGCTTTTGCCGAGTACGGCGGAACCGTCTCCGGCTTCAGTGCAAGTCAGAGGTCCGCCGCGACCAAGGTAAAGCGAGGAGATAGGTTTATATGCTACGTCACACGAATCTCCCGGTGGATCGGGGTGCTGGAAGTTGAAGATGGGCCCTTTGAGGACGACACGCCGCTCTTTAGAACTACTCACGATCCTTTCGTAATCAGGTTCCGTGTTCGACAGCTTGCGTGGTTCGACTTCTCTCACGCGATCCCTATCCACGAGGATAGCGTGTGGAAGCAACTGTCATTCACCAAGGACCATCTGAAGACTACCAGTTCCTGGACCGGCAAGATCAGAAGCAGCTTAACGGCTCTGACGGACTCCGATGGCTCGTTCCTGGAGTGCGTTCTTATTGCGCAGCATAAAGACGAGACGGTCTATCCGCTGAGCGACGCGGACCACCGTAAGATCAAAAAGCACGTAGTTAAGACCCACGCCAACCAAGAGGTCGAGGTCACCGTACCGGAAGACGAGTCGCGTACCGACACTACGACGCAGGATGACAATACAATCAGGCAGTCTTTTATCGTACAAGCCCGGTTGTCCGAAATCGGATCGGCGATGGGATATCGCATTTGGATTCCGGCATCGGACAAATCCCGCGTGTTGTCTGCGTTGTCATCTCCCTTGGATGACGAACCGCTGAACCAACTGCCCCTCAATTACGACACCACGACGCTCTCAACGATTGAGAACATCGACGTTATCTGGATACGAGGACGATCGATCATCCGCGTCTTTGAAGTGGAACACACCACGTCGATATATTCCGGCATATTACGCATGGCCGATCTTATCGCACTCCAACCGAACATCGATATCAAGGCGCACATCGTGGCGCCGATTGAACGGCAGGAGAAGGTCTTTGAGGAGCTCAAACGACCGGTCTTCTCGCTCCTGGAAAAGGGCCCGTTGGCCACCTACTGCTCGTATATCTCATACGACGCGGTGGACGCGCTGCTAAAGGAGCGGTTTATCAGCCATATGACGGACTCGGTGTTGGAAGAGATCGCGGAGTACGCGGAGTAGAACGTCGAGTCACTTAGGTCGCTTGCCGATCCAGACTGGAGTGGATGTTTCGTAGCGTCTCGAAGATCCCTTCGACGACCGTCTCTCGTCCGGCGAAGAGAGCCTCAGGCCCGCCGGAGTGCAGGTCGATAAAGGGCGCCTCGTAGAGGGCGGACGCCTTCATGACGCCCCGCGCCGTAAGCTGGTCGATCACCATCTCGACAAAGCGAATCTGCGGCGCCGTGAGACTACGGTCCGCCAGAAACTCCGCGAAGGCCTCCCGAGCCGCGGAGCCGTCCATTCCCACCAAGCTACGCACAAAGTAGGCCACCGACGGCGATCCGCTGCGGGACAACAGACCGGAAAGGAGACTCTCTCCCTGTCCGTCGCCGATCTCCACAAGGGTGTGCTCAAGCCCTTCGAGGTCCGTGGCTGTCAACGGCTGATTCGTGCGCAGGCGATGAATGACGATATGGTCCAGGTGGTTCCGTAGGTAGTCGGCAACCTTCTTTTCGTACTGCTCGCCGGTCATCGATGGAACAAGGACGTTTTCGACCTCACGGACGCCCATAAGCTCATCCTGGAAGTCGGTGTACACGCCTTTGCGTCGCTCTGTGTCGAAAAGTATGGCGAGCTTCCGTACACGCTGTCGAAGGTCTTCAAGTGCTCCTAACCCGACTCCGTGCCAGAACGCGTCGTCGCGGATCGCTGAGAGGTACTCACGGTTGGCCGCTACAACAGGCACCCTACTGCGGCGCTGCACAAGAAACGTCGCGATCTCCACAACACGGTTCCGGGAGCGTTCAAAGGAACCGACGTCGCCCTCGACGTGAGCGACCTGCATACGCAGTATGACGAGGTCGAAGAGCCGCGTCTCGATCGCGTCGGAGGGAGCGCGGGAGGGCAGCCCGGCGACCTCGTGCTTTAGGGTGTGGCGGTCGCTGGAGCTCAGATCGCTCCATACGGCACGATCTCGATACTGCTCGACGGCGCGGTAGTGCATACGCACGATAAAATTATCGCGGCTCATGGCCGCTACTTCGCTGTGGAGCGTCCCGATCAACGACTCTTTCAGAGTTGAGTCGGCGTCGAGTTCCGGGTGGGCGGCGATAAGCCCCAACAGGTCGATCCGGGTGCGAAAGAGCCGCGTACCGAGGGGTACGGTCTCGCCCCCGTCAATGCCGTCCGGTTTCTCGCCGAAGAAATCGAAGTTGAAGCAGAAGTCGAAGATGCGGAAGTCGTGCTTGTCGTCGCCGGGACCGAAGAGGTCGGGGCACAGACGCGTTCCCCTGCCGATCATCTGCCAGAACCTGATTTTGGAGTAGACCGGCTTAAAGAAGACGAGGTTTGCCACCTCCGGCACGTCGATGCCGGTGTCGAGCATGTCCACGGAGACGGCGATGTGTGGCGCGCGATCTTTATGGCTGAATTTGTCGATAAGGTCCTGGGCTTGTCGATCGTACGTGTCGACTACCTCGGCGAAGTGGCCGTTGTACTGCGGATAGTGGTGGTCAAAGCGCTCCCGAACAAACCTGGCGTGTTCGTGGTTGCGGGCGAAGATGATCGTCTTGGCGAGGCGATCGCCGCCGTCCACGGTATGACCACGCTCCATAAGGTGCCGCAACGCCGTATCCACGGTGTCACTGTTAAAGAGCCACGTGTTGATCGCCTTCGCGTTCACCTTCTTGGGTGGTGCGCCCTCATCGCCGGCGTCTCCCCAGTCGAGACCCTCCCACCGTTCCTTTTCAGCATCGCTCAGCCCATCATACTTGATGCCGTGCTTAGGAAACGTGAGATCGATCTGCTCCGCCTGAAAGGGAACGAGGAATCCGTCCTCCACAGCCTTGGACAGCTCGTAGGCGTCGGTGGGCACGCCGTCCTCCAGGTCGAAGAGCTCGTAGGTGTTACGATCGACCTGCTCGCGCGGTGTGGCGGTGAGCCCCACAAGGAGGGAGTCAAAGTAGCGAAAGATGGCGCCGTACTTTTGGTAGACCGAACGGTGCGCCTCGTCGATGATGACGATATCGAAGTGCCCCACGCCGAAACGCTCTTCTCCGCCGTCGGTCGTGTCGATGAGGCCCATCATAGTCGGATATGTCGAGACGTATACGCGCCCGTCGGCGTTCCGCTCGGTGACGAGGTTGACCGGGCTCGACTCCGGGAGGTGGGTCTTGAAGGCGCGCACCGCTTGGTCCACCAACGAGACCCGGTCGGCGAGAAAGAGGGCGCGCTTGACCCACCCGGCACGCTGCAGCAGATCGACCAGGGCGACGGCCACGCGCGTCTTTCCCGACCCGGTCGCCATGACCAACAGCGCCTTGCGCCGGGACTGGGCAAAGTGTGCCGCAATACTCCCGATTGCACGCCTCTGGTAGTAGCGCCCGGCGATCTCACCTTTGATGTCCGCTACGTCTAAGCTCTTGCGCTCGGTGCGCCGGAGGATAAGGCGCGCGAGCTCATCCTTCTTGTAGAACCCGGCGACGAGGCGGGGCGGATAGCTCAAGTCGTCCCAGAGGTACGTCTCGTACCCGTTAGTGGTAAAGATAACGGGGCGTCGGCCGTGCATCTCCTCCAGGCAATCAGCATAGAGCGTGGCCTGTCGGCGTCCGCGGTCGGCGTCGACGGTAGATCGCTTCGCCTCCACCACCGCCAATGGCCTACCGTCGTCGCCCCACAGTACGTAGTCCGCCCGGCCTGTGCCCGATTTGGTGGGCATCCCCGCCACCTCGTACTCCCGGTCGTGTCGTCCGTCCAGGGGCCACCCGGCGCGACGCAAGTCCACATCGATGAGGTAGCGGCGCGTCTCGGCCTCGGAGTAGTCGTGGGTATCCGGGACGGCGGACTGGGCGGCGCGCACCTCGGCGTACTGCGTCCTAAGGGCCGCAAGCTCCGCATCCCGAGCGTCCAGTTCTCGTTGTCGCTTGCGAGCGAGTTCGCTCTGTTCGGCAAGGCGCTTCGTCAGAGCCTCCAGCTCGGCGCGCGACGCTGCCGCCTCCCCTTCGCGGCGCGGGACGCGTTCGTCGCGCCACGCCGCACCGTCCCGCGGTGAGTCGTGGCTATAGGTGCGGACGAGCCAGTAACAGAGGTGGTGCAGCTCTTTCACCGCCTGCAGCGCGTCGTCGCGGCGAACGGGGCTGCGGCTGTGTACGGCGATGTTCCCCTGCCGTTGCACGGCCCGCGCCTTGTGAAAGAGCGCCTCGGGCAGGAGATTTTGGAATGTCGGTTCGTGGAGGAGCGCCCCCAGACTCTGGTCGTAGGGAGCGGAGAGCGCGGGGTCGTGGCGGTAGAGCCAATGGACCAGCGCCTCCAAAGCAAAGCGAGCGTGAAAGCACGAGGAGCGCGGATCGCCCTCGATATACCCCTCCGCCCGTATTGACGCCTCCGCAAGGTCGCGGAAGGCCGAGGGCAGAAAGGCAAAGTTGCTCATACCTACAATTCTCCGCGAAACGCCCGGGATTGCAAGGAGGCAAAGAGTGTATCGAGCTCCGCCAGGTGGGCGCGCATGTGGGTCTTCTGCGCCTCAACGGACTCGACGATGGCGGCAAAGCGGCGTTGAAGCTGTAGGGGTGGAATGGGAACCGGCAATCGTTTGATGATTCCCATATTCAAGCCCGACATGATTGCACCCTTAGCTTGTCGATTCAAATAGCGTCGGGCCATAGGATGTCTTAAGAAGTATGAGTGAAGAAATGATGGTAGGCATATCTCTTGATTGAGAGTAATGCAACAAAGGTGCTTCGTATTGATTGCTACACCGATATCTCTTGGCACTATGGCACAGCGTCCGCACGTTCCCATGATTGTTATCAAAACGTCTCCCGGGTGTACGGTATATCTTCGAAGTTTCTTGTATTTCTCTTCGGTGATAAAACGCGTTTGGCCGTTTCGGAACTCGTTTGAAACGACGTTATCTATACCGATGACCGCAATACCTGCATCCACAAACTCGCTATGAAGGAGTTGGCTCCCAAACGGCCCTGTGCGAACTGCTCCTCTCTCTTGACGAGCTATGTCTTCCACGGTCCTAAACGCCCACGCTTCGCCTGAAGGATCGCCGAACATATCGAGGAAGACCGCCTGCAGAAACGTATCGATCTGTGCGATCGCCTCCCGACGCCTGGCCCGCAGGGCGTCCGCCTGGTCCAGAATCCGCGCGATACGCTTTTGCTCTGCAAGGGGTGGGAGAGGAAGTTGAATTCTACTCGCCCCTGCCTTGGTAAGTTTTGCTCGGGTAGTGCCCGTCAGATATCTCGTTACATCTCTTTGTTTTAAGGCAAGGCAAAGATAATCGATATCAACTATCGATTTTGGCCTTAAGACGTGGGCGTGGTTGTTGACCCATGTTTTTCCTCTTATTTTGAATGCGATTCCTCTACCTGGGTCGAAAAAATGACCTCCATCTTCAGCTAATAAAACGAGAGGCTCATTGAAAATGAAGTTGTCGATAGTACCTTGCTTACCGTTAGCGCCATAGTAAGGGTACGGCCCCGGTCTTCTGTCGCTGGCCTTCACCGGGCGCCGCTTTGAATCCAAAAAATCGACGATTCTACCAAGCTCAACAGCTTTGTACTTCACCCCAACATCCCCTCCAACTCAGCTCTCCCCTTCGCGATCTCGTCTTCTAACTCCGCGATGCGCTGTAGGATCACCGTCGGTGGGTCGTACTCTACCTCCTCGTACACGACCTCTTTGTAGCGGTTGATCGAGAGGTCGTAGCCGTTTGCCGCGATCTCCTCTCTGGGCACCAGAAAGCTTTGCTCGGTCCTCGTGCGCTCCGCCTCACCGGGGAGATTCTTCCACCGTGCCAAGATGTCGGGGATGTCGTTGCTCTCCGGTTTGGGCGCGCGTTTGTCGTCAAGGGAGAGGCCGTCGCCGTGCATGTCGTAAAACCAGACGCTATCGGTGCCGCCGGTGTTTGTTTTAGTAAAGAGGAGGATCGCCGTCGATACCCCGGCGTAGGGCTTAAAGACGCCGGAAGGCATGGAGACGACGGCGTCGAGCTTGTGCTTCTCCACCAAGAGCTCCCGCACCGCCCGATGCGCCTTACTGGAGCCGAAGAGGACGCCGTCGGGGACAATCACCGCCGCACGCCCGCCGGGCTCCAAAAGGCGCAGAAAGAGGGCGATAAAGAGGAGCTCGGTCTTCTTTGTCTTGACGATCTTTTGCAAGTCCTTGGCGATCGACTCGTAGTCGAGGCTCCCGGCAAAGGGCGGATTGGCGAGGATAAGGGAGTACTTGTCCGCGTCGGACTCGTCGACCCGGCCTTCCCCCTCCGGCTCATCGCTCCGGGTCGCGACGGCGGACTCCCCGCTGGTGGACGCGGCTACGACCTCCGGCGTATCGGCCTGCGACTCGGCGGTCTCTTCGCCGTCCTTGGAGTTCTCACCCTCCGGCGACTCCTTGGCGGGTTCCGCCAAGGAGTCGCGGTAACGGATGTCGGGGTTCTCTACACCATGAAGCAGCATGTTCATACTCCCGATTCGGAGCATCGTGGCGTCGAAGTCGTAGCCGTGAAACGTTTCCGTGTTGAATCGGCGTCGTGACTTCTCGTCCCGGAAGATCGTCGCCTTATGGTGCTCCCGCAGGTACTCCGCGGCGGCCACGAGGTACCCGGCGGTCCCGCACGCCGGGTCGCAAATGACGTCCTCCGGTGCCGGGGACGTCATATCCACCATCATGCGAATAATGTGTCGCGGGGTGCGAAACTGACCGTTCTGTCCCGCCTTGGCGATCTTGTTCAACATGTACTCGTATAGGTCACCCTTCGTATCGCGATCGTCCATGTCGATGGCGTCGAGTTGATCCACCACGTTCGAGAGGACTCGGGGCGTGGGTATCATGAAGATCGCGTCCTTCATATGGTGGCTGTAGGCGCTGCCGTTCCGGGCGTTACTCTTCCCCTCTTGGTCGGTCGCGCCCAGAGTCTTGATAAAGGGAAAGACCTCATCGCGGACCGTCTCGAACATCTTCTCCGGGGCAGTCTCCTTAAAGTGCGACCAGCGTAAGTGTTGTTGCTTCTCGCCGAAGATCGGCGACTCTATCCGCGCGCTATTCCGCGCCGCCTGGTGCATTCGTACGGTGTGCACTTCGTCCAGCCGCTTAATAAAAAGGAGGTAGGTCAGCTGCTCGATGACCGAAAGGGGGTTGGATATACCTCCGGACCACATCGTGTCCCACATGCCGTCGACCTTCGTTTTGAGTTCGCCGCTGATCATCTCTGCGTGCTCATTATCATTGGTTGTTTGAGTATAGGCGGACGGAGGCCTCCAGCCAATAGTAACGGGGTGTGACTATATCATCTCAACCTCGGGCAAAGGATGCAGCGTCCGACTCCATGAAATAGGTTTATCGTTGAAAGCATTGGAGATTGGAATTACTATTTGCACATGCCTGACCTTCTATCCTCGGCAAAACTGTCCGCAGCGGTTGAGGAAATCGTAACGTCGGCAAAAAAGCATCTGGTAATTGTCAGTCCATATCTGCGGTTCAACCGTATCATTTACGAGCGGTTATTTACCACCGTTCAACACGGTGTACCGACCGTTCTTCTCTATGGGAAGAGTGAGCTCTCGAGCGCAGAAGAACGGAAGGTGAAAGCGATCGATCGACTCGCCGTATTCTATCTGGATAATCTACATGCCAAGGTCTATCTAAATGAGTCTAAGGCGGTAGTGACGTCACTCAATCTCCACGAGTATTCGGAACGAAACAACTGGGAAATTGGTGTTACTCTCGGTCCGGAAGAAGGGACATCGTGGACCGACTTACTGACCGAACGAAGTAGGCACCATGATTCGCGCCGCGGAGCCGCGACAAGGTCGATTCGACGCCGAACTCATCCGTCCATTCGATTACGCGACGCAATCAACGAACTGTTCCCCGAGTTTGCTCCGCGGATCGAACAACATGAGAATCCATTCTCCGGTAGCTTCGCTTCGATAGAGGTCGACAGCTTTGGATATCCCGGTCTATCGCTTAGCGTAGATGACAGGCGTTCCGAGTTTGTGGTGTCGATCCCCGACGAGGAACGAAGCAGTTTGTTAGAAAAATTGGAGCGTCACGATTTCGGACCCAACTATCGCGTTTATGTCAATGACCACCCTCCAGAAGTGACGGTATACAAGAGTGAGTTTTACCGCGACAGATGGTCGACGGTGAACACCGATGCTCGGATCGAGTATGTCTGTGGCGGTGTATCGTTGGTCGGTCGATTCTTGTTATCGAGCTTGAAGAGTATTACCACGGATACATAAGCGACGCATCAACGGAAATGAGGCCGCCCATATGAACTCGCCCCGACAAGGGCATAAACCTCACCGGCGCCGCCCCTACCAACTCCCGGCCCCTACGACGTCTTAAACCGCAGAATCTCGTTATTGAGCTCCTCGATCGTACGCCCGTTGTGTTGTTGTTGGGTGTACACCTCTTGGGTCTTCCGAGTGACCCGTTCCGCCCCGGCATCGATCCCACGGACACGCTCCAGCACCTCACCGGAGATCTCGGCGATGTTCGTCTCCGCCTTTTGGATGCCGGAGATACCCGTCTTGATTTCACCCGCGCTGGAGCTGATCTGGTGTGTAATGTCCGAGAGTTGCGAGATCGACTTCAACACTTCATCGGAGTTGGTAGCCATCTCTACCATGGAGTTACTGACCTCGACAAAGGCGCCGGTAAACTCGTCCACCTCGTCCTGGATGCTTTGAAAGCTCTCGATATTCTGCGCGCTCGCATCCGCCGCCTTTACGATGAACCCCATCGTCGTGTTCAGGAGCTCGCGAATTTTCTTGGCGTTGACGGTCGTGGATTCCGCGAGACTACGGATCTCCTGGGCGACGACGGAGAATCCGGCTCCGTGCTGCCCCGCGTGGGCCGCCTCGATCGCCGCATTCATCGCCAGGAGGTTCGTCTGGGCGGCGACGGTGTCGATGATTTCGACGACGCGGTGAATCTCGCGTGCGTTTTCCGCCGCCGTAGCGATTTGCTTGTTCGCCTCGTCGGTGTGCTTGCGTCCGTCTCCGACAACGGCGGCCACCGAATGCGCAGCCTCCGCTCTGCCGGTGGCGATACCGGTTATGTTGCGGATCGTCCCCACCATCTCTTCGGTCGAGGTGGAGGACTGCACGATCGCGGCGGATTGCGCGGAGATCATGTCGTTCAATGAGCCGATCGTGTGGGAGATCTCGGTAACCGCCGACGAGGACGAGGTGATATTGTCGTCCAGCGCCTCGAACTGCTCCTTGATCGACCGAATGCCGGCCGAAATCTCCGCCAAGGAGGTGTTTGCCTCGCCGATCGACTGCGCCGTGGCCTCTTTCATCGCCAGCGAGTCTTGCGCCACGGTCTTCATCCGCTCGAATACGACGTCGAGACCGTCCAAGGTACTGTCGATGTGGCCCGATAGCGCGCCGAGCTCGTCCTTGGATGTAGAGGCGAGGCGAATCGAAAAATCCTGATCCGAGACAGATTTCATGACCGCCTCGATACTCTGAATGCGCTTCGCAAGGTTCCCGGCGACCAAACTGCCGATCAGGAGCGAGATCAGGGCGATCGCCACGGCGACGACGACGAACCAAGTGTTGATTCGGCGCTGCTGTGCCGCAATGCTCTCTTCCACCCGTTCTATGAGGCCCAGGAGACTCTCCGCAAAGAACTGGGTGAATTGAACCTTCGCCTCGTTGATCTGCGTATTGAGAGCGAAGAGCGTAGCGACATCTCCGGTGGACATCGCGATCAGTATTCCCGTGCGCAGCGCACCGTGGTCCGCCTCATAGGCGGCGAGAGCAGCTTCGATTCGGTCCATGCGCTCGTTCCCCAACTCCCACATCCGCGTGAAATCACTCAGTTGCTCGGCTGTTGCGGACTCCAAGGCGAGCTCGGCCAGGAGTGGGGAGGTCAAAAACCCTACGATGACCTCCGACGCTTCGAGGCGATTCGCTTGCCACGTTCGGCGTGTGTTATCCATCGAGGAGGTCGAGGCGAGCTCATTCAGATCGCTGTTGAGACGCGCTATCATCGCGTATCCGTATAACCCGTCGCGTTGCAAATCGTCGAGTGCCCGCAGGTGCGCATCGCTGTACAACGAGAGTCCGATCATCAACGGGAAGGCGATGATTGCACTGACGGAAATGAAGGAAAGTTTCGACCTCACGTTCATTGATAGGTCCCCCAATCTGCGGTCGGCGGTCGTACGGATAGCGATCGTTAGTGGGTGGTAATAGTATCGTCTATTCTACTATTTGCAAAGTTCATGGTGCACCACCCCGGAGACACTGAGTGCACGGCGCACTACGCGGGGCGGGCCGTTCGGGATCGTCGCCGTGGCGAGATGCCGAACGACCCGACCACTCTTCCGCAGCCCGTGCAGCCGGCTTTTATGGTATGAATAGATATGCAACACGGAACCGTAACGACCATACGACCGGTCCGCCGGAGCGATACGGAACAGCTCTTAGCGTTTCTCCACATCCTCGACTCGGAGACGAAGTTCATGATGCACGAACCGGGGGAGCGGAAGACGACGGTGGCGGAGCAGGCGGCTATCGTCGCCGACTTTGTGTCGAATCCGACAAAGGCGATGTTCGTCGCCGTCGAAGAGGGCTCGCCGGAGATCGGAGGCTACATCGTGGGGATCGGCGGCGAGCACGCGAGGAACGTACACACTCTCTGGTGCGCCGTCGGCGTCCGCCGGGTCGTCTCGGGGCGAGGTGTCGGCACACGGCTTCTACATAGTCTGGAGTCGTAGGCCCGGGAGCGCGCCTTTCACCGCATCGAGCTCACGGTAATGGAGCACAACGAGCGAGCGGTAGCGCTGTACACTCGCTGCGGCTTCGAGAAGGAGGGTGTCAAGCGCGACTGCCTACTAATCGACGGCGCCTTTGTGAACGAGCTCTACATGGCCAAGCTGCTATCGGAGCGATAGACCGCACGCCTCTCGGTCATGGAGGCGTCCGGCCGTCGATCGCGGGGCGACTATGACAAGCCTTCAAAGTAGTCGAGCAGATCGGATCGCGAATAGGTGTAGGTCTCTTGAAGGTCACCATCGTTGTCGTACCGCTCCACTGCCAGTTCGAGTACGTTCGGCTGAATCCGCTGCTCCAGATAGTCCGCCAGTGCATCCGGATCCTCGAACATCGCCTCGGTGATCGAGATCGTCTCGTCGTCGCCGAATCCGAAACTAGCGATGAAGTTACCGGTCGGATCGCTGCTCAAAGACGAATCGACCGAAATCGCAAGCAGGATAATGGCCGAAGTCGCGTACGCCGCGTCGATCTGTATAGGGACCCCGTCGACGTCGTATGTCGGTACGATCTCCAGATTGGCGTTCACCGCCATGGCAAGCTTGGCCGCGGGCACGAAGACATCTTCCAACCCGTTCCGCGCGTCGCTCACCGTAACGATTACTTCGCCGAGACTCGCCTCCAGATCGACTCTTCGGAACGCCCCGGCGTCTCCGATATTCTCGTCCCACGCGATGCTCGCTTGGGCGTCGGCGCTCCCGGAGACAGAGATCGTTCCGGTGTTTCCCGTCCCGTCGGCGAAATCGAGCGTCTCGTCGGTAAGCGATCCGGTGACGCCGATCGACTCAGGAATATCCTGGAGATCGAATAGATCCTCAGGCGTTACGGTGAACTGCCCGCTCGTCGGCTCCCATTCGTCGTTTGCGCTTAGAAAGTCGCCGACGTTGAGGCCGATTAACCCGACCCCGGCGATAATCGCGTCGAGCACCTCGTTTTTGCCCGTCGGCGGCGTCCCGCCGGCGACCGTTCCGAGATCGCTCGGGTCCACCGTCTCGGTAAGCGTCACCTCGCCGACGCCGTCGACACTCGGTCCGGTCGAGGCGTCCCCGTTCGTCGGATTGTCACACGCGATCAACAGTGCGACAACCATCGCTGCGATCGTGACGATCCCAAACCACGTTCTTCGCATAGTGAGCCCCCGGTTCGTCGTTCCGTGTGTTAATAGGGAGTATACCATACGGATGCCGATCGCGGGTCGTGAACCCGTACGCACAACAGCTCGTTAGGCGGCGGCGACCGCTTCGTCGATCGGCGTTGGGCCTTCCCACAGTTCCAGCGTCGCGCCGACGGTGTTCTCGTGCGTAAGCACCGCCACCAGCGTACGCGCCACGATGCACGCCGTCCTTCCGTGTACCCCTGCAATTAAAACGGTCATGTATCCTCCCTCGGTCAACGTCGATACCGATCCGTCCGACGCACCACGCTTCTGCGACGCCGCTCACGTCGAAGTCGCCGACGGCGTAACAAACATCCTCAATGCGGAGGCGGGAGTATAGGAAAATTCCGAGAGGACGGCGTGCTCATGCTCACGTAGAACTGGTACTCCTCGCGGGCGTGAAGCGGGAACGCCTCCTCGTCTCCGGCGGCGAAACGGTGCGCCTCAAAGATGATATCGTGATGGCGGTGTGCGTCTACCGACGAATAGGCGTATTCCATCTTCCTCGCCACGCTCTCGGTTGACGATGCGCCCCTCGGGAACCGTAATGTTCTCCGGTCCGCCGATCATCGTCGCATCGATCGCGTTGGTTATCGGAGGAGCGATCGCCGGCGCCCCCATCTGGTGGCTGGTACTCAATCCTTTGGTCGCGCTTACGGTGCCGCCGGTGGTAGGGCGCGGTTTACCGGCTCCCCTGGGCGGCTATGTCCTCACTGCGGGCGGCAGTTTAGGATTTGCGGTGTTCGGTCTCGCAACGATGCTTATCGTGTAGTTCCTTGCGGTCCGAGACGGGTTTTTCCGTCATGCACGTAATCCCTACGATACAGTCGGCTATTTGGCGATGTATGTACCTATAGAGGTCGGCGAGGATCGATTCGGCTTCCGTCCCGGAGTTCTACAAGTACCGTTAGGCGCAGACGAGGCGGCTGGAATCATAGTACCGCGTCAGCTTAAAGCGGCGGGTTCGCCGGAACCGGCGGCTGTCTTCAAGTTCGCAATCATACTTTGACTGCGCTTGCTCATCATGCGCATCAGCGTCAGCGCTTTTTCAGAATCTTCCACAAATCGTTTCAGGAAAACATCTCTCGTCATCACCATCATTTGCACGTCGGTTTTGGCTACAACATCGGCGCTGCGACATTCGTCGGTGATTATCGCCAGCTCGCCGAACATTTCACCGGGTTCCAGCGTAGCGAAAACGTGCTGATTCTCCGGTAATCGTACTTCGGCTATACCATCGATAATGATAAAGGCCTCGTTACCCTTGTCTCCCGCTCTGACGATGTGTTCACCGGCCTTACAAAACCATCTTTGATAGTCCATGATGAAATCATACATTTGATTTTTCTTAATAAAATTAATGAAATAATCCTTCAAATCATTTATATCAAGAAGTAAAGGTAGTACCTGGTAATCCAGGTGAGGATCGTGAAATTGATCGCCCACCTGTTCAAACCCGATACGTCTTAGCAACGGAGCGATGGCAGGGTTAATGGGGGCGACCACATGAGTAACGTTATGGGAAATGGCATAGTAGCCGGCCATCAGGATCAAACCCATAGCGATTTTCTCGCCACGAAAATCCTGATGGACACAAAACATACCTGCATGCATGAGCCGAGCATCTTCCGGTACATGAGGCCGGTAGTTGAAATAGTTGTCGGCAGGCAGTCCGCATACATCATCTAATGAAAACCGAAATGCCCCCACCGTGCGATTGCCGTGTTGCGCGATGAGCTGCACCGTGGATGGAAATGAATCAAATTTATCGTACAAACGAGCGTCATCATTCGCTTTTAAGATATGTTCCTGCTCGACAAACACGGTATGTCTCAGCAAAAAAACGCTGTCTATTTCCTGTGTTGTCTCAGCTATTCGCATGCGTATCGGCATAACGGCTCCTTACTTTTTTGAAGTCGAAACGGCCACGGCACCATATTCACCTCGGTGAACCGGACCCGTATAGTGTTGAAGAAAGTCCGCTCTGAAGTCTTCACCGTTTGCCGTCCGGGTAAGCGTAAAATCTGTTTTTTCCATAAAATCACCGAGATGACCTTCAGGACATATCCAGCTCAACGGCTCTTTTTTAAACGTGAGATAAAGCTTCAATAATGGCCCGTAAGACTGAGGATGACTGGAAGCCGGTTCCAGGGCGGTAAATACAAGGTGTCGTTTGGGATGATGCAATAGGTCTACCAGAGATGAAAACAAGTGGTGTATTTGCTCCGGCGTTAGGTACATCAATACCCCTTCTACTATGCTTACGGTAGGTCGTTGTGCATCAAAACCGGAAAAGCCGCCCAATTCTTCAGCCAGAGTTTGATGGGTAAAATCCACCGGCAAAAAATGTAGGTTGGCGAGTTTGTGCTTCGCATCCGACAAGGCCGCGGCTTTTACGCTATGCGTGGCGGGGTGATCAACTTCAATACAGTGTAGTTCAGGGCTCTCTTCCGCCAGCCGGTAGAGAAGCGTATCAAAACCGGCGCCAAGGTTTATCACCTGAGTCGCGCCGTCACCAATTGCTGCTCTGACATGGCGTTCAATGAAGGCCTTGCGCAAACCATAATGCAGGCTGATGTTAGGTAGCACTAGCTTTTCCATAAATCGCAAAAATGCCTTACCTGCAGTACTGGTCATTTGTCTTAGTCTTTTTCGCCCCTCCCGTGAGCTATTCAGAACATGCAGTCCGATGTCACGGGTTTTGCCACTCACCAAATGTTGGTATTCAGGGTTTGCCGCGATAAGCATCAATCCTTGCAGAACGGTATAAGCAGTTGAGCTGGCCTTGTTGTCTGTCATGTCTATAGTTCGAAAATAGGAAACGGTATCTCGAAGGGCAAGCGCAAAATCACGCCGACGAGGGAGTTACTACGAAAGCGCGGCGTGCGCCGGGATGTCAGTCGCCGAACATCGGTATACTCGCTCGGATAGGTCGGTTAGCCCCTGAAGCTGTGTATCCATGATCGCGCCGGACGAGGGTACACAGCCATGAGCGTCCAATCCCCGGTGCTTCCATAAGAGCACTACGTACGGAACAATACGGAGAGCCGGTAACGCTGCCGAGCGTGGGAATCTTTGCCGACGGCGTGGCGCGGTAGCGTCCGTTCGGCCGGGGGCCCACGCCCGCTCGGCCGACAGACATTCAGGCGGTGACCGGCACCGGTCGATGCCGCCGCGCGGAAGCGGCCCGCTACACGTCCGGTACCGCCTATGCGGAAAGAGAGCCGTTTAGCCCCGCGTTCTCCCCGGGTCCCCGGGGGAAAGCGGGAGTGGTGGTGCCGGTCCTAACGCGTCGCGGGCTGCGCGGCGTAGCGCATCTCGCCGCACTTGAGACGCCTGAACTCCGGTATCACCATACATGCGGCGATGATCACCACGGCGATATCGATAAGGAGTGACCCCAAGTAGATCCACCGCATACCGAACAATCGCGGCAAAATCAGCATGACCGGTACGTAGAAAACCAGCTGACGGACGATGCCGATGAGCGCCGCCGGCCCGCCCTTGTCGATGGCGGGATAGAAGGTCATCGCCATGAATATCAGGGGCAGGACGGGCACGACGAGAAGAAATATCCGGTAGTTGTCGATGCTCGACGCGGCAAACTGCGAGGCGGGAAAAATGAGAGAGAGTACCGGTACCGGGAAAAGCATCAGCCCGACCCAGAACGGCAGAATTACAAAGAGCGCCGCGGCGGTGAATATCCAGAACGCCTTCACGACACGGTCGTTTTGTCCGGCACCGAAATTGATGCCCACCACAGGCTGCAGCGCCCGCGTCAGCCCGATAATCGGCATGAGTAACAAGCCGAGAATACGGAATACCGCGCCGTAGAAGGCGAGCTCCCGCACCGATCCGTAGCGAGAGATGGCGTTGTACACGACGACGGCTTGGAGCAGACTCATGACCATCATAATGAGCGACGAGGCGCCCATGGAGAGAATCGACTTCACGATCTTCGGATCGCGATGTAGGGAGAACGGCTCCGCCGGGAAGGAGGCTCTCGGCCCGCCGAAGTAGAGAAAGCCCAACAGAACGTACACCGCCATACCGATATTGGTACCCCACGCAGCACCCGTGACGCCCCATTCGAACGCGACGATGAATAGGTAATTAAATACGATATTCACCGCGAGTCCGATTCCCATTATTAATGCCGCGGACTTCATGTTGCCCTCGGCGCGCACGATCATGTTCAGAGTCAATCCGTAGATCCACAACACGGCACCGATGGATGTAACCCGAAAGTACTCGACACCCAGGGCCAACGCGTCTCCGGCTCCGCCCATGAGCCGCACCAAAGGCTCCGCCGAAAGGAGTGCCGCGACGGTATAGACCGCCGAGATCAACAGCGCAAGATAGTTCACATTTCCCAACAGGCGCTGTTGAGTACGCGTATCGTCGGCACCCAGGGCGATACTCAGGAGAGAGCCCGCACCGACACCAATAAGCGATCCGATCCCTAAGGTCAATGATGAGAGCGGATACGCGATAGAGACGCCGGCCAGCGCCGTCTCACCGACGAATCGGCCGACGAAAATCGCGTCGAACACCGTGTTCAGCCCGAAGAGGACCATCGCGATGACCGCAGGCCAGGAGAGCGTCCACATGACCCTCCAGAGATTATCCGTAAGGATGAAGGTTCTTCGCGCCGTTTGATCCATGTCGTGCTCCTTTCAACCGCCGCCTTCCAAGGTCGTTTCGGGCGGCATAATTTTATTAATCAAAATATATTATTTGATTAATAAAAACAACAGGCTTATGTTCACCGGGAAATCGGTAGCACGCTCTACGCGCTTCCCGGCTCGGTACACCGCCCCGGCGCCTGCAGCAGCGCGTTTGCGTTTCATCGGATGTCGCGGTAGCATACAACGCGTCAATCCTGAGGAGGTGTGTTGTGATAGACACAGATGCGGTCATGGGTGTGTTCAAACAGATCAAACCGCTATTCCTCGAGCACGAGGGCAATTTTGAGGTGCTCGATATTTTCGACGACGGCGACGTACGCGTGAAGCTCATCGGCCAATGTTAGATGTGCATGTACAAAGAGAAGACCGTCCGAGCCCTTGAAAAGATGCTGGTCGCCGCCAACGCCGGCGTCACGACGATGGAAGCGGAGTAGTCTCTCCGCCGCGGCGCCGACGAAATGAGTCGCGCCGTGTGAAGCGCGAAAGAGTAAGATCGTGGAACGCTACCGAGACGTCATAGACCTCCTCCCCCTCTTCGCCGAGGAAAACGGCGATATCGACGCCGTCGTGGTGGTCGGCTCGCAGAGTCGCCGCGAAACTCCCGCCGACAAGTACTCCGACCTCGATCTGGTTTTCTTCTGTGACGCGCCGCGAACGTATCTCGATGAGACTGCGTGGCTCGACCGGTTCGGAGAGGTCGTGTGCACGTTTACCGAGCCGACCGTCGGCGGCCACAAAGAGCGACGCGTGCTCTACCGCGACAACCGCGACATCGATATTACCGTGCTCCCGGCGTTCGATACGTGCCGACGCGATCTACTCGGCAACCCGGACATCGTAGAGATAGTACGGACGGGATATCGCGTTGTATACGATCGAACCGCGGCCGTAGAGGTCGCGTTCGAGAGTACCGTGTCCGTCGGGGTAAAGGAGTCGCATCCTCCCGTGTCGTACGACGACCTGGATCGATTGCTGAGCGATTTTAACTATCACATCGTATGGGCCGCGAAGAAGTTGCTACGAGGCGAACTGTTGACCGCCGTCTCTTGCATTAACAGCTATCTTGTTCCGCGTCTCCTTCGGATGCTCTCACACTACCACGCCGCCCGAAACGAGAGGGGGTATCGTCGATACGGTCGGTTCATCGATGCGAACATGCCTGAGGGGCTCAGAGAGGAGCTTGCGCGCTGCTTCTCACGGTACGACCGCGAGGAGGCGTATCGCACCTTGTATCCATTGTTCGATTTCTTCAATCGGTTGGCTCGGAGTACATACGACTGCGCCGGCTATCCTTTTCCCGAGATCCAACACGTGGAGATCCGACGCCTTCTCTCGACACTGGACCGAACACGGGACTGAGAGGGTCCGTCTACCGGCGGATCACCTCCGTACGCCGAGTCGATCCGTGCCCGACGCCTCGCGGGAACGTACCGCCGCACGATCGAGCGCTGCAAGCAGGATAAAGATCACCGCCGCACTCGCGGATAGGATCGCGGTAAGCGGCCACACGTCGCGCACCGAAAAGCGCTCGATAAAAGTACCGATCAACAGCGGTCCCAGCGCAAACCCGGCGCCCGCAATGATCGGAACGAGGGCGTTCATGCGGCCGCGATGACCGACGGGGGTGTGGTCTGCGACGTACACATCGACGTTGGTCGCCGATAGGATCTCGCCGGCGGTCCAGACCAACGCGGTCACGACGAACATCGCGGCCGACGCGACGAAGTAAATACTACCCATTCCGACGAGGTAGAGCCCGGCGGCCAACGCCAGGCAGAGAATAGGTCGCAGCCGTTTTGTCGCGGCAATAATGGGTGCGGTGCAAAACACCACGACCAAGGCGTTCGTGGTCATCACCACACCGTACATGACCGGACCCGCATCGCCGAGTATCGCATTCATCTGTAGGGGCAAGC
The DNA here is from genome assembly GCA_965601925.1 of Alkalispirochaeta sp. GTDB lineage: Bacteria > Spirochaetota > Spirochaetia > DSM-27196 > Alkalispirochaetaceae > Alkalispirochaeta. The sequence goes on from OZ271854.1 coordinate 4,125,045, forward strand.
CGAACGTGTACTGCGAATAGACCAGAGTCATGAGTACGTTGGTGAGCATGAAGGCCAGCACGATGGGGCGGCGCAACAGCACGGCGAGCACGCCACCGGTCTCGGCGGCCTCTCGGGGTTGCTCCCGTCCCACGCGCGCCACCTCGGCGCGATCGGGCCTCGTCTCGCGGATAAAGGCTACGATTAGGACCATCGCCACAATTGAGGTGGCGGCGTCGCCCCAGAACAGTACGCGCAAATCGCGCCGAAAGAGCAGGCCCGCCAAAAGCGGACCGACGGAGAATCCGATGTTGTGGCCGAGATATGTTAGCGAGTAAGCCGCCTTGCGATTCTCCGGGGTGGTGATGTCGGCGGTAAGCGCGCGAAGCGTGGGATGGATGAGGCCACTTGAGAACTCGGCGGCGAAGATGAACCACGGCAGTATCGCGACGTTACCGCTCATCCCCCAGGCGACGAATGCCGCGATGCCGATTGCGAACCCGCCGACAACTACGCGCTTGCGTCCGAAGGTGTCTGCGATCCTGCCGCCGATAATCGACCCCGGGACAAAACTCGCCGTCGCAATCGTAACGATACGCCCTGCTTCGGCCGCGTTCAGTCCGCCGCGCTCGGTGAGAATGAGTGTGAGAAACGGTAGGACAAAGTGACCGAGACTGTTCACTACCTGAGCGACGAACAGTACGTAGACTGCACGCGGCAATCCGCGGTAAATCGCGAAGCTCCGGCGGAGCGGATTGAGAATCGAAGACATGGGTCGCCATTATAGACGACCGGGGACGCGGTGTCGCCCCGAACCTCGGGGCGGTGGGCCGGCGATCCGGCGCCCTTCACGCGAGATATACCACCTTCTCGGTCATGTAAAACTCGCGCGCCGTCGGACCGATCGAGTAGGCACCGAAGCCGCTCTCCTTCACACCGCCGAATGGGACGTGAGCCTGGCTCGCCGTCCCGTGGTTGACGTGAATCATCCCGCTGTCCATGACGCTGATGAACCGCTTCGCCCGCGCAACATCGCGCGTAAAGACGCATCCCGCCAGTCCGTACGCCGAGTCGTTGCAGATATCCAGCCCCTCCTCAAACGAATCGACGGTAAGAACGCTCAGGACCGGCCCGAAAATCTCCTCCTGTGCGAGGGGCGAGTCGCGTGCGACGCCGGTGATAAGCGTCGGCCGGAAGTACCACCCCTCGTGGGGACCGTCTGCGCGCTCCCCGCCGATCACGACCGTCGCCTTTTCCTTTCGACCCAGATTGACGTACCGTTCGACGGTCTCAACCCGGTTCCGGCTTACCAGCGGGCCCATCGTCGTACTCTCATCGAGGGCGTCGCCGACGCGCAGTGCGGCGATCTGTCGTCGCATCGCTTCCACCAACGGATCGTGCTCTCGCCTACTCACGATGACCCTGCTAATCGCGGTACAGCGCTGTCCCGAGCCGGCAAAGGCGGCGGCGACGATCTGTTTCGCCGCCCCGTCTATATCCTCGGCGCCGTATACCAACGCGGGATTCTTCCCACCCATCTCTAACTGCACTCGCGAAAGACGTTCGATACTTGCCGCATAAATCCGTTTACCGATCGACGTCGATCCCGTAAAGGTGACGCCGCGAATATCCGGGGCGTTCGAAAGGGCGTTGCCGATCGCCGACCCGGGACCGGTGACGAGATTCACGACTCCCGGCGGGACGCCCGCCTCCTCGTAGAGCTCGACGAGCTTAACGGCGGAAAGGGGCGTAAGCGTCGCCGGCTTGAACACGACGGTATCGCCGTAGGCGAGGGCCGGCGAGATCTTGCGCACCGGAGTCACGATCGGAAAGTTCCACGGGGTAATGACCGCCACCGGCCCGAGGGGTACGCGGCGGCGCATAATTTCGACGCCCGGTCTCTCGCTGGAATAGTGTTCCCCGGTAAGCCGACTCGCCTCGCCCGCCATGAAGCGCGTCTCGGCGACCGCGCGCGACACCTCACCGCGCGCCTCGACGAGGATCTTTCCCTCTTCCCTACTGAGCGCTATAGCGAGTTCGGTCTCGTGTTCGGCAAGGAGCTCCGCGAAGCGGTAGAGAATCTTCCCCCGTTCGGGCCCCGGGCGTTCCGACCAGGCGGGAAAGCTGTCGCGCGCGGCATCAACGGCCGCCGCGACGTCGGCCGCGGTCGAGGATGCGAACATACCGAGATGTTCGTCGACGTTTCCCGGATTGATATCCGGTGCGTACCGTCCCGTCTCCGGTGCACGCCACCGGCCGCCGATGAAGTTCTCGTAGTGTTTCACGACATTGCTCCCGTTAGAACGCAGCTCTGCACAGCTCCTCGAGTTCGCCGTGAGAAACGGTGCGCGGATTGACCGGTATGTTGCCGCTTTTCATCGCCTCATCGCAGACCCGCGGTATCAACTCCTCGGTCAGTCCGAGTTCGCCCAGACCGTTCGGTATCTCGATCTCCCGAGCGATCCGTCGCACGCACTCCACCCCCTTTTCGACGCATTCGACATCCGAGAGACCGCCGCAGTCGACCCCGAGGGCACGCGCCACGGCGGTGTATTCCGCACGCGCCGTCGCGCCGTTGAACTCCATGACGTGCGGCAGCGTCACCGCGATTGCGAGACCGTGGGGAATCTTCAAGTCCCAGCTCCCCAGCGGCATCGCCAACGCGTGGGCGATCCCCAAGCGAGTCGGGTTCATACCCATTCCGGCGAGGGTACTGCCGAGCATCATCGCGTAACGCGCCTCGCGGTCCGAACCGTCGCGAACCGCCCGGACCAGGTATCGCCCGATGAGTTCGATCGCACGGTGCGTGAGTACCGCGGAGATCGGTTGATACGAGCGGTTGACAAACGATTCGACGGCGTGGGCGAGCGCGTCCATACCGGTCGTCGCCGTTAACTGCGCGGGAAGACCGATCGTCAGATCGGGATCGCAAATCGCCGTCCTCGGAAAGACGAACTCACCGCCGATCGCAATCTTCATCAGGTTCTCATCGTTGGTCATCACCGACCAGTAACTCACCTCGCTCCCCGTACCGGCGGTCGTCGGTACCGCAACCATCGGCGCCGGGGGACGCGCGAGCGTGTTCAATCCCGCGTATCGGGCGATCGGTCCCGGATTGGTCACCGCCGCCGCGACCGCTTTGCCGGCGTCCAAAGAGCTTCCGCCGCCGATCCCGATTACCGCCTGGGCTCCGTCGTCTGCGAACTGCCTCGCGGCGCGCTCGACGACCGCGGTGCTCGAGTCCTGCGGTACCTCACAAAAGAGACTCACTCCGATACTCGCCGCGTCGAGACTCGACCGGATCGCATCGACGATGCCGGCGCGCTTCAACCCCGCATCGCTGACGATCAACACTCGAGCCGCACCGATTTCCCGTATCTTTTGCGGCAGCTTCCCGATCGTACCGGACCCGAAGAGAACCTCCGTGTGAATCGCCGGAAAGGAAAATGATTCTTCGTATCGTTCGATATAGATTCCTATCGTTATAACAGTTAAAACTACTATAACGATAGAACATTAGTCTGTCAAACGCGTACCCGTCTCCCCGGTACTCCACCGAGCCTGCGGATCATACCGAGGAGCTATTTTCGCGCACGCGTCGCGTCCCCTCTCGGAAACGCGCAACGCCTCGGTGTCACATGGAGACTTGCGCCATTCGGAGTGTTCCCTCCCCCATGGCGCGACGGAGCTTTGTCGTCCACGCAACGGCATCCCGCTTCGTATCGACTTCGATGATCGTATACCCCGGAATGAGCTCTTTGCCCTCCATGAAGGGTCCGTCGGTGACCGACACCTCTCCGTCGCTGAGCGTCACATGAGTCGTTGCGGACGACAACTGACCGGTAGAGACGATCAATCCCGAGTCCATCCCCTCCTGCATCATCGCCATGAGCTCGGCCATGCCCTCCGGCGAGGGAGGCGTCATCGCTTTGCCGTCCTCCCACACGAAATAGATAAAAAACTGCATATTCTCCTCCTCGTGGATCGCCGCGCGATCTCCGCCCGCCGTAACCCACTGTGTGTTTTACTATAGTCGAACGGCGAAGGCGAAAAGGGACATCTTCGGTGTGATTACGAGACGATTTCCGCGAGTCGCCGCTCCAGGTAGCGACGTTCAGGCCCCTGCTCCGCGAGCTCGACGGCGCGACGGTACGCCGCCGCCGCCTGATCAAGATCGCCCAACCGCCTCGCAAAGTCGGCCCGAGCCGCGTAAAGCTGGTGGTAGTGGCGAAGAGACCCTTCGGCTATAAGATCATCGATGACCTCGAGGGCGACGCGCGGCCCGTCGCGCATGCCCAAGGCGATCCCCCGGTGCAGCTTGACGACCGGCGACGACACCATAGCGAGAAGCATGTCGTAGTAGCCGACGATGATTCCCCAATTCGTCGTCGCCACCGATTCCGCCGAGGCGTGGACCGAGACGATGGCCGCTTGCACGCCGTACGGGCCGATTCGCCCGGACATCGCCGATCGCCGCAACAACTCCAACCCCTCGTCTATGAGCGCGCGGTCCCAGAGCGAGCGATCCTGATCCTCCAGGGCAACGGGCTCTCCTCGGGAGTCGAGGCGCGCGGCGCTTCTCGACTCGTGGAGGAGCAAGAGAGCGAGAAGGCCGACCGCTTCATGGTGGGGGACGAGATCGACGACGAGACGGGCAAGAAACGTCGCCTCCCTCGTCAGATCCCTCCTGATATGCTCGTCGCCGCGGCTCGCCGCGTATCCCTCGTTGTATACGAGGTAGATAACGTGGAGCACCGCCCCAAGACGCCTCCCGAGTTCGCCTTTTGACGGAATCTCGTACGGCACGCGTTTCTCGCGGAGCACCGCCTTGGCCCGGGAAATGCGACGCTTCATCGCTCCTTCGGAGACAAGATAGGCACGAGCGATTTCCGCCGTTTTGAGGCCGCACACTTCGCGCAAGGAGAGGGCGATACGACCGTCCAGGCTCAACACGGGGTGGCAACAGGTGAAGATGAGTCGTAGCTGATCGTCCTCAACCGCCTCCCCGTCCCACTCCTGAGGCTCGGCGCCGGTTGCGCCATCGGACGCCTCGATTTCCAGTTGTTCGGTACGCCCGAGTCGCCGAATCGCATCTATCCCCTTAAACCTCCCGGTCGAGACGAGCCATGCGCGCGGATTTCGCGGCACGCCGTCCCGGGGCCAGGATTCCAACGCAACGCGAAAGGCCTCCTGCAGCGCCTCCTCTGCGCGATCGAAATCGCCGAGCAGTCGAATAAGTGTCGCCAGTACTCTCCGCGACTCGGTGCGATAGATTTCGGCTATACGATCGGCAATCGGGCGCGAGTTCGACATGGTGATTCGTATCTGAAGGTACTCAGATATCGAGGAGCGGTCGACGGGAGTCCGCGCGCTCACGGCTCATTTGAAGAGTCGCAAGAGACACTCGACATCCCGGTCCGTCTCGGTCCCCGATCGACCGCCGGCAAGAACATCGGTCCGCTGAGTTACCGTATGGGCGCCAACGCGACCTTCTATGCGGAAGGCAGGGACCCGATCTCTTTCGGGAAGCCGGTGTACAGGCATTGTCGGCGATGCGACCCCTCACGAACGGTGCATCTCTCCGCGCCGACGGACTGAGTGCCGGAGTACTGAGGCTCGCCGAAACGCATGTACGCAAGCACACCGGCTACTCCCTCGATGAGCCAATCCAGAACCACGTCGCTCGGGTGGTGACGCCTACGCTCCTCGTGTAGGGTCTACGAGATCCGTGGACAAACCTCGATTTCGTACGCGCCGTCTGCGACGCACTTCCGGTGGAGAAAGAGCTGCATTGGCTGGAGGAGACGACCCATCGCTTCGACGGCTACAACTGGTTTGGTGACTATCCCGAGACGATGACGACGTTTTTTGGTACGCACCTTGCCTAAGCAACACGGTACGTCAATGCGATATCGTCCGCGTTTCGCAGGTGGCACGTTCGGCATGAAGGTCGGCACGTGTTGCCACTGACCGGAGACGCGAGCACCGCTACGGTGACGCGACTCGATGTACAAGACTCGGCGTCGATCGCCGACGCCGTCGCCCGAAGTGTCGATCGATTCGGGCGGATCGATGTCCTACTGAATAATGCGGGCTACGGCGCCTACGGCGTGCTCGAGGCGACACCCATGGAGGCGGTACGACGCCAGTTTGACGTAAACGTCATCGGACTGATCGAGACCACGAAAGCGGTGACGCCTCACTTCCGCGCGGCCGGCGGAGGAACGATCATTAACGTATCGTCCGTCGGCGGCAAGATCGCCCTACCCCTCGGAAGCTTGTACCACGGCACGAAGTTCGCGGTGGAGGGGCTCTCCGAGGCGCTCGCTTTTGAGATGGAGGCCGTCGGCGTGCGCGTGAAACTCGTGGAGCCCGGGGCGATCAAGACCGACTTCAGTACGCGGTCCTTCGACTTCAACAACGACGAAGCCTTGGCGGAGTACCAGGGAGTCGTCGGAAAACTCGTTGACGCCATGGGTAGCTTCTTGGAGCACGCGGCGGACCCGTCGATGGTCGCCGAGGTTATCTATCGCGCCGCAACCGATCGGTCCCCGCGCATTCGCTATATCGCCGGGGACGACGCGCGGCAGTTCATCGATTTGCGCAAGAGCGCCGACGACGCGGCGTTCACCGCGGCAATCAAAGAACGCTTCGGTCTCTGACTTCCACGACCGCCGCGCGGCCGGCATTCCCCACGGCACGGTGCGCACCCTCGGCATACGGGCGGCGTACCGTCGGCGGTGGGCCACTGTGCGGAGCAGGTTCTCGATGGTGGCGCGTGTCGGGTATGGTGAGTGTCATGACATCACACACGTTGACCGTCGCGATGCTCCAACTTGACCGTCCATCGCACCTCGCCGAGTCTTTGCAAGTCGGGCTCGATGCGTGCGCCGCCGCCGCGTCCATGGGAGCCGACATCGCGGTCTTTCCGGAGATGTGGAACGTCGGCTACCGGTTTCCGTCCACCGAGCTCACCGCCCAAGCGTGGCGGGAACAGGCGATTTCCGAGAAAGACGCGTACTACCGTGCGTTCGTACAATCGGCGACTGACAACGACATTGCGATCGCCCTTACGTACCTTCGCCGTAATCCCGACGGCGGCCCGTTCAACGCCGTGTCGATTATCGATCGTACCGGCACGACGCGTCTCACCTATGCCAAGGTACATACCTGCGACTTCTCGCCCGAAATCGATCTAACCCCCGGACGCGAGTTCGCGGTATGCGACCTCGCCACACGCCGAGGTTCCGTGACGATCGGCGCGATGATCTGCTACGACCGGGAGTTTCCCGAGAGTGCCCGAATACTAATGCTCCGAGGAGCGGAGATACTCATCGTCTCGAACGCATGCGACGTCGACACGCACAGAAAACACCAACTGCAGACTCGTTCGTTCGAGAACATGGTGGGGTGCGCTCTGGTGAACTACGGCGGAGAACCGTATCGCGGAAAGTCTGTCGCCTTCGACGGTATCGCCTACACCGAACCCCGCGGAGAGACCGACGGTGAGGCGCGGGATATGCAGATCGCGGAGGCCGGGAGAGACTCCGGGATCGTACTTGCGCGGTTCGACGTCGACGCGTTACGTGAGTACCGCGCACGGGAGTCCTGGGCCAACACATACCGAAAGCCCGCTTGTTACGGCGCACTCGTCGATCGGACGGTACGCGCGCCGTTTCGGAGAAGCGATGCGCGTCGATAAGGCCGACTATCCCGACTCACAGCGACCTCGCCGGGACGCACCGTCGGACGCGGCGTGCATCGGTGCTTCGCTCCGTCTCCGCGGTATCTTGCCGACTGCTGCGTGCGTCGCGCCGCTGCGGGCGCTTAGCCGCAAGGCGCGTGCGCGCACTGTCAAAAATCCATGAGAGGGCGCGCTCATTCTTGCACCTCCGGAGCGGATGCGCGATCTTTCTCCGTATGGTACACCGGCGCACGCGGGCGCGCCACGGCGCGATCCATCGCCGTGCGGTCGAACTACCGAATGGAGGGGGCATATGTTCAGAATCGCGACATTCAACGTAGAAAACTTGGACGACAACGCAGACGAGAAAAACCCGCCTTTGGCGGAGCGTATACCGGTGTTGCGCCGTGAGTTGGAGCGCCTGGATGCGGACGTGCTGTGTCTGCAGGAGGTGCATGGCCAGGAGCTTCCGGGACATACCGCCGATAGGCCGAGGAGGGAGCTATCGGCGCTGAGAGCGGTACTCGAACGCACTCGATATGAGTCGTATTCGATAGCGAGTACACAGACCGGCGCCGGCGTTCCTTACAACGAGCGGAACCTCGTCGTCTTATCGAAACTCCCGATTCAACGCGTAGAACAGTACCGCAACGACAGAATCGAGGAGTTACAATACCGACGCGTAACGGCCGTCGATCCGCCGGATACGGAGGCCAAACCGGTACGGTGGGAGCGCCCCATTCTCCACGTGCAGATATCGCTCAACGACGCATCGACCCTTCATGTTCTCAATCTCCATCTCAAGTCACGCCTCGCGTCGTCGATACCGGGCCAACGGGATCGTTGGACGTGGAACAGCGCCGCCGGCTGGGCGGAAGGATACTTTCTGTCGTCGATCAAACGTGTCGGGCAGGCACTCGAAACGCGACTGCTAATCGACGAGTTGTTCGACGGTGATCCAACCGCCAAGATAGTCGTCTGCGGCGATTTCAACGCCGAACCCGGCGAGGTACCGGTGGAGGCGATCCTGGGTCGAGTGGAGAATACGAACAACCCCGCTCTCAGAGGACGCGTGCTGATACCCTTCAGTAGAGCTATTCCGTCGTCGGTTCGGTACAGCCACCTCCACCACGGCCACGGGAACCTGCTGGATCATATGGTCGTGTCGCAATCGCTGTTGCCGCACATTCACGCAGCGCGAATCAATAACGAAAACCTGCACGACGAGAGTCTTCCCTTCGCGTTCGACACCAAGTACCCGGAGTCGGATCACGCCGCCTTCGTAGCGGAGTTTCGAGACATGTCGTAGCCGCTCGAAAAAATGAGCACCCCCGATTGCTACTCAGCCTCCAACGATGCGAAGAACGTACCGCGCGCCATGTTGCTCCGGCAACGCAGCAAGTGGTTCTGAAGAACGTCCACCGCCTCGGACGAGTTCTCCCGCAACAGCTCGTAGATTCGTCGATGGTCACTCTCGAGACGCTCCATATCCGGCTCGATACCGGCGCGGACGGTGAACGAAATATTGAGGTGGAGCGCGTTCGAACGATACGCACGCAACAGCTGCGCGTTTCCGGCGAGGCGGCACAACTCCACGTGAAAGAGCTGGTCGTACTTCACGAACTCACCCATGCGTCCGCGATCGTCGCCGACCGGCATGACCGCCTCCATCGCGTCGAGGTAGCCTTCAAGCTGACCGAGATCCTCGGACGTTACCGAGGGATAAACCCTCTTCACGGCGTGGAGTTCGAGCACGACTCGCAGCTCGAAGGCGTCAAGCATGTCGCGCCGCGTCGGCATTCGCACGATGCAAGTGCTCCGCGGCCGTACCTCGATGATTCCCTCGAACTCCAAACGACGAATCGCATCCCGCACCGGCATACTACTCACCCCCAAGATCTCGGCAATCTCGCGGATGCTCAGACGATCGCCGTAGGCGATCTCGCCTCCGATGATGCGGTTGGTGAGATACTCGTATATCTGCGCGCTGAGCGTCCTCGTCTCCAGAGGCGATTCGGTAACGGCGGCCTTCCGAGTCGCCCCCGATGCGGTTTCGTTCACCATAGCCGTTCCTCGTTCCTTTGATATCCTACAACAAGCGGGACGATCAAACCACGTCGGATCGGAGAAATCTGTAGAATCCTTTCTTGACGCCGCTACCGTTTCATCACATGATATCTGATATCACAGAGTAGTCAAATATGAGACGACCCGGAACGGACGATAGCGAGCCCGTCTCGAACGGGCGTGAAAGATGGAGGATGGGCGGGCACAGCTCGCAGATCTCTATGAAATCCACCGTGGAGGCGGACCGTGTCGCGGAAATCGATCGTTGTCTTTGCAAGTTCATTTATGGATGAGCTGGAAACGCTGCCGGAGCGGTCGCATGCCGCCTACCGCGCGCTCGAGACCTTTGTGGCCGGCTCCGCGGAGCGGTACCGGATCGAGCTTAAGTGCGACAGAGATCCTCACGACCCGGTACGACGCGAGGAGCTCTCCGAGGCGGTCGGTGTGATCGCCGACCTGGAGCGCTACTCAGCGGAACTCTTGACCGAGGTGGGAGGCGCCGGCGGCGGTACGCTGCGCATCATAGCGCGCTACGGTGTGGGTACCGATAGCGTAGCGCTGGATGCGGCGACGCGCTCCGGCGTGGTCGTCGCCAACACCCCCGGTGCGAACTCGTTGCCCACCGCCGAGTGGAGCGTTGCGACGCTCTTGGACGTGGCGGGGCGTCGGATTCCACACCACGAGCGTGCCCGCGCGGGACGAGACAAACAAGGGCCCTCGCGCCTCGATGTGTACGGACGCACCTTAGGTGTCGTCGGTACCGGTACGATCGGTCGATTGGTGATTGGGCTCTTGCGCGGCTTTAACATGGAGGTGCTCGCCTACGATCCATACCCCGATGCCGCGTGGGCCGAGGCGGCGGGAGCGCACTACGTCGCATTTGAGGAGCTGTTGGAGCGCGCCGATCTCATTACACTTCACGCATCGGTCCGTCACACTATCGTCGGCGCAGCCGAGCTCGCATGTATGAAACGCAACGCGGTCCTGGTCAATTGCGCTCGCGGCCTTCTCGTCGACAATCGACTCGCCTACGAGGCCGTCAGAAGCGGTGCGCTCTTCGGCTACGGTATTGACGAGGTGTGGCCGCACCCTGAACTCTCGCTTGCAGGCCTCAATATCGCCGCCAGCCCCCACGTCGGCAGCGATACCGACGAGGGAAAGGCGCGCATGCAGGAGGCGTCGGCCGCCGCCGTGATCGACTTTCTGTCGGGAAAGCGTCCGCAAAGCGTCGTAAACCCAGCCGTGTTCGAACGATAGCCTCATATGTGTCGTAGTGTGGCGGACTCGGACCGTCAAAACGTCGTGTCGGTGGCGACCAATACGATCAACGACGAATTCTGCTCATACGCCTCCTCGGCGACGAGGTGTTTGGCCTCCTCAGAGACGATGCAGCGCGCCGCCGGTACATCCACGGCGCGGTTAAACCAGTCGGCCGACGGATCGCCCCGCACGGTATAGCGCAGACGCAGCGCCGTGCCGTCGGGCCTCACCTCGACAAGCCCCAGTTCCGGCTGGGCGGCGAGGAAATCGTCGTGGAGAATTGCGTCTCGCGGCAATGGTGCCGATTCGTTCCGACCGGAGGCGCATTAGGTCGCGAATACGACGAAGCCGACTCCCAACGCGCACTCGTCGTGAGACGAACTGAGGCGGTAGATCATTGAGGTCTATCGATGGCCCAATCTTCCACGTCGGCCGCCGCGTCGTGCAATCGTCCCTATCATAGTTGCGGAGCGTTCGGCCGAACGCGGAGACATCGTTCCCGTCGAGTCGAGGTACGATCCTTCGTGCGCGCTCGAGATCTTATAGCGCCGGCGCGACGGAGACCATCTCCTCCGGTCGGTGGGGATCGCCCTCTCGCCCGATGTGTGCGTAGCGTTCGATACGTTGGGATAGTGAGCGACCGGCGAGAGGATTATCGGCGTGGAAGAGTCCGTAGCGCTCGTCGTGGGACGCGAGCGTCTCGTGGGCGATAAGTGCCCACGTGGTGGTATTGAGATGGCTGAACTCGCTCCGCATGACCTCACGACAGGTAAAGGCCTGCCGTCTGGAGTTGATATCGACGCCGCTGATCTCCATTAGCCCCGCCGAGGCGGCCAGGCGCTGGACGGTGCGCAGTTGCTCGGCGGTATTTCGCGGGGGCATGTAGGTAATCGCTTGGAATCCGATCTCCGGCAGCGCCGCGGCGAGTTCCTCGACATAAGCGTCCTCAAAGCGTTGCGCCTTCTTATCGCCGGTCGGAGAGTCGCCCACATCGCCGAGATAGGCGTACGCCGGAATCGAACCCAGCTCTCGGGCCAAGACGGTAACTCGGCGTACCGGCAAACACTCCTCTTCCGCGGGCTGAATGAAGAATCGCTCGACGAAACGGCCCTTGAATACCCCCAGAAGGTCGTACAAATAGTGCGGGTTATCGGCGTCGGTGAGGTGTGCACGTTGCCTATCGGCAAGCGTTAGGCCGATAGCACCTTCTATGAAACGTATGAGAGCCTCACCCCTTCCGTACGCGGCCTCGAGTTTGATCGCCAACGCGTAGAGAATATGACGCTCGGTGACGCTCCCTCCGCGATCCGACCAGCTCAGCGGCAACACATCGCTATCGAAGTCGACCGGATCGAGCCCGGCGGGGACGATTATGTCGTTGAGGCGCACCACCTGACGGCGGTTGCGAGCGTTGCGGACGCTTTGTAGTGGACGCAGGAACCGTTGTAACTCGTCGATACGTGACGCCGGAACACCGTGGAGCACTATGTAGGCGATACCGATCGAATCGGGGTTATTCAACCGTACGTCGGCAAAGGGCGTATCGACGAATCGCACCCGCAACTCGGCGCCGACCGTGGAACCGATGCCCAGGATGCGCGCCGCCGCCGCCATTTCTCGCGCTGCGCCGATCGAATCGTGGTCGACACTCCCGACCGCCTCCAGGCCGCTCTTGCGCGCCATGTAGGCCGCCGATGCCGGCGAGTACGGGCTGAAGGAGTAGTGGGTGTGGACGTGATTGTTGACTTCACCGGAGGTCGGCGTATCGAGAATACCCCGGTCGTTGCGGCCCACCGCATCGCGCAACGCATCCAACCGTTCCTCTTCGGTGGGCGATTCCAGTCCGGAGATGACCTCGTACATCGGATCGTACTCCCGTCAGCTCTTGAGAGCCGCGACGACCTCATGGAGGACCCGTTGCGCGTCGTCGTTCTCAATCTGACACGTCCCCGCCGCAGGGTGTCCACCACCGCCGTAGCGCAACATCAGCTCGCCGATATTCACCCCGTTCGTGCGATTAAATATCGATCTTCCGACGGTGAGGACGGTATTTTGGCGCTTGAAGCCCCAGATGACCTGGATTGATACGTCGGTCTCGGGGAAGATTGCGTACTTCACGAAACGATTCCCGGCGTAAATCATCTCCTCGCCGCGCAGATCGACGATCAACACATTACCGTCGGCGGTGCCGGACGCGCGAATCTGCGTCTGAAACTTGTCCTGATGTTCAAAGTAGAGATCCACCCGCTCGGCAACATCGGGGAGCGCGAGAATGTCGTCGATATCGTGATCCTTGCAGTAGTCGATCAGATCCATCATGAGCTGGTAGTTCGAAATACGAAAGTTACGAAAACGCCCCAAACCGGTACGCGCGTCCATAATGAAGTTGAGTAGGTTCCATCCCTCGGGATTGAGCACCTCCTCGCGCGTGAAATCGGCCGAGTCGCCCTTATCGACGGCCGCCATCATATCGTCGCTCACCGACGGAAATGTCTTTTTGCCTCCCAGGTAATCGTACACCACCCGCGCCGCGCTCGGAGCGTCGGGATCGATGATGTAGTTTTCCTTCTCTCCTACGCGAATCATTTCGGAGTGGTGGTGGTCAAAGGCGAGATGAACGCCCTCGACGTACGGAAGATTCGTCGTGATATCGTCTCCCGAGATTGCGATCAGACCGTCCTGCATATCCTTGGGGTGGACAAATTTGATCTCATCGATCATATCTTGCGCTCTGAGGAGAACTGCGCATACCAAGCCGTCAAAATCGCTTCGCGTGACCAGCCGGTACTTCTTATCACTATCCATAATGCCTCCGCTTGCACCGCAAGTTTAGCCGAGAACCGGCCGTTCCTCAAGCAAACCGCCTAAACAGCGTCCCCGTGGACAATCGCCATGCCCTGTACTATAAAGGGCGTGACCATGCGACAACTCGGAAATCGAATCGAATTCGATAGCTTGATTCTCGCCTGCGACGTTGGAGGCACCAATACCGGGGTAGCGGTGGTGGGACGCCTCGGTCGACGGTTCGACATTCTTCAGCGCTATCGCTACTCCTCTCAAGCACTGTCGTCGATGCTGGAGGCCGTCGAGCGAACACTCGCGGTCCTCGCGGAGACGACGCCTCACCTCACGCCGAGTCTGATTTGCATCAGCGGCGCCGGGCCCGTACGCGACAACTACTGTGAACTGTCCAACGTCGGGTGGAACATCGACGGCGCTGCGATCGCGGCCGAGACCGGTATCGAGACGCTGGTCATTAACGATTTTACCGCAATCAGCTACGGGATTCCGCTTCTCGACGTGGAGGACCCCGCTCAAATCACCCCCCTGCCCGACCGGAACGGCACCGTTCCTGCCCGGGAGGGACACGTCCAGGCGGTCGTCGGAGCCGGCACCGGTCTCGGAGTCGGATACCTCGTGGAACAGGAGGGCCGTTTCCTCGCGTTCTCGTCCGAGGGTGGCCACTCGGGGTTTGCGCCGTACGACGCGCTCACACGCGAGATGGTCGATTGGGCGCTGTCGTCGGTCGAAGCAGGAGCGGCCGCGGGAGCTGAACTCTTCGTCTCCGGCCAGGGCATCGCGAACACCTACCGCTTCTTTCGGGAGACCGGACGCCTGCCGCAGTCTTCCGCGATCTCCTCACCACCTGCGGAAGAGGACGACCCCGCAGCGTACGTCTCGGAGGCCGCTTCATCGGGCGACGGCGCAGCGACGGAGATACTTAAGACGTTTGTGAAGAGTTACGCACGGTTCGCTTCGGACGCGGCGCTCCATTTTCTACCCCGCGGAGGGCTCTTTTTGGCCGGCGGTATCGTCACCAAAAACGAGCGCTGGTTTTTGGAGGACGACCTGTTCATGCACGCCTTCCGGGCGAACTATCGCGAGCACATCGCCCGTGTGTTGGGACAAATTCCGATTTACATCGTCAAGGACTATGCCATTTCCCTGTACGGCGCGGCGCACGCCGCCTATTCACGCATCGAGCGCGCGTAAGAAAGGAGACCGCGATGGCCCATGATAAGAGCCGCAGCACGGTGAACGACGACGGAGCCGTAGAGCGCCGTATGCACGAGATCGGAATTGATGTCGAGCGCTCGAAACACATCCTCACCGCCTTTAATCGCGGCGACTACGACGGAGTACGCCCACTTGAAGCGTCGGGAGTGCCGGAAATCGACGGCACGACCATTCTCGACCGCCGCGGATACTCGACCCTGACGCTTCCCGACCGCGCATATCGCGCGCGCCTGGCAGAGATAGCGCCGGAGATACCCACGGATCGCTTTGGTACGGTCGACGGCGACACGCGACACCTCGACGACGAAGCGCTTCGCACGATCGGTATTCTCCTCTATCCGTACCTCTCCTACGGCGTTCTCAACGGCGGCAGCGCCACGAGCTACGCCGACACACGCAAGAACCACGCCTTCGACTCGGATCTCTTTGCACTGTATCGCGAAACATTCGACCGGCTCGCCGAAGGCGCACGGGGAAAGCCGAAGGGAATCACTCCGGCCTTCATTAACCCCGACGGGAGCGACGGGGCGAGCTTTCTCGAACTCAAGTTTCGTATGGTCCTGCGCGCTGCGGAAGCCTATCGCGCCGTGGCGGCCGATCTGGATATCTCCCCTCCGACGGATGCCGACGGTGCGCCGTTGCGTCCGGGGTTTCCCGTCGTCGAGATGACGAGCATCTTCACCCGTGATGCACTCCGAGACGCATACGCAACCTACCGCGAGAGTCCTCTGCTTCGCGACCTTCCCGCCGCTGATAGTGTTCTCCAGACGGCATCGGCCGCGCAGCCCCTCATCGCGGCGATGACCCATTCCGAGGAGGGGCGTCCCAAACGGTTCTTCACGAACGCCGGAGGAGAAAGCGGACACCCACTCGGGCTCCCCGGCGGCCACGGCCAGAACTTTCAGGTGCTCACGCCGGTCTACCGGCGCCTTCATCGGTTGGGAAAACGGTTCGTGTACCTCGGGAATGTGGATAACGTCGGCTTCACGATCGACCCGGTCTCTCTTGCGATTCTGGCGCTTCGCGGCGCACAGGGCGGATTCGACTTCTCCTTTCGTACTCCCGTGGACGTCAAAATCGGCATCCTCGTCTACGACCAGAACGGGAGGCTCAACTGCGGTGATATCGGTCCGGCAATCAGCCGCGACGAGATGCTGGCGGTCGAGCGGCGGGGAACCAAAATCCTTTGTAACTGCGCCTCCGGACTCTTCAACCTCGACTATTTGGCACCCAACCTGGATCGCATCGTGGCCGAACTCCCGATGCGCATCTCCGACCAGGACAAGGACGCGGGACGCTATAGCCAGGCCGAGCAGGTGACGTGGGAGATCATCGGGATGCTCGACGACCCGCTCATCTTCGGAATCGATAAATACCGGCGCTTTCTCGCCGCAAAGATGCTCCTGGAGACGATTCTTACAAGCGGCGTTGCGCTCGAGACGGCGCAGAAGATACAGCAGACCGCGCCCGCCTTGGCGGCCGGCCTCCGGGGCGTATTGCAGGAGCAGTACGGGCTGTCGCTACAGGCGGGGCGTTGGCGGCCGGCCGAAACGGTGTAGCACAACCGTCCGTTACGTGGCCGTCCTATCGGTCGGCATAGTGCTCCGCCTCGTCGATCATCGCGCGAAAGAGGCGCCGCGTACCACCGGGCGCGAATGCCCGCAGGATGCGCGGAAACCCTCGAAACGGATCGCGAAACTCGGTCGTGTTTCGCTGCCTCATATAGGTAACGGAGCGCCCGTCGACCTCCATCTCCTCCATGAAAAACGCCCCGCGACTCGATGTGAGCTTGCCGTCGAGTGACTCGATCATCTCGTATTCCAGAATGAACCGACGCGGCTCCTGCAAGCGTAGATCGATCGCCTCGGAGCGCTGGCGTATATGGTAGGTCGCGTCGATTCCCATAAATCGAACGCCGATCCGCTGCACCTCGATCACGACATTGCCGGGCTCCGAGGTAACGGGTGTCCATTCATACTCGTGAAGGTTCGGCATGTACTCAGCGATCCGATCACGATTGAGAAAGACCATCGCCAACGCGTCGATCGGAAGGTCGGCGATCAGATGGTAGTCGGTATCACTGCGCACGATCGTCTCGCCCGCGCTGTCGGCGTGCGTGGTAACTTCGAACGCAAGCTGGGTCGCCCGACGACCGACTTCGAGATCATTGTGTGCAACGGCAATCTCTCGCGCGTAGATGGGTGAGGCTATTGCAAGCGTACAAAAGAGTCCGAGCAATACATATATGTTACGCATGGAGGAGTATGTTTGGTCCTGTTTCTGTTGGGCCGAAGTATCCCACAGCGTATTGAACGGCCGAGTGTAAGCAGTACTGCCGCGATGATTCTGCCATTCGATCCCACGCGGTCGACTTGGAAGTACGTACGGTGAACCGAGAAATACGCGGTTCACGGTCGCCGGATAGCCGGCTCTTGATGTCGATAATTATCGAGGGCTGCCGCATCAGAAGGCGAGGATATCATGTGAATCGCGGGGGGTACAGTGCGGCGGGGAGTATGATTACGCCTTTGCACCACGGTCTTCGGGCGCGTCTCCCCTTGTTCAACGAAGGGAGCGGCCGTCGGTGTCGATCACTCAGCAGGCCCTTCGGGCCAGAAGTCGTGCTCGCCACCGCCGTCCGTTCCCCGGCGCGTTTCAACAGAGATGTCTCGTCCTCTTGTGAGATGTCGGGGGGACCGGGCTCCGGGTTCCGGGTTCCAATTCCTCGGCCCGATCATGGGTGGATGGTGGTGCGGTAGTTCTTACGACGGCTTGTCGTACCCATCACGCACCGACCGCTTCTCGGCTCACTTCGGCCGCATACCCGAGCAGCACGCAGTGCGTGCGACCAGGGGCCGATCGCCGGCGGTCGTCGCCCCGGGCCGGCTGCATGGGCGCGCGGCAATCCGCCAAGGATTGCGACCAGCCCCTGTGGGATTTCCTCCCTTCGCACTCGCGCTACGGTAAGTCATGTCGCGTTTGGTTCAACTGCGCGGTTTCGCCCCACTTCATCGTCCAGATGAGGTTTTGGATCTCCACGTTATTGTAAAAACATATACCGACAGTCAGGGTCCTGACGGCACGTTGAACTCAAGCCGGAAGTCCGGATTTCGTGTTTGTAGTTCGTCAAGATGCTCATTGAACCACGATTCGAGCCGCTCGTACGTTCCAGTCCGCGGTCCAAATACCGTGTTGTTGATACTGTCGATATACAAGGTCCGAATATTCGACTCCAACAATGCGTCGATGTTGTTGAGTTCGGGTGTCTGCATAATATTCAAATCAAACTCGCCTGGAGTTGTATCAATGTTGTCGAGCGAACGAATTTGCGTCGAATCGACCCTAAGCACACTAAGTCGCGTCATCCCTGACATATCCGGCAACGAGGTAATCCCCGTAAATGCAACATCGAGATACTCGATGTGTTCGTTATT
Source organism: Alkalispirochaeta sp. (assembly GCA_965601925.1). Classification (GTDB taxonomy): domain Bacteria; phylum Spirochaetota; class Spirochaetia; order DSM-27196; family Alkalispirochaetaceae; genus Alkalispirochaeta. Next base: position 4,143,486 of record OZ271854.1, read on the forward strand.
CACGAGGACATCAATTGATGAAATATCAGACCGGAAAAGTGTCAAATGACGCACATCGGTGTCAGCAATATTGGCAATGTCTTCGACTCTATCATTGAATGACAACTGCGATAGGGACAACTCCTTAGGAAGCTCCGGAACAGTTCGGACGTCAATATAATAGGTGGAAATGCTATCAATCCAACTGATCGCCATAGGGGAAAGTCGTGCTAAATTATGAAGCAATCCTGTATCAGATCGTATCTCGTCGCGCATACCGGGAACACCCAAGTTACGCGTCCTCGAAGACCATTCGCCATCATATTGGTCCGCATATGCTGTTAGCTCGGCGTTGATTGCGTCGATCGTCTGTTGATCCAACTCGCCATCCGGCGTCATTAAGCGATCAGTTCCAAGAACTTCTGTCGTCGCCTCCTCATTGACCAAAACTACCGGTGCCGATGATATCGGCTCCGAATCGCTTGTGCCATCGACATCTTTCGAACACGCGCTAAGGCTAAGAAGCAGAAGTACAAAGCATATGAGAAAATACCATACTTGTTTCTTCATCATTACCGGTAAGATGACGATTCAAACACTACTCGGCTTCGCGGTACTGATTTTCAGGTACTTTCCAAGCTCGAACGGTACGCTCAAGTCGCTCTATTGGTCGCTCCCATGTGTGGTTGCGAATGATGGCGCTGATGGCGGTGTCGTCCCAACGACTCCCGGGGTACACATCCAGAATCTCGAGTTGCACGGATCGAGTCGGCGTAGGGAAGTTAATGTATGAGAGCTCGACGACATCTTCAAATGTGTATTCAAACTCAAACCGTGTTTCCGGGTCCGTCGATCGGATCATCGCCGTACGCACACGATTGTTCATTCGAAACAAATGACGTCGCTCAGGATCAACAAATCCATTGAGCACGAGCATGTGATCAGAGGGCTCTTCAAAGGTGATATCAAGCGTTACGCCAATCCCCGGCCCCTCTTCGCCTTCGACCCACGGATTATGGAGTGCGTTCCAGTACATTGAGATTTGGTCACCAAAGAAAATGCTGCGAAGCAGCTGTGGTCCATACACAACCTCTTCTCCGTTAACGTCTTCTGACAAGATAGAGTGCGCAGATATCGACTCAACCCCAAAGCTGTATATTCGATGAGGTTCATTTCCCTCCGTTGCGGGCTCCAAAATCCAGAGTGCGTTCGGATTGTGGGCATTTATCTCAGTGCTGAAAAGCTGAAGGAAATTACCGCCAAACAACGTGAAAAAATCTTGACCCATGATCGTCGTTTCGTAATATCCACTCTCTGTCAAGACAATATCGTCGACATTCATCTCTTGCCAAATGGTGTCGAAGAACCACGTCATTGTGTCGCCCTCGCGCACAACGAATGATCCCGCGACCGGGAAATACCCGAACGCATTAGCGGCCACTTCGACTATCGGTTCAGCCGAGCCTGCATCGTCACTAGGTTCAACCATCAAAAGATGTGTTTCGTCAGCTAACATCGGCTCGCCGTTTGCATTGATGGCACGGGAATCCCCTTCGGATTGCCGACAAGAAATAACCGTGATCAGAAAAATGATAATACCGACTGTTACTCGTCTCATAGTTTAATAGTACCAACTGTACCACGTATCTTCGAAGGGGACTTCGAATAACGTTGCGTCGATATGGTACCCACTCTCCATACCGGTCGATTCTAGAAATCCGAAAGTCGATTGAATCGTATCGTGCGATGTCACAAAACATCCGTCAGAGAAACATCCACTCGCCCAATCGGATGTAGCACCGGCAGCTCTATTTGAATGAAGAAGCCACCGTTCCCAGTCTGTTCCGTTACGCCCATCGTTACCGATCGCCTGTCCATCCAGTGTTGCGGCATTGTTAAGAATCAGTACTGCGTTCTGATTGCCGTCAATCTCTCCTGCAAATCCCGACGACTGACCATAATACGTTATACCCAACGATCCCGGCGCGATCGTGTTTCCCTGCACATTGCCGTGTACCGGATGATCGAACGGCTGGCTTAAGTTATCACCGCGCCTGTTCGTTGTCATATTGTCGACGGTGTGATACCCGCCAAACGCATCACCCGCGATGAGGTTACCGTCCAAGTCGTACTGCTGAATCACCAGATGATCCTGACTCTGGCTTCCTGGGTTATAGAGGTCATCCTCGTAAGCCGACCAGCCATTGTAGGTGTCGGGATTGCGAAAGATCTCGGCCTTCACGGTCGAGTATTCATACGCGCCGTCGGTGTACTCAGCCAAAATCCGACCCTGCTCGGCAAGATTTCGGTCGGTCAACGTCATGCCCTCAACTGTAAAGCCGCCTTCTCCGTCTGCTTGCCAACGACCTGCATCACCATTCCACTCCGCTCCCGCATTCTTCAACAACGCCTCGCCCACTAAGCTGTTCCGTTGCGCATCCGTCAGCCCATCAAGGCTTGCTCCCGGGTCGTGGCGTAGTATCTGCACATCAACCGCCGAAAATCCAAACACATCCATGAGTGTCTGGTCATCGTAGTTGCTTGGATCTGTTATGTCGCCTCCTAATAGCTGTCCCGCGCGTTCGTCGTCAACAAGGTTTCCCAGCGATGCAGCCCACCCCATTTCGTTCTGAGCGCCCTGTCCTTCTGGCGTCATCGTGCTGATCACATCGCCTTCGGCGTTTAGATACTCGACGGTCAACTCTTTGCTCCCGTCGTCGATGAGCTCATGAGTTCCATCGGCGTGTACGACCAGTTTCCAATAATCCGCACTGGAATCATAGGCACCGCCCACATACGAGACAAAGTCGCTGAAGTCACCTGTCTTCTGCGCCTCCACCAACCGCTTCACCTCGTCCTGTTGCATCCCCGTCAGCTGCTCGTCTCCGTAGATCCCCGCGACCTGCTGCGCCACCAACGTGTGGCCGACGACCGCTTGTACCGTCTCCTGCTGTTGTCCCAGCTCCCCGTTATCCACCCCATCCCGAAACGCCTCGTGCGATAACGTCAGTCCCAGCTGATACTTACTCCCCGCACTCGCGCCGTCTCCCAGGTAGATCTGCTTCTGTCCGTTGACCAGCTCCGTCTCGGCACGACCGTCCGTACCGCCCCGTACCAACCGCGCCTCGCCCGACATCAACTCATCATACAGCGCTTCGGTTTCGGCCAGTCCCGACGTGTCCAGCATCCGCATCGCGATCGCCTCGTCTCCGCGGAATCCCTCACGATGGATGTCCAAGCTCCGCCGGTACGATGAGAATCCGCCCATCCCTTGCATCACCTGGCCCACGCTCATCCCGATGCCCCCCATGCCCACATTGAACACCGGTCGATCGCCCCCCAGATTCAGCTCCAGTAGTCCCGTACCCGTGGGTCCTCCGAGGTCGCTCATGCTCAACACATTCAACGTCGTTTGCCCCGTCGGGCTTCGGGCGCGTCTCCCCCGGTTCCAATTCGGGGGGAGCGGTCGTCGGTGTCGATCACTCAGCAGGCCCTCCGGGCCAGAAGTCGCGACCGCCACCGCCGTCCGTTCCCCGGCGGAGTACCGTAGGTGTGTCTCATTCTCATATGGGATGTCGGGGGGAGACCGGGCTGCGGACTGATAGTCCTCAGCCCGGCAATGGGTGGATAGTGCTGTGATTACTCTTACGTCGGTTCGCCGCAACTACTCTGCGTACATTCTCTTGCAGAGACTTCTCGATCTCTGCTCGTATCATCCCCGCTAACGAGTCCCTTGTGGGCAGTTTCGTTCAGGACTGCATTTGCTCGCCATTAGGCCAAAGTGATTGAGAAACAAATCTATCACTCGATTGCCGTCGTAAGGTTCTAATGACTCGCCGTAGTCGAGCCATCCATGGGCTGCTAAATCATGGGCAGTCATGCTCAATAGCCAATTGTAAGCCCCATCATTGCGTACGGTGTACTCAACTGCGCGTACTACGAATGCCATCATTGCCTCATGGGCGCGCGGTTCTTGCGCAGGATCCAGTAGCCCAAGAGTTCCGGAAACTCCTTGCAAGCCAGCAATCGCCAAGGAACTCGTCGCCCAACGGCGAGTCGATTCAGATCTCTCGATGAGCTTGACTTCCGACAAGAGAGAAACAACGTCGTCAACTTGCAGATCCGTCCGTCTCTCCAGCGCTAGGAGCGCGGCATCTGCAGAAGCCGACATGGGAAAATGGGCCGCGAAACGATACATATAAACTTCGAGCAAAACAGACGTATCGAGCTGCGAAAGCTCATCGTGAGGGATCGCTTCAACTCGCTCTATCATCTCACGTAGTTCGTTATCACTGTCCCAAGGGTCGGCATGTGTAAGTGTTGCGATAACGCAACACTGCAAAATAAAAAGTAATCCGTAACGGTTCTGCATCAGTGGTACCATCCCGTGAAAGGTGTGCCGGGCCGTGATAGCAAGCCGCGATACGAGCTCGGATTGTTGCCTAAACCACCAGGAGGAATGCTACCACCCACGGCAAACGCCATGAGTCCCTCCGTGTGTCCAAAGTACGGAACTGGAGGTGGGGCCGGATTGTTGATACCTTCCACTGCGTAGTTATACAGCCACTGGCCGGCGGGCATCTCTTGGCAGGTATCTATCAGGTCGGTCGTCAAACAACAATTCGGAACTCTGCTCCAACGCGTCGACACTGTTAAAGCATATGCTCTGATTGTTGTGCTAAAAAACATTGATCGCTCGTTTGTTCCTACCGCTTCATCTCCCGTTTCTCCACTTCAGCACTTGCATGAAGTATTGGATACCAAAAACCTGCTGCGTTCGCCGTGAGTCCTCATACAATTAACCAGCTTTAGTCTCGCCGTATCCTTACCAGCCCTCGGGTCGTTGCATTGTCGCGGTGATTCCGTAGTGATCCAAAAACGATTGGACAAATGGTCGAACTGCGTTTCGATCATCAGGCGGATCAAATCCCAACCAACCACCCCGATGTAGTGTTCCGACAGTGGCGGTTAGCAAAAAGTTTTCCGCAGCGTCATTTCGCACAGTGAACTCGATCGCGCGAGCAACAAAACCCATCATAAGTTCAGCTGCGCGCGGCTCTTGATCGGGATCCAGCATATCCATCTCTTCGGCTAAATCCTTTAGTCCTACTAAGGCCCACATACTAGAATCCGACAAATAGACGGACTCAACTGAAGCTATAATCGGGATGTCAGCCATAGTCACCAATATATGATCAGGCTCAAGGTCAGACCTAAAAGCAAGCTCATTAAGTACATCCAATGCGGTGGGTGATACATCTATATAATGGACTGAATGATATGTATAAGCCTCAACGAGCTCAGTGGTAGAAAGCTCATCGAAATCCTTTTCGGAAATCGAATCAAAATACTCTTTAGAGGACCGTAAAGCGTCTTCACTGTCCCACCACTGTGCATGTATCGCGTCGATGAGTAACCCCAAGATGATTGAACAAATTATCCATTTCTTCATTAATAATACCATCCTGTATAGGGTGATGGAGGCGTCAGCAAACCATCAAATGATGGAGCACCAGGATAAGCCCGATCGGCTCCCATGAAACCGCCAATAGCATACGCCATCAACTCCTCAGTGTGGCCAAAATATGAATAGGGAAAACCTGGACTGATAGACCTGTTGATGCCCTCGACACCGTAGTTGTATACCCATTGGCCCGCAGACGTCGTCTGGCCGGTCTTCAGCACACCGGTCGTCAATGCTCGCAAGCTGTGTACACCTTCATGCATAAGAACGGCCGCGCGACTCTGACTAATACGACCAGGCTGAAGATCGCCGGCTTGCAATGGAGTAAGCACAAACTCTCCAAAGCTCATCATACTTGGAAGTCGATTTAGATTTGGTGCACTTCCCGCAATCTGTGAGCTGATTGATGCGGCTAACTCGAACTGTTTCGTCGTTAGTCCGAGCACACTCAAGTTATCTAACACATCTTGCGTACCCTGCTGCCCCAATCCGTTCAATGTTCCTTGCAACTCCTGCAGTGGCCCAACAAACACTGAATCCTGAGGATTGTTGAATAGTTGGTCGCCGAAACTACCCGATGTCCGATCGTGCAGCATCTGAGCAACCATCTGGGTGTTAATTAGAGAATCGAACGATACGTTCACATTGGGCAAGAGTGCACTACCGGCAGGGTTCATATCGATTGCCTCACTCACCCCTTCGGCAAACGTCTCGGCCTGAAACGCCAGGTTGAACGCTTCGTTCTGCGTGTCCAAGAACTCCCGAAGCGGGACCGTATTGCCGTTTCCGTCGACAACTTGGGTACTATGTTGATTGTTCGGTAGATTGACTTCTTCCCCTACCTCGATAGAATCCCGATCGACAAGATGCGGGTTCATCCCCACGATCATATCCACCAGCGCCGCAGCCTTCGGATCGTTTGGGTCGATGCCGTAGATCTCTTCAATTAGGCCGCCTAAGGTGTCCCCGGCCTCTACCTCAGAAACGAATCCTAAATCTCCCGTAGCATTGATCTCCTGCACCGTATGAAGCCAGTTATCCTCACTGAAATCATAGCCGGTCATCACGTGTTCGGCAAACGCACTGAAGTCGCCGCTCGCCAATGCCTCCTCCATCATGTCCGCCTGCTCGCGTAATGCCGCGTCGCTGTCCAAGAATCCTTCGTAGTCCTGCTCCATCCGCATCGCCATCAACGTGTGCGCCGCCACCGCATCAAACGTCTCCTCATATTGTCCCCGAAAACCGTCTCCGATCCCGTTCCGGTGCGCCTCGTGTTGTAGCACCACCCCCGCCCGCAGACGGCTATTCACATTGTCCCGACCCCGTTCGCCCAAGGTCCCCAGATGGATCGTCTTCCGGCCATTCTCCAGCGTCGTCTTTCCATCCTGATTCACAAACCCGATCGCCATATCCGTTCGTCCCGCCAGAATATCCTCGCGGGCCGCCTGTAGTTCCTCATCCCCGTACGAATACGCCGATCGCAACATCGTCCCTTCCCGCCGTATCCCCTCATATCCTGCCGCATACCGCGTTCCGCCGAACAGCTCGTACGCTGTGTTCCGCATGTTCTCTTTCCACGTTCCGAACCCGGCAACTCCCTGCGCTACCGTCACCGCGCTCGCGTCGATTCCTCCCATACCCATATTGAATACCGGTCGGTCGCCGCCGATGTTGAACTCCAACAACCCCGTCGACACCATCGCACCATTCGCCATCTCGATGCCGAACATGTTCATATTCAGCATGTTCAACGTCGTCTCACCCGTCCACGCGTACTCCAGTCCCGCCTGTGCCGCACCGCCTACCAGACCGCTGAAACTCCTCGCTTGGCTTGCGTGTTCCGCGCTGAATCCTTCGAGGTTTCCTGCAACACCCGCGCCCACAACCGCGCCGGCCAGTCCCGCCAGGGCGTCCTCGCTGATCGTCGCGTCCTGGAACGTGTCGGTGTTGAAGTCGATGTCAAAGAAGCTGTCGCTATTCCACTCCAGCGAGTTGATCGCCGCGCTCGTCGTCGTGCTTGCTACGTACTGCATCCCGGCCATCGCCGCCTGGCCCACCAACGTGCTTCCCACGTTCACCACTTCACCCAATCCGCCGCTGATCAGGTTCGTCATGAGTGTCGCCGCGGCCTTCTTCCCAAACGCTTCCCACGCATCGTCCGCGTCTTGCGCTCCTACCGCCACGTCCAGGCTCGTGAAGATCGCGTCGTCGGTCATGCTGATCGCCGTCGAGACCGCCGCTCCCGCCGCGTTGCCCGCCACCGCCGTGACCGCCGCCCCCGCAACCGATGCCGCGACCGCAAACCCGATGTCGTACGCCATCGTCACCGTCGGGGCGCCCAATAGTCCGTCCGGCTTCCCGTCGTTGTTCGCGTCGTCGTCCCAGAATCGTTGGCGATACAGTGGTACTTCCATCGCCGCCAGTCCGCGGCCCAACCGCCCCTCGTTTTTCATGAACGATTCCATGATCCGGCCCATCTCGCCGTAGAGTCTCGGGCGCGTCTCCCCTGTTCCAATCACGGGGGCCGGCCGTCGATATCGATCACTCAGCAGGCCCTTCGGGCCAGAAGTCGCGATCGCCACCGCCGTCCGTTTCCCAGCGGTTTCTATCAGGTGTGGCTCGTCCTCGTATGATGTGTCGGGGAGACCGGGCTCCGGGTTCCAATTCCTCGGCCCGGCAATGGATGGATGGTGATGTGACTAATCTTGCGTCGGTCCGTTGGAATCACGCCGCGACGGCCGCTTCTCGGCTCACTGCCGATCGCCGGCGGTCGTCGCCCGGGCCTGTGGGATTTCCTCCCTCCGCCCTCGCGCTCGTTGAGAGTTATGTTATTCCCAATAGCGATAGAGAGCGGCATAAAACGCTAAACCCCTTCGATCATGATGTACTGATCCGCCGGCACCTCTTCGATCAATTCAAGCGTCCCCGCATCGGGATCGATCCGAATAATCGCATCCGGATGAAACCACTGATCGTATACCAACGGATCGGTTTCAAAGTCCCAGTGCTCCAACCCAAACGAGTACTCCACCCGCTCTCCGATGAGCGATGAGGGATCGGAAACCGCCGCCAAGTCTTGGATCGTCACCAACGTGTTCTCCTTCTCCACGATCAGCCAATCGGAGAGTCGATAACTGTCGCCGTCTCGACGTGAGTAGAAAAACACAGCTCGGTCGGCTAAAGCAGCAATGTTAAACCAGCCAGTATCTCCCGTTCGCGGGATCGACATTCCTCCGCTATGATAAGCTCTATTTTCTTGTTGTTTCTCTCGAATCCATCGACTCATGGTTGGAGTTGGCAGTTGTGCTCCACGATATTGCTCAAAGTCCACCGTCTCGTTGTTTCCTGCGTCAATCTGCTCGAGCAATTCGATCAACTCCTCGTCGGTCATGGTCGGTCGCTGTCCCTCGGCAACGACCGGCTCGCTCGCGGTCGTGTCCATTTCGGCACTCATCGGCTCTTGCGTCTCTGCAGGGCGTACACAGGAACCCAACATCACTACCAACACTATCGTCATCATTATTATCCTGGCCATCGTCAGTTCCCGTAGATGTGTGCGTCGAGATGAAAGGTATATTCGGTCGGATCCAAGAAGATGAACGGATCATAGCGATACCCCGTTCCTCGTGGCAGACGCTGATTCGCGTTGCTCATCAAGCTGTCCACCAACGGACTTCGCTGCTGTGTCGTTATATCCACATGCAAGTGATTCCCATACGGCGACACACCTGGCCATACCCCTGTGTTGCCCGAGAGCCCGAGTTGCGTATTACCGAACACCAACTGACCGTCTGCAAGGTTCTCGTTTCGTGACTCAAGATGAAGGTAGCGGGTCAGGATCGAATCGGTGCGAGGCTCTCCCTTGAATGTATACGTAACATCCGTGCGTGTCTCCTGAAAAAGTCCTGCAGCCACATTCAAATCGTCTCCAAAATTGTTGAATCGTGTATTTCCCCCGAACATGGAATGGACCGGCGTACCCGCGGGCACGGCAAAGTCCACCCCGGTGTGCGGATTGGCCGAGTATGACCCGGTCGCGCCGAAGATCGCCGTCACCTCCGAGCCCGCCATGATGTTATTCACCTGCAGATTCGTCTCCCCCGTGATGAAGTTCTGCTCCTTCCACTGCTCGTAGCTGATCACATCCACCTCCGGTTGCCGCCCGTCCCAATAGTCGGTCTCCGGTCCCAATACCACCGGTCGCTCCACGTCCATCAACCCTCGCGCTACCAGGTCATTATAGATATTCAGCGTGTTGTGTCCCGCCAGCCGCTCGTTATAGATCGCCGCATACCGCTCGTTGTCCAGTCCAATCGAGCGGCCCGCGTTGCCCTCGTGGTTCCACCATACGCCCTCTCCGCGAAGCTCGAACTCCTCGCCCCGCAAGAGCTCCGCCGCCTCGGCCGCCCCGATTCCCAGGATGTTCTGCAATCCTCCCTGAATCCCCTCGGCACCGATCCGGTTCCCGTCGTCGTCCAGGATGTAATTCCCGTTCGAGTCCTTCAACCACCCGTCTTCGGTCATCACCAACGAGCCGTCTTCCATCAGTTTCCAGTTATCCACCGGTCCCTGATTCGGGAGGTAGCTCCGGCCGTCCGCCAATGCATCCTCGATACTCTGCTCAAAGGCCGCATTCCCCTCCAACTCTAACGCCGCGACCACATTGTTGTACACCGCATCACCCACCAGATGGGCGTTCGCCTCCGTCGTCTCCCCGGTCAGCATCCGGTCAAACAAATGCGTTCCCTCGTGCGCCGCCACCGACGCCAACATCGCCGCCGTCTCTTTGTCATTCGCCAGCAGGTCTCGGTTCATCACGATTGTCGTCGGATCCGCTCCATGGTTGTAGTATCCGTAGTGTCCTTCGTCCAGATCCTCATAGCGCGTCTGGATGTCTTTATTCCACACCCCCGTTGCCAACGCCAGATTCCCCGCGATCGCATTGTAGTTCACCAGATTCAGGTCACCTCGACTCTCAATTCCCCGTTTAGTACCCAATGCGCCGCCGATCTTCGCACTCCCGATCCGCGCAATATCGCTCATACCGCCCATCGCCGTCGCAATCGAGCCCACGTCAAAGCTCGTACCCCCGCTTCCCACGTTGAACGCAGGGCCGTCGCCGCCGATGTTGAACTCCAACAGTCCCTGACTCAGGATTCCAGGCCCATCGCCCGTCTCATACTCGATACCCAGCATGCTCAGGTTCACCAGGTTCGCCGTCGTGTCTCCCGTCCATGCGTAGTCCACACCCATCTTGGCTGCGTTCCCCGCAAGACTCGAAAAGCTCGTGATCGCGTCGGTGTCGAATACCTCGCTGTTCAACGCAACGCCCGTGCCGTCCGATCCCAGGAAGTCTCCCAGTCCGCCGGTCACCCCCGCTCCCACAACCGCGCCGGCAAGGCCCGCCAGGGCGTCATCGCTCATCGTCGCATCCTGGAAGGTGTCGGTGTTGAAGTCGATGTCGAAGAAGCTGTCCGAGTTCCATTCCAACGAGTTGATCGCCGCACTTGTAGTGGTGCTTGCCGCGTATTGCATGCCCGCCATCGCCGCCTGGCCCACCAACGTGCTGCCCACGTTCACCACTTCTCCCAATCCGCCGCTGATCAGGTTCGTCATGAGTGTCGCCGCGGCCTTCTTCCCAAATGCCTCCCACGCATCGTCCGCGTCTTGCGCTCCTACCGCCACGTCCAGACTCGTGAAGATCGCGTCGTCGGTCATGCTGATTGCCGTCGACACCGCCGCTCCCGCCGCGTTCCCAGCCACCGCCGTGACTGCACCGCCGACCACCGATGCCGCGATCGCAAACTTGATGTCGTACACCATCGTCACCGTCGGTGCGCCCAACAGTCCGTCCGGTCTCCCGTCGTTGTTTGCGTCGTCGTCCCAGAATCGTTGGCGATACAGCGGCACTTCCATCGCCGCCAGTCCGCGGCCCAACCGCCCTTCGTTCTTCATGAACGCTTCCATGATCCGGCCCATCTCGCCGTGACCCGCTTCCTGCACTCGCTCCGGGTTGTCGCTGCGCATGATCGGCGCGTAGCCGACGTGGAAGTTGAATAGTCCTTCCGTGTCGTGGTGCAGGTACTCCTCCTCGCCGCTCTCTTCATTCTCCCGCGTCCGGTGGTAGCCCGCCGCCGCTTCCCAACTCGCGGTGGCTGCCGCAAAGCGCTCTTTGAGCTCGCCGTTCAGCTCCTCGATACTGATCGCGCCGGTTCCTTCGTCTTTCTGGTCGTCGTTCCGTCCGAAGATCAGAATCTGATATCGCTCCATCTCTTCGTACGCCGCCGCGATCATCGTCTGGATGCCTCGACTCGACAAGCCGTCCAACGACTCCTCCGAGAGGTCCACCTGGGGTGCAAAGACCGGTGAGGTGAAGTAACGATAGTCTTCTACTCGCTGTGTCTCTCGTTCGATGCCCCCAAACAGCGTCTCATCGATGATGATCCGGCGACTCCATTCTCGTCCCGATAAGCGGTATCCTTCCCGCTCGAAGGTGTCCTCGATGCTTCCCGCCATGTTCCGGTTCGCGTCGTCTATCCCGTCGGTCGCCGCGTTGATCCCTTCGCGGATCTGTTCCCGCATCTGCAATGCCGTCACGCGCATCGCGCGCCGCTGGATCTCTTCGCCCAACTCGTCCGATAGCGCTCGGGCGCTTCGCGCACTCTGCGTCGTCGAGCGTACCCGCGGCAGATACGCCGCCACGATCGGGCTCCCGCCGGCGCGGTCGGCGATCCGGCCCGCCTCGCGCACGATCGTCGAGAGCATCCGTCCGTCGGTCGCCTCCCGCACCGTGTGTTCCAGATTCCCCACTTCGATATCCAGATCCGGGACTGCGATCGCTTCGCTTTCGGCGATCAGCCGTTCGGCGTCCAGTCCCACTTGTCGCGCCGTCGCCTCGCTCCCGGCGCGCACCGCGTGCTGCGTCGTCCGTTCGATCCATTCCGTACGCGATTGCGTCATCCGGTCGTAGCGGGCGTTCCACACCGCCACCGCCTCCGCATACGCCTCCTGCGTCTCTTCCTGGAACCGTTTCCGCTGTCCCGCCAACCGGACCGATCCCGCCTGCCACTCCGTGAGGCCCGTCGCCACGAGGCTGTTCATCCGGACCGTCCAGTCGTCCTCGCGACGCATCAGCGTCTCGTACTCCATGGTCAGGCGGTGGGATTGCGCGGTATGGACGCCGCCCAGGCGCATCCCCGCCGCGTCGTGAATGTGGGCGGCGATCAGCTCCAGCTGAAATGCCCGCGCCTCGTCGTTGAAGGTCGCAAGAGCGCCGGTCGGCGCTCCCGTCGTACCGCGGCGAATCAAGACCGCCTCCATCGATCCCTGTCGATACGCCATGTGGTCGGCGATGTCGTAGGCGGGGTCGGCAAAGCGCGTGCGCGTCACCGTCTCCAGCTCCGCCTCGGTGACCTCTTCGCCCCGCAGATAGCGTCCCAACACCGTCTCGTAGGATATCTGGTCGTTCTGTTGCACCGTCGCCAGCTCCGCGATCCGGTCGGCGACCGCCGTTCCCGCGGTATGGACGTCCGATGCCAACCGCGCCTCGGCGGCGGCAAGGACCGAGAGGCTCGTCGCGCGCTCCGATGCGCTTCCGCCGCTCACCACCTCGGCAATCATGGCGCTCAGTTCGGCCGAAATCGCACCGGTACCCGACGCGGTCAGGGAGGTACGCACCTCCGCCGCGGTGGGGCGTTTGCCCGCCAGTACGCGCAGCTCGGCCGCCTTCGTATTCTGATCGTCAAGCGCCGTCGTTCCTTCGCCGAATAGTTCCATCGAGACCGTCCGCTCGTCCGCACCGGAGTAGTTCGGCAGCTGTCGCCGCAGGCTTCGGATACGCTTACCTCGGCGTCGCTTGAAGATCCGTCGGAGCCGCATGTAGTCCCGCTGCTTGTCCCGCGCCCGGTCGTCCACGTACTCGCGCGCGATATGTGAGACGTCGTCGGCGACCCACGTAACGTGGTCGGCGGCAAACGATACGTTCTCCCCGCCGTGCACCACTACCATAGAAAAGAAGCGATAGGCGCCCAGTGCCAAACTGTTCCCGTGCACCCGATGGTGTGCCGCCTCGAGGTCGTTTCTGACGCGGCTGTCCACGCTTCCTTGAGACCATCCGATCTTGCCCAATAGGTTATTGAAGGTCTGATTGTTGTAGATCGGCGCTTTGGTCACCGCATAGTCATCCTCAGGATGAACACCGGCAAAATAGAGGTCGTAATACAACGCCAGGCCGATATCGCGATATACTCCGCCACCCAGTTGGTTCATCGTGCGAATCCATGCACCCAAATCGGTCGAAAAGGCTTCCTGCCAGTCGCCGGAGAAGTAGCCGGCGGTCTGAAACCGTTCCGAATTTCCCGAAATCCGTCCCGTACCGATCGCGTCGTAGTCCGGTGCGAAGGTATAGTCCGCGCCGTATACCAGCTGATGGGCCGTCCGTGCGACCTCCATTTGGCTCGCCGCCAATGCACCTTCGGCCCCCGAGGTCTTGACCGCCAACGTCTCCCGGACCACCGCCGCCTCTTGGTAGGTCAGCATCGCCTCGCGCTCCTCGGCGATGAGGTCTTCGTAGCGCTGGTCCCGACTCGCGTCGGTCACACGCTCGGCGTGCTCTTCCACCAGACGCAAGGCGGTGCGCGCTCGTTCCAACTCCTCGCTCCGCCGCAGCACCACCGCCGCCGGGTCGATCTCGTCGGTCAGATACCCGGTGCGCGCGTAGTCCATGATCTCCTCGGCCTCTTGTAGCTCCCGGCGTGCCGCAGTATACGCGCCCCGCGCCGTATCCACTCCGCTCGCCGCCGCCGCATAGTCCGTTACCGCCTCATCAAAGGCGCGAATCGCCTCCTCGTACTCCCGTCGGGCGTCGTCCACCCTCCCGCGCTGCGTCTTGATATCTTCCTTCAGCGGGGCGATGGTATTTGTCGCAAACTGCGCGGCATCCGCCTCAAAGTCCGCCTGCGTCGCCCGCGCCGCATCCAGGTCACCCAGCGTCCCCAGATAGGTCGACTCGGCACCCAGAAAGGTCGTCCGGGCGCCGGATCGTGCGCTCCCCGCCGCCCCGTCGGTCACCAACTCCACGATCTCGTCGCGGCTGCTCGTCGTCAACGCCGCGATCGCCTCGCCGATCAGTCCCTTGATCGGCGCGCTCGCGATCCCCCCGGTAGTCGTCGGGCTGGTCAGGGTGTGATAGCTCGTGTCACCCGCCTCGTCCACCAGATGTCGCAACCACGCCGCCCCGGCGTTGGCTTTCGTCAGACCCTCGTACTCACTCCGCAGGGCGCCGACACCCGCGTCGTCGGCACTCCCGCCGACCGCGGCCGCCGCCGCATCGCGATCATCCGTACTCGCATCCGGGTCTTCCAACACCTCCAACGCCGCGGCCAATACTTCGGCGCGCTCCCGATTCTCCACGGGACCCACGAACGACACCGACCCACCCAGCTCCGCGATCCGCGCCCGCGTGTACACCGTCACCAGGTCCGCCACCGCCGTGGGAATGTCGTCCATCGCCACCAGCTCTTCGTAGATATCCCGCAACGTCGCAATGGACGGAACGGTGTCTCCCGTGGTGATCGGCGCCACGATCGCCGTTACCGTCGCCGCGTAGACGGCCATTCGCGTCCCGATCGTGGTGATCGAGACCTCCCGATACGCCTCCCACGCGTCCCGTAACGCCTCGGCGTCGGCGAGTGCCGTCACCTCGTCGCGAAGCAGATCGTCCACGAGTCCCGCGTAGTCGACGCCGAAGTCCGTATCCCGCTCTCCGGTCTCAAAGACGATCCGCGCCGCTCCCGCCGCATCGCTCCCGTCCGAAAGCGCATCCACGTCGATCGTCACCAGAGACGGGTCAAAGACCACATACGCCACCCCCGGCGGCGGCGTGCCCGCTCCCGTGTCGTCGGTCATGATATAGACCGTGCCGATCGCCGGATCCGCGGGGATCTCGCTCGCATCGGCTACCGTCACCACCGTCGGCTCCGTCGGCGCACTCAGGCCCGCGTCCACGGCCGCCGTCACCGCCGCCGCGTAAGCACTCGTCACCGCCGTATCTCGCGCCGCATCGATCATCGCGGCCTCCGCCGCCACCAAGGTGTCGTAGTGTCCTTGGATCGCGTCGCGCGCCGCCTCTCGCGCCGCGTCCAGAGCCGTGTAGGCCGCCGTCACCGCCGTGGTGTGGCCGTCCCCGATCACCGCGATCTCATCCGCGCTCGCCCATCCCGCCTCGTCGGTCACCACCGTGCCGCGCAATACGCGGATCGCGTACTCGCTCCGCGCCACATCCCGTGCCGCCGCCGCGGTCGCATCCGCCAGCAGCCGTTCCGCCGCCAGCTCGCGCAGCCGTCGTTCCGGTGTCCCCGTCCCCACCGCCGTCGCCGCATCGATCGCCGCCACCAGGTCCGCATACCGTCCCGTCTCGATATCGAGTCCCGCCGCCGCCAAGGTCAGTCCCAGCTCCTCGGCGTCCACCGTCGCCCAATCGATCGCGAGCCCCGCGAGTACATCTCGGTGCGCGATCAGCGTCGGAAGGTCGACGTACTCGTCGCTCTCCGCATCGTCACTCCCGGCAAGGTCATGGGCGATCGAGAGCGCGTCCTCCCACGCCGTCGCCACGTGCGCATCCGCGTCGGCTCTCGCATACGCCTCCGCATTCGCCGCACGCCCTTCGCCGGCGTGCGTCGTAACGTGATCGGAGAGGGTGCGAATCAACGTGTCGTAGACGCTCGCGTCGTTTAACCGCTGCACCTCTTCCGCCGCCGCAAGCTCCGCGGTAATCCGTCGCAGCTCCGCCTCCTCGATCGAGAGCGCCGCCTGCCGGTCCGCCAACGCCGCCTGGGCGTCGGGTAACAGCGTCCGCGTCATCGTCTCCAAGGTCGCGATCGCCTCGGCAAACGCCGCCTCCGCCGCCTCGAACGCCGCCCGCTCCACAGCATAGCGCGCCTCGGTCTCGGCCAACGTCGCGCGGTCCGAGGAGGTATCCGCCGCGTATGCGGCCACCGCCTCGGCAATGGCGTGCTGATCCTCCAGCGCGGCGACCATGCCCGCCAGTCGCGCCGCCTCCACCTCGCCGGAGCTCAACGCCGCCCCGTAGGTGTCCAGCTCGCCGAACATCCCGTACAGACTCGCCTGGGCGCCGTCGCGCATCGCCTCGAAGTCCGCCAACACTCCGCCGGTCCCGTCCGCGCCGTGCCAATAGACCAGCTCCTCGTTTACCTCCGCCAACGGCGCGTGCGTCGCCGCATACCGCCCGTTGATGAGGTCTAAATCCATGAGAATCTTCGCTGTCGGCGCCTGATGGTCGTAGGCCGCTACACCAAAACGGTTCTGTAACCACGCTACCCACTCGGCCTCGTGGTCACGAACGTAATTGCCTATGTTAGTGAACGGATGTCCGAGACTTTGAGCTGTAAATGTTCTCTTCAGATCAAAATCACCATCGTGGTTGCTCAAAAACGTGTTGTATCGCGCATTCGCAAGCTCGGTCTGTTTCGCTTTGCGCTGCGAGAGATAGGTTGTTTGATCATCGAGGAGAGCGGTACGCATCTCCTCCAAGGCGGCGATATTGCGCTTCGCCATCGCCACCACGTCGGCCGCTTGGCGATACACCGCCAGATACGCCTCGCTCTCCGATCGGATCTTCGCCTGTTCTTCCGCCGCCGCACGGGCAAGCTCCGCCATCGTCTCGTCAAACGAGTCCCGAAACGCCGTCGTCGTCTCCTCCCACGCCGCCGCACCTACCGCCAGCACGTCCTGCATCTCTCCGATCCACGCGCTCCGCGACGCCTCGAACGATCGCAACGCCTCGTCCCACGCCGCCTCCGCCTCGCGATACTGCTCCTGCGCCTCCGACTCCCACGCCATCCGTTCGGCGATAAATCGCTCTTCCGCACCGTTCCACGCGCTCAATCCCCGCGCAAACTCCGCCTCAAAGCTCTCCTGCCACGCCTCCGCCTCTATCCGCGCCTCGCCCACATCCGCGTCACCCTCCGGTACCAACGCCGCCAGATGCGCGCTCACCTCGTCCAACCTCACCTGCGTGTCGCGAATCAACCGCCCCGCCGTCGACCGCGCCGTCTCCTCCTCCGCCTGCCGCCGCATGCTGTAGCTGTCCTGTAACCGCCCCTGCGCCAACCGCCGGCTCGATCGTATCACCTGCGACCGAAACTCCCGCTCGATATGCGCCTTGTACTCGCCCACCGATACCGCCAGCTCGCTCGCCACCGTCTCCCGCACCGCGCCCTCAAACGTTCCCAACACCTCCGTCGCCGTCGCCTCCGCGCTCGCTTCCCACGCCGTGTACAACGCCGCAAACGCACCCTCGACCTCCGCCTCCCACGCCGCCGCGGCCGCCTCGTATCCCTCCGCACCCTGCAGGATCACATCCCCCGCCTCGTCGAAGGTGTACTCGCCCCCGCCGTCGGTCTCGTACAGATATCGCCGATTCGCCGCATCGATCGCGCGCCGCAGCCCCGCCGCGTCAAACCGCGCCACCGACCGCTCCCATTCCGCCTCGACCACCCGGCCCAGACTCGCCGCCCACCGGTCGCCCAGGGCCGCCGTCTCCCACTCGTCCAGCCCCCCCAGGCCGATCCCCGTCACCGCCTCCCATTCCGCGATGCTCCCGCTGCGACTCGCCCGCTCGTACACACCCTCGCCGACGACGTGATCGCCCGTCTCAACGTCGTCCGGCATCTGCCCGACGACCGTTCCCGTGCATGCCGCGATCAGTACTGCGATTCCTATTCGTCTCATCTTCGTCCTCTCTCTATCGCTCGTCGTCGTCTCGGTCGACCGGCCGCCTCGGATGCGTCCGTCGCACTACGACCGAACGCACCCTCCGCCCACGCCGCACCGGCGTCGCGCGGAGCATGCGCCCGTCGAAATCCTGGGATCACTCGAGATGGTCCTATCGCCTCCACACACACCACACGCTTACCGAGCCCGTGCCGCGCCGTATACGGAGATTTCACTGTGTTTGACTTGCTTTCACTATATCACATCGCGCGTCTGAATAAAAGGAATACCAACACAATATTTGGTAATCTTTCCTTATTTATCCAATGCTAACGCGTAGAGTATGATTTATCGTGTATTACTTTAAAATAGTTATTGTTACGGGCTATATCGGGCATGAAAAAGGTGTGACGACACACTCTAATCGCCGTGATAGCAAGCGATGGATCGATCGATGACCGCACATTTGCTCGCAGCTCCCGTCGGGCGCTATCTACCGCCCGACGCCGAACTCCGGACGGGCGCGTCGGAGTGCACGCCGGCTCTTCTGATGCTTCTACGCACGATTCCGCTCGAAGTCTTTGTACAGCAAACTGTGCTGAATCCCCGTATTGTTTTGATACTTTCCGCCGTTGTACGTGTCGTATTCACCCTCGATGGTGTGATAGAAGATCTGGCATATCTCTACGCCGGCGTATATCCGGATCGGCTGAACGCAGAACATTTCAAGCGTCCAGTATCCGCGAAAACCTACATCGCCGAATCCGGCGGTGATATGGACGAAGAGTCCCAACCTCCCTATCGAGGAGCGACCTTCGAGCATGGGAACGAATCGATCGGTTGCGGTGTACTCCACCGTGCGCCCCAGGTAGAGACGGTGCGGATCGAGGAGGAGCCCCTCCTCCGGAATGACAAGCTCTTCGGAGAGGTTCTCGACGCGCATGTCGAGCTCGTGACCGCGATACACCCGCAGACGGTCGTGGAGGCGCAGGTTATAGCTGTTGGGGTTAAGCTGGGCGGATGAAAACGGCTCGATAACGATCCCATCGCCTATGTGCGCATTGATCTCGCGGCCGGACAATATCATGGAGTACTCCTCGGTTGGGCACGTCGTTCGTCACGCTCGAGAGCCCGAACGTGACAAAAAAACCCGCAGCATACGCTGCGGGTGGGCATTGGTATATCAATGCGTCGATTACATGAGGTCCTTGGGTCGTCGCCCCTGGTTGCCGGTCTTATCGCAGACTGCATAGTGGCGTAGTTTCCCGTTCTCAAAGACGCTCTTCATCACAATCTTACCGCCCCAGCGGCTGGTAAGCTCCTGTGCGCCTTCGCGGCGCGCGTTCTTGGATATCTTTCCTGCCATATATGCGTCCCTCCCTCTTTTTAAGGATGTGCCGATCTCAACGCGTTCTGGCCGCGGAAATCCGCCAAGGGGAACTATCGCAAAATAACGAGGGAAAGGCAAGCGGCATCCTTCTCACGACCCGGTCGACCACTGCGCGATCTCTCGCGCTCCCCGGGGAGAGAGGGCGTATACTCCGCGCGACACCCGGTCGAACCATCCGTACACGTCTCTATACAGAATATCGCGCGTCGTCGGTTCCTGAAGAACGCGCGCGATCTCCGACGCTTTGGTCGGGCCGCGGTCCCGCAAAAACTGAGCGATGGCGATGGCCCGCTGGCGGTAGGCGGTCATAATGCCGCGACGGCGCTCGGCCCCACCCCGATTCGGGTCGCCGACGCGCTGAAGAAACTCGCCCAGGAGCCGTTCGCTGCGTCGCTTCGACACCCGCGGTTTGTACTCTCCCGGGTCGAGAAGTACCTCCACGCTCCCGATCGTGCGCCCCGGGTCGATCTTGATCAGCCCCAGTCCGAGCATCCTCAATAGCTTTACGGCGCGTCGCCTGCGCCGGCGCAAACTTTTGCAGCTCGCCGGTACTCCGATATACACGCTCGGTGTCATCGCCAACCTGTCGACACATTGCAAAATCACGTCCAGGTTAAAGGAGAGCTTGAGTTCCACGACAACGGGCGGCTCCGCGCCGCGCACCGCCACTACGTCGCACGGCCCGACCTCACCCTTCACCTCGTAGTGTTGAGATTCCAAAAACGTTTTCAGAGGGGGGTAGAGATCGGCTTCTTTCATGAGCGTTCCGTTCGCCTGTAGGATATACCGTGTGACGTTCCGCAACGCAAGATCGTCGACGTCACCGCGTCCGAACCTTCATTGTCCGTCGAGGCGAATCGGTACGGCACGGAGCGATCTTCAGCTCGTCGATCCGTGCCATTCGTCGGAGAGCTGGGGAAGCAGAGCGACGATCTCGCGGCGCCTCAACTCGTGCTGCGAAGGAATTTGCAGCGTCTTGCCGAGCTCATCGCGAGACTCGTCGACGAGAAAACCGGGGCCGTCGGTTGCGATCTCAAAGAGAATGTGCGCCGGCTCCCGAAAATAGACGGACCTAAAATAGGTGCGATCGACCACCGGAGTCGGTTCGGCCCCCGTTTCGAGGATTCGAGACCGAATCTCCTCGGGGGAATCGGGTGTACGAAACGCTACGTGGTGGACCGTTCCGGCTCCCGGTTTGCCTTTCGGCCACGCCGGCATCGAGGCGATATCGAGGTATGCGCCGTAGTCGACATGGTTCGAACGATAGCGTGTGCGCCTACCCTCCGTTGCAACGGCTGTGTAATCAAGCACGTGCTCGAGCAGCTTCCCCGACTCACCAGCCTCCCTCACGCTTACTTCGACGCCGAACAGACCGCGGACCGCCACGTCTGCCGGTACGTCGCCTCGTCCTCCGACCCACGGCTCGATGTGCGCATGCTCGTCGGTCATCACCAACTCGAGCTGCAGTCCGTCCTCGTCGTAGAAGCGGAGCGTCGATCGACCGAACTGCTTCGCGATGGTTTCGGTCCGCACGTTCAGGCGACGAAACCGCTCGACCCAGAAGCCGAGACTCCCCATCGGTACGGCGAGTTGAATCTTTGTCGCCTGGGACGTGCCGCGCATACCGGTACCGGTGCCGGTAATCGGAAAAAACGTCAGAAGCGTTCCCGGCGCTCCGAGGTCGTCCCCGAAATAGAGATGATACATAGTGGGAGTGTCGAAGTTGACGGTTCGTTTTACGAGCCGCAACCCCAACGTGTGCACGTAGAACTGGAGTGTTCGCTCGGGATCGCTCGCAATGGCGGTGATGTGATGCAGTCCGGTAATCATACGCTCAATGTCGGGTTCCAACGCCGATAGCGTCAATTCCCGATGCGCCCGTAGGCCGATACGGTCGCGCGTCGCTACCGTCGACGACGACGATGCGAACGATGTATAACGTGGGATCATCGACAACCCTCAACGGCGTCGAAAAGAGATCGCGAGGAGTATACATGGCCGTCCCTACGAGAAAAGAGCTATCCAACGGCGTGAGAGTGCGTATCGTCCTTAAGGAAGACCAGCGCACCGGAAACCTCACCGAAGGCACGGTGAAAGACATTCTGACCAAGTCGTCTACGCATCCGCACGGCATTAAGGTTCGCTTACACGACGGGCAGGTTGGACGGGTACAGGAGATCGTGACACCGTAATCAAAGATCGTATATCTCAAAAAATATACAACTAACGGCGTTGCGTTGGTGTTTTCAATATCGGTCAACTACACTGATAGCGGAAATACGACGTGGAATCCGACGGCAGTGACGATCTCTATCGAACGCTCTTCGTAAACGGAACGACAATCAGCCTTCTCATCGACCCCGAGACCGGCGTTATCATAGACGCCAACACGCGGGCCTGCGCGTACTACGAGTACAGTTACGAAGAGATCACGTCCAAGACGATTCACGACATTAACACACTCACCCAGGAGGGCGTTCGTCGTGAGATGGACGCCGCCGCGCGAGAGTTACGGAATCATTTCGTCTTCCCTCACAAAAAGAAGAGTGGCGAGGTGCGCCACGTTGAGGTGTACAGTTCGCCGGTTACGATCGACGGTCGCACCAGGCTCCACTCGATCATCTTCGACATTGAAGAGAAAGTTCGCATCGAGAAGGCGCTTGAGCAGGAGCGCCGCCAGATGCTTTCCATCCTCGAAAACATTCCGATAAGCATCTACGTCGCCGACGTCGATACGTACGAGGTACTGTATGCAAACAGCGCCATGCAGCGGTTGTACGGCACGACCATCGTCGGAAACGCGTGCTTTCGGGCGATCCACGGAAGAGACGCGCCGTGTCCGTTCTGTACCAACCCGATGCTGATCGCCGACGGTGAACCATACCACTGGGAGTATCGCAGCCCCGTTTTGGAACGCGACTTCTCGGTGGTCGACAGGCTTATCGATTGGCCCGACGGCCGAACCGTACGATTCGAGGCGGCGGTGGACATCACCGAGAGAAAACGCACCGAAGAGGAGCTGCGCCGCCTGAACGCGACCAAAGACAAGCTCTTTTCTATTATCGCCCACGACCTGAAGAATCCGTTCCTCAATATCGTCAGCCTGTTGCAGGTATTGGAGGGCGATATAGGCTATCTAAGCATCGACCAACTCGCCGACGCGCTCGGTGTGCTCCGCTCGTCGACGCAGAGCGCCTACGCCCTCACTGAAAATCTCCTCGACTGGTCGCGTCACCAACTCGGCTATATCGAGTTCAAGCCGACGCCCATTCGTCTCAACGAACTCGTATCGACGGTGTTCGATCTGTTCGAGAAACCGTCCGCCCGGAAATCGATCGCACTGAAAAACGACATCGCGGACGAGACGTTCGCCTACGGCGACCCCGATATGGTGGCGACGATCCTCAGGAATCTCATATCGAATGCGATCAAGTTCACCGAAGACGGCGGGACGATCACGACGCGTTTGACGACTCGCTCCGCCATGCACCGTATCGAGGTGCACGACACGGGGATCGGCATGACGCACGATACCGCCGCCTCGCTTTTCGACCCATCGAGTCACGTGCGCACGCGGGGTACGCGCAACGAACGCGGCTCGGGTTTGGGACTTCTGATTTGCTCGGAGTTTATCGAGCGACACGGCGGATCGATCGATGTGAAAAGCAGCCTCGGCTCGGGGTCGGTCTTCGGTTTCACACTTCCGATATACTCGACGTGATGCATACCGGTAACAAACGCGAGTCTACGCCCCGAACAGGCATATCGAGACTTGACCGTATGGCGATGGTGTCGTAGGGTAGATGCAACCGAACGTCTCAAGTCGCAGTTTTTTGTTGCTCCTTCTTCGGCAGGTACCACGATAGACATAGCAGCTCGGAGCGCGGTTCATTTTTACGTCCTACACAAGAGGGAGTATTTGTAATGGGTAGTAAGTTGTACGTCGGAAATCTCAGTTTCCAGACCCAGGAGGTCGACCTTCGTGATCACTTCAGCCAGTACGGCGAGGTGGTATCGGCGAATATCATCACCGATCGCGACACCGGCCGGTCCCGCGGCTTTGCTTTTGTCGAGATGAGCACCGAAGAAGAGGCGCAGAACGCAGCTTCGGCGCTGAACGGTCAGGATCTTGACGGCCGCCAGCTGAAGGTGAACGAGGCCAAGCCGCGCACCGATGATCGTCGCGGCGGCGGACGCTGGTAATTTGATTCCGGCGCGGCGACTCGACGAGTCGTCGCGTCCCGTGTACCCTTGAAGCGGCTCGACTCCACCTCCCGTCGTTGCCGTACTGTCCTCTGAAACGCACAACGCCGGCGAAATAACGCTCGGTTGCTACGGATACCTCTGCGGCCGTTCCCGACGGCACGACGTGCGACGATTGCGCACGGTCCCGCCGGGACGGCGTGTCCGTCCGATCGTGCGCGTTGTCGTCAATCGTCGTCGAGAAAGACCATATCTTCGGGACGTGCAATGACGCGCCGTTCGTTATCCCGGCCGAGGATGTCCGAGAGCTCCGAGGAATGGCGCCCTAGCACAGCGCTCAACTCTCTGCTGCTGAACGAAGAGACGAGTTTGGCGCTATCGTTCACCATGACGACCTCGCCGGCCTCGAAGTTACCCTCTACGGCTATGAGCCCTGTGGGCAGCAGACTCTTGTGGTTACGAATTGCGGCGAGCGCGCCGTTGTCGACGCGAATGGTACCGCGCGGCGCGCTGTGGAGTAGCCAGCGCTCGCGATTCTTGAGCGTGCGTCGTGCCGCAAACAGGGTGCCGACGGACTCATTGCGAATGATGCGCGGCAGCACATCTCGTTCCCGGCCGTGGGCCAACACGACGCGGCATCCGCCGGCCGAGGCGATCCGTACCGCTTTGAGTTTGGTCGCCATTCCTCCGGTACCGAGGGCCGATCCGGGACGTCCGGCCGCGTCGATCATCTCTTGCGTCACGGCCTCGACCCTCTCGTGTCGCCGGGCGCCCTGCGCGCGGCGCGGATCTCTGTCGTAGTAGCCGTCCACATCACTTAAAAGGACGAGAAGCGTGGCGTCGACTTTGCTTGCCACCAGCGCACTGAGCTGGTCGTTGTCCCCGAAGGCCGTCCCTATTTCGGCCGTTGCGACGCTGTCGTTCTCATTGAATATCGGTACGACACCGAGCTCGAGGAGGCGCTCTACGGCGTTACGCAACTTGACGTAGCTTGAGCGGCCGTCGAGCGCTTCCCGGGTAATGAGCACCTGCGCCGAGCGAATGCCGAGGGCCGAAAAGGCGTCGCGATAGACGTGCATGAGTATCGGCTGGCCGACGGCGGCGCACGCTTGGCGCAGCACGACATCCTGCACTCGGCCGCGAATATCGAGCTCCCGGGCTCCCAACCCGATCGCACCGGAGCTGACGATGCACACCTCCCACTCCTCGGCACGGAGTTCGGACACTTGTCGAGTGATGTCTCCGATATATCGACGATCGAGATCCTCACCGCTCGTTAGCACGTTGGTACCCAGCTTCACCACGACCCGCCGAGTCGCCTCTCCTCGTCCCATTAGTCGAGCGGCAAATCGCGGTGGGTGAATCGCCGTCCGCCGTCACCGTACTCGGCGACGATATGGCCCTGACCGCGAACGATCCATTTGTAGCTCATGAGTCCGTCGAGTCCGACCGGCCCCCGCGAATGGATGCGCGCCGTGCTGATGCCGACCTCCGCACCGAGGCCGTAGCGGAACCCGTCGGCAAAGCGCGTGCTCGTATTCCACATAACCGAGGCCGAGTCGACTCTTGTCAGGAAGCGCTCCCCGGCTTCGGTGTTTTCGGTCACGATCGCGTCGGTGTGCCCGCTCCCGTAGCGGTTGATGTGAGCGATCGCCGCGTCCATATCCTCGACAACGCGCACGGAAAGGACGAGATCCAAGTACTCGGTCGCCCAGTCATCGTCGGTCGCCGCCTCCATTGTACGAACGATCGCCCTACTCTCGCCGTCGCCGCGTAACGCTACCGAGCGCGCCGCAAGCGCTTCGGCGACCGCGGGTAGGAGGCGCTCGGCGGCGGCTCGATGGACGAGAAGCGTTTCGGCCGCATTACAGACCGCGACGTATTGCGTCTTGGAATCCACGGTGATCGAGACGGCGCGGTCCAGGTCGGCGTCCCGGTCGAGATAGACGTGGCAGATACCGTCGGCGTGGCCCAGAACGGGAATCCGCGTATTGTCCATGATAAAGCGTACGAACTCGTTGGAACCTCGAGGAATCATCAGGTCGATATACTCGTCGAGCGCAAGAAGAGATCGAACGTCCTCGCGCGTCTCGACGAGTTGCAGCCACCCCTCCGGCGCTCCCGCCGCAACACTCGCCTCCGAGACGATACGCGCCAGAACGCGGTTGCTCTCCGCCGCCTCGGAGCCACCCTTGAGTACCAATGCGTTGCCGCTCTTAAGCGCCAGAGAGGCGATCTGAATAAGCGCATCGGGGCGCGACTCAAAAATCATCGCGATAACGCCGATGGGCGTCGTGCGGCGCGTCAAGATGAGCCCGTCGTCCAGTTCGCGCCGGTCCAGTACGCGGGAGATCGGGTCCTCCAGCCGCGCTACGGCGCGGAGCCCCGCAATCGCCTGGTCCTGCTTAGCGCGATCGAAAACCAGTCGCTTGTATAGCGGTTGGGCGAGATTTTCCCGTTGTGCACGCTCCAAGTCGGCTTGATTTCCCGCATCGATCTCCGCGCGTCGTTCCTCGATCGCCCGTGCGATCGCTTCCAACGCACCGTTTCGCAAAACCGAATCGGTGTCCGCAAGGCGACTTCCCGCCTCGCGCGCCGAGCGAACGCGCTCAGTGATTCCCGTCATACCGTCATCCCTTCAGCTGTTCGGCCGTCCAACGGAGAAGCTCATCGGTCTCCTCCCAGTCGATGCACGCGTCGGTGATCGACTGTCCGTAGGTCAACGAACCTCCCCTTTCGGGCATGGTCTGACGACCCGCAACGATATTGCTCTCGAGCATAAAACCTTTGATCGACCCTCTCCCCTCTACCCGTTGCCGCACGACGCTGGTGAGCACGCGGCGCTGATTGGTATGATCCTTCTGGCTGTTGCCGTGGCTGCAATCGACGACGATGTTAAGCGGCAGCTCGCTGTGGTGTAGCATCTCCTCGACGCGCACGATATCCCAGCTGTTGTAATTCGGTCCCGATCGACCGCCACGCAAGATGACGTGTACCTGGTCATTTCCCGTAGTGTGGATCACGCACGTATCGCCGGACTGGTTGATCCCGATGAAACTATGGGAGTGGAGGGAACTCGCCATAGCGTTAAGTGCAACCTCGATCGACCCGTCGGTGCCGTTCTTGAAACCCACCGGCGTCGACAGACCGCTGGCCATCTCGCGATGCGTCTGAGACTCGGTGGTACGCGCACCGATCGAGGCCCAGCTCACCAAATCGTCGATATACTGCGGCACGATCGGATCGAGCATCTCGCTCCCGGTGGAGAGTCCCATATCGTTGATATCGAGAAGAATCTTGCGGGCACGCTCCAACCCACGTTCAATCGCGTAACTCCCGTCCAACTCCGGGTCGAGAATGAGGCCGCGCCACCCCAATCGCGTACGCGGTTTCTCAAAATAGACGCGCATTACAATATGCAGAACATCCCCTACGTCGGTAGCGAGCGCGGCAAGACGGCTCGCGTAGTCGAGCGCCGCATCGGTATCGTGAATGGAGCACGGCCCCACGATCGCCATCATACGATCGTCCCGTCCGCAGAGAATATCACCGATTGCACGGCGACTCTCGACGACCGTAGCCGCGCTCGACGAAGAGAGCGGCAGGCGGCGCTTGAGTTGCTCCGGCGCCAGCAGAGGAACCTCCTCGCGGACGCGAACATTGCTCGTCTTTTCGTTCATGGTCAACACCTCGAAGATCCTTTCAATCGTACCGGGACGCACATCTCGCTCCTCGTCCCCGAGCGTCATCGACGAACGTACCATCCCGGTTTTGCGACGATTGTACATCCCACCTTCGAGCGTGCACGATCGCCGAATCATGGTCATACAGTACGATCTTCCCCGGCCCTAAGGCAACGCCGTCGAAGCGCCGAAGCGCCGAAACGCCACGCCGCGGCATCGGCCGATCTCGCCGGTAGCGGCCGCATCCCGGAAGCCGGCGGTGACGCCCGCCCAACGGACGAGGCGTGGACTTCGCGTCGACGGAAGTATCACTCGACACCGACGACCGTACCGTAGGACGCGTCGCCCCTTGCCTTGCACCCGCCCATGTGGTACCAATTCGCCATGGATCACATCGGCAGACCGCGGATCGCGGCCCTCCGTCGGTCCGAACCGTCGAACGACGCGATTGACGTATACGCGTGGGTACGCACGAAACGAGACGCAAAAAACGTCTGTTTCTTCGAACTCAACGACGGATCGAGCCTCAAGGGACTACAGGCGATTATCGACAAAGAGCGCTACGATTTGCAGGACGCAATCGACCGCATGCAGACGGGCTCAAGCGTTCGCGCCCGCGGTACATTGGTCGAGTCGCCGGGCAAAGGGCAGACGGTAGAGCTCGCCTGCTCGGAGCTGGAAATCATCGGTGAAGCGCCGGCTGAGACGTATCCGCTCCAGAAAAAGCGCCATAGCTTCGAGTTCCTCCGCGATATCGCCCACCTTCGGGGACGCACGAATACCTTCGGGGCGGTCATGCGGGTGCGTAACCGCTTGAGTGTCGCCGTCCATCGCTTTTTCCAGGATCGCGGGTTTCTCTATCTGCACACACCGATTATCACCGCCGGCGACGCCGAGGGGGCCGGTGCGCTGTTTCGAGTGACGACCCATGATCCGGAAGGAGCCGCCGCGTACGAGGCCGAGAAGGACTTTTTCGGCAAAGCAGCTTTCTTGACCGTCAGCGGTCAACTCAACGCCGAGGCGTATGCGACGGCGCTGGAACGCGTATACACTTTCGGGCCGACATTCCGTGCGGAACACTCCAACACTACTCGTCACCTGGCCGAGTTTTGGATGATCGAGCCGGAGATGGCCTTTTGTGAGTTGGAGTGCAACGTCGAGCTCGCATGCGAGTTCGTGCGATTCCTACTGTCCGACGTTCTGGAACACTGCGTCGAGGATATGGAGTTCTTCGACCAGCGCATCGAGAAGGGTATCGTCGCCGATCTGGCGCGCGTTGCGAAGAGCGACTTTCGTCATATCACCTACGACGAGGCGATCACGGCGCTGGAACGGAGCGGACGCCGATTTGAGTTTCCCGTGGAATGGGGGATCGACCTCCAGACCGAACACGAGCGCCATCTCACCGACGAGTACGTCGGCGGTCCGGTCGCGGTAACCGACTATCCTCGAGACATCAAGGCGTTTTATATGAAGCAGAATGGAGACGGAAAAACGGTGCGTGCCATGGATGTTCTGGTTCCGCGCCTCGGGGAAATCATCGGCGGGAGCCAACGCGAGGACGATCTTGCGGCCCTGGAACGTCGGATAGACGAACTGGGACTCGATCGGGCAACCTACGACTGGTACCTCGATCTGAGGCGTTTCGGCACGGTGCCCCACTCCGGGTTCGGCCTCGGATTCGAACGCATGGTACGGTACGTGACCGGCATGCAGAACATACGGGATGTCATTCCCTTTCCGCGCGCCGTGGGGAGCGCCGAGTTTTAAGGAGCGAGTCGTGACCAAGCGTATCGCCCTCGTGGCGCACGATAATCGAAAGAAGGATCTCGTCGAGTGGGTGGAATGGAACTACGAGAATCTCATTCAGCACCACCTCATCTGTACGGGAACGACGGGATCTCTCGTCGACGAGGCTATCGCGAAGAAGCTCGATCTCAGCGATACCCGCTCATATCGGATCACAAAGCTGAAATCCGGCCCCTTAGGCGGAGATCAGCAGCTCGGGGCGATGATCTGCGAAGGCGAAATCGATATGATGATCTTTCTGTGGGACCCGATGGAGCCGCAGCCTCATGACGTCGATGTAAAGGCGCTCCTACGGATTGCGGTACTCTACAACCTCCCGATCGCCAACAATCGTTCAACGGCCGACTTTCTCATCTCCTCGCCGCTCTTCACCCGTGAATACCGCCCGATTCTCAAAGACTACGCGGCGTACATCAAGCGCTTCTCCGGATAATCGCGGGCAAAAACACACCGCGTCTACCTCAGAGCGGGACGCTCAATACGATTCGGCTCTCGATTTCGCGATGTACCGACCAAACTCGCGTAACGCATCGGGCAAACTTCGGCGCCCGAATCCGACTCGTACGCAGTGGTACGTCTCTCCATAGAGCGTCCCGGGAAGTAACAACACCCCGGCCTCGCGCACCAGATCCTCGCAAAAGGCATCGACGGAGCGACCGACATATCGGGGAAATGCGATCGAACCGGCTTTAGGACGGTACCAATCGAGGACACCTTCGAAACGTTTAAAAAACGCATCCAACCGAGTGAGGTTGTCTCTCAATATCTCGAGATTACGATCGATAATCGTTTGCCCGTTCCTCAGCGCGAGTGAGGCTAAATACTCGCTCGGTGCACTATTGCAGATGGACGTGTAGTCCTTGAACGCCGCCGATTTCTCGTACAATTCCACGTTCCTCGTCGCGATCCATCCGATTCGGAGTCCCGCCAGGCCATAGGTCTTCGACATCACCGAAATCGAGACCGATCGTTCGTTTATGTCCGCGAAAGCGGGCAATCGATCCGTGGGATCGTACTCCAGGCCGCGGTACACCTCATCCGAGAAGACGATAAACCCGTGCGTGTCCGCAAGAACCGAAAGCTCGTGCAAAAAATCCGATGAAGGAAGAAAGCCGGTCGGATTGTGGGGGAAGTTGACAACGACGACCGACGTCCGATCGGTTACATTGTCGCGCACAAATTGTAGATCTAACCCCCAGTCTTGATCCGGGTCGCCCTTCCATTCGATCACCTCTGCGCCAATCCGGCGTGCGATCGCGCCGAGGGATTGATAGTAGGGTGAGTGCACGATAACGCGGTCGCCCGGTTGAACGACGACGTTCATGAAATTGAATATCGCCTCCTCTGCTCCGGCGTGGACGAGAACGTGGTCCGGCGAGAGCGTATCGTAGAGCTTTGCTATCTCGGACCGCAACGCGGGATCCCCCCGGGACTCCGTGTATCCCAGTCGGAGCGTCGATAACGAATCGGTCGATCCCGACTCCAAGGAGAGCAGTTCACCGACGGACATGCTTTCGCAGTCGGAGCCGCACAGCAGAAACGGAGCGGAAAACTCATACTTGGCAAAATAGCGCTCAAGATGAAATGGTTCGAGATTCATTCGGTCGGTAGTGTATCACAGATGCACGATCATTCTACGCGCCGCCACCCTGCGATCGACATCTCTCGAAGGAATGGGAGCCGTCGTTTAACGTGTAAACGGCCGTCGTCCCCAGCGTGTACGCAAAGCCCGCGACGCTGCCCGTCAACGAGTCGGACTCCGGCGTGTGCGTGTAGAGCGGGTTATGTATTCCGTGATCACGGAGTCCGGTGAGCGTGTTCGAGTCTCGGGTCTACATCCGCGATCTCCAATCCCCAACGACGGCAACGCGTCAGAAAGCAACGGTTGCGCGCCGACGCGAACGGACAAGCACGGTACGATCACGGCCTCTTACCCCCAATCGACTCCGCTCGTAGAACAGCCGATTTCGAAGCGCGAGAGATACAAAAAACGCCGCGGCACGGGTGCCGCGGCGCTGCTCGTTTTCAGTAGCGGAGAAAAGTGTCGCTCAGGCGCCGACGGTCACCCACTCTTTGACTTTGACCGCGAGCTCTTTTCCGCGACGGAAGATGAGATCGAGGTCGTCTTGGGTGGGAGCCCCTTTGAACTCCACCGGCTCCAAAAAGTCCCAACCCATCTTGTAGCGCGCCTGGATCTCGTCGAGCTCCTTCTGCGCGCCCCCGGACCAGCCGTAACTGCCGAAGCGAAATGCCTTGCGGTTTAGCGCCTTCTTACGCCCCAACTCGTCCACGACGACCGCCATGGGGGCGAACATCTTGTACTCGTAGGTCGGCATACCGAGGACGACTCCGCTCGAGTTCCACACGTCGCGCTGGATGTAGGAGTAGTGCGTCTCCGGCACACGGTGAACGTTCACCTTGATGCCTTCGCTCTTGATACCCTCGACGACCGGATCGACGCCGCGTTCGGTATTGCCGTACATCGAGCCCCAAATGACGGTTATCTCTTCCTTTGCCGGTCCCTTGCTGTAGGCGGCGTAGCGCTTATAGTCGTCGATAATCTTCTGCGGATTCTTGCGCCACACAATGCCGTGACCGGGAGCGATAATCTTGACCGGGAGGCTCTCGGTCTTAATGACCGCCTTCTTGGCCGGCGCCGAGTACGCGCCGACGATGTTGGCGTAGTAACGCGTGGCCTCCTCCTCAAAAAAGTCGATCTCCTCGGCCGAAAGCTGATCGTCGTACGGCGAGTCGGTAATCGCGCCGAAGGCGCCGAAGGCGTCGCAGGGGAAAAGCGTTCCCGTCTTCGTGTCGAACGTCGCCATCGTCTCGGGCCAGTGTACGTTGGGAATCTCCTCGAAAGCGAGGACGCGCCCCGCGCCGAGGTCCAGCGTGTCACCGGACTTCACGATCTGCACGTCGTTCTCGATCTGGTAAAAGGATTCCAGCAGCACCTTGGCTTTGGCGGTCGTTACGATCTTGAAATCGGGACGAATCTTTTTGAAGTCCTTCAGCCAGCCTGAGTGGTCGGGCTCCATGTGGTTGATGATGACGTAATCGATGTCCTCGGCCTTGACGTCCATCTGCTCAAACTGATCGAAGAGTATCTGCGGCGTTCCGTCCCAGTCGCACACACCGTCGATAATCGCCACCTTCTCGCCTTTGACGATATAAGAGTTCATCGAGAAGCCGTGGGGAATCGGCCACATGCCTTCGAAGAGAATATCGTGTACGTTCGCCGAGAGACGCCATACGCCGTCGGTCACCTTTGTCGTCTGCATAATCCCGTCCTCATTTGTCTGTTTTTCGACGTCGATTCTCGGTTCGAGACCGGGAACCGCTCATTCTTTATCGATTTACTTTACAATAATGTAATACCGCTCAGGATCTATTGCAAGATCAAACGGGTCGCTACGCGCGAGCCAGAAAGCGGTCCAACGCGTCGGCAAACGCCTTGAGTTCTCGCTTGCCGAAGCTTCGCGTCCGGCTCATGACCTCCAGCCCCGAAGAGCGTATCGCCTCGCCCGCGTCGCGTAGGGATCGACGCTCTCCGATAGTTGCGGCGTCAAAGAGCGTGCCGCGATCGTTCATCGCGTACGCGCCCTTATCGAGTACCGCTTCAGCCAAAGGAATGTCGCGGGTGACGATCAAGACGACACCCCGGCCGCCGCGAGGGAGGTCCGCCGTCTCCGATACGCTATCGTCTCCCAATCGGCGAAGGATCTCCTCGTCGACGGTAGTATCCCGCACCACGATCAGCTCTACCGGAGGAGGAGCGTCGATGCGACGATTGGCCAGAAAGACGACATCGACACCGGGACGGGAGGAAGTCTTGGCCAGGAGGCGTCGCACCTCTACCGGACACGAATCGGCGTCGAGAAGAATCGTCACCCCTTCTTCATTCATTGTCGGCGCCTCCGACCGGGGAGACGTCGACGACACCGGGGAGAGCCGCGACAAAAGCCTCTGCGCCGGCGGTCGGCGAAACGAGGATCGCGTCGGTGGCGTGATCGACAAATGCCGATTCGGTCGGCGCGAGGGTGATCGTCTCCGCGTCTCGATCTCCGGACGCCGCCGCCCGGACGCCGACCGTACCGCCGATCGCCAGAATCACCATGGGACCCTCTGCTTTAGCAAGGTGTCGAGGCGACGGCGCGTCTCCGAGCCCCTCGCGCACGGACAGGCGGGTAAGCTCAAACTCGCTCGCGGTGGTACGATACCGATAGGATTCGCCGTCGCCGGACAGACGCGGCGCCGCCCTCCCCTCGAAGGTCAGGGCGCGGGCAAGCTCGTCCGGGTCCACGTGTTTAACGGTACACCCCGATCGCAGCACGTTGTCCGAGTTCGCCATGATCTCGATCCCCGCACCGTAGAGATAGGCGTGGAGCAGCCCCGCCTCCAGATACATCGCTTCCGCGCGACGCAAATGGACGAGATTGAGATACAACGGCGCCGCCGCTCCGGGATCGTCCGGAAACTGGCGCATAAGCTCGCCGACCCACCAGTAGCGATCGTCACGGTCCGTCCCCGACCGTGCGTTCGGCCGCGAAGCGATGTACCGCGCAAGCGCCTCGACCATGTCACCCCGCTCCTCGGTTGAAGAACCGGCGCGCAACACCTCGAGAAATACCTCGCGCCACCGGTTCCAGGAGGGCGACGTCTCCAGCAGACCGATCCGCTCCCGCAGCTCCTTGAGTCGGCCGTCCGCAAAATGCGCACTCCAGGCGACCATCTCACCGACTACCTCGTCCAAGGGGCGAAATCCGCGCAGCCCCCAGAAGTCGCCGAGGGCACATATGAGCTCCGGTTTATGGTTACGATCTCGATAGTTACGGTGGGGCGCATCCAAGGCGATACCGGCACGATTCTCGCGCTCATACCCGTCCGCGGCCTGGCGGCGACTCGGATGCGCCTGGATCGAGAGCCCCATCTCGGCGGTGAGTATCTTGAACAGAAAGGGCACACTCGGCGCCGTCCCTGCGGGAAGGAGATCCAGAGCCGCCTCTCCCAATATCTCCGCTGGGGCGCGGGCGATGAGTTCATCCAGCCCGACCGCCTCGCCATCGGATAGGACGACGGCGCTCGGTCCTCGGGGGTGCGAACCCATCCACAGCTCGGCCTCGCGCTCGTCGGTGGCGTTCGACGCGGTCCGTTCCAAAGGGCTCCCGGCGGCGCGTAACGCGGCGAGCATGGAGGTGCTCCCCCATGCGTAGTGTTGTACCGTGTTGATCATTCGATAGATCGCCATATCCGGAATGCTATGGTGTAGGTTGTCGGCGGTCAAGGCGCCTCGTATTGCAACGTACGTGTACGCAACACTACAATGACCCACGCCATGAAATTATCGATATTGCAGAAAACGAGATACGAGTACACGCCCAAGCTCCCGCCGGCCATCCGCGGCGAGGTCGCCTCAATCGGAATCGCATTCGGAGAGCCGACCGGAGCGATCGCCGACCAAGATGAACTGAAGGCCCTGTTCGACAAGACCTACGGCAAACCGATTGCGACGCTCGGTCGGAGTACCGAAAGCAATGCGTCGTCGTCGAAAAAGCGGACCGTCGGCGTCATTCTTTCCGGTGGGCAAGCGCCGGGCGGGCACAACGTCATCGCCGGCATCTTCGACGCCCTGAAGGCGGCCAACCGAGATAACACGCTGTTCGGTTTTCTCGGCGGGCCTTCGGGTCTGGTCGACGACAAGAAGATCGAAATCACCCATGAGTACATGGACCGATTTCGCAACACCGGCGGCTTCGACATCATCGGGAGCGGGCGCACGAAGATCGAAACGGATGAACAGTTCGCCTCGGCGCGCCGCACGTGTCTGGACAACGATATCGACGCGATCGTCGTAATCGGCGGAGACGACAGCAACACCAACGCGGCATTGCTCGCCGAATACTTCGCCGCAGCAGGCGACCCGATTCAGGTGGTCGGCGTTCCCAAGACGATCGACGGCGATCTCAAGAATGAATACATCGAGACCTCGTTCGGATTCGATACGGCGGTCAAGACGTATGCGGAGCTGATCGGAAATATCGAGCGGGACGCCGCGAGCGCCAAGAAATACTGGCACTTCATTAAGCTCATGGGACGCAGCGCAAGTCACATCGCCTTGGAATGCGCACTGCAGACGCAGCCCAATATCTGCATCATCTCCGAGGAGGTGCAACAGAGGGGACAGACCCTTTCGGAGGTCGTCAGCTCGATTGTGGAGGTCGTCGTGAAGCGCGCCGAGGCGGGAGAAAACTTCGGTGTCGTCCTCGTACCCGAGGGCCTCATCGAGTTCATTCCGGAGATGGGTTCGCTGATTCATGAGCTCAACGACATACTGGCCGAGAACGCCGCCTATTTCGGGACGCTCAACACCTTCGAGGACCAGTCGGAATGGGTCAACAAACACCTCTCGAAAGACAGTTCGTACGTCTTCTCGTCTCTGCCGACCGAAATCCAACGTCAACTCCTTATGGATCGCGACCCCCACGGTAACGTGCAGGTTTCGCGTATCGAGACCGAGAAACTCCTCATCGAGATGGTGGAGGACCGCCTGCGGGAGCTCGCCATGAAGGGCGCCTACTCAGGCTCATTCAGTTCGCAGCACCACTTTTTCGGGTACGAAGGGCGGTGTGCCTTTCCGAGTAACTTTGATGCCGACTACACCTACTCGTTGGGCTACACCGCGTTTCTCCTGATCGGCGCGGGCCTCACCGGCTACATATCGAGTGTACGGCACCTCGACCGGAGCGCGGACGAGTGGGTCGCCGGCGGGATACCGTTGACGATGATGATGAACATGGAGCAGCGGCACGGAAAACGGAAACCGGTCATCCGCAAGGCGTTGGTCGAGCTCGACGGCGAACCCTTCCGCGCTTTCGCGGCGGAACGGGACGGGTGGGCGACCACGACATCATTCGCTTTTCCCGGTGCTATCCAGTACTTCGGCCCGTCGGAGGTATGCGATCAACCGACGATGACGTTACGCCTCGAGCGGAACGCGTAACGGCATAACGCCCGGCCCGGCGACGCATCTCCGGGGCCCGGCGGGCCTCCGGTCTCTACTCTCTGGTCGAACCGGGCTTTAGCAGCGACGCGTTAATCGCCGCCAATGTGTGGCCGTACTCGACGGCCTCCGTGAGCGGAGCGCCCCGAAAAAAACGTGATGCTATGCCGGCCAACATCGCATCGCCGGAACCGATCGTGTTGACCGGCGACAGGGGAATCGTATCCACCCCCTCGATTCGTTCGCCGTCGTACGTAATCGACGGGGCGGAGCCCTGTGAGAGGACGGTCGTTATCCCGTCGCGATGGAGCCGCGCCAGAACCGCCGCAATACGTTCCCGCTCCTTCTCCATGTCGAGGAGCGACAATCCCTCCGATTCAAGCGCCGAGAAGCGCCGTTTCAGCTCCGGGGTAAACGTATCGCCGAACTCGCGTACATTGATCTTGACCAAATCGGGTTTTAGACGCACGGCCTCGCGCAACAGTGCGCCTTGAAAGTCTACTCCGATCTTCACGTCGCGCGCTCGCGCCGCTTCCATCATGCGGAGATAAAAGTCGTCGGGGTATCCCGGTGCCATCGATCCGCAGATGAGCAACACATCGCACTCGCCGATGCAGCGCTCAAAGGCCTCCCATACCGCCTCGACCGTAGCATCCGACACCGTGGCGGTCGGCTCTATGAACTCGGTAGTCGCGGGAGGCTCGCGCTCGGCGATGGTTACGCACGTTCGAATCTCGCCTTCGTCCTCGGGCGCGACAACCTCTATAGAATCGCGCGCGCACTCGGCGAGCCAAAAGGCGCGCCAATCACCACCGGCATGAGAAAGGTGCACGGCCGTGTCGCCGATTTGCCCGAGAACGCGTGCTACGTTCGCGCCCTTACCCGCAACGTCTCTTCTGGACCGCTCACCCCGATTAACGCCGTTGGGGAGCATCGAGCCGATCTGAATGGTAAGCTGTATCGTGGGATTGAGCCCGACCGTCAAAAAGCGCGGTGTCACAACACCTCTTTCATCGCCGAGACGAGTTCGTCGTCCGAGAGCGGATACGGATGGTTCTTGAGTCCGCTTGCCGCTCCGATACGCGTCAGATCGTCCCCATTGAATCCGAAATCGGAGAGTCGCGCGAGACCCTCCGCGCGCTCGCGCAGCCACGTAATCAGGGCCTCGATATCTCGCTTCCCGGTCCCGTCGCCGAGCGCCCGGGCAACATCTCGATAACGCTCGATCGAGACGGCGGCATCTCCGTCGCCGGCGGCGCTCCGGGTCGCGAGGCGGTCGACCGTTGCCGCGGTAATCGGGGCTATCAGCAACCCGCACACTACGCCGTGCGGTATATCCCGTAGAGCTCCCATAGGCGAGGCGATACCGTGTACCGCCCCGAGCCCGGCGTTCGCCAAACAGACGCCGCTCAGGTACGCCGCCAACGCCATATCCCGACGTAGCGACACACCGTCGGCCCCGGCGATGAGTCGGGGAAGGGCGCGCCCTGCCAAATGCAGCCCTTGGAGCGCCAGAGCGTCGGTAACCGGATTGGCTTGAGTCGAGACGTACGCCTCCAAGAGTTGCGTTACCGCATCAAGGCCGCCGGCGGTCGTTATCTCGGGCGGCGTATCGAGGTGAAGCTCGGGATCGATCACCGCAACGCGGGGCACAAAGTTGTCGTGCCGCAACGACTTTTTGAACCCTTCCGGCCCGACCTCACTCAACACCGCATTCTTCGTAGCCTCGCTACCCGTCCCCGCCGTGCTGGGAACGGCATACAACGGCAACGTGGAGCCGCGAGGGCTCCGGTCGCCGACACCTTCCAAAAAGGTACGCACCCCACCCGTCGTCTCCTCCGCGTTGAGGGAGAGCATCGACGCGACCGCCTTCCCGGCGTCGATGACGCTTCCACCGCCGATCGCGACGACTCCGCGACATCCCGGTATGTCCGAGCGAACGCTCTCTACAACGGCATCCACAAGCGACGGCGACGGCTCACCGCGGACCGTTGCATCGATGAACTCGACGTTCGCCTCCAGGAGGCGCTCGACGATGAGACTCCACCGCTCGCGCCCTCGAATCGAACGGCCGCCGGTGATGACGACGACTTTATCGATCCCGTCGGCGACGAGCCGCGATGCAATGTCAAGGCTCGCCCCCTCGCCGACGGTCAAATGCGGCTGTCTGGCAATTGAAAACGGTCCGCTCATCGTCCGCCTTCCTTTTTCGGCGACCTCCGCGGTACGTGAATGCGCTGCGCCTCGGGATCGGCGGCGGGTCGATAGATGATTCCGATATTGCCGATTACGGCAACCAGAACGGCACCCAACGAGTCGCAGAGGTCGCTTGTTATCTCTCTTCGCCGTTCTTTAAAGTCGGAGAATCTTATTTTTATGAGTTCATGATGTTCAAGTTCGCGGTCGATGTGCGAACGCACATCCGGACCGGGGCCCGCCTTGCCGATCGTGGCGACGGGCTTACGATGGTGCGCCTCTTTCAGGAGTGCGGAGCGCTGATATCCGGTAAGTCGCTGTTCCATTATCGGCATGGTACAATGGCGACCGAGAACGTGCATAGCTATGGCGGGCGATCGGCCGACTAAGTCTCGATTCGCTTTTGCGCCGGCCCTTCGCTCTATGCTACAATGCGACACAATGAATACACTTCCTCTTCTTTTTGAACATATTGCAACGGCATACCCGGATCATACCGCACAGCTGTTTAAGGATCGCGACGGGGTATTTCAGCGCCGTCGATGGCAAGAGCTCTTTGTCGATGTGGCGACCTTTGCCGCGGGGCTGTACGACCTTGGAGTTCGTCGGGGAGATCGTGTCGGGCTCATCTCCGAAAATCGCGCCGAGTGGTTCGTATCCGATCTGGCCATTATGACCCTCGGCGCCGCCGATGTACCGCGCGGCAACGATGCGACGCCGCCAGAACTGGCCTTTATTCTCGGCTTCAGCGAGGTCCGCGTCACCGTCGTCGAGACGAACGCTCAGTTGGAGAAAATCGCCGCCGTACGGTCCGACATACCGACGCTCGAAACCGTCATTCTACTTTCCGACGACCAGGTGGAGGGGGCGCCGCCTACTCCTGCCGGGATCGAGCTGTTGACCTATCGAGACGTTATGGAGCGTGGACGCACAGCGCGGGGACGCGAGCCGGAACGTGTAGACCTCGAGCGGAAGGCGGGTGGCGAACACGACGTCGCCACGATTATATTCACCTCCGGCACTACCGGTGAGCCGAAAGGTGTCATGTTGACCCATCGCAACCTCCTCCACCAGGTAGAGAACGTTCCGAAGCTTATCAATGTGGGCCCCGAGGACATCTGGTTGTGCGTTCTGCCGGTCTGGCACAGTTTTGAGCGCATCATGCAGTACGTATCGATGGGACGCGGCTCCGCGCTCGCCTACTCCAAACCGATCGGGAAAATCATGCTCGAAGACTTCCAGAAGGTGCGACCGACGTGGATGGCGAGCGTTCCCCGCATTTGGGAGGCGATCCGCGCCGGCATCTATCGCCAGGTGAACAAGCAAAGTCCGGTTCGACGCGGACTCTTTCACTTTTTCGTCGCCGTCGGCGGCAATTGGGCTTACGCGCGGGATATGTTTTTGGGCCGTCTACCGCGTTTCAAGAAACGGATACGCGCCCTGGATGCGCTCGTCGCGGCCCTCCCCCTCGCGCTTCTTACACCTCTTAAGCTTCTCGGAGACGTCCTCGTATTCGGCAAGATCAAAGCAAAACTGGGTGGCCGTTTTCAGGCCGGAATCTCCGGCGGCGGCGCGCTTCCGCAAGCGGTCGATCGCTTCTTCTCCGCGGCGGGAATTCTCCTCTTGGAGGGCTACGGCCTCACGGAGACCGCGCCGGTGCTCGGCGTCCGAGCCCAGAATCGGCCGGTTGCGGGCACGGTGGGTCCGGTCTTCCCCGGTACCGAAATACGCATCATAGGCGAGGACGGCGACGTCCTTCCCCCCGGCCGCCAGGGGGTGGTACACGCCAAGGGCCCCCAAGTCATGGCCGGATACTATAAACACCCGGATCTCACCTCGGCGATCCTATCCGACGACGGCTGGCTGGACACCGGCGATCTGGGAATGCTCACCTGGGACAATGAACTCAAGATAACCGGACGCGCTAAAGACACGATTGTGCTGTTGGGCGGAGAGAACGTCGAGCCGGCACCGATCGAAGAGCGCTTGCGCGAATCGGAATACATCGCGCAGGCGGTTGCGGTCGGACAGGATCAGAAATTTCTTGCGGTCCTGCTCGTACCCGATTTCGATGCCTTGGAGCAGTGGGCCGATGGCGAGCAAATCACCGTAGCGGGACGCGAAGACTTGCTGGAGGACTCGCGCGTACAGAGTCTCTATACCCAAGAGATCGCGCGGCTCGTTAACAGCCAATCCGGTTTCAAAACATTCGAGCAGGTGTTCCGATTTCGCCTCCTCTCCGATGATTTCCGCGTCGGCGAAGAGCTCTCCGCAAAGCAAGAGATCAAGCGTCACGTCATCGTGGAGCGGTACCACGGAGAGATATCCGGACTGTTTTCGTGATATGTGTAACTCCCCGCCGGCCGGCAGACCTAAGCGCCGGCGGGCGAGCCGACTCATCGCCGCCTCAGGCGTACGGCCTACGATGCCGCGGCCAGCAATCCGTTGAGCGTGGAGAGCAAATCGACCATCGCACGCGTATCCACCGAGCAGTACGTTGCGATGTCGTCCGCCGAAACGACGGTCGCTGCGCCGTTCTTACCGAACCGTTCGATAACGTTGCTCGCCCCTTCGGCCGCGGCGGCTCCCATCTTCTCGACATAGCGCCATGACGCTTCATCAACGTCGTTCGGCGGCCTCTCGCCCGGGTCGCCTGCCAACGCGCCGTCCGCAAGGCGCGTATATGCGAGGTTGGCGTGCATACCGTCGCGCAGGGGACTATCGCCGTAGTCGGAGTCGGTAAAGGCGGGGAGCACGCGTTTGAGCGACACCTTTCCCAACTGATCCGGATGGTACACGGCAAAGTCGGCAAAGGGCGAGAGCAAATCGACCATCCGCACGACGAGGGCTTTTCCGGCATCCTCGTCTCCGGCGAGTGCGG
Organism: Alkalispirochaeta sp.; assembly: GCA_965601925.1. Classification (GTDB taxonomy): domain Bacteria; phylum Spirochaetota; class Spirochaetia; order DSM-27196; family Alkalispirochaetaceae; genus Alkalispirochaeta. The sequence continues at coordinate 4,184,823 of OZ271854.1, forward strand.
CGAGTTGCCTGATCATAGCCGACTCGAATGGCTTACTGAATACGACGATGCTCCCCGCCTCGCCCAACCGGTCACGGAGCCATCGAAAGAGGCTCAGCCGCCCGTCGACCCCCGGCCGGGAGACGATCCATTCGTGGTCGGACGCCTCATCGATGCGGTCCTGACGATGCAACGACGCGATCACCGGCGTGTGCTCGTACGGAGAAAGCTTCTCGAACGGCGGAATTGAGGGCGCGTACGCTTCGAAATCGAGATAGAAAATCGGCTCGCGGATCGTGCCCAAAAAGGCGGCCAGTCGAGTCGAGTCGACGTGGGGCACGCCGGTACGAACCGTTTCGATTTGAATGCGTTGTTTGGCGCTCAGCTTGTGCACCGAACCGTCCACATCAAGCAGATCGCGCACACCCGCGTCGTACAACTCTCGCCCGAGACGTCCCCCTTTGTGGAGGGTGAGGACGCTCAAACGCCCGTCATCGAGTTTCTCCTTCGGTACACAGAGGCTGCATCCGGAGTTGCACACGTACGCGTCGTCGACCGTGCCGGTCTCTATCGCGCGCCGCAACCCCTCGAGGCTCTCGGCGATGTGGCCGGTGCGCCGCGACGAGCGACGCAAGACGCTACTCTCGCGAAAGAGATCCCGCCATTCGACCTCGGCATCACGGAGGCACTTCTTGTCGAGGTACATGAGATGGATCTCCGCCAAAGGAAGCGCCAGACGCTCGAAGACGTACGCCACCGCTGCGGTCTCCGTCGCATATACCCCGCGCAACCCCGTCGCAGGACGAAACAACGTCACCGTCCAGCCGCCGAGTCGCCGGTGCCACGTCATACAATCGACGAGGACTGCAAGCTCGCCGGCAATGAGGAGACCGTGCCGGACCGGAGTTTCCGTGCCGACCGATTCCATCGTCGCCTCGTGCCATAGGCGGCAGCGCGCCTCGTCGAGTACGAGGTGAGGGAGGAGCGCGGTCGGCGGTGCACCGATATCGCCGAGACCGTCGAAAGCCGCGTTGCGAGCATGAGGCACCCACGTACGTGCGCCGATCTCGATCACGCGCGCCGTCTCGCGAAGATTGGCCTCCCCGGTCATCTCCGTCGGTAGCACGGGCGCGCGCGTTCCGGACGGGAGCGCATCGTGCATCCACTGCCGACGGCACCGGTTCCATAAAATGAGGTCGTTCGAAGAAAAAAGCATTATGAAGCGGCGTTCAAACAGAGCTCGTAGGTGTCGATCGCGATCTGCAACTCCTCGTTCGTCGGTTCCACAATGATCGTGGTGGGAGAATACTCGGCGGAGATGATTCCCTCCCTCGGTCCGTTCTCTAGATTTTTGCGATAGTCCATGACGATCCCGAGGTTTTCAAGGCGGCGGCAAATACGCTCCCGCATCCGCGTTCCGTACTGACCGATACCGCCGGTGAAAACGAGAATATCGACCTTTACGATATTCGCCGCGTAGGCGCCGATGAACTTCCGCACGCGATAGGCGTACACGTCGAGCGCTTCGATGGCGTTTCGGTCTCCCAACTCGGCAGCCTCTTCCAAGTCTCGCAGATCATTCGATTTCCGCGACAATCCCAAGAGGCCGCTCTCCTTGTTGAGCATACGATTGAGTTCCTCGGCGGAGTATCCCCGTTCCATGAGATAAAAGAGAATCGAGGGATCCAAGTCGCCGCTGCGCGTCCCCATCATGAGCCCCTCAAGGGGGGTGAAACCCATGGACGTATCGACCGAGCGACCGTTTCCGATCGCGGTAATCGACGCACCGTTTCCCAAGTGACAGGAGATCACGTTGGTGTTGTCGATCGATCGCTTGGCGAAGGCGACGGCCTGGTTTGCCACGTAGCGGTGCGAGGTTCCGTGAAACCCGTAGCGCCTGATGCGGTACTTCTCATAGAGTTCTCGCGGCAGTCCGTAGAGGTATGCGGCCGGTTTCAAGGTCTGGTGAAACGCGGTATCGAAGACCGCTACTTGTTTGCAGTGGGGGAACGATTCCATCGCCTCGGTGATACCGGTCAAGTTGGCCGGATTATGGAGGGGGGCGAGCTCGATGTTTTCGTCGATCGCCTTAATTACCTCATCGTCGATCACAACCGACTCGGCGTACTTTTCGCCGCCGTGCACGACACGATGTCCGACGCCCCATATCTCTTCGAGCCGGTCGAGCACACCGTTCTGCTCATCGGTAAGCGCTGAAGTCATCATCGCGATCGCGGCTTTGTGATCTTCGACGGTAGAATCGATTTTCAGTAATCCGTTCCACCCGGATTGCTTCAAATGGCTCTGCTTTTGCCCAATTCGTTCGATGACGCCCTTACCGACACTCTCCCTGCTCGGCATATCGTACACTTCGTACTTGAGAGAGGAGCTTCCGCTGTTGATAACGAGAATCTTCTTCCCGTCGTTCAGTGTTCGTCTCGGCATCGCGGTACCTCCGTTCAGCGCTCCGGGGATTCCGTCTCGGTCGCCGGCGGGTGCACCGCTGCAGCTACCGCGCTCATACCCAAGTTATACAACGCATCGCGATCCGTCGGAACGAGTCTACGCACCTCGAGAAAGTCCTCCAAGGCCGCCTCATAGCGGCCGAGGCGGTAGCGCGCATTTCCGCGGTTGAACAGCGCTCGATCGAAGGAGGGATTGCGGGCGAGCGCTTCGGTGTAGGCGGCCTCGGCATCTTCATACGCTCCCCCGTCGTAGAGAACATTGCCTATGTGAAAGTGCGGTATCTCCCACCCGATATCCGCCTCGGCGGCAGCCTCCAGCGTCGCGCGGGCGGCGTCGATGTCTCCGAGGCGCACAAGAGTCAGTCCGAGGTTGTTTAACACGTCGCGATCGGCGTTCGCCCGTTCGCGAGCGCCCTCGAAGTTATCACGCGCCGCCTCATAACGCGAGAGCTGATAGAGGGCGTTACCGCGGTTGTAAAAGAGCTGTGCGTCGTCCATTCCGAGCCCTTCGGCGGCGTCAAAGAGTGCGATCGACTCTTCGTAGCGCGCCAAATCCAGTAGTATCGCTCCGCGATTGTAGGCGATGTGCGGATCGTCGCCGGCCATTTCGGCCATCGCTTCGTAAAACACGAGGGCGTCCTCTACGCGTCCCTCGTCTCGTGATCGACGCGCCGCCTCCTGGAGAGCATCGAAGCGCGCCTGCCCCTCTTCCGGAATACCATCGAAGAGACCCGCCGAGCTTCCGGTCGATGCGTCCTGAGCGCCGAGCAACGCAACCTGTGCACCGAGCATAAGAACCATCAACGCCACATATCGCGCAGTCGTGTGTGCTGCCATGTGTGTCAGTGTAGCGAATCGGATCGCAAGTATCCACAACCCGCCGGTGCACTACGCGAGGCGCACGGCGAACGAATCGGAGATGTATTGCAGCGAGAACGCCAACAGGCCCGCGGCGATTCCGGGAAAGAGGGAGAGATACGGCGCCTGGACCAGGTACCGTCTGGCGTCGTTGAGCATGAGACCCCAGCTGGCCTCCGGCGGTTGCGTACCGAGCCCCAGAAATGAAAGGGCCGCCTCGGTGCCCACCGCGAGGGCCGCGAGACTTGCGAGTTGGATAAGCACCTGGGGCAGGACGCTCGGCAGAAGATGGAACACCGCTCTCGCCGGAGCGGTGGTGCCGAGCATTCGCGAGACGAGGTAGTAGTCACGGAGAACCGTTCGGCGCGTCTCCAGGCGGGCGACGCGATAGACGACCGGAGAAAAGACGATACCCAGCGTCCACGTCACTTGATCGCGGCCGGGACCGAGCACCAAACCGACGGTAACCGCCAAAAGCACCGTCGGAAATGCCAGGACGCTATCGGTAGCGATGCGGAGCACCCGGTCCACCCACCTTCGCTGCGCTATTCCCGAGGCCAACCCCAACGTTGTGCCGATGATTCCGGCGACGAGTGCCGATCCCAGGGCCACGATGTAGGAGCTGCGTCCGCCGTGCAATAGGCGACTTAACACGTCTCGACCCAGATGATCGGTTCCCAACGGATGGTCGGGCGTTCCCGGGACGAGTAACGCCTCGTCGATACGTTGCAGAAGCGGGTCGCCGGAGATCATCTCTGCGGCGGCGCACATGACCGCCCCACCGATCAACACTGCAGTCGCGGTAAACAACGCCCAACGGCGGTGTCGCGACGCCACTATCGTTCGAAGTGGACGTCGCGAAGGTCGAATGTGTCGAGCTGGCTGTCCATGTGAAAATCGCGTATCGACGCATCGAGGCCGACGTAACGGTAGGGGCTACCGACGAAGATGAACGGGAGCTGTCGCGCCATCCGCTCCAGGGCGATATCGTAAAACTCGCGCCGCCGGCCGGGGTCGCCCGTACGCCGAGCCGACTCAATCGCCTCCGCGGTCGTCGGATCCTCCCAGCCTACGTAGGTCTCCGAGGTACCGTAGCGCGCTAAACGTCCGTGGGGATCGAGCGTACCGGTATGGCCTATCACGGTCAGATCGAACTGCGCTTCTCGATACACGTCCCCTATCCACGTGGACCACTCCACCAACTGGATACGCACCGGAAACCCGGCTTGACGCAACATTTCGTGATACATCTCCCCGGCTCGCACGTGGGGCTCGAAGTTCCGCGGGAGCGTGATGACCCACTCGCGATCGACATCAAGCTCTTCGGCGACGCGAGCGGCGGCTGCAGGATCGTAATGATATATATCGGTGAAATCGCGATAATACGGATTACCGACATCCATGAACGTCGCCACCTCAACGCCACCCGCGTATGCGGTATCCATCACCGCTTGCTTGTCGATCGCCGCATTGATCGCCTGCCGGACACGAAGCTCGTCGAACGGCGGGCGACGCGTGTTGATTGCAAGCACCATGACCAATGCGGAGGTTCCTTCGTACACTTGAACGCCGGCCGCGTTACGTAACATCGACAACTCGGGCTCGACGATGATATCGGCGACATCGATTTGGTCCGCTATCAGAGCTTGGGCCATTACCGACTGCTCGGTCACGACGCGAAATCTCACGCCGTCGATAAGCGGTTTGCCACTCATCCAGTAGGAAGGATTGCGCTCTAAAACGATCTCGCCGTCGCGAATCCACTCGACGAAGCGGAACGGACCGGTACCCACCGGTTGCGCCCCGAAATCGTGCCCAGCCTCGATGAGGTCCGCCGGGAGAATCGCCGACCACCCCGACGCGAGAGTGGCCAATAGCGGAGCGTGGGGCTCGGACAGCTCGATAACGACGGTCCGGTCGTCGGTCGCACGTACCGACGAGATCTCCTCGTACGCGAAGGCGCTGGGGGCGGCAAACGTCTCGTCCCGCAACCGCCCGAGAGAGGCCACGACATCGACGGCGGAGAGGCTGCTTCCGTGGTGAAACGTCACGCCGGCACGAAGACGAAACTCCCACACCAAGCCGTCGTCGCGAGACTCCCACGATTCGGCCAGCGCCGGCACGAGCTCACCGGCCCTGTTCGGCTCGATCAGCGTATCGTACACACTCCTCATAGTTTGAAACGTGAGCGTTCCGGTCGTTGCGTGGGGATCCAGCGTGTCGGGACTCCCGGAGAGGCCGAACACGAGGATCGCCTCCTCCTCCGGATCCTCGCCGCGTCCCGAGGCGGCCAGCGGTGACGCGGCAATGACAACCAATAGTATCGCGAACCAAGCGCGTATTATCTGACGCATAACACCCCTCCATCGAGATCGTACACCGTATCGCACAGGTACTCGAGTACCGAGTGGTCGTGGGAAATGACGACCATCGCCGGCCCGCGATCAGCACGAATACGTACGAGAAGATTGAGAATTCTCGCTTGAACACTCGGATCAAGCGAGGCCACCGGCTCATCAAGAACCAACAACCGCGCGCCGCTCAAAAGGGCGCGGGCGAGCGCGGCCCGTTGCCGTTGTCCGCCGGACAATTGCGGCGGCCTTACATCGAGAAGATGCTGCGGGAGTCCTACCTCAGTCAATGCATCGACGATTTTTTCACGCACGCGCCGGGGTCCTCGCAGTACGTCCAGGAGGGACGCAGGCGCGACGGCAGCCTCGGCGAGCGACCACTTCAAAGCGATGCGCGGATTGAGAGACTGTAGCGAATCCTGAAATACCAGATGGGCGCACCGTTGTCCGTCCGAGCCATATGCCGAACGCTCCCCGGAAAATCCGTCATCGAGGCCGACGAGGATACGTGCAAGGGTACTCTTCCCCGATCCGGAGCGGCCGCGAACTCCGATCACGGCGCCGTCGTAAATATCGAGATCGACGCCGCGCAACACTTCATGATCGCCGTAGGAACGGGACACGCCGCGCAGACTGAGCACCGGTGCGCTACTCACTGTGGCGTGTCCCTATCGACAACGGGATAGAAGCAACGGAACCGCACCTCGGCGTCCCACCCCGGTTCCTCCTTGCGGCATCGGGGTCGCACCGCGGGACAACGACCGGCAAAGGGGCATCCGCCCTCCTCGGCCCATCGATCCTCGACCGGCAGCTCCGGCAGAGGTTCGCCGGGGCGATTACGAGCGGGAAGCGAGCGCAATAATATATCGGTGTAGTGATGGTTCGGCCGCGCAAGCACATCCCGCGCCGGCCCGCGCTCGACGACGAACCCACGATACAACACGTAGATATGGTCGGCGATGTACTCTACCCCAGCAAGATCGTGGGACGTAAGGAGTACCGTCATACCCTTGCCACGAGAAAGACGTCGCAACAGATCGAGTATCCGATCCCGCAACTCGGGGTCCATGGCGCTGGTGATTTCGTCGGCCAACAGCAACACCGGCTCGGCGGCGAGGGCCAGCGCGATTGCCGATTTTTGGAGCATGCCGCCGGACATCTCAAACGGGAACTTCTCCAAATCGGTCGTATGCAGTCCGACATCTTCGGCGATCGTCACCGCGCGTCGTCGTGCGGCCGAACGCGACAATCCGCCGACGCATCGTAACACCTCGCGTAATGCTTGCCCAATGCGATGCCGGGGATTCAAATAGCTTGCGGGATCTTGGAACACCACGGCACGCGCCGGAAGCTCCGGCTCGACCGTCGAGTCGTCGGAGAGTGTAACACGAAGACCCGGCGGCGGAAGTCCCGCCAGAGCGCGCAGAGTGAGCGTCTTTCCGCTCCCGCTCTCTCCGACCAACGCACACACCGATGACGGCTCCATTTCGATGCGATTCGGCCCGACGATCGTGCGACCCGATGCGGTGCGAATTCTCAGGGCGGGAACGATTATCATCGTTCCTCCCGGCGAAACATCGGCCACAGCGCTCGTACGACGATATCGCCGCAGAGAGAGAACACCGGAAAGACGACCGAAAAGAGCAATACGACACCCTGGACGAGGGGTAGATCACGTTGCGAGATCGCCGTGAGTGCGAGACGCCCCAGTCCGGGCAAACCGAAGACCTGCTCGACGACAATCGTACCGGCGAGAAGATACCCCGCCTGTATGGTCAACACCGTAATCGCGGGAATGAGCGCCGCCGGAAAGATATGCACCAGATAGATACGTATCCACGGAATACCGAGGGAGCGCGCGGCGAGCACGTGGGTGCTTCGACGTTGCTCGGAGAGGGCGGCGCGGAGGGTACGAGACAACACCGCGGCATTACCCAGAGCGAGGGCACACGCCGGAAGCACGTACGCCCCCTCGCCGTCGGATCCAAAGATAGGAAACCATCCCAAACGAAACCCGAACAGATAGACCAGAACCAAAGCGATCCAAAACTGCGGAAATGCGAATGCCCCGTACTCGAACATGCGCACGCCGATCTCCCACGCCGAACCGATGCGGGACACGAGCGCCGAGGCGACGGCGATGAAGATACTCATACCGAGCGCCGAGATCGCCAAACGGAACGTCACCGAGAGTCGTTGTGCCAACAGACTCGTCACCGGTTGTCCCTGGACATACGATACGCCGAGATCTCCCCGTGCGATTCCCGCTATCCAGCGACCGTAACGCTCAGGCCAGGGGCGATCCAACCCCAAGCGCATACGGACGAGCTCAACCGTTTCGGGGTCGGCATCCAGTCCCGCTATAACGGAAGCGGGATCTCCGGGAATCACTTGCAGCAAAAAAAAGGAAGCGGTCGCGACGCAAAAAACTACGGCGAACGTATGTAACACGAGCGAGACGATCCATCGTTGTGCCACGGACGACGACTATGACAGGGAGGAGGTAATGCGCTCCAGTACCTTGTTACGATCCAAGGGCTTCACGATATAGTTCTTGGCGCCGATCATAAGCGAGTTCTTCACTAAATCGTTCTTGCCGAGAGCGCTGATCATGACCACGACGGCGTTCTTGTCAAACTCGATGATCTTCTCCAACGCCGTAATGCCGTCCATCTTAGGCATAGTGATGTCCATCGTCACTAAATGGACGTTGGGGTGGAGCTCTTTATACTTCTCGAGGCCCTCTTCGCCGTTGCTCGCGGTAGCGGCGATTTCGAATCCCGCCGAAGTCAGAATCTGACTCAGCTGCTTGGCGACGAACATGGAATCGTCGACGACTAAGACGCGATACGGTGACCCGTCGGGACGCAATCCCACAACCTCTTTTTCGTTGAGATTCGGAAAGTCACCCTTGCTTTTCATTTCAATAAGCTCCTTGTTCTGCTTTATACCTAAATTTAGGCGAAATTGCAAGAAAACCGCATGCGCCGCCGACGAGCGATAAAAAAAAGTCCGATGTCGTTCTCAACGACACCGGACCAGAACCAGGTGCTTGCAATATTTTTAAATAGTTTTTTACCTGACAACTATTAAGCATGAACCATGCCAAGAACGTGCATAGTAGATGAAAAAAAGCATCTCATTATGATAAAAAGAATTACAGAGAAGGAGAGGTATCGCCGTTCGCGGCAACGTATGCTGAAGCAAGAACGCGCACCACGATCAATGCATATCGCATCATAGCGCTATGAGAAATGCATAGCCGAGCTATCGTTTTTTGGCGAACCGTCGGCTTAACGTAGACTGGGAGATGCCCAAAAGTCGCGCAGCGGCCGATTGATTATCGGCTGATCGGCGCATCGCCTCCGCGAACAGCGCCTCTTCGACATCCGCGAGGCGGGGAAAGGGTCCGTTCCAGGAAAATCGTCCGTCCTCCGTCCGCGTCTCACCCTCATCGACACGACCTTCGGAATGCATCCGGATGTACTGCCGTAGTACCTGGACCGAAAGTTCACCATTGCGCGAACTACTCACCGCATCGGCGACCATCGCCTGAAGTTCCCGTACGTTTCCCGGAAACGAGTACGCTTGAAGAATTTCCTCCGCGTCCTGGGTCACCACGGGGGCGCCGCGCCCCATGGCGCGCGCGGTCTGTGCTACGAAATACTTCGTCAACAGCGCAACGTCCTCACGACGCTCGCGCAACGGCGGCACGTGCACCAAATGTGAAATCAAACGGTAGTACAGATCCTTCCGAAACTGACCGGTCCGCTGTCGCTCTATCAAATCGGCATTGGTTGCCGCCACGATGCGGACGTGCGCGGTGGACGGCTCATCGCTCCCGAGCGGATAATACTCGCCCTCCTGCAGAAGGCGGAGCAGCTTTATCTGGCTCCCCGGCTCCAGGTCGCCGATCTCATCCAAAAAGAGCGTTCCTCCCTCGGCCCGCTCCACCAGACCGCCGCGGGCGCGATCGGCCCCGGTAAAGGCGCCCTTCAAATGGCCGAACAACGTATCGGTGAACATAGCATCGTCGAGCCCCGCCACGTTGACTACCACGAACTGCCCGGCGCGCCCGCTTGCGCGGTGTATGGAGCGCGCGATCAACTCCTTCCCGGTGCCGCTCTCGCCGGTGACCAACACCGCGTTGGGGCTCGGGGCAATCGCCTCGATGTATTGAAATACCGCCCGCATTCTGGGAGAGACGGTCAGGATTCGTTCGAAAATTTCGGGAACGACCGGACCGTCGATCTCGGCGTGCTCGGTGCCGAACAGACGCAAGCGATCCTCGAGGTCGCGAACGCGAAGCGCGTGCGTCACCGCGCTCCCCAAACGGTTGCGGTCGATCGGCTTCGTCATGAAATCGAAGGCGCCCTGCTTCATGCACCGTACCGCCGCATCGACGCTGTCGGCCGCGGTCACTACGATGACGGGAATACGCGGAAAATCGCGCGTCATCGATGCAAGCACCTCGAATCCGGAGACGTCGGGCATGAACAGATCGAGCAATACCGCCGACACCGGTCGATCACGGACGATCCCAAGCACCGCTCCGCCGTCGCTCGTGGTAATTAAATTATCGAAACCGAGCCCGTTGAGGCTCACGCGTATGAGCTCCAGGGCAACCGGGTCGTCGTCTACTATAAGAATCGCTGGGCGCTTTTCGCTCACTTTTGTCCTCAATAGGGAGTCGCCATCGATATACTACTGTACTTTGACACATATGGGACAAGATTCTCGAATCATTTTTTTAAACACTGCGCCGGTAGCACGTCGACAACGCGTAGTGTACTGGATGCAGGCATCGGTCAGGTCGCGCTACAACCACGCCCTCGAGTACGCCGTTCATTTGGCAAACCATCGCAACCAACCGTTGCACGTCGTATTCGGTCTCTCGCAAGGATATCCCGGCGCGCAACTACGACACTATCACTTTTTGGTAGAGGGGCTCTGCGCGGTAGAACGCAATCTTAAAAAACGGGGCATACCCTTTTCCGTGTGGCTCGGCGACACCGGTGCGATCGGTGTCGCAGCATCTCATATGGCGAGTACGTTGGTCACCGACCGAGCCTACCTGCGTCTCCACCGCCGATGGCGAAGGGACGTGGCCGAAGAGGCGTCGTGTCCGGTCGTGCAGGTGGAATCGAACGTCGTCGTGCCGGTCGAGCATGCCAGCGGCAAGGACGAGTACACCGCGGCAACCCTACGCCCGAAAATCAATCGCCTCGTGCCTCAGTACCTCCAGCCGATTTCAACGCAATCGTACCGCGGCGGTGCTGATGAGACGTTTTCCCTTGCGCCGCAGTTCGTATCGGTAGATCTATCAACGCTCTCCGACACGTACCGTCTTGCCGACTATGTAGAAGTCGACCGGTCCGTCGACCCCGTCGCGGAGTTCGTCGGCGGTGAGGACGAAGCCGACGAGCGGTTGTCCGAGTTTCTCTCCCGCCGTCTACGCTACTTCGACCAAGAGCGCAACGTCCCGGACCGAGACGCCACCAGTGGGTTGAGTCCCTACCTACACTTCGGCCATATATCCCCCGTAGAGATCGCACTCCGCGCTCACGACTATGCGGAGAAGCATTTTGACGTCGAAGAACGCGACGGGCTCTCGACGCTTTTGGAGGAGCTGATCGTCCGTCGTGAGTTGGCCGTCAACTTTACCGAATACAACCCCGAGTACGACCGATACGCGGGGTTGCCGGATTGGGCCCGCCGAAGCCTCGGCGAACACTCGGGCGACCCGCGCCCGGTCACCTACACGGCCCGACAACTCGAGTGCGCCGAGACCGACGATCCGTATTGGAACGCGTGTCAGCGCGAAATGTGCCTGCGCGGAAAAATGCACGGATACATGCGTATGTACTGGGGCAAGAAAATCCTGGAGTGGATGGACGAGCCGGAGGAGGCGTTCCTCCTCGCGGTGGCGCTGAACGACAAATACGAGCTCGACGGGCGCGACTCTAACGGGTATGCCGGAGTCGCCTGGTGCTTCGGCAAGCACGATCGGCCCTGGGCCGAGCGTCCGGTCTTCGGGAAGATCCGCTATATGAACGCCAATGGACTCAAAAGGAAGTTCAAACGGATCGATCAATACGTACAGCGATGGTCGGAATGACGCAACGCTTACCGCGCGCCGTCGCGATCCAACGCCATCCACGCATACCCGTAGGGCGGCAAGGACAATCCGTACGGTCCGGGGACGACCGGCTTTGAGCGTACGACGTCCACCCCTCCGGCGCTGAAACCCGCCGCGGCGAGAAGCGTTGCCGGTACGAGTTGCTCGCTGGAGTCGAAGTTAGCAAGAATGAGCACGCGTGATCCGTGCCGGCCTGCACGCACCAACCCGAGAATGTGCGGGTTATCGCACGGCGCGACCTCCGCTCGACCGTCGCCGGCCAACGCCGGGCAGCGTCTTCGGGCGGCGATAAGATCACGTAGGCGTGAGAATATACGGTGCTCGACCGTGCCCGCACGCATCCTCCGCTCCCGTTCCTCGCGACCGATATGCGGTCGGTGCATCCATCGATTATCGGCGGCCGTGGCCGGATCATCCGCGTAGATATAATCGTTAATACGCCCGATCTCGTCTCCTGCATAGATTACCGGAACGCCGTCCAACGCGAGAATCAATGCGTGAAGCAGGACATGACGGTCAATCGCGAGGGTAAGCAACGATTCATCTCCACGTTCCAACGCGGCCTCGATTCCCGCGAGACTCGCAGCGGTACCGCTGATCCGCGCATCTCCCGTGTTCGGGTTGTACATGAACTTAGCGCCCCTCGCCGCGGAGCCCGGAAACTCACCGGTGTAGTAGCGAATCATGAAGGCCCGATGAGCGGCGGGTTCCCACCCTTGCATGCGAAGATGCGTCTCGTCGTACCCGAGGCCGATATCGTCGTGGCACCGTACGTAGTTCAACCACGCCGTGTCGGCCGGCGGGCGCGGTAAGTGCGATAGCCCCAAGCGCACCAAAGCCGACCGTCCCGTCGCCAGTGCGTCCCACAGCAGGACCATGAGCGACGCATTGTAGGCGAGTTCGCACTCCCGCCCTTCCCAGCGTCCCTCGCCGAAGTAGCGCGCGATTTCGACCGGTTGCACGATCGCCTCGGCGACGAAGGCGATCCCGGGTGCGGCGATCCTTGCACACGCATTGAAGAGGCGCACCAGTGTATGGGCGCACGGAAGATTCTGCCCCGTCGTTCCAAGCTGCTTCCACAGGTACGGCACCGCATCGAAGCGCAGTATATCCACGCCGCGATTGGCCAGCTCGAACAATACTCCCGTCATCTCGATGAAAACATTCGGATTTGTGTAGTTCAAATCCCACTGATAGTCGTGAAAGACGGTCATCGCCCACCGATCGATCTCCGGAACGTAGGTGAAGTTTCCCGGGGCCGTCTCGGGGAAGACCTCGGGAAGGTGTGCATCAAACAGGTCCGGTACCGAGCGATCCGGATACATGTAGTAGTAGTCTTGATACGTCGGCTCGCCGTTTCGGGCGCGCCGGGCCCACTCGTGAGCGTCGCTGGTGTGATTAAGTACGTAGTCCAGGATCAACACCATATCGCGCTCGTGGAGCGCCTCGGCGAGTGAAGTCAGATCGGCCATCGTCCCGAGCTCGGGTTGCACGGCGCGATAGTCCGACACGGCGTATCCCCCGTCGTTGTAGCCGTCCGGTGTTTTGAGCAAAGGCATCACATGGAGCGCATTGACGCCCAAGTCCGAGAAGTAGTCCAACTCCTTGCGGAGGTTCTCAAGCGTTCCGGCAAACCGATCGACGTATAACTGCATCGCGACGAGCGACCCGTCGGCGTACCACTCCCCGCGCTCCACACGCCTTTTATCGGTCCGCTTCAGCGACGTCGAACGATCGGACCACGCGGCAAAGAGCGTATCGAGCAGGCGATCGAAGTGAACGTTCCAATCGATGCGCGCACCGTATAACTCTCGAAATAGCTGATACAAGTCGAAAAAGTTGGTTGATAGTTGGACGACAAAATCGACGTCCGCTGCGGCCGCCTCTTGTCGAATGAAGAAGCGGCGTAACACAGCGGACGCGCGCCGGGGAATGGAATCGTGCATGTCGCGTATGTGTGCTCAATACTCCTCAAAGTCTGAGTCCAAATCGTCAACCGGCTTTGGGCTCAAGTCCAAGGATATTCCCGTTGCGTCCTCCTCTGCAAGTACCAGCCCCGTCTCTTTCTTGGCGTTTGATCGCTGCTCGCGAATCGCCTCATGATCACCGGCGACGAACGACGCATCGGTGTCGGACGACGTGGCTACGGCGAGCCGCTCCGCATGCCGCCGATTCGGTAGGTGCTTCTCGCGCGATACCGGCGGCGCGGGGAGCGCCCGACGCGGCTCCGATTTCTTACGAGATCCGCCCTGCGCGTTCAGCTTGAAGAATCCCACGACCTGAGAGAGCTGCTCGGCTTGTCCGCTCAACTCTTCCGACATAGACGCCATCTCCTCGGCGGAGCTCGCATTGCGCTGGATTACCGTATCGAGTTGGAGAATCGCGGAGTTAATCTGTTCGGCGCCGCTGTTTTGTTCATTGCTGGCGGCGCTGATCTCCTGTACCAACTCGGCGGTGCGCTGTATGTCGGGGACGATCTGTTCGAGCATATCTCCCGCTTTTTCGGCGATCGCCACCGACCGCCCCGAAAGATCGCTAATCTCGCCGGCCGCCGTCTGGCTACGTTCGGCGAGCTTGCGTACCTCGCTGGCGACGACGGCGAATCCCTTGCCCGCCTCGCCGGCGCGCGCCGCCTCGATCGCGGCATTGAGAGCTAAAAGATTCGTGCTTCGCGAAATCTCTTCGATGATCGAGATCTTCTCGGCGATCTCCTTCATCGCCTGCACCGTCTGTCGCACCGCCTCGCCGCCCTCTTCGGCGTCCCTGGCGCTTTTCTGAGAAATCTTATCGGTCTGGAGAGCGTTGTCGGCGTTTTGTCTGATGTTCGAGCTCATCTCCTCCATACTGCTCGACACTTCTTCGGCGCTTGCCGCTTGCTCGGTGGCCCCTTCGCTCACCTGTTGGGCGGACTCCGAGAGCTGCCCGCTACCGCTCGCGACATTGTCCGCCGAGTTTCGTATATCCTGGACGATCTCCCGCAGATGGAGAACCATCGTCTTCAACGCATCGGCGAGCTTTCCAAGCTCGTCTTTCTGGTCCAGATCGAGCGCCGCGTCGAGATTTCCGTGGCTGAGCTCTTTTGCAAAATCGACGCATTTCGCGAGCGTAGACGTTATCGAACGGGTGATTACCACACCGATTACGATCGCAATGATGAGGGCGCTGATAATGCCGATAGCAACGGCGATCACGGCACGTCGGACGGTGGCAATTCCCTCAGCGGCGATGTTCTGTGTCGCCGAGATTCCGGCTGTAGATATCGATCGAGCGGCATCGAGCACCATTTCGACGGCCGCTTCTCGCTGAGGTCGCAGGCGTGTCAACGCTTCGTAGTCGTCGGCGGCGATACGCATAGCGGCCAAGTACTCCTCGACCGCGCGCTCTACCGTATCGAGATCCGCCGAAGCTTCTGTATCGTCGGTAAGGCTCCGAATCTCCGCCACGACCGTTGGTACCCGCTCGAGAGCAGGCAGAGCGCTTCGGATACGTTCCGGCTCATTAAAGAGTTGGCCGACGGCGTTCTGCAGTCGCCCGTTCAACACCGCCTCGTTGATCTCGTCGACGCGATTGATGACGGAGACTCTCCGTTCGAGCACTTGCGCGCCGGCCCCGCGGGCAATCTCATCATTAAGGAGGCTATTCTCGATCTCGGAGAGCGAGGAGATTGCCGTCAACGCCTCGGCGCCGGCCGTCGTATTTATGACTCGTCCTTCGAGTATACTGTCGACGGCGTCCGAGGTCTCTACAATCAGGCGATCGTAGAGATCGACCGCCTCACGGGCGGCCGCAGCGTTCTCCGCGAGCGTAACCAAGCCCGAGGAACGGGCGCTGAGCTGGTCGGCTTGGTCGAGATATGCGTATGTATCGGAGAGGTATCGACGACCCTCTTGGTAAAACTCCCGATTAAAATTGATAGCGAATGCCCGCATGTTGTACATGACGAGAAGCACCGAACGTTCGAGGTTGACCGCAATGTCGGTCTCCGCGATATGCTCGTCCGACAAACGTACGGAGTCGGCTTGAATTTGAAGCAGATTGATGGCCGCAATCACACCGATCACGACCAGAAGCGTAGTCAGAAGCCCGAACCCGAACACCATTTTCAGTGCCATCTTCAGGTTTTTTAGCATTACAGGACCTCCAAAGAGAGCAATGTCGGAGCCAGCATACCTTAGCGTAAGCCAACTATAGGTCGATTGCAAGAATTCGCTCCGTCACGCGGAGCGTGTCGACGATACCCATCGAGAAACGCGCACGTCGTAAAACGTCGTGCCGTCATCGGAGAGTGAGCGCGCGGTCCTGAACGACCAGGAGAACCTCCTCGATCGCGCGTAACGAACGAAGAACCGCTTCTCCGTCGCGATCGGGCGGGATATCCGCTGCAACCAGCCACCCCGCCGGAAGCAGGTGGCGATGCACTTCAACAAGGTGCATGCCGCCGATGACTGCGTCGACCTCGGCGTCGCGCCGCATATAGATCAACAGCCGCCGCAGTCCCGTCGGATTCCAGGGCGTATCCTCGGCCCCGTCTCGCTCGATTCGCGCCTTGAGTCCGCGCTCCGATAGAAGCGAGACATCGCCTTCCCCGATCGTCGATCGAGAATCAAACCGCCCGTACGGCGCCTCGATCGCTAAACGAAGTGCCGACTCCATATCGACGATTCCGTAACCGGTCTCGGAATCCCAACCCACCGAACCGATATCCCGAGCCGTCTCCCGCAAGATCGCACGAACGTCACCGGCGCTCAATGCGGGGTTGGCGCTCCGCAGTAGGGCCGCAGCGGCGGCGACCAACGGCGTAGCCATCGATGTTCCCTGTTGTAGGCCGTAACGACCATCGGGCGCCGTACTGAGGATCCCGGTAACATTATCCGTCGTTCCCGGCGCCACGAGCTCGATGTGCGAGCCGTAATCGGAGAAGACGGCGCGGTCTTCATCCCGATCGATCGCTCCCACGGCGATAACATCGTCGAACCGCGCGGGCCAATCCACGCCGTCGAATTGGCCCACATTCGCGTTACCGATTCGGACGCCGTTACCCGCCGCCGCGACCATGACGACGTCGAGCGTCGCGGCTTGCGTCACCGCCGACTCCAGAAATATCTCTTCGGCTGCGGACAAGGCCGAAGCGCCGAGACTCATATTGATAACTCCCGCCGGTCTATCCGGCGCCACGCCGAGAGAGCTCTCTGCGCCGGCGGCGTAGAGGATCGCTTCGGTAAGATCGACGAGCGTTCCGTCCCTGTTGACCAGCGCGCGCACCGAAGTGATAAGCACCGCCGGACGATCGAATCCATTGTACGCCGCGCCGCTCATCCCGCCGCCGTTCCCACCCTCGGCGGCGACGAGCCCGGCTACGTGGGTACCGTGTTCAAGTCCGATTGTGTCGGTGGGGAGGCCCGAAGGGTTGAGGACCACCGTATTGTCGGTTACATCCACACCGTCCGTGGTAAGGATTCGCACGAGGTCGGGGTGGGCGGCGGTAACGCCGCTATCGATGACCGCGGCGACGACCGAAACGATATCCCGGCCCGCGATCGGGTCGGCAAGGAGCTCCCGATACAGGCCCCATGCACGGGGCGCGCCGATCGCGTCGAGATACCATTGATCACCGGACTGATAGAAGTCGTCGTTGGGCAGGAGCGCGGTCGCTACCGGGCTTGAGCGAACCTGTACATCGAACGGTCCGTAATCACACGCTGAAAACGCCGCGATGAAAAAGAGGCCGACGATAAGGCGAAGTAGAGAAATACCGGAGCAAAAAAACGATCGCCTCACCCTATCGGAGTATAAAGCGTTATCACACGAGATTCAATTCTCAAGGATAGTTATTTCTACGCGGCGATTCCGGCGGCGATTCTCCTCGGTATCGTTCGGTGCAACGGGTTCACGCGCTCCCATACCGCGGTACATCAACTCTTCACGGTTGCGCACACCGCGCTCGATGAGAAACTCGCCGACCGCGCGGGCCCGTTCCCGGCTCAAACGCTCCCGTCCCTGCGGCGTCCCGGCAAGCGCGGTGTGTCCCGAGATGACCACGTCGCGGTCAGGATAATTCTCCAGAACGGTCGCCAACCATTCGAGTTTTACCACCTCACTCTCCAGCAGTTCCGCGGAATCGGGGGAGAAGCGAATGTCTTCCAACGCAATCGTCACCCCATCGTCGTCCGCGCGCACGGTGGCATCCTCGATGAGGCTGGTATCGATCGCTTCTTGTATCTCCTGCTCAATCGTATCGTAGTCGAGGGGTGGCGCATCGACGATCCGTCCGTCGGCCTCGCCTCGATACTCCAGGCGACCGCCGTCGGCGGTCTGCATAAACAGCGTATATGATTCCTCATAGTAGTGCGGGCGTCCCGCGCGATTGTCCCAGAGAAGCCGTTGTACGAAGTTCGCCGTCATAAGTCGAATGAACTCCGCCTCGGGCCGCCCTCGCGGCGGCCGGTAGAACAACGCATACCGTATACGTATTGCGTGATACATCTCGCCCTCGAACTCCTCGGGACCGATGTACTCATACTCGGCCGAGACCGGTACGCGCACCGGCGATTCAATCCCGAGAGCGTCGCGAAAGTCGTATACTTCCACGGCGGGCTCACTCCACACGTCTCCCGGCCGTATCGCCGTTTGCGGAAACGTGGGAATGCCGCGGACCTGCGGCACGAAAGCCTCGGTCGGCACCTCCTGATTGCCGAGCTCATCTTGCCAGAGCGTCACCTCATGGTCTCGATCGACGGAAAACGGTTCGTCGGTGCTCTGCACCTCTTCCGATACACGATACTGGGCGCGGATCGTCGCCCCGGGCCGACCTTGACGGCTTTCCGGTTCGCCTATCGATATCCGAATACGGGTGAGAACCTCCGCCTCTCCCGCTCGCTCGCCGTCAACGAACAACTCTTGCCGGTTGACACCGACGATGCGGTATTGTTCGCCCGGACGATAGGCAAACCGAAACAACTCGCCGTCACTACGTTGTTGCGCACCGAGCGCCGTAATCGCGACCGCGGCGGCACACGCCGACAGAAAGACCTTTCTCATACTCGGAAGATATCGGCTCACGTACCGCCTTTCTTGACAAAGGCACATGCCATTCATACGATTCGTTCGGTGATTGGAGCAACGCTCGAAACGTACAGCGAACGGGACACCCCGGCATATCCGGCCTGGATTAGACGCCGGCGGTCGGGAATCGTTCTCGTGCCGCCCCGCGCGCGCGTTACGGTGGGGTGTTTATTAGCGGACGACGGAGCGGAACGCCGGTGCTTGAACGTCGATACGGCGCCGGCCGCTCTGCTCCTCGCTACGTGCACCGACGAGTTTGATGCGCCCATGCGTGCCGTGCGTCCGGAGAGTGTCATAGATCGTATTCGGCGAAACGATCTGGATCTCTCGCGGCTGAAACGTCTCGTGGCGTGTATACCCGACTCGGAGGAGTTGCAATTTTCGGCGGATCTCGGTTTTATCGTATCGAAAACCGACAGGCCGCCGCAGGTTCTCATCGTATCTCCCCGAGAGATCGATCGATCGGTACTGGCACGGCTTCCGGTCCGGCGTTGGCGAACGGCGGAGCTCCGTCACCGCGTAACCGAATATGAAGGGAGATTCTTTATGCACACCAAGAAACACCGATACGTCGAAAATCCCGATGTCCTCCGACGCAAAGTGACGGAAGTGATACGTCTTATTCACCAGGATGCCGATCCTCACGAGCTTAACGCGTACAAACGGTTTGTCAAAAAACACGTCTCGATCTTTTCGAGAGCGTATTTCACCGCATATCTGGTAAAAATGCTCGCCGAAGGTCGCACGCTTGAGGCACCGCGGAAGGGCGAGCGCGAAGAGTCTCGACGAACGGGAGAGAAGCGATCGAGCGAGCAGGCGGGGAATCTCGTGCCGGAGAACAAGCAGACCCTCTTCGTCAGCGTCGGGAAAAATCGCAGGGTGTATCCAAAGGACTTCGTCGCACTTTTTGCGGAGCTGGACGGCGTTCAAGGCGACGATATCGGCCAAATCAAGATTCTGGACAATTACTCGTTTGTCGAGGTCGACAAGCGCGTCGCCGAGTCGATTATCGAGACGTACAACGGATTCGAGTATCGCGGGCGCAAACTGACGGTAAATTACGCCCGAAACAAGTAGGGAGCTCCACGTCCTGGACGAACGCATCGCCGATTGCCGCGTCTCTATCGGATCAAGAGCGCGGTGGCGATGGCGATAAGATATCCGTTTACGAAAATGCTCACGACTAACAGGACGACGGCACCCACTTCGCGGTGCCACGCCCGACGGCTCAGACCGCGGGCGTGGGCGGATAACTGTGCCGCGGAGACCGATTCATCGCGGGCGAATGCGAGGTCGCGCTGCGCACGCAAACGCCGCGCGACGCGCCAAATTCTGCGGTACCAGAAGAAACCCACGACTCCGGGGGGCATGAGAGGCAACACAGGCACAAGTCCCAACACCATCGCAACAATCGCCTGAAGAAGGCTGCGATCGGCCAATGTAAGGGCCCACAACGTCTCGGCCAAAAAGCCGCCGACCAGCGAGACCGGTGTGAGATGGTTCCAGTACTCGTTACGTTGTCGTCCCGACCACGTTGCTCGGGCAAAGAGTTGTTCTTTCGGACAGTCGTAGATAATGACCAAGGGGATGTCCGCGGCTCCCCGATCGAAGTGCAGCGTACCTTGTCGCTCGACGATATCACCGACCACAAGAAAGTCGGTACCCTCGGCTAAGGCGGTAAGCTCTTTCCAAAACACGATCCGCGGCGTCTCGTCGGGCAATCCCTCGCCCCGCATTCCACCGCCGGGCAGAATATAGATGGGCACTCCCACAAGATCAATGACGACTGAGAGCGAGCCGTCACCGATCCAAATGCTAGTCTGCCCCTGCACCGCCTCCAGCTTGCCGAAGAATCGAAACGTACCGCGCTGCGACGAATCGCCCTCGTTTTCCTGTCTGTGTCCGTGGACCGCCGGATAGTCGAGATCCCTCGCCTCGCGAGCGGCGAGAACCCGGGCGCGGAAGCGTCTCCAACGGTACCGCACCGCAAACGCGCCGCTTCCGGGAATGACGAGATAGAACACCACGCCGATCGCGACGCTTATGGTCAACGGCCATTCAGACAAGGCGTTTGCTCCACACCCCTCTTTTCATTATGCTGTGTGCAATGCTTATAGATCGAGTCATCGTCGGTTCAATGTACACCAACGCGTATATCGTCTCTACCGGCAAAAAAGAATGCATCATCATCGATCCTGGGGCAGATACGAAGATGCTCATTCAGCGGTTGGAGGCGATGAACCTCCTTCCGAAGGCAATTGTCTTAACTCACGGCCACTTAGACCATACCTCAGCGGCCCGAGGCATCATGGAACACTACGCAAAACGGGACTATCACGTTCCTATCGGTATACACGAGTCCGATGCGTCGTTTCTGGGAGAGGGCGCGACGGATATCAACCGTGAGATGTTCTCGCGTTTCGGAGAGCCCGGCCTGACGGCGTTTCAAACCTTCGAGACCGACGTACCCGAGCCGGAGTTCTTCTTAAAGGAAGGCGATTCTCTCCATAACTCGGACTTTGTCGTGATGCACACTCCGGGGCACAGTATGGGGAGTGTATGTCTATACAGTGAATCGCGGAATGCACTCTTTTCGGGAGATACGCTCTTTTTTAACACGATCGGGCGTACCGACCTCCCTTCAGGCGATACGGAACAGCTGAATCAGGCGGTAACACAACGTCTCTTTGAGCTTCCGGCGGAGACGCGGGTATTTCCGGGCCACGGTCCGCTTACCACCATAGAGCGCGAAATAAAAAACAATACGATGGAAAGTGCCGGCGCTACGATTTAGCATGCGCACCGTCTCGTGTGCGTCAACGGTACCGGCGCGGATCGGCAGTACTCAGACGAGTACGTCGACGAGAAGTCCGGCGTTCAATTGCGCCTGCGCCTCGGAACGATCGATTTCTTCGACGACGCTGCGAGCGGTCTCTTCTATGAGGCGCTGTTGCCACTCCAACGGGTCGGCCTCGTTCGGCTGCGGCGCGCCCGATTGCATCTGAGCCATACGGGCGATAAGCGAGTCTATCGCCCGCAGTCGGACAAGCGAGTAGCCGCCGCCGCCGGAGTGTGCGGGGACTGCGGTTATGTGGCTGAGACGCGCGTAGATTCCCCCCCGGACGGGCATCGCGATGGGGTTCTCCGAGATGCGCGCGCGCACGAGCTCGCTCAGGGGAATCGTTGCGTTTTGTGGAATGGACGAGATCGTATCTGCCAAATCCGATGCCTCCACCGTCCATTATCGGAAGCATCGGAAGGAAGTTTAGCCCGCCTACCCGGTCACCTCACCGATTGCGGCGCTCCAACTCGTTTTGGTACTCCACTCGATAGAGCGCGTAGGGGATCGCCTCCAATCGCTCTTCCGGTATCGGCTTACCGCTTTTGAGGCATATGCCGTATTTGCCGTTCTCGATCCTGGCGAGCGCCGATTCGATGAGGCGTAGCTTTTTAAGTTCTTGCGCCCCGAGCGCGCTGAGAAGCTTTTTGTCAATATCGGTGCTGGCAACGTCTACCAAATCCTTCGTGTCGCTGGAGTCGGCCATGGAGCGGAACTCCTGATCCTCGGTGACGAGCTGAGAGAGTATTTCGGCTTTCATCTCTTCGAGGCGGTTTTTCATGCGGTCTACAAATTCTTGGTCCATGACATCCTCCTCAATGGGGCGGAAAAGTTCAATGAAATATATTGGTCTCAAAAAAAAAGTCAAGACCCTATTCTACGCAAACCGAGACTCGCCCACCCCACAGATTGACACGCAGGCGGGAGGCAACCTACCATTCGGAAACATTCTGTAAGGAGGATTTGTGGCAAAAGAAGAGGCAATTGAAGTCGAAGGCATCGTGAAAGAGTCGTTGCCCAACACGATGTTCCGCGTTGAACTCAAGAATGGGCACGTCATTCTTACCCATCTTTCCGGGAAGATGCGCAAGCACTACATCCGTATCGTCCCCGGAGATCGCGTTAAGGTCGCGCTCTCTCCATACGACCTGACCCGCGGACGAATTATCTACCGCGAGCGATGACGGATCAGCGCCCATGTGGCGCCGCTGCCGCCCTCTCGCACCCCCGGCGTCCCCGTCGCGCCGATCGACGGATTCCGTTCCAGATAGCGTAACACCATCTCCTTTATTACGCCCTCCGAAGCGGGGTGATTCCCCTTACCGTGCACAATAAGCACTTTCCGGATGTCATTTTGAAGGGCTTGTGTTACAAAGACGTCGAGAGCGTCTCGCGCCTCGTCTCGGGTCATTCCGTGTAGATCGATAGTCGCCTCGATTCGCATTTTCTTGGGCGACATTCGCTTCTGGTGTCCGCGTGAAGCGCCGGCGTCTTTGTCGAAGTCGGTCGGCGGCGGGTAGCGATCGAGAAACTCTTCCATACGTCGGGAGTCCATTATCTCGCTCCATCGATACGGATTGCGGTATGGGGTACCCACCCGGTAACACCGGCGGCGGTACGCGCCAGATAAAAATCATCATACGACAGTTCTACCGTGATTGCCGTCGCCGGCGAGAGATTTATCCAGGGACGCGCAGTGTAGTCGGGAATGCGGCGCACAATCGCCTCGCGCGTGACGACACCCTCCGGAACGGAAATCTGCCGCGAAGCCCAGAACCACCCCCCCGCCAGCGCAACGGCTACCATAGCGACGCTCACGAGGGCGAGAGTACGCCGTACGCGTCGACGGAGGGAGAGCAACACCCAAAAACCGGACCACAGCGTCAGGGTTGCGACGAAAAACCAATCGGGTCTGGGATACCACGGGATCGCCGGTTGCTCAACCACTGCGAAGTAGCGCTCCGCGTCCGCCAACGTCCGCCTGAAGAGCTCGCGATGGGGAGCGAGACGCACGGCGCGTCGCAGGTGATACATCGCCGCAACGGCGTTATCGGACCGAACGGCAAGCACGCCGCGGTTGAAATGAAGCCCGGCGTGCCACCCGGCATCCTGAATCTCCAGATCGTAGAGCACCCCCGCCACCGCCGGACGGCCCTCTTCGGCCAATTGTGCCGCGCGGTTCAAACGTTCAATGTCGAGAGAAGGAAAAAAGACGGCGGATAGTAACAACGGCACCATGGCGACGACGGTCACCGAGCGAACCGAAAGTAGACGCGCCACCGCAAAGCCTGCCGGTCCGCCGAGAAAGAGCAGGTAAAGCCACGGATTACTCGCGAACGGGTACCATCGCGTCCGCGCGAGTTGTTCGATGGCAATGAGTGCCGTCGCCGGCGCCTCTTGAGCCACGTCTACGACGTCTCTGGGGTCGGTGACATCGAGGAGAAACGAGGGCGTGGTAACGCTGGTCGACCGCCCGCTCGTCGGATCGAAAAATGCGAAATCCGCGATCTCGACGGTCGGATCGCTCGCTCCCGTTTGCGCTTCGAACCGTATCTCCACCTCGCGCCGTCCCCGATATCCTCGAAGGTCCGCCAAGTCGGGTTCCACGTCGCTCCGCTCGCTTTGTCCCAACTCGGTGAGCCCCCGAAGCGTCACCTCGGGAAAGTCGAGAACGGGGAGATTTCCCTGCCCTTCCACGACGAGTCGAATGGTGCCCGTCTCACCCACCGCAAGTCGCCGCGGGCCGACCTCCGCCCGGAACGAAAATGTGCCAACCGCGACGGTTGTACGCGCCTCGCGGGGCAACGCCGCTACCTGGAGGGTAGCGGCCGGCGCCACCGAACGCACACCGGCCGCGGTTACCTCGGCGGCGGGAATCGTAACGCCCCCCGAGGCCCCGGGTGTGAAGACAAAACTCGCGATGGGAAATTGATACAGCGTAACGCCTGCGACCTCGCGAGTAGACACGGTACCGAGCCCGCCGACCTCCTCAAAGAGCCCGGTCTGCGGAGCACGAAATGCAAGCGTCTCGGGATACGTGAAGCTGTCGATGCCGGCGATTTCGAGCACGACCGGAACGCTTTGGGCCTGGAACACCGACTCGGAGAGAACTCTCCACCGCGTCCGAAAGGGAACGGTTCCGAGGCGTGGATCGTATACCTCGACGAGAATGGGGCGTGAGTATCGCAGCCCGTCCCTTGTCGTTACGGCCATTTCCTCGATCACAAAGCGTCCCGCAACGGCAGCGACGAAGTCGATACGAACTTCGACGTCGAGAATCCCACGGGAGACGATGGTCGGACCGGCGACCGTTCGCACGCCGTCGGGGAGCTCGGGAAGTACGACGGAAACCTCGTCGGATCTCATCCGAGGCAGTGAAAACCATACGGTAAACTCATCGCCGACATCGACGGCGAATCGATTGCCGGAGAGAAGCGAGAGGATCTCTTCGGGATCGCGCTCCCCGGTGCGAACCTCTTCTACCGCGTGCCGATCCGAGTCCGACGCATCTTGTGCGGCCAGAGGGAGAAGAGTCGCCACCGCAACGCACGCGACAAAGAAAGCCCGGAGCGACATCACACCGTTCCTACCAGTCCTGTGCCACGGGAGAAACGCCAGCCTCGACATTGGCGCGCCACCGCTGTTCTTCTTTGCGTCGCATATAATCGAGCATCCGCGTCGCTCCGGTACTGTCCTGCGAGGATGAGCTTCCTCCACCGGTCGACGCGCTTCCTCGCCCTGCAAGCTCGGAGCCCGCCTCGATTTTCTCGAGCGTCAACTCGAAATTGTTCTTGGCTGCAACGCTCTGCGGCTCTATCGATAGGGCAAAGCGAAAGTCGGATAGCGCCTCCTCATAGCGTCCCTGTTCGTAGAGATACACTCCCCGATTGAAGCTCGCCCCGAAGAGTAGATCCGCCACGTCCGACGTTCTCGCCGATTCCCACCGATCGTCGGCCGCCTCGGACTCGCCGAGAAAATGGTAGACGTTGCCAAGATTGTACGAGAGCCAGTCTTCGAACTGCGCGGTCTCCTGCGCTCGAAGATAGTCGACGATTGCCGGTTGATACTCACCCCGGCTCACGTTGTAGTTCGCCCTCACGACTTGAAGATGCGGAACATAGGCGTTGCAGGAGACCAACATCCAAAGCAGACCGACACTCACCACCGACATTTTCATACGATGTTCCTCCACCGTACACTTTGTACTAACACCATTGCGACGAGCGCACCCAAAGAAAGTAGCACGAACATGTGATACCGATCGACGGCAACCTGTTCGAACAGAACATCTCGTCCCGTTCCGGCGACCTCGCGCAAATCGTCGGCGATCGTCTGAGCGATTCCGCTGTCGCTCACATCGTACAAGCGCCCTCCCGAGGCGTCGACCAGACGTTGCATCGTCGCTTCGTCGGAGCGCGCCAACACCGGCTCTCCGGTCTGATCGCGGAGAACATCGCCGTCCCGCGTAGGAATGGTCGCGCCGTCCCGACTACCGGTTACCACGGCGAATATCGGTACACGCGCCTCCCGCAGCCCATCGAGCTCGCGCTCGACCGCCCCCTGAAGCTCGTCGCCGTCGCTCAGCAGGAGAATCGCGCGGTGCCGCGGCGTCCCCGGGGGAAATGCGGAGAGGGCGACGGTAACGCCGCTCTCGATACTCGTGCCGCCGCTCGTGATAAGGTTCCCTGACAAATGGCCGACGGCCAGTTCGAAGGCGACCGGATCCTCGGTCATGGGAACGACCACCGACGCCGCCCCTTTGAAGGCGACGATCGCTTTGTGCGCCTCCGGAAGACGGTCCGCCACCGCGCGTGCGATCTCGCGGCTTCGTCCCAGCCGTGAGGGAAACACGTCCTGAGCGCTCATGCTGTTTGAGACGTCGACCAGAAAGACCAAGTCCAGCCCGCGCCGCTCGTCCTCGACCGAAACCTCGCCCCAACGGGGTCCCGAAAAGGCGATGATGAGACTGCCGACCGACGCGGTGAAAAGCACCGCCGTAACGAAGTTTTTGATAAGTAGCACGTTGAGCACGACCGTCTTGCGGCGCGCTCCTAAAAAGAGCTCTATCGTTCGGCGACTGCGCATATTCGCGAGAAGTAGAAGTACCCCCACGAGCGGTAGGCCCAAAAGCCACCATAGGTATTGAGGGAACAAAAAGCTCACGGCGCACTTCCCACGACAAGGCGTCTCAAGAGCACCTCGCAGACGAGCAGGATCGCCGCGATCAAGAGAAATATCCGGTGCTGTGGACGCCGCTGCACTCGCACCTGGACACGTCGCTCGGTACTTTCCGCCCTACCGATGGCGTCGAAAACGGTCTGGAGCGTTCCGGCGCTTCCGACGGTGAAGTAGCTTCCCCCCGACAACTCGGCGATACTGCGAAGCGTCTCCTCATCGTAGCTGTCGCGAACGGTACCGCGGTACAACTGGTCCGTAGTCGGATCGCGGACCTCGATGCGCGCCTCCTGTCCCGAGCCGACACCGATCGCGTAGATACGAATGGCCGACTGTCCCGCGACCTCGGCTGCCGACTCGGGCGAGATTTCGCCGGCGTTGTTGACTCCGTCGGTGAGTAAGACGATCACCCGCTCCTGGGCGCTACTGCCTCGCAGGTGCAACGCAGCCAGGGCAAGACCCATACCGATGGACGTGCCGTCACCCAACTCCATGAGTTGCATGGCGTCGAGAGAGCCGAGAAGATGGTCGTAGTTAAGCGTCGGCGGAACCCGCAACACAGCCTCGGCACTGAACCCGACAAGCCCGATATGATCATTCGGTCGCTCCTCTACAAATCGTCGTATGACCGTCCGAGCACTTTCGAAGCGATTCACGGGGCGAAAATCCTGCGCCCCCATACTTGCGGATTGGTCCAGCACCAACATGATGTCGATACCGCGAGTCAGATACACCCGTTCACGCGTCGTTTGGGTCGGCCCCGCGAGAGCTATGATCATGAGAATCCATGCGATCCAAAACAGGAGCGCACAAAAACGCAGAAGCAGGCCGCGCACGCTGATCGGCGCGGCAAACCCTTCGCCGGCATATATCGAGAAGGGAACCCCGATACGACCTCCCCGAGTCGGCCGAACGTGGCGAAGATACATCATGATCGGCAAGAGCCCCAGCAGCAAGAGGAAGCCGGGGCGATCAAGCACCCACACGTTGATCCTCCTTACGCCGCTTGTGGAGCGTCTGTGAGATTTCTTTTATGTCCGAGAGATGGCGTGTGCGATCATCGACGCTCACGCGCTTGTTGGCAAATTTCACCAAGTCACCGAACCGAAACAACTCGATGAGGCGCTCTTTCTCCGCGACGGGGATGCCCGTTCGACTCAGCACGAAGTCGAGCTCGCCGGTTGTCGCCGATTCGATACCGGGGGCCAGACGTCCACCGAGGTACGATCGCGTTATGTCCAGCAGACGTATGTAGTAGCGCTTCCCGTCCAACTCGTGCATCTCTACCTGAAGGGATCGCAACCCCTTCTGGAGTGTACGGTAGGGTCTACTCTCGCGATACCGACGGCGAATCGCAACAAACCATCGACGACTCCACTCCCCGGCGACGAGTACCATCACGGGGATCGCCAACGCCGCCAGAACGATCAGCGCCGTGAGAAGCTGCGTACCCGGCAGGAGTATCTGGTTGCGAATCGGCTCCAGCTCGAGCTCGCCGTCTTGCCGAAGCGAACTCACGACGGCGCTTAACGTATCGACGGTGAACCCATCGAGATCGATCGTCGGCAGCTGGCGCGTTCCGACGAAAAAAGGTTGAAACACAACGCGAATTTCATATCCACCGGTCCGCGGCGTGACTTGTACCGACCGAAAGTCGACCCACTCGGTATCGGGGAGCTCGGAGGGAATTCGAAAGACGATCTCTTCGGTAGCGCGCACGACGATCCGCGCCTCGACGATGTCGCCCACATAATACGTTTGAGGGAGAAAGAGCACCTGGGATACCGTCTGAGCCGAAACGGTCGAGCACAGGGCGCCGAGCACCACAAAGAAGACGGAGAGACGAGGCGTGCCGGCACCACATCGGGACGCCCCGTGCGCCGAAACGACACAGTTCACCGTCGACTCCTCCGTCGAAAGAAGACGATCAACCGTTCGGCGACTTGATCGACGGTACGAATTTCCAACGCCGAGATACCGAAACGGCGACACTCTCGGAGCCATTGGCGTCGCTGCTGTTCCCAGAACTGTTCGAAGGCGAAGCGAAATCGGCGCGATCGACCGTTCAAAAAGAGCGAACGTCCCGTTTCGGGGTCGGTAGCGTGGAGCACCGGAAAATGTGGAAGCTCATCATGAATCGGGTCGGCGATGCGGATGGCGATGACGTCGTGCCGCTTGGCAACTAAGGCGAGTTCTCGTTGATAGTCGCCGGTTTGAAAGTCCGATATCACCACCACGACACCGCGTCGTTTGAGCGACTCGCTCACCGTTCGCAGCGCGAGAGCGAGGTCGCTGCCGCTACCGGACTTCCGCGTTGCCACGATCTCCTGCAACAGGCGCATCGCATGGGCGCGTCCCTTTGCCGGCGGCACCCATCCTTCGATCCGATCGGTGAACAGAGCGCCCCCGACTTTGTCATTATTCTGTACCGCCGCGAGGGTCAAAAGCGCCGATGCAATGAGGGCAACCTCTTTCATGGATCGCTCCCCGGAGCCGAACTCCAATGAGGCCGAGAGATCGACGACCAGAAAGAGGGTCATCTCCCGCTCTTCCCGGAAGGTCTTCGTGTAGACCGATCCGAATCGCGAACTGACATTCCAATCGATGAGTCGCGTATCGTCACCCTCGACATACTCCCGCACCTCGTCAAACTCGATACCCGGCCCCTTGAATACCGAACGATAGTTCCCCGCGAAAAGACTATCGACCAAACGCTCGGCAATAACCTGGAGTTGTCTCAAGCGTCCCGGCGACGGGAGCTCTTTGAGAGGGTCGGACGGGTGATGCGCCATCGAATTACGGAACCGGGACGGTAGACAAGAACATATCTACGACGTCGTCGCTGGAGAGTTCCTCGCTATCGGCCTCGTAGGAGAGGACGACGCGGTGGCGCAACACGTCGAGGGCGACGGCCTTCACATCTTCCGGTATCACGTAGGTTCGCCCATCGAAGACCGCACGCACCTTGGCGCAACGGTACAGATAGATGCTGGCCCTCGGCGAGGCGCCGAACTCGATGTACCGCAACGGCCCCATGCGTCCGTTGTCTCGGTCGCCGCGCGTTGAGGTCACGATACGCACCATATAGTCGGCGATCCGATCGTCAACGGTTACCTGGGAGACGATCTCTCGAAGTTTCTTGATGTCGGTCTTGAAGATTGTGCGCTGCAACTCGATCGTCGTCGGAACGCCCACCCGGCGCAGAATCTCGTGCTCTTCCTCGACGGTGGGATAGTCGACGAACAGTTTCAACATGAATCGATCGAGCTGCGCTTCGGGCAACGGATAGGTACCTTCCTGCTCTATCGGGTTCTGTGTCGCCAATACGAAAAACGGATCGGGGAGCGAATAGGTGGTATCTCCGATCGTCACCTGGCGCTCCTCCATCGCCTCCAGAAGGGCGCTCTGTACCTTTGCGGGGGCGCGATTAATCTCGTCGGCGAGAATGATGTTGGCGAAAACCGGCCCTTTACGAGGTACAAACTCCCCGGTTTGCTGGCGATAGACCATCGTGCCGACGAGGTCGGCGGGCAGCAAATCGGGGGTGAACTGGATACGATGAAAGACGGCGTCCAAAACCTCGGACAGGGATTTCACGGTAAGCGTCTTGGCGAGACCCGGCACGCCTTCGAGCAACACGTGACCGCCCACGAGGATGCCCGTTAAGAGACCGTCGACCATTTCGGCTTGCCCCACGATCCGCCTACTCAACTCTTGTCGTACTTTCTCGATCATATGTTGGGCACGCGTAATCTGCACCTCGAGCGCGCCGTTTTGTTCAGTTCGTTGCATGAGGGTCCCTCCCATTGAGCCCTTAGGTGCGGTAATCCGCGTTCTCCTTGACATACTCGTAGCTCAGATCGCTCCCGATTGCGACTACCTCGCCGCTATCCGGCGCACCGGGCGCGGAAAAATCGATGACGATCGACACCGACTCCCGATGCTGCGGATACCCCCGTGTCGCTGGACCCATAGCGCAGGCGCGTAACCGCGCGGCGAGGTTCCGTTCTACCCCTTCATCGAGTCGAAAGGCGCCGTCGGAGAAGACCTCCGTGTCGGCGATGGAGATCCGTAAATGCCGTATATCTACCCGTCGATCGTCGTCCCAAAGATCCAGGGCATCTCCGACCGCAGCCAGAATACGCCCGACGTTGGGGTCGTTGCCGAATATGGCGGTCTTTACCAATGGGGCGTCGACGACATGTTTGGCGATCTTGAGAGCTCGATCGCGCTCCTCGACTCCTCGGACGGTGGCCTCGATGACGTGAGAGGTCCCCTCGCCGTTACGCACGATATCACGCGCGAGCTCATCGCACACAGGCCAGAGGAGATCCTCGAGTTCGGCCTCGCTTACGGCAATATCGGACGCGCCGTTCGCCGAGAGCAGTACCATGTCGCTCGTACTCTGGTCGCCGTCTACGGAAATCGTGTTGAATGTACCGTCCACGACACGACGGAACACCGTGTCGAGCATCGCCCCTTCAACGCGCCCGTCGAACATTACGAAACCCAACATGGTCGCCAAATGGGGTTCGATCATGCCGGCGCCCTTGGCGACACCAAGCAAGGTCGCCCCCTTCCGGCTTCGCCGCCACGCCGCCTTCGGATACCGATCGGTCGTCATGATCGCCTCGGCAAACTCGACCGGGCCGACCTCGCTTTCTGCGAGACGCGATACTCCCTCGCGAATCGACGCCACCGGTAACCGCCAGCCGATGACGCCTGTACTGATCGACAAAGCGTGCTCCTCGGGTATATCGAAAAGGCGCGAACTCTCTCGAGCCAACAGACGCGCATCGTCAAGGCCGCCCGGTGCGGCGACGTTGGCGACCCTATTGTTCACGAGGATGGAGCGGATCGTTCCACCGGGAAGCCGCTCCCGGGCGAGCTCAACCGGTGCGCCACAGAAGCGATTGCGTGTGGCGACGCCTACGGTGCGAGTATACTCGGGCTCACTTACGGCGAGGGATACGTTCATGCGCGATCGATCGCGACTCGTCCGCTCTACAGGCACGAACTCGATCGATGTAGCAAAAAATCGAAAACCCTTCGGCGACGGCGCTTCCCGTTGTAGAAAAATCCGGTACTCCTCGGCGTTGCGGAACGTCACGGCAGAACTGTACCGACGCTCCCGCGCTTGTGCAAGAGAGCGGGCGAACGCTACCCTTGAAATTGTGAAACCTCTGGATGCAATGCTTTCCCTCACCGACGAATACGGTCCCGCGTTTGATACACTTGTATTCGCGGCGCCGGTCGCGTACGTGTACAACCCCCTCGCCTACGCCCGCCGGGCGTGGAAGCGATACATCGAGCGTTACGGTAATACTGGAAAGCGGACTCTCTTTTTGGGCATGAACCCCGGGCCGTGGGGGATGTCGCAGACCGGTATTCCCTTCGGTGAAATCGAGGCCGTACGGGGTTGGATGGGCATTGAGGAACCGATAGATCGTCCGGCCGACGAGCACCCCAAGCGGCCGATTCAGGGCTTCGCGTGCCGCCGCAGCGAGGTAAGCGGACGACGCCTGTGGGGGCTGTTCGCCGAGGAGTTCGAAACTCCCGAACGTTTCTTTCGGGACCACTTGGTCATAAACTACTGTCCCCTTGCCTTCATGGCCGAGTCCGGACGCAATATCACACCGGACAAACTACCGGCGTCGGAACGAGCGCCCCTCTTTTCTCTATGCGATGCAATGCTCGCCGAAACCATTCGAGCGTACCGCCCCCGCTACCTCGTCGGCGTCGGGCAATTTGCCCGCCGCCGATTCGAAGCTGTCGCGGGCGCGGACGCGTCGGTAACGATAGCGCACGTACTGCACCCCAGTCCGGCTTCCCCGGCGGCCAACAGCGGCTGGGCCGAGCGTGCGCGTCGGGAGCTCCGCTCCCGGGGAGTATGGGCCGAACGGTAGCGCTCCACTACTCGGTCTCACCGCGCATCCCCAGTTGCAGCACCACCGGTAGATGGTCGGAGACACCACCGTCCTCCCAACTCAACGGACGTCCCGACGAGTCGACGAGTAGATCCGACATCGCTGCGGTAAACTCAATAAAATAGAGCCAATCGCCGTCGACGGCCGCCCGATTGGCGAATACGTGGTCTATCCGCTCCCAGCGATCGCCGTACCAGTACGACCCCTCGGCGGCCGAAGCGGCCCACGGGTCGTACAAAACGACCGTCTCCAGCCGTTGCTCCCGCTCCGAGAGACGCGCCGCGTCGGTCTCAAGGACGAGACACCGGAGTATACGATCGGCGGCGGGCATATGGCGCTCCGGCTCAAACCACTCGGGTGCCGTCGTCGGCTCCGATATCCATTCCACAAGGTGCTCCGCGTGCAGTAGTGCCGTCGGGTACGCGTGATCAAGATACTCGGTCTCTCGCGGCCGTACGTTAAGATCGCCGGCGATGAGAATCGGGAGCCCCGGTTCTCTCGAGGCGATCTCATCAAGGCGTGTCTGCAGGAGTGCGGCGGCGGCGCGACGGAGCGATTCGGTCGCCGCTGCGCCGCCCCGTTTACTCTTCCAGTGGTTGGCAAAGACGACCAAATCGGTATGGGTAAGGCGGACTCGCGCTTCAAGGATCGGACGCAGAGGCGGATACTCCCCGGAACGGGGTAGAAGAGAACGCACCTCCCGAATCGGAAAACGCGAGGCTATTGCGACCCCGGTGGCGTTCAGCGGCCCAGAACCGAAGGCGCGATACGGCAGAGAGAAGTCGGGTACGTGTTCGTCGAGAAGGCGATGCAGGAGTTCGTCGTTCTCGATCTCCGAAACGACGAGGACGTCGGGCTGCGGTTTGAGATCGCGCAACGCGGCACCGAGTGCATACAGCCGATCATCGACGTCGTGATCGTCCCATCCCGACTCGGGAAGGAACTCTGTGTACTCGGTCCCTTGGACGGTCGCATCGAAGAGGTTCTCGACGTTGTACGCCACCACCGTAAGGCGTCCGTCGTCCGGAATAAATACGGTACATGCGCCGAGGCACAAGCACGCCGATACGGCCCACAACAACCATCGCGGAAACGAAATGTGTGAGTTCACAATGGAGTATTACGGTGAAAGGGGCGACGGCGCCTTTTCAAGGAGAGACGAGACGCCCGACGTCGCCGAGCGTCCCGCACACCGATCGTCTACATGTCCGATCGGTGTGTGACGATTCTGGCAATGAGGCCGTAGTCGACCGCCTCGCTTGCGCTCATCCAGTAGTCGCGATCAGTGTCCCGCTCCACTTGGTCCAGCGGTTTGCCGGTCTCTTCGGCGATGAGGGTATTGATACGAGTGCGCATCTTCTCTATCTCCCGGGCGTGGATCTCAATCTCCGTCGCCACCCCTCTGATACCGGACAACGGCTGGTGAATGAGATAGTGGGAGTTGGGAAAGGCGAGTCGACGATCCTTCTCGCCGGCGAGGAGAATAAGCGCACCGGCGCTCGCCACCAATCCTATTCCGACGGTAAACACGTCGGGCTTCACGAAGCGAATCGTGTCGAAGATAGCAAAACCTGCATCGGCATCTCCACCGGGGGAGTCGATGAATACGCGAATCGGTTCGTCGCTCTCCTGCTCTAGAATGAGCAACTGTCGAACCACCCGCTCGGCAAGTTCCTTATTGATCTCTCCCGATATGAGAACCGTCCTCGTTTTGAGCATCTTGTCGAGAAACGGAGGCTGCTCATTCTTTTTTTCTTCTTCCTGTTCCTCTTCGTCCTGATACCGTGTGTTGTATGTATGCATCGTGTTCTCCGTACTGTTAGGGTCGTTGCCTTTGGTGGCAGAATATACTATCAAGTTCATATAACATGCAAAGCACCGACATCCGCAGCGGGTTTGCGATACTCCTCGGTCGACCGTCGGCCGGAAAATCGAGTCTCATCAACGCGATGTGCGGCAACAAAGTTTCGATCGTCTCTCCGGTACCGCAAACGACGCGCAACACGATACGCGGCATCTACAACGATAGCCGCGGACAGATCGTCATTCTCGATACGCCGGGAATGCATCTCTCGGAGAAGAAACTCAACCTCAGACTACGAGACGTCGTGCTCGAAAACCTGCCAGAGGCGGAGGTCGTCGTCTATGCTATCGACGCGACGCGTTTACCCGGGGAGGAGGAGCGCGACCTCGTCGAGATCGTTCGGAGCCTGTCGGTTCCGGTGATCGTGGGTATCACGAAGTGCGACGCCCCCGACGCGCGCCCCGCGAAAATTATCGCCTTTCTCGCCGACGAGAAACTCGCCGACCTCCCGGTGTACGAGCTCGGGGGCCTGGGCCGGGACGCCCGTGAGGCTCCGCGTGGCGTACCCGAACTCCTCGAGGCGATCTTCGCCGTCCTGCCGATATCGCCGCCGTGGTATCCCGAAGAGTTCTATACCGATCAGGAACCGAGCTTTCGTATCGCCGAGATCGTACGCGAACAGGCGATTATACGGACGCGCCAGGAGGTGCCGCACGCGCTGTACGTCGAGGTCGCGGACTTGGAAAAACGGGGCGGCACACTATGGGCACGCACGTTCCTATACGTCGATCGAACCTCGCAACAGGGAATCCTCGTCGGCAAGGGCGGCGCCACGATTACCGCGATTCGCCGCGATGCGGAGCGGATTCTCGCGGGTATCTTTCCCGACCCCGTACGTCTATCGCTCCAGGTGAAGGTGCGCCCCCGATGGCGGCGCGACGATCGTATCCTCAAGCGCCTCATACATTGACGCGCCGCCGGCATATCGTCAGCCGACGGTAACCTGCTCAACCGTGCCGTCGGAGCGGCCGACCCATATCTCGGCCTCGGCGCGAGAGAAGATGCCGTTTTCCAACACACCGGGAATACGGTTTATCTCCGTCTCCAGAGCCGCCGCGTCAAACGCCCTTCCGTCGAAGTGAATATCGAGAATCAGATTTCCGTTGTCGGTGACGACCGGTCCGGCCTTTTTGGCCGCCATGCGTAGTACGGGCCGCGTCTCCAGTTCGGTAAGGGCGCGAGAAGCGGGAACCAAGGCGCCGGGAATCACCTCAACCGGCACCGGATAGACCGAGCCGAGTTGCCGCGAGAGTTTGGACTCGTCGACCACAACGTACAGCCGTGCCGCATTGTACTCGGCAAGCTTCTCGAGTGTGAGCGCGCCGCCGCCGCCCTTGATCAAGAACCCGGTTCGCGTGTCGACCTCGTCGGCACCGTCAATTGCGACGTCGAGCGCTCCGTCGATCTCCGTATCGTTGAGCGTACGCAGGGGTATCCCCAGACGCTGCGCCTCGATCGCACTCTCGAAGCTCGTCGCCACGGCGATAATGTCGTGTATCTCTCCGGAGACGAGACGCGCTCCGATTCTCCGTACCGCGTGAATCGCCGTACTCCCGGTTCCGAGCACCACCTTCATACCCGATCTCACCACTCGGTCGCACACGTACTCCGCCACCGCGCGTTTTACATCCGCTGTGTCCACGTTTTTCCTTCCTGTTGGTATGAACGTCTTACGATAAAACAAGGGGCGAAAAACATGCCCCGTCTCCTCGCCTCCATCTTGCTTCAATCCGAGACGACATCGCGATCAGCGACCCAAACGTCATAGTGATAGTTGGACAAACCCGGTTCGAAGAATAGCTCGATCTCATACAAACGGCCTCCGTCGACGGATTCAACGACGATGCTGCCTCCTTCAATATTGCGTTGATACGAGAGAATCGCCGCTTCGCCAGTACTCCGTGTGATTCTATCGACACCGCTCTCTGACAGACGTGTGCGCGAGCCGCCCTCACCGGCGCCGAACGGGAAATGTCGGTCATACAGTCTGTCATCGTCGATGTAAAACCATTCTTCGAACAGTGGATTATCCGCACTGAACCCTACAGGTCTTGAACTGATAAAGTATGGTGAGAAGCCAGAATCAGTGCGATAAGTGAAGCTACGAACATCATCTCCGAATCTTTGCTCTACTTCGACCGCATTCTCGAGGTAACTGAAGAGATAAGAGAAATCTGAAAAATCTACGTCTTCGGGAAGAATCGAGTATTCAGCCCACGTCTCTATCAACCTGCCGCCCGGGTCATACTCAAAGTATTGTGTCGACTGATATTCCACGTTACCCGAGACAGCTTGTTCCTCTAAGGTAACATGATGCAATCGTCCATTCGCGTAGGAAAAAGTCCGCGTCTGTTCATGTCCGTCCGGCAGCACAAGTTCAATCCTAACCGGTCGCGTCGTATGCAAAGCGTCCTGTGTTGACACACACGATAAAACAAACAGAGCAATGATTAGAACAAAGCTGGCTTTCATGAATCCCCTGTACCTCCCATGATAGACGCTCTATCTTCATCTCTCAGTATCGCTCCAAAATCGCAAAGACCCTCTCGGCGCCGAGCGTCTTCAAGAACCCGCCGAGGCGCGGCCCCCTCTCCTGGTCGACCAGTACGAGGTAGAGGACGCGAAAAAACTCCTTCGGCTCGATCCCCGCCTCCCGGGCGATGCCGTACATCGCGTCCTGGAGCTCCTTCTCGCTCTTCGCATCGAGCTCGGCTCGTACGAGTTCCCGCAGCGCGACGACCGCCGACCGTTCGCCGTCGGAGAGCTCACGGGTTGGAGCGGTCGCCGGATCGACCACCGTAAACCGAAAGTCCTCCGGGGCGAAGGAGCGAATCCAGTTCCACGCGCACCGCGCCCGCATAAAGGCTCGTTCCCGTTCGTCGTCTTCCATTGAAGAGAATCCGGGAACTCCCGCGAGAGCTCTTTCCGCATCTCCGTCGTGGATGAGGAGGAGATTACATAGATGGCGGAACGGAATCTGTACCGAAAGTCGTCCCGGTACTGAGTGCACCTGAGACAGCTCGTAGATGCGGCGCTCCTTATCGGCGCGCTTGGCGCTCACTTCCTCGCGACCGAAGTAGATTCGCTCACATCGGTCGTAGTCCTCGTAGATCTTGATTACGTCCAGGTCGAAGCTAATGGCGAACTCAGTGTTCGGGCGCGTCCCGGCAAAGAGATAGCGCACAATCTCCGGTTGGTAGACCTCCAGTACGTCCCGTAGGCTGATCACCTCGCCGGAGGAGCTCGACATTTTGCCGCCCCGTCCTTTGATGCTGATAAAGTCGTACTGAAAGGTGACCGGCGCGGCCCAGTGGTAGATCTCCTCGGCGATGTGGCGGGCGGTATCGAAGCTCCCCCCCTCGGAGTGGTGGTCCTTACCGGCGGGCTCGAAATCGACCTTCTCGACCGACCAGCGCATGGGCCAGTCGATGCGCCACGGTAACTTGGCCGCCCCCGATTCGCGCAGATCGATCGTGTCCTCTTTGTTCGTCTCGTCGCACCGATACGTCAGCCCCCATTCGCCGTCCCACTCGAGAATCGTGGTGGTGTCTTTGTTGGTGAATCGGCTGAACACGCTTACCGGCCACCATTCTGCGGGAAGGGGTGCGGTACGAAAGCGGTCCAGAATGGCCCTAATGTGCTCACGCTCCCGGAGAGCGGTTCGAATACCTTCGGCGTAGCGAGAGGCGCGATACTGCTCGGACTGATAAATATATTCCGGCGAGATGCCGACCCGTTCGAGCTGCTTTTCAAGCTCGATCTCGTTCGCACGAGCGTAGCTCTCGGCCTCTCCTACGGGGTCGGGCACCATGGTGATCGGCCACCGTAGATACGTCTCGAACGTATCGCGATTCGGCACATTCGTCGGCACCTTACGGAACACGTCGTAATCGTCCCATGAATAGAGGAATCTTACCGGACGCTCCTTGTCCCTGAGCGCCCGTACGACCAACTCGACCGAAATAATCTCACGAAAGTTTCCGACATGGACGGTTCCCGAGGGCGTAATGCCCGAAGCGCACGTGTAGAGGGGTTTCTCGCCCTTCTCCCGGATGATTTTGTCGGCGGCGATATCCGCCCAATGGGTACTCATAGGCGCTGAGTATACGAAAGACAATGGTAAATTTACAACGCGGAGTCGCCGATAGTGCGGGTATGCGTGCTCTAACCCTGATCGTAACGGTGGCGATCCTCGCGACGACGACATTTGCAGCGGCTCAAGACGGCGGCGATTACGATAATCACCAATTAAGCGGTATCGCTTCGTGGTACGGAGGCAAGTTTCAGGGACGCCTGACGGCAAACGGCGAAGTGTTCGACACGAACCAGCTGACCGCCGCGCACCGCACCCTCCCTTTCGGTACGATCGTCAGGGTGGTGAATCAGACCAACGATCGTGTCGTCGTCGTCAGAATTAACGATCGCGGACCGTTCGTGGACAATCGCGTCATCGACTTGAGTCGCGCGGCGGCGGACATCATCGAGCTAACCTCAGCGGGTCTGGCGCCGGTTCGGCTCGAAATTATGCACTACCAACGGCCTTCGGACCTACGCACTCTCCAGATCGCCTCGTTCTCCCGGAGATCAAACGCCGCGGCTCTCGCCGATCGGCTGAGCGCGTCGGGTTTTGAGCCGGCGATCGAGACCGTTGCCGACGCCGGGGTCCACCGAGTGATCATCCAAGGAGTCCGGGAGAGCGACATACCGGCGTATCGCGAGCAGCTGGCCGCGGTCGGCCACTCCCAGATTCTCGTGCGGGAGAAGTGAGACGCGGCGATGGGACCGGTGGATCGACACGATGTGGAGCGCCGACCGGACACCTATACGACGCGGCGTGTCGTCTTATCGCACGGATACCTCCTCTTTTTGCCGTGCCGGGGCGAGAAACACGAACGCAACCGCGATACCGACGGCCGAGAGAATCAACGTCGGTAGAAAGGCCATACGATACGATCCGAAGGCCGTCCGCACACGTCCTGAGACGACGGTCCCGAGGATCGCGCCGACACCGTAGGCCGTGTACATGATGCCGTAATTGAGCGTGTAGTATTTAGAGCCGAAGAAGGCGCTGGTCGCCGCGGGCGCGATCGCCAGCCACCCACCGAGGAGCAGCCAAAACATTGCAAAGGCCAGAAGAAAGAGCGGCACGTTTCCAACGGGGACGAGAAGCATCACAAACGATGCCGCTGCGATAAGTACAAAAGCGCCGATGACCGTCGGTCGCGCCCCCGCCCGGTCGATAAGTGCCCCGAAAAGGGGACGACCGATCCCGTTGAAGACCGCCATCCCGGACACCACGAGCGCCGCGGCCGGGGATGACACACCGGCTATCTCTTGGGCGGCGGGGCTCGTAATACCGATGACCATCAACCCGGTAAGCGTACCGATCGCAAACAGTATCCACAGCGTATAGAAGCGTTGCGTCCTGACCATAGCGGCGGGGTTCAACGCTACCTCGTCGACCCTCGACCACTCCGCGTCGGCCGCAACGTCGGTAGGCTCGTCCGGATAACGGAGGGCAAATGAGAATGTGCCGACGATCGCGGCGAAGACGACTCCCATAACCCGGAAGGCGTGGAGCACTCCGAGGTCGGTTATGAGTCGCTCCGCGAGAGGGGCGGTCACAAAGGGAGAGAGCCCGAATCCCACTAAGACGATTCCCATAGCGAGTCCCTTTTTTTCGCGAAACCACTTACTCGCTACCGCCAGCGGCACGCCGTACGCGATACCAACGCCGAGACCACCCATGACTCCGTAGGCGAGCGTAATCTGCCATATCCGCCCGGCGTAACTCGATGCGATCCACCCCACGGAGAGGAGCGCCCCACCGAGGCGTATCGCCGTCTTCGGCCCCAACTTCTCGATGAGCATCCCGCCCAACGGCATAGAAAAGGCAAATACCGCGAGAAAGACCATATACGGGAAACCGCTCTCCGTCGGAGCGAGAGAAAAGAGATCTTCGATAGGATTGCGAAACACACTCCACGAGTAGATCGTTCCGAGGAAGATATTCACGCATAACCCGGCGCCTACTCTGAGCCATCCAGATGTCCGTTGATTCATACGAGTACCCAAAGAATCTCACTCCTGGGCGTTTGTCAAGCCGTCTGCGGCGGGCGTCTCTTGACAATGCCGCCCAAGTCGGGCATTATCACGCTTCATTTGCAGGCTCAGGCGTAGCTCAGTTAGTCATTTATAGCTTTTCATCGTTGCGTCTGAGCCCTGCTTATCGGGCCCATAGCTCAGTTGGTTAGAGCAGCGGACTCATAATCCGCGGGTCTTCGGTTCAAGTCCGAATGGGCCCATCTCTAAATCATTACGATGAAATGATTTAGGATAACCAAAAGCAAAAACAGACAGCCGTTTCACCTCAAATACTGAGGGGTGGCAGCAAAATGGCAGCAAGTCAGTTTGCAAAGGACGCGGCAGCTTGAAAGGCGCGCGGACTCCCTATCCCGACCCTTTCCTCCGCTCCGATCGTGGTGATGTCTATTACTTTACATACGTAGATCCTCGTACCGGTACTCGGAAAATGAAGTCTACCGGATGCTCTCGGAAGGCAGACGCCGCGAGAGAGATAAAGAAGTTCGTCGATGTGACCTGCCCCTGAAACTAGACCACCGCTTGAGTGAGTCCGTCCTCAAACCTTCGCCAGATTTCTTCCGGCGTGTGATTGCCGAGCGAGCTGTGTGGCCGGTACCGATTGTACTCATCACGCCACTCGGCCAGTTTTTCTTGCGCATCGGTCACGCCCAAGAACAGATTCTCATTGAGGAACTCGTCGCGTAGCTTTCCGTTGAAGCTCTCGACAAACGAGTTCTCGACCGGCTTGCCCGGCGTGATCAAACACTGCTGAATGCCGCGCTGGATCGTCCACGCGATCACAGCCCGGGATGTAAACTCCGGCCCGTTGTCGCTCTTCACGCATTTTGGCTCACCATGCATGATCATCGATTGCTCCAACGCTCGGATGACATCAACGCTGGTACATGTCCGAGCGATTCGTGCTGCGACCAGATACCATGTGTATTCATCCAGCACGACCAAACACTTCAACGACCGTCCGGATTCAGTCGTGTCGAAAACGAAATCCAATCCCCAGATCTGGTTCGGCCGGATCGCGACACCAGCCCGATTGCGCTGCACGATGAGCTTCTTTCGGCGTCGTGAGCGGAGCATCAACCGCTCTTCGTAGTAGATCCGATACACCTGCTTGTGATTCGCTTCACTATGGTCTCGCCGCAGTAACACGTGGATCCGCCGATACCCGAACCGCCTGTGCCTCTCTGCCAGCTCCTTGATGCGCGCCCGAATCCGAAGATCGTTCGGGTTCTTTGCCTCATACCGACAGGTCGATCGATGCAACGACGCCAGTTCGCACGCTCGTCGCTCACTGACCCCATGGTGTTTCAACGCCCCGACAGCCGATCGTCGCTGATGAGGCGTTATCAGTTTTTTGACAGCACCTCCTTCATCGCGTCAATCTCAAGCGCCTGGTTGGCGACCAACTTCTTTAGTCTGGTGTTCTCGTCTTCCAGTTCTTTCAGCCGTCGCGCCTCGCTGGTTGTCATTCCGCCATAGCGAGATTTCCATCGGTACAACGTATTTTCCGCAAACCCGTACTTCCGACAGATCTCCTTCACCGGAATACCGGATTCGACTTCCCCTAAGATCGCAATGATCTTCTCAACCGAATACTGACCCTTCTTCATGTTGTCTCTCCCTCCTATTATACCGGGAAAAACTCACCTTCTTGCTGGACCAGTTTTGTGGGAGCAGGTCAAGACAACGATGATTTTACGTTGTTGAGAACTGGATCAGTGACCTTCATACCGGATCCTGGCGTGCTCGGATTTGCTTGCCGGAACTTGCAAATCTGATTGAAGGAGTTATGCAATGTCACTCTCCTAATGAGACATCGTATAGTAGGATGACGTCATCATCGGGATTTAGTGAAGTCTACCGCTGCTACTCTCGAAGAAGCGCAGCACGTTCTTCTTCAGGGCTCTTCCCCTGGTGTTTACTCTGCCACTCGTCGTCACCTATGAGCCTGCCGGAGAGCCTATACTCGTGGAAAAGTCTCTCCAGAACTCCGTCTCGACCTTTTATAGCGTATGGTTCAACAGCAGCCTGAGTTAGGTTTACTCGAAACTCAACGAGCAATGAATACTCTACATCCCACTGCTCCCTGACATCTCCCCGGCTATTCTGCCATTTGATACATAGATCGATTTCTTTGAGCATAGATGCGAACTTTGCGTATTCAGTCTCGTCGATTCTTCGAAAAAAGAAACAGAAAAAACTCACGGCAGTGGCACGATTTCCTATGCGGAGCCCTTTTTCTCGTGAGGCTATTGCTAACTCTTTTAAAAGTTTTTCTGCTTCACTGACATGGCTTGAGAGCTCTTTATCCTCTTTCTGATACGCAAGAATGAAACCCTGCAAATCCTGGAAACGTGCACGACTGAAGTCCTTTTTCTTTCGAAGACTGATCGCTTGTAGCAGGATCTGCGCCGCGACTTGTTCTTTGGCGTATCTTCGATACGGAACACCCAATTGTGAGAAATACGTCATGGGTGATATGCGATTGAATACCTGTTCTTTCATCCATCCGACCATAGCATGAAGCTTCTCGCCAGCATTAAGAGGCTGCGCTAACTGCAGCCGAGCGAACATGAGATTCAACTCTTGCTTGTGATCAACAGAATCCACTATGACGATACTGACAGACACATCCTTTATTTTGTCTCGATACTGCTCCAAACAAGTCGAAGGGCCTTCATCAAGCAGCAACTGGGACTGTTGCATATCTTGGGGATCTACTAAAAACTCTTTGCAGCCGTTTGGTAGCGACTCATTGTATACTTCATTTTGCCGTTCATATTTGAACTTCAAATCTTTTTGGAGACCTTCCGTCGATGAGTGCACTATGCCAAAGAATGTGAAAATAGTTGTCAGTCTTTGGCGACCATCTATGCAATCATAGCGGCCGTCCTCTCGTTCAAA
Source organism: Alkalispirochaeta sp. (assembly GCA_965601925.1). Lineage (GTDB taxonomy): Bacteria > Spirochaetota > Spirochaetia > DSM-27196 > Alkalispirochaetaceae > Alkalispirochaeta. Next base: position 4,228,488 of record OZ271854.1, read on the forward strand.
AAAAATGATAGAAGAAATATCGAGGCCACGATAAAGAGAGTCTATTAAAAGGGATCGTTTCAGTGGCTGCCAAACATTTGGCTCCCTCTGGTACTCAGGAAACTCAATAAGAGGTGCCTGATGAAGCAATTCTTGGATAGTCCATGATTTGTTCACTCTCTTCATATGTTCCCCTGACTAATCGGAAGTATACGCATACAGTTTTTCCATGACTTGCTCTATGTGATGTTGCTCCGGTGAGCTCTTGCGCAAACTCCAATATCTGTACGAAAGCCATCCCTTGGCATGAAACGCTTTCGTATTGTCGAGACCACAATACTCCATACAGAAATCAGTGAAGTCATCATTTTGATCGAGTGTTCTAGCATCGAAATAGGGATAGTCTTTTTTTATTTCTTCTGATCTTTCTTTTCCAGAAATAACTTCAACGATAGGCTTCCTTCCGTTTTCAAAAGCCACAGCGTCGAAAAGTAATGCAGATAGATGTCGGTCTGCCGGGTTGAGACCACAACCGACAACACGGATAACATCCGCGGATAGTAACTCTCGAGATCGTCCCATCAACAGGTTGAAGGGATAACGATCGAAAGCCTTGGACGCTCCCGGTGCGATCCATGTGGTTAACGGATCTTCAACCACGCCGTCCTGCCAAGTGGGAGGCGTGCCTGCCTTCCAGTTATACGATCCGTGCAATTTGATTATTGCCCAACTAGTAACATCATCTTTGCTTAGAGCATCGTACACTTCTCCGTATGCGCGCTCTGCGAGAGTGTCATAATTAAGCGAAATCGCACCAGCAAACTCCTCGTCATGAAATCGTTCGCCATTCTTGTGCCAATCAAACAACGCGGTGTAAAAATCTACAGGACGAGGATCTGTGTCATCTTCGTAATACCCCGTCGCAGATTCAATCCTCTTTGAAAGAACCTCTAAGAAGCACTTACGTAGCGATTGCGACTCCTCGATCGAGTAACGGTTACCTGATTGCTCAAGCAAATAAATAAGTTCTTCTAAAGGTTTGTAGGGCTGTTCTCCGTCATCGTTCGCGTTGCTTTCAGCTGTGCCCCAAGTTGTAATCGCAATCGGACACTTCTCCCTGAGTTCGTCATCGTCACCAATCTGCAGGTGTATAGCTTCGGCGATATCCTTCGTTAATACTTTCGTCGAGCCGGCGCCCAAGTCATATACCGCTTGCTGTGAGGCTCCGGCGCCGAAAATGTAAACAACTTTGGTTCCCATTACTTGCTGAACTCCAAAACGAGCTCCGTCTCTGACCGAGAAGTCGCCTGTTTCCAACTGGACTTGTTTAGCATAATCATAGAATGCTTTTTCGGAAACTTCCATATTTTTATTGGCCGCAACCCTGAAGCTTCGATCATCTCTGAGATGATTAAATCTAATTTGATTTCATGTTGTTTATAGTGGGAACGCTCGAGCACCATGTACCCGTGCCCCCCGTCTCGGAGCACCCTTGATATCTCACGAACTGATTTTTGAATCTCGACGAAGTAGTTTCCGAAAAACTTTGCGTAATACGTGCCAGAAGCCTTAGATTGATGACCGCAAATAGTAGCCATCGTGGCACGAGCGGTTTCGGACTGAATTGTTGTCCAATCGGCTTTAGGTCGGCCGCTGATCAACACAGAGCCAAGCATTTTCCGTCGAAGCTCTCGCTCTTCATCAATCAGTAATGGGTAAAAAATCGCGATCTCGGGTGATGTCATCCTGACGTAATCGATCCTGGTGCAATAGGGAGGTGAAGTGATAACAAGGTCTATTGAGAAATCATCCAGGGGGACGTTGTTCGAGTTTGCCGTCAGTATGACCGGTTCGACAAAGCGTTCACTTCTTCGAGAGTCATCGAGAATGATGTCCATGAATGGCATCTCAGTAAGTCCAGTGAAAAAAGTGTCACTGCTAAGCTGCATCCGAGGAGATATCTCTTTTAGTGGTATCCATGTGGGATTCTTAGATACTTTACGTCTCAAAGAGGCTCTAATGAACTGTGCCACTAAGAGACCGATTGCTAAAGCGTACTCCGTCAACCTTGATTCAGCGAGGCCTAAAAAGATCCTTATTGCGGCAACTGACTCTGGTTCAAACCAGAAAAGAAGGGGATCTCCCTCTTTGATATCCGACTTAAAAAAGTCTACTTCATCGATCAACTTCTTTAGATGCTTTTCAGTGATACCCGAGCACGTCTCCGCCTGTAATCGCGCTTGAGCGACTACACACATAACTGGGTTTAGGTCAATTCCTATAGACTTTATGCCTCTTCGCGCTGATATCAGCGTGGTGGTACCACTTCCGTTCCATGGGTCCAAGACCGTTCGAGCTTCATCACAATGAGATTCTAAGACTGACTCTACGAACTCCTCGGAGAAACCCGCGTAGTATCGATAGCTCTGTCCCTTGTTACTGACCAGGATGATGGGTGATGCCGGTTCTCGATTAAATCCGCGGACGATATCAAACACTATGAGACGATACTCGACGAGTACACTTTTGTCATGTCTCCGGTTTAGCAGAAGCGGTTTGGAGTAATCATGATCCTGCCGCAAAAACAGCCGGCGTCATCGGCCTGAACATACTCGCTATTCGAAATCCCGACGACATGATTCATAGGCCGCAACCTTGGCCGGGCATATCTGGTTAGGCCGGTGGAAGAGTGAGGGGCCCCCTTTTGCCTGACCACCGCGTCGTGTACCTACTGGGCGCCGGCGCGAGGCCGTGGTGTCGTCTGCGTGGTTTGCGGGCGAAAAACCCGTAGTGTGGTGTCAAACGCTATTGACGCTCGTTATCAACGGAAAACGGATCCTCAACCTTTTGCAGCTCATCGAGATGGAAGAGTTCGTCTTTGACTTCGTTATCTACGAACCAGTGACATTCCGCACCAGGATCGAATTTCATATATTTCCCTATGCCCATTATGGTCATCTTCGGACCGCCGCTCTTGAGAACGACAACATCGCCTACTTTTAGATCTGCCATAGTCAAAACTCCTTAAAAAAACCTTTTACTTCGCGATTCATGACGAGGCCGGCAACGACAAGGGCGGATACAAGCGACCGATATCGCACAGAGTAAAACGAGAACACTCGTGACTGTGGATCAATACCATACAGCTCCAACTGAAACTTACTCATCTGTTTGATCAGAGATACTACCTCAACGAATCCAGGGTACGCCTCTATTGCTGCGCTCGACACGCTCTTGATATGCCGGTCAATGTACTCGCGTTTGGACTCTACTTGGTGTCCTAACGCTTCCAGTACGTACACAAGGTCTCTAATGCGTTCCGCTCGCTGTGTTTCTTGTTTTCTGACCTGTTCCGTTTTTTGGTAGTGCCGTATCTCTTGTCTCTGTAACCACAACGCGGCTATGAGCGCCACAAGTGTAAGAAAGGCAAACAGAGTCCCAACGGTGCCGCCGACGTAGGCCCCGAAGTTCCCCCAATCATTCTGATCTACAGAAAGACCGCTGCGGAAAATCGAAAAATAGATCCATAACGGCATCAATATGATGCCGAGAATACCAACGGCAATGAGAGGAACGACAATGGTTTTGCGTATCGTCGTCTTTGCATTGACATTAGACTCGATCAGATGTCCTTTCACTTCGATGCCTCACAGAGATTATCCACACGCGGCAACTGTTGAATCAACCACCTTCACGCCAACACGCTCCTCATCCCGCCGGAGATGTACGGGCGGGGTGAGGAAGCGCGGGTTATCCACGATCTGAATCGACGCGATTTGAGATTCTGAGACTGTTATTGATTCGGGACGGTGGTGGACGTGCCTGTCGGCCTACCCATCCTTACACCTCGGTAGGCTGGCGCAGTGTCTAATCCTTGGCTATGGCGCTCGTTTCTCTCAGCCTCTTCCTGGGCTTTTCCGGCTGCTTCATATAGTTTTTCCTTAATGTAAAGATCCATATTTCGATTTAACGCGTTGTCTACTCCTCCGGAACCGAACTGGCTTCCTGTCATCTGTACCACAGCCTGCGCGGTAGCAAACTGCCCGACAAGACTCCTTGCCCGGGCGCCAGCTAATAGCATCACCTGTTCCTCCTCTGGAACACTAAACAACGGCACAACCGCCCCGGAGCTTGTCCGAACGAGGTCTCTGCTCCCGAGCGCGGCGGCTTCGAATCGTTCTTGTTGCGCCGCTGATACACGGTTAAACTCTGCGATTTCTTCGCGGCCAACGTACTGCTGTCCCTGAATCATCGTACAGCTGCTGGCTTCCAAGATATGTGGATCCGTATGACGAGGATCACAGTCTGCTCGGTATGATTCGTTTTCAACACACCCTTCTCCACCGTTTTGGCAGTCAACCCCTGAAATCAGAAGACGTAAATACGGCTCGTCTATCTGATCGACGGTGTGATCATTGGCTAAGGGCCGCCAGTCGAAACCTTCGGGGTTTTCTCGAGCACGATCAATCTGATCAAACATTGCTCGCATTGATGTATCGATGTCTTGCGCACCTATGTCGCCAATATCTCTGCGTACCAAGATGACACTATAGATCTCGTAGTCTCCTAAGTCGACGGAATGCTCGGCATCTAAGAGCGTCTTCATGAACTCGCTGTACTCATCGCGTGTGAACAAATCGGCCACCGCCTCGTAATGTTCGGAAGAAGCGAAGTCGAAAGCTGTCTCGTCGTTATCAGTGGATCTGAATGGCTCGGAACCTCGTGCTGACGCACAAGAGAACAGGATTCCGAGGCATCCGATACAAACAAGGGCCGTGATGGATCGAGTGATATGAACTACAGTCTTCATGAGCATTCCTCCTGATTCAGATTGTACTACCGGTACCGTGAGAAACGAAAGCAAAGTGAGGCGCGTGATATGGTTTATCCATGCCTAATCAAGCGCCTTACCTACCCCGCCCGTTACACGTGCAGGAGGCCACAACGGAATGGACATGGAACGACGGAGAGCTTGAGCAGAAGCCCGACGTACTGCTCGTAGCCGCAGAGTTCACGGAGCTGTGCGCGCACTACGAGGCGTTGGACCGAATAAGCGATGCGGTGCGGTTAGCAATGGAGTGGTGGGATGGGTGGCAGCAGAATAGCAACAGCTTTTCCCACTTATCCCCGTGAAGCAAAGTTGCTCACTATGATTGATCATCATCGTAACTCCTTATATATTCTAGAAATTAGTGAAACGGCATAAGCCATAGTGATGCCCCGAATGGGCCCAAAAAAGAGGATCGGCACATTCGTACCGATCCTCTTTTTTGTGGCTGGAACCGTTCGGACTTGAAACGGAATGTGCGCCGAGCGATAGCGAGGAAAAGCGGACACGACGTCCGCGGCAGCACACGGAGGCGGACCGGAGCGAGCCCTCGTGCGGAGGGTGACCGAGTCCTACGACGTATCACATCGACACTCCGCCGTTGCCGCTTAAAGGACCGTTCGGATCTCGTCTCTCAAAACGTGCGGCCGACATGCAACTATTTATATAAAGTATGTCTCATCACCTATTACTCCTTTACTGTCTTTCAAAGTTCTTTCAGCCGCATGTAATTACAAACAACGCCTGTTTTTCTCGTAATTCCTCCTGGACGGTCGGACGCACACTCGTTATTGTTTCGGCATGACCATACAGCGCGCGAGTCTCACGATTGCAGTAGGTCTATCGACGCTGTTCGTAGCGATCGTCGGTATTGAACTTATTCGTGTTGTCCGAGATCTCGGGAACACCCGCCAGATGGTGTCGACCGTGGCGGCGTCGAGCACGGTAAGCACGGCAACGATAGAGTTGTCGCTCGAGCGCTCGGTGATGCAAGTCGCACTGAATCTCGATCAACCGATCGCCCCGCAGTTCCGCTCACTCATCGACGAACAGCGCCGCCTCTCGGACGAGGCGTTTGTCGAGTCGGCCTCGATCGTTGCGGACGATCGTCGCTTGAGTCGCGGTGAGGAGTTTATCTCGCGCCTCGCGGGATTGCGTTCGGAAATCGAGACGTTGCGCGCAATCGCGGACGAGGAGCTCACTCTCCCCCTCTCGGAACGCGACGCCGAACTCGTCGAGTCTCTGCCGCTCACCATGAAGGCCACGATCGAAGAGTTTGCGAATCTCACCGTGAAGCTTCGCGAACGCGATGTCGAACTCCCCGGTATCGTTACGATACTGGAAGAGATCCAGCGGCGCGCCTGGGAAATTCGTGAGTACGGCGGGCGAGAGCGAACATACCTTGCCATTGCCGCAGCCGACGGTCGCCCCATATCGGATCATCGCCGCGGAGCCATGGTGGAGCTGCACGCGCGCGCGCGGTTTGCGATGGACATGGCGCTTATACTGTCCGACAACGTGCCCGCCGACGACGAAATCCGCACGCAAATTACCGATGTATACGATACCTACTTCGAGCAATACGGCCAGATCCGCGCCGGAATGTTCCGGGCCTCCGACGCCGGCGAGCCGTACCCACTCGACTTCGACGACTTCTTTCGCGTGTCCACCGACGCGCTCCAGACCGCCGTTACACTCTCGGTGGCGTCGGGCGAGCGCACGTTGACGATTCTCAACCGGCGACAGGTACGCGCTTCGGTCTTATTGGCGATCTATGCGATCTTGCTGCTCGTGTCGGTATCGCTCTGCGCCGGCCAGATCCGCTACACCACTCGCAAAATATCAAATCGCCTGACCGGTCTCGCCGGCCAAATGGAGGTGCTTGCCTCGGGCGACACCTCGATCGACCCCTCCCAGTATCGAGCACACGACGAGATCGGGCGGATGGCGGAGGCACTGGTCACCTTTCGGCACAATGCGGTGGAGAAGCGCAACTTGGAAGCGCAACAGCGCGAGGACGCCGAAGAGGCGATCCGTCAACGAGAGGAGACGGTCAAACGACTCGCCGAGCGTATCGAACGGCAGACGCGTTCGTCGATCGAAGCGGTCGCCGCGAAGTCCGACCAATTGAACGACGCCGCGCGGGCGATGCGCGATCGCCTTGCTTCGATGGTCGAAAGCTCCTCCACGGTAGCGCACGTCGCCGCAACGACTCGAGAATCTTCCGACAAGGCGCGCGCATCGGTCGACGATTTCAACCGCGCGCTCGAACGTATCAACGGCGAACTCGGACACTCGAAGGAGGCGATCGACGGAGCGAGCGAGACGGTCACGCAGGCCGGACGCGCCGTCTCCGAGTTGAGCACACGTGCGGAGTCGGTGGCGGAAGTGGTACGTTCCATCGAAACGGTCGCCGAGAAGACGCATCTCCTATCGTTGAACGCCGCAATAGAGGCGGCCCGCGCGGGTCATTCAGGTCGAGGGTTTGCGGTCGTCGCCGGCGAAGTAAAAAACCTGGCCGCCTCGACGGGTCAGTTTACACAGCGAATCTTCGGACAAATCGACGATATGCGCGAGGCAAACGAGCACGTCGTGCGCATGATGCAGGAGATAGCCGAAGGTATGCAGCGCGTCGACAGCCGCTCTCAGGAGATATTCAGTACCATCGAGGCGCAAAGCGCCGGTACGGCGGCGATCAATCAAGTTCTCGTGGAGAACCTTAAGCAAGCCGGCCTGTCGGCGGAGCGCGTTCATGAGCTCGCCGACGCCGCCGAAGAGCTGCGATCCCTCGCCGGCGGCTTGGAGGAACTCGCCTCCGACTTGGACGTCCAGGTCTCCCAGATCCGGGGCACGATCAACGGACTGACCGACGGCTCGGGCGATGAGGCGGCGAAGGCCGAGTTCGCGGAGTTAGTGGGTACCGGCTGAGGACAACAAACCGTTTCACTCCGCGGTGAAAGCCGACGCTCCCCGCCCCGCGGAAGACGCCGGCCGATATCGCCACCGGCGCACCGTTTTTTCGCCGTCGACCGACCGGGACGTGAGGTCGGCTACGTTTCACCGGGCACGGCGCTCTCGGTAGCATTCGTCTTAAAGACTCCGATCTGTGAGCCGATCGCTTCCAGATACTCTCTGTTCTGCCGGCCTAAGCTCGATAGACTCCGGCTGGATGCGCTGATCTCTTTCACTCCCGTCTCAATCTCGGCAATACGCCCCGTCACTCCCGAGGAGACGTCGCGAACGACGGTAATGGTTTCGGTGATATCTCCCATTTTTTCATCCATATGCGCACTCCCCGAGGTTACCGCGGCCGACACGTCGGTCAACGCCGAGACGGCCTCCAAGATCTGGTCGCTTCCCACCGACAGCTCTCCCAACGTCGCGTCGATTTCGGAGAACGCTTGAGCGAACCCCTCAATATCGCGGAGAATACCGCGAAGGGATTCCCCCGTTTCGTTCGCCGAGGCCATGGCCTGATCGATCGTCTTTACGACCGAGGAGATGTTGTTGCTTATGATCTCCGAGTTGTCGCTCGACCGTTCCGACAGTTTTCGGATCTCCTCCGCCACGACGCCGAAGCCGCGTCCCGCGTCACCGGCGTGGGCCGCCTCTATCGCCGCATTCATGGAAAGCAGGCTCGTTTGACTCGCAATATCGTTGATAACCGTGATCGCCTCGATAATGGTATCCGCCGCCTGTTGCACATTTGTAATCAACTCGACCGTCACCTCCAGCTTCTCACTACCGCTGCGGGTGCGCTGGGTCAACTCGTCGCTTTCCCGTGTTTTGTTGCGGACGACGCCGCCCACGGATTGAATGGAAGCAACCATCTCTTCGACCGCCGACGAGGAGGCCGAAACGGCGTGTTGCTGTCGATCGATATCCGACACGACGTTTCGTATGAGACCCTTGATCGCTTCCACGGAGTCGAACGTTCCTCGGATGCTCCGATCCAAATCGCCGATCTGCGTCGATATCGCGGTAAGTCCGGCCGAGATCTCCGTCACGGCTGCCGAGCTCTCTTCGGAGTGAGTGGAGAGGCTCTGGGATATTCCGTCCGCCTCATGGATCGACGTCTTGATCGTTCGCACAATCCCGTGAAGCGACCCGACGAAACGGTTGAAGTGGCTCGACAGCACTCCGATTTCATCCCCGTTCCGCGTAGCAATGGATACGGTAAGGTCGCCCTCGCCTTCGGCGATGTCCTGGAGCACTTCCGTCGTTCGATTGAGCGGTACGGTAATGCTCACACCGATAACCCCGATTAACAGAATGAGCGCGACCACTACCGCCGCGGATATGATAACGGTCAGTCTACGAATCGCCGCGGCGGAGCCGAAAGCTTCCTCGGCGTCTATTTCGGCCAAGAGCGTCCAGTGAACACCCGGGATATCCAGCGGCCGATAGGCCGATAACACATCGATGCCGCGATAGTCGACGATGAGCGCTTCGCCGGTCCGGCCCGCGAGGGCGTGTTCCACCGACTCGGTGCGAATCGGCATGTGGAGAATGGTCGTCCCGTATGTTCTGATTTCGTCTCCCAGGCCGTCGGTAGCCTCGATACCGTCGAGCAGGGCCGTAAACGCGTCTCGATCCTCGACAAAGAAGCGCGAATCGGTACGCATGAGATAGTCGTCTCCGACGATATAACTCTCACCGGTCTCACCGAACCCCTCGCTCCGCCAATTACCGCCGGAGGTCATTACGTCATTGATCCGTTCTACCGGCATTTGAAAGATCAGGACACCGAGGAGGCGCTCGCCCTCGTAGATCGGAGTCGCAATGAACGACGCCGGAGCCGCGTACGACGGTAGGTAGGCGGAAAAATCGGCGAGGTAACTCTCTCCCGTCCGGCCGTCGAGCGCCGCGCGAAACGCTCGAGCGATGCCCGAATCGCGATAGGGACCGGAGAGGAGACTCGTTGCGTAATCCGCCTCTTTGAAGACCGAATAGACGATGATCCCCTCGTTCGGCTCGACCAGAAAGATGTCGTAGTATCCGAACCGTTGCAAATAAGAGCGGAGAATCGGATGATAGCGGCGGTGCATCTCATCGTACGCGTCTACACCGGCGGAGACGAGCTCGTCTTTCGAACCGATCGGGTGAGGGTTGTCCGCGATGTAGCGCTGTTGAAGCACCAATGACGCGTCGTTGCGCGCGAGGTACTCCTCCGCATCATCCGTCGCCGGACGCTCGGCCTCGGAGACGCGGGGAAAGAACTGCTGCGTTACATAGGTCGTCATCGCATCGCGAGCATTCGCGCTCGCCGCTTCACTACGCGGGGCTAAGGTAAGCCGCTCGTACTCATCGGAGAACGCACCCATCGCCTCTATCACCATCAGGCTCTCCGAAAGTGTGACGACCTGCTGCGAAATCGTTCGGAAGTATTGCTCAATCTGCCTCGTTTTGACGTCTCGAATGGCGGTAAGCTTCTCGAAGCTCGACCGGCGAAGAGCCGTCTCGGCGATCCTGGCGGTGGTGAGGGCCACTGCCGAAAGCCCAATCGATACGAAGACAATGATAAGCATCAAACGGCCGCGAATTGAAATTGTCATACACGTTTCCCTCATCCCATTGTAATAGCATTTCGGCGACATTATCGCGCCGTCTCGCGGCATTCGCCGAACCGCTGCCGTCTGACCGGCCGACAATCGCGTCTCGGTCTTGGCCGACCCGCGTTGCGTGCGCTACTATCCGCATCATGACCACAACACCGTATTACCGGCCCGTCACCCAAGCCGTCGCCGACGAGCTCCGCTCGATCGTCGGCGCGCGGCACGTCGTATTCGCCGATCGCGATGCGTTGGAACCGTACTCACATGACGAGATTCCCGATCGACGCTACGCACACGAGCCGGAGGTGGTCGTCAGCCCGAAAGACGCGACCGAGATCTCCCGTATCATGAAGCTGGCCAACCGCGAGCGTATTCCCGTGACACCCCGCGGCGCCGGCAGCGGATTGTCGGGGGGCGCCGTTCCACTCCACGGCGGCATCGTGCTTCTCACGGATCGCCTCAATCAAATTCTCGAAGTCGATTTGGACAACATGATGGTAGTGGTGGAGCCGGGCGTCATCACCGCGCATATCAACGAGCGACTCGAGGGAACGGGACTCTTCTACGCCGGATATCCGATGAGTTTGGAAACGTGCTACGTCGGGGGAAACGTAGCGGAGAACGCCGGCGGAGGTAAGGCGGTGAAGTACGGCGTCACCGGACGCTACGTCTTGGGTTTAGAGGTCGTGACGCCCACCGGCGACATCGTCGAGCTGGGAGGTAAGCTGGTTAAGGATGTGACGGGATACAACATGCTCCAGCTGATGGTCGGTAGCGAGGGAACGCTCGGAATCTTCACGAAAGTGTGGCTTCGTCTTACACCGAATCCGACCACGTCCGTCGACCTCCTGGCGCTCTTTCCCGACACGGCGACCGCAATCGACTTGGTACCGAGTATCATGACGAAGACCGGCATCACCCCGACGGCCATCGAGTATATCGACCGCCGGAGTTTTGCGCACGCGTGTCGATACCTCAACGAGACGATGTCGTACGAACAAGCGGGAGCGGTGCTGATCATTACCGTGGACGGTGACGACGAACAGCACGTTATCGGCGCATACGAGCGGATCGGCGCGCTCTGCGAAGAACATCACGCGTCGGAGGTGTACGTCGCCGACAATCGCACTACCAGTGAACGCATATGGGCCGTGCGTCGCAACATAGCCGAAAGCTATGCCCAGATCAGCCCGGATCAGGCGAACGAGGACCTGGTCGTACCACCCTCCGCGATTCCCGATCTCATCGCCGGCATGGAAGAGATCGCCGAGCGCCACGGAGTATTCGTACCGGCCTACGGGCACGCGGGGGACGGCAATATTCACACTCGAATCGTCCGCAACCCCGAATGGTCGCGCCGGGAGTGGGACGACCGTTTGCCGAACATTCTCGACGAGCTGTACGCGCTCACGGCGCGTCTGGGAGGTCGCATCAGCGGAGAACACGGCATCGGACACAAGCGCAAACCTTTTTTGGATCGCTTTGTCTCGCCGGAATATATCGCCATGATGCGCTCTATCAAGCGCGCACTGGATCCCGCCAACGTACTCAACCCCGGAAAGATTTTCGACGTGTAGCGCACCCCCGTCCTCTACGACGCATTCAGCGCCGAAAGTACTTCGTACAGCGCCTGTGTTCCGAGGTTGTCCATACCCTTTGCCATTGCGGCGCGATAGAACTGCTCGACCATGGCGAGCCCCGGGAGCGCAAGGTTGATACGCCGCGCCTCGGCGAGGGCGATCCCGATATCTTTGACAAAGTGCCGAACCATGAATCCCGGATCCATGTCGCCCCGGGCGATCCGCGGACCGAGATTATTGATCGACCACGAACCGGCCGCACCGCTACCGATGACGGCGATCACCTCCTCTTGAGAGAGCCCCACGTTCTTCGCATACAGGAGCGATTCGACGACGCCGACCATCGTAGAAGCGATGAGAATCTGGTTAGCCATTTTGGTGTGCTGCCCCGATCCGGGCCCGCCCATCAGACGGATCGTCGTTCCCATGAGCGCAAATAGCGGTTTGACGCGTTCAAACGCCGGGGCCGCACCGCCGACCATGATCGCTAACGATCCGGCGCGTGCGCCGGTGTCTCCTCCCGAAACCGGCGCGTCGAGGGCCGCTATACCGCGCCCTTCCGCCGCTTCGGCGATGCGTATCGCAAGACTCGGATCCGAAGTCGTCATGTCTACGAGAATAGCGCCGGTGTCGGCGACCTCTATGATCCCTTGCTCGCCCAGATAGGTATCCCGTACGTCGTGGGGATATCCGACGATGGTGAATATGATCTCCGCGCCGCGCGCCGCCTCCGCGGCATCGCTGCATATTCGAGCGCCGCGTTCCCGAAGCGGTTCGGCCTTCGACCGAGTGCGATTGTAGACCTGCAGTTCGTGTCCCGCGTCGATCACGTGCCCCGCCATGCTGTACCCCATGATTCCCGTTCCGATCCATCCTATCGTGCTCATGGGTGTAGCATACCGCGTTTCAGCTCTCGGGTCATCGCTCGCCGGGGTGACCCTCCCCGCGCGTACTCCGACGAAGGGCGATATCAACCGGCGCATCGCGGCGTACCGCACCATCGCAAAACGACATGACGCTACGATGAAACCAGATCGCGGAGAAGATCGCGCACCTCGCCGACACCATCGATCGAGTACGCCGCTGCGGTGGATCCCACGCCGACCTTTATCGACACGCCGTCCTCCGGTACAGCCTGGAACATATACTCGTCGGTGGCGTCGTCCCCGATCGCCATAACGAAGTCCCACGGCCCCGACTCCAGAAAATGTCGTACGACGCGCCCTTTGTGTACCTGCGCCGGCTTCACCTCCAGTACGCGGTTCCCGTCCAAGACGGACAGTTCCAGGTTGGCAGTAAAGCTGATAAGCGTCTCTCGAAGCTCCGCAAGGCGCACGTTGGCCAGCTCGGGCTCGCTGTTGCGATAGTGCCACGCGAGGGAAAAGAGCTTCTCTTCCATCGCCGAGCCCGGGGTTCTGTCGACGGTACGCCGAATAATCGGCGCGATCGTCTCCTTCCACACCGGCTCCCCGACTCCCGCGTCCTGCCACGCCCCGCCGAGCTCGCGCAACCACGCTCCATGTCCGGCTCCCAAGGCTAAGGGAAGATCGCCTACCCAGCGCTCCAGGTTGTCGCGATCGCGACCGCTGGAGAGCACCAACTGTACGCCGTCGGCCTCCGCCAGCCGATGGAGGAGCGCTCGGAGCTCTTCGTCCGGTTTGGCGTGCTCGGGATGCCGAAAAAAGGGCATCAACGTGCCGTCGTAGTCCAGGACGAGCAGTCGCGAACGGGCCGATCGCCACCGGTCCAAGATCGCCGTACGTATGGAGCGATCGATCGGCTGCGCCCGTAACGAGGATTGCAAGGCGCGCATATCGTCGAGTTTGTGCAGAAAGTCGCGCGCCCAGTGTTGCACCGTGAGGCGCTTCACCCGCTCACGCATCTTGGAGATATTGCGCTCCTGTTCACGCTTCGGACGTTGGAGCGCCTCGTAAATCGCCTGAGCTACGCCGTCTATGTCACTGGGGTTTACGTGGGTCGCCTCGGAGAGCTCGCGCGCCGCGCCGGCGGTTTCGCTTAGGATCAGTGCGCCGTGTTTGTCTTCACGCGCCGCAAGATACTCCTTGACGATGAGATTCATACCGTCCCGAAGGGGAGTGACGAGCAGTGCGTCGGCGCGCCGATAGAGCGCGTTTAACTCCTCGAACGAGGCGGTTTGGTACTGGTAGTGAATGGGAACCCAATCGAGAGTGCTGAAGCGGCCGTTGATTTGACTCACTAACTCGTCGACTTCGCGCTTGAGCTCCATGTACCGCGGCACCGATTCGCGCGACGGAGAGACGATGATCAGGAACGTCACCGAGCCGCTAAGGTCCGCATGCTTCTCCAAGAGGCGCCCGAAGGCGCGGATACGCGTCGGTATTCCCTTACTATAGTCCAGACGGTCGACCGACAGGAGGAGCTTCTGTCCGCGATAGCGCTTCGTCATGGTCGAAAGGACATCGCGCACTTCGGACAACGTGCCGGCGTCGGAGTAACGGTGCCAATCAATACCCATGGGAAAGACATCCACCTTGACCGCTCGACGCGCCGTCTGGATGACGCCCATCGAGTGATCGTATCCGATAAGACGTCGCACGCTGGATAGAAAGTGGCGGGCGTAATCATACGTATGAAATCCGATCAGATCCGCACCCAACATCCCTTCGATAATCGCCTCGCGCCACGGTAGGAGGCGAAAAATCTCGTACGACGGGAAGGGAATGTGCAAGAAGAAGCCCACTTGGACCTCGGGAAAGGACTCCTTGATCAGTTGGGGCAGCAACATAAGCTGATAGTCGTGAACCCACACAGTCGCGTCGTCGCGTATATGCGGTCGCAGGGCGTCAAAAAAACGACGGTTGATCGCGCGGTACGACTCCCACCATTCGTGGTTGTACTCCGCGTAGGTCGGGAAGTAATGAAAGAGCGGCCAGATCGTATCGTTACAAAAGCCGCTGTAAAACGATTCGAGCTCCTCGGAGGAGATCGGTACCGGTACCGATCCGTGCTCTGATCGGAGCGTATCGGCGATCTCGTCCCGTTCGTCCTCGGAAAGACGATCGGATGGTATTCCGCTCCATCCGATCCAGAGGGCGTTGTCGTAGTTCTCAGCCACGGAGCTGAGCCCCGTAGCGAGTCCCCCGACACTGGGAACGAACGCCGGGCCGTGATCCTTCCGTTCAACGCGTACCGCCAAACGGTTCGATACAAATACGATTTGTCGACCGGTCATAGCGCTACCACCGTTGGTGCACCAACGAACGAACGTTTCGATCGTAGATGTCGGTCACCGCCTCGTGAACCGTCGCGGACAACGGCGCCACCTCGCTCGCCTCCACGTTTGAAACGACCTGTTCGACTCGCGAGGCGCCGGGAATCACCGTACTCACCGCGGGGTGGTCAAGAATCCACCGCAGGGCGCACTGCGCCATCGGGATCTCCTTCGGGAGAACCGCTTGTAGTTCGGCAACGGCAGCGAGCGCCTCCCGGTACGGCACTCCGCTGAAGGTCTCACCCTTGTCGAAGGCCGCTCCCTCGCGGTTGAAGGTACGGTGGTCGTCGGCGGCGAATACCGTATCGCCGGTGAACCGGCCGCTCAGCAGCCCGCTCGCGAGGGGGACGCGAACGATGATTCCCACACCGCGCGCCGCCGCTCTCTGGAAGAATCGTTCTCGCGGACGCAGGCGAAACATGTTAAAGATGATTTGCACCGTAGCGACGTTCGGGAACTCGATCGCCTTTTCCGCCTCTTCTACTTTTTCGACGGAGACGCCGAGGTGTGCGATCTTGCCCTCTTCGCGAAGTCGTTCAAACGTCTCAAAAATCTCGGGTCGGTAGTACACCTGCGTCGGTGGACAGTGCAGTTGCACGAGGTCCAAACGTTCGAGCCCCGTGTTTTTTAGACTCGCTTCCACGAATGAACGCATCGCCTCGGGTGTGTAGGCCTCTTGGACGTGGGGAGAGAGCCCACGACCGCATTTCGTCGCGACGAACACCTCTTCCCGCCGGCTGCGTACTACATCTCCGACCGCCGCCTCGCTCAGGCCCTCGCTGTACACGTCGGCGGTATCGATGAAGTTAACGCCGCGATCGATCGCCTCCCCTACGATCGCATGTGCCGCGTCACGGTCGAACGGCCGCCCCCATCCGCCGCCGACCTGCCACGTGCCGATGGAGACCTCCGATACCTTCATACCGCTTCGTCCAAGATTCCGGTAATTCATACCCGCAGGGTAGTACGATCGGCACCGAGAGACAAGCGCGTACACGGTCGGACGGGCCGCACGACGCCTATTGCGTCGATTCCTCGCGATGTGTCAGTGCACCTGCCACGTATCGCCGGGTTGCATCTCGCGCACCGTTATGCCGTCCGGGCGAAAATCGTCCGCGCTCTGCACCAACAACGGAAATGTCGCGTAGTGGATTGGAACGGCGACCTTCGCTCCGATCATTTCGGCGGCTTTTGAAGCCAACCGCGGCCCCATCGTGAAGCGATCCCCGATCGGTATTGCTGCGATGTCGGGCTTATACAGCTCGCCGATTAACGCCATATCGGAGAAAAGACCCGTATCACCGGCGTGATACACGACGCGCCCTCCCATCGAGACGACCAGGCCGCACGGCATTCCCATATAGCGTCCCTCATACGACGATGAGTGAAAGGCGTGGGTAAACGCGATAGAACCGAAGGGAAGCGTTATCGTTCCCCCAGGGTTACCGGGTTCGATCTTCTCAACTCCTCGTTCCTGAAACCACGTCGCCAGTTCAAATGCGGCGATCACCGTCGCACCGTTCTTTTTCGCAATGTTGACCGCATCACCCACGTGATCAGAATGGCCGTGCGTCAGGGCGATGTGGGTACACGACAAGTCCTCCGGCTTATGTACCGATCGAGGATTGCCGGTGAGGAACGGATCGATCACCAGACGATACGTCCCGTCGTCGAGTACGAACCCGGAGTGGCTCAAGTACGTTATTGATAGTCCCATAGACGATCCTCCTTCGTCCCTAAAGGTTACGGAGAAGGAAAAAGTACCAACGGAACGTCACGTAGTCCACGTACGCGTCACGGTACGGCGGCGCGAAAGGCGACGGTGATCGCTAAGACGCGTCGCTCCCGCCCGCGGAGCGGAGCTGCCGATCGCCGCTTCGAGGAATCGCGAATGCCAAAGAGACGAGCACCAGAAAAGCTCCCGCGACGCTGACGATACCGGGTATCTCACCCAGAAACAGCGCAACGATGACCGTCGCAAAGACCGGCTCCAGCAAGATATAGGTAGATACCTCGGCGGCGTCGAGGTGCCGGAGAGTCCAGTTTATGAGGCTGTGGCCCAGGATCGTGCAAAAAAGCGCCAAAGCGATGAAGAGCGCGAACTCCCGTACCGGGTAGGGACCCAACGGCGTTCCCCACGCGCGGGCGACGAAAGAGAGCGCTGCCGCAGCGACGCCGTACACTGCAAAGCTATAGATAGATACCGGTACGAAACGCCGCGCCCAACGCCCGATGACCAGATACCCGGCGACTCCCGCGGCACCGGCCAAGGCGAGCATATCGCCGGCCACGGTCGGAGAGCGACCCGCCACACTTCCTCCTGCGGAGAGGACGATCGCGCCGATTATCGCAGTCGGCAACGCCGCAAGGCGTCGTGCTGCAACGGGTTCCCGCAAGAACAGCACCCCCGCGATCGTCACGAGGATCGGGTGCATGGAGACGAGTACGGTCGAGTGAACGACGCTGGTAAACGAGAGCGACGAGATCCACGTGGCAAAGTGCATTGCCAAAAGGAGCCCGCTCGCGACCAGCATGAGCGCGACCTTCGGCACGCTCCCGCACGACAAGACTTCCACCGCCTCGTCGGTGCCGCGAGTATCGCGTTCGCGCTTCCGCCGCACACGCTCTACGCCCAAAAGAGGAGCGGTCAGCGCCGTCGCAAAGATCATTCGCCACGCCGCCACGGCCAACGGCGGCGAACCGCTCAGCCGTATGAGCGGAGCGGAGAGCGAAGAGAAGGCGATCGCCACCAGAACGACAAGGCGTGGATGCGCTCTCATACGACACTACGGCGCAATCAGTTCAGGGGAATGAAGCTCACCAGACTGCGGAGATTATCGTCGGTAAATCGTACGCCGGCGCTCACGAAAAAGTCGCGTTGGTAGATATCCATCGCGTCATCGACACCGCCGGCAAGATAGATCCACCGCAGCGGGTTGTTGCTCTCCGGATCGTAGAAGGGATACAGCGTGCCGTACCCGCGCAGATAGACGCCGTCGTCGGCCCCGAAATCGAACGCCTCGGCCGAGAGGGCAAACCGATCGACGGGTTGAAGATCGAGCCCCACACCGGCAGTGCTTTCGAATACGCCGGCGCGCGCGGTGAGAGGGCCCCATATTCGTGCGAGCTGAAGATTGAACTTCAGATCGTCGGAAGAGACTTGCTCGTTCCTCGTCTCAACCGTCGTCGTGCCTCCGGAGCTGGTCGTGGTCACCGTCGTCTCTTCGGTTCTCGTCGGTACCGGCGTGCTAACCACTCCGGCGGTATAGAACCGATCGCTCTGGCGCGGCACCAGGCGCAGATTGAAACGGTCTTTGGTTTCCAGTTGGTCCACCAAGAACTCGCTCCGGAAATCGAGCTGCACTCCGAGCCCGCCGATGGAATCGAGAAACCCTTCGGCCTCCTCGGTGATACGCACGACCCTCGTGTACAGCTCATCGTCGTTTATCAAGCGACCGACATTCCCTTCGCCGTCCCGTACGACCCGTGTGATCTCCTGTACGTTGTCGGCGCTCGCCTGTAGCGAATTGATCACGACCTGTAGACCGGCAAGGTTCTCTTCGATCGATCGAATGCTCTGCGCCATACTTTGATCGTTTTCACCGACCAGCGAGTCGAGTCGCGCGGTCAGGCTTGCCGTCGAGTTAAGGATTTCCTGGACGGACTCCAGCTGCTGTATCGAGCTATCGTCCAGGCGCGCACTGAAGGATTGGATATTCTGCATCGTGCTCCGCGCAATGAGAAGGTTCTGCTCGAGAAGCGCACTCGTGGAGATCGCCGCCTCGCGAATGACCATCACGATCTCGTTGAGCGCCTGCACGGTGCCTTCATCGGTAAGATAGGTGTTGATCTCCTCGACGAGTGCCGCGGCGTTGGCGGCCAGCACATTGGCGTTTCCCACCGCGTCGGAGATCGTAGCGGACTGCTGAACGTTACGAACCGTATCGCCGTCACCGAGGAGTCCGCCGACTCCCGTCCCGGGATTGATCGACACCGTCGCGGTGCCCAGAAGGCTTTCCGTCGCCTTAGCCACGACCGCATCCTCATACAACTCCACGCTCTCCCTGATTTCGAGCGTCAGACGGGCGCGGGAGCCGTCGAGTTCGATAGCGGTAAGCCGTCCGACGTCTACACCGGCCAACCGCACGTTCGAGTCGATCAACAATCCGCTGGCGTCATCGACGTAGGCGTGGACGGTATAGGTCCTGCCGGTTCCGACAAACTCAGCGGTCTGCATGACGTAAAGAATCGTGCCGATGCCGGTCAAGGTCACAAACAGACCGATTTTCACATATCGTGACACACTAAACCTCTAACTCGGAAAACGAGTTGGCAATAAACTGCCGGAGCACGGGATGCTCCGTATCGCTCAGATCCCGCGGACGACCCTGCGCCTGGATTTGGCCATCATATAGGAAACCTATGTAGTCGGAAATACGAAACGTCGCTTGAATATCATGAGTGATCAGGATACACGTAATGCCGAACTCGCGATTAACTTTCACGATGAGATCGTTGATCGTCTCGGCGAGCACCGGATCGAGCCCGGTCGTCGGCTCGTCGAAGAGGAGTACGTCGGGTCGCGTCGCGAGGGTTCGGGCGAGGCCGACGCGCTTACGCATACCGCCGGAGAGCTCCGAGGGAAACTTCTCCTCGATGCCGGGCAGACCGATCCACTCGAGTTTTTCCGCGACGATGGCGTCGATGTGAGGTTTGTCGGTCATACCCAACCCCTCTACCAACGGAAAGGCGATATTCTCGGCGACGGTGAGGGAATCGAAGAGCGCGGAGTCCTGGAAGAGATATCCGAAGTGACGCCGCATCTCGATGCGACGATTCGCGTCCGCAGCGATCATGCTCTCGTCGCGAAAAAAGATGTCACCCCGATCCGGTTCGAGGATGCCGATGATGTTCTTGATGAGAACGCTCTTGCCGGTACCGCTCTGCCCGATGATTGCGGTGACCTTCTGCTCCTCGAAGGCTATGTCGATCCCCTGGAGAACGTGATTTTCTCCAAAAGATTTAAACAGTCCTTCGACCCGAACGATCTTGCCCATACGCCTTCAATACAACAATTCGAGCATCAAGTCGGCCATAACGTAATCGGCTACCAAAATGCCGACCGACGAGGTGACGACAGCGCGTGTCGCCGCCTCTCCTACCCCCTTTGCCCCTCGATCGGAGTTGAATCCGAAGTAGGCGCAAATCACACTCATCATAAACCCCATCACCGCCGCCTTGATCATGCCCGACGCGACGTCGGCCGGTTCCACGAACCAGTATAGCTGATCGAGAAAACCGCCGGGATCGACGTCCAGAGTACCGACCGCGATAATGTACGCCCCGACCAGCCCCACGACGTTGGCCATGGCGGTGAGGATCGGGAACACCACGACGCTGGCGACGACACGGGGAACCACCAAGTAGTGGATCGGATCGACCGACATGGTTTGCATGGCGTCGATCTGTTCGGTGACGCGCATCGTTCCCAACTCCGCGGTCATGGCCGATCCGTTTTTTGCTATGAGCATCAGCGTCGTGATCACGGGGGCGAGTTCTCGAGCCAGAGTAAGTCCTACCGCCGCTCCGACCATCGTCTCGGCCTGAAACAGCGCCAAGAGGAGCGTAATCTGAAGCGAGAAGATCATCCCGATCGCGAAACTCGACAGACCGATAATCGGTACGGAACGGACGCCGATACGCTCCATCTGCTCGGCAAAGAGCCGCCAGCGAACCGGACGTTTCGGAAGACAGCGCAACACCCGTCCGAAAAAGATAAAGAATACCCCCAGCCCCTCGAATGTGACGTAGATTCGACGTCCCATCGCCTCCAAAGGGCTGAGAATACGCGATTTCGGCGGCGGAGCACCGGCGTCTTGTTGTTCACGATCCATGACACCGCTCATCGAGTGCGTAATGTATCATATGTACGCAAAAATGTGAGGGGTTACCGCGCGAGAACCATAAACTGGGTATAAACGATGAGACGGCAAGGCGTCCGGCATCGCCTCGCCTCCCCGGTCACGTCAACACGTCGCCGACCGGAAGATCGCCCATAAAACTTAACGCCTCCACGCAGTGCTCGAAGAGCCGCATGCACTGCCGAGCATCGTCGCGGGCGCGGTGCGCCGTGTTGGCGGGAATACCGAGCATTTCCACCAAACTTTGGAGGGCGTAACTCTTCTTGCCGGGAAAGGCCTTCTGCGCCAATACCTGGGTGTCGAGGATGCGGTTCCCGATCGTCGGAAGCCCGGCGCGCTGGAGTTCCGCGCGCAGAAAACCGGTATCGAACTCCGCGTTGTGGGCCATCAGAATCGAATCGCCCAAAAACTCGACGAATCGCGGGAGGACATGTGCCACCGCCGGCTTGCCGACCACCATCTCGTCGGTAATACCGCTCACCTTTGCCGCATCGGGGTGAATGGCCACCCCGGGGTCGGCGAGCTCACCGAACGCTCCGGTCTCCTCTCCGATCGTGAAGCGGACCGCCCCGAACTCCACGATGCGATCGACCGCCGGATGTAGTCCCGTCGTCTCGAAGTCGAACGCCACGAATGTGAAATCGGTGACCGGGCGGGTAGTATCGATTGTCAACGTTGCGCCTCCTCGATGATAGAACGAATGTCGGCCGCGATTGAGGCGATCTGGCCGGCGACGATCGGCTTGGCGACCGTCGGATCGGTACCGGCCTCCCCGTGGCAGCTGGCGTAGAACTTTATCTTAGGTTCGGTTCCCGAGGGACGCATGCTCACCTTCGCCCCGTTCGTCAGATAAAACTGCAAGACATTGGATTTCGGAAGCCCCGGCCCCGCCTCTCGTATGCCCGACGCGGGATACGAAATCGTATCGGCCTGTATGTCGACGATGCGCTCGATCGTCGAGCCGCCGAACCGTGCCGGTGGATTATCGCGTAGGCGCGCCATTACGCCGGCCATGATCTCTTTCCCCGCCTGCCCTTCGAAGTAGGTCGAGATCGTCTCCTCCTGCCAGTACCCGAACTCCTTCCACAACTGCTCCAGGCGCTCCAGCACGCTGACACCGTGTCGGCGCCAATGGAGCGCCATTTCGATGGTAAGCATCGTCGCGGTAATGCTGTCCTTGTCGCGGACCTCCGTGCCGATGAGATAGCCGTAACTCTCCTCGTCTCCCATGACGTACTCGAGGTCGCTCGATTCGGTCTCCAGTCGCCGCATAATCGATGCGATGTGTTTGAAACCGGTCAACGTTTCGAATACCGTAGCACCGTGGTGTTCGGCAACGGCGCGTTGCATCTCGGTGGTAACGACCGTCGTGACGAATGCGGGCTTCGGCGGGAGCGTTCCCAGCGCCTTACGCTGCCCCAGGATATAATCGGCGAGGAGAACGCCGAGCTGATTGCCGGTGACCAACACCATCTCGTCACCGCTCGGCACCGCGATCCCGAGACGATCCGCGTCGGGATCGGTACCGAGCACGATGTCGGCGCGTTCCTTTTTTCCGAGCTCGACCGCCATTGTCATGGCGCTCGCCTCCTCCGGGTTGGGAAAGTCGACGGTGGGAAACTCGCCGTCCGGTTCCCGTTGCTCCGGTACGGTGATGACGTTGACACCGAGCTCTCCCAGGACGCGCTCGACCATAAGCGCGCCGGTTCCGTGAAGCGGTGTATAGACCGCACGCACCTCACTCCCCTTTTCCCTCAATAAGTCGGGTTGCACCGATTGGCGCTTTACCATGGCGACGAACGCGTCGTCGATGTCGGCGTCGATGTGCTCGAGCAGCCCCCGTTCGATCGCCTGCTCGCGCTCCATCCGCACGATCTCATCGGGCTTGACGGCCATCACCTCGTCGATGATGCGCTCGTCATGGGGCGCTACGATCTGCGCGCCGTCGCTCCAGTAGACCTTGTACCCGTTGTATTGCGGCGGGTTATGACTGGCGGTGACCATGACACCGACCGATGCACCGAGGGTTCGTACCGCAAAGGAGAGCTCCGGCGTCGGCCGCAACGCGGAGAAGAGATACGCCTTGACGCCGTGGGCGGCGAAGACCAACGCGGCCGATAGGGCGAACTCGCGCGAATAGCGGCGACTATCGTAGGACAATACCGCGGCACGGCTGCCGTCCGGACGAGTATCTCCCTCTCTGGACACATACCGCGCAAGGCCGGTCGTCGCCCGATCTACGACAAAGGGGTTAATGCGGTTAAATCCGCCGCCGATCACACCGCGCAGTCCGCCGGTACCGAACTCGAGGTCGGTGTAAAAACGATCGTGAAGTTCCGTCCAGTCTTCCGCCGCGATAAGCTCGCTGACTCCGTCGGCGAACTGCGCATCCTGTTCCGCCGCGACATAGATGTGCGCCTTTTGCAACAGTTCCTGTTGATCCATCTCTTCCTCCTCTACCACGCCGCAGCGTTCAGTACACTCCCAGTGCTCGACCGAGCTCCACGGCACTGTAGCACATATGGGTCGCCCCGGCGGCCGCAACCGCCTCGGGGGTACGAAATCCCCACGCGACGCCTACGGGAATGCACCCTGCGGTTCGCGCCGTCTCCATATCGACCTCCGAGTCACCGACAAGGGCCACATCGCCCGGATCCACCGCAACGGTCTGTAGGATAGCATACAGCGACGCGGGATCGGGCTTGGGCGGCACCCCGTCGATCTGTCCGCGAATCACCTCAAACAGCGCCCGATTTCCGGACAGCCCCAAGGCGTTCCGCGACAACGTGGCCGCGCACACTAACTGCGTCAGCCCGTCCGGTTTATTCGAGAGAATCGCCATCGGTATCGACGCGGCGTCCAACGCACGCACGATATCGGGAACTCCGGGATACGGTCTGGTATGATCCGCCGGATGTCGGGCATAGTACTCGCGCGCCCGCCGTGAGAGCTCGTCTACCAACGAGTCGTCGGTCGGGTCACCGGTCGGAAGCGACAGCTCGATGAGGTGCCGCATTCCCCAACCGACGCGCTGCGTGTACGTTTCGACGGGCGACTCGGGATATCCCATGGATGCAAGGGCGTAGTTCACCGCCGTTGCGATATCGGCAAGGGTATCCAGAAGCGTACCGTCCAGATCGAACACGACGGCTCGGGGTGTGGTGAAATCGTCGGTACGGCGTGACACGCTGGGAACGGTATCGTCGAAGGGCCGCAGTGGTCAATCGGATGTGTGACAATCGATCGAAGGAGTGGTCGGTGCAGAAGGGGCACGAAGGTTTCGACGCGTACTACGGTGAGCTATTCGGTGATCGGTGGAATGCGCTCTCGACGGCACTCACCTCACCACGCCGCCACGCCGCCTACACTCGTGGGCTCACGAAGGCGTACTACCTGGATCCGGCATCGATCGTTGCGGCGCATCTACTTCCGCTCGATGGAGCGCAACGAGTGCTGGACATGTGCGCCGCCCCGGGCGGCAAGGCACTCATCATCGCCGGGCGCCTTCCCGACGGGGCAACACTGGTAGCCAACGAGCGCTCTCGCCGACGCCGCGCACGCCTCGCCGCGGTATTGGACGAGCACCTGGATTCACCGATACGGTCGAACATACGGATTACGGCCCACGACGCCGGCCGTTGGGGACTCCACGAACCCGATACCTACGACGCTATTCTGGCGGACGTACCTTGTTCTTCGGAGCGACACGTGCTGGTCTCTCCGGAAGATCTGGAGCGATGGAGCGTGCACCGGATCAAGCGGCTCGCACTGACACAGTTCGCGATTCTCGCCGCGGCGATCGACAGCGTACGCCCCGGCGGATACGTTCTCTACGCAACGTGCGCCCTTACTCCCCGTGAGAACGACGATGTCGTCGGGAAGGCGCTACGTCGACGCCAAAACGTCGAAATCGTCCCGTTACCGCCGGATGCAGCGATATACGAGCACGACGAACCATTTGTCGCGACACTTCTGAGCGCGGCAGAGGATACGGAGTACGGCATCCACATGCTGCCCGATGTCGGGCACGGCGCCGGGCCGATATATTGCGCGCTCCTGCGCAAAGCGATTCAACCGTAGTGACACGCACCGGCACCTCAGCTACACTCCCACGACCCAATGGATGAGCTTTTAGAACGCCTTAACCCCGAACAGCGCGAGGCGGCGACGACGATCGACGGCCCGCTTCTTATTATCGCCGGCGCGGGCAGCGGCAAAACCGGTGTGATAACCACACGCATAGCATACATGATCCTGCAGGGCGTCGACCCGGCTTCCATACTCGCTATGACCTTTACCAACAAGGCCGCCGGAGAGATGCAGGAGCGCGTTCGAGAGATCCTCCAAGGTATCGAACAGAGCGGAGCGCTCCCAATCTGCGGTTCCCCGCGGACACAGGTTGTGTCGGCCGACGACAAACAGTCACGCCCCCTCACCGCCAAGGCGGCCGCCAAAGCGTTAACGATCAGCACCTTCCACGCCTTCGGGTTGTCGGTCCTGCGGCGCTACGGAAGAACGCTCGGCTATCGCCCGGCCTTCACCGTCTATGACGTCGGCGACCAGATCGCACTTCTCAAGGAAGCGGCCAGAGAACTACGCATCAATCCGGAGGACCTCGAGATTTATACGGTGCTCCAGCTCTTCTCAGGCGTAAAAACCGGACGCGTGACCTGGAACGATGAACGATGGTACGAGATGGCGGGCGCAATCGGGCCGAACGGCGGTGTACGCGGAGTCTCGACGTTCCAGGAGCTCTACCGCAGCTACCAGGAGCATCTGGTCACCTTCAACGCGGTGGACTTCGACGATCTCATCGTCAAACCGTTGGAACTCCTCCGCGAGCACCCGAAAATACGCGGTTACTACGCCGATCACTACCGCTACGTCATGGTCGACGAGTTTCAAGACACCAGCACGATCCAGTATCGCGTGCTCTATCAACTCACCCACGAGTGGAAAAACGTCTGCGTCGTGGGCGACGACGATCAGTCTATCTACAGCTGGCGCGGGGCGGACTACACCAACCTCGAGAACTTCGAGCGTGACTTTCCACATTTCAAAGAGATCAAACTGGAGCGGAACTACCGCTCCACGGGGCAGATACTGCAGGCGGCCAACGCGGTGATCGCCAACAATACCAATCGCAAGGTCAAGGAACTGTGGACGCACATCGACGCGGGCAATTTAATCGAACTTTCGTTCCCCGACGACGACGGCGAGGAGGCGCAGTTCATCGCCGAGAAAATCAAGCTCCTCGCCTATCGGGAGAGCCTCACCTACGACTCATTCGGGATTCTCATCCGCACAAACAGCCAAGCCAGGGTGATCGAGGAGGCGCTGTTGGAGGCCGATCTCCCGTATCGCATGTCCGGCGGTCAGAGCTTCTTTCAACGCAAGGAGATCAAGGACGTCGCCGGCTATCTGCGGGTGATTCTCAACCCCGACGACGACGTGAATCTCCTACGAACGATCAATACGCCGCGCCGAGGCATCGGGCGGCGCACCGTCGAGCAGCTCCACACCGTCGCCGACGGGCGCAAGATATCCCTCTACTCAGCGATCAGCCTGGTGATCCACGGCGAGATTCCGCAGCAGGAACATGGAATCGGTAAGGCCGCTCTCGGTAGCCTCGAGGAGTATGTGGAGCTTATCGAGCGGTATCAACAGCGGTTCGAGGAGAGCAAACACATCGCCGCCACGACCCAGCGCTTGTCGGACGAACTCGACTACTGGGGCTACCTTGTCCAGGAACATCAGAAGAGCGAACGTACCGCCAAGGCGAAATGGAAAAACATCGGCTTCTTCATCCGCTCCATCGACCGCTACGAAACGAATCCCGACGTGCTGGCGCCGTCGCTTCAAGGCTATCTCAACCGTATCAGTCTGCAAACGCGCGACGAGTTGTCGGACGAGGAGACGAAGGGGAAGGTGCACCTCATGACGATTCACGCGGCCAAGGGGCTCGAATACGACATCGTATTTCTTGCGGGGGTCGAAGAGGGCATTCTCCCCCACGCCCGCAGCGTGGAGGAGAACGACGGCAACGTCGAGGAAGAACGTCGCCTCTTCTACGTCGCGATCACCCGGGCGCGCCAGCGACTCTACATGACGACGTGTCGCCGACGGCAGGTTCAGAACGAAATTGTCGAGTCCTCTCCCTCCCCTTTTATTGAGGAGATCCCCGCCGAGCTCCTCGAAAAGACCGCCACCGACCCGACCGCCGGCCTCGACACGCCCGCCGACCCCTTTGCGGCGCTTAAGGCGCGGTTCGGGGAATGATACGGCGCGTCTCGAACCCGTCTTGGATGAGGGCTCCCCAAGGCGCTGTTCTCGAGTGAAACAGACCGACGTGAGTGATCGTCGTACATCCGTCGAGTCGGCGGTGCCGGCGGTCCATTACCGTACAGGGGACTCGCACCGACGGCTCGGCCATTTCGCTTGACGCAATGGTAACGCTGCGTTAGCCTGAGGTAGTTCTCATATTATAAAATCTTATGGACCAGCATCCGGATAAGCGACAGAATACCGATACGAGCGTGCAATACGCTCATAACCCCACCGAACGAAAAACGGGAAACAGGCGTAAACCGACCGGCGAACGGGGAAAACGGAAGCGAGACTTAATCCTCGACACCGCTCTCGATCTTCTCCTATCGGCCGGTCTGGAGGCGATCAACACCAACGCATTGGCGGCACGCGCCGGCATCGCGGTAGGCTCCATCTATCAATACTTTGCCAACAAAGAGGAAGTGTTAGCCGCATTGGCGGAACGATACTTCAGAGAAATGGGGAGCAACATCATGGCGGCCCTGCAACGCGACATATCGGGTCTCACGATCGAAGAGGTCGTCGATCAAGTCGTCGATCCGATGGTCGCGTTTGAACGCAAACATCCCGCCTTCGGACAGCTGTTCGCCGGTTCGGAGTTGAGCAGCATGCTCACCGAAGGCGTTATCTCTATCGATCGAGACATTCTCGCCGCCATGCGCAACGCGCTGCTCACGTTCAATCCGCAGATGGATGCTACGATCGTCCGGAGGGCGGCGCAAATGATGAAGGCGTTGTACAAGGGAATAAGCTATCTGATTCAAAACGAGCACAACGCCGCCCAGCCGGAAGCGCGCGAAGACTCAGATGCGATCATCGCGGACATGAAACGCTTTATGGTATCTTATATGAACGAATGCCTCGAGGACTCTCCTTCGTCATAGTCTTTGCTCCAGCCGTCTTCAAGCGGAACACCGACGCTCCCATGGGGAGCTGGGAGCTGCTCACTCGGCCGGTCTCTGTAGCGCCGGCGCCTATCCACATGAACCGGTCGTATGTATCGGTACGCTCGCGCACCTTTACCGCCTACGGACGTTGTTTCGCGGTAGGACGCTCAAAAGAACAACTGAATGTAATCCGATTCTAACGCGTTCTCCGAACCACCCGGATCGGTAAATGATATGTCGACGAATATGTAGGTAACCGGTCCGCCGACGTCTATCGTCACGCTATTGCCGCCCTCTCCATTCAGCTCCCCAAAAACGAGACCACCGACTTCGCTCTCAACCATGAAGAGACCGCTCACCTCGACGTAATTCGGCGGCGCGTCCCAACTCACCAGGAAGGTCCCGTCCGGCTGCTCCGCAACCTGCAGGTTCGGCTCGGGAATCTGCCGTAGTTCCAGGGACCTGGTCCATGTGTTGTGCTTTCCATTTTGGAAGTAATGAACCTCAAATTGGTAGATACCGTTTTCGGTAACCTCGTATGAGTCGCCGGGATAGACGCCTCCCTCGCTGTCGTACTCGGTAACGGCGCCCGATGGATCGCTCGCGTCCTCCCAATAGGTAACTCTGACCAGACGCCGACTTCCGGGCACAAAGTTGTCCCAACTCACGTCGATATTCTTGTAGAACTGTCGTGCATGACCGCGAGAGGTAAACGCGTCTCCCTGCGAAGAGAAGTCGATGGTCGGAGTTGGCGGCTTGATGCCGAACGCGACCGAACTTGCGTTGGTTTGATCGCCCCGGGTATAGGTCACCGTCAACGCGTAGTCGCCGGCGATCTCCAGTTTGGTACCCGGAGAGAATCCCACTACCGGCTCTCCTTCGCGCGTTAGTGCCGCCGTGGTGACAATGTCCGTCGACGGCGGCGGTACGATCCACGACGGGAAACGCGGCGGCGAGTAATCGTATGGGACGCTCTGAACTCCGGTAATCACCGGCGCCGGAACGCCGTCCGATATTGAGATCGTAAAGGGGTAAAACGCCGTCGTCGTGCCGCCGTTCCGACGGTAGGTAATGAGCGCCAAATAGCTTCCGTTCCGTGAGACGATCGTGCCGGGTGCGTAGAACGTTCCGTTGTCATACGCCCACTCCTCGTCCGACAGCGCACGCTTGAGGACCGCAGTCGCGACGGCGTCCGGCTCGTCCGGGACGGTTAGGCTCCATGTAAACGAGATCGGTTCGCCGTACACGCCGTTGCGCTCGATCCCCGTCACGACAAGGGGGCTCGCGGACTGGCCCGCGGGAGAGAGGATCTTGAACTGGTACATCTTCTCTTCGATCGTTCCGTCACGGTCCAGTTCGAGCGTGACCTGGTACTCGGCGCTCTGTTCGTCCGGTTTCAGATCGATCTGATACCCGTACGATACTTCGAAAAACGCTTCGCCCGCCGCAACGTCGCGCACGAACGCGCGAACCGACGTCGATTCGTCCTCGGTCCATACGAGCGTCACGCCGGAGTAGTACTCCCCGCCGCTCTCGATACCGTCCAGCTCACCGGCCGCTCCCGGTTCGGGCTCGCCGTCGACGGGCGGCTCGTCTTCCGGGATAGTTGTCCCCGATGAGCCGTCATCCAGGAGATTCATACACCCGTGCAAAAAAAAGAGAACGCAGACGATGTATGCGACGAAACGAACCGTTTTCACTATGAGCCCCCGCACCGTTTATTCCTGAGTGAAACATACATCAATATGAGGATTTCTCAAGCAAATACGAGTTTTTTTCACAAAAGGCTGTGCGGGTTAACGGACGACCCGGCCCCGCACGGTCGCGTTGAGACCGCGCCCGCCGCATACAAAGCCGCGTGGGCCGGCACCTGCGTAGTCGCCGCTGCCGTGCTCCGATACCGTTGCGTCACACCCCGCCGGTACGGACGCTCCGCCGCTTAGGCGATGTATCCGCGATCGCGGTACCAGGCCACCGTGTCACTGAGCGTTTCACTCAGTGGACGAAAAGTCGCATCGAGTTCCCGCTCGGCCTTTTTGGAGCTGAGCACCGCCTTCTCCATGAGTGTTTTTATTCCGTCGACGGGCATCCGGCTTGTGCCGCCGGTCATGCCGGCCCATGCATCGGAAAGATGCGCGACCGCCATCGCCAACCATCCGGGAAGGCGCATCCCCGGTACCGCTGCGCCCGTTATCTCCGCAACACCCTTCGCGATATCTTCCATCGTCGCCGGCGGTCCCGTGACGATATAGCGCTCCCCCCGCTTTCCCCGCTCGGCGGCGGTTGCGGTCGCCGAGGCGACGTCACGAGCGTCGGCGAGAGATGCACCACCGTCGATAAGACCGGGTAATCTCCCCGCGATGAGATCGAGGATCAGCTGCCCGGCCGACGTAGGTGCCGCGTCGCCGGGACCCATCATCCAGCCCGGGAGAATCATCACCACGTCCATACGACTCGACGCCAGGAAGTCGTAGATCTCCCGTTCGGCCATCACTTTAGTCTTGAAGTAGAGGTTCTTCTCCGCAAATGAGCTGTAGGGGGACGACTCATCGACGGCTTCACCGGGCACGGTCTGTATTACCCCACTGGACGAGGTAAAGACCGTCCGCGCGACCCCGCGTGCATCGGCCTCGCGCAATAATTGCATGGTCGCGTCGACATTGATCCGTTTCATCCTCTCCCAGTGGTCGCCCGGTTGATAATACTCTCTGAAAAAAGCCGCCGTATGAAAGACCGCGTCGACGCCGTCGAGTGTGGAGGCAAAGGACTCGACGCGCTCCATATCGCCTTCGACAAACTCGATACCGTCGACGTCCAGGAAACGACGCGCCTTCTCGAGGGAGCGTACCAACCCTTTGACGCGCCACCCGCGCCCCGCCAACTCACGACAGATATTCCCCCCTAGAAGTCCCGTCGCACCGGTTACCAACGCCGTCTTCTCGCTCATATACACACTCCTCGGCGCTTGATGGGCGCCGTTCGTTATAGTATTGTGAGTAACAACTCACATCCAAGCGAGAATATATGAGTAAAAGCTCACATAGTCAAGACGATTCGGGTCGACCGGAGACGCGGCGAGAACCGGTCGGCTCACGCGGGAGACGGCGTTGGACGCTCATCCTCGACACTGCGGCCGACTTACTGAACGAAGGCGGCCCGGAGGCGATCAATACGAATGCGCTGGCGGAGCGCGCCGGCATCGCGGTGGGGTCGGTGTATCAGTATTTCTCCAACAAAGAGGCCATTTTGGCCGCTCTCGGAGAACGATATCTCGCAGAGCTTGGAAGTAACACCGTTACGGCTCTACAGCAAGACCTGTCGGGTCTTCCGGTCTCCGAGATCGTAGATCGCGTTATCGATCCCATGGTGGCGTTCGAGCGTCGTCATCCGGCCTTCGGACAGCTCATTGCCGGATCGGACCGCGGGGGGACGCTCGCGGGTGGGGCGAGTCGTATCGATCGCGAAATTCTCTCTACGATTCACGCCTTACTCACGACCATGAACCCCGTATTGGATGAGCCTTCGGCGCGCCGTGCCGCGAGAGTAACGAAAGCGCTGTACAAGGGGATCAGTTATCTGATTCAGAGCGGGGATGGAATGGAGGACGGGAGCGATGCTGACACGCTCATTGCGGACATGAAGGAGGTAATGGCCATCTACATCGCCGGACGCCTCGGACTCGACAAGGGCGTATAGTTTCCGCTCCGCGCATCGACTCCATGTCCGGCAATCGTTACCCGCCGAGTCGTACGTTTCTCTTTCGCCGTCGCGGGAGACGCGCCGCAACTACCTCGACGTAGCCGAGCCGGTGCGTACCGTGATTCTTCCCGAGATGAGGTCCTCCGTTACTTGCGCGATCTCCTCTTCGAGCCCCTCGGGTAGGTCGTTATGTGAGAACGGCGCGAGTCGTATCGCATCGGTGGCCAGACCGAGGTTGACTTCCGTTCCGATCGACTTCCTGCGTTCCAGGATATCGCAGCTGATCTCTATGACCGCGCGGTCGATCCGCTTTAACATCGACGTGATGACGTTGCGCGGCGCTAGAAAACTTTGATCGCGGTCGACACCGATCACCTTTTTTCCGAGATCTTTCGCCGTACGAATAACACCACGCCCGGCGGCTCCCGCGGCGTGGAACAGCACGTCGCATCCTCCGGTGTACATCGCCTCCGCCGTGTTTCGTCCCGCTTGAAAGCTGATGAAACTCCCGCAGTACTCCACGCGCGCCTCTACTCCCCCCACATACTCAACACCTTGAACAAAGCCGTTGGAGAAACGGTCCATGAGATCCCCGCGCACTCCGCCGACAAAGCCGACCGTTCGCGTCCTGCTCGATCTGGCCGCAACTACTCCCGCCAGAAATGAGCCGTGATGCTCGTCAAAACGCACCGATACGACGTTGGGAGGAAGGGGATCGAACGACATGTCCACCGTACAAATCAGTATCCTGGGAAAGCGTGGAGCGATGAACTCCACCGCTTCCTGTGTACCGTAGCCAACCGCCCAAATGAGGTCGAAGCCCGAATGTGCGAGGTATCGAGCGTTCATGAGCGTGTCCTGCTCTTCGTCGGACTCCAGGATCGTCGTGTGATACCCGAACTCCTCGTTGAGCGCCTTGAGACCACTCCAGGCCGAAAAGAGAAAAGCAGAATCGTCCAGGCGACTTACGCCGGAGATCATGCCTATCGACGAGCGCGTTTCTATACCGGTCATGCCTTTTTGTCCGACACCTTCGTTAAGTTGGTGTTACGGATCGGTCATTCCTTTGTTAGCGTGTAGTAGGCCGTTCCGGCCAAACGCGTAGGCGACGGTATGAGGTTTACCGCACGATGCGTCCCAGACCGAATCCGCCTAATGCACCGAGGGTCGTACCGATGCCGGTCGTGATACGACTCCATCGCAGCCGGGACTCAAGGCTCGCCACCTCCGCTTCGTGTTGCATGCTCAAGTCCCTCAACGATCCCGATAGCTGCTCGGATAAGATCTCCGATTGTGCGAGCTCCTCCGATAGCCTCTTCGAGGTCTCTTCCTGCTCGCTCAACAGCTGCCTCAATAGCCTGATTTCGTTCTCGTAACTCAGAAGCGTCTGCAGTTGCTCGTTCGAGAGCATCTCGGCTTCGAGCAAGATCCTCTTCAGCTCGGCGAGCGATGATCTCGTACTGTCCGGCCGCTCTTGCGCGTGGGCCCCAGACGGCCCACCCAATACCAACACCGAGACCGCAAGCCAGTACCAACGCCGCGACCATCCACCTCGTCTGCATCCTCGCCTCCTCATCTGTACGCTCCTATCTCGCGGACGAACTCGGTCCAGTCCGCACCGTTGTCGACCATCCATAGGGGACACCGTTTGCCGGTGCAATCGTAGTGGCGCAGAATGTGCGACTCCGTCGTGATGCCGTGTCGGTGTATGATATCGGCGGTGAGCTCCACCGCCGCGTTCCACGTGGCACGCAAAAAAGCGCCCGACGCGTCGGGGTGACACAACTCGATGCCGATCGTGCGCCAATTGGGCTTACCGCCGAGGCGCGTCTCGACCTCGCGTCGCGTTCTGCTCGACGGTCCGGCGTGCCACGCGACCTCATCCTCGGGAATCATTTGGATGATCTCTCCCTCCAAACCGATTACGTAGTGCGCCGACGCGTAGCGCCCCGGTTCGGTTCTCGGGAGTGCGTCGAAGTAGTCCCGGATCCGCTGCGCCGTGGCTCCCGGCCATTGCACGTAGTGAATCACCACGCCGGTGACGCGTGGAAGAGGCTGTCCCGGGCGGGTATGCGTATCGACGGCAATGTGCTTCCTTGCAAGGGTCAAATGTGTGCTCGCTTTCGTTCGTTTAACAATCTTACATATTATAACCCGAACGTCACTTTGGGAAAAACCAACCTCACCGATAGAATTTAACATTTCTTCTTCAAGATTATCCTTACCGACTTGACCCGGGCGGCGCATCCCGTCGATACCGGAGCGCTGTCAATCGAGTCGCCCCTGTGATATGATCCCGCGGCATAGTATGAACGAAACGCGCAATATCGGAATAATGGCCCACATCGATGCGGGCAAGACAACGACGACGGAACGCATCCTCTACTACACCGGCAAGTCCCACCGTATCGGCGAGGTCGACGACGGCTCCGCGACCATGGATTGGATGGTTCAGGAGCAAAATCGAGGAATCACCATAACCTCGGCCGCGACGACGACATTCTGGCACGATCACAAAATCAACATCATCGATACGCCGGGCCACGTCGATTTTACCGCTGAGGTCGAGCGGAGTTTGCGAGTTCTCGACGGTGCAATTGCGATCTTCTGCGCCGTCGGGGGTGTCGAGCCGCAGTCGGAGACGGTGTGGCGACAGGCCGATGCGTATAACGTACCCCGAATCGCCTTCGTCAATAAGATGGATCGCATAGGTGCCGACTTTTTCGGCGTGTTGGAAGAGATACGGAGCAAGCTCCACGCCGAGCCGGTCGCGCTTTCGATTCCGATCGGTCGCGAAAATGAGTTCGAGGGGATCGTCGATCTGCTTGCCGTGCAGGAGATTCACTGGAGCGAGTCGGACAACGGAACGACCTATGAAACGCGGCCCGTCCGCGCCGAGTTATCGGAGCAAACGTTTCAATGGCGAGAGAAGCTCCTAGACGCGGTCTCCTCCTACTCCGATGAGATCACCGAGCTGGTTTTGGACGACAAAGACGTGCCGCCCGAGGCGATCAAACGTGTACTCCGAGAACAAACGCTTGCCGGGACCGTTCTTCCGGTGACCGTCGGTGCGAGTTTGCGTAATATCGGCGTTCAACCGTTGCTCGATATGGTGGTGGACTACCTACCGGCGCCCGAGGAGCTACCGGCCGTTCGGGGCATGCATCCCAAAAAAGGCGACCCGGTGGACGTCGCACGGACGGTAGAGGGCCAGGCGGTCGGTATGGTTTTTAAGATTCAGGCCGACCGCGACGCCGGATCGTACTCGTTTGTGCGGATGTATCAGGGGACGCTCAAATCGAGCGGCGCCATATTCAACCACAACATGGGTAAGCGCGAGCGCGTCAACCGTATATTGCGGATGCACGCCAACCGTACCGAACAGATCGACAGAATAGAGGCGGGAGATATCGCCGTCGTCGTCGGGCTCAAATTGGCACAGACCGGCGATACGATCGGGAGCGAAGGCTTACCGGTGATCCTCGAGCGAATGCACTTTCCCGAGCCGGTGATCTCGGTGGCGATCGAGCCGCAAACCTTGAGCGAGCGCGACCGGCTCCAGGAGGTATTGGCGATCCTCACCCGGGAGGATCCGACGTTTCTCTGGAAAGAGGATGAAGACACGGGCGAACTGATTATTTCCGGCATGGGAGAGCTTCACCTCGACGTACTCGTCACCCGCATCATCGACGACTACAACGTGCGCGCGAAAGTAGGTAACCCGCAGGTCACCTACCGCGAGACGATCACTCAAACGGTGGAGCATCGCGAGGTGTTCAACAAAATCATCGGTGGCAAGGAAAACCACGCGGAGATTACCGTGCGTGTATATCCGCGGCAGCGCGGAGAAGGAAACACGTTCACGAGTATCGTTCCGGCAGATCGTCTGCCGGCGCCCTTTGCCGAAGCGTGCAAACGCGGCATCGAGGCTTCGTTCAACTCCGGAATCCGGCTGGGATACCCGAGCATCGATATCGGCGTGGAACTTATCGACGCCTTGTTCGACGAGGTGACGGCGTCGGAGTTCGCCTTCGAGGCCGCCGCATCGTTGGGGTTCGACGCCGCGTGTTCAGCGGCCGGCGCGATACTTCTGGAGCCGGTCATGAACGTGACCATCTTCACGCCGAAAGAGTTCATGGGAGAGGTGATAAGCGGTATCACGACGCGCGGCGGTTTGGTACACGCGGTCGAGAGTCGTCCGAGCGTCGAGCAAATCTCGGCCGAGGCGCCGCTGCGTAAGATGTTCGGGTACAGCACGGCTCTGCGGAGCACCACGCAGGGTCGCGGAAACTACGCGATGGAGTTTTCGCACTTCGCGCCGAGCGACAAACAGTAGCGTTTCGGGCGCGTCTCCCCGGTGTCTTTATCAGGGGAGCGTTCGTCGGTGTCGGTCGCTCAGCAGGCCCTACGGGCCAGAAGTCGCGCCCGCCACCGCCGCCCACACCCCGGCGTACTACTCGCCGGGGTGTCGCTTCCCTCCGGTGGATGGTCGGGGGAGACCGGACTCTGCTTCCAATTCCTCGGTCCGGCACGATATTGTGGAACGTATTGTTCCTTACGTCGGGAAGCCGCGCTCACTTCGCGACGATCGCTTCTCGGCTCACTTCGGTTGCGTACCGCAGCCCGGTACCGGCGAGGAACGCAACCACCCGATCGCCGGCGATCGTCGCCCGGCCCTGTGGGATTTCCGCCCTCCGTCCTCGCGCTCGTTCCGCAGTGCCACGGTCTCACCGGCAATAGCTGCCCCCCTCCCCCCACAATCCACCAAGCGCCGTCGAGCGCGAGAGATACTGCTGCCGGGCGGCGGCCGCGGGACGACGCGATTTCAGACGTCCCCGTCTGCTGAGCGCCGGCACGTGGTCGCCGCCCCGCACTCCGGGTACACGCACGCGCCGTCGAGAATGCGCGCCCCGAGCTTTTGCTTGACAACCGCTTTGAGCCAAACGAGAATGGGTGCTTATATATCACAGAGAAGGAGTGTTCATGGCTTTCAGCACGGAACAAATTCGAAACATCGCGGTCGCGGGACACGGCGCAACCGGAAAGACCTCCTTCGTCGAACAGCTCTTGGTTGCCGGTAAGGCAATCTCGGCGCCGGCGACGATAGAATCGGGGAAAACGGTGAGCGACTACACCCCGGAGGAGATCGAGAATGGAATCTCGATCCACACGTCGCTCTCCAACGCCGCGTGGGCCGACCATAAGATAAATATCCTTGACACACCGGGTTCGGCGGACTTCGTTGGTGAAGTCGTAACCGCCTTTCGAGCGGCGGAATCGGCGGTCATGATGGTCGGCGCGCGTGCAGGCGTACAGATCGAGACCATCAAGTTGTGGCGACGCCTCAACAACCGCAATATGCCGCGCATGGTATTCATTAACAAAATGGACGAGGAGCGCGCCGACTACGATCGGGTTTTGGAGGACCTCCGTGAAAAGTTCGACATCACACTCGTGCCGATCACCGTCCCCATCGGAACGGCGTCGGATTTCTCCGGCGTAGTCGATCTCATCGGTAATACCGCGTGGATCGCCTCCGGCGACGGCGCCGAGAAACGCGGCGATATTCCGGCGGAAATGGCCGATGTGGTGGAGCAGTATCGCGCCCAGCTCGTGGAAGC
Source organism: Alkalispirochaeta sp. (assembly GCA_965601925.1). Classification (GTDB taxonomy): domain Bacteria; phylum Spirochaetota; class Spirochaetia; order DSM-27196; family Alkalispirochaetaceae; genus Alkalispirochaeta. Next base: position 4,266,138 of record OZ271854.1, read on the forward strand.
CGCCGCCGAAGGCGACGACGAGCTCACGATGAAGTACCTCGAGGAGGAGGTGCTCACCGAGGAGGAGATCCACCGAGGCATAACGGAAGGGCTACGGGACAACAAGATCGTGCCGGTCTTCTGCGGCGCGGCGCTCGGCGGAGTCGGGCTGAACGTCTTCCTCGACTTTTTGACATGGGCGGCACCATCTCCGGCGGGCGTGCGGGAGATCGTCGTTGCGAAGGACGGAACGGAGTCGGAGCATATCATCAACGCCGACGGCCCGTTTGCGGCCTTGAGCTTCAAGACGACCCTGGACCAGTTCAGTGGTAAGCTTTCGTTCGTCAAGATCATGAACGGTATCCTGAAGCCCGACACGGAGTTCGCACTCGATAGGGACGGCAAGAAGATCAAAGGCGGCAAGATCTATACCGCCTTGGGGAAAAAGCTCACCGAAGTTAACGAACTGGACGCCGGAGATCTCGGTGTCGTCGCGAAAATCGCCGACGCGCACACCAACGATACGCTCCACGCGCCCGATACCTACATGCACTTTCGCCCCTTGGCGCTCCCGCAGCCGGTGTACAGTCTTGCGGTCTCCGCGGGTAGCAAAAAGGACGAGGACAAGCTCAACGAGCAATTGACGCGTATCCCGGAGGAGGACAAGACGTTTACGGTCACGTTCAACCCCGAGACCCACGAGACGGTCATCGCCGGCATGGGTGAGCTACACATCAACACGATCCTCAACAAGATCAAGGCCAACCAGAAGATCGAAATCGCAACGCGTCCTCCCAAGGTCGCCTACCGCGAGACGATCACCAAGTCGGCGGAAACGAGCTATCGCCACAAGAAGCAGACCGGCGGCCACGGTCAATTCGCGGAGGTACACATTCGCGTGCGCGCCCTGGAGCGCGGCGACAAATACGCCTTTGCAAATGAGATAAAGGGTGGCGCGGTCTCAAGGGGCTATATCCCGGGGATCGAAAAGGGCCTCCACGAGGCGATGGAGCACGGCGTTTTGGCGGGTTATCCGGTGCGCGACGTCGGGGTCGTGCTTTTCGACGGCAAGGAGCATACCGTCGATTCATCGGAGATGGCGTTCAAGATCGCCGCCCGCGGCGCTCTCCAGCAGGCGATGGAACAGTGCGGGCCGGTGCTGTTGGAACCGGTCATGAAACTGTCCGTTTTCGTAGAAGAGCAGTATCTGGGTGACGTGCTCTCCGATCTCAGCTCGAAGCGCGGACGCGTTCTCGGGCAAGATCAGCTCGGCGGCGGCATCATTGAGATCGATGCGCTCGTCCCGCAGGCCGAACTCTTACGCTACGCGATCGACCTCAAGTCGATGACCGCCGGCACCGGAAGCTTCGAGATGGTATTCGACCATTACGACCCGGTACAGGGGAAGATCGCCGAAGACATTATTCACAACTCGGAGTACGTCAAGCAGGAAGCGTAGGCGCTCGGTGTAATGGACGCTTGCGGAAGGACGGCTCAATGAGCCGTCCTTTTTTATGCCACGACGCACTAACGTTGAAGCAACGGCGTGTAAGGTTTGCGTCCCAGAATATTCTTATACGCCGGGCGAATAATCCGCCCGCCGCTGATGAGCTCCTCTATCCGGTGTGCCGACCATCCGGCGATCCGGGCGACGGCAAAGATAGGGGTATACAACTCCTCGGGTATCCCCAGCATGGAATAGACGAAACCGGAGAAGAAGTCGACGTTCGGCGCGATGATTTGATCGGTTCGCTTCTGCTCACGAAACACTTCGGGGGCCAAACGCGCGACCCGCCGGTACAAGTCGAACTCCGCCTCCGAGGCACTTTCACGGGCCAGTTCAAACGCTTTCTGCTCCAAGAGTACGGCGCGGGGGTCGGAGAGTGTGTATACGGCGTGCCCGACCCCATAGATAAGGCCCGAGCCGTCGCCGGCCTCGCGGCGGAGGATCCGCTGTAGAAAGGCGGCCACCTCGCCGTCGTCCGTCCAGTCGCTCACTCCCTCCTGCACAGACTTCATCATAGAGCGCACCCTGGCGGCGGCTCCGCCGTGTTTCGCTCCCTTGAGCGAGCCGACACCCGCCGCGACGGCGCTGAAGGTATCGGTCGCCGCCGAGGAGACGACGTGTATGGTGAAGGCGCTATTGTTTCCTCCCCCGTGCTCGGCATGGAGGACCAACGCCAGATCGAGGGTCTCGGCCTCAAGAGGCGTATACTCCTGCGTAGGACGAATCAGGGACAACAGATTCTCCGCTGTGGACCGTTCCGTACCGGGGCTGTGAATGTGTAGACTATCGCCGTGGTGGTAGTGGCGCTTTGCCTGGTAGCCGTAGGCGACCATCGTGGGGAAGCGCGCAATGAGCTCCACGGAGTGCCGGAGCACATTGGCGATATCGAGTGACTCCGGATCGGAATCGTAGGAGTAGGCGGCCAGCACCGAGCGCGCGAGATTGTTCATGATATCGCTACTGGGTGCACTGAGAATCATGTCTTCGGTGAATCCATCGGGAAGCCTCCTGAGCTCTCCCAAAACTCCTCGGAACTCGTCGAGCTCGGGCTCCGACGGCAGCGACCCGAACAAGAGTAGATACGCGACCTCCTCGTAACCGAAGCGTCCGTCGGCCTGAAAACCACGTACGATCTCGTCAATCCCGACTCCGCGATACGAGAGGCGTCCGGTATCGGGAACTCGCTCTTGGTCGTCGATGTAGTATCCGTGCACCTCGCCGATCTCGGTTAGGCCGATCAATACGCCGGTTCCGTCGTCGTTTCTAAGGCCCCGTTTCGTATTGAACCGTCGGTGCAGATCGGGATCGATACGATTACGATGTGCGGCAAGCTCGGCGTGACGTGAGAAGAAGTCGTTGTTATTCATAAATATGCAATGATTATAGCAAGACTATACAGAAAAGGCCAGTCGGCATTATGTGTGTATCGTCGCATGGCGCTCGAACAGCACTTCGAAGATCCGATGGCCCTGCTCCAGCCCCTTGCGCTCGAATGCGGTCCGCGGGCGCCAGGGTTGGGGCTCGGCGAACCCTTCGTAGCGGTTGACCAACAACCGAGAGCGCGTCAGTACGTCGAGCATCTGGTGCGCGTACTCCTCCCAGTCGGTCACGGCGTACAGATATCCTCCATCCTTGAGCAACGGCGCAACGAGCTCGGGAAATCCGTCTTTTACGAGTCGTCGCTTGTTATGCCGTTTCTTGGGCCACGGGTCGGGGAAAAAAAGGTGTATTCCGTCTAAACTCTGCTCCGGTATCAAGCGATCGCATACGAACACGGCGTCGTAACGGATGACGCGTACGTTCTGCAAACCCAGACGCTCGATATGGCTCAAGAGTTTGCCCACGCCGGGCTTGTGGACTTCGACACCCAGAAAGTCGGTATCGCGGCGTTCCGCGGCGAGCTCCGCCAGTTCACCCCCCATGCCGAATCCGATATCCATGACGAGGGGACGCGAACGTCCATCCGGCGAGCCGCGATGGGGAAAGAGGACGCTCCAGCTCAGCCGATCGGTCGAAGCGTCGGAGACGGGGATACGAAAAACGGGAGAGAGACGCTCGTACGCCGCCTTCTGGTGGGGGCTCATCCGCGTCGTACGTACGACAAAACTCCTATTCCGCCGAAACCGCTCAATACGTTTCTCGCGCATATCTTCGTTCATCGTCACCCTTCCCTCTCTTTGCTCCGCCTACAGTAGTTGCGTCAACCGACCGCGAATGAACTCGGACTTCTCCTTAAGACCGACGCGTCCGGTCTCCATGACGAGTACATTGGGATGGTGCGGGTCGAGACGCACCGTATCGCCGGAGTTTCGAATCAGCGCCAAGACGCGATCGACGGAGATGGAGGCGACCCGGGCAAACTCGACGCGCAGCTCGCCGCGCCGCTCCCGCATCGAGGCGATATGGAGGCGCTTGGCGAGAACGCGAATCTCCGAGAGGGCCAGGAGGCTCATGACCTCGTCGGGCATCGCTCCGAATCGATCCTCGATCTCGCCGATCAACGCCTCGAGTTGCGCTTCGGTCGAGACGGCGGCGATTTTCTTATACACCTCCATCTTCTCCATGGGCTCCTCGATGTAGTTGTCCGGGATGAATCCGGTGTACTCCAACTCGAGATAGACTTCCTCTTCCCGCTCCGCCGCATCGTCGGTGCGGTTTCGCAACGCGTCGTCCAGGAGCTTGAGATAGAGATCGAATCCGATTGCGCCGATATCGCCGCTCTGTTGGCTGCCCAACAGATTTCCCGCACCCCGAACTTCAAGATCCTTGAGGGCGATCTTGAAACCGCTCCCCAATTCGGTGAAGTCGCTGATCGTCTGAAGGCGCTTCATCGCCAGCTCGGACAGTGCGCGCTGTTCGGGATAGAAGAGGTATGCGTATGCAAGCCTGTCGCTGCGTCCGACGCGTCCGCGTAGCTGATACAACTGCGATATACCGTACATATCGGCGCGGTCGATGACGATCGTGTTCACATTGGGTATATCGATACCGTTCTCGATGATCGTCGTCGCTACCAATACTTGAAATCCGCCGTGGATGAACCGATGCATGATGTCTTCGAGCTCAACGGCACCCATCTGCCCGTGCGCGTATTCCACCATGACTTCCGGTACCAGACTCTGCACGAACCGCGTCACATTCTCCAGCGTCTCGACTCGATTGTGGAGAAAGAAAACCTGTCCGTCCCGTTCCACCTCGCGGCGAATCGCCCGGGCAACCTCTTCTTCGTTGAACTCGGTGATGATCGTTTGGATCGGGTGTCGATTGTGCGGGGGCGTGGTCAAGAGCGACATATCGCGGATCTTCAGGAGCGACATGTGTAAGGTCCGCGGAATCGGCGTCGCGGTCAGCGTGAGCGTGTCGACGTTGGTCTTGAGCTCTTTCAGCTGTTCTTTCGCCTTCACGCCGAATCGTTGTTCCTCATCGACCACCAACAGTCCGAGGTCGCGAAAGTGTATGTCCTTCTGCAACAGCCGATGCGTCCCGATTACCGCGTCGATCTCGCCGGCCGCCAACGCCGCGACGACGGTTCGTTGCTCCTGCTTACTCACAAATCGCGAGAGCATTGCGACCCGCACCGGGAAGCGGTCGAATCGCTCGATGATGTTCTCGTAGTGCTGCTCGACGAGGATCGTAGTAGGAGCAAGAAACGCGACTTGCTTACCGCTGGTCACCGCCTTGAAAATCGCCCGGAGGGCAAGTTCGGTCTTTCCGTACCCCACGTCGCCGCATACGAGGCGATCCATCGGACGGCGACGCTCCATATCCTGCTTGATCTCGGCAATGCACCGTAGTTGGTCCTCGGTCTCTTCATACGGGAAGGCCGACTCGAACTCCAATTGCCACTCAGTATCGGGAGGAAAGGCGAATCCTTGGACCTGCTTGCGCCGGCTGTACAAGTGCACGAGGCGGTCTGCAAGATCCTCGACGTTGTTGCGCACCGAGCTCTTGCGCTTCTCCCAACTCTTGCCGCCGATGCGGTCAAGCCTCGGAGCGGAGCCACCGGAACCGATATAGCGTTGAATAAGGTTGACCTGCTCGATGGGCGTAAAGACCATCTCACCTTCGGCATATTCGAGTTGAATGTAGTCGCGCTCGTTACCCGCGGCATTCATACGGCGTATACCGCGAAAGAGCCCGATGCCGTAGTTCACATGTACGACGTGATCGCCTTCGTCGAGCTCGACAAAGGTATCGATGGGAGCGCTCTCGACCGTCTTCAGACTCGCCGGGGCGCGCTTACGCCGACCGAAGATCTCGTTCTCCTGGATGACGACCAATCGTTGATCGGGTAGCGCGAAACCGCCGGAGATGTGACCCGACGTCACGATCGCGTCGAAGTCCTGAAGGAGAAAGTCGATCCGCTTCTGTTGCGCCTCGGTATCGGCGAGTATAACGACCCGATTTCCCGAAGCGATGAGACTGGATAACTCCTCCTTGAGATACGTAACATTCCCGAAGAATGAACGCGGCGCGTCGCAGCTGAAGCGAATCGCACTGGCGTCTCCGGCATCAGCCAGCGACTCGAAGAAGACCGAGCGCTCTCGACTACGCTCCATGAGCGACTCTGCGTCGGCAAGAACGCGGTCGGGGCGCGGCAGAGGACGTCGAAAATGCTCTTGAGCAAACACCGATTCGTGCTCGCGGAGATAGCTTTCGGCGCCCGACGTGATGCGTTGGCGATCGATCCACACGAGCCGGACCGACTCGTGGAGATAGTCGAGCACCGTCTCTCCACCGGAGAGCGCCGCCGCGGACCAATGGGGACCGAGGGCGGCGGCGCGTCGTCCCTCTACTCCCTCGCCCGTGAGCTCTTGGACGAAAGCATCGAGTTTGTGTTTGAGCTCGGGCATATCGCGCGCCGTAGTAAGAAGTCGCTCTTCGGCGTCGTCATCCCAGACAACCTCGCGCATGGGATGAAGTTCGACCGTATTGCGTTTCCGCTTGGAGGATTGCGTCGCCGGATCGAACAAACGTATCTCCGCAACCTCGTCAAAGTCGAACACGATGCGCACCGCCTCATCCCAGCCCGGGAGAAAGACGTCAAGCACCTCCCCACGGAGTGCAAACTCTCCGTGAACGCTCACGCGCGGGACCCTCCAATAACCCATGTCGGTGAGTCTTCGCGACAGATCGGTAGGGTCGAAGGAGCGTCCTTTCTCGACCCGCACGGTGTGACGCATACTGTGGTTCGGCGGAGGCAGCTTGAGCGACACGGCGCGCAGCGGCGCGATTGTGATCGCCGCACGGCCGTAGAAGAGGTCGACGAGGGCTCGCATTCGTTGGCCCCACACCGCCGCATTGGACGAGGGAGCACCATACGCCCCGGTGCCCCACGACGGCAGCGTCGACGAATCAACGCCGAAGAGCGCAAGATCGCTCCGCAATGCGGCGGCTTCGCTCTCGTTGGGAACAACGACGAAGAGGGGTCGCTGCGAATCGGCGTGCATCTTGGCCAGCAGAAAGGCGACAAAACTCGACTTCGGACCGCGCACCGAACGGGGCAATCCCCCGAATCGCAGCGCATCGCACAGCTCTTTGAGTCCGGCGTGCTTGCCCAAACGCGAGATCAACTGATGATATAGTAATGTCGTGTCGTTATTCGCCGACATAGTAGTAGGAGCTCTATCGTGTTATCGATGAAATCAGCAACGCTGTTGACGATTGTAATGGTCGCGCTCGGCGCGCCGCTTGTCGCCAACGAAATGACCGTTTCGATCCGCCTTCACAATGAGCAGATATACTTCTCCAATAGCCCTATAGATATTCTCGTCACGATCCGAAATGAGACCCCCGACCCGGTGCGATTTCGCATGGCCGACAATCGACTCTACAGCGTCGACTTTGCCGTTCGGACGGCCGACAACCAACCGGTCGAAAGCTCGCGGGACTTTATCATAGGAAGGGCGGCAAATCAAGTTTTCTACCGCACCGTCACGCTCCAGCCGGGAGAGCACCTGAGCTTCGTGGAGCCCTTAACCGACTACGTCGCAGCCATAGAACCGGGCCTCTACACCGTGCAGGCGCGATTTTACCCGGAACTCGCCTCCATGTCGGGAACGGACGCGGTATCGTCGAACGTAATCAACCTAACGATTCGACCCGGACAGACCGAGGAGATTCGTCGCGAGATGCGCTTTGAGGCGATCGTAGAGCGCGAACTGCAACGCGAGCGATTCAGCCCGGACGAAGTCGTTGCATACGTGTTGGAAGCACAACGCCAAGGCAACTGGGAACGATTTTTCCTCTACCTGAACCTCGAGAAACTGTATCGTCAGGCGCCGGAACGCGACCGACGCTTCGTCCGGCTGAGCGAACAAGAGCAGTTGGAAGAACTGTTGCGATATCGCGCCGATCTTGAAGGGAGAGCCGTCGAGCAGGATGTCAATCTCGTGGTCATTCCCGACGAGTACGAGATCATCGAAACGCGTTATTCTCCGAACGAGGGCGAGGTCGTTGCCGAGCTACTTTTCAATTTCCGTACCTATCGTGAACGGCGACGCTACACCTATCGACTGGAGCGTCGTAACGGCTTTTGGGAGATCATCGGCTACGACGTTATCAACCTGCCCAACGAGGCGTTTGCGCAATGAACGTGATGCTCGTCGCGGCGTCGGATGAAATCAAACCGTTCGTCGAGCGCATCTTTACCTTTCATCACGTCGACGTGATCTACTACAACAACCCCATCAAGGCGATGGATAATCTCGACGAGATCCAGCCGGACGTTATTATCTTCATGGCCGGCGATTTTCCGCGCCACTGGAAGCCGTTCATTACCTATCTACGCAATACATTCAATCGCCACGAGACGATCTTCATCCTTCTGGTGAACGAGACATTCGATGCCGACGAGGCGAACAAAGCGGAATATCTGCAGGTCAACGCGATTCTCGACGACGACCTGGCGAATACCGAGACTGTCGAACGCATACGCGGTATCGTCACTCGGTATCATCAAAGTGTAGACATACGCAAAACGACTCGTCATCTCCCGGCAACGGCCGACCAGATACGGTGCATCTTCACCAGTCCCTACACCTTTACCATTTGTACCGGAACGGTGTTGGACATTTCCGCGGGCGGCATCAGGATCAAACCTGAGGATCCCTCGGTCAGTGAAACGCTCGATGCTCACGCGATCATTACTATGGCCTCTCTCCGCCTCGGCGAGTCGCTCCTTGCCGTACAACTGCGGGTCATCAGAATAGCCGAGGCGATAGCCTTTGAGTTCGTGAACCTTACCGTTGAAATAGAACGGACGATTGCAGACTATATCGCCGCCCGTATGAACGAAACTCTTATGGCCGAGGCGGTATCGGACGACACGCGGAGTCCCTAACGGTCCGCTGCCCCACATCCGGGATTCGTGCCGGTCCTCCGTTTCGAGTCCAGCGCATAAAAAAAACCGATTCGCAATGCGAATCGGCAATACTCCCCCGGCTGGACTCGCCCTCCCGTCGCACGCATCCTGCGCGCTCCGTCCTGGCCGCCTCCGGGGCTAAAATGACATCCTGTCATTTTGCGCTCCAGGTATTCGCGCCGCCCCTCCGTTTCGAATCCAGCCGCATAAAAAAAACCGATTCGCAATGCGAATCGGCAATACTCCCCCGGCTGGACTCGAACCAACGACCTAGTGGTTAACAGCCACCCGCTCTACCAACTGAGCTACAGGGGATCGTCTGAATTGGAGCGTAGTGTACGAATATGCGAGAGACATGTCAAGACGATGCTCGTAAGTCACTGCACCTCAAATGGGTGCATCTCAATGCCGACACTGCCCTTCCGGACCGACACCTCGACGAGTTGAACCGTCTCTCCGTCCTCGGTCACAATGCGACTGAGATCGCCGACACGCACGACATCTTCCATCTTGAACTCATAAAAGTGCGACGCGTCCTCCATGGGCTTGGTGATGAGCAAGAACTTCTTATGGTCGTACGGGTGCTTACGCACCGCTCCGCGAAAGCGAGTCGCCTCGGCGCCGAGATCGCTCTCGTAGTTGTATCGAACTATTTCGTTCAGAGCCGCCGTCGTTAAGTAGTTCTGAGACACCATATCGAAATTGTACGTGCTGTCTTCGGGCGATGTCAATTCACGATTCCACGACTCTGCGTCAACCGAGCACCGTCGTCCGACGCTTCACCGGTGGCAACTTCAATTGCCCGCGTTCTAATCGGAATCGAACGTTCAGAGAAGACGCGTTGGACCGCGTCGACGATCTCGTTCCGTGCATTCACATAGTGTTGTCGTTCAAACCATACCCCAAGAAGAACCCGTGATCCGTTTTCCACAAACTCTTTGAAGAGCACAAACGGTTCCGGTTCCTCCAACACAAAATCACAGGAGTCCGCCGCATCGCGGAGGGCGGTGCATACGGTCGAAACGCGCTGCTGGACCGGGGTCGTTACGATGATATCCATTCGCCGTATCGGAAAGCGTGTAATGTTAACGATCGTCTGTTCGATGAGTTGCTGGTTCGGCACGCGAATGAATACGTTGTCAAAGGTTTTTATCTTTATCGAAAGGAGATCGATCGAGAAAATCGTTCCGGTTTGGGTGCCGATGCGCACCACATCGCCGATCTCGAAGAAGTTCTCCGAAACGAGAAATAGCCCACTGATAATATTGCTGAGACTCGCCTGGCTGGCGATACCGACGGCGATACCGACTACCCCCGCGGCACCCAACAGGGCGCCGACACTCACGCCCGCCGCGTTGAGTACGAGGATCAAAATAAGCACGACGCCGGAATAAAGGAGCGTCTTACGTAAAAGTTCGCGACTCTGATCTCGCAGCCCTTTTCCGAATGTTCGAAGAACGGCCTTGATGAATAGGCGCAAGACCAACACCCCTACGACGAGAATCAGCAGCGCGACGACGAGTTCCTCCCAACTCGGGAGCCATTCAATCGAGACATCGCCTAACCTTTGGATGAGGTTTCGCACGGCCATAGCTATCCGGCCAGACTCTTCAACCAGAGAAAGCTCTTCCGAATAATATCCGACCCGGCGGGAACGCGGCTCGTCGAAACGAGCTCGCCCCCCCGGGAAAGAACCTCCCGGCCGGATTCGAACGAGATCTGACTCAACTGTTCACGCCCTTTGAAGGTTACCGTGACGCCGTTGGACTCAATACAATCCTCGAAACGATACAGATCGTGGTGTACGACGCGCAGAAGGAAACGCTCAAACCACAGCACCGAATCCGAACTATTGCGAATCGTCACCGGCACGACGTATTGGTGGCGTTGATACGATTCTCGCGACTGAGGCTCGAATCGGCGTACGTAGGCGATCTCTCCTCCGTCGACCGCACCGAACCACGTACGTTTCAGGATCCGGCTCGGCACGTCAAAGAGCGTCTCCTGCGTCCCTTCACACCCGGGGTCGATCTTTGTAACTCGTATCCACAAGGGTAACAGTACGCGGTATTGGACGACTTCCCCGCATGAAAGAGCGACCGGGTTCGAGGGTCTCAAAACGATCGGTAGATCCGGTGTCGCCGGCTCCAGACGCAGAGTTCCTCGTGTACCGACGTGTGCGTCGTGCCACCCCACGCTCCGAGCCCACACGGCGCTTTCGCCGTCGAGGTGCATCCGATAGATATCACCCGAACGGATTACACGCAGTGATAGGCCGCCGATCGAGCGCGATACCTCGGCCCCTTCTTCGATATCAAGCTCGCCCCACTTATAGTCCATGGCATAAAAAAAGCCCGTCCGGCGCACTTTTGCGAAAACGCCGTCGGGCGCTGACATTGGGCGGTGGCAGATTTGAACTGCCGACCCCATGCATGTCAAGCATGTACTCTAACCAACTGAGCTAACCGCCCCATTACGCTAAGGAAGAAACGACCCGTTCGAGCACCTTCTTCCGGTCGAGAGGCTTGACTATATAGTTTTTTGCGCCGAGGAGCAAGGACTTTTTCACAAGATCCTGTTTGCCGAGGGCGCTGATCATGACGACCCGAGCATCCTTATCAAACTCTATGATCTTCTCGAGAGCCGATACGCCGTCCAGCTTCGGCATAGTGATGTCCATCGTTACCAGATCGACGTTCGGATACAACTCTTTGTACTTTTCCAGCCCCTCTTGACCGTCCCCCGCGGTCCCGACTACCTCGAATCCCTCGGAGGTCAAAATTTGACCGATCTGTTTGGTCACGAACATCGAATCGTCTACGACAAGGACGCGATAGGGCGTACCGTCGGGCTTGGTACCTTGAGCCGGCCGTTCGTTAATACTGGGAAAGTCCTGTTTCGTCTTCATACTGATCAGGTCCTCTCGCGAATAGCGACGTTAATCTCAATCTTACCCATCGGTATCTCCATCGGAACGATGAGCGCCTCAAAGTTGGGGTCTGAAACCTCCATATCGATGCCGGAAAAAATGGCCGGCGGCGTAAGATCGAACTTAAATCCCACGTTGTGGAGCTTGGTCACCGCCTGCCCGGTAATCATATTCGCGAGCTCGGTGAGAGTCGCCCGTGCCATCTCATTCAGATCGGTCACGGGTTCCATGTCCATACTCGTCAGCATACCCGATGCGACGGCGATACCGGTCTCACGCGTCATATCAAATAGCACACGCCCTTCGACGTCGCCGGCGAGACCGACGAGCATCGCGACGCCCAGCATGGGCATCGCTGCGTTTTTCAGGTACAGCTCACCGCGATTTACCTCGACTTGCAGAGACTCGGTAAGAATGTTGTAGGCAGATTCAACAAACGGATTGATGTATTCGACTCGCATTCCGACGACTCCTAACGGCGGCGATACACGCTGAGCGCGTCACCGGTAATTTCTTCCCACGCTGAGATATCCGTTACCCGCTCGTTATCACCGAGCATCAGAATCCCACCGGGTTTCAACGTTTCCTCGAAGTTTTCAACGATCTTTCGTTGTACACCATCACTATGAAATGATAATAGATCACGCGCGACAATCAAATCCATCTTCGGCATTCCGGCGGAGTTCAAGACATCGCTAAACTCGAACAAAACAGCCTCTTTTATCGACGACACGAACGTGTGTCCGTTTCGTCCCTCGACGATCAAATCCCGCCACTCCTCGGGCACGTCCCCGGGTGAAAAGACGAGATTCGGGGCGGTTGAAATCTTCATGAGGTCTTTATCACCCGCCCAGATCTTTACCTGTCGGTCCGGAAAATGCTTCTTGATCGCTGAGGCGAGCGAATAGCTCTCATGGCCGTCGCCGCAGCCGGGATTCCAGACGTGGATAATGCCCGAGGTCGGCTCAGGCACGACCGACAGGAACTCGCGCACATACTCCTTTTGCCAAAACGCACCGGTATACGCGGAGAAGAACGATTTGAGGAACACGGCCGCGTCGTCGCCCTCGCTGAGTTGAACTTCCTCGCCGCGAGACGACCGCTCCTCGATCCACCGATCCATGCGCTTGTCGAACCACTCGGTGTTAATCGGCGTAACGTGAAAATCCGCAAAAGCCTTGAGACCGTCGGCGACAAATGTCTTTTGGATCGATGACTCGTCACGGAGAACCCGCTCGGGCTCAACCTCTCTCAAGGGCGCCGTCGGAGACGCCGTCTCGATCGGCGCCTGTACCTCGCGAGCGACGTTTTTACGCGCCTCGTCTTCGTCGGCCTCCCGGCTGAAGATGCTGTCGGCGTCGAGAATGATATACAGCCGATTGTCGTGCTCGGCAACGCCGCTGATGTATTTCACGTTGATGTCGCCGAAGATCGGATGCGGAGGTTGTACCTGGGACGATGCAATTCCCACGACCTTGTCGATCGAGTCTACGATCACACCGATGAGATTGTTTTCAAGTCGTAGTATGAGCCCGTTTTCCGCATCACCTTCCCGCTTCTGCTCTGCAGCCAAATTGAACATGAGACGCAAATCGATGACGGATATGATATCGCCGCGAAGGTTATACACCCCACGGACAAACGGAGCCGTGTTGGGGACGTAGGTAAACTGAGTGAATTTTGCGATTTCCTTCACGCGCATGATGTCGATCCCGTAGTCCTTCCCGCCCAAGGAGAAAGTAACCATCTTGAAATCGACAATTTCCTGTTGTCGCGTTTGGTCTTCCTGAGCCGGATCCCGTACTGCCGCACCTTGCATCGTCTGTGTATCCACGCCTGACATGCATTACTCCTCGATTAGGAACCGATCGTCATTTCACGCTTTGCTCGCTCTTCCTTCTCGCGACGAAGGCCGAGTTCGAGCAGTTGACTGACATCGATGATGAGGGACACCTTACCGTCGCCGGTTATATTAGCCCCCGCAATACCCGGAGAGTTGGTGAAATGGTCCCTCAAGGGTTTTATGACCACATCCTCCTCCCCGATGAGAGAGTCGACGATAAGCCCCATCTTTCGTTCGCTCGTCCCTACAATGACTACGTAGTGGTGATCCGGGGTTTCGTTAGTAGGTATGCGGAACAGGCGGCTCAGGCGGATGAGAGACACCACGTCGTCGCGAACGTTGAATACCTCGTAGTTATCGATCATCTTGATCTCTTCGGGCTTAATACGGTGGCTATCGATAACGGAGGTGATGGGTATGGCGTACATCTCTTTACCGACTTTTACCAGCAGTCCCTGGATGATCGCCAATGTGAGCGGGATCTTGATCGTGAAACGCGTCCCGACGCCCTTCTCGGACCATACGGTAACCGTACCGTTGAGCTTTTCGATTTGCCGCTTCACGACATCCAGTCCGACGCCGCGTCCCGATACATTGGTAACCTTGTGGGCGGTCGAGAAACCGGGATCAAAAATGAGGTTGAAAGCCTCTACATCGGAGAGCTGCTTACTGGGATGTATTATTCCTCGATCGATTCCCTTTGCACGTACCGCCTCCACGTCGATGCCTTTTCCGTCGTCGGCAATCTCGATCAGGATCATGTTGCCTTCGTTACTGGCCCGTAAGTGGACGGTTCCCGCTTCGGGCTTTCCGGCCTCGGCACGCGTCGCCGGGTCCTCTATGCCGTGGTCGATGCTGTTGCGCACACAGTGAATCAACGGGTCGAGGAGATCCTCTATAACCGACTTGTCGAGTTCGGTCTCTTCACCCTCAATCTCGAGGGTTATCTTCTTCTTGAGGGATCGCGAAAGATCTCTCACGAGCCGCGGAAAGCGCGAGAATATCTGCGAAATCGGCACCATGCGAATCCGCATAACCCCTTCCTGAAGCTCGCTGGCGATCCTTCCCAAATTCTGTGCCGTATTACGGAACTTCGCGACCGTTCCCTTGAGATCGCCGTGGAAGCCGTCGAAGAGCGCCGGGAGATCGCCAAAGCGCTCGTTTATCTGCTTGCGGACGTTCTTGGCCGATTCGCCCCTCTGTATCTCCTGTAGATACTCCGGCAGACTATCGAAGAGCTCTTTCAGCGTCTCGCGATATTGGCCCTCAATCGTCTGGAAACTGGAGAGGTTGTCGCCGAAACCGTTGCTGATCTGGTTGAAGCTGGCTTTATTGATGACCGTCTCGCTGACGAGATTGAGAAGATTGTCGATACGTCTACTATCGACTCGCAGGACGGAACCGGCCTGCGCATTCGAACGCTTCTGCTCGGCTCGCCCTCGTTCGCCGCTTCGATCGTCTCCGTCGGCACCGTGTTCGTCGTCGTCGCCGTTCCCGGCGGCGGGCTCTCCGCCGGCGGCGAGGGCCTCCATGGCCGGTTTCTCCCGAACCTTCGAATCCTCGCGGTCCACCGGCGAAACCGGAGCGGATCGCGACTCGGGCTCGCTACGCGCCGCGGTGGGTTGTTCTTTCTTCATCAGTCCGTCGTCACCGACGGCGGACACGGCGACGGAGGAAGTCACGTCGGAGATTTGTAATCGCGCTTCATGGGCCGTGATGTCTTCTTTGGAGGCAACGTAGTAGGAGACCTCCGGGTGAAACACATCTTCGTACAACGCTTCGAAGTCGGGTACCGTCTTTAACACGGTGGCAAATTGCTTAATCGCCGCAAACAGCTGAATGCCGCCCACAGTGTTCATGGGGTTGTCTTCGCGAAACCGTACCGCAACCTCGAATATCTTTTCATCCGGTCCCGCAGCCTCGCGTAGCTCGAGCAGTTCGTACTCGGTCAACATCCGCGTGCCGGAATCGGACGCGGCCGCCCGCGGTTTCTCTTTCTTCGGCGTCGGTGCGTCGTCCGACGTAACATCAGACGTTTTCTGCTTGGTACCGCCGCCGAGTATCGCTTTCAACGCGGCTGCAACCTCACTCGTATCTTCGGAGTAAATCGAGCCGTTCTGACGCTCCGTGAGCATACCTTTGACGACGTCGATCGACGTCAATAGGGTATCGACCGTTCCCTCGCTGATCGAGGCGCGACCCGCCCGGATCTCGTCGAGCGCATCCTCTACCAAGTGAGTGAACTCCGCGAGCTCGGTCATCTGCACCGTTGCCGCTCCACCCTTCAGGGTGTGGGCGGCACGAAAAATCTCGTCGATCGCGTCGGCGTTTTTCGGATCGTTCTCGAGCACCAGAATGTTGCTCTCGAGTGTCTCGACCTGCATTTCGGCTTCGACAAAAAAGTCCTTAAGAAGTTCCTCGTTGGCCGGATCAAGATAGTCGCTCATTGCGATTCAATTCTCGTACTTTTACCGGATGGCGTCAAGATAACAAAAAGGCCCTCCGCAATGGAGGGCCTGACGTATTATACGGAAATCGCCTACGGAGCGTCGGCGCCTTCACCGGGCGTCGCCGCCGGGTCGTGCAGTCTCCGCTGCTCCAAGTAGCGCAACACTTGGATATTACCCAAGTTGCGGAGCTCGGCCTCGCGGCGGCTGCGCTCCCGTTCTTGAAGAATGCCCCACACCGCCTCGTCGTTGATATCGCGCTCGAGTTGGAGCACGGCGCGGTCGAAGGTCAGCGAAATATCTTTGAGATACGTGATAAAATCCCCGCCCTGCATCGCCGCATCGCGGTAAATCCTGACGCCGATCAACCGACGCATGGGCGTCAAGTTCGGATACAACGGGAAGGTACGGATCTCGCGGTTGCGCACCTCTTCGATGTAGTTGGGGTTGCGCCACTCGAGCGTTCTCCAACCGTCGAAGTTAAGATACCCCATAAAGATCTCTTGGATTCGGCTGTTTTCATCCTCGAGCACAACGCTCAATCCGTGCGGGAAGTTGAGTCCGTGGACGTTTACCAAAACGGAGCGTAGGACGCCGACGTTCTTGACGACGCCGATGTTATCAAACTTCTCGCCGCGACCGACATCCTCTTGTTGCACCAAAAGCGTTCCGTCGGCTTGAACGACTTCACGGTCGGCGTAGGCCGGAATCTCAAAGGGAGGCCGAATGAGCGCCCAGGAGTTGAACGGCTCGGTCGGGAAGTGAATCCGCGCGCCCATTACGGTCTCGTTCGCATACTGACTCGCGCCTTCGCGAACCGGTGCGGATCGGACCAGGCTGTTCGAGACGGTGGCTACGTTCCTCGAGGACGACGCCAAATCAACTTCCCACGAATCGATGGCCAACGAAATCCGCATCTCGGCTCTCTCTTCGTCCGTGAAACTTGAGCCGGCGGCGATGCTGTAGTCGACCAGCGTTCGCTCGTTGTGGGTCGGGTTATCAGCGGGAAAATCCGCTGTGAGTTCAGCGAAGTCAATCAGAATCGCCTCTTCGGCGAAGAGGGAACCGACCGACAGCAGTGCGATCATTACGAAAAGCACGGAACGTCTCATCCATGTCTCCTTTTGCTTTATGCGCATAATTTTCCGGAAGCCTTATTTATTATACTTGACAAAGTATAACGCCGTAGTTTCCTTTGTCAACGACCAAGATTCCCGAAACGCGGCGCGTTCGGTTCCTGTCCGTTGATTGTTATCGTGACATCTCGAAGCCAACGAAAGTTGTGCATCACATTGTATTTGAGAAGATCGAGCAGATCTTCGATGTTCTCCTCGGCAAACATGATCGACGGATCGAAATCAACGAAAAGCCGTCGGTCGTCGGTCACCACGACGCTACGGATCTCGGCGTTTTGCGGTATGAACGGCACCGCTCCGAGGCGTACCGGACCGAGAATCAACTCCTCGATAAAGAGATGGATCTGATCGCGCCGCGTATCTCTGGCGGGAAGATGGTGCCACTCACTGTGCAACGCTCCACCGGCGGTATCGGGGAATCGCAACAGTCGTCGTTGCGATCTCTGGGGCACGAATAAAAACAAAAGCAAGCTTATGACCAAACTTGCGGCGAGTACTGAAGACACAATAACGGCCCGATTATTCACGACCCACCCCTTCGAAACTATGAACGAAATTCGTTACGCCAGTATATATACCCTCGGTAATCCGGTGCAAGTAATCGTCCTGCTCTAGTCGCAGAAACTCCTCGCGGCTGGTTACGAATCCAATTTCGACGAGAATCGACGGCATTTTCGCGTTCCGCACCACGTACCAACTCTCCTCGCGCAGACCCCGATTAGGAGAGACCGTTCCGATCGCACTATCGAGGCCCGAGAGCACGTTGCGCGCCAACAGGACGCTCTCCAGCGTGATCTCTTCTTCGCGCATCGTATTGAGAATCGACAGCAGGTCCGGATCGTTCACACCCACATCGTTGGCGTCGATAAGGTTGCGCCGCCGGAACTCGGGGGGTAGGAACCACACCTCGAATCCGCTTGCACGGCGATTCAGCGATGCGTTGGCGTGAAGGGAGACGAAAATGACCGACTCATTCGGCTCCACGTCGATTCGATTGGCACGTGCGGTACGCTCCTCCAGGGTGAGATATACGTCGGTGTTGCGCGACATCACGATCTCTTTGTCCGGATAGCGCTGCTCGAGCAAAGCTTGCAATCGCAGTCCGACGTCGAGGACGAGATCTTTTTCCTGTAGACGCCGTTCGTCGCCGTCAATGGAATGGCTGCCGATCGCCCCGGGGTCGCGCCCCCCGTGCCCCGGATCGATGAAGACGGCGGCAATGCGACGCAGTTGCTCGCGCGGAGGGAATATGCGCACGGCGAGCGCCAGAAAACCGGCGTCAAAGACGAGAGTGCCGTCCGAACGTCGCGGCGCCGCGATGCGATGGATGCGCGCCAGATTCTCGACCGCGACGGTCTCACCGACGCTGAAACTGAGCATACTCGAACCGCGCACCAAGGTACCCTGGGCGCGGTACGGGTCCCACTGCAATACGGAATCGGTGGAGGCGAGTATCTCTTCCAAATAGACGTCGCCGTCCTGGGCGTACACCGCAAGGCATATCACCACGGATAGGCAAAGCACAATGATTGTCGACCTGATCACCTTCGTCGCCCCTTTTCCGCAATCGAATCGAACAGCCCTTCAACGAGCAGGTCGCGAAGATAGACGACACCTTGACGGCCGGCGGCGACAAAGGCTCGCCAGAAAACCGTGCCCAAGGCATCGTCTCCGCGACTCGGCTCGATCGTCCCCGACGCCGATAGACTCGCGAGAACCGCCGCCGCTTCTCCCACGGGTTGGAGTCGGATCAGATCTTCGCCCCACGGCCTCTCGGGCCCCGCGGAGACACGTACCGGAAGCGGTGCACCCCTCCGTACCCGGGCGGAAATCCGCGAAAGATCGCCGTAATAGGCGCTCGTCTCCATTCCGGCGGCATCGCGATCCTTCCACCGATAACGAGCGTACGGTCCTTGCGACGTTCCGAACAGAAACGCGTCGGTCGACGGATCGCCGGGACGCAGTCGCACGTCTATTTTTTCCAAAAATTCGATCGCCGTACGCTCGGCCTCGTCCCTCGTATCCGCGCATGCGATAACGTTCGCCACCTTCTCGACATTGTTGGTCGGCGGCGCCACGACGTCTCCGGCCGCGCGATGGACGAAGAGTTCCTCGACGCCGTCGGGGCGCGCATCGGGGATCGAGATACCCTCGATGCATCCGGGCGCGGAAATCAACGCCCGTTCCACGGCAATACGGCTCCACCGTGGGCGGAACTCTTCGGTAGCGAGAGCTTCTCCCAAGGCCACGCGCAGGCCGAGGCGCGTCAGGCGCACCCCCGATGAGGCCGGATACGTCCACCCCGACATGAAACCGCCGGAAAGACGCGCCGCAATCTCGCCGACGACTCCCTCTGGCCGGCCCTTGTCGTCGGTGGTGAGAAATATGTCGCCTTTCGCCGCACCGTGATCGATACCGAGGGCGCGAATACCGGCGCGGAAGGTCTCTTCCAACGCCCCACGATCGGCCTCATCGAGGGTCGCCGGAATCGTGTGGCCCAACTCGACGAACCACGGCTCGAAGTAGATGTGCCGCTCGGCGATACCGGTAATGATGATCTTACCGTGAAACACGATCGCATCGAGACTAAACTCGGATCCGCCGATGCGCTCCTCGATAATGACTCGTCCACTTCGCGAAATCGTGCGTGCCGCACTCACGGCATCGACGAGAGACGCCCGATCGTCGGCACGCCGGACGCCGCGGGCGCCCATACTATCGACCGGTTTGCATACCAGCGGCAGACCGAACTCGGCGACGATCTCCTCCAGAACCGAGGCCTCCTCTGAGACCGTAAGGGCGGACTCAATTACACGGAACCGCGGCACCCGCACTCCGGCGGCGGCGAGACGCGCGCGCATGCGCCCCTTATCGGTCGCGTCCAGACTCGTCTCGAAGGGAATACCCGGAAGGCCCAACGCCTCGCTTATCCACGCCACGCTCGCCGAGAAGTCGGTTCCGGCGGTGAAGACGGCGTTCAGATTCCCGATGGTGCGCGCTTGTTCCAGAAGCGCGTCACGATCGCGCAGATCGATGTGGTAAAAGTGGTCGACGGAGGTTACGCCGCGACATCGGGCGTTTCCGTCGGCCATGTGCACCTCCAAATCGAGATCGCGGGCCTCGCGGATTGCGGGCATCTGCATCGTGCCGCCGCCGAGAATAAGCACCGCTCGTTTCATCGGTCACGCTCCGCAACGACCTCGAAGGTGTCGCCCAAACCGAGGAGACGGGAGACGCCGCCCAACAGTGCTCGCCGCGCACCGCGCCCCTGCTCACCTCTACCACCAAACGGAATACCGAAGCGCTCGGGGTGGTGACCGGTGACGTGAACGGCACGCACGGAAAATCCGGCGCGTTTGAGAACGGTGCGCGCCGACTGCGGGTCGAGAATCGTATAGTGGTCCTGAGGGCTGCGTCGAAAAAATTCACGGCGATTTCGTATGGCCGAGATACCGCGTCCGTTCGGAGTCGAGAACGAGAAAAGACCGCCGGGCCGCACGAGATCCGCAATGCGACGCAATAAACGATCGAGGTCGGGGAAGTGCTCGATGACGTACCACATCGTTACGATGTCGAACGGAGCGCCGAAAACGGACGGATCGATCGTGAGGATGTCACCCTGAAACGCCGTGTGACCGAGCGTGTCGCGCACGTACGCAACGGCCTCCTCGGAGATATCGATTCCCGTGACGAGGCAGCCGGTCTCCGTCGCAGCGCTAAGAAAAGGACCGTAGGCGCAGCCGATATCCAGCAGCCGCGGCGCGGTTTCCGTGCCCGACCGGTATCGCTTGAGCAACCGGGCCATACGATTCGTCCCCATATCCCGAATGTGATCGAAGTCCTCCAGGTACGTGCGCCCGTATTGATCACGATACTCCGAAAAAAAGTAGTCGTGATCGTACTCGGTCGCCTCTCCGCCGAACCGCTGCATGTAGACGAGGCCGTTGTGCGAGTCACGGAAAAATGTACGTTCGGCGAACCGTTCGAGCGCCGGCTGCCACCGCTCGCTACCGGTCGGCGTATCGAACCGTTCGGGACCGGCGAGGGCGTTAATCGCCGCGACGAGACTACTGCGACCCGTCGGTCTGATGCGTTCGCATCGCTCAACCACGCGCCCCGGCTGAGCCAAGAGTCTTACTACTCCCGCGGCGTTCCTCGCCTGAAGAAATCCGGCCGCAGCGGCGAGCCGACGATGGTACACCGTCGGGTTAAGCAGAACGACCGGCACTCGTGCCCAAAGCGCCTCGTACGCCGTCAATCCGTAGTGCGTGATCACTACATCGTAGCGATGGAGCTTCTCGGCGAGATCACCGAGAGCGCGGAGACGCCGCACGCCCGGCGGCGTTTCCACGGCGTGGGGTGTCGCGATGGTGACCTCAAAACCTTCCGACGAGAGCCGCTTCACCACCTTATATGCGGAGTCCGAGACCGCTTCGCCGCCGGAGGCGACGAGAACGGTGTTGATACGCTCCGGCCAAGCGTCGCGAACCGCTTCGGGAAGGTGCAGGAGACCGATGTCGTGGAGATTCGGTCGCGCGAGTCCCGCCGGCGTCCGCAACGTATCGATGAGGTACGAGCAATAGCGGCGCGCCTCGCCGGCGAGATCGATACCCACGACTAACCCGGCGGTATCGAGTTCCCGGAGCTCTTCCAACGTAGCCTCGCGTCGATCGACGATCACCAAGTCGTACGGTCCAGACGGTCGATCGATCCAGCGCACCGGAATAGCGGGATCACCGATCAACTGCAACGCCTCGGCGCGATCGTAGTGTCCCGGCGCGGACGCGGCGGGAAGAAGCCACTCTATCGTGCCGCCGAGTTCCCGTGCGACGCGTGCGCAACGGTGGAGGTGCCCGCTTCCGTGGCCCACGCGATGCTCGGCTACGATGAGCGAGGTTCTATGCGCTGCTGCGTTGCTGTTGGTGGTGACCATACGCTACGAGTTCGGGCAACTCTATGGGGCGGCCCTTATAGAGAGCGCGAAAGATATCGGCAATGTATTGGTAATCATCGGCGGTATCAAGGGTGACCCGCATCTCGGGGAACCGCGTGCGGGGGGAAGTCCGGCGCACGACCACCTTGTACCGTTCGGGACGGCGATAGACGCCCGGCGTAACGTGTTCCCGCTCGTAGCGATCGGGACCGCGGGAGAGCACGCCTTCAAGGGCCCGGGTGAGCACTACCTCGACGCCGGTACCGTAGGGCGTATCGGTGATTCCCGCGTAGTCGGCGTGCGAGGTCTCCTGCAGGCGCAACGCCTCACGGGCGGCGGAGGCCGAAACGAGCGGGTTGTCACCGGTCGCACGAATCACGCGATCCACGGAGTAGCGCTCGGCAGCGTCGCAGAATCGCTTCAGGACGTTATCCCGATCGCCGGAGAATACGCCGTAACCGCATCGATCGGCGAGCGGCGCCAGCCGCGGGGCGCTCGCCTCGTCGGTGACTAAGATATACTCATCGACGGGAAGGGGGGCGAGCGCCTCCATCGCGTGTACGATGGCCTCTTTTCCTTCCAACGGAAGCAGCGCCTTCTCGGGTAACCGAGTGGAGGCGAGTCGCACCTGGAGAAATACCGCCGTCCTATACATAGTCTACGCTCCATTCTTCTACGACCGAGCGGGGGTCGCGCATGAATCGGTCGCGGTTCGTGCGGACCCAGTCGCCGGCCCCGCGAAAAAGACGCACAGTTCGAGAGAATCCCATACCCGAACGGAGGGCAAATCCGAACGCCTGGATGGGAGGAATCCGCCCCACCCCGTCGGCGAGACGAACCGCGAGATTCTTGGCGTAGAAGCGCGCATATCCGCGATCGCCCGTCTGATCTTCCGGTTCCGGCATGCTACGGTAGTTCATTCTAAACGATGAAAGGGCGTAGATGCGCCCGCCCCACAGGTAGGTGCGAAATCCGAAATCGAGCTTCTGCCAGAATGCGTTCTCGATCTCCTCGTCAAACCCGCCGTGAGCAAGAAATCGTCTACGATCGTAGAGCGCTACGAAGTCGAACGGGGTGAGCGTCTCGACCCGATCGCCTCTGAGGGGCAGCGCCAGCACGCGCAGGGCCTTTCGTTGGAGCGCCGGGGCCTGTACGGTCGGCAACGCCTCGCCCCGCTCCCCGCGCAACAACGGCGCAACGCACGGCACGTGATCGGCGGCCAGCTCCCGACGTGCTCGATCGAGTCCGCCGGGCGGATCCATCGTCGACCACATAACCAGCACCGTTTTCGCCGTGGCGTGCTCCATCGCCAAATTAATACGAGCGCCGATATTGAGCTCTCGATTGAGAAGGATGAACCGCACCTGGGGAAACTCTCGCGTCAGCGACTCGACGGTGTAGGAGTGTTGTTGAGCCTCGACGGAGACTACCTCGCGAAACCCGGCGGCGACGATGTCGCGAATGAGTTCGCGCCGCAGCAGCCGGGAGCTTCGACTTAAAAGTATAATCCCGTCCCCCTCCGCGGGAGACTCCGGCCTTGCCGGGCCGACGATTGTGTACCGCTCGTCGGGATCACGCATTGAACGTATAGAACTCATCGCATCTCTTACACATTTCCGGCAAGACACCGCCGACGTGGTCGAGATATTCGGCGGCCGCACGATCCCACACCTCGTCCGGTGCCTCCCGGAGAATCGAACCGCGGCGCGCCTCTTTATCCAAGTCCTGAAAGCATCGCGGCACGACGCCGTCGACCAAAATCACCATGTCGCGTTGGAGGTGGCGACAGGCGTTACGCTCGAGGGGCGAAAAATCGGCGACTTTCCGGTCCGGTAGACGCCCCGCCCACGAGTTGTACTTCTGTATGAGCGGCTCGACACCCTCGGTCGCGTCCCATCGCTTGAAGAAATCCTGCAACTCCCACTCGTTCTCCACCATACGCGTTCCCTGGACGTAGACGCGACCCGGCATGGTAACGGCAAGCCGTTCAATGGTCGCGAGCGCCTCCTCGTACCCCACTCCCCGTAATGCCCGATAGCGGGTCTCGTCAATGGCATCGAGCTCGACGATTACCGCCTCGACCGGACTTTCGGCAAGCGCCGCGAGCGCGTCCGCAGTCCAGCCGACGCCGGCGGTCTCTACGTACAGCGTCAATCCCGGGTAACGTGCGACCTCGGCGATGCACTCCGCTATGGCGGGATGGAGGGCCGGCTCGCCGCGATATCCGATGGCGATCGTCGCCTCCGGCGTCCACTCGGCAAGGCGCGCAAGGACGGCTTTCCACGTATCGAGGTCCATATGAGTTCCCTCACCGGGAGGATCGGGAGCCCACCGCGCGTCGCTCCACGGCGTATAAGACGGACGTTGCACCATCTCGGTGGTAATCTGCACATAATAATAGTATGGAAGTGTCCGCCCTACGTCGGGTGCCCGCATGAGTTCGGCCAAAAGCGGAATGCCGCGGTCGTGATAGCGCTCGCGTGTCGGGTCGGGCTCCTTTCCCGACTCACCCGTATCGGCCGCCCCACGCTCGACCAACCGCCGGCAAAGAAGATAGTTCTGACGCGTATCGACGGTGAGAGATAGGCGTAGAAGTGCATAGTCTTCCGTCGCCGCCTCCGTCTCGACATCGAATGCATTAATATCGCGGCTCAAGGCGTCGAAGAGAATTGTGCGGGTCCATTCGAGCGCGCCGGACGCGGCCAAAGACGAGAGCGCCGCCAGCGCGTCGCGGCGGAGAACCTCCGGTGCATATCCGGTCGGAAAGCCGTCGGCAAAGGTGTAGTCGCACCACGACTGTTCGTGGAGACGTACCAGGTAGCGCGTCAACTCAACATCGAAAAAGGGAGCGTCGAGGGCCACCCATATGACCGCGGCGTCGCCGGTCGGAAGATGTGCATCGAGACGTGCCAGTGCGGCCGTCGCCGACGCCTCACGCGGCACCGCAAGACGTGTCCATTCCGCCGGTATATCGGGCAGCGCCGTCTCGTCGTCCTCGCGATACAACAACGAGATTGATTCGAGCGCGCAGACCGCCCGCAGGCGTTCTATGCGGAGCATAAGAGTGTCCAGAGGCGTACGGCCGTCGGGAAACGCGACGGTAAGATACGGGCTTACGCGCGGGGCAGCAACGACAAGATGATACATCTCAATAACTGTATCGACAGGGCTTGAGCGTGTCATGAGCCTCGGGTTAGCCTCTCGCAATGCAGACCGAGGCGGTGTTACAGGTATCGGAGCTCACCCGCGCCATCAAATCGATTCTGGAGCAGGGCTTTCCGCGCGTCGTCGTGGAGGGCGAGGTCTCCAACTTTCGTCCGTCGTCGACGGGGCACTGGTACTTCACGCTGAAAGACGCCGAGACGGCGATTCAATGCGTCATGTTCAAGAGCGGCACCTCGTCGGTGAGCGTTCGTCCCGCCGACGGTGATCTGCTGCGCGTTCACGCGTCGGTAAGCGTCTACGCCCGCCGGGGAGCGTACCAGCTCGTCGTGCGGTCCATGGAACACGCCGGAACGGGTCGCATCCTGGAGCTGTTGGAGGAGCGCAAACGCGTCTTGGCGGCCGAGGGTCTGTTCGACCGCGAGCGACCGCTCCCGAAGTTTCCCCGCACCGTGGCGATCGTCACCTCCCCGACCGGCGCGGCGATCCGCGACGTGCTCCAGGTACTCGAACGGCGGGGCGCGCCGGTGACCGTCCGCGTCATTCCGGTACCCGTCCAGGGATCGGAAGCGGCTCCTCGCATCGCCCGCGCGGTCCGATACGCCGGTACACACCGTCTCGGAGAGGTGATCGTGCTGACTCGGGGCGGCGGTTCGCTCGAGGATCTCCTCCCCTTCAGCGACGAAGAGGTCGTCCGCGCCGTGGCGGAAAGCGCGGTTCCGACTATCTCGGCGATCGGCCACGAGGTGGATTGGGCGCTCACCGACTATGCGGCGGACCGGCGCGCTCCTACGCCGTCGGCCGCAGCGGAGGTCGTGTCGGCTCGGGGATCGGAGGTCGCCGAACGCATCGCTCGCGCAGGATCGGAGGTCGTTGAGACCTACCTGCACCGCGTACGGAATCTTACCCTTCGCGCCGAACGGTGCGGCGAGGACGAGATCAGATATCGATTCAGAAATCTGATGCAACCGTGGTATCAACGGTTTGACGAGGCGACGCAGGTCGTCCGCGACGCCATGAAAGGGCGTCTCATGACGCTGCGTTCCACCCTGGATATCGCACACGAAGGCATTCGGGGCGCGTCGCCTTTTCTGGCGTTGGAGCGCGGTTACGTCATCGTGCGCGACGAGGAGGGTCAGGGGATCGTGACGAGAGCCGGTGATACGCGCTCCGGACAACGCCTGAGCGCGCAATTCTTCGACGGGACGATTCGTGTAGAAAGGACGACCGATGAGTGATTTCGAGACGCGCCTGGAGCGCTTGGAGGAGATCGCGGAACGACTTCGCGACGGTACGGTGAAAATCGATGAGGCTTCAACACTCTTTGAGGAGGGCGTTCGTCTCGCAAAACGGCTCGACGGAGAGCTGCGTAAGCTGGAACGCCGCGTCGAGATTCTCGCCAATGAACCGACCGAAGAGAATGAGACTCCCGTATTGGAACTCTTTCCCGAACTCGGCGGCGGCGACGAGTAAGCGTCTCCGCGGACTACCGGAACGACGAGACGTCGATACGATCTCCCGGAACGATGCCGAGCTCGTCGAAGCGACCGCGATTGACCTCAAGCGCGTAGCGCGCCGGAGAGCGCGACCGTACCGGTTCCAGTGAAAACGGCTCCATGTCGTGAATTTCGAGAATACGACCGTCGGCGTCGATATAGGCGATACTCAGCGGAATGCGGGTATCCCTCATCCAAAAGCTCCGCGGTCGTGAGTCGGGAAAGACGAACAGCATTCCCTCGTCCGCGCCGAGCGTCTCGCGAAACATAAGCCCCCGCTGCCACTCCTCTTCGGTACGCGCCAACTCGACGAAGAACGGGTGTTCCCCTACGATGAGCTCTACGCGCCGTTCGTCGGCGTCGCAACCGGCAATCGCAATCGCGGACGCAATCACGAGAGACAACGCCATCATCACGGATCGCCTCATTAAAACTCCTCGAGAAACTGCTCGCGCGCGATATCGTCGGCCGCTTCCAGAGCCCTCTCGGCTCCGCGGCGCGTCTCGAATACGGCGAGATCGAGGTATCGTACCGTAAGAGGCCGCTCCAACTCTATCCGGGTCGTCTCGTCCTCCCAGAAGGCGCGTTGCGGATCCAGGTCGATCGGATCGCCGTAGCGCGCGCGCAGCTGCTCGAAGAGCTGAAAATAGTCGAGCCGATCGCGATTGATGTACAGCGCCATCGTATACAGTCGACCGTCGGCGAATTGAAAGAGTCCACGATCGACGAACACGCGTCCCCGGGAGTCGATCACCGTCTGCCCGTCGGACAAACGAAGAGAGACGTCGGCCGGTCCGCGATACGCGAAGGCGGTATCGGCGAGCAGTCGCTCTTCTACCTCTTCGAAGGGCGCACCCAATCGTATCTCGCGGAACCCCCTCCGCAGCGCCGCCTCGCGATCCTGCGCCACAACCCGGCCGACCGGTATTACGGCAAGACCGATGAGACATAGACAGATTACGATTCGACTTCCTCTCATGGTATCTGGTATCGGCACGACGCAACTTCCACTATACTCCTCCCATGGGGAGATACCGCCCGATCGGGAGAGCTACGCGCGGAGACGCACCGACGATCGCAGACGCGGTGATCACCCGGCACGGCGCCGGTCGTTGGCGCGCTCTCGCGATCGCCCTCTGGGTATGCACGACGACGCCGGTATGGGCACAAGACGGTGCCGCCCTTCCCCTTCCTGCCGCCCTGCGTATAGAGAGCCGGCCGTCGGGTGCGGACGTATTCTTGGATAACAGGCTCGTAGGAACCACGCCGCTCTATATAGACGACCTTTACCCGGGGCGGCGTCGGATACGCGTCGAGTACCGCGGATACGAGTCGTACGACGAATGGATATCCCTTTCGGCGGGAGAGACGACCGAGATAGAGGCGGAGCTCGTTCTGTCGACCGGCCTCATGGAGATCGAAAGCGAACACGAACGGTTGGAAATGAATCTCGGGAGCGACTGGGAGCCGGCGCGAGCAACCGCACTGCCGGCAGGCACGTACCGAGTCGCATTCCGCGCGTTCGGATACCACATCGGCGAGAGACTCGTCTCGATCGGTACGGACGCCCCGACGGTCGTTCCGGTGCGCTTGGAGGCGGCACCATTCTCCGTCGCCTACGCGGTCCCGGGGGCGCGGCGTTTCCACCCCGAAAATCTCGGCATCGCCGGTGTCGCCGATTTGTCGATATCGGCAACGGGGCCGGGCTGGTACCGCATCGAGGTCCATGACGCCGACGGACAAGTCGTCTTCGCTCGCCGAGGCACGATCGACGATTGGCTCGAGCCGCTCTCCTGGGACGGACGCGGAGAGGAGGGCTCGTCGGTACCCAACGGGATCTACCGCGTCGTTATCGAGGCCGGCGACGGCGCGCATCAACTCCGTCTTACCCGCTCGGTCGACGTAACACGCGCGGCGCGCGTCTACCCCCGCCTCATTACGCCCTACGGCAGCGGCTCATCGTTGATCGCCTTTCCCGGTGGCCGCGGCAACACGACGGCATCCTTTTCCGCAGGCGGCGGGTACCACTATCGCGAAACGGATACCGGTAATGAGCGCACCGTTCCCATCACGATTGCGGCGCGTTTCGCGCCGCTCCCGCTCCTCTCGGTCGCGGCCGGCTCTCTCCTTACCGCCAGTCCAGAGGAGGCCGAGGTTCGCCACCTGTCATACGGCCATCTGGAGATCGGCCCGTGGCACCTGCTTCCCGGGAACGTCGGTATATCGCTTTACGGAAACGGAGGGACGGGCTCGGCCGGCCCGTGGCGCGCAAACCGCATCGGCGCCGCGGCTAATGCGGGGCTCGGTTCAGCGTGGCGCGGGATCGGGATCGTCGCCTCGCCGGGCGTGGAGGTCGCGGTATCGTTCGACACGCCGGATCTCTACGCCGTAGCGGGCCTCGCCGCAGTCCGCGATCGGCCCCGCTCGATGGTTGCGGTCTCATCAAGGCTTACGGCGGATGTCAGTCGGTGGCGTATCCTCGATACGGCGCTAGACGCCGCGCTGCGCCCCGGTGACGGAGGAATCCGGTGGACGTTTTCGTTCGGCGTGTCGATCCTGGAGGAGTCGGTGGACGAGCCGGCGTTCTGGTCGCTCGTTTCGGTCGGGACGCCCCATTGATGTGCGCACCGCGCCTCTCTCATGCGAGGCCGGTGTACACCCACGCCAAAACGCCGAAACTGGCGGCAAGAAGGGCGAGGATCAACCAAAAAATCCACGAGGGCATCGATTTCGTTTGAGGGGCGACGCGACGCGCCCGTGGAACCCCTCCGGTAGCGCGGTTCGGGGACACCTCGTCGCGACTCTTCACCTTTGAAGGGGGGGTGCGTCCCGTCGCCGGAACGACGCCACGGCCGACGCCCGGCCTCGTGGTGCGCGCCTCCTGAGACAAATATCCGCAGGCCGGACATCCGCGGGTGAACTGGTGCTGCTTCCCGCGAAATCCGCACCGCGGGCACTTGATCGCGACGAAGAAGGCGCCGCACTCGGTACAGACCTCGTCGCCTTCGCGCACTTCCGCGCCGCAGTTCTCGCAGAAAAAGAGCTGCATTACCGAGTCAACACCTCCGGTGCATCCACCGTGCCGAAGGTGAAGCGTTCCGTTCCCCGGGGGCCGCGTCGGGAGGAGGCTATG
This sequence comes from Alkalispirochaeta sp., assembly GCA_965601925.1. Classification (GTDB taxonomy): domain Bacteria; phylum Spirochaetota; class Spirochaetia; order DSM-27196; family Alkalispirochaetaceae; genus Alkalispirochaeta. The sequence goes on from OZ271854.1 coordinate 4,296,066, forward strand.
TCGAATGAGAGATCCGCGTCCTCGGCGGCCAGCCGATCCAGGAAGTCGCGAGCGATGGAAAACTCCACAAACCGATTACGCCTGACGTACTGCCCCGCCAACTCGACCGTCCCGCCCTCGCTCCGATACACGACCGGTCCCGATTCGCCGGCGATTACGACCGAAAACTCACCGCGCGAGGCGCCGTCATCGCGATCCGGAAAGGCGCGGAGGTGGTAGGCCGTTCCATCCGCGATGCTCCCTCCGGCCTCGATTGCCGTAAACCACCACTCGTTCCCGACGGTAGACCGCACGGTTCTGACCGCCGTGCCGCCGCGCTGCCAAAACACGGTGTCACCGACCTCTATCGTGCTCCCGTCGATCGCGTTTTCGATCCGCGGCGGCACGAAAAAGGCGGCGTAGCGCACCGCGGGAGCGATGGTCTCCCAATCCGAATCCATACCGTCGAGCGCCACCGGCTCCAGCGTTGCCGGCAGATCCCACGGTGCGATGGCGACCGGCGAACCGCCCTCGGTGATGACGGCGTCGCGGTGGACGAGAATCGGATTCCGCCCCGGTCCTACGCTCATGCGCACAAGATGAAACGAGACGGCGGAGGGCCCGCCGGCAAAGTAGCCGACCACCAACCCGCTCGACTGCGGTATCCGCCACATACCGTGCGGCGCGAGCTCATTCAAATGGCGGCTGCGCCGGCGCAAAAGTTCGACTAACGATTGGGAGTCGGCCGTCGTCTCACCCTGCACCTCGGACCGGGAAAGAAAGAGATATACAAACGGCGATCCCTCGCCGTTGACCAGCGTTCGACCCTCGTTCGTCTGGGCGGTGACGTCGACGGCCAGTAGGGCGACCAGTATCGCCGGTATGTATTGAACCTTCATGCTCTGATTATCGACAGAAACGGGAGCGCCCTTTCGGTTGCTATGCTACCGACCCGTCGGCCTCCGTCTCCTCGAGCCACGCGCGCATCTCGGCCGCAACGCGAGAGCGCTCCTGTCCGTCGGTGATGACGTGCGCCGACTCCTCCAATATCACGGTCCGACACTCCGGAGAACCGATCTGTCGTTCAACAAACGGCGCCACTGAGACCGGCACCGTTCGATCGGCCTGCGAGACGATAAGCAGGGAGCGACACGAAACCGCCGGAAGCGCTTTGCGCGCCTTTCGAATGAGATAATAGAGGGAAGCCGTCTGATGGGGCCAGCGCCAATTCCAATATTCGTCCGCCATGTGCCGGCGTTCCGGATCGTCGTAGGTCTCGGAGGTTTGCGCCTTTACCGGAGGCACGATGAAGCGCAGCAAGGGCGTGAGGGGCACGAGTCGATTAGAGACGAGAAACGCCGGCGCCAGCAATATCGCTCCCGCGACCGGATAGTGCGCAGCCAAAAGCGTCGCGATGAGACCGCCCATCGATAACCCCGCAACAATTACCCTATCGTGCCGACTCCTGAGTTCCAGATACGCATCCAGTGCGCGGCGCCACCAATCGCGCCACGAAGTGGAACGAAAGTCTCTATTGTCCGTCCCGTGGCCGGGATAGCGCGGAACGACGACCGTGTATCCGGCGGCATTCAACTCCTCGGCGACGAAACGCAGCTCTCCCGGATAGCCGGTGAAGCCGTGTAAGAGCAGAACCGCCGGACGCGAGGGATCGCCGTCCAGCGAGAGCGGATGGGCGCCGGAGAGCATCGCCGTGTCCCGGGACCCGTCGTGTCGAAGTCTCGCCATCGCCGCATCATATCCGCTATCGCCCGGCCGCCACAAGTTGAGTCTTTTTCTTGACACGTACCGGAGGGTCGCGTACTTTTTGCGCTATGCAACCCGGAATCGCGATTACGATCTATCACATCAGCCTCCGCGACGGAACTGCGTTGTTCCTCCATCCTTTCGTGAAATCGGGCGATATGATTGAACTCGGCAGCTCCGTCGAGCTGGTCGGTCGATACGGCCGCGAGCCGCGTGTGGAGTCGGTGACGATGCTGCGGAACGATCTCTACCGGCGCATCGAAAACGACGTTCGCGACTGGATTAACGAACGTCGCTTCATTCCCCGCTTTCTTCTGGCGGCCGCCGCGTTCCTGGTGGTCTATCTCTTTTTGTCGGTGGTAATCCGCGACCCCCTTCCCGTGTTGGACGAGATGCTGATCGGACTCGGGGTGGCGGTCGTTACGTTTATCGTGGTGGGGCGACGATTCGAACAGTCTCGTGCCGCCGCACGGCGCCGCGTGACCCTTCGTTCAAAGGTGGACGCCGTCGTCTTCTCCGAGGACCCGTTCGTGTACGCGTTGGAAGGGCTCGTGCAGAAGCTCGAAGAACGTGATCCGCTGGAGTCCGAGACGTCGGAGGAGATACGCTCCGCCGCAGAGGAGCTGTATCGCACCTACCCGGCCGAGACATCCGATGTCATCCACCATCTACGTTCGACGGTCGCGGCAAAACCGTATCGGAGTCTGGCCCGACAGATAAAACACGGCCGTATCGGTATGACCACCCGCGAACAGATCGAACAGGGCATCCTGGTGCCTTCGGTCGTTCGACTTCTGAAGATTTTGGTGGAGACGCAGCGCTGACTACTTCCGCCGTACGACCAGCATCGTGATATCGTCGAACTGCTCGTCCTCCCCGAGGTGGGAGAAGATCATGTACTGCCCGGTGTCCGAGGACTCACGCTCCGTCTGAGGCGCGTCGCGAGAGACCCCGTCCGAGGTCTCTTCGGTAGTCGCCTCATCGCTTCGTCCGGTGACCGGATGCGAGAAGTAAGCGTCGAACTGGCGGAAATGCTTTCGGAGAAAATCGACGACGACGCGGTCGATTGAGATACGGCTCTCCGGTCCCATAGAAGGATCGGGAACGAGGCGAAAGACACGCTCGGCGGCGACGACCGCCAACGCGGCATCGCGAGTCGCGTTATCACACGTCGAAAAATCAAAGATGAGCTCATCCTCGTGACCGGGATCCAACAACTTGGTAAGTCGATACGTCCCGCGCTCCTGCACCGCCGATACGATCCGGTGAATGCGCTCAATCCCGAACTCTTCGCCGTCTTGATTTTCGACGACGCCTTCCGGCACGTCGCCCGAGTCGATCATCTCCTTGGTTACCCGAAAGGCCCGCCAGTCCGCCCTGCGTAGAAGACGTTTCGCCTCCTCGACACCGTCGGTGAAGAGGAGCAAAATATCATCGCGTGCTATCATCTGCATCTGTTGGGGAAAGGTCACGGGAATGTCCGCGCTGGAAAACGTGCCCGCCGCCGGGCCTCCGGCGATCGTCAGCTGTTCTACCGCGCGCTGGGACGCTCTGTAGATGTGCAACTGGTTATCGCCGGCGTTCGCGAGATAGAACGCTCCCTTTTCCACGTCCAGAATGCCCACCGTAAGCGCCGCGAAGCGTCCCTTGAACTGTCGCTCAGCGACGATATCGTTGATCCGGAGGACTAACGACGAGAGGTCGAGTCCCGGAGCCTTGATCGTCCAGTTGCGAAAGTAGTCCTGAAAGACCGTCGCGACCTGGACCATGATGAGCGCGGCCGGGATTCCCTTTCCGGCTACGTCGCACTTTATCATCGCATAGTAACGGTCGCTCAGTTTTTGGTACGTAAAGTAGTCGCCCGAAACACCCTTTGCGCCTTCGTAGTACCCGAAGAAATAGATGCCGTCCTCATCCAACTCGCCGAACGTACGCTTGGTATCGTCGCTGATGGGCTCCAGTGGAATGAACGCCTTCTGCGTCTCCTTACCGAACTTGAGGTCTTTGTCGGCCTCGGCCGCTTTTACCAGTCCCGCAACCATATCGTTGATCGAATCGGCCAGCACGTTCAGCTCGTCGCGACTCTTCAGGTGCAACTCCCGACCCTTGAGGCGCGTCTTATCGTCGGTCGAGCCGATCTCCTCCACCAGCGCCACCAGACGATTGATGGGCCGCACGACGATCGTCGCCAAGATGTAGGCTCCGAAAACGCCGGCGGCAACGGCCAGGGCGGCGATAACCATCGTCGCCAACACGAGGTCACGTTGCGTCGAATCGATCTCATCGAGGATCAGTTGCGTCGATATCGCGACGCGTACGGTTCCGCGATAATAGTCCTCGAAACCGGCGTCCGCTCCAGGTACGATATCCAACACCGGCCGAAAAAAAAGATAGCTCGTTACGTCGCGCCGTAGACGTGTGAAGTCGAACTCGGGCACGCTGCGAATGGGGCCCGCGATCTCGTCGAGTCGTCGGCGACCGCGGCGGAGTAACTCGAGGCGCACTTGATCGATGCGCGCGATATCCTCCTCGCCGGCACCGCGCAGAATCAAGCCCTGCGCCTCCTGCGAGAGCCGTTCGAGCTCGATGGGTATCTCCCCCAGATCGGCGGCGGCCTGCGCATTGATCTCCCGAGCGAGCCGGTCGACCACGGGCGTCACCTCGTCGGTCAGCCTCGAGACGCCCACGGTGTACGCGTCGGTCGTGATGCGTCCCTCGGCGCCGTCGATGACCGCCGGGTCGATCGTTCCGTAAATCGTCTGGAGCTCTCCCAACCCGTTGAGCCCCGTAATGGTCACGTAGGCCGCCTCGGCCATCGCCTCGCCTTGACTCGCGATCGTCTGTAGTTGATCGAGGTTGAGCTCGGGATTTTGTAGCGCCGGCCGCGCGCCGGTGACCTGCCCGTCGACCAATAGCTCGATTCGCTCCTGGAGTCCGCTCACCAGAATACGCTCCTGCCGCTGGAGCACGTTGCGCCCCAACACCACCGCGACGAGTACGACCACGCCGATCACCAGAAGCACCACGAAGAAGGTAAATTTGATTCTGAGGCTGATTCCCTGAACTCTCATGCGTCGGGTCCTTTCCGCGCTTGCGCGCAGCGTCTCGGGGTCGGCGCCCAGTACCAACGCCCGTGCTTCGATGTTTAAGCGTTGAATCTCCCCGCCGATCCGCACCAGTCGCGCCGTCGAAATGAGCATCAGCGCAGCTGCGGCGGCGACGGTAAGGTAGAAGGCGATATCCCGCGTGTCGACGGTACGCGAGCCTTCTACGAAGCGATATCTCGGAGCAAAGGAGCTTCGAAAATCGCCGTACACGATGACGCCCCGCGCCTGAATGGTAATCGGTGTCGGCGCGATATACATACCCCGCTCCGAGTGGAGAAGCCCTATGCGGTACACGCCCGTTTCGAAATCGTCGATGAGGAGTCCGGACAACTCGCCGTCACTCTCCACGGAGAAATCATTCTGCCAATCGTTGAACTCGTGGTCGTAGGGCGGCACGCCGTCTCGATCCAGCACCACCCGCCTAATGGTGCCGTTGCTATCGAATCCGCGCCCCAGGACGGTCATTCGGTAGCGTCCCAACAGGTCGCGCGTTACCGGCGCGGCGAACACGCGCGTCACGGGGATGTACTTGTCGAGGCGGAGAGGCAGTGAGCGCGCCTCGCCGATATTCCCGACACTGTCGACCGCTGCGACGGTCAGTACCCATAACCCGTTGTCCACGTTGGTACGCCCGATACTTTCCGACGTCGTCGTCACGCGGGGCGGGACCGCGACGCGGGGAAGGGCGTCTACTGCGACACCGGTATCCTCACCGAAAAAGTCGAGGCGTGTGCTGTAACCGGCGATAAGCCCCTCTTCGCCCGCCGGTGGGTTCCATCCGATTTGGAAGGTGTTCGACGCGAGAAAGCCGTTCTCGTCCACCGACGGAGGGGGGAACGACACCGGGGGCGGCGGTGTCGTATCGAGCTCGAAGCGCATCGTCGCCGGCTCCGACCAGTTGCCGGCAAAATCGGTCGAGCGCACCCTGAGATACCACGGCCCATCCTCCTCGGCTCGGACCACGACCGTGCGCTCGGGCACGCGCTGCACGATTTGTCGCGGTACAGGCGATTCTGGGTCGCGCGACCACGTCCACGCATAGGCTCGTATCCCCGACGCGTCGGGAGGGTCGCGAACCTCGAATCGCGCAACGGGACTTCCACTCCGCGCTCCGGCGCGAAAGTTGGCCGCCAGTATCTCCGGTTCCCGTACCGATTGATCGGGTTCCACGTACACGATATCGGATCCCGCCGCCCCGCTGCGTCGCTGCCAGATGAGGTGCAATCGCTCGTTGAATATGACGCCCTCCGCGAAGGTCGCCTCGCCCACCGGCGGACTCAGGTTCTCCGTCTCCCAACGAAAAACGCCGCGCCGTCCGATGACGGTCCGACTGTTCCCTTGGGGATTGGTGAACCACACCAAAACCGGTCGGTCGCCCTCAAAAATGATACGGGGAGAGCGTGCCAGATCGAACCGCCCGGTAACCTCTTCCAATAATCCGTCGGGGAGGCCGTCACGGTTCAGGCCGAGAAGATACACCTGTTGGCTCCCCGTTTGAAAACGGCGTTCCCACGTAAGAACGAATGAATCGCCGCCGGGAACTGAAGCTACATAGGGGCGCTGATTGTCGTAGAGATCGGGGTTATCGGTCTGCGTCGGATCCACGAAAGTAGTAACGCGGCGCGCCTCGGACCAGCTGCGACCGCCGTCGTCGCTCGTCTTGAGATAGAGCTGATACGTACTTCGGGCGGTGATGTTGAGTCCCTGGTACACGACGTAGTCGCGCTCACCCACCGACGTGTGGCTGGGCAGAAAGGTCAGCCCGACATCTTCGTCGGGCTCCAACTGTTCGGGATCGCTCCACGTCTCGCCGTCTTCCGATACGAGGTAGACGATCTGTTGCCGACCACCCAAGTTTTGGTTGACGAACAGGAGCATCGATCCGTCGGAGGTCACGAATAGTCGCGGCGCGACGTTGGCACGCTCGGTTGAAACGCGGTGGACGATTCCGAAACCCTCGCCGCCGTCGACACTTCGCAAGATGATCGTCTCCTCCGCCGATGCGGTTACCGCGATGTAGATAGCCCCGGCGGCGTCGACCGCGGCGGAAAAGATATACGGCTCCGCGCGCCCGGCGTAGGAAAACGGGCCGACTCGCCGCGATAAGGTACGCCACTGTCTCCCATCCGCCGAGGTTTGCAGCGAGAGGAAGACCTCGCCCTCCTCATCGCCGGTCGCTGCGCTATCCTGATGGATAATCACGAGGGCGTCGGGGAGCGCCAAAAAGTGAGGAAAGCGCGCCTGATCGGTCGCGAGAAGGCGCGGTTCTTCGAAGTATATCGTGCCGTCGGAAGAACCCCCGGGTACGGTCGATGCACTCGCCGCCTCTTGGGTCGCCACGGACCGTGCCGTGATAAGAATGAGTCCCACCGCGATGCAATATCTCAGATGCCGAGCCGTAGAGCGATCCTCCTGCGAAGTTCCACCAGAGGCGGATACCCCTGATTGTCGGCATGTTCCAACAGGCGTTCGACGATCGCTAAGGCCTGCAGCACGCCGCCTTGGCTGAATAGGGTCTCCGCGCGGCGATACTGCTGCTCGTCGGTCGTGGAGAGGGCGACGGTCGCCTGCCCGCCCAACTGGATGCGTAGTTGATCCAGCAAAAACTTCGCGTCGTTGTTGTTCGGATTGAGATCGACCGCCTCTTCCAGGAGCGATACCGCGACGACGACCTGGTCGCGGCTGCCACCCGAGAGACCGCTCGCGCGCTGAAAGAGTTGCGACGCTTGGCCGACGCGCGCCTGATCGATGGGGTTCGGCCGTAGGTTAAGGGCTATCTCCAGCTGCCGAATACGCTCCTGTATGCCCGGGAAGTCGGGATTAATCTCCGCCAACACCTCAAGTTCGCCGTACACCTCAAGAGGTCCCTCCTGATCGAGACGCGCAATCGCCGCCTCGTAACGCGCCGTGAAGACGGCGTCAAAATCGTCGGTGTTTTGAATCTGTGCGATCCGGAGCTCCAGGATACGCGCGTCCCAGTTGAGGGGCCTTACGTCGCGCACGTTCCGGAGATTCTCGATCGCCCGTTCGAAGAACGCGTTTGCCCGCCGATTCTCTCCTCGCTCGAGCAATCGCTCCGCCTCGTTGAAGTCCTCACGCGCGATGCTGAGATAGTTGCTCAAAATGGGATAGAGGGGATCGGTAATGGCGAGCTCGCGCCCCTCTTCCAGACTTAACGCGGCGGTCACAAGGCGGAGAAGGCGATCGATCTCGGTATTGGCCGCGACATTGGTCTGCTCCCACGATTGTTGGGCGGCGAGGAGCGTGTCGCGTGCGCCGATGTACTCGTCTTGGTTATACAAGTTTTCGGCTTGGATCAACAGTTCTCGTACTCGGCGGACGACGACGACATTCTCCAGCTCTTGGAGTTCCAAACCGACCTCGCGAATCGCCGTATCGGCGGCACGTCGCAGCACGGGATCCTCGCGTAACGTAAGGGCGGTCAAAAAGGCCTCCTGCGCGGCATTGTAGTTGTTGCGCGCCGCATTTACCTGAAAGGCGGCGATCGCCGTTCTCGCGTCGACGACGCGTTGTGTCGCCTCCTGTTGGAGTGCCGCAGCGCGGTCGATGAGCGACTGCGCCTCTTCCACGCCCGCCGCCGTGCGCTCCCGAAGCTCGGTAATACGCGTCCCCAACGCATCGAGTCTCTCTATCTCACGCCGAACCGTACTCGAATCGACGATATAGTCCGCGTCACCCGCGAGCTCTTCGCGTGCGCTCTGTTGCTCAGCGCTCAACCGTTCGACGATCCGGGAGACCGCCCGATATCCCTCCAAGGCGCGGTCGGGATAGCGTACGGTACGTATCGAGCCCTCCTCCCCCGGGACTTCCTCCTCGATACCCGCGGTAAGGGGCGCAAATTCGATCAACTCCATCTCCTGAGCCGCGGCGATATCGTCCAAGTCCTCCGTCTGAGCGGAGGAGATCGCAACGGCGAGCGACTGCTCGCCGGCTATCGTCCGATCGAGTCCGTCGGCCCATTGGAGGTGGCCTCCATCGACGAGTTCGTCGATCGTCTCGTTGCGATACGCGTCGGGAAGCCCGATGATAGTCGCAAGCGTCTCCTCGTATTCATCGCCCCCGCGACGCAGTGATGTGACGGTCGCGCGCGTTGCTTCCTTCCGCTCTCGAAGGACGGCGAGCTCTACGGTACGATCGAGCGATTGCTCGGTGACGCTCGCCATGACGGCGCTGTAGGCGGCAAGACTCTCAGCCACCGCGGCGACGGCGCGTGGGTGAATGATAACGTGCGCCTCCTCAGGATCGAGTCGTTCGAGAATCGTCTCGAGAGTGGGTTGCGGTTCAAATACGCCGGCGAGAGCCGCCGCCGCCTGTTCCCAAAGTGCCGCCGCCGCGATCGCCGTCCGGTAGCTCTCGCCCGCCGCATCGAACCGCTCTGCCGCGACCGCATCGTCGGCGATCCGCAAAAGATCGGCCGTGCGAGTACGGCCGGCGTCGGCCAACGGACCGATCGTGCCTCGATACGCGCCCTCGATCGCGCTCACGATCCCCTCGTCTCCCCGATACTCGTTGCGACCCCGGGCAATAAAGTCCTGAAAGTTGAGATACCAGTCGACCGGATCGTCGGGAAATTGAAGCGGCACTTGCGACTTGATGACGGCAATACCCCGGGCTACCTCGTCGGCGGATGCGAGAATGCCGATGATACGACGCGCCTCATCGAACAGGGGTGCGAGATCCCCCCGATTCAGAGACAACACGTCATCCCCCGCCGAGGCGAGGACGGCGCCGCCGGCCGCCTCGTAGGAGGGAAGCGCCTCAAAAAACTCCTCCGTTACCGCAGAAAGGTTCGCTACAGCCTGATTCACGGAGTTGACGAAGATATCGCCGTAGCCGCGCGCATCGAAGCGATCGCGCTGGAGATCGCGTAGCTGAAGATACAAAGCGACGGCTCCGGTATAGTCGCCGCCGTCCAACAAGAGCCGCGCCTCGTCCATTTGCTCCTGGACGACGCTGCGGTCGAAGGCGAGTTGGGCCACGATACGCGCGTCCTGTACCTGCTCGACGACGCGTTCGTTGGGAAACTCATCGAGCGCTTCCATACGGTCGATAATCTCCAGCGTGCGTTCGATATCGTCGGGATTGTTCACGAGATTGTCGATCAGCTCTTCAAAGAGTACGTTGTACTCACCGCGAATCTGACGAATCGTACGCATGAGCGCCTCGGACTCCTGGATACGTTCCGGGTCCTCGCGCACCGTCTGCTCAAGGAGGAGAATCGCTTCGTTTATTCGGTTTTCCGAGATCAACTCTCGCGCCTGTCGAATCGGGTCCTCTTGCCGACCGGCCGCGGCAAGTGGTAGCGCGAGTGAGAGGAATATGATGCAAGTAAAAAGGTACGAGCGAAACGTTTTTTTCATCCCTTCCCGACTCCAATGTATCACGGAGAGCGATACGACAGCTACTCGCGCAAAACGATGCTATATATAGAATAATCGGCATAGAAGCGATAGAATGAAATCAGGAGACCGATTGAAACGGCGACTTCTTTCGACCATTGTCATCGCGATACTCGCCGTGGAATTCAGCGTAGCCGCCGGTCTGTCGGAAGACTCCTTCAGCGATTGGTATGGAGACATTGCAGATATTACCTCGTCGGAGGATATCGAGAATACCGGTCTTACCGTGTTTCCCACCCTCACCATTCCCATGGGTGGTGAATATGAGGCGTTGGGCAGCGCCTATACCGCCGGCGCCCGGGACGTCACCTTTCTCGAAGCCAATCCGGCGGCGAGCGCCAATCTTACCGATACCGAACTGGCCTTTTTTCACAACAACTTGATCGCCGATACAAATATGGAGGGCGTCGCCTACACGACGCGTATCGAGGACTTCGGAGTCGGGGCGGGAGGTAAGTTCCTGCACGTCCCGTTTACCGAGTACGGCGACTTCGGCGAGCAACTCGGTACCGCGCGCTATATCGAAGCGGTCATCGCGGCCAACGCGTCCTACAACTTCTTCGACAGTTTCTATTTCGACGGGGTTTCGGCGGGGGCGAATCTCAAGGTTGCCTACCGCAGCATTCCCGAGACGATTGCGCCGAACCAGTCGGCCGCAGGCGTCATGGTCGATCTGGGTCTCCTGCATCGCTTTAATTTTCTCAAGTTCTATCCGTCCAGATCGCGAAACGTCTCCGTCGGAACGACCCTACGTAACTTCGGACCAACCGTGTTGGACGAGCCGCTGCCGGCGAGTTGGACCACCGGTCTGGGATACTCGCCGTTGCGCCCGTTGTTACTCACCTTCGACGTGAGCGTGCCGATGACACCCTTTTCGTCGGTTCCGACCGAACCGGTAAGCTACGCCTCGGGTATGGCGGTCACCGTGACGGAGTTTTTTATCATGCGAGGCGGTTTTCAGCTGCGCGGCGGCAATCCCCGAATCACCATGGGCGGCGGCGTCGACATTCAAAATATGACTATCACGGTGAATTACACCCTGGATATGACGACTCAGCTCAGCGCGTTCGACCGTTTCAGTCTCCAGTTGGGCTTTGCGTTCGGCGACCGCGGGCGCGGGCAGCGTCAAGACCAGGTGCGCAACCTGTATCTCGATGCCCTGCAGGCATTTGCAAACGGCGATCTGGAACGAACGATCGAACTCACCGCCCAGGCGTTGGAACTCGATCCGTCGTTTCAGCCCGCCTCGGAAACGCTACAGATGGCGCGGCGCATGCTCGACCTGCAACGGCAAATGGACGCGATCCAAACGGGCGAGGATCTCGAAAACTGACGTTCTGCAGCGGTTATCGATCTTTTCGGCGTCCGAACGACCGCAGCCACCCGGTGAAAGTACGGTTTATTGGAGAGTTCGCTATCGGACCGCGACCGGGCACCCTCTCACCGCGCGCAGTTCCCGTTAGCTCACGATCCGATAAGACGATGTAGGCCAACGCGTCGGTCGCCTCCAAAGCCGTGGTATCGCGCGAAACGCGGCGCAGAATGACCGGTCCGAACACTCCGTAACAGTAGTACTGCGCCCCGTTGAGGATCACCGGCCCCGGGTCACCGCCCGTTACCAGCGTGGTCGCTATCGACCGGATCGACGGAACGCACCGTGTCGCCAACGAGTCGGTTTCATCGTCGGCGTCGTCGGCCGCCTCACGGCTGCGATAATGGAGGCGTCCTTGAGCGCCCAGTACAATAATTTTGTGATCGGAGAGATCGATAAGATGTTCAATGAGCGCCGCTTGCGCCTCAATGCGGCCCTTCTTCAGAAGCGTCGAACGGCGCAGGAGGCGGTAGTACTCCTGGATCGCCGTTCCCAACGATCCGAGATTTCCCTCTTCGAGCGCATCTTTGTCCGACGCCAGCCGTAACAGTTCGCGTTCCACGGCTCGGTTGAGCCGCGTAAGCCTCGCCGGAAGGACAATGAGTGCAACGACCGTACCGATGAGTATCGCGGCGGCGGCCTCCAGTGCGATCGAGCGGTTGGCATCGGCGAATATGACAAGCGCCGACGCCGCAGCGACCGCAAGGATGAACAGGACTTGCGCCACCCGGATCATGCGTCGGGAGATAAGCAAGGTGCGTCGGCTCATCTCATCCACCCTCGACGATGCGGTGAATATCCTCCGACCGTCCTATGACCAACAGTCGATCTCCCTCCTCAATGATCGTTCCGCCGTCGGGCAGGATAAACCGTGCATACGCGACGTCCAGACCGCCCTCGGAAACGCCCTCCTCGACGCGCCGAACGCCGACGATGTTGATACCGTAGCGTCGACGGACGTCAAGCTGTTGCAACGAATGACCCGGAAACGAGTGCGGTGCATCGACGACGACGAACGAAAACCCGTCGTCGAGCTCCGCAAGACGCTCTATGCCGCTGTGGGCGATCGTCGCCGCCAACCGCACCGCCGCGTCTTGCTCGGGGTTGATCATCATCGTTACGCCCAACTTCTCCAAGATTCGTCGGTGCGTTCGCGACATGGCGCGAGCGTAGATGCTCTCGATGCCCATGTCTTGGACGTTGAGTGTCGCGATCACATTGCTCTCGGTGTTCTCGCCTATCGCGATTACCACGCACTCGCACGATTGTAGTCCCGCCTCGTCGAGCACGGCCGGGTCGGTCACGTCTCCGATGACGGCGCGATCTACGACGTCCCGTATCGCATTGACGTGCTCCTCGACGTGGTCGACGGCGATAACCTCGACGTCGGCCCGCCTGAACGCACGGCATAACGACTGGCCGAACGTACCCAGGCCGAGCACGCCGACGGTCTGTAATTCGCTCACCTTCGTATCTCCCCCCACTTCATTCCGATTATCCGATCGTCAGTACGCCTTCGGGCACGCGTATGTCGGCTCCGCCGCGCTCGGGACGAAATGCCGCGAGAAGTGTCAGCGGCCCGAGCCTACCGACGAACATCAACAGTATCACAACTGCGCGCCCCGGATCGCTCAGGTGCGGCGTAAGTCCCGCGCTCAGCCCGACCGTTCCGAGGGCCGAGACCACCTCGAACATGATCGACTCCAACGGCGCATCTTCGGTAATGGAGAGGACGACGCTCGCTGCAAGCGCGACCAGCACACCCGAAACGACCAAGACCATCGCCTGCGTGATGAGCCGTCCCGACAGGCGACGGTTGAATATCCAAGCGTCGTGGCGGCGGGAAAAAAAACGTCTGAAATCGGCAAAAAGCGCCGCCACGGTGCCGATCTTGACGCCCCCCGCCGTTCCGCCCGAGGCGGCGCCGATAAACATGAAGGGAATCATCACTAGCAAGGTCGCGCGATTGAGAGAGGCGAAGGGCACGGTGTTGAATCCGGCGGTACGCAACGTTACGGACTGGAAGATCGCAGCAAGATACTTCCGGGGAAGCGTCATGCCTACGAAACTTCGCTGTCCCTCGATGAGATAGATAAGTATCGCTCCCGAGACGATCAAGGCGCCCGTGCCGTAGAGCGCTACCCGTGCCGAGAGCGAACGGGGAGGACGGAGCCGCCTGAGCCGGAAGGTTCGGTGTGCCTCGCCGCGGAGGACCGTAATCGTACCGAACCCGATGCCCCCGGCAACGATGAGCGCCATCACCGTCAAATTGACGACCGGTGCGTATACAAACCGCTCTAGACTGTCGGAGAAGAGCGCAAAGCCGGCGTTACAGAAGGCCGATACGGCGTGAAAGAGCCCGTACCACGCCGCCTGGAAAACGCCGTCCGTGTGTGAGTACATTGCCGCGGCGAGCAGCGCCGTTCCGGCCAGCTCGAACCCCACCGTTACCACAAGCATACGCCGCAACTGTACGCCGAGTGAGCTGTAGTTGTTCTCGTTCAACATGAATGAGAGAAGCTCCGCCTCACCCAATGAGAAGCGTTTGCGCACCAAAAAGACGGTCGCCATGGTGAAGACCATGATCCCCAGTCCACCGATCTGAATCAAAAGCAAAATCACGCCGTGCCCGAAGGGCGAGAATACCGTCGCGGTGTCCACCACGATCAGCCCCGTGACGCACACCGCGGAGACGGCCGTAAAGAGCGCGGCTCCGAACGGTAGTGGAACGCCGTCGGCGGCGGCAATAGGGAGCGACAGAAGTGCCGCGCCCACGAGCGCCACGGACACAAATGAGAGACTGACCAACCGTGCCGGTCGTCGCCACAGGAGGCGTATAATGAGTGTTACCATAATCGCCCCGCGCGGCGAATGACCGTCATCGTCGCGAGTCCGTCGTCGGCGCCCGAACGCGACTCGGCCGACGGATTGACGCGCAGCCGGACCGCCTCGGCCGCCATACCGGCAAAATAGCCGGTCGGCTCGGGCACCTGCACACCCATGCTTCGCAGCGAGCGGTATCCCGAATAGAACGGGCTCGGTCTACTCCGCCGCCACTCGCATATGCCGTTTCCTACCCTGATCTCTCCCGCCTGAAAACTGAGGGTGAGCTCGAGGTGCAGGTAATCTCGCTCGGCTCCGACCTCCAGCAGCACGGGAACGTCCCGTTCCGCGAGGCGGCCGTGCAAAAAGACCGATGACGCGGCGGACCGATAGCGCCCTACTCGTCTCCGTAGCATAATCCGGTCGTCGGTCAGATAGTGGACGGCATCGACGAGGTGCGTCCCGTCGTGGAGAAAGACGCGATCGTGTCGCGCCGTACGTCCGAAAAAGAGGCGTGCCGCGACGGTAAGGAGGGTACCGAAGCGCTCCGAGGCGATCGCGTCACGCGCCGCGACGTAATCGCGTGAAAAGCGTCGCTCGTGGTTGACGACGATCCGCGTCGAGCCGTCGCGTTCCAGGCGGGCGATCCGACGCGCCGAGGCGACCGAATGCGCCACCGGCTTCTCGCACACTACCACCGGTATATCCGCGCGAACCGCTTGGGTCACGTATCGCTCATGGCTGTCGGGATGGGTCGCCACCACGAGGATATCGGGCTCGACGGTACGGATCATCTCCTCGCAGGAGCCGAACCCGGGCGCGTTCCACCGCTCGGCGAACGCCGCCGTTCGGCTCTCCTCGATATCGAAGCCGCCGGCGATGACACAATCGGGGCGTGCGGCGAACGCACCGGCGTGACTCGCCGGTTTTTCGCGTCGCGGATCGTCTTCCAGCAGCGACGCGATGCGGCCGAGCCCGACTACGGCGACGCGATACGGCTCCATAGACACCGACGCCCCTACCGGAGGTCTCGCACGTCGGTCACCATCATTCCCGCCGCGTTCGCCGCCTCGATACCCCAGACGCTATCTTCGAATACCTGACAGTGCGCCGGCGGAACTTCCAGCCGCGCCGCGCATTCCAGAAAGACGTCCGGCGCCGGCTTCGGGCGTTCGACCTCATCGACGGTAACCAACGTCTGAAAGAGCGAGGAGAGGCCGGTCGAGCGTAGAACGATGTTCGAAATGCCGAAATGCTCGTTTGTGGCGACTCCGATGGGGAGTGTTCCCAGGTACCGGTGTACGATATCCAGCACGGCGCCGATCGGTTGAATCAAGGGGGTGTGTCGCACGAAGGCTTGATCTTTGGCCGTGGCGATCTCGTCTCCCGGGAGCGATCTCCCGAACTCATGTTCCAAAAACGCGACGATATCGGGACTGGTTCGCCCGCCGACGCGGTCGAAGAGCTCACGGGTCATGTCGATATCGTACGGCTCCATGGTCTCGCGCCAAGCCTGCCAGTGGACCTCCATCGTATCGACCAACGTCCCGTCCATATCGAAAATAAGCGCCCTGGCCTCATCCGATACGACGGCGTTCATACCTTCAATCTCCCGTTCTCCATGATCACCCGTGTCGATCCGTCGGCGAGCGTCGCCTCGACACGCATCGCGTCGCTTCCGATCATCACATCGGTATGCTGTTGACTCCGACTCGCGCCGACTGCGTCGAGTTCGTCCTCACTCATCGACGAGCCGCCCTCAATGCAGGTCGGATAGGCAAACCCGAGAGCAAAGTGTGAGGCTGCGTTTTCATCCAGGAGGATGGTCTCAAAGACGCGATTGGACCGTGCGATCGGCGAGGCTACGTCGACCAGCGCGATTTCGCCCATCCGGCGACTTCCGGCGTCAACGGCGAAGTACGCCTCCAGTACATCGCGACCGCGCTCGGCGCCGAACTCGACCACCTCACCGTTTTTGAACACGAACCACGCACCCTCGACGAGAGCCTCAAAAATACGCACCGGCTTGGTGATCGTCGCACGTCCCTCGACGCCGGGCGCGTACGGTGTCGTGTAGACCTCCTCGGTGGGAACGTTGGGCAGAAAGGGAATACCGCTCTGCGTTACCGAACCGCCGCCGTGCCATCGCGCCTTCTCGTGCAGAGGGACGCGGAGGTCGGTCCCGTCGGCGAGGAAGTGCAGCTCTCGCACCCGGAGCCCGTCCAACGTGCGGCAACGCGCCTTTAGGGTCTCGCCGTGGCTCTCCCAATAGTGCGCCGGATCGTCCTCGTGTAGGCGCAGAATCGGAGTCAGCACCTTCCATAGCGCGAGTAGCGCCTCGTCACCGACGGGCATGTCGAGTACCCGCGCCGCCCACGCCGGAGTGGGCGCCGCCATCACGGTCCACTGCGACTCGTCGTTGGCGAGTGCCCGGCGAAGGGGGAGGTCCACCTTTCCGAAGGCGGCGGAAACGCGACTTGAGCGCGTCGGATCGATGCCGTCGAGAGCCGCCGGATCGGCCGGACTCTTGATCGCCAAAAGCGCCCACGTGTCGCCGACCATCTCCTCGTTGCGCGCGGCGCGGTATGTGGGGGTGAAGTCGAGAAACTCTTCCCGGCTGTGATCGACGCGAGCGCGCAACAGGCGCGACGACTCGAGCCGTATGTCGACGTAACCGGCGCCCCTACGATACGCCTCCTCGGCAACGGCGACGGCGGCGTCGATGTGCTCCGGCTCCATCTTGATACCGAGTCGCTGGCCGGGCTGTAGATTGAGCGCGGTCATAGCGATCCGCGCAAAGTGTTGCAGGTAGTCTGTGAGCGTCATGGCGCCATCTTAGCACGGGCGTGGAAGACCTTGCATAGCGCTCGCATGCGCCTTCCCGGGGTTCTAGTAGTCGGGACCGGCCGTCGGTGTCGATCACTCAGCAGGCCCTACGGATGCGTTCCTCGTACCTGCGGTACGCATCCGCCGGGCCAGAAGTCGTGCTCGCCACCGTCGCCCGATCCCGGCGGGTTTTAGCCGGGGAGGCGTGTCCTCAGGGGAACGTTGTAGAGACGGATCGTCAAATTCGGTCACTCAACAGGAGGAAGGTTGCGTTCCTCGCCAACGGCTCCGGTACGCAACCGACATGGAGTCGCGACCGTCACTGACGACCGGTACCGGCACGGTGTTGCTGGGATGGCTCGGCCTCAGTCGATGTTGGGGAGATGAATCCATACCGGACGGATACCCACACTACACGGACGAGATGGTGGTGGCTAAGCCTCCGCCTTTTTCGGGTTGCATCGTCAGTATGGGCGCGCCGTTGTGCAGCCGGCCCATCAACAAATCAATCGTCTCACGAGCGCATTCCGGGATTGGTGTGGATCAACTATCGACGGATCGGTCGAGCCGACACGCTTTGTGCGACATTTCTATGCGTGTCGATCCCGATTGAATCGTTGCATGTGCTCGGGTGTCTCTCCATGACCGACTCATCGATGCCTCTGCGTTCGGTTTCTCATCGCTTCGTCGCTCCGATGAGGTTTTGGATAACACTAAGTCTCGGCACTTAGGGACGCTACGATACCCAAAGATCCGAGTCGTACTTCGCGCGGTCGTCACGCAGCAACTTAATGACTTCGTCACCGCGGCCAAGCTCCTCGAATCGGTCATAGAACCCACCGTTCACGACAAACCAATACAGAACGTATGCGTTGGGCCGGCGAAACGGGGGCATGCTGGACGGGTTCGTCGGGTTAAACTCGCTCATCGGACGGCGCGTCGCCGCATCCAGCGCATCTTGCAGGGTCGCCAGCGCTCTGTCGTACTGTTCCAGCCCTAAATACGCCATCGCCAACCAATAGTTTCCGCCAACATATTTCGCCGTCTGAACCATGAGGTACTCGTTATCTCGCTGCTCCGAAGTGAGGTCGACGATCTCCTCGTACTCACCAGTCCGGTACAGTACTTCGAGAATCCGTGAATAGTAAGACAATCGCCCAATCGAAAGGCGCTCGACATCGATGGTCCGGCTTACCTCGAGCGCTCTATCATAGGCGGCATGCTGAACATAACCGCTGAACACATAGAGCCGCGTGTCGTAATCGTTCGCGGCGGCTACCTCTTCTGCCGCAAGCAACGCCCTTATGTGGTAGAAACCAGAGTCAAGATCACCGGCCCGCACACTTATGATTTGATCAGCTTCAACCACCGATCGGGCGTCGGGATCAAGAATCGATAGATCATCCGGGTCGACTTGATCCAAGTACGGCGTGTAGTATTCGATGGGCGCGATCGACAAGACGTAACGAGGTGATAAGAAACCGGCGAGCGTAAACTCGCGTTCCGTCAACGGTGGCGACGTAGCCATTATGTGCTCTAAGTAGATGTTAACAAAGTCTCGAACAGGGTGTGTGTGATGCCAACTCGCCTCGTATAAGTAACTGTAGGTACCTTCAAACGGTCGCCCAGTGACACGACCATACTCGCGCAAGTACAGCAAACTGTCGATGTCTCGGTCCGCAAGAAGCATTCCGATTCCCATCGTCCGCAGGTATCGTGCATGGTCGTCCTCGAAGACTTCATCACGATGATACGAGACAAAGTCCATGAGTTGTGATACGCGTTGTGGCGCATCGAACCGACCCCTGGGAACGACGACCGATCCACGCTCGATACGCTCGAGATCGGCTTGCCAATCGTATGGGTATTGCGGCGCGTCGGGGTCATTGCGAACACCGAGCCGCGAAGAACGCGCTGGGCCGCTACACGCGACGAGGCCAATAGTTACAACCACGATCGCGAGCGCCGCCGGGAGTCGTTTAGTTTTCCAGAAGGCCACTGATTAGTTCCTCGTAGTCTCGCACCCATTGATCTGCATCCGCGATATCCTGATACGTCGGTCGAGTAAGCGGATCATTGTTGATTCGATACAAATCTTCCAGGTAATCAGGACTCATCAACGAACTGTATCGATAACCGCTTTGTACCTTTAAGTTTGCCATATTCATGGTTTCAGTATACTCCCGTAGCCAACTCGACGAAGTCAGGCCGGTTAGTGCCTGTGTCCCGGCGTTGAGGCTTTCGAAGTCAACGTAGCCGGGGACTTCGATGTACTGATCCATCTCGACGCCGGGATATGTCGGAAGAAGGGTATCGGGATCGTATTCTTCTCCCACGATGTCCGTATCCTTCATGTGACCTCCGTGGAACAGAAGGTTCAACTCGTCGGGGTCGGTGATGCCGTCCTCGTAGATCCGGTCGCCGAGCCACCGATATCGTGAACTCCCGACTTCGCCGAGCTCCTCGATGTGGGCGTCCCGCATTCCCGGTTCTATTGCAAACGCCAGGTCGATCTCCGCTTCTTCGGCGAGGCCGAAGATTGTGTTGTCGCGGCCACTCTCGTGGTGCCAAGACGTCTCACCTTCCGGCAACGTAAACAGGTCGAAGATCTCGTTGGCGGCGGTATAGCTTGTCGCGAACGCGCTGGTCACCCGCGCCGCTTGCGCGGTGATTGCGGCGGTGCTGGCTGTGGTGGCCAGTGCCGTCGCGGTCGTGAGCGTTCTGCTCAATCCGGCAGTTACCAGTGTTGCCGCAATGGAAACCCCGGATACCAACGCGTTATGCGCAATCTGCTCATCGGAAAGCGGCGCGGCCGACACGTGTCGATGGTGTTCTCGGCCCCTTATGTTGGCAAACCACGTTGATACGTTGCGGGCGTCGCCACCGAGCGTGACGTTAAAGAAATTCTCGATCGGCTCGGGCACCGCGTCGAGGGTGGGATACACTCCGGCGTATCCGGTCTCCCGCGCTTGCTCCGCGGTAAACGGTCGTGCGTACTGCGGTTGACTTTGGTCGTTTATCTGCCAGTTCTCCGTTGTCCCTACCTGCATGTACGTCTCGGCGAGAAACTCCGTGTCGTTCGCGAGTCCATGGGCCACCAGCTGGCTGTAGGTCTCCGCCTGGAAGACGTACGCGACTCCTTCGATGGCATTGCCGGCGACGTGCGTTCCTTCGTGGGACATCACTGCCGCGAGTTTTGAGGCGGTATCGGTGTCGTTTGCAAGGAAGCTTTCATCGAACACCACGCGGTCGGAGCCGCTCCCGGCGTCGTACATCCCGAGTGCGTCGCCTTCCAGATCACGGAAATCGGCTTGGAGCTCGCGGTTCCACAATGCATCAGCCGTCAGGTGGTTGTTCTCGATGTTGGTGTACCCGAGACGGTTGACACCATTCAGGATCGCCCGGTTCTCCCGTCCCCGCTGCGTCCCCAACGCTCCACCGACCTTCGCACCCGTCACTCGTGCGATGTCGCCGATACCCGCAAGACTCTGTCCCACAAGGTCCACACCGACATCGTAGCTCCCACCGCCAACGCCAAATAGTGCCCCGTTTCCCCCGAGTTGCAGGTTGATCAATCCGCCGGAGAGTCCCTTTCGTTCGAGACCGGTGACAAACGTCCCGTCCGTCGCCGCAGGCACCTCACCGGGCGCACGTCGGTTGAAGATCCGCGCGTCCAAAATACTCAAGCTCGTACTGCCGTCGATCAGATAATCCGTGGCCGCTCCGATCCCACTCGCCGTCAACCTCGCCGCGCTTGAGAGGGCTCGGAGATCGAAGGTGTTGCCCGCCAGCTTGTCACCGATACCGTCGGTCGTCAGGAAGTTCTCCAGCGTGCCGTTCACAAACCCCTGCGCCGCGCCGCCGGCGTAGCCCGCTACCGCACTCTCGCCGAACGTCGCGCGGCGAAAACCTCGTTCGTCAAAGTCCACGTCCCAGTCGCCGTCGATTGAGAAAGAGTTGATGGCGCTGCTCACCGCCGTCGTCGTCACCGCTTGCGCCGTGCTCATCCCCACGTTCACCGCCGTCTGCGTGATCGCCTTGCTGCCTTCCACGGCCGCCGTCGCCGCCGTTCCCAGTTTGTCGAATCCATAACCTACACCCGCCGTCGCCAAGCTCACCGCCGTGCTCTTCGCGAAGCTGCCAAAGGCGTCGTCCGCGTCCGCGTATCCGGTCGCCACGTCCGCCATCGTGAAGACCGCATTCGTCGCTACCGATGCGAGAACGGCGCCGAATCCCGCGCCCCCTGTGGCGATACCCACCGCCACGCTGGTCACCGTCGTGATGTTCGGCGCGCCGAAGAGCCCGTCCGGGTTCCCGTCGTTGTCCGCGTCGTCGTCCCACATCCGCATCCGGTGCAGTGGTACGTCAATCATCGCCAACCCGCGCCCCACCCGCGCCTCGTTCCGGTAGAAGTCCTCCATGATCCGGCCCATCTCGCCGTAACCCGCTTCCCGCACCTCTTCCGGTTTGTTCGTCTTCATTACCGGTGCGTAGCCCACGTGGTAGTTGAACAGTCCCTCCGTATCGTGGTGCAGGTACTCCTCCTCGCCGCTCTCCTCGTTCTCGCGCGTTCGGTTGTAACCGGCGGCCCGCGTCCAGCTCGCCTCCACCGCTGCAAATCGGTCCGCCAGCGCCCCGTTCAGCTCCTCGATACTCATCACCGCGGCTCCGTCGGTCTTCTGCGCCTCGCTCCGTCCGAAGATCAGGATCTGGTACCGCTCCATCTCCTCGTACGCCGCGTCGATCATTGCCCGTATACCCCGACTCGACAAGCCGTCCAGCGCCTCCTCGGAAAGGTCCACCGTCGCTTCAAACACCGGTACGGTGAAGTCGCGGTAGTCTTCCACGCGGTGCGTCTCCCGCTCGATCCCGCCGAACAGCGTCTCGTCGATGATTACCCTTCTGTTCCACTCGCGTCCCGATAGCCGGTACCCCGCTCGTTCCATGGTGGTGTCGATGTTCTCCGAGACCGACCGGTTCGCCTCGTCGATTCCGTCATCGACCGCTACGATGCTCTCGCGGATCTGTTCGTTCATCTGCAGCGCCGTGACCCGCATCGCGTGTTGTTGAATCTCCTCGCCCAGTGCGTCCGCCACGCCGCGAGCGCTCTCGGCGCTGTCGGTGGTCGACCGTACGCCGGGGAGGTAGGCCGCTATCACCACCGTCTCTCCGGCTCGCCCCGCCATCGCACCCGCGGCGCTGATCATATCGGTCAGGAGCGTATCGTCGGTCGCCTGCCGCACGGCGAGCTCGAGGTCGCCCGTTTCAATCGTCAGGTCCGGTACGGCGATCGCTTCGCTCCGCGCGATGAGGTACTCGGCGTCTAACCCCATTTGACGCGCCGCGGCCTCGCTTCCGGCGCGTACCGCGTGGTGCGTCGCGCCGTCGATCCATTCATCTCGGGATACGATGAGCGCTTCGTAACGCAGGTCCCACACCGCCGCCGCCTCGGCGTACTCTTCGGCGGTCTCTTCTTGAAAGCGTTTGCGCTGGCCCGCCAGACGGATGTATCCGTGATCCCACTCCTCGGCACCCGCGGCGACGAGGCTCTCCATCCTGTTGCTCCAGCTGTCGTGGCGCCGCGTCAGCGCCTCGTACTCGACGGTGAACTGGTGCACGTACTCCGTCTGTACGCTCGTCATGCGGGCTGCGGCGGCGTCGTAAATGTGGTTGGAAATAATCGAGAGTTGCACGGCGCGCGCCTCGTCGTTGGTGTTCGCCGGGTCGTCCGCAACGCTCTGGAGCGACGTAAGGCGGTATGCCATGTGGTCTGCGGTGTCGTAGGTTTGGCCGGCGAAGCGCGCGCGGGCGGCCACCTCCAGGTCCGCCTCGCTTACATCCTCGCCGCGCAGATAGCGGCCCAACACCTCTTCGTAGTTCACCTGATCGGTGTGTTGCTCGGTCTGCAGTTCGACGACGCGCACGTTCACCGCTTCGCCCGCTGCAACCATGTCGCGTGCCAGACGCTCCTGCGCCGCGGCCATGACCGAGAGGCTCGTCGCCGTTTCCGAGGCGTTGCCGGTCGCCACCACGTCGCGGATCGCCTGTTGGAGCCGCGCGGAGGTGCCCGCCACACCCGCCGCGGTCAGCGATGCAATGACCTCGTTTGCGTCGGGACGGTTTCCGGTAATGCGTGCTACATCGGCGGCCAATGTGTTCTGCTCACCGATGGTTCGACTCCCGTCGGCAAACAGCTGCATCGTGATCGATCTCTGATCCTTGCCCGACAGATCGGGGTCCTGGCGGCGCAGCTGCTTGATGCGCCGTCCCTCGCGCTTCTTTCCGGGTGAGCGGTACCACTTCGTCAAGCTCCGTTGCCGATCGCGCGCCTCGTCATCGACGAAGTCGTGCGCAATTTTTGACACGTCGTTGTTTATCGCCCTGACCTGTCTCTGGTCCAACTCGACCGGCCCGCCGCCCTCGGTCAGCATCGCAAAGAAGCGATACGCGCCGCGACTCAAACTGGTCGCTCGGACTCGGTTGTAGGCGGCGCGCGTCCGCTGTTCCAGCTCCCAGTTCAACGTTCCCTCCCTGATCGTCAAACCGGTATATCTATGAGTGTACGGATCCATTCGCACATTGGCCTTGTCCATCAACTTGACGAAGGTCTGATTGGTCAGAATCGACGCCTCACCCACGCGATGGTCGTCACCGCCGTACGATCCGGCGTAGTGGATCTCGTAATAGAGCGCCAAGCCCATGTCGTACAACGCGTTGCCGCCCAGTTGATTCATGGCGACCATCCACGAAGCCATATCGGTCGACAGATTCTCATCCCACTCTCCGGTGAAGTAGGTGTCGGCATCGAAACGGTCTGAATCGGAACTGATGCGCGCGGTGGAGACGGAGTCGTAGTCCGGTGAGAAGGAGTACGCGCCGGTGACGAGTTGCGAGGCGGTACGTGCAATCGATGCACGGCTGGCCTGAAGCGCGCCTTCGGCCTCGGCGGTTTGCCGACCCAACGTCTCGCTCGCCACCGCTCCCTCTTGGTAGGCGTTCATGGTCTCCGCTTCGGTGCTCACCAGATCGACGTACTCGTCGTCGCGAGTGGCGTCGGTCACCTCATCGGCGTTCGCCACCACCAGCGCCAGCGCGGTGCGGGTGCGTTCCAGCTCGGCTGTGCGTTCGGCCACCACCGCTGCAGGGTCGATTTCGGCGGTCATGTACCCGGTACGCGCGTAGTCCATGATCTCCTCGGCTTCCTGCATCGCGCGACGCGTATCGGTGTAGGCCAGCTGCGCGGCGTCGACGTCCGCCGCTCTCTCCTCGTAGGTAGTCACGGCGGCTTCGAACGCTGCGATCGCACCATCGTACTCTCGGCGCGCACCATTCACCGCCTGTCGTTGGCGTTCCACGTCGTCGCGCAACGGCTCGACCACGTCGATCACGTATTGCTCGATATTGCTCTGGAATGCGTTCTTCACCTCGTAGGTGTCAGCCAAATCGACCAACGCCCCCAAATACGTCGCTTCGGCACCGAGAAACATACGGCGTTCCTCCGCCCGCCGCTCGTATGCCGACTCCTCGGCGACCACCGTGGTGACATCATCGGCGTCTTCGGCATCGAGCGTCGCGACTGCGTCGTCGATGACATCGATTACCGACGAGCTGTCTATGCCGCCGATGACTTCCGATGCGGTCGTTAAGTGGTGATAGGTACTCTGCGCCGAGTCGTCCAACAATCCCCGAAGCCATACCGCGCCGGCGTTCCGCACCGCCAGCACGTCGTACTCCGCGCGAAGCGTCGCGACGCTCGCCGGGTCGTGACTCCCGCCGACAGCGGCGGCGGCCGCCTCGCGTTCCATCTCGGTCGCCTCGGGACTCTCAAGCGTATACAGCGCCCCCTCCAACGCCTCGAGACGCACGCCGTTCTCGGCCGCGCCGACGAATGCAACGTTCGCACTCCCACCGGCCTCGGCGATACGCGCCTGAGTGTAGACGCCTAATAGGTCAACTACCGCCGTCGGTACGTGGTCCAGTGCGATCAGTTCCTCGTACATCGCGCGTAGCTCGCCGATCGTGGGTTCGGGTGTATCGGGTGTGTCGATGTTCACCAGAGGCGCGACGATCAGCTCAACCTGGAGCTGGTAGGCCACGGTATACGAACGCAGCGTGCTGATAGATACATCTTCAAAGGCGTTCCACGCCTCCTGAGCCTCCTGCATATACGTTAGACGAACACGCTCTGGTCTTATGAGATCGTCAATCAAGACCGAGTAGTCCGTTGCAAAGTCGACGTCGCGCTCTCCGGTTCGAAACACCAGAATCGCGGTCCGCGCCTCTTCGGAATCACCGACGATTGTCGCCTCATCGATCGCCACCGCACCGGGGTCGAACACGATGTACGCCACGCCGGGGGGCGGCTCGCCGAGCCCCGTCCCGTCTCCGACGATATAGACCGTGCCGATCGTCGGGTCCGCCGGGATCCCGCCGGCGTCCGCGACCTCCACCACCACCGGATCGTCCGGCGCCGGCGGAAGCCCCGCATCGATCGCCGCCGCGCGTGCCTCGTCGTACGCCGTAGCGATCGCATCCTGCCTCGCCGTCGCGATAGCTTCGCTCTCAGCGGTCACCAGTGCCTCATAGTGCTCCTGAATCGCCAGCCGTGCGGCGTCCTCCGCGCTGTGCAACGCCGTCTGCGCGTCGGCAATATCCTCGCCGTGGAACGTTTCTAAGGCGTCGATCTCTTCCTGGTACAACCACGTTTGCTCTTCGGTGTATACGCGCCCTTCCAGCACATCGATCGCGTACTCCGTGCGCGCCACATCCAGTCGCGCCCGATCGGCGAGATCGGCCAGCATGCGCTCGGCCGACAACTCGCGCAGACGACGCTCCGCGCTGCCTTCGCCTACCGCCAAGGCAGAATCGATCGCCGCCACAAGGTCGAGATACGCCGGCGCACCGGCATCCAGCCCCGCGTCGGTGACGGACTGGGTGAATCCATCCGCCGTTACCGTCGTCCAATCGATCGACAAGCTCTCCAACGCTTCCACCGCGGTCGTCAACTCGGTCAAATCGGTGTATTCGTCGGTCTCCGCCTCTTCGTGCCCCGCCAGGTCGGCGGCGATCTCCATCGCCGTCTGCCACCGATCGGCGGCCAACGCGTCTGCGTCCGCTTGGGCGTACGTCTCGGCCCCGGCATCGCGCCCTTCACCGGCATGCCCTACTGCAGCGTCTTCCAGCGCCTCGATCAGGTTGTCGTAGACCCCGGCGTCCTGGAGCCGCCGCGCCTCCTCGGCCGCCGCCAACTCGGCGGTCAACCGGTCCAACTCCGCCTCCGCGATGTTCAACGCATTTTGCTTCTCCGCCAAGGCGGTTTGGACGCTCGGCAGCACCGTGTTGGTTATCGCCTCAAGTTCCCCGATCGCCGCCAAAAACGCCGCTTCGGCATCCTCGAACGCCGCCACCTCCGCGGCGTAGCGCGCCTCGGTCTCGGCCAATGTGGCGCGGTCCGAGGAGGTATCCGCCGCGTATGCGGCCACCGCCTCGGCGATCGCGAGCTGGCTCTCTAATGACTCGACCATACCGTTCAGACGAGCGATCTCCACCTCGCCGGAGCTCAACGCCGCCCCGTAGGTGTCCAGCGCGCCGAACATCCCGTGTAGATCGGCCTGCGCCTCGTCGCGCATCAGCTCGAAATCCGCGAGCACTCCGCCTGCTCCATCGGGTCCACGCCAGTACGCCAACTCCCGATTCACCGACGCCAGATTCTCGTCGATCATCCCGAGCTGCACGTCGATCAGATTGATATCCATCACGATGCCGGCGATCGGCGCTTGGCGATCGTGCCGGGTCACTCCCAATCGCCCCTGCAGCCATGCGACCCACGCTCCCTGATGTGCGGCGCCCTGCACATAGTTTTTCAGCCGCCTATTCCGCTCGAAGGCGGTTTCGTTGCGAGTACGCTCGTCGGTGTCGCCGTTACTCTGTTTGTAGGTGTATTCGATTACGCGCGCCGGAAGCACCGACGGGTTGTATCCTTGGAGAAAGTCCTCTACGAGACCGTCGTTCTCCTCGTGCCCTCCGTCGGCAAAGGCGTGGTACCGCGCGTTCGCAATCGCGCGCTCTCTATTTGTGCGTTGATCACGGTAGGTCGTCCGGTCCCCTTCCAGGACCTCCTTCATTCCTTCCAGCGCGGCGATGTTCTCTTCCGCCATCGCCACCACGTCGGCCGCTTGGCGATACACCGCCAGATAGGCGTCCGACTCGGCGCGTACTTTGGCCAGCTCCTCTTCCGACGCACGCGCAAGTTCAATCATCGTCTCACTGAACGCGGCGTCAAACGATGCCGTCGTCCGTGCCCACGCGTCCTCACCCTCGCGCCAGACCGACTCCATCTCCGCGATCCAGCCCGAACGTGCCACGGTGAACTCGTCCAACGCCTCGTCCCACGCCGCCTCCGCCTCGCGATACTGCTCCTGCGCCTCCGACTCCCACGCCATCCGTTCGGCGATAAATCGCTCCTCGGCACCGTTCCACGCACTCAATCCCCGCGCAAACTCCGCCTCAAAGCTCTCCTGCCACGCCTCCGCCTCTATCCGCGCCTCGCCCACATCCGCGTCACCCTCCGGTACCAACGCCGCCAGATGCGCGCTCACCTCGTCCAACCTCACCTGCGTGTCGCGAATCAACCGCCCCGCCGTCGACCGCGCCGTCTCCTCCTCCGCCTGCCGCCGCATGCTGTAGCTGTCCTGCAACCGCCCCTGCGCCAGCCGCCGGCTCGATCGTATCACCTGCGACCGAAACTCCCGCTCGATATGCGCCTTGTACTCGCCCACCGATACCGCCAGCTCGCTCGCCACCCTCTCCCGCACCGCGCCCTCAAACGTTCCCAACACCTCCGTCGCCGTCGCCTCCGCGCTCGCTTCCCACGCCGTGTACAACGCCGCAAACGCATCCTCGACCTCCGCCTCCCACGCCGCCGCGGCCGCCTCGTATCCCTCCGCACCCTGCAGGATCACATCCCCCGCCTCGTCGAAGGTGTACTCACCCCCGCCGTCGGTCTCGTACAGATATCGCCGATTCGCCGCATCGATCGCGCGCCGCAGCCCCGCCGCGTCGAACCGCGCCACCGACCGCTCCCATTCCGCCTCGACCACCCGGCCCAGACTCGCCGCCCACCGGTCGCCCAAGGCCGCCGTCTCCCACTCGTCCAGTCCCCCCAGGCCGATCCCCGTCACCGCCTGCCACTCCGCGATGCTCCCGCTGCGACTCGCCCGCTCGTACACCCCTTCGCCGACGACGTGATCGCCCGTCTCAACGTCGTCCGGCATCTGTCCGACGACCGTTCCCGTGCATGCCGCGATCAGTACTGCGATTCCTATTCGTCTCATCTTCGTCCTCTCTCTATCGCTCGTCGTCGTCTCGGCCGACCGGCCTTCCCGCGTGCGTCCGTCGCACTACGATCGAACGCACCCTCCGCCCACGCCGCACCGGCGTCGCGCGGAGCATGCGCCCGTCGAAATCCTGGGATCACTCGAGATGGTCCTATCGCCTCCACGCGCACCACACGCTCACCGAGCCCGTGCCGCACCGTATACGGAGATTTCACTGTGTTTGACTTGCTTTCACTATATCACATCGCGCGTCTGAATAAAAGGAATACCAACACAATAACTGCTGATCACTCGTTATGTATCCAATAATGTAATTCATGGCGCCAAACAATCATTCTCTATTGGATGCGGCGAACCTACTCTTTCGCTTCTCGATAATGCAGGTTGATGAGGGGGTGCCCGGTCGTCGGTGAGCGCTGCCGTTCGATCGCGGGGGAGTGTCGCAGAGGATGCCTTGTCCTATCACGGATGGGTGGCGATCGGGGCGTCAATGAATCGTGCCCGTTCCGTTCGCGATGCAACCGCCGCCGTCGGAGAGATGAAAAGAGAGCGTGAGTCGGACCGCTCCCGACGAAAATATTCTTGACGCGTAGGTGAATAAATATCGAAACCATCGCCTCGCGGGTTGATTTTCGCACGCCTTTTGCGCACTTTAAGAGCAAGAACATACAAGGAGGAAGGTATGCGCAAGATTTTGCTGGCAGGAGTCATATTCTGTCTCGTTACCGGTTTCGTCATGGCCGGGGGCCAAGGGGAGGCCGACGACGGACCGCGTTTCGTGACGATTGGAACCGGCGGTGTAACCGGCGTCTACTACCCGACCGGCGGCGCGATTAGCCGCATGGTAAACGCCAGAAGCGACGAGTACGGTATTCGCGCGTCGGTAGAGTCCACCGGAGGAAGCGTATTCAATATCAATGCGGTGCTCGCCGGAGATCTCGAGTTCGGCATCGCACAATCCGACAGGCAGTACCAGGCACTCAACGGCATGGCCGAATGGGACGGCAATCCCCAGGACAGACTGCGATCGGTCTTCACCATTCATCCTGAGGCGATCACGTTGATTGCATCGGTCGACAGCGGTATCGAGACGGTCGCGGACCTCGAAGGTATGCGTGTGAACATCGGCAACCCCGGTTCGGGACAGCTGCAGAACTCCCTCGATGTGCTCGGCGCCTTCGGGCTCTCCCAGGATGATGTTCAGGCGGAGCAGGTCGGCGCGGTTGAGGCTCCGAGTCTCCTGCAGGACGGCCGAATCGACGCGTTTTTCTACACCGTCGGTCACCCGAACGGAAACATCACCGAAGCGACCAGCGGCCGTATCGGCGTACGAATCGTAGACATCACCGGCGGCGACATCGACGCTCTTTTGGCGCGTCTGCCGTACTACGCCGTCGCCCAGATTCCGGCGCGGTTCTATCCCCAGGCGGCCAACACGGGGGATGCAACGACCGTCGGTGTTAAGGCGACCTTCGTTACCTCCGCCGACGTTCCCGACGATGTGGTGTATGCGATCACCAAGGAGGTCTTCGACAACCTGGAAGACTTCAAGTCGCTGCATCCGGCCTACGCGGTACTCACTGCGGAGAATATGCTGGAAGGTATGTCGGCACCGCTTCATCCCGGAGCCGTCCGGTACTACGAAGAGGCGGGCATGATCGATATGATAAATCCCGACCTTCTCAACTAGAAATTCGGACACCGTTCGCTTTTCCAAGAGCGGGCGCGCGACGCCACGTCCGGTGTCACGCGCCCGTTTGTCACATTAAACGGGGGGAGGCACCTCGCGACGCTCCTCCGGAGTCATCGAACATGCACCGTAACGCTTTACCAAGAGAAAGACTCAGCGTGACCTCGAGGGTTTTGAGAGGTGCCGGAGGGATTCATGGCGGAGAATAGGGATCTCGAACGTATTTTGCAGCAAGAGACGGGAATCACTCGCGTATATCGCCGCTTCGATCGCATACTCATTACCGCGGTCAGCCTCGCGTGGGCGCTCTTTCAGCTCGCCCTACCGCGATTATTGATTCTCGACAGCATCACGGTGCGTTCGATGCACCTGGCGTTTGCTATGATGCTCGTATTTCTCGGCGTCCCGATAACACGAAAGCGCGCCCGGGACATTCCGGGATTACACTCCCTCAAACACACGCCGCTCATCGACTTTTTCGTAGCTGCGATTGCGGTCGTCGCGGCGTTGTACATCGTACTCGACTGGGACGGCATTACCACCCGTATGGGTATTCCGACGACGCGCGACCTGGTCATGAGCGTGGCGCTCATTCTCCTACTCTTCGAGGCATCCCGGCGCGGTATCGGTATGCCCATGGTCATCATCGCCATCGTGTTCACCCTCTACGCCTTTTTCGGTCGCCGCATGCCGGGTATCCTCGCATGGCGCGGCGTGAGTCTCACTCGCTACACGAGTCAGATCGTCCTCTCCACGGAGGGTATTTTCGGCATCCCCCTCGACGTATCGGCACGCACGGTGTACCTCTTCGTCCTCTTCGGTGCCCTTCTGGAACAGTTCGGCGCGGGACACTTTTTCAACGACCTCTCCATCTCGCTCTTGGGGAAATACAAGGGCGGACCGGCAAAGGCGGCGGTCGTCTCAAGCGGCTTCACCGGTCTCGTATCGGGTTCGAGCATCGCTAACGTCGTGACAACCGGTACCTTTACCATTCCGCTCATGCGTAAGGTCGGCTATCCGGCTAAAACGGCCGCGGCCACCGAGGTGGCGGCGAGCACCAACGGACAACTCATGCCGCCGATTATGGGTGCCGCAGCGTTCATCATCGCCGAATACCTCGCGATGTCATACTTCGAGGTGATACGTGCGGCGTTCATACCGGCATTCGTGAGCTACATTGCGCTGTTTTACATCACCCATCTCGAGGCGTCCAAACTGGGTTTGCGCGGTCTTGCCGAGGAGGATGTTCCGCGCTTTTTTTCGGTGCTGAAACGGGGATATCACCATCTCATTCCCCTTTTTGTCTTGATCTACGAGCTCGCGGTACTGCGCCGCAGTCCCAACCTTGCGGTCTTTAACGCGATCGCGATTCTAGTGGCGATATATATCGTGCGCGAGGTGTTTTCCGCCGTGCGAGCCAAGACGGGCGCATGGTCGACGGCACGCACAATTGTAGCGTCTATCGGAAACGGCCTGGTAACGGGCAGTAAGAACATGCTTCCTGTAGCACTCGCCACCGCCACGGCGGGTATCATCGTCGGCATCGTCAATATGGGCATCGGCAGCCGCATCGTGCAAATGGTCGAGGTGCTGTCGATGGGGAACATCTTCCTGTTGTTATTCATCACCGCGGTAGTGAGCCTCATCATCGGCATGGGTCTGCCGACCACGGCGACCTATATCGTTATGGCGTCCATCACGGTCCCGGTCATCACGACCCTCGGCGCCGATATCGGGCTCATTATCCCGGCAATCGCGGCGCATCTGTTCTGCTTCTATTTCGGGATTCTCGCCGACGACACGCCGCCGGTAGGTCTCGCGGCGTACGCCGCCGCGGCGATCGCAAAGTCTGACCCCATTCCCACCGGTATCAAAGGGTTTATCTACGACTTACGCACGGCGGTTATTCCCTTTATGTTCGTATTCAACCCGATGCTCCTGCTTATCGGATCGGAGGGATGGCTCCAGGGCATCATGGTCTTCATCTCCGCCGCCGGGGGAATGCTCGCCTTCACCAATGCGGTGCAGGGATGGGCCCTCACGTCCAATAAGTGGTTCGAAGTGCCGGTGTTTCTCCTCGCCGCGGGATTGTTCTTTCTACCCAACGTCTTTGTCTCCGTAACGGGCATCGACCCATCGCGCTATTATCTGGCCTATCCCCTCGCGATCGTCGCCTACGCCCTCGCCTTCGGAAGCCAAAAGCTGCGGCTGCGTCTACAGGCCCGTGAGGTACCGGCGTAGTGGCGGAACATCGCGTCTACCGCGAAGAGGTGGACCTTAAATACCAAATCTTCAACGGCCTCTTTCTAAGCTTGCCCTTTCAGCACGTCCGACGGGCCGGCATTCTTCTGCCCGTCTTCGTCGAGCGTGCCAAGCGCCTCCTCGCCGACGGGGTCGATCCGGTGCGGATCGTCGACAGCTTTTTCGACGATCAACTCGTCGAGTACTCGCCTGCAGACCGCATGGCGATTCTCTTTCGATTCGTCCAACTCGTGGAGCGCCAAGTCGTGTTGTTCGACGCGTTGGAGGACGCCGCCTTTTCTCACGTGCACGATATGGAGGGCGTCGGCACCTTAAACGAGACGCTCGCCCGCATCATCCAGGCGGAACGCCGTCCCGAGCTCGCGCAAATCGTCTCTGACTTTCGCGTGCGTATCGTTCTGACGGCTCATCCCACGCAGTTTTATCCCAGTCGCGTGTTGGGCATCATTACCGACCTCATCGACGCGTTGGCGAAAAACGACATATCGCGGATCTACAACTATCTGTTACAACTCGGCAAAACGCGCTTCGGCAATCGACGCAAGCCGAGCCCCATGGACGAGGCACGAAGCCTCCTGTGGTATCTGGAGAATGTGTTCTACCACACCTTTCCCGGCGTCCACGCCCGCATTGCGACCGAGTCCCGCCCCACTATGGGCGAGGCGCTCGATCTGAAACCGATCGTAGAAGTCGGATTCTGGCCCGGAGGAGACCGCGACGGCAACCCCTTCGTCGACGCCAAAACGACGTGGGAAGTCGCCACCACCCTGCGAAGAAGCATTCTCTCCCTGTACCTCGCCGACGTGGAGATCTTGGCGCGTCGCCTCACTTTCGACGGTGCGATCGACCGCATACGATCCATTCGCGCGCGGCTGCGCGCGACCCTCCGCGGTCACTGCGAGGACTCGGACGCGCCCCCCTTCGAGAGGCCCTCGGAACTCAAAGAGGCGCTCGTGGAGCTGTGGCAACACCTTCACGAAAAACACGACGGACTGTTCGTGGAACCCCTCGAGTCGCTCATTTGGCGCGTACAGGTATTCGGATTTCACTTCGCGACCCTCGATATCCGCCAGGATAGCCGCATCCACGGACGTATCGTCGCAGCGGCGATCGGAGACGGGGAGACACTCACACTAGCCGGTGTGACGCGAGCTCTCGCCGACGGAGTGATCCCCGCGTATGCTGCGGTGGAGAAGATGGTCGCCGACGATGCGGTTCTTTTGGACACCATTCAATCGATACGCGTCGCCCGGGAGATCCAGGGCGAGGGAGGCGAACGTGCGCTCCATCGCTACATCATCTCCAACACCCGCGGCGCCGCCGATGTTATAGCCGTGTACCTCCTTGCGCGCATTGCCGGCTACCCCGAGGGCGGGGTGGACCTCGATATCGTGCCGCTCTTCGAGACGGTAGACGACCTTCGTTCCGCTCCCGAGATCATGCGGACGCTCTATGAGATGCCGTTGTATCGCGGCCACTTGAAACGGCGCGGCGAGACGCAACAGATCATGCTCGGCTTCTCCGACGGTACGAAGGACGGCGGCTACGTCACGGCCAACTGGCTCATCTATCGCGCCCGCGAGGATCTTACGGCGTGTGCGGCGCGCTACGGCATCAACGTGGTCTTCTTCGAAGGGCGCGGCGGTCCTCCGGCCCGGGGAGGCGGTAAGACGCACCAATTCTATCGTGCCATGAGCCGTCTGATGGCGCGTAATCAGATTCACCTCACGATCCAGGGGCAAACGATCAGTTCCAACTTCGGAACCGTCGACGCGGCGCGTTTCAACCTCGAGCAGCTGGTAACCGCGGGGCTGGAGAATCTTATCCTGTCGGATGACTACCAGGATCTCACCGACGAGCAGCGCACACTCATCGACACCATGAGCGCGCACAGTCTCGAAGCGTATCGTACGCTGAAGCGTCATCCCCAGTTCATGCCGTATCTCGAGCGGATGACGCCGTTGATCTACTACGGTCAGGCGAACAACGCGTCACGCCCCACCAGCCGCGGAAGGCGGGATTCGCTGCGCTTGGAGGATCTCAGAGCGATCCCCTTTGTCGGGGCGTGGAGTCAGATGAAACAGAACGTACCGGGCTATTTCGGATTCGGAAGCGCTCTACAGCACCTCATCGCAGAGGGTCATCTCGAGGATCTGCGTCGGTTGTACCGCTCTCACCTCTTCTTTCGGACGCTGGTAGAAAACAGCATGCAGAGCCTCAGTAAGGTAAGTTTCGATCTTACGCGCTTCATCTCGAACGATCGGCAGTTCTCGCAAATATGGGGCATTCTCGAAGAGGAGACGACGAGAACGCGGGATATGTTGCTCCGGATCGCCGACGCCGAGCGGCTGCTCCCGAACGACCCGTCGCTCCAGGCGTCAATCGCCCTGCGGGAGTCCATTATTCTGCCCGTTCTGGTGATTCAGCAATACGCTCTTGCGAGAATCCGCGGCGATACGGCGGAGGACGAGGCCGCAAGCCTCAAAAAACTCGTGGTCAAATCGATGGCCGCGATCGTAAACGCCGGGCGCAACTCGGTGTGAGTAGAGCCCGGCTCGCCAGCATCTATATCGTGGAGCTTACGATGCGCGCTTTCCCGCAGTCTGAGCGACGTCCGGTTCAAGCTTTCCTGCGATCTGAGCGACGTGACGCCCCTGAAAGCGCGCGCCGTCGAGTTCCACTTCACTCGGCAGCCGGCTGCCGTCCCCACCGGTGATCGTGGAGGCGCCGTAGGGCGATCCGCCGTTTACCGCGTCGATGGACATCTGTCCCTGGAACGCGTAGGGAAGCCCGACAATCACCATTCCGTGGTGGAGCAGCGTAATCTGCGTCGAAAGAATCGTCGACTCCTGTCCGCCGTGTTGCGTCGCCGAAGAGGACATGACGCTGCCGACCTTGCCGACTAACGCCCCGCTCATCCACAGGGGGCCGGTCGAGTCGAGGAACATCCGCATCTGCCCCACCATATTGCCGAAACGCGTCGGTACACCGAAGATGACCGCGTCGGCCGCGGCAAGATCATCGGCGGTCGCAACCGGAACGTCGGCAAACGCCTTCTGCGCCTCAAGCGCGCCCATCGCCTTCAGAATATCGTCCGACAAGAGCTCGGGAACGCGCTTGATCTCAACCTCGGCACCGGCCTCGCGCGCGCCCTCGGCCGCTGCCTGCGCCATTTGATACATATGTCCGTACGTTGAATGAAAGACAACGAGTACCTTCACTGTTCTTCTCCTAATACTGTGTTCTGAACGCCCAGTCCGAGCTTTTTACACAACCCGGTCAGCGTTTTCTGTTCCTCGTCCGTCAGAACTGCGGCACTACGCGCGAACGCCTCCGCGATCTCGGGAAAATAGCGCCCTATCAGCGCCTTCCCGTCGTCGGTGAGCTCGAGAATCACCTGTCGTCGATCTTCGGGGAGACTCCCGCGTCGCACCAGTTTCTGACCTTCCAGATGGCCGACTACCACGCTGATATTGCCCTTCGTTTTGAGTATTTTCTTTGCCACGGTCGTCTGACAGAGCGGTCCCAGATGGAACAGCGCCTCCAAAACACCGAACTGTGTCGGCGTCAGCCCGTCGGGGAGCGGTGCGTGCCGAAACGCGCCCCTCTGATAGGTGTCGGTCGCCCGCGACAGGGCTATAAACAGATCGAGAGCGGTCCGCTCAGCGTCGCTCCCTCGATGATGTGTCGCCATATCCCTTCCCTCGAAACGTGTTGTGATTGCGCAATCTCATTCAACATTGAACATTCAATGTTGAACTGAATAGAGAGTATCGCTCGCCCGTACGGATCGTCAACTTCTTTTTAAAGAAAATCGCGGCGCGGAAATGGGTGTTCTCTATCGCTGGACCGATTCGACGGCTCCCAGACCGTCTATGTCGATATCCTCTCGCGAGACCGTCCCGCCGTATACGACGCGGCCCACGCCGTCGATGGACCCCATCAACACGCCGCCGGCCATGGTGAGGTCGACGCTTCCGGCGCCGTCGATATCGATGGTCGCGTGTACCACTTGTGACGCCGACAGGTCCACGCGTGCCGCGCCGTCGGTCTCGATCGTGAGCGCGTCGACATGCAGCTCCACCCCATAGACGTTTGCGGCGCCGTCGATGTCAATTTCCAAGGTGTCAAGGTCGAAATCGTCGACGGTGATATGGGAGGCGCCGTCGATCGCGATTGTCCGCAGCGTCGGGAGGGTGACCAGCGCCTCGGCGTTCCGCACACCCGACAGACCGCGCAGCGTCAACTCGTCTCCGTCTACCTCTATATAGCGGTCGATAGAACCCGGGGCGGACGAATCCAAGGATACCGAAGGGCTCTCGCCGTAGCGTACCGAGACGGTCCATCGACCCTCGATGTGCAACTCGTCGACAGTGGAGGGTAACGGAGAATCGGCGGTTGGGCTCGCCTCTCGGCGCGGGAAAAGCCGATTCCCGAATAGACCGATGCCGACCAACACACCGATAAACAGCAGTATCAGAACCGTAGTGCGTCGCGTACGTTGCATATCGTCATCGTATCACGATCGATCCGCCTGCGTCCCTCACGCGAGGAGACGAATTCGGCTGAAGATGTACTCAAGCGTATCTTCCTTTATCACGATTCGGTGGTAGGTCGAGTCGGGCAACGTCTCGACATTCTTGGCCCGGTATTGCAAGTATTTTTGCTTGCGACGACCGTCGTACCAATAGACGAGGCGTATCGTGTCTCCCAGTATCTCCAAGCACGTCATGCCCCGCTTCCCCAGCACGCACCCGGAATTAAACATACTCGGTACGAGCAGGTGCTCGCGATAGAGGCTCGCCTGATCCGACTCGCTTCGCGCCTCCTCCCGTACCTCCAACAACTCCCGTTTAAGAACTGCGATGCGATTCTCGATCTTACCGGGCTTATGACTCTTGGGATACTTTCTGCAGAGCTGCTCGATCTCGAATTGGATCGAGTCGGTCTTGGACATCGACTCGAAGAGCGGGCGATGCGTGTGCCCGATAACGGCGAGTATCTTACGTTCCGTGGCAAAATCATAGACTCGCCGTTCGATCCGAAATCGCTTGCGACTCCCGGCGGCAATCGTGTAGTTCCCGATGAAGAGCGGGTTGGCCAGATAACGCAGGGCGATGCGAACGAGGTTGTTATGTTTCTCGTACCATCGCGAGGTCTGGTGACCGTGGAAGAGAAACAACTCGCCGCTCGTATGACGCAGTCGCAGCCCTTCGAGCACGGGGTCGGTGTATGTCTCGGGCCACTGCTCGTTGGCGTCCGTCTCCGGCGCTTGCGTCCACGGCCTGCCGTCGAGCAAATCGAGGTCGTGATTACCGACGATACGCGTGAGGCCGCCTCGCTCTACGATCTCGTTGAATGCGCGGTACACCTGCGGCCAACGTCGTACCACCGACCGCATGGAGAACCGCTGGAGGTCCTCCACGTCGCCGTTGAGAATGAGATGATACCGATGGTCGGCGTAATAACGCGATAGCACGGTAGCGAACAGATCGCCGTTGTGAATGAAGTCGTCGGTACGCGACCCGTTTCCCATGTGCAGATCGCTGAACACGACGAGACGATGGTCACGTTCCAAGGGCCTGACCGGCACCCGATCATATAACTGCGTAAGACTTTGAATGCTGAACCGATCTCCGCTCACAGCGAGACCGTATGAGGATGGTGTTAGTTTTTGGTTACCGCGGAGTCGCCGAGGGTCCAAATCTGCACCTCGCCGGACCGAAATCCCAACGCCATCCGTCGCCTGGACGGATCCAACGCCGCCGCGGAGACCCTCGGAATGGAGAGATCGCGGAGGTGCATCATACTCTTAAGATCGACGGCGACGAGGTGTCGACTATCTCGAAGCCAAAGCACATGATCCCGCTGACCGACGATACGCCCCTGCCCCTCCAATCGAACCTCCATGGACGAGAGCTTCACCCAACCGTCGGCGAGCCACATGGTGAGGCGAGAATCGTAGTCGAGGGTGAAAACCAGGCCGCCGTGAGCCGGCAGGAGGTCGTGAACGAGTAGTGACGGAATCGTCGTAGTGTGAACCACCTCGAGATTGGCCGGAGAGCGTATCTCGATGCGGTTTCCCGAGCCCCACGTCAAGAGCGCCGCTTCGTCCCGAGAAAGGCGCGCAAAGACGGGCCCCGCGACGTCACGCTTGTCGCGCAGAAAGAACGGGCCCTCGTCGGCAATGGCGATCGTTCCGTCGAACCCGGTGGCGATCGTTCGCGTTCGTTCGGCATCGTAACACAACGACGCGACGCCGCGCCGAAAGCGGTCGAGACGGCGGGAGTTTGCCGGATTTCCCGTGAGCGCTACGATGCTACCGTCGAAACAGCCTGCACGAACCTCGCCGTTGCGCCCCGTGGACAGGGCGGTAATACTGCGTTTTCCCGCCTGTAGACGCCATGAACAGCCGAACTCGTCCCAACACGCCAGCCATCCCCGCGTATCGCCGGTGTATAGCACCCCTCGGTCGTCGAAGCATAGCGACGTTACGGCGCGGCGGTGCGCTTTTACGGAGAATTCGAGCAACCCGAGCATCTGTGATAAGGGTATCGACCCGGTTCGTCGTCGGCAAGTAGAGGCGAGCGTCGATTTGGTTTGGCTCAGAACAGTATTGTAGTATATTATCCGATAAGTAGTGTATGCAGCCCGATTACGTAGGTTTCGAAACCAAACAGCGCGAAGAGCTGCTCTCCCAGTTTGGAACGTTCTCACCCGGTGAGAGGGATCTGTTTCATGCGCTGTGTCAAAACTGGCAGGAGCGGATTCCGTACGGCCGTTTCTCGGCCTTCTTGAATAGAGAAAACGGCGGCACCACATCGGATTTGCTCTCTCTCATGGATAAGCTGCGCCGTAATCGCATGGGTTTGCTGCGTACCGCGATGCAGGACGGTCGGCGTTCCCGCGAAGCGATCATCCTCACCGGTCAGGGCAGTTCGCGCTTTTACGCGGAGCTCTTTGACGAGTACTTTACCGACATGCTCGAGTCGATCGTCAATCCCCTTCCGCTGGCAAGCTACATCGAGAAGGATTTCGGCGAGATACCGCGCGACGCACTACAGACGGTGTCGGCCGCCAAGGCCGCAACCTATTTCGGCGGTAAAGCGACCGCGGAGCTCCCCCTGGCGATAGAGAGCTTCGGGGACGATGCACTGCTCATTACCCAGAAGAACCTGCGCGCCTTTATCAACGTGTCGATTCTCAAGATGCGCTACTTTCTCAACAACACGACCCTCCTCGGCGTACTCGCCAAGCTGCAGGATACCAGTCTCCTCAACATCAAGCAGCGCTGCGGCGGAAAGGAGCCGATGTTCTGGCTCGGCCTTACCAAGACGATCGTGGAACGCGCGAGGGATATCGAGGCGATGCGAGCCGTAAACGTCGATTCGAACTTTTTCCACGTCGCCTGCCTCCTCAGGGGACTGATTGAATCGCAAATCGCCGAGGCGGAGCAGAAAAAGCAAGAGGCGGAAAACCGCCGCCTCGACTTGGAGGCGATCGCCTTGTCGGTCAAAGAGGCGCCCGACGGACTGATCGATCAATCGCAACTGTCGCGCATGCTGGAGGCGCAGAAGGAGAAGTATGCGGATCGGTTCGACCAATTTCGCGACGAGTTCTACGAGCGGTACGTCCACGCCCGATCCCGTACCGCGCTTCCCAAAATCGTGTTATTGAACCGGCGCTACATTCATCGCGACAACGTGTTCCCTCTGTTCATGCAGAACTTTCGCGTCCTCGAGGAGGAGTTGACCGCATATTTCACCCATCTAATGGAGACACAACTCAAGACGGGTAACCGTGAAAAAGATGCCAGTTTCTATAGTCTCGACAACTTCAACGAATCGATTCGCCAGGAAATACGAGAGCGCAACGACTACATAGCGGCAATAGTGGACAAGCCCTCGGTGCTGGGCGAGGCGATGATACTCCACGCCAAGCAGAACAAACTGGCGCGCAACGTAGACGAAATCAAACAACGGCTAAGTCTCTACTTCGATCCTTCGACAATGAAATTTCTCCCGTTCAACGAGTGGTTTAACCTTCGGCCCCTGGAACTGTTCGGTCGAGCGTTCGAGAAACTCCCGATACTGAAGCGCATATGGATACGTCTAACCGGTAAATACGAAAGTTTCCGCGGCCACTTTCTCGGTCAAACCACGAGCCGCGATACCACCCGTATCGAGACGCCCGGGGAGAGCCGCGCCGACGGATTCTCCACGACGGGGCCCCGGGCGGCGGGCGTAGACGAGGGGCGCCGAGCCGAACGGGTTCGCGGCGCCCGTCATCGCGCGGCCGCTCCCCAGAAATCGAGCTCCGGTTCCTCCGACAAGCAGCCGGCAAAGGGTACTGCCAAGGTTCCCAAGTCGTATACCAAAAAACAGGTCGACAGCGCTTGGGCCGAGTTCGGCAGCACGATCCGCAAAAAGGATTGACCCCCTACACGGTACGCGGACCGTCGCCGGGACCGGCGCTGACGGTGACGACCGCCTCGACCATCCAACAGTTGCGGTACGGCTCGGCGCTCTGCCTGCGAAGATAGAAGTCGTACACGACGACATGCCCTTGGGTGTATACCGAGACGCGCTGTACCGCGACCTCGCCGCGCGTGACGGTGGGCGCCAACTCAAAGCGATCGTACTCCAACATGGCGCCGTACTCACCACCTTTTATCATAGCGGCAAACCGTTCGAGCGGGCCGGTGGAAAGACGGTTCGCGGGACTCGCAAAGCGGAAGGCTATCGCAATGCCCTCATCGAGTTCGTTATTGTTTCCGAGGGCTCGAAGTTGTATATCGACCACATCGAGCGGCGAAAACGCAGGATCCGGAGTCAGCTCTCTCACCGGCGAAAGCCCGTCGGCGTTCGTGGTGCACGAGAGAAGCGCCGCCATAGCGGCCAAGACGAGAAGAAATCGTAAAAAAATGCCATACTGGCGGCGTGACGATACCATATGTACACGGTACGGCCGGCGAGAGGGCCTCGACAAGTCCACAGAAGCGTATCATCGATCTTGCGATAGTCGGGGCCGGTCCGCACGGCGTTCACCTGATGAGCCGGATCGTGGGTGAAGGAGTACTCGAGTCGGGGAGGTGCCTCCTCATCGATCCGGCCGACGCGCCTTTTGCACAATGGAATCGTCGCGCCGCGAATTGCACGATGCCGTTTCTGCGCTCACCGGCGAGCCACGGTATCGACCCGGACTTTCGAGCCGTGAGACGGTCGGCTCCCGCAGACGGGGACGATCACTTTACCGCGCCCTACCATCGTCCTTCGGCAGCGCTGTTTGAGCGCCATCTCGCCGATCGCGCTCACCGCACCCTCGGTGGGGTATCGTTTCTCCGGGGTCGCGTCACCGACATTCGACCGAGCGCGGCAGCACGCTTTCGCCTACTCGTAGAACCCGCCATCGATACGGATCGCGCGGGAGAGGCGCTCGACTATCGTCCGGTACGTATTGACGCGCGAGTGGTGATTCTCGCTCCTGGGCAACCGGAACCGCTACGTCCCACGCCGTTCGACACCCTCCCGTCCACCGCTCCGGTGTACCATGTTCACGATCGAGATTTTGACCCCGCCGCGCTTCGGAGCGGTATGCGTGTCGCGCTGGTCGGCGGCGGCATTGCGGCCGCTCATCTCGCCGTAAGCCTCACGGCGCGCGGAGTGGGTTGCGAAATATGGAATAGAGATCGCATGACTTCATGGCAGTTCGATAGTGATCCGTGCTTCATCGGTCCCCGATGCGCGGCACTCTTCGCCGCGATCGAGGATTACGGACATCGGCGGGAGCTCATCAGAAGGAGCCGTCGCCCCGGAAGCCTGCCCCCGGACCTTTTTGAACAGCTCGCGCATCTGGTCGCCCACCGCCGCGTACTCGTCCGACGCGCGGAGGTAGAGTCCGCACGAGCCTCG
The DNA here is from genome assembly GCA_965601925.1 of Alkalispirochaeta sp. GTDB lineage: Bacteria > Spirochaetota > Spirochaetia > DSM-27196 > Alkalispirochaetaceae > Alkalispirochaeta. The sequence goes on from OZ271854.1 coordinate 4,338,556, forward strand.
GGGCGCACCGTCTCACTCGCCGGGCGGGCACCGGCATCGATACCGCGCCAAGCGATACCGCGTCAAGCGATACCGCGCCAAGCGATACTACGAAAGACGCCCCCGCACCGTGCCGAGTACGACGCAACCGTCCTATGTACCGGATTCTCGTCAAGGCCGCCGATGGAGGAAACGATACGCGCTATCGCGGGGCGGTGGGACGTGCCGGTCACCGACGACACCTATCCCATATTGAGACGAGACCTCTCCTGGACGCCCGGCCTCTACGTCACCGGCGCATTGGCGGAGCTGGAGTTGGGACCGCCGGCTCGCAATCTCATCGGCGCCCATCTGGCCGGTAGACGCATCGTTCCGTCCGTGCGACGCGACGTCTCATAGTCCGGAGATGCTGCCGAGGCCGCCGTCCACTCCGAGCACTTGCCCGGTGATCCAGTCGTTCCGTCCGTCGAGGAGAAAGACGGCCGCCCGCGCACTATCTTCCGGCGTACCGACGCGACCCAGGGGATGGCGCTCGGCGGACGCGTGCCGTTTTTTGTCGTTCGACAAGAGGCGTGCCGCGAGAGGCGTATCGGTGAGCGACGGAGCGACCACGTTAAACCGCACCCTCTTCGAGGCGTACTCGGCGGCCAAGCTGATCGCCAGTCCACCCAACGCCGCCTTTGCACTCGCTATTGAGGCGTGAAACTGCATACCGATCCGCGCAGCCACCGTGCCGAACAACACCACCGACGCCCCGGAATGGATAAGCGCGTCGTGCGCGGCGGCGATGACGCGGACCGCGCCCACGACATTAACGGTGTAGTCCTCCACGTACGTCTCGGGTTTGAGACGTTGAAACGCCCCGAGACTGATCGTCCCCGGCGCATAGACGAGTCCGTCGAGGCGCTCGGGAAGCGCATAGGACTGTTCGGCAAGATCGCGCGTTACATCGATCCGTGCGTGTATCGCGTCCGGTATCTCCGCCGTGTCCATCTCACGCCTGCTCCACAGGTATAGGCGCGCGCCCTCTTCTGCGAGGAGCCGGGCGGTGCTCAATCCGATACCGGAGGAGCCGCCTACTATCAGTATGTTCCGATTTTCAAACTGTCTCATGGAGAGTGAATATACGAACGAGAGGGGGCCAACGTCCGATCTCACGTCTCGCCGATATGCACGAACGAGATGCCCTCAGATGCCTCGTATCACCGGCGTATGACGACTCCCGCCTCGCGCAACACCGTCTCTATGGCCCCGATAACGTACCGATTCCCGCGGTAGTACCGAATTAGGCTCACGATCCGGTCGGCCCCATAGCGACCCCGATCGGGTAACGACTCGACCTGGTGCGCAATGTGCTCCGGTAAACCGGGATTTACCTGAATGCTGCACGTGTCGTAGACCGCATTGGCCTTCTCCCGTACGACCACGGGGTGTATCGCAAACAACTCCTCCCGTGTGATCGCGGCGTAGCGACTCCCGAGGAGCTCCGCCTCCCGCATGAAGCGTGTAAAATACTCGTCGACGATCCCCTTCTCCGCCAGGATTTCGTAGTAACTCCGCGAGATACGCAAGCCTCCCACCGGCGCGGTGGACTCCATCCTCTTGGCGTCGATGACGGGCATACCGATTACATCCCATTGCCGAGCGCCCTCGGGACCGAAGTTTCCGATGGTGACCTCACCGAGATTGGCCCCGATCCGAATGCGGATCCGGAACATCGCCGAGAGAGAGCTCGAAATCTCGGTGTCGTTGCGCAATCGCGTGATGATCGCAAACGCGCTCTAAGACGATGCGCTCCTCTTCACCGGTCGTATCGCTCAAAACGCGCGTGTCGGCGCTGTTGAACAAGACGCATACGCGATGAATCTCCACGCAGGTAAAAAAGAGCTCTCCGGCGATGTAGACTCGCAACTCGACCCGATCGTTGATTTTCCGCGCCCGCGAGTCGATGAGTCCGCCGTGGTGAAACATCAACGAGTCGCCCTCAATTTTGTTGAGCTACCCCCATGACGACGGAGCACGCTGTTGAACGCGGTATAGGGGCCGTTGAGAACTTCCTGATTCTCCTTCGGCGTCAAAAATTTAGAGAGGAACGTATCGTTCGCTATGTCGATAAATCCAATACCGACCTTCGCCTCCTCGCTCTCTCGCGGAATGCCTCCGACTTTGAGAATTGCGTCGACACGTTGTCGTAGGGGTAGAAGTCTTCGATTTGTTCGCGAAGTTGGGCCGACATATCTCTATGCCAATAGTCAGTGTAGGGCCGGGACGATGGCCGAGCTATACCGGAATGCGAGAAAAAAAGTCTTCCTCGCTAATGATCGGAATCTCCAACTCCCGCGCCTTCTTTGCCTTGGCCGAACGCGATTCGGGGTCATTGGTGACGAGATAACTTAACTCCGCCGATACGCTGCTGCGCGCCTGCCCTCCGTATCGCCGCACAAGCTTCTCCGCTTCCGATCGCGTGGTGCGCGTGAGGGTACCGGTAAAGCAGAACGTGAGGCCCGCCAGCGGTTGTTCTTCGACCGTCGTCGGCGAAGCGGGAGCCTCGATAGAGACGGCTCCTCCCGCCAGAAGACGATCCATCGCCTCGCGCACCGACTGAAGTCCCTCGGCTACCTGTACCGCCGTCGCTTCGGCGATCCCCTCTGCAGTAGCCAGTTCCGCCGGCGAAGCGGCCCGCAAAGACTCGAGCGTGTCGAATCCGCCGTCCGCCAGTTTTTGAATTTTCAGCTCCGCGATCCCCGCGATATCGAAGCCGGCGACAAAACGGGCAAGGGGAATGACGGCGACCGCTCGGAGATTACCCAGAGCCTTGCGAGCGCTTAGCTCTCCCATACCCTCGAACTCGGCGATCGTCTCCCACGACACGGTGTAGAGATCGGCGATCTCCCGTACGATGCCGTCGTCGAAAAGACGTTTGAGGAGCACGTCGCCGAAATCCCGTACATCCAAAACGCGAATCCATTTCTGGAGCCGATGAAAATCGCGGCGGGGACACGCCACGTTGGGGCAGTAGAGTCGCTTGCCCTCATTTACCAACTCGGTCCCACAGGTGGAACAACGCTCCGGTATTTCGATACTTCGCGAATCGTCGCCGTGGCGAATCAGCCGTTCGATTTTAGGAATGATGTCACCGCGCTTGGTGACCATGACTTCGCTGTTGATGCGCAAATCCATCTCCGCGATGAGTTCGGGATGCACCAAACTGGCGCGCCGCACCGTCGTGCCGGCGAGTTGGACCGGATCGATGATGCCCACCGGCGTGTAGAGATGCCCCGATTCGCTCCACTCGACCGCTCTCAACACGCTCGCAGCCTCCTCGGTGGAGAACTTGAACGCGACCTGCTTTTGGGGGCGCGAGCGTTGCATGTCGGCGATATCGATCTCCGGCCCCTTCACGACCAGCCCGTCGATATCGTATCCCAACTCGCTCCGCGCTTCACTCACGACGTCGCGATGGTGGATGACCTCATCGGGTGTGTCGAGAACGACGTACGGGACGATTGCGAAGCCCTGCGCCTCTATCCAGGAGATCTTTTCAATCTCGTCGGCGAACGGACGCTCGCCTTCGGTGAAGGCGTCGTAGGCGAGGATTCGAAGATGCTCGCTCCCCTTGCCGTCCTTACGTTTCATGAGTCCGTTGGCGGCGTTGCGACAGTTTGCTTTGTCGGAGTAATGCAGACGGTGAACTTCGTGCGTCATGATCACCTCGCCGCGGACCGCTCCGCTGAACGGCGACGGTAGTTGTTTCGGTACGCCCGCCATGCGGCTGACGTTGTCGGTGATATCGTCTCCGACGCGCCCGTCGCCTCTGGTCACGCCGTGAACGAAGCGTCCCTCGTGATACTGAAGCTCAATGCTCGCACCGTCCAGTTTGTGTTGGACGATATACCGCTCATGCCCGGCCCGTTCCGTCCACTTGCGAAACTGTTCGGGAGTACTCGCCTTATCTTGACTGTTCATCGGCATGAGATGTTCGCGCTTTGTCGCTCCACCCGCGCCGTCGGCGCCGACGCGCGAGAAGATCGGATGGTCCGGTGCGCGATCGACCAGCTCGTCCCATAACGCATCGAATTGTGCGTCGGTGATCTCCGGTTGGTCGTTGTAATACTTGTCTTGGTGGTACTCAATCAAACGAGCCAGGTTTTCTATCGATAGCGCCATTTTATCTACCAATATACGACAAAAAAAGGCCTGCGAGGAAAGGAGGTGAACCCCGCAGGCCAAACACTGCTGACTCACCCTCACAAACAACGTATGCCGAAAAAGGTAACAGCAAGAACACAAAAAAAGATGTTCTGCGATGGGACGCGTATCGCCACGCGCCGTCGCTACGCCTCTTTGTAGAGCGGGTGGACTCGCCTTCGGTACGCCTCGTATCCCTCGCCGGCGTGGTACGATGAGCGTACGAGGGGGCCGGCGTCGCAATGGACAAATCCCTTCTCCAGGGCCCGGTGGCGCAACTCGTCGAACTCCTCCGGCATCCAGTACCGCTGGACCGGCAGATGCGTGCGCGAAGGCTGGAGATACTGCCCCACGTTGAGGATCTGAATGTCGTGGCTCCGTAGATCGTCCATCGCCTCCAACACCTCGTCGCGGCTCTCTCCCAAACCGAGCATCAAACTGGACTTGGTTACCGCCTCCGGAGCGATCTCCCGCGCCGTCTTCAAGACCCGCAATGATCGGTCGTAGTCGCTGCGGGAGCGCACTTGGGGCGTCAATCGACGTACCGTCTCCAGGTTGTGACTCATAATCTCGGGCTCGGCGGCCATAACGGTCTCGACCGCCGTACGATTACCCATGAAGTCACTGGTCAGGACCTCCACCGTACACTCGTCCGTCGCGCCGTGAATCGCGCGCACCGTGTTGGCCATTACCTCCGCGCCGCCGTCTTTGAGGTCGTCGCGATTGACCATGGTAATCACCACGTGACGCAGATCCATGGCCGCCACCGAATCGGCAACCCGCTTGGGCTCGCCGAGGTCGAGCATACTGGGGAGGCCGGTTTTCACGGCGCAGAAGCGACAGCGTCTCGTACACGTGTCGCCCAGGATCATGAATGTTGCGGTGCGATGCTGTCCCCAACACTCGTGAATATTGGGGCACCGAGCCTCTTCGCACACCGTATTGAGACGCTCCTCCCGCATGAGCTTCTTGAGGTAGCGAAAGTTATCGTTCGTGTTCAACTGTATCTTGAGCCAGTCCGGCTTCCTCGTTATCTGCGTTGCCATTGCATTAACCTATCCACATTATGAGCGGTTGGTAAAGTCGCCGCAACGATACCGCCGTCTCCGTGGCTCCGGGCGGATACGGTTCGACCGTGGGAACGGCGACTTCAGGCTCCGCCTGCCGAGTCGTTCGCCCCGTCGGCCCGGCTCGATGCGGGTAGCAACATACGACCGAGAACGCGCCGCTTGACAGCCGCCGATCGCATCCATACTGTGACGCAATGAGAGTCAGATACAACGCCCCGGTGACGCTTACCTTCGCGCTCGTATCGTCGCTGGTGCTCATGCTCGATCAGACGATCATGCCGACCCTCTTGGAACGTCTGTTCGTCGTCGGACCGAGGATGAATCCCGTTAACCCTATTGATTACGTGCGCCTGTTCACCCACGTCGTCGGACACTCGAGCTGGGCGCACCTCATGGGAAACTTCGCTTTCATTTTACTTCTGGGTCCCATTTTAGAAGAGAAGTACGATTCAGGCGGCCTGTTGGTGATGATCGCCGTAACCGCGTTGGTAACCGGACTATTGAACGTACTCTTCTTACCCAGCGGCCTTCTCGGCGCCAGTGGTGTAGTGTTCATGATGATCCTGCTGGTGTCGTTTACCAACATTAGGCAAGGCGAAATTCCTCTGACATTTATCCTGATCGTCATCCTCTATCTCATACAGGAGATCGTCGACTCCCTTCGAGCCGACTCGGTGGCGCAGTTCGCGCATATTGCCGGCGGGGTGATCGGCAGCCTCTTCGGCTTTCTACGCCCCCACAAACGAGATTAAAAGAGAGATATATCGATGGAGGAAAAACTCAAAACGATAGAGGCGCGTTTCGCCGAATTGGATCGCCTGATTGCCGACCCGGATTTGCACAAGGATCAAAAGCGTGCCGTGGAGGTCATGCGCGAACACTCCCATCTCCGCGAGATCGTGGATACCTCCGCGACTCTCACCGACCTGCGTCGCCAACTGGAGGAGAGCCGAGAGCTTCTGGAAGAGGAGGCGGACGCCGACCTTCGGGAAATGGCCGCCGAGGAGGTCGAGCGCCTCGAGCGGGAGACTGAGGCTATAGAGATGAAGCTACGCATCCTCCTCGTTCCGCCGGACCCGCTCGACGGCAAGAACACGATTCTGGAAATTCGCGCCGGTACGGGAGGAGATGAGGCGTCCCTCTTCGCCGCCGATCTATATCGCATGTATACGCGCTACGCCGAATCGATGAGCTGGAAGACGGAGATCATCGAGCACAACGAGACCGAAGTTGGCGGTCTGAAAGAGATCATCTTTTCCATTTCGGGCAAAGAGGTGTACAGCCATCTCAAGTACGAAAGCGGCGTACACCGCGTGCAACGCGTACCGACCACCGAGAGCGGCGGACGTATTCATACCTCGGCGGTAACCGTCGCGGTGCTGCCCGAAGCGGAGGAGACCGACGTCGCAATCCGCCAGGAGGATTTGCGAATCGACGTGTTCCGCTCCTCCGGCCCCGGCGGGCAGAGCGTCAACACGACCGACAGCGCCGTGAGAATCACTCACGTGCCGACGGGCCTTGTAGTGAGTTGCCAGGACGAGAAAAGCCAGCACAAGAACAAGGCCAAGGCGCTGAGGGTCCTCAAGGCGCGTCTGTTCGAGTTGGAAGATCGCAAGCGTAAAGAGGAGATGGCGCAGGCGCGCAAGAGTCAGGTCGGAAGCGGCGACCGGAGCGAACGGATACGTACCTACAATTTCCCGCAGAGCCGACTGACCGATCATCGCATCAACCTAACGCTCTACAAGTTGGACTCCATCATTGAAGGAAACCTCTCGGAGGTGATCGATGCGCTTCGCCTGAGCGCGAGTGAAGCGCAGTTGGGTGCATGACGCGCCCTCGCTCCGTCCCCGACCTCGGGACGTTCGTAACCGAGGCGGTGCAGCGTCTCTCGGACAGCGCCACGCCGCGCCTCGACGTACTCATGCTGATAGAGAATATCAGCGGACTCGGTCGCGCCGATGTGTTGGCCGAGCTACGACAACCGGTCGACGCCGTTCTCTCTCCCGATGGACGCGCACGCTTCGTCTCGGACCTTGCGCGGCGCGCTCGCGGGATACCCATGGCCTACATCGTCGGGCGCAAAGAGTTCTACGGCCGTGACTTCGCCGTCGGTCCCGGCGCGCTCGTTCCCCGCCCCGAGACGGAGCATCTCGTGGACCGCGCCTTGGAGCTCATCGACGGCCAATCGGCTCCTTCGATCCACGATTGTTGCACGGGAACGGGGTGCATCGGCATAACGATCGCGAGAGAGTGTTTTGAGCGGGGACAGAGCGTGCGGGTCGTTTTGAGCGACCTTCACGAGGATGCTCTCGCATGGGCGCGCCGCAACGCTCGCTCGATACTGGGGCCGATGGACCGAGGGTGTTATCGCATCGAGATCCGCGATCTTCTGGAGTGGCCCGCAGCGGACGGCGCGCAACACGACGTATGGCCCGCCCCGACGATAATCACCGCCAATCCACCCTATTTGACCACCGCCGAACGCACGGCCGCCTTGGCGCAGGGCTGGGGCGAACCTGTGGACGCGTTGGACGGCGGGGAAGACGGGCTTGCCCTCTATCCACGCCTGGCTCGCGAAGCGTTTGAAAGGTTGGCGTGGGATGGGTACTTTTTGGTCGAACACGGTGCCGGTCAATCGGAACGCGTCGTCGAGATGGTGGCTCGAGCGGGCTTCACCTCCCCGACCGTCGGCCACGATTTAGCAGGAATCGAGCGATTTGTCGTGGGTAGAAAGATCGGAACCGGGACGACCGACAAGAGCGTATGATCAAAACGATCGCCGAGTTACAGCATATCACCTCTTCGTACGGCGCCGCGGACCAAGAAAAGATGTCCGCCGCCGCGCGCCTCTCCGAGAAGCTTCACGAGGGGCAGCTGCGCGACTCGGGCGAGCCGTACTTCATCCACCCGTTGCAGGTCGCCGAGATCCTGATTGAAATGAAGCTCGACGCGGCGACGATCGCGGCGGCGCTCCTGCACGATGTGTTGGAGGACACGATCGTGACGAGAGCCGAGCTGAAGCGTCAATTCGGTCGCGAGGTAGACAACCTGGTCAACGGTGTGACCAAAATCAACGCCGTCAAAGCGCAAAACAAGAGCGTCCAAGAGTCCGAGACGATCCGCAAGATGCTCATTGCAATGGTCAAGGACGTGCGCGTCATACTCATCAAGCTCGCCGACAAGCTGCATAATATGCGCACCCTCAAGTACAAAGCGGGTCCGCGGCGCCGCGAGATAGCGCAAGAGACGCTTGATATCTACGCTCCCCTTGCCGGACGACTGGGGATCAGCTGGCTCAAGGACGAACTCGAGGATCTGTCGCTCAAACATCTGCACCCGGATGTCTATCGCACGATCAAGGAGCAGGTATCCGACAAGCGGCAGGGACGTTCGAACTACCTCACTCGCGTCCAGGCGGCTATCCGCAAGGCTGCGCGCGAGGAGGGTGTCGCGGTCGTCGTGGAGAGCCGCGCCAAGCACTTCTACAGCATCTATCTGAAAATGAAGCGCTACGGCAAGGAACTCAACGAGATCTACGATCTCCTCGGTATTCGTATTCTGTGCGACACGACCAACGAGTGCTATCAGATTCTGGGGTTGGTACACCGATTGTGGCCGCCGATCGAAGGGCGCTTCAAAGACTACATCGCCATGCCCAAGGCCAACCAATATCAGAGCCTTCACACCTCGGTTCTGGGGTTCGGGGGCAAGATCATCGAGATTCAGATCCGGACGCACGGTATGCACCGGACCGCAGAGTTCGGCGTCGCGGCCCACTGGCTGTACAAGCGGGGACTCACGCAGAATCAGGTGAAGCCGGGCGATCTGACGATTATGCATCGCGTCCGCGATCTCAAGGATGCGCGTATCACCTCCGACGAGTTTTTGGAGGAGATCAAGCGTGAGATATTGCGCGACTCGATCTACGTTTTTACGCCGAAGGGCGACGCCATCCAGCTCCCGAAGGGCGCGACGGCGATCGACTTTTCCTATCACATTCACACCGAGGTCGGTCACCACACCGTGGGCGCCAAAGCGGACGGAGCGATCATCCCTCTTAAGGAACCGCTTAAGAATACGCAGGTCATCGAGATCCTGACCAATCCCAATTCGCATCCGCATCTCAACTGGCTACGATACGCCCATACGTCGCGGGCGCGCTCGAAGATCCGCGCGTGGCTCAACAAACACGACGAGACGCTCATCATCAATCAGAACATCGTCGCGCGGAAGACCGAACGCCCGCCCCACGGCGGTACCCACGGCCGTTCATCGACGGGACGCCCCGATACGAAGCGCCGACCTTCCAAAGAAACATCGGCCATCCTGGATCAGCACAAGGTCGAAATTCGCGTCGGCAAAGAGCGCAATCTCATGATCCGTTTCGCTCAGTGCTGCAAACCGCGCACGGGCGACGATATCGTCGGATATGTGTCTCGCGGCCGGGGAATCATCATTCACAAGCGCGACTGCCGCAGCTTGCAGAGTATCTCCGACGTGGATGAGCGGCTCATCGACGTCGAATGGGAGACGGTCTCTCCCAAGGCGACGCATCGGTTCCGTGTCGTGGCGCGGCGCACGAATGATCTGTTCAGCGAAATTGAGGGGGCTGTGCGTAAGATTCACGGACACTTGATAGAGGGGCGTATCGACGAGACGGGGCCGGACACCCTGGACGCCAGTTTCACACTCGAGGTGGAACGTCGCCAGGATCTTCGCAAAATCACCAAGTGCATACGCGCGATTCCGGCGGTGATGAGCCTCCACAACGTACCGCGCGACAGACATTGACCGTCGCCTCGACGCATCACCGTCCGGTGAATCGTACCGAGGTTCCGTTTCAAGGCGTTGCCGTCCGCGACGATTATTACACTTTTTTGTTGACAACCAATCATATCCGCCTCATGATAACGATTGTGCAAAGGTTTGCAAGGATAAGCAGTCTATGGCGTCGATGAAAGATGTGGCGCGACTTGCCGGCGTATCGGTGTCTACCGTCTCCAGGGCTATCAGCGGCAACATCACCGTTGATCCCTCTACAAAGCGTCGCGTGTTACAAGCTATTGAGAAGACGGACTATCGCCCCAACCTCCTCGCACAGGGGTTGCGGCTGCGAAACAGCAACACCATCGGACTTGTTCTACCCGCTCTGGTGCACGAAGCCTTCGCGACGTTTCTGAAGTATGTCGAAGCGGAATGCGCACACCATGGATACTTGCTTGCCGTCGGTAACACGCACAGCGATGCGGGGCGCGAAGAAGAGTTCATTCAACAGCTCCTACAACGCAATGTAGACGGCATCGTGTTGTCCCGCGTTTCCGACTATAGCCGCGTGTTCAAAATGATTGAGCGGCAGAGCGTGAAGGCCGTTCTCCTAGACCGGCGGTGTGAAAACGATCAACTTCCGTCGGTCGAGGTAGATAACGTCGACGCGGGCCGCGTCGCGGCGGAACACCTCATCGAGAGGGGACACCGCGCAATCGCGATGATTACGGGGCCTCAATCGGTATGGTTATCGCGCGAGAGAACGACGGGATTTACCGATCGACTTCTCGACGAGGGAATCGCCATAGACCCAAGAAACATCGTCGAAGGCGACTTCGATTTTCCCTCCGGTGTCGAGGCTGCACGATTGCTTCTGGAAAAAGGGGCCCCGTTCACGGCGGTGTGGGCGCAGTCGGACCTCATGGCGATCGGCTTTCTTCACGAGATGCAGCGCCGCAAGATCTCCGTTCCGGCGGACATCTCCGTTATAGGAATGGACGACATTGCCCCGGCGCATATGTCGTGGCCACCCCTTACAACGATCGCGCAGCCCTTCGAAGAAATGGGCCGTAGGGCGGTCGACCTTATCACCAGCATGATAGAAGCGGACGAAGTGATCTATAAACGCTCGATTCTCGATACGCGCCTCGTCGAGCGCGAGAGTGTGCGGAGCGTCTGATGATGTATTGTAGGTCACATATGCAAACGATTGTGCAAACGATTGCGAACGAAGGACGGCGGCGTTGACCACACAATACGCTTTGAGGATGAACGGTATAACCAAACGCTTCCCCGGCGTGCTGGCTTTGGACAAAGTCAGCATTGCCGTCCGCGTCGGTACGGTTCACGCCCTCATGGGAGAGAACGGCGCGGGAAAGTCAACGTTGATGAAGGTACTTTCCGGGTTGTACCAGCCCGACGAGGGCGAGATTCGTCTTCACGGTCGCCCCGTACGCGTGGGCGAGGCGAGAGCCGCTCTGGGGCTCGGTATCGCGATGGTCCATCAAGAGCTCAGCCCGATACCGGATATGACCGTTGGGGAGAACATCTTCTTGCAACGAGAGCCGCTCCATACCTTCCTTCGGATCGTGGATCGGAAGACCATGAATCGAAAGACCGATGAACTATTCCACCGTCTCGATGTGCGTATTGATCCCCGCAGGAAGATGCGACAACTGAGCGTCGCCGAGGCTCAAATGGTCGAGATCGCCAAGGCGCTCTCCTATGACGCAACGCTCATCATTATGGATGAGCCCACCTCCGCAATTACCGATCAAGAAGTCGACAACCTTTTTCGCGTTATCCGTAGCTTCCGGAAAGACGGTATCAGCTTCGTCTACATCTCGCACAAGATGGATGAGGTATTTGAGATCGCCGACGAAATAACCGTCCTGCGGGACGGTCGCCTCATCGGCACAAATCCCGTGTCCGAGGTCGACCACGACGCCTTGGTTCGCATGATGGTAGGTCGCGAGGTGTCCGACTACTTTCCGAAGGAGCCGACTGCGCTTGGCGACGAAGCGCTATCCGTTCGAGAGCTGACGCGCGACGGCGAGTTTACCGACATATCGTTCTCCGTTTGCCGTGGCGAAATCTTCGGTATTGCGGGTCTCATGGGGGCGGGCAGAACCGAGCTTGCGGAGTGTATCTTCGGCGCTACAAGCGCCGATAGCGGTGAAATTAGGATGCACGGTCAAGAGCTCGCCATCACCTCCCCGTCCGACGCGATACAGCGGGGGATTGCCCTCGTAACGGAAGACCGCAAACTCAAAGGTCTCAATCTCAAGGCGTCCGTTCGAGATAATCTCACGCTCGTAAATCTCGACGAATATCTCCTGTTTGGCGGTGTCGTCAACAAAAGGCGGGAGGCTGCGGATGTAGGCCGTATGGTCGCATCGCTATCGATTAGAACTCCGTCGGCCCAACAGCTCGTGGATTTCTTGAGTGGAGGAAATCAACAGAAGGTCGTCATCGGTAAGTGGCTACTCAAGAACCCGGAGATACTCATTATGGACGAACCGACGCGGGGCATCGACGTCGGCGCAAAGACGGAAATCTACAAACTCATGAACAGCATCGTCGCGTCGGGCAAGGCAATCATCATGATTTCCTCCGAACTACCGGAGCTTTTGGGCATGTGTGACCGGATTATGGTGATGTCCCAGGGTCGCGCGACCGCGATATACGAACGCAGGGAGTTCGATCAGGAGAAGATCTTGGCCAGTGCGATGAAACAACACCTTCGCGCTCCCGCCGAGGCCGATGATGTCGTACGCACAATAGAGGAATCACCATGACACCACGAGAGATGGCAAACACTGCCAAAAAATACGGAATCTATATCGGTTTTTTTCTTTTATGTATCGTATTGGCGATTCTCTCACCGACCTTTCTCAATCCACGGAACATCGTCAATATCCTTCGTCAGACATCGATAAACGGCGTGCTTGCGATCGGGATGACCTTCGTCATTATTACCGGCGGCATCGATTTGTCGGTGGGCTCCGTCGTCGCCCTTTCGGCCGTTATCTCGGCGACATTTGCGCAAGAGGCCAACGGTCTTCCGTTGGTCGTCCCCGTGTTTATGGCTTTACTTGTTGGCTCGACCTGCGGCCTCACGAACGGCTTGTTGATCGCGAAGACGCGAATAGCCCCGTTCGTCGCGACCCTTGGAATGATGACGATCGCCAGAGGGCTGGCTCTTGTTACCTCCGCCGGTAGGCCCGTCATCAGTCTTTCGGAGAGCTACCGAATCTTAGGACGAGGCACCTTCCTCGGCATGCCGGTCCCGGTACTGCTCTTTCTTCTCGCCCTCGGCACCGGTTACTTCGTATTAACCCAGACCCGATTCGGCCGCCACGTCTACGCGCTCGGCGGTAATGAGCTGTCGGCCAAGTATTCCGGCGTCCGCATAACTCGCGTGCAAATACTCGTCTACGTTATCTCGGGATTCACCGCCGCCATATCCGGATTGATCCTGTCGTCTCGTGTCATGTCCGGTAGTCCGGTGGCCGGCGTAGCGTATGAGCTCGACGCAATCGCGGCGGTGGTTATCGGCGGGACGAGTCTTTCGGGAGGCGTCGGTTCCCTCATCGGCTCGTTCGTGGGGGCGCTCATGATCGGCGTTATCAATAACGGGCTCGATCTCCTAAACGTCTCCTCGTATTTCCAGCAGATAGTAAAAGGAGTAATCATCATCCTCGCCGTCGTCCTGGACCAAAGAAGCCATCAAAAGCAGTAGCCGCACGGAGTGGGAGAAAAGAACGTATCGTTGATACGTGAAAAACGACCTTGAACAAGGAGACGGGTATGAGAAGGACAATGTTGTTGCTGCCGATCCTCGTGTACGCATCGATGGCGGTGCTCGCGGGGGGGCAAGGAGAAGGCACCGATGACGACACCGTCAGGATTGGTGTCGCGTATCAGAACCTTCAGAACGAGTTTATCATCAATATCCAAGATGGTATGCGTGCGAAGGCCGAAGAACTCGGCGTGGAACTACTCGAAGCCGACGGGCGCGGACAGGCGGAAAGCCAGATCTCTCAGGTCGAACTGTTTCTCACGCAAGCCGTCGACGCGATCGTCCTTAATCCGTTTGATCGCGACGGGAGCGCTCCGGCGGTCGATCTTGCCGTTGAGGCGGGTATACCGATCGTAGTGGTGAACGCTCTCGTATCCAACATCGATCGAGCGACCGCCTACGTGGGCTCAAACGACGTCGTAGCCGGCAGAATCGAGGCGCAGTACATCGCGGACCTTCTCGAAGGCCAAGGAAATGTCGTTATTATCCACGGTCCATTCGGTCACTCCGCGGAAATTCAGCGTACCGAAGGAAACAGAGAGGTGCTCGACCAATACCCCGGCATCGAGATCGTCGCGGAGCAAACCGCAAACTGGGACAGAGCGGAAGCGTTGGAGCTCACCGAGAACTGGTTGACCTCGGGTATGGAAATAGACGCCATTATCGCCCAAAACGACGAAATGGCTCTGGGAGCCTTTGTCGCCGTTGAAGCCGCCGGCCTCGCCGACGAGGTGTTCGTGATCGGCATCGACGCGATTCCCGACGCCTTGCAGTCGGTAGGCCGCGGTGAGCTTGCCGCAACCGTATTCCAGGACGCGAGGGGGCAAGCGGCAGGCGCACTTGAGTTGGCGTACCGGGCTGCGATGGGCGAGGAGGTGCCGACATTGCTGGATATTCCGTTCATCCTCGTGACTCAAGAGAACCTCGCCGATTTCATGTAGACGGGACGAACGAGCATAACAGTCAGCTGCCACTGACTGTTATGCCGCTCTTGAGAAACGACATTCGATACGGGGTATGTGTATGAAACGTCAATCTCTCTCCGGAAAAGTAACCGGGGTGTTTAATCAGTTCAAGGGGATCTTCAGACTTATACCGAACTTCGTCCCCAGACGATTTGCCCGCTCGGGGCATCGACTAAGGCTCCATCCCCACGACTACTATGCGCTGGGAACGAAGCGGGGTTCCATCAAAGAGCGTTGGTTCTCGTCGGTGATTCCGGCGATGAACGGCCCTCTCGCACCCGAAGACGAGGGGCTCAGCTATGTGTCCGCCTCGGACGATCCAACTGACCGGTTTCAGCTCCGCGAAGCGGTCGATATTTTGGGGGCCGAGCTGATCGGCGCCGAACTGTACGAGAAGTATGGAACGTGGCCGATGTACTCGAAGTTTTTCGACTACGGTACGCCGCTCTTTCATCACCTCCACTTGGACGACGCGAAAGCCGCGCTCGTCGGTCGGCTCGGCAAACCGGAGGCGTACTTTTTTCCACACCAGCTCAACAACCATCTCGGTGAGTTCCCCGTCACCTATTTCGGGTATGATCCGTCGGTAAGCATCGATGAGGTGCGCAGACGCCTCTTGGCCTTCGAGGAGGGCGACAACCGCATTACGGAACTGTCCCGAGGCTATCGGATTCAACTCGATACGGGGTGGTATACGCCGCCGGGAGTGGTACACGCGCCGGGCTCCGTTCTCACCTATGAGCCGCAATGGAACTCAGACGTCAACTCGGTACACGAAAACGTGGTTTCCGGCGAAGTGTATCCGTACGATTTTCTCGTCGAGAATGTACCGGAAGGTAAAAAGGAGAGTATCGAGTTCGTCATGGATCTCATGGACTGGGATAAAAACATCGATCCGCACTATCGCGAGCACTACTTCCGGCCTCCGGTACGAATACCGAACGACTCCCCCGACATTCACGAAGAGTGGATCGTGTACGGGAACGACTACTTCGGAGGCAAAAAGCTCGAAGTAATGCCGGGCAAGTCGGTGGTGGTCAAAGACGCAGTCGCCTTTGGTTGCATCGTCATTCAGAGCTACGGAGGCTTCGGTCCGTATCTCGCGGCTGCGGCGGGGACTTTACGCTTCGGAGGTCTCAGTAACGACGAGTATTTCGTCAGCGAAGCGACGGCGCGCGATGGTTTCACGATACGAAACGATAGTCCGTTCGAGCCTATGGTGATACTCAAACACTTTGGCCCGAACCACCCAGACATGCCGCGATAGGGCACGGAGCGACACACATGGGGAAGCATCCATGAATCATTGTATCGGCATCGACATCGGAGGAACGACCGTCAAGGCGTCGGTTTTCGACCTTGCGGGGACCGAGCTCGGAACCGCAAGCGCCCACACGCCCGTTGCGACCGACGAGGTGGGCAAGGTCGAGCGTGATCTCACCCTCACTTGGAAGGCTATTGTCGACGTCGTGATTCGGGCACGTGAACGCGCTCGCGTAGCGGCCTCCTCAATCGCATTTGTCTCAACGACGGGACACGGAAAAGGGGCATACCTCCGGTTCGCGGGCGACGAATGGCCCTCGGTTGGGATCGTTTCGAGCGACAATCGCGCCCGAGCGGTAGCGGAGCGTCTCGGCTCGACCGAGGAGTACAAGAAAACGATCCTCCCGAAGGTCACGCAGCCGTTGTGGCCGGCCCACAGTTCCGCACTACTGGCGTGGCTCAGAACCGAACAGCCCGAACGCTATAAGCGCATAGATCGGGTCCTCTTTGCCAAGGATTTCGTCACGGCGATGCTTACCGGCCGCACGTGCACGGACTACACCGATGCCACGGGGAGCGGCCTTTACCGGACCCGTGACCATATGATCGATGACAACCTACTCGATTACTTCGGCTTATCCGCGCTACGTAGCGCCCTTCCGACCGCCGTGCCCTCTCACGAGACCGTCGGCGGACTTCGAAAAGGGGCGGCGGACGCAACGGGGCTTGTAGAAGGCACACCGGTCGTCGCGGGACTGTTCGACGTAAATGCCGCGGCGCTCGCGTCGGCCGTAAAGGCCGACGAAGAGTTGGGGTTGGTCGTCGGCACCTGGAACATTGCCGAGGCGCTCACGACGGCACCCGAGCGTTTCAGCCGTTCGTGGAATCGCATCGCGGTGCAGTCTCACTGTACTCCCGGTGAGTGGCTCATTCACGAAGGGAGTCCGACCTCGGCCGGAAACTTGGAGTGGTTTGTCCGCACCATGTTCACCAGGAGCGGAGAGAATATCTACGAGGAGATCAACCGACACGTTGAAACGACCGCCCGCGCGAGTGCCATGTTCTTTCCCTACATCTACGGAAGTCACGGTAACCTCGACGCATCGGGCACGTTTATCGGTTTGAAGTCGGGGACGACCACCGGTGAGGTTCTACGAGCAATATATGAAGGAATCACCTTTCAGCTGTACGAACACGCATCGCTCATCCGCGAGACGGCTCCGGGCGTACGGCATCTTCGTCTCGCCGGCGGAGCAAAACGATCACGACCGTGGGTGCAGCTCATCGCCGACGTCTTCGGGCTTCCCGTATCCGTATCTCCGACCGAAGAGATCGGTGCTTTAGGAGCGGCCATGTGCGGCGCAGTCGGCGTCGGCGCGTATCGGAGCTACGCCGACGCTGTCCACGGCATGACACGTTTCAATGACCCGATTCAACCGAACCGAGCCGAATACGCAGCCCTCCAACGGCGCTATGAGCTGTTCCTCGCCGTGCGAGAGCGATTGTCGGATGTTTGGGAGACGTTCAATGCCTCGGTTGTCTGACTCCCCGCTCGGGGTATACGAAAAAGCGCTCATGGGCGGCTCGTGGCACGAGGTGTTCGAGCAAGTGAATGAACTGGGTTTCGCCTTTATGGAAATGTCGATCGACGAGTCGGACGAGCGGCAAGCGCGACTTACATGGGGACCGGACGAATGCGCCGAGTTCGTCCGGCTCAAGATACAACACGGCGTCCGCGTTCCGTCGATGTGCCTCAGCGCGAACCGGGCCTTTCCCCTGGGAGCCGCCGATCGCACACAACGAGAGCGCGGTATCGAAATCGTTGAGCAGGCGATCGCGCTTGCCGATACGATCGGCGTGCGGCTCGTGCAACTAGCCGGTTACGAGCGGTACTACGACGAGGAGAGCCCGGACAACTCCCGGAACTACGTCGACTCCCTCACGCACTGTGTCTCATTCGCCGCGCGATACGGTGTTATGCTCGCCGTCGAGACGATGGATACGCAGTTCATGGGATCGATATCGCGCATCTTGTGGTCCCGAAGCCGCATCGACCCAACGCCGTGGCTCACGATTTATCCGGACTTAGGAAATCTGAGCGCATGGAACGACAACCCGATACAGGAGCTCGAGTTGGGACTACGTACGGGCGTGATTCCCGCGATTCACCTCAAAGATACCTTACCGGTAACGTGTGAGAGCGACGGTCAGTTCCGGGACGTTCCGTTTGGAACGGGATGCGTGCAGTTTCAACCCCTCTTTCGTACACTCAAGCGACATAGTTACGTCGGGCCGTTTGTGATCGAAATGTGGAACCGTGAGCGCAAAAACAACGATGCCGTTCGTGAAGCAAAACGTTGGATTGAAGCAATTATTGAAAGAGTCGATCGACACTGAGATGGGAATGTGTCGGGAAGGTCGATAGATGGTCCGCCGCACCCACGCACTCCTCGATATTCCCCGGTAAGGGACAACGCACGCTCATCACATTCGCAGCGCGATGTGAAGGCGTACCACGGGTAGCGTCAATCTCCCACGGTGCGTGTTGCGGCTATCGACCGTGGCGGGAGTTTGTGACTCCCTCTCCGAGGCGTTTTCGAATAAAGAGTGACACTTGTCGATTCCGGGGGACGGCACTACTTTATGCGGAGAATTACCGCGAAGGAGTGCACAGTGGCACAGATTACCCTTAAAGGCCAACCGATTAACACCTCCGGAACGCTTCCGAAAACGGGGAGTAGCGCTCCCGATTTTCGCCTTACCACCTCGGAGCTGAGCGACGTGAGCCTAGACGACTACGCCGGGAAGAAGAAGATTCTCAACATCGTCCCGAGTCTCGACACTCGCGTATGCGCGACCAGCGCGCGTAAGTTCGACAAAGAGGTTGCGGCGCTGAACGACACGGTCTGCCTCACCATCAGCGCCGATTTGCCGTTCGCGTCGGACCGATTCTGCAAGACCGAAGGGGTCGCAAACGTTATCACCCTCAGTGAAATGCGCGACCGCGCCTTCGGCCGCGACTACGGGTGCGAAATCGCCGACGGTCCCCTCGCCGGACTCCTTAGCCGCGCGGTCTTGGTTCTCGACGCCGATAACATCGTCGTGTATGGCGAGCAAGTCCCGGAAATCGTGGAGGAACCCAACTACGATGCGGCGTTGGAGGCGGTGAGGAACGCCTGAGGAGTTCGATTGACAGCCGTCGGGGCGAAAGCTACCATTGGCGGGCGTGACCGCCACTATCAAGGATGTAGCAAGAAAGGCGTGCGTCAGTACCGCCACCGTATCGAGAGTCGTAAACAACGATACTCGTATCTCGCCCTCGACCCGTCTCCGGGTGCAGAAAGCGATCGTCGACCTCAACTACAAGGTCAATACCGTCGCACGGAGCCTCAAGAGTAAGCGCACCCTCACCGTCGGGGTCGTAGCGCCGGAGATCGCCAATGTGTTCTTCATGCGCGTCGCCGAGGGTGTCGAGGACCGTCTGGGCGACGACGGCTACGCCATGATCGTCGTGAGCTCCCGAGAAAACTCGGACCGCGAAGCGCGCGCCGTGGAGTTGCTCCTCGAGAAGCAAGTCGACGGCGTCATCGTTATTCCCGCAAGCAATAAAGGCGACCATTTGCAGGCACTTCACCGCGCCGGAGTGCCGACCGTCCTCGTCGATCGCTTGGTCGAGGGGTTCGACGCCGACGCGGTTCTCGTAGACAACGAGGAGGCGACCTATCGTGCGGTCCGGCGCCTACACGCCGACGGCCGCGACAACTTCGCCTTTATCGGCGGACAGCACACCATCACGACGGCCGCCGAGCGTTACCGGGGATTTGTGCGGGCCCACCAAGATATCGGCCGTCCCGTGGAGGAGCGCAACGTCCGGTTCGGCGATTTTCACACTGAGAGCGGTTTTCGGCTCTTCGGAGAACTGGTCGCCCAGGACGATCCGCCGACGACGATAATGGTCGCCAACTACTTCATGCAGATCGGTGCGCTACGCTACGTGAGTCTACACCGAGACCGCGTGCCCGCGAATCTCTTCTTAGCAAGTTTCGACACGAGCGAGTTTTCCGCCGTCGCCGGCGTTCCCGGATTGTCGATCGCCCAACCGATCGATCGCATCGGACGACGCGCTGCGGAAGTCCTTCTCGGGAGAATCGGCGGCGGTCGGCACGGCCCGCCGCGTGTCGAGCGCCTTCCCACACGAATTGTACTAACCGGAGGACATAATGAGTCGTCACTCGAGTAATACCCTGCATTACGCGATCCGCGTGCAAACCGGCGCATTGGCGATCGCGCTGATTACCGCCGGCGCGTTCGTCGCGATTCCCATTCCCGGTTCGCCGGTCCCGATCGTCCTGCAAAACATGTTCGTCGTTCTCGCCGGCGTGATCCTTCCGCCCGGCTGGGCGGCCCTCTCGGTAGGGGTCTATCTGCTTTTAGGGGCGGTAGGTCTTCCGGTGCTCGCCGGCGCCTCCGGCGGCCTGGCGCACTTTGCGGGACCCACGGGCGGTTTTCTGCTCGCCTTTCCACTCGCCGCCGCGCTTACCGCGGGGATCCTGCATCCGCGCGGCGTCGTTGCACCGCGCGCGATACCCGTTCTGCGGCGAATCGTTGCGATAGGAGCGGGATTCGCGGTCGTCTATCTTCTCGGCGTCCCGTGGCTCGCTCGCGTAACGAATCTCACGCTCAATCAAGCGATCGTGGCGGGGATGCTACCGTTTTTGCCCGGCGATGCAATAAAGGCGTTCGTTCTCCTCGCATTGATGCGCACGCTTCCCGATGCACTATGGCGCACCTTGTCGTAGATCGCCTCTCGGTACGCCTGGGAGAGCCGCCGCGAACGATTCTTGAGAACGTCTCTCTCGATCTTCCACCGGGAACGATGGCCCTGGTGCTCGGCGCCAACGGAAGCGGCAAATCCGTTCTTCTACGATCGATTCTGGGCCTCCTACCTTCGTCGGACGGGGCGATCTATCTCGACCGCAAGCGACTCAAAGGGACCTTCGCCGCGCTTCATCGCCGCGCCGGCGTCTGTTTTCAGAACCCGGATATTCAACTATTCGGCGAGACGGTGGGCGAGGACCTCGCCGTCGCCCTCGGCGAAGGGGAGCGTCTTGACGATGACCTCGTGGGACGCTTCGGCCTATCGTCGGTCTTGGACGCTCCCCCGTGGGAACTGAGCGGAGGAATGCGGAGGAGACTCGCCCTGGCCGGCGCCTTTGCCGCTCGTCCCGACGTGCTGTTCCTCGACGAGCCTTTCTTGGAGCTCGACTATCCCGCCGTCCGAGTGCTTGCGGCGGAGCTGCAACGACACTGCGGTCGGGGCGGGTCCGTCCTTCTCGCCTCCCACGACACGCGAGACATTTGGGAGATGTGCCACTGCGTCATTATCCTCAAGGACGGCGTCGTCGAATTTGCAGGCTCGCCCGGCGACGCAGCACGGTACGTGACGCCGGCGGTCGGGCTCAGACCGTTTGAGGTACACGTCGGATGAACCGCAGACGCCCCCTTTCGTCGAGTCGAGGTGAGGCAGCGGCGCTTCTCGTCGTGTTGACGCTCCAGGGAATCATCATTGCGGTCGACGAGGCGAGACTCACGGGCGGAGCTCTGGTTCTGTTGATCGTCATAGCGCTCTCCGTTCGAGTCCCGTTGCGTAAGGTATACCGCGCCGGTCGCGCGATTCTCGTGATTCTGCTCCCGGTTCTCCTGTTGCGTCTTGTGGCCGATCCGTCCCTGCGTACCGCTGCGGAGTGGTCTATCTATCTCGCGCGCCTCCTTACGGCGGTGCTCATTGCCCTTCTCTATCTTCACCTCCGAGGCGGAATGGGGCTCCGCCGCGCGCTCTACACCGTCTTGGCTCCTCTTCCCGATGCGCTGCGTAGCGCAATAACGGATATGATCGCCTCCACGTTCCACCTCACACCGATTCTCATACGCCGCCTCGCGGAGGCGCAAGGCGCCTCGCGCGTCAGACTTCGCAGGACGAGTCGCTTGCGTCCGTGGCGTCCGTATGCTGCCATGGTTCGATCGTTTCTCATCTCCGTCGGCACCCTCCCCAGGGCGCGCGCCGAGGCGATGGTGGTTCGCGGGCTCATCGGTCGGCACGCACATGCGGAGGGCTTCGATGAGACCGCATGACCGGACGATCGCGGTCGTGCTTTACCAACCGGAGATTCCACCCAATACGGGAAACATCGCGCGCACGTGCGCCGCCGTGGGTGTTCCGCTGCATCTCATAGAGCCGCTGGGTTTCTCGATCGAGGACCGTATGGTGCGACGCGCAGGATTGGACTATTGGTCGTCGCTCGATTTGACCGTGCACGAGGACTGGGAGTCTTTTGTACGCACCGAGAAGGTCACCGAGCCGGCGCTCATAACAACCAAGGGTACCCGCGCGTACACGACCATCGAGGCACCGGCGGATTCGTCGCCGCTGCATCTCATATTCGGGCCCGAAACACGCGGTTTGCCGCCGGAGATTCTTGATCGGTGGCCCGGGCGCCGATATCGTATACCGATGCGGCCGGGGTTACGGTCTCTCAACTTGGCAAACTCCGTCGCGGTCGTCGTCTACGGCCAGCTTGCACGGCACGGTTTTCAGGGATTGACATAACGACCCGACGGTTTGTCGGGAGCAGAGGAGATATGAGATGCGACAGATCGGAATAATGGGATTGGGCTTCATGGGTTCGGCAATCGCCAGGGCGATACGGCGGCGCTACCCCGATCTGCGTATCGGTGTGGTGGAGAAAGATGCGTCCCGACGAGCAGCGGCCGTTGCCGAGCTCGAGGCGGTCGACTACAACGCTTCTCCGGCCAAACTCGTCTCCTCCTCCGAGGCGCTCGTGGTAGCGATCAAACCGCAGGACATCGCCTCGTTCTCAGAGACCGTCGGCGCCGTTCCCGCCGACCGGTTGCTCATCTCGGTACTGGCCGGGACGTCAATTGATCGCGTCGGCGAGTTCACCGGCTCACAGCGCGTGGTCCGCATCATGCCCAATCTCGCCGCCGACGTCGGTCGTTCCGTGGTCGGTGTCACGTTCGCCGACGGTATCGGTGACGAGGAGCGGAAATCGGCCCTCGACCTCCTAGATGGACTCGGGACGCTGCTGGAAATTCCCGAGCGTCTGATGGCCGCGATCACGGGGCTCGCCGGGAGCGGAATCGCCTTCGCGTTCGACTTCATTCACGCCTTGGCGATGGGCGGCGTAGAACAGGGACTCCCCTACTCTCAAGCGCTGACCGCGGCGTTGGAGGTGGTAGAGTCGGCGGCAATCCTCATTCGTCACAGCGGCACTCACCCCCAAGAGCTCGTCTCCCGTGTGTGCTCACCGGCCGGTACGACCGTGGCGGGTATACGCGCACTGGCCGCCGGCGGTCTTCAGGAAACGGTGATGGATGCCGTCGGAAAGGCCGCCGCGCGTTCCCGAAAGCTCGAAGGATAATCACCGGAGAGAGTGGCGGCGCGCTCGCCTCCCACCGCACATCCCCGCTTGTTGCGACAATCGAGCTCGGGTAAGATTCGCACCATGCTCGACTTGAAATATGTGCGTGAAAACCCCGACGTAATCCGCGAGAACGTCCGCCGCCGTAACGTTGCGGCCGATGTCGATCGCGTCATCGATCTCTACGACCGACGTCTCGAGGCGATCAAATCGGTTGAGGCCCTCAGGGCGGCGCGTAACGAGAACGCACGCTCGATGAAACAAAAACTCTCCGACGAGGAACGGTCGCGCTACGTGGAGGACGGTAAGCGTATCAAGAGCGACATCGCGGCGAAGGAGGAAGAGCTCCGTGCCGTCGAGACGGCGCTCAAAGAGGCGGCTGAGGCTCTGCCCAATCTGACCCATCCCGACACGCCGGTTGGGAACGACGAGACGGCCAATCGGGAGCTCGAGATCGTCGGCACCGTGCCGCAATTCTCCTTTGCCCCGCGCGACCACCTTGACTTGGGACAGTCGCTCGATGTGGTCGACTTTCAACACGCGGCAACCGTGTCGGGGGCGAAGTTTTACTACCTGCGCAATCAGGGCGTCTATCTCGAGTTGGCTTTGGTCCGATTTGCGCTCGACATCCTTGCCGAGCGCGGGTTTACACCGATGATCACGCCGGACATCGCCCGAACGGACGTCGTCTCCAATATCGGATTCAACCCCAGAGGTCCGGAATCGAACATCTATAACATCGAGGGTGAAGAGACCAGTCTCGTCGGTACGGCGGAGATCACCCTCGGAGGATACTACGCCGGCCACACGTTGGACCGCGCGGAACTTCCGATCCGAATGGCCGGCCTGTCACATTGCTTTCGACGCGAGGCGGGTTCGGCGGGTCAGTTCTCGCGCGGTTTGTATCGAGTGCACCAGTTCACAAAGGTCGAGATGTTCATCGTCGCCCATCCCGATCAATCGGAGGCGCTCCACGACGAGATGCTCACCATCGAAAAGGAAATCTTTTCTCGTCTGGAGATTCCGTTTCGTGTGCTCGATATCTGCACAGGCGACCTCGGCGGCCCGGCCTACAGAAAGTTCGATCTCGAGGCGTGGATGCCCGGTCGCGGCGAGGGCGGAGAGTGGGGAGAAATCACCAGCACTTCAAATTGCACCGACTTCCAGAGCCGCCGCTTGAACATACGGTACTCGGGAACTACCGACGAGGGCAAAAAAGAAAAGGGATACGCGCATCTGCTCAACGGGACGGCGGTCGCCGTCTCACGAGCGATCATCGCGATCCTCGAAAACTTTCAACGGGAAGACGGCTCGGTCGTCATTCCGAGCGCACTTCAGCCCTATACCGGATTCGAGAGGATCCACCGGGAATGAACGTTATGTCGCCGCGCATCGTAGCGGAGATCGGCACCGCCCATGAGGGCGATCGTGAGCGCGCCCGTGCGCTCGTTGAGGCGGCGCGGGAGGCGGGAGCGGATACGGTGAAGTTTCAGCTCGTCCGTTCGGACGAGATTTTACACCCTCGATCCGGAACGGTTCACCTACCGGGGGGGCACGTCCCGCTCTACGACCGATTTCGCGAACTTGAACGCAGCGAAGAGTTCTATACCGACCTTAAACGTATATGCCGCGAGGCCGACATTCGGTTTCTATGCACACCCTTCGGCATCGAGAGCGCACGGCTTTTGCGCCATATGGAGGTCGAAGAGATCAAGATCGCCTCCCCCGAGCTCAACCATATCCCGCTCCTGCGTGAGGTATCGACCTACCAAAAGCCGCTCATTTTATCCGTGGGAGTGGCGACCGTAAGCGACATCGACGAGGCGCTGTCGGTGGTACCGTCGAACGCGGTCACCTTGCTACAATGCGTCACCGCCTATCCGGCGCCCGAGGAGGAGTACAACCTTCGCGTCATCCCGTCGATGCGAGACCTCTTCGGCGTGCCCGTCGGGGTGTCGGACCACTCCCTCGATCCGGTCATCGTGCCGACGCTGGCCACACTCATGGGCGCCTCGATGATCGAAAAACACATCACATTGAGTCGCACCGACAACGGTCTTGACGATCCTATCGCCTTGGAGCCCGACGACTTTGCGACGATGGCCAGGGAAGTTCGCGACATTACGGAGCGACTCGCCGACGCCGGCGAAAAGGGCTCGATCGAGTATCATCGCGCACGGCTGACGATTGAGGAGCGCGCAAAGAGTCGACACGGCTCCGCTCGCGTAGAAAAGGTCTTGGGAACCGGTGTGAAGAGGCTTGCTCCCAGTGAGCAGCGTAACTACGGGTACACCAACCGCAGCATACACGCCCTCTCGAATCTCTCGGTAGGGCGTACGGTGACGAAGAAAAACACCGCAATCCTGCGCTCCGAGAAAAATCTTTCACCGGGCCTCCATCCTCGCTACTGGGACTCGATTCTCGGAGCCCGTCTCACGCGCGACATTGC
Source organism: Alkalispirochaeta sp. (assembly GCA_965601925.1). Taxonomy (GTDB): domain Bacteria; phylum Spirochaetota; class Spirochaetia; order DSM-27196; family Alkalispirochaetaceae; genus Alkalispirochaeta. The sequence goes on from OZ271854.1 coordinate 4,364,475, forward strand.
GGCCGGCGACGGCGTTACCTGGGACCATCTCCTTTCACGCGACCAATGAAGGGACCCAATCCGTGGCGACGCAACGCACTCTGCGGATTGCGCAATACCGTTGACGAAATAAAAAACCGGGAGCGCCAAAATCCCCAAAAAAGCGCTCCCGGTGACGGGAAAAGAGCGGCAACGTATCGTTACCTAACACGATAAAAAATAACTACATCATGGACGAGTCGTCGACCACATCAGGCGACAAATTTCCGTAGTACCGTATGGAGAATTCCTCCGTTGCGGTAGTACTGCACCTCTACCGGCGTGTCGATTCGACACAACGTCGTGAAGCTGAACGTCGAGCCGTCCTCCTTCACGACATCCACGCGTACCTCTTGGCGCGGTTGCACCCCGTCGTCGATATGCACGGTAAAGGACTCGAAACCGGTCAGCCCTAAGCCGGTCCGCGATTCGCCGTTCGTGAACTCGAGCGGAAGGATACCCATACCGACCAAATTGCTCCGGTGGATTCGCTCGAAGCTCTCTGCAATTACGACCTTGATCCCGAGGAGTTGCACACCCTTCGCGGCCCAGTCGCGAGACGAACCCATTCCGTAGTCCTTACCGGCGAGCACGACGGTCGGAATACCCTCAGCCTTGTAGCGCTCCGCAGCGTCGAAGATGCTTACCACCTCACGCGTCGGGGTATAGGTCGTCACCGATCCCTCGGTGCCCGGGGCGAGGAGATTACGAAATCGAATGTTCGCGAAGGTGCCGCGCGTCATGATACGATCGTTTCCGCGACGGCTACCGTAGGAGTTGAAGTCTTTGCGCTCTACGCCCCTGTCGACGAGAAACTCGCCGGCGGGACTATCGGGTGCGATCGCTCCCGCGGGGCTTATGTGGTCGGTCGTAATGCTGTCCCCGGCGACGACGAGAACCCGCGCGTCCTTGATCGGCTGAATCGCACGTACATCGAGCCCCATGTCCGTGAAAAACGGCGGTTCCTGAATGTAATTCGAGTCGGCGTTCCAGTCGTACAACGCCGAGCCGTCGGAGGGAATAGCGTTCCACTCCGGGTTCGAGTCCTCCAACCCGGCATAACTCTCGATGAATGCGTCGCGGTCGAGGGCCTGCCGCACGAACTCACCCAGCTCTTCGGTAGTCGGCCAAATCTCCTTGAGGTAGACCGGCTTGCCCCCTTTATCGACGCCGATGGGATCGTTCGCAAGATCGATATCGACGGTGCCGGCGATCGCATACGCCACGACCAACGGCGGAGACATGAGAAAATTGGCCTTTGTATGCGGATTGATGCGCCCCTCGAAGTTGCGGTTGCCGGATAATACACCGGCGACGACCAAGTCGCCCTCCTCGATCCCCTTCGCTACGTTTTCCGGAACGGGCCCGCTGTTACCGATACAGGTCGTGCAGCCGTACCCGACCAGATAGAACCCCATCTGCTCGAGATAGGTCATAAGCCCGGTGCGTTGCAGATACTCGGTAACGACCATCGACCCCGGTGCAAAGCTCGTCTTGATCCACGGCTGTCGGTGCAGTCCGCGCTCGACGGCGTTTTTTGCGAGCAGTCCTGCGCCCAGGAGCACGCTCGGGTTACTCGTGTTGGTACAACTGGTGATGGCGGCAATAACCACGTCGCCGTGGGTGAGCTCCTTGGTACCACCGTCGTCCAGCGTGATGGTCGCGTGTCGTGCCTTCTCTTCATCGCTCAACGCATACCCGCGCTCCTCTACGGGAGCCGCCAGCCCGCGCTGCCACTCGTCCTTTACATCGTTGATCGTAATACGGTCCTGCGGACGCTTGGGACCGGCGATGCTCGCCTCGACACTTCCGAGATCCAACTCAAGGACGGCCTCAAACTCCGGGTCGGGCGTATCGTCGGTACGGAATACCTCTTGCTCGCGGGCGTACTGTTCGACCGTCTTGATCAACTCCTCGCTTCGACCGGTCGACCACATATAATCGAGGGTCTGTTGATCGATGGGAAAGTAGCCGACCGTGGCACCGTACTCGGGCGCCATATTCGAGATTGTGGCGCGGTCTGGAACGGTCATATGGCTGAGGCCGGTACCGAAGAACTCCACGAACTTGCCGACCACGCCGTGTTCGCGCAGCATTTGCGTTATTCGCAAGACGAGGTCGGTGGCGGTGATGCCGGGCCTGAGTGCGCCGGTAAGCTTGACCCCGACGACGTCGGGCGCGAGAACGTAGATCGGTTGTCCAAGCATGGCGGCCTCGGCTTCGATACCGCCGACGCCCCATCCGACGACGCCCAGGCCGTTTATCATCGGCGTATGGCTGTCGGTACCGACCAAAGAATCGAAGTATGCGACGGTACGTCCGTCGACCTCGCGCACCTGTACACACTTTCCAAGGTATTCAAGGTTCACCTGGTGGCAGATACCGCTGGCCGGCGGTACCACGGAGAAGTTCTCGAACGCACCCTGTCCCCAACGTAAAAACTCATATCGCTCTCGATTCCGTTGGAACTCGATCTCGGCGTTACGCTTGAGCGCATCGGAGCTGTTAAAAAAGTCTACCTGTACCGAGTGATCGATGACGAGATCGACGGGTAACTGCGGATTGATCTTCGCCGGATCGCCTCCGAGGCGCGCCATGGCGCTGCGCATCGCGGCGAGGTCGACGACACTGGGTACCCCGGTGAAATCCTGTAGCAGCACCCGCGCCGGCTTAAAAGGTAGTTCGACCTTCTTCGGTGAGGCGGGATTGTACCGACCGATCGACTCCACGTGGTTTCGGGTGACTTCGTATCCGTCTTCGTTTCTGAGAATCGATTCGAGGAGTACACGAATCGAGAAGGGGAATCGTCGTATCTGTTCGAACCCCTGTTCGGAAAATGCCCGCAGGCTGAAGTACTCCACCTCGCCGAGAGGCGTCGCCATGTGCTTCTTAACGCCGAAGCTGTTTTCTCGAGACACGTCGCTCATCAATTGCACTCCTTTGGGGCTCAATATACCGTTCGCGAAAGGTGGTCGACTACCTTTTTCCTTACTGGTATAGTCGCCAACGGAGGTCATATGGAAACAGGCACGATCAAAAATACCGGCACACTCCGACAACTATACCGAACGATGGTTACCGCTCGACAGATGGACCAGATCGAGCAGAGTTACACGTCTCGCGGAGAGGCTTTTTTCCACGTTTCGGGCGCCGGTCACGAAGGATCGATAGCACTCTATCCTCACCTGAAGGACGGGGATTGGCTTCACTGTCACTATCGCGACAAAGCGCTCATGTTGGCTCGCGGCATCTCGCCGGAGATGTTTTTCATGAGCCTGTTCAATAAAGACGCCTCCCACTCCCGCGGACGCCAGATGAACGCCCATATGAGTGCACCTGAGTTGAACATTCTCAGCATCGTGGGACCGGTGGGCAACAGCGCGCTTCAGGCCGCCGGCGTCGCCGAGATGGTCAAGGATTACGCCGATAATCCGATCGTGCTGTGCTCGATCGGCGAGGGCACGACGCAGGAGAGCGAGGTCATAGAGGCGATCGGACATGCGGTGCGCGAACAGCTGCCCGTCCTCTTTTTGGTTCAAGACAACTCGTTTGCCATCTCTACAAAGACGCGAGGACAAACCTTTTACTCACGGCCGTCGGGCGAGGCGGACTCGTTCTACGGCATTCCCATTACGAGGATCGACGGCCGCCACGTTACGGCGGCCATCGATGCCTTCGGTCCGGTCGTCGAGACGATACGCCGCGATCGCACCCCGCAGATCATCGTTTTTTCGGTAGAACGCTTGCACAACCATACCAACGCCGACGACCAGCGCGCCTATCGCAGCGCCGACGAGATCGAGGAGGTTGCCCGCACGAGCGATCCGATAGCCCTCCTTCGAGGCGAGTTGACCGAGGCCGGTATATCGGCCGACGAGTTGGACAAAGAAGCGGAGGAGATTCGCTCCGATCTTATAGAGAGTGCCCGAGCCGCCCAAATGAGCGCCGAACCCGAGCCCTTTCCCGACGCCAAAGCACCGCTACCCGCCCGGCTGACCTCACCCGAGAGCGAGTATACCGGCTCCGGCGAGGGTGAGCTTGTAATGCTGGAGGCGATCCGGGAGGTCCTTGACGCACGTTTGGCCGGGGACGAACGGGTGACGCTCTTCGGCGAGGATCTGGAGGATCCCAAGGGAGACGTCTTCGGCATCACCCGCGGTTTGACCCAGAAGTACGGTCGACGGGTGCGCAACAGCCCTTTGAGCGAGTCGTTGATTCTCGGCGTCTCCATCGGACGCGCCTTAGCCGGCGGACGTCCGGTCGCCTTTTTGCAATTTGCCGATTTCCTGCCTATCGCCTACAACCAGATTTTTGCCGAATTGGGGAGCATGTTCTGGCGAACCGACGGGAAATGGAGCGTCCCGGTAATCGTCATGATCACCGCCGGGGGGTACCGTCCGGGCCTCGGACCCTTCCACGCTTCCACGTTGGAGGCGCTGGTTGCCCACACACCGGGAGTCGACGTATTCATGCCCTCCAGCGCCGGTGACGCGGCGGGATTGTTGAACGCCGCCTTTGAGTCCGAGCGCCCGACGATTTTCTTTTACCCCAAAAATCAACTCAACGACCGATCACGCGCTACCAGCCGCGATACGGCAAAACAGCTCGTACCCATCGGCCGCGCGCGCCACGTGACGCGCGGTGAAGACATCACCATCGTCGGCTACGGCAACACGATTCCTCTGGCCGCCCGGGCGGCCGCCGTACTGGAAACGCACGGCGTCGGCGTCGACCTCATCGATCTACGCAGCCTCGTGCCCTGGGATGTGGATACCGTGGTGGCCAGTGTCGAGCGGACCGGCCGTTTGATCGTCGCCCACGAAGACAACCATACGGCAGGATTCGGTGCGGAGGTCGTCTCCACCATCGCCGAGAAGAGTCGTCGTCACATTGCGGCGACGCGCGTGACGCGGCCGGATACGTATGTGCCGTGTAACTTCGGTAACCAGCTGGAGATTCTCCCGTCGTACAAACGCATTCTCGAATCGGCGGTCGAACTCCTCGGCGGTTCGATCACGTGGAAAAAGCAAAACGGCGCCGAAACCGGTGTGTTCGATGTAGAGGCGATCGGATCCAGCCCGTCGGACGAGTCGATCTCGATGGTGGAGTGGATGGTCAAGCCGGGCGATTCGGTGGACGAGGGAGATCTCTTAGCCGAAGTCGAAGCTGACAAAGCGGCCGCGGAGCTGAAATCGCCGGTAGGCGGTACGATAGCGGAGCTCTTGATACAGGTCGGAGACTCGGTCCCGGTCGGCACGCCGATCGCGCGGATCGACACCGGTGATAGACCGGTGCACGTCAAACCGCTGACGCGCGAGGATCCGGGCGAGCCGATCATTACCGGACTTGCGGACTTCGGTGCGGCGGACGTCCACTCGACGGCGGCGCACCAAGGCGGCACCAGACGGAGCATCGCGCCGGCGGCCACCGACACGTGTTTGATCGCCGGCGTCGCCTCGCGACGCGGTTCACGGATCGTCGAGAACCGGGAAATCGCCGACATGTCTTCCGATTGGGATGGAGAGGAAATCAAAAAGCGGATCGGTATCGAACGCCGCCCGTGGGTCGCCGACGGAGAGGATACGTTGAGTCTCGCCGTCGATGCGTCGCGCTCGGTTCTCTCCCAAACCGGCGTATCGCCGCAGGAGATCGACATGGTCATCTTCTCGACCGGTACGCCGACCAGCATCACCCCCTCGATGGCGACCCTCCTACAGTTCGAGCTCTCGAAAGACGGACCCGAGGTCCGTGGTACCGCGTACGATGTAAACGCGGCGTGCTCGGGATACATATACGGTCTCCAGCAGGCGTGGGATTTCTTGAGTAACTCCCCGACCGCAAAGGTACTCCTCGTAACGAGTGAGGTATTGAGCCCGCGTCTCAACATGCAGGATTTCGGTACCGCACCGATCTTCGGGGATGCCGCGACGGCCACCATTCTGGGCGGTGCCGACTCGTCCGTCGCCTCGCGCTCCCTCGCGTCCGTCGACCGCCCGGTAACGTCGGCGAAGGGAGAATCCGGCGATTCCCTGCGAGTACCGCAGGATGAGAGCCTTCCCATCACAATGGACGGGCCGGCGGTATATCTGGAAGCGATCAAGGCGATGATGGATACCCTCACGTCGAGCGCCGAGGCGGCCGAAGTGAGGCCCGACGGGTTGGACCTGTACATCCCCCATCAAGCCAACCAGCGCATTATTAACGCTATACGCCAGCGCATGAAGCTCGCGCCCGAAAAGATGTACAGCAACATCGCCGATAACGGCAACACCTCATCGAGTACCATTCCGTTGTGTCTCGACGAGCTCCTGCCGACGCGAAAGCCGGATCAGCTGTGGGGTCTCACGGCCTTCGGTGGCGGATTCACCTTCGGTGCGGCGATCGTGAGAACGCGCTAAGAGGGGATCGGCGAATAGGGACAAAAAAAGCCCCGGGGCAAAGGAGGTGAAAATCCCCGGAGCATGTTGTGATATTCCGTCTCGCTGTCACTATTGAGAACAACGACCGGGACGATCGGTTACACTACTCTCCGTGTTTTGTTACACGCCCGCGGTGAGCGTTTCGGTAATCAACGCCGGTGGCGTCTCTCCATCGGGGACGAAGACGAGCGCCGCGGAGTTGATGCAGTATCGCAGTCGCGTCGGGCCGGGCCCGTCGGGAAAGACGTGACCCAAGTGAGATCCGCTCATACTGTCTATGACCTCGATTCGTACCATGCCGTAGCTGGTATCCACTCGATACCGGACCGCGTCTGGCCGGATCGGCTCAGTGAAACTCGGCCACCCGGTGCGGCTGTCGTACTTCGTCTCGGATCGAAAAAGCGGTTCACCGGTAGCCGCCGAGTAATAGGTGCCGGTTCGAGCGTTATCCAGGAGCTCTCCGGTGAACGGACGCTCGGTACCGTGTTGTCGCAGCACGAAAAACTGAAAATCGGTGAGTCGCGCCCTCCACTCCTCCTCCGACAACTCAACGGGAAACGCATCGGGAGCCGGATACGACGTAACCAAGTCGCGCTCGTACGATGTAAGACGCGCCAGGAAACGCTCATCGACAGCGGCGGTCGAGTGTGCGCCCGGATCAGCGCTCGTATCGACCATAAGTCCGCTTTCCTCTTGAGCTCCTCCGGCAAACACGGCGGAAACACCCACGACCACTAGCACGATAAGACTCAGGGGAATCGATCGCGTACTGAATGACATTCGCTACCTCCTACGATATATGTAAATACACGCGTAATATCCGACTTATTATGTAAGAAATAACGCACTTCGCGTAAAAATACAAGTCGCTTACGCCGACACGGTAGAGAAGTCGAACGCCGAGACGAAGCGCTCAAAGCGGCGCGCCTCGTCCCGCAGGGGCGAGAGAAGGGTATGCGCGGCCTCTCCGTCCTCGGCAACACACGCGTCCTCGACCGCCTTGGCCGCCTCGCCGAGGTCGGGACTACTGAGGTTCCACGCGCCGCCCTTTATCGCGTGGGCCACAATACGGGCGTCGGTTATGCGTCCGCTGCGCAGGTGCTCTTCCACTTTATCTATCTGCGTCTCCAGGCTTGCGGCAAACTTGCGTACAATCCTCTCGACGGTCGCTATGTCTCCCATAAATGCATCGATCGTTGCGGAAACATCGATCGGTATCGTCGACTCCGAGTCGGCCGATGTCTGCGTACTCACTATCGCGCCGGTGTCGACCGAAGCGTGCGGTTCGTCCGTCGGCATCGTCTGCCTCAACCCGTGTCCCGCCTCGAACGCACCGGCCTTCCTCAGCCGCGATAGAACCGCCTCGATGTCGGCGTTTTTGAACGGCTTCGCCATGTAGTCGTTCATTCCGACACGAATACAACGCTCGCGATCGCCGGACAGTGCATTTGCCGTTACCGCAACAATCGGCGTAAGGATACCGAGTCTCCGTACCTTCGTCGTTGCATCGAAGCCGTTGAGATTCGGCATCTGCACATCCATGAAGATGAGTCCGATTTCGGGATGGTTGCGAATGATCTCCACCGCCTCGACGCCGTCGGACGCGACAAAGGTACGGAATCCCTTCTTCTCCAGAATGGTGCGAAACAACTCCTGATTGACGAAATGGTCCTCGGCGACGAGAACGGTGTGTGGTAAATCTGACTCCCCCGACCATACCGACGTGTCGTCCGGCGCCTGATCACCGTCTATCGCCTCGAGCTCTTCGATATCGGATGAAAAGACCTCCTCGAACGCCGATGCCAACTCCCGTTGCTTCACCGGTTTGTTGATGTACGCATCGAACCAGTGGAGGAGCTTCATTTTCGCATCGCGGGTACTGAGGCCGGTCAGACTCATCAGAACGAGAGGCGTCTTCTCCAAGAGGGGATCGTTTCGAATTTCCGAGGCCAGTTGCCAGCCGTCCATATCGGGGAGGCGCAGATCGATCAGCGTCAGATCGAACGCCGCATCGGAGCTCACCGCTTCGCTCATCGCGGCAAGGCCCGCCGAGGCGGAACCAACCGCGGTCGTGTCGATCTTCCAGCGCTCGAGGTAGGTGGCGATCGTCGAGGCACTCTGCCGGTTGTCATCGATCAAAAGGACACGGAACCCGTCGGTGATCACCTCGGGTCTAGAGACTATCGCCGTACTGAGGCTCGGCATCTCGATCGGCACGGTGAACCAGAAGTTCGATCCGACATCGGGTTTACTCTTTACCCCGATCCGGCCGCCCATCATGTTGACGAGATCGCGCGAGATGGAGAGTCCTAAGCCGGTACCGCCGAACTTGCGCGTCATTGAGGCGTCGACTTGCGTGAACGGCTTGAATAGGACGGCTTGGCGCTCCTTGGGAATGCCGATGCCGGTATCTTTCACCTGCACGATCATACGTCGCACGCCGCGTTGATTTCGCAACTCCGCGCCGACCCGAATGGACCCTTTATCGGTAAACTTCACCGCGTTGTTGACGAGATTGACGAGGACCTGCCGCAACCGGCTGGGATCTCCCTTCATTCTCCGCGGCAGTCGATCATCGGTATAGAGCACGACCTCGAGCCCCTTGCGATGAGCCTGCATACTGACCATGTCCACCGCGTCTTCGATCATCTCCACCGGATCGAACTCTATCGACTCCAATTGAAGACGTCCCGCTTCTATCTTTGAAAAGTCCAAGATATCGTTGATCAGGCCCAAGAGCACTTCGTTGGCAAATTGAATCTGATGGAGATACTCCAGCTGCTCCTCGTCGAGGTTCGTCTCCCGCAAAAGCTCGGCCATACCGTTGATTGTATGCAACGGGGTACGAATCTCGTGGCTCATATTGGCGAGGAAGGCGCTTTTGGTGCGCGTCGCCGCCTCTGCGAGATCCTTGGCGCGCCGCAGCCGCTCCTCGTCGTTTTTTTGAGACGTGACGTCGTCTACGACGGCGAGGATGAAGGGGCTTCCGTCCGATATCCTGACGGCTCGCATATCGACTCGCCACCACGCGATGCGATCTCTATGGACCCTGCACCGGGAAACCAACTGAAACTCGTCACGCTCTCCTTCGACTAACTCCGAAAAAAGCGTTTGGAAGAACTCGAGATCTTCTTCATATGCGAAAGAGGCTAAGAGCTCACCGGACAACTCGTCTTCGTCGACACCGAGAAAGGCGCGGACGGCGGTATTGGCGTATTGGATGATACCTGTCGCCTCCATGACGACGATACCGATAGGAGAATGCTCAAAAATGACGTGGAATCGCCTGCCCGACGAGCTCTCACTCACAATATGCAATCCTAAAAATTGAGCTGTAGTATCTCAGACGCTTTGATCCTGATATCCTGAGGTCGTAACGGCTTTATTATGTAACTCGATACCCCCATTTTCAGCACCTCTACGACGGTATCACGCTTTGAAAGCGCTGACAATACGATGATCGGAATTTTAATTCCTTTTTGATTTATTTTTTCAAGCACTTTAAATCCATCCATTTCTGGCATCATGAGATCGAGGAACACGAGGTCCGACTTCATAGCCTCCGGATCATCGATAAACACTCTCCCGTTGCCGTACGTCTTTATGCGTACCTTCGTATCGGAAAAGGATGCCCTGATAAGCTCTTGAATCACTTGATCGTCGTCGACGATTGCTATTTGCACCGAGTCGCCAAGCTCGCTCAGATTGAATCCCGTCGGACGCTCCATGTGGAACCGCATATCGATCGTCTCGCTTTTTCGCTTCTTCGGCGCGCTGCGGCCGACGACGTCCTCTCGGACATCGGGTGTCTGTAGAATGGGACCGCCGACCGGTTTTTCCATCAAACCGTCCATCGCCCGTTCCAAACTGTCGGTCACCTCGATTCCTGAAAAATCGCTGCGCTTCTCGAGAAACGTCTTGATGTAATCGCTACGAGTAAGGACTTTCGTGTAACGCTTCATGGCGCCGGTCGCTTCAATGATCGAGGTGAAGAGCGCCGACAGTTTTATCGAATCTACGGTAGAGACTTCGATACTCGTCATAAGAATCATGACCTTGGGACTCTTCAGATCGTACAAGTCGAGTAGTTCTCCGATCTTGTAACGCAACAGATCGATCTTTTCGAGACTGAGGCCCTGGGCGATCTCTATGAAGAGAATGTCCTCGTTTACGTGGGCCTCCACGATACACGGGGTCGTGTCGATGGAAACCGACACATCCAGCGCTTCGCTCACGGCGTTGAGAAGTGCATCGATCCGTATCGGCTTGGTAAGAAACCTCGTGACGTTGTACGGGGCCACCTCCACCAGCGCCTTGCGATCGACCTTCGGAGAGACGATGATGACCGGAATATCGCGGATGTTCGTGTTGTCGTGTTTTTCCCGGAGGAGTTCCAAGAGGGGCTTTCGTGTCAGATGGTAGTCGGTGATGAGCAAGTCCGGCGCGACACTGCGCAGTTTACCGGCGCCGTCGAGCCCGCTCATCGCCGTCGAGACATCGAACCCGTAACTCTTCAGTCTTTTTGTTAAGTAGTCCCTAAACAACGGTGATTCATCGATTAATAGCACTTTTTTCATAGTAGTTTACTCTCCGCCGATTATCCTCGGCACATCTGCCAAAAATCAAGGTGTGTTGCTATAATCGCCCCATGGATGAAATCGATAGAGAGGTCAGCTCTGCCGATGCGCGGGAAGAGGCCCTGCGCTCCATGGTTCTCTCCCCTTCGGGGTGGCGGGGTGTCTTCGGTGGAAGCGACGAATCGCTGGACCGATCAATATCTACGACACACCGCGATCTTGTCGCTTTGGCGGCGGAGCTGTTTGCGGACACGGTAGTCGACCGCGGAGACGCCGGTGCGATCACGATCGTCGTTGCGATCGATACGCGACCCACCGGCGCCGCAATCGCCGATACGGCGATGCGCGTCTTTGTATCGCGATCCCTCCAAGTGCGTTGGCTCGGTGTCGCCGCCGCGCCGGAGATCATGGCCTACACCGGCGGGGACGGCGCATGCGACGCTTTCTTTTTCATTTCCGCAAGCCACAATCCCCCGGGGCACAACGGACTCAAGATGGGCTTCTTCGACGGGGCGGTCATGAACGGTACGGTCGCCCGTCCCATGATCGACGAGTTCCGCAAGCGTTCGGCCGACCAGGATCGGATGCGTCGTTTGGTCGCGAAGGTGAGTACCGTTTCACCGGCCGCGCTCGCTCGGATCGACGCCGAGCGCGAAGAGTACAAGACCGCCGCCCTCGATGCGTACGCTCGGTTTACGCTGCGCGTTGCGGCAAGAGAGGTCACGAACTTAGGAGCCGGCGACGACGGCGCAATCGGTCATTTTCGCACGCGGTTGAAGCGCGCCCTGGAGACGCGCCCCGTCGGGATCGTTGCGGAGCTCAACGGAAGCGCCAGATCGGACTCGATCGACCGGAGCTTTCTTCCCGATTTGGGTATACGAGTCGCTCTGTACAATGATCGCCCCGGAGTGTTCGCCCACCAGATTCTACCCGAAGGCGCGGGTCTCGCGGATGCGGCGCGCCTCTTGGAGCGCCACCACGCCATGGATCCGGCATTTACGATGGCCTATGTACCGGACAACGACGGTGACCGGGGAAATCTCGTCTTTGTGGATCGAGACGGCGGCTCGGCACCCCTCGACGCCCAAACGGTATTTGCATTAGTCGTCATGGTCGAGCTTACCTGGCTCCGCGAACGGGAGCGTGAGGCCGGCGTCTCATCGTCGCCGAAGGTCGCCGTCGTGGCGAACGGCCCGACGTCGTCGAGGATCGACGATCTCTGCGCGGCGTTGGGGGCGCACATCTTCCGCGCTGAGGTCGGCGAGGCCAACATGGTATCGCTTGCCGACCACCTGCGTTCCGAAGGTTGGACGATCGCCATCATGGGAGAGGGGTCCAACGGCGGTAACATCACCCCACCCTCAAAGGTGCGCGATCCGATGAGTACGCTCCTCGCAATGGTGAAGCTCCACGCATTCTCTCTCATGCGCGTATGGAATGACGTGCGAGACGGAAAACGCGCACTATCGGCGGAGATTCGCGAAGACGGTGTCGAGCGTGCCGTCGAATCCTCCTCTCGCCCCGGCGAGGCGGATTTTCTTTCGGTGGCACAATCGTTACCGCGTTTTACGACGATCGGGACCGACGACCGGCGCGCCAAGATGTCGATCGGCGAGACGTCCCACAAGGCGCTCAAGGCGGCCTATGAACGCGCCCTGCCGGAACGCGTCTCGGCCGTTCTTCCCGACTTGGAAGAGACGTACGGGACGCCGATCTCGTGGCGCGTGGAGAACTATGAGGGAATCGAGACGCGTCTAGGAGTCGGCAATCGAACGGGAAGAGAGACCGGGGGCTTACGCGTGATATTCTCCGACTCCTCGGACCGCGTTGCGGCGTCCGTTTGGATGCGCGGTAGCGGGACCGAGCCGATATTCCGCGTCTTGGCCGATTGCCGCGGAGAGGCGTCGCCCCTAGTCGACCGCCTAATCGAGTGGCAGCGCGAGATGGTAGAGTCAGCGGCCGTCGCCGGAGCCGCTGCCGAGCGCTAAGTCGAAACGTACGCCCGCGTTCGGAGCGACCGCGGGGCGCGGGTCGGACGACGGCACCCTATCGCGGCGGGTGCGTCTCCCGACGGTAGAGTCCTCAATCCTCGATGGACCAACGGCCGTCGGATGAGACTCGAACCAATCCCTCGTGCCGCATACGCTCCAAAACGGCGCGCACCCGGTCGGCGGCAAAGCCGGTATATTCCGGCACCTCCTCGGCGGCGATGGTGCCGCGCTCGGTAAGGGCGCGCAACACGCGGCCGCGCAACTGACGATCGCTGTCCTCGAACGGTTTCTGCCGCGTGTAATGGGCGCTTCGCCGATTGGAGTTGCCGGTTCGGCGCGCGAGCTCCACACCGAAATCCATGAGCGCCCAGTACCATTCCCGTGGGTTGTCTCGAGGAAGGGTGCGTTCGATGAGCGGGAAAATGCGCCGATCATGCACCTCCTCCTCGCCGGGGAAAAAGAGGTGGAGAAAGACGCGGCGAATGTTGGTCTCGATGAAGACGACCGGCCTGTTGTACGCAAAGGCCGCGATCGATCCCGCGGTATTGACCCCGATACCGGGAAGGGTGCGTAGCACCTCCGGGTCGTCGGGAAGAGTGCTTGCGTGCTCATGGACGATGGAAGTTGCGGAGCGATGCATGAACTTGGCACGACGATTGTATCCCAAGCCCGACCAATGGATGAGAATCTCGGAGAAGGACGCCGAAGCGAGTTGGACAAAGTCGGGAAAGCGTTCTACGAAGGGCGGAAACTTCTGCATGACCCGCGAAACCTGCGTCTGCTGCAGCATGATTTCCGAGACGAAAACCCAGTACGGGTTAGGATCGTCCCGCCACGGCATACGCCGCCCCGCCAAGCGGTAAAAGTCCCAGATCAACGCCGAGAACCGCTCCCTGTCGGGTGCGCGATCGGGATCGTATCCGACCGCGCTTATATCAAGGTCGAGAAAGAGATCACCTTCCACTACCGGCGGCGCTCTTTTCTCGTTTGCGGGCGACCTGTTCCGCCTTACGGCGGATTCGATTCCATACGCCGGCGATGCCCATCGCCTTGCGCACCTCACCGAGGGTTGCACGCGCTTCCTCGCGCATCCTCTGCGTCCCCTCAAAGATTACCTCATCTACAAGCCCCGACTCGCCGGCAAAATAGGCGCGACGCTCGCGCATAGGCGCGAGAAAACGATTCAAGGCGGCCGAAAGCTTCTGTTTGACCTCGACGTCTCCGACCCGCCCTTCCCGATAGCGCGTCTTGAGGTCCTCAACCTCGTCGCGATCGGTATTGAATACGTCGTGATATACAAAGACGGGGTTCCCTTCGACGGTCCCGGGAATGTCCGCACGCACGCGCTTGGGGTCGGTGTACATGCCGCGCACCTTCTTCTCTATCGTCGCCGCATCGTCGGAGAGCATGATGGTGTTACCGAGCGACTTCGACATCTTCTCGCTTCCGTCCACTCCTACAAGGGTCGGCACCTCGCCGACCATGACGTCCGGTACGGGAAAGACCTCGCCGTAGAGATGGTTGAAACGTCGCGCGATCTCGCGTGTCAGCTCGACGTGCGCCTCGTTGTCCTTGCCTACCGGGACCAAATGCGCTCGGGGTAGGAGAATATCGGCGCTTTGTAACACCGGGTACCCAAGAAGGCCGAAGGGCATCTCCGCCAGATTGCTGCCCCGTGCCATGTCCTTGAGGCTCGGAAGGCGTTGGAGACGCGGCACGGTCACGAGCATTTCAAAGATGAGATTGAGCTCGTAGATCTCGGGAACGGCACTCTGCAGATAAATGACCGATTTCTGCGGATCGACACCGGCGGCGAGATAGTCGAGCACGATTTCACGCGCATTGTCGGCGATACCGTCTATCGATAGCTTATCCGGCCTCGTGGTAAGGGTATGGAGGTCGGCGATAATGAAGAAGCACTCGTACTCGTCCTGGAGACGCACACGGTTCTTCAAAGAACCGACATAATGCCCGAGATGTAACGCTCCCGTCGGTCTATCGCCGGTCAGTATTCGCTTTTTATCACCCATTGGAGTCGGCCTCCGCCCGTTTGTTCTTTCGTAACGATTTGATATTCCCCGTACCCATCAGGATACTGAAGGCCTCCAGGCCCGGGATGTTTTCAAAGGCAATCTTCAACACTACCGTGAGCGGGACGGCCAAAAAGAGCCCTGCGGTGCCCCACAGCCACCCCCACAAAAGCAAGGAAAGCAAAATCACCACCGGCGAAAGGTTGAGCCTATCACCGAGCATCATCGGATCGATGACGTTCCCGATGAAAAACTGCGCTCCCGCCATACTGGCAAAGGCCGCAATCACCGGATTCCAGTCGGGCAAAAACTGTACAAGGGCGAAAATGCCGCTGATGAAGGTAATTGCCACCGAACCGATACTGGGTATGAAATTGAAGAGGAACGTCAACACGCTCCATATGAAGGGAAAGTCCACACCGATAATCGAAAAGGCGATGTATACGACGACCGCCGTGAGGGTGCTGACGAAGAGCTTCACCGCGACGTAGCGACCGACCTGCGTCGTGATGTGGAGAAGCACGCGACTCAACATCCGCGTCGTTTCGTCCCGCATCGCCATGGTAAACTTACGTCTTGCGTACGGCTTCTCCATCAGAAGAAAGAGTAGAAAGATCATCACGACGATAAAGCCGCTGACGAACGACATGAAGTTGCCCGACAGGGATAGCAAGGTGTTACCGATGGTACGCGTGATCTGAAGCTGGCTCGTGATGTCGGCAGGAAGGTCGAAGCGCGCAATCAGGTCCTGCAACATGATGGAAAAGCGCTCCTGGTAAGCGGGGAACTCCCTGAGCAGGCTCTGCAAGCTCGAGTAAACAATCAGGGCGATCAAGAAACCGCTTGCGAGAAAGAGAATCAACACAAAGGTGATCGCGACGAAACGCGGAATCTTCCGTCTCACCAGGAAGGTGACGACCGGCGAAAAGACGAATGAGAGCAAAATCGCAATTACGAAGGGGACGAAAATGTGTCCGGTTAACCGTAAAACGGCCCCAACCGCAACGAGGGCGATAACCATGAGATATACGGTATTCGCTCGTACGACTCCGGCGGGTAGCCGCAGTTGTCGCACGGGGCGTTTACGGTGAAGTCCCGACTGATCATCCATGGTGGGTAACACTACAGGCTCGGCAACTCTTTGGCAAGCCGGAAATTATCCCAGCGGATCGACTGCCGGTCGACGAGCCGGCGACCTCGTGCGTACGCGATTCCGGCTTCGACGGAAGTCCGGAATCGCGTGGTGAAAAATCAAATGTGAATCGCCCATCCCTCGGCGGCGCGAGCCCCTTCCATAACCGCCTCCGAGAGAGTCGGATGCGCGTGGATCATACTCGCGAGATCCTCGGGTAAGAGCTCGGCCTTCTTGGCGAGCAGTAACTCGTGGATGAGCTCGGTCGCGTTGTATCCGGCGACGTGAGCCCCCAGAATTTCCCGCGTATCCTTGCGAAATACGATCTTCACTACTCCGTCGCTCTTCTCGACCGCTACCGATTTACCGGCGCCCCGATACGGGAAGATCGCCGTTTCGAAGTCGAGCCCCGCTTCGCGTGCACGCTTCTCGGTAAAGCCGAAGCTCCCGATCTCCGGCTCGCAGTAGACCGCCGAGGGAATCGTATCGGGATCAACGTGGGTCTCGGGATGGTGCCCCGCCATGTGTTCGACGGCGATCTCGCCCTCCTTACTCGCGACGTGGGCGAGAAGCGGAGACGGTGTGACGTCACCGATAGCGTAGATGCCCTGCGTGCTCGTCTGATAGTAGTCTCCGAGGACGACGAACCCGCGGTCGGTCTTCACACCGACGTTCTCGAGACCCAACTCCTCGGTGTTGGGCGCGCGTCCGACGGCGACCAGGAGTAGATCGGCCTTGAGGGACTCTTCGGCTCCGTCGCTCTTCTCGACGACGAGGGTGACGCCGCGCCCCTTCGTGTCGACGCTTTTGGCCTTTGTTCCGGTCATGGTGGTGACGCCGTAGCGCTTAAACGCTTTCGCGATAACGTCGACCGCATCGGCATCTTCGATCGGAAGCAGTTGGTCGAGCATCTCAATGACGGTGACATCCACACCGAAGGAACTCATTACGTAGGCAAACTCCATCCCGATTGCACCGGCGCCTAGAATGAGGAGCTTCTTCGGGAGTTTCGTGAGACTCAGCATGTCGCGGGACGAGAGAATCTTCTTCCCGTCGAACTCGAAACCCGGTATCTCGCGGGGACGCGAACCGGTTGCGATCAGAATATTCTTAGCGGTTACCGTCTGCTTTTCGTCGATCGACACCTCGTGGGGGCCGGCGAAGCGCGCCGTTCCGTCGATATAGGCTATTTTGTTTTTCTTCAGCAGAGCCTGCACGCCCTTCGAGAGCTTGTTTGCCGCGTCACGCGACTTTTGGTGCACCTTACCGTAATCCAACCCGGCCGTGTCGACCGCTATGCCGATTTTGCGCATGTCGTCGGCGTAATGCGCGATCTCGGCCTGATGGATCAACGCCTTGGAAGGGATACATCCCCAGTTGAGGCACACCCCACCGGGCGCCTCTTTTTCTACGACCGCGGCGCTCATTCCCAGCTGGGAGGCGCGAATCGCGGCGACATAGCCGCCCGGTCCCGCGCCGATCACCAGCAGATCATAATCGTAATTCGCCACATAAACCTCCTAAAAAATCATCCGTACCGGCTGTTCCATCATCTGCTGTAGATCGTGGATGAACCGTCCGCCGGCTGCGCCGTCGATCACTCTGTGGTCGCACGAGAGCGTCATCTTCATGATGGTACCAACGCCGAGCGCGCCGTCGGGCTTTACGACCGGTGTCGCCTTACTCGCTCCTAAGGCCAGGATCGCCGAGCCGGGAGGATTGATGATCGCGGTGAACTCCTCCACCCCGAACGACCCGAGGTTGCTGATGGTGAAGGTCGCGCCGTTATACTCTTCCGGCTTAAGCTTCCCTTCTCCCGTCTTTCGAATGAGCTCCTGCAGATCGCCGTCGATATCGACGATACCGCGGTTTCCACAGTCGCGCACTACGGGAATCATAAGCCCGTTCCCCAGATCGACGGCCAACCCGATGTCGATACTCCCGTACTGCACGATCTTGTCGTCCTGCCACGACGAGTTAACCACGGGATGACGCTTCAGCGCTTCGGCCGCAAACTTGATGAAAAAGGCGTTGAGGGAAACTTTCGTCGGCAGCGCTTCGTTCAACATCTTGCGAGCCGCAATGATGTTCGTCATTTCTACCGACGTCTTCACGTAGAAGTGGGGGGCGCTGAACTTACTCGCTACCACGCGGCGCGCAATGGCGACTCGTTTTCCCGCAACGGGAATGACCTCATCCTCACGTGCCGGCGACGAGACGAATGCCCCGGACGCGGGCGAAGCGGCGACCGCTGCGGAGGAGACGCCGCGGAAGCTTTCGATATCGCGCTTCACGATACGTCCCGCCGGGCCGCTCCCTTTTACCAGCGCGAGATTGATATTACGCTCCGCCGCTAACTTGACCGCCAAGGGGCTCGCCTTTACGTGAGTGCCGGTCGCTGTTTGGGCGACGCGCGCCGGCTCGCTCGGGGTACGGTCGGCGGCCGGCGCCTCTTCTCGCGGCGGCGCCTCGACGGCGGGGGGAGGCGTCTCCGGCGGCGCTTCCGGCGCCGGAACGGCAGCTGAGGATGGCCCACCCGAGCCCTCGTCCGCGATCTCTTTCTCGATCGCCGCAAGGTCTTCGCCCTTCTCGCCGAAAATCGCAATCGTCTGTCCGACTCTGGCGTTACCGCCTTCGCCGACGACGATCTTTACGATCGTGCCGTCTTGCGGCGATTCATAATCCATAGAGGCTTTATCGGTCTCGACCTCACACAGTACGTCGCCCGCGGAGACCTCGTCACCCTCTTTGACGTTCCAACTGGTTATCGTGCCCTCCTCCATCGTGGGGGAGAGGGCGGTCATCGGTATCTTTTCAGCCATCGTCCTACTCCTTGTAACTCACTCGCTTCGCGGCATGTACGATTTTTTCTACCGACGGCTGGATCGCCAACTCGAGGGTATGGTTATACGGCATGGGAACGTCTTCGCTGTGTACCAACTCCACGGGCGCATCGAGATCGTCAAAACAGTTTTTGCTGATCAACCACGCCACGTGAGAACCGACACTGGCGATCGGCCACGCCTCGTCGACGACGACGGCACGATTGGTTTTGCGCACACTGGCGTAGATCGTCTCCTCGTCGATCGGACGCAAGGACCGCAGATCGACGATTTCGGCGTCCAAGCCGATGTCGGCGAGTCGGTCCGCCGCCTCCTCGACCATGCGCAAAGGCTTGCCGAAACCGATCAAGGAGACATCTTTTCCGGTTCGTTTCACGTCGGCCTTCCCGATCGGAACGAGATACTCCTCCTCGGGCACCTCGCCGGTCCAGGCGTACGCGAGTTCGCTCTCGAGAAAGACGACGGGGTTGTCGTCGCGAATCGCCGACTTCAACAGCCCCTTGGCGTCGTACGGCGTGTACGGTGCAACGACCTTGAGGCCGGGAATGTGTGCAAAGTAGCTCTGGAGCGCCTGAGAGTGCTGGCTCGAAAGATACTCCGCCGGGCCGTTGGGTCCTCTAAAGACGATCGGCACATTCAATTGTCCGCCGGACATGTGCCTCATTTTGGCGGCGTTGTTGACGACCTGGTCGAGGGCCAACAGCGCAAAGTTAAAGGTCATCCACTCGACGATCGGCCGCAGACCGACCGACGCTGCGCCGACGGCCAAGCCGGTAAATCCGAGCTCCGCGATCGGCGTATCGAGTATACGCTTCGGACCGTACTTATCCAGGAGCCCTTTGCTAACCTTGTAGGCTCCGTTGTACTCGCCGACCTCCTCGCCGAGAAGAAAAACCTTCTCGTCTCGAGCCATCTCCTCGTCCATCGCCTGACGAAGGGCGTCACGCATTTGAATCTCTGGCATCTTACCTCTCCTATCGTCCAGGGCCTCAGGCCAGGATATCCTCGTACATCGTGTGGAGCGCCGGCTCTTCACTCTTCTCGGCGAAGTCGACCGCCTCTTTGACCTGTTGCTTGACCTCTTCGTCGAGCGCCTTGAAGTCCTCTTCACTCATCATCTTCGCCTCGATCATCTGACTTTTGAGCTGTACGATCGGATCCTGTTTTTTGTACTGCTCCAATTCGTCCTTGGTCCGATACTTTCCGGGATCACTGATCGAATGGCCCTTGTAGCGGTAGGTTTTGAGGTCGACGAGGCACGCAGTGCCCGTCTCGCGTGTCTTTGCGATGATCTCGCCGAGACGCTCGTACACTTCGATGAAGTCCATTCCGCTTATCTCGTACCCCGGTAGATCGTATCCCGCAGCCTTTACGGCGAAATCCTCGACACCGGAGATGCGGTGCACCGCGGTTCCCATACCGAAATGGTTGTTCTCCACGATGTAGACGACCGGCAGGTTCCAGATCTTGGCCAGGTTGAGACTCTCGTGAAAGGCTCCCTGGTGGATCGCTCCGTCGCCGAAAAAACAGAGCGTCACCCCGCCGTCCTCGTCGTACATCTGCTTGAAGGCGACCCCCGTCGCGATCGGTATCTGCGCGCCGACGATTCCGTTGCCCCCGAGAAAGTGGCGTTCGGCGTCGAACATGTGCATCGACCCACCCTTGCCGCGCACGCATCCGGTGATCTTACCGAAGAGTTCCGCCATGAGGCTCTTCGGGTCCATACCCACGGCGATGGCGTGGCCGTGATCGCGGTAGGAGGTCAACATGTAGTCCTTCGCCAGATCGATCGCGGCGACCGCGCCGACCGCCACCGCCTCCTGTCCGTTGTAGAGGTGCAGAAACCCTCCGATTTTACGGAGACCGTACATCTGGGCCGCCCGCTCCTCAAACCGACGAATCAGCAGCATGTCGCGCAACGCCGGCTTGAGAAACTCCGGCTCGTATTTGCTTACATCACTCATATTGCTTTTATTCTCCTTGAATGTTGAAGCGAACGCGTCTCAAGCCGTGGCGTGTGAACGTTCGCCTTTCATAGGCTGGAAATACTGAACGGCCTCGACGATCGTCTCGATGACTACCAGTTCGGTCTCGCCGGCGTTGACGGTCCAAAAGGTCGTCAGGTTGTGTCCCAACGCCTCCAGGACGTCCGATGTGAGCGAAGGGTTATCGACTACGTGCGCTGAACCGTGCACGTGGACGATCTCGTCGAGCGCCTTCGATTGGATCAACCACGATACCCGAGCGTGCGAATTGATCTGCTTGACTTTTTCAAAATCGGGCGATGTGACGGCGTACAGGCTCCCCCGGGGGCCGCGCAGAACGGTGGGGACCATCCAGCGGCTGTGGGGTCGTCCCTCGCCGTCGACGGTCGTCAGGATCGCGGCGTGGGAGCTATCCAGAATGCGTTCCATCACATCCAGAAGTGTATTAAGGTCCATCAATTCCTCCTCCGGGTCCACTGCAACGAGTTATACTTTTACGCGTTCCCGGCTAATGTAATAAATGAGTCGGACTTTGGGTAACCCTCGCCGATTACCCCTACCAACACACTGAATTGTTGACTAAAATGACTGTACTTTAAAGACCCCTGTTGCTATACTTCACCGAAGAGATAAATATGTATCTATAAAAAGGCTTAGATTTGTTCCGGGAAAAAGAAGGAGGGCTTGTGTTCCAGAAGCAGGACATTATGAGGCGGGTCATGTACTCGCTCGCTCCCATGTTTCTGTTTGCGATATTTCTGTACGGTTGGCGTATCATCGTAACCACGGCGTTCGTGTTTGCGTTCGGAATCGTCACCGAGTACATCTTTGAAAAGAGTCGTAAAAAGAAGGTCAGCGAAGCGGTGCTCGTAACGTGTGCACTCTATTCGCTGTCGCTACCGCCGGTCACACCGATCTGGATCGCCGTAGTCGGCATCGTCTTTGCGGTCGCAATCGCGAAAGAGGTCTTCGGCGGGTTCGGCCGCAACGTCTTCAATCCGGCGATAACGGGCCGTCTATTTATTTACATCACGTTTCCGACCGTCCTTACGACGGCGTGGATGGTACCGGCACTGACCGATGTCGCCGGCGCAGCGGGGTTGACCGGCGCGTTCGGTACCTCGGGAGTGACTCACGTCGACGCGATCTCCGCCGCGACACCGCTGGCGTTGATGCGTTCCGGCGAGATGCCCAACTTGTGGAACCTCTTTCTCGGATTCCGATCGGGATCGATGGGTGAAAGCAGCATCGTCCTAATCCTCGCCGCCGCGGTATATCTCATCTATACCAAGACGGCGAACTGGAAGTTGATCCTCTCGACCTTTTTGAGCGCGCTCTTTTTTACGGTGTTGTTTTACTTTGCCGACTGGATTCCCGGCGTCAGCCCCGCAAACTTCAACGGTACGAGTCACCTCATACCGATTGCCGCCTACATGATGAGCGGCAGTATCATGTACGTCGCGGTGTTCATGGCTACCGACCCGGTCTCGGGCCCCAATAAACCCGGGGCGCAGTGGGCCTACGGCATCCTTATCGGCGGCGTATCTATGGCCGTTCGTACGTTCAGCGGCTTTCCCGAAGGCACCAGCTTCGGCATCATGATCGGAAACACCTTCAGCGCCCTTCTTGATGAGATCTTTCCCAAGAAGAAGAAAAAGAAGAAGACGATCAAGAAACCGGTGAAGCCGGCGACCGAGAAACCGGCACAGGAGGTATCGGCATGAACAAGCAAAGCTTGATATATACCGTCATATTCACCTTCGTCGTTTCATTCATCTTCGTAGCGGTGCTCGCCGTCGCAAATGAGGGCACGAGTGACCAGGTCGACCTCAATCAACAGCTCAGTCGCCAACAGGCGGTTCTCAACGCCATCGGCATTCCCTATGCCGGACCCGACGAGGTCCAACAGCGGTTCGCCGCCGTCCAAGAGATAGATCGAGACGGTACCACGCTCTACCGCACCGAGATCGACGGCGAGGTCGTCTTTGCGAAGGAGTTTTCCGGGAGCGGTCTGTGGGGCATGATCACCGGTGTACTGGCCGTCACCGAGGACCTCGATCGGACCGTCGGCATGGAAATCATCACCCATAACGAAACACCCGGTCTCGGCGGCCGTATCGACGAGGATTGGTTTAAGGCGCAACTCCGTGACGAGCGTATCGTCGACGGCGGTATCACCGTCTCGAGCGCCGGCGACGGCGATACCGATATGAATAACGGTGCGATCGACGCGGTGACCGGCGCCTCGCGCACCAGCGACTCCATGCAGGTCATCTTCGACACCGAACTCTCGGCATTCGCGTCGCTTTTGGGGGGTACCGAATGAGCAGTCCCGGACAGATTCTCAAAGAGAACCTTTGGTCCAACAATCCGATATTCATGCAGGTACTCGGTATCTGCTCCGCGTTGGCGGTTACAAACCTGTTGACCAACACGATGATTATGACTCTCGGCGTTACCTTCGTCACGGCGATGTCGAGTTTTACGGTCTCGGTTATCAAGAGCCTGATACCGCGCAAGGTGCGTATGATCGTACAGACGCTCGTCATCGCCTTCTACGTCATTATCGTAGATATCTTGCTGCGGGCGTATCTGCCCGATATCAGCCGCTCCCTGGGTCCTTACGTGGGTCTCATCATCACCAACTGTATCATCATGGGACGCGCCGAGGCGTTTGCACAAAGTAACCCGCCGCTCATCTCGGCGTGGGACGGCGCGACCAGCGGATTCGGCTACATGGCGGTACTCCTGACGATCGCGTTCTTTCGGGAGTTACTCGGCTTCGGCACCCTCTTCGGCGTTCAGGTACTTCCCGATTCGTTCGTACCGTGGACGATCATGGTTACCGCGCCGAGCGCCTTCTTCTTTCTCGGAATCATCATTTGGGTCGGTAAGAGCATCATGAATCGCGAAGGAGCACCGGCATGAGCGCGGCACCGTTGATCAGCCCCTTTTCCCTGTTTTTCGCCTCGATCTTCACGAGTAACATTCTGCTCGCGAACTTCCTCGGCATGTGTTCGTTCATATCGATCTCCAAGGATATGAAGTCGTCCAACGGCCTCGGCATGGCGGTTACGGTCGTTCTCACGCTGACTACCGCCCTCAACTGGGTCATTCTCAACTACGTGCTTATCCCGTTGGGCGTCGAGTACTTGCGGTTCATCGTCTTCATTATATCGATTGCGGCCGTCGTACAGATGTTGGAGATGATCATCGACCGCGTTTCTCAATCGCTCTACATGAGTCTGGGAATTTTCCTGCCCCTCATCACGGTAAACTGCGCGATTCTCGGTGTGTCGCTTTTTATGGAGATCCGAGATTACACCTTCATTCAGTCGATAGTGTACGGCCTCGGCTCCGGCCTCGGATGGTGGCTCGCGATTATGGCCCTGTCGGCAATCAGGAAGAAGACCGATAAATCGCCGGTCCCCGCCGGTCTCAAGGGCCCCGGTATCACGGTGATTACGATCGGTCTGATGGCGATGGCGTTCATCGGGTTCTCCGGGATGCTGTCGGTACAGTAAGGAGTTGCAGACTATGGACTTGATTTTCTTTATTGCGCCGGCGGCCATCGGCGGCATCTCCGCCGGACTGGCCGCGCTGATTTCGATCACCGATAAGATCGTCAATAACTACGGCGACATTAAGATCGATATCAACGACGGAAAGAAGGAGTTGATCGTTAAAGGCGGCCAGCCTATGCTCTTCGGTCTTTCCGGTGAAAGCATCTTCATTCCCTCGGCGTGCGGCGGTCGCGGGAGCTGCGGCGCCTGTAAAGTAAAGGTCAAAAACGATATCGGACCGGTCATGCCGACGGAGATCCCCTATCTCACGAAGGAAGAGCTTGCCGACGACATCCGTTTGTCGTGTCAAATCAAACTCAAGCAGGACGTTGAGATAGAAATTCCCGAGGAGCTGTTCAACGTTCAGGAGTACGAGACGACGATCGAACGAATCGTAGACGTCACCCACGACATCAAAGAGGTCTACTGCAAGCTGCCGGAGGGCAAAGAGGTCACCTTCGTCTCCGGTCAATATGGACAGTTCGAGGTGCCGTCGTACGACAAAATCAAAGAGCCGACGATGCGCGCCTACTCCATGTCATCGGCGCCGAGCGACACGAAGCACTTGGAGTTCCTCATCCGTCTCGTTCCCGGCGGAATCGTGACCAGCTACGTGCACACCTATCTTAAAGAGGGACAAAAGATCAGAGTCGTCGGCCCCTTCGGCGATTTCCAAGTTAGAGACACCCCGGCGGCGATGATCTGTGTAGCCGGCGGTTCCGGTATGGCGCCGTTCAAGAGTATCTTTCAGGACATGTTGGACAAGGGCACCTTGGACGACCGCGACATCTGGTACTTTTTCGGCGCCAGAACCAAGAAGGATGTGTTCTATCTCGATTGGCTTTATAAACTCGATGCCGAGCACGAACGCTTCCACTTCATCCCCGCTCTGAGCGAACCACAACCGGAGGACAACTGGGACGGTCCGACGGGACTCATTACCGAGGTCCTCGACGGGTATCTCAAAAACGAGATCCCGACCGATAAGGACAAAGAGGGGTATCTGTGCGGGAGCCCGGGTATGTTGGACGCGTGTATGGTCGTCATGGCCGATAATGATATGAAGTCGGAGGATATTTTCTTCGACAAGTTCGCGTAAGGTGAGGATACAGTCATGAAAATGTCGCCCGAGTACACCAAAGCTCAACAGAACATGCAACCCGGTGTTATTACATCGGACGGATTCCTGGGAGACGACGCGCGGAACATCGTCGATATCATCGAGGCCGACGAGGAGGAGTTCGCACGGCTCGGTTTGGACTTCGACCACGTCGTCTCCACCCTACGAAACCTCCTGGAGGCGGGACGCAAAGGTCTGGGCGAGCCGGTCACCATCGATGATAGGTGGATCGTCACCACGAGCGAGGCGAGGGGCCATCTAGCATCGCCCTTCGAGGACGGTATTTTTCGCAAAGTCAACGCGTTGATCCGGAATACCGCGAGCGAGAGCGAGCTGTTGGTGAGCGATCTCTCGCTTCATCTCATAGAAAAGAATCATTTCCTCCAGGGAAAGGGAGCTCCTTTCCGCATCGAACCCGATATGATCAAAAAGGTGCTGGAGCTATAGCTCCGGCATCAGTATTTCGTTCAATTGATTTTTTTTACGCCGGTAGCTATGCTGATGAACGAACCTCATGCCCGAAGCACGCGTACTGATTGTCGAAGACGAAAAGATCATTGCTCTTGATCTGCAACGACGCCTGGAGAAATTCGGATACACCGTCGTCAGTCTTGCCTCCACCGCCGACGAGGCGATAAAGGCCGCCGAGCGCCACCAGCCGGATATCATTTTGATGGATATCATGCTTAACGGTGAGCGCGACGGAGTAGATGCGGCGGTCGAGATCAAGGAACGATCGGACGTCCCGATCGTCTTTCTCACCGCATACGCCGACGAGAGAACGGTAGAGCGCGCCAAAAAAGCCGAGCCGGTCGGGTACGTGCTCAAACCCTTCAAAGAGCGCGAGCTCCAGACCACGATCGATATAGCGCTTTATAAGGCGCGCGTCGATCGCCAAATGAAGGAACAGGAGCAGCTCTTCGAGGCGCTTCTTAACAGCATCAACGACGGCCTGATCGCCTATTCGTCGAATCGCACGATTCGGTTTCTCAACCCCGTTGCGCAAGATCTCACGGGGTGGTCCGAGGAGCGGGCGATCGACCAGGATCTTCAGGACGTATTTTCGCTCTTCGAAGAAAACAGCGAGCTCGCGGCTACCGTCCCCTTCTCCCTCGTCGAGGAGGGTAAGGATTTCGATTTTGAAAACGTATACCTTCTTACGGATCAAGGCGGGCGTGTAAGCGTCGCCGGATCGATCACGCCGATCCGCACATCCGCCGGTATCGACGGTGGGCTCATTACGTTTCACGACGTAACCGACATCAAAGAGATGTCACAGATCATCGAGTACCAGGCGAGCCACGACTCGCTCACGGGCCTCATGAATCGCGAGGAGTTCTTCAGCCGCCTGCAGGAAATTGCGCGCGAGGCGCAGGAGCAAGAAAAGGGGCACAGCTTCATCTACATCGATCTGGACCAGTTCAAGATCGTGAACGACGTATGCGGCCACCTCGCCGGCGACGAACTGTTGCGACAAGTATCAAACGATTTGAGCAAGCTCATGGAGAAGGAGCTCCATATATCCGCTCGCCTCGGGGGCGACGAGTTCGGCGTACTCCTGTTCGACACGCCGCTCGCCCGCGGCATGTCGGTCGCACGGACGCTCCTACGGAGTCTCAATCGCAAGTTCATATGGCAGAAAAACGCCTTTCATATCACCGCAAGCGTCGGGTTGGTCCCCGTCACCGGCCTCAGCACCGATGGTTACAGCATCCTGGCCGCGGCGGACGACGCGTCGTACCTGGCCAAAGAGGCAGGTGGTAACACGATCAAGGTCTATGAGACCGCAGACTATAATTTTCTCAAGCGCCGCGGCGAGATGCAATGGATCTCTCGTCTCAACCACGCACTGGAGGACGATCGCTTTGAGTTGTGGGGGCAGCCGATCATTCCTACCGACTCCCACGAGCCGGAGCATCTGGAGATTCTCATTCGTATGCTCGATAGCGACGCCTCGCTCATCGACCCGGCCGATTTCATTCCGGCGGCGGAAAAGTACAATCTCATGCCCGCCGTCGACCGATGGGTGCTGACACGCGCGTTCGAACTGTTGGCTCAGTTTGCCGAACGGGGGCGCAACCCGATATTCAGCATTAACTTAAGTGGAGCGTCGATCGCCGACGAGCGCGTTTTGGAGTACATTCGCCACCTCCTCCAGACCTCGGCTATCGACCCGACGCAAGTCTGCTTCGAAATCACCGAGACGACCGCGATCGCCAATATGAGTCGCGCGACCTCGTTCATCCGCCGTCTCAAAGATATCGGGGTCTCCTTCGCCCTGGACGACTTCGGCAACGGTTTTTCGTCGTTCTCGTACCTTAAGCATCTGCCGGTCGACTATCTGAAAATCGACGGATCCTTCGTGCGCGGTATCGCCGACAACCCGATCGACTTCGCCCTCGTCGCCTCAGTTAATAACATCGGACATGTGATGGGAATGAAAACGATCGCCGAATACGTAACCGACGAAAAGACGCGTGCGAGCCTCGAACAGATCGGTGTGGACTACCTGCAGGGCTACGAAATCGCGCGGCCGTCCCCGATAAAAGTCGTCGATTGAGATGCGCCGTGACACCGATATCGCCTTTACCGGCCTTAAGCACAGTGGGAAGACGACCCTCGCCCGCCGATTGAGCCGAAGACTCGCCTACACGTTTCGCGATCTCGACCATGAGATGGTCCGCGCCGCGGAGCACGACGGCCGGTTCTCGCGCTCGTCGGAAACCGAAGGTGACCGGAATCCGATTCGTTCGCTCTATCGCGCCGTCGGCGGAGATCGGTTTCGATCGTGGGAGACGGAGGTGCTGACGCGTATCACCGCCGCTCGCACGGGCGACGATCCTGCGGTTCGCCCCGTTCTCTTGGCAACGGGAGGCGGAATCTGCGACAATCGCGAGGCAATGGGCATTCTCGGCGAGCACTACTATGTGCTTTACCTCCGAAATGACCCGTTGGTATTGTATGAGAGGATCGCGGCGCGGGGGATACCCGCCTTTCTCGATCCGTCGAGACCGCGCGATCACTTCTTAGAGATCGCCGCTGGACGCGACACATTGTATCAACGGAGCGCTCGCGAAGTTGTCGATCTATCGGGTCTCACCCCCGAAGAGGCGTTTCGCGAACTCCTGAACAGATTGGGGTAACACGCAATGCCGGGCAACAGTTTTGGTCAGGATTTTCGGATAACCACCTTCGGGGAATCTCACGGGGGTGCCGTCGGTGTCATCGTCGACGGGGTGACTCCCGGGGTCGAACTCGCAGTCGAGGACGTTCAAAAACAGCTGGATCGCCGGAAGCCCGGCCAGTCGTCCATCACGACGCCGCGCAAGGAGCCCGATACGATTCACATTCTTTCCGGGTTATTCGAAGGCAAGACGACGGGTACACCCCTCATGATGATTCTCTACAACGCCGACGCAGATCCGTCGGCGTACGACGACATCAAAGAGAAGTTTCGCCCGGGGCACGCCGACTACACGTATCTGAAGAAGTACGGGATTCGCGACTGGCGCGGCAGCGGTCGCGCGTCGGGCCGCGAAACCTCGGGACGCGTCGCCGCGGGTGCGTTGGCGCGCAAAATCCTGGAGCGGCAAGGCGTTACGATCATCGCCTACACCAAACGCGCTGCGGGAATCGAATGCGAACGGTTCGATCCCGATGTAATCGAGCAAAATGCGCTACGGGCGTGCGATGCCGATGCGGCTGAGCGCATGCTTGAGAAGATCAACGCGATCAAGGAGCGTGAGGATAGCGTCGGTGGTGTAATCGAGTGCCGCATCGCCGGCGTAGAGGTGGGTCTGGGAGAACCGGTCTTCGATAAGCTCGATGCCGAAATTGCGCGTGCCATGCTCTCCATCGGATCGGTGAAGGGCATCGAGTTCGGCGCCGGCTTCGCAGCGGCGGATATGACCGGCAGCCAACACAACGATCAGATGGGCGGCGACGGCTTTCTGACGAACAATGCGGGGGGAATCATCGGCGGTATCTCGACCGGCGATGAGATCATCTTTCGCATCGCGGTCAAGCCGACGAGCTCCATCGCTCGAGAGCAGCAGACCGTCGACATTCACGGAAGGAACAGTACTATCCGCACCGAGGGGCGTCACGATGCGTGTATCTGCCCGAGAATCGTACCGGTCGTGGAGGCGATGGCGTGTATCGTCTTGGTCGACCACCAGAAGCGACAACGTGCAATGCTCCACGGCGGCGCCGAGTTGGGGGGCGCCTCATGACCGAAGCGGCCGTCTATTCCCCGATAGCGGTATGGGTCGCCGATACGTTCTATTGGGTGTTCATCGCAGTTCTCGTCGTCAATCTCACGCAGCGGCGACATCAGAGCAAGGCTGAGAAAAAGCGTTTCGCGACACTCTACCTGGGGTTGGCGGTGTTCGTGTTTTTTATTCTGGCGCAGTTGATCGTGCGCTTCGGCGGTAGTGACTGGATGTTGATACCCTCCGTCCTCCTCATTGTGGCGACGGTGTATGTGCTGCGCGAACACACCTTTCCGTTTCGCCTCTATTCTCCGGTCGACGGTCGGCGTCTGACGTTTCAGGAGATTCTATACGACGACAACCATGGTGACGCACCCTCGGAGACCTCCGATGATGCCGAGGACGACGGCGGCGAGTAACCGCCTCGCCGCGCTTCATTACGTCCGTCGTCCCTACTCTTCTCTGTGGTCGGATCGCCGTCCGGCGGCGAGCATCAGTATTCCGATGACCACCAAAAGGGCGGGCCACCAATCGACGACAACGTCCGCCAAGCTCGCTTTGATTATGCCGAGACTGAAGAGAAGAAAGACGAACGAGATCGCAACGATCGCGAGGCCCGGTACGATTAAGGTATAGTGGTACTCGCGCCCCTTTTTGCACCCGTAGGCAACGAGGGCGACACCGCCGATGGTCATGAAGACCGGCCATACCGAGCCCGTCTTGGCCGCCGGAAGCGCCGACTCCCACAAGAGCCAGAATCCCCCGGATAGTCCGAGAAAGGTGCCGGCAAAGACGTTGCCCTCACGACCGCCGGGACGAAATGCGCGCCAAAACAACACGATACTTACGACGATGAGCAACAGCGGCGGCAATAGCGACCCGACCGTAACCGTCCCGGTGGTGATCAATAGGAGCGCCGCCCCACCCACGGCCAAGCTCAAACCAAACGGTACCCTTCGATTCATCGCCACAGCTTATCCCATATGGGCGATAATGGCATCTCCCAATGTACTCGTTGCCCGTCGGTGTACGCCTCGGCCTCGAGTCCCGCATATGCATCTTCGGTACTCTCTCGGAACACTACCGTATCGATTGACTCGCGCTTGCGAGTCGGAGAGGGTATGAGATATAGGCGTCCGTCGAAGGCAGACAGACCGATCGAGATGCCGTCTGAGGGCGACATTCAAGCTCCGCATTCCGCCTCCGACGGCGTGGTCGGAGGTCCCTACCGGTGACCCGCCCGTCCGGTTCGGTCAAAGGTGAGCGTACGGGCCGATATTGCCAACGCGCCGTTCGAACGGCTATGCTGTCGATATGAAGCGGTTGAAACGCACTCTGATTCTTACCGTGCTCATCGTGCCGGTAGCGATACTCGCCATGTCGCTGACGCGTCTGGGTCAGACGGAACCGCTCCCGTTACGCAACTATCGCGAACGGGCCGAGGCGGCCCCCCCCGGTTTTCCCGTCGTCGAGCGGGCGGCGCAGACGGCCCGGGAGACGTCGGGAGACGAAGAGATGGTTCGTTTTCTCACCGCCCACGTCCAACACTTTCCCTTCGATCCCAATAACGGCTACTACCTGACCATCGTCGGCGACATGTACCGCGAGAGCGGCGCGACGGCGGTGGCACGACAATACTATCGTCGATCCCTCCTCACCTTTCCCGATGTACGTGTCCGCTCAATATCGACCCACCGCGTGACCATTAACCGCCTTCTCGAGATTGTAGAGGAGCCTGCCGAACGTCTTGATTATCTCTACCATCTCCGTGATCGCTTTGCCGACGAGATCGACAACGGCGTCGTCGCCTACTATCTCGGCAAAGCGTACGAGGAGGCCGGGTTGTGGGAGGAGGCGTACGCAAGTTATCGACGATTTCTCGCCCTCCCTACTACAGAAATACCGGGCGAGCCGGATGCCCGCGAAACGGTTTCGCGACGCCTCGTCTTTTATGACTCGCCGAGGAACTGGACGCGTCGCGACTTGGGAGAGCTGGTTACACTGATAAAAAACGCCTTGTGGGCCCAGAATCCGAGCGCCCTTTTACGCCACCGCGCACACGAGAACTTCTTCACCATGTCGTGGCAACAGGATCAGGGAGACGCCAACAGCGAAATTCCGACGTTCGACATTGCGGCGTTTCTCAGGCGCTCGAGAGTGCGTTTTGCCCAAGAGTTGGACCTCTCTTCGAACGCGAGCGAGGCATATTTGGAGACGTGGGGATGGTCGCACCGAATTCCGACGTGGTACCTCTACTTTCGTCGCGTCGACTTTCCTGCGGACCCGGAGATACACGGGAGCTGGGAGTGGGCCGGCATTCTCTTCGGCGAGGCGCTGTAGCCCGCGGCGAGCACGCGCATATCTCCTTTTCCAACGGGTAAAAGGCGTCGACAATAAGAATGATGCGTGCATTTCTCGTTTCCGTGATGATCGCTTGCTCACTCTTATCGCCTGCACTCGGCGCAGCCGAGGAGATCGTCGTCGCCGTAGAAACGACCTTTCAATGGCAGACCGGCACGCTCGAGATGGATCTCTCGGCAGTCGTGGAGGACCGAGGTGTTAACGCTCCCGCCGGCCTTCACCGAGCGCAGCAAATCATCGAACGGGAATTTGCCGCGCAACTCTTTTCCAGCCTGTTGCCACTGCGTCTCGACTCCATACGCCTCGTGGAGGACGCGGTACGGGACGACCCCGCGCTGGCGGCGCAGATCTCCGAGCTGGCGCGCCGCGCCGAGCGCGGTCTTCCGCGCCCCGACCCCGACCTACGCGGAATCAGTCGTACCTATCGTGTTCCCGTGTTTCCGGATCTTACGCAACTGTTCGTCGGTCATTCGATTCCGTTTCGCATGGAGCGTGTCATCGAGTGGGTGCCGACCCGCAACTTTTCGGGAATAGTGATCTACGCCGCCGAGCCGCTGCCCCTCCACGGGACCGACGAAGAGGTTCTTCTCGCGCCGGCTCTCCTTCCGGAGATCTACGACACGAATCTGCGTCCGATTCTCGAACAGGACATGCTCGACCCCGCCGCCATCGATCGGTGGGGCGTCGTCGCTTACACCGAGACGGCCGACGAGGATCAGTGGCGACAACGCATCGGTACGAGTCCGTTGCGCATTATGGCACGCCAAGCCTTCGGAATTCTCCCGACTGATATCATCATCGGCGAGGAGGATGCAAACCGCCTGTTGGCTTCCCGCCATAATCGCGAGCTCTTGCGCCAAGGCCGTATCTTGGTCATCCTCGCCGCTGACAGGACGACGGTCTCGGACTGACGGACCGACGCGCCGCATCGCGGTTGACACCCACCGACGGCCATGCTCAAATACGGCGAGTGATGAACCAGCTCTTTTCGCGACTGCTCGTAATCGCGTGTACGTTGCTTTTTTTCGGTGCCTGCACAAACCGCTCCATCGGCTACGCAGTCGTTCTGTGGCCGCAGCCCGACTCCGGCCTCCAAGAGGGTACGGTATTGAATCTTGTCGCCGCATCCGAGGCTGCAAACACGGTGACGCTACGTTTACCCGACGGCCAGGAGACGGTCTCCGGGTGGCGCGTCATTCGATTTGACGATCGTGATCAGGCCGAGACGTTTCGCGAACGGTTCGCCCCCTGGCAGGATCGCTATGCGCGCAGCCTGCGCACCGCTTTGCCGGTGCGGGAGCGCGCCGACCGCATGAGTACGCGCGTGTATCGGCTACGCGACGGAGAGGTCGTCAAAATTATCTCTCGACTGGACGAGCAATCCGATGAGGCGGGTCTCGTCGACTATTGGTACGAGGTCCTTACCGGCGAGGGCATCACGGGCTGGGTATTCGGCTACCATCTCCAAATCACCGGCGCGAGCGGACGCCCCGTAGAGGCCGGCGACGATCTGGACGAAACCGATCGTCTCGTCGCGGATATCGCGTCGGTGGCGTGGCGTCCCGCCTATTTCGAGGCAATGATTACCAACGGCCGGATACAGTTCGACCGTTTCGGACCGCGCTTCGGCCTCTTCGGCGACGTCGAAAACGGTCGATTCTCCGTCATTTTGCCGGGGTTGGAACGGACCTTTGAATATGATGGGTACTTTTCCCCGGTGCGCAATACGATCGAGTTCGAAGGTACGTCCCTCACCCTCGCGCTGGTGGGTGAACGACGAGTCGAGGCACAGTACAACGTGAACGGAAGGGTGCGCAGCACCACATTCGTGCAAATCGACGAAGATCTCGGCGAGGTAATCGACGCCGAACGGGAACGCCGACGGCAACTACTCGACCAAATTCTCAGTCGCGGAAACGGCCTGATCAGCACCGCATATGGAACGGTCCAACTCGGAGAGCGCGGCACCATTTCCTGGACCGGATACGAGCGGCTGGTTCCCTCGGTACTGCCGACGACCTTCGACGGCACGGCGAGTTTGGAGTTTTCTCTCCACTTGGCCGACGAGCTGCGCGGACGCTACGATGGTGGGCTTCGCATGGTCTTGGGAAACAATGAAACGGTGGCGTTTCTCTACAATTTACTGGATGACGGACTTCGCCTGGTTTACGTCCCCGATACCCTCATCGACGATGAACACCTCGTTGAAGAGGAGCCGATTTCGGCGGTCGTGATGTTTTACCGCTTCATCTCCAGCTAAGGCCGTGCGCGATGCTCTCGGCGACCGACCTTTCCCTCTCCTACGGCGGGCAGACGATTTTGGACGGCGCCAGCCTCACCTTAGAGACGCGCGCCCGAGTGGGACTCGTCGGTGCGAACGGAAGCGGCAAGACCAGTTTGCTCCGGATCCTCGCCGGCGAGACCCACGCTGAAGCGGGAAGCATTACCCTGGGTCGAGACCTCACACTTTCGTATCTCTCGCAACAAAAGCCGGCCTCCTCCGCGCAGACGGTATACGAGCTCGCCGAGGAGGGATTTGTCCGGGAGCATACGCTCGCCGGTGAACGCACCTCCTATGCGGCGATTCTGGAGCGGGACCCCGGCGATACTCACGCCCTCGCTGAGGTGGCGCGAATCGACGACGCGCTGGAGGAGCGCGAGTACTTTCGCCGTGACGGGCGCATCACCCGGGTGTTATCGGGTTTGGGATTCTCCCCCGAGGAGATGCACCGACCCCTTTCGCAGTTCAGCGGCGGGTGGCAGATGCGTGCTGCGCTCGCCCGGACACTGTTGACGCGCGCCGATTTTCTCCTGTTGGACGAACCGACGAACTACCTCGACTCGGAGACGCGACAGTGGCTTTCACGCTTCATTGCAGGCTATGAAGGCGGCGTCATGCTCGTCTCTCACGACCGAGCCTTCTTAGACGATACGATCGAGGTCGTGTTGGAGCTGTTCCTCGGCCGACTCCGCCGCTACCGCGGTTCGTACTCGGTGTACGAGCGACAACGCAGGGAGGAGCTGCAACAGCTCATCAAGGCGTGGGAGCTCCAACAGCGCGACCTGAAGCGTCAAGAGGACTTCATTCGACGGTTCCGTGCCACCGCCAGTAAGGCCAAGCAGGTCAAGAGTCGCGTTCGCGCGCTTGAGAAAAGCGAACGGATCGAGATTCCGCCCCATATTCGCCCGGTACACATCACTCTTCCACCGGCTCCGCATAGCGGACGCATCGTGTTGGAACTCGACGGCGTCACCAAGCGATACGGTGAGCGCACGGTACTGGAAGAGCTGGAGCTGACGATCGGGCGCGGTCAACGACTGGCCGTGGTGGGGTTAAACGGTGCGGGAAAGTCCACCCTCCTGAGGACCCTCGCCGGCGTCGAGGAGCCCACGGCCGGGCGAGTTGTCGCCGGCTCCGGCGTCCTCAAGGCGTACTACGCACAGGACAGCGCGGATACGCTGCCGGCCGGGGAGACGGTTGAGGAGTACGTCGCTACACGCGCTTCCGCCGACGCGCTATCGCGCACACGGGACATCCTGGGCGCGTTCCTGTTCGACGAGGAGGGCGTGGCCAAACCGCTGAGCGTTCTCTCAGGCGGTGAGCGAAGTCGGTTAGTTATGGCGAGTCTTCTCACGCGGCCGGCTAACCTTCTCATCCTCGACGAGCCGACCAACCATCTGGATATGACGAGCCAGGAAGTTCTCGCACGCGCGTTGGCGAGTTATGACGGCACCGTCGTCTTCGTCTCCCACGACCGCGACTTTCTGCGACACGTAGCCACCGACGTTCTTGCGCTATGGCCCGAGGAGGTAGCGCGCCCCGACAAAGGGTGGCGGAGCTATCCCGGTACGTTTCGCGAGTTCGAGGCAAGCCACTGGGGCGGCGTCTTCTCGAGCGCCGAGACGGATGACGATACCCGTCGCGGTCCGCGCATGCGCCCGTCGCAGACCGGCGGGGCTGCCGATACGGACGACGACGCCAAGCGCACCTATCGCGCACAAAAGGCGAGCCGCGCGGCACTCAGGAAGGCGGAACGCGTCGAGACGGCGCTCCTCACCCGCCTGGACGAGTTGGAGGAGGACCACCGTCGCATTCAGGAGGCGATGGCGGCGGCGGAAAACTACACCGATCCGCAGCGTATCCAAAGACTCAGCGCGCAACTCTCCGCGAACGAAACGGCGCAACGGGATACTACCGCGGAGTGGGAGCGCGTTAGCGCGGAGCTGGAAGAATTGCAAAACTCTTCTCGATAGCGTTGGTCGTCCGCGCATTCGTTCATTACCTTCAAGGTGATGATAATAGCTCTAGGCACCGCGGTGACGCGGGGGTCACGCCGGGTACTTGGATGACGCGCCTGCCGATGTTTCCCCTCGGGTTGGTACTCATGCCCCGTATGCCGCTCCCGCTGCATATCTTCGAGGATCGCTACCGCGCCATGATCGGACGCTGCCTGGACGAGAAGTTGCCCTTCGGTGTCTTGCTCCATACCGGCTCGACGGTACAGACCGTCGGATGTCTGGCGTCCATCGACAGCGTAATCAATACGTACAAGGACGGGCGAATGGATATCCTCACCGTGGGAACCGAGCGCTTTCGTGTCGGGGCGATGCACGAGGCCAAGTCATATCTTGAAGCCGATGTCGAGGTGTTTCACGACGAGACGATCGACGGCGACCAACAGACACGCATCGGCGAGCTGGCGAAAGCAGCGATCGACGATTTGATCGAGTTTGCACACGAGGCGGGGTACGATGTCGATGTGACCCTCCTGGAACAGTTGAGCTATGAGGAGCTTTCGTTTCTCTTGGCGACGACCGACGTATTTAGCACCGAGGAGAAGCAACACTTGATCGAACTAAGGTCCACGGCCGATCGCATGCAACGCGCCGCGCGGGCGATCGACGCGGGACGCGAAAAGCGCTCGATGACGCGCCGTATTAAGACGATGCTGGGTAAAGACGACGAGGACATTACCCATCTATTCAACTAAATCGAGATAGCGGCGCGGCGTAATCCTTGAGCATGGTTCCTGAGCGAAGCGCACCGAGAGACGCCGCTACCGTCTCCACTCCGGGACGCTGCATATCTCCCGCCACCGGCCGTTTCGCTTCGGCATCCGTGTTGATCGACACCGACCGACTCCGAAGGAAACACTTACATGCGCATCACAATCGACGGTTTGAATAAGAGCTTCGGCGGTCATCACGTTCTGAAGGATATCGCTTTGGAGGTCGATAGCCATTCTCTGGTTATCGTCGGCCCCTCAGGGGGCGGTAAAACGACGTTGCTGCGCGTCATAGCCGGCCTCGAGCGGGCGGAATCGGGTGAGTTGTCGGTAAACGGCCGCGAAATTCACTTCGAAGAGACCGCGCTCCGGGAGTATCGCAAGCGGATCGGGATGGTCTTCCAAGCGTACAATCTGTTTCCGCACTTGACGGCCTTAGCCAACATCACGCTTCCCCTGGAGAAAGTTCACCGCAAGAGCCCCGGAGAGGCGCGCCACATCGCCATGGGACTCCTGGAGCGTTTTCAACTGGCGGACCACGTGCACAAGAAGCCGGGGCAGCTCTCGGGAGGTCAAAAACAGCGAATCGCCTTGAGCCGTGCGATTGCGATCGGACCGGAGTTCCTCATCCTCGATGAACCGACCAGCGCCCTGGATCCCGAGTTCACCGCAGAAGTTCTCGACATGATCGAGGAGTTGCGAGAAGAGGATAAGCACCTCATCTTGGTCACCCACGAGATGGGGTTCGCGCGCCACGTCTCCGACTACGTGCTCTTCATCGACGATGGAACGGTCATCGAAGAGGGGTCGCCGGAAGCGGTCTTCGACAACCCTCGGCACCCCAAAGTGCGGAAGTTTTTCGACCGCGTGTTAAAATACTGAAAACATCGTATGCGCCCTCGACACGACCCCAACCTGTGGTACTATCCTCTTGCATTACGGACAGGAGTGCACTATGGCTGATTATGGTAAACGGATTCGCGAGCTGACGATCGTTCGTTCTCAAACGATTCAGGAGTGTAACGATCTTCGTCTGTCGATCGGAGCAAAGGTCGTCGAGCTCAATGAGTCGGAACGTCCGAGCGGCGTGGAGGAGCTCGTTCGTCGATATCGCGAGGCGACCGAACGGGCCGAGTCGGCGAGCAACGCGATCGAGCGTATGATACAGATCGACGATCGCCAATCGGATATCAGAACGAACATGAAAGCGTTCCAGAAGGAGCGCGATGAGCTCAGCAAAGGACTCGACAGCGTGTACGAGCAAATAGGCGGCGTCGCGTTTCGTCTCTTTCGTGAGCATCCCTTGGTGGACACGAGCTACTCCTCGGCCTTTGAGAATCTTGCTCGATATCAGGACGATATCCGTAGTATCGAGGCGCGCCTCGAGCAGCTCAACGTAGCGGACCACGGTTCCTCGCGCTCGGTCCTGGAGCGAATCGGCACGCGGGGACGCAGTATCTTTCTTCGGAACCGCCGCACGGTACGGGAGAATCAACTTCCCCGCCTACTCCAAGAGACGGGACGCAAACTCACCGACGGCGACTTTATCGAACAGGTCTCCGATCCGGAGCTCACTCGCGTCTCCGAGCCGATTCGGGAGGCGGATCGACGGCGCGATGAGATCGACGCGGAGCTCGCACGGCTGAAGGAAGAGTCGGGACGACTCGTTGAGGAGTTTAACACCCTCACCGAGGGGGAAAAGACGACTCGGGCGAGGGAACACTGGCAAAAGGAGATCGACGAGGCGAAAACGCTCCTCAATAGCACACTTCTCAGTCTCGGGCGCGCCGCGGAGCACGATCCGACCGAGGCCCTTTCGCAGGAACTCGATACCCTCGCAACCTCGGAGTCTCGCCGGGCACACTTCGACGCCCTCATTGAGCGGCTTCAGGCCGGGTTACGATCCCAGATACTATCGAGTGAACTCAAGGAAAACGAGCGGAGACATGAGGCGACGAGCGCCGAGATAGATAGGCTTAAGGCGCGCCTCGCAGCTCTTAAGGACGAGGCCAAAAAAAAGAGCGCCGAACAACAACACCTCATCGAGGTGCGGGGCGACGAGTCGGAGCTCTTCGACGACTGAAGACGGCGTGGATTTGGGACTGGACGGCGAGCGGCTCCCGCTGGCCGCGCGAATGCGACCGCGCGCGCTCGACGAATTTGTGGGGCAGGAACATATCCTGGCTCCGGGGAGACTGCTACGTCGCGCGATTGAGGCGGACCAACTGCGCTCAATCATCCTCTCCGGACCGCCGGGAACGGGTAAGACGACTCTCGCCCGTGTAATTGCCGAGCACACAGAAAGCCAGTTTCTCTCGGTAAATGCCGTACTCAGCGGCGTCAAAGACCTCAGGGAGGCGATCGAACGCGCCAAGACCTTCAGGGACTCCCACAATCGACGGACGATTCTCTTTGTCGACGAGGTCCACCGTTGGAACCGGAGCCAACAGGACGCGCTTCTACCGTGGGTGGAGGAAGGCCTCTTCATTCTTATCGGGGCGACGACCGAGAATCCCTTTTTCGAAGTTAATCGCGCGCTCCTCTCCCGTAGTCGCGTTTTTCTTCTTACACCTCTCGGCGAGGAGCACCTTGAGGCGGTCCTTGCCGGCGCCCTCGCCGACCGAGAGCGCGGCTACGGGCGCTACACCGTCACACTCACCGATGATGCGCGAGAGCATCTCATCCGCACCGCCTCCGGGGACGCCCGGACACTCCTGAACGCGTTAGAGCTCGCCGTGGAGACGAACCACTCCGGCTTTCCGCCCCCTCCGGGTGAGACGATCGCCGTCGACTTGGCGGTGGCGGAGGAGAGTATCCAACAGCGAGCCGTCTTGTACGACAAGGACGGCGACTACCACTTCGACACCATCAGCGCGCTCATAAAGTCGGTGCGCGGCTCCGACGCCGACGCCGCGCTCTATTGGTTGGCAAAGATGATAACCGCCGGTGAGGACCCTCGGTATATCCTGCGTCGGCTGCTCATTCTGGCCGCCGAAGATATCGGTCTCGCCGATCCGCACGCCGTCTCGGTCGTGCTCTCCTGTGCCCAAGCGTTCGACCGCATCGGCATGCCCGAGGGACAGTTTCACTTGAGTCAGGCGACGCTGTATCTGGCGAACACCCTCAAGTCGAACAGCACACTCGCCTATTTCGACGCCGTGGAGGCCGTCAAGCGAGGAATGAACGATGAGGTTCCCGTGCACCTGCGCGACGCACATCGTGACGGCGAGGATCTCGGGCACGGTAAGGGATACCTCTATCCCCATGCATATCGCGACCATTGGGTCGCGCAACAGTATCTTCCCGCCGCTATTCAGGGCCGCACCTTTTACAGCCCCGGTGAGCTCGGATGGGAGGGAATACAGGCCGAGCGTCTTGAAAACCGTCGACGCATTCAACTCGCGGCGATACGCGAGGAGGAGTCGACCCATTGGTCGGTGGCGCCGAAGCGCGGCGTCGATAGTTGGATACACCGCGCCGACGGCGCCATGGTCGACGAGCTTGCTCGGTTGCGCGACGAGCTATTGGGACGTCTCGACGTCAAAGCGACCGACCGCGTTCTCCTCACCGGGGACGCCGTCCAGTTCCTCGTGTGGGAAAGTCTCCGCCGCGCGCACGGCGGACTTACCGCCGTATGGACCGACGCCGCCGCAGCACAGACGCTCCGCCACACGCTGAAGGAGCGTGAGAGCGACGTCGATGCGCCGCAGATATATACGGTCGACTCTGCGGGTCACGTCCCCGAGAACGACGGACCGCTGCACGCGGGTCCCTTTGAGCGTATCGTATGCAGAGACTACGGGCAC
Organism: Alkalispirochaeta sp.; assembly: GCA_965601925.1. GTDB lineage: Bacteria > Spirochaetota > Spirochaetia > DSM-27196 > Alkalispirochaetaceae > Alkalispirochaeta. Next base: position 4,405,537 of record OZ271854.1, read on the forward strand.
GGAGATCCCGGTACGCTGGTGAGTGATCTACTATCGCTATTGACGCCCGACGGACGAATCGTGATTTCCGACATCGAACCGCACGGAGGCACGCGCCCCTCCTCCATTCTCTCCCTGTCCGACGACGATCGCGCGACTCTGCGAGACGCCGAGCGCGTCGCGTATCCCTCACGCGTCGAGATGTGGTCCTCGCTGGCCGACCGCTACGCGGCGAAGGGCGCTCTCGACGTCTCGGTTGAGACGATACAGACGACGCTTTTCCGTACCGTGCGCGGCGGCCACATGGAGCGGTGGCTCGAAGCGTCCGCGCCGGTAGGGAGAGCCTTGGATCGCAACGCCGACCGTTCCGCCGTGGAGCGTATCAGATCGGCGGCGCGCCAATGGAAGGAGCGCGAAGTTCACTGGCAACGGACGCATCTGGCGATAACTATCACCCGGGGCGATCATCATCCGTCGTGAAGACCGCGGTAATCGGCGACACGCCGCCCGCATTCCTTCCCTCATAACTAACCGGCGTTCTCGGACGCGGCAGCTGCCTCAAGAGGGCGGGTGGCGGCGGCGGATGCGGCTTCTGACCCGGAGGGTCTGCACGAGCATCCGACGCCGCCATCCACCCGCATTCACTGTTACAACACGCGCCCCCGCACAACGCGCGACCCTGCGATCTTGACAAAAAACTCATTTAGCGGCATAGTTCGCGGGCACTTGCGGTGGATGTAGTTCAATGGTAGAGCACCAGATTGTGGTTCTGGTTGTTGCGGGTTCAAGTCCCGTCATCCACCCATCGAGCGCCCGTAGCTCAGCTGGATAGAGCGTCGGACTTCGAATCCGCAGGTCGCAGGTTCGAATCCTGCCGGGCGTACGAGTAAACAGTGGGCCGTTAGCTCAGCTGGTAGAGCAGCAGACTCTTAATCTGCGGGTCGAAGGTTCGATCCCTTCACGGCTCACCTAACGCGTTGTTGGACGCGAGTGAGGCACTGTTCCTGCAGTGCTTGACATATTGGTACTCCTGGAGTACTCTAAGCGAGAGTGGTGAAATTGGTAGACACGCCAGATTTAGGATCTGGTGCCGCAAGGTGTAAGGGTTCGAGTCCCTTCTCTCGCACGAGAAGGGTCGAATTGTTTCATAACCGGTTTCGCCACAATCGATCCTGGTTTTCGCGAGAGTAGCTCAGTGGTAGAGCTCCACCTTGCCAAGGTGGATGTCGCGGGTTCGAATCCCGTCTCTCGCTCTTCTTCTTTGAGGCGATTCGGGTAGTCCCGGATCGCCTTTTTTTGACGATCATACTGGTAGTGAAAGGCTGTAACGATGGTACAAGACAAAAAACTTGAAAAGCTCGAGAACTCAGCAGTCAAGTTGACCCTTACGATTCCCTCCGCTGAGGTGCAGTCGGCGTACGACGACTTGGTCAAGAAATACTCAAAAAGTGCGCAGATCAAAGGATTCCGCAAGGGTAAAGTGCCCCGCGCAATTCTGGAGCGCAAGTTCGGTGAAGCCTTTCGCGCCGAGACTATGCAGGAGCTTATGGGCAAGGCCTTGGAAGAGGCTCTCGAGAACATCGATGAGCGCCCCCTTCCCTACGCGCGCCCCTCTCTCGTTGAGGAGGATCAGGACCTCACTCTGGACACGGAGTCCGACTTTATCTTCAGCGTAACGTACGACGTCTTTCCGGAAATAACCCTCGGCGAGTACCGCGGTCTGGAGGTCGTCGAACCGAGCGTCAAAATTACCAAAGCCGACGAGGACCGCGACCTCGAAGACATGCGCCAGCGCAACGCACTGGTGATCGAGAAAGAGGACGGTGAAGTCGCCGAAGGTAATATCGTGACGATGACCTTTGAGGAGATAGACGAGGCGGACGAGGCGATCGCCGAAACGCGACGCGAAGACTTCGTCTTTACCGTCGGCGAGGGTCACAACCTCTATCATCTGGATACCGAACTCATCGGTATGAAGAAAGATGAGACGCGCATCGTCGAAAAAGAATACCCCGAGGACTTTGAGCACGAAGAGCTGGCGGGACGGGAAAAGCGCCTCCGCGTTCTGGTAACGCTCATCAAAGAGCGCGATCTTCCCGACCTCGACGACGAGTTTGCCCAAGATATTAGCGACGACTTCGAGACGCTCGACGACTTGCGTAAAGATGTTCGCAAGCAGATCGAACGAAACGCGGAAGCGCGCATACGTTCACGCAAGATAGACGGCATTATGGAGCAAGTCGTCGCCTCCTCCACCGTCGAGGTGCCGCAGACGATGGTTAACACCGAAATCGAATCGCGGTGGCAAAATCTTGCGCAGCAGTATCGCGTCACGAGCGAACAGCTGATGCAACTCCTGTCGATGCAAGGCAAGACACAGGAGGAGATCTTCGAAGAGTGGCGCCCGGCTGCAATCCAGAGCATCAAGCGCAGCCTCCTCGTACAAAAGATGATCGAAGTCGAGAAGATCGAGGTCACCGAGGACGATGCCGAGGAACAGATCAAGAGCGACGCGGAGGAACGCAAAGCCGACGCGGATCAGATCCTCGAGTACTACAAGAAAAATGGGATGCTCGCGTATGTCCAGCAGGAGATCGCCGAGCGTCGCATGTTCGATGCCGTCATCGAATCGGCTACGATAAAGAAGGGTGATAAGATCGCCTATATGGACTTGCTCAACAAGAATGATTAGGTTTGGCGCTATGAACGTGCAGAACAATACCTTAGTGCCGATTGTGGTCGAACAGACCGGAATCGGCGAGCGCTCCTACGACATATTCTCGCGTCTGTTAAAAGATAGAATCGTCTTCCTCGACGGTCAGATCAACGATGTGACGGCGGATCTCGTAGTTGCCCAGCTTCTCCTCTTGGAGAGCCAGGACCCTGAAAAAGACATCAATCTCTATATCAACAGTCCGGGTGGATCGGTGACCTCGGGTCTGGCTATCTACGACACGATGCAGCATATCAAGCCGGATGTCTCGACGATATGCATCGGGCAGGCCGCATCGATGGCGGCACTTCTTCTCACCGCCGGTGCGGAGGGCAAACGTGTCGTGCTACCGTCCTCCAGAGTGTTGGTTCATCAACCGTGGGGCGGCGTACAGGGGCAGGCCACCGATATCGGCATCCAAGCGCGAGAGATCGTACGCCTCAAGAAGATGCTCATCGACTATTTTGCGCTCCACACCGGCAAAACGACCGAGCAAATCGCCACGGACTTGGAACGAGACTATTTCATGTCTGCTCAGGAGAGTGTAGAATATGGAATAGTCGACGATATCCTGGTTCGGGGAGCACATGATAAAGCAGAGAACTGAAAGCGGTAAGTCCTGTTCATTTTGCGGTAAAAAGGCTGAGCACGCCCGCAGACTCATTGCGGGCCCCGGCGTGTACATTTGCGACGAATGCGTCAACGTCTGCAAACGCATGATCGACGAAGAGGACGATATCCTGACCTCGACCATTCTGGACACCGTACCGAGCCCGATGGAGATCAAGGCCTATCTCGACCAGTACGTTATCGGGCAAAACGACGCCAAGCGAACCCTGGCGGTAGCGGTGTACAACCACTACAAGCGCATCAGCCAGAAGGCGGAGATCGAGGACGAGATCGAGCTCGATAAGTCCAATGTGCTGTTAATCGGCCCCACAGGCACGGGAAAGACGCTCCTCGCCCGCACTTTAGCGAAAAAGATGAAGGTACCATTCGCGATCGCCGACGCCACGACCCTTACCGAGGCGGGATATGTCGGCGAAGATGTGGAAAACATCCTGCTTAAGCTCTACCAAAACGCGGGCGGCAACATCTCCGCCACCGAGCGAGGTATCATCTACATCGACGAGATCGACAAAATCGCACGCAAGAGCGAGAACGCCTCGATTACGCGCGACGTCAGCGGCGAGGGAGTTCAACAGGCGCTCCTTAAGATCATCGAAGGCACCGTCGCCTCGGTGCCGCCGCAGGGGGGACGCAAGCATCCCAGCCAAGAGATGATCCGCATCGACACGGGCAACATTCTTTTCATCGTCGGCGGCGCCTTTGTCGGGCTGGACCGCGTTATTGAGAGTCGCGTCTCCGAGCACGCCATGGGATTCGGCGCCGACGTGAGAACGACGCGCGAGAAAGACCTTGTAAGCCTTTACCAGAAGATGCACCCCGACGATCTCATCAAGTTCGGGCTGATCCCGGAGTTCGTAGGGCGTCTACCGATCAACGTTACACTTGAAGACTTGGGACAAGAGGCGTTGGTGCGCATCCTCAAGGAACCCAAAAACAGCGTCATTCGCCAGTATCAGGTGGCGCTCAAACTCGACAACGTACACCTCGTCTTCGAGGACGGCGCGTTGGAGGCGATCGCCGGCCAAGCGTTGGACCGCAAGACGGGGGCACGCGGGCTCAGAGCGATCGTCGAACGCATCATGACCGATCTCATGTTCGAGCTTCCGTCGATGGAAGGCAATAAGCGCGTTACCATCACACGCGAAGACGTGGAGACCGGACAAAAACCGAACGTGGAGCTCGTACAGAAGTCTGCATGAGACTCTTTCAACAGAAAGATGAGTCTTTGCACCTTCCGGTTCTTCCGGTAAAGGGTATCGTACTGTTCCCCGGCATATCTCTCCCCGTTCTCGTCGCCCGCGAGGGCGACAGACGGGTTGTCACCGCGGCGGCGGAGTCGGGTCGGCGTATCCTGGTCGTAACACAGCGAGGAGATACCGATCCGGCATCACCCGATGCACTCTACCCCGTAGGGACCGTTGCTCGCATTCTGCAGACCGTAAAGGCACCGGGAGGTGCTGTACGAATCGTGGTCGAAGGTCAGGACCGCGCTGAGTTGGGCGAGCTACACATCGAGAGTGAGGGAATCAGCGCGGACTATCGGATTATCGAGGCCGACCGCACCGATACGCAAGGAGATCTGCCGCGTCTCGCTCGCGTCGTCCAAGACGCGTTTGCGCAGTATGTCGTCCTGTCGGCACCCGTCAACCCGGAGGTGCGGCGGAAGATCACTCAGGCCGACGGTGCCGACCGCCTCGTCAACCTCGTGGCGACCCACATTCCTCTCCAGACCGCGCGAAAAATTGAACTCCTCTCCATTGCCGGTACGTTGGAACGCACGCGGCTCCTCGCCGAAACGTTAGACGGCGAGGTAGAGTTGTTGTCCCTGAAGAGAACGATTCGCGATCGCGTTCGTAAACGGATGGAAAAGGGGCAAAAGAGCGTCTTTCTTCAGGAGCAAATCAGGGAGATTAACCGTGAACTCGGGAACGACGAGACTGCGGACGAAAACGACGATCTTGCAAAGCAGCTAACCGAGACCGTACTTCCCGAAGAGGTGCGCGATCGCGCCGAAAAAGAGTTGGCGCGACTCAAAAAACTGCCGCCGGTCAACCCCGAATCGGGGATCATCAGGACGTATCTCGACTGGCTCCTCGATCTCCCGTGGAGCCGCGCGACTCCCAAACGCGCCGATTTGGCGCGTGCCCGCGAAATCCTCGACGAGGATCATCACGCGATGCACAAGCCCAAAGAGCGTCTCTTAGAGTACATGGCGGTTCAGACGCTCAACCCCAATCTGAAAGGACCGATTCTCTGCTTCGTCGGTCCGCCCGGCACCGGCAAGACGTCCTTGGGTAGGTCGATGGCCAGGGCGTTGGAGCGGGAGTTCGTACGCCTCTCCCTCGGTGGCGTACGCGACGAGGCGGAGATTCGCGGTCATCGTCGGACCTATGTCGGTGCCATGCCGGGCCGAATCATACAGGCGATACGACGTGCCGGGACGCACAATCCGGTTATACTTCTCGACGAAATAGACAAGCTCGGCGCCGACTATCGGGGAGATCCGTCGGCGGCCCTGCTCGAGGTACTCGATCCGGAGCAGAACTTCACGTTTTCGGACCACTACATAGAGTTACACTTTGATCTGTCCCAGGTCACCTTTCTTACCACCGCAAACTCGCTCTCCGGAGTTCCGCCGGCGCTCCGCGACCGCTTGGAGGTGATCGAGATTCCAGGCTACACGGAGGGTGAAAAGCACTGCATCGCCGAGGAGTATCTGATTCCCGAAGAGCTCGAAGAAAACGGTATGCCCGCCGATACCGTACGTTTCCGACGCGATGCGGTCGACCGACTCATCCGAGACTACACGTCGGAGAGCGGGGTTCGAAATCTTAAGCGGAGTATTGCGACGGTAATCCGTAAACTTGCGAAGGAGATGCTGGAAAAGGGCGTATCGCCGGAGACGACTCGACGATCGGTCACCTCACAGACGGTCGGCCGCCTCCTCGGTCAACCGCGATATCGCCTCATTCCGCACCGGGATGAAATGCTTCCCGGACTTGCCCGCGGAGTCGCCTGGACCGAACACGGCGGCGTCGAACTTACCGTAGAGGTAGCCGTGTTCGACGGGACGGCAGAGCTTGTACTTACCGGAAGTCTCGGCGAGGTGATGAAAGAGAGTGCGCAGGCGGCACTGAGTCTTCTCCTTTCGCGCAAGGAACGCTTGGGATTTGAGTTCGACCGAAGCTCGCGGACGATTCACATTCACGTCCCCGCGGGCGCGATTCCTAAGGACGGCCCCTCCGCGGGCATTACTCTATACGCGGCGCTCCTCTCTCGCCTGACCGACCGTCCCATCAGGGCCGATCTGGCGATGACCGGCGAGCTGACCCTTACCGGACGCATCCTACCGGTGGGCGGTATTAAGGAGAAGGTGCTGGCGGCGCGCCGCAACGCGATCGACGCGGTAATTCTCCCGGCGGCCAACAAGGGCGATCTCGATCTGCTCCCGCGTGATGTACGGCAGTCCATGCGGTTTTTCCCGGTGAGTCACGTAGACGAGGCGGAACCGCTTCTCTTTTCACCGTAAATAGGTATGTCGGCGCGGTGAACGCGAGCATGCCGAAGCCTCGTCCCGGTTGCCGCCGCGGATGACCGCGAATACAACAACGTGAAGGCGGGTCGCGCCTCACCCTACCGATCGCGGTCGCAATGAGACGCACTCGTTCTTCGAGGAACGTTTGTTACCCAACGCGCCGATTTCGATCGGGGCAGGCATCACACGTACGGATCGCGGCACCTACGCTTGTAACGTTGCGACGCGCGTAGTAGTATTTGATACATGAAGATCAGTCGTCTCCTGATCGCCTTTGCGCTCTTGGGAGTGTTCGCACCCATGATAGCTTCGCAGGAGCAAAACGGCGAGGATGTGCCAATCCAGGCTGTGACCGTCTACGTCCAGCGTGTATTCCCTCACAGACTCGGTTACGTGGTTATCTACAACCGTAGCGACTTGTACCCCGGCGAGGTATATCTACCGAACCGTTGGTTTACCGACGCCGCCGGACGAGGGGAGATTATCCGCACGTTACATCAGAGTGCGCCGTATATGACGGTCTTTTACATGAACGGCGAGTTCAGCCACGTGCGCTTGTTCGTTCACGATAATCCCGCTCATCGCTCGTGGGGAGCCCTTCCCAGCGACGCAGACCTCACCGATGAGTTCGCGGCTGAGACCATCAACATCGTCTACTGATCATTCGAGCGATTTCATCACTGTGAGTACTCCCATCGAGACGCCGGAACCATTGATTGATTTTATCCGGCGTTACGATGGTTTTGTGCTCCTGGGCCATCTGGAACCCGACGGCGATTGCGTCGGGAGCGAGCTTGCACTGTCGAGCGCGTTGCGGCGCCTGGGCAAGACGGTGCAGCTGCTCAATCCCGGCCCGTTCGATCGTCAGGAGATTGCCGGGTTCGAGTCACACTTCGACCTCTATTATGATGCGGATGCGCTCCCGGACAACCACGCGGTAATCGTGGTCGACTGTTCGAGCGAGGATCGCATTGAGCGTTTCGCGTCTCAAATTCGCCACCTGGAGATGGCGGTTATCGATCACCACCGGACGGGAGAGCCCTTCGGCGATGTGCGGTTTGTGCGACCCGATATACCGGCGACGACGATTATCATTACATACTTGATAGAGCAGTTGGGCCTTCGACTCACCACGGACGAAGCTACCTGGCTCTTTTTGGGACTCGTTACCGATACCGGTTTCTTTCGCTTTCTCGATACCGATCAGTCCGTTGCATTTGAGGCGGCCTCTCGCCTGACCCGTGCCGGCGCCTCCCCCCGGACGATCGACCGCATCATAAACGGCGGGCGCTCTTACGAGAGCCGACTCCTCATAGCGCGCGTACTTGACCGTATGGAGCGTCTCGGTGACGGTTCGGTCATTCTAACCCACCAAACGCGCCGCGACGAGCTGGAGCTGGGGACGCGCCGCGATTCCGATGCGCTGTATCGTCTTCTGTTGGCGATCGAGGGTGTTCGCGTAATCGCCGTTGCAAAGGAGAAAGAGAACGGCTGCACCGTCAGCTTCCGATCGGTTGACGACACCGACGTGTCGCGCCTTGCGGCGCAGATAGGAGGCGGTGGCCATCAACGCGCCTCGGGGGCCTTCACGTCGCTTCCGTTGGAGAAGTTTCTCCCCTCCCTGCGCAAACAGCTTTTGACATTGTAACCGAGTGTAACGCCGGGACGCCTCTTTGCCGTACCGTAGCCATGGCATGAGTTTTGCTGTGGGTACACCGGAGGTTACCGTATGTCAACACTTAGCGTCGCCTTTCGGCAATTTCGACAGAACTCCATGTCCTGGTCCGACTTCTTTACGATTGCGTGCTCACACGTGGACCGCATCCTTATAAAGAAGTTTCGCTTTGCGACCGATACGCGCTTGGAAGTGATCGCCGACTTCTATCCCAAGTTCACTCGCATGTGCCGCGACTACACCGAATGCGGCGCCAGCTTCGAGGCGTATCTGTACACATCGCTCTATTTCTTTTGCAAATCGTGGTGCCGGCGTCAATCGGACCGGTGGGATCGCGAGTTCCTGGTGTCCGACGACTACGACGATTTTTTCACGATGTCCGAAGATCCGACGGAGCGTCTCGACGGATATCGTGACGACGCTTCGGGGGTACTCGCGAACAGTCGGCGGCGTGATACCGTCCGACGACAACTTCTGATATGCCTCTGCAAAAACATCCCAATGTTGAGTCACGACGAGGCGCTACGCTACGCGGCCACCTACGACATACCGCCCTCGACGGTGTACCACGTCGAGGCGTACGCCCATCGTAAACGGGAACGAGTATCCCGCGACCGCGCCTACTACCGGGAGTTACGCGACCGCCACTACGCTGCGATGCTCCGCCACGAAGGGGAAGTTAGACGCTCCTCGGCGCGACACGCAAAAGAGGCTGCCGACGGGATGTACGCGTTTCATCGCCGTCGCTGGAAGCACTACCGCCACAGACTGGCACATCAAACGCTTCACCTCTCGAACCGGGAGGTCGGGACGCTCCTCGGTATTCCCAAGGGATCCATCGACAGCGCCATGGCCGGACTCGCACGCCGGCTTGCAAGCCTCGTGAGTCAACGCTAATCTCCGAGGTATGCATACCGTTCTTCTTGCATCCAACAACGATCACAAACGCCGTGAGATGGAGGGGATTCTCCGCCAGCTCGACGCCGCCGTGACGATCGTTCAGCCTCGCGACGTGGGGTTTCGATACGATTGTGACGAAATCGGCGACACCTTTTCCGCCAACGCGTGGCTGAAGGCGTGGGGGTTGTTCCGACTCATACGCGGAGCCGCCGAATCCCACATCTCCGTCGACGAGGACCCGCGGAAGATCGCGGAGCGCGTTCACGATACGTTCGGGAGCGAACTGCCACCGGTGTTAGCCGACGATTCGGGCATCTGCGTCCACGCTTTGGACAACCGCCCGGGCGTCTTCTCCGCCCGATTCGGGAGCGAGCAGGGTCGTCCCGATCTCGGCGATGAGGGGCGTAACGATCTACTCTTGGAGCGCATGCGAGGGATCGATGAGCGCTCGTCGCACTACGTGTGCAACGCATGTCTCATCCAGGACGAGGATCGCCACATTCAGGTGCAGGAGACGTGGTACGGGACCATTCTGAGCGAACGCAAGCCGGGGGATACAGGATTCGGATACGATCCGATCGTATGGCTCGCCGACTACGAGTGCTCGGTCGCACAGTTACCGAGTGCTCAAAAGGACCGAATATCGCATAGGGCGAAGGCTGTACAGTCCGTCGCCGTGGCAGCGGGTTGGCGTACCGACGGGCCGTGACCGTTTTTGCGCCGCAATCGGTATCGACTTGTCGGTGTTCTTGACACGTGCGTGATTGTCGGCCTAGCTTCTGCCATGAGCGTTATACCGGAACGAACTGATATCCCGACCGAACACAAATGGAATCTCTCCAAGCTCTATACCGACTCGTCGCTGTGGGACGAGGGCTTGCGGCTCTTGGCCGATTACAACGAACGGATCGAGTCGTATCAGGGGCGCCTCGCGGAATCCGCGGCCGCGCTACGGGAGTACTTGGACCTCTCAGTCGAGGTGGGATTGCTGGAGGAACGCCTCGGATACTACGCGATGTTGCGACAATCGGAGGACGCGGGCGACGGGACCAACCAAGACCGCTACGGTCGCTTTATGCAGGTCGCTGCAAAGATCGGGGCAACGATGAGTTTTTTCGCGCCGGAGCTCCAACAGATACCCGCCGAGCGAATGGGTGAGCTACTCGACGACCCGTCGCTTTCGGACTATCGTATATCGCTTGAGAAGGTGCTTCGATACCGCCCGCATACGCTCTCTCCGTCCGAAGAGCGACTGTTGGCACTCCAGGAGGAGTCCAACCAAACGGCTTCGAACAGTTTTCGTGCGCTCGTAGACGTCGACTTGGACTTCGGAATCGTGGAGACTCCCGAAGGACCGCGCCCTCTCAGCCAGTCGAGCTTCGGCAGTCTCCAGGAACACCGCGACCGAGCCGTACGCGAGCGCTCCTTTACTCAGTTTTACGGCTACTTCGACGCCCATAAAAACACCCTCGCCGCCCTCCTCGCCGGGAGCGTGCAACTCGACGTGTACCGCGCACGGGTGCGCAAGTTTCCCTCTGCGCTCGAGGCGCGGCTCTTTCCCGATCGCGTTCCCGTGACGGTGTATGAGAGCCTTGTCGACACCGTGCGCGAGCATCTACCGCATCTCCATCGGTACTACGAGATACGCCGCCGCGCCCTCGGACTCGAAGCGTTGGCGGCGTGGGACACCAAACCGGCCCTCGTCCCGGACATCACGATAGACACCCCTTACGAAGGCGCGGTAGAGACCGTTGCCGAGGCCCTCACTCCATTGGGGGACGAGTACGTCGAGACGCTTCGTTCCGGGTTGTTGGGAGGTTGGGTCGACCGGTACGAAAACAAGGGCAAACGCTCAGGCGCGTTCTCTGCGGGGAGCTACGTCGGTGATCCGTACATCCTCCTCAACTACAAAGCAGATACGCTTCGTGACGTATTTACCCTCGCCCACGAAGCGGGACACAGCATGCACTCCTGGTATTCGGTACGCAACAATCCGTTCCAACACTACGACTACACGATCTTCGAGGCCGAGGTTGCCAGCACCTTTAACGAGCAACTGTTGATGGAGCACATGCTCGCGTCGACCGCCGACCCGGCGATGCGCGCCTACCTCATTACGAAGCACATTGACGATATTCTGGCGACGCTCTTTCGCCAGACGATGTTTGCGGAGTACGAACGAGCGATTCACGCCATGGTGGAGAGCGGGCAAGCGTTGACCGTCGACTCTCTGCGCCTGCGCTATCGCGAACTGCTGCAAGCGTACTTCGGACCCGACGTGCATCTACCGGAAACGCTCGACCTCGAGGGGATGCGTATCCCCCACTTCTACCGCGCCTTCTACGTATACAAGTACGCCACGGGAATTTCGGCCGCGATCACCTTGGCCCGACAAGTGCTCCGGGGCGGCATGAAGGAGCGAGAAGACTACTTCGCTTTTCTGAAGTCCGGCGGCTCGCGCTATCCGATCGATGCACTGCGCGTTGCCGGCGTCGATACCGAGACGGCGGCTCCCGTCCGTGTGGCCATGGACGTGTTTCGCAACCGTCTGGACCAACTCGAGGAGGCTCTCGGCGTGTAGCGAACGAGAAGCTTCGAACACGTGTCGTATATTGACACGAGTATAGGCCCGTGATATAGTCCGGCTCTGTCAACGCGGCAGTGGCGGAACTGGTAGACGCGCTAGCTTGAGGGGCTAGTGGCCGCAAGGTCGTGGAGGTTCAAGTCCTCTCTGCCGCATGAATAAACCCCGGTGAGGTAACATATTATCCCGCCGGGGTTTGTTTTTATTCTTCCTTCTTCGAGTCTTGAAACGTGCATGTGCGATAAGATCGGAGCGCACCGGTAGCCCGAGGGGCGTTACGCCGAAGCCTGATCGATCGCCGTGGCGAACGGGTCCCAAGGGATCATGAGCTGCGGAGCGCCGGTCGCTCAATCCGCTGCGTGCCGATCCTCAACGAGTGACTCTTCGGCGTTCGACTCGCAGCTCGTGCCGGTCCGAATCAACACCACCGTCGGCGACTTTCTACGACGTATACGGCGATCGGTTCGCGGGCGACCGTCGATGCGCAATGCCTGCAACGTTCGCTCGTGCTCTATTTGGCGATAGATCGTGAGAAATTCGTAATCGTGATTGAACATGGCATCCCCCGATTGACTCGACGATGCCTCAACGATACCATCAAAGGCGGGCGTTTTCGGTCCGCTTTTTATAATGTCACCGTTTTAACGGACAAAATAGCGGGCCTTGGGAGACCGCGCTATGTACCATCCTACGAGCCGGGTACTGACCGTACTGGAACTCCTCCAATACAGACCGGGTATAACCGGTCCGGAACTCTCCGAGCGGCTGGAAGTTGATACACGAACGGTTCGGAGATACATAGAGAAGCTCAAAGACGTCGGTATACCGATCGAGTCGCTGACCGGTCGATACGGCGGATACCGATTGCGTGCGGGTTACAAGGTACCGCCGCTGATATTCACCGAAGAGGAGGCAACGGCGCTCGTACTGGGGCTTATCGGAAGTCCCCGGTTGGGAATAGAGCAGCCTCCCGCTGCGATTGCCGCAGCCATCTCCAAGATTACGAGGGTTCTCTCTCACGACGCGCGAGAGCGGTTACACGCCCTCTCGTCCCTTCTGGTGCTTTCGGAAGCTCGCTCAGCCTCGAGGCCGAAGGCGGCTCTCCTCATCGATCTCAGCCAAGCGGTCCAATCCGGCCGCACGATCCGACTAACCTACACCTCGGCGAAAGGGACGACGACGGTGCGGGTCGTGGAGCCCTACGGACTCGTGGGGCTGAAATCACGGTGGTATGTGGTCGGGTTCTGTCGTCTGCGCGACGACTTCAGGACATTTCGGCTCGACCGCATAGTCGAAGTCGACGTTCAAAAGTCCACTTTTACGCGCAACAACGCGTTCGACTATCGCGCTTACGTCGAAGAGCATTTGGAGACGTACCCCGGCCCGATTGCGTACACGGTAATCTTCGACAGCGATATGGAAACGGCGCGTAGGCGTCTTGCGGGCGCTGCGGGACGACTGGCCGAAGGACCGTCAGGGGTAATCTTCACGGGGCGCACCGACGACTACGAGTACGAGGCGGCGTATCTTGCGAGTCTGAGGCTCCCCTTTACGGTCGTTGAGCCGCCGGACTTGCGGCACGCGGTTGCGACGCTCGGCCGACGACTTCAAGTGAGTGCCGCCGATCCGGCCGATGATAGGCCATGCGACAACGGGTAGCGAACACGATCCTGCGCCGCGCTACTCCAGAGCCCAATCGGTGGAGAAGATCGTCTCGCTCCGATCCGTGGCGCGTCGCGGCGAGGAGCCGTCATCATCAAACAGGGCGAACCGGCGGGCAAGGTTAGGACTCCGATCCGACACGACTTCGTAAATGTCCCGCGCCTCCTCTCGGTCGCCCGTCTCCCAGTAGGAAACTGCAAGGCCCAAGAGGACGCGAAGATTCTCCGGCTCGACGGAGCGGGCGCGCTCCAGGTAGATCTGGGCTCTTTCGTGGTGGCCGTGGATCGCCAGTATGTTCGCCTGGTTAATGAGGGCCGGCACGTACTCCCGGTCTGCAAACGCGGCTTGGAAGTGTCCGGTTGCCTCGTCAAAGAGGCCGTACATCGCATAGAGAAGCCCGAGTCGGTTATTCGTCGCGGGGCCGCGATTCTCACCCGTCGCCGCACGTATCTGCGGATCGAGCTCGATCCCACGAAACGCGTCCAGTTCGTCGTTCACCGCCTCGGCGATGCGAACATCCTCAGGCGCCGCGGCCGAGTCCCGGTTCGCCGGGTACGCGGCGATGGCGACCGGTGCATACTCGGACCACGCCTCGCGAGTGGTGAAGAATCCGACGTTTCCCGCATCCACCGCTCGCCGCCACTGCAGTGCTCCGACTCGCCACGCTCGGGTGAATCCCTCGTCCAATATGGTCGTCTCGATCGGCATCCACACTCGTCCGTCGTGTATGATCATCGCCTCGGGCGAGGAAAAGAACTCTCCGACACGGCTATACTCGATACCGGTGTCGAAGGCGATAAAGATGTGCCCGGGTGTCGTAATGAATGCCGTTGCGACGCCGACCGACTCAAGAAGCGAGGCGTACAGCACCGACAGATCGTCGCAGTCACCGGCCCCGACGGCGAGCGTCTCGTGGGGAAACCGGACGAAATCGACGATGCGGCTCTCCTGCGACACGATCTCAAACGCCAGGTTGGGGTCAATGAGGTATTCGATACCGGCGAGCCGGAGCGACTCGTACAATCGCATCGCGTAGTGCAGGTTACGCGTGAGAACCGGGGTCGTGGTCGCCCGCCCCGCGGTCGCGATCTCTCCCGACCACGCGAGGACCGCAGGGTGCGCGATGGTCATAAAGGCTCCGATTTTACGATCGTCATCCCATTGAATGGCGTTGCGACCGAGGAGCCTCACGTGACGATCGATCGTCCGGCGGTGGGTACGGTTGCCCCGCCGGTACGAGATCTCGACCGAGAGCGCGGCGCCGCCACCCTCGGCGGACTCCAACACGGCAGGCGAAATGGGGCCCAAGAGCTCTACCATGACGCCCTGCCCCGCGGCGAGGGAGGTCGGGACGTCGGGACGGACCGCCGGGAGGGTGAGTCCGTCGACGGCGTACCGTAGCGAAACGTCGCTGACGATGCCCGTACCGACATTCTCCAGGATGAAACGCCCAAAGGGTTCACGCTCGTACCGCCCGTGCAACGTCGGGAAGATGCCGTCAAGAGCGAACTCTCGAACCACGAGATCGGGGCCCACACGGATCGCCGGAACGAGATGGGCCGCTGTGTTGATGCGCTCACCGGTGAAGGGGTTCTGCTCCATGACGATCGGATACTCTCCCCCATCGGGATGAACGAGTCGAAAGTCGGCGTAATCGGCACCGGCATCACCGTCGTAGCGCGTCGCACGAATCCGGGCGGCACGCCAGTCGCGATGGAGAGATCGCGCCGTGTTGCGATCGAGATGCAACCACGCATCGGTGTCGAGAACCGAGATCGAGTAGCGTTGTCGATCGATGTCGTAGGTCCCCTGCCCTTGGAGTACGGTCATAACGTCATAGAGCGCCACGGGATTGGAGACGCGCTCGACGCCGTACCGTCCTTCGATCGCCTCCTGTATCCTCTCTCGGATACGAGTCCGGGCGAGTTCGACGCGATCGTTGTATTCGGCTGAGGTTTCGAACATATCGCGCGGCGCGAGGGCTGCGGTACCGACGCGCTCTATGATCTCCGACACGATCTCGGGTGTCAAAGCGCGACGTTGGGCGACGGAGAGATCGGCGACAAGGGCGCCGATTACAAGACCGAGGGGCGAGCCGACGAGGCCGCGCACGTCGAAAGTCGCTAAGGCGTTTTCGTCTGCGGTCGTGGCCACGAGAAGACGGCTACCGTCGCCGGAGATCTCGACATCGTTCGCGACCGGTTGTTGTGTCGCCGTCGTTACGCTCTCTACCCACTCCGATCCGTCGGGCACCCACCACCGCAGGAATCTGAAATGACCGCTGACGAGGGCGCCGCCGTCCGGTGAGAAGGCGAGACTATAGACGACGCCCAGGTCGATATCGCGAATCTCCTGGACGAGACTCAGTGCGTCGTCGCCGAGGCGAAAGAGGAGGATCGCATCGCGATAGCCCGCCGCCACCAGATCGCCGTTGGGGTTAACGGCGATCTGGTATATGTCGTTGCTGATGTTGCGGTCCTCAAACTCGTAGTGGAGAACGCGCTCGATATGCCCCTGCTCAACGGAGTAGACGGAGACGCTGCGCACCACGCTATCGGTCGTACTCGCGACGAAACGGTCGCCCCCGGGGAGAAACTCGATCGCCTTGACCGCCGGCGCAAACTCCGTGATGGTGTGACGTTCTACGAATCCTCTCTGGTCGCGCTCCTCCAAGCGACCTCCGTCGCGCTCCTCCAAGCGACTCTGGTCGCGCTCCCACAGGACGATTTCGTTGTACGACGCCGAGACGAGTCGCCGTCCGTCGGGACTGAGGGCGAGCGCCCCGGGAGTGTTCTCGTGGCCTCGTAAGACCTCGATCGGCTCGCCGGTTGCGAGGTCGCATATGCAGATATCATGATCGTTGCGAGCCGACGGAAAGATAACGTACGACTCGTCCGGCGCAAACTGGATCACCGAACCGGCCTCTAGGCTACCGGCCCAATAGAAGCTCATACGGTGGCGCCACAACTCACGGAGGTCCGCGTCGAAGACCGTGACTGAGTTGCCCTCCGTCGTGTCGTACATTGCGACGTAGCTTCCGAATCGAGAGATCTCCACATCCCCTACTCGGGACGCGTCGGCAACCAGCGCGCCCGCGGAGACCTCGATACCCTGAGCAAGGGCCGAGGAGACCGTCGCCGCAACCAACAACACGATACCGGCACACATCGACTTTTCGTATAACACTTCGTATCCCCCGACCCGTTCTACAATATAGCACGGAGAAAGAGGCGTATAGATTGAAACGCGGCAATCAAAGGCTTGTGAGTACGAAGAAACTCCGCGGCTACTTTTTTATCATCGGTCCGAGGCATCGTCTTTGATCGGTGTTCTCACGACGGCCGTTTACGAGGGCCGGGAGGAGGCGGCACGATATGTCTTCCGGTCGTAAGGACGGCTGTTGGAGAGGCGCCGTCGGGATAGGACGATAAGGCGAAACACGTCGCACCATCGACAAACAGCGCGCCGCACGTCCTGAAGCATCGTAACGCGAATCAAAGGCCGTTCGCCGCCGCCAGAATCAGCACCTTCAACGTCGCCAACAGGTCAAGGAGATGATCCTTACTCTCGGCATCGCGCTTGAAGCCTGCGGCCGCATGACGAGCGCAGTCGGCGAGTTGCAGCGGGCTCAAACCGTTGTTTGCTATAGCGTGCCGATGGGGGGCAAAGGCCTCTTCATACAGTTTTCGGTACAGCTCGCCGGCCCGCGCGGCTTCTTGCTTCGTGGCGTCGTTGAAGCCGTCGATTACGTCTCCCGCCTCGGGCATCGCGCGGATCGTCTCGAACGGCTTGACGACGGTGTGATCGAACACGACATCTAATCGCGGGCCTAGCGCCTCGACGTACTTCCACTCGCGGCGCACCGTTGCCGTAGCCTCCTCGACGTGGCGGCGAATCGTGCCGCGTAGCACCTCGTCCTTGTTCGCGAAGATGTTGTAGAGCGTTTGG
Organism: Alkalispirochaeta sp.; assembly: GCA_965601925.1. Classification (GTDB taxonomy): domain Bacteria; phylum Spirochaetota; class Spirochaetia; order DSM-27196; family Alkalispirochaetaceae; genus Alkalispirochaeta. Next base: position 4,423,163 of record OZ271854.1, read on the forward strand.
CGGACGATTCCCGCCTCCGCCGCGATGTCGTTCATCGTCGTCCTTTTCACGCCGTAGCGCGAAAAGACGCGGATCGCCGCTTCTATAATCTGATTTTTCTTTTCATCCACAGAAATATATTGACATTATCTGTCTTGTTGTACAATATATAGACAAGAAGACATTGTTTGTCGTTTTGACGCCAAGCGAACGGCGATGCATTTGAATGGAGAAGCACATATGAATAATCGCAGCGGCTTCGGTCGCGACACGACTACCGAAGAAGTTCTGGACGGGATCGAACTGGCAGGCGTATTGGTGTTGATCACCGGCGGCTCGTCGGGCTTGGGTGCCGAAAGCGCGAGAGCCCTCGCAGCCAAGGGCGCCCGGGTAATCGTCACCGCCCGCAACACGGAGAAAGCACGGGGCGTGGCAGACGAGATCACGGTCCGCACCGGTGCGTCGATCGAGATCGAGGAGCTGGAGCTCGGATCGTTTACGTCGATACGCGCGTTTGCCGACCGAGTCAATCGGCGAGACGACAAGATCGATATCGTGATTAATAACGCCGGCGTCATGGCGTGCCCTTGGGGCAGAACCGAGAACGGCTTTGAGTTGCAGTTCGGCACCAACCACCTGGGACATTTCCTTATGACCAATCTGATAACCCCGTCCCTCGCCGACGGCGGACGCATCGTATCCCTTAGCTCGTCGGGCCACCGTTTCTCAGCTATAGTCTTCGAGGACATCAACTTCGAGAACCGCGATTACGACAAGTGGCTGTCATACGGTCAGGCAAAGACCGCCAATGCGCTATTCGCGGTGGGCCTCAATAAGCGTTTGGCGTCTCGCGATATCGAGGCGTTTTCGGTTCACCCCGGCGCAATTCTGACCGACTTGGCGCGTCACCTGACCGAGGAGGACTGGAAGATGTTCCGGGAGCAACAGGCTACGGGCACATTGGTCCCAAAGACCGTCGAGCAGGGCGCGGCCACGCAAGTCTACACCGCCACTGCGCCGGAGATCGCCGGCAACGGCGGAGCGTATCTGGCCGATTGCGCCGTATGCGAGGTGACCGGAGACGGCGATCCGTACACAACGGTTATGCCCTACGCGGTCGATCCGGAACTCGCCGACCGACTGTGGACCGTCTCGGAAGAGATGGTCGGACAAACGTTCTTCGACTGAATCGAGACGGTGGTTGTCGCACGTGGGCGTCGACCGCCGGACCTACTATCAAGGAGGCACGACGATGATTGCCAGATCAATCGGCCGCTTTTTGGCCGCTACGATGCTCAAACCCCTTCCCCAACCGTTCCCTAAGACGCCGGCGGACTACGGGCTCGGCTATCGCGACGTGGATTTTCCGACGCGCGACGGACTGACGCTCCGCGGCTGGCTTCTCAACGAAAACGCGAGCAAGGTCATTATCATGACCCACTTCGGGTATCGCGCGAACCGATTCGGCTATCAACTAAAATACCAACCGCGCTTGTCGAAACCTTACAACAAGGAGATCGAGTTCTGTCGGGTGGCGCAACGATTGGTAGAGGCGGGTTACGGGGTGCTCATGTACGACCTACGAAACCACGGCGAAAGCGACAAGACGGAGCGGGGTGTCGGCACCGGCGGCCAAGGTGAACGCTTCGACGTATTGGGAGCCGTCGAGTTCATCGCGGCAAACAGTTCCACAGCCGACAAACCGATCGGCCTCTTGAGTTACTGCTACGGCGCCAACACCACCTTCTGCGCGATGCAGGAGGACGGCGGAGCATTTCTCCGGGCAGGGGTCAAGGCGATGGTGGCGCTCCAACCGCTGCGCAACGGGGACTTCCTCAAAGGGATGGGCGTGCCGGCCGTCATATACCGTCGGGCGGAGGAGTACTACCGGGAGCAGTCCGGAGGCTACTCGTTATTGCCGCCAATCGAGGAGGCGACAAAGTCGGTCTGCGTGCCGACCCGTTTGGTACAGGCGCGAAAGGATCCCCACACCAATCTGGATTGGATCGCGGAAGTGTACGCCAACTTCCCGGTCGAGAAAGAGATGTTCTGGCTTGAAGAGCCTACACATCGATTCGACGGGTACAACTGGTTTGCCGACCATCCCCGCGACATGTTGGACTGGTTTGAACGCTACGTTTGAACCGGTCCGACGAGATCGGTCGACCGGCAACAACGAACCTACACTCCGACGCACGTCCCGACTTGGCGCGCCGTGTCGAGCCAAGGGTGGTCGGTCGGCACCACCTTCTTCTTTCCCGCGACATCTTTCAGCGGCACCGCTTTGCACGCGTCGCCGCGGATTGCAATCATATTGTTATAGTTTCCCGTCGCCAACGCCTCGGCGGCGGCGGTACCGAGCAGTGAGCAGATCAGCCGATCGCGGGGAGACGGACTCCCGCCCCGCTGGACGTGCCCGAGCGAGGTTACCCGCGCCTCGGTACCGGTGAGCTGTTGAATCTGCCGCGCAATTTGGCTCGCCTTGGCCTCTTGCACCAACCGGTACGGATTGCCCGCCTCGTCGTGCTCTACAACGACCTCGGGAGACTTTTTCTCCTTACCGTTCTTCCCGTCTCGGAGCGCCGCTACCTCCTCTTGCGACATGGAGCCCTCGGAGACCGCGACGATCGAAAATCGCTTACCGCTCAGGCGGCGCGTCGCCAGATGCTCCGCGACGCGCTCCAGACGATACGGTATCTCGGGAATGAGAATGACATCCGCGCCGCCGGCAATGCCGGCACCCAGCGCCAACCAGCCGGAGTTGTGGCCCATGATCTCGCACACGATGATGCGATGGTGGCTGGTTGCGGTCGTATGGAGCCGATCGATCGCCTCGGCGGCGATCCACATGGCGGTATCGAAGCCGAATGTCGTATCCGTACCGGCGACGTCGTTATCGATCGTCTTGGGCAGGGTCAACACATTGATCCCGCCCTCCTTGTGGAGGTGGAAGGCGTTTTTTTGCGTACCGCCGCCGCCGAGACAGACGAGGCAGTCGATGTGGTGCTTATGAATGTTCTCTACCGCGGCGCGTGTCATGTCCATCTTTTTTCCGCCCATGGGCATCTTGTGCGGTTTATCGCGAGCGGTCCCCAGAATGGTACCGCCGAGGGTAAGAATGCCGCTCACGGCGCGATCGTCCAACGCGATGGTTCTGTTTTCGACCAGGCCGCGGAATCCGTCCAAAAAACCGACCACTTTGATTCCGTACGTTCCGATCGCCGCCTTGACGACGCCGCGAATAGCGGCGTTCAGCCCGGGACAATCCCCGCCGCTGGTGAGAATTCCAATACATTTCGTCTTCGATTTTGCCATCTGTCGTACCTCCTACGCGCCTCTCACCAGTATAGGGGCAAATGGAGACCTCATGGGAAGCACATACGGTTCATGCCGTCGACTTCGAGAGCTCGACGCTCCCCGACTCCTCACGTGGTTCAATACGCGGTGTATCGTTTCGGATGCTACGGTCGCATCTTTTGTAATATTGCCGGACGCGAGAATCGGATTGCTCATGTTACCGCCGGTCAACGGAACAAGCGTCGCCGCCGCGCGACGATCCGACGTCACAGCTCGTATGAAGTCATCGCATGAGACCACGGCGGTGTGTCCGTTCGAATCCTGTCGGGGTTGGTTCCAAGACGATCCGCCATCTTACCGACAACCAGCTGAAGAGGGATAATCGCGACGAACGGCCGCACGGGCGGGTCGCAATTCGGTATCGGGATGTCGGCGCGTGACGTACCGATCGTCGTCACCGACGCGCCGATTTGGGACAATACCGTCTCGAGCGTGTGCGTCCGACCGTCGTCATCCACATTGGGTTCTATGACAAATGCGTGAAGGCTCTCGTCGTACGCGGCCGGCGGCCCGTGAAGCGCAAACTCGGTAGTGAGGCTATCGGTCCATCTATACGTGCCTTCTTTGATTTTGAGCGCCGCTTCGTCGGCGGTAATGGAGTCTATACCGAATCCGACGGTCAGTATTCGCTCCGCCGCGCACGCCCGTTCGATAATACGATCCGGAATGTCGGTTTGTAGCGCCGTTCTCATGACATCGGCGACTCCCTGCATCGATCGCATGTATGTGCGCCCGCGCGCACCGAAGGTGTTCGCAATGAGTTGTGACATTACGGCCAACGCCGAGACGTACGAGACGGTGTGGGTACTCGATTGGTCGGCCGAACATGTGCGCAGAACAATATCCGCCCTCGGCGCCACCTCGGAGTCCGCGGTCACGACGACCGTGGCGGCTCCATGCGCTCGTCCTTTCTCCAATACGCGATTGGGAAACGTCTTCGTTCCGCGGTGACTCACCACGACAATCTGCGTTTCCGCCGTGATCGATCCGTGTATCGAGAGGTAGTGCGCCTCCTCGGCACGGACATCCGCGCCGTCACCGGTTATCTCCCGTATCCAATGTTCCGCCACTCGGCACGCGTGCAGCGACGTTCCGATTCCGGTCAACCGGATGGGGCGATCCGGATCAAGGGCGTGCGACTGTTCGACCGACAGAATCCGCTCAACTTCCGCCGGTTGCCGAGAGACCTCTGAAAAAAACTTGAGCATGATCGTCCTCTTTTCATCCGGCGCAAAGCCCATACGCCGGACCACGTGTGCCTACGCGTGATTACTCATCGGAAATCGCAAGACGCACGGCAAAGAGCGCCAATAAGACGGCGAAGGACCGTTGAATCCAACGGACGGCGGATCGCGATTCGGTTATAACCCGTCGCGCGGCGGCCGCCATGACTCCGTATGCGATAAAGATAAGGAGTGTCAAAAGCATGAACGCGGCACTCAGGACGGCCATCGCTCCGATCGGAGTCTCGGTCTGCGCCGGGACGAACTGCGGGAGGAAGGCGAAGAAGAACAGTGTTAATCTCGGATTCAACAAATTCAGCAGCACGGCCCGCATGATAATCCGAATCCCCCGCTCGCGGGTGGTCTCGGTTCCCATCGTCAGATTGCCCGCGTTACTCCACGTCGAGTATGCGAGGTAGAGCAAGTACACCACGCCGACAAGTCGGACAAATCGAAAGACCTGTGCGCTCGCGTGCAATATTGCCGTCAGACCGAACGCCGCGGCGGACACGTGAGGGATAATCCCGAGCGTGCACCCGATAGCCGCAATGACCGCAGCGCGCGTACCGCGACCGATCCCCGTGGATATCGTATAGATGACGCCGGTCCCGGGCACGACTACGACGACAAGAGCGGTCAGCACGAACTCTGTACTCAGCATAGAACCTCCAGTACCGGCTACATGCGGCTTGATACGTGCACACCGTACCACATGGCGCTAAGCCGGTATACTCTCCCGCTCGAGACCGAAACGTGAGGAGCGACCGGACGCATGGATGCGATTCTACGCACTCCCTCGCTCAAGGCATCCCGGACGGTTCTCTTGTCTCAACAAGCGCCGGCGGATACACTGACAGCGTGGCGACGAGTACCGTTGAGCAGTATCTCAAGACTATGTTTCTTCTTGAACGGAGGACGGGGACACCGTGCATCCCGATGAAAACGCTTGCCGACGGCATGGGAGTGACACCGGGAACAGCCACGGCGATGGCCAAGCATTTGGCCGCCCAAGGCCTGATCGACTATCGCCCGCGACGCGGTACCGTCCTCAACGATGAGGGTCGCGCCGTGGCGATAAAAATGGTCCGTCGTCACCGCCTTATCGAGACGTTTTTGGAACGGGTGCTGGAGTACGACTGGAGTGAGGTCCATTCCGATGCCGAGGAGCTCGAACACGTCGTGTCGGACCGCTTCGTCGAGTGCATCGATCGACTTCTCGGCTATCCCGAGGCCGACCCCCACGGCGACCCGATTCCGCGCGCCGACGGCGCGTTTGCCTCACAGGCATTGATCAGTTTGGCCGACGCTACGGCGGGACAGGATCTCGTTGTCGCCCGAATCGTCGACGACAGCGACGCATTTCTGCAGCTGATGAAAGATAAACGCATCGTCCCCGGCGAGGTGCTCCGTCTCGTGGAAAACAACCCCGTCGCCGGTACGGTGACCGTCGAGACCTCGGCGCTCAGAGAAACGCCGTTGGCCCTCGGTCACGACATGGCCAGGAGCATTCTGGTGCGCGAGCCGGCATCTTCCTGATCGGCCCGTCGCCGCCAACCGATTCAAGAACGACGCCGAAGCTCACCGCTGCGGTTCTGCGCTACAGGACTCCCTTGGTGGAGAGAATCGACGTAGTCGGTCGGTACGCCGCTCCGAGAGCCCGTCCGGCGGATTTGAAGATCGCCTCGGCCAAATGATGCCCGTTCACACCGTAGCGACCGATTACGTGTATATTCGCCAGAGCATTCCCGACGAACCCTTGAAAGAACTCGCGTACGAGCGCTAAGTCGAACCGTCCGGCGTGGCCTTGCGGAAACTCCGCATGAAAGACGAGATAACTTCGCCCCGATACGTCGACGACCGTCTCCGCCAGTGCGTCGTCCATGGGCACAATCGCGTGACCGAACCGCTCGACCGGGCCCTGCTCCTCGACGACGCGGCGAAATGCTTGACCCAGTACGATCCCGATGTCCTCTACGGTGTGGTGATCGTCGACGTCAAGATCACCGACGGCTTTGATACGGCACGAGAATCCGCCGTGAAAGAGCATGGCGGACAACATATGGTCGAAGAACGGGACACCGGTAGCGATATCGAGTCCCGTATCGCGGTCAAGAGTCGGTTGATCGGTGGAGGCTTCAAATCGGCCCAACTCAACGCGTATGTCGGTCTCGCGAGTCGTTCGTTCGATGGCAATGCGCTTCATGGAATCTCCTATTTACTGAGTGTCTCGTTTTGCGACCCGCGCAACTCGTATAGTATACTGTGAGCGCGTGACGCGAACAGAACCGCCGGCGCCTAACTTTCTCCTTCGCTGGTCGATCCAAGCCGTAGCCGCCGGTGTGATAGGGACCGTTTTGGTGCGCATGTTCGCGCTCCTCGTCGGTCGAATGGGCGCGCTGTTCGTCGCGTACGATCTCCATCCCATCATCGTAGCGGCGACCGCAGCGGTCGTCGTCGGGGCCGTCGTCTACAAAATCGCTCCGGGTGCGTCGGGAGAGGGGATTCCCGCCTATCTGGTGTCCGTACGGTCGTCGGGTATCCATATGCCCGTTCTCGATACGGTACTCAAGTTTCCCGCGGCGGTGATTACCGTCGCCTGCTACGGAAGCGGCGGCGGAATCGGTCCGGTGGGAAGAGTCGCGTCGGGTCTCGCCCAGACGTTGACGATCCAGCTGCAACGGTGGTTTCCACGCCTCTTCGCCGACCACCGACAACACCACGCCAACTATCACGCTCCCACGACCGCGGCCATCGGTGGAATGGCGGCGGTCGTCGCTGCGGTGTTCCACGCACCGGTCGCCGGAGCGATCTTCGCGGTCGAGGTAATCCAGACCGACCGGCTGCAATATCACCAACTGTTTCCCGCGGTCCTCGCCTCGAGCACCGCGGTCTTTGCCGCTCGCGCGCTCGGTTGGGACGCCCCGGTCGCGGCGAGTGTGCCGCCCTTTGTCGCCGACGTCGGCATACTCCTCCCCGTTGTGGCGCTCGGTTTGATTACCGGCGGTCTCGGCCTCGCCTACACGGGGTTGTACAGGCGCATAGCGGCTCTGTTCGGGCGTGATAAACGCACCGCGCGCACTCCCCGTCTCGCGATCGGGATGATCGGCACCGCGGTGCTCGACATGGGCGTCAGCCCCGCACTGGCCGGCACATCGCCCGTACTATTCGCTCTGGTCGTATCGGGCGAGTTACACCGGCTTTCAATCTCGGCGGGGCCGGGACTATCGGTCATTCCCACCCTGATACTCCTGTTGATCGCGAAGATCGTGGGCAACTGTCTCACGACGGGCTCTGGGATGAGCGCCGGTTTCACCGGTCCGGCCGTACTCGTCGGGACGCTCACCGGGGCGATCGTGGGAACGATTCTGGGAACGACACTCGGCTCACCGCAGTACACCACGCTCGTGGCGGCAGGACTATCGGGCATGCTCGCGGCGACTATCAACACCCCGTTGGCGGCGGCGGTGCTCACCGTGGAACTGTTCGAACCGGGCTACGGGATTCCCGCAGGATTATCGGCTATGATCGCCTTTCAGGTCGCACGCTTCAGTACAATCTACGACGTTGCACTCGAGAATCGGCGGGAGGAGCGATCCGCCGACGATCGGCACGCGAGCTAATCGGACAAAGGGGATCGGGACTCCCCGGCCAATCAGACGACTACCGACGTGAAAAGAACCGCCCTTCGATGTCGCTCAAGCGCGGCGGATCGGCACCGGGTCGACTACACGTCACCGACGCCACCGTGCCGGCAAAAGCGAGCATACGCTCCATCCCGTCGGGTGGTAGGACGCGGATGCGGTCGCGACTCAGCAAGCCCTCGTGGTACAGCCACGCCAGGATGGCCGCGTGGAATGAATCGCCCGCACCGATCGTATCGGATACGGTAGTCGGTACGGCTCGGGCTCGTACCGTGTTGTCGGCCGTACACGCGAACGATCCCTTATCGCCGAGAGTAACGACGACGAGGTGAGCGCCGCGTCCGATCATCTCGCGCGCCGCCGACTCCAAGTCGGACGTCCCGGCGATCCACTCCAGATCTTCGTCGCTGACCTTTACAATCGTACTCGCCGCAACGCCCCGCTGTACGCGCAGTCGGTAGTCGGCCTCGTCGTCGATAAGAACGGCGCGTATGTTCGGGTCGAAAGAGACGACACGACGCTCGCCCTCGCCCTCGACAAAATCGAGAATGGTCGAACCCGTCGGATCGGCAATGAGAGAGATCGATCCGAACTGAATGGCCCGGGCGGCATCCGCAAGCGCGGGAATCTCGGCGGTGGTCAGGGCGCGATCGGCGGCACCGTTCGTGAAAAAAGCGTATCGCGCCTCGCCGGAGGCCGTCTTTTTCACGAATGCAAGGGTACTTGGAGCGGCGGGACGCACGATCATCTCGGTAGAGACGCCGTTACTCGCGAGATTGTCGACGAGTTGATCGCCGAAGAAATCACTGGAGATTTTCCCCAGGAACGCGGCCGGAACGTCGAGACGGGCGCACGCGATTGCCGAGTTGTACGGCGAGCCGCCGGGGGCGGGACGATAGGTCGGTTGTTCCTCCGCATCACCCATGGGAATGAAGTCGATCAACGCTTCGCCTATGTGTACGATCATGGAGCGATGATACGACGTCCGCCCTCGGTATCGCAACTCGCTTCCGCGCTGCTATAATGGCGGCATGTTGACCGTGCCGCTGTATCCCGACCAATTTACTCCCGTCGAGCGAGAAGTCCTACGCTACGACGAGTTTCTCGTTTCGGCCTTTCGCTATCCGTCGGGAGTCGAGGCGTTGCGCATCGCCAATAGCGCGGGTGAGGCGATCGCGCTCCCGTTTCAAGGGCAACAGATTTGGGACCTGAGTATGTTCGGACGGCGTCAGACGATGCGTTCGATGTTCGATCAACCGCGCAGCGGCGTACCGTTTTTGGAGACCTACGGCGGCTTTCTCATCCACTGCGGGTTTTCCGCGATGGGCGGCCCCGGCCCGGAGGACGACCACCCGCTTCACGGCGAGCTACCCAATATTCGGTATGACGAAGCATCGCTTGTCGCGGACAACGACGAAGCGGGACCGTATATCGCCCTCACCGGGAGCGTAGAGTTCGCCCGCGCCTTCGGCCCCCACTATCGGGCGACGCCGGAGGTGAGGATGTACCCGAAGTCCGGCGCCCTGCGCGTGATATTCGAAGCGGTGAACATGAAAAAAACTCCGATGGAGTACATGTACCTCTGTCACGTGAACTTTCGTCCCGTGGACGACGGCGAGCTGCTCTATACCGCCCCGTGCGATCCCGACCACGTTCGGGTGAGGAGCAACATTCCGTCTCATCTGACGGTGAGCGACGCGTATCGCGACTTTCTCGCCGATCTTCGTCACCATCCGGAGAAGCAAAATCGGCTCGCACCCGACCTCCCATTCGACCCCGAGGCGGTGCTTTTTATCGACATGAACGCCGACCGGGACGGGATGGCCCACGCAATGCAGCGTCATCCGACCGGCGAAGGCGACTTTGTGAGCTACCGTCCGCGCGAGTTGGACCATGCGGTACGTTGGATTTGCCGTACCGCCGATCAGGACGGCTTGGGAATCGTACTGCCGGCGACGGCGGAGCCGGACGGGTACACGGCGGAGAAAAAAAAGGGGAACGTCAAACAGCTCGCCCCGGGGGAGCGATTCCGTTGCGATTTTCTTGCCGGTGCGCTCTCCGCCTCGGCGGCGCAACGATACGCGGCTCACATAGACGACACCGCCGGCGGCGGCGGCGCACACATGGATGTAGTTTCGCTCGATGCCAAGTCACATTAGCCACGCTCTTCTCGCCGAGGAGTGCGGCTCGCAACTGGTGGTCCCGCAACAGTATCCGCTTCTGATACTGGGCGCCCAGGGTCCCGACGTCTTCCTCCACAACCACCGACGCAAACCGCGCGGATTTCGTTACGGCGCCCTTCTCCACCGCAAGGGGAACGCCGAGCTTCTGGCGTCCCTCGCCGTATCGGCTCACCGGACGGACGCGCAACAAGGACGCGCCGAAGAGGCTCCCGGTACCGGTGACAAGCTCGAAGCGTACGCTCTGGGCTACATAAGCCACGTGTGGTTCGACAGACTCGCCCACCCCTACATAAACTTCTCCGCCGGCTGGCGCGGCGTACCGGATCGACATCCCGACCGTCCGGCGATGCACGCATTTCTCGAGCGGCTCATCGACGTAACGCTGTTACGTCGGCTCCGCGATTCAAGCGTGAACGAGTACCGTTTCGTCGATCGTCTCCCCGATCGCGTAGGACTCTTTTTTCGGCTGCGACCCATCGTGGTTGAGGCGATTCGGAGCAGCTTGGTGAGCGCGCGCGAGGACGGGAATCTTCCCCGGAGACTACAGAATGCACTGTACGACAGTTTCGGCTTCTACCGTTACACCGAGTCGCCCGATCGACAGTACTTCACGACTGCGCGGCTGCGCGAGCGGGAGGGCACGATATCATCACGCTGGCTGTCGGTCGTACATCCGCCGGAAGAGCTGATCGATGTCGACGTCCTCAACACCGAACGTCGCACATGGACGCATCCGTGCGACGAGGGGCGCCGATCCGATGCCGCGTTCTTGGACCTGTTTCGCGAGGCTCGCCTTCGCACCGCAGAGAGCTTTGCGCTCTGGCGCGCTCTTCGCCTCGATCCGTCGCCGGGTGCTACCTCGACGTTCATCGACGCGATCGGCCCGTGGAATCTTAACGACGGACTACGGAGCGACCCACCGTGCCACCGCCGCTATTGCGACCCCCTCCCCCTTTTGGAACTGTACGCAGCGATGAAGCGCTCTTTCGACCGCACGGCCTGAACGGAACAGGAGGGAACGGTCGCGCGTACCGAGAGCGTCGAGCGCCTCTACATCGGTGACTTACACCAAATCCACCCTTCGATTCGCGCCGCCTCACGATCGGTGGGCTCGGGAAGATCGCAGCACCACACGTCGGCGCCGTTGTAGACACACACGACCGCGTCGAGCGTATCGGCGGTGCGGACGACCTCTTCTTCCGGGACTCGGTCGATCGCCTTGGCGCGCCACTCGCGCGGCTCCGACCGCGTCAGACGAGTGAGTACGGCGCGGAAAAGATCGTGTCTCCGCTCATGGGCGTCACGCGGACGATACCCCCTCGTGTCGATCCGCTCGGAGGCGAACCACGCGGCGGGATACGACTCTACCAGCCATATCGGGAGCTTGACATTCGCAGGTCCGGCGTCACGGATATCGGCCGGGTCGCGTATCGCGCGCACGGCCTCGATATCGAGGGCGAGACGAATCTCCCGCCGCACGTGGCGACGCAACTCCTCGACGCGCCACAGGACCGCGGAGGCGGTACGCGCAATGCGATCCGCTCCCACGTCGAGGGGTGTCTTGCCGACGCGCCGTCGAATATCGCGGTCGGTAGCGCGCCGAAAGAGACTATCAGCATCGCCGACGAGTGCCGAACCGGCTCTATGGTCGACCAGCGCCCGGCCGAGCGCCGCCGGCCATCCCAGCGGAGCATCGACGCACAGGAGTATCGGGCAGCGAAGAGCCACCTCCTCGACCCATCTCGTAACGGTCTCGACTATCGCGGCATCGTTTATCGGCGAGACGACGTCGTGTATGGTCACGATCCGGGAGTCGCCGGAGTCGTCCGAACCGCGCGTTGCGCGGCCGTCCATCCGTGCCGTCTCTTCGGCGCGACGTTCGACGGTGAGGTCGCCCACGGCGAGGGCGTTATTACGCGGATCGACTGCGGCGTCCCAGCCGATGATACGGCATATCGGGTGTGACCCTGCAGGTGCGCCGCTCACCCGGCCGGCCAGGTTACCGTCCCGGCTCGTAGGCCAGTACCGGTTGCAGCCAGCGCTCCGCCTGCTCGACGCTCACTCCCTTACGCCGCGCCCAGTCCGCGATCTGATCCTTTTGCAGCTTTCCGACGCCGAAGTACTGGCTCTCGGGGTGCGAAAAGTAGTAGCCGCTGGTCGCCGCGGCGGGAAGCATCATGAAGCTTTCGGTCAGACTCATGCCGAGTTTGTCCGCTTCCAACATCTCGAAGAGCGCCACCTTGTCGTGGTGGTCGGGACACGGAGGATAGCCCGGTGCGGGACGTATCCCTTGGTAGCGAATCGCGAAGAGATCCGCCTTGCTCAGCCGCTCGTCGGGAGCGTAGGCCCACCAGTCGGTACGCACCTCCTCGTGGAGCCGCTCGGCGAAGGATTCCGCCAAGCGGTCGGCGAGAATCTTGGCCAGGATCTCATGGTAGTCGTCGCCGTCGCGCTTAAACTGCTCTACGTACCCCTCGAGCCCGAATCCGGCGTTGGTACAGAACCCGCCGATATAGTCTGCGACGCCCGAATCCTTCTCCGCCACAAAGTCGGAGAGTGAGAGATAGTAGTCGACTTTCTGTTTCTTCTTTTGCTGGCGCAGCGTGTGCCAGCGCCCGATGACGGACCCTCGCGACTCGTCGCCGTAGATCTCGATCGTATCGTCGGGGGTCCTTGAAGCGGGATAGAGAAAGATTGCCGCTCGCGCCTCCAGCGCCTTGGAGTCGATCATATCGCGAAGCATCGCTTGAGCGTCGTCGTAGAGGCGCCGCGCCTCCTCGCCCACCTCGGGATCGTTGAAGATCGCCGGATACTTTCCGTGCATCTGCCAGGCGATGAAGAAGAAGGTCCAGTCGATGTATTGAGCGAGAACATCGATCGGATATTCGCGAAAGTGCTTAATACCCACCAGTTTCGGTACCGGCGGCGGGGTCGAATAGTCCGGGCGGAAGCGACGCTCCCGCGCATCTCGGATTGAGAGATACTCGCGGTCCCGCGTCTCCGCCAGGCGCTTCTGGCGCGTCTTCTCGTGGTCCGCCGCTACTTCGGCGGCGTATGTCTTTCGCGTTTCATCGTTCAAGAGCTTCTTGACGACCCCGACGGCGAGGGATGCGTCTTTTACGTGCACCACCGGCTCGTGATACGCCGGGGCGATCTTGACGGCGGTGTGAATCTTGCTGGTGGTCGCGCCGCCGATGAGGAGCGGTAGCTCGAACCCCTGGCGCTCCATCTCGCCGGCGACGTCGACCATCTCGTCCAGACTCGGCGTGATGAGTCCCGACAATCCGATGATGTCGGCGTCGCGCTCCCGCGCCGTCTTGAGAATATCCTCCGCCGGCACCATGACGCCCATGTCGACGATCTCGTAGTTGTTGCTCGCAAGCACCACGCCGACGATGTTTTTGCCGATATCGTGGACGTCGCCCTTAACCGTAGCGAGGAGAATCGTGCCCTTGGTGGAGCTGCCGCCGCCGGTCTTCTCGCGCTCGATATACGGCGTGAGATAGGCGACCGCCTTCTTCATGACCCGGGCGCTCTTAACCACCTGGGGCAAAAACATCTTGCCGGAGCCGAACAGCTCCCCGACGATGTTCATACCGTCCATGAGGGGTCCTTCGATCACGTTGAGCGCCAGAGGAAGTTTCTGCCGCGCCTCCTCCACGTCCTCGTCGATGAACGTCGTGATGCCCTTGATGAGAGAGTGCGAGAGACGCCCCTCTACCGGTTGCTCGCGCCAGCTGAGGTCCTCCTCCTGAGACGACCCGCGCCCGGCGTAGCGTTCGGCGATCTCCAGGAGTCGTTCGGTCGCCTCCGCCGATCGATTGAGGACCAGATCCTCCACCACGGTGCGCAGCTCGTCGGGGATCTCGTCGTAGACGGCGAGCTGCCCGGCGTTGACGATGCCCATACTCATACCGGCCCCGACGGCGTAGTAGAGAAAGACGGAGTGAATCGCCTCGCGAACGCGGTCCATACCGCGAAAGGAGAAGCTCACATTGCTCACTCCGCCGGAGATCTTGGCGTAGGGAAGGTTCTCTCGAATCCAGCGCGTCGCATCGATGAAGTCCACCGCGTAGTTGTGGTGCTCCTCGATGCCCGTTCCGATGGCGAAGATATTGGGATCGAAGATGATGTCCTCCGGCGGAAAGTTCAGCTTCTCGGTGAGCAGTTCGTAACTCCGCCGGCAGATGGTAATCTTGCGCTCCACGCTGTCGGCCTGCCCCGTCTCGTCGAAGGCCATGATAATCGCCGCCGCACCGTAGTCGCGGATCGTGCGGGCGTGGGCGAGAAACTCCTCTTCGCCCTCCTTGAGAGAGATCGAGTTCACGACCGCCTTTCCCTGCACGCACTTGAGCCCCGCCTCGATCACCGAGAACTTACTGGAGTCGACCATGACCGGCACCCGGCTGATGTCGGGCTCGGCGGCCAAGAGGTTGAGGAACCGCTCCATCTCGGCGGCCGAGTCGAGCATCGCCTCGTCCATGTTGATATCGATGATCTGGGCGCCGTTCTCCACCTGGTGGAGCGCCACCTCCAGCGCCTCCTCGTGGTTACCCTCTTTGATGAGGCGGGCGAAGGCGCGACTCCCGGTGACGTTTGTCCGCTCTCCTACGTTGACGAACCCCGTGTGCGACGCGACCTCCAACGGTTCGAGTCCCGAGAGGCGCATGGTGTGTGGATCGTCGGGAACACTCCGCGGGGCGTGGGGCAGACACGCGGCGATAATCTCTTTCAAGTGTTCTTTCGTCGTTCCACAGCAACCGCCCACGACGTTGACCAGCCCGTCGCGTGCCATTCCCCCGAGGACCTCGGCCATGTGCTCCGGGGTGTCGTCGTACTCGCCGAACTCGTTCGGAAGGCCCGCGTTGGGATGCACGCTCACCGGGCTGTGGGCAACCTGCCCCAGCTCCTTCACATAGCGGCGGAGCTGATCTGCCCCCAAAGCGCAGTTGAGCCCCACTGAAAAGGGCTCGGAGTGGCGTACCGAGTAGTAGAACGCGTCGGTCGTTTGTCCCGAGAGGGTGCGTCCGCTTTGGTCGGTGATGGTACCGGAGATCATGATCGGAATCTCGACTCCCATCTCCCGGGCCAGACGGCGAATCGCGAGGATTGCCACCTTGGCGTTGAGGGTGTCGAAGATCGTCTCGATCATGAGAAAGTCGGCGCCGCCGTCCACGAGCCCATGGGCGGCGTTCCGATAATCGGCGGCCAGATGGTCGAAGGTGACGGCGCGATATCCCGGGTCGTTGACGTCCGGCGAGAGGGAGAGAGTCTTGTTCGTCGGTCCGAGAATGCCGGCGACAAAGCGCGGCTTCTCAGGCGTAGTATCGGTGAACTCATCCGCTACCCGACGCGCCAAGTGCGCCGCTTCACGATTGAGCTCGTAGACGAACTCCGGCGCCTCGAGCCCATAGTCGAGTTGCGAGGTCGACGTCGCGTTGAAGGTGTTGGTCTCGAGAATGTCGGCTCCGACATCCAGAAAGCCGCGATGAATCTCCTCAATCACGTCGGGTCGCGTCAGGGTAAGGAGATCGTTGTCGCCCTTGAGCGGCTTTGGATGGTCGGCGAAACGGGAACCGCGAAAATCGTCCTCTCCGAGACGATAACTTTGAATATATGTACCCATCGCCCCGTCAAGAAAGACGATGCGTTCGCGCATTTCGGTTTTGAGCGCTGTCAGGCGTTGCTGCCGTTTCATCGTATAAGCTCCTTTTTCGGCGACCGACTCCGAGCTCAACGGCCGCCGACCGCTACTATCCCACAATTATACGCATCTTTCCACCGAACCCGGACGACACGACGGCCCGTGGGTTCGACCTTCGCATCGCCGTTTGGTACAATCGGGGAATGACGGAGCCGCTCTACTATGAAGATAGTCTCCGCACGGACTTTACCGCCACCGTGCGGCATATCTCCGAGGACCGCCGACGCATCACACTCAGCAGCACCCTCTTTTACCCCGAGGGAGGCGGTCAACCGGCAGATCGTGGGACGCTTTCCGGCTCGTCCGTTGCGGACGTCCAAAAAGGGGATACCGGTGCGATCGTGCACTATCTATCCGACACGCTCGACGAGGCTATCGTTCCCGGCGATACGGTCTCCGGCGCGATCGATCGGTCCCACCGTTGGGAGTATATGCAACAGCACACGGGACAGCACGTTCTCTCAGCGGCCCTAATGCACGTCGCCCGCGCGTCGACGGTCAGTGTTCACCAGGGACTTGAGGTGACGACCATCGAGGTCGACAGGGAGTCGCTCTCCGACGACGAGATACACACAGTGGAGGATCGTGCAAACGGTGCGATTCGCGACGACCTTGGGGTGCGCGCCTTTTGGACGACCGACGGCGAGCTCTCCTCATACGCCCTGCGCCGGCCGACGACGCGGCGGGGCAAGATCCGTTTGGTTGAGATCGACGACTACGACCTGGTGGCGTGCGGCGGGGTTCATCTCCCGCGGACCGGGATGCTCAACCTCGTACATACCGCCGGGGTCGAACGCATCCGCGGTCGCCTGCGCCTCTCGTTCAAGATCGGCGATCGCGCCCTCGCGGACTACCGGACAAAGGACCGGACGGTCGGGGAGATCGCGCGCTACTTTTCAGCGCACGCCGATCAGGCGTCCGAACGGGTGCAGCAGCTGGGGCGGGAGGTGCAAGACCTCCATAGAACGCGAAGGCTCCAAGCTGAACGCATCGCCGCTCTCATGCTCTCGCAGGAGCGCGCGGAGGGACGCGCACACGCGCTCTTACTCGAGGACGAAGACGACGAGGTATTTCGCGCTTTGGCCGAGGGGGCGACCGCCGATCAGAGCCGCCGCCTGTGTATCGTGAACGTGACTCCCAAGGGCGTATACTGGGCGGTCGTAATCGGCGCCGACCACCCCTTCCCGGCCGAGGAACTCCGCGCGCGACTTCTGGGCGTACATGGCGCCAAGGGCGGAGGCAAGCCGCCGCTATGGCGTGGACTCATCCCGACCGGCGATCGCGCCGTTGCCGAGGCGTTTACCCGCTCCTTTCAAGAGATCGTACAATGAGCGTGGGAATCGTGAATCGAGGACCGTGGCACCACGCGCTTCCGTTCACGCTCGCACTTCGCCGAGCCGTCGTGGGGAGTAGCACGGTCGAGTAGATCTTACGCAACTCCCGCGCGACGCCGGCACGCGCGACTGCGAAACGACCGGCCGTCCGGTACGATACGGCCAATGGATGCAGCCGGAAGGGGCCGCGAGCCGACGAGCATCACCGCCCGTAGCCCGTGGCGGAGGTGATACAGTTGGCACAGCCGGTCTCTGAGCTCCACGCCTTGATATTCTCGAACGTAGTTCGACTGATGTTTTCTACCGCCTCACGGGTAAAGAACGCCTGATGAGCGGTTATAAGCACGTTTGGAAAGGTAAGGAGACGCACAAAGGTATCGTCCTGAATGACCTGATCCGACAGATCCTCGAAGAAGAGATCCGCCTCCTCCTCGTACACGTCCAAGCCGACCGCACCGATTTTTCCGCTCTTGAGCCCCTCGATGACCGCGACGCTGTCGATTAATGCGCCGCGACTCGTGTTCACGATCGTTACGCCGGGCCTCATCGACGCGATGGCGTACTCGTTAATGAGGTGGTAGGTCTCGTGGTTGAGCGGACAGTGGAGAGAGATCACATCGCTCTCGCCGTAGAGTTGTTCCAGGCCGACGTAGGTCACGCCGAGTCCCGAGACCTCATCGCGCGGATATCGGTCGTAGGCGAGTACTCGCGTACCGAACCCCTTCATGATCCCGGCGAATATCTCTCCGATCTTACCGGTACCGATCACTCCTACCGTTTTACCGTAGAGATCGAATCCCAATAGTCCGTCGAGGGCGAAGTTACCCTCTCGCACACGGTTGTATGCGCGGTGGAGTCGCCGGTTGAGGCCCAAGAGTAACGCGATGGCGTGCTCCGCAACGGCGTGAGGCGAGTACGCCGGCACCCTCGCGACGGTGATCCCGAACTCCTCGGCGGCTGCGAGATCGACGTTGTTGAACCCGGCGCACCGTAGTGCCACCATCTTTACCTCGACTCGCGCCAGCTCCTGCAACGCCGGCCGGTCGGCGGTATCGTTGACGAATATACACACCGCATCCGCGCCCTCGGCCAACGGCGCGGTGTCGCGATTGAGGAGTGCCTCCAGATAACGAATCTCAAAACCGAAGTCCTCGTTGGTAGGCTCGAAAAAGCGCCGCACCCAATCCTTGGTGCTGAATACTGTCATTTTCACCATTTCACTATGCACCTCCGCAAGGGCGAAGTCAACGAAACGATCGACGCACAAGAAAAAGGCACCACCGCCCGAACCCATGTTCATTGGGCACTACTTGTTCACCGCTCCCTCATTGTTTGCATCGTTGCCCTCACTCCGTGATCGGACTTCATACGGGCACGGTTACCGATACTCCGGTTCCATTCGATGTATGGACGAGATCCTGCAGTGCGCCAACGAGCGCTTCGGCATCGACTATCTCTTTCCCTACCAGCGTTTGGTGATCACAAACATCCTGGAGGCGCTTCGCAGCACGGACGAAGACGCCGCGATGTGGGGACGACAGATCGTCGTCTTACCGACCGGCGCCGGAAAGAGCCTCTGTTTTCAACTCCCGGTCGCACTCGTGAGGCGTGCGACGCTCATTGTATACCCGCTCCTTAGCCTCATGAACGACCAAGAGCGTCGGATGCGCGCCGCCGGGTTCTCAGTCGTTCAACTCCGCGGAGGACAGGAGCGTAGTAAGCGTCGACGAATACTTACGGAGATCGCCGACGGTGCGGTCGACTTCGTGCTGACCAATCCGGAAACGCTCGCCTCCGACGCGCTGGCGACCGGTCTCAGACGCTTGAAGATCGTCCACGCCGTAGTAGATGAGGCGCATTGCATCAGCGAGTGGGGTGATTCCTTCCGCCCGGCCTATACGACGATCGGCTCGTCCCTCGACAAAATCGGGATTAGACTTCGCACCGCCTTCACGGCGACCGCCTCGGACCACATAGTTAATCGAATCAGAGCATCGTTGTTCGGTGAGGAGGGGGCGCACGTGGTGCGGGCCAACCCCGATCGCCCCAATATCACCTACAGCGTCGTACCGACGCTGTCTCTCCCCCGAGCGCTCACCCATATGGTCTCTTGCGAAGCATGCCGTAACGATCACAGTGAACAGCGCGACGCATCCGAAGCGCGCCACCCGGTCGTACATTTTCCCGTGTGGTCACCCGGGACCCCTCTGCCGCGTCCGGCGGTCATTTTTTGCCGCTCTCGCAACGCTGCCGAGGCGATCGCCGCCCTACTCCGACCCCATGTGCCTGAAGGACGTGCAATGCACTACCACGCGGGACTCTCGCGCGGAGAAAAACGGGATACCGAGCAGCGTTTCTTCGAGAGTCGCGACGGCGTGCTGGCTGCGACATGCGCGTACGGCATGGGTGTGGACAAAGGTAACATCCGCTCGGTGGTGCACACCTATCTGCCCGAGACCGTCGAGGCGTTTCTCCAAGAGAGCGGCCGCGGCGGGAGAGACCGAGATCCCGCAGTTTCCATCGTGCTCCTGCCTCCGGAGGAGCAGCTACGGTATGTCGCCGACCGAGCGGGCGGACGCGTGCGTCCGGTCCAGGAGATGGCGATGGGACGTGGGTGTAGACGCGCGACGCTGCTCGGTTATCTCGGTGTCGAGGAGTCGCCGTGCACCGGGTGCGATCGGTGCGTCGCGGAACACGCAGAACTGCCGACGTCGAGGACGGCACAAGCGCTCTTGTACGCAATCGGATCGACGCCGCTCCCTCTCACCGGGAGGGCGTGGACGCGCATACTCCGAGGCCGTCTCTCGCACAGCGATCGCTTGCGAGGACTCTCTTCAGTACCCGGAGGCGGTCTCCTGTCGCGATGGAGCATTACCGATGTCGAGCGTGCGCTGCAATCATTAGTCGAGTTGGAGCTTCTGCACGTCACCGGTCGCGGCACGCTTACCCTTCGGCGTCGACGGGGACCAGACAGAACGGATCACCCCCTACCATTCCGGCTATCTCAAAAAGTGCTCGATTCATCGCCTCGCCGGATCGTACGAAGGTGGTGGGATGGTCTTGCAAAAAGCGATCGATCTCATTGATCCGCGTCGGCTGGTTACGTCGCAATCGATCCGCAATCCTCGTGCGGAAGTACCATCGGACCGCAGTCTGACGTTGTTGGAGCAAATACGCCTGAAACTCATTTACCATCAAGTACCGATCATCGGGGGAGTACGTCATCCAGGAGAGAAAGTCCATCCAGTACGCACGTTCTCTGGGCGATAGCTCATCGTCCCAATAGCCGAACGCCGCATCGCGAAAGGCCGGCTCCTCGTAGAACACGCCGTGTATCGCCTCGTGGACCAATAGGAGACGGCGCAACTCGAGGTAGCTCTCTTGACTGATCGCAAGAACGCCGCCGATTCCCGGCAGCACCCGGTCGCCCTCTCCTGCGACGAGAACGCCTCGCTCGAGAGCGATGGCCCGCAGTTCTCTCTCCAGCTCGTTGATCGGAAATTCCGTCTCCGCCACGGCATTAAAAAAATCGGCCAACCCCTCGGGGCGATAATTGTGGGCGTTCCATCCGTGGCGGTTTGCGAGCTCTTCGTCCGAGAGAAGGCGTCCCTGGAAACCTCGTTTCTCCACGAAAAAGGCGAGGCGTCGAAACATCCGCGCCTGCGTCGCGTAGTCTCGACTATCTATCCACAGAAGATCGGGATACAGAGACCACGAGAAGAGCTCGAATTCGGGATTTCTCCACTCGGAGGCGGGATACATCAGCAACTCAGACATTTCAACGGGAATGGGCGTGCTGCGGTTCTCATCGACGCGCACACCGTGCAGTCCTTCCACGAAAAAGCCGGGCTCGGGCGTGAAAATGCGCACCTGATCGGCGGCAACTCCCCACAGGTGAGGGCGCACGACAATATCGTGTCGCCCCGGACGCACACGCAAAGAGAGCGCCTCGCTACGCCCCGACTCATCGGTGAACTCGATGATCGCTTGTATTGGATCGGTGTAGTCGACAAAGGCGGCCGGATCCTGGCGATAGCCGATGACCAACGCGTCGGTCCGACGGGGCACGAGAGCCGCAACGTCGAAAAAATGCCACTCTCCTTCGCCTCGCGCCACCGGCACGCGACTATCGATGACGAAACGCTCGTTGCTTTCGGCTGCGAGGGACAACCGTGGTGATTCGGCGGTGGTCGCAAACGCAATACCGTCTACCGCAAAACGGCGTCCGACGCCCGCGGCAAGAGAGATTTCTACATCGGCAAGGTCGGAGAGAAGCAACGGCGAGTCACCGTCGCTCACGTCTATACGCAACGAATAGCGCCCCGGACCGCCGGAGACCGCGCGATAGAACGACGACACGTCGATGCGGTCGATAACCTCGCCATGGGCTAACTCAATACTGGCTCCTTGAGGATCGCCGGAAACGTCGAGGACGATCGCGCTCATTGTCGAGGGCGTCCCGTCATCGATCTCATCGCCGTTTTCCGGTCCCCGCACCCGGAAACGATGTCGTCCATGCGCCGATTCTACGATGACCCCTTCTTCTTCGGTCGAGCGTCGCCCCACGTTCTCGAGACGGAGCGGTACCACCGCATCATCGTGGCGGATCACCGCCCGAAACGTATCTACATTACGATTACAGCCGACGAGAACCACCGAGAGGACGATCGCCGCAATCGCGGCCCCGTGTCGCGCGCCCGAGTGTCTTCGTATGTGTGTTTTGTTCAACTCATCCTCAGGAGACTCTTTGCCACAAGTTGCGCAATCTCACCTTTGCGAGTGCTACTGACCGCCTCGTCGTGGCGCATAAGGTGCTCGAACCGACTGTCGAACTCTTCGGGGAGAATCGGAAGCGACTGAAGCTCCTGGTGCAGGATGCGACCGGCGGGCTCAAACCGACGGTTAATCGCGAACAGCAAACCGCCGACCGTCTCGAGGAACCGAGCCAACGACAGCTGATAGAAGAGTTTTTCGACCGTGTAGGCCGCGCTGGTGAGATCGGAGAGGGCGTGCTCCATATGGGCGCGAAGAATGCGCACCCTTCGAGACCAGAACTCATCGGGAAGATCAGCCAACGTTCGTTTTGCCACCGGCAGCCAGTTGCTGCGATGCATGACGATCTCCGAAGACAGGAGACGGTAGAATCCGTAGGTCGACCCGACCGGTTCTCCGCGATCGGGAATGCGCGCTTTGGCAATTAAAAAATCGACATCGCTTATCGCCTTGTATTCAACGCGTATCGGAATGTCTTCCAAAAGAAATCGGTCCTTCTGCCCGTCTATCGTCGCCTCGAATGCCGCGGCGAATGTAAACGCACGCTCCCGTTCCTCCGGCGCCGGCACACTCCCGTGGTAATACACGTCATAACTGATAAAAAAGCTCGGATCGAAACGATCGCTCCCGAATCGCAACGCCGTTACGGTGTCGACCGTATCCCACGTCTCCAGGACTGAGATGACCGACCCGTTTGCACGTTGAAGAATTGCATCCATACCGACGATACTCTACCATGCTCTCGATACATGGTCACCTATCTTGCGGCGCTCCGTTTCGCCGCTAACGTCGAGCATCTACTACGGGCGCTCCAGAACACGCTTTTTTCCGAACAGCGGTATGTTAGCGCATTGGCGCTTCCCCCGCTCATTCCCCTTGTGTGGATGGCCGATCGACCGACGGACCACACGCTCGATCGAATACGCAAGACTCACTATGTGCGACTCACACCCCAAGGAGGATCGGTAGGCGGACCGGTTCCGTGTCTCATCCGTATCGAAGCGCGCGCACCGATCGACTCCTTGGCGAAGTCTCTCTCCGAAACGGGCACGTCCATAGCGGGGGGGAAAGCGTCCATACGTCTCGCCTGGGAGCACGATGAACAGAGCGATAGTCCCATTCCTCTTCCCGGGACGTCGGCACTTTGGTTAAGTATCGTGCAGGTACACGTATCCGGTGAAGCCGATACGTGTCGGCCCGTGGGTAATTGGTGGGACGGTCTACGGTGGGTGGAGGAGTATCGCCGGCGCCTTACCGTTCGCGAAGGCCGTCCGTAGCGGCGCTCCCCGCGGGGCGGTGGAGCAAAAGTCTGAGCTCTCGCATCGCCGTCGCCACCCCCGATTCGGCGTCCGCGGCGGTACCCGCAATCTCGCGTAGACGCCGGGGGAGCGAACGGTGAAACTCGTCGGTCAGTCTTTCCAAACGTTCGTCGAACGTCAAATCGGCTCTCTCCATACTCGCTACTTATCGGTATCACCCAGGCCCGTGTGATCGTCGGGTTCTCGCAATCGACGCTCGGCCCACGCCGCATGTTCGGCGATGATCTCGTCCTCGTCACGTGCGAGCTCACTCAGACGGGAGATAGCGAATCGTGCGCCGACGTTTGCAGCGGCGATGCACGCATTACGCACGAGGCGCCGGCGCTTAGCGCGCATCAGAGGAGAGCCGGCGAAGCGCGTCGTGAACTCCTCATCGTCTCGAATGGCGAGAACCTCCGCGAGCTCAAGCCGGGAGCCGGCGATAGGCGTAACGAACCCCCGGACATCGGTGACCCGCGCGCGTACGTTGAGGGGACACACTTCCTGGCACAAATCGCACCCAAATAACCAGTCTCCCATACCGGGTCGGAGGCCCTCGGGAATCACGCCGTCATATTCGATGGTCAGGTATGAGATGCAGCGTGAGGCGTCGATACGGTGCGGTGCGTACAGCGCGCCGGTCGGACACACGTCGATACAACGACGGCAGTTACCGGGACACGCACCGTGACGGCCTCGCGACTCACCGGAGGGTCGATACCGTTTTGTGGAGAGGATCTCGCCCAGCACAAACCAGCTGCCGTACTGCGCACTAATGAGGAGCGTGTTACGACCGGTGAACCCGATCCCCGCGCGCTCGGCATAGTAACGTTCCGCAAGAGGTGTGGCATCGGTCCACGCGCGAAAACGCTCGTCCGGATATCGCTCACTCAGTCGACGCGCCACCCGTTTGAGCCTCTTCCCCAACTCCTTATGATAGTCTCTTCCCCAGGCGTACCGTGCAATACGACCGCCCTCGGACGACCTACTCGACGGGACTTTTTGATAGTAATTGATCGCTGCAAAGACGACGGACCGAGCTCCCGTGAAGAACTCTTGCGGATCGTATTTGAGCCGCGCGTGGCGTTCAAGGTAGCGCATCTCTCCGTGATGACCACGTTCGAGCCACGTTGCGTACTCACTCTCGGCGCCACGGTCGGGCGCGGTGTCGCACACGCCGACAAGTTCCAACCCCTCGGCCGCCAGTAGTCTCGAAAGCTCGTCGTCGACCTCGGGATACCAGGCGCTTCGCGCGATCATGTGTCCACACCGGCCGACGGACAGTGGTGGGCAATCGGGCAGCCGCCACAATCGGGTTTTCGTGCAAAACAGTAGCGTCGCCCGTGATAGTTGAGACGCATACTCGCATCGTTCCACGCCTCTTGCGGCAGTATCGCCGCGACATCGCGCTCGAGACGTTTCGGGTCGCCGGCGTCGCTAAAAGCGAGGCGGCGCACGACCCGGCCGAAGTGCGTGTCCACAATAATTGCCGGTTTGTCGTAGATGTGAAGCAGTACGACACCGGCCGATTTGCGGCCCACCCCGGGCAGCCGAACCAAGTGTTCCATCGTATCGGGAACGCGCCCTCGATAGTCCTCTGCAACGGCGCGCGCCGTCCCGATGATATTTTTTGCCTTCTGACGAAAGAAACCCAAGGAATGGATGATATCCTCTACCTCCGACAGGTCCGCTCCGGCAAGCGCCTCCGGTGTAGGAAAGCGGCCGAATAGCGCCGGTAGCGTGCGGTTCACTGCGTCATCGGTCGTCTGCGCCGAGAGAATGACCGCAATCAGAAGCTCGAACGGCGACCGGTAGTGGAGCAAACTCGGAGCGTCGCGATACTCCCCACCGAGGATCGCGAGAATGGTTTCGAAGCGTTGGGTATCGTTCATATACTCGCGGTACAATGTAACAAAAAACGGGCCTCTCCCAAAGACGGCTACACCGCCGTCCGGGAGCGTATCTTGACCGTACCATCGGCCTTCCCTATACTCTGGTGTCTTTCGGGATGTAGCCTAGTGGCTAAGGCGCCTGCTTTGGGAGCAGGAGATCGCCGGTTCGAGTCCGGCCATCCCGACCATGCGCCCATAGCTCAGCCGGATAGAGCATCGGCCTTCTAAGCCGAGGGTCGGAGGTTCGAATCCTCCTGGGCGTAAAACAAGAAAGCCGTCCTTTCGGGCGGCTTTCCTCGTTTACGGGGCCTCGGGAGAGCTCGAACAGCAGCCGGCGCCGAACGATAGCGAGGAAGAGGCGCCGGGATGGCGCCGGCAGTTGCTTAGACCGTCTTCTCGTACACGAAGAGCGTCTTTCCTTCGAACACTGTAGTCCCGGCGTGCGCATACCCCACACTCTCATAGATATGCCGACCTATTACGTTATCCTGAAAAACGTCAAGCCACACGCGGCGCCTTCCGAACTCTTCGCGACAGATCCGATCCACGAGCCTCACAGCGCGCTTTCCGTAGCCTCTCTCGCGCTCTGAAATAACAATACGTCGGAACTCGAGACTCCGACCGTCGGGATCGAGGGCGAGTATCAAGAATCCTACCAGCGATCCCCGTTCGCCATAGATCGACTTATACCGTACCTCGTCGATCGCGAACTGCTCTCGATGTTTTGAGAGGGTGTAAGGGAAAATGAATCGTCGTACTTCTTCGGGTTTCTCCATCTCATGGAAGGCTCCGAGTTCGTCCTCTACGGCGTTATCGATTTTGATTTGCGCATCTTCGGACATTGAGACTCCTCCGGTAGCATAGCATGGAGCTGACCTGCAGACCGAGGCGTGAGGCTATATACCGGCGCGAGCTGTCCCTCCGGAGGTCCCTCTTTCCGATGGAAAAGGCCGTTATGCAAATGAACCGCCGGAATATCTTCACCGATTCGATGGTAACTTTTTTGGTCCCACCACGCGATCCCGTGGGGAGACGGAATGTCAGGTTTGTAGTCTTGTACTACTGTAATTTTCTCTACATTTCCAAACAGAGGCCGCGGACCGGATATGAAGGGAGACTCGTCAAAGCCGCCGGACGCTTACCCCAAGGCTGCGAGCGCTCCAGACGCCTACACGCCCCTCATCCCGTCGGAGATGCACATGGAGAGGTGAGCGCGGCAGTTCGTAAAAAGAACACGCCGTGACCGCCCACCCACCCAACGACTTGTCTCTTACAAAAACTCCATATGAAGTGCGCCATACGCGCTATGCAGAAGGAAAAAACGATTCTTACACACAGATGTTGAGGTATTCTGCACGACGCGTACAAGAATATCCATCAAACCGACGAAGAAGCTGAGTCGGGTGATCATTCGTACCCATATCTTCATATCATTCAGTCATCAAAGAATAGAGAGGGAGTCCGTCCGAAACAAAAAGTCGTAGGGGGGCAAGAATGAAAAAAGTAATCGCTATCGTCTTCACGGTACTCGTCGCGCACGGGGTTGTCGCCGAAGACACGATGTCGCTTTCGGACTACTACGCACCGGCTTTTTCCTCCGGCGGTACCGTGCTCACCGGTCAAGCTCTCAGAGACGCACTTCACGATATCATCGACGATCACCAGCGTTTTCGGTATACACACCGAACTGAAAGAGACGTCTGGGACGCCCTCATTGAACTCGACCGCGATCCTTCCAACCCCGACAACGTCATTCTGATTTATACGGGAAGATCGCATCCGGCAGTCGATCGAGACGGGACTGATGGAAGTGACGGCGATTCATGGAATCGCGAACACACGTGGCCGAGCTCATTAGGCTTCGGGTCCGATAGCTGGGTACCGTACACCGATCTCCACGCGCTAAGAGCCGCAGATAGGTCTACCAATACCGATAGAAGCAACTTAGACTACGACTACGGGGGCGATGCGCACGATGAGGCATCAGACGCTCGATTTGATGCCGATTCATGGGAACCGCCTAACGAAGTTAAGGGCGATATTGCTCGAGGTCTGCTTTATATGGCGATTCGGTACGAGGGTGACGTCGTCGGCGAGCCCGACCTTGAGATCGTGGAAGACCCATCGATAACCGATTCGTCCTCTGACGGCATCGGGACGATCGCAAGCCTTTCTGCACTTCTTCAATGGCATGAGGATGACCCACCGGACGACCGCGAGCGTCTTAGAAACGAGCGTATCTATACCAACTGGCAGGGCAATCGAAACCCGTTCGTTGATCACCCTGAGTGGGCGGCGCTCATAAACTGGAACTGAGCGCACCTGACTATCGATTTGATACGGGTGATCAATCCTCGATACCGTCCTGCACGTTATTGGCTCCGCGTAAGAAACGGGAGGTTGATAGATGCGAGTACCAGATCTAACCAAACCAAATACAATCAAATCAAAAATACCATTGTATCCTGCAGCGGCTCTGGCGCTGTGGACAATTATGTTCTTGTCGTCATGTTATGTCGATCGAACGGAGCCACCCAGAGAGCAGGAGCTAACGCGATCGTTGGAACAATACTCCGAACCAGAGCCCGAAGAGCGCTTTCGCGAGCTACAAGAGGCCCGGGAATCCTTGGAATCAATGACCGAAGAGCGTGAAGGTGTTCCTTCTGTGATAGAGGAGATCACCGAATCATCACAACCCGCAGCAGCTGGAACCGACGCAACCACGCGCCCACCACGGTCCATTCCAAAAAGCGATTCTGTAGCACCGGTACCTCGCAATGCTGTTGATCTGCTCTTGGAAACGCTCGATTTTGCCCCCGTCGCATTCAACGCACCGGAGGAGATGAATCTTGGTCAAAATGGTAGAATACTGGTAGTAATAGATCCTGCCGGCGACTTCGCTGAGTTTGATGAGTTCACTAGCCGAATAGGTGAAATCGTAGAGGACGAAGTTCAAGTCACAACAAAGATGAGTGCCGAACTCTCCGGCACACTCGGTCTTCAAGTCAATCCTACAGGCCCTCAACCGCAGTTGATGACGATGAAGGAATCTACAAAATGGTGGTGGGACGTGACCGCGATCGAACGCGGTTCACAAACACTACGACTCACCATTCGCGCGCATGCGCAGATAGAAGGTTTTGATTCAAGGCGAGACCTCGAAACCTATCACAGGGAAATCGACGTCAGAGTTACCGTTGAGCAACGAGTTTTGGGATTCATTCGCAGAAACTGGGAATGGCTTTGGACAGTTCTCCTAGTCCCAATCGGTGGATGGATTTGGGCCAGACTACGCCGACAAGCGCCGATGGATAGGACACCGGAGGGAGGCGACCCTGAATAGGACATCTCGGAAAGATGCTTACGCCTTCGCCAGGTACCTTGCCTCCCCCACTCGTTACACGTGGAGGAGGCGCCCGTGCTCGGATGGCACTCCGCGTGTCTCCATCACCTGCCGCATGACGTTGAATGATAGCGTTGCTCCATTTTGCAGCGTTCCCATTTTCACCCCTCTTTTGACGGCAATTACCGGGGCGAGCAAGAGGCACGGTTACACATAAACCATAAGCACGAATGCCGTTGCTGCCGGGTCAATAGTTACCCATACTCCACCAAGCATCGAGTCTGTCGCGACCGAATCAACAGCCGGGTAATCAACACACTGAAGAGGACGGCCGGTATCGGCACAAAAAAGTGCACCGCTGTTCCCGACAGCCTCACATAGCAGGAAGCTGCGATGAATTGGACCTTGACGAGTAATCGATGATCTGAAGGAGGTCAGTAAGGGTTGGCGGGCCATGGAGCAAACGATTGACTACGGCGCGGTCACTTGTGTCTGACTAAACGGGCAGCGGCGGTAGTAAATCCTTCTCCGCGAACATGTTATGAGGAGAGAACCTCGTTCGGCGTCAAGCACTTTGAGACCCCTATTTGAGTTCGCGCTTCATTGCCCCGGCAGAGACTAAGGCTACGCGAACGTCATCATGACCAGATTTCAGCCGCAGACTTCGACGCGTGCCGGCCGTTGTCAGTAGTTCGAAATCACCATCGGAGTCGTCGAACGAGTGTATGTCAGTCCAATATAGCGGCCCGATGAAGCCGCATACTCCGTGGCGGTATACACCCGCGATAGAAACCATGCGACGACCATGAAGTATGGACGCCCATCCAAAAATCGCGAACGCTCCTGCAGGAATAGCCGTGAGCGGTTCGTTAACGATTCCCATGATTATCGCGCCCGCGGTGAGAAAAACATACATCACAACGCGCACTCGGTTCCACTTCCCTGCTGGAACTGCATCAGCAGGGAGCTCTCCAATGAGTTCACCTAGTCTTGTCAGCAACCGCCGGCGTGAGAGTCCTTGGACCACGAGCACGAAGGCGAGCCCGAGTGGAACGAGCAAAAACCGTCCGACAAGGAATGCAAAGGCGATGAAGCTGTTTAGCGTTAGGTCATTCATGACGTGCGATCGTTTGAACATACATCGGTTGATGATATCAGCCAACTCTAGGGATCCTTGCACATCAAACAAGCGACATGCCTATCTTGCTCGTAGTACTTATCAGGAGACCAACTTGAGATGGACCTGGAGCGACGGAGAACTCTAGCCGAAGCCCGACGTAGAGTTCGTAGGTAGCCGCGGGGCTGACGGTGTTGTGCAAGGATTACAAGACGGGGGGCGAGGCCGCGCGGGTGGTGTTGACGTGGTGGGAGATCGGAGTGGAGCGATGTTAGGTGAGACGCAGCGAAATCCTACCCGCGGGGGTTGAGACCAAGTTGAGGCTCACTAACGGCCGACTGGGCTTACTGATAGCTTTTAGCGTCATTTCCTCCATGCAGTCGTAGTGCTCATCGTATCTGTCCGGGGCCTAATAAAACGTGCTAAGTACCACCAAAAACCTCACGGAGCAAATACTGTATCGTGAACGTGTGCAGCTTCGACTTCCGCGACTTGATCTTCTCTTAGCTTGCTGCGCATATTTCGCGGATAGAAGATAGCCCCCGGAGAAACACCGGGAAAGACGAGAACAAGAGTAGGATCGACAGCCGGTCCACATCGAGGCCGGGGACGAATCGCCATAGTAAAACTCGTCGGTACGCAACCGACGATCGAAATCACCGCGTTGGACCACGGCGTATGGACCATGCGACACAGTTTCATCTCCACATCATATTGCGCCCTACTCCGCCACCAAGAGCAACACCTCGGGGCGATACTCGAAATGAACGTTGTCGAAGAAGAGCCACTTCCCTCCCCAGACAAAACCCTCCGCCTCAAAGGCGTCGACGACGGTCTGCGGGACGCTCCAACGCTGATTGAAGGACAGCTCCCACCATTCCGAGACGCCACCGGCGGCCGCCCACTGCCAATAGCCCCAGCCACCGCCCCACGAGGCGGGGATAAGGTCGACCGCCATCCCGTAGGCGTGGTAGCTGCGACGCATGGTTCCGGAGATGGTACGCCAGTTGTATCCGTGGACGGCATCCAAGCTACGAACGAACGCGCGAGTCTCTTGATCCTCGAGCATTGCGTTTCTGACGCGCCGCTCGACGCGACGCAGGGGACCGACGACGAGGGGGTGGACGCGGGTCGCCATTCCCAGAAACTCGACGCGCACTACCGTGCGTTCCGCATCGTCCCTCGAGGCGATGCCGTACAAGTTATCGAGAAAGTGGTTAAAGCGGAGCCGGCTGTCATTGCGTCGATTACGCGTGCGCTGGATCAGCAGTTGCTCCAGCTGGGGAGTGATCTCTCGCTCCCGCCACACACCGATTCGATAGTTGCCGTAGAACCGAATCGGAACGTACTCTCGCCACCGGGCGTCGCGGCGTTCTTCCTGCGGGAGCAGTCGCCCCTCGGCCCAATAAAACCACCTCCCGTTCATCGACAGCGCCCACTCGCCGCCGCGGATCTCGACTGCTTCGATACGGTGAGGAAACGCCGCCTGCAATGCGAGTACCTCGCGCTCTCCCGGTAGCGGACCGTCGGTATGGAAAGGATCGTTCGAACGGACGGATTGCGACTCCAATCCACGCACCGAACACACAATAGCAAGTATCACCAATATGGGGCGGAGTCGTGTCATCGCAACAATATACCCGCCGCCGGTCGGTTGCGACACCCGTCACGGAATCGCAAGATACACAACCTTCCCGCTCGGACGGCCCGAATCCTCATCCACCACGTCCAGTGTATCGAGAAGGTGCCACCCGGCCTCGGCGAGGAGCGGGTCGATCTCTTCGACCTCCCACGGCCTCTGGCGGTGCTCCTCTCGTCCGAAGGGAAACTCGAAGATCGTCGTCGCAATGGGCGGCGGACCGGCGTCGTACAAGAGCTGTTCGCGAATCGGTATGCCGTCGACGAGACGGTCCCGGACCGCCCGGTGTCGTTCCGGCGGATACATCGAACGATCGTTGAGATCGATCAGAAGCAGCCCGTCGTCGGTAATTACGCCTCGCGCGGCTGCAAAAAAGCGCAATAGCTCATCCTCACGGTGTATGTAGTTTAACGAGTCGTATACGGCCGTTACCAACTCGAACGTTTCGTCGAAGGGAACAGGGTCCCGAAGGTCGCCGATTGCGAGACGCGCCCCCGGCACGCGCAGTCGAGCGATGTCGAGCATCGTCGTCGACCGGTCGTAGCCGGCGATCCGCCGCCGATCGGCCAAATGGTTGAGGAGGAGCCCGGTACCGCACGCGGCGTCGCACACGCGGGAGAAACGGCGCTCGCTCTCACGCTCGATATCGGCGATGAGCTGGGCGACGTAGGTGCTATAGTCGCCCCACCCACTGTCGTAGAACTGTGCGAGTAGTTCGTAGGGTTCCATCGCGCTCCGGCCGATTTACGTCGAGAGACTCTGCGCCTCGAAGCGAACGCGACGGCCGGATTCCCCGATCCTTCGCACTACGTGATGATCTCCATCTCGCGTGCCACCCTTACGAAGGCGTCGACGGCACGGTCCACTTCGTCCGGGGTATGGGCCGCAGACATCTGGACACGAATGCGCGCCTTCCCGCGCGGCACGACCGGATAGGCGAACCCGATGACGTAAATGCCCCGCTCCAAGAGGCGTTTCGCCATCTCGACGGCCTTCGATTCGTCGTAGATCATAACCGGCACGATGGCCGTCTCCGTGGGGAGCACGTCGAGACCCGCCTCGCGCAATCGACGTGAAAAGCGTGCGGCGTGTTCCAGAGGCAACGTAAGGCGCGTGTGGTCCTCGTCTACCAACTGCAGGGCGCGCAGTGTCGCGCCGACGATCGCCGGTGCGAGCGTATTGCTGAACAGGTACGGCCGCGATCGCTGGCGCAGGAGTTCGATAATCTCTCCGCGCCCGCTCACGCACCCGCCCGATGCACCGCCGAGAGCTTTGCCGAAGGTCGTGGTGATGATGTCGATCGCTCCTTCAAGCCCGAAGTACTCCGCGGTCCCCCGTCCGGTGGGGCCGAGGTAACCGGTTGCGTGGCAGTCGTCGACCATCACGAGCGCGTCGAACTCTTCGGCCAACCGCACGATCTCCGGCAGACGCGCGATATCGCCGTCCATGGAGAAGACGCCGTCGGTGGCGATGATACGATACCGACTCCCCGCTTCACCCGCCGCCTCGAGCTGGTTTCGCAGATCTTGCATATCGCTGTGGCGATACCGATAGCGCTTCGCTTTGCACAACCGCACCCCGTCGATAATCGAAGCGTGGTTGAGTGCATCGGATATGATTGCGTCTTCCTCGCCGAGCAGCGGCTCGAACACGCCCCCGTTGGCGTCGAACGCCGCAGCGTAGAGGATCGTATCGTCGGTGCCGAGAAAGGTGCTCATCGCCGCCTCGAGCTCGCGATGCAACGCGGTCGTGCCGCAGATGAAGCGTACCGACGCGTATCCGAATCCCCAACGCTCGATGGCGTCGCACGCCGCCTTGCGTAATTCGGGGTGGTTCGCGAGGCCGAGGTAATTGTTGGCGCAAAAGTTCACGACCTCCGCGGTCTCGCCGGTCGGGGCGGCTACCGCGATCGACGAGCCTTGGGGAGTGGTCAATATCCGTTCGTGTTTGTAGAGTCCCTGCCCTTCCAAATCGGCAAGCAGTCGCCTCAAATCATCCTTCATCGATCCAAACATGGGTCGCATCCTCCAGTCGCGTCGACAGTACGCTCAACATGTCGCGGCTCATCGCATCGAGATTATAGCGCGGTTTCCATCCCCACTCCACGCGCGCCGCGTAGTCCTCCAAACCGTTGGGCCACGAGTTGGCGATCGCTTGGCGCACGGGATCGACGTGATACTCGATCTCGAACTCCGGAATATAGCGTCTGATGTAGGCGGCCTGTTCCTCGGGACAAAAGCTCATCGCCGTGACGTTGAATGCGTTGCGGTGGCGCAATCGGGCCGGATCGGCATCCATGAGGGTCAGCGCGGCGTGTACCGCGTCGGGCATGTACATCATGTCGAGATAGGTGTCGCCCTTGAGGAAGCATTCAAATCGCGCCGTTCGTACCGCCGCGTAGTAGATGTCTACCGCGTAGTCGGTGGTGCCGCCGCCGGGCGGCGTCTTATTGGAGACGAGTCCCGGATACCGTACACCCCGCGTATCGACGCCGTACTTCCGAAAGTAGTAGTCGCACAACAGCTCGCCGGCGACCTTGGTCACGCCGTACATCGAGGTGGGCCGTTGGAGCGTGTCCTGGGGCGTCCAATCCTTGGGTGTGCTGGGACCGAAGGCTCCGATCGAACTGGGGGTAAAGACGGCGCACGTCTCCTCGCGAGCGATTTCCAGGACGGTCATGAGTCCGTTCATGTTGAGATCCCACGCAGCTTGCGGCCGAGCCTCGGCGGTCGCCGACAAGAGCGCCGCAAGGTGAAAGATCGTGTCGATACGGTGACGCCGTACGATCTCGGCGAGCTCTTTACCGTTAAGAACGTCCGAGAGGTAGAACGATCCGAGACGTGCGAGCTCTCCGGTGACGTCCTCCCGAATATCGGTGCAAACGACCTCTTCGGCGCCGTACTCGGTACGGAGGGAGAGCGCGATCTCACTGCCGAGTTGCCCCAGCGCGCCGGTGACTAGAATTCGTTTCATCCATCGCCTCTTGAGAGTTATAATGCGTTTGACAGAGTGTTTATTCTCGAAATACACTATATCAAACACAAGTTTGATATAGTGTAACCGTTCGGTACGGCACTGTCAAAGTCAAATCGAAGGTGAAAGAGACGATGGACGCATCACAAAACCCACCCCTCATAGGCGGTAATATTCGGAGTTTGCGGAAAGAACGTTCCCTAACCTTGGACGTTCTCGCCGAACGGAGCGGCGTCTCCAAGGCGATGCTCTCTCAGATCGAGGCCGAAAAGGTCAACCCGACGGTCGCAACGGTCTGGAAAATCGCTCAAGGGCTGGACGTAGAGATCAACGAGCTGTTGAAAGGGAGCGAGGGCCCGGTTCGGAAGTTTCACTTGACCCGGGGAGACAACATCACCTCCCTCGATACCGATGAGGAGGGGCTGCACATTCGCGTGCTCACGCCGATTCAAATGGTGGAGGACCTCGAGATGTATCTTCTCACCTTTCAACCGGCAGGTGCACTCCGCTCGGCTCCCCACTTTCCACGGACCGAGGAGTTTCTCACCGTGATCAAGGGCTCTATTCACGTACGCGCCGGCGACCGAGATGCTCATCTACACGAGGGCGACTTCATCCGCTACCAGTGCGACGTGGACCACGACATCGAAAACACCGTCGCAGGTATCGCGATCGTCCATATGGTGGTTCGATTCCACAAGCGAACGTTGGCGCAGTCGTAGCGCACCGCACGCCCGCCGGCCCGAATCAGGCCACGCGTGTCGCAGACCGGCTTACTCTCCCAGGAGCTCAACGGCTGCGGCGTTGGCACGTACCTGGTCGACGCTTCGCATACCGGGAATCACCATCGTAACCGCGCGGTGACGGAGCGGCCAGACCAGGGCCCACCTCGCCATGTCGATACCCGCCGGCAACTCACGAGTACGGATCTCCTCCACGGTTTCCAACATCCGCGTACGCTTATCCGCATCCATTCGCGACCGCCAGTCGTCGTCGGCAAACCGCGTTTGGGCGTCGTACTTGCCGCTCAAGAACCCGCTGGCCAACGGTACGCGAGCCAGAACGCCCAGTTTGAGACGTTCCGCAGCGGGAAAGATCTCTGCCTCGGGCTCGCGATCGATCCGATTGTAAATAATCTGAAGCGTCTCGCACTGCGCCTCGGGCGCACGTTCCACCTGCATGAGGTTGTCGTTCTTGCTTACCGAGAGACCGACAAAACGCACCGTGCCCTCCTGCTTAACGCGGCGTAACGCCTCCCACAACTCCTCGTTGAGGAACTCCTCGTCGGTGGGGCTGTGGAACTGCAGAATATCGATATAGTCGGTACGCAAGGCCCGTAGCGACGCCTCGAGTTGCTCGCGCACATCGCGAGCGAGCCAGTGACGCGTGCGGTTCTGAAAGCCGTGGTAACGGTGGCCGAACTTACTCGCGACGATCCACGAGTCGCGCTCTTGACGCAGCCGCGCGCCGATGAGCGACTCCGAGAGATGATCGCCGTAGCATTCGGCCGTATCGATGAAGTTCATCCCCTCGTCGCGCGCCGCGCCCAGGATTGCATCGACGTCTGAGATACTGAACGTCTGGCCCCACTCCCCGCCGAACTGCCACGTCCCCACCCCGACGACGCTCACCTCGAGCCCCGTGCTTCCCAGTGTTCTATAGAGCATTGTTAAAGAGTACCAGCGCCGACCGGACTGCGCAAACGGCGACGCATGACGAAGTCGGAACCGGCGAGGACGAGCAACTGCACGACGTTCGCACCGGCAAAGGAAAATGCCGCGACGCTTGAACCGGCAAGACTCGTCAGA
The DNA here is from genome assembly GCA_965601925.1 of Alkalispirochaeta sp. Classification (GTDB taxonomy): domain Bacteria; phylum Spirochaetota; class Spirochaetia; order DSM-27196; family Alkalispirochaetaceae; genus Alkalispirochaeta. The sequence continues at coordinate 4,459,427 of OZ271854.1, forward strand.
CTTGGAAGCAAGATGACGAGGGTCAACAACGTCGCGGTGTTGGCGGCGACCGCTATCGCAAGGAGCCCCGTGCGATGACGCGCCACGAGAACTCCGCTGAAAAACGATCTTCCCGTAGCGGCGGCGGGCATTACGATCAGAATGACCATCGCTGAACGTGCCAGCTCGACCAACGCGGTATCGAGTCCGGCTACGCGAGAAAACCAGAGACGCGACAGACCCGTCAGGCTCATGAGCGCGAAGATCGTCGTGAGAATCACGGCGAGTACAGCGGCAAATCGCCGGACGACGGGCTCGTTTGCCGTATTACGATTTACCATGGCCACGACCGCTTCTTGATAGGAGAGCGCTATGGAGGTGAAGAGAAACAGGAGGCTCTGTATGACCGGCCACGCGGCGAGAGACAAAAAGGGCGCGACTGAGCGGCCGATGCCGTAGGCGAGAATCGGCCTCGACGCCAGTGACATGATCGAGGTGAGGGAGAGCGGCACGTAGAAGGCCAAGAGCTCCGTGAAGGTCTTCGGCACGTCGCGGCTTGACGCGGTGGCGCTTGGCGCGGTGGCGCTTGACGCGGTGGCGCTTGGCGCGGTGGTGCCGCCGCTCTCGAACAGATCCGCCTCGACGTAGCGGCGAAAGTACCACCACGACGCCGCGGCGCCGGCAACGACTCCCGCCATCAGCGAGACGCCGGCAACGATGTGCCCGCCGGGAGCGCGATCCGGCGCGATCCGATGCGCCGCAAATCCCGCGGCGAGACACCCGATCGTGACCGAGAGGCGGATAACCATCGTTCGCCCCACTAACCCGGTCTTTCCGGCCTGGATCAATCCTCCCTGCCACAGTCTTCTATAGCCGACCATGGCGGCCAAAGGAAGCAGCAACACAAGGAGCTGCTGCGCCGGCTCCACCACCTCCGGAGGCACCGAGAGAATCCGCCGCGTCACGAACCCGAAGACGACCGGCCGGCTCACACCGAAGTGGATCCCGGTTAACAGAATCGTCCACGCGTGCATAAAACGTAGCATCGAACGGTACGACCGGGGTCCGCGTACTAAAGCGGTAGCGGCGGACAACATCTGGAGGATCGGGCTCTCTATAACCAGCGCGAGTCCGAAGGCGACCTCGAAGGAGGCCAGGTGGACCACCGCGTTGGGTAGGCGGGCCATGACGGCGTTGAGCGAGGGCTGCTCGATACCCATGATGATCCACATGAGCGCTAAAGGCAGCCAGAATATCAGGAGTGAACTCGGAGCCAGGGATGTGGTGTGTCGATTCACGATGGTGAGTACTTTACAATACTTTCGGCACCCGTATCTCGAACCGCGTTCCATTACCTACGATGACGCGCGTCGTAGCCTCAATCTGCTCCGAGAGACTCGTGATGAGTTGCAGTCCCAGCCCGGAGCCGCTTAACGCTCCCTCCGTCTCGCGAAGGTTTATCTCCACGGCTCCGCCGGGCAGCGCCATTCCGGGTCCGTTGTCGGCGATCGCAAGCATGAGCGTTCCCGCTTGTTTGTTGTCGCACAACACTTCGACGATGATACGGTCGTCGCGCCCCGGACGAGGTGAAAAAACGTACTTAATACAGTTATTGATAATCTCGGCGACGATGAGTCCGAGAGGTACGACGATTCGGGCCGAGATCGTCGCCTCGATGCCGGAGGCGTCCAGCCCGACACTCCTTGCATCGTGCATCGCGAGAAGATCACGCACCAAATCGACGATGTACGCTTTCAGCGGAAGCGCCTCCGAACCGACAGATCGGTAGAGGCGCTCGTGGACCATCGCCATGGCGTGAATTCGCTCGTGGCTACGCTGCACCAACTCGCCGGTCGTCACCCCCTCCACGGTGGCCTGAAGGTGTAGGAAGCTATCGATGATCTGCATGTTGTTCTTGACGCGGTGGTGAATCTCCCGCAGGAGCGTGTTGGTGCGTTTGAGCGAGTCGGACATCTCCTCTTCCCGCCGCTTGCGCTCGGAAATATCGTTGAAGACGACCGCGAAGTGCATCAACTCGGGGCTGAACACCCTCACACCGAACCACCGTTTGAGGTTCGCCGACCACATCTCGACATATCGCGGCTTCCCGCCAAGAGCGACCTCGCCGTACAGATCGACCCAATGGAGGTCCGTCTCGCTAAAACCCGGTTGAGACTCGCGGATGGAACGCCCGATGATTTCACGCCGATCGAGGCCGGTCATGCGTTCGAACGCTTCGTTGGCCGCCAGAAACACAAAATCGCTCGGGTTTCCCTCCTCGTCGAGGACCAACCGGTGGTAGGCAAACCCGTTGAGCATATGCTCAAAAAGCCCTCGATAGAGCTTGGCCTCGATAGGAGCTCCTACCTGCTGAATAAGATCCTCGACATCGTCGGCAAGGGCGGCAAGTTGCTCGGGAGAGTCGTCGCTGTACCAAATCGCGCCCGCCTGCATTGCCCGTGCGGCGTGAATGGGAGAATCTTGTCTACTCACGATAACGACCGGTATCTCCCGCGCGAGCAGAGGGAGATACGTAAGTATGCCTTCGGCGGGTTTTAGGCCGTCTACGACCATCGCCGGCCGGTAGCGTTTAAGGAGTGCGGCGCGATAGTCGTCGCGCTTCAAGCGTTGGGGATTAATGGTAAAGGCACCGCCGGGGTGGCTACTCAGGGCGTGCAACACCGCATCTACGTCGATGCCGTCCTCGGGAGCAATTACCACCGGACCGGTCTTGTTTGACTGCACTAGGCAAATATATGTCCGCGTATCGGATAGTGACAAACGCACGGGATAGAGAGGATTGACATACCGGCGACGACCGAGGTGCACCGGTATGCCGTCTATCGGGGAATCAGTAGTACAGTCCGCGCGAGACCATGTAGTAGCGGCCCGATGCGTTCCAGAGGCTGAAACCGCTCGCGCCGGCGTCCAAACTCCCCCGAATCTGGCGCTTAAGATAGTCCGTATAAACATCCTCGTTAAACTCGAGCTCGCCGCCGATCAAGAATGCCTGAATATAGGGTCGGATAAGCACCGTGTCTCCGGTAATCCGCCGCCCGCGAGCAACGGCCTCGCGATAGATGTACTCCGCCCATTCGAGGTACGGAAGATGCCCGACGAAACCGCGCGGAAAGTGCGACGGATAGAGCATCGGTGATATGACGTCGACGTAGCGGGCCAAAAGCGCAATGTCCTGGCCGAGGTAGCTCATGCGGTACCACCCGTTGAACCCGAAGACATCGATCCCGATCGGAATATCGATCTGCGTGCGCGCACGGCGTAAAAACATGGATATCGCCTCGACACGATCGTCTCGAAAGGGATCGTCGTTCACCAATGCCGGACTATCGGCGCGATGGCGAAAGACGATGTCGCCTACGCGGCCGTCGGCCGGGGTACGAATGTAGTCGAACTGGATCTCGTCCACCCCGAGTTCCTCCAGCTCGCGGGCGATCGCGATGTTGTAGTCCCATACAAACTCCGAGAACGGATCGACCCAAAACTCAACCTGTCGGCTGTGCGTCTCACCGGTCTCTTCGTCACGAGTCTGGCGAAAGACGCCCCACGGCGCCTCGCGCCTCCGGTCCCACACGGCGTAGCGGTTATTGTCGTAGCGATAGAGCATGGGGTCCTGAAAGACTACGATGCGCGCTATTACATACAAATCGTGGCTTTGGATCGTATCAATGACTCGCCGGGCGTCGAAGAGTGCACGTACCGACCCGACGCGCCGATGGAGCTCCAGCTGTGAGTCGTATGCGAGCCTCCCGAAGTCGTCCTTGAAGTCGACCACGACCGCCGTCATACCTCGCTCGGCGGCGAAGGCCATGTGCGAGGCGAGAGCGGTCGGTTCTACCTGTTGCGGAGATAGGTAAAACGAAACGTGGTCGGCTGCGAGGCGTCGCCGCTCGCGACGCGCAGGAGAATCGGCGATCCGTTCCACGGCGGGCGCCCGTGTGGCGCGCTCAAGGGCGGCGACGCCCCGCTCCGCGGGAAGGTCGACTATCGAGCCGTCGCGCCGAGATACCGCCCGCACGGATCGATCCTGGGCGTACTCGACCCAAATAATGCGCCCATCCGTGAGATCGTACGCTGCGGCGGAGATGTCTTCGTAGAATCCCTCACCGAGATGAAGCGATCGAGTAGCGCCATCCTCGGTTAGATCGCGCCACGTTGCGCCGCCGTCCACAGACTCGTACAAGCCGTGAAACGTCGTCGCAACGATAATCGCCGAAGTATCGTGCGGCGACACGGTTGCACTGGTGATATATGTATTTAATCCGGTGACCTCGCGAAGGGCCGCCGCCTCGCGAAGGCTCTCCTCGCCGCTTCGCCGAATCAATACGGCGGTCGACTCTACGCGCATCTCCTCGACCGAGGCCGACACCGCAAGACCGACGAGGCACAGAAGCGCCGCTGTTAATCGGAACGTCTTGGTACTCATATCGCGCGATCGTACCATACCGGCAAGAGGCGTGACAGCTCTTTTGAGGCGACCTCTCGCGCTCTTCGGCGGCCCACGCCTTTCGATACTTGGAAAAACGCATTATTGTTATGGAGGAGGGCGGGATGAAGATAGCGATTTTCAGCGATATACACGACAATATCTGGAATCTGGAACGAGCCCTTAAGGACCTCGCGCGACACGGTCCGGGTGTGTTGTTCTTTCTCGGCGATTTCTGCGCCCCCTTCACACTCTCCCAGTTGGCAGAAGGCTTTCCGGGACCGATTCATGCCGTCTTCGGCAACAACGATGGTGATACGTTTCTTTTAAGCGCGATCGCGGCACAGCATCCCCACGTGACATTACATGGGCAAATGGCGGAAGTCACGGTCGAGGAGGAGCTGTTCGCCCTCAACCATTATCCCGATATCGCACGCCGACTGGCCGAGAGTCGGCGGTACACCGCCGTGTTCAGCGGCCACGACCACCGTCGCTACGTAGAAGAGATCGGACGGACGCTCTGGGCAAACCCGGGCGAAATCATGGGGCGCTTTGGTGAGCCGAGTTACGGTATATACGACGTCGCGGCGCACGACTTTACCCACATCGATATCTGAGGCGTTATGAATCGAAATCACATTCCCGGCAACGGGACACACCCATCCCACGGTGAGCGCAACGCAACACCGTCTCCGGGCGCGGCTCGCGCGACGCTCCGAGAGGAGGCGGTCTCCGCGCTACGCGACATCTTCGGCGACGATCTTCTGATCGGCCGGACGGATCTCATCGAAAAGTACGCGAAAGATATGGCCGGCGGCTCGTCGTGGCGCATGACACCGGAAGCGGTCGTCTTCCCGCAGACCACCGAAGACGTCGTTCGCCTTATGACGGTGGCTCGCACGTATCGTATTCCGGTTACGGCGCGGGGAGCGGGAAGCGGTCTCGCCGCCGGAGCCGTCGCAGCGGCAGGCGGTATCGTATGTTCCCTCGAAAAGATGAATCGTATCGTCGAGGTCGATACGGAGAACCTCGCGGCCGTTGTGGAACCCGGCGTCGTGACGCGCGAGTTGGACGCAGCCTTGGAGCCTGCCGGATTGTTTTTCGCCGGGTATCCGATGAGCGAAGAGATCTGCACGATCGGCGGAAACGTCGCTACCAACGCCGGAGGCGGTCGTGCGGTCAAATACGGCGTTACGGGTCATCACGTACTGGGACTCCAGGTTGTAACCGCCGGCGGGGAGGTTCTCAATCTGGGCGGAAAGCGACTCAAAGATGTCACGGGCCTCAATCTGCTGCCGCTGTTCGTGGGAAGTGAGGGCGTCCTCGGCATTATCACGCGCATCACCGTGCGCCTCACGCCGCGCCCGGGAGATCGAACGGCCTTCCTGGTCTCCTTTGCGTCCTCACAGGACGCGACGGCCGCGGTCGGTGCACTACGGCGCAGCGAGGCGGGCGTCCCGTCATCGATCGAGTATATCGACGGTAAAACCGCAGCCGGCGCGGCCGCACAACTGTGGCGCAACACGCCGGCGCCGTTTCTCTTCGACGATTCGGCGGGAGCGCTGCTGCTCGTCGAGTCCGAAGGTCGCAGCCGCAAGGAAGCGCACGCGATATTGGAACGCTACCGCCCCTCGATTGAACGGCACAGCGGATCCGTCGTCGTCGTCGCCGACTCCCCTGCCGCGTTGGCGACGATCTGGAAGCTCCGTAAGGCGGTCCCGTGGTGGGTCAAACGGCAAAGCGGAGTCCACCACTCGGTAGAGGATGTGGTCGTCCCGTCCACCGCGATACCGGAACTCGTACGCCGCGCCCTCGAATTGGAAGCGTCGTCGGGTCTGAACGTCGCGATCTTCGGCCACGCCGGTGACGGCAACTTTCACATCAATCCGATGAAGCCGGCCGCTATGTCTCCGGCGGAGTGGGAGGCGCGCCTCCACGAGTTTTTAACCGCTCTGTACCGCGTCACCGTCTCACTCGGCGGCACGATCAGCGGTGAGCACGGCATCGGTCGCAAACGGACCGCCGCGCTCTCCCTTGCTCTTAGCGACGCTGAAATCGCAGTCATGCGACGCCTCAAGGATGCCCTCGATCCCGATGGAATTCTCAATCCCGGGGTGCTGTTACCGTAAAGGCGCCTCTCCGCGCAGAGCTGCAACGGGAACGTATAACGCATTGAGGTTCGCGATGCGGCGCATCATCCCTCATGAAGAAGATCTCGGAACTCCGGGTGGCGTTCGAAAAAACGCACCGCATACGAGCATCGCGGCCGCACTTTGACCCCGGTACGGCGCGCGTACTCAACCGCCGCGCGAACGAGTTGGCCTGCGATCCCCTGCCCACGCATCGAGGCTGGTGTAAAGGTGTGATCGAGAATCAACGCGCCGTCGGCGGCGACTCGATAGTCGACGACGGCCTCGTCGCCGGCCGCATACACGACGAAGCGTTTGCGCTCGCTCTCGTGCAGGATATCGTGTTCCATTAGTACTCGCCCTCCATGTTGACGGTGCCGCCCCGACCGTCGGGAGCGCCTTCCGATAGCCACGAGATGAGGCGATCCACGATCTCCTCTGCGCTCGCGAGTGTCGCCTGTTCCGTATATCCGCCCATATGAGAGGACATCAATATATTGTCGAGATCGCGAAATGGAAACCGAGCCGGTTCCTTACGAGAACCGGGAGGATCGGGATACCGGTACCACGTATCGATCGCAGCTCCCGCAAGCGTTCGTTCGACCAATGCGTTATACAACGCCTCCTCGTCTATGAGCTCACCGCGACCGACGTTCACGAGCACCGCGTCGCGCATAACCGCCAGTTCCGCCGGTCCGATTATTCCGCGCGTGCTGGTTGTCAATGGGAGCGCGACGATAACGATATCCGCGCCTCGGAGCGTCCCGTGCAAATCATTGCTCACGGCGGAGAAAAGCCCGTCGGGAAGATCGTCGTCCGTGCGCGTACGACGAAATCCGCGGCACGAGACACCGAATGGCGAAAGAAACCGGGCGACCCATCGACCGATCGATCCGGTACCGAGCACTGCAGCGGTCATCCCGTTCACCGATCGCCAGCTCTCCGCAACGGGCTCTGCCGCTGCGAACCCGTGCCACACCCCGCGACGTAGGTCGCGGTCACCGGTAACGAGTTTGCCGAGGAGTCCGAGGAGGAGCGCCACGGTACGCTCGGCGACCCACCGCCCGTTGGCGTGGGCATTGATAACCTCGATCCCTCGGCGTCGGAGCTCCGGAATGGGAAGTGTATTGATACCGGCCATCGGCACGGCAACCATCTTAAGGTCGGGAAGGCGCTCCAAGTGCGACTTGTCCAAGGTAAAGCCCACCATCGCGATCGAGCGCCGTAAAAACGCATCGTCCGGCTTCTGCGCCTCGGCGCGACAAAATCGTACCGTCGCGCCGTCCACGCCTTCCACCCGTTGTGCCAGCTTACGCCAGAACTCGTTGTCGGGCGTATCGAAGAGTACATTCACTCCGGCCATTGTACACGCACCGTCGCTTGAACAAAAGTGCACCGTGGTTTAGCGTCGCGTATGCGTCACTCTGGTTCTGCACACGGGGATGAAAGCGCCGATAATCGCGGCGCTCCGGCGAGCGGTGTGCGACGCTACCTCCGCGAGAGTCTCGGCAGCAGTTGGACTACCGTCTGGTGGCTCATCCGCATCATGGTACCGGCCTCGGCAACGGTTTTCATTCTCAGTCGTACGGGGCTTCTGGCGGTTCTCGCTCACGTGTTGGAGCCGGTAATGGCGCTCATCGATCTACCCGGAGGCGCCGCAGTCGCCGTGGTATCGAGCGTGCTGGTCAACTTGTACGCCGCGATCGCGATTATTCCCGCCTTGGGACTCGATCACCGCCAGCTCGTCATTTTGGCGTTACTCTGTTTGGTAGCGCACAACTATTTGGTTGAGTTGCTGGTGACGCGGCGTACCGGTACGCCGATCGTACGTATGCTCATAGTGAGAACCGTCGGAGGGCTCTTCCTGGCGTGGGTTGCCTCGCGGATCGTACCCGAAGGTGGGAGTTGGACGACGCCTCTCCTACTCCCGGGAGGCGACACCGGTGCGGCGTCGTCCCTGTTCGGTATCGAGGCACTCATGCAATGGCTCGAAGGCGTCGTCCGTCTCATTCTGCGAGCGGCGTCAATTGTGACGCTCCTCATATTCGTGAGTCGCGCTCTGCAGTATTGCGGCATTATCGACTGGATAGCGCACCATCTGAGACCGATTATGAATGTGTTCGGCCTCCCCCATTCGAGTGGTCCGGCGTGGATCGTAGCCAACACTCTCGGCCTCGCCTACGGGGCGGCGGTACTTCGCGAGGAGGCCGAAAGCGGCCGGCTCAACGCCGCCGACGGCGATCTCCTGAACCATCACCTCGGCGTATCGCACTCTCTGTTCGAGGATACCTTTCTGTTTGTCGCCTTGGGTGCCCCGACGCTATGGCTGATTGCGCCGCGTGTCGCACTCGCCTTCCTCATCGTGTGGGAACGTCGCATCGAACGTCGCCTGGGCATACCGCAGACGACGCGTCTTTAGCCTCGACGCCTATTCGGTCGCCGGTACCTCCAGGCGTCGCGGAGTAGACGCCGCCGAGGAGTGGTCGTGGTTGCACGTCTTGAGGGCCTGCAAACCGTAGAGAATCTGACACAAGTTCTCGCATTGGGGGGTCCAATCGAACCGTTTGTCCGGATTCCGGCGATAGAAATTGTTGAACTGCACGAGTCTACACAGTACGTCGCTGGGAAGATTTTGCTCGATCTGGGCCGACACGATCTCCGCACGTTCCGCCGATAGGCCAAGCGCCAACTCTAAAAAGTCCTGGGTCGCGCGGTGCTTGAGTAATAACTGTCGCGCCTCCGCCGAGCCACGATCCGTTAACGTCACGTACCCGTACGGCTCGTATTCGATCAACCCCGCTTTATCCAATTTCTGTAGGGCGCCGGTGACCGACGGACGACTGACCCCGACCAAATCGGCTATGTCTTTGGAACGTGCCACGCGACTCTCGGCCGAGAGCTCATAAATTGCCAGGACGTATCGTCCCAAACTATCGGTGAGACTACCAGCGGCCTCCGTCGTCTTTCCACTCATCGTTCTCTCCTTACCGTTCCATATGTCAAAACGTTATCGTGCACGTCGACTCATCGATGCAACTCGCGCATCATAAGAAGACGGTCGGGTGCTTTCTCCCGCTCCATGGGGGTCTATATCGGAAGAACAACATGCGGTGCAGGGGACAAAAAAAGGACCCAAACCATGTTAGCTACAGCTAATTATATTCGTTTTACCGGGTTCGGTCAATCTGGACCGGTTACCCGCAGCGCCCCTTGATGGTCGGTCGCGAGATATTTACCTTATGCCCCATGGATCAGAGGGTTATCATCATGCACGGCCTGAGCTACGCCGAAATCGATCTCGTCATGCGAGCGGTTAAAAAGGAGCTTGAACGTCCGCGCGACATCATCTTCGCCAAAACGACCGACAACTCCCTCACCATGAAGGTCGGAGAACTTATCAAAGATCTGAGCGAGGACCACGAATATCTGAAAAACAATCCGCCGGAGATACCGCCGCGGCCTGAGACGGGCGAATCGTAATACCGAGCCGACCGCGGCACCGCCGTTACGACGTCGAGGAAGAGGTACCGGCCGTCTTCGCATAGAGCCGGTACGCGCCCGTTTCGCCTTTTTGGGAGTACCCGATGTGCCGTAAAAATCGCTGATGCGCCCGCGCGCCGAGCGGCACCGGGACGACGAAGAAGGAGGCTCCGGGGCCTTCATCAAACTCGATTGCGCTGTGCAGGTGATGAACGAGTCCCAGTCCTCTATATTTGCGAGTCACATAGTCAACGGGAATCATCATCGATTGATCGGGAAAGAGCTCGGTATGCACGGCTTCGTAGATCTCACGTAGCTCCGGGTCCCCGGCGTCCTCTGGACTCGGTGCCGGATGAACGAGGGCGAATCCCACAACCGTCAAGTCCTTGAAAGCGAGATACCCGCGGCCACCCGACTCGAAACACTGTGCGACGCGATCGGTTGAAAAATCCGGAAAAAAACGCCTGATATCTTCAAGGTGGTGCGTGACGAAATCGTCTACGTAACTCTTTTTCTCCACTCCGATCGAGACGTAACGAACGCCATTCAGGTCCGGCTTGAGCATCCGTACCAAATAGTAGATATCGATAAGTGTAATGAACCCGTTGGTAATGATGACGGGAACACTTCCGACCAATACGCCGTACATTACAAAGACGACGGCGCCGATCAGATTGAGCACCCGCAGCGCCAAGATGGAACTCATAAGAAGCGACAGCGCCACCAATATCGACGCAACATAGCCCGCCAGTTCGGTTGCAAGAGACATGGGCAGCACTATAGACGCTTGTTACAAATCTGTCACTTCCGTAGTATTGCGTCATGCAGATCCGGCGCGCGATAGAGGCGCTCTCTCCATATGTACCCGGCGAGCGGAGAGCGGGGGCCGTCAAGCTCTCGTCGAATGAGAATCCCATCGGCTGTTCACCGGCGGTGCGCGAGGCGCTACGCGTAGCGGCGGATGAGGTCCATCTCTATCCCGACGGAAGTGCACGCACGCTCGTCGACGCGCTGTCGCGCCATATCGAGGCCAGACCGGAAGAGATTATCGTCGGTAACGGATCGGATGAGATCATCACACTCATTGCCGCCACCTACATCGAGCCGGGCATGTCGGTCCTCATCGGGGCGCACACCTTTTCTCAGTACGCCTACGCAAGCACGCTCTTCGGTGCACGCGTACGCAAGGTACCCATGCCGGCCTTGGAGCTTCGTCCCGAGGATTTTCTGTCGCACATAGATGATACGACACGGATTGTGTTCCTCTGTTCACCGAACAATCCGACCGGTACGGCGTTCTCTCACGAGCAACTCGTCTCGTTTCTCGATCATCTGCCGGACAACGTGCTCGTCGTCGTCGACCAGGCGTACGTAGAATACCAAACCGATCGAACGGCGGCCTACGCCGATCGCCTCGTCAATCGATACTCCAACGTGATCGTGCTGCATACCTTTTCCAAGATCTACGGTTTGGCGGCGCTCCGTCTCGGCTACGGTTTGGCGTGCACGGAGCGCATAGCCGACTTGCAACGAGTTCGTCCGCCCTTCAGCGTAAACAGCTTCGCACAAGCGGCGGGAATAGCTGCACTATCGGACACCTCCTTCATTAAACGATCGCTGGACGTGAATCGCCGCGGTATGGGGCGAATGCAGCGGCTGCTGGATGAGCTCGGTTTGCGTTGGTTACCGAGTCAGGCCAACTTCATCACGTTCGGTGTCGCGGGAGCGGCGCGTGAGACGGCGGCGGCGATTGCCGAACACGGAGTGACGGTACGCGCTCTTGGAAGCTTCGGCCTCCCGTCGCACATACGCGTTACCGTCGGTACCGACGACGATATCGATCGTCTGGAGCGAGCTCTGCGCGAGATCGTTCGATAACGTTCGAGGTGACATCCCCATGACTCCGACAGTGATCTTTCTCAATGTAACCCTCGTCTTCGCCGCCCCGGCCCTGGCGTCAATGTTCGTTCCCCGTTTCCCCCTGCGGCCCATCGGGCGCGGAGCGATCGCCGCGGCCGCCGTTCTCCTCACGCTCATCCTCGTTCGCGAGTTGGTACCGGGAGTCTCTCGATGGATGACATCTCCGGACACCCTACTGTGGTGGCTTTTCGTAGTAGCTCTTTCGGAGGAGATTGCCAAGCAAATTGCCGTCGGTCCGTCGCGCATCCCGGCTCGCGGGCGCGCAGATGCGGTGGCGTGCGGTCTCGGATTTGCGTCGGTTGAGAATCTTTTGTACCTTATGGCGTCGCCGGCAACGCTCATCGTGCGGATACTCACGGCGGGAGCGCTCCACGTCGCTACGGTGCTTCTCTATTCGAGGCGGCGCGGAGACACACGGTCGTCTCCTCTCGTCGATATGGCGAGGCTCACGGTGGGTACCGCACTCCATTTCGGCTATAACACGTTGATCGCGTCCCTTGACACAATTCTCATATTTTGATATTTTGCCATCACACATCGCAGGGTAGAGCAGTTGGCAGCTCGTCGGGCTCATAACCCGGAGGTCGCAGGTTCGAGTCCTGCCCCTGCTAGTAAAAGCGTTGCTTCGCCGGAAAGAAGCAGCGCTCTTTTTTTTATCCACGGGACTCGAAACGGAGGTGCGGCGCGAATACCTGGAGCGCAACGCGACACGATGTCGCGTTAGCACCATAGGCGGCCCGTCGAGAGGCCACACGATGTGGCCGATCAGAGGGCGAGTCCTGCCCCTGCTAATAAAAGCGTTGCTTCGCCGGAAAGAAGCAGCGCTTTTTTTATTATCAGCAGGACTCGAATTCGAGGCGAATGGTACAATACAAACCCCGGGCGTACCGCACCGGCTGTGAGGAACGTGCGCGATGAGCGCGCGGCTATTTCCGTCTCGCGCGACGTCGTACTCCGTCCCAACGGCCGAATAGGGCGCCGATTACGCACACGACGGCGCCGACACCGCCCGAGATAAGAATATTGCGCCGGATGCGATCGATTCCCACAATCGTTTCGGTGGCCCTCCGCACGACGGATCTCAACTCGCCGCTCCGTTCGAAGGAGATGAGGGCATCCAGGCCGAGGCGGACGCCTCCTATGCTCGCAAAGAGTGCGTATCCGACGACCAGGCCGAGTATACCGCCCAGGGCCGCAATAAGCGCCAACCGTCTCACGTCGCCCTCCCGACGCTCGGTCTTTATGAGAGACTCGGAATCGCGATGCGCCAATACGTTCCCGTGCGTACGTCAGACGCCGCCGTATCGCCCCGCCCCGGCCCCTCTTCCATGGTCGCACCGAGCTGCTCGCACAACGTTCCGATCAAGGTAAAGCCGAATGAATTGTCCCGCACCGTCGCGGGCTCGATACCGACTCCGTTGTCTTGTACCGTCAAGGACGCTCCGCGCTGTCCATCCTCGCTTTCGATTCGTACCGATACGGTGGGACCCTTGGAGCGCGATCTCCGGGTACTCTCCGCCGCATCGGAGGGAAACGCATGTTTTACCGCGTTGAGCACCATCTCGCTCACCATCAACCCCAGAGGAACGGCGCGATCCATATCGGCGTACAACGCCCCCGGAACGTCAACGGTGATTCGTATTCCGCGATCGTACGGCGCGTACCCCTCTTCGATCTCGTCCACCAGACGCCGGATATACGGCGCGAGCACGATATGGTCGAACGAACCGACGCGAATGAGGTTATCGTGAACCGCCGAGAGCGCCTGAACACGGGTCCGAATCTCTCCGACCGCCTCGCGAGCCGACTCTTCCAGATCGGCGGCACGGAGCGTGAGCAAGCTTGAAACGAGCTGCATGTTGTTTTTGACGCGATGATGTAGCTCTCTGATAAGCATCTTATGCGTCTCATTGGCCCGTTGAACGCGCTGATACAGCTGTGCGTTGGATATCGCTACCCCTGCGTGGTTCGCAAGAACGGTGGCGAGTTCGATATCCTCGGCGTCGAAGGGATCCACGGAGGTGCGATCCAGGGTAATCATGCCGATCACCTCGCCGCCGGCGATGAGCGGGATTCCCATCCAGGAACGGATATGTCCCGATTCGAAGAGATTCTCCTCGGTCAAGAAGTGCGGAAAGTCGCTCCGTATGTCGGCGAGCGCCAACACCATGCCGTTCTTGACGACCCGATAGTTCGGAAATCGTTCGTCGAAGGGAAAGTGTAGTTCCGCCACCTTGTCCTCGCGTGCAAAGCCGAGGCTTGCCACGACGCTCAGCGAGTCTTCATCCAGGAGCTGAATCGTACCGGTGACGAAGTCGATCGTCGAGGATAACTTCTCGAGAGTCGCGGCGTAGACCGCCTGAGTGTCTTGAATGGAGCTGTTGAGATCGACCGAAGAGGCGAACACGGCCTGGAAACGACTCGAGATCTTCGCAATCCGCGGCTCCGGCTCGCCGACGGCGGCTACGTCATGGGCGATCACGATAACGTGATTACCCGTTTCGGCGTGCTCGTTCACCGGTATGAACACGAGCTCTAATTGGACCTTCTCGGCGCCGCGCAGCAGATAGAGTTGCGCCGACTTGGCCTCACCGGCGAGGGCCGCGTTAATGTGAGAGCTCCACATGGGAAGATCGCCGGCCGGCACGATACCGTCAAGCACCTCGCCGATGCTGGGCTGAACTCCGTAGAGCTTGGTCCAGACTTGGACAAATTTCTGGTTGAACTTCGTCAAGCGACGCTGACGGTCGAAGGAGAACATCGCCTGAGAGACTCCGCTACGCTGGATTTCCGTCTTGAAGTTCGCGCCGTTCGCAGACATTTCTACAGAGCAGCTTAGACGGTCGCGAGACCCATATCAAGCGCCTGTGCGCCGATTCCCCGAGCGACCGGCGTCACCACCGAATAATGTTACCGCCGTAGGTCAATCCGGCGCCGAATCCGACGGTAAGCACGGTCTGACCGGCCGCGAGCCTCCCCGCGCGCTGCATTTCGTCCAGCGCTAAGGGAATTGAGGCGGCCGAGGTGTTGGCAAATCGATCCAGGTTGGTAAAAAAGCGGTCGAGCGGCATCTTCAAGCGTTTGGCCGCCGCTTCGATGATGCGCAGGTTGGCCTGATGCGGTACGACCCAATCGAGCGTCTCCGGCGTCACACCCTCGGCATCGCACAGCGCTCGTATCGTCCGAACCACGGCATCGACGGCGAACAGATACACTTGTCGCCCGTCCATATGGATCATCATGTCGACCTCGGTATGACGACTCGCGTCAAAGGGCGTGCGCGTGCCGCCGACGGGGCGCATCAGCGAGGTTGCGCCGCTTCCCCGCGACTTGAGCCATGATCCCACGATCCGGTGCCCGCCGCTTCCCTGCGAGCTCTCCGGTTCCACGAGCGCCGCCCCGGCGCCGTCGCCGAAGAGAACGCAGGTGTTACGATCATCCCAATTGGAAATGCGACTCAATACTTCGCTGCCGACGACCAAGACGCGCCGCGCCGTCCCGGCGACGACGAATGAACGAGCCACCTCGAGGGCGTACACGAATCCCGTACACCCGGCCGAAAGATCGAAGGCCCCGGCCTCCGATGCGCCGATGCGATCCTGAACGATACACGCCGAGGCGGGAAAGTTCGGATAGTCGGTGGTGGAGCTGGCGAGAATCACCAGATCGATGTCGGATCCAGCGAGGCCCGTTTGCTCCAGTAGCTTCAAAGACACTTCGACGGCGATATCGCTCGTCGCCTGTCCGTCGGCGACGATGCGGCGCTCTCCGATGCCTGTATGAGAGCGTATCCATTCGTCCGAGGTATCGATGGTGCGAGAGAGTTCATCATTGGTAACGACGCGCTCGGGAACGTATGAGGCGACGGCGGTTATGGCAGCATGCATATCCGGCAGTGTAGGAGCGATGATTTAGTCGGTCAAGGGACGAGAGTGCGCCGAACGGTCCGTCTTCCCGGATATTCGCCTTTCCAAGCACCATTCTTCCCGGTACGATCAGTCGATAATGAATGGATTCTACGTGTTGCTCGGACTGTACGCCCTCGCCGGGACGGGAGTGTCGATCGCGGTAATGCGCCGCAACAAAACACAAGGTGAATACTTCGTCGGGGGAGGTACCCTCGGATGGGTCGTCTCGGCTATGACCTACGCGGCCACCACGTATTCGGCATTCATGATGGTCGGCTTGGTCGGCCTATCCTACGCGACGGGAATCGGCGCTTTGATCTTTGAGGCGGTATATCTCGTTGCGACGGTCCTCCTCTTGTCGGTCTACGGCGGAAAGATCTGGGACATGGCGCGACACCACGATTTGGTATCGCCGATGGAACTGTTCGCCGTGCGATACGGACGCATCAGCGCACAAGTCGGAACGGTAGTCGCCTCGTTGGCACTCGTTCCGTACACCGCAGTACAGGTCATCGGGCTCGCGGTAATCCTGGAGGGTTTCGGCCTCGAGTACGGTGCCGGAGTGTTGTTTGCCGTCGCCGTTATCGGCGTGTGGACGCTTCTCGGTGGGCTGCGCGGCGTGGCGATAACCGACGCACTTCAGGGATTTTTCATGCTTGCGGTGGCGGTCGCCGCGTTATTCTGGGCGCAGGGAGAGTACGGTGCCGTCGAACTCTCTTCATTTCCCAACGACGTGTGGACGCCCCGCTTTTTCATCAACCTGACGCTTCCGTGGAGTTTCTTTGCACTCACCAATCCGCAGGTCGTGCAACGACTATTCATGCTCCGCCGGCGCGAGGATTTGCGCAGTATGATTATCCTCTTTGCACTGTTCGGTGCGATTTTCACGGTGATCGTGACCTTCGTCGGATTTGCCGCCCAAGCCGGAACCGCGCAAGGCCTCTTCCCGCCGGTCGAAGATCGGGACCGCGTCATCGTCGAAATCATGACCGGTATGGGCCGCGCATTGGCACTCCCGCTGGCACTCAGCATCGTATTCGCATCGGTATCGACTGCAAACTCGGTCCTCTTGACCCTGTCGAGTATGGTTACCCGCGATATTCTCGGAACGCGCGACTCAACGATGCCGGGACGCGTCGTGATCATCGTACTTACCGCTCTTATCGGGCTGTTCGCCATGCGTCGACCGGCAACGTTGATAGAGCTCTCGGTCTCCTCATCGCGGGTCCTGATGGTCTTCCTACCCCTCCTCGCCGGAGTCTTTCATCTGAAGCGGGCGGGACGGTGGTCCGCACTCATGCCGCTGGTCGGCGGTTTTGCCGCGGTTCTGGTCGTAGAGCGCATCCTCCCCTCATATAGCTCACTCGTCTCTTTGGGTATTGCCGCGGCGTTGTTCGCCATAGGGCTCGTATTCGATCGCATTGAGCGCGCTGCGGCGCATCGCGGGTAGTTGGGGGGCGCCGCGACTACGGATTGCGTAGCAACCGCACGGTGAACTCCCCGCCGAAGTGGCAGGGATGCGCGATGGTCGCCTCGCGTCGGTAGACGCGGGGCGGGATACCGATATCGGCAACGAACAACTCTCCGCACTCCGGGGAGCCCATACCGGTCCTGGGAAAACCGAAGCAGATAGTCGCGTCGGCGACGACGTAGGCGTCGGCGGCGACGCCGGTCGTCGGATCGATCCCACTCGGCGTCTCGAGGGAGAGTATCGTACTCCCGCCCGACGGCTGCGTTCCACGCGGAGTATCGCGCGCCGCGCTCCGACACGCGATGAGAATCGGAATGGACCGCTCGATCGCCTCGATGTACTGTCCGCTGCGCAACACACCGGTAAGGGCGTCGATACACAATGATGGAAACTCGCGAACCGGATCGGAGAGCGTTTTTATCGGGACGCCGGCGTTCGAGCAGGTTCCGAGCTGTCGCGTCGCGACCTCTCTCGTCGGGGGAATGGGAAGGAGCACCTCTACGTCTCGGCCGTGATTGTGTAAATGACGTGCGACGGCGAGCCCGACCGCGCCGGTATACCCCGGTCCCGCGGCGACCAGGACGTGCCCTTCGTCGGTTTGTCGATCACCGATAAGCCGCCACGCCACTGGGAAAGCGCTACGCGCCGCGGTCTCGATCATTTCGGCCTCGGGAGGGGCCCCGATTGCCGCCGCTCTTGCCAGAAGGTCTGCGGCCTCGTCGGCCGTTATCGCAGAGACCGGATCACCGGCGTCGCTCAGAAACAACCTCTGCATAAAACATACAATAAGCCCACAACGCCCGGTATGTCCAGGAGAGCGCAACATGACGGACCGTGGGAGAAGCTATATAGTGAGAGAGCACACCGAGTAAGGGTACAACGGGAGGACGATCGATGGACACGTTCGTTACGGCGCAAGAGATGGTGGAAAAACGGCCCACTGAAGGGGCGATAGGGCGCATCGTCCACGGTAACGGCATGACGGTCGCGCACTGGGAGTTCGAAGAGGGTACGGTGCTGCCGGAGCATGCACATCCCCACGAACAGATCGCCCTCGTCGTCGAGGGCCGCCTGCGGCTCACCGTCGGCGGGCGGACGCAGACGTTGAAAGCCGGTGAGGCCGCGCTCATTCCGTCGAACGTACGTCACGGTGCAACGGCGGTCACGCGATGTCGGGTGGTGGATTCATTCACGCCCAAGCGGGACGATCTGGTCTGACGGTCGCCGGCGCTACTCTTCCCCCCGACGGCGGCTCGCGACTAACCGCTGGAGGTCGTGGATATTAGTCACGACGATCTTCTCGGCGAAGACTTCCAACCGCCGTTGGTTGGAAAACTGATTGATTACCGTACGCACTTGGTCGGGTGAGAGTCCGGCCCAATTTGCGACGTCGTGGGCGGTGACGGCAAACTCGCACCGATCCTGATCCGGGTCCTTATTGGCCATCCCTTCGTAGAGCATGAGAAACACGTCGGCAACGCGCGCCTGAATATCGTCGAGTTTGAGAATCATGAATCGCCGTCGTTGATCATAGATGCGGCGCACGAACGTCTTCAGAAGCGTGAGGGCGATTTGCGGATTACCCTGCATGAGGATTTCGAAATTCGCGCGGTTGAACTCGAGAAGGGTCACTTCATCCAGGGTGATAGCGCTGGCGCTGCGCGGCGCCTCCTCGAGGATCGCCATCTCGCCGAACAACTCTCCGGGGTGCAGAATGTCGATTGCCTTCTCGATATTACCCATTACCTTGGTGATCTGCACTCGTCCTTCTTGAATCAGATAGAAGCTGTTTCCCGGTTCGTGCTCGCAGAAAATCATCTGATTCTTAGGAATCTTCTTTGCGAATCGATCGAATGCGCCCATGTCAATGCTCCAACTGCGCGAGGGCGCTGTCTATTTTCCGTTTGAGCGCCGGATCGTCGGCGACTCCCGATCGCGCCTTCGTAAGAAAGGCTCGTCCTTTTTGGGTATCGCCGGAGCGGCCGTAGCTTAAGCCGATATGGTAGAGCAGCTCGGCCATTTGCGGATGGCGCGGAGCCTCCTTCAAAAGCGCGGAATAGTGGCGTATCGTCAGCCCGTAGTCGCCCTTCTCGAAGTAGCTTCGCCCGAGCTGCACCTGCGCCTTGGACCGATACTCGCCCTTGGCATCCCGATCGATGACCAGCTTGAAGCCCTCGACCGCCTCGTCGTACTTGCCGTTGGCGAAACTACTTTCGGCCTCGAAAAAGAGCTGGCCGATCTCCGGAAGATCGGCGCGCGGTCGCGCCCGCCCCGCGGTGGACGAGGTCGAGCGAGCCGATTGGGCCGTCGCCGACTGCCCGGCGCGTTCGATCTGTTTGCGCGCCTCCTCGGCGTGTCGGCCGCCCGGATACAACTCCAGGTAACGCTTCCAGATATATCGAGCGTGATCGTACTGCCGATTCCGAAAGTAAAACTCTGCGCTCTGATGCAATCCTTCGGCGGAATCGATGACGTCGTCCTGGTTAAGCATCGACGAAACCTTCGAGTGGATGCGCCGCAGCTGACCCGAGAAGACCTTGAGCATCTTAATGATGATTCGCGTGTTGGAAGATACCAGCGACTCGAACTCGGCGACACTGAATTGCACCACTTGCGCATCCGCGAGGACTACGGCGTCCTCCTCGCGCGGAAAGTGCCCGAGAGCGCTTTTGACCCCGAAGAACTCGCCGGTCTGGATGAGATCGTTTATATCCTGTCCGGTTTCGATATCTCGAGAACGGAGCACGACACGACCGGACTTCAAGATATAGACCCGATCATCGACGTCTCCCTGAAAGTAGATAACTGAGTCGGCCTTGTAGGCGACTGGCTTAGGCAAGGCTGCGGTCTCCTGCGAAAACTGTATCCGCTTGCCATGCAAAAATCAAGCCGATGGTTGCTCGCTCGCCTACCATTCAATAGTATGAACGGCAGCATGGCAGTATTGGAACGAATCGGAAAGCGCGTAATCGACCTCGCCCGCGGTTTTTCGTACGCCATGGGCTTCTTTTATCTCGTTTTGAAGGAGACCGTACTCTATCTACGCCGACGCCAATCGCGCCGTGTGCTGACCTTTCAAATACTCTTTACCGGCGTGGAGGCGCTGCCGGTGATCAGCATTCTCTCTTTGGGTCTCGGCGCGGCGATTATCATCCAGTTGGTATCGTCGCTCTCGCAATTTCTTCAGGGGCAGATCGTATACGCCATCTTGATAACGATCATTACACGGGAATTGGGTCCGATTCTCACGGCGTTCATCATCGCCGCGCGCTCCGGACCGGCGATCTCCACCGAGCTCGGAAACATGGTGGTCAGCCACGAGATCGAAGCGTACATCGCCAACGGGATCAATCCGATCAGTTACTTGGTGGTGCCGCGCTTCCTCGGCGTCACGATCTCCCTGGTGCTGCTCAATATCTATTTCAATATCTTCGGACTCTTCGGCTCGTTCTTCGTAACCGCGCTGATCACTCCTATCGACTTTCGCGATTACTTTTCCAACCTGCTCAACGCACTCACCGTCGTGGACGTCTCGATATCGATTCTCAAGAGCGCGGTATCGGGGGCCATCATCAGCACCGTCGCTACCTACTACGGCTTCAAAGTGGAACAGGCCTCGACCGAAGTGCCGGTCATGGCGATCAAGAGCGTCGGTCAGGGATTCATCCTCATCATCGTCTCTAACGCGGCGCTTACGGCCGCATATTATCTATTAACGCTGTCGAGATAGTGCGATGGAGATAGAACTACAGGACATTACATTCAAAACCGACGAGGTCACGCTCATCGACAAGATCTCGTGCCGTATCTCCGGCGGATCGTCGGTACTGGTGATGGGACCGGCGGGATCGGGCAAGACGCTTCTCATGAAAGTTATGGCCGGCATCATACCGCCGAGCTCGGGACACGTGTGCTTCGACGGGAAGTCGCTTTTCTCCATGTCGGACCGCGGTATCGAGAAAAATCGCCTACGTCAAGGATTCGTATTTCAAGACGCCGCGCTCTGGCAGAATCTGTCGGTGTACAATAACTTGGCTCTCCCGGTTCAGTATCACTATCCCCGCAGATCGGCGGCGGACGTTCGCTCGCGCATCGAGAAGCTGTGTCGCGCTATGGGATTCAAAGAGGACCTCAACCAACGGCCGGCTCGCCTTTCGGCCGGTGAACGAAAAGTGGTCTCGATTATTCGCGCCCTCATGCTCGATCCGGAGACGATCTTCATGGACGAGCCGAGCGGGGGGTTGGATGCCGCCACGTCCGATCGACTGATCCAGCTTCTCAAAGACCTCAAGGGACAGGGCAAGACGCTGGTCATTGCGAGCCACGACAGCGAGATCGCATCACTCTTCGCCGATTGGATTCTCGTCATCGACGACGGAACGCTTCTGGCGTTCGACGTCGTGGACAAACTCGTTCGCACAGACGACGAGCGGGTGCGCGAGATTCTCGCCGATGTGTTCGACTTGAGCTCTACGTACGATAAGGACATTCTCGATATACTGGGTAGTAGTGACTATGATCCGTTTGCATGACCCGTTCATGGCAGGAGGACCGCGCCGGTGAAGTTCAAAATCCGTTTCGCACAACAAATCGTCGGGATATTCGTGCTCGTCGCGGCGGTTTCCATCATCGGTGTCGTGGTATCCATGGCCGCCAATCAGCGATGGTTTGCGAGGGACTACGCGTTTTACAGCGTCTTTCCCACCGCCGAGGGACTCAGCGTGGGAATGTCGATCTCTTTCAAGGGATTCGAGATCGGGCGGATCGCGGAAATCACGTTAGCCGACCGCGACGAGGTCCGCATCGACTTTCTTATCCAGGACACGTACTACGATAAGGTGGTACCCAACAGCATTCTCGAGCTTGTCCAGAGCCCGATCGGTCTCGGCGGCGGGTTGGTCTTTCACCAGGGCCGATCGAATGATCCGCCGCTCCCGGAGGGAAGTCTCATTCCGGCCATCAACAGCAAGGAGGGGCAGGCGATCGTCGAGGCCGAGGAGGTCTTTCTCACGGGCAGCGGCGACTCGATCACGCGGATCATCAGTCAAGTCGAGCCGCTTTTGCGCAACGTAAACACTTTGCTCATCTCCGTCGAGCAGGCCCTCTCCGGCGACCAGAACGAGCCGCTGGGCGTAACCATAGCGCGCGTCAATACGTTGCTTGCCGAAGTGGAGACGACTCTGGTCGAAACGCGTACCACGATCCTCCGCGACGTCGCCGGAATCACCGCGAACTTGGAGGAGACCTCGGAGGCGTTCCGCGATCCGACCGGTATCGTACCGCGTCTCATCGACGCGGACGGTTCGATTGCCACCTTTCTGGACGACAACAATCGCCTGTACGACGAAATCGAACAGATGCTCGTCACCATCAACGCTACGCTGGACGAGGTGAACGACTTTGCCGGCTTCATAAACGGGACGCAGCCGCAGATCGCCGGACTCGTGGAAGAGGGACGCGAGGCGATCACGACCGGTCAGGATGTGCTCGAAGGGCTGAGCAACAATCCCTTGATACGGGGCGGCATCACCCGCGAGCTGCCGCAACAGACGACGTTTGAGAGTTATCGCGATGGTCAGTTCTAAGGGAGCCGCGCCGCGCCGTCGGTTTTGGACGCTGCTCGTCGTGACGGCCGCGATATACGCCTCGTGTTCATCGGCGCCCGATCCGCCGGAAGCCGTGGTAACGATTCGTAATCAAGCGGCGCGAAGCGCGGAGTTCGGAAATCGCTACTTCGCCCAAGGCGACTTTGAGCTCGCACTCCAGTTTTTTGAATCCGCCCTCGAGGGAAATACCTCCGTCGATAACCTGTCGGGCATCGCAAAGTCGTATAACTCTATCGGCCGCGTATATGCCGCGGTCGACGAGTTTGACGAGGCGGCGGAGCATTATCGCCTGGCCTTGGAGTTTGCGACGCTCGCCGACGACCGCGAGCAAACGATGCAGACTCACATCAATCGCGGCGAGCTCGCGCTGCATATGGGGGACGAGGAGCGTGCGCTCTCGGCGTTCGAAGAGGCTCGTACCGTAAGCGAGAGCGACGAGGCGTTGGTAAGTTCAGTCCTCTATCACAACCTGGGAACACTGTACGCGCGACAACGCGACTTTGCACAAGCCGCAACCAATATCGAGCGAGCACGCCAGCTCAACGAGGAGGCGCAAAACTGGTCGGAGCTGGCGAGCAATCATTTCATGTTGGCGTCGATCGCCTCGCGACAAGGACAGTTCGAGACGGCCCTCGCCGAAGCCGAGCGGGCGTTGGAGTACGATAGGCGAGCGGAAAACAGCCCCGGCATCGCCGCCGACTTGGACGCCTTGGGCCAAATCAGCGAGCGAATCGGCGACGACGAGGCGGCTTATCAATATTATGTGCGCGCCCTGCGGGTCTTTTTGATCCTCAACCAACCCATGCCGGTGGCCGATGTTCTCGCGCGTCTGGAGGGAGTAGCACGGCGCACCGGCCGTGAGGACGAGGCCGAGCAATTCGCATCGCAGCGCACTCGTATCCTGGAGGCACTCGAATGAACACGTTTCTCCGCCGCACCGCGCGCGGATATCTCACCATCTTCAAGGGTATCGTAGCGCTTACAGCGGCGATGGCGATACTCGCGGCGGTGAGCATCGCCGTCACACTGCCGTTGTGGTTCCTCGCTACGACGACACCGACGCTTTTCACGTGGCTCACCGTAGCGGCGGGGGCCGTGTTCGCGGCGGCGTGGCTGTACCGTAGAGCGGCCCGACGCGGCCGGCGTTCGACATCGAGGGCTCCGGCCGTCGCATGGGGTGTCTGCGGTGTCGTGATTATCGTCGGTCTGGTGGTCGGCTCGCCGGTCGCCGTTATCGCGGGCCTCGTCACGGGCTCACTCGTCCTTGCGCGTCGCCTCGCAACGTAAGCCGAAGCGGACGTTCGTGAGGGGCGCTTCGACATTATGCGCGATGATCCTCCTCTTTGCCTCGCTGCGCCCCGCCGGTGCTCAAGTGGCGTTATCGCGGCTTGAACGTTCCGACCCGGTATACGTACAGCACCAGCGGCTCGTCGCCGAGTACCACCGGCATACCGCTCAGGGATTGTCTCTGCCTCCCTTGGTACTCTTTCAGTATCGCCCCGGGGACGACGAGGATCTCTTCGGCATCGCAGCGCGTCTGATGATCCCCTACGATACGCTGGCGAGTCTCAACCGTTTGGAGTACCCGAGCATATCGGACGCGCCGCTGTTGGTGCCGAGCCAGCCCGGACTCTTCGCGTACGACGATCCGTCGACGCAACTTGAACGCCTCCTCCGCGAGCGGATTACGGGGAACGCCGCGACACAGTCGTTGACGATTCCTTTCGGCGGACGCGCAACGCCGGTGCGATATCTGGCGGGGTACGATTTTCTTCCCGCCGAGCGCGACATCTTTCTTCGGATGCGGTTTGCCAACCCCCTTCCCGGCGCCGCACTTTCCTCTCAATACGGATATCGCAACCATCCGGTAACGGGGGTGTGGTCCTTTCATCACGGCATCGATCTCGCCGCGAACTACGGTACGGCGGTTCGCACGGCGGCGGCGGGATTGGTTACCGCGATTGAGCGCGATCCGTGGCTCGGGCTGTCGGTCACGGTAGCCCACCGGGAGCACTACGAGACGATGTATGCGCACCTCCAGGAAGTTGTTGTGGAAATCGGACAGAATGTGACGAATGATGGTATTATCGGCTACGTAGGGAGTTCGGGACTTTCTACGGGACCTCACCTCCATTTTGAGATACGATATCGTGGGGAGAGTCGTAACCCGGGGCATTACATAATGTGGGAGTCGAATTGAAAACGTTACGGTGCATCCGGATAGTCGCTGCTTTTCTCTTACTCCATCAAACCGTTCTGTACGCTCAAAACTTCAGAGGCGACCTCATCGCGTATGATCACATAAGCCCCGACGGTCCGGTTACCCATGAGATCGGCGCCGGCCAAGTCGTCCTGTTCGGGTTTGAGCGCGACATTCGCTTTCTGGACGGTATCGAAATCACGATCACCCCGCAGCGCACCGTCGCACCTATCGGGGCCTTTTCCTTCACGGTATACGGCAGTGTCGACCGTCCCGATACCGACGGGATCGCGAACTTGGCGGGCCGCACCCTCGCCACTACGGTCCTCGCGGGCTCGGATACACAGACGATCGCAGTCCCTCTCAGCTCATCGCACGAAATCAGAGAGGAGCGCGGGCGCGTACTCGCGGCCGTAGCCGATCCGCGAACCGGCGCGGTCGCCGTTCATCTCGCTCCGGCGATGAAAGGTATGACCGTCGGTGCGGTCGAACAGGTATACGATGTCGAAGTAACCCCGATCCTCCGTCCCGTGGGGGCGATCGTCGTCGAGCTTGTCGGCGATGCGGAGCTGGTGGACCGCGCCCGGGGACTTTTAGATCTCACCCTCGACGGAGAGTCAATTGTCGAGGGTGAAGTTGTCGAACGTCCTCCGGGTATTTATCGTCTCGACGCGACGGCCGGCGAGATCGTGCGCCACGCCGTGAACGTGGGGATAGAGGTGGGGCGGATTCAGCGCATCGCCGTGGAGGCTGCCGAACCGCGTGCATCGGTCCGCTTTGTCGTACCGTCGGTTGCGGAAGTATACTGGAATGGGGCCCTGCTAGCGGAACACCGAGACATGTCGGTGAGCCCCGGCGTATACGCGTTGCTGGTCCGTCTCGGGGATTTCAGTGTGAGCCGTCAGGTGACGGTGGAGGCTAATCGGGAGTACGAGATAGAGGTTGGCCTTGATATTTTGGTAAAAGAGGACTAAACCTTACGAGGTACGAGACGATAATCAGAGTATCGGTGGCGGAAATAGTTCCCCTCCCAGTTCACTATTCCTGTGCCGATGCTTTTTGGCCGGTTCTGCCGAACCGGCCTTTTTTTTTGCTGTGTCTACTCCATCGACTGAGTACGCGTACGGTTTCGTCGATGCCGCCCGTTGACAAAGACGGGAATCCGTCCATAGAGTTGATCTCATGACTCCGAAGTGGAGAGCTATTCTCTGGATTCTTTTTTCGTCGTTGGCCGTCGCCATATTGGGCGTCGGAATCGCGACTGGTCTTGCAATTGCGTCGGTTCAGAACATTGACAACATAGAAAACATCGGTGATCAAGGTTCGGCGTTGCCGTCGCAGATCCTCGATCGCAATGGTCGCCTCATTACCGAGTTCTTTTCCGACGAGAATCGCGAGTTGGTATCGATAGATGAACTTCCGCGCCACCTGATATACGCCGTGATCACGAGAGAAGATCAAACGTTTTTTCAGCATCGCGGATTCAGTTTTCGAGGAACCGCCCGGGCGGCGTGGAACGTATTGATCAGCCGATACTTCTCCGGCGGGTCCACGATCACGCAGCAGCTCGCGGGTCACCTGTACGCCGATCGCACCGATATCTCGGTCAGGCGAAAGCTCGTCGAGTTATGGTGGGCGTTGCAAATCGAGCGCCATCTCACGAAATACGAGATTCTCGAACAATATCTCAACCGTATGTGGTTCGGTCACGGCACCTACGGCGTCGAGGCGGCGAGTCAGTTCTTCTTCGGCCATTCGGCGACGGAACTGACGATTGCCGAGTCGGCGATGCTCGTCATACAGCTGGCAAATCCTTCATTGTACTCCCCCATTAGACGGCCCAACGAGGCGCGCAACGTTCAGCGGACAATTCTCGATCAAATGGTGGCGCTCGGGTATGTCACCCAGGAGGAGGCCGACGTAAGCTTTGATCGATACTGGAGTAACTACGATTTCACCCGCGCCAACACCTCGACCGCATTCTTCGAGCGGGAGGATCGTGCACCGTATTTCTCCGAATACGTCCGCTTTCGCCTGGAGAATCAGTACCTCCTGGGAAGCCTCGATATCAACCGTGACGGGTTTGTCGTCCATACGACGTTGGATCTCGACTACCAAGATGAGGCCGATCGTTACGTTCGCTCGGGGATTGCGAGGGCAAACAGTATCTATCGTCAGAACATGTCGACTCGCGTCGTCTACGGCGACGACCTCGCTCCGGTGATCGACCTCGTTTCGCTGGCATTCAACATACCCGACCTGCGGGTCGGCGACGCCAAGCAACGGCAGCGCGCGATAGAGGAATACCAGCGCATCTTGAATCCCACGATGGACATCGTCTCGCTCATGTTCACTCCCGATAATCAGCTCGATCTTCGCCACGCGATACGCATGTCCTATGCCCGGTCGACCGAAGAGTCGTTGCGAACCACCGTGGAGGGAGCGCTCATTACCCTCGAGAACGACACCGGACACGTACTTGCCATGGTCGGCGGCCGGGAGTTCGAGGCGCGCAATCAGTTCAACCGCGCCGTCGATGCGGCGGTCGAACCGGGATCGGCATTCAAACCGCTGTACTACATCGCGGCGATCGAGGACGGCGTAGTAACTCCGGCCACGATGATTTACGACTCGCCGGTCGTCTTTTGGAACAACGACGGAACGCCGTACATGCCCGAGAACTACCGTGGTGAGTGGGAGGGGCCGGTATTGACCCGCTATGCCCTGGCGCGATCGATGAACGTACCCTCCTTGAGGATTCTCGACCGCGTCGGATTCGATAGTGCGTTGGATATTTCGGCATCGCTTCTCAACATTCCCGAAGAGGATCGGCTCCAAAGAAATTTCGTACGCCGATATCCGGTCGGACTGGGCATCGTACAGGTTTCTCCCCTGGAGATGGCACAGGCGTACGCTACCATAGCCAACCGAGGTCGGCGCGTCACGCCGATCGCCATCCGCTACATCGAAGACCGTACCGGACGGGTCATTTTGGAGCCGGAGGCCGAGCTCCGCCGCCAGGAGCTGCGCACCGGCGGCCCTACCCAGGTCGTAAGTCCGCAGGCGGCGTACGTGCTCACCGACATCCTGCAAACTACCGTGGAGAGCGGGACGCTGCGATACGCCCGGAACGTAGCCGGCGGGTTCGATCAGCCGACGGCGGGAAAAACCGGTACGACGCAGAACTGGGCCGACGCGTGGACGCTCGGATTCACGCCCTACTACACCACCGCCGTCTGGTTCGGATTCGATCGCGGCGGATCGAATAGTTTGGGAGTCAACCAGACCGGAGCGATAACGGCGGGACCGGTTTGGGCGCAATACATGAAGGCCATTCACGACGGCCTTCCCGTACGCGAATTCGTGCGCCCCGACGGCGTGGTCGAGGCGGTCGTATCGGTACGCTCGGGTCTCCTTCCGCCGGCCGATTATACCGGCGCGACGATTCGCGAGGTATTCGTCGCCGGAACGCAGCCGACCGAATTCGATCATCTCGAACAGTTCGAGCGCGAACAAGCGCCCATTCTCGTCGACCGCCTCCGAGACAACCTACAGAATGCCAGTTTTTCCCTCGATGTATCCGCTCCGAGCATCGAGAATCAACTTGACTTGAGTCTCGAGCTCGGAATACTCGATGGAGAAGAAGGGCGCGGCCTCTCCGGAGGAACGCGTAGCTCCGCTCGTTCCTTCCCCAACGGCGGTGGCGGCACGGGAGGCATCGGCGGCGAACCCGATAGTGATTTTGGTGCAAACCCGCTTCTCGATTGAGGTCTGTGGAAACGCATGAGTCGACTCGAGACGATCGACATTGAAAGGATCCGCGTTCACCACCGCGTGAGACGCGATCTCGGGGATCTCGGTAGTCTCAAGGAGAGTATGCGGCGCCACGGCCTGTTTAACCCTCTCGTCGTAACGCACGATTACGTATTGGTCGCCGGACGCCGGCGCCTCGAGTCGGCGCGCGAGCTGGGTTGGCGCGCGGTTCAGTGCCGCGTCGTCGATCAGGATGATCGCACAACGCTTCTTGAAATCGAGATAGAGGAGAACACCGCACGTCGCGATTTCACAAGTGATGAACTGGCGGACGCCTTAGTACGACTCGACCGCTTGCGGAGTCCTTCGTGGTGGCGTCGCGCCTGGCGATCGATCCTGCGATTCTTTCGAGCCGTCGGCCGTCGCCTTGGAATCGGTCGTCGGCGCGACGCCTCTCAGTGAACGGCCGCTCCCGCAGAGAGCGAATCAGTTGAAGTCGGTCAAACTCAATATGCGAATCGCACCATCCTCGTCCTGCACGACGAGTCGATCACCGCGGGTGACGATATCGGTACGGGCCAAAACCGGTTCCGCCGATCGTCGCAATAGAACGAGTTGGGCGTCAAACTCCCCGATGTAGAAACGTCCAGCGTCGGGAACAACGGCGAGAATCGTGCCGCCGACGGGTCGAATTCTACCCCCCGGCACGACCTCGACGTCGCTTTCGGCGATCACGCCGAGAGACGCGGCGTCGAGCAGGAGCAGGCGGCGACTTCTCTCATTGGCCACCAAAATACCGCTCTGAAACGTAACCAGATCGCGATCAACGATGGGAATCGTACGCTCGCCCGCTACCGCCGCCTCGGTGAGGTCTACGACCGCGAGTTCGAATTGTGCGCCTCCGCGGGCAACGACGAACGGCACGAACTCACGACCGCCCTCACCCGTCTCGAGGATCTCAAGATCCTCGGCAGTCTCTTCGTAGAGCTCGGCGACTCGTTCGGTTAACTCTTCCAGATCCTCCGTCTCGCGATCCAGGGTCTCCTGCCGCTCCTCTATCGCGCGCTCTTCGGTCGCCAACTCCTCCTGCTCCCGACGTAGCTCGGTGAGTCGCTCCTCGGTCTCGGTATCATCGACGGCCTCAGTCGGTTCCGCTCGTTCGTCTTCGTCATCCGCTGCCGGCGCCTCAACCGGCGCCTCTTCGTCGCGCGCCTGCGTCGCCCCATCGGCTTCGAGCTCAGCGGCGGCGGTATCGTCCGTATCGTCGCCTTCAAGGGCGCGGATCTCGGCTTCGACCTCGCGTTGACGCTCCGCGACCGCCTCACGCTCCTCGTCAAGCGCGACTTGCTCCTCACGGATCGCCTCCACCCGCTCTTCGATGACCCGCTCGATAAATGCGATGATCGCCTTTCTATCTTCAATACCGAGGTCGCTTCTGCTGCGCAGCTCGGCGATCACCTGCGGGTCCACGAGCTGACCGGTATCCACGGCGTCCAAATCTCCGGGAGCGCGATCATCCCGAATAGGTAGTACGATCTGCGTCTGTCCCGGCCATTGAAGATATGAGATCGCCAGACCCGCCCGTTCGGGGTCGAGGGCCGCCACTACTTCGGTTCGATATCGTCCGGAAAAAAGGTCCATGGCGCCGCGATACACGGCGTTGTAGATCGTGGCGAAGCGGGCCACTAGATCGGCGTCGGACGTCTCGTAGTCCCAAGCGGCCTCGAGATAGCCGGCCACAATGCGTCTGAGGTTGTCGATATGGTCGACCCGGGCGTCCTCGGCGAGCTCGATAATATCGGCCGAAA
The DNA here is from genome assembly GCA_965601925.1 of Alkalispirochaeta sp. GTDB lineage: Bacteria > Spirochaetota > Spirochaetia > DSM-27196 > Alkalispirochaetaceae > Alkalispirochaeta. Next base: position 4,490,125 of record OZ271854.1, read on the forward strand.
AAAGGGCCGAATCGGCGTCGCCGAGTATACGCGTCACGCGATAACGCCCCTCGAAGTCTCCACGACCGTCCTCGGTCATCCCACGCCCAAGAGCATCGCCGATACCGCGAATCGCTTCACGCGTATCGATACTTTCTACCGGTCCTTCGTAATTCTCAAACTCGATATCCGCACCGGAGGTCTCTTCAAGCTCGCTTCGGTCGAGCTCAAGCGCGAGACCGGGCGCCGTCGCAAACGATAGCAGAAGTCCGATACTCACCATCACCGTATACACGCGGCGCGTTGTGTTCATCACGTTACGAGTATATCGTAAGAGGGAAGCCGCTGCACAGAGTACCGCCTCGCCTCCCCCTTTTAGCGACATCACAAGCCGGATATACTCACAGGTAATGTTCGGGTTTTTGATAAAAAAAGCGTTCTTCGATCTGTGGGATAACTTCCTTCCGGCGATCCTCGTCAATCTGGGATTCATCGCCGTATTGGCGGTACCGATACTGCTTCCGCCCGTTGTCGGAGCGGCGGGCGCGGCATTCGGCTTTGTCGTGCTCGCCGTCGGAGTAGTCGTCGGAATCGTCTACTTGGGGGGAGTATTCGGAATCGCCGGGGAGATCACCGATTATCAGAGCTTGGAGTGGCGTTCCTTTTTTACGCCGTTGCGATCGTGGCTTCCGGCGACGTTGACGCTGGGAGGGATCACCGTAGTGCATGCGGCGTTACTCGCCGTGGCGATTCCCGTGTACAGCGCCATGAACAACCTGTTCGGTCTCTTTGCGATCGCCGTACTGTTTTGGATGTCCGTTATCTGGTGGCTCAGCGCGCAGTTTTTTCTTCCCGTGCGAGGCCGCCTGAATACGAACCCCGTAAAAGTATTACGAAAGTCGTTCATCCTATCGTTCGACAACACCGGTTTCACCATCGCTCTCGCCTTGGGAGGCGTGGTGATTCTCGCCGTTTCGTTCTTTACCGCCTTCCTGATTCCCGGCGTGGCCGGACTCGCCATCTGGTATCAAGCGGCGGTGAAACTACGTCTCTATAAGTACGATTATCTCGAAGAGCACCCCGAGGCGTCTCGCAAGGATATTCCCTGGGATGCCCTTCTCTACGACGATCGGGAACGCGTCGGAAAGCGTACCCTCAAGGGCATGATCTTTCCGTGGAAGGAATAGGGTCGACGATGTCGCTCCACACTACTCCCTCGTCGCCGCGTCGGGCTCACCGTCGGTATCGGACTCACCCGTCGTAGCCGGCTCGGTCTCCACGCGGCTCTCGCCCTCGGTTGGTGTGAGGTAGCGTACCGCGAGGTACAGCACCGGCGTATCGGCGAGGGCAACGATCGCCTTAAAGAGATAGGTCGTGATCACGATCTGGATCAGCACCGGAACCGAAAATACTCCGAGGAAGGCCACCAACGTGAATATGACGCTGTCGATGAGCTGACTGACGATGGTACTGAGATTGTTCCTAATCCATAGCGGCCCGGGGAAACGCTCGCGCCATAGGTGATACGCCCATACGTCGTGCGCCTGACTCACGAGATATGCCGCGAGGCTCGCTACCGCAATGCGCGGCAACACACCGAACACGTTCGAAAGGGCGCCGTGCATGACATCGGACGGAGCAGGCTCAAAGAGAAGCGCCAGCTGCATGAGCACGGTTACGGTCACGATCGCGAAAAAACCCACGGCGATTCCCTTGCGTGCCGCGCGTTTGCCGTACCGCTCCGAGAGAATATCGGTTGCAAGGAACGATCCGGCATACACGATGTTTCCAAGCGTCGCCGTTAACCCGAGGATTTCGACCGTTTTGCTCACTTGTATGTTCGCCACGACACCCGCGAGGGCGATCCACACGTACAAACCGGCGCGACCGAGAAACCGATATACCAAGAGAATCGCGGCGAAATTAACGATGAGCATGACGGCCCATAACACCTCGTTGGCGACAAGCGCGTTTACGATATCCACAATTCCTCCTGAGAAAAGTCGACGGGTCGTCGGTTATCGGCGAGACGACGGCCGAGAAAGTCGGTATCGAGTTGAAGACGCCGCACGATGCGTCGCAACAGAAGTTCGCTGATCAAGTTTTGCTCGGCAAAGAGAAACACGAGTGCGCGTTCGGCCAGACACGGAACGTTGAGTGCGTTACGACTCAAGCGGTCCGACTCGCCGTCGCCCGGGTGGTGTTCGGCGAGCCACTCTCCGAGTCGGGATTGTGGGGGACGGTGTTTCAGGGAGGCGAGCTCCTCCTCCAACTCGTCGGCGTTCCCGGCGGCGGCGCGCTCTCCCAGGGGCTTGAGGACGAGATAGGTGTAATCCTTCCCCGGAAGAATGTGATGCTCGCCGCAGCGCGTGGCGTAATTGGGCTCACGCTCGTCGACGCTGGCGCGATCCCCGCCGATAATGATCAACGGGTCGAAGTAGACCGCCGGACACTCCTCGCCGTCGACTACGTAGTACCGATAGGTATAGCTCGAATCGGTGAGGCACGTGCGGTGCTCGCAGTACGCCGACAGGGGAAAGGCGTCGGAGGCGATTTCGAGTAAGAGGCTCGCGGTCGTATTAAACACGGCATTACGAAAGTTCAGAATGAGCGTCGGCAGGACGAACACCAGACCGCGCGACGAGGAGAGACGCTGAATGACGTAGGCGATACGCTCGTCGTAGAACGATGCCTCGTCGATGATCCAGGTCCCCACCTCGGGGTGCTTCGCCACCAGATCCTCCAACTCAAACGACGAGCCGATATCGGCAATAGAGGCGCCGAGTTGCTCGTAGCCGCCGCGATACGCGAGGGCGTCCTCGGGATACTCGGAGAAGCGACGTCGATCCAGACGGGAGCGTACGAAAAAGACGCGTCTAAGGTCCGCACCGTCGACGGTGGTACAGCCCCGTATCGCACGATCCTTGGAGAGAGCTACTTGAGAATCGCGCCACACTTGCGCCGCAAACCCGGTCTTTCCCGATCCCATGGGACCTACGACGAGGATACGCCGTCCCGGTCGGGTAAAGTCGAAATGGTTGATCGGATGGTGTACGTGCAGTTGCGGCAGGCCCAGCGTCCGATAGAAGTCCGCGTAGTTGTCGTTCATGCGCGGCGAGGATCTACAACGGTGTTCCGAAGGGTACCGATCTTCTCGATTTCGACCTCGATGACATCGCCGTGGGCGATCGGGCCGACTCCGGCCGGCGTACCGGTCAACAGTACATCGCCGGGCAGTAGGGTGAAGTTGCGAGAGACGTAGTGGATGGTTTCGGCGACCGGTAGAATCATCTCGCCGGTATTACCCTCCTGCACGATCTCGCCGTTGCGACGCGTCACGATGGAAAGACTCTGCGGATCATCGATCTCCTGCGGCGTCACCAAACGTGGCCCCATGGGAAGGAACGTGTCGAACGATTTTCCACGAAACCATCCGGATCGATCGCCGTTCTGTATATTGCGTTGACTCACATCGTCGGCACAGGTGTAGCCGAGCACGTACTCCATCGCCCGCTCGACGGGGATATCGGCCCCCTCTCGACCGATAACGACCGCTAACTCCCCTTCGTAGTCGGTGCGCTCTTCGTCAAAGTGGTAGTCTGCGAGGATTCGCGGGAGCACGATCGGCTCGTTGTGTCCCACAATTGAGGAGGGAAGCTTGGGAAACAACACCGGCTCCGCGGGCTCCACCGGATCAAAACCGCGCACCTTAACCGATACACTCTCTTTAATGTGTTCGCGATAGTTAAGCCCCAGTGCGATTACCTTGCTCGGAGTCAACTGATAGACCCCGCCTGAATAAGTCAGTTCAAGAGCACGTTTCATGTCGATGAGTCTATGGCGTATGCCTACGGAAGCTCAATGGGAACCGGCTCGCCGAGGAAGCGCGGACCGGTACCGAATACGTACACGTCGAGGACGGCTTGCACCCGAGCGGCATATTCTCTCAATCGCACGCTGAGATAGGCCCTGCCGGTCACATCCTCAGCTGCGAATCCGACCGCGTTAATACCGAACGCGTCGGCCAAAAAAAGCGCCCGTTCCACATGAAATCGTTGCGAAACGATAATGAAGTTGTCTTGTCCGAACACTTCATGCATCCGAACGACCGAGTCCAAGGTTCTGAATCCCGCGTAATCCTGTACGATCCGCTCTGCGGGCACGCCGCGCTCGGTGAGCGCATCGGTCATTTGCGCCGGCTCGTTGTAATTCGTATGGGAGTTGTCTCCGCTGGCGACTACGACGTCGGCGCGTCCACTCTCAATTAATGTGGCGGCGGCCCGTACACGACGTTCAAAAAACGGATTGGGTCGCCCGGACCGGCTGAAACGGCTGGTACCGAGAAGCAGCACGGCATCGTGATCGGAGAGCTCACGATAATCCGAATAGATACGGTCCGCCGCGGCGTTGCGCACCATGCTGTGGGATAGAAAGACCACGATGAGAAGGAGAAAGCATCCATATTTCACGACGTGGCGTACAACTGAGAAAAAACGATTCATGCAATAGTGCGGACGTTTGGAGATAACGAACGAGGCGAAGGAGAGTCGGTCGCTATATCCTCCTCACCCTCCATGTTCACGCATATTGAGGATCGCATCTATCGCCCGCCGGCGCACGGATCGAATGTAGGCGCTTGAAGCGGTCTCGAGCATGACGCTGATTACCTCGGCGTCGGGGAGTCCGCCGTTGGCCTCCGAAAGGCGCTCGAGGGAGATGATCAAGGAGAATGCCAGATTGTTATCCGGCGTCGGACTGGCGTTTTCACGCAGGAGCGCCTGCACCAAATGGTCGGAGACTTCATTGTTGTCGTTGATACCGATTTGGCCCAACGCATACGCCGCCTCGGCGAGCACCATCGGTTCGGGATCGTCGCGGATGACTCTGACAAGGGAGTTTTTCGCCTGCTCTCCCCCGACTTCACCGAGCAACGCGGTCGCCTGTCGACGAATCTCGGGGAAATTATTGATGACTGCGCCGTTGGAACGTACCTGTCTCGCGGTACCTTCCGTCGCAAGGGATTCGAGAATGATGTATACGTCCTGCGACTGGTTGCCGCCTTGGACCAACTCTCGAATGGTCTGGAGGGCGAGAAGCTTCACTTCGCGGTCGGTGGATAGAGCTTGGCTACGCATGATCTGGAGTTCCAGATCTTGACTCAAATAGAGCTCTTCGATCGTTCGCGCCGCGCCGTCCCCATCTTCTTCCTGCGCGACGGCGGGAAAGACCACACCGACAGCCAACAAAAGCACAATCATTTTCTTCATCATTGACACCTCGTTCACGCTCAGACTATACCCTAAAATATATCAATCTTCCAGCGGTCGCCCTCTTTTTTAAGAAGGTACAGAAGGTAGCGTTGATCTCCAACCTCCATTATCGCCTCTACCGTCTCCTCGTCTCGAAAGACCAAATCGTCGAGTCGAGCATTTGACCGGCTCGGTACGACAACGTAGCGGAAAAAATCTTCCAAACTTCGAAGACGGATATTGTTTCTGAGAAGGATTGCCGCCTGAGAACTCCGTGCCAGAACATCGGGATCCGAATATGTCCGACGATATCCCTCGGTGAGATATCGTTGCCACTGTTCGAAGTTACGATCGGCGATAATCTGATTCAATTCGGCGATCGTCATCTCGACTTCGGTAAAGGTCTGATCGTAAAGCTCTTCGGAAACCTCTATCGGCCCCGGCTCTTCGACCTCTTCCAGGACTACCGACTCCTCGGTGTCCGGCTCCGGCTCGACGGGTTCGGGCTCTACGACCGGTTCCGGCTCGCTCTCTTCAGTCGCGACCGGCTCGGAGAGCGATTCCGACGGAGCCGACTCATCGACGGTCGGGGAGTCATCCACGGTCTCCGGAGCGCCGACGCACCCGCCGAGTAGCACGACCAGGAAAGCGGCCATCACCATGACGGAACGGCGGATGCTCTCTTTCATGGGCGTTAGTGTAGTCGGGAGCGGGAAACGCTGTCAATTTGTATATTGCTTAGGTTGGATACAAGCCCTACAATTCTCCGAGAGGTAGAGATGGCGTCAGTACAGGACATACGACGAATACTCCATACCTATGTAAAACACACCGGAAACCCTCGCGTCTCCTTCGAGGTGTTTACGCAGTTCGCGGCGCGTTTTGCAAAACGGTATTCCGCCGGGCATCCCGATCTGGCGCCGCTCACGACCGGAAGCGCTCCGGCGATCGTCAAGGAGCATTTGGAGCAGCTGGAGAGCGACGGCTCGGTACAGATGGAAAAAAGTGAGGACGACGCGGTCGTCTCGCTCTACTATCCCGCTTTTTACACGACCGAGATCGAACGGTGGTATCACGCTATGCAAGAGGACAGGGAGGTTTCCTTTCCCAGCGAAGAGCATTTGGGGCTGACTATCCCGTCAAACGTCCTGGAAACGATAAACGTTGCCGACGATCTGATGTATTGGCTTCAGACTCCCGGCGAAAACCTCGACCAGATTCTGCTACTCAAGTACCCGGACGGCATTCGTCCCGTCGTCACGACGGTCAAATTATTGCGAGAGACCATGCTCCCGCTCGTGGTCGGCAAGATCCGAGATTACTTGCGGATGGATAGAAACGGCAGCTACATGGAAACGAAGTTGCGTTCCATTTTTCGCGGTCGGGAGATGCTCGTTCATGAAATCATCGAGACTACGCAGGTCCGGGTGGACGACGCCCTCAAATCGGTAACGGAACCGAGCGACTTTCATTTCCACTTTTGGACGCAGATGTCCAGCATGATCATTAAAGAGTACGCGCAGAAGGTGGAAAAACTCGATATGGAACACGGGTTTTGCCAAGCGGCGTACCTCCTGGGATACTACAGCGTCTTTCAAAAGGGGCGCCATCAGAAGGATCAAAAGCGTGCGGCGACCCACAAGATGCTTACCGGGCTCCTTCAAAAGCCGCCGTACGTCTTTACCGTCCAGGACGTCTATCAGCTAACCGACGACAAAGGTATACCGCTCACCAAGCTCGTGCAGCGCGACGAAATCAACGCGTGGCTGGAGGAGATGCTCAAGCGCCCCAGCGAGCATAAAATCTCCGAGCTCGTGAGTATTAACACGACTGCAAAAGAGGGTCTTATGATCCACTCCACGCAGTACGTCCCTCTGTTGCTACGCCAAATCAAGGCCGCCTCGCCCGTCCTTCAGCGCGAGCTCACCGCCGAGATGACCTCCCTCATGCTCCACGAACGCAAAGAGGAGTGGCTCACGGACAACGACGCCTTCGAACGCGACCTCGATCGGCGAGTGCGCGATGAGTTTTTCCTCCTCCACGGTCTGTGCACCTTTCAGACCCTCTTTCTCGTCATCGACGGGCAGGAGCTCCCCGCGGGGCTTCGGCAATCGGCAATCGCACTGATCGACGGTAATCATAAGAAAATGCACGAATGGAGCGAGATTCTCGGACTCAATCGCGAGGCGCTGTACCGGGAGGCGCGCTTGCGTCTGCCGTTCTGGATGCTGATACCGGTTTTACGAGGATTCGTGCGGCTCCTTCGCAAAATGTTCTCTACCGATGACCGCAGTCGCCAAGCGCCGCGCGCCGCAGCCAAGACGCTCGTGTCGTCGAAAAAAAAGCCGAGCGCATCGAGCGGTGCGACCGAGTCTCAACGAGAGGTAAAGCGCAAACAATTTCTCGATGCGCTGGCCGAAATGCAGAAGGAGTACATCTCCGGCGACCAGACCGCGGACCAGCGCCTGAAGGAGCTGCGTCGTCAATGGAATCCGCTCATCGATCCCGCCGCCGGCAATAATCTCGTGGAGGACGTCAACGCGCTGTGCCGCGACACGCTCCGTAGGATGCGGTATACCAGGACGCTTCAGCCGCCGAACCGACAACGGATTGAGGAGCTGGCCAAGCGTATCGCCTCCAACGATGCGTTCGATCGCATTAAGCGGCGTAAAGCCTTCGAGACCTATCTCAAGCTCTATATGCTTACGGCGCTCCGCCGAACGTAGCATTCCGCGATGCATCGGATCGCCCGATATACACCGCCATCACGAAGTCTTCGTGCACCTCGGAACCGACCGCAAACTGTGTGTCCCCGACTATGACGAAGCCCTCCTTCTCGTAGAAGGCGACGGCGCGCGCGTTTTCCTTGGAGACGGTCAGCCGGATGCGATCCCATCGCCGTTCTACGGCCGCCGCAAAGACGGCGGCCATTAATGCGCGGCCGACGCCCTTGCGATGGAACGCCGGCCGCACGTAGAGCTGCCGCACATTCCCGGCGGGGCTGCCCCAGTCTTCATCGACGTCGCAATCGCGTATCAGGGCATACCCCACGCGTTCTCCGCCGTAGTCGGCGACATAGAGCGCGGAGCGAACGTCGGCGAGGCTTGCACGAAATCGGGCCGGCGACAGCTCGCGTTGCAGATGATATTCCACGTCTTTCGGGTTCGTTCGCGGTGGACAGGCGAGCGCGAACGTCTCACGAGCGATACGGGACACGGAGTCGATATCGCCGGCGGCCGCACGCCGCACGACCACGCTCACGGCTGGGACCGTGGGAAGCGTCGCGCCGCCGGATTCGCGTCGACTCCATCGAGCCTCGGCTCGCGGTATCCCTCGCGGCGCGCGAGATCGTGGAGGATCGCCGGAAGACGCGTCTCCACGCCGCGCCCACGCGCGGAAGAGCGTACGGCGATACCGTCTAAAAGCAACCGCCCCGGCTCGGGCGTGCGCCCATACAGCGAGAGCATCAAGGCGGCCCGTGTACCGCGAACGTACTCGATCTCATGCTCCGTCATACCGCACGCCTCCAAAAGCCGTGTATCGTATCACATTACGAGACTTGGATAGCCGCATCCCCGCGCATGTCGTCAGCCGGCGGTGGCATCCTTCGCCGGTTCCTCGTCGACAAAGCGACAGATCAGCATCGTCATATCGTCGTGTTGTGCCGCTCCGGCGACAAAATCGTCGATGCTCGCCATCATGGTGCTCAGTACCGAAGAGCTCTCGGCGTTCCAATCGGAGCCGTTCGAGAGCGTCTGCAGCAGTGAAATGAGGCGTTCGGATCCGAAACTACGCCCCTCGGCGTCGAAGGCTTCCACCACGCCGTCGGTAAACAGCACCAGGGTCGAGCCCGGCGTAAAGGCGATCGTACGGGAGGGATATTCGCCGTCGGCCTCAATTCCGATCGGCAGTCCGTCGGCGTCGAGTTCGGTGATGCGAGGCGCATCGACGCGGTGGACCAGCGCGGGATGGTGACCGGCGTTGGCAAAGGACAGACGCATTAGTCGCGGCTCGAAGATGATAACGCTCGCGGTAGCGAATCGATCGAGCTCGAGCGCTCCGCTCACGCCGGCGTTGATCATTTTCAACACCTCTCCCGCGTCCTGGGTCTGTTGCAGCACAATGTGGGCGATGGTTCGTACCATGACCATAACCAATGCCGCCGGCACACCCTTCCCCGAGACGTCGCAAATGAGCACGGCGGTCCGATCGTCACCCAACGGAATGACGTCATAGTAGTCGCCGCCCACACCGAGGGCCGGTCGACTGGTCCCCGCAAACTCCATCACCCCGTTGCGCAGCGTCGGCGGCGCCTGCAGCCGATTCTGGATGTCCCCGGCAATTTCGATTTCCCGTTGAATACGGTAACTATAGTAGTTATCAAGGGTTACCGCGACGAAGTTCGCCATCGTACGGGCGTGATCGAACTCTACGGCGGTAAATCGGCGTGACGACTCTCGACGAATGACGCTTAACAACCCCAATACCTCATGACGAACCACCAGGGGCAACACGAGTACCGATCGAAGGTGGAGAACCCGGTCCGCGGCGTGGTCCTTGAACGCCGGCTCCTGCGCGGCGTCCTCAATGATACGCGCCGTTCCCGACGCGAGTGCCGCTCCCCATACCGGCATGTCGTGGGTGATGTCGAGGCTCATGAGAAAGCCGCGGAGCGCACCCTGCTTCGTTTTGACGATATCCGGCACGGCGACCGGGGGTGGGAAGAGGCCGTTTACGGCGCACACCCTGATCTGCCCCGCTTCCGAGATGATCGCGACCCCCGCATCCGCGTCGGTCGCCTCGACCATCGTATCTATTGCAGCGCGTAGGATCGTCTCCGGGTCGCGTCCGCTACCCAACGAACGCCCCACGCCCGAGAGAAATCCGAACAGCGAACGCGTGTTCCGACGGAGACTCCGCGTTCGCTCACGTTGCTCTTGGAGCGCGTAGTGCATTGCATAGAGCGAGAGAATCACGAAGGGCGCCAGGGCGGTAATCGCAACGACCGATTCAAACACGGCGAAGCTGAGGGGGACGGCCGCGTATAACACGCTCTGCCCCATCAGGGCGACCTGGAGATACGGTTTGATCGTCTCGACTTCGCGTGCTCGGCGGTACGAAAAGCGATCGATCCGCAGGATCGCAACGAACGTTACGGCAAACAAGAGGAGCGGTGTGAGATAGATCACGACGCGTCGCATCATCGCGGCGTTCGCCCCTAGAAACCACGACATTCCGAACACCGCAACCGCGACGGAAGAGCCGGCGATCGCGGCGATGAAAGTGCGGTTGGTACGGCGATATCGTCCGGTCCAACGGAGCAGCATCAGATAGACGGCAATCTCTCCGGACACTCGAACGACGGGAAGCAGAGCCGGCTGAACGATCGGCAGGAACGTTGCCGCGATATCGCGAACGAGGAGGATTTTTGCCGCAACGAGCAAAAACGTCACGTCACCGCGGCGAGTAGCGATTCTTACGAATCGGGCGATAAGGAAGAGAAAAAGGGCGGTGAAGAACCGCGACCACAGCGGCACTGACGGCAATAGCGGCACGAGCATGGGGACATGCTCACTCTACCACTGTGGTCGGGGCGGGTCAACGAAGGCCGAAATCGGTCCGATCGTACTCATCGTGAGAGGATGCATCGAAGGCTGCGCGAATCGTGTGAGTGACAACTTGATCGATCGCGACTGAGTGAGGTACAACTCCTTCCGGAGGTCGTAGTTGAAGTTTCTCGCGTGGTTATGTTTGGTCGGCGCGGTCTGGGGCGGAAACGTGTATGGCCGGCAAAACGATGCCGACCCCCGGGACGATACGTCCTCCGATCGCGATGTAGCCATAGTACTCCAAGCGCTCGATCGAGAGCGACGAGAGATACTACGGTTCGCCGGACTGAGCTCCGTCGCCGGCCTCGGGGCGGTGGGTCTCTATAGCACCGCTTACGCAACGCGCGGCGACGGGGTCCTCGCGCTGACGGCGTTGGGACTGTTGGCGGGGGACCTCGTTCTGGCGAACCGAGCCGTCGCCGCGACTCAGGACTACATCAACCTGGTACGATTGGTCGATCCGGGACTCGATACTCGACCCCTCTCACGCTCGGCACAAACGGTCAGAGCATCCTTTACGCTCCTTGGCGGAGGAGTGGGTGTAGCACTGGGCGGGCTTGTCGTAGCCAGCTTTCCGGCCCTCTGGTCGTTAGTCGACGGCGAAAATCGAGAACAGTTGGCGAGGACGGCCGGGTACATTCTCATCGGCGGTGCCGTCGCGGGAGGATCAATGGTCGCAATCTCGTTTCCGTTGCGCATCGGTGGAACGATGGCGATGCGACGTCGCGTTCGATCGCTTCACGAAGAGGCGTACGCAGCAGTCGACCGGGCGAGCGGACACAACTAATCGTAGACGCAATCCGCGGCCTCACCTCCGAACGGCGCACGGCAGCCGAACACGAACGCGGTGCGCCCACCCATACGGCACGTTTCGACCGTGGAGGGGCATTACCCCTCCATGGTCAGCATTACCGGGTTTCGATCTTGTATATCGCGACCGTACCGGAGAGCTCGTAGCCGACGACGACAAGCGGCTCGCCGTTGGGACTCTCGTCGGCGGAAATGAATACCATCCCTTCCGGGGAAATGTCGTTTCCGGGATCTCCGCTTCCGTCGTTAGAGAGCACGTACTCCACGAACACCGGTTGTGCCGGATCGGATATATCCCACACGACGAAGCCACCCAGCGCGCGCTCGAGTCCGAGAAATGCGTATGGGCGTCCTCCGACGATTCCGGTCACGACGGCCTCCGGCTCCGGTCCCTTGTCGTCGCTGCGTGCGTCGAACTCTTCGACGAGACCGTCGTTCGCGTTGAATCCGTCGGGGGTAATACGCGACAGTACGCGTTCGAGTTCGGCGCCGGTATCGGCAAAGAGGCTGAGACTATCTCCGTCGGCGGCCCATACCGTCATGGAACGTCCGCCGTACACATAGATCTGGTCGATATCACCGTCGTCGTCGATATCGCCGGTCGCGTCGGTCGTGCGTAATCGTCCGAGGACGGCATCGTCCACGAGCGCTGCGGCGTTCGGATATGCGCCGCCGTCGAGTGTAAGGTCGGCGATGCGCGTCTCCTCGCTGTACCCGTCGTAGTCGCGGGCGTCGCCCTCGTTGGCGCTCAATAGATACTGTCGTCCGTCGATGACAATCGCCGTTATCGCATCGGGCTGGTACATCCCGAGTATCGGCGCCGTGCGAAGAAGAATCTCGCCGTCGCGGTCGCTCGTGTCCAGCTCGTTCTCCGCACGGCTGTGATCCTTGAATCCGAGCGGCACGACCGCACGAACTCGAGCGGCGCGGATATCGACGACCGCAACGGCGTTGTTCTCCTGGAGCGAGACCCAAGCTGTGCGCGAATCGTCGCTCACGGCGATATACTCAGGCTCGAGATCCTCCGCGACGCTCGCTCCGGGGCCGAAGATGCGCACACCCTGTGCGACAAGTGCCGCCCGACGGTCGTTAAAGGCGGTAAAGTCGGCGGTGCGCACCGTCGCGCCGCCGTAGCCGGAGGAGAGGTCGACAACGGTGATCGAGCCTTCCGGGTCGACGGTATAGTCGTCCGACGGCTCTCCTTCGTCGGCGGACAAGAGGTATCGTCCGTCGGGGGTAAACGTCACCATATCGGGCAACACGCCGGCCTCGAAGGAGGCCACGACCTCGCCGTCGAGATCCATAAGAAGGAGCGTTCCCCGATCGTCCACCTCTTCGGCCTCCATAGCAACGGCGAGGTAGCCGCCGTGTACCGCGACGCTGTTGGCGGAGGCCCCGTACCGGCCGACGTCGATATGTCGAATGAGCTCGGGCCGCGTGGGATCGGCGATATCAACGATATCGACCGACCTTTGCGCGGCGTTAACGACATAAATCCGCCGCGACTCGGCACTGTAGGCGACGATCTCCGCCGCGCCTTCGCCCAAACCGGAGTCAAAACCGCCGATCTTGTCGACGCCGACAATACTGAGCCGGTCCGCGGTATCGTGAGAGCCCTCCCGCATATCGTCGTCGTCGGTCTCACGAAGTTGGGCCCCCGAACGCGACTCCACCGCCGGAGCTCCCGCATCGTCCTGAGCTCCGCCGGCCGACACGCTTCCCACGGCGATCAGAGCCGGGATGATCAAAAGAACGTAACGCTTCATCCGTTCCTCCTCCTATGAAATTGCCGTAAAAGTTGTGCGATGTTCGTGAGAAAACCTTTACGATTGAGTCAGGTTTGCATCAGTAGCGAGCGTGATTACTGTTGGATTGCCTCCGTAGCGCTCCACTCTGCTCTCGTGATACGATCCCGCCGTCATGAAAAGAACACTATTATCGAATCATTCGATATCGATACCGAGCGCACTCATCCTTGCGCTCTTGTTCGCGGTGAGCGCCACACGCCCGGTGCACGCGCAGTCGGCGCTCGAATGGGCCGCCGAGGAGCGTGCACGGTTTGACGGGTTACCGACCGTTTCGGTCGCCACCGACAGCACGTGGCCGCCGATGGAGTACATCAATACGGATCGGGAGTTGGTCGGATTCGATATCGACCTCCTGCGGGAAGTGGGCCTGCGAGCCGGATTCCGTCCGGAGTTTCGGACCGTAGCGTGGGACGGTATCTTCGCCGGATTGGCGGCGCGGCAGTACGACATGATCGCATCCTCGGTCACACTCCTTGAGGAGCGTACGCGCGTCATGCGTTTTTCTACTCCCTACTTTCGCGCGGCGCAATACCTCGTCGTCCGCGCCGAGCAGGCGACGGTCGAGGAAATATCCGACCTCGCCGGAGGTACCGTAGGCGCTCAAATAGGCACCACCGGATCACGTTTGATTGCCGCGACCCCGGGAGTCGAGGTTAGAACCTACGACGATCTCGGCCTCGCGGTCGAAGACTTGGCCAACGGTCGCCTGGAGGGTATCGTCGCCGATACGGCGATCGTGGAGTATTTCGTCATGTCGAACGAGCGCTACGGATCGATTCTTCGCGTCGTGGACGAGCCGTACGCTATTGAGGATTACGCCTTTGCAATCCGCATGGATCTTCCGGGGTTGCAGGCCGATATCAATCGAGCCTTGGTGGAGATCGAACGCGACGGAACGCTCGAGCACCTGCGCCGTTTCTGGTTTCGCAACCTCCCGGACCATCCGTAAGCGCACCGTCAGGAGGAGCAAACCGTGCCTGAGCTCCCGGAAGTACATACCGTCGTCGAGGATTTGAGAGCGGCGGGCCTCATCGGGGCGCGTATACTCAGGGCCGACGTATCGTGGGAACGCACCGTCGGCGGAGACCCCGAAGCATTCTGCTCGGCTGTGACCGCTCGCCGTATCGACGCAGTATCGAGGCGCGGCAAGTACATCCGCGCCGATCTCAGCGGCGGGATGTCGCTTCTGGTACACCTCCGTATGAGCGGGAGACTCTTTTTAGAGAATGAGTCGGCGCCGCGTACCGGCTACGAGCGGGTCAGCCTCCTTCTTGAGGAAGAACGATCCGGACGGACGTCCAGACGAGAGTTACGGTTCCACGATCCACGGAAGTTCGCCCGGATGATCGCCACCTCCCACCCCGATACGATTCTCGATACTTTGGGGATCGAACCGCTGGGCGCCGACTTCGACGAGGCGACGCTCGCGACGCTTCTGACCGGTCGACGCCGTATCAAACCGCTATTGCTCGATCAGACGGTGATAGCGGGTCTCGGCAATATCTATGTCGACGAGGCGTTGTGGCACGCCCGCATTCACCCCTTGAGATCGGCGTCGTCGTTAACGGAACGCGAGATCACCGCGCTGGCGGAGGCCATTCCCCTCGTGCTCCGACGCGGTATTCGTAACTTGGGCACCAGCCTGGGCTCGGGAAAGAGTAATTTTTACTTCCCCGACCGTACGACGCAGGCGCGTAATCAGGAGGAACTCAGGGTGTTTCGACGCACCGGCCTCCCGTGTCCGCGCTGCGGCGAGACGATAGAGCGCCTCGTCGTCGCCCAACGATCGAGTCACGTATGCCCGGTGTGCCAGTCGGCCCCGACGCGTTGATGTCCCGTCGCGCTACCGCTATCGCTGCTCCAACGTCCCGATAAGATCGATGAATGCGCGTCCGCGATTGAGACGCGCCAACCAATCTTCGGGAATGCCGATCTCGGCGCCGTCGGAGAAGAGGACGGCGCCCAGACTGCCCACGACCATCGCGCGACCGCAGCTGTCACCCGAGGCCAGAATGTTGCGACGCGCCGCATCGACGAAACTTCGTGCGCCGAGCAAATTATGGAGCGCGGCGGGCACGCCGCTTGCGAGCCGGCAGGCCGGTCCGACTTTCATCGTGACGGCCTTATTGTCGCCCCGTTTCTGCTTCAGCACCGTCTCCATCACGGCGACGATATGGTCGGGACTCCCGTCCAGCGCCGAACGGATTCCTCCCTCCAGCCCGTCGATATTCGCCTCCTCCGAGAGCGCCCACCGCAAGAGCCGCGCGACGAAATGAGCCCACGCGACCGCCCGGTCGTTGTTATTGGTGACACGAACGGCCTCCTCGACGGCCGTGTCGTCGACACTCGACTCCGTGGCAATCAGGACGGGCACCGCGGTTACGGCGGGCAACTGTTCGTCGTCGGCTCCGGGAAAGTCACGGGATTCCTCGATACGGTCGATCATACTCCGGGACAGTGCACGCTGCGACTCCGTGGCTCCCGCCGCGCGCAACGCATCCTCGACCGACGCTCCGAGCTCGCCGCCGCGCGTACGTTCGGCCGCCTCAAGGACCTTTCCGGCGACCGTACGTTTCTCTTTCTCGCTTCCGTCAAAGGGCGTACTCATCGCCCGTTCGTGAGTCGCACGTCGCCGGACGAGCATATTCGTGAGCGTTTCGCGAGTCGGCGTGTCGATGTATCCCACGTACTCACCCCCGAAGCCGAAGTGGGCCTCAAAGGTCCGGGCGTAATGTTGCCAGTCGAACCGACCGCGTTCGACGACCGACCGCAATGTCGTGAGGAGCCCTTCGCCGTACATCGAGCCGTCACCGGCGCGTCGCCCGCCGTGAGCGAAGTAGGAGGGAACTCCTTCGTAATTGGCCGGATCGGGTTCGAGGAACTCCGGGGTGTCGCCGGCGACTCGACGTACGCGCGGTTGAGAGTATATCCAGTGAAGCCCCAGAGCCGCCGCATCGGCGACCGCGGCTCCGAGTATCATCGCGCTCCGGCGTGAGGAAAATGCACTCATGTCGCTAAAGGTAGGTACGTCGAAAGGCGACGGCAAGACGGAGCGCGACGCCTAATTGTCGAGAACGGTGATTTCTACCCGACGGTTCATACGCCTGCCCGCCTCGGTCCGGTTGTCCGCGAGCGGCTCGTCGGCTCCGACGCCGCGGTAGAGAATCTGCTCGGGGCGTCGCGTACCTCGACGTAACAGGAAGTCGCCCACCGCGCGCGAACGTTCGATCGAGAGTGCACGTCGCCCCTCGACGGTACCGGCGAGGGCGGTGTGTCCGGTAATGAGGATATCGCGATCTCGATATTGCTCCAGGATGCGGGCGATAGATCTCAGGCGCGCCTCCTCCTCAGGAAGGATATCCGCCGAGTCCGGAGGAAAGGCTACGTTCTCCAAGACGATCGAGACTCCGTCGCGGTCGGCGATCACCGAAACGCCGTGCACGTCGCCCTCTTCCAGGAGCCGCTCCATCGTATCGATCGTCGCCGAGCGGTCGAGCGGCCTCGCCTCCAAAACCTCGGTGACCGCGGTACCTTCGTAGGTAATCGTCTGCCCGTTGGAAAGCAAAAAATGGATCCAGTACTCCTCCTCGGAGCCGGCGAGCCGTCCCCGGCTGAAATCCCAATACAGCACCTGCGAGGACCTCCCACTTACGAGGGACGGATAGAGGGCCGCGGTGCGCCGTTCGCGGTGGGCGATAGTAAACTCCGCCTCGATGATATGCACGTTCCGTCCGCGCCATTGCCCGGGCCCGACGTAGCGATAGGAGACGGGAAACGCCATACGCAGCGGTTCCGACAGGCCGTACCCTACGCTGAGATCGTGGACCTCACGTGCCGTCGCGGTCCACTGCTCGCCGAGTTCGATGTCGGAGTCGGGAAATACCGGCAGCTCCCGGGCGACGGGCATGAGATAGGCGGCGTCGACCTCCATAAAACCGCGCGGATCGCGCGTGTAGACACTTCGATACTCGTCACGAAAGCCGACCGGGTCGCCGAAGCGTCTATCCGACTCGGTCAGGAAGAACCGCGCACGATAGTGTCCGCGACCGCCGTCGGATCCCTCCGGCTCTATCTGAACTCGTGTGACGATTTGGGCCTCCCGTACGGGGTGCCCATTCAGAGATATGGTCTGATCGTTAATCGAGATCACCCGGTACGGCTCCCGGCCGTCGATGTCGAACTGAAGCCGAACGGTATCGTCGGCGCCGAGGGAAGCCGATACGAAAAGCGTCACGAGAAAGAGACGGAACACGCGTAGCGATCTATCGCGGAGCATACGGGCCATACTATTGTTTTCGACATCACCGGGGCATCGTTCAACCGCGACGAAGAGGGAAATGCAGCGAACGGCGCGTTTCGGCCCTACTCAATCCGCGTACCACCTTTATCTCGGCGCCGTTTTATACTATCATCCATCGACGGTTGCAGCGGCATGTCCATCTATCGCGTTCATTTTATGTGGAAAGACAAAGCGAGGACGATAGAAGCACGGGGTCTCGATATGACTCACCCGTATTTCGTCTCGATCACCGAACTCCTCTTCCCGGAGCGCAGCACGGTCATCATAGATCCGAATGACGACGAGCTACGCCGGGAATTTGGTGCGGCGCACCACCTTATGATACCATTTCAAAGTGTGCAACTCATCGAGGAGCTGTCCAAAGACGAGTCGGAGAGCGGCGGCAAGGTGATTCCCTTCTCCGTGGCTGAGCGAGACGACGATGGATAACCGGGACGTAAGTGCGCGCGTTCTATCGACGCTACGGCAGATCATTCGCGCCATCGACATCCACTCCCGATATCTCTCCAAGCAATACGGCTTGACCGGTCCGCAACTCATCGTCATCAGCGAGATCGCTCAGGCGGGCCCGATGACCATCGGTGAACTGGCACGCCGCGTGAGCCTGAGCCAGGCGACGGTCACCACGATCCTCGACCGTCTGGAGCTGAAACTGTTGGCGAACCGCGTGCGGGGCGACCGAGACAAGCGGCGTGTCTACGTCAATATCTCCGATAAGGCGCGCAAGATCCTCGAAAGTCACCCGAATTTTCTCCAAGAGACCTTCATGCGCCGCTTCAGTGCGTTGGAAGAGTGGGAGCAAACGCTCATGCTCTCTTCTATTCAACGTATAGCGACGATGATGAACACCTCAGACCTCCCATCGGACGAGTACACGCTGGAAAGCGAGATGAAGGATCCCTCATGGATGCCGATGCGCAACGCAAAGAGGTAATCAGCGAGCTCGACAACGAATGGCACACGCTCAAGCACGGTAATCCGGTGCCGGGGTTGTATCCCCAGACCGGTACCGAGTTGGTGAAGGTCAGAGGAACCTCGCGTATCGAGCACGACCATACGATCACCACCTACGAAATCGTCGTCTCCGATAGCGGTCATATCGTAGGAAGATATCGCGTCGTGGCCGAGGAGATTCAGGCGGACTACGCGACCGGATACACCGAAGAAGACGCGGACGATCCTACGAATGCCGCCGCGGGCGGTTCGGAGGCGAGGGAGTGACCGGGCGGCGTGTGACCGTCAAAGAGCGAGATCGGCGTCGGTTGGCGGGGCTCACGATCGCGATAACCGGCAGCAGTGCCGGTATCGGGCGCGAGACGGCGCGGATGTTACTCGACTGCGGCGCGACGGTCGTCATAAACGGCCGTAACGCTCGTCGCCTCGCGGCGGCGCATGACGAGCTGTCGGACGAGGCATCGATTATGCGTCTTTCGGCGGTACGGGCGGACGTCGCGACCGAAGAGGGAGCGGCGGCACTCGTCTCTCATACGATCGAGCGGTGGGGCAAACTCGATGCGCTCATCAACAACGCCGGCATTTCGATGCGCGGTTCGGTGGCCGATCTGCGTGCTACGGCGCTGGATCGGTTAATCCATGCAAACATTCGCTCAGCGGTCTTGCCCACCGTTGCGGCGCTCCCGGAGCTGATCCGTCGTCGTGGACGCGTACTATTCATCTCGACCGTCGCGGCGATTCACGGCTTTCCCGGCGTCTCGTTCTACTCGGCGACCAAGGGCGCCGTTGAGCCCTTTGCCGACGGACTCGCCGCTGAGGTCGGGCGTGCGGGCGTATCGGTCGGAATCGTCTTTCTCGGTTTTGTGGAAAACGACCCGGACAAAACGACGCTCTCCGCGGAGGGAACGCCTTTTCATCACGAGAGAACGGCTACACACAGCCAGGCGGAGGCGGCGTCACATATCGTGCGCTGTCTCGCCCGCCGTAAACGGCGCCACATCACGATTTTCGCCGGTCGGCTTCTCGATGTAGCCCATCGCATCGCTCCGGCCGCGGTCACCGGTGTGCTCACGCGCAGCAGAGGTGCGATCCACGCCGTGGACGCCGAGGACGAGACGACACGCCGAGGATAGTGGCCTACCGCGTGTCGCGGCCGTATACATCGCGCCATTTTCGACGCATACGCAGCATCGACTCTTCGTCGGTGTAGTCGTCGAGACGGCCCATGGGGACCCACGCAACGTCGTGGCTCTCCTCGCTCACTACCGGCGTCTCGCGGTCCGCCGCGAGAAACGCAAACCGGAGATCGTAATGAAAATGGGCCGGAACCGTCTTGTGGGGCGGAATCTCGTGAATATCGATATCGAAGGGCGTCGGGAAGAGCGTATCGGAATCTCCGACATCGCGTTCGTTCTCGGTCCACAAGACCAGGTGCCCGATGCCGGACTCCTCCGCGACCTCGCGTCGGGCGGCACCGACGACATCGCGCTCGCCGTCGGTATGGCCGCCCAGTTGAAGCCATCGCCCCAGCTTGCGATGGTGAGTGAGCAGCACCTCCTCCGACGGCGCGTGGACGACCCACGCCGAAGCGGTGATATGACCCGGCAGAGACGACCGTTCGAGACAACGCGGCCACGTCGATAGCAGGAGCGAGAAGCGACGCACCACGTCCTCCTCCGCAGGCCAGCGACGCCGATAGATCGCAAGCGCCCGTTGCAAAGCGCGTCGCTCATCTACCGCCACGGCACGCTCCGTACTGCGGCGTAGTCAGATCCATGTTCACGAGTCGCTCGAGCGAGCCCACAGGTTGATATCGCTGTCGACCGCGAAACGATCGATCTCCGCGAGCTCCTCGGTGGAGAAGGCGAGGTCGCCGAGGGCGGCCACGTTCTCCTCGATCTGTCGAGTGCTGCTCGCCCCGATGAGTACCGACGTCACCTCGTCTCGTCGCAGCACCCACGCCAGCGCCATCTGCGCGAGCGACTGCCCGCGTCGCCCGGCGATCTCGTTGAGTCCTTCGATACGCCGCAGACGCTCGGCGGTGAGCATATCGCGCTTGAGAGCCGTTCCCGATCGCGCGGCGCGTGAATCGTCCGGAACTGCTCCGAGATACTTGGAGGACAGCATGCCCTGGGCCAGAGGAGAAAAGGCGATACACCCGATCCCCTTCTCACCTAACGTGTCGAGGAGCCCGTCCTCTACCCACCGGTTCAACATCGAGTACGATGGTTGGTGAATGAGGCACGGCGTACCAAGCTCAGCGAGAATGGCCGCGGCCTCACGCGTCTTTTGGGCCGAATAGGATGAGATTCCCGCGTACAACGCCTTTCCCTGCCGTACTGCGGTATCGAGGGCGCCCATCGTCTCTTCCAGGGGTGTGTCCGGGTCGTAGCGATGGGAGTAAAAGACATCGACGTAGTCGAGTCCCATCCGCCCCAGACTCTGGTCGAGACTGGCGAGAAGGTATTTTCGGCTGCCCCACTCGCCGTACGGGCCGCTCCACATGTGATAGCCCGCCTTGGTGGAGATGATTAGTTCGTCACGATACGCCCTCAAATCGCCGGCGAGGATCCGACCGAAGTTTACCTCCGCGGAGCCGGGCGGAGGCCCGTAGTTGTTGGCGAGATCAAAATGGGTTATACCGAGATCGAAGGCTCGATACACCATGGCCGTGATCGAATCGAGCGAACGATCGAAGCCGAAATTATGCCACAGGCCCAATGAGACGGCAGGAAGTTTCAACCCGCTCTTTCCGGTACGGCGAAAGACCATTCCGCGGTACCGCGAGGAGTCCGCAACGTATGCCATTTTTTGAACGTATGCCCATTTCTCGGTCGGGTCAAGAGGAGCGCATCGGCAGTACGAGAGCCCCCACTTGCCAAGGAGACGGGTGAGCGTGCATGGTGTGAGACTCATGCAGCGTAACCAGACCACGCTTGAGGATGCGTCATGAAGCAACGTCCCTCCATGGACCCCCGGCTCGAAAATCACCTCCGAACGATCGCAGGGGACGGCACCGATATCTATCTTCTCGCCGACGGTACGATTCGCTTCATCGCCGTGCACGGTACGACGCTGGTCAATCGCATGGCGGCTAACCACCGCCTCGGCCCGACCGGCACGCTCATCCTCGGCCAGGCGTATGTGCTCGCGATCCTTTCGAGCTCCAATCTCAAAAACGACGAGCGCATATCGCTGGTCGTGGAATGCGACGGCCCGGTGCGCGGCCTTGCCGCGGAGGCGAACTCGCGGGGGCAGGTGCGGGGATACCTCAGAAACAACGAGGTCGATCAGAACGGTGGAATGAGCATGGACGAACTCTTCGGGCCGGGAGCGCTCTCGTTGATTCGCGTAGGGGGCGACGGAAGTCGGCCGGTTCAAGGACAGACGGAGTGGCGCCCCGGCGATTTGACGCAGAACGTCGCGTGGTACTACGCCGACAGCGAACAGACCGCGACACTCGTCGACGTAAACATCCACTTTGACGGCGCGCGTGTTGTCGGTGCTGCGGGATTTCTTGCCCAGGCGCTACCGGGCGCACAGGAGTCGATACTCGAGGATATCGGACGCGCGTTGGAGCCTACTCGCCCGCTGGGAGCGGCGTTTGCCGAGGGTGCGACAACGGCTCAACTGGTACAGGCTCATTTGACGAAATGGAATCCGCAGCTCGTCGGTACGCGCGACGCGGAGTTCTACTGCGGGTGCAGTCGAGAGCGATTCGGCACCTTTCTCTCGGCGCTCCCGGACGACGAGCGCGAGGATATCCTGAAAAACGGCCCCTTCCCACTCAAGACGACGTGCCACAACTGCAACACGACCTACGACTTCGAACGACCGGAGATCGAGCGGCTCTTTGCCCCCAGCCCCTCCGCAGGTCCTCGGAGGACGAAACCCGGCGACGTATAGTCGACGCCGAGGAGTGCGTCGGAACCCTTCCCGTACCGTGGTCTCTATCGTTCGACTTCCACTGCGCGGCGCCGGAGATCGCGGGACACCGAGGAGCGCGCGATAAGATCGACGGCGCGGGATGCGAGAGCGGGATTCTCAACCGAGACGGCGGACCGTTCGAGGAAGTCGACCATAGCTGGAGCCAAGGCGTTCCGCTCCCTCGCGGACCCGCCGGCAAATCGCGCGACAACGTGGGGAAATGCACCGAACTCGTCGACGCCGTAATACGCTATCGCCGTCAACGCCGCAGCCGCGATCGGCGGATCGGGATCGAAACGCGCAGAACGGGTCAGGATCGCCCTACTCGCACGATCGGGCATGGCGCCGAGGGCGGCAACGGCGCGTAGACGTACGTCCGGCGCGTCGTTGACTGCGGGGCTCCCCTGCATCGGCGAGCCGCGATACACCTCCTCCAGAAGGTCTGCGAGAATGGATCGATAGTCGACGACGCTACCGTAGAGAGCGTCATCGGAGACCCGACCTTCCAGTCTATCCAACAGCGCGTGTCGATCCGTGATCGAAGGTCCGTCCAATACCGCCCGGGCCAGGGCGGCCAAGGCACCGGTACCGGGGCTCTCTTGGGTGAATGCAGACGCCGCGGGACCATCCGATACCCCCTCGCCCGCCGCGTCCGGGAATGATGATCCCTCACCGTACAAGCCGTCCACTGCAAACGCGTGCATGCGCCAGTCGGGAAAGGCGACGATCAACCGTCGGTATTCCGGGAGCCACCACATGGTCGACGGAGTCGAGCGCAGACGTAGCGTGGCGGCGACATCTCCCCAGTCGTTCACTAAGAGTAGACGATTATCGGCATCGACGAGCGCATGGCCTCGGCCGCCGTCAACCGGCTCGATCATGACGATTGGGGACCGCGGCTCGAGCGCCCATAGGGCTGAGTCGGAACGTCCCATAAGACGCACCGATCCGTCCTGCATCGCCACGGCGATCGGCAGCGTCGTGCCGGAGATGCTCCTTCTCGCGCTTTGGCCCCCGGCGGCCATATCGAGGCTCCACAGCACCCGGGGACGCTCGTTAAGCGCGACGAGAGAGAGGCGTCGCGCCTCGTCCTCGATGAGAAGCTCCTCGGCGTCACCTCCCCCGGCGACCGTAATATCGACGATCGATAGCGGCCACTGCACCACGGGGCGCCCTTCACCGCCGCCGTCGAACCGAAACACGCGTCCGTCCGACAATGCGGCGTACACCGCCTCACCGTCGCCGGCAACCGCCGTAACGCGACCGGGAAGAGCGCGCCGCCAGAGAGTCGTCCCCGCGGTGCTTCCATGGACGACGAGCCCGGAATCGGCAAATGAGTAAAGATTCCCCTCTCCGTCGAGGGAGACGAACCGTGCGTCTCCGGCGATTCCGCGCCCCCGCCCCCCGGGGACGCCGATCGTGCGAATCGTATGCCCGGTAGCGCGCACGCGGACGATCGCAGCGTCGCCTACCGCGGCGCCGCTTCGGTCGTCTTCGCCGTAGACGCCGGAGACCAGCAGAAAGACGCCGGGACGTTCGCGCAGGAACCGAAGGGGCCGACGTATACCCGTAGCGGCGACAGAGACCGTCTCGCCGGTGCGATCGACGAGACGCACGCGTCGATCCTCGGTTGCGATGAGCATAAACGCGCCTTCCGAGGTGAGCACATCCAAGGGCGGCGCCGCGAGGGCGCCCGCGGTAACGGAGCTCCACGCGAGTCGCAAGCTCCCCGACGATCGAGGCGCATCGGCGACAACGGGAACGGACGGGCTGAGAATCACCGCAGCGACGGCGAAGAGCGCCCGGACGGCGCGCGCCTTCACGGTGCCGTCCCCGCGGATGCAGGGACGGGATCGAGCACGGCAACACATTCGATGTGCGCGGTCTGCGGATAGAAATCGAAGATCGAGAGCGCGGCAAGACGAAACGACGGGGCGAGCTCCCCCAGGTCGCGCGCCAACGCCGCTGCGTCGCAGCTCACGTATACTACGCGCGGCGCCCCGGTCACCCCCAACGCGTCGACAAGGACGCCGCCGAGCCACGCACGGACCGCCGGCCCGAGGCCCCGGCGCGGCGGATCGAGGAGGATCGTCCCACCCTCGGCGAGAGTCGTCATGAGCCGTGCATCGCCCAAGGCCGACTCGGCGGTCGCATTGATCACGCGCACCGTGAGGCGGCCGTTGCCCGCGAGATTATCGTGAATGAATGCGGCGTTGCGTGCGTCAGGCTCGACACACACGACCTCGGTAGTCTCGTCGTCCACCGAAAGGGCGGCGAGAAGCCCCGCTCCGGCGTATAAATCGACGAGCGTCCGGCCGCGTCGCTCCCGTCGCAACGTGCGGGCAAGCTCCGGCAAAAGCGCGTGGTTCGCCTGGGCAAACCCGCCGGGATCGAATCGAATCGCAACGGTATCCACCACGACCGATGCGGTACGGTCACGGTCGTCGAGAGCGAGTCCCGAAGCGCCGTCGACGATGGTCGTCCGCTCACCGCGCGGCGGCGTCGGGTCGTCGGCACCGTCCGCCCATTTACGGAGGAGTCGATTGATCGGAGGGGTCGCAACGGGACATTCCGGCACCGGTACCAGCGAGCGAGAACCTCGGCGACGAAATCCCAACACGCCGCGCTCGTCCCGGTGTACCTGCACCCGATTACGATATCCGTACTCATCGCCGTACACGACCTCGATGGCGAACGGGTCTATCGAAAGACCGCCGATGCGTCGAAGATTCTCGGCGACAATGCGTCGTTTCCACTCGATCTGGGCCTCATAGGAGAGGTGTTGCCAATCACAGCCACCGCACGTTCCGAAGAGACTGCAGGTCGGCCCGCGACGGTGGGATGAGGCTTCCAACACCTCGGCCAGAGACGCAACGAGCCGACCCTTTCGTCGTCCTCCGATCCGCACGCGAACGAGCTCTCCGGGGAGTGCACCGTGGAGGAAGGCTACGCCGTCATTGAGACGAACGAGCGCCTCGCCGCCGTTGACCAGTTTTTCGACGCGTGCGATTTCCTCCTTCGGCATCTCAACTCCTGATTCGTTCGGATATTTCGTAGGTATCGATACAATGGTGAGGTTTGGCGGGGTGCATCACTATTAATTTGCGCGATGCCAAGATATACTCATATCCTCAAAGATCGCTTAGAGGAAATAGTACATGAAGCCTATGAAGCTCGCAAGCCTACCGACGATCAAACGCTTACCCTCGTACTTACACGTGGTGGAAGCGGCGGCACGGGAGGGGAAACAGTACATATCGGGCACGGTAATTGCCGAAGAGTTGGAACTCGAGGCGATTCAGGTGCGAAAAGACCTCGCGGTGACCGGGATCATCGGGAAACCGCGTATCGGATTTCCCGTCGGCGAGCTCATTCAGGCAATCAACTCCTTTCTCGACTGGCACCGAGCTCACAACGCCGTCATCGTCGGGGCCGGACACTTGGGTTCGGCGTTAATGGGATACACCGAGTTCCCCCGCCACGGTCTGCACATCGTGACCGCGTTCGATCCCGATCCGAAGAAGATCGGCACGACGATAAACGGCGTTCCCATCTTCAGCCTCGACGAGTTACCGGAAGAGGTCCGTCGGCGCGGCATCGATCTGGCGATATTGACCGTACCGTCACCACACGCCCAGGCGGTAGCGGATCTCCTGGTGAAATGCGGAGTGCGCGCCATATGGAACTTCACCAACGTGAAGATCAAAGTTCCCGATGAGGTGGTGGTACAAAAAGAAGATCTCTCGTCGGGATATGCGGTACTCTCGGTCAAGATGCGCGTACGCCAGGCCGACGCGGACACCGCCTGAGTAGCCGCACGGCGGACACGATCCGCACACTCCAACGCCTCCGGAGAGCTCCCATGTCCGACGTTTCGAAGAAGACCGAAGAGCAACAGACGTTCTTCGCCAATAGACTCAAAAAGCGATACAGACACCTCTGGAAATACGCGAAACGCATCGGGACGAACGCCTTTCGCGTCTACCATCGCGACATTCCCGAGGTTCCTCTCGCGGTAGATTGGTACGACGGCCATCTGCATATCGCCGAGTTCGTACGCCCCCACGACAGGACTCCTGAGGAGCACGAGCGGTGGCTCGAGATCATGCTCGATACCGCATCCCGAACGCTCACCGTTCCAAGAGAGAGAGTGTTCTTTAAACGCCGGGAGCGCCAACGCGGTACCAACCAGTACGAACAGGTCTCTACTCGGCGCTACACGATCACCGTTGAGGAGCACGGACTCCTGTTCAAAGTGAATCTGTCGGACTATCTCGACACGGGACTCTTTCTGGACCACCGCGATTTGCGTCTCCACGTTGCGAAACGCTGCCACGCAAAACGAGTACTTAACCTCTTCGCCTACACCGGTAGTTTTACCGTGTACGCGGCGGCCGCAGGGGCGCGATCGACGACGACCGTCGACCTCTCCAACACGTACATCGAATGGGCACGCGAAAATTTGGCACTTAACGCGTTAACCTCGTCCCAGCACGAGTTCCGTCGCGCCGACGTACTCAAAGAGGTCGAAACCCTCCGCCGCGAGCGTCGCACGTTTGACGTGATCGTTCTCGATCCGCCGAGCTTCTCCAACTCCAAAAACATGGACCGAACCTTCGACGTCCAGCGCGATCACGTGGCGCTCATCCATGCGTGCCTCGGTCTCCTCGCTCCCGGGGGCGAACTGTTCTTCTCGACCAACAAAAAACGCTTCCAATTCGGACGGCAGGAGATCACCGCACCACGCGAGTCGCAACGAGACGGTCGCAACGGCTCCCCGCGGGGAAAGGGCATACCGGGGCGCGGCTCATCGGCAGTTGAGATCCGGAAGCTTACGAAGCTCACGATGCCTGAGGACTTCAAGGAGACCGGAATCCACTCTGTCTGGAGTATCATCGCAAAAAAATGAGGGAGCCCTTGCAGGCTCCCCCATTATCCTTCTCCTGTGCTTCGGTGTATCGGATCGACCGATACACCATTGTATGAATCGTTACCAGACGATACCGACGTTCAATCCCACCATCACGCTGTTACCGTCGGAATCGAAGTAATACATGAACGGCACGTCGACCTTGAGAGGCCCGAGGTTAAGGCCGACGCCTGCGGTCAGGCGCGGACGCACAAAGTCGGGACCGTCGCCGTCGGTGCCGGCGGTCACGTTGGCCGATCCGTCGGTCACCTCGTACTGCGACGGCGCTCCTTCGAGGATCACGGGGCTCTCAAGCTCCAAGTCAACCTCCGAATCGCCGAACGCCACATCGATACCGGCGCCGAAGTTGACGTCGAAGAGCCACAGAATGCGGAGTCCCGTCGTTACTTCAAGGGGAATCACGACTGAGTTGGAACCGATGGTCGCGGTGATCGTGGGTTCCATCGTAAGCTCCGCGCTCCCGAACGGAGAAAAGTCGACGGGTTCCGAAACTTGACCAAACCCCAATTCGTATATCAACTCGTTACGTTGATATATCAAGCCGGACCCCACGGAGAGACCGCGCCAGCGGAGAAATCCCAAGGGCAAGGAACGCGTCTCCAACAACTGATAGTTTACGAGCGCACCGACGCTGAAGGCGTTGTACTCGAACTCCTGAAAGAACCCTTCCGACTCAAACCAACTCAGCTTAAAGTTGACGTACAGATCCTCGGAGATGAAACCGAGGGGAAATCCGATTCCGATGACCGGGAAAAAGGCCGCGCCGGCGTAGAGATCGCCGTCCTCTTCCAGCCGCTGCGTCGACTCCTCTATGACCGACGGATCGGACCCAGGGAGCGAGACGGCCGTGCCGAGCCCCGCCACCAGTGCGAATCTCCGGTAATCGATAAAGGCGCGTTGCGTACCGATATGGGTGGCGGTAGCGCCGGAGTTGGCTATACCTTGCGCGAGAAGGGGCTGGTCAAAGAACTGGTCGATCTCACCCGTGAGCGCGGCCTCGAAATCACCTGTCGCGGCGAGAATCCGCTGATTTATGTCATCTTGGTTCGGGCCCGAGACGGAAGGCGGCGTGATACTCACCTGCCCCCAAGCCGCAGCGACGCCGACCACCAACAATAGCAACACAATTGACGATCTTTTTAACTGTGTCATATCCGTTCCTCCGAATGTGCGTGGTGAACGGAATCGTGCGTGATCGGCACGCACGACCGTTCGTGGTCAAAGTATAGCACCCGCAGTGCGACGATTTCCAACGATGTGTCGACTTTGCGCACCCTCGGACGCGCGATATCCGTCTACGTCCCGTTCGAGTGCTCCGATTGGATACAACGGAGAATCTCCAACCGTTCTCTCCTCGACCACCCTTCGTCGGGCCTGTTTACGTCGAGGGCGATATGTGGGAAAGATGTCCCCAACACGATAATCCTATCGGCGACGGCGGAGACGAGGTCGATGTCGTGACTCGCCATGACGGTCGTCACCCCGGCGAGACGAATCGCCTCGACGATTACCGCCGCCAAATCGCGACGCTGCGACGGGTCGACGCCGGTGAGCGGCTCGTCGATGAGCAGAAAGTGCGGCTCACGGGCGAGGGAGCGTGCGAGGGCGAGACGCTGGCGCATTCCGCCGCTCAAGGTATCGGGTAGACGCTCGCGAACATCCCACAATCCGACCCTTTGTAACCACCGCCGTGCGACCGATCGCGACGGCGCGGTGAGCGTCGCGTTGTCTCGGACGGTACGCCACGGCAGGAGGCGCGGCTCCTGAAACACGAATCCGACTCGTCCTTCGACCGAGGGCGTGTAGCGCCCCTCATCGGGAGCGTGCAGCCCCGCCAGAAGGCGTAAGAGGGTCGTCTTTCCTGCGCCCGACGGTCCCATGATCGCGGTGATATTGCCCCGATATATCGTAAGGTCGAGCTCCTCGAACAGTGGAACGCCGGGCCAACCGGCCCGTACGCGTTCCAGCGACACGGCGTTTGGATTCGTCGCATCGCTCCTATACGTCGAGCCGGGGGACGAGCCGTACACGTCGCGCCCATCGTCCACCCGCACCGGGCGGCGTTGCATCGGGGCAACTGTTTCCAGACACCGCATGACGATGTCGGCGAGTCCGGCGGCCGCTATCAGTACAACCGTCCATGCGAGCACGAGCTCGGTCTCGAAAAAGAGCCGTGCGTCGCCCATTGCGCTGCCGATGCCGCGCTCAGGTACGCCGATTACCTCGGCGGCAACGACCACCTTCCACGCAATCCCGCCCGCCGACCGTAATCCGCCCCATATCGACGGCGCGGCGCCGGGAACCCACAGGTGAAGGATGCGCATCACACGCGAGTAGCCGTGAACGCGACACATCTCCTCCAGGCGCGAATCCACGAGAGACGTGCCGGTGACCGCGGCCTCGTACAGCAGCGGGAACACCATCAAGACGGCGACGAACAGCGGCACGACGCCGCTTTCGAGCCAGATCACCGCCAGAAGAATGATCGAGATGAACGGAATCGACCGTACGGTTATAACCGTCGGCTGTAAGAACAAATACAGGGCGCGGTACCGTCCCGCCGCCATTCCCAACGGAACGGCGACGGAGGCGCTGGCCGCGAGAGCACCTACGGCGCGGAGCGCGGTTACTACGACGGATCGGAGAAAGTGCGGATCGCGAACGACCGTCGCCGTGGCGATAAGCACCTCCACGGGACCGGGAAGCGCGATCGATAGATCAATGCGCCACGCGAGAAGCGCCCACGCGAGGAATAGAACGAATAAGCCCGTTATCGTAAAAAGACGTCGGCCCACTCGTCCCCACATCGCGCGGCTTCCGCGATTCATCGAATCAGAAAGCGAAAATAGCGCTTCTTACCGGCGCGCAGGATCAACTCGCCGGTCTCGTTGTCGCTTTGACGCGCCCACCCCGCATCGATCGTCGCCTCCACGTCGGTTACCTTGCGATCGTTGACCCGAGCTCCACCCTGCTGTACGAGCCGCCGCGCCTCGCCTTTGCTGGCGCAGAGCCCGGAACGCACAAACAGATCGAGTGCGCCGATCCCCGCCTCCAACTCCACCGTCGGTAGATCCTCGCCGGGCATCACCTCGGCGGAGCCGTCGCCGGAAAAGAGGGCTCGCGCGGCCTGACGAGCTCTCTCGGCCTCGTCCGCTCCGTGCACCACCGTGGTGATCTCGGCGGCGAGGCGCTCTTTGACGTCGTTAATCGTCGCCTCGCCGTCGGAAACGGTGCGCATCAGCGCGTCGATCTCCTCACGGGGCAAAAAGGTAAATCGATAGAGAAACGGCTCCACATCGCGATCGGGGACGTTGCGCCAGTACTGGAAAAAATCGTACGGCGAGATGCGCTCGGGGTCCAAAAAGAGCGCACCGCTCTCGGTTTTGCCCATCTTTTTGCCATCGGAGCGCATCACCAGCGGAAAGGTCAACCCGAAACACTCAGCTTCAGGTCCTTCGACGCGCCGAATGAGGTCCGCGCCGGCGACGATGTTGCCCCACTGATCGTCGCCGCCGATCTGAAGGGCACATCCACGGGTCTGGAAGAGTCTCAGAAAGTCGTAACTCTGCAGAAGCTGATAGTTGAACTCGATGAAACTCAAACCGGTCTCCATGCGCATCTTGTACGTCTCGAAGCTGAGCATACGGTTGACGGAAAAGTGGCGTCCGATGTCGCGTAAAAACTCGATGTAGTTGAGGTCCGCAAGCCATTCGGCGTTGCGGACCATGGAAAACGTGACGCCTCGGGACGCGAGGAAGCGATCGATCTGTACGCCGATCGCCGACGCGTTGGCATCGATGGTCTCGATGGAGAGGATCTTGCGCAGCTCGGTCTTGCCCGACGGGTCGCCGATACGCGCCGTGCCGTCCCCGACCACGACGATCCCTCGGTGGCCGAACTCGGCCATGTGCGCCAGGGCGTAGATCGGTACGAGGTGGCCGATATGGATGCTGTCTCCCGTAGCGTCGATGCCGACGTAGAAGGTCACCGGACCCTCGTCGAGACATTCAGCGAGGCGTTCCTCGTCGGTGCACTGGGCGAAGAACCCGCGCTCCTTGAGGCGTGCAAGGGCGCCGGGGCGGTGGTCGAGACTCACGTTCCCACCCTTTTGTAGTCCGCCATGGCACGGCGGATCGTAGACACCAACTCGGCGACCGGGACGCGCACCTGTTCCATCGAGTCGCGGTGGCGCAACGTCACGGTATCGTCGGTCTTGGTATCGTAGTCGACGGTCACGCAGTACGGCGTTCCGACCTCGTCCTGGCGGCGATACCGCCGGCCGATGGCGCCGGACTGGTCGTAGAAGGTGGCAAAATCCTCTCGGAGCAGCATATCGATCTCCCGCGCTCTCTCGGCGAGGCCGTCCTTCTTTACGAGGGGGAAGACGCCGACCTGAACCGGCGCGACCTTGGGATGCAACCGCAGGACGGTACGCACGTCGTTCTCACCGACCTCCTCCTCCTCGTAGGCGTCGCACAGAACCATCAGGAGACTCCGAGTGAGTCCCGCCGAGGTCTCGATGATATAGGGCACGAAGCGCTCCTTCGTCTCCTCGTCCAGGTAGTTGATCTCCTTGCCGGAGAACTCGCCGTGGCGCGATAGGTCGAAGTCGGTCCGGTTGTGGATGCCCTCCAGCTCCTGCCAGCCGAAAGGAAACTCGTACTGAATGTCGAAGGCCGCTTTGGCGTAATGCGCCAACTCATCCGGTCCGTGCTCCTCAAAACGCAGGCGGTCCATCCGGATACCGAGCTTGTCGTAGTAGGCCATGCGGGCCGCCTTCCACGTCTCGAACCACGTCTCGTCGTCGCCCGGCTTTACGAAGTACTGCATCTCCATCTGCTCAAACTCGACGGTACGAAAGATGAAGTTTTTGGTTACGATCTCGTTTCGAAATGCTTTGCCGACCTGGGCGATTCCGAAGGGGATCTTCACCCGGGAGGTCTGCACTACATTCTTGAAGTTGACGTAAATCCCCTGGGCGGTCTCGGGGCGTAGGTAGACGCGGCTGGCGGAATCGCGAGCCGGACCGAGGTGCGTCTCGAACATGAGGTTGAACTCGCGCGGCTCCGAAAGCGGATTCCCCTTGGGGCTCGTTTTGGTCTCGCGTTGCTCCTCCGTGAGGTGGTCCCATCGAAAGCGCTCGTTGGTAACCGTATCCTCAACCATAACATCGGAGAAGCTGTCGACGTGCCCCGACGCCTTCCAGACGGTGGGATGCATGAGGATCGCCGCATCGAGTCCCACAATGTTGTCGTGGAGCTGCGTCATCTCCTTCCACCAAAAGCGTTGGATATTGTGCTTGAGCTCGACTCCCAAGGGACCGTAATCCCACGCCGAGGCGAGGCCGCCGTAGATCTCCGACGACGGGAAAATAAAGCCCCTGCGCTTCGAGAGACTGACGATCTTGTCCATTACCTTGGGATCAACGCTCATTGTTCTGTTCTCCTTGTATCCTTCTCTCGTCGGTCGGTACCGACGATGTTCGTTTCCTACGGTGCGACACGCGGCGGTATATCGGCCCCGGACGCCTTATACGCCCTTCGCGGCGGCTTTGAGGACCGCTCGGGCACCCTCGATCCGCCGCATAGCCGCGTCCTTGCCGAGCTCCCGGATGCTTCCGATGAGGGGCGGCGACACCTTGCTGCCGGTAACGGCGACCCTGAGCGTCATCATGAGATTGCCCAACTTCGTCCCTTCGCGTTCGGCGGCGGCGCGAAACGCCTCGTTGAGCGTCTCTTCTCCCCCTTCGTCGCCCGAGTCCGGGAGGTCGCGTTCGTCGAGTACGGCCCGCGCGGCGTCCAACCACCGCAACGCCTCCGATGCCGCCGCCTTCTTCGGTATAAGCTCCTCGAGCGGCCATTCGCGCACATCTTCGTACACGAAGCGCAACAGCGGCACCACGTCGGAGAGCACCTTCAACCGCTCTCGGACGAGGGGCAGAAGCGCCGCGAGCCGCACTCTGCCGGCGGACTCGTCCGTCGCCTCGATCCACCCCGCATCTCGCACGTAGGGTAGCAGTGCATCGACGAGCCGCTCATCGTCATAGCGCCGGATGTATTGACCGTTGTACCAATCCAGCTTCTTGTAGTCGAAGATCGCCGGCGCTTTATTGATCTTCTCGATCGAGAAGAGCTCTTCCAGCTCCTCACGCGAAAAAAACTCTCGCGAGTCGTCGTAGGACCAGCCGAGCATACTGACGTAGTTGGTCGTCGCCTCCGGAAGATATCCCTGAGCGCGAAAGTCGATGAGGCTCGTGGAACCGTGTCGCTTCGAGAGCTTGCTACCGTCTTTCCCCATGACCATCGGCAGGTGGGCGAAACGCGGCGGCTCCCATCCGAACGCCTCGTAGATCAACAGATGCAGTGGTGTCGAAGGTACCCACTCCTGGGCGCGCAGCACGTGCGTAATCGCCATGGCGTGATCGTCGACGACGTTTGCCAGGTGATAGGTGGGAAAGCCGTCGGATTTAAGGAGGATCGGGTCCGGCGGTAGATCCTTATGCTTGCGCTTTACTCGACCCAACACCGCGTCTTCGAACTCCGTCTGCCCCTCCGACGGCACCAAAAGTCGCAGCACGGGCTTTACCCCCGCGGCGACGTACTCCGCTATGCGTTCGGGCGAGAGAGACCGCCCCTCGTGACGGTACGTCCCGCCGTGCGTGTCCTTCTCGACCTCGCCCTCCGCCTCGTCGGCAGCTCGATCACTCGTATAATCCCAGTACGCACGCCCGGCATTCACGAGCTCATCCGCGCGGTCGCGATAGAGGTCCAGGCGCTCCGACTGCACGTAGGGACCGAAATCGCCGCCTACGGCCGGGCTCTCGTCGGCGCGGATACCCAGCCAATCGAAGGTGTCGTATATGTCCTGGAGCGATCGCGGATCGAAGCGCGTTCGGTCGGTATCCTCGACGCGGAGGACGAAGGCGCCACCGTGGGATCTGGCGAAAAAATAGTTAAACAGCGCCGTTCGGACGCCCCCGATATGCTGCATGCCCGTCGGGGACGGGGCGTATCGTACTCGTACGTTCGTCTTCATCGATGTCAGGCGATTATATAGAGGCGCACGCGACGACTCAAGTTGGCCGGTCGCACGTACACATGCACAAGCCGATCAATCCTGTCGATAGTAACTCAGGAAATCCCCGATCTCGTGGACAGCACGGCGTAGCTGCTCGCGATCGGGCAAAAAGACGATACGAAAGTGGTCCGGCGTAGGCCAGTTGAATCCCCGTCCCTGTACTACGAGGATTTTCTTCTCTACCAAGAGGTCGTAGACGAAGCGTTCATCGTCGGTGATATTGAACCGTTTTGTATCGATTTTGGGGAACAGATACAGCGCGCCTCTCGGCTTCACCGCACTGAGCCCCGGCACGTCGTTAATCAGCTCCCACGCCGCATCGCGCTGCTCCCTGAGCCGCCCTCCCGGCAGGACCAGATCCTGAATGCTCTGATATCCGCCCAAGGCGGCCTGAATCGCAAACTGCGCCGGCGCATTGGAGCACAATCGCATGTTGGACAGGATATCCAACCCCTCACGATAGTCCTTGATCATCGACAGACGCCCGCCCAGCACCATCCACCCCGCGCGAAATCCCGCGGCACGATACGCCTTGGACAACCCGTTGAGAACGATGCACGGTACTTCCTTGCAGTACGTCGAAATCGAGACGTGCTCATACCCGTCGTAGGTGATTTTGTCATAGATCTCGTCGGCAAAGACGAACAGTTGATGTTCCACCGCGACGCTATGGAGGCGTTCGATAATCTCCCGCGGATAAACGGCACCGGTCGGGTTATTGGGCGTAATGACGACGATCGCCCGGGTGCGCTCGGTAATCTTGGAGCGGATATCGTCGATATCGGGGTTCCAATCCGACGCTTCGTCGCAGACATAGTGTACGGGCTTTCCACCGGCGAGATGCACTGCGGCGGTCCACAACGGATAATCGGGGCTCGGAATCAACACTTCGTCGCCGTTATTCAAAAGCGCCTGCATGCTCATGACGATGAGCTCGCTTACCCCGTTGCCGATGTAGATGTCCTCGGTCTGAACGTCCAAGAGTCCTTTCGCTTGGTAGTGCTGCATGACCGCCTTACGGGCGGCAAAGATACCCTTGCTGTCGACGTAACCCTGCGCTTCCCGCAGGTTTACGATTACGTCGTGAAGCAACTCGTCGGGTGCGTCGAATCCGAACGGAGCGGGATTTCCAATGTTGAGTTTAGCGACTTTGAATCCTTCTTCCTCCAGACGCTGGGCCTCCTGGAGGACGGGACCGCGGATGTCGTAGCATACGTCGGCAAGCTTGTCCGACTTTGCGAAATCTCTACCGGGATTCAATCGGTCCTCCCATTCGTCTCGTCGACCGGATAAAGCCAGTCCTCAACGTGGCGCAGGAACTTGCTCAGTACCAACACGTGCAATTCATTCCGTTCGCCGTCGACGCGTTTTCGCCACTCTTTGCGCGTCATATCCGCGACGATACGCTTCCGTGCCGTCTCGACGACATCCGCCGCCGACGCTTCGCTGCGGCCGTAGCTGTCGAGAAGGTACGCGCTTACGGCGAGAAGTACCCCGGGTTTGAGTCTGGAACACAGATCTTCCAGGATCTGTCGCGCCGTGGGCAGTTTCTGTTGCAACATGAGCGCGAAGGCGTAGTGCCACTTCAGCCAATCCGCATCTCGCGCCGATGCCGAGTCGACGAACTCGGCGTAATAGCGCTCCATCTCTTCTCCGTTGTTGGATAACAGGTGCGGTATCCCAAGCATGAGTGCGCTGCGACGTAGCGCTTGCGGTCGGTTTCGCCGTAGCTCTTCCTCGATTCTGGATATCGATTCGCCGCGAGAGTTGACGACGTAGGCATTCACCAGCAGTCGCAGGTTGCTCTGCGAATAGCGGCGACGGCGAAACACACGATCTTCCAGGATGGTGATGACCCGATCCCAGTCCTCCTCTTCCAGAGAGGCGAACAGGCGCCAGTTCCGCGCAAAGTAGATATTCAGAACCGCCAACACGAATGCGAACAGCAACGTAAGATACCAGTTGTTGCTCCAGAAGACTTGTGTGTAATCCCATCCGAGAAAAAACGCGGGCATCAAAAAAACGAAAAGAAATGACACACAAATGAGAATATTGAAGACGATGAAGATAGCCTTAAGTTTCACGCCGTTTTTCCGTTATACTGAACAGCGGCAGTCTAATATGAGGCCATATGAGGGTCAATGGTGAGGCAAAATGAATAAGATATTGACTTCCCAAATCACCGACGGCATGTTCTTAACCCAAGAGACGTTTTTGGACGAGAAGTTCATCCTCCTCTCTCCGGAAATACCGGTCGATCAGACGCTCATAGATCGCCTTAACCGTTGGGGATTCGAATATCTGATGACCGGTGGAGAGATATCGACCGAACCTCCCGTCTCCACGGCTCCCGCGGTAGCAAGCGAGGAGGCGCCGCTGGCGGCGATCGATCAAGGTCGTCGCGACGGGCGCGAGATGGCCGAGACGCAGAAGCACTACGAAGAGTATCTGCATTTCACCGAGCAACTGTTCAGCAACTATCTTCAGAACAATCTCCTACCCATTGCGCCGATTCAGGGGAAGGTCAAGAACCTCATGGAGTTGATGCGCGAGCGCAAGCAGTATCTGCTGCGTATTCCCGCGCTCGATCCGGGAAGTACGAACTACATCGTCGACCACGCCGTGAAAACGGCGGTCATCGCCCTCGCAACGGCAACGGCGATGAAGATGCCGCCCCACCGGTTGATCGATATCGCGACGATCGCACTCGTTCACGAGATCGGAATGCTGCGTCTGCCGAACCAACTCTACATGAGCAACCGTGATCTCAATGACAAGGAGAAAAAGGCGGTATCGACTCACCCCGTTTTGGGTTTCAAAATTCTGCGACAGTTCAACTACCCGATGCAGATCTGTCTCGGCGTTCTGGAGGGACGCGAAAACGTCGACGGCTCGGGATATCCCCGCGGCCTGACGACGGAGAAGATCTCGACCTACGCGAAAATTATCAATCCCGCGAGTACCTTCTCGGCCATGACCTCTCCACGTCCGTATCGACCGGCCATCGACGGCCATACGACGATGAAGACGCTCCTCATGCGTCAGAACTCGTATTACGAAAAAGAGATACTGCAAGCGATGGTATCGGTATTGTCGCTCTTTCCCTTCGGCACCTACGTGCAGTTGGCCTCCGGAAGTCGCGCGATCGTCGTGGACGTCGA
Source organism: Alkalispirochaeta sp. (assembly GCA_965601925.1). Taxonomy (GTDB): domain Bacteria; phylum Spirochaetota; class Spirochaetia; order DSM-27196; family Alkalispirochaetaceae; genus Alkalispirochaeta. The sequence continues at coordinate 4,527,929 of OZ271854.1, forward strand.
TCCGGATCGCGCGCGAGCACCGTATGTGCGGGTACTGACCGACAGTAACGGCATCCCCATCAAGGAACAGGTCATCACCGCCACCTCGGGAAACGAACACGCCGTAACCGGCGTACTCTCGACCGAGGAGATTGAACGGATTCGCCACGTCTCGTAACCGCGGCTCGCATCCGTCCCGGTGGAGGTATTATGCGCACGATTAACGTTATCATCTGCGAAGGCAAGAGCACGTCGCTACCGGTCGGCACGACCGTGGCCGACGCATTACGTGGATGCCGCGAGCCGGCGGAAGATACGCCGATGGTCGCGGCGTTCGTCAACAACGAGACGCGTTCTCTCAGTTATCGTCTCGGCATCAACGCCGAAATCGCCCCGATCTTCCTCGCCACCGCCGAGGGGCAGCGCGTCTATCGGCGCAGTTTGTGCTACGCCCTGGCGATCGCGGCGGATCGCGTCCTTCCTCGGACACGCCTGTTAGTGGGCCACTCACTCGGAAACGCCTACTACTACTCGTTCGACGACGCGGGCGTGACCGATGCAGCGCTTGCGGGCTTGAGAGATGAGCTCATGCGCCTCGTGGGAGAGGACCTCCCGATCGAGCGCGACGTGGTGGCGTATAACGATGCGCTGGAGTACTTTGAGCGTCGGCGCATGTACGACGCAGCGTTGTTGGTAGAGCGCCATAACTACAGTGAGGTACCGGTGTATCGCTGCGGTACCTTCATGGATCTGTCCCACGGCCCACTCGTTCCCCGCACGGGACTGCTCACGACGTGGAAGATCGAAGCGTACCAAGACGGCTTTCTCCTGGTGTTTCCATCGACGAGCGACCCGACGGTAGCCGATCCGGGAACGCCGAGTTCCATGCTTTTTGAAATCTACCGCGAATACAAAGAGTGGGGACGCGTACTCGGCATTTCATCCACCGGACAGCTCAATCGCTTGACCGAACGCGGCGAGATAAAGGAGTTCATTCGCGTCGCCGAGGCGTTACATAACAAGAAGATCGCGAACATCGCCGACCGTATCGGAGAATCCGGAGAGAGCGAGAAGGCGGTACTGATCGCCGGTCCCTCGTCGTCCGGAAAGACGACGTTTACCAAAAAGTTGGCCGTGCAATTACGGGTCCTGGGGTACACGCCGATCATGATATCCCTGGACGACTACTTCGTCGCCAGAGAGCACACTCCCCGAGACGCCGACGGCAACTACGACTTCGAGAGTATTGAGGCGATCGACTTAAAGCTTCTCAACGACCATCTCGTCGGACTATTCGACGGCGAGGAGATCGAGATACCGAGCTTCAACTTCAAGACCGGACAACCGGAGTATCGCGGGAACCGTCTACGCATTCCGCCGCGCGGAGTTGTGCTCATGGAGGGCATTCACGGCCTCAACGACCGGCTCACCGCCCGTATCGGCCGCGAGCGCAAGTTCAAAATTTACGTGTCGGCGCTGACACAGCTCAACTTGGACGACCACAATCGCATCAGCACCACCGATAATCGCCTTATCCGCCGCATTGTGCGCGACCACCAGTTTCGCGGTCATAGCGCGGTGGCGACGCTCGGCATGTGGCCGTCGGTTCGACGCGGCGAGAACCTCAACATATTTCCGTTTCAGGACTCGGTCGACGCCGCGTTCAACACCGCGCTGGATTATGAGCTGGGAGTGTTACGCAACTACGCCGAGCCGCTCCTCCGGCACGTCAAACCGAAAGATGCGGTGTATCACGAGGCGGTGCGCCTTCAGACCTTCTTGCGAAACTTTACGGCTATTCCCGCGAAACTCGTTCCCGACGAATCGATCCTGAGGGAGTTCATCGGCGACAGCGGCTTTCACTATTGAGCCTCTCGGTTCGTCGCCCCCAACGCCAGACCGCGTTGCATCATCGCCCCGGCATCCCACTCGCCCCAGTGGGCCGGAAGCGTTCGTTCGTCCCGCAGCCTCGCGAGGGTGCGAAGGAAGTGGGAGCGCGGAATATCCTCGGCGCCGAAACTCGCGAGATAGTCGGTATGCGACTGACAATCGAGCGTCGTCAGCTCCCACGCGTCCAAGAGCCCGACCAGTGCGATGAGCGCCAGCTTGCTTGCGTCGCGTGCGCGTGAAAACATCGACTCGCCGGCAAAGAGCGCGCCGACCGCAACGCCGTACAATCCGCCGACGAGCCTCGTCCCGTCCCATACCTCGACGGAGTGGGCGTGCCCCAGGCGATGCAGTTCGCAGTATGCCTCCTCCATTTCGGCCGTGATCCAAGTTCCCGTGTCGTCGGACAGCCGCGTAGCGCGACAGGCGTGAATCACCTCGCCGAAAGCGCGGTCGAAGGTCGCGGAAAACGGACTACCGCGTACGGTCCGCCGAAGTCGCGAGGGGACGCGAAAACGATCGAGCTGAAGCACGAAGCGTGGATCGGGAGAAAACCAGAGAATGGGAGGCTCTTCGTACCACGGGAAGATTCCCTGCTCGTACGCCGAGAGAAGCACTCCGGGGGAGAGATTCCCCCCCTGTGCAACCACCCCCCACGGGTTGGCCTGCTCGGGAGGGGGGAAGCGAATGCGCATCGCCTGATCGAAGTAGTCCATCGTGCGAAGGCGGTCGGGCCGGAAGAGCGGGGTGCCTACCCTCGCTCTTCCCTGGTGGAAATCACGATCTTGTCGTCCTCCACATCCGCCTCAGCCACGCCGCCGTCGACGAGGTCGCCGAAGAGCACCGCGTCAACGAAGTACTCCTTCAGTTCGCTCTCCACGAGGCGGGCGATATTGCGCGCTCCGAACTCGGGAGAGTATCCCTTGCGTGCCAACCACGTCACGGCCGCATCGGTCGCCTCGAGGCGTACGTTGCGCTCTGCGAGCTGTTCATTGAACTCCAATAGCTCCTTACGCACGATATCTTTGACGATCTCCTCATCGAGGCGACCGAACAATACCACCTTGTCGAGGCGATTACGAAACTCGGGAGAGAAGGCGTTTTCCACCGCGTCGGTAACGGCCGACTCGGTAACGTTGCGCTCACCGAACCCGATGAGCGGCTTGCCGATCTCCCGCGCCCCGGCGTTGGAAGTCATGATTAGGATGACGTTGCGAAAGTCCGCCTTTTTTCCCGCGTTATCGGTCAGCGTGGCGTAGTCCATCACCTGCAACAGAATGTTGTAAATATCCCGATGCGCCTTCTCGATCTCATCGAGGAGTACGACGGCGTGCGGCGTCTTGCGAATCGCGTCGGTGAGAAGGCCGCCCTCCTCGTAGCCGACGTAGCCCGGCGGGCTCCCGATAAGGCGTGACACGGTGTGCTTCTCCTGATACTCGCTCATATCGTAGCGATGGAGCGCCACACCCAGCTGGTCGGCGAGCTGGCGTGCCAGTTCGGTCTTTCCGACGCCCGTCGGACCGACGAAGAGAAAACTCGCCACGGGCTTATCGGCGTTGCGAAATCCGGCTCGAGAACGCTTGACCGCCGAAACGACCGCGTTAATGGCCGCGTCCTGACCGTAGATCTGCTCTCGAAGTTTCGATGCGAGATGTTTCAGCTCCATCTTTTCGGAGGAACTGACGCTCTTTACGGGGATCTTCGCGATCTTTGAGACGACCATCTCGATCTCGGCCTCGTCGATCGTGACCGGTTCGGGCGCAACGAGTTCGACGTTCTCCTCGTCCATCGTGACGAGAGGCTCTTCGGCGACGGTCGACGGGTCGTCGCCGTCGGTTTCCGGGCTCTCGGGACCCGACGGATCGTCGGTGCGCTTGAAGTGCTTCATGCGCATGTAGGCCCCCGCCTCGTCTATAACGTCGATCGCTTTGTCGGGCAGAAAACGCTCGTTGATGTACTGCGAAGCGAGCTTGACCGCAGCCTCGATCGCCGCGTCGGTGTAGCGAACATTGTGATGCTCTTCGTAGCGGCCTTGCAGCCCCTTGAGAATGGCGACCGCCTCCTCGTACGTCGGCTCCTCGATATCGATACGTTGAAACCGGCGCGCCAACGCGCGATCACGCTCGAAAAAGCGCTTGAACTCTCCGAACGTCGTCGAGCCGATGCAGCGAATCTTTCCCGATGCGAGGGCCGGTTTCAGCATGTTACTGGCGTCCATCGCACCGCCGGAGACCGCTCCCGCGCCGACGATGGTGTGGATCTCGTCGATAAAGAGGATGACATTGGGCTCCTTTTCGAGCTCCTTCATGATCGCCTTCATCCGTTCCTCGAAGTCGCCGCGATAGCGCGTACCGGCGATCATCGCTCCCATGTCGAGGGCGTAGAGCTTGTAACGCTTGAGTATGTCCGGCACCGTACCGTCGGCGATGCGCTCCGCCAGTCCGTGAGCGATCGCCGTCTTTCCCACGCCCGGCTCGCCGATAAGGATCGGATTGTTTTTCATGCGGCGGCAGAGCACCTGTATCGTGCGTTCCAGAACGTCGGCGCGACCGATGAGCGGTTCCAGCTTGTCGGCCGCCGCCTCCGCGACGAGCTCGGTCGTAAACTGGTCGAGGGCGCGCTTCTTCTTGCGGCGTCGGCCTCGGGGCCGCTCCTCGTCTTCGGCCTCGACTCGTTCGTCGGGCTCGTCTTCTTCCTCGAGCCGATAATCGCCGTCCTCATCGGCGCTTTCCCCCTCGTCCCGGCCCGCCGGCGGCTCGTCCTCATCGCCCTGCGGCGGTCCGTGACTGATCACTTCCAATAACTCGACACGTTCCAACCCCTCCTTCCTGAGGTAGTAGCTGCCGTGGGAGTTGGACTCGTCATACAACGAAACGAGAATGTCGCCGATCTCGACGGTCTCCTTGCTCGCCGCCTCGGTATGAAATACCGCACGCTCAATGACATTTTGGAACCCGAGAGACTGGCTCGGGTCCTCGTCTTCGCCCACGGTGGGAACTTCGTCTTCCAAGAACTGTTCCAAGGCGTCTCGAACGCGATCGGCGTCAACGTCGCAGGCGTTGAGGACATCTCTCGGATAATCGAAATAGAGCGCAGCATAGAGAATATGCTCGGGGGTGAGATATTCGTGATGGCGCTGCTTGGCTTCCTGATACGCGGCGCTTAACAGCGCCTGAAGCTCTCTGTCGATATGCATAATGTTACGGTGCCTCCTCGAGCGTACACTTGAGAGGATATCCGTGGCGCTTGGCCATCTTACGTGTCTGATCGACCTTGGTCGCGCCTATATCGTACGGGTAGAGCCCTACCAGCCCTCTCCCCTTCTTATGTACACTCATCATAATCGCATGTGCTTCTACCGGTGATTTGTAGAAGATCTTTTTTAACACCTCGACCACGAACTCCATCGTCGTGTAGTCGTCGTTGTGCAGAACAACCTGATACTTCTTGGGCTCTTGCACCTTCCTTCGTGTCTTTTGTTTGAGTTGTTCCCCTCCGCCGGGAACCATCGGTCCGCTCATATCATGTAGAAGGTATTTCAAAAGGAAGCAAACGTCACTCGGGAGGGAAAAATCCAAGCTCGTCGCGTCCGCTGCGTACGAACAGTCGCGCCTCCACGGAGACGTCGATGTATCGTCGCCCGAAATCGGGATCCTGCATGGAGTCGAAGACGAGCCAATACCGCCCGCTCGGCGACGAAAGAAAGTCGGCTAACAGCGGCTCGAGCCCTTCGGGCTCGTAGAGAAACCGCACCGTACCGCCGGTCACCTCGACCAGATAATCGAGCTCGGCATCGGGCGTTCCGGGCCGCACGAGGACGAGGTGCAGCCGGATGCCGTTGTTCACCAAGAACGCCGCGAGTTCCTGCACGCCATACTCACGGAACGCGCGGTCGCCGAGGCGGCCGTCGCCCACGACGACGAGATTGCGTCTGAGGCCCCGTTCCAAGAGCTGCGCGGCACCAATGCGAATTCCCTCGTCGAGTCGAACTTCAGCGGGTGCTGCAAGGTCGTCACCGACGATCGACGAGCGCGCTGCGGCCGAAGAGAAACGTTCCGGCGAGGCGGGACGAGAGAGCAACAACTCGGTTTGCGCGCCGGCGCGATAGAGCCACAATGAGTCGTCGGAGCCGCTGAGCTCGGCGAGATCTCCGACGGCGCGAGCGGCATCTACCGCATAGGTTTGACTCGAATGCGGCTGTAGAAGTATGACCGTATCGAGGCGCTGCGTTCGTTGGCCTCCCGATTCGATTGTCGCGTCGGGTCGCGGCACGCCGCGCTCGGAGACGATGAAGTTTTCTCGCTCGAGGCCGACCACCGGCGCGCCGTCGCGGTCGTGTACCGCCACCTGAAGCGCCACCCGGGGAAAATCCCGCGCAATGATCCGTTCGACCCGCACGTCGAGTCCGCTATACAGCGTACCCTCCGGCTCGAACACGCCTATTTCGTCGCTATCGAAATCGCTCACCAGTACGCGACCGTTGACGTCCAGTGTCGCCGAGCTGACGCGCCGACGCTCCCCGTCGGTCACGACGGTCTCCACCGTCTCATTAAACGGGTCGAAGACGAGGACGCGATTCCCGGTCGCAATGAGCAGGCGATCGTCTCCGTACCAGTTAATATCTTCCAGAACGGCGCCGCTGATGCTGTCCGGAGACGCGTCGTCGCTATTCACGGGTAGGTCGATCCTCCGCCTATGGTTGCCGCTCTCGTCAAAGACGTGGAGCGCGACACCCTCCCCGTCGGCGTCGGCGACGTACACGAGCCCGCCCCGAGCCGCGACGCCGGTCGGTCGCTCCAGACCGGTGAAAAGGGGACCCGATGAGCCGAAGGAGAGCACGAAGGCACCGTCGCGGTCGAACTTGCTGATCCGGCGGTTACCCCACTCCGAGACGTAGACGAACTCGTCGTCCACCGAGAGATACTGCGGCCCCAAAAGCTCGCCCTCGCCGAGCCCGGTCGCGCCGAAGGTACGCACCTTGTTACCCCGCTCGTCGAGCACCGCGACGCGATCGGCGCCGAACTCGCTTACGAACAACTCTCCATCGCGCCACGCGACGTCGAAGGGTTGGTCGAGTCCTTCGATCCCGCCTTGTAACCGTCGTACGATTCTCCCGTTGGGGCCGATGCGCAGCACCTCCTGCGTGCCGAGGGAGACGGCAAAGATGTCGCCGTTGGGTTCGGCTTCGAGCCCGACGGGGCGCCGAAAGAGCCGAGCCTCGCCTTGGAGTCCGGACAGGAGCTGGGAGCGTACCAAGGTGAGATTCTCGTCCACAAAGGGAAGCAGTCCCTGTCGATATCGCAGCGTCTCCAGACGCGAGAGAAGATACGCCCCCACGGTGCCGGTCTCCGCGACGATATCCCATTCGGCAACCGCCGCGTCCTCGAATCCGCTGCGAAAATAGGCTCTCCCGAGCCACTCGCGGGAGAGAATGTCCTCGGGAGCGAACGCGAGTGCCCTGTTGAACGCCACGATCGCATCGTTGAAACGGGCGGCGTGGTATGCCTGTACGCCCCATCGAAACTCCTCGCGAGCCTGGGCGGCGTCCATGTCGATCGTCTGCGCCGCCACGACGGCGCCAGCGAGTATGAAGCCGAGGAGCGCGATGGAACGCCGACCGCGCCGCGCTGCGAAGCTCATACCCGTACTCCCGCCGATCGAAGAAGTTCTTTGTAGTGACCTACAATCTCTTGTCGTCCCTGAGAGAGGCGAACGGCCTGTTCGTAGTATTCTTTGGACCGCTGCAAATTGCCCAAGCGACGGTGAACCAATGCGAGCGAATCGAGGTACGACGCGTTTTGCGGAAAGAGCGACGTTGCGCGTTCGCAGTACCGAAGCGCCGCATCGAGATTGATAGTGTTCTCCGCGAGAATAAATCCGAGAGAGTTGAGCGCGTTTGCGTTTTCCGGATCTATTTTGAGCGCTTTCTCGAGGTTGGCGATCGCCGGGGCGATTTTGCCCTGAGCGTGGACCGTATAGGCGAGCGCGGCGTACACCTTTGCCGACTCGTATCCGTCCTCGAGAAGTCGATTGAGCTCGAACTCCGCCAGACGATAGCGCGCGCTGATCGCGTAGATGTACCCCATGATCATACGGCTCTGGTAGATGTGCAGAAATCCGATATCGGAGTTGACCACCTGCTCCAAATAGAGCAACGCCTCATCGTGCTTCCCCATGTGGGTGTAACACAATCCTAAGTAGTAGCTCAGAGTCGCCTGATCTTCCTCGGAAGCGTGAATCGTGAGGAACACTTCCAACGCTTCCCGATATCGTCTTTGTCTGTAGAGCCTGATCCCTTCGTTCATCGCTACCGTACGAAAGATGAGCTCCGATAATGCTCCTCTACCGTATGATTGATCGGATTGAGCATAATCGGACTCACCGAAATTCGCCCCTCCTCGACCGCGTGCCAATCGGTGCCCGCCTCCAGCGTCGTGGCGGCCGGCTTGCCGTCTACAAAATAGTAGGTTCCACCCCGAGGCGGTTCAAAGGGTAGAAGCGTGTCGTCATAGCGGCGCATTGACGGAGTCGTTATCGATACACCCAGCGGCTCGCCGAGATTGGGAGCGTTCACATTGATGAAATGGTCGCCGTTCCAGAGCGCGATTAACTCGTTCACATTCTCGTGGACGAATCGCGCAACGGGCTCGAAATGGAGCGGCGCGTGAAACGAGTTGAGAGAGACCGCGATACCGGGAATTTCGCGATAGGCGGCTTGCCGCGCTGCGGCGCACGTACCCGAGTAAATGATATCGGAGCCGAGATTTGGACCGATGTTGATGCCCGAAACGACCAAATCGGGCATGACCGGAATCGCGCCCCGGGTCGCCAGAATGACGCAATCGGCCGGAGTGCCGCTCGAGGCGTAGGTACGCTCCGCGACTTGGGTACACCGTATCGGTTCGGAAATCGTAATACTGTTGGAAAACCCGCTCCGTTCACCGTCTGGGGCGAGAATCCAAACGTCGTGATCCTTGGAAAACTCCTCTTCCAGAGCTTTCAATCCGGGGCTATATATTCCGTCGTCGTTCGTCAAAAGAATGGTCACGCCCCGACTGTAGCACCGAGAAATGGGCGTGTCAAAGGTCGAGCGAGCATACACATTCGCACGTCTGTAGGGTATCATCGCGCACGTGAACCTCCTACTGACCCTCGCATCGGCGGTAGTCCTGGCCGCCTCGCTTCCCAATGAGTTATTTCCGTGGGGAGTAACGCTGACGGGACTGGTATCGCTGGCACCGATACTCCTCGTCGTGTATCGCGCGCCGGACCGACGTAGCGCCTGTCGATGGGGTGCTCTTTTCGGCGCCGTAAGCACCGCGTTGGCCAACTATTGGCTCGCATTCTTCGGTGATTTTGCGGTATGGACGATCGGTGGCCCGATTATCGGATACACGGTGTACAACTACATCTTGTTCGGATTTCTCTACGCTATCGTACACCCGACCGCGGCGCGCTACGAGCCGCGTCTCCTCATAGCGGCGAGCCGTCGCGATATGCGCCCGTTGAAGATCGCCGTCGCGTGGACCGGATATGAGTTACTGAAGTCCGTCGGATTTCTCGGATATCCGTGGGGCCTCATCGCCTATCCGTTGGCCCGCTGGAATGCGGTGGCGCAGATCGCCGAGTTGGGCGGCGTGTGGGGCCTCTCATTTCTCGCCGCATACACGAACGCCGCGGTGGCCGAAATCGTCGCCGCACGGGACACCCCGCATGGTGCGGATCCCCGGGAGCGGCTCGCGGCGGTCGGTCGCATAGTTCGTAAACGCGAACGAGGCCTGAACGGAGCGGCGCCCGACACACACGGCATACTTCATCTCGCGGCCTCGGTCCTCCTCATCGTGTCGGCCGGTGTGTTCGGTGTGTCGCGGTTGTCGCGTATCGAGCCGGTGGATACGATCGATCTCGTCCTGGTACAACAGAATACCGACAGTTGGCTTCCCGGCCGCTTCGCCGACGCCCTCGAGACGGCCCAGCGACTCACACTCTCTGCGCTTGCCGAGAGTGAACGATACCCCGAGGCGGTGGTGTGGAGCGAGACGGCCCTACGACGTCCCTATGCGGGGCCGAGCGAGTTCTACCGTACGACACCGCCCGACCTGCCCTTCACCGATTTTCTCTCGCTGGTGAACCTACCTCTCGTCACCGGTGCACCGATGCCGGCGGGCATAGGCAGCACGGACGCCCTTAACAGCGCCATCGTGATCGAGCCGTCGGGCGAGCTCACGGGAATGTACGGCAAGCAGCAACTGGTACCGTTTGCCGAATCGATTCCGTTCTGGGATCGTCCGGTGGTGCAACGGTTCTTTCGGGAGGTCGTCGGGCTCCACGGAACGTGGGTTCCCGGCAGAGAGAGCTCGCTGCTTACGGTTCGTCGCGCCGACGGCACGACGCTGCTGATCGGGACGCCGATCTGTTTTGAGGATGCCTTCGGCTGGGTACCCAGAGAGATGACGCGGCGCGGCGCGCACCTTCTGGTAAACCTGACGAACAACTCCTGGAGCCGCCAAAACTCGGCGCAAACGCAACATTTCGTCGCGGCCCGCCTGCGAACGATCGAGTTGCGGACCAGCTTGGTACGGGGCACGAACAGCGGGTTGTCGACGGTCGTTGATGCCCGCGGCGTCGAGTCGCAGAGCTTGCCGATGTTCGAGAGCACCTCGTCGGTGATCACCGTTCCGCTATATGCGACTCACCGGACGCTCTACTCCGCATGGGGAGACTGGCTCGGGTGGGTAGCGGTCATACTGACGTTTGGAGGCGTGATACGAGGCGCCTTCGTTCGCAAGCGCGCTCGCTAAAGGGGTGGGACCCAAAAAAAAGCCGCCGAAAGAATCGGCGGCTCGGTTCGACTAACCCTTGATATTGTACTTGCGGCGGAATCGCTCGACACGACCTGCGGTGTCGACGAGTTTCTGCTTTCCGGTATAGAAGGGGTGCGACGCGCTGGAAATCTCAACGTCGAACAGCGGATACTCGTTGCCGTCGGTGTATTTGACCGTCTGCTTCGTCGCGACGGTGCTCTGGGTCAGAAACATGGTACCACTCGCGGTATCGCGAAACACCACGGGACGATAGTCCGGATGGATGTCTTTCATAATCTCCTCCACGTGCTCAGTCGGCGCTCGATGTATTCATAGACTGCAAGAAGTCGGCATTATTCCGACTCTTGCTCATTCTGTCAAGGAGCAGCTCGATGATCTCCACGTCGTCCATCGGATTGACGACCTTGCGCAGCACCCACATTTTACGCAGCTCCTCTGACATCAACAAGAGATCCTCTCGCCGCGTGCCCGATTTTTTGATGTTAATGGCGGGGAAGATGCGCCGGTCGGATAGGCGCCGGTCGAGGTTGATCTCCATATTGCCGGTACCCTTGAACTCCTCGAAGATGACCTCGTCCATGCGGCTTCCGGTCTCGATGAGCGCCGTAGCGACGATCGTTAAGCTACCGCCGTCCTCGATATTGCGCGCCGCGCCGAAGAAACGCTTGGGTTTGTGCAGCGCGTTGGAGTCGACACCGCCGGAGAGAATCTTACCGGACGTCGGTACCGTTTGGTTATAGGCGCGCGCGAGACGCGTGATCGAGTCGAGGAGAATTACCACGTCTTTGCGATGCTCAACCAATCGCCGACTCTTCTCCAGGACCATCTCCGCCACTTGAACGTGACGCTGCGCCTGCTCATCGAAGGTTGAGGCGATCACCTCCGCCTTAACGTTGCGCTCCATATCGGTGACCTCCTCGGGCCGCTCGTCGATAAGAAGGACGATGAGATAGACCTCGGGATGGTTCTCGGTAATCGCATTGGCAATCTTCTGCAGGAGAATCGTCTTACCGGTTCGCGGCGGCGAGACGATCAGACCGCGCTGCCCCTTACCGATCGGACAAAAGAGATTGATCATGCGCGTCGACGGATCGCCGCTCTTGGTCTCCATATCCAAACGGTGATCGGGATATAGCGGCGTCAAATTGTCAAACGGAATCCGCGTCTGGGCGACCGTCGGATGGTCGAAGTTAACGCTCTCTACCCGCAGCATGGCGAAAAATCGTTCACCCTCTTTGGGCGGCCGTATTTGACCGTAGACCGTGTCACCCGTCTTCAGGTTGAAGAGACGAATCTGAGACGGCGAAATGTAGATATCGTCGGGCCCTGAAAGGTACGAGTTTTGCGGGCTGCGCAGAAAGCCGTACCCGTCGGGAAGAATCTCCAGAGAGCCGTAGGCGTAAATCGTCCCGTTGCGTTCGGTGTGGGCCTTGAGGATCGCAAAAATCACCTCTTGCTTCTTCAGCGAGAGGAGATTTTCCGTTGCGATACCCATATCGGCGGCGAGCTCACGCAGACGCTTCATGCTCATGATGGTGAGCTCGTTGATGCTCAGACTCTTGTCGTCCTTCAGATGGGAAAAATCGATGGAAACCGAGCCGTCTTCGCCCGCGGGCTGCTTCTTGTCTCCGTCGGGGGCGCCGCCGCGACGATCGGCGACGGCGGTCGTTTGACGGTTGCCGTTACGATCGCCGGCGGCATCGCCGTCCTTTACCAACGCGACGCGGACGCGCTTCTTCTTGGGAGCACGCCACCCCGGAGGACGGGTCTTTCCCGACTCAGTTTTTCCCGTATTGGTAGTTCCCGTTTCGGGAGTACCATTATTGCTACTTTTGTCCGTGTTGTTCTCGGTGGCTTGCTGTTCACCATTATCTGACATGGATGACTCCAGAATGAGTGTGGCCTCAGGACCGGTTTATTTATTTAGAACGGGCTGCGTAAGCCGAAGAGAGCTATACAACTATCTTGGTCACGTTTGTTTGCAGGACCCTAACTATATCTTTCCGTCAAAGTACTGTCAAGCGCAAGTGCCGGACAATAAAAAAAGCAGAACTAATACAAAAAAATGCTTTGAGGTGCGCGATCCGCCGACGTATCCGAACCGACGCACCGCGCTGCGGGCCTCACGATCCGCCTTCATGCCCGGCGCTCATCTCGATGGCGGGATTCGCCTGACGCCGCAGTTGATCGAGGGGCGCCGAAAAGACGTCCAGCGACTCACCGTTGCGCAGCATCTCGCACCGCCCTTCGAAGACGACGCCGTCGGCGATGCGTACGCGACCCGCCCGTACGTTACCGTGCACGACGCAGCCCGGAAGCATCTCGACCTCTTCGGGCGCCTCGATATTCCCGTGGACGGTCCCGCCGACGATGATTCGTCGAGCGCGAACGTTTGCGTTTACTCGTGCACCGTCTTGGATGTAGAGGAACCCTTCGGCCTCTATCTCGCCCTCGTACTCTCCGCTTACCGTAACCGATCCCTTGAAACGCAACGTTCCCGAGAAACGCGTTCCCGACCCGAGTCGGCTGTCGGTCTGCTCGATCGATCGAGGATCAATGTGATACGCCATGCGTCTTTACGCCCTACTTTGTGGTCATGACGAACACGCCGTCCCAATCCTCCGGCGGAGGATTATCGATATAGTGTTTGCAACGCGCGTAGTAGACTTTGGACGGCCCGTCGTCCTTGTCGATCTTGAGCGCCTGAACGAACTGTTTCTGCGCCTCTTCGAACTGCATGAGCTTGTAGAGCTTCCGCCCTCTGGCAAAGAGATCCAGTACGCGTTTCTTATCCTCGCTAACCATTGCCGTTTTCCTTGGACGTCATGAGCGTCGCCGCCGCGTGCTTGCGAAACTTGCTCTCCAGATCCTCGAGAGAGAGCTCCTTGGCCTTCAACTCGTCTTCTTGACTCTGTAGCTCGTTTACCTCTTCATCGAGTCCCTCGACGGTAGCGAGGGTTCTCCCGGTCTCGTGAACGATGAGATCCACGAGTTCGGCGACGGCGTGGTGATCGTCGACGTTCAGATCTTTGGCGACGGCGCGCAGCTTCTCCATCGGCTCTTTAATATGACGGGTGAAGTAGATGAGCGAACTGTTGAGCGACTCGACGAGGGCGAGCCGCCGTTCCCTTCGGATGACCTGGCGCGACAGCTCCCGCTGACGGAGTACCGCCTGGATGCGCGCCAACACTTCCGAGAAATTGAACGGCTTTGTGATGTAGTCCTCGATACCGAGTTCGAAACCCTCGACCTTGTCCTGTACGTCGTCCATAGCGGAAAACATGATGATCGGCGTCGCGGCGACATCGCGATACGCCTCGTCCTGTTTTACCAGTCGCGTGATTTCCCATCCGGTCTTGCCGGGAAGGATGTTATCCAAGAGGACCAAGTCGGGTTTCTCGTCCGCGATACGCTCAAGCGCGGTATCACCGTCACCGGCGGTCGATACGTCATAGCCGAGTCGGGAAAGCATTACCTGGAAAAATTCAACGTTGATGTGTTCGTCGTCGACAACCAGAATTTTCGGTGCAGTCTGTGACATACGCGTATTTTCTTATGCAGTCGCGAGTTTTGTCAATTGAACGAAGGGACGGGAACGCGCGTTACCGTACATCCCGACGTCGTGCGACAAGACCGCGAAAACTTCCGAAGAGTAAGGCGACGACCGTTGCGGCGACGAAAACGCCGGCCATCCAGTCGCCCCACGCGGTGTAGACCGTCGAACGGTCGGTATAAATCGGAACGTCGCCGACCAGTGCACCCTCTTGAAAGGGAGGATAGAGGTCGAGGAGGCGGCCGTTCGGGTCGATAATCGTCGTCATTCCGCCGTTGGTGCTGCGAACCATGGAGCGCCGATTTTCCACGGCCCGAAAGACGGCCATACCCATGTGCTGCATGGCCGAGGGCTCCGAGTACGACCACAGATCGTTGGTTAAGTTGACGAACACATCCGATCCGCGACGTACGAACTCCCGCGTGAGATATCCGAACGTGTCCTCGAAACAGATCGGCGTAGAAAACCGAATACCGTCGAGCTCAAAGATCGTCCAATCGGTACCTTGTCCCCAGAAGTTGGTGTTGTTCTCGATAAGGAGCGTGTGGAGCCACGGCAGCTGACGTTCGTAGGGAAAGTGCTCGGTAAAGGGCACGAGGTGAATCTTGCGATACGTTCCCTGCAATTGCCCGCCCGATTCGAACACGAGCACCGCATTGTAGTCCACGCGGTCAAGCTCGCCGGCGCCGTCTCGTTCGAGTTGTCCGTCGCTGTTACCGATGACGAACGGCACGGTCTGCTCGCCGAGGTACTCGGTCAGCTCGCGCACCAGCTCGAATCGCTCTTGGTCGGTACGATATCGGGTATGAAAATCGATTGACGGGACGAACGACGTCTCCGACCAAATCACCGCATCCACGTCGTGTTCGGCCAATGCGCGATCGCTCTCTCTGGTGAGAATCTCCAGACTTCGTTCGTACGCACGAAATCCGCCGACCCACGGATCGACGTTCTGCTGCACAAGGGCGAGCCGCCACGTGCGCGCTTCGCCGTAATCGACCGGCGAGAGGAGTCCGTATAGAATCGTGCCGGCGAACAGAACGGCGTATCCGACGAGCTCCAGTGCGCGCCAAGCCAGAAGCGGTCGGAGTCGCTTCCACGAGAAGAGCACCTCACCACCGTGATCGTTGATAATCTGGGCCAGAAAAAAGGAGGGGAGAACGACGAGAAAGGACACGCCCCATACGCCGGCAAAATCGGCGATTTGGATAAGAACCGGTGCGGGAAAGAGCGCATAGCCCATAATGCCGTAGGAATACCCGAGGAATCCCTGTGTGCGCGCCCACTCGTAACTCATCCACACGAGAACCTGTATCAAAAACGACCATCGCCCGAACAGACGATCGGCGATCCATAGCAACGGAAATACGAGGAAAAAGTATCCCGCGTAGATAACCGGAACGATAAAAATCGCTAAGGGATGGAAGTTGACGAGCCAGTAATTAAAGAGCGCATATGTCGCAAAGCCGTACAACGCTCCGTACAGAGGAGTTGTCCACCACCGCATACGCCGAATCGCCACGCCTACGGGAACGAGTGCTATGAAGGCGACGGGAAACAAACCGAAACGAAATACGCGGTTGGGAAAGGCGGTGGCGAACAGTATCGCCCCAAGTATGATCAGCCCTACGATCGCCGTCTCGCGAGATGCGACGGGAATGCGGCGAACTCCCCGGTCGGGCGCGCGGCGAGTCAACTCCACAGCGTCTGAATCAACTACGCAACGACCAGCTCGCTTCTCGGAGCTCTTTGCCGGGTCGAAATACGACGACGCCGTGGTTCTGCACGGTCACCTGCTCGCCGGTTTTGGGATTCCGGGCGTGCTGTCGCCCCTTGCGAGTGCGGATTTCGAAGGTGCCGAAGCCGCGAAACTCGACAATCTTGTCTTGAAGAAGAGCCGTCTTCACCTCTCCGAAAAAGGAATCGATAATCGTATGGATGTCTTTCTTACTGACATCGATCTGCTCACCGATATGTTCGACGATCTCGGCTTTGGTTAGTTTCGAACCCGGCACGATTCCTCCGATGCGGCTTATGACTGAATCGCGTTGACTCTATGCGCCATACGGGACTTTTTGCGACCCGCAGTGTTCTTATGATACACGCCTTTACGCGCGGCGGAATCGATGAGAGCAACGTATGAACGAAGCGCCTCGTCCGCGGCACTCCTCTCGTTGGAGGCGACGGCGCTGAGCACCCTCTTCGCACTGGAGCGTACCTCGCTGCGAATCGCTTTGTTTTTCATGCGCCGCTTCTCGCTCTGACGATGACGCTTGGCGGCAGAACCCTTGGTAATCAAAAGAATTATCCTCCCTGGTCAAATAGATAACAGCTGCAGACCGTAGCAGATATTCGAACGACGTGTCAACGAAGACAACGCTTAACATAGATCGATGATTCCGGGTAGTGTAGGTGCCGGATGCGAGCAACGCTGTTTTTTTGTCTCATCATCGCTCAATTGGTGTGGTGGGACCTTCTCGACAAGGTACGCATCGCCGTAAGCACATCCCACGCTCGGCGCGTCATGAATCGCTACGTCCCCTTGAGGGCGCGCAGACTTTTTGCGATCGCGCGCCGTTTCGCCGGCCTCCGACTGCAGATCGACCTCGACGACCGGGATTATCCCGATCGGTTCGTGATTCTCGCCAACCATCAGAGCGTCATCGATATCGTGGCCATCATGGCGGCCTTTCGCCACCATTCGGTCCGGTTCGTCGCGAAACGGGAGTTGGGCAAATGGTTTCCGGCAGTCTCGCGCGTGCTGCGAGTCCAGCGACACGCCCTCATAAACCGCAGCGGTGATGTCGCTCAGGCGATGCATGAGATAGAGCGACTTGGAAGGGACCTCGGCCCCGGCGAGGCGATCGTTATTTTTCCCGAAGGAACGCGCTCTCGCGACGGCCGCGTCCATACGTTCCATTCGGGCGCTCTTCGTCGATTGTTGCGTGCTCGCTCGTTGCCGCTGGTCATCGTCGCCCTTGACGGCGGCTGGCGACTTTCGCGATTAAGCGACCTCACACAGATGCGCACGGGGCATCGCTATCGCATCAAGGGAGTGACCATCATGGATGCGGCTCACGACAAGCGCGCCCTGCTCGAGTCGGTAGCGCACGCCCGGGAGCTCATAGACGATACCATCGCCGGGTGGCGATCGACCGGAGAGTGACGATATCGCAGTATTATCCGAGTTTCGTACGCTTCTACCCCTCCTGAGACGCTATCGATGGCGTTATGTCGCCGGCATCATCTCGCTGCTGGTGACCAGCGGAGCTCAACTACTCATTCCCCAGTTTATCGGTCGCGCCGTCGATCTATTGGTTGACGGTATCGGCGAACCGCGAAGGATCGGGGCGCTTATGGCGGCTATGATCGGCGTTGCGGTCGTCATCGCCGCGGGACGTCTGGGATGGCGCTTTTTCATTCACGGGTCGAGCAGGCGTATCGAGACCGAGCTCCGTGCACGCTTGTACGCACATCTCCTCACTCTCCCCTCTTCGTACTATCAACGGGTCAAGACCGGCGACCTGATGGCGCGGGCCACCAACGATATGAACGCGATTAGGATGGCGGTCGGCATGGCGCTAGTCGCCTTCTTCGACGGCCTGTTTATGACGGTGGCGATCCTCTCGATCCTCATCAGCCAAAATCCGCGCCTCGCGCTGCTCACCGTCATTCCATTGCCGATCATTACCATTTCGATGGTGATTCTGGGAGGCCGCATCGGGCGGCTTTTTCGGTCGGTACAGGAGGGTTTCTCCGCTATGAGCGACCAGGCGCAGGAGGCGTTCAGCGGTATTCGCGTAATCAAAGCGTTCGTTAAGGAGGCGTACTTCCTCAGACGTTTTGCCGACGCGAACGACGCCTACCAAAGTCGAAACATGAAACTCGTGAGAATCTGGGGAATCTTCTTTCCTCTGGTGGGGTTTCTCTCGGGCCTGACGCTATTGATGCTCCTCTGGTTCGGCGGGCGCTCATTGATTGCCGGCGAAATCTCGACCGGGAACTTCGTCACCATTCTGAGTTATCTGCAAATGCTGATCTGGCCCATGATGGGAGCGGGATTTACCATCAACATGTTGCAACGCGGTGCGGCCTCGCTCGGGAGGATCAATGCGGTCCTCGATACCGCGCCGTCGATCATCTCTCCGCCCGGTGCCGTGACGAGACCGATCGCGGGACATGTCGAGATCCGAAACGTGACCCACCGCTTCCCCGACTCCGGGCGCGCTGCGTTGCACAACGTAAGCGTCAGCGTGGCACGGGGATCGATGCTCGGCGTTCTCGGTCGCACCGGGAGCGGTAAGTCGACCCTTATATCACTGCTTCCACGCCTCCTGGACCCTCCTCCGGGGACGGTGTTCATAGACGGAACGGATGTTCGCGAATACGATCTGGATACTTTGCGGCGAGGGTTCGCCGTCGTACCGCAATCCGCCTTTCTCTTCTCCGCCTCAATTGCCGAGAACATCCGCTTCGGCAGGCCCGATGCGAACGACGAAGAGGTTGAGAGGGTCGGAACGACGGCGGCGATCGACACCGATATCGCCGATTTTCCGGATCGGTGGGATACCATTGTAGGGGAGCGGGGAGTAACCCTTTCGGGCGGTCAAAGACAACGCATCGCATTAGCACGTGCGCTACTCGTCGATGCCGAGGTGCTTATTCTCGACGATGCGCTGTCCGCTGTGGACAGCGACACCGAGGAGCGTATTCTCACCGCCCTCGAAACGTTACGACGGGGGCGGACGACCGTCGTCGTCTCCAATCGAGTGTCCACCTTGGCGGGCTCGGATCTCATCATCGTGCTCGAAGAGGGCGAAATCGTTCAGCGGGGCACACATTTTTCGCTTATCGAAGAGCCCGGATTCTATCGCGAGATATATCGGCTTCAACAACGGGAACGCGCAAGGGAGCGTCGATGATTCACCACCAGGATGAAAAGATCATTGCCGGATACGACCCGGCCCTGATGCGGCGTCTGGCTGCGTTTGCCCGCCCGTACGGTCGCTATATCGTCGTCGCCTTTACATGTTTGTTGATCGCCACCGTCGGCGACGTGCTCCTGCCGGTGGTCATCCAACGCACCATAGACCACGAGATCCTCGATTTCTGGATCGGCGTCGATCCCGCTTCGGTCGACCGCTTCAACCGGGCGGGCGAGACGTTGCGAATCGGTAATACGGTGTATCTTCGAGAGGAGTTTCTCGACCAAATCTCGCGGCCTCAACGCGACGAGATGCGCGAAGAGGGCGCGTTGGACCCTCGACGCTTCGTCATTATTCCCGCCGACGCCGTTATTGATAACCCGCCGATTGCACAGAAGATTCTCACCGAACGTGTCGGTACCGACGGATCGTGGGAGGTCTATCCGCGTACGGTAATCGATCGTCTCGAGAGGAGTGAGCGCCTTTCTCTACGCACCGACAACGTGCAGGGGCTCCGGCGTAACGTGGTGGTGTTCTCAATTATTCTGGTCGGTGTGCTCGTATCGAGCTTCGGCCAGGTCTATCTCACCGCGTACACCGGCCAGCTCGTGATGAAACGACTGCGGCTGGAGGTGTTCGGCCATACGATGGGGCAAAATCTCGGATTTCTGGGAAACCAAGCGGTTGGGCGATTGGTAACGCGGGCGACCAACGACGTCGAGACGATCAACGAACTCTTCACATCCGTGCTGTCGGAACTGACGCGCAACGTCTGTCTGATGATCGCTGTCGTCATTACCATGATTTCTCTCAATGCACGTCTGGCGGGCATCGTGCTATTGAGCATGATTCCGATCGTCGTACTCACCGATATATTCCGGCGTCGTGCACGCGAGGCGTTTCGCCGGGCGCGCCGCGCCGTGAGCGTCGTAAACGCCTATTTAGCCGAGTACATCTCCGGCATGTCCATCGTTCAAATGTTCGTACAACAGCATCGCAGCCGTCGCGAGTTCGACGAACGCAACGAGGAACTACTCGGCGCCCACATCGCCGAAATGCACGTCTTTGCCGTGTTTCGCCCGATTGTAGACTTCATGGCGACCACGTCGACAGCGGTGGTGATCTTCTTCGGTGCGCGTCTGTTGAACGTAGATTTAGTCTCTTTAGGCGTGCTCGTCGCGTTTGCCAACTTGATTCGCCGATTCTACATGCCCGTTATGATGATCTCAGAACAATTTACGGTACTTCAGGGGGCGATGGCGGGCGCGGAGCGAGTCTTTTCACTCCTGGATGAGCGCCATCGCATCGCCGACGACGGCACAGAGAGGATCGAGCGCTCGTCGGTGCGGGGCGCGATCCGTTTTGACGAGGTACATTTCGCCTATAAACCGAGCGAGCCGGTTCTTGCAGGGCTCTCATTCGCCGTGGAGCCGGGACAGATGGTCGCGATCGTGGGATATACCGGCGCCGGAAAAACGACGATTATCAACGTCCTCACCCGCCTCTGGGATATCGAACGCGGTTCAATATCGATCGACGGCGCCGACATTCGTACGATTCCTCTTGCGACGTTACGGAGCATCGTTCAGCCGATCCAACAAGACGTATATCTATTCAGCGATACGATACGTAACAATATCACCCTCGGCGAGCCGGTCGACGACGAGACGGTGTGGCGCGCGTGCGAGGCGGTCCAAATCGGCGACTATATCAGGGGACTTCCCGAGGGCCTGGATACGGTTCTGCATGAGAGGGGGACCGATCTTTCGGCGGGGCAGCGACAGTTGGTCTCGTTCGCCCGCGTTCTGGTTCACGATCCGCCGATACTCCTCTTGGACGAGGCGACCTCAAATATCGACAGTGAGACGGAGCATACACTCCAACGCGCCGTGGAAACGGTGACCGGCGGGCGAACCTCGCTGGTCATCGCCCATCGCCTCTCCACGATTCAGCACGCCGATACGATACTGGTACTATCACACGGTACACTGGAGGAGCAGGGAACGCACGCGGAACTGGTCGAACGGAACGGACTCTACGCTACTCTCGACCGATTGCAATACATTCAGCGGAGCAGTTTTCGAGATTGACTTCCCACTCCGGCTGTTGGCGCTTGCCCCGACCACGGACCGTCTCGCGACGAGTGAGAGCACAAATGGGCACGGAAGTGCATTGTCCTCCGGGGCCGAACATGCGCACCTGCTTACTCAAAATATTTATCTCTTGAACGCGAAAGACGTCCCCTTCCATGCTCACGAGCGTGCCCTCGCGGGGATACCGTTTGCGTTCATCCTGATAAAAGTTGTGCTCGTAGGCCAAACAGCACAGCAGACGTCCGCACGGTCCCGAAACCTTCATAGAATTGAGCGAGTAATTCTGATTCTTCGCCATGCGAATAGAGACCGGTGCCAGACGATCCGACACACCGTTGCAGCACAGCCTGCGGCCGCAGATTCCCATACCGCCGAGAATGCGTGTCTCGTCGCGCACACCGATTTGCCTGAGCTCGACGCGCACGTGAAACCGCGACACCAGATCGCGCACCAGGTTCCGAAAGTCGACGCGATGATCGGACACGAAAAAAAACAGTAGTTTGGAACGATCCAATAGGTAGTGCGCGCTGACCACTCGCATATCGAGTCCGTGGGCCTCCACACGCTCGGAGCACACCTTGGACGCTTGCGCGGCCTCCTCTTCGTGGCGGCGATGGTGCTCCATGTCGGCGGGCGTTGCAACGCGATCGACTCTACAGACCGACTTGTACGCCGACCGGCCGCGCTCGCTGACCGTGCCGATCGCCGAACCGATATCCTGTCCGTAACGCCCCTGGTATACGATGTTCCACCCTATGTTGATCTGAAGCCCGCCCGTCTCGCAGAGATCTGTTTCGCGGGTATGAATGTTACGGACCACCAGCTCCATGAGATGCTCCTTGCCTTAATGAATCAGATCGATCAGCATGCCTCGTATCGCCTCTAAGCGCCCGAGGATATCGAACTGCGCATCCTGAGTCTGCAATAAACCGGTGATGAGTCGGTCTACCGATCGATTGATATCAGTCAAGAGATAGTAACGTTTTCGCGACATTATACCACGACTCGACTCACTGATTTGAACGTGATTCGCGTCGGGTACGACGTTCCGCAAAAAGAGCTGAACCGCCTCGCGATACGCTTGAGCGGCGGAGAATGTTCGCTCGTTGAGAAGACGTTGTCCCGCCTCGTGCACCGCATCGAGAAGTTTCTCCGTCGAGCCGTCGACGCCGGCGGGCGACGTTCCCGACGCTTGAAATACGTCACCTGTCGTTGCCGGCGGGTCCGCCTCGCCCGTCTCCTCCAAACGGCGCGCAAAACCGCCTGCCGTCTCCTCCCCGTGCCCAAGGCTGCGGCGCGAAGCGCGGCGGTCGAGACGGCGATTTCTATCGGAACGTATCGGTTCCATTAGCGCTGCCGATCCGGGACTCCGACGTCACTCCTCGGTCTTCTCTGGCGCCACGATCTCCTCGACCTGCCGTCGGTCGGCGGGAGAGCCGCGGTATCGACCGGGGCCTTTTCGGTACCGCTCTCACGCTCATCGCGCACTCCCCGTATATGCATCGCACCATCGAGAATGACGCCCGACTCTACGATAATGCGGGGACTGTAGATGTTACCGATGATGACTGCCGTGTCGAGGGCGATAACTTTTTCGCTCGCATACACAGTGCCTCGGAATATGCCGCCGATCACGACCGTCGATGCGTCTATCGTGCAATCCGCTCGACCGCCTCGACCGATGATAACGCGACCGGCCGTCTTTATACCGCCTGAGAAATCGCCGTCGATCCGCAGCAAACCGGAGACGACGATGTTCCCTTTAAAAAAAGATCCCGTCCCTACGATGGAGTTTATGAGTGTCGCGTCGAGAGAAGGCATACCGAGACGATCAGCGGGTGCCGGTACCGCCCCGCACGAAATCGTTGCTAATTTTTAAGAACGCCGCGGGATCCACTACATCGGTACCCAGAGTCACGATGAAATCCAGATGCGGACCGGTCGACATGCCGGTATTGCCCAGTGTCCCGATACGCTGACCCTGAACGACATCCTGTCCCTTATTCACGAGAATACTCTGGAGATGCGAATACTGCGTGCTGAATCCGTACCGGTGACGCAACACTATAAAGAAGCCGTACCCGCGATCGTTCCCCATCTCGACGACTTTGCCGTCGGCGCTCGCTACGATGGGAAGTCCCGGGGGACCGGCGATGTCGATTCCTTTGTGGAGATACCACTGGCCGGTAAAGGGGTGAATATTGGGTCCGAACTCCATCGTCACGCGTCCCATTCCGCTGGCGACCGGCCAGAAGTTCGGGATGTCGGACAACAACTCCTGCTGAGACTCGAGAACGACGCGCATCTCTCGCAGGGGATTCACCGCATCCTGAAGTGTACCGGAAAGGTCGCGGAGCTCCTGAATCTCCCTCACGCGATCGTCGGCCACCGCCTGAATATCGAAAAACGCCGCGAGATCGCCTCGGGTGACCGCCGCCGGGACCGTATCGTCGGGACGTTCGATACCGAGGCTATTGACGGTGTCGACCAACTCCTCGTCAAATGAACGCGCGGTGCGCAGCACGTTCTGCACTTCGTTCAACACCGCATCGAGATTCGCCTGACTATTGGCGAGTTGCTGTTCCTGATTATCTATGATGGCGGTCGAACCGATATGGACGCTTGAAAAATACACGAAGCTTCCGAAAACGCCGACCAGAAGGAAAATACCGAAAACCAAAACGAGCGCGTTAACGTGGAAGTTGATTGCTCCTCGCTCGGAGTGAGGGATCAACATAACGGTGAACCGCTGCGTGAGAAAACTCCACACCCGACCTTTTTTCACTTGGTCGGACCAATGTCGCTTTGATGACACCTGTGCTCCTTACGAAAGACCCTATCACAACAGACCAAAGAAGTCAATCTGTATAGAAATTTCGGCCTTTTTTGGCTCACAGAATAGGGTGTACCTTGACGAAACCTGACTATAGTGCTATTTTTTCGTGGAGTCACATATAGACTAATCCGTTCCTTTTGGTAATCAGTATGAGATTATTTGATACTCATGCTCATATCGGCCTGATAGACGAGGATCCGATTGAGCAGCTTATTGTAAGTCAAGAAGCTCGCCACGAACGTATCGACGGTATCTTGAGCATTTGCAACAATGTTCGCGACTTCTTCAGTTTGTACGAAAATTTGAAGACCGCAGCCAACGTCTATTTCGCGGTCGGTGTCTCGCCGTCCGAGGTGACAAACCCGGGCAAAGACTGGGAGAGCCAAGTAGAACAGGGCGCGGCGATGGCGAAAGTGGTCGCCGTGGGTGAGACGGGCTTGGATTACTATCGAAAATTCGGCGATAAGGATTCGCAGATCGAATTGTTCATTCGTCAGCTCGAACTCGCCGCACGTCTCGACAAGCCGGCGGTCATTCATAACCGGGACGCCGGCAATGATGTACTGGAGATACTGAAGCAGAAAGTCCCGCCACGCGGAGCGGTACTCCACTGCTACTCCGAGGACTGGGCGTACGCCAAAAAGGCGATCGAACTGCCCATTTACATCTCCTTCGCCGGGAACGTTACGTATCGCAACGCACGCAACCTTCACGAGACGGCAAAGAACATGCCTCTCGACCGAATGTTGATCGAGAGCGAGAGCCCGTTCATGGTTCCCTCGTCCCATAGAGGACAGCGTAACCGACCGTCGTATCTGCCGGAGACGCTCCGTTTTCTCGCCGAGCTGCGTGATATGAGCGAGGAAGAGCTTGCGGAAACCTTGTTCGAGAATAGTTGCCGTTTCTTCGGCTTAGCGATCTAACCACAGATCCGCCCCTCAGTCGCTGAGGGGCCATTGTCGTCGATACTCATACAACAGTATTCCCGCCGCCACCGACACGTTAAAGGAATCGACGCCGGCTTCCGGCGGAGCGGCCGAGGCGATGGTTACGACCGCATCGACGGTCTTGCGAAGAATCGGTGAGAGCCCCCGTCCCTCCGCGCCGAGAACGATGACCGCGTTTCGGTCGAACGACAGGGTGTGCAGAGCATCGCCCCCCGCGTCGGCGCCGTAGATCCACCACCCGGCATCGCGGCACGCCCCCAGCGCGACGCGCAGGTTGGGCACGTACGACACGGGGACGAACCGAGAGGCACCGACGGAAACCCTCGACACGGTCTCTCCGGCGACGGCGCTGCGACGAGTGGGAATAATCACGAGGCCCACCTCCAACAGGAGAGCGGACCGCAGGATGGCGCCGAGATTGTGGGGATCGGTGATGTGATCGAGGGCCACAATCGGTGACGGTCGTCCTTCACGACGGTCGCTCAACCATCGTTTGAGGTCGATGCTCCCTTCATTTCCCGAAACTTCGTCGGTGACGCGGAGCGCCGCGCCGCGGGCAACCTCGCCGACGTTGCGGCGCAGCCAATCGGGAGTCACCCGTTCGATTTTGAGATGCGCCCGCCCCGCCGCTGCGATCAGATCGCTGAACCGGTCGCGTGAGCCCGAGAGATGAAGAACTCCCTTGGTGCCGCGCCGGATCGCCGCGAGAATCGCGTGGCGCCCGGTGATCCACGACATGGAATTACGACTCGCCGAACTCTTTTACCAAGTCTATCGCGCCGTCGTAGTCGAGATCGCGCTCGTATCCCCGCACGCGCACACCGTCGTGCATGTGAATCCACAGATCAATACGACCGTCGAAGTTTGTATCGAGTTGCTCAGCGGAAAGCACACCGCCGCGATACATATAAAAGTCGTCCATGAGACCGTCAAAGTTGAAGTCCATCGCCTCGTACGCCTTCTCGCCGAACTCGTCGAGCCTGAGTGCGTAGTCGACATTTCCATCCTGATTTGTGTCGCCGGTAATCCAAGGCGCGTCATACCACTCGGTCTCGAAAACCGGAGTAAACGCTTCCTGAGATTCATCGGCGCGTTCGACCGTTTGCGCCGCTACAACCGCAAGAGCGGCGGTCAGCAACACCACGATCTGCACTATACGAAATCGTTTCATCGATCCCCCTTCTGTCGCTATATCGGACGGAAGAGGGGCCTTCTTAATCCTGCCGCGATAGATCGAAAGGAGGAACGATCAGTGCGCAATATACACTGCGGGCGGCATTCGGGGCGGCCGACTGCACGTCGGCCTACAGATCCTTGAGAGGAATCGGATCGGGGTTGGCCTCTTCGCCTTGAACGGACGAGAACTCTCGCAACAGATCCTTGGCGCGTCCCGACAATCGGTTCGGTATGACCAACTGAAGCTTGATGTACATATCGCCCCTGCGTCCGCTGGTTCCAAGGGGAATGCCCTCATTGCGGAGCCGAAGGACCTTTCCGTGTTGCGTCCCGGAGGGCACCTTCACTTTGACACGTTTGCCGTCGAGGGTCGGAACTTGGATATCGGCGCCCAACGCAGCCTGGGTGACGCTAATGGGTAGCGCGCAATACACATCGTTTCCCTGCCGTTCAAAGTGGCGGTGGGGCGCAACGTGAATCACTACGTGCAGGTCGCCGCTTTCGCCGCCCTGGCGAGCCGCATCACCCTGGCGCGGGATGGTAATTCGCTGACCGTGAGCGATACCGGGAGGGATCGTCACTTTGACGCGCTGCCGTTTCTTGACGACACCGCTTCCGCTACACGCCGAACAGGGACGGTCTATGATCGTCCCCTCTCCCTTACAGGTGGGACAGACCGATGCGACGGAGAAGAATCCGCTGCTGCGCCGCACCTGACCGGTGCCGCCGCAGGTCGGACACGTTTTGCGTCCGCTTCCCCGCTCGGCTCCCGACCCGCCGCACACTTCGCACGACGCTTCGCGCTCATAGGCGATCTCGGCCTTGGTGCCGAACGCGGCGTCGGTAAAGGAGATCTCCAGATCGTAGCGCAGATCCGATCCGCGGGCCACGCCGCCGCGACCACGTCCGCCTCTCCCCCGGGAGCCGCCCCCGCCGAAAAACGACTCGAAGATGCCCGAGAAGTCTCCGAAGATATCTTCGAAGTCGCGGAACGCCGAGGAGAATCCCTGGGCACCCCCGGCCCCTCCCATGCCTTCGACTCCTGCGAATCCAAACTGATCGTAGGCGCGGCGCTTTTCCCCGTCGGCGAGCACTTCATAGGCTTCGGTAGCCTCCTTGAAGCGCTCCTCCGCCGCTTTGTCGTCGGGATTGCGGTCGGGATGATTTTGAACGGCGATCTTTCGATAGGCCTTTTTGATTTCATCTACCGAGGCGTCTCGGCCGACGCCGAGCACCTCATAGTAGTCTCTTTTGGCCAAACTATACCTATCCCGTATTAGTTGGACTTGTCGTCGTCGACTACTTCGTAATCGACGTCTTCGACATTGTCGCCGTCGGTAGAAGCGGTTCCGCTCGTCGTACCCGTTCCGTTATCCGGCTCCGGGGTCGGCTCGCTCTGCTGTCCAGCCTGTTCGCTCTTATAGACCTCTTCGGCCAACTTGTAGGCGGCTTGCTTCAGCTCCTCGGTCTTGGCCTTTATCGCGTCGACGTCGTCGCCGTCCATAACTCCCCGCAAAGCCTCGACCGCCGCCTCGATATTCTTTTTATCGTCGTCGGAGATCTTGTCACCGTAATCGGCGAGACTCTTTTCGGTGGAATAGATTAGGCTGTCGGCCTCGTTGTGCGCCTCGATCTTGCTCTTGAGCTTCTTATCCTGCTCCGCGTTGTCTTCGGCATCTTTGACCATCCGCTCGATCTCGTCCTCGGACAGTCCGCTGGACGATTCGATGCGGATCTTCTGCTCTTTGTTGGTCGCCGTATCTTTGGCCGACACATGAAGAATACCGTTGGCATCGATATCGAAGGTCACCTCGATTTGCGGAACGCCGCGGGGAGCCGGCGGAATGCCGACCAGGTCGAATCTCCCGAGGGTACGATTTTGATTGGCCATCTCACGCTCGCCTTGGAGGACGTGGATCGATACCGCCGTCTGATTATCCGCGGCGGTTGAGAAGATCTGGCTCTTCTTGGTCGGAATCGTGGTGTTGCGCTCGATTAGCTTGGTGAACACACCGCCCAACGTCTCGATACCGAGAGAAAGGGGCGTTACGTCCAGAAGGATCATGTCCTTGACGTCGCCGCCGAGGATTCCACCCTGAATCGCCGCTCCCATCGCCACCACCTCGTCGGGGTTGACGCCCTTGTGAGGATCCTTATCGAAGATCTCCTTCACGGCTCGCTGAACGGCGGGAATACGCGTTGATCCACCGACGAGAATAACTTCGTCGATCTCGCCCGCCTTGAGTCCGGAATCCTTCAACGCCTGCAGACACGGTCCCTGGGTCCGCTTTACCAAGTCCGAGGTCATCTGCTCGAAGGTCGCGCGGTTGAGCGTGTACTGCATGTGCTTGGGCCCGCTGGAGTCGGCGGTGATGAACGGTAGGTTGATATCGGTGCTCTGAGTCGAGGAGAGCTCCTTCTTCGCCTTCTCCGCCGCCTCTTTAAGGCGTTGCAGCGCCATTCGATCCTTGCTCAGGTCGATACCCTGCTCGTTCTTGAACTGCTCGATGAGCCATTCGATGATTTTTTGGTCGAAGTCGTCTCCACCGAGGTGCGTGTCGCCGTTGGTGCTCTTTACCTCGAAGACGCCGTCGCCGAGCTCGAGAATAGATATATCGAAGGTACCGCCGCCGAGGTCGTACACCGCGATACGCTCATCCTTGTTCTCGTTCCCGAATCCGTAGGCGAGCGCCGCGGCGGTCGGCTCATTGACGATACGTTTGACATCCAAACCGGCGATGCGCCCGGCGTCCTTGGTCGCCTGGCGTTGCGAGTCGTTGAAGTACGCCGGGACGGTGATAACCGCCTCGGTAATCTTCTCACCGAGATAGTCTTCGGCCGTCTCTCTCATTTTCTGCAGAATTGCCGCCGATATCTCGGGCGGAGAATACTTCTTGTCGCTGATATCGATCCGCACCCCGTCGTTAGTGTCCTTTGCGACGTTATACGGAACCATGCCGATCTCGTCGTTCACTTCACTGTAGCGACGCCCCATAAAGCGCTTGATTGAGAAAATCGTGTTCTCCGGGTTGGTCACCATTTGGTTCTTGGCCGGCTGCCCAACCAACCGCTCGACGTTGTCGCCCTTCTTTACGAAGGCTACCATTGAAGGTGTCGTGCGCTGTCCCTCGGCGTTTTGCAGAACCGCAGCCTCGCCGCTCTCGATGACGGCAACGCACGAGTTCGTAGTTCCGAGGTCAATTCCGATAATTTTTCCCATGATATGTTTCTCCTCGCACTAAATTAAGCGTTGGCCCCGGTCGGCATGGAAACCTTGACCTTGGCCGATCGCAGCACGCGGTCGTGGAGCATGTAGCCTTTTTGATAATCCTCAAGCACGAATGACTGCTCGTGATCGTCTCTCGGCTCCGTGGTAACGGCTTCGTGTTTTTGAGGATCGAACGTCTCCCCCTCGGAATCGAACCGTCTTAGCCCCCACTTACGTTCCAGCATGCTGGTAAGCTGCTTCTCGATAAGCACGACGCCGTCATGAAACGCGTCGTAGTCTCTCGATTCGTCAGCCGATTTTATAGCTCTTTCAAAATCATCAATGACGGAAGTCAAGTCAAGAAGGAGCTGCTGGTTGGCAAAGTTGACCGCGTCCTCCTTGTCTCGGGCCATACGTTTTCGATAATTCTCAAAATCGGCCTGTTTACGCAAATACTGATTTTTGAGCTCGCTGTTTTCCGCTTCCAGGCGAGTGATCGTCTCTTCAAGCTCGCCGATTCTCCGTTCCTCTTCGTCCGTATCGCGGCCCGTCGGCGACACCGTTTCGGCTGTCGACTCCGACAGAGATGCTTCTTGCTGTGTCTCTATTTCGGCGTCCGCCGTCGGACTATCGGAAGCGGAGATCTCCTCGCCTTCAGCGCGTGCCGAGCGTAGATTCTCCTGCTCTGACATATGTTCCTCTGCTAATTCTTTGATTGAGCGAAAAAATACAATTACACGGAAAATTCGTCAAGCGCCGCCGCGGGAGCCCGGTACCTCCATTGCGTGGATCGGTCGCTTCGTCGCGTCGGGTAGATCGATGGGCAACGCGGGGAGTTCCACCTCGGGGAGCGTCAAATACCGTTCGGGAATCTCCCAAACCACCAGTCGAGGCGGTATCTCGCGTATGGTGTCGGAGCTCAGATAAGAGGCCATCGGCACGAAGGGCCCCGCCGCCTCTTCGGCGACATTCAGGACGTCGGCCGACAGCACGAATCGCAGCGCGTCCTCGAATCCCCATCGCGGATCGGCGCTGAAGCTGGTTCCCACGAGGGTTACGGGAATATCGGGTGTATCGAAGAGCCCCAACGCGTTACCACCCAGCGCCTCTACACGCAGGGGACGGTAGGTCTCCGGTCCCAGGCCGACGTTTGACGCAAATGCACCGAGGGGCACGAAGTTCATAAGGTCGCCGGCCAGGTTGGTCGGCTGATCCCACCGCAAAGTGTACTCGTCGGTGGCCAAAGTATCTACGAATCGCGAGGGAAATGAGACGGCCACGAGCTCACCGACCGCCTCCGCTGCAGCCACCGCACCCTCGGGCCGCCAGTGCGTATCCCGCCGAAAAAAACGATCGCCCTCCAACGCAGGTCGGCCGTCTACGACCGGTATTCCGCGGTGGCGAAATGCAGCGAGAGCCTGCTCGTACCGCGGGTGCGCGGCGAGTGATTGCGCGGAGCGTGACAGCGGCTCGGGATGTACCCGCGCCTTGGACGGTAGAAGGAGTACCACGATACGCGCGTCGTCATTCGCTACGTCTACCGCCTCGGCGACCCAATCGAGGCGTTTCTCCACGCGTTGGAGGTCTCGTTCGTCCCAACGCAACTCCTCCTCGGTGTAGAGCCACCCTTCCCGGCCGACGACGACCTCGCCGGTGCCTTCGCGAAAGAGTTGGTATCGGAGAAGCGTTATCAAACGGAGCGCCGGCGTACGCAGGGGGTGGAGCTCCTCCAACGAGTCGTCGAAGCGCCCGGCGAGGTGTCCGCTTATCGCCGAACCACGGCTATCCGACGCGTCGTCGTCGCGTATATCGTCGAGTAGCGCGGTAACGGGCGTCAAAACGAGTCCGAACACCATCGTCACCAGGAGCGTGAGCGTCGGGATATCGCGTCGCCTGAGGCGGCGAAACGCGCTACGGATGGCGGGTCGAACGCGTTTGAGGAATGAAGT
Organism: Alkalispirochaeta sp.; assembly: GCA_965601925.1. Lineage (GTDB taxonomy): Bacteria > Spirochaetota > Spirochaetia > DSM-27196 > Alkalispirochaetaceae > Alkalispirochaeta. The sequence continues at coordinate 4,559,307 of OZ271854.1, forward strand.
ATTTCCATCGGTCATATCGAAACCGGACACCTTCACAAAGGATACCTCAGAACTGAAAATACAAAAACGGGGAGTACGAAGCCACTAAAAGTCTCGCCACGCACAGACAAAACGCTATTGCAAGGAGAATCGGGCGCCGATTACCGTTGGCGAACACGCGCGGCTCGACGACGATAAACCATATTCCGGCGATGAGTCCGACGAGCGACCCGATCTCTATTTGCCAGCGCAAAGTCTCCGGTAGTGCCATTCCCCCGAATCCGACCATGCTGCGCATCATCGTGAGCGCGGTGTCGAAGTCTTGTGCACGAAAAAAGACCCACCCGATCATCACTACTACCAAAGTGTATACACGGCGAATCGCCGGTGCACCCGCGACGGCCCTCCGAGGCGCGCCGAAGCGCTCCGGTGCGGCCGAGGTGCCGTACGCACTCGTCACCTCGCTCTCTGTCGCACGAACTCCAATGAGCCGTTCCACCACCAACCACGCCCCGTGCCACGCCCCCCATACAACGAAGGTCCACGCGGCTCCGTGCCACAGCCCACCGAGCAGCATGACGGTCAGCAGGTTGACGATCGTTCGGGCGAGACCGCGGCGGCTTCCTCCGAGGGGTATGTACAGGTAGTCGCGCAGCCAGTTTGACAAGGTGATATGCCACCTGCGCCAAAACTCGGTGATACTGGCGCTGCGATAGGGTTGTCGAAAATTCTCGGGGAACCGGAAGCCGATCATCGATCCTAAGCCGATGGCCATGTCGGAATACGCCGAGAAATCGAAATAGATCTGAATCGTATAGGCCGCCAACCCGAGCCACGCGCCTATGAGGCCGGGACTCTCGGCGCCGAACACGGCGTCGACGATCGGAGCAACCGCATCGGCTATGAGCACTTTGCGCACCAAACCGAGTGCGAATCGTCCGGCGCCCTCGCGAAAGCCGTTCCACGAATGCGTGCGGCTACGAAGCTGTTCGGCAACCTCGCTGTAGCGTACGATGGGGCCTGCGACGAGTTGAGGAAAGAGAGACACGTAGGCCGCGACATCGACGATGCCGCGCGCCTCCTCGGCGGTCCCGCGATACACGTCGATGAGATAGCTAATGATCTGAAACGTGAAGAACGAGATACCCACCGGCAGAATGACCTCCCACGCCCGTCCCAGTCCGGTGGACGGGATACCTGCGGCGAGAGAGAGCCGCATGAGTGCGTCGACGGCGAAGTTGAAGTACTTGAAATATCCCAGTACGAGAAGCGATAAGGTGACGCCGGCCGCCATCCAGATACGCTTTCGGCGCGCATCCGGCGCGCGGGCTATTCTACGCCCGACAAATCCGGCGCCCAATGAGGAGATGATAAGCAGGAGCAGAAAATCGACGCGCCACCAGCCGTAAAACAACCAGCTTGCGGCGAGTATCCACGCCGCGCGAAAGCGCTGGGGTAACAGATAGTATCCGCATAAGAAGAGCGGCAGGAAGAGAAACAGAAATGTGGGACTTGCAAATACCACGTTGAAACGGCGTTACCGGCCGTCTACCCGGGCGGTATGAAGCGTCGCAAACGATTCGCCGACGAACACGGCGTAAGACGCTCCCCGATCCAAAACGACGCCGCGGCGTAACGCTTCGACACCGCCCCGCACGGCGGACAGCTCCACCTGAATGGCGTTGACGACGATCGCCGCGCTCTCCCAGGCGCCGACGTTCGCGATGAGTTCGCCCGCCGGATCGACGGACGAGAGACTCGCCTCGACGGCCGAAAGGTTGTACAGCACGACTTGCGCCCTGGCGGGATCGCGGTGCGCTTCATCCTCAAAAATACGGATGTCGCCGCCGGGAAGCGTCACGATCGTGTGGAACGCTCCCGGCGCCGGGCTCAACTCCGCTCCGCGGCCCCGCGCACCGATGAGATAGATTCCCGGCGCAACGGGTCGATACGGACCGGCCTCGCCGGGCGCGAGCGACTCGAACCGGACCGATCCCGCGTCAATGCGCGGCGACGAATCGGTGTCGTCGAGATTCACCACGCGCACCAGGGCGGCATCTCCCGGGACACGCGGCGCATACAACCCGTCCTGCGCCGCCACCGCCGAGGCGATTGCGAGCAACATGATCGATAGACGAAGAGAGTATCGTTTCATTACCAATGAACATACGGAGTAATCGGGGGTATGTCACTACCAAGACCGGAATCGAGTATTTTCATACCGAGCGACGAAAGTCGGACAAACGTACTGTTGCCGTAACTACGACTCGCTCCATACATTGGTACGGGATGCACTATTTCAGACTTCGACGCGGTAGACGCCGCTTCACACCTTCGATTGCGTTATGCGGCCTGCTTCTCATGCACCTCACCGTACCGCACATGGCATCCCAGCCGGTCGATGCCCGCATTCCGGAGAGCCGGATTCAGTCCGTCTCGGACGAGGGGCGGATGACCGCGTCGGAGGTAGATACCTTCATTGGAGCGCTCTTTTCCGGGCATGAGGCGCCGCGAGCCCGCTATGCGGTGGATGTGGCGGTTCTTCAGATGTACACGCGGTACCCCAACGGCCGGCTCATCCGTACGCGCGTTCAGGTTTTCGTTCCCGTGATGGACGCCCCCGAGACGGTGTATCTCTTTGCACCCGGGTCGACCGGCCTCATCGGAGTATGCCGCGCATCTCGAGAGCACGAGGCGGGAATCGTCTGGGGACGCTATCGAGCCCACGTACTCGCCTTCGCCGGGCAGGGGTTCATCGGCATTCTCCCGGACTACATGGGTTTTGAAGACGACACCCTGGTTCAGCCCTATTTTCACGCCGAGAGTGAGGCGCGAGTCATCTTCGACGCGCTGCACGCCGTCGACGAATGGATACGACCAAACCTACCTCGCGGGATCGCTCCGTTGCGACGCGTCGCCGCCGGATACTCTCAAGGGGGTCACGCAGTCCTGGCCGCCGCGGACCGCAATGCACTGTTGGGTGGAAGTCTCTATTTGCACGGCGTTATCGGCTACGGCCCAACGGCTGAAATCGAGCCGATGCTGGAACTCTATCCCAGCCTGGGCCCGATGGTAATCATGTCGTACTACACGGTGTACGGCAGGCCGAGCGTCGACCCTCACGATATACTTCTGCCGCGCTGGGCCGATGAGCTGGAGTACGACACGACCAGACAATGCGTCGGCGGGATTCAGCGGTACTATCCGTCGTCGCCGGACGCCCTCTTTGACCCGATCTTCTTGGAGTCGATGCGGAACGACCGCCTGAACCAAACGCATCCGGTGATCGCGCGCATTTTCGAGGCGAATCGCACCGGCTTGGCACGCCACGGCGTTCCGACGCTGATCCTCCAAGGCACCAACGATGTAGTCGTGTCCCGCACTACGCAGGATCGCTACGTCGAGGAACTTCGTCGTCGCGGCACGCCGGTCGATTACCGCATCTACCAGGGAGCGCGACACGATACACGCCAGATCTCCTTTCCCGATGTCGTCGCCTGGACACGCACGCTAAGACCGGGCAGACCCGCGCCCCCTCGATAGAGATCGAGCTTTTCCCGTTCATCTTCACCGCAATACTCTCGATGTGCCCTCTCGATAGACGAGGACGGCGCAATATGATAAGCAGAGAACTATGATGAAGCCGAACATATATATTCTACTCTGCGCATTATGTATCGCCGTCGCCGGGGTGACGGTCGCAGAGGAGATCGGGCCGACCGGCTCGATCGTTTCGATAGTCTTTCAGGAGAGCCTCACACCGCAGGAGATCGATGAGTCGTCGCGCCAACTCTTTGAAGACTTTGCGCGTCCCGATGCGGTCTATCCGGTCGACGTGTTCGAGCTGCGGTTCTCAACCAGGGATGCGGACGGGTCGATCCTGACGGCGCTTTCGACGCTCTATATTCCGATCACCGATAGCGTGACGAGCGCTCCCGTGTTGGCCTTCGGGTCGGGAACAACGGGAATCGGCGACCACTGCGCCCCGAACAGCGAACGGCCCGAGGAGATCAAGTGGGGTTGGTATCGCCAAAATATGCTCGCCTACGGTGCACAAGGCATTATCACGGTATTTCCCGATTATGTCGGCTTCAACGATCCGGCGATACCGCAACGCTACTTCAGCAAAGCCGCCGAGGGGCACCTGATGCTCGATGCGTTGCGCGCGGTACGTCGCGTGTTTGAGGAGCGCTCCGATCTCATTCGCGGACGCGTGCAGCCCGGAGACGGCAACGTTACGGCGGGATACTCGCAAGGGGGGCACGCAGCCCTCGCGGCTTTGGACATGAACGAGTACTATGCGCCGGAGCTCAGACTCGACGGCGCAATCGGATTCGGATCGACGAATAGCGTTGAGAAACTCATGCAGGAGGCGGCCTTCTACAGCGCCAGCATCATCTACACCTACCAGCAGATATACGGGACGGCAATGGTCAATCCGGCGCGCATCTTCCAACCTCAGTGGCTCGCCACGTTGGAAGAAAACGTACTCGCCATGTGCGTCCAGGACTTCCAAGCGCACTACCCGTTCGACGGCCAACCCTTCTATACCGAGGAGTTTTACAACGCCCTTCACGAGGGGCGTCTCGCTGAGGAGTTCCCGCGCCTGAAAGAGGTGCTTGACGAGAACGTAAGCGGCCTGAACGGCCACGGCAAACCGGTACTCATGGTTCAAGGTAACCAGGACGTCGTCGTTACCAACCCGGCGCAGCGTGAGTTTGCCGATCGGCTTCGCGAGGCCGGCAGCGAGGTCGAACTGATAGAAATGGAGGGTGTGCGCCACCGACACACACGTCCGGCCGGCTTTGCGCGCTCGGTGGAGTTCATCTTCGAGGTCTCCCTGTAGGGAGACCCGCGACTATTTCTTGCTCGCAAGCTCCAGAATCAACTCTACCTCGCCCTTGCTTACCTTGGTGGCTCGGGCGATCTCATCGACCTTCCACCCCTGATGGGCGAGCTTCTGCACCGTCTCGCGGGCGCTGAGGGTCGGCGCGCCGCCCGCCTCGGGTTTCTTCCGCGCATCCTCGCGCATGATGCTGCCCAGTAGTTTGACCTGCTCGCCGGCCTCCCGGCGTATCTCTTCCAGACGCGTCTCGGTGCGGGCAAGCCACTCCCGCGCGGTCTGCAGATCCCGCATTCGGCCTTCCACATCCTGCAGCGTCTCCTCGAGGCGCGCCAGCTGTGTGACGGCGACACTCGTCTCCTTCTTCTGCGCCGCTACCGCCTTAAGCTGGCCGGAGAGGGCCGCTATCTGTTCCGGCATCTGCTGAATACTGGAGGCAAGCTCGCCGAGTTTTCCTTCCATATCTTGGATTGCGCGGCTATTGGCCTCCAATCCGTCGGTCGTCTGATCGATTACTGCACGCCGCTTTTCGAGCCGGTCGAATCGCGTATCGACCTCCTGCTGGAGCTCGTCGAGGCTGCGCAGGCGGGCGGTGATATCCTGCAATTGGTCGTCGCTCGTCCCGACCTGCTCGATCTTGCCCTCGACGCTCTGCGCCAGGCCGATGAGGCGATGGTAGTCCTCCTCCAACAGATCGATACGCCGCTTATCGGCGGTGAAACGCGCGACCTTCTCTCCCACGTCGGCCGACAACTTGCGAACTCGGGAGAACTCCCCCTCGATGCCGCGCAACTCGCCGCGGAGGCCCTCGACGCGGGATATCTCCCCTTTGAGCGCTTCTATATCGTTGTGGAGCGCCGTCTTGAGCGAGTCCGCGCGTTCGAAGATCTTCGTCTGTTCGACGAACGCCTTTTGTCGTTTTTCGATCTCCTGCAGCGTGGTGGAGAGGGTGCGCGACTCCTCTTCCAGTTTGCCGAGCAGCTGCTCGCGCATCGCCTGAAACTGCTCGTGCGTGTCGGTGGTGAGAGCACGGAACTCGGCCGAGCGCGTTTGCAAGCGTTCGGCGATCTCCCGTTCGTGGCCGTCGGTACGCCGTTGCAGCTCGTCGGACCGCACTTCGAAGGCGTCGAGCACCTCGGCGGTTCTACTTTGTAACTGCTCCTCGAGTCGCCCGAGCTCGGTAGAGATCGATTCCAAATCCTCGCGGACGCGCCGACGTTCCTCAGCGCTGTCACGCACCAACTCGTCCCGTTCCTCGCCGAACTCCCGCTTGAGAGCTTGCAGGTTCTCGGACAGACGCACCTTCGCGTCGGCGAGTTGGTTATTGACATCCGCACCGTTGGCCCGCAGCTGATTAAGCACTTCGGTCTGCCACATCGCAACGTCGCTGCGCGCCGCCTCGACCATCTCCTGTACTACCTCGGCACCGGCCTGGGCCGAACGTTGAACGCGATCGATCTCGGTATTGATCGCCGTCTCGGCCTCTTTCAGATCGTCGCGAATCCGAGCGTCGGTTTGAGAAAACTCCTGGCGGAACGATTGGCGCGACCGTTCGCCGAGCGCCTCAAGTTCGTCTTGGATCGACGTTTCCAGCGTCGTGAGGCTCTGCTCCGCCGCATCCATGCGAGAGCGAATGCCGCCGCGAAACGAGTCCATCTGCTGATCGATCTTATCGAGTTGACCGTGAATCGTATCTTGGAACTCGTGGAGCCGTGCACGCAGCTCGTCGCCGTAGGTTTGCTCGATCTCCGCCCGGCCCTCGGCGTGCTCGACTTGTATGTCGTCCATCCTGCGGGCGACCTCACCGGCCCACGTACTGATACGCTCGTCCATAGCGGAAGAGCGCTGGCGCAGATCGGCAAAGAACTCGTCCTCGAACACTTTGAGGTTGGCGCTCACGCTGTCGTAGGCGCGCTGCTTGAGCTCGTTGAGCCCGGCTTCCAACTCGCCCATGGCACCGCGCAACTCCTCCATGGACCGCTCTCCCTCGTCGCGATCCCGTTCGCGAAGGGCTCGAATCTCCTCACCGAACGCGAGAAAGTCTCCACGAACGCGCTCACTGATGCGGTCCATCGTGGCGCGCAGGCTCCGTTCCAGCTCATCCACATCGGCGCCCACCGCCTCGATCTTCGAAAAACGGTACCCCAACTCTTTCTCGGAATCCGCCAGACGCGTCTCGATACCGGACAGAACGCGCTGTTCGACCTCGTGCGCACCGGTATCGATGCTCTGCGCGAGCTCCACCTTCACCGCCTCGATTCGATCCGTAACGGCGCGGCGATCGCTCTCGAGCTTGTCCCCGAGAAGACGCGTCTGTTCCGTAGTGGAATCGCCCAGCTGCTGCACCGTACTCAGCTCGGCTTCGAACTGCTCGCGTAACGCCCCAAGTCGCCGCTCGGTCGCCTCGCGCTGCGTCTCGATCCGCGTGCCGGTCTCTTCCACGTCGCCGTCGAGACGCGTTCGAAGCTCGTCGACGGAGGCGGTTACCGAATCGCGTAACGCCGCGACTCGGCCGTCGACTTCAGCGCGCAGGCGCCCGAGATCGTCCTCGGTTTCGCCGCGCTGCGTCTCGATCAGTCGCCCCGCCTCTCCCATGTCGTTGTCGAGCCGCACACGAAGCTCGTCCACGGAGTCGGTCAACGAGGCGCGCAACGCCGCCACTTGATCTTCGAACTCGCTACGGAGCCGTTGTAGGTGTTCCTCGGTCTCGCGGGAACGGCGCTCGATGCTCCGAGCATACTCCTCTTCGAGCGAACGGTTCTGATCCTGGAGCGTCTCTACATGCCGTTGGAGCTCATCGGTGCGTCGTTGATTCTCTTCGGTCCAACCGTCGACCTCGCGCTGCAACTGTGTGTATCGTTCGCTGATCGCAGCTTGACGTTCGTCGCTCTCCCGTCCCAGGTCGGCGACCCCGCTCTCGAGCCCCTCGCGCAGATCGGCGGCGCGTCTGGAGACGGTGTCGTCGATTGCGGCCAACGCTTCGCCGACGAGCACATCGGCGTGCTGGTGAGCCTCGTCGAGCCGGGATTGCAGCCGCTCCTCTCCCTCGGAAATCGATGCGTGAAGCGCCGCCATGCGCTCATCGCGCTCTTGCTCGGCCTCCTCCACGGCGCGGCGTAATTCGCTCTCGACCTCCTGCGACCGCGCCGCGATATGAGAACGGAGAGCGGTCAGCGCCTCGGTCTCGAGCTGGGTACCCTTCTCCGCTACGGCATCCAACGTACGTCGGGCTTCTCCCACGATACGCTCGACATCGTCGCGAAAACGCGTGATCTCTTCCGATTCTTCGGCCCGGAGACGTTCGTACTCGATCGAGACGTCGCGTAACAGATCACCGACGCGCGCGCTCCCCTCCTCGAGTTCGCGGCGACTCGACGAGGCGATACCGTTCAGCTCCTCCGAGAGCCCGTCGGCGAGACGCTCGTGGAGCTGGGCCAGCGCACGCTGAGCCTCCTGGGAGCGGTCGTCGGTCTCGCTTTGAAGACGCGCGGCCTCCTCCGAGAAGGTCTGTACGCGCGTCGCCGCCCCGTCCACGCGGCTCTGCAACTCGTCCACCCGCGCCCGACTCTGCTCGAACAGGCGCTCCTCCACCTGGGTCAGGCGGTCGGTATTCTGCTTCTCGAATCCCGAAACGATCCCCGGAAGCGATCGTTCGAGTTCGTCGATCTTCGACTGGGTCGCCTTGATACGTTTTCCGACCCTGTCGACGTACTCGCTCTCGTCTCGAACTCGAGCGATGTTGTCCTCGGTACGCCGCGTCATCTGTACCAGTTGATCGAGGACGCTTTCATACTCCGACAATCGCGTACCGATCGCCTCCAGGCTGCCCGTACGCGAGGAGAGATCCTCTTCGATCGCATTGATCCGTTTGAGCACCTCTTTGGCCGCTCTCTGGTGAACGTCGACCTCGATGCCGATGTCCTTCAGCATCGTGACCTTCTCCGCCACGATCTCGTCCATTTCGCCCTGGATCCGCTCTACGAAGCGTTTCACCTTCTCGAGCGATCGATTGTTGTTGTCGAGCTGACGGTACACCGCGAGGATGATCACCACGACCAGTAGTACGACGATATCGCCGATGGTAAATCCCATTCTTTGTTCTCCCAGTTCTCGGGTCAGTATAGTCCACTTTTCCTTAAACTGTTAATCCGGCACCTCTTAAAACCCGTCGAGATCGCACTGAATAGTCATTCCCACACACGGTCGGGCCGAATCCTCCACGACTCCGGGAGTGTTTACGCGGTGCCCTCCATCCAAAAAACGACGATCGGTGCCGCTTCCCCTTTTCTGCGGACCGTCAGCCGGGCGTCGGGATGCGCGGGAGGAGCCATGCATGCAACTCGGTATAGCGCGAAAACACACAGTCGGCGACGCCCGCCTTTGCGGAACGTCGTCTCGTGATGTAGGCGGTTCTCATCCCCGCGTTCCGCGCCCCGATCACATCGTAGTGCGCGCTGTTCCCGACGTAGAGGATTCGCTCCGGCGGCTCGCCGAGCTCCGCCGCAAGGCGGTCGAACGGTTCGGGAGCCGGCTTGAGATATCCGATATCCTCGGAGGAGAACGCGGCGTCCCACAGCCCCTCGAGACCGAGCGTACGCAGCTTGCGATGCACGGGAAAGTCGGACATCGCGCCGATCTTTACGCCCCTATCGCGGAGCCACAAGAGAAGCTCCTTGGCGCCGCGATGGGGTTTTACGCGGCCCAACGTCGCCTCCCACCGTCGGTAGATGATATTGCGAATCATGGCTTCGGCGCGCTCGACCGGGATACCGAGGTGTTCGGCGGTCAACGCAGCGGTGGTCGCCGCAAGATCGTCGATCGGTCGGATTCTCCTCGATGCGATACGCGCCCGGCCGAAGGCTCGAAAGAGGCGCGCGTGGCGCAGTACGAGCGGGGCGGAGGCGAGATACATTTTCCAGTTGGGATACAGCGTGCCGTCGATATCGAATGCGACGGCGGTAATGGAGATGGTGTCGTGATCCGTCACTCGTACCGCCCGGCTCTGGTTTCGACAATGATTGTAACCGACCCCTCGACGACGGGCGAGTCGGGCGACGGGGCGGGCTGAAATATCCACGTCCGCACCGCCTCGACGAGCGCGGAATCGAGACCCGGCTCCGGAGTGGGAGGGAATACCGACGCGGAGACGACGCGACCGGCGGCGTTCACGCGAAAGCGCACGGAGACGGGATACTCGGCCGGAAATCCGGCGCCGAGCGAGACGGTATCAAGAGCGATCGGATCTCCGCGCAGACGAGTACGCCGCCCGTCGCCGTCGCCGATCGCGATACCGCCGGACGCCGCAGAATCGGTCTCGGCGGCGTCCGGCGGCTCCCGATCGCCCGGTGAGGCCGTCTCGATTACATTCGTGCTACCGGAGCGAATGGCGTCCACGAGACGGTCCAATTCGCGAGCAAGCGCTCCCTCGATCTCGGGCTGCAATGGTCGCGGCGCGACCTCGCCTCCGTCGAGGCGCTGCGCCTGCTCCGCCTCCCACACTTCAAGATCGCGCCGATACGCCTCCTGCCAGTCGTACAGCGCCTGCAGCTGTTCGTTCAGGAAGGCCGCGTCCGTCGACCGCGATTCGGAAGGGGCGAAATCACCCCGAAGGTCCGAGGCGACGCGAGTACGGGGCGGTAGCGGCGGCGGCGGCGGAACGAATGCGCGTTCGGCCGGAGCTGGGGCGGCAACCGTACCGTCGGTATCCCGGGTCGAAGGACGCTCATCGGGCGCGGCGGAACTCGACGACTCGGCGCGTGCGACGGTCTCCTCGCGAACGACGGGCTCTCGTGTCGGCGGCGGAACCGGCTCGGTCTCGCTGCTCGCCGTCACCGGCAGTGGATCGAGTGCGACATACAACGGCGCGTCGAACGTCTCGTCCCGTACGGCGTCGAGGCGCGGAATGAGGATAAAGAGCGCTCCATGCAATACGAGCGCCACGGCGAGAGCGACGAGAAATCGCTCCCCATCGCCGTCGGTCACCCGAAGATTCCTCACCGTTCGTCGTCCTCCTGTTGGGCGACCAAGTTGGCGCCGCGAAAGCCGTTGCGCCGCAGCACGTCGAGAACGGCCACCATCGTACCGTACGGCAAACTCCGGTCGGCCTCGATGGAGATCGATCGTTCTTCGTACCCGGAGCTATCGTCGGCGAGAAGCGAAGACAACTCCTCCAATGTGTATCGTTCGGAGGCGAGATAGATCTCGTCCTCGGACACCACGGAGAGAACGATGCTGCTGGTCACCGCTTCCTGCGCCGTTCCGGCATCGGGGAGGTCGAGATTGAGCCCGGTTCGGGTGATCAATGTGCTGGAGAGCATGAAAAACACCACCAGTTGAAAGACGACGTCGATCATCGGAATGAGATCGACGTTAACCATCGGGTGTAGTCGCCGGCGAAATTGCATCGCTCTACTCCTTCTTGAGATAGAGGACCAACTCGTTGACCCGATTCTCGAGGCGAATGATCGAATGGTTGACCCGGCTCACGAGATAATTATAGAAGGCAATTGCCGGAACCGAGACGATAATTCCCGCCGCGGTGGTGAGCAGCGCCTCGGAAATACCTTGAGCGAGCACCGCCGGATCACCGCCGCCGATACCGGTCTCGCCGAGTACGCCGAAGGCTTGAATGTTTCCGGTAACGGTACCGAGAAGTCCCAAAAGAGGCGTCACGTGGGCGATCGTCCCGAGACTGGAGAGAAACCGCTCCATACGGGGGATCTCCAAGTTCGCCGCGTCGCCGATGGCCATCCTGATGACCTCTCGCGAGTAATTCCGATGTTCGATCCCGACCTTCATGAGGTTGGTAATGGGGCTCGGCAACGCCTCACATACCGCCAGCGCCTCGTCGAAGTTGCCCTTTGTGAGGGTCGTCTCGAGACGCCGCATCACCGTATCCTCGTCGACGCGATTCTTGCGAAAGAAGAGAAATCGCTCTACCACTATCGCGACGGCGACGATCGAGAGGGCGAGGATCACCACAAAAATGATCCCGCCTTGTTCAATTAGTTCGACCATGTGCTACTCCATATCTCGTGCGCCCGGTATCGGGTCCGCACGCTCTCGATCATTCGTCGCGACGCCGCGCGACGTCGGGGCGATGTTAAAAGCTTACTCGAACCGCCAACCCCGCCTGCAGGCCGGGATCGATAAAGGGATCCGCCGCGGACACCTCGACACCGCGCGGCGTCCGTCCGTCGTCGAGGAGCGGTCCGAGGAGGTCCCGAGCGTACAAGCGAACCTCGACGCCTCGCGACAGTTCGTACGACACTTCGGTCTCGACGACGGGCGCTATCAGCTCTCCGTCTATGGGGAACCGTACTCCGAGCTCGCTCGACACTCGTTCCCACTCGACGCGCACCAAACCGGTGATTTCGTGCTCCGCCTCGCCGAGCATGCGGTCATTCCATCGCGCAAACCACCCGCCTTCGATACCGACACGCTCGCCGACGGATACCGAAAGCGTCGCATCGCTGTCCATCCGTTCGGTGTCCTCAACCACGATCGGGAATACTCCCGTCGCGGAGTCGTAGGGGTCGACGGTAAGCGTATTCTCTTCATCCGACCACATGAGGCCGGCCGACGCTCCGAGAACACCGGGAATGACGCGTATCTCCAGATCCCCATGAGCAAACCAACTCTCGTGGAGCGGGAGTTGATCGGAGGAGCCGCCCGGGGCGGTCGCAACCGGATACGCGGACCATAACGAAGCGTAGCTTCTGTCGGTGACGCGATATCCACCGGCGAGGGCGATCTCCCACCACTCGTTACCGCGGTAGGCGACGCCGGCCTCGGCGGGGAAATACGGCGCGTCGAAGAATCGGTAACGCGTCGAGCCCTGGGCGCTTACGGTCAGCCCGTCGCGCGGCACGCCTTCGACGGCGAGAGTGAGGCCCACCGACGAGCTGGGATCGACCGTTGCGCCCTCGTCGAAACGCCCCTCGTAGTCGGCGCTCGTCTCCAGGCGTAGGCGCGGCCATTCGAGACGGCCGAATACGTCGCCCACGACGAGCCTGTGTGACTCTTCGGGCGAGTCGGTATCGGAGTCAAGGGAGGCGAGAACGCGTCGCCTGTCGGAAAGAGTGGCCTCGACTCCCGCACTGCTGCGCGTTCCCCACTCCCACGACGTGCCCACTCGTCCCTCGAGCCCCCGCGTGTCGGCGGAGTAGAACAGCGGCCGCCCCTGCAGGCCGTATCGTCGGTCCTCGTATCGTCCCTCGATCTCCAAGCTCGCTCCGTCTTCGCGGCCGAAACGCAACCACGTATCGAGCGTGTTCTCCTGCACGAAGAAGCCGCTGCCCGGCTCGTTGAACTGAAATCCATCGGCGCCGGAGTGGTCGTAGCCCAGGCGAAACTGCGGCCCGTCGCCGAGGCGGTAAACATTAATGCTCCCGAGTACCGAGCTGACGCTTCCACCGCCCAGAGTCGCATTGAAGAAGACTTGATTTGTCGTGTTCGCAAAGTCTCCGACGACGATCGTCTCGCGCGGCACGACGGGCGGTGCAAGATCCTGTACCGGCAACGCAGGCGGACTCGAGACGACATCGGGTGAGGGAGATTCGAACTCGAGAGGTGCCATCGGCGGTAGAGAGCCGATGACGGCGTCGAGCGGATCGACCCGCACGTCGACCCGCTCCGGATCGACGGCCAGAGGACGATCGTCCGTCTCCTGCGCCGTCACGAGGTGGGCCGAGGCCGCGGCGATCAAAGCGGCGAGCGGGAGAATGGTTGCGATTTTCATCGGGAGCTCTCCATGATGCGTTGGGCGCGATCGGCCCAGATCGTATCGCCGTAGCGCTCCCGCAGTTCGCCGATCGCCCTCTCGGCGGTCGTCGAATCGCCCTCTTCTCTCGCGAGTACGGCGAGTTCGAAGAGGCTCCGAGCGCGCAACTCGTCGGGAGCTCCGGCGACCGCGGCGGCGGCGATGTACCGCTCTATCGCGGAGCGCGTCTCACCGCGACGGCGGTAGTACTCGGCCAACAGGAACGTCGCCTCGGCCGCCTCGGGTCCGTCGAATCGGGCGGCGTCGAGGAGAAAGTCGATGATGCGCGTGCGCTGGGCGGTGAGGGTAATCTGCTCGCGGATGGCGATACGCCCCAACTCGAGCACCAGTTCGAACCAGAGCTCGCCGCCCTGCACGGGCCCTTGGCCGGGACCGGGCTGCAACCGCACCCACAGTTCCGCCTCACGCGCGCTCAACCCGTCGAGCTCGAGACGAATCGTCCGACGTAGGCGTTCGGCCTCCCGAGCGCGCCGACTATCGGGATACGCCGCGGTGAGACGATCGTAGAGTTCGAGCGCCTGGCGCCGTTGCCCTCGATCCACGTAGATGCCCGCGGCGAGAAAGAGCGTCTCCGGGGTGAAGCTGCTGCGAGGAAATTCGTTGACCAGCGGCTCCCACCACAACAACGCGCGCCCCGGCTCTTCCAACTCGTAGGATGTCGCGCCGGCCCAGTAGAGAGCGCGATCGATCTCCTCTCCACGGGGATATCGGCTCTGGTAGGTGCGAAATCGCTCGCGCGCCTCTCGATATCGCTCTACTCCGACTAAGATTTCTCCGGCTTCCAACAATGCGAGTCGACCCGCCTCGGTCTCCGGAAGTCGGCCGGCGAGTTCGTCGTACTCCAGTATCGCCTCGTTAACTCTTCCCAGCGCGGCGAGTGTCGCGGCGAGCAAACTCAAGAACTCGCCCCGACGCCGATCATCGAGCGCATTATCGGCGAGTATTCGATACTGCACGAGAGCGTCCTCGGCGTTTCCCGCCTCCAGATAGACCGTCGCGAGGAGACGTCGCACGCGGTCTTCTTCGGGCGCATCGAGCGCATCGCCCAACAGTTGCAACAAACGGTCGGCCGCCCGGGCCACATCGCCCCCCTGATAGAGCGTCCACGCGTACAAGTAGGTGCCGTCGAACCGTAACGCCGGGGGCAGGTTATCGACGACGGCGGCGATCGTATCACGAGCCGCTCGGGCCTCGCCGAGGCGGTAGAGGCTCCACGCCAGATGGTACGATCTGAACGGCTCGTACCGGCTATCGGTGACGGAGCGGAGCGACGCGACGGCGGTCTCAAACGCCCCTTCGTGAAAGTCGGCAAGTCCTCGTAGATACACTAACTCTTCGCGCATGACCGCATCGAGCGCGGAGGAGTCGATACGATCTACCTCCTGAGAGGCGGAGGCGAACTGCGCCGCTCCCACGAGGGCGCGCACCAACTCGACCCGTGCACGGTCGTCGTCGGGGCGTTCGGCGAGGTAGGTGCGATACGTCCTCACCGCCGCAATGGCGTCGCCGCGCTCCAAAAAGAGTCTGGCACGCAGGAGCGCCAGGGCGGGACGCTCTCTAATCAGTGCTTGAGATTCGTCACGCTCGAGGCGCGCCTCCACGCGTTCGCGCTCACCGGCGCGGTACAGAGCGAATCCCCAGATGTACAGGGCCGCGCTATCGGTTTCCAGCTCATCACGGCCCTCCAGGAGCGCCGCAGCCTCGGCAAACCGCCCGTCGGCGATGAGGAGGCGCCCTGCAGCGACCCGCCTCTCCGACCCAAAATCGCTCTCCACCGCCGTGTCTTCCAACGAGTCCAGGAGTAACCGCAGCGCCTCGCCCTCTCTCCCTTGGCGTTCCATCGATCGGGCGAGGAGAAACGGCGCCGCCCCCGAGATCATACGCTGCCTTCTTACGTCCCAGACTCGCGAGAGGTAGAGCTCGGCAAGCTCGTCGCGGCCGGAATCGAACGCATCGGCGCCCAAGGAGTACCAAAAATCGGCCAACCGCTCCGGTTCGCTCGCCAAACGCCGCTCGGCGGCGCGGAACACGGTCTGCATTTCCTCGCGATCCTGTCGATCTTGCGCGATTGCGTAGAGTCGGCGATACGCCCACTGGGCGCTTGCAAGCGAATAGTCGACGAGTCGTCGATACAGGGTGACGGCGCGCTCGATATCGTCGAGTTCATACGCTGCGTCGGCGGCGTAGCGCACCTGCGCCTCCTCATACGATCCCGCTTCGTCGTCGGACGATGCCCATCGGTCGTAGAGAGTGAGCGTGTCGGCGTGGGATCCCCGCTCGGAATAGATCTCCATAAGAACCGTCACCGCGTATGAGCGCTCCACCCCCTCGGTCGTCCCCGTCGCGGTAACGAGGTCCTCGATAGCGGCGATTGTCCGGCCCAGCTCCTGCCGCGCCAAGCCTCGGTAGAGGAATGCGCGTCCTTCGGGAGAGGGCTCCTCGACGAGGTAGCGCGTAAGCGCATCATCCGCCCGCTGGTAGCCGCCTAACTGAAACTCCGTCAACCCGATCCATAAGCGAATGGCACGAGAGAGCGCTCCGCCCCTGGCTCGCGCAGCGGTGCGCTGGAGTCGTTCCAGGGCGGCGGGATACTCCTCGAGATAAAATCGGCTCTGGGCAATGCGAAACTGGGCGCGTGTGCCGTACTCCGACCCTGGGTGGTCTTGAAGCAGGCGCTCGAACCGGTCTATCGCCAGAACATAATTACCGGCCGCAAATCGTCGCTCTCCCTCGTCAAAGAGATCGCGATCCGATCCAATTACCGCGAGTACCGGGAACAGAAACAGCATCGCCCCCAGCCACCCCATCAGTCTCCGACTCATAGGGCGGAGTCTATCTCACGGCAAAAACAGATTCAATCCACAGGCATTTTCAAAAATCGACGATTTTTGAAAATGCGAGGACTTTTAGAAATCATAATTATATACTGTATATATAATTATGATTTCGACCCGATATTGAGGCTCTTGCAAAATTGCATTTTGCAAGAGCCTCACGCATTTGCATCAAAAACCGGCGTTCTCGGCACGAAATCGGGGAGGTTCGAAGCGTTCGTCGGCTCGCACGCGGACCAGATGAATGAAATCGCCCTCGTAACGCCGTTGGAGAGAGTCGAGATTCGTCTCTGCGGTGCGATCCATAACGGCGACCTCAAACCGTCCCTCCTCGTCGAAATACGGGAGGAATACGACGATGTGCGTGTGTTGTCGCAACATCAGCTCATTGCCGAGACTTCGATTCACACTTCCGAGATACAGTGTGCCCGGTTCGGAGAGGGCGAGCCAGTAAAGCGTTGCGCGCAGTTGCTCCATCGCATAGCCCACATCTTCGCGGTACCGCGCGACCGGCACGGCACGGACGTCCGCGATCTCCGGATCGAGGAGGTGTGAGGCCGTCCCCCGATCGAGGGCTTGCATCTCTCGCGCCACATTACGTGTCCAGTCGAGACCGAAGTACGGATCGCGGTCGTCCTCTCTCGGTGCACTCCACGCCGTGCCGCGATGGTCGAGATGCTTGTATGTGAGCGACTCTTCCGGAAGATACGAACCGGTCCGCGGACCGTAGAGACCGTCGACGATCCATTTGGCGAATCCTGAACCGTTGAACTCCGGCGCGCTCCCCACGGCGGCGACCATCTCGATAAAGACCGGCGACCCGTCGGCGTCCATTGCGATGTCGGCCAAATCGGGTAAAGCGCGACGAGTCTCCTCGACCATCCGTCGAATCGCCGCGTATCCCGGGTGGTATAGGTCGGGGTCCAGGAGCGACCAGTCGACCACACCCCGTGTCGCCTCCCGGAGGGTTGCGAACGGAACGGTGAGGGCACGCTCCATCGTGATCGGCACCGGCACGTCTCTATAAAGGGGCGCCCACGCCAGAAACAGATCCATACGCAGCGTACGGCCCCGCGGACGGAGCCGCACGAAGGAGCCCTCGTGGTGCTGTAAGAAGATCTTAATCTGCTCGAACGCCCCATCCTCGATACGACGACGAATAATCACCGTGCCGGGGGACACCAGGTCGAATCGATCGCCATCGGAAGCGATAAAAAGATAGTAGCGACTTTCGTTTTGCTCCTCGGTCCGAAAAATAACCGGCTCTCTACCGGGCTCTCGGACAAGTTCGCGCACGGCGGCCTCGTAGCGTTCTACCGGAGCGGTCATACGATCGAGCACCGCGGTGCGGGCACGACTCGTATCGGGTATGGATAGTGCGCCGGCGGAAGGGGCGGCACACCAGACAACCAGCGCGATTGCGCCGAAAAATCGCCGGGGCCGGTCTTTCATACTACTCTCCTCGGAAGGGCGTCCTCCATACGTACGGCAACTCGCACAGCCATCGATCGCCACGCCACGGCGACGGAATCGACGAGCGGCCGACCGAAAAGAGCGCCGGCTCGATTCGTACCATGTCCCGCAACCACAGATCGTAACGCCACCTCCATTCACCATTGTCGGGCGTTTGCGTGCTCGACTCGAGTGGCGTCGGCCGGCCGGGGGTTCGCCTCGCAGCGCAGTAGGACCATGCGCCGCAGCCGAGTGCGGCATTCCATACCTCACGCCGGCGACGCGCATCGATCACGCTCATGTCGATCATCGAGACGGTATGAGCGCGCCGACACACCCCCATTGCGAGACCCACCGGACCGCGGCGCGCCGCGCGCACCATATCCACAGGCGGTGCGACCGGTGCGTTGGGATCGTCGACGCCCCAAAGGTACAGCACGTGTCCGCGGGTACGACTGAACCACCGTTCGAACTCGGGGTTTTCCGAGAGCGCCGCGAGTAACGCGAGGCGCGGAGACCACCAGCGGCGGCCGCGCCATTCGAGATGGGGTAAGGGCACCAGGAGCGCCGCGCCGGAGTCGAGCCGGCCGCGAAACGCCCGGGAGTACGCCCCTATCGCGTCCGACGGAACGGGAATCGCCAGCGGCGTTGCGTCGCGAGTCTCGGCAAGACGGTGTGCGATCAATCGAGCCAGAGCGTCGGCTACGGTCCGAGGAGATTCCGTCGCCGAGAGATGCCCGACCACCACGCGAACGAACGACGCGCCGTTCGCCTCGTCGCCGCCGCCGACGGACGGCGTCAGATCTGCCGTCCGGGCGCCCCGAAACGACTGCGCGACGGACCGTTCCACCGCCGATCTGACCGTGTCCGAGGTCGGGGGACGCACTAAACCGGTATCGATAAACGGTGCGATCGGCAGTGTGCCGTGGAGGAGACGGTCGCGACGTGCCGAACCGTCACGGCCGCTCGCGTCCCGGACGTCACGCGCCGTCGATCGGTGAACTTCGTCCGCTCCGGGAGCGGTGAGCACCGTAGAGACGCGTCGTGCCTGGAGCAGGAGCGCGACCAACTTACCCCGCAGCGCCTCCAATCGTGCCTTTGCATCGGCGCTCACCCCGGAGGCCTCCAACAGAACCGCCTCGCCGGCCGCCGCCGGAGAGAGGCGTCTGTCGACTACGAGATGGCGTATTCTCAGAAGCATGCGCAACTGCGCCGAGGTCCACACACGCCGGCCCGACTCGTCGCGGCGGGAACGAACCAAGGGGAGCGTTTGTTCCCAATAGCGCAACACGTGCGGTTTTACGTTGAGAATGCCGAGCACCGTGCGCGCCTCGTAGATACCGAGACCTTCCTCGCGACGTCGCTCCACCCCTCGCCTCCTCCCGGTCACTCCCGTACGTCGATAAAAAACGGAATGTGGTGAAAACCCAACTCGCGACGAATTTGGTTGGAGACGTACCGTAGATAGAACTCGGGGAAACCCTTGCCGCGGTTGACAAAGAGCACGAATCGCACCGGATTGGTCCCTACTTGGGTTATGTAACGCAATTTGATCGGGCGCTTTCCCGAAGGCGGCGGTGTCTGGGCGATCCACCGCTGCAACGCTTGATTGAGCGGGCCGGTATCGATCCGCTTGTGGAGCTCCCCTCGAATATGTAACAGGCGCGTGAGAAGTGCGTCGATTCCCTCACCCGTCTTCGCAGAAATGGGAAGAATCGGAACGTGCTGAAAGATCGGAAAGAGAAAGTGAATACGATCGGTGA
Organism: Alkalispirochaeta sp.; assembly: GCA_965601925.1. Taxonomy (GTDB): domain Bacteria; phylum Spirochaetota; class Spirochaetia; order DSM-27196; family Alkalispirochaetaceae; genus Alkalispirochaeta. The sequence continues at coordinate 4,578,960 of OZ271854.1, forward strand.
GCGCGTTGAGCTGATTTCCGCGATCGTCCAAGAGATCCCACTTATTGAGCGCCACGACCACGCCCCGGCCGCGCTCGGCAAGCCGCGCGGCGATCTTCTTGTCCTGCTCGCTCAACCCCTTTACCGCATCGATCATGAGTATCGCAAGCTCCGCCTCATCGATCGCCGTATAGGCCCGTTGGACCGCATAATATTCGATCGCCTCCCGTACATGGGACCGGCGACGAATACCTGCGGTGTCGATTACGACGAACTCGGTCCCACGAAACGAGAAGCGCGCCTCGACCGTATCGCGAGTCGTACCGGCCAAGTCCGAGACGATCGCGCGCTCCTCACCGACCAAGCGATTGAGCACGCTCGATTTACCCGTATTGGGTTGTCCGACTATGGCAAGCTTGGCGGCGCGGGCCAACGGGTCCACGCTCGCCTCGACCTCCTCCGTCTCGACGAGGGCGTCCCCTCCGTCGTCCGCAGAAACGGTCGAGGGGAGCTCACCGTCGCCGGCGAGATCGGTCGATGACGCGTCGTGGGGTCGGTCTGCGGAGACTGCGGCGTCCATACATTCGCTAATCTGCGACTCGAGCTCGTCGAACCCGAGCCCGTGAGCGGCGGAAACACCGATTACACGATCGATTCCGTAGCGCCAAAAATCGCCGACGAGTTGCTCTCGTTCGGCGTTATCCACTTTATTAACGACGAGGATCCCCGGTCGGCCGCTCTTACGCACGAGATCTAGGAGTTCGGTATCCTCGCCGGTGAGCCCGGTTACCTCCACCAGGAGCAATACCAAATCGGCGTTTCGAATCTCCGACCTGCTCCGCTCGTACACGGCGCGTTCCAGATCGGCCTCTCCCTCGCCGATGCCGCCGGTATCGACGAGAAGCACCGGGCGATCCCCTATGGTCGAGGTCAAGGCGACTGCGTCGCGCGTCACTCCGGGAGTGCTGTCGGTAATGGATATACGGCGGCCGTAGATGCGATTAAAGAGTGTGGATTTCCCGACGTTGGGTCTTCCGGCAATACAGATGCGATACATAGTTAGTCCGTCCGTGATACTGGATATCGTTAATACACCGTCAAGTCAAAGCGTTGCTGCATATGCTCCCGGACCGCTCGGTTAATCTCGTCGGCGCCGCGTAGCTCCATGACGTCCCCCGCGAGCTCCTCGGCCTCGGACAGCGTCACCGATCGGATGATCCGCTTCACCTCAGGAATACCGACCGCGCCCATACTAAACTCGTCGAGGCCCAGTCCCAGAAGCACCACCGACGCTAAGGGGTCGCCGGCCATCTCGCCGCACATGGCGACGGATAGCCCCTCGCGATGTGCATTGTCGATGACCATCTTAATTAAGCGCAAGACGCCGGGATGAAACGGTTCGTAGAGATACGCGATTTTTTCATTACCGCGATCCACCGCGACGGTATACTGGATGAGATCGTTGGTACCGATGGAGAAGAAGTCTACCTTTCGGGCCAATATATCGGATGTTAAGGCGGCCGACGGCACCTCGATCATGATACCGATCGGCATGTGCTCGTCAAAGGATACGCCCTCTTTTCGGAGATCGTCTCGGACCTCATCGGTCACTTCCAGAGCGCGATTGAGCTCCTGAGTACCGGAGATCATCGGGAACATGACGCGCAGGGAGCCGTGAACGCTCGCCCTGAATAGTGCGCGCAACTGGGTACGGAAGAGGTGCGGCTCGGACAGGCATACGCGAATCGCCCGCCATCCCAAAAGCGGATTCTTTTCGTCGCACGCCTCGATACCGGCTCCGATCTTGTCACCGCCGACGTCCAAGGTACGAATCGTGACCGGCCTTTGTCCCATCGCCTCCAGGACGTACCGATATGCGTGATACTGCTCCTCCTCCGTCGGGAGACGATCGGAACCGAGAAAGAGAAACTCCGATCGAAAGAGACCGATCCCGTCGGCGCCGTGGCCACCCACACCGTCCACTTCCTCAGGAATTTCTATATTTCCCTTAAGGAGAATGAGCTTGCCGTCTTTGGTCTCCGCGGGCAGATCGTTGAGCTGCATGAGCTCGACCTCATGCTCCTGCCACTCGCCCTGCAGCTTGCCGTACCGCGCCAACGTATCGCGATCCGGGTCCACGATGACGACTCCGTGGTTCCCGTCGACGATAATCTCTTCTCCTCCGCTCACGATCTTACTGATTCGGGAGAGTCCCACGACGGCCGGTATCTCGAAGCTACGGGCGATGATCGCGGTGTGCGAGGTCTTACCGCCGACATCCATGGCGATCGCGCGAATCACGCGTTTGTTCATCGCCACCGCGTCGGAGGGCATCAGATCGTGCGTTACCAGGACGACCTCTCGATCGAGGTCCGCAAGGCCGGTGCGATCGCGGTCGAGCAGATGGTTCAGGACGCGCTTGAATACGTCGTGTACATCGGCGGTACGCTCCCGGAGATAGTCGTCGCTCGACTGGGCGAGCTTATCCATCAACTCGCGCACCGTTTGATGAAGAACCCACTCGATATTCAATAGATCGGCCTCCAAGCGCCGGTGAACGGAGGCGAAAAACGAGGGGTCGCGCAGCATCAAGAGATGCGTATCCAGAAGGAGCTTCTCGTCTTGCTCAAGCTCATGGTCCGAGCTGTTCTTTATCTCTTCTATGTCGGAACACGCGCGTTCTACGGCATCTGAGAGTCGATCCTTCTCCGCCTGTAGAGCATCGGGCAGGATGCCGTACTGCGGCACCTGCGGCGTATCTTCGCGATACGACAGGACCGTTCCTATGGCGATCCCCGGGGATGCGGCGATTCCTCGCAATTCGATCATTAGTGCAATCATAGATGGTTCATTTCTCAACTGTCAAACCAAAGAGCGACGAGGCCGATACATGGGAGTATGGGAAAGAACAACCAACGACGGAGGGCCTCCTTCGGCGTTCTCTTCTGGATCGCCGCCATTCTCCTGATCGCCGTTATCCTCATGTTCAATCTCCCCGCAATACGGGACGTGCTCGATAGAACCGATTTCGTCGAAGTGGTGTTCGAAGAACGCTCGGGCCAGGGACGCGAAGAGCCTCGAGGTACCGACGAGGTGCCGCAAAACGATCAACGAGATACGACACCACTACCTCAGCCCGTCGATACGTCGAATCGTCCCGAGGCGTTGCAAGAGCCCGATCGACCCGATGAACTCAGCCTCACGGTTGACGAACCGGAGGTTGTCGCCGTTGCGCCGCCGGAACGAGTTGACGAGGCGCCGACGCGAACGATGGCGACGACCCTCTTCTTTATCCGCGTCTCCGACGACGGGCGCATTATCGCAGAATCGGTGGAGCGCACGATCCGCTTCGAGGGCGGACCTCTTACCGGTACGATGCATGCGTTGATCGCCGGTCCGGACTCGGAGGATCTGAATCGCGGGCTGTTAAGCCTTGTGCCGCGAGAGACCGAGCTCCTCTCGGCGCGCGTCGCCTCGGGCGTCGCGTTTCTCAACTTCAACGAGGCGTTTCGGTTTAATCCGATGGGACTGGAAGGATATCTGGCTCAAATGCAGCAGATCGTGCTGACGGCGACGCAGTTCGTCACCGTGGACGCGGTGCAGATTCTGATTAACGGACAGAGCGAGGATTACCTCGGCGGTGACGGCGTTTACATCGGCGAGCCGCTGCGCCCGTCGGACTTTCGTAACTGATCGGCGAGACCGACCAGCAACAAGACCTCTCGATTGCCGGAGCGCCCGAGAACGGGGCTGTCGAGGCTGCGTAGTACTCGAATCCCGTGGACGTCGGACAATTCATCGAGCACTCGTCCGATCACCGCTCCTCGATTATCGCCGGAGACGACGCCTCCTCCCTCGTCGAGGGCGTCGTCCGTTCCACTCCCGCTCCAGCGCGCCTCCGCGGCAAGCTCGAACTGCGGTTTGAGCAGCGCGATTCCCCACCCCTCGACGGTGAGCTCTAGGATGTGGCGCAGCACGCCACGTAGACTCCGAAACGAGAGGTCGCATACCGCTGAAGTCGGCCGCGGTTGCAACGAGTGCAGCTCGAGAATATTAGTTCGCTCGTGTACGACGACGCGACGGTCGCTACGGAGGCTATAGGCGAGCTGGTTGTACCCGACGTCGACGGCGTGGACCGCCGGAGCGCCGGCCTGCAATAGACAGTCGGTAAATCCGCCGGTACTGGCACCGGCATCGAGCCAGACACGCCCGGCGGCGACGATACTCCACGCTTTGAGTGCCGCATTGAGTTTGTCCCCACCCCGCGAGACGAATCGACGCGTTACCAACTCAACCTCGACCCCGACGGCGACCTGGCGCTTGGGATCGCGCTCGATCCCGCCGTCGACGCGAACTTCAGAACATACAACGCGGCGAAAGAGCTCGTCGCGAGAATAGTCGGGAAATCGAACGGTGAGAAGATCGAGAAGCGGTTTTTTGCGCTGCGTACCGCGTCGCCCCATTGAGCCGGCGGCTACACCAAGGAGCGGAACCGTATCCGCTCGACGTGAGTCGCCGCGCGTTCCGACCCGCCGGTCTCGACGAGCAACCCGTGAAGGGTCGCGGCACCGCCGGCAACCTCATTGCGCAGGGGAAGCTGCGTCATTGCGCGCCGGACGCTGATCGTGGGATCGAAGCCGATGACACTCAGCTCCGGCCCACACGCACCGACGTCGGTGATCGCCGCGGTTCCGCCCGGAAGGATGCGCTCGTCGGCGGTCTGAACGTGCGTATGCGTGCCGTACACGACCGTGACGTCCCCGTCGACGTAATGGGCGAACGCCTCCTTCTCTTCGGTCGACTCTGCGTGAAAATCCACAATCACCGCATCGGCCTGGCCCTTTATACGCTTGAGAATCTCCCGTACACGCCTGAAGGGACAGTCGATCGCCGGAAGACGATCGCGGCCCTGCAAGTTGATGACGGCTACCCGACCCTGCTTTCCTTCGTGGATGTACAGGCCGCTACCCGGGGCATCGCCGGGATAGTTGTCGGGACGCAGTACGCGTTCGTTGCCGTTCAGAAGATCGGCGATGTCGTCATGGTGCCATACGTGGTTTCCGGTCGTCACGACGTCGGCGCCCGCCTTGAGCAACTGCTCAGCGAGAGCCGGGCCGATACCGAATCCGTCGTCGGCATTCTCTCCGTTTACGACGACGAAGTCGGCACGGTGTTTGCGCACCAGACCTTTGAGGGCGCTTACCACCGCACGCATGCCCGGTTGTCCGATGACGTCGCCGAGTATCAAGATTCGCATAGCATTACCTGGCGTACTCCACGATCCGCGTCTCGCGAATCATCGTCACCTTGATCCGACCGGGATACCGCAGTTGATCTTCGATCTTGCGGGCGATCTGCTTGGCGATATCGCGCGCCTGGAGATCATTCACACGCTCATGGTTGACCATGATGCGTAACTCGCGCCCCGCCTGAATCGCGTACGCCTTGTCGACGCCGTCGAACTCCTCGGCGATCGCCTCGAGATTCTCAAGACGCTTGATGTAATTGTCGAGCGTTTCGCGACGCGCCCCCGGTCTGGAGGCGGAAATCGCGTCGGCGACCTGCACGATTACCGACTCGATGCAATTGTGCGGTACGTCGCCGTGGTGGGCGGCGATGCAATTGACGACGCGCGGGTCTTCGCCGATGCGTTTGGCGAGTTCGACGCCGAGCTCCACGTGGTTGCTGTCGCCGTCGGTCTCGATTCCCTTGCCGATATCGTGGAGTATCCCGCCCCGCTTGGCGATCTCGACATCCGCGCCGACCTCGGCGGCGAGGGTCCCGGAGAGCACCGCGACCTCTTTACTGTGGGCCAACACGTTCTGTCCGTAGCTCGTCCGGAAGGAGAGGCGCCCCAAGCCGCGTACGCCCTCGGGTTTGAGGTGGTGCATGTTCAGCTCGTAGAGAACGCGTTCGCCCTCTTCGTAGATCGTCTGGGTCATGTCGGTGGTGACCTTCTGCACCACCTCCTCGATGCGCGTGGGGTGAATTCGCCCATCGGAGACCAGCCGCTCGAGCGAGCGTTTGGCAATCTCCTTGCGCACCGGATCGAAGCACGATACGACGACCGCCTCCGGTGTGTCGTCGATGATGATATCGACGCCGGTGAGCGTTTCCAGAGTACGAATGTTGCGCCCCTCGCGACCGATGATACGCCCCTTCATCTCGTCGTTTGGCAGACTCACCGACGAGACGGTGACTTCCGCGTTGACCTCGCTGGCCAGTCGTTGCACGGTGGAGATGAGAATCTCCCGAGCGTTCTTCTCCGCGGTGACCATCGCTTCCTGCTCGATTTTATGGACGAGACCCTGCGCATCGTGGCGCGTCTCGTCCTCGAGAGAACTCATGATCAACTTTCGGGCTTCTTCTTGCGTAAGGCCGGAGATGCGCTCCATTTCATTGCGCCAATGGATCTCCAACTCATCTAACTGCTTGTTTCTATCTTCTATGTTCCTCTCACGGGTAGCCAGGCCCTGCTGCTCCTCTCCGATAGCCGCGGCCTTTTCTTCTAGGTTCTCTTCTTTCTGTAATAGCCGTCGTTCCTGACGCTGCAACTCCCGTTGCCGTTCCCGGAACTCTCGCTCTTGTTCATTTCGCTCGCGTTGAAGCGCGTCTCTTGTCTCTAGTATCAGCTCTTTCTGTCGCGCCTCGGCGTCTTTCTCCGCGTCCCTCTGTAGACGCTCGGCGAGTTGCTCCGTCGAGGAGAGCTGAAACTTGGCATACAGCCAGCGTATCGTCCAACCTAGAATGACACCAGCGAGAGGAAGGGTTCCGTACAACACCAGCTGCATAACCTTCCTCCCCTACGTATCGTAATACGCTACCCTATAGTGGGTTATGAGCGCTTGTCAAGTTTCGAGCCACTCCATCCCTTCGTCGTCCTGAATGACCCGACGGTCCCATCGCTCATCGCGGCGACGAAAACGCAGCACTCTGCGAAGCCCGCGCTCGATGAGTATGAGCATGTCCTTGGAAAGGGACTCGACGTCGGGAGCGTCCAGACGGGTGATAACCGTATCGAGGAGTGCGATGACCAACCGCGTCGCATCGTCGTACAGACCGGGTCGAAACACGCCGCGTCGCGATCCGTCGCGAATGATCTCGTCGACGATCGCCTCGATGCGCCGGCTGAGGGAGCCGATCGCGCCGCTTTGCAGATCGAATCCGGGGTAGAGAAAGCGCTCGTCACCGGAGAGCACACCCCGGAGGATAGGATAACGCTTCATTCCGAGAACCGCGAACTGATACAGCACTTTGAGCTTGTTCATCGGCGATCGCAGCCGTTTCACCATTCGTTCGAGCTTGTGGATTCCCTCACGTTCGATCAAACTAAGAATTTGCTCGTAGAACATCTCTTTGCTGGAGAAGTGCTTGTAAAATGTGCCGACGCTTAAGCCGCATCCCCGGACGATGTCCTCGACCGATACGTCGCGGTATCCGTGGCGCGAAAAGAGCTCCATCCCCGATCGAATGATAAGAACCCGACGGTTTGCCTTCATGAAGTACCATTATATCCGTACGCCGCCTGCGGCAGAAGGACAAAGTGAAGATCGTCCTCGATTATTCACATATCGAATAATATTTCTTTGTCAATTTTTATCACGCCAGCATCCGTTTTTGTCTCTATTTCGCCGCATCTCCGTTACGTTCCCGTTAATCCTCATACCGTTCATTGACCGGAGGCAGCGGCGTGGATTACGACGTATATAAGAGGACTTATGGGCGACACACTCGTTACATACCGTAAGGGCACCGCTCACTACCACCTCCGATGCTTGGCGACCGGGCAAATACTCAGAGACAACAGCCACGATTCGACGACGCGTTTTCCATTGGCGTGTTCGTCGGCGACGACTCCCGCACTCCTGCGCACCGAGTATCGGAACACGCGCCTCGAGGTCGGCGACGAAGACGAGGGCGTTTTTCGATTTGCGTCGTGGTTACCCGTTAACACTACGTTACCCGGTGCCGGGGGCCCGGTCACCTACCGCGCCGAGGCACTCGGTCGAGATCTCGGTCTAAGCAAGTTGTATGTGACCTTCAGCGGATGGTGGCCCGAGCGGCGCGCGCGCATCCCTACCGGCACCTTCAAAGAGAACGAGGCGTACGCGGTATACGGTCGTATGGGCGAGGCCGCATACGAACAGACGCTCGTCGTCGCCTCGGCGGGCAATACTGCGCGTGCGTTCCTGAGAGTTGCGGGAGAGAACAATTTGCCGCTGGTCGTCGTGGTCCCGGAGAATAATATCCCCGACCTGTGGACGGTCGGAGAGCGGGGCTCGTCGACGCTCGTCGTAGCTGCCGGCGAGGACTCGGACTACGGCGATGCGATCACACTCGCGGCTCTCTTGTGCGAGGTCCCGGGATACGTTGCCGAGGGGGGTGCAAAGAACGTCGCACGTCGCGACGGAATGGGTACCACTTTTCTTTCGGCCGCGCACGCGATCGGACGCATACCGGACCACTACTTCCAGGCCGTGGGAAGCGGAACCGGCGCGATCGCCGCGTGGGAGGCGAATCGACGTCTCATTGAGGACCGCCGGTACGGAGGTCACCACGCCAAGCTCCACCTCGCGCAGAACGCACCGTTTCAGGTGCTGGTGGACTCGTGGCGAGCGCGAAGCCGGGAGCTCCTCCTCCCCGACGAAGCGGTCACGCGTCGTCAGGTCGACGAGATCGGCGCCAAGGTGCTCGCGAACCGCCGTCCGCCGTGGTCGATGATCGGCGGTCTGTTCGATACACTCGTCGACACCGACGGCGAAATGTACGCGGTGACCAACGACGAGGCCGAAGAGGCCGGCGATCGCTTCGAAGAGCTTGAGGGTATCGATCTCAGCCCCGCCGCGCGAGTCGCGTGCGGCGCGTTAACGCAGGCTGTACGGAAGGGAGCGGTCGGACGCGACGAGGTCATAAACCTCAACGTAACCGGCGGAGGCTTCCGAAGGGCGAAGCAAGATCTCGACACCCGACCGCTCGAGGCGGATGTCGTGGCGCACCGTTCCGCGTTCAATACCGAGGCGATCGCCGAGATGGTGGACAGGGCTCGACGAACGCGCTTGAATCAACGAGGATAGTAGTAGTAGCCATTACTCATACCATTGTCACGGCGACGATCCCGTATCGACTACCGAATACGGCGCCGGACGTCAAAAAAAAGTAGAGACAATACCGCGACGACGCGCATACTCGTCGAATACTAAAGGAGATCTACGATGCTTTTAGACCAAAAGGCGGAACGCGAAAGCGCCGCAAAGTCCGAGGGAAAGACGGACCTCTTTGCGAAATGTCATACCGATGCGGGGTACTTCGGAAAGCTCCGCGCAATGGGAGACGATGAATATACGCGCCCGGTTCTTCCGCCCAATCCCGATCGACACATGGAGTTCAAAGGTAAAGAGCACACCATGTGGTCGATCAATAACTATCTCGGCCTTGCCAACCACCCCGAAGTGATCGAGACGGCCCACGACGCTATCGACCGCTTCGGTGTGAGCTCTCCCATGGGTTCGCGTATGATGAGCGGCAACACGGAGCACCACCTCTCTTTCGAGCGCCAGCTCGCCGAGCATACGGAGAAGGAGGCGGCGTTCCTCTTCAATTACGGCTACATGGGCGTCATCGGCACCATTCAGTCCTTGGCGGGTAAGGACGATGTCATCGTCATGGACAAGCTCGACCATTCATGCATCGTCGACGGCGCCTTTCTCGGGCAGTCGATGAACGGCGCCCAGCTGCGCGTCTTTAAGCATAACAATATGGATAACCTCGAGCAGGTGCTCAAGCGGGTCAACCGTGACCGCAAAGGCGGTGTGTTGATCGTCACCGAGGGCGTCTACGGTATGACCGGCGACCTGGCGAAACTCGACGAAATCACCGCTTTGAAAGAGAAATACGACGCCCGACTCTTCATCGACGACGCCCACGGCTGGGGCATTATGGGTCCCGAGGGCAAGGGAACCGCGGCGCACTTCGGCGTTCAGGACAAGGTTGACGTTTACTTCGGCACCTTTGCCAAGAGCTTTGCCTCCATCGGCGGGTTCTCGTCCTCCGAGCAAGCGGTAATCGACTGGATCGCTTACAACGCGCGCACCCAGGTCTTTGCCAAGAGCCTCCCGATGGTATACGTCGAAACGTTGCGTAAGACCTTCGATCTGGTAAAGGCGGGCGACGATCGGCGCGCCAAGATGTGGGCGCGAAGCAACGAGCTCAAAAACGGTCTGCGCGCCTTGGGCTTCTACATCGGTCCGGGCGAGTCGCCGATCTGTTCGGTGTTTCTCCCCGTGGGCGAGCACGAGCCGGAGCGTATCGCTATGCAGTCCGCCGGCTTCCTACGCCAACACGGCGTCTTCGTGACTGCGATCGTCTACCCGGTTATTCCCCTCGGGCTTATGATGTTTCGCATGATTCCTACGGCGATGCACGAGGAAGAGGATGTGCAGAAGACGTTGGCTACATTCGAACAGATGCGAAACGCCCTCAACCTCCGCCTCGATATGACCGAGGACGAAGACAAGACGATCCGCAAGGTATACGGGATATAGTACTCATCGGCCTGCGAGGCGGAGAGGCATGTGCCCTCTCCGTCTCGGGTCCGGTATCCGCCCGCATGATGGCTCGCGGAAGTAACCACGGCACCTCGCACCCTCTTCATGCAAGATAACGGTTGCCCGACACACCGGATCGTGTTACACCGATAGGACCGCCGGTATGGAAACCGACGGCATACTTCACGTACCGGGGGCGGCCGTGGTCGGAGGCGAAACGCAACTCATTCGGAACCTATTGTTTCTCCCTCTTCTCATTGCGTTGACCTCTCCGGTTGTCGGAGAAACGCCCCGCACGACGACCCGTGTCCTCCAGGACGGCACGACAATACTAGAAACGCGCGATGAAACGGACCGTTTACTCCGAGAGGAGGTCGTTCTCAGAAACGGAAGACACAAGACGACCTATTTTGACGGCCGCGGAGATCCTCACTATAGCGTCGTCACCACCGGAACCGGCTCGTTCGGCATCATGTACTATGAGGAGTCCGAGGCGCCGCTTTTCAAGTTCTGGCATTACGGCAACGATGAGAAAATCATACAGTTTCACTCGGACACGTTTGATTTGATCGGATCGATCGAAATCCAAACTGACAACGCCGAACGCCGCGTCGTGTGGAGTGAGGAAACGAACCGCGGGAGTAAGGCGATGATATGGATACCCGTGTCATTCCTCGCCGGTGCGCTCTTTGCTTTCCTTCTCGTACGTACGACGACACAAAAAACGTCGAAATCTCGCAGATAGTCGGGGCGAGACTATCGCGAAGACCGGAGACGTAGTGTGCGGTCTCCTCTTCGAGAGATGTCGTAATCCCGTTCCGGCGGTCCGACATATTGACCGCTTCGTTCCCTCATGGAGCAAGCGGCACAGCAACGATCGTCCAAGCCTAATTTCTGCTTTTTAAGGCTTCGTAGAACGTGATCCATTCTTCGGTGGGATTCGTCATGAATCCGGCGAAGTCCGGGTCGGTTTCCACTCTATGAATACGCCTCCGCGCCTCGGGATGATCCATGGCCTCCAGGGTCAAAAGGAAGTTACGGGCGCTTCGCATGTCACCCTCAAGAGCGCTGGCGCAAGCCGCGTTGTAGGCCGCACGAAAATGCAGGGGATTCCAAAACAGGGCCGACGCAAAGATGGGCGCAGCTTCGTCGAACCGTTCTCGTTCGTACAGACTGAACGCCGCTTCATTCAGAAACTGTGCGACGAATGGGCCGCTGAGGATGGCCGCCACGGTTCTTCCCGGATCAGAGCTGTGAAACTCCCGAAGAAAGAATGTAAGCACCAAGTATCGAGGAGACTCCGAACCCAAAAGGGACGATACGTCGTCCCCGGGGTAATAGAGATCCAGGACCTCCGTATAGTCCTCGCGGACACCGAAGCTATGGTGATTGAAGGTGCCCAGTCGCTTTGTCCAGCCGGAGGTCTCCTCCCTGATGGAGAGATCGACCATTTCCAGAACCGGAAAAAACGGGTCATCGCGGTTGCCTTGATCGAGCACCTCTCCGGATCGACCGACGGTCGGATGCTCCTCAAAAGATCCCGTCAATCCCATGTACGATTCCGCGTGCGTATAGGAGCCGACGACGCGTTGGAGAATCTCCGAGGCCGATTGCCGTTGCGACTCCAGTTCCTCTTCCGTCGGGGCCACGGTCCGATCGGAAACAAATTCATTGAGAGAGATGTAATACACCTCGCTGTCGCCGTCGGGAGAGAAGAAGCTCATGTATTCATCTCTCCCGCCGAGTCCTTCGTAACGCGTGTGCATCCGAACGACGAGCCCCCCGTCACCGGTCACATCGACGGAATCTATGCGGTCGGGGCCGATAATACTGATCTCCGGGATCTCTTGAGCAGCTGCGGCAGAGCAGCCCAGCAACAGCAGTATAACGGTACGAAACGGAAAAGAAGAACGCATAACTCACCCCCTGAACGATTCTTTCGTCCTGCACCATATCGAAAAAGCGCTTGTATCGACGCGCTCTCCCGTCGTCCGGCCGACCTCGAAAACCGCATCGTCGAACGGAATCCCCGGTAGTGGGTCCCGAGTTCGTTCTTCTCTGTACATCGATGGGTTTCGCGAATTCATCTTAGGTGGGCGAGAAAGACGTGTCAAACAAAACCATGGGTGTGACGAACCGACGAAGATAATCCGTATCGAGAACACGGCGGAGGACGCTCTACATGAGAATCTCGGCCTCGCCGACGCGACGTTGTCCACCCGACACCAACACGGGCTCGATAATCGTCGGAGTACGTCCCTCGATCTCGCCGATACGGTCGAGAAGGAGACGTCGCAACCGCTTTCGCACAGGCGTGTGCGAATCGTAATGAACCAAATTTTCCAACTCATACGGGTCGTGGAAGAGGTCGTAGAGGTACATCTCCGTATACTCTGCGGCATACTCCGCTGAGGGACGGCCCGCGGGGTCACGCGGGTCGACATAGGCGACTCCGTACTTCCAACGACGGGTACGCACAGCCCGCCCGGTCTCCGCTTCGCTCACCTGGACGAAGACGTCCTCGGGCCACCCGACCGTCCGGCCGCGATCATCCGTTCGAGGGGCTGCAAGGAGCGGTATGGCCGAGCGGCCGTGCATCGACGGGGGCGGCGTGATGCCGGCGGCGTCCAAAAGCGTCGGCGGGATATCGACGATACTAAACAGTTCCTCCACGCGACCGCCTCCGCGAAAACCGGGACCTACGGCAAAGCAGGGGACGCGAATACTCGCCTCGTGACAGCTCCGTTTGTACTCATCGTTACGTGTCTTGAAGTGGTTCCCGTGGTCCGAGATGTAGAGGATGATCGTATCGTCGAGAAGGGAGAGACTGCGCAGCGCGTCTTCCACGCGACCCAACGCTTCATCCAGGCGTCTGACCATGCCGTAGTATCCCGATATATGGCGCGCCGAAGATCCGCCCAAGGCGCGAAGGTCCGGCGGCACCCACGGGTCGCGGTACGCCTCCTCGTAGCCGGTGGGCGCCGGATACGAGTCGACGTGGTTTTGATGGTGGGGCTCGAGATACGAGAGAAAGAGAAAGAACGGCTCGTCTCGGCGAGTATTAATGAAGCGGATCGCCACATCCGTCTGGGCGTCGACGCGATAACCGGGAAAGTGGTGCTTCGTGCCGTCGGCATCGTAGAGGTTCAGGTCGTACGCGTCCGACTCATGCTCGAGAGAGTTCGCCGCCATCCAGTAGTCGTAGCCGACCTGATGCTCTCTGGGCACCGGCTCGGTCGCGCTCAGATGCCATTTTCCGATGTAGCCGGTGGCGTACCCCGCCGCTTTAAAGGCGTCTGCCAAGCGCGGCTGCTCGGCGGCCAGCCGAATCCTATTGCGCCACACCCCGGTCGTCGAGGCGTACTTACCGGTCTGCAGCGTCGCACGAGCCGGTGCGCACACGGGCTGGCACGTGAAGGTGTTGAAAAAGTGCGTCCCTTGCGCCGCTAAGCGGTCGAAGTTCGGTGTGAGACCCATCGGATTTCCGTGCGCGCCGGTCGTGTCGGCGCGCTGCTGGTCGGTAAAAAAGACGATAATATTCGGCCGGCGACGACCGGAAGTCGATTTCGCCATAATTTCCTCCTGAACGACGCCTCATTTGCTCCGCGTGGACGCGTTACGAACCGTCGAAGACCGTTGAGACGAGCGGCGATCGGAATCCGCCCTCCTTCCCGACCCATTTAGTCGTACTCATGTACCGATCGCGTCTTGCGGTCTCGCGACAAAATCCACGGTGCGCGGCAACGGAACGGCGCCCTCCTCAATCTATCGAGTTCGCTACATAAGAACGGCGAGGAGTACCCCGGCGGCCACGGCCGAGCCGATGACGCCGCTCACATTGGGTCCCATGGCCTGCATGAGCAGGTAGTTCCGCGGGTTGGCCTCCAGCCCGACCTTATTAACCACACGCGCCGCCATGGGCACCGCCGATACTCCGGCCGCCCCGATGAGCGGGTTGACGGGCGAGCGGGAGAGGCGATTCATCACCCGAGCCAACAGGATGCCCGTCGCCGTTCCGATCGAGAAGGCGACCAACCCAAGCAGAAGGATGCCGAGGGTCTCGACGCGCAAGAAGTAGTTTGCCTGGAGCTTACTCCCCACGACAAGCCCCAGGAGAATGGTAACGCTGTCGATGAACGCACTCTGCAGGGTACGCGAAAGTCGCTCGGTCACTCCCGACTCCTTCACCAAGTTGCCGAACATGAGCGCACCGATGAGCGGCGTGGCGGTCGGCAACAGGAGAATACACAGCCCCAGCACCGACAGCGGGAAGATGATCTTCTCCACCTTGGAGACGGGACGCAGCTGAGTCATCACGATGCTGCGTTGCGCCGCGGTTGTGCACGCCCGCATGATCGGCGGCTGGATGATCGGTACCAGCGCCATGTAGCTATACGCCGCCACGGCGATCGCTCCCACGAGATCGGGACTCAACCGCGACGATAAGAAAATGGCCGTCGGCCCGTCGGCGCCGCCGATGATTCCGATCGATGCGGCGTCGCGCAACGAGAAATCGAAGCCGAGATACTCGCTCAACGCCAGCGCTCCCAAAACGGTCGCAAAGATCCCGAACTGCGCCGCCGCTCCCAACAAAGCCATACGCGGGTTGGCGATGAGCGGCCCGAAGTCGGTCATCGCGCCCACACCCATGAAAATGAGAAGGGGGAATATACCGGTCGCCAGCCCAACGGCGTCGATCATCCCGAGAAATCCCTCAGGACCGGCGATACCGGCGATCGGGATGTTGGCCAGAATCCCGCCGAAACCGATCGGGAGGAGCAGCAGGGGTTCGAATTTTTTGCCGATCGCCAGATAGATGAGGACAAGACCGACGGCGATCATGAATACATTGCCGCCCGATATCGCCGTCAACCCCGTAGACGCCCAGAGGTTGACAAAGGAGTGTGCGATACTCATGCGATCGATACCAGCGGTGCGTCGGCCTCCACGGATTGCCCGTCGGAAACGTGCACTTTCGCGACCGTCCCGTCCGAGGCGGCCTCGACCTTCATCTCCATCTTCATACACTCCATCAGCACGACCGGCGCACCCTCCGTGACGGTGTCTCCCGACTTGACGAGGGTCCTCAAAATGACCCCGGGCATCGGGGCCGCTACCGTCGTGCCGCCCACCTTCGGAGCGGCGACGATCGGGGAGGCGACCGGTTGTGGTGACGCGCCGTCGCTCGTCGGGAGCGGATGGGACCGGCCGTCGATCGTGGCATGGCCGTCGGCCACGGTCACGGCAAGGGTCTCGCCCGCCACGGTCACGGTATAGACCGCGACCCCGTCTTGTGCCGGGGCGGGCTGAGGCGTGCTCCTCTGCGGAGTCGGTGCGGCGTCGCCTTCGAGTCCGCGCTTGCGCACCTGGACACGCGCCTCTCCCTTGAGAAAGGCGATCCCGCGCTCCTTACACGTCGCAGCGATGAAGATGTTCTCTTCGGTGATCGCGATACCCGCCTCGCGCAACACCGCCTCGGCGGCGTCGCGGCCCTTGGTCGGATCGGCGTCGTTGAGGAGCCGCGGACTCTCGGTCGTCGCCTCCAGACCGAGCTGTTCGCTCGCCTTCCGGACCAACTCGGCGTCGGGCTCGGTAGGCGTTCGCCCAAAGTAGCCCAAAAGCATCTTGCCGTAGCCGTCGGCGATTTTTTTCCACGGTCCGAGCATGACGTTGTTGAACGCTTGCTGGAAATAGAACTGGGAGACCGGCGTCACCGACGTTGCAAACCCACCGCGCTCGACGACCTCGCGCATCGCAGCGATCACCTCGGGAAAACGGTGGAGCACCTGATGATCGCGCATCATCTGCGTGTTTGCCGTGAGGGCGCCGCCGGGCATCGGCGAAAAGGGAATCAACGGTTCGACTCTGAGCGCCTCGGGGGGATAGAAATACTCAGCCATGCACTCTTTGAAGACCTCCTCCGCCTCCATCACCTTCTCTATGTCGACGCCTAAGTCAAACTCCGTCCCGCGGAGGGTGTGCCACATCGTGATGATATCGGGCTGCGCCGTACCGCCTGAGACGGGAGCCATGGAAAGATCGATACCGTCCACCCCCGCCTCGAGCGCCGCGCGATAGGTCACGACACCGGTACCGGCGGTATCGTGAGTATGAAAACGTACGGGGATGTCCGCCGGCAGCTTCGATTTGGCCAGTTTCACCGTCTCGTACACGACCTGGGGCGTCGCGGTTCCCGACGCATCCTTGAGTGCCAGAGAGTGCATCGGAATATCGGCGTCGAGAATCTGCGTGAGGCGGTCGAGATAGAACGCCGCGGTGTGCGCCCCGGAAAGCCCGGGTGGTAGACCCATTAACGTCACGGATACCTCGTGGTGCAGCCCCGCATCTACAATGCAGCGCCCCGAATAGTCGAGGTTGTCCACATCGTTGAGGGCGTCAAAATTACGGATCGTCGTGATACCGTGTCTTTTGAACAGGTGCGCGTGCATAGCGATGATGTCGGAGGACTGACTCTCCAGCCCCACTACGTTGATGCCCCGCGCCAACGTTTGGAGGTTTGCCTCCGGTCCCGCGGCCTCACGACACGCGTCCATCATCGCAAAGGCGTCCTCATTACAATAGAAGTACAAACTCTGAAAGCGTGCACCGCCGCCCACCTCGAAGTGCGTTAATCCCGCCTCGCACGCCGCCTCCAGAGCCGGCAGAAAATCGGGCGTCAACACCCGCGCACCGAAGACGGACTGAAACCCGTCGCGGAACGCAGTCACCATTACGTTGATCTTCTTCATCGTAGTGTTCCCTCTCCGACGGGAGGCGCCAAGCGCCTACTGTGGTGTTGTGCGACCGCCGCAAGAGCAGCCGCCGTGAGCCGGGCGCGTCGTGTGCGCCGCCGCATGTCGTCGCTCCGGCCGCCGGAGTCGACGGTGTCGCCCGCCCCCGACGCCGCGTCTGCGAGTGTGAGACGCCGTACGACCGCCGTCGAGACGCCCATTAACAGGACCAACACGGTGAGAAAGACAAATACCGCGCTCATACCCAGTACCGTGAGCTGTATTCCCGCGCTCATCATGCGTTTGGAATCTCCCTTCGTAGAGCTATCGCGTCACAACCGTTCCACCCACCCATTTTTTTTCTTCATATCGCGACGAGAACCACGCGAAGACGAGCCATTGTCAAAGCCACGCTGAACTCTGTAAACCTTAAAAATTGCGCTTTACTTCACTATGACACCGTACAAAACCGAACTGTCGAAAAAAAACGGTTATCGATCACCCAATACGGAGCTGACCACCCGTTCGAGGTGCGGATCGTCGACGCATTCGAGGGAGACCGCGCTTCCCGGCCGCCGCGTAAAGGAGGAGGTCAGCCGGCTGTGGAGGATGTGCACGCCGTCGTCGAGGCTCGTTACATCGTGCAAGAGCTCCTCGGTGCGACAATCGAGTCGCGACACTACCTCGTCGGCGGTCAATGAGAGACCGAAATGAGTCGCCTTCTCAGCGGCCAAGGCGCTGACGAGTCCGCCGTGAACGGTGGTGATCCCCATCGACGCGTAGAGAAAGACCGCACCTTGTCCGACGCGACTATCGATGAGACGGATAGAACGGAGATCGCCGAGAGCCGCTTCACCGCGTCGGTCGGCGAGGACGTAGCCCAGTACAAAGAGCGGATAGAGCCACGATCCTCGCAGTACGACGGCGAGCACCCCGTCTCGGAAAACGGAGAGCATCGCCCGTCACCGTCAGTGCTGCGATCGTCCGGCGGACCGTACGATCGCCCCGGCGATGACCGGAACCGTAAGCACCTGCACGATCTGCATCGGCACTCCCGGGATGACCGATGAAGCCAGAAATCCGGGGAGCGCCGACGATCCTCCCAGGAAGAGAAGAAACCCACCCACGATTACCATTCGTCCGGCAACGCCCGCAACGGCCATCGCGAGGTAGAGGTTCCCTCTCAACGCCTTACTTGCAAGAATCGCCGGGAGCGCCCCGTACAGGGCGAGCTCGATCGCCATCAGCGGCACCATAGGAAGGGCCGGCATACCGGTAAGCAGATGGTTAAGTACCGGAGCGGTAAGGCCCGCGATGAGTCCAGCCTTCCACCCGTAGACGGCGCCGGCGAGCATTACTCCCCAAAACATCGGCAGTACGCGAAACACCGGCCAGCCGAGGGCGTGCGCAGCGAGGGGCGCCGCGACCGTCGCCGCGATGAAGATCCCCTCCAACAAAAATGCCCGCGCCCCGGCAAAGCTCAAGGGACGCTCCGAACGTACAATCGTCGCCATAGTCATGGATACCCTCTCCTTTATCTATCGTTGCGGGCCGCGCGCCGTCACCGGCGATCGTGCCGCCCGGCTATGCTCGTTCCGCGTAACGTATCACAACGGCGTCACGACCACGAACGGTCGTCGTGAGCATACCGTCGGACAACGCCGCCTCGCCGCGTAACGGCGTAATCGTCGCGGCGTCGACGGGCACCGTGACCGCGACGCTCTCCCGATTGGCGTTGACCAGCCATAGCACGCGCTCGACATCGCCGTGCAGACGGGCAACGACACCCTCCGGAAGTCCGCCGAAGCGAGGTCTGAGGCCGGCCCAATCCGCTACGGCGCGGAAGCCGGACAACGTCGCCGTCTTGAGATACCCGTAGCCGCAGAAGGTGCCGAGCAGTGCGGTGCGGCGGCCGAAGACGGCGGCCCGTCGGCCCTCCATGTAGGGTCCGGCATTGCTAAAGGTTGGACCGTCCCCGGCAAAGCTCTGGACATAGGCTCCGCCGGGTAGTAGAGCGTCGTCAAGGACTATGTGCACTCCGTCCAGCAGGTCGGGAAAAAATTCGACGCCCGTCTGCCGCGCGCCGAACAGGCGATCGAGAAAGGCGGCGACATCCTCGGGATTGTGGTACCCCCGATCGTCGAAATAGCCGGGCAACGCCTCACAGATGAGCGTCCCCCCGCCGGCGACGTACCGTTCGAGTGCGTCTCTCGTCGCCCCCTTGAGGCGTACCGGAAAGGGGAGATACAGCACGGGATAGTCTTGCCATTGATCGACGACGGCCCAGTCGGGCTGAAAACCGAGATCGAAGAACGCCTTGTACGCCCCGCGCATCGATTGGGTGTACAGCTGCGTCTTACCGTGCATGGCGTAGGCGTAGTGTTGGCTCTCGGGGACGACGGCGATACCCAACTCCCCGCGTACCGGCCGCGCCTCCCACACCGCCGGATAATCGCGCACCCAGCCGGCCAGTGCCGAGGCCGCGGCGGAGCGGTCCGTGGCGGCCCCGTCGACGTCATAGGGCGCCAGGGAGTTGAAGCTCGGGCCGCCGAGGAGTGGCCGCATACGGGGATACATGATACCCCGGGCGCCGCCGGCCATGGATATCACGTTGGAAAGCCGTATGTCCTCCGGCTCCCGGATGCGTCCGTCCTCGCGGGGCCGCCCGATCTGAAACGGCCGGAACCAAACCGGCCCGCCCTGGTGCTCGGCGTGCCAAAAGTCCTTTCCCCGTGACGCCGCGCGTACCGTATCGACGGCGTGCCATTGTACGTAGGGCTCGATCCCCTGTCGCGACTGCACGAAGGTGAAGCCGAAGATATCGACGGTCTGCGCCGACCGCCAGTCGTCGGAACACGCCGTGGAGAGGGTCTGGAGAGAGGTCGCCTGTCCGTGGGAGGTGATGGGCGTGGCGGGATCGACGGCGCGAATCGTCTCGGCCCGCCACCGCATATTAGCGATCGCGTTGTCGACCCGAAAATCGAGCCAATCGAGGGTGTTGGGGTAGAAGGCGCTCTTCCGCGGCGCGTCGATCTGACTCCAGTCGGTTATCCCGTAGAGACCCCACGCCTCGGACAACGTCCCCAGCTCGCCGTACTTCTCTCGCAACCATACTCGAAAGGCGGCGATCGTCGGCGGCGAAAAATCGTAGTCCTCCGCTTTGCCGGCCTGATTCTGGGGGAACTTGGCCTCGTTGACGATGTCGTAGTAACCGAGACCCGGATGGTCTTTGTAGCGGTCGGCGAGCTGCGTCAGGAAGTTGCCGGCGAGTTCCCGCGCGCCGGGGTGGTTGAGGTTGAGCCCCGGAAAGCCGCCCGCGACGCAGGAATGGCTCATCTGACTTCCGTCGTAACGACCCCAACGGTCCATGAGCCGCGCCTCCGGCAGCGTGGCGAAAGCCCACGCCGGCGCAGAGGTAATCTTCTCCTGGATGATCGTCTTAAGGCCGTACTCGGCGGCGAGATCGAGGTGCCGATCGTAGAGGCCCCAGTCGAATACTCCCGGGGCGATCTCGACGGCGGACCACAGGAACCAGTGGCGAAACACCGTCCACCCGTCCTCCGCCGCCCTACGATAGTCCCGTTCCCAATCCCGCTGCGGCGGATTGGTGCGCCGGAAATAGACCGAGCCGTAGGGGAATACCGGCAGGCTCACGCCGCGCCGCCTCGATCGGTACCTTCGACACACGTATGTCGAGGGGTGCCGACGGAGAGTTGTCTCGTCGTAGGTGCTCTCATACATCCTCCTCGACGCGTTCGGACTGTAAGCAATCGGTCCCGCGGCGATGCACACCATTATGGGGACCGTCCCTCACTCCCGATACTGGAAATTGTGGTCACAACTCCAACGATGGGGTGCAACAACCGGTGTGGAGCTTACTCTCTCCCTCACGGCGCGCCGAGGAGAAGCCGATGTCCCCGGCGACGCGAATCGCGGTGATCGGTGTATTCACTCTTCGGCGGCGCCGTCCATCGCGGCTCGCCCCGACGATCCGCCGGGAAAAAAAGGACCCCGGAGCGAAGTGCCGCTCCGGGGTCGTCCCTAACCAAATCGTCATACCGCCACTCGACGGTACCTCGGCTACTTTCGACTCCCGTCGACGAAGTAGAACTGCGACATATCCATCGCGCCCGGTTGGGCGAAGCGACTTCCCCTGTTCCACGTCTCCGCCACATTCCGCAGTCGGTTGTTGACGATACCGTACTCACCGACGGGTATACAGATGCCCATCATCGGAAAGTTGTCGGCCGCCAGCTGGAGTATCTCGTGCATCATGCGATGCTGTTCAGCCTCATCGGGAGTACGTTGAATCCGGTCGTACAGATCGAGGCCCTCGGCGACCCACGGGAGCGGCTCCTCCTGATCGCCGTCGAGATCGAACTTCCAGTTATACCAGGCGATCCCCCACGCCGAGTCGTTGTCGGTCGGAATGTGCATCTGAGGACGGATCAACACGTCGCTCCACCCCGACTCGCCGTCGTCGATCATCACCTCAATTTGATTGCTGTTTCGCAACTGCCGCTGAAAGGACTTCTCGACGGGACGGTTGATGGCGTATACGCCGACGGCGCGCCACATGGGGATAATCATCTCCATCGTATCGTTCATCCATACCTTGTCCGCACGGGTCGTGACGATAAACTCGAATCGCTCGCCGTCCGGCCCGATACGCCACCCCTCGGCGTCGCGTCGGTCCAGGCCGACCTCGTCGAGGAGCCTATTGGCAAGATCGGGGTCGTACTCGGTGTACTGCTTGGCGAGCTGCTCGTTGAAGAATCCCGATCCGCGTTGCGGCGAGATCTGCCACGGCTCACCCTGTCCGACGAAGACGACGTCGATGATCTCTTGGCGATTAATGGCGTGAGACATCGCCCGGCGAAAGCGGATATCGCGAAAGACGGGCCGCAGCACCGGATCGTTGGTCGTCTGATTGAAGTACAGAGCGCTCCAGTTGGAGCTCCCCGACTGGAGCTCGACGACGTCGTACCCGCCGATCTGCTGGTTGTCGACGAAGACCGCCTTGTTGTCCAAGTTGTTAATACGTCGCGCCATGAAGTCGACCTCCCCGCCGAGGGTTCGCAGAACCATCGGCTCGGGATCGTCAAAGAGGAAGTAGACGACACGGTCGAGGTACGGCAACTGACGCCCCTCACTGTCGACCTTCCAGTAGTACGGGTTGCGCTCCATGACGAACTGCGTCGTCGCCTCGCCGATGGATTGGGTCGGAACCCAGGCGTTCAACGTCGGGAGTTCCGGGTTGTTCCAGCTGTCGTTCATGATGCCGAAGTACGTCGCCCAATCGGCAAATCCCGCCTCGCGCGCCACGCGATCGGCGTCGGAGTTGAAGTCCTGGTGAAACCCCTCCAAGTAGTGCGCCGGGTAGGTCACCATGTCGTTGCCGTCTGCGGTAACCATCTGCACGGCAAAGAAGGCGTTCGGCTCCTCAAAGGTAAAGCGAATCGTGTAGTCGTCGATCCGCTCGGCCTCCCAGTCGCCGCTCCCTCGGAGGTACGGCGGGGCGTCGGCCAGCTCGGGGTGCTTGATCACGTGGTCCGTATAGAAGAGAAGATCGTCGACGGTAAAGGGCTCCCCGTCGGACCATCGCGTCCCCTCGCGGAGGGTGATCGTCCAGACTCGCGCGTCCTCGGACGTTTCGACCGACTCGGCGAGGCCGGGGATCGTACCGTTCGCTTGGGCGTTCCAGCGGATCAGCGGATCGTACATGGCCGAGATATTGAGGTAAAAGTCGTCCGCGGCGCCGCGAAGGCCCGTATACAAGGTTCCGCCGTAGACGCCGGGGCCTTCGATAAGCTCGGGAACGTACGGATTGTCCGGCAGTCGCTCGTCCAGAGGCGGCAACTCTCCGGCGGCGACCAGCTCGGCCAGAGCGGGCGCCTCCATACCGTCGCCGACGACGGCCCGCGCCGTGTCCTCCGGTGCTCCGCCGCAACCGGCCAATAACAAGATCAAAAGGCCAAAGGTCGCGCATATCATCACGCATACACGTGAACGGTGGTGTGGTATCATGCAATCCCTCCTTCTTATAATGAGGTCTTTGGTGCGCCCCATCGCTCGTATCTCATTATGAGGAGAGCTTTTTCGTTCTCGATACTTCAAAATTCGGTCACAACTCCACCGAGCGGATGCAGTAATGAGCATTAGACTTGTCGATCATGCCCGATTGTCGGCGCCGCCGATGGTCGGATGGAGGAGAATGAACTCACGCGGCGTCGTCCCGAAGCGGCGCTTAAACAGTTGATAAAAGTACGTCTCGTTTTGGATACCGACGGCGGAGGCGACGTCGGCGATGCTCTTGTCGCTCCTGGTCATGAGCTCGCGCGCCTCCTGAAGGCGCAGCTCATTGATCCGATTTGCCACCGACTCGCCGGTGATCTGTTTGTATACCTTCCCGACGTACGACGGCGAGAGCTTGAGGGCGTCGGCGATCATTTTAAGGCAGAGGCCGTGATCGGTAAGGCTCTCACGGATGATCTGATTGACGGTGTGGGCGATGATGATCGACTTGCTCCGCACCGCCTCGGCGTGGGTACCCCGAAATCGCGGGATCGTTTCCGCGATTCGACGGCGGGTGTTATCCAACGGCTCAGAGAGAAAGACGGTGGAGTAGATATCCGTATAGTCCACCTCAATCGGAATACCGCGACTGCGGCCCAGCTCTTCGGCCACCGTCTCTAATGCAAAGAGCAGCCGCGCCAGAGCGACGGCGATGTCGTTGAAGCGCATACGCCGCAGTCGCTCGAAAAAGGCATCGAGCGTCTCCTCCGCCTCTTGATATTTCTCGCTGCGGATATGCTCCAGAAGGCGCTCCTCGATCTTCTCGGGATAGGGCTCCGACGACTCGAGATTTTCGCGAATGTTCAGCGGATTGATGATCCCGAGATCGCCCATCGTCTTCCGATACCGGAGGTTTTGACGCACCGAGGCGTAGACGGCGGCCAGATCGCGGGGGTCCGAGACCGTGTCGCTGAGGCTCACGACGCAATCGACGTGGTGCTCCTCGTGCATGCAGCGCTGAAAGGCGCGAATAACGGGCATTAGATCGGTCACGTAGTCAAGGGTTGAACGGTCGAGACCCAGAAGCACTCCGATTCGATTTCTGAACATCGGAGCCGCCTCGACCGTTAGTCCGTGGCCGCGCACCGCGGAGGCGAACTCCTCCATTACCTTGATCTTGATCATCTCCAGATCGCGATCGAAGTCTCCGAAAGGAGAGTTGGGAACGCGAATGCGTACCGCCGCAACCGCCGTCGGCCCCTTCAGGTCGACGGTGAAACGTTCCATCGAATCGATCTGCGCAAGCGCCTGGTCGGTGAGCGCGGCGCTATGAAAGAGGAGAGAGCGTACGTAGTAGCTCTTGAGCGAGACGACGTTCATTCGCGCCTCGATTTCGAGTCGGTCCAGGCGATTTACCATCCATCCGTAGGCCCCGCGAACCTCCTCGAACTCAGTGCGTCCCTCGCTCACCGGCTCGCGGCCGATACGACGGCGGAGGTCGTCGGTAAGACGGCGGATCGGGCGGTTGAGCACGGCGGCGACGATCATGGAGGCGCCGAGGACCGCGACGAGGATCGAAAGAGCGCCCGAGACCGTGACTGCCGACAACGGTCTGAGGGCCGCAAATATGCGGCGATGCTCACGGTAACGTATGATACCCCACGGTCTATCCTCCGGAGACACGCGATCCACGCGGACCCGCACCCCTCCCCGCTCCACGGTGCCGCCTCGAGGCACTCCCGCCGCCACGTCGGATAGTATCCCCTGCATTTCCTCGAGATGTTCGGCGTGGCGATCGAGTCCGACCAAATCCCCCTCGGCGGTTCGCATCGCCCACCGTGCGGCACTCGCCGCGTCGGTCCTCGGAAAGACGCGCTCCAAGAGCCACGGGACCTCGATGTTGAAGAGCACGCCCCCCGGTACGGAGTCGGCGGTCGGCTGGTACGGATAGTAGACCGACAGCACACGCTCCGGCGCCTCGTCGGAAAAGAGGTAATCCGTGTCCCAACGAAAGGCGCTCTGGCCCCGTACCAGCTGGGGGTAGCGCGCCACGATCCGGAAGAGCGAGGGCGCCGCGTCGGCCGTCCCGTAGCGCGTCGAGTAGACGGTGTTGGTATAGGGGTTGAAGACGTTGACGGAGTGCAGAATCGCCGAGTCGGCGGCGAGGGCGCGGAGGGAGTGGAGGTGGTTAAGCCCGCCCGCGGAGAAATCTCGCGCCGAGGCGGTCAAGAGCGCTTGGGTATCGCGACTCGCGTAGATCGACTGCGCGACGCTTCGGGCGAGCTCCTCGGCGAGCAGCGCGTTGCGCTGCGCCTCGTCCAGCTCACGACGAGCGATATCCGCTTCGAGAGTTAACGCGTTGCGGCGGAGTTGCACGTGATACAAAGCAAACAGGGCGCCGAGCACCAGGCAGAATGTCGTCGTGACGACGAGAAATGCGTGCAGTAGATACGGCTTCCGGGAAGGAAGGGTAAAATGGCCCATCGCGCGGCGCCGATTACCCTCGGATAGATCGATCCGCCGCGCGGAACGGCCCCCTTGTGCGGTACCTTTTGAGCTCATAATATCCCATAGTACCATGAAAATACTGGGAGCAGACTCGCCGCCGTGCCGGTAGAGATCGACACGTTACTCTTCCTCGCCGCCGTAACGCTCGCGGCGACGGTCCACGCCGTAGCCGGATTCGGGTTCGGTCTGATTGCGGTCACCGCCGCGACCCAGCTCTTCGACATCCGCACCGCGGTGGCGACACTCTCGTTCGCAAGCCTCGCGGTGAGTCTAACCGTGCTCCTGCGCCTGCGCCGCCACCTCCGGTGGGAGGGGCTTGCTCCGCTGATCCTCGCATCCCTTGTCGGTGTCCCCATCGGCATCGCACTGCTTCGTCGCGCCGACCCTTCGATCCTCATGACCGCCCTCGGGGTGCTCTTGGTAGGGGCGGCGATACAGGGCCTCTTCTTCCGTCCCGGTCCGAGAGCGTGGCCCCCGGCGGCCGGCGTACTGTGCGGATTGCTCTCCGGCGCCCTCGCCGGCGCCTTCGGAACCGGGGGACCGCCGGCCACCGTTTACATTCTCAATCAGCACTTCGATCGCTTCCGTCACGTCGCATCCATACAGGCGATACTCCTCATCGGTAACGTAGTGCGCCTTCCGCTGTTGGTCGCCGGTGGCGAGATCACATGGTCCGTCGCGGCGCCGGGGCTCGTCGGCGCGGCCATCGCCGCTCTCGGCTCCCTCGTGGGGTTGAAGGTCCTCGACGGAGTGCCGACACCGGCGGTGAAGCGTCTCGTCCTCCTCCTTTTGGCGGTCGTTGGTATCCGTTACGTCATAGTCTACTCGTTCCTACAGTGAGAAAGACGAGAAATACCCATTTTTTAAAGTTTACAGTTCCACGATAGGCCGCTGACAATCCAGACATATCATTTTGAGGACTCGACGTTGAAAAATCACAGCATAGCGGTCATTCCCGGCGACGGCATCGGAGCGGAGGTCGTCGAGCAGGGGATAGCCGTTCTGGAGCGGGCCGGCTCGCTCTTCGATGTACGTTTCGAATGGACCGAGTTTCCGTGGGGGTGCGAGTACTACGCCCGGACGGGTCGCATGATGAGCGCCGACGGTATCGACCGTCTACGGCAATTCGACGCGATATATCTCGGCGCCGTCGGGTATCCCGGCGTCCCGGACCACATCTCCCTGTGGGGTCTGCTTATCCCGATACGCCGGGAGATGCACCAGTACGTCAATGTGCGCCCCGTACGACTGCTTCGCGGCCTCCGCTCTCCCCTCGCCGACAGACGGCCGGAGGAGATCGATTTCGTCGTCGTTCGAGAAAACAACGAGGGCGAGTACTCCGAAATCGGCGGACGCCTCTACGCGGGGAGCGAGGCGGAGATGGCGGTGCAGGAGAGCGTCTTTACCCGCTCAGGCGTCGACCGAGTACTTCGCCACGCCTTTGAGACGGCCTTGACGCGCCCCGCCCGGCACGTCACGTCGGCGACGAAGTCCAATGGGATCAAACACACCATGCCCTTCTGGGACGAACGGTTTCGGGCGATAGCGGCGGAGTACCCCGATGTCCGTACCGATCAGTACCACATCGATATCCTCGCCGCTCACTTCGTCGCACACCCCGACTGGTTCGACGTCGTGGTCGCCAGCAACCTCTTCGGCGATATCCTTTCCGATCTCGGCCCCGCAGTCGCCGGGAGCATCGGGGTCGCCGCCTCCGCAAATCTGAATCCGGAACGGCAATACCCCTCGATGTTTGAGCCGGTTCACGGATCGGCGCCGGACATTGCGGGAAAGGGTATCGCCAACCCGGTGGGGCAGATCTGGTCCGGCGCGCTCATGCTCGAGCACCTCGGACACCCCGAGGCGGCCGGCGCCGTCGTTGCGGCGATCGAGCGCGTCGTCGCCGACGAGCAATTGAGGACCCCCGACGTGGGCGGGCGAGCCACATCCGCCGACGTCGGAGCGGCGATCGCGAGTGCATTGGAGGATCGGTAGTGAAGATCACGGACATTGTCGTTGCGGTGGTACCGATGCCGAGCTTGGCGAAACCCTTTTGGAACTCGATCATCCGCACCGAGCGCGTCGATCGCGCGCGGATCGAGATCAAAACGGACGAGGGCGTTGTCGGAACGGCCCCATGCCAGCCGGGGGTCAAACACTTTGTCGAGGGTACGATACGCGGCAAGCTCATCGGTCTGGACCCCCTTCGAACGGACCTCCTCTGGCAGACGATGTATATGGGAGGGACGCGCAAGCCGGTCTCCAAGGGCAGTTTTATCGTCGCCATGAGCGCCGTCGACAACGCATTGTGGGATCTCAAGGGGAAGGCGCTGGGTCAGCCGGTATGGCGCCTCGCCGGGGGTGCGTACGATACGGTGCGCGTCTACGCCGCCGGAGGGTACTACGAGGACGACAAAGGAGTTCCGGAACTCTGCGCCGAAATGGAGAGCTACGTCGCTGAGGGGTTTACGGCGGTGAAGATGAAGGTGGGCTGGCCGGGAGCCGGTCTCAAAGGTGACGCAGAGCGAGTGGCCGCAGTGCGTGGGGCGATCGGCGACGATATCGATCTCATGGTCGACGCCAACAACGCGTGGGACGCCCACACGGCGATCCGCTTCGGACGAATGATCGAGCGGTACGAGCCGTATTGGTTTGAGGAGCCGGTCCACGCCGACGACTACGACGGCGCGGCCAAAGTCGCCGCGGCGCTGGATATACCGATTGCAAGCGGGGAAAACGAGCATACGCGCTACGGCTTTCGCGAGCTGATAGAGCGCGGCGGGGCACAGATCATCCAAGCCGACCCCAATAACTGCGGCGGCATCAGTGAATGGCTGAGAATCGCCGCGATCGCCGGCGCTCACCATCTCCCGATGTCGCCCCACGGCAACGCGGCGATCGGAGCGTGTTGCGTCGCCGCCGTCGGAAACGGCCTCATAACGGAGTACTACCCGACGGCGCACCACAATCCCCTGTTGGGACGTCTCGACTTTCGCGACGGACACGTAATGTTGTCCGAGGAGCCGGGGCTCGGCATTCAATGGGACGAAGCGCTCATCTCCTCGATGGGGAAAGGATAGGGCATACGAAGTATCGAGCGGGTCTCCGTCTCAAATTCTTAGCGATATCGGTCACCGTCGCCGTGAGCCTCTTGACGGTCGGCGGTGCCGCGGCGATCGCGGCGCGGCGCGGTATCGAGCTGACGCGGGAGCAGAACGCCGTGCAAAACGCCCTCCTCGAGTGGAGCGGCCTCGTTAATCGGACCCACGCCCTCCTCCTCGACGTCGAGGACTTCGGCACGATGGCGCGGCAGTGGACGGATTCATTCGACTCCTTTCGCGCCGCCCTGGCGCCGGTGATCGCCTCTCCGATGCTCCGAAGGACGAGCCCCGACCTCGCGCGGCAACTCGACGGGCTCGAGCGCCTATGGGAGCGCGTGGAGGGCCGAGCGGAAGCAACCGAGGCGGCACTCTCGGACGGGACGGCGCACGCCCGCTTGCGACTCGAGGAGGCGATGACGGACCAACACGTCGGGGGTCTCGTCCATACCCTCGGCGTCCACGCCGGGCGCGGTGATCCGGACTACCAGCTGGCGGAGCTCGAGGGCGCCGTCGCCGCATTACTCCTCGCCGACGACTCCTTTGCCGAGATTCTCAACGATACGTCGCTGATGGTGTTCGAGATCGTCGAAGAGGCGCGTATCGTTCAGCTGCGGGTAGCGGCGGCGGTTACGGTCGTCGTGACGATCATAACCCTCGCCGTCAGTCTCGTCTTTGCGCACCGCATATCGGGCAGAGTCCGCCGTATCTCCTCCGGCGTAGAGGCGGTCGCTCAAAAGGACTTTCGAGTGGAGCTGAGGCAGGCGGGGACGGACGAGATCGGGTCTCTTACGCGGGACATCAACACACTCATCGTGACGCTCCGCACCGTTCTCGGTGATGTTACCGCGTCGATCTCCGACGTCCTGGACCGCAGCACGCGCATATCCTCGTCTACCGTACAGTCGTCCCGCGACCTGAGCGATGTCGGCGAGACGATCGAGGCGTTGACGGTACAATTCACCACCCTCGACGAGAGCATCCACCGCGTCGAGGAGGCGACCCGACGGATCGATGTTGAGGCGTCGGGCCTGATGCGACAGGTCGAGGAGCAGACCGGGGCCATCACGGAGTCGACCGCAGCGATCGAGGAGATGACCTCGTCGATACGAAGCGTCGAACGCATTGCGTCGGAGAGCCACGACCGCGCCGGGCGCCTGGGTAGGGACATCCTGCGGAGCGGGCAACAGATAGAGACGACCAACGAGTCGATAAAAACCGTCGTCTCGGGCTTTGAGGGCGTGTTGGAAGTTACGCGAATCATCGACGAGATATCGAGCAGGACCAACCTCCTCTCGATGAACGCGGCGATCGAAAGCGCGCGGGCCGGCGAAGCGGGACGCGGATTCGGCGTCGTCGCCCAGGAGATCCGAGAGCTGGCCGAGTCCACGGCGAAGAATGCGCACCTCATCAAAGAGACTCTCTCCACGATGCAGACCCAAACCGAGCAGGCGCGGAGCGACGGGGAGACGAGTCTGGAGGCGTTTTCGACGATTCACGCCGAGGTCGTCGCCTTCATGGAGTCGATGGAGACGATTCGGAGTGCGACATCGGAGCTCTCGAACGGGAGCACCGAGCTCCTTCGCGCCGCGGCGGATCTCTCGGGAGCGCGGAGCACGATCGACGGGTCGGCGCGATCGATCGCCGGCGGTCAGACGGACATCCGGCGGTCGATGACCGAAATATCGGCGATCTCGACGCAGCTGCGCGACGCCGTCTCACACATGGCCGACGCCGCGCGGGAGGTTATCGAGCGGATGCGGAGCCTGGCGTGTCTCGATCGCGAGAGCGCAGCGGCGATGAAGAGCCTCGCGAGCAAGGTGTCGGAGTTTCACATTTAGTCAGGGTGTCAAAGGTGGGTAGAAGCGTGACGTTGACCATCGTCGGAGAGACCAACGTACAGGAGAGGGAGCGCCCGGAGGAGGCGTTTTCCCTCGTCGGCGATCTCTTGAGTACATCTGACGTCCTCTTCGGCCATTTGGAAGGACTCTTCCACCCGCCGTCGTCCGATCCGGAGCGCCCCGACATCCCCTACAAGAGCGCCTGGCGCCACGCCGACCCGTCCCAAGTCGTCGCCTACAACGCGGCGGGCTTCGACGCGATGTGTGCGGCGAGCAACGTCGCCTACGGAGAGGCGGCGATTCGGACCACCCTCGCCGTACTCTCCGAGGCCGGTATCCCGGTGTGCGGCATCGGCCTCGACCGCGACGCGGCGCGGCGCGGCGTCGTCGTTGAGAAGGGCGGTATCCGGTTCGGCTATCTGAGCTACACGTCGGTCTTCTGGCCGTCGGATCACGCGGCGCGGGAGGGTGTGCCGGGAGTGGCGACGATCAAGGCGCACACCGCCTACCAACCGGGTCGTCGCGCCTTGGAGATGCCCGGCGCGCCGCCGGAGGTCGTGACCTTTCCCGATCGGGACGAGCTTGCGGAGATGGGCAGGGACGTCGAGACCCTTCGGAGTGCCGTGGACGTCCTGGTCGTCTCGTGCCACTGGGGAGTATCGAGCAGTCCCGTCGTCGTTTCGTACCAACAAGCGATCGGCCGCGCGGCGATCGACGCCGGTGCCGATATCGTCTTCGGCCACCACCCTCACGTTATCCAGCCGATCGAAGTGTGGAAGGGGCGCCCCATACTCTACAGCATGGGCAACTTCGCCTTTGACTGGCGGAAGATGCGCGGTCGCAACCTATTCGGCCTCGCCGCGCACATTCGCATCGTAGAGGGACGGGTCGAGGCGGTCTCGCTGACCGTGGCGCGGCGCAACGGAGACAATATGATCGAACCGATCGCGGCGACCGACACGGACGCGAGACCGGTACTGGAGCCTGTTATAGAGGAGGCGCGTACGCGCTTCGACACTGCGATAGAGGTAGCCGGCGACGGACTCGTCGTCGATCTTTCCACGAGTCGTCGGATCGACAAGGAGGTGTAATGTCCGATCTATTGACCCACTGGGCCGTTATGGACGACGCGCGTCGGTTGATGACCTACGTCACCGGCGTGGACGCCGCCTTTGCGCGCACATTGAACACCCACCATCGCGTCGCGCGCCTGGGAGCAATCGCCCGCACCGAGGGGCACTGGGTCCCACGGGCGCTCAAGTGGGTACGAGCGCACTGGGGAACCGGTCCGTCGGAAATGACGGAGCGAAAGTTGGCGTGCTGCGTCGCCGCCTTGACCCACACGGCGTGCGACGCTCTGATGAAGGAGCTGCGCTTTCAGACGGTGACCGCCGAGGAGGGACGGGAGCATTCCGACGAGGACGTCGCGCGGCAGGTGTACGCTTATCATGACGCCCACGTCTTTCGGGAGGTGTACCGCGGCGGAAAAGAGGAGCCGTTTAGCCCCTTTATGTTCGCCGACAACGATACGGCGTCGGGCCGCCGTTTGGAGAAGCTCGCAAAGGTACTGTTTCAGGCGGCGATCCTCGGGACTCGCACCTTCGACATCGCCTCTGAGTCACTCGACCGCCCCTTCTTAGAACAGTTCATCGGCCGCACCATCGTCAAGGTACGTCGCACGCCCGATGCCGTACGCCGCGTCGTCGGCTCTCACGGCCTCTGTCGACGCGAGTTGTACGATTGGTTGCGCAGCCTCCGTAGCGAGCGCGACGATGCCGATCCGAAGACGTGGGAGGAGATCGCCCCGCGCCTCGTCGTCGATCTCACCGACCCGCAGAGCCGTCTGGAGAACATCCTCATCAACGAGTTGCCCCTCTATGTCGATCACCGGCGCCTGGTGGAGGCGTACAACCGGCCCGATCCCGATCGCGTGCGCCGCTACCGCATCGAGCCCGACTTTTACGACCCCGCCGATCCGGCGATCGCCGCCGCGCGGCGGATACAGGCGGGTGAGGAGGTCCGCGGCGCCGACGTCGACGCGGCGACCTCACGCGGCGCCAACCGGAGCTTCTACGGTCGAGCGTTGGAGCTGGCCATGGAGTACGAGCGGCGCGGCTCCGCCTTTTGGCGGGGCGAGACGGAGACCTTGGAGACTCCCAACTGGTCGTCCGACTCGGACAAGGCGCTGAACTTTCGACTTCGTCACGCATCGGAGGCGGAGTTGGCCGCCAATCGCACATTTTGAACGGAGAGCAGTGGTGAAACCATTCGTAACACTCATGACCGTCGCCGAGCACGCAAGCCTTCTTTCCCGCGCCGCGGGGTGTCTTCCACCGGATCTCGACGCTGCGTTATCGGAGCACGAGTTGCCCTATCTCCTCGGCGCCGTCGCGGCCGTCGACGCCGATATGGTGAAGTCGGGTCTCACGGACCTCAAAGAACACTGGAACAGCGACGGCGTCTATCCGCCCCGCCACCGTCAACATCCCGGTATTCTGGAGCGTGATCGGCGCCTCGCTTTCTGCGCCGGAGGGGTCGTGCAACTCAACGCGATGCGGCTCTTCCCCGATGTGAGCGACCGAGAGCGGCGTGACGTGGAGGCGCGAGTGTTGGACCGACTCGTCATCGGAGCGGACCGATCGGCCTTGGAGGATTATCTCAGCCGGACCGGGGGGACCGACGCCCCGATAGTCGATGTAGCGTCGGATTACTTCTCGGCGCTCTTCATGCGCTCCCTTGCCGAGTCGCACACGATGATCCCCGATATGGTGGCGATCCAACCGTGGTTGGAAAAGACCGTCGCCGGCCCGGCGCTCTTGGAGCGTGAGATCAACGAGACGACGAGGCGGCTCTTCGGCTCCTCCGCCGACGCCGTCGCTTCGTCGCCGGCGGCCGACTTCGTCGCCCCGTCGGAGCCCGCGGTGCGTGTTGCCCTCGAGCTCCAGGACGGTCGCCGAGTCGACGCTGCGACGATCGAAGAGACACTCAAGACGACGGAGGCGGCCGATCTCTACGGACGCGCCCTCATCCGGTGCGCGCGGGCGTTGGACAAGATCGGCCGGTGGTGGACGGCACCGGACGAGCGCACAATCGAGATAGTGGAGGAGGATTAGACGATGCAAACCGTGCACTTCGAGTATGGTCAAGGAGTTATGCCCGCCGAGCTTCCCGACGACGCCCGGATCTTCGTTCCCGGCGAGACGGTACCCGACCCGCCCCCTCTC
The DNA here is from genome assembly GCA_965601925.1 of Alkalispirochaeta sp. Taxonomy (GTDB): domain Bacteria; phylum Spirochaetota; class Spirochaetia; order DSM-27196; family Alkalispirochaetaceae; genus Alkalispirochaeta. The sequence goes on from OZ271854.1 coordinate 4,612,900, forward strand.
GCCGACCCGATTGCCGCGACGAAGGCGGCGATCCGCCGTCCGATCGGCATGCCGCCGATCTCCGAGCTCGTAAAGCGCGGCTCGACGGTGACGATCGCCTTTCCCGACCGGGTTAAGGGGGGCTTTCACGAGACGGCGCACCGCAAGGTCGCCATCCCGATCCTCATCGAGGAGTGCCTCCGGGCGGGGGTGCGCAAAGACGACATCCGTCTCATCTGTGCGACGGGCCTCCACCGTAAGAACACCAAAGAGGAGTTGCGATCCCTCGTCGGCGACGCGGTGTTTGCCGAGTTTTGGCCGACGAATCAGATTCTCAACCAAGACTCCGAGGACGCCGACGATCTCGTCGATCTGGGATACGACTCCGACGGCGATCGGGTCATTCTCAATAAGACGCTCTTCGAGTCGGACCTCCCGATTCTCCTCGGCCACGTCATGGGCAATCCCTACGGAGGCTACAGCGGGGGCTACAAGATGGCGTGCACCGGCATGGCCAACTGGCGCCTCATCCGCGACGTTCACAAGGCCGACGTGGTGCTCCACCACGACTTCGTACCGGTATCTGGACACAGTACCCAGCGGAAGAAGTTCAATACCGTGGGACACTTCATGGAAGAGAAAATGGGGAAACGGTTCTTCATGGTCGACGCGGTGCTGGATACCAAAAACCGTCAGATCGCCGTCTACGCCGGCTACGGTGAGGAGATGCAGCCCACATCGTGGGTCGAGGCGGACAAGCGGACCTACGTCCCGTGGGCACAGGAGAAGTTCGACATCGTGATGTTCGGCATGCCGCAGAACTTTCACTACGGAAACGGCCACGGCACAAATCCGGTGCTCATGATCCAGGCGATCGGCGCCAACATCGTCCGTCACAAGCGCGTACTCAAGGACAACTGCGTCGTGATCTGCTCATCGATCTGCAACGGATACTTTCACGACGAGGAGTTTCCCTCGTTTCGCGAGGTCTACGATCTGCTGCAGCGCGACTACAACTATACGATTCCCGACATCGATCGCTACGGAGAGTACATCGCGACGCGCCGCGAGTACGTCGACCGGTATCGCTTCAAGTACGCGTACCATCCGTACCACGCCTTCGTAAATCTGAACATGGGACACATCGCCCACGTGCATACGGCGGCGACCTACATCGTCGGTGCGTACGAGCCGGGATACGTGCGGGGTATCGGGATGAAGCCGGTGGCGACCTTTGCCGATGCGCTGCGCGATGCGGAGCGCTACACCGGTCCACGTCCGCGCATACTGGCGCTCCCACGCGCCTTCAAGGTGCCGTCGGTGCACCTCATGATGGCCGACGAGACGCCGTAGGGTCGCCCACCGCCGAATCGTCGCCCGCCGCCCGGCTCGGCGGATAGCTCACCGCAGGACGAGGAGTCGCGACGCGACGTACCGTAAGATGTTGAAGAGGAGTGTTCCGAGTTGGTAGAGGAGGAGACCAATGCACGCGGTACAAAAAATACTGGCCCGAGGCGCCGGAGTATCGACGGTTCACGAAGGAGACATCGTAAACTGTGAGGTCGACTTTCTCGAGCTGAACGATCTCTACCTCCAAGTGGTGCGCTCCTTTCACGAGATGGGCGGCCGGTCGGTGTGGGACCCACGTAAAGTCTCGTTCGTCTTCGACCATTACTCGCCGGCGCCGACGGTCAGGGCGGCGCAAATTCACCACGAGATGCGCCGGTTCGCCGAGGAGCACGGTTTCGTGCACCACTTCGACATTCAATGCGGTGTTTGTCATCAGGTGATGCCCGAAGCGGGAATCGTGCGGCCAGGAATGATACTCGTTGCAACCGACTCCCATACGACGACGCACGGGGCGTTCGGCGCCTTTGGAACCGGTATCGGAGCCACCGACGCGGCGACGGTGCTCATCTCAGGCGAGCTGTGGCTGCGCGTCCCCGAGGTGATCAAGATCGAACTCAGAGGCAGACCGCCCGCGGGCGTCTTTGCGAAAGACGTCATCCTACACGTGATCGGCGACCTCAAGGCGGACGCGGCGGTCTATCAGGCGATCGAGTTTGCCGGTGACTACGTCGACCGACTCGACGTCTCGGACCGGATGACGATCTGCAACATGGCGGTTGAAATGGGAGCGCAGACGTCGTACATGAGGCCGAACGAGGCGGTGCTCGAATACTTGGAAGAGCGTACCGGCGAGACGTTTACCCTCGACGAGACCGACGACGACTTCGTCTACGCCGCGCAGCACATCTACGACGTGTCGCGACTCTCTCCCCAGCTCGCCTGTCCACATAACGTCGACAACGTGATGGAGGTAGAGCGTGTGGCGGACGTATCGGTTCAACAAGCCTTTATCGGGTCGTGTACCGGGGGACGCCTGGACGATATCGCGGAGGCGGCACATATCATGAACGGCGCGTCGGTGGCGCCGGGGACGCGCCTCGTCGTCGTTCCGGCGTCGCGGGAGGTTTACACGCGGGCGATCGAGGCGGGCTACGTTCAGACGCTCATGACCGCCGGTGCGACATTCAACGCTCCGGGGTGCGGCCCGTGCTTGGGGACGCATGCGGGCCTTCTCGCGTCGGGTGAGGTCTGCGTATCGTCGACCAATCGCAACTTCCCCGGACGCATGGGGGCGAACGATGCGTCGATCTATTTGGCTTCACCGGCCCTCGTCGCCGCCTCGGCGGTACACGGTCGTCTTACGGACCCCCGCTCGTATTACGGAGGTAGCGAGCAATGAATCGCACCATTACGGGAAAAGCGCACCTATTCGGGAAAAATATCAGCACAGACCAGATTTATCCCGGGCAGTACCTCGATCTGGTTGAGCCCTGCGAGATCGCCGAGCATTGCATGGAAGGCGCCGATCCGGCGTTCGTAAAAAACGTCGACGCCGGAGACATCGTAGTGGCAGGTACTAACTTCGGCTGCGGGTCGAGCCGGGAGCACGCCGCTATCGCCTTAGTTGAGGCGGGCGTGGCGTGCGTCGTCGCCGAGTCCTTTGCACGCATCTTCTACCGCAACGCGATCAACTTGGCGCTTCCGGTGATCGTCTGCAAAGAGATCGGTGCCTTTGCCGCCGCAGGAGATATCCTTTCGGTCGACCCGTCGACCGGTGCGATAGAGAACATAACCGCCGGTACCTCGACCCGAGGAGAACGTATCTCCGGCTACGCGTTAGAAATCATCCGCAAGGGCGGCATCAAGGCGATCTTCCGTGAGAAGACGCGCGCGATGTACGGGTAACACGTATCGAAGTAGGGCGCGCAGATGCACGCCGTCTACGATGAACGGACGGCCCCCAAAGCGAACCCTAAAACGTTCTACCCTCCTCGGCGAGAAGCTTCTCGTTCCACTCCATACCGAGCCCCGGCCGATCGCTCATCATCACGTATCCGTCCTTGAACTCCGGCGGCTCAACCAGCTCGGTACGAAAGTTTCTGAGGTAGTTCTCGACGACCAGTCCGTGCTCTACCGCGGCGACGACGACGCACCCGAGAGAGCCCTGGCCGTGAGGCGCCATCTTGAGGTGGTGGGCGCCGGCGATCGCGGCGATACGCATCCACTCGCTGATGCCGCCGCAATTGTTGGGATCCGCCTGCACGACGGCGACGCCGCCTCGGGCGATCAGATCGCGAAAGCCCCACCGCGTGTGTTCGTTCTCGCCGCTCGCGACCGGCATCGCCAGCGCGTCGGCGACCCTTGCCGACCCCTCGTAGTCGTCGGCGCGCACCGGCTCCTCAAACCAATACGGATCATACGCCTCGATCAGTCTCCCGAAGCGGATCGCCGTGGTCGCGTCCCACGCGTTGTTGGCGTCGACCATGAGCGCAATGTCGTCGCCGACGGCGCCTCTGACCGCCTTGACGCGCTCGGCATCCTCTTTGAGTGAAATGCCGGGCCAACCGACCTTCATCTTCACGGCGCGAAAGCCCTGGGAGACGTAGGTCGTCATCTCGTCACAGAGTTCGCGTATACCCTTGCCCTCCTCGTAGTAACCCCCGGCGGCGTACGCCCACAAGCGCTCCTGCGCACCCCCGAGGAGTTTCCACGTCGGCTGGTTGCACACTTTGCCCTGGAGGTCCCACAGGGCGTTGTCGGCGGCGCTGATCGTCCCGATGAACTCACCTTTGGCGACCGGTTTGCGCGTGCCGCCCATGTAGAGCTTGTCCCACAGGTAGCTAATGCGGAGCGGATCCTCGCCGATTAGCTTCTTTCGGAGCGTCTCCAAATTGGTCTTGACCGAGGCGGCGCAGAGGGTCATTCCGGTGATACCCTCGTCGGTATGGATCTCAAGGCGGGCACGCTTCTTCTTCCTGGTCGTCTTGATCGCGTTCCAGAAGGGTTTTCTCAGCTCCATCTCAACGATGGTGAGTTTAACGGCGGTAATTTTCACGTAGGTACTCCTTCTCGTAGTAGTCGATTCGTCGGTCGCTATCGGTGCGGAAAGACCATGAGCGAGGCGAGCTCGGTGACGTCGGCGACATCCTCCAACGTCCAGACGCACTCGATGATCCGATCGATCCGCGCGGTATCCATATATTCCTCGGCCATCGTACGAAACTTTTCCTCGAGCTCTCCGTCGGTGACCGGGTCGTCACCGATACCGTGGGGAACTTCGATCCGTTTGACCAAGCGGCGACCGTCGCGCGTCAGAATTACCGAGACTGCGGCGCGGCCGAGGGGCCCGGCGTCATCGATGATTTTGAGGTGAACCCTGCCGGCGAGGTCGATGATAACGGGATCGTCGAAGTGTTCCTCGCGATACGCCTCGGCACCGAGGGTGCGCCTGGCGATGATCGACGCCGTCGTGAAATAGGCGCTGTGGTCCGCCGTCTCGCCGTTGCGTGGGTAGCGCCATGAGCCGAGATAGCTGTTGTTGCGCCAGAGCCCTACCGGCACGTGGAGGGTAACCGACTCGATGTCCGCTGGGCCGAGGTCGTGCTCGACGACCAAGGCGTGCGTCGCCGCGAGGTGCGTCCGATTTCCCCCCGAGGCGGCAAAGGTCTTGTACTTCGTATCCAAAATGCGCCATACGTTAAAGTTGAGAAGCGCTTCGAGATCCATCTCATCGTCCAAAAGCCCCTGTTTGACGCCGCCGTGTCCCTCCACCACGCGGATCGGCCCGGTAAAGCCCTCCTTCGCCAAAAGGCACGAGAGGATTGCGTGGTAGGAGCCGAACCCGAAGCGCAGGTTCTTGGCCATCGTCAGCTCCTCCTGGCAGGAGTCGAGAATGTAAAGTGGGAAACTGTGGCTCGCCGAAATCCCCACGGCGTTGGCGATCTCTTCTTCCGAGAGTCCTAACAGTCGCCCCAGGACCGGCGGCATGCTCAGTGCCGCTCGAGCGTCGAAATTGAGTCCCTTCTTTTTCCACGCCGTTCCCGATCCGCCGCCGGCGGTCAGCGCAGGGCCGGTAAGAGAGTCGGTGATGCGGGCGCCCAACTCGTAGGAGGCGACGACGGCGGTCAAAAAGCTCCGCCCGCCGGCGTGTTGGCGCTCGGCGACGGCGAGAATCGCCGGAATGGCGTCGCTGTTGTGCCCCCCTCCCCCACCGTCGTTGAAGTCGAGATAGCGCGTCAAAAAGGAGTTGACGACGGTCGCGTTGAGCGCGCTGGTCCGAATACCGGTCCCGAAGGTGGTCGCCTCCTCGACACCGCCGACGGCGCGAATCGCCCGCTCGCACGCCGCGCGTCCCGGCGCGTAGTAGGCGCCGATCGCACACCCCAGGGCGTCCAGAACGGACCGTTTTGCCTGCCCGACGACCGCCGGGGGCAGCTCGTCGTAGTCGAGTCGGAGGGCGTACCGCGCGAGTTGCCAGGCGACGCTCGAGCGATATTGAAGGTCCCTCCGTTCCCAGTACAAATCTTTCAGTCGATGCACGCACTCTCCTTTGTCAGTTTCATACACTCTGCCCCAGGGAGCGGAATTCTACCACTGCGAGTTTCGGCCCTTGCCGTCGACGACGCTTCAAAAAATCGACAACTCTTCACTATTCGGCGGACCGCATTGACGCCCTACCGGAGCCGTGCCACGATTTTCGAGCATATGAACATAACCGGATTGACGAGTTACTATACCCGCGGCGCTTACTACGTCGCCGTAGATACCGCGGAGGGGGTACGGGGAGTCGGCGAGTGCAGCCGCATGCACAACGACGCAGTCGCCCAAATTATGGACAAGACGATCGCGCCGGCGGTGATCGGCACGTCGATCTTCGATACCGAGCTTCTCGAAGAGCGGGTGATGACACGCCACTACAAGATCTCAGGCCAGCTCTTGGCCATGGCGTTCAGCGGTGTGGAGATCGCCGTCCAGGACGCCCGCGCCCGGGCGGTCGGGCAACCGCTGTACAACCTCATCGGCGGCCGATATCGATCCTCGATTCCCCTGTACGCCTCCTTGACCCTCCGCAACATGAGCCTGGAAGAGGAGTGCGCCTTTATCGCCCAACGGGTGGCCGAGGGCGGATTTGAGGGCGTCAAGATCAAGATCGGTCCCCGTATGGGCCGCTCACGAGAGATCGTAGATATCGAGGAGGACGTGAAGAAGGTTCGCGCCGTACGCGCCGCTCTCGGTCCCGGTCCCAAGCTCATGATCGACGCCAACAGCTCCTACAACTACATCCAAGCGGTGCGCCTCTGGGAGCGCGTCAAAGAGTACGATATCTACCACTTCGAGGAGCCGTGCCCCTACTGGGACGTCGAGACGTACGTCAAACTCGCCTCGACGTTGCCCGTTGCGATCCATGTAGGAGAGCAGGATTGGAACTTGTACACCTTTCGCGACTTTGTCGCTCGCGGGGCGTGCCACCTCTACGCCGTAGACCCCGTCAAGTGCGGCGGCATTTCCAACGCAAAACGCGCCGCAACGCTCTGCCGCGCCCACGGCGTCACCTATGTGCCGCACAACACGTCCCGCGGCGTCGGTTTGGCGTCGATGCTCCACATTGCCGCATCCACGCCAGAGTTCAACTATTACGGTGAATACAAGATCAATCCCTTTGAAAAGGCCGAGGAGTATCTCGTCGAACGCCTTCCCATCGCCGACGGGCGCATCGCGGTGCCCGAGGGGCCTGGACTCGGCATCGAGATCGATTGGGACGAGCTCACCAAGACGACGACGGTCGTTAAGCACGCGCGTTAGCGCCGAGAAGGAGTATGGCGTTCATATCGACAGCCGTCGACGGCCATCCGGGGTCGTTTGTGAGTTTTCCGTTAGTATGCGATACTGACGGGCCGAATATGGGGAGATCCCTGTGACACTACTGAGGCGCGTATGTGTCGTCGTCGCCGCGATGGTGTTGACGGCGGCGTGCGGCGCTCCTCCGCAAACGGGTAACGGCACCGCGTCGGCGCCCCATACGATCTCAATCGTCACAGTCTATGAAGGGTCACGGCGTCCGACCGACGACTCACACACCATCCGGCGCATGGAGGAGTACGCCGGCGTCGACCTCGATATCGAATGGGTACCGGCACGTATCTACGAGGATCGGATGAGCGTCATCTTGACCTCCGGAGAGGCGCCGATGGTCATAACCGCCCTGGACACGACCTCGCCGACGGTCGTCGACGCCGTTCAGAGCGATCGGTTTTGGGAGATCGGCCCCGCCCTGAGACAATTCTCTCGATTACGCATTATGGATCGGACGCTCTATCGCCATACGTCGATCGACGGCGAGATCTACGGCGTCGTCCGGGCGCGCAACCGAGCCCCGTGGGGCGTCGTCTATCGTAAGGACTGGCTTGAGCGCCTGGGACTCGACGAGCCGCGGTCGATCGAGGAGCTCTACGAGACATTGGCCGCCTTTGCCGCGATCGACACGGACGGCGACGGCGGGAACGACTCCTACGGAATCACCGAGAGCGTCGATCCCAACGGGGAGATACTCGGCTTTCCGATCGTGACCTCGTATTTCGGCGGTTTCCCGAGCTGGGGGTTCTACTTCGGCGAGATCGTGCCGGCGCACCTCACGCCGGCGTACCGCCGCGCCATGGAGTTCTATCGCCGACTCTACTCGGAAGGGATTCTCGCCCCCGATTTTGTATACGCCGATCGCGCAATTCGTCGGCGGAACTTTGACGAAGGACGTGCCGGATTGTACTTCGGTGCCCTGGAGGACGCGTTACACCACGATCTCGACGACTCCGCAGGCGAGGTCGACGTCATCGGTCGCCTCCTCTCGCCCTTGGGTTACTACCGAGTACCCGCCGCCGCGGGGCACAGCGGTATTTTTATGTTTCCCCGCGCGACGATCGAGAACGAAGGGGAGCTCGAACGCGTTCTCGCCTTCTTCGAACGCCTGTGCGAGCCGCCGATGCAGGAGCTGTTGCGTTGGGGCATCGACGACGGAGGACCGGACGACCGCCGCGACTCATCGCTCTCCGAGGCGTTGGAGGTCAGGCGACAGTTCAGGATCTGTTATCCCGAGACCGTTCGAGGCGATACACCGCTGTCGAGTCTGGCGGAAAAAATCTATCGCATCCAAGAGGAGAACGTGCAGTATCTGACGGAGAGTCCGACGGAGTCTCTCGTCTCCCCGACCTATCGAGAGCGCGGTCCGGATTTGACGCGGATCGTCAACGACGCGCGCCTACAGTTCATCCTCGGGGAGATCGACTGGGACGGGTGGGAGGCGGCGATCGAATCGTGGCGCGAGAACGGCGGTGACGAGATGGTGCGAGAATACAATGCGCAATATCGTGCGGGGCGATAACGGTGACTAACGTCTCTCTGTTTCTCCGCTCTCGACGCTATCTCGTCCGTATTTTCAGCTTTGTAGCCGGTGCGTTGACCCTCTTGTTGACCCTCTTCTCGGTCATTTACTACACCAACGTGCAGCGTCGCGTCATCGCCGGCGAGCACGCCGTCGCCCTGCGCGAGCTGATCCAGGTACGACATCACATCGCCCTCGTCGACGAGATGGTCAGAAATGCTTCGCGCTACGTCTATTTTCATCCGGCGACACAGGAGCTGCTGGTTAATGATGATGTCGACCACATCGCCTCGGCCAACTACGCGCTCTATCGCTCGTTTCAGCGCCTCCTCGCCGTCTCCTCGGTATTCGATTCCCTGTATCTGTTCAACGCCAACACGGGGACGGTCTATTCGACGGATCGCGGCATATTCCGTTCGCCCCAGGCGATCGACGAGCTCCTGACGCGCTACCCGCAGCTCTCGGCGTTTCAACCGGTGTTGCGCCGCGATACCGCGGGGCTGATCGAGGGCGGCGAGGGCGTGTGGGTGCTGTCATACTTCCTCGGCACGACGCGGCGAGACGACGAGGGGCACGGAGGCGTACTCTTCAATATCGATCCGGGACGCCTCCTGGGGAACATACACGCCGACGGCGGCGGGACGGACGATCGTCTCTTTATCGTGACCGACGAGGGGCTGGTGATCGATCCGGTGGAAGGTCCTGAGGCGCTCCCGATCGCCGCGCGACAAGTCGTGACGGAACGCGAGCCGTCGGGACACCTGGTGATACGGACCGGTGGAGACCGCTTTCTGATCAGTTATGCCGCTGTGGAGCGCTTGGGCTGGACCGTCGTGCGGATGAGGCCGTATCGCACGGCGTTGGCGCTCTCGCAACAGCTCAGACGGCCCAACATCATCATCACCGTTTTATTCCTCACCTTCGTCGTCCTTACGGCGGTCTTCGTCTCTCTCGTGCTCTACCGGCCGGTTCGGCGACTCGTCGAGGCCGTCGAAATCGACTCGATGAGCGCCGCCGAGGGTGGTGATTCGGAGTTTGAGATACTGCAAGACGCCTACGCCGACCTCGCCTCGCGCCTGGACGCGATGCGTCTCCACGAGTACGCCAATACCGACACATTGAAGCGGTACTCGCTCCGGACACTCTTCATCGATAGTTTTGCCGTCGAGACGGCCGACGTCGAACGGCGCGGCGTCGCCGCCGATATGGAGGTCGATCTATTGCGCCCATTGATCGTCGCCGTCGCGCGGATAGACGGATTACGCGATTTGGCGGCGCACCGGAGCGACGAGGAGTTGGAGCTCCTCAAACTCGGCACGATGAAGGAGGCGACGGACATACTCGCCGAACACCGTATCGCCGCCGAGGCGGCACCCATGCCTCGGGGACGCGTGGGAATCTTGATCAACACGACCTCGCCGGGAGACGCCTACATCGATACCCTCACGCCCATCGTGCGAAGCCTCCAACGGCGGGTTGCCGGGGAGTACGGGATAACGGTCTCCGTCGCCCTTAGCGAGCCGGTCGACGATGTGAGGGCGGTAACGCAGGCGTACAACCAGGCGCGAGAGTGGGTACGGTTTCGCAAGGTGCGGGGCCGCGCCGCGGTGATCACCGCCCGGGAGGCGCACGCCCAGAGTCACGACGCCAATACGTCGTACCCTGAGGAGATCGAGACGTGCCTCCTCGATCACCTCGCGCGCGGGGAGATCGAGGAGGCCACGGCCGACCTCGCGGAGTTCTTCGGTCGCCTTACGTCGCTGCGCTACCACGATATCGGGCTGAGCATCGCGCGCCTTCTCGTCGCCATACAGTCGAAGGCCGACGATATCGGGCGCCAGCGCATGCAATCGCTCACCCTCGATCTGTCGACGGTGTACGAGGCGATCTTTACCAGCGAGCCCCTCGATACCGTGCAGGAACAGATAGCCGAATGGTTGAAACGTTTCGCATCGAACGCGAGCCACGGCCGCAGCGACAAGAGTCAGCTACTCGTACAGACGGTAGACGAAATCATCGCCGCAAACATCACCGACGGGGGCCTGTGTCTCAAGACGATCGCCGGCTCACTCCACCTCTCTCCGGCGCACGTCGGCAAGGTCTACAAACGGCACCAAGGATTCTCCGTGGCAAACGCCATTAACGAGATGCGCCTTACCAAGGCGAGCGAGTTGATCCTGAGCCGCGACATGACCGTCACCGACGTGATCGCCGCAGTCGGCATCCAGAACGAAACCTACTTCTACCGCCTTTTCAAACAGCGCTTCGGTACGACGCCGCGGGAGTTTGTGCTGCGCCAGGCGCAACCGTCCAAGTCGTAAGACTTCCGATACGCCTGACGCGGCGTCCCGAGCCCGTGGAGAGGCGTTTATGTGTCGCCGGTATTCGGTAACTCTATCAATCGACGTCCCGTTCAGGCCACACGGCGCCGCATAAAAAAATCCGGGCTCTCGGTTTCGGAGCCGAATACGGAGGAATACCTAGTTTTTGCAGTTTACAGTTGAAAACTGCGCCCCGGATAATCGGAGACCTGAAGGAGGGCTCATCCGGTTATGCTTACCTATATCCTGCGACGGCTGCTCTACATGATACCGACACTCTTCGCCGTCTCGTTGGTAGCGTTCATTATCATTCAACTTCCCCCGGGGGATTATCTGACGACCTACATGGCGGAGCTCGAGTCCGAGGGCGGTGTGATGGATCAGCAGGAGCTCGAGTATCTCAGAGAGCGCTACGGCTTGGACCAGCCGATTCATGTCCAGTATTTCAAGTGGATCTCGGGGATTCTCCTTCGCGGCGACTTCGGATACTCCTTTGAATGGGAACGCCCCGTCCGCCTGATGATCTGGACCCGCGTCGGCCTCACCTTTGTGGTAACCCTGACGACGCTCCTCTTCGTGTGGGCCGTTGCATTTCCCATCGGTTTCTACTCAGCGGTGCGGCAGTACTCGGTCGGCGACTATATCGCGACCTTTTTCGGATTCATCGGCCTTGCAACGCCCAACTTCCTGCTCGCCCTTATCCTGATGTATGTCGGGTTTCGATACTTCGGTCAGAGCGTGGGCGGGCTCTTCTCTCCGGAGTACATGGACGCCCCGTGGAGTGTTGCGCGCTTTCTCAACCTCCTTTCGCACCTCTGGATACCGGTGGTCGTCCTCGGCACGGCCGGAACGGCCTCTCTCATCCGCGTCATGCGCGCCAACTTGCTGGACGAGTTGCGCAAGCCCTACGTCGTGACGGCGCGCGCCAAGGGGCTGAGCGAGGCGCGCCTGTTGGTGAAGTACCCCGTACGGGTCGCTCTCAACCCCTTTGTCAGCACCCTCGGATGGGTGCTGCCGCGTCTGGTATCGGGATCGGTCGTAACCGCCGTCGTTCTCAACCTTCCCACGACGGGGCCGATCATGCTCAGGGCCCTCCGATCACAAGACATGTATCTGGCGGGCAGCTTCGTGCTGCTACTCAGCACGCTGACCGTCATCGGGACGCTCGTCTCGGACATACTGCTCGCCTGGCTCGACCCGCGCATCCGTTACCACTGATCCGTAGTTACGAGGAGAACAGACTGTGAGTACCGATATACAACACGATGAACACGCACCCGGCGCCGCACCGGAGTCCAACGGCGTCGATACGACGCGCACTGCCGTTGCACCGGACGACCTTCCGTCGCCCCCCCTCGATGAGTCGCGCGTCGCCGTCGCCGGACAATGGCAGCTCATGTGGTGGAAGTTCCGCAAACACAAGCTTGCGATGGCCGGGGGCATCGTCGTCATACTGATTTATCTCGTCTCGATCTTTGCCGAGTTCCTCGCACCCTTTCCCCGGGAGTTGTATCGCGCCGATTTCACATACGCGCCTCCCATGAGGTTACGGTTTCGGATGCCGACGGATGATGGAGGGTATCGTTTTCACCCCTTCGTCTACGGCTACGATGTGGAAGTCGATCCCGTCGCCCTTCGTCGCATTTTTATCGAGGACCGCAGCCGCGTTATCCCGGTCGGATTCCTCGTCCGCGGATACGAGTACCGTCTACTCGGACTCTTCCCCGCTCGCCGCCACCTCATCGGTCCGGTACACGAGGGCGATCCGATGTATCTATTGGGGGCCGATAGGCTGGGTCGCGACCTGTTCAGCAGGATAATCTACGGCACGCGGGTATCTACCTCGATCGGACTGGTGGGTGTCGCCCTGAGCTTCTTTCTCGGGATCCTTCTCGGCGGTATCTCGGGGCTGTACGGCGGTACGGTGGACATCATGATTCAGCGCGTCATCGAGTTCTTACGCGCCATCCCCACGATCCCGCTTTGGATGGGCCTCGCCGCCGCCATTCCCCTCGACTGGCCGCCGCTACGCGTCTACTTTGCCATCACCGTCATCCTCTCACTGATCGGGTGGACCGGCCTGGCACGGGTCGTTCGCGGACGGTTTCTCTCTCTGCGCACCGAGGACTTTGTCGTTGCCGCGCGGCTGGACGGTGCACCGCAGGTCCGGATCATCTTCCGACACATGGTGCCCTCCTTTTTGAGCCATATCATCACCCGCATTACCCTCTCGGTTCCGGGGATGATCCTCAGTGAGACCTCTCTCAGCTTTCTCGGTATCGGCCTCAGACCGCCGGTAGTCAGTTGGGGAGTGCTATTGAACGAGGCGCAGAACATCCGCGCCGTTGCGACGGCGCCGTGGCTCCTGACGCCGGGGATCGCGGTCATCGTCGCCGTCTTAGCACTCAACTTCTTGGGCGACGGCCTGCGCGACGCCGCCGATCCGTATCGATAGGAGGAGACCGTGTCGGATACTTCACGCTTCAAAGCGCCCGTCACCGACGACCACGACCGGCCGGCGGGGGATGTGCTACTCGAGCTCAAGGAGCTTCGTACCCATTTCTTCACCGACGAGGGAGTCGTCAAGGCTGTCGACGGGGTGAACTTTCGTATCAAGCGGGGCGAGACGTTCTGCGTCGTCGGGGAGTCGGGGTGCGGAAAGTCGGTCACGGCCTTCTCGATACTGAACTTGGTGGAACCGCCGGGACGCATCGTCTCCGGCGAGATTCTCTATCGCAACCCCGACGACGATACGGTCAAGGACCTCGCCGCGATGGACCGCAAGGGAAGCGAACTGCGGCGCATTCGCGGACACGACATCGCCATGATCTTCCAGGAGCCGATGTCCTCCCTGAGCCCGGTACACACGATCGGGGATCAGATCGGAGAGGCGATACGGCTCCACAACGACCATATGACCAAGCGCGCGATCACCGAGGAGACGATCCGTCTCCTAAGGCGAGTCGGTCTTCCTCGCGCCGAGACGCAGATCGACTCCTATCCCTTTCAATTGTCTGGCGGCATGCGCCAGCGAGCGATGATCGCGATGGCCCTCTCGTGCAAACCCAAGCTCCTGATCGCCGATGAGCCGACTACCGCGTTGGACGTCACCATGCAGGCGGTAATCTTGGATCTCATCAAAGAGCTCCAAGAGGACTTCGGCATGTCGGTCATGTTTATCACTCACGATTTGGGCGTCGTTGCCGAGATCGCCGACAACGTGGCGGTGATGTATCTGGGCAGCGTGGTGGAACATGGGAGCGTTGAGGCGATATTCAACGATCCGAAGCACCCCTATACGCAGGCCCTGCTCCGGTCGATTCCGATGATCGGCGCGACGCGGCACCAGCGGCTCAATACGATCCGCGGCATGGTTCCCCACCCCTTTGCGCGCCCCGGCGGGTGCCCGTTCCACGACCGGTGCGACCAGTTTATGCCCGGGCGGTGCAACACGATCGTGCCGACCGATACTGCAACCGAGGACGGGCGCACCGTGCGCTGCCTCCTCTACGAAGACGACACCGCGGGAGGTCGATGACCATGAGTTCCGACAATACGGCCCCTTCCACGACCAGTCTCCTGGAAGTGAAAAATCTGAAGATGCACTTTCCGATCCACGCGGGACTCTTTCGGCGCACCGTGGGATACGTGAAGGCCGTCGACGACGTGAGCCTCACGGTACGCAGCGGGGAGACCCTCGGTCTCGTAGGCGAGTCGGGATGCGGAAAGACGACTCTCGGTCGCAGCATCATGCGCATCTACAAACCGACCGCCGGCGAGATTCTGTACAACGACGGGAAGCGAAACGTCGATCTCGCGACCCTCGACGAGGCGGCCCTCAAGCCGTACCGTCGCGAAATCCGTATGATCTTTCAGGATCCGTACACCAGCCTCAACCCGCGCATGCCGGTCCTCGAGATCGTCGGAGAGGCGCTCAAGGTCAACCACGTCGCATCGAAGACGGAGATCGAGGATCGCGTCGCCGATTTGCTGCGGCGCGTCGGACTCCGTCCGGAGTACATCCGTCGATATCCCCACGCCTTTTCCGGGGGGGAGCGTCAGCGGATCGGTATCGCCCGCGCCCTTGCGCTCAATCCGCGGCTCATTGTCGCCGACGAGCCGGTCTCGGCGCTCGACGTCTCGGTGCAGGCGCAGACGCTCAACCTCCTTCAGGACCTCCAGGAGGAGTTCGGACTGACGTACGTGTTCGTCGCCCACGACCTGAGCGTTATCGAACACCTGAGTACCCGTGCCGCGGTGATGTACGTCGGGAAGATCGTCGAGGTGGCGGATATCGAGCCCCTCTATACGACGCCGAAACACCCCTACACCGAGGCGCTGCTCTCCGCGGTACCGAAGGCGAATCCGAAGCTGCGTAACGCCGGAAAGCGCGTCCGTCTCAAGGGCGAGGTGGCGGACCCGGCCAATCCCCCGACGGGATGCTACTTTCATCCGCGGTGTCCGTACGCCCAGAAGATATGCTCCGAGAAGGAGCCGGAGCTACGCGATATCGGCAGCGGGCGACGAGTCGCGTGTCACTTCGCCGAGGAGCTTGCGCTCAAGGGTGCACAGACGCAAGGCTCGGTCGCATAACGCTATTCGAGAAGGGACCACACAGTGATCTATCGAGAATTCGGAAATCTTGGTTGGAAGGTGTCGGCGGTGGGACTCGGTACGTGGAACATCGGGAATCAGTGGGGGGACATCGACGAGGCGACCGCCGTCGCAACGATCGAGGGCGCCCTGCAAGGTGGGATGAACCTCTTCGACACCGCCGATTCGTACGGTATTCCCAACGGGCTGTCCGAGGAGCGGTTGGGACGCGCCCTTGCGGGGCGGCGTCACGGCGTCTACATCGTCGGCAAGGTCGGTAACTGGGGTAAGCGAACGGGCCAAACGGTCCCTATCACCACCGTCGATATGGTACGTCTCTGTGTACACGCCAGCCTCTACCGGCTGCACACCGATTGGCTCGACGTCGTTCTCTGCCACAAGGGCGATATCGAGGATCCGACGCCGTTCGTCGAGGGGTTCGAGCAGCTGGAGCGGGAGGGCAAGATCCGCGCGTACGGCATATCGACGAAGAGCTTGGACGTTCTCAAGCGGTTCAACGAGAACGGTCGCTGCCGCGTGGTGGAGACCGACTACTCCCTCCTCAACCTCAAACAGGAGAACGGTATCCTGCCGTACTGTGAGGAGCACGGTATTGCGGTGCTCGTGCGCGGGCCGTTGGCCAAAGGGCTGTTATCGGGCAAGTACGCTCCGGGAGCGAGTTTCTCCGACTCGGTGCGCTCGCGGTGGCACGACGGCGGGACAAAGCAGGCGCAACTGGACGCCGATCTGAGGCGCGTCGGGAGAATCGCCGAAGTATACGAACCGGGCCTGTCGATGGTGACCGCCGCTCTGCGCTACACCATCTCGCACCCGTGTCGCCCCGTGACGATCCCCGGCGCCAAATCGGCGGGACAGGCGGCGATGAACGCCGCCGCCGGCGATCGCGAGCTCACCGACCGCGAGCGTGAGCACCTGAGGTCGCTCGTCGAAGCGTAAAATAGGGAGATGCGCACGCGGTGAAAATCGAGAAGATCGAGACGCTCTTTGTCGATCGGTACCTCTTTGTGAAGGTTTACACCGACACGGGGGTCGTCGGCCTGGGAGAGTCCGGCGCGTGGGGCTACCTCGAGGCCTCGGCCGAGGCGGTCAAGACCTTTGCGCGCTACCTTATCGGCAAGGATCCCCTGCGACGGGCACACCATTGGGAGTACTTGTATCGCTATAGCCACTTTCGCGGGGCGGCGATTATGGGGGCGCTGAGCGCCGTCGATATCGCGCTGTGGGACATCGCGGGCAAACACTTCGACGTCCCGTGTTATGAGCTCTTCGGCGGGAAGATGCGCGACAAAGCGCGCGTGTATGTTCACGTCCACGGCGATACGAAGGAGCGCCTCTATGAGGGGTGTCGCCAAGCAAAGAGGCGCGGGTACACCGCCGTGGGCCACCTCACGCCGTTTCTCGACTCCGATAAGGGTACGCCCTATTTTCAGACCCACGTCGACCGGATGCGCGACGGTATCGAGACGGTCGGCGCCTATCGGGATATCGTCGGACGGGATGTCGATCTCTGTATCGAGCTCCACCGGCGCCTCACCCCCGCCGAGGCGATCGCCCTCGGCCGCGGCATCGAGAAGTATCACCCCTTTTTCTTTGAGGATCCGATACGGCCCGACCGCCTGGACGAGATGGCGCTGGTCCAGCGAGAGACGCCCGTTCCCGTGGCGACGGGAGAGCGAATCCATACGATCTTTGAGTTTGCGTCGCTCCTCGAGCGGCGCGCGATGCGCTACGCTCGCATCAGCGTGTGCCTCGCCGGAGGGCTGACCCACGCCAAGAAGATAGCCGCCCTCGCCGAGGCGTATCACGTCGCGGTGGTGCCGCACAATCCGCTGAGCGCGGTGAGCACCGCGGCGTGCCTCCAGCTCGACGCCGCCGTTCCCAACTTTGCCCTGCAGGAGCTTACGACGGGGCAGGCGGTGGCGATGGCTCCGACAGACGAGGACGATGCGTGGTACGATCCGGGCCCCGGCACGCTCGCCATGGACATTCTCAAGGAGCCCCTAAAGATCGAAGACGGCTATCTCCTCCTACCCGAGAGACCGGGCATCGGCGTCGAGCTCACGGAAAACGCCGCGGAACTCTACCCGTATCGCCCGCGTGCCGTACGTACCCAGCTCCACGTCGACGGCTCCGTAGTGGACCAATAGGGGTGGTGAGATCGTCGCATGACGGTTCGTCGAGGACGGCGAAAGAGAACGGTGTAATCGTGTATTCCCAGCCAGCGGGCCATGAACTACGCCGGCTCGTTATGGCGATCTACGTTCCCACTTTTCTCGTCGCTATGGGGCGCGGCATGGTACTCCCGGTTCGCCCCCTCTTTGCCCGTGACCTGGGGGCGGGACTCGGCGAGACGGGACTCATCGTCGCCCTCTTCGGAATCGGAAGTCTCATGGCGGACCTCCCCGCCGGCGCCCTCGTCTCCCGCTTCTCGCACAAACGCATCACGATCGGTGCCGTGGGCGCCGCGGCGCTGTTCTCGGCGGCTACCGGCTTTGTCACATCGGCACCGCTGTTGGGAGCGCTCACTATCCTGTCCGGTTTCTCGATCTCAATTTGGTTTCTCACGCGTCTCGACTATTTGCGCCACGCCGTAAAAAAGGGACGCCGCGGTCGAGCCCTCGCGATCCTGGGCGGCGCCGGGCGCCTCGGCTTCTTTATCGGTCCGATGGTGGGTGGGCTCCTCGGAGAACGATTTGGACTTCACTTCGCATTTTGGGGCGAGGCGACGTGCTTTGCCCTTGCAACGCTCTTTCTCACCGGCGTTCCCCGACTAAGAGGCTCGGTACGGACCAACGGAGAGACGGCGTTCGGAAGGACCCTTCGCGAGCACAAGCGCGTCTTTCTCACCGCCACCCTGTCGATGGTCGCATTGGCCCTCGTGCGCGCAGGACGGTCGTTGCTCATCCCCCTATGGGGAGATGCGATCGGCCTGGACGTCGCCGCGGTCGGTCTCGTCGTCGGCCTTGCATGGGGTACCGATATGCTCCTCTTCTACCCGGTGGGCATGATTATGGACAAAGTGGGACGCAAGTGGACCGCACTCCCCTGCTTCGGGCTCCTCTCCGCAAGCCTCTTCCTCCTTCCGACCGCGCGCACGCTCCCGATGCTGCTCCTTGTCGTAATGCTTGCCGGTATCGGTAACGGATTCGGGAGCGGTATCAACATGACCCTCAGCACCGACATGGCGCCCCGGGACTCGTCGGGGAGCTTCCTCGGGTTGTGGCGCCTCATGGTCGACACCGGAACGGTCGCCGGTCCGTTTCTCGTTGGTGTCGTGGCGCACGCGGCGACGCTGGGGACGGCGGCTCTGGCGGTCGGCGGCGTCGGTCTTGTCGGCGCAACGATTCTTTTGGTATCGGTGCCGGAGCCCATAGGCGGAAAAGGCCGGCGCGTCAAAGCCGCTCCATAGTCGCCCGGTCGGGGCACACGAGGTGAAACCGATGGATTACACGAAACGGATGGATGAACCCTTACTCCTTCAAGCGCTCTCCCTCGATACCCCGCCGTCCGTACGGGAGATGCTACGCGAGATCGGGCCGGGTGAGAACGGTTTCCATAATTTCCCGTTCGAGTTTGCCGAGGACGAGTGGAACGTCTACCTGAGACGCAACATGGAGATGGCGGAGGGCGTCGGGCTCGCTCCGTCGATGGTGGCACAGACCACCTATTGGCTCTTTGCAGCCGATAGACCGGTCGGCGTGAGCCGATTGCGGCACAGCCTTACGGACAAGCTCCGCGTCGAGGGCGGGCATATCGGCTATTGCATACGGCCGGCGGAGCGGGGCCGAGGATACGGGAGAGAGATACTGCGTCTCACGCTGTCGGTGGCGTTTGGAAAGGGCATCGCCGAAGTTCTCGTCACCTGTAACGAGGATAACACCGCGTCCCGACGGGTGATCGAGGGCAACGGCGGGGTGCTTCGGGACCGCACCGGCATCGTCTGTCGCTACACGATCACCGGCGATACGTTCCGTCGAGCCACTGCGCATCGTCAAACTCCAGGGCGATCGGCTCCCCGGAGAACTCGATCTTGACCACGGCGGCCAAGGGGTCCGGAGGCTCCTCCGGTAGACCGGCGATGCGCCACCGCGCATTGGAGAGCGCCTCCACGGTAAGGGTATCGCCGGTGGTTAGGAGCGCAGCCGAAAGCACCTCGGGTCCGATCTGACTCAAGATGATCGCGGGACCGGGATAATAGAATAGGGTGAGATAGGCGATCCTGCCGCGGGTGGTGAACATGCCGTAGTGGAAGCACGGTCCCTGCTTGGGAGTCGTGTAGATGCCGCCCGGTGAGGTACCGTAGACCGCTTCGCCGTGGCGACGGAGCCAACGCCCGATCGCCCGCAACGCGTCGTCGTCGCGACGGCTTAAGGTCCCGTCTCCCCGGGGACCGACGTTGAAAAGGAGATTTCCTCCGAGCCGTACGGCGTTCATCACGTGCCACAAGACCTCGCCGTGACTCTTGTCGGCTGTCGGTCGGCGGAGATGGCCCCATCCCGGCGCGAAGTTGAGGGTCATGCACGCCTCCCACGCGCGGTCGGCGTCATCCTCGGGCGTGACGTGCTGCTCCGGCGTGCCGAAGTCTTCCGGTACACCCGATCGATTATTGATGATGATATCGGGCTGGCAGGCGCGTACGCGTTCGTTGAGCTCGTCGGTGCGATAAAACTCCGCCGGTGTCACGTCGATCGGTCGACCCGTCCACCCGAACGCCCCGGGGACGCGCCGACCGGGCACTGCGGCGATGTCGTACCAGAGGATGTCGACGGTACCGTAGCGCGTCATGAGCTCTTCGACCTGTCTGTGGAGCTCGTTCACCATCGCCGGAAGGTCGTCGGGATACCCGGCGGGATCCCAAAAGCCGCGCCATCGCCACGTGTGGACCGAGTAGTAAAAGCCGACGCGCAACCCCGCCTCCCGCGCCGCGGCGACGTACTCGGCCACGAGGTCGCGCCGCGGTCCCGTCTCGGCCGCATTGTAGTCGTGGGTGTCGGTATCCCAGAGGCAGTACCCGTCGTGGTGCCGCGTCGTCAACACGATGTATTTGGCCCCGGCGTCGGCCGCCGCCGTCGCGACTCGACGCGCCCAACCGACGGCGGGCCGGAAGTCGGCGGCGAGGCGCTCATACTCTCCAAGCGGCATCATCTCGCGCACCATGACTTGCTCGCCGCGGCCGAGGGCGGAGTAGATCCCCCAGTGTACGAACACGCCGAACTTGGCGTCGCGAAACCACCGCAGACGCGCGCGCCTGTCGACGTCGCCCTCGCTCACTCGTTGCTCTCGCGATATCGATCGTAGGCGACCTGGTATATCCGCATGAGCTCATCGAGGCCCATGCGGTTGAGATCGTGGATATAGCGGTCCCACTCGGTCTCCACGTCGCGGCTTCCGACGATGAACTCCGCCGTCGCTTGGAGCACGAATCGGTCGATCGTCGTCTCGATGTCGGTTACCAGCTCCGCCTCCTCCGTTGTGAATTGGATCGGGGGCAGAATCATGGCGATGTCCGGCCGATACGGCGCCAGTTTGTCCCGCGTCTCCTCAAAGAGCACCGTCTCTATATCGTGGGGATCCTCACTGCGGACCCGTCCCAGACGAAACGGTGCGTCGCGGAAGGTCGCCGGGGTGCTGCCCCACCCGTTGCGATTCAAGCTGCCGCCGGCGTCGGGCTGCGGGATCTGCGCCCACACAGCGCTCTCGCCGTTGATTCCCACCTCGTCGGGCTCGGCCCACCGCCAGTGCAGGCCCTCGTCGCCGTAGAAGGCACGGAGCGTCGTCTCATATGTCGTGTCCCAAAAGGCGTCGGCCCATCGAAAGGCGACCTCGGGGTTACGTGCCGAACTGGTAATCATGAAGCGCCCGGGCTGGACGCCGGCGTAGGGGTTCCAACTCGCGTACCGTTGACCCGAGGGACCTTGAAGGGCGGGGACGACGACGTAGTCGCGGTAGTATCCGCTCTCGCTCAAGTAGCGCGCCGGATTCTCGAGCCCGGGCGCGGCTCCCAGAACCTGTACCTCCGACTCGGCGAGTTGCGTCAGCTGCTGGCGATCCATGATAAAGCTCTCGGGATCGAGAAGGCGGTCGACGTAGAGGCGTCGAATGAAACGGAGCCCCTCACGCCACCCCTCCTGGGAGTACGAGGCGACGATACGACCACCGTCGACCCATACCATGCCCGACTGGTTGTTGAACCCCGACGGCACGTAGACGAACGGGTTCATCAGTACCGCTACGACGCTATTGACGCTGTTGAGATAGTCGTGGTGCGCCTGCGCCGCCGAAAACGGCACCTCGTCGGCGACGCCGTTTCCGTTGGGGTCGCGCTCCTTGAACGCCACGAGGGTCCGGTAGAGCTCTTCGGTCGTCTCGGGCATGGGAAGACCGAGGGTGCGCAACCACTCCTCGTTGATCCACAGCTTGTTTCCCATCGAACAGTGGTAGCATTGGTTGAACATCGGAATCGAATAGATGTTCCCGTCCAGCGCCGTTATCTGCGACCGGATCGTCGGATAGCGCTCCATCCACCGCGGTATGTGGTACCCCAGCCGGTCGAGGTAGTCGTTGAGGGGCAAGAGCACCCCCTGGGAGCCGAGTTCGGCTATCTGGGCGGGCTGCAACCGCCACCCCACCAAGACCTCCGGCAGGTCACCCGAGGCGACGATGATATTGAGCTTTTGCACGGAGTCACGGCGCGGTACCGGAGCAAACTGGGCGACGACGCCGGTACGTTCCTCCAGCCAGCGCGAAAATCGGTTGTCCTCGTAATCGGTGCCGGGATCGACGATCATGACCTCGAGAGCCACCGACTCGTTGACGATCGGATACTCGCCCGGGGGCGTTACGGCGACCCCGGCGTTCGATGTCTCCTCGCCCTGGGCCCCGGCGAGCAACCGTCCCGCGACGAGGATCGCGACGGCAAATACTACGGTACGCTTCATATCGACCTCCTTCGATATCGTGCGGCGCTACCCTTTGAGGGCGCCGATCATTACACCTTTGACGAAGTACTTCTGTACGAATGGGTAGATCACGAGCACCGGAACGCTCGCCACGACACTCAAGGAGTACTTCAAAAGGTCCGCCATGCCTTGGAGCCGCTCGAGTTCGAGTATGTCCCCCCCGACCGCCTCGATGGTTATCTCATTCCTGATCAGTATGTCCCGTAGAACGAGCTGGAGCGGGTAGAGCGCCCGGTCGCTCAGGTAGACGAGGGCCCAGAAGAACTGGTTCCAGTGCCACACTGCATAGTAGAGGGTGATGACCGCCAACATCGGCTTGGAGAGGGGGAGCAGTATGGAGGAGAGGTAACGCATATCCCCCGCTCCGTCGATAACCGCGGAGTCGTAGAGCTCCCGCGGGAGCGAGTGGCGAAAATAGGTCCTGGCGATAATGACGTTGAAGGGCGTAAGGGCCTGGGTGATGAGGAGCGCCCATCGTGTGTTGTACAGACCGAGACGTCGCACCAACAAAAAAGTGGGAATCAGCCCGCCGTTGAACATCATCGTAAAGACTAACAGAAAGGTGAAAAACCCCTTCCCGTAGAATCCCGGCTTGGCCAAAGGGTACGCCATCAAGACGGTCATCGCGACGTTGATCGCCGTCCCGGCGGTCATGTAGAAGAACGAGTTGGCGTATCCCGTCCAGATCGCCTCGTGGCGAAAGACCGCTCTATATCCCGCCAACGAGAAGTCTACCGGGAGGAGCCGGACACGTCCGGAGACGACCGCCGCCGGGGAGCTGAAGGAAGCACTCACCACATAGATGAGGGGATAGAGGAAGAGGACCAACAGCACCGCGAGTCCCAAACCGTTTGCGATGAGAAACAGGCGGTCGCCGACGGTTGCGCGCCGCGTCGGCCCAAAGGGCGACCCGATCCCTACCATAGGCTGTAGTCCGATACGCGCTTGGCGATCCGGTTGACGGTGACGATCAGAACGAGGCCGACGACGGAGCGGAAGAGGCCGATCGCCGTGGGAAAGCCGAAGTTGGTCGTCGGCGAGGCGATTCCCGTCTTGTAGACGAAGGTCTGGATGACCTCCGACGTCGCCAAGTTGAGGGGCGTCTGCATCAACAGCGCCTTCTCGAAACCGACATCCATAATGCGCCCCGTAGCCAGAATCAGAAGGATCACGGCGGTCGGGACGACCGACGGGAGGTCGATGTGCCGAATCCGTTGGCGTATGCCGGCACCGTCGATGATCGCCGCCTCGTGGAGCTCCTGCGGTACCCCGGAGAGGACCGCCAGATAGACGATCGACTGAAAACCGAGATTCTGCCACACGCCGCTCCACACGAACAGCGAGGGAAAGGCGGCGGCGCTTCCGAAAAAGATGATCGGCTCGATCCCGAGAACCAACAGGAGTTGATTGACCGGGCCGCGCAGGGAGAGAAGCTGAAAGAGCATTCCGACGATAATGACCGTCGAGATGAAGTAGGGGGCGTAGGTGACCATTTGCACGACCTTCTTGAAGCGCTTCCGTCGCACGACATTGAGACTCAACGCCAACAGGATCGGAAAGGGAAATCCCGCGACGAGTTGATAGACGCTGAGTCGCAACGTATTGACCAGGAGATTCTCGAAGTAAAATGAACGGAAGAAGCGGGCAAAGTTCGCAAAACCGACCCACGGGCTCCCCCATACTCCGAGGGTCGGGTTGAACCGCCTGAAGGCGATCTGTGCACCGTATATCGGTATATAACGAAAAACTATCAAACAAAGCACCGGCGGTAGAATAAGGAGGTAGCATTCACGACTCCGTCGTATGCGTCGCCGGACTGACCCTAAGTCGACCATACGATCAGGCTACGGCCCACCTCTCACATCTCGCAATGGACCATTTCCTTGCCACGGTGCACGTGTTGTGACGGGAATGTACATCTCGTGTCCGACTATGCATCGGTTGTGAAAGCGTCCCGGCAACGCCTCCTCGACGCACATCGTGGTATCATGACCGAGGCGCCGAAGGGGATAGCCGTACTGCAGATGACGAGAGAGCATGGGCAACGAGTGACCGTATCTCGCCTCCTCACCGGGCCGAGTTCGCGTCTCTTTCTCCGCTTCTTCGCACCCTTTGCTCTCATCTCTGCATTGAGTCTTCTCTTCGGACTCATCACCTATCGACGCTCCTTGCAACTCATCGAAGCCGAGGTATCGCGCAACGCCTTGCACGTTCTCGACGAGGGCGTCCGCGTCGTAGACGCCTTGGTATCGCACGTCGGTACGATCGTCGATCACATCGCGACGAATCGGCACGTTGCCGACCTACGCTTTCTTCCCGACCAATCGGCGGAGGAGGTGATCCCGTCGATCGTGGAGGCGCGCCATACGCTCTACAACTACCCCGTTACCAATGACTTCATCGAGGCGTACTTCGTCCTCTTGGAGAATGTCGCATACGTATTGAGCCCCGGACGCGTCTACACCTACGATTTTTTCTTCGATCACGTACTTCGCCTCGCCGAGCCGCCGCGGCCGGCGGTAGAAGCCCCCTTGAGGGCCGACGGCTTTTTGCCCTCGGCGCGCTACGCCGTCGCCGGTGGGACCAGAGATTTAATCCTGTTGATACATAACGTCGGCGTGCCCGATCGTAGTCGCGCTACGATTCTCGTGACCCTCGACACCACCGCCATTTTGGAACTCTTTTCACCGATCGATACGGAGGTCGGCGAAGGTGTATTGATCTTTGACCGCGCCGGGGTACTTGTCGCCGGCAGTTCTGCGATCACTGAGATCCTCACCGCGGCGGAGCGACGAGATCTTTCCGGCGTCAACGGCGAGGGTGCGGTGCACATCGGCGAGCGCTCCTATCGTATCTTCTCGACCCGGTCGGTCGAGACCGGTTGGACCTTCCTCTCCCTTCAACCCTTCGATGTAATCCCCGACAAGGTCGCCTACATCCGTACGATCGCGCTCCTATCCCTGACGGCCAATCTCGTCCTCGGGATGGTCATCGCCCTCCATTCGGCGTATTCCAACAGCCGCCCCCTCGCCGGCCTCTTGAGAGAGATGGAGGACGCCCTCGACGGGATACCGGGGGTACGTCATCGTCGCGTCCTCCGCGATCCGATGCGCCGCATTGTGGAGGACTCCTCGGCGCTTCGACGCCGGCTGGAGATGCAGTCGCCGATCGTTCGTACCGCCTTTGTGCGTCGAGTGCTCTCGGGCGGCTTTGCTCCCGGAGAGGCGACGGAACCGTTCGTGTCGGATCTCTCGATCGACGCCGACGAGGCGTTCTTCGGCGTGCTGTGCGTACAGCCGGGCACGGACGAGACGTCGAAATCGACGGCGCGTCGGGAGTGGCCCCTCTACCGTGCCGCGATCGAGGAGGTCGTCGGTGTTGCGTCGGCGGATACGTTCCGTCTCATCGACGTCCGCGAGTATGCGGTCAACGTCGTTGTGGGGTGTCGCGGCGGTCGGGACGAGACTCGCCGCACTCTGGAGAACGTCGCGCAAGATATACGCCTCGGCGTAAGCGGACCGGCACCGCCCTTCTCCATCGGTATCGGAGGCGTCTACCGCGGGCTGTGGGATGTCCACCGATCCTTTAGCGAGGCGCACGGGGCGGCGCGTCACGCCGCCTTTCACGGCGTCGCCGTGCAGCGCGCCGGGGGGCTGCCCACCTCGAGGCGTATCGAGTACTCGGTCCAACTCGAAGAGCAACTCATCACGTGCGCCTGCGCCGGAAAGATCGATCGCGTGCGTGAGCTTCTCCGTACGGTACGGGAACGAAACGTGATCTCTCGGGATCTCGGTCCGGAGCTGACCTCACTCCTGATGCACGACCTCATGCGACGGCGCTCAAGGCGGAAGAGGCGGCAAAGCTCGACCCGCAGGACGGCTCCTCGGTCACCTGTGCCGACGGTCTCCTCTCCGGCGCCGGAGACGCCCAACACATCCATCGCTTCTTCGAACGGTTGGAGCACATCTTCGGCGATATCTGCGCACGAGTAGAGCTCCAGAAGCGAAGCCATAACCACCGCCTCGCCGAATCGATTCGTACGTACGTCGAGGAACACTTCACCGATCCGATGCTCTGTTTGGATGAGGTCGCCGACCGCTTTCACGTATCGCGCTTTCATCTTTCTCAGTTTTATCGCGAGCAGACCGGAGAGCACTTCTCGAGTTGTGTCGAACGGCTCCGTACCGGACGGGCGAAGGAGCTCCTATCTCGTACCGAGCTCCCGGTCGGCGAGATCGTACGACGTACCGGGTACGGATCTCCCAACTCCTTCGCGCGCGCCTTCAAGCGCAATACGGGAACGACGGCGACGGAATATCGCCGCATCAACCGATAACGGCGTACGAAGTGAACCTCTTTAGCGACGGAGCGCCTTACGGACCGCCGGGCGGAGGCCCGTACCCCCCGGGGGCGATGTCGATACGGGCGAGACGTCGTTGCGTTTCCTCGTACACGTCCGGAGGTAGCGGCCCTCTCCGAGTCGCCCGGAGGTTGCTGAGAAGGTGCTCTTCTTTAGAGGTGCCGAGAATTCCCACAGCGACGGCAGGGTGCGTCAGGGCGTAACGGATGAGAAATGAGCGTCGGTCCTCTCCGTCCTCCGTACACTCAGACAGACCGACTCGGGAGAACAACTCGTCAAAATCGGGACGATAGTCGCGCACCATACCGCGGATGACGACGGCGAGCCCCTTCTCGGCGGCGCCGCGTATCGCCTCTTCGCTCGTCCTCGCCATCCCTCCGTAGACGATCTGTACCATATCAAAGACGCCCCACGTCTCGTACTCCCGAATACAGCGAAAGCCGTGAGCCGTCGGATAGCCCTCCTCGGTTTTGGGACCGTGCCGGAGACTGGCGCCGATGTAGCGGACCTTTCCCTCGCGTTTCATCTCAAACATCGTCTGTACGACCTCACCCGCGACGCCCCCCTCCAGCTGGTCGGGCAGCGCGCCGTGGAGCTGCCACACATCGAGGTAATCGGTCTTGAGGAGTGAGAGACTCGATTCGATATTCCGCCGTAGGGTGGCGGCGTCCCACGTGTGGACGTGCCTGCTCCCGGGCCGATCGAGGTGGGGATTGCACCCGCACTTGCTGGCGAGATAGAACTCGCCCCGCCGGCGGCGGAGCGCCTTGCCGATCTTCTCCTCGCTCGTCTTGTAGTCCGGAGAGGTGTCGATATAGTTGATACCCTCGTCAAGGACGCGGTGCAATAAGCGCTCCGACTCTCTTTCGTCGATGCGCTTGAGCTCCATGGCGCCGAACCCCAACGGAGATACCCGCATATCGGTGCGGCCGAACTGTCTCTGGGTCATGAGTATATCCTTTGCTCTGGGTCATGAGTATATCCTTTGATTCGATGATGGGACGGTCGGCGGGGAATGTAAACTTCGAATTTCGCGTGTATCACGCGAAAATGCGCTGCCGTTAAAGGGTAGAAATATCCAATGATTGAAGTTTACGCACGCCATCGAGGCGATGCAAAATAGGGTACCCTCACGGGGCCGCGACCATGCATCGACGCGACGGTACCTTTCGCACCATCGTCCACTTTCTGCGCCGCCTCGCACCGTACCGCCTGCGCATTGCGGGCACGTACGGGATGATGGTCGCGGTGGCGGTCATTTCCCTGGCGATACCGCAGTTCATCCGCTGGATCGTCGACCGCGGCATACGGGGCGCGGACACGCGCGTCCTGGCCTCTTCGGTGGTCGCGCTCCTGGCGCTGGCGGCGGCGCGCGCCGTGGGTGTCTACCTACAGGGGCGATGGTCGGAGATCGCCTCCCAAGGGGTGGCCTACGATCTCCGGGAGGCGCTCCACCGCAAACTCTCGTCACTCTCTTTTGCGTACCACGACGGCGCCGACACCGGCCAGCTTCTGTCGCGCTCGATTCAAGACGTCGAACGTATCCGTTTTCTCACCGGACGAGCGTTTCTCCGCGTGGTCGAGGGTACCGTGCTCGTCGTCGCGACGGCGATCGTACTCATCGTCATGGACGCGCGCCTCGCGACGGTCTCCTTGGCGATCCTTCCGATTCTCGGATATCAGTCCTACCGCTACGGGAGTCGCATCCGTCCACTCTCGATTACGATTCAGGAGCAACTCGGAGCGCTAACGAGTCGCGTGCAGCAAAATCTCGCCGGGATGAGGATCGTCAAGGCGTACGCCCTCGAGGAGTCGGAGATCAAACGGTTCGAGGCGGAAAACGAATCGTGGCTCGCCGTCTCGTACAAGGCGGCCAGTCTCGAGGCGGTGCAACACCCCCTTTTGCAGCTCCTCGC
The DNA here is from genome assembly GCA_965601925.1 of Alkalispirochaeta sp. GTDB lineage: Bacteria > Spirochaetota > Spirochaetia > DSM-27196 > Alkalispirochaetaceae > Alkalispirochaeta. The sequence goes on from OZ271854.1 coordinate 4,641,774, forward strand.
CAACCTCGGCACCGTCGCAGTGGTCCTCTTCGGAGGCTGGGCGGTCATACGAGGACGCTTGAGTATGGGTGAGTTCGTCGCCTTCAACACATATCTCGCACAGCTCGTTATGCCGGTGCGGAGGATCGGAAACGTGATTCCCGCCCTCAGCATCGCCGGCGTCGCCGGTGAACGCATCCTTGAGATTCTGGAGGCCGAGTCGGAGGTGAGCGAGCGTCCCGATGCAATCGAGCTGACGACCGTCGACGGAGTCGTGAGCTTCCAGGAGGTATCCTTCTCCTACTTTGCCCGCCACGCCGTACTGCGGGATGTCACATTCACCGCGCGTCCCGGACAAGTCGTCGCGCTGGTCGGCGGCCCCGGGTCGGGTAAGTCGACGATCATCAATTTGATACCGCGCTTCTACGACCCCGATGCCGGATCGATCCTCATAGACGATTGCGATATTCGCGCATTCACCCTCACCTCTCTGAGACGTCATATCGGTATCGTTCTCCAGGAGACCTTCCTCTTCGCCGGCACGGTACGGGAAAACATCGCCTTCGGGAGGCCCGAGGCGACCGCTGCGGATATCGAGGCGGCCGCTGCGGCGGCTCAGGCGGCGGAGTTCATCGAGCTCCTCCCCCGACGGTACGATACGCCGGTCGGGGAGCGCGGAATTACCCTCTCGGGCGGACAAAAACAGCGTATCGCCATCGCTCGGGCGCTTCTCCTCGATCCCAAAGTCCTCATCCTCGACGACGCCACCTCCAGCGTCGACGCCGGCACGGAGCGACTCATCCGTCGAGCGTTGGAGACCCTCATGCGGGGACGGACCAGCTTCGTCATCGCCCACCGTCTGGCGACGGTGGTGGGAGCCGATACAATCCTCGTGATGGAACGCGGTCGCGTCGTCGCCACGGGGAGACACGAGGAGCTCCTTCGCACCTCCGGCGCGTATGTGGAGATCTTCCGGACGCAGTATCGCGACGACGGACCGGAACGCTCCGATCCGGTACACTCGGGCGGGGAGCGAATCGGTGAGTAGTGCGTTCGGTTTCGGCGGTGTGGGCGGCGGCCCCAAAGCGCTCATTAGACAGTTCGGCAAGGGAGACGATGACGGCTCGGTCGGTGTGAAGACGTTTGTGCGACTCCTTGCGTTCCTCGCACCGTACCGGCGCACCATGGCTTTGTCCGTGCTCTCGATGGCGGTCTCCACCGTCCTCACCATCGCGGTGCCGTGGTATCTCAAAATCGCCATCGACCGGCACATCGCCGGCGGCGACTTCTACGGTCTTCTCACCATTTCACTAATCATCGTGCTCCTTTTCGTGCTCATATTCGCCTTCGGCGCGCTTCAAGGGTACCTGCTCTCCCGCGTCGGCCACCGCCTCCTCTCCGATCTGCGCCGTATGCTCTTTACCCACCTCCAGGAGTTATCCTTGGGCTACCACACCACGCACATCGCCGGAGTGACCATTTCGCGCATTATCGGCGACGTGGCGGTGATTAAGGACCTTCTCTCTCAAGGGGTAGTGACGCTAATCGGCGATGTCTTTATCCTCAGCGGCGTCGTTACCATCATGTTGACCATGGACGTACGCCTCGCCCTTGCAAGCTTCACCGTGGTGCCGATCATGGTCGTGGTTACCCTCCTCTTCTCCCGGAGGGCCAAGCGGGCATTTCGGGAGACGCGACGCGGCGTGGCTGCGGTAGTCGGCGGCCTCGCGGAGAACATATCGGGGATGCGTATCATCCAGGCCTTCGGGCAAGAGGAGTCGATCCTCGACCGTTTCGGCTCGGCAAATCAACGCAACCGAGACGCCCATGTGGCGGCGATGTCGCTCTCCTTCACCTTTATCCCTTCGGTCGAGTTTCTGGGCGTGTGCGCGACGGCGATCGTCCTCGCGTACGGCGGCGTGGGCGTCATCGCCGGAAACCTCACACTCGGCGTTCTGGTGGCCTTCCTCTCCTATATTTCGCGCCTCTTTCAACCGCTCCAGGAGCTGGGCCAGCTCTTTGCCACATTGCAGGCCGCATTGGCCGGAGGACAACGGATCCTCGATTTTCTCGACATCGAGCCCGCGGTCGTCGACGCTCCGAACGCCGCGGAAGTCGGCCGGATACGGGGGACTATCGCGTTTCGAGGCGTCACCTTCTCCTACAACCCGGGAGAGCCGGTGCTCCACGATCTCACCTTCCGCCTCAACGCCGGAGAGACCGTCGCAATCGTCGGCAAGACCGGTTCCGGTAAGACGACGATCATCAACTTGGTTGCCCGCTTTTACGACGTCGACAGCGGGGCCGTGACGGTGGACGGCACGGACGTACGCGCCGTGACGCAACGATCACTCCGCCGCAATCTGGGCCTCGTGAGTCAGGACCCCTTTCTCTTCCCCGGGACTATCGAAGAGAACATTCGCCTCTCCGACGTACACGGAGAGCGCGGACACGTCGAGGAGGCGGCGCGCGCCGCCGCGGCCCACGACTTCATCTCGACGCTCCCCGAGGGTTACCGGACCGTCGTGTTGGAAAACGGGAGCAATCTCTCCACGGGACAGAAACAACTCATTTCCATCGCCCGCGCGATCTACGCCGATCCGCGCGTCATCGTGCTCGACGAGGCGACCGCCAACGTCGATACGGTCACGGAGCAGAAGATCCAACGCGGACTCGACCGCCTCTTCGCCGGACGCACGGCGGTGGTAGTGGCGCATCGCTTGAGCACCGTGCTGAGCGCCGACCGCATCATCGTCCTCGCCGCGGGGCGTATGCTCGACTACGGTCCGCACCGGGAACTCCTCGACCGCTGCGACACGTACCGCATTATGTACGAGTCGCAGTTCGTGGAGCGCTGATAGATACCGCCTACCGAGTGGATCGCCGCTCCGTCCCTTTCGTTACGTGATTCTCAAGAACTGCGGCGTCAACGTCGTTTGGCATAAACCCGTAAGAGCATCCGCTATTGCCGAGGTGGAGAGTAACTGCGTGCCCGGGCGCAAATGCCGCTACCGTGCCGGCGTATCGGTCGGTATGGGACGATGCGCCGATCTCGCGATTCCGTCCCCGGCCCGTCGACATCAGTTTTGTAGAAAATCACACATTGTCGAGTTTACGCGACGCTGCGACGCCGCCAAAATAGACGAGAACATCGAAATGAGAAAAGGGCTACGTGGAAAAGAGTCCAGAATCGGCGGACGGTTGCGAATCGTACAGGTAAGTCTTCTCATGGCGGACACCGAAACGTGTCGATCCGCCGCGTATTGTGCGCCGACTCAAACGGGGACGGTAGGCCAATGCCGTCGTCTTCAACGCCCGCGGTGCATACGCGCAGCGTCCCACAGCAATCCCGTTGCAACCCGCCGATCCATGTCTCGAGGCGGGCCGGGACCTGCTGGGTGAGACGATCGATGCGGCACGCGGCGAGGGCTTGCACTCCATCGCGCGTGTGGACCTCAGCAGTGCCGACGGCTCGCAGTAGTCGGTGGGTCTATGCGAGTCGGCCCGACGAGGAAGGGCGGACGTGGCTCGCGCGCCAGGAGAGCGTCGGGCGCTACGGCTCCCGGCCGACCGCGACGTCCGGACGTCGGCAATGCAAACCTCCCCGGTGAAAGGCGGAAGAAACTGCATGGATGAGCTATTGCGCCTCATTGGTGATGTGAGTTTCGTTCTATTGTGCGCCGTCCTCGTCGTCTCCCTCGTCGCGGTTCTCAAGGGCGCCGATTTTCTCGTCGACGGGGGTGTCGCTCTCTCGATCAATTGGGGCGTGCCCACGATGCTCATCGGGGCCACGATCGTCAGCCTGGGGACGACCCTCCCGGAGACGGTGGTAAGCGTCCTGGCCGCGTTGCGCGGAGCGCCGGGCCTCGCCTTGGGTAACGCCGTGGGATCGATCATCGCCAACGGCGGTCTCATTTTAGGTATCGCCACGATGATCCGTCCGATCCACGTCGAGGCGAGTATGGTCGGCCGTCAGAACGCCGTCTCCTTCGGGAGCGCAATCCTGCTCGTTTTGCTGAGCGTCCCGTATCTCTCCCTCGAACAGATGTTTTCCGCCGGCGGGAGGCTTCCCCAAGGGGTGGGAATCGCCTTCGTCGTTTTGTTGGGTCTGTACATATGGCAAACGCTACGCCGGTCACGCTCCGCTCCCGGCGGTGAACCCGATGGAGATGCCCCTACGGTGGCCGGCGAGACGCGAAGTACCGTTGTCTCAATCGCCTACATTGCGGTGGGGCTCACGTTCGTCGTGGCCGGCTCATGGATACTGATACCGACCGTCGGCCAGATCGCCACACGCCTGGGTATTCCCGACGCGATCATCGCCGCCACCTTAGTCGCCTTCGGGACCTCCTTGCCGGAGCTCGCTACGGCGGTTACCGCGGCGCGTAAGGGACACGGCGAGCTCGCCTTAGGCAATGTGATCGGCGCAAACATTTTGAATGTGCTGTTCGTCAGTGGGGCGAGCGCAGCGGTAACGTCGGGCGGTCTCCACGTTCCACCGCCCTTCTTCTATCTTTTTTTTCCATCGATGATTTTTATCGTCTCGCTCCTGGGCCTCGGAGTGGTTCGTCACAAAGGAGCGCTGGGCCACAAATTCGGCGCGGTGCTACTCGGCGCCTACGTCTTGACCGTGGTGGCGGGTTACGTCGTGCCGAACTAAATCGTATCGACGGCGGATGAGACGCCGCCGTAGGAGGTATTGAATATGGACTTGATTGCCGGTGCCGAGGCGTTGTTGGAGGAGTTCAAAGATGGTCGCTATGTGTACGGCGCGGGAGTCCTCTCAAAAGCGGGAAGGGTCGCGAGACGCGCCGGGAAGCGCGCGGCGATCGTGAGAGGGACCTTTCCCGGAAGCGACGGGTACGTGGCGACGGTTCGTGAATCGATGGCCGAGGCGGGTGTCGAGATCATCGCGGAGATCAAAGGTGCGCGTCCCAACGCCCCCGTGGAGGACTTGACGCGCATTACCGATGAGCTCACGCTCGCCGATCCCGACGTTCTGGTAAGTTTCGGAGGCGGCAGCACCATAGACGCCGTAAAGGCGGCGGAGGTACTGAGAACCGCAGGCGGCACTATCGAAGACTATTTCGGCACCGCCCTGGTGACCGGAGCGATCGAGAAAGGATGCCCATCACTTACCCCCCACGTCGCCATTCAGACGGCGGCGAGTTCCGGCGCCCACTTGAGCAAGTATTCCAATATCACCGACGTCGCCACGGGGCAGAAAAAACTCATCGTCGACGAGGCGATCGTACCGGAACATCCTATGTTCGACTTTTCGGTGACCTACGACGCCCCCCGAAGCTTGACGATGGACGGCGCATTAGACGGGATCTCCCATTGCCTGGAGGTGCTCTACGGTGCCGTCGGCACGGCGTCGTACGGCAAAATTCGAGAGGTTGCCTCCATCGGCATCAACCTGGTAGTCGAATACTTACCTCGGGCGATCGCCGGGACGACCGACACCGCCGCCCGAGACGCCCTCTGCCTCGCCACCGATCTCGGCGGATACGCCATTATGCTCGGCGGAACCAACGGGGGGCACCTGACCAGCTTCTCCCTCGTAGACGTGCTGAGCCACGGCCGGGCGTGCGCTATGATGAACCCGTACTACACGGTGTTCTTTGCGCCGGCGATCGAGGAGCCGTTACGCATGGTGGGTGACATCTATCGTACTGCGGGCTTCACCGACGCCGACATATCTACGCTATCCGGTAGGGATCTTGGTGTGGCGGTGGCGGAAGGGATGTTCGAGTTCGCCCGACGAATCGGTTTTCCGACCCGTTTGGGAGAGGTGCCGGGATTCTCCGACGCCCACATCGAGCGAGCACTGTCGGCGGCAAAAAACCCGCAGCTGGAGATGAAGCTTAAGAATATGCCGGTATCGCTGAACGCGGGAATGATCGATGAGTACATGTCACCCATTTTGACCGGGGCGCGTGACGGTACCATAGAGATCATCAAAAACGTGTAAATCGGCGCCGGCCGGCGACGCGTGCCGGACGAGAGGAGAGACGAGCATGACTACCAGGATAGCGTATGGGAAGACGGGACTGGAGATCGCGCTACCCGACGACGCGGCCACAACGGTGGTCGAGCCGCGTTACATCCCGGGAGCCGAGGACCAACTCGGCGTGGTCCGAGACGCACTCCGTTCGCCGATCCGATCGCGTCCCCTCGCGGATCTCGTTCGCCCAACGGACCGCGTCGGAATCATCTTCAGCGATATCACGCGCCCCACGCCGTACCGCGTCATTATTCCGGCGCTCCTCGCGGAGCTATCCCACGTCCCGGACGAGCGTATCGTCCTGTTCAACGCGACCGGCACCCACCGCCTCAACACCGAGGAAGAGCTGGTGACGATTCTGGGTCGTGACGTCGTCGACCGCCTTCGCATCGTGCAAAACGACTGTCGAGACGCGGCGGCGCACCGAACCGCCGGCACCACCGAGAGCGGAAACGAGGTATCGATTCTGCGGGAGTTCCTTGACTGCGACGTGAAGATTCCAACCGGTTTCATTGAGCCCCACTTCTTCGCCGGTATGTCCGGAGGCGGTAAGGCGATCATGCCGGGATTGGCGTCCCTCGAAACGGTCATGCGCAACCACAGCGCCGCGCACATGGACCATCCTGAGGTACGGTGGGGCGTTACCGAGGGCAATCCGCTGTGGGAAGAGGTAACGGAGGCGGCGCTCTTCGCGGAGCCGTCCTTTCTCCTCAATGTAGCGCTCAATCGGGACAAGGAGATCACTGCGGTTTTCGCCGGAGACTTTTTAGCCGCCCATAGAGCGGGATGCGACTATGTGCGTCGTCATGCGATGGCGCGCGTCGACGGGCTGTTCGATATCGTCATAACGAGCAACTCCGGACACCCCTTGGATCTCAACATGTACCAGGCCGTCAAGGGGATGAGCGCCGCCGGCCAGATCGTCCGCGACGGGGGTCACCTCATCGTTGCCGCCGACTGTTGGGACGGCATTCCCGAACACGGGAAATACGGCAAGCTGTTGACGAGCGCGACAACGCCGGAGGATTTATTGAGAACGGTCCGTCGACCCGGATTCGCCTGCCAGGACATGTGGCAAGCCCAGACTCACGCGTTGATCTGTCAAAGGGCGACGGTACACTTCCACAGCGCGCACCTCACGGACGAGCAGATTAGGGACGCCTTCATGGAGCCGACGTCGGATATCGGCGAGACGGTACGCCACCTCGTCGCCGGTGGGGTCGGAAAACGGGTGTGCGTGGTTCCTCAGGGTCCCATGACCATACCGTATGTAGCCGCAACGACGTCCGCCGCCCCGGAGAGATGAGCGTCCGGTGAGACGGTCACCTCCACGAACAGGTGTCACAGCCTTCTCACGCCGGCGATACGGCGAGGAGCGTCGTTCGACGACTCGATGCCGAGAGATATGTGTCGATATCAGTTCGGACTTACCGAACTCGAAGTGAGAAAGGCCCTTTATACCACGGCCCTTCAGTCCTTGACGCGTCCCATACCCATCGCTTTGATCATCCACCGCGGCAGCGGCTTCTCTTGGCCGCGTTTGCGTAGATCCAGATACCAGTTGAGCTTTTTGGCAACCGGTAGCCGGTGGGTCTCGACGAACTCTATGAGGGCGCCGTCGGGGTCCTCGATATAGGCAAAGCGTCCGCCGGCCTCGCCCATGTCGAAACTCGAGCCGGAGTCGACGGTAAAGGGGTGCCCGGCCTCCTCGCACCGCGCCTTAAGTCGATCCATGCCGACGACGTCGAAGCAGAGGTGAATGAAACCGAGGTCGCCCCAGTAGCGCCCTTCGAATACCTTCGTTCCCTGGTGGCCGCCCACTTCCACCAGCTCGATCCGCGTATCTCCCAATAACTGGCTGAACGCACCGCGCGGCGAGGCCGAGCGGCGCAGCAACACGCGCCGGAGCGATTTGTCGCCGCCGGGCAGTGGAGCAAGATCGTCGAATACGCCGGTTTCGTCGTAGAGTTTCGTATCGTATCCCAGGGCCGTTGCATAAAAATCGAGGGCGACCGCCATATCGGAGACGCCGATCAAGACCCCCTCGACTCCGCCGGTATAGGCCCGGGGTTTGGAAAACCACTGGCTGCTCTCGACGACGTGGTACAGATTGCCCCAGGGGTCGCGAAGGGCGAAGCGCGCAGCACCCGAGGGGTCTTCGACGACGCCGCCGAGCACCTCGACGCCCGCGGCCTGAAGGCGCTGGTACGCCTGATGAACGCCCTGCGCCTTGATGCGTCCCACAAGCAATCCGTAGTCGCCGATAGTGACGGGACGCGGTGGCGGCTGGGGCGTTCGACTCGTGTACTGCCAGATCTCGAACCCACCGCCGCCTGCGAGATTCAGTGCAAGCATCGCGTCGCGGGAGTGTACGTCCCCACCCGTATAGGGCGTCATGAAGGGCGCCTCGGCCGCTTCTCGAAATACCGGCAAGTCGGTACCGAAGGACCGCCTAAACCATGAAAACGCCTCGTCGGTATTCGGAATACCAACACCGAGCTGTTGAATCCCACTGAACAGAATATCGGTCATGGTAGAAACACTCCTTTTGTGCCGCCGCAGTATAGCCGATCGCGGGGAGCTACGGAAGCAAGGCGATCCATTGCATCGCCGTGAGCAATACCACGATGCCCCATCCGGTAGCGGTAGAACGCGCGGCCGTGGCCTTTCTCATACGCGTGTCGGCCGCCCTCTCGTCCATCGTCGCAAGATCGGCGTAGAGCGCTAACAACAACCCGTCCGCTCCGACAAAGGGGCGCCGCACCTCGAGCGTATCTCGACGCTCCATGATCTGCTCGAAGGCCCAGAATATCTTTCCTACCAGTGAACCGACTCGTCCCGGTAGTCGCAGATCGGCTCGAACTGCAACGAGGGAGAGAAAGACCATGCCGATGATGCTCAGCGCCTTAAACGATCCCGTTCTGAGAGCGCCGAGGGTCAGACGAAAGGTACCGATTTCGGCGATTACTTCGCCGGAGGGCACGATAACGTGAAAGAGTGTTATGGTCGCGGCGATCGAGAGAAAGTACAACCACTGCAGGCGTTTGCCCGCTACACGCGCCAGAAAACCGAACAGTACCACTTGGGCCAGACGAATACGTATATCGTCCTGGAGCAGATACGCCGGCAATGCGATCAATCCCGCCCAAAAGAGCAGCGACGCCGACACGTGTTTGAGCATCCACGGGTGTTGGCGACGCAGACTCACAGCACCCTCTCGTAGTCGATCCGCATCGCAACCAACCACCGCGAGACACGGGCAAAGCGCTCGGCCAACGCTCCGACGAGCGCTCCCGCGAGGGTTCCCAGAATCAGAAACGGCGGGGCGATGATCCACGACTCGGGACCGAAGATGAAAAGCACCGAAAGCGTCACTTGAATGACGTTACTGGCAACCGCTCCGGCGACGCTCACGCCGATTAAGCTGATGCGCCGCGCTCCCAAAACGGAGACCGCCAACATCACCGCGACGCTGGCAAACGATCCGAACAGGGAGAAAAGAAAGACGTAGCTTGCGAGCGTGCCGTTGATGAGCCCTTGTCCCACTACCTTCAGAAGGGTCAGCGCGAGGACGTGACGGGGTCGAAAGAAGCGCATGACCAGCAGAATGGGAAGATTCGCAAGGCCGATCCTGAAAAAGGGCACGGGCTTCGGAATTAGGTACTCCAACGTCGAGCAGAACATCGCCACCGCCGCGAGGGTGGCGAGAATATTGGCGAGAGAAGGCTCGCGCGTCGTCGCAGCGACGGGATCGACATCGCTCATGATCGCCGCAGCATACCACACAGAACCGGTCCTGAATATGAGCAACGATCGTGTCCACCGCGAGAGCGGGAAGCGCCCGTCGACGCTCGTCGCGAGCACGCGTTCAGACGCCATGTCCCCACCACCGCCCTTGCGTGCACCGACGCCGATTCGCTATTCTGAGAGCCATGCCGCACGTTAGTGTAAAGATGTATCCGGGTAGTACGGATGCCGAGAAACAAGAACTCACGGACCGCATTGTTCGCTCCGTTATCGAGGTAACGGGGGCCAAGGAGCGTTCGGTCTCGGTAACGATCGAGGATGTATCCCCGCAAGAGTGGCCCGAAACGGTCTACCGGCCGGACATTCTGGGAAAAGAGGCGTTTCTTACCAAGAGACCGGGGTACGATCCATTTGCATAACGTGTGTCGGGTCCGCGACTCGATGCGATGCTCGTAGGGCCTCCCACAACCCGTGGAAACACATCGCACACGTACCGTACCGTTTTTCGCGTGCGCCCCACCGGATGACACGAGTCGCTCATGTCAAAAGGAAATAGCTTTTGATTGGCGGCGGGCCCGGCGAGTTCTATAATTGCGATGCAGTCCCTATGAGCGCTGCGCCCGGATTGTATCGGAGATTCGATATCACGTGAGCGTACGAACGCGGGTCAACCAAATCATACACGCTCTTCTCGACGCCACCGATTACGTCACCGCGTCGCATATAGCGCAGACGCTTAATGTCAGCACACGCACCGTCTTCCGCGAGATTCCGCACGTTGAGCGTCTACTCGCAAAACATCGACTGCATCTCGAGCGCCGGTCGGGGTACGGGCTCAAACTAACCGACGATGAGGAAGACCGCCGACGTCTCTTTGATGCGCTGCATGACCAGCGTATCGAAAAAAACTTCACTCCCCTCGACCGAGAGATCCTCACCGCGCTTCGCCTCATCGAGGCACGTTCCACCATTAAGCTCTTGGAGCTCGGTCAATTTTTGAGGGTGACCGACTCGTGTGTCAGCCGGGACTTGGCGCGTTTGACGGATCGATTCACCCTCAACGGGTTGGAGCTGGTGAAGCGACCCGGGTACGGAGTCGAGCTGCGGGGGAGCGAGCGACGAAAACGAACCATGCTGATGCGTCTGTTTTTCGACAGCGTCGACCGCCGGTACTTCTCGGAGCGAGCATTCCATCGTAGTGAGGACGTCTCGCTCACGACGGACTCGATATCGCGGAATGCCGGAGAACGGGAGCTCATTCGACAACTCTACGTACCCGGTCTTCACGCAGCTATCGTCTCGACGCTACGCGGCGTCGAGCGGGTATTGGGATACCGCTTCACGTTCGCAGGGTTTATTACCCTCTATGTCTATCTATCCATCGCCTTGAGACGGATCGGCGACGGCCGGACGATGGAAGAAGAGATCGACATCGCGAACGCCGACGAACCGACGGTGCGCGCGGCAACGGACGCCTTTGTATCGCTCGGCGGCGTGTTGGCCGTACGGGAGGTACCGTCCGGTGAGATAGCGTTCCTTGCGCTCCTCTTCTACGCCGCGGATATCGATTCGTCGTCACGGTCCGAAACGACGCGTCCGCCGAGCGAGGAGCGTTACGACGGTCTCGTGAGACGATTGATACGAACCGTGGAAACCGAAAGCGGTTATTATCTACGCGACGACGACCGGATCGTACCGCCGCTTTCGGCCTACGTGGAGCGGCTGATGCGCCGCATACGTCACGCCGTGCCGGTCTGGTACGCCCGGGAAGAGGTCCCGCGCTACACCGAGGTGGAGGCCCTACGAAGCGGCGTGGAGACGATCCTCGTTGAGGAGGCGCGCTCGCCGGTACCGGAGGCGGAAGTGCACGCCGTGCTTGCCTATTTCGCCGCCGCTCTGGTAGAGAAACACGAGCTGAACGTCGCAAGTATTCGTGCGATCGTCGTCTGTTCCGCCGGCATCGGAAGCTCCGTCTATCTCGCTCACAGGATACAGAGCGTCTTTCCTCAAGTCGACGTCGTGGAGAAGATATCGGCGTTCGGCGTCAATCCGGATCACATCGCGGAAGATGAGATCGACTTGGTAGTCTCGACCTATCCGATTCCCGATCTGCCCGTGGATTGCCTCGTCCTCGGCCCGAGCTTCGACCGAGGGGACGAGGAGGCGTTACGCGCGTGGATAGATACCGCTCAGTCGAGAGAGGGGCATCGAAGAACGAGCTCCGATGAACCCAAAACGGCCCACAGAGACCACGTGGACTCCATCATTCCGCCGATTCTCGCGGTGATGGAGACCTTTTTTGTGCTCGACGCGGACGATATCGAACACGTCGGTGCGATAGGGGATACGATCGCGCAAGTAGTCGGAATCGTCGCCTCGGACCGTGGGAGGATCACGTCGGCGTTGGAGGCGCGGGAAGCTCTCGGATCGATTATCGTACGCGAACGCTCGATTCGCCTGTTGCACTGTAAGACCGATTGCGTTACGGCGGTTCACGCGGGCGTCTTGCGCTCCGTCGCGGTGAGTCGGGGATACGATACGTGTCTCGTGCTCATGCTGCCGGAGACTGCGACGAAACCGGAGCACGCGGTATTGGCCGAGCTAAGCAGCCAGCTGGTCCGGGATCATAACTTCGCGCAGGCACTGCGACACGGTACGCGGAGTGAGATCATCTCGGAGCTTATCCACATCTATCACACATTTCTCTACAGCGAGCGATATCAAGGAACGAGGTAACGGTATGGGTCTAAAAAAGTACTTACGAGAATACAAGACGGTGCGACTGAAAGTGACGGTTGCGGATTGGGAGGAAGCGATACGGGTCGGCACGGATCTATTGGTAGAGACGGGCGCGATCGAGCCGCGTTACTACGACGCCATCGTCGAGAGTTGCCGCAACCTGGGTCCCTACTTTCTCGTGGCTCCCGGTCTCGCAATGCCCCACGCACGGCCGACCGAGGGCGTCCGTGCCAACGGGTTTTCCCTCGTCACTCTGGCACAGCCGGTTTCATTCGGAGACTCGGAGAACGACCCCGTCGATATCCTGATTACTATGGCGGCAAAGGACGCAAAGACACAAAACGAACGCGCAATCGTGGAGATCGTGGAGCTCTTCGACGATGCGGATACGGTTCGTCGACTGCGCGCCGCCGAGACGATGGAAGATATCAAGGCGCTCTTGGCCGAAGAGCGAGAGTAGTGAGCACCATAGACCGAAGGAGTACGATATGGTTCGTCGAACCGTCACGGTTACCAATGAGGAGGGCCTTCACACCCGACCGGGCAATCAGTTCGTGAAGGAGGCCAAAAAGTACGCATGCGAGATCACCGTCCACAAAGGTGACAAAACGGCCAACGCCAAGAGCATGCTCAAGCTTTTGAAAGTGGGCATTTCCAAGGGAGACGTGATCGAAATCGCCGCCGAAGGCGACGACGAGGAGCGGGCGGTCACCGAGCTCATCGCGCTCATAAATCGGCTGGGCTCGAAACGGGACGCGTAAGACGACGTCGGCAGGCGGCAACGGAGTGATACGTGCGGCGTACATCCTTCGGTCCGACGACGTTGCATCGTCGGTAGTCGGCAGGCGCGTTAATACCGCGTTTACAAAAAGGGTTGCGATGCACCCGCCGAGTCCGACAAAGAACCGCCTCAGCGAACCATCAACGCCGCAACGCGGTCGCGACGAAGCACATACTCGAAACGGACCACCTCGCCGTCGGTGGTGAAGGGAATCGTCTCGCCGGTGAGCACCTCGGTAATAGTCGTCGTTTCGGCCGTACGTCGGAGACTCACCCGAATCGGCTTCTTCCCGTTGACGAAAAACTCACTGCGGCGATCGCGCTGCACGAAGTGGGTGCATAACAACATCTCTCCATCGCCTCCCCTCACGCGATGGACGTCCACCTCGCGTTCACAGCGGTTGGCGTACTCTACGGTGAGCGCCGCCGTAATGCGGCGCTCGGCAAGGAGGTCACGCATGAGATCGAACGCCAAATCCCTCGCGCCCTCGACGTAGGCGGCATCGAAATGCGTCGCGACATAGAGCGCGGCACCCGTACCGACCAGGTTCCGCACCGCCGCAGGACCGTCGTCGAAAAAACGGGCGACGATCCGCGCACCACGGTCCTTGTCCCCCGACTGCCCGGACGCCACGGAGATATACTCCCTGTGCCAGTGGCCCGTATAGTTCCTGTCGCGATAGGTCACAGCCGGCGCAGCGCCCGATTCAACACCGGTGACGCGCACGCCGAAGGTTGCCGCCAACGCGCCGCACGGCAGTCCGTGGTTGTACCACCCCCGCTCTCCCACAACTCCGCCCTGGGCGGTACCGACGAGCAATCCGCCGCTCTCGACGTACCGCGCCGCCGCGGCCGCGGTCGCACGATCGATGTGAAAGAGCGCCGGCATATGAATGACCGCGTAGTCGTCGGCATACCCCGACCGGAGGAGCTCCGGCGTAATGAAATCGACGGTGAACCCCATCTCGGTATAGAGACGATAGGCTCCCCGGATCGCCCGGAGTAGAAACTCCTCCTGGGAGACGCCGGACAAGATGATCTGATTCTCCTTGGAACACAACAAGGCCACCTCGCCCTTGCCGGTCGTAGCGTTACAGAGAAAACTGCCGTACTCCGAGAGGAATCGCCCCACTTCGGCGCACGAGTCGGTTCGTTCGGTGGGATTACCGTCCAGATCGACGATACCGCCCCATCGCAGGGGCTGAAAGTCCCACTCCTTCCACCCCATGTAGTGAATCATCTTGGCGTCGTGACCGATCACTTCGAAGGCGTTCCTGAGGATGTCGGCGCCGCCGGTCGCACGATGAGGACCGAGCATCCAGCCGTTAATCGGACCGCTTTCGAGTTCGATAAGCCAGTACGGCTTGCCGAGGGGGCGGGAGACGCTCCGGGCGTGATCGAGAAAGAGGCTGGAGAACTCGCTCCGTCTTTCCAGTTTGTCGCCACTACCGGGATAGAGGTCGTAGCTGATGACGTCGACGACCTCGGCCATGGCAAACTGGTCAAGGCCCATCATCGATCCGAAGGGGTCTTGAGACTTCATGTAAAAGATGTTGGTCGTCGTCGGATGGTCGCGATCGAGATGCTTGATGATATCGTTTTGCCACGCTACGAAACGCACGAATCGGTCCATCCAAAAGAGTCGCCAGTCGAGCCAACGCGTAACCGAGCTCCACCCCTCGGGTCTGATGCGCGGCGGTTCTACCTCATCGAAACTGCGGTAGACCGTGTTGGTGGCACTCCACGTCCACGCCTCGTTTAACTCCTCGATACTCCGATAGCGTCCCTCGATCCACCGCCGGAAGGCGCGAATCGAGTGGGCGTTGTAACAAAAGATCCGCATCGATCCCGACTCGGAGGACATGAAGGGAAAGCCGATTTCGTTGTGAATCTGATACGCATAAAGCGCTTTATGTCCCCGATAGCGCTCGACCACGGCCGTGATGTACCGTTCGGCCGCCCCGATATATGCCGGATGGTCGATGCACGCCCACGAGTAAGCGGCGTTTAGGGGATAGGGGTGCCCGGTCGCATCCACGATATGTATGTCCGGATGGTCGGCATGCAACCAATAGGGGGGCGAGGCCGTTCCGCTGCCGAGAATGATACCCATCTCCGCCTCGGCGCACTCCTCGAAAAACTCGTCGAGAAACTCGAACCGATATACCCCGCTCTCCGGCTCGATCCGGTCCCACGTGTTGAAAAGCTCGGCGGTACGTACGACGTTCATGCCGCACGAACGCATGGCGGACAGATCGCGACGCCAATGTTCGCGGCGCTCCAACAGCGGATAATAGCCGGCACCGTAGGGGTACCCGTTAACCATGTATCGCTCCTTGAAGGAGGGACAGGCTGCGCGAAGCGTCGTCGGGGCCGGCGAGCAGGATGGGCTCTATATCCGACCATTTACAGTACTCCAGGAGGGTCGCCGTGTCGTCACCGTAGGCGATGGAGTAATGGTGCTCGATACCGTGGGAAAAAATCGCCTCAAGGAGCTTCGGAGCGCCGCAGTCAAAGACGATATCGACGTGGTTTCCCGCCAGTTCACGATCGGGTCGTACCGCGGTACCGGGAGCGATAAGAAGCTTGTAGCGCCCTTCGTCCTCGCTGAGCTTCGCCATGGTTACGCGTCCGTCGGCCAGTGGGAAGTCCGCGGCCATGCCGATTCCCTCCTTGATCGTGGGATGCTCGATGTAGCGCGTCCTCGCCTCGGGATCGGCGAGACAGCGAGCCGCCGGGCCGCAATGCCACGCCTTCACGACCCCTTTCGGACTGATGTCGACCAAATCGGCGAGGAAGGGCGGTCGATCGGAGACCGAGCGGTGGATTACCATCGTCGCGAGCGCCGGGATATCACCCTCGCAACTCACGACGACGCCCTCGTTATTCAGCCGTGATACGACGCCGCAGACCGCCACGCGGTACAGCGTCTGAAACTCGGGCCAACACCGAATTGCAAAGGCCGCAACGTCGTTCCGGTCACCGAATGCCCGAACGGCGCGATATACGCGCGCCGACCGTTCCACCGCTTCGCGCGTCGCCTCGACGAGATCGACCTCTCCGTATATTCGCGTTACCTCTTCGGCCACTTCGTCGTCGGTGTATCGGCGTGCAGCCTCGACGACCTCGCCGACGGAGTGATAGATAATCTCCGGCCCGATCGTCCTCGCAAAGCGCAACTCGTCTACCCCGGCGCGATAAAATCCCGGAGCACGCTCGCCGATACTGCAGAATCGAGCGCGTCGCAGCCCCTTGCGGAGTCGGATCGCCGTGATCCATCGCCGTATCGTCGCCCGCGCCTCATCCTCGTCGACCGACGCGTAGAGCGTACTGAAACGCCGCCGGAGCTTGTAGAGAAAACTGGCACTCATATTCAGTCCGCATAGCGAGTTAAGCGGCAAGGCGGGTATCCCCGGTGTCTCCGGCTCCCGGAATCCCCAGAGAAAAAGCGGCGTCGTGGGGATCGCCTCCGCAAGGGCGACGATGGTACGCCCCATCGAGAAGGTGCCGCATTGGATGATAATCATATCCGGCGCGTCGCGACCAAACACGTCGACGGCCTGTGCCACCTCACGCTCGTCGGTAACGACCTTGGGTACCGCGCTCACTTCGACATCCTGCTGAGATCGCAGAAGGGCTTCTGCGGCATCGAGATACGATTGAGCAATATCGACGCGAAACTTCACAAAACCGAGCGAAACAAGCCCTACCTTGACATTCATCCGACAGCCTCCTCGCCTCATCGCCGTGCGGCACACGCCGCTATCCGCCCCGCTACCGCCTCTCGCAGTGCCAGCCGTCCCGCCTCTGCGACGCGCATCATGGGCGGCTCGTCAGCGCCGTCCAACGCATCGCGCATGCCGCGCACAAAAGCGCGATCGATATCGGTATAATAGTTGACTTTGGCAATCCCACGTTCGATGCAGCGTCGCAGTTGGCCGTCCTCGATTCCGGACGCTCCGTGGAGGACCAAAGGAACGTGAGTTTCCTCGGCAACTCGTTCAAGAACATCAATACGAAGCGCGACGGGGCCGTGATAGGTGCCGTGACGGTTACCGATCGCGACGGCCAGAGCGTCGATGCCGCTTGAAGTGACGAAATCGCGCGCCTGTGCGGGGTCGGTGTATACCGGCTCCACCGCGCGGTCGGCCTCATCGTGCCCACCCTCTTCTCCGCCGAGCGATCCCAGTTCAGCCTCCAGCGTCACGCCGCGACGATCACACACGACGCGGGAGCGCCGTGTAGCGTCTAGGTTCGCCGCGTAGGGAAGTGCGCTCCCATCGTACATCACCGAGTCGAATCCCGCCTCGACCGCACTCTCGACCTCCTCGACCGCGGTCGCGTGGTCCAGGTGGAGCGCGTACGGCGCCGTGTAAAACCGTCCGATGGCGCGCGCAACGGCGACAAACTCGGCAAATCGCATACTCTGTTCCCGGAGCTGAATCGGCGCGATCTGGAGGATCACCGGCCGGCGCGCATATGACGCGGCCTCCAAGACACCCTTGATACTCTCCATGTTGCTGACGTTTACCGCAACTACGGCCGAGCCCTCGCTACGGGCCCGTTGGAGCATCTCTTTCACGACGCCGTTTCGTCGTACTGAGAAAAGGCGACCGCGTCGGTAGAGGCTCTCCACAACGACTTGAGCCGATCATCGAGCTTACAGAACGAGAGCGCGATACCGCCCATCTCCTGGGTCGTAACGAAGCTCCCGATCAGCGGTTTGTACGTCGCGATATGTAGTTCTTCCAAGGCCGCGGCGACGGCACCGAAGAAGATCAAGAGCTCCATCTGGGTAGTAGAGCCGCATCCGTTTACGATGACGCCGAGTTCGTCTCCGCCCTCGTAGCCGCCGTCGGCAACGAGACGCTCCACCATCATTCGCGCGACGTCCCGGGCGCTCGCGTGGGAGATGGTGTCTCGCGCCGCCTCGCCGTGCACCCCCATACCGAGTTGCAGCTCATCGTCGCCGAGACGAAACATCTCGGCTCCCGTGAGGGGTGAAACACCGGGAGTTGAGGCTACCGTGAGTGTACGCGTTCGATCGCGAATGTGTCGCGCCAGTTCGGCCACTTGAGAGAGGTCGCTTGACATCTCGGCGTACACGCCGGCCATCTTGTATACGAACAGCGTGCCGGTCGTCCCGCGCCGCTCCTCGATCCTATCGGCCGGTGCGCTTGCGATGTCGTCGTAGAGAATCACCTCCTCCACGGTAATCCCGTCGTCTCGCGCCATCTCAATTGCCATACGCGCATTAATGACGTCGCCCTCGTGATTGCTGATCAAAAGGACGACTCCCGCACCGCGATCGCTGGCGGCGACGGCGGCGCAGATGGTGTCCGGTCCCGGTGCGGCGAAGATGTTCCCGTACGCGTTGGCGTCGAGCATATTCCTCCCGACAAAGCCGATGCACGCCGGCTCGTGTCCCGATCCGTTGCCGATCGTCAGGCCGACACGTCCGACCGTCTTGGGCCGGACGCGCACAATGACCGACGAGCCGGGAAGCTTTCGCACCCGCTCACCATAGGCGCGGGCAAACCCCTCGATCATGTCCTCTACAATCGTCTCCGGGTCGTTTATAAACTTCTTCATCGCTCATCTCCCATCGCCCCGGCCGACTGCGCAAGGGCGCGGATAATCAACCAACACGACGTCGCCCCGGCATCCCGGTGGCCCACCGATTTGTCACCCACGTACTTGGCTCGCCCGCGTTTCGCGACCATCGCCTGCGTCGCCTCGGCCCCGTTACGGCTCGCCCGCTCGGCCTCACCGAGTGCGTCGGAGAGGGAAAGGCCCCCATCCACGGCGTGGGAAAGCGCCTCCACCGCCGGATGTAGCGCGTCGATCAACGTTTTGTCCCCGGGGCGCGCGCCACCGAGTGCTTGGATCTTCCGCAGGGCCGCGGTGAGTCCGTCGCGCACCGTCTCGGCCGACAGCTCGCCTTCGGCGAGGCTCCGCCCCAGCTCGATGAACAGCGTTCCGAACATCGGCCCCGATGCACCACCCATCTCGGAGAGGAGCGTACGGCCGAACAGAGTGAACATCCGCCCCGGGGGAGTGTCTGTTTGCAAACGGTCCAGAGCGACGCGCACGCCCCTGGCCAGACTCTCGCCGTGGTCGCCGTCGCCGACGGCGGCGTCGAGCTCTCCCAGGAGAACGCGATGCTCTTCGATCGACCGGGTCACCATCGCCAATGTCGTTCTATCCATCGTCACGGTTCCTCTTTAAACAGGTCGCGCAAAAAGGCGATCCCCTCCTGCGCAGCGTGCCGCCGGGAGGGCTCGATATTCCTCCATATCGCAACCGCGTCGCCGATCTCGCAGTTCGATGTGACGAAGGACTCAAGGGTTATCCAGCTGTCGTAGTCGATCGTTTGGAGCGCGCGCTCAAGTGCGCGCCATCGCACGGATCCGCTTCCCGGCACACCGCGATCATTCTCGCATACGTGGAGATGAACCATTCGTTCACCCGCTTGCATGACGGCCCAACCGAGATCCTTCTCCTCGATCGACAGGTGAAACGTATCGAGATGCAGTCCGACATTGTGCGCACCGATACGGCGCACGAAACGCAATCCGTCGTTAACGGTGTTCAGGAGCGATCCCTCGTATCGATTCAAGAGTTCCACGGCCAACGTCACGCCGCGGGAGGCTGCATACTCGGCGACGCGCACAAGAACGTCTATACTCCGCGTCGCGGCGTCGGCTTGCCGGCGTCCGGTAACGCCCCACGGCGCATACAAAACACCGCAGAGAATCTCGCTCTCCAGCTCATGACAAATCTCGATGCACGTACGCAGGTGCGCCTCCCCCGCCGCTCGCAACGCGGCGTCCTCGCTCGTGATATCCGTCGCGGCGCTCAATCCCGTACCGCACGTGCACGCCAACGCGGTCGCCCGCAAGGCGTCTCGCGCCGCAACGCGGTCAAAAGCGCGAGGATCGACGAGGGGAAACTCAACTCCGTCGTATCCCATCTCTGCCGCTACCGGCACATAGGGCACTACGTCCTCGGTCCACTCCTCGGTAAATGTTGAGAGATGTATTCCAAACTTCATATGGACCCGCGTGATACCAAACGGCCCGCCCGCGAGTACCCGCGGCCGGGCCGGTACGGAACTACCGTGCGCACCGAATCAGAAAATGCGCGCGACGAAGCCCGACAAGACGGCGAAGATCGAAAAGTCGTTGCCGCCGAAGGCCTGTAAAAAGTCCGCGCCGGTACTCGCCAGGAACGGAAGCGATACGGCGGCAAACACCATCAACAAGACGCCGCCGATCGCGCTCGCCAGAATCGCACCCCGTCGCCCACCGGTCGCGTTGCCGAAGATGGCCGCCGGCGCGACATCGAAAAAACAGGCCACCGTCAGGGGCACGAGCGAGTACACGAGCCGTCCGGTAAGGGAGATAACGACCAACGTCACGATACTGGTAGCGATGGAGACGATAAACCCGATCAACAGCGCGTTGGGCGCATACGGGAAGACCATCGGGATGTCGAGGGCCGGCGTGCTGTCGGGGATCAATTTTCCGGAGATACCGTGGAACGCCGGGATGATCTCGTTAAGCATCATACGCACACCGGTGAGCAGCACGGTGATACCGGCTCCGAAGGTCATACCCTGCAGAATCGCGTAGCTCACCAAATCGCCGCCGCCGAATGCGTTTGCGCGACCTTCGGCACCGATAATGAGACCGACGACGAAATAGAACAGCAGCATGACGATGCCGGTGGTTACGGTGGTGTCGCGGACGAACTCCATCCATTGCGGAATGGTGAGGTTTTCCGTCGATTTTTCCTTGGGGTCTTTGTTACCGAACGCCTTGCCGATGAGCCCGCCGATAATCCCGAGACCGACTGCGGTATGGCCGATGGTGAAGCTGTCGTCACCGGTAACCTTCTTTACGAACGGCTTGATGAGCGCGGGAGTTACAACGATGTAGAGCGAGAGCATAATCGTTGCAAACACGACCAAGGCGGTACCGCTCAGTCCACCCTCGACACCGGCGGCAACGAAAATGAAAGACATCCAAAAGAAGATGTGACCGGTGAGGAAGATGTTCTTCAGTTTCGTGAACCGCGCGACCAACAAGTTCACAAGAAATGCCAGGACCATCACCAACCCGATCGTCGATCCGTGTGTTCCCAGAAATGCGCCGAACCCGAAATCGGGATCGATCGCCCGCATCCCTTCGGCGGCGAAGATGTCCGCAAACGCCTGTCCGATCGGATTGATGGATGCGACGATAATGTCGACGCCTCGCATGAGGACGATGACACCGATCACCGTCTTGAGCGTCCCCTTGACGATCGTACTGAAGTCCTTCTTCTGCAACAACATACCGACCAGAGCAATAAGGCCCAGAAAAATCGGAGGCTGGCGAAAGATGTTCTGTACGAGGTAATTGATGAATCCCATATCCTTCTCCTCTCGTCTGACGCGCCTTGTACGCGCTTTCTCGATGACACTACAGTCTCGTTTATCGCGGCAGCACCTGTTGCAGCTTCTCCTTGATCTCCGCAGAGTCCAGAAAGTTCCCTACCTGAACGACGGGAACACTCACCTTTCCGTCGAGTTGTGCAAAAATCTCTTTCGACGTCACGATAAGATCGACTTGCTCTGACGCCGCGGTGGTCAAGTCCGCGGTAATGACCTCGGCTTTGATGTCGAGACTCTGCAGCACCTCCGCAAGCTTGATTTTGAGAATGACACTGCTCCCGACGCCGAAGCCGCACACCGCGGCGACTCGCATTTTTTGCATATCGGCTCTCTCCTTGGTGGGTCTATGTTCCTTTGTACGTCCGCTCCGGTATCCGCACAAGGGAAAGATATTTTTATTTGGCAAGAGTTCTCCGTGACACCCTACCGATCTCGAAAGCGCTCGGTCTCCCGTAGAATCGCCTCGGCGTTGTCTCGGTTAAGATTGGAGAACTTCGCTACCTCCCGCACGGCGATACTGATTTCCCGAGCATCCCGATTGACCCGCGTCACGGTCTCCCGTATCTCCTGCGTAGCGCCGTTGAGATCGGCGATCGCGGTAACCATCTGCGAGTTTCCCTCCCGCATCTGTTGCGACCCGGTGTGG
Source organism: Alkalispirochaeta sp. (assembly GCA_965601925.1). Taxonomy (GTDB): domain Bacteria; phylum Spirochaetota; class Spirochaetia; order DSM-27196; family Alkalispirochaetaceae; genus Alkalispirochaeta. Next base: position 4,664,109 of record OZ271854.1, read on the forward strand.
ACGGTCGCGGTGATCTCTTGCATCTGCTTGAGGGCGTCAAGCACCTGTATGCCGCCGGTGCTCTGCTCCTTCAGCGATTGGCCGATCTCGCGGAAAACGCGGTTGACCGTCCCGATGTTGTCGACGATCCCCTCGAACTCGCCGTGCGTCTCCTTCACCATACCGACGGCCCCGTTGATCGCCGTGCGGATCTCATCGAGGTCGCGCTCTACCGATGCGGCCTGCGTTCCCGCCAACTCCGCAAGCTTGCGGATCTCGCCGGCAACGACTCCGAACCCCCTACCGGCGTCGCCGGCGTGCGCTGCCTCGATGGCGGCGTTCATCGCAAGGAGATTGGTACGTTGCGCGATATCGGAGATAAGCTGATTGGCCTGGGCGAGCTTCTCGGAGTTTTCGGCGATGGTCGTCGTCTTCTGAAGGACCGCTCCCAGCTTAGTGCGCCCGCCGTCGGAGGAGCGAACCAACGTCTCGACGCTCGCCGCTCCCCGCTCGGTAGACATATCTACCGCTCGGATGCTTGCAACGAGTTGCTCGACCGCGGAAGAAGATTCGCTAATGGTCGTCGATTGACGCTCGATCAGGTGATTCAACGACTCGATCGCTTGGGACAGCTCAGATATCGTCGCGGAGGTTTCCTCAATTCCGGCCGCCTGCCCCTCGACGCTCCCATGTATCCCTTCGACCGCCGAGCTTATCAGATCGACCGCGTCGGCGGTCTCCTCCATGCTCGAAGAGAGCGTTCCGCTGGAGCTCTCCAGCATGCCCGCTTTGTCGTCGACCTGCCGCACGAGATCTCGCAATACGGCAACCAGCTCCTTTGACGCCTCTCCGAGTCGTGCCACTTCCGCCCGACCGCGCCACGTGATCTGTTCGTCGAGATCTCCGGCCGCGATGCCGCGTAGCGATTCCGCGATCCCGACGAGTTGGGACGCGATCGCACGACGCACCACCAGTCCGAGTATCACCGACATTACGGCCCCGCCGACAACCAGGGCGGCCAGAGAAAACGGTGATACATGCGCGGCGAAAAACGCTTGGGATAGTGCGCTCCACGCGGCGACGATAACGGTAAAGAGGAGAAACGCTACGGCACTGACTGAGAGTGCGACCCCCATGGATTTCAATGAATGGTCCGCCTTCTGCATAACACCCTGCAACTTCGAGTCGGTAGTACAACCGTAGTGAGTTATTGTATGCCGTTAAGCGAGGAGAACACCAATCAAAGATATTTCTCTTTGTCGCGGTCGCCCCGTGCCAGGTTGTCGTATACATCGGCCATTGAACCGACCGGAATATCCTCTATAATGCTACCCATTGTGAAATCGATTACTACCATTCCTACAGAACTGTGCAAGCGACTCACCCATCTCTTTACCGACATCGACGACACGATGACGAGCGACGGCTTACTTCTCCGGGAATCGTTCGGCGCGATGTGGCGTCTGTCCGACCACGGTATCCGCGTCGTGCCGGTTACCGGACGTCCTGCCGGCTGGTGCGATCATATCGCTCGCATGTGGCCGGTGGAAGCTGTAATCGGCGAGAACGGCGCCTTCTACTTCGCCTACGATCGGACCGCTCGGCGCATGAATCGGCGGTACCTGTTGTCCGAGGAGGAGCGTGAGGCGGCCGAGGAGCGCATGGAGCGCGCCCGACGACGCGTTCTTGCGGAAGTGCCGCGATCGGCGATCTCCGCGGATCAACCGTTTCGTTTCGCCGATTTGGCGATCGATTTTTGCGAAGACGTAGAACCGCTGGAAAAAAGTGAAATTGACGCGATCTGTCGAATTTTAGATGAAGAGGGACTTACTTACAAGGTTTCCAGTATTCATATCAATACGTGGTACGGAGACCACAATAAGGTAGCATGCCTCAAGCACTATCTATCAGACCTTGCCCCGCCGACGGAAGCACCGTCTCTGTCGGAGGTCGTGTTTCTCGGAGATTCGCCCAACGACGAGCCGATCTTTGCGGAGGTGGAACACAGCATCGGCGTCGCCAACATTCGTACCTTCGAGGACAGGCTCACCCATCCTCCGGCCTACGTAACCGAACACGAGTCGGGCCTCGGTTTTGCCGAGGCGGTGGACGCGATACTGGCAAAACGCACGGCCGCCGGCTAGCGGATCGCCGACGCAACGGTATCCGGCCGCGCCCACCCCACGAGCGGTGCCGTTTCCCGGCACGCCGTGCGACGGACCCTCTCGGCAGTGAATGCCGCACCCGGACCGGCGCCTCTTAGAAGAAGGAGTATCGCATACCCACGACGGCAAAGGCCCCGGGGTAGAGACGGCGGGGGACGCGCTGTCGAATGTTGCGTCCCGTATCTCCGCTTCATCGCCGGGGACCTGCCAATCAGAGGTCTCAACGCTGAAGCGATATCCGCCGCCGTAGATCGGTGTGTAGGGAGCGGCGACGAAGGTGAGCGAAGCCCCTACACTCGGCACGTCGTTTCCGTCCCCCGCGCGCACATCCTGCGCCGGAAGATCCATCACCAGGTCGAGACGAAGGTCCGCCGTACCGTCTAGGTGTTCCCTCCCTCGACGATCCACCAAGCGTCCCCGAGCGCCGTGTTTGCGCACGCGACGGTGTGGGTGAGCGAGGGACGAGTTCACGCGCTCCGGCGTGCTTAAGGTCCTCGATCGACCGCACCGCCGCAGTCCGGTTACCGCGCGCGCATTCGAGGTCGCGCCGAACGGTCAATCGCACCCCCGCTGAAGGGTCCGTATCGCCGCCTCGTCGAGGATTTCGATGGTGGACCCTTCGCAGCGGACAATTCCCTCCCGCGCCATATTCCCAAGCTCCCGCGAAAGCGAGGGACGGGCGACGCCGAACATATCGGCCAGCGTCTCGCGCGATAACGTGGGACGGATAACCGACGTGCCGCGCCGGTCCATCTCGTCGACTAAAAAGACGGCGATCTTCTGTCTGAGCGTGGCGAACTCACTCAGACGCAACCGGTTCGCCAAAAAGGCCGTACGACGCCCCATATCGTGCAACAGACCGAGTAGGACGTCCCGGTCCTCCCGGCAGTGGAAGAGCAGGCGTTCTCGCGCCATGCCGGCGAGGGTACACCGCGATACGGAAGTCACCGTCACCGGCAAGATGGGTTCGGGAGCAAACAAGATAGATGAGGCGATGATCTCGGGTGCGAAGAACCGCTCGACTCGGAGGTGGTGGCCGTCGGCGCTGAAGATCTCGGCCTGCGCCTGCCCGTCGACCAAGAGCATGAGATGATCGAGGGTGGCTCCGCGAATCGCGACCGTCCGACCGGGGGAATACCGTACGACGGCACCTTCCATGTCGTCGGCCATTCTGAGTAAACGGCGCTCCGCTACCCCCTTGAACGGGAGTGTTCCCGAAAGGGCGTGGGCGATGATCTCGCGCATATCCCTCTCCCGATTCGCGTTCGACGATTCGTGTAACGTATGTTACCGACCGTTTCCGCCCCGTATCGGTATACCTGAAAGAGGGGGTGGAATCAATGGCTAAGGCGCACAACGGCAACACGACCGACGGTGTCGGGACGGCGACGATACAGGGGAGCCCCACCGCGGGACTCGTGGGGGCGACGATCGGATTCTTCATCGGGTTCGCCGCGGTATCGCTGTTCGGCCCGACCGTAGCATATCTCCACCAACAGGTCGGGCTTTCGGCCGCCCTCGCGGGGCTACTCATATCGATTCCGAATCTAACCGGCTCACTGTTACGGATACCCTTTTCCGCGATGGTAGATCGAGACGGAGGACGTCGACCTTTTATCGCATTGCTGTCGGTCTCCCTGGTCGGTGTCGTCGGCATTGCCGTTATCATTTCACAGCCACGGGAACGCATATCGGAGTTGTACGGCTGGCTCCTTCTGTTCGGTGCCTTGGGTGGTTTCGGGAGCGCGACGTTTTCGGTGGGTATCAGCCAGACCTCGTACTGGTTCGACCAGAAGCGTCAAGGGGCCGCGTTGGGAACCTACGCGGGGCTCGGCAACCTTGCCCCCGGCGTCTTCGCATTCCTGCTCAGTACGATAACCATTCCGCGCATCGGCCTCGCCGGGTCGTACGCGTTGTGGGCCGTTATGCTCGCCGTCGGTACCGCAATCTATCTGAGGATCGGTAAAAACGCACCGTACTTTCAGCTGCGAGCGGCCGGGCTTGACGACGTGCAATCGCGGAAGCTCGCGGCGCATCACGGTCAAGTGTTGTTTCCCGCGTTCGGCGTCATGGAGTCGCTCAAACGTTCGGCCCGCGTCTGGCGGACGTGGATGCTCGTGGCGATCTACTTCACCAGTTTCGGCGGATTCATGGCCCTCACCGGGTGGTTTCCCAAGTACTGGCAAGGCTACCACGGGGCGTCGATAGGGGTCGCGGGAAGTCTCGCCGCCGCCTACTCGATACTGGCCTCCCTTTCCAGAGTGGCCGGCGGCGCCGTTGCGGACCGAGCCGGGGGCGTACGTACCGCCCTCATCGCCATCGTGGCGCTCGCAGCCGCAGCGATCATGATGACCTTCGCCGTAACCGCCGTTGTGGCGCTCCTCGCCATGCTCTTCATGGCGATCGCTATGGGGGTCACCAACGCCGCAGTGTTCAAACTCGTGCCTCAAGTGGTACCGGATGCGGTCGGCGGAGCGGCCGGTTGGGTCGGCGGCCTTGGGGCGTTCGGCGGGTTCGTCATACCCAACGTTCTGGCGGCGTTTTTGAACGGCGGACCGCACGGCTATGCCCGCGGATTCGTCAGTTTCGTCGTCCTCGCGGTCGTCTCCGGCTTTGCAATCCTGGCGGTGGGACGACGAGATGCGGACGAAACGACGAGGGGGCCACATCGGGAGGATTCGGCATGAAAACGATTCGAACGACCTGCAGTTACTGTTCCGTGGGGTGCAACTTCGACGTTGAGCTGGACGACGGCGGGACGGTCACGCAGTACCGACCGAGTCCGTCCTACCCGGTCAATCGGGGAAGATCGTGTCCCAAAGGATTCAACCTGTTGGTTCCCTTCGAGGCGGATGATCGCCTCACTCGCCCCTTGGGGCGCGATACCTCCGGCAACCTCATCCCGATATCGTGGGACGAGGCGGCGCGACGCTTCGTCGACCGCTTCCGCACGACGCTGGAACGCTACGGGCCGGAGTCGGCGGCCTTCATCAGCACCGGGCAGATGCCGACTGAGGAGATGGCACTCCTCGGCGCCTTCGCGAAGTTCGGTATGGGTTTGATACACGGTGACGGGAATACCCGTCAGTGCATGGCCACGGCCGCAGTGGCGTACAAGCAGGCGTTCGGGTTCGATGCACCACCGTTTACCTACACCGACGTGGAGGAATCGGACCTCTTGATTTTTGTGGGCGCCAACCCGGCAATCGCCCACCCCGTGTTGTGGCACCGTGTCAAAAAAAACCGAGACCGAAAAACGGTGATCGTTATCGACCCGAGGCGGACGAAAACGGCCCACGCCGCGGACATCCACCTTCCGATTCAACCCAAAGGGGACCTGCAACTGCTCTACGCCGTGGCCCATGTACTGATCGAGCGGGAGTGGATCGATGCGCCGTTCGTGCGGAATCACACTTCGGGCCTCAAGGAGTACGCCGTTCACGTGCGCCGCTTCGATCCCGAGACCGTGGCGCCCGCCGTCGGACTCTCGGTCGCCGCACTATACGATCTCGCAGAGCGCATCCATCGGGCAAAAGCGGTTTCGGTCTGGTGGACGATGGGGGTCAACCAGAGCCACCAAGGGGTCCGGACGGCGCAGGGGATCATCAACCTCTGCCTCCTGACCGGCAATATCGGAAGACCCGGCACGGGTCCCAACTCAATCACCGGCCAGGCCAACGCGATGGGTTCGCGGCTGTTCAGCAACACCACCGGCCTCTTCGCCGGCTATGATTTTCAGAAGCCTGAGGATCGCGCTCACATCGCCGACCTTATGGGAATCGACGTCGCACGAGTGCCGAGCAAAAACGGCGCGCCGTACCACAAGATTCTTGAAAAGATCGAAGAGGGAACGGTTCGAGCCCTCTGGATCATCGCCACCAATCCGGCCCATTCGTGGATCGGCAAGACACATCAACTCCTGGAGCGTCTAAAACGTCTCGATTTTCTCGTCGTGCAGGATCTCTACCGTACCGCGGAGACGGTCGAGCTGGCGGACCTCGTCTTACCGGCCGCGGGGAGCGGCGAGAAGGAGGGCACGTTCATCAACTCCGAGCGACGAATCGGCGTCGTCCAAAAAGTGCTTGATCCGCCGGGGGAGGCGCGGAGCGACTTCGAGATCTTCAAGCTCCTCGCCGAGGCGTGGGGATGCGGCGATCTCTTTGCACGGTGGAGGAGGCCGGAGGATGTATTCCGGTTCCTCGTCACAACGACAAAGGGCCGCCCGTGCGACATTACCGGTATCGAGGGCTACGATGCGCTACGAGAATCCGAGGGAATCCAGTGGCCCTTCCCGGACCACGATCGCGACGAGGGCGTGCATCGCCGCCTCTTCACAGACGGTCGCTTCTTCAACCCCGACGGACGGGCGCGCATACTCTTCTCCGACATCGAGGAGGTACCGGAGCCGGTCGACGAGCGCTACCCCTTTGTACTGCTGACCGGCCGCGGTACCGCGGTGCAGTGGCACACCCAGACGCGCACCGGCAAGGTTCCGGAGCTGCGCAGACACTACCCCGAGGAGGTGTACGCGGAGGTACACGCGACCGACGCGGCGAACCTCGCCCTACGTGACGGCGACCGCGTACGAATATCGTCCCGCCGCGGAACGGTGACGGCCCGGTGCCGCGTGACCGATACCGTCGGCCCCGGCCGGATATTTCTCCCGATGCACTACCGGGAGACGAACGTACTGACCTTTCCCGCCTTCGACCCGTACAGCGCCGAGCCGAGCTACAAATGGGCGGCGGTCGCGCTACGACGGGTCGACGGAGACGAATCGCCGTGAGGCGACGGAACGGTACGCCGGTCGCCGCCTCCCGGGCGATGGAGGTCGGTGGGCCGCCTCCGCTCTACGGTCTGGTGCTCGGTGGAGGAAAGAGCGTGCGTATGGGCACGGCAAAGGAGCACCTCCGGTATCCGGCGCACCCCGCCTACCGGCGCCTCCTGGACCTCTTCGAGGCCGCGTCGGTTCCGGCGTATCTCTCCGTTGCGTCCGATTCCCGAGACGGATCGTACCCGGATCAGCAGTATCCCCTCGCCGAGGCCGACTGCGTGCTCGTCGATGCACTCCCGAACGTCGGACCGGCCGGTGGTCTCCATACCGCCCATCTGCGATTTCCGTCGGCCGCATGGTTCGTCGTGGCGTGCGATCTACCGTTCGTCGACGAGCGCACGGTATCGCACCTCATCGCCCGTCGCAGCATGACTGCGCACGTGACCGCGTACATCGATCGAGAGGGATGGATACAACCGGTATGTGCCATATGGGAACCGCGAGCTTTGGAGCGATTGCAGCGTCGAGTTCGCTCCGGTAGGTTCGGACTGTATCGATCGATTGTCGGGGGGCCGATCCACACCGTGCCGGCGAATCACCCCTTCGAGCTCTGCGATGTCGATACTCCGGAGGAGTTACGACGGGCCCGGTCTCTCACGAATCCCGCATTATGAGGAGGGCAAGGTATGAGAAGAACCAACGACCGCCGCTATCTGTCCGCGGTGATACGTGCGGGGTCTCTGTGGGGTATCGCCGAGGCGACCCTCGGATTTGCCCTGCATACCGCGAGCAGGGTCGCTCCGGTGCCCAACATTTCCGGAGCGGTCATGTTTCCCGTAGCATTGGCATTCATGCTCTACGCCGTCGGCGCGACCCGCCGGAGCCACGCCGCTCTCTCCGCCGCTGTGGTAGCGGCGGCAATCAAAGCGGGGAGCCTCGTCCTGCCGGGAGTGAGCTTCATCTTCGTCCGCAATCCGATCGTCGCCATCGTGGCGGAGGGGGCGGTGGTTACCGTCGGCGCCTCGCTGTACTCGTTAAAGCGTAATGGATGGCTCCTCGCGAAAGTATTGACCGTCGCGGTTGGATGGCGAGTCCTCTTCCTCGGTGTCAACCTGGCGTTTGGAATCCGCAGCGGCATCCTTGCCAAACCGCTTCCGACGATCATGAGCTTCCTGTGGATCGACTCACTGCTCAACACGGCGCTCTTCGGCGCTGCGCTGTGGTTCTTCACCGGGCGTACCGCCACGGCGGAGCGCAATGCGAAAGGGAGCGTCGGTATCGCATCGCCGTTACGTCTACGCACCGCACCGCAAGGTCTGTTCGCGACACCCGTCGTGTTGATCGTCGCACTCGCCGTGGAGATGGTCGCATCGAGTCTGTGAGTCGCCCGGCACCTATATCCACCGCGACTCGGTATTGATCTCCGGCTCCAGACACTCCACGGGAGCGGGGGGCAGATCGGGCAGCGGCTGCTCCTCGATGACGCGAATCGAGCGCCATCGACCCGTAGCGAAGCGGAGATAGATCGCGCCACCCAGGGCGACGGCGAATCCGACGAAGAACCCCCAGATCTGAAGCGGTTCCAACTGCAGAACGCGTACGAACAGTACCGCCGCCGCGGCCATGACGTAGTGAATGACGACCGAAATTACCGCCACCATCCGCGTATCGCCGGCTCCACGCAGCGCTCCACCGAAGACCAACTGCGTTATGTCGGCGATCGTGTACAACGAGGCAAGGCGCAGCATCACCACGGCGAGCTCGAACAGTTCCGTCTCCGACGGCGAAAGCCCACCGGCAAAGACGGACACGAGAAATCTGGGCGCAAAGAGAAAGAGGCTCATCATGCAGATCGCATAGACGTACCCTACACGGAGCGCTAAAAACGTCGCCTTTCGCGCCCCGTCGGGGCTACCGGCGCCCATTTGTCGCCCCACGAGAGAGGTAACCGCAACGCTCAGACCGACCATGGGGATGAAGGCGAGCATGTCGTAGTTGAATACGATGGTGACCGCCGCCGCAACGCCCGGCCCCAGCGAATGCGCCAACTGCACAAAGACGTTAAACGCGAAGACGTTGAGGAAGAGCTCGAGGCCCGCCGGGAGTCCGAAGCGAATCAAACGCGACAGTAGATCCCTGTCGATCGCGGTGCGCTCCTTCGTCGTCGCCTCACGGAAGTACCGGTGGCGCACAAACGCCACGCCGAGAACGACGGCGATGAGGGTGCTTCCGACGATCGTGGCGATCGCCGCCCCGACGATCTCCAAGCGCGGCATGCCGAATGCGCCGAAAATTAAGACGTAGTTGAGCGGGATGTTGATCACCATTCCCGATACGTTGGCGATCATAACGATGCGCGTGCGCCCTATACCGAGAAAAAATCCGACGAACGCTTGGCGTATCAGAACGAAGATTCCACCGAACATGAGGATACGGTAGTAGGTAAATCCGAGATCGATTTGCTCGGCGCTGTGGCCGGCCAGTACAAAGACGAGGCGCCCGATCGGGATCATTGCAATGACGCCGGGAAGAAAAAAGAGCGCGAGCCACAATCCCTGAACGGTGGTCGCTACGCATCGCTCGCGGCGTTTCGCTCCGTAATACTGTGCCACCAGGGCGTTGGTGTAGCCCACTATACCGGCAAACAGAGAGACGAAGACGAAACTCGATAGCCCGCCGCTCATCGACGCGGCCAGATGGAGACTGCCGAGACGCGAGAGAAAGAGCCGGTCGACGAAGAGCATGATCGTCTCCGACGCTTGAGACGCCACCATGGGTAGAGCGACGCCGAACAACTCACGGAGAGACGGTGGTTCGATCCGACCCTCGTCGTATATAGCGGATGACATGGCCGGCACTATAGCACGAAGAGAGGAGCGCGGAGTATATCGCTATTGCCGCGCCGGAAGAATTTCGATCTCGACGCGCCGATTCGCCGAGCGCCCCTCCTCTGTGTCGTTGTCGGCCACCGGCTCCGTACCGCCCCGGCCGTCGTAGAGGAGTTGACCCGGCGCTATCCCGCGGCGGACCAGCTCTTCCACGATCCGCTCCGCCCGGTCGAAGGAGAGTTCGAGCTGGCTCAGCTGGGTCCCGACGTCGGCGGTGTGTCCGACAATGAGGATGGTGCGCTCCGGTACGGTACGCAACACGTCGGCTATCCCGTCGAGGCGCCCCTCCTCCCCGGGGAGCAAGACGGCCTGATCGGCGACAAACTGGAGATTTTGAATCGAGAGTGCGACGCGATTGTCCTCGGTAGCGCGAACGGTCACATCCTCGACATCGGTTCTTCGAATCCGTTCCGCGATCCGCTCAGCCTCGCTCTCGCCGTCGAAATCACCGCTCGATCGATACCACGTAAGGATGAAACCGGAACGCTCCTCGACGGATCCGGAGGGGTGCCTCAGCTGCTCTCTGATTGCGGTACGGTGGAGGACGGGCGGACCGCCGGCTACCGGCAGGAGGATCGTCGCCTCATGACTCCCGTGCAGTACATAGTCGAACGGCAGTTGCGGCAGCCCCGCCATCAGCTCCCGCGCGGGGTGGCTTCCGAGGCGGCCCCTCGAGAGCGGCGCGCGCACCGCGTAGCGAGCCGTGACACGATGCACCTGGATTCCCTGATACGGTTCCACGCCCCCGTAGGTGTACTCGGCAAGCACCGGCACGGCGACCGCAACGTCCCCTTCCAGATAGAGCTGCGCCACCCCGGCCGCCTCCCAACGTGCACCGGGGGGGACGGGCTCGTCGGGAAAACGCGGCACGGCGCGAAAGAGCGGCGCCCGCTGTCCCTCCGGCGCACGCATCTGTCCGGACGGTTCGAAGAGCACCGAAGCGTCGCGACGCTCCGCAATACGTTGGGCGATAGTTCGGCTGTCCCGGAGCGTCTCTTCACTCACCATGAGTTCTCCCACATACGGGAAGTCTGCGGCGTCCGCGATGCCGTCGTCTCGGGATAAGAGCAGCAGAGACTCGCGATTGGTGTGTCCCCGATATCGCCCATCGACGCGGGTGGAGTAATTCCAGCGGCGGGTTATCTCCACGTCGCGTCCCAAGTCGAGTGTGAGCAGTACCTCCTGTTGTGCAAAAACCGGCGGCGTAAGCACGAAAAACGCAAGGACCCGCATCAACCGTCCGAAGAAACGGAGAAAAGAAATGCGCTTCGGACGCCCATGAATGAACGGCCCGCCGCTCCCTATGCCGCTCGTCTCATCGTACATCGTACAAACCGTGCGCCTTATCGCCTCTGCTCCCATCGATCACAGCATAACACATAGGTCGCCGGTTACCACGCAGGCGACGCCGTCCCCGCCTATCCACTACGCGGTACCGTGGCGAAGCACCGCCGCGACGGCGTACTGTTCTCGACGCAACGTCCCCGACGCGGGGAACGCTCTCAGCACGCGGTCCAAGGCGGGTACGCCGATGAGACGAATCATCTCCCGCCCCTCGAAGCTGCTCGCCCGCGCGAGGAGACGTCGGGGGAAGCGCATGATCTCCCGAAGGGCCGCCGCGCTCTCGATGGAATCGGGACGGTACGGTGCCCGGCCGTGTATGAGCATCTCGTTGGCCCATCCCACCGAGCGTCCCTCTCCCGTGAGATATCCGAGCACACCTGCCCACTGCAGCGCCGCGAACAAGGGGTGTCCCGGCGGCGCGTCGCAGTACGGAAGGAGCATCGCCCCCGACTCCAACAAGCGCGCCTGAACCGCGCGGTGAGGTACGGCGTCGGGTCCTACACCACGTTCGACGCAAAGGGCGGCAAGCAACCCCGCCGCCTGCCCCACGAGCAACGCCACCGGTTGCAGACGCGTGGCGCCGTTTGCGAGCCCCGATACCGAGATACTCTTTTCCGCCGCGATTAGTCCGTCGACACCGTCCGGAATGAGACACCCCAACGGCACGGAAAAAGCGGGAATCGCCGGAAACGCGATCGCCGGCGCATCTGGGTCTTCTCGTCGATGGTGGTCCACCGGATAATCGCCGACGGCGATCGCCTCGTCGATTATATCCCGGTGCCGGTCGCGGCGCGGCTCGACGATATGCTCCAGCGTAAGAAGACGGCGACCGATCACTCGACGCGCCTCCCGGATATAGGGAATCAGCGGCAGTCCGTCGTCGGTGGGATATACACCGGGGGCGACCTCGATCATTCGATGGGGAAACCGAGCTTGGAGCTCCCCAATCAGCGAGAGTGTCTTTTCTTTAGCGAAGCGGAACATGCGCCGTCGGTTCGCGCCGTCGGCGAGGTAATCGGACGAGTAATCGTTGCCGCGGATCGGCCAGTTGAGCATAAAAAGCCCTCCCGGCAACGACGCATAATCGAAGAACCGATTCCAACTAATTCGACCTCCATCCAGAATATCGGGAAACGAAGGTAAGGGCTCAGCGGAATCGTCCCGTTCCGTCGCGGCGCCTCGGATGGAGAGGGTTGCGACGTAGGTGAAGTCCTGCGGCGTCGCATGGGGTATCTCGTCCGCCCAACGCTCTCCGGTAACCCTCCGAGATTCTAAACCGTAGCGCGTCGCGACACCGGCGATCGACAGAAAATCGCCGTACTCATCGGCCGCGATCGTGACCGAGGAGCGCACCTCTACCGCTCCGTCGTGAGTGGTACCGGTCGAGGATACCGGAACCGCGACGGCCCCCAGAATGCGCGTTCCTCGGCGGAGCGCCCGGACCACCCGCCACCGTGAGAGCAGTATCAGCCCGGCCGGTCCCTCCGGGAGCGAGTGAGCCCCATCGGTACGGCCGTCGATCTCGACGACGTCACCGGACGCGGCCTCCCACACCATCTCTCGCACGATCCGCTCGGCAACGCGCGGTTCGCACGCCGTGTGACTGATCCATCCGGTAGCGAGGGCCTCCATACCGCCGTAATGGTTCCATAGCCGTCGGCGGAGCTCGCCCCACAGTCCCGAGGGGAGGTTGTGGTTACCGTCAAATGCGCTAACACCGGCCGCGGTAATCATACCGCCGAGCCACGGCGTAGCCTCGACCATGACGACTCGTCGTCGACCTCTACACGCCGCGACGGCCGCTGCGACACCCGAGGCGCCGCCCCCGATGATGAGGACATCCGTCTCCAGATACCGCATCACGCGTCGCGCGGCGGGCCGGTCGTGCGACGCAGCACCAACTCGGGCCTCAACAGAATCGACTCGACCGGTTTTCCTTCCAACGCGCGCCGGAAAAGGTCGAAAGCGAGAACGCCGACGCGCTCCTTTGGTTGGGCGATCGTCGTGAGCGGGTAGCCGATTTGAAGCTCGGCGAGTTCGAGATCGTCGTATCCGACTACCGAACAATCCTCCGGAACGCTCAATCCCGCCTCCAGACACGCTCGAATCGCCCCGATCGCCGCGTGGTCGGTCGGTGCGAAGATTGCGGTCGTCTCCGGCGCACCCGAAAGGAGGTCGCCGGTGGCGCGCATCGCCCCTTCGAGCGTGAGATCACACGTTGCGCGGTAGCGTTCGAGATCCATGCGAACTCCGGCCTCCAAGAGGGCCCGTACGTATCCTCCGTAGCGATCGTTGATCTCGGCGTACCAACTACGATTCGACGCGAGAAACGCGATACGGCGGTGGCCGAGTTCGATAAGATGACGCGTGGCCACGTAGCCGCCGTACTCATTATCCACCCCCACGAACGGCAAGCCGAGGTCGGGAACGCGCGTCATTACTTGGACAACCGGCAAACGCCCCTCTACAAACGGTCGAAAGAGCGCGTAAGCCCGCGGATCGGGTGCGCAGAGAATACCGTCGACGTTACGATTCATCAGACGGCTCAAGGCGTGCGACTCGTCGGGGGTGTGGAGGAACGACGCGTTACCTAAGAGGAGATCGTATCCGTGGTCGGTACACGAGCGCTCTATGCCGCTGATGATCTCGTTGAAGAAGCTGACTCGCACGTACGGGAAGAGCGCCCCCAGCAGGTACGTCTTCTTTTGTACCAGGCCGCGCGCCATGATGTTGGGTTGATAGTTCATTTCTCCGGCGACACGCCGAATGCGCCGGCGCAACTCGGCGGAGAGGCGCCCCGTATCGTTCAGCGCATATGACACGGCACGCGACGAAACACCGACGGCTTCGGCAATGTCCTTGAGCGTTACCCGCTTCGAATGCACCATTGACCTCGCTTCTCCGTTAGATCATCTGTATGGTATGCCGCTCGTGTGCAGTTGTCAAACGTGGTGATCTGAAGGGCATCGCCGCAGTATCTCGTCGATAAACGGATAAAACGAGGCGTATACGTCCGTTCATTCCGTTTGACAACGGATTGGACCTCCCGTACAATGATGATTCATCGTTGAATCAAAAAAGGAGAAAAAACGATGCGACGAATCATATCGACCGTTGCGATTCTGGTAGTGCTTACCGTCTCCCCGCTCTTTTCCTCGGGCTCCGGTGAGGATTCGGCGCCCGAGACCGGCGCCAACATCACATTTTGGACCATGAGTCTATCGCCCGCCTTCGACGACTACATTAACGGCGTCATAGCGGACTTCGAATCGACCAATCCCGGCGTCACCGTCGAGTGGGTAGATGTCCCGTGGGGCGACATGGAGACGAGGATTCTTACCGCCGCGGCGAGCGGCACCCTCCCCGACGTTGCCAATCTCAACTTACCCTTCAGTCAGCGACTTGCTGAGAACGGCGTCCTGATAAACATGGATGAAGCGGCTTCCGCCGTGCGGGACGATTACTTCGACGGGACGTGGCTCGCCAGTAGCTACAACGAGGAGGTCTTCGCCCTCCCGTGGTACATCACGACCAATATGATCTACTACAACGCCGAGCTTCTCGAGGCTGCCGGCCTTTCACCGGACGATCCGCCGTCCGACTTCGACCAGCTGCGCGAATACGCCCGCGCCATTCACGAGGCGACCGGCGCATACGGATATATGACCTTCTTCAACGATCAGTTCATCATGGAGGAGTTGGAGCGGATGGGTATTCGCCTCTTTAACGAGGATTTCACCCGCGCGCGGTTCAACGAGCCGGCGGTACACGAGGCGGTAGAATACTATCGATCGATGCTCGACGAGGGCCTCATTCCACGGGAAACCTTGATCTCCCGCAGCGGTACCGGCGAGGCGATTCAACTGTACAGCGCCGGCGAGCTCGCGATGTTCTTCGGCGGGACCTCTCACGCCAGGATGATCCGGGAGAACTCCGAGGAGGTCTACGGCGCCACGCGCGTTGCGCCGCAAATCATCGGACGCGGCGGCAAACGCAATATCGCGGTCATGAACGTCGCGGTACCGGAGTCGTCGCCGCACACGGAGGCTGCGGTAGATTTCGCGGTGTTCATCACCAACAATGAGAATCAGGTCGAGTTTGCCCGCGCCGCCGGCGCGATCGTCCCGTCGACGAGAGGCGCGCTCGACGATCCTTTTTTCAGTGAGAGCGACGGAACGGCGGCTACCGACGCGCGCATCATGAGCGCTCGCGAGGTCGCGGAAGGTACCGTCATCTTCCCGCCTATTCAGAACTGGCCGGAGGTGCGCGATGCCTTTATCAACGCGTTCCAACGTGCGGTCGCCGGCGACGGTGAGAGCGAGGTCCTGCTCGCCGAGGCCGAAGTGCGGGCAAACGAGCTCTTGAGCCGTTGAAGGTACCACGACGCGGAGTCGCCGAACGCGTTCGGCGGCTCCTCTCTCCGCCGACGCAGAGCGGCGCGACGCAAAGGTAGACGGCGTGCGGTTGTATCGTCCTTGGACGCCCTACGTCTATCTTCTGCCGGCCGGCATCGTGCTGGGCGTTTTCTTTTTCTTCCCCCTCGCACGAGCATTCTTCTATAGCTTGCACGAGTACTCGCTGCTCTCCGATCCGGTGTGGGTGGGCCTCGCGAACTATCGACGTCTCGCGGGTGACGCAGCGTTCGGGAGCGCATTCTTCAACAGTTTTACCTACTTCTTGGTGGTAGTCCCGTGTCTCGTCGCGATTCCGCTCCTCATGGCGATCCTCGTTAACCAACCGCTACGGGGTGTTACCGTCTTTCGCGCAATCTACTATCTACCGGTTGTTACCAGCTTCGTCGTCGCGGCGGTGATGTGGCGATGGATGTACACCGAAAACGGCGTACTCAACTACGTGCTCCTCACGGTATTTCCCTTCGTGAACCGGCCGATACAGTGGCTTACCGATGCACGCATCGCCCTCTACTCGATCATGATCGTCACGATCTGGAAGGGTCTGGGCTACTACATGGTGATCTATCTCGCCGGCCTGCAGACGATTCCCGCGGAGTTGTATGAGGCGGCGACGATCGACGGTGCGACGGCATTCCAAAAGCTTACGCGCATCACCGTGCCGCTGTTGGCACCGTCCATGGCGGTGGTAGCGGTGCTCTCCTCCACCGCGGCGATGAAGGTCTTCGACGAAGTGTTCGTCATGACCGGCGGCGGTCCGTGGGGTTCGACGCGCACCGCGGTATTCGAAATCTACGACACCGCCTTTGACAAGCTGCAGTTCGGATACGCCAGTTCCATGGGCGTCGTACTGTTTGTCGTTCTCTTAGTTATGAGTTTGGCGAGCCTGCGCATATCGGAACGGCGCTACGAGGGGGCCTGAGACACCATGCAAACGAGGCGGACGCCCTTCCGAACGGTCACGCTCTACGTGCTGCTGGCGGCGGTGACGGCGGTTTCGATTACTCCCTTCCTGTGGCTCGTCTCTACTGCGTTCAAATCGCCGGGAGAGAACATCTTCGCCTTCCCTCCCCGCTTTATCCCTGCGGAGCCGACATTTACCAATTTTGCGGCGGTATTTAGGACGATTCCGCTCGTTCTTTACTTCCGCAACTCGATTGTCGTTGTGGCCGCGACGGTGACGCTCCAGGTGCTCCTATCGGTGACCGCCGCATTCCCGCTCTCGCGCATGCGCTTCCCCGGGAAACGGGTGATATTTGTGGCTACCCTGTCGACGCTCATGATTCCCGTCCAACTTACGATGATTCCCAACTTCATCTTCGTCGTTGATGTGGGGCTGAAAAACAACCTGTGGGGCGTAATTCTACCCAATGCGGTTACGGCGTTCGGCATATTCCTCGTTCGCCAGGCGATGGTGACCGTGCCGCGCTCGATGGAGGAGGCGGCACTCATCGACGGGGCGGGTTCCTTGAGGGTTCTCTTCCATATTCTTCTCCCGATGGTGAAACCGGCGATCGCGGCGTTGGCGATCTTCACATTCGTAAACATGTGGGGCGACTTTCTCTGGCCGCTGTTGGTTCTCGACGATCCCGACCTGCTCACCGTGCCGTTGGGCGTGCAGAGACTCCAGGGAACGTTCACCAACGACTGGCGGCTGGTCGCCTCGGGAGCGGTCTTGGCGATGATTCCCGTCATCGCCTTCTTTCTCGCCAATCAACGCCATTTCATCGAGGGGGCGATATCCAGTGGCGTTAAGGGTTGATCACGCCGTCGTCCGAGGAGCCGTACCGCCGCAACGCACGGAGATCGCGGAATGAGAATCCTCTATCTCCCGCTGGACGAGCGTCCGTGTAACTACCGATTCCCGGAGCTACAACTTCCCCGCGACGCGGGCATCACATTGATTCGTCCACCGAAAGCGCTCTTGGGAGAAAAAAAGAGACCCGCTGCCGTAGACGAGATTCACACGTGGCTTGACGAAGAGCTCCCGCAAGCCGACCGTGCGATCCTCTCGATCGAGATGGTGCTGTACGGAGGGCTGTTGCCGTCGCGGATCCACACTCTCACGGAGGCGGAGTTGGAGCGTCGACTCTCCCGTTTCGAGGGTATCCTCGCCGGGGCGCGGCAGTGCGGAACCGTCGTTGCGGCATTTGGAATGATCATGCGCACCCCCGCCTACTCCTCAAGCGAGGAAGAGCCGGACTACTACGCCGAACACGGCGCCGAGTTGTTTACGCGCGGCTATCTGAACGACAAACGAACGGCGGTGGAACTCTCCGACGACGAGACAACGCGTTTGGCGGCGGCGTTGAGCGCGCTACCGAAGTGGGTCGTCGACGACTACGATCGCCGCCGAGCTCGCAACCTCTTCGCGCTCGGCCGAGTCGTTGCCTATCTGGAGGAGGGGCTGATCGCGCGCCTCGTTCTACCGGAAGACGACACGGCGTCCTACGGATACGGTCCGCAGGAGAAACGAGCATTGCTCGACTCGGTTCGGCGGCGCAACCTTAAATCGCGCGTTCTGAGTTATCCCGGCGCCGACGAGGTCGGGCTGACGATGGTCGCCGCGGCGGCGCTCCGTTCCGAGGGCGGCGCTCCGCGAATACATCCCCTCTTCGTCGATGAGCGAGCACGCCTTATCGTTCCCAAGTACGAGAGCCGGCCGATCGGTGAGAGCGTTCTGGCCCAGATTCGCGCCGTCGGCGGCGAGCCCGTCGAACGGGCCGACCATGCCGATATCGTGACGGCGATCTATACGTCCGCGCCGCCGATGACCGACGCTTGGTTCCAAGAGGAGGTCGACCACGAAGAGCGCGAGGCGCTGTTCCTGGATCGCGTGCTTTCGTCGACCGGCACTGCGGCACCTTCTCTCGTCGTCGCGGACTGCGCGTACGCCAACGGCGGCAGCACGCGTCTCGTTCACGAGCTCGAAGGGCGGAATGCGTGGACGGCAGTCGCGGCCTACGCGGGATGGAACACGTGCGGCAACACGGTCGGCACGGCGCTTGCCGCAGGCGTTCTCCACTGGCGGTACCGCGACGAGGAACGACGCCTCGCCAACCTCGTATACCGAATTACCGACGACTGGATCTACCAGAGTGTCGTGCGCCGCGAGCTCTCGGAGAGCACCGTACAGCAGTCGACGTTCGCGCCGAACGCCCGGACGGCCGCCGACGCGCAGGCGCGCATCGCCGCGGTATGGACCGCTGCGTTCGGAGCCGGCACGCTTCCGACCGATCCGGGACTCTCGGGGCTACGGTTTCCGTGGAATCGGCTGTTCGAAGTCGACTTGGATATTCATCTCGGCGACTCGACGCCGCAACGGGCCGGAGTCGCCTCTTTGAATAGAGCGGACAATTTCCGTACACTGTAAAGGTATGCTACCCGTTTCCGGCGTTCACGCGGGGCGCGTGTTTCTTTTGATCGTTGCTACGGCGGCGCTGTTGTCCTGCGCCGATGAAGAGGCGTATCGCATCGGGTTCTCTTCCACGCTCTCGGGATCCGAATCGAGCTTCGGTATAGACATTCGCGACGGAGCTTTGCTTGCCGTAGAGGATCACAACGCGCGCGCCGACGGAGTGCCGCTCGAGTTGATCATTCGGGACGATCGCGGCGACCCCGAGACCGCACTGCAAAACAACCGCGAGTTTGCCGACATGGGACTCGAGGTGGTGATAGGGCACGCCACCAGCTCTCTCGCGACCGCCGTCCTACCGTTTCTCGAGAGCCGCGACATGGTATTCGTCGGCGCGTCGATCTCTTCGCCGATCTTCACGGGGCTGGACGATGCTCTGTTTCGAGTGGTCACGACCTCGCAGGTAGAGACGGCGATCCTCGCCCGCCATCTCATTAAGAATCGAGGTCCGCAGACAATCGCGGCCATCTATGACGGGTCTAACCTCGCGTACGCGCGACCCTTTTATGAAGACTTCAAACGGGAGTACGAGGGAATGGGAGGTCGCGTAGCCGACCCGGTCGTCCATACCTCCGACAGTGAGCATTACGCAGAGCTCGTCCGAAGAGCGGTTGACAGCGCTTCGGACATACGGGGAATTTTGTTAATAACCGACCCGATTCACTCCGCAGCGCTGAGCCAAATCTATCGCCAAGCCGTCCCGGACGGGCAGATCGTCTCCAGCCGTTGGGCGAATAACCCCGATCTCATTTCGTATGGTGGACACGCCGTCGATGGGATACTGTTTGCGGATATGTACGACTTTCGCGACCAATCGGAAAGTCACCATACGTTCATTGAGCGCTATCGTGCCCGTTTCGGAAGCACACCGTCGTTCGTCGCAATGCTTTCGTACGAGACGGTGCTCTATATAAATGCCGCCCTGGACCACCGGGAGGCCGACGAGTCGCTTCGATCGGCCCTCGCTCGAGTCCGTTCGATAGAAGGAATACAGAGAATCGTCAGATTCGATCGATACGGCGACGCGATTAGACCGAGCTACGTTACGACCGTCATCGACGGCTCGTTTACCACGTTGGGTTGGGGCGTCTCGTCGCAATGAGAAGACGAAAACCTATGCCGCTCCAGCGATACTTTGTCGGACGAACGGCGTTGGTCGCAGTGGCGCCGTTCGCCGTCGTCTTTCTGGGGGCCACTCTGATCGTCGCCGATATCATCTCCCGTGAGGCGATCGATCGTCACGCTTTTCTCGCCGAGATGCTCGCCGCCGAGACCAGAGCTCACTTCGACGCCGCCGCGGGCGTCATTGAGACCATGGCTGCACACGTCACCGCCGGACTGATCGACCGGTCCGACGGCGAGGATTTTTTTCGTCGCTACGGGGAGGGAGTCATCGCGAGTAATCCGGTCTTCTCCGGCTTATGGCTCATCGACGGTGAAAGCGGTACGGTGGTCTCGACCGTGCCGGCCTCGATCGACGCGATAGGTCACGACTTTTCGCGAGCTCCGGTGTTCATGAACGCACGACGGGACGGCGTCACGTGGTCGAATATCGGCCTCAACCCCTTTTTCCACGGCGTGGTCATCTCGGTTTCCATAGTGGTCGACGATCTGGTCGTCGCCGGCTGGTTCGAGCCGAGTACGCTATTGGGCATCGTGCGCTCCTTGGAGTGGGGCGAGGGTGTGTTCGCCTTCGTCTGCGACTCCGAGGGGCGCCCGTTGATACACCCCGACCCGGAACGAGTCGCACAGCGCGACAGCTTCCTCGCTATCGAGGCGGTCGCGGTTGCCCGCAGCGGCATGCCCCACGTGTCCACCGTCGAGGACGGTCCCGGCGAGACGGTCTACGCCGCCCATCCGGTGGGAACGGCGGGATGGATCGTCGGCGTTGCACAGTCCAGCCGCGACCTGTTCCATTTCATGCCGTGGTTGCTGACCGCCGGATTCTCGTCGTTCTTCGTTGCGGCGCTCCTCATTCTCTTCGGAGCGACCCACGCATCGAACAAAGTGCGTATTCAACTCGATGCGCTCACCGTGGGCACCGAGGCGATCGCGGCCGGCCGCTACGACACGGTCCTGGAGGCGCAACGGT
Source organism: Alkalispirochaeta sp. (assembly GCA_965601925.1). GTDB lineage: Bacteria > Spirochaetota > Spirochaetia > DSM-27196 > Alkalispirochaetaceae > Alkalispirochaeta. Next base: position 4,685,178 of record OZ271854.1, read on the forward strand.
TCTCGCAGTTGGAATCGCTCCGCGCTTCAATCGCCGCAATGCAGCGCGCCGTTCGCGAACGAGAGCGTCAACTTGAGGAGACGAACATCCTCATGCGCCTCGTCATCGATACCACCCCCCTACGTATCTATTGGAAGGATCGAGCGCTACGCTACCTGGGCGGCAATCGAGTCTTTGCCGAGGATGCGGGCCTTCTGAACGTCGACGACATCGACGGATTAACCGATTTCGACATGCCGTGGTGTGAGCACGCGGACCGCTATCAACACCACGATCGATCCGTCATGGAGTCCGGGAAACCGGAGATCGATTTCGAAGAGCGAAAAGACGGTGTAGACGGTACGACGGTCTGGTTCAACTCGAGCAAGGTTCCGTTGCGGAACGCCGACGGTGAGATCGTCGGCATCCTCGGGATCTATCAGGATGTGACGCTTCGCCGGAGCATCGAGCAACAACTACGAGAGCTCAACCGAGATCTGGAACGAAGGGTCGAGGAGCGGACCGCGGAGCTGCAACGCACCCTGCACAATCTCTCGGAAGCGCAAGCGCAAATCGTGTACTCGGAGAAACTCTCGGTGCTCGGACGCCTCTCGGCCGGAATCGCTCATGAGTTGAACACACCCCTCGGCGCGATCGTCTCTTCGATAGGGACGCTCGTCGAATTCTTCGACTCGCAGTTCAAGAACATACAGGAGTGCCTGGAGCATCTCCTCCCCGACGAGCGCCGGCGATTCTTCGCGTTATACAACTTAGCGGCACGCAAAGCCGGATACATCGATTCCGGAGTCGGTCGCAAAGCGCGCAAAGCGCTCACTCGCCATCTGGAGAACATCGGGACCGCCAACGCGCCGGCCGTCGCCGACGGCCTCGCCGAACTGCATCTGGTCGATCTTCCCATGGAGCACCCGGATCTGTTGCAGGACGAGGGTATCGAGGAGAGCCTGGCGCTGGTCAATGCGATAGTCGTCCCGTATCGTATGGTCAGTATCATCGCCGAGGCGGCAAAACGCTCGACCGAAGTCGTGGGAGCGCTCCGGAGTTATCTCAGACAGGAGCCTGCGGGAGAGACGAGACCCGTCAACATCGAGGAGGATATCGACTCGGTTCTAACGCTCCTCCACAACAAGTTCAAGCGGGGAGTACGCGTCGTTCGACATTACGGAGGTGCGTGGGTCGAAGGTGTCTCATCGGAGCTCAGCCTCGTGTGGATCAACCTCATTACCAACGGCGCGCAGGCGATGAAGTACTACGGAACGCTTACCATACGCACCGACACCGAAAACGGCTGGGTCACAGTACGCGTGACCGATACCGGCTCCGGTATCCCCGACGAGATTCGGGACAAAATCTTCGAACCGTTTTTCACGACACGGTCTCACGGGGTGGGGATGGGTATCGGACTTGACATCTGTCGTAGGACGGTGGAAAAATATAGAGGTTCGATAAAATTTGAGAGTGTTTCCGGCAAGACGACGTTCACAGTTCAACTGCCGAGTCTCGTTCCGCAAGAGTAACCGTAATGTCAAAACGGGCAATCGTATGTGTCGACGACGAAGCGATTATCCTTCTCTCGCTGAAACAGGAACTGAAAACCACCTTCGGTGATTCTTTTCTGTACGAGACGGCTACGAGCGGTTTCGAGGCGCTGGACATCGTAGAATCGTTGCAGGAAGACGGCATTGAAGCGGTCTTGATCATCTCCGACTGGCTCATGCCGGGACTCAACGGCGATGAGTTTTTGCAGCTGGTATCGTCTCGGTACGACAAAGTCGCCGCCATCATGATAACGGGCCACGCCGATGAGACGGCGATCCGCAAGTTGGAGGCGGACCCCTCGGTGCTTGCGGTGCTTAGAAAGCCGTGGAATCCGAAGACTCTACGGAGTATCGTCGCCAGCTATTCCGGCACCTGAGACCTCGATGCCGCCGTTACGACCCGCAGACCAGCTTTTCGAGCTCGCGTAGCTGCTCCTCGCTGCCCAGCCCAATAATACGATCTCCGGGTTGAATCGAGATCGAGGAGAGTCCGCTACGACTCGCATCGGTTCTGGCGTGTCCGCCGGCGTCGGCGATAGCCAGTACGATAGCGCCGGTGTGGAGCCCGATCTCGGCCTCCCGGAGCGTCTTTCCCGCCAAGAGACTGCGCGTATGGACCGGAAACTCCTCCATACGCAGCGACATCTCGGAGTTGTCGACGACCACGTCCAAAAAGTTGACCACCGACGGCCTCAAGATGGACGATGCGATACGGCGACCGGCGATCTTGGCGGGAGTCACGACGCGGTCCGCGCCGGCGCGACGCAGTTTTGCCGTTGCGGTGTAGTCGGTCCCTTTGGCGATGATGGTAAGATTCGGGTTCATCTGACGCGCCGTAAGGGTCACGAACACGTTGTCCGCGTCGGACGGCAGTACGGCAACCAGTCCGGCGGCGTCCTCGATGTGCGCTTGGGTGAGCACCGTCTCCTCGGACGCATCTCCCGGAATGCATAACACCTCACCCTCGTAGGAAATTTCGGAGTGCTCGGGATCGCGCTCGATTACGACAAACGGTGTACCGGTGCGCGCGAACTCTTGAACGACCTCTCGCCCGATATCGCCGGCTCCACACACGATGTAGTGATTCTTGATTCGACGTAACTCTCTACGCATTCGTCGCTCCCGCATGGTTGATACGATCTGTCCCTCGAAGAGATACCTGATTACCGTCGAGATGGAGTATCCGACCGTCGCGACGCTCAAGAGGAGAAACAGAATCGTGAAGTGACGTCCCGCCTGACTCAGAGGCTGTACCTCTCCGAATCCGACGGTAGTAAGGGTAATGATCGCCATGTAGAGGCTTTCGGCGAGCGGCCACCCCTCGATGAGGCGATACCCCAACGTACCGCCGCTCACGAGCCCGACGAGGAGTATCACAGCGCTGAATACACGAATTCCATGGCGTTGCATCGTTTGAGGATGGTACTCTGTTTGCCGTGTTTTGTCCGCTCCGTCGAAGCGCAAAAGAGAGAGCCGAACGTCGCCTACACGACTCGATCCCACTGAGGATCAAGCTTCGACAGCGTGCGAAGCGTCACGTCCGACTTTCGTACTTTACGTACCACTACACCACCCGGCCACGCACTCGGGTCGCGCCCTTGACTGAAAAGGCATCCGTCACCATCATCAAAAAAGAAGACCGGGTCTCCCCGGTCTTCGCGATACATCGTAGAGGGGCGTGCCCCTCGCCCTTGAACTGTTGCAGCAGTTCAAGGGTTATTCCATGTCTCTTCCGTCAGAAAACACGGATCGGTATCTCCGCCGGGGCGAGAAGGAGTTTCTTCAGCTCCGCATCGACTTTGCAGAGGGTAATCGACATACCCGCCATCTCCAGCGATGTGCAGTACTCTCCTACGTAGCTGCGCCACACCTTGATTCCCCTCTTCTCCAACTGTTGGTGAGCATATCCGTACAACAGATAGAGCTCGGATATCGGGGTCCCGCCGAGTCCGTTGATCATCAGCGCGACCTCGTCGCCTGAGCCGAAGATCGGATCGACCGTCTCGCTCTCCGAGACGGGCTTTTTGTCGGTGAGAATCGCCTCCAGCATCTCATCGACGATCTCGTCGGCGCTCTTCAGTTTCCCGCGATATCTACCGGGCTCGCCGTGGATACCGACGCCCATCTCCACCTCGTCATCGGCGAGGGTGAAAATAGGCTCGCCCTTTGCCGGGGGTGTACATCCGCTCAGCGCCATACCCATGGAACGGATGACGTCGTTGACGCGCTTGCCTAACGCGACGATCTCATCGAGGGATGCACCCGCCTCCGCCGCGGCTCCCACAGCCTTGATCACGAAAAAGTTCCCGGCGACACCACGCCTGCCGACGGTGTAGAGGCTGTCTTTGACCGCCACGTCGTCGTCGACGAAGATCGTCTTAACGGTGATACCCTCGTCCTCCAACTCCTCTGCGGCATCCTCGAAGGCGGCACGGTCGCCGGTGTAGTTATTGACGATGTGCAACACGCCCTTGGGTGAGTTGAGCAGTTTGGACGTCTCGATCACATAGTCCACCGGGGGCGCGGAAAAGACATCGCCTGGGCATGCGCCGTCCAACATACCCTTTCCGACGATCATAACGTGGGCCGGCTCGTGTCCCGACCCGGAGCCTTGAATGATGGAGACTTTGTTCTCCTTCGGCGCGTCGGACCGCATGATCAAGTTGTGCTCCGGTACGTACTTGATCTTGTCGGGGTTGGCCAACTGAATGCCCCTAAGCATCTCAGGAACAAACCGCTTGGGGTCGTTGACAAACTTCTTCATCGCTTGCACTCCTTTCCTCTGTTTTTTTTGAAGCCTGCTTCTTGTCGTTAGATCATCCGACCGGCCACGCTTTGGCGAGGTCTTCGACTATGGTCGCTATGGCCACAGCCCCGGCGTCGTAGGTGTCCTTACTGCGCTCGCCGGTGTAGGCCGCACGGCCGCGCTTTGCTACCCACGCCTTGGTCGCCTCCGCTTGCTCGCGGGCGACACGCGCCGCCTCGTCGAGAGCGGTCTTTGTATCACGGCCGTCGATACTCTTCTCGAACGCGTCGGTCGCCGGAACCAGAGCATCGAGCAGCGTCTTGTCACCCAACGACGCGCCGCCGCGATCCATGATCCCCTCGGCCGCGCTCCGCAGCATCGTGACGACGTCCGGTGCCGAGAGCTCAGCCTTGCCGCTGATGCTCTTACCCGCTTTGCGAAAGGCGGCGCGCCATATGGAACCGGAGGTACCGCCGATATTGGCGGAGATGATCTTGGCGCACCCGACCAGAAAGGTCTCTCCGCTCGTGCGATCGATCGAATCCCACCGTTCGAGGATGGCACCGAAGCCGGCTGCCAACGAGATCCCGAAGTCGCCGTCACCGACGACGCCGTCGAGCTCGGTAAAATACTTCCGGTTCGCCACTACCGTATCGGCCATTGTCCGTATAACAAACTCCATAGTGTCCATGCTTGTCCGTTGCATTCCACTCCTCCAAGGATGTCGACTCGTGTCGCACGCGCTGCTATGAGAGCATCCGCTCCAGATCCTCAATCGTTACATACGTACCGAATGTCACGCCGGTACGATTCCGGGCCACGACAATCGGTGCGCCACCGGGGTCACCGAGTTCGGAGACGACCGCCGCCGCCTCGTCGAAGTTCTCTTCCCTCGTCAGATCGTTGTACGTGACGAGGCATTGCATGTGTGCGCTCCGCGCCGCCAAAAGACCGTTTCGCGAGTCCTCGACGACCAGACACGTCGAAGGGTCCAAATCCAGCTTCTCTATTGCGGCGTTGTAGACGTCGGGGGCCGGCTTCTTTGCCTTGACCATGTCGCCGGCGAAGATCCCGGCAAATGAACCGGCGAGGGTATCGCCCATAACGTGGCGCAGCACCGCCTCGACCGAGGCCACCGCAGAGGTCGAGCACACCGCCAAGGTCCATCCGATGTCGTGCGCCGCTTGGGCCAGGCGCCTGACGCCGGGTCGAGGAGGAAGGGCGCCGGAGGCGATCAGCTCCTTGTAGATGGCCGTCTTTTTTGTGTGCCAGCGAAGGATGATCTCCCACCACGCGCCGTCTGACTCGGGCACGTCGAACACGGCGCGAAAGGATTCATCGTCTCGAAGGCTCGCCATTCGCTCCTTGCCGCCGCCGATCTTCACCTTCCCGGCGTACTCCGCAACGCTCCAACGCCAATCGACACCCTCCTCTTCCCACATTCGGTTGAAGGCGACCAGATGGCCGTCGCGTTCGGTGTCGGCAAGCACACCGTCACAGTCGAACAGCAGCGCCCGCTTCACGCCTTGCCCTCGCTACCGAAGAGCCGGAAATAGTGCCGCGCCATAGCGATCACATCGTCGCGTACAGCGCCGGCCAACTTGAGGGGATTGTATTCCGTCGGCTTCTTTTCGAGATAGGTCCGGAATCCGTCGGCGAAGACCTTTTTGAGCGCCGTCGAGATGTTTACCTTGGCGGCGCCCAGGGAGATCAAACGCCGGAATACGTCGTTCTCAAGGCCGCTCCCGCCGTGGAGTACCATCGGCACGCCGGTGGCGTCGACGATCTCCTTCATCCTATCGTAGCGGATCGTAGGGGCCGCCTTGTAAAATCCGTGAGCGGTGCCGATCGCCGGCGCGTAGCAGTAAATCCCCGTCTCCCGTACGAACTCAATCGCCCGCTCGATCGGGACTAACTGGCCCTCGGAGTCGCTCCCGACGCCGTCCTCCACACCGGCGACGGCCACGACCTCACCCTCGACGTGGGCACCGTGGCCGGTGGCATACTGAGTGATCTCCTTGGTGATACGAAAGTTTTCCTCGACCGACATGCCCGAACCGTCGAAGAGCACGGAGTTCCACCCTACGTCGATACACTCCTTGGCAACCTGGACGTCGGGGCAGTGGTCGAGGTGGAGCGCCACCGGTATCGATACGCGCTTGGCCATCTCGGTGAACATGGCGTGCACGACCGCCGCGCCCCAAAACTTCACCGTTTTGACCGAAATCTGAATGATCAGCGGCGAGCGCGACTGCTCGGCCCCTTGCATTAACCCATCTAAGGTGACGGCGTCCACGGCGTTGAAGGCCGGAACGCCGTAGCGCTCTTTGAAGGCGGGATCCATGATCTGCGGAAGTGTCGCGATAGGCATATACTCTTCTCTCTTTCTGCGTGCCGCACCGAAAGGCGACGCACCGTTGCTCCATTATCTGGTCAGCGTCATGTTGACCGAGTATCGATCTCCCCTGTTGTAGCAAAACGCAAACTCGACGGGCGTCCCGTCGGCGGCGAATACGGTTCTCCGCTTGTAGAGGACCGGCTCCCCCTCTTCCATCTCCAATAGCTGCGCGACCTCACCCTCAGCGGAGATCGCCTCGATCCGTTGGACGGCGCGCTTGATACGATGACCGTGGTGCTCAAGAGCCTGCCAGCTCATCTTCGACCGCACGTCCTCGTGGAGCAGCTGCGGGCAGAGGCGATGGGGCACGAACTCGTCGTGCAACGTGATGGGTGCACCGTCGGCCAAACGGAGCGTTCTGATATAGATGACCGGATCACCGACGGCGAGTCCGAGCTCACGGGCCACGGTAGGTCGCGATTCCACGACATCCTGCCTGAGCACGCGAACTTCGGCGTCAAAGCCCTCACTGACTGCGGAATCGAAGAAGGTCGATAGTCGATTGTGGTCGCGCTCGATATGGGGACGGGATACAAAGGTACCCACACCGCGGCGGCGGTAGATAAGCCCTTCGTCGATTAACTCGGAAATACTGTTGCGCAGCGTCATGCGGCTGACACCGAAGCGCGTTGCCAGCTCGTCCTCGGACGGCAGCTTGTCGCCCGGCTTCAGTGCGCCGGTTTCGATCTCTTCGCGCAACGTCTCCCGTATTCGAACGTAAAGCGCGACGCCGTCTGCGTCGGCAAGCATACTCATCGGTGGGTTGCCCTCCTCGTCCCGTTGCGTACTTCCCCATCAGTCTACCATCGGGGGTATCAGAACGCAAGAAGAAGTATAGACGTCTTTATATCAACAAAGTATACGAATAGACATCTATAATAAAACAAAGAGATGGGTATACCTCGCAGGTCGTCACCTACGTATTCCCGAGAGTGAGATGAAGAATGACTCGTGAACTGGGGAGACAGCTTAAAAAGGTGGTGCGTACTAACGGTCGGCGTCCGAACGCGCGCCGCGCCGATTTACCATCACCGTCATATTGGAGGTGAAAGTTCTTCCGGGGCACCACAGGTGCTGCGTCGAGTCCCACGCTCGCCTCGTCTTGCGTGGCGACATCGCTTTCCCAACGACTCCGTTTGGCGCCGGTGGCCATCGTTCATACCGCCGCAGCTCGGCGGCGTCGGACACGAGAGCGAGTCGACTTTTCCGTACCGGCGACGGCGGGCGCAATACGCTGCGTACCGTCCGAGAGCATAGTACGGCGCAAGCGGGGAGGAGCCTTAGGGAGTCTTGGAGCTCCGAAAAGCCGCAAGTTCGGCGGCCGACGGGAGGGAAGGCTGTGCCCCGAGTTTGGTGACCGCAAACGTACCCGCCGCCATGGCAAACGGAATGGCGTCGCCCAGCGAATCTCCCCTCGTCAGCCTTCCGGCGAGGGCGCCGTTAAAGGCGTCACCGGCCGCCGTTGCGTCCACCGCCTCGACCTGCGCCGGTGCAAACCGCTTCATGCCGTTCTCGTCGGCGAGAAGCGCACCGTGTTCTCCAAGGGTAATCACCACCGCCTTCACGCCTCGACCGAGAAGTCGTTTGGCGGCCGTTTCGGGATCCGCTTCGCCGGTGAGTACCTCGGCCTCCGTCTCGTTGGGCGTGAGCACATCGACCGACGCGAGGAGGTCGTCGCTCAACGCGTACGCCGGGGCGGGATTGAGTATTGTGACGGCTCCGGCGGCTCGTCCCCGGCGGAGAGCGGCGGAGGCGACCTCCATCGAGGTCTCCAGCTGCAGGAGGACGACCGCCGCCCGGTCGAACAACCGGTCGTGGGTGCGCAACGTATCAACGGATACATTCGTGTTGGCGCCGGGAACGACGACGATCGTGTTCTGGCCCCCCTCCTCTATCGTGATGAGGGCGATTCCGGACGGTCCGTCCGCCGCTACGACACTGTCGACGGAAATCCCTTCGCGCGCGAGTCCTGCGGACAAGACGGGGCCGTACTCATCCCTCCCGACCGCGCCCACCATCGTTACGCGGAACCCCAGCCTGGCCGCGGCTACCGCTTGATTCGCCCCTTTACCGCCCGCGGCGGTGCTGAAACGGCGGGCGTGAATCGTCTGCCCCGCCGAGGGAAGCGCCGCGACTTGGGCGTTCAGATCCATATTGATACTACCGACTACCAGAACATCGATTTGCTTCATGCGTACTACCTTGCCGGCATCGACTCCCGACGGGACGCACAGTCCCGCCGGATCGAATGAGAAACCGCTACCGGGTAATCAACTCCAACGCGACGGGAATGTACTCCTCGGTCGTCTCCCCCGCGATGATCCGTACTGCGGCTTGCACACCCGAGGCACCGATAAGTCTCGGCTGCTGGGCGACCGTAGCGGCCATGTCGCCGCCGGCGACCGCAGTTCTGGCATCGTCGGTGGCGTCGAATCCGACGATGACGATGTCGCGCCCCGATGCTTGTACGGCGCGCAGCGCACCGAGCGCCATCTCGTCGTTGTGGGCGAATACTGCGTCGATCGCCGTCTGCGCCTGAAGAATGTTTTCCATCACTTCGAGTCCGCGGGCGCGATCGAAGTCCGCGGCCTGACGGGCAACCACTTCAAGTCCCGAACTCGCAAGGGCCTCGTTGAATCCGGCTCCGCGGTCTCGCGCGGCGGAGGTGCCGGGGATTCCCTCCAACTCGACGACCGCGCCGCTTCCACCGAGAAGCTCTATGATGAACTCACCCGCCATGACGCCGCCGGCTACGTTGTCCGAGGCGATGTGCGTGACTACTTCACCCGAGGATGCGGCTCTGTCCAGAGTCACGACCGGGACGCCCGCCTCGTTGGCGAGACGAATCGCACTTCCGACCGCATCGGAATCGGCGGGGTTGATGAGGATAACATCCACCCCTTGAGTTACGAGATCCTCGACGTTACCGAGCTCGCGCGCCGCGTCGTTCTGAGAATCGAGAACGAGCAACTCGATTCCCGCACCGTCGGCCTCTTCCTGGGCGCCGTCGCGCAGATCGACGAAAAAGGGATTGTTGAGGGTCGATACAACCAACCCTACTCGCGCCTCGTCCGAGGCCTCCTCCGATTGTCCGCCGGCAAACGCAGCGGCTGCGATCATCACGATCGCCATACCCATTAAACTGAATCGTTTCATGACTACACTCCTTTGTCTTTTTCCGGCAACGCCGGTTTTGTTATCGATTACGACGGTCCAAGAGAACCGCGATCAGAATGACCGCCCCCTTCGCGATCATCTGGTAGTACGAGGAGACGTTGAGCAGATTGAGGGAGTTGTTGAGCACGCCGATGACCAACGCCCCCAGAATCGTGCCGCCGATACTCCCCACACCTCCCGCCAGGCTCGTCCCGCCCAACACGACCGCGGCAATGGCGTCCAGCTCATACCCCGACCCGGCCGTGGGCTGCGCCGAGGTCAATCGGCTGGTAATAATCACTCCGGCGAGGGCGGCGAGTGCTCCGCTTACCGCGTATACTCCGGTCTTGACCCGCTCGACGCGCAGGCCCGAGAGACGCGCCGCCTCCTCGTTCCCACCGATCGCGTAGACGTATCGACCGAAGCGCGTGTGGCGAAGCACGTAGTATCCGAGACCGAACACCACGGCCATGATGTATACCGGTACGGGAATACCGAGAAGACGCCCGTTTCCGAGCCAGAGGAAGCTCGGTGCGGCCTCGGCAAAGTTGATGGTGATGGGTCGCCCGTCGGTGAACACCAATGTGGCCCCCCGTAACAGCGTCATGCCGGCCAGCGTCGCGATGAACGGTTGAACCTTACCCTTGGTTATGACGAATCCCGATGCGGCGCCCGACAGGACACCGACTACCAGGGAAATGAGAAGCACCGACAGCGCCCCGCGCCCGTTCACGGCCGCCGCAGCGCCCATAGCGCCGGCAAACGCCATGACCGACCCAACCGAAAGATCGATACCGCCGGTTAAGATGACGAAGGTCATACCCGCGGCGATAACGGCATTGATGGAGGTCTGTCGAAGCACATTGAGGATGTTGGGCCCGGTAAGAAACCGCGGGCTCAATAGAGCGGCGACGACGCTCAAGAACACGAGCCCGAGAAAGGGCTGGAGCCGTTGCACAATACGCTTTGTTCTATCTTCAGTTATCATCATCGTTCCTACTGTGGGCCACGGCGGCCGCCATAACCGCCTCGGCGTTCATCGCATCTCGTTCGAAGTGCTCCACAACGGTTCCTCCCGCCATAACGAGGAGTCGATCGCTCAAGCCGAGTACTTCCGGGAGATCGCTGGAGATAAGGATGATGGCGACGCCATCGCGCTTCAAACTAAGAATGTGGCGGTATATCTCGCGTTTGGCCCCGACATCGATACCCCGCGTCGGTTCGTCGAGTATGAGCACCGCGGGCTCGCTCATGAGCCCTTTCGCGATGGAGACTTTCTGCTGGTTACCGCCGCTTAACAGACGCACGATCTGTTCTCGATGCGGTGTGCGAATCGCCAACTTTTCGATGAGCGCCTGCGTCTCCTCACCCTCCAGCCGATGGAGCAGGCGAAACACGGAGCCGACGAAGGCACCGAGACTCGATAGCGTGATGTTGTGGGTTACGCTCATCCCGAGAACGAGCCCCTCCCCTTTGCGATCCTCGGAGACATAAAAGATACCGTGCTCGATGGCGTCTTTCGGGTGGCGAATCGTCTGCGGTCGCCCCGCAATCGATACCGTGCCGGTCGTAAACGGCGTGCGACCGAAGATCGACTTCGCGAGTTCCGTCCGTCCGGCGCCCATGAGTCCGGCGACGCCCAATACCTCGCCTTTGCGAAGACCGAAGGTCACGTCGTGCACGAACGCGTTCGACGCACCCTCGACGCGCAGCACCTCATCGCCGGGGGAGGCCGGGTGATACGGATACTGTTCGTCGATCGACCTACCGACCATATCCTTGATGATTTCGTTTTCCGTCAGCCCTGCGACCGGCCTCGTAGAGATAAACTCGCCGTCGCGCAGTACCGTAACGCGATCGCACAGCCGAAAAATTTCCGGCAAACGATGCGATATGTATACGATACCGGCACCCGCTGAGCGAAGCGCGTCGATTACCGAAAACAGATGGTCGGATTCGGTGTCGTTCAACGCGTCGGTCGGCTCGTCCATCACAATGACTCGGGCATCGAGCGTCAACGCTTTGGCAATTTCGACCATTTGCTGCTGCGCGATGCTGAGGTCCCCCAGACGCGTAGTCGGCGAAATGGAGACTCCCAGACGATCGAGGACGCGACGGGTATCGCGGAACAACACATTGCGATCGATCCGCACACGATGTCGCACAGGCTCGCGACCGAGAAACATGTTCTCCGCTACGGTCATATCGGAAACGAGATTCAGCTCCTGGTGAATAATTGCGATACCGTCCCCTTGCGCCTCTCTGGGGGAGGTGTAGTGAACCTCGCGTCCGCACAGTGTGACCGTACCTTCGTCCGGTCGATACACTCCGCAGAGGATCTTCATGAGCGTCGATTTGCCGGCGCCGTTCTCTCCGACGAGGGCGTGCACTTCGCCGCGGTCGAGTTCGAAATGCACGTCCTCGAGGGCGCGTACACCGGGAAAGGACTTGCCGATTCCCCGCATACGCAAAAGCGGTTCCGTGCCGGAAACGTTCAAAAGACGACTCCCGAGTACAGGATGATGTTGGCGTATGGAGAGCACTCGCCGGTCCGTACGATTGCACGACACGAATGGGTCGATGCTTTGAACACTTCATGCGCTACGGTCTCGATGGGGCGATTATGCAGGAGCCGATGGATGCCGTCGAATACCGGGCCGCGCCGCTGTTCAAGCTCCGATGCTACGACGGCCCGTTCGACCGCAAGCTCCTGGAGCACCGTCTCGAGTACCGAGAGAAACGGTGGCTCGCTGCACCTCAGGGCGAGGTCGATGCGCGGTACTTCAGCGGGTATCGGGAGTCCGGCATCGCAAATCACCAACCCGTCGGTGTGACCCATCTCGGCGATTACCCGTGAGAGCTCAGCGTTGAGCACGCTACCCTTCTTCAATCGATCACCTCTTTAGTAAAATCTTTACTTATCTTTATCAAACACAATCAGCGTAAACCGAGATGTTCACGCTGTCAACGAGGAATTCCAGTCCGTTCAACGGTATTCAGTGAACAAGCGTAAAATTGACGAAATCGGCGACGAGCCGTAGGATAGCGAAGTGGCGACGAGAATTATCGATATTGCGCGGGCGGCCGATGTCTCTTCGGCAACGGTGTCTCTCGTACTGAACAACAAGGGAAACGTGAGCCGAGACGTACGCCTCCGCGTTTTGGCCGAGGCCAAACGTCTCGATTACGATATGAGCCGTATTCGAGGAGGAGCCGTCTCGGGCGTCATTCAGTTCATCAAGATCGCAAAACACGGCCATATCCTCAACCGGAGACACAATGAGTTCGTTTCGGACTACATTTTGGGGGTGGAAAGCCGCGCTCGCGAGGCCGGGTTTTCGGTAGAAGTGCTTTTTCACGAGGATCTCGACGGGGCGACGGCGGCCGTCGAGGACGGTGAGCCGACGGGTCTCGTTTTGCTGGCTACGGAACTGGATCGAACGGATCTTGAAGTTATAGCCGCCGCGCCCGTTCCGACCGTCGCGATCGACGCCGCATACTCCATGGTTTCGCTCGATTTCGTCGACATGGATAACCAGGACTCGGTCTTCCAGATCATCGAGCATCTCGTTGCCGCGGGTCACAGCGCGGTCGGAATGGTTCGGGGAACCTACTCGACGCCCAACTTTCGAGCACGTGAGCAGGCGTATTGGGAGGCGCGTGAGCTATTCAATCTGCCCGACGACGGAGACGAGGCGATATTCTCCGTCGATTCGACATTCGAGGGATCGTACCGCGACATGGCCGAGGCGCTGTCGCATGTCCGCAGTGTTCCCACGGCACTCTTCTGCCTCAACGACGTGATCGCATTCGGCGTTATGCACGCCCTGCGAGATGCGGGACTCAAGATCCCGACGGATGTATCGGTAGTCGGGTTCGATAATCTCCAGGCGAGTAACTACAGCGCGCCGCCGCTTACCTCGATTGAGGTACCGAAGACACAGATCGGCGCGCGGGCGGTCGATACCCTCGTCGCGCGCATTAACGCTCCGGCGGCGCCGTTCATCACGACATTGGTACGTGGGCAGTTGGTATCGAGATCGAGCGTGGCCGCCCCCCTACGCCACGTCACGGGGAGGTAGCCTTTGTGTGAGGCACTTCCAACGACTCGTCTTGCGCGCTAAAGGCGGGACACTGAACCTGTGTTGATTCCCGAGACGCGGCGCGTTATCGAACGACTTTCCGATTGCGCGTGCGCTGAAACTCTTCTATCGAAAGCGCTATCAACCGGTCGAGGAGTTCGGTATAGCCGATTCCCGACGCCTCCCACAACTTGGGGTACATGCTGTTCTTCGTGAAACCGGGGATGGTGTTGACCTCGTTGACGTAGATATCGAGCGTGGGGGTGAGAAACATATCGATGCGTGCCATACCGCGCACCTCCAAGGTGCCGAAGGCCGCGAGCGCAGTCTGTTCGAGACGTCGTTCTACCCCCTCCTCCACGGCGGCCGGGATAATGAGGGTCGCCCCGTTTTCGTCGATGTATTTTTTCTCGTAGGTGTAAAATCCGTCGTCGGTCACGACTTCGCCGGGAACGGAGACGCGCGGGTGCCGGTTACCCAGGACGGCGCATTCGATCTCCCGCCCGACGATCGCTCGCTCGACGAGCACCTTATCGTCGAACGCAAAAGCAGCCGTAAGACTCGTCTTCAACTCGCCGTGCGATCCGGCGCGCGATACGCCGACCGAGGAGCCGAGATTTGCCGGTTTGACGAACACCGGATACCCGAGGTCGACCCCGATGCGCTCGATTACGGCCGTGTCGACCTCGTCGCGGCGCACGACTCGATACGGGGCGACGTCGAGTCCGGCATCGCGCAGGAGACGCTTGGCGACATCCTTATCCATCGAGACGGCCGATCCGAGAGTACCGGCGCCGACGCACGGTATTCCGGCCAGTCGTGCGAGTCCTTGTATCGAGCCGTCCTCTCCTTCGGGGCCGTGGAGAACCGGAAAGATGACGTCGATCCGACGCGCCTCGCCGCCGGAAAGCCGCATCAGCGATCCTGCGTCACCGCCGGAGACGAACGAGACCGGAGTACCGCTCTGATTGAGGCGCACGAGATCGGTATCCGTCTTCTCGAGTAGAGCCGCCGACCGGTCGTTGAGAAACCACGTCCCGTCTCTGTCGATCCCGATGAGAACCGGGTCGTACTTCGTCGTATCCAATGCCGACAGAACATTTCTTGCTGAAAGAATCGAGACTTCGTGCTCCGCCGATCGTCCCCCGAAAAGTACCGCTACCGTGCGCCTCATTCCCATCGGACCTTCCTGCTCATGTTCAGTTTCCCACACATTCGAACAAAGAATAGTGTCAGCAACCTTGTTGAAGCAGTCAGTGTAATCGCTCCTCCGTGAATTGACTATCGACAACATACACCGCGGGGTCGCAACCGAACGATGCTCGAGTCGTGTGTCTCCCGTCCCGACGACATCGCGTCGCCGGTCGTCTACCGGCTTGTTGAAACCGCGCATGGACTCGGCCGCGAGGCAACACAGGTGCGACGGAATCATACTGTGTCCCATACAGCATCACAAAACCGTTGCTGTTTCCCCGATCAAAATGAGATTATATCCTCCATGGCAGATACGTCGATCCCCGCCGTATTGTATCGTCGCGTTGCGGATCACATGCAGGCGGCAATCGAGGCCGGGACGTACGGGCCGGGAGATCGAGTCCCCTCGTTACGCGCACTCTCACGTACATTTTCGGTAAGCCTCAACACGGCCCGCGAGGCGTACTCGCTTTTGGAGCGTCGCGGAGTGCTGCACGCGCGACCTCAAGCGGGATTCTACGTCTTGTCACAGGCGGAGCCTCCCCGCCATCCGATGAACGGCCGGCCGAGACCGGTTGCGGTGACCGTAAGCGATATGGTGCACGAGGTCATGGCCGATTCCAGCGACTTCTCACTGACATCTCTGGCGGTCGTCGATACGGATCCGGTACTGCTGCCCCTCAAAGAGATAGAACGGGCAATGGTACACTCGATCCGCTATCGTCCGGACGAGACGACCCGTTATCAAAGTGCAGCGGATACGCGCGAGCTGCGACAGCACATTGTAAAACGCCTCCTCGGCGCGGGAGTCCGGGCGCATTTAGACGACGTCGTGGTGACCGCCGGTTGCTTGGAGGCGGTGACTCTGGCACTTTTTGCCACGTGTAGACCCGGGGATACGGTGGCCGTCGAGTCTCCGACGTTTTTCATCTTCTATCGTCTCGTCGAACGTATGGGCCTGCGCGTCGTAGAAATTCCCACCGACCCCATCACGGGGATGCGGCTCGACACTCTTGAGTACGTCTTAGCCGACCACCCGGTGAAGGCAATTCTCTGTACTCCCAACTTCAGCAATCCTACGGGAAGCGTGATGCCCACCGATATGAAGAGGCGACTGGTGTGCATGGCGCGGCAGGCCCGCGTTGCGCTCATAGAAGACGATATCTATGGGGAGATGCATTTCGGAGGTTCACGCCCCGCGGCGCTCGCATCATTCGATACCGACGGCACGGTAATTCACTGTAGCTCCGTCTCAAAGACACTTGCCGGCGGCTTGCGAATCGGATGGGTGCTGGGCGGACGCCGACACGCCGATATCGAGCGGCTCAAAGCGGTCTCGTCGATATCGGTGGCCGCCCCGTCGGTGCAAACGGTAACGGCGTTTCTCTCGACCGGCCGCTACGATCGCCATTTACGGCGACTCAGACGCGCGTTGCATGACAATATGACGCGCCTGGCGTGTCTGGTATCCAAAAGTTTCCCCGATGCGACGCGCATAACAAATCCGTGCGGCGGACTCGCACTGTGGATCGAGTTGCCGGAGTGGGCGGATACGGTCGAACTCTATCGTCGAGCCCGCGATGCGGGTATCTCCCTCGCGATCGGTCCGATGTTCACCCTTTCGCGCGATTTTCGCCGATTTTTACGTCTCAGCGCCGGTCGCCTCGGACAGCGAGAGGAGGAGGCGATACGCGTCGTTGCACGGATGACGCACGAGATGAAACGCACGTCTCTTGCAACCGTCGATCGCGGAGTCGATGAATAAAAGACTACGGTGTTTCGACTGAATCGAGCAGCACGGCGCGTCCCGAGGATAGGAGCGCAACGGTACCGCGTGAACTCTCGCCGACGATCATCACCGGCGCTCCCACCGGCAACTCCGCGAAGGCGTCGCCGGTCACCGGGTCGCGAACGACAAATGAACGCTCCGTGGATACCTCCGAAGCGGGCGAGGATAGCTCTTGACGATCGACAAACGCCTCGTTGCCGGAGAGCGTTCTGATCCGGACGAGGTCGGAAGCGGCACCGACGATTCGAACCGGCTCATCCGACAGCGAAAGCTCCGCTGCCGGGGCGCTCGGCGGGAGCTCGTCGTCGGAGCGAACCTCCGCGCCCGGAAACGTATCTCCCGCGCCGATCAACAACGGATTTCGATTTCTATATGCGATGGCCGCAGGCGGTACGGGAGGTACCTCGGCGGCGAGCACGCGCTCGCCGTCGACGCGTACCCATGAGCCGATCGCTTCGGCGAACGCGACGGCCGGGGGATCGGTAGCAGGCGGGTCGACGAAGTAGTTCCACGGATCGACGGGCCGTCGCCACCCGCCCTCGTATATACCGATGTGAAGGTGCGGGGGCGTCGTGACGGCGTTACCCGTATTTCCCATCGTGCCCACCACATCGCCTGAACGAACCCGTTCGCCCTGACGGACCACGTGTTCGTCCAAATGCGCGTAATAGATCATCAAATCGCGCACATCGTCGCGCAGCACAACGATGTTTCCGCCGCGATCGCGACGTCCTACGCGTATCACCGTGGAATCGCCGGTCGCCAATAACGGCGTACCGCGAGGAGCGAAGATATCTACGCCGTGGTGGAGTCGAGCTCCACCGTCGCGAGGATCGCCGAAGAAGCTCCATATGTCCTCCGGCCCCGCTCCTTCGACGGGAAACGCGAGGGATGCCTCCTCGGTGATACGCACGCGAAACCGACCGCCGCGTAACAGTTCCGGCTGCACGCGCACAATGTAGTACTCGCTGGAACGCGGCTCGAAGACGATCTCATGCGCACCGTCGGGCCGACTCGCGACGAGCGTCGGAGCGTCTCCTTCGCGGCGCGGGGCGACAAAGACATCGGCAAAGTAACGGTCGTGTTCACTCTCGATCAGGATCGTCACTCGGCGCCCCCGCAATACCGCAAATCGATACCCGACGGCGGCGGGCTCGCGGGGATCGAAGAAGACGATCTCCTCCGCCGGCGATGCAAAGGCGGTCGGGCTCGACAGAGCGCGTTCACCGGCCGCAATCCAGCGCGATCCCATCTCGGACTCTTCGAGTTCCAACTGCGTGAGAGCTTCCCGGTAGGCGGCGTGGAACTCGGACGGACGGAACTGCTCGGGAACACGCGCCGGCGCGCATCCGACGAGCACCGCCGCTACAACGAGAAGCGCTCCGCGGAAGGGAACGGCAAAAAGACGCCCCGCGGTCGCGAGATCGCCACGGTACGCACTCGAACCGTCGGCCCGGTCTATCCGATCCACTCTTGAAATCGTTGCGGAGGCGTCTTGCCCAACGCCTGGAGGTAGACGCTCGCCTTGCCGTAGAAGATCAAGAGCGCCTCTTGATACACGCCGAGTTGAATATGAATCGGCAGAAAGAAGTCGTCGCCGCGCTTGATTTGTCGCTTCTCGATATCCTCGTCGGAGAGAGCCCCCAACACTTCTTTGAGAGTCCCGTCGAGCTCGCGGTACCACGTAGTAAGCTTCTCTACGCTCCGTTCGATATCGGGAACGTCTGCGCGATAGGTGAAATCGTGCTCAAATGTTCGAAACGATTCGATATAAGAGTGTTCGACTTCGCCGATTCTGCGACATAGGTCGCCCAACGTGGGCGAATGGTCGACGGGACGGAAGCGCAGATCGTCGTCCGTGAGCGCCGCCATGAGTTGATCTCGCAGTTCGCGATACATTTCAAACACGGGAAACTGTGTCTGCATGATCCGGTTCATGGTCGTTCTTCCTTTCCATGGTCCTGCACGTGGAGACCGCATTCTTCAACAAGGCCCCGAAATCGCGTCTCGCGTCCGTTCCCGTCACCCTCGCGTACGGGGCGGCTCGAGTGAACGTCACCTACCGTAACGTACCCTTCCCGCTCCAGGGGATGGCGCGGCAGATCGTAAACCTTAAAGTACGTCTCGATATCACGGTCGCTCCAGCGCAGAAGAGGGTGAATCTTGTAGACCCCCATGTGCACCTCTACGGTCTGCAGATGTGAACGATGGTTGGTTTGCTGAGAGCGCACGCCGGACAGCCACGCTGTCGCGCCGACGGCCTCCAGAGCGCGCTGCATCGGTTCCACTTTTCGAATGCGATTGTATGCCCGCATATCGGCGACGTTCCCTCGCTCCCAGAGCCGTCCGTACACCGCCTCCATGTGCGCGGGACTCATGTCGGCCTGGTGTATTCGCACATCGAGATCGAGTCGTTCCGTGAGTGTCCGAGCGTAACGATAGGTCTCCGCCGGAAGATAGCCGGTATCGATCCAGATAACCGGTGTCCCGGGCGCCGTTCTTGCGACCAGATCGAGGAGTACCGCCGACTGAGTGCCGAAGCTCGTGCTCATCACGAGGCCTTCGCCGAACAGAAGCGCCGCTTCTCTCACTTGTTGCCACGCGTCGAGCGCCGTCAACTCGTCCCGCAATCGATCCACGTGAACCGATGCGAAGGTGCGAATACCGGCATCCAAGCGGCGTAACTCGCGAAGTCTTCGTCTCCGCTCCCTAACTTTTCCGGCCCGTCGTCGGAGTCGTCTAAGGCTTACCGGCCGATACGGCCGACGAATGAATCGTCGTAATCGCCTTGCCATAACACCCCCTCCACCGTGAGAGAATCGTCGCGACATGGTTACACTCAACGCGCGATGAGGTCAACCGCGACGTCGAACCGTGTGTATCTCTTCATACCTACACTATACGTTCCCGAGGAGCGAAATACCACGACGGACTAAGACACCCGCCTCGCGTATATCGCCCTCAACGGCCTTCGGCGATGCGGCTCATTCTCTCGAGGCCGGCGGAGAACGTATGAGGCCTCCTTGACACTCTATGAGCCATCTGTTAGAAATACGTTCATACCGTGATTCGCCGCTGTAGCTCAGTCGGTAGAGCAGTGGACTGAAAATCCACGTGTCGACAGTTCGATTCTGTCCGGCGGCACGGTCGGCCGGCTCCCCGTGAGCCGGCTTTTTTTATGCGTTCACCGTTCCATTCGCCGGAGCTCTTTCGTAGATCGACCGTCGCGACCGCGCATCACCATCTCGCACGCCTACAAAAAAACCGACTCCCCGATGAGGAGAGTCGGTCGTGATCGGCCACGCCGATCGATCGTGTCGTCGCCGCAGCGCGGCGGGACGGTTTAGCGATTCTTGATGACCGCTTGAGCCGCCGCAAGACGTGCGATCGGAACGCGGAAGGGCGAGCAACTCACGTAGTTGAGCCCCGTGCGATAGCAGAACTCTACCGATTTGGGCTCGCCGCCGTGCTCGCCGCAGATACCGACCTTGAGGTCCTTCTTGGTGCTGCGACCCCGTTCCACGCCGACCTGGACGAGCTGCCCGACACCGGTCTGGTCCAACACGGCGAAGGGGTCGTACTCCAGGATACCGTCCTCGACGTACTGCGGGAGAAAGCTTCCCACATCGTCGCGACTGTAGCCGAAGGTCATCTGGGTCAGGTCGTTGGTACCGAAGGAGAAGAAATCGGCAAACTCCGCGACCTCATTGGCGGTCAGCGCCGCTCGGGGAATCTCGATCATCGTACCGATCTTGTAGTCGACCGTTGCACCGGTCTCCGAGACGACGCGCTGCGCTACGGCCTCCGCGTTGTCACGCAGAACCTTGAGCTCTTGGTAGGTGCCCACGAGGGGGATCATGATCTCCGGGAAGACCTTGACGCCGCTCTTCGCGACGGCCGCGGCGGCGCTCATGATCGCCTCGACCTGCATGTCGTAGATCTCGGGATACGTAATACCAAGCCGGCACCCGCGGTGGCCGAGCATCGGGTTGAGCTCGTGGAGCGAGTCGATCTTGACCTTGAGCTGATCGACGGTGATGCCGCCGATCTTGGCGAGCTCTGCGATCTGCGCCTCTTCCTGGGGCACAAACTCATGAAGCGGCGGGTCGAGAAGACGCACCGTGACGGGGAAGCCGTCCATCGCCTTGAAGATGCCCTCGAAGTCCTTGCGCTGGAGGGGCAGCAACTTGGCAAGCGCCTTCTCGCGCGCCGCCTTATCCTCGGCGACGATCATCTCGCGGAAGCTGCGAATCTTGTCTTCCTCGAAGAACATATGCTCGGTGCGGCACAATCCGATGCCCTCGGCACCGTACTTGCGCGCCACGTCGGCGTCGTGGGGCGTGTCGGCGTTGGTGCGGACCGAGAAGGTCTGCTCCGCGAGTCCCGCACGCTTGGCGCCGGCGCGAACCGTGTCGGTCCAGGCGAGGAAGCGATCGATATCGCCACTAACCTTGGGCTCCTGAAGCGCCATCTCGCCGGCAAAGACCTCACCGGTCGAGCCGTCGATGGTGATGAAGTCGCCCTCTTTGTACTGAACGCCGCCCACGGTCATGATCTTGTTGGCGATCTCTACCGCCTTACATCCGGCGACACAGGGAGTGCCCATACCGCGTGCGACGACCGCCGCATGGCTGGTCATACCGCCGGTTGAGGTAAGAATACCCTCCGCGGCGTGCATACCGCCGATGTCCTCGGGACTCGTCTCGCGACGTACCAGGAGCACCTTCTTGCCCTCTTTGACCCACTCCTCGGCCTCGTCGGCGGTAAAGACGATCTGACCGGCCGCAGCGCCCGGTGAGGCGTTGAGACCTTTGGCGATCGCCTTATTCGTCTTCTTGGCCGCAGGATCGATCATCGGGTGAAAGACCTGGTCGAGCTGGTCGGGAGAGACGCGGGTGACGGCGACTTCCTCGCTGATGGCACCCTCGGCAACCATGTCGACGGCGATCTTAATCGCCGCGGCGCCGGTGCGCTTTCCGTTGCGCGTCTGGAGAAGAAAGAGGTTACCCTGCTGAATGGTAAACTCCATGTCCTGCATATCTTTGTAATGCGCCTCCAACTTGGCGCGCACGTCGTCGAGCTGCTTGTAGATATCCGGGCTCTGCTCCGCGAGACTCGAGAGCGTCTTGGGGGTACGGATACCGGCGACGACGTCCTCGCCCTGGGCGTTCATCAGATACTCGCCGTAGAAGACCTTCTCTCCGGTGGAGGGGTCGCGGGAGAAACAGACACCGGTTCCCGAGTCGTCGCCCAGGTTTCCGTAGACCATTGAGACGATGTTGACGGCCGTACCGACCAGACCTTTGATGTCGTTGATGCGTCGGTAGGTGACCGCCTTGGGGTTGTTCCAACTGCCGAAGACCGCGCCGATCGCGTCCCACATCTGCTTAACCGGATCTTGAGGAAAATCTTCGCCGGTCGCCTTCTTGTAGATATTCTTGTACTCGCCGGTGAGCGTCTTGAGGTCCTCCGCGTTGAGGTCGGTGTCCTCCTCCACGCCCTTGGCCTTCTTCGCCGCTTCCAAGGCGTGCTCGTACGGCTCGATGCTGGTGCCCTTCACCACGTCGCTGAACATCTGGATAAAACGACGATAGGCGTCCCACGCAAAGCGCTCGTTCCCCGAAACGTTGGCCAATCCTACGACGGCACCGTCGTTCATACCGAGGTTGAGAACCGTATCCATCATGCCGGGAAGCGATTCCGCGGCGCCGGAACGTACCGAGACCAAAAGCGGATCGGCGGCGTCGCCGAGCTTCTTCCCCATCAACGTCTCGAGTCTACCAAGGTGGTCGGTCACCTCCGCTTCGAGACCGTCCGGATACTGTGAACCCGCCTCGAAGTACTCACGACACGTCTCGGTCGTGATGGTAAATCCCGGGGGAACGGGCACGCCAATACTGGACATCTCGGCCAGATTGGCACCTTTCCCTCCCAATAACTGCTTCATGCTGGCCGAGCCTTCGGCCTTTCCATCGCCAAAAAAATAGACGCGTTTGTCAGCCATGTGTAGCTAACCCTCCGGTATGTAAAATCTGTTAGGATCGAATGATACGATTGACACGCTAAATGAAAAAGGCCCCGCTGTCAACGTTGCGTTGAGCGGGGCCGGTCGTGCGTTTTGCTATGGGAGGATTTAGGCTACGTACGCTTCGAGATATTGGGCTCGTTTGGGATGCTGGAGTCTGCGCAGCGCTTTCTTTTCTATCTGGCGGATGCGCTCCTTTGTGAGACTGTAGCGGTCGCCGATCTCCTTGAGCGACAGCGGACTCCGTCCGTTGAGGCCGAAACGAAACTGAATGATCTCCGCCTCTTTTTCGGTGAGCGTGGAGAGCACCTCATTGATATCATCCTTGAGCGCGCGCTCGATCGTGAGCGCTTCGGGCTGAACGTAGTTGGAATCTTCGATGAAGTCCCCGAGTACCGAGGAATCCTTCTCGTTATAAACCGGCGTCTCCAACGATATGAGATCCCGCGAAATGTTTACCAGGTCCGCTACGTGGTCGGGATTCATATCCAACGTGCGCGCGATCTCCTGGAGCTCCGCCTCTTCTCTACGTGAGCCCTGGATCTCCTTACGCACCTTCTCGATCTGCACAAGCTCGTTCGCCCGGTTCAGAGGCAGCCGAATCATCCTGGATTTTTCGCAGATCGCCTTGAGAATCGCCTGACGAATCCACCATACGGCGTACGATATGAAATGATATCCCTTATCGACATCGAAGCGCTCGATCGCATTCATGAGGCCGATGTTGCCCTCGCTGATAAGATCGGAGAGGGGCAGGCCTTGATTTTGATACTTCTTGGCCACGTTCACGACGAAACGCAGATTGGCCTTGATCAGCGCATCCTTCGCCTCTTGGATTCCCTTGGCCGCCCGCCGGGCGTGGTAGTCCTCTTGTTCTCGCGTGAGAAGGGGGATTTTGTTTATCTCCTTGAGATACATAGAGAGAACATTTTCGTCGTCGGAACGGCGGGTGCCCGGTGATGTGTTAGGTCTCGTTACAGTTGCTGCCATTCTTTCCTCCGTAGATTACTAAGCAATAGCCATGCCAGCTTTCCACATCGGATTTCGTCGGCATTATGTGTATATAATTCAAACAGTTACACATACCGCTCGACAAGAGGGATAAGAACCGTTCCGAACAAATTCGCGTCAAAACGACCCACTTCTGTGTTTTCGTCCGAAAACAGGGTGAAAATGCCCCATTTTCACTTTATGAGCCCTCCCGGCGTAGTTTTTCTTGACCGGTTGGAGCGAGGTCGTTATATTTCCTGCGGAATATTTCTCCACAGCTAATCAAACTTTGTAACGTCTAATAGGAGGACAGCATGACTGTTAAACCGCTGGGTGATCGAATTCTGGTCAAAATAGATGAGGGAGAGGAAAAGACCAGGGGAGGTCTTTATATTCCTGAGACCGCCCAGGAAAAGACGCAAATCGGCACCGTCGTCGCGATCGGAAGCGACGAAGAAATCACCGTCAAGGCTGGCGATCGGGTGATGTTCGACAAGTACGCCGGTACCACCGTCAAGATCGACGACAAGGATCACTTGATCCTCAGCATGGGCGACGTTCTCGCGACGGTAGCATAGGCGGTCTCAGTAGGCGCGAGTACCGCGTCATTTTGACCCACACATGGACGGGCATCCTATCGGGCGCCCGTCCTTTTTTATCCCTCGCCACTCAATCGCGACAAAAAGTCTCCCACCTCCTCGATCAGTTCCTCCCCCGAGGCGGTAAAAGGACGCGCCGGCGGCAGGCTGTTCCAGAAGACCCGCCCGTAGCTCTTGCGGATCATACGCGCATCGGCCACGACCACCGCGCCGTAGTCCTCACTGCGCCGCATCAGACGGCCGAATCCCTGTTTGAGTCGCATCACCGCTTGCGGCAGACTGAACTCCGCAAATGCGTTCCCGCCCGCTTGCTCGACCGCCTCGGAACGGGCGAGTTGAACGGGATCGGTCGGCACTCGAAAGGGGAGACGACACAGCACGACGAGACGCAAGGTCTCCCCGGGGAGGTCGATGCCCTCCCAAAAGCTATCGGTCGCGAACAGCACGCTCGCGATATCGGCACGAAATGACTCCAAGAGTCGCGCACGATCGTCGGTACCCTGGCGATAGCAGGAAAACCCGCGCTGTTCGAGCCCGGGAGCGATGACGCCGTAAATCTCCTGTAATTGGCGATACGAGGTAAACAGCACCAACGCTCCGCCCCCGGCCGCGTTCACCAAGCGCGGTATGAGAATCTCCAAATAGCGGTTGTAGTACGATTCCGTCGGCCCCGGCGCATCGGTCGGTACCGCAAGCATCACCCTCGAGGCGTAGTCGAACGGCGAGGCGAACCGCCCGGTACGGACGTCGTTCATCGACGGAAAGAGGCCGAGCCTCGCGCCCCAAAACTGAAAATCGTCGTTTATCGTCAGGGTCGCGCTCGTCATCACGATCGTTTCGTAGCGCTCAAAGACCGACTCCCGCATAAGGGGTCGAATATCGAGAGGGGTCGCATGGAGCGTCACGTAGGCGTTTCGCCGCCCGTCGAGACGCCGCTCCATCCACAGCACCATCTCATCGTCGGGCTCGGCGCGGGCAAATCGTTCGATCGCCGAAGCTATCGTCTCGAGCCGTCGTATGTACGCACCGAGCTCAAAAAAAACACCCTCTTCGCGAAACCGCTCTTCCACCGATCCGGCGATCTCCGCGAGTCGTGAAGCGAGCTCGACAAGCGCGCCTCGCGCGTCAAAAAGCGCAACGCCGGCTCGGGAGCGAAGCTCTTCCGCCGTAGCATCCGTCAGGCGCCACGACGTCTCGTCTGCCAGGAAAGCGGAAAGCGCCTTATTGAGATCTTCGGCGATACTGCGCATGCGCTCCACGGCCGCCTCGGCTTTTTCGAGCGCCCCCTGTTCCGCGACGATCGCCGACAACCGATCCATCAGACCGAATCGGCGCGCTCCGCGCTTTCTCAAGAGCCGTCCCGCCTGCCGAACGAGCCCCCAATAGCTCACCGATTCTGAAAAGAACGAGGTGGCGGCGCGTTCGAGATTGTGCGCCTCGTCGAAGATCAGCCGCTGGAAGGGGGGCAAAATGGCCGTCGCGTCCCAGCCCGCACCGGCCCTCCGCACGGCGAGGTCACTGAATACCAAGTGGTGGTTCGCAACGAGAATCTGCGCCCCCGCGGCGCGACGACGGGCGCGTAGAATGAAGCATCTCTCACGGTTGGGGCAACGCGAGACGGCGCACATGTCGGCCTCGCTGTTGACTCTCCCCCACTGCTCATCGGACAGGTGAAACGGCAGGTCGTTTCGGGAACCCGTGGGACTCGTATCGGCCCATTCGGCGACGGCGCGAACCGACTCCCACTCCTCAAAGAGCGTCTCTCCCTCCGCAAACTCTTCCAACTGTTCGGCGAGGCGTCGCCGACAGAGGTAGTTACCGCGCCCCTTCACCAGCGCGACGGTGACGTCGGTACCGAGCGCGCGCTGTACCGTCGGTACGTCCTGGTCGACCAGCTGCTGCTGCAAATTGATCGTCGCCGTTGCAATGACTACGCGCTCCCGGTTCTGCGCCGCCCACGCGACGGCCGGAATGAGATAGGCAAACGACTTCCCGACGCCCGTTCCCGCCTCGGCGACGGCGATCCCCGTCTCATTGAACGCCGCAGCGATCATGCGCGTCATCGCCACTTGGGACGGCCGTTCGCGAAACCCGTCGAGAAGACGCGCAACTTCACCACCGTCTTCTAAGGCGCCCGCGAGTCGATCGATGTCGAGGTACGACACCTCCTCGGCGGGGAAGGGTTCGACCAGTACGTACATGTCCTCGACGTCATTATCGACGATGGCGGAAGCGATTCCCATTTCGGCCAGGCGAGCCGAGACGGCGACATCGGCCTCGCTGGGACGCAGTACGCCGGACGGATGGTTGTGAATGACGAGGTCGCCGCGCTCACACAACTCCATCGGTGCGGCCACGGCCGACTCGCCGCCGCGGGCGTAGACTTCCACCGCGTACACCATCGTGTTGCGATCTACATGTCCGACGAAGAGCACCTCTTGTCCCTCCGCGCGTGCGATCTCCCGACGCATGAGGAGTCGCACGTCCTCTTCGATACGCTCCCGTGCTTTGATGCTCACTATCGTGCGAATGTATCACTAATGGATAATATGTTGACAGGCGGTGGCGGCTCATCTAACCTTCGCGGTTATGGACCGAATACCAGTCGCCGTCCTCGGTGCTACCGGCACCGTCGGGCAAAAGTTCGTCACTCTTTTGGAGGATCATCCGCAGTTCGAGGTCGTGGAGTTGGTCGCAAGCCCCAGAAGCGCGGGAAAGACGTACCGCGAAGCGTGTGCTTGGAAACAAGACAAGCCGATGAACGAGACGGTAGCGGGAGTCACGGTCGCGTCAACGGAAGCACCGTTGCGGTCACGCCTTCTGTTTTCCGGACTGGACAGCAGCGTCGCCGGGGAGGTCGAGGAGCAATACGCGCGCTCAGGTCACGTCGTGATCAGTAACTCGCGTAACCATCGCATGGATCGATCGGTGCCGCTGATCATACCGGAGATCAACGCAGACCATTTCGCGCTCATCGACCATCAACCGTACAGCGGCGCGATCATCACCAACTCGAACTGTTCGACGATGTTTTTGGCCATGGTCCTCGCGCCGCTCGAGGAGCGGTGGGGTGTCGAATGGGTCCAGGTAACGACCATGCAGGCGATAAGCGGCGCAGGCTACCCCGGCGTCGCATCGCTGGATATCCTCGGCAATATCGTCCCGTACATTCCCGGTGAGGAAGAAAAGATGGCGGTCGAGGCGCAAAAGATCCTCGGCTCTCGGGTAGAGGATCGTATCGAACCGGCGACGTTTATCGTGAGCGCTGCGTGTAACCGCGTGCCCGTTTTCGACGGCCACACCGAGGCGATTACGGTGCGCCTGCGTGAGGGCGTTCGTCCCCCGGTCGCCGAGATCGAATCCACACTGGCGGAATGGCGCGGTATGCCGCAGAAGAGGCATCTCCACTCGGCGCCGGATGCGCCGATCATCGTCTCCCCTGAACCGGACCACCCCCAACCGGCCCGCGATCTGTGGCTTAACGGCGGTATGTCGACGGTCGTCGGTCGTATTCGGCACGATACGATCGGCAGTGTGAAGATGGTAATCATGGGTCACAACACGATTCGCGGCGCCGCGGGCGCGGCGATTCTCAACGCCGAGGCGTTTCACGCCCTCGGTTATTACGATCGGTTTTCCTGATGGTCGTCCTCAAGTTCGGCGGGACGAGCGTGCGCGACGCCGAGTGGATCGGACGCGCACTCGACATCGCATCGTCTCGTCTTACGGAGGCGGCGGTCATGGTCAGCTCCGCCATGGGCAAAACTACCGATCACCTCGTAGCGCTCGGAAAATCGGCACAACGGGGTGCAAGCGAGGAGGTCGACGCCGGCCGTTGTTCAATCGAAAGCTCCCATCGAGACACCCTACAGACGCTCACACCGGGGCTCTCGGACTCCCGACGCAGCTGGTGGCGCGCCCGGCTCGACGAATGCCTGGACGAACTGGAGGCGTTGCTCCGCGGCGTCCTTCTTATTCGTGACGTGAGTCCGCGTTCGTCCGACGCACTTCTCTCTTTCGGCGAGCGCTTATCGACGATCGTAATCGCCGCCGCCGCCGAAGCGCGCGATATCCCGACGACACTCCTTGACAGTCGCCGGTTAGTGCATACCGACGATGGGTACGGCTCGGCGCGCCCCGATTTCGACAAGACGCGTGACGCAATCGTCGAGGCGGTCCCCAAAAGACCGGGCCTGCTGTACATCGCCCAAGGATTTCTCGGCTCGACCGGGGACGGTATTACTACCACACTCGGCCGCGGAGGCTCGGATTTTTCCGCCACCATTTTCGGAGCATCCCTGGACGCCGATCGCGTTGAAATCTGGACCGATGTGGACGGCATCATGACCGCCGATCCGCGTCTGATACCGCACGCGCGCACCATTCCGGAGGTGAGTTACGGCGAGGCGGCGGAGTTGGCGTACTTCGGCGCACGCGTCATACACCCCGCGACGATGGTGCCGGCGGTGGAACGCAAGATCCCCCTCATCGTTTGCAATACCGCCGATCCCGCGGGGCCGCAGACGCGAATCGTTGCGCGGCCCGAGACGACCGGTTTGCGCGCCGTCGCCGGGCGTACGGGTGTCACGATCATCACCGTGCACTCGAGCCGCATGCTCAACGCGTGGGGGTTCTTGAGCCGAATGTTCCGCGTATTCGAGAATCACCGGGTAAGCGTCGACTTAATCGCGACGAGCGAGGTTTCCGTCTCGGTGTCGGTCGACGTTCCGACGCCCCCTTCGGCCATGATCTCCGAGTTGGCGGAGCTGGGGCGCGTAACGATCGACTCCGACAAGGCCGTGGTATCGTTGGTGGGCGAACGGCTATGGCGCGATCCCGCACTGATTCGCGACGTGTTCGAGTCGGTTTCACGCACCGACGGCCCCCACGTCGAGATGGTCAGCCTCGGCTCGTCGGATACCAATCTCTCACTCGTCGTACCGCACCATATGTATAAACCGGTGATACGACAGTTGCACCAACGGTTTTTCGACTTCTCAGCGCGATAGATTTCGGCTACTGTATACGTTCCACGGTAACGTCGTGCGGGGTGCGGTTTTGAGTATGGATCTGTGGTATAAACTGGATACGATAGTACGTTCCTGGGTCGCGGAGACGAAATCGGATCCGACGGTGGAACCCGAAGCGTGGGCTGAACTAGAATCATTTTTGCGCCGAGAATTCGACTTCGGCAAAGCCGGCCAAACGGGAGCACAGTCCGGGCGCGCATACGCACCGCTACCGACGGATGTGCGCCAAGCGTTTCTTGATCTCGAGATCGAACCGGGGGCGAGTATACAAGAAGCGCGGAAGGCGTATCGGCGCCTTTTGGTGCAGTACCATCCGGATCGGCACAACGCGGACCCCGATCGGTACGACACCGCCGTGGAGATTACAAAAAGGCTGACCCTGGCATACCAGCGTATCTGCGTATACCATGGTAGTTGAAGGAGGACCGGTATTACAGCTCGCATCGCCGCAGTGAGTCTTACGGCTTTTCTGCTCAACGCTCTTCTAACGCCGGTGATACTGCACTTCTCGCACCGCTTCAAATGGTACGATGACCACAACTCCCGAAAAATACATACCGAAGCGACGCCGCGCATAGGTGGTATCGGCATCTTCATCGCATTCGTCGTTGCTTCGACGTTGGGGCTCGTCATGCTCCGGGACGCCGTCGCCCAATGGCCGCCCGCCCCGTCGATCCTGATGTTGTTGGCGGGTCTCGCCTTAATACACGGTTTGGGTGTGTATGACGACTTCGTCAACCTGCCGGCAATCATCAAGTTCGTGGTTCAACTCGTGGCCGGCGGTCTCGTTGCCCTCTCCGGAGCGGTGCTCCGGGTGATAGAGTTGCCGATGGTTGGTACCATTACCCTCCCGAGCTGGCTGGCCGTTATCGCCACCGCCCTTTGGGTCGTCTCGATCGCGAACGCGGTCAACCTCATCGACGGCGCGGACGGTTTGGCGGGCGGGGTCTCGCTCTTCGTGGCCCTCTTCATGGGGTTGATCGCCGCGGGGCAAGGCAACGTCGCCACCGCGATATTCGCCTTTGCGTTAGTGGGGAGTCTCGCCGGGTTTCTCCTGTTTAACTTTCCGCCGGCACGAATATTCATGGGCGACGGCGGATCACTGACGCTCGGCTACCTTCTGGCGGTACTCCCCCTACTCGGCCTGCGGGGTGGGGAGCTCGGCACGACGCCGATCGCCATATTTCCGGTATTGACGCTCCTGTACGTCCCGATCGTCGATACGATTCTGGCGATCACCAGGCGAGCATTCCGTGGCCTCCCTCTGCACGCGGCGGACAAGGAGCACATTCACCACCGTCTCATCGACCGTGGGTTCTACGGACGTCGTTTGCTGGCGGTCGTATATAGCGGGATGATTATTCTCGGCTTTACCGCGATGGCGTGGTTCGTCGTTCCGCTCAGAATGGGTACGCTGATAACCCTCACGGTGTGGGTCGTCGCATTTGTATCGATCGCTCTCATCGACGGAAAGATGCGCCGCTCCTGATCGGTCGCCAAGAGAGATCTACTCGAGGCCGTATTCCACGATCTTGCGATGGAGCGTTTTACGACCGATGCCGAGCAGCTCGGCCGTTCGTGTTTTGTTTCCGTTCTGCGCCGCCAACGTGGAGCGAATGATCTCGCGCTCCGCCTCGTCGAGAGTGCTTCCCAGCGTGATTTTGATCGAATCGCTCTCGTCGGCGCCTCGATTGATCGAGGGCGGCAAGTCTTCGAGGGTAATGATCGTACCCTTGGCCATAACCACCGCACTCTCGACCGTATTGCGGAGTTCCCGCACGTTTCCGGGCCAATGATACTTGTGCAGAGCGGCGCGCGCACGCGCGTCGATACCCTCTACCGGCTTATTGTTCTCCTTCGCAAACTCTTTTATGAATGAGGCGATCAAGAGCGGAATGTCTTCTTTGCGGTCGCGCAGAGGAGGAACGTGAATGTTGACGACATTGAGGCGATAAAAGAGGTCCTCGCGAAAGCGCCCCTCCTCAATTTCGGTGCGTAGATCGCGATTCGTAGCCGAGACGATTCTGACATCGACCGAAAGCGTCTCTTCGCCCCCCACACGCTCGAACTGCTTCTCTTGTATGACCCGTAGAATTTTGATTTGCACGCTCTGATTGATCTCTCCGATCTCATCGAGAAAGATCGTACCCGTATTCGCAAGCTCAAATCGCCCCCGTTTTCGGCCGATCGCACCGGTAAAGGCACCCTTCTCGTGGCCGAAAAGCTCGCTTTCCAGAAGGGCTTCCGAGAGGGCGGCGCAATGCACCTTGACCAGAGGCTTATCGGGACGATCGGAGAGGCGGTGAATCGAGTCGGCGATGAGTTCTTTCCCGACGCCGCTCTCCCCAGTAATGAGGACCGACGCCTTGGTGGAGGCCACCTGTCTGACGACCTCCATGACCCGGTGCATCTCGGCACTCTTCCCGACGATGACCGACGCCTGGCGGTGGCTGTCCAACTCGTGCTGCAACTGCCGGTGTTGCAGCACGAGTTCCCGCGTCGAGAGGGCTCGCTTGGCCAAAAGAGAGAGTCGATCGAGCGAGACCGGCTTGGTGAGAAAATCGTACGCGCCGCTTCTCATCGCCTCTACCGCGGTCTCGATCGTGCCGTGGCCGGTGAGAATGATGACCGGTACCGTCGGGTACTGATCCACGACACGGCGCAGGAGCTCTTCGCCGGATATCCTGGGCATTTTGAGATCGGCGATCACCAAGTCGATCTCCTCGTCGCGCATTACGTTCAACGCCTCTTGGCCGTCGGCGGCCAGGAACGCGCGATATCCGTCGAGCTCCAGTGCACGCGCGAGACCGGAGCGAATGTTTTTCTCATCGTCGACGATCAGCACATTGAATGTCATGACGTCGGTGAGTCCTCCCACCCGATGAGATGCTTCTCCCGTTGCGGAAGCGGCAGGGTGATGGTGAAGGTCGTACCGTGCCCCTCTTTGGAAATCACCGAAATATCGCCCATATGTTCCTTAATCACCTTGTAAACCAACGTCAGACCGATGCCGCTTCCGAAATCCTTGGTCGTGAAATAGGGCTCGAAAATCTTGTCCCGTACATCGTCGCTCATTCCGATCCCGTTGTCGCTGATACGTAACAGCGCCTGGTCTCCCCGCACCTGGGTGCTCACACGGAGCATACCCCCCTCCGGCATGGCCGAGATCGCATTCTTGACGAGATTCATAAGCGCCTGTTTGAGATATTTAGGATCGATTCTGAGGCGCGGGAGCCGCTCGTCCAAGTCTTTGACGAGTTCAATCTCGGCCTGTTCCAACTCGTACTGCACGAAATTGAGTAAATCCTCGACGAGCACATTGA
The DNA here is from genome assembly GCA_965601925.1 of Alkalispirochaeta sp. Lineage (GTDB taxonomy): Bacteria > Spirochaetota > Spirochaetia > DSM-27196 > Alkalispirochaetaceae > Alkalispirochaeta. The sequence goes on from OZ271854.1 coordinate 4,718,045, forward strand.
GGTGTCCGTCTTCCAAATGGGTATTCATGGGCCGCACGGCAAAGAGAAAATCGACGACGATTTTGTTAAGCCGGTCGATCTCCTCATCGATTACCGATAAATAGCTCCGTATCGGCGAGGCGTGCTCCTCGTCGATGCGCGCGACCACCTTCTCGATCAGCTGCGTGTGGATACCGATCGATCCGAGGGGATTTTTGATCTCGTGCGCTACACCCGCCGCCAACGTCGTGAGGCTCGCGAGGCTTTCCGCTCGCCGGAGGCGCGCCTCGCGTCCGCGCTTCTCGGAGATATCTACGATTTGCAAGATGCTCCCCCTGATATGACCGGCTTGAACCAGTGGGATGATACTGCACGAGAGGATACGGGTAGTTCCGCCGCTATCCAAAGCAAACTCGCGATCCGAGACGGACTCGTCGTTCTCCAATGTGTCGTGCACGAAGGCGGCGATATCCTCGTCGGCGATGACGCGCCATATCGGCCGGTCGCCTATAATGCGGCCCGGTACCAACGGAATGAGTCGTTCCGCCGCCTTGTTGACCAGCATCAATCGGTGAGATTCATCGACGACGATGACGCCGTCGTTCATCGAATCGAGTACGACCGCGATGCGTTCGTTTTCCTCCGCAACGGTCGCCAGCAGCTGTTCGACCTGCTTACTGTCGAGTTTCGGCAGCTTCGCAAGGGCCCGACGTACAAAGCCCCTCACCGACTACCTCCGCCGATCGCGGTTTCCGCCGTCCGTTTCATCGACAGTACGAGGGACGCCAACACGGATTGAGGATTCATATTGCGCACGGCGATGCGGTCCCAATGAACTTGGATAAGCCGACTCCACGCCGTATATCGACGACGCCCCTCCTCATCGAGGGCCGGAAGCTCGCCGCGCAGCTCTTCCGACAGAGCATCGAGGTAGTACTCCGCTCCGGCACGGGGCTGGACGGAGGCCATCTGAGAACGAAGCCCCGACTCGATGTCCGATATTGAGCCGTCGCCGTACACAACGCGCAGCGTCCGCTGAGCAAGGTCGCGCCACGACCGCTCCGCTGCGCCGCGGCGACGAAAAAAGTCCTGTAGCCGCGAATGCTCCGGCTCCTCTACGCGGAAAATCCGCCGCTGTACATCTTCCTGCGTCGAGACTGGGCGCTCCGGAAGTGTATAGACTCGCAAACGCGAGAGAAGTGTCGGAATAACGGCCGAACGCCGAGAAGAGGTAAGAATGAAGTAGACGTCCGTCGGGGGCTCCTCGAGCAGTTTGAGCATTGCGTTCCGCGATCCTTCCTGCAGAGTGTGTGCCTCCTCGAGGATGAGGACCTTTTTCCCCGCCGCGGCCGATAGGTGTGCCCACGAACCGACGGCACGAACCAGATCGACCGGTACCGGATCGTGAGGAAGGTTTCGGCGCAAACGGTCGGTGCTGCGCGATATCTCCTCGGCGAAGATGCTCAGCGCCTTGCCCTCCAGATGTTCCCACGGCGCGTCGGATATCTCCGACGGCTCGACACGCGCGAGCACCTCCTCGATACCGTCGACGACCGGACGCGCCTTGGAGAGTCGCGCCTCGGGCCACAGGAACGGGTCGAAGCGCCGAATCAGCTTACGAACGGCGCGCACCAGAAGAAATGCGGTACCGGAGCGCCGTTCTCTCCGAAACGCGTCGAGAGCGGCGTCGATCTCAAGGTCGAAGTACCGCTCCCCGGCAAGCACCGTATCGTGATGTTGGAGGGTGCGTTGTAATCGACACGACTTACACGTGCAGTTCCAACGGCCCGTCTCACGACATGTGAGGCCGCGAGCAACCTCGAAAGCGACTGAGGACTTTCCGCCGTACTTCGCACCGGCGATGAGAATCGCCTGGGGCAACCGACCGGATCGTATGTCGTGTTCGAGATCGCGCGTAACGTGGTCGTGACCGAGAATGTTTTCAAACATCAGGCGTGCATACTCATGATTCTTTCGGCGTACGGCAATAGCGGCAGCATGAAACCCGCAATCACACTATCGGATAATATACGCCCAGCGTCGAAAATCGGCTGCACCCGCAGCAACAGAACCGACACGAATACGGCGAGGAGCCCCTCGGCGATACCGAGAAAAAAACCGAGCGCGCGGTCCAAACTCTCCAGGTTGATGCGCTCCACCAGACGGTTGAGCGCGTTTTCGAAGAGTTTGACGAGAATGTATACACCTAGAAACAACCCGAGAAAGGCGATAACCTGCGCCCAGGGCCCCTCTCCGAGCCATGGGCGAAGATACCCGGCGACCAGGCCCGAAAAGAGCACCGCGACGGCTATACCTGCAATAACCGCAGCCATGGACATGAACTCGCGCACGAAACCGCGGATGCCGGCTCGCAACGCGGCGAACACGGTAAGGGCTATAAACACGACATCGAGACCCGATAACTCCACCCTACGGCTCCTCTCCACCAGAAAGTACCGCCTTCGGACGGACGCGGACAGCGATTTCCGCGGCAATGCGCTGCGCAGCGTCGCGTACGGGCCAATCGTACGCCGCCCGCTCCATATCGAGACGACGCTCATCGTCTCGGAGCAGGGAGCGTATCGCCGCCTCCAATGCGTCGGGCTCCAAGTCGGGGCTTTCCAACACGATCGCCGCGCCGGCGCGGCGATAACGCTCCGCGTTCCGCAGTTGGTCGCCCCGCGAAGAGCCTGCGGAGAGGGGAATGAGCACCGACGCACGCCCGCACACGGCGATCTCCCAGATCGTCCCGGCGCCGGCACGGGCGACGACCACGTCGGCACGGTGGAGTAACGCCGGAAACGACGCGTCGAACCGGCTCGCGCCGTGATATCTCCCGGGGTGCGCCCGGCGGGCGATTTCGGGAATCATAGATGAGCCCGCCTCGCCGGTCTGATGAACCACGACGGCGTAGCTCGTCACCCGGCTTACGATCTCTTGCACGAGAAGATTGATCTGCCGCGCTCCCAACGATCCGCCGGTGACGAGCACCACCGGCAGGCTATCCTCGGCAATACCGATGGAGGAGAGTGCGCCGTTCCGATCGACATCGAAAAACGCCTCTCGCACCGGATTACCGCTTACCACGACGCGATCACGCACGCTACGCGGAAAGGCGTGAACCGAATCTGCGTACGGCACCAAGATCCGTTCCGCCAGCGGAGCGGTGATACGCGTTGCCAACCCCGGATCGGCGTCCGATTCGTGGATGAGGACGGGAATCCGCCGCACTCGTGCGGCGAGGACGACCGGCACGGCGACGAATCCACCCTTTGAGAACACGAGGCACGCGCGTAAGGTTCCAAGCAGACGCCATGCGGCGAGCACTCCGGCAATGACGCGAAAGGCGTCGAGGAGATTCTCGATATCGAAGTATCGACGGAGTTTGCCTGCGGGGACGGCACGATACTCGATCCCCGCCCGTCTCACGATTGAACGCTCGATCCCTCGATGCGATCCGATCCATACCACGCGGGATTGTAAGGTTTGAGGAAGGGCGCGCACTACGGAGATGCCGGGAAAGACGTGACCGCCGGTGCCCCCTCCGGTAAAAACAACGGTTCTCATATTGTACCAGGATTCCGATCGTTGTACGGTACGGTACCATGCGACACGTGAATACTGCAATTCTGATTCTGACGGCCGTCGTCGCGCCGTTCGTGCTCGAAGCTCAACAGAGCGGAGAAAGGCAACTTGCCGACGGACGGAGCAGTTTTTATCGCGACACGGTCGAGACCGCCCTGGCGCCCGAGTCTCCGTTTCTCGCGGAGATAAGGGACGATCTCTCCGAGTTGGCGCCTGAAGTCGGTATCGAAATCTCGCTGCCCATTCCCGTCGACCCGATCGTATTCTCGGAGGGCGGCATCTTAGAGGTATACAACATACTCAGGAGCGTCAGCACGATGGAGGGCATCGAGTACTACTCCGCGAGCCGCGATGAGATGCGCATCTTCTATCGGGAGAGCTACGCGATAGAAGACCCGGACGGTCGAGCGCGCATTCCCGATCCCTTTGTCGACGAAATCCCCGAACGCTCGCAGATTTTCGCCTACCAGCGCGACGGATCGTTCGGGCGCAATGTGCAACGCTTGGAGTACGCGTTTCAAGACGGAGAGACGCTCCTGCGCATCGAAAACGTCACTACGATGACCTACAGAGTCTTTCCTCTTGTCGCACCGGGTAACTTGCGGACTTTTCTTCTGATACAGCCCGACCGCGAGGCGGGAGTACTCCACTTCTACGGTAATTTGGCGGTTCGCGTCCCGGCGCTGTTCGGTATGGAGGAACGCTCTCAGAACAGCTTTTACAACCGCATCGTCGCACTCCACGCGTGGTTTACCGATCAGCTGGATAGTAGAGGCCTTCTACGTTAACGGAAATCTAACACGATCTTAACAGAGGACTTACTCGCACGCTATTGGATAGCGGTCGTACGCCGTAGGGCGGATTTACAATCCTTAAGGGGGATAGCTACATGAAGAAAGCTATTGTTGTGCTGAGCATGCTTTTGATTGCCGGGCTCGTATTTGCCGGTGGTCAGCAAGACGGTGGAGAGGCGGCCGAGGGCCCCTGGAGCTGGGTCATTGACGGAGGTGACTTCCCGCAGGTAAACGCCCTTGCCGTACAGGGCAACGTTATTACCGCCGGTAGTTCTACCGTATTTCCCGCCGCCGAGTACCTGGCCGCGCAGTTCCAGGACGAAGGTTACAGCGGCAACATTACGATCGACAGCATCGGTTCCGGTGGCGGTTTCGAGCGCTTTACCAACGGAGAGACCGACGTTTCCAACGCCAGCCGCGCCATTCGCGACAGCGAAGTCGAGGCCGCACGTGCCATCGGTCGCGAGCCGATCGAGTTTCGCATCGGTACCGACGCCCTCGCGGTTGTCGTTAACCCCGAGAACGACTGGGTAGACAACGCGTCCATCGAGGATCTCGCCACGATCATGACCGCCGATCGTTGGAGCGACATCGATCCGAGCTGGCCCGACCAGCCGGTACTTAAGTTCATCCCCGGCACCGACAGCGGCACGTTCGACTACTTCGTAGAAGAGGTGTTCGACGAGGATGCCGAGCCCCTTCTCGCGTCCAACAACGTGCAGCTCTCGGAAGATGACAACATCCTGGTACAGGGCGTCGAAGGCAGCCCCTACGCGATCGGGTTCTTCGGATACGCGTTCTACGCCAACGAGGGTGAAGCGCTTAAGATCCTCAGCATCGAGGATGTCGTGGCCAACACCGCGAATGTAGATAACGGTAGCTATCCGCTGGCTCGCCCGCTGTTCATGTACAGCGACGCCACCATCATGCGCGAGAAGCCGCAGGTCGCCGCATGGCTCGCCTACGTGCTCAACAACGCTCGCGATGGTATGCTTGGTGTCGGCTACTTCGAAGCGCCCGCTTCCGCCATCGAAGAGGGTCGGCAAGCGTGGCTTGACGCCGTCGGCGACGCGTTCTAGTCCGGGATCGAATCCCAATCTATCCTGAACGACGGGAGGGCTTCGCCCTCCCGTTTTTTGCAGGCGGAGGTTTTCATGTCAGATACGACGCAGACAGTAACTCCCACAAAACCCAAGATCGACTTCTCTCGACGTCGCAGGCCGCACGAGCAGATCATTCAGGCGTTTCTCTTTCTATGCGCCGCGATATCGATATTCGTGACCGTCGGGATCGTATTCGAGCTGGCGCAGGACTCACTCCTCTTTTTTCGCGATCCGCAAGTCACTTTTTGGGAGTTTATTACCGGAACGGAATGGCAACCGGTGATCGGACAATTCGGCATCTGGCCGCTTCTCTCGGCGACGATGATGACGAGTACCATAGCGATGTTGGTTGCCTTTCCGCTCGGCCTTATGGTCGCGATTTATCTCAGCGAGTACGCCTCCGAACGCGTACGCGGCGTGCTCAAGCCGATCTTAGAGGTACTCGCCGGAATTCCGACGGTCGTATACGGCTACTTCGCGGTGACATTTATGACGCCGCTCCTTCAAAGCATCTTCGGCCGCGACGTCGTAGACGTATATAACACCGCTTCGGCCGGTATCGTCATGGGGATTCTCATATTGCCGTTAATCTCCTCCATGACCGAGGACGCTCTGAGCTCGGTACCGCGGAGCCTTAGAGCTGCGGCATTCGCACTCGGAGCGACTAAAATGGAGACCTCGATGCAAATCGTCGTGCCGGCCGCCTTCTCCGGCCTCGCCGCGGCGTTTATCGTCGCCCTTTCGCGTGCCGTCGGTGAGACGATGATCGTCGCGCTCGCCGCCGGAGCCGGCCCCAACTTGACCGCCAACCCATTCGAGGGCGCCGAGACGCTTACCGGGTACATCGTGCGCATCAGCGGCGGAGATATCAGCTACAACTCCGTCGACTACAATAGCATTTTCGCCCTCGGGCTGGTGCTTTTTACCATCACGTTGACCCTCAACATCATCAGTCGCCGCATCGTCGAGAAGTATCGGGAGGTGTATGAATGAGCACGATCCAGACCCGACACATCACCCACAAACACGACGAAATCATGGCGAACATCATGCGTCGCCGCCGTTCCGGACAGGTATGGCACGTCGCCTTCTACGTGGCGACAACCATTGCGATTCTCATGTTGATCGTCTTGCTCTTGAACATATTCAACAGCGTCTTCGGTTTTGTGCTCATCGAGAATGAGGTTCAGCCCGAAACACTCGTGGCGAGCGGCAACCTCGAGGATCTGAGTGCCGAGGAACTGGTGGCCATTTTGGAGACGAATCTCTCGGCGGGACTGATCAGACGCTTCAACTTCGAGGATCCCCTCGCTGAACGGAGCGTCTCCGATCTCGCCGAACTCGTCCAGGAGCGGATCGTGAACCCGACGATCATCGAGGCGTGGTCGCTCGGAGAGTCCCTGTTCAGCCAAGACGCAATTCGCGCGGATCACGCGGAGTACCCCGACGCCGTCCTGCGCTTTCGCAGTTGGCTGAATCCGCATTTTCTCATCTCGGCCCAGAATCCGCGCCCGCAATTCGCGGGAATCCGGACCGCCTTTCTCGGTTCTCTTTGGATGATTCTGATCGTTATCGTCGTGTCGTTTCCGATCGGGGTGGCGGCGGCAATCTATCTCGAAGAATATGCCCGCGCCGACCGGTGGTATAACCGGATTATCGAGGTCAATATCTACAACCTCGCCGGTGTGCCGTCGATCATCTTCGGTCTGTTGGGGCTTGCGGTGTTCGTTCGCGGTCTCGAGCCCTTTACCAGCGGCGCCATGTTCGGCATCGGCGATCCGACGACCGCGAACGGGCGTACGATCGTCTCCGCGGGCTTCACGCTGTCGCTGTTGATCCTACCGATTATCATCATCAACTCCCGCGAGGCGATTCGTGCGGTGCCGGGGAGCCTCAGAGAGTCGAGTTACGGCTTGGGCGCCACCAAATGGGAGACGATCTGGCACCACGTGTTGCCCGCCTCATTCGATCGCATTCTTACCGGAACGATTCTCGCGATCTCCCGGGCCGTGGGCGAGACGGCGCCGATCGTCGTAGTGGGGGCATCGACCTTCATTACCGTGGACCCGCGCACGCTCTTTTCCCGATTCACCACGTTGCCGATTCAAATCTATCAATGGTCGGCGCGCCCCCAAAGCCAGTTCCGCAACGTCGCCGCGGCGGCCATCATCGTGCTGCTCGTTTTGATGCTATCGATGAATGCGACGGCAATCATCATGCGCAATCGCATTTCCAAAAAGAGGAGAATCTGACCCATGGACAATACCTTGGCAATGCAAACGAAACAGCTGGACTTCTTCTACGGAGATTTTCAGGCCCTTCACGAAGTGAACCTAAACTTCATCGAGAACCACGTGACCGCGCTGATCGGCCCGTCGGGATGCGGCAAGAGTACGCTTCTACGCTGTCTCAACCGCATGAACGATCTCATCCCCGATACCCGCGCCGTCGGAGAGGTCTTTTTCCGCGATCAGAACGTCTACTCGGAGGATGTCGACCCGGTTGAGATTCGCCGCCGCGTGGGTATGGTCTTTCAAAAGCCGAACCCCTTTCCCAAGAGCGTGTTCGACAATATCGCATGGGGCGCGAAGATCAACGGATACAAGGGCGATCTGGACGAGCTGGTGGAGACGAGTCTCAAAAAATGCGCTCTTTGGGACGAGGTGAAAGACAAGCTCAAACAGAACGCGCTGGAGCTCTCCGGCGGTCAGCAGCAGCGTCTCTGTATCGCCCGGGCGATCGCGGTAGAACCGGACGTCGTACTGATGGACGAGCCGACCAGCGCGCTCGATCCGATCTCGACCGCCAAAATCGAGGACCTGATAACGGAATTGAAAGAGCGTTATACTATCATTATCGTAACGCACAACATGCAGCAGGCCGGACGCGTATCGGATCAGACTGCATTCTTTCTTAACGGCTGGATTATAGAGGCCGGCGACACCAAAGACATCTTCTTCAACCCGAAAGAAGAGCGTACCGAGGCGTACATATCTGGTCGATTCGGCTGATACAGGAGGTATAGCCCATGCAACCGCGACAACACTTTTCAGAACAACTCAGAGAGATGTACCAGGAAGTCCTTCAGATGGGGACGTTGGTCGAGGAGGCGCTGCAGAAGGCGCTTACCGCAGTCACTAATCGCGACACGGCGCTGGCCGAATCGGTGAAAGAGAACGATCACGCGATCGACACATTGCAGTTCTCCATCGATAAGCGCTGTACGGAGATCATTGCCACCGAGCAGCCCGTCGCAACCGATCTGCGGGAGATCCTGGTCGCCATGAAAATCGCCTCGGACCTCGAGCGGATCGGCGACCACGCGCGCCATCTGGTCCGCGTCATGGATCAGCTGAGCGACGAGGTCTTTCGCGAAACGATGCCGCAATTTCGCAGGATGACCGAACAGGGCATCGAGATGGTACACGACTCGATCACCGCGTACGTGAACCACGACGCCGAGTTGGCTCGAACGGTAGCCCGGCGCGACGACGATATCGATATCATGCACCGCGCCTTGTACAAGGAACTTCTCGCCATGATCGCCGCCAACCCCGATCGCGTAGAGACCGGCACTTCGTTGGTCTTTCTCAACCGGTTTCTCGAACGTCTGGGCGACCACGTGACCAACATGTGCGAGTGGATCGTGTACACCAAGACCGGCGAGCACGTCGAGCTCAACAAAACGTAAGGCGCTATGAGCCGGGATTTGATACTCGTCGTGGACGACGAGGTAGATATCCAGGAACTGATACGGTACAACTTGAAAAAAGAGGGCCTCTCCGTCTACGCAGTCGGTACCGGCGAGGAGGCCCTTACGGCCGCGGAGGAACTGCGTCCGGGGGCGATCGTGCTGGACCTCATGCTTCCCGGTATGGACGGTGTACAAGTGTGCAACCGGCTCAAACGGCAGGAATCCACCAAGACCATTCCCGTCGTAATGCTCACCGCAAAGTCCGAGGACGCCGATGTCGTCGCGGGCCTCGAAACGGGAGCGGATGACTATATCACAAAGCCGTTCAGCCCTCGCGTTTTGGTGGCGCGCCTGAGAGCCGTGCTGCGTCGTACCGAGACCGGTGGGCGTACCGACGAGAGTCGCCTGTCGGCCCACGGCGTCTTCATGGACCTCAGTAAACACGAGGTGAAATGCGGCGACCGCGAGGTACACCTGTCGGCGACCGAGTTCGCCATTCTCCAGTTTTTGATGCGTAACCCCGGCTGGGTATTCTCACGCGATAAGATCATCGACGCGGTCCGTGGGAAAGACTATCCGGTGACCGAGCGCTCGGTAGACGTGCAAATACTCGGACTACGCAAGAAGTTGGACGAGTACGGCTCGCTCATCGAGACGGTACGCGGCGTCGGCTATCGCTTCAAGGCAAAATAGTGCTGCGCGTCTCCGATGGCGCACGTGTTAACCGGATCATGGATAGGCGACAACGTCGATCGCTCAGCAGGCCGAGTTGGTTGCGTTCCTCGTACCTGCGGTACGCAACCGGCCTGAAGTCGCGCTCGTCGCCGTCACCTACCCGCACGTGATTTCACCCGCGCGCAGCGCCGTTTGATAGATCGTAGGGAGAAGGGGGCCGTCGGTGCGTTCTCGATGGATTGCGAGGGCGCGGAGGCCGTCCGCCGAGAGTTCTCGGGTCGGGGCTGGCGCACCGGCAGGACAGCGAATACAATACCTCTTCGGTAGGAACCGCTTCACATGTCACGCACACTCGTCCGTTATGTCTTCCCGCAGTTCGCCGTACGCCTCGTTGCGGTTGTACTGGTAATGGCCGGCGCGATCTTCTCCTTTGCTCGCTCATATCGCGCACAGACGCTCCTTAACCACCTCGACCGAGACGTTGTCGTACTCGAATCGGCGCTGAACCTCTACGAAGAGTCGTCCTCGCCGCGTATGCGACTTTGGCTCGATGGCGTCGCCGACGGTACCGATCTCGATGTCGTCCTCTTTGACGAGGCGGTTCGAACGGTGTACACGAGTAATCACGGCGTCTCCTTGTTGGTAGCACCGCTTCTTGAGGAGGCGTTACGCGACGGTGAGCCGATCGTGAACGCGTCGTTCCGTCGCCGGCGGAGCGTGGCGGTCGTACGTCCCATTCAACTGGCGGGATGGGACGACGTTCGCTATCTATCGGTTGCGAGCACCCGTGAGCGCCTCGAAGACGAAACCACATCGCTCATCGTGTGGTTTGCCGTAACGATCGTCGCGGGTCTCGGCATCGTACTCCTCGTCAGTTATCGTATCGTCGACGGAATTAACGCCCCCTTGCGCCATCTGCAACTCGCTGCGACCCGATTCGCCGAAGGCGACTTGGGATATCGATGCTTCTTGCCCGAACCGCTCGAGTTCGCCCGCCTCGCCGAGACGATGAACAGTATGGCTTCCCAACTCACCGCTCGTATCGAGGCGATCAGGAGCCAACGCAAACAGTTGGAGGCGATTCTCGGGAGTATGGTGGAGGGCGTCGTACTCATCGATGCACAACTCAGGGTTCAGTCCATGAACGTCGCGGCGCGGAAGCTCTTCGACGTATCTTCGATCAAAACCGAATTCGGAGAGCCGCGAACGCTCCTGGAGGTAATCCGCAACAGCGATATCTACAACTTCATTCGCCACACGATGGAGACCGGGACCAGCCAGGAGCACAACGTCGTGATCTATACGAATCCGCCGCGGTACATGCAGATTCACGGAACGGTAGTAACGATCGAGGAGGAGCGCGGCGTACTGGTCGTGCTCAACGATATCACTCGGCTCCAGGAGCTCGAAACGGTGCGCAAGGAGTTCGTAGCGAACGTCTCCCATGAACTCAAAACGCCCATCACATCGATCCTCGGCTTTGTCGAAACGCTCGTCGACGGCGCGTTGGACGAACCGGAGGAGGCGATGCGATTTCTGGAAATCATCACCAAACAGGCCCACAGACTCAGTGCGATAATCGAAGACTTGCTGCAACTCTCGCGCTTAGAGCAGGGCAAAGAATCGATCGCCACGGAGCGAGTTCGCGCAGAGGACATCGTCGCGGCGCTCCGCAGGACCATGCAGAGCCGGGCCGATGAAAAGTCGATCGCTCTACGCGACCACTATCGAGGATCGACGGAGATAGCGGTCAACGCCAGCCTCATCGAGCAAGCTCTCACGAACTTGGTTGACAATGCGATTAAGTACAGTCAGTCCGGAGCGGTAGTCGATATCACCTTCGCAAATCGATCACGGCAGCTACTCATCACCGTAGCCGACAACGGGCCGGGAATCCCGGAATCCGATCAACCGCGCCTTTTCGAACGTTTTTTTCGGGTGGACAAAGCGCGTAGTCGTACCCTCGGCGGAACGGGATTGGGATTGGCAATCGTAAAACACATCGTTCAGGCACACGGTGGAACCGTGTCGGTAGAGAGCGCGCCCAACCGCGGGGCGCGTTTTCTTCTCGACATACCGCAACCGGAATGACCCGTCGCGGGTATACAACGCGCGTTCGTATCCCAACCGGTCGCGCGCGCTCGGGACCGACTCAGCTCTTTCTGTCGGGAAGGAGCTTGCTCAACAGCCCGGCAAATCCGCGTAGATTGCGCGATTGGATCCAGATACGTCCCGGCCCCTGGAACTCCGCGACGAGTCCTTCGCCGGACGTTACCGTACTGAACAACCCTTTGCTCGCCGTTTTCAAACGGTAGGTCACCGACTCCTCAAAGGCGAGCATGTGACCGGTGTCGACGATATAGGTCTCGCCCGAACCGAGATCGCGCGTAAAAATCGCTCCGTAGCACGAAAGAAAGAGCGGTCCCGTTCCGGATACGGTCTGGAGAAAGAGCCCCTCGCCGGAGAACATCGCCTTGAGCGAGCCCTTGGTACCGAGCTCCAACTCGGAAGCGCCGGCCAGATATGCACCGCTTTGCGCGTAGACCGTCTGATTCTGGAGCGCGAACTCCACAACATCCCCCGGCACGGCCGGTGCGAGGACGACTTCACCGGGACCTCCGGCGGCGGTAAACTGACTTGCGAAGATCCCCTCGCCTCCGACCGCCGCACGCAAGATTCCTCCGAGCCCCTTGCCCTGCGTCTTGGCCTCCAACTCGACGGTCGGGCTCATCGAGACCATTGAACCCGCCTCGGCACGGAAGTGCTCCCCTTGATTCAAGGCCACGGTGAGCGTTGTGAACATCGGTCTGTTGTCAATCGTCGTTTGCATATCGGTTCCTCCTCATTGTCCAAGTGTATACGATTCATGACCGCCGGTGCATTCTGCGAAACGGGCGATAGCCGACCGTTATGTTAATCCCAAAACGCGCAAAAGAATCTGTACCGCGCCGATTGCGGCCCCAAGCAGTGCACCGAAGAGATTGATCCACGTGAGATGACGTTTGACGATGATGAGAATCAACGCTTCGACGCGTTCGATATCCAACTCGTTGATGCGGTTCACCACCACGCGGTAGACATCAAGCTGCTCGACGAAGGCGCTCGCGGCCGTCGCCAGTACGCTACGCACCCTCTGGGCGCCCCACCGGCCGATCGACGCCCTGCGGCTCTTAAGCTCCGGGAAGAGGTCCGCCAACGGCACGGCGGCGTTGCGGTCGAGAGAACTCCTCACGGTATCGAAGCCGCGGCGGACCAACCGACGACACTCCTCGCCGTCGCCGCGAGCGCGTAGGAACGACCGCAACGCCCCCTCGACCGCTTCCCGATTCGATATGACGCCGGCGATCAACTCGCGCAGCCGGGCCGAACCGTCGGCCCCCACGAGCTCCGCAAGCGTTCGCTCTCGTCTTACGTCGATCCAGCTGAACACCGCATCCGCGATGCGAGATTGCATCGCCGGTTCGTCGAGGGTGAGAGATATCTCATCGGTAATCCGCGCGACGATCGCCGGTATTCGCGCCTCCAACTGACGATCGTACTGCGCAGCGGAGACGAACAATCGCTGTAACGAGGAAAGCTGATCGAGTGAGTATGTGAGAACGCGCCGAGCCCGAAAATGAAGCTCTCCTTGAACGGTCGATGAACGCAGCACCTTCTCCGCTTCGCCACGAAGGTGGGGCCATGCGATCTCGAAGAGGGTATCCACACGGCCTTTGTCGACCGCGTGTAGTATCCTACGCTCCTGAACGGCGCCGACGAGCCACTGCGCGATATCGCGGGCGTTCTCGATCAGCACATCGCCGATAATCGATGATAACGGGAAATCGTCGGCATCACCCTCGCAGAAACGCCGTTCCATATACGATTGTGCAGCACGTAACGCCTCATCGATAAGCGCGCGTGATCTGAGCTCCTCCACCCGTATCGTACCGAGCCGATCGACGAAGGAGACGATCGCGCGGGCGAGGGTTCGTCCGAACTCACCGCTTTCGAAACGCTGAGAAAAGACCTCGGACGTAAGAAGCTCCGTGGATACCATACGACCGATGCGCTCGGCGAGTTCTTCCCGTTGCCTTGGAATGACGCCGGGTGTGAATGGAACGCGCACACCGAAAACACGCCACGGCCTCAGGGGGCGAAACAACATTCGTATGGCGAGCGCGTTTGTCAGATATCCTATGACCGCACCGAGCAGGGGCGGCAGTATCCACGGCAGGACAAGAGACGGCACAGAACGACCCGGCCGGCGTTACCGCGTTCGAGCGTGTCGAGCGTTGAGCGCCTGCTCGCGGCTTGAGAAGAGCACGAGGTCTTCCATGACGATCCATCCCCGCATGTCGGGCGCATCGACTTCGACCCAACGAAGATTCGCGGTACGCCCCACCACCCGCAACACATCGCCTCTCCGGCCATGGGAGAGTATTACGGCGTCCCGATCGGGACGGTCGAACAGACGCGTATACTCGGCCTCGACAAGGGCGTAACTCCCGCGCCCCGACAGCACCGGTGTCTCGGGCAACGTTAACGATGGGGTTCGATCGCTACACGCACCGAGAAAGGCAACCGCACCCAAGACGATGCACAATCCGACGATTCGTCGCCTACGGTATACAGAGACGTTGTCGAGCATCACATCGCCTTCAGCTTCTCGATCTCGTCGCGAACCACCGCAGCCTGCTCGAACTCCAAGTTTTTCGCATGTTCCAACATCTCCTTTTCGAGAAGCGTAATGAGCTTTTTGCGTTGCGTAGGAACGAGGATGTTGTAGCTCCCCTTGATAATCTCGAGCTGCTTCTCCTCGTTGGTGCGTTTCTCCTCCTTGCGACGCGTGATGATACTCTGGATCGACTTCTTGATCGACGCCGGAGTGATGCCGTGGGCGTTGTTGTACTCTTCTTGGATGCGTCGTCGGCGGTTCGTCTCGTCGATCGCCACACGCATCGCGTCGGACTCCTCATCTGCATACATGATGACCGTCCCTCGAACGTTGCGCGCCGCGCGACCGATCGTCTGAATGAGCGACGTCGCGGAGCGAAGAAAGCCGATCTTGTCGGCGTCGAGAATGGCCACCAGGCTGACCTCGGGGAGATCCAACCCTTCACGCAGGAGGTTAATGCCCACCAGAACGTCGAAACTCCCGGCCCTGAGATCGGTCAGCAACTCTACCCGCTCGATCGTCTCGATCTCCGAGTGGAGATAGCGCACCTTGACGCCCAGATTGGCGAGATAGTCGGTGAGATCCTCGGACATCTTTTTGGTGAGCGTCGTCACCAGCACGCGCTCGTTTCTTGCCACACGCTCGCGGATCTCCCGGTGAAGATCCTCGATCTGCCCTTTTGTCGACCGGACGACAATCTCGGGGTCCAACAGGCCGGTGGGACGGATAATCTGCTCGACGACGCGCACGGATCGCTCGATCTCGTCGTCGCCGGGGGTGGCGCTGACGTACACGCACCGATCGAGGAGCGAGATAAACTCCGTCTCGATCAAAGGCCGGTTGTCCAACGCCGAGGGTAGCCGAAACCCGTAGCGGACGAGTGATTCTTTGCGCGATCGGTCTCCGGCGTACATACCCCGCAGTTGCGGCACCGTCACGTGCGACTCGTCGATGAGGGTAAGGTACCGCTCGGGGAAATAGTCGATGAGCGTCGCGGGACGCTCTCCCTCCGCTCGGCCGCTCAAATGGCGGGAGTAATTCTCGATGCCGGGGCAGTATCCCATCTCCTCTATCATTTCGATATCGTACTCCGTCCGGCTGCGGAGCCGCTGCGCCTCTACGAGGAGATTCTGGTCGACCAAATCCTGGTAGCGACCGTCGAGCTCATCGCGAATAATGGAAACGGCCTTTCGCATTTGGTCTTCAGGCATGACGAAGTGTTTTGCCGGGTAGACGAACAGCGTCTCCATCGCCTCCTCGGCACTGCCGGTCAACGGATTGATTCGGTGAATAGAGGTCACCTCATCCCAATCGAGCTGAATTCGATACGCCTCTTCGAGATATGCGGGAAAGATTTCCAACACGTCTCCCTTGTGACGGAACTTTCCGCGTTGAAGGAGCTGGTCGTTGCGATCGTACTGAAGATCGATGAGCTTGCGCCGCACGCGGTCGATATCGAGGGTCGTGCCCCTATCGATGCGAATGCGCATCTCGCGGTAGTCCTTCGGGCTACCCAAACCGTATATGCAACTCACCGTCGCGACGACGATTACATCGGGCCGCTCGCTTAAATTAGTAGTCGCCGAAAGCCTAAGACGGTCGATTTCATCGTTTATCGACGCATCTTTCTCGATGTACAAATCGCGTGAAGCGACGTACGCCTCGGGTTGGTAATAATCGTAGTAGGAGACGAAATACTCGACCGCATTGTCCGGGAAGAACTCGCTGAACTCCCGGTAGAGCTGGGCGGCGAGTGTTTTGTTGTGGCTGACGATGAGGGTGGGAAGCTGCACCTTCTCGATAACCTTGGCCATCGTGTAGGTCTTTCCCGAGCCGGTGACCCCTTTGAGCGTCTGAAATGCGTCGCCGGCGAGAACGCCCGCGGCCAGCGCCTCGATGGCCTGCGCTTGGTCGCCGGCGGGTTGAAACTGCGCATCTACACGGAATTTTCGCATACCTTAGTCCCATTGGAAACGTGTCGGACGCTCGCTGAGTACGATTTCGGCTTCCAAACGCCGACGTCCCCGGATGTACTCGATGGAGACCGTCTCCCCGGGACGATTGTCTTCGAGCGCCTCGTACAGGTTCGCGATCGACGAGACCGCCATCCCGTCGACAGCCGTAATGATGTCGCCCCCGAGGTAAATCACCGTGCGTCCGTAGCGCACTGCGTCGTCACGATCGCCGCCGCGCAAACCGACCTCCGCCGCATTTCCTCCCGGAACGACTTCACTGATCAATAGCCCCTCTTCCACCGGCATGCGCGCGTATTGGACGAGACGGGGAAAGAGCTGCCGCGGTATCACGTCGATCCAGCCGCGCTGTACGACACCGAACTCGATCAGATCGGGTATCACTCGTCGCGCGGTATTCACCGGAACGGCGAATCCGATCCCGACCGAACCGCCGCTGGGCGAAAAGATCATCGTGTTAATTCCGATCATCTCGCCTTGGGAGTTGAGTAGCGGGCCCCCGGAGTTCCCGGGATTGATCGACGCGTCGGTCTGGATCATATCCCGAATGACCAGATCGTTGCGCGCCCGGATCGGTCGTCCCAGACCGCTCACGATACCGATGGTAAGTGTGCGATCGAGTCCGAACGGGTTGCCGATCGCCATGACCCGTTGGCCGATCCTCAACGATTCGGACTCTCCCATGGGAACCGTCTCGAGTCGTCGCCCTTCGGGATCAAACCGAACAACGGCCAGATCGTTCTCCGCGTCCTGACCGACGACCTCACCGTCGAGACGCTCGCCGTCGGCGAGCGTCACGTATACGCGGGCGGCACTCTCGACTACATGGTTGTTGGTCAGCACATATCCGCGCTCGTCAATGATAGAGCCCGATCCCGAAGTACCTTCGCGAGGAATCGGCTCGAGAAACCAGTTGTACGCCACCGTTTCGGTATTGATGTTCACCACGGCGCGGTTACGCTCCTCGTAGATCCTGATCGTATCGCGCTCGTCGTCGGCAAGGGACACCGAACGGGGGATAAGCACATCCTCGTCGCCGTCGGTGTCGGACAACAGCTCGATGTCGTCTCCGTCGGCGGGCGAAGACTCTGCGGTACGTTCCCACCGGCGACCGCCGAACCACCCTACCGCAACGGCAAGAAGGATAATCAATATGGGACGAATATGGCGAAACGAGTTCATGTACGTTGAGTATACGGAGATGACCGTCGCACCGCCAAGAGATGGTACGTCACTCCGGGCCGATACTACGCAACGACGCGGCCTCCAGGATATCCCCCTCTCCGATCTGATCCCGATCATCCATATCGGCCAACGTACGCGCCACGCTTCTGACGCTCGATGCGGCGCGGTCCGATAGGCCGAGTTCCTTCATCCGCTCTCCCAGCAGGGATGTCAAATGACGCGTGAGGGGCAGCAACCGGTCGACCGCCTCCGGTGGAATCAGGCCGTTGCGTCGCCACGGTCGGCCCACAGTACGTCGCCGTTGCCGCTCGATCGCGCGACGAACCGAGAGGGCGAGATCGGCGTGTTTGGGCGAGTCCGACGAGCGCTCTCGGTAATACGTGCGAACGCGAATATCGACCCGATCCAGCAGAGCCGAGCCGAGACGCCTCCAGTATCGCTCTACCTCACGGTCGCTACACATACAGCGCGATTCCGGTCGTCCCAGCTTGCCGCACGGACACAGATTGCTGGTGAGCACCAACTGAAACTGCGCCGGGAACTCCTCGGTAAGGCCCGCTCGGCTCACGGTCACCGATCGACGTTCCACCGGCTCCCGCAACGCCTGTAGGACGTGGGGGCGAAACTCGGCGGCTTCGTCCAGAATCATGATTCCCAGGTGCGACAGGCTCACCTCGCCCGGAAGGTGGCCCTTTCCGCCGCCGAGCAGCCCCTCCATCGACGCGCTGTGATGCGGCATTCGCACCGGCGGTCGCGATCCGCTGAGTCCGCCCTCCAGACCGCGCATGGAGTAAATCCGCGCGACTACACGAGCGTGCTCGTCCGGCATGTCGGGTAACAATGAGGAGAGTCGCCGCGCGGCCATCGTTTTTCCGCTTCCCGGGGGGCCGACGAGAAGGAGGTTATGAAATCCGGCCGCGGCAACCGCAGACGCCCATTTTAACGCCGGCTGCCCGCGAATATCGTCGAATGAAACCGCCTCCCGTTCCCGATTCGTTTGAGCCTCGATCTCCGGTCGCGAGAAACCGCCGCGTTTCAACTCGCCGAGGGTATCGACTACCAGGAGGCCGCCGTGCGCAGCCTTACCGGCGTACAGCTCGCGCACGGCGCGACGCGCGACCACGACGTGGGGAACGCCCAGCTCCTCGGCCGACAAGACCGCCGAGAGCGTACCCCGCACGGGTACGACATCGCCCTGTATAGAGAGCTCGCCGCTTGCCAATACGTCGCCGGGGAGGGTCACTTGTCCGCTCTGCTCCAGCACCGCCAGGGCGATCGCCAGATCGAATCCCGCCCCAATTTTGGGGACTTCCGCGGGGGAGAGACTTATGAGAATCCGCTCGGACGGGTACTCGAATCCGCTGTTCCGAATAGCGACCCGTACCCGTTCGCGCGCCTCGCGAACCTCGCTCGATGCGAGGCCGACGATATCCGTTCCCGGGAGGCCGCGTCGAATGTCGACCTCGACACGAACGGGAAGCCCCATCGCTCCGAATGGAGAAAAGCCGTACACCATGAATCCCCCTCATCGCCGAGTATGACGGCACGGGGAGGTACGACGCTTTAGCGAGGCTTGGACTGTGCGGCAATCGCCCGTTGAACGAGACGATCACACGCTTCATTGTGCTCGTGGCCGGAGTGCCCGGGCACCCATGCCCAACGCGGACGCAAGCGGTCGTTGAGGAGATCCAAGGTTTTCCACAACTCGTCATTGCGAACCGGTTTCTTGGCGGCGGTACGCCATCCGTTCCGCTTCCATCCGGTGATCCACTCGGTGATACCGCGACGGACGTATTGGCTATCGGTCATGACGCTCACGCTCGCATTGCGGTGCCGGCCCTCTACATATTCCAGCCCCTCGATGACCGCAGTCAACTCCATGCGGTTATTCGTCGTGGCCGACCGGTATCCCGCGTCCTCGGCCAGGACCGCTCCGCGATCGGAAATCAGTCGCCACGCCCAACCCCCGGGCCCCGGATTACCGTGGCATCCTCCGTCGGTATACAAAAGCAGTCGGTCGGAATCACTGTCCATGTTCAACTCCCCAGTGTAGCTGCACAACGTGTCGCCCCCCAATGTACGATGCGGTAGTCGGGAAGGCGGTATGAAACGGTGTCGTCGCGTCCGGCATGCGGTCGGTGGGCTCGTTACACCGCACGAGGCACGATATCGTAGCGCATCGTGAGGTCCATCAAACTATCGAAGGGGCGGGAAAAACCCACCATGAGATAGCGTCGTGCTCCGGTGTCCCTGAGCGGCAACAACAGCCAGCTATTGACCGATACCAGCTTGCTCGCGTGGCAAGTATCGGCGAAATCGCGAAAAAACGACAGGGGTCGCTTGAGAAGGGCGACACGGCGAAAGGCGACGACATTCCGTACGAGGTCGCAATCGGGCTCGAAAGAGAGACTCGAATCACACTCTTCGCTCAACCCGATCCCGAAACTACCCTGCATACGCCCGTCCGCCAACTCATCGAGTACAAGGGCTACCCTCGCGTTCCAACGGCGCGTTATCTGCACCAACTCGCGATACACTTGACGAACTCCAACGTTACCCGAATCGACTCGTATCGGAAACTCGAACCCACCGGACACGATGCGAAGGGCGGTGTCTTGATGGTCGGCGGAGGATTGTTCCGATTCGGCGTCGTCAAAAATGTCGTCAAAATCGAGATCATCGAACGCCGTTTTGAGTACATCGTCAATGCTCGACAGGTCGTGGTGCAGGAGAATCTGTTCGGCCAGCAGCTGCACGCGCTGATCGATGTCGCGGTACTCCGCAAAGTACGCCGCCGCCCGGATCTGTATGAGTCCGTCCCGCTCCTCGAACACGCTGTGCCGACGACCGGCTGAAGCAAAGAAATCCTCAATCTCCATGATATGGTGCGTTTCGGTGTTCTCGATTCCGCGCACGACGATCTCGTCGGGGAGCGTTTCCTTCCGTATCGGTACTGTCGGCGCCGGACCGTCGGTGGAAGACGGCAGGGAGTCGCGAATGCTCGATGCGCCTCCGAATGAGGAAAAGGCGCTGACAAAGGACGGAGCACCCTCACCCACCTCTTCTATGGGTAGCGCCTCGGCGGAATCGAACTGCACTTCGTCGAGCTCTTCGATGAGCTCCTCCGACGCAACGGTGCCCCGGACCGGTGAGAGGTCCTCGACGTCGACGGGTTCCAGTTCCTCCACCGGTTCGAGCGCTCCCGATCCCGGTTCATCCGACTCCGCTATCTCCTCAAGTGCTTCGAGTTCTTCCGGATCATCGACGTCGACGATCTTCGGCAATCCGAACGTAGCCTCGTCCGGGTCGACCATGGAGGCGTCGTCGGTTTGCGCGGCCTCCTCGAGCGGCGACGACGGAGCAAAATCGAGCGCGGCACGGTCTCCGGCCGGCTCAGGGATGAGCCTTTCATCCTCGGACAGCTCCGGAGGTGTCGTGGAGACGGGCAACCAGTCTTGGGTGCGCGAAGCGGTCGCTCCCTCGGCACCGTCCGGAGATAGGTCGGCGTCCGAGCGCACGGTGTCGGGCTCATCTCGTACGGCATATCCGGCAAGCCAATCGGCCTCGGGCACGAGCGGCCCTATCTCCTCTTCGACGACGATTTCACCGAGAAACGGTTCTTCATCGATGCCTTCGACAATACCGATCGCAAGCGTTCCACCGGAGCCGTCTTCGCCGTACTCGGTTTCTTGCGGCTCGTCGACGGGGCCGGCCTCGTATGCCTCGTCGTCGGACTCGGCATCCGCGATCTCCGCCGATACGTCGTCGACGGCGACCGCCTCGTCCAGTTCGCCGTCGACGACCTCTTCGAGTTCGTCGATCGGCTCGGCTTCGACCATCTCCTCCACCACATCGAAAAACCTCGTGGGCGCTATATCCCCGGGCGCATCGGCGAGCTCCGCGGCAAGCTCCAGGTCTGCCGTCCCTTCAAACTCGTCAAGGCCTCCGGTTTCATCAGGCCGGCCGACCTGAACTTCATCGTGAACCCGACCCTCATCGGTCTCTATGAACTCTTCCAGTTCGTCGACGGGCTCCGCATCCTCGATCCCCTCAAGCTCGTCGATCGGTTCGGCGTCAGGTATCTCTTCCGGATCATCGACCGGCTCGACATCCCCGACCTCTTCCAGTTCGTCGACGGGCTCCGCGTCCTCGATCTCCTCAAGCTCGTCGATCGGTTCGGCGTCAGGCATCTCTTCCGGTCCGTCGACCGGCTTGCCGTCCCCGACCTCTTCCGACTCGTCGACGGGCTCCGCGTCCTCGATCTCCTCAAGCTCGTCGATCGGTTCGGCGTCAGGCATCTCTTCCGGATCATCGACCGGCTCGACATCCCCGACCTCTTCCGACTCGTCGACGGGCTCCGCGTCCTCGATCTCCTCAAGCTCGTCGATCGGTTCCGCGTCAGGCATCTCTTCCGGATCATCGACCGGCTCGACATCCCCGACCTCTTCCAGTTCGTCGACGGGCTCCGCATCCTTGATCTCCTCAAGCTCGTCGATCGGTTCGGCGTCAGGTATCTCTTCCGGATCATCGACCGGCTCGACATCCCCGACCTCTTCCAGTTCGTCGACGGGCTCCGCGTCCTCGATCTCTTCCAACTCGTCGGATCGATGTCGTCTCGCCGGTTGCGACGCGACGTCCGACTCAGGATGCGTCGTTGAGGAAGCCGAGAGCCTCCCGTAGCGCGACAACGTGCGCTCGATAATCGCCTCGATTTGCTTGAGGCTGACCGGTTCGAGCTCAGCCCGTTGCGCGTCGCCGCGGGTGCCGAAGAGGTGATAGAGCTCGTCCCAATTGCGACTCATCTCTTGTTCGAGTCGCCGGCGAGACTCCTCGTTCACGCGTCCCAAGCCGCGTTGCAACTCGTTATCGATGCGTTCGCGTCGTCCGTCAAGCTCCTTCTTCCACAACTCCGGCTCGACGGCACGTCCTTCGCGCAGATAATCGCGGACCACGGCCTGTTGAAATCGACGGAACCGCTCGGCGACGATGATCGTCGGGTCCTGACGAATATTGAGAATTAAGTAGCTCACCAAGAAGGTCGCCACGAATACCGCGGCGAGAAGAATGACACGCAGGCCGTTGTCCATATGGAGTTCGGCCTCCCGTATGAGCATGACACCGACCGGAACGAACTCGCTCTCCTCCCGCACTTCGACGGCGAAGGTTGCACCGATCGCACTCTCGAGGATGGGTACCGAATCGCCGCGAGCGACCGCCGTGTCGATGTGCGACAGATCCTCCCGGTTGAAGTGGCGCGGCGCGTTGAACACCAACACGCCGCCAGGTGTTAGGCGAACGCGTTGCGAAGGGCCGATGATTCCCTGATCAACGAGGCGCGAGAAGAGGCCGCTACTACCGGCCCACGCAACGAGGACACCCCGCGGTATGGAGAAGCCGTCGACTATGGGCGCCGTTACCCGCACCCCCCCGCGCTCCGGAATCCACTCCACCCCGCGCTCTTCTTCCGGCGTTTGCGGGAGAAACAACGGCGGGTCGAGGGCCTCAACCGGTTGGTACTCGATGCTGACGTCACTACGCGACCGAATGTCCGCATCGAGTGAGCTGAACCACAACCGTCCCCGTTCATTGTCGATGATTCGTATATAGTCGATTTCCGGGCGCGACTCCGATAACCGACCCATCAACCGAGCGCGTTCTTCCGTGTCGGTACGGCTCTGATTGATGAGAAACACGGCGCCGACGGACCGCTCGGCGGCCAGCGAGCCGATGTCGCGAAGGAGGGCGCGCGAATACTGCGCAGTGACGCCCGCGGCCTCTTCCATGAGGGCGCGCGTCGTCGATCGTACCCGTTGATTGTAAAACCGCGTATCGATGAGGTCAAAAAGCCCCGAATAGGCGGCCACGGCGAAGCCGGTGAACACAGCCGTGGCGAGAAGGAAGCTTAACAGGACCTTTTGAAATACTTTCATCTTCGATCAATCAACACGTCGGGCATAGGTAATCTCCTAACAATTGTCGGTTATGGCAAGGGGCTTATTAATTGCAACCCGTCACATTACACTCCGGACTCTGCCGCTCTCTCCGACTACTACAAGTATGACGCGCATTGGACGAATATCTTCTCTACGGCGATCCAATTGGCGCGCTGTATGAGGGTAGGGACGGGAGCGTGCCGATATGTCCTACGCGCTCTTCACGCGGTCGGCGCGTTGCCGCCGTAACGGAGGCGAGCCGAAGGGGGACGCGCGTACAGTATGCTCCTCGATCTCGATACCAACGACACGCGCGCTCGTCCCGTGTTACAAGAGACGCTTCGGACGGCAAACACTTGTGACCGGTGCGGGCTCGCGAGATTTCGACGGATCGGCCGTCGAGGCGTCGGTTCGGCGACGCTCCGGACGACGCAGGGGCGTATCGCCGGTGAGCCGCGAATCGACGTACGACGACCGGCATGGGGAGGAGCGATGGACGCAACTGAGAGGCGATCGACGGTAGCCCAAGAGCTGGTTATGCGGGCGGGACGGCGCGCGCAAGAGCTACGCGACGGTGGCGTGTCGCGGGACGTAAAGGGTCGTCACGACTTCGTTACCGACGCCGACCGCGAGATCGAGGAGACGTTACGCAGCGAACTCCACGCCTCGTTTCCCGCGGACCGCTTTCTGGGCGAGGAGACGGGAGTTCGAGAGCCCGAGGACGAACTATCCGGTAACGGCGCGGTGAATGCGTCCGATGGTACGGCGCGGGGCACCGGCCTGTGGATTCTCGATCCCGTCGACGGCACCGCAAACTTCGCCGCGGGACTCGATGTGTGGTGCGTATCCCTGGCGTGGGTGCGCGACGGTGCGGCGCACCTTGGAGTCGTCTATGCACCCGACTGCGACGAACTGTACGTCGCGCGGCGAGGGGGCGGGACGCGCCTCAACGGACGGCCCCTCTCCATCACCGACACGACGCCGGTAGAACACTCCCTCATTATGACCGGTCGCGGCGCGTCGCTCTCGGTGGAACACCACCTAGAGATCCTTCGACGAATCTTGGCGCTCGGGTTCGAGTACCGCCGTCTCGGTTCCGGAGCGTTGGGAATTGCACGCGTCGCCACCGGCCGAATCCAGGGATACGTGGAGCCGGCGATGTATCCGTGGGACGTTGCGGCCGCCCGTTTGGTAGTAGAAGAGGCCGGTGGGGCGCTCTCGCCGTACCCGTTCGATGCTTCGGCACAGGAGTTGGGACCGCCGGTCGTTGCGTGCCGCCGAGACCTCCTCTCGATGCTTACGACGACCGTCACCGCTCTGGATCCGATCTCCGAAACGGAGCACTCCGTGTAGGATCGGTGTGGCGGACCGGCCGAACCTCGATGTGTTCCCCTCGATCGAGGCCGTCCGCTGTAACCATTCGTCGGCTACGCTCCGAGTGAACTACCGGTAGTCCGGGAGCGCGATGCGTTGTCCCGGAACGATGATGGCAAACTGCTCCAGCTGAGGATTGGCCTCGAACACGTCCAGGATGTATTGAAGCCACGTTACGTCCGGCGAAACCGAGTACGGAGTACCATCCGCGGTAGCAATGGAAGCGTCCGAGGCGCGGCGGAACAGGTCCCACGCGGTCTGTCCCGCCGCGACGGTCCACACGAACCCGTCCTGGCCGCCCTCGATACGATAGATCGCGACCGCGCCCTCCTCGCCTCGTCGACCCTCCCGTCGATCCGAGGCCGACGGGCTCTGCGCGTTGCGCCGAGGCTCGGTGTCGGAACGCGACGCCGCGGAAGGCTCGCCCGTCTCGATGAGAGTATCGCCGTCGCCGGATCGACGAGTGATCACCTCCCCGTGGTCGCGCCGGTTGCCGCGGACTATGAGCACCAGCACGGATAGAAGCGCGACTCCCACCGCGACGATTGCGCGAAACGGCACCCGTCTCCCGCGCGAAGGTCGCCGCCCGCCGCCGGCCTCCCGATCGCGAGGTCCCGTCGCGGCGTCACTCGCCGGCGCGAGGGGCGTTTGTTCGACGGCGTCGCGTGGTTTCACGTCCGTTTTGCTCGTTGTCGCGTTAGCTCGGCTCGCGTCGGCCGCGTCGAGAGCTGAAGCGGTTTCCGGCTCCGACACGCCCGTACGCGACGGTCCATTCTCCACTTCATGGGACTCTCCGCTCTCGACGCCTTCGACGACGAGTTCCACCGGCGATGCGTCGCCGACGGATGAGGAGGGCTGCGCGGGTTCTGCGTCGGTGGGGCCGACTGCAGTCCCGCCGGTATCGTCCGCGGCGCGACCGTGCTCCTTCGGCGATGCCGGAGTCGACTCGCGGCGTTCTTCTCTCCCGGGCCGCCCCTCGCCGGATGCCTCGGGTGCCGGCGTTCGCATGTCGGGCGATACGGCCCGGTCTTTGCGTTCCGTGCGGCCCGCCTTGCTCGTTCGACCGGCACTCGCCGGACTGGGAGCGGCCGCGTCGCTCTCCCCCGCGCGGCCGGCTGCAGGCGGCCCGATCGTCTCGTCGGCGGGTGCGTCGGTATGGGTCGCCGTCTCCTCTCCGTCGACGTCGGCGCCGTCTATCCCTTCGATGATCCGCAAGAGTTCACTCAAGTTACGATTAAAGTGGATGGTGTAGTCAGAGGTCGCCTCCTCTCCGGACGCGCCCCGGGCCTTGTACCCCGCCGCACCGCGGCCCGACTCCGCGGAAGCCTCGATGTTCCCCGCGACCGTGCCGAGCCGTTCTCCCAAGTCACTCCGACTCTCATCGGCCGACGCCTCGGACCGCAGTCGGTCCGCATCGCCTTCTCGCGCGCCCACGGGATCCGACAGACGCGTGCCGGCGACGATGTCGGCTTCCGTTACAGGGAACGGATGTGCCGGTTGCGGCGCCCGGGAAGACGAGTCGATCGGCGCGCCGTCCCCGCGCCGATCGCGATCGCTCGTACCGTCGACGGCGAAACGGCGAGGTCGGTCGGCCTCGGCTCCGCTTTCCGGGTAAAGGGCGGCCGGGCCTCGCCGGTGCGGCGCTCCCTCGGGCGTCCCGGACGAGGGAGCTCTTTCGGTGTCGGGCGTTTGCTCGTCATCGGCCGTATCGGGGCTGCGGATCGAGCGCTCGATGGACCGTTCGGCACCGTCGGGCGAAACGGTATCGCCGATCGTCGGCTCCTCGGCGTAGTTAAACTCGCCGGACAGTGCGGCGTCGCCTTTGCGTTCCAGCTCTGCGATAATCGCCTTCAGACTGCGAAGATACGCAAGCGTGCCGGCGACGACGTTGTCCGGTAGGCGCGCATCGATACGGTACATCAAGAAGCTCAGCATCGCACGATTCTGTTCGTGTAAATCGACGCGACACATGATCATCGTGAGATATAGCGCAACCTCGGCGGGAGTGAAGGTCGATTGCACGGTCCGGATCTTCATTCCATGGCTAATCGCCCGCCGAAAGGACAGATACGCGCGACTCCCGATATCGTAGGTCACATCGGAGGGGAGCGGATGACGACTACGAAAGAGGTGCGCGCGAAGAACGTTCTCGTCGGCGAGGTCCAACCGTCCGCGCAATCGCGCAAAGAGCCGTTCGGTCGTAACGAAGTTGCTCTCACCCAACTTCGCCGTCAACAGGAGCGCCAGGACGAGGTGTTCTTTGGGTCCCGACGGATCGGCGTACTCCTCTTCTACAATCGCACGAACGCGCGCGCGGTCCCGCCCGTCGTGGAGCGCGAGAAATGCAGCGATGCGTTCATCGAGCTGCGTACACCACTTGTGAATGTGCGCGAATGCAAAGAGTGCCTGCAGCTCGTCTCGAATTTCGTCGTCACGCGCCATTCCGCGAACTCTTTCACCTCCTCCCTACAGCATAAGCCAGCGGCAAAAACTCTTCCCCTTCGATACCGATCTCGGTGATCAGCGTAGAAAGCGTTGCCGATACGCCCAAAGAGGACCATTCGGTTCGAATTTGCAATTTCGTCGTGCATGACCGAAGGTCTTACATGGGAAGAAGTGATTCGAGGAATCCTGATATGACCGACGTGTATCCCGAATCTGAGTTTGATGCGATCGTTCGAGAGCATCGCCATATCATTCTCGACGGCGTCTTCGGTACCGCCACTCCTATCCAAGTCGGATCGAGTATGGCGTTCGCCAGGTACTTGAGTCACGTCGGTATAACGCCGAAGAACTATCTGCTGTTCTTGAGAGTGATCGAAACCAACAACAAATGGGTCGTCGATGAACTCGTCGGAACGCGCGACCCGCGTCTCTTCTTCTCGACGATCCGTCCTAACCCCGGGCTCGTCCGTCGGGCGTTCGAGCTGTTGTCCGCCTGGCATCCCGGCCAAATCTACTCGAAGGTGCTGCTCACCGTGTTGGGAATCATCGAATACTCGTATCACAAACCGGACGACGGATTTCGGATATATCCGATAGGGATCACCGATTTGCATAACCTGGGTAAATTTCTGGACGCAACATTGGACCAGATGGATCCGACCAACGCCACGGTCCTCGAGATTCTCGATCGCATTACGCGGCTGGGCGAGTACGATGGGGGAACGGAAAAGATCACCATCTCCAAACACGCCTTCAACATTCGCGATTCATTTTTCGACAACACGAAGACCTTGATGGACACGATCCCCAAAATACTACTGGTACGCCTTAACAGGGAGGAGCATGAGGTCGCTCCCTCCCGAGAATACATCGACCTCGCGGCAAAGATTGAGGCACATATCGAAACTACATCATCGGAAGGACGAAAGGCATGAGTATGACGGTGTCGGACATCAAAAAAGTCATATCGATTGTCGAGACCAACGCCAACAGGCCCACAAGCAGTACGGGCATTCCGGGCGGGCTTTTGGACTACTCCGCGGACGAGCGGCCGGTCATCGTTATCGGCGATCTCCACGGGGCGATCGACAATTTAAAGGCGATTATCGAGCACAACGACAATCGCACCAAGCTGGAGCGCGGCGATATACTCGTCGTTATTCTCGGCGACGGCATCCACAACGATCAGACGGGCCAAATGCTGGAGATGGACTCGTCGCTGGAGGTCCTGGAGGAGGTCTTTCGCCTGATTTTGACGTACGGCGAAAACGTCATCTACATCCGGGGCAACCACGACACGTTCGACGAGAACATCGCCAAGAGCGCCGTCAAACAGGGGCTCGAGTTTCGAAACTACCTGGCGGTTCATCGCGACGAGAAGTACATCGCGGCGGTCGACGAGTTCTTCGAGGCGCTGCCGATGTTTATCATCGGTAACGGCTACGTGATCACTCATGCGGGTCCGGTTCGTCACGGGTGTACCCGCCGGGAGCTCATCGACGTTAAAGACAATCCGGATTACTACCGCCAACTCATGTGGAACCGCCTGCACGAGTTTCGTGGGACACCGAGCCTTAAGGAGTACGGAGAACAAGACATCCAACGGATGCTGGAAAAACTGAACCTACCGACCGATACCCCGTTCATCGTCGGACACAACCCCATGTGGCGATCGGGCAATGAGACGGGAATTTGGCGGGACATCATCGGGATTAAGAATCACATCATTCTCTATTCGAATCTGCAGACGCGCGGGCCGTATCTTGTGGTGGAGGGCGGACAGATTCACGAGTTCTATGCCGTGCCGGACACGCCGGAGAGGTTTTATGTCTGAAAAAAACAGTAACATGCTGATTGCCGATACCATTCACGATGAAGCGGTGCGACGCTATCTCTATCTCGATCTGTCCATTGACCAACTGATTACCAAGCTGAGCAGCGTAGAGCTGTCGGATATCGGGGACGAGCAACTCACCCCCTTCTTTGCCAAGGTGCGGGGCTACACGGGCGCACACGACGGCGACGGTGATCCGTGGCTCGTAAAGGAGATACCCGCCTCCGAGGGTCCGAGCCACAAGATCCAGGAGATCGCCTATTACGTGGATTTCCTGCTGAAAACGCCGGCGGCGCCGACCGTTCTCCTACGCCAGGACGGGAAGGTGTACCGGGCGACGAAGCTCATCACCAGCGCAATGCAGATCGGCAGCTACAACTACTTGGAGCAGCCGTTCATAAAGATGCTGGCCAACGACCTCCTGAACCGCTGGCTCTTTTTCGACGAGGATCGCAACCCCAACAACTATCTGGTGAAACACGACACCGATGGAGAGCCGTACATCGTCGTCATCGATTATAACAAGGCCGACCTCGAGCACCCGGACATGAAGATCACCGGTACCGACGACCATTTCGGGTGGTATCGTGAAGAGAAGACGCGCTTTTTGACGCTCCTGAAACCCGAAAACTTTCAGGTGCTGAACATCGACGACTTTGAGGAGCGTCTCACACTCATGAAAGGACTCGAGGAGTCTACGCTGTTCGGAGTGTGCAAGAAGGTCTTCTCGGGCGACATATTCGACGATCCGGACGGTGTAGCGCACACCATTGCGTCGAATCTCGTCGGCCGCATCGCGTATCTCGACGGCTACTTTCGCACATGGTTCAAGGAACGAAACATATCCAAGGAAGAAGAGGTGGACGATCGCTACTCGGGACTCGGTCAATCGTTTCTTAACTACTACAAACGAAAGACGTAAATCGTGGGGACGGTGCCGGTATGCCGCAATCGGGAGAGACCATAAACGGTTGCTATACGTTACAAGAAAAGGTGGGAGAAGATCGCTTCTTCTCCACGTGGCGCGCAACGGCTCTCTACTCGCCCAATAGCTTCTCTCTCACCTTTCTGACGTTTCCATACAAGAGTGTCCCGAAACGCGCATTCGATGAGTTCCGCCGTCTCTTTCTTTCGCTCTACACACTTCAGAACCCGTACGTTCTCACGCCGTTTGAGTATGACGAGTCGGGGGAGACGAAGTATCTCGCGTCGCACTGGATTAATGGTTATTCGCTTCGCGAGGCGATCGACAACGGTGACTTCTCCGAGAAGGACCAAGTTATCAACACCGCGATTCACATCCTCCGCGGTCTTGCAGAACTGGAGCGAATCGGTGTTCGACACGACGTACTCACGCCAAAATCACTGTTATTGAGCAGCTTGAACTCCGACTACGACGTTCCCAGAATACGCAACATCGGCTTCTCTCTGTTCATCGACGCGTTGGGAGCCGCTGCGGAGTACCGCGATCTGCCGCGCTATCGCACCGAATCACTGAGGGAGGAGACGCACGAGCGAGATCTCTATGCGGCCGGGGCGATCATCACCGAACTCGTGTCGGCCGTAGACACCGCCGATCTCTCGACCTTGGCCGACATCGGTCGCGCATTCTGCGCCGACACGGCCTCGTTTACCTCGGTCAACGACGCATTGGCGTACTTCCTAACGCAATACCCTGAAAAGCGAACCGTCGACTTGATTCAAGAGCACGTCGCGGATGTCCAGATCGACGACACGATGAGCCGGGACCTCTACCGCAGTATCGAAGCGCGCTACCTGGCGACCAAGGAGTCCGCGGAGGAAGGGAGCTTCCGCGCCGCTTTTGCGGAGTCGCCTCCTCCGCGGCGCTCGGCTCGTGGGAGGGCTGCCGGGAGTGCTCCATCGGGTGACGCCGCCTACGAAGAGCCACCTGAGGACGCACGCGCCGAAGATGACGACGAGATTGCCGAACTCCTTCCCGTCGATCCCGACGGTGTCGAGGAGGCTCCCAAGGGATTTCTGGCGCGAGCGGTCTCGGCGGTACGCCGTCTCTTTGCGCGCCGCTCCAACAAACACGCCGCGCCTCAGGACGAGACGGCGAGCGAAGCGCCCGTCGCCGATACCGGACCCCCGGGCGGCGGCGACTCAGGTGAAGCGTCGCCGACGCCGAACGACGCCGCGCTCGAAGGTTTCCGCAAGGGTGCGCCGTCGGACCCCGCGCCGGTGTTGTCGCATCCCGAGTCCCACGAACCCCAAGAGGTCGATACCTCGCGCATATTCGAGATATTCCGACAACTCAAGGAGCACTTCATACGTACGATTCGTCCCGAGGAACACCGCCTCCGACTCGACCACGGCGGATCGCGGCCGCAAAAACGATCGCCGTGGCACGGTGCCCTCAGGGCACGTTCGGGATCTGCGGAAGAGGCCCTCGATACATCGGCCGAGCGGCAAGCCGCTCCCAAATCGAAAAAAACCCGGTCTCGCACCGCCGCCGGCGAAGCGGGTCCCTCGGTGGATACCGGAGAGCATGAGAATGCCGCTCCGTGGAGCGTTACGCGGGACACCGAAGGAGAGGGAAAGGATTACGACTTCAAGCCGGGCCCGGACTACGCGCCGGGTGAGCGTCGCGGTTTGGATGATGAGATCGGAGAGCCGGGGGATATCGACTTCGGTTCGAGCGCGCTACGGACCGATCGCGAGGCGCCGACCGACTCCGAGGGAGACGATGAGGCGTTACACGACGACATCCGTCGAGGGCAAACCGCAACGCGACACGACGCGCTCGACGACGACGCGGCCGCACCGGATCAGGCTACAGCGAGCGCGACTCCGGTCGATAGTGCCGCCGCCGAGCGGCCCGACGCCGACCGTGTAGGGCCGGACACCGATGGTGGAGACGGTTCCCGCCGCAAGAGACGGCGCCGCGCCGCCGAGGCCGCCCCGACTCAAGGGAGTCATGGAATGCAAAACGGTGGCCGGGAGGCGTCGGAACGTCGCCCTAAATGGTTTTGGCGTCTTGTTGCACGAGCGCAATCGATCGTGCGCCGCCTCGGAGATACGATCTTCCGACGGGAACAGTGATACCAAAAAAAATCGTCCCGCATGGGATATGCGGAACGACATCGATTTCATCGTTACGATTGCGGTCAGGCCGTCGCAGGGGCAATCTCCAGCTTCGTATAATCCTCGATTTGCAGCAGGAGATCGGGAATCGCCTCGTTAAGGGATTTGTTCATATCCAAAAACTTTCCGCGAATGTTGTTGGCCTGAATGGCAACCGCCATCACCTCTTCCTCTTCGTCAGGGCGACCGGGATCTACAAGAGCAGCAACTTTATCCAATATATCTAAAATACTGGCGTTGAGTGGGAATCGCTGATCCTGTTTCTCATCCAGGTGTTTGCCCATATTGTTGATATCGGTCGTCGTCAACGGATAGACGCGATATCCCTCGACCGAGTTCTCATAGGTGACTTTGAGAATACCCAGATAGGCCAACAAACTCTTTGGATAGATTCCCCCCCGATAGGCTTGGTCCAGCGCCCGGAAACACTCCTTGAGAATGAAGTAGTTCGGCTGCACGGCGTTGAAGTACGTCTCCGGTTGCGCGTCACCGAGCAGCGCATCGGTCACCCAGTGGTTTCGCAAGCTGATAAGCTTCAGGAAGATCGGATAGTTGTCGGGATTGACGCCGACCTTTTGCAGGTAACCGGCGTATGCGATCGCCGCACCGACACCTATGGGATCATCCACTCGAAGAATGCTGGTGAGGAAGGACAGCTCGAGCTTATCGAGATCTTCCTGGCCCCAACCGTTTTCTTCCCATCGTTTCACTGACACCCTCCTTTGTTGAGATCCGATGGGAGGAGAGCACGCCCTCCCATCGGCATTCATGCGGAACGGTCACGCAACGACTACGTCTCTCCGTTCTTGGGCGCCTCTTTTGCGGCCGCCTTGGCGGCGGGCTTGGCCTGCTTGGGGGTCGACGCGGGCTTCTCAACTTCGGCGAGGGGCTTTCGATTCCTGGGATCCATCTCGGGATCCAGTTTTACCTCGGTCCGCAGGAGAACGGTCGGAATAACCTGGCGCAGACTCTTGGTGGAGTCGAAGAAGTTGTTCCGAATGTTATGGGCGTGGACCGCCAGGTCCTCCATCTCCTCGTCCCTGTTCTGGCCCTCCAGCTCGGAGAGCTTGTCGAGGATATCCAGGATACTGCGGTTGAGGAGGTCGTCCTGTCCCTTTTCCTCGATCAGGTGCTTTCCGAGACTGTTCACATCGGCGATCGTCGGCGCGTAGATGTTGTACCCGTCGAGAGGATTGTTGTACGTCGCCTGAAAAACACCCAGAATAATTCCCAAAGTCTTCGAGTAGATCTCAGCGGGATGGTATTTCGCCAGAAAGCTAAAGCACGTAGCGACAATAAAATAGTTCGGCTGGATCGAGCTCATGAACAGGAAGGGGTCGCGCGTTCCCAAGAGAGAATCGATCACGTGATGGTTGCGCACGCCAAGCACCTTCAGAAAGACCGGGTAATTACTGCTCGTGATCCCGATGCTATTGAGGTAGTTGGCGTACATCATCGCCGCCTCGACGGCCTCCTGTGTTCGTACACCCATCAGCCCCTGAAGCAGACTGTATTCGATGCTCGCGATCTCCGATTGCGACCATGTTTCTCGTTTCTCAAACAGTTCTTTCATCGTGACGTATCCTTTCACTCAATCCTTTAGGCAAAGAGCATATCGGGGGCTACTTCTTTGGCGATGTAGTCCGACTTGACCAACAAGACCTGCGGAATGATCTCTTCCATCTTCTTTCGCTTGTCGAAGAAGAACGTCCGAATGCTATTTGCCTGGCGAGCCATCTGCTCGATTTCGGGATTCTCCGTCGTACCGGCCAGCGATCCGAGACGATCCAGAATGTCGAGAATAACGCGATTATTCGGATCGTCCTGCCCCAACTCCTTGTTCAAGTGCTTGCCCAGATTATTGACATCGTTAATGCTCACGGCATAAATTCTATAACCGTCTTTCGGCGAGCTGAACGCAGCCTGCAGCACACCCAGGATGATGGCGAGGGTCTTCGGGTAGATTCCGCCCGGGTGCCAATTCGTGAGTAGCTTGTACGCACTCAGAATGAGATAGTTGTTCGGATGGATCGAGCTCAAGAGCAGGAACGGGTCCTTTTCGCCGATAAGCGAGTCGATAACCCAGTGGTTTTCCACCTCGAGTAACCGAAGAAAGAGCGGGTAATTGAAGGCGGTCAACCCTGACATACGGAGAAATCTCGCGTAGCTGATGGATGCTCCTACGGCCTCGACCGTGCGACACCCTATCATGCGCTCGATAATGTTGATTTCTACGTCCATTATCGATTCACGAGTCCAAGCGTCCTCGATCACTTTTTCCTGTTGTTCGTCCATTCATTCCTCCTTGTGGTATACATTTGACCGAACAAAGAAACTCAACCTCACGAAAAAAAGTCTCGAAGGCGCGATACCGTTTGTCAAGGCTGGGAGGAATGTTTGTCGTATTTCGACTACGTCACCCGTGATAGACGGCGTGGACCTTTACAAAATACGAGATAATCGAGGTCCAATTCGTCGATACGCTCTGCAGACGGCGTCAGAACGAGATTATCGCCCGTACACGGGAGGCATTCGCCGCCGCGATCGTGCAGTCCCTACGGTTTTGAGACGACCGCCGGTACTATGGAAAGGAGCGCGCGCGCCATGAATCGGGAGATCATTACAGAAGCCCTCAAAGCGGCCAAAGGCGGCGACCAAGAGACCATCGAACGGATTGTTTCGGATGGATTTTCCGTTAACCGGACGGACGAGCATGGATTCACCCTGCTGATGGAGGCGGCAGCGTCCGGGGTTCGGATTACGCGGGTGTCCCCATGACGGTTACCGCTATTCTGCGGCTTCCGCCGGAGTTGCGAAACTCGCAGAGATAAATCCCCTGCCATGTACCCAACAGGAACCGTCCGTCGCGCACCGGGATCGTTACGCTATTTCCGGTCAACGTAGCTTTGGCGTGGGCCGGCATATCGTCGAGCCCTTCGATCGTATGTACGTAGTCGGGACTCCCCTCGGGTACGAGAGCGTCGAATATCGTCGCCATGTCGATCCGCACGTCGGGGTCGGCGTTTTCGTTCAGGCTCAGTCCGGCGCTCGTATGGAGTATCATGACGTGCGCGAGTCCCTGCTCAACCGCGGCGAGTTCCGGTAGGGCCGATTCTATGTCACGTGTAACGAGATGAAATCCTCGTTCCCGTGGTCGCAACGAGAGCACACGTTGAATGCAAATCATTCCACATTCTAACGATATTTTCACATATATTGTCTATCTGATCTGTAAAGAAAGTGGGAGGGGTGTCCGACGATGATGACGGTTGCGCTGTCTTGCACGGGTGAAGGGTTCGGCCACGCGGCGCGTTCGGTAGCGATCGCTCACGTGCTCAGGTCCAACTATCGAGTCGTAATTTACTGCCCGCCCCATCTGTTTCCGTTCATGAGGGAAAATCTCGGGCACATCGACCTCGAGCCGATTCCCTATTTCTCTTTCGTTAAGCAACGGGAGCGGATAGATTATGCCAGAACGACGCTCCGCAACCTTCCCACGGCACTCAACTTTCCGATCTCGATCTCGCGGATCTCACGATCGCTGAAGCGCCGAAAGGTGAAGGCGCTAATCTCCGATTACGATCCCTTCGGCGCATACGCCGCCGATCGCCTCGGCATGCCGATTCTCCAGATCAACCATCCGGCGGTCGTCCTCAGGCAGCGGGAGTTCTCTCTGGAGTCGTGGCTTGCGCGGATCATCTCAATGCTTCTGATGGGGAAATATCATCGAAAGCTGGTAGTGTCTTTTTACGACGGCGACCTCGGACCGGTGGTACGCCCGAGTCTGGCGCAACAAGAGTCCTCACGCGAAGATTTTTTCGTGGTCTATCTCAAGCCGAGTTATCGCAAGATCATGCTCCGAGCGCTGAAAAAACTCTCGATCCACAACGTGCAAGTATTTCCCGATCCGCGGAAAAACATCGTCGATTACCTCGCCCGCTGCAAAGGTGTCATATCCAGCGCAGGACACCAATTCATGACCGAGGCGATGGTACTCAAGAAACCGGTATTCGTCGTGCCGCAGACCGGTCAATATGAACAGCTGCTCAACGCCCGGATGCTGGAAGACTCCGGATGGGGAACGTGGGCGCGCGTGGAGGAGTTGGAGACGAAGCTACAGGAGTTCGTGTGCAACATCGATCGGTATCCGTTGCCGCCTCGCAACCCGACGGTACGTTATCGCTTCTCCAACGACCTGCCCAAGGCGGTCGAACGGATCGAGCGATTTCTCTTGGACGTGAAGGCCGAGCGCGTACGACCGCGTCGGATCATCGACCGCATCGCCCTTGCGTATCCGGCGGCAAGGGAGCGCGAGCGTTTCAGACTCCCAGTCGCGTGACGACGAGCTCGACGATCTCATCCGGACGATACCGCTCGGTATCGATCGTCATATCGGCAAAGTCGTGCACATCGATATCGATATCGTATAGACGAAGATAGCGGGCGCGGTCCCGCCGGTCGCGCTCGTCGGTCGCTGCAAGAACGGCGTCGAAGTCGCCGCCCTCGCGCGTGCGGATGCGCTCGGCTCGGACTGCACTGGAGGCGGTGAGGTAGACCGTAAGATCGGCCTCCGAGAGGAGCCAAATAGCAAGTCTCGAGCCGAGCACGCAACTCTCCTCGCGAGCCAACTCGACTTGTTTCTTGTCGAGATAGCGATCCCATGAGTCATCCTCTTCCGCCATGCGGCACATTTGCTCGAACGTGATGCCCTTCTCCTCGGCAATGGAGTGAAATGTGTAGTTTATAAGACGGATACCCAGTCGCTGCGCGAGATTTCGGCTGACGGTGCTGTTACCGCACCCGCTCTTACCCGATATTGCGATGCGCAGTTCAGTCATGCGTGTTGTCGCTCCTTGAGTCGGTGTACACGATTTATTCGATGTTTCGCAGCTGCTCACGGATCGCCTCAACGGCGTCCTTTGCCTCTATGACCGCGTCCTGAACCGCCGAGAGGATCGTCTTGCTTCCCGTGGTGTTGATCTCACGGTTCATTTCCTGGCAAATGAAATCCAAACGTTTTCCAATGCTGCCCCCGGCGTTGAGGAGACCGGCGAAACTGTCGATGTGGCTCTGCAGGCGCACAACCTCCTCGCTCGTCGCGTGCTTGACCATGAGAACGGCCGCTTCCGCGTATACCCGCTGCTCGTCGGCATCGTCTCCCAATACCTCCCGGAAGCGTTTACGTACGGCGTCGAACACCATCGTTTCGATCTCGTCGGCGCTCTCGGCGAATACACCTACGCAACGGCGTAACCGGTCGAGGTGACGTGTCAGGTCGGCCGCGGTTACGCGTCCCTCGGCCTCGCGCGTCTCGTTCCACGCCGCCAATGCTTTGCGCAGCGCTTCTACCACGTCGTCACGATACGTCTCCGCGTCCCGCCGGCGCTCGGTTTGAATAACGCCGTCAAAGGCGAGAATGTCGCGATAGCTCGGCTCGGCTGCGATGTCCGCAAGTCGCCCGATCTCCTTGAGCGCGGATTTCGCCGCCTCCACGGCGCCGTCGTCGACGTGAATGTGTACGCTGCTCTGATATTCGCGCAAACGGACGGCGACCTCCACTTTGCCCCGAGAGGCGACACCGGCAACGAGTTGCTTAATCTCCGGCTCCAGAGGGTTGAGAAAGCTCGGTAGCGACGTGTATACATCAAAGTAGCGGTTATTGAGGCTTCGGACCTCTACCGTCAGATCGCGTTCGCCGCTGTTGTTCTCGACGTAACCGTAACCGGTCATACTCCTAACCTTCACGCTTCCTCCCGTGTTTGCAGACGCCGCAGTACATCAGTTCCGATACGGAAATTGTCTCCGGCGCCCATCGTGACGAACAGATCGCCCGGCCTCAAAGAGGCCGCTATGTCCCGCGCCGCCTCGCCGAAATCGGGCCGATAGTGGACGTCGTTATGTTCCAGCCGGGTTGCGCGAAAGAGGGTTGTACCGTCGATACCGCCGGGATTCGTCTCCCGTGCAGAGGCGTATATGTCGTTGAGATAGACGCGGTCGGCGGCGGTAAACGATCGGGCGAACGCATCGAGGAGCGCCGCAGTACGCGAATAGGTATGGGGCATGAAATCGACCACCAAACGACGTTCCGGCCAGAACGCCTTGTAACCCTCCAGGGTGGTGGCAATGGCGCTCGGATGGTGCGCGTAATCGTCCATGACGAGCACACCACTCGCCTCGCCCACGATTTCGCTCCGTCGCCGCGTACCGGAGAAACGCGCGAGCGCGTCCTGCCACTGCCGAAGGCGCTCGTCGTCGGGCGGGCCTACCAATGCGACCAGGGCGTTGAGTGCGGCGGCGGCGTTGGCCGCCATATGGCGTCCGGGTACCGGAAGGGTCCACTGCGTAGTCCTTCCCGGTCCGTCGGCGTCGGGAAGGATTACCGCGAAGCGTTGACGCCCGGATTCGACCACCGGCTCTCCGACACCGCCTACTCCCTCCACGCTGAATCCGTAGGGCCGCACCGCGAGTGCGGGCCGCTCGTCCGTAAGCCTTCGGGCCACCTCGGTAGCGCCCCGGTCGTCGGCACAGTAGATGAGCGTCCCGTCGTCGGGCAACTGCAGCCCGAACTCATAAAACGCGTCGAGGACATCGTCAAGGTCGCGAAAGTAGTCCTGATGGTCGGCCTCGATGCCGGTAATGAGGAGAACACACGGAGAAAAATCGAGAAAGTGTCGCCGATACTCGCACGTCTCGGCCACCAAAAACTCGTTCCCGAGGCGGAGCGTCGCCGAGCCGCCGAACGCTTCAACGGCGCTCCCCACGACGACCGTCGCCGGCGTTCGATCGACGGCGATCATGGAACCGATCATCGCGGTGGTGCTCGTCTTACCGTGTACGCCGCTCACCGCCAAACTCCGGCGAGTTCGAGAGAGCGAGCCGAGCATCTCGGTGTAGCTGAACTGGGGAATACCGCGCCGCGTCGCCTCGACACGCTCGGGGTTCGTCTCGTCGTACGCCGCTGAGTAGACCAACACATCGGTTCCGATCGGTACGTGTTGGGCGGCAAATCCGACGGACGGCGCAACGCCGATACGTTCGAGCAACACATCGGTATAGAAGCGCTCTCCAACATCGCTTCCGGTGAGTTGTGCGCCCTCCTCGGCGAGGACTTCGGCGAGGGCCGCCATCCCGGTGCCCTTTACACCGGTCATGTGGATGCGCGCATTGTGTATCGATACGGTGGTACGGTCCGCAATACCGGACATGGGGGGAGTGTAGCCGCTTTTAGGCCGGCGGTCCACCGATCCGCATATTCGTCAGCGGCGCTCTCCGGCGTGAAGCGCGGCGAGCACGGCCGCTTTTCTCCGGCGAAACTCCTCGGACAGGAGCGTCGTCTCGCCCCTGGGTCGGGACAGCGGAATCGGTAACGTCTCCACGATCCGCGCCGGACGCGCCGAAAGTACGACGATCTCATCCGATAACAGAAGCGCTTCGTCGACGTCGTGGGTCACCAACAAAACGCCGGGCCGTATCTCGGCGAGGAGCGAGAGGAGCCACTCGTGCATGCGGGTGCGGGTGATCGTATCCAACGCCGCGAACGGTTCGTCCAACAGAATCGTGTCGCCGCTGAAAAGATACGTTCTGAGAAGCGCCGCCCTCTGTCGCATCCCCCCGGAGAGCTGAAACGGAAAGTGCCGCTCGAACCCCGCCAACCCGAAACGCTCGAAGTACGGCCCGGCAATCTCGCGAGCCTTACGACGCCCATACCCTTTGAGCTCCAACGGCAGCGCGACGTTGTCGATGATACGCAGCCACGGCAAAAGCAGATCCTTCTGCTGCAGATAGCTGACGCGCCCGGTTTCTCCGGTAATCGTCTCGCCGTGCAGACGCACCGAACCCGCATCGGGAGCGATCAGCCCCGCACAGATATGGAGAATGGTACTCTTACCGCACCCGGAAGGCCCCAGAACGCCGATGACCCGTCCCGGCTCGATGGCAAGCGATACACCGTCCAAAACCGGCAAGGCACCGAACGATTTCCGAACTCCCACGACCTCGAGGCCGACGCCGACCGAGTCGGGTGCCGCAGGCGTCGTCGGATCGTCGCGG
Source organism: Alkalispirochaeta sp. (assembly GCA_965601925.1). GTDB lineage: Bacteria > Spirochaetota > Spirochaetia > DSM-27196 > Alkalispirochaetaceae > Alkalispirochaeta. The sequence goes on from OZ271854.1 coordinate 4,758,430, forward strand.
CGCGGAATCGAGAGACGGGAGCCGTTCACGCCGTTGCTCCCCCGCCCGCGTTGCCTACGGCCCGTCGGTGCGGACTCGCAACGTATTGGGCGGCAACGATGACGCCCAGGACCGCCAGGCTCAAGGCCACCACGACGAGAATCGCGGCGAAGAGGCGATCCAGAGCGAACGCCTTTTGGGCGCGGACCATATAGACGCCGAGACCCCGGGTGCCGCCCAGCCACTCGCCGATCACGGCCGCCATAACGCTGTAGGTTGCCGCGATACGCAAGCCCCCGAAGAGGTAGGGAATCGAGGCCGGAACGCGGGCGCGCGTGAACACATGCAACCGACGTGCGCCCATCGAGCGCAAAAGGTCGATCGTATCGGTGTCCACCGCGGCCACCCCTTCGGTGAGGCTCACGACGATGGGGAAAAAACAGACGAGGGCGACGACCAACACCTTCGGGAGGAGCCCGAAGCCGAACCAGATTACGAAAAGCGGTGCCAACGCAACGAGCGGAACAGTCTGCGAGACGACGAGGAGCGGGTACATCGCCGAGCGAAGGAACGGGAAGGTGATCATCGCGAAGGTCAGGATCACCGCCGATACGAGGGCGATCCCGAGCCCTGCAAGCGTCGCTGCGGCGGTAACGGCTATGTGGGGCGCCATCGCCCCGAACTGTGTCACCGTTGTCCGCAAGACGGCAAAGGGCGACGGCAGCACAAATGCGGGAACGATTTCGGCGGCTACCACGAACTGCCACGCGACGAGCACGAACGTGACCGCCGCCGCGGGCGCGACGATGGCCGCCCCGTTCTTGCGAGTGGTGACTGTCGGTTGTTGTATGTCGGATAGTTTCATTGCGGATCCCTTCGCCGGCATTATCCGGATCAGGTGTACGGGTCGAAGCTACGCTTCCTCTCAGCCGGGCGTCGCCCAGCTCCCCCTGGTCGAAGTGTAAAGTACGGCCTTACGCCGCCGGACGTCAATCCCGCGGTTGCCATCGGTCGTTAAGGAGTACGTAGTGGTCGTGGTCCTCCCAACGCCCTTGAATGCGCAGATAGCGGCGGGACCGCCCCTCGAATACGAATCCGAGCCGCGTCACCAGACGAATCGAACGCTCATTGATCGGCATGATGTTGGCCTCGATGCGATGCAATCCCTCGACCTCAAACATGTACGAGACCGTTGCCGAGAGCGCCTCGGTCATGAGCCCGCGTCCCTCCACCGATGCAGCGAGGCGGTATCCGACGAAACACGACTGAAGGGGTCCGCGAACGATGTTGCTATAGGCGATCACTCCGTCCGTCGGCCGGTGGTACGCCGGGCGGCCGCCCGTATCGGAGAGCGAGAGGCCGAACTGCACGATTCCGGCGTCGCTCCGAAGGCGACGGAGCAGCCGGCGTTGAAAACGCAGTGTGTAGTACTCCGCTCCCCGCGTGGGCTCCCAGCGTTCATGGTACCACCGATTGCGCGTATTGAACTCGTGCACGGTCCGCGCATCGCGAGGGCGGAGCTCTCGAATACGGAGGCGGTCGGTGTGCAGCTCTATCCTATCGGCTGAGGATGATCTCGCCATAGCCGTCAAGGGTGCCCGCCGGCGGGCGGACGGTCAACCCGTCGATGAGTGCCGTAGCGTAATCCGTTCCCGTTCCGCGGTCAGACGTTCCGATCAAGGCGTCGCCAAGGTCGCGCACACCGAGCCGCACAGGAGGATCGTCGCCGTCTCGGTTCTCAGAACCGACGAGCCCAACGCGACGGCCCGGAACCCGTTGCCGAGGAGCAAGGCCTCTTCGTCGACGGTGAATCCGCGCTCCGGGCCGACACACAGATGAATCGGTCCCGTCTCGCGCTCCGAAGCGATCTCGTCCAGAAGGGCCGCCAGAGAGGTCGTGCCGCCCGGTAAGGCGACGATACGCCGCCGACCGTCATCCGTTTCGGCGATCGCGGAGGCAAGATCATCGACGCGGTGCACGACCGGTAATGCGGTATGCCCGCCCTGACTCATTCCCTCCCACACGGCCCGTTCGCAGCCGTCCCACACGGAACTCTTGAGATATGAGCGCTCCGAGAGTTCGCCGATAAACGCGGTGATCGAGGCGACGCGCATCGACGCAAGATCGCGCCATAAACGGCGGAGCACCGGGGGGCGCGGATGCCCCAACAGAACATGCACGTCGAGAGGACGTTGCGACGACTCGCCCCACCGGGCGTCGAGCACCACACCCGCTCGATCGATCGAGCGGAGCGTGGCGATTCCCGTGGGGCCGTTTATCACGCCGACGCGCAATTCGTCCCCGGGACGGGAGCGGAGCACGGAGCGAATGTGCCGCGCCCTATGGTCGGCCGAAGGAAGGCGATAGGTATCCTGAGTATCCGAAAAGAGGATCAGATTCACCGCGGAGCGTTGACTCGCCCGGCGAGGTCGAAGTATCCCGCAATCGCATCGATCGGCAATGGGTCCACGCCGATAAGGCGCTGCAGAATGAGCCCGTCGATCGTAGCGAGGAGGACACGAGCCATCGTTTCGTACTCGCCGTTGTCCCCGTACACGCGGGCGAAACCCTGCTCGATGATCTCGCGCCAGCGCGCATACTCCTGCACGAAACGCTTCCGGAGACTCGGATTCTCCGTCAGTGCTTCTTGAATCAAATAGACGTGAATCTGGCCGCGACTGCGGGAGTGCATCACGGTGTCGAGAACCATGCGATAGACGGTGCGAGGCGGCAGATCGGTCCCGCTCTTCTCCAGCCATCGGAAAATACGATCGGTCATGTTGGTCATGTGCCGATCGGCAATGTCGAAAATAAGGTCGCCCTTGGTCGCGTAGTAGTAATACAGCGTTCCCTTGCTTATGCCCGCCGCTACGGCGATGTCCGCGAGGGTAGTGTTGGCGATACCTCGCTCACGAATCAACTGTGAGGCAGCCTGGATAATCTTTTCGCGATTCGCGGGGGTGGTCTTTCGCTGGCCCATGGCAAGTAAGGTACTGCATGATCGAGGTTTAGGTCAATTTGTCGGTTCTTGACCGCATCATAGATCGCTCTTGTCCGGTGAACATGAATCAATTTATACTACCCTCATGTCCGATACGGGTTCGCCGGAGCAAAAAAAGTTGTACCGGAGTCGTCGCGATCGTAAGCTCGCCGGCGTCTGCGGCGGTATGGGCGAGTATTTCGGTGTAGATGCCAATCTCATACGACTGGGGTTCATCGTCGTCGCTCTGTTCACGATGGTGTTTTTGGTCACGGTCATCTACTTCGCCGCGGCCATGATACTCGACGACGACCCCACCCAATAGCCGAGTCCGCCGTACTCGCACAGAAGGCACGAATCGTTGGAGGACCGCCGTGCGATCCACACTCCTTCCGATCGCATCGATGCGCTCCGAAGGGCTATCCGTACTCCGACCGTCACGTCTCCCGCAAACGACACAACGGGACATGAAATGCTGTTTCGATGGCAGCGGACGATGGTCGACCTGTTTCCCGCGGTTCACCGTCATCTCCGTTACGATGCCCCGGATCCCTTTCGCCTGACCTATCGTTGGTATCCCGAGGAGCGCGACGACCGCAGACCGGTGCTGTTGATGGCGCACTACGACGTAGTGCCCGCCTCGCCTGAGGGCTGGACGTGCGACCCTTTCGGTGGCGACATTCGCGACGGCGCGGTGTGGGGACGCGGGGCGATTGACGACAAACTGTCGCATATTGCGATACTCAGGGCGGCGGAAGAGCTCCTTCAGGAGGGGTTTCGCCCGACGCGCCCGTTCCATTTCGCCTTCGGCGGCGACGAGGAGACCGGCGGACGGCGCGGTGCGGCGGTGATCGCCCGCAGCTACGCCGAGGAGGGCGTGCGCTTTGCAATGACTCTCGACGAGGGGGCCATCGTCGCCCGCGGAGCGCTCGCCGGACTCGACGCGCCGGTGGGGCTGATCGGATGCGGCGAGAAGGGTCATATCAACGTCCGCCTGTCGGTTCCCGGCGGTGGAGGCCATGCGGCCACGCCGACGCGCTTCGATGCCTCGGTCGCACTCGCCGAGGCGTTGAGACGATTGTTCGCACACCCTCTACCGACGCGTCGCACCGCCACGGTCGACTCCTTTGTTCGAACGTTGGGTCGCTACCTGCCCGGGGCGCGCGGCCTCCTGTTACGAGTCTATCCGGCGACCGCCCCCGCGGTGCGTGCCGTCCTGAGCCGCACGCCCGAAACCGATGCCATGCTTCGCACCACTCGCGCGGTCACGATGCTCAGTGGGAGCGACGCGCCCAACGTTCTTCCTCGTCGCGTATCGGCCACCATCAACCTCCGCCTCCTACCGGGGCAGACGATCGACGAGACGTTGGCGCTCCTACGTCGACGCGTTCGCGGGCGCCACCGACCCGTTGAGATAGCGCTTGCTCCGGGATGGGACAATAACGAGGCGCCGTCGGAGAGCCCCACGGACGGCCCGTGGTACGACCTCGTGAGACGTTCGATCCTCAATATCTGGCCGGACATTCCGATCCTCCCGTATTTGGTGACCGCCACGACCGACAGCCGGCACTATGCGGCGGTAAGCGATTGTACGTATCGTTTCCTGCCTTTCGAGCTCTCTCCGGACGACCTCGTCGGTATTCACGGAGTCGATGAGCACATCGCCATTGAGAACATCCACCGCGCCGTCGAGTTCTATCGGCGCTTCATAGTCCATTGCGACGAGATGCGTGTATGAGCGAGAGCATGATCCGTATCGGCGCGCGCGCGTTCGTACTCGCCTTTTCTATCATCTTTGCGTTAATGGTCGTCGCCGGCGTTCTGACGCGCGTCGTCCCCGCCGGAGCGTACGAACGCATCGAGGTAGACGGTCGTTCGCAGGTAGTGCCGGACTCGTTCGCCTACGCCCCGGCGCCTCACTACCCGGCATGGCGCTGGTTTACCGCTCCGGCGGAGGTATTGGCGGCCCCGGGGAACGTGGCGGTGATCACGATCATCCTTTTTTTGGTGTTCGTGGGCGGATCCTTCACCGTTTTGGAACGGGGAGACATTCTGGGTGCCCTTCTCCGCCTGATCGCATCGAAAATGCGCCACCGACGATTTCTCCTTATGGCGTTGATGCAGCTCTTTTTCATGGTGAGTGCGGCGGTACTCGGCATCTTCGAGGCGATGGTCCCGCTGATCATCTTCGTCGTCCCGTTGAGCCACATGCTGGGGTGGGACTCGCTGACCGGCCTCGGCATGAGTCTCCTGCCCTTGGCATTCGGATTCGCGGCTGCGGTGACCAACCCCTTTACCATCGGTGTCGCCCAGACGATCGCCGAGCTCCCGCTCTTCTCCGGCGCATGGCTGCGGATCGCCTTTTTTGTCGTCGTGTACGCCGCGGTCTTTCTCTTCGTCCTTCGCCACGCCCGTCGCGTCGAGCGCGATCCGCGCACGTCGTACGCGTATGAGCGTGACCGCTCGCTGCGGGAGAGCGCCGCCGCGGCCGAGCGCGTCGACGAGTTGACCGTACCGTTGAGGAGCGCGCTCACGTGGTTCGCCGCGACAATGGGAATCGCCGTCGTATTCATCATCGCGACCGCGCGTCTCCCGGCACTTTCGACGCTCGCATTTCCCCTTATGGCGCTGCTCTTTCTGGTGGGCGGGTTGGGCGCCGGTCGCCTTAGCGGGCTCACCTGGGATCGGATCGCCCGCGCCTTCGCCGGCGGAAGCAAGAACATGGTCCCCGGCATTCTCCTCATCTTGATGTCGATGAGCGTCAAGCACATCGTCGAGACCGGCGGCATCATGGATACGATTCTCTTCTCGGCCGCCGAGGCGATCGCCGGCCGCCCACCGGTCGCCGCGGCGTTCCTCATGTACGCCCTCACGCTGGCAATGAACTTTTTCGTGGGGAGCGCGTCGGCCAAGGCGTTTCTGATGATGCCCATCCTGACACCGCTGGCCGACCTCGTCGGTATCACCCGTCAGACGGCGGTACTCGCCTTCGGGTTCGGCGACGGATTCAGCAATATGCTCTATCCGACCAACGCGCTTCTGCTGATCGGCCTGAGTTTCACGACCGTCGCATATCCGACGTGGCTGCGGTGGACGCTACCGCTCCAGGTCGTCATTGCAGCGGTTACCGGCGTCTTTCTCGTCGTGGCGGTAGCGACGAGCTTCGGACCCTTCTGAAAGAGCACGAGCGCTACTCGATGATGCCCCGCATGAAGGATACGAGCACCTCAAGCGCCTTTTGATTCTGTCCGCCCTCGGGCACGATGAGATCGGCGTGCGCCTTTGTCGGTTCGATGAACTCATAGTGGCCGGGTCGTACCGTCTCCATGTACTGATCGATGACCGACTGGACGGTTCGCCCCCGCTCGTGTATGTCACGCGAGAGGCGCCGGATGAACCGTATATCGTCGGGCGTATCGACGTAAATCTTGAGGTCGATGAGGTCACGAACCCGGGATTCGAAGAAGATCATGATCCCCTCCAACACGACGACTTTTCCCGGTTCGACGTAAACCGACTCCTCTCGGCGATGGTGGTGGACGAAGTCGTACTGCGGCATCTCGATGGAGCGCCCCGCGCGCAGAGCTTCGAGGTGTTCGATCATGAGATCCGAGTCGAAGGCGCTGGGATGATCGAAGTTGAACGCGTTAATGTTGCTGTTACTGACGAACTCGGCGGATCGATAGTAGTTGTCTTGGGGGATGAAGGTAAAATCGCCTACGATCTCGGAGATTTTGCGCACGATAGTCGTCTTTCCCGAACCCGATCCGCCGGTAATTCCGATGATGCGTGCCATATGCACGCCAGACTATAGGCGTTGCGACACCCTTGGCAAGCTGATCGTCACGGGCCATCGTCGCGATGTCGGACCCGATCCGCCGGCGGTTACCGTCGACCGTACTGCGAGAGCGCCACACTCAGCGCGCGTCGTATTTCCGGCTCACCGAACGGTTTACGCAACACGAACTGGAACCCCGCCTCACGGTACGGCGGAATGTCGTCGCGGTGGAGTATTCCGGAACTGAGCACCGCGGGGATATCGGGGTCGAGCTCGCGCACACGCTGCAGGAGTTGGACGCCGTTGTTGTGCCCCGGCATCGCCAAGTCGGTAATCAAGAGATGAAAATAGCGCTCCTCGGCGAGCTCCTGTCGAAACAACTCAATAGCGCGGTCGCCACTCTCCACGGCGGTCACGATACACCCGACCGACTGCAGGGTACGCTCCATTGAGCGTCGTACGAGCGGATCATCTTCCACCAACAATACGCGAGCATCTTCAAAAGAGTCGCGATCGGGCACGGGGCTTTTTATCCATGCGTCGGTATCCTCCAGTGCCGAGGCGATCATAGCGACGGACGGAATATACATGTGCACCGATGTACCGAACCCCGGTTCGGTCTCTATTTCCAATCGCCCGCCGTGAGCCTCCACGATCGAAAGCGTGACCGTCAGCCCCATGCCGATCCCCTGCTCCTTCGTGGAGAAATACGGTTGGAGCACTTTGTCGACCAGGCGCGGATCCATGCCGTGTCCTTCGTCACGCACCGTGATGATTATGCCGCTGTTGTTCTCGGGCTTACGGAGTTCCATATGCACGATTCCACCGACATCCATCGCGTCGACGGCGTTAATCAGCACGTTGAAGAGCGCCTGCGTGAGCGCCGTCGGCGATATCGCAATGGTCGGAAGGGAGGACTCGACGGTGAAACTCGTGCGGATACCGGTACCGTTTAGTGCCAACGATACCGTATCTTGGATCGTCTCATTGAGGTCCGTGGGAGTGAGCTGATCCTCAGAGTTGGGGACGAAACGTACGCGCGAGTCGGGTACGATTCCACCGAACCGTTCGAGCTGCAGACCGAGGCGCCGAATGCGCCGAATCGCCGAGTGGGCGTGTTTCAACTCCTCCGCCCCACCGGGAGAGAGCGCCGGAGTCGTCCGTTCGAGGAGGTCGAGGCGACCGATCAGGGCGGTTACGCTATTGTTGAGCTCGTGGGCGAGACCGACGGCCGCACGCGAGATGTCGTGAGCGTGTTGCACGCGCTGGAGGTCACGGCGCACGCGGCTGCGTTCGCCGATAGCGGCTACGGTGAGCACCGTTGCGGGAGTGGTGCCGTCCGATTCTCCTTCTTCGAAAATCGGATAAATGGATACTTCTACGTCGATCTTTTCTCCATTTGCCGCCGTCGCCCGAATATCCGACGACAGTGTAAGGTCCTCGCGATGAGTCCGGGCCTTGGCGATCAACTTATGCAACGGAAAGGGCCGCTCGGCCTGTTCGAGCCGTAGCAAATCACCCGCATCGCTACCGATCCATTCCTTCGACGGCGTTACCCCGTCCCCGGCCTCGCCGAACAACGTTTCGAGAGCGCCGTGGTCAAGAATCGTTCCGGCATGATCGAGAACCACGACGGTTGCTGCGTTACTGCGCATCAGTGCATCGTTCACGCGCCCGCTCGCCGGCGACGTGCGACCGGGAGGAGCCGCGATCGTGTCGCATACGTGCCCGCCGACAAAGGTCAGCAGCGAATGTTCGCCTCGACCGTCCAGCAACGCTATCTGGACCGGCGACGGCTCCTGGGAGTTCAGCAATACATTTGCGCCCAACACGAGTGCAGCCCGATCGGCCGTCCATTCGCCGCTCGGCCGCCATGGAGAGTCGTCGGCGACGACCGTAGCGAGAAACTCCTCGATCGGCAGCGGCGAGAACGCGTCGTAGTCCATGCCGCATATGCGGGCGCACGAGACGTTGACGGCGGTGACCCACCCCGACATTTCGAGCACCGCCGCACCGTAAGACATGTTCGCAATCGTAGCGTGGATATCGGTCACCATTGAAATTCTTCACCTGCCTTGATCCAATTGCAAGGGTGTACGACATAATCGGCGATATTCACGGGCATGCCGACGCACTCGAAACACTTTTGCGTAGTCTCGGCTATCGATACCGGCGCGGCGCGTGGCGTTTTCCGAATGCGAGACGGCACGCGATCTTTGTCGGGGACTTTATCGATCGGGGACCGCGCATACGAGATACGATCGCGATCGTGCGCGGAATGGTCGAGGCCGAAAGCGCCTCGGCGGTGGCGGGGAACCATGAGTACAACGCCTTGGCGTGGCATACCCGCGACGAGGCGGGCCGCTGGCTGCGCAGTCACACCGACGCGCACTACGCGCAACACCGCGCTACCCTCGACGAATACGCGGCCTACGCTCCCTCCGAGCTTACCGCGCTCCTCGAATGGTCGGCGACGTTGCCGCTTTTCTTCGAAAATGGAGATCTTCGCGTAGTGCACGCCGCCTGGGACGACGCGTTGGTCGACCTTTTTTCTCATGACACGGTTCCGCTCTCAGATTACTCCTTTTTGGTGAACAGCGCCCAGTCCGGAACGCGGGAAAATAGTGCGATCGAGGTGCTCCTGAAGGGCGTTGAAATATCGATGCCCGACGGTACCGCGTACGTGGACAAAGATGGAACGGTGCGGCGTCGCACACGCGCCCGTTGGTGGCTTGACGGCGCGGAACGCAGGACGCTCCTGTCTTCGCCGTCGGGCATCACCATGGCGTCGGTCGCGATGCCGCCCGCCGATCGCATCGCCCCCGATGCGCCGGTTTCGCGACAACAGGTCGAGACGCTCCCCGGTTACGACGACAAACGTCCGGTCTTCGTCGGTCATTATTGGCTCACGGGGCCACCGGCTCCCCTCGACGATCGCGTCGCGTGCGTCGACTACAGCGTTGCGCGCGGAGGGAAGCTCTGCGCCTATCGCTACGACGGAGAACTGCCGTTATCGAGTCGACAGTTCGTTTGCGTGACATAAAGCGCAGCGCGAACGACGCTCCCTGCGCGCGACGACGCGGACGACCGGACTCCATTGCCGTCGGGAGGCGTTATCCGGCCGCCGCAAACCCTTTCTCCAGGTCCTCCACGATGTCGTCGATGTGCTCCAACCCTATCGACAGACGGACGAGTTCCGGCGGCAGATTGGCGCCGCGTTGCTGCTCCTCCGAAAGCTGGCTGTGGGTCGTGCTCGCGGGATGGATCGCGAGACTCTTAGCGTCGCCGACGTTGGCAACGTGGCTAAAGAGCTCGAGGGCGTTGATGAACCTCTCACCGGCGGCCCGGCCCCCTTTTATTCCGAACGTCACCATACCGCCGAATCCCTTTTTCAGGTACTTCACGGCGTTGTCGTGACCGGGACTTCCGGGGAGGCCCGGATACCATACCCACTCAACCTTCGGGTGGTTTGAAAGGTACTCCGCCACCTTGGCGCCGTTATCGCTGTGCCGTTGCATACGCAGCGGCAGCGTCTCGAGGCCTTGCGAGAAGATCCAGGCGTTGTCCGGGCTTATCGCCGCGCCGAGATTGCGCAACGGAACGAGTCGCATCCTGAGAATATAGGCCAGTGGATTTAAATCTCCCAGGTCGTACGCGTACCGTACTCCGTGGTAACTGGTGTCCGGCTCCACCAAATTGGCGAACTTCGGATCGTCCCAGTCGAACGCGCCGCTGTCGATGACCGCACCGCCGATCCCCGCGCCGTGGCCTCCGATCCACTTGGTAAGGCTGTGAACCACAATATCCACGCCGTGATCGATGGGGCGCAGAAGGTAGGGAGTGGTAAAGGTGGCGTCGACGATCACCGGAAGTCGCTTGGAATGAGCAATTTCACCGATCGCCTCGAAATCGGGCACCGCGAGAATGGGATTACCGATCGTCTCGAGATAGACCGCCCTCGTCTTTTCGTTAATCGCCGAGGCGAGCTCCTCGAGGTTCAACGGATCGACAAGACGCACGGTAATCCCGTATCGCGGGAGAATATCGTTGAACATGGTGTAGGTGCCGCCGTAGAGATACTTGGAGGAGACGATTTCATCTCCGGCGCGCGCAAGATTGATGATCGAATAGTACACAGCACTCGTGCCTGAGGCGAGGGCCAATGACGCCGTACCGCCCTCGAGTGCCGCCAGCCGCTCCTCCAGGACGTTCTGCGTCGGGTTGTGAAGTCGCGTGTAGATGTAGCCGAGCTCTTTGAGAGCGAACAGGTTCGCGGCGTGCTCGGCATCGCGAAAGTTGTACGCCGTGGTCCGATGAACCGCGATACCGCGGCTCGGGGCGGCATCATCCCTAGTCTGTCCGGCGTGCAGGGCCAAGGTCTCAAAACGATAACTCATGCATTCTCCTCCTCTTCTTCGGCGTATGGCCGTCATGAACGTATTTAACTCTTTTCCGACCGCATCGCTCCGCTACGCCCGGGACTCTCGCATCGACTCGTCACGTCGCTCCGACGGACGGGCACACCATCCTCGCTACCGATTGCAGCCGATAATCGCCGATCAAATGACGTAGTCGATCGTCCTGAGCGACTCCTGCCATCGCATCATCGCATCGGCGATGGTCGTCTCCTCGAGTCGGACGGCCAACTCGGCGGAGAGAGCGTCGATAACCGCCGCCTCGGGGTGTCGCGCGGTATCGTTGTTCCCGTGCACGGCGTCGCTCAACCGGGCGAGCAACTCACCTTCGACCGCCGCGACGACATCGACGAGCTTGGTTGTCGAAGGTTCGGCGGCGAGCTCGTACCCTCCCGTCGCTCCTTTGGTACTCCGCACCAGCCCCGCCGAACGGAGGTCGCCGAGAATCGTCTCGAGGTATTTGGGCGGGATATCGTACTCCTCGGCGATGGCGCGGGCGGAGATACGATGCTCTCGCCGAGCCGACAACGCGGTGAGAACCCGTATGGCATAGCGTAACTTCTGCGACAAAATACCATAATTCATACCTGATTAAGGGTATATAATGTCTTATTCTTTTTGTCAAGCACTCCCGTTACACATCGGTCCCGTCGCAGAGAAAAGTGTAATGTTCTGGTAATGAACTCGACTGGACGGACGGACTACGTCGACGTATGTTTGGGCCCATGATTTTTCGTCCTATCCGATACCGTTTGATACCGACGGTGTGGCTGTTGCTTGCGGCGCTGTCGCTTCCGGGGTTGTACGCCCTCTCTGTTGACGACACGTTGCCCTTCCACTCTCACGTGGAACGTGGGACTCTGGATAACGGTCTGGAATATTTCGCCCTCGAGCATCCGCATCCCCGAGACCGGCTCATTTTACGCTTGGTCGTCGACGCGGGAAGCGTGCTGGAGACGGACGCCCAAAGAGGATTAGCACACTTCGTCGAGCATATGGCGTTCAACGGTACCGAGGAGTTCGGCGAGACCGAGCTCGTCGCATATCTCGAGAGTTTGGGCGTCCGATTCGGACCGGACGTCAACGCATACACCAGCTTCGACGAGACGGTGTACATGTTGGAAATTCCCACCGATGACCCGGAGGCGCTGCGGACCGGTTTTCGTGTTATGCAGCAGTGGGCCGGCGCGGTACGTTTCGATGCGGACGCCATCGAACGCGAGCGGGGAGTTATCGTCGAGGAGTGGCGCGGCGGCCGTGGCGCGGCACGTCGTATGCTCGAAGAACACATTCCGGTGATTCTCGCCGAGTCCCGCTACGCCGACCGACTGCCGATCGGTGTCTTGGACGTCATCCGCACCGCGCCGCGCGACGAGTTTATTCGGTTCTACCGGCGGTGGTACCGCCCCGATAACATGGCGTTCATCGCCGTGGGCGACCTTCCGGCGCACCGTACAACCGAACTCATCGAGGAGTATCTCTCCGATCTGCCGCGCCCAACCGCGAGTCTTGCCCGCCCGGTCTACACCGTGCCGCGCCAGGGCGGCACACGGGTGAGTATCGCCTCCGATCCCGAGGCGGCGCAGCACACCGTTTCGATATACATTCTCGACGATCCGCGTCCCTTCACGACCGTCGGCGACTACCGCGAACTGTTGGTACGATCTCTGTTTTCCTCGATCGTCAACGAACGCATGCGCAATATCGCTCGTGACCCCGACTCTCCGATCACCGGCGGCGGTGTCGGGTACAACCGCTTCTTGCGCGATACGGAGATCGCCGTCGGGACCGCCGTTGTGCGGGACGATCGCGTCACCGAGGCGCTGGAAGTACTCATGACGGAGATCGAACGGGCGCGACGTTACGGTGTGCTCGAGAGCGAACTGGAACGGGCACGAAGTCGTTTTTTTCAGTCCATCGAAGACGCGCGAGTTAACTTCTCGAGTCGTCCGTCGGCGTCTTTGGCCGGCGAACTGACGCGCCACTGGACCGAGGGCGAGGCGGTACCCGGAATCGAGTTCGAATACCGCCTGTATCGCGAGCTCCTCCCCGGCATATCGGTCTCCGAGGTGAGCGAGGTCGCCCGCGACTTCGTACGGGAGGACGGACGAGTCGTATTGGCGAACGTGCGCGAGGGCGTCGACGGCCGGCTCCCGGACGGTACTCCTCTCCCCTCCGAGGAGGAGCTCCTGGCGGTGGTACGTACCGCCTCATCGATCGCACTCGCTCCCCCACGGGATGATGACGCCGGTGCGACGCTAATGGCGGACTCGCCGCGAGGCGGCACGGTCGTCGCGACGCATGAACATCCGGCGGTGGAGGTGTTCGAGTACCATCTTTCCAACGGCATGCGCGTATTCGTACGATCCACCGATTTTAGCGAAGACGAGATTCTCTTTTCCGCCTACAGCCCGGGAGGGCTGGCGTTGGTGAGCGACTCCTCGGTCGCTGCGGCGCAACTGGCCACCGACGTCGCCTCCGAGAGCGGTCTGGGCGCGTTGGATGCAAGCGCCCTGGAGAACGCTCTTGCGGGAAGGTCGGTGACCTTCACCACGTCGATGGGCCGCACATCGGAGGGAATGGCCGGAAGTAGCCGTGCGGAGGACTTGGAGACGCTCTTCCAGATGATCAACCTCGCCTTTACCGAACCGCGATTTGACGAACGTGCTCTGGAAAACGTTCGCCGCGGAGCACTGCAGGCGTTGCGCGGCGCCGCCGCCTCGCCGCAAGGTCGCTTTTCCACGACGTTGCAGGAGGCGTTCGCCGCCGGAGATCCACGTCTTCGCGTGTCGCGCGAAGAGGAGATCGCGGCCGTCACACTCGAAGATATTCGCCGCGTGTACCGCGACAGATTTGCAAATCCCTCGGACTTTGCGCTCTTTTTCGTGGGCAGCGTCGCCCCCGAGGAGATAGCACGCCTCGCCGCACACTACCTGGCGGGCATCGGCTCGACCGGAGGCGGGGACCGACCGTGGGCCGCGCCGCGAGACGACGCCGGCTTCATCGAGACGGTGGACGCCAACCCGTACCCGAGGCCCGAAGGCGTGGTATTGGAGGAGGTTCGCGCCGGAGCCGAACCGGTGGCGCAACTCGCGATGGTGCTTCACGGGCCGTACCAGTGGTCGCGAGAAGAGAACCACCGTTTCAACAGTCTTGCCGATTACCTCGACATACGCATGCGCGAGGTCATCCGCGAGGACGCCGGTGGTGCGTACAGCGTCGGCGCGGGCGGATGGCGCTGGCGCCGTCCCGAGGAGTGGGCTTTTATGCAGGTCGCCTTCGGCCTTTCGCCCGATCGCGTGGAAGAGCTGCGAACGCTCGCACTTGAGGTAATCGAGGAGGTGCGGACAACCGCCCCTACCGAGAACTACCTGGAGCGAATCAAGGCGCAGCAGCGCGACACCTGGGAACAGAGTGTGCGCGAGAACGGTTACTGGCTCTCGACCATCGCCTTTTTCGTGGAGCACGGCCGTAATCTGGCGGATATCTCCGACTTCCCGGCGCTCTTGGATTCCCTCACCGCCGACGATATCCTGGACTCCGCCCGGCGTTACCTCGATCCCGAGAGACGGATCGAAGTACTCCTCCTCCCGGCGGATGGGTAGCGCTCAGGCGGCCGTCGGGACGGGGCGATCCGCCGCCTCTTCGGGGCCGACGCACGAGCGAGAAACCGATACCGCGATCCTCATCTATCCACACCAACTGTTTCACGACCATCCGGCGTTGGCTCGCGATCGCGCGGCGCCGGTCTATCTGGTGGAGGACCCCCTTTTCTTCTCGCAATACCGCTTTCATCCGCTGAAAATACGCTACCACCGTCTGTCTATGGCCGCCTATCGGAGACAACTGGAATCCGAGGGTCGTACGGTGCGCCTCGTTCGCTCGCGAGAGCTCCCGTCCTCCGGTGACATCGTATCGCTTCTGAGCAATCGAACCGGAAGGGTCCTCGTCGTCGACCTCGCGGACGATTGGCTCTCGAGAGGACTCCACCGCGCCGCCCGGGAGCGCGACATCACGGTCGAGACGTTGGACTCACCCGGATTTCTCCTCCGCGGCGATGAGATCACTGAGGCGGCGGGAGACGGCGACACCCTCCGTTTGGCGCCGTTTTATCGGCATATGCGCCGTCGTAACGCGATACTGGTCGATTCCAACGGAGCGCCCGTCGGTGGTCGTTGGAGCTTTGACGCCGAAAACCGGAGAAAGATCCCGTCCGACCACCAACCTCCCCCGGCATCGACCGATACTCACGGCGGTGAAGCGCGTTCAATCGCTCTGGAGCTCGCTCGCGAGGTCCCGTTTACCGGTGAAGGAGGACCGTTCGGCGGCGCGCACCGTTGGGAGGAGCTTCCGCCCTACCCCTTTACGCGCGGCGATGCGCTCCGCTGGCTGGAAGAGTTTCTCTCACGGAGGCTTGCACGTTTCGGTACCTACGAGGACGCGATCGACCGGCGCGACGATCGATGGTACCACTCGGTTCTCACACCGATGTTGAACGCAGGACTACTCACCCCAGAGGAGACGTTGCGCCGTACCATGGAGACGGCCGAACGCGCTCGGAGAGACGGACGCCCCATTCCACTCAACTCCCTGGAAGGTTTCGTCCGTCAGATCGTGGGGTGGCGCGAGTTTATGCGCGTAGCCTACCATCTACGGGGACGGCAGATGCGAAGCTGCAATATATGGGGCCACCACCGGGCGATGCCGGCGTCCTTCTACGATGGGACGACCGGTATCGTCCCCTTCGATCGTGTCGTGAAGAAAACCGTACGTCTCTCGTGGGCCCATCACATCGAGCGTCTTATGGTGGCGGGAAATCTGATGCTCCTCTGCGAGATCGATCCTCACGCCGTCTATCGGTGGTTTATGGAGATGTACGTCGACGCGTACGACTGGGTCATGGTGCCCAACGTCTACGCGATGAGCCAATATGCCGACGGGGGCACGATAACCACGAAGCCGTACATCAGCGGAAGCAACTACATTCGCAAAATGTCGGACGAGGAGGCGGGACCGTGGCAGGAGGTGTGGGACGGCCTCTACTGGCGCTTCCTCGCCCGACATCGCGACCTGTTCGCGGCCAACCGACGCTCGGCGATGATGGTGCGCGCCCTCGATCGACTGGATCGGACACGAAAGGAGCGCATCATCGCTCGGGCCGACGAATTTCTTGCGGCGCTCGGCGAATAGGCCGCCCGGGTCGATATCACCGATCCGGATAGTAACCCGGCAACGCGAGGCGTAGAGATCGAGCGTTGCATCAAAATCTAAATCCGAAATGAAGACCGGGTTCAAAAAGATAGTAGTTGGGGGCGTCGTCTTCCACTGCCGAGAAACTTTCAGGAAAATTGGTATTTATGGGCCAATAGTTAAAGGCCACGGAGGGTTCGATGAACCAGCGTTCACGAAAGAGCTGGAAACGATATCCCAGGCGAAGCTGGAGAAACAACTGAAAACCGCCTTGGATTCTTTCATCCTCCTCGTTATAAAACTGCTGAAAGAAGGGAGTCGCTTGGATCGTAGAGTACAGCCCCTTCCAGAAGAAACGTTGGTATCCGATACCGACACCGGCGGCTCTGATTTTGCCGGGATACTCCTCTTCCGAGGAGCCGTATGTTCCGAGGGGTTCGTAATAGGTCCACGTTATCGCCTCCAGTACAAGGACATCGCGCGGGGAAACGTGGTAGCCGAAGTTTATCTGGAGAAAATAGGGTGGATCTCCCGGAGCGACGTTGCCCAGGAGGAAGAGCGTGCTTCCCAGAAAGCACGGCCGGTGCGTATTCTGCTCCGTATCTGTCGTTTCCCGACCAAACAACGCCGAAACAGACAGACTAAACATCAAAACCGTCGCCAAAGCTCTTCCGTATCTCATAGAGAACTCCCGTATTACGTAAAGGCTCCCGGCAGATCTTGCCGAGTCGCTCCACCGCAGGCGTTATTCCTATGAGGAACAGCGTAGACCGATACATGGTGAGCCAACATCACCAGATGTGGTGATTTCTAAAGTAAATCCAGCTTCTTTGCGACGCACACGGCCGCCATGCGGTTGTTCACCTCGAGCTTACGGTAGACGTTCTTGGTATGGGTGCGCACGGTGTTCAGCGAAATAAAAAGCTTTCCGGCAATCTCCGGACCGTTTAACTCCGTTCCGAGAAGTCTCAACACCTCCAACTCCCGCGCGCTCAGGGGCTCACGTAGGAGCCGGGAGGCGGGCCTTCCGTTTTCTTCCCCATAGGTGGTGCGCAAAAGGCGGACATAATCGGGGACGGCAGTCCGTTTCATGACATCCCGGAGGAGGTTTTTCATGGCGTCTCCCTCATCCACAAAGATACGGATGTAACCCTCCGGCTCAGCCGACACGAGAGCCCGTTCCAGTGAGTCGAGGGCCCTCTGAGAATCGCCCCGGGTCTGATGCGAAATAGCCAGCGCGATACCGATCTCGATAACGCTTCCCGTTCTGTTACTCGTTTCACCGGCCGCGAGAAGACGTTCAAGAAGGGACAGCGCCTCCGTGATATCCCGTTCATCTCCGTTTTCCCGATACCGGGCGGTCAAGAATCTGGCACGGGTAATGAGTTCGAACTCGTGTAGATAACTCATTTCGTCCGGAGGATAGAGCTCGTTTCTCTTCACCCATTCGTCGACCCTGTTTAGCCTGCCCTGCTTGAGGTGTACCTTCGCTCTTCGGGCGTCAACGGGTCGTGTATCCGGTATGGGATTTCGTATATAAAGAGCCTCCGCTTCCTCCAGCAACTCAAGCGCCGTTTCATAGTCCCCGGCGGATTCCGCCAGCTGGGCCTGGGCGACAAACCACCGGTAGGACCAGTCGATGAGCGTGTTTTGCGCCCAGAACTCTTTTGCCCTCTCCAGATGAGCGTCGCGAGCCCTCTGTATGCCGGTTTCATGGTACAGCATCGCCAATCCCAGATGGAGATGGGAGATAAAGAACCGCATGTGTTCCCCTGGCCCTTCCGCAAGCTCCAGAGCGTTCCGGTACGTACGGCGCGCCTCCCGCAGGCGACCCTGCGCTACCAAGATATCCCCCAGTGCATAGGCGCTGGCAACGGCGAAAAAGATATTCCCGGCCCGTTTCATACTTTCGATCCAATCGCGTACGGTCTTACGAGCTTCGGACAAATCGCCGTTTCGCCAATGGATAAATCCGACGGTGACGGCGGCCTGAGCTCGGCTCAGATGATCTTCTTCCGGTAGGATGTCAAGCGCCGTCCGGGCATATCTCATCGCGCCGGGTATATCACCGTTCACTTGGGCGTTGCCGGCTCGGACGATCGCTATCTTACCCGCCATAGAGCGAAACTGTTCCTGATCTATGACGACCATACCGTCCGCCGATGAACTCACTGCGTTGGGCGGTCCATCTAAGTCGGAACCGAGCCACGCTTCGGCTTCCTGAAGCCGGGACTCACTGGCCCCCAGCTCCCCCACATCGGACAGGGTCTCAGCGTATTGAACGCTCAGCACAGGTCGATTGCGGATAAGCTCATCCGGCAGCACTTTTAGCCAACCGAGCCAGTCGGCGAGCTGGAAACTGCCGTCCATCGACCGCCACAGCGTTTCCGCGAGATCGGCTACCCGTTCGAGATCACCGGCGGCTATGGCGTGGCGAACCGCATCGGCCGGGAACCCATTGTGTTCAAACCAACGGCTCGCCAGTCTATGCAGAGAAACAACCTCTCCGGAATACTCCTCCATTAAGTGCGTCTTCAGAACGTCGGAGAAGAGGTGGTGATATCTATACCACCGACGGGCCCCGTCGAGCGGAACGACAAATAGATTGCCCCGTTCCAGCTCTTGAAGCACTTTTTCGCCGTTCTTCCGGTCGGTGACGGCATTACAAAGGGGGCCGCTGAGCCTGTCGAGCAGTGAGGTCTTCAAAAGAAACTCTCGAACATCCGAGGGCCGGCGTGTCAACACCTCTTCGACAAGATAGTCCAGGATGTACCGGTGGCCGCCGGTGAAGTCTCCGATAAGACGCGCGCTATTCTCCCGTCCCTCTACGGAGAGTGCGGCCATTTGAAGACCGGCAACCCAGCCTTCGGTACGAGCCGCGAGGGTGGCGACCTCTTGGGATGAGAGGTCAAGATTCATCACCCGACCGAGAAAGTCGGCCGCCTCCTGGTTGGTAAAACGTAAATCGCCGTTGCGCAATTCGGTGAGTTGCCCCCTGGAGCGGAGATGAGCCAGCGGAAGATTCGGGTCTTCACGAGTCGCAACGACCAGAACCATGTTGGGTGGTATGTGTCGTATGAAAAAAAGAAATGCATTATTCACATCTTTTGACGTGATACGCTGGTAATCATCCAGGACAAGGATGCAATCATCCGGAGACGCTGCAATATCATTGATGAGCACTGAAAGAACCGCCTGGGTCGGCGGCACACGGGATGAGCGAAGTATGGTCATGGCCCTTTCGCCGATATGCGGGGAGATCATCTGCAATGCAGAGGTAAAGTAGAGCAGAAACCGGGCAGGCTCGTTTTCTCCTTCGTCGAGTGAAATCCATGCGGCGGTCTGCCCACGCTCTTTACGGGCCGACAGCCATTGGGTGACTATGGTGGTTTTCCCAAAACCCGGTGATGCCGACAACAGAACCAAGGCCCCCTGAATGCGGCGATCCGGATCTAAGCGTTCATCCAGCCGTTGGATGAGACGCGGCCGGTGGACAGTCTTTGTTCGAGGGAGCGGAACAAATAGTTTTGTAGACAGAACGGGAGCGGCCATACAACCATTACATGGACTATGTCTCCGGGAGGTCAAGGCGGTGTACTCACACGGAGAGCTGCGAGCCTGCTATCCTCACCGTTCCGGACCGAGAGTTACGTGAATGGACTCGAACTCTCCACCCACGCTACCGAAAATCCTGCGCATCGGTGTTGCCGCAGCCCCAAGGTCGGCCCGAGGTGCGGCGACAATCGAGCTACGCCGGCACGTGACGGCGTCTGCACGGTAACGGTTAGACGCCGACAAACAGCGCCAGAAGATCGTCGCCCAGTACGGCGCGGATCTCCACCGCGTTGAGAAAGAGCTCCACCTCGGCCCGCCACAACTCGTTCCTCCGGGACAGTAAGTCGAGCTCCACCTCCTCTACGCGCAGTTGCGTCGTTGCGCCGACTCCCAAAAGCGTCTGCTCGTCCTGTACGCGCTGTTGCTCGAACTCGACATCGACGGCCAAGAGCTCGATTCGTTGCGCAAGAAACCGCCGATTGATCAGGAGTGTCCGCAACCTATTGGCAACCGTCAGCTCCGTGTCGGTGAGGTCCGTTTGGACGCGTAACTGAGCCAGCTCGTCGATACGCTCGCGGTGGGATCGCTCCCGCGAGGTGATGAGCGGTACGGTAAGCGACAGCGCGACGGTCGTCTCGAGATCGGCTCCGTCTTCAAAATAGTCGCTCCACGATGAGGCGAAATCGTCGGGATCGGCTCGACTCTCCGGGTATAGCGGCCGCACCCGTACACTCACATCGAGCTGAGGACGGTCGGTTAACTCGTTCAAGAGCGACTGCTCGCGGCTTTGTTCGGCCGCCAAGCGCCTGAGATCGACCTCGGGGCTGGCCGACACCGCGTCCCGCACCTCTCCGATCTCGGCGATATCGACGCTCGTAAATCGATCGTCCAGCGCGAGACCGGCGAGATCGTCGATGCCCAAGAGCCGGGCGAGACTCTGTTCCGCCTCGACGAGCGCCAACTGGGTGTCGAAGAGCGCCTCGCGGCGACCGTTGAGCGTTACCTGGAGGGCGAGCAACGTGTTGTCCGAGGCGAGTCCCTGTTCGCGATCGATCTCGGCGACCGCGATCTGTCGTCGAAGCACATCGACGGTCTCCTCCAACACGATAGTGTCGCGACGCAGCGCGTTAACGCGCACGTAGAGCGCCAACGCGGTCCGGATGTTGGCGTTTCGAGTGAGGCGATCGGTAACGAGCGAACGTTCGTATCCGATTCGCGCGTTGCGTAGCCCCGCTCGGTACACATCGGTACCGATCACATCGCCTGCGACGAACAGGGGCTGCGATACGCCGAGCGTCGCCTCCGGGAGCTGCCGGACCTCGTCGGTGCTTCCGGAGACGAAGTCCAGCGTACTCGACACTCCCGCGGTTACGATTCCGCTCGTAGGAAGGGCCTGACCGACGGCGAGGCCGACTCCGACGCTCTGCGTGCGGGTAATCACCTCGTCGGAGCCTTCGGGTATGCGCCTCTGATCCCGCGAGTACGGCGTAATCACCACGTCGAGATCGGGTAGCGTCGCGGCGCGGGTGAGCTCATAGCTCCGTAACGCCTCCTCGACGAGGCGACCGGAGTTAATGATCTGCGGATCCGACTCGACGACACGCGCGACGAGCTCCTCAACGGTGAGGAGACCCTCGGTTCCAAAGGCCTCGGCCGGTGCGACGAGTGACACGACCGCGAGGCCGACGATGAATAACACTATGCGGTATCTCACACTATAACTCCCTTATGACGTTAGAAGCCTACGCGCCGAGCTCTTCGTTCGGACGCACTTCGTCTGCGGGTCCATCTCCCGCCTTGGCTTTGCGCCGCGCCTTGCGCCGACTCCGGTCGTATAACAACCCGTAGAAACTCGGCACGATAATCAGCGTGGTTAGCGTCGAGAAGACGAGTCCGAAGATGATGGTACTCGCCATCGGCCCCCATACGACCGACGAGCCGCCGAGCCCGAGAGCCGTCGGCACGAGGCCGGCGATCGTCGTAAGCGACGTCAACAGAATGGGACGCAGCCGCGTAACCGACGCTTCGGTAACCGCCTTGGCGATACTCCACCCCTCGTCTCGCCGCGACTCATTGGCAAAACTGATGAGGACGATCGTATCGTTCACCGCGATGCCCGCCAGGGCGACGCTCGCGTAAATCACCGTCGTGGACAACGGTGTGCCGGAAACGATAAGAAAGAGAATCACCCCCACAAAGGCGAAGGGAACGGTCAGAAGAATGAGAAGCGGCTGTGTATACGAGTTAAACTGTGTGGCCAAAATGAGATAGATCAAAAAGATTCCGATGACGAACACCCGCAGTATCTCCCGCAGAGTATCGGCAAACTCGGCGAACTCGCCGCCGACGTTCAGTACGACGCCGGGAAACGTCGGCTGCAGTTGCGACGTAAAGAGGTTCTGTATATCGGCGTTGATCGCCGGGACTCCGGCCTCATTAAAGGCTTCTGCGCTCACGGTAACCTCGCGCCGCCGGTCGGTCCGCCGGATCGAGGAGATCGCCGAGCCCTCCTCCAAGCGCGCAACGCTGGAAAAGGGAATCTGACGTCCGTCAACCGACGGTATCCTGAGTTGCAGCACGCTGTCGATGGGCACCGCATTGCGTCCGGCGTAGCGCACGACGACGTCGATCTCTTCGTTGTCGGAGAAGACCGTACCGGCGTCGATCCCGTCGAAGATACCGCGTATGAACTGCCCGACCGACCGCGAACTGAGCCCGTACTCGGCCGCACGGTCCTCATCCACGACGACGCGAAGCTCCGGTGTCCCGGCGTCCAAGTTGTCGTCGATATTCAACAACTCCGGATACTCGGCCAGACGCTCGCGAAACGCGCCGGACACGGCCGCTAAATCGTCGTAGCTGTCGCCGAAGAGGCGAAATGCCACGGGCGGATCGGTCGGAGGACCGCCCTGCTGCCGCCTGAACAGCACCGTCTCGGCGCCGGCGATGTCGCGCGTCATCAGCCGCGCGTCGTTCATAACCTCGGTAATGGAACGCGTACGTCCCTCGTCTTCCTCAGTCAAGTCGACCACGAGTTGGGCGACGTTGGCTTGCCGCACGTTCTCAGTATCGCTCCCGGCGAATCCGACGAAGGCGTTTATCGCCACGACCTCGCCGTCGCCGACCAGGGGAAGCAGGCGCTCCTCATAATCTCGGACGAACGCATCGGTCCTACCGATCGGCGTTCCCGGGGGCATTTCGATGTCGACGAAGAAGACCGTGGCGTCCTCGGAACTGAACAAGTCTTGCTGAATCCCGCCGATTCGCGAGAAGACCAACACCATAATTGCAAACGAGGCAACCGCAACCAGGCCGCGACGGCGGTACAATCCGGCAAGCACCGATCGAAATCGGTCCTGAATCTTCGCAATCCGCCGTCCCCCGCCCCCGGCGCGAGTGCCACCGGGCCAGTCGGCGTAATGGGACGGGAGGAAGACCGCCGCCTCGAAGGTTGAGGCGACAAGGGCGATACTCACGGTAAGGGGCACGACCCGGAGGAACCTCCCGATGATACCGGGAAGGAAGGTCAGGGGTAAAAAGGCGGCGATGGTCGTGAGGGTGGCGGCGATGACGGGGACGACGACCTGATTCACCCCGTGAATAGCCGCGTCGTGGCGGCTCATTCCCTTCTGCTGTTGGAGTCGAAAGCTATTCTCGACGATCACGATCGCGTGGTCGACGATCAGTCCGAGCACCAGAACCAGGCCGAAGAGCGTATTTCCGTTCAGCGTCTCGCCGGCCGCATCGAGGACGACGAACGTCAACGCAAACGTTAGGGGAATGCCGAGCGCGGTCATCAAGGCGTTTCGCACGCCGATGAAGATCAAAAGAATGATCACAAGGAGTCCGAGGCCGATCAAGGCGTTGGAGACCAACACGTCGAGACTATCGCGGATCTCGATGGTGGAGTCGTTGAAATAGTCCACCGAGATTCCCGCCGGAAGCGCGCCGAGAAACCGCTCGACGCGTGAACGCGCCTCATCGGTAATCCCGACCGAGCTCCCACCGGGGACTTTGGTGATCTGGAGGCTGATCGCCTGAACGCCGTTAAAGCGCGCCGAGGTTCCGTCGCTGTCGTACTCCTCGCGGATCGTGGCGAGGTCCCCCAACGTTACGATGCTACCGTCGCTCGAACCGCCGCGACGCACGACGATAGACCGAAACTGGGCGGCAGTTTCACGCTGTCCGACGGTGCGCACCAAAAACTCCCGCGAGCCGGTCTCCAACGTCCCGCCCGGCGTGGTCACGTTCTGGGCGCGCACGGCGTTGACGACCTCATCCAACGAGATACCGAGAGACTCCAGCCGTTCGCGATTGAGCTCTACCGAGATCTGTCTGTCCCGAGCGCCGATCAAGTTAATGCCGGAAACGTCGGGTATCGTTCGCAACTGATCTTCGAGGTTCTGCGCCGCCCGACTGAGGTCGGCGTACGGAACATCGCCGCTCACTACGACCTCGATTACCGGGAGAAAGTCGTTCGACGAGAAGTCGTCGATCGTCTCCTGGAGCGTTCCGTCGGGAAGGTCGATGTTCGTAAAACGATTCTGCACTTCCTGGTACAATCGCTCGAACTCATCTTGACTGATGCCCTGATCGAACTGGATCGTGACGCGACTCAACCCCTCGGTTGTAACCGATTGGATCTCATCGAGACTCTCGATCCCGCTCATTTCATTTTCGATCGGTACGGTGACGCTCTGCTCGATATCCTCCGCCGAGACGCCCGGATAGGGAACGATAATGTTGACGAAAAAGAACGGCACCTCCGCGAACTGCTCCTGGGGCAGGCGGTTGAGGCTGAAGAATCCCGCTACCAGGGCGAGAATCATGAGAATGTTTATGAGAACCGAGTTCTTGACTGAGAAGGTGCCGATCGTCATAGGGCGTCCACCGTCCGTCCCCGAACCGTCGGCTCCACCAGTTGGCCGTCGCTGAGGGCCGAGAGCGCCGATACGACGATGATCTCCCCCTCCCGAAGGCCGTCCACTACCTGTACCCGGTCGCCCAGCCGCTCGCCGGTCTCGATATCTCGACGTTCTATCGTGTTATCGACGGCCACGAACACGTGCATACCAGACGCGTCGCGACGGATGGCGGTGCTGGGGATGATGATACGCGTATCTTCCTCCAACGGCCTGATTCGAACTGAGGCGGTCATGCCGGAGCGGGCGACATCGCATTCGTTTTCCCACGTGACGATGATCGGAAAGCTACCGGTGCTCATATCCGCGCCGGCGGCCACCGACCGAACGCGTCCGTCAATGTCCGATAGTCCGCACGCCGGGATGGCGATCTGTGCATCGAGCCCCTGGGTGACGTACCGAATCTCCCGCTCGCCCACCGCGATCTCCATCTCCAAGGAGCTCAGGTCGACCACTCTCGCTACCGTTACCCCTCCGGAGAGGTAGTTACCGCGCCCGATATCCGAGGACTTGGCGGCGATAAAGCCTGAGATGGGGGCGGTGATCGCGTGATCTTCGAGCGTTTCACGGGCCGCTTGGTAGCGCGCTTCGGCACCGTTGGCCGCGCTTCTGGCGCGCGTCACCTCCGACTGCGAAGCGCCGCCGTTCTCGAAACGGCGTTCCGCGGCGGTGAGGTCGAGCTGGGCACTTTCCCAGGCTTGACGCGCCTCCTCGAAATTGAGCGCCGCAATGGTCGATTCGACTCGCACGAGAACGTCGCCCTCTCGCACGTACTGGCCGAGTTCGAACTCTTCGGATTGGATGATGCCGTGCACTTCCGAGACGACGTTGGCCTCGTTGACCCCGCGAATGATCCCGGACGCCTCGATCGTCTGGAGCACCGATCCTCGCGATACTTCCAGCGCCTCCACCGCGAGGGCCGACGCCTCCCCCGACGCCTGCTCCTGCGCCCAGTCGCCCGTCGCGCCGGTTCGCCCGTCCTCACCGCGCCCGCAGGACGCCAATGCCACGATCGCCGTAAGGGCTACGGCGGTCACCGTACCCACCTTCGCATACCTCATCGCCACCTCCACTTCCGAAAGTACGGAGAGAGCAAGTACGAGTCAAGAAAATTACCTAACGTTAGTTAGTTTTCTAAGCGGTTACGGACGACGGCAAAAACAGGTCTCGGAATCGGTAACGACGATCTGAACCGTCTGGTCGTAGTCGTGCGTCGGAACGCTCTGCACGAGCTGTGCGGAGTAGCCGATACCGACGGTAACGACTCCGTCGGAAAGCGTCGCGATATACCGATCATAAAATCCGCGTCCCCGTCCGAGACGATGACCTGCACGATCGAACAGACGCCCCGGTACCAGCATCAGCGCGCCGGCATCGGGTGTCGCCACCGGCGCGTTTTGCGGGGGCTGAAAGAATCCGAACGCGTGGCGTTCGGAATGACGGGTATCGCGTTCCAGGAGGTGGAATTGCATGGACTCGCCATCGGATTCTATACGCGGCAAGGCGATTCGCTTGTCCGCGCCCGTGGCGGCGCGAAATACCGCCTCCAGATCGACTTCGTCCGCCATGGCGGCGTACGCGTAGACGGTGTGCGCCCCTTCCCAAAAGCTCAGCTGCGTTATGTGCGTCGCGATTTGCGCATCGAGAACGATACGACTTTCGTCCGAAAGAGTTCGAATGTGCTCCGCGATACGCTCGCGAGCGTCCTGTTTGGCATCCACACGCCCAATGTCACAAAAAAAGCCGCTCCCGGTCAATCGGGGAGCGGCTATACCGTATCGATTACCCGGTATTAGTTACCGGTGGTCCCGGACTGCGGTGGATTGTTCTCCAACTGCGAATCGAGATACTCGAGGGCCTGAGTCGCCTGGAACTCGGCGAACGCCGCGTCCTCGTTGCGTTGAAACGCTTCGGCGGTCTGATCGCGGAAGTTATTGATCGGGAAACTCACCAGGGCGTAGACCGTGCCGTCGTCTCCCTGAGCGACCGTCTCGGTTCGCGTGCCTTGGAGCGTCGTCTCGGTTACCTGGCGGGAGATCGTCTCCACAAAGCTGATGACTTGATTTCCGCCGTCGACTCCCGCCTCCTGCGAGTAGTCTATGATCGCCGCTTCTATCGCCGCATTGATCTGGAAGGCGATATCTTCACGCGCCCGCGTGATCGCCATGCGTCGCGAGTTGTCCAGGGTGGCCATCCGCGCCGATCCTACACCGTAAATGGCGTCGTCGGCCTGCGGCGGATTGAGATAAAAATCCGGGAGTCCAGGGGGGGCCTGCTCGGGAGTAGGCTCCGGAGAGCTCGCACATCCGGCGATTATAACTAGCACAAGAAGCACCCCGATACCGATTACCGGTCGCATGTTTCGTTTCATGGTTCCTCCTAAACGGTGTTTAGCTAACACCTCGCCAGTATACTCCCGCGCACATCGTTTTTCCAGAGCGGACGAATGATCGAGATGTTTTTTACACCATACCGGCAGGTAACCGGAGCTTGCGCGATAACGCATATCCGTGTGTCCGCGACCGGTCCGCGGCTCCCAGGACAAACGGAGAGTACTACTGCATTCGCGATCATGATGCGGCGGTATCGTGTAACGGCCAAATTTTTTTTCGGCGCGCAAGACGTGCCGGTGTTACCCCTCGAGGTGCCCCATCGGGACCAGCTCACCCTTCTCCTACAGATGTTCGTCCACGAGTTCGAGGAACGCGACACGTTACAGGGAGAGATGCTCCTGATACTCCTCAAACGGCTCATCATCATTTGTACGCGCGCCGCCAAAGAGCAATCGGTGGGTCAAACGCTTTCGCGCCCCGAGCTCGAACTGTATAGGCGATTCAACTTGGTGACGAGCCGGATCAACGGATGCCGCTACTGTCAGGCAGCCCACACCGCGGTGGAAAAAATGACGGGATTCAGCGACGTGGAGATACCGCAGCTGCGCGGCGGAACCGCACCCTTCGACGCGAAACCGGACGTCCTCGCCCGCAGTGCGGCACTCCCGGATGAGGGCGCCGCAGCCTTCGACGACGATCCTCTGGTAATCCGGGCACTTCCTGATTCGGAGACGGACGGCGCGCTGCGGGGCAACGACGACGGTACCGGTGGACGCGAACGATTGACCCGCATTCCGGGGCGCCTGCGGAACCGAGCATATGTCTCCCGCCGCCCAAGCGCATCTCGCGATACCGCTCGGCGATCGAGGCTACCACGGCGCTCTTTTCCGCCCGCCCCGGGAGTAGCCATCCGGGCGATGTGCATCCTCGAGAAAATCGGCACTCGGCTACACGGGGCCGAATGAGGCGCGTGTCGAGCATCTACTATTAGAATAATTAGAATAATAATGCGTCACATATGGCGATTTATCCGCTGTTGAGTATTTCTCGTCGGCCGTTTCTACACTATTATACACGGGTGGGACGATTTGACGGCCTGGCCCTCATCGGCGCGGTAACTGATCTGACTGAGCTCCTCGGACGCAGATCGACGATCGACGAGTTTCTTACCGATCTGGTAAGCGTCGTGGCGGAACACATGGCCGCAGATGTCTGTTCGGTCTATCTCTACGACGTCGAACAGGATCTATTGGTCCTGCGGGCCACGGTGGGACTCAACCCCGGTTTGGTCGGGAGCGTACGTCTGTCACGGGGCGAGGGACTCACCGGCTATGCGCTGCTCAACAACAGACCCGTGTTTGAGACCGACGCCGGTAACGCACGGCTCAACAAGCCGATTCCCGATCTGGGCGAGGAGGAATATCCGGTATTCCTCGGCGTGCCGATCAAGCGCAACAACTTGGATATAGGGGTACTTACGATCCAGTACCGCGCCAAAACGGAGATCGAAGAGCGGGCGATACGCGCCCTTCGGTCGATAGCCTCGCACCTCGCGGCGACGTTGGAGAACGCCGCCGCGCTTTACGAACTGCAAGAGGCTCCGAGCGGTCACACCGCACCCCGCACGGGACCGCTCACCACGGGGCTGTTGAACGGCACGAGCGCATCGCGGGGAATCGCCATCGGTCACCTCGAATACTTGGACGAGCGCGTCGACGCCGTAGCTCTCCCGGCGATTCGTTCTCTGGAAGAGGCGATCGAGGCGAGTGCACGCCAACTTCAGGAATTACAACGCCAAGTAGACCAGACGCTCTCCGACGTCGCGGCGATGATCTTCAGTTCTCACCTCTTAATGCTGCGCGACGAGAGTTTCGTTGGGCAGATGATCGACATACGCGACGGCGGCATAGATCCCGGCGAGGCGGTCCAGCGGGTGGTCGACGACTTCTCGCGGCGCTTTGCCGCGATACCCGATCCGCGCTTCCAGGAGAAGATTCAGGATGTACAGGACCTCGGCCATCGCATTCTCCACAACCTTCGCGACCACGTGGAACGGGAGGGCGACTACCGCGGGCAGATCGTGGCGGCACGCGAGGTGTTCCCTTCGGAGTTGGTCAAGCTCTATCTCCAAAGCGTGGAGGGTCTCGTATTCGCCGGCGGCGGCGCGACCAGCCACGTTGCGATTCTTGCGCAGTCGTTGGATTTGCCGGTCGTAGCTACCGCCGATCCGCGACTCTTCTCGATCCCGGCGGGGACACGCCTGGTCGTCGACGCCGAAGACGGCAAGGTCGTCATCGAGCCGGCGGGAGAGATTCTCGCGGCCTTTCGCGAGCGCATCTCGGAACGACGACGGCGACTCAGCGCACGAAACGCGACGCCGATCTCGCCGCGCCTGTTGAGTGCCGACGGGCAACCGATACACCTACTCGCCAACGTAAACCTCGTGAAGGACGCGCGAGCCGCATATGCGTTCGGAGCGCACGGCGTCGGTCTGTATCGCAGTGAGTTCCCCTTCCTCATCCGCAACGGATTCCCGACCGAAGAGGAGCAGTTGACGGTCTACGAGCGGGTCGTGCGGGAATTGAACGGCAAGCCGGTAACATTTCGCACCCTCGACCTGGGGGGAGACAAACTGCTCAGCACCCAGGTCGGCCGCGAAGACAACCCGTTCCTGGGCTTTCGCGGTATCCGGTTCCTTTTGGAACACAAGGATCTCTTTCGAGAGCAGCTCCGCGCCATGCTGCGGGCGGGCTCGGAGATCAGCCTCGGGATACAGTTTCCGATGATCTCGAGCCTCGAGGAGTTTTTGGCCGCCCGTGACGAGGTACATGCGTCGATACGAGAGCTACGAGACGAGGGGACGCGCCACAATGAGAAGCCGCGCCTCGGGGTGATGGTCGAACTTCCCGCGGCGGTCGAGATTGCGCGGGACCTGGCCGCAGAAGTCGATTTTCTCTCGATAGGTACCAACGATCTGGTCATGTACACCCTCGCCGCCGACCGCGCCAACCATCGCGTCGCGCACATTTATCGTTCCGTTCATCCCGCGGTTTTGCGGATGATCAAGAGACTCGCGGAGGCGGTCGCGCCGTTGGAGCGCCCGCTGTCGGTGTGCGGCGCAAGCGCGGCCGATCCGGCGATGGTCACGTTTTATCTCGGAGTCGGTATCACGACCTTGAGCGTCGATCCGGGGGAGCTGCACCGCGTCTCCGGAATCGTATCGAACACGAACGTCCGTGATGCGCAAAGGACCGCCGCCGCGATGCTCAACTCCCCACGACGGGACGAGCTCGACGAGATGGTCGGGGCGCTTCGTTCCCGCTACGTGGCACTCTGAGGACTCGCAGGCCGGTCCGCCTCCGTGGTACAACAAGAGCGTCATGAACGATACGACCATGTTACGTCAACGCCCGTCGGTACTTCTGTGCGACGTCGGCGATACGCTGGTACGCTGGACCGGATACTCTCGCCGCGACGGACTTCGCGCCATGACCGGATTGTGCGATGCACCGGGACGGTTCGACCTGCCGACGCTCATCGAACGCGGAGAGCGCCTCGATGTCGATCTCGAGAAGCGGGCTCAGGCGAGCCTCGTCGAGTTTCGACAAGCCGACTTCTTACGATCACTCTTCGGTACGCTCGGTATTCAGCTCCTGTGCGACGACGACCATCTGGAATGGCTCTATTGGCGTTCGGCGTTCACCTTCGAGCCCGAGCCCGGGGTCGCCGACGCGTTACAGCGAATTGCCGAGTGCGGGGTGACCCTCGGCATCATCAGTAACATGATCTTCGGTCCTCGATCGCTCATCGGCGAGTTGGAACGCAACGGTATAGCGCACTTCTTCTCACCGCCGGTGCTTACCTCGGCCCGTTTCGGGCTGCGCAAACCGCATCCGTCGATATTCGAGTCGGCGATGGGTCTCTTTGAGACGACGGGCGACGACGCCTGGTACGTGGGAAACAGCGTATACCACGATGTGGGCGGCGCCAATGCGGCGGGACTCCCGGTGGTCTGGTACAACGAGGACGGAGAGGATCTGAACTCTGCGGCGCAGCACGGCGAACGCCCCGACATGATCGTTTCACACTGGAGCGAACTGGCCGACACGCTTGAGGGGCTCCCGCGCCGCCGACGGGACGTGGCGGTGTAATCCGCGCCGTCGGATGCGACGAAGGGACGTTATCGATCCGCCGACTCAGCCGGAGTCGGTATCTCTATGCGGATGTTCGTTCCTTCACCGAGCGAGGAGGCGATCCACATGCGCCCGTGGTAGCGTCGCGCAATGTAGTATGCTTTGGTCAGCCCGAATCCGCTCCCCTTGGTCTCGTAGACGCTCGTGTTGCTTCCGCGAATACCGAACTGCACGACCGAAGAGATCTCCTGCGGCGGTATCCCACGCCCTTCGTCCCGTACTTCGAGACGAACGACGGAGCGATCATCTTCGATACGGGACTGTACTCGAGTGCCCGGGGGCGAGTACTTCCGTGCGTTGGCGGTAAGATCGCGCATGACGTCCAGCATCTCCGGAGGGACGTACACCGATCCGTCGGGACAATCTACGCGAATATCCAAAAGGTACTCGGACGAGGTCTGGACGCTGGGCGGGTAGACGACCGCGTAACGCCCCCGCGCCCCCAGCGTCATGACGTCGAAGATCTGGCGCACTTGATCGACAATGGCACGATCGGCAAAGTGCTGCCAGGCGCCGGGAGCGTGCATACGCGCCAGAAGTTCCAATATGCGCACATCGACGACCGCGAGGACGCGCAACACGAACACGCGTAACTCCGTGAGTGCGGTCGCCGTCGCCGGCTTGCGCGCGATCCCATCCTCGACGACTTCGGCGATCCGTTCGCGAAGCCGCGCCACGAGCAACTTGGTACGCTCGGCGCGTTGTGCCTCGTCGCGCATGTCCCTGTACGAGTCGATGAGAGCCCGGCACATCCCGCGCTCCTCAACAAATAGGGTATCGTCCTCCAGTAGGAGCTCGGCGATTTGTAATTCCGCGTTGATGACATTGGCAAGATTCACAAAACTGTGCAGCTCGATGGCTCGTTGTTGATCGCCGGCGAGCGTCAATTCTTCTCGTATCTCGACCTCGGTCATTGTCAAAAGCTCCTACTTTGCGGCGGTATATCGAGACAGTATGTTCTCTTTCGGAGTCCGACGGGACGATACGATCGCACGATCCGAAACGGCTACCCGATTGAAACGACAACATGTACGATGCTGCGATAGCGTATCATGGATAAGACGAATAATAAAACTATTGCTTTCGACATAACATAAAAAAATATTGTGACTTTTCGAGACATAATGCGGCGCGTCGTGCGGCCGCGTCCCGGGGGTAAACCATGGACAAAACGCAAATGTATCTACAGTGCATCAACGCCGTGACCGACCATATAGAACTGCATCTCGACCGCGCCATCACGCTCGACGAGTTGGCCGGTCTTTCCGGCTTTTCGAAGTACCACTTCCACCGGATATTTCAGAGCTTCACAAACGAGCCGCTGTATCACTTCATCATCCGCTTACGGGTCGAACGCGCCGCGGCGCTTTTGGTGAATCGCGACGATTCGGTTACCGAGATCGCGTTTGCGTGCGGGTTCAACGATTCGGCCACCTTTTCACGGGCGTTCAAAAAACACTTCGGAGTATCGGCCGCCCGGTGGAGGAGCGAACGAAACCGCAAGATTCGTCAAGAGGACACCTCCCCTCCCGTGTACCGTGGAGAGAGCACAGCAATGGAGAGCAGTGTCGTGCATCCTTCGTCGGTGAGAGAGGAACAGTGGCCGGAGCGCACGGTAGTCTACGTCCGGTACACCGGGCCGTTTGCGGGAGACGGCGAGCTCTTTCAGCGTCTCAACGCCGAGTTGATGCGCCACGCCGAGGGCGCCGGGCTGGTTAAGTATCCCGAGACCGAGCATGTCATCGTGTATCACGATCCGTTGGGTATAACCGATGAAGACAAGCTCAGGATTTCGGTGGGACTCACCGTGCCTCACGGCGCATCGGCGGGACCGGCGCTCGGGACGCTCGTCCTCGCCGAGGGAGCATATACCGTCTGTACGTTTCGTGTTACCGAGAATCAGTACGGTGATGCGTGGAACTACGTATATCGCGTCGTACTGCCTACGCGCGGTCTGGCGCCCGCCGACAGCAACTGTTTTGAGATGTACGCCCACGATTGCTATCACGAGGAAGACGGCACCACCACCGTTGCACTGTGCATTCCAACGATTCGATTGTAACGGGAGGTATCGCGTGGAGGAGAAGCGTTTCGAACGTATCACCGGGGCTATGAATGTCGTCTACGCGCTGTTGTTGCTCGTGACCGCCGTGCTGTTCTATACACTGCTACCGGTTACGAGCATCGCGACCGACTACTCGGCGCTCGTGGTACGCCCCGCCTGGTTACCCATCAACGCACTATCGTTGGTGGCAAAACTGGCGGGTATTGTAGGGCTCATGGGTATTTTCACGGCACAGCGCTCGGCGACGGGCTCGCTCATGTTCGTGGGCTTCGTTCTCGCCCTCGCCTCGCTGGTAATACAGACCGCTACCATCACTTGGGAGATGGTTATATGGCCGGCGATGTTACGAGACAATCCGGCGACGCCGCTACTCACCCAATCGGGCATCTATCGCGACGCCGGGATAGCGGCCTTTTACGGAACATTTACCCTTCTATTCACCCTTGGCCACCTCATCGTCGGCGTCGCGAGCGCGCGCGCACGCGTGTTCCCGCGCTGGGCCGCGGTAACCCTCGCAATCGGTGGCCCCGCGTATGCGATTCTCTTGGCGCTCCCGCCCTTCGGTGCGGTCGGGTTGGTGATCTATGCGGTCGCCGTTTTCGGATTCGGCTCCGCACTCATGAAGCGGCGCGCCCCGTCGTGATAGCCGCACAACTCCTTCGCGCGATCGGCGCGTGCGGTAGGTATAGCCGGGTTCCGCGACGGACGAACGTTGTCCACGCGCCACCGTCGTCCGACCTTACGCCCCCGCCGCCCCGGCGGCGAGGGCCGCCAATGCGATCGAGTCGAGCTTGGCCCGCTCGGAGTCGGCGCGGCTGGTCAGCACGATGGGCGCGCGGGCTCCGACGATCACGCCGGCGTTTCGCGATTCGGCGAGAAAGGCGAGCGCCTTGTACAGCACGTTACCGCTCTCGATCTGGGGAGCGAGAAGGATGTCCGCCTCCCCTGCGACGGGCGACTCGATGCCCTTGGTGCGCGCCGCCTCGACTGAGACTGCGTTGTCCAGAGCAAACGGGCCGTCGACGATGCATCCGGTGATCTCGCCGCGCCGATTGGCCTCTTTCAATGCGGCGGCGTCGACGGTGGCGCTCATACGTTCGTTCACCTTCTCCTTTGCCGCGAGGACGGCGACCTTCGGCTCCTCGTATCCCAAGGCGTGCAGGAATGAAACCGCATTCTCGAGGATTGCGCGCTTCGTCTCGTACCCCGGCGCGATGTTCATCGCCGCATCGGTGATTGCCAAGGGGCGCGGGTAGCCGGCAATCTCAAACAGGGCCAGATGACTCAGGACGCTGCCGGCGCGAAGTCCGTTCACGCGGTCCAAGACCGCGTGAAGGAGAACTGAGGTGTCCACGAGCCCCTTCATAAGCATGGCGGCGTCGCCCGAGGCGACGATGGAGACGGCCCGTCGTGCAGACGCTTCCATATCGGAAACGGCCTCTACGGGCATACCGGCGATGTCGATCTCCTCCTCGTCGGCGATGCGTGCCAAATCGTCCGCGTCGGCAACCAACACGGGCTCGATGAGGCGTCGATCGCGTGCCGCGGTCACGGCGCGCAACACATCGCCCTCCGCCGCCGCGGCAACGGCCATAGCGACCGGTTCTCTTCCCGGAGTATCGAGGAGAGAGAATGAAAAGGGACGGGGCGTCATGCCGGTCGAACGTCCCGTTCCGAATTTCGGTGTGCGTACATCCATGCGCTTATCGTACCGGCTCGACGACGACCTCAGCCCCCCGTTCTAAGGCCGCCTTGTTCAGCGGCAATACGGAGGCCTTTTTGGGGCCGAACACTTTCCCCAGTGCATCGTTCACCGACGCGAGATCGAACAGACCACTTTTTGCCAGATACGCGCCGAGCATCACCATATTGGCCACCTTCGCGTTGCCGAGCTCGGCCGCGATCTCGTTGGCGTCCACGGCGAGAACGTCGATATCGGAGCGCTCGGGTTCGACATCGATCAGAGACCGATTGAGAACCAATAGTCCCCCCGGAACCAACTCGGGTTCGAACTTGCGCACCGACGGAAGATTCATAACGAGCGCCGCCGTCGCGTCCTTGGAGATAATAGGCGAACCGACGGGGTGCTCGCTCACGATAACGTGGCAGTTGGCGGTTCCACCCCGCATCTCCGGACCGTAACTGGGGAGCCAGCTCACCTCTCGGTTCTCCAACATACCGGTATAGGCGAGAAGTCGCCCCATGGACATGACACCCTGGCCGCCGAATCCGGCGCAGATGATCTTCGCCTCGTTCATACCGACGCCTCCTGTGCCGCGGACGGTTCGCCCGCCTCATCGCCGGGTTTGCGGAAGTTCCCCAGCGGATAATAGGGAATCATGTTTTCCTCAAGCCAGGTCAATGATTCCACCGGAGTCATGCCCCAGTTGGTGGGACACGTCGAGAGAATTTCCACCATGGAGAAACCGAGCCCTTTCTGTTGCACGGTAAAGGCCTCGCGAATCGCCTTCTTGGTCTTACGGATATGCTGCGGGGTGTGGACGGAGGAGCGCTCGATAAAGGTCGCACCGTCGATCGTCGCCAGCATTTCGCTGATGCGAATCGGTCGCCCCGTGTGGCTCTCCTCGCGGCCGTACGGACTGGTGGTCGTTTTCTGCCCCAAGAGCGTCGTGGGCGCCATCTGTCCGCCGGTCATGCCGTAGATCGCGTTGTTGACGAAGATGACCGTGATCTTCTCCGCACGGTGAGCGGCGTGTACGATCTCAGCGGTGCCGATCGAAGCCAAATCGCCGTCGCCCTGGTAACTGAAGACGGTACGGTCCGGGAGCACCCGCTTGATTCCGGTTGCAACCGCCGGCGCGCGTCCGTGCGCGGCTTCGTGCATGTCGCAGTTGAAATAGTTATAGGCGAATACGGCACACCCGACCGGAGCAACGCCGATGGCGAAATCGAGCCGATCCATCTCTTCGAGCACTTCACCCACCAGCCGGTGAATGATGCCGTGGGTACACCCCGGGCAATAGTGCGTCTCTTTGGGGGTCAATCCCTTCGTTTTACTGAAAACGACCGCCATTACTTCACCTCCTGGAGCATCGCTTTGGCCTTCTCGATAATCGTATGCTGATCGGGCACCATACCGCCGGCGCGTCCGAAAAAGCCGACCGGCCAACGCCCTGCGACGGAGATGCGCACATCGTCGATCATCTGCCCCATGCTCATCTCTACCGCCATAACCGCCCGCACCGACTTTCCCAACTCGTCGAAAGCGTCGTGGGGCCACGGCCACAGAGTGATCGGGCGAATGAGTCCCGCCGCAACGCCCCCCTCGCGCAACATATCCACGGCGTTGCGCACGACTCGCGAGGCAGTCCCGTAGCTCACAAACACGATGTGTGCGTCTTCGAGGCGATACGCCTCCCAGCGCATCTCGTTCTTCTCGATCTCGCGGTGCTTGGCGGCCAACCGTTCGTTGTGCGCCTCGAGGTCCTGCGGCAAGAGATACAGCGAGTTGACGACATTGGGGTCGCGCCGGGAGCCGGTACCGGTTGTGGCCCAGTCTTTGACCGGGAGCTGACGTTTGGGCGGATCGCGAAACTCGACCGGTTCCATCATTTGGCCGATCATACCGTCGCCCAGAACCATCACCGGTATGCGGTACTGGTCGGCGACGTCGAAGGACTCCATCATGATGTCCACCGTCTCCTGCACGCTCGCCGGAGCGTAGACGATGTGACGGTAGTCGCCGTTCCCTCCTCCACGCGTTGCCTGAAAATAGTCGGATTGACCGGGCTGGATACTACCGAGCCCCGGACCGCCGCGCATCATATTGACGATGACGCACGGGAGCTCGGCTCCGGCGATGTAACTTATCCCCTCTTGTTTGAGGGCGATTCCCGGGCTGGATGAGGATGTCATGACCCGCGCGCCCGATCCGGCGGCACCGTAGACCATATTGATCGCCGCCACCTCGCTCTCGGCCTGGAGAAACACACCGCCGGCTTTGGGGAGCTCCCGCGACATGTACTCCGGAATCTCGTTCTGGGGCGTGATGGGATATCCGAAAAAGTAGCGACACCCGCCGCGTATGGCCGCCTCTCCGACCGCCTCATTTCCCTTCATCAATACCTTGTCCATCAGGCGCTCTCCTTCTCGAGGCGTTCGACCTGTATCACCACATCGGGACACATCATCGCGCAAAAGGTGCACACGATACACGCCTCAGGGTCCGTCACGTAGGCGGGGTTGTACCCCTTGGAGTTTATACGTCCCATATCGAGGGCGACGATGTCCTTCGGACACGCGTGGACGCACAATCCGCACCCCTTACATCGATCTTCGTCAAATACGACCAGTCCTTTCGGCATGGCTACCTCCTGTTCACTTCATGTGGTATGGCTGTTTCCGCTATTCATCCAGTCTTGGCGCAGAGCGCTCACCAACGGCACCGCCGTCCCTCCGAGCTCATCGATGCGCTCTTTGCACGACTCGACCAGATCGTGTCGCATCGTTACGTATACGACCGGGAGCCCCGAGAGCTGCGTGATGCGCCGGCAGACCTCGTTTCCGTGAAGCAGATGGTCGCACACAGTCTCGTGCAGTAGATGGCCGTTGTTGACGAGTCCGGTGCAGTGGAGCCCCACCTCCTCCTCGATCGCCCGTATCGAGAGCAGTGTCGATTCGGCGTTGCGGTTCTCGGTCCGAAACGGATTGACGACGTAGAGCACCTCGGTGTCCTCAGTCGGTATATGGGGACGAAACTGTCGCAACGCCCGAGAGCCGGCGGCGTCGCCTCCCAAATCGATGATGACGTGGCGATCTTGATCGTGGAGCGCCGGAACGATCGTTCCGGGAATCGCCGGTACATCTACTCCGAAGTCGATTTCGAGGCTGTTGCCGATGACGGTAATGTCGCGCTCCGCGAGAAGTGAACGCGCCTCCCTGCTGCGAAAGTACGGATTGACGACGTCGAGATCGATGAGAGTGATCGGCAGCTCGGGTCGCCGAGCGCGCATCCAAAGGGCCAACCCGACCGAGCATTCGCTTTTGCCGGTCCCGTAGTGCCCTACGATGATCGTAACACGATTCGCTTCGCTCACGAGCGTCCACCGCCTACCGACGCGTGCCGGTCTACGTTCACCGGAGCGCCGGTATACTCGTACGCCTCCTCTTCGCCGCGGAGGACGCGTAACGCCCCCTCGGCGAGGGCGATCATCTCGTTTTCGCCGGGATACACGAGAATGGGCGCAATCCATGCGACGCGTTCGGTAATCCAATCGACGAGCATATCGTCGTGGGCGAGTCCGCCGGTAAGAACAATCGCATCGGGGCGCTTCCCAAGGGCCGCGGCGGCCGCGCCGATCTCTCGCCCCACCTGCCACGCCATAGCGCGATAGATACGCTCGGCGCCGGCGTCTCCGGAGGCGATACGCTTTGCAATCTCTCGCGCGTCGTTCGTTCCGAGATACGCGACGAGTCCACCCTGACCCTTAATCATCTTTTTTACGGCGCCCTTGTCGTATCGGCCGGAAAAGCAGAGATCGACGAGCTTGAGCGCCGCAATACCGCCGCTTCGCTCCGGCGTAAAGGGCCCATCGCCGTTCAAGCCGTCGTTCACGTCGATGACACGTCCGTTTCTGTGAGAACCGACGGTGATACCGCCGCCCATATGAGCCACGACAAAGGAGACAGCACCGTAGTCGGCATTGAGCTCCCCTGCGGCGCGGCGCGCAACCGCCTTTTGATTGAGGGCGTGAAAGATGCTGGTACGGTCCAACCCCGGTATGCCCGAGGGACGCGCCACCTCTTCGAGTTCGTCGACGACGACGGGATCGACGATGAACGACGGGATATCGCCCGCCTCATGCGCAATCTCGTCGGCCAGAATACCGCCGAGATTGGAGGCGTGCGCCCCGAGAACACCTTTGCGCAGGTCGACAATCATCGCCTCGTTAACGCGATACGTGCCGCCGTGCACCGGATGGATCAGGCCGCCCCGTCCTACGGTGGCCGCCAACGAGGCGAGCGCAATGCGAGCACCCGCGAGGGCATCCAAAACGGCGCGCCTGCGTATGTCCAATTGGTCGTTGATCTCCTCGAACGCCGAGAGCTCATCGGCGCTATGGGTGAGGTTGCGCTCCATAATGCGCGTCGCTCCGTCGAAACAGGCGATCTTGGTGGAAGTGCTGCCGGGATTGATGGCGAGCACACGTTCCTGGTTAGCCATGCGATACGCTCCGTCTGGTGTGGTACAGATACAGTGATGCAACTACCATGCCAACCCACTAAGAAGAACACCGACGAGCTAATTATTCAATTTTCTCTTCATAGAATTGTATTTTTAGAACTATTTTTGAATCAAAGATGAAGAGATCACTGAAGAAACACGCAAAAAAATACGCATACGCAGAATATTGCACGCATTTTCTTGCGCACTTTACCGTAAGAAGTCCTCTCGGCGCCTTTAATGAATATCGTAGCGCTTCATTTTGTACTGCAGGGCTCGCACACTGATACCGAGTGCCGCAGCACACCGCGTGCGATTTCCCCCACAGTGCCCGAGTACGGAACGGATGTGGCGAGACTCGGCCGCAGCCACCACCGGCGCAAGTTCGTCCTCGCTCGTAGCGATGTCGTTGTACCGTGCAACGGCCGTATCGATGGGATTTTGGTGATCGCCGTCGCTACAGCCGTCGGAACGCGTACCGAGTTCCGCCAAATGGTCGGCGGCGATCACCGTCTCCTCCAGCCCCATGGCCACGACCGCCCGACGCAACGCATTTTCCAGTTCACGAACATTTCCGGGCCACGGATGGGCGGCGAGGACCGCCGTTGCCGCCGGATCGATCCCGTCCACCGCCCGTCCGTACTCGGAGTTGATCTTTTCCAAAAGGGTTCGCGCCAGAAGCGGAATATCCCGAACTCGCTCGCGCAAAGGCGGTATGAGGACCGGCACGACGTGGAGACGGTAGTACAAATCCTCGCGAAATCGCCCCGTGCGGATCTCGGCGGCAAGGTCGAGGTTGGTCGCGGCGATGACGCGTACGTTGATCGGGATCGCGTCGTTCCCGCCGACGCGGCGCACCTCTCGCTCCTGGAGCACACGGAGGAGTTTCGCTTGAGTATTGAGGCTCATGAGCCCCACCTCGTCGAGAAAGATCGTGCCCCCGTGCGCCTCCTCGAACAGGCCTCGGCGCCCCCCTTTTCGCGCGCCGGTGAAGGCACCCCCTTCGTATCCGAAGAGCTCACTCTCGAGCACGCTCTCGGAAAGAGCCGCACAGTTGACCCGAATGAACCGCGCGTTCCGGCGCTCGCTTGCGTTGTGAATCGCGTGAGCAAACAACTCCTTGCCGGTTCCGCTCTCTCCCCGCAGTACCACCGTCGCCGGAGTACCGGCGGCGGCCCGCGCCCGCTTTAAGGCCTCGACAAACGCCGGTTCGCTTCCGACCACGTCGTCGAATGTGTAGCGCGCCTCCAACTTTCGGATGGTCGCGTGTGCGTCGGCGAGCTGCCCGTGCAGCTGTATCAGTTCGCTCACGTCCTTAATGACCGCAACCGAGCCCTTGATGCGGCCGTTCACGATGATAGGGTTGGCGTCCACGATAACGTCCCGCTTGTAGCGTCCCACCTTGAGCCGCTCGTTACGCACCGGCCGCCCGGTCTGAACGACTTTCATGTGAATGCTGTCGCCGCTGGCGATGTCGACGGTGCAGGGACGGCCCAATACGTCCTCTTGGCTGAGGCCCGTTACGCGTGTATAGGCGGGGTTTACCAATACGCCCCGACCACGCTCATCCACGACCGATATGGCGTCTTGAGTACTCTGAAAGATCGCCTCATTGAGGACGCGAATCTCCCGAAGGTTGGTTATCTCCTCGGCGAGGCGCTGTAGTTCGCTGATATCGCGAAATATCGCCGCCGCTCCGATGATCGCCCCCGCCTCGTCGCGGATCGGATAGCGGCTCGTAACGATGGTGACTTCGCGCCACGTCAACTGTTGATCCGTCTCGGCGACTCCCGTCTCTATGACGTCGGGTAGCCTCGTGACGGGAATTACCGCTTCGATCGATTCTCCCACCGCCACGGCCCGCTCGATTCCGAGGATACGTTCCGCCGCGGGATTGAAAAAAGTGATAATCCGGTCGCGATTGACCGCGATGATGCCGTCGGAGGTGCTATTGACCAGGAGCAGTATTTCCCGGCTCTCCATATTCGACTCCGTTGTACCTGTCGATGCGCGCCGGCAGCGGGTGCATGCGCCGGATCAGTTCATGGACGGTTTGAATCCCGTCTCGGCTACGATCCGGTAAAAGCTGCCTTTTCTACTCAACGCCTCTTTCCATCCCTCTTCGGGCTCCGAACGAAACACGACATCGGCCTCGGCTCTGTGGATATACCACGCATCCTCGGCGATCTCGCCCTCCAGCTGTTCCGGGCCCCATCCCGAGTAGCCGGCGCACACCTTAATGAGCGGTCGCTGTCCGACGGCGAGAGTGTGGTAGTCTTCGGACCGTGAGTAGTCGATCACGTGTTGAAACGAGGGCTCGAAGAAGATACCCGCCGTCGGTTCCTCGCTATGTTCGCTGCGATACCGTTCCGGGATACCGGAGTGGAGCGCGAACACGTAGTTCTGCTGGACCGGCCCGCCGACGAAGACGGGAATCTTTGCCAGAGGGGATGTATCGAGCCCCTCTATCACCTCGCCCGCGGTCACCTCACTCTGCCGATTGACCACCAACCCGAACGCCCCGTCGCCGTTGTGGTGAATGATGAGCACCACGGTACGAAAGAAATTAGGATCCTGCAGCTCCGTTTCGGCAATGAGGAAATATCCCGCCAGATCGTGTGGAACGGGGTGCTCGTTCGAGTCCATACCAATAGTATACGCCGATGTGCGATTCGACATAACCCCGTAGCGGTGTCGTGTGGTACCTGCGGTTCAACGGATCTCCGACGACGCGGGACGTTCCATCGATCTATATGCGTGCGAGCGCGGCGATATCGCCCACCTTCTTTCTCGTCGCTTCGTATCCGCGTTCGATCGCCTCATCGATACGGCCCAAGTCGGCGTAGCGAAAGCCGCTCAGATCGGGCTCGATCGTCACATCGGCGGCGGCCTTGCCCTTTTGACTCATGCCGGCGATGAGGATATTGAAGCTGCAGAAGAGTACATCGATCAGATGGTCCGGCGTTTTGTTTTTGGTGCGGTCGGCGTTCAGATCGACGCCGATAACCACCTCGGCACCCAACTCTCTCGCGATATCGCCGGGGACCTCGTTGACTAATGCGCCGTCGACCAGTAACCGTCCGTCGACCTCGACGGGCTCGAATACGACCGGAACGCTACAGCTCGCGCGCACCGCCGCGGCGATCGAGCCTTGCGAGAACAGGACCGCCTCACCGGTCGTGATATCGGCCGCCACGGTCGCAAAGGGCGTATCGAGATCGGAGAACGACTTGCCGTGGGTCAACTCGGAGAGTACGCGTTCGAGCTTCGTCGCTTGGACGAGTCCGCGCTTGGGCCACGTAACGCCGACCAAGTCGGACCAATCGACATCGCGTGCGCGACGCTCCAACTCGTGCCAGTCGTAACCGCACACCACAAGCGCTCCGATCAAACTTCCCACGCTGGTACCGGTTACGCAGTCGACTCCGATGTCCGCCTCGTGGAGACATTTCAGCACACCGATGTGCGCCATGCCCCGCGCACCGCCGCCGCCGAGGGCGAGCCCGACTCTTCGACGTTTCAAAGCGACGCGAGAATCTGCTCGACTTCGCCGCGGTTCGCGTAGTTCGGGTTACCCGTCAACAACTCGTCGAGCACGGTACGCGCCGCGTCGGGATCCTCCTGGGCCACGTACAACTCGCCCAAGCGGTGATACGCAAGCCAAAAGCGCGGATTGATCTTGACGACGTCGTTGAGGGCGCGCTCCGCACGATCCAACTGCTCGGCCTCGAGATACGCCAGGGCGAGGTTGTAGTGCACCTGCGCCTCGTTGGGCCGAATACCGATCGCGGTGTTGAAGTGGTTGATCGCCTGATCGTACAGCCGTAGATCGAGATATACATTTCCGAGGTTATTGTTAATCTCGAAGCCGTCGGGAGCGCGACGATAGGCGGTAGTAAGGACCTGCAACGCCTGCTCGTGCGAACCCTGCTCGTTTAACAGCCGACCGAGCTCAATCAAGGAACGGTCGTACGTCCCGTCACGCTGCACCGCGGTCATGTGCGCCTCGATCGCCGCCTCGCGGTTCTCGAGCCCCTCGTGAATCTTTCCGAGGGTGAAGTAGTACTCCGGCGGGTCGTCGTCGAGCTGGATCGCCCTGAGAATGAGCGGAAGCGCCTCACGCTCCTTGCCGATCTCACTCTTAACGAGCGCGGCGTTGTAATTATGCAGCGCGCTGACGGGCTCAAGGTCGACGGCGCGATCGAACTCGCGCTCGGCGTCGGTCAGGCGTCCCTGACGATAGAAGGCGGTCGCGAGTCGTGAGAAATAACGCGCATCGCCGTCGTGAAGATCGATCGCCTGCCGGAAGCTCTCCTCGGCACCGCCGAGATCGCCGCCACTCAGAAGAATCGTTCCGATCCGATAGTACGCCCGGTGGTCGTCGGCACTCACCTCCACGGCAAAACGGAACGCCTCGAGTGCACGC
Source organism: Alkalispirochaeta sp. (assembly GCA_965601925.1). Lineage (GTDB taxonomy): Bacteria > Spirochaetota > Spirochaetia > DSM-27196 > Alkalispirochaetaceae > Alkalispirochaeta. Next base: position 4,802,450 of record OZ271854.1, read on the forward strand.
GCGCTATCTCGCAACTGCAGATTGGTGATACCGAGATTGTGGTAGGCGTTGGGGTAAAACGGGTCGATACGCACCGCACCCTCGTAACTCGAGCGTGCCGCACGGAACTCGCCGGCCCGAAACTGCGCCCGAGCCAACTCATAGAGTACCGCCGCGCTGTCGGGATTGAGTCGCGCGGCTGCGGAGTAAGAGGTGGTGGCGTCGTCGTAACGTTCGGTCTCGTAGTAGACCTGACCCAGGGCGTAGTGCGCTTCCCACACATCGTCGTTGCGTTCGATCGCGCGGTTGGCGTACTGAATCGCCTCCTGCCGATTGCGCGGACTGGTCGGATCCTCGGCGATATGGCTCAACGCCATCACGGCGAGCGCCTCGGCGTGGAGACGATCCTCCATGTTCCGATCGTCGAGCGTCACGTCGAGCGCACGCTCCAAGTTGCTGCGCGCCCTAATATGGTCGCCATCGTCCACCAAGTTCCGGGCCGTATCGAGAGCGTCTTGGATCGACTCGGTCCTGCTACGTTCCTCCGCGCTTAACCGTGCAAGCTCCGCTTGACGTTCCTCCTCGGCACGCTCTTCGGCCTCGACCCTTCGACGTTCCTCGGCGACGCGTTGCTCGGCGAGTTCGCGCTGTACGGCCAGTTCCGCCTCTCGTCTTCGCGCTTCGGCCTCGACGCGGCGCGCCTCCGCCTCCGCTTGTTGCGCCGCCAGGGCCAACGCCTCGGTGTCTTGGTTCGGCCTATTGCCGTCCGCCAATGCGTCGGCCCGTTGTTGCGCGGCGATTGCGGCGTCGCGTAGGACCCGCGCCTCTTCGTCATCGGCGTTCTCGATGAGTATGGAATCGAGAAGATCCAATGCGCGCTGATACTCGCCGCGGTCGATATACTCGCGAGCGAGGGACAACGTATTTCTGCGGCGCTGCTCTGAACGCGCAGCGTCCTCGTCGGCGGTCGTTACTGCGGCGGCGTCTGCGGGTGTCGCGGCTCCGTCGCTGCGCAGGAGCAATAAAAGCGTGACGCCCAACGCGACGACCGCCAACGCTATTCCACCGGCGATAAAGATCCGTGTTCTGGATCGACTCATAGTCTAGTGCCTCTCAGTCCAAAATATCGATGTCTTCTTCGTAGGTTCGGATATCTTCGTTATCCAACTCGAAGCTCTGCGCCTCGTCAGTCGCCGTGCTCAGCGACTGCAGAACCGAATCCAGCACCGCTTGGCGACGCGCTTCGGCCGCGCGTAACTCTTCTTCGACACGACGCTCCTCGGCGATTCTCACCGCTTCCTCGCGCCGTGAACGCTCCTCCTCGGCAACGCGTCGCGCCTCCTCTTCGGCGATGCGACGCTCTTCCTCCTGCTCCTGCCTCATACGCTCCGTCTCGATCGTCTGCGTGAGAAGGACGATCATCCGTTCAATCTCGGAGCGTTGCGCGCTACTCGGCCTGAGCGCCAAATAGAACTGGTAGTCTCGGACCGCATCGTCGTATCCTCCCAACGATACGTGCGTGTTGGCGCGGTTGAGGTAGGAGGAGGCCATCGCACCGTCGAACTCAAGCGAGGCGCTGTACATCTCCACCGCGGCGGCGTCTCGGTCCTGACGCGCATACAGCGCCCCGAGATCGAAGGCGAACCGCGACCGTTCGGGGCCGGTCAGCCAATCGCGCTCCATGCCTTGACGGAGCACGACTTCCGCCTCGACGACCCGCCCCGTTTGCTCAAGAACAAAGGCGAGCATGCGAACCGCCTCGGCGTCGGACGGATCGGACGAGACGGCCAACTCCAGAAGCGGCAGCGCCTCGTCCAGCCGATTGTGCTGCAACGCATCGACGGCGCGCTCGCGCACGTCGGTCGCAGCCGGCTGCTGGGCCCTCGTCGCCGGGGTCGCGAAGAATAAGGAGGCGATGAGCAGCGCAGCGACACCGCCGGTCGACCCGCATCGACGCTGCACACTCCTTTTCCTCCATTTTGACCCGAAGGGCGGGGTCCTATCTTGCCACTTACGGCCTCGGTTATCATAATTACCGCAAATGGGTTTCATAATCGTCATCGTCTTCCTGGGCGTCGGGATAGGCATTACAACCTTCTTTATCGTCAGAAACCTGGTTGCTCCCAAAAAAATAGCCCGCGTGGAACAACTTCTCAAGCAGAACAAACCGTCGGCGGCGATCAAAACGGCCAAGCAACTCCTCGCGAAGGATCAGCGCGACCCCGAGGTACACTATCTCCTCGGACGCGCATATTTTCAAGATCACAAGCCCGAACTCGCCCTGATGGAGTTCAAGATGGTCAATGAGATCGGTGTATTCGGAAAAGGAGTGCCGGAGGTGCCCTTTCGTCGCCAGATCGCCGAACTCTTCAGGCGGTACAACCAACCGGAGGAGGCGTTAAAGGAGTACCTCCTACTCCTCCAAAAGGACCCCAATACGGCGGACAACTACTTTCAAGCCGGGCAACTGTTCGAGGACCGTAATAAGGGAGCCAAGGCGGTCGGTTACTATCGCAAGGCGATCTCGCTCCAGCCGCGACACGGCCTGGCGTATCTCCGTCTGGGGCTTATTCTCTACCGAGCAAAGAAATACGCCGATGCAAAACAATATCTGGAAAAGGCTATTCGTTTCGAGTCGGATCACTACGAGGCGTACTACTACATCGGTCGCATCCAAAAAGAGAGTAAAGACTTCGTCGGTGCGCTGAAGTCGTTCGAGTGGGCGACCAAGGCGCCGGACTACAAAATCAAGTCCCTCATCGAGCGTGGGACGTGCTACATGGAGATGAATAACAACGACCGCGCCATCTCCGAGCTGGAGCGGGCGATCGGGCAGATCAAGACACCGGCCGAGGGCGATGCGCTCTGGGCGCGGTATTTTTTGGCCACCGCATACGAGCGCACCAGAAAGATCGAACGTGCGATTGAGCAGTGGGAGGCGATCTATCGCCAAAAACCCGGATTCCAGGATATCGCCGAAAAGCTCTCGCAGTATCAAGAGCTGCGGCAAGACGATGTCGTAAAAGATTTTCTCACCGCGTCGCAGGGTGACTTTCGCGCTTTGTGCGAGCAGGCGACATCGGCGATGGGGCTGTCGGTTCAGTCGATTACCGACGAGAAGGACGGCGCGAGCCTCGTGGCGGTGGAGGCCAAGACGAACTGGCGCAATACCAAGGCGATGCCCTACATCGTACGATTCGTACGGGTAGCGGAGTTGATCGACGAAGCGACGGTGCGAGAAACCTACGAAGAGATGCGTAAACAGAACGTAACGCGCGCCATTCTCGTTGCCAGCAGCAACTTTTCGAGAATGGCAATCGACTACGCGGAGTCACGGCCGATCGAGCTGTATAACAAAGACAAACTTCAGAAACTCCTCAAGAGTAGCTCATGAGAATCCTTTGCGTCGCCGATCACGTCGATCCGCTCGTCTACAGTACCGCCGTCAGAAGCCGCTTCGGCGACGTCGATTTGGTTATCGGAGCCGGCGACCTGCCGATGGAGTATCTCGGGTTCATCGCATCGAGCCTCAATCGACCGATATGCTTCGTGTTCGGCAACCACAACCTCAAAGAGTTGCGCCATTTTCGACGCTCCGAGCGGCCGATGCTCGACGATACGAGCATAGCCTCCCAGATTCGCAACTACTACGGCGCAACCTGCTTAGAAGATCGCGTACGCAAAGTGGAGGGGTTGCTGATCGCCGGTCTTGGCGGCAGCATGCGCTATAACGACGGGGATCATCAGTTCACCGAATTCGAGATGTACCGCCGTGTGTGGCGTCTCGTCCCCCGCCTCCTCTGGAATCGTTTGGTGCACGGCCGGTATCTCGATATCCTCGTGACGCACGCCTCTCCACGTGGTATCCATGATAAAGAGGATTTGTGTCATACCGGATTCGGGAGTTTCTTGTGGTTCATGCGCGCCTTCAAGCCGCGTTATCTACTCCACGGGCACATCCACCTGTATGATCTCAACGCCCAACGTGTGACCCGTTATGAGGAAACCGAGGTCATAAACGTCTATGATCACTTTGTGTTGGAATTGGAGGGGCGCCAATGAACGATTTGGTCCAGGCGGAAGCGCGGGATGATTTCAATCGGGCCCGCAAACAGGCGTTTTTCGGCCAGGTGTTCAGCCTGTTCAGTACCGAACGCCGTGAGCTGCTCTCGCTCCAGGAGGTCAAGGACGTACTGAAACCGCGTGGAGAGACCTACCGCGGTATGCAGACGGTCCCGATCGACCGTATCGTGGGGAGCGAAGGGCGTTATCGCGACTTCAACAAGCAGTTCCTGCCGCGCCACGAGTATTTACGGAATCGGTGGCAACGGGTCGATATGGCGCATCTGACCGACGTCATTCTGCCGCCGATTACGTTGTATGAGATCTGCGGCCTCTATTTCGTGCGCGACGGAAACCATCGCGTCTCGGTGGCCAAGGCGCAGGGCGTACACTCAATAGATGCCGAGGTGGTCGCGCTCGACACGGAAATCTCGTTCGCCGAATCGCTAACGCGCGAGAATCTGAGAAAAGCGGTCATCGACCACGAGCGCAAACAGTTTTACGAGCGCATGTCGATCGACCGCATACTTCCGGGAGTACGACTGGCGGTAAGTGCCACCGGGCGCTACGACGTATTGATGAACCACATCTACGGGCACAAGTACTACCTCAACGAGTGCGAAACGGTGGAGATCCCCCTCGAGCGGGCGCTCAGGAGTTGGTACGCGCACGTGTATCTCCCCATCGTCGATATCATTCGCAAGAGTAGCCTCATGGCACGCTTTCCCGGTCGTACCGAGACCGATCTCTACCTGTGGATCGTGAAACACTGGCATGAGCTCAAGGAGCGCTACGGCCAGGACTTTTCGGTCCAGGACGCCGCAAAGGACTACGCCTACCGATACGGCAAAAGCATCGCACGACGGTTGTGGGAGATGGTGAAGCATCTGTTCGGGGGGAAAGGCACGACGGAAGACGACGATCCGGCGTAGGCCCACAGGTGCGCTTAATCCGCCGCCGCCTCGACCCGCCACGGACCCGATTCCATCCATAACCAGGGGCTCCACTCGACGATCAGAAAGATGTCGGTCCCGTCGGATAGCTCGGCCGCCTGCTGAGCCGTATCTGAAACGAGGGACGACCACGGAACGATTCGCTCCTCCGTATCGAGCGGCCACTCGAGCTCGGTGCTGATCGGTGACGCGTCCGATGCACTCCGGGTCACGTAGAGGCGTCGTGCGTCGGCGGGTACGACGAGGTTGCCGTCGGCGATACGTGCAAAGGCATCGGGCTCGGCCTCGGGGACGGTCGTCGGAATGGTGACCGTTTGCGACGCCTCGCGACCCGAGAGGTCGATCACGGTGACGACAAGCGTGTCACGCGGCATACGAGAACGCCCGCGCAGACGGAGACGATCGGATCCGTACCAGTGCTGTCCGTCTCGGGGATGATAGCGCCACGTACTCCCGTCGAGGTTCCACGACAGATCAAAGTCCTCGTAGGCGATGGTAAGGGTATCGAGCTCTCCCTCCCCGTCGGGATCGTAGACGTCGACGAAGACCGAAAGGCGCTCCTCGACCTCCTCTTGGTGGGGCACACCGCCGGCGATCAGGCGTGCATCGATCTGCAGTATCTGCGGGTCCGACGAGCTGCACGCCGCAAAGGCGAACACCGAGAGAAACACCCCCAACGCCCGCGCATCGACCGGGTGCCTCTCAGCGTGAAAACGCTGAGAGCAGAAAAAAAAACGCCCGTTTCCGGGCGTCTGTCGACCGGCGGTATTACGCCGCCGCATTAATAACTCTTGGAAGACTGCATCTTGCGAATCTTCTTCTGGATCTTTCGTTCCATGGCCTTCTTTTTACGATTCTTGATCGTAGAGGGCTTCTCGTAATACTCGCGCTTCTTCCATTCTCGAATGATTCCTTCCTTCTCGACCATTCGCTTGAAGCGTTTTATAGCCTTCTCGAGGTTTTCTCCCTCGTCGATTCTCACGATAGCGATGCGATCACCCCCTTTCGTTCTAAGGTGATGGTGATAATGACCCACCGAGGGCACCGGTGTCAACAAGCGGCACTTCTACGGTCGCCTCCGGGTCGACGGGGACGCCGGAGACGCGAAGCTCCCAATGGAGATGCGGACCCGTGGACAGGCCGGTGGAACCGACCGTTCCGATCGCGTCACCGACGGCGACGAGATCGCCCGGTACGACCGAAAGCTCGTCGAGGTGGTAATAGAGCGTGTAGACTCCCGGGAGGTGCTCGAGCACCACGGTTTTTCCGGTGATCAGTCGATCCGTCGCCATCGCCACCCGCCCGGCAGCGGGAGCCAGAATCGGCGTGCCGATCGGGGCGGCGAAGTCGACGCCGTAGTGAATCGCATCGGCGCTATTGCCGTCGGCGTAGAGAAATACCCGTCGGTCGCCGAACAGAGAGGTACGACGAATCTCGGCGAGAGGAAGGACGAAACGTCCGATGTGGTGGCGTGCGGCGGCGTCGAACGTCTGCAGGAGCTCCCACAAAACCCGCGACTCTTCGGCTCGTCGCGGATCGTCGGTGGTACGCAGATCGCTCAGCGCGCCGGTGAGGGCGATATTCTCGCGACGAAACTCGCGCGCCGCGACGGTAAACACCCCGTCTCCCGCGGCCGTCGTCCCGTCGTCGCGATGCGCCGTAACGGTGAGCGTCGCCTCGCCGGCGCCGACGGTCGTAGGCACGCCGAACATAATCACCCAACGTTCCGGCTCATCGACCTCGGGCGCGCCCATCGACCATCCGTGAGCCCGCACCGATACTCCGTCGGCAAAGGTGACCGATCCCTCGGCCGAGACGATAGTCTCTCCGGTGACGCCGACGACGAGCACGCCCCCCGGCACCGCATCGGGAGCGTGGTCGAGGAGAATCGTCGACGTCTGGGCGACGATCACACCGGGAGCCGAAATACCGGCGATCACGATGAGGACGATGTGCAGGATGCGACTACGAATCGACGACGATTTGCTCGTCCGACCGCCGCATGTCAACGACGACAAGTTGTATCGTTTCATTTCCATTGTAAAAATTCTTACTGAATTCGAACACGACGTCCACTCGATCGCGGAGGTCGAAATCCGCGCGCGCGCGGCCGGCGGCGGACCAGAATACCGCGGGCCATTTGTATCCGCCTCCCGAGAGGAGAAGGCGCAGGTGATCCTGCTCCTTGCCGATAATCTGAAGATCTTCGAGAACCATATTGCGCGCCAGAAATCGAATCTCCGGATGGCCTTGTCCGTACGGCTCGAAACGTCGAACGACCTTTTCTATCTCCGGATTGAGATACTTAGGCGGCAACTCGGCGTCGATCTCGATCTCCTCCTCGCGCTCCGCCTCCAGAGAGAGCTCCGGCAGCACGGTTCTGAGGCGATTCCAGAAGTCATCTAGACGGTGCGCCTTGAGGTTGAACCCCGCGGCCTCGTTGTGTCCGCCCCATTTCTCGAATATATCTTCGAACTTCCTGAGAAAATCGGTGGCGACAAACCCGCGTGCGCTGCGGACGCTCCCGACGACGACATCTTCCACCGAGGTCAACACCGTAGCCGGCAGGTTGAACCGACGACTGAGTCGGCCCGCGATAATGCCGGTGACTCCACGATGCACGTGCTCGTCGTGCACCGCGATAAGTTTGCCGTCAAGCGACTCCATCGCCTCGCGAACTCTGGGCAACACCGCCTTCCACGCCTCGTCTCCGACTTTGCGTCGCCGCCGATTGAGTTTATCGATCTGTTCTGCCAGCTCGTGGCGACGGCCCTCGTCATCGGACAAAAGCAGCTCTACGGCCACCGAAGGTGTGCCCATTCGTCCGGTGGCGTTAATCGCCGGTGCCAGACTCCAGCCGATATCGCGACTCACCAGAGCGCGCCCGGATATGCCCACGGCCCGCATAAGGGCGTCGAGCCCTCGATTGGGCGCCTCATTGAGACGCTGGAGACCGCGGCGAATTAACATCCGATTCTCATCGACCAGGGGCATCATGTCGGCGAGCGTCGCCACCGCCATGAGATCAATGACCGAATCGAGAGCATCGCGGATCGAGGGGAATCGCGCCTCGACCACCTTCTGATAGAGCGCGGCGAGCACGTCTATCTCCTGGGCGCTCGCAGCGGCGTACCGCGCAAGTCGCGACCCTTCGCGCATCTCGAGGAGGCTCTTCCCGGAGATCGACGGAAAGAACTCGCGCACCTGTTCGGCGAGATCGAGCATGTAGATGTCGACGCCGGATCCCAGTCCCTCGGTGAGCAAGCGCTTCTGCAGGGGCAGGTCGTAGCAGATCAATTTACGACCGATCAAAAACTCGCCGAGGCGACTCGCCTCCAACGCGGCGACGCCGGGCACAAGCGCTTCGGTAACGCGGTCGACCTCGATGCCGTTCTCGATGGATATGGCCTCGACGATGATCGTATCGTTGGCGGGACGGGCATTTAGGAGGGTCACCAACTCGCCGAAGATCTCGGTGCGTCCCACGGCGAGGGCTTGGCGCACCTTACCGGCGAGGGCGCACCCGCACAATCCCTCGAACGGATATCCCTCGCCTACCTTCGGGTTGATGATCGATACGGCCGGGGGGAGGTGTTCCTGCGGATTGTGGTGGTCCACGACGATCGTATCGATCCCGTACTCCGCCGCGGCGGCGATCTCCTCGTTATTGACGACGCCGCAGTCAACCGTAACGATCAACGTGCCGGCGGCGGCGGCGAACCGCTGCACGGAGTCCATGGTAAGGCCGTAGGGCGCGTCGCCTTCCGGCACCTCCCAGCGCGTATCGATACCCATCTCACGCAGCGTGGAGACCATAACCGCCGTGCTGGTGATGCCGTCCACGTCCCGATCGCCGAATACGAGTACCTTCTCGCCGTCTTCGCGGGCTTGAAAGATCCGCTCTACGACGTCGGGCATGTCTTCGAAGAGAAAGGGACTATGGAGGTAGCGTGTATCGTCCTCCAAGTAGTACGGCATCAACGATCCGTCATTGACACCCCGTCTGACGAGGATCGCGGAGGTAAGCAAATCGGTACCGTACCGCGACGAGAGCTCTTGTACCGCAACGCCGTCGATCGGAGGCTTGCGCCATTTCATAAGGTGGAGAGTTCCTCCAGGATCATTGCGCTACGTTCCGTTGCCGCATCGCCGGCGGCATCGACCTCGATGCCCGTCTCCACCGTCGCGATCGCTTGCTCGACGGCGTGGGACGTGTGCCCCCATACGGTCAAGAGCGGCTCACCGCGGCGTACCGTCTCTCCCGGCTTTTTGAGGATCTCGAATCCCACGTCGGGGTGTACATCGTCGTCGGCTTGATTGCGTCCCCCACCGAGATACACGCCCCCCATACCGACTTTGAAGGCATCCATGCGCGTCAACACACCGCTTTCGGGTGAGGAGACGACGCCGCGCTCAGCGGCCCTAAGAGTCCCCAGGGCGCCGTACATTGCATCGATATCCCCACCTTGGAGTCGGATATTATGTTCCATACTGCGCCATGCGGAGCCGTCTTCGAGAGCGCTTTGACACCGATCCTCGCCCTCCTCGACGGAGGCCGCTTTTCCTGCGGCGACGAGCATCCACGCGGTCAGGCGCATCGTGACCTCCATGAGGTCGTCGCTGCGGCCGTCGGTCGGCACACGATCGAGTGCAGCGGGACACCGCAGGAGCGCCAGCGATTCCTCCACTTCGAGAAAGTTGCCGACTTTGGAACCGAGGGGACTCTCCATACGAGTGAGGACCGCGACGATCTGTTTACCGAGGCTCCGGCCGGTGTCGACTAATGAGCGCGCCAACGCGCGGGCATCTTCGGCGGTTTTCATGAACGCCCCGGGGCCGGTCTTCACATCGAAAACGAGGGCGTTGGCGCCCTCGGCGAACTTCTTGGAGAGAATACTGGAGGTGATGAGCGGTATATTTTCCACCGTACCGGTCGCGTCGCGCAGGGCGTACAGTCGGCGATCGGCGGGCACGACGTTCTCACTCTGGCCGGTCATGGCGAAACCGCACTCACCGATGACCGTCGCGAAGCGGGACGAATCCAAGCCGGTACGGTAGCCGGGAATGGACTCGAGCTTGTCGAGGGTGCCGCCGGTATGGCCCAGGGAACGTCCGCTCATCATCGGCACCTGGAGACCGCATGCGGCCGCCAGCGGTGCGAGTATGAGCGACACCTTATCTCCTACTCCGCCGGTGGAATGCTTATCTACGAAAGGCCCCTTTAGGGCCGACAGGTCGATCGTCTCGCCGGAGTCGATCATTTCACGCGTGAGATATCCGGTCTCTTCGCTCGTCATACCTTGAAAGAACACCGCCATCAAGAACGCCGATACCTGATACTCCGGGATCGATCCGTCGACGTAACCGCGGATCAAGAAAGATATCTCTTCACGGCTCAGGGCCTCTCCCTGGCGCTTTTTGATGACAATGTCGAGAGCTCGCATCTGGAGAGAATAACATGGAAGGCGGTCCCTTGACAGCCCGGTGTGGTGCGGCTACGTTCTTTACAAGGCGCCGGATACCGTTCATGACATGCGATATTTCGTACCGAGACAGCGTAACTATTCTCGCGCTCAACGGTCATCTCGATCTCCATAGTGCTCCGCGCCTCTCCCAAGAGATACAAGACGCGATGCGCACGGACGCGTCGAAACTGGTAATCGATCTCGCCGGCATCGACTATATCGATTCGAGCGGCATCGGCGTCCTTCTCAAGGTGTTCGGTTCCGCAAGACGGGGCGAGTTTCAACTGCGCCTGTGCGGCGTGCACGGCGCGGTGGCGCACGTGATCAGCCTTACCAAGTTGACGAACTATCTCCCGATTTCCGACGATCTCACCACGGCGATCACCGATCTCGACGGCGAGACGGCCGTCGCGACCTGAACCGCCCGCACCTACTCCGAGAGCGTGACCAGATTACGCCCGTTACGTTTGGAAAGATATAACGCCTGGTCGGCGCGATCGATGAACATGTGCGACGTGTGGTCTCGCGCTGCGTTATATTCGGCGACGCCGATCGATATCGTCACCTTCAAGCGTGTATCGCCCACCTGTATGTGCCGCTCGGCAATACTCTCCCGAATTCGGTCGCAAATACGCTGTGCGTCGCCCAAGCGCGTGTGCGGTAACAGCAGTACGAACTCCTCGCCGCCGTAGCGTGCCGCGATATCGGTCTGTCGTATGGCGCCGAGCAGCACTTGCGCAACATCCTTCAGCACCTCGTCGCCCACCACGTGCCCGTGTGTATCGTTCACTTCCTTGAACCGATCCAGGTCGAGCATAGCCATCGTGAGTTCGCCCCCTTCGCGATTACAGCGGGCGATCGCCTCTTCGAGCATCGTCAGAAAGTAGTGACGCATCTTCAATCGCGTCATGAGATCGGTATTGGTCACCTCGAAGAGGAAGGCGTTATGCAGCGCCGTTCCCGCGAGAGCCGCCAGGTCCATGAGGTAGCTCTGCTCATAGAGTGAGAACTCGCCGCTCCCGTCGATGCGATTACCGAGAATGATGATGCCGATAAGCTGACTCTTGGCGAGAACGGGTATCACGAGAGCGGGCGCGTGCCGGCCGATCGGCACGATCTCGTGTTCCGAAAGACCGTTCTGCAGTAACTGAGAAATGGAAAAGCACTGCCTCCGTTCCTCCAAGAGTCGAAACAGCGAGGAGTTGTCGTCGATACACACCTCGCGGCCGGTGATATCGAATCCAACGGCGTTACGATGGAGGCACAAGGCGCTGGATTGTATGTCGCGCCGGGTGAAAATCCCGGCCTGCAACACCTGCATCTGCGCCAGACAGGTGTATAGAATCGACTCCAGAACGGTATGAAACTCGAGGGTGCTGTTGAGACTCTTGCTGATCTCGATGAGCTGTCGTAGGTCGAAGTTCTCTTTCTCCCAGTTCCGCTTCGTCTCGATCATCGAAGGCTCCCGTCGGTTTGTTCTGGCGTCGCGGCGACGACGACCGTGACAGTGTAATCGGTCGTGCGCGGCGGGTCTACAGGAGCCGCCCCCCCACGGCGAGAGTGTTGAGCGGCGCGGCCACGACATCCTGTAGCACAGTCAAGACAAAGCGCCGCGCGGCATCGAACGGCACCTCCGCGATATCCAGATCGCGGACCGCGGCAAAGGGCCGTTCGTCGATCCAGGAGAGCAGCCGTACCGCGGCGGGCTCGATACGCACCATTGAGGGCGATGACCACTCCTCACCGACGACGCCCCCTTCGACGCGGTGGTAGTACCGCACCTCGGCCTCGGCAAGCGCCCTATCGGAGACGATACAGCGCTCCAAATCGGGCTGTACTCCAAGAATATGCAGATAGCGCCACAACACCGAAAGGCCGACTAACCGTGCATCGCACCGGTCGGGAGACGGGTCCTCGATAAGGCTCAATGCATCGTCGATCAAGCGATACACCGCGGGCTCATCGCCGCCGGAGGCGTGGGTGCGCCAGACGACCTCGGCCCACAGGCTGGCGTGGTAGTAGGCGGAGAGATCGTGTTGCAACACCAAGGCGTAGCGCTCAACCTCGAAATCGGTAATCTTACTCCGTTCTTGGCGCGGATCGCGGTACAACCACGCGACGCCACGCACAAAGGGTACGACCTTGCCCCGGAGCGACGACCGTCGGGAGCGCAGTCCGTACGCCACTGCCGGCACCAGGCCCTCCTCCTCGGTCAAGAGATCCACCATCGCATGGCTCTCTCCGAAGGGACTTATGCGAAGAACGATCGCCGACTGTTGACTGCTGCGGTTCACGGTCATAGCTTATACACGCCGCAAGACGGAACAACAATAGGCCAAAAATGGAATAAGCCCATGTCACAACAACACGAAATACTTCCGGCGGACCAGGTTCTGCCCAACAAACTGTCGGTAATCGCGCTGAACGGTAAGCCGATCTTCCCGGGTCTCTTCACACCGTTGATGATCACCTCGGCCGAAGACCTGGAGGTCGTCCAGAGCGCGCTGGAGGGAGACAAGCACATCGGCTTGGTCATGACCCGCGACGAGGAGACCGAGGAAACGAGCATCGAAGATCTACACGAGATCGGAACGGCCGCCAAAATCCTCAAACGTATTAACCTCCCCGACGGCGGAATGAACATTTTCGTCTCTACTCTGAAGCGCTTTCGCATTCGTAAGAGCCTTTCGGGCGACCAGACGCCGATGATCGCGGCGGTCGACTATCTCGACGACGAGGAGACCGACACCGAGGAGGTGCAGGCGCTCACTCGGGCGATCATCTCCGAGACCAAGCAGGTGAGCGAGAACAATCCGCTCTTCTCCGAGGAGATGCGACTCAACATGGTGAACATCGATCAACCCGGCAAGATCGGGGACTTCGTCACCAGCATTCTCAATATCGATCGCGACGCGCAGCAGGACGTCCTGGCGACCCTCAACGTGCGCGAACGGTTGGAGAAGGTCCTGATGTTCATCAAGAAGGAGCAGGAGCTCCTGCGTATTCAGAAGCGGATTCAGACTCAGATCAACGAGAAGATAGAGAAGAGCCAACGCGAGTACTTTCTCAAAGAAGAGCTGAAGGCGATTAAGCAGGAGTTGGGCGTTCCCACCGACGCCAAGAGCTCCGAGTACCAGCGCTTCAAGGAGGCGATCGAGAAGCTTCCGTTAGAGGGAGAGGTACGCAAACAGGTGGAACAGGAGCTCGAGAAGTTTCAGCTTATAGAACCCAACTCCGCCGAGTTTACCGTGACGCGAAACTACCTCGACACGATCGTGCAGCTGCCGTGGGCGGAGCCCGAGGCGCGCGAGCTCGATATCAACCGCGCCGGCAAAATTCTCGACGCCGACCACTACGGTCTGGAAGACGTCAAGGAACGCATCCTCGAGTTCCTCTCCGTGCGCAAACTGAAGGGCGACATGAAAGGCTCGATCATCTGCCTCGTCGGCCCCCCGGGAGTCGGTAAGACCTCGATCGGCAAATCGGTCGCTCGCGCTCTCGGCAAGGAGTTCTTCCGTTTTTCCGTGGGCGGTATGCGCGACGAGGCGGAGATCAAGGGGCACCGACGAACATACGTCGGCGCGATGCCCGGCAAAGTACTCCAGGGCCTCAAGATCGCCGGTACCAAGGATCCCGTCTTTATGATCGACGAGATCGACAAGCTCGGCGCGAGTTATCAGGGCGACCCCTCTTCAGCTCTGTTGGAGGTCCTCGACCCGGAGCAGAACGCTGCGTTCCGCGACCACTATCTGGACCTACCGTTCGATATCTCCGGCATCTTGTTCATCGCGACTGCCAATACGCTCGATACGGTACCCTCTCCGCTGTTGGACCGCATGGAGGTCATCCGGCTATCCGGATACATCGACGAGGAGAAGATCGCCATCGCCCGAAAGTACCTCGTGCCCCGCTCAGTGGAACGAGCGGGACTGGGGAAAAAGCAGGTCGTCTACAACAAGGCGGCGCTGCGCGCTATCGCCAACGACTACGCTCGCGAGGCGGGTATGCGTCGGTACGAACAACTGCTGGACAAGATCCACCGCAAACTCGCCCGTGATCAGGTAAGCAACGATACGGCACCCCCGACGTACGAGATTGCCCCGGATGACCTCGAAACCTACCTCGGAAAGCCCGTCTTCCCCGAAGAGGCGGGCAAAAAGGTCGACCGACCCGGTATGACGATCGGCCTGGCGTGGACTCCGTACGGCGGCGACACCCTCGTGATCGAGGCGATCAACAACGCGGGGCGAGGCACCTACAAACTTACCGGGAAGATGGGTGACGTGATGCAGGAGAGCGCCAACATTGCCTACAGCTACGTGAAGCACGTCGCCGAAGGGTACGGAGCGGATAGACGTTTCTTCGACGAAAATGAGATCCACATTCACATTCCGGCGGGCGCGACGCCCAAAGACGGCCCGTCCGCGGGGATCACCATGGCGACGACACTCCTCTCCCTCGCTCGGAGTAAGAAGATCAAGGGTCGCCTCGCGATGACCGGCGAGCTCTCCCTCGTGGGACAGGTTCTCCCGATCGGCGGTCTCAAGGAGAAGACGATCGCCGCTCGCAGAAACGGGATAAAACACGTTATCATCCCGAAGCAGAATGAAAAGGATCTTCAAGAAATTCCGGACCACATCAAACGGGGCATCACCTTTTACCCGGTGGAACGCATGGAAGAGGTGCTTCGCATCGCCTTCGGCGATTGAGGATAGATCGCGTGAAAGAGGGACGGCCCTCTCTCGCAACGGAGTCGCCCGAGGAAGAGGCGCGCGACAAACGGTCGATATCGCAAAGGGGAACGGCCGGGCACGCGGGCATATCGTCCGGAGCGTGGCGCTCATTGCGGCGACGGGAGTGCTCGCTGCGGCGTGCACGGACGGCGTACGACGCGAGGGAGAGGCAACCGCTCCCTCGCCGGGGCCCGAGGAGGAGTCGACGGTCGTCCGCCCGCACGAGCTCGCCGATCTCCAGCCCCACCCCGCCTTTGACCTTACGATGAATGACTTGCGCGCGGTGACGGTGGGCTTGGGGGGTGAGCGCGCGGCGGCGATTCTCGATCGCCCGGCAATCTTTCTCGACTTGGCCGACCGTATGCTTGCCCTACCGCCGGAGGCGCTGTGGCTCGTCGATAAGGAGACGCGCCTCGGTGCCGAGTACGAGCCTCACGACCTCATACCGCTCTCCGAATACGCCGATCGTCTCACCCTCAACCGTACCGGCCTCTCCCTCAGGGCACTCATCATTCCCGACTTTCTCGCCATGGTCGAGGCGGCGCGCCTCGACGGAGTCATCCTCGACGTGTCGAGCACCTATCGCAGTTACTCCTACCAAGAGTGGCTCTTCGACTATTGGGTCGGCGAGCTCGGGCTGGAGGAGGCGGAGCGGGTGAGCGCGAAAGCCGGATCGAGTCAGCATCAACTCGGAACGACGGTCGACTTCGGGAGCGTCACCGTTGCCTTTGCCGATCACCCCGCCGGCATCTGGCTTCGTCGTCGTGCGGGGGAGTTCGGCTTCTCCCTCTCCTATCCCGACGGATACGAGGAGATTACCGGGTACTCGTTCGAGCCGTGGCACTTCAGGTGGGTATCGCGACCGGCGGCGCGGATGGAGGCCGAGTTCTTCGGCGGAGTCCAGCAGCACGCTCTGGAGTTCTGGGCGCGCCACGAAACGTACCTCCGACACGCCCACCGCGACCGGACGGCGGAATAGGTGGGTGCCGATGGAACTTCTTTCACCGGCCGGAAGCCTCGAAAAACTGCGTATCGCCTACCGTTACGGTGCAGACGCGGCCTATCTGGGGGTACGTGGCTTCTCTCTACGGAGCGGCGCCGACTCGATCGCCGGGTCGGGGAATTCCACGACGCCTCGCGACGTCGAGGGAGAGTCCGCGGTACGCGATGGAGCGTCGGCGGAGCGCACGGCCGAGGCCGTTCGACGTATCAAGGGCGCCAAGCGTCTCTACGGGGCACTCAACCTCTACGCTCACGAGGAGGACCTGAAGCGACTCCCCGCGGCACTGGACGAGTTGCGCCCCTTGCCGCTCGATGCATTGATCGTCGCCGACATCGGGCTCGTCGATCCGATTCGACGCGTCCTCCCCGAGATCGAGCTCCATCTATCGACACAGGCCAACTGCACCAACTCCGCGGCGGCGCGAATGTACCACCGCATGGGGTTCTCGCGAATCATCGCGGCGAGAGAACTCTCGCTCGACGGTATTCGATCGATCAAAGATGCGGTGCCGGAACTCGAGGTCGAGGTATTTGTCCACGGCGCGACGTGTATGGCCTACTCGGGACGCTGTTTCCTCTCCACGCACATGGCCGGACGCTCGGCCAATCGAGGAGAGTGTGCTCACTCGTGCCGCTGGAACTACGCCTTGGTGGAAAAGAAGCGCCCCGAGGAATCGTATCCAGTCGAGGTGGACGAGCGCTTCCTGACGATCCTCTCGCCGCGCGATGTGATGCTCTTCGATCGCATAGAGGAGATCCGCGCCGCCGGCGTCGCATCGATTAAAATCGAAGGCCGGATGAAGAGTGCCTTATACGCCGCGGTGACCGCCGCCGCCTATCGGGCCGCCCTCGACGGGGTGGACGGCGGGCAACGGGAACGGTGGAGGCGAGAGCTCGAGACCCTTCCCCACCGACCCTATACGGAGGGGTTTCTCTTCGCCGACCCGACGACTCATGAACCGGTCACCGACGATACGCCGTGGGGAAGTCGATTTCTGGGAATCCTCCCGAGCGCGATGCACCGCAATGGGACGAGGCTGTGGAACCTGGACGCGAGAAATGCGATACTCCGAACCGATACGGTCGAGCTCCTTCTTCCCGGTGGAGACGTACACCGTATCGAAGGACCCGATCTTCGCGATGGCGAGGGAACACCGATCGAGCGTGCGGTTCACGGACGCCCGGCCGGTCTCGTGCCCCCGAGCAAGCTCGCCGACCGCGATCTTACCGACGGGATCATAAGAAATACTTGCGTCGAAGCGTGACTGCCGCTACGGTAACGATATGATCTCTCCCGAACGCTTACAATCGATCGGCATCCGGTTTCCCGAGATACTCATTCCGGATGCATCCGTAGACCTGATGCGATGGTCCGTCATTGCGTGCGACCAATTCACCGCCGATCGCGACTATTGGGGAACGGTCGAGGCGACCGTCGGCGACGCACCGTCGACCCTGCGCATGATTCTACCGGAGGTATATCTCGAAGACTCCGACGTGGACGCTCGGCAGACCGCGACGCGCGAGGCGATGCGTCGATATCTCGATTCTGATCTTCTCAAAAGCGTCCCGGACTCGGCGGTATACGTACGACGCACGCTACCGGGAGGAGCGGTGCGCCGAGGAATCGTTCTGGCCTTAGATCTCGAATGCTACGATTACCACAGAGGAAGCACGACCGTCGTCCGTGCCAGCGAGGAGACGATCCCGAGTCGTTTGCCCGCTCGTGCAACGACGCGCCGCGGCGCTCCGTTGGAGTCCCCTCACGTCATGGTGCTATTCGACGACCCCGAGCATCGCGTGGTAGGCGGTTTGGAGTCGGCACTCACCGACTTGGAGCGGCTGTATCGGACCGAACTCATGCAGGGAGGCGGTTCGATCGAAGGGTTCCGCATCCCGGCACATCACGCCGCCGCAGACGATATGATTTCGAATCTGGAAGCGTTACATACACCGTCGGAGCTCGGTTTCCTCTTTGCCGCCGGCGACGGCAACCACAGCCTTGCGGCCGCTAAGACGATCTGGGAGGAACGCAAAGGCGAGGGCGCGGACGACGACGATCCGTACCGCTGGTGCCTGGTCGAGATTGTCAACGTACACGACGAAGGGCTTCCCTTTCACCCGATCCACCGGTTGGTAGCCGGCGACGAGAATCTGATCCTCGAGACGCTGTTGCGCGGTACCGACGCCCGCTTTCACGGATTCGCCCGCGACCGAATAGAGCATCACATCGAGACCGAAGGCTTATCGTCACATGAAATCGGAATCGTCGGTCCGCACCAGTCGGGCATTCTGACCGTTGCCGACGACGCGGGGTTGGCCGTCGGCCTCGTGGATGCCGCAATCGCGGGAGCTGAGGTGACGTCGATCGACTACGTGCACGGTCTGCGCGAAGTGGTCGAGGCGGCCTCCCGAGACGGCGCGACGGCGATCGTCGTTCCCGCTCCCGATCGAAGCGCCCTCTTTTCCACGGTGAGTCGAGACGGAGCGCTCCCTCGCAAAGCGTTCTCGCTCGGTAAGGCGCGGGACAAGCGCTACTACTTGGAGTGTCGTCGCCTGGACGGACGATAGACTGGACCGGGACGGCGTCGACGCGATCAGCCGAACCGCTTTTCGCCCTCAATCTCGACCTCCCAATCCTCGTCGTTCCGACGAAGAACGGCGCGGTCGGAGCGGGGCCGTGTTATAATAATGTCGATCAGCAAGTAGAGGAGCGAAATCGTCAACCCGATCGCCCGAAAGAGCGGACGGTTGTCGCGGGTACGGGGAAGCGCGTCGGGGAGTGCGCCGGGCGTATACCGATAAACGGATCGCGCCTCACGTCCGACGATGCGCAAGACATACTCATCGCCGGCGACCAAACCGCTGTCGCGAGCCTCAATCCGCAACGTTTCCGCGTCGGTGGTTAGAAGATGTACCTGGCGGAGAAGTTCCTCCTGTCGGGCGTATAGCGATTCGAGACGCACACGGTTGCCGTCCGCATATTCGTCCATGAGTCGATACGCGATGACGCCGTAGCTCCCGAACAGTAATTCGAAAGCGAGATATGAGGCGATGCCCAACAGAAGTGCGGTCAACAAAGAAGAGATCTTCATCACTATTCAATACGGCCCGTCGGAGGGGCGGCTTTAGGCCGGTCCTGCAATCGGGCCCTACTTGCGTTGAGGCGGTATGAACCGTTAAGTTTTGATTCAACTCAAGGCCGAATTCGACCGAAGTAAAGAAGGCAGCGATATCTCCGGCCGGGAGTACACACGATGGATGAACAGAGAAACGATGGTGTCCAAGAAGAAGAACTCGAACGATACGGAGTCTGGGTAAAGGCGGGACCGGAAGAGGTCGTTGAGGCCGAAGATGACTTCTCGTTCGCCGATCTCCCCCAAGATGCGTCCGACGAGGTCGCGCCGAGTGACGAGATCGACACGGCGTTGGCGGAGGATGCACCGGTAGCGGAGGGCCTATCCGATCTTGACGACCTCGACTTCGAGGATTTGGACGTCGACGCCGACATAGTATTCGAGACCGCCGGCGAAACCGCAACGGAGTCCGACGATACGACATCGGACTCGGCGCAATCGGTCGGCGAAGAGCCCGTCGCGGAAGTCGCAGAGCTCGACGACTTTGCCGAGGACGATCTTTCGGCCGAGTCGGACACGACCGACGGGACGGAGTTTACCCTCGGGGAAAACGACGATCTCGTATCATTGGACGACTTGGACATAGAGGAGCCGGAAGACGAACCCGATCCCTTCTCCGGGCTTTCGGATACGGACCTGGAGGTCTCCGTCGACGAGTCGGATGTTCTGGACACCACCGAGGAGACGCAATTCGACGCAACGATGCCCGGCTCCGACGACGAACTGAGCGCCATCAGCCTGGAAGACGTCAATGTCGACGAGGAGAGCGAGTTTCTTCCGGAACTCGAAGCCGATGAGCCGGTGCAGAGGGAAGATTCGGTACCGGTCGACGAGCCCGATGAAACCGTTGAATCGGAAGAACACAGCTTTACTCCCGAGCAACAGGGCATAGAGATCGTACCCCAAACTCCCACCAATCGTCTCACCGCGGACGAGGAGGAGTTTCTCGAGGAGTCCGCCGAGGGCGACGCTATCGCGGATTTGCAAAACGATTCCGAAAGTGATATACCGAATTCGATGGATCTCCAAGAACGCCAAGCGTTCGATCGAATTCAGAACGAACTGGCGGATATTAAAAAAGAGTTGGCGGATCTCAAGGCGGCGTTACGCTCCGGAGCGGTTCCGCAGGTAGACGAGATTGACACCGCCTCCGAGCACGAAGCGTCCGATATCGCCGCACCCGACGCCGGAGCGAGCGCCGAGGACGACGAAAGTCACGGCCCCGGCTTTTTTGAGGATGAAGAGGACGAGACGATCGCCCTCACCGGTGACGAATTAGACAACATTCTCAACACGGCGGAGTTCACCGAACAGGCGGGCGAAGCCGAAGAGTTGGACGAGGACTTCTTGGTCGAGCCCGACCTCACGGCGGGAGCCGCGGAGGAAACGGTTCCGTCGTTCGAGGACGATACGATCGAGTTATCCATCGACGCGGCCGATACGGAAGAAGTCGACGAGGAAGCACCTCATCTCACCGACTCCCCGGAGGAGGAAGCATCGCCTCTCGCCGCGGCGGACGCATCGGTCGAGATCGATGATACGGGGACCGAGGAAGCGCCACCGCTCGTATCCGATATCGAGATGGAGCCGATCGCCCGTCAGCCGGTTGTATTCGAGGGCGACGAGTCGGCCGTGGACGAGTTGGCGGAGATGGACATCGACCGTGAGCTGGTCGATATCGAGGGCCTTACCGACGACAGCGCGTCCGAGGAGCCCGTCGGACCGGAAGAGATCGATATAGATATCGACGACATAGAGGGTATCGACACTTCGATCGTACTCGAAGATAACGCCGACGAGGAGGCGCACGAGGCTGCGATCGAGGCGGACCAACGGGCGTTGGCCGACGCCGCCGGGACTCCCGAAGATGACGACGAGTTGATGATCGGTGACGCTGAGATCGATCGCGGCGAAATCGAATCGCAGGAACCCACCTCCGATTCTACGGATGGTGATTCCGCTCTCTCCGAAGGGATAGGAGAACGAGCGGTCGAAGGATTCGACGAGTTTGCCGCGGCGGTGGAGGAGGATATCACCACCGCCGAATCGGGTGTGGAACTTGACGAGACCTTCGACATCGACGAAGGCACACCCGCAGCCGAAGTCCCGGCGCAGGAGAGCGCCGCGGAGGACGACGAAGAGGAGATCGAAATCGATCTTGCCGATCTCGACGACTTTGACGACTTCGACGATACGGAAGTCGCACTTGACGAGCCCTCCACCGAAGATACGACGGGAGCCGACCGGGTGGAGACATCGATCGATTCCGCGGAGATCGACGCTTCCGACGCGGGCGAATCGCTTGAGATCGAAACCGATGTCACCCACGATATCGACCTCTCGACGGAGATCGAGGAGACACCGGAAGGGGTAGTCGAAACGGCGGAGCCGGACCAAGCCGACATCGCCGCCTCCACCGAAGACGAGGATAGTGCGACATCCTATGAAGACGGCGCCGAGGAGATCGATCTCTCCGTCGAGCTCGAGACGTCCGAGGGTGCCGCGGAAACGGTCGCCGTCGATGTTGTCGATTCGTCCGTCGCGGAGACGCTTGAGGAAACGCCGGAGGCGAAAGAGCCGTCGACCGTCGGCGCCGGTTCGTCCATCGCCGACCTACCGGACGATCTCAAGCAGGAGATTCGTTCGGTGTTGAGCTACATGGATCAACTTCTCGAGGCGCTGCCGGACGATAAGATCGAGGAGTTCGCCCAGTCCGACCATTTCGAGGTTTATAAACGTCTCTTTGAAGAACTCGAATTGGAGACGTGATCTCCGGGAGCCCTACAGGTGGGATTGATTCACCGTCTGAACGCCCCGCCCGATCCTGAGTCGGTGGTGGGGCGTGTCCTCGCGATGCGACGGAGCCGAGAGCCCGGCGTCCTACCGGAGACGGTGAACGAAGGCTCGGCATCTGATACACAGAAGGCCGAATCGACGGTCGACGCCGCTGCGGCGATCCGGTCTCTCCTGCGAGAGCTTCAAACACAGCGTCGGTATGGAATCGCAACGCCGTCGCACCTCTTTTCCATGCTCCACCGTCACCTACGAGTACAGCGAGGTGCCCTCTTGGTGCCGAATCAAGAGGACGAGTTTTTGCCGATCGCGACATCCGGCCTCGATCGCACCAGCCGCTTTCGCCTTCGTGTGACGAGTGCGGAACTATCCGAGCTCTTGACGCCCGGTAACGTAGCGGTTCTGACCGGCGATGCGCGGGATTTTTTCTCCGATCGGCTGTCGCGCGTCGATTTTCGAAGCTCTCCCCGTCTGGGACTCTTTCCCTTTACCCACTTGAGTCGTGTATTGGCCCTCCTGATCGTCTTTGATTCACCGATTCTCGATTCAGAGCGTGTCGTGCTGGACGTTCTCCTGGCTGCGCTCTCCGATAACGCGGGCCGTCTCATCTTCGACGGTCGACAGAAGCCGCTCAGTCTCAGAAATCGCGGTGTCGTGCTGCCGACCGATCAAATCTCGACGATTCGTCGGCGAATCGAAGAACGGGCCCGGGAGCGTGATAGCGCGGCCGAGGTGATCGAGGTCGAGTTCGATTCCACGATCCGTACGATTCTTGAGGCGCACCCCCATCTCGACCGGGAGCGTCTCATCGAAGACGTATTCGACACCGCGGCGCTTCTCGTCTCCTCTCACTATAGCGTCGTGCGCACGGATAACGACCGCGCGCTCCTTCTTGGGGTGGCGTCGGCGTCGATAGACGTGGAGCTTCTCATCCACCTGTTGGGATCGACGTTGGCTCAACTGTTCGGGTGCGACCGCCTTCCGAAACTGCAGTTTCACCTCCGGAGCGCCGACGATATAGGTCGTGACGCGTGAACTCCACATAAGTCGCAGCGGGCACCCGAGCGTGCTCATTAACGGTATCTCGCTCCACTCCCGGTACGATCCGATCAAGGAAGCCGATCGGAGAGCCCGCCTCGTTGCGCCGGGGGGTCACGTACGGTGCATCGTCGTCGTCGGCGAGGGTCTGCCGTACCTGAGCCGCGTTCTCGCCGACCGCTTTCCCGACAAGCGCATTCTAAGCGTGATGTTGACGGCTCCGCCGCACTCGGCGCCGCCGCCGGGAGAGTGGACGGCCGCCGACATCGCGGAAGAGGGAGCGATACGCGGTTGGCTCCGCAGTCGCGTACACCCTCTGGACGCCGCCGCCCTCGCCGTGGAGCGGTGGGAGCCGGCAGCCCGTTGCGCGCCGACGGCCATAGAACGTATCGAATCCGAGGTCGTCGCCGCCATCAGGGACCTGCAGGGGCAAATTGCCACGGTAGGATCGTTCGGCCTACGCTGGTTATCCAACGCAATACGCACCGTTATCGATATCGATACGCGCTGGGAGGTTCGAGTCGAGGGCGGGCCGCTCCTCCTGGCGACGAGCGGTCCCTCGTTGGAACGACTCTCTCGCTTCCTTCGGCAGGGCGCCGCCGCCCCGCTTCTTTTTGCGACGAGTTCGGCGCTCCGTCCGGTGACCGCGGCGGGTCTCACGCCGGCGTTGATCGTACACACCGACGGCGGTTTTTGGGCTCGCCGCTACCTCGCGCGGCCGCCGCGCACCGCCTTCGGAACGGCGACGACGGCCGACTCACCCCTGCTCGCCCTCCCTCCCCGCTCGGGCGGCGTACGACTCGGCGGCTCCGCCCCTCGGTTTCGTCCCGCATTACTCGCCACGGGTTGGGTCGGCGACGAGTTGGCGCCGGACTCGTCGGAGTGGACGGTACTTCCGGAGATGCCCAGCGTCGCCTCGTCGATGCTCGCCCTCGCCCGCGTCGTTGCACCGGATAGTGCTCTCCTCATAAGCGGTTTGGATCTTTGCTCGCGCGGTATCTCGACCCATGCGCGTCCCCACGCCAACGACTCGGTCGTCTCCACGGCGTCGCACCGCCTAATAAGCGAGGAGTCGCTCCGATTCCGTCGAGCCGTTCCCCGCGGCGGCGGACGGGCCGAGCGGGACTACACGTGGCCCGACGGCGTCCCCGCCTATCAAAGTGCCGCGCTGGAGGCGTTCGTAGAGCCGACGCGTAGACTCATCGCCGAGCATCGCCGGCGCGCCCCAGTGTGCCACATCGAGCCGTCGCCGGTATGGGAGGAGTCGAGTCGGTGCCTCGATGGGGAGCCTAAGCGGGAAGGAGCACATCTTGTCGTTCGCCGCATCGAGCGCCCTCCCAAAAGGCGGCGCATTGCACATCTTCGCACCGTTCTCGACGCGTGGATGCACCTATCACCGACCGACGAGAGTGTACGGACTCGCGACATTTTGCTGCACGCGGCGCCGGTCGAGATGGTGAGGTTCGCGCGCGGCGCATCCACCTCCGAAGAGGTCTCTCGCGCATCCGGTACTGCAATCGCGAAACTGCGACGGTTAGTGGAACATCTCGATGGCTGAGTCGACTTTCAGGAAGAACATCGCCGCGCTGACGCGTCGACAGCCCGATCTGGCCGCCGATCTTGAGGCGACACACCGGGCTCCACACCTTCGCGCGACGAGAAATGCCGACGGCCTGCTCAATGTAGAGATGACCCTAAAGGATCTGCCTCCGCGACGCCTGCACTCTCGCCACGATCCGCTCCGGGAGGCGCAACGCATTGCCGACTCCCTGGGGCCCGCCGCGACGTTGTTGTGCTACGGGTCCGGCGCGGCGTGGCTCCCCCCCGTGTATCTGGCACGCTACCGCAGTGCGTCGGCCGTCATCGTCGAGAACTCTCCTGCAGCGTTGCGTACGACGATCGAGGCGGTTGACATCGCACGGGAGATAGCGGATGGACGGCTCTATCTGGCGTGTTCGACGGAAACGCTGAAGGCGGTCGTAGCGACGATCCACCACCCCACGCTCCGCGATCGCCTCCTACAGCACCGATTGACGGGACGCGACGCCGATCCGGATGCGGCGGCCTTCTTCGGCCGAGCCGCCTCGTCCGTCCGCACTGCGCTGGCGGCGGCCGCTGAGGATGGAGCGACGATGCGACGTTTCGCTCGCTCGTGGTTCGTCCACACCGTCGCCAATACGCGCACCGTGTCGTGGGCGGCGCAGGCAGATCGGGTCCGTTCCGTAACGAAACGTTTTGCGGGGCGACGGGCGGTAGTACTCGCCGCCGGTCCCACGCTCGACGACTGGCTTGGTGCACGGATGGGGGACTGCGGGCCGATCGCCGTCGTCGACACGGCCTACCCCGCCGTACGCGCGCGCGGGATTAAGCCCGAGGTGGTGGTCAGTATCGATCCGCAAGGTTGGACGTGCATGCACCTTGCCGAGGGCGTCCCGCGGCATACGACGCTGGCCGCAGATCTCGGGGTCAGTCCTCTCGTATTTGCATCATCCGAGTCGGCGATCGCGATTGCCGGTCGTCATCCGCTGCACCAGCTCCTCTCACTCCGCGGCTTTCCCCTGGGGACGTTGGCGAGGCCGGCGTTGACGGTCACCGAAGCGGCGGTTCTTACCGCTCGCGGCTTCGGAGCGAGGGAGATTGAGATCGTCGGGGCCGACGGCGCCTTTCCCCGCGGAGCGACATACGCCAAGTCCACCTATCACCATCGCTTTTCCGCCCGTCGAGCGACGCGAGTGCGCCCCCAGGAGCACTTCTTTGCCGAGCGGGTCTATCCGTCGGCCGAGCCCGACGCGACCGGCATGAACCGAGGCGAACGATCGACGCAAGAACGGGACGCCCCGGTCTTCTCAATTCCCGCAATGCGTCGGGCCCGGGAGCGTCTGTCGGACCTCGTCTCATCCCACGTTGAGACTCCCTCTTTGATCGCCTCCAAGGGAGCGACCGCCGCGGTGCGCACTATTGACGACGTACGGGCGTTTTGGAGTGACCATATCGTGCACATCGACCGCGCTATTCAGGAGCTTTCGAGCGGCGAGGAGCGCTCTACCCCGGAGATTCTGCAGTGTATCGGACCGGACGGCCGAGCACACCTTCCCCTTCTGGCCGCGTTCCCGCACCGGCGCGGGGAACCGCACGGGGAGCCACAACGACGGTTCATCGCCGTACTCCAGACGGTAAGAGCTTTCCTTTTTAAGGAAATCAACCGATAATCTCAGGGAGATGAGTCGACTTCTGGCGCGCATATACTTGATTACGACCATTCTTGTACTGGTGGGCATCACGGCGTTCTTCTTCTGGAGGCTCCATAGCGTACGAACGGAGCAGGAGACCGCCGCCGCCGAGAGCTTCCGTGGGTTGTCCGGGGACATTGCGACGCTGTGGAGCGACAACGAGCTTCCCGCGGCGGGGGACGTCCTTTCGACGACCCTGGAGCGTTCATACGAAGTCGTTATCGAGCAACCGGAGGAGTCGGCCTCGGAGCGAGAGGCAGACGCGGCACCCGGTCACATGCCGCCCATCGTGGTAGGCGTCTACTCCTTCGATCGCGGCATCGACTATCTGTGGGCGCGCGACGGGCGATTCTTGGCGGACGGGATGGTCGTCGAACACGGCGTCGCCCCGGTCATCAGTAGTAACGAGTTTATCCATCGCCGCTTTACGCGTTCCTTCGAGCTACCCGACGGGGAGCGTCGCATCGTTACCGCGGTATACTCCGTGCTGGACGCGCACGTCGCCTACGCCGCGTTGCGAGATACGCTCGTTGCACTTCTCGCGGCGATCGCCGGCGGCCTGGCGGTGACGATTATCCATCTCGCGGCGACTCGGCGCACGACGAGTTCTACGGTGCCCGTGAGTGCATCGCCGGCCGTTCATACCGTATCCGAGCCGTCTTCTCCGTCGGCGGCGACAATCGACCCGGCGGACGATGCCGTATCGGTACCGCCTCCCGAGGACACGGCCGAAGGTACCGCAGGTCTCGTTTCGAAATCGAATCTGGCACGTCGCCTTACGCTGGAGCTTGAACGTGCCGGCTTTTACGAACAGGATTTGAGCGTCGCCCTCTTCGAGTTTTTCGACGACAACAATGGGGTGGATGACGCCGCGTTCGCGCAAAATGCCGCTACAGTGCTTTCGTTCTTCGCCTTCGAGGACCTCTGCTTCGACGCCGGCGATAGACGCATCGCGGCGATCTTTCCCAATACCACTCTGCAAGAAAACTTGGCACAAATCGAGCGGTTCCAGCACTTCTACTGGGAGGAACGTCGCAAGTGGGACCGAAACGAGGCCGACTTCGTGTGCGGAGTCTCAGCGCGCAACGGTCGTCTCGTCGACGGTGAACGAATCATGGGCGAATGCGGTGCAGCGCTCCGACGCGCCAAAGGTACGCCGGGCCGAATTATGGGGTTCCAGCCGGATCCGCAACGTTACCGAGAGTTTTTGTCGGGTCAATCGGGATAGGGAATTTCAATATGCATCCGATCGCGGGTAAGGAACGTATCGGGAAAGTGCTCGCGGGCCTCTTTCACTAACTCCTTCAGCTGTCGGTTGGTAAATCTCGGACTATAGTGAATGAGCCCCATCCGTTTTATGCCGCCGGCTCGAGCCGCCAGTCGCGCCGCATCGGCCGCGGTCATATGTTTTTTTGCGTAGGCGGTCTCGCGATGCTCCTCGGTAAACATTCCCTCGCTGATCAATAGGTCGGAATCGGCGATATGCTCCGTGACGCTCTCGAGGGGCAACGTATCGGTCATGTACGTGAACTTGCGCCCAAGCCGTCCGGGCCCCAGCACCGCCTCGGGATCCACTACCGTCCCGTCCTCGAGCGTAATCGATCGTCCCGCCTGCAGATGCGCCCACATCGGCCCACGGGGCACACCGGCCGCGGCGGCACGATCGGGATAAAATGTCCCCGGGCGCATATCCTCGATCAACGTGTAGCCGACGCATACGCGCGAATGTCTGAGGGGAAACGAACGTATCGAATAGCCGTCGCCGCGAAATACCTCGTTCGGCACCGAAGGATCGGCGATCTCTCGTACCTTGATTTCGAAGTTAATGTACATCTCCAACACGCGGCGGCTCGTCTCAACGTACTCCGCAATTCTGGGCGGACCGATGACGTACAACGGCTCGTCCCGGTCGACTTGACTCGAGAGCATCAGCATCCCCGGGAGACCCGTCACGTGATCCGCATGGGTGTGGGAGATGAGAATCGCACTGATCTTCTTCCACTTGAGGTTCAGCGCACGCAGACTGACCTGTGTGCCCTCCCCGCTATCAAAAAGAAACACCTCCCCTTCCCGTCGCAACAAGACCGACGTGAGGTGCCGATTCGGTAGCGGCATGGTACCGCTGGTACCGAGTACAAACGCCTCCATGTTCATAGCAGGGGGGAATGTAGCATAGCCGATCCATCATGTCATTGGGGACGATGCGAATGTGCCGGCGGGGAGCCGCACGTGAAAAGCTGCCGGACGGAGTCCGGCAGCTCCCTCCTTAGGCCGAGGATCGCCGTATGCAGAAACGACGCCGCGACCGTCTTGCCATTGTATCACCACATGGGGCGATGCGCCGTTAAATGTAGCGATTGACGATCGACTCCAAGAGCTCTCGCCGTCCACTCTCAAGTACGAAGTCGCCCTGGGTTAGGCTATACTGCTCGAGTTCTTCGAATCCGACGCGCCCGTCGAGGATCTTCGCACCGATACCGCTCTTCCACCCTGCGTAGCGGTCGGTGACGAACCCTTCCAGCTCGCCGCCCGCCAACAGGGCGTGGGCGACTTTGAGCCCTCGAGCGTACGCATCCATTCCGGCGATGTGGGCGAGGAAGATGTCATCGCTCTTAAAGGACGGCCGCCGCAACTTGGCGTCGAAGTTGAGCCCGCCGGGGGCGAGTCCGCCGTTTTTGAGCACCTCATACATCACGAAGATGCTCTCCATGATATTGGTCGGGAACTGATCGGTGTCCCACCCGAGGAGGTAGTCACCCTGGTTGGCGTCGAGACTGCCCAACAGTCCGTTGGCCCGAGCATAATGGATTTCGTGGGCGTAGGTGTGGCCGGCAAGGATCGCGTGATTCTGCTCGATGTTAAACTTAAAGTGGTCGACCAACCCGTACTTCTGCAGAAACGCGTGCCCGCTTTGCACATCGAAGTCGTACTGGTGGCTGGTCGGCTCTTTCGGCTTCGGCTCGATCAAAAACTGGCCGTCGAAACCGATTTTCTTCTTATAGTTCACCGCCATGTTGAGGAATCGTCCGAGATTGTCGAGTTCGAACCCCATGTCGGTGTTTATAAGCGTCTCGTACCCCTCTCTACCGCCCCAGAAGACGTAATTCTTACCGTCGAGGTATTGCGTAACCTCAAGGGCCTTTTTGACCTGGGCCGCGGCGAACGCGAAGACGTCGGGGGACGGTGAGGTCGCCGCACCGTGAACGTAACGCGGATGCATGAACAATTGCGCCGTTCCCCATAGAAGACGCGTCGGCGAATCGGCCATTAACGCCTTGGTGTACTCGACGATCTCATCAAGATTGCGATTCGCCTCGTCGAGCGTTGCGCCGTCTGGAGCGACGTCACGGTCATGAAAACAGAAGAAGGGTACTCCCAGTTTCTCAGTAATCTCAAAGAGTGCCCGCATACGCGCCTTAGCCTGTTCCATAGGGTCCTGAATCGCAAGCCACGGTCGCTCATTGACACCTACACCGAACGGATCGGCGCCGGTGCCGTTCAGCGTATGCCAATAGGCGACCGAAAAACGCAAATGCTCCGCCATCGTTTTGTCGCCGACACGCTCATCGGAGTTGTAAAACTTGAAAGCCAGGGGATTGCGCGAGTCGGGGCCTTCGTATTCGATCGTTGGAATGTCCGGAAAAAACTCGTTTCTCATGCGCCCATGGTAGTCCCGATCGGAGCGGGGAGCAACGAATATCCGCCCTTCCGTGATACATAACGGGCGTTATATCGGAACATAAAGATAAAAAAGGATCATATGTACACTACATTACGCGGCCGAACGGCCGGGAGGCCGGTGTCGCGCGGGTCGCGTGGCGGGCGGATGTTACGGCGTACGCGCGGACTCCTCGTCGGTGAGCTCATCGTGCAGCCAACGACGGTAAGAACGCGCCTTGAGGTTGCGAAGACGGAGCACCGCGAGGGCGATCACGGTGCCGGCCCCGGCAACGATCGCAACGGACGGTCCGAAGGGGGGAGCAAATCGCAGCGTGATCCGACCTATGACCATCACCACGATCGCCAAAGTACCGAGCCACAAGGCGACCACAAGCAGCATCGCATCGCGCTTCCGCCGCGCATCCGCGGCCTCCTCGGTGAGCTGGATCCAGCGGTACGCCGCGCGTTGATCGACACCACACTCCTCCGATATACGCGCCGAGAGCGCAACCGGCTCCGCCGCCTCGATGAGGGCCTCTACGATCGAAGGCAGCATCTTCCGGTACGCTTGGCGTTCTTCTCGCTCTTTTTGCGCGATCGACATGGTGAGAGAATAGCGACGGTGTGGGGTATGGGGCAACTCGGTGCGCCGCCGTGTTAACGGATGATCCGCCGTCCCCGCGCGTTACGGCCGGCGGTCTCCCGACTCTCCTCCGACAAGCGACAAGATATCGTCATTGCCTTCGGCAAAGTCCGCAGCCGTCCTACCCAGATCGTCACGGATCGTCGTGTCGGCTCCGGCGTCGAGCAATAATGTAACGACATCGACACCCCTGCCTTTCATAACCGCCACCATGAGCGCCGTCAGTCCCTCGTTGGACTGGAGGTTAACCTCCGCGCCTCGCTCCAGCAGAAGCTGTACGTGCCCTGGGGTGTCGTATCGATACACTGCGGCCATCAACGGCGTATACCCATTTTTGTCGGCGCGGTTCACATCGGCGCCGTTTTCCAAGAGGGCGAGGACCATCGCAAGATCGCGGCGACGATCAACGGCATACATCAAGGCTGTCCGCACGTCCTCGTCGTGAGAGTTAGGATCGGCTCCGGCGTCCAGAAGTGTATGCACTACGTCGAGACTTCCACCGTTGCGCGCGGCATGGATGAGTGCGGTACGCCCGGTGCCACTCCGGAGATTTGGATCGGCGCCCGCGGCCAGAAGAGCGCGCGTAACTTCGACGTTCTCGTGGTAGCGCGCAGCGTGCATTACGGCCGCCCACTCCCCGTTATTTTGAATGTTCGGGTCGGCACCGCCGTCCAGGAGTGCCTGAATTACCTCGGGACTCCCGTCGTACCGCGCCGCGTACATTAACGCGGTCCAGCCCTCATTGGTTTGAATATCAGGCTCGGCTCCGGCGTCCAAAAGCGCGTGCGTCACTCCGAGATACTCCCGGTGGCGGACGGCGTGCATAAGGGCGGTCCATCCCTTGTCACTCTGGGCATTAGGATCGGCATTTGCATCCAAGAGAGCCTCGACTGCTTCTACGTGCCCATCGTATCGCACCGCATACATTAACGCCGTCCATCCGTCGGCCGCTCGGGCGTTGACGTCCGCTCCGGCCGATAAAAACGAACGTACAACGTCGGCCTCCTGGCCGTTGTATACGGCGGTCATCAGAGGCGTCCAACCGTCAACGAGTGAAAGGTTGGGATCCGCCCCGCTTTCCAATAACGCATGGATCACGCCCGCATCTCGCGTCTCCTGTGCAGCTGACATAAGAGACGTCCAGCCGTCGTCCGCCGGAATGTTCGGATCGGCACCAAAGTTTAGTAGTGTGAGAATCGCCTCCGGATCTTGCGCTTCTTGCGCCGCCACCATAAGCGCCGTCCAGCCCTCGTCATCCCGCGCATTTACGTCCGCGTCAGCCGCCAACAACAACCGCAGGATTTCCACGTTGTCGGAATAGAACGCGGCCAGCATCAACGGCGTCCAGCCGTCGTCCGCCGGAATGTTCGGATCGGCGCCGGCGTCGAGAAGCAACTCCGCAACCTTAGGACTTCGGTTCTCACTGATCGCCTCTGTCAACGCGGTCCATCCATCGTTGCTCCGAGTGTTCGGATCAGTTCCGGCGTCGAGAAGCATTTTGATCACCTTCACCCCTCGGTCGAAATGCACGGCCCTCATGAGGGCCGTCCAACCGTCGTCCGTCCGAACGTTCGGATCGGCACCGGCGTCGAGAAGCAAGCGCACTATCTCCACGGGGCTACCGTGGTGCACGGCGTACATCAAAGCGGTCCACCCCTCGCTACTCTGAGCCTCCAGATCGGCGCCGTCCCGCAAAAGGGATCGAACCTGCTCCAGATCCCCCGCGTTGCGAACGGCACGAATCAACGATGTCCGCCCACCGTCGGTTACGAGCTCGTTTTTCGAAGCGGAGCGTGCCGACTGCGTATCGATTGAGGCGCACCCCGTTAGAGCCGTGAGGCCGCTCATTATGATGATGAATTTGATGTGGACCAAAGGATGGCTACTCACGGGAGATCCCTCCGTACAAAGGACGCCTTGGATTGTATATAGTCCTTTTTATGTCGTGTGTTTGTCCATAGTAGACTCACAAACACTCTACGACAAGCTCGATTCCCACGTGTTACAACCCTTGAATGCTACGGCGTATTCGGTATATGAGTGTCAGCTATGCCGATAGAACCGCGTGTACTCAAGGGCTTTCGCGACTTTCTGCCCGCCACGGAGATGCGACGCAAGTCGCTCATCCGTACTTTGGAAGACACCTTCTCATCATTCGGGTTCGTACCCATCGACACCCCCGTATTGGAGTACAGCAATGTGCTCCTCGGCAAGGGAGGCGGCGAAACGGATAAGCAAGTATACCGCTTCATCGATCACGGCAAGCGGGACGTGGCGATGCGTTTCGATTTGACCGTGCCCTTTGCACGTTACATGGCGATGCACCGTTCCGAGCTCTACCTCCCCTTCAAGCGCTATCACGTCAACAAAGTCTTTCGTGGAGAGAATACTCAGCGCGGCCGCTACCGCGAGTTCATGCAATGCGACTTCGATATCGTAGGCACCGAGTCGGTCTCCGCCGATCTCGAGATTCTCTTGATGATGTACGCCGCGTTTCAAGCGTTGGAGGTCCCGGGTGTGCGTATACACCTCTCCCACCGCGGAGCGTTTAACCATTTGCTGCGAATGTGCGGCGCCGAGAACCGTAGCGAGACGGTATTGCGCGCGGTGGACAAGCTACGCAAAGTGGGACGCGACAAAACCCGCGAGACGCTCATCGAACTCGTGGGCGAAGAGCATACCGTGCGCATCCTCGCATTCATCGAATCGCGCGGCACCATGGGCGAGGTACTCGATGAAATGGAGTCGATCCTCGGCGGGCCGACGGACGACACACGGCGACTCAGAACGCTCGCCTCGGCCGTCACGGAGTTGGGGCTCGAAGAGAGTATCGTACTCGACCCTTCGATCACCCGCGGTCTCGATTATTACACCGGCGTCGTGTTCGAGACCTTTCTCGTGGGTGTGGAGGCGATCGGTTCGGTCTGCTCGGGAGGGCGCTACGACGACTTGGTCTCTTTGTACAGTAAGGAGGCGATGTCGGGCGTCGGCGCCTCGATAGGTCTCGACCGTCTCGTCGCGGCCCTGGAGGAACTCGCGATCGCCGACGGTGAGGCGAGTGCGGCCGAGGTGCTCATTACCCTGCAGGATACGGCGCTCCTCGTCCACTATCACGATATTGCGCGACAACTGCGCGCGGAGGGTATCCGTTCCGAGGTCTTTCCCGACGCAAGAAAGCTGGGACAGCAGTTCGCCTTCGCCGAGAGGAAGGGTATCGCCCTGGCGCTCATCTGCGGTGAGGAGGAACACCGCACCGGCACGGTGAACCTTCGTATCCTCGCTCAACGAGAAACGCTGGACCGGATACGTCTCGATAGCCTCTTGGAGGAGATAAAACGGCTCCTATAACGCCCCGCTCGCCGGGCGGTGACAGACGACGGCCACTCGCCTACAATGGATCCATGGATCCTCGTCAACTTCCGGTTTATCAGCAGAAGAGTAAGATCCTTTCCGCGCTGGAGTCGCACCGCGTGGTCGTGGTGGAGAGTCCGACCGGAAGCGGCAAGACGACGCAGCTTCCCATCATACTCCACGAGGCGGGATACTCGCAGTCGCGCGTGATCGGAGTCACCCAGCCGCGCCGAATCGCCGCGGTATCGGTCAGCTCCTTCATCGCCGGTCAACTCGACGCGGCCGCCTCGGACCTCGTGGGTTACAAAATGCGCTTCGACGACCATACGACCGGCGAGACGCGTATCAAGATAATGACCGATGGAATACTGCTCCAGGAGATAAAGAACGATCAATATTTAAGAGACTACAGCGTCGTCATGGTCGACGAGGCGCACGAGCGCAGCCTTAACATCGACTTCGTGTTGGGTCTGCTCAAGCGCGCGATGGAGCTTCGTCCCGATCTCCGCGTCATCGTCTCGTCGGCAACGATCAATGCCGACGTCTTCAGTCAATACTTCGACTCGTGTCCGGTGATCCGTATCGAGACGCAAATGTACCCGGTGCAGATCGTCTATGACGATCCGACGACGCGCGTTCTCCAAGAAACCGACGCGGCACTATCAGCCGGCGAGCGCGGGTACAGCGCGCGACGTGTAAAGGAGATGACCTACGACGCACTGATAGATCGTGTCGCGGCCATCGTGATGCGCGTCATCGAGGAGGGACATCCCGGAGATATGCTCGTCTTTCTCTCCGGCGAGCAGATGATCAAGGACTGCATTACACGCCTCTACTCGCTGCCGATCCGAGGCAAGCTCTATATTCTGCCGCTGTACGGACGTTTGAGCAAAGAGGAGCAGGACGCGGTATTTCCCCCGCCTCCTTCGGAGAAAATTAAGATCGTGGTCGCGACCAACATCGCCGAGACGAGTATCACGATCGATGGGATTACGACCGTCATCGACTCGGGGCTCTCAAAGACCAACTTCTACAATCCCAAAACGTACACCTCATCGCTTATCGAGGGTCCCATATCCAAGGCAAGCGCCAACCAACGTCGTGGACGCGCGGGGCGCACGCGCCCGGGACGGTGCTACCGCCTGTACGGTAGACAAGACTTCGAGAATCGGCCGCTGTTCCAGGAGGACGAGATCTACCGGACCGACCTATCGGAGGTTGTGCTGAGAATGGCGGAGCTGGGCATTCGCGATTTCGAGGAGTTCGACTTCATATCCAGTCCGGGACGGGGAAACATCTTGGCGGCGATCGAGACGTTGCGCCTCTTGGACGCGATTGACGAACACCGCGACCTCACCGAGATCGGCAGAATGATGGCAACCTTTCCGCTGCTTCCCAGACATTCGCGGATTATCGTGGAGGCGGTGTATAACCACCCGGAAGTCACCGACGAGATCCTCATCGCGGTCTCTTTTTTAACGTCCGCGACTCCCTTTACGCTGCCCCCCGGCGAGGAGATGGAAGCGCGCCAGGCGCACCACCGCTACCGTGACGAGCTGGGCGATTTCGTCAGTTATCTCAGGCTCTTCGAGGCCTACATGAGCGCCCCCGACAAGGAGAAGTTCTGCACTACTCGATACCTTGATGCGCGAACCATGGCGGAGATTGCCAACGTAAAGACGCAGCTTTCGGAGATCCTTTCGGAGATGGGCTTCCCGATCCTCTCCGGCGGCGCGCGCGCCGATTATCTGGCCACGATCGCCCGGGGTTTGATTCAGTTCGTATGCGCCCATGTCGGGAAAGGGGTGTACCAGAGTCTCACCGCCGAGCGGATCCAAATTCATCCGGGCTCGGGAATGTTTCGCGAGACGCCGCAGTTCATCGTCGCAGGGGAGATCGTCAAAACGAGCCGCACCTACGCTCGGAGCGTCTCACCGTTGCGCAAAGAGTGGCTGCAATCGATATCCGAGGGGCTCTACGAGGGGCTGCGGGAGAGCCATGGGGGACGCCGCGGACGTGCGGCCGACTCGCGCGATTCGATCGCCGAAACTGCTCCGGGCAGACGCGATACGACGTGGCAAATCATGATCGGCGGGCGCTCCTTTCCGATGCTTCCGTACAAGGGTAAAAAGAAAATTGCCGTCCTACCGTGGCGCGAGCTGGCGCCCCTCTTTCGTGACTCCCAACGCCCGACCGTATCGGGTAACGCAGCCAAGGTGCGGACGCGCGTCGAGTTGGACGACTACGTGCTGATAAACGGTGAGCGCCTCTCTACGGTGCTGAAAATCGCCTCGCACTTACCGCGTGACACCTCGATACTGCACGACCGGCCGCGGAAGAAGAGCTTTCTCGTCGGTGAGGAATCCCGAGAGCTCGTGGATCTCCTCGATCTTATCTTACGGCCCACACCACTGAAAAAAAGTGCCAAACAGCTCGGATTCCTCGCCCTCTACGCCTCGGCCGAGGGTCGATACTGGTTTAAGCCGAATCGCGGTTTCTTCAACGCCGTACACGAGAGCATGGCGAGCATCGAACAGCTGATCGATGAGCTGGGCCGGGCCGCCGACGGCGAGTACGCCGATGAGGTAGGGGCCACCTACCGGCGCCTCGCCGACATCATAGAGGGCGACTGAGAGACGCCGGGGATAGCCGTCGCCCGCGCCGCTTTGTCGCTATCTCACTCAAAGATCGTGAGACGATAACTCCCCTCACCGCCGAAGAACGACGTCACATAGATCGAGTAGGACTCCGTGCGGGGGAGCGTGACATCGATCAGACTGTTGCCGTTGCCCCCGTCGTCGTCGTTGCGGGAAAGATTGGTGCCGTCGGCATTGTTTAGATAGAGCACTGCATCGAAATCGTCCGACTCCAAGAGAATGCTGACCGATCGGCCGGCATTACCGGCAAGCTCGTATACGTCGTAGAGCGTCCCATCGTACCCGCGGTCGTCGGAGCGGCCGTCGAGTGTACCGTCGTAGCGCCGACTCACCGTTTGTGACGATTCGATGATACGCAACTGGTACGCCCCGGCGCCGCCGCCCAAACTCGAAGCGGTAATGGTGAGAGTGCCCGCGCCCTCGAACGTATACGCCAGGCGGCTATTAAGCCCTTCGGCGCCTCCGTCGTCGTTACTGAACGTGCGGCCCGAATCGTCGATCGCCTGGAGATACGCGTCGAAGTCGTCGGAATCGAGTTCGATTACGACGCGTTGTCCCGCCCGTCCGGAGAGCGCAAATAGGTCGGCGGATCTACCGGTCTTGTCCCCCAAGCGTCCGTTGACCACCGCGCCCACCGAGATCGGCTCGGGATCGCCGGCAGTGACGACGATCAACTCGTAGCCGCCCCCGGAACCGCTAAAGAGCGGCGACACCGTGAGCCGCATCGTGCCGGTTCGCGATATCCTCGTCATAAAACCGGCATTGAATCCCTCGTAATCGTCGTTACTGATCACCTCGCCGCCGGGAAGCACGGCATCGATGTAGGTGTCGACCTCGTCGCTGCGGGCTATGACCTCGATCGTGCGCCCGGCCTCGACACGGATCTCGTAGACGTCCTGGAAGGTCCCATGGGGGCCGACGATATCACCCGGTCCGAGGCTGTCCGAGGCGGAAAAGAGCACCTCTTGGGCCGCGAGACCGGCGGGCACAAAGAGCGCGCCGACCGCCACCATTACACCACACCCCAATCGTTTTACCATCATCACACTTCCTTTTTTCATTCGGCCACCGCGCTGGGAGGTCGCAACCGTGTATCCGGTCCGAGATTGATCGCGGAGCCAAGGCGCTCCGCGACGTCCGTATCACCCGGCAAGTACGCCGCGTACGACGTGATCCGGCAGTACTTCCAATACCGTGTCCTGGGCTCCCGCCTGAAGGACGAATCGCAACCCGTCGCGATACCGCTTCTTGTCGCGCTGCATCGCGTCGAAGAGCGCGTCGGGTTCGGCACCTTGTACGCTGGCGCCCGTCTCGTAGCCGTAGGCCGAAAGGAGCATCACCACGCGTTGGACCCACGCGCCGTCGGTGATTCCAGCGGCCGCCCCGGCGTGCATCGCCCGCGCAATGCCCCACGCGACTGCCTCGCCGTGGGCGATCGCGTCGAACCCGAGCACACTTTCGGCGGCGTGACCGAACGTGTGGCCGAGATTCAGTACGGCGCGCCGTCCGCGTTCGGTTAAATCATCGGTGACGACGCGCGCCTTGACGCGCACGGAGCGGACGATCACCTCCCTGAGGAGCGCCGGGTCGCGACGCAAGATCTGTTCGCGACGATCCTCGAGGATCGATAGGAGCTCGGCGTCGTCCAGAAGTGCGGCTTTAATCACCTCGGCGAGGCCGTTGCGATACTCCCGCTCGCTCAACGTGGCCAGCAACGCCGGCACGAGTCGTACCTCGGCGGCCGGCGCAAAGGTTCCCACGATGTTCTTATACCCGCCGAAATCGATTCCCGTTTTACCGCCGATTGCCGCATCGACCATCGATAGAAGCGAGGTCGGAATCAAGACGAAATCGATGCCTCGCAGATATATACTTGCCGCGCACGCTCCCAGATCGGTCACGGCACCGCCGCCGAAAGCGGCCACAACGCTGTCGCGCGCGAGGCGCGCGTGTAGAAAACAGTGCAACGTCTCGCCGAGTACGTCGAAGTCTTTACAACGCTCGCCGGGGGGAAGTACGACACGAGGAATATCAATGTCTGAAGGAAGAATCTTTGCAGTGTTGTGGTCGCACACCAACGCGGCGATGCGTCGCGGCGGCTCGCCGTCACGCTCCAACGGCGCGCCGATATACGATGTGTCGCCGGCAAGGACGATACGCGAGTCGTTACCGCGGAACGGAATCCGCGCGACCTCGATGATGTCGTTGCGCATACACAGACTGTATCACACTACGAGCGACTGAGCACCTCGTCGGGGATCGCCATCGGTGCTTCGACGAGTGAACCCACGATCTGTCGTATAAACGGATCGACAATCGAATAGACCCGACGATTTCCACGCACCTCGCTGGAGACGATACCTTTTTGTTTGAGCACCGCCAAATGTTGCGAAATCACCGGTTGCGGCTGATCGAGACAGCTCCAGAGATCGGAAACGCACGGCTCTTCCTGCTTGGCGATACGACACAACAGCCGTAGGCGCATCGGATGCCCACAAACCTTGAGCTTCGCGGCGCACAAATCGACATACGCTTCGGAGCAACAATTCGCATTGTCCGTATCGTATCC
This sequence comes from Alkalispirochaeta sp., assembly GCA_965601925.1. Taxonomy (GTDB): domain Bacteria; phylum Spirochaetota; class Spirochaetia; order DSM-27196; family Alkalispirochaetaceae; genus Alkalispirochaeta. Next base: position 4,841,722 of record OZ271854.1, read on the forward strand.
GGGAATCTCCATTGGTCTATACTACCCTCGTTGGGTCAAAAAATCAATATATAGCAGAAATAAAATCGCTACGCCGTCTTCTTCGTTCCCGTCGCACCCGATTCTTTGCTCGAGCCGCTTTTCCCGTGCTCGGTCGTCTTTGTGTCTTTTCCGCCGTCGTCGGAACCACTTTTCTCGCTCGACCTCGTGCTGCTCGTACTCTTCGACCCCGACGGTCCCGAAGACTTGCTGTCGTTGACGTAAAAGCCGCTTCCTTTGAATATGATGCCCGTTCCGCCGGAAATGAGCCGTCGGAGGGCGGGGGTGTCGCACTCCGGGCATACCGACAACGGCTCATCGTGAAAGGACTGAAACGCCTCAAACAGATGATTGCAGTTATCGCATTGGTAATCGTACGTCGGCATGATTACGCTCCTTCTCGTGATAGGGAAAAATATACGAATCCGTGTGATAGGGGCAAGTCATCGATCGGTACGCCTCACGGGAATGCTATGCTCGGATAGGTAGCGCTTGATGCCGCCGACGGTGAAGTCGCCGTAGTGAACCATACTGGCGACCAACGCGGCGTCGGCCGCACCCTCGTCGAGTACCTCACGCAGATGTTCGGGGTGCCCCGCCCCGCCGGAGGCGACGACCGGAACCGACACCGCCTTCGAGATCATCGAGGTGAGATTACACTCGTAGCCGTTGCGCGTGCCGTCGGCGTCGATACTGTTTACGACGATCTCGCCCGCTCCGAGGTCGACGGCGTGGCGCGCCCATTCGAGAGCGTCCAACTCCGTGGCGGTTCGCCCGCCGTTGATGAATACGCGATATCCGGACGGCATCGACGCGTCGGCCGCCGCGTCCATACCGAGCACAATGCACTGACGACCGAACCTGGCCGCACCCTCGCCGATGACGTCCGGGTTTTTGACCGCTTGGCTGTTGACGCTGATCTTCTCGGCGCCGGCAAGAAGCACGCGACGCATATCATCGACCGTTGCAACTCCCCCGCCGACGGAGAAGGGAACGAAGATCTGGGAGGCGACCTTCTCGACGATGTCGATCATAATCCCCCTTCCCTCGGCGCTGGCGGTTATGTCGTAAAAGACGAGTTCATCGACTCCCTCGTCGTAATAGTGACGCGCCATCGCCACCGGATCTCCGATATCGACATTTTCCTTAAATCGAACGCCCTTCGTTACCATTCCGTCGCGCACATCGAGGCACACGATGACCCGCTTCTGATACATGATGCTCTCCGCTCTGTCGGTCGGCTAAAGCCGCGCTCAAATACGACGAGGAGACGCGGCTACGGCCGCCACTCCAGAAAGTTCCGTAACATCTTCAATCCGATCTCGCCGCTCTTCTCGGGGTGAAACTGAGTAGCAACGATATTGTCTCTCCCGACTACCGCGGCGAACCGTTCGCCGTAATCGCATACGGCCAGCGCGTCGGATTCGCTCCTCGGCGCGGGATAGTAGGAGTGGACGAAATAAAACGAACTCTCTTCGGCAATATCGTCGAAAAGGGGGTGGTCCGCCACGGCGGAAATCGTGTTCCAACCCATATGCGGAATTTTGAGCCCGTCCCCACCTGCCAGTTTCACCGTGCGGCCCGCGATCAACCCCAGACACGAGACGTCGCGCTCGTCGGAGTGGTCCAACACGATCTGGGCGCCGATACAGATACCGAGGATCGGCACGCCGCGGCGAGCGGCATCGGTAATCGCTTCGTCCAAGGCGAGGGAGCGCAGGCTTTCCATGGCGGAGTACGCCTCGCCGTCACCGGGAATGACGATACGCTGCGCCCGGGCGACTACGTCGGGGTCGCTGGTCACCACGTGTTCGGCGTGGAAATACGCCAACGCGCGGGCGGCGCTACGAATGTTTCCGGCCTCGTAGTCGATAATGGCAATCATTGTCGGGCCTCTCGGAAGAGAAGACGCGCCGAGGCGGTACGATCATCGGTCGTCACAACGGCGGCGCCGAGGTGGTGTAGTGCCGTCTCAACACTACGAAGATTTCCCGCGTCGTAATCGACCACCGCAATCATGGCGCGCCTCCTTCCGCGGATACATCCGCGAGTATCATGTTCAAAACTCCGGTCTCGGCGGACGGATCGATTCTCAAACCGACTATCACGATCGTCTCCCGATCGCGAAGAATATCAAAATCCTCGGTAAGTTCCATCCCCTGGGCAACGGCAAACTGCGGAAGCAACAACCTGGCCGGAACAAGCGCAACTCGCGCCTCTCGCTCCCCGGAAAACGAAATCGCCCCCTGCACTGCCAAATATCCGCTTGCTGCCTCTTCGTTCAACGTGAGAAGAGCCGCATTCGGCCCGACGTGGTCCGGAAAGCCGGGAATGGGCGGGGAGGTTATCCACGCTATGATACGCTGGCGATTCCCGACTCCCGACGAGCCGGTCGCACTGAAGAGCGCCGCCGTCTCCTCTCCCAGAGGGGGGCCGCCGCCCGAGAGGCGAGGATAAAACTCCTCGACCACAGACTCGCGCACCGCCGCGGGGTTCCGATATGGAGCGATATCGCGATCAAACGTCCACACGTCGCGCCGCGCGAGAAGCAGCTCCTCCCGGCCTGAGGGCGAGCGCCATCGCCCCCTTTCGATGCGATCCCACCCCTGAGCGTTGAGGACGAGTGCCGCGCCCACCCTTCGCGAATCGACATCGAGCCATACACGTTCGCGCTCGGGGGTGCGGTGCAGCAGTATACGTTCGACGCGTCCGACGACTCGCTCCCGCAGCCCCGTAAGGGCGCTCCCGACATCTCGGGCCAACTCCCATGAGTCGGTGGAGACGAACACCAAATACTCACCGCCGCGCTCGTCGTCCACCCGCGCGCCGTCGGAATCTCCGGAACGCGGAAACGGCGGCATCGTGGCTTCCAAGAACGTTACATCGTCGTCGGAGAGCGTAGGAAAGGCGATCCACCGATCACGCATCGCCCCGTTTAGGGTGCGGTAAGCCGCCGGCGAGGTCGCGCACGACGCCAGAGCACTCAGCGCAAGGGCGACTAACACGGCGCGGGATCGTCTTCGGTCGCCTCGCATGGTGGCGGCTCACACGGTGCGAATCGCCACTCGAGCGGAAGTCTCTCCGATTGCGATCGACTCAGCGTCGTCCGACGCGCTCCACTCGAGCTGTTCGGCGAGCGTCTCGCCGCACAAGTACTCTTCAAAGGTGCGCACCGCCGCGGCGATCTCCTCGTCGCCGTCAATCGAGAGGGCGATGCGGTCGGTCACCTCGAAACCGCGCGCCTTTCGCATGGTCTGCACGGCACGAATCAGGTCGCGGACGAGCCCCTCCTGCCGCAGCTCGGTGGTGATCTCCGGATCCAAGGCGACTGTAAGGCTTCCCTCGTTGAGAACTTTGAGATTCTCCTTCTCGCTGCGCTGGACCAATACGCTGTCGATGGTGATGTCGACCGACTCACCCTCAACCTCCAAGCTCAGCGTGCTACCGTCCATGAGCTGTTGGATCTCGACGCCCGACAACCCTTCGATCACCGCCGCCGCAGCGCGCATCCGTTTGCCGAGCCTCGGGCCGAGCTCGCGAAAGTTCGCCTTGGCGGAATACTCGACGAGTTCCTCCTCGTTCTCGCGGAAGACGACCTCTTTGACGTTGATCTCGTCGCGAATGATGTCCTCCATCTCCAGGAGAACCCTGCGCGCCTCACCGTCGCGAGTGACCAAATGGAGGGCGGCCAGGGGTTGGCGAATCTTCAGATTGTGCATGGTGCGGATCGCCCGGCCCAGGCTCACGGCCTGGCGCGTTACCGCCATCTTCCGCTCCAACTCGAGATCGCGGCGCTTCTCGTCCGCGACCGGATAGTCGCACAGATGGACCGATTCGGGCTCTCCGGGGGAGCGCAGATTGCGATAAATCTCCTCGGTCATGAAGGGGATAATCGGCGCGGCGACCTTGGTGAGCGTCATGAGCACGGAATAGAGCGTCTGATACGCCTGTATCTTGTCGCCGTCGTTCTCACTCCTCCAGAATCGTCGACGACTGCGCCGCACGTACCAGTTGTTGAGCGTATCGATGAAGCTCACGATCGGGTCGATCGCCCGCTGTAGTTCGTAGGAGTCGAGGTAACCGGTCACCTCGGCCACGAGGCGCTCGGTCTCCGAAAGCACCCAGCGGTCCAACGGGTTGTCGGGCTCGTCGGGCGCACCGGTCGGTTGTACACCGTCAATATTGGCGTAGGTGACGAAAAAGCTGTAGGCGTTCCAATACGGGATGATGACCGTTTTGAGAACCTCGCGCACACCTTCATCGGAGTACTTGAGATCCTCGGCGCGCACGACCGCCGAATCCATCAGAAAGAGGCGCAATGCATCGGCGCCGAACTCGTCGATGATATCCTTCGGATCGGTGTAATTGCGCTCGCTTTTCGACATCTTCTTGCCGTCGGGGGCGAGGACGAGACCGTTCACCACCACGTGTTCGAATCCGGGGGAGTCGAAGAGTGCGGCGGCGAGAACGGTCAAGGTGTAAAACCATCCGCGCGTCTGGTCCAACCCCTCACAGATGAAGTCGGCGGGGAAGTTCTCCTCGAAGAACTCCTTGTTCTCGAACGGATAGTGGCTCTGGCCGTATGGCATGGCACCGGACTCGAACCAGCAATCCAACACCTCGGGAATTCGGCGCATCGTTCCCTTTCCGTCGGGGCTCGGCCAGGTGATATCATCGATGAAATGCTTGTGCAAATCCTCGACCCACACTCCGCTCTTTTCTCTGAGCTCCGTTCGGCTGCCGATCACTTCGATGTGGTCACTTCCGTCGCACTTCCACACCGGGAGCGGATTACCCCAGTACCGATTGCGGCTGATCGCCCAGTCTCGCGCTCCCTCCAGCCACTTGCCGAAGCGCCCTTTCTTAACGTGGCCGGGAACCCATTCGATCTTATCGTTGGCCTGAAGCATGCTCCGCTTGACCTTGTCGATGTTGACGAACCACGAACTGATCGCACGGTAGATGAGCGGTTTCTTGGAGCGATAACAGAAGGGATAGGCGTGGCGATAGGTCTCGCGTTTGACGAGGACTCCCCGCTCTTTCAGCCACGCGATGATGTTCTTATCCGCCTCTTTGACCTGCTGTCCCTCGAAATCGGGGACCTCGGAGGTGAAGCGCGCCTCGGGATCGATCGGTACGACCACCGGAAGACCGCTGTCGCGCAGCAGATTGTAGTCGTCCTCACCGAATCCCGGAGCGATGTGCACCACGCCGGTACCGTCCTCGGTCGTAACGAAATCCCCCAGGTGTACGGCAAACGCACCGTCGTCGGCAAGATCGGCGAAATAGGGAAAGATCGGCTCGTAGCGCAGCCCCGCCAAGTCTTTACCGGTCAGGCGGTCGACGACGGTGTACTCGCTCTCGTCGCGGTAATAGTGGCTCAGGCGGCTCTCCGCGAGGATGTAGTGGTCCTCTCCGTCGGCGATTCGCACGTAGTCGATATTCTCACCGACCGCCAGGGCGAGGTTGCTGGGTAAGGTCCACGGCGTCGTCGTCCACGCCAGCACGTACGTATTCGGCTCGTTTGTCAGGCGAAACCTCACGGTGATCGCCGGATCGTCGACCTCGTGATATCCGCCCAAATTCACCTCGAAGTTTGACAGCGGCGTCGCCAGCGCGGGGCTATAGGGTAGGATGTAATATCCCTCGTAGATGAGCCCCTTCTCCCATAGCTGCTTGAAGACCCACCAGATCGTCTCCATGTACTCGGGGTCCATCGTCTTGTAGTCGTTATCGAAGTCGACCCAGCGACCCATGCGGGTAACCACCTCGCGCCACTCATCGGTGTAGCGAAGCACGATACCGCGGCACGCCTCGTTGAAGCGGGCGACGCCGTACTCCTCGATCTGCGACGCCCCGGAGATTCCCAGCTCCTTCTCCATCTCGTACTCGACCGGCAGACCGTGGCAATCCCATCCGAATCGACGCTCGACCCGCTTGCCCTTCATCGTTTGGTAGCGCGGAATGATGTCTTTGATCGTGCCGGGGACGAAGTGCCCGAAGTGCGGAAGGCCCGTAGCAAAGGGCGGTCCGTCGTAAAAGGTGAAATGATCCGTCTCGCTCCGTTGCGCGACGGACCGTTCGAATGTCGAGTGTTCCTTCCAAAATGCGAGGATGTCCTCCTCCATCTTTGGGAAGCTCACCTTCGGGTCAACCGGCTTGTACAAAGCGTCCTCCTCGTGTACTGCCTTCTAAGAGATATCGAGTTCGTTGCCGAGACGGGAACTACCCGTCGACCGTCTCGTCTCGTACGATATGGCGAATCACCTCTACGTCGTACCGGTAGAGTACGATCGTGGAACCTACCGGGAGCCGGTAGGGAAAGGCGATCTGACCGCCGGGATGGACGACGGTAAACAGCGTGGTGCTCTCGCCCTCGGGGTCCACCGCTACGGCGCTCAGCTCCACCGCCACCGCGTACTCGGGCAGCGTTCGGTCGAATAGTCCGAACTGCACCTCGTCGTCCGCGCTCCGCACGTCCCGTATCGTCAACGCCACCGGAGTACCGACCGCCACTTGGGAGCCCGGCTCGGGCTCCTGCGCAACGACGACACCCTCCTGGCCGATCGTCGGCTGTTCCTCCAGCTGGAACAAGAAGGGAATGCCGTCTCGGGAGAGGATCTGTATGGCATCCGACCAGTCCAACCCGAGAAAGGTCGGAAGCGATACGCGCTCGATATCGGGACCGCGACTTACGATCAGATCGAGGCCGGTAGAACCCGAGAGCGTCGTCCCCGGGGAGGGGTCCTGGCCGATGATCGTGCCCGCCGGCGACTCGTCGAATACATAACTGATCGTGTCGATGAAGAGAACGCCCTCTCCGCCGACGCCGAGGGCCTGCAGATCGGCCCGGACGTCCTGAAAGAGACGTCCCGAGTAGTCGTCAACCTCTTCGATGACCGCTCCCTGACTCACCAGAAGCGTAATCCGACGCCCCGCCCGTACCACCGCGCCCGGTTCGGGGTTCTGGGAAATAATGTGACCGCGAAGGGTCGGGTCCGAGTGGTAGCGCAACTGTACCTGGGGATACAAGCCGCGTTCCTGAAGGGAGACGAGAGCGTCTACCAACTCTTCGCCGGCAATATCGGGCACCTGCGTCTGTTCGGGGCCGCGAAGGGTCAACAAAAATGCAACCAGCGCCGAGAGTCCGAGAAATACGAAAAGCCCGACGAAGGCCCACGAGGTGATAAGGAAGTAACGACGTTCGGGACTGTCGTCCACCAATCTCCTGTTTCGTTTGAGAAAACCGAATATGTTCATGATCTACGCTCGTTCCAGCACACTACCGATGATGGTCGGATTGCCGTTGATGAAGGCACGAAAGTCCATCTCCTTGCGTGTCTGCAATTTGAGACGTCTAACCGCAACCAAGCCATCCGTGGTTTGTATCAGAATTCCAAGTCCGTTGTCTACCGCGACCACCTCACCGGGCGTCGCTTTTTCGGGCGCGGCGCCGCCTTCGACCGCGGGCCGTCGTGCCGGAAGATGGTTCACGTCGATCAACTGAAGCGTCTTTCCCGCCCACGAGCAGACGACGCCGGGCCACGGCGTGTAGGCGCGAACCATGCGCGAAATAGTGAGGGCCGACTCGCTCCAATCGAGCTTTCCGTCTCCGCGCTCGACCTTTCGGCAATAGGTTGCCCGCTCGTGGTCCTGAGGAGTCCGCTGCGCGCTGCCGGCCGCGATTCGATCGATCGCCTCGACCAACAGGCGGGCGCCTCGGCGTCCCAAATCGTCGTGGAGCCGCGAGAGCGAGACGTCGTCGGGGAGCGCGATACGTTCCTGAAGAAGGATGTCGCCCGAATCCATCTCCGGCGCAAGGTATTGTACGGTCACGCCCGTCTGTTCGTCTCCGGCGAGAATCGCCGCCTGTAGGGGGCTGGGGCCGCGATGGCGCGGCAACAGCGAAGGGTGGACGTTAAGGCCCCCCTCCGGGAAGAGGGCCAGAAATCGCGGGCCGAAGATCCTACCGTAGGCGACCACGACCAAAAGATCGGGAGCCGTTGCGCTCACCGCTTCCCGCGCCTGTGCTCCCAGGCGTTCGGGCTGGAGAACCGGTACTCCGTGCTCGAGGGCCCACGTTTTGACCGGCGAGGGCCGTACTCGTCGTCCACGGCCGCTCGGCGCGTCGGGATTGGTCAGGGCGCCCACGATGCGCCACCGTGAAGAGTGTTCCCACGCCGCCTCTAAGGAGAAGACGGCGATTTCAGGAGTGCCCGCGAAGAGAATGCGTAACGGCGTCGTGCGAATGCTCATGGCGAGACGGGTTTGTGGTAGTGCCTCAGGAGGCGTTCTTTCTTACGCGCCGTCAGATAGTCGAGGAAGAGTACTCCTTCGATATGGTCGTATTCGTGCTGAATGACCCGTGCAAGAATACCGTCGAAGTCGCGCCGATACTCCGTTCCACGCTCGTCCCACGCCTCGACGGTGATCTCCAATGGGCGACGAACGTCGGCGTAGACGCCCGGAATACTGAGGCACCCCTCTTCGTAATCGCCCTCGTCGGGAGACGCCGCTACGATCCGCGGATTGATGAAGACGCGCGGCTCGTCGTCGGGAACGTGGACGACGAACAGACGGCGAAGATACCCCACCTGCGGACCGGCGAGCCCGATGCCCTTTGCCTCGTGCATTACATCGACCATCTGCGAGGCGAGTTGTAAAAGCTCTCCGTCGATCGTCTCGACTGCGTCGGCAACGGTGGTCAGCCGTTCGTCGGGGTGGTACACGAGAGATATCATCGTCGTATTGTACTTACAGGAGGTTCACCGGGTCTACATCTACCTCGATATGCACCCGGTACGACTCGACAAACTCCAGGAGGACGCCGCGTGTGACACGAGCGAGGGCGCCGGCGGAAGGCCCCCGTAGAAGCACCTGGTAGCGCCATTGATTGTTAATCTTTTCAAGCGGCGCCGGCGCCGGCCCGAGCACCTCTATGGCCGTGGTAGCGTCGGTTTCGCGACGCAACGAGGTGGCGATCGTCGCGGCACACGTCTCGGCGGAACCGCGACTGCGCGAACGCACGACGAGGCGCAACAGCCGCCCGAAGGGCGGGAAACCCAACTCGCGGCGCACATCGATCTCGGCGCGGTAGAACGCATCTATCTCCATCCGCGCGGCGCGGCGAATCGCGTCATGCTCCGGGCGCAGCGTCTGCACGATGACCTCGCCGTCGGACCGAAAGCGGCCGGCGCGGCCGGCTACCTGCACGATGAGGGCGAAGGTTCGTTCGGCCGAGCGAAAGTCGGGAAGACTCAACCCCGTGTCGGCCATGACGATACCGACGGTGCGCACCCGCGGGAAATTGAGGCCCTTGGCCACCATCTGCGTACCCAACAGCACGTCCACCTCGCCCGAGGCGAACCGGTCGAGCACCTCCTTGAGCGCCCCGCGTCGCTTCGAGACGTCGGTATCGAGGCGCGCAACGCGTAACTGCGGCAACACACGCCCCATCTCCTCCTCGATCCGTTCCGTACCGAATCCGGTGTATCCGACGTCCAGAGAGCCGCAATCGGGACATATGCTCTGGGGTCGCGCACGGTAGCCGCAGTAGTGACACACCATGCGGCCCTTACTCTTGTGCCACGTCATGGGTACCGAGCAATGCGGACACTCGGCCTGGTAACCGCAACTACGGCATTGAAAGACGCTTGCGAACCCGCGACGGTTGAGAAAGAGAATGCTCTGTGCTCCCATATCCGCGGTCCGCCGGAGCGCATCGGCGAGGGGTTCGGAGATGAGCGAGGCCGAACCGCGCACGTTATGTACCGCGATCGACGGCAGTGTGCCGCCGGAGAGGCGTTGCGTCAGCTCGAGGCGGCGTAGGCGCCCCGTTTCCATGAGGTGCCACGCTTCGACCGACGGCGTCGCCGATCCCATGACGCAGGCGGCGCCCGACTGTATCGAACGGCGAAGGGCAACCTGCCGCGCATGGTATCGCGGCGCATTTCCCGCCTTGTAAGAGCTTTCGTGCTCCTCGTCGATTACCACTAACCCGAGGCTCCGCACGGGTGCGAAGACGGCGCTCCGGGCGCCGACCACCAGCCGCGCCTCGCCGCGTTGAGCTCGTCGCCATTCGCCGAGACGCTGTGCCGGGGTAAGACCGGAGTGCAGCATCGCCGCCGTGCTCCCGAAGCGCCGGGAAATATGTTCGAACAGTTGATGGGTCAGGGCGATTTCCGGAACGAGATATATGACGCTCTTCCCCTCCGTCAGCACCGCCTCGGCGGCGCGAAGAAAGACTTCGGTCTTGCCGCTTCCGGTAATACCGTACAGGTAGAACCACCGCTCCGCGTCGGACGGCTCTTCGGCGGTGATCGCCGCGAGCGCCTCCTCCTGCTCGACCGAGAGCCGAATCCGTTCAGGCGCAACCGCCGGCTCGTCGCCGGAGAGCTCGGGTAGCTCACGAGTACGACGCGCCCCGGGCAGCATCGCTTGGAGCACCTCGCCGAGGGAAGCGAGATAGGTCGCCGATATCCAACGCGCCAAATCGAGATACTCTTCGTCGAAGAGCGGCTGTTCGTCTATGACGCGCGAGATCTCTTTGAGTTGTGTCGGCGTGTCGCCGCGGTAGTCGGCGTCCACAACGACACCGGTGACCGTGCGTCGACCGAACGGCACGATCACGCGACAGCCCGCTTTAGGAGGCTCGGCGAGATCGCCGACACGGTACGAAAAGAGGCGATCGATCGGGACCGGCACGGCCACCTGGACGATGGTCATTCGCCGGGATGCTCCGGCGCGCGGTGCTGTGCGTTATCCACGAGCCAGTTGCGTACTCGCTTCAAATCCTCCCACACGGGCCGACGCCAATCGGGATTGCGGAGCACTGCGGCCGGATGAAAGGTGGGAATGAGCGGCAGGCCGCGATGACGAAAAAAACTCCCGTGAATCCTGGTGATGCCCTCCGAGGAGCCGGTGAGAAGACGCGTGCTGATCCTCCCGACGGTCACGATGAGCCGCGGGCGAACTAACGCGAGCTGCTCGTCGAGGTAGGGCGCGCACGCGTCGCTCTCTTGCGGCTTCGGATCGCGATTGTTGGGAGGACGACATTTGACGATGTTGGCGATAAAGACGTTGGTCTCCCGCGAGAGCCCGATCGAGGCCAACCACTTATCGAGGTACTGCCCGGCCTTTCCGACGAACGGCACGCCCCGTTGATCCTCCTGAAAACCGGGCCCTTCGCCGACGATCATCACCAGCGGATCTACCACACCGATTCCCGGTACGGCGTTGGTTCGTCCGAGAGCGAGCGGGCAGAGACGACAGGCGCGGATCGTGTCCGCCAGCGCGGCCAAGCGCGCACTCCGCTCGTCGGCCGACAGATCGGCGTATGTATCGAGTCGGTCCGCCGGCGCTGAGGACTCGGCAAATGAGCGCGCCGCGCCCTCTACGGACCGCTCATCGGACGGTGCGATCCGCGCGTGATGCGACGTTTCCGGGTCGCTCTCCGCGGATTCCTCGTCGGACCTGGTGGCCTCTCGAGCGCTGACCAACAACTCCTCCGCTCGAGCGAGAATATCGTGTAACCGCGTAAATGCATCGGTTCGATTCATAACTCGTACTCCACATCGTGAAAAAAAAGTCCCCAGGCAGGGGCCGTAGCACCCGTCGCGGCGCGCTCCCGACGATTCAGGAGTTCCGACATGGACGACTCCGGTAACGTTCCGTGTAGCCGAGCGCGTTCGCGCTCCACCAACGTCCCGATGATCGTGCGCACCATGCGCCACAAAAAGCCGTCTGCGCCGATAGAAAACTCCAGCCGACTCCCGTAGCGGCGCATATCGGCGTATAGCACGCGACGCACCATCTTGTCGCCCTCCTCGCGACGCGATGCGAAACTCGAAAAATCGTGTTCTCCCACGAGCGAAGCGGCGTCGCGGTTGATCCGTGCAACCTCGGGCATCTCGGGAACACGCCACGCATAGCGCCTGAGATGGGGAAGCTGTACTCCACCGACGGCCAGATAGTAACGATAGTGGCGACTCCGGGCGTCAAATCGGGCGTGAAATCCGTCGTACACCTCCCGGGCGGCCAATACGCGCACGTCGTGGGGAAGTCGGCTGTTAATCGCGTGGGCCATTCGATCGACGGGAATACCGTCGCGATCGGTCACGAAGGATATGTGCTGGCCGACGGCGTGGACACCCGAATCGGTACGCCCCGCGGCGATTGTCGCAACGGGGTGATCGTGAAGCTCCTCGAGCGCCGTCTCTACCACGCCTTGAACCGTCCGCTGCCCGTTTTGTATCTGGTAGCCGCAAAAATCGGTTCCGTCGTAGGCGACGCGTGCCAGGATCGTCCGCATTACGTCTCCACGTCGTCCGCGGAGACCCCCAGCTCCTTCGAAATCGCCTCGTATACCTCGCGTGCATTGTCCAGGATCGCCGCCGGCTTGTTCTTGCTCGCCTTTCCCATGCCGAAGATCCGCGCAACGGTACGCTTGGCGCGTTCCAACGCGTGGCGTCGCATCTCGGGATTGGAACGGGGTCCGTGCTCGTGCTCCAACAGTCCGGAGATATACAGCACCCCATCGTATCCGTAGTTCTTGTCGATATCGGGGCCGAGATGGGCGGCGCCGCTCAACGGTTCGCTGCCGTCCTGTTCTCCCTCGACCGCACACGAGTAGTAGAAACGCGCCTTGCGGTAGAAGACCGCCGCCAAATAGTCGAAGTTCTCGGTGGGATGCTTGCGATGAAGATCGTTACACAACCACGCGGCGCGAAGTTGGCTCAACCCCGCTTTGAAGGTCGGCGAAAAGTGCTTGGGAAAGTGCTCGTAACACAGCGTTGCCGAGACGTAACTCGCTATGCCCTCTTCCAGACTTCTCGGGGTCGTGAAGTCCAGAGCGGGAAAGAGCTCGGTCAGCATCCCGTGTCGCATATCGCGCTCGTTGAGAAGCGCCTCGCGCCGATTTTCGGGTACTTCCAGGAAATCACCGCTGTATGCGCCGTAGAGACAATGGGGACACACGGTCACCGGGTAGAGAAGCGGATAGACCTCTCCGAACTGCTTCGACGCCTCGTAATGGCGCCTGAGCTCGCGCGTAAGATTTCCCGCGATCTGGCGCCCCCGTCCGGTGCGCATCTCCTCGCGAAAGACCTTCTCCTCGCATACCGGACACTCGATCGGTGTCTTGGAAAAGAACGTCAGTGATGCCGTCGCCGCCATCGTACCCCTACCCTTCTATCACCACCATGGCGATTGCGTGGTGTTGTTCGTGCGTTAGGGAGAGCCACAATCGTCGCCCCCCGATGCGCGCAAGCGCCGCCGCCGCGGAACCGCTTACGTGCAACTCCGGTTTTCCCAGCGCGTCGTTGACGACCCATACGTCGCGTAAGGCAAACCCGCGAAATCCCGTACCCAGCGCCTTTGCAAACGCCTCTTTGGCGGCAAAACGCGCGGCGAGGGAGAGTACCGCTCCGTCGCGGCGCTGATAGATCGCATCGCGTTCCCGATCGTCGAAATAGCGATGGAGAAGTGCCTCGTCCTCGAGCCAGTGGCTCATGCGATCGACGGCCACCACGTCGACGCCGATACCGCAGATCACCGCTCCTCCTCGATAAGGAGCTGCACCGACGTCGGCTCGTAGCGCAACACGACAAAATCCGGGGGAACGATCGGCCGCACCGGCAGACGCAACTGGCCTCTGCCGTCGATACCCGATGCGTCGACGGACAACTGCATATCGCCGGGGCTGACCTCCTCGATGTCGATTTGGCGCGCCTGCACGCGAATCAGTCCGGGCGGCAGGTTCTGTCCCAGGCGAAAGGCGGGGTCCAGGCCCGTTACGACCAGTTCCACCGGCTCGAAGGTTTGGAGCACGACCGCCTCCTCGATTCGGCCGCGAACCTCGACGATATCGCCGCCCGGGAAGCGAACCAACGGATCGGGACGCACGAGTCGGACGCGCTCGGTGAACGTCTCCCGGCGCGTCGAGAGGTCGACGTCCTCGGTGCGCACCTGCTCGATATTCTCCAGACGACTCCGCGGCCCTTCGACCTCCACCAACGATGGGGTCATCAACAGCTGCGTCAGTTCGTAGCCGGTTGGCGGAAAGCTGCTCGTGCTCGGCACAACCTCAAGACTCTTGAGCAGATTCTCCTCGAGCGTAACGAGGATGGAGTCGGGCTCGGCGGTCACTTCCAGTGCATCGGCCTCCGCCGCCGCACCGCTGCGATCGATCTGCACCAACGCGCGATACTCGCCCTCTGCGTCAAAGGGGCGAAAGTTGACCCACGCCCGAAGGTCTTCCTCCAAAACGCGAAAGACCTCCTCCGATTCGCCGCGCAGACGTAAACGGACTTGGCGCGGATATGCCGATCCCGGCACCAGATCGCCGTTCAATGCCAACTCGAGCGGGACGGTAAGAAAGCGCTCCTCCAGACGGGTGATGTCGTGAAAGACTAACAGGAAGAGCGCTACGGCAAACGAGAGGATCTTCGCGGGCCAATTGCGAAATATGCGTCGGAGGATTCTATCAATCTGCAAGTTCGGCGACCTCCTCCTTACGTTCGACGGCCTCGCGTCCGCCGACGTTCAAGACCTCGGCCAGCGTATCGCGCGTCTCCTCGCTACTCAAGTCATAGTATAGATTCGCATCGTACGCCAAACTCAGCGCACCGGTCTCCTCGCTCACTACCAGCACCACGGCGTCACTCTCCTCCGCAAGGCCCAGGGCGGCACGATGGCGCGTACCGAAACTACGCCGGACGTCCATCTGTTCCGAAAGGGGCAGAAAACATCCCGCGGAGACGACACGCCCGTTCTCCACGACGACCGCTCCGTCGTGAAGTTCAGTGTCGTAGGCGAAGATCGTCAGCAGCAGCGCGGCGCTGACCTCGGCGTCCAGGAGCGTGCCCGTCTCGATGATGTTCTTTTGGCCGACGGTGCGAGTGAAGACGATCAGCGCCCCCCTTCGCCGGTACGACAGCACCTCAACGGCCCCGATCACCGCGTCCAACTGTTGGGGGCGCGCCCCGGAATGAGCGTGCAGCCACGTTCCCTGGCCGATGCGAGTGAAGATTTTACGCAGCTCGGGCTGAAAGATAATCGCGATACCGATGACGAAGCTTGGTGCGAGAAGGTTAATGAGCCACAACAGCGTCCGCAGCGAGAGGAGGAGCGAGACGGCGTACAATACGCCCAGAAAGAGCGCGCCGCGCACGAGTTGGACCGCACGCGTCTGCACGAGAATCTGATATCCACGATAAATGAGGTAGCTGAGAAGAAGTACGTCCAGCGCGGGCAGAATGATTACCCGAACGACCCAGATATCCTGTAGCGCTCCCATTTAGCGCCCATTGTATACAGAGAACCGCCTCGTGTGACACCTCTACGCGATAAAATCGGGGGGCAAGAAGGACGCATGGATGCCGAGCATCCATGTGGGGCGAAAAAGACTCATGGATGCCGGGCATCCATGTGGGGCAAAAAAGACTCATGGATGCCGGGCATCCATGTGGGGCAAAAAAGACTCATGGATGCCGGGCATCCATGTGGGGCAAAAAAGACTCATGGATGCCGGGCATCCATGTGGGGCAAAAAAGACTCATGGATGCCGGGCATCCATGTGGGGAGCAAAAAAAAGAATCACGGATGCCGGCGGCATCCGTGATTCGATACGGATCGGGCGCCGCGTATGCGGCGCGTACTATTAGCGATTTCGCTTTTTGTGTCGATTCTTTCGAAGTTTTTTCTTACGCTTGTGAGTAGCGATTTTTTTTCGCTTACGCTTTCTTCCGCAGGGCACTGAACTATCTCCTTTTATCAAGCTGCCGTTACGATCCAAGTATCCGTAAATGAGCCGGTAGTATGAACGCCTCACCGACTCCTGTCAAGGACCGCCTCGCACGCGGCGTCCGCGTCGGCGTGGATCCACGTTACGCCGGGAAGACGACGAAAGAAGGTCTCCTGGCGTTTTGCGTAACGCCGGGAGTTCCGCGCGATCTCGTTCCGTATGCGCTCCAGAGAAGCGACGCTCCACGGCGGCGCCCCCCCTACGGAGAAAAACTCGCGATACCCGATGGTGCGCATTCCCGCATCCGCGGCGGTGTAGCCGCGGCGCACCAACGACTCAACCTCTCGCGGCAGTCCAACATCGAACATCGCATCGACGCGCTCGTCGATACGACGGTACAGCTCGTCGCGCTCGCGGTAGAGACCTACGGCAACGACCTCCCGATCGCTCCGCGGCGTTTGCGGTACGGCGTACTCCGAAAGGGGGCGGCCCGCGGTGTAGTACACCTCCAGCGCGCGAAGTACGCGGTAGCGGTCGTTTGCAGCGATACGTTCGTCGCTCGCCGGATCGACGCGCCGCAACTCGTCTCTCAGGGCGTCGAGACCTTCTCGGACGAGCCGCTCGGCGAGGTGCGCCCTCAACGTCGGCGGCGTCGGCGGTGTCCGGGGCAACCCGAATAGATACCCCCGCACGTAAAACGCGGTACCGCCGGAGATGATTGCACGCTTTCCCCTCCCTTCGATCTCCGGCACGAGACGATCGCACTCGGCCACGAATCGTCCGACGTCCCATGACTCATCGGGGTCGATGACGTCGATGAGATGGTGGCGAATGCGTCGGAGAACGGCGGGCGACGGTTTCGCGGTACCGATATCCATCGATCGGTACACTTGGCGCGAGTCGGCGGAGATAATCTCAAACGGCGGAGGTTCGCGCGTTACATCGTCGCCGGCGGCGGCCGTCAAAAGCCGCGACTTTCCAACGCCGGTAGCGCCGAAGAGGAGAAGAACGGACATGTGTGTTGATGGTATCGCAGTGGTCCGGAGGGAGCAATGCGAGCGCCGGAGCGACGCTCGTTACCCTTCGGTTATTTCAAAGTGAATTTCGCGGTCCAAAACCTCACCGATTGCCTGAGAGACGACCTTCTCACCGTCTTCATTAACGCTACCGTGTTCGTCGGAGCTGAACGCGCGACGAATCTCGCCGACCTGATGAGCCCTGCGGATGATAGCCGAGGTGAGCTCATAGATATTGCGGTCGTCGGCCAGTAGTTTATCAAGCGGTATCGCCATGTATCCTCCAATCCGCCTAACATAACACACACATCGGGGCGTATTCAAGGCGGTTCGTGCCGATCGAGCTTGACGAAGTGAGGTCGTTTATTAAACATTCAGCGCGAAAGGAACAGATGGCATGGCGGAATCCGCGTTGGTAATCGTAGAGTCTCCTACTAAAGCACGCACGATAAAACGATTTCTCCCGAAACACTTCGTGGTCGAGGCGAGTATCGGTCACGTACGAGATCTCCCGCAGTCCGCATCGGAAATCCCCGCGAAGTACAAGGGGGAGGAGTGGGCGCGACTGGGTATCAACATCGACGACGATTTTGCTCCGTTGTATGTAACGCCACGGGGCAAGAGCAAGATCATCCGGCACCTCAAGGATCAACTCAAAAAGGCGGACGTCCTGTATCTTGCGACGGACGAAGACCGCGAGGGGGAGAGCATCTCGTGGCATCTCTTGGAGCTCCTTAAGCCGAAAGTTCCGGTCCGGCGCATGGTATTTCACGAGATCACCCGCCGGGCGATTCAACATTCTCTGGAAAACTATCGTACCGTCGACCTTCAACTGGTGCGCGCCCAGGAGACGCGACGCATATTGGATCGTCTCTACGGGTATACGCTCTCTCCGTTGGTGTGGAAGAAAATCGCCTACGGACTGTCCGCCGGCCGCGTCCAGTCGCCGGGCTTGCGCATGATCGTGGAACGCGAACGCGAGCGAATCAGGTTTAAGCCCGCCGAGTACTGGGACCTCCTCGCGCGCCTCGAAAAGCCCGGCGAGGCTCCCGCCTTTGAGGCGCGCCTCGTCGAGTATCGCGGCACGCGCTTGGCGATCGGAAAGGACTTCGACCCCAATACGGGGCAGCTGAAGAGCTCGGCGGCGCTCCATCTGACGGAGGCGGAGGCGCACTCTCTAACCACGGACCTTGCGGCCGGGGCGTGGACGGTTGCGGAGATCACATCGAAAGACACCAAGACGAGACCGGCCCCGCCCTTCATCACCTCCACCCTCCAACAAGAGGGAAATCGTAAGTTGGGCCTGAGCGCGCGAGAGACGATGCGGACCGCACAGCGGCTGTACGAAGAGGGCTTCATTACCTACATGCGAACCGATAGCCCGGTCCTCTCGTCGGAGGCGATTCAGGCGGCGCGCTCCCAGATCGAGTCGCTGTACGGTGCGGAGTACCTCTCGGCACAACCTCGCCAATACTCGTCGTCGAGCCGCGACGCTCAAGAGGCGCATGAGGCGATTCGGCCGGCCGGTACGACCTTTAGCCACCCGTCGGAGACGGGACTCTCGGGCCGCGAACGGTCGTTGTATGAGTTAATCTGGAAGCGTACCGTGGCAAGTCAAATGGCGGAGGCGCAAAAGCGTTCCATCGGCGTGAAGATCCGCGTCGGCGAGGCGGCGTTCGGAGCCAACGGCAACCGCATCGTCTTTCCCGGTTTCCTGCGCGTCTACGTCGAAGGCAAGGACAATCCCGAAGCGGCCCTCGAGGATAAAGAGGTCATCTTGCCCGACCTGGTGGAAGGCGACGCGCTGTCGATGGTGGAACTCACGGCGGATCAACACCGAACCAAGCCGCCGGCGCGCTATACCGAGGCGTCGCTGGTGCAGCGGCTGGAAAAAGAGGGTATCGGTCGCCCGTCGACGTACGCCTCGATCATCGCCACGCTGTACGAACGAAATTACGTCAGACGCCAAGACAGGACACTTGCCCCGACCTTTACCGGCATGGCGGTCGTGCAACTGTTGGAGCACCATTTCTCCGAGCTTGTGGAGTACAGCTTTACGAGCAACATGGAGACCGCCCTCGACGAGATCGCTTACGGTCGGAGAGAACATCTCATCTACCTCAACGACTTCTATCTCGGCGAGACGGGGCTTCGCAGCCGCGTCGAGCAGCGGGAGAGCGAGATCAAGCCGGAGCAGTCGCGCAGTATCGCCCTGCCCCAACTGTCGGAACATCAGACGGTCAAAGTAGGTCGATACGGGCCGTACATCATTCACCACGAGAACGGAGAGGAGATCCACGCCTCGATACCGGAGGAGTTCACTCCGGCCGATCTCAACGAACGAGATATCCACGAGCTCATAGAGATTCAGAAAAACGGACCGGCGCCCATCGGAACCCATCCGGACACGGGAGAGAGTATCTACTGCCTCACGGGGCGATTCGGGCCCTATTTACAGTTGGGAGAGGCGCCGGAGGACGGCGAGACCAAGCCCAAGCGCGCAAGTCTGCCAAAAGGGGTACGTCCAAGCGAGATGACCGTCGAGCTCGCCGTGCGCCTCCTGAGCCTTCCCCGGACGCTCGGGATTCACCCGGAGAAGGGTTTGGAGGTCGTGGCCAACATCGGCCGTTTCGGACCGTTCGTGGTATGCGACGGAGAGTACCGCTCTCTGAAGAAGGGCGACGACGTGTACACGATTCAACTCGACCGGGCGGTCGAGCTACTCGCCGAGGAGAAACAGGGGCGGCGTACTACGGCCAAGACGCTCAAAGATTTCGGCCTCGACTCGACCGGAAAACGCAAGATAGCGATTCTCGACGGACGCTACGGGCCGTATATCAAAGCCGGTACCAAAAACGTCTCTTTGCCCGAGGAAAAGCGTACCCCCGAGGCGATCGAGCAACTTACGTTGGAGGACGTGCAGGCGATCATCGCCGAAAAAAAGAGGAGTAAGTGATTCCGCGTCGCCGGGCGAATGTCGGCGCGGAGCGCCGCCTCCCGTCTCCTGCGTTCGCACATCCCTTTCGGACCCGGATCTATGGCCGTCACGGGTTTCTAAGAATTACACTTGCCGATAGTGGACATCGAAGAAGCACTTTTAGAAGTACGGAATCTCAAAGTCTTTCGTCCCGACGGTTCGCTTCTTCTCGATGTACCGGAGCTGCGCCTCTTCGCCGGGCAGTGGCTCGTCGTCTCGGGAACCAGCGGATCGGGAAAGTCGACGTTCCTGCGCGTTATCGCAGGACTTCTCGCGCAGCGGAGCGGTCGCCGCGAGGGGGGCGTGCGCCATCTCACCTGGAACGGTGAGATTCGTCTGGACGGCATTCGACAGCTCTCAGGAACAATCCAGGATTATCGGAGGCGAGTAACGTGGATACCGCAGCGCCCCGTCCTCGAGCCGGGTCCGGCCTCCGCAAGTATTGAATCTCTCGCCGAGTACCGCTACAGCGGACTTCCGTCTCCCGATGAGGCCAAAACGCGAGCCGGTCCGCTACTTACCGAACTCGGATTGGACGAAGATATTCTTTCACGGAACGTCGCCGAGCTTTCAGGGGGCGAAGCGAGTCGCGTGGCACTGGCGCGCTCGCTCCTCCTCGATCGTCGGCTCATCCTCCTCGACGAGCCGGGCTCGGCGCTCGACGGGGAGACGTCGCGCATCGCGGCGAATATCGTCAGACGATCCACGAACGCGACCGCGGTGGTGATCGTGAGTCACGACGAGAACTGGACACTCCCGGGCTCGCGGTGCGCGACGGTGGACGGAGCGACACTCAAGGAGTACGCGTGAGCAACCTCGATCTCGCCTTCGTGTACGTGCTTCTTCTCATTCCCTTGTGGATATCGGCGACGTTCGCCTTGGGGCGAATACGCGAGACCCTATGGGCCGTTGTGCGGATGACCGTTCAACTGACGCTGATAGGCCTGTACATCGAGGTGCTGTTTCGCGTCGAGTCGGTGTGGCTAAACCTCTTGTGGGTCGTTGCGATGTTGATAGTCGCCGACCTCTCCGTCCTGAAAAAAAGCGGTATCCCGGCGCGCCCTTTGCTGGTCACGACGATTTTCGTGACGCTCACTCCCGGGATTCTCGTTCCGGTGGCGGTCCTCTTGGCGGCGGTACGCCCCGATCCGTGGTACGAGGCGCGTACACTCATACCGCTGGTGGGTATGGTCCTCGGTAACAGCCTGCGGGGCAACATCGTCGCGCTGAGTCGATTCCGGGAGATTCTCACCACCGAACGCGACCTGTACGCGTCGCGCCTGATGCTGGGAGCCACGCGGCGCGAGGCGTTGCACCCCGTGTATCGCGCATCCCTCCAGGCGAGCCTCGCACCGCAGCTGGCCTCAATCGCAACGATCGGCCTGGTATCGCTTCCGGGAATGATGACCGGGCAGATACTGGGCGGTGCTCTCCCGCTGACGGCTATTCGCTATCAAATCGCGATCATGCTGACGATTCTCGCCGCGGTAAGCTTGGCGGCCCTTCTGAACGTAGCGGTCGCATCGCGTCTCCTCTTGGACGACAGGGACATGCCGTATGAAGCGTAATCCGGCACCCCGGAGAATGCGGCGGACGAGCGATTCTCAATCGCGGCGATACGCGTACGGAGGACGTAATAGCGGGCACGCGGCCTTCCAACTAGTTTCAGTTCATGAAATAATATGCATACACCTATCCTGGAGGCACATTCAGAGATGATTATTCTCACACTCAATTGCGGAAGTTCATCTGTTAAATATCAGCTGTACGACTGGGACCAACGCTCGGCGCTCGCCAACGGTGTCGTCGAACGGGTCACGCAAGAGGGCTCCCGCATCGAGCATAAAGTCCCCGGCCGAGACGAGCACGAGGTCGATCACCACTGCCCGGACCACCGCGAGGCGATTCAGCTCATTATGGATACGTTGGTCGATCCGAAGGTGGGTGCGCTCTCATCGATGTCCGAGGTCAAAGCGGTGGGTCATCGCGTCGTCCACGGTGGTGAAACGTTCAAAAAATCGGTGGTCGTAGACGATGACGTGATAGAGACCTTTCGCAGCATTCAGAATCTGGCACCCCTCCACAACCCGGCCAATATACAGGGTATCGAGGCGGCGCGCGCAGTTCTTCCCGATATTCCGCATTGCGCGATCATGGACACCGCGTGGCACCAGACGATGCCCGCTCACGCCTACACGTACGCTCTCCCCTACGCGTGGTATCGCGAACACGGCGTTCGTCGCTACGGCTTCCACGGTACCTCGTTTCTCTACACCGCCAAGCGTGCGGCGGTCCTTCTCGGCAAGGATCCGTTCGAGACGAATCTGATCATCGCCCACATCGGAAACGGCGCGAGCGTGTGCGCGGTCAAAAACGGCGTATCGGTCGACACCAGCATGGGACTCACGCCCCTCGAGGGGCTGGTCATGGGGACCCGCAGCGGCGATATCGACCCGGCGATTCCCTTTTACATGATGAATCAAACGGGCCTTGCCGCCGACGAGGTAGAGCGCGCGCTCAACAAGAAAAGCGGCGTTCTGGGCATCACCGAGCAGTACATCGATCGACGCGATATCGAGATCGCCGCCGAGAAGGGCGACGCCCAGGCGCAGCTGGCGATCGACGTCGAATCCTACCGCATCAGGAAGTACATCGGGGCGTACGCCGCGGCGATCGGCGGTGTCGATGCGGTCGTCTTCACCGCCGGCGTCGGCGAGCGCGGTCCGATCACGCGCGAGCGCTCCCTGGAAGGGCTCGAGTTCATGGGCATCGTCGTCGATCGGGAAAAGAACCGACTATCGCGCACCAAGAACGCCGAGACCGATATCAGCACCGGCTCCTCGCCGGTACGTATCTTCGTCATTCCCACCGACGAGGAGTTGGTGATGACCGAGGACACCTACGCGTTGGTCAACGGCGCCTACGACATCCACACCAACTTCACCTACTCGTTTCAAGAGTCCGAGTACGTGAACTTAGAGCGGAACGGATGCGTCGACCGGGATCTTCTCAAGTTTCAAGGACTTGATCGAATCATCGTGTCTCCGTCGAATCCGGCTCCCGGCGCCGACGTCGAGTGCGAGTAGCTTCATGAAGACGAGTGACGACGCGTTATGATTCTCACCATCGACATCGGCAACACCAATATCGCCTTCGGCATTTGGGCCGACGGGCAATGGCTTGACCATTGGCGGCTTAAGACCGACGTCGAGAAGACCTCCGATGAGTACTTTGTGCTCTTTCGAAGCTTGCTCGCCGTCTCCAGCCACGATTTCAACGGGTGGGATCGGATCGTCGTGAGTTCCGTCGTACCGACCTTGACGCCGGCGATCGTGAAGGTCGCCGCGCAGTTGTCCGGCAAGGCTCCGCTCATCGTACGCCACGATATCGAAACGGGCCTCAACGCCGAGACGCCGATACCGCCCGAGTTGGGAAGCGACCTACTCGCCAACGCCGTTGCGGCGTGGCACCGCTATGGACGGTCGTGCATTGTGGTCGATTTCGGCACGGCGTTAACCTTTACCGCCGTTTCCGGCGACGGAAGGGTGTTGGGGGTCAGTATCGCCCCGGGCCTCAGAAGCGCCGTCGCGGCCTTAAGCACCGATACCGCGCAACTCCTCGGCGTCGATTTGGTCCCGCCGCCGCACGCCCTCGCCCGCACGACGGTCCACTCAATACAGTCGGGAGTCGTGTTCGGGTATGTCGGTCTGGTAAAGGAAGTGGTGACACGGATGGGCGCGGAAATGGATCGGGCGCCGTTGGTCGTTGCGACCGGGGGACTCGCCGAGACGTTCGCCCCCGTCGCGGACAACTTCGATGTCGTGGATCAGTGGCTGACCCTGGACGGGTTGCGCCGTCTCGCGGAGCTCAACCCGCTTTCACCGAAGGCGCAATAGAAAACATCGCGCGTACGCGGCGGCACGAACGCGTGTCCGACGCGAGGCGTCTTACCCTTCCGAGGGGGCTTCCTCTCGGCGTTTGCGATTGGCGAGCGTTGCCTTTCCCGCCTTGGAAATCATCACGTTCTTACCGTCGATCTCGTGCTCGTACAGGAGTTTTACTCCCGTGCGTCCGGTAACCGGGCACTTTCCGCGACCCGAGGCGGGCGTTTCATTCTTAAGGGGTGTGCCCCTGTGTGCTTTCGACATGGTATCTCCTTAGTCTGTATGAGAGAGGGAGTATAATACGGAGCCGAGGCGAGATACAAGAACTCCGCCGAGGGACTCCCCAGAGCCCACCCGGCGGGTTCACTATTCGACGAGTATCGCGACCGGCGCTCTCAGCCGCCGACACGGGACTCGCCGAGGTCACATGCGTCAGTCTTCGAGTATGAACTCCACACGCCGGTTCTGCCACAAGTTTTCGCGATCGGAATGCGGCACGACCGGTCGACTGCCGCCGAACGCTTCGACGCTCAGGCGGTCCCTGTCGACCCCCAGGATAATGAGCGCCTGCATGACCTCAGTCGCGCGGGCTCGCGAAAGCGGTACGAGCACCTGCTCCTGCTCGAGTCGCCGTTCGGGATCCCGGAGGAACACATGCGCCGCATGCCCTTCGATAACGATCTCGCGCTCGGGATATCGGTTGAGGATCTGCGCCAGACGTCGCAACGTATCCAAGTTGGTATCGAGCTGCGTACGATCACTCAGGAACAGATCGGGCGTATTGGGAGCAAAGAGAATATTGGATATACGGATTCGCAGCCGGTCGCCGTCGCGGATGACGAGAATGTCGGTTGCGATGTTCGCCTGTCCGCGAATCTCGTTGCCCTCACTATCGAAAGCGACGATCTCCACGGAGTAATCCATCGCCGACTGCACCAACTCGCCGTCGTCGCCGCGTCCGTCCCATTCAACGGTTCGCGGGGGGGTGCCGGTCCCGGACGCGCTCCGGAAGGGTCTGCCCATCGGATCGCGTATCATTCCCTCCCAGCGGGCGATCTCCATGCCGCTCGGAAAGGCGACTCCGATCGTCACGATATCGTCGACGCCGTCGCCGTCGGGACTGAATGGTTGCGGTATGATGAAGAACTGCACATCAGCGCCCTGTGCCACCGGCGCCATCTCGCCGATGGTTACCAGCAGGTCCTCGCTGGTGGTGTTGCCGGCTCTATCGGTCGCGCTTAGAACGTACCGGTAGTCGCCGTCGGGCAGTAGCTGCCCGTCCTGGCCGCGGCCGTCCCAGCGGAACGACTCGACCGACTCTCCCCAATCGACGCGCGCTAAGACCTCGCCGGCGGCGTTCAGGAGTACACCGGTCCAATTGTCTTCCGGCTCGACATCTTGGTCGACCAACACCGTATCGTCCTCGCCGTCTCCGTCGGGAGAGAAACTTCTGGGGTCGACGGCAAGTCGATTGATGCGCGGACGGGTCCGATCGACGATGACCGGCCCCACATCACTCACTTCGCCGATGTGCCCGTTTTGGTATATGACGCGCAGCGTGGCGCTATAGGTTCCGTCGGGGACGATCGTGCCGCCGTTGCTCAACCCATTCCACTCGAAGCGGTCGAACGGCTCCCGCTGGTAGGAGCTGCGTACCATGCGTCCCGCTCCGTCGCGCACTTCGAAGAGGAACTCCTCGATTAGCTCGCTCGCGCCGTATGTCGTGCGAAAGGTGACGCTCTGAACAGCTCCCTCGGTGAGGGGCGAGAGATACTCGCCGTCGAGCACCAAGTCGACCGCCGGAGTGCGTCCGTCCTTGATGACGCGTAAGGGGCGAGAGTCACCGCGGTTACCCGCCAAATCCTCGGCGCCGAGTGCCAACTCGTACAAGCCGTCGGGGGCCTGGCCGTCGCCGTCGATCGCTCGTCCGTCCCATACGAGGTTGACGCTGCGTTGCGTACCGTCCGCCGTCGCCCGCGATTCGATATCGAAACGTGCAAAAAAGTCTTCGAGCGCGCCGGATGCAATGACACGACCGTTCTGGCCCAACGAGAAGGTCCACGACACGTCGCTGTCGTACAGTAGCGTCCCGATGAGACGCTGTTTCTCGCCGACGCCGAAGACGAGCGGACGCCCGCTCTCGGTGCCCTGCGGGGCGGTGTCGCCCAGGAGAATCGCCTCCGGAGCACGCGTGTCGATCAGAATCGGCAGCGGCTCCGAGATGACGTTATTCCCGTTGTCGAGATTAACCTCGAGCCGGGCGGCGACCGATCCGTCGGGCAGGATGGAGCCGTCTTCTCGTCGGCCGTCGAAGACCCACGTATCCGGGAAGGCGCCGACGCCCGCCTCGCTTCGTACGACCCGTTCTCCGTTCAAGATCTCCAAACGCCAGTCGCGGATGGAGTCGGCGGAGGTCGAGGCGAGCTCCAATGTAATGGTATCGCGACGTCCGTCTCCGTTGGGCGAGAACGATGCGTTGCCGTCGGCGGCCCGCACGGCCAGATCGGCCTCCTGCAGGCTCAAGGTGATAACGGTCGGGTGTTCGGCGACCGTGACGTTTCCGGCACGGTCGGCACCGGTCAATACGAGGCGGTACCGGGCCTCGGGGGCGACATCACCGGGCTCCTCGGCCGTTCCGACCCGCCCGTCCCACCGAAACGGCGACGGCGGCGCGGAATCACGATCGACACGGGTACTGTCGTTGAGGACCTCGGCCGAGTACACCGTCTCGCCGGCCTCGTCGACGATCTCCACGACCCAGGAAAACTCGCGGCTTCCGTCGAGAGGTACTTCGACCTCGTCGCGCACGCCGTCTCCGTTGGGAGAGAAGACGGTAAACGGAAGCGGTCGAAACTCATCGATCGTCGGCGCGGTGTTATCGACGGTCACGGTGAAGGGCGCACTTCTGGCGAAGCGTCCCGCGTCGTCGATGATCGTGAGTTGGTATGTATACTCACCATCTTCCACCGGATCGCCCGCGGACACGCCGTCGGGAAGAAGATCGTCGGGAAGCAGCCACGTACCGTCCCACACCAGCGTATCGGGTATCTCGACTTGCGGCCGGTCGCCGCCGAAGAGATTTCCGAAGAAACCGATACGCTCGTCTTCGCGCGCCGATACGGAAAACACGAGCGTCCCGTCGGCATCGTATACGGTCAGCGCATATTCGACGATGGCTCTATTCTCGGCCGACGCCACGGTCTCGGAAAAGGGAAGCTGCAAGACATCCTGCGCACCGTCTTGATTCGCGGGCGAGATGAACTGCCGTGGCTGTGCGGGAAGATCGAGAGTCGGCGCGTCCGCCTCGGCCGAGCCCCCCGCCGCGACAAACGTCAACGGCGCCGCTATCAGCGCGGCACATATGATTGTTCTATTTAGTAGTTTCATAGTCTCCTCACCTGGAATCTTCGAGCTGTCATCCGGTCAAACAAGGGTACCACAACGACGTTACAATATCGAGCGTCTATAAACCCGGCGGATGATCTTCGCCGATAACTCGATACGGTAAGACCATGCAGTACCGGAGCCGCAAATCGGACAAAATAGGGCGAAATCGCCGTGGAAAGTGCATATTTATTTGATTTGTATGTATACACCCCGCCGCGCATTGTGGTAAAAGAATGCAATTATTTGCATATCCAGGGGGCTTCGTATGGAACGATACTTTCAGTTGAAGGCGCACGGCACCGATGTGCGCACCGAAGTGATTGCGGGAATCACGACCTTTCTCACCATGGCCTATATTTTGATCGTACAGCCCCTTACCCTGCAGAACGCGGGTATGGATTTCGGCGGTGTATTTACCGCTACGGCCATCGCGTCGATGATCGCGACCCTGGTGATGGCCTTCGTCGCCCGCCTGCCGTTCGCACTGGCACCGGGGATGGGGCTCAATGCGTTTTTCGCCTTTTCGGTCGTCATCGGAATGGGCAAGAGTTGGCAGTTCGCCCTCACCGCGGTCTTTATCGAAGGAATCATCTTCATTCTCCTCACGGTATTCAACGTACGCGAGGCGATCATCAACAGCATTCCGAAGAACATCAAAAAGGCGATCTCGATCGGTATCGGGCTGTTCATCGCCTTTATCGGTCTGCAAAACGCCGGCGTAATCGTCGATAACCCGGCGGTCCTGGTCGGCCTGGGAGATTTCTCCAACCCGTCGGTATTGGTGGCGGTCGTCGGCCTCATCGGTACCGGTATTCTCGTGGCCCTCAAAGTCAGAGGTGCATTGTTGCTCGGCATTCTCGGTGCCACGGTGATCGGGATTCCCTTCGGCGTCACCGTCATCGGCGAGGGATTTCGGCTGATAAGCCCGCCGCCGTCGATAGCGCCCGTCTTTCTTCAGTTCGAGTGGGCAGAGGTCTTTACCGTCGACATGGTCATCGTCGTGTTCACCTTTCTCTTCGTCGATATGTTCGACACCGTCGGCACCCTGGTAGGAGTCGCAACGAAGGCGAAACTCATCGATGAGGAGGGCCGTATTCCTCGCGTTAAGCAGGCGCTTCTGGCGGACGCGGTCGGCACCACGGTGGGAGCCATGCTCGGTACCAGCACCGTAACGACCTATATCGAGAGCGCCTCGGGTGTTGAGGAGGGCGGACGCACCGGACTCACGGCGCTGGTGACGGCTGCGTTGTTCTTCGTGGCGCTCTTTTTCAGCGGAATCTTTCTCCTGATACCGGCGGCGGCGACCGCACCGGCGCTCATCTTGGTCGGCGTGTTCATGATCAGCCCCGTCAAGGATCTCGATTTCGACGATTACACGGAACTCATTCCCGCATTTCTGACGATGTTGATTATGCCCCTTACCTACAGTATCGCGGAGGGAATCGTGTTCGGCGTCTTGAGTTACATCGCCCTCAAGCTCTTCACCGGCAAAAGTCGGGAAATACCGATTCTCACCTACGGGGTGGGCGTCTTCTTTCTGATCACGTTCTTCGTGTAAGCGATGGACGTCGCGACGGAGTCGACGATAGTGAGCGGAGCGGCGGACACGACCGCTCCGTCGCTCCATTACCCTTCGTAGATCTCCTGGATCTCGCGGTCCAACTCGCCGAGCTGCGTTCTGTTTTGCGCGCTGACCTCCTCGACGGAGCGGACGGCCGCCACGAGACGATCGACCGCGCCCGAGTTTTCGCTCGACAGCGAGGAGAGCCGCCGAGTGACTTCGGATAGCGTCGCGGTCGCCGTGCGTCCATCCTCGGAGAGCGTTCGCCCCTCGCGCGAGGCGGTCGCAATCTGGGTCGTCGTCTCGCGCAGGAGTGTAACGGCGCCGAGAATCTCCTGCGAGCCCTTTGTCAACTCGCCGAATCCGGCAATAATCTCGCGAAAGGCGCCGTTCGTCGTGCCGATTTCGTCGTACATCCGCGAAAAGAGATTGGCCGCCCGAACGTTGATCTCCTTGGCGCCGTCGATATCCGCGGCGCCTTTTTTGATCGTCTCGGCGATCTGTTTCGCGTAATCGGCAGAGGTGACCGCAAGCTTTCTGATTTCGTCGGCGACGACGGCGAATCCCGTCCCGTATCGCCCGGCGTGGGCCGCCTCGATTGCGGCGTTCATTGCCAAGAGATTGGATTGCGCGGAGATCTTGCCGATCATGTGTACCGACTCGAGCATCGTATTGGACGATTGAACCACCGTGTTCAACGCCTCTTCGGAACGGCGCATCTGGGCGGCACCGTCTCCGGCGATCCCTACGAGCCGCTCAACCTGTGCGCTGCGCTCCTCGGAAAGTTTGCTCATGCTGTGGATCGATCCGTTTATCTGTTCGACCGCGGCGGTGGCTTGCTCGACCGAGGCGCTCTGACTCGTCATCCGCTCCTCCAAGGAGGCCGAGGCGTGCTTCAGGGCGTCGCTCTGCTGCGATATCCGCGCTGTGGTCTCTTCGAGCGTCGATAACACGCGGCTATGCTCGTCGGTCTGAGATTGAAGCGCTTTCACGGAACGGGACGCCTCCTCCCCGGCCTCGGCGAGAGACTCCCCTATCTCCATACCGCGGCGGAACCCGTGGAAGAGCTCGTTCAGCGACACGTACTGACGCTCGAGTCGGCTGTGCGTCGTCTCCAGATCGTCGACGATCCCGGCCGATAGGCTATACAGCGCGAAAGCTATGGCGCCCGCGATCGCGGTGAGGAGCATCGCGAGGATCGTCGGGCCGATTATCTCGCCGAACGCGAACACCTCGGGCCGCACGACCGGAGCGAGGAGAAAAACCGCAACGACGGATAAGCCGGTAAGAGCGACGGTAACGGTCAACGTGCGTCGATCCGTGTGTACCATCGCGGCATCGAAGACGAGGATCGCCATGAGCACCGTATGGGACTGCAGTTCATACAATGAAGTTCCGACGAGAAATCGATACATCGTGAGAATGACGAGCAGAGAATAGACGTGGAGCATCGCCCCGGCACCGAGCCGTCCGCGGTAGACCAGGGTATCGGAACCGAAAAATACCGCGATCAGTACCACCAATGTCGCCACACGAAACGGAGCGAGTCCCTGGGCCACATAGGCCGCCGCGAGGAGGGATACCGTAACGACGAGAAAGAGATTGACGGAAAATAGGAGCCGCGCTTTGCGTTGAGTGACGCGACCGGTCTCCCGGTACCGCTCCGCGAGGCGAGAATACAACGTTTGTTTCATACACAGAGTGACTAAACGGCACGGATGCTTTTGTCAAGAGTGGGTACGTCGATCGGCGTTGCATCGCGAGAGTGAATTGATTAGCCTCTGGCAATGTTGTACGACGCTATTCTCATAGGCGCCGGACCCATCGGTGTAGAGATGGCATCGGTGCTCCGTCGCGCCGATATCTCCTACGTTCATCTGGAATCGGGCCCGGTCGGCTCGGCGATCGCGCGGTGGCCGCGTAATACCAGGTTCTTCTCGAGTCCCGAGTGGATCTCATTGGCCGGCGTGCCGATCCAGTCGGTACTGCAGACCGCCCCAACCGGCGAAGACTATCTCGCGTATCTTAGATCCATCGTCGAGACTCTCGACCTGCGGATCAGAACGTACGAGCCGGTGATAGAACTGTCGGGGCATAAAGGAGATTTTTCCGCCCGGACGCGCGATCTTGCCGGGGTCACCCACACCTATCGCGGCCGGACGGTCATTCTCGCGACCGGCGACCTCAATCGGCCTCGAATGCTCGGGGTCGACGGCGAAGACCTCCCTCACGTTACCCACTACTGGAACGATCCGCACGACTACTTTCAACGACGGCTACTGATCGTGGGGGGAAGAAACTCGGCCATCGAAGCGGCCGTCCGCTGCTGGCGCGCCGGCGCGCGCGTAACTCTCAGCTACCGACGCCGGGCGATCGACGAAGGACGAACGATATCGCGCCTCGCCCTCGAGGCGCGGTTGCTCATCGAGAAGGGTCGCATCGACTTTTTCCCCGAGAGTCGCGTGCGGGAGTTTCGGCTCGGCGTAACGATCATGGAGGACGAACGCGAAATTCCGACCGATTTCGCCTATCTCGCCACCGGCTACGAGATGGATTTCACGCTCTACGACCAACTCGGTATCGGTCGCCGAGGAGAGGAGGAGCGCCCGGCGTACGACCCGCAGACGATGGAAAGCAACGTGGCCGGCGCGTACGTCATCGGCACCGCCACGGGGGGCAACCAGGACCGTTTTACCGTCTTTATCACCACCAGCCACGAACATTGCCTGCGCGCCGCACGATCGATCGCACCGAATCGGACGATTCAGGAGGCGTGGGTCGGTAACATCTCCTCACGCGACTATCCCCTTTCCCCCTCCGACATCGAATGACGGACACGGACGGCTGGGGCCGAGGCGTCGACTACTCCGCCGGTGCGTCGCCCACGAAGTGCGCCGGGAGCCGCGTCTCGATCTCGCCTCGCGTAGCTCGCTTTCCCGGTGCGGCGCCGTGAACACTCGCCGTTCTTCCGGCGGTACCCCCGGCGCGTTCGACGAGGGTCCGTATCTCCGCCTGCGTCGCCTCGGCTCCGCTGAAATCGGGATCCGCCTGCACAATGACCGAGTGGACCGTTACTCCCGAGAGATCGGCGCCGATGAGAAAGGCGCGCACCGCAGGCGCCATCCGACTCGCCCAGATAGGGCCGACCAGGTAGAGCTCGCGCGCTCCGGTACT
Organism: Alkalispirochaeta sp.; assembly: GCA_965601925.1. Classification (GTDB taxonomy): domain Bacteria; phylum Spirochaetota; class Spirochaetia; order DSM-27196; family Alkalispirochaetaceae; genus Alkalispirochaeta. Next base: position 4,873,481 of record OZ271854.1, read on the forward strand.
TCGTTCCCGAACTTCGCCCGCGTGCTGCGGCGCTCGGCGAGGAACGCGAGCACCGCTCCACGGATCGCCCACGAGTTTGGAGGCGATACCGCGACTCGCCTGGAACCCCGCACCCACAAACCCGAGAACGCCGCGACGGCGGCTCTTCTCGGCGAGCGCGACGACGTCGGCGCTTAAACGCTCCCCGAGAAGCGTCGCCACGATCGTTCCCGTACCGTCGCGCGAGTACACGACGATCACCGCTTCATGCGATTTGTCTTCCTTCATCACACGGCCCCCTCTCATCGATAATGTTGTGGTTCAATACACCATAGCGCCACCCATCGGATCTGTCACCATATCGGGAGAGGACGAAGCACACGCTATCACCGGATCGACACCGTACCGCGGTTCGGCCGCCTCACGGTCGCGACGGCGCATCCGACGATTGCCGCGCTTGTCGCTATCACGCCTTCGCGCCCGTGGACGCCGTACTCGCTCGGGAGATATAAGCGCTCCCGATGATTAACGCCCCACCGACGACGTGCGCCGTCGTCACCCGTTCGCCGATCAAAAGCACTGCAGAGAGGGTCGTAAACACGGGAATCAATATGAGAAAGAACGATGCGCGACTTGCCGGCAAACGTTGTATCGCCGAGAGGTAGAACAGGAAGGCCACGGCGTAGGAGAGGATACCCGACACGACGGCTAATAACCACGCGCTCGGTACGGTCGCGACCGTCACATCGTACTGCGGGGAGACGATCGGCAACACGGATCGAAACGCGACAATCGCGACAAGCCCGAACAGCTGTTGGGAAGTCACCATACTCAGCGGGTTCGACGTTGCGATGAGGCGCTTACTGACGAGAGCATACGCAACGGCAAACAGTACGCCGACGAGTACCAACGCATCGCCCCAAAACGCTCCCAGCGCATCGGGCTGCAGGTCCTGCAACGATATCACCACGACGCCGAGGCTCCCCACGATCGACAGCACGAGTTGCCGCATCCGCACCGACTCGCGCAAGATAAGCATCGAGGCGACCATCGTAAGGAGTATCTCCGATGACCCGATCAGAGAGGCGTTGGTCGCCGAGGTGAGGGAGAGCCCGACGGTACCGAACAGGTAGGACAACCCCGGTTCCAACAAGCCCGGGAGACCGTGTGTAAACGAAAGAGACCGAAGTGACTTCCATCCTCGGATAGCCACGAGAGCGCTCAACAGAAAAAGCGATGAGGAGCTCAGCTGAATCGTGAGAAGCGTGAGGACATCAAAGGATTCAAGTGCGATTTTGGATAGCGTGAATCCGAATCCCCATGCGGCCGAATATATGAAGGCGGTGATCCCGGCGCTCACGGCCACCGCCCCTCATAACATTGCTCCACCGGACAGCGCTCCCGATCGCACGCGCCCTCGTCACAGAGCCGACAGATACGAAACGTGTCGAGGTCCGTCGTTACGAGGGAGCGCAACAGCTCCTCGATGACCGACTCGAACGGTTCGCGATTTCGCTGATCGATGCGCTCGACCAGCGACACGAGCGCCCCCTCCCGAGCGCGCAAGATCCGCCCTACCAGATCGCGCCCGACGTCGGTCAGAAAGAGGCGCGCCTCTCTTTTGTCGCTACCCGCACGCTTCTCCACCGCCCTGCGACGGTCGAGGCGTAAGATCAGACGCACCGTACCGGGATGGGACATCCCGAGGATCTGTGACACTTCGCGGATCGTGAGTCCCGGCGCGCCGCTCACCGTCACCAAAACCGACGCCTCTTCGCGAGAGACCGCAGCGCTCGCAACGGCTCGAGAAACGCGCTCCTCAATCGCAAGAGCCGCAGCTCCTAAAAGGTTGGCAAGCCGTTCGGTAGATGTATCGATACTCATACTTCATACCTCGTCATTTATATGCATGATGCATACATATATTAATACCATTATTGTCGGACGGCAAGCGCGCCCCGGGACGGTCGGTGGAAGAGAGAGAGCGGCGGAGACCGACAGTGGCCGCTTGTGGTACGACGGCGGTACTTTGGGCCGATGAAAGAAGACTTTGCCGAATGGGAGTACATTCTCAACGAGGGCGACGACGGCGAGACCTACGGCAGCGCTTCGTCGGCGGGGCCGGAACGAGAAGACGTTGAACTCCTCGATGCGTATTCCCGGGCGGTCACCGGCGTATACGATCTGGTCGGTCCGACGGTAGTCTCCATTCGTGTACAGTTTAACGAACTGACCGATCGTTACCGACCGCAGCCGACCGAGGAGCCTCCCGGCGGCGCGGGCTCGGGTGTTATCGTAACTCCCGACGGTTTCATTCTCACCAACGATCACGTGGTAAACGGTGCGAAGGCGGTACAGGCGACGTTGATAGACGGGCGCACTCTACAGGCCGATGTGGTCGGGAGGGATCCCGCCACCGATTTGGCGCTTATCAAAGTGTACTCGGCGACATTACCGGCCGCGACGCTCGGCGACTCCGATTTAGTACGTCCGGGCCAACTGGTCATTGCGTTGGGAAATCCGTTGGGGTTCCAGAACACCGTCTCCGCCGGTATCGTCTCGGCCTTAGGGCGTAGCCTCAGAGGCGAGTCGGGACGGCTCATCGAGGGCATCATACAGAGCGACGTCGCGATGAATCCGGGAAACTCCGGGGGACCGCTCGTGGACAGCTCGGGGCGCGTGGTGGGCATCAATACCGCCATCATTCGCGCCGCCCAGGGCATTAGCTTCTCGGTACCGATCAACACCGCGCGATTCGTGCTGAGTGAGTTGATGGCACATCGTAAGGTACGGCGCGCCAAGCTCGGCGTAGAGGCGAGGAGCCGCCCCATACCGCGCCGCTTTCAGCGCGCCTTGGATCACGACGCATCGACGATCGTGGAGGTCTTGCGCGTCGAAACCGGAGGCCCCGCGGAGCGAGCCGGCGTATCGAGCGGCGATTTGATCTTCGCCGTCGATTCCGTTCACGTGGCAAACATGGACGATCTCCACCGTATTCTGGGGAGCCAAAAACCGGGCAGCGAGTTCGAGCTGCACATCTGGCGCCGTACCGGCGTCCGCCAAGTGAGCATCATCGCCGGAGAGGCGTAGTCCCCTACACCTCTATTGCGACGGATAGGCCTCCTCGTAGCGGAGCGTCGGAATATCCCATCCGGCGAGACGTGCCCCGGCGGTATAGGCGCTCTCGAAAAAGGTAAGGAGCGCGTTGCGCGGATCGTCGGCGGTGCGAAAGGTCGCGTAGGGAAAGAGCGCGAGGTGCGCGCCTCCGTTCTCTCTCCACTCCGCCCCATCCGGGGAGAGGGGCGTCTCGGCCAGATGAGCCGGTTCGGGAGCGGTGTAGGAGTAGAACATCGGCTCCGGAACCGCGGGATCGCCGGCCCAGAACCCGAAACTCACGACCTCGTGGGAGTAGGCGTCGCGGGTAACCGGATCGGCACCGCTTATCGCCGGCGCCGGTACGCCGCTAAAGCGCGTCAAGGCCAGGTCCATGCTGTGCCAGAAAAGGTGAACGGGCGATGACTTTCCCAGAAAGCGCCCACGAAACTCCTGAAAGATCGGCTCAATCCGCGTCAACACGCGAAAAAACGTCTCGACCGCTCGTCCGTCGTAGGTTCCGTGTGTCTCATCCTCGGCGAACGGTATCGTACTGCGTACTTTGGCCTCATCAAATGGAAGCGGTAGGATCGTGCAGTGGACGTCGCACTCGGTAAGCATCGCTACGGTCCGCCGATAGAACTGCGCGATCGATCCGGCGCCCAGCTCGACCGCACGCTCAAATCCATCCGATGCGCGCAGATACAACACGTGATCGACAAAGTCGAAATCGAACTGCGCTACACCGTGGGCCGTCGGCATAGCGCGCGTCGTGAGACCGCGACTGGTGATATACAGTGGAGCGTGCCACCAGTGGTTGAGCCGCGGCTGCAGAGCCAGCCGGATTTTGCCGACGACCTGGAGCATGAGATGAAGCGTCTGATTGGTCTCCTGCCAGGAGTGATACGGTAAGTCGGGAAGCTTGGTAAACGCCGATTGTTCCATCCGTCAAATGTACGACGCGAGGGCGGGAGAGAAAAGGACGAAAATGGGCGCATCGGCGCAATGGAGCCGCGACCGATACGCCCTACAGGGATTTATACGCGAGGGTGTACGAAACCGAGAATTACGGTCGTCTCTCCCCGCACGACGCGGAATCGCACCTCGTCCTCCCCGCGTTCGGCGAGGGATGAGTAGAAATCCGCCAGCGATCCGACACCGGAGCCGTTTACCGCCGTTATCACGTCGCCGCGACGCAAACCGCTCCCCTCTGCGGCGCTGCCGCCGGTGACCGAGGCGACTACAACACCCTCGACCCTTCTCGGCACCTCGAGCTGTTCCCGCACCTCGTCGCCCAAAGGCACGACGGCGAGGCCCGGCCACAGAAGCTCGGCACTCCCTCCGGCCTCGCCGTCTCGGAGCGTCGTTTCAATGGTGAGCGGCAGACGTTCGCCGTTGCGGACGACCACGACCTCGGACTCTTCCCCCGGGGGAAGCGATGCAACCGCGCGGACCAACTCCGAACTCGACGCTATATCCGCTCCGCCGATACCGATGATCACGTCGCCGGGCCGCACTCCCCCGGTAGCCGCGGGTGACCCGACGTGTACACTCTGAACGAACGCGCCCGCCTCCCCTTCGCCGCCGATGTCCGCCAGGAGCTGCGGGGTCGCGTCGGAGGTCAACACGCCGAGCCACGAGTATTCGACCTCCCCATGCTCGATGAAGTCGATGATCGCTCGTCGTGCCATATTGATGGGAATGGCGAATCCGATGCCGTCGCTGCCGCCGCTTCGGGAGGCGATCCACGTATTGATTCCGACGACCTCACCGTCGAGATTTACCAGCGCCCCACCGGAGTTTCCTTGATTGATCGAGGCGTCGGTCTGAATGAAGTTGGTCACACCGCTCAGGCGAGATTGCGCCGGCACCGCCCTCTCCTTGGCGCTCACGATACCGGCGGTGACGGTCGACTGAAATCCCAACGGGTTGCCGACGGCAAAGACCCAATCTCCGATCTCCAACGTGTCGGCGTCGCCCAACACGGCGATCGGTATATCCTCGCCGGTCTCGAAGGAGACGAGAGCGAGGTCCGACAGCTCGTCGGTACCCACCAACTCGCCACGGTATGATCGCCCGTCGTCGAGGACGATCTCGATTTCGTCGGCGCCGCCGGCGACGTGATGGTTGGTCAACACGTGCACAACGTCGCGATCTCGCCCGACGATGACGCCCGATCCGAGCCCGCGCTGTTGAAACTGCCGCTCCCGATTACCGCCGTTTTGGCCCGGTCGTCCGAAGAAAAAGAAGGGTTGGGACGGAACGCGCTGCGTCACGGTGTTGACCGTGTTGATCTCGACTACCACCGGAAGTGTGGCGGCCGCCACCTCTCGAAAGCGTTCCTGGAACGCTCGCCGGTACGACGGATGTCGCCTCGATGATGGGCCGCGCCTCTTGGATGACCACGGAGTTGGGAGAGTCGTTCGAGGCGCCGAGAAGCAGCGCGCCGAGGACACCGCCGACCAGAGAGAGGGCCGCGATTCCCAAGATGTACATCATCCACACAAAACGAAACGTCGTATATCTACGCATGTCTAACCTCCTCGTGTCTCGCGCTTGAACGTAGCCACGGCACCTTTCAGGAACGTTTCACGTGGATTTCACTTTTGTAAGGTTCACAAAGGGGACCGATGAGAGGAACGAAGGAGGCTACGTGCGCGTCGTGATCGGCTCGCCGAGAGCCTCTCGACGGCATCGCGCGAGTCATATCATCGGCCGTAGCGTCCGGGACGGGAATCGTGGTGCCGTAGCCGAGTCGCCACGGCGCCGATCGATACTCGAGAAATACGTCGAACGGCGGGCAGGCGGTTCGGTCTTTGTACTACACTGTAGTCTAAAGACACGCTATGAACGGTATTCGAGTAAGCATTGCCCGTCGCCTTGCAGTCGCATTTGCCGTCATTATCCTCGTTACGATCGCCATAGGCTTAGTGGGGGTGTACGACTCAAGGTACCTCGCCGACATCACCGATCGACTATACGCCCATCCGTTGACGGTAAGCCAAGCGCTCTTACGCATTCGCTCCGTCGTCGACGACACTGAGCAGCGACTGGAATATCTCATATCGGCCGACGATACGACATACATTGAAGACGCGATAGCCGATCTCCAAAGGGAAAACCAGTTGGCGCTCGTGAGTTTTTACACGCTGCGGGAGCGTTTTCTGGGAGACGTTACCCTCATTATCGAGTTTCAACGGGACTTCGTCATACTGAGTCACATCGTCGATCACATCATTGAGGACAAACTTGCCGGACGAGAGGCGGCCGCCCGGGAGACGTTCGACGCGGCGGCCCGCGCGCAGATTTTGGAGGTAAAGGCTCACATCCCGTATCTGGTCGACTTTGCCGCCGACCGGGCGGCGGAGTTCCACACCGACGCGATCCGTACGTATCACGTGACACGCAATCAATTCATCGCTCTGTTATCCTTCGCCGTACTGGTGTGCGTCGTCATCGCCTTAACCATTACGCGCACGATCCGCCTTCCGCTCAGGGCGCTCGTCTCGTCGACCTACGACATATCCCAAGGCACCCTCGACAACACTATCGAAACGCAACGCACCGACGAGTTCGGTGTACTCTCAGCGGCGATGCAGGAACTGCAGGTGAATTTGCGGGAGAAGGCGCGGATAGCCGAGCGCGTCGCCGAGGAGGACTTCTCGGCTACCATCGTACCCAAGAACGACCGCGATATTCTGGCGCACTCCATCAATCGAATCGTCAACAACTTTACCACGCTCCGCGAGGAGAGAGACCGTGAAAACTGGATTCGAGACGGTCGCAACGAGCTTGCCGAACTGTCGCGGCGGAGCGAGACGATCGATGAGTTGGCGGACGGCGCAATCTCATTTTTGTGTCGTTATATCGACGGCCACATGGGCCTGTTGTATGTATTCGACGAGGAGCAAAACGACCTGGAGCTGGTCGGCAAATACGCCGTACCCGGCGATACGACACTGCCGCAGCGAGTTGAGGTGGGAGGCGGACTGGTCGGCCAAAGCGTCGTGGAGGGACACGCGCTCGTACTGTCCGACGTTCCCGAAAGCTTTTACCCCATTCAGAGTGCACTGGGAACGGCGGCGGCCCAACACGCATTGGCCGTGCCGTTGTACCATAACGGGGAGCTCAAAGCGGTCGTCGAGGTCGCCTCGCTCCACCGTTTGTCCGATAACACAACGGCATTCCTGGACTCGATCACCGAATCCTTGGCCGCCTTGATTCATATCCTCCAGTCCAAGGAAAAAGTCGAGTTCTTGCTGTCCGAAGCGCAGAGTTACAACGAACGGCTCGAGGCCCAGCAGGAGGAACTCCACCTTATCAATCAAGATCTCGCGCAGCAAACCAAAGCCCTCAGGGAGTCGGAGAGTAACTTGCAGCGCGGCCAGGAGGAGCTCCGCGTCGCCAACGAGGAGCTGGAGGTACGCACGCAAGAACTCAGGGAGCAGCGCGATCTGATCAGCGAGAAAAACATCGATCTGGAGCGGGCGTGGAGAGAGGTCGACGAAAAGGCGCGGGCCTTGGAGACGACCAACCAATACAAGTCGGAGTTTCTGGCAAACATGTCCCACGAGTTGCGCACGCCGCTGAACTCCATCATCGTCTTGGCGCAACTGATGGCCGAGAGCGCCGATCTTCATCCGAAGGAACGGGAATATGCCGACACGATTCACAGCGCCGGAGACGACCTCCTGACGCTCATCAACGATATTCTCGATCTCTCGAAGATTGAGGCCGGGAAGATGGAAATGCGTGTCGACGAGGTCGGGATCGTCGACGTCTGCCTCGCCATGGAGCAGATGTTCGACCACGTCGCCGAGAAAAAGGACGTAGCGTTTCGCATAGATCGTCGGGACGACCTCCCGGAAGCTATCCTGACCGATCCGCTGCGTCTGAAACAGATACTCCAAAATCTCCTGTCGAACGCGTTTAAGTTTACCGAAGCGGGCGAGGTAACGCTTACGGTGCGCAACGTCATGCGGTCCGGAACTCGCGAGATTCGCGCCGTGGAGTTCGTCGTCGACGACACGGGAATAGGAATTCCCGCGGACAAACAGGAGCTGGTATTCGAGGCGTTTCAACAGGGCGACGGAACGACGAATCGCAGATACGGCGGAACGGGCCTGGGTCTTTCGATATCGCGCCAACTCGCCGCCGCTTTGGGCGGACGGATCAGCTTCTCGAGCCTCGAGGGCGAGGGCTCATCGTTTTCACTTACGATACCCGTGGCCCATGAAGTACCGCCCGGGGAAGCGGAGCCTCGCCCCCCGGCGCACGACCGCGCACCGACGCCGAAGGTCGGTGAACGATCAAGCGAAGACGCTCGGGACGATCGCCACACACTCGGACCGGACGATACGTCCCTGTTGATTATCGCAAGCGATACGGTATTCGCACAGCTCGTCGCTCAGGAGGCCCGGACGCGAGGCTTCAAGACGCTGCACGCCCCGGACGGCGAGACGGGCCTCCACTTTGCCGATTACTACCGTCCGAGCGCCGTTATTCTCGACGTCGATCTTCCCGGCATCGACGGGTGGGAGGTCACCGAACGTCTACAGAAGAATCGCTTCACCGAACATATTCCCATTCACATCATCGCCGAGAAAACCGAGACGCCGGCCACCATCCCCTCCGGTGCGATCGGACACATTCCCAAACCGGTTACCGTCGAGTCGTTACAGCGGAGCTTTCAACGCATCGAAAAGGTACTCGACACGTCGGTAAAATACGTCCTTATCCTCGAAGCCGACCACGCCCAACACGACGCGATCCGCGACCTCATCGAAGGTCGCGATGTAAAGACGACAACGGCCGAGACGACCGACGAGGCGTTCGCGATACTCAAGAGCGAGTCGATCGACTGCGCAATCCTGGACCTCGACCTCAAAGAAGGCCTCGACCTACTAAAGCGCGTGCGCGAGGACGAGAGCGTCGATACGCCGGTAATCGTCTACACCGGCGACGAGCTCACTCGAGACGACGAGGCGCGGCTCAGCCGCTACGCCGAGAGTATCATCGTCAAAGGCGCTCGCTCCCAGGATCGGCTCCTGGACGAGACGATGTTGTTCCTCCATCGCGTGGAGCGCCGACCGCCGTCGGAACGGCTACAGCGACAGGAACAAGTCCCGCACGAGGAAGAGCCGGTTCTACGCGACAAGACGATTCTGATCGTAGACGACGACATGCGTAACGTATTCGCCCTTACGAGCGTCTTGGAGGACAAGGGTGTGCACGTCGTCGCCGCGCGCAACGGAAGAGAGGCGGTAGAGAAGATTCAATCTATGGAGCGAGTCGACGGCGTTTTGATGGATATCATGATGCCCGAGATGGACGGGTACGAGGCGACGCAGAGAATTCGCGAACATGAGCGATTCCGCAAACTCCCGATTATCGCCCTCACCGCCAAGGCGATGCGCGGCGACAGGCAGAAGTGCATCGACGCGGGCGCGACCGACTACCTCTCCAAACCGGTGGACGTAGCCAAGCTCCTCAGCCTCTTGCGCGTGTGGCTCTATCGATAGTTCGATGAGGGACCTGGAAGTCGATTTCATACTGCAAGCGATATACGAGAAGTTCGGCTACGACTTTCGAGGTTACACCCGTGGGCACGTTCTACGGCAGATCGACCGGATCGCCGTGAGCGAGGGTCTGGACAACAAGATCCAGATGCTGGAACGGATACTGTACGAACCCGGTTTCATCGATCGCGTGCTGCGCGCCTTCTCAATCAATGTTACGGCGATGTTTCGCGATCCCGCGGTCTATAAGGCGATCGTCGAGCATGTAGTACCGCACCTCGCAACCTATCCGTTCGTGAAGGTGTGGAACGCCGGTTGCTCGACCGGCGAGGAGGCCTACTCTTTGGCAATTCTCCTCGAGGAGGCGGGAATACTGCGCAAGACGCAAGTGTACGCCACCGATTTCAATGACGAAGTTTTGCAAAGAGCCACCGCCGGCATCTACAATATTGATGTGGTGCACGAATATTCGGCGAACTATGTAGCGGCCGGTGGAGAGCACTCATTGTCGGATTACTACTCGGCGCGCTACGGGGCGGTCATGATAAACCGCCGAGTCAAAGAGCGGATCGTCTTTTCCATGCACAATCTCGCAACCGACACGTCGTTCGGAGCGATGCACTGCATCATGTGTCGCAATGTGTTGATTTACTTCGCGCGGGAGTTACAACAACGGGTGGTTAAACTGTTCGTCGACAGTTTGAGCGACGGTGGATTTCTGTGCCTCGGCGTCAAAGAATCATTGGAGTTCTCGGGATATCAAGACCGCTTCACGACCGTCGATCCGGAGTTGAAGATATATAAAAAACGGGGGATGTAATGGGTATCGATCGCGACAGCGTAGCTCGGCGTTCATCCGGCCGCATCGACGGGTTCTACACCGTCCGAGAGAGAGTATACGGTCGCTTTGCGAGGCCGCAATAGTGGACGTGAAGCCCGTTGTACTCGTCGTCGACGATAAGCCGGGAAATCTCACAACGATGCGAGCGGTGCTCCACGACTGCGACGTGCAAGTCGTGACCGCACTCTCCGGACAAGAGGCCCTTGCGTACCTCATCGAGCATCGCCCCGCGCTCATCGTTCTCGACGTTCAGATGCCGGAGATGAACGGGTACGAGCTCGCCGGTCTCATCCGATCACGAAATAAAACGACGCTCATTCCGATCGTATTCATCACCGCCATCTCTACCGAAGAACGCTACGTCTTCGAAGGATACGAGTCGGGGGCGGTCGACTATCTGAGTAAACCGGTGGATCCGTTCATCTTACGGAGTAAGGTCCTGGTGTTTGCGGAGCTATTCAAGAAGGAGCGCCGTATCGAGGAGGCGCTCCGGGAGCGAGAAGTGCTCATTCGTGAGGTCCACCACCGAGTCAAGAACAATCTCACGATGCTCGTCGGTATGATTAACCTTCAATTGGAAAACGAGGGGTTCGCCGGACCCGTCGACCAGTTACGCGCGATTAAGGATCGCATGCAATCGATCCTTACGGTTCACGACAAGCTGTACAATAGCGAGGATCTCACCGGCATTGCGCTGAATCACTACTTGGAAGAGCTAACCGGGACGATCGTCGACTCGTACTGGGATAACAATCTCATAGAGTGGAGCCTTGATTGCACCCCGATAGCGCTGACCGTAGACCGAACGATCTACCTCGGAATTATCGTTACCGAGTTAATTACCAACTCCATCAAACACGCCGCTACCGATACGGATGCCGTGCGCATCTCGATACGGTGCGACCGTCGGGACGACGAGCTCCTCGTCCGATACGCCGACAGCGGTTCGAGCGTATCGGTGGAGGTTATAGAAAACTCCTCGGGCCTCGGTCTGAAGATTATCCGGGCGATGGTCAAGCAACTCGACGGCGGGCTCACCGCGTCGTCGAGTCCGGGGTGTACGTATGCGATTACCATTCCGATTTTAGAAACGGAACGAGACGATATCACTGAGTAGAGAGCGCTCTGCGCGTACCTTTGCCGACCGCAGAGACCGCCGCGTAGTGAGTGGATCGGCAAGAGGTATCGAGCAATCGCGACAAACGGGCTATGACGTACGACGCGATCGTGGACCGGATCGTACGCTCCGTACGCCGATGGGTCATTCACACGGCGGCGATGATAACTATTCCACCAACGAGCTTGTTGATACTATTCACGAATCGACGGCTGCCGAGAGTTCACGGCGGTAAAGGCCGCGGGTACGATCCGAGTCCGGGAGGAACACGCGTGACCCAGAGACAAGAGGAGATCTTCTTTCACATTCATTCCGGCTTGGAACGCGAGGGGCCGGGGAGCGAGGAATCCACGCTACGAGCACTCCGGGCGCTCTCGTTGCGGAACCCCGTGGAGCAGATCCTCGACGTAGGATGCGGGCCGGGCGCGCAATCCCTCCAACTGGCCTCGCTCACGGAGGCCGATATCCATGCCGTCGATACGTACCGGCCGTATCTCGATCGCCTCGCGGCGGCGGCGCGCGACCGCGGTCTGGCCCACCGCATTCGCACGGTCGACGCCGACATGGGAGATCTCCCATTTTCCGCCGAGTCATTCGATCTCATATGGTCCGAGGGCGCGATTTACCACGTCGGCTTGGCGAAGGGCCTTACGCTCTGGCGCCCGCTGTTGAAACGAGACGGGTGCATCGCGGTGAGCGAGATATCGTGGCTCCGCAACGATGCGCCGGAGGAGGTTGCGCGATACTGGAAGGCCGCCTATCCGGGGATGACGGGACGGGTCGAGAACGAGACCGTCTTTCGCGACGCGGGATACGATCTCACGGAGAGCTTCGTACTCCCGGAGCGCGACTGGTGGGACGGGTACTACAATCCGCTTTTGGGTAGGCTGGACGCCGTGGAACGGGAGTTTCACGACGATGCCGAGGCGTTGGAGGTCGTGGCATTGGAGCGTGAGGAGATTGGAATGTACCGCACGTACTCGGACTACTACGGATACGTATTCTACATCGGAAAAATCCGTGATGCGCGGCGCATCGGCACCGGGATACATACGTAACTTCTGCATAATCGCCCCATCGATCCGCTTCGTCGGCTGTACAACCCGTCGCGTACTTCTTGGCGCTACCGCGCGTCGAGGAGGTCGGAGCGACGACGCGGTAGTGTACCGAGGCGTCGTCGCGTCGGGTGAGATCATTTCCGTCGACGACGACGTCTCGATGCGCGGGATCGCGGTAGCGGTTTGCCGACTCGTAGGAACCGGCCTCGAGGTCAGAGAGCCCTCACTTCGGTGTACCGGTTCCCGGTCGCGATTCCAACCGAACGAAGAGCGCGAGCGTGAGCTCGTCGAGGCGCGCGTTGCGGCCGCGTACCCTCTCGTCCGCGACCGACCGGGGCGGGGACGTCCTACGCGTCGCTTTTCGCGGTTTGTCGGGCCGGTCGAACGGTGATACTAAACGCAGCCGGTACCCGACTCGACTCGTCCCGATCGCAATTGGGCTGAACGAAAAGTGTCCATCGATCGATGTCGAGGCAGCAGAGGTTACCGTACTCGGCGATCTTGTACGTCTCTTTATGCGAGGCTCCTACTGCGCCGTTATCCAACGGCAGAGTCGGCCTCCCGTTGACGCAGTGTTCGATAATGGACGAGAGGGGGGTGCGGATATGGCCGTAGACTACCGGTCGTCCACCGGCCGCCTCGGCGTCGTAGCGCATCTCCCGTAAGGTGAGCATTGAGCGCGTATCGGAAAAGGGTTGTTTCTTGGAAAAGTCGAATCCCGCGTGGACCAGAAGCACGTCGGAAAGTGCGAGATAATATACACTCTTCGAAAGAAGCGCGTCCCAACGAGGATCGAGGCGCGAGCCGTCTTCCGGATCGAGGAGCGCGGTATTGCTGCTGCGCTCCAATAGGGCGCGTAGTTTCGACGGGCCGCGGTCACGCGCCTTAAGGAGCGCCTCCTCGTGATTTCCTCTGATTATCGTAACGCGTATACCCCGGCACTCGAGATCGCAAATGTACTCGAGGACGCCGAGGCTGTCGGGTCCCTTATTGATGAGATCTCCCAATAGAAAGATCTCGTCCCCGTCGGCGGCCCCGATTCCGTCTTCGACCAACACGCGGAAGGTGCGCGCGCATCCGTGAATGTCTCCGACGACGAACCGACGGGAGGACGCGACGGCGTGCTCCGGCACGACGACGGTGCGCCGCTTGAACCACCCCCACCAGGACCGTGCCACCGCTATCTCAGCTTGAGGCGCGCCCGGCGGCCTTCTCAACCATCAGCTTGTAGATGTTCCCGAATGCGTTGGCGCGATTGGGGGTGAGAGTCGATTTGAGATCGAGGTCGCGAGCAAATTGGTCGATCGCACTCCGCGTTCCGGAGACCACATCGTCGGGCGAGAGGCCGTTGAGCGCCTCGACCATGTAGGCTAACAGTCCGCGGACGATGTGAGCCTCCGAGACACCGCGATAATGCATCGCTCCGTCGCGAAGGCCGTCGGCGATGTAGACGTTACTGATGCAGCCGTATACGAAGTTCTCGTCGGTGCGCTCCTCGTCGCGCAGCCCCTCGAGTTCTTTCCCCTTCTCGGTGATCATGCGATACATCTCCAAGTTGTCCATCTCGCGGAGCGTCACGAGCTCCTCGGTGACCTCGGATAGGTACGAGCGCATGTCGTCAAGTGTTTTTACCCCCATATGCCACCCTCTCTATGTCGCGGTCCAGGTCGTGGTGCCGTCTTTGTGGTCCTCCATCCGAATACCCGCTTCGGCAAGTTGGTCACGAATACGGTCGGCGGTGGTAAAATCTTTGGCCGAGCGCGCCGCACCGCGCATATCGATGAGTAGGCGCACCGCGGCATCAAGCCGTTCGGACTCAGCCGATCGTCCGCCACCGTCGAGCGCCTCGCTCTCGGGCCTGAGGCCCAACACGTGACGGGAGAACGCGCGTATGAAACGGGCCGCCCCCAGCCGGATCGCATCGGACGAGCCGGCATGCTCCGGCCGTTGGATCAATCGCGAAAGCTCGAAGAGCGCGGCGATCACCGTCGGGGTGTGAAAGTCGTCCGATATCGCGCGCCAACACGTCTCGATCTCCCGAATTACCGCCGCCTCATGGTCGGAGGTACCGGAGAGTTCGCCGGGTCGCGGGACGGTCTTCCCCGCTTCGGCGATGTCGTCCTCGCGGGGGCCGACGGGAAAGCGCGGGGCGGTTCCCGGCTGCACCTCGTCGGCGATCTCATCGGCGAGCAGCGCTTCGGCGTGTTGTAGTCCCGCCATGAGGCGCTGGTACCCCTTTTCCGCCGCCTGCAGCGCCTCGTTGGAAAAGTCCACGACGCTCCGATAGTGGGCCTGGAGCATGAAAAAACGTACCACCATCGGATGGTAGGCCGCCTCAAGGCGCTCGTGGTTACCGGTAAACATCTCCTCGAGGGTGATGAAGTTACCGATACTCTTGGCCATCTTTCGACCGTCTACGGTCAACATGTTGTTGTGCACCCAATAGCGCGCCGGATCGCTCCCGAAGGCACCGTGACTCTGGGCAATCTCGGCCTCGTGGTGCGGAAACTGTAAATCGAGTCCGCCGCCGTGGATGTCGAACTGTTCGCCGAGGTAGCGCGTACTCATCGTGGTACACTCCACGTGCCACCCGGGAAACCCCTCGCCCCACGGACTGTTCCACCGCATGATGTGGTTCGACTCCGCGCGTTTCCAGAGGGCAAAATCGAGTGAGCTACGCTTCTCGTCCGCGCCGACGGTGTTACGCGTGTTGGAGAGGAGGTCGTCGAGCACACGCCCGGAGAGCCGTCCGTAGGGACTGCCCTCCTCGCCGCCCGACGCGACGCCGTCGCGCGCGTACTTCTCCAAGTCGAAATAGACCGAGCCGTCTACCTCATAGGCGAGTCCGGCATCGAGGATCTTCTGTACGATTTCGATCTGCTCGATGATATGACCGCTCGCCCTCGGCTCGATGGACGGCGGAAGGCACCCGAGGCGACGCAACCCGTCGTGATAGCTGAGCGTATAGCGCTGGACGATCTCCATCGGCTCGACGCGCTCCAGACGCGCTCGCTTGGCGATACGATCCTCGCCCGTGCCGGCCTCCTCGTCCTCGAGATGACCGACATCCGTAATGTTGCGGACGTAGCGCACGTGTAGTCCGAGAAAGCGCATATAACGAAATATGGTATCAAATGCGACTGCGGGGCGGGCGTGGCCGAGATGCGGATCGGAATAGACCGTAGGCCCGCACACGTACATACCGACAAACGGTGGGTTGAGAGCGACAAACGGCTCCTTTGAGCGACTCAAAGAGTTGTACAATGTGATAGGTATCGATTCGTAAAGCCCAACGTCATCCATAGTTGACAAGACGTTACCCGGCAGACGCACTTTTAACAAGGGCGTCGGCGGCGGGTACGTCGATATCGCGGATTAGACTACTCGTGCGGCTACCAACGCACCGAAGAGGATGGCGCAGTACGCAAGACACAAGCGCGCGGTTCCGGCCAGGGTGCGATTGAGCGCCGTTCCGCGAACGCCGCCGCCCACATCGCGCATAAGTCCGACTGCCGACGGAGCGGGGATGAGCAGGGCGAGCCGCCACCATCCCAGTTCATCCACCGCCGCAGCGGAGACGAAGGCGACGAGAAGGAGCGCACCGTATTCCACCCGGCTCCCCCACTCTCCCCACCGAACCGCCAGAGTGCGTTTGCCGGTCCGCTCGTCTTCCGCGCGGTCGCGATGGTTGTTTACGACGAGGATCGCGGCGGCGAGCGCACCCGGGCCGACCGCAAGCAACGCGATCGTTCGGTCCACGGTGAGCGCTTGCACGTAGTAGGAGCCCATCACTGCTACGGGTCCGAAAAAGAGAAAGACGAACAGCTCACCCAGTCCGTGAGCGGCCAACGGAAAGGGCCCGCCGGAATAGGCAACGGCCGAGATCACCGCCGCAACACCCGCGATCAGTATCGGCGTGCCGGCGCGGAGTACGAGGAGGACGATCAGGACGGCGGCGGCGGCAAGAACGACGACCGTCGCCGTGAGCAGCTGCCGCGGCGGGATGAGGCCGGATGAGGCGGCTCTACGGGGACCGAGACGCGCATCGGTGTCGTGGCCCCCCACGAAATCGAAGTAGTCGTTGGCGAGGTTGACGCCGATCTGCAACAGTATCGAGACGCAAAGGGCGATCACCACGGGACCGAGAACGAAGGTATCGCGCAGAATCGCGTAGCCAATTGCCACGAGAATCGGCGCCACCGACGCGGGAAGGGTCTTCGGCCGCGTCGCCTCCACCCAATGGCGGGCCCTCATTGCGGTTTGACTCCGGTATGGATGGCGATCGTCCCCAAAAGTGCCGTCTTGACACCCACGAGACGGAACCCGACGCGCTCCATGATGCCGGTGACCTCCTCGGGACTCTTGAACCGTCGCGTCGAGGCGGGCAGATACCGATACGCCTCGGGACGACGAGAGATCAATGCTCCCAGTAGGGGGATCGCGAATCGAAGATGCCATCGAATGAGGGGCGCCCAGATACCCGCCGGCGGCGTCGTTTCTACGCACACGACACGCCCGCCCGGTCGCAACACGCGAAACTGCTCGGCGAAACAGGCGCGTACATCCACGACGTTACGGATGAGGTAGCCCGAAGTGATCCGGTCGAAGCTGTCGTCCTCGAACGGGAGCGCCAAGGCGTCTCCCTGAACGAAGCGCACACGCCGCAACACGGGCCGCCGCGCCGCAACCGCGAGCATGCGCTCCGAAAAATCCACCCCCGTCACGCTGAGGTGGGGATGGTATTTGAGCGCCGTCTCGATGATGTCGCCCGTGCCGGTCGCCACGTCCAAGAGCGTGCGGGCCGAGTCGAGACGCGCCAGACGAACGGCGCGACGTCTGATGCGAGCGTCCCCTCCGAAGGTAATCAGTCGATTCAGCGTGCGATAGGAGCTCGAGACGGCGTCGAACATCGACCGAATGCGCTCCGGGCTCTTATCCACGGGCAACCCTCACCGAGCGCTCCACCGCGCTCACCGAATAGTGCAACGCCAATCCGAGCACCGACATGGCGACTATCCCGGCGTACATTCTGGGATACCGTAAGGTCTGATAGCTTTCCACGACGATAAAGTAACCCAGCCCCCATCGGGCTAAGGACTGTTCGGCGATAAACAGCACCGCAAGGGATGTACCGATCGACACGCGCACCGCACTAATTAAGGCCGGCACACCGGCGGGGGCGTACACGAAGCGCAGAAGCGCCAATCGTCCGGCACCGAGGGAGCGCACGGAACGCACCAGTTCCTCAGGAAGTGCGAGGCCGGCGTCGCGCACGAGGACGATGATGTGGAACAGGAGAATGGCGGCTACGATGGCGATTCTCGCCGCGTCGTTGATCCCCATGGCGACGAAGGCGACGGGCAGGAAGACGATCTTCGGCACGGGGTAGAGTGCGGCGACGACGGGTGAGAAGAGACGATGCAGACGCCGACTCTGCCCAAGCAGGAGGCCGACGGGAAACCCGATGAGCGATCCGGCGGCCAGAGAGGCGAGCACGCGCGCAAGCGTTGCAGCCGCATGAGCGACGATATCGAGGCCCACGGGGGAGACGAAGATCGGGAACACGCGCGAAGGGGGCGGCACGAAGTCCCACGCCGCAATACGCGCAACGACCTCCCACAACACGGTCACCACAGCGAGCCCGAGGGCAGCATCGCGAATCGTAGACTTCAAAACGTGCGCTCCGCGTCCCACCCGTCGGCGTACGCGAGTAGCCGCTCCACCGTGGATGCATAGGCGTCGTCGTCCGGGACGCCGCTGTTTCCCGCCGGGTTGTCCAGAGCGTGAATGCGATCGCGCTCGAGGACGAGAATCTTGCGTCCGAGATACGCAGCCTCTCGTAGGGAGTGTGTGACGAAGATGCGGGTGTGAGGATTCTCGCGATGCAGATCGATGAGCGTCTCCTGAAGTCGTCGGCGCGTCGCGTGATCCAGCGAGGAAAACGGCTCGTCGAGTAACAGCAGGTCCGGGGCGAGCACGAAGGTTCGCGCCAGGGCGACGCGCTGCCGTTGGCCGCCGGAGAGCTCGCCGGGATGTCGATCAGCGAGGGCCGCGATGTCCAAACGTTCCATCCACGTCTCCACACGCCGCGCCGCCTCCGAACGCGACGGTGGCGACTCGGTAGGACTGTGCACGCCGTCCGGTCCGTACATACGACGGATACGAAATCCGAGCCCAACGTTGCCCCGGACGGTTAACCACGGGAGGAGGCCGTACTCTTGAAAGACCAACCCGGTACCGGGCCGCGGACGACGAATCGTCTCGCCTTGTATGACGACCTCACCGGCCTGCGCCGTTTGCAAGCCCGCAAGGAGCGCCAGAAGGGTCGACTTTCCCGATCCGGACGGGCCCACGACGGCCCACGCCTCGCCGGAGGCGACCGACCAATCGAGATTCGAAAAGACCGCCGCGCCGTGGCGGTAGGTGAAGGTTACCGTATCGAAACGTACCATACCGCCGCCGCTACGGCTGCCGTACGGCCTCGGCAAAGGGAGGGACCTCCGTGAGGAGGCCCTTCTCCACGAGCCACGCCCCCGCATCGTCCCATTCCGAGCTCGTGGGTACCGAACGCTCCTCGAAACGCGCGAGTCGAAATCCGTCGCGGAGCGGGTCGGGAATGGGAATCGCCTCGAATATGAGTTCGGTATACGCATCCGGCCGCTCATTTAATCGTGCGGAGCCCTCGTACCAGGCGTCGAGAAAGGCGTCGAGCGCGAACGCATACTCACGCACGAAGGCGGCGGAGGCGATGAGCACGCTCTGTGAGTATCGGCTGTACTCGGCGTCGTTCGTGACCTCCACCGCCCCGGCGGCCAGAGCCGCTTGGGCAAGGGGATCGGGCAAGGTCGCAGCCTCCACTTGAGCGGCCATGAGCAGCTGAAACCGCTCGGGTATGACGGGAACGCTCGAGGTTACGATATCGCCGACGGTCAATCCGTACGCGGTCAGAACACGATCGGTGACGTACTCGATGATGTTGTTCTTCGAGACTGCGATCGGAACGCCCGCCAAATCGGCCGGCGTGGAGAGCGCGGAGCCGGGGGGCGCGAGGATTCGAAACATCGGCTCATCGTCTCTGGGACGGCGGGCGGTGGCGATCACCATCACGCGATGAGTCTCGCGGTTGAAGAGCGCGGCGGACATGAGCTCACCGATGACAATATCCGCCTCGCCGGCCTGCAGAAGCTGGTCCCTATCGACCGAACTGTTTACCGGAAGATACTCCACCGTCACGCCGACCTCATCGAAGAGACCGTCGGCGAGGGCGACGTGAAACGGAAGCGTGTCGAGTACCGGAAGGAGTGCAACGCGAATGGACGGCGCGACGCCGTCCGCCTCATCCTGCCCGCCGCCGGAGACGGAGAGCACGAGCGCGGTCAAAAGTCCAATGACAAGAAGCCGTCGATTCATAGGGCCTAATGTACCAAGTCGCCGCGCCAATGTCGCGGGTCGCACATGTCGCTACGGTGAAGACGCAGCGAGACGCACCGATATCTCCCCATGAGGCTCGCGCACACTGAGAACTGACGTCGGCTTCACGCCGCGGGCTACCGTAAGAGCACCGGTCCGGCGAAACGCGTCGGACGAGCCCCTCTACCCGTCGGCGACGGCAGGACGTCTCTGTGAGTCGCAAAATGCCACTTTGTCGGGCCTCTCGCGACGGGGTTCTGCGTCGACATGACCCATCTACTTTGCACCTCCCCGGAACGATGTGTCAAAAAAACGCACCGACGGCGGAGTCCGGTCTCCGAGGCGCATCCACATCGATATTACTATGTAAAATATTATCCGATAATGACTTATATCAACCAAAATTGCTCAATAGATCACTATAGTTGGCACACTTTATGCTTAGAGATTACTAAAAACGGGCGCAGGGTCGTTGACCGACAGCCCTAAAACCTAACGTGAGGAGGACGCAATGAATATCATCAGAAGGCGTCAAAACTCGTTTTGGGATCCGGTTGGTGAGCTTGATCGGATTCGTCGCGAAATCGACGATATGTTCGATCCGGCTGCCGGGCGGTTCTTCTCCGATGGTCTGTTCGACCGAGAGTTCTCACCCACGATGGATGTGGTAGAGAACAAAGACGGCTACCTCGTAATAGTCGACCTACCCGGCGTCGACAAGAAAGACCTCGAGATATCGGTAGCCGACAGCGTGCTTACGATCAAAGGCGAGAAGCGTATCTCGGGTAAGAAGGGCGAGGCGAAAGTCTATCGTAAGGAGAGTTGGGAGGGCAGCTTTCAGCGTACACTCTCGCTTCCCAACGGCGTCGAATCGGCCAAAATCGATGCGCGTATGCGCGACGGCGTCTTGGAAGTTTCGTTGCCGAAGCGCGAAGAGGCAAAACCGCGGCAGATTGCAGTGAGCATCAGGTAAGGAGGTGACCGATGGCGACAAAGGATCTGACGAAACAAGCGAATGGTAACGAGACCCGGACGGTTCGGCCCGTAGGTGACATCGTAGAAATGAACGGCGCGGTGATGCTTCGCTTGGAGATGCCGGGGGTGGGTAAAGACGCCCTGGAGGTCGACATCAACGGTGACACGCTCACGATCACGGGGCGCAGAAATCGCTATGCCGAAGATGTGAACTACCTGGTACACGAGCGGTACGACGCCGACTTTCGCTCGACGTATACGCTCGACGAACGCGTCGACCGCGACAAGGTTGAGGCCAGAATGGACAACGGCGTCTTGACGGTGACACTCCACCTCAAAGAAGAGGTGAAACCCCGTAAGATCGAAGTAAAAGTCGATTGACACGAGCATGCGGCGGCGGGCGTAGTGAGCGTGCGCCCGCCGCCGGTTCTATAATCCGACTACGGCACGAAGACAAGGGGACACCTTCGCGCCGGGTACGCCCCACGTATCTGTTGATGCACGCTCCTTATGTGGCTATTATAGCCACATGAAAAAGTCCAGTATTAGCCATACGAAAAACGCTCTAAGCGCCTTATTGGAGGAAGTAAAGCGGGGCGAGACCATCGTGATTACCGACCGACGGAGGCCTATCGCTACGATAGAACGATATGCTCCCAACTTCGACGGCGTAGCGGCCGACATGGAAGACCTCGTGCGAAGCGGCGTAATAACACCGCCTCGCCGTTCTTTGGATGCAGAGGCATTTTTTTCATCTGAGAGTCCGCGTCTCCCCGACGGCGTAAGCGCTGCGAGCCTCATCGTCGCCGAACGTGAAGAGGGACGATGAGATACTGGGACTCCTCCGCGCTGGTCTCTCTCGTAGTCGAGGAACGAGCCAGCTCGGATCGTAGAACGCTATTGATCGACGATCCCAACGTCGTGACGTGGTGGGTATCCAAGGTCGAGTGTGCTTCGGCCCTAAACCGCCTCCATAGGGACGGAGCGTTGACACTCCCGGTGCTGCGCCACGTACTGGAACGCTTGGAGACGCTGGCATCGAGCTGGGCCGAAGTGAATCCTTCGGAGGAACTCCGGCTTCGATCGCTACGCCTCTTGCGCGTACACGCTCTGCGGGGGGCCGACGCACTGCAACTCGCCGCGGCCCTGACGGTCGTCCCACCGTCCGTTACCGCGTTCCCATTCGTATCGAGCGATGCGCGTCTGGCCGAGGCGGCGGAAAAGGAAGGGTTCGCCATACTGTAGCGCTATCCCGCGACGATGCGCCCTTCTCTCAGGAATGGAGTATCGTGGTGGCGCGGCGATCCGTCGGGATCGGTTATGAGTTCCGCCGAATACTGGAGCAGATAGACACGGCGCATGCGGTCGGTCGTGTTGGGGCCCGAGCGATGTAGCGTGTGGCTGGAGAAGGCGACGAGCGTGCCGGCCGCCACCTCTACCGGATCGCCGGGGTCGTCGCCGGTGTAGCCCACCATGTCGTTGGTACCCTCTTCGCGCACGTGTTCGATCAGGTCGCGAGTGCCCGCACGCTCAAAAGGGAGCACGTAGATAGTGCCGTTTTCCAATGTGACGTCGTCGAGAGGTATCCAACAGGTGAGATACGGCTTGACGTTTCGGTGGGTGATGAACCCCGCATCCTGGTGCCACGAGAACTTCATACCGCGCTCGGCAGCCTTGACCACGTATTGATCGAGAAAGAGATTCACCCACTCTCCGAGAACTCTTCGGCACACGCCGGCCATCTTCTCGCCGAGGGTCACTCGGCGGATCTCGGGGAAGGTTCGGTACACGTGAGGCACGAAGTAACGTGAGTTCTTGTGGTTGATGTCCGGCACCGTCGGGTCGCCCTCGTCGATGCGGCGATCGATGTCGGCCACGGCACGATCGCAAACCTCGCGCATGAGGGCAATCTCATCGGCGTCGAAGAAGTCGGGCACGATCGTATAGCCGTTTCCGAAGTACTCCTGAACGTGACCGTCTTGAAGACGCGCAGTTTGGGTCGTCATTGTTGAGCCTCCTGGTCGGAAATAGTACGCCTACCGTGTGGGACTCGCCTTGATGATTGCACCAAAGAATAGCATTTTTTCACCATGGTTCCGTTGTATCGTCTGGCCGATTCACCGGGCTACCACGGGGCGGCCTTCTGCGTCGGACCGTACCACTTTTCGTTCCCCGCCTTTCCGATGCACCGACAGGACTTCGGCGAGCTGGTGTTCGTGCTGGAGGGAACGGGGGTCCATCGTACCGCGCGGGCGCGTTACCCGATCGGCGCGGGGGACGTCTTCTACATTCCTCCCGACGAGCCCCACGGCTTTGCCGAGGCGGCGGGGATGTCGATCGTGAACGTAGCATTCGATTCGGCGCGGGCTCTCAAGATGGGCAGCGACGTACTGCAACTGGAGGGATACCACGCCCTCTTTCACCTACAGCCGGCCATGCGAACCGAGGGTGGCTATCGCAACCGCCTGCGCCTCGGGGACGATGCACTGCGCTACGTGAGGGCGTTGCTCCGCCGGATCGACGAGGAGTATCGCGCGCGGGCTGAGGCGTATGAGAGCATGCTGCGGGCGCTCCTGTCGGAACTGATCGTGTACGTGGCGCGCGTCTTCTCCGGTGTCGGCGCCGCCGAGGATCGCCGTCTATGGCGCTTGGCGCGCGTCGCCGCCCATCTCGAGACGGCGTACGGCGAGCGTATTCGCCTGGACGACCTCGCCCGGAGCGCGGGAGTCTCGCGCAACACGCTCTTGCGATCATTCGGTACGTATTACGGTGTGAGTCCGATGCAGTATCTCTTATCGGTCCGCATCCGCGAGGCGCGGCGGCTCCTCCGCGATACGGATCTGAACGTTACCGAGGTCGCCTCACGCTGCGGTTTCTCCGACGGCAACTACTTCTGCCGGCAGTTCGCAAAGCGCGTCGGCGTCTCCCCCGGGCGCTATCGCCGCGCGGGATAGGACGTTACAATTGCGCGGTCGTTACGTCAGATCGTCGAACCAGGTGTCGTCGAGCGACCCCGCACCGAAATAGTTGATACCGCTCACCGTATCGGCGACCGGCTCGTCGAGCTCCGCGAGGACGATACGGTGCCCCGGACAACCGAAGCGTGCGCACACCTGAATCACGTTCTCTCCACCGGGGAGCAGCAGCTCGATGGCTCGCCGGGAGTTACACCCCTCGACATCGCACCGGCGGTCGACCATGAGGCTCTCCCCCGTCTCCGGGACAAAGGCCTCGACGATCGCATCGGCGCTGGTAAGATCGGGGATAAAGCTGTACAGCTTGGCGTGGCTCCCCCAGAAGGCGTCGACGAAGATGAGTCCCTCCTCGCCACCGATCTTGACACCGACGCGAATGGTGGGCTCGCCGTGGATGCGCACACTCTCGGAGACCAGCGGCGTACCTTTGCGGCTGTACACCTCCTCGACGACGAGAAACTCTCTCCCGTGACGGTTGACGAGCTTCATCCCCTCCGGCAGGGCCCGCAGGAACTCTACGGGAATCTCGTTGTGTACCAGTTTCATAATCGCCTCCTCGTCGCGGCAGTGTGTGGGAACGCGATTATTGTACACCACGGCGGCGAGCCGGACAACGCGCCGCATGCGTGCCCGGAGCGATCGCTTGAAGGGTCCGAGCTTCCGTTGTATCGTAATAGATATTTTTTACGTGCACCGCACCGCCGAGTTTGGAGTGGCCCCATGAGATGTCCAAAATGTAGTTCCTTGGAAGATAAAGTCATCGAGTCGCGCGCACTCGCCGACGGACGCACGACGAGACGACGCCGAGAGTGCCTCTCCTGCGGCTACCGCTTCACCTCCTACGAGCGAATCGAGGAGAAGCAACTGATGGTCATAAAGAAGAGCTCGGGGCGACGCGAGCCCTTCGACCGCGCCAAGCTGGAGAAGGGAATCCAGCAGGCGGTGCGCAAGCGCCCGATCAGCCAAGCGCAGATCGCCATTATGATCGATGAGTTGGAGGAGCAGGCGCTCCACGAAGGGATGGAGAGCCACGAAATCACCGCCGCACGCCTGGGCGAGATGGTGCTGGACCGTCTGCACGCCACGGACACGGTCGCTTACATCCGTTTCGCCTCGGTCTACCGCAACTTTGAGGATGTGGAAGAGTTCATGCGGGAGATCGACCGCCTCCAGCGACGGCAAAAGCCGGAACACGCAGCGGACGAGACGTAGTCGAGCATCTCGGACACAAAAAAACCGGCTACGAATAGCCGGTTCTCCACGTAGTGGCGAAGGGACTTGAACCCCTGACCGAGCGGATATGAGCCGCTTGCTCTACCAACTGAGCTACGCCACCATCAATAGTGAAGCGCACTCTACCAAGGGAACGGGGCCGTGTCAACACGCGGTCACGGACCGCCCGCGAATGAAGCACTTCGATAGATCCTCGGCGGAGCACCTGTTAAGCCACTATTTATTATATATTAAGTAATATTTAGAGATATATAGATTTATCGGTAAATCACCCGAAAAGGTCGTCCGATATTAATACTATACATGAGACGCGGGGCCCCAAGGCTCGGCGAGGGGAGATACCACATGGACCGAACCGCGGCACCCGGCCACCGGGACCGGCGTTACGTGGACGAGGATCGCAATGCAGGCGTACAGGGAACGGCGATCATTGCCGCGGACCGCAACGCCGTACAGGAGGAGCTGATACACCTGATCGAGGCCGGCGGCCTTGCGCCAAGTGCCGGCGACGACACGCAGCTGCGCCGGGCGGTAGAGGCGATCGCGGTACGCGAAGCGTTGGCGATGCCCCCGATCGGTACGATCTGGATGTACGACGGCGCCGGCTGGGTCGACAACGTGACGCTCCCGGGCTGGTACGCCTGCATTCCGGAAAACGAAGACGGCGGTGCGTCCGGCCTCTCCTTCGGCATCGTGTCGATGGTCGACCGATTTGTGATGGGTCGTGGGAACGCGGCGGTAGGCGCGGTGGGCGGGACCAACTCATATCAGCTAACGGCGGGGCAGCTCCCTTCGCATACGCACACAATCAACCACGACCATACGGCGTTCACGTCGGGGGGCGAGAGTAGGGATCATTCTCATTCGGTGAGTGGAAGTGTTAATGGCAGTGGCTCGCACAACCACTGGGACGGCTTTCGACATTCTTACGGAAACTCCGGTGCGTATGTGTATGCAATGTCCGGTAATCAAGGAAGTATTGGAGTTACGTACTCAAATACAAGCTCCGTGAGCTACATGGCGAGAACATCATCCACGAGCCACTCCCACACTTGGTCCGGCAGCTCAGGCGGTCGCTCCGCCGGCCACACTCACGCGATAAACGTCCCGAACTACGCCGGTAACTCAGGCGGCACCGGCGGCGGCCAGACGATCGACAACCGTCCGGCCTTCTACTCGATGGTATTCATCAGAAAGTGCGTGTAGCGATTAAGGAGAGTCCACGATGAAGGTGATTTCGATACTGAACAACGAGATGGTGATTCGCGAGCAGCGCCGGTCGGTCGATCGCGACGCTGACATGTTGACGGTGTATCTCTCGATAGAGGCGAAGTTCGGCACGGTGGTAAACGCCGACACACGGCGAAAGCAGCGCCAACTCACCTTTCAGGTCGAGAAGGCGCGCCATCCGGAAGTGTGGGCGGCGGTCAAGGACGCGGACAACGGCGCGTTGATGGACGCGATAGCGGACCAATTGTCGGCGGTACTCCCGGTCGTCCGGCAACACCGCATGGAAGAGGAGAATCCCGTTACCCGCGAGGCGATCCAGGAGACGGTCGACGGGGAGGTCCTCTTCCGGTACCGCGACGAGGACGAGGCGGCGTTTAGCGCAGCCCGGGAGCGCACCGGACACGCACCGACGCAGGTACCGCAACCCAACAGCCAAGAGGCGGCGTTGGAGGAGCTCAAGGCGCAGTATCCTGTGGAGGAGATAGACGATATGGTGAGCCATTTGCTCGCCATCGGCGTCGAGGCGCCGCTCCGGGCGGTCGGCGTCTAATGGACCTGCGCTACGGCAAGGCGCACCGACGCCGCATAGAACGGCTAATACGAAAACACGGCCTCCCGGCCGGCGCGGAGGCGACCTATCAGCACGACGTGGCGGAGCCGATCGTGCTGGTATCGACGCCCGGCGACGGCAGGTCGGCCGGCCAGTTCCGGATGCTGACCCGAACGATGGAGCACGTGGAGTCCTTTCTCGTCAACGGGGGCGTGGTGAAGCTCCGCGCGTATTGCCCGTTGATTCGTCGTCGCTGCAAGGGCGAGAAGTGCCAGTGGTACGTCGTGCGAGGCTCTACCGGCGACTGTTCGACGCGCTGGAGCGCCGAGGCGGCGATGGTGAGCCTGGGGAGCGGGGGGTAGGACGTACCCGATCCCGTTGTCATCAGCACAGCGTGCCCATAGGAAGGTCCCAACCATACGTATTGACAAAAGGCACACACACTACAGTTTCAATATGACCTTCAACTGGAGCGATGAAAAAAATGCGCTCTTGAAACAAACAAGAGGCATTTCTTTCGAAGAGATTGTCATCGCGATTGAGGAAGGACATGTTGTAGATGTGGTGCGGAATACAAAACGGTATCCGGATCAGCAAGTTTATCTGGTTGCGTGGCGCAGTTATATCTATGCCGTACCGTTTGTTCGCAACTCCGAAAAAGAAGAGATATTCTTGAAGATGATCTATCCGAGTCGGAAGTACACGAAACGGTACCGTTTCCCGGAGAGAGAACGATGAGCGACCATACCGAAGAAACCGCGTTTCATTATTTGGACGACGAAGAGCGAGACGTAATGGAAAGCCTCGAACGGGGTGAATGGGAAACCGCGGAGGATGCGAGCACGGTAAAAGACGAGGCGGTACGGTACGCAAAGGCGACGCTGAAAAAGGACAAGCGCATGAATGTGCGCATAACGGAGCGCGATCTCCGTAATCTGAAGATCAGGGCCGCCGAAGAGGGCATTCCATATCAGACACTGGTCACAATGGTCCTGCACAAATACGTAACGGGACAGCTGACCGAAACGCATTGAGCCCAAAGACGCCGGTCGCCGGCGCGTCCAGTCCACGTGGAGGAACCATGATCGTTACCGCGGCGGCGGTAGCCGAACATATACGCGCGTACCTTGCGCATGACATCGCACTGACCGATCTCGTAGCGTGGGCGGAAGCGGCGCTCGTCGACGGCGATTTTGATGACGACAACCCGAACGATCTCGCGCGAATCGTCGGGAGACTTGGAGCGGCGGACGTGCACGAGTTTCACCTTTCGTGGGAAGACATGGAGACGATCGTCGGCGAGTTGGGGTACGAGCTCCATACGCATCCGCAGCTGGTGAAGAAGACGGCGGTGTGAGCGTGAGGAAGTGGTATCTGGATCAGCAGACCCGCCTGGTCACTTGTCGCAGTTTGTTCATGTATACCGTTTGCTCCCATCTCTGATGTAGCGGGCGCGCGAAAGCTTTTAGCCACATACGCAAATAGAATGATGAATCAAATCACGCTTACATCCAATACAGTTGTAGAACTTGAAATGTCTGCGCGGCACTTTACAACATTCTCACTCTCGTACGAAAACTCTCCGAGAACACGTAAGCCGCGCCACCGGACGGTATTGTCGAAGATTCATTGCGCGCTCCAACGATCACATAGTCACCATTGACCGCCACACCCCAGCCAAATGAGGCACTTTGTGATGCTTCTGGGGCCAGTAGCTTCACTCCGGTCCGCCACGCGTTTGAGCTGCTGCGGCGAAACACATATGCCGTGCCAGCCCCCTCATATCCGACACTCTCGCCCCACGCTCCGATTATGAGACAGTCCCCGTCAATCGCTACATCATGACCGAAACGATCTCCCACTTGTCCGCCCTCCGGCGTAACCAGCTTTGTCCCGGCATCCCATTCGTTTACACCAGTGCGCCGAAACACGTATGCGGTACCAGCAGGTGGGTCTCCCGAGAGCGCGTTAGGAGCTCCTACAACGGCGTAGTTCCCTTGGATTGCCACACCCTCGCCGAAATAAGCCTGCGCTTGCGCGTCTGGCGCCACCAGTTTCACTCCGGCATCCCAGGTGTTCACGTCGGTGCGCCGGAACACGTATGCCGCGCCAGCGTTTACACCTCCCGCGGATTCTTGATGAGCCCCAACGATGACGTAGTCCTCGTGGATCTCTACGTCCTCGCCGAAACGGGCATCCGCTTGCGCATCTGGAGCCACCAGCTTGACTCCGGCATCCCAAGTGTTTACGTCGGTGCGCCGGAACACGTATGCCGCGCCAGCGCTGCTACCTCCGGCGTCCTCGTTGTGCGCTCCTACGACGACATAGTCCCCGTCGATTGCTATGGACCTTCCAAAACTGTCGCCGGGCTCGCGGTCCGACGCTACCAGTTTCACTCCGGCATCCCAGGTGTTTGCACCGATGCGGTGAAATATGTACGCGGCATTCCCAGTCTGAGCTCCAATGGCAATATAGTCGCCGTCTATCGCTACACTCCAGCCAAACAAGGCGTTCGGAAAGATGTCTGGCGCTGCCAGCTTCACTCCTGTATCCCAGGTGTTTACGTCGAGGCGCCGGAACACGTACGCCGCACCAGAGTTGCTACCTCCGGCATCCTCTTGTGGAGCTCCTACGACCGCATAGCTCCCACCGATCGCTACACTTCGACCGAAAATGTCTCCGGGTTCTGCGTCGAACGCAACCAACTTCGTCCCATCATCCCATTGGTTGGTAACTAAGGATAACAAGACCGCAGAGATCGACGAATCGCGACTCTCCAGCGCACTATCGACTTCCGCATCGCTGTACACATCCAGTACACCTCGCGCCTCCGCGGCGTTGGCTGCTGCCATGAGACCTCGGGCATATGACGACGTGAGACTATGCATACTCATTGCTGTACCATCGCCGACCGCAAACAGAACGCTCCCGGGAGAAAGTGTCGCCATGATACCGGCGGTGCCGTCAATGGTGACCGTGTCGGTGCCTTCGTTCACGACGAAAAGGTACCGGCCCGGCCGCCCAATCGGCCCGTTGAGAGTCAGGGTCAACGGGGTACCGTTGGCGACACTAACAAGGAGGGATGAACGGTAGGCGCCAAGATCTATTGCCTGCGAAGTAGAAATCTCTACTTGATCTGCGATCATCCGCCCGATAGCAGATTCCAACTGCGTATTGTCCGCTCCGCTTGGTATCAACCCCGCGTTCTCGATAACGTGTATTAGCTCGTCCTGAATCGCGTTGCGATCCTCGGCGGTGATCGCGGTACCCTGTCGGCCCGAGTTACGGTCCTCGTCGACGTAGAATCCGTTGTCGCTCCCGGGGGCGTTCGTGCGTCTCATAGCCCGTCCTCCTGGTCGTTACCGCACCGCATGACACCGCATACGCCGACGCCGCAGCGCCCGACGGAGCTGCCGGAGAGGGCGATTACGTTGAGCGTCCGCGCTACGTGCACCGGAAAGATGCGCCCCGCGATGCCGACGAGGCGCGCGTACTGGTCGACCGTCTCGACGTCGCCGTTCAGCCGAATCGAGAGTGGCCCCGTCTCTTCGATCAACACGCGCGAAACCTCGGGATTGTCGGCACGCGGAAATTCGATGGTAAGTTGTCGCTGCAGATACTCGAGGCTTTGCCCGCCCACGGCGGCGTTGGCGGCGCGTATGCGTTGCTTCATCACCTCTCGGTTTGTGTTGGGAGCGTACGCGACACCCAGCTCCTCGGCCCACTCGGGGATCGCCTCATCGGCTCTCCCCGGGATCGATTCGTCCACGGCACCTCTGAGATAGGCGCGGACGCGGCCGAGAGACGCGGCAAGGGCGTCCAGGAGCGCCGACCAGTTGCCCCGGGCCCTCCAGGGTAGACCTGACGGTAAGAGCAGGCGCAGTACGCGTTTCATCGATTGCATCGCTCCTCCTTATACGCTCGCCGTCGTGAAGGCGCCGAGCTTGGCAACCTCGACGGCGAAGGTGCCGCCGAGGTCTTCGGTCTTTAACTCGTATCCGGTGATGGAGCCGGGTTGATCGACGCGCTCGATCGTAAGCGAGGCGTAGCGCGCGCCGGCGTCGAAGACGACCTTGTGGAGCTCGGCGACGCTTATTACGTCGGTGGCGCCCTGCTCGTCGTCGTACTGGCGCGGGTAGCGCGACAGAAAGTAGGTACGCAACGCCTCATCCACCGATTGCAGGGTGGCACCGCTGCGCGTGTCCAACTGAAAGGAGTCGGCGACCACGTTAAAGACGACCTCGGTCACCGCGCGCGCCTCGACGCGTGCGCCGAGTGGGCGACGTTCGGTGGCCGAGACGTACGCCTCGACCTCGTCCAGCTTCACCGTATCGGGGACGCGATCGTTCTCGCCCTCCCCCACCAGCGGATAGACGTTGACCTGCCCCGGTGCCGGGGAGTACGCGAAGGCGCGAACCACCCCGGGTACCTCGAGCGCCCACGCGACGTAGTCGGCAGCAGCTCCGCCCTGGGGACGGTCGCGACGGCGCTGCCGTACTCGGCGGCGAAACTCCTCGACCGTTTCGGCGTCCTCGCCGACCGTGGGGCGCAGAGCCTCCGGTATCTCCCACGCCGCGACGGCGGTCGCCGCGGCATCGACACCCGCCGGCGGCGCCGTCAACGATACCGTCTCGCCGGCAGGAATCGCCTCCAAGCGTTCCGGATCGACCGGGAGGAGTACCGCGACGGCGCGCCACACCGTTACCGGGTCGGCCGGGTCGCCGGTGGGCGCGAGCGCGACGGTCTCCTCGACGCGATACCGGTGTTCGACCGGTTGGCCGTCGATTACTTCGCTGTAGGTGAGAAGATCTCCCGCCGGAACCGTTGCCGCACCGGAGCCGGTTATGCGCGCGGCGCTGCGCACGATGACGGTCGCGTCGCGCTCGACCCCGGTCATGGGAGTGACCAGAGAGACGACCTTGCCCGATCCCAGGGTACCGGCGTCGCCCGCCTCATCGGCTACGAGGGTAATTACGGCGCTCGGCGGCGCGCCGGCAGGCTCCGCATGAGCGACCAGGGTAACGTCGGCCTCCGTGTAGTAGGTGTTGCCGCCGAATCGGTAGGGCCTGCCAGCGGGGATGGTCGTTCCTGCAGCCCCGGTAACCACGGCGAAGCCGCGCCACGCTACCGCCGGCTTTGGGGTGAGGCCGTCTTCGGCGCCGCGCTCCACCAGCGCTTCGGCGTCGCAGGTGGCGACGAAGATCTGTCGCCTGACCCACAAACCGAAGCGGTAGAGGAGCGCCACCGCGCCCGCTTGGGCGGTCGCAAGGACGCGCCACACGGCGCGTGAGAGGAGCGGTGTTTGGGTACCCGTCGCCCCTTCGATATCGGCCAGGATGGAATCGCGAATTTCGGTCACCGTCGGTATCGTCTTCACGTGAGCGCTCCTCTCAGGGCGTCCCAGTTGTGGGCGAATCGATACGTGTCGGCGCCTTGATGGACGGTTACCGTAATCTCCAGGGCGGTCGCAGAGACGATGCGTGCCACGACGTCAATCCGATCCGCCACCTTCTCGTCGGTCATCCACGCGAGCGCCGCCTTGGCCGCCTCGATCGCGTCGAGGCGCAGTTGATTGGTAAGGGTGCCGGAGAGCAGTTTCGGCAGGCGCGAGTCGTAGCGCTCCGCAGGCGACGCGATCTCATTTCCCCACCACGATTCGGTAAAGAGGGAGAGATAGACCGCGTTGTCCAGCCCGCCGGTAAGGCGCGGTTCGCCGTTCTCGATAACAATGTCCGCCCCGTCGGGCGTGGGATGAAGGTATAGATCTGACATACGCTAATCCGTTGTAACCTTTGACGATTCAGACCCAGAGATGTCGATCGATGTCGCGGGGGCAGCCCCGGCTCCGAAGCCGCTCGTACCGCCACCGGTGGTCACTCCGCTGTGCGCGTGACCGGTAATCGCACCGGCAATCGCGGCGTCGACCGATCTTTGAAACAAATCGAGCGCGTTCTTCAACTCCTCGTACGTTACCAACGGCTTTCCGCTCCCGTCGCTGCCCAACTTGATCGTCTCGGCGTTCACCGTAACGTTTCCGCCGCTCACCGTTATCTCCCCGGAACCCCCGTCGGCGTCGACGGTAATCGACCCGTCGGTGCCGAAGCGCGCCGAAGCCTTTACCGCCTCCCCCGCCTCGTCGGTGGAGTAAACCACCAGCTCGCCGGGCTCGACCGGCACCTCGATCTTGTAGTTGTGCACCGCAATGACGATGCGTCCACCCTGGCCGACCGGCACCGAGAGGGCGCTGTCCCCGGGCGTGGGTGATGACGCGATCCCCGGTGGCGCGTAGAGCTCCGCGGTGCGCTCCTGACTGTCGGCGCCGGTAATCTGTACCACCACGTTGGGGGCGGTCGCGGTGCCGCGCGTGTCAATCGCGGCGCCGGTAACCTCGTTCATGTGTCCTATCCCCGCCACGGCAACGCTCCCGGTTTGATATCGGCGTCGTCGTACGCCTCGGGTATCGATAGTTCCAAATCGGCCTCCTGTCCCTCCTCGGCGTCCATGCGGAGGGTGACGCGACTCACAATGAAGCGCGCCGAACGGTAGATCATCGCCCCCGGTGAGGTAAGACGCACGATTTCGCCGGGCTCCCACAGATCGCGACCGTGGGTCCACCCCGAGACGGTGACGTAGAGTCGGAACGAGTCGATGAGGGCGCGATTGCGCTCAAAAGTCGCCGCCGCGTTGATGTCCTGCGTCTGCTGCGTGAGACGCCGCACGCGGCGCCCCCGCACCTCGACTCCGAGCCGCTCGGGATCGCTTGCTGCGGCACTCACGATGGGGACCGAGTCGGTGTGCCCGTAGACCACGTACTCCTGAAAGCGCTTTGTCGCATCGAAGGAAGAGGAGATCATGCGCATGGGCGACAACCCCTCCTCCAGCTCCACCGTTGCGCGCCGCCGACTACTGAAGCGTACGAAGGAGAGCGACCCGTCGCGTTGCGGTGAAGCAAAGAGTCCGTGCCCGGCGGCGAGGCCCGAAAGCACTTCATAGACCGTGTCGCCCGCCTCGAACTCGACGATGGGCAGCCGCGGCGTGTCGGGGCGCGCGACGACGCGGTGCGGGTGTGCGAGCTCGCGCGCCACGGTGTTGAAGGTCACATCTTGGAACTCGTAGCCGCGCCCCGGCCCCCCGGCGCTCCAGTCCAGGAGCACGCCGCTCTTCCCGCGCCCCTCCACGGAGAGGGAGCGCTCGTCCCCCGCGACCTCCGTCGTCAAACGCTCGACGTAGCCGGTAAGCACCACCTCGTTGTCGATGAATATCCGCACCTCCGCAGGGGAGAAAGGTACGAAGCGTGCACGATTAACGGCTGTAGGGTCCCAGTCCAGGGTGAGACGGTACGCGTCGGCGCACGAGTCGATAGCGCGGGTGACGACGACGCTCGACCACCCCGTGACTCGCTCTCGGGTCTCCGATAGTCCGACCCAGACCTCGGGCGTCCCTTCGACCGATGCGGGAGTGCGGTCAGACATCGCGCTCCTCGTCCGCCGGCTTCTCCCGCGCCGCCCACCTGGCTGAGCCCGCCTCGCGGTTGCGGAGCTCCGCCGCCAATCGGTAACGTTGCAGCGTCTTTCCGAAGATCGCCTCGTCTACCTCCACGAAACGTTCGACCTCATTGGTTTCCGCGTCATAGAGTTCGACCGTCCTCATACCGTGTACCTTCCTGCGTGGAGATAGAGGTGGGTGCCTACGTCGGGACCGTGAGTATCGAGGCCTGTGCGGGGGTCACCGTTAACACCATCCGAGAATGGATCGGTGGCTCGAACTGTATTAGCGCCGTCGCTACCGTTGGAATCGCGCAAGAGTCCGATAGCGCCGCCGGGTGTAGTATCGGCTACCGTTTTGACACGATAATCGGGCGCGCCGCTTCCGTAAGAACCGGCTTCCAACCGAGTGTGATGCCCTTGAAACCGATCCCGCCGCATCAATCCCGAAATCGTCTCCTCGGTGCCGGCGCCGACCGGTAGGCGACCGCGCCACGAGTGGACGCGCGCCGTCGCGGTACTTCCGGCGACGCGATGGGGATAGATCGTCACCTCCGTTGCGTCCGTCGCCGGAGTACCGGCGACGGTAATCGAAGGTGTCAGCGGGTCGACCGCCGTGATCTCGTAGGTCACCCCGCCGATATCGACGCTCCGCCAGTCAGTGAAGGAGTCAAAGGCGAGCTGATCCTCCGCAAGCGCGGCGATGAGGTCGTTGTTCACAGGCGTACCGGCGAGGGTGAAGGTGGCGCCGGAAACCGAACCGGCAAAGCTCGCAACCTCGCCCGCCTGTCCTTCCAGATAGACGACGCGCTGGTACCGTAGCCACGGCACCAGGTCGGGCCAGTTGGCATCATTCACGATCTTGGAGCCGGCAAAGTCGGTGAGACAGAGGCGCGGATGGAACGCCGAGGCATCGCTCTTGTCGAAGGGTGAGGGCGGTACGACGTTACCGGCCCTGGCGATGACGTCGCCCACCTTGTGGCCATAGCGGATGACCATACCGGCGATGGCCGCCTCGACACTGTGCTCCTGCCCCGGCGCCTCGCCGAGGCCCATCGCCTCTTGGATACCGATAAGCTCGTCCTGGACGTCGTTGCCGTAGTCCGCCGTGTATACCGTACCGTTGGGGTTGGTGAGCTCGTCGTAGTCGACAAAGGCGTTGTCTACGTGCCCCGGTCCCGCGATGCGTCGCATAGCCTACTCCCTCCCCGATCGTGCGGGCCGTGTCGCGCAATTAGACATAGCGCCCCGCGTGGATATAGATGTGTGCCGCCGCCGCCCGCGGCTCGGTGTGGGGACCTATGCGGGGGGTGCCGTTGGTGCCGTCGGTGACGGGAGCGTTCACATGTATATCGTTGATAGTGTTGACACCCACCGCATCTCCTTGTATCGGAGAACTTTGCCCGAATCCGGCTAAAAAAATTCGGTGATTATGTCCCTGAAACCGATCGCGCCGCCGGAGCCCCGCCGTCAGCGTGTCGATACCGGCGCCGACTACTGCGCGTCCCCGGAGCGAATAGAGCCGCACCGTATCGGTGGTGCTGGCGATGCGGTGGGGATAGATCTCGATCGCGGCGTCGATCGTCCCGGAGCCGGCGCCGCCGGCCGTCAGAGCGTCAATTTCGATGCGGTTATCGGCGCCGCCCGGGACGTAGTGCACGGCGGTGATACGGTAGCTGCCAAGAGGGAAAGGGCCGATCGGGGTGGGCAGCGTGACTGAACGCCACGCATCGTACGTCCCGCCGTACTCGTCGGTGTGCACGCGTGCGTCCTCCGCAAGTGCACCGATCACCGCATCCTCCGCCGGTCCGCCGGCAATCGACAGCGTCCCGGCCGTGCCGCTCTTCTCCCACGCCGTGACGCCGAACTGCGTCGTCACGCCGCCCGCGCCGTCGCGATAGACCGCACGGTAGTTGTAGAGGCGACTGAAGAGTCCCGGCGCGCCCCCGAAGTCGGGGAAGTTGGCCGCCGCAATCGTCCTCGTCGTCGCGAAATCGGTGAGGCACACCGCCGGAAAGTAGGTGTGAGGACTACCGGGGTCGAAGGGTACCGGCGGCCGGACGTCGCCCGCCGCCGCAAAGAGCTCGCCCACCGGCTTACCGTGTTCCTTTACGATGCGAATCATACCGGCAAGGACGTGGCGGTCGGTCCCCGGCGCCTCGCCGAGACCGGCGTACTCCTGGATACCGATGAGCTCGTCCTGAACGTCGTTGCCGTAGTCCGCCGTATATACCGTACCGACAGGGTTGGTTGCCGCGTCGTAGTCGACAAACCGGTTGGCGACATTTCCCGATCCCGCAATGCGTCGCATAGCTCCTACTCCCTTCCCGCTTCCATAAGTCCCGCCATACCGAGACCCGCTTGTGCGGTCGGCTCCTGGTTCAGAATCGTGAGGCCCCCGATCACCGGCTCCATCTCCGCCGGGGCGACGCGATCCAGGAGGTTCAACAGGGCGCGCAACGCGGGGATATCCTGTACCTCCCCGGTAACGCGGTAGTACGCCACCGGATACCTCCCGTCCCTGGGGGCCCCGGGGGGATACCACACCGGATAATCTTGCGCCGCCATACGCCCCGCCATGCCGCGACCGGCCATGCGCGAGGAGGCAAACCGCACCGGCTCGATCCTCACGTTGGGAAAGGCGACCTGCACGACCTCATTGAGCGCCTCCAAGGATTGCCCCTTGCCGGCGCGAAACGCCTGAGTAACCACGGTGCGACGCGTACCGACCGGCTGCGTCGCGTCATGGGTCAGCCCCAGCTCGGCGTACCAGTCGGGCAAGGTCTCGGTCGCCGTCGAGGGTCCCGCCTCGCGGATCGAGTCGGCGAGAAAGGTCTGCGCGCGCTTCACCGAGAGCGCTATCGCATCCAACACCGCCGTCATCCCGAGGCCGAAGAGGCGCTCCGGAACGAGCCGGCGAATCATACGGGAGACTGAATCCACACGACACCTTCCTCTTCGAGTCTTGCCAACTGGCCGACCTCCACGGTGTGGCTCGCGATCGCCACGCCGCCAGCGTTTTTGAGCGTCACCGTCGCCACCTCGGCCCCGGCGGCGATGGCGATTGAGGTAATCTTCGCCGCCGACACGACGTCGCGCGGACCCGGCTCATCGAGATACTGCCGCGGGCGCCGGTCGTAGAGGTGGGCTTCTACCGCCGAGTCGATCGCATTCCGCACCTCTTGGGTGTTGGGCTCTAGGCCTGCGATCTCGACGCGAAAGATGAGTTCTGTGGGAGCGGCCACGGTAACTGCGGCGGCGCGAATGGGGGCCCGCCGGAGGTCGGTAACGTACGAACGCACCTCCTCGATTTTGGCCGCATTCGGTATGCGCAACGCAGGGTCCGGGTCGTCGGTGATCGGAAAGAGGGCCAGCGACCCCGCCTCGGTGCGTACCACGTGCGCCTCGGCGATCCCCGGTACCTCGGTCGCCCACAAGACCCAGTCGGGGATAGCGCCGCCCTGGGGCGCGAGACGGCGACGGAGGCGAACCCTCGCGCGAAAGGCCTCGGTCGACTCGGCGTCCTCGCCCACGACCTCCGTCGCCAGCACCATACCCTCCGCCTCGAGCCCGGCGAGGGGCGTCACCACGGCGATCGTCGCACCGTCGGCGAGACTCGCCCCGTCGCCGCGTTCGGTCGCTTCCAACACGACGGTCGCCGAGCCCCCGGTAACGGTCACGGCATTCTGCGCGACGTACGTGCGTCCGTTACCGCGAAAAAGCCGTCCGGCGGGAACGGTCGTACCGTCGACGCCGGCCGCGCGTGCCGTGCCGCGCCACGCCACCGCCGATTTGGGTACCAGTCCCAACTCGGCGCCGCGCTCGGCGAGCGCCGCGGCATCACACGTCGCGATAAAGATCTGCCGCCGCACCCAACCGCCGAATCGATATACCAGAGCCAGGGCGCCCGCCAACGCGGTCGCCAAGATGCGCCACGTCGAGCGGGGAAGGAGCGGCGCGGCCTCGCCGGTAGCCGCCTCTATGTCGGCGAGAATCTGGTCGCGGATCTCCTGTATCGTCGGTATCCTCGTCACCGTACGCCCTCCGGTCTCCGGCGGTCCGCAACGATCTCCATCCCAGTCGAGATGAAATCAGACATAGTAGCGGACCTCGCGTCCTCGCGGCACGAGCAAGAGCTCGTCGCCCGCGAGTTCGTTGTACTCGATGCATTCGTCCAACCGATCGAGGCTGCCGAAGAGCTCCACGGCGAGATGAATCGGCGTCGTGTCGCCCTCCAGTACTACGGTGCGCTCCGTGGGAAGCGCCAAAGCTCCATCCACGAGGGCACCGACCGCGGTAGCCATGATCGCCGCACCGTCGCGCGAGATGTCGTACGTCGGCACCCCCATGCCCTCGGCGAGGGCGTTCATCTCCCCCGCCAAAGACCGCAACTCTTCCACGGCGTTAACCGCCTCGGCGCGGGTACGAATCGGACGCTCCCCCTCGCCACCGCCGTCCAACCCCGCAACCGCCGCCTCGCTTACCGCCCCCTGGAGCGCGTAGATCTGCGCGACGGACAAGAGTCCGACCGTCCGGGCGGAGGCGATCTCATCGGCGTTCATGCGCCGGCGCTCGGCCTCCGTTGCGATATTGCGGCCGACGATCGCCGCTGCGCCGGCGGTCGGAGAGGTCAG
Source organism: Alkalispirochaeta sp. (assembly GCA_965601925.1). Classification (GTDB taxonomy): domain Bacteria; phylum Spirochaetota; class Spirochaetia; order DSM-27196; family Alkalispirochaetaceae; genus Alkalispirochaeta. The sequence continues at coordinate 4,912,578 of OZ271854.1, forward strand.
CGCCTCGTGCAACTGGGAGAATACCGCGCGATAGCCCGCGATCTTCTCCCGGACGTTGGTAATAGTTGTGGCGGGAATGCGATAGAGGCGCAAAAAGCTCTGGGCGAGGGCAACGGGGCTCCGGATCAGCCCCTCGATGTCGCGACTCATCGCAACGACCGCCGACTCCAACCCTCCCCGTACATCCTCGGCGAGGCCGGCGATCGCCGCAAGCTCGCGCCGCGCCGCCTCGAGTCCGCCCGCCACACTCTCGCGAAGGGCGGTCAGAGCCGACGGGTCGATGATCTCGGCGGAAGCCAAGGACGAAACGACGCTTTCGGCCAACCTCGTGATACCGGCGGCGACCGCCTCATCGGCGGCGATGCGCGAGATAAGGTACTCGAACTTGCGCGAATCGGCGGCGACGAACTCCACCGAAAAGAGGGCACGCCCCACGCCGTTAAGAAAATGTTCGCTCTGTTGCCACGAGACCGGAAGGACTCCCTGAACGCCCCACCGCGGATGGTCGAGTACGCCCGGCCCCGCCTCATCCAACGCCGCGGCGAACCGATCCGCCTCCCGATCGTAATCGGGCCCCGAGATGTAACAGGTGACCGGATAGCGCTTGATCGCCTCTCCCAGATCCTGGATACCGCCGGAGTTTTCGCCGACGTACTCGCTCACCACCGTGTTGCGGCCCCCGGAGCGCGTCAACTCGTCGAACTGCAGCACGAAGGTCTCGCCCGAGGCGGTGGTGTAGCGGAACGTTCGCAGGCGATCCGTGGCGCTCACGGTTTTGCCGTCCCGTAACCGGTATATATGGTGACGCCGTGGGCACTCCCCCTCCGTCGGAGGCGCGTTCCGGCGGGCAATGCCACGTTAATGTCGACGACGTGCCGCTCCTCGTTGTAGACCCGCGACTCGACGGTGCGGCCGACGCCTTCTCCATCACCGCCCGTGACTTTCGGTAGACGTACGCCGGCTGCATCGGTCGCGTCGCCCGGGGCGCCGGCGCGTCCGCTCGACGCGGGGCTCTCGTGGGAGGGCGACGGCGAGGAGGTCCCGGCCGCGTCCGACGAGGCGCTCGGCGTCGTACCGGCCCCGGACTGCTCCACGGGCGGCACCTGCCCGGCGGCGCGATCGAATGCGTCGAAGACGGTACTTACCGCCGACATCGAGGCGCTATCGTACGGCCCGGTATGGTACTCCGGCTTATTGGCGGATATTGACACGTTGCAAGACCTCCGCATCGCGACGGTAGAAGTCCATCGCGATCTCATACCACCACCTGAGATCGCGTACGCTCATCGCGGCGATCTCGGAGGGTGGAAATCCAAAACGGTCGGCGACGGTGCCCATGAGTTCACGGAGCTCTCCGTCGCCGATTAGGCGAAAAAACCGGTTAGCGCCCCCAAAACCCGCATGTCCCGACGATAGATGCGCTCGGCGATTCCGAGCGGCCAACTCGTATCGAGGACCGTTATGACGCGAAGGGTCAGCTCCGTCGCCTGTGCGAGCTCGACCTGCATGTCGTCCCCGCCCCCACGGGAGACGAACATGTTGCGGCCGATCTTTCTGAGATCCGCCGCCGTTGGCTCCCGCAGAACGACCGTGTCGAAGGACGCGCCGTTGTCGAGGGTAAAGGGCCGCTGTAGACGGTAGAGGAGCGTGCCCTCACTGGCGTCGTAGTCGACCCACCCCTTGCGGATCGCCGCAAGCACGATCGGCCGCTGGCCCGCGGCGAGCAGCCCCCACTCGCGCTCCATCGACGCCAACCACTGCTCGGCAACCTCACCGGCCACGACATCGTCGGTCGAATCGTAGTCCGGGTTTCGGTGCTCTTCGTGAGCGTCGCGGGCCGCGTCCGACATTGTCCCGTTCGACCCGCGATCGATCTCCGTTCTATTCACACGATCTCTCCGGGACGCATTACACCGGTGCGAACTGTACGCCGCGCATGGAGATTCCCAACGTTCCGTCGCGTCCGCTATAGGAGATATCGCCCTCGACCTGGAGCTCCCCCATCCACGTCTCGCCGGTGGCCAGGGTGAGGGTTACCGGCGTCGGCGCGCTATGGTCGGCGACCGCCTGGAGGGCGGCGAAGTCCTGCGTCTCCGGGTCGATGCTAATCGTCAATCCGTCGAATCCGCCGAGTTTGCGCGTCTGCGTCGTGTGCATACCGCCGTTGCCGGTCGGTGCGTTGGTGTTGGTGAAGCCTGCGCGAATCAAGGTGACGCTCGTCTGGGGCGCCGGCGCATACTCGCGTCCGTCGATCGTAAGTTGGCGGATGTCACCGCCCCGTACCGTTGCCATTAGTTCGTACCTCCAACGAGAAAAGCCCATTCCACCTTCGCCGCCAGGATGCGTAGGCCCGCCGACGGAATGTCCGGTATGAGAAGATTGACGCGTCCCGGGTTGGCGGCGTCGATCTCCGCGGTGACGCCGGCGGCCACCGTATCGCGGTCGGCGGTAAGTCCCCGTGCCGACCAGTCGTTGACGAGCGCCAAGGCGTAGGCGACGACGGTGTTGGGTCTGACCGCGTAGGTCGGAGCCGGGGGCGCCGAGTCGGCGACGATCACCGCCTGCTGAAAGGGCGCCGACGAGAAGGTGATATCCAGCGCGTTAATCTTGAACTGCAGGTTGGGAATGATCACTGCAAAGCGCCAATCGTCGGTCGGCACGCCGGTATCGGTGGTGGTGCGCGTGGTGACCGTGTCGCCGATCGTCACACCGCCGTCGGGCAGGTTATAGGTGTGCGAGCCGCCGGCCTTTACCAACTGGTCGCGCACGGCGTAGGTAAGATCGTTCGCCCCCCCGGCGAGGATGCCCGGGATGCGATTGCCGCGCACCGGTACGCCCGGTCGCGAACCGTGAGCACCGGCCCACATACCGGCAAAGGCCGGCGCGATCTCGAAGGGAGCGCTCGGCGAACCCAGAACCGGAACGGTGACGGTAAACTCCGAATTACGCCCGCCCAAAAAGGAGGTGTACTGGTCGATCGTACCGGTGAATCCGACGATCTGAACGCACATGCGCTTGACCCCCGGTGCCTGGCGGTCACGACACGCCGTCTCCACCGCAGAAATTGTCGCCCCATCGTCGTAGGGGTTTGCGATCTCGGAGTACCACGTGTCGCCGAGGCCGGCGAGCGCCGCGGTAAGATCGGGGGCACCGGCGCCGCCGGTCATCTTGTTGGTTGCCGGTACGGTGACCGAGATATCGGTCGGCAACACATCGGTCGACCGCAGGCCCATACGCACATCGATCTGGTTACCCGAGAGTCCCGCCCACTTCGCGGCAAGGGTAACCGTACCGTCCGCGGGCGCGGCGTCGGCGGCGCTCACCGGTAGCCTGGGGTCGGCGTTCACCGCGTTCACGAGGGAGGTTCCGATAGCCGCCGCCGTGTCACCGGAGGCGACCCCGACCGCGACGCGCCGTCCCGCGATATAGATCGCCACCTCGCCGGCTCCGGCCGCCGTGCCGACTACGGTAACGGTCGCCGTCGCCGAGGCGGTTCCACCCGACACCGGAAGGGCCGACACGCGGTAGCCGCCACCGTAGCGAAAGACCGCCTCGGCCATGAGCGCGAGTAGCGACCCCTCGCCGTAGCGATCGCGGGCGTCGGCGACGTCGCGCAGAGCCTGCGGCACGTCGACCGTCGGCGTCAAAGCGGTGTCGAATTGACCGATCAAGAGAACATGGTGCTCGAACGCGGGAGACCCGCCCGCGCGATTGACCGCCTCCTGCTCGACAAAGGTCGCCGAAGCGGCGGCGGTGGCGGGGGTCAGCGTAAAACTAATCATACTCTTCCCTCCAATTGATACAATCCGGACCAACGGCCCGTATCGATGTGTATTTCATTCAGCGGAACGCCCTGGACCTCGCCCACGTCCCACACCAGTTCAACGGTCATAACGACCCGCCGCGTCCGGGAGGGGTGCACGCCGTGGCGCGGGTCGTCCCAAGAGCTCGGATCGTTCCACGAGATCGTGACCTGCGGTTGCGCAAGCCTCCCGACCACGCCGATGGGCAAGTCAAAGTCCCAACCTCCCGCGGTCCACAAAGCACGAATCACTTGGGTCACGAGGTAGCGCAGGCGCGCCCCGACCGCCGTGTCCGCCTCCGCAGGGGTGGGAAAGGTTGCGCCGGTGGGAACCGCCGAGACGCAGTCGAGGTAATAGGCCGCCTCGTAGGCCATGGCGCGCGCCGAGCTCGCCTCACCGCCCCGAAACTTCAACTCCGCGGCGTAGACGAAAACACTCGCGGGATCGTCGGAGGTGGCGCCCACGTCGGTGGTGTTGTCGGAACGCACCACGAATGCACGGCCCGGGTCCGCCGCCGCCTCGTCGGCCGCAAACGACTCCAGGCGCGCCACCACGCGATCGAACACGATATCGAAGACCTCGCGTACGTCGCTCATATCCTCACCCATCGGCGGGGGCACTGGCGGCGCGAGGCGATCATTTCGCCCCTTTCGCGGTGCGAGTCGTCCGGCGCGTATTAGGGGTCGGGCCGGCCTTTTCGGAGGTGGTGCGCTTGGCGCTCGTCTTCTTGGAAGTGCCGCGGCGCCCCGCGGGTCGCACGATCTCCTCGACTACGCCGCGCACGAGGAGCGACTCGATGTCGACGTGCCGCGCAGCCTCATCGGAGATAACCGAACCGGGGCGCAAAACGCCTCGTCCTACCGCCACGGTATAGCCCTCTTTCACACGATACGACATGATTCGATATTACTCTTTCGATATAAATATTTTCTCTGTAAAAGAAGCTCTTTGAGAAGACAGTGCTTGTCAACAGCAATATTATTTCTCTTGAAAAATAATGATTGAAACAAAGCTTGAGAAATAATCACAACCTTACACTATCCTTAGTTTTTGACCGTGTCAAAGAGAAATCACCCCTTTTCAATGAATTCTTATTTATACAACTCGCAATATCCAACTGCTTGACAGGCCGCCCGAGTATGCCCGATTCTCGAAGCTGGTAGTCCGACGACAGCCGGCCGCAACGATGCAGCCGCGGAGGCTTTATGAACCGCAGACCCGGCCAAAACCGCAATCGCCGCTCGCAACCACCGCTGTACGTAGACATCGACGTTCGTACGGAGCGCCGCTCCGCCGCCGGTGGTGGCGATGTCACGAAGAGGCGTCAAGACGCCGCAAGCCCCTCCGCGAAAACGGAAGCGGTACGTGACACATCCGCCCTCCAATACATCGTGAAACGCCATACCGGCGGAACCGTTTCGGGCTGGGTCGTGGTGCGCCACACCGACGGATCGATCGCCGTCGACCGCCTGGGCCGATACGGCGACGACATCACCGTCATCGACCGCGTTGACGGCATAACCATGCGCTACCCCGATTCGGGAAGAGAACATCCCGCCGCCTTCGTCGCCCGTGTATTGGGAATCGACACTCGAGTCGTCGCGACCTCGCTTAAACGCGCAGGGTGGGAACGGCTCGACTACGACGGTGGGTGGTCGAATGCGCCCGACGGCGAGCCGTGGATTCTCGAAGGGTCGGATCACGAAGCGGCAGATGCGGCATTTCGACGCATCGGCGGAGCGAGTACCTCGGGTAGGGACAACGCCCCCGACTACTCGCCCTCCGGCGAAACCGTGACGAAGCGCGGCATTCCCCTTAACTCGCCGCCAAACACATTCGATAGTGAGGTCGCCCGCTCCCGGTCGCAATACGCCGGCCTCAAGGCGACCTATCGCACCCGCACGGGCGAGGAGCATCGTCGTTTCGGCGAGGAGATCATGGCGCGCGAGGACTCTCAACGCATCGTCGGTCGCGCCGGAAAGAGCGATCGACGCGGCACGGCCCGCACCGTGTCGGGAACACGAGAGCAACCGAGCGGCTCGCGGTCCGACGCGAACGGTGGGGACGATATACCGTCCTCGCCCACACAACGCCGCGATCCGGTCGACCTCGAGCGCGAAGCCTTTACAGTCGCTACCGGCTGGGTCGTCGTGCTGCGAACGAGCGGGCAGGTAATTGTCGACCGTAGAACGAGTTCCGGTAACGATGTCACGGTTGTTGATGCGGTGCGCGGCACGACGGAGACGCATCGCTATCCAGGCAGCGGGAGTCGGACGGGGTTTATCTGTACGATTCTCGGACTTCCGTTCGATCCGACTCACCCATTAGACAATCCCGTTAATCAAGGTTTAAGCGGAGCCGGTTGGACTTGGCATTCGGAGACCGATACGTGGACCAACTCACGGTCCGATACGGCGTGGACATTATCCCGCATCCAACTCGATGAGATGCAGGTACAATCCTACTCCGCCGAGCAGGATGGGGGGGTAGGAGCAGAAGAGTTATCATCTTTAAAAATAGATATCGCAATCCGGAACGCTCTCGCCGGCCTCGAAAGAGTAAGCTTCTTTAACGCAGGATCTACGGATCTTCACGAATTCGGAAGAATGCTCGCAAACGAACCGAATCAACATACCGTTGAGCTCATTTCTGATCTGGCAAATCAACGGTCTCAGGAAGCTTCCGAGTACTTATTGTCTAGCGATACCGAGTCTGAAATCGGCGTCTGGAACTACGAGATTGCAAACTATGAATACCACCGATCACAGTTTTACCTCACCCTCGTAGCGGTCTTTCGAGGAACCATACCACCGAGTACTGCCGCGCCCGCGCGTCAAACGCTGGATATCGCATACCAGCGCCTCTCTTCGTTTCTACGGGACCGCAATCAGAACCCATTTCACGCTTCAGATGCGTCCACGACTTTGAATACCTTGCACTATCGAGAAGCATCCTCAAGGCGAAACATCGAGACAGACTCCCCACCGGAGATTGACATTGTCATGGCGACGATCGGTGAGTTGCGAAGACTCATAACCCTGAGTGAACCCTTAGATGCGGAGTTCGAGGATCCGAACGATCCAAATGTCCAAAGACGAGTCGAAGCGGTTAACTTTCGAATAGTCACGATGATGCTGGTACTACTCAGTACAGCGATCGTGAATCGTCACGGTGAGCTCCGACGATCATTGATAAGAGTATTTCCAGTGTCTCTCCGGTCGCACGAGCACTTGGATGCATTTCGTGAACTGGTAATACGACGAAATCCCGTAGACTACGAAAACTACCGAAGGCGCACCAACCAGAGGCTTGCGCGGATAGCACTGACCGCAGCACTAAGTTTGGCATTGGCCAAGGTGGCTATCGCGTCGAGTCTCATAAAAACTGTTAGCGTATCCGGTGCCTTGATCGGTGGAACTGTCGCATGGACGGGAACCGCATTAGGAGGAGGGTCTCGAGAGCAACGAATTCAAGCTGCCGTAATCGGGGCGATACTTGGCTCGTTCAATTTCGTACCGGCTCAAAACATGCCTGGACTAATGAGCTATCTAAGCCAAATTGGAATCGAGGCGGTGACCGGTGCCCTATCGTCTCTTTTTGGTCAAGTTTTTAGCGGAGCAGGTTCCATTGATTTTGACCATATAGGCGCGTCAGCTCTCCTTTCCGGCATAGCTAGCGCCACAAACTTTTCCAGTCTATTTCGTCATTTAGCCGATAATCGGATCATAATTTTAAATGAATTGGGAAAATTCACAGAATTAACATCGAATGTTATAGCTTCTAGAATCTTATTTCTCATGAGTGAAAGCCGAGAATGAACTTTCCTTTATTGATCCTTCATCATTTGCCCGCTATTTACTCTCAGGTAGCACGCCATTAATGGCAGCCATCGTAAAAGAGAATCGTGTCACGAAAACAAAGTCTCAAGGAGTATCGGTGACTCCCTCCCCCTTACTCCGCGATCCCGGCGTGCCAATCCGCGGCAACGGGATAGTACCAGTCCTCAACCGGAGCATTGAGCGTAAGAAAGAGACACCTCAAGGTGGATCGCCGCCGCGGTATTTTCGGAAACTATCTCCACGGCGTTGCTTGCGGATGGGGAGATGATCGACATCGCGCGCGCCTTAGATTGTCGATCGGCTAATCAATCGCGGCGTCGCAAGCTCCCGCTCCGAGCGCTACAGTGTGCGATAATGAGGCTCTTATCGGCCTTGTTTGTCGCATTCCTCGTACTGACCGTCGTCTCGCACCCCCGGGCCGACGAGGGCTCCGCCGAGGACGAGTCGTCCGGATTCCGGGAGCTCGACGATGGATTGTTGCTTCGCGGTGGCGTAGGAACGGGTAATCAAACGATCTCTTTCGGTGTGCAAGATGCCGATCTGTCTCACCACGAAATCACCGTTGCGCCCAATGCATCCCTGTACGTGATCCTGGGACTTCAGTACCGTCGCATCGGCCAAGCTACGTCTCGTCACAACGGTGGGTAACGTCGAGGAGACCGGCGAACGGCATCCGAGAAATCGCATCATAGCACGGTAGTCGTCGACGTCGTATGCACGAGTGGGGCGACATCCCCTACCCGTCGTACCCCATGATCCCGGCGTGCCACTCCGCGGTAACGGTACCGTTCCAGTCCTCGGCCGGCGGGTTGCGCTTGAGAAAGAGACACCGTTCCAGGTAGATCGCCGCGACGGTGTCCTCGGGAAACATCTCGATCGCGTGGCTCAGTCGATTGATCGCCGGGTCCCACTCTTTGAGCTTGTAGTACGAGATGCCCTGCAATAGGTGCGCGTGGCTCGCCTGCTTTTTGGCAAACCGCTCCTCGGGGTCGTTGTCGTAGACTTCATATATCACTTCCGGATGCGTCTTGCCTTTTACGGTAATCGAGTCGATCTCGCGGATGTGAAATCGGTCGGTATCACGCAAGCCGTACGCGGTTGAATGGCTGATCAACAGCGGCAGGTCATAGAGTTTAGTGAGCGTCTCTATGCGCTTGGCAACCACCACGGCATCGCCGATCGCGGTGGTGTCCATGCGATCGAAGGAGCCGATCGTGCCGATGGTGACGTCTCCGGACGAGACGCCCATTCCGATCTGTATTTCCGGTTGGCCCGCCGCGGTGCGCCGAGCGTTGAACTCCCGGAGGTGCAGCTTGATATCCAGGGCGGCGAGCACCGCTCCGTCGGCCTCGGCGGCGTCGAACATCGCCATGAATCCGTCGCCGATGAACTTATCGATGACGCCTCCGTGTTTCGATATGATCGCGTTCATCTCGGCGAAGTAGCTGTTGAGAAAGCGCGATATGCCCTCGGGCTTCATATCTTCGGCGAGAGAGGTGAAACCGCGAATATCCAAAAAGAGCACCGTCGCCGCCGCGCGCTCGGTGTATCCCAGACGTATGTTTTCTATGCCGTCCCGGGAGACGCGCTCCAAGTACTTGCGCGGCACAAAGAGCTCGAACGCCCTGAGCGTGTCGTTGACGCGTCCGAAGTTGAGGGCGTTTTCCAACGATATCGCGATGAGGGACGAGAGAGCGCGGAGGAGCTCGACGTCGTCATCGTCGAACCGGTCCTTACCGATCTTATTGAGCACCTGGGTCACGCCGATGACGGTGCCTTCGCCGTTTCTGATCGCCATCGTCAGGAGGTTGCGCGTCTGATAGCCGGTGCGGCGGTCGATCTCGGGATTGAACCGGTCGTCGCGGTAGGCGTCGGCTATGTTGAGCGTTTCACCCGTTCGCGCCGCGACGCCGGCGATACCTTGATCGAGGGAGAAACGAATCTCCTCGACCTCGTCGCCTTTAAAGACGCGCGAGTAGAGTTCACCACGACTCCTGTCGATCAAAAAGAGCGTTGCGCGTTCGGCGTCAAGAACGTCGCTGGTCTTCTCGATCAGGAGTGTGAGCAGAGTCGTGAGGTCCATCTCCGACATGATGGAGGTCGCCGCCTCGAGGAGGCGATTGAGCTTTTCGTTCTCTTTTTGATGATCGAGCACCTGTCGCGTCGCAGAGGCGGGCGTCTTACGGGCCGCATCGCCTTCAGCCATCTTGGTCCTCCGTGAAATCGTATTCTTACTTCTCCGGTGTGTCGCGCCGGCACGGTACGCTTTGCACTCCCTCGGTGGGAGTTGTAATTGCATCATTATATCGTATGCAGCGCATTCTTGCACGGAAGCCTTCGGAAGGAGGGGTCGAGGGGCGGGTAGTAATGGACGTTCTACACCAAATTATGCCGTCGCGCCGTCTCCATGAGGCGGCGATTCCACGCGTTGTCGTTGAGAAAGCGCATCTTGTCGCGATAGTCGTCGATGCGGCTGGTGCGTTCCTGGACTGCTCACCACGCCCAGCATATATCATGCAATATGAGGAGGTCGATTACATCACAGCAGATCTAAGGGCCACCGAGGAATCTATTCGTTAGATAAAAAATGACCTCCTCGCCTATCGGATAAAAAAACGACGTGTGGGCGTTCAGACGAATGAATCGTCTGTGAGTACCGTCGAACCTGTCAAGGACATGTATACCGTGTCGCCATGTTGAAAGGACGACTGAATCTCCGAAGACCGCAACAGGACTCGTCACCGCCGGACGACCGAGCTGTAGGTCTACACCATAACGACTTAGGAAGTCCAACTCCAACCAGGTATCGACGGCCCATAACAGTTCGCCGTCCTCGGTTTCAAAGGCGTACACAACTCCCCCATCGTTTCCAACATACACCACGCCATCGGCTACAGTAATCCCGGCGGAGAGAGACCCATTAGTATCACGACGCCAACGAACGTTCCCGGTTTGCGCATCAATGCTCCACACCTCGTCGTTCGGTCCGTTTGTATATATAGCTCCTTCGTCGAAGACAAAATACATCGAATGGGCGTATAGATCGCCGGTCGGATTGGGAAAAGTGATGCCCCATATCAACTCGCCGGAAGCGCGATCGATACGCAGAAGGTTGTGCTCAAAAAAATCTACGGCATAAAGATAGCCGTCGTAATGTAGTACTTTCGGAAACATGAGAGATGCTGAGAACCAATCATTCTCCCACCTGAGACTGAGATCATGAACATCAAACGCGAGTATTCTTGATACGTTGGCATCAGTGTCACGGTAAATCAAAAAAATCAAATCACCCGGTATAACCAGTGAGAGATTGTGAGTAAACTCTAATGCCATAACAGCGTGTGTGAACTGTCTCGGAGCTACCTCGGTAACTCCGGTACGCAGGTCTACACTTCGGACAGTGTGGTCGGCAACGATGATCGCAGTGTCGTCGGACAATACACGAAACGTATCAATGTTTCGTACAGGTCTATCAATTCTGACGATTTCACCGGTATCCAAATCGAGAATTCCTTGAGTATTAGTCGCAATAAGAAGAAGATGTGTATCATGATAAAATTTTTCTTCTACGTGTCCCAATGTGTTGATAGGCCACGTATGGATCAGCTCGCCGGTACGGGCGTCATATACATGGACATCGTGCGAAATGGCAAAAGAAAAAGGATTTTCCGACATCCGCTGCAGTGATAGCCTTCTCGAACTAAACGTGCCGCGCTCGACACGATATGTATTCATGTTAAGGCGATAGTGTGCTTCGACCGGTACAATCGGTTCCGCCTGCAAACCTACAAGATTAGATGCAAGCGTGATTACTGAAAATCCTATTAAAAGATTCTTCTTAAAAAAAATCATACAATACTCTTTCTCGCAAGGCATAAGTATATAATCATTTCAAATGTTTTTACTAAGATCTGGTAAGGTAATCATGAAAACACTTTTTAAGGGAAAACATCTTATGATGTTGAACAAAAGACTACTTACTGTCGCCATACTTGTTTTTTCCTTTTCAGAAGCACATGCTCAGCTCTTTTTCGAGGATGATGGAATGGTCGACGAGGATTTTGGTCTTGTAATCGATGATCACGCGCCTTTGCTGTTGCGGGACGGAACGGTAGTTACACTATCACGCGCCACGATCCTCGAAGTTATTTCGGAGGGCGCCCTCGATCGCAACGGCCCGCCATGGCGCGAATACATTGTACGCCATGACGGAGCGACGGGAACGATAGACGCCTCCGCCGTTGCGCTCATGACCGATTTTGGAGATCGCTCCGCGGGTATCGTGCGCAACATCTATGAACAAAAAGATCGATGGGGCGGAGTGATAATAATTGAGTATCACAGTATCGTCAGTTATGCAGACTCGCGTATTCTTATTAGACCCGACTTTTTTTCAAACGAGTCTTATGGCCGCACGGCGTTGTATCGTTCTTTTGTTGAACAGGACGTAAACAATGATAGTATGCCGGAGATCGTGGCACAATTTGATGAGTACGGTGCCTATTGGCAAAGCAGCTTGCAAGTCACCGCCGGCGAAGCTTGGTTTGCGTGGCGCGACGGCCTAAGTCGCATCTTTTCGCACGATAGAAGCTCGGTGGGCACAATCGATACAACCACGATTCTTAGAGGCAGCGCATATGTCCTTCAAGATGCAGACAGCGATGGCTTCTACGAGATGGTCGTCGAACGCGAGGCTCGTCAAAGGCACAGCGAATACTCGCCTGACGCCCAAGATCACTACTACTACTTTACGATTTATAACGTGTGGAATGGCACGACATATGAGAGGGCAGATGCGTATCCGGCCTTTGGACAGACAACCGCGCCGGGATTACGATTGCGCGAACAGCCCTCACTCGACTCACCTATCGTCGCCACTATGAGGCAAGCAACACCCCTTGTACTTTGGGATAGAGGGACCAGTCGAGAGAGCATTGCCGGTCATTCCGAGTACTGGTACTTGGTCGGTCTACGCTCAGAGCAAACGGGATGGGCCTTTGGTGGCTTCATCGAAGACACGGCAGAGGTAGATTACTCGAACGTGGATGATTTGAGATTGTACGGTACGCCAAAAAGACCGTCCGAGGATGTCTCCAGACAGGGCCTTTCTTCTTTCGCTTGGTAACGCAACACGTCGATATAGCCGGATGATACAGCCTACTTCAGTTTAGCCTCACACTAAATTATGCCGTCGCGCCGTCTCCATGAGGCGGCGATTCCACGCGTTGTCGTTAAGAAAGCGCATCTTGTCGCGATAGTCGTCGATGCGGCTGGTGCGTTCCTGTACGAGCTTCACCGATTTGCCCAAGACGGTTATCCGGTCGTCGCGGTCCGCCGATCGCTCGGTCGGTAGAACGCTCGAATAGAGGTAGTTGTACCATCCGGTGTACGGGTCGATATGCACTCCCTCGTCGCCGCGAGTCAGGCCGTAGAAGATCGGTACGGCCTCGTCCTGGCGACCCGTCTGAGCCAAGGCCCACGCACGATAGGCGCTTATGATCCGTGCCAGCTCGCTATTGCCCGGCTTGTCGGCAATAACGAGGTCCTCCATCGAGGCGAATCCGTTATCCCAGCACACGCCCAAGCGGGGCCAACGATCGGTGCTGGACTCCAGGTACTCGGCCTCCTCCAACAGCTCGATTGCGGGGTCGAACTGTCCTTCACGGCCGTGTGATTCGGCGACAAACAGCAACATCTCGGCGGTTCTGGGAAGTTCGGAGAGCGCCGCGCGCACGATGTGCACGTCCTCGTCGGCGTGCATGAGGGCGCGATGGCGCCACGCCGAGCCGGTCTGTGCGGGTTGATCCATGCCGCAGGCGGCGGCCCATCGTTCCATGAGGGCGAACTTCCCCGCCGCAATGCGATATTCGCCGAGTTCGAAGGCCACGCGTCCCTGGGCGAACCAGGCGAGCATCAGCCATTCGGAAAAGCCGTTGCGGAGGAGCGGTTCGGCGAGCTCGGAGAACATCGTCGCGGCGCGACTCAAGTTGCCGACCAGGAAAAGCCGAATCGCCTCCAGCGAGCGGGCGATCAAGTCGGTCGCCGGATCGCCTCCCGCCTCCTCACGGGCAAAGGTCAGGTAGTGGCCGGAGTCGCCCATCCGTCGTTGAGCCAACAGTATGCGCGCCATTAACAGGTGGCTCGCCCCCGGTTCGTCTATTGCCGCTTGCTGCTGCAACATCGTAGCGCGCTTGGCGTACGTTAACGCACCCTCATAGTCGCGTTCGGCGAGAAGGTATTCCCCCATGCTCAAAGACAGATCGATGCGCACGGAAGCGGGAATACCGGCGGCCTCGATCGTGTCCACGATCCGATCGAAGTCATCCCGACACATCGCCGGGCCGCGGCTGTCGCGCAGAAAGAGACGGATACGCGCGCTCGCCTCGCTCGTTCGCCAGATACGGTTGTCCGTGCCGTCCTCTTCTACGGCGCGGTCGAACGCGGCGAACGCGGCGCCGCCAGCGAGGTTGTGAATCAGGCGATGCCACGTTTCGTGGCGCCGCTCGCCGTCCAAGTCGGGTTGAATGAGGTCCCAAATCGCCGGTGTGAGGTGTATCTCACCGGACGCAAGGCGATCGATGAGAAACCGCGCAAGCGCTCTGTCTATCGTTTCGCGCTGATCGCGACCCAGAAGCCCGTCCAGAATCATCGGCGCGGCGGGATGCACATCGACTCCGTCTTCGACCGAAAGCAGCCCGACGTGCCACAACTCTCTGAAGATCCGTCCCCGCTCCGCTCGTGAGATGCCGATGAGGGGGAAGAGCTCCTCGAGGACGCTCTCGTCGAACGCCCCGTCGAGCCGGCACAGGAGGTACAACGCCTTTCGTTCTCGCGTTCGCAAGCGTTCAATGTCCGGATCTTGGCGGGACCAGTATCGATACGCTGCAGCGTAGCGCTGCGCTCCGGCCTCCATTCCATCCTCGGCCGTCACGTGCACTTCGAACCACGGAGTATCCTCGTCCGTCGCCGGTACCGGAGCGCCGGCCGCGGCGCGAGCGGTTACGACGATACGACAGAGCGGCCCCGACTCATCGGATAGATGCGTCAGTGCGTCGATCCTCGTCTCCTCGTCGCACAGATCGAAGTCTCGCAACTCGATAACGGTATCGCGGCCGGCGACGCGCAGCGCATGCAACCAACGCCCGAGAAGGAGTGAGAGCTCGCCGACGCGCCACCCCTCCGAAAGATAGATCCCGCCGGCGTGGGCGATCCGGTCCCGTAGGGAAGAGAGCGATTTTTCCCACTCTTGAGCCATCGCGTCGTCGACGGCTTCTCCCTCTTTCGGCTTACGATTCGGGAGTTCCTGCACGATTTTCTGGAGTAACGCGACGACGGGCATGGACGAGCGACACTGGACGACGATCCGGTCCGTTAATGCCGCGGTACCGGCGGCGAGGCCCTCGGCCAAGACGGTGGTGTCGTCGCCTCGCACCCATACGGCGCGCGCATCGCGTGCGAGCGCGTCGGAGACTCGTTCGGTCACACGCTCGTCGGAGACGTACGAGTGATACGATTCTCCCCGTCGTCCCCCGTCGCCGTCGAACGAGACGATGCGATACAGAGATCTCTCCGGTTCGCTCCGCACGAACGGCCCCACCGCCGCGTGAGCCCCGTGGCTCAGATACGCGGCGTTCTGTTCTCTCGCGAAGCGCAGCGCCCTCCGCATGAGCTCGGCCGCCGCGGGCATGTCGTCGGTGTCGCGGTAGTCAAGCAACACGACATAGTCCAACAGCTCCTCGGCCCGCGTGCTCAGCACCTGAAGCGTTTCCCGCACCGCCGCCACGATCTGCTCGGGCTCGATATGGACGTCCTCGCGCTGGCGAAAGAGGTACAGATCACCGTCTCTCTGGGCCGGAATGCAGCCCGCCTCGGCGAGCGACTCGGTGAGTTCGTCGTCGAACCGGCGAAATCGTTCGGGATGAATGCGGGCGATCTGGCGCACCCCCGCGGCTTCTACGAGCAGGTAGTACATCGTTTAAGAATATCGGCGAAAGAGCGAAGCCGGTTGATTCACTCGACGGGCGATATCTCGATGTCGAGGATCTCGCCCTCCTCTACGTAAAAGCGCAGGATGAGCGACGCCTCGGTGGAGAACAGTAGTATGTACTCGCGCACCGCCGCGCGCTCTCGATCGGGCGAGTCGCCGTCGACGATGCGGTAGACCGCCTCCGCGGATCCCCGCGACGCAATCTCGGCGACCACCGCATCCATCACGAAGGACGGCACCGTGTCGGTTATCGGTGTTGCGGCACCCGACTCCTCCGTCGATTCGTTCCCCTGGGCGATACGAACGGCCTCCTCGTCGATCGGCCCCGTCCCCGCCAGGGTCTCGCCGTCCAAGAGTAGGATTAGTACCGCCGAGTCGTCGGGGGCGGACCGCGCAAAATGGGAGACCGTCCCGTTGAGGTCCATTGCCCACCGTTCGACGGCACCGGCCGCGGGCCCGGTGATCGGCACCAAACGCGTAGACTCGTCCCGGTCCACGGCGGGGTCGTCGCCTCCGTCCTCGATTTCGGTCGGGGTATCTACCATCCGTATAGCCCGCGCGTCGCCGCCCTCCGATGTTCGTATTCCCCCGTCGGCCGCCTCTCCGCCGCCCCGCTCCTCGGCCGGCGAGGCTCCTTCGGCGCGTCTCTCCAGCTGTGCAACGATGAAGAGACCGGCGAGAAACACCGCGATGGTCAGGAGAATGATACCGAGGGATCGCAGGCGGTCTTTACCAAGAGTCACCGGCCAATGGTAGTATAGCGGCCGGACATAGTTCAAGAAATCGGAGATTCCCCATGCAAAACGGCCAGACGATCTGGCATCATATCGAGACGGAGTACACCGCGCCGGTGCGTGATCCCCTATGGAGTCATATTTACCTGTCACCGGCGATGATGCGCCTCGTCGATACGAGTGAGTTCCAACAGTTGAGTCGCATCAAGCAACTGGGCCCTACCTACCTCGTCTATCCGGGAGCGACTCACACGCGCCTCAACCACAGTTTGGGGGTGTTTCATATCGCCAAGCGCATCGTCATGCGCTTGGTACACCACCCGGACGCGCCGGAGCTCACCCTGGAGGGCGTAAAGGCCTTCTTGGCGGCCGCACTTCTCCACGATGTCGGGCATTTTCCCTACACTCACAGCTTCAAGAGTCTGCCGTTGGTTGAACACGAACAACTCACCGCGCGCATCGTCACCGAGGGGACGTTGGCGCGACGGATCCGCGACGAGCTCAACGTCAATCCGCGAGACGTCGCGGCGATCGTCGACGAATCGTTGGATACCGGCGGTAACCCCGAGATCGTCCTCTATCGGAATCTTCTCTCCGGAAGCCTCGACCCGGACAAGTTGGACTATCTCAACCGCGACGCCTATTTCTGCGGTGTTCCCTACGGCCTGCAGGACATCGACTTCGCTTTGAGTCGCGTGGTACCGGTCGGATACGACGGGATCGGTCTGGAAGCGTCGGGCGTATCGGCGGTGGAGAATATTCTCTTCTCAAAATATCTCATGTACCGCGCAGTGTATTGGCACCGGACGGTTCGGGTTGCGACCGCGATGATCAAAAAGGCCGTTCATATGGGGCTGCAACACGGCGCGATTCAACCGAACGATCTTTACGGGCTCGACGACGAGCTGTTCATTACCCGTTTTACCGACCATACCTTTCCCGCCTTTACATTGATTGCGCACGTAGGGACGCGCCGCCTGCTCAAGCCGGCCGCCGACATCCCCTTCGATCCCGCCGATCCCCGCCATCACCGACTCGCCGACATGGCGACGCGGCGCGCCATGGAAGCGAGCTTGGCGTCAGAGCTCGGCATTCCCGAACACCAGGTCATCATCGACCTGCCGGACCCGATCTCCTTCGAGGCGCACTTTCCGATCTTTGAGGAGGGGCACGCCCACGAGTTTGCCGAGAAGAGCGTCTTCTCCGCCGACGTGGTGCACCGATTTACCGAGACCATACGGCGCATCCGCCTGATCATTCCCCACGAGACGGCCGACCGACTCGGCGAGGCGCGAGGTCACCTGGAAGCGATACTCGACGATGTGGTCTGATCTCCTGACCGCGCAACCGCCGCCGGTGGTGATGCGATTTCTCAAGCGCCTCGGACGTGGTATTAATCGGTACGCGATGATCGGCGACGGAGACCGCGTGCTGGTATCGGTCTCGGGCGGCAAAGATTCCCTCGCCCTCGCCTACGGCCTCAAGCTCCGTCTCCGGTTTCTACCCATCAGCTACGAGCTCTATCCGGTTATGATCAACTGGCGCGAGCACCCCCATACGAGCGAGCGTGTCGCTTCAATTCGCGCCTTCTTCGACGCGCTGGAACTGCCGCTCCATATCATCGAGGCCGATATGAAACCCGAATCCTTCGGCGGCCGCTTCGATTGTTATCGGTGCGGGCGCAATCGACGACGCATACTCTTCGATTTGGTACGGGAGTGGGAGGGCCGTCCCCTCATCGCCACCGGTCACCATCTCGACGACATCGTACAGACCACGCTCATGAATATGTGTTTTCGCGGCTCGTTTTCGACGATGAATCCCGTTCAACCGTTTTTTGACGACGCGCTGCGGGTCGTGCGACCGCTCTGCGAGGTGCGGGAACGGATGATCATCGAGGTGGCCGAGGCCGTAGCGCTTCCGGTGGGTTCGATCGATTGCCCGTTCCGGGAGCGCAACATCCGCACGCGCGTCGCACCGGTGATAGATGAGCTGGAGCGCATCAATCCCGGTGTGCGTGAGAACATCTATCGCTCCCTCCACCGCGTCGACCGTGAGTATCTTCCCACCGCCGTCGACGGCCGCAGGCTGTGACGGGGCGCAGCGTACGAAGGCGCGTGTGCGAACCATAAACGCGGACGGAAAACGTCGTCGATCGCTCAGCAGACGAAGACGTCTGAAGCCGCGCTCGCCACCGTTCTCCACCCTCAAGTGATATCTCCCGCGCCCCGGGGAAGGGGCACACCTCCCCGGCTTCGCCCGCAGTAAGCTCCCACACCACTTACGAAGCTTACCCGTCACAGTCTGATGCGCGAGGGATCGAAAGGGACCCGTAGGGCGTCTTGCGCAGCAAGACCGGAGCGGCAGGCGGGCGCACGGCGTTCACGTACCGCAGCCTTCGGCAAGGGACGTGGACAGAGTAGCTCGCCGTAGAGCCGCGGAGCCCTGCAGAGCCCGGTCTCCCCGCCATGCCCATTGAGGACGAGACACCCCGGTGGAACTACGCTGGGAGTGGGGGACGGTGGCGGGCGCGACTTCTGGCGTCTGCGCCTGCATGAGTGACCGACGCCGTCCCCCACTCCCTTCTCCGAGTCACCGGGGAGACGCGCCCGGTTACCGGCGAGTTGTGACGGCGCGTGTGATGATATACACTCTCAGAGCAGCGCTATGAAGCAAAATCGTTTAATGCAGGAACGCATTCGTCGCACCACCATCCTCCTTCGTGAGCTCGGCTACGAGATTCAGGAGGGCGAGGTCGCCGACGACAGCTACAGCGCCGGGTTCGTCACGCCCGACGGGTTTCAAGCGGGATTCTTCATCGATGCCGACTCCAAGTTCCTGGAACTGGTCTTCACCTTCACCTTCGGTAAGGGCATGGCCGACTTTGTCCGGGAGCGAATCGAGGAGGTGATGCACACCCTCTACGAGTACGGCTGTTACTTCACGCTACAAATCGATCAAGAGGAGATCAGCTACACCATCTTTTCCAAGATCTATTTCGCGGGGCTCAACTACTTTGCGCTCAAGGAGACGATTCGCGATTTTCGAGACGCGGTCGATGCAAATCAGGAAATTTTTGAAATTCAATTAGAAAATGAACAAGGAGCGTCCTATGGCGATTCATAACCTTATGGAAGAGCTCGCCGCTTCGGTGCTCGACGAGGTATGCAAGGATGACCAGGCCGGAAGCCGACGATACTGCGCGAGCGAACAGTGCCGTACCGATGCGCTGTGCTACATACTCAACCGCATCCCACCGCGATACATCAGCTCCGGTCGCGGATTCGCCCACCTGACCGAAGAGTTACAGGACGATCAACAACTGATGATCGATGTCGTGCGCCTCGTCCATGAGGGGCTTCAACGGGTGAGCGCCGTCAGACGCACGTTCTACGATGTGGAATCGAAAGATGCACTTCAGGGGGCGTGTTTCAACTTCCCGACCATCAAGGGGCGCCTTTTGGACGGCGCCGGATTTCTGCCCGTTTCCGAGGTCGACGTCCAGCTCTTCCTCGACGGCGCATTGGTCGACATGTTCGATCAACGGTGGTCCAATCCGTACCACGTGTCGGCGCAGACGCCCGGCACCTTCATCTTCTGGCCCGCCCCGATCAGCGTAACCGAGACCGGCAGCGACCGTAAGTTCGAGTTCGAACTACGCGTCGAGGAGCCCGGCTTCGATCCCCTTACCCACCTCTTTACGCTGGAGCTGACGAGCGAAAGCGGGGCGGAAGAGGTGTTCAACCTGGAGCGCGACCACAAACTACCCGACTTGTACCTCTTTCGCCGGTAGCGGCAGGGGTGCGGCCCGTCCCCGTCGCGCCGGTCAGTCGTAGATCTCGGTGTGGGTCTGGACGTCTTGAAGGCGCCCCGGCAGGTTGTGCTCGACGAAGGCGAGTACCTTCTGCATGACCCGCTCCCCGTGCTGCTTGTCGTTACTCACCAGCGCGACGCCGATCTGGGCAAAGGTGAGGCTCTCGTGCAGATCGACCTCCGCGGCGCTCACGTGAAACTTACGAATAACCCGGTCCCTCAGTCCGTGGACGATGCGTCGCTTGTCCTTCAGCGACTCCATGTCCGGAAGCTCGAGAACCATCATGAGCATGGACACGGTCATCTCAGTCGAATAGGTCCTTGATATCGCCGAGACTCAAACTACTTCCCGCTTCGCCGTCCTCGGCGGCATTCTCCCGATCCTTCATCGGGAGGAAGGTGCGGTTATACTCCCGCGCCAAGCGGTACACGTCGTCGTCACGGTACAAATCGGGGACGCGCACCTCGAGATTGTAGCTCTTTTCGGTCATACCGCGGCGCATGACGTGAATCGGGTCGGTCACGGTGAGGGCGAACTGCGGACTGTAGACGAACACCAACACGAGCACGAGCGCGAATATAACGGCGAAATATCGCAAATTCTCCGCCGCCTGCTCTTGATTGAGGGGCTTCAAGTCGACGAAGACGGCAACATCGCCGGTCTCGAGGAGACCGTAGTCCGACGCTTGATAGTATCGATCGAGGTACGCTTGGCTGTGCCTGCTGTAACGGACCTCACCTCGGTGCTCGACGGTGAGTACCGTCGGTTCGGTGTCGGCAAATCGGCCGAGCGCCTCCTCGTTGCCTTCATCGGCTAAGCCCTCTTGGGCGATGTAGTGTAGCGCCGCCACGGCCTGCTCCTGGTAGGTCTGTTCCAACGACGGGAGCGTCACGGCGGTACCGGCGACCGCGAGCACGAGCAGCACGAAGACGAATACCGATACCCCCATGGCGGTGATTGTCGCGACGTGGCGCTGCGCCATGACCGAATCGGCGTTCTTGATACGGCGAAAGATCTTGAGCACGCGCAACAGTCTGAGCACACGAGCGATACGAATCGCCTTGACGACCTTGAGCACGTTGAGCATCCCGGCGACCCCGACGATCGACACGCCGCCCACGTACAAGGCCAGGACCGACGGGCCGCTATTGAACAGCAGAAGCGGTACGCTGGCGAGAAAGTCGATCCATCCGCGATCGAACCACAGATAGCGCCCGAGTCGACGATAGCGAAAGGCGTCGTAACTGCGCGTAAGAAACTCTACGGTAAAAAAGAGATCGAAAAAGAACCCCATCAACAAGAGTATGCGTTGCGCGGCGGCGCTCCACGCCAGGAGCGTCGCGACGTCTTCGAGAAAGGTCTGGACCAACACGAGGATGATAGCCAAAAGGACGACGTTTTCTAACCATGAACGTGTTCTGCTCATATCCATTACCTACCACGCGTTCTCGGCGGCGATTTTGTACAACTCGTCGAGCATCTTGATATCGAAGCCGTAGAACTTGTAATTGCGCCGCGCGGTGTTAAACCAACTCTTATCCGGGCTGTCCGCCCCCCTATCAACCTTGATGTTGGACTGATAATTGCGGCTCCGGGTGCTCAACACCGCGGTCAGACGCGCGGTCGCCTCGATGAATCGGTTGTCGTTGAACGAGACACTGGCGTGCACCGCGCTCTTGAGAATCGACTCGGGAATCGGCCGCATCTCCTTCTTGAGCGTTCCCAGCACCTTCTCGGCGAACTGATTCTGAACCATGCCCGTAGCGCGATCCTGCGGCGCCTGGGCGGTCGAGCCCACCAAGAAAACCGTCGGCTTTAGCAAGAGATTGACCTCTATGAAGTTGCGAATCTCCTCGGGGCCCAGACGCAGCCGTTGTACCTTCGTGAGCTCGAAGTGAATGTAGGACTTACGAGCGAAGATCTCATCGAGATACCGGTTGACCAGACCGAAGTGCAACGCCGTATACGCTCCCGTAAAGGCGCGGCGCGCCTCCGGCTTCTCGAGCAACTTCTTCGTCATGCCGATAAGCTGACGCGCGATCGCCGCGTCGTCTCCCTGTTGCTGCTTGAGCAGCTGAATGAACGTGAAATCGATCTTCTCGGTTACGACGGCGTCGATATCGGCAAAGAGCTCTTGATTGGAAATTTGGTACAGAGCGCTGATAAGCAAGGAGAAGATCTGATTCCAATTCTTTCCGGGAAAAAACTGGGCCGAACTGAGGGTAGGGGCGAGCTGGGCGGCGTTAACGTGGAGGAACTGAATGATCTGCTCTTCCTTCTGCAGGACCGAAAATCCTTTGAGGGTCGGGTTCTGCAGCAACCGGCCGATGAAGGCTTGCGCTTTCTCACTCTCGCTGTTCATACTGTTGTCACCTGCGCCATAATACTATGGTAATGTGCGAGGACTCAAGCCGCACGATTCCGACAAAAAGAAGAGATTTCGTCGTTTTGTTGAGTAGTACCGGGAGACATCGCTCCGTGCTGCGACCCTCATGCACCTCCCGCGACCGCTCGCTCGCCGTAAAACGCGCTCGGCACCGGACGCGTGCGGTGTGGCGACGATTCATCACGATACTCGTAGTGCTTGCGGCCGCTCGATCGGCGGCCGATGCGCAGGAGGCGCCGGCTCCCGGCCGGCAACCGGTCAATCCGTTTCTGGAGGATGAGGCGCCGCCCGCACTCTTCAATCTCGAGTCGGGGAGCACGGACGTCGATCTGTATGTGCTGGGGTCGTGGACCGCCTCCTCGCACATCGCGACGGGGTTTGCATTTCATCCGCCCCTGGAAGAGAACGGGCGGCGCGTCACTGTACCGTACGAGTATCCCGGCTTCGAGACGGTGTTATTCGCGCAAACGGTCGATCTGACGCTCTCACTTTGGTTGTACGAGCGCTTTTTTTTCGAGGCGAGCTTTGCCGACGAGTCCAATCTCAATACCATCGCCGCCGGATATTACGGACGAGAGGGCGAACTTGTGCGCGAACTCGTCGTCGGAAACGTTCCTCTCGCGGTGCAACAGTATCCCTACCAGTACGCGGGAAGCCCGGAGGCTCGCTCGGGACGGCGTCCGACCCCCGGTACCGTGCTACGCCTGGAGACCGAACGCACCTATCACGAACTCCTCGTTCAGTTGGAGAACTCGCGACAGGAACGCGTACGCTTCTCCGGCGGCGGAGTGGTAGAAGAGGTGAGAATCGCGCCGGAAAGCTACCTTCGGGAGCGCTTGTTCGTGCTACCCGACCGCGGGATCCGCAATCTCGAGGTCTACCTCGAGGACGAGGAGGGCTCCGTCTTAGGCGGCGTCGGCGCCGCGCAACGGCGATTTCGCGCCCTGAATGAGGCGGACGGCGAGTATGTGGCCGACCTCGACGAGGGAACGCTCCGCCTCGGCGATGCGGTCGCCGGCGTCGGTACGGTTGCGGTCTATTACGAGACATCCCAAGGGGAGGTCGGAGACGCCGCCAACGGGACGTCCGCTCTGGTGCCGTTGGACGGCGAGACGCTCGCCCCCACGAGCGGATCACGCGTGGACTTTTCCTTTTCGAACGCCGATCTCTACGATCTGTTGACCGGCGGCACGGGCATCGACGGGCCGGCGCTCGACGACTACGAACTGCCGTTGGCCGACGGTCGGTCGGCGCTCATCGTAGCGCGACCGGGACTCTGGTCACCCTTCGAGGCGGCGGGTCTCTACGCGTTGCCGCAGGAGATCGCCGACGACGAGGGGGCGTCCGACTCGATACGGATCGCTCTCGTCTCGCGCGGTACGCGCACACCGATAGATGACGAGGCGCGCTACCAACCTGAGCGCATCGGCGACTCGGCGCTCCTGCTGCTGACGGCGACCGGAACGTCCACCGGAGAGTTGGAGTGGCGCTACCCTTTCGCCGGCCGTTCGCCACGGGAGGCCAACGCATCGATATACGGTCCCCTTGCCGCATCGGGAATCGCGGCGTCGAACGTAGAGCTCCTCGTCTCGTACCGGAGCGACCGGGACAGCCTCTTTTTGGACGGCGACATCGTGCCCGGTACGGTCGTAATCACGGAGAACGGCCGTCCGTTGGACGGTGCGGAGATCGACTCCGCGACCGGCGAGATCACCCTCCCGCCGGGCCTTAGCGAAAACGCCACGATCGACGTGAGCTACCGCGTCTATAGTCCGGGCGACGGCCCCGGCGATCTGGTGCTGATCGCCGGTAACCGCTGGCGGGCCGCTCCGGCGCTCTCATTGAGCCTCGCCTCCGGATTACGATGGACCATATCGGACCAGGGTTTTTCCGAACAGATCGACCAAAACCCCGGCCAACTCACCGTCTCCGCCGGTGCGGAGTATACCGGCAAGCGGCTGTCGGTGGACGGTGCGATCGCACTTCAGGTCTCGCAAGCCGACACGACCGGATTCTTTCGCATCTTCGGAGGAAGTCCGGCGCAGACGCGCATCACTCCGGATATCGGTACGCTCTTCCCGGCAAGCGCGCCGACAGATCCGGTGCCGGCGGAGCCCACTCTCGATCTGACGGAGGCCAATCGTCGCTATCCGCGATATCGCGACTATTGGGAAACCGACGCACTGGGAGGCACCACCCTCGCGGCATATACCGCTTCACGCGCCGTCGACGCAGAGGAGTCCGGAGCGCGGATCGGTCCCTATCTCGCAAGCAGCCTCGACGATGATTTCACCGGGACCGTCGCGGTACTCGAGTGGGACGATCTGGGCGCCGGCGAGTGGCTCGGCGCGCAGATTCGCGTCTCCGCGGGCGAAATCGACCTGCGCGACGCCACCTCCGTTACCGTTTGGTACCGCTACGTCGCGACCGACTCGACGATCCCGACCGGTGCCGATCCCGCCCTTACGATACAGCTCGGGAGCGCGGCCGAGGACCTCGACGGCGACGGCGTCCTCGACGAGGGCCGAAGCGCGGTCGATCCGCTCCTCGACTTTGACGGAGCCGCGGGTCTGCGGCGGGCCGGTCAGGACGCGCCGATACGTACCGCGGCCCTTACCGAGGACGGCAACGCCAACGGGTTACTCGATATCGAGACGCCGACGGCGATTTACTCGGGGACGGTAAGTGATCCGCTCGACTCCACCGTATGGCGCGAAGTGCGCCTCGATCTCGACTCCGACGACCGGAGCAATCTGGCGGCGGTACGTGCCGCGCGCATTATTCTCACCAACGGGAGCAGCGCCACGGACGACCTCGCCGCAGGACGAATCCTCGTCGGACGGATCGAAATCGAACGGACGGAAGCGGCCTACATCGTGTCGAGAGGGGGCGGAAGCGCAACGGTGGCGATTCGAGACGATCCGGCGGGGAACGACGCAGCGGACGGCGTGCGTAGCCGATTCGATCTGGTGGGAGAGCGTTTTGCCCCCGATGAGGAGGACCAGCGCGTTTTGGAACTCGACTGGTCGGGCGCTACCGCCGATGTCGAGGCGGAAATCGTCATACCGGAGTTTGCGCCCAACCGTTACGGCACGCTGCGCACCTTTATGTGGCTCTTTGACGACTCGGCGGTCGTAGGCGGCGACGACGAGCTGGTAGAGATCGAGCTCGCCCCCTCTCGCGGCGCCGCCGATGACGAGATCGTACGTTTTGCGTTACCGGCGCGGGAGATCATCGGACGTTGGCGACAGGTAGATTTCGATCTCAACGACGGAACGGTACTCGTCGACGGTGTTACGGTCTCGTCGTTCGATGTACGAACCGCCCCGGAGGACGCCGATTTTCTGCGCCTCGCTACGTTACGCGTCGGCGGCCTTGCAAACGGCACACTCTATCTCGACGAGCTTCACGCAGCGGACCCTCTCACTCAGTTTGCCACCGCCGCGCGCGTAGACGCGCGCTGGACCCATCTCATCGAGGAGGGCCGGCTGACGGGGGGCACTGTCACCGTCGAGCAGAGCGTGGACGCCCAGAGCGACGGGTTCCAGTCGGCGCAAACGCTGTCCGAGAGCGGATCGGCGAGTCCGGCGACGGTATCGAATCGCGCCCTGTCCAGCCGCACGGTCGCACGCTTCCGGCGGGAAGAGCTCGCGGCGGAGGTGCAAACGTCCGTGCGCGTCCTCGACTCCGGGAGTGACGGCGCATTCGGTCACCGGCTGGCGGTTCCCGTGCTCCCCCGCTCGATCCTCACTGTCGAGGAGCGCTTTCTGCGCGACTACTCGGTCGCCTCTCCCGTCGCGGACCGCAATGTGGCGATCAGTAGCCGCGGCTCGTGGGGCTCCTATCGCCTATCGGCCGCCAACCTCGCCGACAGCCGCGAGATCGAGCAGTCGTGGGCCGCCGTCGCAACGCCGCCGACGATCGGGCCGGTGGCGATCTCGCTCGCCCTCGATCTGGCGGTACGCTCCCTCGACAGAGAGATCGCATTGGAAGACTACGCCTCCTCGTGGGTGAGAAGTACCGAACACTTCGTGCCCCTGTCGGAGTCCGGACGGCGACAGGAACGACGCGCCGACGGCTCGGTCGATCTCGACCTCCTGCGGTGGTCGACCGGCCTCTCCGGGGGATGGACCAACCGCAGCTCGATATCGAGCGACCAGGATCACCGCGTGGATCTGCATTCCGAGCTTCCGATCGAATTCGACGCTCCCGGGAGGCGCCCGTGGCGCCTTGTCCCCTCCTACCGTCGTGATTACTTCTTTCAGGAGGAATTTGCGAGCGACACGTTTGCCGGCGACGCCGACGGCTGGGCCGAGCGGATCGCATCGGAGCCGCAGGTCTTCTCGACCGTGCCGATTGTGGAGCTCTTTCAGAGGAGCGATCGCATAGGCCTTACCTCGCTACCCACGGAGGGACTCACGCGAAGATACGACACAGAGGCGCGTGTGGCCGCGAGCCGCGCCTTCGCCTCCCGCCCCCGCGATCTGTGGGTACCTTCGGACGTAGAGGCGCTCGTTCGCCGAGAGCGGTCGTGGGAGGCGGACAGTAGCGAGGAGGTTCGATTGTGGCAGATGAGCCTGACCGCCGTCGCAATCAACCTGTACGGGACGGAGGGTAGCCGTCGGCGCTTCAATTGGTATCGGAGCGACGAGTTTCGAAACGGTGTCGTCCTCGGCCTGGAGGAGGCGATCGACGGATCATCGCCGGCGTGGTCGATTTCGCTCGAGCAACAGACGGCGATCTTCGGCCATTCGGACAACGAGTTGGAGGTTGTCTCGCGCGCCTCGATCGGGCGTGGCGAGACCACCGCGACCGACCTCTTCTCGGAGACGACGTACGCGTGGCGCCGGAATCGATATCCCCGTATTGCCGTGTTTGATCGCATGGAGGTGGAACCGTACTACCGTCACGAAGAACGCCTGAGCGCCGAGCTATCGTTCGAGGACGCTGGGTTTGTCGGAAGCGAGGTCCTCATCGGCCATCGTACCGTCCTGGTCGTCGGTACGCAAGGCGAGCTGAGTCTCTACGGGGACATCGGATGGCTCACCGATCCGGGAGAATACGAGAGCGGAATGCTCCACGTCATCGGTTTTCAGGCGGGAATCGAGGCCAAGCTTACCTACTGACGACACGCGCGGCCGGTGCGCCGACCGACTGAAGACTCGATATCGTTATGCCGAAGGGATATACTTTGTGAGTAGTCACAGGAAGGAGCAAACCATGAAAAAATGTGTTGTTCTCCCGCTAGCAATCTCTATAATGCTGGCGTCTCCGCTCTCCCTGGTAGCCCAAGAGGACCAATCGGAGGGGGAAATAACATCAGAAGCGCAATCCGACGCACCGGAATCGGCCGACGAAGAGCGCGGGCGACCGAGTAGCGCGTCACCCGGCGGCGACGGACCGTTCGGTTTCGGGATGGGTATCGCCTTCGGCGTCAACTCGTTCGAGGACGATCAAACCGGCGCGGTGGAAACATACCAATTCATCGGTCTTCGACCCGATTTCTCCTTTGGGCGGTTCGGTGTCGGCCTCGACCTTACGGTGAACTACCGCTTTACCGGTGGGGACGACGGCGATGAGTTCGAAATACGGGAGGAAGATTGGGAGCCCGACGACGAGACGTCGTTTCTCGAGTTGTATCTTCCGAAGTTTCGTTATATCCGCTACGGACAAAAAGGTGACGACCTGTTCGCTCGCTTCGGAGGCTTTTCCGACTCGACGCTCGGAAACGGCTTTATCGTCGGTAACTACTCCAATGAGCTGTTCCTTCCCGAGCGACGCATCTTCGGCGGTAACTTCGATCTTGACGGACAACTGTTCGGCGTGCCCTACTTCGGATTCGAGACGCTGGTATCAAACGTTGCTGCGTGGGATCTCATGGCGGGTCGCCTCTATGTGCGTCCCCTCGCCTCCTTAGAGGCGCCGCTCTTGCCGGCCCTACAAATCGGATCGACTATCGCGGTAGACCGCGACCCCTTCTACTTCGAAGAGCGCGATCCCGCGAGTGTGTTCTACACGGAGGCCGATCCGCGCGTGGACGCTCCGGACGAGCAGATCCTCGTATGGGGACTCGACGTACGCCAGCCGATTCTCGCCACCGATCTTATCAGCCTTGCAGCGTTCTCCGACGTCGCCAACCAGGACGGCCGGTGGGGCGGTATGGTCGGTGTCGGTGGGCGCATTTCGGGCTTTCTCCTCTACGGTGCGCAGATCCACCTTCTCGAGGACAACTTCGTCGCGTCGTTTTTCGACTCGACCTACGATCTGAGGCGGCCCGAGCGGTACGCAATCTACGAAGAGGAGACCGAGACCGACGGCGGCGCGGCGTGGCTCGCACGTATCGGCTTCGCCTTTCTCGCCGATTCGCTCGTCTTCGACACGACGGTCAGCGGGCCCTTCGACGCCTCCTCGGGACGCTATCCCGAGCTGCGATCGAGTCTGCTGTTGGCGGAGGGCGTCGTACCGGGCTTCTCGGGTCTCAGCTTTCAAGCGAGCTACGACAAATTCAACCTGCGGGATTACGACGATTTGTGGGACGCCAAGGATTCGATCATCGGCGCACGGTTCAACATCCGTTCCGGCCCGGTCATGATCTCCTTGTTGTATAACCTTACCTACGATCCCAACGCCGACGGCGACCCCTGGACGGTCACCTCCGGGTTGGAAAGTACGATTTCGTTCTAAAGGGGGCGGCACGATGAAACGAATAATTGTTACGGCCGTCGCGCTGATTATGATCTCGGCGACTGCGGCTGCGCAACAGTCGCCGATTGCGATCCTCGAGTTTTACGACGATGAGTTCGAACTGGTCATCACCGACGCCAACGGTTTCGATGTGAGCTTCTATATCGGCATGGGCCTCTCACCGGGCGACCAGGTGGTAACCGGCGACACGTCGGCGGAACTGCGTCTGGACCCGAACGGGAGTATCATTCGGATCGCCCCGGAGACGACCTTTACCGTAGGCTCGTTTCAAGGTCGCGACAACGCGCCCGAGACGTCGTTCGCGGTGGACCGTGGACGTATGAGGATGGTCGCGGCCCGCATTACCGGACGCGACTCGCGCTATAGCATCGTGACGCCCACGGCGGTCGCCGGGGTGCGCGGCACCGACTTCGGCGTATCGGTCGTCGGGGAGGGCGCCGGCGTTCTTCCGTCGGAGGAGCTGTTCGTCTTCGAGGGCGAGGTCGTTTTTTCGTCCTTCGTCTCCGGCGAGGAGATTTCGGTCACGGCCGGACAGTTCGCCGATGCGTTCGCCGAGACGTTTCTCCCGCAGGTGATGACCCCCGAGCAACTACAACTCCGCCGGGAGGGGCTCGATTTTCAAGCCCTCGATCCGGCCGATGTGCCCGGTGCTCCGGAACCGGTCGAAGAGGAGCCGATACAGGACGTGGAACCGGCTGTTGTCGATCCCGTTCCGTCGCCGGGAGCCGCCGAACCGGGGGCCGGTGACGAACTATTTGGACGAATCGCTTCGTTTACGGGGCTGCAGGTGGGCTCGGTGACGATCAACGAGGAGACGTGGGCGAAAGTGGTCTTTCAACCACGTCTTTCCATCGGACGTCTGGCACTCGAACTCTACCTTCCGATTACCTACCGAGAAAACCTGTTCGATACCGGCGACTGGTACCGCCCGGAGGACAACGACGAGTGGTCGTTCGGTACCGACCAAGACTGGTCGGAGGAGCCGGAAGAGGGGCTGCGCGACTTGGGAACCGACCTCGCGCTCAAGATTCGGTCCATCGAGTACGGAGAGCATGGGGATCGTTTCTTCTTCAAGGTTGGCAATCTTTCCAACTTCACCGTCGGGCAAGGGTTGTTGATGCGTAACTACGCCAACGACATCGACTTTCCGGCCGTGCGAAACGTCGGTTTTAACCTCGGCGCGGATTTCGGCGGTGTCGGAATCGAGGCGGTCGTCAACGACCTTACGGAGCCCGAGATTTACGGCGGGCGACTCTTTTTCCGCCCCGACGGCTCCCGGACCCCGGTCGCGGTCGGCCTCTCCGGAATCGCGGACGTCAACCCCACCGGCGAGATATCGGCTACGGGAGGTGCGGAGCTCGGAGTCGGCGTCGATGAGATATATACGGCCGCCGAGGATAGCGATCTGTACTTCCTCAATGTAGGAGCGGACATCGAGTTTACGGTGATCGATCGCGAGCGGCTCGGCATCATCGGTTTCGCCGAGATAGGAAGTATGCTTCCCTACGTGCGCGAGGGCACGACGTTATTCGGAGAGGAGATCGATTCGGGACTGCGCGACGACGCGGTGTTCGACTCGTGGGCGCTGAACAACTACGGTTGGAACACGGGCGTGCGGGGACGCGTGGCGCTCCTCGACTATCGCCTCGAGTTTCGCAGCTTCGACGGCATATTCCGACCGGGCTTCTACGGTCCGACTTATGATCGGATTCGCGGACAGCGAGCGGCGGAGGTCATTACGTATCTGTCGGACCCCGAGAACGAAGAGTTCGATGTGCTGACGATGGGCGTCGCCGGAGAGGCGGGCGCCAGTCTCTTTGAGGTGCTCTACCTTTCCGCCGGCTACTTCTGGCCGTGGGAGGTGGACGACGGATCGTGGCGCGGCAGCAATGAGGACGAGTTTCTCTTTTCGGTGACGGCGCAAGAGGGGTTGATTCCCTTCGGCATCCAGGCGGGGTTTGAATATCGTCGCACTCACTTCGCGGCTACGATCGCCGGTTGGGGAGAGTACTCCGAGGCGACGCTCTTTGACGCCAATACGACCCTCGACGCATTCGTCGCCTATCCGTTCAATGAGTTCGTGAGCCTCGTGGCACGCGTCTCCACCGCGGCGCAGAGAGACTCCGAGGGAGAGATCATCTACGACTCCGACGGAAATCCGCGTATGGCGCCGACGGTTGTCATACAAACCCAGATCGGGTTTTAGTATGTGACATGAACGCTTCGCACCCGGTGGCGGTCCTGCCGCCGGAAGTCTCGCGGCGTATCGCCGCGGGAGAGGTTATCGAGCGTCCCGCGTCGGTCGTCCGTGAGCTGTTGGACAACAGCCTGGACGCCGGCTCGAGGGCGATCGATCTATTGTGGACCGCCGGCGGGCGCGAGGAGATCCGCATCGCCGACGACGGGCGCGGTATGAGCCGCGCCGACTTAGAGCTGTGCTGGCTCCCCCACGCGACCAGCAAAATCAAAACCATAGAAGATTTGGAACGCACCGATAGTCTCGGGTTTCGCGGAGAGGCGCTGTCGAGTGTCGCCGCGGTAAGCGAGCTGGAGATCGCGACGTCGATCGAGGGTGCCGAAACGGGCCATCGCTTGCGCGTCCGAGAGGCCGAACTCGTCTCGCTGGACGCCGCGCCGCCCGGACGGGGCACCACGGTCGTCGTACGACGACTCTTTGCCAACCTACCGGCGCGACGACGCTTCCTCGCGCGCTCACAAGCCGAGACGCATGCGATTCGCAACGTCATCATGGATAAGGCGCTCCCCTTTCCCGACGTTCGCTTCACCCATCGCTCCGATGCCGCCTCGGTACGCGTACTTCCTCCCCAGTCGTTGATAGAGCGATGTGCGGAGGTCTTCGGCGCCGCGGCTCCGCCTCAGAGTCTGAAACGGATAGAGGGCGGCGGCGACGGGTTCACGGTGACGCTCATCGCCGCCGAGCCGGCGATCGTCAGGCGCGACCGACGACTGATCCAGGTGTTCGTGAATCGGCGCCGCGTGTGGGAGTACAAACTGATCCAGGCGGTGGAATACGCGTATCGCGACGTGCAGCACGGCGGTCTGTTTCCCGTCGCGGCGGTACTCGTCGATATCGACCCGGCATTGGTCGACTTCAACATCCACCCGGCAAAACGCGAGGCTCGCTTGAGAGTCGGCGGCGAGATCCACCATCGCATCGTCGGGCTCCTCCGTTCGTTCCTACGCGCCTACGCGGTACGAGCCGTTCAGCTCGGACCCGACCTACCGTCCCTATACGGCGATCGCGATAGGGAGGCCGCACGCGCACCGGAGGGCGTTGCCGAGCGCCCTTCGCCGAGTACCGCGGGGCGTGCGGAGACCGTGCCGCAACGGCCCGCCCACGGATCGGTACGGCACTCCGTCGCGGCGCGGGCGATACACGGTAAGACCCCGACAACCGGCACGCGTGCACCGGCCTTCGATTCCGCCACCCGTGCGGTGCCCGACGATGAGGATCTGGTATACCGGGGGACACTCTTCGGTACGTTCATCATCGTGGAACGACGGGATCGGGCGTGGATTATCGACCAGCACGCGGCCCACGAGCGCATCCTCTACGACCGCTTTGCCGCCGACAGGACGTCCCAACCCCTACTGGTACCCGCGGAGTTCGAGACGAGTGAGGATCAGGACCGGCTGCTCTCCCGTCACGCAGACGAATATCGCGAGATCGGTATGGTGCTCGAGCGCGTCGCCGATTCGCGATGGCGTCTTTCGGCGGCGCCGACCGAGTACCGCGCCAATGTCGAGGACCTCATCGATACGATCTTGGAACTGGGCGGCCTCAATGAGGCGCTCGACCGAACCTTCATCGCCGAGATGGCGTGCAAAGCCGCGCTCAAAGCGGGCGACTATCTCGACGATATGACCGCCGTCGAGCTTGCTCGCCGGACGCTTGCGCTCCCCGAGCCGCGCTGCCCTCACGGTCGTCCGCTGTGGATCGAACTGACCCGCGCGGACCTCGAAAAACTGATCGGACGGCGATAAAAAAAAGCCACCGACGTGACGTCGGTGGCTCCCAATCCAAACGGACGGTGAAGTCTATCGATCTTCCCAATCCTTGGCTTTCTCGACAGCTTTCTGCCATCCCTTGTAGAGCTTGTCGCGCTCGGCTTTATCGACCGCGGGCTCGAACTTGCGCTCGAGCTCGAACGCATTGACCAGCTCGCTCTTGCTCTTCCAGAACCCCGTCGCCAGTCCGGCGAGAAAACCGGAACCGCGTGCGGTCGTCTCGACGATTTTGGGCCGCATGACCGGAACGCCCAGCACGTCCGCCTGGAACTGCATCAGGAAGTTGTTATTGGACGCGCCGCCGTCGACCTTCAGCTCCTTCATCGAGATACCGGAGTCTTTCTCCATGCACTCGAGAACGTCGCGAGACTGGTATCCGATCGACTCCAGGGTTGCACGAACGATGTGATCGCGGTTTGCGCCGCGGGTCAACCCGACGATGGCACCGCGAGCGTACTGGTCCCAGTACGGAGCGCCGAGGCCGACAAATGCGGGAACCATATACACGCCGTGAGTGTCTTCCACCTTGGACGCAAAGTAGTTGGTATCCGCCGCGTCCGCGACGATCTTGAGCTCATCGCGCAGCCACTGTACCGCCGCACCGGTAACGAAGATCGCTCCCTCCAACGCGTACTCGACCTTGCCGTCGAGTCCCCACGCGATAGTGGTAAGCAGTCCGTTCTTGGACGGAATGCGGTCGGTGCCGGTATTCATCAAGACGAACGAACCGGTGCCGTAGGTGTTCTTCGCCATACCGGTCTCGAAACACGCCTGCCCGAAGAGCGCGCCCTGCTGGTCGCCGATCGCCGCGGCAACGGGAATCTGAGCGCCGCCGAAGGTCTTCTCATCGGTGTTGCCGTAGACTTCGCTCGAGGGACGTACGTTCGGAAGCATCGACTTCGGAACACCGAGCTCGCCGAGCATCTTGTCGTCCCATTGCAACGTCTTGATGTTGAACATTAGCGTACGGGACGCGTTTGAGTAGTCGGTTACGTGTACCTTGCCGCCGGTCAGCTTCCAGATGAGCCACGTATCGACGGTACCGAAGAGGAGCTCGCCCTTCTCGGCCTTCTCTCGTGCACCGGGCACGTTGTCGAGCATCCACTTCACCTTGGTTCCGGAGAAGTAAGCATCGATGACGAGTCCGGTGTTTTCGCGAACGTACTCTTCCAGTCCTTTGGCCTTCATCGCGTCACAGATACCGGCGGTGCGGCGATCCTGCCACACAATACCGTTCATGATCGGCTTACCGGTGGACTTCTCCCAAACGATTGCCGTTTCGCGTTGGTTGGTGATACCGATCGCCGCAACCTCGTCGGGCTTGGCGCCGGCCTTTTCGATCACCTGGCGGGCGACGCCGCTTTGGGTGGCCCAGATGTCCATGGGATCGTGCTCGACCCAACCCGGCTTGGGATAGATCTGCGGAAACTCTTGCTGCGCAACGGAAACGATCTCGCCGTCGTGATCGAACAGAATTGCCCGGCTGCTGGTCGTACCGGCATCAAAGGCCATTACATATTTCTTCGCCATACTTCCTTAACCTCCGTCTTTTGATTTCCAACCAACGTTGTGTAAAAAGGGGTCGCCTCGAAGACGCGCGCTCGGTCGCGCCTCGAAACGTCCCCTTATGATCCTAACCCGATTACGTGAGACCCGCTACGAAAACCCACAAGAGGCAGCCGAGAATACCGCCGACGATGGGGCCGATAATCGGAACGGTGAGGCCGTAGCCCCAGTCGTTGTCGCCCTTGCCCTTGATGGGCAGGATCGCGTGGGCGATACGAGGTCCGAGGTCGCGGGCGGGATTGATCGCGTAGCCGGTCGGTCCACCGAGAGAGAGACCGATCGAGAAGATCAGAAAACCGACGACGAACGGATTCATAGCGCCGGTTCCGGCGTTGAGCCCGAAGGTGTGGCCGATACCGAGGATACCGAAGAGAAGCATCGCCGTACCGATGATCTCGGTCACGAGGTTCCAACCGGTGTTGCGTACCGCCGGGCCGGTAGAGAAGGTCGCCAGCTTGAGCGCCGCATCGTCGGTCTCGTCGAAGTGCTGCTTGTAGCTGAGATACACGAGTACCGCACCGAGGAAGGCGCCGATGAGCTGCGCCACGATGTAACCGGGGACGAGCGCCCACGGGAAGGCGCCGATGACCGCGAGGCCGATCGTTACCGCGGGGTTGATGTGAGCGCCGGAGACCCAGCCGGTTACATATACGGCGAATGCGACCGCGAGTCCCCATCCGGTAGCGATGACGATCCAGCCGCTCGAGTTACCCTTTGTCTTGCCGAGAACCACGTTCGCAACGACGCCGTCACCGAGTAGGATCAGGATCATCGTTCCCACGACTTCCGCGAGATACATTGCCATCGGGGAAAAATTCATGCGCGCCTCCAAACTAAATTAGGATTTTTTGTTACGGTGTTACATCGTCTCGTGACATTTGTAACCCCGGCTGAAAAAATGCTACACCCACTGTGAACGTACGTCAACAAAAACTTTCTTTTCTTTGGCCGAATATTCTCATTCGGTCTTAATACATTATAACATAAGACATTACGTCGCCGCCGCCACCTTTCTCAGAGGATGATGAAACTTTGTAACTTCTTCGTTGACATACGTTCATTCATGGTCTACCCTGAATTCTGATACCAATAATTCCCAATATTCGAGGTGAACAGCGTGGAGCAGCGAAGGTACGATGTGGTGATCATCGGCGCCGGTATCGTCGGTTCGATGGTCGCCAGAGAGCTATCGAAGTACCGCCTTTCGATAGCGGTCGTAGAAAAAGAGGCGGACGTCGGTATGGGACAGAGCACGTCCAACAGCGCAATTATCCATTCCGGCCACGATCCGGAGCCGGGAACGCAGAAGGCGCGGTTGAACGTCCGGGGAAACGAACTGTGGTATGACATCGCCTCCGAGCTCGACGTACCGCTATCGAGGACGGGTGCGCTCATCGTCGCCGTCGGTGCGGAGGAACAGCAAGCGTTGTACCCTTTGTTGGAACGCGGCAGGTCGAACGGCGTCAAAGGCTTGGAAATCCTTACGCGGGAGCAACTACTCGAGAGAGAGCCGCAACTGAGTTCCGACGTATCCGGAGCGCTCTCGACCCCCACCGCGGGCGTGGTAGATGCCTTTCAGGGCGTGTTGGGTGCGGCCGAGAACGCCGCGACGAACGGCGTCGAGTTTCTCCTCGACACCGAGGTACGCGGCACGATCGTCGAGGACGGAACGCTGAAGGCGCTCACCACGACACAGGGAACGATTCACGCCGACTGGTTCGTCAACGCTGCGGGAGTGCATTCCGACGATATCATGCATATGGCCGGAGACCATCCCGAGTTCGAGATCACCGTGCGCCGCGGGGAGTATTTCGTCTTCGATGAGTCGCGGCTCAACGTCGCACAAGTGCTCTTTCCGATGCCCGGGGCAAAGGGCAAGGGTATCCTCGTCACGACCACCACGCACGGGAACACGATGGTCGGACCCAACAGCGATTATATCGAAGACAAGCACGACAGCTCGGTAACCGAGAAGGGTATGCACGAAATCCTCACCGGTGCGACCAAGTTGATACCCGGCGTCTCTCCTCGAGACGTGATCGCTACCTTTGCCGGCCTGCGCGCGACGGGAAATTACGCGCCCGAGGGACACGGAAAGGACTTCTTGATCGAGGTTTCGGGGAAAGTGCGCGGGCTGATTAGTCTCGCCGGTATCGAGTCGCCGGGGTATGCGTCGGCGCCGGCGATCGGCGAGTACGTAGCGGAGTTGCTCCGCGGCGAGGGTGTAGCCCTCGCGGAGAAGGCCGACTGGAATCCGCGCAGACGGGGTATTCCGCGTTTCAGGGATCTCGATCACGCAGCGCGTTCGGCGCTGATAAAAGAGAAGCCGGCGTACGGTCGCATCGTCTGCCGCTGCGAGGAGGTCACCGAAGGCGAGATCGTCGAGGCGATCCACTCCCCGATCCCCGCCACCACCTACGACGCGATTAAGCGACGCACGTGGCTCGGCACCGGTCGGTGTCAGGGCAGCTTCGACTATCCCCGTACCTTGGAGATCCTCTCGCGAGAGCTCGGAATCTCCATGACCGAGATCACCAAAAAGGGTCCCGGATCGGTGTTTTTGTATCGCAGGACAAAAGAGGAAGTGGTCTAATGGACGTGAACACCAACTACGACGTAATCGTCATCGGCGGAGGTCCCGCCGGTATCTCGGCGGCGATCGAAGCGTATAAGGAAAATAAGGCGCGCGTACTGGTCATAGAGCGCAACGACAGTCTCGGCGGTATTCTTCCGCAGTGCATACACAACGGATTCGGCGCGGTCAACTTCGGCAACGATCTTCCCGGCCCGGAGTACGCTCACCGATACGAGACGGAGCTGCGGGGACTGCCCATCGATGTGATGCTGGATACGATGGTCGTCGATCTCACCTCGAATCTCGATATCTACGCGATGAACAGCGACGAAGGATATCTCCACTTTCGTCCCCGCTCGATCGTTTTGGCGATGGGGTGTCGCGAACGTACGCGTTCACAGATACAGCTCCCGGGCACGAGAGCCGCAGGCATCTACACGGCCGGCACCGCGCAACGACTGGTCAACATCGAAGGCTATATGCCGGGGAACCGTATCGTTATTCTCGGCAGCGGCGACATCGGAATGATCATGGCGCGTCGCCTCACGATCGAAGGAGCCGAGGTGTTGGGCGTGATGGAACTGCTTCCGTTCCTTACCGGGCTGCGGCGTAACTACGTACAGTGCCTGCAGGACTACGGGGTTCCCCTCCACCTGAGTACGACGGTCAACCGCATCGTGGGAGAGCGGCGCGTCCAAGGAATCGAGACGGTCAAAGTGGACGATAGTCTCAAGCACGTTCCGGGAACCGAGGAGTTCATCCCGTGCGATACGTTGGTGCTTTCGGTCG
This sequence comes from Alkalispirochaeta sp., assembly GCA_965601925.1. GTDB lineage: Bacteria > Spirochaetota > Spirochaetia > DSM-27196 > Alkalispirochaetaceae > Alkalispirochaeta. The sequence continues at coordinate 4,950,805 of OZ271854.1, forward strand.
GGTTGATTCCCGAGAACGAGCTCTCGCGCAAAGCGGGCGTGGAGCTCGACGTCAGAACCAACGGGCCGACGGTCGACTCCGACATGGCGACCAACGTCCCGGGTATCTTTGCCGCCGGCAACGTCACCGCGATCTACGACCTGGTCGACTACGTGAGCAAGGCCGGCGAGGTAGCGGGACGCGGCGCGGCGCAGTACGCATCTATGCGCCGTCGTGAGAAACACTTTGGAGAAGCGGCGATTCGTATCAAACCGGGGGCCAACGTCGGGAGCGTCATTCCCCAACAGATCTACCTCGACGATCTGGATGATCGCGACGTCTACCTCAACATGCGGCCCAACGCGTTGTTGGAGCGCAATGTTACGGTGACGATCGGCGGCGAGGACGGTGAGGTGCTCCATTTTCGGGAGCAGTACGCCCGACCGGCGGAGATGATTATCCACAAACTCAAGGCCCGGGACGTCGCACGACTGAGAGAGAGCGGCGAGACCGAGGTGGTCGCCACCATTTCATAGAGGATATGAGACGATGAACGAGAGCAAACAAGGCGATTATCGCACGCGGATGGACATATGCCTTCGCTGCCCGAGAGGCTGTGAAGTCGAAACGATACTGAGCCCCGCCGACGAGATTCTTAATATCACCGGCAACAAGTGCAAACTGGGACGCGAATACGTGGAACAGGAGATCAACGATCCGCGGCGCGTACTGCCGACAAGTGTGCGTGTTCGCGGCGGCACACGTCCCCTCGTTTCGGTGTGGACTCCCGAGCCGATGCCGAAGGGGCTTCTCATCGATCTCGCCAAGGAGTCGCGCTCGATCGAGGTCGACGCGCCGGTACACGTCGGGGATGTAGTACTCGACGACTGGCGCGGTCTGGGCGTGCGCTTGGTGGCAAGCGCCGAAGTTCCCAAGAAGGCGTAACCGACGGGTCGCTCGGCGGTGAGGCCGAGTACGGAAGCGGCGACTGAGCGCGTCGGCGTCGCTCGGCCGACCGTCTCCCGGCGCAGTGGAAATCGTACCGGACGGCGAGGGCCCTGTTTACGCCGTCCTCTTTTGTGGCATGGTATGCGCCATGCCGCACCTCTACGGACAACGAGTTATCCTCAGGGAGTATCGTGAATCGGACTTCGAGCACGTCCGGCGATGGGTGAACGACCGCGAGGCGACCGCCAACCTCAGTCCGATATTCGACCGCGTTCAGACTGAGCCGATGACGCGATCCTTTTTCGACAAGCCGCTCAACAATGAGCTGCCCGGCCACTACTTCGTCATCGCCGATCGCGAGAGTGAACAATACCTCGGACAGATCGACATTCGAACCCAAGACGATCCGAGTCGCCAGGCGAGCCTCGGCCTCATCGTCCCCGATCTCGCGAATCGAGGCCGCGGATACGGGCGCGAGGCGACGGCCCTCATGCTCACCTTCGCCTTCGACACGCTCAATCTCCACAAGGTGTGGCTCCACGTTTTCGTGCGCAATGAAGGAGCGATCGGATTGTATCGCTCCTTAGGGTTCGTCACCGACGGCGTGTTACGGGACGACGTGTACCGCGGCGGCGCCTACCTGGACGTGATGATCATGTCGATACTCGCCGATGAATGGCGGTCGCGCGCCGGAGAGCGTTAGTGCACCAATGTGCGATACCGCTTCACGAACTGTCCTCGGTCGTATGCAGTCGGGTCGGCGACGCGCGGCCGGCTGAGCATTCCTCGGAACTCCTCTATCGCGCCGTAGCCCTTCTCGCCCATCCACGCACGAAGGCGCTCGTTCATCTCTGCGACTACGTCGATTCCGCCGCGATAGAGTGCCGAGGCTACCTGCACGGTGTCTGCGCCGGCGAGAATCTGTTTGATTACCGCATTCCCGTCGTGGACGCCGGTTGAAGCGGCCAGATCGCACGCCACATATCCACGCATGATCGCAATCCATCGCAACGACATATGCAATAACTCCGGCGTACTCAGCACGTTCGTCGGTACGATCTCGAGCGTATCGACGTCGAAATCGGGGTTGAAAAACCGATTAAAGAGAACCAACCCGTCTATCCCGGAGTCCGAAAGCCGCTTGAGGGTGCGAGCCAAGAGGGTGAAATGATACCCGACCTTAACGGCCACGGGAATCTTGACGTGCTTTCTCACCTCATCGACGATATTGAAATAAGTCTGCTCGAACGCCGCACCGTCCGCGATGGTCGGGTCGGAGGGCATGAGAAAGACGTTGAGCTCCAGCGCGTGAGCGCCGGCACGTTCGATCATATCGGCATAGGTCGGCCACCTCTCGGCGGTTATACAGTTTACCGAAGCGATGATGGGAATATCGACGGCGTCGCGCGCCTCAGAGATGAGCTTTATATAAGCGGTCATTCCGCTCTCGTCGTCGATAATATCGTCCATATCGGCGGTCTCCGGAAAGACGTATCCGGGTCGTTCCATCGCCCGACGCGTCCGATCCATTTCGGCTATAATCTCCTCTTCAAAGAGAGACTTCAGCACGACCGCACCGGCCCCCGCATCCTCTAATCTGCGCACATTGTCGACGTTGTCGGTGATACCGGAACTACCGGCGACCACCGGCGAAGACAATGTAAGTCCCATGTAACTCGTTGTGATGTCCACTCGCATACCACTAAGCTACGCCCACAGGGACGGTAACGCAAGCGAAAAATCACACGCCATCTCGTCCCGATGAGCCGGTGTACCTCGAACAGACACGGCTCGCGGGAACCGCTCGCCGCGCATGGGCGTCCGGACCGTCGTTGACAGTGCACTCAATCCCGTGCTACGGTTCGCACTCAATTCGGGCTGTAGCGCAGGGGTTTAGCGTACTTGTCTGGGGGACAAGGGGTCGGCGGTTCAAATCCGCCCAGCCCGAGGCAAAAAGGGTGATCGGTACCAACCGGTCGCCCTTTTTGTTTGGCCTTGGGGCGGATTTGAAACGGAGTTGCGGCGCGAATACCTGGAGCGCACATCGGCACGACGCCGATGTAGCAACGGAGGCGGGTCGAAGGGAGCCGGCAGGACGCCGGCGACCGCAGACCACATCCGCCCAGCCCGATAGAAACAGCATTCGGCCGTGGATGCGACGCATTCACGGTTTTTTTGTGCTCTCGGTCGAAGAAAGCGGATTTGAACCGAGGGAGCGCCGAGCGATAGCGAGGAACAGCGGCCACGGACGGCCGCGACAGCGACCAAGGCGGCCCGGATAGAGTCGGCAGGATGCCGGCGATAGGAGGACAAATCCGCCCAGCCCGAGGCAAAAAGGGTGATCGGTACCAACCGGTCGCCCTTTTTGTTTGGCCTTGGGGTGGATTTGAAACGGAGTTGCGGCGCGAATACCTGGAGCGCACATCGGCACGACGCCGATGTAGCAACGGAGGCGGGCCGGCGACCGCAAACCACATACCGCCCGACCCGGTTATAAAATTCTGTAACGCAGAAACTTACAACGCATCTTCGGGGTTTCGAGCCTCACAATGTGTGAGCAGATTGTGGGCAATTCTTCCTCTGTGATCGTTCCTCGAGAAACCGGACACCCACACCTCACGCATCGGCGCGGGGCGGGCCGACGCTGTCACGAACGATCAGCTTCGTTCCAATGCGTAATACCACTCGTTCAGGCGGATCCGTTTCGATTCGCTCCACCAGACGGCGCACGGCGAGCAGCGCCATACGTTCCTTGAAGACGCGTACCGTGGTCAATCGTGGGTTTAGATGATCTACATAAGGAAGGTCGTCGAACCCGACGATCGAAATATCTCGCGGCACGGAAAACCCGGTCTCGTTGAGTGCGCGCATCGCACCGACGGCAATAATGTCGTTCGTTGCAAAAAACGCCGTTGGAAGTTGCGTTGCCTCGCCGATAAGCCTTCTTGCGTCTTCATACGCGTCGTTTTGCCTGGGGCGGACTCGTGTCGTATATCGGTCGTCGTACTCCAGACCCTCGGTCTGCATCGCGGCGATGCACGTCCGCTCGCGCTCCTCGAAATTACGATTTGATATGTTTGAGGAGAGCAGTCCTATCTTTTGGTGTCCGAGGGCAATGAGGTGTGAAACGGCTGAACGAGCCCCCCCGACGTTATCGATCAAAACCGTGTCGACCTCGAACTCGGGGAACTGCTGGTCGATCACCACTATCGGCAGCGTTGGAGAGATAAAACGGCGTAACTCGGCTGCCGGCATCACCGAAGCGTCGAGTATGATCCCATCGGTCTCATACTTCATAAGTTTATGAAGCACGCTCTCGATATCGTCACCCTCGGAGACGTACGTAACGCGTAGCCCATACCCTTGACGTTGCGCCTCCTTTTCAATCCCACGCTGTATTTCAGCAAAAAACGGATTGTGCGATGCCTCTATATCGGTGCGATCATAGACGATAAAGGCCAGCGTTCCCGATTTGCTCGCTGCCGGCCGTCCTCGTGCACTGCGCTCGTAACCGAGTCGTCTCAAAAGCTCTTTTAGCTCCGCCCGCTTCCGTTCGCCGACGCCGGGGCGATCGTTGAGCACGAGTGAGAGCGTTGAGGCCGAAACGTTCGCCTCACGTGCAATCTCCGTCAATGTCAAACGTCTACCATGTTCCTGCATCGATTCTCTTCTCTCACCATCCAAGGATAGCTGCAACCGCAAAAAGTTTCAGTTGACAGCGTAGCACACCGCCCATAGAATATTCAATAGAAAAAACATATTTTTTACTAAATAATATGCGGGAGGCACTCATGAATATGGGAAAATGTGCATTGCTGATTCTGTGCGTGACAGCTCTCTCCACAACGCCGATGTATGCCCGAGGAGCGAACGAAGCGCAGTCCGAGGACGGCGGAACGATCGTGCTGGAAGTGTGGGATCAGTTCACCGACGAGGCGGGCGGGCCCGCGGCGGAACAGTTAGCTCGAATGTTCGAGGAGCGGTATCCCAATGTCGTTGTTGAACGCACCGCATTCGGTGACGCGGGGGAGCTCTCGGATATCCTACGCCCCGCACTTACCTCCGGCACCGGTCCGGACGTGATTTACTCGGAGATGGGTATCGGTTTTCTCGGCAACCTGGCCCGCGCCGGTGCGATCATGGATCTCACCGACGTATGGAGGGAGCGTGGCTGGGACGAGATACTGTATCCGCTCTCCAAAGACGTCCCGACGTTCGGTGGAAGAACATTCGGTGTCGGGAGTCAGCTCGAGTTCGTTCCGATCTACTACAACGCTGCGCTTTTGGAGGATCTCGGCTTGGCACCGCCCCAGACGATCGCGGAGTTGGAAGCGCTCGCAGAAGCGGCAAAGGCCGCCGGACTCTATCCCTTTGCGTGGGGTGGGCGCGATTGGTGGGCACAATCGAACCTCATTAATGCGATCCTCTGGGCATATGTAGGGGAGGAAATCGCCGAGAGCGGCATGTTCGATGGGGGAAGCTGGGATCGCCGCGAGGTGGTTGAAGCGATTGAGGCGTTCCTGCGGTGGCACGGGGCGGGCTACTTCTTGCCCAATGCCGAGGCGATCGGCTACGACGAAATGCACGTGGAGTTCTACCAACAGGACGCGGTGATGCATCCCGTCGGAAACTGGATGATCGGACAGTATTCACAGAATATCGGCGACCGCTTTCCGATCCGATCGATGGTATGGCCCGTGCCGGCGGGCAGAACACCGACGGCGATCTCCTTTGTCGGATCGGGCTACATCATCAGCGCCGACACATCGCATCCCCAAGCCGCAATCGACTATGTCGACTTTCTCATGACCGATCCGGAAGCCGCACGCGTCTGGTATGAGGTCGCGGAGTTCATCCCCCCACTCCGAGACGGACTCCCCGACGATCTGAACATCAATCCGCTCCTGCAAGAGACGCTCGACGCATTGGGCGGGAGCGAGGTGGATGTCGTAGCAGGTCTCGCTATGGCGGCGCCGCCGGAGGTGATGACCTTCCTGCAAAGCTCCGCAGCACGTCTGATGACCGATCAGCTTACCGCTCGAGAGTGGGTCGATGAGTTCGAGCGACTGTGGCAGGAGAGTCGTGAGCAAGGACTCACGAAGGACACGTTCACGCTATCACCGTAGTGCCGGACCGTGTGGACGACGTGCAGAGCATCCGGCGCGAGGAGGTACGACAAACCCATGACGACGGTAGAACGGAAACGAAGAAGAGCGGCGCATAGGATCTACGGCCGTCCGCTCGTCGCGTTTGCACTCATTGCGCCGACCGTCGCGTACCTCGGACTACTGATCTTCTATCCCATCGCATCATCGATCAACCTGAGCTTCTTTCGGTGGCCGGGGATCGGTCGGCGCGAGTTTGTCGGCTTCGGCAACTATATCGAGGCGTTCTCGGACACCACGGTGCATCGCGCGTTTCTGAACAACGTTCTCTATACGATCGGCATACTCGCTGTTGCGGTGATTCCGGGATTACTGCTGGCCGCAGCCCTTGCCGGCGGTATAAAGGGGCGGACGGTGTATCAGACCGTCTTCTTCTTTCCCCGCCTCCTCTCCCAGGTCATCGTTTCGGTACTGTGGAGCTGGATCTACAATCCGAACTTCGGATTGCTGAATACTCTCCTTCGACACCTGGGGTTGAATCGGCTTGCGCTGGGTTGGCTCGGACATCCGACGTGGGCGCTCCCTTCCGTGGTAGTCGCCGCCGGATGGACGTACTTCGGCTTTTGCATGGTAATCTTTCTTGCGGCTCTCCAGAGTACAAGCCAAGATCTCAATGATGCGGCGATAATCGATGGTGCCGGCGCCGTACAAACCTTTTTTAACGTTACCGTTCCGCAGATAAGAACGGTCATAACGATGGTCATTATGTACACTATAATCGACTCATTCAAAGTATTTGACATTATTTATATGATGACTCGCGGCGGCCCCGGAGATAGGACACAGATAATGGCGACCTATCTCTACCGCGAGTCCTTTCGACACAGTCGGTTCGGCTACGGAGCGACGATCGCCGTCTTGCTCACTGTATTTGTGGTCACCGTCGCCGTGCTCTTTCAGCGTATACGCGAACGGGAGGATCGTCGATGGCGGTAGTCGGTTATCGTTCGTCGAGGATCATGCTCTACGTCACCCTGACGGTGGTCGCGGCCTACACGCTCATTCCGCTGGTGACACTGGTGATGACCGCGATACGCGCCTCGGGAAACCTCGCCCTCGGCCCCTTCACGCTCCCCCAACGTCTCGCCCCGATCGGCAACGTTCGCGCGGCGTGGATCGGCGGTCGCTTCAACGAGTATACCCTCAACAGCGTCCTGATTACGGTACCGAGCGTCGCAATCGTCCTGTTCTTGGCGACGCTCGCAGGCTACGCCTTCGGCAAGATGCGCTTTCCCTTTCGCGACGTTCTGTTCTATCTCGTACTTGTGGGCATGATGGTTCCCTTCCAAGCGGTGATGATACCGCAGTACTTCTTAATGAATCGGTTACGACTCCTGAACAACCACTGGGCCGCCATTCTCTCGATCAGCGCCTTGGGTGTCCCGTTCGGCATTTTCATGATGCGTTCGTTCTTCATGGGCTTACCAAACGAACTCATCGAGTCTGCCAAACTGGATGGGGCCACCGACATACAGACGTTCCGGCTCGTTATGCTGCCGCTGACCTATCCCGCATGGGCCTCTCTATTGGTGTTTCAGACGATGTGGTCGTGGAACAACTTCCTCGTACCGCTGCTTTTCATCTACGACGACTCGCTGCGACCAATTCCTCTGGGGCTCATGCAGTTCCAAGGCCGGTACACCATGGACTATACCCTCGTCGCCGCTGCGGTGCTGATTGCGCTGCTTCCGCTCGTCGTGCTCTATGCGATCCTTCAGCGAACATTTGTAGGAGGTATCACTATGGGGGCTCTCAAGGGATGACTCGATCAATGCAGTGCACGTCGGCGCCGCCGGCTCACCATACACCGTGATAATCCTGGCATTTCCAAAAAACGCTGTTTTTGGGAGGTGTCTGAACGAAAAGGAAGGGCGATGGACAACGGATTGTACGACAAGATCTACGGCAGTTTGATCGGCGCCGGCATCGGCGACGCGTTGGGAGCCCCGGTCGAGGGGTGGTACTGGAAGGAAATTCGGGAGAAGTACGGCCGTATCGAGGAGTTTTTGCCCTTCGAGACCGGCTACTCCGACGGTTCTCCGGGTACCTTCACCGACGATTCCGTACTCCGCCACTATCTTGCCGTGGCGATTATCGAACGGGGCGGCCGCATACTTCCCGACGATTGGGGACGCTTTTGGGCGGAACGGGTCAACACCGATCGGCTGTGGGTCAATGAGTCGCTGGCCGCCATTAAGCTTAAACAGGGGATGAACCCGTGGTTCACCGGTGAAGGCTCGATTCCGTGCGGGTGCGGCGCGATGATGATCTCCCCGATCGGCATCGTCAACGCCGCCGATCCGACACAAGCGTTTCAAGACGGCATGAACATCGCCGGTGTCAACGTGCACGGCCGCGATCAGGAGGCCGCGGCGAGCGTTGCCGCGGCAACTGCGGCTGCATTTGCGCCCGGCGCGACGGTCGACTCGATCATTCAAGCGATGTACGAGCACAGCTCCTGGTTCATGCGACGAGCGTACGACTTCACCATGGAGCTGGCGCGTAGCAGCGGCTCCGTCGACGCTTTTACAGAGCGATACTACACGGCGATGCTCGATTGGTCGTGGCCACAACCGGACTGGAACAAGGATCACTTCTTCAGCGGCAACAGCCACGAGTTTGTGCCCGTTGTCATGGCGCTGCTGTTTCTCTGCCGCGGGAACCCCGACCGGTGCATCATCGAAGGAGCGAGCTTCGGCCGTGACTGCGATACGATCGCCTCCATTCTCGGAGGCATCGTCGGCGCCCTACACGGGGCGTCTTCTATACGACAAACGTGGATCGAACAGTGCGAGCGGGCAAATCGCCCCTTCTACAACGAGGTGGAGGGGAGTCCGGATGCAACGCTCAGCCGCGTCGCCGAGCGTCTTGTCACCGTCCTGCGCAACGAGCAGGCTCATGCAAACGCGAGAGGCGCCCAACTCGAACAGTTACTGTCGGGGCGGAATGTCGCTCATCGGCCGCATTGATAGGAGAGCGCAGCTACGAACTAAAAATGAAAAGGCTGTAAATAAGGACGCCGCGAAGCTTGCCCCGACCCATTTTCCTGCGACGGTGTACGAGATCGACCCCTTCATGTCTCCGGGATATGGTGCCGCTTTTACCGTCGCGACCATTGTGAAGGAAGCGGGCGATAGAAAGTGGTTTCACCGAAACCGGGTGCTTGACTGCGGCGGTGTTTTCTCTCAATCCCACCTTCCTATTGCTGTTTCGCGCTTGTGCTCCGAGGTAGCTTTTCCTATCATCAAAAAATGAGTTATCCGCTATTCAACTACCGGAATGCCTTTTTTGACCACCTCTTTCAGCGACGGTATTTCGGCGAAAGTCACTGCAGCACCGTTGGAGCCGATTTTTGCTCAATTTGCCAACTCAGCTGCCTTTCATGTTCTCGTACTCACCACACCGGTTGTGTAATAGAGAGCAGTTTTCTGACTTTGGATAATTTTGCCCATTTTCATGCTTTGAATCCTGAACTTGTTTAGATGAGCCGCGAAGGGGACGAGGGTAGTGGTCGCATCTACGGCAAGTTCAACGTTCAGCAATGAAAATGTCGGAAGATTACTGATAAAGCTCTCTTTTCCCTCAATTATTGCTCTACTAGCGAACTCATTTTACAATATTGTGGACGCTATCATTATTGGGAGAGTGATTGGGCCCGTTGCAATGGGAGCCATATCGATCGTTCTGCCTCTTCAACGCGTGATAATGGCAGTCCCGATGATGTTGGGTTTGGGCGCTTCCACCTTGATATCCGTTCGACTCGGCAAACGCGAGTCTGCTGGGGCACAAAGAGCGGCAGGAAATGCGTTTTTTCTTTCCGGTGTTGCCGGCCTCGCTCTTGTACTTCTTGGTCTGTCGTTTCTCAGGCCCATTATGGTTGCTTTCGGTAGCACTCCGTCAATTCTACCGTTTGCAAGTCGATACGGCATGATTCTTATCCTCGGATCGCCTTTCTATATGGCAATGATAACTGCTCTGCAACTCATACGATCGGAGGGAAAGGCGTCATACGCAATGATAGCAATGATGTCCGGGACCTTTTTGAATGTGGGCTTAGATCTTCTCTTTGTTTTGATTTTCGATATGGGCATCACAGGTGTTGCAGTGGCCACCGTCCTGTCGCAGTTCGTATCGTTTCTGTTTGTACTGTTGTTCTATCTTACCGATCGGTCCGACATACGGTTGAGAGTTTCTCACCTACGGTTTGACAAAAAGACTATCACGGAAATGCTTCCCCTGAGCTTTCCCCCACTCGTCAACCAGTTGAGTAACATTCTTACTCCTCTGACAATTAACAATCTGCTGCGAGTGCATGCGGGTGCCCTCCACATCGCCGTATTCGGTATCGTGTATCGCCTGATGTTCTTCCTGAGGGTTCCGGTTTATGGAACGGTGCAAGGCTATCGACCTATAGTTGGTTACAACTACGGCGCCGGAGAGATGCATCGGGTCAAGCGTGTAACGGCTATCGCCTTACTCTCACTATTCGTTTTTTCTGCTGTGTGTTGTTTGGTATTCTTTTTTCTACCACGATCGATTATTGGCATTTTTAGCAGAGATATGAATGTAATCGAGTCGGGAAGCCACGCGCTTCGAATAGCAGTTCTCTTGTTCCCGTTCTTTTCGGTGCACGCAATCGGCAGAAACTATTTTCAGGCAATAAAAAACGCACGGAGCTCTGTACTTCTCTTTGTTCTACCCAACTTTGTTCTCTTTATTCCCGCAGCAATTATCTTTCCGATGGTGTTCGGTATCGACGGTATATGGTGGGCGTTTCCATTTTCCGATTTTGTTACCGCAATGGTTGCCGCGATATAGCTTGGACAAAGCTTTCGTACCTTCTTTGCAACTCAGACCGAGCCGCTGGAGTAGATGCCCGTCGACTTGCCACATATCCTACAAGTTCCGGTTACTGTTTGACTCGCCACGTGTTCCCGCATAAGTGGCGGAACCACCTGCTAGTATACGCATAGTGTAATAAAATTATTTTTATATTATTTTATTAATTTTATTTAAAATTATTGTTTTGGAGCCTCATGGTGTCGGAAAAAATTCGAATTTATTCTCCTTCTGGTGTATAGCCCGCTGAATTTTCAGGCTGTAGAGTGGAACGAAACCCACCTAAGGAGACTCGGTTGTATGATGGGCGCAGGAATACAGCTCATGGTACTGGGCATGAGCGTGGTGATCGTCTTTTTAATCGTGTTGGTCTTGTTCATGGGGCTGGCGGCGGCGATGGTGCGGCGATTCGCGCCCCAAGCGGCGGAGTCGGACGCCGCGGATGCGGCGGTGCGGACCGCCGGCGGGCATAACGACGCCGCGGGCGAGACGCGCACCCACCGCATCGCCGCGGTCCTGGCGGCGGTGGCGATGCACCACCGGCGGCGACGGACATCCACCACATCGCAAGGAGAGCACCGATGAAGAGGATCAACGTGATGGTTACGGCGTTTCGGGACGGGTTTCAGTCCGTCTTCGGTGCCCGGGTGTTGACGCCCGATTTCATTCCCGCGTTGGAAGCCGCCCGGCACGCCGGCCTCACCCACTTCGAGGTGGGCGGCGGTGCACGCTTTCAGAGTTTGTACTTCTACTGTAACGAGGACGCCTTCGCCATGATGGATGCGTGTCGCGCGGCGGCGGGGCCCGAGGCGAACCTCCAGACCCTCGCCCGGGGGATTAACGTCGTCGGCTTAGAGAGTCAGTCGTCGGACATGATCAAGCTGCACGCGGAGCTGTTCAAGAGGCACGGTATTACGACGATCCGCAACTTCGACGCGCTCAACGATGTGGACAACCTCGACTATTCGGGACGCTGCATCGTCGATGCGGGGCTGCACCACGAAGTCTCGGTCACGCTCATGGGCCTTCCGCCCGGGTTATCCGGCGCCCATACCGCGGAGTTCTATCTGAACCGATTGACACAGATTCTCGACGCCGACATTCCGATGCACTCCTTGGCGCTGAAGGACGCGTCGGGGACCGCGACGCCGCAGGTCGTGTACGAGACGGTGCAACTGGCCAAATCGAAGCTGCCGGCGGACATCCCCGTACGGTTTCATACTCACGACACGGCGGGCACCGGCGTGGTGACCTACCGGGCGGCGCTGGAGGCCGGCGCCGACGGCATCGATCTGTCGATGGCACCGGTGTCGGGCGGTACGGCACAACCGGACATCATTACGATGTGGCACGCCCTGCGCGGCACTGAGTTCGATCTGGGTGTGGATATCGAGCAGGTGATGGAGGCGGAAGAGGTCTTCAAGGAGTGCATGCAGGACTACTTCTTTCCCCCCGAGGCGTTGCGGGTGGAACCGCTCATCCCCTTCTCGCCGATGCCCGGCGGCGCGTTGACGGCCAACACGCAGATGATGCGCGACCACAAGGTGTTGCACCGCTTTCCGGAGGTGATCGCGGCGATGCGCGAGGTCGTGGAACGGGGCGGGTTTGCGACCTCGGTCACCCCGGTCTCGCAATTCTACTTCCAGCAGGCGTTCAACAACGTCGTCATGGGGCCGTGGAAGAAGATCGCCGACGGGTACGGGAAGATGCTGTTGGGCTACTTCGGTAAGACGCCGAATGCGCCGGATCCGGAGTTGGTACGCATCGCCGGCGAGCAGTTGGGACTGGAGCCGACGACCGAAAGTCCGCGCCTGTTGAACGACGCCGATCCGACCAAGGGCCGCGACGCCGCCGAGGCGGTCTTGCGCGCGGAGGGGCTTCCCGTCACCGACGAGAACGTCTTTATCGCCGCAACGTGTAAGGAGCGGGGCATCACGTTTCTCAAGGGCGAGGCGCGCGTACAGGTCCGCAAACACGGATCCGACGGAGCCGAGACGCCGGCCGCGAGCGGTCCGTCTCCTCAGACGAGTGTCGGACCGGCAACGTACTCGGTGACCGTCTCGGGACAGACCTTTGCGGTAACCGTGGCGGACGGGAGTGCGGTGATCGACGGCCAGGCACATCCCTTGCCGTCGGCCGGCACGGCCGCACCCACCCCGGGTGCCGCTCCGTCTCCGCCTCCGACACCGCCGGCCGGCGGCGCCACCGTATCCGCGCCCATGCCCGGGGTGATTCTCCGTACCCTCGTACGGGCCGGCGAGGCGGTCACCGAGGGGACACCGGTCGTACTCATGGAATGCATGAAGATGGAGATGAAGGTCGAGGCGTCCTCCGCGGGAACGGTTTCTCAGGTACACGTCACCGACGGACAATCGGTTGAGGCGGATGCCGCGTTGGTATCGGTCGTATGAACATCGCGCACTCTTTCGTCAATCTCTGGACGGCGACGGGGATCCACGCGATCACCGGCGGCGAGCTGGTCATGATCGGCCTTAGTCTGGTGTTGATCTATCTGGCGATCGGCCGGAACTTCGAGCCGTTGTTATTGTTGCCGATCGGGTTCGGCGGAATACTCGCCAATATTCCGATCGCCGGCATCGCCGGGCCCGCCGGCTTCATCGGCATGATCGATGCGGTGGGGCTGGCGACAGGGATCTTTCCGCTGTTGATCTTCATGGGCGTGGGCGCGATGACCGATTTCGGCCCGCTCATCGCCAACCCGCGTACCGCCCTGTTGGGGGCGGCGGCGCAGTTCGGCATCTTCGCCACGGTGTTGGGCGCCCTCGCATTGAGCGAGTATCTCGGATTCGACTTTTCTCTGCGCGACGCCGCCTCGATCGGCATTATCGGGGGCGCCGACGGTCCGACGGCGATCTTCCTCTCCTCGCGGCTGAGTCCCGATCTGGTCGGCGCCATCGCGGTGGCGGCGTACAGCTACATGGCGTTAGTACCGATCATCCAACCGCCGATCATGCGTGCGCTGACGAAACCGGAGGAGCGTCGTATCGTCATGACGCAGCTGCGCCCCGTGTCCAAGATCGAGAAGATCATCTTCCCCTTGATGGCCCTCGGCCTGTGCATTCTCCTGCTGCCCACCGCAACGCCGCTGATCGGCGCGCTCATGTTCGGTAATCTGGTAAAGGAGTCCGGCGTCACCGAACGGCTCTCGAAGACGCTCCAGAGCTCGTTTATCGACAGCGTCACGATTCTGTTGGGATTGGTCGTCGGGGGGAAACTACAGGCGGCCTACTTCCTCCGCCTGGAAACGATCGGCATTCTCTTGTTGGGGTTGGTCGCCTTCTCGATCGGCACCGCGACGGGGGTACTGTTGGCGCGCCTCATGCATCGCCTCTCCCGTACCCCGATCAATCCGCTGATCGGCGCGGCCGGCGTCTCGGCGGTTCCGATGGCCGCACGGGTCGTCAACAAGGTCGGACTCCAGGACAACCCCCGTAACTATCTGTTGATGCACGCCATGGGTCCCAACGTCAGCGGCGTCATCGGCTCCGCCGTCGCCGCCGGCGTCCTCCTCTCGGTCTTTATGTAGCCCGACCGGGACGTGTCTCTCGGCGTACCGCGACGCTCCCGGCCAGCACGGTACACGGGAAGCGCACGAGAAAGGTAAGCGAGTCCTCGACGGCAATGGAGAACATTCCACCCAAATCGGCCGCGAGGGAGCCGTCGCTCCCTGCGGACTTCAACCCGCTCCTCCGCGGAACAAGACGTCGTTCCCTCGGACGCTCCCCGCAGAACATCGCACGCTTTCGTGACCTGCCAACCGCGACACGAGCTCGTCGGCCTTAGGACGGAGCGTCTCCAATGTCCTTATCACACTTCGTGGGCGCAAAAAAAGGGCTGCTCCACCACTGAGCAGCCCCATTCCGCGCTCCGACCTGAATCTATCTGAACAGATTCGGTAGGAACATAATGATGTCGGGAACCAGGGCAAAGATGAACACCTGGACCACCAGAATGATGATATAGGGGTAGATCGCCCGGGCTATCTTATCGATGCTGAGTTTCGTCACCGCACTCACGACGAAGAGGGCCAGACCCACCGGCGGAGTGATGTTGCCGATAGCCAGGTTGCAGATCATCAGCACACCGAAGAACACCGGGTCGATGCCGAAGTTCAATGCCACGGGAAGCAGGATGGGGGTCAGGATAACCACCGCCGCCGAGGGATTCACGAGGGTTCCCAACAGCAGCAGAATGATGTTCACCAAAATGACGAACACGTACCGGTTGGGGGCTATCGTCGTCATGAACAGACCCAGGCGGTGGGGAATTTCCGCACTGGTAATGACGTAGCCGAACACCTTCGCCGCCGCTACGATGAACATGATGATTACCGTTCCGTAAATCGCCGAAGAGACGATTTTGGGAATATCCTTGAGCTTCAGCTCTCTGTAGACGAAGAACCCGATGAAGAGCGCATACACCGAGGCCACCGCTGCGGCTTCGGTAGGAGTAAAAATACCGCCGTAGATGCCGCCGAGGATGATCACGGGCATCAGAAGTGCCCAAATGCTCTTCATGAAGGCTTTGACGACCGCCCCAAACGACCAGGTTCCCTCCCCGCCCCATCCGTTCTTCCGGCAGATGAAGTAGCTGAGAACCAACATGGAAAGTCCGTAGAGGATTCCCGGACCGAATCCGCCGAGGAATAGGTCCCCGATGGAAACGCCGGCGATGACGCCGTAGACCACCAGGGTGATGCTCGGGGGAATCACGATGCCGACCATGCTGCCGGAGGCGATAACCGCCGCGGTGAAGGGCCGGGAGTAACCTTTTTTCTCCATAGCGTCGATCATGATGGCGCCGATGGCGGCGGCAACGGCGGCGGCGGAACCGGAGATGGCCCCGAAGAAGATTCCCGCTACCGCAACAACCTGTGCCAGCCCGCCCCGGAAGGGGCCAACCAACGACTGAGCGAAGTCGATCAACCGCTTGGTTACGCCGCCGTGGCTCATGAATGCGCCCGCTAACATGAAAAACGGGATGGCCAGGAACTCATAGGAGTTCACCGCCGAGAACATATTCTGGGCGACCAGGACCAATGGAAGGTCCAGGTAGGCCAGAATAAGGTAGATCGACGAGAGCCCCAAAGAATAGGCAATGGGAACTCCCAGGAAGATCAAACCAAGTAGTAGTAAAAAAAAGATGTAAAAAGCCATTCTTAGTTCCCTTCCGATTCACGCCCGAAGTACTCCAGGACCAGCTCGACGTAGTTCAGGATGTGGAACACGAGGGTCAGTCCCGAGCCGATGGGCACGGCGAGATAGACGTATCCCATGGGAACGCCCATGGCCGCGCTGGAGTAAAAGTTCATCGTGCCCGAAAGTCTCACTCCGCCGGAGAAGACGACGATCAGAAACACCGTCCCCACGACGAAGATGAAGCTCTCGACGACAAACCCGGACATGCTGCCCTTTAACTTCTCGGTGAGAAGGGCGACGCACACCTGCCGTTTGTCCTTCACGACTTTGGCTATGCCGAGGAACACTACCCAGACAAAGATGAATCGGGCCATCTCATCGGCGAAGAAAATCGAGTTGGCGAAGACGTAGCGTCCGATGACGTTGGCAAAGGTGAGAAACAGGAGGAAAAGCATCAGCGCAATCGATAGCTTTTCCAGAGCCCCGTTCACGACGTTGATGGACCTAAGAACGACTTTCTGCATGGACGTCCCGCCCTGCCTACCGCAGTGCCTGGATTCTGGCAATCAGCTCATCGCTGGTGTCGGTACGCAGAGTCGTCCAAACGAGCTCGGTGGCTTCTGCGAAGAGCGCTCGGTCCACGTCGATGATTTCGGTGCCCGCATCGGCGATCTGTTGGAAGAACTCGCTCTCCTGTTCTCGGGCCAGGGCGCGGGAGTATTCCAACGCTTCCGCGACGGCTTCCATCATGATGTCCTGGTACTCGGCGGGGAGTCGCTCCCAGGTGCGCATGGACATCGACAGGGGTTCCGACTCATAGGTATGGCCGGTAAGAGAGACGTATCGATTCACCTCGAAGAACCGTTGCTGCCAAATATGGACGGCGGGAACTTCTAAACCGTCAATGGTGCCGGTAGAGCCGGCCGAGTAGACCTCGCCGAAGGCCATGGGAGTGGGGTCGGCGCCGAGGGATTGCATCATCGCGACATAGACCGGAGTGGTCATGACCCGCATTTTGAGACCTTCCATATCTTCAGGGGTGTGGATCGGGCGTCTGTTGTTGATCATGTGTCGAACGCCGTTCTCAAAGAATGCGAGGACCTTAACACCTCTGGGTTCGAGTCCCTGAGCCACCTCCATGCCGATGGTATCGAGCGCGGCATAAGCGTGATCGCGGTCCTCGAACATGTAGGGATAGCCGAACACCAAAAGGTCGGGCTCGAACTGGCCGAGCACGGCGGTGGTGGTGAGGGCGAAGTCAAGGTTGCCGAGAATCAGGCTCTCGATGAGCTGCTGCTGATTGCCCAGCTGGCTATTCGGGAAGATGGTGATCGTCACGTTCCCGTTGGTTCGCTCCTCCACGAGATCGGCGAACATTTGGCCGCCCAGGGCGTACGGATTATCGGGATCGGCGACGTGTCCGAGTTGCAGCTCAAAAACCTGGTCCGCGCCGTCAGCTTCTTCGGTGCCGGCGGCAAAGGCGAAGGAGGTTACCAGCGCCACCGCTGCAATGAGCATCCAAAAATTCTTCATATGAGGCTCCTTATGTGGGTTTCGTTCCACTCTAAGGCGTGAAAATTCAGCGGACTATTCACCAGAAGGGGGAGAAATTCGCTGTTTTTCCTGAGAATCGAGGGAGCATGTACACCAAATGGTGAATAGCGCGGGATCGACGCAGGAGGCGACGGTGACCGGTTAGATAAGCCCTTCCCGGATGACTTTTTTAACGATCTCCACTTTGGAACTGACATTCAGTTTCTGGTAGATGTGGAGAATGTGCTTCTTCGCCGTGGACGGGGCGATGATATAGCGTTCGGCGATCTCTCTGTAGGTGCGGCCGTCGATGATGTCCTCGAGTATCTGATGCTCCCGGGGAGTCAAGCCGTAGTCCTTCGTGGCGTCCTGTGCGGACTCTCTCTGAATTTCGGTGAGGATTGTCCGGGCGATGGTCGGGCTGATGGGCGAGCCGCCGTCATGGAGGCTTTTTATCTGCTCGATGAGATTTTGGGGTTTGGTATTCTTCAGGATGTACCCGCCGGCCCCCGCTCTGATACTTCGGAGAATTTTATCTTGATCTTCGAATACGGTCAGCATGAGCACTGCCGTATCGGGAGACCGCCGCTTTATCAGGGGAATCGCTTCGATACCGGTCATGCCGGGAAGCTGGATGTCCATCAGCACCACGTCGATCGGTTGCCCCGATTCCAGACTTGTTAGAAAGGCCTCGGCGGACTCATAGAGACCGCGGACCTTACATGTCGGCTCTAAGTTCAGGTAGTAGCCGATTCCCTCTCGGACATCCTTCATATCTTCCACAATCGCTATGCGGATAAGGTGCGGCGTTTTCACGGTGTGTCCTCGCGTCGGCCCACGGGGACGGTGATATGAAAGCGAACACCCCGTCCCGGAGTCGAGTGCATGGTATACCGTCCATCGAGACGTTCCAACCGTTTTTTGATGTTCCTCAGGCCGAAACCGCTCTTATCCTCTCCACTTCCGAGGCCCCGGCCGTCGTCGGAGAACTCGAGGATAAGCGCGTCATGCTTGATTCCGGCGTTCAGATGGACTGCACCGGCCTGAGAATGCTTGAGGACATTGGATACGAGTTCTTCAAGAATTTCCTTGATCTGATGGCTTCGGCGGCCGTCGAACGCCTCCGGCGGTACGTTGACCTTCTCTCGCAGCACAATGCCGCGAATCGCCAACCGGTTACGGATTTGCTCCACCATCGCGTCTCCGAGGAGGGGCTCGTCTTCGATGAGGTTGCTGTTTCGGCTGATGAGTCTCTTCATTTCGTCGATGGCTACCTCACAATTCGAATCGATACGTTTGAGCATGTCTTCGACCATGACCGGATTCTTATGCAACTCGCTGGAAGCGACGGTGTTGCAGATGTTGATATTGGTAAGCCGGGCGCCGATGGAATCGTGCATATCCGAGTACAGCTGTTCCCGTTCTTCAATAATCCGTAGTCGAGTATTCTCCCGCTGCAGAGCCAGAACTTCCCGAGTCCGGCTTTCGACACGCTGCTCCATCTCCTGGGAGTAGCTTTCGATAATATCCAGCAGTTCATTGAAGCGCCGGGCCAAGTAACTGAACTCATCATTGCTCTGAATCGTCACCCGTTTATCCCAGTTCTTGTCTTTGACATCGGCGATCACTTCCGTCAAGGTGGTGACGGGCCGGGTAATCATCCCGGTAATGTAGAACGAGGCCAGCGTCAGGACAATGATGATGAACCCAAGGAGCATCACCGTTCTGACGAATAGGGCCCTGGACAGAAACCTGAACTCCGTATAATCCAAGCTGACACCGATACTCCAGGAGAAATGGTTTATAGGCACCAGTGCCAGAACCATCCACCTCCCCTCCTCTGCATCCCGGTATACCGTGGCGGTGACCTCTCGTGATTCAAGGGACTGGTCGTGAAGCTCCCCCAACACCCAATCGTCCATGCTGGGGATAGCGCGCCCCAAAAACTGGCGGGAGGCGTCCAGCTCCGCGACGGTTTCCCCATCCAGCGGGGTCACGCTCCGGTACACCAACTCTCTTCTCGTGTGGAGAATCACAATCCCGTCTCTGTTGATGATAAACACTTCCGGCCTCCGGACGGGAATGGAAACGGGCCGAATGCGGTTCGTGCCGCTCCCCAGAGGCTCCTCGAGGATTTCCGGCTCGGCAAGGAGGGTGTTCAATTCAATGATGTTCTGCAGGTAGCTCCCGTCGATTTTCAGCACCACGACACCGGCCAGACTGCCGTCTTCGTTCTTGACGGGCGTCGACAGGAACACTCCGGGAATCAGGCTACGCAACCCGATGGAATAGTCCGAGATAAACAAATCCGTCTCGCCGCCTACGAGATTTTGGTAATAGGGCCGGAATGAGTAGTCGGTGCCGACAAACCGGCGGTCCGTGGACGCCCGGCAAACCCCCGCTTCATCCAAGAGGAAGACAACGGAGAACTCTCGGGGATTCGTTGAACGAATATCGTCCAGGAGTGTGTGAATCTCCCGAGTATCCTCGTACTGCCGGGAATGAATGAATCCGGTGATATCGGAGTTGAGCGCCAGTTGGTTGACGACGACTCCGGCATGCACCAAATAACGGTCAAGCTGGTCTTTGACCATCAGCCCCCTGTCGACCAAGTTGTCGAGCTCCATTGTCAGGATGTAATCGGTGCTGGACCGGTGTTGAAACACACTGAACAGACTGATGCCCAGGGTGAAAATAGTAACGAAGACGATAAGCAGTCTGATACTGAATCGCATAGTTTTCCTCGATAACGCTCCGGGTACATCATACTAGTTCAGAGCTGCCGAGGATTCAATCCTCAAACCGCGCCGAGCGGGCCACGGTTTTCCGGTGTAAACTACTTCCGTTCGGTGTTCAGGCGGGAAGCGGTGCGAACGGAGGAGCGCGCAGTGTGTCGACTCACCGTGTATGGAAGAAACGTCTTCCGTCGGAGCGCCGAAGGCGCGTACAACGATCTCGTAACGGTTATCGTTGACCCGCATACCCCCGACGGGTATTCTCTTTTTTATGCTGCACGAGAAACTGAAACTCTCGATCGCTCATCGCCTCCGGCGGATCGAGGGGCAGGTCGTCGGCGTCCAAAAAATGGTCGACGAAGAGCGCTACTGCGTAGATATTCTCAACCAGACCGCCGCGATTGTATCGGCGATACGTGGGGTCGAAAATCTGATCGTGGAACACCATCTCGATACCTGCGTCTCCGACGCGATGCGAAGCGGCGACGCCGACGCGCAACGTCGGAAGATCTCCGAGGTTATGGACGTCATCGGAACGTATCGCAAGCACGGATGAGACGCGTCGACGAAACGTTCGCGCGCTACGGTATGAACACGTCCGGGATACCATGGGCAGACATCTCGTATTAGTCGGCGGCGGTCACGCACACATGGTGACGCTGGCCAACGTGCGGCGATTTGTGAAGCGCTCGCATCGGGTGACGGTGATCGGGCCTTCGGTGCACCACTACTATTCGGGTATGGGGCCCGGGCTACTGGGCGGAACGTACGCCGCTGAGGAAATCCGCTTCGCAACGCGTCGTATTGTCGAGCGACAGGGGGGACGATTCGTATGCGGCGCAGTACAGCGCATCGATCCGGAAGATCGCAGGCTGTTTCTTGATACCGGCGAGACCGTCGCCTATGACGTCGCGTCCTTCAATGTCGGAAGTATCGTGCGTAGCGACACCGTGCGCATTAAGAACTCGACGGTCTTTCCGGTAAAGCCGATCGAAACGTTGCTCCGAGCGCGAAACCACATTCGAGACGCATCGACGCAGAGAGGTCTCCGGATCGGCGTAGTGGGAGGAGGACCGGCCGCGGCGGAGATCGCCGGTAACATCGGACACCTCGTTCGCGGAGAGGGAATCCGTCGGCCGACCGTCACGATCCTCACCGCCCGCCGTTTCATGGATTCCGTCCCCGAAGCCGCCAGGCGCTGTATCGCGCGGCACCTGGCGCGACACAACATCGGGATATCAGAACACGACCCCGTAACGACGGTACGGAATAACCGCATCGAAACGAAGGCCGGCCGTTCATACGAGGTCGATATCACCTTTCTCGCCATGGGCATCAGCCCGACACCGATTTTCCGCGGCTCGGGGCTACCGACCGGCCCCGACGGCGGTCTGTCGGTCAATCGATATCTTCAAAGCTGCGCGTATCCCGAGCTATTCGGCGGCGGCGATTGCATCCACTTCGCCGATCATCCGCTCGCTAAGGTCGGCGTGCACGCCGTGCGGGAAAGCCCGATTCTCTGTTACAACCTCATGGCGACATTGGAGGAGAGGCCGCTTCGGCCGTTCTCCCCTCGCAATGGATACCTACTCATTCTCAATGTCGGTGATATCGGAATCTTGCGAAAGGGGCGATTCATCGTTGCGAGCCCCGCAATAAAACGGCTCAAAGACTCCATCGATCGCCGGTTCATGCGACGATATCAAGCCTTGGAGTAGACCGCACGCCGCTGCCGGTCCCGGTAACGTCGCGTACAAAGCGAGCTACCGGAAATCGGGTCGGCCTACGCGGAGCGGAAGGGGTATGTGAAGACGCGATGCGGCGTGGATCACGATCTCTTTTACGCTCTTTTTGCGCTATTGCAGCCTTTAAAAGATCAAAACGATCTTTTTCATTGACGAATCGATCATGCAATGATACAAAGAGAGCACTATGAACGTTTCAGAAATCACCAAAGATCGATGGCTCCATGATGTGTTCCCGGAATGGGGTACCTGGTTGAACGAAGAGATCGAAGAGGAAGTCGTAAAACCGGGAACCTTCGCCATGTGGTGGTTGGGTTGTACGGGCATCTGGATAAAGTCCGAAGGCAACGCCAACCTCATGATCGACTTCTGGACGAAAAGCGGAAAGCGAACGAAGAAAAACAAGCTGATGCGCAAGCATCACCAACACCAACGCATGATCGGATGCGTAGCGTTGCAGCCCAACCTCAGAAACGCGCCGTGTGTGCTCGATCCGTTCGAGATCAGAACCGTCGATGCGGTGTTGGCGACTCACGACCACGGCGATCATATCGATCCGTACGTCGCGGCGGCCGTCCTGCAAAACTGCGCTCCCGACGTTCCCTTCATCGGCCCTCAATCGTGCGTCGATCTGTGGACGTCATGGGGCGTACCGGAGGCGCGCTGCACCGTCGTACACCCCGGTGACACCGTAACGATCAAAGACACGACAATCGCGGTCCTCGAGTCGTTCGACCGCACGGAGCTCGTAACGGCCCCCGACGATGTGGTGTTGAAGGGCAAGCCGGTGCGCGAGATGAACGAGATCGCGGTGAACTATCTTATCAAGACCCCGGGAGGCAATCTCTATCACGGCGGCGATTCGCACTACTCCAACTACTTCGCGAAACACGGCAACGATCACGATATCGATGTAGCGTTGGGAGCGTTCGGCGAGAATCCCCGCGGTATGACCGACAAGATCAACGCGTTCGACATGCTGCGCATGGCCGAGTCTCTCAAGACCAAAGTGATTATCCCGGTCCACCACGACATATGGACGAACTTCATGGCGAACCCACAAGAAATTTTGACCTTGTGGAACATGAAAAAGGATCGTCTCAAATACCAATTCAAGCCGTACATCTGGCAGGTCGGGGGTAAGTTCAGCTGGCCGGAAAACAAGGACGATCTCGAGTTCATGTTCGACCGCGGATTTCACGACGCATTCGCCATTGAGCCCGACTTACCCTTTCCGTCGCTTCTGTAGCCGCCGCCTCTCGCAGGCGGGAGACGACGTATCCCGCCTGCCGCCGGGTATTACTCCCTCGCTTGATGCCACCTTCACATCCGCGTCGATTTTTGCCACCGCTCGGCTATATACGATAGAATCGGCATCCGAGAATCGATTGCAATGAGCGAGGAAAACGATGAGAAACAGCTCCATTTCCCAAAAACGGCAACAACAGATCATGCAGCGCTTGTACGAGGCGGGAAAAGTCACCGTAAACGAGTTGAGCCGAGACTTCGACGTCTCGCCGATTACCATTCGTCGCGACCTCGACCTCTTGGGCGATGAGGGACTTCTCGATCGCGTTCACGGCGGAGCAACGATTACGAAGGGAAACCCAAACGAGTTGCTGTTCTCCGAGAAGGACCATACGAACATCCAGGAGAAAGACGCTATCGGGAGAGCCGCGGCGGGGATGCTGGCCGACGGCGACACGGTTTTGCTCAACAGCGGCTCTACGACTCTACAGGTGCTGCGCCACATCGGCAGCAAAAAAGTCCGCGTCATCACCAATAATGCGGCCGCCATGAACGTCGACCGCGACCCAACGGTGGAGCTTATCATCGTCGGAGGCGAGCATCGCGCAACGTCGCACTCCTTAGTCGGGGAGCTCGCGGTCATGAACTTATCGCAGGTCTACGGGAGCTGCGCCATGCTCGGTGTAAACGGCATCGACGCGGCCGGCGGCCTCACCTCGTCGGTATACCAGGAAACGGGAGTAAACCGCGCCATGATCGAACGTAGTCGCGGGCCGGTCATGGTCTTGGCCGATCATACGAAGCTCGGTGTAGTGTCGAACTTTCTTACGACCTCGATACAGCACGTCGATACGCTCATAACCGATGAGAGCGCCGACGAGAATGTTATCCGCACCCTGGAGCAGGCGGGCCTGCGTGTCGTCATAGCTCAAAAAGAACTCTTATAACATTCAAAAAGAGCATACAACATGCTCTTTTTGAATGTTTTGCTTGTGTTTTCACCGAACTCGGGTTACGATCATCCAACCTACATAGCACGACGTTGCGCTTCGACCGGCAGCGTTCAGTAAAAGGAGACGCGGATGATTGAGATTTTTCTCGAATTTGTGAACAAATTCTTAGGCAGAGCACCGCTGTTGCTCGGTACCGTGACCCTCATCGGATACCTGTTGCTGAAACAACCGCGCAAAGCGATCCCGGGATTCATCAAGGCGTACGTCGGGTTTCGGATCTTGCAGGTCGGTGCCGGTGGCTTGGTCGGTACCTTCCGCCCGATCATCGATGCGGTACGCGCTCGCTTCGGCGTGTCGGCTTTGGTAATCGACCCGTATTTCGGTCAGACCTCGGCTACCGAGGGTCTCGACGTGTTCGGCTCGCTCCAGTTCGTCGGCTACGTCATGATCATCGCCTTCGCGTTCAACATTGTATTGGTGGCCTTGCGCAAATACACCAAGATTCGCGCGCTCTTCATTACCGGCCACATCATGTACCAACAGTCGGCGGTGCTTCTGTGGGCGGTGTACTGGGTCATTCAGGGAGGCACGGGCCAACCGGTCTCCCCGCTGATCTGGATCGTATGCGGTCTTCTGATCGGTACCTACTGGTCGGTCTCTTCCAACCTGACCATTGAGGCGACGCAACACGTCACCAACGGCGCCGGGTTCACCTTGG
The DNA here is from genome assembly GCA_965601925.1 of Alkalispirochaeta sp. Lineage (GTDB taxonomy): Bacteria > Spirochaetota > Spirochaetia > DSM-27196 > Alkalispirochaetaceae > Alkalispirochaeta. Next base: position 4,975,827 of record OZ271854.1, read on the forward strand.
GACACCAGCAGATGTTCGGTGCGTGGTTCGCCTACAAGCTCGGTAAGGCGGTCGGCGGTAACAGCAAGAGCGTCAACGAGGGCGAAAGCTCCGGTTTAGCGGCTCTGTTGAACGACAACGTCGTGGCCAACACCGTGCTGATGACCTTCTTTGTCGGTATCATCATGCTCATCTTGGGCCGCGACACCTTCACCTACAACACCGACCAGTACTACTTCGCGACCTACATCTTCGAGACGACGGCGCTGTTCGCCGTGTATATCGCGATATTGCAGATGGGCGTGCGTATGTTCGTTGCCGAGCTGACGGCGTCGTTCCACGGAATCTCGGATCGGGTTCTCAAAGGTGCGGTCCCGGCGGTCGACTGCGCAGTCACCTTCGGCTTTTCACCCAACGCCCCGAGCTTCGGCTTCATGTTCGGTTTCTTCGGGCAGATGATTGCGATCGTGACGCTGATCGCCGTTCGCTCTCCGGTCGTGATCCTGGCGGGATTCATCAGCTTGTTCTTCGATAACGGTACCTTGGCGGTCTACGCCAACGCCTCCGGCGGGCGTCGCGCCGCGGCGATCATCCCCTTCGTGTCGGGCTTGATTCAGGTCTTCGGTTCGGCCGCGGTTTTAACGGTCCTGCGCGACAGTCCCAACGTAGTGGGTTGGATGGGTATGTTCGACTGGGCGACGCTCTGGTCCGGTACCGTGCTCTTGACCGACGTGCTGGGCATCATCGTTCCGATTCTGCTGATCCCGGCTCTGTTGATCATCCCGCAGATTCAGTACCGGCACACCAAGGAGAACTACTTCACCACGATGAGAACCGATAAGTAGGCGACGCATTTCCCGTCCTCCGCGGAGGGGTCGACACCCCTCCGCCGCGTTTACGGCAATTCGGAGAGAAGGAGTATCGGATCGATGAAAATCTTGGCAATTTGCGGAAACGGAATGGGCACCAGCTTAGTCATTAAGCTGAAGGTGAAGAAGTTCTTGGATGCCGCCGGCATCGACGCCCAGGTAGAGTCGTGTTCCTTGGGCGAGGCGTCCGGACACCTCGCGACCGGTGTCGACATCGCAATCTGTTCGCAGCAGCTGGTCGGCGGCATAAATGCGCCGGAGCGCACGCATGTAGTCGGCCTCAAAAACCTCATGGACGAAAACGAGTTCGGCCCCAAGCTCCTGGCGATCGTAGGGGGACGTGACGAGTGACCTTCGTCGAACAGCTTTTGGCGCGTAATACCATCGCGATCAAGGTCCACGCAGCGGATTGGAAAGAGGCGGTAAAGGTCGGAACCGATCTGTTGGTCTCCGCCGGCACGATCGAGGAGCGTTACTATGACGAGATCCTCAAGTGCCACGAAGAGTTGGGCCCCTATTATCTCTTGGCACCGGGTCTCGCCATGCCCCACGCACGGCCGGAGAGCGGCGTCATCGAGACCAGCTTCGCCTTGGTGACCCTCGAGGAGCCGGTGGAGTTCGGCGACGAGTACAACGACCCCATCGACATTCTCATTACCATGGCGGCGAAGGACGCGAAGACGCAAAACGAAGAGGCGATCGTGCAGGTCGTCACCCTCCTCGACGACGAGGAGACGGTCGCCGCGCTGCGGGGTGCCGTCGACGTTGCAGCGGCACGCGCAGTGCTTACGAGCATCAAGGAGTAACTCATGGCCATACCGCTACTACAAGTGGCGCTCGACAATCTGCAGCTGGACGAAGCGCTCGCCTCGACTCGTCTCCTCGCGCCGGAGCTCGATGTCATCGAGGCGGGCACACTGCTGTGTCTATCCGAGGGCGCCGACAGCGTACGCGTCCTCTCTACGCTCTATCCGGACAACATCATCGTCGCCGACCTCAAAATCGTCGACGCCGGCGGAGAACTCGCCGATATGGCGTGTCGCTCCGGCGCCGACTGGGTGACGGTGATGTGTAACGCCGCCGACGCGACCAAGGAGAAAGCGATCCGAGGCGCGGGGCAACACGATGGAGAGGTACAGATTGAACTATTCGGCAACTGGACCTTTGACGAGGCTGCGGCGTGGCGGGAGCTCGGCATCAAGCAAGTGATCTACCATCAGAGCCGTGACGCGCTCAACGCGGGCGCATCGTGGGGCGAGGAGAACATGCGGATCGTCCGTCGGCTCGCCGATATGGGCTTTGAGGTTTCGGTCACCGGCGGGCTCGAGCTCGACACGCTCAAGCTTTTTGCCGGCATCCCGGTCAAGTGCTTCATCGCGGGGCGCAGCCTGAGGAACGCCGCCGACCCCGCTGCCGAGGCGCGCTCGTGGAAGAACGAGATCGCGACTCATTGGTCCTAACGAGTCGAAAAGGACGGAGCGAGATGTACAAGATCGACGAGCCGGCGCTCGGTATTTACGAGAAAGCGCTCCCCCCGGTCGAGAGCTGGCGGGAGAAGCTCTCCGTCGCCAAGGAGGCGGGGTACGCCTTTGTAGAGCTATCGGTCGACGAGAGCGACGAACGCCTCGAGCGCCTCCGGTGGGGTGAACGCGAGCGCGCCTCGCTGCGCGAGGCGATCGCCGAGACCGGGGTGCGTATTCCTTCAATGTGCCTCTCCGCCCACCGCCGTTTCCCGCTCGGGAGTGAGAACGTCCGGACGCGGGAGAGAGCGTTCGAAATTATGAAACAAGCGATCGAGCTCGCCGTCGACGTCGGAATTCGCAACGTTCAACTGGCAGGTTACGACGTCTACTACGAAACGGGAAATGCCGCCACGCGACGTAACTTCGTGGAGGCACTGAAGCGGGCGATCAGATGGGCGGCTCGCGCGGAAGTAATGCTCAGTATGGAGATCATGGACCATCCGCTTATGAACTCAATCGGTCGCTTCATGGAACTCGCCGAGCAGGCGCCCTCTCCGTGGTTCACCGTCTATCCCGACATCGGGAATCTGTCGGCGTGGGGCAACGATATCGAACGCGAGTTCTCGCGCGGTATCGAAAGGATCACGGCGGTGCATCTCAAGGATACCAAGGCGGTCACGGGAACCTTCAGCGGTCAATTCAAAGAGGTGCCGTTCGGCGAAGGGTGCGTCGACTTCGTCGAGTTTTTTCGTATCATGGCGGATCTCGACTACTCAGGCCCGTTCGTCATCGAGATGTGGACCGAAAAGGCCCCGGACCCCATACGTGAGATCACGCACGCACGGCGATGGATTTTGGATAAGATGGCCGAAGGCGGCTTTTCCTTACAATAAACGTCCCGGAACGCCGCGCTTTGGGCGTACAATACAGCCGGCAATCCGCACCACCCTCCCGAGCGACGATCGGTCGCCGGTTGAGTCGGATCGGGTTGGACCGTACGAAACGCGCCGCCGGTGCGCATGGTGGGCCGGCAAGGAGATGCAGATGGTATCGAGAGAGATAGAAATCGTGAACGAGACGGGACTACATACGCGACCCGGAAAACGGTTCGTCGACGAGGCCAAAAAGTTCGCGTGCGACGTACTCGTGCGCAAGGGTGACGTGGAGTGTAACGCCAAGAGCTTGCTCAAACTCCTGAAAGTCGGCATCTCCAAAGGAAATCGCATTACGATCGTCTGCGACGGCGAGGGCGAGGGTGCGGCGCTGGAGTCGCTCTGCGACTTCGTTGCGGCCCTTCAAGAGTAGCTTCGGAGTACGCATATGGCAGATACCGGACGGATTATGACCGAGATACGCGGCATCCCCGCCTCTCCCGGGGTCGCCATCGGCGCCGCATGGATATTTCGTCACCAAGATCTACAGATCTCCGACGAACCCATCGACGGTAAGGCCGTGGAGGCCGAGTTTCAGCGGTTTCTCGACGGTCGCGCGCGTGCCGAAGAGGAGTTACATGAGATTCACCGCAAGGCCCTCGCTACGCTGGGAGCCGAAGAGGCGGAGATATTCGAGGGACACATAGAGCTTCTGGGCGATGATGAGATCGAGAGTGAGGTGCGCTCGGCCATCACGGGCGAGTTGATGTGTGCCGAAAAGGCGGCGTCGGTCGTGATGGAACGGAACGCCGCCGATATGGAGGCTCTCGACGACGAGTATATGCGCGAACGGGGAGCCGATCTGCGCGATATCGGCAAGCGGTTGGTGTACGCCATCGCCGGCGTCGAACTGGCGAGCCTCGATGCAGTCCCCGAGCCGGTGATCGTCGTCGCCGACGACCTGACGCCGTCGGATACCGCCCAAATGGACGCGGAGAAAATCCTGGGGTTTGCAACCTCATCGGGAGGGCCGACATCCCACGTTGCAATTATGGCTCGCACCCTGGCGATTCCCGCCGTCGTGGGGTGCGGCGATGAGCTCTCCCGCCTCGCGGGGAACACGCCGGTCGTACTCGACGGAACCGAAGGGGTCCTCCATCCCCATCCCGACCGCGACCGGGTAACCGAGTACGAACGACGCATCGAGGCGGCTCGTGTGGAGGCGGCCTCTCTGTCGACGTTCAAGGATCTCCCGGCGGAGACGAACGACGGCCGGCGCGTCGAGGTGTGCGCCAACATCGGAACCGATCGCGACGTGCACTCGGCGCTCGAGCACGGTGCGGAGGGCGTCGGACTGTATCGGACCGAGTTCCTCTTCATGGATAAGAGCGAGATGCCGGGTGAGGAGGAGCAGTTTCACTCCTACAAAGCGGTCGCCGAAGCGATGGGCGATCGTGGAGTGACGGTGCGTACACTCGATATCGGCGGCGACAAGGGGCTCGACTATCTCGAGTTTCCACGCGAGCTCAACCCTTTTTTGGGTTGGCGCGCGATCCGCATGTGCCTCGATGCACCGGAGATTCTCGATACGCAGCTGCGCTCGTTACTGCGGGCGAGTCACTTCGGGAAGCTCCGCATCATGTTTCCGATGGTCATCTCCGTGGAGGAGATCAGACGGCTCAAAACGCGTATCAAGGAGATCATGGACGATTTACGCAGCGCCGAAATCCCCTTCGACCCCGACGTCGAGATCGGCATCATGATCGAGACTCCCGCCGCGGTCGTGATCGCGTCGCACCTGGCGAGAGAGGTCGATTTTTTCAGCATCGGAACCAACGACCTCACGCAATATACCTTAGCGGTCGACCGCGGCAACGAGAAGATCGCTCATCTGTACGACCCGCTTCACCCGGCGGTGCTCGCCTCAATACGCAACGTGATCGAGGCCGCGCACGAGCGGAACAAGTGGGTCGGAATGTGCGGCGAACTCGCCGGTGACGAGCGGGCAAGCGTCGTTCTCCTCGGTATGGGTCTGGACGAGTTCAGTATGAGTGCACCGGCCATTGCGCGAGTGAAGCGCGCGATCCGCCGCGTCTCATACGCCGATGCACAGTCTCTCGCCGCCGAAGTGGCAAAGCTGGGAACGAGTGCCGAGATACGCGCCCTCCTAAACACGACGCCCTGAGCTCCGGGCCTGGGCAGGCGGGCCCGGCCGGACGCGTGTCGGGCCTCCGAACGATCGGCTTCGCCGTCGGCGTGTATCGATGCGTCGCCTGTCAATCCCCGCGCGCCTCGGTATAGAATGGCGCATGGTCGATATCGGTCTTTACTACTACAGCTACGAGGGTTTCACCGATCGCGTGATGCGAGCGGTCGAGGCGGAACTTGCCGTGTCGGGTGCTACCGCCGAGCACGTGTATCTCGAGCGGTTGGTTCCGACACGCGAAAAACGGCGTACGGGACTCGCGAAGTACATGTGGGGCGGCAGAGAGGCGCTCATGGGGCGGAGACCGCACCTCCAAACGATTAAACGGGAACCGACGAACGGTTCGGTACTGGTGATCGCGGGCCCGGTGTGGGCCTTTACCTACCCTCCTCCGATCGGGAGCTTCATCGCGCGATACGACCTGTCCTCTCATCCGATAGCCGGCATACTCACCCACGACGGCGGTCCCATGCGGGCGTTGGACAAGCTGGCGCAGGCGTTGCAGCCGGCGCGCGTTATCGGAACCGCGGCCTTGCTCAATACCGGTGGCGACAAACCGGTTGAGTTGGACTCGCTACGACCGCTACTCGAGTCCGTTGTCGCGGAGGCGATGCGTCGCTGACGCGCTGCAACGGAGTCCGAAATCGCCTCGCAGGCCGCATGTGCCGGCGGTTACGCGTTGACCCGTGGTAAAAGGTGCGATACCGTTATGTGGCCTATGCTCAGCGATGTCTTGAGCGAAACGCTCATCACGTGCGACCTCGACGCCTCGAATGGTGAGGAGGTCATCGACGCGCTCGTGGATCTTATTTGCACCACCGGAGAGGTACGGAATCGGAAGACTGCGCTTGAGGACGTGTTGGCCAACGAGCGACGATCATCCACCGGAATGCAGTACGGTGTGGCGATCCCCCACGCCAAGACCACGGCCGTAGACCGTTTGCTTGCCGCCGTCGCGATCACGCGAAACCCGATAGCGTTCGATAGTCTCGACGGAAAACCGTGCGATATCTTCGTCATGACGCTCTCTCCAATCGACCAGGTGGGTCCGCATATGCGTTTTCTGGCTGAGATCGGACGACTTCTTAAAAACCGCCGGACACGGAAATCGCTCAGGCAGGCGCGTACCAATGCGGAACTGCTGTCCGCCTTTGTGGACGGTTGAGTAGGACCGCCCGACCTACAACGCCATCATCACGAATGTCAGCACGACTGCGGCGCCGGTGGCGATGGTGAGGGCTATCTGGGCGTCAATGCGATAGGCGACGCGCAACCGCGCTCGCACGGGACGCACCGAGGCGAGAAGCATTCTCCGAATGAACGGTTCGCGCTCCTCATGCCCCGGCAGCGACAGTAACCGGCGCCGTACGAGAAACCACAAAGCCAACGCCAGCCCCGCGGGATAGACGCCCGAGAATATCGCCTGCGGGCTGTAGAACTCGTGTACCGGAACGCCCGGCACGGCCGCTGGAAACAGCCCGATACCGATGGAAAGCGCCGATAGGGTGACGAGGGCGATCGACGCCATGGGAGTGAGGCGGATCCGTTCGACCCGACGACCACTTCGGACCGATTCGTCCTGGTGCGCCGGCCGAAGGAATATCAGGTAGATGAACTTTGTAAAGGAGAGTCCCGTCCCGACGCTCGCGACGATTAAGAGCGTGGTCTGCAACTCGCCTCCGACCTTCTTCAAAAGCTCCTTACTGACGTATCCGCTCGTAAAGGGTAGTCCGACGATGGAAAGTGCGCCGATGACGGCACAGACGAAGACTAACGGCATGGAACGGGCGAGCCGTCCCATGCGACGCAGGTCGTCGTGACCCACGTAGTCCACCACTATCGCAACCACCAAAAAGAGCAGCGCCTTGTACAGAATGTGATTTACCGAATGAAAAAGCCCCGCGGTAATTCCCGCGTCGGCCTCGCCGGTACCGGCAAGGCCGACCCCCGCTAGCATGTACCCGACCTGGCTAATGATATGGTAGGAGAGGAGTCGTCGCGCCGAGTGTTGCACCAGTGCGCACAGTACGGCACATACCGCGACGACGGCGCCGATGATGCTCAGAATCGGTAGCGCGTGATGGACGAACACCACCGACTCGGCGGCGGTGTACACACCCACTTTGGTAGCGTAGGCGGAGAGGACGAAGCTCCCTAGGAATCCGGCGCGAGTGTAGGAGCCGATCAGCCAACCGTGAAGGGGCATCATCGCCGTCTTGATGAGCACCGCCGATATCATAAAGGGTTGCGCCGCCGCTCCCAGCGGCCCCACCTCGAGCGACCCGCTCTCGTCGGCGTGGATGACGATTGCGATGAAAAAGAGCGCCGCAGCGCATATCTGCGCCGCAAGGTACCAGTAGGCGGCGCGTTCGGAGTCCTCGTTCCGGAGTGTACGCCCGGGGCCGGAGCGAAGATCCCTCGTGTACACCATCGAGAGGCCGGGCCGCGGCCCGCAGCGAATGATGGCGAAGGCGGAAAAGGTGAGCAACTCCCACGCCACCAGAAGCGTCAAAAGATCGTGCGCAATGACCGACAACGCGCCGGAAAGCGCGTGGACACCAGCGGCGATACATAACGGCCGCTCTTTCACCGCCAGGGCGAGGCCGATCCCGAGTCCGCCGATCAGGAGATACACCCCGAGGAGCACCCGGTCGAGTCCCGTCGGCACGGCAAGAACGAACGGCATCGTCACACCCCTCCCTGGACGATACCGAGATACGCGTCGATATCGACGAGAGTCGCCGCGGCGCGTGCGACGATCGACTCTATCCTCGGCCCGATGAATCCGAGAGCGAGCGTCGCTACACTGAGAACGCCCGCCAACACAAGCGAAAATCGAGCGGCGCGCCGTCCCTCCGCCTGAGGCTCGGTACGGGAGAGCCCGAGGTGGAATATCCGCGCGTAGTAGAGCATCGATATAACGGTGCCCGCGGCGACGATCGCTACCGGCGCGGCGCCGTACGCGGTATACGCCTCGCCGGCGACGCGCCACTTACTAAAAAACCCGCTGGTCGGCGGTATGCCGACGAGGGCGAGGGACGCGAGCAAAAACGCGGCGAACCCTACGCGCTCGGTGGTGGCGACGCCGCGCAGCCGTTCCAACGTCGACTCTCCCACGCGATCGATCAACGACCGTCCGGAGTAAAAGAGCGTCGTCTTCATGAGAGAGTGAAACACGATGTGAAGCAGCACGGCGCCGCCGGCCGCCGTCGCAAGCGATGCGCCGTCGGCCTCGATCGCCGCGGCCAGACCCACGAGGATGTAACCGACGTGAGCTACGCTCGAGAACGCGAGCAGACGCTTCAGATCCCGTTCCACCAGCGCGATCGTGTGTCCCGCAAGAATATTGACGGCCCCGAGCACCAAAAGCACCGATCCGCCCGCCTCGAGGAGCGTCGGAATCCTAAGCGTGTGCATCAGAAGCCGCACGAACGCATAGAGGTATATCTTCATTCCCGTCCCGGAGAGCAGTGCGGCGACGCTACTGCCGGCCGCATCGTATGAGGGGGCCTGCCAGAAATGGAACGGTATCAGGCCGAACTTGATGCCGAGCGATGCGATCACGAGTCCTACCACCACCCGATATGCACCGACCGGCATATCGTGTACTCGCGATGCTATCTCGGCCATCGTCAGAGTACCGGTGCCGGCGTATATCACCATTACGGCGATCAAAAAAAGAGTACCCGAGACGGAGGCGAACAGGAGGTAGACAAATCCGGCGCCGGCGCCCTGAGGGCGCTGCTTGTGCGTGATGAGTCCGACCGTCGAGACCGACGCGAGCTCGACAAACACGAAAAGGTTGAAAATATCGCCGGCGACGACGATCCCGGAGAGCGCGGCAAGCAGCAGCTGCGAGAGAATCCACATTCCCGGACGAGCCCTGCGTTCCTGAGCGAGGGCGTGGGCGAGAAACACACCGTGCCCGGCGCACAGCAGTGTGAGAAATACTATCGTCAGTGAGTCGGCGACCATGACGATTCCGAGGGGTGCCGACCATCCACCGACTCGGTAGAGCACCGTGTCGACGGCGACTTCGGCGCTCAAGCGATAGATCGCAACGGCGTGAGCTGCGGCGGAGAAAACAAGCAGCATCCGCACCGCCCTCTCGCTTCGCCGAACGACAAGCGAGGAGGCCACCGCTGTGGCGAGGGGAATCAAAACGACGGCAACGAGCCCATGGTTCACCGTTGCCTCCGAAATACGACGCCGATGTCGGTCGTCCCGTGTCGAGCGTACACGACGACGGTCAAGGCCAGCGCCACCGAGAGCACACCGGCGCCGATAACGATCGCCGTCAAAGCCAACGCGTGGGGAAGGGGATCGACGAACACGCTCGCGTTACCGTCGATAATCGGCGCCGCGCCGTCGGGGCGGTATGCGAGGGAGACGAGCGATAGAATCAGCGCGGAGTCCATGACGCTGAGACTTACGCATATCTTGATCATATCGCGTTGCGTGAGGACACCGAATAGCCCGATTCCGAAGACGATCGCCGAGGCGATGTATCCGGCCTGCTGCAGCACTACTCGCCCCCCGTGGAGAGCAGATCGAAGATAATCGAGCCGAGACCCGCAGCGACCTTGAGCCCGATGATAATGTTGAGGAGCGGGATAACGCCGCCGCTCAAAAGCGATCCGGGCTCGCCTCGGGAAAAGCCAGCCGCGGCATTCGCCAAGTACGGAAGGCCGCGGACGACGCCGATCAGTCCGACCAGCAAAAACGCCGCGGCGCTCAACGACTCGGTATCGTGTAGTCGCTCAAGCCCGACCGCGTGCGATGCACGGAGCGTACCGAAGACGACCGCCAACAAAATGAGCAGTACCGCCAGACTCACTCCACCCTGAAATCCCCCGCCGGGCGAGAGATGGCCGTGGAATATGATGTAGATCGGAAACATGAGAAAGAGCGCCGCCAGATAGGCGACCGCTCGCCGCACCAAGAGGCTCAAACCCGCATTGGAACGCCGGAGCGTGGATCCCGCAAAGACGGCGCCGACCGCGGCCACGGAGGCGAAGATAACGCTCGCTTCGCCCAGAGTATCGAAGGCGCGAAAGTCGAGGAGGATCGTCGCGACGACGTTAACGGCCCCCGAGGCGGGCACCGAACCTCCCAAGAGGCGCGGCGCGATGTTCGGCGAACGGATTTCCGTAGTGGTAAACGAGATAAGGAGCGCTGCGAATCCGACGGCGGTGGTGACGGCCACGACCAGACCGAGCGTGGAGCGTTTTTTCATCGGCGGCTCCGCGTTCGATTCACGGCAGTAATGAAAATTGCGGTCATGAGCCCGGCGCCGATAACCGCCTCCGCCATCGCCACGTCGACCGCTTGGAGCATCGCAAACGAGACGGTGGTAAGGATGCTGAATACCGAGAGAATAATGATCGAAGTGATGTATCCCCGGGCTACCACGGCGCCGAACGCGGCGATCACCACAAGTATCAACAGCGCAAGAAAGACCCAATCAAGCGTCACTCGATCGCTCCATATGCTCGGCGTACTCATCGACGGCAAGGTGCCGTCTGGAACGCTCCGAGCGATAATTCGCCCGCGCGATGGCGTGAATAGCGATCGGATTCGTCGTTAACAGAAAGAGCGCTACCAGCACGGCGCGCACGGCGAATGCAAACGAGGGAGCGCGGAGGGCCACCCCGACGAGCAGTAGTCCGGCCCCGACGGTGAGCCCCTTGGTTCCGGCGTGAAGACGCGTGTAGGCGTCCGGGAAGCGGAGCATACCAACGGTCATCGCAAAGCAGAAAAAGAGCCCCGCGCCCATAAAGAGCGAACCGGCGACGGCGCGAATCTCGGCGATCACCACGGCTCACTCCGGCGCTCCATAAATCGCGCGATGACGAGCGTGTCGGCAAAGAGAAGGAGCGAGTAAACAATCGCGATATCCAGAAAGATCACCCGTTCGAAGAGGAGACCGAGAAGAACCAGGACGATCGTCATCATCGTTCCCACGGCGTCGGCGGCGGCGATGCGGTCCAACAGAGATGGTCCTTTGAGAACGCGAATCAGGCAAAAGCCGGCAAATCCGATAAGGAGCCCGGCACTGGTAACGATCACGCCCCGATCCTCCTCATCCACGCTCGCAGTCCGCTGGTGACGCGACTATCGAAGTCGGCCTCTCCATATCCGGTTACGTCGATCCAGTGGACGTAGAGTACGTCGTCCTTCTCGTCGTAGTCGAGCGTCAACGTGCCGGGCGTCAGCGTCAGAAGATTTGCAAAGAGCGTCGTGCCCGAGACCGTGTTCATGCCGCCGTCGACCCGGACGATTCCCGGCCAGAAATCGATGCTCGGCTTGAGAGCGAGAAAGGCCATGTTGATACCCGACAACAGCACCTTCCAGAGAAAGACGGGAGCGAGGGCGCAGGCGGCGGCGAGTATTCGGACCGTACGTCGCGGCGAGGGTGGTCCGGACGGCGCGGGCCGCAGGCGCTCGCCTCTGCTCAACCACGAATCGCCGCCGATCAACTCTCGGAACACCGCGACCGACGTGATGCTGACCGCGACGCCGGTGATGATATTGATGGGCACCAAAGCTCCCGTAAGGGCGACCCAAATTCCGAAGAGGAAGACGGCCGCAAGCACGATCTTCACCATGGAGCAAATGGTAGCCCATGCACCAAAGGCTCGCAAGGGTGGTGCGGTCTCGAGGGCGCATGTTGCAACCGCCCGTGCAGGCGGGGGCGGACGATGCGTTCCTCGCCTCCGTCTGCGGTACGCATCGGGGGGGGCAGACGATGCGTTCCTCGCCTCCGCCTGCGGTACGCATCGGGGGGCGGACGATGCGTTCCTCGGCTCGTCTGCGATACGCATCGGGGGGCAGACGATGCGTTCCTCGCCTCCGTCTGCGGTACGCATCGGGGGGCAGACGTTGCGTTCCTCGGCTCGCCTGCGGTACGCATCGGGGGCTGAGGATCTCGGGATTGGGGTCGCGCACGCCCCGATTCACGGAGCTGAGCGGGAGCGCTCGGTGTAATGATCCACAGAGAAGCTGTAGGTAACCTTGACGGTGTACATCATGAGGGTGATACGGATGTACGACGCGGCTTCGGACGCAGCGAAGTAGGCGACGAACAGCCCTGCGATGGCGGCGGCGAAGCCGACGATCGGCTGAATATCGCGCCCTCGCATGGATTCGACCCCGAACGCGCTCGCCACGGTAATCGCCCAAACCACCATAGCGGGCGCAAAGGCGTCGCCGGAGACGAGGGCGAGAACGATCGGCTGGACGTGGACGGCGAAGAACACCACGCGTCGTCGCAGACTCTCTCCGTAGTAGCGATTGGTCGCCGGCGAGAGGTTGGCCACGACACCGCCGTAGATGTCGATCATCAACAGCGCGACGATTACCGTCGAGAAGACGTTCAACCCCAGCCACTCTTCGCGCGCAACCCACATCGTCGCTCCGGTCGCGGCAACGGCAAAACAACACACAAGCACGAGTACAAAGGGCGTCGTTTCGTCTCCGAACAACTCGCGTAACCCGTGCGGTATCCGTACGTTCCTCATGCGTCCTCCTTCGTGTCGGTAAGGGTATGTATGATCATGGTCTTGCAGAGTCGCCAGCTCGCCACGTACTCGTCGGAGTCGGTCACGGCGAGAAGGTGAAGTCCAAATCCATCGAGTACAGTGAGGATGAGCCTCGCACACTCCTCGATCCGCCGCCGATCCGTCGTAACGTCGCGGCAGCTCACAAAGCGAGCCGTCAGCTGATCGACCAAGTTGCGTAGTAACTCGGTGAACGAGCGGCGCAGATGGTCGGCGTGCACGCCCTCGTGAAAAAAGGCAAGGAGTGCCGTGTGGAGCTTTTTGCGATCCGGCGGCGGGGAGAAGAGGTCGTCGCTCAACGCGTCGAGCACCTCCTCGACCGATCCACGCCCTGACGGCTCGACCACCTCCATCAGCTTGGCTCCTACGTGCTCCAAGAGCGCCGCGGGAATCAGCCGCGTAGACGGAAAGTGGTGAAAGACATTGCTCTTGCTGATGCCGGCGGCGTGCGCCAGCTTCCCGGCGGTCATCCCGGCGACGCCGTGCCGCGATACGAGTTCCACCGCGGCCTCCAGTACCGCATCGCGTGTGTGGGCGCCGTTAGCCAGTCGCTTGTCCATCGTTAGCTCCCCTCCACGCCTTCATTCTGCAGAGGATACTCCGTAGCTCCCCGACCCACGGCGACCGCGACGGATATCAAAGACCGCGGAGAGAGCGTATTCAGCCGGAGCATGCCCTTTATATCTCGAAGTGCGAGAAACCCACGAACAAGGAACAGGAGCGCGAGAGTATGAATACCGATACCAATCCAATCCGGAATCGCGATATACACTCCAAGGTCCGCCATCATTAATGCGATTCCAAACGCGTACGCGGTGAGTGAGTTCCGGGCCGCGTGCGCGACGATCGCCAGGATTACAATCGGCAGCGCGTTGAGGAGAAGCGTCAGAGCCACGCTGTCAGTCAGTTCGCCCACGGATGGTATGAGGACAAATGTAAGTCCCAAGCTGACGGAGAACGGCATTTCGATCCCCAAGAATGGGAGACCCGTTTGAAGGGCGATTTGGAGTATCGACAGGCCGACGAACCAGTGAAACCAGCTGATTCCCCCTTTCAACCGCTTCAGAAGTACTTCGAGCTTCGCGGTGTGGTTAAACGACGACGTATCATGCATATCTCAGATCCTTTCGTAAAATCGTAAACGTATCGACTGCGTACACTTACCATCGACTCCAAGGAGTGCGCGACCTCCGGTGCCGCATCGCTTGTGCGGGTGCCGTCGGCCGGTCGCCTACTCCTCTCTTCTCGGTTACTATAATACTAACCGATCGATCGGTCAATATCTTTGGACACCCGGGCACGGTATGGGCGATCGAAGTGGAAGTCGGCGGGAAGTGCAGACAGTGCGTATCACGTACAGGAGGTACGAAGTCGTGAAAACGTGAACGGCAGGCGCGAGGAACGCAAACTTCGTCGGCACGCAGCCATCGCCCCCGCTCCCCTCACCACCATCCCATCAAGCGGCACCGGGCGCGTGTTTTACGCTTGCGAGACGGTGGCTGTGGAACGACGCGACTTCTGGCCCCTAGGGCCTGCTGAGCGTCGGCACGCTGCCACCGTCTCGCGACTCAGTTACAAGCACGCGCAGCCGGAGACACTCTTAGTAGCGCGTGTCGACGAGGGCCTTACGCGTTTTGTCGAGGTTTCGTACCGTCTCATCGCTCCGCGAGAGGGCTACACCTACCGCCAACGTATCGATTACGCTCAACTGGGCGATACGCGAGGACATCGGCTCAAACTTGAATTGCGTCTCCGTGGAAGCTACGCACAGGCTATGGCGCGCCGCGCTCGACACCGGCGATTTGCCGTGGCTCACGATCGCCACGGTTTCGGCTTTTGCTTTGTTGGCGGTCTCGACCGCGCGCACCACTTCCAACGTGGCGCCGGAGTGGGAAATTGCAACGAACACACTGTGCGCATCCAACATCGAAGCGGCCATGATCGCCATGTGGGTATCGTTGAACCACTGACAGGGAATGCCGATGCGAAAAAACTTGTGATACGCATCCATCGCAACCACGCCCGATCCACCGAGGCCGTAAAATACCAGCCTCGTCGCGGTAACCATCAGCTCGGTGACGCGCGTTACGGCGTCGAAATCGAGGGTCGATACGGTGCTCCGGATCGCCGCGATGTTGGAGTCGAATACCTTGCGGACGAGCTCCGGCGCAGCCTCGGTCCCGTCGACCGATTCGTGAATGTTGCGTACCGCCGGGATCGTCGCCTGGGCGAGATAGATCTTAAAGTCTTGAAATCCGCGAAATCCGAGTCTGCGGGAGAACCGTAGCACCGTCGGCTCACTCACTCCCGCATTCTCGGCCAGTTCGCTGATCGATGAATGGACTACCGCTTGAGCGTTTTCCAGGACGAATCGGGCGACCTTCATCTCCGACTTCCGGAGACTGGCGAGGTGGTCGGAGATGAAGCGCAGATCGGCCATTGTCGTCCTACGATTGGGGAACGAACGATCCGTTTTCGAGTTCGAGACCGAGTGTATCGAACCCGGAACGGATCCACTCTCGAATCCGACCGTAGCGCCCGTCGTCGAAGGGTGGAAGCATCATCGGCTTGCGCGGAACGCCGGCGTCGAACCCTCGCGCGTACAGTCCCATGTGAGATGCGATGGTACTATCGGTGAAGTGCATCTTTCTACTCAAGTCCATCACCACTGTATATGCTTTCTCGGCCCGTTGCCAGTCCCGGTCGAAGGTGGCCCGAAACAGCTCGGTCATAATCTCAGGCGCCCAGTTGTTCATTCCGGCGATCGCCGCGTTTACGCCCATGTGGTGGAGCGGAAGCCATCCGGTGGACGTTCCAAGGATAATCTCGAGCGAGCCCCCGGCGACGCGATTCTCATACGCTAAGGTGGAGAGAAAGGCGACGTTGAGCGGACTGTCTTTCAACCCTTTTAGGCCGTAGGATGCGAGTTCCCGGACCACGGGGAGAGAGAACGTGTAGCGCGACGTGGCCGGATTGTTGTATGCATAGACCGGCACGCGTACCGCGTCGATCAACTCCTTGTAGAACGAGAGCACGACCTCGTCGGAGTGCTTATAGTAAAAGGGAGGTACAGCGGCCACTCCGTCGACGCCTACGCGTTCCGCCTCGACGGCCAACTCGATAGTCGCACCGGTATCGATTGCACCGACGTGGGCGATGAGCACTCGCCCCTCACCGACCTTGTCGGCGACGCCCCGAGCGGACTCAAAGACGCGCACTCGCTCGGCCACGCTCATAAGCGGCCCCGCACCGTAGGAACCGGTCAAGAAAAGCCCGTTTACACCGTGGGAAAACATCCATTCCATGTGCCACTCGGTCTTGTCGCGGTCGATCTCTCCGGAAGAATCGAATATCGTAATGTTGGGAACTAAAGAACCTTTGATCATCATTGACTCCTTTCTTGTGTTTTGAGAGGGATCTCTCCTGCGTTCACGGCCCGATCGATTTGGCCGTCGTCCATAATTGCCAATACGTTGTCCGCCACTCGACGCGAGACGAGGGCGCTCGTCTCGACCGACGTAGCGGCTATATGGGGTGTGATGACGGCCCGTGTGCGTCTCAACGGTGAGTCGAGGGGAAGCGGCTCGACGGAGAAGGCGTCCAGGGCGGCGCCCGCGATCGTACCGCGCTCAAGGGCCTCGGCGAGAGCCTCCTCGTCGACAACCCCGCCCCGGGAGGTGTTGATCAACACGGCGTTACGCTTCATAAGCGCCAACGCTCGCCGATCGATGAGATGTTTCGTCGCGGCGGTAAGCGGAACGGTGAGAACGATCCAGTCGGCGCGGCGAAAGAGTTCTTCGGCGTCGCGCGCCGTCTCGACCCCGGTGACGTGCGCCCACTCGTCGTCCAGATTGGGATCCAACCCCAGAACGTCGGCGTGAAATCCCGAGAGAAGCTCCACCACCCTGCGGCCGATGTTTCCCAATCCGACGATGCCTACCGTACTGCCGGCGATCTCGCGTCCCGCACGGCGACTCCACGTTCCCGAACGCACCCCGTCGATGTGCTCATGAATCATGCGACCCGCGACCAACATGAGCGCCACGGTCAGCTCGGCCACCGCGTTTTTGTTAACCCCCGATACATTGGCGACGAGTATTCCCGAGCGCGTCGCCGCCGCGACATCGATGCCGTCTAGTCCGGTACCGTGCATATGCACCAGTTTGAGACGATCGGCTGCGGCGAAGACCGTTTTGTCCACCTGATCGTTGCCCACGATGAGGACGTCGACGCCGCGTATCTCCGTAGCGATCCGGCCCGAATCGAAGGGGCCGTCGTCCAGTCGTGTCACGCTCCATCCGCGATCCTCGAGACGGCGGATCGCCTCGGGTTCGTGCGCGCCGAAGGAGCGCGAGGTGACGAGAACGTTCACGGTGCACCCTCCGTCGACGGGAGATAGCGATCCATACGTGCAACGGCGGCGAGATGGTCTTGGTAGCGCTGCGAGTAGCGCTCGACGAGATCGGCACGCGGTCGATACAGGCCGTGGCCGGGTGGGGAGCCTCCCTCGCCGTCCGGCGTCTCTCGCGGCTCGGGCGGTGTGAACTCGGTCCCGGGGAGTATCCCGAGGGCGACAAATCCAACGATCGCGGCGCCGAGGAGCGACGCCTCGGGATTCGGGCGCGTGAGGAGAGGGCGATCGAGCACGGTGGCCATAGTCTGCGCTACCACCGACGACTGCGACAGTCCGCCGCTGAGGATGATTGGGCTCCGGTTGGGTACCGTGCGATCGATCACATGCAGCACCGAAAGCAGATCGAAAGCGACGGCCTCAATGAGGGCACGCGCGATGTGCCGCCGATCGTGCCGCGGCCGCAGTCCGATGAGCGCTCCGGGGAGCGTATCGTTCCAATGGGGACTTCTCGCCGGCCTGAGATACGGAAGAAACGTGAGCGGATCGGGTTCGTCCGGAAGGTCGTCAATCGCCTCCAGAAGCTCGGCAGGAGATGTCGACGACGGGTGATTATCGCTCAATCCGGCGACCCATGCCAGAGCGTTTCCGACGTTGGAGAGTATACCGCCGTATACCCAGCGGTTCTCGTTCAAGCAGTAGCACCATAGCGCCCCCTGGTCATCGGTTGCGGGACGATCGGTAACGACACGCACCGCGCCGGATGTGCCGAGGTCGATGTTAACCGCCCCGACGTCTCCTGCACCGGCTCCCACATTGGCCAAAGGGCCGTCCCCTCCTCCCAGAACGATCTTCGTCTCCGGCGGGAGCCCAAGATCGCCCAGTACCCCGCGATGTGTCGCGGTGATCGCCACGGCACCGTCGACCGGTTGCGACAGCCGATCGGGCGTTATACCGGCGAGACGCAGCGCCTCGGCGTTCCACATCCGCTTCGTGATGTCCAAAAGCCCGGTCGATGAGGCCATGGACCAATCGACGCGCACCTCATCGATGAAGAGCTGGAGCACGTACTCTTTGATCGAAACGAATCGCTCGGCCGCGGCAAACAGCGAGGGATCGTTCTCGCGCAACCACCGAATCTTCGCCGCGGGATAGATCGAGCTCGGCGGGCATCCGGTGACGCTATAGAGAGTACCGGTTGTGCATTCGTCGACCATGGCGCGCGCCTGCGAGCCGGCTCGTCCATCGGACCACAGGATGTTATTGGTGATCGGGTGTCGATGCGCATCGAGGGCGATCAGGCTATACATCTGCGACGAGAAACTCAGTGCGCGCACCCGCTGAGCGTCCTCTCCGGCGTCGGTGATGCACTCTCGAATCGTCCGACACACCGCAGCGCGCACCTCATCGGGGTCCTGCTCCTCAAAGGTCGGATGCGGCCGGTACGTGGGATAGGTCTCCTTCGCCCGGGAAAGCACCCGACCGTGCGAATCCACAACCATGGCGCGACACGACGAGGTTCCGATATCGACGGCGCATACAAGCACGGATACCATACTGCGCCTCAGTTATAGAGTCGAAACACGTATCGCGGGAGAAACGTGATGATCTCGGGGAAGAGCGCTGAGACGAACAGCGCTGCGTACACCGCCGCGATGAACGGGAGGAGTTCCCGAACCACGGCTCCCAGCGGCTTACCGGAGGTCGAACACCCGGTATATATCAGCGTTCCGACCGGCGGCGTAATGAGACCTGCGGTGAGCACGCTACAGAAAAAGACGCCGAAGTAGATCGGATCGACGCCGAAGGCCGCCACAGGCGCCATGAAAATCGGCGTGAGAATCAGAATTGCCGGCGTCAGATCCATGATCATGCCGATCACCAGGAGAATGCCGAACGATACGACCATGAAGAGTACGGACGAGTCGATACCGCCGACCATGGCCGCGGTAACGTCCTGGGGGACGCGATCGTAGGTGAGCACCCACGCGACGGCCGTCGCCGCGCCGACGATCGCCATCACCATACCGGAACCGAGCATCGCGCGTTTTACCATCTCGGGAAACGCGCTCCATTTGAACTCCTTGTAGATAAACTGACCGACGAACCACGCGTAAACGACCGCGAAAGCGCTCGTCTCGGTCGCGGTCATCACGCCGCCGACGATGCTGCCGAAGATGAGGACGGGAAAGACCAACGCCCACACGACGCCCTTGGTCTCACCGAAGTCGATCTCCTCCACACCGACGCCGTAGCCGCGCTTTTTGGATACGAAATATGCGACCGCGATTTGTGCGATCGCTATTAGCGCGCCGAGAACGATGCCGCCGGAAAAGAGGGCGCCGATCGAGTCGCCGGTAGTCGATCCGTACACGATCATCGGGATCGAGGGCGGGATGATCGGACCGATGATTCCGCCTCCGGCAATGACCGCCGCCGAAAACGCCCGCCCGTAACCCTGGCGGATCATCGCCGGGTACAGAATCGCTCCGATCGCGATCGCGGTGGCGATCGCGGAGCCGTTAATTGCCGCGAAAAGGGCGCACGAGATGATCGCGACCAACGCCAAACCGCCGGGAACCCCTTTGACCAGCTTGGATACAGACGCCACAATGCGACGCGTCAGACCGCCACCGTTCATGATTTCCCCGGCGAGGATAAAAAAGAACATCGCCGTCAGACCGAAGTTATCCATCGAGACGAGAAACCGCTGGGCGAACACCAAGAGGTTCATCCCGTTCATGAGAAGCATCACAATCGCGGCTACCGCCAAGGATAGTGCGATCGGCACACCCAGGACGAAAAAAACGCCGAAGAGTCCGAGATAGAGCGTCAGGGTATTCATTCCGACTCTCCCCGCCCACGGGCTAATCCGACGACGCGACGGACGAGGCGCACCGACCCCACCGCGGCCCACACCGCTCCTGCGAGGAGGCCGGGGATCAAAAAAAGGGCGGTCGGCAAGTTAGTGGCGGCCAATGGAACGCCGCCGGTAAGATGGGTGTATCGCAATCCGTGGTATACGACGATGGCGCCGACCACACCCAGCGTCGCCTCGTACAGCAATCCGGAGATGGCCCGCAACACCGCGTTGCGTTCAACGAGGGCCGTGAATCCAATGTGCTGATTACGAACGAACGCGCTCGTAATGGCGAAAAACATCGCCCATACGAAAATCAGGCGTACGACTTCCTCCGCCCACGACAGGGCGTCGCGAAAGGCGTAGCGCGCGATCGCATTGCCGAACATGATCGTCGTCGCCGAAAGAGCCAACACCACGACGACGGACTGTTCCGCGATGTGGAGTGACCGGACGAACTTGTTACTCATGAATCACCGCCTTCGTGTATCAAGTGAAGCATCAGCCGCCGATGCCGCGGGACGTATCGGTACGGGTCGAGACGGATCTACGTCTCGACCGGCCTCTCTATGAGACGTGCCGGAAGGACTACCGGCTCGCCTCGGCTGCGACTCGCTCCAAAAGCGCACGATACTCTTCACCGTAACGCTCGGCCGCCCATTCGTAGGCGGAGAGCGCCTCTTCGCGAAAGAGCTCCTTCTCAGCATCGGAGAGCTCGGTAACCTCAGCCTGCCCACCGATCTGCGAAAGATATTCGGTTTGCAGTTCCCGCCCCCGATTGCGTTGCCACAGACGAAGGTCATACACGGTCGTGGCGACGAGTTCCCGCACATCTTCCGGTAGTTGTGCCCAGCGACTCGCGGAGAAAAAGACCGGCACCGCGGAGTAGACGTGGTCGGACTTAGAAACATAGTTCTGTTGTTCATAAAACCGATTGGTCGCTATGAGCGAAAAGGGATTCTCCTGGCCGTCGACGACGTTCGTGGCAAGAGCGTTGTATATCTCGGTGAAAGGAAGCGGTGTCGGACTGGCGCCGATATTGCCGAAGTACTCGATATGTAGTTGGTTCTGCTGCACCCTCAGGCGTACGCCGTCGAGATCCTCAGGTCTTCGTATTGGTCGAACATTATTGGTGAGCTGACGAAATCCGTTTTCCCAAAAAGCCAGGCCGATGAGACCGAAATCTTCCAACCCGTCGAGAAACTGCCGCCCGATTTCCCCGTCGAGCACGCGGTCCGCCTGTTCCTCGTTCAAAAAGACGTAGGGAGATTCGAGTACGTAGTAGATAGGATTTATTTGACCCAGCGGCCCGGTCGTCGTGGGAAGCATATCCGTAACACCGGCCTGGAGCTGACCGATGATCTCGCCTTCCGAGCCAAGTTGCCCGCCGGGAAACACTTGTACATCGATGCGTGAATCGGCCTCTTCTATTAAACGCTCGAACTCAAGTGCGGCCTCGTGGATGGGACCGCCCGCGGTACCGTAACCGACGCGGATGATGAACTCTTCCCCTTCCGCCCCCTCGCCCTGCCCGTTTCCAAAGACCAGGGCGGCGATACATGCGAATAGTGTTAGTCCGATAACCGATCGTTTCATAGACGAGTCCTCCTGAAAAGTTGTAAATTAACTTCGTAGTAATATTACACCCTATAAATCCTCGCCTGTCAAACGTTTTTTTGCGTGAGCCGCGGAGCGGCGCTGCGACTTCGGTCGGTTGCGTGCATCGTCGAGGCACCGGAGGGAGGAAGTCCTGAGAAACATGAACGGCAGATGCGAGTGACGCATCCTTTGCCACCCCGGCCGCGCGGATTCACGCCGTCATCCCGCGATCATGTTGAAAGCGCGCGTAGGCGGGGATGCGCACCGCTATGCTACAATACGATCCGTGATCGGAGTTGACGCACTGTACAAGATGATCCTCGTCGACGACGAGGACGAGGTTCGCGGACGGATTTCGTCGCGAATCTCGGAGGAGACCGGCTTTGCCGTGGTGGGGACGGCGGGCAACGGCTACGACGCTTTGGAGCTGATCGAGGAGCATACACCTCACGTGGTATTAACCGATATCAAGATGCCCTACATCGACGGCATCGAGTTGGCCTCGATCATCCGTCGCGATTATCCGACGACCAAGATCGCGTTCATCACCGGCTTTAACGAGTTCGACTACGCGCGGGAGGCGATAAAACTCCGTGTCCAGGCGTATCTCACGAAACCGCTCACGGAGGGCGCGATTCGCACCTTCTTAGGTGAACTCAGACGGGAGCTCGACGACGAGCTCGAGCAGAACTTCGGTCCCGCAATCGTCCAGCGACAGTATGCCGAGAGCGTTCCCCTCCTGATCGAGAACAGCCTTACCTCGGTACTCCTATCGCGAACGAGCTCGATCACCGTTGAGGTCGATCAGTTGACGCGCTACGGCGTCGATCTGGAGTCGGTGCGGTACGTCTTCTGCTACGTCGCCGTCGAGCGCAACGCCGAACACTGGGACGTCATCGAGTTTGAGAAGCTCAAAATGTCGGTACGGGGCAACGTCGAGAAGGCGCTGGCCAACGAGGAGTTCGCCTTTCACAGCTTCTTCTTCAACGAGGGGATAGCCCTGATCGTCAAGGAGCGCGGCACCTTGTTCGTCCAGGAGCTCGACATGGTACTCAACCGCGTCGTGCGGACCATAGAACGCTTCCAGGGGGTACGCATCGGGATCGGCGTCAGCACGACGCACGTATCGCTGTGCGAGCTGCGCCTTGCGTACAACGAGGCGGCCCGCGCATACGAGGCGGGGCGTCTGCGGAGCATCGGGAGTCTGACCTACTCGGAGTACGTGCCCGATACACCGCGCGACTACGCAGTGCTCGAGGAGACGGAGGCGACTCACTTGGAGCGCGCCCTCCGATACGAGCCGGTCGACCGCTCGCGGGAGGTACTACGGGAGATCCGCGAGCGCGTCTCGGGTACCGACGGTGTCGAGCGCGACGCCCGGCTGGTCATGCTGGGTATCACCGACCTCTTGGTGCGCTACGCGGCGATCGTCGACGCCGACCTCACCGCCTTGGCCGGGGCCGACCTCATCGAGTCCGTCGCGCGGATGCAGAGCTTTGACGAGTTCGTCGGCTGGGCGGAACGTCTCATCGACGACTTGTACTCCTACGGTCGCCAGAGCAAAATGGACAATGCGGAGAAGCTCCTGAGTCAGGCAATCGAGTACATGGAACATCACTTTGCGGACAAGGATCTGACGATGCAGTCGGTGTGCGGGGCGAAGGGCATCAGCATCTCGTACCTGGGACAACTATTCAAGCGGTATCGGGGCACGACGTTTGTGAAGTATCTGACGTCGTTGCGAATGGAGCGCGCCAAGGAGCGACTCAGGCTCTCCGGAAGTCGTATCACCGAAGTTGCCGAAGCGTGCGGATATCGCGACGTCTACTATTTCAGCCACTGCTTTCGCAAGTACGCCGGCGTTCCGCCGAAGAGGTATCGTGAACAGCAATCCTGAATCGGGAATGTCCATCCGTCAGAAGGTCTTTTTCTCGACTCTGAGTCTGGTCATTGTGGCGGTCGTCCTGACGAGCGCCGTCTACCTCCTCTTCTTTTCACGCGTCTCGCGCAACCTGATCGAAGTTCAGTCGAAGGAAATCAACAAACAGATCGTGCTCAACTACGAGCGCTACATCTCGAGCGTTATTGAGATCGCCGACTACCTCCAACTGGCGGTCAGCACAATGGACGTTGAGGAACGCGCCGACGATCTCGACGACGCCTTCCTTGTTAACAATGAGATCACAGACGATGTCGTCTCGATTTTTCTCTTTGATCGCCAGGGGCGCCGCTTGGTCGGCGATCGTATCCGTCCGATTCCCGATGCACCGGTGAGCGGCGCGCGTTGGTTCGTAGCGGCACGGGACCGCCCCGAGATCTATCATTTTTTCGTCGGCCGGAGTTCAAACATCGAGGTGGATCGAAATGAAAATGTGATCACCGTCGCCCGGCACGTTAGCTATCTTCGCGACGGCCGGCAGCGGCCCGGCGTGTTGCTCATGGAGCTCAATACTCAAGCGATCATCGCGTTGGCGGAGCGCACCAACTTGGGCGCGGCCGGCCATATCCTGATCATCGATGAACGCGACGAGCTGGTGTACGCATCGGCGACGGGCGTCTACGCGGAGGCGAGCTTCGACATCGCGGCGCGCACCTATCTGGGCGGCTCTGCCGAGCGCGTACACGATCTGGACATGTACGTGCATGCCAACACACTCATACATACCCGCTGGCGCATTGTAACGGTCAGCAATATCGATCCGGTCAACGCGGCCATCCGACAAGTGCTCTATCTGATCCTCGTCATAGGCGCAATCTCGGTAGCGCTCACCGCCCTCGTCGCCGGCCTCATATCGGTGCGGATATCACGGCCCGTGGATCAACTCAAAGACATCATGGCGCGGATCGAGGCGGGCGATTTTCACACTACCATCGCGGTACGAGGGCAGAAGGAGATCGTCAAGCTGTCGCGGTCCTTCAACCAAATGGTCATGAAGGTGCGTGAGCTCATGGACCGTTTGGTCGCCGAGCAGCGGGACAAACGGAAGACCGAACTACGGGCGCTCCAGAATCAGATCAATCCGCATTTTCTCTACAACACGCTCGACTCAATCGTGTGGTTGGCGGAGCACCAACGTACCGAGGACGTCGTGACGACCGTCGTCGCCCTCGCTAAGTTTTTTCGTATCGGCATCTCAAAGGGCGAGACCTTTATCTCCGTTCGACAAGAAGTCGAGCACATAGAGAACTACCTCACGATTCAAAAAATCCGCTATGTAGAGAAGTTCGAATATACCCTCGACATCGCCGAAGAGATAGCGGACCGTCTCGTCATGAAGCTCATCCTGCAGCCGATCGTCGAGAACGCCATCTACCACGGCATGGGCGACGAGAAAGGATGGATCTCGATCGACGGCCGGCCGGAGGGAGACCACGTCGTCTTTGAAGTCCGTAACGGCGGCTACGGCCTGACGGAGGCGCAAATCTCCCATATTCGATCGGCAATGACGGGAAGCAACAACGGCGCGGGGGTCGGGCTGCGCAATGTGTACCAGCGACTCAAACTCTACTACGGCGAAGACGCCGACGTGGAGATTGAAAGCGTCGCGGACGAGAGTACCTGCGTGCGACTGATCATCCCGGCCAACCGTTCGTCCGTGACGGGACGGAGCGCGTAGATGCGTTCACTCACCGTACTCGCACTCGCGGCGACGGTACTCACCGTCACGGGATGCGGCGAGGAGGTCCATCGCGTCGCACTGTTTTATTACAATGGTGAGGATCCGTACATCGCCTCTTTCGTCACCCAGATAGAGGAGGTGGCGACGGGGCGATTTCGTCTCGAGGGCTACGACGCGCTAAACTCACAGATCCTTCAAAACGAGCAGATCGATACGGTACTACGCGAAGAGCCGGACCTCATCGTCGTCAATCCCGTCGACCGGCTCGGTGCATACGCCGTCATTAACCGCCTTCGCGAGCACGACATTCCGGTCATCTTCTTCAACCGGGAGCCCCTTGCGCGCGACTTGGACTTGTGGGATCGCGCGTACTACGTCGGAGCGGAGGCCGCGCAGTCGGCACACCTACAGGCCAAATTGGTGATGGAACTGTTCGGCAACGATCCGACGGCGTTGAATAAACACGATCGGAACGGCGACGGACGCGTCCAGACGATCATCTTAAAGGGGGAACAGGGCCATCAGGACGCCGAGATCAGGACGAGCGAAGTCCTACGCAGCTTTGAGGAGCGCGGGTTCGATCTCGAAGTGTTGACGGTACACGTCGCCGACTGGGACCGAACCGAGGCGTACGACGCGATGCGAGATCTCCTACGGGACTACGGCGCGGCGTTGGAGTTGGTGATTTCCAACAACGACGCCATGGCACTCGGCGCAATCAGCCGCATGCGTCAGGACGGCTACTTTGCCGACGATAACGGGAACGGTCGTATCGATTCGGACGACGAGCGATGGCTGCCGGTCGTCGGTATCGACGGGATCGAAGGGGCGGTCGAGCAGATCGAGGCGGGGTACCTCTACGGTACCGTCGTCAACGACTCGCAGCGCATGGCCGAGGCGATCGCCGAGCTTTCGGAAGTAATCATCGCCGGTCGGGAGACGGCCGATATGTCGGTGCCGCTGACCGACGGAACCTACGTGTGGGTGGATTACCGCCCCTTTGTCTTCGAATAGGGTGTAGTGTTGCGAAATATTGCAACGATTGTGCCGGATATTCCATTGAGACCTACCGGAGCGATGCTACCATTTCGTACCAACACATTCACGAAAAGGAGTAATCTATGACGAAGCGAATCGTATTATTCGCGCTTGCAGCGCTTGTGGCGCTCCCGATGGCGTTTGCAGCGGGCCAGGGCGAGGGCGGTGACGACACGATCGTAGTCGGAGCAAACATCTACAGCTTTGCCGACAACTTCATGAACGGCGTTATGCGCCCGGAGCTCGAGCGCTACGCCGAGGAGCGCGGTGTCGAGATCGAGATCGTCGACTCGGAGAACCAGCAGGGCCGCTTGAACGACCAGGTGGACGTCTTCATTACCCGCGGCGTCGACGTCTTGGCGATCAACTTGGTCGATCCTGCATCGGCACGTACGATCATCGAGAAGGCGCAGCGAGCTGAGATCCCGTTGGTGCTCTTCAACAAAGAGGCCACCGAGGCCGGCGTGATGCAAATCTACGACGAGGTCTGGTACGTGGGGACCAACTCCGCCGAATCGGGCATTATCCAGGGCGAGATGATGGTCGCCGACTGGCAGGCCAACCCCGAATGGGACCGCAACGGCGACGGCGTGGTTCAGTACGTGATGCTCAAGGGCGAGCCGGGCCACCCCGACGCCGAAGCGCGCACCGAGTACTCGGTTCGGGCCTTTGCCGACGCCGGCATTCCCACCGAAGAGCTCGCCCTCGAGGCGGACCCCAATTGGTCGACTCAGCACGGTGCCGACCGCATGGCGGCGTGGTTGACCGCGAGCTTCGGCAGCGACATCGAGCTGGTTATCGCCAACAACGACGGCATGGCGTTCGGCGCGATCACCTCGATGCAAAGCGCCGGTGTAGAGCTTCCGATCTACGGTGTCGACGCCCTTGATCAGGCGCTGACCCATATCGCCGACGGCGAGATGAACGGCACGGTCCTGAACGACGGTGTCAACCAGTCTCGCGCCACCCTGGACCTTGCGATTAACGCCGCGATGGGTAACGAGGTAACCTCCGGCACCGACTGGATCCTTCAAACCGACGGTAGCAAGGCGGTCCGCGTACCGTACGTCGCCGTTACCCCCGAAAACTTTCAGGATTTCCGTTAATCTGATACCGTTTTCGACATTCGTCCGGTCATACCGTGAAACGACACGGTATGACCGGATACGTATGTTTCCGCCGAGCCCGGTAGGGGCTCGGCCTGCGACGGCGATCCCCGACGGGCCTCCGCTCGCATTTCGACTCATTCCGAAAGAGGTAGTTTCGTGCAGGATGTGCTCTTAAGAATCGAGGGCGTAAACAAGTCGTTTTCCGGCGTACGCGTGCTCAAAGATGTCCATCTGGAAGTACGCCCGGGGACGGTTCACGCGTTGATGGGCGAGAACGGTGCCGGCAAGTCGACCTTGATGAAGTGCCTGTTCGGTATCTACCGCCAAGACAGCGGCCGCTTTTTTCTGGAAGGCGTCGAATTCAATTTCGAGGATCCCAAACACGCCCTCGAAAACGGCGTTTCGATGGTGCATCAAGAGCTCAACCAGGTGATCCAACGGAGCATATCCGACAACATCT
Organism: Alkalispirochaeta sp.; assembly: GCA_965601925.1. Taxonomy (GTDB): domain Bacteria; phylum Spirochaetota; class Spirochaetia; order DSM-27196; family Alkalispirochaetaceae; genus Alkalispirochaeta. The sequence continues at coordinate 5,003,812 of OZ271854.1, forward strand.
GGCTCGGCCGCTATCCGGTCGCCGGACTCTTCGTCGACGAGAAGGCGATGTACAACCGCACGAAGGAGCTGTTCGAGCGAATCAACATTCACTTGGACCCACGCACCTTGTTGAGCAAGCTCTCGGTCTCGCAACGACAGATGGTCGAGATCGCCAAGGCGATATCCTACGACGCAAAGGTGATCGTGTTGGACGAGCCGACCTCCTCGCTGACCGAAAACGAGACGGAGCTCTTGTTCAAGATCATCGAGACGCTCAAAGGACACGGCGTCAGCGTCATCTACATCTCCCATAAGATGGATGAGATCTTTCGGATCTCCGACGAGGTTACGGTGCTGCGCGACGGTAACTACATCGGTACCGAGCGCATCGACGACCTCACGATGGAACGGCTGGTCGAGATGATGGTCGGTCGCGAGTTGGAAGAGCGCTTCCCGCCCAAAACGAACGTTCCCGGCGAGGTGCACTTCGAGGTACGCGGCCTTTCGACGCGCTACGATCCGATCGTACGCGATATCGACTTTACCGTTCGGCGCGGCGAGATTTTGGGTGTGGCGGGGCTTGTCGGCGCCGGTCGCACCGAAATGGCCGAGGCGCTGTTCGGCGTTCGCACGCGGCAAAGCGGCGAGTTCTTCATCGACGGGAAGCCGGTCACGATCGACTCTCCCATCGAAGCAAAGAACCACGGCATGGCGTTTTTGACCGAGGAGCGTCGCCGTACCGGAATCTACCCCGTCGCGGATATCACCTTTAACTCGACGATTGCAAATATCAGAGCGTACACCAATCGAGCGGGATGGCTGGTACAACGGGGCATGGAACGGGACACCGACACACAGATCGAGAAGATGCGGATCAAGACGCCCCACAAACGTGAGCGCATCCGCTCACTGTCCGGAGGCAACCAACAGAAGGTGATTATCGGACGCTGGTTATTGACCGACCCCGATATTCTGCTCCTCGACGAGCCGACGCGGGGTATCGACGTCGGAGCCAAGTTTGAAATCTACCAGCTGATCATCGATCTGGCGAAACAGGGCAACTCGGTGATTATGATCTCCTCCGAGATGCCCGAGCTCTTGGGGATCACGAACCGCATTTTGGTCATGAGCAACCGGCGCATCGCGGGGATCGTAAATACCGATGAGACCAACCAGACCGAGGTGTTCCACCTGGCAACCAAGTATCTCAATAACTCAAAAGAGGCCGAAGTATGAGTAGCATTGACAAGGGACGTTCGTCCGGTCTGGTGCCCGCGACGGCGCGGCAGTGGAAGGACCTACTGATCAACAACGCGATCTATATCGCTATCTTCGCGATGATCGTCTTGATCATCGTTATCGATCCGAGCTTCGTATCGTGGGCGGTACTGGAGAACATTCTCATCCAGAGCTCCGTACGGCTCATTCTCGCGTTCGGCGTGGCCGGCATTATCATTCTCCAGGGCACCGACCTCTCGTTGGGACGCCTCGTCGGTTTAGCAGCGCTGGTCGCCGCGTCGATGCTGCAGCGCCCCGATTACCTGGCGCGCTTCTATCCGCAGCTTCCGCAGCTCCCGTTGATCGTGCCGCTGTTGGTCGCAATCGTGGTGGTCTCGTTTTTCAGCGGCATCAACGGTTGGGTCGTCGCGCAGTTCAAGATCCACCCGTTCTTGGCCACCCTCGGTATGATGATCACCGTCTACGGTGTAGCGTTGTTGTATTACGACACGGGAGCCGCGCCGTCGCAGCCGATCGGCGGACACGCTCGGCACTATACCGAGTTTGTAATCGGTACCACCTTGGGGATACCGAATCTCGTCTGGTACGCGACGATCGTCAGTGCGGTAATCTGGATCTTATGGAACAAAACCACCTTCGGTAAGAATATGTACGCCGTCGGCGGCAACCCGGAGGCGGCCGAAGTATCGGGCGTCAGCGTCAAACGGACGATCATCATGGTGTACATTCTGGCCGGTGTTCTGTACGGGATCGGCGGCTTCCTCGAGGCGGCACGAATCGGCTCGGCCAACTCCAACACCGGATTTAGCTACGAGTTGGATGCGATCGCCGCGTGTGTCGTCGGCGGCATATCCTTCTCCGGCGGTATCGGCAGAGTATCGGGGGCGATCGCCGGTGTGTTGATGTTTACGATCATCAGCTACGGCATGACCTTCATCGGTTTGCAAACGGCGCTCCAATTGATCGCTCGCGGTATCATCATCGTGGCGGCGGTGGCGATCGACAACCAGAAGTACCTCAAAAAGACCTGACCGCCGCGCATCGCGCCCCCCGTCGTGCCGCTCGGCGGGAGGCGTTGCGCAACGCCGGAAGGCGACCCCTTTTCTCTTCTATTGTCATTGGTATCGCCTACGTAGGACTTGTCCCTTAACGAGGACGGCTCTATCATGAAAACTCACGGAAGGGGGTACCGTATGGCAACTCAATGGTCCAAGGTCCTTCGCAATTCGGCACTACTTTTGGCAACCGTTCTGTCGGTGGGTTGCCGGTCGACTGACGTGCGCGGTTCGGGACCGGCTTTCGAAGTCGCCCACGAGATAGACGATGTTCGGGAAGTTGTCGTGAACGACACCGGCGAGCTGCGCATCCGGAACGGTGCGCAACACCACCTGGTTGTCCTCGCGCAAGAAGAGATCCACCAGTACCTCACCATTCGTCAAATAGGTAATCGGCTCATCATTGAACCGGAACGAGGATATCAGCTACGACCGTCGCGGGATCTACGCTATCTGCTCACCGCCGATGATGTATCGCGGATCGATGTTGCCGGCGCTGTCGATGTCGTAGCACACGAGTATCAAACCGAATCGTTGGCGATCGATACCAGCGGCTCCACCGATTTGGCCATGCAAGTCCGCGTCGGTAGTCTGACTGTTGCCACGTCGGGATCATTCAGCGGCAACCTTGCGGGCGAAACTACTCACCTCACCCTGGATCTTAATGGGTCGGCCGACATGGACGCGTACGAGCTGACCGCACGCCGTGTCGACGTCGACGTATCCGGCGCCGTTACCGCCTATATCACCGCAGTTGAGAGCCTGGACGTCTCGGCGAGCGGATCGAGCAACATAATCTATAAGGGGAATCCGCGCGTCAACCATTCTTCCGCCGGTGCAAGCAGGGTAAATCCCGCGGATTGAATGACCATCGCCACGAGAAGCATACCTCACGATGCTCCGGCGGTGGCACTCCGCCGCTAAAAGAGGCCTCCGGCGCGAAGAACAAGCGCAATCTCAAGGCTGAGAAATGCGCCGTGCTGGGTAGATAATCCCATAACGGGTCGTAACGCGCCTTCCATCTGTATCGACGTCGCACTCGGAAAAATGATGCCGGCCGACAGGACGACGGCCACGACCCCCTCGACGGAGGAGCCGTCGTCGGGTGACTGCGGTGGATTATCCTCATCGAGCGGAAAAAACCAAACATTTGTCGCTAAGAGCGCCCCAATACCGGCGGCGACGGCTACTCGTCCACCGGTAGCCCAATACAGCCGCCCCTCCAGCCCCATGAGCGCCTCGGTCTCGGCGTCTCGCCACCACGGAAAAGCCAGGCCGATCTCAAATCCGTACCGCCCCCACGGATCGGTAACCATCGAACCGAATCCAAGAGCGCCGACTCCCTGCATCGCCCCATACGAGAGAGAACTACCGACGTACAGATACTGAAGCGACTGCTCTTCGTACTCATTCGCCTCTCCGGAAACCGGCTGAACGAGCAATAGCGCAATCAGACCGACCCCCATACATACGCTGCACCACCGGCGCTTCCGGTCCGGAGAAGGTACGGACGGAACCATTGCGATACGTCTGCGTATGCTTTCTCCTCGCGAGGCGTCGCGGTCGCCCATACCGGACGCTATCATCGATTCTCGAGTTCCGAAAGGCGCCGATGGAGATAGCGGCGTTCCGGTTCCTGGCGGGCGAGCTCCAGAGCGCGCCGGTACGCGGCGACCGACTCGGTGACGCTCCCTTGACGGCGCAGAAGATCCGCGAGTGTCGCGTGAGCCAAATGGTATGTCGAAAGGTCGTTGCGTTCCAGTATTGCATTGACCAACCGGATACCGGCGGCCGGGCCGTCGCGCATCGCGACGGCGACGGCCCGGTTGAGCTCGGCGACCGGCGATCGGTCCACCGTCAGCAAGAGATCGTACAGCACGACGATGCGGGACCAGTTCGTATGTGTCGGTTGGGAGGCGCCGGCGTGCTCTGCGGCGATTGCGGCTTGTACCGTATACGGCCCGATACGACGCGAGGCCATGGCGCGACCGACGAGACCCAACCCTTCAGTGATCTGAGCTCGGTTCCATAGCGATCGATCCTGGTCCTCCAGCGTTATGATATCGCCGTCGACCGTGGTGCGCGCATCGCGGCGGGAGTCGTGAAGGAGCGTCAGCGCGAGGAGCCCCAGCGCTTCGGAGTCGGGGATAAGCTCCGCCGTAAGCCGCGCCAGGCGAATGGCCTCTCCCGTAAGATCGGATCGCGTGACATCGTCGCCCACCGACGCCGCGTAGCCTTCGTTAAACACCAAGTAGATTATGCGTAACACGGCGTCGAGTCGCGCGGGAAGATGCCGTGCCGACGGCAGCTCGAAGGGTATCCTACGCTCACGAATGCGGTTCTTGGCACGTACGATACGTTGCGCCACGGCTGAGGTTTTCGTAAGGTACGCCCGCGCGATCTCCTCGGTCGTGAGCCCACACACTTCTCGCAGTGTCAGCGCGATGCGGGCGTCGTCGGACAGGTCGGGATGGCAACAGAGAAAGATGAGGCGCAGTTGATCGTCGGCGACCTCTTTCGGCGTGGTGACATCGTCGGTTGCCGCCACGTCCCCCTCTCGACCACACAGCGACTCGAACCGGGCGCGACGCCGTCGGGCATCAATTGCCTTAAATCGTCCCGTTGAAACGAGCCAGGCGTACGGATTGGCCGGCACGCCGTCTCTCGGCCACTGTTCGAGGGCTGCGCGAAAGGCGATGTGCAGCGCATCCTCGGCGTAGTCGAGGTCACCGAGGAGGCGAACCAAGGTCGCCAGGACGCGGCGCGATTCAGAGCGGTAGACCGCGTCTACCGCCGCGTTCACGTCTTCGGAATCATTCGTAGCGTTCAACGGTGTACACGTTCATCGACGGGCCGACGTCGCGTGGCGCGGTCGGCGCGCTACGCTCTACTCGACAGTCGCACGTTTCGCCCCGGCGTCCACGCGTTTTTTTCCTCTCCTGCTCGTCGTGTACCTGAGCACGGTATCTCATCGGCCGGGCTCGATCTCTTTACGCATGGCAGCTTCCGCCTCGCGAAGTTCCGGAGTGAACTCCTCACCAAAGTCGTCGTCCTCAAAGACGGGTCGGATTTCCAGCAGGCTCTCCTCTCCGGTAGCGTTGGGGCACCGCTTGGCCCACGCGATCGCATCCTCCATCGAGTCGACCTTCCAAAGCCAGTAACCCGCTATAAGCTCCTTGGTTTCCGCAAAGGGGCCGTCCACCACGCTTCGCGCGTCGCCCGAGAAGCGGACGCGTACGCCGCGAGAACTCGGATGGAGTCCCTCGCCACCCACCATGACGCCGGCGTCCACCAACTCTTGATTGTAGGCGACCATGGCTGTCAACAGCTCGTTACTCGGTAGAACGCCGGCTTCCGAATCTTTGCTCGCTTTCACCAACACCATTACTCTCATAGTGCCTCCTACATATTAGTCGAACTACGGGCTCCGCTTTCGACAAGATAATTCATTTCTACCTCGCCATCGTAGGACGACACCATGCGAGAGCTGCACGCCTCCATGCGGTCGGCACCGTACTCTACAGCGTGACGGCCACTTTGCCGCGGGCGTGTCCCCCCTCGATGTAGTCGATCGCTCGGGGTAGCTCCTCGAAGGGGTAACGACGATCGATTACCGGCGAGACCCGACCCGACTCCACGAGATCGGCGAGCACTTCCAGGTCCTCGGCGGTCGTTTTAGCGAGCAAGAATCCGACATGTCGTCCACCGGGCTTCGGCCCTTTGCGCGCCTGCATCGATATCGCGAAAACTCGCCCGATGGACGTAAACCCGACGACGACCGCGACTCCACCGGGAGTTAAGGCCCGTTTGAGCTCGGACGCCGAGTGGTTTCCCACGGTATCGCAGATCACATCGTATCGCGTGCCGAGTGAGGTACCGTCATCACGATGGGGATCGATCATTTCATCCACGGCGACGGAACCGCTCGGTTTGCCGGCCCCGACGCCGCCGGCACCGTTCACGCGGACTCCGAGAGAACTGGAGAGGATTCCGCCGGGAGTACGGGCCGGCCCGGGTTTGGAGGTCCGACGGCTCGCCACGGCGTCGCGGATAGTGCGGTGTCGCTCGCCGGAGGCAGTGAAATCTTCACGGTGGTAGTCGATCATCTCGTCCGCGCCGATGGAACGGACCATGTCGTGATTTCCCGCGCTGCTTACGCCGGTCACATGAGCTCCAAACGCCTTGGCGATTTGGACGGCGTACGTTCCTACCCCGCCCGACGCTCCGTTGACGAGAACTCTCTGCCCCGCACGAAGCCGCCCGCCGTCCCGCAAGGCCTGAAGCGCGGTGAGTCCCGCAATGGGAAGCGTCGCCGCCTCGTCGAACGAGATACCGACCGGTTTTTCGGCGAGTTGATCCTGCGTTGCGCAGACGCGTTGGGCAAAGGCGCCGAGCATACGTTCGCCGTGCGTGCAGGCGCCGAACACCTCGTCCCCGGGTCGAAAGCGCGTCACCTTCGGACCCACAGCGACGACCACGCCGGCAAGGTCGGCGCCGATTATCGCGCGTTTGGGCCGCAGCAGGCCGGCGGAGAGTCGCGTCAACTTCGGCATACCCCGAAGATAGTGCCAATCGTAGGGATTGACCGAGACGCCTCGGACATCGATAAGGACCTCGTTTTCGCCCGGGATCGGTTCGGCGACCTCTTCGAGATGCATCACTTCGGGCCCACCGTAGCGACGGCTCACATAGGCCCTCATGATTGCTCCTCCTCATTCATGTATTGCTTCAAATGTCGCCGTCGCCGCCGGTCGCTGCGTTTACTTCCTCGGTCGTTTGAGTTACCGAATCCTTTGAAGAAAATACAGCTGAGCACGAGCAAACCCGCCGTCTGCCAATAGGTGATCGTCGGCAGATTGAAGATCTCCGGCATCAACCGGTTCCACAGGAGCATGGTTACCAGGATTACCACCGCGAAGAAACCCGCGGCCAGAATCGCGAAACCGATTCCCATAAGAATCTTGATGGGCAGGCTACGCTCCCCCCACCAACCGTCGGAGCCGCACCACCCGTCCGATCGCCGCTCGTCGTCCTTGGGGCCGTTGTCTTGATCCGTCATACCGTTCCTCCCCGGGCTCCGATCTCCTCGGGCGCCCGCTTATTACTCGTTGATCCAGTGCCGCAGGGCACGGGAGAGATTCTTCACCGCATACCGTTTTCGAGCTTTGAGAGTGTCGACGCTCACCCCCATCGTCCTCGCCATGGATTGAAAGGTCTGCCCGCCGAAAACCTGAGCCTCGATTACGCGCCGCTGTTCGGTTGGAAGCACCCGAATGGCGTCGTTCAGAGCGTCGATGAGAGAGGACCGAACATACCCCTCGAGAGGATCCAGACCGGCACCGGCGATGATTTCACACAACAGTTCTTCGGCGATATCGGTCTCTCCGGACGACCGCCGAACCCGCTCGTGACGCCAGAGGTCTATCATCCGCCGAGTGATGGATGAGTAGATCCACGCCGATAGGTTGCGAATACCGTCCAGCACCGACAAGCTCTCGATCGTGTCGACGTACACGTCGTGAAGCAGGTCCTCCGCCTCCTCCAAGCTCCGACCGGCCGAGCGCATTCGCGCCATCATCCGCGGCTTCTCTCTGATGTAGGTCGCCTCGACGCGCCGGTGCGAGTCGCTTTCCTGTACGGCCGATTCTTTCTTCATAGCGTTCGGTGATATAGACGGATCAATACCGTTTTGGGTGTGTCGAATGTACAGTTTTTACCGCTCGGGAGCGCCGTGGTCGCCTCGATGCGCCTCTTTCAAGGGAGCGGCATCGAGGCCCAACGATTTCGAGGCGTTCGTCGAGGAAGAGCTCAATGGGCGTACGCCGCGTTTCCGTGTACATTTGAGGCGATGGCTTGGAGCGTATTCTTCCGAGTGCCCGAGGCGGAACTTCTCGAGAGAAGAAACGACGTCTTTGTTGAGCGAGGAATCCCGGCGTTGAGGTGGAACGGATTCAGCCGCTCGCCCTTCCGGGGCACGTGGTTCGGAAAGGACGATACGGGCGATTACGAATACGAGCTGTGCAGATTATCGAACGACGCGCAGTTGGAAATCATCTCGGTGTACATCTCCTCGGGAGATACGTGGATCAAAATACACTTGAACGTCTTCGCACTACGCCCCGACGTGCATTCCCTGGAACGGTTGGAAGGGGTAGATGGACTGAAGTTTCATCTTCCGCCGAACAGCATCTCCAAAATGCGGTTACGCATTGACGATTACCGCGGGATGCCCCTTTTTCGAACGAAAGAGCATAAAATCGGGCGTTATCACTCTCAAAGCGGTTTCGAGCGCGCTCTACGCGCGCTGGGCGACCTCATCGAGCACGATCTGTCGAATATTCGGTATTTCGTTGAGAGATGGTTTGAGATGCATCATATCCGCGCAACCACCTGGGAAGGCGAAGCCGTACCCGATCCGCACGCATCGTAATCGGTAAAGTCGCATCACGCGTTGAGCTCGACCTCGGGCGAGGCGCTTCCGGTACCGAGGGCGACTATGCCGACGGTGAGAACGCCTAAGCCTATGACCGACCACGGTCCTATCCGCGATCCGTCGACCAAGGCGGCGGTCAAAAGAAGGGGAAGTGCGACGTAGGCGACGTTGTACACCGCTCCCATGACCGACGCGCGGCACGAGCGGATGTACGACCACTGAATCATGCCGAAGGCCCCCGCCGCACCCAGAAAACTCGCTCCGAATAGCCACCATCCGCCCGCGTCGGTGGGAAGCAGCGTGTTCTGGGCCGCCCCGGCCTGCGAGACTCCCTTGACGACCGCCTCCAGCGCCGCAAGACCACCGGCAAAAAATCCGAAGAATATCTCCTGCACCGGTAGAGAGCGCCCTTTGAGCGCGATGGACCCCACCGGCGAGACCACGATCCATACAACGGCAATCGTAATCAGGAGCGTTCGGTCGGCCGTGAATAGTGACACGCGATCGCCGAGAAGGTTTCCCGCGCCGACCAGGAGCGTACCGACCAGCACCACGGCGATACCGACGAGCTGCTTGAGGTGTATCTCCTCACCCAGTACGAGGCGAGCGAAGATGACCAGTGCGACCAACCCGACGCCGTACATAGAAGTGTAGAAGACCGTCGGTGCAAAGCGGTTGGCCAGGATAACCCACAGAGGATTGGTAAAGTTCATCGCGACCCCGATGGTGTAGGCAACCGACGCGCGCCGCCGCGCGGAGGGATCGGCGTCCCCCAGTTGCATGCCGGTAATACCGAGGCGCATCATTCCCTTGGAAAGGTGGATCGTCGTTGTACCGGCAATCCCGATCGCCATGGCAATCACAGCGCCGAGACGTTCGTCGATGATCATCGGGTGAAGATACACCTATTACGACGCAAAATCGACGTATCGCTCCCCACGCAACGGCATGCGCGAGACGCCGTCTACCGGTTAATGCACAACAGGAGGCGTTATGATTCCGCGGTCGTAGTACATGTAGTGAATCGCGCCGTCGGCGGTTCCCAATCGTTCACCGCGCCGCACCACCTCATCGTCGCTACGGTGCGTATCGCGTAACCCCGATACGACGACGGTCTGGCCGGTATGTCGGTTCGTCACCTGTACTCGGAGTCCCAACACGGTATCGCGATGCACGTTCACCTCCCCCGCCACGGGGGAGACGACCGCGACGGGTCCTTCCGCTCGCGGTGTAAGGACCACTCCCGCCGGCGTCGGCTCGCCGGGCGTACCTTCGACGTACTCTTGGTGGAACGGTACTACCAACGGCGATCCGGACGGCCTATCGGGCGCGTACTCGGCGATGGTACGATCGCGCCACCGTAACGCGAACCGATCGTGCAGCCACTGCGCAGCGTTGACATCCGCGACCCAGTCGAGACCGGGACTATGGGAACTCGCGATGGAAAGATGCAAGTGCTCTTCGATGTACTGCGTCGCGTTCCCCGTTCGTCCGATCTCACCGAGCCTCTGACCGGCCGCAACGCGGGCGCTCGTCTCGATCCACGTCGTATCCAGGTGGGCGTAGTAGTACTGATATCCGTCGTCACCGCGAAGGATAAGCGCGATTCCGCCGGCGGGATTGTCGGAGCGAGTCACCTCGCCGTCGGTGATCGCCACCACCGACCGAACACCGAAGGCGCGAAAAAGGGACGAGCCCGCCGGAACGGCCGGATCGATCTCGATATCGACGGCGTTACTCCCGTCCCAGTGGATATACGTCCACGAGAGAAAGTCGAGTTCCCCGGCAACGGGGAACACGTGCCGCCCGTCACGGGAGAAATGGAGGTACTCCTCATCCCCGTGCGCACGGCGACGCTCCCACCATACATACGTCGACAGCGAGGCCAACGCGGCAAGGGCAAGCGCTGCGACGATGATGTATCGACTCCACGGCCGCTTTCGCCCGAAGCGCCGGGGAAGCGCCGGCTCTTCACTCGATCCGGCGTTACCGGGAGGTACTATTTCATTCGTCATCACATTGAATATCGGCACATTGGCCCGGTATCAGTGAATCCCGCCCGCTCGCGCTGTACAACGCTTAATAGCGTTCCAGGAGCCGGTGGAGCGCATCCCCCAAAAGGTGGAACGTTAGTGACGATATGGTCAGCGCTACGCCGGGAACGATGATAAGCCACGGCGCGTCCGCGGCGTAGAGGCGGCCTTCGGCCAACACGGCTCCCAACTCGGGAGCGGGGGGCTGCGCACCGAATCCGAGAAAGCTGAGCGCCCCGACCACCAGAATCATCGTCCCGACCCGCCCGCTGAAAAAGATACTCAAGGAGGGCAGCAGATGCGGGACGACGTGCCGTGTCAGAAGCCATTGACGATCGGCGCCGCAGCTCACCGAGGCGTCGATAAAGGGACGCGACAACACGCCGCGGGCGCGATCATACACGAATCGCCCGGTTCCCGGGATCGCCGCGATACCGAGGGCTGCGGTGATGCTCATCTGGGACGGACCGAAGGTGGCGGCGAAAACGAGTACGAGCAGAAATCCGGGAAAGGCGAGCGCAGAGGTGAGCAGCCCCGCCAGGAGTCCCGGTATCGACTTTCGAGCCGCCGATAGGCCGAGGGGCACCCCGAAAGTCGCCGCCAAAGCGACCGCACCGAGGGCGCTGGCCACGGTTCGGTGCGCTCCCAGTACGACGCGGCCGGCGAGGTCGCGCCCGAGCGCGTCGGTTCCCAGCGTATGTGTGTCCGAGGGCGGGAGGAGACGTTCGTCGACGGAGATCGTCGTCGGATCACCGTTAACGAGCCACGCGCCGGCAAACATCGCGAGTATCGCTCCGGCCGCAACGCAGATCGGACCCAATCGCGACGCCCTTATCGCAATCGCTCGCACGTGCTTCGTCATCGCGAAGACGTCCGGCGACTCACCCGGCGCATAGGGTCGACCACCGGCAGGGCGAGGTCGATCACGGCAATTAACACAACGGTGACCGTCGCAAAGGCTATAACCGCCCCCAGCAAGACCGGCCCGTCACGTCCGAGTGCCGCGTCGACGGCAAGACTCGCCAGCCCGGGACGGCCAAATACCGCTTCGATAACGGCGACCCCCGAGACGAGATGGATAACTTGGAGCGCCCAATAGTTGAGCACCGCGGCAAGCAACGCCGGTGCCGTGTGACGCCTTAGAATGGTGGCGCGCCCCAACCCTTTCGCGCGAGCGACGACGAGAAAGTCCCGGCGTCTCACCTCGATCACGGCGGCGCGCACCTGTCGCGCGGTACCCGGGACGAGCGGCATCGCCGCGGTAAGGGTCGGTAATATGAGATGACGCGGCGTTCCGACGCCGAACACCGGCATCCACCGCAGACGGACTGCAAACAGCCCGACAAGCAGCAGCGCAACCCAAAAGGCCGGAATCCCGGCGATTACCCCGATGCTCAACCTCAAAAGGCGATCGGTGAACGAACGTGGGCGTAGCCCCGCAGCGAGCCCGACCGCGCCGCCGATAAGGAGCGTGGCGGCAAAAGCGGTTACGGCGAGTATCATCGTATACGGCAACCGCCGGGCGACCAGGGATCGCACCGTTCGTCCCGTACGGAGCGAACGGCCCCAATCGCCCCGAGCAAGCCCCGCGACGTACCGTGCGAATCGCACGACGGTCGGATCCGAGAGTCCCAGTTCGTCGCGCAGTGTCTCCGTCCGCTCGTCCTCCATCGGGGCGTCCAGGGCGTCGAGCACGTCTCCGGGAAGCAACTCCAAGAGAAAAAAGACCACCGTCACCACGACACCAACCGAGACAACCGACGACAGAAGAGCGCCGACAACCCGCCTCAGTCGGCAACCACCCGGGCGTCATCGATAATTACGTGGCTGTTCACCATAAACGTGCCGACGACGCGTGCGTGTACGACCGCGAACGTCTCGGGCATGAAGAGCGGAATCCACGGCGTCTCATCCATCGCGATACGCTGCGCATCACGATACAATCGGTGTCGTCTATCGGGGTTCGATTCGCGACGAGCGAGATCGACCAGTCGATCGAACTCGGCGTTGTGATACGCGCTACGATTCGTACGCCCGGCCGCGTCACCGCTCAGATAGATACGCAGTAGATCGGGATCATTCCAACTGTAGCGGGTGAGCACGATGTCGTACTCACCGGCGGCGGCGGCGGCTCGCAGCGCGGCAAAATCGAGAACGCGGATCCGCGCGACGATCCCGGCGCGCTCGAGCTGCGCCTGGACAACCGTCGCGATTGCGCGATGAGTCGGGAAACGGGAGGTGATGATGCGGACGGGCTCTTCTCCGTACTCGGCGGCGTGAACGAGCTCGCGCGCGGCGCGCACATCGTGTTGTATCGCTTCCACGGAGAGTTCGGGGGCATATCCGGGAATGGACGGCGGAATGAGCGTATCGACCGCCGTTCCGTCGCCGACGAGGGCGAGAATCTCCTCCCTATCGACGGCGTGGGCGACGGCGCGCCGCATCCTGAGATCGGAAAACGTCGCACTTTCCACGTTGAAACCGAGATACACCAACCCGCGAACGGCGTCGCTCATGAGCGAGAACTCCGTGCGATCGGCGACGCGCCGAGCCGCCGCACGGGAGGTGAAATAGGCCATATCGAGCTCTCCGGAAAGAAGCGCCTGTTCACGAGTCGCCTCGTGGGGTGTGAAAAAGATATTCAACCGGTCGACGGTGGAGCGCAACGATGGGTCGTCGGTCGGCCGATGGGCGCCGTAAAAGGAGTTCCGTACGAGCGTGACACGGCTCCCCGATATCCATTCTTCGACGACATAGGGGCCCGTACCGACGGGAGATTCGCCGTACTCCGCTCCGCCGCGCTCAACGGCGACCGGATCCAACATCGCCGCGTACGCGTAGCTGAGGGCGCTCAAAAGCGGCGCGGACGGTTCGTTGAGCTCCAGGGAGACTCGGTGCGCATCCATAACGCGAATGCGCACGATGTTCTCGATCTCGGTGAAAATATGCGATCGCCGACCGATCCGTTGCAGTCGTTGGAGGGTATAGCGAACCGCCTCGCTATCGAAGGGTCGACCGTTGCTGAAGCGCACACCTCGGCGCAGCACGAACGTAACCGTCAGTCCGTCGGGCGATACCGTCCACGATTCGGCAAGATTCGGCACGAGGCGCCCGTCGCCGTCCTGATAGATAAGCGTATCGTAGATATAGCTGTACAGGACGGGAGCACCGGGATGCATCGCACCGTGGGGATCGAACGTTGCCGGATCCATCGCGACCGCCATCGAGATGGTCTCGCCGGCCGACGCGAGCGGCACAAGAGCACACGATAGCACGAACAGAATCGCGATCACCCGCGGTACCCTCGCGATATGCGTTTCGGTGCGGTATCGCACCCCCGCGATCACGCGTTACTCCTGTGAGCCGCCGGCTCGTATGCGCAGTACGGCTCCTCGGCGAGGTAGTCGCCGGTGACGCCGTACGCTCGGGCCCGACAGCCGCCGCAGGCGTACCGAAACGCACACGCACCGCACTTACCGCCGACTGAGGCGGTATCGCGCAACCGGGCAAAGAGCGTGCTGTCGTTCCAGATCGATGCAAAAGACTCGTGCCGGATACTGCCCGCGGCCACGGGGAAATAGCCGCACGGGAACACGCGTCCGTCGTGGGAAATAAAAGCGACCGCGGAGCCGGCGAGACAACCCGTTGTACTACCGCGGCGACGCGCAACGCCGCCGGTCGGCACGCACGCATCCATCGTATCCGCCTCAGAAGCGCCTACCGAGGCGTTACGCATACGCACTACTCGTTGGTAGTGGGGCGCGCACGTCGCGCGTAATTCGAGATCGGGATTGGCGAGTTGCGCTTCGTACAGCCAGTTGAGAGTCGACTCGTACTCTTCGGCGTTGATCATCTCGTCTTCGGCGATCGTCGCGCCGCATCCGACGGGTACCAAAAGAAACAGATGCAGCGCGACCGCCCCCATTTCATTCGCGAGGCCGATCATCGCATCCAGCTGATCGCTGTTGTGTTTCGCGACGGTCGTATTGACCTGGACCTCGACACCCACGGCGCGGAGCGCCGCCGCCCCCGCCAGCGCCGCCGAGAAAGACCCCGTCACGCCCCGAAAACGATCGTGTGTATCGGCATCGGCTCCGTCGAACGAGATCGCGACGCGCCGGATACCGACTCCGGCGATACGGCCCGCCGCCGCCCGGTCTACCAGTGTACCGTTAGTGGCCAAGGCGACCGGTACGTGTTGAGCGCGCGCGTAGTCGGCGAGATGGTATATGTCGGGACGCATTAGCGCCTCGCCGCCCGAGAGAACAAGAATCGGACGACCGAACTCTTGCAACTGATCGATCATCGCCTCCGCCTCAGCGGTGGAAAGATCTACCGGTGAGAGGTGTTCAACCGCGTCGAGGCGCCGGCAATGTCGGCATTTGAGATTACAACCCGCCGTAGTCTCCCAAAAAACCAATCGTGGGTGTCGGTAACCGTGCGTTGAGCTCATGTGTCGCGCTGACTCTTTCGTTGATTGTAGTACATTTCGCACCGTGACGGTAGTTTGTCCGTCGGAAAACGCGCGGAATCGGCGCCTCTATCGAGACTCCGTATGCTCCTCGACGAGATCGGCGAACAGCGCCGGGAACGATGCGTGTCTCCCCGCCGGTTGTGCGCGCGCCATATCGACACCCAGCGACTCGGCGATACCGCGCAACTCGACGTCCAAATCGTAGGAGATCTCCATGTTGTCGACCACGAATCCGACGGGAACGACCAGAATACGGGAGACCGACGCCTCGGCCGCCGATCGCAGACAGGATTCGATCGACGGACCCAGCCATGGGCGCCGCGGCGAGCCGCTCCGACTCTGATATCCGAACACGGACTCGCTCAACCCGACCTCGTTCATCACCAGACGTACCGTTTCGACGAGCTCCCCGGTGTACGTCTCGACATCGCTCGCGTCGACCGGCACACTGTGTGCCGAGAAGAGCACCCGGTCAAATGTGTCGAGCGCTCCCTCGGCGAGCATGGCGTCGGCAACCGCACGAATGTGACGCGAGTGGTTGTAGTATCGCCTCGCCATCACCACCACCGGCGCGCGATCTCCCACCGTCGAGCGGGCCGTCTCGATCGCCTCTACGTATCTTCCGTAGCCGATGTAACCGCCGAACGGGCTCGTCGTAACCGCGAGCGCCCGCCGCACTCCGTCGTCGGCCATCCGCCGCATCGTCTCCACGAGGCGCGGCCGTCCGTACCGATTCCCCCAATAGACCGCACACGATACGCTGCGCCGCTCCAACTCCCCGGCAAGGCCGGCAACGATGCTGCGAACGTGCGCGTTCAAAGGACTCACACCATCGAAGAGCCGATAGTGTGAGGCGACCTCTCGTCGCCGAGACGCGGGTACGGGAGTTCCGCTCAGCACCTCGTCGAGAAAGGGTTCTACCTCTTCCGGCCCCTCGGGACCGCCGTAAGAAACCACCAGGACGGCATCGAATACATCACGCAAAAGCGGACCTCCAAGTATGCAAGGGGCGGATGCGGCGCCGACTCCGGACGAACCGTCGGTCGAGATGCATCGCGGCACCCACATGAAGTATAGATGATACGACGCATCGATGAGGCGAATCGTCGGTGGATGGAGTAATCGATCCCCACCGGAACGGATCGCGAGCGAACCGCCGCGACGCCCAACTGCCGGTCGACGAGTGGGAAGACGCGCGCCGCCTCGATACATTCGCCCGTTCGACTTGTCTAACGGCGGGGTGCACGGTACGTTTGAAGTATGAAGCGTTTTGTCATATTGTCTCTTCTCTACCTGGCGGGAGTGCTCCTGGTGGTAGGCGCTCAAACTCATCCGACGGTGGTGTATACCGAGGGTGACGTGAGGGTCGACGGGGAAGAAGTGTACATCGGGCAGCGTGTCGAGGCGGGTTCGTGGATCCAAACCGGAAATGACGGATACTGCGAGGTCCAGTTCGAAGGACCCAACATCATCCAGTTCCAGCCGGATACGGTGGCGCGGATCTCGGTGAACGCCGCGGGTCGCGACCTCGATCTCAGAACCGGGGCCGTGGCGATGGTCCTCGATCGAATACACACGATCTCGCAAAACATCACCGGCGGCTTTGCCGTACGAACGCCGACGGCGGTGGCCGGCGTTCGCGGCACGGCGTTTTTCATCATGGTAGAGTCCCAAACTTCGACCTACGTGTGTACGTGTAACGGTGTTCTCGAACAGAGCACCACCGAGAGCGGCGATTTCGTGACGGTGGAGGCCGAACATCACGAAGCGTATCGTTTTTCCGCCGAGGGTGGGGACATCGTCCGTCGGCCCGCTCCGATACTCTACCACACCGACGAGCATATGGATCTTCTTGCCGAGAAGATCGAGGTTACGATCCCGTGGGGAACGATCGAGGACTAAAAGCGTCCCCGTAGCGTTAACGGGGAACGGCGCCGGCGCCGGCCAGCGTCTGGTTGGCGTACCGTCGATCCTCGGTCACCTCTCGAGCGAACCACTGCGGCGCCCGGAAATCCCGCGCCGCCCGGAGGCTGTCAAACTCCACTTCGGCCACAACCAATCCCGAAAGCGTTCCGTGATATACGTCAAGTTCGATCACCTCGTCGCCGAAAGGGACTCGATAGCGCGTCTTTTCCAATCGTGCGGCAGCGGTAAGGGGCCACAGTCGGCCGTACTGCACCGCATCCAGGGAGATTTCGACCTCCTCGCGCGCCGGTGGCGCACCGCGTTTTATCGTGAGGCGGATGTCCTCGTCGCTACGACGGATGCGCACCTCGCCGCGGACGCCGGCGACGATGAGATATCCCTGCACGATAGAGCGCGGCTCGGCGCGCTCCTGGACCGCAAGAACCGTCGGATGGAGCGGATTGCAGACGAACTTGCGTTCGACTTCCATCACACCGTTATCCCGAGGTGTTCGGCACAAAGATCCCAAAGACGGTCAAACTCGCCACCGATCTCTCCGCGGCGCTTCATGGCGCCGATCGGCAATCGCTCTGAGCTCATACGCTCGACAATCGAGGAATACGGAATGACGATCGGCCACACCTCGGAGCGGGGTCGTAGCTCCTCGATCGTCCGTTTGTGCAAGGTCCGTCTTCGGTCGACGAGCGATAAGAAGGCGCGTACGGTTCCGCTACCCTTGTGTTTTCCGAGGAATCGCTGCATCGTCGAGAATCCCTCGACGGCCAGGGGTGTGGGAACGAGCGGCACCAGTATCAAATCGGCGGCTACGGCGATGCTTTCACTCTCCAGGCTCAAGCCGGCGGGCGCATCGACCACCGCAAGATCGTAGGATTTGCCCACCTTCTTGACCGTCTCCTTCAGACGATCCCTGGAGTCCTCGAGGTCGTCCAGCATTTGCGGCAACTTCCGAAAAGAGAGAGACGCCGGCAGGATATCAAGGTGCGGAAAGTCGGACCCTTGAATAGCGTCGGCGAGCGACTTCTTCGCGCGTACGATCTCTTTGGCGCTGGCGGCGTGATTCCCTTCGGCGCGAAGGATGTACGTTGCGGCGGCCTGCGCATCGAGATCGACCAATAGCGTCTTCACCCCCATCGATGCGGCGCTATACGCAAGGTTCACGGCGGCGGTCGTCTTCCCGACTCCCCCCTTCAGGTGTGCGAGCGCGACGGTTTTCATAGTGCTTTCCTCCTTAGATACTCAAAGACGGCCTCTCTGCTCGCCCGTTTCTCTCGGGAGATCGCCTCTACGAGCGCTCCGAGAGCCGCGGCAACTCCGGGAGGCAAATCGTCACCCGCAGCGATCAGGTCGGCCAGTCTCGATTGTTCGACGCACAAGTCATTGAATCGACCCAAACGATCTTGAAAGTACTTCAGTTTTTTCACACTTTCGTTAGCGCGTATCCCCGAGACCTCTCCCAAAATTTCCCGTACGTACCGATATCGTTTACCGCGAATCCGCAGGCGATGGAGCGCCTCGTCGGTAACCTCGTTGTGATGGAGATGGTAGTCCTCAACCAGCGCGTGCCATCCCCGTCGGAACGCACGACGACGCCTTTTTATGACGCGACGGGCCGTCTCGCGCGTGGGACCACCGATGGGAGGAGTGTTATCGAGGAGCATATCGACCGCGTCGTCGGACAGATAGCGCTCGATCTCCCGTTTCACGACGTCGTACGCTTCGGCACGTCGTCCCTCGACGTACCGAAAGAACGCCTCTACCGCCGATTCGAACATCGGCTCAACCATCGCGGCGTAGCGTCGGCGAGACAGGAGGAGGACATCCAGCTCACGCGCAGGGCCCGTTGCACGCGCGAGTCGCCGCACCGCCTCTCGAGCGCGGCCTACCTCCTCGGCCGGCAGCGACGCGCAGGCGTAGTCGATATATGTTCGCATTCGTCGAGTCGCTACACGCAGATCGTGGAGAAACTCGGTGTCGATCGCCGCGGCGACACCGGGTGCGTTCAACCGAATCGTGTCGCGCAGGTACCCGATGACGAGGGCGTGCGTCCGGGCGGCCGGCTCATCGCCTTTGATCGCCAAACGTACTTTGGTCGAATAGTCGAAAAGCCGTCTCCCCGATAGTGCAAGCGCCTCCTCAACGATCGTGTACGCCGGCACCGCGCCGAATCCGCGCATCATCTCGTCTACGATCCGGCGATATCCGCGAAGCGGGAGCAGTCGAATGAACCGGGCGGTCACGGAGCTCCCGGCGGCGGGGGCAATATCGAACGCTTGTGCGTAGGCCACGATTTTACGCGCGCGATTACGCACCTCCCACACGCGCTCCCGAAATGGGGTGCGGGAGGCTACCAGTAGCGCCCTATGGTTCGTCTCGGCCGAAGCGGCGGCCGCGACCGCCGCACCCGTCCCGCCGTCGGGGAAGAATCGCTCGGGCAGCGGGACGATACCGCGTGACGGTCGCCGGGGGCATCGCACCGCCGTATCGACTGCGATCCCGTCGTCGGGTACGAGCCGCACCGCAACGCCTCCCCGCGCGGCGAGGCTCCACGTCGTCGTATCGATAACCTCGAGAACTCCCGAGGACTGCGACACTTTTCTCGCCGTCAGCGCTCCGTCGTCGCCGGATACGTGCGCCGGCATGCGTACCTGGTCGCCGCGAAACCATCGATCAACGAACGTCTCGTCGAGCGACAACTCGGTAGAGAACGTCCCCAGGCCCCTGGAGCCTCGACGTAACGCGTTCGATCCACGTCCCATTCGGCGTCTATCCTCTCTTCCGCGTTGTAGTGGCGTAGCGAGCGGCACCCGCGATGGAGCGTAAACCCATATGGCGTTGCACGAGGTCGAGATCGTGCGTCCGTTCAAAGAGGCGATGTGCAAATGTGTGGCGCAACAATGAGGGCCGAACCGGGCGCGCGATTCCGGCATCTCGCCCATACTCGGCCAAGAAACGACGTACGTATCGATTACTCAAAGGACCACCGCGCCGGGTGGTAAATACCAGATCGGTATCGGTATGATCGGGACGCGCCGCAAGCCATATCGTGAGATATTGGGCAACGCGAACACTGAGATCGACCTGTCGTGCCGTGTCGCGTTTCGGTTTGACGACGGTGAGGCGATGCTCGGAGAGTGCCACATCGCCGACGCGAAGTCCACCGATGACCGCCGTCCCGCTTGCACCTTCTTTGCCGACGATCTCGCCGACTTTGAGACCGCACTCGACCATTAAGAGCATGATCGTGACGTTCCTAATGCCCACTATCGTGTCGAGATCGGGAGCACTGAATAGCTGCTTCAGCTCCTCCTCCGACAAACGATCGTTCTTTCTCTCGGCTGTATCCACGGTCAACGCGCCTCTATTTTGTACCGAAAAAAAATTTTTCGGTACTTTGGGAGACACAGCTTAACACACTATACACACTACGGATACCGCTCATATCGAGCCGTCGCACGGAACGCGGCTACATATCGAGAGTAACTGTCGCTGAACGGTGACTAGAGGGCCGTTTGCGTCGCGTTCCGTAATCCCGATAGCTGAGAGGTCAGCATTCCGGCCATAAGGAGCATGCACCCAACGACGGCGCGCGTACTGAGCACCTCGCCGAGAATCAACCATCCACCCAGGGCGGCAAAGGTGCCCTCAAGACTGAGAAGAATAGCTGCGTGACTCGGATGGGCGCGGCGTTGAGCGACTACCTGGAGGGTGTAGGCGACGGCGATCGAGGCGAGTCCACCGTACAAAATGGGAACGACGGCGCCGCGCACGGCTCCGCCGGGAGTCGACTCGGCGACGAGTCCAACCGTAAGACTCGTCGCTCCCACAAAGACGTACTGAGTGAGAGACAACCACAACGCGGAGTGCTTCCGCGAGAAGTAGGCGATCGTATGAACGTGCAGAGCAAAGAAAAACGCGCTACCCAGTACGTATAGGTCACCCGCGTTCATGCGCATACCGTCCCGTACCGTCAACAAATACAACCCCGCCACACCGAAGGCAACGGCCACCCACCGTAAGATACCGATCCGTTGTCCCCACAGAAAGCCGATAAACGGTACCAGCACGACGTACAACCCGGTGATGAACCCGGCGTTACCGGCGGTGGTCCGCACGAGTCCGATCTGTTGCAAGCTCGAGGCGACGAACAGTACCAGCCCCGCAAGCGCGCCATCCCGCATCGTGGGGCGCAGCCTCGTCAATCGCGTCCGTGAGCGTACCAGTGCTACCGGCACCAACGCCGCCGCGCCGAGCAAAAACCGAACTCCGTTGAAGGTGAACGGACCGATATGCTCCATGCCGATACGCTGAGCCACAAATGCGAGTCCCCAAATAAGCGATGTCGTCAACAGGAGCACGTCGTTTGCGAGCAGTCCGATTCGCACGGTGAAACTATCTACGTTCTACCGGCGCTACAGCGTCTGTCGCTTGAGTCTGCGAGACCGCTCGATCTTCTGCATTTTGCGGTAATACTTGGCTTGCTTCTCGATCTCTTCTTTGTCGGTGATGTGAATCTTGTTGTCCAGCGCCTTGATCTTGGTGTTTTGGAGAAGCTCTCGGATGGCCTGTTTTCCCTCGGTCAGGGGCATACCGACCATATTGATAAGCTCCTTGGTACCGAGATCGAAGGTATACGCCTCGCCGCCGCGAATCGGCACGCGGTGGCGCTCGAGCTGTATCAGGAGCGCATCGTAGAGTCGACCGACGCTATCGGTCAGTAGTGTGTTCGCCAACTGCTTGTAGATGAACCAAATGCGCTCGGCCAACAACTGTGTCAGGCGGCTTATGATCTGTGGTTGACTCGATACCATACGCCCGAAGTTCTCCTGATTGACGGCAAGGAGCTGTGTGTCCTCGTAGGCGATGGCGGAAGCCGAACGGGGCTTATTCTCTATGAGCGACATCTCTCCGAAGATGTCACCGGGCTTCAGAACGGCGAGAAGCACCTCGTTGTCGTTCACGATCTTGGTAATCTTCACCGACCCTTTTTGGATGATGTAAAGCTCGGCGCCGGGCATGACCTCCGAGAAGATCATCGTATTCTTGGGATAGTTTCTGGTGAACTCGACAACGCTTCCATCAAGATAGACCGCTTTGGAATACGGTTTGATCTTTTCCAGTCGCTCCTTCGCCTTGGCGAAGTTAATGCCTTTGGGGCACAGCTGGATGTACTGATAGTACGCGTAGTGCGCCTGATTGTATTGGCTCTGCTTGGCATAAAACTCGGCAACGTAGAATAGGTGTTCGATATCGGGCTCTTGGCTCTGCTTGAGCGTTATCCGCGCCAGCGCCTCGTCGAGATAGCGCATACGACGCGAGAAACCCTGGATAATCTTCATCGCCACGGGCGTATTTTTTACGATCAGGTCGCCGAAGTTGTCTTTGTGGACCGATATGAGTGAGCAATCGGTAAGCGCCTGTGCCGTCTCGATATGGCTATGCCCCGACATTGTGGCGACGACGCCGAAGAAATCCCCCGGCCCGAGAACGTTGCCGCCCTCTTCCTGAACAACCTCCACCTCTTTACTGATCCGCACCTTTCCCGTGCGGAGAATAAAGAAGTGGTCGGCGTTCTGTTTGCCCTCCACGATAATGTACGCGTCCTTCGTGAAGTTGACGATTGTGAGGTGCAACGCGGTAGACATCTCAGGACGATCCTATCGGGCTTAGTATAGATTTCGCTTCTGAGGTTGTCAATTTGAAGCGACGAGGGGGAATCCCTCGCAGAACGCGGCGACGCGCTCCCGAACGCGCGCAACCACTCCCTCGGCGCCCTTACTCTTGAGGACGTCGATAATCGATTCGGCAACGAAGGCCATGTCGCTCTCGTTCATACCGCGAGTCGTAAGCGCCGGCGTGCCGAGCCTGATTCCAGAGGTCACCAGCGGACTTCGCGTGTCGAAGGGAATACCGTTCTTGTTACACGTGATGTTCGCCTTATCGAGCATCCGTTCGGCCTCTTTCCCGGAGATATCAAGAGACGTTAGATCAACCAACATAAGATGATTATCGGTACCTCCCGAGACAATCCGTATCCCTCCGTCAACCAAAGCGGCGGCAAGAGCACGCGCATTGGCGAGAATACGGCGCTGGTACTCCCGAAACTCCGGCCGAAGCGCCTCGCGAAACGCGACCGCCTTGGCGGCGACGACGTGCATGAGCGGCCCCCCTTGAATTCCCGGCATAACGGCCGAATCCAAGAGCTCCGACCAGCGCTTGACGCGGCCCGACTTGGGGGCGATCGCGCCGATCGTGTTCTCGCCGTCGGAGCCGATGAGTACGAGGCCGCCTCGCGGCCCCCGTAGCGTCTTATGGGTCGTCGTAGTGGTGAAATGCGCGTGGTCGATCGGCGACGGGTGTTCCTCGGCGGCGACCAGTCCCGCAATGTGCGCCATATCGGTCATAAAAAACGCGCCGACCTCGTCGGCAATCTCGCGAAACCGTACGAAGTCTATGTGCCGCGGATAGGCGGACGCGCCGGCTATTATAAGCTTAGGCCTGTGTTCCCGAGCAAGCTTTGCGAGCGAGTCGTAGTCGAGTCGTTCGGTGTCGCGATTCACCCCGTACCCGACGATATTGTAAAGCTTACCCGATATATTAAACGGCGAGCCGTGCGTAAGGTGCCCGCCGTGAGCCAAATCCATCCCGAGAATCGTATCGCCCGGTTCCAAAAGGGTGAGATAGACCGCCATGTTGGCCTGACTGCCCGAATGCGGCTGCACGTTGGCGTGGTCGGCCCCGAACAGCGCGCAAGCGCGGTCTCGGGCGAGGTTTTCCGCCTCGTCCACGTGTTCGCAGCCGCCGTAGTACCGCTTACCCGGATATCCCTCGGCGTACTTATTGGTAAGCACCGTACCGGTCGCCTCCAGAACGGCGTCGCTGGCAAAGTTCTCACTGGCGATAAGCTCCAACTTGCTTTTTTGTCGAAGCTCCTCTCGTTGAACTACCGCGTATATCTCCGGATCGGTCTGTTGTAAGGCCTTCATAACGATCGAGGATAGGAGAAAGGTGATACGGTGTCAATTCAAACCGCCGGTGTCGTTTAAAACTGCGCGAAAAGCGTCGGCGCATCCCAACGGACGCTCAAAGCGTCCGACACTCGGTCGCCGGGCAGCTCCACCCACAATGCTCCTGGCGCCCATGACGCTTCGGGAGAGATGATTCGGCCGGTCGGGTAGATGCGCGGAGGCAAGAGTCCGTCGACGGCGATCGTCACCCTCCTACCGTCCACGGCCCCGAGACTACCGCGAGAGGGGTCCGTACCGTAATATTCCGCCGTCGAGACGAAATCGGCGCCGTACATGGCGTCGCCGAGCGCCGGATCGGCGGGGATCCAGCCGACGGCCGGTATATAGAACTCGACCCAACTGTGGACTCGCGTCTGTCCCCCGTCGTCGAGCAACAGTCCGTGGTGGCGCCGGGCGGGCAACCCTACGTGCCTGGCAAGTGTGACCGCCAGGGACGCATATCCGCGTGAGGTGGCGGCCGCGCCGTCGAGGGCGTCGGCCACACGGTCGGTTCCCGCGGGATCGGGCTCCAACAGACCGATCACCAAAAGATGGATCTCAAGAGCTATCGAGAACGGGCTCGTTCTCAGGTTCAGGCGGCGTGCGAGGTCGGTTATGGCGGCCGTCCCCACCGGAAGGTCCGCCTCGCGTCGCAGAAAGCTCGCGTAGGCGGCGGAGAAGTCCGGATCGAGCAGCACGGTGGACGACAATCCCTCTTCGATCTGCCAGCGCACCGGCCGTCGCTCCACCAGAATCACCCGCTCCAGCCGTTGGGTGACCTCGATCTCCTCACCGTCCTCGCCGGTTTCGGGAACATGCGATTCAAATCGATACATCCAGCCGGTGCGTCGTTGCGCGAGTTCCGACGATACGGTCTCGCGTAGGAGTTGCACAGACGGCTGTTCCGCGCTTTCGGGGGCGGCGGGAAACATCGCGCGGACGCTCTCGTCGACGCCGACGGCAACCAGCGACTGCCGCACGGCGAAACGTCGCGATTCTCCGAGGCTCATCTCGCCGCGGGGAGCGGCGATCGGCACTTCGATACCGGTCGGCATCGCGTTGATCGACACGCCGTATCGTCCCGACGGTATACCGCTGGGAATGACGAAACGGATTTCGCGATCGGTCCACCGCGTCACAAACGCACTGCCGGCCGATATCTCGCGAACATGTCCGTCCCCGGCCAGCGTGATATTCGCGAGCGCCGACCGCGGCCCGAATCCGCCTCCTCGTATGACGATCGTCTCCCCCGCTCGGCGTTCCGCCTCGTTCAGCGACTCGACGGTGGGTTGCTCCGACGGCGTATGCGTCGGTAAATCGCCTCTGTTCGTAAGAAACACCGGATTGCTGATACCGGATGTCGTTTCGACTCGCAAAAGACCGCTTTGCACCTGGTCCGGGAGAGCGAACGTGATGAGGCGATCGCCCCACTCGCGAATGTACTCCGGCGGCACGGCGATCCCATCGAGCTCTACTCGCCCCGCCCCGCCGAAGGCGCGTCCGGAAACGGAGACTACTTGGTCGGGACGCACAACCTCGGGCTCGATGGCGTCGATGTGAGGCGGACGACGGGAACTCCAGAGCGCCAACGAGGCGATCGTCGCCAAACACACGATGATCGCCACGGGAACAACGGGAGTATTACGCTTGCGGCTCAGGACTGGTATCGCTCCACATTGATTTCGAGTTCAATATTCAGCCGACCGAAGCGTTCCGTGTCAACCGGGACGGGCACCGTACCGAGGGGGAGAAAGACCGCCGGCTCCCCGAGGCGAATCGGCAGGGTAGAAAACGACGTCCGGTACTCCGGTTCCTCGCCGGGTAGGTTCGTCGTAATCCACGTCGCCCCTTGCGCAACGAGCATCAGTTGATCCTCCGATTCCCAGTACGGAGTAAACTCGGCCAGAATGGAGATATTGCTTCCATCCAAACGAACGCTCACCGAGCGTCCGCTAATCGTGACCCTGGAGACGTCCATCGTCCATACCGTCTCGTTCTCGTCCTTGTCGACGATACGCGCATTGATATGAATGGCCAAGGCCCCTTCCAAAAAGGCGCCGATAGGATCGGTCAAGTCCTCCACCTCCGCGTGTTGCCCTACAACCGTCGCGATGGGAATGAGCCCGAACGCGAGAGGGATCACGAAGGGAAGCAAATGACACCGGCTCATTCCGCGATGTCCTCCAACGGCATAATCGAGAGAACATCGTTATCGTCCTCGGCGGGTTCAGCGTAATCGGGAACGGTTGCCGTGAGGTCGCTTCGCAGTAAAACGGGAGCACCGAACATCTGGAACTCCGCCGAGTCGGGAAGACGGATCATCACTTGGTCGAGCTCTTCCTGCTGGTGAAGCCAGCGGAGCAACTCCTCGGTATGCTCGCCGTCGACGTTGACTTGGAGATTCAACGCCTGTCCTACCCCCGCCATCTCGGCAAATCCTCGGGGATACGAATCGACGACACCCGCCAGGTAGACGACCACCGCCGACAAGGTGACGAGCGCAACTACGGAGGCCGCGGCGACGGGCATGGGTAACCGCAGCGACCGGTTCCACCACGGTCGGGTTCTTACGCCCGCGGATATACTGTTCTCCAGCCGCGCGTACACACGGACGCGCGCCGCGTCAACGGTCTGCGCGTCGACCGGCTCGTTCGCCTGTAAGGCGCTGTGCACACGGCGATACGCCCACACTCGATCTTCCGGTATCGTCCCGTCGGAGACGGCGCGCTCCACGCTCTTGGCCGACGCCGGCCCTAACTCTCCGTCGAGATAGGCGGAATACTGGCGCATCCGCATGGAAAGGGTGCGATGGTTAGGATCACCGTGGAATGTGGACATCGTCCTCCTCCAGTTGCCGCGCCAACCGCTCTCGGGCTCGATGGACACGGACTTTTACATTACCTACGCTGATACCGAGCGTACGCCCGATCTCCGTATATGACAAATTGCCGTACTCCTTGAGGACGATGACATCGCGCAGGGTGCGGGGCAATGCGTTAATCGCCTCTCGCACTATGTGCGTCGTCTCATCGAAAAGGACCGGTTCGTCGGCGCTCTCCTCGGGGCGTTGAGGCTCATGCCGTACACGCTCGTACGCATTGCGCTCGCGCCCTTTGCGCTTGGAGAGATTGAACGCGAGATTCTTACCCACCCGCAGGAGCCAATAGCGCGCCTGCTGTTCATCGGGAAGCGTCGTACTGTGCTGAAAAAACCGAATAAAAGCGTCGTGACAGATCTCCTCCGCAGTGTCGTGATCGCCGACGATGCGGTGTACGACTTTGAAAAGCGTCGGGAACGTTGATGTGTAGACGGAGTCGAAGAACGCTCGTTCATCCCTATTCATTGACATAACACTCGAGGACGCTCAGAGGTTACAGTTGTTGAAGTGCCTCAAGCCATTGGATATCCTACGCTGGTGCTCACAGTACAGCGGCGACTGGAAAAGTTCAAGTTAGAGGCCCCGATAACGTACAATGAATCTCTTGCGGAGTTGACGACCTTTCGCGTCGGCGGGCCGGCGGAAGTGCTGGCGCGTCCCCAGTCGACCGAACAGACAGCGTCAGTTCTGGCGGCGGCCGCATCGGAATCGATCCCCGTATTCGTGTTGGGCGGCGGCGCCAATATCGTAGTGAGCGATCGCGGGATTTCGGGACTGGTGCTCTACACCGGCGACATGCGGCACGTCTCGACCGCGGGTTCGATCTTTCGCGCCGAGGCGGGCGCTCGGATCAGCGACGCCGCCGCAACGGCGGCAAACTGGCAGCTTCGGGGGCTGGACTTCATCTTTGCCATGCCCGGTAGCGTCGGCGGCGCGGTGTGGATGAACGCCCGTTGTTACGGAGGAGAGATCGCCTCGATCCTACGACGCGTCGAATATCTTCATCTCGACGGCACGCCGGGAGAGTACGTGGCTCGCTCGGACGATTTCGCATACAAGATCTCTCCCTTTCAGGATGGTAAGCGCGTCATAACGGCCGCGGAGTTCAATCTGACCGAGGCGTCCGGTGAGCGCGATGCGCTGTGGCGTCGCATGCGGGAGATCGAAGAGGATCGTCGCGCCAAGGGGCATTTTGCCGCTCCGTGTGCCGGTTCCATATTCAAGAACAACCGCGCCTATGGAGAGCCGAGCGGCAAGATCATCGACCGCGTAGGCTTGCGGGGCCTGCGGAACGGTAGCGCAATGGTAAGCGAGGGACACGGTAACATAATCATCAACACCGGCGGCGCGAGCGCATGGGATATCCGGATGCTGGTGACAGATGTGCAAAAACGGGTATATCGTACGACGGGGTTCCGACTGGAGCCGGAGGTCCTGTTTGTCGGAGACTGGCAATGAATAGCGGAGGGTCTCAACCATGCACAACACGCTCGAACACCTTCGCGAGTTCATCGAGGAACTGAGCGACGAGCAACTTAGGGAGATGGTCCTGGACATGTCGATCCAGGACATCGTCGAGTTGTGGCAGGACCTCAAAGACGTGGAGGCGATCAACCTCTTCCTGCTGCTGCCCATCGACAGAAAGGCTGAACTCATCACCGAGCTCGGTTCCGCCGACCAAGCGCGTCTCATAAAGAGTTTTCCCCTCGACAATGCACGCGAAATCTTCGAAAAGGTAGAGCCGGACGACCTGGTCGACATTATCCAGGAGCTCAACCCCGAGGTCCGCGAGAGTGTCTGGCAGAGCTTGAGTGACGAAGCACGCAGCCAGATGCAGTTTCTCCTGCGCTTTGACGAGGAACACGCCGCGGGTATCATGACGACCCGCTATCTCGCGATTCGGGCCGACATCACCGTCGAGCAAGCTTTGGCGTTTATTCGTATCAACGCGCGCAGGGTTGAGACGATTTATTACATCTATGTAGTGGACACCCTCAAACGTCTGCAAGGCGTCGTGAGCCTCAAAGACCTACTCTTCAGCGAAGACATCAGCCGCATCGACGACGTCATGACGCACAAGGTGATCACCGTCGCCGAAGATGCGGATCAGGAGGAGGTAGCAAAGACGCTGGAAGCCAACGATCTCATCGCGCTGCCGGTCGTGGATACCTACAATCGCCTCCTCGGCATCGTCACCTTCGACGATGCGATCGATGTTATCCGCGAGGAACAGACCGAGGACGTGTACAAGATGGGCGCCATGGAAGGCTCGGTCGATCGGTACACCGAGTCCTCGGTGTGGAGGCTTATTCGCAAACGCGTTCCGTGGTTAATCGTCCTATTGGTAGCGGGAACGCTCACTACCAATGTATTGAACGCCTTCGAGTCGTTAACCTTAGCTGCCGGATTCCTCGTATGGTTCGTCCCGGTCATTACGCAAACCGGAGGAAACTCGGGCACGCAGAGCTCGACGCTCATGATTCGCGGTATCGCCACCGGCGAAATTCGATTTCGCGACCTCGGATTGGTGATGTTCAAAGAACTGACCGTAGGTGTAATCATGGGCCTGATTCTCGCATGCGTAATCATGTTGCGCAGCGTCTATCTGCCGCCGGGAATCGACTGGATTCAGGCCCTCGCCGTGGGAGCGGCGTTAGTCTTCGTCGTCGTCTTCTCCAGCGTGATCGGCGCGTTCGCGCCCCTTTTTATTCACCGCTTGGGATTCGATCCGACGGTCATGGCGGGTCCGCTCATGGCGACGGTGATAGACGTCGCGGGGCTGACGATCTACTTTCGCGCCGCGCGTTTGATCCTCGGCCTATAAGGCGTAACGCCCCCTCGACCGTGTGCCACGGAGCATCACCGGCGGTTATCTCGGCGGGGTTCATCGACGTCGAGAGCTCTCCGCGCCATCGTCGGCCGAGGGGCAACGACAGACGCCCCGACGCCTCGGTGTCCCACGAGTCGTTCGCATCATCGCGGACGCTTCCCACGGCGCACGCCGCCCGGAGGCGACCGGGGCCGTTTGCTCGCCTGCGGCTCCAGGCTAACTCGGCGCGCGCGGAACGGCGACCGTCGGTCGAGACGCCGCTGCGTCCGGAAAACGAAAACGGACCCGCTTGGAAGCGTATGCGAGTGACGACGTCCGTCTCCGCGTCCGCATCACCTACCCCTTCGGCGGGCCACCGGCGACGTACCGTCAGTGCCGCCGAGCGTAGAAACCGCCGAGGAAACTCGACTGAAGTGACCGCCGTGCCTCGGTACTCCGCGGGGCCGACGCGTAAATCCTCCCAGGAGGTCCGCCGCGTGAGTTCACTCGACCAGCGCGCCCGCGCCGTCCTCGCTACGTCGAATCGTCCGGATATCGTCACGCCGGCCATGCGCGCACGTCCAGGCGCGGTTCCGTCGGCACCGTAGAATCCGACGTCCGACCGGAGGACGCGCCCTTCTACACGTAACGAGGCGGCGCCGAATCGTACTCGGGCTTGTGCGAATCGTCGAAGGGGCCGATAGTCGCCGCCCCGTTGCGCCCACACCTCCCCCGTGAACGACGGCGCCCACCACGCCTCTCCGACTCGGCCGTTTCGGCGCACGATCAGTCCCGCCGCGCGGAGCCGCCGCTGGCGGAGAGGAGGGGCCTCGAACAGCCATGAGTCGTCCTCTCCGGCGGCGACGCGGGCGTCGTATGCGGCGAAGGAGAGCGAACCGATCGGGGAGACCTCGCGGCCGACGGAGAGGCTACCGGAGTGCACCATGACCGCCTCCCCCTCCTCGGCGGATCGAGTCTCGCGGAGATACACATAGGCGGGACGAATCGGCCAACTTCCCGGCGCAACGAACCCGCCGCCCGACCAGCGGCCGCCGTCGAGCGCAGCGTCGAGACGCACCTCGTCACGTTCCGAGAGCGCCCTCCACCGAACGCCGCCGGCGGCGGGGTCGAGGATACGGCGGAACACTCCCCGAGGCGTCACCGAGCCCACCGTTATCGGACCGAGGGAGACACCGAGGCGGTGTCGCGTATCGGTAAACGGCGAACGCAGGGCGACATCGTGGCGTGTGTAGCCGGCAGGTGCCGGGCTGGTCTCGCGTACGACCAGGGTGCTTCCGACGATCCACAGCCAACGAGACGGGCCGACGTCGAGAAGCAGGCGCTGGGCCGCCTCGCCGTCGGTATCACTTTGAAGAAGGTACCGCACACCGAGTTCGATGCGCGACTCTCCGGGAACTACGCTCGTATGGGCCGGCAGAACGGACACGAAGATACCGGCCCATACGAGCGCCACTGCGATTGATCGGACGGTAGGGTACGGCACACGGAGTGGTTACGGCTCCGTGCGGTATCGTGCCCCTCGGACGTGCTCGACGCTCGCCTGCGCCGGTATCAGCTGCGACGAACTACCGAGAAACCACGCGGCGCGGACGGAGGGTGCTGATACTATAAAGGACCAGCCCTATCCAAACGAAGATGAAACCGGTCAGTCGCGCGGGCTCGAGGGTGTCGCCGAACACCGTAAGGGCTATCACCATCATTATCGTCGGTGCGATGTACTGGAGAAATCCCACGTCGGACAGCCGTATCCTCCGCGCCGCTACGCCGAACAGGAGCAGTGGGGCGACGGTGACGACCCCGCTTCCCAGGAGAAACAGCGTCGCACGCACGTCTCCGAGGGCGGGAACCGCCGTGCCCCTCACGACGCCCAAGACGATCGAACCGATTGCGAAGACTGCCAACGGCGTTAGCTCCACGGCGAGGCTGTGAATGGACGAGAGACTACTCCGCTTTTTGAGGAGTCCGTATACTCCGAAGGTGCACGCAAGCGTGAGGCTCACCCACGGGAAGACGCCGAGTCGTATCGTGAGAACGAGTACGCCCGTAGCGGCGGAGGCGACCGCGGCCCACTGCAACGCCGAAAGTCGCTCCTTGAGAAATATCATACCGAGAAGGACATTCACCAACGGGTTGATGTAGTAGCCGAGACTGGCGTCGAGCGCGTATCCCGACAGAATCGCCCACACGTACACCAACCAGTTGGCCACCAAAAGGACGCCGCTGAGAATGAGCCAGCGTAACGTCACACCGTTCGGAACCATAGGAGCGGTTATCGCACCTCGCCGCCTCAAGGAGACGACAAGCACCCACGCGAGTGCGGTTCCCCACACTACGCGGTGAGTAATTACCTCCAAGGCCGGAACATGGGGAATCTGCGCCCAATAGAGGGGCAATACGCCCCATAAACAAAATGCTCCGACGGCGGCCGCGATACCGACCTTTCGTTCACCGGACATACGCGATCTCGCGGACGAGTGCGGGGTCGGTGACGCAACACAACGGGCTGACCATTCCAGGACTATATCGATCCGCGCGCTCCGGATCAAATGGCCGCGGCGGTTTTGAAACTTGACGTGCACATTTCGATTGCCGTATGCTCGAATGCACGCGGCGGTCGTATAACGGCATTACCCCAGCTTCCCAAGCTGGAGACGCGGGTTCGACTCCCGTCCGCCGCTATCGTCTCCTTGTAATACAAAGGTTCGCTTTTTCACGTCGCGATCACTCGAGGAATATTTTGCACCCAACTCCGTATCGCAGCGTGCGTGCGAGGCGCCACAATCACGGACGGCGTTACCCGACGGATAGTCCCTACTCCGAACACGACCACGGAACCGATCGGGAGACGGGACCGGCTCAGTCTCCGGACACCGATGGTGGAAACCTTTTATCAAATGCATTGACGAGTGCGTTGCCTAAGGCGATTTTCAAAGCGAACAATGTTCGGGGAGGCGCGATGCAGATCGACGAGGGCACAATCAAGACGGAGCGAGGATATCGAGCGTGGTACCGGCGTGTAGGCGACGGGGGAACCCCTCTCTTGCTCCTCCACGGCGGTCCGGGAGCCGGGCACGACTATTTAGAAACCCTTGAATCCCTGGCGCCGCAACGGTCGGTCGTCTTCTACGATCAGTTAGGGTGCGGTAAGTCCGATCAGCCGGACGATACGGCCCTCTGGCGAATCGAACGGTTCGTCTCCGAGATCGATACGGTCAGAAGCGCCTTGGGCCTGGAGAAGGTCCACCTCCTCGGACACTCCTGGGGCGGTTGGCTCGCCGTCGAGTATCTCCTGACTCGTCCCACCGGCGTCGTGAGTCTGGTCCTCGCAAGCACCTCCGCAAGCGTTGCCCAGTTTGTCGCTGAGGCGACGCGGCTTAAGTCGGAACTGCCGCCGGAGGTCTACCGCACGATGCAACGTTTCGAGGCGACGCGTGAATACGAGAACGCCGAGTACGAGACGGCGGTCGGTGAGTTCTACGGCCGTCACCTCTGCCGCCTGCCCGAATGGCCCGAGCCCCTGCAGCGGAGCCTTGCCAACTTGACGGGAAATGCAGTGTACGAAACGATGAACGGTCCGAACGAGTTCACCGTCGTCGGTAACCTCAAGGATTGGGACCGATCGGAACGCCTCGGAGAGATCTCGGTACCGACCCTCGTTACCGTCGGACGCTACGACGAGCTGACGCCCGCGTGCGCCGAGACGTTGCATCGCGGGATAGCGGATTCAAAGCTGGCGATCTTCGAAGACAGCGCTCACATGGCCCATCTCGAAGAAGAGGAGCGCTACCTATCGACTCTCGATGCCTTTCTCTCCGAAGTTGAGAACGCTTGAGGCCCGTACCACCGTCGCGGCAAAACACTAAGGCCCGGATCTGCACGAAGCCTTAGAAGCAGAAGACGACCCCGAGCGGTGTCGTCGACGTGTAGGCAAAGTACGTGTCTCGAGCGCTCGAGTCGGACGATCGAGGGGTGTTACGGAGCAATGAGAACCTCCGGAC
This sequence comes from Alkalispirochaeta sp., assembly GCA_965601925.1. Lineage (GTDB taxonomy): Bacteria > Spirochaetota > Spirochaetia > DSM-27196 > Alkalispirochaetaceae > Alkalispirochaeta. The sequence continues at coordinate 5,037,663 of OZ271854.1, forward strand.
CGCGGGCGCCGATCGCCCGAATCGTCGCCGGCGAGGCGTGATCGTCGGTAATCAGCACGGCAACCTCGTCTAAGTTGCACACTCGCTTGAGAGACTCAACACCGAATTTGCTGGAGTCGACAAGGAGAACCAGGCGGCGTGCACACCCGATCATGGAGCGTTTGACCTGGATCTCAAGCGGGCTGGGATCGGTAAGGCCCCGTTCAACGGTAAGCCCAGTGCCCGATAAGAAGAGTGTGTCCGCGGAGAAATCGCGAAAGAACCGCTCCGCCTCGGGGCCGACGAAGGTCAACGACGGTTGTCGGAGAATTCCACCGCAGACCATCGCGGTGAGATCGCGTTCCGTCGCGGCCGCCGCGTTCAGGGTGTTGAGCCCGTTGGTCAACAGCGTGACGTTGTCGGCCTCAATATGCTTCACCATCTGCATCGCCGTGGTTCCACCCTCCAGGAGTATCACATCGCCGTCGTTGACGAATCTCGTCGCAGCCAGGCGCGCGATGCGGTCCTTGTCCTCCAGGTTGACCACCGATTTGGTATAAAATCCCGGCTCCGGTGATGGGCCGTCTCCGATCCGCGCGGCCCCGCCGTGAACTTTCCGCACTTTCCCCTGATGGTCGAGTTCCTTCAAGTCCCTCCACAGCGTCATCTTGGATACGGGAATCACTTCCAAAAGATAGTCGATCGACACCGACCCGCGACGATTGACGTACGTCTCGATGAGCCGGCGTCTCTGTTCGGCAATCATGGACGTAGTGTATCCCAGGCGTCGCAACTATTGCAATAAAGATAACAAAAAATATCATGATATGATATTATCAGAAGAAAATATTGACGAAATGAAATAACGGACCTATCATCGAACTCATACGCACGAGTCCGTCGACGATGGGCCGCTAAAGGAGGGTACATATGAGATCATTACGTTGGCTTCTGATCGGGCTTCTTTCCGCTGCAGTGGTGTTATCGGTATCGGCCGGTGGGCAGGGTGAGGCCGCGGCGGATGAGGCCTCTTTACTGTACTGGACACACAATCACGCCCCTTCGATTCCGGTAAACGAGGCTCTCATCGACGAGTTTCTCGCCGAGAATCCCGGCGTCGCGATCATCTTCGACAATGCACCCCACGAGAATTACGAACAACGCTTGATGACGGCCTTTGCCGGCGGCCAAGGACCCGACATCTTCTGGGCCGGAGACTGGATGGTACCGCAATTCTTGCGGAACAACATGATCGCACCTGTGGACCCGACCGCGTTCGGCGTCGAGACCCAGGAGCAGTTCGAGGCACTCTTTGCTCCCGGTTCGTTGGAAGCGTTCAAACACGAGGGAATGATCTACACCGGCGGTGTAAGCGAGTACAACTCCTTCAGTCTGATCTATAACGTGACGCACTTCGAGGAGGCCGGTCTGGCACGGTTGTCGGAGACCGAACCGATCACGTGGGAGGAGTTGATCGAGATCGGTCGGGTGCTTTCACGGGAAGAAAACGGCGCGACGACGCGCGTCGGATTGACCTGGCCCTTCGCCGTACCGATATGGACCGTACTGATCGTCGAGCCGATGGTGCGACAGCTCGGCGGCGAGTTGGTCGACCCGGCCACCGGCGAGCCGCGGTTCGACTCTCCCGAGGTGATGCGCACGATGGAGGTCTTGCAGCGCATGCATGAAGAGCGCGTCATCGACACCGCATTCTATATCGATCTGCTGCAGGATTTCGCCGGTGGGCGCGCTTCGAGCATCATCGCCGGTCCGTGGGCTGCGCAACCCCTGCGGGAGATCAACCCCGATCTCGAATGGGCGGTCGCTCCGCTGCCGCAGTTCGACGCGGAGAGCGAACGGGTCACGACCCTGTACGCGTGGGCATGGTACGTCAACGCAAATATCCCGCCGGAACGGCAGGCGCTGGCGTGGCGATTCGTCGAGAAATTGACCTCGGCGCAGACCCGATGGTGGGATTCGGTCGGATACGTGCAAGCGCGGCTCGGCGAGACTACCGACGGCGTCTCCTTCGACGACTATCGCGCTCAGGGCGACCGGCGGCTCCAGGTCATCTTCAACGACTATCCCTTCGGTCGCTATCAGTTTCGCTCGACTGCGTATTTCGAGCTCTCCGATCTTCTCACCCGGGCGGCGACGGTGATCCTCGCCGGCGGTGACATTCCCTCGATACTGGGCGAGACGCAGGAGGCGGCGTTGGAGGCGGTCGACTTTTAGACCGTCGAGGGAGCGTATGAGAGCGTCGGAGTCCGGTGAGCGCCTACTGAGGAGCTATCATGGATGCGATAGATAGATCATCCCGTTTTCGCTACGCATCAAGGGCGCGACGACCGGACCTCACCATCTACTTCCGCACCTCGATGGCGGCCCGACGCGCCCGTGCCGGTTTGGCCATGGCGCTCCCGGCGGTGATCTTCTTCGCCGTCTTCTACATCTACACCCTCATGCAGACCTTTTCCATCAGTACGATGCGATGGGGACTGTTGGACACGCCGCAACCGGTGGGGGCGCAGAACTATCTCACTCTGTTTCGCGATGCGGCGTTTCTCAACTCCGTCCGCGTGACCTTTCTCTACGTCTTCGGTACCGTCGTGCCGATCTGGTTCGTCGCCCTCGCCTTCGCGTTGGTCTTTAATCGCAACTTCCGCCTGCGCGGCGCCTATCTCGCCGTCGTCTATTTACCGGCGGTGATATCCCTCACCGTATGGTCGATGATCTGGACGTTAATGTACCATCCGAGCTTCGGCGTGGTGGGCGCGCTCTTTCGAGTGCTCGGATTCGAGTACCAACGCTTTCTCCAAGATCCCGATTTGGCGCTTCCGTCGCTGGTGGTGTTGAGCGTGTGGAAGGGGACGCCGGTGTACATGGTGATTCTCCTCTCGGGGCTACGCGGTATCCCCACCGACTATTACGAAGCGGCGACCGTCGACGGCGCAAACGCTCTGCAACAGTTTGTTCGCATCACGCTGCCGCTCTTGCGACCGGTCATGCTCTACGTCATGGTCGTCTCGATCATCGAAGGGTTCAAAGTCTTTACCCCGATGTACATCATGACGCGCGGCGGTCCCGGCTCGGCGACACGGGTGCTCCCGATGTTCATCTTCGAGAACGGATTCCAATTTCTCAAAATGGGGTACGCGAGCGCCGCGTCGGTCGTCTTTTTCGCGATCCTTCTCGTCTTGAGCTACGTCCAGTTTCGCACCATGCGGTCCAATACGTGAGAGAGGACGAAGATATGCGTGAAACACATGCACGAAAAAAAGTCATCGTCCGGACGCTTTTCTACACGACGTTGACGGTCGTGGTAGTCGTCGTATCGATCCCGTCGTTGTGGATGATCGGCGCCTCCTTCATGACGGCCGCCGAGCTCTTCTCACCCGAGGTAACGTTCATTCCCGCTCGGCTCCGCGTGGAAAACTACGTTACCGTATTCGCCGAGTTCAACTTCGACCGCTACCTGATGAACAGCGTCATCGTCACCGGCTCGATCATTCTCTTGAACCTCCTCTTTTGCCCTCTGGTCGGCTACAGCCTGGCGAAGTTTCAGTTTCCCGGGCGCGATCTGTTGTTCCTCTTCATTATGGCGACGGTAATGGTCCCCTTTGCCGCGATCCTCATTCCCCTGTACCTCGTCGTGCGCGATCTCGGCTGGATCAACACGTACCAGGCGATGATCGTCCCCTTCGGGATGACGGCGATCGGGATCTTTCTGATGCGCCAGTTCGCCTATAGCATTCCCGACGAGTACATCGCGGCGGCGCGCATCGACGGGACGAGCGAGTTGGGGATCTATGCGCGCATCGTCCTACCCTTGATGCGGCCCGCACTGATCACTCTGGCGATTATCACCTTCATCCTCGTGTGGGATGAGCTCTTGTGGGTCCTGGTCGTCACCACGACCGACCAACTGCGGACCCTTCCGATCGGCCTGGCGAAGTTTCGCGAGGCGTATCAGACGCGGTGGGAGTTGATCATGGCGGGATCGGTGGTCGCCGCGGCGCCGGCGGTGGCGCTGTTCATCGCCCTCCAGCGCCGCTTCTTAGAGGGCATCGCAAGTCTTTCGGGTGTGAAGTAGGGCCGCGGGAGGTATCGAGTATGCGACGATTTTCGTTGAACGGCGTATGGCACTACACTCCGAAGGCGCATCAGATCCTCACGGAGGGCGGGACCATTAAGGAGACGACCGACGCCCTCCCCGCCGGTGGAACGATGGTTATCCCGACAAACTGGCAGTTGGGCGGCCTCGACAACTTCCACGGCCGCGTACGATTTGAGCGGACGTTCTCATTCGATACGCCGGAGCCCGGGCAGGCGCGGGTGTGGTTGGTCTTCCGCGGCGTCGACTATTTCGCGCGGGTGCACCTCAACGACGTCGAGGTCGGCTCCCACGCCGGCTACTTTCAACCGTTCCGCCTTGAGGTGACCGAGTTGATCCGCGTCGGCGAGAACCGACTGGTCGTCGAGGTGAGCTGTCCCAAGGAAGAGCCGGGACCGGTCTGGCCGGATCGCAAGATTATGCTCAAGGGCATTCTCAGCCATTGGGACTGTCGCCCCGGAAGCTGGGATGGGGAGACGGGTCAAGACATGAACAGCGGCGGAATTTGGAACGACGTCTCCCTCGAAACGCAGTCGGTCGCCGCGATCCAACACGTTCGCGTGCAGACGCGCCTGGTTCCCGGCGGCGTGCCGGACACCTTTGCCGTAACCGACGATCTGATCGCCGACGAATCGGCCCGGGAGGCCGTCGTAACCGCGACGGTGGAGATCGCGGGGCCCGCCGGCGCCTACCGCGTACGGGTAACGGTCGGGGACGAGGAACCGGTCGAGATCGAGGTGCAGCAGCGCCGCGCCCTGGAGGTCGGTACCGTCATCGTGCGGATCTCACAACCCAGGCTCTGGTGGACGTGGGATGTGGGCGAGCCCCATTTGGAGCGCTGCACCGTCGAGCTCCTGGAAGGAGAGACGCTCATCGACCGTTGGGCGCACGATATCGGCCTCCGGGAGATCGCCGTCGATCCGGAGACGGGCATCTACCGACTTAACGGGCGGCGTCTCTTTGTGCGCGGCACCAACGTCGTCCCGACTCTCTGGTTGAGCGAGTACGACGAGGCGATGATCCGCCGCGACATCGAGCTGTTACGCGCGGCGCACATTAACGGCGTGCGCGTCTGCGTGCACGTCAATCGGACGGAGTTTTACGCCGCGTGCGACCGCGCCGGTATGCTCGTCTGGCAGGATTTTGCGATGCAGTGGGGATACGCCCCGACGCGCTCGGTGGAGCTTGAAGCGGCGCGCCAGATACGCGATATGGTCCGCCTGTTGGTCAACCACGCCTGTATCGCCCTGTGGGTCTGCCAAAACGAATCGTCGTTTCACAACAAGTTCGTTCTCGATCCGGTGCTCGCCGATATTGTAGCCGCCGAGGATCCTTCACGTTATGTGCGGCCGACCTCGACCTTCGGCGAGCATACGTACATGGGCTGGTACTACGGCGACTACCACGAGTATGCCGCGTTGCCGGGTACGCCGCTGTTGAGCGAGTTCGGCGCCCAGGCGCTCCCCGACGCCGAGAGTGTACGCCGGATGGTCGGTGACGCGTTTCCTCCCGATTGGGGACGGTTGGGGTACCACGATTTTCAGTATCACGAGACGATCAACCAGGCGGGGGTCGCCGTCGGCCGGAGTCTGGAAGAGTTCGTCGACAACTCGCAACGCTACCAGGCGCGAGTACTGAAGTTCGCCGTCGAGCGGTATCGCACGGCAAAGTATCGCACCCTCGGGGGTATGTATCAGTTCATGTTCGTCGACTGTTGGAACGCGGTTACGTGGGCGGTCGTCGGGTACGACCGCACGCCCAAGCGAGGGTACGCCGTTCTGCAGCAGGTCTATCAACCGGTCTTGATCGGCGTGCACGGCCTCGAGACGCCCTTGTCCGGCGGCAGTCGGTGGTCCCACGCACGCCCCCTCACCTTCCGGCCGTGGGTCGTCAACGACCACCACCGGGAGTATCGCGACTGCACGTACCACGCAGAGGTTGCGGGAGCGGATGTGCGCGTTCGGATCGATGTCGAGGGGCGATTCGACGTTCCCGCCGACGGCGTGATGGAGGCGGCGCCACGCCTTACGTGGCCCATCCCCGAGGATATTGCCCCGGAAACGTACACGCTGACCCTGCGGTTGGTGTGTGACGGCGAGGCGATCAGCGAGAACAGCTACGAGATAGCGGTCGCGGCGGTACCGCACCGCGATGACGGCGATCCGTCGGCGGCATTGCAGTAGCGCGTATGGGAGATCTTCGGTCGTCGGAGAAGAAGTAGCGCGATCGGACGACAGGCGGTCGATTGAGAGCGGTAGCGCTGCGCGGCCTCCGGCCAACGGCGAAAATACGGCCGTCGCCGCACACACAGTGGAGGAGAGAGATGTCGGGAAGACGGACAGAGCAGAGGACGATCGATTTTCGTTTCCAACCGGCGGTGCAACAGACGTGCATCGCCTTTGTCGACGATCCGTACAAGACGATCGTACGGGAAGACGGAAGCGTGAACTATCACTACGTCGGCCGCAACAACGATCTGAGCGAGAAGCAACGCAACTACGCAAGCGACATCTCGTCGTACGCCGATTTTGTCGATGAGAACCACGACTTTCTCCACCGGTTGAAGCCGCGCTTCTCTCATCGCGACCGCCTCCTCACGCGTACTCAGGACTTCGGCGACCCCAGGGTCGCGATCGTGCGGACCGAAGAGCGTTACGAACACTCGACGTTGGCGTGGGAGACATTCGCCTACCGCGACGTGGAGCGGGGAGTACGCGCCGACGTGATACTGTGGGAACTGAGTGCCGACGACGAGTTCGGCCGCGCGCCGTCGCGGGTCGAGCTGGCGCTCTTCGGACCGCGAGAGGGCGCTCCCGCGGTGGTGCAGTCCCAGGGTACGACCGCGTACTGGACCGCCGAGGCGCTGCAGCTCCGCGGTTTGCACCACTACGCATTTCTCTCTTCCGGCCAGAGGCGGCGCGGGGTTTTTGTCGTGGTGCTCGCCGGCACGCTCGACCCGGCGACCGTCACCGTCCCGTGGGCCGACTCACAACGCGAGGCGATACGGGAGTACTGGCTCAACCTGCACCCGTTTCGGAGCGCGTTCTCCATTCCCGATCGTCAGATTCAGGAGATGGTAGAGTCGTGCGCGCGTAATATCCTCCAGGCAAGGGAGATCCACAACGGCATCGCCGAGTACCAGGTGGGACCGACGATCTATCGCGGATTGTGGGCCGTCGACGGGTACTTCCTCCTGGAGGCGGCCCAGATCATGGGCGATCACGAGGCGGCGTTCGAGCAAGGGCTGTTGGCCATTCTGCGTCGTGTTCGTCCGGACGGCTCGTTGGATCTCATCCCGCGCCATTACAAGGAGACGGGAATCGCGATCGCTACGATCGTTCGGCAGTGTGAGCTTGCCGGTGACAACGAGCGGCTGCAGGAGCTGTGGCCGACGATCCTCCGCGCCGCAGACTATATTCGCACCTTGCGGGAGGAGGCGCGCGCACTGGGGCCGGGTTATCCCGCGCACGAGCTCTTTCCGCCGGCGTTCGTCGACGGCGGCATCGACGGTCCCTTCCCGGACTATTCGACGCCGGCGTGGATCCTGATCGGCCTCAAAGCGGCCCGCGACGCCGGAACGCGGCTCGGCTTGGGGAGGGCCGACGAGCTCGCCGCGCTGTACGACGATATCTACGGCGCATTCGCTCGTGCAGCTGCGCGGGACCGGCGTGTTACCGATGCGGGCATCCCGTACATCCCGATGATCATGGAGCACCGGGAGTACGATAAGCCGCAGACCGCCACGTGGGCCTTCGCCCAGGCGATGCACCCCGGCGAGGTCTTCGGCCCGGACCACGAGTACGTGCGCGACCTGTTGCGCCTCCTGGACAGTATCGACGACAAACAAGGGATTCCGGCCGAGACCGGATGGATCCACGATCAAGGCGTGTGGGGATACTCGGCGATGTTTTACGCCGAGGTGTGGCTCTACGCGGGGCGCGCCGACAAGGCGATCGACTATCTATATGCTTTTGCAAACCACGCCGCTCCCAGTCGCGTGTGGCGCGAGGAGCAGAGCCTGTCGTCCACCCACAGTGCGGAGTATTGCGGCGACATGCCCCACAACTGGGGGAGCGCGGAGTTTATCCGTTTGGTACGCAACGCCGTGGTGTTGGAACGGGGTGAACAGCTGGAACTCTTGGTAGGCCTACCGCCCGAGTGGTTGCCCGACGACGATCAAGCCCTGGAGATCGACTCAACACCGACGCGCTACGGGTCGATAAGCGTACGTCTCAGTGCTGAGGGTGCGGCGGCCGAACGACGCTACCGCCTCGAGTATCGGCGGATACCGGGGGTGGTGGATCCTACGGCGGTCGTCGTGCACTGGAACGACGAAGCGCATACCGATCTGATTGCGCCGTCGGATATCGGAGCGGCCCGAACGATCGATCTGCCGTCCTACCGCGGCGGGCGTGGTTCATGATGAGGCTTAGGAGGGACAGCGCATGCGTAAGACACCAATGATTATCGAGGCGGCCGCCCCCGCCGTGGAGTTTGCAGGATCGCGATTGACGGGGACGCCGGTCGCCTCGACGGTGCGTCGGGCGGCCGATATGAGGGGTTTTTTCCGTGACGACGGCGCCCTGCAACGGGTGGCGCCCGAGACGCCGATCTATCGAGTAGACTCCCACACGCCGGTGCCGGCTGGTACGACGGGGGGACTCTTTTTCGGCGTAACACACATGTGGCCAGGCACGGTGGGCGACGAGTACTACATGACCAAGGGACACTTCCACGCCGTGCGCAATCGCGGCGAATACTACTGGGGCATAGCCGGGCGCGGCGTGCTGGTGCTTATGGACGGGGTCGGCACGACGCGCGCCGAGGCGGTCTATCCCGGATCGCTTCACTATATACCGGGCGAGACGGCGCATCGGTTGGTGAACGTCGGCGACTCCGCATTGGATGTAGGCGCATGTTGGCCCGCCGACGCCGGCCACGACTACGGGTCGATCGCCGAGGCGGGATTCGGCGTACGAGTAGTTCACGGAAAGGAAGGCGCGGAGTTGGTAAGGGCGTGAGGGAGCGACGAGCCGTGCTCGCCGTCGACCTCGGCGGGAGTGCGATCAAGGTGGGCGTCGTGGAAGGACGGGCGGTTGCGGCGCTCAAAACGATACCGGCCCACTCCGAGCGCGGACTCGCCGCCGCGATCCCGCGCATCGAGGCGGCCTGTGAGGCGTGTTTGGCCGACTCGGGTGTGACGTCCGATGAGTTGACCGGGTGTGGCGTCGCTTACGCCGGACCGGTCGACTGTGTCCGGCGTACCATCGTCGGGTCGAACGGTAAGTACGAGGACGGAGCCGAGGTCGACCTCGCCGCCTGGGTCGACGATCGGTGGGGAACGCGATTAGTACTGGATAACGACGCGCGAATGGCGTGCGTCGGAGAGTGGAAGTTCGGCGCCGGGAGGGGAAGCGACGACCTCGTCACCGTGACTCTCGGCACGGGGATCGGGACCGGAGTCGTTATCGGCGGCCGAGTTCTGCGCGGCAAGCACTTTCGGGCCGGAAACCTGGGCGGCCACTTGCCCCTTGCGATAGATGGTGAGACGGTCTGCTCGTGCGGCAACCGCAACTGCGCCGAGGCGCTCGCTTCCACGTGGGCGCTCAGACGCGATCTCGCCGCCGAACCCTCGGTCGACGATACGCTGCGCGGCGAGGCGGTGGGATATCGCGAACTATTCGCAGCCGCCGACCGGGGCGACCGGCTTGCGGCGAAGTTGACCGAGCGGACGCTTCGGACGTGGTCCACCCTCGTCGTCGCGTTGATTCACGCATACGATCCCGACACCGTCGTCCTGACCGGGAACGTAATGCGCTCCGGCGGGCGTATCATCGACGCGGTCACACGGTACGTAGAACGCTACGCGTGGCTACCGTCGCACCGGGTCGCCGTCGAGAGCGGTCGGTACCCCGGCGTAGCGGCGCTCCTCGGAGCGGCATACATGACGACGATGGGGGAGAACGATGGGACGATCTGACTATCTACACGGGGACACGTGCACCTTCGATCGCCTTCCCTCGGTGCGCGTATCGGACGCGAACCCCGTGATCGACTGGCCTGCGATCATCGAGGAAGTCATCCGCGCCGGGCGTGAGAGGGCCTCGGGTGAGCCCCTTGTCGCGATCGAGACCTACCAGGGCGTCAATACCGATCGAATCATCCACGAGCTGCGCTCCGGACCGCCCCCAGAGATCGATATCGTCGATACGCGGGACCTTATGAAGGACGAGGCGGAGATCTCGGCGATGGTTCGCCCAGACGTCACCGACGACCCCATCTTCGGGTACATGACGCGTCTCAATATGGAGGACTTCTTTCCGGAAGCCGCCGTGGGCGCCGTGCGCTCTCCGGTCACACGAGCGACGATCGTGGTGGGAAGCGGCGCTACCCTCGCGGCACCGGATGCGTCCGTCGTAGTCTACGCCGATATGCCGCGCTGGGAAATCCAACGGCGTCAGCGGGCCGCTCAGGTAGACAGCTTAGGACTTCGCAACCGGGACATCGGTCCCAAGCTCCTGTACAAGCAAAGCTTCTTCGTCGACTGGCGCGTCCTGGATCGCCGTAAGCGGCGAGTGCTCCCCGGCTCCCATTTCTATCTGAACACCGTCGACGACGATCATCCGAAAATGGTTCCCACCGCGGCGATCCTCGGCGGTTTGCAGGCCACCGTCGCGCGCCCCTTCTCATTCAAGCCCTTTTTCGACCCCGGCGTCTGGGGCGGACATTGGATGGAGACGGTATGCGGCCTCGACGGGGATGAGCCCAACTACGCGTGGTGCTTCAACTGCGTTCCCGAGGAGAACAGCCTCCTCCTCCAGTTCGGCGGCGAGACGATCGAGATCCCGGCGATTAACCTCGTTTTTTTTCGAACCCGCGAGCTCCTGGGCGACCCGGTTCACGCCCGCTTCGGTGACGAGTTTCCGATCCGCTTCGACTTTCTGGACACGATGGGAGGACAAAATCTGAGCCTGCAAGTCCATCCCCTTACCGAATACATCCAGGAACACTTCGGCATGCACTATACCCAGGACGAGAGTTACTACATCCTGGATGCCGGGCCCGACGCTGCGGTCTATCTGGGGTTGCGGGAATCGGTGAACCGGAACGCGATGCGTGCCGAGTTGGAGGCGGCACAACGCAACGAGGCGCAGTTTCCGGCGGGGCGATACGTGCAGACGTGGCCGGTGCGTAAACACGACCACTACCTGATTCCCGCCGGCACGCTCCACTGCTCCGGGGCGGAGTCCATGGTACTCGAAATCAGCGCCACCCCGTACATCTTCACCTTCAAGTTGTGGGACTGGGGGCGCGTCGATTTGGACGGCCGGCCGCGTCCGATCAACATCGAGCGCGGATGGCCCAACATACAGTGGGACCGCACGACGCAGTGGACGGAACGAAATCTGGTCAATCGTGTCGAGGAGGTGGCCTCCGGAGCGGGCTGGCGAGAGGAACGCACCGGACTTCACGAACGGGAGTTTATCGAGACGCGACGCCATTGGTTCTCGGTACCGGTGGAGCATGACACCGGCGGAGTGGAGCGCGGAAGCGTGCACGTCCTCAATCTGGTGGAGGGACGCGAGGCGACGGTGGAGAGCCCGAGCGGCGCGTTCGAGCCCTTTGTCGTGCACTACGCCGAGACGTTCGTCGTCCCCGCCGCAGTGGGTAGATACCGCGTGCGACCCTCGGGTGAATCGGAGGGACGCACCATCGCGACGGTTCGCGCGTCGATGCGGTGATGCGCAAAGGCGTGGTGAAGGTCGGAGCAGCGGCGGCGGATAGCCGCAGGAGTCGAGGAGATGTTTAATCCGGGCATTGGCGTCCGATTCGATTCGGCGCGATTTGCTATCGAATACGACGCGGGAGTGTTCGGGCCCGCCACGGAAGTTCGGACGCTGGATAGCATCAGGACCTCTCTATCGGACCCGACGGCGGCCGGACCGGACAAGCTCTACGCGATCGCGATGGACGTGGGTCGCACCGAAGATCGGGAGCTCCTGATCTCGTCGATGCTCCTCCTCGGTGTCGTGGCGTACAACGCCGGCGCGATCGGAGCGGAGCCGGTACGCAGCCAGGGACACGTCCACGTTGTATCGCGCCACTCCGGGTGGAGTCCTCCGGAAGTATTCGAGATCTGGGCGGGACGCGCGATCGTCTTTATGCAGGAGTCGGCGGGAGACGACGCCGGGCGCTGTTACGCCGTTACCGCCGCCCCCGGCGAACTCATCATCGTGCCGCCGGGTTGGCCCCACATGGTGGTCAACGCCGACGTCGGGCGCCCCATGGTGTTCGGTGCGATATGCGACCGCGGTTACGAGGGATTCGACTACCGCGCGGTGCGCGCGCACCGCGGCCTGGCGTTCTATCCTGTGGTAGAGTCGAAGAAGATAACGTGGCGACGAAATGAATCCTATGCCTCGGCACGACTCATCGAGAAATCACCGGAGACGTACGCCGAACTCCTCGGCCCGCCCGTCGATACATCACACGGCCCAACACCGATGTACCGTCGAGTCGTTTCCGACCCAAAGCGGTTCGCCTTTGTTCCGTACCCCGGCGGAGCGGCTGAGTGCTGGAGGAGTTTTGTGCCGTAACGGCGAGTCGGTCCCGCGTACTCGCGCGGTAGCCGGGCCCCCACGCCGTAGAGCTGAACCAAGAACACGGTTGACAGATTGGAGAATGGCGGCCCATCTGCGGCCGGGCCCGCGGTCACTCTCGCCGGAGAAATACGATGCTTTCCCCGTCCCCCGATTCGAAGAAGACCATATCAAACGCAGCGCAGAAATCGATCAGTGTCGCCCGCCAGTTGCTACCGAACTCCGGTGATACTACGAAGTACCGATCGCGCATGTCGCGATAGTCTCTGAGACACTTGCCGGTCTCCTCGACATCTCGAATAATACGCACCAACTCGTTTTCGAGATTATCGATTGATGATTGTCCACTTTGCAATTGCCGCTTCACGCGCTCGATTAGGCTCAATTTCACCCTCGTAAGTGTCGATGTCGTAAAGTCTCGACTCCTCCTCTCACGATTGCAATAGCTCCACTACTCTATCGACGGAGCGGAGGCACTCGATTCCTCGGGAGGGAAGGTACCCCCGCCCTTATCGGTACCGAGCCGTTACACCCGCGGCCTGCAGGGACCGAACATGCGTGCCCATGGCTAACTCTTCACCAGTTCCTCCCGTCACGGAGCGCTTGGTCGGTTTGTGATCTCCGGTTACTTGCGAGGCGTTGGTACGAAGAACGCTACGTACGACTACGAACGCCGCTCGGCGCGACCAACTACTCTTCATATCGATCGTCTCACGAGTGCAGTGCGACCGGTCGGAGTTGAATACGGACGGATCGGTCGCACCATCACGATTTCCCGGTCCTTCCGAACCCGCGCGCCGCCACGCATGATCCCGTACGATACTCGCTCATTGACGCTCCTACTCCCGTGGAATTGTGAGTCCCGCTCTTGAAGGTTTTACTTCCAACAGGTAGTTATCAGAGTTTAAAAATACGCATCCGTAGTATAAAATCATATTATATACACGAATGTATGAATCGATATTTGTCGATTGATGGAGTCTCGCTCGGCAACTCATTCCCAAGGAGTGATTTAGATCGAAATCACATCAGGACGATTATTTGGCACGATTATTGCTTAACCACGTGGCAGGTAAGTATTATGAATATTGACGCAATTAACGAACAAGCGCTGCGTACGTTGCTATCGAGTCGGCCCCATTGGGTTGGTATGGGCATCGCGCGCGATGTCGTTCCGGGCATGCACCGGCGAATGATTCTGCATTCCGGTCCACCGGTGACATGGGATCGTATGTGCGGCCCTCAGCGCGGCGCGGTTATCGGTGCATTGATGTATGAGGGGCTCGCCGCCACACCGGAAGAGGCGATAGAACGCGCGGCGTCCGGAGATATCACCTTCGACCCGTGCCACCACCACCAAACCGTGGGGCCGATGGCCGGGATCGTCTCCGCGTCGATGCCCGTGATCATAACACGCAACGAGGCCGCGGACATTACCGCCTACAACACATTGAACGAGGGCATCGGAAAAGTGCTGCGAATGGGAGCCTTCTCCGAGGACGTGCTGACGCGCTTACGGTGGATGGCCGAGGTGATGTATCCGGTTCTGGACCGTGCGATCGGACAATTGGGCTCGGTCGATCTGAAGGCGATTATGGTACAAGCCCTCGGTATGGGAGACGAGTTGCACAACCGAAGCCGCGCCGCCTCCTACGTGCTCTTCTCGCGCATCGCGCCGGCGATCGTGGCGGCAAACGACGACACAACGGCAATCAACGACGTACTGCGGTTTATGGAAGAGAATGTCCACACCTTTCTCGGATTCGCCATGACCAGCGCCAAGGCGAGCTTGGACGCCATCGCGGGAGTGGAGGGGTGCACGATCGTCACGGCGATGGCGCGCAACGGCACCGACTTCGGTATTCGAGTGGCCGGTCTCGGCGATCGATGGTTTACCGCTCCCTCACCGGTGCCGGACGTACTGTTGTTTCCCGGATTCTCCAAGGACGATGCCAACCCCGATATCGGCGACAGCGCCATCCTAGAGACCGTCGGACTCGGCGGCTTCGTTATCGCCGGCGCCCCGGCGATCATCCAGTTTGTCGGCGGAACGGTCGGTGATGCCGTCCGACGAACCAAGGCGATGTACGACATCACGGTGGGAGAGAACGATGCGTATCAGATTCCGTTTCTCGACTTTCGCGGCTCGCCGACGGGGATCGATATTCGCAAGGTGGTGGAGACCGGCGTAACACCCTTTATCGATACCGGCGTCGCGCACAGAGAGCCCGGCATCGGCCAGATCGGCGCCGGCCTCGTCGACGCGCCCTACGAGGTGTTCGAAGATGCGCTCGTCGCCTTCGCCGATCGATATGCATCCTGACGGAGAAGAGGTTTTTACACTATGAATCGACCCGAGACGACCAACGAAACACTTATCAAGCTCCTCGACTCCGTTGAGATGCACGATCTTACCCAGCCGCTGAGCATTTTTACTCCGCCGTGGCCGCACGACCACGCGCTGGAGGTTCATTTCTTCAAGCGGGTCACCGGTGCCGCAGGCGGCGGCCAAGGCGCGAACGGACAAATACTTAAATGGAGTCCAAACACCGGAACGCACATCTCCACGGAGGCGATCTTTCACAGCGCGGGACGCCGTGTGGCGGACGTCGCACTCGACCAGCTTTCCGGCGAAGCGGTTATCGTTGACATCGCAGACGCCGTACGTGACTACGGGGTGTATACGCCGCAAATGATCGAGGAGCGCGTTGCGGTGCGGTCGGGAGATATTCTCATTATTCACACCGGCTACAGTCGTCACTCGTGGGAGAAACCCGACGCCAATGAGTTCGGTTTCTTAGTACGACATCCGGGTCCGACCATGGAGTTCTTTCGGTGGGCCATGGACAAGAAGCTCAAATGGATCGGTGTTGACTGCGGTAGCTTCGAGCATCCCATGAACACCCCGATTCGTTTCTATCATACGCGCGATTTCGAGCGGGCAAAGAGCGTTGTAAAACAACAGATCGGCCAAGACTGGGACGAGGCGTTTCCCACCGCCGACTACTATAACCTCGTACACGTCGAACTTGCCCGCTGCGGCATGGTCTTTGTCGAG